>CAWGBY010000014.1:0-571767 GCA_963820855.1 uncultured Acidobacteriota bacterium
GATCCTGGATACCCGATTTCACTATAACTTTTTTCACAGTGCCATCTTTTTGCAGCACAAAAACCACTTCTTCCAATTCATCACTTATTGCCGCAAACTGCTCATCCTGGTTTTCCTCGTCCTTTCCCACCTTGGCTTCCTTCTGTCTTTCACTGATACTCTGGTCACTTCCTTTTACCCTTGCATTTACCGAAGTGATAGGAGCCGCCAATACATTATCATGCCGTTTAGTTTTGATCTCGGCGTTGGCATTCATACCGGGACGGAAAGGGAAGTTTTTGGGTTTGGCAGGATCAATAAGGTCCTTATAAGATTCCCTGTCCAATCTTATTCTTACTTCATAGTTTGTTACATCGTTGGATACAACAGAAGTAGCTGAGGTTTTTGTACTGCTGGCAATCTGCGTAACGACGCCTTTAAATTTACGGTTGTTATACGCATCCAGTTCCACATCGACCGAGTCGCCGAAATTCACTTTTACGATATCGTTTTCCCCTACGTCCACTCTTACTTCCATTACGCTCATATCGGCCACAGTCATCATTTCCGTACCCACATTAAAACTATTGCCGGCTACCCGCTCACCTCTTTTTACTTTCAATGATGAAATAACACCATTCATAGGCGCTACCAGAGTCGTGCGCCCCAGATCCTTATTGGCTTTGGTAAGTCCTGTCTGCGCAGCGTTTACACTGGCCTCCAAACCTTTTATCCCCTGCAATGCTGCATTATAATTTGCCTGTGCAGTACGATAGGTTGTTTCAAATTGTTCAAACTCGGCCTGGGAAATAACCTTCTGATCATACAACAATTTGTTGCGGTCATAAGCCTGCTTTGCCTGTTCCAGGGCTGCTTTGGTTGCTTCCAATGCGGCCTGGCTATTGGCAACAGTTGCCTGTGTTTGCCCGACCTGCGATGCCGCTTCATCTCTCTGCAACGCATAGATATCAGCGAAAATGCGTGCCAGCACCTGGCCTTTCTTAACACTATCACCTTCTTCCACATTCAATTCTGTGACCTCACCTGAAATATCAGGGCTGATCTTCACTTCTATTTCAGGATAAATATTTCCGCTTGCTGTCACGGTTTCGGTAATTGTCCTCCGTGCTACTTTTTCAACGGCGACTTTTTCACCCTTGTCTTTATTTCCTGCCAGCAAGTTGCCAACCACTAACAGAAGAATAATAATAGCAGCCACAATTAAAATTCTTTTTAAAGTTTTTTTCTTTTTCATACCATGATTCCCTAAAGAATCTTTTTATTCCGGAAATAGATTGTCTATTTTTTACGGAGTGATTAATAATTTTTTAATCTTATGAAAGCAGATTTCCGGGCTCATCACTCACTACTCACCACCTGCCGGCATGCAGGTTCACTATTCACCGTTCACAACTTCAATCCCTGTCCTTTATAAAACTCAAGCAACTTTATCTTAAAGACATAATCATATTGGGCGTATAACAACTGTGTTTTTGCTGTCAGCAATGAATTCTGAGTGCTCAGCAATTCATAAGTTGACATCAGGCCGACTTCATATCTTTTGTTTGCAAAATCATACGCCTTTTGAGCAGTTTGTACCGCTTTTTGATTCGCATTAAATTTCTGAATCGCTGATGTTGCATCAAAATATGCTTTATAAATATCCTGTTTCAACTGCTGATCGCCCTGCGCTTTGGTGAGTTCTAAATTCTTTACAGTCAACTTAGATCGCTCCCAGTCTGTGCGGGCTCTGCGACCGTTCATAATTGGAATGCTCAATCCTATCCCAAAGTTTTGCCCGAAATTTTCTTTAAGCTGCGTACTAAAAGGATCTGACGTCAGGTATCTAGTAATCGTATTTCCGGTCTGAAAAACCGGTTGTTCTACATCATAATAAACTCCTCCTCCTGCATCTGTGCGTAGTGCCGTTGGCGAATAGCCGGTAATTATCTGGTTATAAACAGGAATTTTTTTAGAATTTACATACCTGGTGTCAAGCCCGCCAAAGGCCGTAAAACTTGGGATACATGGCTGTCTTCGTGCGCACTCGCAGTTTTAATGCGCTGATTGTATTCTTAATTCATTTACTTTTTGCTGGGGCAGATTAACCATCGCTAAATTATAAACATTTTCAGGCTGCAATTCCGCAAGGCTCTCTACCGGTATCTTATCAACAGGCGGAGTTTCCACATCAAAAGGAACTCCCGCATCAAGATTCAATAATGCCTTCATCTGTAAAACAAATTGCTGGGCCGACGCCTCCGAAGTTATCAATGCCGAACTGTCGGTCGCCAACTGGGCCTCCAATTGGGCTGCACTTAATTCGGGTAATTTACCGGCCTGCACCTGCTTTAGGGTATTTTCCAAATTCGCCTTTGTCTGTGCCAATTGTATTTGGGAAATATTAGTCTGCTCCCTCGCGAGCAGTATCTGCAAATAGGCAGCCGCCACGTTCAGAGCAATATCATCCTTTATCTTTTCTGTTTGTTGCAGATCCGCATCGTAGGTGAGCCGATTGGCGTCATTAATTCTCCGTTTACCAAAAAAATTGAATAAGGTGATCTGGGCCTGAAGTTGGGTTCCGGAATTGAAAAAATTGTTATTCTGAAGTATGCCCGTTGTTGGGTTTTCAGAAAGACCAAAACTGTACCCCGCCGATGTTGAAAGATTAAAAGAGGGCAATTGTGAGGCTTTGCTTTGTTTTAAATCCAAAGCAGAAAACTGCGCCTGTAAATCAGTTTGCTGTACCGAAATATTATGTTCCAGCGCATACTGTACGCATTTTTCCAGGCTCCATTTTTCCTGGCCAAAAGAGACGATGAATGAGACCTGGAAAATTATCAGGATTATAAATCGGGTCATCATTTAACAAAAATAATTGAAAACGATTGCTGCAAAATTGATTTTTGATAAGCGTGTGTTAAATATTATTATCATATCTTATCCAATGCCTGCTCCAGGTCTGCTATAAGATAAGCTGGCTCCTCCAATCCAACATACATTCTGATAGAACGATGCTCCGAATTGTTACCATCGAAATCTGAAGGCTTGATGCCGGCGCATTGGGGAAGAATCAGTGACTCATGGCCGCCCCAGCTTACTGCCATCATGAAATGTTTAAGCGATTCGCAAAACCGGACGATCATCTCCCTGCTTTTGGTTTTCATAATAAATGTTACCAGACCGCCTGCGCTTTTCATCTGCTGCTTTGCCAATTCATATTGAGGGAAAGAAGGGTCAAACGGAAAAATGATACTTTCAATCCTGGGATGCTGCTTTAAGAAGTCGATAAGTTGAGCAGTTGACTGATTAATCCGGTCTAACCTGATCGGCAGTGTCCTTAATCCCCTTATCAAAAGCCAGGCATTGAAGGGCTGAATGCCACTGCCGATATTCAGGTATTCGCTGTCAAAAATCCGTTTGATCATGCTATGGGATCCGCACAGCACGCCTCCCAGGGTATCACTATGGCCGCTGATATACTTAGTAGCCGTTTGAATTGCCAGGTCAATTCCCATCTCAATTACATTTTGTTGCAGGGGCGTGCAATAGCTGTTATCAATTAAAGTAATGATGCTTTTTGATTTCGCCAGTGAAGCAACGGCCCTGATATCCTGCAATGCAAAGTTCCAGCTGTTGGGAGATTCGAGATAATACAAAGTTGTATTGGCTTGCGTAGCCTGTTCCCAGTTCTCAATTTTTGTTCCATCAATATAAGTGGTAGTTACGCCAAACCGCGGCAACACTATATCAAACATTCTTTGCGCCCATGTGTAGGGCGATCTTACCGACACAATATGATCGCCGGCTTTTACATTGGCTAATATGCCGGCAAAAATCGCCGCCGCCCCACTATTGAATACCAGGCAATCTTCCGCTCCATCCAGGGCTGCCAGTTTTTTCCTTAATATTTCAACGGTCGGATTCAATCCGCGGCTATACAGATAACCACTCATCTCGTCTTCAAGACCCCGTCGCAGGTCTTCCACTTTTTTAAAAACGAAATTGCTGGTTTGTATGATGGGCGGAGACACAGCATTGAAATAGTGCTCGCGGTCTTCACCCAGCTCATTCAATATGTGCGAAAGGTCATTTGACAGGTTTGCCATCGTTGTTTTGTAATCTTGTTACCAAAAAATAGATTATTAGAAAAGCAGCAAACACCCCCGTTCCAATTAATGCAAGATCAGGAGTATTTACGGCAATAGAGATACCCACAAATATATACGCTGCAATAAAGACCAGGGGAAGCAATGGATAAAGTTTCATCTTATAAATGCCGGTTCCATCCAGGTGCCTTGTTCTTTTCCGTAAAATAAAAATCGTTGCGGCTGAAGTAGCCATTCCAATCGAGTCTAAAAAAATGGTAAAGCTGAGTATCTGGTTAAATTCATTGGCAAAGAACAATACAATAATACCCATAGCCGCGAATACAGTCAGGCTTACGGTCAGTACATCCTTTTTTTCTTCCTTTTTTTGAAAAGGCTTTGGCAATATTCCGTCTTTACTCATAGCATACATTACACGGGGATTGCTCAAAAGCAACACATTCACATAAGCCAGCACCGCAATAAAAAGTAAAATTGAAGCTACTGTTCTGCCGGTTGGTCCAAACATTTTTTCCACTACAATAGACGCAATTCCCCTCGAGGTTTTCAAGTCTTCAAACCCAATAGCATTATAATAAGCATAGCTTACTGACAGGTATAAAACGATAATGATGAGAATACCTATAAAAATTCCTTTGGGTATCGTCTTTCTTGGCTCATGAACCTCTTCTCCAAAATTGATCGTTTGCTGGTAGCCACCATAGGTAAATGACACAGCAATCAATGCCACGCCAAATGAACGGATATAATCCATTGTTGTAAACTCCCCGGTTGCTGCCGCAACGACAACGTTGCTATCGCCGGAAATAAAAAAAATGGAGCTGATCAGCAATACCAGCATGCCAATTTTAATGATCATCAGGATATTTTGCGCGGTTGAACTCATTCGCAAACCCAACAGGTTAACACAAGTAAAAAATGACAATGGGAATCATGGCAATAAAAGCCCGGGTTGTGTTGTCTGGTGTTGTTTTGAAAGATCACCTGGGAGATATATTCACTTCCTATCAGCGCAACACCCGACATGGAAGCTGCATTAGAAATCAGGATAATGCAGTTGATCGCAAAAGCAATTGATGGATGATAACATTCGGCAAACACTTTATAGTAGCCTCCTGTCGCCGGAAATCGAGACCCTATTTCGGCATAGGTAAGTGCTCCGCATAAAGCAACGACACCGCCTGCAAACCAGGCAACAAAAAAAAGTAAGGGGTGTAATAGCTGCATTGGCTGCATCGGAAGAAGTTCTGAATATGCCCATCCCTATCACTAATCCAACAACGATCATGGTAAGATCAAACAGGCCAAGTTTATTCTTCGACGTCATCAGATGAAGATAGTAAAAAACGCCTTGTCCTGCGTTGATGATTGCTTCATTGCTCAATACCCTGATCCCTGCTTTTTCGATGATAACCGGCATATTGAGCCGATGAGCATTGTCGTTTAACCTGGTAAAAAAACAGGCCCTGAAACGGAGGGCCTGCCAACAAACAGCAACTACCATTCCCGATCATTGCCGGTTTGTTATTGTTTGCCGTGATATATGACGGCATTTATCTCTGTTTTCGCATGGGTTATCGTAACACAGGCGGTTTGTATCGGTCAGTTAATTTTAATATCGAACAACCGGGCAATCCAACACATTTTTCTTACCTACCCGGTAGACAACGCCTATAGTATGGCTGTAATAGTTATCTTTTTAGAAGGATTTGCTGCCCTGCTGAATCCGTCGAGATAATCATTTGAAAAAATGCGATAAGAAGTTTCGGCGCTGATGCCAATCTTGTCTGATATATAATACCGGGCACCTACACCAACAGGCAGCACCAACAAACCTTTTGGCACGGGATGTTGTGCGTCTTCAGCGAGGCCCTGACATCAGAGCTGATTCAGCAGAAAAATACGCAGCATTCAGGTTGCTCCAGTCGCGGCGTATCTTAAGAAAGCTATAACCTGCTCCGCCAAACAGGTATGGCGACAAACCCTTTAGTGATATAATTTCTGCCTAATAATATTCCACTCACCTATAGCGGAGATTTCGGCGACCGGCGTACGAAAATTAAAATTTCGTTGCTGCCTGTATTCAGGGTTATCATACTTTCGCATCATCTCCCCTTAATCCTCCCAACGCAAGATTGGCTCTTACTGATAACGAAGAGCTGAAAAATTTTGCTGCCATAAGGTTGATGACAGGTCTGATGGTTTTGTATGAACCCAGTGCCGACGGAGTGAGATCTCCCTGGTATATGAAAGTGCCGGCCCCAACCCCAAATTGAAATTTGGGGTTGAAGGTTTGCGAATGAAGGGCCGGGCTGCATTGCGTAACATACCAGGAACACACAAATGGCTTCCTTCAAAACACGATTCATCGGGTGTTTGATTTTACATATATTAGAACAAAATGGCGGAAGCAGCAGTAATGGAGAAGGATAAGGTGTAATGCCGAACTGCTACTGCTTAACGTAAAAAAATCTGTTTCATTTTTATGACTTTGTTAAATCATCGTAACAATAATAAAAATTGAATACTGTATCGGTGGACAGAATTTATGTACCGACAAAGCCTCGTCAACCTTCCTCTAAAAGGTCCAGTTACCAAACCGCTAAAAGATACTTAACTACCGCCATTTCTTTGATAGCGAAAATGAAAAACTCTTCTTGTACAAAACACTTCTATCCCTACATTTGCAATGATTTGGTCCCCGACAAGTCGGGGTTAAAAGGGAAGACCGGTGAAAATCCGGCGCTATCCCCGTAGCTGTAAAAGACACCCCAAACCCCTGAAGGGAGTTTAGGAAAGTTCTCAAAAAGTACCACTGTCCCGCCGTTGGCGGGATGGGAAGGCATTGAGATCTGTCACAAGCCAGAAGACCTGCCAGATCAAGCAACAACATTTAATGCTTTCGGGTGAAAAGCTGGAATGTAAAAGTCGGAAGACATTTATATTTCTATCTCTTTATTTACCGGAAGCAGTCACACAAAAATTTTTTAAAAATGAAAAGGAAATTTTTTGTGGTGGCTGCTGTTTTGATCAGCAGTCTGCTGCAGGCGCAGGACAGTACAAACACTTTATTAGATGAAGTCGTTCTTACCGCCAACAAGTATCCCAACAAAACATCACTTACCGGCAAAGTCATTACGATTATTACCCATGAACAATTGGAAAAAAGCGGTGGAAAAGATTTGTCACAAGTACTAACCGAACAGGCCGGGATATTCATCAGCGGCGCCAACAGCAATGCAGGCAAAGACAAAAGTTTATACCTGCGGGGTGGCTATGTTTCCCATACATTAATAACTATTGATGGTATTCCTGTATATGATCCGTCTGGTATTGGCGGCAATTTCGATATCCGAAATTTAGCTGTTGAGCAATATTGAGAGAATTGAAATACTAAAAGGCAGCCAGTCTACTTTGTATGGCAGTGATGCGATTGCCGGTGTGATCAATATTATCACAAAAAAAACAACAGCAAAAGCAAGTGGCTGGAACTGCAAGGTTAAGTTATGGCAGTAATGAAACCTTCAGGGCAAATGCGGGCATTAATGGTAAAAAAGGAATTGTTGACTATAATGCTTCTTATTCCTGGCATGACACAAAAGGCATTAATGAAGCCATCAATAATAATACGCTTTCCTGTTACCGACAAGGATAAATTTGAGCAACATTCTTTTCAACTGGGATTAGGTATAAAACCAACGGCCGCATATTTATATCCAGCCATTCTTTCGTTATGCCAATATAAAGGGTGATATAGACCAGGGTGCATTTACCGACGAACTGGATTATACATACACACAAAAAAGCTGGCAGGCTGGAATTAGAAATGAATTCAGTTTTGGAAAATCAAAGCTTAATATTCTCTATAGTTATAATAATATCGACCGCATTTACACTGACGATTCCACCAAAAGCAGGAATGGATATGATATTTATTCCCGCGGCAACTACAAAGGCATCTGAACATTTTATAGATGCTTATCTGCATACTCCAGTAACCCAGCAAATTAAATTTACCGGCGGAATTGATTACCGTTCTTCTGAATCAGACCAGGAATATTTATCCATTGGTAGTTTCGGCCCTTATTCAACTAAATATTCAAACGACAGCCTGAATCAAAATCAATTGGGTCTGTACACTGCTATTAACTGGAATGCAACATCAGGATTTAACCTGGAGTTGGGTGGCCGGTTAAATATTCATTCGGAATATGGAAGCTATTTTGTCTTTAATATCAATCCATCTTACCTGGTCAATAAACAAATAAAGATTTTCGCCAATCTTTCTTCCGCTTATAGAACGCCTTCTTTATACCAGCTCTTTTCTGAATACGGGAACAAAGATCTTGATCCTGAAGCGGCGATTACCGGCGAAGCCGGTGTGCAGTATTTTTCAACGGATAATAAATTTACCGGGAGAGCAGTGGCTTTCACCCGGAAGGTGAATGATGTAATTTTCTTTTTTTACAACCCTGTTACCTTCAGTTCGCAGTATATTAACCAGGATAAACAAAAAGATTATGGTTTTGAACTGGAAGCCAGCTATAAAGTAGCCAACACAACAACCATAAAAGCTTTTTACACTTATACTACAGGTGAAATAACCACCCAACAGGCAGGCAAAGACACTACTTATGATAATTTACTAAGAAGGCCCAAATCAAGTATCGGTATAAATCTTGCAAGCCAGGTTAGTAAAAACTTTTTTCATCAGTACCAATGTAATGAGTGCCGGTAAACGAAAAGATGCTTATTTTGACAATACCACATTTACAACTGTCTATACAACCTTGAAAAGTTATGTACTTTGGGATATATATGCCGAATACGGTTTTATGAAAAACAAGCTGAAGTTATTTACGGATCTCAGGAATATAACCGACAGTGAATACACAGAAATAAGTGGCTTCAGTACGCTTGGTTTTAATGGATATGGTGGAATTCTTTTTTCATTCTGACAAAAGACATTGGCATGAACAGCCATGAAACAAAAAACTGTCCGCGATGTAATGCATTATTTGAATGCAAAGCCGGTTCAATATTACTCAATGCCAGTGTTATGGCATGGAGCTAACAGCTGAGCAAAAGGCTTTTCTCGAACAACAATTACAATGACTGTCTGTGCAGGAATTGTTTGACTACAGTTGCAAAATGAATTTGAGTTATTTAAAGAAAAGTCATTTGCCGATGAGTAGTCGAGTGGTCAGTATTAAGTTATACTTGTGCAGACAGCTCAGCTACTTACTTCACCATTCACACATTCACCGAATTCACGGGAGATTTTTCAAATATTACCTTTGCCGAAATTCTTTTTTGATGAAATTAGATTTTGGCGAATTAGTTACTGTTACATTCACGCTGTTCGCAGTCATTGATATCATTGGTTCGGTTCCCATCCTCATTTCATTAAAAGAAAAAATGGGTGGGATAAGGGAACTAAGGGCCACCCTGATCTCCGGCGCATTAATGGTTTTGTTTCTTTATGTCGGTGAGGCCTTTCTTAAAACTGCTTGGACCTGGATGTAAGATCATTTGCCGTAGGTGGTTCCATTGTAATTTTTATTCTTGGTCTTGAAATGGTTCTTGGGCTGGGAATTTTTCAAAAGCGAGAAAGATGTAAAGGCAGCGACCGTTGTTCCGATAGCTTTTCCGTTGATTGCAGGTTCGGGAACCTTAACGACTATCATGTCATTAAAAGCCAATTATGGCGAAATCACAGTTTATTGATTGCCATACTGATTAAACCTGATATATTGTTTATATCGTATTAAAATCGCTGGGATATATTGCCCGCTTACTCGGCCCTGCCGGTTTGATTGCAGTACGTAAATTTTTTGGCGTAATATTGCTCGCTATTGCAGTAAAGATATTTGCCACAAATGCGCACGGATTGATAAAGTAATTATCGAAGTTCCTAGTTTGAGGTCTAATTCCGATGCTTTCGAATCTCGAATTTGCAATCATCTGAACATCTAATCAATCCTGGCCTCGTAGTACAATGGATAGTATAAGAGTTTCCGAAGCTCCAGATACAGGTTCGATTCCTGTCGAGGCTACCAAAATTTTTCTAAATACTTGTCAACAGTTATAGTCGCCTGAAGGTTTCAGCCCATGATGACTTTAAGAAAGTTGAAAGTTTATCCAGGCCAATGACCACCTTGCAGAATAGTATCTAATCTATCTAGCTCAACCAGGAATTATTTTCACGTATAAAATTCTGATCTTTTTTATATGTTTTAATTGTACGCAAGACCTTAAGCTTTTCAATAATCTTATTTTTCAAGCTATGCTGAAACCTGACTTTTTTCACTTCATTCAAAGCATTTTCATAGGAGATGGTTGCCTCGTCAAAATTCCCGCTGTTTTCAGTTCTTAGGCCTTTAAAAAATAATTGAGTTGGCAACGAAGTTTTTTTTTGAATAATATATCGAACCAACAAAAAGAACCCTGCAAGTAACATAATCAAATAAATAAAGTAATAAACCGGCATAAAATATTTTTGAATTCTTTTGCAAAGATACCGCAATTACATTCGTTGCAATTATATAGTCTATACATTAACACCAATACTGGTTTATTAAGATTACATTGCATGGTTGTCGCTGCCGAACTCAATAGGGACGGTAGTTTTATCGAAAGTCAATAGCAAAATCATACACTTTGGTGGGTTCGACACCTGTATTTTGCAAATTCATCCAATAAACAAATGCATGATAGCGATTGTATTTTGTTTAGGAAAACCGGCTTACTTATCTCCGCTATTTTTTAAGCGAACTGGAACACAAAAAAATCATGACTAATATCCCATTTCTTAGTTGCTACACTGGCTATATTGATGTTTTTCTTCGAATGTTAGTATGAAACGGGTTCCCTGCCCTTCCTCCGATTCTACTTTTACGCCAACATTATTTGATCGAAGAATATCGTATGTTGTTGCCAATCCAATACCCAGTCCGCCAGCCTTATTGGTAAAATAAGGCTTAAATATATTCTTCAAATTCTCCTTGCTGATTCCGCAGCCGTTGTCTTCAATCTGTATGATATATCTACCCTCAATTGATTTTGTAACCAGTTTCAATTCCCCTTTTCCCGGAGTCATTGCGTCAATGGCATTAACAACAATATTTGTTAAACCAATCAGCATTTTTAGTCTGTTCAATTCTATTTTACAGTCGTTAGATGCATAATCTTTCCATACCGCAATCTTTTTAAGCCTCATCCTGTCTCCCGCCATTTCAAGTACTTCATCAAGCAATTGGTGAATGGAACATTTTTCTACCTGCACTTCATCCTCCTGATATTTAAGAAGGTCACATATCAAACTATTAATTCGAATTGAGCTTCGTGTGATAATATCCAGGTATATCTTTAGCTGATTGTCCTTTATTGCAGATCCGAGCATTTCAACTGCCAGGTTGATATTGGTTAATGGATTCCGGACTTCGTGAACCAGGGCAGAAGCAAATTGCTACCTGAGGACCTTTTATTATTTTAGATGCTACACGGGGCTTATAACGATTATTATTGTTTATGGCCGTTTTTATACTTGAATCAAAAGCCAGGGATGGCTGATAAACAATTGTTGTTTTATCATTGAAGGAAATTGTAAGCGGATTCATTTTAAGGTTATTCAGTTTTGGTCAAACTTAGAGTAAAGTTGCATATATTCTTGCCAGTAACTATTATATGGTTCTATGAATTAATTATATAATTCACACATTTTTTTTAAGACGTCTCTTTAAGCATAACCTTTAACACAATTTGATGAAAAAACGGGCATGCAGATCCCTGGCCGATCTGAAACAAAAGTGTTGTTCGTTTAATAATTCCTGCGTTGCCTTTAATACCTTCAGTTTAATAATATACGGCCATTCAAAGGCAATACAACCTTCAATGCATATCC
Organism: uncultured Acidobacteriota bacterium; assembly: GCA_963820855.1. Classification (GTDB taxonomy): domain Bacteria; phylum Acidobacteriota; class Vicinamibacteria; order Marinacidobacterales; family SMYC01; genus DAISKN01. Next base: position 11,992 of record CAWGBY010000014.1, read on the forward strand.
CTCCCCAGGCTTTGACTCAATCATAACTCTTCCATTATATAAATCTGCCCTGCTTTTGATGTTTATAATACCTACCCCGCTTTTTTCTGTTATAATGTCGCAGCCGTCCCCATTGTCTGAAATAAGCAATATGATTTCGTTTTCCTGCCTGCTTAAATGAATGGTAGCATGTCGGGCATTGGCATGTTTTAAAATGTTATTCACTTGTTCCTGTATAATTCTGAAAATGGTCACCTGCAGCTTTTCATCCAGGTCTTTTTCCTCAATTCCATCATTATGAAATTCAAGTACTATCGGGGCTTCAGCATTTAAATCATGTAATAAATTTTCTATATTATCAAACAACCCGATAATAGTTGGATCCGGGATTATCAAAGTTTTGGAAATCTTCCTTATGTCCGCTATTGCATTCACCATAAGTTCGCAGGACTTCTCAAGGTATGTTTCGCTGTTCTTTTCATATTTTTTTGCCATTTGCGCATATAGTTTGGCAACAGCCATGATTTGGCCAAGGTTATCACGGAGCTCTCTTCCAACGGTTGCCCGTTCGTTCTCCTGGGCTGTCAGAACAGCTTCCGTGATTTCCATTTGCCTTGTTTTTCTTTCCTGCACTAATTTATTTTCCAGCAGCACCTTTTCTGTGATATCCTGGGTAGCGCCGATCATCCGCGAAGCCTTTTGGTCACTATCATAAATGATATGTCCGCGATCGTGAACATAGGCATAATCACCGTTGGCCTTTTTAAACCTGTATTCATCTTCCCATACACACTCAGATCCCTCAGTAATAATTTTATTTAATCTTCGCAATACGCCGGCTCTGTCATCAGGATGCAGCCGGCTCTCCCAAAACTTTTGAGGGATAAGGGCATTTTCTATGTTGTAGCCAAAAACCCTTTTATGGCCCCCGTCTATCCAAAACAGCTCTTTTGCCTGGAAATTCCATTCCCAAAGACAATCATGGGTAACTTCTGTCACTAACCGGTACAGTTCGTTAAGAGTCCTGAGTTGCTGTGCCGGATGTCCCGGAAGCGACGAATAATCGGGATGCACCGGTTGATTACTGCTTTTAAAGGAAACAGACAAGGTATCTCCGCAGTGATAAGTAATTACGTTAAACCAGGCCCCCATTTCCCCCCAATATTCTTCAAAATGAACAGGAACATCCTGCAGAAATGCCTTGTGGTAGAACGCATAAAAATCTAATGGAATAATCCCTGCAAATTCTGACCACAGGTTCTTCCCGACTATATCACCCGCCCGCACCCCTAATAATTCTTCCGCTGCCCTGTTCCAATATTTCACCGTCCATTTGCGATCCACTGTAAAGAACCCATTTGTAATAATTTCAGTGATAGGTTTTCCCTGATATTCTTTATTACGGCGAGTTGCTGTAACACCAGTTGTAGTTGAAAGAAGTTGTAAAGCCATATTTCGGCATTGCATGATTAATTTGTTTCAGGTATAGAATATTTTTTCTTTGATAACAGAATTTACTCATACCCGCTTTTAATAATAGTCAAAATCATTTTAAACCGCCCGTTTGGCTTTATAAAATTTGGTGAATGCGCAGGTATTACAATTCCCTGCCCCGATTCAAGCATATTGGATATTTTGTCAATAACGATCTCCGCCTTGCCTTCAATGATCTGGGCAAATGTGTCAAAGGGAGATGTTTTCTCCGTTAAACCTTCCCCACTGTCAAAGGACATAACACTTATATTTCCTGTTGATTTTTTAATAATCGTTTTGATCACTACGGAATTAGCCATATACTCAATAATTTCCACAATGATATGTGCTGTTGATTTCTCCAGTTCAGCGTTTGCCTGTTTTGCTTTGCTTTCGACTTTATTGATTTTTCCTGGCTTATTATCGGCGAGTTTCATAATGTTGACCTTTTATTATTATTTACTTTCGACAGGGCTCTTTTACCTGTTTTTATGAATGGATTTAAACAGTTTATTCGCTGGCACAAAGATGGAATTCCTTTTGCCGATAATCGTTACATAACTCTGTAAATAAGTTATATTATTCACACTTTAATGAACACCCTATATAAAAAATAGTGCTCTAACCAAAACTAACTATGTGGAAATAGGTTGTCTTTTGTAAAAGAGACTTACAAGGACGGATTTCCTCCTCCTGGCATTTGCTATACAATTAGGAAAAATATTTACATCATTCGTATATCTCTCCTATTGAACTTGTCGCAATTGCTAAAAACAGTCTCATTTTTTTGGGGCGCCAGTTACGGATCAACGTATTCAATGAGTAAATACTACAACAGAAAACTCGTTCACTTCAATGGATTGTCAGCTAATCGTGGAGCTCCGTCCCGGTGAGACCGACCAACCGTCATGATCTCTCGGTTCGATTCCTCACTGAGTGTGGCCCTACGCGGTTCCTGAGAGCCGCTCGGTTCGATTCCCTGGGTGGTCTTTCGAGAAGACCGGCCCGACGGGCGTTTGGGATCACGGAACGCCAGGGGGTCGCTGCGCGAATCCGACCCTCGAAGGCGTGAGAATTTCTAGGAGTCCTCAGGCCCTCGAGGGGCCCTGGTGGTCCGGCGGTGAGGTCATTCGCTTTTTGCCTCCTTCCGACGTTGAACCCACCATATAGTCCTTTCTTGTCGCCGTGTCAATGCGATTTGTCTCGGGTCGGGACTTGCTCGAGCTCGGGGAATCCGAATATCGTACCGGGTGATGGCTCGTCATTCTGGAAGAAGCTTCGGCCGTTTGCTGTCGCGGTGGAAGGGAGCTGAACCGGCCGAGCAGGGGGGAGACTCGCGTGACCCTGCACCACCGCCCTCGCCCAGACGATTCCTCTCGGAGCGTGAGGGAACTTCACCAAGAGCTACCTGGACGCGGCCCAAGGTTATATGCGGGAGATGTCCGGGTTCGAGCTCGATTGGTTGTATCGAAAGCCGTATGACCCGCGCTCCGGAAACGAGCAATTCTTTCTGCAAATGCACGCTGTCATGAACCTCCTGAAAGCGATGGATCTTCGCGTGAACGGGCGGACCCTCGAGGTGGGCAGCGGGCCGGGCTGGGTAAGTCAGCTTCTGATGCTCCTCGGGTATGAAGTCGATGGCATCGAGCCGTGCGCGGACCTTGTGAAGGTGGCGCAGGATCGGATCAGAATGGCATCCGATTTTTACCGGTTGCGCGAAAAGCCCCGTGTCGAGTTCCATCTCACCACTTTGGAAAACGCGGAACTTCCCGCGGAGGCTTTCGATGCTGTCTTGTTTCACGATGCCCTTCACCATGTCCTGGACGAGGAAGTTGCCATCGAACGATGCTTTCGGGTTCTGAAGCGTGGCGGAGTTCTCGGAGTCAGCGAAGACGCGTGGCGGCCCGGCAACCGCATGCAGGAATCGGCCCTCAAGGAGGAGATCTAGAGATTCGGCACAGACGAGAGCCCGTTCACCCAGGAATATCTGGACTATCTATTGGAGAAGAACGGTTTTGTGGATATTGAGCGCTCCCATAGTGTGAACGGGTTCTTCGCTGCGGAAATGGGGTCGATGAGCCTGGAGCAGGTGGCGCAGGAGCACCGCCTCGCTTACGAGACGCGATTACCGCTTGGAAACCCGCGTTTGAAGGGCCGACCTCGCGTGACGCCGAAGCTGTCACGAAAGCGCGCATCGAACCTCTTACCCAGAGTTTCACCGAAGCGGATGGAAAGCTCAGTCTAACCGTTCGCCTCGTCAATGTGGGGGAGACTGTTTGGCTCTCTCGGCCTCGCCCTGCGGGATGGGATCAGTCTCGCGCTTCGGACCGAGCCGCTGGGTGCGGCCGACTCGCTGGAAGCCCAGCCTCGGCACCGGCTTCCTCGCAACGTCGTCCCGGGAGAAGAAATCGAGCAGCAGTTCGACTTCTTTCTTGGCGAGGGCTACGAGCGCCGCGAATGGAGACTGGACCTTGTGAACGAGGGACTCTTCTGGCTCTCTCAACGAGGTACGACGCCGGCCGCAGTGCGCTTCAAGTAAATCTTCTCCATCCGCGTTGGGCTCAGAGATTCTAGAACGCGGGGGCGGCGAGAACTCCGCCGTCCACGACCAGGTTGGCGCCGGTGACGAAGCTGGCTCGCGGGGAAGCGAGGAAGAGGCAGGCCTCGGCGACGTCTTCGGGGCGGCCGAGTCTCCCGAGGGGCGCGCGAGAGCGGAACGAGGCCACGCCCTCGGGCCAGGCTTCCTCGATGCCCTCCCTCCAGATGAGACCGGGCGAGACGGCGTTGACGCGAATCCCATGAGGGCCGAGCTCGAGCGCGGCCGCTTGGGTGTAGGCGAGGACTCCGCTCTTCGCGGCGACGTAGTGGCTGTGCGCGGGAGCCGGCCGGAGCCCTTCGATGGAAGCGACGTTCACGACGGCGCCCGGCGCCTCTCGCGATGAGACGCCGCGCGGCGGCCTGGGTCGCAAGGTGCACCGAAACGAGGTTCGTCTCGACGCGCCGACTTCCAGTCTTCGGGCGACGCGTCGACGAGCCCGTCGACGGGGTAGCTTCCCGCGTTGTTGACCAGTACGTCGACGTCGCCGAGCTTCGTTCGTGGCCTCGCGAAACAGTTTTTCGACTTCACTTGGTTCCCGGAGATCGGCGCCGATCGCGACGGCGCGGGCGCCCTTCTCTTCGAGTTGCGCCGGCGAGCTTCCGGGCGCGGTCTTCGCGCTCCCGGTAGTGGACGACGACCGCCGCTCCCGCGGCAGCGAAGCAGGAAGCGATCGCCCTCCCGATGCCGCCGGACGCCCCGGTCACGACGGCGACTTTCCCGGCGAGCTCGAGCGATTCGCTCAACGAGGCCTCACGGTCCTGGTAGTGCGCGGGCTCGAAGCGCGGCGTGCAAACGCACGAGGAACACCAGGTCCTCGTCGCCGAGGTTTCGGATGCGCTGGCGTCGCGCCCCGTGGGATGAGCACCACGTCGCCTGGGCGCACGTCGGTTTCGATTCCGTCGATCTCGACTCGGCCCCACCCTTTCTCGATGAGGTATCGCTCGTCGACCGGCGAGGGAGTGCCTTGCCGTCGTTACTCCGGGCGCGACGCGCGCTCGGGCAAGGGAAACGCCGGGGTCGGAGGGATGGTTCCACGTCTCGACGATGAAGCAGCGCTCTTCGGTGATCCTTCCCTCGTTCGAGGTTGGCGGGCTTGCACCCTTGAGCACTTTCGGAGTCATACTCATCTGGTGCTCGACTCCGCGCAGCGCGGCAATGGAACAGAGCGCTTGCGATACGATACGAGGGTGATGCGTCTCGTGTGGCTCGCTCTCGCGTGGATCGGCGCGGCTGTGCGCAACGGAATCGGCCCCGATCCAGGCCGGTGAAGAGCTCATCTGGACCTGTCCGGTTCATCGCGAGGAGACTTCGACCGCCGAGGGGTCCTGCGCCCAGTGCGGAAGACCCCTCGTTCGCGCGCGCGTGAGCTCGTTTGGACCTGTGCCGCTTCACGCTCTCGCCGAGCCCGCGCCGGGGAAGTGTCGCGTTTGCGGCCGTGATCTCCGTCCCGTGAGCCACGAGGTCTTTTTCGTCTGTCCGATGCACGCCGAAGTGCGGGAGCTCGAGCCCGGGTCCTGTCCCCATCTGCCGCATGGCGCTCGTTTCCTCGTCGAGCGCGAGACCGCACCAGGATCACGACCCGAAACACGGCGGCATCTTCTTCATGGCTCCCGACGCCTGGCACCATCTCGAGGGGACCTACCCCGAGGACGGCACGTTTCGCGTCCACCTGTACGACAACTTCTCGCAGCCGCTCTCCGCTAAGGCGTTCAAGGGAAGGGCGGTCTTGAAGGAGAGCTTCGATCCGGTGACGCCGGGCGACGCGAGAGCTCCTCGCGTATCCGCTTCTTCCCGTCGCGGACGGGAGCTATCTCGAGGCGAGAGTCCCGAGCGGATCGCTCCCGATCGAGATCGCGGCCAAGATCCAGTTCGAGAAAGACGGAGCGTTCGAGCGGTTCGACTTCGTGTTCCCGGGCTTGTCGCGCGGGTCGCAACGGTTCCGACTGGTGGCGACGGAGCTCGTCGTGCCGCGAGGAGCCCGAAGGCGATCGCGGCCGCGATCGTCGAGCGAGCGAGACGCGTCAAGGACCTCCTCGCGAGAGGCGCCTTCACCGAGATCTACGTCCCCGCGCTCGAGGCCAAGGAACTCGCCCTTGCGCTCGAGGCTCGACGTCCGGACCGCCCCGGATCCCGCCTCGCTCACGTGGGCTCTCAAGGAGCTGGTCCGCGCCGCGTGGCTTCTCGACGATTACGGCGATCTCGGGAAACGAGGAGAAGCTTCTGTCGCGCACGAACGCTTCGAGGAAGCGACTGCGACCATCGCATCGTCGTTCGGGGTACCGATGAAGGTCGCGGTCCTCTTGGCGGCGTGCGCTCTCGCCGCCGCGGCGCCCCTCCTCGAGGCCCACAAGCCGACGAAGACGCGGTTCACCTACCACAGGGACGTCTTTCCGATCTTCGCAGCGCCACTGCGGGTCCTGCCACCGGGAGGGCGGCGTCGCGCCCATGTCGCTCCTTCGACTACAAGGATACGTTTCCGTGGGCGGTCTCGATCAAGAACCAGGTGCTCGTCCCTTTCCATGCCGCCCTGGTTCGCCGACGAGCGCTACGGATCGTTCCGGCATTCTTCGTCGCTTACGGCGACCGAGGTCGACACCATCGTCGACTGGTGTCTCGGCGGCGCTCCCGAGGGCGAGCCGGACGACGCGTACGCTCCACCGGAACCGCGCGCCGGACGGAGTCCGACATGGTGCTCGAGATTCCGGAGGCCTTCGTCCTCGAGGCCGCTGTGGCGGAAGCGCTCCACGAGGCGCTTCTCGAGACCGGGACTTCGGCGCGAGCGGATTCTGCGATCGGTCGAGTTTCGGCCGGAGCGGCCGAACGTCGTTCGCTCGGCGCTCTTCTTCGTCGTCCCGAAGGGGAAGAAGGCCGGAGCCCCCGTGGCTTCCTGGATCGCCGGCGAAGGAGCCGAGAGTCTGGCCCGAAGGCACGGGAGTGCGGCGTTCCGGCGAACGCGTCTCTCTTGGTTCGGATTCACTACAAGAAGACCTGGCTCGATGAAGGAAAGGAGATTCGGGACCGGAGCGAGGTCGCACTCTCCTTCGCCGCGAAAGGCAGGCCCATCGAGAGCGTGGTCGTCGGGGCGAGCGCGGTCTACTCGCTTACGCGAGACGTCGAGGTGCTCTCGGTTCTTCCCTCGATCGATGCCGGGGTCGAGTCGCTTCAGGCGGAGGCCGTTCTCCCCGACGGAACGACGCGTCCGCTCATCGGCCTTCGCGCCCCCGACCCCGCGTGGCCGCGGACCTACTGGCTCGAGGAGCCGATCCAGCTTCCGAAGGGGAGTCGCCTTCGCGTCAGAAGACCTCATCCAACGCTGCCGACTCCTCCTTAGTTTTCAATATCGCACCCAACTGATATAAGATGTCCGCCTCCCTACCGGCGGGCATTCCCCCAAGGCTCGTAGCGTCATTGGTGCGTTATTGCTCCGGCAAAACGTCCGGACTTTGGCAGGAGTGAATGCGATGAATCGTACGCTCGCGAGAATTGGGGTTTTCTGCGGTGCGGCGCTGCTCAGCGCCTCGTTTGTGCAGCAGGCGTTGGCGGCGAACGTGACTCTACCGTCCGGCGGCCGGGTGACGGTCGAGCTGATTACCTCCGAAGCACAGTTTCGGAACACGCTCTCGGTGGCGTCGCCCGGTGTCGCCGTGGCTCTCACCGGCTGCAAGCTCGAGCCCGCGGGCGGTCTCGCGGGCACACACATTCTGAGCGAAAACAACTCGCAGAGAGGATGCCGCGTCGAGCTCGATTCCGATACGCAACCGGCGGCATTCAGCCCTTCGCTTCGGGAACGGTTTTCGTGCTGAACTTCTGCGCCCAGACGGACGCGGACGACGCAGTGTGAATTCACTTGGTCATCGGATCCCGCCGGTAACTCGGACGGCGATGACCATTTGAGCACGACCACGACTTCTCCCGGAGTATTTCGACTCGCATGGGAAGACCAGCCGGACCTCGGCGACAACGATTTCAACGATCTCATCGCCGTACTGCGAATCAGCAACGACTCGGACGGTGACGGTCTCTGGGACGATTGGGAGACGACGGGCATCGACTCGGATGGTGATGGGGTCGTCGACCTCGTTCTCGACGGAGCCGACCCCCAGCACAAGGACATCTACATCGAGATCGACTGGATGGACTGCGCCGTGGCAGGAGGCGACTGCCCCATGGGCGATACTCACAGCCATGAACCCAAGCAGGCGGCCATCGACGCCGTCGTGGATGCGTTCGCGGCGGGGAACGTGACAAACCCCGATGGGATCAACGGCATCGACCTGCACATCGACGTGAGCAACTCCATCGGCCACCAGAATTTCATGATCATCCCGAACGCCTGTTTCACCGGGACGGCGGGCACTGGATTCGACGCCATCAAATCCAACGCGGCGAACTTCGGGAACGCCTCGCCGCGGCGCTTCGCCTACCACTACAACCTCTGGACCCATCGGCAGACGACGGGAGACGGCGGAAGCTCGGGATGCGGCGAGCTTCCCGGAAACGACTTTCAGGTGACTCTCGGCAACTGGAACGTCGGTATGGGCGATCTCGACGGCGACGGATTGGCCGACGCGATGGTGGGCACGGTGATGGAGCAGGCGGGCACGCTGATGCACGAGCTCGGACACAACCTCAATCTGCAGCACGGCGGAAGCGACTGGCTGAATTTCAAGCCGAACTACCTCAGCGTGATGAACTATTCGTTTCAAACCGGGGGGGTCCCGCCGACGGACCCCGACATGGGCGGTCCATTGACGGGGCGAATCGACTACTCCACATCGACATTGCCGACGCTCACCGAGAACAATCTCAGTGAGCCCGCGGGGATCGGGGACGGTGCGGACAACACCACTTTCACGTGCGCCGGAGGCGCCGCCGGTGCCGGCACCGGGATGGGTGCCATCGATTGGAACTGCGACAACGATATGGGCGTGGACACGGGCCTTTCGACGGACATCAACGCGGATCAGAACCTGAGCTGCGTGCGCGAGGGTACTGACGGAGATCGAGATACGACGGCCGCGGGAGACGACGTCGTGATGGGAGTCCGCATCTTCGAGGGCGCGAACCGACAGTGCGATACCACCGCTGCCGCTGGCGACGTGCAATGGCGTCCCCTCGGGCCTCTAGACGGCTTCTGGGACTGGAACAACATCAAATACGACTTTCAGAACTCCAACGACTTCGAGGACGGCATCCACACGTTTCAAGAGCAACAGCTTCGAGAGCTCGATTTCGAGACGTATGTCGAGCAGATCGCTCCAGACCCCGCGCTGGGTATGCTGGCTGACCCCGATCCGGTGGTGACCGGCTCCGACATCACGTACAGCATTCAGCTTTCGAACCTGCGGGCCGGCGCTGCCCTGAACGTCTCCATCGCCGACGCGCTTCCCGCTTCGACGACGTTCGTGTCCTGCGGCTCGTCGGGGCAGGGAGTGTGCTCCGGCTCCGGGAACGCGCGGGCCATCGATTTCGAGACGCTCGCGGGAGGCTCGCTCGAGACCGTGACTCTGGTCGCTACCGCAAACTGCGAAGTCCCTGACGGGACCCTCATCACGAACCAGGCGACGGTCTCCTCTACCACCATCGACTCGGAGGCAAGCAACAACGTCGCGGGCACGACGATAACGGCGCAGAACCCTCCGCCTGAGATCGTCGGTCTTACCGCCACCCCCGGCGCTCTGTGGCCGCCGAACCACAAGATGATCGACATCCTGATCGGCTACGACATCGTGGACAACTGCGGGCCGGTGACCTGCTCGCTTTCGGTCGCGAGCAACGAACCACCGAACGGTCCGGGAGACGGCAATACGTCAGCCGACTGGCAGGTGCTGGACGATCACCACGTCCAGTTGAGAGCAGAACGCTCGGGCAAGGGCTCCGGACGAATCTATACGATTACGACGACCTGCTCGGACAGCGGTGGAGGCTCTTCCAACAAGTCCGTGGCGGTCACCGTTCCAAAGAGCCAGGGACGATAGAGCTCAGCAGTCGTCCTCGGCCACGACGACCAGGCAGTCGTCGCGGCCGAGGGTGACGCATGGAGTCCTTCGCGGGATTGATCTTGACGCCGTAGTTGGCGGAGGCGTCCGATTCGAGCTGCCTTCAGCTTGTAGCCGATGGCGATCTCGCCCTCTCGCTTCTGCGCGACCCGCATCAGATCGCCGAAGCGGCAGGTGACCGGAAGCGAGCCGAAGTAGAGCCACGCGGGCTTCACGTAGATCTCCGAGCCCTGCTTCCCGGAACAGGTTCGCGTAGACGCCCTCGATCTCCGGCTCCTCGCTCATCTGGGCGAAGAGCATCGAGACCATGCGGTTCGAGATGATGAAGTCGTCGACTCCGGCGTGGGAGACGAGGTCGCGGTTCGAAGAGTCCAGGATCTCGGTGATGAGCTTGGTCGAGACCCGCGTTCCCGCCTCGGACAGCGTCTTGAGCTGTTTTCTCAAGTGCAGCGAGCACCACGATGGTCTCGGAATCGATGCGCTCGGGCTCCGCGTCGAGATGGGGCTTCTGCGGCAGGATCACCACGTGGTTGTACGAGAAGGGCTGGATCGACTCGAGGTCCTCGCTGGTCAGCGGGTCCTTGTCGATGAGCCGCACCTTGACGCCGCCCTCGCCGTCGAGGCTCGCGACCGTCGCCCGGAGCGATTCCGGGAGCGTCCTTGACGACCACGTCGACCTCGGAGCCTTCGAGAACGTAGTCGGCGTACTCGCGGATGATGATCGGCGCCTTGTAGCTCCAGCCGAGGATGAGCTGACGCTCGATCGCCCGATCGACGCGCAGCTGCGGGACTTCGCGCGCCTTCGGGATCATGACCGGACTCGGGCGGAAGTCGATGGAGGAGTCGTCCTCGGCGATGATGACGATCTCGTCCTCGGGCCCGAGGGCGGTCTCTCCCGGCGGACGGATGACGATCTCGCCGTCCTTCGGCCGGATGCCGATGGGGATCCCGTCGGGGAAGTGGTACTGGAGCCGGTCGAACTTCAATCCGCTCCACCGCGGATCGTTGTGGAAGTACATCTCGCAGCCGGAGAAGCCGAGGAGCTCGGAGTAGACGACGGCGAGGCCGCTGGTGCGTGAAGTTTGCACCATGATCTTCGCCAGGATCTCCTCGACGTCGATGGCGTTCACTTTGCCGGGAGCGATGTCCTTCAGCACTTGACGGTTCCGGTCGGTGAACACCTCGGCGACGATGGCGAACTCCTGATCTTCCGCGATCAGGAGCGACTCGAGCGCGAGGACCGTCTTGATGACCCGGGCGTCGCTCGCGAGCTTGACCTCGAGAGTGGCGGAGTGGGTGCAGTTCGCGAGGACGATGGCCGATTTCGCGCGATGGGAGCTCACCCGTCGGAGCGACTGCACCGATCCCGTAGGGCCGCTCCGGGTGACGACGCGGGTGTTCTTCCGCTCGGTGAAATGCGAGCGGAGGTACTCGTCCATCTCCTCCTTGTCCTCTTCGGAGAGAATCACCACCACCGGGTCCTTCTCGCTCGCGTTCGCTTCGACGAGCTCGCGGAGCATCTCCACCACGCGCGGTCCCCAGCCGAGGATCAGGGTATGCCCCGACTCCAGGACCTGGCTGTGCCCCTTCTTCAGATGGGCGATGGCCTGGTCGAGCGCGGTGGTGAGAAAGGCGATGAGAGCGGAGAAGATGACGACCCCGGTGAGGCCCGCGACCACCGCGGCGCTCTTGAGAACGCGGGGATTGTCGCTGTCCTCGCCCATGTTTCCGGGGTCGGTGAGCTGGAGGAACACCACCCAGAGCTCGCGGGAAAGGGCGCTCGTGGCTTCCGGAGCGACGGCGTGAAGGAGGAAGCGTCCGAGCGCCGATGGCGGCGATGGCGGCGAGAAACGCGACGAGGAGCGAAACGAAGAGGGCGCTGCTTCCTCTCGCGAGGAAGTTGTCGAGGCGGTATCGAAAGCGCTGGCGGAGCGTGCCGTGCATCGAAGCTTGGGTCGACATGGGCGCGCGCAACCGGCGGGGGCCGGTATCGGTCATCGATTGTTGGTTATGAAAATCAGTCTACCATCAGGCGGCGGGGCGAGCCAGCGGTAGGCATAGAGGACGAGCGCCGCATAGGCGCCGCTCACCAGATCGTCGAGAAGGATGCCCCAGGGGCCGTGCATGTTCCGATCGATCTGGCGGGCGGGCGGGATCTTGACGATGTCGAAGATGCGAAAGAGAAGGAAGCCCCAGAATCCGACCTGCCACAGCGTTCCCTGGGGCAGGAGGAGCGGCACCATCAGGTAGCCGGCGATCTCGTCGAGGACGAAGTGACCCGGGTCCTCGTCCTTCCAGTAAGCGACGGCCCAGGGCGTGAGCAAGTGGTTCGCGGCCGACAACGGCCGCGAGCCCGAGCGCCGATCGCCCACGGGCCGCCATGCGAGCGGAAGGTAGATGAATACCGGCACGGCGTAGGCGACGCCGAGGAGCGCTCCGAAGCTTCCGGGGGCAATGGGGGAGAGCCCGAGCCCGAGGGCGCTTCCGATGGCGTTGAAGAGGAAGTCCCGCGGCGGCTCATCGCCGCGCATTGTGTGTGCTATTCTAGCCCGCCGCGTGAGCCCGGGCTTCGGCCGGAGCTCCGCGTCTTCGATCGCTGGCCTGCCGGCGGACTCGCCGTTCGGTCTTCTCCGCTTCGTCGTCCTCGGGGTGATGCGGCTTCACGCGCATCACCGCCTTGGTCATCTCGATGTCCTTGCCGTGGGTGAGCTTGAGGCCGAGGCTCACGAGCGCGATGCCGGCGCCGAGATATACGAGGTGGAGGGGTCCGTCGAACTTCGTCTCGATGGTGAGCCTCAGGAAGTTGATGACCAGGATCATCAGGACCACTTTCCCGAGGACGCTCTTGAGCTCGTCGAGGGAGCCGAACACGAGCCAGTCGGGCCGGATGTCGCCCTGCTCGAGCGCGGCGTCGATCCGCGAGATGAACAGATCGTAGGAGCCGAGGCCGAAGATGAGGAGCACGATTCCGATGAGGAAGTCGTCCACGACGGTGATGAGGCCCATGATCATCTCGTTGTAGGTGAGGAGGCCGGCCGCCGGGTCGTGGGCCAGGTGCCCTCCCTCGAGCCACATCGTCTTCACGAAGCTCACCAGGAGGTGGAGCGGTCTCGACGATTCCATAGAAGAACACGATGCAGGAGCCGGTGACGAGCCCGATGACTCCGAGCACGATGACCACCCGGAAATGCCAGAGGAAGTGCTCGAACGCGGTCTCGACGGCGGAAAGAAAGCCGCTTCGCCTGCGGATGGTCTCGTCCATGGCGGTACCTTTCCCGAAGGCCCTTTTCGGGGCGAACGTCAATTCAATTGTGAGTGTAAGATCCATTGTACGGGCCGAATCGCGGGAGGCGCAATCGACGGACCGGCGGCCGCGAAGCGAAGGGTCAGGCCTTCCAGGCCTCGAGGCGACTCTCAGGTAGTTCTCGCCCAGAATCTTTCGCGATGTCTTCCGTCGAGTAGCCGCGCCGTTCGAGCGCCGCCGAGAAGCCCACCACCTCCGCGTAGTCCGAGAACCCGTCGAGGTTTCGCCGCGGCGAGCGCGGGTCGGCGGTGATTTTCTCGCCATACTCCGCGAAGGGCTTTCCGTAGTCGGGAGCGCCCCACGGGTCGTCCTCGCGAAGCGGATAGCTCCCGAGAGACATGTCGGTCCCGATGCCGATGGCGTCGGACGACCCGGTGAGATTGCGCCACGTGGTCGATCATGTCGATGAAGTCGTCGACCGTCGGCTGATGGCTCGTTCCGGGGCGCATGACGAGAGGGCCCCAGGGAGCGAGGCAGATGACGCCGCCGCGGCGGACGCAGGCGAGGATTTGCTCGTCGTCGATGTTTCGAGGATTCGGGGCGACGGCGCTCGGATTCGAATGGCTGAAGACGACCGGCCGGCTGCTGCGGTCGATGAGCTCGAGGGTCGAGCGCTTGCCGGTGTGCGTGGCGTCGAGCAGGATCCCGACGCGGTTCGATTCTTCGACGACGCGCTCGCCGAGCTTCGAAAGTCCTCCGTCGGTTCGGTCGAGGCAGCCGTCGGCGAGCTGGTTCGTCGCGTTGTACGCGAGAAGGAGCTGTCTCAGGCCGAGCCGGGCGGCGGCCTCGACGCGGTGGAGCTTCCGGCCGATGAAATCGCCGCCCTGCGCCGCGAGAATGAGGGCCGCTTTGCCCTCCCGCTTCGCGCGGCGGACGTCCGCGACGCTCTCGGCGACCAGAAGGTTCTCGTGCTCCCGCGCGAGGCGGTGCCATTCCATGAGGTCCATGACGACCTCGTCGAATCCGTCATGAGGACGGCAGGCGGTGACGGCGTAGGCGGTGACGCCGTGGCGGTGCGCCTTTTCGAAGTCGGCGTCGGGCCAGATCTGCATCGTGGTGTCGATGAAGATGTAGGGATGGTCCCGCTCGAGAACGGAATGAAAGCCGCCGTGCTCCATCCGGCAAACGATACCACGAGTGATAAGCTCCTTCGCGATGCTGTGTGCGACTCTGGTCCTGATGGCCTTGCCGCAGTCGACCGCCGCCGAGCTCCAATTCGTCGAGGCGAACCCTGCGGACGTCGCCTCGATCGACTCGGTGGTCCGCGCCTACTACGAATCGCTTTCCGGTGAGCCGGGCGATCGGCGGGAGTTCAAGAAGCGCTACTCGTCGCTCTTCGCCAGGTGCGCTCACGTGGTCACGCCGACGCTCGCGACTCCCGAGGGCAAGAACGTGCCCAACGCCCGGCCGCATCGACGACTGGATGACCCGCTATCCGGACCACCGCGAGAAGCCGTTCTACGAGTGGGAGGTCGCGCGCCGGGTCGGAGACCTTCGGCCACATGGCGCACGTCTACAGCACCTACGAGATCCGGGACCGGAAGACCGATGAGAAACCCGTGAGCCACGGACTCACCAGCTTCGATCTCGCGCTCATCGACGGCCGCTGGTGGATCGTCGGCCTCCAGTGGTCCGGTCTGCGCCGCGAAGGAAGCCTCTGCCCGCGCAGTACGCTCCGCGAAAGTAGAGCTCTCGACTAGAAGCGATCGAGACGAAAAGGCTCGAGCGGGAGCGAAGGCTTCTCGCCGCTCGCGAGCTCGGCCACGAGCTTTCCCGTCATCGGCGACTGCGTGAAGCCGAGCATGGCGTGTCCCGTGGCCACGATGAGCCCGTCGAGGTTCTTCGCGCGGTCGATGATGGGAAGTCCGTCCGGGGTGAGCGGCCGGAACCCGCACCAGGACTCCTCGTTCTTCATCGGGAAGTCGGAGCGGCAGCGTCTCCCGCGCCGCCTTCACCACGGCGCCGTACCGCGCGCGGTCGATCGACGGAGTCGAACCCGGTGAGCTCGAGCGTTCCGCCGAATCGCACGCGGTCTCCGAGAGGGGTCACCGTGACCCGCCTTTCCTTGATGAGCACCGGAATCCGCGGCGCTCCTTCGAACGCGTCGACGGTCGCGCTGTAGCCTTTCGCCGGCTGAAGCGGAATCGAGATCCCCGCGGCTTCGCCGAGGCGCTTCGACCAGGAGCCCGCCGCGAGAACCACGACGTCGCTTTCGATCGTCTTCTTCGTTCGGCGGCTCGCCGATGCGGACGCCCTTCACCCGCCGACCGTCGAGAAGGAGTCCGGATACGCTCCGGCCGGGCGCGATCCGTCCTCCCGCGCGCTCGACGGTGCGGGCGAGCGCCTGCACGTAGCCGAAGCTGAATCCGTGGGCCTCACTCTCGATGAAGAGGCCGCCCTGGACCGAAGGGGAGAGCGCCGGCTCGAAGGCGAGCGCGTCGTCGCGCGAGAGGAGCTTCGCGGGAAAACCTTCTCTCTCCATGATCTCGAGCGCGTGGCGTCCGATGCCGACTCCGCGCTCGGTGAGGTAGACCTCGAGCAAGACCCTCGCGGCGAAAGTAGAAGTCGGCTTCCTTCGCCGAAGTGAGCTCCTGATAGAGCTCGAGGCTCGCCCGGCTCAACCCGACGAGCGCTTCGAAGCCGCGCTCGGCGGACTCACGGTTGCAGTGCTTTCGGAACCGCCAGAAGAAACCCGCGAGTGCGGGGTCGAGCCGCGGCCGGACGTAGAACGGGCTCGTGCGCGACAGAAGAAATCGAAGCGCTTGTCCGACGACTCCCGGACCGGGAAGAGGCTCGGAGTGGCTGGGGACGATGAGGCACGAGTTCCCGTAGGAGCACGCGCGTCCGACGTCGCCGCGGTCGACGATCGTGACCGCGAATCCGGAGCGCTGCAGGTAGTAGGCGGAGGCGACGCCGATCGCACCGCCTCCGATGACGATCGCCCTCCGCGTCAAATGATTGGCTCGCCGTCCGCCGGGGCACGAACTGAGGATCCAGCTCCTCCGCCTCCGCTCGCTCTCGATCTCCGCTTCGCGGATCTTCCCGTCGCGCGCGAGAGCGACGCTGAGGTTGAATCGGTAGACGGCATGTCCCGGGTCGAGCTCGACCGCGCGCCGGTAGGCGGCTATCGCCTCCTCCGTCTCCCCACGAGCGAGGCGCACCGTCCCGAGGCTGTCGAGAAGATGCGGCGCGTCCGGTAGGAGCTCGAGGGCCTTTTCGATCGCCTCGAGGCCGCAGTCGCCCTCGCGCACCCGCGAGAGCCCGAGCGCGAGCCGGTTGTGATTCTCGGGGTCGTCCGGCTCGAGCGAAACGGCTTTGCGAAACGCTTCGAGCGCGAGCCCGTTCTCACCCCGGCGAAGCCGGACGAGGCCCATCTGGCTTTCGACCGGAGCCGATTCCGGCGCCCAGGTGCGCGCTTCCTCGAGCACCGCGACCGCCTCGTCGAGGCGGCCCGCCTCCAGCAAGAGCTGGCTCGAGACGACGTACAGGGAGATGTCTCTCGGCTCGCATCTGCCGCGCGATGCGGAAGGCTTCGCTCGCCTCCTCCTTGCGCCCGGCGATGGCGAGCGCCACCGCGAGGTTCCGCTGCGGCTCGTAGAGCTGAGGGTCGAGCTCGACGGCACGCTCGAAGCTCGCGATGGCCTCGTCGGTGCGTCCGGCTTCGAGGTAGGCCGAGCCGAGGTCGTTCGCGACGAGCGGCCGACTCCGGCGCGAGCGCGGCCGCCTTCTGGAGCGTCTCGAGCGCCTCCTGCTTCTTTCCCTCGGAGGAGAGACGCCGCGCGTTCTCGGCCAGGAGGTCCGGATCGGCGGCGCTCTTCTCCATCGCGCCAGTCGGGCGGCGGCAGACGAAGAGGAGAACGACCGCGGGAACGATCAGGAACCGGAACCAGGGCCGATGGCCGTGAGGAAGCGGCCGGTGGAGCGCTGCGCCGAGACCGAGTCCGACCACGAGCCCGCCGATGTGACCGGCGTTGTCGATCCCGACGAGGACGCTTCCCAGCAGCAGATTGAATCCCACGAAGAACGCGAGGCTCGAAAGCAGATCTCGCACCACCTTGCCGGGGAACGCGGATGTCGCCGAAGTAGAGCATCGAGACGAGCGCGCCCGCGATGCCGAAGATCGCGCCGGACGCGCCGGCGCTCAGGACCGACGGGTGCCAGGCGAGGCTCGCGAGGCTTCCTCCGATTCCCGAGAGAAGATAGATGATGAGAAAGGTGAGGTTTCCGAACATCCGCTCGGCGGCGTTGCCGAGGCTCCAGAGGCACCACATGTTCAAGAAGAGGTGCAGGAAACCGATGTGCACGAAGTTCGCGCTCGCGATTCGCCACCACTCGCCCTCGAAGACGAGAGGGCCGTAGAGTCGCTCCGAGAGTCGAGGAGATGCTGGCGATCGGGGTCGATCGGGGACACCCCGTGAAGGCACGGCAATGGCGAAATAGGCGACGTTCGCCGCGATGAGCGCGGGAGTTACGAAAAAACGGGGCGTCGCCCGGACGAGGACCTCGTAGAAGCTGGCCGCCGGAACGTCGGGGCCGGCGGTTTCCGGAATCTCTTGCACGATGCTGATATTGTAGCGTGGCTATGGGCGCGCGTTTCGGTCCCGGTCGTTTCCTCAAGGAGCCTTCGATGAGCTTCATCCGCAAGCCACTCTCGTTCATCGCCTTCGTCGCCTCCGTCTCGTCGCTCGCCGCCGCCGAAAAACGGCCCGTCACGCTCGAGGACATCCTGTCGATCCGAGCCGTCTCCGAGCCCGCGGTGTCGCCCGACGGGAGCGCGGTTCTCTTCACCCTGGCCTCCTGGGTCAAGCACCCGGACTCGTCGGTGTCTCCGGGGAAAGTCGAGTGGGTGAGCCACGTGTATCGAGTGGGCGTCCGCGGGGAGGATCGGCTCAACTCACCTTTGGAGAAAAAGGCGAGAGTGCCGGCGCGTGGTCGCCGGATGGCGTCTGGGTAAGCTTTCTCGCCGCTCGCGAGACCGGCGAGTCGAGTGAGGAGCCGAAGCGGCAGATATGGATCCTGCGCGCCTCGGGCGGAGAAGCGTTCCGTTTGACCGACGTCAAGGAGTCCGTCGCGGGCTATGAGTGGTCCCCCGACAGCTCTTCGATCGCGTTCACCACGAGGGACGCGTTCTCTCCCGAGGAGGAGCAGAAGCGCAAACGCGGTGACGACCCGGTCGTCTACGAAGGCGACTTCCGTATGAGCCACCTCTGGACCGTCGAGCTCGAGAGTCGTCAGACGGTGCAGCGAACGGAGGGAACCGGCTTCACCGTCAAGGGCCGGCCGAGCTATTCGCCGGATGGATCGCAAATCGCGTTCACCGCGGCGCCCACACCGTGGCTGCGGGACGGCCGGGACGACGTCTACCTCCTGACGCTCGCGGACGGCCGTGTCGAAAAAATCACCCGGAATCTCGGACAGGACGAGGCGCCCGCGTTCTCGCCGGACGGCAAATCCATCGCGTTCGTCACCACTCCCAACGACGCCGAGCCTCTTCCGGATGGAACCCAGATTCCCGATCTTCGAAACGCGAGGCTCGCGCTCTACGATCTTTCGTCGAAGAAGGTGAAGGACCTTTCTGATGCATCTTTCGATCGCATCCCCGGAGAGCCTCAGTGGACGCCGGGAGGCGATCGGCTCCTGTTTTCCGTAGGCGATCGCGCATACCTCGAAGTCTACGCCTACGAAGTGGCGAACCATCGCTACGCGAAGCTGACCGAGGGCGCGTTCGCGACTCTCGGGAACCTGAGCCGCAACGGCTCGGTCGCCGCCTTCACCAGCGAATCACCCTCCTCGCCCGCGGAGGTTTACGTCTCCGGCCCCGACTTCAAGGAGCCCCAGAAGCTCACCGCGATGAATCCCGAAGCCGAAGCGCTCGCGCTCGGCGCGACCGAAGTCGTCACCTGGAAGAGCACGGAGGGGTACGAGGTCGAAGGAGTGCTGGTGAAACCGGTGGGATACGAGCCGGGCAGACGCTATCCGCTCATGGTGGTCGTTCATGGCGGCCCCACCGGCGCGCACTTCAACTATTTCCGCGTTCGCTACGGGGACGGAGGACAGCACTGGGCGGGACAAGGATGGGCGGTCCTCTATCCCAACCCCCGGGGAAGCACCAACTACGGCGAGGCGTTCATGCGCGGAAACCTCGCCGACTGGGGCGGGGGAGACTACCGGGACATCATGGCGGGCGTCGATTCGATGGTGGCGGCGGGCATCGCCGATCCGGACAAGCTCGCCATCCAGGGTTGGAGCTACGGCGGATACATGACCTGCTGGACCGTGTCTCAGACCACCCGCTTCAAGGCGGCGATGATCGGAGCGGGCCTGACCAACCTCGTGAGCATGTACGGAACGAACGACGTTCCCAACTATCTGGGGTCATTCTTCAACGGAACGCTCGCCCCCGAGACCGAGCACCTCTATCGCGAGCGCTCCGGACTGACCTACGCCTCTTCGGTGACGACGCCTACCTTGATCCTGCACGGCGCCGCCGACGAGCGGGTCCCCATCGGCCAGCCGATGGAGTTCTTCCGCGCGCTCAAGGACCGCGGCGTCGCGACGGAGCTCGTCTTCTATCCCCGCGAAGGACACGGTCTCCAGGAGTACTACCACAGGCTCGATCGGATGAAGCGTCAGTACGAGTGGATCTCGAGGCATACGCTGAACCCCGCGGCCGGGGCGGCGACGACCTCCAACTGACGACCGTGCGCATCGGAGTCCTCACCAGCGGGGGCGACGCCCCGGGAATGAACGCCGCCATCCGAAGCGTGGTGCGGGTCGCCGCGAGCCGCGAATCGAAGGTATCCGGAATCCTCCGCGGGTTACTCGGGCCTCCTCCAGGGCGAGCTGGTCGAAATGACTCCTCGCGCCGTCGCGAACGTGCTCCAGCGCGGAGGGACCATCCTGAAGACGTCGCGTTCTCCGGAATTTCTGAAGCCGGAAGCCCGGGAGCGCGCGCGGGCGAGTGCTCGATGCGAACGGAATCACGGGCCTGGTCGCCATCGGCGGGGACGGAACGCTCCGGGGCGCACACGAGCTCGCGAAGATCTGGAACGGGAAGGTGGTAGGCGTACCGGCGACGATCGACAACGACGTGTCGGGAAGCGATGAGACCATCGGGTTCGATACCGCCCTCGACACCGCCCTCGATGCCATCGACAAGATCCGCGACACCGCTGAGTCACACGAAAGGCTCTTTCTCGTGGAAGTGATGGGTCGGCGTTCGGGGTTCATCGCTCTCGGGGTCTGCACGGCGGGCGGAGCGGAGGACATCTTCATTCCCGAAGTGCCGACGGATCTCGATGCCTGCTGCGAGCGATTGGTCGAGGCGCGAAGGCGCGGCAAAGCGATGAGCATCCTCATCGTGGCGGAAGGCGAGCACGAGGGAGGCGCCTTCGCGGTCGCGGAAAAGCTGAAGGCCAAGACCGGGTTCGATTCCCGCGTGACGGTGCTCGGGCACATTCAGCGGGGAGGAAGTCCGACGGCGCGAGACCGCATCCTCGCGACGAAGCTGGGCGCCTACGCCGTCCAGACGATCGCGGAAGGAAAGACGGATGTCATGGTTGGAGAAGTCGCGGGGCGTCTCATCGCCACTCCACTCGAAGAGACCTGGACGCGCAAGAAAGCTCTCGACCCCTACCTCTTGAAGCTCATTCCCGTGCTCGCGCGCTGAGTCTTCACAAAACTTTACCTACCCGAAACGGTGCGGAAATGCGCGCCTTCGTACTCTCCTTCGTACGGCGTTTCCTGAAGGAGGAACGAAAATGACGGACAGCAACGAAGCAACGGGTAAACGGTCGCGGCACGGATTCTGGTTCGGGCTCGCGGCCGGCGGGATTCTCGGCGTCGCTCTTTCCGGAGCGGTGGCGCTCGGAGCGGGCGCTCTCGCCGCGGGGCACCTGGGAGGCGGACACGGTCATCGAGGTTTCTTCCGGCACGAGGATCCCGAGGCCGCTCGCGAGCACGTCGCGCTCGCGACCGACTGGATTCTCACCCGGGTCGAGGCCACGGAGGACCAGAAAGGCCAGGCGAAGCGGATCGTGGCGCAGATCGTTCGACGACCTGATGCCTCTCATCGAGGAGCATCGGTCGAACCACGAGACTCTCGTCGAGGAGATGAGCCGGGCGAGCCTCGACCCCGAAGCGATCGAGCGATTGAGGCAGGACCAGGTGGAGCTATTCGACCGGGCGTCGAGGGAGCTCAGCGGGTCGCTGACGGAGCTCGCGGGGATACTCACTCCCGAGCAGAGAGTGGAGCTCGTCTCGATGGCGCGCAGATTCCATAAGTAAGCCCTTCGACCTGGAGCCGCGTGATGGCGCTCCTCACGCGCTCCAGGTCTTCTTCGGAAAGCCGGAAGGACCCATCGCCCTTTCTCACCAGCGCTCGCTGCGAGAAGCTCGGCTGCATGAGGCCGCTCTCGCGGTGGCCGTCGAGCCGAAGCAACAGATGGCCGAGCTCGTGGGCGAGGACGCGGCCAAGAGCGATCCCGAGGGCACTTCCGTCGACGCGCGGCGGGTCCTTCCGATCCCAGCTTCCCGCGACGGCGCGCGCGACGTGCTCCGTCCAGATCGTCACGCGGCGGCGGTCGAGCTCGGCTCGTCCGAGCCGGTGGTCGTGAAGGTCGCGGCTGCATCCGCTGATGACGGGCCGCTCGGGACGCGCGTGAAGAACGATCGCGGCGAGCGCGGGAAGAGACGGCTCGCCCGCGGACGGCCGCCAATCGAACCGGACTCCGCTCGGCTCGAACAGACGATCCGCTTCGGCGAGAGCGCGGGCGAGGGCGCCCTCGGGAAGCGCAACACCTTCATAGAACGGAATTTCGACGGTGAGCGTCGCCGCCAGGACGAGCGTCAGCACGAGCGCATTAGACCAGACACTCTGTAGGATCGCCACCCCGCGTCACGGGGCGTTCCCCCCGATCGACGAAGCGCCGCGGGTCTCCGAAGTGGTTCAAATTCCGCCGGATGGATGACTGGCATGTGCTTTGCTCGTTTTTCGCCTCATGAGCACGATGGAAATGACCGCGGTCATCGCTCCCAATCATGCGATGCTCCTTGAGCTGAAGACGGACACGGAGGTCCACACCTTCGACCTCAGCGAAACCTTTCGAGTCGCGGTCGGGCGGCATCAGTCGAACGATATCCAGCTTCGCTCACGCCGGGTCTCGAGCTACCACGCCGAGATCCTGAGCGAAGTCGACGGCCTGTTCGTGCGCGACATGGGAAGCACCAACGGGACCTACGTCAACAATGAAGCGGTCCAACACAGGAAACTGAGCTCCGGGGACTCCATCCGCATCGGGGAATTCACCCTGGTGGTCCACCTCGTGCCGCGCGGTCAGGATGCCGAGGATGTCACGGCCGTTCGAGCCGAGCGATTCGCCACGGGGACCAGCGGAAGCATCCTTCCTTTTCGTGAATCCTGCGCCTCGCCCGAGGCGGGCGGCGCCTCCGGGGATGCGACCCTGCCCGAGCTCCTGACCGAGCTTTCACGACGGAGCGCTTCGGCGCTCATCGCGATTCGAATTCGAGAGCACGAGGCAAAGATCTTCCTTCGAGAGGGGGCGGTCATCCACTGCGAGTACGGCGCGGTTCGGAATCAGAAAGCGCTCTACCGCGTATTGGCGCTCCAGGAGGGAAGCTACGAGCTCCGCGAGCTCCCCACGATTGACGTGCCCTGGACGATCCACGAGGGTACCGAGAACCTCGTCGTCGAGAGCATGCAGCAGGTCGAAGCGCTCGACCAGCTCCTGGCGAAACTTCCGCCGACGACGGAGGACGTGGTCCTCAACGAGAGCTGCGCCATTCCCGTGAATACGCTCACCGCGGACGAGCTCGAGATGTACCAGCTGGCTCATCCGCCATCGAACCGTCGGCCGGATCCTCGAGGAATCGGAGATGACGGACTTCATGGTCCTGCTGTTGAACCACGCGCTTCTCCAGAAGGGGTTCTTCAAGCCGGCGAAGACGACGGAAGCGTCGCTCGACGAAACGGTGATCCAGCGGCCTCAGTCCGCCTGAGCGCTCCTCGCCTCGATCCGGGCCCATGCGTCCTTCAGCGACACCGTGCGGTTGAAGACCAGCTTCGAAGGCGCGGAATCCCGATCCAACACGAAGTATCCCTGCCGCTCGAACTGAAAGAAGTCGCCCGGCGCGGCGCGATCCAGGCCTGGCTCCACTTTCGCCGCGGAGACGACCTGGAGCGAGTCCGGATTGAGTGAGGCGGTGAAGTCCTCGCCCTCCTCGACATCGTCGGGGTTCTCGCGCGTGAACAGGCGATCGTAGAGGCGGACCTCGGCGCCGAGCGCGTGAGCCGCGGAGACCCAGTGGAGTGTCGCCTTCACCTTGCGTCCGTCCGGGGGCGAGCCTCCGCGGGTCGCGGGGTCGTAGGTGCAGCGCACCTCGGTCACGTTCCCCGACTCGTCCTTCGAGACCGACGTACAGGTGACGAGATAGGCGTATCGAAGACGGACCTCCCGTCCCGGCGACAGGCGGAAGAACTTCTTCGGCGGGTCCTCGCGAAAATCCTCCCGCTCGATGTAGAGCACGCGAGAGAAAGGCACTTTGCGGGTCCCGGCGCTCTCGTCTTCCGGGTTGTTCACGGCTTCGATCTCTTCGACTCGGTCCTCGGGGTAGTTCTCGATCACGACGCGCAGCGGGTCGAGGACGGCCATCACTCTCGGGGCGCGGGCGTTCAGGTCCTCGCGCACCGCGTGCTCGAGCTGGGCGACGTCGACGAGACTGTCTCTCTTGGCGAGGCCGATGCGGTCGGCGAAGACCCGGATTGCTTCCGGCGTGTAGCCGCGCCGCCGCATGCCGCGGAGCGTCGGCATCCTCGGATCGTCCCAACCGCTGACCAATCCCTCACGCACCAGGCGAAGGAGCCGCCTCTTGCTCAAGACGGTATAGCTGAGCTTGAGCCGCGCGAACTCGATCTGCCGCGGCCGGAACGGAGTTTCCGCCTTTTCCACGACCCAGTCGTAGAGCGGCCGATGATCCTCGTACTCGAGCGAGCAGAGGGAGTGGGTGATCCCCTCGATGGCGTCGGAGAGGGGATGGGCGTAGTCGTACATCGGATAGATGACCCAGGCGTCGCCCGTTCGATGATGCTGGGCTTTGCGAATGCGGTAGAGCGTCGGGTCGCGCAGGTTGAGGTTCCCCGAAGCCATGTCGATCTTCGCCCGGAGCACGTGGGCCCCGTCTTCGAACTCGCCCGCGCGCATCCTACGGAAGAGGTCCAGGTTCTCATCGACCGAGCGGTTCCGATAGGGACTCTCCCGGCCCGGCTCGGTCAGGGTTCCCCGGTACTCGCGCATCTCGTCGGCGGTGAGGCTATCGACGTAGGCCGCGCCTTTCTCGATCAGCTTCACGGCGAATCGATAGAACTCCTCGAAGTAGTCCGAGGCGAAGTAGAGGCGGTCGTCCCAGTCGAATCCGAGCCACCGCATGTCGTCCTGAATGGCGTCGACGTACTCGACGTCTTCCTTGACCGGGTTGGTGTCGTCGAAGCGAAGGTTCGCGGTCCCGCGATACTCTTCGGCGATTCCGAAGTTCACGCAGATCGCCTTCGCGTGCCCGATGTGAAGGTAGCCGTTGGGCTCCGGAGGAAACCGCGTCGCGACCCGGCCCGCGTTCTTGCCGGCGGCGATCTCCGCGTCGATGATCTCGCGGATGAAATCCCGCGCCACTACTTCAGCTCCGGTCCACCGGCCCGATCGTCGTAGACGAAGCGGTCTCTTCCCGGCATCTCGATCTTCGGTAAGGAGTCGCGGTCGAGAGCGCCGTCCGCCGGGAGGATCTCGTTCAGGTGCAGGACGAAGGCGGTCAAGCTGTACACGTCGTCGGGAGGAAGGCTCCCCGGCACGGCTTGCGGCATGGCCCGGTAGATGTAGTCGTAGAGAGTCGTGGCATAGGGCCAGAAGTTGCCGACGGTAAAGGCTCCCTTTCCCGCGAGAGCGTCGTAGTCGGCGCCCCGGCCGTCGGCGCCGTGGCACTGCACGCACTGGTTCTTGTAAAGCGCGCGACCCCGCTCGACCGTGCCGCGCCCTTCGGGGAGACCGGTCCCGTCGGGCATCACGTCGATGTCGATCTTCGCGATCTCTTCCGGCGTGGCTTTCCGGCCGAAGCCGAATCGAGGGAGAGACTCGAGCCGGGCGAGGGCTTCTTCGCGAAGCGCTGGAGTCGAAGCCCAGCGTTGCCACTCCCCGTGAAAGTCCACGGTCTCCGAGGAATGCCGGCGTCGCCTCGTCGACGATCGGCGCCGGAGGGTTCGAGGCAGGCGCACCGGGAGAGCAGCTCCAGAGACCGGCGAGAAGGAGCGCCGCGAAGGCCCTACACAAGAGCGAACTCCACGCTCCCGTCGCCGTTCACCTTCCAGGCGCGAAGGTGGTTGAAGTGATAGCGGGTATCCTCGCCTCGCACCGCGAGAAACGCTTCCCGTGTCGGCTGGACGTAGCCCGTCTCGTCCGTCGCGCGGCTCACCAGGGTCGCCGTCTCGCCCTGCCAGTTCCAGAGCTTGCGAAACCGCGTGTGGCACTTCGGAAGGACCGGCTCCTGGAGATCCGCGTCTTGCCAGCTCTCGCCGCCGTCGACGCTGAGCTCGACGCGAGCGATCCGCCCGCGTCCGCTCCAGGCGATGCCGGTTACCTCCCAATAGCCTCGCGAGGCGAGCTTCGTCGGGATAGGCGGGAAAGGTGATGATGGACTTCGCGTCCATCTCGAAGCTGAACATCCGCGCTTTACCGCCCGGGAGAGGATCGGTGTACTTGGCGGTCTCCTCGCGGGTGAAGAACGGACGCTCGCCGAGCTCGATCCTTCGAATCCATTTCACGTTCGCGTTTCCTTCCCAACCGGGAAGGAAGAGCCGCGCGGGATAGCCGGTCTCCGGCCGGAGCGCCTCCCCATTCTGGGCGTAGGCGATCATCGCGTCGTCCCACGCCTTTGCCCATGGGAACGCTGCGAGTCATCACCGCCGCGTCCGATCCCTCGGCGAGGAACCAGCGCGATTCGGCGAGCGCCCCGACTTCGCGGAAGAGAAGCGCGAGCGGCACACCGGTCCACTCGCTCACGCTGGTGAGACCGTCGATCTCCTGCGGCGTGAGATCCGGTTTCGGATCGCGCAGCGCTTCGCCGCCGTTGCCGGAGCATTCCAGAAAAAGAAGCCGCGAGACGGAGGGAAAGCGCTTGAGGTCGGCCAGCGTGAAGATGGTGGGCCGCTCGACGAGCCCGTGAATGAGCAGGGTGTAGCGCTCGGGATCGATCCGCGGAACGCCGGCGTGGTGCCTCTCGAAATGCAGGTCCGACGGCGTCACGATTCCCGAGAGATCCTGAAGCGGCGTCCGAGACGAAGACGCGGGCTCGTTCTTCATGACCGTGCGCCGCGGCGTTTCGAAAGGGGACCGCTCGCCCACTTCCGTCGGCGGAGGACCCTGGAGCTTCGTCGGGTCGTCGGGAGCGAGCGGCCTCGAGTCGCCGTGCGGAACGGGCGCACCCCCGAGGGCCCCGAGCCCGCCGGCGATTCCGGTGAGACCGGTGAGACCGGTGAGACCGCTGAGAAACGTTCGGCGTTTTTTCGAGACTTCGCCCATGGTGCGGCGATCTTAGCACCGACGCGGTCTTCCCGTCGAAAGGTCGATGTCGAAGAGTGATGCCTGCCCGACGCGGGTCACGTAACTCGCCTGCGCCATGGTGAGATAAATGCCGTCTATCGGGGCCTTCTCCCGGCGATGCGCTCTTGCTTCGTCTTCTGACCAGAAGAACACGGAGTTCCGTCAGAAGTCGTCCAGGATGTGGGGTTTGCCGAAGCGCTCCCAATCGATCTCGGGCTCGAAGAGGAGGGGAGACGCTCCTCTCTCGCGCACCTCGACGTCGCCGTCGACGGAGACGACGAGAGTCAGCTCGCGACCGCTCTCGGCGCACCGGGTCGAAATCGTACCGGCCATCTTCTCGTTTCTGAGGCACCCTTGCACGAAGGGCGCAGGAACCGCGTCCTCCGCTCAGGCCGCGTGGATGGACTCGCCGGTGGAGAGGAGAAGCCGGTGAGGCGTTCTCTCGCTCGTCACGGGAAAGGCCCAGCTCACCCGGCGGTCATCGTCCCTTACGAGAAAGAAACGGCGCACCTCGAGCTCCGTCAGGATGGTTTCGACCCGGTCGCGGGGAATTCCCGTTCCCTCCGCGATGCGCTCGGGAGGAATCGCCGCGCCGAATCGCGGAAGCTCCACGACCGCGAAGTCTCGAACGCGATGGTGCTCCTCGGTCATGAACGACAAGCGAGGCGATCGGACGTGCAGGTGCGCTTCGAGATGGCGTCTTAGAATGTCGAAGGGCTGCAATAAGATACGGGTCGCCCCGACCCACAAGGATGTCGTCGGTGCTCGTGTATGGTCATATGTATGTACCAGTGTACCACAACTGTTGCACCGCAGGAGAGCTTTTTCAAAGAATGAAGAGCATCAGGTGCGCAATGCGCGGAAAAGCGACTCCTCGAGCTCGTTGCCATTCTGAGAAGAGCTCACGCGGGCGAGCTCGCGGCGGCTCTCGCGTACGAAGGCCATGCGCGATCCCTGGTGGACCCGACGGAAGCGGAGGAGGTATCGGCGATCGCGGTCGAGGAGATGGGAGCACCGGAGAGCGGTCCGCGAGATGCTGGAAGATCTCGGGGCGCGTCCTCGAAGGCTTCGCGAAGCGCTCTTCCGCGGGATTGGACTTGTCATCGGGAGCTCTCTGTCGCGTGAGCGGGTGGCTTCTTCCCGATGTACGGCGCGGGGCGGCTCGAGAGCGGCAACATCCGCGAGTACGAGGAAGCCGCGGGTCTCGCGATTCTCGCGGGCCACGGGCGTTTCGTCCCGGAGCTGCTGCGAATGGCCGAGGTCGAGTGGGAGCACGAGCGATACTTTCGCGCGAAGGTCGCTTTCGCGCGGGCTTCCGATGATTGCCGCTCTGGCCGAAGCCGGCCTCGCGAGATTCAATCGGGCCGAAGCTCCCCCGGGGGTTGCGGCAGCGAGCTCGGAAGGCTCGGCGGAGCGGCTTGCGACCGTCGGAAAGAGCACGGTGAAGCTCGTGCCGCGTTCCCGTGAGCTTTCGACCCTGATCCGTCCGCCGTGGCCGTTGACGATTCCCGCGACCGCCGAGAGTCCGAGGCCGCGGCCGGTGAACTTCGTCGTGTAGAACGGGTCGAAGATGCGGGCGCGCGTCTGCTCGTCCATCCCGGTGCCGTCGTCCGTGACTTCGAGAAACACGGAGGGATGAGCGTGAGGATTCGCTCCCGGTCATGACCCCCGTCCTCACGACGACCTCCCGGGCGAAGGCTTCGGCGGCGTTCGTGAGGAGGTTGACCAGGACTTGCTGGATCTGGCTCGCGTCCGCGTCGATCGACGGCAGATTGGGCGCAAGCTCCAGCCGGATCGAGACCGCTTGTCCAAGCGATGCCCGGACGAGGGGAAGAACCTCCTCGACGAGTCCAGTTCAGGTCGGAAGGCACGAGGAGCAACTGACATTTGCCCGCGTAGGCGAGCATCTTGTTCGTGAGCTCCGCCGCCTTCTCCGCCGACGCGAGCACCCGCGCGAGCTGCGCCGCCGCGGGGGAATCCGGCGGTACCTTCATCATGGCGAGGCTCGTGCTTCCAAGAATCCCCGTGAGAAGGTTGTTGAAGTCGTGCGCGATTCCGCCGGCGAGAACGCCGAGACTCTCGAGCCGCTGCGAGTGCTGAATCTGAGCTTCGAGCCGCCGCCGCTCTTCCTCGGCCCGCTTCCGGTCGGTGATGTCGACGGCGGTTCCGACGATCGCGGGCGAGCCCCCGAGGTCGAAGGTGCTCGCGCTGTAGTCCACCCATCGCTCCTCGCCGCCTTTCGTGAGGAGCTTGACCTCGTATCGGCCGGGAACATCGGCGCCCTGCTGGCGATCGAGTCCTCGGGTCTTCGTCCGATCGCGATTCTCGGGATGGGACCAGGTCCCAGAAGTTCATCCGCGCGATCTCCGCGAGGCTGTATCCGGTGACGACCTCGGAGGCGCGGTTCGCAAAGACGATGCGTGCGCCCTGGATGACGAAAATCGCCGCCGACGTCGAGTCGGCGAGCGTCCGGAAGCGGTTCTCGCTTTCCCGGAGCGCCTGCTCCGCCTTCTTTCTCTCGGTGATGTCGGTCGCGATGACCAGGACGCCGTCGATTGTGCCGCCGTCCGCGCTCACGGGAACGAACCGGGCGAGCCAGCAAACGGAGTCGTCGGAAACGATCTCCACTTCCCGGGGCTCTCCCGTAAGAAGGACGTCCCCGAACGCTTTCTGGTATCGCGCGCGATCCTCCCTGCGGATGTAATCGAAGGCGGAGGTCCCCAACACCCCTTCGACGGTGAATGGAGGCGGCGGGCGGTTGATGAAGCGGATCTTGCCTTCCCGGTCGAGGGTCAGGATGAGATCGGGCGAGTGCTCGACGACGAGGCGAAGATGCGCGTCGGCATTCCGATCACCGTCCATCGAGGGATGGCGACCGCCGGTGTCGGATTTTGTTGTTTTTTCGGGATCGTGCACCGCGGCTCTCCTGCCGTCGGCCCCGCACTCTCGGCCTTTATTCTCTATGGAATGAAGAGGGTTGTCGAGCGAAAACGGATTGCGGAGCGGCCGCTTCTGAACCAGAATAGCCGTTCTTGCTTCGACCGAGGGAGGCCGAGAAATGCCCGCCTATTTGATCG
Organism: uncultured Acidobacteriota bacterium; assembly: GCA_963820855.1. Lineage (GTDB taxonomy): Bacteria > Acidobacteriota > Vicinamibacteria > Marinacidobacterales > SMYC01 > DAISKN01. The sequence continues at coordinate 42,027 of CAWGBY010000014.1, forward strand.
CCCGCGTTCACGTCAAAGATCCGGCGGCTTATGACGAGTACCGGCGGCTCGCCGCCGCCGCGATCGAGAAGTTCGGCGGCCGCTACCGAGCTCGTGGAGGGACTACCGTGACCCTCGAAGGAGAGGATGAGACCAACCGGGTGGTCATCGTGGAGTTCGAGAGCCTCGAGCGGGCAAAGGAATGGTACCGGTCGCCGGAATACCAGAAGGCGATTGCGGCCCGCACCGGCTGCGCGACGGGACAGTTCATCGTCGTCGACGGAATCGCTTGAGGGGAGGACGGAGTTGACGAACCTTCTGCTGGCAGGCGCACTCGCGCTGACTCTGGAGTCTGGCTCCGATCCCAAAGCGGTTCAGATTGCGAACGAAGTCATGAACGCGCTCGGCGGACGCGAGGCATGGGAGGAGACGCGTTACCTCACCTGGAACTTTTTCGGCCGGCGGACCCACGTCTGGGACAAGTGGAAGGGAGACCTCCGCTTCGAGAACGAAGGCTCGGTGACGCTCCTGAACTTGAACACCAAGAAAGGCCGAGTGTGGAAGAGCGGACAGGAAGTGACCGATCCGGCGGCGCTCGAGAAAGCGCTCTACGATGCGGAAAGCGCCTGGATCAACGACTCCTACTGGGTATTCATGCCGTACAAGCTCGAGGACCAGGGCGTGACGCTGAAGTATCTGGGGAAGGGGAAGACCGAGACCGGCCTGTCGGCTGACGTTCTCGAGCTCACGTTCGAGAGCGTGGGACGGACGCCGCAGAACAAGTATCACGTCTTCGTCGACGACCGGAGCCGACTGGTCACGCAATGGAACTACTACGAGAAGGCCTCCGATCCCGAGCCGGCTTTCAAGATTCCCTGGCTCGACTGGGAGCGGCACGGGCAGATTCTCCTCTCGGCGAACCGTGGGGAACGGAAGCACCAGGATGTCGCGGTCCTGGACTCGGTGCCCGCGGGCGTGTTCGATAGCCCGGCGCCCGTCGACCTGCGGGCCTACTTCCGGTGAAGTAGAATCGAATGCGAGCGGAGGTCGAAAACATGTCGACAGCGTGGTTGTGGCTCGCCTCCCCGGCGCTCTTCCTTGCGCTCGCGGGACTCGGCGAGGACGCTTCCTATCAAAAGGAGATCGAATCCTGGCGGGAGGAGCGGGAGACGAATCTGAAGAAGGACGGAAGCTGGCTGACCGTCGCCGGTCTCTTCTGGCTTCGCGAGGGCGACAGCACCGTCGGCGCCGACCCCGCGAATGACTTCGTTCTTCCCGAGGGAAGCGCCCCGCCTTTCGTGGGAGTCTTCGGCTACGAGAGCGGCAAAGTCACGTTCCGGGCGAACGACGGCGTGAGCGTCGTCCAGAACGAAAAGCCGGTAACTTCTGTGGGGCTCGAGCCGGGTGAGAAAAACGCTCTCCGCCTCGGGAAGCTCTCCCTGTGGGTGCATGCCAGCGGTCCGAGGCTCGCCATACGGCTCCGCGATCTCGACAGTCAGATCCGAAAGGACTTCACGGGGCTCGAATGGTTCCCGATCGCCCCCGCCTACCGGGTCACGGCGAAGTTCACGCCTCACGCGAAGCCGAAGGACGTCGAGATCCTCAACATGCTCGGCGACATCGAGCGCTACCAGAGCCCCGGCGTGGTCGACTTCGAGCTCCTCGGGGAGACCGTTCGCATGGAGCCGGTGTGGAACACCGAACGCGACCGCCTCTGGTTCATCTTCAAGGATGCGACGAGCGGCAGGGAAACCTATCCCTCGGCGCGTTTTCTCTATGCCGACGCTCCCAAGGACGGGACGGTCGTCGTCGATTTCAACATGGCGTACAACCCGCCATGCGCGTTCAACCCTTTCACCACATGCCCGATGCCGACGAAAGAGAATCGCCTGAAGCTTCGCATCGAGGCCGGTGAAAAATACAAAAAGCACTCGTAAGCAGGAGGAAGCATGAAGTCGAATCGATGGACGGCGGCCCTCGCCGCTGTGATCGTCCTTGCGGCCGCGGACGCCTTTGCCCAGCGGGGCGCGTTTCGAGGCAAGCTCGTCGACGAGCAGGGAAACCCTGTCGAGGGAGTGGTCTGCAAGGCGGAGCTGCAAGGAGGCGGAGGGCGAGCGACGTCGGTGACCTCCAAGAAGAATGGAGAGTTCGTGAAAGCGGGACTCCAGGTCGGCAACTATGTCGTGACCTGCGAGAAGGAGGGATATCGCCCCGTTCCTCTCGGCGCGGCGGTGAGCTCTTCCGAACAGGTCGATCTGGGCACGAATACGATGTATCCGCTCGCGCCCGGCGAGCTCTCGGCGAAGGATCACGCCCGGGCTGCGGAGCTCCTGGAGAAATTCAATCTGTCGGCGAGCTCGGACGATCATCAGGCGACCCTCACGAGCCTCTTGGAGCTCGAGAAGATGCTCCCCGACAATCCCGAGGTCCAGTTCAACATCGCGAGCACGTACGAGAAGCTCGAGAACCCGGACAAGGCGCTCGAGTACTACGCGAAAACGACCACGCTGAAGCCGGACTTCTACGAAGCCTGGCTAGCGGTCGCCGACATCCAGGGAAAGAAAAAGGCCTGGCCGGAGGCCGCGGCGTCGATGAAGAAGGCGGTCGATCTCAAGGCGACCGATCCCATCGTGCTCTTCAACTACGCCGTCTATGCCGAGAACGCGGGCGACGTCGCGGCGGCGGAGGCAGCCTACCAGAAGACGCTCGAGCTCGATCCCGCGCGGGCGACCGCTCACTACCGGCTTGGCCTCATCGCCGTGAGCAAGGAACAGACCGACGTGGCCCTCGCGCACTTCGAGAAGTTCCTGGAGCTCGCGCCGACCGACCCCCAAGCCGAGGCGGCGAAGCAGGTCATCGAAGCGCTGAAGAAGAAGTCGCAATAGGCGTCTGCGATCAGCTGTCAGGCTCCGATCTTCGCCACGCGAAAGTCGGCCTCGTTGGTATTTGCGACGATCTGCCGCTCGTGGACCGGACCGTCGGTGCTTTCGCGAGCCCGTCTCAGTGCAGAGTCTCTCCGTCTTCGCTTCGACGACGCATCGCCAGGTTCTGTAGCGGCACGTCGACCGCGTAGTCCCAATCGATGGGTGCGTACCCCCACTTCGGCGCCCCTTCCTCACCCGTGAGGGAAACTGCGTTCTCGGCGTTCCGCGAGCGCAGAGCCTCGACCGGATTCTCGGGTGCCTTCGGAAGGAGCGGAACCTCGGGAATCAGCGAGCCATGCGGCCAATAGAACGACGCTCGCCCCTCGGGTGAGAGCTCCACGCGATAGCCGCCATCATGAACGCAGTGATGGTGGTGATGACACAAGTTGACCAGGTTCGAGAGCTTCGTCTCCCCGCCGTTCACCCAATGCTCGACGTGATGGCCCTGCGTAAAGCGCAGGTTGCACCCCGGAAACCGGCAGGTGGGATCCCGAGCGTCGAGAGCGCGCCGGATCGCGGGCGGTATCGTCCGCCTCTTCCGGCCCACATCGAGCACGTTCCCGCTTTCGTCGTGCGTCATCTCGACGACACTCGCATCGCACGCGATGCGCCGGGACGTTTCCGCGGAAACGCCCGCACCCGGCTCGAGGACCGATTGCCCGGCTGCGGCAGGGTCCCGCAGCACCGCCTGGTCCGCGTGAACGACGACCTGGTAGCGGTCACTCGACTTCCCAGGATCCAACCCGCCGGAGAGAGCGCTCTCGGCCACGAGCCGAAGGGCATCCGCCCGCCGCTGCTCGTGAGTCCTCGAAGACGTTTCCGCGGAAACGTCCTCCTCGCGATCCTGCTTGAACAGAGCATCCCCGGCCGCCTGAAGCGCTTTCATGAGGACCGCACCGACCTCGGGCGTGAGCCGCCCGCGCACCACCCACATCCCATCCTCGTCCTGATGCATCGAGAAGGAGCGCTCCTTCTCCTGAAACTTCGCGGTCTCTCGTTCCTGCGCCGGATCGGCCTTGCGCCAGGCGCGAACGATCTGCTCGACCTGCGACGCCGTTCCCCCGAGAGCGATCTGGAGAAGGGAGTCTTCATTCTCGGGCGTCGCGATGCGCGTGACGGCCCGAACTTTGGAGTAGGAGATCTCCGCGCGGCTCACCGCTTCGCTGATGCGAGGAAGTTTCGCGAGAGCCTTGGCAACTCGAACCTTCTCGCGAGCGGCGCCGAGGTCGAGCCCGATGCGCCATGAGAGCCAGTGAGCGCAGGAACGTGCGCCTTGGTACACCCAGCCGCCCCCTTCGTCGAAGTCGCGGATGAGGCAGAGGAGACTAAGGCGTCTGCGATCAGCGATTCGTGTGGTAGTTCGGGTACGTCGGACGCGGCGGTAGCGTTACTGGTTTCGTCTTCAACGCTTCGAGCGTGATCTCGACCGCGCGCTCGAGCTGCGGGTCGTGGCCCGCGGCGACGGACTTCGGATCGTTCTCGACCTCGACGTCGGGGGCGATGCCGACGTTCTCCACTTCCCATTCTCCGTGGAGTCCGTAGATCGCGATGCGCGGCGCGGTCACGGACTGCCGCCGTCCATGAGCGGCGGGTAGTCGTAGATGCCGACGAGGCCGCCCCAGGTCCGCTTTCCCACGAGCGGCCCGAGCTTCTCGAGGCGGAACATCCAGGGGAGCGCGTCGCCTCCCGAGCCCGCCATTTCGTTGATGATCATCGTCTTCGGTCCGTAGATCGCGGCCGTCGGCGAGCAGTAGTCTTCGCCGTCGCGCGTCGTCATGCAGGTCCGAAGCGGCCGCTTCAGGAGGTCGATGATGTAGTCCGCGAGCGAGCCGCCGTGGTTGTAGCGCTCGTCGAGGATGGCGCCTTCTTTTCCGATCTGCGCGAAGAAGTACCGGTTGAAGCTCGTGTAGCCGCCGGTCGCGGTGTCGGGGAGGTGGACGTAGGCGAGTCTTCCGCCGCTGAGCTTGTCGACCTTGCGGCGGTTGTCCTCGATCCAGGCCTGACGCCGCAGCGCGGTCTCGTCGTCGACCGGCACCACGGTCACCTCGCGGGCGCGATCACCGTCGGCGCTCGGTCCGACTTTCAGTCGAACCTGTCGTCCCGCGGTGTTCTCGAAAAAGGAGTAGAGGCTCTCGGGCGGGCGTACATCCTTTCCGTTCACTTCCAGCAGGTAGTCGCCTTCGGCGACACTTCGACTCCCGGTTGCGTCAAGGGGGCGCGCAGGTTCGGGTTCCAGCTTTCTCCGTTGAAGATCCGCCGCGAACCGGTAGCGGCCGTTCTCGACCGCGTAATCGGCGCCGAGGAGGCCGCCCTTCACCTGGGGGTGTCGCCGAGGTCGCCGCCCGCGACGAAGACGTGGCCGAGGGTGAGCTCGCCGAGCATCTCCTCGAAGAGGAAGTTCAGGTCGGCGCGGCTCGAGACCCGCTCGAGAAAGCCTTCGTACTTTCTCGGAAGCGGCCGCGAGGTCGAGGCCGTGAAAGGCGGGGTCGTAAAGGAAGTCGCGCTGAATCCGCCAGGTCTCTCGATACATCTGCCGCCACTCGGCTTTCGGATCGACGTGGACCTCCATCGCTTCGAGCGCGAGCTCGCGCGGCTCGGCCGCCTTCCTCGGTACCCGAGAGCATCCACTTGTCCGCGAGCTTGTAGAGGTATCTTCTCGCCGTTCTCCGAGAGATCGAAGGCGGTGACTCCCTCGACGACCTTCTCGGTCTTCCGGTCTTCGAGCCGGAAGCGGTGCACCGCGAGCTTCGGGGGAAACTCGTCGGCGGGCGGGATGAGCGCCTGCTCCAGGAGGTACAGCTCTCCCGATCTTGCCCGTCTGCATTCCGGCGTAGTTCGCCGCGGGCACGGGAAGGGCGAGGATTCGCTGGTCGATGCCGTCGAAGTCGATGGCGACGACCGGGGTCGGAGCGGGCGCCTCTTCGCTCTCTCTCTCCGGCTCCGGCTGCGGCACTTCCTCGTCGCTCTCGGGAGCGAGCGGGGGAGGGAAGGCCTTTCTTCAGCACGGCGACGTACGGACTGCGCCGCACCGGCCGCTCGTAGCTCGAGAGATCGAGCCAGCCGACGGAGAGCCCGAAGTCGGTCGAGGCGGTGAAGTAGAGGTGCTCGCCGTTGCGATCGAACACCGGAAACCGCGCGTCGCTCATGCCGTCGGTGAGCCGGGTGCTCTTCTTCGTCTCGAGAGAGTAGACGAAGACGCTCCGCATGTGGTTCTCGAGCGGCATGGTGTAGGCGAGAAAGCGGCTGTCGGGAGACCACGAGGGGTCGATGCCGCGCAGGATGTCCTCGTAGCGATCGGAGTCGACCTTCGACGGGAGCTCCTTTCTCGATCTCCACGTACCAGAGGTTCCGCCTCTTGTCGGTGAACGCGATCTTCTTTCCGTCGGGCGACCAGATGGGAGAGTAGAAGAACGACGGCGGCGAGCCGAGATCGAACTTGCGCACGTCGCCGAGGCCTCCCTGGCTCCGGATGTGGAGCTGGTACTCACCGGACTCGTCGGAGAAGTAGGCGACCGACTGCCCGTCGGGCGACCACGCGGGGTCGCGCTCGGCGGCGGCGGGGGAGCTCGTGAGGTTCCGGATGTCTCCCTTCTCCGCCGGGACGGTCAGGATCTCGCCGTGCGCCTCGAAGGCGGCGCGAACACCCGAAGGAGAGACCGCCGCCGCTTGAATCTGGCCCGCCACCTTCTCGAAGTGCGGGCGCGCGGCGGGAGTGTCCGTGGCGACTTCGACTTCGATTCGGCCGGCTCGACTGCGTTTTGAGGTCGATAGAGATGAAGCGAGCCGAACTGCTCGTAGACGATGTCCTCCCGGTCCAGCCGATGCGGATTTGACGTCGAAGCCCTGGTTCGGCGACGAGCTCCCGCACCGCGGCGCCTTCGAAACGTCGAACGCGAAAAGCGTCACCGGGCCGCTGCGGTCGGAGAGAAAGTAGACGGTGTCGTCGACCCACATCGGATTCGAGTCGTTCGAGTTCTCGCGCGGGACCTCGATCACCTCGAGATCCGAAAGCCGCGCGATCTGAATCGGACGTGGTCTGGCCGCCCGCGGTAGCGCTTCCAGGCTTTCTGCCACACCATGTTGGGGACATACGCGAACCGCGCTCCATCCGGGGAGTACGAGCCGTCCTCGGCCCGCCACATCGGAAGGGGCTCGGGAAAGCCGCCGTCGCGCGAGACGGTGAAGAGCCGTCCGAAGTCCGCATAGGCGTCGCGTCCCGAGCGAAAGAGAACGGATCTTGCCGTCGCGCGTCCAACCGACGACCGTGTCCGGGCCGGGATGCCAGGTGAGGCGGATCGGGGTTCCTCCCGCGGCGGAAACGACGAAGACGTCCACGTTGCCGTCGTACTCACCGGTGAAGGCGATGCGTCGCTCCGTCGGGTGAGAACGACGGATTGGCCTCGTGGCCTCCCGTCGTGATCTGCTTCGCCGGGCCGCCGTCGCGCGCGACGGTCCATACGAAGCCGCCCCAGGAGAACGCGATCGAGGTCTCGCTGAGACTGGGATCCTGGAGCATGAGGGGAGCGAACAACACGGGTAAGAGCCACATGAGTCCTATCCTTTCAGAGGCCGATGCGAAAGAGATGCTCGACGCCACGGATGAAGAAGCTTCCCTGCGAGATCGCGGGAGAGGCGAAGACCGGCTCGCCCACGGAGCTCGTCCCGAGGACACGGTGCTCCGGTCCCGCCGCGACGACGAAGGTATCGCCGTCCTCGCTCGTGAGGAAGAGCTTTCCGTCGGCGGCGACGAAAGAGGCCATGAACGTCGCGGGGACGGGAGGGCGCCCGCCTTCGTACATCACCTTCCCCGTCTTCGCCTCGAGACACGTCACGACGCCCTTGTCGTTCATCAGGTAGAGGTACTCGCCGTAGCGGATGGGCGAGACGACGTACGCGGTTCCCTTTTCGTAGCTCCAGAGAATCGATTCGGTCCCCGTGAGGTCGCCGCGCTTTCCGAGCTCGACGGCGAAGACCCGCTTGTCCGGATATCCGGTAGAGAGAATCACGAAGCCGTCGCCCGCGACCGGGCTCGGGACGGCGTTCGAAAGGACGCCCTTCGTCCGCCAGAGCTCCTCACCGGAGCGCGGGTCGTACGCGATCACCCATTCGAGCCCGCTCGCGACGAGCTCGGGACCCTTCGGCCCCGCGACCACGATCGGAGTCGCCCAGCTCGACTGCACCGGCCGAGGTTTCCGCCAGACTTCCTTCCCGGTGAGCTTATCGAACGCGACGAGGAAGGATTTCTCGCCCATGTCTTCGTCACACTGCAGGATCACGAGCCCTTCGAAGAGAACCGGTGAAGTTCCCGGTCCCATGCCCATGCTGCCGATGTTCCCGAGAGACGCGTTCCACAGACCGTTTCCCTCGAAATCGAACGCGTAGATTCCCTGCGACTCGAAAAACGCGTAGACGCGCTCGCCGTCCACGACGGGAGTCGGCGCGGCGTAGGAGCCCTGCTTGTGGCGGTTGTCGAAAACCGTTCCCTCGTAGACGACGCGTTTCCAGACCGGAGCTCCGTCCCGCCGATCGAACGCGAGCACCTGGAGGCGGTGGCTTCGGTCCGCGCCCTGGCTGTCGGGATGGAGGAACTCCTGTCCGCTCTCCATATGAATGGGAGCTTTCGCGCCCGGCACGACGGGACCTTCGACATCGCTCGTGAGGAAAACCCGATCGCCCCAGATCACGGGCGACGAGTGCCCTCGTCCCTCGACGGGCACCTTCCAGACGATGTTCTTCCCGGGACTCCATTCGGAGGGAATGTTGGTCTCGAGGGAGACCCCCTGGCCATCGCGCCCGCGCCATTGAGGCCAGTTGAGATCGGGCTCGCGAGCTGTCACCGGAAGCGAAATAAGAGCCAGTAGGGAAACACAGGATGGGATTCTCATTGCCCCCTACTATACGGCGTTCGTGGGGCGGAGTTTCGTCGGACGCGCTCGAGCGGACCCTTTCCGAGAACCATGTCCAGGAAGCGCTGCGCCCGAGGCGCCACGCGTTTCTCGAATCCCGCGAGCTCGCGCGCAAGCTCACGCATCCCTGTACGCTTTCCCCAGAGCGAGCTCGGGAGCCGCGGATCGTGACCGGCAAGGCGAGCCACGAGGCCCCCCATCTCGAGCCGCTCCTTGAACGCGCGGGCGGGAGACCGGGCGAGAGCCCGATTCTTGCCGAGCCGGCGCGCGAGCTTCCGGGCCTCCCGGTCGAGGGCCTCGAGATCGTAGAGGCGGCTCGCGGGGATGCCGCTCAGAACCGGCCCGGTGATCGCGAGCCCGGGCACACGCTCGAGGTACCAGCGCGCGCGCTCCTCCGCCCATGCTTTGGGCCAGAGGGGCCGCAGAAAGGTGAATCCGTTCCAGGAACGAAAGCCGTCGAACGCGAGCGACCGGCGGAGTTGGTTCCGCTCCTCTCTTCGAGCGGGCATCGAAAGGGAGAGCAGGATCCATGTACCGTCCCACGCCTCCCGGGTTCGCGTCGAGGCGCGCCTCGATGCCCGCAACGACGACGGCTTTCTCCGGCGATGGTCCATAGACCGCGGAACGACGCTCGCCGCGCCGCTCGAGAGCGCCCTCGGCCACCAGGCGCGTGAGGTGGCTCTTCACGTTGGTCGCGGAGATTCCGAGCGGATGCGCGAGGGCGATGACCTGAGCGGCGGTCAGCTCCCTCCCCGCCAGAACGAAGATTCCGAAGAGAGTGGTTCTGGTGGAGCTCGGAACCATGATTGCAATCGTATGCATTGATGTCATACGATGCAACTATAAGGAGGTGTCAGAATGGGGGCCGCGAAGTTCGAGGACTGTCAATCCTGCGGGATGCCTCTGAGCCGCGACGAGCGGGGAGGGGGGACGAACACGGACGGCTCGAAGAGCGCGATGTACTGTTCGCACTGCTTCGAAGGCGGGCGCTTCACCTTTCCCGAGATCACGGTGAGCGAGATGCAGGAGCGCGTCAAGGGGAAGCTGAAGGAGGCGGGTTTTCCCGGATTCATCGCGGGCCTCCTTACGCGAAAGATCCCGAAGCTCGAGCGCTGGAGGTAAGGCTACTCGACTCCGGCGGGGAGGAAGCTTCGCGCCACGCGCTCGAAGTCCCGGATCTGCGCTTCCCGCCACTCCTCGCTCTTTCCGAGCTCGTTCGCGAGGAGAGCCGCGACCTGGGGAGCTGCTTTCAAGGCCGCGCGGGCATCGAGGAAGAGCACCCTTGTCCTTCTCGAGAGAACGTCCTCGACGGTGCGCGCCATCTCCTGGCGCGCCGCCCGGACCACGTCGAGACCCTCCGGAGTCGCCTCACCGCCGATGCGAAGCTCCGCGGTGACGGAGGGCTTCTCGTCGAGCCCCGCCACGAGGGCCGCCTGGTCGATCGCGTCCTCGGCCATCTTCCGGTACGTCGTCCACTTGCCTCCCGCGAGGGTGACGAGGCCCGAGCGCGAGATGTGCACGGTGTGGTCGCGCGAGATCGCGGCGGTTTGACCGTCGGCGGTTCCTGCCGGCGAGAGGCCTTATGCCCGCGAACGCCGAAAGGACATCCTCGCGCTTCGGGTCCTTCGTCAGGTAGCGCGCCGCGTGCTCGAGGAGAAAATCGATCTCCTGCGGAAGCGGGCTCGGCTCGAAGGAGACGGTCTTCGATCGGAGTGTCGGTCGTACCGACCACCACCCGGTTCTGCCAGGGAATCGCGAAGAGCACCCTTCCGTCGTCGGTGTGGGGGACCATGATCGCGCTCGTCCCCGGAAGGAACTCGCGAGGGAGGACGATGTGCGTTCCCTGGCTGGGCTTGATGAGCGGCGTCCTCCTTCCTCGTCGAGCCGCCGCACGGAATCGGTGAAAGGGCCCGTCGCGTTCACGACGACCTTTCCCTCGACCGGGATCTCGCGTCCCGACTCCTCGTCGCGCGCGACGAGACCGCGCACGAGTCCGTACTTCTTCACCAGGCGGATCACGGGCGCGTAATTGACGAGCACCGCGCCGCGCGAGGCGGCGGTCGCCGCGATCTCGATCGCGAGCCGCGCATCGTCGAACTGGCCGTCGTAGTAGATGACGCCGCCTCGGAGCCCCCGGGTCTCGATGGTCGGAAGAAGCTCGAGGGTCTCCTCCTTTCGACAGGTTCCGCGACGCTCCGAAACCGAGCTTTCCCGCGAGCATGTCGTAGAGACGAAGCCCGACCCCGTAGAACGGAGCCTCCCACCAGTCGTAGCTCGGCACGACGAAGGGAAGCTCGCTCACGATGTGCGGCGCGTTTCTGCGCAGAAGGCCCCGCTCTTTCAAGGCCTCGAGGACGAGGGACACGTTTCCCTGCTTCAGGTAGCGCACGCCTCCGTGGATGAGCTTCGTGCTCCGGCTCGAGGTCCCTCGAGCGAAGTCGCCGGCCTCGAAGAGCGCGGTGCGGTATCCGCGGGCGGCGGAATCGAGAGCGCAGCCGAGGCCGCTCGCGCCGCCGCCGATGACGAGAACGTCCCAGCCCCGAGGCTCGGCCTCGAGACGCGAGACCATCGACTCGCGATTCACGGTTCTAGAATATAATTCGCTTTCATAGAAGTGAGGGGAATTCCATGGGCAAAGGTTTACTCGGGTGTGGTGCTGTCCTTCTCATTCTTCTCGTCGTAGCCGGCGGTCTCTTTCTCTGGGGCACCGGCGTCTATAACCGGCTGGTCGGTCTCGACGAGGGCGTCAAGACCGCCTGGTCTCAGGTCGAGAATACGTATCAACGGCGGGCGGATCTCATTCCGAACCTGGTGAAGACGGTGGAGGGGGCCGCGGACTTCGAACGCGAGACGCTGACCGAAGTGATCGAGGCGCGCGCGAAGGCGACCTCGGTCCAGATCACGCCGCAGGACCTGACCAACCCCGAAGCGCTCGCGAGATACCAGGAGGCTCAGGACCAGCTTTCCGGCGCCCTGAGCCGGCTCATGGTGGTGGTGGAGCGATATCCGGAGCTCAAAGCGAACACGAACTTCCTCCAGCTCCAGGACGAGCTCGCCGGGACCGAGAACCGCATCGCCGTCGAGCGCAAGCGCTTCAACGAAGTCGCTCAGGGCTACAACACCGCGCGGCGCGTGTTTCCGACGTCGGTCATCGCGAATTGGTTCGGCTTCGGCGAGGCCGCGTACTTCGAGGCGGCGGAAGGGGCCGACGCAGGCGCCCAAGGTGGAGTTCGACTTTCGCGAGCGGTAGTCCGCGCCCATCGCCATGAACGTCTGGGCGCTCGGGCTCGCACTCGTCTTCCAGGCGGCCCTTCCGGCGCTCACCGGCCGGGTCGTCGACCGCGCGGGGATTCTCTCTCCCGAAGAGGAAGCGAGCCTCACGGCGAAGCTCGAGCAGATCGAGAACCAGACCTCGGTCCAGTTCGTCGTCGCCACCATTCCGAGTCTCGAGGACGAGCCCATCGAGGATTTCTCGATCCGGCTCGCGGAGGCGTGGAAGATCGGGCAGGCCGGACTCGATAACGGCGCCATCATCGTCGTCGTTCCTTCCGAAAGGCGGATCCGCATCGAGGTCGGCTACGGCCTCGAGCCGGTGATCCCCGACGGCCTCGCCGGGCCGCATCATCCGGGACCGCGTCGCGCCCGCGTTCCGTGACGAGAGCTACTATCAGGGCCTTCTCGCCGCGGTCGAGGGTCTCGAGCTCGCGGCCCGCCGCGAGTATCCCGATGCCCCGACACGGCCGCAGTCGAGCGATCCTGGGGTCGAGGTCAACCTCTTCACCCTTCTCGCGACCTATCTCTTCGTGGGAATTCTCGGAAATGCCATCGGGATCGTTCTCGGCATCATCGCGGGAGCGATCGCGTTTCCCATCGTCGGCGGAAGCATCGCGGCGGCTCTCGGGCTCTGGGCGGCTCCCGTCGGAGGCCTTCTCGGGCTCTTCGCCGTCCTTTTCCTGCGAGGGTTCGGCCGCTCGGGCACGCTGGACCTACCCGGGAGCTACGGCGGATCGGGTCGTGGAGGGTTCCCCGGCGGCTTCGGAGGAGGCGGCGGTGGTTTCGGCGGAGGAGGAGGCGGCGGCGGATTCAGCGGAGGCGGGGGAAGCTTCGGTGGAGGCGGCGCGAGCGGGAGCTGGTAAAGAGGATGGAAGTACCGGGAAAGCTTCGCAACGACGTGACCGAGAAGACTCTCGACGCGATCGCGCAGGCCGTCGAAAGAGCGGAGACGAGGACCTCGGCGGAAATCGTCGTGCACATCGTCCACAACCTCCTCCCGTTCGAGTCGTCGCGGAAACGCGCGTACCGGGCGTTCGGAAAGCTCGGAATCGGCGCGACCCAGCGCCGGAACGGCGTGCTGCTGTTCCTCGTGATGAAGAAGCGGCTCTTCGAGATCGTCGGCGATGACGGAGCGCACGAGAAGGTCGGGACGGCAAGGCTGGGAGGACATTGCTCTCCAGATGACGGAAGCGATCAATCGCGAGGGATTCGAGGTCTGGAGTCTGCCGCGGAGTCGGGCTTCTGGGAGATGCCCTCGAAAAGCACTTCCCGCGCGGCGCGGGCGATGTCGACGAGCTTCCCGATCGGCCGAGAGTCGAGCCGGACTAAGCCTTTTCCCGGAGCCTGTGGCTATCCTCGGCGGTCAGGTCGAGGTGATAGATTTTCTTCAGATCGGCGATGCGCTTCAGGTTCTCCGCACCGAAGGCGGACTTTCCCTCGAACGCATGGAGGACGACCCCCTCGAGGAGGTCGCCGAGGCTCATGTCGTGATATTCGGCGAGCGCTTTGAGGACTTTCAGGATGCGCTTTTCGACCCGGACCCCCGTCTGGACCCGCTCGACGACGCGGAGTGAATCGCTCAACTCCGGCTGGGCTCTTCTTCGGGCCTCGGTTCGTCGTCGTACGGGAAGCCGTCCGCCTGGGCTTCATGGTAGAGGCCGGCGGACGCGTCCAGAGGAAACGATCCCTCGATTTTCCCCCGGTCGTCGATCATGCGGCCAATATATACCGAACGGTGGGTAAGCGCCAGTTACTCCCGCCAGGCGAACGACTTCCAGCGTGTAGCCCCCGGGGTCCTTGAAGGCGAAGGCCAGGACCTTGCCGTCCGCTCCGACCTTCGGGCCGTCGCCGACTTCGACGCCCTTGGACTTCAGGTAGGCATGCCAGGCGAGCGATGTTGGCCTGGTCGACCACGAGGCTCACCATCACGGGCTTTTCCGCGTCGACGGGAAAAGGCTTGAGAGATCCCTTGGTCGCGTTCACGAGTCCGACGGACGACCCCGAGGAGAGGCGGAAGATCTTGACCCAGTCGAGCTCGAACGACGTCGAGAGGCCCAGAACTTCCCGGTAGAAGCGTTCGGCTCCGGGGAGGTCCTGATAATAAAGGAAGGTGACCTGGCCCGTGAGCGGAGGCGGGGCCTGTGCTGTGGCCGGACGAGCGGCGAGAAGACCGAAGACGGCGATTCCCAACATTCTCATCATCATGGCCGGACATGGTAGCAAAGAAACTGGTAGAATCTTTGCCGGACACCCCATGTTCCGAAATGCCCGCTACCGGGCCGGCTTCGTCGCCTCGGTGTCTTTCGCTCTGTTCTCGCTGTGCGCCCGAGCCGCCGGCTCGCCGAGATCCGCATCGGCCTTCTCGCGCGTCCTCTCGGGAATTCCCGAGGAGACGTCCGGCCGCCCGTCCATCGAAGGCGCGGAGCTCGCAGTCGGCCAGGTCGAACGAACGAGGCGGCATCCGCATCGCGGGGAGTCGCTCACCCCGTGAAGCTCATCGTCAAGGCGTACGACGATCGGCCCGACTCCGCGACCAGCGTCGCGCGCGCCCTCGTGAATCAATCGCAGATCCACGTCCTCATCGGACCGCAGTTGAGCCGTCACGCCATTCCCGTCGCGATCGTCGCGGAGGATGCGGAGATTCCCATGGTGAGCCCGATGTCCTCGAGCCCCGGCACGACCGCGGGGCGCCGGTTCGTCTTCCGCCTCGCCGCTCTCGACGATGTCCAGGGCCGGGCCATGGGGGAGTTCGCGGCGGACGATCTCGCCGCGCGGCGGGCCGCCGTGCTGTACGACATCTCCACCGACTACAGCCGGAGCCTCGCCGAATGGTTTCGCAGGGCGTTCGAGAGCGGAGGCGGAAAGGTCGTCGCCGTCGAATCCTTCACCCGGGACGAGCCTCTCGAGTATCGCGAGAGCCTCGACCGGATCGCCGCGGCGTCTCCCGACGTTCTTGTACCTCCCGAACGACAGCGAGAGGGCCGAGGCGCAGATACGGCAAGCGCGCGAGCGCGGGATTGACGGCGACTCTTCTCGGCGGCGACACCTGGGACCTCGAGCGATATCTCGCGATACCGGAAAGCGAGGGAGCGTACGTCGCTCACCAGTGGCATCCGGACCTCGATACGAAGGAGGCCCGCGAGTTCCGCGAGCTCTTCTCGAAGACGTACGGAAGGGTCCCGAAGATCACGGCGGCGATGACCTACGACGCCGTCGCCCTCGTGCTCTCGGTCATCGAGAAGCAGGGGAGCCTCGAGTCTTCCGCCATTCGGGATGGTCTCGCGGCGACGGTCGACTTCACCGGAGCCACGGGAATGATTCGCTTTTCGGGACGGCCCGACCCCGATCGGAGCGTCGTGATCGTCCGCCTCGCGAAAGGCAAGAGCGAGCTCCATCGTCTCGTCAATCCCGAGCTGCGGGAGCCCTGAAGCACATGAATCTCGCGAGCCTCTCTCCGAACCGGAGCCTCATGGCGCGCCTGGTGGGCTCGTTTCTCACCGTGTCGCTCCTCACTGTGGGGTTCGTCGCGATCGTGGCATTCTCCGAGGCGCGGTCGGCGCTTCGAGACGCGGTGATCGAGCGGCTGCAGGCGTCCGCGGCGGAGAGAGAAACGGAACTGAATCGTCTGGGTCGAGCGTCGCCGCGAGAACCTCGTATTTCTTTGCGAGCCTCTCCGAGCTCCGGACGGATGCGAACGTCGCTCTGACGAGCGCCCCGGGATCGAGCGCGTTCGGCGCCGCGCGCGGCCGCATCGAGGCGCTTCTGAGCACGGCGTCGGCTTCCCTGGATGACCTCGAGGAGCTGTTCCTCCTGTCCTCCCCTGGAGGCGAGGTGATCGCCTCTTCGGACCTGCGAAGGATCGGGGATTATCACGTCAACGATCTCTTCTACATCCGAGGGCCGGAGCGAGACCTTCATTCAGAACGTGTACACCTCGCCGGTGACGGGAAGGCCGGCGCTCACCATCGCGACTCCGGTCGTGGACGATCGAGGGCGGACCGAGGCGGTGCTCGCGGCGAACCTGGACCTCGCCCGCGTCGATCGTCTGGTCTCCGATCGCACCGGTCTCGGGACGAGCGGAGAAGCCTACCTCGTCGGTCCCGCCAACGACTTCGTGAGCTCGTCTCGCTTCGGACGCGTGGAGTACCGGCGCGGAGTGTTCAGCACCGGAATCGATCGCGCTCTCGCGGGAGAGCGGGGCGTCGGCGAGTATCTGAACTATGCCTCCGTTCCGGTGATCGGCGCCTATCGCTGGAATCCGGAGCGCCAGCTGGCCCTGGTGGTCGAAATGACGCAGGAGGAAGCGTTCGCGCCCGCGAGGCGGCACGTCACCACGATTCTCGGGGTCGGCCTCGTTTCGGCGCTGGTCCTCGCCGGGGGCGTGTTCCTGGTGGCGCTCCAGATCGCAAGACCGGTCCTCGCCATCACCAAAGCCGCCTCCGCCATCTCCCAGGGAAACTTCGAGACCGTCGCCCCGGTCATGACCCACGACGAGGTCGGCGTTCTCGCGACCGCCTTCAACGAGATGACCGATCGGCTGCGCCAGCTCTACCTCGACCTCAACCAACAGGTCGACGCGACGACGCGCGCGATGGTGGACCTCGAAAAGAACCGAAAGCTCCTTCAGGCGATCATCGACAACTCGACGACGCTCATCGCGGTCACCGATCGGGAAGAGCGGTTCCTTCTCCTGAACCGCAGTCTCGAGAGGCTCCTCGGAGTGCCGCAAGCGGACGCGCTCGGAAAAACCCCTCGCGACTTTCTGCCCGAGAACGTCTCGAGCGCGTATCTCGAGGCCGCGCGGACGGCGCTCACCGAGGGGAGGGTGTCCGAGAAAGAGCTCGAAGTCCCGGTGCGCGACGAGCGGCGGAGCTTTCTCCTGGTGTGCTTTCCGCTGCGCGCGGGCGAAGCCGAGCCCTACGGCGTCGGTGCGGTCGCCACCGACTTGACGGAGATCCGACGCGCGCAGGAAACGCGGGAGCGTCTCGAAGCGCAGGTGCAGCACGCGCAGAAGCTCGAAAGCCTGGGTCTCATGGCGGGAGGCATCGCCCACGACTTCAACAACATTTTGACCGGGGTCATCGGAAACGCGGACCTGGCGATCCAGGCCGTGCCCGAGGCGTCCTCGGCGCACGCGCACCTGGAACGGGTGATGGCGGCGACGAAGCGCGCGGCGGAGCTCACCGGGCAGATGCTCGCGTACGCCGGCAAAGCGAGTCTCCAGCAGGAGACGTTCGACTTGAACGCGCTCCTCGACGAGATGACGGATCTGGTCAAGGCGTCGGTCCCGAAGAAGATCGCGTTTCGCGCGGAGCTCCTCGCGGAGCCAGCCTGGATCCGGGGAAACCGCGCCCAGATCGGCCAGCTGGTGATGAACCTGATCACCAATGCCGCGGAGGCGGTCGGCGACGGTCCCGGCTCCGTGCTGGTGGCCACGAGCAACGGTGGGGATGGGGGAGAGAGACGGGTCGCGCTCATGGTCAAAGACACGGGCAGGGGAATGGACGGGAAGACCGTCGCCCGCATCTTCGATCCGTTCTTTTCCACCAAAGGACCCGGGAGGGGCCTCGGTCTCGCGGCGGTTCAGGGAATCGTGAGGACCGCTTCGGGGACGCTATCCGTCGAGAGCAAGGCGGGCGCGGGCTCGACGTTCGAAGTGGTCTTTCCTTGCGCGCAGGAGTCGATGCACGCGAGCCCGGAGGCGAGCTCGGCGGAGGACTTGTTCTTCGGGAGCGGAACGCTCCTCGTGGCGGACGACGAGCCCCTGGTGCGGAACGTCGCGAGAATCCTTCTCGAGTCCGCGGGCTTCGACGTGGTGGAGGCGTCGAACGGCGTCGAGGCGGTGGCCGTCTATCGCGATCGCGCCGCCGAGATTCGAGCGGTGCTCCTCGACTTGACCATGCCCGGCCTCGGCGGCGTCGAGGCCCTGAAGATGATTCGCGAGTTCGACCCCGGGGCACGGGTCATTCTTTCGAGCGGATACGACGAGCGGGACACCATCGCTCATCTCGATCGAGACCACAGGGTCGAGTTCCTGCAGAAGCCCTACCGCGCGCACACCCTCCTCGCGAAGCTGCGGACGGTGCTCGACCGGTATGACCGGGAGTCGGTAAGCCGGACGCATTGAGTGCTAGTCCGCGGCACGCTCCGCGCTTCGCTCGGAGCGATCCGGACGCCGCGGATCTGCAGCGCTCGCTCAGCGAACGCCGCAGGCGTCGCCGATGGTGCCGACCTGCTTCTTCAACGTCTCGATCGTGGTTCTCCCGACCGCGGTCTGGAGGCGCCCCTCCACTTCCGCGAGCTTCGCCGTCACCGTCGCGAAGGAGGCCGAAACGGCCTCGCAGTCCGCCGCATTGCGGATGATGTCGTTCGCGGCGGCCTCCGCTTCTTTGAGCGCTTGCGTATCGGAGACCGTCCCGGCGATGGCCTGGTCCACACCTCCGGACTTGGGCTCGGAGCATCCCGGCAGGAGCATCACGAGGGCGAAGAGTGGGGCAAAGCGAATGGTCTTCCTCATCTCTCGATGGTAAGCCAATCGTGCGGAACTTGTGGCTAGAATCCCGGGCAACTTCGCGATGGAGCGGACGTGGCCTTCTGTTCGTGTAGCATGGAAGCAGGAATGAGAGAACGAAGCCTGCAGTCGGGTCGTTGCTTCTGCCACGGGATTGGCCACGCCGCTCATCGCGAGTGAATCCGTGCTGGCCCTCCTCCTCGCCGCGGCCCTCGACCTTCCGTCTCTCGTTCTCGAAATCGAGCGGGCGAACGTTCGGGGCGACAGGGCCGCGCTCGAGTCCGCCCGGGAAGAGCTCCTTTCCGCTCTCGATTGCGCGGGCGAGAAAATTTCCGACTATCGATACGCCCTGGCCTACGCGGACTATCGCCTATCGACCCTTGCGGGCCGCGGCGAAAAGGATAGCGAGCGCTACCTCGAGGAAGCGGAGAAGGAGCTCGAGAAACTCCTGAAAGAAAAGCCCTCCGATGCCGAGGCCCACGCGCTCTACGGGACGGTGAACGGGAATCTCATCTCGGGAATGTGGAGCGGGATGCGACGCGGTCCGAGGGCCGGCCGCGCCTACGAGCGGGCGAGAGCCTTGGCACCGGAGAATCCGCGGGTCGCGATGCAGGAAGGAGTGAGCCGCCTCTTTCGTCCGGGTTTCGCGGGAGGGGGTTTGGACGAGGCGGAACGCGATCTGACCCGCGCGCTCGCGCTCTTCGCGCAGGAGCCGCAGGATTCACCGTGGCCGAACTGGGGGCGAGCGGAGATCCACGCGTGGCTCGGGCTCACGATGACGAAGAAGAAGGACTACGCTTCCGCTCGCGCGCACCTGGAAGAGGCCCTCCGGCTCGAGCCGTCGTATGCGTGGGTGAAGGAAATCCTCCTGCCCGAGCTGAAGGCCGCGGAAAGCGCAAATCGCCATTGACTTTGCGCTCGAAGGTGAGAGAACTTGTAGGAGATACCGAGTTTGGGCGGCTTGGTGGCCGAAGACGGTTTGGGCCCGTCGATGTTGGGAACGCCCAGAAAGGAGGTGGTCCAGTGAGTTTCCTTACAGTTTCCGCGGAGGTGGCGTCCCCTTAGGGACAGCGCTTTTCGCGTAGGCGAGTGAGGTTGCTCCCTCGGACAAGCTCCGATTGGGGAACCCAACGCCACCTTAGCGAAGCTACCGAGCCCCGGTCCTGCCGATAACGGCGGGGCCGGGGCTCTTATGCTTTCGAGCGGCCCGCATCCGAGAGACGGTTTCCGGCGGCGAGCGCCGCGAAGAATCCCGTCATGATGCGGATCTCGCGGAGCGCGTTCAGCGCGATCCGATCGAAGCGAAGGAGCGCGTCGACCCGCCCTTTCCGAAGGCGCGCCCGCAGGCGATCCCAGAACGCGTGAAGATCGCTCCGGGTCTCCCGGAGCCGCCTCGTGTCGAGGACCGAGAGCTTCCGCGCCTCTTCCTGGTCTGGAGCCAGAGCTCCTCGAACTCGAGCGTGAGCGAGACCGCGCCCCGGATGTAGCTCGCAGATCTCCGGGATCCTCCGCCGCGCGTGAGCGAGGATCCCTTCGCGGGCGAAACGACGGCCGGCGGCTCTTCCGATCCTTGATGCGGAAAAAACCGGTGATCATCGGATGGGCGCGCTCGTTGAGGGCGGAGCTCTTGTACCAGTAGAAGTTCCGGAGGACGTCCCAGTAGCGATCCGGATGGACGTCGTCGAGCACCTTCTTCATGTTCTCGAAGCTGTAGAACGTAGCCCATGCCCGGCGATAGGCGCGGCTCCACGCGCCGTCCTTCATGAGAGCGTGAGGCATGCTCTCGTGGAAGGAATCGTAAGTGTTGTAGTCGGAATCCATCGGGAGCGCCGGCCTCGACCATGCTCTTGTGATCCCGCGAGCCGGGTAGCGGGGTCAGCATGAAAAACGACGCCCGATGGGGCCGCACTTCCGCCATCAGTTTCTCGACGTCCCCCTGGACGCTCTCCTCGCTGTCGTGCGGAAATCCGATGATGTAGCCCACGTGAGTCGAGACTCTGACCCGGTGCCACGCGTCGATGAGATTGCGGTAGTCCGAGACCTTGTTCTGGGCCTTGCCGGCGTCCTTGATGCTCTCGGGGTTGATGCTCTCCATGCCGATGAAGACGTTGCTGCAGCCGGCCCGCGCCGCCTTTTCGACGAAGCCGGGAATGCGATACGAGGCGACGTCGACCTGGATCATGAACTCGATACCGATCGCCTCTTTTTCCCGGAGCTCGATGAGCGCGTCGAAGATTCCCTCCCACGCCGGATTCCGCGCGAAATCGTCGTCGGTGAAGAAGTAGAAATCGACTCCGCGCTCGCGATAGTTCTCCCTCAAGGTCTCGGCGATGCAGGCGGGCGAGCGATGGCGGCTCTTCCGGCCCTGCACGTTGATGATGGTGCAGAACGAGCAGTTGAAGGGGCAGCCCCGGCTGGTGTCGACGGTGCCGAAATTCGAGGAGACGAACCGGCGGAGGTAGCCTTTGTCCACGATCGGCCGCGGCGCGTCGGAAAGATCGGGAAGCTCGTCGAGATAGCGATAGATCGGTTGGAGCTCGCCGCGGTGCGCGGCCCTCAAGATGTCCGCCCAGTGCTCCTCGACCTCGCCCGCGACGATGGTGACGCCGGCATCGATGAGCTCCTGGATCTCGGGGGAGATTCCGGAGAAGAGGGACATCATGCCGCTCACGTGAAAACCGCCGAGGAGCACGGTGACGCCTTCGCGGCGAAGCTCGCGCGCGAGGTCCGAGGCGCGGCAGAACTGGTTCGTCTGCACGCCCACGAGCGCCACCACCGCTTTCTCTCCCGGACGGCGGTTGGCGCGCACGATCGAGCGAAGAGGGACTTTCGCCACGGCCTCGTCCACGAGGTGAACTTCGACCTTCACGTCTCCGAGCGCCCTCGTGCGCCTGACCGCCTCGGTCAGGCCGTGAAGGCACGCGAGAGTGTTGCTCGGGAGAACACCGCGCCAGTGGCGAACGACGTAGCCGTCGTCGTCGTACTTGGACGGTTTGACCAGAAAGACAGAGAGAGTGTGCGGAAGGCGGTCAACGGTCATCGGACCCCCCTAGTAGACGACGCTATACCACAGCCGCTGGGCCGTGGGTATCCGGTCAGTTCCCGATTGCGAGAAGCTCGTCCTCGGTGCGGAAGTACCAGCGCCCGTCGACGAGCGCGGGTGAGGCGAGGGTTCGTTTCGCCAGTCGGTTCACGCGCAGGAGCTTGAACTCCGAGCCC
The DNA here is from genome assembly GCA_963820855.1 of uncultured Acidobacteriota bacterium. Lineage (GTDB taxonomy): Bacteria > Acidobacteriota > Vicinamibacteria > Marinacidobacterales > SMYC01 > DAISKN01. The sequence goes on from CAWGBY010000014.1 coordinate 63,839, forward strand.
GCTTCGAGGACGAAGGTCTCGCCGTCGTCGTTGGTGAAAAAGACTTTTCCGTCGACGGCCACCGGCGAGGCGGAGAAGCTCTCCTTCCGTTCCGATCCGAGCCGTCCCTGGAACGCGAGCTTTCCCGTCTTCGCCTCGTAGGCGGTCACGACGCTCAGAATGTCGTTCACGAGATAGAGGTAGTCGCCAGAGAGGATCGGCGAGGGAACGAAGGGCGAGCCTTTCGGACTCGACCAGACCACGTGAGTCGACGTCACGTCTCCGGAGCCCCCGGGACGGATCGCGAGGGTCGGGCCGGATCGGCCGGAAGAGCAGAAAACGAGATCGTGTCCGACGACCGGAGTCGGGATGACCTCGTACTTGTTCCCCTGGACGGTCCAGAGCAGCTTTCCGTTCACGGGGTCGTAGGCGTTGACCGCGTGCTGGCTCGAGACCACGAGCTCGTCGCGTCCAGCGGCGCGCACCACCACGGGAGTTCCCCAGCCGACCGTCGCCGCCCGTTCCGTCCGCCAGAGCGTCTCGCCGGTCTTTTGATCGAGCGCGGAGACGAAGGACCCGCTCTTCTGGTCCTGATAAAGGATGACGCTTCCGCGATAGAGGATAGGAGAGCCGGCGCTTCCGTGGTAGTTGCTGAGATCCCCGAGCTTTCGATGCCAGAGAATCTTTCCGTCGAAATCGAACGCGGCGAGACCCTGGCTTCCGAAGGAGGCGAAGACTCTCTCGCCGTCCGTCACCGGCGTCGCGGACGCGTGACCGTTTTTCTCGTGGACGTGCTCGACTCCCTCCGTCGGTATGGCGGTCTCCCAGAGGAGCTTCAGGTCGCTCCGCCGGTACGAGAGGAGCGATAGCTTCTGGCCCATCTCGCGCGCCGTCGTGAGAAACACGCGATCTCCGAACACGATGGGAGAGGAGTTCCCGCTTCCCGGAACGGCGGTGCGCAAGAGCACGTTCTTCGTGTCCGACCACTCGTCGGGATAGCCCGAGCCCTCGACGAGACCCTGTCCCGAGGGTCCGCGCCAGCGCGGCCAGTAGCGAGCCGCCTCGCCTTCCGCGGGAAGGAGAGACACCTCTACCTCCTCGGAGGGGGCCGCGAGAGGCAGGAGCAGGAAGAAAAGCGCGGATCGGATCATGGTCACCTCAGGAGCTGGGAAATCCGGAGCTCGCCTTGATGCGCTCGATCTGCCGGGTGTGCCGGCGCTCGTGCCAGCCGCCGATGAGGAGCCACTGGTACAGATCGAGCTCGCCGAAGAAGGGATGCGGATAGGTGAGCTTGCTGCCGTCGACGGCCGAGAGCGCTTCGACGCTCGCGAGGATGCGCGCTCGTGCCGCTTCGAGCCGCGCGAGGGCCTGCGGAGCCTCCACCTTCGATCGAGGCGTCACGCGATCGGGCGCCGGCGCCTTCTCGTCATCGGCGCCCTCGACGAGAGCCTCGATGGTGCCGAGCGCGGAACCGTCGGGCGACGGGTCCGGCCCGAGGGATTCCTCGCCGGCTCGTTTCTGGAAGAATGCCATTAGCTTCGCGGAAGCCTCCTCCGCGAGCGCGAGATGATGGAGCACGTCATCGATGGACCAGGAGCCCGGCTCGACCCGGAAGTCCGTCTGCTCGGGCGCGAGATCGCGGACGGCGCCGAGGAGAGCGAGATGGTCGCGCCCGATGGCATCCACGACTTCCCTGGCTTTGGGGCTCAAGGACATTCGGTGGCCATCTTAGCCCATCAGCGGACGATCTTCTCCCATCCGACGTTCTTCACCAGGAAGTAGGCGAGGATCCCGCACGTGAGTGCGCCCCCGAGCGTGAGGGCGGCCGCCATCCCTCTGCCGAAAAGGAGATACCCGATTCCGGGAAGCGTCAGGTAGACGACACCGGTCGCGAGAACCGCGGCGGCGAGGGACTGAGGAAGATTCCGGTCGACGTCGACCCCCGGGAGCCTCGCGGCGATCGGCTGCCAGCCCACGACCTCCCGGACGAATCCGCGCGTAGAACGCCTCGAGCACTTCGGTCCGTTCGGGGCGGGTGAGAAAGGTGACGAGGAGCCAGGTAACGAGAGTCAGGAGAGCCACCACGGCGAGACGCCGCTCGTTCGATTCCACGAAGCGGCTCACGACGAGGAAATACGCGAGGGACGCGGCCATCGCCGAGATCTCGGACCAGGCGTTGATGCGCCACCAGAACCAGCGGAGCATGAAGACCGCTCCCGTTCCCGCGCCGAGGGCGGCGAGAATTTTCCACGCCTCGTCGACCGCGATGTCCCGCATCAGCCACGACGCGGCGACTCCGAAAACCGTGACCAGGACCGAAGCCCACCGCGCGACCGAGCCGAGTGTCGGGGCGTCGGCGCCCGGCTGGATGAATCGCACATAGACATCCCCGACGAGGTAGGACGCGGCCCAGTTGATCTGGGTGCTGATGGTGGACATGTACGCGGCGAGAAAGGCGACGAGCATGATTCCGCGCAAGCCGGCGGGGGCGATGTCGCGGATGAGCATGGGATAGCCGACGCCGGGATCGGGAAGCGAGCGTAGATCCGGGTAGGTCGCGAGCGCCGCGAGCGCGACGAGAAGCCAGGGCCAGGGCCGGAGACAGTAATGGGCGAGCTGGAACCAGAGGGTCGCGAGGACCGCGTGTTTCTCGTCGCGGCAGGAGGCCATGCGCTGCACCACGGAGCCGCCGCCCCCGGGCTCGGCGCTCGGATACCACGAGGCCCACCACTGGACGAACACCATGATGAGGAAGATATCGAGCGGCATCCACGGGTCGGCCGCGTGGAAGTCCGGAAGGAAGTTGAGGATTTGCTCGCCTCCCGCGTGGCCGGACGAGAGCCGCTCCTGGAGCGCCGACATCCCGCCGACGTGCGCGACGGCGTAGAACGCGAAGACGATGCACCCTCCCATGGCGAGGAGAAACTGCACGAAGTCCGTCACCACCACTCCCCAGAGTCCCGAGAGCGTGCTGTAGAGCCCTACCACGAGAAAGAGCACGATGATGATCGGAAGGTCCCATTGGCCTTCCGCCGCCTTCGTTCCCGAGAGAACGGTGAACTTCAGGATGTTCACCATCGCGACCGTCACCCAGCCCACGATGATCGAGTTCACGAGAAGCGCGATGTAGATGGAGCGAAAGCCGCGGAGAAACGCGGCCGGTCTTCCTCCATAGCGAAGCTCCACGAGCTCGACGTCGGTCATGACGCCGGCGCGTCGCCAGAGGCGCGCGTAGACGAAGACCGTCACCATCCCGCCGAGGGCGAAGGCCCACCAGAACCAGTTGCCGGCGATCCCGTTCCGCGCGACGAGGCTGGTCACCGCGAGCGGAGTGTCGGCGGCGAAGGTCGTCGCCACCATCGAGGTTCCCGCCATCCACCATGGAAGCGACCGCCCCGAAAGGAAATATTCCTCGAGACTCGATTCGGCGCGCTTTCGATAGGCGAGACCGATGGCGAGCGAAAGGGCGAAGTACGAAACGATGAGGATCCAGTCGATGGGCGCGAGGACCATGGGAGCGCGCGGGGATGCTACCATACTGGCCCTTACGGACCCGATGGAACTCGACCTCGTCATTCGAAACGGCAACGTGGTCACCGCGACCGAGGAAGTGTTCTGCGACATCGGGATCGCGAAAGGCCGGATCGCGGCCCTCGGAAAGAAGCTCGGCTCGAGCGCGCGCTCGATCGACGCGGAAGGGAACTACGTCTTTCCGGGCGGCGTCGACGCGCACTGCCACATCGAGCAGCTCTCGTCGAACGGCCTCATGTGCGCCGACGACTTCTATTCGGGGACGGTCTCCGCGGCGTTCGGCGGGACGACGACCATCGTCCCTTTCGCCGCCCAGCACCGCGGCGACTCGGTGAGGCAGGTGGTCGCGGACTACCACAGCCGGGCGAAAGCGAAAGCGGTCGTCGACTATGGCTTTCACTTGATTCTCTCCGACCCCACCGAGTCGGTGATGAAAGACGAGCTCCCGGAGCTCATCCGGAACGGCTACACGTCGGTCAAGGTCTACATGACCTACGAGAAGCTCCGGCTCGACGACTACCAGATGCTCCAGGTGCTCGAGCTCGCCAAGCACGAGGGAGCCCTCACCATGGTGCACGCCGAGAACCACGACATGATCCGCTTCTCGACCGAGAGGCTCCTCGAACGGGGTTCGCTGGCGCCGAAGTTCCACGGAGTCGCTCATTCTCGCGTCGCCGAAGGGGAGGCCACCTATCGCGCCATCGCACTTGCGGAGCTTCTCGAGGCCCCCGTCTTCATCGTGCACGTGTCGTCGCAGCAGGCGACCCTCGAGATCCAGCGGGCGCGCCAGCGCGGGCTTCGGGTCTTCGCCGAGACCTGTCCTCAGTACCTCTTTCTCACCGCGGAGGACCTGGACCGCGAAGGCATGACCGGCGCCATGTTCTGCTGCAGCCCTCCGCCTCGGGATCGGGCTTCGCAGGAGACGCTGTGGCGCGGGCTCGCCGACGGAACGTTCCAGGTCTTTTCCTCCGATCACGCTCCCTTTCGGTTCGACGAAACGGGGAAGCTCGCGAACGGCGAGGACGCTCCCTTCAACCGGATCGCGAACGGTGTGCCCGGTCTCGAGGTGCGGATGCCGCTTCTCTTTTCCGAAGGTGTCCTTGGGGGTCGCATCGACATCCACCGGTTCGTCGAGCTCACGTCGACCCGGCCGGCGAAGATCTACGGAATGTTCCCGCAGAAGGGGAGCATCTCGATCGGGGCCGACGCCGACCTCACGATCTGGGACGCGGATCGGGAAGTGACGATCGAGAGCGCGAAGCTCCACGACAACGTCGGCTACACGCCGTACGAGGGGCGGAAGGTGAAAGGATGGCCGGTCACCGTATTGAGCCGTGGCCGGGTGGTGGTCGAAAACGGTGAGCTGAAGGCGGAGCGGGGCAGCGGAGAGTTCGTTGCGCGGGAGAAGACATTTTGAGAGGGGGCGCGTTTGGGGGCGCCCTGCTCGTGCTTTGCTGCTTTGCTGCTGCGTCCACGGGAGAGGAGCGCAAGCGCGCCCGGGATCTCGGGATCGAGATCGGGGTTCTCGCTCCGGGACCGAAGAACGCCATCACCGACGTCGAGGGCGTCCTCGTCGGCCATGTAAGCGTCATCGATGGGGACTCCGTGCGAACCGGAGTCACGGTGGTCCTCCCGCGCAAAGACGTCTGGGATCGACTCGTGCCCGCGTCCGCGTTCGTCCTGAACGGAAACGGCCAGCTCACCGGCATGCCCTGGATCGAGGAGTCGGAGCTTCTCGGGTTTCCGATCGTGCTCACCAACTCCGCGAGCGTCGGTCAGGCGTACGACGCGGTCATCGAGTATCTTTTCCGCCGCGACCCGGAACGGCAGGTAGGTCTCCAGGCGGTGGTGGCGGAATGCTGGGATGGGACCTTGAACGACATCCGCGGCCGCGCCATAAGGCCCGAGCACGTCTTTCGCGCGATCGACGGCGCATCCGGAGGATCGGTGGCCGAGGGAGCGGTCGGGGCGGGCGTCGGTATGGTGAGCTACGGCTTCAAGGGCGGCATTGGAACTTCGTCCCGCAGGCTATCGGCGGAGAACGGAGGCTACACCGTCGGTGCGCTGGTGCTCACGAATCACGGATCGCGCGAGCAGCTCGTCGTCGACGGACGGCCGGTCGGCCGCGAGATTCGAGACTTGCTTCCCGAGATTCACGAAGGGCGGGAAGGGGGAGGCAACTCCATCATCATGGTCGTGGCGACGGATGCTCCTCTCACCGCGCGCGCTCTACAGAGGCTCGCGCGCCGGGCGGCTCTCGGTCTCGCGCGAACCGGTTCGACCGCGCACGCCTCGAGCGGCGACATCGCGATCGCGTTCTCGACGGCGGTTGCCTTCGAGCGCCGAGGGGAAAAGATGTTCGAGCTTCAGACCCTCGACCCGCGCGAGCTCGACCCGCTCTTCGATGCGGCCGCCGAAGCGACCGAGGAAGCCATCGTGAACTCGCTCACGATGGCGGAGACCACGAGCGGTTTTCGCGGAAATCGCGTTCACGGGATTCCGCTCGACCGGCTCGTCGAGATCGTGAACTAGGCCGGCTCGGGACAGAGCGGCCCGTCGGGGGACACGCAGGCTTTCTGTGCGTAAGCCAGCGCTTCCCGTAGCGACGAGAAGACCTGGAGCTCTTCGTGCACGTGTCCGTCGTACCAGACGAGGTGCCGGACGACCGTTTGAGGGTCCCAACCGGGCTCGCAGGCCTCGACGAAAACGGCGCGCTCCATGCTCATGCGAAACGTTAAGTGCAAGGTCTGCGCCAATCGCGCTCAATACTGGAAGTTATTGATTTTAAAAGTGTTAATCCGAAGGCGAACAGGCGGGCTCGACGTGGTGCATCTCTTTTTGTAACAGACCTCGTTTTATTTGGTGAAGGGCTTTCCCCACAAACGATTTGTAGGGTGAAAGAGGTCACTTTCGCGGATGAATACGGCTTTCGACCATGATGCAGGCATTGGCGAGATAGTTGAAGCCGTTCTCCTGAAGAAAGGCGAGGTTCGCCGGACTTTCGGCGCCCGGCTGGAGCCAGACGTTCGAAAGCCCGAGCTCGAGACTCTCTCTCAGGACCGACGCCGCGACGGGGGGCGGGACCACGATATTCACGATGGTCGGCTTGACCGGAAGGCTGCGCAGGTCCGGATACGCTAGGTCGGAGTCGACCGTGGCGCGGCTCTTGTTCACGGGAAAGACGCGATATCCCTTTCGCTTCAAGTCACGGTAGATCACGTAGCCGTACTTCGACGGGTTGTCGGTCGCGCCCACGACAGCGACCGTCGTCGTGTCGTCGCTCAGAAGGGAAGCGATGTCCTTGGCCAATGATGCCTCGAGTGCATGTTACCATCCCGCCAAGCTCCTCGGAGGTGCCATGGCCCGGATCGTTGTTCTCCTCGTTCTCGTCGTCTTATCGGGCTCATCGGGGTCGAAGGCGCGGCGCTCGCGCAGCCGCCCCGCGTCGAAGTGGAAAAACTCGCGGACAATGTCTATCTCTTCACGTACGAGGTGCACCGGTCGCTCTTCGTCGCGACCGAAGACGCCGTGCTCGCGACGGATCCCCAGTCGCCGGAAGCGGCAAAGCGGTTCGTGGAAGAGATTCGGAAGGTGAGCTCGGCGCCGGTCAAATACCTCGTTTACAGCCACCATCACGACGATCATGCGTCGGGCGGGAAGGCCTTCCGGGACGCGGTGGTCATCGCTCACCGGGCGGTTCTCGGTCACGTCCAAAACGAGATCGTTCCCCCTGCTCTCACTTTCGACGGCAGCGCCTCGATCTACGTCGGAGATCTCGAGGTCCGACTCCTCTACCCCGGTCCGTCCGAGACCGAGAGCAACGTGATCGTTTTCGTGCCCGGGCGGAAGGTCGCCTTCATGGTGGACACCGTCTTCGTGAAAGCCCTTCCCTGGCGCAACATGGACGGCGCCGATCTTCGAAAGTGGATGGCTGCTCTCGAAGAGCTTCTGAAGCTCGACTTCCAGATTCTCGCCCCGGGGCACGGGCCGACGGGAACGAAGAGCGACGTGCGTGCGTTCGTCACGTATTTCGAGGAGCTCCTCGACGCGGTCCAGAAACGCATGGCCGCGGGGGAGTCCCTCGCCCAGATCCAGGCCACGCTGGAGCTTCCCAAGTACAAGGACTGGGCGCGCTACGGCGAGCACTTCGACCTCAATATCGAGGGCGCCTACCGCGAGCTCACGAAGTAGGCTAGACCGAGAGCAGCACCAGGCAAAGAGTTCCCAGCACCCAGTAGTCGACGGGAAGTCCGAGGAGCCAGCGTTTGTGCCACCAGACGTTCTCGCGGGTGAACTTCTTCCATCCGTAGTGCGGGTTCATCACGAACCAGAGCGCGTCCTCGACGATCCAGAAGAGAGTGTAGGCGCCGATCGCATGGAGCTCGAGACGCGGCGTCCACGAGCCGGGTGTGAAGAAGAACGGCATGTGGAAGCTGAAGAACACGAAGAGAAACGCCCAGAGGTGGTAACCGGTGAGCGGGCGGCTTCCGAAGAAGAGATCGAGCAGAAAGTGTTTCTCGACCCGCCAGGTCGGGAGCTTCGCCGCCCAGCCATGCTCGCCCTCGATCTCGATCTCGAGCTTCGCGAAGAGGACCGCGGCGAGGAGCGTGAAGGCGAGGAAAGAGTAGTGCAAGCCGTTAGTCTCCGGAGCTTCCCATGGCCTTCGTCTCGAGCCGCTTCGGCCGCTTCTTTCCCGCCGCGACCCGCTCGATCAACTCATCGAGGCAGGAGAGAAGAATCCGGTTGTCCCTCGGCTCGTAGGAGGAAAGAGATTTCTGGATCTCGCCGGTGCGCTCGAGGAACTCCGAGATCGCGCCCGCGTCGAGCTTTCGGGTCCAGGAGCCGTAGCCGAGCTCTTTCAAGTACCGGGCGTTGAGCTCCTGCTCGTACTGCTTCTCGATCGGGATGGCGAGCATGGGAACCCGCAGGCTCACCGCTTCGCTCATGAGAGAGAAACCACCGCCTGCGATCACGGCCCGCGCGGTCCTGAGGTCCTCGAGAAACCCCGCTCCGGAGAAGGGGAGGAGCCGCACGTTATCGAGTACGTCCTCATTCGCGGCGCCGTAGACTCGGAACTCGAACGGAAGCTTCCGCAGCATCGGAACGATGTCCTTCTCTGGAATCACGCGCTGGTAGACCACCACGTGATCCGCGGGCTCCCGCGCCGCTTCGACGACTTCCTTTCTCAGGATGGGAGGCACGAGCGTCGTGTACTTCTTGCGGACCCGGGGGAAGAAGAAGCTGCTGACGAGATAGTGGTACGCTCGCGGCACTTTCACCTTCACCGCGACGCGGGCGACCTCGAACTCGAAACCCTTGCGAATGGCCTTGCCGTGCTTGAGGCGGTTGACCGCCTGGATGTTGTCGATGCTCACGACCGGAATCCCGTGGCGGAGCGCGTAGAGGGCCGCGAAGGACTCGAAGTCGCTCACGACCAACTGCGGGTGGAAATTCTCCTCGGCGACCTTGCGGTAGACCTCGACGTTCTTCTTCACCGCCTTCGGCGCGTTCTTCAAGTTCCAGAAGAGGCTCCTCGCGCGGCGGAGGCGGTTTCCGAAGTAGCGCAAGGTGAGGCCCTCGATCTCCTCGATGGCCACGTTCTCGCGCGCGGCGAAGCGCTCTTTCAGGAACTGATGGGCCTTTCCGGAGACCACGACTTTGACGTCGTGTCCCTGGGCCGCGAGATGGTCGAGCACGACCGCGCTCCGGGTCGCATGTCCCATTCCCTCGCCGACGACACCGTAGAGAATCCGCATGTCGTTTCAGATTATCGCAGGGAAATTTATCTCCTGTAAACGCATCATTCACGGGACGATCACCTGGCGGATCTAGCATGAAGCTCGATGCGTGTCGCGGTTCTTTCCGACACCCACTTCGGCGATCCTCTTTGCACTTTGGTATCCCCGGGAAAGGGCGGCGAGGAGCCCGCCATCGGGCCCGCCTACGAATCGCTGGCGCGGGCGGTCGGGCGGGTGGACTACCTGGTCCTTCTCGGCGACATCATCGACTTTTCCGTCGCGAGCTACGCCGACGCCTATCGCCAGGCGCGGTGCTTCTTTCGCCGTCTCTCCGAGGACGGTCTCGCCCGGGAGATCATCTACGTTCCGGGGAATCACGACTTCGACGTCTGGCACACCGTCGAGCACCAGGTGAACGTGATCAACCGGTTGCGCCAGGGCCAGCTTCCACGCGCCTTCAAGCGCTCGGTCCCCGGGGTCATCGACGACCGCCGAGGCCAAAGCAGAAGTTCCTGCTCCCCGACGTGGTCCCTCATCGGGATCGCGAGGAGCCCGAGGCCCACTACGGAAACCTCTTCTTCGACGACATCACTCGCGAAGCATCGAACGGTCGACTCACCGGAAAGAAGCTCAACTTCAACTTCGCCTACCCGAACCTCTACCTCGTGACCGATGAGGGAGAGAGTCTCCTTCTCACGCACGGGCACTACTTCGAAGCCTTCTGGTCGGTCGCGGCAGAGTGGACGTCGCTCGCTCGCGTTCGACGATCTGGACCTCGAGGGGGAGGTGATGTCCCTTCGTGAGGTGGTCGGGATCAACTTGCCGCTGCACCAGCTCGCCTGCACCGGCATCGGACAGGCGCGGCCGCTCTCCGAGCTCGCGAGGACCATCCAGACGGGAAGTCTTCCAGGGAAAGACCGACACCCTGCGGAAGTATCTCGAGCGTCTGGAAGGCCGGATTCGCTCCGATCGAAATCGGCCGTGGCACCGGAGGGTGCTCGCGGCGCTGGCCGCTCCGGTGGGCGAGCGGGAAGTTTCTTTCGGTTCTCGCTTCTCTCGAGCACACGCGCTACAGCCGGGAGTTCCTGACGCGGCCGAGCGTTCGCGAGCGGTTCCGCCAGTACTATCGGTATTCGCTCGCCGAGACGGAGCGGCTCTGCGCCGACCACCGCATCGAGATCCCGCCTCCGACCCGTGTGGTCTTCGGTCATACGCACCAGCCGATTCCCTGGGACGCGGACGAGCTCGCGGACGTCGTCGACGGACAGAAGGTGGGGTTCTGCAATACCGGGGGCTGGCTCTTGAGAGAAGACCAATCGTCGCTCGATTTCGTGGGCGCGGAGGTTCTCGCTCTACGAGACGGGGAGCGGAGTGCGCTCCGTCTCGATCCGGACCAAAGACGTCTATCCCTTCAACGGGCACAAAGGACGAGGGGCGGCGTCTCGAGAATGCCTGGGGTCCGGAAACGACGCCGCCCCTCCGGTGGGAGTTGCCAATGCGAGGGAGAGATTAGGTACGGGACGTGAATCTCGACGTCACCTCCCGTGAAAAGAAGGTGACCTCACTCGTAGCGGAGCGCTTCGACCGGAGGCACGCGAGAGGCTCTCGACGCCGGCGCGAGCGAAGCTACGACCACGACCGCCGAAAGCAGCGCCGACAACCCCCGCATAGGTCGGGAAGTCCATGGCGGAAACGCCGTGAAGGAGTCCGGGCACGCTCGCGAGTGCGCGGGCGAGCGCCAGGGAGGCGATGAGCCCCAGGGCGAGGCCGAGCCCCGCGGTCTTCAACCCCTCGAGAAGAATCATCCGCAGAATCTCACCGTGGGTCGCGCGAGCGCGGTGCTCACAAATTCAGAAGCGCCCATTCTTTGGTCAAATTGGGGACGGTTCCCTGAACCCAGCCCGTCTCCTTTCCGACCACGACGTTGTCCGAGGGGTTGTAGCCGTAGCCGCCCTCGGGATGAAAGAGACCGGGCTCCATCGAGAACGTCATTCCTTCTTCGAGCACGGTCTCGTCGCCGAGAGCGATGTAGGGCTCCTGATGGCCCTCCATGCCCTCGCCGTGCGCGACGCGCTGATAGAGAAGGTCCTGCATTCCGTTCTCGAGCTGCATCTCGTGGATGGGTTTCGCGACGTCCTGGCACCGGACTCCCGCTTTCGAGAGCTCGATTTGCATCCGCGAGCCTTCCGCCATCACCTCCCAGGTCTTCTCCCACTCCGGTTTCCAGGGAGCGATCTGATAGGGACAGTAGAGCTCGCCTCCGCATCCGCCGATCTTCACCACTCCGGCGACCTGGAGCGAATCGCCCTTCTGCACGCGGTTGTGGTGGAACTGGTTCGGGTGGGGATACGCCGTTCCCACTCCCGTGCGGCAGGCGATGCCGATCGAGATCCCGACCGCGGAATGCGGGTGGCCGTCCCGTTTGATGTCCTTCAGAACGAGGTCGGTCCCATACTCCTCGGCGGCCTTCGCGATCTTGATAGTCGGTCAGGTCGGTGCCGTGCTGGAGGATGTAGTCGCGGGTCCAGGCGTGAATCTGGCTGAAGTAGTTGTACGCCCTCTGCGAAAGCGCGATCTCTTCCGGCGTCTTCACTCGCCGCATCTTCATCAAGACATCGCCGACTTCCTCGAACCTCGCCTTGGGAAGGACGCTCTTCATCCGCTCGAGCTTTTTCGCGGAGGGCGATTCCGAGAGCCCGATCCCCTTGTCGCCGAATCCGCGCTTCTCGATGCCCCGAAGCTGCCACTCCACCAGGTCCACGGCGGGACCCGTAACCACCGTGCCCTGATCGGGGTATCCGCCCTCCGCGTGAGGGAAGTCGTAGTAGTAGTCGCCGTCGGTGAACCACCAGCCGCGCACCAGCGCTTTGTCGAGGCCAGGATAGAACCAGTGCACCTGGAGCTCGCGTGCGGGAATGAAGCAGGCGAAAGGGCGCTCGGTAGTGGTGAAGAAGAGGCCGGTCAGATAGATGATGTTCCAGGGGTCGCGTGATGAGTGCGCCGTCGAGCCCTTTTTCGAGGAGCCGCTCCTGGAATCTCTTCACCGTGGCCTGGTGCCATTCGAGCGGGAGCCGGTCGTAGGTCGCGGGAGCGGGCTGGTTGGGATTCGCCGCGAGCATTCCCGCGGAATCACTCGCCGGCGCCGACTCCGCCGCGGGTTTGCACGACGAGGCGGCTGCTCCCAGAGCGACGGCGCCCGAAGTCTTCAAGAACTCTCTGCGGCTATTCCTCATTTCGAACCTCCCGGAAGACAACCGATGCCTTCCTTTATCACATGAGTCCGACGCGCGGGGACGTCGAGGCAGATATCGCGCGCTCCCGAAGGCCACGAGACTTCGATGCGCGGTACGGTGACGGCATCCGCGAGCCCGAAATGGACCATCGGCTCGTTGCTGCCGAGAAAACCGTCCGAGAGACGATGCTCCCGCCGCTTCCCGCCGATCGTGACCACGGCGCCGAGGCTGTCGCGGTTGCTGGAAGTGCCCAGCAAGCCGCAGTCGAATCCAGCTGCGAGGTGAGCCCTCGCTCAGATAGAGGTCGGGAGCTCCGCCGAGGTTGGTCACGACGACGTCGAGCGAGCCGCTTCGGTCGAGGTCGGCGACCGCCGTGCCCCGTCCGAGCCGATCGGGCACGTCGTTCGCGAGCTCGGCCTCGGCGAACCGGCCCACTCCATCGCCCAGAAGGAGCTGCGCGGGCTGGCGGTACGGCTCTCCTACCTCTCGATGCTTCTCGAGCTCGGGATAGATATGTCCGTTCGCGACGAAGAGGTCGAGGATCTCCGTCGTTTCCGACGTCGAGAAAGAGAGCTCCCCAGCCGAGTCGGGAGAGCGTGGGAAGAGCGAGCCCCGAGGCGGCGGTCACGTCCTCGAACGAGAGCGCGCCGTCGTTGCGGAAGAGCGTGTTGTAGTCCCGCTGGAAGTTCGTGACGTAGAGATCCTCGTCGCCGTCGCTATCGTAGTCGGCGGCGGTGGAGCCCATTCCGGATTGCTCCATGCCGAGGGCGCTGTAGCCCGCGCCCGAGACGAGCGAGACGTCCTCGAAGCGAAAGCCTCCGAGGTTCTTGAACAGGAACTGCATGCTGGCGTCGTTCGCGACCCGGATCTCGGGAAGCCGGTCGGAGTCGAGATCGACGAGGAGAACGCTGAAGCCCCGGCCGCGCGGGCGACTCGAAGATGCGGTCGGTCATGTCGCGGAATCGCGCTCCGTCCTCGTTTCGGTAGAGCGCGTCCGCGGCGCCGGGAAGTCCATTCGGGCCGCAGAATACTTCGATTCCGAAGTAGTCGCACCGCGCCCCGGAGATCGACCTTCGAGACGTCGACGTACGCCGCGACGTAGAGGTCGAGAAGGCCGTCGAGATCCAGATCTCCGAAAGCGGCGCCCGTGCTCCACGTATCGTGCTCCGCGCCGGAGCGTCGTCTCGGCGAACGTGCCGTCGCCGTTGTTGCGAAAAAAAGCGTTCGGTCCGAGGCGGGTGACGTACAGGTCGCTGTCCCCGTCGTTGTCGACGTCGCCCACCGCGCAGCCGAAGGACCACGAGCGGTCGTCGATTCCTGCCGGCGCCGTGACGTCTTCGAAGGTGACGGCGCCATTCCCGCGGTAGAGCCGGCTTCCGCCCTCGGAATCCGCGAGCCTTCGATCGGGAAAGAACGAGATCCCAGTTCCCGTCGTCGTCGAAATCGAGGACGCAGACTCCGCGCTCCGACGCTGTGCGTGATGGCGCTCTCGCCTCGACTCGAGTGATTGCGGTAGGGGACGAACTCCGAAACGAGCCGGAACGGCGGATTGGGACGCGGCGGCGAGGGCAGCGGCGGAGAAGGAGCGCTCCCGCCGCGGCGAGCGTCATCCCATCGCTACGGACTCGACGGCGAGAGCACCGTAGTACTGCTCGACGTACGAGCGCTGGACGTCGAAGTCCCAGTGCACGTCGCGAATGTAGTCCGAGGCGTCCCGGGCTTTTCCGCTCTCGAGGAGCCGCACGAACTCCTCGTGCTCGTCGGTCGAGCGGAGCTCCCACTCCTTGACGAAGCGGTCCTTGCGCGGAAAGTCGTAGAGGCGGTGCTTCAGGGTCTTGACCGTCCTCTTCAATCGCTCGTTCTCGGAGAGCTCCAGGTACTGCTCGTGGAAGTCGAGATTGAAGGCGTAGTAGCGGTTGAAATCGTCCTCGATCACCGCGGTCCGCGCGAGCCGGTTGAAATGCCGGAGGCGCTCGATGACCGCGGGAGTGATCCGTTCGAACTCCGCGAGAACCACGGAGGATTCGAGGGAACCGATGATCTGATAGAGGCTTCGAATCTCCTCGAGCGAGAGCACGTTCACGACGCAGCCCCGGCGGGGGAGGATGGTGACGAAGCCTTCGTTCTCGAGCTGGAAGAGCGCGAAGCGAAGCGGCGTCTTACTGACGCCGAGCTTCTCGCTGAGCTTCGCGAGGTCCACGCTGGCTCCGGGGACGAGGTCGCCTCGGTTCAGGCGCTCGCGGAGGTAGTCGTAGACCTGCTCGCGCAGAGTCTTGAGTGTGAGCTTTTCCGTCTGGGCCATGCCGGCCGCCCCCGAATGCGGGGGACCGGCTTTCGCCGGCCCCCCTTTTCGACTATCGGGCGTGAGCTAGAACGACACCTTCACGCCAAGGCGGATGATCCTCGGTGTGACGAGGAGACTCGGGCGGGCATAGCTCGTGCTGAGCGGCGCCAGCGTGGATCCGGTGCTCGACCCGACCGAGGCGTTCTGGTTCAGGATCGTGTTCGTGTTCAGGAGGTTGAAGAGATCGAAGATCCCCTCGATCCGGGTGCTCTCTCCGAGGTTGAACCGCTTGGAGAGGCGCAGGTCGACGTAGGACGCGAGGAACTCGGTTCGATCCTCGCCGCGCGGCGCCACGTACACGTTCTCGTTCTGCGTAATTCCTCGAATCTGCAACTCGCGTGTCAGCGGCGTCCCCGAGCGAGCGTTGTACTTCAGAGCGATCATCACGTCCTTCGGAGCCAGATAGCTTCCCGCCACGTTGAACTGGAAGGGAACGTCCGTGAAGACCGCGGAGTCCTCGCGCCCGAGGTGGCTGTTCGGATTGTTCAGATCGTAGTTGTTGTTATTGGTCAGGATTCCCGTGTGGTAGTAGCCCTTGTTGTCCGACCAGGTCGCGCCAGCAAGGAGCTGCCACCGCTCACGGAACCGCTTGTTCATGTTGATATTGAATCCGTTGTAGGTGCTGCTCAGAACCTCGCTGCTGGTGATGGAGACCTGCGAGACTCGAAGAAGAGCGGGATCGAGGCTGTACACGGTGATGCTCTGGGCCTGCCCCGAGGGGTCTGTGTACTGCCTGTCGACGGGAGTGTAAGCGCTCGACGGCCGCGCCAGGTTGATCAGCCCGAGCCCGTAGGGGTGGCGGCGATGGAAGTAGGTCGCGCTCACCGCCAGATCGTTGGTGAGGCTGTGATCGACGCCGATACTGAATTCATCGTCGAACGGCCGCTTCGACTCCGTGTCGTAGGTGGTGTTGCTCGTGGCGAAAGCGGGGATGGTGCCGAGCTCGGGGCTGCAGGTGATGTTCCCGCAGGGTCCAGGTGTGATCCTCGAGTTGCCGTCGAGATCGCGCCAGGTGGGACGAACGTTGGAGACACCGTTGCGGTTCAGGGTCTGCGAGATGAGTGTCCCGGTTTGCACGTAGTAACGCCCGTAGCCGCCCTTGATGGCAGTGCGGCCGTCTCCCTTCAGGTCGTACGCGAATCCCAGGCGAGGCGCCAGGTTGGTCCAGCTCGGGAGGCCGTCGACCTCTGGCTGATTGCGTTCACCGATCCACGTTCCGGCGGGGCTGGTTTGCGCGGGTACGATGCCGTTGATGCTGTCGACGCGGACGCCGAGGTTCAGGGTGAGCCTCTGACCGATCGTCCAGTTGTCCTGCGCATAGAGCGCCCAGGTCCGCGTCAGCTCTTCTTCGGTCACCGGGCAGTTGCAGAGCACCGCAAACGACGGAACGCCGTCAGCGAGCTCCAGCCGGTGGTCTTGGAGGCGCTCGGTCACCTGGTACATCCGCTCCCAGCTCATCTGGAGTCCAACCTTGACGTCGTGGTTTCCGTTGAACCAGTCTTCGAAGAGGCTGTACGAGACGTTGAACTGGTTCCGGGAGTTGGGATTGAAGTACTCCTCTTCCTGCGAGTTGATTCGCGTGAACCGCACGGTATCCGAGATCGCGATGTCGTCGGGCCCGACGCCTTCCTGATACCCATAAGGCGTCTCGCCCCACATCCTGCCGAAGCGGATGTCGAGGAGTCCGGTCTGACCGACGACCCGGCTGTACTGTCCGAGCGCGTTGTAGGCCCACTGATCCTGGAATCGCGATGCCTTATCTTCCACGAAAAGGTAGGGAGCATCTCTGCGGTGAAACCGTTGCTTGTGGTTTCCCTGCGCCATGAACGAGAACTTGTCGATGTCGGTCACCTGATAGGTGACCTTGCCCATGAAGTTGCGAATCCGGTTGTCGTCGATGGCCTGGCTTCCGTCGGCGTTCCGCGCGCCCGTTTGAAACTGATCGAGTACCCACCATCGAACCGAACCGAAGAACCATGCCTTGTCCTGGATGATGGGTCCGCCGAGCGTCGAGTTCCAGTCATACGCGATATCGATGGGGTTGCCCTGCTGGATTCCGAGCGCCTCGAGCTCCTCGTCGATGTTGTTCCCCTGGAGAGCGTCGTTCTCGAAGTAGAACGCGTTGTCGCTCGCGAACTCGTTTCCTCCGGACTTCGTCACCATGTTCATGTACACGCCGGGAACGTCGACTTCCGCGGACTGGTTCGAGGTCTGAAAGTTGTACTCCTCGTACATGGCGAAGTCGTAGTACTGCATCGTGGCGCCGCCAGCGCCGCCCGGCCAGTTCACTTTGAGACCATCGACGGCGAACGTCTTCTGATCGGGGTCGGAGCCGAAAATCTGCAGACCGTACTGTTGCGCGCCCTCGTTGCCCCCGACGTCGATTCGGTCGGTCACCATTCCCGGTACGAACGCTGCCATGGTGAAGGGGTTGTTTCCGCTGGGAACGGAGTCGAAGAGCTCCTTGTCGATATTCGTCGCCGCGACCGAGGACTTCACGTCGACCACGGGCGACTCGCCGGTGACGGTGACGGTTTCCTCGACTCCCGCAACCTTCAGGCGTCCGTCCACCTTGCTGTTGAACGCGACGCGGACGTCGATCTCTTCCATGCGCAGCGTGCTGAACCCGGAGAGCTGGAATGCGACGGTATACATTCCGGGAGAGAGCTGCGAGAACTGATACGCCCCGGTCGTGTTGGTAACGGCCGTGCGGGTACCTCCGATGAGCGCGGGACTCTCGATGGTGACCGTGACGCCGGGCATCACGGCTCCCTGCTCGTCGGTAACGATCCCGGTGATGGTTCCCGTTTGCGTCTGGGCCATCACCGAACCGGCGGTCAAAAGGAGCGCGACCGCCAGCATGAAAAAACGCCTCATTTGCATAAAGTCCCCCTTGCTATGGCTGGAACAGGACGACGGAATTGCCGAGCAATCGCGGTGCCAGAAGCTCAGTGCGCGTGTGCAGCGATTTATATGCAAAAAGATATGTTTTGCCTAATAAATAGATGCAAATGTGTGATTTTTGCTAGGACTGAGGCGATCCATTCGGCCTCGGGATCCGAAAATTTGGTCAAGGGCTCGGGGCAAATGTTCGACATTTGGATATCGGGCTTATTTTCAATGAGTTGAAACTGGATTCCAGATCTGAGATCTCAGATCCGAGATTCAACGGGTTGGATTTGAATCGTGATGTAGCATGTCTTTTGAAGCGCGATGAGTCCCGGAATCATTTCTTTCGTCGTATTTTTCGTGCTTCAACCAGCAATTGAAGACTCGCTCGATCGCGCCCGGCTGCTCGTCGAAGCTGGACGGCTCGAAGAGGCGATTCGTTTTCTCGAAGGAAGGACGCGGAGCGAGCCGCGCGCGCCGGAGCTCGCGTACCTCGCGAAGCTTCAGGCCGAGGCGGGCGGTCTACCCCAGGCCGCGGACGCTCTGGGTCGGGCACTTTCGATCGCGCCGGAACAAGACGCGCTTCGAGTGACGCGCGGAGCGATTCTTTTCGAAATCCGCCGATACGAGGAGGCCAGGAAGGAGCTCGAGCTCGCCATCGCGCGAAGGCCGGATTCCGCGCTCGCTCATTATTACTTGGGCGCGGTTGCGCACGGATTGGGGAAGCTCGAATCCGCCGAGGCAGCCGCCGAACGCGCGATCGAGCTTTCTCCTCCGCCGTCGAGAGCGCCGCTCGACTCGGTTGCGCCCGCGCCCGGGGTCGCCGCGCGCCACCTTCTCGCGGAGATCCGCTTCGCCCGCGGAATGGAAGCGGAGACGCTTCTCCGTGAAGTGCTCACCTTCGAGCCGGACAGCGCCTCCGCTCGGTATCTTCTCTCGCGCTCGCTCCAGCGCAGCGGCCGGTCGGCGGAAGCGGAGGAGGAACGGCTGCGGTTCGAATCGTTGAAACGCGCGGAGAGCCATGTCGCCCTCGGCCGGGACCTCGCGAGCCTTGGCCGCGGCGGCGAGGCAATCGTCGAGCTGAAGCGGGCGATCGACGCTTATCCCGACGACCCGCGTGCGCTGTATCTTCTCGGCCGGGAGCTCCTGCGCGCGGGGAGAAAAGAGGATGCGCGTCCCGTTCTCGCCCGCGCGATCCATCTCAGGCCCGACGCCGCTTCCGAAGTGGATCGACTTCTCGCGTCGTTTCCCTGATCTCTAGACTATGATACGGGCCGGGGAGGTCGTCATGAGGAAGTCGTTCGCACTCGCGCTCCTGAATACGATGCTGAGTCTCGGCATCGGCTCCGCGCAGGAAGAGGATCTCAAGCCCGCGCCTCCGCGGGGAAGCCAGGGCGAAGGCCCGTTCGACCGGCTGATCCTTCGCGGCGCGACGCTCATCGACGGGACGGGCGCGATGCCGCGCGGTCCGGTCGATATCGTGATCGAGAAGAATCGGATCGTCGAGGTCAAGAACGTCGGCGTGCCGAACGTCGCCATCGACCAGAAGGAACGGCCGCAAGGCGCGACGAAAGAGATCGACGCCTCCCGCTCCTTCGTGCTCCCCGGGTTCGTGAACCTTCATGCGCACGTGGGGGCGGCGCCCAAAGCGCCCGAGGCGGAGTACACCTACAAGCTCTTCATGGCGCACGGCGTCACGACCATCCGCGGCGTTCCCATCGCCTCCATGGCCTTCAGCCTTTCCGAGCGGGAGAGAAGCGCGCGAAACGAGATCGTGGCCCCGAGGATCTTCGCGTATCACCGCCCCGGGCAGGGCGAGGACTGGACGGGTGGTCCCATCACGACGCCTTCGAAGGCGCGCGAGTGGGTTCGCTACGCCGCCCAGAAAGGGATCGACGGTCTCAAGCTCGATTCCCATCCGCCGGAGATCATGGGAGCCCTCCTCGACGAAGCCAAAGCGCACGGCCTCGGGTCGACGGCGCATCTCTCCCAGAACGGGGTCGCGCAGATGAACGCCATCGACGCCGCACGTCTGGGACTCGGCACCGTCACGCACTTCTACGGCATCTTCGAATCTCTTTATGACGACCAGGACGTGCAGCCCTGGCCGCCGAGCGCCAACTACAACAACGAGCAGGATCGCTTCTCGCAGGTGGCGATGCAGTGGGACAAGATTCACCCGCGGGGAAGCAAGGAGTGGGAAGCGCTCCTCGACGAGTTCCTCGAGCACCGGACGATTCTCGATCCGACCATGACCGCCTATCTCGCGGGCCGGGACGTGATGCGGCGCCGCAACTCCGACTACCACGAGAAGTACACGCTTCCTTCCCTCTGGGACTACTACCGCCCGAGCCGTTCGAATCACGGGTCTTACTGGTACTACTGGACCACGTGGGAAGAGGTGGCGTGGCGGAACTTCTACCGCGTCTGGATGCAGTTTCTCGACGACTACAAGGACCGCGGAGGCCGGGTGACGGTGAGCGATGACGCCTCGTTCATCTACAACCTCTGGGGATTCGGAAACATCGAGGAGATGGAGCTGCTCCAGGAGGCGGGGTTTCATCCGCTCGAGATCTTCCGCGGCGCGACCCTTCACGGGGCCGAGGGACTCTTCGAGCCCAAGGGCAAGCCCATCGAGTTCGGCGTCGTCCGCCCGGGGCTTCTCGCGGACCTGGTGGTGGTCGACGAGAATCCGATCGCGAACCTGAAGGTCCTCTACGGAACGGGGGCCGAGCGCCTCAACGACCAGACCGGTGAGACCGAGCGCGTGGGCGGGGTGAAGTACACCATCAAAGACGGAATCGTCTACGACGCGAAGGAGCTCCTCGCCGATGTCGCGCGGATGGTCGAAAGAGCGAAGATCGGAAGGGCGACCGATTCCGCCGGCCGCTGAGCTACCGCTTGCGCCGGATCTCGGTAGTCTGCCGGATCTCGGGAGTCTGAAGGATGAATTCGGCGCCGCTCGCCGCGAAACCGTCGGGAAGCGATGTGAGCTCGTCGAGAATCGCTTCCTCGAGCTGGCGGGCGCTGACGCCCGTCGCGCCGCGAAGGTTCACGCCGTTCAAGCGGCAGCCGAAGAGCTCCGCTCCGTCGAGCTTCACTCGCTCGAGCGTCGCGCCCGCTCCCAGGGACTCCCGCAGATCGGCGCGGGTGAGATCGGCCGCGCGCAGGTCCGCGCTCCGGAAATCCACCACCGTCACACCGGCGCTCCGAAGGTTCGCGCCCTCGAGCCGGGCTCTGCGGAGCTTCGCTCCGGGGAGAGCAGCGCCTTCGAGGTTCGCGCGATAGAGGTCCGCATCCGTGAGGTCGGCTTCGTGAAGCTGCGCGCCCCGCAGATCGGCGTAGCGCAGATCGGCTCCGACCAGTCTCGCGCGGATGAGCATCGCGCCCGAGAGCGAGGCATGGCTCAGATCGGCGCCCGACAGGTTGGCAGCGGACAGGGCGAGGCCCTGGAGGTCCGGGATGACGTTCCGGTTATGGCGGCGCCATTCGTTCCAGTCGGAGAGCCCCTGACGAAGGAGCGCTTCATGAGCCGGGTTTGACACGGGGAGTGGAGATCAGGATAACTCCTGAAGGTCGATAGTGCCAGTGACCACCGAGATCGAAGCGCAACACCAATACCCGCCGGATCAGGTGCACGTGCTCCGCATCGACGGGCGCGATTTCATCCTCGTGGGAACGGCCCATGTGTCCCAGGGCTCGGCCGATCTCGTGCGCGAGGTCATCGAGCGTGAGAAACCCGATCACGTCGCCGTCGAGCTCGACGAGAAGCGGTATGAAGCTCTCACCGAGCGGGATCGATGGGAGTCTCTCGACATCAAGGAGATCATCCGGAAAAAGCAGCTCGCCACCCTGATCGTGAACCTTCTCCTCGCCGCGTATCAGAAGAGGATGGGGCTGAAGCTCGGCGTGATGCCGGGCACCGAGCTCCTCGAGGCCGTGCGCACCGCCGAGAAGAACGGGATCCCGGTCACTCTCGCCGACCGCGACGTGCGGGTCACCCTTCGACGGGCGTGGCGCTCGATGTCGTTCTGGCGGAAATCGATGTTCCTCTCCGCGCTTCTCGCGAGCCTCTTCGACGACAAGGAGTTGACCGAGGGGCAGGTGCAGGAGCTCCTGAAGCGGGACGTGCTCTCGGAGCTCATGCGGGATCTGGGAGACGCGATGCCCGAGCTCAAGAACGTGCTCATCGACGAGCGCGACCTCTATCTCTCGCACAAGATTCGCGAGTCGCCCGGAGCGCGGGTCGTCGCCGTCGTCGGGGCGGGGCACCTCGAGGGCATCAAGAAAGCGCTTCTCGAGTATCGCGAGGCCGACCTCGAGGCCCTGAATCGAATTCCTCCGGTGTCGGCGGTCTGGAAGTGGATCGGCTGGAGTCTTCCCATCGGGATCCTGGGCTCGATCGCATACATCGGCTGGACGAAGGGGCCCGCGGCCGCGGGAGATAGCGCCCTCTTCTGGATCCTCGCGAGCGGAACGCCCTGCGCTCTCGGCGCGATTCTCGCGCTCGCCCATCCGCTCACGGTTCTCGCCGCTTTCGTGTCGGCGCCGATCACGACGCTCAGCCCGGTTCTGGGAGCCGGCTACGTGACCGCGTTCGTCCAGGCCTTCGTCCGTCCGCCGCGGGTCAAGGAATTCCAGACGGTGGCGGAGGACGTGACCCGGCTGAAGCGATGGTGGCAGAGCCGGCTTCTCCGGGTCTTCCTGGCGTTTCTCCTTCCGAGCCTCGGCGCGAGTCTCGGGATGATCTTCGGGAGCGTCGAGATATTCGGAAACCTGTTCTCATGACCGAAGAAACGGGGCGATCTACACCCAGTTTTCCACAAAAACGTCTGCTGCGGTCTGAGGCGAAGTGTCGGTCCGGTGCCTATTTAGCGGGATTCAGGCCAGCTCGAACACGTTTTCCACAGGATTTTGCACAAAACGTGTGCAGCCCCTTATAACCTAGGCCTTTGAAGGTGCTTCGGCTGGGCGGAACGGACCTGAACCTGAGCGTTCTGGGCCTCGGAACGTGGGCCATGGGCGGCCCGGACTGGCCCTATGGGTGGGGGCCTCAGGACGAAGGGGAGTCGGTCGCGGCGATCCATCGGGCGGTCTCGCACGGTATCAACTGGATCGATACCGCTCCCGTGTACGGGTTGGGAGCTGCGGAAGAGGTCGTTCGGCGGGCCCTCGCGAGCCTCCCGCGGGCGGAACGGCCGCTGGTCTTCACGAAATGCGGGCTCGTCTGGAAGGGGAGGAGCGTTCGCCAGCGCCTTGGCGAGAAGTCCATCCGGCGGGAGGCGGAAGCGAGTCTTCGACGGCTCGGAGTCGAGGCCATCGATCTGTACCAGATTCACTGGCCCAACTCGGACACGATCGTGGAAGCTTGGAGAACGCTCGTCGCGCTCCGGAGAGAAGGAAAGGTGCGCCACATCGGAGTTTCGAACTTCGACGTCCGCCAGATGGAGCGATTGCGGCCGATCGCGCCCGTCGAGTCGCTCCAGCCGCCGTACTCGCTCGCGCGGCGCGAGATCGAAGAAGAGATCCTGCCCTACTGCCTCGCGCAGGGAATCGGCGTCATCGTGTACTCTCCCCTCGAATCGGGACTGCTGAGCGGGAAGATGACTCGCGAGCGCATCGAGGCCCTTCCGGACTCCGACTGGCGCAAGAAGAAGGGCGAGGAGTTTCGCGAGCCGAAACTCACCCGGAACCTCGCGCTCGCGGAGCGGCTCCGTGAATCGGCGGCGATCCAGGGGGTCTCGCCGGCCGCGCTCGCGGTGGCGTGGACGCTGAAGCATCCGGCCGTGACCGGAGCCATCGTCGGCGCGCGAAGGCCTGACCAGATCGACGAAGTCATACGAGCGGCGGAGATTGAAGACATCGAAGCCCCGCGGCATTAACAAAATGTGGACGCCTCCGGAGAGAATTCGCCATCCTCTGCCCGAAGCGCGCTGGCCGACGGAAGAGGAAGCCGCGGAAGCTCTCTGGTTTCGTCCCATCCGTATCGGCACGATCGAGCTTCGCGAGCGCACGTGGGTGCCCGCGATGGTCCCCTGGCGCGCGACCGAGGACGGGTTCGTCACCGAATCCAACCTTCGATGGTATGAGCGGTTCGCCCGCGGAAAGCCGGGAGCCATCGTGGTCGAGGCGACGGGGATTCGCGACATCCCGAGCGGGCCGCTCCTCCGCATCGGGCACGATCGGTTTCTTCCCGGACTCGAGCGCCTCGTCGAGACCGTTCGGCGGGCGAGCGACGGCGAGACGAAGCTCTTCATTCAGATCCTCGACTTCCTCTCCATCAAGAGGCGACCGACCCGGGAGAACTACTTTCGCCGGTTCCTCGTCGTTCGTCCCGTTCATCGAGAGAAGCTCGCCGAGTCGGCCGGTGATGCGAGATGGCTCGACGCGAGCGAGGCGGAGGTGCGCGAGCGGCTTCTGAACGCGCCTGACGGCGAGCTCGAGAGCTTCCTCGATCCGCGGGAGCTCGAAGACCTTCGATTCGGCGCTCGCGAACGAGTGAGCGATACGCACCTTCCTCACATTCGGGAATTGCCCCGCGTGCTTCCCACGACCTTCTCGGACGCCGCCGAGCGGGCCCGTAAAGCCGGATTCGATGGAGTCGAGCTCCACTACGCCCACGCGTACACCATGGCTTCCTTTCTCTCGGCGCGGAACGACCGCGGCGACGGTTACGGAGGCTCGAGGGAGAATCGCGTCCGCCTTCCGCTCGAGGTGTACGACGCCGTTCGCGCGCGCGTCGGAGCCGACTATGTCGTCGGCTGCCGGATGCTGGGCGACGAGACCATCGAAGGCGGAGGGCGAATCGAGGACGCGGTGTTCTACGCTTCGGCCTTCGCGGCGGCGGGGATGAGCTACCTCTCGATCTCGAGGGGCGGAAAGTTCGAGGACGCGAAGGAGCCGGAAGTCGGCTGGGCCGCCTATCCCTACACCGGCCCGAGCGGATACGAATGCATGCCCACGGTCTATTCCGACGCGCGAGGTCCCTTCGGGCGGAACGTGTCCCTCTCCGCGGCCATCCGCCGTACCATCCGAGAGCGAGGTCTTTCGACACCCGTGGTGACTTCGGGAGGCATCGGGACGTTCGAGCTCGCCGAGTCGATTCTCAGAAACGGCGAAGCCGACATCGTTGCGGCGGCGCGGCAGAGTCTCGCCGACCCGGATTGGTTCCGGAAGGTCCGTCTCGGCCGGGGCGCCGAGGTGCGGCGTTGCGAGTTCACGAATTACTGCGAGGCGCTCGACCAGAAGCATAAGGAAGTGACCTGCAAGCTCTGGGACCGCGTCGCCCTCGACGAGCCCGGAGTCGCCCTCGACCAATCGGGCAAGCGGCGGCTCGTGGCGCCCGCGTGGAGCTGAGTCTCCGTGCGGACGGTCAAGTTCGGGGTCTTTTACTTCGCGCTGGTATTCGCGGCGGGCTTCGCGCTCGGGCCGATTCGCGTGCTCTGGGCGGTTCCGAGGTTTGGAGAGCGGGTGGCGGAGCTACTGGAAGCTCCGGTCATGCTCACCGCCATCGTGCTCGCCGCGCGGTGGACCGTCCGCCGGTTCGGCGCGCCGAAGACATTCCACCCGCTACTCGGCGTGGGTCTCGTCGCCCTCGCTCTCCTGCTGACGATGGAATTGACGGTGGTGCTCACACTCCGGGGCCTGACCCTCTCGGAGTACCTTCGAAGCCGGGATCCGGTGGCGGGAGGAGTCTACGTCCTGCTGCTGACGCTCTTCGCGATGATGCCGCTCCTCTTGGGCCGGCAAGCGCGGCTATCCGCCTAAGAGCGCGGGACCACCGCCGTCGTTTCGATCTCGAGCCGAGCCTCGTCCTCTACGAGACCCTTGACGACGACGACCGCCATCGCGGGAAAGCTCTTCCCCATCACTTCGCGATACGCGGCGCCGACCTCGGAGAGTGACGCGAGATACTCCGCCTTGTCGACGATGTACCAGGTCATGCGCACCACGTGCTCCGGTCCGGCGCCCGCCTCGGCGAGGACGGCCCGGGTGTTGAGGAGAGTTTGCCGGAGCTGCGCCACGAAGTCGCGGCTCCGGAACTTCATCTGCTCGTCCCAGCCGACCTGTCCCGATATGAAGACGAGCTTTCCCTCCGCTTCGATCCCATGGGAGTAGCCTTTGCCGCGGGGCCAGCCGGGCGGGTTCAGAGCCTTCACCGCGGGAGCTTCCTTTCCTTCTCCCGCTCGCGCAGTTTGAAACGCTGCACCTTTCCCGTTTCCGTGCGGGGAAGGCTCTCGACGAACTCGATCTCGCGCGGGTACTTGTAGGGTGCGATCTCGCCTTCACGAATTCCTGGAGCGACGTCGTCATCGAGCCGATCGAAGACGCTTCGGGCGTTCCCTGTTTCAGGACCACGAAAGCCTTCACCACGTTTCCGCGCTCCGCGTCGGGAGACGCGACGCAGGCGCAGTCGGCGACCGACTCGTGGGACAAAAGCGCTTCTTCGACCTCCGGGCCGGAGATGTTGTATCCGGCGGTAACGATCATATCGTCGGTGCGGGCCTGGAAGAAGAAGTAGCCGTCCTCGTCCATCCGGTACGCGTCGCCGGTGTAGTTCCAGCCGTCCTTCACGTACTCTTTCTGCCGCACCGGGTCGTCCAGGTACCGGCACCCCGTCGGTCCCCGCACCGCGAGGCGGCCGACCTGTCCCGGCGGGAGAACGCTCCCGCTCTCGTCCGTGACCCGAGCTTCGTAGCCCGTTACGGCTTTTCCCGTCGCGCCCGGCCGAATCGCATCGCCCGCGGCGCTGATGAAGATGTGGAACAGCTCCGTCGCACCGATGCCGTCGACGACCGCTTTGCCCGTCGCCTCCCGCCAGGCTTCTCCCGTCGGAAGAGGGAGGGTCTCGCCGGCGGAAACGCAGAAGCGGAGGCTCCCGACGTCTTTCGCGGCGACGTGCTTCAGCATCGCGCGGTAGGCGGTGGGCGCTGTCGAGAGAACGGTGACGCCGTGGCGCGCGACGGTCTCGAGAAGCGCTTCGGGCGAAGGCTTCTCGATGAGGGCGACGCTCGCCCCGACGCGCATCGGGAAAACGACCTGCATTCCGAGCCCGAAGGTGAACGCGATCGGCGGCGAGCCGGCGAACACGTCGTTCGCCGAGCAGGGAAGCGTCCCTTTGAAGAAGCTGTCGGCGGAAGCGAGAAGATCCCGGTGGAAGTGGATGCAGCCCTTCGGTTTTCCCGTCGTTCCCGAGGTGAAGGCGATGAGAACGGGATCGTCGATCGCGGTGCGGATGTTCTCGAACTCCTCGCTCTTGACCGCGGCCCGCTCCATCATCTCGTCGAAGTAGACGACCCGCTCGATGTCGCGGCTTTCCCGCTGGAGTTTCTCCATCTCCTCGGAAAGGCGCTCGTCGACGAGAGCGAGCCGGATCCGGGCGCGCTCCGCGATGACCGCGAGCTCGCGGCTCCGGAGTAGAGGCATCGTCGCGACGATGACGCCTCCGGCTTTCGCCACGGCCATCCACGCGGCGACCATCAATGGCGTGTTCGGCGCTCGCAGCATCACGCGGGCGCCCGGCACGACTTCGAGATCTTCGACCAGGACGCGGGCGATGCGGTTCGCGGTATGCAGGAGCTCCTTGTAGGACCAGGCGAAATCGTTTCCCACCAGGCAGGCCGCGTCGCCTCGGCCCGCGAGCACGTGAGAATCGAGGAGCTCGGACGCCACGTTCGTTTGAGGCGCGTAGCGGAGCGCGGGAAGCTCGTAGAGCAGTGTGGGCCAGAGATCGGCCGGAGGAAGGCTCTCCCGCACGAAAGAGTCCGTGTGCGCGGACCTTCCGGTCGGAGGCGCGTTCATCGCGAGCGGCCTTTGCGAAGCTCGCGCGCGAGGATCAGCTTCTGGATCTCCGTCGTGCCTTCGTAGATGCGAAGAGCCCGCACTTCGCGGTAGAGCCTCTCGGGAACGCTTCCTTTGACCACGCCCTCCGCGCCGAAGATTTGTACCGCGTCATCGACCACTCGCTGCGCGGCTTCCGTCGCGTACATCTTCGCCATCGAAGCTTCCTTGACCACCCGATCCGCGCCCCGGTCCTTGAGCCACGCCGCGCGGTAGACGAGGAGCGCCGAGGCGTCGACGGAAGTCGCCATGTCCGCGATCTTCGCCTGGGTGAGCTGGAAGTCGCCGAGCTTCTTTCCGAACTGCTCGCGCGATTCGATGCGGGCGAGGGACTCGTCGAGGGCCCGCCGCGCGAGTCCGAGCGCCGCGGCTCCGACACTCGAGCGGAAGATGTCGAGGGTGGCCATCGCGATCTCGAACCCCTGGCCCGGCTCGCCCACGAGATGGGAGCGCGGCACCCGGCATTTCTGGAAGGAGAGCCGCGCCAGCGGATGGGGCGCCACGATTTCGATCTCTTCTTCGACGCGGAACCCGCTGGCATCGGCGTCGACCACGAAGGCGGACAGTCCCTTCGTGCCGGCAGCCTCTTCGCTGCGCGCGAAAACGACGTAGTAGCTCGCGATGCCGCCGTTCGAGATCCAGGTCTTGGTTCCGTCCAGGATGAAATCGTCGCCCTCGCGTTTCGCCGTGGTCTCGATCGCGGAAACGTCGGACCCGGCGCCGGGCTCGGAGAGCGCGAAGGCGGCGATGAAGCTCCCCTCGCGCGTCTTGGGAAGGTATCTCTCCTTGAGCTCGTTCGAGCCGGAAAGAGTGATGGGCACGCTTCCGAGGCCCTGAAGCGCGAAGGCGAAGTCCGCGAGACCGTGGTGGTGGGCGAGAGTCTCCCGAATGACGCAGAGAGAGCGCACATCGATCGAGACGCCGGCCCTCGGGACGGCGTAGTCGAGGATTCCCTCCCGCGCGAAGCGCTCGACGAGAAGGACGCAGGACTTGCGATCGTCGGATTCGTCGATTACCGGCAATTCCGGAAGGGAGCGCCGGAGTTTCTCCCGCAGGAGGCGGTGAGACTCTTCGAAGAAAGGCCAGTCCAGATGATCGTTCATAGGCGGCCTAATTTCCCTCGAAGCGCGGCCTTTCTTTGGCCACGAAGGCCCGATAGGCCCTTTCGAAATCGCCGGTCTGCATGCAGAGCGCCTGGGCCTGCGCCTCGGACTCGATGGCTGCCTCGAGGCTCATCGCCCATTCCTGGTCGAGCTGCGTCTTGGTCATCATGTGGGCGAACGTGGGACCCGAGGCGAGAGATCGCGCCCAATCGAGAGCGTCCTTCTGGAGAGACTCGGGAGCGGAGAGCCGATTGAAGAAACCCCAGCGCTCCGCTTCCTCGCCGCCAAGATTGCGGCCGGTGAAAAGGAGCTCCGACGCCCGGCCTTGCCCGATGATTCGCGGAAGAATGGCGCAGGCCCCCATATCGCAGCCCGCGAGTCCCACGCGAGTGAAGAGAAAGGCCACTTTGGCGCGCGCCGTTCCGATTCTCAGGTCCGAAGCCATCGCGACCGCGGCTCCCGCCCCGACGCAGATGCCGTCGACGGCGGCGATGACCGGCTTCTGGCACTTCCGGATCGCGAGAATCAGATCTCCCGTCATGCGCGTGAAGCGCAGGAGGCCTTTCATGTCCATTGCGACGAGAGGGCCGATGATCTCGTGGACATCGCCCCCGGAGCAGAAGTTCTCGCCCGCGCCGGTGATGACCACCGCGTCGATGTCCTCCGCTTCCCGCAGACTCCGGAAGGTATCGCGGAGCTCCGCGTAGGAATCGAAGGTGAGTGGATTCTTCCGGTCGGGACGGTCGAGGGTGACGATCCCCACCTTGTCTTCGACTTCCCAGCGAAAGTGCGTAGGTTGAAAGTTCGCGAGCTTCATCGAGGACATCCCTACATTCCTTTTGGCCATCAGATTTCGATGACCATGCCCGCGGGGCGCCTTCGGTTGCGCTCGAGCTGCTCTTTCCCCGCGAGGTACTGGTCGGGCCACGGGAGATCCACTTCCTGCTCCACGCCGGCGCGGAGAGTCCAGTAGGGATCGGCGAGGTGCGGGCGGGCGAGGCAGCACAGGTCCGCTCTTCCCGCCGCGATGATGCCGTTCACGTGATCCGGCTCGAAGATATTCCCGACGGCCAGGGTCGGGATCGACGCTTCGTTCCGAATGCGGTCGCTGAAAGGGGTCTGGAACATTCGGCCGTAAATCGGGCGAGCGTTCGGACTGGTCTGCCCGGCGGAGACGTTCACGATGTCGACTCCTTCGGCTTTCAGGGCGCGCGCGATCTCGACCGCGTCGTCGCCGTCGACCCCTCCTTCGACCCAGTCCGTCGCGGAGATACGGACCGAGAGCGGCTTCGTCTCCGGCCAGACCGCGCGGCAAGCGGCGACCACCTCGAGGGGGAAGCGCAGCCGGTTCGCGAGGCTTCCACCGTAGCGATCGGTGCGGCGGTTCGAGAGGGGAGTGAGGAAGGCGGACAGGAGGTACCCGTGGGCGGCGTGAATCTCGAGAAGGTCGAATCCCGCTTCGTTCGCCATCCGCGCCGAGCGCTCGAACTCGCCGATGACGCGGTCCATGTCCTCCCGCTCCATGGGCCGAGGGATCTGGTTCTTCGCGGAGTAGGGGACGGCGGAGGGTCCGATGATGGGCCAGGCGCCTTCTTCGAGAGGCTCGTTCGCGCCCTCCCACTCGAGCTTCGTCGCGCCCTTGGGTCCGGCATGGCCGAGCTGCATTCCGATCTTCGAGGGGGTCCAGCGGTGAACGAAATCGACCACGCGTTTCCAGGCGTCGCGGTGAGCCTCGAGGTACATGCCGGCGCAGCCGGGGCTGATGCGCGCGTCGGCGGCGACGTCCGTCATCTCCGAATAGACGAGAGAAGCCCCTCCCATCGCGCGCGAGCCGAGGTGGACCAGATGGAAATCGGAGGGCGTGCCGTTCTCCGCGCTGTACATGCACATGGGGGAGACCACGACGCGGTTCTTCAGCTCGAGCTCTCTCAGGCGAAACGGCGTGAACATCGGGGGAACCGGGCCGGGCGCGCCAGAGCGGTGGGAGAACCAGGTTTCGAAATCCGAAATCCAGCGCGGATCGCGGGCCTTCAGGTTCTCGTGGCTGACGCGCTGGCTTCGCGTCAGAAGGGAATAAGCGAACTGCGGAGGCTCGAGCCCGGCATAGCGTGAGACGTTCTCGAACCACTCGGTGCTGTTCCGCGCGGCGCTCTGGAGCCGCAGCACCTCGACCCGCCGGCTCGACTCGTAGGCGTCGAGAGCTTCCTCGAGGTCGCGATGGCTTTCGATCCGCTCCGCGAGCTCGATTCCGTCTTCGAGCGCGAGCTTCGTTCCGGAGCCGATGGAGAAGTGAGCGGTATGGGCGGAGTCCCCGAGAAGTACGACGTTTCCGTCGTGCCACTTCTTGTTGCTCACGCGCGGAAAATTCAGCCAGGCGGAGCCCCTCAGGTGGGCGGCGTTGTCCATGAGCTCCTGGCCGTCCAGGAAGCGCGCGAAGAGATTCTCGAGGAAGCGGTTCGACTCCTCCTTGGTCATCTTCTCGAAGCCGAGCGCGCGCCAGGTATCTTCGGTCGTCTCCACGATGAACGTGCTCGTGTCGTCGTCGAAACGGTATGCGTGGACCTGGACCCAACCCTTCCCGGTCTCTTCGAAGATGAAGGTGAACGCGTCGAAGATCTTGTGCGTCCCGAGCCAGACGAACTTGTTGGTACGGAGCTCGATGTCGGGCTCGAAGCGGCCCGCCCGCTCCTTGCGAATCTTGCTGTTGACGCCGTCGCTCGCGATGACGAGATCGCGCTCGCCGACGTCTCTGACCACGTCGATCTCCTTCTGAAAGTGCAGCCGCACTCCGAGCTCCCGCGCGCGCTCTTGAAGGACGAGCAGCATCCTCTTCCGCGAGAGTCCCGCGAATCCGTGTCCGCTGGTGCGGATGCGCTCTCCTTTGAAGTGGATATCGATGTCGTCCCAGTGGTGGAACGCGGAGAATATCCGCTCGGCGGAAACGGGATCGTTCTCCTTGAGTCTTCCGAGAGTCTGGTCGGAGAACACCACTCCCCATCCGAAGGTGTCGTCGGGCCGGTTCCGCTCGTAGACGTCGATCTGGTGGGCAGGGTTCCGAAGCTTCGCCGAAATCGCGAAGTAGAGCCCCCCCGCGCCGCCTCCGACGCAGGCGATGTTCATCGAGTGAATTCTATATCAGGGCAGGAGCCTTCCTTCCCACAGATCCCTCAAGAACTCCGCGACGGGAAAGACTTCCACGTCCCCGTCCCTGCGGTGACGGGGCTCGCGGGAGACGACGATCTTCCGGGAGAGGTGCAACTCGTCGCTGAGAGCGGCGATGCCGCGATAATCCCGAGGTGAGACGCGCGTGGTGCCCTTGACCTCGATGGCGACGCGATCTCCGACGACGAAGTCGACCTCGAGCTTCGAGCGGCTTCTCCAGAACGAAAGGTCCATGTCGCTGCGGTGATAATCGAGAAAACTGCGCAGCTCGAGGAACACGAGATGTTCGAGGGCGCGGCCGTATGCGTCCGAGCCCTCCTCGATGAAGCGAACCCGCCGCAGGGTGTTCGCTACGCCCACGTCGAAGAAGAAGAACTTCGCCGTCGCGACCGGCTTTCGCTTGACGGTTTTCTGATACGCGGGGAGTTGATGCCCCACGAGTGTGTCTTCGAGGATTCCATAGTGCTCGCGCACGGTCGAGGGCGGGAGGCCGGAATCGGAGGCGACCGCGGTGAAGTTGACCTGCTCCCCGTTCGTAAGACCTGCCACGTCGAGAAATCGGCTGAAGTTGGGAACGGACCGGGTCAACCCCTCGGCCTGAATCTCCTCCCGGAGATACGTTCCAACATAGGCCTTCAGATCATCGACGTACTGAGGTGAATCCAGGATGGCGGGAAGGCTTCCATGATTCAGTCGCTCGAGAACGCGATCGTAGCCTGTTTCCGAGGCAACGAGTGGGTGGAGTCGGTAGATGTGGGCGCGGCCTGCCAGGAGGTTCGCGCCACCCCGCTTGAGTTTCCGGGCACTCGAGCCAGTGAGAGCGAACCGCAGGGATTTGTTGCGATCGATCAGAAGCTGAATCTCGTCGAGCAGGATGGGGAGCTTCTGGATCTCGTCCACGACGATTACCCTGCGCTCCGGCTCCAACGTTTGCCGCAGATATTCCGGGCGCGCGCTCAGCTCGCGAAATGTGTCCGCCTCCAGAAGGTCGTAGAAGCGCGCCTCGGGAAAGGCTTCGCGTAGAAGCGTGCTCTTTCCAGTTTGCCGCGGACCCAGGAGAAAGATCGATCGATGCTCGATCGCTTTCCTCAGATCCAGAACCCGGTCGTACATTACCACAGCATGATCGCTCGAATGCATGTAAATCAGCAACTAACATGTGGATTTTAGCAGACTGGTCTGCCGATCGCCCCCTCGTTTCGCTTTCCGTTCATTCGGATGGATAGCGGAGAGTCGAAACGCAAGTGGCGGACCGGGCCCTCCTCGAGGCGCGCCGGGCGGGAGGCGAGCCACTCCCAGTCGAGGAACCCTTCACCCGCTTCGGGATTGACGGTGAAGTAACCGACGTTGCTGGAGATGAGGTTCTGAAAGAAGTGGGTACCTTGCGAGGGGCTCACGTGGAAGTCCCGAAAGCCGGCCTCGACGATGACGCGGGCCCCGGAGATCTGATCCCAGGTGACGGGGATTCCGAGAAACGGCTCGCTCGAGCCCCAACGACCGGATCCGATGAGGACGTAGCCGCGGCCCTCGGAGCGGAGCGCCGCGTCGAGCTGCCTCACCGTCTCGACGATTCGGGCGCTTTCGCGCCGCTCGAGCCTTCTGTAGTCGACGACCACGACGTCCTTCAGGTCGTCGAGACGGCCGTGGCCGAGGACACTCGCGCTCCGGCAGAGAAGCTCCGAGTCGACCACGTCGTCGAAATCCACGTTCTCCGCCGCGCCCGCTCGCGCGAGGGGACGCAATTGGAGGAATCCGAGCTCCGATCCGCCCTCCGAGGCTCCGCGCAAGGTGACCGCGAATTCCAGCTCCACGGGCGAGCGGGTTCCCCAACGGGCCATGGTGAGAAGCGCCTCCAGGATTTCCGCCAGGGGGAAGAGCCCGTGCTTGAGGATCGGCGCAAAGGTGACGACGCGGACTCCCGGTCTCGAGAGACCGTCATAGAGAGCGTCGTTCTCCCGGGAGTACGTCGAGGCGACAGCCGCGAGTGTCCCGTCTTCTTCGGCGAGATCGATCGGGAACAGGCGCTCCTCGCCCGACGCGCCGGCGAGGTCGATGGCATAGAAGCTTCCTTGAGCCCCTTTGAGGCTTCGCTCGATGGTCGATCCTCGAGGCAGGTGACGCGGATAGCGGGGTGAGAAGCGGACGGAGGCCCCGCCGTCCACGACCGTCCTTCCCAGTCCGAGGGCGACGGCCACGATTCCGTCTTCGCTCTTCGCGGGAGGCGTCGGGTAGAAGTTGTACGAACGAGCCACGCCGGCGAAGTCAGGGTAGAACCTGGTCTGGTAACGAGCTCCCACTACCCGCTGCAGGATGACCGCCATCTTTTCCTCCTCGAGGCGATACTGGGTCGCCTCGAGAAAGCGCTTGGCGTGGGTGGAATAGGTCGAGGCATAGACTCGTTTCACCGCGCGCAGGAGCTCTTGGAGCCGGGTCTCGAGATTCGGACTCCCGTTCGAGAGCATGAACGTCTGGTAGATGCCGGCGAAGGGTTGATACTGCGAGTCCTCGAGGAGACTCGAGGAGCGCACCGCGAGCGGGAAGTCGCAACGGGCGAGAAACGCCGAGAGGTCGGCGCGGATCTCGTCCGGAAACGACGCCTTCTCGAACGCTTCGTTCACTTCTTCATCCGTTTCGGCCCGAAGCGCGAGATCGGTCAGCTCGTTCTCCTCCATGAAGCGGTCGAAGACCTCGGTCGCCACGACCACGGAGCTCGGTACGGCGATGCGGACTCCGGGGAAGTGGCGGTCGATGGGGAACTGGTTGAGGAGACTCTCGATGAACGCGAGACCGCGGGCTTTGCCCCCGAGAGAGCCGCCGCCGATGCGATAGAACGTCGCCTTGGCGTCGAAGTGCTCCCGATCGAAGTCCACCACCTGCCCGCGGTTCCTCTCGTTGCGATACTCGGCGATGGACGAGATCACCGATTGGCGGAGGTCCTCGAGGCTTTCGAAGTCGGAGACCTTCACCGGGCGGAGCTTCTCCGCGAGGGCGAGCTCCGTGCGCGCCTTGAGCCAGTTCGAGAAGTCGTTGCGCTTGCCGTGGTAGGCGAGGCTCTCCGCCGGCACCTTCTCCAGCATCTCTTCGAGGGTCTTCAGGTCGGAGGCGGAGCCGACTTCGGTCCCGTCGGGAAGCCGGAAAACGAAATCGCCGATGCGGAGGCTCTCCGCCATGAACTTCCGAACCTGGTGGAGGAGCGTCGGCGAGCCTTTCAGAAGGAACGAGGCGCTCATCTCCCGCGCCTTGGCTTCGTTCTCGAGACGGCTCGACTGCAGCATGATGGGGACGTCGGGTCTCAGGCCACGAACCGCGCGGGCGAGCTCGAAGCCGGCGTCGGGGCGGATCGTGCCCGCATACGGGAACTGGATGTCGGAGATGAGTCCGAGGATCTCGTCGGCGTAGCGATCGAAGTAGCTCCACGCCTCCTCGTAGTCGGAGGCGAGGAGAATCTTGGGCCCGGCCCGGATGCGGAGGATCTTGTCGGTGAGGTTGAGTCCCTCCGGGAGAAGGCCGTGGGAGTGCTTCACCAGCTCGGTATAGATCACCGGGAGGAACGACGAGTAGTACCGAATACTGTTTTCGACCAGAACGATCGCCGGGACGCCGACCACGCCGGTGTCGTAGGCGACGTTCAGCTTGTCTTCCATGTACTTCACGATGGCGACCAGGATGCGCACGTCGCCCTGCCAGAGGAACATCCGCTCGATTCCAGAGACATCGCGCTTTTCGAGCTGGGACAGCTCGCGACGGTCGTAGGCGAGGAGCACCACGGGAGTCCCGATGCCCTCCGCCCTCAGGGCGGCGACGAGGCCCAGGACGTCCATGTCCCCGAGCTCGACCGAAGTGATGATGAGGTCGTAGCGGTTCGATTCCCGCGCACGCTCGAGCGCCTCTTTCCCGGAGAAGGCGTGGGTCAGGTTCGGCGTGTGCCGCAGGTTCAGCTCCAGGAACTCGCCGAGGAACTGTTCGCTGAGCCGGCCGTCCTGGGAAAGTATGTAGTAATCGTAGAGAGTCGCGACGAGGAGCACGTCCTGAACGCGTTTCTGAAGGAGGTCCTGAAAGCCCTGGAATCGGTCCGTCGTCCGGAGCTTGTCGAGGGGAAGCTCGATGCGGGGCATGGTTACATCTAAATGCGATCTACCGACACGGTTGGATGGGCGAAAGGAATCTCTCGATCGCCTCGGGATCCGAGACCGTTCCCTTAAGGTCGAGCTCGTGGGCTTCGGCCTCCGGGTCTGGGTCGGGGCCGAGCCAGATGCCGAATCGGTTGCGCGAGTCGTCGCAATCGATGAGGAGAAGCGCGACCAGTCCTTCCTTCGATCGGCCGGCGTCGTCGGTGTCGATGGCGCCCCGGTGCGAGACCCAAAGGATTTCGTCCTCTTCACGGGAGAATCTCCCGTTCGCGATGCGCTCCTCGAGCTCGAGGTCGATGCGGTGGCGGCCGAGCTCGTCGAAGTCGTCGCTCTTCCCCTCGAAGAAGTCGCGGATCTTCCGCTGGTCCTGTCCGAATGCGGGGTAGCTCACATAGATGAACCCGTGCTCGCCGATTTCCGGCGGCCGACCGGTCTCGTCCGGCGCGAGATCGGAGAGCACTGCGACTTCGAGGAGAAACGGCACCGAGAAGGCGACGACGGAGTGATATCCGTCGGGGATCTCGTCCGCTCCGAGAGCGGTCCGCGCCTTTTCGGTTCGGGCGACCGGGTCGCCGATCTCCTCTCCGAATCGTTGCGCTTTCCGAACTCCCCAGAATCCGACGGCGGCCATTGCGACCGCGATCGCCCCGAGGGCGCCGAGACACCCGCAGCCTACCCAGGCCCAGGCCGGGAAAGGTTTCCCCTCGTTCACGGGTAGATTATGGGGAGCGCGATCGTCGATTTCAAAACTTCAGGAGGAGGTCTCGATGCAGCGCGAACTGATTCTCTCTCTCTCTGCCCTCGCCGGGCTCGGCTCCGCCGGCTTCGTCGGCTATCAGGAGCTGACGCGGACTTTCGTCGTGAACCTGAAGGATCCTCATCCGATCGAGGGAACGGTCGCCGTCGGGACTCCAATCCCACACAGCGAAACGCAGAGCCTCCTCGAGGTCGTCGTGGCCCCGGCGTCCCGGGACGAGCCGCCCCTCTGGACGGAAGCGGGAATTCTCGAAACCGACGGCTTCACGTCGGTCGTGCTGAGCCTCCACGGGCAGTTTCGCGGAAACCCGGGCGGCCCGGGAACCGTAGGCCTCGTGCTGATCCCCGAAGAGGAGAACATTCTCCGCGCTCTCGCGGAAGGGGAGGTGCACCTGGCACTCGACGCGGTGGCGGAGGGAATCCCGGACGGCCGCCAATACTTCAGCGGATCAAGGGCCGGCCTCGCGCTCGGCTTCCCCCGTTACCGCGTTTTCCTCTACAACACCACGGACCGCAGCGCCGCGGTCAACATTTTCGCGTATCTGACGCAATGAAACGGGCCGGCTACTCGTAGTGCTTGCCTTCCTCCCAGGCGGCGGGGATCTCCTCGCGGGACAGCGTCAGGCCGCGCGCGATTCCGATCGGCATCTCGTCCCGCCAGGTCATGCAGTACTCGCAGTCGTGGACCGCGACCTGCACGACGGATTCGTATATCTCTTCGAGATCGTCGGCGTCGTCCCCGATATAGATCATGACGCCACCGTCGAGAGCTCTGAGCTCGCGTCGACCCCAGAGGTGGTACGTGTTCTGATGCGACAGCACCGGTGGAAGACGTCCCTCGCCGAAGAGCTCCAGGGCACCCGCGTGTCCGTAGCTCGGCGCCAGGATGACGGCGCGCGCCTTCTCGTTCTCGGGGAGAGCGTCGTAAATGCCGGCGACCTGATCGACGATCTCTCTCCAGCCGAAGCGGTCCGCGAGCCACTGCGGCAGCTCGGCCCGCTTTCCCTCGCCCCGCTCGATCTGGGTATCGATCCCGAGAAAGGCGACGAGGCGCGAAACGCGCTCGGGAGGAAGGATCGGAAGCGAGGCCGCGCCGAGTATCGCGCCGCCCGCGAGAACGACCGCGAGCGAGAGAGCGCGGGCGCTCCGCGAACGGACGGCTTTTTCGATGGCGACGGAACCGCAGGCGAAGAGCGCGGGATAGAGTCCCGCCATGCGATCCGGCCGGCTCGACTGGGAAACGATGAGCGACCCCAGAAGCAAGAGGTAGGCGATCGCGAGAAATCTGAGCTCCGTCTTGCGGCGCAAACAGTAGTAGAGACCGGCGGCCCATACCGGGAAGGTCCAGGGTCCCACGAAGAGAATCTGGTTCCCGACGACTTGTAGCGGCGGCAGGGGCCGATTCTTCAAGAGAGTCGCGTTGCGGTAGAACTCGAGAGACGGAAAGTCGTTGTCGATCTGCCAGAGGAGGTTCGGCAGAAAGAGCACGAAGGCGAGAGCCCCTCCGATGAAGAGCCAGCGGCTGAAGAGCAGTCTTCGCTCGCGGGTCAGGACGAGGCCGAGAACGACGCCGAGAGCGAGCGTCACCACGGTGTGCTTGTTCTCGAGGGCGATTCCCGCGAGAGCCCCGAACGCGAGCCAGAGCCGCGGCTCGTTCCTCTCGACCATGACAACGGTGACGATGAGGAGGGCGGTCCAGAGCAGGATCTCGAAGGAGTTCATCGAGAAGAC
The DNA here is from genome assembly GCA_963820855.1 of uncultured Acidobacteriota bacterium. Lineage (GTDB taxonomy): Bacteria > Acidobacteriota > Vicinamibacteria > Marinacidobacterales > SMYC01 > DAISKN01. The sequence continues at coordinate 102,275 of CAWGBY010000014.1, forward strand.
GTTGAAGAGCACGAGGAAGACCGGCGGCACGACGGCGCAGAGCGATGCGAGCGCCTGGCCAAAGGCGCCGGCCCCGAGCCGAGCCGCGAGCCATCCCGTCGCAAGAACGGTGAGGGCGCCCGCGAGCGCCGAGGGAAGCCGGATCGCCGCGAGCGAGTCTCCGAGAAGCGCCATGGTCACCCGGAGGATCGCCGGAGCGAGCGGGGGATGATCGACGAATCCGAAGTCGAGCCGCCGCGCGCAGGCGATGTAGTAGAGCTCGTCGATGAAGTAGCCATAACCGAAGCGCTGGCCTATCAGGGTGGCGGCGATCTGGATGACGAACGCCGCGAGCGCAATGCAGAGTGGGATCGCGAGCGACCCGCTGATGGCTGATGGCCGGAGGCTGATGGCTCTTTTCCTAGACGAGTCCCTGATCCAGCATCGCGTTCGCGACCTTGAGGAACCCGCCAATGTTGGCGCCGTTCACGTAGTTCCCGGGAGTGCCGAACCGCGCGGACGCCTCGACGCAGGTGGTGTGGATGTTCTTCATGATGACCTGGAGCTTGCCGTCGACTTCCTCCCGCGACCAGGCCCAGCGCGAGCTGTTCTGCGACATCTCGAGACCTGAGACCGCGACCCCGCCCGCATTCGCCGCCTTGCCCGGACCGTAGAGGACGCCCTTGTCGATGAACTGCTCTACCGCTTCCGGAGTGGAGGGCATGTTGGCTCCTTCGGAGACGACGTACACGCCGTTCTTGATGAGGTTCGCCGCGTCCTTGCCCCCGATCTCGTTCTCGGTGGCGCTCGGGAACGCGCAGTCCGCCTTGTGGTTCCAGAGCGGATTCATCCCTGCTTTCGGGTCCGCCGGTGTGTACGTCGCGCTCTTGTACTTGTCCGCGTACTCCTGGATGCGGCCGCGACGCACGTTCTTGAGCTCCATCACGAAGCGGAGCTTTTCGTCGTCGACACCCTCCGGATCGTAGACGTAGCCGTTCGAGTCCGAGAGCGTCACTGTCTTCGCGCCGAGCTGGTTGCAGCTTCTCGACGGTGTATTGCGATACGTTGCCGCTTCCCGACACGAGACAGGTCTTCCCTTCGAAGCTCTGGTTCCGGGTTTGCAGCATGTTGGCGGCGAAGTAGACGGCTCCGTACCCGGTGGCCTCCGGCCGGATGAGCGAGCCGCCCCAGGGAATTCCTTTTCCCGTCAGGACTCCGGTGAACTCGTCGACGATGCGGCGGTACTGTCCGAAGAGGAATCCGATCTCGCGGCCTCCGACGCCGATGTCGCCCGCGGGAACGTCGGTGTCGGGCCCGATGTGGCGGAAGAGCTCGGTCATGAAGCTCTGGCAGAAGCGCATGACTTCGTGATCGCTCTTGCCCTTGGGATCGAAATCCGATCCGCCCTTGCCGCCGCCCATGGGAAGCGTGGTCAGCGAGTTCTTGAAAACCTGCTCGAAGGCAAGGAACTTCAGGATGCCGAGATTCACCGACGGGTGGAAACGGAGGCCGCCCTTGTAGGGTCCGATGGCGCTGTTCATCTGGATGCGGAAGCCGCGGTTGATCCGGACCTCGCCCTGATCGTCCATCCAGGGAACGCGGAACATGATGACCCGCTCGGGCTCGATGATTCGCTCCAGGATCTTCGCCGCGCGGTACTCGGGATGACGGTCGAGCACCAGCACCAGGGACTCCGCGACTTCCGGACCGCCTGGTGGAACTCGGGCTCGACCGGATTCTTCGCCTTCACCTCGGACATCAGAGACTGGACGTAATCGGGCATGAGACCTCCATGATTAATGCTCCGCCTCGCGCTCGTGCCCTTCGCGGAGCGGCTCGCCTGGCTCCAGTCTCGGCTATTCGAACGATATTTCCTCCGACGACGGTCGTCAAAACCTGCGCGTCGCGGATCTCCTCGGGAGGAATGCGTGTGATGTCGCGATCCAGCACGACGAAGTCGGCGAGAAAGCCCTCCTTCAGCATCCCGAGCTCGTTCTCCGCGAACGCGGCGCGCGCCGCCGCCCGCGTGTAGGCGACGAGCGCCTCCTCGACCGAGATTTTTTCCTCCGGGACGAAGCCGACGGGGTTGAGGTCGTCGATGGTTCGGCGCGTCACCGCGGCGTAGATTCCCTCGAGCGGCGTCGGGGGAGCCACGAACCAGTCGCTTCCGAAGGCGAGAGGCGCCTTCGCGTCGAGAAGGCTCCGGAAGGCGTAGGTGGTGCGGATGCGAAGACCGATGAGCTTCTCCGCCCATCGGCCGTCGTCGATGGCGTGGTAGGGCTGCATCGAGGGAATGACGCCGAGCTCACCGAAGCGAGGAATATCCTCCGGTCTGAGGTGCTGGGCGTGCTCGATGCGGAAGCGGCGGTCGCGCGGGCCCATTCTCTTTCGCGACTCGTTCGTAGATATCGAGAAGGGTCTGGTTCGCTCGGTCACCGATGGCATGAACGGCGACGTGCAGTCCGGCCGCATCGGCGCCCGAGATCCAACGATAGAGATCCTCCTCCGTGTTCACGAAGAAGCCCCGGTCCTCCGGCTGGTCGTCGTAGGGCGCGTGGAAGGCGGCCGTGTGCGAGCCGAGCGAGCCGTCGACGAAACCCTTCGAGCACGCCCCAGGAGAGTGAGCGGTCGCCTTTGCCTTCGGCGGCGACGAGGTCGCGCAAGCGCTCCCACTCGTTGAGAGGCACCGCGGCGTAGACCCGCGTCCTCGGCTCGCCTCGGGCGCGCGCTTTCCGGAAGAGCTCCAGGTCGTCGAAGGTTCCCATGTGATGGACCGACGTCACACCCCGCTCCGCGACGTACTTCATCGCCGCATCGAGCGCTCGAAGGCTCATCTCTTCCGGAGGAGGCGGCACGACGCGGTCCACGAGCCCCATGGCATTGTCCTTGAGAACTCCGGTGGGCTCGCCGTTCGGGTCCTTCTCGATGGTGCCGCCTTCGACCTGCTTCGTATCGCGCGCGACGGACGCCGCGTCGAGCGCCAGCGAGTTCGCGAGCGCCATGTGGCCGTCGAGGCGGTTCACCCAGACGGGATGCTCGGGAGTGACCGCGTCGATCCAGCTTCGGTGGGGAAGCTCACCGCCCCAGAGCTGATGGTCCCAGTCGCCTCCGAGGATCCAGGTGCCGGCAGGAACGGTCTTCGCGAAATCACGAATCCGGGAGGCGAACTCCTCCTTCGTCTTCGCGTCGCGAAGCTGGACCGAAGCGAGGCGAAAGCCGCCCGTGAGGAAATGGACATGGCTGTCGATGAAGCCCGGCACCACCAGCTTCCCATTGCCGTCGATGATGCGCGCGTCCTTCACCCGCGGACGAAGCTCGGAGCTCGTGCCCACGGCGACGATACGATCGTTCTCGACGAGGAGCGCCTCCGCCCATGGCGCATCAGGGTCTCCCGTCCAGATGCGGGCGCCGAGAACGGCGAGAGTGGGCGAGGGACCGCTGCTTCCGCACCCGGAGGAGAGCCAGGAGGACGAGGACGAAAATGCTAACGGCGCTGGATCTTCTGGATCTCGATCCGATCCACGCGCCACAACCCGACGATTTCCACTTCCTGACCAACCACGCCCTCCAGCTCTTGGCGAAACGAGTCCGCGTTGAAGAATCCGAAGCGATGGCGCCCGGTAACGAGCGCGAATCCGCCGTCGCCGGCTTCGATCCGACCCAACCAGGTTTTCTGATAGGGCGGGGGCTCGTCGCCCGCGAAGAGCTGCGTCGACTGCCTCTTCGCTTCGACCTCCTGCGTTCCCGAGGGCGAGATGACCGATCCTTTCGCGGTATCTCCATCGATCTCGAGCTCGTAGCGATAGGAGCCGTAGACGACGATGAGCGTCTTCTCGTCGAAGGTCACTTCGTCCACATCGACCATCCGGTTCTGCATGCTCGTGATCCTGCCGGAATACGCCCTCGTCTTCGGCTTTGACCTCCAGCACCACCGTGCGCAGACCCTCTCCGCGGTTTCCCACCTTGAGCGTCATGTTCCAGTTGCCGATGGGCGTCTCCGGCGGCGCGAGAAGGACGAGGGCGAGAATCTCCGCGATCATCGCTGGTCGAGAGCGAGGGGGTCGACGGGAGCGTCGAGCTTCTTCCGGTAGTCGAACCAACCCTCCATCATCTCGTCCCGGGAGTCCTCGCCCCAGTAGACCCAGACTTCCGGGTCGGGGTTCCAGCGATTCTCGGCGGAGTTGTCGAAGGTCGCCTTGACGACGATCTTCGCGCCCTTGGGCATGGGGATCGGCTCGAGGAGCTCATAGGTCATCTGCCAGTTCATGTCGTACTCCGGAACGTAGAGGAGGACTTCCTCTCGACCGTCGGGGTAGATGACCTGGTACTCCATGTCTTTTCCGCGATAGTGCATGTGGGGCTTCATCAAGGTGAGCTCGGCGTCGAAGGGAAACTCCCAGGAGCCGGCGCTCGGATGATTGGGCGCTCCGGGAGGGATGGCGAGCGCGGGGTCGGCAACGACGGCGGTGTAGGCCTGCCACTGGAGCGGCTTTTTCGCGAACCACACGCCGACGCTCGAGCGGTCCCGCTCCTCCTGGCCGTAGGGATGATAGTGAAGGTCGAACCGCAAGGACGAGCCCTTGCGCACGTACTTGCCGGAGCCCTCGGCGAAGAGGTCGTACTGCTTTCCTGGAACGACGCTCGCGAGCCTTCCGGTCGGGTCGCGCTTCCCATCCGGTCCGTAGACCGAGACCACGTTGTGATGGACGACGCGCGGGTTCCCGCGCACTTCCGCGGCGATGAGCCACTTGTCGGAATCGAGCGGCATCGGCACGACGATGTCCGGATTGAGGTCCGGACCGGAAGCCGGTACCACGAACTCCTCTTCCATCGTGAAGACGGCGTCGGGAGCTCCGAGGAGGTACGAGAGCTGCCATCCCTCGAGGAAGCTGGGAAGCTCCGGCATGTCCTTCGGGTCTCCCCGCATGGCGCCGGAATCGACCCATGCCACGATCGTCCGAATCTCTTCTTCCGTGAGGCGGCGATCGTTCGAGAACGTGCCGTAGCGGGCATCGGCGTGCCACGGAGGCATCGCTCGGCTTTCGACCTCGCGCTTGATCGACCCCGCCCAGGGACGAGCGTCCTCGTAGCTCAGGAGGGACATCGGCGCGATCTCGCCCGGCCGGTGGCAGGTCATGCAGCTCTTGACGAAGATCGGTGCCACGTCTCGAGTGAAGGTGACTCCGTCGGGCGCTTCGGTTCCCGAGGCGAGGGCCGCGCAGAACGAGGATGCGACTGCCAGGACCGTGGTGCGCTTCATCCCGTGCCTCCCGTGGCTTCCGAGCCTGCCGAGGTGGGCATCGTAGTTCCAAACGCCGTCGCGGCGCAAAACGGTTCGCGATCAGGCGGAGCGGCTGACGAGCTCACGGCGGCGCCATTCCGGCACGACGACACCGAGAGAAATGACCATGCGGAGGGCTTCGTCGACGGTCATGTCGAGCTCGATCACGTCCTCTTTGGGAACGAGGATGATGAATCCCGAAGTGGGGTTGGGAGTCGTGGGAACGAAAACCCCGACGACCTCCCTTTCGGTACGGGCCTGCACTTCATCCAGAGGCCCGGAAGTTTGGAATCCGACGCTCCAGATCCCGGCGCGGGGGTACTCGATGAGAAGGACCTTACGGAATGCCTCCGCCTGAGGAGACAGGAGAGTCTCCGCAACCTGCTTCACGCCGCTGTAGACCCAGCTCACGAGCGGGATGCGTGACACCAGCCGCTCCCAGGCCTCGATGAGCTGCTTTCCGAAAAAATTCAGGGCGAGGGCGCCGGTCGCGAAGAGCAGCACGAAGGTGAGAATGACTCCCAGGCCGGGAATGCGAAATCCAACCAGGTTCTCGGGCCGGAGCAGCGCGGGGACCAGCAGCAGCGACTGGTCCATGAAATTCACCAGAAACCGCAGAGCGAGGAAGGTGACGAGGAGCGGGACCCAGACGAGGAGCCCTGCGGCGAGGTAGCGTTTGACCTTGAGCTTGGGCACTTTTCCAGAGCCTAGCACGCGAGCGGCTCACTCTTCCAAGAACAGCTCCTTTCGGAGTTTCGCGCGCTGCTCTTCCGTCATCGGCTGCTCCGACAGCGCAGTCAGGATCTGGGCGCGGTTGCGGGCGAGAGGCTTGAAGCCGCAGCCTTCGAAGAGCTCCGGATTCGCTTGCTCCAGAAGGGGGCGCGGATAGTCCCGGCACATTCCGGGACGCGTGTGATAGCTGTCGCATCGGCGCGTCTCCCGGTCGAAGTGCGTGCAGCGAAAGATGAAGGCGCGATCGGTCCGGCTCTTCTCCACCAACTCGAACCCGTTCACGTGCCGATGCCAGAGCAGGAAGATTCGCTGGAAGAGCGGCAGGTACCAGGTGACAACGCCGACCTGAATTCCCGGGGCCTCGCAGCACTTCGCGCAAAGGATGCAGGACCCGCCGAGCTCGTACGGAATGCCGCCCTGGGCGCTCTTCTGCATCCGGTGGAGCGCGAGCCGGAAGTCGTAGACACCGAGGGCGACGGTTTTGATCGCGCTCCGGACGGCTCCGTCCCTCACCGCGATGCCGCCGGAAGGACAGAGAGGATCTGCTGTATGCGACGCTCGAGCGCTTCCGACTTCTCGGGACTCGCCCAGCGGTCGCGGATCGGCTGGGGGATGAACTCCGGATCGGTGGCCTCCCGCACGGCCACGAGCTCCTGGAGCTCTTTTTCGAGCCCGTACTCCGGAGCTCGAAAACGGGCCAACGCCTCGCGGAAGGTTTCCGGAGTGGGAGACTTGGCGTTCCGGATCGCGGCGCGCCGGATCGAAGAGACCACGAGGCTCTCGATGTCCGCACCGGAGAGGCCGGGAGGAATCGGAGGAATCTCCGAGGCATCGAGGATCACTCCCGCTTTCTTCGCGAGAGCGGCGAACATCTCGCGCCGGCTTTCGTCGGTCGAGGGCGGGAAAAGAGGAATGTGCACTTCGCAGCGGCCTTGTCGCTTCAGATCCACCGGGAGCAGGTCCGGCCTCGAGGTGAGGAGCATCCAGAGGATGCGGCCCCGATACTCGGTGTCGCTCATGAGAGTCGAGAGCATCGCGAACATGCGGCTTCCCGTCCCGCTGTCACCCGAGGCGGAGCGAGCTCCGAGGGCCGCGTCCGCCTCGTCGATGATGACCGCGACCGGGCTCAGCGCCTTCACGACCGAGAGCACCTTCTGAAGATTGCCTTCGGAGCTCCCTACCCACTTGCTCCGAAGGTTCTTGAAGACCACCGCGGGAATGCCGAGGCTTCCCGCGAAGCAGGTGGCGGTGAAGGTCTTTCCCGGTGCCGATGACGCCGCAGAAGAGGTAGCCCATCGGAAGCGCGTCGAAGCGGCCGCTCCGGAAGAGCGCGACATCCTGCTCGAGGCGCTCTTTCACCGCGGGCTCGGCCACCACGAGGTCGAGCGCGTGCCGCGGCGCGACGAACTCCACAAGGCCGAGGCACTGCTTTTCGATGAGCGCCTTCTTCGCGTCGCGGAGCGAGGACGAGCTCGACACCGCCTGGCCGAGTCCGACGAGCGTGAGACCGTTCGCCTCGCGCGCGATCGAATCCGATGCGCTCTCGTCCTTCTTCAATCCCAGGAGCGCGTAGCGCTTCCTTTGCGCTTCGTCCGGGAGCGGGATCTCGACCTTCGAGATGAAAGGGTTCTCCGCGAGACGCGGGTGGAGCTCGGAGAGATTCTCGGTCAGGAGGCACAGGGTCACGTCGGCCGATCGGATCGACGGATCGTTCGCCCAGTTGAGCACCTGGATCAGGTGGGCGCCGAGCTCGGACGTGAGCCACGAGCCCTCGACCGCGGGGGTGATGGTCTCGAGGTAGCGGATCACGATGGCGAGGCTCTTGCGCCGCCCCGCCTTCGAATCCTCGACGCAGCTTCGCCAGGATGTATCGATCCAGGAGCTCGAAGACGAGCTTCGGGTCCTTGGGACGATTCCCGCGATCCGCCGCGGAGAGCGTTCTCTCGAAATCCTCCTGCATGGCGGCGCGGCGCTTCTCGGCACCGGGGGCGAGAAACCGGATCCCGCTCCCGCGATCGAAGGCGAGGACGACGTCGCGCGTCCCGAAGAGCTCGGTCGCGAGGTAGGTCTCGAGCGAAACGAAGGTCGAATCGCCCGCGGGCACGAGGTCGTGGATGTTGCCGTGGATGAGGTAGACGCTCGACGCTCCGCGGAGGTAGCTCGACGCGAGCTCCTTCGCCCAGGAGGGCGCGCCGTCGTCGAGCATGCCTCATCGGCCTATTCGGACTGGGGAAGCGTCTCTCTCTCCCGCCCGACGGTCTTCGTCGCGGGGCGCGGGACTCGCCTCGGCGAGGCCCTGCTCGATCTTGAACTGTTGAAGGACCTCGCGCGCATGGGCCTTGTCCGCCTCGGCCTTGGCCTTCAGCTCCTCGACCCCTTGATCGCTCAGGTCCGAAGCGACCTTCGAGCGCGCCCGCGCCTTGTGGATCTGGTCGTCGACGCGGGTCAGGATGCTTCCGATGTCCGTCGACACGTCGAACTTGGTATTGAGCGCCCCCGCGGTCTCCGAGACTTCCGCGAGCGCCCGTTCCATCTGGAGCGCCGCTTTCTTCTTCTCGAGCGCTTTCTTGGCGCTCTCGATGTCCTTGAGCGCGGCCTTCATCTTCAAAAGGTTGTTCTCGTAGCTCGACTGGTGCTGCTCGAGCTGTTCCTGGTTCGTCGCCGAGATCCGACTTGAGCTGCGCGAGCTGAAGCGCGAGCTCGCCGGCCATCTCTTCCTGTCCGGCGCTCAGATGGCTCTTGATCTGACCGGTGAGGCTCACGATGCGCGTCTTCTCGGTGTCCACCTGATGCTGGACTTTCAGCACCATCGCCTGATAGCTCACGAGTCCCTGGCGGGCGTCCTTGAGCTTTTCCGTCGCCTGCTGAGAGCTTCGCCTCGGCGAGGGCGATGATGTGCTTGTCCTCCATCTCCGGTCACCGACTGGTTCAGGAGCGCATACCAGAGCGCCTTGATGCGCGCGAGAAGACCCATGGCTCGTTCTCCCTGTGAAGCCCGACGTTTGCAGTGATCGTAACACAAGGCTTGACAGGCGGTGGCGAGCGCTGAGTACTATGATCGCTACCCAACGCAATCATTCGGCTTTGAAAAATGTTTTTTTTCTGTGTTCCCGGTGAGGAATTCTTGTCAGAGGTCCACCATGGGTCCGGCTCGTGGGAACGGCCGGATCTTTCCCATCCATCGACCGAACCCGCTTATATTTCCTGCTCTTACATGAACCTCGTCCTAAACAACTCCACTAAAAAAAGCCTTTGACAGAACTCCTCATCGGAGCACCGGGGGGCGCGAAAGCGCCCCCCGCGTTTTTTTGTTCTTGATACCATCTCCCTCCCATGAAGCTTCCGATCGTCCTCCTTCCCGGTGACGGCATCGGCCCAGAGGTCAGTAGCAGAAGCGCTGAAGGCCCTCGAAGCGGTTGCCGCCAGGTTCTCGCACCAGCATCGAAACAAAGGAATTTCCGTTCGGCTCGTCGGCGCTCGATGCCGTCGGGCACGGGTTTTCCCGAGGAGGCCAGGGCCGCCTGCACGAGCGCGACGGCGATTCTCCTCGGCGCCGTCGGCGACCCGAGGCACGATCACCTTCCGCCGAGCGAGCGTCCCGAAGCAGCGCTCCTTCAGCTCCGCAAGCTCATCGAGAGCTTCGCCAACCTGAGACCCGTCGTCTCCCAGTACGTGTCTCCCCGGTCTCCGTTCCGCTCGCGAGACCTTGAAAGGGGTCGACCTTCTCATCGTTCGCGAGCTCGTGGGCGGGCTCTACTTCGGCGCTCCGCGCGGCATCGAGGGATCGGGAAGCTCCCGGCGCGCGGTGAACACGATGACCTACAGCGTCTGCCGAGGTCGAGCGCGTGGCGAAGGTCGCTTTCGAAGCGGCCTCCAGCCGCCGCAGGCCGCGTCACCTCGGTCGACAAGGCGAACGTCCTCGAGTGCTCCAAGCTCTGGCGCGAGGTGGTGACGGATGTCGCCCGCGGGTATCCCGGCGTCGAGCTCGATCACATGCTCGTCGACCGGGCGGCGATGGAGCTCATCGCCCGGCCTTCCTACTTCGACGTGCTTCTCACCGAGAACCTCTTCGGCGACATCCTCAGCGACGAGGCTTCGATGCTCGCGGGCTCGATGGGTCTCCTTCCATCGGCGAGCGTCGGAAGCGGCATCGGGCTCTACGAGCCGGTGCACGGTTCCGCTCCGGACATCGCCGGACGCGGTATCGCGAATCCGGTGGGAGCCATCGCCTCCGCGGCGATGCTGCTTCGCTACTCGTTCGAGCTCGAAGAGGAAGCGCGGGCGATCGAAGGGGCTATCGAAGCGGCCTTCGCCAAGGGCTTCGTGACCGCGGACCTCGCCGAAGCGGGACGCGCCCGCTCGACGCGCGAAGTCGGGGATTTCATCGCCGACTTCATCTCCGCCGGTCCCGCGCCGCGATCTTCTCCGCGATGAAGGCCTCGTGAGGCACGTGAAGGAGAGTCGCGATCTTTCGGATCAAGTGCTCCTCGCGCGCCCTCGATGCGCTCGTCGGTGAGGGCGACTTCCCATAGAAGCCCGACGATGTGCCGTTTCTGCTCCGGCGTGAAGCTCTGGTCCACGAGCCGGGTGAACTCGTAGAGCGAGACCGCCCGCGAGCACTTCTTCTTCGGCGAGAGCGACGATCTCACGGGTCTCTTCTTCGGTGAGACCGAAGCTCTTCCGTACGCCCTCCTCGATCGCGCCGCGCTCTTCTTCCGAGACGTCGAAGTCGGCGCGCGATACTTCGATGAGGAGTGCGGCCGTTGCGAGCTCGAGAGACGCTTCGCCGCGCTCACCCTCCCCTCGTTCGCGATGCGCGCCGTGAAGAACTCCCGGATGCTCTGGATCACGCGGGCTCCTGGGCAGGAAGCGGTGCGGGCGCGACGGGAGGCGCGCTCCGGTGAGGCCGTCGAGGAAAAAGAGAACCAGGGCGCCGAATCCCCAGAGCGCGACGGCGACGGTGACGACGTGGCCCAGGTAGGGAATGCTCTTGGCGATGTGGATTGCGAGAAGCCCCACGGCGAGCCGCACCAGGAGCTGACTTCGGTCCGTGGGCTCTTCCCAGAATCTCGCTTCCCGATGTAGAGCCCGGCGTAGACCTGCGCCAGGTAGAGGCCGAGGCACCAGAAGAAGAGCGTCACGAAGCCCAGGGGAAGGCCGACGAGCGTGATCATCAAGCCAAAGGCTAGCGCGGCGACCGCTCCGACGGCCAGAAGACCGACGAAGAAACTCTTCGCGTGCTGCGGCAGGTGAACGGCGGTGACCGCCTCCGCGGCGCCGGGCGCCAGAAGGACGAACGCCGCGCCGAGGACGAACGCCGCGGCCCAGAAGAAGAAGGAAGTGGGTGAGCCACGAGAGGCGCGGGTCGTCCTCGTCGTCTTCCTCGATCCGCTCGAAGGCGACGGGGGACTGCGAGCTTCGCGCCGGGCGCCACCGAGGGCTCGCTCCCTCCATAGAACTCGATCTTTCCTTCCGTGACCGCGCCGTCGCCGAGGGTGAGCTCATCGCCCACCAGGAGCGCCGAGCCTCCGACATGGGAGTCGATGCGGTGCGTTTGCGCGGCGATGAGGAGATCGCGTTCGACGGGGCCGCGAGGATCGCTTCGCGTCCGGCCGCGGTGAAACTTCCGCGGACCTGGGCGCCGGGGCCGACGCGGAGGATCTCTCCCGCGGCGGTGACGTTTCGTTCGACGAGCCCCTCGATATCGAGCGACCGGCTCCCGGTCCGGACGTTTCCTCCCACGGTGCCGGTCACGTCGATCTCCTCGGCGAAGGCCAGCACGTCGCCCGTGACCGTGCCCGAGATTTCGACGAGCCGGGCGGCGGCGATGAGATCGCCCGTGTACCGTTCCCTCGATGCGCACGATCTCCGCCGGTGACGATCAGATCGTTCTCGATCGTTTGCCCGGCCGGGAGCACGTACGTGTCTCGGTCGAGCTCGATGACCGCGGCCTCCGTCGGGACCGCGAAGCGCCGCGACGAGCGCGAGGATCGAGAGCGCCGGCGCGGACGATGCGGATCCGGCGCCAGGCGAAGAGCGCGAGCGTCGCCGAGCAGCGACCAGGAGCGAAACCCAGAGCGCCAGTTGAGTCAACGTCGATACCATGTTCGTCCAACCTCGAAATAGAAGACCTCGGATGACCACCGTGGTGAAGAGGCTTTGTCCGTCGACGCCCACGCGGTCCATTCCGCGGAGCATGGGATCGACGAGGAAGCTCCAGAACTGAGAGACGCCGAGTCCGCCGAGAACGAGGACGGCGGCGAGAAACCAGAGGAGGCCTCCCTGGAGCGCCGAAGCGCGTCGGGAAGCGGCTCCTCGTCCTCGCGGAGCGTCGCTGCGCAGGAGCTCGGTCTCGGTCTTGAGCGATTCGTAGACCGCCTGGCAGGGAGCGCAGTCGACGATGTGCGTACGGGTCGAGGAGCGGCGATCCGGCAGACAGCTCGCCGTCGACCATGCGCATGAGAGTCAGCTCGTCAAGATGTTTCACGGAGTTTCGTCCTCATGGCCCGTCGTCGCGCGGAGAAGCACCACTCCCGCGAAGTTCGGCGAGATGCCGAGCGCCTGCCCGATCTCCTCGTAGCTCATGTCGGCGTAGTAGCGAAGCACCACGGCGAGACGGGAGCGGTCGTCCAATTCGTGGAGCACTCGCCGGAGAGAATCGCGGCTCTTCGATGGCGAGGACCGCCTCCTGGGGCGTAGGGGCTTCGTCCTCGAGGGCCGAGAGCTCTGGCTCGCCGTCGTCGACCTCGGCGCGAGTCCGCCGTTTGCGGATCTCGTCCCAGCAATGGTTGGCGGCCACGCGGTAGAGCCACGGAGTAAAGGGCCGCGAAGACTCGTAGCTCGCGAGACGGACTCGCGCCTTGAGGAAGATCTCGGAAGTCGCGTCTTCGGCATCTTCGCGCGACGCGAGGACCCTGCGGCAGATCCGGAAGACCGACGGCGCGAGAGTCTCATACACCCTTCCCCAGGCCGCGGAGCTGCCTTTACGGGCGAGCTCGACAAGGGTTTCGAGATCTCCGCGACCCGCCATTCCTCACAGATCCTTACGAGGGAGCGGGTGCGATTATTACCGAGATTCGTGCGGAAAGCTAGACTTCTCGCGCCGCGTCCGGCCAGACGCGATCCACATTCGGCCGGAAAGGGAGCGGGCCTTGCCCACGTAGCGGTTCAGGACGTGGCGGCGGCCGAGGGCAGGAAAGAGGGGCTGAGACCGCGGGAACGAGGCGCTGGAGCTCCCTGCGCAGCTGGCGCTCGTCGGGGTGGATCAGGAAGCCGCGGTTCAAGGCATCGATCGCGTCGCGTTTTCGTCCGGCGACGTCGAGGGCCCGGGCGAGGTTCCGGTAGAGAAGGCTCGCACGCCTTCCGTTTCGGACGACGGCCTCCTCACAGAGCGTAACGCCCCGCTCGCTTCCGCCGGTGAGGGCGAGAAGGAGACCGCAGTAAGAAAGATGGGCGGGGTCGCGACTTCCGTTCTCGATCAGAAGCGACAGCGTTCGGGCCGCGGTCGCCGAAGGAGCCGCGGCGATAGTCGCTCACCGCCTGCTCGAAGAGAATCTCGCTCTCGTTCGCGTCCATGGCACCGATTTTTGGGGACGAGAATCAGGGTAAAGGGTAGATCGGCGCGAAGCTTGGCGGACGTCAAACCCCGCCGGCTTGACGGCGAGCACCGCCAGGAATCGGATACCTCTTACCCACCCCATCCAACCCCCTGATAGCTCGGATTTCTATTTAATCGTGAAGGGGAACTCATGGACAGGGAACAGTTTATACGGGTTCTGCGGGGTTGCATCGAGAGCGCCACGGGGCGCGATTACACTCACATCGACTGGGATCGGCTCACCGACAGGGGTCTCATCGAGAGCGCGGAGCTGATCCGGGATCTCCTCGAAAAGCGGGTCAAGGACGAAAAGCTTCCGGAGTTCGCCATCGGCGAACGGTTGCACTAGATTCCCGAATCGTCATTCGTGGCGTAAGGCCTCGATGGGGTCGAGGCGCGAGGCCTTAATGGCGGGCAGCATTCCGAAGACGAGACCGACGCCCGAGGAAAATCCGAGCCCGAGGACGAACGACCACCAGGGGAGTGAGATCGGAAAGCCCGAGATCCAGTGAATCAGGAACCCGGTGCCGCTCCCGAGGGCGACGCCCGCGATTCCTCCGAGCGTCGTGAGCGCCGCGGCCTCCAGAAGGAACTGGAGGAGGATCTCGCGCCGCCGCGCGCCGAGCGCTTTCCGGAGACCGATCTCCCGCGTGCGCTCGGTGACGGAGATGGTCATGATCGCCATCACTCCGATCCCGCCGACGAGGAGCGCTATCGAGCTCAGCGCGACGAGAGCGAGAAGCGTCGCGCTCGTCACCTGCTGCATCGACTTGCCCGCTGATTCCTGCGTGATGATGTCGAAGTCGTTCTCTTCGTCGACCCGGAGCCCGTGCCGGATGCGCATGAGCTTCTCCACTTCGGCGACCGCGTCGTCGCGGCTCACCTGCTCCCGCGGGAACGAGGACGATGGTGACGTCGAGGTGCTCCTGACCGTGGATGCGACTTGGCCGCATTCCGTACTGACGGGCGTAAGCGGTGTACGGGATGACGGCGAACTCGTCCTGTCCCGACGTCGAACCCTCCGGGGCTCGGCCGCCGGCCGAGCACTCCGACGACGCGGTAGCGACCGTCTCCGATGCGCACGTCCTTGCCCAGCGGATCGAGGTGCTGAAAGAGCGCGCGGTAGGGAGCGTTGCCGAGGACCACCACCGGCCGACCGTGCCGGACTTCGGTCTCGGTGAACGGTCTCCCGATCGCGACCGCGACGTGGTTCACTGCGGCGAAGTTCTCGGACGCTCCCACGATCATCATCTGTTTGGTGCGGTTTCTCTCGTGGACGATGCGCTCGAGCCGTGCGGCGAACCCGCCGCCGTACATGACGTCCACGTAGGCCGATGAGAGGTCGAGCCTTCCGATGGCCCGAGCGTCGTCCGCCGAGAGGTTCGGCCGCTTGATGAGGTCGAGAAAGTCCTTCCCGCTCATGAAGCTGAACCCGCTGAACTTGACGATGAAGAGCGTCTTCGGCCCGAGGGTGTCGAGCATCGCCTGGAGAGATCGATCGAACCCTCGAACGAGTGACGTCATGCCCACGACCGCGGTGACTCCGATGACCACCCCGACGATGGTGAGGCGCGAATCGGAGCTTGTTGGCGCGGAGCGTGTCGACGGCCATGGTGACGACTTCGCGAGCCAGATCCAACCGAATCATGGGCTATTCCCTCCGCAGAGCCTCGATCGGATCGAGAGACGCGGCCCGCATCGCGGGATAGAGACCGAACAAAAGGCCCACGAGAATGGTCATCGAAATGCCGAGAGCGACGGACCAGAGCTCCACCGCCGCCGGGACCGGGGTCAGCCGTTCGACCAGGAGCGCGACCGCGAAGCCGAACGCGGTTCCCACCATGCCTCCGACGGTCGACAGAGTGACGGTCTCGATGAGGACCTGGAAGATGATGTCCCGGCGGCGGGCGCCGAGCGCCTTGCGAAGACCGATTTCCGGGGTGCGCTCCGTCACCACCATCAGCATGATGTTCATGATGACGATTCCGCCCACCACCAGGGAGAGTCCCACCACCCCGACCAGGACGGCGACGATTCCGTCCGTCGCTTGCCGCCAGATTCCGATGATCGTGCCCGAGCTGAAGACCCCGAAGTTGTTCTCCTCGTCCGGTCGAAGCTTCCGGCCGACCCGCAAGGCGACCGCGGCTTCCTCCATCGCGCGGTCCTGCACCGCCGGGCTGTCCGGCTTCACCATGAGCGCGAGCCCGAACGTCCGCTTCCCGTAGAGGCGCTCGAATGCTCCGAGGGGTATGACCGCGAACTCGTCCTGAGGGGCGCCGAGGACCGTGCCCCGCCGTTCGCTCACTCCCACGACGCGAAAGTGAATGCCCTCGATCTTGATGGTCTTTCCCAGAGGCGATTCGGCGCCGAAGAGGCGATCGGCGGTGTCCCATCCGAGAACGGCCACCGGCCGCCGTCTTTCGGCTTCGGCGGCGCTGAAGAGTCTTCCCCTTTCCGGCGTCGTAGCTGCGGAAGAGGATGTAGTCCTCGGTGACCCCGTGGATGTCGACGCTCTCGAGCTCCCGTTCGCGATAGGAGACCTTGCCCCGCCGCTGGCCGCGGGCCATGACCGCGGACACGGCCTTCGCCCGGCTCCTCACCGATTCCGCGTCGTCGAGGGTGATGAGCGGATTGTTCCGCCGCGCCCTGTCTTCCTCCTCGTCGTCCAGGATCACCCCCACCCGCTCGATGAGAAAGGAGTCGGCGCCGGCCTCGGAGACGATCGCATCCGTCACCTTGGTGTCCATGCCGCGCACGAGCGCCACCACCGCGATGATCGAGGCCACCGCCACGATGTTTCCGAGAATGGTGAACGCCGAGCGAAGCTTCGCGGCCCAGATCGCCTCGAGAGCGATGCGGATGGCTTCGAGGAAAAAGGTCAAGTGGTGGGTTCTTCTTCTTCGCGAATCCGCACCCGGTCCCGATCCAGCATGTCCCGAACCTGGTCGAACGGACCGATCACGACCTGGTCGCCCTCCTGGAGCCCTTCGAGCACCTCGAAGTACTCCTCGCCGGCGATGCCGATCTTCAGAGGAGTGAAGTGCACGCGGTCGTCCCGGAGCA
The DNA here is from genome assembly GCA_963820855.1 of uncultured Acidobacteriota bacterium. Classification (GTDB taxonomy): domain Bacteria; phylum Acidobacteriota; class Vicinamibacteria; order Marinacidobacterales; family SMYC01; genus DAISKN01. The sequence continues at coordinate 118,927 of CAWGBY010000014.1, forward strand.
CGAATACCCCCTCGATTTCGTCGCCCTCGACGGTCGTCGGTGGAGGCCATTCCTCGTCGCGGGTGCGGGGGTGGAAGTTTCCTTCGGCGTCCGGGTACACCTCGCGCACCGTCAAGGCCTGGATCGGGACGGAGACCGCGTCGACTGCGAGTGGCGGTGGTGATGTCGGCCGTGCAGGAGAAGCCCGGCCGCGCCTCGAGCACCTCCGTGTCGAGGGTGACTTCCACTTCGAACATCGTGGCTTGACGCTGCGCTTGCGCCTGGGTCTCGAGCGAGCTCGATCCAATCTTGGTGACGCGCCCGGTGAACTCCCGGTCGGGGAACGCGTCGATGGTGATGCGGGCGGGCTGACCCAGCGCGACCTCGGTGATGTCCGTTTCGTCCACCTCGAGCTCCGCCTGGACCACCGACATATCCGCCACCGTCAGAAGCACGGTCCCCGGGTTGTTCATCGTGCCCACCAGGACCGTCTCGCCTTCCTCGATGTTCAGCCGGCTCACCAGTCCGTCCATGGGGGAGTCGAGGGTCACCTTGCTGAGGTTGTGCCGCGCGCTCCGGACGCCCGCGACCTCCTGCTCGAGGCGCTGCTCCTGCGCGCGCACTTCGGTCTCGCGGGCCTCGAGCTCGCTCTTTCGCACTCTCGTTTCCGCTTCGGCGCGGTCGAGGACTTCCTGCGACACCAGCGCCTCCGTGTGGAGGCGCGTCAGCCTTTGAAGGTTCTGTTCGGCCAGGTCCAGGTTGGCGCGAGCGGTCTCGACCGCGACCCGGGCGCTTCCCACCGCTTCTCTTCCCGCGGCGAGCCCGGCCTCGCTGAGCTCGACGGCGCTCTCGAGGTTCTCGGGATCGATCTGAAGAAGGAATTGGCCTTTCTTCACCGCGTCGCCTTCTTCCACGGAGAGCTTCGTCACCCGCCCCACGGTATCGGCGCTGATGTTCACGAGCTTTTTCGGCTGGACTTTCCCCGACGCGGAGACGAGGGCCTCCAGGTCCCTTCGAACGATGGCTTCGACCTGGATCTCGGGAAGTCGCTTTCGCTTCTGGTAGAAATATCCTCCCACCGCGCCCGCAACGACGAGTGCCGCGACGATCCCGAAGACCGCGCGTTTCTTCTTGGACATCGCCCCATTATCCACTATCGTTGCCCGCTCCGCTTCGAGCCGCTATCATCCCAATCGGCGCGAGAATGAAGATTTTGAAAAAGCTGGTTTATTGCGGACTCGCGCTCGCGGTCCTGGCCGGCGCCTTTTATGGCGGCCGAGCCGTCGATCGCATGGCGGTTGCCTACCTGACGGGGCAAAGACGCGTCCCCGGCGAGGGATTCTGGGGCGAGAAGGTTCCCGAGGAAGGCCCGGTGCCCGGCTACGCCTTTCTCGGATTCACCCGACCTTCTTCGGATCCCAAAGGGATGCTTCTGGTGCGCCCGTGGGACATGGCCCGAGACGCGGGTCTGCGCGAGCGGGACGTCATCACCGAGGTGGACGGCGACGTCTTTCAATCTTCGGAAGATCTGATGCGGCACCTCGTCACCCACACGACCGCGGGACAGGTGGTCACGCTTCGCGCCCTTCGCGAAGGCGCCGAAGGAAAGGAGCCGCTCGAAGTGCGCATGACGCTTCGCGCATTCGTCCGCCATCCGGGCGACCTCGAGCTTCCCTATGAGGAGGTGGAGATCGAATCCGACAGCGGCTACACGCTCCGCGGCTGGTTCATCCCGCCGCCGCCTCGAAGCGACGGAAGGGTCGGAATTTTCGTGCACGGCGCGAACTCCTCGCGATTTCAGGCCCTCGAGAACGGGGCGAAGTTCTGGTACCGGCGCGGGTACGGGCTTCTCACGATGGATCTGTCCGGGCGGGGCTCGAGCGACGGGGAGTACATCACCTACACCCTGAACGAAAGGCACGACGTGCGCAGCATGCTTCGCTGGGCCAGGAACCGGCCGGGAGGGGATCCCAAGAAGGTGGTGATTTTCGGAACCTCGAACGGTGCTTCGTCCGCCATCTACGCGGCGGCGGGTGACGACGCGCTTCCCGCACTCGTTCTGGATGCTCCCTACGGCTCTCTCTGGGATGCCGCCGGCGAGATGCTTCGCTCCCGCGGAGGCCATCCCGTTCTCCGCTACCCGTTGTCGGTCGCCGTTCGTCTCCGCGCGGGAGTCGACATCGCGAGCGTGCGGCCGTTCGACGTCATCAACGAGGTGAAGGCGAACGTGCTCTTCGTTCACGGGGACGCGGATCGCCAGGTCCCGGTCACGCACTCGGAAAGAATGCACGAAACAAGGCGCCAGGCGGGCCTTCCGAGCGAGATCTGGATTCTTCCCGGCGGCGAGCACGGCTTCGACAACTATCCGCCGGAAGGGATCTTCTGGAACCGGATTCTCGATTTCCTGGACCGCGCCCTCGGAGGGCCGTCGGCCGCGTGGGACCTCGGACCATGAACCTGAAAGATTTCCTGACCTCGGAAGGGCGGCTGAAGCTTCGCATCGAGCGGAACACGAAGACGCTCCGCGAGCGCTACGCTCAGCACGAGGCGCGCATGGAATCCGCCGACAAGCTGCAGTCGATCGGAACGCCCGATGCCATCTACGGTCTCGCGCGACGTTTCTCGGCGACGTCCGAGAACCTCGGGATCGATCAGGAGGAGAAGAAGTACGTCCAGGACATCCTGGTCGGTTTCGGCGACAAAGCGATCGAGCCTCTGAAGCGCTACATCCGCAGTCACGACCAGGTCACCTGGGCCATCGACGCCTTGAAGCAGCTCATCCCGAACGACAAGTTGATCGCGTTCCTCCTCGAGATTCTCCGGGGAGGCGATCCCGTCTACATCCGGGGAGAGAAGGCGAACCAGATCCTCAAGGCCCTCGAGCATCTCGGCGATCCAGCTGTGGTCGCGGGCGTCATTCCTTGTCTCCAGAGTCCCGATGACACCGTTCGCTTCGTGGCGGTCGAGTGCCTCGCGGCCTACGGCGACGAGAGCGCGCGTGAGCCCATGCTCGAAGCCCTGGTGAGCCCGGAAGAGGACTCGGCGCGGGTGAAGACGCGGATTGGAGAGGCACTCGAGAAGGCGGACTGGGACGTGAAGGGCTACCGCAAGAAGGTCGAGGCGGTCCTGCCGCCGCCGTTTCGCCTCAACTCGAAGGGGCGCGTCGTGCGCTGAACTTGAACCTCTCGATCTCGACCCTCGCCGTCCTCGTCCTGTACCTCGCCGCGATCACCTTTTTCGGCGCGACCTTCGGCCGGCGCCGCCGGTCCGTCGACGACTACTTCCTTGCCGCGAGGAGCGTCCCCTGGTGGGCGATCGCCGCCTGCGTCGTCGCGACGGAGACGAGCGTCCTCACCTTCACGAGCGTTCCGGGCTTCGCCTACGGTTCGGACTGGAGCTTCCTCCAGCTCGCGCTCGGCTACGTCCTCGGCCGGATTCTGATCTCGCTCGTTCTCGTTCCCGCCTATTTTCGCGGGAAGGTCTTCACGTCGTACGAGCTGCTACGCCAGCGCTTCGGCCGCTCCGTCGCGAGCGTCGCGGCGGCGGTCTTTCTCTTCTATCGCACCCTCGCCGACGGAATCCGATTGCACGCCGCGGCGCTGGTCGTCGCGATCGCCGTGGGCGTGCCGGAGATCTACTGCATTCTCGTTCTCGCGGCGGCCATGATCCTCTACACCGAGGAGGGGGGAGCGAAGGCGACCGTCTGGACCGACGTCGTGCAGATGTTCGTCTACGCCGCGGGCGCTCTCGTTGTGCTCGGGGCGCTCGTGCGGCTCCTGCCGGAAGGAGCGCCGGCGGAGGCCTTCGCCGCGGCCGCGGCCGAGGGGAAGCTCCGGGTCCTGGTGCCGTCCCTCGACCCGTCGATCACCTACACACTCGCGTCGGGCGTCATCGGCGGAATATTTCTCACCCTCGCGACCCACGGGACCGACCACTATCTCGTGCAGCGCCTCCTCGTCGCCCGAAGCGCGCGGCAGGCCCAGGTAGGTCTCGCGCTCTCGGGAGTCATGGTCCTCGTTCAGTTCGTCTTGTTCCTTTCGATCGGGACCCTTCTCTGGCGCTTCTATCAGGGACGCACCTTCACTCGCGGCGATGAAGTGCTTCCCACGTTCATCGCCGAGTCGCTCTCCGGACCGTGGCTGGGATTCATCCTGGCCGCGGTCGTCGCCGCGGCGCTCTCTCCTTCACTGAACAGCGTGGCCTCGACGACGCTGAAGGATTTCTACGTGCCATTCGTCGACCCCGACGCCTCCGATGCCAGACAGATCCAGCTCGGGCGGATCTTCACGGTGTTCTGGGGAGTGGCGCAGACGGTGGTCGCGATCTTCGCTCAGAGAGCTTCCTCGGCGCTCGAAGCGGGCCTCGCGGCTCTTTCCTATGCCTCGGGCCCCACCGTGGGGGCGTTCCTTCTCGCGGTGCTGCGTCCTCGCGTGACCGCGCCGGCCGTCCTCGCGGGCATGGCCGCGGGCTTCGTCGCTCCTTTCCTCTTGAATCAGATGTCGCCGGTCGCGTGGACCTGGAACGTGGCGATCGGGTCAACGGTGACGTTTCTGACAGCGGTGGTGCTGAGCACGGTTGCGGAAGGTCTGATCCGCCCGCTTCGACGTTCACGGGATCACTTCGGCTCCTGAACGCGGCTCGCGCTCTTGCCGCACGAAGGACAGCAGTGGCACTCTAGGACGACACCGCCCAACGCTTCATCGACGAGAGCGGCCTCACTCTCGCTCCGGGGCAGGATCACTTTTCGCGCATGCTCGTTCATCTCGCCGCCGCAGGATGGGCATTTCATCGGCATCACTCCTGGGAAACGTTCTCGCGCCCGTATCGAAGGACCGTCGACATCCAGAGGAGCTCATCGAGAAAATTCGCCGTCCGCTGCGACCACACCTCCTCGTCGAGTATCTTTCCCGCTTCGTCGAACGCGCTCCCGACTTTCGAGAAATTCAGATCGCGTGAAAGTGGTCACGAGCCCCAGCTCCCGGAGGACGGGAAGGAGGCTCTGAACGACCCGCGTGCCCCCGAAGGGTCCGGCCGAGACGCCCACGATACCCGCCGCCTTGTGGATGTACTCCTCGAGACAGGTGTCGAGGACGTGCTTCAAAAGACCCGGGAAGCTGTGATTGTACTCGGGGGCCACGATGACCAGACCGTCCGCGTTCTCCATCTTCTGTGAGAAAACGGGGTCCTTGATCTGATCGCCGGCGCCGTCGACCGGAAGTGAAATCTCCGCGATATCGATGAGCTCGGTCGCGACTCCGGGCCGCTTCGCGAGCTCGCTCGTGACGAAGCGCGCGACGTGGGCGCTCATCCGCCCTCGCCGCGTCGTTCCGAGGATGACCGGGACGTTGAGTGGTTTCATACGCTACTCCGCAGACTTTCACGAACACCTTGATGGTGTCTCTGGCCGTAGTCAAGAGCGCGAGGGAGTCCTTCTTTCGGGGACGTTAGGAGGATGCGTCGCTGAACGCCCGCTGCAGAAGGTCTTTGCGCGGAGCGCCGTGCAGTGAGCTCGCGAGGGAACCTCCAATCGCGTACCTCACACCGAGCTTCTCGAGAATGCCGGTGACGATCAGGGTGACTTCGGTAGGCTCCGAACGATCGATCAAGGGCGCTCAACGGCCGACCACCGGGGTCCGTATACTTCTTCGGCGAGAGCCGCTCCAAGGAGCACGTCCGCGAGACGGCGCCGAAGCTCTTCGGGGGACGCCTTCGGGTATCGGGCTCGAAGCCCCGCGAGCGCGAGGGTCCTCAGGGTCTGGTGCAGCTGGTCGGCGAGCTGGAGCTTCCGCCACCCCTCGGCGCGCCGCATGAGATCGATATGGAGCCGGTGGGCGTCAGGGTCGGTGTCGCGAAGCGATGTCGCGTCCATCGTCTACTCCCGAATTCTACTTGCGTTCGCTTCGTCATGGGCAAACGGAAGGGCCAGCACCCGGAGTAGGGTCAGGTCCCCCCAATCGCGGAGCTCGCCGATTCCGATCGTCATTCCCAGATGTCCCGCCCGAGGCTGCGCTCGATACGTTCCGAAAATCCGGTCCCACCAAGGGACGTTGAATCCGAAATTGGAGTTGGTCTCCGTCGTCACGACCGAGTGATGGACCCTGTGAACGTCGGGCGTGACCACGAAGAGCCGCAGTGCTCGGTCGAGGGGGGTGGGAAGGCGCACGTTGCCATGGTTGAACATCGAGGTCGCGTTCAAGAGCGCCTCGAAGACCAGAACCGCGGAGGCCGGTGGACCCAGGAGCACGATGGCCGAGGACTTGACGAGCAGGGAAAGAAGGATCTCCAGCGGATGAAACCGAAGGCCCGTCGTTACGTCGAAGTCGAGATCCGTATGGTGGACCTTGTGGAATCGCCATAGCGCCGGAAGCCAATGGAATACGACGTGCTGCACGTACACGACGAAATCGAGCACCAGCAGCGCGATGATGAGGGAAAGCGAGCGGGGAAGCTCGAGCTGGTTCATGACTCCAAGGCGGTGAGTCTCCGCGAGCCAGGCAACTCCCACCGCGGCACCCGGAAGAATAAGCCGCACCGCGGCGCCGTTGATAGCGGCGAGGGCGAGGTTGGTCGACCACCTTCGGAGTTTCGACGCACTCCAGGGCCGAAGGGGAGTAAGAGCTTCCCACGTTGCCATGGTTAAGAAAACGCCGAGGAAGAGCCAGAGGCGGATCCAGGTTTCGGACGCCACCGCCTCCGCAGTCACGCTTCCACCGAGACCGGAAAGCCTCTCGCTCGCCAGTCGGCGAGGCTGTCCTCGAGTCGCGTCGCGCGGATTCCGAGAGTGCGAAGTCGTTCGACCGCTTCGACCGCGAAGAGACAGTAAGGGCCGCGGCAGTAGGCGACGACCTCCTGGTCCTTCGGAATCTCGCTGAGCCGTCGTTCGAGCTCCCGAAGGGGAATCGAGCGGGCTCCCGGAATGTGTCCGGCCCGATATTCTTCCGTCGGGCGGACGTCCAGCACGAAGACCTTCCCTCGCCTCACGCGATCGACGAGCTCTTGGCGGTCGACTGGCTCCAGGTCCTCGGCGCCGACGACGGAAACGGCGGAGAATTTCTGCAGCTCGGCGAGCCTCGCTTCCGCGTGAAGCCGAAGGGATCGGAAGAATTGTGCAACGCTCTCGTCGGCGAGGCGATAGGTGACGAACAGACCTCTCTTCTCCGCGTCGACCAGCCGCGCGGCGCGAAGGACCTGAAGATGTCGTGAAGTGTTCGCGACCGTTTGATTCGATTCCTTCGCGAGGGCTTCGACCGTGCGGGGGGCCTGGGAGAGAAGGTCGAGAAGCTCCAGGCGCCGCGGGCTCGCGGTCGCCTTTCCTATGCGGGCGAGCTGCTCGTATATGGCGTTCTTGTATCGCCGGTGCGAGATCATATTCAACTATTCAATTGAATAGTATCACACTTGGAGCAGCGGGAACACCTCCTCTCCCAGCATCCTCACGGCTTCGAGCTCGTTCTCGCCGTGAGGAGTTCCGAGCTCGAAACGATCGACGCCAGCATCGAAGAGCGCTTTCAATTGCGCGGCGATGTCCTCCGGTGTTCCGAAGACCGCGAAGCGCTTCAGCGTCTCTCGCGACAGCTCCCGGATCTCCACGGGCGTGAGAGGTGCTATGGGCTCGAGCCCGGCCACGGCCGGGATGTACATGGCGACCTCGCGGCGGGCGATCGCTTCCGCCTTCGCGCGGTCCCGGTCGACGACGGTCACCGCGCCGAAAGCGAGCTTCACTGTCCGGGGATCCCGCCCCGCCGCGCGCGCGCCGTCATCGAGGCGCTCGCGAAACCAGGAAACGCTCCGGGGATTCGCGGAGCCCCCGACCTTGAACACGTCCGCGATCTCACCCGCGAGGGTCGCGATGCGCTCACCCCAGCCGCCGATGAGCACGGGCACCCTTCGCCCGGGGACGGGGAACCGCAGATAGGCCTCTTCGGTTGCCTGAAAAATCTCGCCGCGGTACGGGGCGCGGTCTCCTTCGAGAAGCCTCTGGACGAGCGCGACCGTCTCGCGGATCGCGGTCAGCGGCCTCGGCTGAGGAACACCGATGGCCTCGAAGAACGCACCGCGACTGACCCCGAGATAGGCGCGGCCTCCGCTGGTCCGATCCAGGAGCGCCAGATTCGCCGCGACCAGGACGGGATGAGTCAGGTACGGATTGACGGCAGCCGGTCCTAGAAGGGGCCGTCTCGTGCTCTCCGCGAACTGAAAGAGCGCCGGCCAGGGCGGTTGGTAAAAAAGGTCCTGATAAACGCTCGCCGTCGCGAAGTCGTACCGATCCACGATCGCTGCGAGCTCCCGATACTCGGCGAGCGTCTTGTCGCTCTGGAAGGCGATGCCGAGCTCGGGCATGCGACTCAGGTCAGATCGCTCTTCTTGAGCTCGACGGGCCCGAGCCGCTCGATCTTCATGATGAGCTGCTCGTCCGGATCGGGACAGGCGACGAGATTGTCCGAAGAAAGCCAGTCGTTGGCGGAGAGCTCCCGCTGCTTCGCGGGAAGAAGGGGGAGAACGGCGGACAGCGCGTAGATGCAGAAGTGCCGATCCTTCGGAAGGACCAACTGACTGCTGTTCCGCAGCTCGAACCAGTCGCCTACGGCGAGGCCGCAGACCGACCGCCCGCGGATCTCGACGACGGTAACGCGGAGATCGTAGAGCTTGAACCCGTCGTCGCTCATGTCTTCCTGCAGAAGGCCATGAGGTGCCATCCCAGGGGACGCACCCACGCTCGCGGAAGCGCTTCGAACGCGCCGACGAAGATCCGGTTGTAGGCGAAGCCCTTCCACCCGCCGTGGAGGCGCGTCTTCACCGGAAATCGCTCGGGGACGACGCGGACGCTTCCGAACCCTGTTAGAAGCGAACGGTACTCCCCGATCGAGTACTTCCGAAGGACCGGCGCGTCCTCGTGCTCGAGGTCGACCCGCATCACCTTCGAGAGCGCGTTGAGCCACGAAACGCGGTTATAGACCATGAAGATCGCTTCGCCTTGGGGCCGGAGCACCCGACGGCACTCTTCGACCATGAGCCGCGGGTCCGCCGTGTATTGAAGGACGCCGTGCGCGTAGACCACGTCGAACGAGGAGTCCTCGAATGGCAGCGCCTCGCCGTTCCCGAGCCGCAGATCGATCTCGACGCCGGCGTGGCGGGCGTTCTTCCGCGCGAGGTCGAGGGCCGTCTCGGAAAGATCGACTCCCGTCGCAACGGCGCCGCCCTTGGCGAATCGAACGAGGTCCGTCCCGATGCCGCAGCCGACCTCGAGGAGCGCCTTTCCTTTGTAGCCTTCGAAGTCCACCAGCCGCGGAAGGTAGCGGAGCTTGTCGAAGCGGTACAGGTCGAGGTCTTCGAAGAACTCCTTCGTGCCCGGAGCGTTCCGGGTCATCTCGAGGTCGTGGATTCTCTCGTTCCAATAGGTCTGGACGCGTTCCAGGAGGGCGTTCAAGGGGAGTATTATAGTATCTTCGTGAAGAGAGACATCGGCGCTCTCGCCGGCCGTGAGTTCGATCTGGTGGTGGTCGGCGGCGGCGTCTACGGCGCCGCGATCGCCTGGGATGCGACGCTGCGCGGGCAAACGGTCGCCCTCATCGAGCGGAACGACTTCGGCTCGGGCACTTCCTTCAACAGCCTCAAGACCATTCACGGCGGCGTCCGCTATCTCCAGCACGGAGACCTGAAGCGGATCCGCGAATCGGTGCGCGAGCGCCGGAACCTCATGCGGATCGCCCCTCACCTCGTGCATCCGCTTCCTTTTCTCGTTCCCACTTACGAAGGCTCCCTCGCGCGGAGCCGCGCGGCACTGAGGCTCGCGCTGCTCTTGAACGATCTCGCGAGCTGGGACCGGAACCGCGGCGCTCGCGCGGATAAGCATCTCCCTCCCGGTCGGACGCTTTCCCGCGAGGAATGTCTGAAGCTCGCGCCGGACCTCGACCCCGAAGGGCTCACCGGTGGCGCCCTCTGGTACGACGCGCAGATGTACAACTCCGATCGCCTCACGCTCTCGTTCGTCGTGTCGGCGGAGCGGGAAGGCGCCGTCGTCGCGAATTTCGTCGAAGCGGAGGGTTTCCTGCGCGCGGGAGATCGCATCCGAGGCGTCGTGGCGAAAGACACGCTCTCGGGGTCGGGCGGCCTCGAGGTCCACGGAAAAATCGTGGTCAATGCGGCGGGACCTTCCGTCGATCGCCTCCTGGAAAAGGCGGGGCTCGGCCGAAAGCCGCTCTTCCGCACGTCGAAGGCGATGAATCTCGTGACGCGCCCTCTGGTCGGAAACGTCGCTCTCGGCCTCTCGCGGGGCGGCCCTCTCCTCGTCATCGCGCCCTGGCGCCATGTGTCTCTCGTCGGCACGCTCCATCTTCCTTACGATGGCGATCCCGATGAGCTCGAAACGGACGAAGCCGACGTGCAGCGTCTTCTCGACGGAATCAACCGCGCGTACCCCAGGGCGGAGCTCGTGCGAAGCGATGTTCGCCTGGTGCACCGCGGGCTACTCCCGGCGGTCTCGAATGGACAGGACGTCACCCTCCTGAAGTCCTACAGGATCGACGAGACGATCGAGGGTCTTCTCTCGGTCGTGGGAGTGAAGTACACCACCGCCCGGGACGTCGCCGAAAAGACGGTGGACCGGGCGCTCGCGGCGATGGGGAAGCCGCATTGTGCCTCGCGCTCCGCGACCACACCTCTCGCGGGAGCCGACTTCGAGAGCTTCGCGGATCTCGAGCGCGCCGCCGGGAAACGTCACCTCGCCTTCAACTACGGTACGCTTTTCCGCCATGTGCTCGCTCTCGGAGACAGCGCGCCGCTTTCCGGATCCAATCCGGTGACCGGCGGAGAGGTGCGGTATGCCGTTCGGGAGGAGATGGCCCTCGACCTCGCCTCGGTCGTTTTGAGGCGCACGGAGCTCGGATCCGCCGGTCACCCGGGGAGAGACTCGCTCGAGCGCGCGGCCGCCATCATGGCCGAGGAGCTTTCCTGGCTGCCCGACAGGAAGCGCCGCGAGATCGACGCGCTCGAAGAGTTCTACCGGGCGAGGAGCTGATTCTTGAGCGGATCGTTTTCGAATCTCGCGCGGGCGATGCGCTCCTGGCGCACCGCCGCGGTCGCGCTTCTCTCGTTCGCCTCGGGGCTTCCTCTCGGGCTCGTCTGGTACGCCATCCCCGACTGGATGCGCGACATCGGAGTCGACATTCGCATCGTCGGGCTCTTCTCGCTGGCACAAGTCCCGTGGGCCTTCAAGGTCCTGTGGTCGCCGCTCATGGATCGATACGTCCCTCCGTTCTGGGGACGACGGCGCGGTTGGATGGCGCTGATGCAGCTCGCTCTCGCGGCCCTGAGCCTCGCTCTCGCCGGCGTCGGAAGCCATCCCGACGCGATCTGGGTGGTCGGCGCGATCGCGCTCGGAATCGCACTCGCCTCCGCGTCGCAGGACGTCGCCTACGACGCCTACGCCGTCGACGTGCTGCGCGAGGAAGAGCAGGGGCCGGCCGTCGGCGCCAAGATCGCGCTCTACCGCGCGGCGATGCTGGTGTCGGGGGGCGTCTCCATCACCCTCGCGGGGCGGTTGGGCTGGGCCGCGGTGAACGCGCTTCTCGCCCTCGTCTACCTTGCTCTGCTCTTCGTCACCTGGCGCGCTCCGGAGCCGGAAGTGAAGACGGAGCCGCCGAAGACTCTCCGCGAAGCGGTGTGGCAGCCCTTCATCGGGTTTCTCTCGCGCCACCGCGCTCTCGAGATCCTCGCTTTCGTGTTCTTCTACAAGTTCGCGGATCAGCTCGCCCAGGCCCTGACCCGCCCGTTTCTCATCGACATGGGCTACGACGCCAACCAGCGCGGTGTCGCCCTCTCCACCATCGGGATGGTGGCGACCATCGCGGGTGCCTTCATCGGCGGATGGGTGACGACGCTCGCCGGGCTCGGCCACTCCCTGTGGATTTTCGGGGTTCTCCAGATCTTCTCGAACATCGGCTACTTCTTTCTCGCCGGGCTCGGCGGTCCTTCGCTTCCGTTCATGTACGGCGCCACCGGATTCGAGCTCTTTACCTCGGGCCTGGGAACGGGAGCGTTCTCGGTCCTTCTCCTGCGCATGACGCAGAAGCGGTTCTCCGCCACGCAATACGCTCTCTTCTCGAGTCTCTTCGCGCTCCCGCGGCTCCTCGCGGGACCGATCAGCGGGTTCGTGGTCGATGCGATCGGCTGGCGAACGTTCTTTCTGTCGACGTTGGTCATGGGGATTCCGGGTCTTCTGATGCTGGCGCGATTCGTTCCCATGGGCGTGAGGGAGCCGGAATTCACGGTGATGGAAGTCGAACGGAAGCGCCCGCTCTCGGGCGGTGAGCTCCTGGCGCGGGGAGTTCTAGGCGCCGCCTTGGCGTTCATCGTGGCGCTCTTCTCCGTCGCCGCCCTCGCCGCGCTCAAGACGATGCGCGAAGCGCCGGAGTCCGGCTTCGATCTCGTCCGTGCCTTCGTCGAGCTGCAAAGTCCGACCGAGATCACGGATTGGGTGCAGCTCATCGGGATCGCGGCCTTCGCCGTCATCGGCGGACTCTTCACGGCCGCGATCTTCGCCGCAAGACAGGGCGGCGCCGCGCTCGCGGAGCGTTCCGCCGTGTCCGAATCATTGCCGTGAAAAACTCGAACCAGGGAGTGCCAGGGAATGAATGTGAAGTGGATCGGTAAGGTTCTTCTCGTCCTCGGATGCTCCGCCGCGGCGTCCGCTCAATCCACGCTGGCCACCCTGGTCCTGACCGACGTCACGGTCATCGACGTCGGCGCGGGACGCGCGCAGCCGAACCTGACGGTGGTGATCGAAGGAGATCGCATCACGGGACTCGGGGCGAGAGACGCCCTTTCGATCCCCGCCGGTGCGACGGTCGTGAATGCGCGCGGGAAGTACGTCATCCCGGGCCTCTGGGACATGCACGTTCATACCGTCTTCGGAGACTGGTTTCCCCAGGGAAAGGAGATCGCGCTCCCGCTCTTCATCGCGAACGGAGTCACGGGTGTCCGCGACATGGGAGGCGATCTCGAGATATTGCTCCAGTTGCGGAAGGACATCGCGCAGGGATCCCTCGTCGGCCCGCGCATGGTGCTGTCCGGACCGATGCTCGACGGACCCGCGCCGAGATTTCCGAGCTCCATTCCCGTCGCGACGCCCGACGACGGCCGTCGCGCCGTCGCCGACTTGAAGCGTCGAGGCGCCGATTTCATCAAGCTCCAGTCGATGATGACCGCGGAAGCCGTCACGGCGATCCTGGACGAGGCCCGGCGAAATGGAATTCCTGTCGCGGGTCACGTTCCCGACTCGGTGCGCGCGGTAGACGCTTCGAATGCCGGCCAGAAGAGCTTCGAGCATCTCATCGGGATTTTCGAAGCCAGCTCGTCGCGGGAGGACGAGTTCTTCAAGGGCGGCGCGAAGAGTGCGGGAAAGTTTCTCGAGAGCTTCGACGCGAAAAAATCCGCGGCGCTGATAGCGACGCTCGCGAAGAATCAGACCTGGCAATGCCCGACCATGGTGTGGGAGCGGGGCGGAGGATTGCTGGATGAGAGGGATCTCGCCCACGACCCGCTCGCCAAATACGCGCCCGCGAGCTGGAAAGAGGGGACCTGGAAGACATTCACGAACGAGATCCTCAAAGGGAACGTGGACGATCTCGCCACGCGAAGGCGGTTCGTCGACAAGGCGCAAGAGGTCATCTCGGCGATGCACCGCGCTGGAGTTCCGTTCCTCGCGGGCACCGACACCGCTGCGGGGGTCTACGTTTTTCCAGGCTTCAGCCTCCACGAGGAGCTCGAGCTCTTCGTGAATGCGGGTTTCACGCCGCGGGAAGCGCTCGAAACGGCGACGACGCTACCGGCGAAGTTTCTCGGGATGGAGGATCGGCTGGGAAGCGTCGAGCGCGGCAAGATCGCCGACCTCGTCCTTCTCGATGCCAATCCCCTCGAAGACGTTCGCAGCACGCGGAAGATCTTCGCTGTGGTCGCGAACGGCCGCTTCTTCTCGAGAGGCGATCTGGACGCACTCCTGCGCGGAGTCGAAGCGGAAGCCGCAGCGCACTGAACGTCTTGATCGAGCGGCGCTCGCTGGACCTGCCGCGAGGACGGCGCGCAGCGCCGAGGACACCGAGGCCGCGGGGGTGGGGCCCCGCGGCACTAATGGACTATGAAGTCGGTAAAACGATCGTCCGCACCGTGCCGATTGTTTCTCGCGTCTCCTCCGCCCACCGGCCCTGGAAGTACTCCACCACGCTCTGCATGAGCTCGTTGGTGACGTCGGTAAGCCGGCGCTCGAGAGGCCAGGCGAGAAACCGCGCGGGAGCCGAGAGGGCGTTCGACACCGCGATGAGGTTGTCGAAGATCGAGACCCGCGCGCCGTGGGTGTCGGGCTGCACCAGGATGCGGATGACTCCGCCGCCGGCGCCAGCGAGCCTGCGCCGCGAGTTCTCGATGATGGTGTAGAGGAGGCCGCGCAAGAGATAGGGCTCGGAGTACACCGGCCGCACTCCGGGCTTGATCTCCACCAGGAATCGAATTCCCTGCTCGGCCAGGGCGGGGGAGAGCTCGGCTTCGAGCCGCGCGAGGATCTCGTTGAGCGGCGTCGGGACCCGGCCCGGGAGTCTTCCCGAGCGAAGGTCGAGAAGCGTCTGGCGCATGAACTTCACGTTCGAGAGCGCGGATTCGATCTGCGAGAACTCCTGACTCATCCACGGATGGACCGCGTCCGGGCGGGCGCGGAGCCGCACGAGCGAAGCGTCGATGCCGGAGATGGGAACGTCGAGCCCGTAGGCGGCGCCCTCCGCCACGCGGCCGCGAAAAGCGCTTCTCAGGCTTTGCTTGAGCGATTCCGAAGCCGTGGCGTCGGAGATGACCTCGAGCGCCATGGTGAGCTCGAGCGCGACTCGCTCCAGGTGCTCGATGGTCTCCTGGTTCGGCGCGGGCGCTTCCTGCGGCATGTAGAAGGTCATGAGCCCGATGGCGTGCACCGGAGTCAGCATGGGAAGTGCTAAGACCGCGACGCAGTCGAGCCCCGCGCGATCCATCGCATCCTCGAGCGGACCCGCTTCGCCGCGAAGCTGCAGCATCGGCTTCTGGCCGTCGACGAGGGCCTGAGCGAGAGGGCGCCCGCCCGGCGTGCGCGCGCCTTCGAGCGGATCGACCGGAAGCCCGAGCCCCACCACCTGCTCGAAGTTCCCGTCGGGCCGGATGAGGCTGAGCGAAGCCTGCCCGCACCGGAGCGATTGCGCGAGCGAGCCCACGAGGCCTTCGAGGAGGACGGGAGTTTCGTCGGGCGTCGCGCGAAAGAGTTTTTTCGCGACATCGGCGACGGCGCGGTAAGTTTCGACTCTGCGGGATTCGAGCTGCGTCTGTTCCTTGAGCTCGCTGATATGGTCGGCGAGACTCGACGCCGCCTCGGCGTAGCTCTCCACCATGGCGTTCGCGGACTTGGTGTCGAGCTGAATCGCGCCCTGAGGAAGAGCGTGAACGGGCGGCGCCTGATTCGGAAAACCGGACTCGATGGCGGACGCCGGAGCCGCGGAAAGCTGCGGCGCCTTGACCCGGAAGACCCGCGTCGGCGCCGGACCCGCCGGCGGGTAGGGAGGCTCTTTCGCGCGCTGGAGCTGCTCGAGCGTCGTTCCGAACACCTCGAGCATCGTGCGCGTCGCCCATTCCTTCGCGGAGCGGGCGTCCCCCATGTTCTCGCCGATCTTGTAGCGGGTGGCGAGCTCGGTCATGGTCCGCTCCAGCATCGCGCCGAAGGACTCGAGGACGCCGCGGCCCTCGGTCGCGACCGACTCGAAGCTCGGAGCCCCGCGCGCGTTCAAGCCGCGCTCCATGATCTTGTGGTCCGTGATGTCGGGAAGATCCCGCTTGTTGTACTGGAACACCATCGGGATCGAGGAGGGCTCGATGCCGTGGTCGAGGAGATACTCCGTCATCTCCTTCATGCTCTGCAGATTCTCCTGCCAGCGATCGGTCGCCGAGTTCGCGACGAAGACGATGCTGTCCGCGTTCTTCAGGAGCATCTTGCGCGTCGCTCCGTAGAACTTCTGGCCGGGCACGGCGACCACCTGGAAGCGCAGTTCGTAGCTTCGGAATGCGGGGGTCGAGAGCGGAAGCAGATCGAAGAGGATGGTGCGGTCCTGGGCGGTATTGACCGAGACCAGCTCCTGGCGGCGATCGGCCCTGGCGTGCCGGTGCAGCATCTGGAGGCTCGTGGTTTTTCCTCCTGCCGCCGGACCGTAGTAGAGAATTTTGACTCGGAGGAAGCGCTCCTTGTGATTGATCTCGACCAATATCAGCCTCGGTCTCGCTCGACGGGTTTGCCTCGAATGCTGTCGTAGGCCAGCTTGACCCGGCGGCGCGGCCCCGATTCCGAGTCATAGATGTCGCATTCGCCGTAGGGCTTCGAATAGACGTGAAGGCTCACCGCCTTTTCCCCGAACTCCGCAGGATTCTCGACCGAGTGAAGGTCCGCCGGGCCGTCGAGGAATCCGACGCCGCCGTCGATGGGAGCCCCCGTCGACCGGAGCCGGACGGGCTCCTCCGAAAGCATCATGTAGTTTTCGAAGCGAAGACGGCCGCGCTCCACCCGGGCGAAACAGAGCTCGCCCTCGTGTCCGTGAATCGGCGCCCGCTGGTTCCCGCTCCAGCCGATGACCAGGATCTCGAAGTCGTGATCCTTGTGAACGAGGTTCCGAGTGTAATGCTCGTCGCAGTAACTGAGGTAGGACTCGAGGGCGTCCGAGTCCATCAGAGTCCCCGAGAGGTACTGGCGTACCTCGGTTGCCGGGAATCCCGCGGCGGCGAAGCGTTTCAGATCATCGATGAGGTTGTCGAAACCCACGTGCCGCGTCACCGACTCCTCATGCCCTGGATTGCTCGGAATGCTCGTATGAAACGGCATTTATCGTGCAAAGTCAAGGGGTTCGCGGGAAACGGGGACCTTGGTCAGCGCGTGACTGTGAGCCCGCCGACATGCCCCGCGTTGTGGAGGGCCGCATAGCTGTAGGCGGTCATGACGGCAATCCGGAGAGCGAGCGCGAGCTTGGTCTTCCCCTTTTTTTCGAGCCGATCCGTCGCCCAATACACCGCCGCGGGGCCCACGACATGGTGCACGAGCCGGATTCCGCGGTGTGACGCAATTGGATTTCCCTCTTGAAGCCCTCGCGAGAGTCCCCATTCGGTGGTCGCGAAATCGGCGGCGGAGGCCGCGAAAAGCCCGACACCGGATGCTTCGAACCAGACGGAATCGCCGCTCGAGGCCAAGACATCGGGCGCGGGCCGCGGAAGCTCGAAGCTTTCGAGCTCCTCCTGGGTTGGCTCAATCGACCGATACTCGGAGGCGAAGGCGCTGCCGGCAAGAAAAAGAACGAGCGTTGCGAAACCGAGGGGGAGTTTCGGCATTTGGGGCCGAAGGCTGCAAGGAAGATACCGTCGGCCCTACACGAGGAAGTGCCCGTGTATCAATGAGCTGTGCGGATCGCGCCAGATTCGGGCCGTGGGGTCGGCCCCACGTCCCGGGGCGGCGCCCCCACGACTAGAGGGTCCTCAGGACCTCGTCCGGATGACGCGCCGCGTCGACCTTCGGATAGACCGCGAGGATGTGTCCCGTCCGTGCCGATTACGTAACTGACTCGTTTGGCGTACTGGGCGTCCTTGCTGTCGCAGGCGCCGTAGGCGAGTCCAATTTCCCGCGTCGTGTCGCAGAGGAGCGGGAACTCGTAGTGGAACTTCTCGGCGAACGCGCGGTTCTCCGCCTCCGTATCGAAGCTGATCCCCAGAATCTGTGCGTTCTTCTCCTCGAACTTCGCGGCGTTGTCGCGGAACCCGCAACCCTCGGCCGTTCAGCCGGGGGTGTCGGCTTTGGGGTAGAACCAGAGCACGACGATCTTTCCGAGATAGTCCTTGAGCCGAACCAGGTTTCCCCGGTGGTCCTTCACCTCGAACTCGGGAGCTTTCGCGCCTTTTTCGAGCATCATCCGATCTCCGTTCGAAGGGCGGTGACTCCCGCGATCGCGCGCTCCACGTGCTCCATGGTGTTATAGACGTGCGGACAGAGTCTCAAACCTCCCGTCGACGCGACGGCGAGCCCGTGCTCGGCGTAAAGCCGGTCGACGACCTCGTGGTTCTTCTTGCTCGGAACGTCGAGAATGCAGACACCCCCCGCGAGCTCCGCGTCGAGCGGGGTCACGAGGGAGAAACCTTTCTCGGCGAGCCCGCTCTTCAGAGCGCTCGCGAGCTCCACCACCCGCGCCTCGACGCGGTCGTGTCCGATCGCGCGGTGAAAATCGACCGCGGTCGCGATGGACGCGAGACAAGCGTCGTCTCTCTGGCCGAGCGATTCGAATTTCCGCGCCCCTTTCACGTCGGGATCCGCGTCGTTGCCCCAGCCGGGAGCGACGATGTTCGGCCAGATCCGGGAGATGTTCTCTTCCTTGACGTAGAGGATTCCGGCTTCCTTCGGTCCCAGGAACCACTTGTGCGCGGAGCCGGAGTAGGAATCGCAGCCGATCTCCTTCAGGTCGAGATCGAGAGCTCCCCAGCTCTGCGCTCCGTCGAGGTGCACGTAAATCCCGCGGGCGTGGGCGGCCGCGACGAGCTCCCGCGCCGGCAAGCGCACGCCGCTCAGGTTCGATACGTGGGTGATGGCGAGGACCTTCGTCTTGGGTGTGAAGGCGGCGACGAAGGGGTCGATCAGCTCCTTCGCATTCTTCGGCGTCTTCGGACACGAGACCCGCACGACCGAAAGGCCATACCGACGCGCCCTCACGTCCCAGGCGACGTTGTTGGTCGGATGGTTTTGCTCCCAGAGCACCACCTCGTCGCCGGCGTTGAGGGCGATGCCGTTGTTGATGGTGTTGTTGGCCTCGCTGGTATTGCGCACGAGCGCGATCTCTTCCGGGCTCACGCCGAGCTGCCCGGCGACTTTCGCCCGTGACGTCTCGAGAAGCTCCGCGAACTTTGCCCGGTTGTTGAACGAGCAGTCTCGATCGATATCCGCGGTCAGCTCCGTCACCCGCTCGGAGACGGCGCGCGGCGAGGGGCAGAGGTTCGCCGCGTTCATCGGGACCTTCTGCTCCGTGAAAGAGAACTGCGCCCGGACGAGGCCCCAGTAATCCTCCCCGTCGAGCTTCGCTCCCGCGAGTGCTTCCTTGCCTCGAAGCGCGATAGGCACCACGGCGGCCGCAGCCGCCATCTCCGCGAGAAAGGACCGGCGCGAGGTTTCTCGTGTCATGGGAGCCTCCCGTAGAGGATGATATAACAGAGTCGCCTGCGAGGCGTGTTTTGATCATGAACGGCGTACCCTTGACGCTACTCCTTCTCGCCGGAGCCGGGTTGACTCGTGTTCCCGGAGTCAAAGTCGGCCACTTCACCCTTGCCGAGCGCCCGACGGGTTGCACGGTAGTCCTCACCGAGGGAGGCGCGGTCGCCGGGGTGGACGTCCGCGGAGGAGCTCCGGGAACCCGGGAGATCGACCTCCTGAGCCCGTACGCGATGGTCGAAAAGGTGCATGCGATCGTGCTTTCGGGCGGGAGCGCCTTCGGCCTCGATGCCGCCACCGGCGCGGTGCGCTATCTCGAAGAGAAAGGAATCGGCTTCGACGTCGGCGTCGCGAAGGTTCCGATCGTGCCCGCCGCGATCCTCTTCGACCTCGGGGTCGGTGGGAGGCCGGACGTGCGGCCGGGAGCGGAGTGCGGCTACAACGCGGCGAAAGCGGCGAGCGACGGCACGGTCTCCGAGGGCAGCGTCGGCGCGGGCGCGGGCGCGACGGTCGGAAAGCTCGCCGGACGCGAACGGTCGATGAAGGGCGGAATTGGAAACGCTGCAATCGAGCTTCCGAACGGCCTCGTGGTCGCGGCCCTCGTCGCGGTGAACGCCGTCGGCGACGTCGTCGATCCCGCGACAGGGGAGATCGTCGCGGGCGTGCGAACGGAGGACGGACGGGGCTTCTCCGACGCCCGAAAGCTCCTGCGTCTCGCGGGCCCTCCCGGCGGAAGGCCTGGCGAGAACACCACCATCGGCGTCGTCGCGACGAACGCGCGGTTGACCAAAGCCCAGGCGACCAAGGTGGCTCAAATGGCGCACGACGGGCTCGCCCGCGCCGTCTACCCGGCGCACACTCCCGCGGATGGGGACACTCTTTTCGCGATCGCGCTCGGAAGTTTCGAGGGCGAGGCGAACCTCGCCGTCCTCGGGGCGCTCGCGGCGGACGCCACGGCGGAGGCCATCCTGAGCGCCGTGCGGAGCGCATCGAGCGTGGACGGGTACGAGGCCGTGCGCGATCTGCGGCCGCCGCGCTGATGAGTCGACCATGACTTCCTACGCTCACGGCGCGAGCGAGATTCCTCTTCTCGGTGAGACCATCGGGGAGAACCTGAGGCGCGCGGTCGAACGATTCCCGGAGCGGGAAGCCCTGGTGGTGCGCTCCCAGAAGTACCGCGCCACGTATCGGGAACTGTGGGAGCAGACCGGAACGCTCGCGAACGCCCTTCTCGCGCGGGGAGTCGAAAAAGGCGACCGCGTGGGCATCTGGTCTCCGAATCGGTTCGAGTGGGTGGTCACCCAGTACGCGACGGCGAGGATCGGCGCCATCCTGGTCAACGTCAACCCGGCCTACAAAGCCCGGGAGCTCGAGTACGCGCTGAACCAATCCGGAGTGCGGATGCTCCTTCATTCGCGCGGGTTTCGCGCGACGGATTACCGCGAGATCCTTCGAGAGGTGCGGGGGCGCTTGAAAGAGCTCGAAGAAGCGGTGGTGATCGACGACGAGTGGGCGAATCTTCTCTCGTCCTCGGCGAAAGCCGGCGACGGAGCGCTCGCCGCGCGGGAGAGACAGCTGGGTTTCGACGATCCCATCAACATCCAGTACACCTCGGGGACCACCGGAGCGCCCAAGGGCGCGACGCTCTCGCACCACAACATTCTCAACAACGGGTATCTCATCGGCGAGATCATGGCCTACACCGAAAGGGATCGCATCGTCGTGCCCGTGCCGTTCTACCACTGCTTCGGTATGGTGATCGGAAACCTCGCGGCGGCGAGCCATGGCTCCGCGATCCTCGTTCCCGGCGAAGCCTTCGACGCCGGCGACACCCTGGCCACGGTGGGCGAGGAGCGCGCCACCTCGATCTACGGCGTTCCTACGATGTTCATCGCGATGCTGGGCCATCCCGAGTTCGCGAAGACGGATTTCTCCACGCTCCGCACCGGCGTCATGGCGGGCTCTCCCTGCCCGGTCGAGGTCATGAAGCAGGTGCGCGAGAAAATGAACGTTCGGGACATCACCATCTGCTACGGCATGACCGAGACCTCGCCGGTCTCGACGCAAACGCGCATGGACGACGCGGTCGAAAAACGCGTCGCGACCGTCGGGCGGGTCCACCCTCACGCAGAAATCCAGATCGTGGATCCCGCGACGGGCGGTGTGGTCCCGCGGAACGAGACGGGCGAGCTCTGCACGCGCGGTTACTGTGTGATGCTGGGATACTGGAACGACGATGCCGCGACCGCGAAAGCCATCGACCTCGCGGGCTGGATGCACACCGGCGATCTCGCGTCGATGGACGAAGACGGCTACATCAAGATCGTCGGCCGCATCAAGGACATGATCATCCGGGGCGGCGACAACGTCTATCCCCGGGAGGTCGAGGAGTTCCTGTACACTCATCCCCTCGTCGAAGACGCGCAGGTGATCGGCGTCCCCTCCGCCACCTACGGCGAAGAGATCATGGCCTGGGTCAAACCGAAGGCGGGAGCGTCGCTCGAAGGAGACGAGCTCGCGATGTTCTGCAAAGGCAAGATCGCGACGTACAAGATTCCCAAGTACTGGAAGATCGTGGATTCCTTTCCGATGACCGTGACCGGGAAAATTCAGAAGTTCCGCATGCGCGAGCTCGCAGTCGCGGAGCTCGGCCTCGGCGACGCCGCGAAGGTCGAAACGGCATGAGCCTTTTTTCGTTGAAGGGACGGGTCATCGCCGTGATAGGGGCGGCGTCGGGGATAGGCGAGGCCGTCGCGCGCGGGGCTGCGCTCGAAGGCGCGTCGGTCGTGGCGCTCGACGTCGACGAACGGGGACTCGAGTCCGTTTGCGGGCGAATCCGCTCCGCCGGCGGCTCGGCGGAGTGGAAGCGGCTCGACATCCGCAATCGGCAGGAAGTCGAGACGACGCTCGACGACGTGCCCGATCTCGCCGGTGTCGTGTCGACCCCGGGGGTGAACGTGCGCAAGCGGGTCCTCGACTATTCGGACGCTGAGCTCGACCGGGTGATCGACGTCAACCTGAAGGGGAACTTCCACGTGCTCCAGGCTGCCGGTCGGATTCTGTCGTCGCGGAGAAAGGGGAGCATCGTGCTCTTCTCCTCGATCCGCTCGCTCACCGTCGAGCCGGGTCAGTCGGTGTATGCCGCGACGAAAGCCGGCGTGGTGCAAATGGTCCGCGGGCTCGCCGCGGAGCTCGGACCTTCCGGGGTTCGCGTGAACGCGGTAGCGCCCGGTGTCGTCGAAACACCCCTCACCGCTCCCATCCAGGCGAAACCGGACTGGTACCGCGCCTACGCCGAAAAGAACGCCTTGAAGCGATGGGCCGGCGCCGATGAGATGGTGGGGCCGACGCTCTTTCTTCTGTCGGACGCCGCGAGCTATGTCACGGGAGCGGTGCTTTTCGTCGACGGAGGATGGACCGCGATCGACGGGAGGTTCGATCCGCCGTGAGAATCACCGCACTTTTCGCGACCGCGCTCTCGATCGCCGCTCTGGGATCGGCCGAGCTGAAAGAACGGAAGCTATGCGGGACGTTCCGCGGAAGGGGACAGCTCGAGATCGCGAAGCATCTGGATTTGCGAGAGCGTCTCGATCGGAGAGGTGCTTCGGCACTCCAGGCGCCGCGCCTCGAGGTCTCAGGGGACCTCGTGCTGATGACCGACGACGGGAGCCTCGTGAGGGAAGCGAACCCCTTCGACCTCCGGGAACGGTCGATGCTTTTCTCGCCCGCGGGAAGCCGTGCGTTTCTCTACCGGTCGGGCGGAGACGGAGTCGAGCCGGGCGCGGGTGAGCCGATCGAGATCGGGGACGACGTCTCTCGCGCCTTCGAGCTTCCGTTCGAGTTTCCGTTTCTCGGCCAGCGCTATCGCCAGCTGTTTCTCAATTCGGACGGGAACTTCACCTTCGGCGAAGGGGACAGCGCGAGCACCGAACGAGGCCTCGAAAGATTCCTCTCCGGACCTCCGCGGATCGCTCTCTTCTTCGCGGATCTCGACCCGAGCGCCGGAGGGCAAGTCCGTGTGCTGAGCGTCCCGGACCGGTTCGTCGTCACCTGGGATGCGGTTCCTGAATGGGGCGAGGAAGCGCCGAACACGCTTCAGATCGAGATCGTTCCGGACGGAACGATCTACATGCGATACGGCGCGGTCATGAACGCGGGCTCCGGCATCGTCGGCGTGGCTCCGGGCGGGAGCGCCGACGTGAGTCTCGTCGACCTCAGCGGCGAGCCTCGAGAGATCGCGGGCGCCATCGCCGAACGATTCCAGCGCGGGCGGACGATCGACAACGTCGGGGTCGCGAAGAGCTTCTACCGGGAGCTGGCCGACCAATACGACTCGCTCGTGGTCTGGACCAACTTCGACTCCGACGAGGACGACGCCTTCGCCTATTCGGCCCCCGTGTCGAACGACGTGAGCGGAACCGGGGACGATCTCTACGACTTTACCGAGTTCTGGGGAAGCGAAGGCGCCCTCGAGACCTACGTGTTCATGGGGGACGTCAACCGTTATCCGCGAGAGCCGACCGGACGGGTGCTCGGCGCCGCTTCCCGCCCGACGACCCTCGGCCTTCTCGCGCACGAGGTCGGCCACCGCTTCCTCACGAGCGCTCGGATCGTCCACCCGGGAGTCGCCGGCCGACATTCTCCTGGGAAGGCAGGACTCGCACTGGAGCTTCTTTCTCGACACCGATGCGTCGTTTCTCGAGGGCAACGACATCGAGGAAGAGTCGCCCGGCCGGTTCCGCACCGTTCAGACCGTGAGCCGGTACTCCCGACTCGATCTGTACCTCATGGGCCTCGCCGATCCCTCCGAGGTCGCGCCGTTCTTCGTCGTGAGCTCGGCCTCGGCGAGCGTCTTCGGGGAGCCTCTCGACAATGAGTCGACGCCGACAGTGGGCATCCCCATCACCGGCACACGCACCGACCTCAACATCGACGAGGTGATTCGGGCGCTCGGCGAGAGGCAGCCGCGGGCCGGCGAAGCGCAGAGCACGTTCCGCCACGCCTGGGTCATTCTCTCTCGTCCGAACGAGCCTCCGACCTCGGAGGACCTCGCGACGCTCCACGACGCGCGCAATGCGTTTGCCGGCTTCTTCAACGAAATGACGCTCGGACGCGGACGAATCGAGACGCGAATCGGCCGTTGAGCGAGCTCAGCGGACTTCGACCGGCAGTGACGCGAGGCCTCGCAGGTTGAGCCCCCGCCGCCACTGAAGGCTCTCCCGCGGCACGGCGAGTCTCAACTGCGGCCAGCGTTGGAAAAGTTTTTCGAGAGCGATCTTCCCTTCGAGCCGCGCGAGGGGCGCTCCCAGGCAGAAGTGGATACCGTCGCCGAACGCGAGGTGCCGGTTCGGGGTTCGCCCCACGTCGAGGTGATCGGCACGCTCGAACTGGCTGTCGTCTCGGTTGGCGGAAGCGAGCACGGGGCATACCAGGGCGTCCTTCGGGATCTCGACGCCCGCGATCTCGAGAGGCTCGCGCGCATAACGCTCGGTCGCGACTTCGACAGGACCGTAAAAGCGAAGAAACTCCTCGACCGCGGTCCGGAATAGAGTCGGCTCGCTCGAGGAGCCGCTGTCGCTCCTCCGGGTGCTCGAGGAGAGCGAGCGTCCCGTTCCCGATGAGGTTCACCGTCGTCTCGTGGCCCGCCACTACCAGAAGAAAGACCATCGCCAGCACTTCGTCGGCGCTCAGGCGATCGGACGCCTCTTCCGCCTCGACCAGCGCGGAGATGAGATCGTCCGCCGGGTTCTTGGTTTTCCGCGCGATGCATCGCTTGAGATACCGCATGAAGAGAATGAGGCTGGGAAGAGTGCGGAGGAGGCTCCGCACGGAGCTCGTGGCGACGATGTCGCTCGACCATCGGTGGAATCGAGCCTGATCCGAGGCGGGGATCCCGAGCATCTCCGAGATGATCGTCGACGGGATGGGTAGGGCGTAGTCGTTCAGGAGATCGAACGGGCCGCCTGTCGCGATTCGGGAAAGGAGCTCATCGGCGAGCCGTTCCACGCGGGCAGCCATTTCGTCGACGCGGCGGGGGGTGAAGCCCTTGTGGACGAGGCCGCGCAGACGACCGTGATCGGGCGGATCGGAGTCGAGCATGTTCCGCTCGAGCGCGTCGAGAGAACGAAAAAAACCGGGAAGCCGGGCAAACCCCGAGCGCTTCCGCAGCTTGCGCTTGTCCTTGAAGAGGCGCTCGTCCTTGAGAGCCCGCGCGACATCGTCGTAGCGGGTGAGGAGCCACCCGGTCTGACCGTCCGGGAGCTTCGCCGCATAGACCGGCGTCTCGCGGCGAAGCCCCGCGTAAAAGGCGTAAGCCTTTGCTTTGAATTCCGAGCTCGTGACGTCTGGAGAGCTGATGGCTAACGCAACACCCTCACGAACCCCCACATCTCATCTTCGAAGTGCGGCAGGAAAGCGCAGATGACGAGATACGTCCCGCGGCGGTTGAATTGTACCGCCTCGACGCGATCCTGCGGAAGCGTGATGGGATTGATTCCTCGATACACTCGTTCGTTCGGATCGGCGATCACCGGGAGGGAAGTCCGGCGGCGCGCCGGGAATCGGCTCCACGATCGTGGCGTCGATATCGTCCGGCTTCGTTCCCGGCCCGTAGATGGCGAGAACATGAAAGCCCGCGATCGTGAAATTGATGGTCCCGCCCGACTTGATCGTCGTGACGAACGGGATGATCTGATGGACATTCGGGGCGTCGGGCGCGTTCGGTGTCGCAAACCGGTCGAGCGGCGTCGTGCCGCCGGCCGGCCAGGCCCCGAAACTGACGTTCGCGGACGATAAAGGACCGTCGACGCGATCGTGACCGTGGCCCTGTTCGCGGGACGCGACGGCGGGAACGGCCAGCCCGCCGGCGATAACGGACGTTACGAACTCTCGTCTTTTCATCTTCATGGGCACCTCGCTGTCAATGTGAATTTGCGAAACGAGAGCGATGGTAGCACACGAGTATGGATCGAGAAGTTACGGTAAGAACCTGACAGGCGCTTAACGCGGGACTCCGACCAGGCTCTCGCATTGCATACGCAGCCGGTGGACCAGGCTCCGGAAGCGCTTTTCGCGGAGCGCTTTCGCGAGCTCGAGCATGGAGGGGTAGCGCTCTTCCCGCCGCTTGGCGAGAGTCTTCTCGATGATGGCGCGAAGGTGCGCGGGAACGTTCTTTTCGAACACGTCGAGGCCCGAAGGTTTTCCCTCGATGATCGCCGCGAGCGTGCGGGGCACCGTCTCTCGGGCGAAGGGCACGATTCCGGTAGTCATCTCGTACAGCATCGCCCCGAGAGAGAACTGGTCCGAGCGGAAGTCGATTCGATCTCCGCTCGCTTGCTCGGGTGACATGTAGTCGAGCGTTCCGAGGATCGTGCCCGGAAGCGTCAGCACCTCTTCCGTGGGCGCGGCGTCGGCCGGGATCCTCGGCGAGGCGATGGGCTTCGAGAGCCCGAAGTCGAGGATCTTCGGGACACCCTCCTTCGAGATCATGACGTTGGTCGGCTTCAGGTCGCGATGCACGATGCCGGCATCGTGGGCGGCCTGAAGGCCGTCCGCTACCTGCGCGCCGATTTCCGCCGCGACCCGGGCCGGGAAGGGCCCTTGCGAAAGCCTCGTTTGAAGGGTGTCGCCGCAGACATATTCCATCGCGATGAACGGCGTCGAATTCTGAACGCCTACCTCGAAGACCGAGACGATATTCGGGTGGGAGGTCGTAGACGCCGCGCGCGCTTCCCGCTCGAAACGCCTCTTCCGTTCCAGCGCTCCGGGACCCGCAGCCAGCACCTTGAGCGCCACCTCGCGTTCGCCCGCAAGGTCGATGGCGAGATATACGTGGGCCATCGCGCCGGCGCCCAGCATCGATCGGATCTGGTAGCGTCCGAGGCGGTCTCCCGCCGTGAGAGTTCTCCGCGTCATAACGGGGACTACGCAGGTCTCGGAAGAAACCCGCCACGGGTTCGCGAGGCGGGCCCCGCTCATGGTAGAAGTGCCGAATCCATCTAGCGAGGAGCCAAATGAACAACGAGCGAACGCGGCGTGAAATTCTCCGAACGGGTGTGGCCGGACTGAGCGTTCTGGCGCTCCCGGAGTGGGCCCTTCCGGCCCTCGCTCCGGGCGAAGAGATCGTTCCTTTCACCGACCTTCCCGCGGACTTCACGACCGTTCGCGGACCCGATCGGAGAATTCTCGACCTCCGCGAGATCGACGGGCCCTTCACCTCCGCCGATCGCTTCTTCACGACGCAGCACTACGGCCATCCGACTGTCGACCCTCTCGCGTACCGTTTGAAGGTGAGCGGACTCGTGGATCGCCCGAGAGAGCTCACTCTCGACGACATCCGCGGCATGGGGAAATCAGTGCTCGACGCGGGGTTCGAGTGCTCCGGCAACGGCGGGCGCTCGATGCAGGGTCTCGTCTCGAACGGACGCTGGACGGGGCTTCCGCTGCGGGATGTTTTGAAAGAGGCCGGCGTGCAGGAAAAGGCGAGAGAGGTGGTCTTCTTCGGAGCGGACCGCGGGAACGAGGAGGTCGAGTTCCGCGGGCGCAAATATCCCGTCGAGCAGCAGTATGGCCGCAGCATACCGCTCGACAGGGCGATGAGCCCCGAGCCGTTTCTCGCGCACTCCTTGAACGGGGAGCCGCTCACGGTCCATCAGGGCTTTCCGCTTCGGCTCATCATGCCCGGCTGGTACGGCGCCCCCAACGTGAAGTGGCTCGTGAACGTCCACGTTCAGGAAGACCCTTTCGTCGGGAAGTATCAGGCGACCTGGTACCGGACACTTCGCGGGGAGACGATCGGCGGCGAGGTGAAATGGACGGAGACCGCGATCACCCGTATGCGTGTGAAGTCCGCGATCGCGCGGGTTACCCGCGCGGGCGATGTCACCAAGATCCGGGGATTCGCGCTCACCGACGGGACCGCGCTCAAATCCGTCGAGGTCCAGGTCGACTTCGGCCCGTGGCTTCCCGCGACGGTCGATTCGTCATTGGCCAAGTACTCCTGGAAGCTCTTCACCTACGAATGGAAGGGCGCGAGCGCGGGCGAGCACACTCTCGTTTCGCGGGCCATCGATGCCGACGGTGAAGTGCAGCCGACCGCCGCGGATCTGGAGAAGAAGATGACGTTTCTCGAGGACAACGCCCAGTTTCCGCGCAAGGTCATGATCTCCTAACCGTCGCGACAGATTTCGCTCACCGCCAGGATCTGATAGTCGCGCTCGAAGCGGGACTTGCTCGAGCCCGCTCCGAAAACGAGAACCTCGCGGAGCGGATTTCCATTGGCGTCGAGCACGGTCGATTCCCCGTTCGAGACCTCCGCTCGAAAGACGGAGTCGTCGTAGTGAAGGGTCAGATTCTCGGTTCCACCGACGCCGCTGAGGATTCCCTCCGTCGGTCGCCCGAGACCATCCCATGCCGTGTAACGTACGGTGTCGAGAGGCTGGGACCCGAGAGAGCTCTCGCCGATGCGGATGCGCTCGAGAAGGCGACCCTGAGCGTCGTAGCGGTACTCGGTACCCGTACTCGCGAAGGAGCCGAGAGTACCTCCGGAAGATATCCGCTCGCGCGCGCGAATCCGATTCGGCACCGAGGCTTCAGAGATGAACTCCTCGACCCCCGCGTACTCCCACGTCCTTTCGAGGAGCGCGCCGTTCGAGCAGCGAAGCGTGGCGCTCGCAGAGTCGAACGCGCACGTGAACGCGACGCCGTTCTCGGACATCGACGTCATGTACCGGCGGCAATCGCCGTCCGCGTCGGTGGGCGAAGAATCGCAGCCGTGCGCGGCGAGCATGAGCAGCAGTAGGAGTTCCCGCCTCATCAGGCCTCTGCGCATGCTCCTCAAATTCGTTGGGGCAAGCCAGCGCGGGAGGCCTGAGATTTCTATCTTTCGAACACCACGTCACCCTGGAAGAGAGTCATCTGGCATTCGATGGTCTCGAGCTCTTCCGTCGGGATCTCGTACAGGTTCTTGTCCCAGACCGCGATGTCCGCGAACTTCCCGACCTCGAGTGAGCCGATCTCCTTCTCGAGGAACAACTGGTGCGCGCTCCAGATGGTGTAGGAACGGAGCGCGGTGCGCACATCGACCGCTTCGTCCCGTCCGTAGGGATCCTTGTCGTAGACACCCAGGGCCGGCTTGCGCGCGACGGAGGCCCAGATGCCGAAGCGGGCGGGGAAGGGCGTCACGCCGAAATCCGACGCGCCCGCCCATCGAATGTTCTTGGCGACGAAGGTCTTGAACGGATTCAACCTCTTCGCGCGCTCGGGACCGAAGTTGCCCGCATACGTATCGCCGATCCACCACATGAAGGGCGCGGAAGGCTCGGGATAGCCGGCGTCGAACTCCGCCTGCAGTCTCGCCATGGTGTCGATGGCGTGGTCCGTCGGGATGTTGGCGTGAATGATCCCGTGCCGGAGACCCTTCTGAGGGTTCGCCTCGAACGCCATGGCGTAGGAATCGACCACCCAGTCGATGGCGCGGTCTCCGATGGAGTGGACGCTCACGTGCATCCCCGCGTCGTGGAACATTCGAATCTGGCTTCTCAGCACTTCGGGAGGAATCACGGGATAGCCGAAGTTGCCTTCGTCGATGCCCGTGTACTCCTTGTTCCACGGCTCGTGGAGCCAGGCGGTGCGGGCGCCACCGCTCCCGTCGATCATCATCTTTATGCCGCCCGAAATCAGGTGGGAGTCGCCGGTCGTGCGATAGGGCTTGGTGAAGGAGCCGATGCGCGCGGCGAGGGCCTCGGCCTCTTCGAGAGTCTGCCCCGCTCGCCAGAGAATGAAGGCTCGGACCGGGAGGTTGCCGGCGGCGAGCGCTCTCTGATACGCCTCCCACTCGAGAGCGCCGATTCCGGGATCCTTGAGGCCGGTCATTCCCTCTTTGTGGAATTCCTTCGCGATGTGCTCGATGCCTTTCTGGACCTGCTCCACGGTCAGCGCCGGGATGAGGTCCGTGACGAGACCTTGAGCCAGCTCTTTCAGCACTCCGGTGGGAGTTCCGTCGGGATAGCGATCGATCGTGCCGCCCGCGGGATCGGGAGTGTTCGCGTCGATCTTCGCGAGCTTCAGCGCGAGGCTATTGGCGACTCCGTAGTGGCCCATGGTGTGGGTGAGCCAGACCGGGTTCTCCGCCGAGATCGCGTCGAGGTCCTTTGCGTAGATGTACCGACGCTCCTCGAGCTTTCCTTCGTCCCACCCGCGTCCCTGGATCCAGTCGCCGCCCCTCGCGGCCGTTACCTGTTTCTCGACGTCGCCGACGACATCCTGGATGCCCTTCACCTTGGGATAGGAAAGGTCCGAGACCTCGAGCATGTCGGTCCCGCCCCACGCGAAATGACAGTGGGCATCGAGGAGTCCCGGGGTCGCGGTGCGGCCCGCGAGATCGATGACCCTCGTATCCTCTCCCGCGAGCTTTCGGATCTCGGCATCCGAGCCGACGGCGAGAATCCGGCCGTTCTTGATCGCGACCGCCTGCGCCACCGTGTCCTGCTCGTCGACGGTGATCACGTTTCCGTTCACGAGAACGGTGTCGGCGACAAGGACCTCGGGGATTGGACTGCTGCAGGCGGCGAGAAAGGCGAGTGCGAAAGAGAGGCAAACGATGCGCGAATGCTTCCACATGGCCGCTAAATATACAGGAGCCAGGCGCCGGCGCGAATACCCGTCGCCTCCTCGAGTGCGATCTTGTAGAGAGCCACCTGGCTTCGGTGCGCGTCGCCAGCGATATCGAGCCTCAGATCCGTCTTGAAGTCGACCAGGGTCCAGTCCGATCCCTCCCCTCGAAAGACGATGTCGGGAACGCCTTCGATCAGACGTCCGGCGGGCTCGCGATAGACGAGCGGCGTCTCGCGGTAGAGGATCGCGGCGCCGCGCGCGCTTTCGAGAAGCGGGTGCGCGAGCGCGCGCGAAACCGCGGCGGCCGCCGCCTTTCTCTCGTCATCGGGATTGCCAAGAATCCGGCCCAGGCTTTCCGCGAGCGCTTCGATTTCCGAGGCGCCGGAATCGAGCGGTGCCCGCGCGAGAACCTCGTGCACCAGCGCCCCGAACCGCTTTCCTCCCGGGGCGAAGGAGGTCGCGGCCTTCGATCTCCGCGATGCGAACTTCCGAAGCTCCCGCAATCGTGGGCTTTTCGTCCTCGATCAACCTCGTTACGGTCGTGACGTGGTGCGAGGGGCTGGCTCCTCGCTGCAAGAGGTCTTTTCGCCGCCGCAGCCAGCTCTCGTACTCGAGGGCGCCTTCGCCGGGCTCGTCGCCTTCTCCTGGCCGAAGCATGAGGTAGCGCCTCAGACCGGGCTTGGGAGCGAGCGGATTCTCGAAGAGCGACGGGTCCCACCAGATCACTTCGTGCCGTCCGCGCTCGGGTTTGTGGAGCCCCGGGCGGATGGGCGACTCGACCATGACCTGCGCCGGGCGCTCGAGAACGGTGTCGACGCCGGGAAAGGGCGGACATCCCGGCGCGACCACGGAAAGGAAGCGGCCCTCCGGTGCCGGATAGAGACCCGGCAGGAGCGGGCCCACCCATCCGCTCCGCTGCGGCTCGTCCGCCACCGCGGGCACCACGAGCACGTCCCGAGCGCGGGTCGCGGCGACATAGAGAAGACGAAGGCTCTCGGCCTTGTCCCGCTCCGACTCGGTCTCCTCGTGATCCAGAAGCTCCCAGGGCGATCCGCCGGCGAGCCTCATCGCGACGATCTTCCGCTCGGGGTCCACGTGCCGCGAGGCGCCGGAGGAAAAGGGCGCGGTGATGTCGCACAGAATCACCACCGGGAACTCCAGGCCCTTCGCTTTGTGCACGGTCATCAGACGAACGCCTTCGACCCCGTCTTCGATCATCGGCTGCTCGCTCCGGTCGGTCGCCTCCGAAAGCGTGTCCAGGTGATCCACGAAGCCGCGAAAGGAGAGCCCTCCACCCTCTTCGAAGGTCCGCGCGAGCTGAACCAGCCCGAGGACGTTCGCAAGTACTTGATCGCCCGCCTGCCAGAGCGCGAAGCCCGCGTGGGCCCGGGTCTTGTCCAGGAGCTCCCGGATGGTGAGCGCGATCGGCCGGCGGTTGCGATCGCGGTGGAGCGAGGCGAGCACGTCGAGCGCCGCGCGGACCTCCGCGGCACTTCCCTCGAGAGCGCCCTTGGTCGCGCGAAACGGATGGAGAGGACCGTGCTCGGCGCGAAAGAGGAAGA
Source organism: uncultured Acidobacteriota bacterium (assembly GCA_963820855.1). GTDB lineage: Bacteria > Acidobacteriota > Vicinamibacteria > Marinacidobacterales > SMYC01 > DAISKN01. Next base: position 151,315 of record CAWGBY010000014.1, read on the forward strand.
GGCTCTCATCGCCCATGCTGAAGAGCGGGCCCCGGAGCGTCGAGAACACCGAGAGCTCGTCGTCGGGCCGCTCGATCGCGGCGAGCGCCACCCGCATGGCTTCGATCTCCTCCCGCTGATGGAGGCCTCGGCCGCCGACGAGGATATGCGGCACGTCGAGGGCCGAGAGAGCGTCGACGTAGGGCTGGGGCACGGAGCGTCCCCAGTTCCGGAACCGGCGGAAGAGGAGACAGATATCCGAGGGAGCGACGGGACGCGTCGCCTCCGCTCCCCGCGCGCTCATGTGCCATCCGCTCTCCTCGAGGAGCCAACGAATCCAGGAGGCCACCGCGAGAGGCTCGGATTTCTCGATCGCGTAGTTCACCACGCGGCCCCAGTCCCCATAGGGGCGCGGAATCGAAAGCGCAATCACCCCCGGCTGGCCCTCGCTTTTCGCGCGATGCGCGTGAAGAGCGACGTAGCTCGCCTGATGGTTCTCGGTGGTCGCCTTCATCTCGACCGTCATCGAGGAGTTCACGAAGTCTTGAATCGCGGGCACGGAGCGGAAGCTGACCGTGAGGTAGACGGGTTTCGCCCCGGCCTTCTGGAGCTGCCTTTTCACCCGCTGGTACAGCGAGACGTCGGCGCGCCGGAATCGATAGATCGATTGTTTCGGATCGGCCACCAGGAAGAGCTTTCCCGGGATGGGAATCACCTTGGTCCAGTCGTCCTCCTCGGGATCCGCCGACGAGAGCAGGAGAAGGATTTCCGCCTGGAGCGGATCGGAGTCCTGGAACTCGTCGACGAAGATATGGGAGAAGCTCGCCTGGAGCTCGCGGCGGACCTCCGCGTTCGACTTCACGAGGTCGCGGGCGCGAGCGAGGAGGTCGAGAAAGTCCAGCCGGCCGCGCCTCGACTTCAGCGCTTCGTACCGGGCGACGAGCTCCGAGAGCTCGTTCTGGAGGTGCGCCGAGAGATCGGCTCGCGCGCGCTTCTGGAACGACGCGAGGTCTCGCGCGAGCTCGTCGCGCTCCGCGATGAGTCCCTCCCGCGAGACGCCGTCGGCGTATGGCCCCCGGCCCTTCGCCTTCCCGAGCTTGATCGCGGGAAGTCGGCTTTCGAGGGCGTCGTAGTCGCGCCTTTCGCTCACCTGCTCCTGACCCCGCACGTCCTGAGCGAAACTGATGAGCTCGACGAGGTTCAGGTACAGGTAGTCGCGATCGTTCGCCCCTTTCGCCGCCTTGTCCGCGAGCGCGAGCGCTCTCGCTACGAGGGCGTCGATCTCGTTCTCGCGGTCGAAGGGCCGGATTTGCCACCGAGTGGGAAAATCCCGCACGTCGAGAAGATTGGAGCCCGCCTTGTAGAGACTGTCGACGGGCCCTTCGTCCCAGTTGGCGGCGCGCCTCATGAGCCGCCGGACGCCGGGCGGAGGATCGGACAGTTTCTCCTGGAGCCAGCGATCGAAGACTCGCTGGTAGAGACGATCCTTCTGCTCCTCGGTTGCGACCTCGAAGAGCGGATCGACCCCTGCCTGGAGAGGCCGCTGCTTCAGCAGATCCGCGCAGAAGCCGTGGATCGTCCCGACGTGCGCCTCTTCGAGCTGCGCGAGGCCGCGCTCGAGGAGCCGCGTCACCTCGTGGTCGTTTCGAGCGCGGGACTCGGTTCGCCTCCGCTCGAGCTCTTCCCGCAGACGGAGTTTCAGCTCGCCGGCCGCCTTCTCCGTGAAGGTGACGGCGACGATGCGCGAGAGCTCGCCCCGTCCCGTCGCGACGACGGAGAGAATGCGGCTCACGAGCGCGGTCGTCTTGCCGGTGCCGGCGGCCGCCTCGACCACGAGCGTGGAATCGAGATCGTCGCGGATGGCCTCTCGGTCGGATCGATCCGCCAGGTCCTGAAGCGTGTCTTTGGAGCTCACGTCAGGTTCCGGAGCCAGTTGAGAGGCGAGAGACGCGGGTCGCTCTGCTTGTGCCGCGCCTGGATCTGCATCCTGGGACCGCAGATGGGGAGGTAGTCGCAATACTCGCAGCCGGGCTTCTCCCGGGGCGAAGCGGGAAAGAACCCCTCCTCGATCACCTCGTCGAGGCGCCTCTGAAACTCGGCCACGACTCGGAGAGCTTCCTCGTCGGCGCGCACCACGCGCTCCGCGTAGTTGGCGCGCTGGGTGACGAAGTAGAGCCGGGCGGATTCCACTTCCTCTCCCGTGAGCGCCTCGTACGCGAGGGTGTAGAGGATGGGCTGAAGATTCTCGCCGCCGTTCAGGACCGCTCCCTCGGGCATCCACACCTTTCCGCTCTTGTGATCGGTGACCCGGACTTTCCCATCCGAGGCGCGCTTTTCGACGAGGTCGATCGCTCCCCGAAGCCTCAGGCCGTTCTTCAGCACCGCGACTTCGAGGGTGCTCGCGGGATCGGCGGGACCGGTGGGCCTCATACCGAACGTGAACTCCCGGCGGTAGGGGACGAAGCCATCGTCACTGGCCGCTTCGCGCCGCAGCCAGCCGCGGAGGTCGAAGCGAATGCGCTCGAGCTCGTCCTTCCAGATGCGCCCGATAGCGGGAGCCAGGTCTTCCTCGAAACGCTCCTCGACCTCGTCGAACACGATTTCGAAAAGCTGCAGGGCCTCGCCGAGGTTTCCGGGTCGAAGAGGCAGGAAGCCCGCCTCTTCGAGACGCTTCGAGATCTCGAACTGCGCCGCGTGAAGGATGCTTCCCTTGGTGAGAGGGTCGAGGTGCGTCACCGCTTCCACCGTTTCGCGCGGACGAATCCGGAGAATGGCGTTGAGGTAGAACCGGTAGGGGCAGGCGGAGTACTTCTCGAGCGCCGTGACGGAGTAGGGACGCGATTCCAGGCGATGCTGCGCGAGGATCGCGCGCGCGGCGGCCGAGGCCTCGAGAAATCCGTCGGCGGTCGTGAAGTGCCCGGGTTTTCCTCGCAGGTAACGGGTCCGCAGAGAGCGGGCGAGCGCGGGATTGACCTGGACGAGGTACCGCCCGCTTCCCTGGACTTCGCCGTCCGTCGCCTCCCGGCGAAGGGAGTCGGCGAGAAAAGCGAGGTCGAACTCCGCGGCGTCGATCGCGAGCGCGCGCTCCCGGGGAGCGGGCCAACCGAGACGCGCGCCCGAAGAGCTTGCCGCGTCCCGGGCGAGAGTCTCGAAATCCGGAAGCTCTCCCAGGCTCGCTCTCTCGACTTCGAGAAGGTAGAAGGACGGCACCTTGGCGCGGCCTTTCGCGAGATCGATCGAGGGATAACTGAAGACGATCGCCCGCGAAGCGGCGCCGATAGCGAGCCGAAGGAGGAGCCGCTCTTTCGCGATACGGTCCTTTTGCAGGGGCAGCTCGGCCCCCAGCTTTACTCGGTAAGAGTCGAGGAGGAGGGGGTCCTCGACGATCTTCCGGGGAAACATCCTCTCGGCGAGACCCGGCACCAGCACCAGGTCGAAGCTCATGCCGCGCGCCGCCTCGATCGGCGCGACCCAGACTTTTCCGTAGCGATCTCCGGACGGTCTCTGAGGGAGGAGGGTCAGCCGCTCCGACAGGACCTCGCGCACCTCGAGAATCGAGACCGGTCCGACGGACGCCATCGGCCGAAGCTCTTTCAAGAGCGAGAGGACACCTTCCGGGCTCGCGAGCGAGGCCGCCGCGAGTTTCTCGAGCCAATCGATCCAGACTCCCCAGCTGTCCTCGGCGGGACCGGTGTCGAGCATCTCGATGAGCGGAAGAGCGAAGTTCTTGAGATGAAGGAGATCGTTTCGCTCGCGCCGCAGCCGCTCGGCCTCGACGCCGTCCTGATCCTCCATTTCCAGCAAGCGCACCTCGAGCTCGTGCCCGAGGCCCGAGAGCCTCCGCTCCCAGCGATCGCGCCCGCCGATGACGGCTGCATCCACGAGGAGCTTTTCCCAGCGCCAGGGCGCGCGAAGAGTCCCGGCGACGACCGGCTCTTCCTCGGGCGCTTCGACCCGCGGAGGCGGCTCGGCGAAGAGATCGAGCTGGACCGGCTCGGGCGACGGTTCGGGAGCGAGCGAGTGTCTCGGCGGAACCCAGACGACCTCTTCTTCGTCCGCGGAGGGGGCCACGATCGGGGCGCCCAGCGAATCGAGCTTCGGGATCTGAGAGAGCGAAAGATATTCCGAGAAGCGGACCGCGGAGAGCTCCTCCGCGGCGCAGTCCAGGAGCGCGAGAAAGGCCCGTCCCGCGGGGTCGGGTCTTTTCGTTCCGTTCTCGAAGTACGCGGGAATCTCGGCTCGGGCGAAAGCGTCTTCGAGGAGCGGCGTGTAGACTTCCGGCGAACGGAGAAGCACCGCGACGCGGTCGAACGCGAGCCCCTTCTCCGCCTCCCGCTGGATCGCGCGGGCGAGCTCCGAGGATTCCTGCGCCTCACCCGGCGCCGAGATCACCGCCACGTCCTCGGGCCGGCTGCGGCGCGGGGGCGCGGTCTCGGCGAATACGTGGCTCTGCAGATCGACGAGCGCCGAACCGTCCGGACTTTTCTTCGGGGTCTTGGGGGTCTTCGGGGCCTTCGGAGCCTCCGCCTCACAGCCGAGGGCGCGCGAGAGACGGACCAGCGTCGCTTCGTCCGCGGCCGCGACGGTCGCCAGCATCGACGCCGGGCTCGGCCTCCGAGCGACGGCTTCGATGAGCATCTCCTCGAGAGGGCTTTCGATGGGAACGTCGAGGAGCAGCACCGGGCCCTCGATGGTTGCGGCTCCCTCCCGCGCGAGCGAAAGCGTGAGAGCGCGATCGGACACGCCCTGGTCCCGCGACAGGTCCTCGTACCGGGTCAGAAGGAGCGCGAGTGTTTCGCCGAGGTCGCCGAGCGCCGACAGGTCGTTCGGGCGGATTCGATGGAGGCGGCATTCGTGAAGCGTCGAGGTGAGAGCGCGGATGAGTCCGGGTCCGGAAGCGACACTCGAGAGCGGGCCGAGTCGTTTTTCCCGCGCCGTCGCATCGAGGAGCCGCGCGACGACCGCTTCCTGCGCGAGGCGGCTCGCGGTCGTCATGCCTTCACGAGCGAGGCTCGGGAGGGCGAGGCGATAGGCCAGGGAGTCGAGCGTGGCGCGCCGAAATCCGAAGAGCGAGCCTCTTTCGAAAGCGAGCTCCCGGAGGAAGTGATCGGCGGCTTCGAGCGCGGCCGAGATCAGGAGAACGGGACCTTCGTCCTCGACCTCCGCGAGCCACCGCCTCGCTTCTTCCCGTCGAGACGTCGCGCGGGAGGCGACCACGATGCGATGCAGCGGCATGCCGGCTCTTGAATATTAGTCTATTCGCCTCGATTCCGGGGGGAATGATAGGATGCGCCGCGGGATTTGCTCGAGGAGGGATGCCATGAGGAGTCGGGTCTTCATCGTCTTCTGTATCGTCGCCGCCATGGCGGCCGTCGCGCTCGCGGGCCAGGACGTCAAGATCACGGAGAAGGACATCAAGAAGTATCTCGACGCCGCGGACAAAGAGATCAAAGAGGGCAACCTGCAGAAAGCGGGCGGGTACTACCTCTCCATCGTCACGAACTTCCCGGACCGGGGCGACGTTCATCTGAAGCTCGCTCGGATCTACAAGCAGCTGAACGACTGGGGAAACGCCGGAGAGGCCTATGCGAAGGCGGTGGCGACGGTCACCGATCCCGCGGAGCAGGCGGAATGCTACGAGGGAATGACCATCGCCTACGCGAAAGCCGCCAACTACGCGAAGGTGGTCGAGGTCGGGAAGAAGGCCGCTGAGCTGAACCCCTCGAGCGCGGACGTGCTGGTCGCGCTCGCGACCGGACTCGCGAAGACCGGCGCCATCGCGGAAGCGGGCCAGGTGGCGCAGAAGGCCCTCGCCCTCGCGCCGAACAGCGCTCTCGTCCACACGACCATCGGCGAGGCGGCGCTCGCCGATGGGAAACCCGCGGAAGCCGAAACCGCCTTCCGGAAGGCGATCGAGCTCGACGACAAGGTCGCCGAGGCGCACGCGGGTCTCGCGGACATCCTTCTCGGGAAGAAGGACTACGAGGGCGCCGTCGCCGAAGCCACGAAGGCCCTCGAGCTGAACAACCAGCTCACACGGGCTTTCGGCGTTCGTGGAAAGGCGAATAACGCGCTCGGCAAACCAGACGCCGCGTACTCGGATCTGGCGATGGCGATCACCGTGAACGCCAACGATCCCGACGCCAACCTGGCGTTCGCGGAGGTGTACGAGGCGCAGGGGAACCTCGGGATGGCGGCGAACTACTATCAGAAAGCCGTCAGCCTGAACCCCAATCTGACCAGCGCCTATGTTTCGCTTGGCGGAATTCTCATCAAACAAGGAAAGGTAGCGGAGGCCGGGGCGCTCATGGAGCAGGCGGTCCAGAAAATGCCGGACAACGCCCTGGTGCATCACTATCTCGGTCTTTCCCTCGAGGCCGCGCAGCAGCCGGACAAAGCGCTCGCGGAGTTCTCGAAGGCGGTCGAGCTCGATGATTCGCTTGCCGACGCGCATTACAAGAAGGGCAGGATCCTGCGCATGCAGAAGCAGGTGCCCGCGGCGCTCCCGGAGCTCGAGAAGGCGGTGTCGCTCCAGGGCGATAATGCCGATTACTTGACGGAGCTCGGGGTCGGGTATTACGAAGCCCAGCAGCCGGACAAAGCGCTCGAGACGCTGGCCAAAGCCACTTCACTTCCGGACTATCAGAACGCGCTCGGCTGGGCGTACTACGGGGTCGCGCTCAAGGACAAACAGAAATTCGGGGAGGCCGCCGGGTACTTTCAAAAGGCGATCGAGGCCTATCCCAACTTCGGACTCGCTCACTGGGGTCTCGCCTGGTCGAGCTTCGGCCAGATCGCCAAGGGCTGCCCTTGCAACGCCGAGGACGAGGCTCGGGTCAAGACGCTGGTCGAGCACGCGAAGCTCGCCGTCCAGTACGGGGTCAACGATCCCGGGCTGACCGAGCGCGCGGACATCCTGGGCCGCGGCGAGAAGGTGAAGTAATCAGGACTTGTTCAGCCGCCAGTCGTAGTCACGGAAACGAACGTCCACTTCGTGCTTCCTTTCCTCGAGGAAGCGGCGGACGTCTTCGGACGCATACCTGGCCACGAAAGCGGCGAGATTTCTCTCCGACCCGCGGTAGTCCGGGTTCACGAAGTCCGTGCCGTACCATTCCAGGATCTTCGTGAGTAGGAGAGCGTCCCCCTCGATCGAAGCGTAGTCCGGGTTCTGGAGTGCGCTCGTCGTGGCGGCCTCGAGCTGCTCGTCGAGCCGCGCGCCTTCGAAGGCATCCGTCGAGAGGGGAGGACAGGAAATCGAGGCGCAGTTGACCGCGAAGTGGAGCCTCGGGTCCCGGAACGTCGGCCTCAGGATATTGTGCTCGATGTTGTCGAGGCTCAGGCGGAAACCTCCGACCACGTGCGTTTCGCGGGTGAAGACCTCCTCGATGTCGCGAATGCTCTCGATCTCGAAATCACCGTTCGCGGAAACGCGATCGAGGATGGTCCGAACCGTGTACGCGTTGTAGGCGTTGATGAAGAGCGCCTCGAGCTCGGGAGCGCGCAAGCTCGCGAGGTCCGCCGCCGCGATCGCGTCGAGGTAGCTCGTGAGAGTCTTTTCCTCTTTCTTGAGCCCGGCGTAGTCGAACTTCCGGCCGTTGTCGCGCGTGAACCTCGAGAGGATGTCATCCCATGCGGCGTGGTCGAACCCAGCCGTTCCTTCCCGTAGGGCTTCGTCGACCACGGAGGCGAGGTCGCCGCGGATGGGCTCGGCAGCGGGCCCGCCGCAGGATGCTGCAAGAAGAAGCGTCCAGGCCAATCGTCTCATCGGGGCTACTCTAGCAGGAAGGATCGGGCCGGCAAGCGGGTAACTCTCAGAGGATTGCGCCGGATGGCGAAAGCCCTCGTTTCGTGATAAATACTTGACGACAACGGACATGTACGAGGCCTTCTACGGCTTTCGCGAGAAGCCCTTCAACCTGACGCCGGATCCGAAGTTCCTCTACCTCTCGGGCAAGCACCACGAGGCTTTCGCGCATCTCGAGTTTGGTCTGAGGCAGCGCGGCGGGTTCATCGTGGTCACGGGGGAGGTGGGGACCGGAAAGACCACCCTCTGCCGGTATTTTCTCGAGAGGCTCGACGAGACCACGCTCTCCGCGTTCATTCTCTATCCCGCACTCGGCACGACGGAGCTTCTTCGCTCGGTGAATCGCGACCTCGGGATCGCCCGCGATCCGTCCGACCAGAAGACCGACAAGGATCTCATCGACGAGCTCCACGAGTTTCTGCTTCGTACTCGCGCAGAGGGCAAGAACACGGTTCTCGTCATCGACGAGGCGCAGAACCTTTCCCGGGATGTGCTGGAGCAGGTGCGGCTCATCTCCAATCTGGAGACCGCGACCGAGAAGCTCATACAGATCGTGCTCATCGGACAGCCGGAGCTGAACGATCTGCTCGCCCAGCGCGATCTCCGCCAGCTCGCTCAGCGGATTACCGCCCGCTACCACCTGAACCCGCTGGGTCGGAGGGAGATGACGCAGTACATCCGCCACCGGCTCGCGGTCGCGGGTGGAATCGGGCGCGTCGACTTCACCACCGGCGCGCTCCTTCGCATCCATAAGTTCTCGAGAGGCATCCCGCGACTCATCAACCTGGTTTGCGACCGGTCGCTCCTCGCGGGGTTCGTGCTCGAGAAGGGTCAGATCAATCGATCCGTGGTCCGTCGCGCGGTGAAAGAGCTGGGGACGGCGCCGCTGCCCTCCGACACGAGCGGCCTTCACCGCCTGTTCCCTTTCGGCGCGCGAATCGCCTGGCTCGCGCTCGCGGCCCTCACCGGCCTCGGCGCCTTCTATCTGGCGCGCGCGGGTGTCCTCACGGGGACATCGCCGTTCGCGCGCCCGGCGGCGGAAATCGAGCTCAGCTCCGCGGACGTGAGCGAGCTCTTCGAGATGCGGCTCGCGAGCCTGTCTCCCGAGGCCTCTCGGCAGTCGGCGTCCACCGTCCTCCTCGAACGGTGGGGGATTCGGCCGGACTCCGGGCTCGCCGCTTCAGACCTCGAGGACATGCCGGTGCTCGCCGAGCGGGCTTCGCTACAGTACTCGGAGCTCGAAACGAGTCTCGGGCAGCTCCAGGCCTTCGACCTCCCGGCGGTCCTCGAGATGGTGTCTCCGTCCGGAGGAGAGGTTCGGTTTCTGACACTCACCGGTCTCGACGACGACTCTGCGATCGTTCACGTCGCGCCGGGCGAGTTCTTCCGCGTCCCGAAGACGGTCCTGACCCGATTCTGGAACGGCCGCGCGCGGGTCTTCTGGCGCGACTTCGACGAGCTCGAGGATTCGGACGTTCCCCGGCGGCTCGCCTGGGCGGGAGCGCGGCTCGCGACTCTCGGCATGCTTCCGAGCGCTTCGAAACCGACTCCCGCGGAGCTCCTCGATGCGGTGAAAAAACTTCAGGAGCAGCTTCACCTTCAGCCCGACGGCCATCTCGGGGAGGCGACTCGAATGGCCCTTTACAGCCTGAGCGGAGGCTACAGCGTCCCGAGGCTCCGCGAGCCATGAGCTTCATCCTCGACGCGCTTCGGAAAGTCGACCGCGAGGCTCGTCATTCGGAGGAGGTCGTCCCGCCCGTAGCGGCAATCGAGAAACTGCGAAAGGAGAAGCAGAGCCGGAGGCGTCAGTTCGTGGCGATGGCGGCGATCGGAGTGGCATCGGCGGTCGCGACGACGCTGTTGCTGCGACGTCCTCCCGTCCCGGAGCCCGTCCCCGCGCCGCAGCCGTCGGCCGCAGAAACGCCCGTCGACGTCCCCGTCGTCGAAGCCGCACTTCCGGAGCCACCGCAGGACGCTCCGGTAAAGGAGCCCGATCCCCCGGCGGAGTCCCGAGACCATGGCCCCGACCCCAACCGCGGCTGTTGAAATCGCCGACCCTCCGACGCCGGAGCCCGCGCCCGAGCTCCCGCAGCTCGTCCTCCAGGGCACGTCCGTTCTCGCGGGAAAGCCGGTTGCGGTCGTGAGCGATCGCCGCGTGTTCGAGGGGGACACCATCGAGGGCGCCGTCGTCATCCGGATCGAAGAGCGGCTGGTGGAGCTCGAGTTCGAAGGCCGGCGGTTCACGCTCACGCTCTGACCCGTGCTGGTTTTCGGCCACGTGGCAGCGGCCACCGTCAGCTGTCACGCGCTCGACCGCCGCGCCGACTTGCGCGTCGTCATCCTCCTCACTCTCGTCGCGGACATCATCGACAAGCCGCTCGGCCTCTGGATCTTCAAAGAAACGATCAACAACGGCCGGGTATGGTTCCATTCCCTCTCCGTCAATCTTCTGCTCACCCTCCTTTTGGTCCTGGCCCGAAAGCCTCTCGTCTACAGCCTCTCGCTTTGGCTGCATCAACTCTGCGACCGGATGTGGATGCGGCCGTGGGTTGCGCTCTGGCCCTTGACGGGCCGCTTCGGGTATCGGGACCTGGACTTCGAAGACTGGGTCTATGGAATCTTCAATCCGTACAACGTCGTGAGCGACGTTCTCGGGCTCGCCGTCCTGGTGATTTTCGCCTGGCGTTACCGGCTGCTTCGGCCGAAGCACCTCTGGGCTTGGGCACGAACGGGTGAGCTAGGGGCTCAGTAGCCTGTCGGCCTTCGCCGCCAGGATGAAGTCGCTCTCCGTCAGCCCGTCGATCTTGTGGGTCCAGATCTGGAGCTTTACCCGGCCCCAGGCGAGAAAAATGTCCGGGTGGTGGCCTTCCGCCTCCGCGACTTCGCCCAGCCGCACGGTAAAATCGAGTGCGCGCCGAAAATCGGGGAAGGAGTACTCCTTTTCCAGATGGTGCTCTCGAATCACTTGCCAGTCGGAGCCGAGCTCCTGATGGAGCCGTTCGAGCTCCTGTCCGCGCAGGGGAGGGACGCCTCCGCGACACGGTATGCAATTTTTTGACGCTAAAGTTTCGCTACTGGAAGAGCGCATATTCGTTTGACCTTCTGTTTCACCTTGTCTACACTTCAGTGCGAGATGTTGACGAAGCGGCAGAAGCAGATTCTCAGCTTCATCGATGACTCCATCCGCAAGAACGGCTACGCCCCGAGTTTGCACGAGATATCCGAGCACTTCAAACTCCATTCGATTTCGACCATTCACAAGCACCTGGTCCATCTCGAGGAGAAGGGCCTCATCAAGCGGCACTGGAATCGTGCGCGGGCGATCGAAGTGGTCGCGGTCGAACAGAAGCCCGAGGCGCGGGACGTTCCCCTCCAGGGGCTCATCGCCGCGGGCGAGCCCATCGAGGCGGTCCGTGGGAACGAGCTCGTGGCGGTTCCGGAGGACATGATCGGACGGCGCGACGTGTTCCTCCTCAAGGTGCGTGGCGAGTCGATGATCGACGAGCAAATCCGCGACGGAGACTACGTCGTGGTCGAGCGGCGCACGGACCCGCGAAACGGCGAAATGGTGGTCGCGCTTCTCGAGGGAGAACGAGCCACCCTGAAGAAGTTCTACCGGGAAGAGCAGCAAATCCGCCTCCAGCCGGCGCACCCGACCATGAAGCCCATCCTCGCTCCCGAGGATCAGGTGGTCATCCAGGGGGTCGTGGTGGGGCTCCTTCGCAAGTACTAGAAAAAGAGAGGCAAACGAATGACGACCAAGAAATCGATCAACTTCACCATCGTTCCGGAAGAGCCCGAAGGCCTGGAAAAGGCCGAGCGCCTTTACGCGAACTTCTGCGCGGTGAGCCATACTCCCTTCGACTTCACCCTCACGTTCTGCGAGGTTCATCCGCTCGGCGAAAAAGACATCGCGGACGCTCCGGAAGGCTCGACCAAGACCATCGGCGCGCCGGTGAAGGCGAAGCTCGTGATTCCCGTGCAGCTCGTTGGAGCGCTCGCCGCGGCTCTCCAGGAGAACCTCAAGATGTACCAGGATTCCTACTCCAACGTGGGCTGGTCGAAAGCAGGCGGAAGCCTGCACTGAACTGCCATGTCCCGCGAACGGGTCAGCGTCCACGTGCTCGTCCCGGATTTCCGGGACGCTTGCCGCGGTCGCACCGTCGACGAGGTGCTCGCGCTTTCCAGGGCTCTCGAGGCGGTCCTCGCTCGTTTCGGGGACGGATGGCGGATACCGGCTGCCGGTGAGGCCTTCTTCGAGGGTGAGCCTCCCTGGTCGATGTCCGCCGAAATGTCGCCTCTCGACTGGGGTGCCTCGCTTCGGGAGGCCCTTTCCAGAGAGCTTCGATTGGAGGGTTCGGTCGGCATCGCCGCGACGGAAATCGCCGCTCGGCTCGCCGCGCGTCTCGCGGGTCCAGGAGGGATCCTCCTTTGGATGCCGGGCCGGGAAGAGGACCTTCTCGAGGGCGTTCCCGTCGAAGAGCTGGACGAGCTTCGACCGGACCAGATCGCCCGCCTCCAATCGCAGGGCGTGGCGACTCTCGATGCGCTCGCCCGGCTTCCGCCTTCCGAGGCCCGGGCACTCATCGGAATCGAAGGCGAAAAAGTGATCGATCTCGTCCGCGTCCCGGACTCGAGGGACGGCGATCCCTCGGAAGGAGGCAAGTCCCGGGCCGCATGCGTGCGCCTCGCGAAGCGTCTCTCCCGCAAAATGGATCGAGAAGGCGTGCGCGCGCGAGGTCTGGAGCTCACAGTCGATTACGCCGACGGTGCGACCCGCGAACGGCATTCCCGGATGCCGCGAGCGACAGGAGAGCCGGAAGAGCTCGCGGACGCGGCCATTCGGCTCTACCGCCAGCTTCCCGCGTCCAAAGCGGCCATCTCGCGGATTTCGCTCTGCGCCTTCGCGCTCGACTCCGTCGACCAGCTCGATCTCTTCCAATTGTCTCGGGATAGAGAGGTTCGAGTCGTGCTCGGTCGCGGGGAGAGTGCCGAACTGAACATTGACATCGAGGACCGCCTGCCGCTATGCTCTGCCGACACGGGAGGACAATTTCAATGAAAAAGGGTTTCGCTCTCGCTCTGGTTTCTGTCTTGTTGCTCGGACTTTCCAGCTTTGCACTCGCCGAGGATGGAAGCTGGGTGGGTTACATCTCCGATGAGGCGTGCGCCAAGGACTACGCCAAGGCGGGCAACGAAAAGCACGTGGCCTGCGCGAACGGCTGCGTCGCCAAGGGCGGTAAGTGGGCCCTCGCGATGAAGGACGGGATGGTCATTCTCGACATCGAGAAGGGCACCGCCGAGAAGAACCTCGGACATCCGGTCACCGTCAAGGGAACGCTCGACAAGGCCACCAACACGGTAAAGGTTTCGTCGGTCGAGATGGCTCACTAGGCCTCGGCCTCGCGAGTCACGCTACGTGAAAGGGCGGGAGCGTCGTGCTCCCGCCCTTCGTGTTTTGGTACCATGAGTCGATTCGGTCCTGGAGCTTCACTCATGAGGAAACGCGCGTTTCTCGCGTCTGTCGCCCCGTTCCTCGTTCTCGCCGCTGCTCCTCTCGCCCGGGCGGAGAAGCTCGAAGGCGTTCTCTGGGACGTGGGAGAGCGCGTCGTCGTCGAGGGTGTCGAGGTGGTCCTGACGGAGTCGACCCGGATCGAGCGAAAGGGGCATCCCGGGATCACGGCCGTCGAGCTTCGGATCGGCTGGGAAGTGGAGGTTCAGGGCCGCGTCGATGGAGACCGGCTTCTCGCGGAGAAGCTCAAGGTCAAGACCGAGAGGCACAAGAAAGTCGACGTCGAGGGCTACGTCGAATCGCTGGACGAGGATTCTTTCGACGTCGATGGCCGCCCGGTGCGCTACTCCGGCGTCGACCGTTCTCTGGTCCGGCCCGGAGCGCTCCTCGACGGCGAAGGCGTCCTCATCGATGACGGCACCATCGAGCTCGCCAAGTACGAAGTCCGGCCTCGGGAGCGAGACAAGGGCGAGGTCGAATTCCTCGCCTTGGCAGCGACGGAGCTCTCCGAGCTGAAGAAGAACCTGGACTTCTACGACGACCGGCTCTTCCAGGAGTACGTTTCCCGCGTGGGACACAGCCTGGTTCCAGAGTGGGTCGATCGGAACGAGATCCAGTTCAATTTCAGCATCGTCAACGACCCCGAGCTGAACGCCTTCGCCCTCCCCGACGGAACCATCGTCATCCACACGGGGCTTCTCGCGACTCTCGAGAACGAGGCCCAGCTCGCGACCGTTCTCGGCCACGAGATCGCGCACGTGACCCACAAGCACGGGTATCGCGGCTACAAGCGCGCTCAGAAGATGCAGTGGGTGGCCCTCGGCGCCGCTGTCGCGGCGGCGGCGGTGGACGCGGACCGGAAGGCCTGGGAAGGACCCTCCTGGACATCGGCCCTGATATCGATTGGAGCGACCCTCTCGCTCACCGCGGCGGTCAACGGCCACGGACGGAACCTGGAGGACGACGCCGATCGGGTCGGGCTCAACTACTCTCTCGACGCGGGGTACGACCCCTTTCAGGCGCCGCGGGTCTGGGAGATCTTCAGCCTCCATACCGCCGACCGCAACGCCGTCTCGAACTGGTTTTTCAGTAACCACTCGACGCACCAGGCCCGAATCGGAAACCTCACCCAGGAGATCAATCGCTACTACCGCGACCGGCTCGATCCCGAGAAGCTCAACCGGAACGACGAAGAGTACTCCCGCATGGTGGCGCGCCTAAGGCGTCACAACGCGGTCATGGACTACGAGAGAAAGGAGCTCAAGAACGCGGAGACCGCGTTCCGCGCCATCCTTTCGGCGAACCCCGATGACGCCATCGCCCATCTGTACCTCGGCAAGATCGTCTGGGACACACAGGGAATGGCGGGAGGCGATGCCGCGCTCGCCGAGCTGAAACGCGCGAGCGAGATCGATCCAGAGCTCGCCGAGCCTTATCGCGAACGAGGCTTCATCTACTACAGCCTCGGATATCGCGAGAGCGCCGTCGAGGCATTCCAGACGTACGTGGAGATGGCCCCGAACGCCGCTGACGTCGAGGAGATCCGGGGGTACCTCCGGGATATCTCCGGTTAGGCGAGGGGGATTTCCCTCGGCCAAAGCCACGGCCGAAACGCCGCGGAGACTTCAAACGCGGCCGTGACGGGACTTGCGGCGTCGCCGGATCTTCCCGGCCCGGGTACGCGACTTGCAACGAGAAGCCCTCATGGATCCGAAAGATCGAAGGCGACATCCGCGAATTCCCGTCGAGAGCCTGATGCAGGCGCGCCTCGTGCGCGAGGGGGTCGATACGGTCGGCCGGGTTCTCGACCTCAACAACGCCGGCGCCTTCATCGCGACGGAGCTCGTTCTCCCGAAGAACACCAAGCTCGAGATCGAGATTCGACTTCCCGGCGTCGAAAAGAGTCTGCCGCTCCAGGCGGTCGTCGCCCGTCACAGAGAAGCGGTCGAAGGACGGAATCGCAGCGTACCCGCCGGGCTCGGAGTCGTTTTCCTCACCACGAACGTGATGGAGCGGTCCTTCATCCAGCTCGCCGTTCTCGCGGCGCTGCGATCGAGCCTCGAATCCACGAAGGCTCAGGCCGCGGATGCTTCCGACGCCCTGTCCCTCGAAGAGAACAGCTCCCGGTAAGCTCGCGGCAGGAACGCGAGGCCCAGCCCCGCATTCGCCAGCATGAAGGTCAGGTGTCCCGCCAGGCTGTAGGCGAGGAGCTTCGAAGGCTCCACCACGTCTCCGTGGAAGAAGATCCACGCGAGAGGCGTCGTTCCGAGCCGCGCCACGTTGATGGGAAGCGAGCCCACCATGAAAATGATGGGAAGGGTCGCGAGGAGCCGCGGCATGGGAATCTCGAAACCGAATGCCCGCGTGGCGTGAAAGTGCGCGAAGACCGCCCCGAGCAGGAGGGGCGCTTTCCAAAGCAGTACCTGCGCGTACATCGACGCGGGCGCGAGCCGGAAAGTCCGGAAGAGCCGCCAATCGGGAGCTCGCAGGTATCGGCCCAGAAACGCGAAACCTCCGTGGACCCAGCTCAGGAAGAGCGCCCAGGCGAGGGCGAGGCCGAGAGGGACGAGGGCGAGCTTCAGCGGAAGCGTTTCCGAGACCAGCGCCATCCCGATTCCGGCCCAGAGAATGAGGTGAGTCCTCTGAAGGAAATCGAGAAAAAGAATGCTGCTCGCGATCTCGAGAAGGCTCGTCGAGAGGCGCCGGGAGAGGTACACCACCATCGCCCCCTGCGATACCCGGTGGTTCAGGATCGAGAGGAGATAGTCGACCGCGCGCACCGGCAGCAGGTCGCCGAGCGCGAGGTCGCCATGGAAACGGCGGACGACCCGCCAAAGCACGACGCTGTCGAGAGCGAAGTAGAAGACGGAAAAAGGGAGGAGAGCGGCGAAGAGGGAGACGTAATCGGCCTCGCGAAGAGCGTCGGTGAATCGGACGAAGGGAATCTTCCGGAAAATCAGGACGAAGATCGCGGCCGTGACGATCGGCGGAAGAAATGCGCGCCAGGGAAGCCTACGCTTTTCGCTCACGGTCACGTTTCCTCCCGACGCGGAAGACCCGTCACCCGAATCCCCGTGGATTTCACGCCGTAGGCTTTGTTGACCCCCAGCAGGAGGCCGGTGAGCGCTTCCGCGATGCGGGTCTTTTCGAGCGATCCTCCTTCGACACCGCGAAGACCGGTCGCATCGACGAGCGCTACCGCTTCCCGCCGGACTTCCAATGTATCGGCGAACACCAGGACGTCCTCGGCTTCGCCTTCGAGATTCTTGAGGGAGTGCGCGGAGACTGTTTGAAAGGCGGCGGCGACGCGGGTCGAGGGGTCGACGGCCCTCGCCAGATCCTCCGCCGCCGACGGAGCTCCATCGAGCCCGGGCGGCCATCGAATCGTGGCGGTCACCAGGAGCTTTCCCGCGAGCGCGTCCTTCAGCTCTTTCGCCGTCTCGATGTGTCCCGGATACGGGAGGGTCGAGAGCACCACCTCCCCCGCGCGAGCCGCGTCGAGGTTCGAAGCACCGGAGACGAGCCGAGAGCCGAGCTTCGCGTTCAGCTCTTGGGCGACCCGAGCGCCTTTCTCGCTTTCCCGCGAGCCGAGGATGATGGAGCGCCCGCGCGCGGCGAAGCGAAGCGCGAGGCCCTGCCCTTCCTTTCCCGTTCCGCCGAGAATCGCGATTGTGCTCATCGAAACAGATCCAGCGCCCGGTCGCGAATGAGCCGCCGCATGCCGCCCTCGCCCGGCTCGAACGAGTATCCTCGGACCAGGGCGACGGGCACGCGGTCGAGTTTCCCCATGACCAGCTCCGCGGCGCCCGCGATCTCATCCACGACGGCGATCTCGCTCACCTGGAGCTTTCGTCCCCGGGGGTCCAGGTGGCCGCGAAAATCGACGATCGGATCCATGCCGGCGATTCCGATCGCGACGTTCACTTGTCCTTCGCGCCATGGCCGGCCGAAAGTATCGGTCACGATGACCGCGAGCCGCTTTCCCGTGCGCGCCGCGAGAGCGGACCTCAGCCCCTCCGCGGAGCGATCGGGATCCTCGGGAAGAAGACATACCGAGTCCTCCTCCTCGATGTTGGAGGCATCGACGCCGGAGTTGGCGCATACGAGACCGTGACGGGTCTCGGTCACGAGGACACCCTGGTCCATGCGAACAACGCGCCGCGCCTCCCGGAGAACCAGCTCCACGAGCCGCGGGTCCCGTCCCGACTCGTTACCGAACCGCAACGCGAGCGCCGAGGGCTCGATGGTCGCGAGCGAGACGATTCGTCCTTCGCTCTTCGAAACGACCTTCTGCGTGAAGACGAAGACGTCGCCGTCGAGCAAGGCGGCGCCATCCCGCTCGCAGGCGTCGAGCGCAAGAGCCGCGAGGTCGTCGCCCGTGCGGATCTCGGGGATTCCCGAAAGACCGAAAACCTCGATGCGACGCGACGTGGGTGCTGGCATTTCTCGCCGGGTCCGGGATTATCTCACAGCCGTGCTACCATCGAGCGCCATGGCGTGGCGGAGCTCGGAGGCGGCCCGCGTCTATCACGAGAGAACGAAGCACAGCCCTTCGAGCGTGCGCACCGTCCCCCATTTTCTCGATTGGGAGAATCAGCCGCTCGCGTTCAAGGTCTACCCCGGCGCGGCCAAGACGCCGCTCCCTCCGGTCTCGGAAGGCGGTAACCTGGCCCGCCCGCAGGGAGGTCTCGACGTCGAGACTCTTTCCCGGCTCCTTTTCTTCACCGCGGGGATAACGAAGCACCTTCGTTTCTCGCGCGGGCGGATGCCGTTCCGCGCGGCGGCCTGCACGGGAGCTCTCTACCATATCGAGGTCTATCTCGTGACCGGAGCGCTTCCGGGTCTCGACGCTGGCGTCTACCACTACGACCCGCGCCTGCACGATCTCGATCGGCTGCGGTCGGGAGACTTCCGTCCGCTCCTCTTCGACGCGACGGGCCGGGAGCCGAGCGGCTCTCGCGCGCAGTCGTTACTGGTCCTCACCACGACCTACTGGAGAAACGCCTGGAAGTATCGGGCTCGCGCGTATCGTCACGCGTTCTGGGACAGCGGGACGATGCTCGCGAACCTTCTCGCGCTGGGCGAATCCGCTTTGATTCCCATGCGTCTCCTGCTCGGATTCGCCGACGAGGACGTCCATCGTTTGCTCGACGTCGACAGGGCGAAAGAGTCGGCGGTCGCGATGGTCTCGCTTGGCGACTCCGGTCCGGGGGCAGCGGCGCCGACGCCCGGCCCTTTCGCCGCTCGGTCTCGAGGTCACGCCTTTGTCGGCAGCTGAAGTGGATTATCCGGAGATTCGGGAGATACAAGAAGCCAGCTCACTCGGAAGCGGAGCCGAGGCTTCGGAATGGCGTGAATCCGGGCCGCCCGAGGCGACGAAGCACCAGGGGATCGACAAGACCCTGCGGTTTCTGGAGGCCGGGCCGCCTTCGCCCTTTCCGCTATCGGAGCTCGAGCGGGTGATTCGAAAAAGAGGCTCGTCCCGGGCGTTCCGAAGGGACGCCCCGATCGGCATCGGCGCGTTCTCCGAGATCCTCGCTCGCTCGCGCCCGAGGAACGAGCGCGGATGCGCTGCCGTCCGATACGACGCTCTGCGATCCTTACCTCATCGTGAACGGTGTCGAGGGCCTTCCGCCCGGCGCGTACGCGTTCCATCCGCGCGCGCGTGGCCTCGAGCCGCTGCGGGAAGGAAACCTGCGCTCGAACGCCCGGTTCCTCGACCTGGAACAGGAGCTCGCGGGCGACGCTGCGGTGAACCTCTACCTCCTGGTGGACCTGGAGCCGCTTCTCGCGAGATACGGCAACCGGGGTTATCGAGTGGCGCAGCTCGAAGGCGGTCTCATCGGGGGAAGGGCCTATCTCGCCTCGTACGCTCTCGGGCTCGGCGCGACCGGGCTCACTTTCTTCGATGACTCGGTCACCGATTTCTTCTCGCCCCACTCCAAGGGGAAATCGGTGATGTTCCTTCTAGCCTTCGGAGTGCCGTTCACTTCCCTGAAGGTGGTTTGAGCTTCTCCTCGACGTCGATTCGGTACCGCTGGAAGTCGTGGTAGTCGATGTCGATGCGCTGCCGGTAGGTCTTCAGAAAGTAGAGGCGGGCGTTCAGGGACACGGCGACTTCGTCGAGGAGCCACACGCCTTCTCCATCGAACCAGCCGTCGGCTTCGGCCTCCGAGCCCTCGGAGACCCGCCCGAAGATGCCGCCGAGGAACTTCAAGCTCTTCACGAAGCGAACCCGAACCCTCGCGAGCTGATTGCGCTCGGGATCGATCGAGACCGTGCCCTCCATCCGGGCGAAGATTTTCGTGGCTCGCGAGTGGCCCTCGTAACCGGGCTTGGGCGTGAAGCGAAATACACGGAGAGGCACGTTCTGCACGACCTCGTCCGGGAGCGGCTCGAAATCGAAGACCTCGAGAGCCTCGGTGAGTCTCTCCTGAAATCGTTTCACGCGCCGCTCGAGCTTTTCCCTGGTCTTGCGCTCGCGCTCCTCGGGCGACTGGCGCAGCTGTTCCTCCAAATACTTCTGGAACTTCTGCTCTTCCTTGAGCTCTTCCTCCGGAGTGAGCGGTTTTCCGTCTTTTCCCACCAGCCGGCGATACTCGCCCTCGGGGCCCGGAGTTACGAGCATGACTTCGCTCTCGGTCTTCTCGACGCGGCCCTCGGAATCGAGATCGCGAGTCACGGTGGTCTCGTGGAACGCGTATTCGCGGGTGAGCTCCTGCTGCCGCGGCTGCGATTCGATCACGCGCCGCACGAGCGTTTGCGCGTCCTCGCGTGGAGCGGAAACGGTGAGCAAGATCACCGCGGCGAAGAACGTCACCATATGCCGCGATTTTAGCACTCGGCTCACTGCGGGTTCGGCCCCATGGGGTCTCCCCCATGGCGTTTGTCGGGTGGAGGTTTTCTTGGTATCCTTTTGTCTCAACCTAAAACACAGCAAATTGGAGCGCCGGACCCCCCACGGCCCGCGCGCGCCTCTAGTTTCGAGGAGGTGGGCGGTGTTGAGGCATGAGCAGATCGAGAGGCCTGCGCCATCGTCGATCCAGGAAATCGACGGCCTTTTGGATCACGAAAGAGAACGAGATGGCATATTTCGCTTCTTCCGGCTCAACCTGGAGCCGCGGGAGGTGGAGTACCACTGGCAGCGACTGCTGATGCACCAGTCGCGTTTTCCTTCGCTGGAAGGACGGAAGGTGGATCTGCGCACTGCCGCCTTCGACTATTTCCTCAACGAGACCGATCTCCTCGCCGAGCCGATGGTCATGGAGCGCGCGGAGCTTCGTCAGACCGAGCTCATGGCCTACTTCGACTACCTGACGGGGCTCCGGAACTACGCTTATTTCGAAAGCGAGATCAAGACGGAGGTCGCGCGGGCGAAGCGGTATGAGACCTCGCTCTGTCTTCTCCTCTGCGATCTCGACGGGTTCAAGCACGTGAACGACAGTCTGGGGCATCGCACCGGCAACGACGTCCTTCGCGAAGTGGGGCAGATTCTCCAGAAGCGGCTTCGCTCGAGCGACCTCATCGCGCGGTTCGGCGGCGACGAGTTCGCCGTGCTCCTGCATCGGACCGACCGCGACAACGGACTTCGCGTCGCGGACAACCTCTGCTCGAGCATCGACGCTCAGTTCCGCGTCGGGCCTTTCGGTCAGCTCCCGCGCCGTCTCACCGCGAGCTTCGGTTTGAGCTCGCTTCCGAACCAGGCCGACGACGAGGTCCAGCTCTTCGAGCTCGCGGATCGCGCGCTCTACGAGGCCAAACGGGCGGGCGGCAACCGCGTCGTGCTCGCTTCCTGAACCTGTCCGACGGAGCCGGGCGCAGGCGGCGGATATTCCGGGCGGCGAAACCGTCCTTCGATGTCGCGCGAGAGCGACCAGAAGCCCCATCCGATCCAGCCAGAGAGAAGGCCGAGGGCGAACGTCCGCGAGAGAAGGCCCTTTCCCCAAAGCACCCCCAGAGCACTCCCGAGTAGGAAAGTGATGACGGGAAGAATCACGAGGTCGTCCTTCGAGAACTGGAAGATGTGCGTCGCGCCGAGTCCCGCGCGCAGAAAGTTCATGCCCAGGTAGGTTCCCGATGCGGCGAGGGCGAGAGGAAGGGCGAATGGGTGAGCGCCCGTCCCTCGCCGCCAGAGAAAACGCGCGAGAAGCGCGACGCCTGCGAGCGCGAACGGCCACGCGTAAAAAAGCCGCAAGCGATAGAAAGCCATCGAGAGAGCCGCGAGGGGTGTAAGCCGGGGCTCGACGAGAGCCGATAGGCCCCCTCCGGAAGGAGGCGCTCCCGTGGCCGCCGTGGAAGTGCCGAGAAGCTCTGGAACGTACGAGAAATAGAAGAGCCAGGCGGCGAGGAGCGCGCCGGCCAGCGACCAGCCGGCGAGCGCGAGCGCCTTCGTCGGCTGGCCGAATCGCGTGAGGAGGAGCGCGATTCCCAGGAGCGGCACGAAGATGCCGAGAGTCAGAACGCTGCCCGCGTAGGAGAGGATCGAGATCGCGACGAGGAGGCCCAGTCCCGCCCCGTACCCGGGTCGTCCGAGGCGGTCGAAGAAGAACGCCATGTACAGGACGACCAGCATGTCCCAGAAGTGTCCGAAGAGCGCCGCGTAGGAGGCGACGGCGAGCCGAAACGCGAGCACGCGGGCACTCGCGTGAAGGAGAACGGTGTAAAAGGAGGCGCGCGGCCCGAGACCGAGCTCTGCCGCCGAGCGCAAAGAGCGCGAGTGCCTCGACCGACGAGGAGAGCCGTGGGCACGAGCTTCATCCAGTCCTCGACCGGGAGCTGAAGCAGGCTGAGCGGGTAGATGGTCAGGTAGAGGAGCGGCGGATAGGGGAACGCGACCCAACGGCCCGAGACGTACTGGAGGCCCAGGAGGTGGCGGTGCTGGTTCTCGATGTGGTTCGTGAGGAAACCCGAGAGCCCTTCGGTCCAGATGAGAGAGACGAATTTCGAATGGGTCCGCACGTCGGGATAGTAGAAATCGGGATGGAAGAGCGCGAAAAGGCGTACGGCAAAGGCGGCGACGACGACGAGGACCGCCCAGCGAGCGATCGGCTCCGCGAAGATCGAGCCCAGGCTTCCCGCGGCGCCAGATGTGGAAGAACGCAAGAAGAAGGATGACGACGTGCGCGCGAAGGCCGAGAGTCATCGAGGCGTGGACCGGCCACAGCTTGTGCGCGAGGGCAGCGGCCGTGAGACACGCCCCGGCTCCCGCTCCGAACGCGAGCGCGACCCGCTCGCTGAGCCCGAGGATCCGTGGAAGAGCATAGAAGACGATGACCCAGGAGAGGAGCGCGAGCCATGCGCTCGCGGTCGGGACCACCGGGAAGAGTCCTTTCTCGGGTCGGACCGACATCCAATCGAGCGCGAGCCCGAGAGGCCGCGGGTCCTCTGAGCTCGTCACGACGCCGAGCTCGAACGCACCGCTGTCAGCATTCGCACTTCGAAACCGGCGCACGGCGAAGTCCTGCTGGGGAACGGTGAACGTCTCGACGGGCTCTCCTTCGAGGAAGACGCGAACCTCCGCGGGCTTCTCGATGTGCCGCTTGAATCGCAGCGTCACGTCGTAGGGCGTCCGCAGGTGGAAGGGAAGGCGGACGCGAGCCCGATCGGTCGACCAGTGGATGAGAGTCGGCTCGTCGATCTCGAAGTCTTCGCGGAAGCCGGAGACGTAGCGGCCGTCGTTCGGGCCGAAGTCGAGGAATATGTCTCCTGGAGCCCGCAGCGCCAGGAGAAATGCCCCCGCGAAGCCGAGCAGGAGGAGCGCGAAGCGCATCATCACCCCGGCGGGTCGGGTCCGACGAGAAGGCGGGCCATGTAGTAATCGCAGACGCCGCTCCGGAAAAGGCGCTCCTCGTCGATTCGAAAATGAGGGGACGAGTAGCCTCCGGTACTCCTCGGAAGGACGGATGTAGTGGCCGTTCTCGATCCAGTGCAAGAGGTGCCCGACCAGGTTGAGGCGGGACTCCGTCGGGATGTCTTCGATCACCAGGACCTTTCCTCCGCCACGGACCACCCGGCGGATGCTCTCCGCGACAGCGGTGACGTCGCCGTCGTCGAGGTGATGAAGGACGCCGTAGATGAGCGCTTCGTCGAAGCTCGCTTCCTCGAACGCGAGGCGGCGCGCGTCCTGAACGAAGAACTCGCCGCGAAAATGCTCGCGGGCGTAGTCGATGTAGCGCGGGTTGATGTCGATTCCGGTGTAGCTCTGCTCGGGGAAGAGGTCGGAGAACGCTCCCGGGCCGCAGGCGACGTCGAGGACGCGTATCTTCGGATCGGAGGCGAGGTGGTCGCGAATCGTCTTTCGAATGACGGTGAAGTTCGCTTCCAGGAGGCCCCGGCAGAAGAGGAAAAAACGCGGATAATTGGAAAGCTTTTCGATGAGGGCGTGCAGCATCGATCTTCGCGGGCCATACTATCGCAGTTCCGGGCGAGCGAAGCGCGCCGCGAGCCCTTAGAATAGAGAGAGATTATGAGAAATCGCGTTTCGAGGTCGACTTTGGCGCTCTGGATCGCCGCAGTGGCCGGATGTGAGGTGGTGGCGGAGCCGCCGATCGAGAACGCGGTCGAGACCCGCCCGCTCGAGTCGCGACCCGCCGTGGAAATCGCTCCGGTTCCCGAGCCCGCGCTTCCCAATCCTCCTCCCACGTCGGGAAGCCAGGCCAATCTTCTCGAAGATCAGGTCATCCACGTCTTCGAGTCCGCCGGACCGGGAGTCGTGAACATCACGAGCCGGAGTATCTCCTACGATTTTTTCCTGCGCGCCATGCCCCAGGAGGGCTCCGGCTCCGGTTTCGTCTACGACGAAGCGGGGCACATCGTCACGAATTTCCACGTGATTGAAGGGGCGAGCGAGCTTCACGTGACGTTTTTCGACGAGACCCGGGTGCCGGCGGAGGTGGTGGGCTTCGATCCCTCGAACGATCTCGCGGTCATCAAGGTGGACGTCGCCCCCGACCTCCTGCGCGTCATCCCTCTCGGGGATTCCGAGAGCTTGAAAGTGGGCCGGTTCGTGATCGCCATCGGGAACCCCTTCGGTCTCCAGCAGACCCTGACCACCGGTGTCGTCAGCTCGCTCGGCAGGATCATCGAGGGTCCCGACGGGCGGTTCATCGGCGAGATCATCCAGACCGATGCGGCCATCAATCCGGGAAACTCCGGGGGGCCGCTTCTCGACTTGGACGGGAGAGTGGTGGGCGTCAACTCCGCGATCATCAGCCCCAGCGGGGCCTCCGCCGGTATCGGTTTCGCCATCACCATGGGTACGGTCAAGAGAGTCGTGCCCGAGCTCATCGCCCGCGGACGATACGCTCACCCCTGGCTCGGGGTCGAGCTCTGGAATGTCAGCGCGAATCTCGCGACCCGTTTGAATCGCGCCGGCGTCAAGACGCCGGGCGGAGGCGGCGTCATGATCGTGGGCATCGTCTCGCGCGGTCCCGCCGCATCGGGCGGAATTCGCGGACCTTCGCAGGTGGGTCTCCTCGGAAACCTCCGGGTCCCGATCGGGGCCGACTACATTCTCGCGCTCGATGGCGAGCCCGTCGCGACCGACCGTGACATCACGCTGCTGCTCGAGACCAAACACCGCGTGGGAGACTCGGTCAAGGTCACGGTCTGGCGCGACGGCCGCGTCCTGGACGTGGACGTGACGCTCGGCGAACGCCCGGACTAACTGGGACGGGGAAAAACGCAAAGACGCGGGGAAAAAACGTGGAAGAACGCAAAGGCGCCAAGGCTAAGGCGCTAAGAAGACGGACGGGATCCCTCTTTGCGTCTTCTTCCGTCCTTAGCGACCTTGCGTTTTTTCCGTGTTTTTCTTGAGCAAGCTTCCTGCGAGGCGGGCGACTTCGTAGAAAAACTTCGCGCCGACGGGAAGAACGCCCTTCGTCGATCTCGAACCGGCTCGAGTGCGCGGGAAAGCCCTCGCTCCCCGGGGCGCGCGCGCCGAGGCGAACGTAGCAGCCCGGGATCTTGTCCATATAGCACGCGAAATCCTCGCCCCCCATGTTGGGCGTGTGGAGAGGCACCGCGTTCGCCTCGCCCACCACCGAAACCGCCGCCCTCCGCGCGATCTCCGCCATGGGCGCCGGGTTGACGACGGGAGGCGTCCCTTCTTCGAGAGTCAGCGTGAGCCGGGCATTGTGAAGCGCTCCGATGGAATCGCAGATGCGGGAGAGCGACGAGACGATGTGATCGCGCACCGCTTTTTCCTGTGTGCGGATGGTTCCCTCGAGAACGGCCCGACCCGCGAGCACGTTCGGAGCGGTGCCCGCGTCGAAGCGGCCGACGGTGACGACGGAAGGATGCGCCGGATTCACTTCACGGGACACGATGGTCTGGATCGCCATCACCAGAAGGCTCCCGACCACCACCGAGTCGACGCCTTCGTGGGGTCGCGCGGCATGGCCGCCTTTTCCCTGAATCTCGATGCGAAAGCTGTCGGTCGAGGCATTGACCGCTCCCGCGTGAGCGACGATCTGGCCGGTGGGGTAGTGGCGGTCCACGTGGCCGCCGAAAATCATCTCGACTCCGTCGAGCGCTCCCGCCTCGATCATCGCGAGCGCTCCGAGTCCCCGTTCCTCCGCCGGCTGGAAGACCAGGCGCACCGGAGCGGGAAGCGAAGGGTCCTTCGAGAGCATTTCCGCCGCGGCCAGGACCATCGTGGTATGCCCGTCGTGGCCGCAGGCGTGCATCACGCCGTCGTTCACGGAGGCGAACTCCAGTCCCGTTTCCTCTTTTATCGGGAGCGCGTCGGTGTCGGCGCGGAGCGCGACCAGCGGCCCTTCGAGCGTCCCGCCTTTCCCGGGAATCTCGGCGAGGACCCCGGTTCCCGCCACCCGTCGATGCGCGATTCCGAGCTCTTGAAGCGCGCTCTCGATCCGCTCCGCCGTTCGCTTCTCCTGAAACGAAAGCTCCGGGTGGCGATGGAGGTCGCGGCGAAACGCGATCCATCGCGGGTTGAATTGATCGTGCTACCAGCCATCGAGAAATCCCCCATCGAACCAATACCCAAAAGGAATAACGATACAAGCCCTGTGGAGCCTGCGTCACCCCACTCCGATTCGCGGCCAATCTCCATCTTGTCCGTTTGCCCCGGCTTCGAAAAGAAGGATAGCATCCCACCATACTAAAACGCCGCACGAGGCTCTGATCAATGGGAGTCGACGACCCGACCGGCGCAACGGACGCTCGCCGCGTCCAGCCGGCCGGCCCATTCGATCATCCCGAGCTCATCGGTCCCTACAAGCTCCTCCAGGTCCTGGGCGAGGGTGGGATGGGCGTCGTCTACATGGCCGAGCAGCGCGAGCCTTTCGACAGGAGGGTCGCTCTCAAGATCATCAAGCTCGGGATGGACACGAAAGAAGTCATCGCGCGCTTCGAGGCCGAGCGGCAGGCGCTGGCGGTGATGGACCACCCGTCCATCGCGCGGGTATTCGACGCCGGCGCGACGGAGACCGGGCGACCGTACTTCGCGATGGAGCTCGTTCATGGCATTCCGCTCACCGCGTACTGCGATCGCGAGCATCTGAAGACCCGCGATCGGGTCGCAGCTTTTCATCGAGGTCTGCCTCGCTGTCCAGCACGCGCATCAAAAGGGCGTCATCCACCGCGATCTGAAGCCTTCCAACGTGCTGGTATCGCTTCAGGACGGCCGCCCGGTTCCGAAGATCATCGACTTCGGCGTGGCGAAGGCCATGGGCCGGAGGCTCACCGAGCTCACTCTGGTCACCGTTCTGGGCCAGGTAGTCGGCACTCCTGCCTACATGAGCCCGGAGCAGTTCGAGGGCTCCGGCCTCGACGTCGACACCCGCACCGACGTGTACAGCCTCGGTGTGATGCTCTATCAACTCCTGGTTGGAAGGCTTCCCTTCGAGCCCGGCGAGCTCGAACGGCGGAACCGCAGCAACGATACTTCCGACCCGCCGACTCCTTCGACCCAACTTTCTCGCCTGGGTCCCGAGAAGGCTCAGGTCGCCGCCGAACGGGGAACGGACGCCCGTTCGCTCGAACGACAGCTCCAGGGCGATCTGGACTGGATCACGCTCAAGGCGATGGCACCGGATCGGGGGCGCCGTTATCAAACGGCGAACGGCTTGGCGTCGGATCTCGAGCGCTACCTGAAGAACGAGCCCGTCGTCGCGAGGCCTCCCTCGTCTCTCTACCGGATCGAACGCTTCGCCCGGCGCCACAAGGCGGGGGTGGCTTTCGGAGCGGCGCTCGCGCTCCTCATCATCGGCTTCTCGGTGGTCACCGCGCTCCAGGCCCGACGGATCTCGCGGGAGCGCGACCGCGCCGAGCTCGAAGCGGCGAAGGCAGGTTCCATCAACACTTTTCTCCAGGACGTGCTCAGCTCGGCCGATCCTTGGGAGCGAGGGGATCGGGAAACGACGGTCGTCGAGGCTCTGGGAAGCGCGGTCGCGCGGATCGACGAGTCATTCCAGGAGCAACCCCTGGTCGGCGCCGCCGTGCGCCGTACGATTGGTCTCACCTACGTATCGCTCGCGCGTTACGGCGAGGCGGAGCCGCTTCTCGATTCCGCGCTCGCGACCCGCCGCTCACTTCTCGGCCCATCTCACGAAGAGACGCTCGAGAGTCTCCTGGACCT
This sequence comes from uncultured Acidobacteriota bacterium, assembly GCA_963820855.1. Lineage (GTDB taxonomy): Bacteria > Acidobacteriota > Vicinamibacteria > Marinacidobacterales > SMYC01 > DAISKN01. The sequence continues at coordinate 179,209 of CAWGBY010000014.1, forward strand.
GGGAAGTCTTCGGCGCCATCAGGGCCGGTACGCGGAAGCGGAGACGATCGCGCGCGAGGTCGTGGAGGCTTCGCGTCGAGTGGAGGGCGGCGACCGCTCGCGGCTGGCGGCGGCGCTGAGCGAGCTCGGGAGCGTGCTCCACAACGAAGGAAAGTTCGAGGAGGGTGTACAAGCGGAGGAGGAAGCCCTTTCGATCCGACGAGACCTGTACGAGAACCGACATGTCGACGTCGCGGAAAGCCTCTACAACCTCGCGACTTTCGTGAACGATGCCACGGGCGACTACAAAAGAGCCGGCGAGCTTCATCGGGAAGCTCTCGACATTCGCCGCGAGCTGCTGGGATCCGAGCATGTCGACGTGGGCCTTTCTGTCAATTCCCTTGCAGTGCTTGCCTCGACTGAGGGCGACTTCCCGACAGCCGAGGCGCTCTATAAAGAGAGCCTCGAGATCCAGCGAAAGGTTTTCGGCGAGGATCATCCCGAGGTCGCGGTCGTGATGGAGAACCTCGGCGGGGTCTACTACCGGACGGAGCAGTACGACCGCTCGATCGAGCTTCTGCACCAGGTCCTCGCTCTCCGTCGCAAGATGCTCGGCGAGAACCACACCGCCGTGGCCCGAACGCTCCACAACATGGGAGCGGTGTACGCGGCCGCGAAGGACTATGACAACGCGGAGAAGGCCTACGAGGAGTCCATGGTTCGGCTCAAGGCTACGCTCGGCGCCGATCACCCGGACGTGGCGACCGCACTCCATAACGTCGCGCGGTTCCTCCAGGCGAAAGGAGACTTCAAGGAAGCTGAGAAGACGTTTCGCGAAGTGTTGGACATCCGGCTTGAAGAAGCTCACCGAGAGCCACCCCGACGTCGCGACGGCTCGCTTTAGCCTGGGAAGCCTCCTCGTCCTCGAAAAGCGCTATGACGAGGCCGAGCCCCTTCTTCTGGAGGCGAAGAGGGTGCGTGAAGCGGCCTTCGGCGCCGAGGACGAGAGCACGCAAAAGGCGGCGGCCGAGCTGGAAAGCTCTATCGAGATTGGGGTAAAACGCAACCCAGTCGGCTCCGGCTCGGTGAGGTACCATGAACGACTGATGAGCCACGACTTCATACGGGCGGAGCTGAAGCCGCACTTCGAGGCGCTTGCCCGGTGCCGGTCCACCGCGGAGCTCCTGACGCTTCCGCTCTATCGCGACCTCGAGCCGAAGGTGCGCCGTGTCCTTTCGAGCCCTGCCACCGGGAGCTTCGCGCGCCGCGAGGCCCCTGCCAAGGATCGCTACCGCGTGGTCGCATGGAATCTCGAGCGAGGGATCGAGCTCGAGGGGCAGATCGATGCCTTTCGCCACCATCCCTCTCTTCGCGATGCCGATCTCCTGCTCCTCACGGAAACCGACGTCGGTATGGCGCGGTCGGGCAATCGCGACGTCGCGCGGGATCTCGCGCGAGAGCTCGAGCTTCATTTCGCGTTCGCCCCCTGCTACCTCAACCTGGCGAAAGGTTCGGGTCGCGAGTACGACGTCCGGGGCGAGAACGAGCTCGGCCTCCATGGAAACGCCATCCTGAGCCGGTATCCCGCTCGAGTCCGCGCGGGTGATCCCGCTCGAGAACGGGAAGGACAAGATGGCCGGGCGGGAAAAACGGCTCGGAAGCCAGGCCGCCCTCGCCGTCGAAGTCCTCTTTCCCGGCCAGCCGCTGACGGCGGTCGCTGTCCACCTCGACGCCCAGTCCCGTCAATCCCACCGCCGCGATCAGATTCGCGACGTGCTGAAGGCGCTCGAGGGCAGCGGGCCCGCTCTCCTCGGCGGCGACTGGAACACCACCACCCACAACTCCTCGCGCGCGTTTTACGCCATCATGGGTTACTGGCTCCGCGTCTTTCTCGGCGTCGATCGGTCCATCGAGCACTATCTCCATCCCTACCGCTGGTTCGAGAAAGAGCTCTTCGCGAGCCTCGCCGCCGGCGGTTTCGACTACCGGGAAGCGAACGTCCTCGGCGAGCACACCATGTCGTACGACGTGACCTGCGGTAAGACCCGACGAGAACCTCGGCGAGTGGGTCCCCGGTTGGTGCTTCGCGTTCATCCGCTGGGCGCTCAAGAACCACGGGGGCCGCTGTCCGCTCAAGGTCGACTGGTTCGCCGCCCGCGGAGTCCGCACGGAGCGCCCTTTCGTGGTCCACGATCTCCGCGAGGGGAGAGAACGGCCGCTCTCCGACCACGACGCCATCGGAGTCGAGCTCGGCTTCCTATAGAATGTCACTGCGCGAGCGGAGCGGAGCCCCCGCCGGAAGGGTGAGCACCGAACGCGCGAAGCGAGAACCGGAAGACAAGCACCGGCCCCGGAGGGCCGGTCCGGCGAGCGAGCGAGCCAGAGCGAGGCGAGCATTGAAGAAGAGGAGAGCTTACCCAGAATGAAAGTCGCCACCATCGAGACCAACAAGGGAACCATCCGGATTCAACTCGAAGACGAGAAGGCCCCGAAGACCGTCGCGAACTTCGAGAAGCTGGCCAAGGAGGGCTTCTACGACGGCCTCAAGTTCCACCGCGTGATCGACGATTTCATGATCCAGACCGGATGTCCGCAGGGGACGGGAACCGGCGGGCCGGGTTACAAGTTCGCCGACGAGTTCCACAAGGAGCTCAAGCACAGCGGTCCGGGCGTGCTCTCGATGGCGAACGCGGGGCCCAACACCAACGGCTCGCAGTTCTTCATCACCCACGTGGCGACACCGTGGCTCGACGGCAAGCACTCCGTCTTCGGCCGGGTTCTGGAGGGCCAGGACGTCGTCGATTCGATTCAGCAGGGCGACAAGATGCTGAAGGTGTCGGTCGCTGTGGTGTGATTCTCTTCGTCCTGTGGACAGCGGGCTCGCTTCTCGGCGCTTCGAACGTCGGCGCCGAGCGCTGCAAGCTCTGCCATCGCGCCGTCTACGAATCCTGGAAGGCGACGCCTCATGCGAAAGCGGCGCCTTCCGCTTTCGAGGAGCGCTGCCTTTCCTGCCACGCGACGGGGGGACGAGAGCTTCCCGCCGTTCAGTGCGAATCCTGTCACGGCCCGGGAAGCGACTACTCGACGCCGGAAGTCATGATCGATCCGGAGAAGTCGGTGATGGCAGGCCTGGTCCGGCCCACTCTCGTCACCTGCGAGCGGTGTCATGAGAACGACGAGCCGCGGCACAAAGGGGCGCTCGCGATGCCGGGACGGAACGAATGGAGCCGCTTTCTGCACGTCATGAAAGACCCGTGAACGAGGTCGTCTTTCCAGAAGAGCTCCGGTTCACCTGCTCGCGCTGCGGCGACTGCTGCCGCGGCTGGAACGTGATGCTCGGCCCGGGCGAATTGGAGCGGCTCGAAGCTCTCGACTGGACGGGAGTTTCGCCGGATCTCGTCGGGATCGTTCCCGGCGACGACAAGACCGGTCGCATGGCCCTCGCTCGGAGAGCGGACGGCGCCTGCATCTACCTCGGTCCGGACAACGAGTGCCGCATCCACCAGGTCTTCGGCGAGGCGGAGAAGCCGCTTCTCTGCCGCATCTATCCCTTCGGGTTCATTTCCGTCGGAGAGCGCGTGGGAGTGGACGTTTCTTTCGCCTGCCGCGCGGTGAGTCAGGATCGGGGAGAGCCGCTCTCCCGCCGCCTGCCGGAGTGGAACCGCCTCCTTCAGGACATCCCATTCCCGCAGAGGGCCTACAAGTTCTCGAAGAAGTACGAGATCTCCGGAGATCTTCTCTGGGAGCTCGAGCACTACCTCGTGTCGATGCTCTCCGATGAGAGCCTCTCGATCCTCGATCGCATTCGCGCGGTCTACGAGTTCAACCGGCTGGCGACGACGAGCGACCCCCGGACGGAGGCGGCCCGAACCCTCAGAGACGTTCTCGCGAAGGGAATCCCGAAACAGGTCCGCGAAAGACCGATCGAGGAAGATTCCGAAGCGGATGGACCCTACCGGGCGCGCGGTTTTCTTCCACCTTCTCTTTCTCACTTTGAACCCGACGCCGGACGATCTCTTCGCGATGCCGGCGAAGGCGAGAGCGCGTGAGGCGAGTCTGCGAGTCCAGGCGGCCGACGGGTTCAAGCTCAAAGACGCGCATCCGCTCGTGGCGAACCGCGAGCAGCGGTCGACGTTCGCGGACGTTGCCGGAGTCTCGGTGGATTCGCTGCGGACGGGACCTTCCGCGGAGCTTCTCGCGCGATATTTGCGAGCGAAGATCGTGGGACAGCGGTTCATGAGAGAGGGGGAGAGGGAGCTCCCCTTCGTCGAAGCGGTGCCTCGGCTCCTCCTTCAGTTTTCTCTCGCCGTCTGGACGGCGAAGGCTCTGGCGCGCGAGCGGGGAGCGGCGTCGGCGGCGGATGAAGATGTTCGCGGCGCGCTCCGGCTTATCGACCGCTCCTACGGCGAAATCCCTCTCGCGTCGCTTCCGCCGAAGCCGAGAAAGGCCTGGCGCTTCGTCCTCCTCGAGACCGATCTTCCGATCGTCGCTGCGGCCGAGATGTTTGCGGAGAGGGCCTCGTGATGCGCTTCCTTCCGCTCGCTCTTCTGGTCGCCCTGCTGCTGCCCGAGGATCGCGACCTTCCCCGGTATCGCAACGTCGCTCCCGAGCGGGGGTTCGACCGCGAGAACCGCTTCGGTAGCTCGGCCAAGAAGCTCATCACCGAGACCACGGGCTCGGGGGCGGCGTTTTTCGACTACGACGCGGACGGATTCGTCGATCTCTACGTGGTGAACGGTCAGACGCTCGAGGAAGCGGCGTCGGGAAGCGGAGGCCTCCCGGACCAGCTCTTTCGGAACACCGGGAGCGGTGAGTTCGTCGACGTTACCGACGAGGCCGGGGTCGGTGATCGAGGCTGGGGCGGTGGGGCGGCCGCCGCCGACTACGACAACGACGGCGACATCGATCTGCTCGTCACCAACTACCGGGAGGACTCGTTCTATCGGAACAACGGCGACGGAACGTTCACCGAAGTCGGGAAAGCGGCGGGCGTATCCGACCCGCGGTGGGGAGCGAGCGCAGCCTTCGGCGATATCGACGGCGACGGCTTTCTCGACCTGTACGTCTGCAATTACATCGCCTTCGAGGAGAAACTTCTCGACAAGCTCGACCCGAAGTTCTGCGTCTGGCGCGGTGTTCCCGTGATGTGCGGCCCGAACGGCCTTCCCGGAGAAGTGGATGCGCTCTACCGGAATCGAGGCGACGGAACGTTCGAGGACGTGACCGAAGCCGCGGGCGTCCACGATCCCGAGGGGAAGGGGCTCGGAGTCACGTTCGTCGATTTCGATCGGGACGCCGACTCCGATATCTACGTCGCGAACGATTCGACTCCCAACTATCTCTATCGCAACGACGGGACCGGGAAGTTCGAGGACATAGCGCTCCTCGCCGGAGTCGCTCTCTCCATGTACGGAAAGCCTCAAGCCGGGATGGGCGCGGACGCGGGAGACTTCGACTCCGACGGTCTCCCCGATCTCATCGTCACCACGTTCCAGGGAGACTACAACGCGCTTCGCCGGAACGAGGGGCAGGGTCTCTTCACCGACGTGAGCGACGTCAAGGGACTCACCGCTCCCTCCTTCGAGAAGCTCGGCTGGGGAGTGCGGTTCGTCGACCTCAACTGGGATGGGCATCTCGATCTTTTCGTCGTCAACGGGCACGTGTATCCCGAAGTCGACGGCGCGGGAATCGGCGAGAGCTACCGGCAGCAGAACCAGGTTTTCCTGAACGTGCCCGACGCCGATGGACGGCGCTTCGAGGAAGCGACGGCCGAGGCGGGCCCCGGGCTCGCGGAGCTCCGTTCGGGCCGCGGCCTCGCCTTCGGCGACATCGACGGTGACGCGGACCTCGACGTCTTCATCAACAACATGAGCGACGTTCCGTCGTTTCTTCTCGACGAGGCCGAGCACCGCAACCGCTGGGTGAGAGTGACGCTCGTGGGAGCGCGCGCGAACCGAGACGGTCTCGGGATTCCCGTCACACTCGAGGTCTCGGGGCAGAAGCTCTATCGAGACTCCGGATTGATCTGGACGTATCTGTCGACGAACGACCGCAGGCTGACCCTCGGCCTCGGCGCCTGCGGACGAGGCGAAGGACGTCGTGCTCTCCTGGCCCTCCGGAGCAATGGAGCTCGGAACGATTCGCGCGGGCGAAGACGTTCTGGTCAAGGAGGGCGTCGGCCGGCTCCAGTGAGCGCTCAGGACGGGAGAGGAAGGCTCAAAGCCACGGCGAGCGCGCGATCGATTTGCGCCAGGGTCGCGCGTGGAATCGTACCCGGCGGTCCATGCAAACGTTCCTTCCAGACTGTGTAGATCTCGCCGCATTTCGCGATGCTATGCCGTTCGAGTCCGGCCGTCCCTCGTGGAAGAACGACCTCCCAGCTATAAGGACCGGAGAGTCTTTGAACGGTGGTGACATGAACGACCATCACTTTCGGGTAGCGTTCGTTACGGTTGAAGGCATTGTCAGAGACGATGAGCATCGGGCGCTCTTTACCGCGGCTTCCCGCCACAGGGATTCGACCCCACCAAACCTCCCCTCGCAGCATTACTCGTCGTCGCGGTCGAAGGCCTGGAACTCCACGAGCTCTCGGTCCTCGTCTCCATGACCTTCGGCGCAATAGCTCGCGACTTGCGCCTCCAAGCGCGCTCGCCTCAGCTTGCGCAGCTTTTCGTCGATCGCCTCGCGCAGGAACTCTGAAGCGCTGCGATAGAGACCCGAGCGCACCGCCGTTTCGATCTCTTCCAGTTGCCGAGGTTCCGCCGGGAAAACCGTCTTTCGCTTGGTATGGCCCATCTCCTATATACTAATTGAGTGAACCAAAAGAGTCAACCAAATGAGAGTACCTAGCCGGGTGCCTTCAGCGCCTCGGCGCGCCTCCGCATCCTCTCCCCGTCGGCCGCGCGACCCACGATCGCGTACGCCTGGGCCAGGTTCTCCAGCGCTTCCACGAAATTCGGAGATGCGGCCACGGCGCGCTCGAAATGCGGAATGGCCTCGGCGCATCGGTCCATGCGGCAGAGCGCGGTCCCGAGCGCGTTTCGGGTCGAAGGCGTGTCCAGGCTTTCGAGCGCCCGTGTCAGAGCGGTCACCGCCTCGGGGAGCTTTCCCATTCTCGACAGGATGACTCCCTGGTCGTGAAGCGCTACCGCCGATCGCGGCTCGAGGGCGAGGGCTCTCTCGAGCTCCGCGAGCGCTTCGGGCATGCGGTCCAAAGAGCGCAGGATGACGCTCGTCGTGTAGTGGACGTCGTGGTGGTCCGGGCCAGCCGCAAGGAGGGCGAGAGCGCGATCCGTCTCGCCCTGCTGCGCCAGCGTTCCCGCGTACTCCGCGAGGACCTCGGGGTTCTGAGGATTTCGTTCGTGGAGGCTCTCGAGCTCCTTCATCGCGGAAGCCACGTCGCCGGAAGCCTTGAGGCTTCTCGCGATGCCGAGGCGGGTCTCGATGTCGTCTTCCGCGAGCTCTCCGGCGCGGCCGAAGCTCGCGAGCGCTTTCTCGGCCTCTCCTCGCGCGAAGTAGAGCTCTCCCAGCCGCCGGTGCGCGCGGGCGTAGTCCGGATCGCGGTCGAGCGCCGCGCGGAAGCTCTCTTCGGCGCCCTTCAGATCGCCGGCCTGCCAGAGGAGATTTCCGAAGAGCACGTGGCTCAAGGGCCGGCTCGCGTCGATGGCAAGAATCCGGCGGTAGATCGCGATCGCTTCGTCGCGCTCTCCCGCTTCCGCCCGGGCGCCGGCTAGGAGCTCGAGCGCGAGGAGGTTCGTCGGATCCTCTTCGAGGACGTCGAGCGCGCCCTCGATGGCCTTCGGCAGCTCGCCCCTGCCCTGATCGAGGATCACTTCTTCGAGCCGGGTCCAGAGATGGAGCCGGTCCTTGGGGTCGGAAAGGTCCGATCCCTTTCGAGAGGCCGCGCCGCCGCGCGGCCGCATACCCCAGCGCGCGGAGGCGGGCGATGGTCTCGGGATCGGGCTGATCTCTCGACGAAAGCGATGCCGGCAGCGCCTCGACGAGCCCGGCGAGACTCGCTCTCATCCTCGCCGCGCGCTCGGGCTCCGCTTCGAAGAGGTTCGTCTTCTCTCCCGGGTCGGCGCTGACATGGTAGAGCTCGGGGCGGGGAGCGTCGATGTACTTGTAACCGTCGGCGCGCAGCGCGACGAGCGGTGCCCAGCCGAAGTTGAGCTCGGAGACGTAGCACTCCGCATAGACGGGAGAAGGTTCGGAGGCTTCGCCCCGCACCAGCGGAAGGAGACTCCGGCCATGCGTTCCCTCGGGGACGGGAACCTCGAGCGCCTCGAGGACGGTCGGAAGGATATCGACGGTTCTCACGGGAGCGGCGATGCGCTCTCCCGCGGGAAACGAACGGGCGCCCTTCAGGATCAAGGGAACGCGGAGAGTGGCGTCGTAGACGAAGAACCCGTGGCTTTTTTCTCCGTGCTCGCCGAGAGACTCTCCGTGGTCCGACGTGACCACGATGAGCGTGTCCTCGCTGAGCCCTCTCGCCTCGAGGGCCTCGAGCACGCGGCCCACCTGGGCATCCACGTACTCGATCTCACCGTCGTAACCGGAGGGATAGGGAGGCGGAGGAGCGTAGGGAAGGTGGGGATCGAAAAAGTGCAGCCACGCGAAGAAAGGTCGGTCCGAGGCTCGCTTCGCGATCCAGGAGGTGAAGGAGCCGCGTGACGAGCTCCCCTCGCCGCTCGGCGATCGTTCCCGCCGTCCCGGCCGCCCCGGTGACCTCGTCGTCGTACAGATCGAATCCCTGATCGAGGCCGAAGGCGCTGTCGAGAACGAACGCGGAGACGAAGGCCGCCGTCTCGTAGCCGCGCGCTTTCAGATCTTCCGCCAGGGTTCGCGCCTCCGAGCCGAGCCGAAAGTACGTGTTGTCGCGGACCCCGTGGGTCGGTGGAAGAAGACCGGTGAAAAGGCTCGCGTGCGACGGGAGAGTGACCGGCACCTGGGCGATCGCCTGCTCGAAGAGAACGCCTTCCCGTGCCAGCGCGTCGATATGGGGGGTCTTGGCCTTGGCATAACCGTACGCCCCCACCCGATCCGCCCGGAGCGTATCGATGGTGATGACGAGGAGGTTCTGGCCTGCGCCGGGGCGAACGCCGCCGCAGCCGGACGAGAGGGCGAGGCTCGCCAGGGCCAAAAACCACGTGCGGCGGGGCATGGGGAACCATGTTAACCCACGCTTTCGAAGTATGATGGAGGCGATGCTGGCTTTGGTTTCGCTTCTGCTTCTGGCGCAGGATCCCGAGCTTTCGAGTGAGCACCGGCGCTTTCTCGACCAGGAGGCCGTCTACATCATCACGGACCCCGAGCGGGAAAGCTTTCTGCGCCTCGGGACCGCCGCGGAACGCGACGAGTTCATCGAAAGGTTCTGGCAAGTCCGGGATCCCGTCCCGGAAACCGCGGTGAACGAGTTCAAGGTCGAGCACGAGAAACGCTTCCGGGAGGCCAACGACAAATACCGCGAATCCCGCCCGGGATGGATGACCGAGCGGGGCCGGATGTACATCACGCTCGGCGAGCCCCAGGACGTGATGTCCTATCCGAACAACTACGATCTCTTCCCGCTTCAGATCTGGTTCTACTACAACCTCGACATCCCGCTCTTTCCAAACGCGCTCCAGCTCATTTTCTTCAAGAGAAACGGCGCGGGGGAGTATCGTCTCTTCAGTCCCGCTTTCGACGGGATGAAAGCGCTCATCGCCGACCCCGTCACTCGCGGAATGATCGGATTCGGGAACCAGGTGCCGTTCAACGTCCGCCAGCGGTGGGATGTGGATATCGTCAAGGCGGCGGAAAGCGTCGGTCCCGGGCAGAACATGCTTTCGTCGGAGGCCGTGCTCTCCGAGCTCCGGACCCCGGGGTTCGTTTTCGAGAAGACCAGGAAGAACGTTCGCGCCACCGTCAGCGCGGAAGCGACCTTCGGCGGCGAGCTCCCCGTCGATTTCAACATCGACTACTTCCGCGGCGGCGACGGATTTTCCGAGGCTCACCTCGCTCTCGAGATCGCGGCCGAGGACCTCCGGGTGAACCAGTACGACAAGCGGATGCTGGGCCGCTACGATCTCATCGGGACCTTCACCCACATCGACAGCGGTGAGGTGCTGGAGGAGTTTCGCGACTCTCTCGAGCTCGAGATTCCCGAATCCGACTGGGAAGCCGCGCGGCATTACCCCGTGCTCTTCCAGAGGAAGGTCGAGCTCCTGCCCGGCCGCTACCGATTGCAGCTGTACGCGCGCGACTTCGTGGGAAGGCGGCTCGGGATCGTCGAGCGCGTGGTCGCCGTCCCTGCCTTCCCCGCGGATCGGCCGGCGGTCTCGAGCTTCGTCGCCGCGTTCAAAGCGGATGAGGCGGCGGCGGGCAGCGGGATTCCGCACCAGTTCGAGCACCTGCGTCTCTATCCGAGACCGAACCGCACGTTCGGCGCCGGGCAGAGGCTTCTCGCCTTTCTCGAGGTGTACTCTGCCCGCAGAAAGCCGTATCTCAGGATCCTCAGGTCTCGGTGCGGTTCACGCTCAAGCGAGGCGACGAGACGGTTCTCGACGAGACGAATCGATTCCGTCCGCGCGTCTCGACAGCCTGATACGGTCGATGTGCTCAAGGTCTTGTCGGGAGACGCGCTCGCATCCGGAAGCTATCAGCTCGAGGCCCTGGTGAGCGAGGATGGCGGCTCGTTCTCGGATCTCGCCCGCCTCGACTTCGAGGTCGGGCCCGGCGCAGGAGATGGGCCGCTTGAACACGGTGGGGCTTCCGCCCGAGCTCACGCCCGCGCAGGATTTTTTCCGGAAGGGGCAGCACTACCTCATCGCGCAGCGCTACGACGAGGCGATCCAGCTCTTCCGGATTTCTCTCGACTACGAGCCGTACTTCCAGCCCGCGCGCTGCGGGAAGGCGCGCGCGGAGATTCTGGGGGGACATCCGGAGGCGGGCGAGACGACGGCGCTCGAAGCGGTCGCGCGCGACGGCGCGGACGTGGACGCGCTCGCCCTTCTCGGCCTCGCCCGGTTCCGGCTCGGAAAGTACGGTGAGGCGGTCGAGGCCTACCAGAAGGCGATCGAGTCCGGAGGAGAAGACGTGGGTCTCTTGAACGCGCTCGGCGAGACGGAGTTCGCCCGAGGCAATCGCGATGCGGCGGTCGCGACGCTCAACCGTTCACTCGAGCTCGCGCCGGACCAGCCGCAGGTGGTGGAGTTCCTCGAAGAGGTGAAGCGGTCTCCCCATTGAGCCCGATAGATGCGCCGATGCTGGTAGCCGCGCTCTTCGCCGCAGCGATCGGGACCCAGACCGCGGGAGAGATCTTCCAGCAGGCGAAAGAAGCTCTCGATCGCAAGGAGCCCGCGAAGGCCCTGACGCTCCTCTTGCCGCTCGCGCCCGAAGCTCCCGATCGATGCGACGCCGAAAGCGCTCGCGCCGGTGTACCTTCTGCGCGGCGTCGCGGAGCTCGCGCTCGGAAACGATACCGGAGCGGGCCAAGCGTTCGAGAGCGCGATCGATCTCGACCCCGCGCTCGGCGCCGCGCGCTTCAACCTCGGAAGGCTGCGCCTCGGCCAGAAGCGGTATCCCGAGGCCGCGGAGGAGTTTCGCAAGCTGACCGAGCTCGCGCCGAAAGACGCCTCCGCTCAGCACCTTCTGGGTGTGGCCTGCCACGAGAGCGGGAATCTGGGGGAGGCTCGAGCGGCTCTCCAAAAGGCGCTCGAGCTCCATCCGGGGAACGTGCAGTCTTCGCTTCGCCTGGCGGCGGTGCTCTTCGACCTCGGTCTCTACCAGGACTCGATCGCGGCTTTCGAGGAAGCGATCGCCGGGCGGGGCGGACGGCATTCCCGTTCGAAAAGCTCTCGCGCGCGCCCGGCTCAAGCACGGCGACTTCAAGGAGGCCGCCGTCGACCTGCAGAAGATCGTGGACGCCGGTGAGTCGTCCGCGTCTCTCCTCGTCGACCTCGGTTATTGTTTTCTGAACACCGGCCGCTTCGCGGAGGCGCGGGCGAGATTCGACGAGGCCCTCGCGCTCGAGCCCGGGAACCACTTCGCGCAGTTCCAGCGGGGGATCACCCTTTCGAAGCTGGGCGAGCGCGAGGCGGCCGTCGAGTCGCTCCTCGCGGCGCTGGCCGAGCCGAGCGTCCGCGCCGACGCCCGGAACGAGCTCGCGCGGCTCTATACCGCGTCCGGCGAGATCGACCGGGCGGTCGAACAGTGCCGCCTCGCCATCGAGGAAGCTCCGTACCTGGTCGACGCGTACTATCAGCTCGGTCGTCTTCTCGCGCGGCAGGGGAAAGCGGATGAGGCGCAGGTCGCCCTGCAGCGCTTCCAGGAGCTGAACAAGATTCAAGAAGAGGTCGAGCGCTTCGAGCACGCGGCCCGTATCGCGCCCGACAACGTCGCGAGCCTCCTCGAGCTCGCGAAGCTCTACCGACGTCAGGGAAGGAGCGCGGATGCGCTCGGCATCGTCTCCCGAGCGGTACAGCTCTCACCGAACGAGCCCGCACTCCAGTTGGCGGCGGGAGAGCTTCTGCTCGAAGCGGGCAAGCTGGAGGAAGCGCGAGGGCGCGGCGACGAAAGCGCTGACGCTCGCGCCTGAGGATGCGGCGGCATTCCATTTGCGCGCCTCGGTCCTGCTCGCGAAAGGGAGTCTGTCCGAGGCGGAAGCCGATCTCCGCCGGAGCCTCGAGATCTCGCCTGCGAATGCGCCTCGCCTGGAGCGACCTCGGCGTGATCCTGTCGCGATCCGGGCGGTCGGAGGAGGCGATCTCCGCGTTCGAGCGGGCCATCGCCGCCGACGCGGAGCTCGCGCTTCCCCGGAACGGGCTCGGAGTTCTCTACACGGAGAAACGAGATTTCGAACGCGCGGTCTCCCTCTTCGAGGAGGCGATTCGCCTCGCTCCCGACTTCGCGTCCGCGCATTTGAACCTTGCGCAGGCGCTGCGGGAGCTCGGACGGGAAGCCGAGGCTCTCGAGCACGAGCGGGAGTACGAGCGTCTCGAGAAGCGCGAGCCATGAGGCGGTGGTCCTTCGTGGCGACCCTTGTCGCTCTTTCGGGCTGCGGCTCGGACGGGGCGCGCGAGCCACGAAGCATCGTCCTCGTGACCATCGACACCCTTCGCGCGGACCACTTGGGGTCCTACGGAGGCGGCGCAGCAGACCCCCTCTCTCGATGCTCTCGCGCGCGCGGGCGTGAGGTTCGAGAACGTTTTCGCGCAGAGTCCCCTCACGCTTCCCTCCCATAGCTCCATCCTCACCGGCACCTATCCCACCTTCCATGGGGTTCGGGACAACGGCCGCTTCCGCCTGCCGGCCGAGATGGAGACCCTCGCGGAGATCCTGAAGAGCGCCGGATACGAGACCGCCGCGTTCGTCTCGGGATTTCCCGTCGATTCCCGATTCGGGCTCGACCAGGGCTTCGATCTCTACGACGATTCGATGGGCCGATCGCGAACGAGAGTTTCTCTCGCCGAGAGACGGGCCGCGGATGTGGTTCCCGCCGCGCGAAGCTGGATCGCGGGCCGGGGTCAGAATCTCTATTTCGTGTGGGTCCATCTCTTCGATCCCCACGCCCCCTACGATCCGCCGGATCCCCATCCGGACACCTACGAGGGAGAGGTCGCCTACGTCGACTCCTCGTTGAAGGCGCTCCTCGACGCGGTTTCAGACGAGGACTTCGTCGCCGTCACCGCCGATCACGGGGAGGGACTCGGCGAGCACGGCGAAAGCACTCATTCTCTTTTCGTCTACGACAGCACGATGCGGGTTCCCCTGATCCTGCGCGGGCCGGGAGTCACCGCCGGAACGACGGTCTCCGCGACCGCCCGCTCGATCGACATCGTGCCGACGATTCTGGATCTCGTCGGCATGAACGAGAGATGCGGTCGATGCCAGGGAAGAAGCCTGCGTTCCCGCGATCGAAGGGGAGGCGGCCTCACCCGAGCCGTCCTACGCCGAGACGTATTTCCCTCGCTTGAATCTCGGCTGGAGCGAGCTCCGGAGCCTGCGCGTAGGGAGCTTCAAGTACATCGACGCGCCGGAGCCCGAGCTCTACGACATGGCGGCCGACCCCGGCGAGCTCCGAAACCTCGCGGCGTGGAACCCCGAGAAGGTTCGCGAGCTCGACTCCGAGCTCGATCGCCTCGAAAAGGCGACCGCCGGCGCCGCGGCGAAGGAAGAAATCCTGGACCCGCAGATTCGAGTCGTGTTGCGAAGCCTGGGGTATCTGAGCTCCGAAGGCTCCGGCTCCGTCGAGGGCCCCAGGCCGGATCCGAAGAGCCGCCTCGCGGTGTGGGAGGGAGTGCGAACCGGAATGGATCTCACCGCCCGCGGGCGAGATGGATCAGGCTATCGATGCGCTCGAGTCCGCTCTCGCGACCGAGCCCGACCTCGTTCTCGCGAGGACCTACCTGGCCCTCGCCTACTTCGAGCGGGGCCGATATCCGGCCGCGGTGGACCAGTGCAAGGAGATCCTCGCGCGCGCGCCGAAGGACTTCGACGGAACGCTCCTTCTCGGGAAGAGTCTCCTCCGCCTGGGACGCATGGAGGAGGCGCGGGATGCGCTTCAGCAAGCGGCGCTCATCGACGAAGCGTCGCCCGAGCCCTGGGTGGAGCTCGCGCAGCTCCACCTGGCGTCGAAGTCCCGCTCACAGGCGGATGCGGCCATTACCCAGGCGGCGGCGAGAGATGGAAACGCGCCGTCGCTTCTCCTGCTGCAGGGGAAGATCGCGATGATGAGCGGCTCGACCCAATACGCCGAGAAGCTCTTTCGCGCCGCGATCGAAGCGGCGCCTTCGGAAGAGGACCCTCGCGTGCAGCTGGGAAACCTCTTCCTGACGGATAGACGGCTGGAAGAGGCGGAGGATCTGTATCAGGAGTCGCTCGCGCGTGCGTCCGCAGGCCGCGGGCCTGTACCTCGGCCTCGGCCACACCCGGGCGCTCTCCGGGAAGCTCGGCGAGGCGATCCCTCTTTTCGAGAAGGCGCTCGAGCTTTCTCCGGACTCGACCCTGGTCTTGAACAGCCTGGGGTTCGCCTACCTCGAAGCGGGGGAGAGCGGAGAAAGGCGCCGCGCTCTTGAAACGCTCGCTCCAGATCCAGCCGGAGCAGCCGGAGCTGAAGGGCATCCTGGGAGGGCGCTAGGGTACGGTCGTCGTCTATACTCGTTCTGTGAGCAATGTCGCCGAGCAATTGAGGCTCGAGAGTCTCGAGCGCCTTCGAAGGATGACGCCGGCTGAGCGGCTGGAGGAGGCGCTGGCGTTGGGCGACCGCGCTATCGAGAGCCACGCGGCCGCCCACCAAATCACTCGGGACGAAGCGCGGAGGCGCCTCGAACGCGGCAGCCAGGCGGGTCGGAGGCGATCGAGAGTCCTGCTCGACATCATCGAATGAGTCTTGTCCGTGACGTAGTCGCTCTGCTGGATGCGAGCGCGATAGATCACGCTCTCATCGGCGCCGCGGCCTTTGCGATTCACGGTGTCAGTCGCGCTACCGCCGACGTAGACCTCTTTACGGTGGATCCGAAAGTTCTGCGGCAAGAGCTGTGGAGTGACCTGCAGGCTCGAGGAGCAAGCTTGCGATTGCTCAAGGGAGACTGGGAAGACCCCTGGCGGGCAGCGTGCGCTTGACTCTTGCGGGCGACAGGACAGTCGATGTGGTGGTCGGTCGTTACGCGTGGCAGCAATCAATCGTAGAGTCAGCCGAACGAATGTCGATTGGCGAAGTTACGATGAAGGTCGCCCGGCCGGCAGGGCTCGTCCTCCTGAAGCTTTACGCGGGCGGACCGAAAGATGCTTGGGACATACGCTCGCTTCTCGAGAGCCACGAGAAGGCGATCGTCATCAAGGAAGAAGTGGACGCCGCCGTGCATCGACTTCCCGCGGAGAGCCAGGATTTATGGAAGCGTCTTCGCGACGAGCGTTGACGCTTGCTATAGTCTCCCTCCAAAAAAATCAGGGGAGGCCGAAAGGCCTCCCCTGGCGAGAGCTCCCTCGCTACCTGACTAGAACTGGAATCGCACTCCGAGCTGGATCTGGAGCTGGTTGGTCTCGAGACCCTGGTTCCAGCCGCCGAAGTTCGGAGACTCGAACGTCGGTCTCGAAGTTCCGTCCCTTGTTCACGCGGTTGAACAGGTTGAACGTCTCGAACGCCACCTGGAGGTTCTTGTCGCCGCCGAAGCGGAAGAACTTCGCGAGACGGAGGTCGAAGGTGAACGTCGGGATCGCCCCGGAAGTTCCCGCGTCCCGCCTCCTCGCCGTCCGGCCCCTCGGTGTAGTCGCAGACGCACTGCGCTCCGGTCCGTCCGTTTCCGTTGAGATCGCCGGTGGAGCGAGCCGTGAGCGGACGTCCGTTCTCCGCCTGAACGAGGAACGAGAACTGGAAGTCCGCGGGAAGGCCGAAGATGGCTCCGGTGGTGAAGGCGTGCGTGGTGTCGTTGCCGAGCGGTCCGGTGTCCCGATCGTCACCGACGCACTCGTAGCACTCCGCTTCCTGACCGAAACCCGCTCTCCGCGGTTCCCCTCAAATCGCCGTAGGTGTAGTTGACGGTGTACTGGATGTTGTTGGTGAACCGCTTCCGCAGCGAGAGCTGCAGACCGTCATAGTCGTCGATGCCGCGGTGACTCGATGACGCGGAGCCGTCCCGGTCGCTCCGGGATAGAAGAGGCGCGACGCGTTGCTGCCGCGGACGTGGCGCTCGTTGAGGTCGGCCACCTTACCGCGCTCGTCCCCGTGCGAGTGGATGTAGTCGACGTCGAAGGCGAGAGTCGGTGAGAACTGATGGCTCACGCCGATGGTCATCTGCTCCGTCTTCGGGAACTGGAATCCCGGAGGGATGATGGGCTCGTAGGGCAGCGGGAAGCCGGCGATCGCGAAGAGCTCCTCGAACGCAGGCACGTTCTCCGGGCCGAAGGGCGGGTTCTCGATGGAGACTCCTCGCACTCCGGCCCAATCGATGCAGGGTGAAGAGCGTGGCGTTGGCCACGATCTTGTCGTAGAAGAGACCGTAGCCGCCGCGAACCACCGTCTTGCCCTGCGCGCCGATGTCCCAGGCGAAGCCCAGCCGGGGCGCCCAGTTGTTCTTGTCGTCCTCGAGCTCGCCCATCGCCCGCGTAGGGGCTTCGGGGATCGGTGATCAGGAACTCGCCGTTCGGTCCATAGAGGACGTTCGAGAGAGTGCCGATCTCGACGTCGTAGCGAAGGCCGAGGTTCAGGGTGAGTGAGTCGTTCACGCGCCAGTCGTCCTGGGCGAAGAACCCGTAAACCGTATACGGGATCTCCATCCGCGGGATGAGGTCGAACTGGCTGAACGTGGTCGGCGGTCCGGTGGGATCGCCGTCGTTGGCGTAGTAGAACGTACCGTTGTTCGCGAAGGGAAGGTCGAATCCGAAGGGGTCGCCCTTGCAGGACCTCGCCGCCGAATTTCAGGTCGTGGGTGTTGAGCGAGTAGGAGAACGTGTCCCGGAACTGGAATTTCCTCTGGAACGTCTCCTGAGGCGTGTTCGCGTTCTGACCGAAGGTGGCGCTGGGATAGGTGAGCGTCGGACGATCCGGCGTGTGGAAATCCGGTCTGGCCGACGCCCTGGATGATGTTGACGAAGTCGCTCGCCTGGAACACGAACTCGTTGAAGCCCGCGGTCCCGACCAGGGTCTGCATGCGGCCGAGGATGCTCCAGAGGTCGTTCGTCTGGAAAGCCGCCTGGTCCCGAGATGACGTTGAAGATGAAGCCGTCTCCGACCTGGTCGCCGTCACGGCTGTTGTCCTCGTAGGCGTAGCGAACGTCGAGGCGGTTGTTCGGCGTTGAACTGCTGCGTGAACTTGGCGGTGAAGTAGTTGCGCGTGAACGGCTGCTCGATCGCTCCGAATCCGCCGTGCGAGTCGATGAACGCGGGATCGTAGAGAGCGGCCGCCGCCGGGTCGATGGCGAGGATCGAGTTGAAGTCCTCCTGCACCCGCTCATAGGTGACGAAGAAGAACGACTTGTCCCTGACGATCGGACCGCCGAGAGTCGCGCCGAACTGGTGCCGGTTGAACGGGGCCTTGCCCTCGCCGGCGAGCTGTCTCGGGCTCGGTCTCGGCGTTGAGCGACTTGTTGCGGAAGTACTCGAACGCCGAGCCGTGGAACTCGTTGGTTCCCGACTTGGTCACCATGGTGATGGCGCCGCCGCCCGCGCGGGCGTACTCGGCCTTGATGCGCGAGGTCACGACCTCGAACTCCTGGATGGAGTCCATCGAGACCTGCTGCACGATGCCGCCGACGGCGTCGTCGGTGTTGTCGCCGCCGTCCAACATATAGAGGATGCCGCGGCCCGTTCCGTTCGTTCCGAAGCTGATGGCCGGAACGCGGCCCTTGGTCGGGTCGAAGTTGTTCGCCTTCTTCGCGCCGGGCACGAGGAGCGCGAGCTGCTGCACGTCGCGGGTGTTGATGGGAACGTTCTGAATCTGTTCGGTATCGACGACTCCGCCCACCTTCGACTCCCGGGTCGAGATCATCGGGGATTCTCCGGTCACCGTGACGGTCTCGGTGACTCCCTCGACCTGGAGCTGGGCATCCATGGTGACGCCCTGTCCGGTCGCGAGGATGATTCCCTCTCGAACGTATCCGGCGAAGCCCGGCATCGTCGACGCTGAGACGGTACACGCCGGGATCGAGCGAGGGAAAGAGGTAGGAGCCGGCGGCGTTCGTCACGACCTCCGACGAGAGACCGGTCGCCACGTTGGTGATGGTCACCGTGACGCCGGGAAGGACTCCGCCCTGCTGGTCCGTGACTTTCCCGCCGACGCGAGCGGTCTGCGCGAAAGCACTGACGGCAAGGAGGAGCGATAGACCTACGAGGAGTAGGACTCTTTTCTGCACGTAAACCCTCCAGGATTGGTTAAGGCCGAGCTTCGAGACACACGAACGATTCCAGACCAGACGAGAGACCATGAGCAAAAGAGATGCCACGAGATGGTTCGAGATATCAAAGAACTGAATCGTATAACTACTAGTTATTGTCAGTAGATATCATGAGTTACGTTGAGTCCACGTCGATCCAAGAGATACGGTCAGAATCTTCATAATTTTGGATTGTTATCCAATAATCCGATGATCGGCGGGACGCCTGCAGCGGCGACTTTTCCCGACGGAAGGTTTATCCGAACTTGACCGCATCCTGAACTCGGCGATGCCCAGTCTCTGGTCATGCACGGCGTGGCATGGCTTTCCGTCGCTCTCGCTCTCGATCCGGGCGCCTCGATTCTCGCCTCGTGGAACGATGGGCACGGGTTGGTCTCGCATCGCGAGGAAGTGCGAGCGCGAGATCGACTCGATCCTCGAAGGAGGCGGGAATTCGCGTTCGATGGAGCGATCGCGAAGACGGGCCAGCCGAACGGCGGCGCGTCCGGGGGTCGTCGTGGTCTTGACTCCCTCCGAGCCGACGGGCGACGGATGGCATCTGTCGCCGTCCGCGATGGGCGTCTACCTCTCAGCGGAGGAATCGAGCGCGGTCTACGTTTTCTATCACCGCGTCGCGCGCGTTCTGGGTGTCGCGTCCGGAACGGACGGAATGATGGAGCCGTCCGACCGGAAGCGCCTCGCGAAGGCGCTCGGGCGGGTGGTCGTTCACGAGCTCGTGCACCGCATCGCTCCCGAGCTCCCTCATGCGGATTCGGGCGTGATGCGCGGCGATCTGGGGCGAAGCTTTCTCACGCGCCGCTCGCTCCCGCTCGACGACGGATCGAGAGCGGCGGTGCTATCGGCCCTGGAAAAGAAAAACGCAAAGTCGCGAAGGGCGAACTGAAGACGCAAAGAAGGATTGAAATTCCCTTTGCGTCTTGGCTTCCTTGGCGTCCTTGCGTTCTTCCCCGTTTCTAGCGGGTGAGGACGAGCTCCGCGATCTTCATCCCCGAGCGCGCGGCGGTCGCCGGCGTCCTGTACGTTCGCGGCGATGGTGACGGCGAAGCGCTTCTCCGGCAGCCGCAGGATGTACGTGCTCCCGCCGGTGGCGCCGCCGCCGTGAGCGATCCACCGTCGGCCCTTCTCGTCGACCTGAGAGTCCCATCCGAGGCCGTAGTCGGTGCGGCTGCCGTCGGCGAGCGTCATCGGCTCGTACATCGTCTCGAGCGTCGCGGACTTCAGGAGGAGCCCCTCGTCGAGGGCGATCGCGAAGCGCGCCAGGTCCTCGACGGTCGAGATGATTCCGCCTCCCGCCCATTTCACGCTCAGATCGGCGAAAGGAGCGTTCGCGACCCGCCCGCCTCGCCGCACGTACTGGCGGGAGCGGTGCGGGAACGATCTCCCCCTGGTGCTCGAGCCTCGTCGCCGTCATCCCCGCCGGGCCCCAGACGTTCTCCTTCAGGTAGGCCTCGAAGGTGAGACCGGATGCGCTCTCGACCACCGCCCCGAGGAGGTTGTAGGCGTAGCTGGAGTACGAATACTTCGTGCCGGGCGTGAACAAAAGCGGGTCGTCCTTGAAGATCTCGAGAGCCGCCTCGACGGAGTCGAAGTGCTCCTTGAGATTCATCTCGCCTTCCTTGTAATGGCGGATTCCCGAGGTATGCGTCAGCAGGTGCCGGAGCGTGATCCCGAGTCCCCGGTCGGGAAAGGTCGGCACGTGCTTCGTCACCGGATCGTCGAGCGAGAGCTGCCCCTTCTCCACGAGCTGCAGGATCGCGGTCGCGGAGATGGGCTTCGAGATCGAGGCGATGCGGTACACCGTGTCGGGACGCGCTTCGACCTCGTTCTCGACGTCGGCGACGGCCAAAGCCCCGCGCCCAGGTGATGCGGCCGTCGTCGACGACCGCGACCGACATTGCCGGAGCGCGCCACTCGTTCGCGGGCCGCCTCGACGAGGTCAGCGACCTCCGCATAGGTGTCGGGAGCTTCGGCGAACACCGGTGCGGCGACGAGCGCGGTGAGGAACAGAAGGGCGAGCTTCATTTTCATGGGCGTCACCTCAGTTGGTCGCGGGCGTCTTCAGCCGCACGACACCGACGCCGTCGACGTACTGGACGTCGGTTCCGAAAGGCTTCGAGAGACGCGTGAGGTCGGAGATGATCTTGCGCGAGAGCGCCTCGTCCGCGGAGAGCGGGCGTCCACGGACGTGCCGGGGCTTTCCGAAGCCGAGCGAAATGGGGTGGAGCTTCAGCTCCGAAAGCTCCTTCCCCTGGAAGACCACCTCCGCCACGACCGACTCCCAGATTTCCGGGGACGCGGGAAATCCGGTGCGGTCGTGATCGTAGCGGGCGTCGTTGAAGTCCGAGAGACCCTTGTCGTCGCCGAGTCCGAGGGGAGCATAGTTCTCGTGCGGCAGCCGCTGCAGGGTCTCGTTCTGGAAGATGAAATCGCCGAGGCTGTAGAAGATCGGTTTTCCTTTGTAGATCTCGATCCCCCGCAGCACGTGCGGACCGTGGCCGACGAAGAGGTCGGCGCCCTCGTCGATCATTCGCCGCGCGAAATCGACCACGAATCTCGCGGGCACGGATCGATCGCCGTCTCCCTCGTGAGCGTGGATGGAGACGATGGTGTAGTCCGAAAGGCTCTCCGCGTTCCTGACGATGGCCGCGATCTCTTCCATGTCCTCGGGGTGCGGCTCGGTCATGACTCCCGTCGGCTCGCCCACCACGAACTGCGCGCCCCGGAAGGTGAGGCTGTCACCGGAGTCGGGAACGTTCATCGAAAGACTCTTCAGGATGCCGCGGAGCGCTTCGAGCTGGTCGCGGTTGACCTGGTAGGTGACTTTGTGCCTCAGCGGGCTCAGTCCGGGGCGGGCGGGGATGTCGTCGCGGGACTTCCCGGCCATGGAGTGGTCGGAAAAAGTCGACGCCAGCGATACCAGCGCGATCCGGGCCCTTCCGGTCTCGAGAAACTTCGCCTCTCGCGCTTCCGCGAGGCTCTTACCCACGCCCGAGGCGGTGATCCCCGCCTCGCGCACGTACTTCTCCGTCAGCAGCATCGCCGTCGGTCCGTAGTCGCCGGAGTGGTTGTTCGCGAGGCCCCCCAGATCGAATCCCGCCCAGACGAGCTCCTTCGACAAGCTCCGGCTGCGCCCTCATGTAGGTCCCGCCGCTCGACGCCATGGGGTACGACTCGTAGTCGTGGAACAGCATCTCGATGTTGGTGAAGGCGACGTCCGCGCTGCGGATTCGCTCGATCATCGAGAGGAACTCCGGCTCGTCGTAGACGGATAGCTTCCGGGTGATTATCGAGTCGCCGGTGAGCGCGAAGGTGTATCGGTCAGCCGTCTGCGCGAAGGTGAAAGAGCACGCGAGGATCGAGGAGACGAAGGCGATGGTTGTCCTCATGCCGCGGACTATATTCCCGCCGGCTTTTGGTTTACGAGCGTCGTTGCGCCTTGACAGAAGGTGTGACCACGGCGCTGGTGGTCGTCCGGAGTGTGTAGTAAACTGACTTGGAATACGTAATGGAGGCCGACCATGGCAGGTCCTTCGAGGGTGGTAAGGAAAAACGTGATGCTCGACGCGCCCAAGGTGAAGCTTCTGGTCGAGCGGCTCGGCGCGAGAAGCGAGTCGGAGGCAATTCGCCTTGTCATCGATGATTTCCTGTTCGCGGACGAGGTCATGAACGAGGTAGGGAAACTCCGTCGTCGCGGGACATTGGCCGATGCCTACGGTCGCGCTCGGAGCCGCTAGCCGATCCGAGAGTCATGCGGCTGCAGCTCTTCGACACGTCCGTTCTGATCCCGATCATTCGGGGACAAGCGTACGAGGTCCTCTTTCGACGCGCTCTGCGCGGCGGCCGAGCGAGAATGAGCTCGGTGGTAATGCAAGAACTGTACGCTGGCGTACGCGCCCCGGGCGACAAGAAGGGCCTGGACGCGATTCAACGGGCTTTCCTGGCGAGAGGTTACGTCGTGACGCCCGGCCACGACGACTGGGTCCTGGCGGGACTCCTTCTCGCGCGTTACGCCCGTCGGCGAGGAGCGATTGAGCCGAGGGATCACATCAACGACGTTCTCATCGTGTTGAATGCTTCGATGCTCGGGGCAGATCTCGTGACCGAGAACGCGAGCGACATGGAACGCTGGAGGAAGATGCTATCGGGATCGCGGCGAGCCTTCCGCGTTCACGGTGTCAACCGGCGCGAGCACGCTCCCTCGTAGGCGAATGGCGTAGGGGATGGCGAGGACCAGTAGAAAGTACGCGGGCATCACGAAGCGCGGCATCTCGCCCGACGGAAAATTCTGGATATAGGCGAACGCGAGGAGGTGCCCGAAGTAGGCGGCCGTCAGGAAGAG
Source organism: uncultured Acidobacteriota bacterium (assembly GCA_963820855.1). Classification (GTDB taxonomy): domain Bacteria; phylum Acidobacteriota; class Vicinamibacteria; order Marinacidobacterales; family SMYC01; genus DAISKN01. The sequence goes on from CAWGBY010000014.1 coordinate 202,400, forward strand.
ATTTCGCGCGCGGACGAGTCCGAGGACCCCGAGGCCGAGAATCGGAAGCGCGAGAAGCGGAAAGTGTCCAAGGCCGTTCGCGATGGTGCGGAGTGGAAGGAGCGTCAAGCCGAGAAACGTTCCCGCGAGGAGCTTCCCGGCCCGTTCGAAGTCGGTGAAGTACCGGGACAGGCTCACCGGTCCTTGTCCCTCGCCGACTCCTTCGGCACGCAGCCAGAACTCCGTGTGAAAGCTGACGCTGTAAAACGGGTCCCCGTGCGCGCGGAAGTTGGAATAGAGAAAGGGTCCCACCAGGAGCAGAAAGACCAGGCCGAAGCTGGCCGCGAAGCGAGCACGCTCTCTCGAGGGGAGCCGCAGAAGCTGTAGCGCGAGGACAGGAAGGACGATCGAAAGCGCGCTCAAACGGATGAGACAAAGGAGGGCGCCGAGAAAGCCCGAAAGGAGTGCCGAGCGGAAATGGTTCTTCCCGAGCGCTGCCGCGGCCACGAAGAGCAGAAGAAAGAACGAGTACGCGCTTTCCCGATAGCCCGTGGGAGCGTCGAGCACGAGCCAGTGGTGAAGGGCCACGGGCAGAAGCAGGGCGAGCGCCCAGGTGCGGCCGTGGAGCTTCGCCGCGAAGAGGTAGAAGAGCGCGAGCGTCAAGACGGAGAAAACCATGGACTCGACGAGAATTCCGATCTCGCCCCCGGCCGCGGCGACGAAGACGGACACCAGGAGGACGTAGAACGGCTCGCGGAACGACGGCGCGTAAAATCCCTCACGGCGCATGGCCTCCGCCCGATCGAGGTAGCTCCTCACGTCGGCGCGGTAGGGATCGTCGGGCGCGTTCTCGGGATTGAAGACGCCATAGCTCGGGAGCCACGGTAGAAGCGTTTCGTGAATCTTTGCGGCGCTCTCTCTGACGTTCCGCCAGACCCGAGTGCGCGAGGAACGCCTCGAAGCGAAGAAGACCGCCGTACAAGACGAGAAGCGCGGCGGCGCTGGGTACGGCGACGGACGTGCGCAGGCTCGCTTTCGCGCGGGCGAGCCGCATCCAGTAGAACGAGAAAAGGCCCCACCAGAGCACGAGGCAAAAGAGGGCCAGATGCGCGGAGCCGCGGCTTCTCGGCCCCGCCTCGGGCGCCCGCACGAAGTAGTCGAGAGGCAGGAGCTCGAAGAACGACGGGCGGTCCCACGAGATCGCGAGCCGCGCCGGACCTGAATCCTGCCGGTACCGAATCTCGAGGGGAACGTCTCCCCGAGGAAGCGTCACCTCTCCGCGCGCGTCGCCTTCGGCGCGGAGGAGGTGCTCTCCCAGCTTCACTTCGCAGAAGTCGTCGCAGGAGATCTCGATCCTGTGGATGCCGGCGTCCTTCACCTCAACGACGCCAAGAGTGTGGATCTCCACATTCCGCCTCTTGCCGGTGACGCGCCGCAGCTCGTTGCGGCGCTCCATCCGAAGGGTCTCGAGAGGTCGTCGTGCCTCGACGCCGATGAGCGGGAGCGAGGCGGATGGGTGAAGCTCCCGGCTCCGCCATGAGACCAAAAGGAGGAACGTGAGGAGGAAGAGCGCTCCAAGGCCGACGGCTCCACGCCCGGTCGCGCGTTTTCGCGAGGGGGTGAGCCAGAAGACGAGTCCGAGCATCCCCAGAATCCACCAGGGCGAAAGACTCGGCACTACGGAACGCACCCAGGCGGGCTCCCTGAGCTCCCAGGAGCGACCAGACTGCGAGAAGGACGAGCGTCCCCGCCGCCGCCCTCGCTACTCGATCCACTGCGGTTCGCCTGGCGGCAGTAGCCTCAGGAAATCTTGGAGAGCGCATATCGACCGCCTTCGGGTCCTTTCCGTCGAAGGTGAGCTTGGTCTCGTACTTCGGATCGTTCCAGCGCGGATAGGACCCGACCTCGACTTCTGGATTCCGGGCGACGACTTCGTCCAGGAGCGGTTTCAGGAGCGCTTCGTCCATCCTGGTATAGACGGCGCGGCTCACGAAGGGTGCCCCCGCGTTCTTCAGATGCGCGCGCAGGATGGCGAGCTTTCTCTGAAAAATTTCGGGAATTCCGGGAAGCACGAACACGTTCTCGACGGCGATGAGGGGCCACGGGTAGCCCTCGGCGACCAGCTTCCGCGCACCCTGAGGCACGTTTGCGAGCGCGAGGTGGTTCTCGTGGACCTTCTCGCCGTAGTGGCGGCGGATGAGGGCTTCGAGCTCGGCGTCGCGAACCACGGGAACGCCGAAAGCGAGGGCGACGGCGGCGATGGTCACATCGTCGTGCGTGACACCGACGCCGCCACTCGTGAAGACGTAGTCGAAGTCCGCTCGATGGGCCCTCACTTCACGCGCGATGCTCTCGAGGTCGTCGGGGATGGTGACGACGCGTGACAGGAGCACTCCTTCGGGCCGGAGCACGCGCGCGAGCTCGTAGACGTTCGCTTCCCGGACCTTCCCGCTCAGGATCTCGTTCCCAACGACGATGGCCGCCGCGGTGGGAGATCGACTCATGTCGGGTTACCGTACGAACAACTCGCGAACCGGTGCGAGGATAACCTGCCTCGACTCGGCGATCCAGGAGTCGAGCTCGGAGGCGAACGGGGCGCCGCGAGCGGCTTCGAGGTATCGCTGCCAGCCCGCGAGGTTCTCGATCCCGACGATCCGGAAGAAATCGAAGCCGTCCGACAGCAGGTAGCGGCCGCTATCGCTTCCCGACAATCAGACGGCTGCTCCTTCTCCCAGGGCACCAGGCGCTCCCGAAGGAGCGTTTCGTAGTCCGTTCCGCCGGCCGGGAGCGAGCCGCAGTTCGAATCAGGACGACGAGCCCCGCACCGTCCACGTTTCCAAAGGAGAGCTCGGCGTCCATTTCGACGAGCTCGTCGCGATGGCCGTCGCTCGACGTCCGAGATCCGTCCGTAGATCTCTCCCACGCGGGTTCCGCGTCGGGCCGCTTCTTCCGCCAGCACCCGGTTCGACCCGTCCATTCCTGCCAATCCGCGGAAGCTCGAGACCACGACGAGGTCGAGCGGCTCGGGGCTTTCCACCTCGCGATAGGCCCGGAAGCGGAGCATCGGTTCATTCGCCTGATAGAGGGGAATCGCTTCGGCGCGAAAGATCCCGATCGCATCCGCGCTCTTGCCGGGGAGAAAGCGGAAGGTTACGACCTGGCGAACTTCGGAGACGCCCTGGAGCGCGACCACGGCCGCCAGGAGAAAGCTCATTCGTTCTCCGTCCGGTAGAGCGGAGGGGGGCCGCACTCGATGACGACCTCTCTGAGGGTGCGCGGGTGGGAAAACTTCATGTGATAGGCGTGGAGAAAGTAGCCCGTGGCACCGGGAAGCACGCACTCGTCCGGGGCCGGCACGCCGCCCGCGGGATAGAGCGGATCCCCGACCAGAGGATGGCCCGCAGCCGCGAGATGGATCCGAATCTGATGCGTGCGCCCGGTCTCAATCGCGACTTCGACGAGCGACGTGCTCTCGCGGTGCTCCAGAAGGCGAACGCGGCTCCGTGCCCTCTTCCCCGATGCGCTCACCGCGTATACCGATCCGAGAACGGAATGGGGCACGAGGCCGATAGCGTGGTCGAGAGTCGTCTCCCCGCCGGGGAAATGACCCATCACGAGTCCGCGATAGCGTCTCGAAACGTCCTTCTCCCACGAGCGGACGAGAGCGCGTCGGGCGTCCGCGTGGAGCGCGAAGAGCACGATGCCCGACGTTCCCCGGCCAAGGCGATGCAGGGGCGATGCGGCCGGATATCGCCTGCGAACGCGCGCGAGAAGGGTGTTCTCGAGAAAGCTTCCGCCCGGAAGCGTCGGGAGCCCGGCGGGTTTCGCGACTCCGAGGAGGTCTTCGTCTCGATAGAGGACGGCGAAGCTCGTCGGAGCGGGAGGCTCGCGCCAGGGAGGGCGGTTCCAGACGAGAGACTCTCCCGCGACGAGCTTACGCTCGGCAGGGGCGGGAACCCCTTCGACGAGCACGAGTCCCGATTCGATGCGCTGCCCCCACTCGATCGCGGAGGAGTGTCGGTAGCGCTCGCTCAGGTAGGAGATCAGAGTCCGGCCCTTCGCGGAATCGGGAAGCCGCTCGCGATAGCGAAAGCCTCGATTGAGAGCGCCGACGCTCATGGCCTTCGTCCCACGACGTAGGCAACCCAGGCCTTCTCGTTCCCTCCGCGGCGGACGCGGCGGAAGATGCCGTTACCCTTGCGGGTCTTACGGTCGGTTCCTTCCCAGAGCACGTGCACGTCCGCGAAGCCCGCTTCGGACATGAGCTCGCGAAGCTCCGGCAGGGTCCAGAGCCGCCAGTCGTAGACGAACGCGTTTCGAATGCGCGAGCCGTCTCGAAACTCGAAATGGATCTTGCACAGGATCTCGTGAGTGATCGGGTCGAACTCCGCCTGGTCCCAGACGTAGGTGAACCCGTGGAGTCGCCTCCTCTCCTTCAGGAGGAACTGTACCTCGCCTCCACCCCAGGCATCGAGAAAGAGCATGCCACCCCTGGAGAGGGAAGCGTAGGCCGTCTTGATGTACGTGCCAAAGCTCGCGCCGTGTCTTGAAGACCGAGTAGCTGAAGTTCAAAGCGGCGACGGCGTCGACTTTCGGCCGCCGCAGGTCGAGCACGTTCGCCCTCGCGAGGTGGACCCGCTCGCGCATCGAGGGCGGAAGCCGGCTCAGGTTGTGGAGGTGGGCCCATCGCAGCGTCGGCGCGTCGAGGTCGATGCCCAGGGCGATGTTCCGCTTGTGGAGCCGAACGAACTCGCAGCAGAGAAGCGCCGTTCCGCAGAAGTCCTCGCGGAGGATCCGGAGCGGACGACCGATCTGCTTCTTGAAGTAGCGGGAGAAGAACCGGGCGTCGCTTTCCGGCGACTGGACGCTCTCCTGATAGAGGACGTGCTTGTCCACCGTTCTTGCCGTTCGGTTTCCGTTTCAACGATGACGCGGCCAAGCGCGAGAGCCGAGGAGTCCTTCAGCTTAATGCACGGTGTAGGGCTCGCTCAAGCGTGAACGGCGCGATGGTGGCGTCGAACCGGCCTCCGTCCTGCGTCACCATCTGGTACGTGCCCCGCATCGAGCCGAAGGGTGTGGTCAAAGGACAGCCGGACGTGTACTCGAACGACTCGCCCGGGCCGAGGACGGGCTGCTGGCCCACGACACCCGGGCCGCGGACTTCCTCCACCTGATGATCGGCGTTCTCGACGATCCAGTGCCGGCTCAAGAGCTGGACCGTCGCCGAGCCCTCGTTCGAGATCTCGACGGTATAGAGGAAGAACCAGCGCTTCTGCTCCGGGTGCGAATGCTCCGGGGAGTAGCGCGATACCACCTTCACCCGGACGCCGCGGGTGAGCGCTTCGGATGTGAACACGTCCTGCCTTCCGTCCAATTCCTTTACGCGGCGCGGGTATCGTACCATGAGCGACATGACCCTTGCTCTTCTCGCTTCACTTGCGGCCTCGATCACCATCGGCGGGATCACCGCCGAGCCCGGCACGGCCGTCTCCCGGATGGTTTCCATCGGAGCCGGGTCCGCTGCGACGCCATCGAGCTTCCCATCACCGTCATTCACGGCGCTTCGCCCGGGTCCGGTTCGTCGCGCTCATCGCCGGAAACCACGGCTACGAGTACGCGCCCATTCTGGCCCTTCAGCGGGTGCTCGAGCGGGTCCGGCCGTCCGAGCTTCGGGGCACCGTCGTCATGGTCCACGTCGCCGCGATGCCCTCGTTTCTGGCGCGGACCGTCTACCGGAGCCCGGTGGACGGAAAGAACCTGAACCGTGTGTATCCGGGAAACCCGGCGGGAAGCTCGAGCGAGCGGATCGCCTACTTCATCACCGAGGAAGTCATCGAAAAGGCGAGCTACGTCATCGACCTCCACTGCGGCGATGGAAACGAGTGGCTTCGGCCGTTCGTCTACATGCCGGTGACCGGGGAAACGGCGCTCGACGGCAAGATCGAAGAGCTGGTGCGGGCGTTCGGGATCGATCATATCCTCGTCGATCGCTCGCGCCCGGCGGACCCCGAGAACTCGCGCTTCTGCGACGCGACCGCGATCACTCGCGGCATTCCCGCGTTCACGGCGGAGTCCGGATCGCTCGGCCAGCGCGACGACGCCTCCGTCGAGCGAATCGCGGACGGAGTGGTGAGCGTTCTACGACACTATCGTCTCCTCGAAGGAGCCCCGACTCCCAGTCGTTCATCCGGTTTTTCTCGAGCCTTCCGAAGTCCTGACCAGCCCCAAGACCGGAGTCCTCCACCCCCAGGTGGAGCCGGGGCACAGTGTCGCCGCGGGAACCCTTCTCGCGATCGTCACCGACTTCTTCGGCAAGGAAGTCGCGCGGGTCACGGCTCCGTTCGCAGGCGAAGTGCTCTACGTCGTCGCGACGCCGCCGATCTCCGAAGGAGAACCGGTCGCGATGATCGCGACGCCCAAACGGTAAGGCCAAGACCCACAGCTTCTGTGGAAAACCTTGTGCAAAAACTGTGTCGCGGGACCCTGCCGGCCGCACCATTCATGGTCGCGTAACACTCTGCACAAGAGTTGAGCAGCGGTTCGTTCGGGTCTCGTTCGAAGGAGCCTTCCTTTCTTCGCCTTCCCGGGGCGAAAGTCTCCTGAAGACGAAGGCGCTTCCGGAAGAGTGTTACCGAGCGTTCACCTGCTCGGTCTCTTGTGCGTGCGGCGCGGAGACGCCCGGTTCGTTCGGCGTTCGCGAGCCTCAGGGATCCGCGGCGCTCTTGGATCTCTCGTGCCGGCCCCGGATCTCCTCGCTCAGCTGGTGCACGGCCATCGCGTAATAGAGGCTCTGATTGTAGCGGGTAATCACGTAGAAGTTCTCGAAGCCGATCCAGTACTCCGGAGCCGGTGCGGTTCTTCAAAGTCAAGGGAATCGCGCTCGTCGTTTCGCTGTCGCCGGGCGTGGCCGCCGCGGTTTTGACCCCGAGAGATTCGAGCTCCGAAAGGCGATACCGAGTGGAGAGCTTTCCCGATCGAAATGGCTCGGTGGCGGACTCCGACACCGACGCCGGAACGGCGACGGGAGCGTTCCGCTGCCATCCATGCGCGGTCAGGTAGTTGGCGATGCTTCCGATCGCGTCTCGCGTGTTCTCGAACAAATCGCGCCTTCCGTCGCCGTCGAAGTCGATGGCGTACCGGCGATAGCTTCCCGGCATGAACTGGGCAATCCCCATGGCGCCGGCATACGAGCCGAGGGGGGAGCCGAGGGGGAGCGATTCCTCGCGGCTCAGGAGCAGGAAGTGCTCGAGCTCGACCCGAAACTCGCTCGCGCGCCGCGGGTACTCGAACGCGAGGGTCGCGAGCGCCTCGAGGACCTTGAACCGCCCGCGGTTTCGTCCGTAGTGGGTCTCGATGCCGATGACCGCGATCACGATCTCCTCGGGAACGCCGTACCGCTCCCGGGCGAGCGAGAGCGCTTCCGCGTTCTCCTGCCAGAATCGGTCTCCACCGGAGATTTTTTCGGAGTTTACGAAGAGGGAACGGTACTCCTCCCAGGGTTTGGGATCGGTGGCCCGGTTCATCAACTCGAGGATCTGGGGCACGGAGCGCGTGGAGCCGAAAGCCTGCGTCGAGCTCCGAGCGCTCGAAGCCGTGGCGGGCGACCATCTCATCGAGGAACAGGGCGAGCGCACGCTCCCGCTCCGATGGACTCCACGGCGGAAGCCAGAAGGAGAACCAAGAAAATAATCGAGCCGCGCACTCCAAACCCTTATGGGCCCTTGTCGATTGGGTCTTTCGCATATTATAACTCACCATGTTTCTCGCCCGTTTGTTTTTCGCGCTGTCCCTTCTCGAAGTCGAGGACTACTACCGGATCGAGAGCGCGGACGAGCCCGCGATCTCTCCGGACGGACGGCTCGTCGCCTTCACGCGCCGCTCCATCGATGAAGAAGGAAACCGCCGTCGAAGCGAGCTCTGGCTCGCGAGCGCGTCCTCGGACTCGAGACCGCGGCGAATCTCCGCACCCGGCTTCGACGCTTCGAGCGCTCGCTACAGTCCGGACGGAAAGTGGCTCACGTTCTCTTCCCGGCGCGATTCGGGCGACTCTTCGGTCTGGTTCCTGCGTACCGATTCCTTCGGTGAAGCGTTTCAGGTGAGCGGTATCGAGGAGACGCCGGTCTTCAGCCCCGACGGGAAATACCTGGCGTATGTCCGGAAGACCCCGCCCGAAGGCGCTCGTCCGGAGCCATCCGATCGCGAACGAAAGATCGAGGAGCGGTTTGCCGGAAAAATGTACGACTGGCTCCAGTTCCGGTTCGATGGCCGGGGGTATCTTCCGAATCCCACCGATCCCCACGAAAGCCCGCCTCTCGAGGTCTACATCGCGGCGACCGACGACCTCGAGGGCGCTCATCGCCAGGAAAAAAAGCTCACCTGCTTCGGATTCGACGTGAAAGGGATCGCCTGGAGCCCTGATTCCGAGCGTCTGATCCTCGCGGCCGATTCCCATCAGCGCGACGAATACGTCTACGAGAGGCCCGACCTGTTTCTCGTCGAGCGGAACGCCGCGAGCTGCGAGGCTCGTCGGCTGACCGACGACGGGTTCGCGCATGAGTCTCCTGTCTTTTCCCCCGACGGGCGCCGCGTCGCTTTTCTTCGCGAGAAAGGCCTCTCGCTCCTCATTTCGGAAAAAGCCGACCGCGGTGCGCCCGTCGACGTCGAGGTGATGGACCTCGAGAGCGGGCAAGCGTGTGAACGTGACGGCGTCGTGGGACTTGCGACCGGGACCTCCGGCTTTCACGTCCGGATGGCGCGCACCTGCTCTTCGAGGCAGAGGTTTCCGGAGGAGATTCATCTCTTTCGAGCGTCTTCCGACGGCCGCGGCGTTTCGCAGGTGACGTCGGGGGAACGTCAGCTTTCCGGATTTTCTTTCACGCGAGACTTCACGACCATGGCCTACGCCGCGGGAAGCGTGAGCTCCCCTTCGGACGTCTTCCTCGCGGCGATCGATGGAAGCGGGGAGCGGCGAATCTCGAGCGTCGGCCGGGATTCGGTGGCTGGTTTTTCTCTCGGCTCCCCGGAAACCGTTCGATATCGCAGCAAGGACGGGACCGAGGTGGAAGGCTTCGTGCTCCTTCCGCCCGGGTACGATCCCGGGACGAAACGATATCCCTTCATTCTCGCGATTCATGGTGGTCCCCATGGCGCTTACGGCCACGAGTTCTCGTTCGCAGTTCCAGCTCGTGGCTTCGAAGGGCTACGTCGTCCTCGCGACCAACCCTCGCGGGTCGACGGGCTACGGCGAGGACTTCCTCTGGGCCACCTGGGGCGGCGGATGGGGAAACCTCGACAGTGAGGACGTGCTCGCCGGCGTCGACTTCGTCCGGACGAAGTACGCGATCGACGAAGCGCGGATGGGAGTCACCGGGTACTCCTACGGCGGGTTCCTGACGAACTGGGTCGTGACCCACGACCATCGCTTCGCCGCGGCCATCTCGGGCGCGGGCATCTCGAACTGGGTGAGCGACTACGGCACCGCCGACATTCCCCGCACCAAGGAGAGCGAGTTCTACGGCCCGCCGTGGGAAGACGAAGGCGGCTCGCTCCTTCAGCGGCAATCGCCGATAAACTACATCGCGAACGTCCGAACGCCGACCCTCTTCATTCACGGCGAGAGCGACCTGCGCGTTCCCATCGAGCAGGCCGAGCAGATGTACACCGCGTTCAAGAAGCTCAAAGTCGACGCGAAGTTCATCCGCTATCCGGACTCGTATCACGGCGGCTGGAAGCCCTGGAACGTGGTGCATCGATACCATCACGAGCTTCTGTGGTGGGACCGTTACCTGGGCGGTCCTTGAATTTTCTCCTTCTCGCGCTCGCGCTCCAGGCGGCGGAGTCTCCGCGGCTCATCGTCGTTTCGTTCGACGCCGCGGGCTACGTGATGACCTCACGACTCCTCGCGGAAGGGAAGCTTCCGAGCTTCGATCGCATCGTGCGCGAGGGGGCCTGGTCGGACGGGATGGTGACGAGCTTTCCCACCAAGACCGCGGCCGCGCACGCGCTCCTCTTCACGGGACGGTACGGACACGAGAGCGGCATCACCGCCAACTCCGTTCTACGCCTTCCGCCTTCATCGGGGAGCCGCCTCGAAACGCTGAACGGCTTTTTCTCCGATTCGCTCCGCGTCGAGCCGGTGTGGGCGAAAGCGGCCGCGCGCGGGCTCGAGACGTACGTGTTTCACGCGCCTCAGGTCTATCCGTTTCGTCCGCAGCCTCATCTCAATGTCGTCTACGGATACACGCGATACGATCGCGGTGGGAGAAGTCTTCGATCCGACGGCGATCCAAGGAAGCGCACCTCGCCAGATCCGGTTCGCGGTCGGTGAGTCGTGGTTCCGTGGGAGCTTCGTCGACGATCCCGAGGACCCGAGAATCGGCTGCGACACGCTCGAGATCGGAGTCGAGCCCGACGCCGGAGCGCCGCTCGCGAGGCTGAAGCCGGGCGATTCCGAGTCCTTCTCCCCGCCCATCGAGGCGCGCCTCCACGGGAGGCGCACGTGGTTCTCGCTTCGCCTCTTTTCGCTCTCCCCGGATGGCTCGAGCTTCGTTCTCTATCGAAGCGGGACTTCCGAGCTCGTGGCGTCGCCTTCCGAGCTCATCGAGAGTGAGGCTCCGGCGCTTCGAGCCTATGCGGCGAACGGCGGAGCATTGGCATACTCGAAGGGCGGCTTCGGTCCGACCTTGGCGCAGGGAGGCACGGGCGAGGCGGAGCGGCGGCTCCTCGAGACGGAGCTCCATCTCAGCACGCAGCTCCTCGACCAGGCGCGCTGGGGACTTTCCCGCGACTATCGCCTGGTCCTCCTCTACAGCCCGGTCATCGACGACGTCGCTCACCAGCTCTTCGGTTACGTCGACCCGGAGCTCGACGGCTACGACGAGGCGCTCGCCCGGAAAGATACAGCCGACTCTGGACGAGGCCTTCTCCATCCAGGACCGCTTCCTCGGGATGCTCCTCGATATCGCCGACTACGATTCCGCGCACGTGATGGTGGTGAGCGACCATGGCATGTCGGGTACCAACAAGCTCGTTCATCTCAACGCCGCCCTGCGGGACGCCGGGCTTCTCGCCATCGGCCCCGACGGGTCGATCGATCTCTCCCGGACCCGGGCGCTCGCTCCGGCCCTCGGGGACGCGTCGGTCGCGGTGAATCTCGACGATCGGCCCGGGGGTATCGTCCCGTTCGCGGAAAAGCCGATTCGTCATCGGGGAAGTGCGGAAGCGCGCTCTCGAGTCTGAAAGACCCGGACTCGGGCGAGCGCGTGGTGACCGCGTTTTTCGAGCCGGCGACGTCGGGGCTCCTTCAGCCGGGCGGCGACACGACCGGCGATCTGTTTCTCGACTTCGCTCCCGGCTACTACCCTTCGACCTCGACGAGATCGACTCGTCGTCGTCGAAAGAACCGAGCCTTCGGGAGAGCACGTTTTCGTCCCCACCCGGCGCGACATGCTCGCGATCTTCGCCCTGTACGGTCCGCGGATCCCCAAAGGGGTGAACCTCGGCCGGGTCCAGGCCGTCGACGTCGCCCCGACGATGCTCGACCTTCTCGGCATCGAGCCTGCCTCCGACTTCCCTGGAAAGAGCCTCGTCCCGGGGAAGGGCGTCCTAAATCCTTGAACCGCGATAAAACCTCTCGCCGTCGAAGATCGTATTGGGACAACTGGGAGCTTCTTAATATTGTTAGTCCCGATGGACGGCCAGGGTAGTGTTCGAAAACGGACGTTTCGCGGGATCGTTCGCGGAAGCGTGCCTATTAACCTTTTAGAGAGAGGCTCTTATGTATTTAGCGCGACTGGCACGCAACTTGCGCCCTTGCTAGGATAGGAGACTTTCGAAAGATGGACGTCAAAAGGGAAGGCGTCGCCGAGGCGCGAAAGAAAAAGCAGCGTATGCTTTACGTCGTCGGCGGCGTGGTTTTCGCGATCCTGGCTGTCTGGGTATCGCGGCTCGAGCCGGCGGCTCCGACCGTCGAACGCTCGACGGTGTGGATGGACCGGGTCGCGCGGGGCTCGATGCTCCGACAGGTCCGAGGTCCGGGAACGCTCGTGCCCGTCGAGATTCGTTGGGTCGCCGCTCGCACGGAGGGCCGGGTCGAGCGGATCGTCGTGCTGCCAGGAACGGACGTCGAGGCGGACACCGTTCTTCTCGAGATGAGCAACCCCGAGCTCGAGCAGTCCGCGCAGGACGCCGGCCTTCAGCTACGGGCCGCGGAGGCGCGCTTCGAGGACTTGAAGGTTCAGCTCGAAAGCCAGCTCTTGAACCAGAAAGCGCAGGCGGCCTCCGTTCAGGCGGACTTCCGGACCGCGGTCCTTCAGCTCGAGGCGGACCAGGGAGATCCACGGCCAGGGCATCATCGGCGATCTCAGGCTCAAGCTCTCGGAGGAGCGGGCCAAAGAGCTCGAGCTCCGCAATCAGATGGAGCAGGAACGGCTCGCCATCGCCTCGGAATCGAACGAAGCGCAGCTCGAAGCGGAATCGTCTCGCGTCGAGCAGCTGAAGGCCCTCCACACCCTCCGGGTGAACCAGGTCGACGCGCTGAAGGTCCGTCCCGGCATCCGCGGCGTCTTGCAGCAGGTGCCCGTGGCCGTGGGGCAGCAGGTGACCCCGGGAGTGAATCTCGCGCGAGTCGCTCAACCCGAGCATCTCAAAGCCGAGCTCCGCATCGCGGAGACGCAGGCGAAAGACGTCGAGATCAACCAGCGGGCGAGCATCGACACGCGCAACGGAATCGTCGAAGGTCGGGTGATGCGAATCGACCCCGCGGTCCAGGACGGAACGGTCACCGTCGACGTCGAGCTCGTGGGCGAGCTTCCTCGCGGCGCGCGGCCCGACCTCTCCGTCGACGGCACGGTCGAAATCGAGAGGCTCGAAGACGTTCTCTACGTCGGGAGACCCGCTTACGGTCAGGCGGGAACCACCGTGTCTCTCTTCCGCCTTCTCGAAGACGGAGTCACCGCCGAGCGGGTGGATGTGACGCTCGGTAAGAGCTCGGTGAACACCATCGAGATCGTCGCCGGACTCGGTGAAGGAGATGAAGTGATTCTGTCGGATACCTCCGCGTGGGACGACTACCGAAAGATTCGGCTGAACTGATGCCAGAACCCTTAATCCGTCTCGAAAACCTCGAAAAGTTCTACGAGTCGCGGGCCGGCCGCACCTACGTGCTCCGGCAGATCAGCCTCGACATCCAGGAGGGCGAGTTCGTCACCATCATGGGACCCTCCGGAGCGGGGAAGTCGACGCTCCTCCATATCCTGGGGATGCTCGACGGCGAATGGGGGGGCGAGTACCACTTCCTGGACCACGCGGTGCACGACATGAAGGTCAAGCACCGGAACGAGCTCCACAAGCAGTACATCGGGTTCGTGTTCCAGGCCTATCACCTGCTCGACAACCTGACCGTCTACGAGAACCTCGAGATTCCGCTCTCCTACCGGAACATCAAGCGCTCGGAGCGGCAGGCGATGGTGGGGGACATCCTGGATCGCTTCAGCATCGTCGGGAAGAAGGACCTCTATCCGAACCAGCTCTCCGGAGGCCAGCAGCAGCTGGTCGGTGTCGCGAGGGCGGTCGTGATGGAGCCCAAAGTGATTCTCGCGGACGAGCCCACGGGCAACCTCCACACCGAGCAGGGCCGCGAGATCATGGAGCTCTTCAAGAAGCTCAACCAGGACGGCACCACCATCATCCAGGTGACCCACTCGGAGACCAACGCCTCGTACGGAAACCGCATCGTGCGCCTGAAGGACGGCTGGCTCGAGAAGAGGTGACCCTCGCGATGATGAGCCGGACTTCGCCGCGCGTCCTCGTCGCCGACGATCAGCCGGACGTTCTCGCCGCCTTGAAGCTCCTCCTCAAGTCCGAAGGCTACAGCACCGAGGCGGTGGAGTCGCCCGAAGCCATCGTGAAAGCGGTCGAGGATCAGGACTTCGATCTGCTGCTCATGGATCTCAACTACGCGCGGGACACGACGTCGGGACGCGAAGGGCTGGACCTTCTTCGTCGTCTCAAGGACGTCGACGACACTCTGCCCATCGTGGTGATGACCGCCTGGGGAAGCGTCGAGCTCACGGTCGAGGCGATGCGAGCGGGAGCGCGGGACTTCGTGCAGAAGCCCTGGGACAACGCGAGGCTTCTCAGTATTCTTCGAACCCAGGTCGAGCTCGGCCGCGCGCTTCGGCGCGGAGAACGACTCGAGCGCGAGAACGAGCTCCTTCGTCAGGACCCGGCGACCCTCGTCGCGGAGTCCGAGGCGATGAAGCCGGTTCTGGAGATCGTCCAGCGCGTCGGTCCTTCGGATGCGAACGTGCTCATCACCGGGGAGAACGGCACCGGAAAGGGAGTCGTCGCCCGCACGCTTCACGCCGCCTCCCGCCGGGCGGCGAAGCCCATGGTGACGGTGAACGTCGGCGGTCTCTCCGAGGGCGTCTTCGAAAGCGAGCTCTTCGGCCACGTGAAGGGCGCCTACACCGACGCCAAGAGCGACCGCGTCGGGCGGTTCGAGCTCGCGGACGCCGGAACGCTCTTCCTCGACGAGATCGCGAACCTCCCCCACGGACAGCAGCGAAAGCTGCTGCGGGTTCTCGAGACGGGTGAGTTCGAGCGGGTCGGCTCGTCGAAAACGAAGCGTGCCGATGTCCGGATTCTCTCCGCCACCAACGCGGACCTCGGGCACGAGGTCGCCGAGGGACGCTTTCGGCAGGATTTGCTCTTCCGCCTCAATACCATCGAGATTCATCTTCCGCCGCTTCGCGAACGGCGGGGCGACATCGAGCCGCTCGCGAAGTACTTTCTTTCGATCCACGCGCGCCACTATCGAAAACCCATCGAGGGGTTCGACGATGCGGCGGCGCGGGCCCTGCGCGAGTACCCCTGGCCCGGGAACATCCGGGAGCTCGATCACGCGGTGGAGCGGGCCGTGCTGATGGCACAGGGCGAGCGAGTGAAAGTCGGCGACCTCGGGCTCCGGCCGGTCAGCGACAATGGCGGCGGCTCCATCGAGGATCTGAACCTGGAGGAGGTGGAGCGCCTCCTGATCCAGAAGGCTCTCGCCCGTTACAACGGCAACGTGAGCCACGCGGCGAAAGCGCTGGGCCTCTCGCGCAGCGCTCTCTACCGCAGGCTCGAGCGATACCGGCTGTAGCGTGGCTCCCGCGTCGCGCCGTCACCCGCTTCGGCTACCTGGCGCTCCAGGCCGGCGCCTCACTCACGACCTCGATCATCTTTCTCCTCGCTCTCGGCGCGGGATTCCCCGCGGTCGCGGTCTCGATGATTCTGATCTGGGGAGGGGACTATACGCCCAAGGTGCAGTGGACGCTGTCGCTTCTGATCGTCGGATCCTGGCTCGGGCTTTCGCTCTCCGTGCGGGAGAGAGTGGTGACGCCTCTCCAGACGCTTTCGAACCTCCTCGCGGCGCTGCGCGAAGGGGACTACTCCATCCGCGCCCGGGGCGCGAACATCGAAGAGCCGCTCGGACAGGTGATGATGGAAGCGAACGTTCTCGGCGAAACGCTCCACGATCAAAGGCTCGGGGCGCTCGAGGCGACGAACCTTCTCCGGACGGTGATGGCCGAGATCGAGGTCGCGGTCTTCGCGTTCAATGACCTCGAAGAGCTGAAGCTCGTGAATCGGGCGGGCGAGAGGCTCCTGGCGCAGCCCTCGGAGCGGATTCTCGGACGGCGGGCCGCCGATCTCGATCTTGCCGAGTGCTTGACCGGTGCCGCCGAGCGGACGTTCCAGAAAACCTTTCCTGGCATGACCGGCCGCTGGGGAATGAGACGGGGAGGCTTTCGCGAAGAGGGCCGGCCGCACACCATCGTGGTCCTCTCCGATCTGAGCCACGCTCTGCGGGAAGAGGAGCGCCTGGCCTTCCGCCGGTTGATTCGCGTGATCGGGCACGAGCTGAACAACTCTCTCGCGCCGATCAAGTCGATGGCAGGGACCCTCGCCCATCTTCTCGATCGTTCGGGCGAGCTCGAGGAGTGGCGCGACGACATGAAACGAGGGCTCACGGTCATCGGCGACCGCAGCGACGCGCTGAGTCGATTCATGAGCGCTTACGCGCGTCTCGCGCGGCTTCCGCCGCCGACGTTCCAGGACGTGGACGTCGACGCGCTGGTCCGGCGTGTGGTGGCGCTCCAGACCAGCTACCCGGTCGAGATCGCCGATGGTCCCGGAGTTCGCATTCGAGCGGATGCGGATCAAATCGAGCAGCTCCTCATCAATCTGCTGCGCAACGCCGTCGACGCCAGTCAGGAGAATCAAGGGGCGATCCGGGTCCGCTGGAACCTCGGAGCGCGGGCCGCTCCAGCTTCTCGTGGAAGACGAGGGTCCGGGCCTCCCCCCGACGGCGAACCTCTTCGTTCCCTTTTTCACCACAAAAGCGGGAGGTAGCGGTATCGGCCTGGTGCTGAGCCGCCAGATCGCCGAAGCGCACGGCGGGACGCTCGACCTCGAGAATCGGGAAGATGGCCCGGGGTGCCGTGCGAGGCTCACGCTTCCTGTCCGCGGTGGTTGATTCCCGCCGAACGGAGCGGGCGGATCTGCTAAGATCCGCTCGACGAGCGGGGTGCATATGAAAATCCGCCGAGTCCTTCTGCCGACGGACCTGTCGGAGTCGGCGGATCGGGCTCTGAAGCAAGCGGTGGAGCTGGCCGTCCAGCATCGGGCCAAAATCGAGATCTTCCACGCGGTCAGCCTCGAGAGCCAGAAGCCCGACGAAGTCCAGAAGGCTCTCGACGACTACATGGCGAGAGTCGAGAAGGAAGTCTTCGACGATCTCGCGAGTCGAAGCGACGCGATCAAGACCCGCGGGCTTGCCGTCGAGACGGTGGTGCTCCGGCGGCTCTATCCCATCGCGGCGATTCTGGAGAGGATCGCGGAGTCCGCGCCGGACGTCGTCGTCATGGGCACTCACGGCCGGTCGGGACTCGCGAAGCTCCTCCTGGGAAGCGTCGCCGCGCGGATCGTCCTCGAGGCTCCGTGTCCGGTCATGACGGTGGCGCCGGATGCCGAAGTCGCCGAAGTGGAGAGGTCGGGGGTTCGAAAGGATTCTCGTGCCCGTCGACTTCACCGAGATTTCGGAACGAGCCATCGCATCGGCGAAGGCGCTCCTTTCGCCGGCGGGACGGCTCATCCTGGAGCACGTCGTATCGAGCCCGGTACATCCTTCACTGTATTCCGGAGCAGTCGCGAAATTATTTCCGCTTCATCCGGAGCTTCCTTCCCTCATCGGGAAAAGACTCTCCGAGCTCTATCAAGGGCCGAGCGAGATCGTCGTGACGGAGGGAGGGGTCGTCGAGGAGATCCTGGAGACGGCGAACAACCAGAAAGCTACCCTGATCGTCATGGGAACGCGGGGCCTCCAGGGAAGTGTTACGGAAAGAGTTCTAGGACGGGCGAAAGTACCGGTGCTCGCGGTCAAATAGGGAGTGGAGGGGCCCGGCGGGGTCTTGAACGGATGAAGATCCTTCTCTCCGTGGACGACGACCCGGCTCTCGCGGAAGTGCTGGGCGCTCTCGACTGGTCGATCGAGATCGGGAAATGGAGCGAGATCCTCGTCGTTCACGTCGTCCAGCAGAACCCGTTGTTCCTGGTCGGGGCCGATGCGCCGCGCGCGCGCCGCGGCGAGAATCTCATGGAGCGCGTCGAACGACGGCTTTCGCGCCTGCCAATTCGCGTCACCCGCGTTCTGACCAAAGGAGATCCCGCTCAGGAGATCGTCCGCGTGGCCGACGGGGCCTGCGCGGAGCTCATCGTTCTGGGGGCCTGGGGGGAGAAGCGCGACTTTCTGGTGGGCTCGGTCTCTCAGCGGGTGGTATCGCTCGCACCGACCGACGTTCTGGTGGTGCGCGGCCGCGACGGCGCTCCGCGCGAGAGCAGGGACGAAAGTTCCTTTCGCGCTCTCGTCGCCGTCGACGGCTCTCTCGGAAGCGAGGCGGGAATCGATGCGTTCGCGAGAAAGCTCCGCGCGCGTTCGGCGTCGATTCGGTTGGTTCACGTCCTGGAATCGTCGAAAGCCTCGTTCGTCGAGCTCGTCGACAACAAGACGAACGAAGTCCTCGAGTGGGCGCGCGAGGAGCTCGAAAGGCGCGGCCTTTCGGCGGAGGGCGAATCGAGGCGCGGAGAGCCGGGAGCTCAGATTCTCGAAGCGGCTCGGGAGCGCGCTTCGGACCTCATCGTCGTGGGCTCGCGGGGTCATTCCCCGATTCGGGAGATGGTGCTGGGAGGAATCACCCATCGGATTTTGCGGCACGCGCCTTGCAACGTCCTTTGTGCGCGCGGCTGGGCGCCTCAGTCGCGCGCGCTCTCGCGCCGCTGGTTGTCGGAAGCGTGGGAGCCCGGAGCAGGCATGGCATAGGGGGAAATCATGATTCGGCTGGAACGCATTCTTTGTCCGACCGACTTCTCGAAGTACTCCTTTCGCGCCGCGGACTATGCCGTGGCCCTCGCCCGCCACTACGATTCCGAGGTTCATTTCCTCCACGTCATCCCATCGACGGTGATTCCGATGGAGCAGTTTCCCTACGCGGCGGAAGCGATTCCGCTCACGCCGGAGTTCCGGAAGCGCGCCGTCGAGCGTCTCGACGCGTTCGTGGCGCTCTCGCGCTCGGAAGGCGTGCGCACGCGCTTCACGGTCGCCGAGGGCGCTCCGGTCACCGCGATTCTCAATTCCGCGGAGGCCAATCGGACTGGGCTCATCTGCCTCGGGACTCACGGCCGCGAGGGAGTGGAGCGGCTCATCCTCGGCTCGGTCGCGGAGAGAGTCCTCAGAAAGGCGCGCTCGCCGGTGCTCACCGTTTCCGAGCCGGGCGACGAGCGGGCTCCGAAGGACGCGGCATTCAAGCACATTCTGTGCGCCGTCGATTTCTCGACCCTGGCGCTGAAGGCGCTCGAGTATTGCCTCTCTCTCGCGGAGGAGTCGGGCGGACGATTGACGCTCGTGAACGTCGTGGAGTGGTTCCCGGACGAGCCGTCCTGGATCGGGAGCCCGAACGTTCAGGACTATGGCGCGCAAATGCAGGAGCAGGTGAGAGCCCGTCTCGAGGAAATCGTGCCAAGCGAAGTCCGGAAGCGGCAGGAGGTCGAGGTGGTGGTGCGCTCCGGAAAAGCCTATCGGGAGATTCTCGACGTTGCCCGGGAGCGAAAAGCCGATCTCATCGCCCTGGGAGTCCGTGGACGGAACCCACTCGACATTCTGCTCTTCGGCTCGACCACGCAGCACGTGGTTCGCCATGCGGAATGTCCGGTGCTGACGATTTCGGAAGGCCCGTGACGACGGTTCGCTAAGGCTCGCGAAAGCGCGGATTCACCCGAAAGAGCGTCACAAGACCCAAGCGGGAGTCGGCGATGGCGAATCTCCCGAATCGGATTAGACTCTCGCTTCGTGGATCCTCGGTTTCAGCGCGTCATCATCGCGACCGGGCTCGCCAACCTCGCTGGTTCTCGTCGCCAAGACGGTCGTGGGATTCTCGACCGGCTCTCTCGCGCTCGTGGGGGACGCGATTCATTCGCTCGCGGATCTCGCCAATAACGTCGTCGCTTTCGTGGTGGTGCGCCTCGCGAGCGCTCCGCCGGATCGAGAGCATCCGTACGGGCATCAGAAGTACGAGACGCTCGCCGTTTTCGGACTGGCGGTGCTCCTCGCGGTTCTCGCCGTCGAGATCGTCGTGCGCGCGGCCGAGCCGGGACCCCGGGAAATCGTCCAGCACGGGTGGGGCCTCGCGGTCATGATCGGAGTGCTCGTGGTGAACGTTGCGGTCACCACCTGGGAAAGGAGTTGGGCGCGCCGTCTCGGTCCGAGATTCTGCGCGCGGACTCCCAACACACTTTGTCCGACGTCCTCGTGACCATCGGCGTCATCGCCGGCTGGCAGTTCGCCGCTCGAGGCTATCCCTGGCTCGACAAGGTGTTCGCCTTCCTCGTGGCGCTCGTGGTGATGGTCCTTTCGTACGGGCTCTTTCGCCGGGCGATTCCCGTGCTGGTGGATGGGATCTCTCACGAGCCCGAGAGGATCTCGAGCGCGATTCGCGCCGTCGACGGCGTTCACGAGGTACGTCGCATTCGCTCCCGCTGGGTGGGAGCGAAATCCTCGGTCGACGTCGTGGTCAGCGTCGCCGCGGAGCTGCCGACGAGCGAATCCCACCGCGTCGCCGATGCGATCGAAAAGACTCTGCTGGAAAAGTTCGACGTCGAGGACGTGACCGTTCACATCGAGCCGGACGACCTGTAGGGCTCTAGCGACCTAGGCCAGGTGCATCGTCTTACCGCCGACGACGGTGCGGACCACGGGAATCTCCTTGATGCCGATCGGGCTCGGAATCGTGCGGATCCCGACCGAGGATCACGTAGTCGGCGAGTTTTCCCGCCTCGATGGATCCTTTCACCTTCTCCTCGAAGGAGGCGTAGGCGGAGTTGATGGTGGTGACCTTCAGCGCCTGGGAGACGGTGATGCGCTGGCTCGGCCCCCAGACCCTTCCTTCGAAGTCCTTGCGAGTGACCATGCTCTGGAGGGCCATCATCGGCTCGTAGGGTCCCGGAGTGTAGTCGGAAGCCGCCGCGACCGGAATTCCGTAGTCGAGGAAGGAGCGGTGAGCGAACATCCACTCCATCTTCTCTTCACCGTACTCTTCCCACTTCTCGCCGTGATAGTGAGCGTAGGTGTAGAACGGAGTCGGGATGGCCCCGATGGCCTTGATGCGGCGAAGGAGCTCGGGATTCATGAGCGAGCAGTGCTCGATGCGCGGCCTCGGGATCGGGTCGGGGTGCGATCTTCTGATGGCGCTCGTATGCGTCGAGCACCATGGCGATGGTCACGTCGCCGTTCGCGTGGATGCCGACCTGGAAGCCGTGTCGATAGGCGTCCTCGACCGCGGCGTCGATTTGCTCCGCGGTCATGGTCAGGATTCCGAAGTCATCCGGCCGTCCCTGGAACGGGAGTCGACATCCGCATGGTCCGCTCCGACGCGGAGCCATCGGCGACGAACTTCACCGCACCGATCTGGAGCCACTCGTCCCCGAACCCGGTGCGGATGCCCGCCATCTTCAAGCCGCGGAAGAGATCCGAGCTCACCCGAGGGAAAGAGGTACATGCGGAACCGCATCTCGCCGGCGCGGTAGGCATCCTGGTAGGCGATGAGGTCGTCGGTGTCGCAGCCGGTCTCGTGGACGGAAGTGAGTCCGCTCGCGGTCATGTGCTTGGAGATGAGCGCGACGCCCGCCTGCCGCTGGGCTCTGCGTGCTTCCGCGCGGAATGATGCCGGAGAAGACGTCGTTCGCGTGCTCGGCGGCGAGACCGGTGAGCTCTCCCCCCTCGCGATAGAACTTGCCCGCCGACGGGGTCGGGAGTCGCGGCGGTGATCCCCGCCTTCTCGAAGGCTTTGCTGTTGTAGACGGACGTATGGCCGCCGCGGTGCCCCACCACGACGGGATTGTTCGGCGCGACCGCGTCGAGGTCGCGCCGGTTCAGCGGCCGTCCCTCGCGGAGCTTGGTGTCGTCGTACTTGAAGCCGACGACCCACTCTCCCGGAGGCGTCTCGGCCACCCGCTTCGCGATCGACCGCCTGGATCGCCTCGACGCTGCGAAGGTCGCAGTTCACGTGGACCAGCTCCGAGACTCCTCCCGACGAAGGGATGCGAGTGCGCGTCGATGAATCCGGGAGTCACCGTCATTCCGGAGGCGTCGATCGACTTCGGTCCCGGAGGACGCGAGATTCCGGACGTCGTCGTTTGCGCACCGACGGCGATGAAGCGCCCGTTCTTGACCGCGAACGCCTGAGCGCGAAGGAAGCGCCGGGTCCATCGTGTAGACCTTCGCGTTCCAGACGATGGTGTCCGGGCCGGCGCCGCGATTCTGAGCCTCCTCCGGTCTGAGCCCACCCGATAGCCGCCGCCGCGGCGGGACCGGTGCCGAGGAACTGTCTTCGCGAGTACTTGCGTCATGCAAACCCCCGCGAGACTCTACCGCAAAAGAGGACGCGCGAGTCATCAGCGCGGACGCAGGGGAGTGATCGGCTGCGGGAACCCGAATATGAGGAGGGCGTGGAAGAAACGGGAGTTCCCACCGCGCTTTGCCGGCTTGAAATCGAAATTTCCGCGCAGCCTCGACCGCGACCGGAACGAAACCCTCGCTCAGCGCTGAGGACCTCGACCTCGGTGACCGCGCCCTTCTCGTCGACCTCGACCTCGAACATCACGACGTCCCGAATAGAGCGCTCGAGGCGGGTACGCGGGTGTCGCCGTCGACACCGGGTAGGGAATTTCGGCGGAAGGACTCGAGACTCGCTCGGGGAGCGGCGTTCCCCGCCGACCAGGTCTGGCGCGCGGAAAACCGCGATGACGAGCGACCCGGCCTTCGACCCTCGCGCCGTCTTTGGTTTTCGGCTGAAATCTCCAGAGCCGGATGACTTTCTTCAGTCTCCTCGGTGAACGGCGGCGAGTCGTCGACGACGATCGCCTCCTGCACGATGCCCGAAGGCGCGATTCGAAGCTCGAGCC
Source organism: uncultured Acidobacteriota bacterium (assembly GCA_963820855.1). GTDB lineage: Bacteria > Acidobacteriota > Vicinamibacteria > Marinacidobacterales > SMYC01 > DAISKN01. Next base: position 224,873 of record CAWGBY010000014.1, read on the forward strand.
CCACGACTCCGCCGTTCGCCGCGAGCGGCGGAAGAACGGGAAGCTTTCCGCTGGCGAAGCGCGGGTCGACCGTACCTTCGAGGGCCGCGAGCAAGGAAAGTCCGAGGAAGCAGGGGTCACCCGCGTCCTCCTGCTTTCTCGGCACAGCGAATGCAAAGGTCTGCCGTCGGGAGGGCGCGAAGTCGCGCCGGCGCGATCGGCTCCAAACATCGAGCGCAGACACCGTAGGCTCCGGATTCGATGCGCGCGAGCGCCCGTTCGACCGAGGCGAGCTCCCGGCGTCCGGCTTCATCGAGCGCCTTGAGCACGTCGTCGTTCTCGATCTGGAGCGATTGCTCCTCCGCGTCTTTCTCCAGCGGATCGTCTTCGCGCCGGAAATTGGTCTCGATGCTCCGGACGCGAGCGAGAAGCTCTTGGCGGCGCGCGACCAGCTGCTCGCGCACATCGGCTTGTTTGGGCATAGCCTAGATACTCCCCACGAGAGCAGCCGGTCGTCAACTGGGAGTCGAGCGGAGTTAGAATCCACGTCTTATGAAAGTCGAGGATCTGATGACGACGGACGTGGGAGCCTGCCGCCCGTTCGACAGCGTCGATCGGACCGCGAAGGTGATGTGGGAGAGGGACTGCGGCGCCGTGCCGGTGGTGGACCAGGAGGGCCGCGCGATCGCGATGCTGACCGACCGCGACATCTGCATGGCGGCGCTCACCCAGGGAAAGCCGCTCGAAGAGATCCACGTGTCGAGCGCGATGAGCCGGAGGCTCTGGAGCTGCCGGCCACAGGACGACGTAAAGGACGCGGAGAAGGTGATGCGCGCGCATCAGGTCCGTCGTCTCCCCGTGATGGACCTACGGACGGAAAACTCGTCGGTCTGCTCTCGATCAGCGATCTCGCGCGAGCCGCGGTTTCCGCGAAGGGCAGCCGCGCGAAGAAGAAAGCGGTCGGACCGTCGGACGTCGGCGAGACGCTCGGGCGCGATCAGCTCCCCAGCGTCGGGGAGTAGGGGAAGCCGATTCCTGCAGTAATCGGATGCCGACCACCGAGCACGTTGTTCGTGGGCCTCGGGGTGCCGAGAGCGTCAGACTTCGACCGATAGGAGACGACGCGATGAGCAACAAGAAAGCGGAATGGGTACTGGGCGCAGCCTTGGTCATCGTAGTCACGGGCGCGCTCGCGCAGGATCCGTTCCCGACGATGCCTTCGTTGCAGGGACGAATGCCTTGCGGATCGTGCAGACTACCTTCTACGGTTTCGAGTCGAGCGACGATCGCGCCCGCCTCCGAGCCGGGTGAACGTCTGATCATCTCCGGAACCGTTTATGAAGCTGACGGCGTCACTGCGGCCTCCGAGATTACGCTCTTTGCCTATCAAACCGATGCCCAAGGCCACTACAACTCGCCCGACGATGCGCTCAACCCTCGTCTCTACGGCTGGGCCCGCACGGGCGCAGACGGCCGATACGAGTTTCAGACCATCAAGCCGGCGCCATATCCAGAAGTCACCACGCCGGCCCACATTCACGTACACGTCTTCGGTCCGGGCCGGCCGGAGTGGTTCATCCCCGAGTACTTGTTCGAGGGGGATCCGCTGATCCCGCCCAAGGACCGAGATCTCCCCTCCCGACTTGGGAGTTTCTCGCCGATCGTGCGTCTCACCAAAACCACCGATGGCATTTGGCGGGGGCAAAGAGACATCCGGCTCGATAAGGCGCCTCCGGGGTAGGCCGAGGTTCGAGCAAGCTTGGATTCGAGCTGACTCTACGAGGTTATTGAGGACGAATGATCGATCCAGTCGTCGCTTTCATCGTTGACGAGAGCAAGTGGCTGACGATGTCGATGGGACTCGCGTTCCTGGCGGTGGCCTTTCAGCTCCACCGGCACCGGCGTTCGGATCTCTCGCCGCGGCATCGCGTCCTTTCGGCGATGAACCTATTCTTCGGGGTCACCATCGGCACCATGGCGTTGGGCCACCTTCTGGCGGTGACGACCAAACTGGCGATGGGGACGCTCGAAGGCTCGCTTCCCATCTTCTATGGGATCGGCATCGCGCTGGCCGCGCCCTCCTGGAGCCTCGTGAACCACGCACGAAAATCGTTCACGATCGAACGAGGATCGCAGTCGCACGACCTTGATCCTGAACGCCTGGCTCGCGACCACGCTCCTGGCACTGGGAGTGCATAACCTGCCCCTCGCCGCGCCCGCCTTCTTCAACATCGGCTACCAGCTCCACTCGCGCCGGGTAGTGGGCTTCGCGATCGTGAGCATGGCGGTGGTCGTCAACGTGGGACTCTTCATCGGCTCGCTGATATTCCTTGCGAGCGGACAGAGCTTCGAGCAGTTCCGCGGCATCGAGTGAGCCGGCCGGGGGAAAGGCGTCAATCTCCGAGGCAAATGCCGAGATCGCGCGCGGTCTGAATGGTGTCGCAGTCGAGGGGCACGAGCTTCATTCTCCGCGTCGCTTCCTCGAGGGGCACGTGGCGCACTCGCGGCGGATCGAGCGCGACCATGACTCCGTGGATGCCCTCGGCCAGGCACCGAACCGCGGCGGCGCCGAAGCGGAGCGAGATGAGGCGATCGAATGCCGTCGGAGTGCCTCCACGGAGGAGATGCCCGAGCACGACGTGGCGTGAGTCCTTTCCCGTGATCTCCTGTAGCTCGATCGCGAGCTTCTGGCCGATTCCGCCGAGACGCTCCGCCGATCCGACCTTCTTCTCCACCACGACGCGGCTCCCGCCCTTGGGTTGCGCTCCTTCCGCGACGACGACGATCGAGAAGAGACCCCCTTCGCGCTCCCGCTCGCGGATTTTTTCCGCGACGCGGTCGATGTCGTAGGGAATCTCCGGAAGGAGAATGATGTCCGCCGTCCCCGACACTCCGCAGTTGAGCGCGATCCATCCCGCATAGCGGCCCATGACCTCGACCACCATCACCCGGCGGTGGGAAGCCGCCGTGGTATGGAGCCGGTCGATGCACTCCGTCGCGAAGGAGACGGCGGTATCGAAGCCGAATGTGATGACCGTGCCTTCGAGGTCGTTGTCGATGGTCTTGGGAACGCCCACGACCGGAAGTCCCTTCTCGTGGAGCACGCGCGCGATGCCGAGCGATCCGTCACCGCCGACGGCGATGAGCGCGTCGAGGTTCTTCTCGCGAAAGAGACGAACGAGCTCGTCCGAGCGATCGACCTCGATGAGCGTGCCATCGGACGAGGGTGTCGGGTACTTGAGAGGGTTGCCGGCATTGGTCGTCCCGAGGATCGTCCCTCCGAGTGGAGTAATGCCGCGCACCGAGGCCGGGGTCAGCGGGATGAGGCCTCCCTCCGGATAGCGCTCGGGCATCATGAGGCCGTTGTAGCCGTCGCGAATTCCGTAGACTTCCCAGCCCCGGAGTGTCGCGGAGAGAACCACCGCGCGGATGACGGCATTGAGTCCGGGGGCATCGCCGCCTCCGGTGTTGATGGCGATACGGCGTATGGCGGCTTCTGGTCGGCCCATTTTGCTCGTTACTGTACAATGGCTCGTACGCGGGAGGCATTCTGTTTCTATTCGACGAAGTGCGGGATCTCGACTGGGCGCCCCGAGCGGACATCTACCGCACTCCCACCGGCTGGCTCGTAAAGCTCGACCTCGCGGGGGTGAGCCCCGACGAAGTGACGGTCGAAGCGAGCCGCTCCGAGCTCCGGGTCAGCGGCGTTCGCCGGGACCGGTTCGTGCGGGAAGGCTTCCGCCAGCACTCCATGGAGATCTCGTACTCGCGGTTCGAGAGGATTCTACGGCTTCCCTGCAGCGCCGATACGTGCTCCCTCCGGACGGAGTTCGTCGAGGGGATGCTTCTGATCATCCTGGACGAAGAAGGGTAACGTGAGCAACGACTCGCTGGTCCTGCCGCTTTTTCCTTTGAAGAACGCGGTCCTCTTTCCGTACATCGCGATGCCGGTCGCCGCCGGGCGTCCCGTCTCGATCGCCGCGATTGAAGCCTCGGTCGCGACGGAAGAAAAAGAGCTTCTCGTCGTGGCGCAGCGTGACAGCGCCGTCCAGGAGCCGGGCAAGGACCAGCTCTTCGAAGTGGGGACCAAGGCGGTGATCCGGCGCCTGGCTCCGGTGCCCCAGGGCGGAATGCAGATCTTCGTCCAGGGAATCCAGCGCGTTCGCATCCGCGATATCGTCCAGACCCAGCCTTTCGTGACGGCGCGGTTCGAGCCGGCGCCGGTCGCCCTCGACGTGGGGGACGAGGTGGAAGCGCTGGAGCGAGTGGTTCGGGAGCTGGGAACGAAGGTGCTGGCGCTCGCGCGGCCCGACGCCTCGGACATCGATCTCTCGCAGCTCACCGGAGGGGAGGAGGATCGGCTCCGCTGGCTCTACATCCTCGCATCGCTCATGGGCCTCGAGATGGCGAAGGCGCAAGAGCTTCTGTTCGCGGACACGCTCTCGAAAGCGCTCGCTCTGATGAACGATTTCCTCCAGCACGAGGTGCGGATCCTCGAGCTTCGCCAGGACATCGCGAGCAAGGTCCAGACCGAGCTCACGAAACAGCAGCGAGACGCCCTGCTGCGCCATCAGATGCGCGCCATCCAGGAGGAGCTGGGAGAGGAAGACGAGGAAGGAGCGGAAGTCGAGCTACTGCGCGAGCGCATCGAGAAGGCGAACCTTCCCGAGGAGCCGCGCAAGGAAGCGGAGCGCGAGCTCAAGCGATTGGCACGCCTTCCCGCGGCCTCGCCGGAATCGGGCATCATCCGCTCCTACATCGAGCTCGTGCTCGAGCTTCCATGGAACGAACGGTCCGAGACCGTTCTCGACCTCGCTCGCGCCCGCGAAGTCCTCGACGAGGACCACCTGGACCTCGACGACGTGAAGAGCCGAATCCTGGAGCACCTCGCGGTTCTGAAGCTCAACCCGGACGCGAAAGCGCCCATCCTCTGCTTCGTCGGACCGCCGGGAGTAGGAAAGACGTCCCTCGGAAAGTCCATCGCCAGAGCGCAGAACCGGAAGTTCGAGCGAATGAGCCTCGGCGGCGTCCACGACGAGGCGGAGCTTCGCGGGCATCGCAGGACCTATATCGGTGCCATGCCCGGTCGGATCCTTCAGGCTCTCCGCCGGGCGAAAGTGAACAATCCCGTTCTGATGCTCGATGAGATCGACAAGCTCGGGCGCGATTTCCGCGGGGACCCCGCTTCGGCCATGCTCGAGATCCTCGACCCTCAGCAGAACGACAGTTTCCGCGACAACTATCTCGACCTCCCGTTCGATCTGTCCAAGGTCTTCTTCATCACCACCGCGAACTCGCTCGATACCATTCCCCGTCCGCTCCTGGATCGGATGGAAGTGCTTCGACTCGCGGGGTACAGCGAGAGCGAAAAGCTTCAGATCGCCCGAAAGTACCTTTTGCCGCGCCAGCTCGAGGAGAGTGGAGTCGATCCCGCTCGCTGCGTTCTTCCTGACGAAACGCTGATGCGAATCATCCAGCTGCTATACCCGGGAGGCGGGGCTTCGCCAGCTCGAGCGCGTCATCGGCCGAGTGGTGCGGAAGGTCGCGGTTCGCTTCGCGCAAGGAGAGACCGGCGTCGTGACGGTAGCGCCGGACGATCTCGTGGAGATGCTGGGGCCGGAGCCTTTCCGCCACGAGAAAGCGCGCCTCGAAGCGACTCCTGGAGTGGCGGCGGGCCTCGCGTGGACGGAAGTGGGAGGCGAAGTGCTCTACGTCGAGGCGACGCTCCTTCCGGGCGGTAGCGGGCTCACTCTCACCGGGCAGCTCGGAAGCGTGATGCAGGAATCGGTGCGCGCGGCACAGAGCTACCTCTGGGCGAACGCGAAAAAACTCGGGATCGAGCCCGATCGCTTCCGCGAGCAGGGGGTTCACGTTCACGTTCCCGCGGGCGCCATCCCGAAGGATGGTCCCTCCGCGGGCGTCACCATGGCGACCGCGCTCGCGTCACTCTATTGCGACAAGCCGGTCCGGTCCGATACCGCCATGACCGGCGAGATCACGCTCAAAGGATTGGTGCTCCCGATCGGGGGAGTGAAGGAGAAAGTCCTCGCCGCCCATCGGGCAGGGTTCCGCCGGGTGATCCTGCCGCGGGAGAACGAGTCCAATCTCAGAGACATTCCCGAGGACGTTCGCGAGGCGACGGAGTTCGTGCTCGTGGACCGCGTCGAGGAGGTCTTGAGGGAAGCTGTCGTCGGTCAGTGTATGGGAGAGCCTGAATCGGTCGAGAAGAGCTGACTCTCAACCCCGCGCAGCGGCGAGCGACCGAGATCCTCGAGGGACCGCTCCTGGTGATCGCCGGCGCCGGCACGGGAAAGACCCATACTCTGGTGCACCGGCTGGTGCGGCTGGTGGAGTCGGGCATCCCGGCGGAGTCCATTCTGCTCCTCACCTTCACGCGGCGCGCCGCCGAACAGATGATCGAGCGCGCGGCGGCGATCCTGGGCCGGCGCGAACCGGTCGCCGGCGGCACGTTCCACTCCTTCGCCAACCTGGCGCTTCGCCGGCACGGGAAGGCGATCGGTCTTCCCGCGAGCTTCACCATTCTGGACCAATCGGACAGCCTCGAGATTCTGAGCGGAATCCGCGCCGACTTGAAGGACGCGTCGGAGGGCGAGACGCTCCCGCGCCGCGAGACCATCGCTTCCATTCTCAGCCAATCCGTGAACAAGCAGGCGCCCATCGAGGACGTCGTGGCCGAAGAGTTCTCGCAGTTCTTCGAGCTCACGTCGCTCTTCGAAGTCGCCGCGGCCCGCTATCGCGCCTACAAGTCCGAGAAGAACCTGGTCGATTTCGACGATCTTCTGGTGCTGCTCGTGCGGCTCCTCGACGAGAGCCCGGAGGCGGCGGATCGCATTCGGTCCTTCTATCGGTACGTGATGGTCGACGAGTACCAGGACACGAACCTTCTCCAGGCGCGGATCGCTCACCTTCTCGCGGGCGAGTCTCGGAACGTCATGGTGGTCGGCGACGACGCCCAGAGCATCTACGCCTTCCGCGGGGCGAATCACGAGAACCTCTTTGATTTCCATCGAACCTTCGAAGAGGCACCGGTGGTGACTCTCGAGGAGAACTACCGGAGCACCCAGGCCATTCTCGACGTCGCGAACGGCCTCATGACCCAGATGGCGGAGGCGTTTCGGAAGAGCCTTTTCACGGAGCGAGGGGCGGGCTCGAAGCCCCGGCTGGTCGAGACGAGAGACGAAGCGTCCCAGGCCCGGTACGTGGCATCCGAGGTCGCGCGGCTCCGAAGCGAAGGGATTCCGCTCCCGGAGATCGCGGTGCTCTTCCGGGCGAGCCGCCACGCGTTCGCTCTCGAGATCGAGCTCGCGCACCTCGGGATCCCTTACGTCAAGTACGGCGGCTTCCGCTTCATGGAGTCGGCCCACATCAAGGACGTCCTCGCGCACCTGCGGCTCCTCGTCTTTCCCGGCGACGAGCTCGCGCTCACCCGCGTCCTCACCATGCGGCCCGGAATCGGAAAGAGCGGAGCGCGCGCGATTCAACAGGGTCTCGTGGGAAAACCCCTCGTCGAAGGCCTCGAACGCCATCGCGCGAAAGGGAAGGCCCGCGCGAGCCTCGACGAGGTCGCGGCCCTGCTCGTCGATCTCGAGCCCCACCGTGCCGAGCCGGCGCTTTGTCTCGAGACCGCGGTCGCCGGCTTGAAACCGATCCTCCAGACTCGCTACGACGACTGGCCCCGGCGGATTCGCGACCTCGAAACGCTGGCCGGTCTCTGCGCCCGCTATCGGAGTCTGGACTCGATGCTCACCGATCTCACGCTCGAGCCGCCAACGGCCTCGAAGCGGGACAGACTCGCGGAGCCATCGACGGAGAGGAACGAGCTCGTTCTTTCGACGGTTCACTCGTCCAAGGGGCTCGAGTGGCGCGCGGTCTTCGTGCTCCAGGCGAGAGACGGGACCATCCCGATGGTCGCTTCCTACGACGACGAGCCGGAGGAGGAGTCGCTGGACGAGGATCTGCGGCTCCTCTATGTCGCGGTAACCCGGGCGAAAGACCACCTGAGCCTGGTCTGGCCACGCGACGTCGCGAGAGGTCCTGCCGGGTGGGGAATGCCGTCCCGATTCCTGGTTGCGCTTCCCCCCGAGCTGTTCGAGCATCTCCGCGTCGATGACTTCGCCTTCTGAAAGGTCCTTCGCGGAGCACCCGCTTCGCCCTCGGTGTCGTTCTTCTGCTCGGCCTCGCTCTTCGCTTGTCGTATCTGGCCCACGCCACGGGACGGCCGGGTTACCGCATCGATGATCCGGACAGCTACCTGAAACAAGCGGAGAGGATCGCCCGCGGGCTCCGACGGGTGGAATTTCGATTTCGACGTGGTGGAGCACGCTGTCGAGGGCCGGCGCTATGCTCTTCCCCCCCTCTATCCCGTGTTCTTGTCTCTCTTCGCCGCGCTTCCCGGCTTTCCGGTGAACGCGCTCCTCGGGCAGGCGCTCCTCGCGGTGCTCGGGTGTCTCTCTCGTTTTCCTCATCGGGCGGGAGATTCATTCCGATCGCGCCGGTCTCGTCGCCGCGACGCTTCTACGCGCTCTGGTTTCCGAATGTCATCGCGGTCTGGTCGACCATGCAGGAAACGGTTTTCGTTCCCGTGGTCCTCTCGGGTTTCGCCGCGCTTTTGATGGCCAGGACGTTCAAAGGTTTCGCGCTCGCCGGAGCTCTCTTCGGCCTCGCGGCCCTCACACGTTCGATGCCCGTCTACTACGTTCCGGTCGCGGCTGCGCTTCTGCTATGGCGGGAAGGATTTCGACGTGGAGCGATCCTTTCCTCGGCCCTCCTCCTCGGCTTCGCCGCTTTGACCGTGCCCTACAGCGTGTTTCTTTCCCGGCACCTGGGAAGCGCCGACGTTCATCGAGAACCACGCGGGGCTTCGCATCGCGTCGGAGCAGGGAGTCGAGGGCTCGAGGCCGCCGGGCCCGATCGCGACCGCGGTGGCACTCGCGCGCGGAATCGCTTCGTCGCCGCGAAAGGCGCTGAGCGACTGGTCCACCACGGCCCTTTCGATTCTCCACGTCAACGGCGGGCGTCTTCTTCAGATCTACCTCGGAGCGGAGAGCAAGCTCGGAGCCGCGCTCTGGAAGGCGGCGGTTCATCTTTCGTCGGATCTCGTACTCGTGCTGACTCTCGCTCTCGCGCCGTTCGGTCTGGCTCTCTGCCGGAAACCCGACCGCGCGCTCTTTCTCGCGGCGTGGGTCGTGACCTGCTTCGGTCTCACCGTCCTGTCGGGATTCGGCGGGCCGCGGCTGCGAGCGCCGTTCGAACCGCACCTCATGGTGGGAGCGGCGGTGGTCCTCGCGGGGGGGTGGGCTCGTCCTCGCCGGCCCGCGCTCTGGGGCGCCGGCATCGTTTCGATGGCTCTTCTCGCCGCGGTCGTTCCTCAACTGGGAAGGAGCTTCGCCGCGAAGGGAGACTATGGAGTCGACTGGCCGCTCGACGCGCTTCCGAAGCGATCGGTGACGGAGGGAAGGGCCGGGTTCAACGTGCTCGCCGAAGGCGGCTTCGTCGAGTTCGCGGTCCGTCCTCGAAACGACGGGAAGCCGACTCGCGTCTCGGTCCTCGTCGAGGGAACACTCGCCGGGAGCGAAGTCGTCGAAGGTGTCGAGCATCGCTTTCGTTATCCCGCTCCGGCGGGTCTGGTCTTCGTCGAGCTCCAATCGGAGGATTCGCAGTCGGGCTCGCCGGTGAGAACGCTTGTCGTCGTGCCAAAATAGGCCCATGGACGGCGACACCGCGTGGTATCCCTCTCGTCTCGACGTGTATTTGAACCTCTGGTTCGCGAGCTACGAGGAGGCGCGAAAAGCGCGAGAGGAGGAGGGGGGATACCTCCTTCCCTACAAGAAGCACTTCTTCGTGTGCCCGGCGGGAGCGATTCGCATGATCGGCCTCGACCCCGACGACCCCGATTGGGAGCGGGTCGGTTGGGACTGCGCGCGCCCCAAGGACGACGAAGCCTATCGGCGGCTCTGCGAGAAGCGGGACAAGTTCGAAGCGGCCCGCGCGCGATAGCCCGGATTCTCCTCGACCCAGCGGACGAACCGGGTGAACCCTTCTTCGAAAGCGATCTTCGTCCGGAACCCGAGCTGCCGTTCGATTTTCGCCGGGTTGGCGACCCAGGTCGACGTATCCCAGGCGCGGTTCGGCATCGTGCCCCACTCGGGGACGGCATCGATCGCGAGGACCCTCCGCGCGACCTCGACGGCCTTCCCGATCGAAGTCTGCGGTTCCGGTTCCCACGTTGTAGACCGCTCCCGGTTCGGATCCGGGCCGGCTCGAGACGGCGAGGTATGCCTCGACCACGTCGTCCACGTGCACGAAGTCCCGCGCGACCTCAGGGGAGACGAGCGGGGGAAGCACACGATTCAGTCCGCGCGCCGCGAGCTGGGGCACGAACCGGGATGGCTCTTCGTAGGGACCGTACACCGAGTACAGGCGAAGCGTCGGGATGGAGTATCCGCTCCTCGCGGCGGCCGCCCGGCAGTACAGAGTCGCGGTGAGCTTGGTCACGGCATAGTCGCTCGATGGCCGCGGCTCTTCGTCCTCGGCCGGAGCGTGATCGCGGAAGCCGTACTCCGAGGAGCTTCCCGTGTTCACCAGGACCTCGAATCCAATGCGACAACAGGCCTCGACCAGGTGAATGGTCCCGAGCACGTTCGCTGCGATCATCGCGCGGAAGCCGGTCTGTTCCGGATAGGCGCCGTGCGCCGCGAGGTGGAAGATCCGCTTCGGACGGATCCGGGTCACGAGCTCCGAGACCGCGGGCTCCTCCGAGAGATCGACGGCGTGGACCCGCGCCTCGACGCCCTCGAGGCGCCAGAGGTCGCTTCCCGGTCGTACCAGAGCGTGGACTTCGCCGCCGTCACCGGCCAGCCGGCGGGTGAGCACCGAGCCCACGAACCCCGCCGCTCCGGTAACGAGGGTTGGCATGCTCAGACGAAGTCCTCGTACCCGAAGGGCTCGAGGTACGGACGGGCCCGAAGACGGACCTCCTCCCGTTCTTCGCGCGAGAGCTCGAGCGCCGTCGCGCGATTCGCCTCCGGAGTCGCCGAGCGAATCGTTCCCCAAGGATAGACCTCGGCGAGAGGTTCTCCGTTGAAGGTCGGATGCTGGAGCGATGCTGCTACCTCGACCCCGAGCGCCACGCAGACTTCGCGGAGCGCGTCTCTCGGGCCGGCGATGACGTCCTCGAAGCGAACGACGTGAACACGGCCGGGATGACGCTCGCGGAAAAGAAGCGCGTGGTACTGGTTCAACGTCCAGCCGAGGAGATAGCTCGAAAGCGAGAGTGGCACCGGCCGTTTCTTGGTATCGGCGTACGCGGACCAGGGATTCCTCACCACATGGAGCACGTGAGCGTCCGGAAGATCGGAGAGGACTTTCTCCGCGTCGACGATGACGATGGGGCTGTATCCCACGTACACCGACTCCTGTCCCGTCCGCCGGTAGTTCTTCCAGGCCTCGAAGGTGCCGCGAAAAAAGGCCTCGACGTTCGAGGCGCGCGAGCGGCCGCTTCGCGCTACGTGAGCGAGGTAGATCGTCTTTCTTTCTTCGTCCGAGAAATCGAACGACGCGTTTCGGAACTTGCTGACCGAAGGCGTGCGCGCCCGGACCTTGCACTCCTCGTCGATGATGGCGTGATAGTCCGTCTCGGGTGAACCCTCGAGATCGAACACCGGCCAGCGATACTTCACCGGAAAGACGGAGGCGAGAGCGTCGTTCACGAGGCGCGTTCCGAGCTGAGATTCGAACGGATAGACGAACATCTGAGGATGTCCGTCGAGCAGTCGTTGGGTGGTATTGCCTCCGTTCTCGTACATCGCCGAGAGCAGGAGAAATCGAAAGCGATCGGTCATGGGCTGGCCTTTCCGTCGATCTGGAACGAGTAGAAGAAGTCCTTCGAGGCCTTCGAGCTCGAGCGGCGTCGCGCCCCGAAGGGAAATCCCGAAACGGCGCGCCGCGGCGCCCAATCGATGGCGAAGATCTGGTTGCCCGCGGGCCAGTCCAGGCTGCCGACGACTTTCCCCGAGCGCACGTCGAGGGCATGAAGGGCGCAGCGGCTCGTTTCGGGGTCGAGACCCGGCGCGTAGCGGGAGAACCGGGGAATCACCCGTGACGTACCCGCGAAGGCGACGCCCGGGAGGAAGGCGAGCCCACGCGTCCAGCCAGGGAGACGCGAGAGGGTATGGAAGCGTCCGTTCTCGATGATTCCCACCTCTCCGTATCCGCTGTTCGCGACGAAGAGCCGGCCCTCGTGGAGGCGCGCGGAATGAGGTCGGGTGAGGCCGCCCGCGACGGTATCCCGGATCCGTCCGGAAAAGACTACCCCGCGGCCGTCGACCGGGAAATCGCGATGTCCGGGTTTCCGCGGGCCGATCTCGATCGGTCGACGCGGTGAAGAAGGACTCGGCGATGGTTCTCCCCGCGGCGATGGAGTTCAGCTGGATGTGGTTTCGGTCCGTGAGGGGCTTTCGCGAAGCCTCGACACAGCGAGGCCACCACACGGGGGTCAGTCCACCCGAGGCTTCCACGCGGACGACCACGTTCTGCCCGACCGCGTTCGCGTGGAGCTCGCCTCCGATGAGCGCGAGATCGTGAAGGTACGAGCGGCCCGGGTAGAACCGGGCGCTCACCGGAACCAGCGCTCGCGATCCCGCGGCGGGCGCGAGCTCGAGAATCTGATTCGGATTTCGGGTCGAGGCGAGGTACAAGACCCGGCGCTCGTGATCGTAGACCAGGCCCGAAGGGTGGGGGAGGCGCAGAAACGTAGCGAGCGGCCGACCCTCCTCGACGGTCAGCCCCATCACGAGGTGCTCGTACTCGCGGGTCACGAGGAGCGTCGCTTCCAGCCCTTCGAGGATCTCCCAGAAATCTCCGCGCGCCCGGAATCGCAGGAGGGCGGGGTCGAAATTTCCCGCTTCCTCCCAATGAGCTGAGGACGGCGCCGGGATTCCGCCAGGCGGCGTCGTGCCGCGCCCACGCCGCGTTTTTCGCCTTCATCTCGCTTTCGGCTCCCGCCACATCGCGATCGCCCCCCAGTAGAGCGCGAGCGCGGAGCTGTGGCTCGTGGTCGAACGTCCTCCGTGCCGCACGTTCGAGAAGATCGGGACTTCGAGGACACGGTATCCCTCGTCGCGGCAAACGATATGGAACTCGAGGTCCACGAGATCGTCCTTGCGGCTGAGCGAGAGAAGCTTCCCGAGAGCGCGGGGAAAGACCTTGGGCGTGCCGTTGATGTCCCAGAAGGAGAGGTCGAAGAGAGCGCGGCATTCGAGATTGAAGAGCAGCGAGCCGAAGCGCCGGTAGAGAGAATCCCGGATCTTGCGGTTCGCCTTCACCACGACGTCCGGGTGGGTGAGACCATACAGAAGGAGGAGCGTGAGATCCTCGGCGCGCGTGCGCGCGAGGTTCGTGTAGCACAGGAGATCGCCGCGCGCGGACTGCGAGACCGAGAAGGACCGCCCGCCCCCAGCCGCCTTCGACGCTTTCGAGGACCTTCACGCTGTGGATTCACGCTCTTCCATCTTGCGGCAGACCGCGAGAGACGAGTCGGTCGAGCCGTTGACCACGAGCACGATCTCGTAGGGAACGGGAAGCCGCGTCAGGCCCTCCTCGTACTCGCGAACGACCTCGACCACGTGGTCGGCCTGGTTGTGCACGGGGAGGACGATCGAGACGAGGGACCCCGTCATGAATCGGCGCGCTTCCGCGTGGGGACGCGCCGCTTTCACCGCGGCGACGATCGCCTCTCTCGAAAGCCCGTGGCGGTCGAGAAGATACGCGTGGCTTCCCGAGCGCCCGTCGGGACCTTCCTTCACGCCGAGGCGCGTCAGCCGGCATCGAATCCCGCCCTCAGCGACGATCTCGGCCACGATCGAGCCCAGTCCGCCGGCGGCGTAGTGATCTTCGACGGTCACGACGTGGTCGAAGCTCTCGAGCCGTCCCCGAAGGTCGTCGCAGGGGGCAGGGTTCAACGTCGAGACCACCGCGACGGTGGCTTCGATCCCCAGCTTGCTGAGCGCCTCCGAAGCCTCGAGCGTCTCGGACGAGAGGCTTCCCGCGACGAGCAGCAGCACGTCGGTTCCGCGCCGCAGGACTTCCGCGCGGCCGAGCGTGAAGCGCCCGCCGAGCTCTTTGACCAGGAGACGGTCGTCTTTGCTCAGGCGGTAGTAGAGCGGCCCCGGCCGGTCGTACGTGTCGCGGAGCATCGAGCGTGTTTGCTCGGAGTCGGCGGGGGCGAGAACGGTGAGGCCCGGCTGGAGCCGGAGCACGCCCACGTCCTCGAGGCCGTGATGGGTCAGCCCGGCGGAGCCGTAGTCGAACCCGCCGCCGACACCGACGATGCGCACCTTGAGGCGGTGCGCGACGGGACCATTGCGGATGAACTCATAGGCGCGAAGCGACGCGAAGGTGGCGATGGAGTAGACGAAAGGGAGAAACCCGCACTCGGCGAGTCCGGTCGCGAGCCCGACCATGTTCTGCTCGGCGACTCCGACGTTGAAGAAGCGGCGGGGAAAGCGTTCCGAGAAAGGCTCCAGGGCCTTGTATCCCAGGTCGCCCGTCAGGAGCAGGATGCGCTCGTCGCGCTCCGCGAGCTCCGCGAGCGTCCTGGCAAAGGCGGCCCTCACGTCTCGCCCCCTCCCGAAACCTCCGCGAGCGCGCGGACGGTACTCCTCGTCCGACATGGGCCAGTAGTGCCAGTGAATCTTTCCCTCCATGAAGGAGACGCCCTTGCCGAAGATCGTGCGGGCGATGAGGACGTGAGGCGGACCGTCCACGGAAAGACGCGCTCGCCACGCGCGCGAGGGCTTCCGGGTCGTGGCCGTCGACCTCGTGAACGTCCCACCCGAAGGAACGGAAGCGCTCCGGAAGTCCTCGAAGCGAGAGGACGTCCTCGGTGTATCCGAGGGCCTGCTGCCCGTTCCAATCGACGATGGCGACGAGGTTCGAAAGCCGGTGATGCGCGGCGAACATCACCGCTTCCCAGAGCGAGCCTTCCCCGAGCTCGGCGTCGCTCACCAGAACGAACGCCCGCCGCGGGGAGCCCGAGAGCCTCGCGCCGAGCGCGGCCCCCGCTCCGATGGAAAGCCCGTGTCCCAAAGAGCCGGTAGCGAAATCGACTCCGCGAAGCGCGGGCTCCGGGTGGACTCCGAGGAGGCTTCCGTCTCCGCAATAGGTGTCGAGGGTCTCGGCATCGATGATGCCGCGCAGGTGGAGCGCGGCGTAGAGCGCGAGCGCGGCGTGCCCTTTCGACAGAATGAATCGGTCGCGCTCGGGATCCGTCGGGCTTTCGATGCGCAGGATGCCCGAGTAGAGAGCCGCGAGGATGTCGGCGACGGAGAGGGCGGAGCCGATGTGACCGACGTTCGCGCGCTTCGACTGCTCGAGGATGAGGCGACGCAGCGCTACCGGCGGGAGCGGATTTTCGCGGGAGGCGTTCAAATCTTCTTCAGGAGCGCCTTCGCGAGAAACGGAGCGCTCAGCTGCGCCGCTCGGGCGAGGCCTCGGGTCAGGAGCGCGGGGTTGCGGATGATGATGAACCCGACGAGAGCCCCGGCGATACCGAAGAGGGCGGGATGCCGGGAGAGAATTTCCTTCGGGCTCAGGTCGTGGTGAAGCCGGTCGTCGAGCTCTTCGAGGTCGCGGTCGAGACGGCTCCTCGTTTCGGTAATCGAGCTTCGGATTTCCTTCACGCTCCGTCGATCTTCGTTCATTTCGACCTCATCTGAAGGGCCGCGGCGACCCCGAGGTAGAAGAGACCGGCGAGGGAGAGCGTGAGCGACCAGCTGCCGAGGAGCTCCCGGAGATAGATCACCAGGCCCGCGGTCAGAAGAGACCCACCGACGACGACGGCGATCCCGGACAGCGCGCTCCTCGTCGTCTCGACGCGAAAACGGTGCAGCTCCTCGCGCACCGTCGCCGATACCAGCTCCGCCGAGTCCTCCACCATCTGGGTGAGCGAGAGGACCACGTCTCTCGCCACTCCGAGAGTGGTGCGCGCCGGAGCTTCTTCGTCGGGGATGCCGGCCATCAGGTACCGATCGCTTCTTTCACGCTCTTCGCGGCTTTGCGCACCGCGTCGGGCACATCCGTCTTCTCGACGAATCGGCGTCCTTCGTCGAGGGCGCGGTCTCGGAGCTTCTTGCCTTCTTCGGCGAGCGACTCCCGCAGCTCGCGTCCCGACTTCGGCGCGAGCAGCAGAGCCGCGATGGCGCCGAGCGCGGCGCCCACCAGGAAGCCTGCGAGGAAATTGCCGCTGCCGTTCTCACTGGCCATGGGATTCCTCCTAATTTCGTTGGCCCATTCTATACTCACGGAAGTCATGGGCGAAGCAAGCGGGGATGGTCGATCGCGGCGGTCCTACCTGGTCTTCTTCCTTCTGGCCGTGGTGCTGAACCTGTGGATGTTCCGCTACTTCCTCGTGACGCTCGCGACGGCGGCCTCGATCGCGGTTCTTCTCAGCTCTCTCCTCGAGCGGCTTTCGGTCGAGCTCAAGGGTAAGCGTTCGCTCGCCGCCGGTCTTCTCACGGCGCTCCTTGCGATGGTTCTGCTGGTCCCGGTGGCCATGTACGGCACCATCCTCGTGAAGCAGGCCGTCGACGTCTACGACCAGATACGGCCGCTCCTGGAGCCGGCGGCGCTCTCCGATTTCTGGACCCGCCAGCTGCCGGAGCGTTTTCCGTTGGTCGCGAGACTTCAGGAGTACTTCGGAGCCACGTCTCTGGACGGCGCCGCTCGCCCGGGTGGCCCCGGTGCTTTCGAACCTGGCGGGAGGACTGAACCGGATTCGTTCAATCTGACGCTTGACGGGACTTGCGAGCGCGATCCTCTACCTCGCGCTCTTTCTGCTCGCGATGTTCTTCCTCCTGCGGGACGGCAAGCGTTTCGCGGGCGAAGTCGATCGGCCTTCTCCCATTCTCCGAGCCCGAGCGAGAGGAGATGTTTCAGAGCGTCGGTCGAACGGTGAAGGGCGTGCTCTACACTCTGGTGCTGGTCCCCGTGGCCCAGGGACTCTTTGCGGTCCTGGGTTTCTGGATCTTCGGGCTTCCGTCGCCGCTCTTCTGGGGCACGGTGCTCATGCTCGGCGCCACGATCCCGGGCGTCGGCGCCCCGGTGGTGTGGCTACCGGCGGCAATCTACCTGCTGCTCGCGGGCTCCATCTGGCAAGGCGTCGGACTCATCCTTTACGGAACGTTCGTCATCAGCCTCGTCGACAACGTGGTCAAGCCGCTGATCTTGAAGGGAACGGCGCAGATACATACGTTTCTCGCTTTTCTCAGCCTCGTGGGTGGACTCCTCACTTTCGGGCCCGCGGGAGTTCTTCTCGGACCGGTGATTTTTTCGCTGCTGCAATCGATGGTGAGGATCCGGCAAAGCCAGCGAGCTTCGATCTGAGGGGATCCTTGGGCGCCGACGCTCGGAGGGTGCGGATGAGTCTTTCGGCGCCCTCCTAAAGTAGAATGCCCGCGCAGGGAGCGCCGATGGGAAACCAGCAGGTCCAGGACGGAATCACGGGCGAACAGCTCCGTCTCTTCATGCGAAGCCTCCTCGACGACCTGCGCGCGCTCGAAATGATGATCGAGGAGGGGCGCATCGAGGCCGACGTGCGCCGCATCGGCGCCGAGCAGGAGATGTTCCTCGTCGGTCCCGGATTTCGCCCCGCTCCTCTGGTGATGGAGATGATCGAGGGCCTGAAGGATCCCCACTTCACGACGGAGCTCGCGCGGTTCAACCTCGAGGCGAACATGGAGCCCCTTTCCTTCGGAGGGCGATGCCTTTCGGAGATGGAGGAGAAGCTTTCGGCCCTGGTGGGCAAGGCGCGGGAATGCGCCGCGGGCCTCGACGCCGAGATCGCCCTCGTCGGCATACTACCCACGCTGCGGAAGTCCGACCTCGGGCTCGAGAACATGGCGCCCGTGCCGCGCTATTTCGCGCTGAACCAGGCGATGAATCGCCTGCGGGGCGGGGCCTACGAGTTCCAGATCAAAGGGATCGACGAGCTCATCGTGAAGCACGACTCGGTGATGGTCGAGTCCTGCAACACCAGCTTCCAGGTCCACTTCCAGGTGGGCGCGAAGGAGTTCGCGAAGCTCTACAACATCGCGCAGGCCGTGGCGGGCCCGGTGCTCGCGGCCGCGACCAACTCGCCGCTCCTCTTCGGACGGCGCCTGTGGCGCGAGACGCGGATCGCCCTCTTCCAGCAGGCCGTCGACACGCGGAGCTCGAGCCACCACTTGCGCGAGCGGCAGCCCCGGGTGAGCTTCGGCCGGAACTGGGTGCGCGAATCGGTGATCGAGCTCTTCCAGGAGGACATCGCGCGGTTCAAGATCCTGATCGGCGGCGACCTCGATGAGGATCCCTTCGCGGTCCTGCGCGAGGGCAAGGTGCCGCAGCTCAAGGCGCTCCGCCTTCACAACGGCACCGTCTACCGTTGGAATCGCCCCTGCTAC
The DNA here is from genome assembly GCA_963820855.1 of uncultured Acidobacteriota bacterium. Classification (GTDB taxonomy): domain Bacteria; phylum Acidobacteriota; class Vicinamibacteria; order Marinacidobacterales; family SMYC01; genus DAISKN01. The sequence continues at coordinate 243,307 of CAWGBY010000014.1, forward strand.
GGCATCACCGACGGAAAGCCGCACCTCCGCATCGAGAACCGGTACATCCCGTCCGGGCCGACGATCCGGGACGAGGTGGCGAACGGCGCTCTCTGGTTCGGTCTCGTCTGCGCGCTCTCGCGCGAGGTCGAGGACATCACGCGCCATCTCGATTTCGAGCAGGCCCAGTCGAACTTCATCGTCGGCCGCGCGCAACGGACTCGCGTCCGGGACTCATGTGGCTCGAGGGGAAGGAAGTGCCGGCACGGGACCTCCTTCTCGATGAGCTCATCCCCCTCGCCCGCGCCGGACTCCAGGGCGGCGGCGTCGCGCGGCGAGGACATCGACCTCTACCTCGGGGTCCTCGAGGAGCGGGTGCGCACGAAGCAGACCGGATCGCAGTGGTTCCACCTCTCGCTCGCCGGGATGAAGGGGAAGGGCACCGAGGCGGAGCGGATGACGCGCTCTCACCGCGTCCCTGGTGCGCCAGCAGAAAGAGGGGAATCCGGTCTCTACGTGGAAGCTCGCGACGCTCGAGGAGGCGGGTGGGTGGAAGGATCACTACACGAAGGTGGAGCAGTTCATGTCCACCGATCTCGTTCACCGTTCAGGAAGACGAGCCGATCGACCTCGTGGCGAGCCTCATGGACTGGGAGAAGATCCGCCACGTTCCCGTCGAGGATCACGAGCACCGGCTGGTGGGCCTCGTGTCGTATCGCTCGCTCATCCATCTTCTCGCCCAAGGCGAGCTCTGGAAGCGGGGGGCGCCGGTTCCCGGTGAGCGACGTGATGAAAAGGGATCTCATCACGGTCGCGCCGGAGACCAGCACTCAGGAAGCCATTCTCCTCATGAAGGAGCGCCGCATCGGGTCTCTCCCGGTGGTAAAGGACGGACGGCTCATCGGCATCGTCACCGAGCGCGATTTCATGGACATCGCGACCGAGCTTCTGGAGGAGAAGCTGAAGGAGTAACGGGCTACTCGATTTCCTTCGGCCGGTAAAGCTTCGATAGCTTCGTCTCGACTCCGAGCTCCAGACGCCTTCCAGCGTTCGATTCCGACCTCGAAGACCGCGAGCGCTGCCGTCGGAAACGGGTGCGCGAGCGCCCGAGAGGATTTCCACCAGGTCCTCCATCCCTGGATTGTGCGCGACGAGGAGAAGACGCCGACGGAGTCCGGCGTCCGGCTCTGGGCTTCGCTCAGAAGGGTCCCCGGCGGCGCGAGGTAGAGGCTTTCGAGAAGCTCGATCGGACCCTCGTACCCGGACGACTTCGCCACTGCCTCCGCGGTCTCTCGCGCCCGAACCGCGGTCGACGACAGGATGAGGTCGGGCACCAATCCTTCCGTCGAAAGGAGGCGCCCCATTTGCGGGGCGGTTTTCTTTCCGCGCTTGTTCAGCGGCCGTTCGTGATCGGCGAGATCGGAGTCTTTCCAGCTCGACTTAGCGTGCCGAAGCAGCATCAAGGTTTTCATGGTTGCGTCCTTCATGGAAGCCACGAGCTTCGGCACGAGGTAGCTGACCCAAAGTCCCATCGCGGCGGAACGCATCCACAGGTGGAGATAGTAAAGCCGGGAAGGTCCCGTAGGCGACAGGGCTACGAGGGCGACGATAGAGGAGGGGCAGTCCGACGAGACCCACGAAGAGGCGGCAGCGTCGCCTCGATGCCGGGCTCGCGCTCCGTAGTAGAGCCGCTGACGCCGCGCGATGGCGAGGCCACCGAGAGCGCCCGCGAGAGCACCGAGTGTCATCGCGGTGTTCCGCGCTGGGTGAAGGAGCGTGCAAGGACGAAAGGCAGCGCCGAGCGCGAGCGCAACTGCCGTTCGAAAGGGAGGCCGTTCCGCCCAGTCGAGGAAGCGATCGTTCCAGCGCAGGAAAGCACGGCGACGAGGATGCCCCGAGGAGCCAGCCGGCGAGGACGTCGGTCGGAAAATGCACTCCCAGGTACATGCGGGAGAAGCCGATGAGGAACGCCATCGCCGCGGCGACGAGAGTCACCCACCGCTTCCGGAAGTGCGTCGCGAGGAGTGTCCAGACGAGCGCCGCGTGCTGCGCGTGGCCGCTCGGAAAGCTGAACTCGCCGGGCCGGGTCACGCTTTCGAAATCGGCGTAGATCGAAAGGCCGCGGCTCGCCGACGCAGCTCCTTGATGAGCGCGTTCAGGTAGACGCTCAGAACCAGGACGGCGAAGAGCTTCGCCCCGAGCTTCCAGGAGACCCCCCACCAGAGGATTGCGAGCAGGAGCAGGTAACCGACCATCGAGCCGATGGCCGAGAACGCGAGGAAGAACGCATTCGCGCAGGGGCCGCGAAAATTGCGAGAGGTACCGAAGGAGCTCGAGTCCCGGGTCGAGGATCTCCGGAGGCACGAGTCGGGTTCGCCTACCCGGAAATGATCCGCTGGAAGTTCTCGGGATCCACGTTGCCGCCGGTCACGACGGCGCAAACCCGTCGGCCCTGAAAGCGCCCCGGGTCCGTCAGGAGCGCGCCGACGCCGAGAGCGCCCGTGGGCTCGGCTTTGAGGTTCGCGAGCGAGAACAGGAGCCGGACCGCCTCCGCGATGTTCTCTTCGGGGACCTCGACGATGGATTCGATCCCGTCCTTCAGTATCGCCCAGTTGTGCTCGCCCAGGCTCACCGTGCGGGCGCCGTCGGCGATGGTCATGGGCTCGCTCTCGTTCTTCGACGATGTGTCCGGCCGCGAGAGAGCGCGCGGCGTCGTTGCCGAGAAGGGGCTCCGCGCCGACCACCTGGGTCTTTCGGTTTCCCGCCGTCACGGAGTCCCTGGATGATCCCCGAGCTCAAGCCGCCCCCTCCGACCGCGAGCGACCACCACGTCGAAATCGAGAGGCGCGAGCTCGAGTCCGAGAGTGGCGTTTCCTTCGATGACCAGGGGGTGATCGTAGGCGCTCGCGACGAAGGCCTCGGGATGCTGCGCGGTGAAGCTCGGCGACCCGGTCGGCCCGGCTCTTGACGCGCACGTCGACGGGCTCGACCCGGCCGCCGTACTCGCGCACCGCGTCCATCTTGACCCGGGCCGAGGTCTCCGGCATCACCACGATCGCCTTCTTTCCGAGAAGATTGCAGGCATAGGCGAGCGCCTGGCCGAAGTTCCCCGAAGAGGCCGTGAGGATGGTGTCGGCGCTCCACGTTCGCGGCCACGTTGTACGCCGCGCGGAACTTGAAGCTTCCCGGTGTGCTGGAACGTCTCGCTCGCGAGGGTGAGATCCAGGCCCAGGCGCTTCGAAAGGCGCCGGGCTTCGATGAGGGTCGTCGGACGAGGACGTGTCGCTCGCGCATGAGCCAATCTTATAATACCGCCCCGATGCGGCTGGACTCCCATCAGCACTTCTGGTCTTTCGACGAGCGCGAGTACGACTGGATCGACGAGCGCATGGCGCGAATCCGGCGCGATTTCGCGCCCGTCGGATCTCGAGCCGATTCTGAAGCGAAACGGCTTCGACGGGTCGGTCGCCGTGCAGGTGCGCCAGAGCCTGGAGGAAACGGAGTACCTCCTCGGCCTCGCCGAGCGAGCACGATTTCATCCGCGGAGTCGTGGGCTGGGTCGACCTGCGCTCACCCGACGTTCGCGCCGCGCTCGAGCGGTTCTCCGAGCATCCGCGCTTTCGAGGCGTCCGGCACGTGGTACAGGCCGAGCCCGACGATCGGTTCCTTCTCCGCGACGATTTCCTTCGCGGAGTCGCTCTTCTGCGGGATTTCGATCTCACCTACGACATCCTCGTCTATCATCGCCACCTTCCGGCGGTCGTCGACTTCGTGGAGCGTTTTCCCGAGCATCGTCTGGTCCTCGATCACATCGGCAAGCCGGCGATCGCGAGAGGCGAGCTCGAGCCCTGGGCCTCCTCGATCCGGAAGCTCGGAAAGCGTGAGAACCTCTATTGCAAGGTGTCCGGGATGGTGACCGAGGCCGACTGGAGCGGCTGGAAGAAGTCCGACTTCACGCTCTACCTCGAAACGGTGCTCGAGGCCTTCGGTCTCCGAGCGGCTCGTCTTCGGCTCCGACTGGCCGGTCGCGACGCTCGCCGCGAGCTACGAGGAAGTGGTCGAGATCGTGGACGACTTTCTTTCCGATGCTCTCGACCGCGGAGAAAGACGCCGTCTTCGGCGGAAACGCCGCCGAGCTCTACGGTCTGGAGGTTCCCGCCTCATGAAAGCAAAATCGCCCTGATCCTCGTTCGCTCTTATCGTCTTCTCGCCGCCTGCGGAGGTGTCCCGCCCCAGGACGCGGCCGAGGAAGACGATCGTCATCGCGGTCATCCCCAAGGGCACGACTCACTCGTTCTGGAAGGCGATCCACGCGGGCGCGGTCAAGGCCTCTCAGGAGCTCGGCGTCGAGGTGATCTGGAAGGGTCCCGCCCGGGAGGACGACCGCGACGCCCAGATCGCGGAGGTCGAGAACTTCGTGAGCCGCGGCGTCTCCGGAATCGTTCTCGCTCCGACGGACGACAAGGCGCTGCGGCTTCCGGTGACGCGAGGCGATGCGCGCGGGCATTCCCGTCGTCATCATCGACTCGGGCCTCGACAGCGAGGACTACGTGAGCTTCGTCGCGACCGACAACTACAAGGGCGGCCGACTCGCGGGCGAGCGGATGGTCGGAAAGGCTCGCAGGGAAGGGGAAGGTCGTGCTCCTCCGATACATGGAAGGCTCCGCGAGCACCATGGAGCGCGAGCGGGGATTTCTCGACGTCATGACCGAGAATCCCGGACTCGAGGTCGTGAGCTCGAACCAGTACGCCGGGGCCACCGCCGAGACCGCCTATCAGGCGAGCGAGAATCTCCTCGCCCGCTTCAAGTCGGAGAGCGGGAGTCTCGACGTCGACGGCATCTACTGCCCGAACGAGAGCTCTTCTTTCGGCATGCTGCGCGCGCTCCAGGACGCGGGCGCTCGCGGGGAAGGTGGTCCTCATCGGATTCGACGCCTCGGAGCAGATGGTGCGCGCGCTCGAGAACGGGGAGTTCGACGCGCTCGTGCTTCAGGATCCCGTCAACATGGCCTATCTCGGAGTCAAGACGATGGTGTCTCACCTCCGCGGCGAGGAGGTGCCGGAGCGCATCGACACCGGCGTCACTCTCGTCACGCGCGACAACATGAACGACCCGAGAATCGCGGAGCTCCTTCGGCCCGACGTCGATCGATGGCTGAACTAGCCAGAAGACCCTCGAAACCCGGGGGCTCGTCAAACGGTTCGGCTCGACCCTCGCCGTCGCCGGAGTCGATTTCGGGTCGCCTCCGGAGAAATCCGCGCCCTCGTGGGCGAGAACGGCGCGGGCAAGTCGACTCTGATGAAGCTCCTGTCCGGAGTGTTTCCCGCCGGACGCAGGGCGAGATTCGCCTCGACGGACGCCCCTACCGGCCGTCGAGCCCGGGCGAAGCGCGCGAGGCGGGAGTCTCGATGGTCCATCAGGAGCTCGCGCTCGCTCCCCACCTCGACGGTTGCGGAGAACCTGTTCCTGGGGATGGAGTCCTCCCGCTTCGGAGTCCTGCGGCGCTCGGAGATGAGAGAGCGGGCGCGGGAGGCGCTCTCGTCCCTCGAGCACGGGGACATCTCTCCCGACGCCCGGGTGGGCGTCGCTTTCGATCGCGGAGCAGCAGATCGTGGAGATCGCGCGGGCGCTTCTCCGCGACGCCCGGGTGCTCATCCTCGACGAGCCGACCAGCAGCCTCGCGCGCGTGGACGTCGAGAAGACTCTTCCGCCTCCTCCGTCGGCTCGCGTCTCGAGGCCTCTCGATCGTCTACATCTCCCATTTTCTCGAGGAGGTCTTCGAGATCGCCGACACCTACACCGTGCTTCGCGACGGTCGGTCGGTGGGCGAGGGAACCATCGAAGGAGCCTCGATCCCGGAAATCGTCCGCCTCATGGTCGGCCGGGAGATTCAGGAGATGTTCCCGCGATCGAGGCGCGAGACGAGGAGAGGTGGTCCTCGAGGTCGAGGGACTCCGCGGAGCGCGGGCTCCCCGCTCCGCGACGCTTCGCGCTCCGTCGCGGTGAGGTGCTCGGGATTGCGGGGCTCCTCGGAGCGGGCCGCACCGAGATGGTGCGCGCGATCTTCGGGCTCGACCCGGTGCGCGCGGGAAAGATCCGCGTGGGAGCGTTCGTCGGCCCGGCGGCGGCGCGGGAGCGCCTCCGCCAGGGAGCGGGACTCCTGAGCGAGGACCGAAAGCGCGAGGGTCTCGCCGCGATTCGAACCATCGACGAGAACCTTACGCTCACGCGCCTCGACGGTCTCGGACCCTGGGGTCTGGTCCTTCCCCGACGACGGGAGGCCGCGGCGAAGAGCTGGATCGACTCTCTCGGCATCCAGTGCCGCGGCCCGCGCCAGAAGGTCTCCGAGCTCTCGGGCGGAAACCAGCAGAAGGTCGCTCTCGCGCGGCTTCTCTACCACGACCTCGACGTGCTCCTTCTGGACGAGCCGACGCGAGGCATCGACGTCGGAAGCAAGGCGTCCCTCTACCGCCTCATCGACGACCTCGCGGCTCGCGGGAAGGCGATCCTGCTCGTCAGCAGCTATCTCCCCGAGCTTCTCGGGATGGCGGATCGCATCGCCGTCATGCGGCGGGGTGAGCTCCTCGACGCCGTGTCCGCGGAGGAGGCCACCGAGGAAAGCCTCATCGCGAGGGCGGCCGTTTGAAGCGGCTCGGTCCTCTCCTCGGACTCGGCGCTCGTCTATCTCTTCTTCGCGATCGTGGGGCCGCGATGCCTTCGCCACCACGCGCACGCTCGAGACCATCGCCCGCCAGACGGCGATCGTCGGGACGGCCGCGCTCGGCATGACGATGGTCATCGTCGCGGGAGGCATCGACCTCTCGGTCGGCTCCATCGTCGCGCTCTCCTCGGTCGTCGTCGCTCTCATCCTCGACGGAGGCTGTCGGTGGACCTCTCACCGCGGTCGCCGCCGCGGCTGCCGCGGGAGCCTTCTGCGGCCTTCGTGAGCGGGACTCTCATCACCCGGCTTCGGGTCGCGCCCTTCATCGTGACCCTCGGCATGCTTCTCCTGGTGCGCGGCGCCGCGAAGGGGCTCGGCAAGGAGCAGAAGGTCGACGCTCCGATGACCTGGCTCGTGGACCTCCTCTCCTCGCTTCCGCCCGACCGGAGGTGGATGATCGTTCCGCCGGGGATCTGGCTTCTCGCGCTTCTCGCGCTCGCGACCGCTTTCGTTCTTCGCTACACGAAGCTCGGAGCCCATCTCTTCGCCATCGGATCGAACGAGGAGACCGCGCGCCTCTGCGGCGTCGCGGTCGAGACGAGTCAAGGTCCTGGTCTACACGCTCTCGGGGGCCCTCGCCGGGTCTCACCGGAGTGCTCCAGTTCTCCCGGCTCACGGTGGGGGATCCGACGGTCGCCGTCGGGCTCGAGCTCGACGTCATCGCCGCAGTGGTCATCGGAGGAGGAAGCCTTTCGGGCGGAGAGGGGACGGTCCTCGGGACGCTGGTCGGGGCGTTCATCATGACGGTGATTCGCACTGGCACCGCTCAGATGGGGCTCCCCAACTGGGTGCAGGAGATCGTGACCGGTGTCATCATCATCGCCGCGGTGGCCCTCGATCGCTGGCGCCACCGGAGGCTCGATGAGTAGCGACGTGAAGATCACCGCGGTTCACCACGGAAGACATTCGCTTTCCCACGTCTCTCGGCGCTCGACGGATCCGACGCCATGAATCCCGACCCGGACTACTCCGCGGCCTACGTGGTTCTCGAGACGGATTCTCCCGGGACTCGAAGGCCACGGTCTCGCGTTCACCATCGGAAGGGGGAACGACCTCGTGGTCGCCGCCATCGCTCCTCTCGCGGCGAAAGTCGTCGGCCGAAGCCTCTCCTCCATCACCGAGAACTGGGGCCTCTTCTGGCGCGAGCTCACGTCCGACAGCCAGCTTCGATGGCTCGGACCGGAAAAGGGCGTGGTCCACCTCGCGACGGCCGCGGTGGTGAACGCGCTCTGGGACCTTCAGGCGAAGCTCGAGGGGAAGCCGCTCTGGAGGCTCCTCGCGGAGATGTCGCCCGAAGAGGTGGTGCGAGCGGTCGACTTCCGCTACATCACGGACGCGCTCACGTCCGGACGAGGCGCTCGCGATTCTCCGGAAGCTCGAGCCGACGAAGGAGCGCCGCATGCAGGAGCTTCTCGACCGCGGCTATCCCGCGTACACCACCTCGGTCGGCTGGCTCGGTTATCCCGACGAGAAGATCCGCAGTCTCTGTCGTGAGGCCATCGCCCAGGGTTTCTCCGCGTTCAAGATGAAGGTCGGGCGATCCGTCGAGGACGACGTTCGGCGAGCGGGCCTCATCCGCGAGGAGATCGGCGGCGAGCGATCCCTGATGATGGACGCGAACCAGGTGTGGGACGTCGACCAGGCGATCGCGCACATGGAGCCGTTCTCGCCCGCTTCCAGCCCCGATGGATCGAGGAGCCGACGAACCCGGACGACGTCCTCGGCCACGCGAAGATCGCGCGCGCAGTCGCCCCGATTGGCGTCGCGACCGGCGAGCACTGCCACAACCGGGTGATGTTCAAGCAGCTCCTGCAGGCGCAAGCCATCCGGTACTGCCAGATCGACAGCTGTCGTCTCGGAGGAGTGAACGAGGTGATCGCCGTGCTGCTGATGGCGGCGAAGTTCGGGGTCGCGGTCTGTCCTCACGCGGGAGGCGTCGGTCTCTGCGAGCACGTGCAGCATCTTTCGTTCTTCGACTACGTGTCCGTGAGCGGCAGCATGGAGGATCGCGTGATCGAGTACGTCGATCATCTTCACGAGCACTTCGAGGATCCGGTGCGCGTCGAAGGAGGTCGCTACCTCGCGCCGTCGCGACCCGGATACAGCATTTCGATGAAGAGGGACTCGAGGACCCGATATGCTTTTCGACCAAAAAGTGCTTGACATCGCATGTTGGACCTCTTTACCCTACATCTAGTGTTAGCGGACAACTTGCAAGCCACATCTAGTTTCGACCTACCTGTCGACGGTGCTTTCTCCAACGAAGTTCGCATCATGATCGCGCCGTAGTTCCCCAACGAGACGATTGAACTGAGAGGAGGTGAGATTATGGCGAAGAAGAAGAAAGCCGCGAAGAAGACTTCGAAGAAGAAGTAAGACTTCCTCAGGGGTATCGAGAGAAGGGGGTGAAGCAGTTCACCCCCTTTTTTTACGTCTGCACGGGAGGAATGAATGACGTCGCTGCTGTTGGTCGCGCTGTTGCAAACGCTCGCAGCGGTCGAGACTCCACCCGAGGTCGCGCGCTTCCTCGATTCGTTCGTCGAGTCCTTCCAGAACCTCGAGTGGGATCGATTCCGCGATCACTTCAGCGATGAAGCCACCGTGTTCTTTCCCGCTCCCTACGGCGGTGAGCGCGCGAGCGGCCGAGCCGCGGTGGAAGCGGGTTTCCGCGGAGTGTTCGACCGCTGGCGCAACGAGCGGCCCGGGCCTCCGTACCTCGAGATTCGGCCGCTCGACGTGATGGTGCAGAGCTACGGAGAGGTTCACGTGGTCACGTTCCATCTCGAAGACGGCGAGTCGCGCTCGCGGAGGACGCTGGTCCTCGGGAGAGAACGAGGCGCGCTCAGGATCCTTCACCTGCACGCGTCGAGTCAGTGAGGACGCGGAAGGTAGTCGAAGGGTCCTTTTCCCGGAGGAAGAGGTGAGACGTACGGCCGCCCTCCCGTTGCGCGCTCGAGCTCCTGCGCGCGCCTCGCGCCTCAACGCGGCATCCGTGAGAAGCTCGACCGCGCTCGAAGCGAGAGCGCGCGCCGCTCGCAGGACCGCCTGATGGGCCAGCTCGGTCGAGCCTGTCTCCTTCCACTCGCGGCTGTGGGATGCCGTGCCCTCCGCGAAAGCCTGGACCAGGAAGCCGCCTCTCGGCGTCACCCAGCTCGCCTCCGCGGTGTCGTCGCTGATGGGGACGGGCTCCTCGCTGAAGGAGAGGGGGAGCGCGCCGGCGAGGTTTTTCTGGAGGAGCTCCGCGATCGTGCGGTTGATGAGCCAGGAGCCGGTCGAGGAGAGGAGCTGCTCTTCCACTTCGGTGCCCGTCGCCGCGGCGGACTCGGCGGCGAGAGACGCCATCGTGCTCCGCAAGAGTCTCGACCTGCGCCCGGTCGCGGCCGTGAAGGAAATACCAGGCGACAGCTCGCTCGGGAACGACGGAAGGGACGTCTCCGCCTTCGAGAAGCACGTGGTTCACGACGGCACCGTCGGGCCAGCCGGCGCGTGCGCGGCCCGAGAGATCGTAGGCGGCCTCGAGCGCGTTTCGACCCTTGTCCCTCGCGTCCGTTGCGTCCGAGGCTCGCCCGTGAAAGACGTAACGGACCGAGTCGAGCGCGAGCCCGCTCCGTCCAATCACCATCGTTACGGAAGACGGATGCCAGAAGAGGAGAGCGTCGAGGTCATCGAAGAGACCCTCGCGCACCATGTAGACCCCGCCGTGGTAGATCTCTTCCGCGGGAGCGCCGTAGAACCGAATCGTTCCGGGAAGCGAGTGAGAGACCATGGCCTCCTTGATGGCGAGTACCGCTCCGAGGTCGGCGGCTCCGATGAGGTGATGCCCGCAGCCGTGCCACGCTCCGTCTCTCCCGGGAAGGGCATCGAGGAGGGCGACGACTCCAACGATTGGCTCTCCACTTCCGTAGCTGGCGACGAACGCCGTGGGGAGCCCGGCGACGCCGGATTCGATCGTGAAGCCCGCGCGTTGAAGCTCGCCTGCGAGATAGGAAGACGTCTGAACCTCGTGGTGAGCGGGCTCTGCTCGTCCAAAGAGGTCGTCCGCGACACGCGCGAGATGAGTCTCGTTCTTCGAAAGCCAGTCGAGCGCGGATTCGCGGGGAGAGGCGGAGCCGAGCGCGAAGAGGGCGACGAACGCTTCAGGGAGGAGCTTCATAGTAGTAGCCGCGCCGGGCATGAACGTCGACCCCCTTCCGCTTCACCTTGACCTCCAGATCGTGCCACCCCGTGCGGACCGGTGCCTCCGGGGTGTACGTCAGAACGTACCGCGTCTTCATCTCGGCGAGGAGCTCGAGGAAAATTTCCTGGAGGCGCTCGAAGGAGGACGTCTCGATGAGCCGTCCTCCGCTCGCCTGGGTGACCTCGAGGAGTAGCCGGGTACGCCTCAAGCGCTCGCGGCGATCCTGTCGGAACCGTTCCTGGGCTCGCGTGGTCGCAAGAAGCTCGATCGGCACCGGGTCTTCCCCGGTGATGGCGTAGACCACCGCGTTCGAACGGCTCACCAGCGCTTCGACCTGATCTTCCGAAAGCCAGCTGTAGGTGTCGGCTCCGTCGGTGAAGAGGAGCACCATCGGCCTTTCGCGGATCCCCTCCAGAAGCTCGAGGGCGGCGAAGAGCGCGTCGTGCCAGGCGGTGCCGCCCCCCGCCTCGGCCGCCTCGAGCGACTGCTTCAAGATTGCCACGTCCGACGTGAGGCCCGAACGAAGGCTCAGATGGTGTGAGAAGGTCAGGAGCCCGGCGCGATCGCTGGGAAACAGCTCGTCGAGAAATTGGCCGGCGGCGCGGTTGAGATGGGAGAGCGTCTCTCCCTTGACGCTTTCGCTGGTATCGAGCACCAGAACGACGTTCAGCGGAAGCTCGGCCACCGTCACCGAGTCGATCTTCCGCGGCTCGCCGTCGTCGAAGAGCTCGAAGTCGGACGCGCCGAGTCCGCGAATCGCCCGTCGATCGTCTCCTACGAACACGTCGACCTGGACCGCTTCGGTTGTTGCGCGGAAGACCAGTCGATCTCTGCTGCAAAGACACGACCGCCGCGAAGATGGCGAGCCCGAGAGCCGTCATCGCTTCACCTCGGCCCGCATGCGCTCCATGAGCGGCTCGAAGCGAAGCGCGATCCCGAGCTCGTAGCTCCACCAGCCACCGTGGACTTCGTCGGCTTCTTCCATGTTCAAGGAAAGCGCCCATTCGAGCGCCTCCCGGGCGCGGTCGTGAGCCTCTGCATTGTGGAAAGCGTGTGCCAGCGCGAGATGGGCAACCTGCCACGTGGCGATTCGATTCGCCGCGGCTTCGTAGTGCGCGATCGCGTCCGGGAGCCGGCCGTCGCGCTCCGCCATTCCGCCGAGCGCCATCCGACTCCGGTAGTGCACATCGTCCTGCGCCGGTAGTGTGAGCACCTGAAGGAGGGCGGGCTCGGCCTCATCGTACCGACCCAGCTTTTGCAGGACCTTGCCGTGGCGGAGAAGGAGCATGGCGTCTGACGGTGCGAGCTTCCGCGCGCGCGCGTAGAGCTCTTCCGCTTCCTTCAGGTGAGCGGACTCGCCGAAGCGGAGAGAGCCCGGCCCACTCGAGGAGCGCGCCCGCGGCGAGAAGCACCTCGGGGTCGTCGGAATAGCGCTTCGACGGCGTTCCGCAGAAACTCCTCGGCGCGCGCGAAGCCTCCCTCGTCACCGGTCTGCGCGAAAACAAGTTGATGGTGAAAGAGGCCGGCGGCTAAGAGCCAATCTCGCTGGTAATCGAGCCGCCGGACCGGGCCCTCGATGAGGTACGAAATTTTCCAGGCGGCGTCGAAGTGTGCATCGGCGTTCACCCATCGGGACTTCGTCGCGTAGGTCATCGCGAGCTCGGTCACGAGAAGACTGGCGGCCTGCAGGCAGCCGTCGCTGATTCCCGCCGCCCCTCGGTCGATTATCCTTTCGAGGACTCCATCACCAAGCTTGTCGAGCTCTCGGATGGCCTGGGCGGACTGGCCCTGCCCATAGACGTTGACGAGACGAAGGAAGACAGCGGTGGCAGCGCTATCGGTGGCTGGTAGCTCGCATACGAGACGCTGGAAGGCGAGGACACTCAGAAGCGTCAGCGCTGCGCCAATCGCCAAATCTCCTCCTCGGAGGGAATCGGGGCTCTCCCCGTCATCCCTTCGCACTTGCGCGCGGCGGCCGCGTTCGCGAATCGGGCGGAGGTTTCGACCGAGCCGGATTTCAGGAACGCGTGGAGGAACGCTCCGTGGAAGACATCGCCCGCACCCGTCGTATCGACGGCCTGGATTCTTGGCGCTTCAGCGCGAAGGAAACCCTCTTCACGGCTCAGCATAGCGCATCCCGAAGCCCCCAGGGTCACTCCGGCGATGGCCGGGCCGGAACGGGGGAGCCTCTCGCGGACGTGCATCAGGAATGACTCGATGTCGACGCCGGCTCCGAGGAGCGCTTCCGGATATGTGTACGAGAAGATCGCGATGTCGCTCTCGGCGACGAGATCGTCGACGCCGGCACGGGGATGTCCGCAGTCGAGGACCACGAGACCGCCGGCCTCCCGGACGGCGCGTGCCGCGCGGATCTGAACTTCGACCACCCGCGCGTCAACGAGAAGCGCGGACGCGTCCTCGAGCGGAAGCTTTCTCACATCGGTCCAGTCGAGGGGAAAGTCGACCCCGCGGGGCGGTTCGAGTATGGTCCGCCGTCCACCCTCGACCAGGATGACGCTCGTGGGGGAGACGAAATCCTTTCGGACGGAGACCGCGCTCACGTCGACGTTCTCCCGCCTCAGACCTTCCAGGATGAACTGGCCCACGGCGTCGTCGCCGACGGTCGCGGAGAGCGCCGTCTTTCGCCCGAGCCGGGCGAGTGTCACCAGCGCCGTCGGCGCCGGCCCGCCGCCCGATTCATGGAGCTCTCGGGCCCGCATCTTCTCGTCGGGCCGCGGGTACCGATCGACGAGAACGCTCACGTCGCGGACCGCGAGTCCGACGCCGATGGCGTCCCACGCTTTCACCGCGATAGTTTAAGGCATGAAACTAGCTCTCAGCGCGCATTCGCGCTCTGCGGCACTCGTGGCCGCCGCCTCCGAGCACGGGGTCAAGATCGAGTACGACCAGCGGGCGAAGATGCGCGACGGCGTGCAATCTTTCCGCCGACGTCTTCCGACCCGACGCGCCCGGGCGGTTCCCCGTGATCCTCGTGCGCACTCCTTATGACAACGCGAGCCCCGCGTACGCGAAGCAAGGACTCTTCTGGGCGTCGCACGGATACGTCTACGTGGTTCAGGACGTCCGCGGACGAGGCGAATCGGAGGGTGAGTTCTATCCGCTCGTGTACGAAGCCTTGGACGGATACGACACGCAAACCTGGTGCGGCACCGCGCCCTGGTCGAATGGCAAGGTCGGAACCACCGGCGGCTCCTATCTCGGGTGGACCCAGGTGTACTCCGCGGGACTCCGCAATCCGCACCTGGCGGCGATGGTGTCCATCGTGACTCCACCGGATCCGACGAGGAACTTTCCTGTCCAGCACGGAGCGTACAACCCGACGACCGTCTCCTGGCTTGCCTACATCTCGGGGAAGACGCTTCAGGACACGAGCCACATCGACCTCATGGCGGCGTATCGAACGCTTCCGCTCCGCGACATGGACGAAGCGTTCGGCCGACATATCCCCGCGTGGAAGGATTGGTTCGATCATCCGACGCTCGACGACTACTGGAAGGAACAGTCGTACCAGGAGCAGTTGCTCGATGCGACGGTTCCGACCCTTCATGTGAGCGGCTGGTACGACGACGTCCTGGTCGGGACGACGGAGAACTACGTGAACATGACCACCCGGGCCGCCACGCCCGAAGCGCGCGCAGCGGCAGTGGCTTCTCATCGGGCCCTGGGGGCACCGGGTGAACACTTCGCGCCGCATGGGAGACATCGATTTCGGACCGGACGCGCTCATCGACTTCGACGGGGTGCAGCTCCGGTGGTTCGACCGCTGGCTGAAAGGCGAGGACAACGGCGTCGAGTCCGACGCCAAGGTTCGAGTCTTCGTGATGGCGGAGAACAAGTGGCGCGACGAGAAGGAGTGGCCCATCGAGCGAACCCGCACGGTCGAGTACTTCCTTCACAGCGGCGGGAGGGCGAACAGTCTCTTCGGGGACGGCTCCCTCGATACGACGGCGCCCGGTGACGAAGCTCCTGACACCTTCCGCTACGATCCCGAGAACGCGGTCCCCTTCATCACCGAGCCCAACTTCTCGCAGGTGGGAGGGCCGGATGACTATCGTCCGGTCGAGAGGCGGGACGACGTGCTCGTGTATTCGACCGGCGCCCTTACCGAGCCGCTCGAGATCTGCGGTCCGCTGCGAGTGCGACTCCATGCGGCCTCTTCGGCTCGCGATACGGATTGGACCGCGAAGATTCTCGACGTTCACCCGGACGGGTTCGCGCAGAGGCTCAACGACGGCATCGTGCGCGCCCGTTACCGCCGGTCGATGGAGAAGGAGACCTTCCTCGAACCGGGGCAAGTGGAGGAATACGACATCGACGCTTGGTCGACGTGCGTTCTGCTGGGCCAAGGCCACCGGCTGCGGCTCGAAATCTCTTCGAGCGCCTTCCCCAAGTTCGATCGCAACATGAACACCGGCGGTCCGATCGGCAAGGAGACGAAGGGAATCGTCGCCCAGCAGACCGTGTACCACGACCGCGCGCGCCCCTCTCGTGTGCTTCTTCCCGTGGTGCCTCGCTAGCGTTGCCAGAGTTCGGAGGAAATCAGTTGTTGGTATTTGGAAGCTCGTCGACGGTGTAAGACAAGAGCCGGGACCCGGGCGGAAGGGAGCAGTACAACAATGCCGAACCCCAGGCTACGCTGGCGCCGGCGCCGCTCGTATTGAGCGCCAGCCACTGCCAACCGTTACCCACCCAGCTGGCATTGGCGGTGCGTATTCTCACACCCGTTACGTTGATCGTTGAGACCCAACAATGGAGCCTTTGCGTCGTGGCACTACTGCGGAAGACCCGAACCCATATCGGGCCGTCGAAACCGGTGGTGTTGTTCGCGTTGTCACGGATTATCGGGCACATGACAAACGCGGGTAAGGTTCCGTGAAAATTTTCGATGCCCGCCACGCGATTCTCCAACATGGACCTGTCAAACGGAGCGAGGCCCTGACACGTCGTTCCGTGATAGGTCTTCCGGTCCTGACCAAACCCGTTGGCGGAGATGAGCGTGAAACACAATACCAATACGGCAAACAGCCAAAAAGACGGGCCATTACGTTTCATTTTTCGTACCCTCCCTTTCGTTATGTCGCAGGCACATTTTCCCCTTCTATGGCTCTTTCTCTTTACAGGGAGTCTCGAACTCAACCCGTATTACCGGGCGAGACGCTCAAAGAGTTCGGTCTGGGGTAGAGACGAGGCCAGTCCTTCCCGGCTGGCCCATAACTGATCGCCGGCACAGCTGGATTACGCCCCGCCTCTTGCTACCATTCCGCTCCCGACGGAAAGAGCAATTCATGATCCGACCCGGTGTAGGCGGCTTCTGCGCTCTCCTGGCGGCCCTCGGTGCCGCGAGAGCCGAGAGTCCGATCAGGTCGGCCGACTCTCGTGACGGTTCTGACATCCTCCGTCCGTGCTACGCCGGGGCGTTCAAACTGGAAAGGAGACAACAATGAGAACGATCCGTCTGTTCCTCTGGCCCCTGGTTCTGGGCATCACGCTACTGACGTCGAGCACAACCCCTACTTCAGCCGCAGGCGACGACGATCGATCGAGCGATCACATCAGAAGAGCGCGCGCTACGTTGCGGAGCTGCGCCGACGGGACCACCTTCGTCGGCACCGCGCTCCTCGTGGAGAACCCATCCAGGGAGGCGTTGAAGGTGGTCGAAGCCTTCATCAACGTTCGCGGCCTCACCCGCGGCAAGCACGCCGTTCACATCCACGCCGTGGGCTCCTGCGAGTCGGTCACCGCGGCGTGCAGCGGAGCCGGCAGTCACCTCGACCTCGGCCCGTTCGCGCACAACGCTCCGGTGACCGAGAACCATCCCTACCACTCGGGCGACCTCGTGAACGTCGACGTGGGCTCGGACCGCCGGGGCAGCGTGGCCACGGCTACGAACCGGATCGCGCTCACGCCCGATAGGGAGGACCGGCCTGAAACGCGCCCGCTCAGCATCTTCGACGCCGACGGGGCGTCGATCATCATCCACGCGATGCCCGACGCCTACTGCCCGGATCCGACGGACCCGAACTGCGCGGGCGGCGGCCGTATAGCCTGCGGCGTGCTCGCGCCCGAGAGCTGACCGGACTCACGCGGCGGCGGGCCGCGGCCGATCCGGCCTGCCGCCGCTCGATCGACACTTTCCAGCGCGAACGCGTATCGCGCCTCGTCTCTGCTGCCGGCTCCGCTTAAGACCTCCGCTTAGACGATTCAGTCCGTATCCCCCGAACGCGACACGAGGGGGGGGCTCCTACGCACGGACGGCGCGATTCGCTACGGCGAGAATTTCCGATCGGTGTGGTCATGTAGCAGCGCGCACTACAAGCGCTCCACTGCCAGCGCGCAAATCTCCAATAACGCGCAGCCGTGAGCGTCCGTCTCTCCCGGGGTGTATTCGACGGCGATACATGAACGGGCGACCACCACCATCGCACGCCATGAAGGCTCGCCTCCTCTAGAGCTTTTGGCAGCAAGAGTCTAGGAGGACGGGAGCCGTGGCGCCGAGCAGCCACGTGTCAATGGCACGACTCTTGAGTAGGTGGATGCTCATTGCAAGCTCCGGATTTGCCGAAACAAAAGAGGGGGAATGGTTCGAGGCATCGCCCAAAGAGTCTTTGCACATTCACTGTTTTCATTTTTTCAACGCCAGGTGGTCCTGGCAGACAACATCGCCTGCAGACGCAGGCTCGGAGGAAAGTAAAATGGAGCTTTACAAGTTGACAAACCGCAGCCTGCGCGCGAAATCCGCCCTGTTCTGCGGGACGATGGTCGTCGGCGCGTTATGTGTTTCGGAGATCTCCGCCCTGGCTCAGATCGGCGTTGCCCGGTCGGCCCAGGAGATCGCCGTGCGCCAGAAAGACGGAATGACCTACGTTGTCCGCCCTGACAACTCCGGAGTGCTCCGCGTCGAGGCGACGCTCGCCGACCTCGAGGCGTCGCCCTGCACGCTCGAGACGCCCTGCCGGTACGACGATCTGGAAGAGGGCGCCGAGTTCGTGCTCACGGCCGGGCAGTGGCCCACGACCGGCCTGACCTACAGTTTCGGCCCGGGGACGCCCGACATCGGCGCGGACTTCGAGGCCGCGCTCGGGGCGCAGGCGTTCGGGCTTTGGAGCAACGTCGCGAGAGTCCGGCCGTCGGAGGTTCTCGACGGCGGGGCCGGGTCGGCCGCGGGTAACATGCGCCTGTGGTGGGGAAGCGCTAACCACGGCGACGGGTTCCCCTTCGACGGTCCGGGCGGAGTGCTGGCCCACTGCTTCTACCCGCCTCCGGTCAACGTCGGTGCGATCGCCGGCGACTGTCACTTCGACGACGCGGAGACGTGGGTGACCCCCGCCCTCGGCGGAGCCGGGATCGACGCGGTCACGGTGATCGCGCACGAGATCGGCCACGGGCTCGGACTCGACCACTCCGCGGACCCGAACGCGTTGATGTTCCCCTTCTACTCTTCGAGGCGCGCCTACCTCGGTTCCGATGACATCGCCGGAATCGTGGCGAAGTATGGTGGCCGGAGTGAAGACGTGATCCTTCAGGTCGAGGCCCTCAACACGGTCGCGCCGGGGCTCGGGAGCTTCCGCCTCCGCGAGAACAGCATCCGGGTCCGCTTCCACCAGAAGGGAACCGGCGCCCTCTTCCAGACGCGCTTCATGCCGTCGGCGACGTCCGACGTGGTCGCCAACGGCACCAGCGACGTGGATGGTGTGCTGGCCAACGCCAGCCTCGGCACGCAGTTCGACGGCTTTATCTGGCACACGGGCGACCTGTATCGCGGGCAGCTGACGCTCGACGCTACGCGGAAGGATGTCGACCGGGTCCTCGTCGACCTGACCATCACCGACAATGTCCTGGCAGGCGCGAGCGTGACGCTCCGGTTCTCGATGAACGGCCGCGTGCTGGGGCACGTCTTGGTGAGCCCCGGCGACCTGGCGAAGAGCACCACCTTCGCGCTCGACCCGCCCTTTGTGAACCCGACCGGGGGATCGCGTCGGGAAGGGGAGAATGTTTACAACAAGGCTACGCAATAGCCAGGACTCCAGAGGTACCGCGCCGATGGCCAGGAGCGCGCTCGCAACGCTCTTCGCCATCGGCGCCCTCGCGGCGGGCGTACTGGGCTGGGCCCAGCCCGCCGCCATGGTGGTGCGGCTCGACAACGCCGAGCTGGTTGCTCGTTCCCAGGTCGTCGTGTACGGCCGCGTGGTTGCGGTCGAGTCCGTCGGCCAGAGCTCGGAAGCAGTCGTGGCCGTGGAGTGCGCCCTGAAGGGAGCACCGGGCCCGCGGGTGACGGTCACGTTCTCGCCAGGGCAGGCCGAAAGCGCCGGGTTCGAACCCGACGAGGTCGTGCTCCTCTTCCTCACGGAGACAGGAGCGGGACGGTTCCAGACGACGGGGGGCGAGCAGGGCAAGGTGCCGTTCTGAGAGTGCTGCCGGCCAATCAGCGACGACGAAGCCCGAGCGGTCGACTCGCTATTCTCCCCAGACGTCGCGGTAGATCCGAAGCCAGTTCCCTCCCATGATCTTCCGGATGCTCTCGAGCGGATAGTCGCGTTCGAGGAGGCCGCGAGTGACGTTCGAAATCTCCGCGATGCTCTCGAGGCCCTTCGCGTATTTCCAGGGGAGGGGAGGGTAGGCCTCTGGCTTGAAGAGAATGGGATCGAGGGGCGGCTCGTAGACCCGTCCTTCGATCAAGTCGAGCCCCACGCCCACGTGCTCGACGCCGACGCGGCGAACGAGATAGTCGATGTGGTCGAGGTAGTGGTCGAGTGTCGCCGGACCATCCTTGTTGAGAAAGTATGCGAACGACGTAACGCCGAGGACACCTCCCTTGGCGGCGATGGCGTCGATCACCCGATCGCTCACGCCTCGAGGATTGTCACAAAGCGCGCGCACGTTGGTGTGGGAGACGACCACCGGCGCCGAGGAAGCCTCGATGGCGTCGAGGGTGGTGTTCTCTCCGGTGTGGCTGCAATCGACCATCATCCGGAGACGATTCAGCGCTTCTACCAGCCGGATGCCGAAGAGACTGAGCCCGCAGTTGGTCCTCTCCGTGCACCCGTCGCCGGCCCAGGTGCGCTGGTTGTAGGCAAGCTGGACGATGCGGACTCCGAGCTCGTGAAACACGGGAAGGAGGCTCTCGTCGCCCCGAAGCATGTCGGAGCCCTGAAAACCCATCACCACGCCGATGCGGCCCTCGCTCCGGGCTCGTTCGATCCCCGCTGCGGTCGTGGCCAGCTGAACCTCTGCGCCGTGAGTCTCGACGAAGGATCGGAAACGCATGACCGCCGCTACGGTGTCGCGGAATGACTCCCGGCCTCCGACCGTCTGATGGACCCCGGAGACGCCGCCCGCTTTCAGCTTCGGCAGGAGGTCTTCGTTGAACGCGGACGCGCTCAACCCGTCGATGACCAGAAGGTCACGGTGAACGGCGCTGGCGTCGCTCTGCATGGACCCTCCTACTTCGACCAGACGGCCTCGAAGACCCGCATCATGTTTCCGCCCAGAACTCCGAGAATCGCTTCGTCGTCGTAGCCGCGGGAGCGAAGTCCTTTCGCTATCGCCGGAATCATGTCCGGCGATGCGATGTCAGGAGGAAAGCTCCAGGGCGGCGGCGGATAGGTCTCGGGGTCGTACCGGTATCGGAGATAGCTCTCCATTCCGCCGCTCACGGTGAAGTCCAGGCCAAGGCCCACGTGCTCGACGCCCACGCGGCGCGCGATGTAGTCGACGTGGTCGAGGAGGGTGGAAAGCGACGCCTCACCCTCGCGTGCGAGAAACGGCGGAAACGCATTCACGCCGATGACGCCTCCCTTGCTCGCCACGGCTTCGATCTGATCGTCCTTGATGTTTCGCTTGCTCGGGCACAAGGCCCACGCGTTCGAGTGGGTGAAAGCGACCGGGTCCTCGGAGAGCTCGATCGCCTCGAGCGTCGTTCGATAGCCCGTATGAGAGCAGTCGACGACGATGCCGAGCCGGTTCATTTCCTTGACCACGAGCCTTCCGAAGTCCGTAAGGCCGCAGTCGGTCCTCTCGGTGCAACCGTCGCCGACCAGAAACTTCCAGTTGTAGGCGAGCTGGATCACGCGCACTCCGAGCTCCTTGAAGAGCGAGAGGCGGCCGAGGTCGTAGTCGAGCATGCCCGACCCCTGGAAGTGAAAAAGGACGGCGACCTTACCCTCGGCTTTCGCCCGGCGGACGTCGGCGATCCCCTTTGCGTGGAGGACTCGATCCCCGAACTTCTCGAAGAGCGGATAGTAGCTGTACAGCGATTGCAGGGTTTCTTCGAAAGACTCGATGCTGGCGACGGTTCCGAGCGCGAGGCTCACGCCCCCTTTCAGCATCTGATCCAGGTACTCGCCGAAGGCCTCGTCGCCCCGGCTGGGATGGACGAGCGGGCAAGCGGCGTCGACGACGATCGCGGTCTCGAGAAAACCCGGGAGGTCCGCCGTCTGTGTCCTCAAGGAGGCGAGACCGAGCGGCGCCGCGGCGCTCCACTTCAGAAAGCTCCTTCGCGAGGTGGGCTTCATTCGTCGGCTCCTTCGATGGCGGGGACCTTATCATGGTTGTTGCTGGGTCGAGCGATGGGGACAATGGCGGTTGGATGAAGCGCAAGGGGCGGGGAGCGGTCACGAACCCGACAGGGCGGTACGAGCGCTACCAATACACCCCGCTGGAAGAGCGGGACAAGGTACCGACGGTCGTCACCCCGGATGCGACCCGAAGCATCCTCGCGAGAAACGACTCGCCCGACGTTCCGTTCGACGTTTCCATCAACCCCTACCGCGGCTGCGAGCACGGCTGCATCTACTGCTTCGCCCGGCCGACCCACGCCTACCTCGGGCTATCGCCGGGGCTCGACTTCGAGACCCGGATCTTCTCCAAGCCGAAGGCCGCCGAGCTTCTGCGCGAGGAGCTCGGGAAGAAGAACTACGTCTGCCAGGCCATCGCGCTCGGGGCGAACACCGACCCGTACCAGCCCGTCGAAAAGGATCTCGGCATCACCCGATCGATCCTGGAGGTGCTCTCGGAGTACGAGCATCCTGTCTCGATCGTGACGAAGTCCCAGCTCGTTCTTCGGGACCGGGACATCCTTGCCCCGATGGCGCAGAAGAACCTCGCGAGCGTTTTCGTCTCGATCACGACTCTCGACCCCGAGCTCGCCCGGACGATGGAGCCGCGCGCCTCGACTCCGGAGAAGACGGCTCGAACGCGGTGCGAAAGCCTGAGCGAAGAGGGAATTCCCTGCGGTGTTCTCGCTTCCCCGATGATCCCGGCGCTCAACGACTCGGAGCTCGAGCGAATCTTGAAGGAGGGTGCCGCCGCGGGCGCCGTGACCGCGGGCTACGTTCTCCTGAGGCTTGCCGCTCGAGCTGAAGGACCTCTTTTCGGAGTGGCTCCAGACTCACTATCCGACGAAGGCGAAGCACGTCGAGTCGCTCGTCCGCGAGACGCGCGGGGGAGCGATGTACCAGGCGGAGTTCGGCAAGAGGATGCGCGGCACGGGAGCCTACGCCGAGCTCCTGGAGAAGAGATTCCGCGCCGCTCGCGCGAAGTACGGCCTCGACCGGCCACGCCCTCCACTCGACACCAGCCGCTTCCACGCTCCCGCGCGCGCAGCGGCGACCAGCTCACGCTGTTTTGATATATTCCTCTCGATGACGCTGACGCCGACCGAGAGAATGCGCAAGAGAAACCTCGTGGCCCAGTGGGCATTCGACACCCGCCCGATCCTCGGGACGCTTTCACCTCTGGCTCGACGACGTCGAAGTTCAGCTCGAGCGGAACGACGACGCGTCGACGCGCTTCTCGTTTCTTCCCTCCCGGCTCGAGAATCTCGTGGCGATGACCGCGGCGGTGACCGCTCTCGGCACTCGGCTCTACGGGCGCTACGGCGAAGGAAAAGGCGCCGAGAAGTCGGCACTCAATCAAACCAAGAAGGACGCGGACGCCATTTCCGCTTACGCCATGAGCGAGTCGCTGTGGTATGCGACCCGGCAGCTTCCCGAGAATCACGCGATCATGGTGTCCCTCGGCGAGGGTCTCATGCCGAAGCTCGGCGAGAGCCCGGAGATGGGCTCGAACCCTCAGCTCGGATTCGGGCGCGTGTACGCCCGCCCGCAGGTCGCGAAGTGGATCGACGCCCGGGTCGCGCGGCTCATCAACGAGAAGGGCTACACCTTCGAACAGTTCTACGACGAGACGAAGTCCGCCGGAATCACCATCTGGAGCGCCGCCATCGATACCCTCGAGAACACCTTACGCTTCGCGAAGGGCGAGGAAACGGGACCGATGACCGTCCTGCACCTCTTCGACCAGCCACTTCAGATCAGCCTTCCGTACGAGGGCTACGTCGGAAATCTGTTCCTTCCCGAAGGAAGTCGTTCGAACGGCGGCTGATCGTTCGGTCCTCGTCGACTTCCGATCCCCCCGCGCCAAGGTGGTCGAGGCGATCGAGTGGACGTACCCCGGCATCCGGCGGGAGAACATTCACGTGTGGACCCTCGGCGGGTCGAGCCGGGAGAAACGCCTCGGGACGCTCTGGAAGGAGTGGCGGGACGCGGGAGCGCACCTCGTCGAGAGCGGGTACAAGCTCGCTTCGGGAATTCCGATCTTCAACGACTCCGGGAGCTACGCCCCGACGTACCAGGTGAAGGCCTGGAAGGACGAGAAGGGCGAGCCTCATGTGTTTCTCTGCGACGGCTACGCCGGCTCCGCGGAAGCGATGCAGGCCGCGAGCCTCGCGCCCGTTCTCGGGCTCGATGCTTCGATGTCGGTCCTGACCTCGAAGTTCTCCCTGTCGTGGGAGAAGGAGCGGGACGTGATGCGGCTCTCGCCGGACGCGCCCGATTTCGCCGAGCGACTGAGTCCGCCTCGCGGGCGAGCCTCTCGAGGAGAAGCTCGTCGCCGAGTACCGTAAGGCGATGCGCTCCGCGCGCGACGCCGGCCTTCCCATCGACGAGCCGGTGGTCTCCGCGGACGACTTCTTTCCCGAAAGGCGATGGCGAGTCCTCGCGGCCTGCGGATACATGTGTCCCGATCCCTATACCGGAGCCCAGGGGCGTCGAGGAATTGGGGGACCGCTCCTACCGGACGACGGTCTCTCTCGCGACGCGCAAAGGCACGAAGACGATGCGTTTCACGCTGCGCATGATGGAGGAGCCGGAGCGGGCGACGGCTGGTCTTCAATCCGCTCCTGAACCGGTTCTTCTACGGCGAGGATTTCCGCGAGCGGCCGGTGCGAGTCTCGGACTCCGGACGCATCAGAAACGAGCTCCAGACTCTTTGCTCCGAGGCTCTCGATCACGTGGGGGAGAAGATCCGGGTCAACTTCGATCGCATCTCGCCGGACGTGATCTCGAAGGAGCGCCAGAAGAAGCTTCTCGAGATCCTCAAGTGGTACAAGCAGGAGCACCCCGTCTGGTTCCACTGGCTCGAAATTTCGGAATCGTTAGGGAAAATTGGCAAGCAGCCCGGTCGGCCTTCGCGCGAGCGCGACTCGCGACACTGTTCTTCAGCGCGCCCTATCCGGTGGTGGTGGAAAAGAACGTCGAGGCCCGGATGCGCGACGGAGTGGTGCTTCGGGCCGATATCTATCGTCCGGAGGCGCCCGGCCGCTTCCCCGCGCTCCTGAAGCGGACACCGTACTCCAAAGGAGCCGCGAGCGAGTTTCCGTTCTTTCAGCAGGCTCGCGAGCCAGGGATTCGTCGTCGCTGTCCAGGATACGCGCGGGCGCTATACCTCGGACGGTGTCTCCCGTCCCCATGACGAGGCCGAAGACGGCCACGACACCGTCGAGTGGCTCGCGGGACTTTCCTACGTCGACGGAAAGGTGGGCATGTTCGGCGGAAGCTATGCCGCGACGACGCAGCTCACCGCGGCCTCCTCTGAATCCTCGGGGCCTCGACAGCGCTCTATCCGAGCGCCTCGTACGCGAGCCGGTACGACATGGTGTTTCAGGGCGGCGCCTTCTACCTCCTCGACGGACTTCGATGGAATCTGGGACAGGCGGTGGACGTTCGACGCCGGCTCTCGCATCCGGAGCTTTCGCGGGATTCGCCGATCGGTTTGACCGATGAAGAAGACGAGCTGGTCGAAGAGCACTGGGTCTGGCACCTGCCGCTTTCCACGATGAACGCGCAATCGCTTCCGGACTACATGCCCGGGTACTTCGAGATGCTCGCCCACCCGAGCTACGACTCCTACTGGGAGAAGTTCGACATCTCGCGGCGCCACGGACGCTTCGAGACGCCGGCGCTCCACCTGACCGGTTGGTACGACAGTCTCCTCGTGGGAACGCTCCGGAACTTCCAGGGTCTTCGCGCCAACGCGGCGACCCGGCTGCCCGCTCCGGACAGCGGCTCGTCGTCGGACCGTGGACTCATGCGCGGCCGAGCCTTTCGTCGACCGGCATCGGCGGCGTGGACTTCGGCCCCGAGGCCGGGCTCGATTCGACCGCGCTCATGGAGCGATGGTTTCGGCAGCAGCTGAAAGGGGAAGACACGGGCATCCTGCGCGAAGCGCCGGTGAAGCTCTTCATCATGGGAGACAACCGCTGGCGAGACGAGGAGGAGTGGCCGCTCTCGCGCGCGGTCCCGACTTCCTTCTACCTTCGCGGCGGAGGCGCTCTGTCGCGGGAGGCTCCCTCCGAGGAGACGCCGGACAGCTTCACCTACGATCCGTGGAATCCGGTTCCGACGCCGACGAGAGAAGGCTATTCACGCTCGCCCGGCGGACACCACGACTCTCGGCGAGCGGGAAGACGTGCTGGTCTACGTGTCGGCCCCGCTCGAGGAGCCTCTGGAAGCCACAGGGTACATACAGCTCGTCCTTCACGTCGCTTCCTCGGCCCGCGATACCGACTTCACGGGAAAGCTTCTCGACGTCTCTCCCGACGGGTCGATGCGGATGCTCACCGAGGGAATTCTGCGGGCACGCTATCGAAACGGCTTCGATCGGGAAGCGCTGCTGACACCGGGGCAGGCGGTCGAGCTCACGCTCGATCTCGGCGCGACGGGAAACGTCTTTCTCCCAGGCCACCGAATCCGGCTCGAAGTTTCGAGCAGTAACTTCCCGCGGTTCGACCGGAACCCGAACACCGGAGGCGTTTTCGGAAAGGATGCGCAGCCCGTCGCGGCGACGCAGACCGTCTATCACGACCGCGGTCGCGCCCTCGCGGCTCGTGCTCCCCATCGTTCCTCGTTCCTCCGAGCCCGCGCTCGAGCAGACATTCTCGGAGCGGATCTCCCGCGCGCGAATCTCGGAGTTTCACCGGCGGCTCACCGAGCGTCCGCACCGGTCGGGCACCGAGGGTGCGCACGCGGTCGCGCGCTACCTGGAATCGACTCTTCGCGAGGCGGGTCTCGAAGTCGAGGTCGAAGAGTACCAGGCGTACCTCTCGGCGCCGAAGAAGGTCAGTGTCGACATCCTCTCGCCGAGCGCCGGAATCTCTGTCATTGTGGGAACCGGCCGATCCTCGGGATCCCGATAGCTCTCACCCGGAGCTCGAACCGGCCTGGATCGCTTATTCCGGGTCCGGCCGAGTCGAAGGGAACGTCGTCTATGCCGGTTACGGCCTTCCGCCAGGACTACGAAGGAATCGATGCCCGAGGGAAAGATCGTCCTCGTTCGCTACGGGAAGAGCCACCGCGCCGTGAAGGTGGCGACGGCCGAGGAGAAAGGGCGCTTCCGCTATCCTTATTTACAGCGATCCCGAAGACGACGGCGCGGGGAAGGGGCCCGGTCTGGCCCGAAGGGCCGTATCGCGGAGCCGGATCACGTGCAGCGGGGAAACGCGAAGCTCTCCTGGTTCTGGCACGGAGACGCGCTCACGCCGGGGGTCGCGGCGACGAGCGACGCGCCCCGCCTCGACCCGGCGAAGGCCCCGACTCTTCCGCGGATTCCGGCGGTTCCGCTCTCGGCGAAGGAAGCGTCGAAGATCCTCGAGTCCTGCCTCGAGGACGGCGTGCGGGTGCAAGCGTCGAGGTCGAGATGGAGGACGGGCTTAAGCCCATCCGCAACGTGGTCGCGACTCTCCGCGGGACGAAGACGCCCGACCGCTGGATCGTTCTCGGGCACGCACCACGACGCCTGGACGTTTGGAGGCATCGACCCCGGCTCGGCGACGGCGGCGCTTCTCGAGGTCGCGTACGCTCTGGGCTCGATGGCGCGGGATGGCCACACCCCGGATCGCTCCATCGTCTTCTGCTTCTGGGACGCCGAGGAGTACGGCCTCGTGGGCTCGACGGAGTTCGCGGAGAAGACGACTCGACGAGCTGCGCGAGAAGGCGGTCGTCTACATCAACAGCGACATGTACAACGGCGACCGCTTCGCCGCGGGAGGAACTCCGTCGCTGCGCGATTTCGTGCGGAGTCTCGCTTCCGACATTCCCGGGTATCGAGCCGCCGGAGGACCTCGAAGCTCTCGGGAGCGGAGCGGATTTCGTGCCGTTCCAGGACTTCGTCGGTCTTCCGACGCTCTCGCTCGAGCTTCTCTTCCGGGGCGGTTGGTCTTTCGGTGCGTATCACTCGAACTACGACAATCGCTATTGGATGATGCGCCACGGGGACGAGGAATTTCCGCCGCGGCGCGCTTCTCGCCCGCATCCTGGGGACCGCCGCGATTCGACTCGCCGAGGCGCCGGTTCTTCCGTATCGCTTCTCGTACTACGGAACGAAGCTCGAGGAGCTCGCGCGTCAGGCGGAGGAGTGGAGCTCGGGGACGATATCGGTTCGAGCGGCTGAAGGAGCTCGCCTCCGCGGTCCGCGAGAAAGCGGAGAGCGCTCGAGGCGGGCCTCGACCCGGGACGACTTCCCGCGGACGTCCAGCGGTTGAACGATCGGACTGATGCGGCTCGAGCAACCGCTCATCGACGAAAGCGCGCCTCCTGCGCGAACGCTGGTATCGACACGTGGTCTACGGCTGGAACATCTACTCTCTCTACGCGGGCCAGGCGTTTCCGGGACTCGCGGCCGCTCTCGCGAGGCAGAGGAGGACGTCAAAGGGACGGAGCGTCTCGAGAAGGCGCTCGAAAGACTCGTCGCGGGCTCGACTGAACCGCTAGAGAGGATTGCGTCGCGCGCTCGAACGAGACTCTCCCGCGGGCTCGACGAGATCTGCGGCGTTACTCGATCCGTCGAGCTCGACGATCTCGGCGCTCGACATGCGCGCGCGAAGTCACGCTTCTACCGACGGAGAGCCGCGCGACCGTGACCGGCAGCGTGAATCGGCGGGGCCCCGCGCTGCCGGGATTCAAGAACAGGACACCGTCACTTCGGTGAAACCCGGGCTTGTGGGAGTGGCCGCTCACGACCGCGTGAAACCTCGCTCGCGTCGAGCCGAAAGCTCCTTCAAGTCATGGATGACGTGGATGCGGAAGCCGGAGATGTCGATCGTTCGGAACGAAGGAAGCCTGGACGCCCAGCGGCCGCGGTCGTTGTTTCCGCGGACGGCGACCACCGGCGCGATGCGAGCGAGCTCGTCGAGGACGTCCGGCTGGCACACATCTCCCGCGTGAACGATGAGATCGCTTCCCGCGAGCGCCGCGATCGCTTCGGGACGGACCAAATTGTGGGTGTCGGAGATGACTCCGATGCGCGTCGTCACTCCATCGGGACTTCGCGGAGCGGAATGTCCCAGTGGGCGTCGACGATCTCGAAACGCCGGGCTTCTTCCTTCCGGAACGTGGCGGCGTCCGAGAAGAGCCGCTTGACGATCGCCTGCTCGGGGGAGGGGCCCATGAACTCGGCGTCGCTCTTGAAGACGATCTCGGTCGCGAAGGTCCAATCCGCGCGTCCGTCTCCGTGAAATTGGGGGACGTAGGCCTTGAACCGGGTCAGCCGGCTCCCCATCTGTTCCTTCAAAACCGGATAGTGGTTCTTCTTGAAGAGCTCGACGAACTCGTCCTGGTGGCCCCAGGTGACGCGATAGAAGTACCAGACGGTGCGCTCGCCGCCCGCGGGAGCCTGGGCCCGAAGGGTCGGCAGCATCGCGCCGACGAAGATTCCGACCGCGAGGGCGAGAATCACGGAGAAAAGAGACACGGACTTCTTCATGAGTTCCTCCTGAGCGTATTATGCAGATCGAAGACCGATCGAGGTAGAGCTTCGATGGCGTTCAAGAGCAAGGCTCAGCGAAGGAAGTTCGCGCAGCTCCTGGTCGACGGCAAGATCTCCGACGAAGTCTACGAGGAATGGAATCGTGAGACGGGACGGAAGGTGCTTCCGGAGCGACTCCATCCGAAACCGAAACCGAAAAAGAAGTCGAAAGGAGCGAAGAAACGCCGGCGGGCCTTGCCGCGCAGGCGGAAACGCTGAGGGGCGGTGGCAATCTTTGTTTCCCTACGGTGATTTCACCCCATCCTCCGGGTGGGAGCGTCATCATCTTCTTGCATCCGAAGTCACTCCTCCCTGGCATTCCTTTTGCTGTTGTGAGAGTCGATAGTCTTGGACGGGGGAAAACGATCCCAGGGGAGGGGGTTTGAGATGCGGACCGCAGCGCTTCTCGCTGCCTTGTACCTTGCTTTGCCGATAGGAAGCGAAGCCAAGGAACCCAAGGAAGCGAAGGAGAGCCGGGCACACCTTCTCACTCGGAGCATCTATCTCCCCGTCGAGATCAGACTCTGCGGCCACCTGCGCGACGCGGTGCTTTACCAGGACGGACAGGCAGTGAGTCTCCTTCCCGCGAGGCGCATCGTCCAGTTCACGTACTATCCGGCGCTCTCGCGCGTCGAACCTCTGAAGAGTGACCTTCGCGTCGAGGGTCGCCGGAGTGACGGAAGCGACTTCGTGCGAAACCTGGCCGTCACGCCTTGGGGCGTCTTCGCTTCGGGACAAAGGTTCGAGCTCGACATGGAAACAGCAGCTCGAGAAGATGAAGTTCCACCTCGACACCCGGTACTACACCGTGAACGTGAGAGTGCGGTGTACCGACTCCTGCGGCAGGGCGGATGCAGTGGCCGACACCGGATCTCCCGCTGGAGCAGTGATCGCGCGCTCGGAAACCAGTAGAATTGCCGGGTGAGCACACCACCCCCGGTTCCACCGTCCCTGCCTCCCGATTCTCCGTACGCGCCGCCGAGATCGGGCGGACCCCCACTCTCCGGAGGAGGAGAGCGACTCCCCTGGGAGGAGCGCGATCGGCTCGGTCTCTTCGAAGCCCTCATCCAGACGGTCCGACTCCTGGTGACCGACCCCGTGAACGCCTTCTCGCGCCTTCGTCACGACTCGGATCTGACGAGCCCTCTGCTGTTCGGATTGATCCTGAGCTGGCTCGGCGTTCTCATCTCGCAGATGTGGCAACTGATGTTCGGCGGGATCATGGGAAGCATGTTCGGAGGGATGGAGGGATTCGAGGGCGTTTTCGCTCCTCCGGGACTCTTCGGGGTCATCGGCACTCTCGTCTTCTGGCCGCTCCTCTTCGTGGTGTTCCTCTTCATCTCCGCCGGGATCCTTCATCTTTGCCTCATGATCGTCGGCGCCACTTCGAGCTCGCCGATGGGATTCGAAGGAACGCTCAAGGTCGTTTCGTACTCGCAGGTCGCGGGAATCGCGGGCGTGGTTCCGCTCGTGGGCGGTTTCCTCGCCGGACTCTGGGTGCTCGTTCTCGAGGTCGTCGGCTCCACCCACGTGCATCGAACGACCGTGGGACGGGCGCTCATGGGAGTCTTGATTCCGATTCTCGTCTGCTGCGTCTGCGTCCTCTTCGGCGTGATTTTCTTCGGCGCGATGATCGCCGCGTTCATCGCCTCACTGACGGGCTCCGGCGTCTCTCCATGAGCCGGCAGCTCGCGCTTCTCTGGGGAGCGGTCGCGGGCGTGCTCCTCGCAGCCTCCCCGTGGGCGTCGACCCTCGGCGATGCGCTCTGGGAGTGCACGTTCAAGAGCTGGACGGGAATTCCGTGCCCCACCTGCGGAACCGCGCGCGCGGCGATCGCGCTCGCCCGGTTCGACGTTCTCGGAGCCCTGAGCCGGTACCCGCTGCCGGCGATCGCGTGGATCTTTCTTCTCGCGGGCGGACTCGCTGCCGCGGCGATGGCGCTTCTCGGCCGTCAACCACCTTCGATCCCGAGCCGCCTTCCGGTTTGGGGCCGGGTGGCCATCGTCGCGGCGCTCCTCGCGAACTGGGTCTACTCGATCGCTACTGGCGTCTAGCGACGTCGAGGATTGGGCGCGCCGTCGGTCGGCGGCGCGATCACGGCTTCAGGTTCGTCGTGATGCGGTAGAGCTCGCCGTCCGCGGGCCCGATGACGAAGGTAAACCCGACGAACGAGGTGCTGGTCACGACATCCCACCGTCCCGAGGACTTTTCGAGTTTCTCGATTCCGTAGCTGTAGCTCTTCTGCTTTTGCCAGGGAGCGATGCCGAGCCACTTCGACTGCAATCGGACCGTGACGCTCTGCGAATCGTCGTAGTCGCGGTTCGCGATCAGGACGTAGTCCGTCCCCGCTTCGTCCTCGAACGTACCGTAGACGAGGCCGGCGCGATCTTCTTCGCCGATGAGTTGAATCCAGTGCTCCTTGGGAGACTCGCTCGTCCCGCGGGGGAGGGGAGTGGTGTGGTAGACGTCGATGGATTGGAGAGGAGCGAGGGCCCGCCCGAGGTGAACAATCTCGTGATTGATGGCGGCGACGTCTTCACCCCAGCGGGCCAGGGTGGCGGTCTTCGGCTCGAACAGGATGCCGGCCGAGAACCACTCGATTGACTTCACCCCATAGGCGAGGTTGGTGTAGACGCTCTGCCGAAGCTTCGCGCGGTTGTCGGCAAGGTACGTTCGGTCGCCCCGCTCGATTCCCGGGTTGGCGTTGACTTCGATGCAGCTTCCCAGGGGAACGCGAGCGAGGATTGCCTGGTGGCGGAACTCTTCGAGCTTCTCGAAATAGCGGTCGCTTCCCCACCACCATTGATAGAAGTCGAAGCTGAGGATCTCAGGCTCGGCGACACTCATGTACTCGCGCAGGAACTCGCCCGTCGTCGAGAGCATGTTCACGAAATAGACCGGATCGGGATCGATCGCGGAGAGCTCGCGTCGTTTCGCGACGAGAGGAAGGAAGGCCTCCTCGGGATACGGCTCGTCTCCCAGGTGATAACCCCAGAGCGCCGGGTGTCCCTTCAGGCGGGAGACGGTCTCCCTCCCTGGATCGCGAACCATGGCTTTCAAGCCGTGTCTCGAAAGGATATCGATCGAGGCCTCGTCGGCATCGACGACGGTGAAGCCCGCCTCGGCGAGAGCGCGCGCCCGGACTTCGGGGTCGGAAACCTCCGGGAGGCCCCAGAGATAGATCATGAACTCGAACGTCTTGCGAGCGGCGAAGAGCGCTATCAATCGCCCTCGGTATCGCCGAACTTCTGCTCGAGGAATTCACGAACCGGGGCCTCCATTTCCGTGAACTGGATGCCCATCCCCGAGCCCTCCGACCCATCTTCGACCGAGCCGACCGCGCCCTGCCAGCGCACGACGCCCTGGACCATCAGCTCCTTGTCCGTCGCTTCGAACTGAAGGAGCAGGCTCACTGTGTCCCCACGTCGGGGCCGCGTTTTCGGGTCTTTACGAAGAGCCCGTCGGTCGAGATGTTCTCGCACTCGGCGTCGACCCCGCGGGGCTGACCCTTGCTGAAGTAGAGCACTCTCACTTTCACGGCGTGGCGCTTGGCCCGCCTTTGATCGAAGTTGTCCCACGACATCGGATTCTCTGGAAAAAAATAATATCTCCAAACCAGGCCCGGTGTCGATGCTATCCATTCACCGCGCCTTGACATGCCCCCGAAAGTTGGCAAAGATGCTCCGTCTGCGCTCGGACTTACATGAGGTGATCCGAGAAGGAGGCCTTCATGCCGAGCCATTGTTACGGGCCGCGTTCCATCGTTCGCATCGCGCTCTCCGTGGCGTTCCTTCACGCCAGCCTGCCGGCGTCGGCCCAGATCCTCGATGGCTTCATCCCTGTGGAACAGGGCTTCCATTTCACGTGGGCGTCAATCCAGCGACCAACCGGATCTTCATGGCAGGCCGAGGGAGATGCGCAGACGGTATGGTGACCGTGATCGACGGGGCCACGAACGCCATCATCGCGACCGTAGCCGTGGATCCGGGGCGGAAGACGTCGTTGCGAACCCCGTTACGAACCGGATCTACGCGGCAAGCTTCCAGAGCCAGACCGTCGCGGTGATCGATGGGAACGACAATACCTTGATCGCGACGGTGTCCGTCGCCGACAATCCATTTTCGATCGCGGTCAATCCGGTCACGAACCGCGTCTATAGCCGGGGAGCGCAAAGTGTCTCGGTGCTGGACGGCGTCACGAACACCGTTATCGCCACCATTCCCGTCGACGGAGGTCCGTGGGGTCTCGCGGTGAACGCCTCGACCAATCGCGTCTATGTGAGCGACGCAGCGGCAGGCGCCGTCGACGTTATCGATGGCGGGACGAATATCGTCATCGCCAGCATCCCGCTGGGCGCGCAGCCATGGGGGATGGACGTGAATCCCGCCGCGAACCGCCTCTACGTGGCCGCCGGATCGGACGTCAAGGTGGTCGACACGACAACGCTGAGCGTCATCGCGGCCGTGCCCGTCGAGGGTGAGGCGCTCGCCGTCGCGTCGAATCCGGCGACGAACCGCCTCTACGTGAGAACGGAGCAAGGGGGGGTCGCCGTCGTCGATGCCCTTACCAACGCTGTCGTGCGGACCTTCGCCGTTTCAGACGGAAGCGCAACCAACGCGGACGTCGGCGTCAACCCCGCGACCAACGCCGTCTACGTACCGATGGCGGGGCAAAACGTGGTTTGGGTCACGCAGGATCCGGCTCCGTTCGGGGGCCGGGATTTCGGGATCACTGTGGTTCCAGGCGGCGTCCGGCTCACCTGGACGCCGGGGACCGAGGAAACCGGGTATTCGATTGTTCGCTGGGCAGCGGACAGCGACACGGTCGAGACGCTCGAAGGCCTTCCGCAGGGGACGACGAGCTTCGTGGACCAGGAGCCTCTGACCGAGTCCGCGTATCACTATGTGCTGCTGCCGCTCGACGACGGCGGCAGCCCGCTCTGGATGTCGGAGGTGCTCGGCGTACAGCCGAATACCCAGTCGACACAGCACGCGCCCCCGGACTTCACGCTGCGCCACGCCGCGCACGCTCACCACATGGGACAAGTCGGATTCGGCGTCGCGATGTCGTGGCAAGCGCCCGGCGACCAGGCAGGCTACGTCCTGGCAGCGATGTTCCCCGACGGCAATCAAGAAATTCCACTCGGGGCGCAAGCCACGAGCGCGATTCAGGTCATTAGCGAGCCGAGCTGCTTCATGGTGTTCGCAGGCGTCGGCGAGGAGGTCGGATACACCCATAGTCTCTGTGCCATCCCGTTGACGTGGGCGATGAACAACAGCCTGTCTAGCCTCAAGAACCGGTCTTTCGCACCCAACCGCTCCGGCCGGCGCCCGCAAAAGCATCTCATGGAGTCGAAACGACTTCGGAGATCCAAGAAGGTTTAGACTCTCGGCGCATGGACGTCCACCGCGATCGCCGCGATTTCATCAAGACCCTTGCCGCGGGCGCCGTCGCTGCCGCGTCGTCTCCGAACGTCTTCGCTCAGTCGGCGCCGGAAAGTGGCGGGCACAGATTTGTCGGAGTCCAGATCGGCCCCCACAGCCTTTACGACGAGGGAATCGAGCGCTGCCTCGACTTGCTCCAGGAGACCGCGGACGTGAACGCGCTTCTGGTCTATAGCCACACCTACTACACCGCCGACGATATTCGCTTGAAAAGAGCGCCCGGCGTTCTCGCGACGGACCACGGGGCACCCGTACGGGACATCGGAGGGCGAAATCTCCCGTACGTTTGGGTGAAGCACCACGAGGAATACTTCAAAGGAACGGTGCTTCGTCACCCGGCGCCATCGAAGGACCAGGAGTACTCCGATTGCGATCTCTTCTCCGAGCTTCGGGAAGCGCTTCGCGGTCGCGGAATCAAGCTCTATGCCCGCATTCTCGAGCCATTCCGCGTCGACACTTCGGAAGTGGTCCCCAATTGGGTCCAGGTGCTGACGGTGGATGCGTTCGGGCGGGCGGGGGAGGTCCCCTGCTGGAACCATCCCGACTACGCCAACTGGTGGCTCGCGACCGTCGAGGACCTCTTCCGGAGCTACGAGCTCGACGGGTTTCAATGGGGCGCGGAGCGCGTCGGTCCGCTCTCGAACCTCCTGTACCGGGGGAGCGTCCCGTACTGCTTCTGCGTTCACTGCCACGCCCGGTGCCGGGACAAGGGAATCGACGCGGCGCGCGCGCGTGAGGGAATGAGAGAGCTCTACGATTTCGTTCACGGCCTTGCGGCAGGCGATGCGAAACCGGTCGACGGAGTCCTCACGACTCTCTTCCGCCAGCTCTTCCGATATCCGGAGGTCCTTGCGTGGGAGCGGGAATGGCGCGCGTCGAAAGAGGAGCTCTTCGCCCGGATGGTCGGCTCGATCAAAGCCATCGCTCCGACGGCGGACGTGGGGCGGCACGTCGACCACCCCGGCTCCACCTTCGACCTTCTCTATCGCGCGGAGTGGAGCTACGCCGAGATGGCGCGCACCTGCGACTTCATCAAGCCGATCCTCTACCACGACATCGCGGGCCCCCGGCTTCGGCACTGGTACCTGGACCGGCTTCAGAAGACGATCCTGAGCGAGCTCTCGCTCGAGCAGTCAATCGAGCTCTTCTACTCCATCAAAGGCTACGACCGGACGGCGGAGCCGCGCCTCGACGAGCTGGCGCGGAGAGGCTTCTCCCCGGATTACGTCTACCGCGAGACCAAGAAGTGCGTCGACGCGGTCGCGGGAAGGGCGAAAATCTACGCCGGAATCGGAATCGACATTCCCTGGAATTATCAGGACCCCGTTCCGAGCGATCCCGAGAATGTTTACCAAGCTGTGATGAGAGCTTTCGAAGCGGGGGCGAGCGGGGTTCTCGCTTCCCGCGAGTACGACGAGATGCGTCTCCCCGGTCTCCGAGCGTTCGGACGCGCGGTGCGCGAGTCCCGCGCCTAGAACCTCGCCGTGTAGTCTTCCCGGCTTCGGCGAATCACTTCGTGCGCTTCGTCGCGTCCGTAGGCTTCGGTAATCTCGACGACGCGCTCCGGCCGATCCGGCGACATCTTGTAGGTGAGGAAATAGTGCTTGAGCCGCGTGACCAGCGCTTCGGGGACCTGGGACAGGTCGCCGAGCGCTCCGAAGGCCGCGTCTCCCGAAAGGACGGCGACGATCTTGTCGTCCGCTTCGTCGGCGTCGATCATGCGAAGTCCTCCGATAGGGATGGCGGGCACCAGGATGTCTCCGTGCGCCACCGCCTTTTCGGTCAGCACGCAGATGTCCAATGGATCGGCGTCGCCGACGAGAGCCTGCCGTCCGGTCCGCTCCCGGCAGCGCGCCGCGACCCGTTCGTCGCAGAGGGTGCGGGGGATGAACCCATAGAGGCTCGGGCAGACGTTACTGAACTGCTGCGGGCGGTCCATCCGAAGGATGCCGGAGACCTTGTCCGCTTCGTACTTCACCGTGTCGGTCGGCACGATCTCGATGTAAGCCGTGACGATCGCGGGGAGGCCCAGGACCGGGGTCGACTCCATGCCACGGATGGGCCCGGTAGGGCTGGGCGGTGAGCCCTTCGTTCTTGTCCCGTCGCACGCTCAGAGAGTCCTCTCGGGGTTTCGGATCTTCGGGACATTATCATGGAGAGTGACTGCCTGACCGCCGACAGGCCCTGAACCTGGCCTTCTCGAGGCAGGTGCGCGGATTTTGCGCCGGCCGTCCCCGCAAAGACATCTGGTTGAGTGGAAACGACTTCCGAGATCCAATAAGCCTCTCTGATAATTTTTGAGAAAAATGGACCTCCTCTCTGAAGACTTCGCCGTCGACGGACTGCTACTCCTTGCGTGTGAAGCAAGGAGGCCCGATGGCGATACGAAGCGCGCTTCTAATGGTGGTCCTGCTGGTCGCCGCGTTGGCGACGGGAGGCGAGCGGCGGACACTCGAGCTCGTTTGGCTCGACGCCCACGGGCTCTTTCCTGACTTCGAGCGAGTCCGCGCGGAGGCTGAGCCGATATTTCGAGACCTGGGAGTGCCTGTCCGGTGGGAGGTCGGAACGGATCCTCGGCCCTCGTCCGCGGATGAAGTGCGAATCCAGGTCGTCCTGATGCCTTCGGAGCCGTCGGGCTGGGGAATCTCGGCGAACGCGATGGGAGTCGTTCTGCTCCCCGATCGGAGCCAGCAGGAATCGGTCTACCTGTTCTACCTTCCGATCGTCCGGAACGCCGGCCTCGGCCGACGAACGGGTGCGATGCTGAGGCCTCCGGAACGGCGAGATCTCTCGCGCGCAATCGCCCGGGTGCTCGTCCACGAGGTCGTCCACGCCATCGCGCCGAACCTTTCTCATGCCGACGAAGGCGTGATGCACGACGCGCTCTTGATCGGAGCGCTGTCGAGGAGCGAAATCCCGATCGACGACCGCACACGAGAGGAGTTTCTCCGGGCTCTTCTGGAGTAGCGACGATGATGGAACCATTCTGGATCGGTTCGTGGCGGGTCGACCCAGTGAAGAGCCTCCTCGAGAGGGACGGCCGCCGCTTCCGCGTCGAGCCCAAGGCGATGCGGGTCCTCGTGTACCTCGCGGAGCGAGCGGGCGAAGACCTGTCCCGAGACGAGATTCTGCGCGCCGTGTGCGATGGCTCTTCGGTACAGGCGGAGGTGCTGACGAACGCCATCTGGGAGCTGCGGAAAGTGTTCGGCGACGACGCCCGCGAGCCCGATTTCATCCAGACGGTTTCACGGAAGGGATACCGTCTGGTGGCTCCGGTCCATCGGCGGGATGCGGCCATTTCCAACGTGTCGATCTGGATCCGCAGGTTGTTTCGAGACTGAGGCTCGGAACATCGCACGCTGTCGAAATCGATCCATAACGGCTTTTCCGTAGTCCCGTTCCGCGTGATAGAGGTTGTGGGTCTTGCACCGCAGGCTGATCTTCTCCGGATCGTGGCCCCCGCCGCGGCCGAAGGGATCGTGGTGGTGGAATTCGAGCCATCGGCGCTCCGTGCAACGCCTGGCGTTCCTGTCGACGAAGCCGCATCGATTCCCGTCGCGCTTCCGAACGATGCGCCTCACTGGCGCCGGGATGTAACGCGAAGAAGGGAAAGTATCGGTTTCCTCGAGAGTTTTGCGCGGGTTCCTGGTTACGGCGAAGCGTTTCGCCTCGAGACGTTCGAGCTTCTCGCTTACCGCGGCCTCGATAACCGTGGCGAGGTCCTCTCCCGTGAGCGCCTGCAGTTGCTCGAGCTTCTCGCGTAGCTCGGCGCTTGCCGTGATCTGCACCCGATAGCGCTCTGGCCGGAGCGGCTCGACCACCGGAGGCGGCGGAGCCGGTGGTGGAGGACTCGGGCGTGGCGGAGCTTCAACTCTTTCCGGACAGAGTTGGACGGGCGCCGGTTGCGGAGTGGGGAGCTTCCGTATGACCGCCGGAACGTCCGGCCTGGGCGCAAGCTCGGCCACGAGCTCTTCGATCTGGCGCTTGGACTTGTGGGTCGCCCGGGACAATACGTTCTCGCAATTCTCCTCCGTCAGGTGGGGAGCGAGGAGCGCGATGCCGCTCAGATGGAGCCGGCCATCTCCGAGTATCGCAAGGAGCACAGGGTGCTTGCGCGCCGCGCGAGCGACGGCGATGCGGAAGTACGACTCCGCCTCCGAGAGGTGCAACACCTCCGTGCAATACGAGAACATGGACGAGCAGGCCTCCCTGGCATAGAGCCTGCGGTCGTCGACCTCACCGATGTGGGCGACGAGGTCAATCTCGACTCGTCGCGACTGTTGAGTGATCTGGCGCAGACGGAGGAGGAGCTCGTCATCGGGGAGAGACTGAAGCGTGTTTGCGTGCGTCATGATTCCTGTATAGCACGCACTTTTTTTCGGGCCTGGCGGGGCTTCAGTGCAACAAAGAACGAGCGAGACCGCGCGACGGCTTCCGGTCTCGTTCACGTTCGTGAGATCGCCGCCGGAACGATTCTGTGTGCATTCTGGATGACGCGCGAGAATCTCTTGAAAAGCGCTCCCCGAAACTGTCAAGAAAAAAATGACCTCCCGCGCATTTTGTGGGCGTG
Source organism: uncultured Acidobacteriota bacterium (assembly GCA_963820855.1). Classification (GTDB taxonomy): domain Bacteria; phylum Acidobacteriota; class Vicinamibacteria; order Marinacidobacterales; family SMYC01; genus DAISKN01. The sequence continues at coordinate 282,298 of CAWGBY010000014.1, forward strand.
CGGAGTTAGAATCGCACCGCTTCTCCGCCTCGAAAGGGCGTCGATGAACGGCCGTTACTACGTGGGCGAGTGGCTCGTGGAGCCGGAGCAGAGCCGTCTCGTCCGCGGGAGCGAAACGGCGAAGCTCGACTCCAAGGGATCCAGGTCCCGGATGGGCGACACTGCTAACAATGAAAGGAGGGAATCTCGTTCACGGACGAGATTATCGTCGAGCTATCGGTACACCTCTCGGCGGTGTCCGACTTTGACGATTGGTAACTACCAGTTTCTGGTCCTCGATCGCGTATACGATCCGGTAATCGCCTTGCCTTAGCCTGTACTTGCCTTCGCCGGAGAGCTTCTCGCAGCTGGGCGGGCGCGGTTCATTTGCGAGGCTCTGAATACGACGAACGATGCGTCGCCGCTCGGAGACGCTGCCGATGGCTTCGATCTCTTTGACGGCGGAAGGCTTGATGAAGAGCTTATATCTTGCCACGCTTCTTGAGGTCTTTCACGACGCCCTCGAAGGCGAGGTCGGGCTCGCGAACGCGGTCTTGAAAGGCGGTCAGGTCTTCCGCGTCCTCGGATAACGAGCGCTTGACCGCGTCGTTGACGAGCTCCGAGATGGGCCGGTCGGTCTCGACAGCTTTCAAGCGAAGGGCGCGGTGGATTTCCGGATCGAAATAGATCGTGGCCCGCTTGACGGTGTTGCTCATCGTGGCGTTTTAACGTCTTGACGTCTGAGCGTCAAGACGTTTCCCTCAACGGAGCCGGACGATGATGATGGTGTCGACCGGGTGGCGACTCGGCGGGAAGGTGAAGGACTAAGTCGGGCGTCGACTCGACCGCGCACCTCTCTTACCCGAACCCAACAGTCGCGCGTCTCGCACGCGGAGGCCCGCCGTTCCCGGGAGGACCAGCCGCTCCGGGGCATCCGTCGGCGAGGACGTGGACGTACAGGACTCCTTCTTTAGACGTCATCACGCCCCACGGCTGCGGCTTCATCGGACCGCCTCTCGTGCCGTAGATCGTTTCACCGAACTCTCGCGTCCACGCGCCGACCTCTTTCAGGCGTTCCACCACTTCCGGAGAGAACGTCCCTTCGGGTGTGGGGCCGACGTTCAGGAGCAGGTTCGCGTCGGCGCCCGCGGCGCGGACCAGGTAGTGGATGAGCTCCCTCGCGCTCTTGAACTTCTTATCCGAGGCGTTGAACCCCCAGGACCCGTTGATGGTGTCGCAGGTCTCGAGCGGAAGCGCTCCGATCTCCGTGGTGTTGTAACCGAAGGTATTCGCGCCCGGCAGGTCGCGCTCGAACATCTGAAAGTCCTCGCCGTCGAACGGCGCGACGTGATGGTTGTTCCCGATGAGGGCCTGCGGCTGAAGCCGATGGATGAGATCGTAGGTCTCCTTCAGCTTCCAGTCCACGTGCGTCGTACGATCGGACTTGTCCGCCTCGTTCACGTGCTGGTCCCACCAGCCGTCGAACCAGAATCCGCCGATCTCTCCATAGGCGCCGCCGGCGAGCTCGGCGATCTGCGCGTTCATGTAGTCGAGATACCGGTCGAAATCTCCGGACTCGACGCGGCCCGCATGACGCCCGGTCTTTCCTCGCGGGTAGTAGTCCGGATGACGCCAGTCGAGATGAGAGTGGTAGAAGAAGAGCTTCAAGCCGGCTTTGCGGCATTCTTCCGCGAGAGCCTTCAGCACGTCCTTACCGTAGGGAGTCCGGTCCACGATGTCGTAGTCGCTGACCTTCGAGTCCCACATCGCGAAACCGTCGTGGTGTTTCGAGGTGATGGTGATGTAGCGCATCCCCGCATCCTTCGCGATGCGCACCCATTCCGCGGGGTCATAGGCGACGGGGTTGAACCGGGAGGGAAGCTTCTCGTATTCGGCGACGGTCATGCGGTCGTTCTCCATGACCCATTCACCCTTGCCGAGGAGGCTATAGACGCCCCAGTGAATGAACATCCCGAAGCGGGCTTCCCGGAACCAATCCTGGGTCGTCTCGGTGGCGGCGAGGGCGACGGTGAGCAGGAGAATCATCGACGCCTCCAATCGGGCGACTTCCCTTCGAAATCGCTCCACGTTTCCGAGCTTCACCTCTTCGTATCCGCGGATTCCATCGGCAAGCTCCGCGATCGCGACCGTCGCCGCGTAGCTTTCCGGGCTGAGCGACTCCATCCGTCGTTCGAGAAGCGAACGGTACTCTTCGATGAGGGCTCGCTCGACGCGCCGCACGCGGGCGTAGCCGAATGGGTCGAACGGCGTCCCTCGCAGGAATTTCAGCTTGGCGAGGACGCGGAGGAACGGTCGGAACCACCTGCCGAGAGCGAGCTTGCGCCGCAGTCCCAGGGCGCGAAGCGCCGGCGGATGAAGCATGTAGCGAACGCGCGCGCCCTCGCCGAAGGTCGCGGCGAGCTCCCGGTCGAGCTCCGGCCGGGTGGAGAGCCGGGCGACTTCGTACTCATCTTTATAGGCCATGAGCTTGAAGAGCCCGCGGGCGACGGCGTCGGTCAATCGCGTGCCGTTTCCGAAGGTCTTCCGTTCTCGTTCTCTCACGCGGGCGACGAACTCGGAGTACGTTCGAGCGTAGGCCTCGTTCTGATACCGGGTGAGCTCCTCGACGCGTTTCTCGACGCCCGCGGGCGCAACCGGCTGACTCTCTCCAAGGAAGCCGGGATCGACCGCAATCCTTCGACCCAGAGTAAAGGCCGAGCGGTTCACCTCGACCGACGCGCCGTTCATCGCGATCGCTCGTTCGATGCTCCACTTCGAAAGCGGCAGAAGACCTTTCTGGTATGCGGCGCCCAGAAGGATGGTGTTCGCGGGCATGTGGTCGGAGAAGTACTTCTCGGAAACGGCCACGGCATCGAAGTAGAGATTTTCCCGCGACCGGGTGTGCGCGTCGATCCGCTTTCGCAGCAGATCGATCTCCGGAAAGCTTTCCTCGACGTGCGAGACCATTCGGCCCGTCGGGATCGCGCTCGTCGAAACCACGGCGACCGTGCGGTCCGCACGGGCACGGGTGAGCTGTGAGCGCGGCGGCCGCGGTGAGGACGTCGAAAGCCAGATACACGTCGGCCTCACCCGCCGCGATCGGTCCCGAGCACTCCCGGGATTCGGAAAAGATCTTCAGATGCGATGCCACCGGGCCGCCCTTCTGGCTCAGCCCCGTCTGGTCGAGGCTCGAGACCGCCTTTCCTTCGAGGGCCGCTGCGGTCGCCAGGATCTGATTCGCGGTGACGACTCCGGTGCCTCCGATGCCGATCATGTAGATGGATGCCTCGCGGCGACGGTTCTCCGGGCGGGGGAGATCGATGTCCTCGAGAGGCGGCGGCGACGGTGGCTTGGTGGCTGCCGGAAAAACTTCGAGAAACGAGGGGCAGTCGCCTTCGAGGCATGAGTAATCCTGGTTGCAGGACGACTGATGCACCCGCGTCTTGCGCCCGTACTCGGTCTCGACCGGATGAAGGCTCATGCAGGCGGACTTTGCGCCGCAGTCGCCGCAGCCCTCGCAGACCGCCTCGTTGATGAAGACCCGGCGCTCGGGCCGGGGCGCGAGCCCCCGCCGTCGCTTGCGCCGGAGCTCCGCCGCGCACTCCTGCTCGTAGATGAGGGCCGTGGTCCCCGGGATCTCGCGAAGAAGCCGCTGGGCCTCGTCGAGTCGTTCGCGGGGCCAGACGTCCTTCGAGCTCGGATGATCGCTCACGACGAGGATGCGCTTGACACCTTCGGCTTCGAGAGCCCGCGTGAGGTCTTGGACGCTCATGGCGCCATCGACGCTCTGGCCGCCGGTCATCGCGACCGCTCCGTTGTACAGGATCTTGAAGGTGATATTCGCACCCGAGGCCACCGCCTGGCGGACGGCGAGAGTGCCGGAGTGGAAGAGGGTGCCGTCACCGAGGTTCTGGAAGAGGTGAGTCGTCTCGGTAAAGGGCGCCATGCCGACCCACTGGACTCCTTCGCCCCCCATATGGGTGATGCCGGCGGTCGAACGGTCCATCGTCATCGCCATTCCATGACATCCGATGCCGGCGGACGCCCGGGAGCCTTCGGGAACGACCGTCGAGCGGCTGTGAGGACAGCCGGAGCAGAAATGGAAGAGTCGAGAGACGGAGAGCGGATCCTCCATCGCCTCACGAAGAAAGCCGAGGACGCCGAGGCGAGTTTCGAGCGTCGAAGTCGGGACGTAGGGCGCGAGGCGCTTCACCAGGATTTGCGCGATCGAATCCGCGTCGAGAGCGCCGTCCGCGGGCACCAGGATCCGCTCCTCCTCGTCGCGTTTCCCTACGACTCGGGGGCGAGACCGCTCGTGGTAGAGCGCGTCCTTCAGAAAGAGCTCGAGGAAGGAACGCTTCTCTTCGAGAACGACGATCTCCTCGAGCCCGCGCCCGAACTCCCGGACCGTCTCCGGCTCCAGAGGAAAGGGCATGCGCACCTGGAAGAGCCGAATTCCGAAACGTCGAAGGGAGTCGTCGTCGAGACCGAGAAGCGAAAGGGCGTCTCGCAGGTCGAAGTACGTCTTTCCCGTCGCCGCGATGCCGATGCGATCCCCGGGGGTCGAGACGCGAATCCGGTTGAGCCGATTCGCGCGGGAGAACGCCTTGGCGGCTTCGAGCCTTCCGGTATGGATTTCCTTTTCGAGCGCGAGGCTCATGGGCGCGATGAGCTGAACGCTCTGCGTCGCTCGGAAGGGCTTGCCCTCGATCTCGGCCGCTGCGACGGCGACGCGAGTCGGGGAGACTTCCGCGGTCGCGAAGGCGTCGGCGACCTCGGTCGCCATCTTGAACCCGACCCAGAGGCCGGAGGCGCGGGAGAGCTCGAATCCGTAGCGGCCCAGATCGAGGACCTCCTGCACGCTTCCCGGGGACAGGACCGGCATGAGCGCGTCGTAGAAGGCGGCTTCCGATTGCGAGGGGAGAGTCGAGGACTTCGCCGTCGCGTCGTCGCCCGCGACGGCCAGAACGCCTCCGGTCCTCGAAACGCCCGCGAAGTTCGCGTGCTTGAACGCGTCGCCCGACCGATCGACGCCGGGCGACTTTCCGTACCACATGCCGAGAACTCCGTCGAAGCGCGCGCCGGGAAAGAGGCCGGCGATCTGACTTCCGAAGACCGCGGTCGCTCCCAGGTCTTCGTTCACTCCGGGAAGGAAGCGAACCTCGTGCTCTTCGAGAATTTTCCGGGCTCGTTCGAGAGCGAAATCGAATCCGCCCAGGGGTGAGCCGCGGTATCCCGAAACGAGCGTCGCCGTCCTCAGTCCCGCGCGGCGGTCGGCGCGATGCTGGTCGAGCGGGAGGCGAACCAGCGCCTGGATGCCCGACAGCAGAACGGTGCCTTCCTCGAGGAGATACTTCGAATCGAGCGTCAGCTCCCGGTCGGCCACGGAGCTAGGCTACACTAACCGCCCCGTGGACTTCCGCCTTACGCCCGAGCAGGAGCAAATCCGCCAATCGGTCCGCGAGATCGTCAAGGGCTTTCCCGGCGACTACTGGCAGAAGCTCGATCGGGAGCTCGGTTATCCCACGGAGTTCGTGAACGCCCTCACGGAAGGCGGTTGGCTCGCGGCGCTCATCCCCGAGGAGTACGGGGGCATCGGCGCAGGCATCCTCGAGGCGAGCTTGATCCTGGAAGAGATCAATCGCTCCCCCGGGAATTCCGCCGTCTGCCACGCGCAGATGTACGTGATGGGAACGCTCCTGCGCCACGGCTCGGAGGAGCAGAAGAAGCGGCTTCTTCCGGAGATCGCGCGAGGAGCGATTCGCCTCCAGGCCTTTGGAGTGACCGAGCCCGGGGCGGGATCGGACACGACGCAGCTCCAGACGTTCGCGCAGAAGAAGGGGGATCGCTATGTCGTGAAGGGGCAGAAAGTCTGGATCTCCCGCACGGAACATTCGGACTATCTCCTGCTTCTCGCGCGCACGACACCAGCCGACGAAGTCGCTAAGAAAACCGAGGGGCTCTCCGTCTTTCTGGTGGACCTCCGCGAGGCCATCGGCAAGGGCATCACCGTCCGGCCGATCCGCACGATGATGAACCACCATTCCTGCGAGCTCTTCATCGAAGGCCTCGAGGTCCCCGCGTCGAATCTCGTCGGTGAGGAGGGGAAAGGCTTCCGCTACATCCTCGACGGCATGAACGCGGAGCGGATTCTCATCGCCGCGGAATGCATCGGCGACGCCCGCTATTTCCTGGATCGCGCGAGCGACTATGCGGGGGAGCGCGTGGTCTTCGGCCGGCCCATCGGGCAGAACCAGGGAATTCAGTTTCCTCTGGCGCTCGCCTACGCCCACACCGAAGCGGCGGATCTCGTGCGTTTCCGCGCCGCCGACGCGTTCGACCGGGGACAGCCCTCCGGCGCCGACGCGAATCTCGCGAAGCTTCTGGCCGCGGACGCGTCCTGGGAGGCGGGAAACGCCGCGCTTCAGACGTTCGGGGGATTCGGCTTCGCGGCCGAATACGACATCGAGCGAAAGCTGCGGGAAACGCGGCTCTATCAAGTAGCGCCGATCTCGACGAACCTGATTCTGACGTACATCGCCGAACGCGTCTTGGGTCTTCCCCGTTCTTACTAGATGCGCCTCCTCGACGATGTCACCGTAGTTTCCGTCGAGCAGGCGGTGGCAGGGCCTTTCGCGACCCGCCAGCTCGCGGACCTGGGGGCCCGGGTCATCAAGGTCGAGCGCCCTGGAACGGGTGACTTCGCCCGCCACTACGACCAGACGGTTCGCGGAATGTCGAGCCACTTCGTCTGGCTGAATCGGTCGAAGGAATCGCTCACGCTCGATCTGAAGGCCGAGGAAGGAAGGCGCGTTCTCGAGAAGCTCATCGATCGCGCGGATGTGTTCCTCTCGAATCTGGGCCCGGGCGCGCTCGAGAGGCTCGGCCTCGGAGCGCTGTACTCTCCGGGACCGCGCGCCGCACCTGATCACCTGCGAGATATCGGGGTACGGTCCGAGCGGCCCCTATCGGGACAGGAAAGCCTACGACCTTCTCATCCAGGCGGAGGCGGGGCTCGTCTCCATCACCGGCACGGAGGCGTCCCCCGCGCGCGTGGGGATCTCCGTCGCGGATATCGCGGCGGGGATGTACGCGTATTCGGGAATCCTGGCCGCGCTCTTGAAGCGCCAGAAGACGGGAGAGGGGAGCGCCGTCGAAGTGACGCTTCTCGAGGCGCTCGGGGAATGGATGGGCTATCCCGCGTACTACACGGGGTACGGAGGCGCCGAGCCTCGCCGCGCGGGAACCCATCACGCGACGATCGCGCCCTATGGCGACGTGAAGACGGCGGATGGAGGGCTCATCTACATCGCCGTGCAGAACGAGCGGGAATGGCGCCGGTTCTGCGAGATGGTGCTCGTCCGCCCGAGACTCGCGGAGGATTCACGGTTCGCGACGAACGCGTCGAGGGTCGAGAACCGAGGGGAGCTCTTCGAGATCGTCGACGCCGCGTTTCTCGGAATGACCGCCGCGGAAGCGCTCGAGCGGCTGGTCGAGGCTGACATCGCCCATGCCCAGGTCAATTCGGTCCTCGACTTCGTCCGCCATCCGCAGCTTTCCGCGCGCGATCGGTGGCGGGAAGTGGACTCTCCGGTCGGGAAGCTTTCGACCCTCCTTCCGCCCGCGAACGTCGAAGGTCTCGACGCGGTGCTGAAGGCGGTGCCGGGGGTCGGCGAGCACACCGGGAAGATCCTCGCGGAGATCGGCTACGATCCCGGCGAGGTCGAGCGGCTGAGAGAAGCAGGAGTCGTCTGATGGCGGTGAAAGAAGGCTGGACCGGTCGGTTCTATGAAGACTTCGAGGTCGGGGACGTCTACGAGCATCCCCTCGGCCGTACGGTACTCTCCGTCGACAACAGCTGGTTCACGCTCCTGACCCAGAACACCAATCCGATTCACTTCGATCATCACTACGCCTCGCAGACGGAGTTCGGAAAGCCGCTCGTCGATTCGACGTTCACGCTCGCTCTCGTCACCGGGCAGTCCGTCACGGACCTCTCTCAGAACGTGATGGCGAACCTGGGATGGGACGAAGTCCGGCTTCCGAATCCGGTGTTCGAGGGCGACACCATCTACTCGCGAAGCGAGGTGCTCTCGAAGCGGGAGTCGAAGTCGCGTCCGAACGTCGGCATCGTGGGAGTGAAGACCACGGGCTACAACCAGGACGGAGTCACGGTCATCGAGTTCCAGCGGACCTTCATGGTCTACAAGCGCGGCCACGCCCCCCAACGGGTCAGGGGAGCGGGTACGAATCCCGCGTAGATAACGCGCGCCTCTACTAGGCGGCCTCGTTCGACGTCATCTCGTTCTCTCCGACTTCAAGAACGTGCCGCGCTCGAGCTCCTCGAACGCCTGCCGGAGCTCTTCCTGAGTGTTCATCACGATCGGACCGTACCAGGCCACCGGCTCCGCGAGCGGCTTCCCGGAGATCAGGAGGAATCGGATCCCTTGGTCGCCGGCCTGCACGGTAACCTCGTCGCCTCGGTCGAAGAGCACGAGTGAGCGGTTGTCGGCGTGCGCGGGAGGCTTCGCGTCCGCCCAGCCCGCCGGTTCCGTGGGCACCGACGAGCGGCCCCGACGCATTGCAGAACTTTCCCTCGCCAGCGAACACGTAGGCGAAGGCGTTTCGCGTCGTTTCGACCGGGAGCGATTTCCTCTTCCCGGCGGGAACCTCGACGTCGAGGTAGGTCGGATCGATCGCGACGTCTTCGACGGGTCCGGTCGTTCCCCCGAAGGTCCCGCAGATCACGCGTACTCGCGTTCCGTCGTCGTCCGTGACGATGGGGATGTCGGCCGACTTCAACTCCTGGTAGCGGGGCGCCGTCATCTTGCGCGACGCGGGAAGGTTCGCCCACAGTTGAAAGCCGTGCATCCGCCCGTCGCCGTCGCCTTTCGGCATCTCCTGGTGGAGGATCCCGCTCCCCGCCGTCATCCACTGCACGTCGCCGGCCGCGATGGCGCCTCGGTTGCCGATGCTGTCGGCGTGCTCGACGTTTCCGGCGAGCACGTACGTGATCGTCTCGATGCCGCGGTGCGGATGCCAGGGAAAGCCGGCGAGGTAATCCTCCGGCCGGTCGTTGCGGAAGTCGTCGAGAAGAAGGAACGGATCGAAGTCCGAGGTGTTGCCGAACCCGAACGCCCGCCGCAAGCGAACGCCGGCTCCTTCGAGGGTCGGCTTGGCCTTGACGAGTTTCTTGATTGGACGAACCGACATGATTCACCTCCCGCACCGAGGAGGGCGCGGTTGAACGACCCTTGACGCACGCTCCCCGCGATGCCGCGGATGGTGAGCGCCGGCGTTCGGGCTATGAAGTCACCGAGTTTCGCCTCCTCGTTCGTTGTAATGTAGCACTCAGGCCACGCTGTACTGATAACCGGCCACAGGTGCACCGAGCGGGCGATGTCCGCGAGTCGCACCTGCCCGCCGTCGAAGTAGATTGAAGGAGGAGGTTCGTATGAGCACGATTGCAATCGACGGCAGTACACAGATCTACTACAAGGATTGGGGAGAAGGGCAACCCGTCGTCTTCAGTCACGGTTGGCCGCTGAGCGCGGATGCCTGGGAGGACCAGATGGTCTTTCTGGCCTCACGCGGTTATCGCTGCGTCGCTCACGATCGCCGCGGTCACGGGCGATCGAGTCAGCCGTGGAACGGCAACGACATGGACACGTACGCGGACGATCTCGCCGCGGTCGTCGAAGCGCTCGACCTGCGGAAGGCGGTCCACGTCGGCCACTCGACCGGAGGCGGCGAAGTCGCCCGCTACATCGGCCGCCATGGCACGAAACGAGTGGCAAAAGCGGTGCTGATCGGCGCCGTCACTCCGCTCATGTTGAAGACAGCGGCCAACCCCGGCGGCTTACCGATGGACGTGTTCGACCAGATCCGCGCGGGCGTCACCTCCGACCGTTCGCAGTTCTTCAAGGATCTCACGGTGCCGTTCTACGGTGCGAACAGGTCCGGCGCCAAGGTATCGCAAGGTCTGCGCGATTCGTTTTGGCTGCAAGGCATGCTTGCGGGCCACAAAGCGGTCATCGATTGCATCCGAGCGTTCTCAGAAACCGACTTCACCGAGGATCTGAAGAAATTCGACGTGCCGACGCTGATTCTTCATGGCGACGACGATCAGATCGTGCCGATCGGCGCCTCGGCGATTCCGGCGTCGAAGCTGGTCAAGGGGTCGACGCTGAAGGTCTACCCGGGTCTTCCGCACGGCTTGTGCTCGACCCACAAGGACCAGATCAATGCCGACCTGCTTGCGTTCATCGAGTCATAGACGGTCGCATCAATGCCGCCGCTGCGCCAAGGATCGGCGGCCTCTGTCTCCGTGCGTATGATGCCTATGATGAACATATGGCGAAGAGAATTCTCCTGTCCTGGAGCAGCGGCAAAGACAGCGCCTGGGCGCTGCACCTCCTGCGTCATCGAGACGATTTCGAAGTCTGCGCTCTTCTGACCACGATCACCCGGGACCATGGCCGGGTGTCGATGCACGCGGTTCGCGAGACGCTTCTCGACGCCCAGGCTGCGGCTCTGGGGCTCCCGGTGCGAAAAATCTACCTGCCGGCCCGGTGCAGCAACGAGGAGTACGAGGAGGGGATGGCCGTGGCTCTCGCGGAGGCCCGGAAGGAAGGGATCGAAGGCATCGCATTCGGAGACCTCTTTCTGGAGGACGTGCGGAAGTACCGAGAGGAGAAGCTCGCCCCGACCGGCGTCACTCCCTACTTTCCTCTCTGGGGAACGTCAACCCGGAAACTGGCGGACTCCATGGTGGAGTCCGGGCTGCGCGCCTACCTGACCGCGGTCGATCTCCGCGCGCTCGACCGCTCTTTCGCCGGCCGGAGCTTCGATAGAAGTCTCCTCGATGCGCTTCCCCAATCCGTCGATCCCTGTGGTGAGAACGGCGAGTTCCACACCTTCGCCTACGCCGGGCCGATGTTCTCCGAGCCGCTTTCCGTCGCGCCCTTCGAAGTCGTCGAGCGGGACGGGTTCGCATTCTGCGACGTGCGGGAATCCCCCCCGCTTTCGCGATTGGAGAGGTCGTCGGCCGACGGACGCCCGCCGCCGGGGACTCCGTGAAGCGCCGGAAGCTTGGCTATAGCGCGAAGAATCCAGTTGCGGCGCTACTGGATGAGAAAGATCAACTCCTTGCTCGATGACTGCCCCCGCACGAGGTCTTCCACCCTCACGGAGAGTCGGCACCCTCCCGGCGGAAAGCGGGCGGTATCGAAGGAGGAGAAGACCGCGCGTTCCGTCTTATCGGTGGGAGGCAGGACCACTTCGGTCGGCTTCCAGAGCGCCCGACCGTCGCGCGAGAACGTGTACTCCACGCGCAGGGAGTTCCGGCCCTCGGAAAGGCCCAATCCATAGACCTGAAAGTAGACGTGCATCGGCTCGCCCCGTCGGAACATCCGAGCCGGATTGGGCACGACGCGAACGTTGCCAAACGTGAAGGGCTCCTCTTCCGTCCCCGGCTCCGCGCTCGAGAGCTGCTCCACGGCATCCGCGAGGACCAGACTGCTCACGCTCAGCTCTTCCAAGGAATCGGGCACGATCACCGGCCCTTCTTGCGTCCCGATGCTCTGGCCGAAGTTGTCTCGCACCACGAAGTGCAATTGGTAGGTTCCCGCCGGCGCCGAGAGCGCGAAGAGATAGCGCAGAGCGCTCGATGTCATCTCTTCCGGCGCGAGGTCGAAGTTGAGCTGGCGATCGAGACGGTCGACAACGGCCGCATCCGGGCCGCGGAGCTCCGCGTACACGTCGAGGCTGAAACCGTTTCGAGCCGCGCCCTTTCGAGGCACCAGGTCCTCGTAGCGCACGGCGAGGGCGACCGGGATCCGCGACGAAAAGACCTGAGTGCTCAGATCGAAGGGAAGGCTGGTGAAGGTCGCCTCCGACCCGACGAGAGTGCTGAGCGGCTGGGGCCGGGCTTCGACCGGGTTCTCCGCCGAGCGCAGGTCCTGGAGGAAGTTGAAGCGATCGCTCACGAGCGTCCCCTCATCCGCCTCCCGAGTGATCCCATCCTCGGCGTATTCGACCGGGTGCGACCGGCGCTGGCCGAAATACTCGAGGTCGCTGAAGGCCGGGGCGAAGCCGGTCGGAATCAGATCGGCGGCGTTCAGGTCGGAAACGATCTCGAGATCGCCCGTTCCGAAAAAGTCCACGAACCGGAATTCCATGCTCGACGGCAACTGCGGATGATTCAGGCCCATGTAGGTCCAGACTTCGGACGGCCGCTCCGTCGAAGTGCGCCCCATGGGATTGCGGTCGATGTAGTTGGGCGGCCCGAGGAGGATGTAGATCCGGCCACGATCGGTCTTCCAACCTGCCCGCCCAGCGCGAAACCGACCGTTGGCGTAGGCGAAGCGGGCGGCGTACTGTTCCCGGAACTCGTTCTCCGGCGTCCCCGCGCTCGGGTCTCGCCTCCGCCAGAAGGATTCGATGAAGGCCAGCTTCTCCGGCGCGTCGGGTAGCGCCGAGAAAACGGTCCGCTCCGTGTCCGTCATGATGTACGAGACGTACTCTTCCGCCCATCGCCCCAGATAGGCGTCCAGGTTTTTCTGGATGTCCTCGAGTGCAGGCTCCTGAACGGCGCCCAAGGCCACCAAAGACAGAAGCAGACTTCGCATGAAAATCAATTCATTGAAATAGTAATTCTATGGATTGAATCATAATTCAACTTGTGTTAATAGGCGGCCATAACTAGATGGTCTGTCCCTGAGCGGCAGACTGGGAGGTCCGCCATGAGAACGAGGTTTCCTCTTTCCTTCCTGGTGACTCTTCTTCTCGGGGTATCGCAAGCCGCTCTCGCTACCGACGCCGACATTCTGGGCGTGGTGGAGGATGAATCGGGCGGGATGGTCCCCGGCGCCACGATCACTGCGAGGAACGTCGACACCGGTCTCGTTCGGACCACGACGAGCGACGAGCAGGGAAGGTACCGAATCGTCGCTCTCCCCGTCGGGCCATACGAAGTGACGGCGGAGCTCGCCGGCTTCCAGAAAGTGGTTCGCGACGGCATCACGCTGACCATCGGTCTCAAAGCTACCATCAACTTCAATCTCACGGTGGCGGCGGTGACCGAGACCGTGACCGTGAGCGGCGAGTCGCCCATCGTGGAGACCGCCACGTCGGAGGTGGGTCTCACGTTTACCACCAAGACCATCGAAAGCATTCCCGCTGAACGGGAGAAACCCGACGGATCTGCTGCTGCTCGCGCCGGGCGTCGCCGTCGGCCGACAGCGCAATGGCTACGCCGTCGTCCGGCGCCCTCGAGCGCAACAACTCCTACACCATCGATGGGATGGACAACAACGACGAGAACGTGGGCGGCCGCCGGGTCGACCTGCAGCAGGACGTCGTGCGCGAGTTCGTGCTCCTCAGCAACCAGTTCTCGGCCGAGTACGGCCGCGGCATCGGCGGCGCGGTGAACGTCCTCACCCAGTCCGGCACCAACCAGTTCAAGGGCCGGGTCAACTTCTTCCTGCGCGACGACGCCATCGACGCCCAGCCCTATCTATCCAAGACAGCCGGCGTCGAGAAGTCGCCCTTCAGCCGCAAGACCTACGGGGGCAGCTTCGGCGGTCCCATCATCCGCGACCAGACGCACTTCTTCGTTGCCTACGAAGAAGAGCGCGAAGGGGTCAATCTGGAATGGGATCTCCCCCCGACGAACTATCCGGCGGTGGGACCGTACCCCACGGTCGACGGCGGTTTTCAGGTGCTCCCGCGCAACATAACGAATCCGAAGTTCTTCACCAAGTTGACTCACCAGTTCAACCAGGACCACTCGCTCGCGGCGACCTTCAACTTCAACAAGGCTACCGAACCGCTTTCCGGATGCAGCGGGACCGATCTCACCTGCTACGACTACACCGCGACCGACTACTTCTTCGTGGCCAACGAAACCTGGGTCATGTCGCCGAGCACCCTCAACGAGTTTCGAATCGGCTATACCAACATCGACTACCTCTATCTGGTGACCGACGGGCAGGCGTTTCCTTTCCACGACCGGCCGAGCATCGACTACGGCCAGCAGAGCAACATGCCGCAGGGCAGAGACGAGCGGCATCTGGTGTTCGCGGACACTTTCTCCCACATGTTCAGCTGGAAAGGCGACCATGAGCTCCGATTCGGGGGAGAGTTCAACATGATGAAGTCCGGCTCGTTCTTCGACTCGAACTTCGGCGGCACCTACCTTTTCGACACCGATACGCCTTTCGACGCGAACGTTCGCTCCACCTACCCCCTTCGCTACACCGTGCGCACCGGAGATTCCACGGTGGATCGCGACATGGACGTCTACGCCTTCTTCATCCAGGACAACTGGCGCATCCTGCCGAACTTCACCCTGAACCTGGGGCTCCGCTATGACGTCGAGACGCTGGCGCCTCACCTGCAGCACACGAACCAGGAGGGGCTGATCAGCCTGCCCGGCAAGACCGATACCGACTACCGGACCGACACCAACAACTTCGGTCCGCGCATCGGCTTCGCCTGGGACATCGGAAACGATCAGAAGACGGTCTTACGGGGCGGCTTCGGAATCTTCTACGACCAGGTCTTCCTGAACATTCAGGGGAACGTGTATCGGTTCGGCGTGGTGCCGCGGACCACGGACACCACCATCGAAAGGCCCTGCTATCCCGATCCCAACGTCGTCGTCCCCGGCGTCTGCGGGGGCAGCGCCGTCGCCGGCGTCTCCCGAAGCCCCACCATCTCCACGGGGGACGAGATCTCGCCGATGGCGCAGAACTACTCCATCGGCATGACCCGGGAGATCACCGAGGACATGGCGGTGAAGGCCGACTTCGTCTACGCGCGGACTCACAACTGGCCGGTGCAGCTCGACCTCAATCCGCGGTGCACGATGACGGCGAGTCTCGAGGGAGACTGCAGCGGCCCCATCGGCCTCGATGCTTCGCGGCCCGATCCCCGCTGGCTTTCGCTCACCAACTACGGCACCGTGGGCGACCGGTGGCACAAAGCGCTTCTTTTGAGCGTGATGAAGCGCTTCGCGGAACGGTACCAGTTCCAGCTTTCCTACACGCTGGCCAAGACGGAAGACACCGCCGCCGACGCGTTCAATGCCCCGCAGAGCTTCTTCCATCCGGAGCGTGAGAAAGCGCTCGCCTTCGAGGATCAGCGCCACCGGTTGGTGCTGAGTGGAAGCTGGCAGCTCCCCTGGGACATCCAGCTCGGCGGGATCGTCACCTACGCCAACGAGCGGCCGTTCGAGATCCTCATGGGGACCGATTGGAACGGCAACGGGAGCTCGGTACAGGACCGGCCGACCTCCCTGCCCACGGCGGAGAACATCGACCTGGGGACGACCGACACGCGCCCCTACAACCCGCAGGGTCCTCGCCTTTTCGGCGCGGACGGAGAGCTCGTGCGCAACGCGGGCGAAGGACCGAACTTCTTCACCGTGGATATGCGGCTGTCGAAGTTCTTCAACTTCGGCAACCGCTCGATCGAGGTGCTGGCGGAGTTCTTCAACATGTCGAACCGCGTGAACCAGTCCATTCCGTTCACCGGCAACGCGGCAGGGAACACCCGATCCACCCAGTACTATCTGAGGCGTCTCTCGCGGGACGAGATCATGAGCACCAGCACGTACGATCCTTTCCAGGCGCAGATCGGTATCCGCTTCAACTTCTAACGTCTGACATAACTGGCTGAGGGAAAGCACCCTCCTCGCGCGTTCTTAGATCAGGGCCGCGTACCCAGGAACGCGGACCGAGGAGGTAACGATGAGAAAGAGAATCGGTCGCGCTGCGCTTCTATTCCTTTTGGTTGCGATGGTCGCTCTCGCAGACCAGGGGTCGACTCCCACCGTGCGCCAGGACGGTTCCCTGGTTCAGGTCCAAGCTTCGGAGACGTTCTTGAAATTCGTGCCGGTGGGCAAGCCCCTTCGGCTCACCCTCGTCGACTCTCGTCTCGGGAAGACCTCGGTGGTAGGCGTTCCCCGCCGGAAATTCAAGAACGGGCTCGCTCTCACCACCAGCGGAAGTCTCGCCTTTCTGCCGGAAAGGGGAACGCAGGTCGTTTTCTCCGGGGAATCGACCGACGGCGCTAGCTGCCTATCAGCGGAGTTCGGCATCGCCTGCTTCGCAGCTTTTTGCATCGGCACCACGTACTGCCTTCCCGGGGACGGACCCGGTGGGTTCGTGTGCACTTGCGTATGAGACCGAATAGGAGCGCCTGCCGGAAGGCGGGCGCTCCGTCCGGGTCCGGTTCCTCTGTTTCGTCGATGGCGGTCCCAGTGAGGGACGCTTCCCACATCTAAGCAGCCCCACCTCCGTCTGCTACGCTTGTTCGTTCCCTTTGTGGCGGGGCGCTTCGTCTTCCCGCTGTTGATCGACATTCCGACCGTGAGGGCTTCGATTTATGCGTCGAGTTTGGAGGCGAGGTCCTCCATGCTTGAAGCGGCGTAGTCGACACGCACGCTGGGAGCGGACTCGCCGGAGCCGGGGCCGTTTTCGTTCGGCCGCGCGATATGGGCGGTGCGCAGACCCTGAGCCGCAGCAGAGCCGAGATCGTTCGAGTGGGCCGCGACCATCATGCATTCGGCAGGCGTCAGATTGAACGCGTCCGCGGCGTCGAGATAGACCTTCGGCTTCGGCTTGTAGTCGCGCGCGATGTCGGAGCCTAGGATCGCATCCCAGCGGATGTTATTGCGGCGCGCGAGATCGGCCATCAGCGCGATGTTGCCGTTGGAGACCGGCGCGAGCAGGAACTTGGCGCTGAGCCGCGGGAAGCCGCGCGGTACGTCGGGCCAGGCGTCGAGCCGGTGCCAGGCGAGATTGAGATCGGCGAGGACGTCGGCGGGAACATCCTTGACGTCGAAGCGCGCGAGCGTGCGGTCGAGCATCTCGCGGTGCAGCACGTCGAGCTTCACGAAAGGCCGACGGCCGGAGCGGACCTCCTCCATGCTCGGCTGATAGAGCGAACGCCAGGCGTCGGCGAACTCGAGCCAGTTCAGCAGGTGGCCGCGCGGTTTCAGGATGCGCTCGGCTTCGCGAGCAACGCCGGTGCGCCAGTCCATCACCGTGCCGAAGACGTCGAAGAAGAGCGCTTTGGGCATCGCTTGTGCGAGTGCGGCGGGGGCCACGGTCGATGCTGCCGCAAGAGGTGCTGCGAGCATCAGGGCCGCGGCTTCGCGGCGAGTCAATACAGTCATGTCGTTCCTCCTCAACCCGTCACCCACAGCCGGCGCGCTGAAGGGTCGGTGGTAGGAAATTGTAACTTCGCGCCGCGCGGGACGAACAGATCGAGTCGACGGCGCTCCGACTAAATTGCAGGCTGGGAGACTCCCGAGCTCGAGGTCGCGACCTCCAGTTTCATCGATATGAGGCTGACCTCATAGATTGAATGCCAATAATGAATTGGCTGCATTCGAGCCGAGACGCTAACTTCTACGCATGGCCGACTTGATCCAGGATCTGAGGCACGCCGTCCGCCGGCTGGCCCGCACGCCCGGCTTCACTTTGCTCGCGCTCGCGACGCTCGCTCTGGGGATCGGGGCGAACGCGGCGCTCTTCAGCGTCGTGGACGCCGTGCTGTTGAAGCCGCTGCCATTCTCCCGGCCAGAACGTGTCTACGCGATCTGGTCGCGGCACACCTCGACCGATCGCTACCCTTTCTCGCTGCCCGAGTTCTGTGATTACCGAGATCGCAATCGCAGCCTCGAGGCGGTCGCGGGTCTCGCGGGCTGGAGCGGCAACCTCGGCGGCGAGGAGACCACGGAGCGGCTTCCGGGCATGCGTGTGTCGGGCAATCTCTTCGAGATGCTGGGTGTTTCGGCGGCGGTCGGGCGCACGCTGCGCCCATCGGACGACGATGCGGGCGGCGAGAAGGTGGTCGTGCTGTCCCATGGGCTCTGGGAGCGGCGCTTCGGGAGCGAGCCGGGCGTCGTCGGGCGCCCCGTCACTGTCAACGGCGAGGCCTACACCGTCGTCGGCGTGCTGCCGCGCGACTTCATGTTTCCCGTGCCGGACATCGATCTCGCGATCCCGCTCGCGCCGGAACTGGACCCGTTGCGCCACAACCGCGAGTCCACGAACTTCCTGCGCATCCTCGCCCGCGCCCGCGAGGGCTCGAGTCCGGCCGCGGTCGCCGCGGATCTCGAAGACATCGGGAAGCGCCTTCAGCAGGAGTTCCCGGGCACGTACGCGCGCAAGAAGGGTGTCCTGGTCACGCCCTATCGCGAAGAGCTGACGCGCAACTTCAGCCGGACGCTCGTGATGCTGATGGCCGCAGTCGCGCTCCTGCTCCTCGTGGCGTGCGCGAACCTCGCGAACCTGATGCTCGTGCGCGCCACCGCCCGTCGCCAGGAGATCGCGACCCGCATGGCCCTGGGCGCGCGTCCCTCGCGCCTCGCGCGAGAGCTGCTGGTCGAGGCGGCGATGCTGTCCTTCGCCGGCGCTTTTCTGGGCGTTCTGCTGGCCTGGTGGTCCGTGCCCGCGCTCGTGGCGCTCAGCCCGACCGCCATGCCCCGTTCTCAGGGGATCAGCCTGAACCTGACCGTGCTCGCGTTCACGGCGGTAGTCGCGCTCCTCGCCGGGCTCGCTTTCGGGCTCGTGCCGGCGTGGCGCGCGCTCGGCGCCGCGCCGAACCGGGACCTGCAATCGAGCCGCGGCGGGACGGGCACCGCGGACGGCAGCCGTGCCCGCGGCGTGATCGTCGCGGCCCAGGTCGCGGTGATGGTGGTGCTTCTCTCGGGAGCCTCTCTGCTCTACAGGAGCTTCCACGCCGTCATGCGGATCGAACCGGGCTTCAACACGAGCGCGCTCACCGTGAGGCTGTCGCTTCCGCTCAAGGACTACCCGGACAACCTGAAGATCAGCCGCTTCTACGAGCAGCTCGAGGCGCGCCTCCTCGAGCTGCCCGGGGTCGAGTCCGTTGCGGGCACGAATCACGTTCCTCTCAACGGCGCGATCGCGAGCGCGGACTACAAGGTGGCCGACCAGCCGCCGGCTCTCCGAGGACCAGCTCCCGACCGCTCTCTACCGGATGGTGACGCCGCTTTACTTCCGCACCATGGGGATCCCGGTCGTGGCCGGGCGGGCGTTCGGCGAGAGCGACCGCGTCGGCCAGCCGGCGGTTGCGATCGTGAGCCAGTCCTTCGTGCGGCAGAGCTTCCCGGACCGCGATCCCGTGGGCGTTCAGCTCCTCGTGAAGGATACCCCCGAAGGGTTCCGGTCGATCGAGATCGTGGGTGTCGCGGGCGACGTCCATCACGGGAGCCTCGAGACCGCTCCCGAGCCGCACCTCTACGTGCCCTACCACCAGGTGCCCCCGAGCCTGCTCGTCTGGCTCGCCCAGACCCAGTTCGTCGTGGTGCGAGCGGAAGGGGCGATCCCCTCGCTCTCGGAGAGGCCGTCCAGCGCGCCGTGAACGCCGTGGACCCGAACGTGGCCTCGGTCGGAGCGCGCCTGAGCGGCTCGTACCTGGAGGCCTCGGCGGCCGCGCGACGGTTCAGTCTCGTCTTGATCGCGACGTTCGCCGCTCATCGCCCTGGTCATGGCTGTGGTCGGAATCTACGGAGTCGTCTCCTATACCGTCGCGCAGCGGACGCGCGAAACGGGCCTGCGGCTCGCGCTCGGCGCCGGAGCGCCCGACATCCTGTCGCTCGTGCTCGGCGAGGGCTTGAAACGGACGGCCTGGGGCATCGCGGCCGGGCTCGTCGCCGCGTTCGCGGCAGCGCGCGGCTTCCGGAGCCTGCTGTTCGGCGTCGAAGCGTTCGATCTCGCCAGCTACGCAGGCGTTGCCGCGCTGCTACTCGCAGTCACGCTCGCGGCCTGCTTCGTGCCGGCGTGGTGGGCCGCGCGGCTCGATCCGGTGCAGGCGCTGCGCCAGAACTGAGGCAGTCGCCCTTATCGCGCGTGGTTACAGTTCGGCCCGAGGGGCGGTGGTCTCTTTTGGACCGTCGAATCCAAGCAAAGGGATCGAGGGAGTATACTTGTCGCGGATCAAGAGGAAGGAGGCCCTCCTATGGGTGTGGTTCAGGCATTGACTTTGGTCGCATCGCTCGCCACCACGGGCGCCGCTTCGGTGCCGGAGGACGGCGTTCACGAAGGTTACGTGATGCCCGCGGGCTGCAAGCCGCCTGAGAAGGGGGGACCGGCAGTCCATACGACGAAATGTGCGCTCGAGCTCGAGTGCGTGGTAACCGGTTATGGGCTCTGGGTCGACGGAAAGTTCTTCGAGTTCGACGACGAGGGCGACCAGCTGGCGTTGAAGTACTTCCGCGAAACGACAAAGGCCGATCAGCACCTGGTCAAGGTGGTGGGCGACTTCAGCGGCGAGGAAGTCCACGTGACCACTCTCGATCCCGTTTCGCGGTAGAACGAAGCGATTCCCTTACTGTCGTACTGCTTTACCGCCTTACTGAAAGTCCATCTCACCAACGGAAAGGAGCGCTCATGATCATCGGAGCGCATTCGATCCTGTACAGCGCGCGGCCCGAGGCCGACCGCGCTTTCCTTCGCGACGTGTTGAATCTTCCCTCGGTCGACGTGGGAGAGGGGTGGCTCATCTTCGGACTGCCGCCGTCGGAGGTGGCGATTCACCCCTCCGAGGTAAACGACGTGCAGGAGTTTTACTTGATGTGCGACGACGTCGAGAGGTTCGTCGCGGAAATGACGAAGCGCAACGTCGCTTGCGCTCCGGCACGACACCTGGGATGGGGCATTCTCACTCAAGTGACTTTGCCAGGGGGCGGAAAACTCGGGATCTATCAACCGCTGCATTCGCGGCCCAAGCCGATGGGGGCCGTCAAGGCGGCGAGAAGCGTCAAAAAGAAGACGGTGAAAAAGACGTCGGGCAAGCGAACCGCGGCGAAACGCGCGAGCCGCGGGCGCGGAAGGTGACCGGGAATCTACTGGCGCGGCCAGCGAAGCTCGATGTCGTAGTCGTCGGAGCCGCTCTTGTCGTCCTCGATCCGCAGGATCGCGGTGTATCCGTTGCCGGCATCCGGGGTCTGAATGATCTCGACGTCGCCGCGCCCATCGCGCTTCTCGACGGACACGGGAACCTCGGACTTGGGAAGGGGCTCGCTGAAGGTCGCACCTTTCTCCTTGGTGCCTGAGCCGCCGGAGTCTTTCACCGTGTAGCGCCGCCCCTGCACTTCGATCTCGCAGCCGATGTCGACGCGTCCGCGCCACCGGAACGTCGACTCGTAGACCCGGGATTCGTGCAGATCCTCCCGCGACCACGAAAGCTCGAACTCGTAGCGGTCTTCTCCCGCGTGGTCCTGGTCGTCCACTCGAATGACGGCCGTGTACTGGTTTCTTTGGCTTGGCTGCTCCATGAGCCGAATCGACCCCCGCCCCTGGAGAATCTGGAGGTTCAGCTCCACCTCGGCGAAGGGAAGGGGAGCGCTGAATCGATGATCCTGACTCTGGATCGGCTTCGCGGCGACGTGCTCGATCTTGATCTGGCTGCCTTTAATGATGATGTCGTCGATGCCGTCGACCTCTCCGCGCCAGCGGAAATACTCGGTTTCCGCGGGAAGTGCGAGTGCCGACAGAAGGATAGGGGTGACGAGCGCGAGCTTCATGCTCACCGTTCCTTTCGGAGGGGAATGTTGATTACTAATTATAAGGCTCGAAAGCACTTCTGGAAGCTCGAGCGGCCTTCCACCATCGATGATAGATGGCGGACGCTTATGCGCAGCGGCCGCTCGGGAATGCTGGATTTCAGGTAGAGCACGTTCACGCGCTGCGGTCGCCGGCCTGCCCGATCACCATGGTCCCTTCGACCGCCTCGTGGCGCAGCCCGATCGAGGGATGCGGTTCTCACCGCCGACCCGAGCCTCGCCGCGTCACATCCGAAACGCTGTGGCGCGGCGCGGGGCGGTGACGGCTACTTCTGGAAGCTCTCCGCCACCGGAACGACCTTGACGGACTCGATGGGGAGCGCGAGGACCTCGATTTCACGGTCCTCCGCACACCCTCGGACGCGCCTGAGGTCTGGTACGTCACCGGGCTTTTCCGGCTCTCTCACCGCCGAAGCGAGCTCCTCCGCGTTCGAGGCCACCATCGCCACGCGGAAATCCCAGCGGTCGAGGTGCTTCTTCACCGCGCGGTTGACGTCTTCGACGGTCATGGTCGCGAGACGCTTCTCGATCTCGTCGATGTAGAACGCCGGTTCCGTAGAACCGCGAGTCGAGCTGATAGCCGAGCCTCCGATCGAGGCTCTGGACCCAGAGCTTCGAGTAGCTCGTCAGGTACTCCCGCATCGCGAGGAACTCTTCCGGGCTCATCCCGCGATCGACGAGCCGGCGCAGATAGAAGATCGCTCCCCGGAGCGCGAAATGGGCGTTCTCCGGCGCGACCGGCCGAATCCAGATGCTGAAGCTCCTGCTGCCGCCGCGGAACGTTCGGGAGGGCGAACGTGCTGCCCGCCGTCCTGCTGGAACGCTTCGACGTAGGAGTAGTCGCCGTAGTTCAGGCCGCGCTTCGCCCGGAGCTCGTTCATCAGCACTCCGTTGAACGTGCGGTGGTCGCCGAGATAGGTGTTGGCCACGAGCAGAGGATAGAAGTCGTCGTCGCTCCGTGTGATCTCGAGGGGAAGCCGAGACTGATGGCCGTCGCCTCCGCCGTCGGCTTTTCGACCACCGTCACGTCGAGTCCCTTCCCGCGCGCCGGATTCGGAAGCGTGGTCGTCTCGGTTTTCCTCGAAGGCAGACCCTTCCGGAAGTCCTCGACGACGCGCTCGGCGAATCCCTTCGGGCAGATCGCCGGCCATTCCGATCTGAAGGTTCTCGGAAGTGTAGTATTCGCGATAGAACGCCTTTACATCGTCGAGAGTGAGCGATTCGACTGCCGGCGATCGGTTCCCTGCACCGGGTGGCCATAAGGGTGTCCGCCGGTAGAGCTCCCACTCGAGCGATTTCTTGCCCAGCTCTTCGTCGTCCGCGCTCGGGAGCGACTTGGTGAGGTAGTTGAGCAGGTCGTTCTTGTTGCGCTCGAAGTCTTCCGCGTCGAAGCGCGGTTTCTGGATCCGCTCGCGGAAAACCGCGTAGTAGGCCTCGAGATGATCCCGATGCGCGCGCCCGATGAAAGTCGTCACGTCCTTCCCCGGCTGCGACGAGAAATCGGCCGCCATGGGGTAGAGCGCCTCCATCACCTCCGTTAGGGAGAGCTCTTCCGTTCCACCCTGGCTCAGCATGAGCGCGGTCAAGGCGGCGAGACCTTCCTTCCCCGGCGGATCGAAAGCGGACCCGGTGTGAATCACGAATCGAAAGCTGACCAGAGGGTTTCCCGGGCTCTTCAGGATGACTGGATCGCGATCGGCGCCGAGGGCCAGGAGAGCGGCGAGTGCCATCGCGCTCACTCCTCTTCTCCGGCGCTACGGGCCTGGGTGAGGGTGACCGAAGTGCGGGTCTCGGTCCGGAAGTATTTCCGCGCGAGCGCGAGCACGTCGGCCGCGCTCACCTGGTCGTAGAGCGAATAGACCTTGTTCACCGTCGTCGGGTCGTTCGTGAGCGACAGGTAGTGGGCCATGGTGTTGGCAATGGAATCGGCGGTGTCGGACCGAAGGAGAAAGCCGTACTTCATGTGGCTCTTGGTCGCCTCGAGCTTCTTCTCGTCGGGGAGCTCCCGCGCGATGCGATCGACCTCGTCCAGGATCGCCTTTCGCACGTCCTCGAGCCTTCTCCGGTTCCCGCACGCGGGTGAGAATGGTGAAGAGCGGCGGGTCGGCCTGATCCGTCGCGCCCGCGCTGACGAAATCCACCCATTGCTTCTCGATGACCAGGCTCTGATAAAGAGGCGAGGTCTCTCCGAAATGGACCTGGGAGAGGACGTCGAGTCCGGGCATGTCTCGAGAATCGGCATCGAATGCGGGCGCCTTGTAGGCGATCGCGAGGAGCGGCAGCGTGGGCGACGGCCACTCGACCGAGGCCTCGCGAGCCGCGACTTGCGGAGGCTCTCTGCGGTATGTCGACGGCGTAGCCTCCCCGCTCCCAGTCACCGTAGTGCTGTTCGACCAGCGCCGAGAGCTCGTCCCAGTCGTAGTCTCCGACGACGAGGAGCGTGACGTACTCGGGGCGATAGAAGCGGCGGAAGAACTCGAGGCTGTATTCGTACATCTCCGGCATCGCCCGGATGTCCTCGAGGAATCCGATGGTCATGTGCTGGTAGGGGTGGACGTCGTACGCGGTCTCCTGAAGCTTCTCGTAGAGTGCCATGAACGGATTCGCCGCGCTCTTGTTGTACTCGCCCAGGACCGCACCCGCTTCTTTCTGGAACTGCTCTTTCGAATACTTCAGGTTCTGGAACCGGTCGGATTCGATCTCGACGATCCTCGGAAGCGATCGGGAGCTCGCGAGAATGTGGTACACGGTGCGGTCGGAGCTGGTGTACGCGTTCGAGTCGGCGCCCATCGAGCGGAGAACTTCGTTGTACTTCTCCTCGGGGTAGGACTCGGTCCCGCGAAACATCATGTGCTCGAAGAAATGGGCGAACCCCGTGCGTCCTTTCTCGACCTCGTGCCGCGAGCCCACTCGAACCACGCTGTAGTAGGCGGCGAGGCCCGGGCTGTCGAATCGGACTCCGACGAGCTTGAGCCCGTTCGAGAAGTCCTTGACGTCGACGTGGTACGGGAACACTTCCCGTGATTGGGAGAAGGCGGCGGCTTCGGTCATGAGCAGGAACCCGATCGCTTGGAGAGTTTTCAGTCGGGGCATCTCGAACCCAGAATACCCCAGCAAAACGGAAAGTGTTGCCGAGTTCGTTGACCTGGGAAGCGGGGGTGGTGTATGACTCCGGGGGGAAAGGGGGAGCCTGTGATACCTGGAAGCTTCGACTACGTCCGTCCAAAGACCCTCTCGGAAGCCCTCTCGCTTCTCGGGAAGAACCCCGAGGCGAAAATCCTCGCCGGAGGACACAGCCTCATACCGATGATGCGTTTTCGGATGGCGACTCCACCGATGCTCATCGACATCAACCAGATCTCCGAGCTTTCTTATATTAAGGAAGAGGGCGACTGGCTCCGCATCGGCGCCATGACGCGGGAAGCGGATGTCGACCGCTCGGAGCTGGTGCGGAAGCGCTACCCCCTCCTCGCCGATACGGCCCGCGTCGTCGCCGATCCCCTGGTGCGAAACCTCGCGACCCTCGGCGGAAATATCGCCCACGCCGACCCGGCGAACGATCACCCCGCGACGATGCTCGCCTATGGGGCGGAAGTGATCGCGACGGGGCCTTCGGGCGCGCGAACAATCCCCATCTCCGACTTCTTCCGTGGGGCGTTCGAGACGGCCCTGGCGCCAGGGGAGATCCTGACCGAGATCCGGATTCCCCGGGCTCAGCCCGAAAGCGGCGGGGCTTACTTCAAGCTCGAGCGCAAAGTCGGCGACTACGCGACGGCTGCGGTTGCGGTGCAAATCGCGCTCGACTCCAAGGGCGAGGTGGCATTGGCGGGAATCGGGCTCACGAACGTGGGCCTGACCCCGATACTGGCGAAGGCGGCGTCGGATTCCCTCACGGGCAAGAAGCCCGACGAGGTCGCGATCGCCGAGGCCGCGAAGCTCGCCGCGGAGGCGGCCGAGCCCCTGGACGATCACCGCGGCTCGGAGGAGTACAAGAGGCACCTGGTGCGAACGCTGACCAATCGCGCCTTGACCCGCGCGCGAGAGAGGGAAGCAGAGGGAGCCGCGGCATGAGCACTCACAAGATCGCGCTCAAAGTGAACGGCGAAGCCCATTCGGGAGAAGTCGAGGCCCGCCTACTCCTGGTGCACTACCTTCGTGAAGATCTGAGTCTCACGGGGACCCACATCGGCTGCGACACGACTTCCTGCGGCGCCTGTACCGTCCTCATGAACGGCATTCCCGTAAAGAGCTGCACGGTGTTCACCGTCCAGGCCGACGGCGCCGAGATTGGAACGGTCGAGGGCCTCGCGCAGAACGGAACGCTTCACCCGATCCAGGAAGCCTTCATGGAGAAGCACGGTCTGCAGTGCGGCTTCTGCACGCCGGGCATGATGATGACTTCGGTCGCGTTCCTGAAAGAGAATCCGAGCCCCACCGAGGACGAGATCCGCTGGGGCATCTCCGGGAACCTCTGCCGCTGCACCGGCTACGTCAATATCGTGAAGGCCGTCCAGTACGCCGCCTCGAAGATGAAGGGGGAAGACCAATGGCTGAATGTCGCGGGCTCGGACACTCCGTTCGGCGCAAGGAAGATCCACGCTTCATCCGCGGCACGCGGCAGCTACGTCGACGACATCAAGCTTCCGGGAATGCTCTACCTCGACATCGTGCGCAGTCCCTACGCTCACGCGAAGATCGTGAAGATCGACTCGTCGAAGGCTCTCGCGACGCCGGGCGTCGCCGCGGTCGTCACGGGAAAGGACCTCGAGAAGTACGAGCTCGCCTGGATGCCGACCTTGATGTCCGACCAACAGATGGTGCTTCCGATCGACACCGTGAAGTACCAGGCCCAGGAGGTCGCGGCCGTGGTCGCGACGAGCCGCTACGCCGCCGCTGACGGCGTGGCCGCGGTCGAGGTCGAGTACGACCCGCTGCCAGTCGTGGTCGATCCGTTCAAAGCGCTCGAGAAAGGCGCGACCAAGGTCCGCGACGACAAGGAGTCGAACCACATCTGGCACTGGGAGACGGGGGACAAGGCGAAGACCGACAAGGCATTTCAAGATGCCGACGTGGTGGTCCAGCAGAAGATGCATATCCCACGTATCCACGTCGCGTCGATCGAGACCTGCGGCTGCGTCGCGAGCTGGGACCCGGTCGAAGGCAAGCTCACGCTCTACATGACCACCCAGGCGCCGCACGCCATCCGTACGGTGGTCGCTCTCGTGACCGGTCACCTCGGCCTTTCCGAGGAGAGGATCCGGGTCATCTCTCCCGACATCGGGGGCGGATTCGGCGGCAAGGTGCCGGTCTATCCCGGCTACGTCCTCGCCGTCGCCGCGTCGGTCCTCACCGGCAAACCGGTGAAGTGGATCGAGGACCGCTCGGAGAACCTCCAGGCGGACTCCTTCGCCCGCGACTACCACATCGATGCCGAGCTCGCGGCGAACGAAGGACGGGACTCTTCAGGCCCTCCGCATCAAGACCGTCGCCGATCACGGATACACCGACGCGGCCGCGAATCCGTCGAAGTACCCGGCGGGCCTCTTCCACGTGGCGACCGGCTCCTACGATTTCAAGAGCGCTCACATGGAAGTCGATGGGGTCTACACCAACAAGCCCCCCGGGGGTATCGCCTACCGCTGCTCGTTCCGGGTGACGGAGGCGGTCCATACCATCGAGCGCATGGCGGACATCATGGCGCACGAGATTGGAATGGACCCCGCCGAGTTCCGCATGAAGAACTTCATCGCTCCCGAGAGGTTTCCGTACACGTCGGCGCTCGGTTGGGAGTACGACAGCGGGAACTACGGAAAGGCATTGCGCCTCGCCATGGACATGGTGGGCTACGAAGCCCTTCGCAAGGAGCAGAAGGAAAAACGCGCCAAGGGCGAGCTCATGGGAATCGGCATCTCGTCGTTCACCGAGATCGTGGGCGCGGGTCCCTCGAAGCAGTTCGACATCCTTGGAATCAAGATGTTCGATTCCTGCGAGATTCGCGTCCATCCAACGGGCAAGGCCATCGCCCGGTTCGGCACGAAATCCCAGGGGCAAGGGCACGAGACGACCTACGCCCAGATCCTGGCGGAGGAGCTCGGAATTCCACCCGAGGACATCCAGGTCGAAGAGGGAGACACCGATACCGCTCCTTACGGTCTCGGCACCTACGCTTCCCGCAGCACGCCCGTCGCGGGGGCCGCGGGCGCCCTCGCCGCGCGGAAGGTCCGCGACAAGGCGCGGAAGATCGCGGCTCACCTCCTGGAAGCGGCCGAGGAGGACCTCGATTGGGAGCGCGGGAAGTTCTTCGTCAAGGGCTCTCCCGATCGCGCGAAGACCATCCAGGAGATCGCCTTCGCGGCCTACACCAACCATCCGCAAGGGATGGAGGCCGGACTCGAAGCCGTCAGCTACTACGATCCGCCGAACCTGACGTTCCCCTTCGGTTCCTACATCGCGGTCGTCGACATCGACCGCGGAACGGGCGAGATCAAGGTGCGGCGGTTCGTCGCCGTCGACGACTGCGGCGTCCGCATCAATCCCATGATCGTGGAGGGACAGATTCATGGCGGCCTCGCCATGGGGATGGCGCCCGCGCTTCTCGAGGAGATCTCCTACGACGAGAACGGGAACATCCGCGGCGGTAACTTCATGGAGTACCTGCTGCCCACGGCGGTCGAGACGCCGAAGTGGGAAGTCGGGGAGACGGTGACGCCGTCGCCGCACCACCCCATCGGAGCGAAGGGCGTCGGCGAGTCGGCGACGGTCGGCGCGCCGCCCGCGTTCGTGAACGCCGTCGTCGATGCTTTGTGGCATCTTGGGGTGCGGCACATGGAGATCCCGATGACGCCCGCCAGGGTGTGGCAGGTGCTGAAGGAGAAGGGCGCCGCGCTGCGAAAAGTGAAGTGCAGGACATCCTCGAGGCGGCGCTTCGGCTGAAGAAAGCGGGAGAGCCGTTCGTGCTGGCGACGGTGGTGCGCGCGGAAAAGCCGACCTCCGCCAAACCCGGCGCGAAGGCGCTGATCAAAGCCGACGGCGAATGGATTGGCTGGATCGGGGGAAGCTGCTCGAAGCCCGCCGTCGCCGCCGAAGCGAAAAAAGTGCTCGCCTCGGGACAGGCCAGGGTCCTCCAGATCTCGTCGACGGAGACATGCGCGAGCGGTGGTTCTCTCGACATCTATCTCGAGCCCCATCTGCCCAAGCCCCATCTGGTGGTGGTCGGCCACCTGCCGGTTGCCGAGGCTCTGGTCGCTCTCGCCGGGCCCCTCGGTTTCCGCGTCACGGTCATGACCCCGGAGTCCTCGCGAGAACAGTTTCCGTCGGCGGACGAGTTCCTCGACCGCATCGATTTCCGCGGGCTTCCGCGCGGCGAGAGGTACGTCGTGGTCGCGAGCCATGGGAACTACGATGAGGAAGGCATCCGAGCGGCGCTCGAGGAAGGGGCCGACTACGTGGCCCTGGTTTCGAGCCGCAAGCGAGCGGAGGCCATGCTCCAGACTCTGCGTCTCTCCGAGGACAAGAGGCGGCGACTCAAGTTTCCCGCGGGACTCGATATCGGCGCTACGACCGCGGAAGAGATCGCGCTCAGCATCCTGGCGGAGATGGTGCAGATGCGCCGGTCGCGAGCTCCCGCGGCCGCTCCCGCCCCGACGCTCGCGAAAGATCCCATCTGTGGAATGACCGTCGATGTCGCGACGGCGCGCCACACGCTCGAAAAAGACGGCGTCATGCACTACTTCTGCTGCGCCGGGTGCAAGGAGAAGTTCGCTCATGCGGTTTGAGGGCAAGGATACGATTCGCGCGAGCCGGTCCGAGGTGTGGGAGTTCCTGACGGACGCCGAATCGGTCTCGAAGTGCACTCCGGGGCTCGAGTCGATGGAGATCCTGGAGCCCAACAAGAAGTTTCAAGCGCTGGGATCTCTCGGCCTTGGCACTGTGAAGCTCAAGTTCAAGACGGTCATCGAGTGGACCGAGCTGAAGCCGCCCGAAACGGCGCGGATGAAGATGAAAGGCACCGCGCCCGGAAGCTCCATCGACGTCGTGAGCGAAGTGCATCTCTCCGATGCGCCGAACGGCGCGACGGAGATCGTCTGGAGCGCGGACGTGACCGTGGTCGGCTCGATCGCGAGCCTCGCTGCGCGGCTGATGAAGCCGGTGACGGCGAAAATGACCCAGGACTTCTTCACCTGCGTTCGGAAGAAGAATCGAGGCATGAAATTCGGCCCCGTTCCTCTGGACCGGGCCGAAGGCAAGATCCTGGGGCACAACGTCGCCGGGCCCGACGGGAAAAGGATGCTCCGGAAGGGAAGGGCGCTCCGGCGCGAAGACGTCGAGGCGCTCCGCGGTCTCGGCCGCCGCACCGTCTACGTCGCGGAGCTCGAGCCTCTGGACATCGAGGAGAACGCCGCGGCGCTTCGCATCGCAGAGGCCGCGGTCGGCCCGGGGCTTCGTCTTTCGGGCTCCTCGACGGGACGCGTGAATCTCATCTCGACCGTCCTCGGAATCTTCCGCTTTCCGGAGGAGCGCCTGCGGGCCGTCAACGCGAGCGAAGGCGTGACCGTCGCTTGTCTCGCGAGCGACGCGGTGGTGCGGCCGGGTCTTACTGTAGCGACCGTGAAAGTCATTCCCTACGCCGTGCCCGCGGCCGAGGTCGAGAGAGGAGAACGAGTCGCTCGCGGCGAAGGCCCGCTTTTCCGCGTCGACGCGCTTTCGCCGAAGCGCGTGGGCCTCGTTCTTTCGGGCTCACCCTCGGTGAGCGCGCAGCTCATCGAGAGCTTCACTCCCGCTCGTGGAAAGGGTGTCGGCGCTCGGCTCCGACGTGGTGGAAGAGGCCTACGTGAACCTCGACGACGAGAAAGGGGAGGAGGCGCTCGCGGAGACGCTCCTCCGGCAGCGGCGGCTTCCCGTCGATCTGATCCTCCTCGCCGGCGAGACGGCGATCATGGATCGCCACGACATCACGCCTCGCGCGGTCGAGCGGGCGGGAGGACGCATCGTGAGCGTCGGAGCTCCCGTCGATCCCGGAAACCTGCTCATGGTCGCGTATATAGATGATGTCCCGGTCCTGGGAGCTCCCGGCTGCGCGAGGAGCCGAAAGGCGAACGTCGTGGATTGGGTCCTTCCGCGGCTTCTCGCCGGGGATCGACTGTCTCGCGAAGACATCATCGCATTCGGCGCGGGCGGTCTTCTGGAGGATGTCCCGGAACGGCCGCTCCCTCGAAGCCGGATCGACTAACGCGTCTCGCGTGTCGCTTCCCGGCCGGCGCCGATTCCGCCGTCCCGTACGGAGTTCACGAAAAAGCTGGCGGGGTCGACGTCGGGCGTTCGGCTATCCGCCGGCCGGCTGTAGAGCACGCGCCCGTGTAGAACGTCGAAACGGGTCGGCCCGCTTCCGTGCCCTCGCCGCATGATGGAGTTCAGAGGCACGCTATCGACGCCGAGCGGATGATCGAAACCGAGCGTGTGAGCGAGCTCGTGGCTGTAAACGCCGCGGAGGCCCCGGTGCCGCGTGTTGAGGTTGATGTGCGCGCCGATCATCGGCCCGCTGCTGTTGTAGCGGTAGAACGTCCACGAAAAGTCGTCGCGCGTCGACACGTACGCGACAGAGACCACTCCGGCGGAAACGAACTGGGACTTCGACAACACCGTGCCCGGTGGATGGGACCTCGTGGAAACGTTCGAGCCGACGACGTGTCCGTCCGAGTACTGCCGGGCGTCTTCCCCGATGACCCTCCGCATGGTGTCGAAAAACGCCGCCGGGGCCCGCTCGGCCATCGCGGTGAGCTCTTCGCAGGAATCGCCATCGACGAATCCGGTGCACTCGTAGAGGCCCTCCCACAGTTCGAATCGGGGCTCCGAGACCCAGGGATGAGTGCCGTCCTCTCCCAACTGGCGAAAGACGAGATCGTAGAACTCGAGGTCGAAATCGTTTCCGTCCGGCATCAAGCTCAGCGTAGCGGGTCCCACGGACCGACCTGCCGGACGCATGCCCGTTTCCCGCGGCCAGTAGCCCGAGGCTTCGACTACGACGCGGACCCCGGTCGATCGATCGATCCGGAACACGCCGTCGGAGTCTGCGGAGAACGACCCTCCGCCCTGGACCGTGATCGAGGCTCCGCCAATGGAAGCACCCGTCACCGCGTTGACGACCCGGGCGCTCATGGTCGCGCCCCCGCCGGCAGGCGCGCTCGCGGTGGCGCCTACGGGGGGCATCGCAGAGGGGGCCGATGGGCCGTCGTCGGCGCACCCGCAGATCGAGAGCGCGAGGAGCGGCCCCCACACATTGCCCTTCACAAGCGAGAGTGTACACTGATGTCCCCTCGTCGAGGGTGGACCGAATGAGCTCGACCCGGCGGAACGTTCCGAGACGCGCTCTCGCGGGGGCGCTCTGGCTCCCGCGGGGAGTCTTTTTTCTCCTCGCTCACCCGTCGCTCTTGCCGCTGGTCGTGCTCCCGGCATTGATCGCTTTCGTGCTTCTCGTCGCCGGGGTGGGAGTCGGTCTCTGGTCGTCTCCCCTGGTCGAAGCGCGGTTGGCTCCCGAAGGACCCCGCTGGCTCACACTTCTGTCGGGGTTCTTCATTTCGGTTGCGACGCTCTCCGCGGGAGCCGTGCTCGGCCTCGGCCTCGCTCTCGTCCTCGTCTCACCGATCCTCGATCGACTGTCTCGACGGGTCGAGCGCATCGTGCGCGGCTCGGCCGACGATCGGGGAAGCGGTCTCGCCTGGGAGATCAAGGAGTCGCTGCGCGGCGCCTTTTATTTTCTCGCCGCCGCTCCGGGGATCTTCCTCCTCGCTTTCATTCCCATCGTCGGACCGCCGCTCGCGATTCTCTGGGCGGGATTCGCTCTCGCATTTCAATTCAGCGACCCGCCGCTCACCCGGCGCGGGCTCGGATTCGGCGAGAAGCGGGCGTGGCATCGGCGGTATCGGCCGGAAACCATCGGCTTCGGCGTAGCGGGCCTCATCGCGTTCCTGATCCCTCTCGCCGACCTGCTCGTGGCTCCCGCCCTCGCCGTCGGCACGACGCTCCTGGTGCTGGACCTCGAGGACCGCGATGGGAAGCAACTGGCGCGGCCACATCGGCAAAGTAGTATCAATGACCCGGAGGAATCGCGCATGTCGACGGCACTTCTGCTCCTGGCTCTCGTAGCGGCGCCCGCGGCCCCCGACATTCCCACTCCCGCTTCGGCGTTCGGGTTCGAGCCCTGCGCCGAGCGCGAGCTCGCGACCTACGAGGAGATCGCCGACTACTTTCGGAAGCTCGACGCCGCGAGCGACCGCATGAACCTCTACGAGATTGGAAAGACCGCCGAAGGCCGGACCACGCTGCTGACGGTGATCAGTTCCGAGGCGAACCTCAAGAAGCTCGATCGCTACAAGGAGATCTCGAAAAGGCTCGCTCTCGCGAAAGATCTGACCGACGACGAAGCGCGAGTCGCTCGCGAAGGAAGGGAAGGCGGTCGTCTGGATCGATTTCGGCCTCCACTCGACGGAGCGCGCGCACGCGCAGACCGCGCCGCTCCTGGCCTACCAGGCGGTGACCGATGAATCCGACGAGATGAGGGCCATCCGCGAGAACGTGCTCCTGGTCCTCATCCCCAACATCAATCCCGACGGGACCACTCTCGTCGTGGACTGGTATCGCAAGGTGAAGGGAACTCCCTTCGAGGAGTCGAGCCCTCCGGAGCTCTACCAGAAGTACATCGGGCACGACAACAACCGCGACTTCTACATGTTCAATCAGCCGGAGTCGAAGAACGTCGCGCGCCAGCTCTATTCCGAGTACTTCCCCCAGATCATCTACAACCAGCATCAGGAGGCGCCTTTTCCCGCGCGGATCTTCGTGCCGCCCTTCGAGGATCCGATGAACCCCAACATCCCGCCCCTGGTGATGCGCGGAATCAATCTGGTGGGGGAAGCCATGACGCGCCGCATGGACCGCGAGGAAAAGACCGGAGTGGTGTCGCGGCTTCAGTTCGACACCTGGTGGAACGGGGGAATGCGGACCGCTCCTTACTTTCACAACATGGTGGGGATCCTCACGGAGACCGGGCATTCGTCGCCGATGACGGTGAACTACGATCCGGAGAAGTTCCCCAAGACCTTCGAGAACGGCGAGTCGACGAGCGAGCCCTCGACCTATTACCCGAATCCCTTCCGCGGCGGCCCCTGGCGCTTCCGGGACAGCTGCGGATACATGATGACCGGGTCGATGGCCGTTCTCGATATCGGCGCCCAGCGGCGGGAGGAGTGGCTCTACGACATCTATCGGATGGGCAGCGACGCGATCGAGAAAGGAGCGTCGGAGACCTACGTGATTTCGACCGAGCAGTGGGATCCAGGAACGGCGGCGAAACTCGTGAACGTGCTGCGCTGGGGCGGGATCGAAGTCGAGCAAGCGACGGCGGGCTTCAGCGCCGCGGGAAAGAGCTATCCCGCCGGGAGCTACCTCGTCCGTGGAGCCCAGGCCTTCCGGCCGCATCTCACCGACCTTCTGAATCCGCAGGTCTATCCCGATCGGAGGCTCTATCCCGACGGCCCTCCGGAGATGCCGTACGACATCACCGGTTGGACGCTTCCGTTTCAGATGGGCGTCAAAGTCGACAAGGTCATGGAGAAGGTCACGGCCTCGACCAGCATGGTGGATTGGGCCAGGCCCGCGCCGGTGGCGATCGAGGGCAGCGGCTCCTGGGGGTACGCCCTCGACGCGCGCGCGAACGACGCGTTCACGATGGCGAACCGACTCCTGAAAGCGGGGACCACGGTTTCGAGAACGCGGGCCGCCCTTGGAGATTGGCCTCCGGGCGCCTTCGTGGTGCAGGCGGGACGAGACGGTGTGCGAATCGGCCGCCCGCGATCTCGGAGTGCGCATCCGGGAGCTCGCGGAGGCCCCGCGCGATCTCGTCACCCTTCGGGCGCCGCGAATCGCTCTCTACCACGGGTGGGGTGGGAACATCGACGAAGGCTGGACGCGTTGGGTGATCGAGCAATTCGAATTTCCTTACACCAGCCTCTATGACGCCGACGTGCGCGCGGGCGGCCTCCGAGCGCGGTTCGACGTGATCGTCCTTCCCGAGGCGAGTCTTTCGCAGATGATGGGAGGGCTCGACGAAGGGACGATGCCGGAGGAGTACACCGGCGGCATGACACCGCGGGGTGTGTTCCACCTGTACGAGTTCACCTCGGAAGGAGGCACTCTCGTCGCGATGGATGGGGCGAGCGAGCTCCCCGTCGAGAGCTTCGGCCTGCACGTCCGGAACGTCACCGCGGACGAGCCCGATACGAAGTTCTTCATCCCGGGAACCATTCTGAAGATCGCAGGTCAAGAACGAGCATCCCGTTGCGTGGGGGATGCCGGAAGAGGCAGCCGCATTCTTCTCTCATAGCCCCGCGTTCGACGTCGGACGGGAGCCTACGCGGCTCGAGGAGCAGCGCGGCATCGAACCGGCGCTTCCCGCGGGACACCACATCATCGCCTCCTACCCGAAGGAGAATCTGCTGATGAGCGGATGGCTCATGGGAGAGGACGTCCTGTCGGAGCAGGCGGCCGTGGTCGAAGCGCCCGTCGGCAAAGGGCGGGTGGTCCTGCTGGGATTCCGGGTACAACACCGAGGCCAGTCGCACCAGACCTACAAGCTCCTGTTCAACGCGCTTCTGCCAAGTTCTTAGCGCCTTTCACAAAAGGCCTGCTTCGGTGTTGTAGGAGGAAATGCCGAAGAGGGTTCGCTTCGCAGAGCTCCTTCAGAGCCATGAAAAGGAGATCTACCGCTTTGCTTTTCGCATGTCCGGAAACGCCGAAGATGCCTCCGACCTGCTCCAGGAGACGTTTCTCCGAGCATTCAAGGCGTTTCCGCAGCTCCCCGAAGACGCGAACCACCGCGCCTGGCTCTATCGCATTGCCCATCATCAGGCGCTGAACCTCTTTCGCTCGCGGCGCGTTCGCAAGACCGAACCTCTGGACGAGGCGCGGGCGCTCCACGACTCGAACGGCAATCCGGAGTCTCTCGCCGAATCGCGGAGAATCGCGAGAGCGCTCTCACGGTTGATTCGGGCGCTTCCGCCGAGACAGCGTTCGGCGCTTCTGCTGAAGAAGTACGAGGGCCTTTCCTATGCGGAGGTCGCCGCGGTTCTGCGCTCGACGGAAGAGAACGCGCGGGCCAACGTTTATCAAGCCATGAAAAAGATTCGCGACGGACTGAAACAGTAAGGAGTGACGACGATGCAGCCTCTACCCGAGCTTCCGGTTCCTCCAGACTCTCTCTGGAATTCCGCGCACGAAAGACTCATGAGTGCCTTCGAGCCCTCACGCGTCTACTGCGCGTGGACGGACGCACCCGTTCGGCCGGGTGTTCCTGGCAAGGACCGAGAAGGGTGTTTGCCGCGTGAGCTTTCGGCAAAGGGAAGAAGAGCTCCTCTCGGATCTCGAGCGCCGGTCCCTTCTCCCGGAGATGGCGCCGAAAAAGCTCGACCGCGAACGGCGGGAGCTCGCCGAATACTTCGCGGGGAAGCGCCGCGAGTTCGGAATGCCGATCGATCTTCGCTGGGGCACCGACTTTCAGAGAAGAGTGCTGCGAGCCGCGAGCCGGATTCCGTTCGGCGAGTGCGCGCGCTATGCCGATGTCGCTCGAGCGGATCGGCCGGCCGAACGCGCAGCGCGCCGTCGGAAACGCGCTCGGCAGGAATCCGGTCGCCATCGTCATTCCCTGTCACCGGGTGATTGCCTCGAACGGCGGAATCGGGGGCTATACGGGTGGGCTCGACATCAAGCGGGCCTTGATGAAGATCGAAGGGCAGGAGGAGAGATGACGCAGGAGATAGACCGAATCCGAAAGCAGCTCGAACGGACCTACTCCGGCGACCCCTGGCACGGGCCGTCGCTTCGGAGCGTCCTCGAAGGCATCGACGGTGAGAAGGCCCGAGCCCGGCCGATAGCGGGCGCGCATTCGATAGCAGAGCTCGCGGCGCACGTTCTCGCGTGGCGGCACGAGACGCTGCGACGTCTCGAAGGCCAGGGCGGGGATACGCCCGTGGAAGGGGACTGGCCGAAACCTCTCGAATGGGAGGACCTCCTCGAGAAGCTCGACCGCGCGCAGGAGCGGTTACTGACGGCCGTCGCCGGCTTGAAAGAAGAGCTCCTCGACGAGAAGGTGAAGGGGAGGCGGGAATCCTATTACGTCCTTCTCCAGGGCATCATCCACCACGACCTCTACCACGCGGGGCAGATCGCGCTCCTGAAGAAGGGTCGCTCAGGCGAGCGCCGAAAGGACGCCGAGCAGGCGTTCGAGGTCGCTTCGATTGTTGAAGAGCGCGGTCGACGCGCGAATCTGAGATCCGCCTTCACGGAAGGTCACCATGACTTTCTCTCGCTCGAGCCGCGCCTCGAGCTCCTTTCGGTTCCGGCCATGGACGAAGGAAACGATGGGCGAAAGGTTGCCCGGAGGCGTCAGGGTCTCGTAACCGAGGGAGACGATGCGCTCCCGTAGCTCCGTCGCGAGCGCGATTCCGTGTTTCTCGATGCGGGCGAGGCCCACGCGCGCCGAGAAAATCGAGTGCCGCGTCGAGCTGGAAGACCGCTCCATAGGCGAGGGCCGCGTACTCATACTTCTTCGCCGATTCGTGCAGCCGGAACCGGAAATCCGGAAGCTCCTCGGCGATTTGCGCGTGGCCGTAGCGGTCGGGTCGGATGCGGTCGAGGTGCTCCTCGCGCACGTACAGAGGGGCGACGCCAAAACCCCCGAAGAGCCACTTGAAGGCGCCCGTGCAGAGAAAATCCGCGCCGCAGCTTCCAAGGTCGGTCGGAAACGTGCCGAGGGCCTGGATGGCATCGACGTAAATCTGCGCCCCCTTGGAATGCGCGAGGTCGGAAAGAGCCTTCAAGTCGTGCCGGTAACCGTTGCGGTTCGACACCCAGGCCAGGGAGAGGAGCCGGGTCCGTCCGTCGATCCGGGAATCGAAGTCCTCGATGCGGGCGCGTCCTCCGCTCTGAGGAACGATGCGAAGCTCGATCCCGCGGGACTTCTCGAGCGCGCGGTAGAGGACGAAGCTGGTCTGGAAATGAAGCTCGTCCAGGACGACGTTGTCTCCCGCTTTCCAGTCGAGGGCCGACGTCACCACGTTCTCGCCGTCACTCGTCGAATAGAGGAGCGCTACCTCCTCGTTCTTCGCTCCAAAGAGCCGGGCGAATTTCTCGCGAGCGAGCTCGGCGCGGTCGCTGCGGTTTCCGGGAGTCGGCAGGAGCATTTTCGCGTCCGCTTCCTCGACCGCGGCATCGCGAACCGAGCGGGGGATCGGGCCGACGTAAGCGCTGTTCAGATACGCCTGCTCGCGGGTCACGGGGAACTCGCGCCCGA
The DNA here is from genome assembly GCA_963820855.1 of uncultured Acidobacteriota bacterium. Lineage (GTDB taxonomy): Bacteria > Acidobacteriota > Vicinamibacteria > Marinacidobacterales > SMYC01 > DAISKN01. Next base: position 320,220 of record CAWGBY010000014.1, read on the forward strand.
ACTCCGAGCGGGTCGTCATCGAGCGACACCGCCTCCGCGCGGATCGTCGCGGCGGCGGCGCCGAGGCTCGCGGTTCCGATGAAGCTTCGGCGATCGATTCGGGTAGTCATGCCGGGAAGTATATGAGATCATGGCATCGAAATCCCTCATGGCCGGCCGCAAGCGGACCACCGAGCTGGTGGATGTGACGAAGCTCATGTCTTCTCACGGCGCGGACCCGGTGATGCTCTACCAGATCTCCGGGCCGGGGCGGCCCCGTCGCTTTCGCCTGCCGCCGCTCGCGGAGACCCTCATCGGACGGGACGAGGAGTGCCTCATCGTTCTCGACGACCGGACGGTCTCGAGGCGACACGCGAAGATCGTGTTTTCCGACCGCAAGGCGGAGATCGTGGATCTATCGGGGATCGGCGGGACGACCGCTGAACGGAAAGCGAATCGAAACGGCCCCACTGCGGGACGGCGACCAGATTCAGATCGGGGGGAGTCTTTTCCAGGTCGCGATCGGAAAGAACGGCGCGGCGCATTCGCCCGATCCCGGCGTCGAACGAGCGCAAGGGCTCGTTCAGAGCATGAGCTCTCAGTCGACGGCCATCGCGGGAACGCTGCGTGAAATCCGCCTGCCGTCACTTCTGCAGGTGGTCGATGCCGACCGCATCACCGGGACACTGGTGGTTCACCAGGAGGAGCGGAAAGGCAAGCTCCACATTCTGGGAGGCTCGCTCAGGCACGCGACCTTCGGACGCGCGCGCGGTCTGAAGGCGCTCTACCGCTTGATGGTCCTCGAAGAGGGACGGTTCGAGCTCTTCATCCCGGGACGCGTTCCGGAGTACGAAACCGTGGACGGAGATCTCCAGCGGCATCTCCTCGAGGCGATGAGGCAGAAAGACGAGTTCTCGCTGTACCGCAAGCGGCTGCCGAACGAGGAGGCCACGCTGGGATTCAACGAGGGCATGAGCCTGAATCCGGCCCGGGTGCCGGCGTCCGTGTACGAGGTGCTGGCCGCCGTCGGCCAACACCAGACGATTCACCGGATCCTGGAGCATTGTCCGCTCCCCGACTTCGAGATCTGCCGCGTGCTTCTCGTGCTCCTCGAGTCGAAGCTCCTCGTGGTGGTGCCGGGCACGGGCTGAGATATAGTCTCGCGCCATGCGAGTCCTTCTGCTTCTTCTCCTTGCGTCTCCCGCGCTGGCTCAGGAGGCCGACTGGAAGTCGATCGCCGACGAGGCCGCGCAGACCCTCAGCCGGTACATACGATTCGATACCACCGTCCCGCCCGGTGACGTCACCGAAGCGGCGGCTTTCCTCTCAGGGAATCCTCGAGGGCGAGGGGCTCGCAGTCGAGCGCTACGAAGCGGCGCCGGGGAAAATCACTCTCGTCTCGCGCCTGAAGGCGACCGGTTCTCCGACCGGGAAGCCCATCCTCCTTCTCCATCACATGGACGTGGTGCCGGCCGATCCGAGCCGGTGGGATGTCGATCCGTTCGGTGGCGTGGTCAAGGACGGACATATCTGGGGCCGCGGGGCGATGGACATGAAGGGAACGGGAACCCTTCAGCTCTATGCGTTTCTCGCGCTCGCCCGGCAGAAGATCCCGCTCGAGCGGGACGTGATCCTCATGGTGGTTCCCGACGAAGAGATCGGAGGGGCGCTCGGCGCGCGCTTCATGATCGAGAAGCACTACGACAAGCTCGACCCGGAGTACGTGCTCGACGAGGGGGGCTTCGGAACGCGCGAGGTGTACGTCGACGGCCGTCTGGTTTTCGGCGTCTCCGTCGCGGAAAAGCAGATCGTCTGGCTCGAGGCGACGGCGGAAGGCGTCGCGGGCCACGGCTCGCAGCCGAACGACCAGAATCCGAACGACAAGCTGGTGAAAGCGCTCTCGCGGTTCTTCGCCGAGCCCTTTCCCGGGGCGTCGAACCCCGTCCTCGAGACGCTCCGCGCGGAGCTCGGGAAGCTCGAGACCAACAAGTTCACCAACGCCATCCAGAACACGACCGTCTCTCTCACCAGCATCCGCTCGGGAGTGGGCGACCCTCCGAAGATGAACGTGATCCCGTCGATTGCCCGGGCGACTCTCGACTCCCGTCTCCTGCCGGGAGCCGACGCGGACGAGTTCGTCTCGGAGGTGAAAGAGCGTCTCGGAGAGGACATCAAGGTCGAAGTCGCGTACAAGTCGGACCCGTCCATCGTGACGCCGCACGACACGGAGATGTTCCGGGCGATCGCGGCGGCGATTCGGCGGCATCATCCGGATGCGGTGGTGGTCCCGACACCCATTCCCTATGGGACGGACTCGAACGCTTTCCGCCACCGGGGCGCGAAGAGCTATGGAATCCTTCCCGTGGTGCTCTCGGCGTCGATCGTTTCCTCGATGCACAGCGACGCGGAACGAATTCCCGTGGATCAGATCGAGAGCGGCATCCGGATCTTTTACGAGGCGGTGCGAGAGGTCGCGGGGAAGTAGGTCCTCGACTCCGGCTACACATTCCAGGGCACTTGTAGTACCCTCTCCCCGCTTTTTCGCCGTCATCCTCGTTTTTTCTAGGGAGCCGAACTCATGAAGAACCCCGTGAGCCTCACGGTTAACGGCCGCGAGACTTCGCACGAAGTCGAGCCGCGGCTGCTGCTGGTGCACTATCTGCGCGAGACCCTGGCTTTGACCGGGACCAACGTCGGGTGCGACACGAGCCAGTGCGGCTCCTGCACCGTCATCCTGGACGGGAAGGCCGTCAAGTCCTGCACCGTCCTCACGGTGCAGGCGGATGGAAGCGACGTGACGACCATCGAGGGGCTCGCGAAGGATGGCGTCCTTCATCCTCTCCAGCAGGCGTTCTGGGACAATCACGGCCTTCAGTGCGGGTTCTGCACCCCCGGCATGATCCTGATTGCGACGGAGATCCTGAAGAAGAACCCCAAAGCGACCGAGCACGAAGTGCGTCACGGGCTCGAAGGCAACATCTGCCGGTGCACGGGATACGAGAACATCGTGAAGTCGATCGTGGCGGCGGGAGCGGTGAAGGAGCGCGGGGGAAGAGCGCGAAGAAAGCGGCGAAGGCCGAGAAGAAGAAGAAGGGAGGCGCGTGATGGGTTACGTCGGCCAGAGCATCAAGCGCGTCGAGGATCCCCGCTTCATCCAGGGGAAGGGAAGCTACGTCGCGAACCTCCAAATCCCGGGGATGGTCTATCTCGCCATCAAGCGCAGTCCCTACGGCCACGCGAAGATCAAGAAGATCGACACGAAGAAGGCTGCCGCCCTTCCGGGGGTGGTCGGAGTCTTCACCGGGAAGGACCTGCTCGACGGCGGCTGCGGCGCTTTGCCGTGTGGATGGAACGTGCCGGATTTGAAGACTCCCAAGCGGTACGCGCTCACCGTCGACAAGGCCCGCCACGTGGGAGACGCGGTCGCGGTCGTCGCCGCGGAGAGCCCTTACATCGCCGCCGATGCGGTGGAGTTGATCGAGGTCGACTACGAGCCGTTGAAGGCCACGATCGATGCCCGCGGTTCCACGGAGAAGGGCGCCCCTCTGGTCCATGACGAGATTCCCGGGAACGTCAGCTATTTCTGGGCGCTCGGCGACAAGGCGGGCTGCGAGACGGCGTTCGCCTCCGCCCACAAGGTGGTCGAGCTCGAGCTCGTGAACCAGCGGCTCATCGCGAACGCGATGGAGCCGCGCGCTTGCGTCGCGCATTGGAACGCCCCGATGGAGGAGATGACCGTCTGGACCACGAGCCAGAATCCGCAGCCGATTCGCCTGCTCCTGTCCGCGTTCACCCTGGGTATTCCGGAGAACCGGCTTCGCGTCATCTCTCCCGACGTCGGCGGCGGCTTTGGAAGCAAGATCTTTCACTACCCCGAGGAAATCATCACTCCCTGGGTCGCGCGGGCGTTGAATCGTCCCGCGAAATGGGTGGCGACACGCTCCGAGTCGTCGATCACCGACTCTCAGGGTCGGGACCACGTCACGGTCGCGAAGCTCGCTCTCGACAAGAACGGCATCTTCACCGGTCTCCACGTGCAGACCTGGGCGAACATGGGAGCTTATCTTTCGACGTTCGCGCCTCTCATTCCGACCGCCCTCTACGTGACGCTCTTCGCCGGCCTTTACGAGATGAAGGGGGTCTGGGGCGAGGTCTGGGGCACGCTGACCAATACCGTTCCCGTCGACGCCTATCGCGGCGCCGGACGGCCGGAGGCCTCCTACATGCTCGAGCGTCTCGTGGATCTCGCGGCGCGCGAGCTCGCGATGGATCCCGTCGAGCTTCGCAGGAAGAACTTCATCCGCAAGAACGAATTTCCTTACCAGACCCCGGTGGCGCTCCTCTACGACAGCGGCAACTACGACGGTCTCTTCGACAAAGTGACCTCTCTCGCCGACTACGACAAGATGCGAAAGGACCAGGAGAAAGCGCGGAAGGACGGAAAGCTCGTGGGGATCGGAGTCGCGGGCTGCATCGAGGCGAGCGGTCCGGCGCCCTCGGCGGTCGCGGGCTCTCTCGGCTCCGCCGTCGGACTCTGGGAGAGCGGAGTTCTCCGGGTCCATCCGACGGGGAAGGTCACGGCGCTCACCGGTTCTCACGCGCACGGGCAGGGCCACGAGACGACGTTCGCCCAGGTGGTGGCGGACGAGCTCGGCATCGACATGAAGGACGTGGAAGTGGTCCACGGCGATACCGGGCGGGTTCCCTTCGGCATGGGGACCTACGGAAGCCGGAGCGCTGCCGTGGGCGGAAGCGCTCTCGTGCGGAGCGCCGCAGAAAGTGCGGGCGAAGCTCATGAAGATCGCCGCGCATCAGCTCGAGGCCGCCGAAGCGGACATCGTCTACGACCAGGCCAAGGGAAAGGTCTACGTGAAGGGGTCGCCGGACAAAGGCGAAGGGTTCGCCGAGCTGGCGTTCGCCGCCTACACCGCCCACAACCTTCCCGCGGGAATGGAGCCGGGCCTCGAGGAGTCCGCCTGGTACGACCCGGCGAACTTCACGTTCCCCAACAGCGCGCACATCGCCCAGGTCGAGATCGATCCCGGAGACCGGCGAGGTCGCAGCTGCAGCGCTACATCGCCGTCGACGACGTGGGCAAGGTCATCAATCCGATGATCGTGGAGGGACAGATCATCGGCGGGATCGTGCAGGGCGTCGGACAGGCTCTCTGGGAGCAGGGCGTATACGACGAGAGCGGACAGCTTCTGACCGGCTCGATGATGGAGTACACCATGCCGCGCGCGGAGTCGTTTCCGAAGTTCGAGATCGGGCGCATCGAGACGCCCTCGCCCCACAATCCGCTCGGCGTGAAGGGAGCGGGCGAGATGGGGACGATCGCGGCGAACGGTCACCGTGGCGAACGCGGTCATGGACGCGCTCGCGCCCCTGCGGCATCCGGCACCTGGAGATGCCGCTGACGCCGGAGAGGATCTGGAAGGCGATGTCGGAGGTGGGCATGGAAGAAGACAGCCGGGCTCCGAGATCGAGTACTTCGGGGAGAAGTGAACATGTACCCAGCGAGCTTCGAATACTACCGTCCGAAGAACCTGAAGGACGCGGTGAGCGCTTCTTCGGAAGAAGAAGGACGCCAAGCTTCTCGCCGGGGGGCCACAGCCTTCTGCCCGCGATGAAGCTCCGGGTCAGCTCGCCCGCGGCGGTCATCGACATCGGCCGGGTCAAGGGCCTCCAGGGAATCAAGGCAGGGAAGTCCTCGGTCAAGATCGGTGCGCTCACGACCCACGCGGAGGTCGCGGAGTCCGGCGCGGTCGCGAAGAGCTGTCCTCTTCTGAGCGAAGCCGCAGCGCAGATCGGCGACATGCAGGTGCAGGAACCGAGGCACCATCGGCGGAAGCCTGGCGCACGCGGATCCGGCCGCCGACTACCCGACGGTCATCGTGGCACTCGATGCCGAGATTACCGCGACCGGCCCCAAGGGCTCGCGGCGGATTCCGGCGCGGAAGTTCTTCACCGATCTCTTCACCACCAGCCTCAAAGGCTTCGGAGATTCGTGACGGAGGTGAGCGTCCCGGTCGCGAAGAAGGGTGAGGGAGCGGTATACCTGAAACACAGGCATCCCGCCTCGAGCTACGTCGTCGTGGGCGTGGCGGCGATCGTCACGCTCAAGAACGACCAAATCAAGAGCGCCCGACTGGTGGTGGGAGGGGTGACGGCGAACCCGCTGGTCATCGGAAAGGCGCAGGATTTCCTCGCGGGCCAGAAGCCGAGCCCGAAGCTCTTCGCCGAGGCGGCGGCGCTGGTCGCGGAAGCGATCGACTCCCCTCTGGGCGGATCTCTACGCTTCCGGCGAGTACCGGACCCATCTCGCCACGGTGATGACCCGGCGCGCCCTTCAGGAGGCGGCGGCTCGCGCGAAGAAGCAGAAGTAGCTTGCCTGATTCAGTCCATCGAGCAGCTTCAGTCACTCCTCCGGGAAAAGCTCTACGTGGCCGATCGCGGCCTCGCGACTTCCATCTACCTCGCCTTGAAGCTCGAGCGGCCGCTATTCGTCGAGGGCGAAGCGGGCGTCGGGAAGACGGAGATCGCGAAGGTCCTCGCCTCGATACTCTCGACGCGGAGCTCATCCGGCTCCAGTGCTACGAAGGCATCGACGCGAGCCAGGCGGTCTACGAGTGGAGCTACACCCGTCAGATGATGCACATCCGCCTCGCGGAGAGCCGGAAAGAGAAGCTCCAGGAGAAGGAGCTCTTCGGGCCGGACTTTCTGCTGGAGCGCCCGCTCTCTGAAGGCGATCGACCCCGAGAAGGATGGCCCTCGGGTGCTGCTCATCGACGAGATCGACCGGAGCGACGAGGAGTTCGAGGCGTTCCTCCTCGAGCTTCTGTCGGACTTCCAGATCACCATCCCGGAGATCGGGACGGTAAAGGCCAAGACGAAGCCGGTGGTCGTCGTGACCTCGAACCGGACGCGCGAAGTCCACGACGCGCTCAAGAGGCGCTGCCTCTATTTCTGGATCGACTATCCCACGTTCCAGAAAGAGCTCGAGATCGTGCGGACCAAGCTCCCGGATGCCTCGGAGAAGCTCTCGAGCCAGGTGACGCGGTTCGTGCAGGAGCTCCGCCAGATGGAGCTCTACAAGGTACCCGGAGTCGCCGAGACCCTCGACTGGACGCGGGCGCTCATGGCGCTCGACAAAGAGTCCCTCGAATGAGAGCGTGGTCGAAGATACGCTCGGCGCTCTCCTGAAGTATCGCGACGACGTCGACAAGGTCCGGGGCGAGCGGGCGAAAGCGATCCTGGAGCGGGTCGCCGCCGGGGTTTGATCCGATGGCCGCGGCGGCCCGGGTAGAAGGCCATCTTCTTCGGAACCTCGTTCTCTTCGGCCGCGTGCTCCGGGGACTCGGCCTCGACGTCAACCCGGGACGGATGATCGATCTCGTCCTGGCGCTCCAGCACCTGCAGATCGGCGTGAAGTCCGACTTCTATCACGCCGCGCGCGCCCTTCTGGTCCATCAGCGCGACGATGTCGCGCTCTTCGACGCGGCCTTCGAGATGTTCTGGCAGACGCCCCTCGGTGAATGGAAGCTCCTCGAGATTCAGGGGCGGCGGATTCGCCGAGCCGCTGCGAAACCGCTCGTGGCTCCTCCGGCCCTCGATGCGCGCAGGGCAGGCGCCGTCCCTTCCCGAGGATGCCCAGGAGCGAACGGTACTCGAGGTCACCAAGACCTGGAGCGCTCGCGAGGTCCTTCGGAAGCGAGACTTCGCGAGCCTCACCGAAAGCGAGATCGACGAGGTGCGGCGAATGATGGATGAGCTCGTCTGGAGACTCGGGGAGAGACTCACCCGCAGAATGCGGCGGGGCGGAAGACACCGCCTCGATCTCCACCGCACGCTTCGAAGGAGTCTCCGCCATGGCGGCGAGATACTCGAATGGGCCCACCGCGAGCCGAGGTCGAAGCCGAGGCCGCTCGTCGTTATCTGCGATATCAGCGGCTCGATGGAGCGATACACGCGGCTGCTGCTCCACTTCGTCTACGGCCTCACGCAGGGGCTGGGGCAGCGGGTCGAGGCGTTCGCCTTCGGCACGCGGCTCACGCGCTTGAGCCGGCATCTTCGCGATCGAGACATCGAGCGGGCGCTGTCGGGAGTCTCCGCGGCGGTCCTCGACTGGTCCGGCGGGACGCGGATCGGCGACTCTCTCAAGACGTTCAACTTCGAGTGGGCCCGGCGGGTTCTCGGAGGAGGCGCGGTGCTCTTGGTGATCAGCGACGGCTGGGACCGCGGGGAGCCCGAGCTGCTCGCCGAGGAGATGGAGCGGTTGCAAAGGAGCTGCCACCGCCTCGTGTGGCTGAATCCACTCCTCGGGTCGCCGGAGTACGAGCCGCTGACCCGGGGAATGCGAGCGGCGCTTCCGTACGTCGACGACTTTCTCCCGGTGCACAACCTGGCGAGCCTCGAATCCCTGGCTCGCCACCTTTCGAGGCTCGAGGACGAGCCCCGACAGCGTCACTCGATGTAGCCGAGCGCTTTCAGCCGCTCGAGCACGTCTTCCGTTGCTTCGCGAGACACACCGGTCCCGACCTGCCCTTCGATGCTTTCGGTCTGACGTATCGGGCAGGATTTGTACGGAGCCAGTCGGCCTCGAAGATCGGAGCGAGAACTTTCCCGTCCATCGCGAGCGGCACGGGCTCTGACAGTCGATGGAGGATCGTGGGCGCGATGTCCAGGAGCGAGGCGCCGCGGGTAGTCGGCGCTCTTCCGGATGCCTTCGCCCGCGGCGATGAAAATGCCGTTGGGGGAGTGAAGGCCTCTGTCACCCGCGGGAGCGAGGCCGTGGTCCGAGACGATGATGACCGTCGCCGTCTCGGGAAGCATCTCGAGAAGCTCACCGATATAGCGATCGACTTCGACGTAGACGGCGTCGACGAGACCGCGCGCCGTCTCCCGACACGTCTCCGGCAATCGGGAGCCGGAGCGCCATTGAATGTACGAATGGCTCGCGACGTCGATGGACTCGAAGTACACGGTGAAGAAACCTCGTTCGAGTGTGGGAAGGAGTTTCTTCGACGCGCGGAAGTACAGCTCATCTTGTCGAAGGACATCCGCGAGCCCGTTCCGGAGCTCGGTCAGCGGAGGATCGCAATCGAGGGCGTGGATTCTGGCGAAGGTGTCCTTCATGTCGGAGGCGGACGGGTACAGAGGCTCGAGCTCGGACGCGAGCTCCAGGGGCCATGTCAAGGCCGTCGTGGTGTTTTGCCTCCGACCCCGAAGACCCATTCGAGACGTAACGAGAAAGCCATTGACCGGATACGCCGGCCAGGTGTTCCAGAAGCCGACGACCCCGACCGGATGTCCCGCGTCGCCCAGAAGCCGCCAGATGGGAAGAGTCCGGCCGTGTGAGCTCTGCGCTTCGACCACGTCCGATTCCGGCTGATAGAAGCCGCGCCCGAGGTCGAAGCGCCCGTAGACGGGGTCGAATGAAACAACGGTACGTTCATCGGCGTCGAGGACTTCGAGCGAGGACATCTCCGCGGCCAGCAGCCGATCGTCCTTGGAGACACCCCCATCCGACGGGCGGCTCTGCTTCTCGAATCCGAAAGCGAGGAGATTCAACGCGGAACGAATGGATTCGGGCGGGATGTCTATGGTGAATTCGGACCATTCGACGGGCACCTCCACACTCTCGAGAAGCACACCGTTGAGGGAGATAGAGATTCTCTGGGGTCCGTTCGGCGTATGAGAACGGAGTCTCACGCGAAGACGAAAAGGAGGTTCGCCGTCGAAGCTCCGGGAGCTCTCATCTCGGCTCGCGGCGGATCGTCTTCGGAGCCCATCCAGACCTGTGAGGTGCCCGGGACGGGAAGGAGAAAATCCTGGATGCCGTGTTTCTCCGGAACGACCCCCGTCGCGACCGTCTGCCAGAGGATGGGAGACCAGTGCCCGCGACGCGGGTTTGCGTTCATGAGCCGGCGCGACGGCATCGATACCAGCTCACCGGAGGTGCCGGCGCGGACGAGCTTGTCGAACGCCGGAAGTTTGCCATCCGCCCGTAGCTCGTTGATGACCTCGAAGGTCGCGCCGTCGAGCGCGAAGAGCGCGACGAGGTTTGGCTCCTGAGGCGTGCGGCAGGCGAGCGTTGCCGCGAACGCGACGCCAAGAAACAACGTTCCGAGTTCTCCTCTCAAGCTACGCCGTAGACCTCGGGCACGTCAGAGACCCTGCTATTCCTCCGGTACGCCTGCATCGTTTTCTGTCCATAGTCTCGTTCTGCCAGGAGGAGGTTGTGAGCTCTGCAGAGAAGCCTGACCTTGGTTGGGTGGTGGTCACCTCCACGGCCGAATGGATCGTCATGATGGAACTCGAGCCTTCGGCTCTCGGTGCAGCGCATGCCCGTCGCGTCGATGAACGTGCACTGACGCCTGTCGCGCTGGATCACATGGCGCTTCACCGCCGCTGGAATATACCGTGAGCGTGCCGAAGTGTCGGTCTCGTCGAGGTCTCTGCGCGGCGTTTTCGTTACCGCATAGCGTTTCGCTTCGAGCCGGTCGATTTTCTCGGTCACGGCCGCCTCGATGACTTCGGCCAGGTCGCCGTCCATCAACGCTTGTAGACGCTCGAGCTTCTTACGGAGCTCCGTACTTGCCGTGAACGTCACTTTGTACTTTTCCGGTGCGAGAGGCTGGAGTACCGGTGGAGACGGTGGCGACGCCGGTCGCGGACGCATTTCATTTTTAACTGCGTCCGGACGCAGTTGGACGGGAGGAGTAGGTTCAACGCGCGAGGGCAGTTTTCGGACAGTCGAAGGCATGTCCGGCTTGGGCGCCAGTTCCGCGACCAGCTCCTCGATCTGCCGCTTGGACTTGTGAGTTGCCCGGGCAAGGACTTCTTCGCAGTTCGCATCCGTGAGGTGCGCGGCAAGCTTCCCGATCCCGCTCAGATGTATCCGCCCGTCGCTCAGCATCTCGAGAAGCGTCGGATGCCTCCGGGAAGCGCGGGCTGCCGCGATTCGCAGATAGCTCTCGCCCTCGGAGAGGTGCAGAATCTCCGTGCAGTACGCAAACATCGATGAGCAGGCCTTGCTGGCATAAAGCCTCCGCTCGTCGACTTCGCTGATGTGTGCGACCAGATCGGCCTCGACCCGCCGCGAATCCTGCACGAGCTTCGTGAGGTTGTGGAGAAGCTCGTCGTCCGAAAGTGAGTGAAGCAACTTCGTGTCCTTCATTTCTCTTCTATAGCACGTGCTTTTTTTCATGCGCTGCGTGGCGTGCAATCGACGACTGAAGTTAGCGAGGCTGTTCGAGCCGACCCCGACCGAATCGCGCTCGTTCCGTGGCTTCCAGCGGAACGAGAGGCATTCTGGAATCGGTCGGGAACTTGGTCAAACTCGCATCGAGAAGTTGTCAAGAGGAAAATGGGTTCTAAGCCCAAAATAGTCGTGACACTACTCGTGCTTGAGCACCGACAGAGGGTCGACTCGCGCGGCGCGTCGAGCCGGAACGTAGGCAGCGGCGAGCCCGACGAGCGCGACCAGCAAGCTCACCGCAATGTACGTTGCACCATCGGTCGGAGCGACTTCGTAGAGATGGGCCGCGAGAGTCTGAGCGCAAAGATACGCGACCAGCAGACCGCAGGCGAGGCCGAGGAACAGCGGCTTCATTCCCTGGCGCACGATGAGAAAGAGCACGTCGCGCGCATGCGGCGCCGAGCGCCATACGCAAGCCGATCTCACGGCCTCGGACGCTGACCGAGTGGGCCAGGAGCCCGAAGATCCCGACCGCGGTGATCAGGAGCGCGGAGGCGGCGAACGCCGTCAAGGAGCGCGGTCTGGAAGCGCCAGGGAAGGAGCTCCCGGTCGACGGCGGACTCGAGGGTGCGCACGTTCTGGATACGAAGCTCGGGGCCGACGTCGTTCACCGCCGCGCGAACCGAAGGCAGGACCGACAGCGGATCTCCCGCGGTTCTCAGGACCAGGGAGCCCGATACCATCTGCGACTGAAGATACGGGAACGTACACGTCGAGCCGGGAGCCCTCGATCTCCCGATAGCGCGCATCGGCGACGAGGCCGACGACCGTCTGCCACTCCGCGCGGCGATCCTCGGTCGTAGCGATGGCCGTAGCGTGATGATCCGCTTGCCGATGGGATCCTCGCCGGGCCAGAGCCTTTCGGCGAAGCTCTTCCCCACGACGACCACGCGCGGGGCGTCCTCGGAGTCCCGTCGGTGAACGTGCGGCCGCTCAGAAGGGGAATGCCCATCGTGTCGAAGTAGTTTCCCGAGATCGCCTCCCAGTTGATGGAGGGGTTCCGTTCGAAGCTCTCGGGCGGCGGGGCGAAGTAGGTCATCGGACTTCCCCGTGACGGGGTCCACCTTCTCCGTCGGCACGAAGCCGTAGCCCCTGGCTTTCGGCGACGAACCAGAGGTCCCAGCCCGCCTTCCCGCCGGCGAAAGGCGGTAGGAGAACGGCGGCGGTCGACTCTACGCCGGGAACGTCGTCGAGACGCTCGATCAGCCTCGCGATGAGCTGGCGCTGTTGCTGCGGTGACTCGAGAGGGTCGACGGGTCCGTCCACCCACGAGCATCAGAAGCCTCTCCGGTCGATAGCCGAAATCGGCGCGCGTCAATCGCAGGAGGCTTCCCATCATCAGGCTGGCGCCGAGGACCAGGACCACCGAGGCCGCGACCTGAAACGCGATGAGGCCTCGACGGAGCTCGGACCGTCCGCGGAGAATCGCCGGAGCGCGAGGGCGAGGGGGTCCTGAGGCTCGCTCCCCAAACCGATCCGAGACCGACGAGGCCCGCCACGGCCGCCGATGCGCCAACACGCGAAAAGAGAGCTGGCGAGGTCGAGGCGAGCCTCGGCGAGCCGGGGAACTCCCGAGGGAGCGAGGGCGAGGATCGCCGCGAGTCCCGCGCGAGCAAGGACGAGGCCCAGGGCACCACCGACGAGAGCGACGAGGGCGCTCTCGGAGAGAAGAGCGCGAGACAGCCGGGCGCGAGTCGCTCCAAGGGCGGCGCGGACCGAGAGCTCGCGCTGCCTCGCGGCGTTGCGGGAAAGGAACAAGCCGGAAACGTTGACGCAGGCGACGAGGAGCAGCAGAACGACGGCGCCTTGCAGAATCAGGACGACTCTGGGCGCGCTCGCGCCGAGGAAGAACTCGAGAATCGGCACCACTTCGATCCGACGGCTCGCGAGCAGACTACGTCCCGTCTCTTCGAGAACGCGCTCGTCGACGATCTCCATTTCCGCGCGGGCGTCCTCGAGGGTGACTCCAGGCGCGAGCCGTCCCGACGGTCAGCAGAAACTGCCAGCCACGATCGTCGATGCGCTCCTCCCCTGCGAGCACCATCCAGGCGCGGGTCTGGTTCGGAAAATCGAAGCCGGGCGGCATCACCCCGACGACGGTGTAGACGTCGTCGACGCGAGCGCCGAGGCGAGATGCGTCGTTCCCAGAACGGCTGGGTCCTCCCCGAAGGCCTCTCTCCAGAGACCGTGGCCCAGGACCAGCGACGGGCTCGGCGTTGCGGCAGCTCGTCGTCTTTTTCGAAGCCGCGCCCGAGTAGAGGTTTCTGACCCACGGCGTCGAAGAAGCGTCGGAGTGACCGAGGCGACCGCGGAAGTCGACGGAGCGGCCGTCTTCGAGCACCAGGGATTGCTGTGCTGCTTCCCGCGCTGAACGCCGCGAGCTCCTGGAACGAGGTGGCGGCGTCCCGCCAGTCGCGAAACTCCGGAGGCGAGATTTCCTGGAACGGACGGTCGCCCTGACGCGTCGCGCGGGAACAGCACGACCACGCGATCCTGTTCGGGAACCATCGGCCGGAGGAGCACGGCGTGGACCACGCTGAACATGGCGATCGTGGCCCCGAGGCCGAGGCCGAGGAGCAGCACGGCGGGAATGGTGAACGACGGAACGCTCACGAGCTGTCGGGCGGCCTGGCGGATCTCTCGGATGAGGTCCATCGCGTTACTCGTGCTTCAGCACCGAGATGCGGATCGACCCGCGCGGCGCGCCACGCGGGAATCGCCGTCGCCGCGACGCCGGCCATGGCAAGAACGGCTACCGCGCCCGTGAAGTGTCGGGATGTCGAATGGTTCCACTCCGTAGAGGAACGACTCGAGGAGACGCGAGAGGAAGAACGCCCCGAGCCCTCCGATGACGACTCCCGCCAGGACGAGATTCCGGCTTCGGTTCAAGACGAGAGACCGTAATCGGGCGGGTGTCGCTCCCAGGGCTGACCGGATACCGAGCTCGGGAAGGCGCTGCGCCACGAACGCCGCGAAGACGCTATAGACACCGGCGGCTGCGAGGAGGAGCGCGATGAGAGAGAACGACGAAGTAAGGATTGCGTTGAGCCTCGGCGTCTTGAGCTCGAGGTCGAGGAGATGGTCCATCGTCGCAATTCGGTCGAGGGGCAGCTCGGGGTCCAGGCTTCGAGCGACGCCCTGGATCGATCTCACCAGACTCTCGGGCGACGAGAGGAGTCCGCACGGCGAGTACATTCAAACCGAGAAGAGGATGGAGCTTACGTTCGATGGAGAATGGATTCTGCTGTATGGGGAAGTAGACGGTGGGCCATGACTGGGTGAGCTCGCGGTACCGCGTGTTTCCAGCGACTCCTACCACGCGATGCCGGAGCTCTCCGGACCCGACGGTCTTTCCGATCGGGTCCTGACCGGGCCAATAGCTCGCCGCCACCTCAGCGCTCACGATGGCAACCCGCTCCGAATCCAGTCGGTCGAAACGGTCGAACGCTCGTCCCCGCACGATCGGAATTCCGAGAACGGCGAAGTAGCTCGGCGTCGCCATCTCGATATTCGTCAGCCGATTGTCGCGCGCGTCCTCGGCGAGTTGACCCTCGTACGTGAGCTCTCCGGTGACTCCGTCCGAGCCGGGCTTCATTCGCAGCGCGGTCACGGATGTCACGCCTGGAAGCTCCTCGACTCGGTGAACGAGCTCTTCGAAGAACTCCAGGCGCGAGCCAGGCTCAGCGTACCGGGTTAGAGGCAGCGTGCACTTCGAGGGTGAGAAGGTTTTCGCTCTCGAACCCCCTATCGATCTCTCCGCTGGCGACGAGCGTGCGTACCAGCAGGCCGGAAGCGAAGAGAAGTGGAAGCGCGAGCGCGATCTCTCCGACCACCATCCACTGCATCATGCGTCCCTGGGAGGCAAATTGTCGCGATCGAAGGGACTCTTGGGTTCCGGAAATGAGGGGAAGAGACGCACCGATCGCGACGGCGAGTGCGGCGACACCGGTCGCGAAGAGGAAAGCACGCACATCGACGACGATCTCTCGAGCGCGCGGCACATCAGCACCCTTCAGAAGGAGGAGCATCTCGACGCCGAATGCCGAGAGAATGAATCCTCCCACGAGTGCGGCGGCTGCCATCACGGCACCCTCGGTCAGCCGTTCGCGAAGGAGGGACGTGGTTCCCGCACCGAGGGCCGATCGGATCGCGACCTCGCGCGTCCTTCCGAGGCCCCGGATGATCGAGAGCGCGGCGACGTTCGCGATGGCGATGGTCAGAATGAGCGCCACGCCCGCGAACGCTAGAAGAGACGCTCGGCCGAAGTCACCGACGACGCTCTCGAGAAATGGAACGAAGACGACCTGGGCCGAACGATAGGCGTCGGGACGTTCCTCTGCCAGGTTCTCGTCAATAGCCTGAATCTCGGCTAGAGCGCGCTGCGCGGTGACTTTCTCGGCCAGCCGCCCGATAAGCTCGCATTCGCATCCCGCGTTCCCGGACCACTCCGGGTGCACGCTCATGATGGGAGACCAGGCCTCGGCCGGGGCGAAGAGATCGAAAGCCTCAGGCATGACTCCGACGACCTGAAAGGAAACGCGCTCGGCGAGCCGGAGCGGAATGACTCTACCGACGACGGTTCGGTCCGAGCCGAAGCGCTCCCTCCAGGTGCTGTAGCTCAATACGAGAGGGGGGACCAGGGCGGCTCGGTCGTCCTCTCGCCGAAGGGTCCGTCCCACGTGCGCAGTGGCCCCGAGAACATCGAAGAAATTCCCCGAGACGGTCGTAACCTCGAAGCGCGAGGGTTCGCTCGAGCCGAGGAGAAGGCCCTCCTGCGTGCCTCGCGCCCAAACAGCGGCGAGCGATTCGAACGAGCGGCTTCGGCGCTCCCACTCGAGGTAATCGGGATAAAGAAGAGGGACGTGGTCGAAACCGCGCTCGACGTCGTTCCTCCAGATGCGAAAGAGGCGATCTTGAGCGGTCACCGGAAGGGGGCGAAGTAGCAACCCATTGACGACCGAGAAGACAGCGGTGGAAGCGCCGATTCCAAGGGCGAGAATGACGATGGAGGCGACCGTAATTCCCGGGGTGGCGCGAAGGGCGCGAAAGGCCTGGCGGAGTCTCACTCCTCCCATGTCCTTTTCATGGCGCGGATTGTAACTCCGGCCCTGTTTCCGGTGCATAATCCTCCGGTGACCTTTCGAGACGTAGCGAATGACGTTGAGCTCTGGAAATCAGAAGGCGAGGAGATCGCCCTCGCGACCGTAGTCCGCACGTGGGGTTCCGGGCCCAGGGGACCGGGAGCGAAAATGGCGCTCACCAAGGACGCGCGCATCTCGGGCTCGGTGAGCGGCGGGTGTGTCGAAGCGGCCGTCGTGGAGGAGGGCCGGGAGGTCCTCGCGACGGGCGAACCGCGCCTTCTCAAGTTCGGGATCGCGGATGAAACCGCCTGGAACGTCGGGCTCACCTGCGGCGGCTCGATCGAGATCTTCGTCGAAAAGCTCGACGAGTCGCTCTCGCGGGCGTTCTCGGAGTCGATCGAGAACGCGAAATGCGCTCGCTCGCGCCGTGGTGATTCGGGGCGATTCCGTCGGGGCGAACGTTCTCGGTTCGTGAAGGGCAATCCGCGAAAACCGTGGTCGAGGCGGCCGCGCTTCGCGCGCTGGAGCAGGGCCAGTGCGACGTATTCACGGCGGAGGCGGTGACGGTGAGCCGGTGAGGAAAGCTCCGAGATCTTCCTCGACGTCGAGCTCCCGCCTCCCACTCTCGTCATGATCGGCGGGGTCCACATCGCGATCGCGTTGACGACGATGGCTAAGGCGCTCGGCTATCGGACCATCGTCATCGACCCGAGAGGCGTTTTTGGAAACGACGAGAGGTTCCCCCACGCGGACCGGCTCATCGCCGAGTGGTCCGACGAGGGACTCGAGTCCCTCGGACTCGATCGTTCGAGCGCGGTCGCGACCCTGACCCACGACCCGAAGATCGACGACCCCGCGCTCATGGTCGCTCTCAGGAGCCCAGCGTTCTTCGTTGGCGCGCTCGGAAGCAGGAAGACCCATGAGAAACGGAGGAAGCGCCTTCTCGATAGGGGACTGACCGAAAGCGAGCTTTCGCGGCTCTTCGCCCCCGTGGGGCTCGACATCGGAGCGCGCTCTCCCGAGGAGATCGCGCTCTCGGTCATCGCTCAGATCGTGGCGGTGCGGAACCGGGCGGTTTGATCGCTCTTTCCGCGATTCTGGTCGCGGGCTCGGTCCTCGTCTACGGCTTCCGCTTCGACCTCGAGGAGCCGCGGCGCTACCTCATGGCGCTCGCGACTCTCGGGTTCTTCTTCGCGCCGATTTCGGAGAAGCCGCTTCGTGCCGGGCTCTGGCTTCTCGGCGTCGCGGTCGACGGCGTGGGGAGCCCAGATCGCGGGCTCGGGGCGCGGAGGATTCGCGCTTCTGGCTCGGCTGTATCGGTTGCGGGCGCGCTCCTGGTCGTGCGCGGAGGCTCGAGGGCGGCTCGGTACTATCTTCCCGAGGCCGGGAACGAGGCGGGGAGCGCCGCTGCAGCGCGCGATACGCAGGGCAGCTCCAGGTCGCGACCACGCTGTTCCTCGGTGGATACGTCTTCCATCGGTGGTTCGGAACGCTCCTCGTCGTCGTCTCAGCGGCGTTTTTTCTTCGCTACGTTCTTCTCCAATCGAAACACTTGGGAGTCACGGCGTACCCCTCTCCCACTCGAGATCGGGAATCGTCCCCTCTCAGCGGTGGGTGGTGCTCGTGCTGTTCGCGGTCATCGGCGGCACGACGCTTCCCAAGACGCTTCTCGGAGAAGACCAGAGCACATTGCTGCTGACCGGAGCACTTCTCCTCGTGACCGCGGCGATGGTCTTCGTCCTGTCACTGACGCGGACCGGCTGGCCGACAGCGCTCGTGAGACGAGCGAGCTTCGCCGCCGGCGTCGTTCTCGCGGTGGTGGCACCGCCGTCCTGGTGGAGCTCGAGTCCTGGGATCGCGTCGCGCTATCGGGTGTTCGCCTCGTTCTGCATCGTGTTTCTGGTGGTCCTGCCGATTCTCAAGAAATCAGACGAAGCTCTTTCTCCCATGGCCGCGCGGCTCCGACGCTCGTTCCCCCGGTTGTGCTCGCGGTCATGATGGCCCCGGTGACCGCAATCAGGGCGCGAAAGCTCATCCT
Source organism: uncultured Acidobacteriota bacterium (assembly GCA_963820855.1). Classification (GTDB taxonomy): domain Bacteria; phylum Acidobacteriota; class Vicinamibacteria; order Marinacidobacterales; family SMYC01; genus DAISKN01. The sequence continues at coordinate 338,578 of CAWGBY010000014.1, forward strand.
CGACGAGCGGTCTTCCTCTTCGCGTTCTCCGTCCTGATGCTCGCGTACTACTTTCTCGTGGGCATTCGCGATGGAGAGCGAGCGGCACGGTCTACCTCGCGGCGTCTCTCTGGCTCGTTCTCTACCTGTTCTTCGACGGAAGGAGGGGACCGGGGCTATCAGGTGTTCCTGCTCTCACTCGGGTTCATGCTCTACGCGATCGATCGGCTCGAGCGGGTATGGCGGGAGTTCCGTGCTGGTGAACGAATTCCCACATCGTAACCAGCGGAACTAACGTGTCTGGGCTTCGAGCCAGAAAATGACGATGGGCAGCTGCGGCCCGTCTATCCGAGGGCCATGGAAGCGAATCGCGCTAGGACGGGGGCGCGAGAAACTCCCGGAGAGAATCGAACGGAGCTCGACGAGTATTTCGAGGCAGCGGGCTCATCCACAACCCGCTTTCCGCTTGGGCCGGCACGAAGCGATAGGTCTGTTCTTCTCCTGCCCCGAATCGGACCGAGATGTGCATCGGGGCCTCTCTCAGGAGCAGGGTCTCGAGCTGCATCGACCAGGGTCTTTCGAAGCTCACCTTGAGCGAAGAGGACGCCGTCGCTTCTCGGTACATCGGTCCACTCTCCCCACTGCGTCTTCTCCACGCGGAGGGGGCGCGGCGAAGAAAGCCTTGGCACGGCCAGCTTCTTCAAGAGCAGTACCTCTTCGTCTTCGTCCGAGGCGAGGGAGTAGGAGCTCACGAGCGCGCGGAGCGTCTCGGGCTCGTCCCAGAAAAGGTGTCGGCGATGAATGCTGAAGATACCGCGTTCCAGATGCCAGAGAACGTAGGTGGGCGCTTCGGCGGAGGCGAGAAACCGAGTGTTTCGGCGGTCGAGTCCGGGAGAGTACGTGGCGAAAGAAGCTGTAGAGGGTCGATTCGCCCAAGAGAAATCGTTGGCGGCGACGTAGAGGCTCTCCCAAGGGTAGACGTCGATCGGCTCGGCACCGATGCGGGCGCGTACGCTATCCGGAAGGCGCAACTGTGCGAATGCCCGGGTCGGTTCCAGGCCTGCTCGTCGGTTCCCGGTGAGCGTCGAGCGTAACTGTTCCCATCCGAATCGGCCCGGAAGCAGAAGTGGCTCCGCCAGCCTCTGTCCGAGGTTGACGACGCCTCCGGTCCGCGTTCGCGCGATAGTGAAACCAGGGCGCTAAGAGCACCAATGAAGGGACTACGAGCAATGCGGCAGTCCAGCGTCTCTTCGAGCCAGCAGGGGGACGAGAATCAAGCACAGGACGAGAAGACCAAAGAGCATGAAGGTTCTCGCGTGATTCGGGCCACCCAATACCATCGCGTGCTTCCAGGCGACGAACAGCGGCGCTCCGCAGGCCAGCATCGTCATGGTGGCCCCCGAGCGAGGCGACGCCAAGGAAATTCCGCCAAGGATCGCCGCGAAGACGCAAAAGCAGATGGCGGTTTCCGTCCACAGCGATAGTCCGCTCATGGCGGAACTGTAGCCAGAGATGACATCGGCCGCGGCGCCAAAGAAGGCGCCGACGCCGGTAAGAGTGCCCTGATGTGCGACCCAGCCGGACGCGAATCCCAGTGCGGCGCCGGTCAAAAGGAGTCCGATGCGGGCCGCGGCGATGGAAGGTTGGCGAGTGAGCAGGCACGCGGCAGAGAGCGTCAGCACGGTGCCCGCGCCGAGCGAGAGTTTGACGAGAAGGAAAAACCCTCCCAGGAAGCTCGCGAGGAAAAACGTCGCCAGGCCGGCCGCTCTCGAAGCACGAAGGGAAAAAATGACGAAGACCAGGAGCATGCTGAACCAGCGATACTCGTCTCCGTAGTTCGAATTGCCCTGCAAGGTGGACCGCGTATACGAGGAGAACCGCCGCGCCGAGGGCAGCTCCAGTTCCGAGCGCGTGCGATGCGACGTAGGCCGCACAGGCGACCCCGACGAGCACGACCAGGGCGAGCTCCGAAACGAGCTTTCGAACGGGAACGTCGGCGACGTTCGACGCGTAGATCAAGTAGCCGTACGGTCCGTAGGTGGAGATGAAATCCTCACCGAAGCGCCAGCCTTGGGTCGAGGCGTAATTCGCCGCGAACATATAGGAGGGGTCGGCGCCGCGATCGAGCGGCTGTATCTTCACGCGAAAGCCGAGAGCCGAGCTCGAGATCACCGAGAGCGCCAAAAGCACCACCCAGAAGCGCCGGGAGCGAGTCGGACTGAGCCGCGCAAGGCTATCGGAAGGCTCGGGCTGCATGACCGCATACTTTAGCATTCCACTTCGAGAAGGAATGCGTTCAGAAAAGTGCTTGCCCTCGAGACCGTCGAGCTCGAATATCCGACTATACTCTCGGGGTGGCGGGAGGCGTGCCGATCCTTGCGTTCGAAGCCGTCTCCAAGCACTATCGCCATCCGAGCGGTGAGGTCCTGAAGGCGCTCGACGAGGTCTCGTTCTCGATCGCGCCGGGGAAGAAAGCTCGCCATCACCGGACGGAGCGGGAGCGGGAAGTCGACCCTGCTTCATCTCGCGGCGGCCATCGACGTCCCGAGCGCGGGGAAGGTCGAGCTTCTCGGTCGCGACGTCTCGCATCTCTCGGACCGCGAGCGCACGCTCCTGCGGCGCGACGCCATCGGTCTCGTGTTCCAGTTCTTCTATCTTCTCCCGCACCTCACCGTCTGGGAGAACGTGGTGCTTCCCGCCTGGATTGCGTCCGACTCCGGCTCGGACGAACGCGCGAGGCATCTTCTCGAGCGTGTGGGGCTCGCGGGGCAGGCGCGTCAGGAGGCCTCGAAGCTTTCCGGGGGCGAGATGCAGCGGGTCGCCATTTGCCGCGCTCTCCTGCGGAAAGCCGAAGCTTCTCCTCGCGGACGAGCCCACCGGGAAACCTCGACGATGAGAACTCGGGGAAGGTCATGGACCTTCTCATGAACCTCGTCGACGAGGAGGGCGGCACTCTTCTCTACGTCACCCACAGCGAGGAGCAGGCGGCCCAGGCGGACGAACGGCTTCGCCTCCACGGGGGAAAGCTCGAGCCTCGCGTGATCCGGTACTTCCTGCGTGCCGCGCGGGCGCAGCTTCGGAGCGGCCGGAGTCTCTTCCTGCTGAGCCTTTTCGGCGTTGCGCTCGGGGTCGCGAGCGTCGTCGGAATCCAGATCATCAACCTGAACGCGCTCGGCGCGTTCCGAGGGCAGCATGGAAGCCGTGAGCGGCGATGCCGATCTCACCATCGTCGGGACGCTGCCCGTTCTTCCGGAGAGCGTCTATCCCGAGGTCCTCGCGACCGAAGGCGTCGAGGCCGCGTGGCCTCTTGTATCGCCTCGACGTCGCTCTCGAGGACGGCAGCGGAGCTTTTCCTCGAGCTCATCGGGGTCGACTTCTTCACGCCCATCGACGTGCCCTGGGAGGGACCGGAGATCGACTTCTCCGAGGCGCTCAGCCGGCCCGGCTGGGTGGCGGTGACTCCGGAGCTCGCGCGGGAGCGCGGTTGGAACGGAGGGCGATCGATTCACCGTGAGTCTCGGCACACGACAAGCGGAGCTCTTCGTCGGCGCGCTTTCGAACTTCCTCGAGGCGAGCCCATTCGCGAGCCCTCGCCTCGCGGTGATGGACATCGCGCAGGCGCAGTCGCTCCTGGGGCGTCCGGGCGAGCTCCACCAGATCGACGTGAAGCTTCGCGAGGGTGCCTCGCGAGGACGCGCCGTCGCGCGGCTTCGAGAGCGCCTGGGGGAGACGGCGCTGGTCGAGACGCCGGAGCAGAGGGAGCAGCAGGCGTCGGATCTTCTGAGCGCCTTCCGGCTGAACTTGACCGCGCTGTCTCTCATCAGCCTCTTCGTCGGAGGCTTCCTCGTCTACAGCAGCACTCAGGCCTCTCTGGTCCGAAGACGGAGGGAGTTCGGGCTTCTTCGCTCTCTCGGCGCGACGCACCGCCAGGTCTTCCATCTCCTCGCGGGAGACGTTCTGATGCTCGGAGCGTCTCGGCGTCGCGATCGGTCTTCCCGTCGGATACGCTCATCGCGCAGGGCCAACGTCTCTCGCGTGAGCGCGACGATCTCGAACCTCTACCTTCTGGAGGAGATCCATCGCCTCGAGATCCCGCCGTGGTTCTTCGCGCTCGCGGCGCGCGATCGGATTTGGCGGCGCCGCGCTCGCGGCCCTTCTTCCCGCGCTCGAGCTCGGCCGCAAGGACACGCGGGCGCTCCTCGCCGCCTTCAATCTTCACGAACGGGTGGGAAGGAGCGGCGCCGGGCTCTTCGCTGCGGGCGTCGCTCTCCTCGTGGCCGCCGGGATCCTGTATCTCTTCACTCGCGATCGATGGCGGCCCGCGGGTTTCGTCGAAGCGTTTCTCCTGATCGCCGCCATTCCGCTCCTGACGCCGCTCCTGGTGCAGCTCGCGACGGATCTGGATTCCCGTTCGTTCGTTCGGACTCCGCTACGGTCTCAAAGGTCTGGGAAAGCAGCTCCAGACGACGCCCGTCGCCATCGCCGCCCTCGCGGTCGCGGTGAGCATGGTGGTCGGGGTGACGACCATGGTGTCGAGCTTCCGCGAGACGCTCTCGGTCTGGATCGGCTCGACGATCCGCGCGGACATCTACGTCTCGACCCCTCGTTTCGACGGGCGCGGCGGGAGGCGGTCCTCGAGAGCTCGGTTCTCGAGACGCCTGACTGAGCCACCCGTCGGTCGAGCGCGTGGACCGCCTGAGGCAGTTCTTCGCCTATTCCGACGGACGGCGATTTTCTCTTGCCGGGATCGACATGAGCCGTCCCGATCGACGATCGGTTCGCGCTCCTTTCGGGCGATGCGTCGAGCGTCGCGAAGGCGCGGTCCTGGTGGGGGAGCCGCTCGCTCGAAAGGCGGGACTCGGTGTCGGCGACGATCTCGTCATCGCCGGGCCGGAAGGTCGGCTCGCTTTCCCCATCGCCGGCATCTACTACGACTACTCGAGCGAGCTCGGCTCGGCGTTCATGGATCTGAAGACGATGGAGCGGATACTTCGGGCCAGGTCCCATCAACAGCGTCGCTCTCTACCTGTCACCGGGCGCGGACGCCGAGCGCGGTCGTGGACGAGCTGAAGCGCGATCTGGCCGGCGTTCCCATCGCCATCCGCAGCAATCGACGCCTGCGGGAGGAGGCGCTCTCGATCTTCGAGCAGACGTTCGCCATCACGCGGCTTCTGCGCCACATGAGCCTGGTCATCGCCGTCTGCGGCGTCGACTCTGAGCCTGGTCGTTCTCGCCCGCGAGCGGGCGGCGGAGCTCGCGCTCTATCGCGCGCTCGGAGCCCAGCGAAGCCAGCTCTTTCGCGTCTACCTGGGAAAGGGAATGGGAATGGGACTGAGCGGAATCGCGCTCGGAACTCTCGCGGGCATCGCGCTTCGCGCTCATGCTCATCTACGTCGTCAATCGAGCCTTCTTCGGCTGGACCATCGCCGTACACTGGCCCGTCGGGCTCCTCGCGAGGCAGAACGGGCTCGTCGTTCTCGGCGGCGGCGCTCGGCGAGTCTCTATCCCGCGTGGGTCGCGAGCGCCACGCCGGCGACGGAGCTTCGCCGCGAGGATCTATGAGAGCGGCGCTCCTCGTCCTCTCGCTCCTCGTCGGCGTCGACGAGTGGAAGACGGCTCGCCCGGACTACGAATGGTCGTTTCCCGCGGGACCACTGGGCGCACGAAGGATACCGGACCGAGTGGTGGTACTTCACCGGATACCTCGGAGAGCGCTTCGCGTACCAGTTCACGTTCTTCCGCATCGGCGTTTTGCCGGAGCGACCGGATCTTGATCATCGAGCTGGACGGCGACGAGTCTCGTCATGGGCCACGCCGCGCTCACCGACCTCGAGACGAAGCGCCATTGGTTCAGCGAGGTCCTCTATCGCGAGATCCCGCTTCTCGCCGGGTACGGCGCCTTTCCCGAGCCGCGCATCGGTTGGTCGCGCGCTCCCGCGGGCACGGACGACGTCTGGTCTCTCGATTGGAACGGCGAGGGCTTCGATTTCGCCGCGAAGGACGAGGGCGAGGGGTTCGGATTTCGGCTCAGCACTCGACCGAAGAAGCCTCTCGTGCTTCCAGGGGCCGGGCGGATTCAGCCGGAAGGGAGACAGGGAGGACGCTGCGAGCCTCTACTACAGCTTCACGCGCCTCGCGACCGAGGGCGAGGTCGAGCTCGGCGGCGAGCGATTCGAGGTCGAAGGCGAGAGCTGGATGGACAAGGAGTTCAGCTCCTCGCAGCTCGCCGAGAACCAGGTCGGCTGGGACTGGTTCAGTCTGAGGCTCGACGACGGCCGCGAGCTGATGCTCTACTTGATGCGCGCCGAGAGCGGCGCCGTCGACTACGCGAATGGAACGCTCGATCGACCCGAACGGCGAGAAGCACCCTATCTCGATCGGTCGGCATTCGAGGTCGAGGTCCTCGAGCATTGGACGAGCCCGTCGACTTCGGCGCGGTATCCCGTCGAAGTGGAGGATCCGAGTCGCGGGGCTCGATCTGCGCGTGAGCGCCGTCGTGCCCGACCAGGAGAACCGCAGTCGGCTACCCCGAGGTGTTTTCTACTGGGAAGGCGCCGTCTCGGTCGAGACGGTGGACGGCAAGACCGTTGGGCCGTGGATTCGTGGAGTTGACGGGCTACGGCGAAGGGAACCGTCCACCCGTGTGATATATTCCGCCGACTTCAAGAGTGAGCGAAGAGCCTATTGAGAGAGCGGGGCCCGGAGGGCCCCATCCTCCCCGCGCGAGGAGCGCGGGGAGCGAGCGAGCGAAGAGCGAGCGAGCACTGTATTAAAGGAGGGGAAATGGACGGTCTGGACGCACTATTTCGATGGCTGCACATCTTCTTCGGCATCATCTGGATCGGTCATCTCTATTTTTTCAACTTCGTGAACGGCCCGACGCAGGCGAAGCTCGACGGCGCGGCGAAGAAAGCGGTCGTGCCGGAGCTCATGCCGCGAGCTCTCTACTGGTTCCGCTGGGGAGCGGCCTGGACCTGGATCACCGGCGTTCTGCTCCTCCTCATCGTCTACTATCACGGCGGGCTCCTCCTCGAGGAAGGAGCGACGTGGGGCGCCGGTCCCATCGTCATGATCGTGCTGACGTTCCTCGCTCCGTTCCTCTACGACGCGATCTGGAAGAGCGGTCTCGCGAATAACCTTCGCGCCGCGGTCATCGTTTCGTTTCTGCTTCTCGCGGTCGTGGTCGCGCTCTTCGTCTACTTCGGCCATTTCACGTATCGAGGAACCCTCATCCACACCGGCGCCCTCTTCGGGACCATCATGGCGTTCAACGTGTGGTATCGAATCTGGCCCGCGCAGCAGAAGATCATCCGCGCGGTGAAGAGCGGCGAGACTCCCGATGCCGGGCTCGTGAAGCTGGCGGGACTTCGCTCGCGGCACAACACCTACATGTCGGTGCCCCTGGTCTGGGCGATGATCGGCCAGCACACGACGTTCTTCGCCGGCGGGAACCTCGGAATTCCCGGGGAGCTACTACTGGATCTTCTGGCTCCTGATCATCATCCTCGGCTGGCACATCGTCTTCCAGTGCTACAAGAGGGCCGGAAAGGTCGAGGGATTCTGAGTCGCTGCTCGCTCCTGCTGGCCCTCGCGACAGGCCAGCCGCAGCCACAGCCTTATCTCGCTCTCGTCAACGCGAACGTTCTCGACGTCCGGACGGGCGGAATCACCGCGGATGCGACCGTCGTTCTTCGAGAGGGGAAGATCGTCTCGATCGGGCCGGGGCCGGCGCCGGCCGGCGCCGAGATCATCGATCTGGAAGGTCGGTACGTCCTTCCCGGCCTCTTCGACGCGCATACCCACCTCGATAGCCTCGACCGCGCGAAGCGGGCGCTCGAGTCCGGCGTCACGACCGCGCGGAGCGCGAGCGTCGGCTCGTTTCGCGACGTCGTCCTTGGAGAGATGTCGGAGGCGGGGCACATCGCCGGTCCCGGACTACCTCGGGGCCGGGGTCTTCGTCACGCCCTACATCGAGGACGCGGTGCTCGCGTCTCCCGCGCTCATGCGGCTTCCCGTGCCCATCCAGTCGGAGGAAGACCTCCGCAGCGCTCGTCCGCATCAACGTCGAGAACGGCGCGCGGGTCATCAAGACGCGCGGCACCGAGCGCGCGGGAAGGCCCGACACGGATCCCCGCGAGCAGGTCTATACCGAAGCGCAGCTTCGCGCCGTGGTCGACGAGGCGGCGAAGCTCGGCGTTTTCGTTCTCTGCCACGCGCACGGAGACGAAGGCGCCCGAGCCGCGGTGAAAGCCGGGGTCCGCAGCATCGAGCACGGGACGTATCTCTCGGACGAGACTCTCCGGTCTCATGAAAGAGCGGGGGACTTACTTCGTTCCCACCTACACGACGATGATCGATCTGCTGGAGCCGGGCGGGGACTACGACGACCCGGTGGTGAAGTTCCGGGGACTGCACATGCTCCCGCGCATCGAGGATACGTTCCGCAGGGCGCGCGCCCTGGGAATTCCCGATCGTCACGGGCGCGGATTCGTCGTATGGACCGGAGAGCGTGAGCCGCGTCTCGACCGAGATCGTGAACTACGTCAAGCTCGGAATGAGCCCGCTCGAGGCGATCCAGTCGGGTACGCTCCGGGCCGCGGAGCTCTTCGGGCTCGAGAAGGAGGTAGGCGTTCTCGAGCCAGGTCTCGAGGCGGACCTCATCGTCATCGAGAGAAATCCACTCGAGGACATCCGCGTCATCCAGGACATCATCCTCGTGATCTCGAACGGCCGGGTGGGCCTGAAGCGCCTACCCTTCGGGAGGAAATGACCCGCACTTTCTCGAGCCAGGGCCGCGCGTCGAGGGCGGACTGGTATTCTTCTTCCGTGAGTCGGTTGGCGCGGTACATCCAACGGAGGATTCGCTCCTGGCGCGCGCGAACCGACTTCGGCCGCTCGCAGGGCTGAAGCCGCAGAGGACTCGGAATCATCGCCGCGAGGAGCGCCCCTTCCGCGGTGTCGAGGTTGGCAGCGGATTTTCCGAGGACGTTCCGAGAGGCGGCCTCGACGCCGTAGATTCCATCGCCCCATTCGATCACGTTCAAGTAGATCTCGAGGATTCGGTTTTTCGAGAGCGCCTTCTCCAAGCGGTGAGCCAGGAGCGCCTCTTCGAGCTTCCTCCCATAGCTCCTTTCGGACGAGAGGAAGAGGTTCTTCGCGAGCTGCTGGGTGATGGTCGACGCCCCTCGGACGGTTCGGCCTTCTTCCCAGTTGCGCTCGAACGCGATGCGGATCTCGTGGAGGTCGAATCCCTGGTGGCCGTAGAAGCCTCCGTCCTCACCCATGATGACCGCGGTCTCGAGCCGATTCGGAGATTCGGTCGAGCGGGCACCCACTGTTGGACGCGCTTTTTCCCGCGCGCTCGCATGAGCGCGGTCTCCTTGGGGTTCTGGCGCTTCAAGAAATTCCACGTCGGGAAGCGAGTACCAAAGCCAGGCGGCGTAGGCCGAGACCGCAACTGTCAGAGCGAGAAGCGTCAGAGCCGCGATCTTCTTCTTACTCATGAACCGACCGTTTGGTAAGCCACGCCTAGCGGAGAAAGAGCACGACGCGGCGCGATCCAGATACTACAATTAGAGCATGGAAGTTTTGGAACGTGGAGCTATGGGTTTCGAGTACACGGAAGATCAGAAGGAGCTCCGGCGGGCTCTTCGGGAATTCGCGGAGAAGGAGATCGTTCCTTTCGCCGCGGCGTGGGACGAGAAAGAGCAGTTTCCCGCCGACGTGATCCGGAAGCTCGGCGAGCTCGGATTTCTCGGGGTCATCTTTCCCGAGCGCTATGGCGGCGCCGGCATGCGCTACGCCGACTACGCGATCGTCATCGAGGAGCTCGCCCGCGCCGACGCGTCGGTCGGCATCACGGTCTCGGGCCACATTTCGCTCTGCTCGAATCATATTTTCGAGCAGGGCACCGAAGCTCAGAAGCAGCAGTACCTGAAGCCTCTCGCGTCGGGGAAATGGATCGGCGGATGGAGCCTCACGGAGCCGAACGCGGGAAGCGACGCTGGAGGCACGGAAACGTCCGCGGTCCTCGAGGGCGACGAGTGGGTCATCAACGGAAGCAAGACGTTCACGACGAACGGAACGGTGTGCGACGTCGCCGTGGCGATGGCGGTCACCGACAAAGGAAAGGCGAAGCACGGGATCTCCGCCTTCATCGTACCCAAGGGAACGCCGGGCTTCCGACCGGGTAAGAAAGAGAGGAAGCTCGGCCACCGGGCTTCGGATACGTCGGAGATGGTCTTCGAGAACTGCCGCGTCCCGAAGTCACACCTTCTGGGAGAGCAGGGCGAGGGGTTCATCGCCGCGCTGAAGATTCTCGACGGCGGACGAATCGGGATCGCGTCTCTCGCGCTCGGGATCGCTCAGGCGAGCTTCGAGTGCGCCCGGGACTACGCGAAGGAGAGAAAACAGTTCGGCAAGCCTATCTCCTCCTTCCAGGCGATCCAGTTCAAGCTCTCGGACATGGCGACGGGGATCGATGCCGCGCGACTCCTGATCCAGCGGGCGGCGTATCTGAAGGACCGCGGAGAGCGCGTGACGAAAGAGGCCGCGATGGCAAAGCTCTTCGCGAGCGAGGTCGCGGTGCGCGCCGCCGAGGAGGCGGTGCAGATCCTCGGAGGCTACGGATACACCCGCGACTACCCCGCGGAGCGCTATTACCGGGACGCGAAGCTCACCACCATCGGAGAGGGAACGTCCGAGATCCAGCGTCTGGTCATCGCGCGCCATTTGCTCGAGGGGTAAAGGCCGGATATCTTCCCCGCATTGGACATCGAGGATCTCCTCAGCCGACTTCGCAGCGGAGACGATCGAGCCCTCGGGCGGGCTCTCTCTCTCGTCGAGAACCGCGCTCCCGAGGCGCGAGTCCTCATTCGCAAGGCTCAACCGCACTCCGGAGGCGCGACGATCGTGGGGATCACCGGGGCCCCCGGAGTCGGAAAGAGCACTCTCGCGGATTCTCTCGCGCGCAAGGCCTCGGAGGCGGGAAGGAAAGTCGCGATTCTCGCGATCGATCCCACCTCGCCTCTCACGGGAGGGGCGCTCCTCGGAGATCGGGCGCGGATGGATCTCGAGTCGACCATCTTCATCCGGAGCATGGCGAGCCGCGGTCACGTCGGGGGACTCGCGGATGCGGCCCGGGAGGCCCTGGTGCTTCTCGAAGCGGCGGGGAAGGATTTCATACTGCTCGAGACGGTCGGCACCGGGCAGGACGAGATCGAGGTCGCGGCCGCGGCGGACGTCACTCTCCTGGTTCTCGCGCCCGGCCTTGGTGACGAGGTCCAAGCGGCGAAGGCCGGAATCCTCGAGATCGCCGACGTTCTGGTCGCGAATAAATCCGATCGCGACGGTGCGGATGTCCTCGCAGAAGATCTCCGGGCGATCGCGGGGACGCGCCCCGTGCGGAAGACCGTCGCCATCCGCGCCGAGGGTGTGGAGGACGTCCTTGATGACATCCTCCGAATCAAAGCGACCCGCGGGACGAGACGCCTCGAGGTACCGGGATCGCAGCCAAGGATTCATCACGTGGGCATCGCGGTACGGAGCCTCGAAGAGGCGGCGGCTCGCTTCGGCCTCGTCTTGGGACTGGAGAGAGGCGCCCGGTACGATCTCCCGGAGTTCGGGGTAAAGGCGCTGTTTCTCCCGGTGGGAGAGGGCAACCTGGAGCTTCTGGAGCCGCTCGGAGAAGGCTCGACCGTCGCGTCATTTCTCGAAAAGCGCGGGGAGGGTATGCACCACGTCTGTTTCGAGGTCGAGGACATCGAAAAGTCTCTCGCGGACTTCGCGGCGCAGGGAGCGAGGCTCATCGACGAGAAGCCACGGCCGGGCGCGGGAGGACACCTGGTCGCCTTCGTTCATCCCAAGTCGACACACGGCGTTCTGGTCGAGCTGAAGCAGAAGTAACATTGCGGGGGTGCGAGCGGCGGGGTAGATTAGCGCGTTTGCGCGCGGCAAGAGGAGCGATAGCAGAATGGCGGAAGCGAAGATAGGCGTCATCGGCGGAAGCGGGCTCTACCAGATGGAAGGCCTCGCGGACGTCGAAGAAGTTCGCCTCACGACTCCTTTCGGGGATCCCTCCGACAAATACGTCGTCGGGAAGCTCGAGGGAAAACCGGTCGCGTTCCTCGCCCGCCACGGAGTCGGTCACCGGATTCTCCCGAGCGAGCTCAATTTCCGCGCGAACATCTTCGGCTTCAAGCTTCTGGGCGTGGAGCACATCGTCTCCGCGAGCGCCGTGGGCTCGTCTGAAAGAGGACATTCATCCGCTCGACGTGGTCATTCCGGACCAGCTCATCGACAGGACCCGGGGGCGAATCTCGACCTTCTTCGGAAACGGCATCGCCGCGCACGTCGAGTTCTCCCATCCCTTCTGCGCCCGACTCTCGAAGCTCCTCTACGAGGCGACGCTCGAAGCGGGACCGAGGGTGCATCGGGGCGGGACGTATGTCTGCATCGAAGGCCCGCAGTTCTCGACCCTCGCGGAGTCCGAGCTCTACCGATCGTGGGGCGCCCACGTCATCGGGATGACCAACCTGCAGGAGGCGAAGCTCGCGCGAGAGGCGGAGATGAGCTACGCGACGCTCGCCCTCGTGACCGACTACGACTGCTGGCACGTGAGCCACGCCTCGGTGACGGTCGACCAAATCATCAAGAACCTGCAGAAGAACGCGGAAGCCGCGCACAAGATCATCGCCCGCACGGTGAAGGCGCTCGACCTCAGCGTGCCGACCCCGCACGCGCACTCCTTGAAGAACGCGATCATCACCAGCCCCGACCACATCCCGGAGAAGGTGAAGCGCGATCTCGCGCCCATCATCGGGAAGTACGTGAAATAGGGCGAGCCAGAAATGTCCATTCTCGTCGTCGGTTCTGTCGCGTTCGACGTCCTGAAGACGCCGACCAAGGAGGCGGACCGCGTGCTTGGCGGGGCCGCGACCTACTTCGCGCTATCGGCGTCCTTCTTCACCCCGGTCAACGTGGTGGCGGTGGTTGGGGACGATTTCACCGAGGAGGACCGTAAGGTCTTCGACGGGCGATCCGTGGATCTCTCGGGCCTCGAGACGGCCCGGGGAAAGACGTTTCGCTGGGGAGGGGAGTACAGCGCCGATCTGACGAAGCGGACCACGCTTTTCACCGATCTCGGTGTTTTCGAGAGCTTTCAGCCGACCATCCCCGAGCACTTCCGGCGATCTTCGCTGGTCTTCCTCGCGAACATTCACCCTACGCTCCAGGTGGACGTGATGAAGCAGGTGAGCTCTCCCAGGCTCATCGGGGCCGACACCATGAACTACTGGATCGAGAGGACTCCCGCGGAGCTTCGGGAGATGCTGTCGAAGATGGACGTCCTGGTCATCAATGACGAGGAGGCGCGGCAGCTCGGAGCGGAGCACAATCTCGTGAAGGCCGCTGCCAGGATACGCGCCATGGGGCCGTCGACTCTCGTCGTGAAGCGGGGCGAGTACGGCGTCCTCTGTTTCCGGGAGGACGAACGGTTCGCGACCGTCTCCTTCCCCCTGGAGAACGTCGTGGATCCGACGGGAGCCGGCGACAGCTTCGCGGGTGGCTTCATGGGATACCTCTCGACGCGGAGAGAGCATCGACGATCGCGCCGTCCGGCAGGCGATCATCTTCGGCAGCGTGCTCGGTTCGTTCTGCGTCGAGGACCTCGGCACGTCGCGCCTCGCCCGGCTCACGAGAGACGAGGTCTACGGGCGCTACCAGGACTTCAAGAGTCTTACCGAGTTCGCCGCGCTCTAAGAAAGGCGCGAGCTATACTGGCGTATGTTCTTCGACCCGATCTATTTTTTGATCGTCGGTCCTCCGATGCTTCTTTCGATGTGGGCCGCGTTCAAGGTGAAGTCCACGTTCCATCGGTACAATCAGGTGCCCGCCGCGAGCGGCGCGAGCGGAGCGGAAGTGGCGCGCGAGCTCCTTCTTCGGCACGGTCTCGACATGCCGGTCGAGGAATTCCCGGGCGAGCTCTCCGACCACTACGACCCGCGGGTACGGAAGCTTCGACTGTCGTCGGTCGTTTACCGCGGACGCTCGATCGGAGCCATCGGCGTCGCGGCGCACGAGGCCGGCCACGCGATCCAGCACGCGACCGGCTACAAGCCGCTCCTCCTCCGCCATACGATGGCGCCCATCGCCCAATTCGGATCGAGCGCCTGGATCTGGATCATCATGGCGGGCTTTCTCCTCGGATCTCTGGGCCTGGTGCAGATTGGGATTCTTCTCTTCGTCGGAGTGGTCGCTTTCCAAATCGTCACTCTGCCGGTGGAGCTGAACGCCTCGGCTCGGGCGAAGCAGATGGTCTACGAGACCGGTTTCGTGGGTGCTTCGGAGCGTGGCGGGGTCTCGAAAGTGCTGACCGCCGCCGCCATGACCTATGTCGCCGCGGCGCTCACGTCGATCGCGACGCTCCTCTACTACCTGATGCGAGCCGGGCTCCTCGGCGGCCGCCGTAGCGGCTGACCGGCGGACGAGGCTCTTCCTTCGCGCCGATTGGGGGGGCCACCTCGTCGCAAGAGCCCGCAATGCTGGCGCGCCTTGCCCGGGTACGCGAATGGGTTTAAGCTCCCGACGATGGTCGGGGTAGAGCTCTACGTTTCCGTCAGCACGAAGGAGGTTTGGTGGGCGATGCAGGATTTGAACCTGCGACTTCTACCGTGTGAAGGTAGCACTCTCCCACTGAGTTAATCGCCCAAACGGAACGGGACAAATCTAACAAAACCTCGTGAGCTTCCGCAAACTCTGGGTCCTGCTCCTGAACGCGTTCGTCGACATGCTCGGCTACGCGATGGTCTTCCCGCTGCTGCCGCTCTACGCGGTGCGGCTCGACGCGACTCCCACCGTGATTGGGCTCATGGTCGCTTCCTTCTCCGTCGCTCAGGTAGCGTCGTCTCCGCTCTGGGGGCGCTTTTCCGATCGTTTCGGCCGGAGGCCCGCGCTCCTGGTCAGCCTCTCGGGGTCCTGTCTGGCCTTTCTGGTCTTCGCGTTCGCGGACTCGATCGCGATGTTGTTTCTCTGCCGCATCGTGCAGGGCGCGAGCGGCGGCACCACCGGTGTGATGCAGGCTTACATCGGAGATTCGGTCGAAGCGGAGGACCGGGCGAAAGCCCTCGGCTGGCTCTCGGCAGCGACCAACACCGGCGTGATGATCGGCCCCGTCGTCGGCTCCGCGGTATGGCTTCTCGGTCCTCATACCCCCGGGCTTCTCGCCGCGAGTCTCTGTTTCGTGAATCTAATCTGCGCCTGGAAACTTCTGCCGGAGTCGAAGGTTCCGGCCGCACATTCGGAGGGCAAACCGGAACGGCGATCCATCGCCGCGACGGTCTGGGAGACGCTCCGGCACCCGGGGAGAGAGGCCTCGGAGCTCATCTGGATCTACGCCGTGGCCATGACTGCCTTCAGCTCGATGACCGCCATCCTGGCGCTGTTCCTGAGCGAGCGCTTCCATCTCGACGAGGCTCACATCGGGTACATCTTCCCGATACTCGGCGCGGTCTCGGTCATCATGCGCGCGGGAATGCTGGGGCGGCTCGTGAGCCGCTTCGGGGAAGTGCGCTTGATGCAGGTGGGTGCTCTCCTTCTCGCCATCGGTCTCGCCGCGTTCCCGCTCCCGAAGGGTCTTGGAACTTTCATCCCGGTAATGCTTCTCGTGCCCGTCGGGACGGCGCTCCTCTTTCCCGCCACCAGCGCGCTTCTGAGCCAGCGCTGCGATCGAGCCGAGCTCGGTCAAGTGCTCGGGGTCCAGCAGGCCTTCGGAGGTATGGCGCGCATCTTTGGACCCATCTGGGCGGGCGCCGCGTTCGAAAAGCTGGGCCCGGGCGTTCCCTTCGAGGTCGCCGGCGTCGTGGTGTTCGGAGTCGCCGTCCTCGCGACCCGAGTGCGCCCGACTCCCCGCCGCGCGCCCGTGCTCGCCCCGAAGGAGGCTACACGATGATGTGCCGCTCGGCGAGCCACCCTGGCCGGTGCCCGACCGGCGTCGATTTCGAGATGCGATCCCGCAGAAACGCCACGAGGAAATCGTCGAGCTGGTCGGCAGCCTCCGGTCTCATTTCCTGAAAGCGGACGCCCATTCCGCGGCGGGCGGCCTCGCCGTTCCGGGCCGACCAGACGACATCGACCGTGGTCTCGAAGAGATTCTCGTATCCCCGCCCGAGATTCGGCATGTAGAGGGTCATGCGATCGCCGCGATGGAGCGTCACGTCCGAGCCAACGAAGAGCCCACCGCGGCTCAAATTCAAAGACCGCGCGGGAGCGTAGGCGTCGTCGTGGCAGAAAAAGACGCTCATCTCCGCCGGGATCCGGAGCCTCGCCCGTCCGGTGATCGCGCTCCGGATCTCGAACGTTTCGTGCCGATCCAGGAGCGGAATGCGCTCGGTCGACCGGCGTGCCATCAAATCTTCGAAGTAAGCCTTCAGCTCCCGGAAGCGCTTCTCCGACGCGTTGGGGAGAGCGCCCCAGGAGTCCACCTTCGCTTCGTTCAGCTCGGAGAACTCTCGCACCAATTCGAGCTCGCTCTTCATGGTCATTCCATTTTGAAGAGTGAGCGGTCAAGCCACCGTGATCCTGGCTGTGGGCGTTCCCCCGAGGACGCTGTAGTATGTATCCCCACGTGGGGGAGGAGATGGGGACATGAAGCTCAAGGTCGGCGTTTGCGAGTCCCCCCCTGAGCTTCTGCCGGGCTCGGCCGAGTGGAGCCAGCTCTGCCGGACCGTCGCGAAAGAGGCGCCGGACCTCTTTCTGCTCAATGAGATGCCGTTCGGCAAATGGATTGCTGCGGGCCCGACCTTCAACAAGGGCGCCTGGAAGCAGGCCTGCGCCATGCATGACGAGGCGCTCTCGAGCCTCGCCGAGCTCGGAGCGCCGGTGGTCCTCAGCTCGCGCCCGCGCGAGAGCGACGGGAAACGCGTCAACGAGGCTTTCGTGTGGACCCAGGCGGAGGGAGCCACCGGTTTTCACACCAAGCAATACTTCCCCGACGAGGAGGGCTACTACGAAGCGCGCTGGTTCGAGGGAGGAGAGAGGCATTTTCGGATTGGTTCGGCGGGAAAGCTTCGGGGCGGGTTCCTGATCTGCACGGAGCTCATGTTCAACGAGCGGGCGCGCGAGTACGGACGGGGAGGAGCCCAGGCGATCTGGGTGCCGCGCGCGACGGCGAAGGCTTCGGTCCCGAGGTGGACCGTCGCCCTGAAGATGGCGGCGATCGTATCGGGCTGCTACGTGCTCTCCTCGAATCGGAGCGGCGCTGATTCGCGCGGCCAGGTCTTCGGCGGCGCGGGTATGGTCGTGAGTCCCGACGGCGATGTCGCCGTGCAGACTTCCGAGACGACCCCGGTCGCTTTCTACGAGATTGACACGACCGCCGTCGCCCGCGCGCAGCGCGACTACCCCTGTTACGTGAAAGAGTGAAATAGCGAGGCGAGCATCAACGATGGACTGGGCAGATCTCCCGCGGCGCCGACGCCGACCGAAACACTTCACGCACCCGCCGGGGGCAGCGCTCCGCGGCGCGCTTGCCGGTCGTGGGGTCGATCTCGGCGGTTACGATACCGTCCGGGGCGCGGAAGGAATCTTTCTCGCTCCCCGCGAGAGCGGCTTTCATGAATCGAGCCCATAGAGGAAGCGCGGCTTCCGCTCCGGAGAGACCGAGCTCGCGGTTGTCGTCGTAACCCACCCAGACCACCGCGAGCAGCTCCGGCGTGTAACCCACGAACCATGCGTCGCGCGTGTCGTTGGTCGTACCGGTTTTCCCGGCGACGTCTGCATTGAGGCTGCGAGCGCGGATCTCCCTTCCCGTGCCGGCGTCGATGGCGCTTCTGAGCATGTCGGTGACGAGATACGCGCTCTCCGCGGAGACCACCGTCTCGGCTTTCGGACGATTCTCGACGAGAGCTTTTCCCGAGCCGTCCTCGACGGAAGTGAAGAAACGAGGCTTCACTCTCTTTCCGCCGTTCGCCAGGACCGCGTAGGCGGTGGCGAGCTCGAGTGGCGTCAGCTCGAACGCGCCCGAGCACCAGTGAGGGGTAGGGCTCGATACGGCTTCCCGTGCCGAGAGACTGCCAGAGCTCGACGATCTCGTTGAAACCAACCCTCGCTCCCACGTTCGCCGTCGCGGCGTTGAGCGAGAGCGCGAGTGCCCGCCGATAGCTGACCGTCCCTTCGTAACGTCCGGTGTAGTTCGACGGCGTCCACGGCCGTCCTCCTTGACGGAAAGTCGTCGGCTCGTCTTTGACCGTGGTCATGGGACCGAGGGCCGGGTCTCGCTCGAACGCGGCCAGGTAGACGAACGGTTTGAACGCGCTTCCCGGCTGGCGTCGCGCCTCCGTCGCCCGGTTGAACTGGCTCGCCCCGTAGCTCCGCGCGCCCACGAGCGCCAGGATGTCGCCGGTCGCCGGCCTCATGGCCACGAGCGCCGCCTGCGGCTGAGCCGGCGCCTGCTCGTGGAAGCTTCTTCCGTAGCTCCTCGAGGCCCTCCACGAGCGCCTGCTGTGCGACGCTCTGAAGGTGTCGATCCATCGTGGAGCGAATGCGAAGACCCGCGGAGGGAATGCGCGCGGCGTCGTACGCCGCAGAGAAGCTGCTCCCGGAGCGCGTCGATGAAGTACGGCGCCTCTCCCTGATCGATCGCTCCCTCGACGAGACCGAGCGGCGCTTCCCGCTCCTTCGCCGCCGTGGCCTCCGTCACGAGTCCGGCCTGTCGCATCTGGCCGATCACCACGTTCCGACGCTCGAGCGCCGCCTTGGGGTGAAGAAACGGGTTCGAGGAGTTCGGGGAGCGAATGAGCCCGGCGACGAGCGCGGCCTCCGCGACGGTCAGGTTCTTCAAGTCCTTGCCGAAATAGATCTGCGCCGCCTGCGCGACGCCGTGAATGCCGAAGGAGCCTCGCTGGCCGAGGTAGACGTCGTTCAGATACAGCTCGAGAATGTCGCTCTTGCCGGTGCGGCTCTCCAGAATGATGGCCAGGTACGCCTCGAGGATCTTTCGGCGAAAGGTCCGTTCCGGCGTGAGAAAGTAGTTCTTGACCAGCTGCTGGGTCAGGGTGCTCGCGCCCTGTTCGAGCTCGCCTCGTCTCAGGTCGGTCACGAGCGCCCTCGCGATCCCGATAGGGTCGAAGCCGGTATGCTCGAAGAAGCGGCGATCCTCCGTCGTGAGCACGGCGTCTCTGGACGTGCTCCGGAATCGCCTCGAGAGCGACCCAGCGCTTCTTCACCCGGTCTTCGCCGAAAAGCGTCGCGACCGGCACGGGCTCGAAGGGAACGCGGTCGATCGGCTCGCCGCTCGATAGCGCGCGGATCTCGGAAATCCAGGGCTCCTCGAACGCGACGGCAATGGGGGCGGGGAAGGCGCCGCGGCGCCGGAGATGGAGCTCCCTCTTCACGAGAGCGAAGCTTCCTGGCTCGTCCCCGAGGGACGGCCCGCTGCCGATAGCCGAGGTCGTTCAACAGGAGAACGAGGGCGTCCTTCGACAACCGCTGGCCGCGGTGGATCTCGAAGGGCCGCGCATAGACCCAGCTCGGTCTCTCCGCCTCCTCGCCGCGAAGGCGCCGATCGATGAGCGCGGTGAATCGGAGCGTGTGGTACACGAGAATACCCGCGACCAGGAGAAGGAGGACGCTGAGGAGGGAGAGGAAGAAAACGACGATGCGAAAGCGGCGCCGCGAGTACTTCCTGGTCTTCTTACGTCGCCAAGAGTTTCGATCAGATCTTCAGGACCTTCATCATGTTGGTCGCGCCGGGAAGAGTGGTATGGCCGCAGACCGTCACCACCATGTCGCCCGTGTCGATGATTCCTTTTTTCCGGAGGTACTTGAGCGCGACCTCCAGCATCGTGTCCGCGGTCTCGAAGTGATCGAGGAGCATGGGCACGACGCCCCACCGGAGGGCGAGCCGCCGGTAGACTCGCTCCGAGGGGGTAAAACCGAGGATGTGGCTCTGGGGGCGGAAGTGGCTCACCAGCCGAACGGTGGCGCCCGGATTCGGTGAACGCGACGATGTACTTCGCATGGAGCTCCTCGGCCGCGCGGCGGGCGCGCTCCGGCGATGGCGCGCGCCACGGGGGAGCCGTCGAGAGGAGGGTAGTCCGACTGGCGCCGGTGGGTCGTGCCCGCGCCCATGTGCTTTTCGGTGTGCTCGGCGATCCGCGCCATGTGCTTCACGGCTTCGATTGGATACTTTCCGCTCGCGGTCTCCGAAGAAAGCATGAGGGCGTCGGTTCCGTCGAAGATTGCGTTCGCGACGTCCGATGCCTCCGCCCGCGTCGGGACGGGGTGGCTCACCATCGACTCCAGCATCTGGGTCGCGGTGATGACCGGCCGCCCCCGCCGGTTGGCCTCGCGGATGATCTCCTTCTGGAGCGTCGGGACGGTCTCGGGCGCGAGCTCGACTCCCAGATCCCCCCTCGCCACCATCACGCCGTCGGCGACGCCCAGGATGTCGATGAGATTGTCGACCGCCTCCGGCCGCTCGATCTTGGCGATGATGTGCAGGTCCTCGCGGCCGTGCTGCTGAAGGAGCGAGCGGAGCTCCCGGATGTCCTCTTTCTTTCGAACGAAGGACATGGCGATGAAGTCGACGTCGAGCTCGAGCCCGAGGACCGCGTCGCGTTTGTCCTTCTCGGTGAGCGCCGGCGCGGAGATCTTGGCCCCGGGAAGGTTGATCCCTTTGCTCGAGGTGAGGAGTCCGCCGCTCACCACCTGGGTGATGACGTCCTCGCCCTCGACTTTCTCGACGCGGAGCTCGATGAGCCCGTCGTCGATGAGGATTCGATCACCGGACGAAACGTCGCGCGGGAGCTGCTTGTAGGTGGTCGAGACGCGCGCGGCGTCTCCTGGAATTTCCTCCGTCGTGATCACGAACCGGGCCCCGTTCACGAGCTCGACGCCGTTCGTATCGCCGATCGATCCCGTGCGAATCTTGGGGCCGGAGAGATCCTGAACGCAGGCGACGGCGCGTCCGAGCTTGGCGCTGATGTCGCGGACGATGCGGATGCGCTCCCGGTGCTCCTCCGGGGTGCCGTGCGAGAAGTTCATCCGGGCAACGTCCATGCCGGCGAGCATGAGTCTCTCGATCATTTCGGGACTCGACGTGGCCGGCCCGAGCGTCGCGACGATCTTGGTCTTACGCATGGCTCTTCTGTTGACTCGCGGCCGGAGCGAGCGCGCCCGCGAAACGCACCCGGACGATGGTGGTGAGAATCTTGTAGCCGGCCATCACCGTTCCTTTGACGGTGCCGGTAATCTTGGAGCGACCGATGCGTCGATGATAGCTCACGGGAACTTCGACGCATCGAACGCCGAGCCGAGCCGCCTTCGCCTGCATCTCCGCCGTCCAGCCGTAGTCGCGGTCCCGCATATCGAGACCGCGAAGTGTCTCGTAGCGGATCGCGCGAAAGGGACCGAGATCGGTGAAGCGGTACCCGTAGAGAAGGTGAATCATCCGGGTTGCGAGCCAGTTCCCCCAGCGGGCGTGAGGGGCCAGAGCTCCTCGCTCGCGCCGCCCCAGAACGCGCGAGCCCACCACGAAATCGGCCTTCCCGTCGAGGATGGGGGCCACGAGCTCCGTCATCTCCGAGGCGCGATCGCTGTAGTCGCCGTCCACGAACACCACGATGTCCGGAGGCGATCCCGCGAGATACGCGATTCCGGTGAGGCACGCCTGCCCGTAGCCCGCGCGCGGTTCGGAGAGCACGGTGGCGCCGGCGGCCTTCGCGACCTCCGAAGTGCGATCGCGGCTCCCGTTGTCGACGACGACGACCTCGCTCGCGAGCGTTCGCGGAACCTCGGCGAGAACCTTGGGAAGGGAGCGCTCTTCGTCCAGGGCGGGAATGATAACGGCAATCCGCATTGGGCCTGCTGGGCTCAGTATAGCTGAAAGTGCCGGATTACGGCTCGAGTGCGAACGGCTGTCAGTGCTCCGGGCTGCAGAGTCCGCGATCGGCGAGGCGGACATGGTCGAGCGCTGTCCCTAGGGTCCAGAGGTTGCCCTCCGGATCGCCGACAGGTCGAACTGGTGGCTGTCCTTCGGGGAACAGCGGGGTCCGCGCGTCGTGCACGGGTCGGACGATTTCCGCCCCGACCGCGAGAGCGCGATCGTAAAGTCGATCGACAGCCTCCGCGTTCTCCGCGGCGAGCGCGATCGAGGCCGGTCCGATCTTGCCCCATGGATTGTCCACGGGCGCCCGCGCCGATACGAAGACGAACCCGTTCGCCACGCGAGCTCGGCGAACACCGGCATTCCCTCAGGACCGTCGAAGACAGCTGCAGCGGTGAATCCAAGAACCTCGGTAAGCCATCGAATCGCCGCCCGCGAGGTCGTCGTACGGCACTGTAGCCGTCACCGAGGAAGTATCGACTGTGCCATCCATCGCGGGATTCTACTCCTCGTCGGGAGGCTCCGGTACGGCGCCACGGTACTCATCCCCGGCGGTTACGGACCTTCATCGGTGATACGCTCTCGCTCCGAAAGGAAGCGCACGATGCATCGACTGGCCATTCTGCTCGCTCTTTTCTGCGCGTCCAACGCGTTCGCGCAGGAGCGCTTCGACGTGCTCATTCGCGGAGGACGCGTTCTCGACGGCACGGGAAATCCCTGGTACCGGGCGGATATCGGCGTCCGCGACGGACGGATCGCGGCGATGGGTCGCCTGGACGGCGCCGCGGCAGAGCTGGTCATCGATGCAAGCGACCTCTACGTGTCGCCCGGTTTCATCGACGTGCACTCTCACGCGGACGAGGGCCTCGGGCGCGCCGAGCTCAGGGGCGCGGCGCCCATTCTGCTCCAGGGTGTCACGACCGCTGTCCTCAATCCCGACGGCGGCGGGCCGTGGCCTCTGTCCGAGCAGCGAGCGCTGTACGAGGCTCACGGGATCGGCGTGAACGCGGCGCTGATGGTGGGGCACGGGACGGTGCGCGAGCGAGGTCATGGGAATGGAAGACCGCCCGCCCACCGAGGACGAGCTCGAGCGGATGAAGGCGCTGGTGCGCGACGGGATGGCGGCGGGCGCGTTCGGTCTTTCGAGCGGGCTCTACTACGCGCCCGGAAGCTACGCGGCGACGGAAGAAGTGGTTGCGCTCGCGCGCGAAGTACATCCGGTCGGCGTCTATACGAGCCACATCCGGGACGAGAGCGACTACACGGTCGGGCTCATCGCCGCGGTCGAGGAAGTCGTCCGGATCTCCGAGGAGGCCGATATTCCCGGAATCGTGACTCACTTCAAAGCGCTGGGGCCGGACAGCTGGGGCCTCTCGCGTCGCGGCCACGGAGCGCATCGAGAGGGCGCGCGCGCGGGGAGTGCAGGTGTGGGCGGATCAGTATCCTTACGAGGCCTCGGGGACCAGCATCATCGGGGCTCTCGTCCCGCGATGGGCTCTCGCCGGGGAGACGATGGAAGGGCAGCCTTCGCCTCTCGAGAGCGCGCCTGAAGGATCCGCGAGAGCGCGCCCGGCTCCGCGCCGACATGGAGAAGAACCTCGCGCGGCGCGGCGGCGCGGCTCTTTTCCAGATTTCGAACCACGACGCCGACACGTCTCTCGAGGGGAGGAACCTGGCGGAGCTCGCCCTCGAGCGAAACCTCGCTCCGATCGATCTGGCGCTCGAGCTCCTCGACGACGGAGGGGCGGGTCTCGTCTCTTTCAACATGTCGGAGGACGACATCGCGCACATCATGCGGAAGGACTACGTGATGACCTGCTCGGACGGAGGGCTGGTAGCGCCGGGCGAGGGGAAGCCCCATCCGCGCTACTACGGCACGTTTCCACGGAAGCTCGGAAGGTACGTTCGCGACCGGGGCGTGGTGGGCCTGGCCCACGCCATCCGCTCGATGACCAGCCTTCCCGCCACGGTCTACGGACTCGAGGGCCGGGGCGTCCTGCGCGAGGGAGCCATCGCCGACGTGGTCGTCTTCGACTTCGGCCGCATCGCGGAAAAGGCCACCTACGGAGACCCGCACCAGCTTTCCGAAGGTGTCGTGCACGTGCTGGTCAACGGGAAGGCCGCGGTGCGCGATGGAAAGCCGACATCGGCGCTCTCGGGCGAGGTTTTGCGCCCATCGAAACCCAGGATGTAAGATCGATCGATGGCTACCACGAAAACACAGGCAAAACCGCTTCCGGGAATCGCGGAGAGCGTTCTCGACACCATCGGGAACACTCCGCTGGTGAAGCTCAACAAGATGACCCGGGGAATCAAGAGCACGGTCCTGGCGAAGGTCGAGTTCTTCAATCCCGGGGGCTCGGTCAAAGACCGGATCGCGATCGCCATCGTCGAGGACGCCGAGCGCCGGGGCGTTCTGAAGCCCGGCGGCACCATCGTCGAAGCGACCTCCGGCAACACCGGGATGGGGCTCGCGGTCGTCGCGGCGGTGAAGGGCTACAAGTGCATCTTCGTCATGCCCGACAAGATGAGCGACGAGAAGATTCGGGCCCTTCAGGCGCTCGGCGCGAAGGTGGTGGTCACGCCGACGGCGGTCGAGCCGGAGGATCCGCGGAGCTACTACAGCGTCTCGCGCAAGATCGCGGAAGAGACGCCGAACTCCATCTACGCGAACCAGTACCACAACCAGATCAACCCGCAGGCGCACTACGAGACCACCGGACCCGAGATCTGGGAGCAGACCGGCGGGCGCATCGACGCTCTCGTGATCGGCATGGGGACCGGCGGCACCATCTCGGGGACGGGGAAGTACCTCAAGGAGAAGAACCCGAACATCAAGATCGTCGGCGTCGACCCGGTGGGCTCGCTCTACTACGAGTACTTCCAGACGGGAAACCTGGGTCCGGCCCACACGTACAAGGTCGAGGGAGTGGGCGAGGACTTCCTCCCGTCCACGATGCACTTCGACATCGTCGACGAAGTCATTCAGGTCGGCGACAAGGAATCCTTCATCGCCGCGCGCAGGCTCGGCCGCGAAGAGGGGCTCTTCGTCGGCGGCTCGTGCGGAACCGCGGCGGCCGCGGCCATCCGCTACGCGCGCGGACTTCCCGCGGGAAAAGTGGTCGTGGTGCTCCTTCCCGACTCGGGCTCGCGGTACCTGTCGAAGTTCTTCAACGACGACTGGATGCGTCAGAACCGGTTTCTCGACGGCGATCTCAGCGAGAGCCGGGTGAAAGACCTGCTGGCCTCCAAGCGCATCCGCACGTCATCACCGTGTCGTCCGAAGGAGACGATGGGGAACGTGGTCGGAATCATGAAGGAGAACAGCATTTCCCAGCTTCCGGTGCTCGACCAGGGGAGGCTCCTCGGTCTCGTCACCGAGTTCGCGCTCCTCGATCACATGGTCCAGGGACGCGCTCGTCCGGAGGAGCCCATCGCTCCGCTGGTGACCAACCAGCAGATGGAGGTGGTCTCTCCCGACGCGAACCTCGAGGTCCTCGCGGAGGTCTTCAGCCGGGGGAACATCGCGGTGGTGCTCGACGAGGAGACGGTCAGCGGGATCGTCACCAAGATCGATCTCATCAGCTACCTCGCCGAGCATCCTGCATAGGCTGCGGCTAGGCCGCGTAATATCTCCGTTCCGCATCGGCTGCAGTGGCGAAGTCCGTTCCCGGGGGCCTCCCGGAAAGGGTGAATGGTTCCTGGCACTTTCCATCGAACGGAGCATCGAGTGGTCTCGGAACCACTTCGAGCTCGAGTGTTAGTTAGTTCATCGATCGACTCTGGCGAATCAGGACGACTCCGACGACAAGGAACCAGATCAACGGTGGGAAGTTGGCGATGATCGCGGGGCCCCAGCCTCCCGGGTTGTAGAACCCCGATGCGTCTGCTGGGCCCGCGAACATCGCCGGAATGGACAGCGCGCACAGCACGGCACTGATCCAGGCGATCCATCCCGTCCAGCGAGGGAGCACACCGCTGTCCAGCGTGGCCCAGCCCGCTGCGGCCATGAACAAGCCTGTAATCGCAAACGCGATTGACCCGTTGTAGATCAGCAGCGTCCCGAATACGAGCGGGAGCGCGGCTGAAACGTCGGATGTGCCCTGCAACGTGGCCAGAACAGCGCCGCCCATCAGCCCATCGGCTGCCAGCGTCACGGCCAACCAGACCGCGGCGGACACGAGCGCCAGGAGACCGAGCCAGTCACTCTCGGGTCGCGCGTGTCGCACCAAATGGCGAAAGCCGGCCGCGAAGATCATCATGCTGACGTAGATCCCTTGATCCATCAGGATGCGAATGAACGCCGTTGTCCTGATGTCATACAGGTGCTGCGCCAACGCCTCGCTGTCGTAGAAAGGCGGGGCGCCGCCGATGACCCACAGAGGGAACTGAGCCCATGAGAGCAGAACACAGGCCACGCCGAACATGCCGGTGATGCGGGCGATCGACGAATCGGTCATGGCTGCGATCTCCGCGAGTTGCGAGGGCTCGGGCCTCCGTCTTGGTGTGGCCGGGCCGGGGATCGAACCCGGACGACCCTTTCGGGTCAGCGAATTTGAAATTAGCTCTTCAGTAGTTGTTCTCGCGCAGCCACTTCCGGACGGACTCCGCGCGCTCGCTCTCGGGGTCGAGATCGAGAAACCGCTGGAAGCTCTGAGCGGCGAGCTCCGGGGACTGCTTCTCGCGCACGTAGAGTACCGCCAGATTGTAGTGGGCCTCGCTGAGAGAGGGGTCGAGCCGGAGCGCGGTCTGGTACTCGGAGATCGCTTCGTCGATGAGGCCAGCCTTGCGCGCGGTCACGGCGAGACGAAAATGCAGGGAGACGTCGTCCGGGTTCGCGCGTGAGAGCTCGCGAAATGCGGCGGCCGCCGCGGGAAAGTCCTCCGCCTCGTCGAGGACCTCGGCGAGCTCGAGTCCTCGCGCGCGTGAAAGTCGGATCGATCTGGACGCGCTCGCTCGAGCGCCTGCCGGGCTTCGGCCAGGTCTCCCGCGCGGCGGTCGGCGAGCGCCTTCACGTAGTGCGCGGGAGCGAGGTCGGGATAGGCCTCGAGCGCGATCCTCGCCATCGCTTCCGACCGCGCAGGGTTGAAGCCGTACCAGAGCGCGTGGAGAAAATGAGTTTCCGCGTCCTTCGAATCGAGCTGGAGCGCCTGCTGGATCGCTTGCTCCATCTCGACCATCTGATCGCGGTGGTAGGCCGCCCAGGCGCGGGCGCGCTCTGTCGCGATCTCGTTCGGCGCGATGCCGGACCGCGTCCTGGGCGGCGCGGGAGATTTCATCCGCCTCGGACGGGGACGCCCCCTGGTTCAGGTACGCGCGAAGCCCGAGGTTCTCCGCGAGCCCCGCCTGCGCCTGACCGAGGTCGAGACTGAGCGGCGCGGCGGAGGCGATTCGGCCGCGAAATTCGAGGATCTTCGCATCCACACCGGCGAGCGAGAAGCGGGTGGAAGCTCCTGCCGGCGGTGCGGTCGCGGCAACGGGCGCGGCCCTTGTCGGGAGAGAAGCTCGCGACCACGTCTCCCAACGCCGGGCCCACCTTCGCGAGCTCTTTTTCGGGAATCCAGGTGGTGAACCGGTAGAGCGTCTCTCCGACGGTGGTCGTCACTTCCGTCACGCGATCGCGTTCGTTCTTCTTGCCGCTTCGCGAGGGAACGAAGTAAACGAACTCGACTCCAACCCCCCACGGATATCGGCGCACCGTTTTCGACGCGAGGGGCTCTTTCACCCGCTCCGCCAGCCTCTCGAGCTGGACTTCCATGAAGACGCCGGCGAACGTCTGGTCTTCGAGATCGATGGGCTGGGTGAGTCTCTCGATCTCGAGCCGCACGACGTTGTTCTTCCGGTACTCGAGCGCGAAGGGAACCGCGGCGCTCGACGGTTGGAGCTTGGAGTTCTTCTCCGGATAGGCGAGGGTGAACCCGGGACCTCTGTGGGTGACGCGTCTTCTCCTGGAACGCGAGAAGGAGGCTCAGAAACGCGAGGCTCAAGGCGTTCATGCCGCGGGCGCCTCTCCCACGGTATTGGCGAGAATCTCGTCGATGCTCGTTTCCCCGCGGGCCGCGACTCCGAGCCCGCTCTCACGAAGAGTCTTCATTCCCTGCTCCATCGCGAGCTCGCGGAGCTCGACCACGGAAGCCTTCTTCGCGATCAAGTCCTCGAGCTCGTCCGTCACCACCAGCGCCTCGTAGATTCCTCGTCGACCGCGATAACCCGTGCGCCCGCACTCTTCGCATTCGCCCGGCTCGAAGAGCGTCGCGCCCTTGAGAATAGCGCTCTCGCGCGGAGTGAAGGAAGCCGGAGTCACCGGCGCCGCCGGCTTCTTGCACTTGGCGCAAAGCCGCCGCACCAGCCTCTGCGCCAGCACCAGGCGCACCGCGGATCCGACCATGTAAGGGTCGAGGTCCATGTTGAGAAGACGCAGGATCGTGCTCGGCGCGTCGTTGGTGTGGAGTGTGGACATCACCAGATGGCCGGTGAGCGAGGCCTTGAGACGCGATATCCGCCGTTTCCTGGTCCCGAATTTCGCCGACGAGGATGACGTCCGGGTCCTGGCGAAGGAAGCTCCGGAGCGCCCCGGCGAAGCGTGATCCCCGTCTCCTCGCCGCAGTGCACCTGAGTGACCCCCGCGATCTTCGATTCTACGGGATCTTCCGCGGAGACGATGTTGACGTCGTCGTTGTTGAGATGCTCGACGAGCGCGTAAAGGGTGGAAGTCTTTCCGCTCCCGGTCGGGCCGGTCACGAGAAGGAGCCCGTTCGGCCGCTCCGCCGCGTCCCGCACGCGCACCAGGGTCTCCGCGTCGAAACCGAGCTCGTCGAGGCCCTGGCGCTTTCTCGACCGATCGAGCGCGCGCAGCACGATCTTCTCGCCGAAGAGCGAGGGAAGGCTCGAGAAACGAAAGTCCACGTCCTTCCCCCACACCAGGTCATAGCTGATGCGCGCGTCGAGGGGCTCGGTCGCGGGCTTCATCGGAACGCCCGCCATGACCTTGAGCCGCGCGACGACCGCGAGCGCCACCGGAGGAGGGAAGCTGAAGGCCGTGCGCATGGAGCCGTCGATGCGGGCGCGGACGCGGAACACGGTCTCGAGCGACTCGAAGTGCACGTCGCTCGCTCCCGCGAGGACCAGACGCAGCATCAACTGATGGACGAAGCGAATGAGCTCGGGGTCGCGGACGATCGTCTCGAGCGCGGACAGGTCGGCGCGGATCTTGTCGCGATTGCGGTTCACCAGAGCGACCGCGGGGTCGGAGTAGACGCTCATCGGCGCGTCGAGCCGCGCCTTCACCAGGGAACCGATCAGCTTCAGGGCCTCGTCGAGATCGGATGCCGCTTTGGGCAGTCCGTTGAACGCCACGCCGTAGTGCTGCGTGATCGCCGCGGCGATGGTCTGCTCCAACCCTGCAATGGCGTGGATGCGGCAGCCGGACATCGCCTCGAGGGCCGAGATCAGCCGGCGGTCCGTCGGGTTGAGCATCGCCACCCGAATCGCGTTCAGCTCGGATTGGACGGGGAACAAGAGCGCTTCCTTGACCAGCTCCTTCGGAATGAGCTTCGACACCGTCTCGATGTACTCGGGGTAGACGGTCAGGAGCGACGGGTCCACGATGCCCGTACCCGCCACCTCCTCGATCACCGCCCCCAGGATGTCGGGCGTCGCGAGCTTGAGCTCGAGAAGGGCTCGCAGGAAGCTCATCGGACGGCTCTGGTGAAAGGCCCGCGCGCGCTCGACGAGCGGCGCCTGGATGTAGCCGTACTGGACCAGCCTGTCGGTTACCGCCTGCTCGAACTCCGCGTGGTTCATCGCGAGGCTACTGGAGCTTTCGGTCGAGGTCGGCGATCCGCTGCTGCGCTTTCTGGTGATATTCCTCGTTCGGGTTCGGAA
Organism: uncultured Acidobacteriota bacterium; assembly: GCA_963820855.1. Taxonomy (GTDB): domain Bacteria; phylum Acidobacteriota; class Vicinamibacteria; order Marinacidobacterales; family SMYC01; genus DAISKN01. The sequence goes on from CAWGBY010000014.1 coordinate 368,321, forward strand.
GCAGCGCGAGGCACTGCCGATAGAGGTCGCGCGCATCGCGGAGCTTGCCCAGGCCCTCGTAGATGTAGGCGCGCTTGTAGATGTCGACCGCTTCCGACCGGACTTTCTGGAGCGCGTTCGCCATGAAGGTCTTCGTGGCCGCGTGGTCGGGATTGAGGTCCAGGACTCGCTGGAACTGCGCCATGGCGGGCGCGAGCTCGCCGGCGTTGTAGAGGCGCACGCCCTCATCGTACATCGGACCGAGCTTCGCCTCGAGGAGACTGGCTGGCCTGATCGCGGAACTCTCGAGCCCGGGCGTTCTGAGGATCGATCTTCAGCACTTCCGAGAAGGTGGCGTAAGCCGACTGAAAATCCTCCTTCTGCAGCTGGGAGAGGCCCTCGCGCGGTGAGCTCGTCGATACGTTTCGTGCGCTGCTGCGAGGCGACCTGCGGTCTGGTTCATTCCGGAGAGACCACGCCGGGCGGCGGCGTTCTCGGGATCGAGCGCGAGCGCCTGTTCGTAGGCGGCGCGGGCGCGCTGGGGGTTCCGGCCTTTGAAGTAGTCCCCCTCGGCGAGGTGAGACTCGAGGAGCTTCGTTTTCAGGAAGTCGCTTTCGGGCGACAGCGCCTTCGCTTGCGCGAGCAGCGCCCTCGCCTCGTCGAACTTCCCCTGGCCCTGAAGCGCGCGTCGCGCTCTCCACGAGCGTCGCCACCTGCGCCGATCGCTCGCGATCCAGCCGCTCACGCTCCGCGCGCGTCTTGGCCTCCGCAGCGGCCGCTTCCTCGAGCCTCGCCGTCTCCGCCTGCGCCTGGTGATTCGTTTCGTCGAGAACCAGGATCTTCTGGTACTGCTCGAGGGCGAGCGAAAAGTTTCCCGCCGCCTCGTACTCCTTGGCCCGCGTCAGGTACTCCTGGATGCGCGCCTGTTCCTCGGCGTTCAGGTCCGCTTGAAATACTTCCTGGAACTCCCTCTCGGTCGACTGGTCGGGCGAGCGGAGCAGGAGCACCGCGACCAGAAGGATGAGCACGCCGACGAGTCCGGCGGCGATGAGACGAAGGCGCGTCCGGGAACGCGTCCACGGGTTGTTTGGCGGGGACGGGGGCCGCGTTTGGCGGCGCCACCGGGACGGACGCCGATTGAGACGGCGCCGAGAGCGGAGGACTCGCGGGCGCCGATGACGCCTGCGACGCCTGGATGATCTGGATGGACTCCGGCGCGGGAACCACTCCGTCGAGAGCGAAATAGAACGTGAAGCCGCCCACTTGAATTTGATCGCCTTGCTGGAGCTCGCGCGAGGTGATCTTCGACGCCGTTGACCCGGGTGCCGTTCTCGCTCTCCATGTCGACGGCGGCGTAGACCTCTCCCCGCCGCACAATCTTCAGGTGCCGGCTCGAGACCAGCGGGTCGGGGATGGCGATGGGATTTCCCGGCGCGCGGCCGAGCACCGTTTCCTCGGAGAGGAGAGGGTAGGACCTCTGCGGGGCGCCGCCGATGAGCACCAGCGCTGGAACGGCGGCATCGCTCTCGAAGCGAAGGATCGACCCCCCGATTTCGACTTCGCAGCCCGGGTAAAGATCGAGAGAATCGACGCGCCGGCCCTGATGCAGGATGCCGTTTCCGCTCTGCAGATCGACCATGCGATACCCGCCCGAGGGGGTAGGCTCGATACGCGCGTGACGGCGCGAGAGCCGCGGGGTCGGCGAGGGGGATGTCGCTCGTCGCGTCGCGGCCGATGATGAGCGAATCCGTGCCGAGCTCGCGCTCGGTCTCGATGCTTCCCGCTTTGAGGACGACGATCTTGGCCATGTGTTTCCGTGTCTATCGGAGCTTCGCCTTCACTTCGCCTGCTGGATTCCCTGCTCGTGCTTCGGTATAGCGCACGTCCGAAGGTTCCGCGAGCGTCAGGAATATCTCCCACTCCCCGATGGCTTCCTCGTAGCGAAGGTACTGGAACGCCTGCCGGGCGTTTCCAAAATGTTGATCCGCTTTCTTCGACGATCTCCTCCTCGAGGAGACTGAGCCGCGTCTTGGCCCGGGCGTTGCCAGGATCGAGCTCGAGGACTTTCTGAAAGGCGCTCCGCGCCTCCTTCAGCCTTCCGGTGTCGAGGAAACGAGAGCCCCTGCTCGAAATATTCCTCGGCGGACGCAGCGCCGGTGCTGACCGGCGGTCGCGTCGGGGTCTGCGGCGCGGGCTCGTGGTCTCCGGAGGAGCTGTCGTCGCCGGCGGCGTCGATGCTTGATTCGGGTTCGTCTGCTCCGGCGACGGCCCGTCCCCGGAGGGCGCGGAGGGAACGAGGAGGACTCGCAGCAGGACTCCGAGCGCGATAGAGACGGCGATGAGAAGCCCTCCGATGCGAAGAAGCTTCTTCATCGGGTCGGCTTCGATTTTGGGGGGAGCGGAACGGCCAGGGGCGGCCGCTGCCGCCTTCGGTTTGACCGCGGGCGCGTGGGCGGCGGAAGGCACGGGAGGAGGAGCGCTTGCTCGCGGAGCAATCGGGGGGGCCGGTCGCGCGGCGTGGGGGGAGGAGGAGCTGCTCTCGCCGTTCTCTGCTCGGCATCGGGCGCGAGGAGGCGGCAGCGCACTCCCGCGAATTGCAGCTCGTCCCCGTATCGGACGGCCGCCTCGCGGATCGCTTCGCCGTTCACGTACGACTTGTTCGCGCTCCCGAGGTCCACGAGCGTCATGCTGGATGGAGTAATCAGAAGCTTCGCGTGGAATTTGCTCACGAACTGGTCAACGATGGCGATGCGGTTCGACGGATCGCGTCCGATGGTGATCTCGGTTCCGACGACGGAATGATGGACTTCTTTGCCGTCGGGGAGCTGGACGACGAGCCTCGGGAGGTCCGCCGCGCTGAGAGTTTTCTCGACCATACTTAATGCTCGCGCCCCTCCTCGGGCCGCGAGCTCCCCGCGCTCCTCGCGCGGTGAGGATGGGGCCCTCCGGGCCCCACTATCGCTCGCTCTTCAGTTGCTCGCTCCCTGCGCTCCTCGCGCCGGGAGGACGGCCCTTCCGCCTCCGCCTTCTCAGGCTTCGCGACCGCCGAAGCGTCGCGGACGGGCCGGCCATGCCGCTCAATTTCGGGAGCGCTCGCCAAAATGCGCAAGAATCTTGTTTTATTGTCCCGTATCTACGCGCCTGGTTTCAAGCTGACCACGACCCGGTCCCCCTCGCGGGTCGCGCTGATCGAAAGGGGACCCGAGGGCGTGTCGACCGTGGAGACGCGTCCCCGGGGCATCGTCGAGGGCGTTGAGCGAGTCCAGGATTGCCCCGAGCACCTTCTCTTCCTTGATGGCCTCGATCACATGTCGTCCCTCGAGCGCATCGGGAGTGCGAGCCCAGGAGCTCCGCCGCGCGCGGCTCGGCTCGGATCACCAGGAAACCCGGCGTCGACCCAAAGAAAGGCGCCCTCGCCGGCCTCCGGCGGAGGCGCGGCCGCCGATGCCCGCGGGATCGGGGTTTCGCGGGTGTACGAGGCGGGAGCGACTCGCGCGCGCGCCGGTGTCGGCGCGCGACACGCCCCGGCAGCATTGCCGCGGAAGGCGCAAGCGCGGGAGCGCGATCGATGAGCCGGTTCACGCTCTTCGCGATCTCGGAAAGCTCGGCGAAACCCTGCGCCAGGGGAACTCGCGACGCGTCTCCCTTCACGACGGCTTCGATGTCGTCGCGGAGGCGCGGCGATGGGCTCGAGAGTGAACCGCTTTCCCATGACCACCGCGACGAGCACGGCGAGCATCAAGACGAGAAAGCCGAGAAAGAGCACCGCGACAGCCCAACTCCCGGAAGCGGTCGCGACCTCGTACACCAGGAGCGCGATACCGATGCGGCGGCCGCGGTCGAGAATCGGCTCGACCATCACGTAGTCACCGTTCGAGCGCCGCCCCAGGTAGAACGTGCGAATCTCCTCGAGCGCGGGTTGGATTCCGTCGATGGTCTTGAACGTTTCATCGACCCGGGTCGAGGGCGCGAGCACCTTTCCCTGGAGATCCAGAATGAAGGCTTCCTTGACGCGCTCCTCCCGGGTGACCATATCGACCTGCAGATCCCGCGCGCGCCCTTCCGCCGCGGCGGCGGCGTTCGATGCGGTGAGCAGATCGAGGAGCGCCCGACCGCGCCGCAGCGATTCCTCGCGCAGCGCGTTTCCCAGAGTGCGCACCAAAGGAAGCGCGAGAACCACGTACACCGTGAGCGCGGCGACGAGAATGACGAGGGCATGTCTTCCCGTCCACGAGCCTTTCGGCGGGCTGTCGTCGATCGGCGTTTCGACCGCGGCCGGCCTCGGCGGCGGGTGCGGGCGCGGCGGGCGCCGGCGGCGGCGGAGGTTTCGGGCTGGCGACGGTGATCCGCGCGGTGTCCGGTGCCACGGACTTTGGGCGCTGTCTCCGGGCGGAACAGCATCGTTCCCGTGTCCGGAGGTTTCGCGGTCTCGCGCGACAGGAGAACCGTGCCTTCGGCGTCGGTCGCCGGCTTCGTTCTCGCGGCACCGGTGGCTTGCCGCGCGGCTCCGGCGAGACGATCATCGTCGCGGCGTCGTCCGGCGTCGCTCTCGGCTCGGGCGGGCGCCGCTGGCTTCGGCGGGCGGGCGGCGGCGGGGGAGGAGCGTCGTAGGCGTAGGTGATGAGAATGGAGCCCATCCGCACCGTGTCCCCGGGCTTCAGGTCGGCTTCCTTGATCTTCTGGAGGTTCACCCAGCTCCCGTTGCGGCTTCCGAGGTCGACGAAGCGCACTCCGGCGGGAGTTGGCTCGAACATCCCGTGCCTTCGCGAGAGGCCCGGGTCGTCGATGTGAATCTCGCAGGAGGGGTCGCGGCCGACGGTGAGCGGAGGCGGCGCCAATCTCCCTCCGCTGGATCTCCTCCCCTTTCTTGATGACCAGGCGCTTCAAGGCGGCGGGACTCCTCTATCCCATTCCGGTAGATGAACCGCAGGAGGACCGGGCCCACGATCACCAGGAGGGCCGCCGGAAGGATGAAGAGCACCAGAGGAACGAGCATGATGCTCGACGCGCGGGCGCCTGCTTTCTCCGCCCGCTGGAACCTTTCGGTGCGCATCAAATCGGACTGCGCGCGCAGGACGGTGCCGATCGAAGCGCCGAGTCGATCGGCCTGGATCAGGACCGACGAAAACGACGATATCTCAGGGACACCGCACCGCTCGGCGAGGCTTCCGGAGACCATCGGACCGCGTGGTGCCGAGGCGAATTTCGCGGAGCATGAGCGAGAGCTCGTCGGCGAGCGGTCCCGCGGGTCCTCGTTCCACCACGCGCTGGAGGCCTTGCGAAAAGTCGAGGCCGGCCTCCACCACCAGGGTCAGGAGATCGACGGAGAAAGGCAGCGCCCGCACGATCGCCTTCTGTCGCGTGGCGACCATGTCTTTCAACAGGAAGTCGGGAAGGAAGGAAAAGACGATGGCCAGGAGAACGACCATGAGCGGATGCTTCGCGAAGTCGAAGATGACCGCCATCCCGAGCGGTCCGAGAATCGCGAAAACAATCTTCCAAGCCAGGAATTCGTCGGTCGAGAGCGAGTCCTTCAAGCCCGCTCCTGCAATCTGCTTCGCCTTCGAGGCGCGATAGCCAGGCAGCTTGTAGTGCGAGACCCAGGGCGCGATAGCTCGAAGGAGAGGCTGCATCAGCTTGAGAAGAGGGGAAGAAGCCTCGTCCCGGCCTCCGGCGGCATCGAGCCGCGCGAGCGCCGCGCGCCGGCGGAAGTCGGGAAGGACGAGATAGACCAGGAGCGATATGGAGGCGAAAATCGTTGCGTAGGCGAGGACGAGGAAGAGCGGGCTCATCTCAGTTGCTCCCCCCAGGCTCCGAATCTGCGATTCGTCCATTCGGTCGCCGGCGATCTCTGTCGCGATCTTGTCTCCCCAGCGGTTGATCATGGACTCGAGGTCCTCGCCGCCGGCGGGGTAGAAAACGCTGAAGAAGAACACGACGAGCGCGGTCACGAGACCGAGGATCACGATGTACTCGATCATGGCGCGCCGGAGTCGGCTCACTCGCCAGGCGAGGGTCTGCGCTCCGTGCGGATGGCTGACGGCTGCCAGCTGACGGCTGTCAGACATCGATGTTCACCGTATTCCGGATCATCCACATGCCCATGGCATCCATGCCGGCGATTACAAGCAGCATCAGAATGCCGAGGACCGAAGTGAACAGCGGCTCGACCAGAGTCGGGTCGAGAAAGTAGAAGGTGACGATGAGAACGGGCGGGACGGCGCACATCATCACGCCCTGGGTCATTCCCTCGGCGGTCATCGCCTGGATCTTTCCCTCGACCTTCTTGCGCTCACGCACGGTGTGAGCGATGACGTCGAAGACCTCGGCCAGGTTCGCGCCGGTCTCACGGATCGTGACGATGGCGGTCACCACCATGTCGAGGTCGGGCGTCGGAATCCGCTCAGCGAGGTTGGAAAGCGCTTCGTCGAAGGAGAGGCCGAGGCGGTTCTCCTTGATGACGATGGCGAACTCCTCGGCGATGGGAGGATCCATCTCCTGCACCACCAGCTCAACCCCCTGCGGGAGGCTCAATCCCGACCGAAGGGAGCTCGAGACCAGGGTGAGGGCCTCGCCGAGCTGCGCGTTGATCTGCCGGAAGCGGCGGGCCCGCAGCCAGCCGATGACCCAGCGGGGAACGAGAAGCCCGAGGAATCCGAAGACGATGGCGAACAGCACGCTGAAGTTCACGAGAAAGCCGAGAGCGGCCATCACCAGGACGGAGTAGGAGAGGATCTTCCGCGCGCGGTTTCGGGGCATGTCCTGGTGCATGGCCTCGAACTCGAGCTGCATCCAGCGGCTCCACTTGGTGAGGTAGCGGTCCCACCAGGCGGAGAGCGGATTGACGATGGTGTAGGTGATGAAGGCGATGGCCGCGGCCGCGACCAGCGCCACGAGAATTCCCATGAAGAATGACATGAGTTTCAAGCCGTCTGGTGAAGGAAGATCTCGCGCGGCACTTTGATCCCGCGCCGCGAGAGGCCCTCGATGAACTTCGGAATGACGCCCGTCGGAACGAACTGTCCCTGCACTTTGCCTTCGGGGGTGATCCCCGTCTGTTTGAAAAGGAAGATATCGGCGATGGTGAAGACCTCGCCCTCGCGCCCGGTGATCTCCGCGATGTGAGTGACCCGTCGGCTTCCGTCGGAAAGCCGCGACTGCTGAAAGACCAGGTCGATGGCGGACGCGATCTGCTCTCGGATCGCGCGCGAGGGAAGGTCGAGCCCCGCCATGAGGCAGAGCGTCTCGAGCCGCGAGAGGGCGTCGCGGGGAGTGTTGGCATGGACGGTGGTGAGCGAGCCGTCGTGGCCGGTGTTCATCGCCTGGAGCATGTCGAGGGCTTCGCCCGCGCGGCATTCTCCCACCACGATGCGATCCGGCCGCATGCGGAGCGAGTTCCGCACCAGATCGCGGATGGTGATCGCGCCCGTCGCCCTCGATGTTCGGGGGTCGGGACTCGAGCCTCACCACGTGCTCCTGGGGAAGCTGAAGCTCGGCGGAGTCCTCGATGGTCACGATGCGCTCGTCCGCGGGGACGAAGGACGAAAGCACGTTCAGGAGCGTCGTCTTTCCCGAGCCGGTGCCGCCCGAGATGACGATGTTCTGGCGCGCCAGCACCGCCGCCTCGAAAAACTGCGCCATCTGTGTGGTGAAGGAGCCGAAACGAACGAGGTCGGGAACTTTGAGCGGCGTCTTCGCGAATTTCCGGATGGTGATGGACGGTCCGTCGATGGCGAGCGGGGGAATGATGGCGTTCACCCGGGAACCGTCCTCGAGCCGGGCGTCCACCATCGGCGACTTCTCGTCGATTCTGCGCCCCAGAGGATTCACGATGCGCTCGATGACCCCTCGGAGCTGGTCCTCGGTCAGGAACTTGTGCTCGGTGAGCGTGAGCTTTCCCTTTCGCTCGACGAAGACGTGATCGATCCCGTTCACCATGATCTCGGAGACGTCGGAATCGCGCAGCAGGTCCTCGAGCGGTCCGAGGCCCAGGGCTTCGTCCAGGATCTCCTTGACCAGCCGTTTTCGCAGATCGCGGTCGGTCATCCCCTTGGCCTCTTCGTCGAGGAGGCTCACGATCTTGACCTCGGTCTTGGCCCGGAGCTCGGACTTTTTCTTCGGGTTCTTGGCGAGCTCGATATCGGCCTTCTTGAAGTCGATCTCGTCGATGAGCCGACGGTGGATGCGGATCTTGACGTCGCGGATCTCGTCGGTGCGCTCCTTCGATTCGGCGACGGCCTGGGCCGCGCCGCTCGGCTTCGGACGGAGACGAGCCGCGGCTGCTTCGCCCGGCGCGGCCGTGAGGAAAGGTCCGCGACGATTTGCTGAGTGAAAGCATCGAGCGCCTTCGACACCGGATGCCGGGGGGAGGACGAGACGAAGGGATCCGCCGTCGGAGATCGACTGCTCCATCAACTCTTCGTCGAGCGGGAGGTAGAGCGAGATCGGAAGGCCCACGCTCTCCTCGATGGTCTCCGGAGGAAAGGGCATCTTGTTGCTGTAGCGGTTGAGCACGAGGCGCATGGCCTCGCGGGAGAAATGGTGCGACTGCAAGTAGGTGACGGAGTGCCGGCCTTGAGCGACGGATCCGACGTCGGGCGACATCACCAGGCACACCAGTTCACTCATGTCGAGGATGGGAACCACGTGCTTCCGATAACGTGGAGGCGAGATCGATGACCACGTAGTCGTAGGCTCGGAGGAGAAGATCGGTGACCCGGATGAGCTTCTGGGGGGAAAGCACCTTCTCGCGCAGGGAATCTCTCGCCGCCGGGAGCACCGCGACGCCCGAAGCGTGGCTTGTTACGAAGCTCTTCAGGAGGGTCGGCTGCATCCGGTCGAGCATGGGAACGACGTCGGTCACGGCCTTGGCGTTTCGCCAGGCCCAGGTAGAGCGCGACGGTTCCCGGGATGGGATAGGAAGCGTCGAGAAGCGCCACCGAAGCGCGGGTCTCGCGGCGGAGCGAGACCGCGAGATTCGCTGCGATGAGGCTCGCCCCTCCTCCTCCTTTGACCGCGAATACGCTGATGGCGGCGCCGGGCATGGTTACTGCTTCTTTTTCTTCTTCTCTTCCTGCTTCGGGCTGTGCTTCTGGATCTCGTCGAACTCCTCGAAGTCTCCGGTGACCTTGTCCTTGAGCCCGGTCCCGGCTTCCGCCGCCGTCACCACGCGCGGGGTCGCGAAGACCAGCATCTCCGTCTGGTTCCGAATGAACTGCTTCGACTTGAAGAGGTTTCCGAGCACGGGAATGTTGCCGAGGCCCGGAACCTTGTCGACGTTCTGCGGCGTCCGAGGCCTGGACCAGGCCTCCGAGCGTGATGCTCTCGCCCGTCTTCACGAAGACGCTCGTGGTCACGCGGTTCGTGATGAGGCCCGGCGCGCCGCCCGGCCACCGGTCCCCCGAGGGTCGACATCTCGACGAAGATCACGGTGTCGATGTTGTCCTGCGAATCGACCTTGGGCTCGAACTGGAGCTTCACCCCGTACTCCTTGTACTCGATCGAGATCGCGCCTCCGCCCTGCGCGACCGGAATCGGAAGCTCACCGCCGACGAAGAGCTCCGCCTTCTGACCGCTTCTCGTGATGAGCGTCGGCTGGGCGAGCACCCTGGCTTTGCCGGTGGTGGTCATCATGTTGATCGAGGGGAGGATGTTGCTGATGACGCCGCTGATGGGGCCGACGCTCGTCCCTTCGAAGGGAAGCGCCGAGGAGGGGTTCACGGAGCCCGCCCACTTCACGCCGAGACTGCGCATCATCGTCTTGTCCACTTCCATGATGGTCACGTCCATCTGGACGGTCTTGATGGAGTCGGCCTCGGCGCGATCCATCATCTGCTGGGTCATCGGGGAGAGCTCCACCAGGCTCCTCACCTCGGGATAGCTCTCGAGGACCTTCTCGATCCGATCGAGGTCGCGCTGGGTGAGCACTTCACCCTCGATCCAGACCGTGCCACCGACCTCCCGGTACTCGATGCCCTCGATTCCGCCGAGAAGCGACTCGAGCTCTTCGGTGATCTGCTTGGCGCTCCCGGAAGAGGGACGGACGCGAATCAGGATCTCGCGCTGGAGCGTCCCTTGCTGATCCCAGAGGCTGAGCGTGGTTTCGCCCGCCTGCCTTCCGATGAGCAGAATCTCCTGCCGGCTTTCGAGGATGCGGAAGTCGGCGACGGTGTCGTTTGCGAGAGCGCTCCGGCCGATGGGAAAGTCGACGCGAACGAATCGTCTGCGCCCCGACCGCCACCACCTGCTGTTCCATCTGGGCGCTTGCCGTACCGGCGATGGCGAGAAGCAAGACGCCTGCGATGCGAATCATGTGTTTCATTTGTTTCCCCCAGTGCTTTTCCTAGACTAACGGGAGGTCGATCGAATCTCCTGCCACGATGGCACTCGCCTCGGCACGACTTCGCCCTCCGGAACTCCGAAGACCGACGTTCGCGCTCGAGCGCGGAATCGCCGCGGTCTCGTTCTCGTCGCGGAACGAGCGAAGAGCGAGGGTGATGTCGCCGATGTCCTGGACCAGCACCAGGTCCTGCGCCTGCTGCGGCGTCAACGCCAGGGTGACCGTCGAGAACCTCTGGCGCTCCTGCTGCGCGAGCGCGTTCATCGCGTTTTCTTCCGGGGTCGTGACGCGGATCTCGCCGAGATCGCTACCAACGGCCAGCACCATCACGTTCTGCAGGAGCGTCGTGACGAAGACCCTCTGGTTGGACGAGCCGAGGCCCGAGCCGAGCTTCACCGTGGCCAGGATGTCGACGTAGTTGTTGGCCGCGATCAGGCTCGAGACGCCCGGTGACATCGGAGACGGCGAGCGAAACGGCGCGCATGCCGCGGGGAATCTTGGTCGCGAGGCTCCGGCCCACGCTGGTCATCGCCGTCCCCAGCACCTGGCTGTCCTTCTGGATAGGGACGGCGGAGATCTGGCCCACGGCTTCCCGGACCGAGGTGAAGGCGCTCGGCTGGACGAACTTCAGCGGCACCGACGGTCTCGATGACCATGTTCTCCTCGATCGCAGTCCCGGGAAGGATGTCGGACACCGCGACCACCACTGTGCGCTCGTCGGCGATCTGGAGGAGCTCGGCCTCACGGCTCCGCAGGTAGAGGTGAACGAAAACGAAGCCGAGAATTCCGAACAGGATCGCGATAATGATGGCGGGCTTGCCTTTCATGGACTCTCGTTACTCCTTGCGCTTATTCCCAGGGACGATCGTTCTTGCAGCTCGGGTGGTTGTTCCCGTTCGATCGCTTCACAGTTGTCGCGGTACCCGTCGTGATTGTAGATCTCCGTGGTCGACGTCCCACTGATCCTTGGCCTCTTCGCCGGTGTCCTGATTGTTCAGATTGTCGTCCTGGTTCTCGTAGTCGTCCTCGTAGTCCTCGAGATCGTCCTGCGTCGTAACCATCGGTGTAATTCGTGTCGCTGGCGCCGAGCTGGGGCGCCATCCTGAAGAGCCCTTCAATCATTCCGAAGAACGCCTCGAATCCCCCCTCGGTCCCCATTCCCATCCAGAGAACCTTCAGCCGCAGGTAATTGAGCCCCGGCTCGTAATTTCCCAGCTTGAGCCGCACTTTTTCCGCGGGTCACGTCTCGGTTGCGGAGCTCGGGCACGATCGCGTTCTCGAAGAAAGGCATCATGGGAATGACGGCGCGGTCGTCCCCGGTCCAGTTCACGTCGCCTCCGCCCACCTCGCTTGCACCTTTCCTCCCGCCTGCTTGAGCGGGGACACGGACCGGAGCGGCTTGTGGGGCCAGTTCGGATAGCCCTCGATAGCGATGCGTGGGCTTGTTGTACGTCCCGTACGCTTTGTCCTTGAAGAGGCTGTAGTAAGCGTTGTTCGCCATCTGGAAGGTGTAGTTGTGAACCAGGAACACCTGAATGATCGCCGAGAGCAGAACGGTGAAGAGCGCAATCATGAGAACGGTCTCGATGAGCGCCTGGCCGGAGCTCGCTCTTGACAGTCTCAATGGAGCACTTCCGTGATGCCGGGGAGCGAGCCGCCGAAGTTCGACGAACTTTCGCGTTGATGGTCGAGAGCGGAATGAGCCTCGCGACGTACTCCGCTCCGTCCTCGTCGGCTCGACGTCACCGCCGATCGGTTTCGCGAGCGCGACCGCGGTCATCGCCGGCACCTGGGGAAATCCGAAGGGCATCCAGCGGCTTCCGGGGAAGGACCAGCGCGTCGACAGGATCCGCGGTGACCCACCAGTAGAAGCGCGTCACCTCGTCCGGGTCGGTCTTTCTCCCACGGCAGGTTGAACGTCGCCGCTCTTCCGGAGCTCACGCTGAAGGGCGGGGTGTAACAGATCCAGTTCTTGGTCATGGTCTCCTGCTCCAGCCGCACCAGCGCCGAGGGACCGGAGAAGAGAGTGGGCCACGCCTGCTGCAGGTTGTAGATGTGGCTCGCCCCCATTCCGAGCGAACCCGGACTCGACAGCAGACTTCCGAAGGACTGGATCGGAGTGCGGACGGAGCCGTCGGGGAAGAGCTCGCGGATGTTCTGCCGGGTCACCATTTCCGCTTCCATCAGCGCCCAGGCCGCGCCTCCGTGATTGGCGACGCGGATCATGATCGACATGACCATCTCGATGGCCTTGTAGGCGCACTCGATGGCGGTGTCGACTCCACAGATCTGAAAGGTCCAGCCGAGCATGAGTACGGTGGCGACGTCCCAGGTGGTGTCGATGATCTGGTTGAACTCCGAGATGGTGTTCAGCATCGTCGCCTGGGCCGACGCTCCGGTGAAGGCGCCGGCGTCGGCGACCATCTGGAGCATGACCCGACGGTTGACCGCCTGGCCCACGTTCGCGACCAGGGCGAAGAACATGAAGAACACCATGAAGCTGCAGAGGACGAATAGAGTCGTCTGGCCCTTCTCGCTCGAAAGCACGCGTCCGGAGCTCGCCCGGCTGGTCCTTCATTCCTTGTTGTCTCCCTCTTCTCCGAAGCCGTTCGGATCCCGCGGCACGGCGCCCCATCCCCGGGTGGTGATGCGCCCTGTCGCGTTGTTCTTCAGGACGAACGGGATCCCGAGAGTGGTCGCGTAGTTGACCTCGACACCTTCGTTTCCCTCCTGCACATCGACGAAGCTCGTGTCGATCGGACCCCACTTCACGATACTCAGGATGGCAACGCCGGCGTCTTTGGCCTTCCCGACTCCGTCGTCCTCGTTCACGGCCCATACCCTGGCGGCGCTCCACGCGGCGTAGTTCGTGATGAGCTTGGTGATGGAGATGAGCGAGACCTGGATGACCGCCAGCATCAGGAAGAAGATGACGGAAATGGTCATCATGAGCTCGATCGCGCTCACGCCCTTCTCTCCTCGGCCTCGCCGCGACTTCATTCGAAACGCCTCACTGGATGTTGGCGCCGTTGATGGCGCTTTGGATCCGGTTCACGAGTCCTTGGAATGCCACCTTCAAAAATGGCCAGAGGAGGACGGTGAAAACCGTAATAATGATGATGGCGATCAGGGCAATGATAAGGATGTACTCGATGGTGATCGCACCGTCGTCATCCTCCAGCTTCTCGCGGAAAACAGCGAGGCGCGTTCGAAGCGCCAGTACGGTGGAGATGATGGCGTCATCGATGCGCGACCGGATTTGGTTCCACATAACGAATGTCTCCTTGAGTATGACGGGTTATGGAGCGGGGCCTCCGGTGAGATACGTGGCCATGTTGACGATGAGAACGGCGACACTGTCCAGGAGCACGCGGATCAGGCGATGGGTGATGTAGATCGAGAGGGCGGAGACCAGGGCGAACACCAGCATGTACTCGATGCTCGTCGCACCCGACTCGTCCGAGAGCGCCCTACGCATCATGGTCCGACCGTGGCCAGCGCTTTCGAGATCTTCTCGAAGGCGTCGAGAAGGACGGGACGGATCAACTTGGTCAGGAAGATGGCGATGACGACGAGCATTCCGGTGACCATTACCGTCTCCACGAGAGCCTGGCCCGACTCCACGCGCGAAAGCACGCGAATCCGGCCGGCTCGGCGCCGGAGCGCGGTTCCCAAACCGGTCCCTGTCATTCTTGAATGGTTCCGAGGGTGTATCAAAAGCATCATAATGGCCCGTTCGGAAGCCTGTCAACGCGCCTCAATTTTTGGGGGTTCATATATAGAGACGATGAAGAGGGGCATTTTGCTCCCTTACTTCCGCCGATAAAGCACAAAAAAATCGTCCTGGCTCCAGAGATCCCAGCCGGAGGCGACCGGCGAGCGTCCGGGCGGCCGGGTTGTCGCGAGGATAGAGCGCAAAGTCCGCGCCGAAGGTATCCAGGAACTCTTCGCTCCCCGGCGACCCCGAGGTGAACCAGTCATTTGCCCGTACCACGTCGTCTGGGTAGACGGTCTCGTAACGGCCGTCGATCGAGACGAGTATCCGGGGATAAAGGTGATAGAGCGCATATTCTCCCCAGTTGAAGAACACCGCGAGGTTTCCTCTTTCTTCCTTCAATAGGTTCACCGCTTCGACCGGGTAGCGTTCCTTGGGGATCTTCCACTCGAGAGAGAAATGCCGGTCCATGTAGCCGACCGCGCCGCCGATCGCGACGAGTGAAAGCGTAACCGTCATCACGCCGAGCGCGAGCGCGTGTCGACGCCGTCGAAACACGTTTTCCCACGCCTCGCCCATGGTGACGAGGATCACCATTCCGAGAAGAGGGGCGAAGCGGACGTGGAGGACGGTCGCGAGGGACGCGCCTCCGAGCGCCACGAGATGCGCGAGGCGAGGCCGCTTCGCGAGAACGAGCAGCAGGACGAGAAGGAGGCCCGCCTGAATGTGGAGGTCGTCGAGGCCTCCGAGCTTTGCCCGACGCCACTCGACGATTCCCGGACGCGGCATCGAGAGAGCCTCGAGGAGAAACCGCCAATACTCGAGCCCGTACGGGTTCAGGACACTCACCGCGAAGCATCCGGCCGCGAGACGGACGTAGCCGTAGGCCAGGATGAGCAGAGGACCGATCACGAACCCGCCGTGGAGATTCGCCCAGAGAGCGACGAGCGGCAGAAGGACAGCATGTCCCTTCCCCCGCTCCATCACCAAGAAAGTGAGAGCGAAGAAGAGGAAGGTGAAGGCCTGGGCTCGCACCACGGAGTTGAATCCCTGGACGATGAGCGGGGATGCGGCGAGCGAGAGGACCGCCACCGTCCACGGCTTCGCGCCGCGCGCAGCGAAGAGGAGGAGAGCGACGGTTCCGACGCCCAGAGCGGCCCGGAGAACGACGAGCCCCGAGCCTCCCCAGTCGCGATGGACGAGCTGAAACACGACTCCCGAAAGCCACTCGTGATCGACCCAGACCGGTTTCGTTGGAACGTATGCGAAGACGTCTTTCTCGGGCACGCGGCCCTCTTCGAGCGTGAGCCTCCCGGCGGCCATGCGTCCCCATACATCCTCGTCGGCTTCGTGGAAGGTGAAGGAGAAGAAGGCCGCGTAAACGATTAGGCTCAGACCGAGAGCGAGAGCACGATGGCCACGGGAATCCATCCGGGGCAATGATAGTCGAAGACATGAGGGGAAGCGTCGGCGCCATCGTGCTTCTGGGAGCTTTGCTCCGGGCGCCCGGTCTTTTCACGGGGCTCTGGCTCGACGAGATCCACGCGCTCTCGAGCGCGACGGACGTCCGCTCCGCCATCGAAGTCTTCACGGGCATTCATCACGACAGCAACCACTGGCTCGTGAGCCTCTGGATGCACCTCGTCGGCCCCGCAGCCCCCTTCTGGGTGTACCGGCTTCCTTCCTTTCTCGCGGGGATCGCAGCGGTTCTCTTCGCCGGATGGCTCGCAGCGCTCGAGGGCTCGAAGCCCGGCTTGGCGATGCTCCTGACGGCGACCAGCTTTCCCTTGATTTTCTACTCCTCCGAAGCGCGAGGTTATTCGCTCGCCGCTCTCGCGAGCCTGTGCCTGCTCCTCTGCCTGGTGAGGTGGTTCGAGACGCGACGAAGAAGCTTTCTCGCCGGCTCGGCGCTTTCGGCTTGCCTCGGGCTTCTCTCGCACCTGAGTTTTGTGATGGTGCTTATCGCTGTGGCCGTCTACTCGCTCGTTCTCGCCGGCCGTGGAGCGATTTCGCTCCGGAACGCGCTCTCTCCACCTGCGGTTCCTGTTCTGCTTCTCGCAGGCCTGGTCGCGATCAACGCGGGGCAATTCGTCATCGGAGGGGGAACGAGCGCCCCTCCGGGCACGGTACTCGTGGAAACCGCCTCCCTCGCCTTGGGTGGACCCGTCGAAGGCCCGTTCGTTGGTATCGTCGCGGGGCTCGCGTGTGCCCTGCTCGCGTTCGAGATGGTACGCCGCGTGGGCGCCTACTGGTCGCACCGCAACTCGACGGAAGTGCGTTCGCACCTCTGGGTCTTCTTCGTGGCCGCGATGCTACTTCCCATCTGGCTCGTGCTCACCCTCGATCCGCCGTTTCTTTATCCTCGGTACTTCCTCGTGCTTCTCGTTTTCGTGCCGCTCCTCGCCGCGAGTTTCGCGCACTCGCTGGCACGCCCGTGGTCGGCGCTTCTCGTCTTCGCCTGGCTTTCGGTGAACGGTTGCGCCATTTGGGGTTTCACCGGGGACGGGCGCGGCGGCTACGAGGAAGCCCTTCGCTTCCTCATGGCATCGTCGGACCGGGTCGAGGTCGAGATCGGAAGCGATCACGATTTCCGGAACAGGACGATCTTGGCCTTTTATCGCGGGAGAATGGGGAGCGAAGGCGCCCGATTGCGGTACGTGATCTCGGGGCCAGCCGAGTTCTGGATCGGAAGCTACAAGGGTTCTCGCTGCGAGGGCTGTCAGCTTCTGCGCGAGTACCCATCGACGAGTCTCTCGGGCGCGCGGTGGAGACTCTATCGAAGGCGCTGACGGCTGAGCGCTTCTTTACCGGCTCTTCTTGCTCTTGCCCTTCGCCTTTATCTTCTCGAGCACGATGGGATGATCGGGATCGTACGCGAGGATCCGCTCGTAGATGTTCGAGGCGCGCGTCGTGAGGCCCGCCGCCTCGTAGTTTTCGGCGAGACCGACGAGGCACTCGACGTCGAATTCGTTCGCTTTCAGGGCCATCAGGAAGTGGACTTCCGCCTCTTTGCGCCAGTTCGGGTTCTTCGACAGCGCCTTCGCCAGGAGCTTGTGATAGCGGGGCTCGCCGGGAATCATCCGAACGCATTCCCTCAGGCACTGGATCGCGTCGAAGTACTCCATTCGCTCGAAGTGTCCATAACCCTGTTGATAGTGTCGCTCGGCTACGACCTCCGGCGGCAAGGTGTACGCCGTGGAGGCCTGAGCGCCGGGCTCGGGCGGCGTCACTCGCGCTTTCTGATGGCGCGCGCCGTCGTAGCGGCGTCGCAACGCCGGATCCGAAAGCTCTTGGTAGGCGACCGTCACCTTGGCGAATAGCTCTTCGAGAAGCCCATGAACCTCCCGCAGGTGCGGGAGGTGATGGCGGTCGGGGTGGTACTTCTTCGCCATCGCGTAGTAGCCCTTTTTGATCTCGTCGTCCGATGCCCCCGCGCTCACTTCGAGGATTTCGTAGTAGTCGGCGGTTTCGAGGGAGGCGTGCTTCTGGGCGATGTCGGCGAGGATCTCTTGCTCCTGGTCCGACGCCGCGGCGGGCTCCGGCTCCTTCTTCGGCGGTTCGGGCGCTGGCGCTCGCTCCTCCGCGCGCCGGAGGGGTCGCGATTCGCGACGTGAGCGGCAGGGTCCTCGACGCGAGCTCCACCACACCTGCGGAGACGAGAGCGTAGACGCATCGAAGCGTCTCGTCCTCTCCGAGCGGCGAGATCGAGGCGATCTCGGTCGACCGAGGTCGATCCGTCGACGCGGGAGAGCACGTACCCCTCGGACGGCGTGAGCGTCATCTTCTGGTAGAGGAGGAGAGGATTCTCGGTGTGGCGCAGGACGCGCTCGAGCGCGCCGAGTGCGCTCCGGATGTGATCGAGCGAGGCCATGCCGCGGACTCCGAAGAGTATGAGCTCGGCCGTGGAGAGCTCGACCACGATGTCTTCTTCGACCGGGCGGTCGTGGATCTCGAACCCGTAGACCCCGCGATCCCAGTCGAAAACGGAGTAGATGATGGCCTCCACCTGGCGGCGGACCAATGCCGAGAGGTTCTCCCGGGTGAGCACGTCGAGCTTGATGAGACTGGTTCCCATCCGCTGCCCGGTCTTGCGCATCAGGTCCGAGGCCTTGTCGAAGGTGGGGCGATCGATCTCGCCCGTGCGAATCAGGAACTCGCCGAGGCGGTCATCGTTTACGTCGGAGTTCGCGAAGACCACGTTGCCCTTCTTGAAGTAGATGCGCTTCGAGGCGCCGTCGCGCGTGAAGTGGAGGATGCCGGTGCTTCGCGCGCTGTATACCTCCCGGATCAGCTCCGCGACCGAGGTGTCGGCGAGGCTTCCCTGGAGGCGAGCGTCGAACGAGGAGCGATCGCCCGGCTCGCGGCGGGTGACCACGAGCGCGGCCGCCGGGGGCGAGGGGAGCGCGGGGGACTCGAGGACGAGCGTCGCTTGTTCCACGGGACGAAGCGCGCTAAGCGCGGCAACGAGCTCGGCCCCGGACGAGAACCGCTCGGCGGGGTCCTTGGCGAGAGCGCGCTTCAAGATGCCGTCGAAAGACGGGCTGACGCCGAGACTCTCGCTGTCGAAGGCTCTCGGAGGGTCGTTCATGATGGTCAGGAGCGTCGCCATGACCGTGCTCCCGACGAACGCCTTCTGGCCGACGACGCACTCGTAGGCGAGGCAGCCGAGGGAGAATAGATCCGCGCGAGGTCCGATCGCGAGATCCCCTCGCGCTTGTTCGGGGGACATGTAGTTCGGCGTTCCGAGAACGCTTCCGGCTGCGGTGAGCTCGGTGAAGGCGTCGGACTTCGCGATGCCGAAGTCAGTGACCTTCACGCTCCCGGTGCCGGCCTCGATCATGATGTTGGCGGGCTTGATGTCGCGATGGACCACTCCTTTCTGGTGGGCGAAATCGAGCGCGGACGCCGTCTGACCGAGGAGCCGCGTCGTCTCTTCGAGGGAGAGCCGCCTCGACTCCTTGAGCAGCTTCGCCAGCGTCTTGCCCTCGATGAACTCCATCACGATGAAGCTCATGTCCGGCCGATCGACGACGTCGTGGATGGTCACGATATGGGGATGTTTGAGCTTGGCCGCGACCTTCGCCTCGCGGATGGTGCGCTCGCGAAGCTCTTTCCTCTGGGCGGAGTCGGCGAACGCGTCGAGCCGAACTCGTTTGACGGCGACGTCCCGCTCGAGCATGGTGTCCTGCACGCGGTAGACCTCGCCGAAAGCGCCGGCACCGAGCCGCGAAACGAACTGGTATCGGTCCCCGAGGACTTCCGCGAGCGCTTTGATCAGCGGCTCTTCGCCGATCTCGTCGGCGCCGTGGCTCATTGCAGTTCCGTCGCAGGGAACGAGGCGGGATCCATGTAGAAATTCTCCGGGAGAGCTATAGGATACCAGCCGTTCGGGTTAGCGTCCAATCGAACAAAACCGTGAAGAACGCAAAGGCGCAGGGGCACAGAGGACGCAGAGACAGGAATCGATTACTTCTCCCCGGGAAAGATTCTTTCTCTGCGGTCCCGGCGTCTTTGCGCCTCTGCGTTACTCCCCGTTTTCTCGGATGACGCCCGAAGCGGAGAGAACGCAACTGCGTACAGCACGCAAAGATAGGTCCAGGGCTCTATAATGCGCTCATGCGAAAGCTGCTTCTGCTGTTCATTCTCGTACCGGCGCTCGAGCTCGCGCTCCTGATCGAGATTGGAAGCCGTCTCGGGACGGGGTGGACGCTCCTGCTTCTCGCGCTCACTGGGTCGCTCGGCGCGTTCCTGGCGCGCCGGCAGGGTCTCTCGGCGCTCCGCGCCGCTCAGGAGCAGATGCAGCGAGGCGAGCTTCCCGCAGGACCGATATTGGACGGAATCCTGATTCTCGTCGCGGGTGTTCTCCTGATCACCCCGGGAGTGCTGACCGACGCGTTCGGCTTCCTTCTTCTCTTCAAGTCCATGCGTGCCCGCATCCGGGCGATCCTTGCGGATCAGTTCCGCCGCGGCGTCGACGAAAGGCGCATTCGCGTCTACGGCGCGGAGCTCCGCTCGCCGTTTCGTGCCGAAGGGTATCCGGGGAGAGCCGAGGAGACGCCGCCGTACAAGATTCACTGAGGCGTCTTGACCGTCTTCTGGCGCTACTGGCTCCTCCAGATTCCCGGCTGGGGAGTTCTCATCGTGGCGCTGGTCGCGGCGCATCGGTACTTCGGCCTATCGCTTTCGTGGGCCGCGGTCATTTTCGCCGCATGGTTTCTGAAGGACTGGGCGATTTACCCCCTGCTCAAGAACCACTACCGGTTCCGCGTCGAGCCTCCCGCGGAGAGTCTCATCGGGCGGCGGGCGACGGCGAGGGAGCCGCTGCGCCCGACGGGCTATGTCCTCCTTCGCGGCGAGCTGTGGCTCGCGGAGGTGGTGAAGGGCGAAGGCCCTGTCGCTGCGGGTGACGAAGTTACCGTCGAGGCCGTCGAAGGACTGACGCTCAGGGTGCGACCGGCACCTGCGGCTCGCTGAGGCGCTGAATCAGCTCGTCGATGATCGTCGCCGCGTTCTCGATCCCGATCGGTGTCGCGCCGGCGCCGCGGTGACCGCCGCCGCCGTACTTGGCGAGAAGCCCCCCGACGTGGACCGGACAGGTGCGGTTGAAGATGCTGTGCCCCACGGTCGCGACGAGGAACTCCCTCTTCGGTCCCCAGGCGATGCGGAGCCACACGTTCGCGTCGGGATAGTGGGTGTAGACGAGGAAGCGGTTTCCCGCGGGAAGCGGCCCGGCGTCGCGGAGGTCCGTCACCAGGACCTGTCCCACCATCCGGGAGTACTTCCGCGTCGCGGCGAGATACGGCTCGCGTCCCTCTTCCATCCGGCGCTTCCGCGCCTGGAGCTCCTCGAGCGCCATGACGTCCTCGATGGTCCCGTCGCGGAGCACTTCGAAGAGACTCATGAAGTATTCCTGGAAAGGACCGAGCCCGGTTCGGGGATCGAGAGTGAAACCGAGGAGGATGTAGTCCTGGGGGTCGAGGACATCCTGCCTCGTCAGCCCGGCGCCGTCGTAGCGATCCGTTTCGCGCACCAGCTCTTCGTACGCGTTGAAGCCGGGATTGTCCCAGAGATAGTAGTCGTACACCAGGCGCGCGGTGCTCGGCGCGAGGCCGTACCGGCCCTGGAACTGTGTGGGCGGCCGCTCGTAGGTCCGGGTGTGAGAGTGGTGATCGAACCACTTCGCGCAGTTCGGGTGATAGGGAACGTTCGCCAGGATGTCGCTCGGCTCGACCTGGAACTTGTCGTCGGTGATGTCCTGCGGATGGATGAGCTCAATCCTGTCGACTGGCTCCGCTTGATCGAGTAGCACCGCGCAGGTGAGTCCGTCCAGATTTCCCCGCGTGACGAGCCGCATCGAAACCAGGGTAGCAACTGGATCCGAAGACGACAAGAGTTTAGGCTCGACACTCCGATGACCGCATCGCACCGGCGCTATAACCCTCTTCTGGATGAATGGGTTCTGTGCTCACCCGGCCGGATGAATCGCCCCTGGCTCGGCGAGCGACTGGACGTTTCGACGATTCGACTCCCTGCCTACGATCCCGATTGCTACATCTGTCCCGGGAACCACCGTGCCTCCGGCGCTCGAAACCCCGACTATCGCGGGGTTCATGTCTTCGACAACGATTTTCCCGCGCTTTCTCCCGACGCCGCCGCTTTCCGAGGCCGCTGCACATCCGCTCCTGCTCGCGACACCCGAACGAGGTCGGTGCGGGTGATGTCGTTCTCGGAGAGGCACGACCTGCACATGGGCACTCTCTCCCCGGCGGCCGTCGAGGCCGTGGTCGATGCCTGGGCCTTCGAGTCCGAGCGACTCGTGGCCGGCGGAAACGTCTCGTACGTTCAGATTTTCGAGAATCGCGGCGCCTTGATGGGCGCGAGCAATCCCCATCCGCACGGACAGATCTGGGCCGTCGAGCACGTGCCCGGCATTCCACGCCGGATGGCGGAGCGGTTTCGCTCGTATCGGGAGCGAAGTCGGCCGCGACCTCCTCGGCGACTATCTCGAGGAGGAGCTCAGGCGCCGGGAGCGGATCGTGGAGGAGACGCCGAATTGGACTCAGGTCGTGCCGTTCTGGGCGGTCTGGCCGTTCGAGACGATGCTCGTTCCGAAGCGGCTCGTCGGCTCGCTCGCGGAGCTCACCCCGGAGGAACGCTCGGATCTCGCGGGACTCCTCGGCCGAGCGGTCCGCCGCTACGACGGCATCTTCGAGACGGCCTTTCCGTACTCGATGGGCTGGTACCAGAGACCTCGGGATGGAGAAGACCACAAGGGCTTCCGCCTCCACGCCGTTTATCTCCCGCCACTTCTCCGCTCCGCCTCGGTGCGGAAGTTTCTCGTGGGGTACGAGCTCACCGCCGAGCCGCAGCGCGACTTCACCGCGGAGGAGGCGGCGCAGCGACTTCGCGAGACGACGCCGTGACCGGGTCGCTCGCGGCTCTTGAGTTTCGAAAGCGCTTCGGGCGGGAGCCGAGACTCGCCGCCGCCCCCGGCCGGGTCAACCTCATCGGAGAGCATACCGACTACAACGACGGGTTCGTTCTCCCGGCGGCGATCGATCGATTCGCGATCGTGGCCTACGCGCCGAGCGACGAGGGCGTGCTCCGGGGTTACTCGCTCGAGCGAGCGGGAAGAGCGTTCGCTCTCCCTCGATGCGCTCGTTCCGTCGCGCTCCTGGATCGACTACGCCGCGGGCGTGGTCCGGACGCACCGCGAGCACGGCCTCGAGCTCCATGGAATGGACTTCGTCGTCGGGGGCGACGTACCGATCGGCGCCGGCTTGTCGTCCTCTGCGGCATTCGAGCTCGCCATCGCGCGCGCCGTTTTCGACCTCGCGTCGACACCCGTGGGATCCCTTGACCGCCGCGCGGCTCGCGCAGCGGGCGGAGAACGATTTCGTGGGAGTGCCCTGCGGGATCATGGACCAGATGGCGTCGGCCCTCTCCGAAGCCGGATGCGCCATGCTCCTCGACTGCCGCAGTCTCGCAATCGAGTCGGTCCCGATCCCCGACTTCCTGCGGGTGGTGATCATGGACACGGGTACGAGACGAGCCCTGGCATCGAGCGCCTACGAAGAGCGGCGGAAGAGCTGCGAGGAGGCGGCGGCGTACCTCGGCGTCCGCGCGCTTCGCGACGCCTCGCGGGAATCGGTCGAGCGCCTTCCGGGGACGCTACGATCCCGAGCTCTCACACGTCGTGGAGGAGAACGCGAGGACTCTCGACATGGTCTCGGCCTTGAAGCTCGGCGATGAAGGGCGCATCGGGTCGCTGATGAGAGAGTCGCACGCGAGTCTTCGGAATCTCTACGAAGTGTCGAGCCCGGCTCTCGACGCCATGGTCGAAATCGCAACCGGCCATCCCGCCGCCGTCGGCGCTCGCATGACGGGCGGAGGATTCGGAGGCTCGGCCGTCGCCCTGGTACGCGCTTCGGCGTCGGACGATTTCGTACGCGCGGTCTCGAGCGCCTACCGGAGCGCCACGGGAAACCAGGGTGCGCTCTATTCTTGTCGAGCGGTCGGAGGAGCCCACCTCGAGCCCGTCCTCTGACTGGGGCTCCGGCGAAGGATCAAAACGCGAGGCGGCCGGTCAGGATTTCGTAGAACATCCGGAAGTCGCCCATCAGGCTGTAGAGCGGATATTGAAACGTCGCGGGACGGTTCTTCTCGAAGAAGACATGTCCGGTCCATGCGAAGCTATAGCCGATGACGGGCAGGACCCACAGAAGCGACCAGGATTGCGTTCCCGCGATCGCCAGAAGCGCGAGCAGGACGAAGAACGTTCCCGCGAAGTGGAGCCTTCGACAGGTCGGGTTTCGATGTTCGGTGAGATAAAAGGGATAGAAGGACGCGAAGCTGGGGTACCGTTCGGTATTCGAGGCCATTTCAATCCTTCCTTTCGAGCGAAAAGACCCAGAGGACACCCCCCTGGGGAACGAATGAATTTGTCCCCCGTATGCCATCGAGAGCAGACTGCACTTTCTGAGCGTCCACGCCCCAACCGGACTGCACCGCCACGTACTGGACTCCATCGACTGAGTATGAAGTAGGAATTCCCGTGATTCCAGAGTTGGTGCGGAGCTTCCAAAGGACCTTCCCGGTCTCGGCGTCGAAGGCGCGGAAGTATCGGTCGTTCGTTCCGCCCATGAACACCAGACCTCCGGCCGTCGTGAGCACCGGTCCCCAGTTCGGTCCTTCGAACGTCTCCGTCCAGACTTTCTCGCCCGTTGCGAGATTCCAGGCCTGGAGCTCGCCAATGTGGGTCGCGCCTTCGCGGACGAACATCCCGCGGTTGCGCCGCACCGCGTTTCCCGTGAATCGCTCTCCCGGGAACGTACTTCGCTTTCACGCCTTCGATAGTCGTGCAGAGATTGTCGTTCGCTGGAACATAGAGCAGGCGCGTTTCCGGGTTATAGGCCGCGGGGGGCCAGTTCTTCCCGCCCCAGATGGAAGGGCAAAAGGAAGTCACCGCGCCCGTCGTCGGCTTCTTCGAGGGGTCGTACTCGGGCCGTCCAGTGAGGTGATCGATCTTGGTGAAGACGTCCTGGTGCACGTACGGCCACGCGTCGACGAAATCGATCTTCCCAGCGCTCCTGTCGAGGAGCCAGAGGTATCCGTTCCTCCCCGCGTGAGCGAGAGCCGGGAAGGCTCGCCCGTTTCGTTCGATCGAAACGAGAAGCGGCGCCGCGACCTCGTCCCAGTCCCACGAATCGTTCCAGTGATATTGGTGATGCGCGGCGAGCGCACCCGTCTCGACGTCGAGGGCGATGACCGAGCTCGAGTAGAGATTGTCGCCGGGTCGCGCATCCCCGACCCAGGGCGCCGCGTTGCCGACACCCCAGTAAGAGAGCCCGAGGGAAGGGTCGTAGCTGCCGGTTATCCAGACCGGCGCGCCGCCGGTCCGCCAGGCGTCTCCGGTCCAGGTCTCGTGTCCTGGCTCGCCCGGGCCGGGAACGGTGAACGTTTTCCACCGGGTCTCGCCCGTCGCGGCGTCGAGCGCTTGAATGAAACCTCGGACCCCGAGCTCTCCTCCGGAAACGCCGACCATCACGTTTCCTTTCGCGACGAGAGGCGCGAGGGTCATGTAGTAGCCGAGCTTGTAATCCTCGACGGACTTCTCCCAGACGAGGTCTCCGGTCTTCGCGTCGAGCGCCACCACGTAGGCGTCGAGTGTGGCGAGATAGACCTTGTCGAGATATAGGGCGACGCCTCGATTCGACGGATGGAGCCCCTTGAGATCGTCGGGGAGGTCGCGCTCGTACCGCCAGAGAAGGTTCCCGGTGCGCGCGTCGAGAGCGAGGACCTGATGCCACGGCGTCGTGAGGTACATGACGCCGTCGTTCACCAGGGGAGGGGACTGATGTCCCTCTCCGACGCCCGTCGAGAAGGTCCACGCCGGCGAAAGCCGCGCGACGTTCTCCCGGCGGATCTGGTCGAGAGGACTGTAACCCAAAGACGCGTAGCTTCCGAGGTACATGAGCCAGTTCTCGGGCTCCGGGCTCGAGAGCCGCTCCGCGGTCACCGGCCGCGGCGACAGGAGCTGCGCGAGAAGGAACGCCAGCAGCATCGGCTACCCGGCCTCCTCGAGCTTTCGTTCGAGCCGGTCGACCAGCTCCACTTGTCCCGGGTTGAGCTTTCGCCGGGCGAGGTCGGGAGGGAAGAACTCCGCGCGATCGATCTCGGGGAACCGTTCTCGCCGTCCCGATCGGGGAGGCCATTCGATCTCGAAGGTGTTGCTCTTCACCGTCGAAGGCTCGAGGTCGCCCTCGACCGCCCAGGCGACGACGCGCTTTCCGCCTTTCTGCCGGATCTCACCCAGTGGAACGAGCTCGCCTCCCGGAGGATCGGCCCCGGTCTCTTCCGAGAACTCGCGAAGCGCCGCATCGAGAGGCTCTGAGCCCTCTTCGACTTCTCCCTTGGGAATGCTCCAGGCGCCCTCGTCCTTGTTTCGAAAGAATGGACCTCCCGGGTGAACCAGGAAGAGCTCGAGCCCTCGGCTCCGGCGAAACATCAGCAAGCCCGCGGACAACTTCGTCACTGAAACCCGTGCTGTTGCTGGTGGTACTCGGAATCGTACCGCTGCGTGGATTTGAAGCGCTCGAGG
Organism: uncultured Acidobacteriota bacterium; assembly: GCA_963820855.1. GTDB lineage: Bacteria > Acidobacteriota > Vicinamibacteria > Marinacidobacterales > SMYC01 > DAISKN01. The sequence goes on from CAWGBY010000014.1 coordinate 394,454, forward strand.
ACCCCCGCGCCCGCAAAGGGCGCGACTTTCGCGAGAAGTGCTCCGCGCGCGTCGGTCGTGAGCGGTTCGAACGTGCTGGTGAAGGCGACGTTCTGCCGCACCTCGTCGAGGCTGCGCATCCCGGAGAGGCACACCGGAACGTTGAGGCTCATCGAGTAGCGCAGGCACTCGTGCGCGGTGACCCCGGCTTTCTCCGGAATCATTCCGCCGCCCTGGGTCTTCATCGCGATGACCGCGATGCCTCGTTCGAGGGCGACGGGCAGCACCTCGCGTGTGAAGCTGCGGTAGTGCGCGTCGCAGAGGTTGAGCGGCATCTGAAGCGCATCCCAGTCGTACCCCTGCGCCAGCATCTTCAGGTGAATGTGGGGAGACTTGTGGCCGGTGAACCCGACGAAGCGAATCTTTCCTTGCTCTTTCGCTTTCACGGCGGCGTGGATCGCTCCGTCCTTCGCGAAGAGGAGATCCGGGTCGTCGTCGTAGTTGCACTCGTGAAACTGCCAGAGATCGATCACGTCCGTTCCGAGGCGCGTCAGACTCTCCTCGAGCTGCGCCATCGCTCCCTTCGCGTCCCGGGCGCAGCCTTTGGTCATGAGGAACGCCTTTTGCCGATAGCCGTCCCGAAGCGCCTTCCCCATACGGCGCTCGCTCTCGCCCTCGTTGTACTCCCAGGCGTTGTCCAGGAAGCTCACACCGGCGTCGAGCGCGGTTTTGACGATGGCGATCCCCTCCGACTCCTCGGGGATCCCGATGTGGAATCCGCCCACGCCCAGAATCGAGACCTTGTCCCCGGTCTTGCCAAAGGCGCGATAGGGGATTCCGTTCCGCCGTTCGACGGTCGCAGGCGTCGCGAAGAAGTCGGTCTGCCCCGCGAGGGGCAGGATGGCACCGGCCCCCTTGAGAAAGCTTCGACGAGAAAGGGTCACGAAGGCACCTCCTCGGCAGGGGGGGGATTGTATATGATGCCGGCCCTATGAAAAACATCTGGATTGTCGTTTTCGCGCTCGGCTCTTCCCTTCCTTCCGCGGGACAGGAACCCCTCGACGCCAAGTCGTTCCAGGGACTCGAGCTTCGCGGGATTGGCCCCGCGTTGATGTCGGGCCGCGTTGCCGACATCGCGATTCATCCAAGGCACCAGAGCACCTGGTACGTGGCGGTCGGCTCCGGGGGTGTCTGGAAGACCACGAACGCCGGAACCACGTGGACCCCCATTTTCGATTCCAAGAGCTCGTACTCGATCGGATGCGTGGCCCTCGACCCCGGGAATCCCGAAATCGTCTGGGTCGGGACGGGGGAGAACGTGAGCGGCCGCCACGTGGGATACGGCGACGGCGTCTACAAGAGTCTCGATGGCGGCCGGAGCTTCGAACGGATGGGGCTTTCGAGCTCCGAGCACATCTCCAAGATCGTCGTCGACCCGCGCGATTCGAACGTCGTCTACGCGGCCTCGGAAGGACCGCTCTGGTCCGCGGGCGGCGAGCGCGGTGTCTTCAAGACCACGGACGGCGGCGCGACCTGGAGCGCGGTCCTCAGCATCAGCGAGAACACGGGAGTCACCGATCTCGAGATGGATCCGCGAAACGGAGACGTTCTTTACGCCGCTTCGTACCAGAGGCGACGGCACGTCTGGTCGTTCATCGGAGGCGGGCCCGAGTCCGGAATCCACAAGACGACCGATGGCGGAAAGACGTGGAGGCGGCTCGCGAGCGGGCTTCCTTCGGTGCACATGGGGAAGATCGGTCTCGCGGTCTCTCCCGTGGACCCCGACGTCGTCTACGCCACCATCGAGGCGGCCGACGACAAGAGCGGTTTCTACCGTTCCCTCGACTCCGGCGAGCGGTGGGAGAAGAGAAACGACTACCGGAGCGGCGGGACCGGTCCTCATTATTATCAGGAGATCTACGCTTCGCCTCACGATCGCGATCGCGTTTACCAGATGGACGTGTGGATCCAGCTCACGGACAACGGCGGAGAGAGCTTCTCGAAGCTCGGCGAGCCCTACAAACACAGCGACAACCACGCCCTCGCCTTCGACCCTGCCGATCCCGACTACCTGCTCGCGGGAAGCGACGGCGGTCTTTACGAGACCTGGGACCACGGGAAGAGCTGGAAGTTCGTCTCGAACCTGCCAGTGACCCAGGTCTACAAGCTCGCACTCGACAACGCGGAGCCTTTCTACAACGTGTACGGGGGAATGCAGGACAACAACGCCCAGGTCGGGCCCTCGCGCACCCCGAACGTGCACGGAATTCAGAACAGCGACTGGTTCAATACGGTCGCGGGGGACGGCTACGCCGGTCAGATCGATCCCACCGATCCCAACATTATTTATTCCGAGTGGCAGTACGGGAGCCTCACGCGATACGACCGGGGCACGGGGGAGCTCGTCGACATCAAGCCGCAGCCGGCGAAGGGGGATCCGCCCGAGCGCTGGAACTGGGATGCCCCGATTCTGATAAGCCCGCATTCCCCGACGAGGCTCTACTTCGGTTCTCATAGGCTCTGGCGAAGCGACGACCGCGGCGACTCCTGGACCGCGGTGAGCGCGGACCTCTCGCGCGGCCGCAACCGCTACGAGATGGAGGTGATGGGCCGGGTCTGGAGTGTCGACGATCTCTATGACCTGGGCGCGATGTCCTGGTACGGAAATACGACTTCGATCTCCGAGTCTCCGCTGGTCGAGGGTCTTCTCTACGTCGGCACCGACGACGGCATGGTCCAGGTGAGTGAAGACGCCGGCGCTTCGTGGCGCCGCGTCGACGCGTTCCCCGGCGTTCCCGATCTCGCGTTCGTGAACGAGGTGAAAGCCTCGCTCCACGGCGCGGGCACGGTCTACGTCGTCCTCGACAACCACAAGGTCGGCGACTACTCGCCCTACCTTTTGAAGAGCCAGCGACCGAGGCCGGACCTGGACCTCGATCCGCGGAGACCTCCCGGGCCGCCATCTGGTGTGGTCGATCGTGGAGGACCACGTGAAGCCCGAGCTCTTGTTCGCGGGAACGGAGTTCGGCATCTTCTTCACCGTCGACGGCGGCGCGCACTGGGTGAAGCTCGAAGGCGGAGCTCCGACGATCGCGTTTCGCGATCTGGAGATCCAGCGCCGGGAGAACGACCTCGTGGGCGCGTCCTTCGGCCGCGGTTTCTACATCCTCGATGACTACTCGCCCCTGAGAGAGGCGAGCTCGGAGCTCCTCTCGCGAGAGGCCGCTCTCTTCGCGGTGCGAAAGGCCCTTCTCTACGTACCGCAGGTTCCTTTGGGGCTCCGGGAGAAAGCGAATCAGGGCGGCGCTCATTTCGCCGCGCCCAACCCGCCGTTCGGAGCGGTCTTCACGTACCACTTGGGGAAGGATCTCGAGTCGGCGAAAGAGGCGAGGCGCAAGAAGGAAGAGACGCTCGCGACGGAGGGGAAGGACGCGCCCTTTCCAGGATTCGACGCGCTCGCCGCGGAGAGTCTGGAAGACGAGCCCTCCGTCGTCCTCGAAGTGAGAGACCAGGCCGGAAACGTCGTTCGGCGAATCGGAGCGCCGAAGACGAAAGGATTCCATCGCGTGGCCTGGGACCTCCGATACCCGCCGCCGAATCCGACCGAGTTGAAACCGCGCGTGCTCGATAGCCTCTTCGACAGCCATCCAGTAGGGCCGATGGTGGCCCCGGGCACGTTTCGGGTGAGCTTGTGGAAGGCGGCCGGTGGGGAAGTCACGGAGCTTTCCCCGTCGCAATCCTTCGAGGTCGTCGCATGGGAGTCCTCGACCCTTCCCGTTCAGGATCGAACCGAGGTCCTCCGGTTCCGCGAGAAGACCTGGGAGCTGCGGAGGAAGGCGCTCGCGGCGTCCCGATCGACGGACGAAGCGATCGAGAGAGTCGCCTACATGAGGAAAGCGCTTCTCGACGCACGATCCGCGACCGCCGATCTCGCCGCTCGATTGCGGGCGGCGGAGGTCGGGCTCAAGGACGTCAAGAAGAAGCTCGAGGGCGACCCTGTTCGCGGCCGGCTTTCGGAGCCGACGGTCCCGGGTGTTCTGGAACGAATCGGCCACATCGCCTCGAACGACTGGGAGTCGACGTACGGTCCCACGAAGACCCATCGCGCGAGTCTCGCGGTCGCCGAGGAAGAGCTCGCGGAAGCGAGCACGGCGCTCTCGCGCCTCGCGGCGGAGCTCGACGAGCTCGACCTGGCACTGGAGAAGGCGGGGGCTCCGTGGACCCCGGGGCGAAAGCCTTGAAGCAGCCGTCAGCGATCAGCGGTCAGCGATCAGCCAGGAAACGTTCGAGCTCCTCGGCGGTCGGCTGCGCTTTCGTGCCTCCGAGTCCGCGCGTCGAGAGGCTTCCGGCGGCGACACCGTAACGTAGACATTCTTCCAGAGGATGCTTTCGGAGCCAGGCGTGCAGGAAGCCGGCGTCGAAGGAATCGCCCGCGCCGGTGGTGTCCACGACATCGACCGCAGGCGCGGGAACGCGCACCATCGAGCCTGCGTCGAGTGCCGCTGCGCCGGCGGGGCCGAGCTTGGCCACGACGCGCACCCGAGTCGAAGCTTCGTAGCGACTCCTCCAGGTCTTCCCGGCCTGTGATGGCGCGGAGCTCTTCCCGATTGGGGAAGAAGAGGTCCGCTTCCTTCAGCGCTTCGTCGAGACCGCCCTGCCACCGACCCTCCGGATCGTGCCCGGAGTCGAGCGATGTCGTGAGCCCGTGCCGGTGCGCGCGACGGAACAGCTCCGGGAGACCGGCCCGGAGGCGGGTCTGGAGAAAGAATCCCGCGACGTGGAGATGAGCCGCGCCGTCGAAGGCGGCGTCGGGAACGTCCTCGGCCGTGAACTCCGAGATGGCGCCGAGGCAGGTGACGAGCGCTCGATCCGGTCCGGAGGAGATGGAAACCGTGATTCCCGTCGTGGTGCCCTTGTCGACGAGGACGTGCTCGAGCTCGATTCCCGAGCGAGACATCTCCTCGAGACAGAACCGCCCGAAGAGGTCGTCTCCTACTTTTCCCGAGAACGAGACGCGGTTTCCGAGCCGGGCGAGCCCTGAGGCGCAGATTGCGGAGGCGCTCCCGAGCACGAGCTCGGATTCGGAGACGAGAACCTCCCGCCCGAGAGCGGGGAAGGGAGACACCTCGCGAAAGACGAGATCCGCATTGATCTCTCCCGCCACGAGAATCGTGGGTGGCTTCAATGGATCTGGAACCTGCGAACCACGCGCGAGATGACTCCCGATGCCGAGGGAGCATCGGGCCGAAGTCCGAGCGAAAGGGATCGGAAGAAGGCGAGGAGCTGGCCCACCACCACGTCGAGGAGAGCTCCGTCTCCATCGTCGAGGTCGAAATCGACGTCGCCGCCGCGTCCCGACGAGGACGCGTCCGAGGCCTCACGTCTTTGTCCGCGAGCTCCTGCAGCAGGTCTCGTTCGTAGGAGCGATGCGGCTCCGCGCTCGCGAGAAAGCCCACGAGGAGTGTCGTCTCCCGGAGCGCGCACATGGGACCGTGCCGGAGGCCGAGGAAGGACTCGGCGAAGGTGGGGACGCGACCGTCCGTCATCTCCAGCATCTTGAGCGCGGCTTCCCGGGCGGCCCCGTAGCGCGCGCCGCTTCCCAGGTAGACGGCGCCCGTCGAAGTCGCCGCCTCCCGCCTCCGCGAGAGAGGAGGAGTCTTCCCGGAAAATCGCTTCCGCGCGGCGTGAGAGCGCGGCCACATCCGGAGGATGGCCGCCGAGAATTCGCCCCGCGAGCCAAAGGTTCGTGAAGCTCGAGGTCATCACCAGGGAACGGTCGTTGGTGCGGTCCGGAAGAAGAAGGAGCGAGACGTTCTTTTCGCCGGAGTAGCGCTTCGCGAGGGCGCCCTCGCGATTGCAGGTGACGAGCACCTGTCTCCACGCGGGCGCGCGCGCGAGGAACGAGTCCGTCGACCCCGCAGCTCTCCGGGCTGTCGCCGGACCGGGCGAAGGAAACGAGCGTTCCCGGCGAGCCCTCGAAGACATAGCTCTCGGCATCGGTCAGGAGCGTTCCCGCCGGGACCGCTCGCACGGGCCGTCCGAGGGACCTCCCGAGGAGGGGCTCGAGGGACTCGCCGATGTAGTAGGAGCTTCCGGACCCGGTGAGAAGAACCGGTCCCGACGTCTCCGTCAGCGATACGTCGCTTCGACGGACAGGTCTCGAGCGTCTCGAGCCAGGTCTCGGGCTGCTGAAGGATCTCGCGGAGCGTGTGGTAGTAGCCTCGCTTCTCTCTGCTCGGCTTCGGGCGCCCCGCGCAGCTCCGAGAGGCTCGTCATTCTCGTCATTCCTCTAGGGCTCGCTCCGGATGAGCCACAGCGACTCCTGGGGCCCGGCGAAGTACCGGACGACACCGTGGTCGTCGACCCAGGCATCCTCCTCGCGCAGCATCGAGATGCGCTGTCCGTCCCATTCCGGGAGGTCGAGAGAGGTCGAGTACTCGATGGACCAGATCTCGCGGGCTCGTATCGGTTCGCGCGGGTGCTGCCCGTAGCGCTCGGGCCAGTTGAAAACGGTCCAGGCGCCCGCGTCGTGGACCCAATTCCCCTGGGAGTGGTTGTACACCGAGCACATGATGCCTTCTCCGGTGGCTTTCTCCTCGGCTCTCTCCTTGACCACGTGGCCGAGGACGCCGGGCTCGAGCTCCTCGAGAATGATCTCGCCGAGCCGCTCCGACTGCGCGAAGGCCTTCTCGAGACCCGCGGGAGCCTGGGTCTCGCCGGGCCTCAGCACGTACGCCATCTTCTGCTGGTCGGTAACGAGACCCATGAGCCGCACGCCGAAGTCCACGTGCAGGAGATCGCCGGGCTCGATCACCGGGTCGAGATGGTCTTCGAGGCGCTCCTCGACGCCCCGCCTCTGGATGTCGAGCCCAGGGGGGAAATTGAACTCCAGGTCCTGGCGCTTCCACTCGTCGACGATCCACCAGTAGACGTCCATGAGCGTCGTCTTTCCGGGCGTGATGACTTCGTTCGAGAAGGCGCGCTTCAGGATGGAGAACGTGATGAAGCTCGCCTCGCGCTCGATCTGAAGCTCTTCGTCGGTGCGGTAGCTGATGTAGTCGATGGCGAGCGGCTCCGAGGAAACGATTCTCTCCGCATAGAGCGGGGGAGATGGCTTCGAGGAGATAGCTCTCGAGCGATGACGTGAGTCCGTCCGCCATGGAAATCGAGTAGGAACGGTTGACCGCTATCTTCCTGGGATCGCGCTCGCGCACGAAAGGCCCGAGATGATGGGCGAGCCCCTCCTCGCCGTAGGACACGATGTTCCCGTAGAACCGCGCCAGGTGAGAGCTCAAGTGAGTTCCCATCACCGTTGTCTCGAGGCCGCTCGCCCCGGCGTCGGCGAAGATGTACGCGTTCCGGTGGCCGTACCAGCCCGAGACCCCGTATCCACCGAACAGATCGAGGATGGGGTCGGGATGGTTCTCGCGGCTCATCAGGATCCACATATCGACCCCGTGCTTGCGCATGGTGCGGAGGAGATGCTCCTCCATCTTCTTCGCTTTCGACTCCCATTCCCGCTCGTGCCGCTCCCTGGCCTTGGACTCCGCGTCCGCGCGTTGCGACCGGCAGAAGCGAAAGAATCGACGCGGCGAGAAGGAGCGGACGCATGGGGTTCCTCCGTTTTCGGAGCATGATAGCGAAAATCCCTGCCGTGGAGGGAGGAAACGGGCGAACTTCGTCGTCTTTATGAAGTATGGGGAACGAGTTTCATCTTATTGCCGCGCGGCTGAAAGAGCAGATGGAACGATGCCCGGAAGAGGTCCAGTCCCACGTCGAGTCGTGCGAGGCTTGCCTCTACGTTCTCGCTCTCGTTCGCCGCGCGTCCGGTGAGCCGACGCCGGAGCAGTCGGAGGTCGTGGTAGACCTGCTCCGGGAGTGGAGCGGGGCCTCTCGAAGTGAAGGCGAAGGCGCGTAGCCGTCAATCCGAGACGGCGGTAGGCACTGGGTAGTGCTGCAGGCGGCAATCGCCGCAGAGCGAGTGGCTGAAGAGAGCGCCCGAGTTCCGCTCGATGTACGTTTCGAGCCGATGCCACGTGTCGGAGTCGTCGCGTATCTTCTTGCAGAACATGCAAATGGGCAGGAGGCCCTGAAGCTGCTTCACGTGGGAGAGAGCCTCCTGAAGCTCACTCACCTTGTCCGCCAGGGCTTCCTCGAGCCGAAGTAGCCGCACGCCGCTCTGGATGCGGCACCGCAGCTCCTGGGGGTCGTATGGCTTGGTGAGGTAGTCGTCCGCGCCTGCGTCGAGTCCGTGAACGATGTCCTCGGTGCGCGTCTTCGTCGTTACCAGGAGCACATATACGTAGGAGGGACGCGGCTCGCGCCGCAGCCTCCGGCATATCTCGATGCCGTCGGTCCCGGGCATCATCCAATCCAGGATGGCGAGCCGGGGTGCATCTTTCTCGTGAAGGCGCTCCCAGGCTTCGTCGCCGTCCGAGGCGGAAACGACGTCGTAGCCTTCGCGCGAAAGAGTCGCCTCGAGGAGCCGCCGCGAGGTCGGGTCGTCTTCGGCGATGAGTATGCGCATGGCTCTCGCGTCTTATCGGCCTCCGCCGCCGGATCTTTAAGTCCCTTTGCTATACTCCGAGTCTCAAGGAGATAGCGTTTTGCCGACCGCGTCTTTCCACTCGCTCGGCTGCCGGCTGAACCAGACCGAGGCCGCGCTATGGGCGGGTGCCTTCCAGAAGAAGGGCTATTCCATCGTCGAGTGGGGGGAGCCATCCGACCTGGTGGTCATCAACACCTGCTCGGTCACCGAGAGGGGAGAAGCGAGCTGCCGCAGCGCCATCCGCCAGTCCCTGCGTCGGCGCCGCGATGCCTTCGTGGTCGTCACCGGCTGCTACGCCCAGGTGGGGCTCGAAGCGCTCCGCGCGATCGAGGGCATCGACATGATCGTGGGGACGGAGTACAAGGACAAGTTTCCCGACTTCATCGACTCTCCGCGGAAGCTTCCCGATCCCGTGGTGCTCCACTCGAGCCTCATCGACGATTCCGATTTCGAGATTCCATCGACCGGCTGCTACCACACGACGCGCGCGAGCTTGAAGGTCCAGGACGGGTGCGACTTCTTCTGCTCCTTCTGCATCATTCCCTTCACGCGCGGACGGGAACGAAGCAGGAAGCTCTTCGACCTTCTCCGAGAAGCGCGCGAGCTCGCCGAGCGAGGTTACCGTGAGCTGGTGCTGACCGGAGTGAACATCGGCCGTTATGAGCACGAGGGGACGACCTTCGACGGCATGGTCGAAAAACTCGAGGAGATTCCCGGGCTTTCACGCATCCGCATCACGTCGATCGAGCCGACCACCATCGAGAAGTCGTTGGTCTCGAGGATGGCCCGCTCCGCGAAGCTTTGCCACTACTTTCACATTCCCATCCAGAGCGGTGACACGGAACGTGCTCGACGGCATGAACCGGCGCTACACGGCGGAGAGCTATCGGGATTCGGTTCTGGGAATCCTCGACGCCGTGCCGGACGTCGGCCTCGGAACCGATGTCATCGTGGGTTTCCCGGGCGAGACCGAGGAGTCGTTCGAGAGGACGTATCGGCTTCTCGAGAGCATCCCTTTCGCCTATTTCCACGTCTTCAGCTATTCGAAACGCTATGGCACCAAAGCCGCGAGGATGAACCGAGCACCTTCCAGCGGAGACCATCAAGAAGCGAAGCGAGCGCCTTCGGGATCTCTCGGCGGAGAAGAAGCTCGCCTTCTCCCGCCGTGTCGTGGGAACCGAAGTCGAAGTGCTCTTCGAGCAGCAGGACGAAGCCGGACTCTGGACCGGTCTCACCGGAAACTACCTGCGCGTCGGGGTCGAGTCCTCGGAGCCGCTCAAGAACCAACTCCGCCGCGTGACGGTGCGGGAGGCGGGAAGCGAGCTTGCTCGCGGCGAGCTAGCGGGGCGCGAATAGCCGGTCGGTCGCCGTCTCCGGCCTCGGCATCGGAAGCTCGTCGGCGTACCGAACCGCTTCGTCCACGATGGCCGCGCATTCGGCGTCGACAGCCTCGAGTCTTCGATCCCTCCACGACACGCTTCAGGTATTCGAGATACAGCTTGATGGGATCGCGAGCTTCCCAGTAGCGCCGGCCCTCCTCGGAGACGTAGGAGGCGTCATCGTGCTCGCCGTGGCCCCGGACGCGGAAGGTGAGGAACTCGACGAGAACGGGTCCTTTGCCGCTCCGCGCGTGCTCGATGGCCTTTCGCGCGGTGCGGATGACTCCGAAGAGATCGTTTCCGAAAGCGACGTCGCTGTAGACGTTGAATGCCGGCGCCCGGTCCGAGACTTTCTCGACCGGCATCTGCTTGTCGATGGGAGTCGAATACGCGAACTGGTTGTTCTCGACGATCACCACCAGCGGGAGCTTGTGGATCGAGGCGAGGCTCAAGCCTTCGTAGAAGTCCCCGGGGCTCGTGGCGCCGTCGCCCGTGAACGCGATGTATACGTTCGGCTGCCGTTTCATCTTGAAGGCGAGCGCGAAGCCCGCGCCCGAGGGAATCCAGGAGGCCATGGATCCGTTGTGAAAGGGGGCGATGCCGTACTGCGGAAGGTCGGCGAGGAAGAGGCCCAGGTCGCGTCCGTGAGACGGCGCAACGTCCTTCCCGAACCATCGCGCGAGAACGTGCTTCGGCTCGACGCCGCGATAGAACCACGAGGACAGATTTCGAGAAACGGTGCTGAAGATGTCTCCCTTCTCCATCAGGCTCGCGACGCCGGTCGCGATCGCCTCCTGGCCCGTTCCCAGGTACACGGCGCCGATGATCTTGCCCTGACGATAGAGGGCCGCGAGCCGGGTCTCGAAGGTGCGCGCCAGGCGCATGGCGCGGTACATACGGAGAAGCTGGTCCTCGGTGAGGGAGAGCTCCCGCGGGATCGATCGAAGAGCAATCGAGCTCCGGCGGGAGCGGCTTGAACGGGTATCGCATTTCTAATTTTCCACCCTGAACCGAAATCGTATACGGGTTTCACTTCCCGCGAGACGGAAAATAACGGGTTGGGGGACATCGAGATGACATCGCCGGAATCGATCTGGATGCTCCCGGGAGCGAAGCTCTCGGTCCCGGAGAAGTCGATCTTCCAGAGAGCGCCCTCGAGGTCTCGCGCCGCCGCGTGGAGCGAGACGACGTTCGTTCCCGGTTGCGGCGTCACGCGGATGCGGCTCGGGCCACCGGCGGGCCTGACCGGCGCGGCGCTGGCCGTTGATCTCGAGCGAGGCCTGCACCGGGGCCGAGCCCTCCGACAGGATCTCGCTCAGGAACGAGCTTTCGACGGCGTCGGTCTCCATCAGCCCGAACGCGCGTAGCTGACGGAGCGGCTGTCGTTGCCGAGGAATTGGGGTCGGAAGCGCCTCCGAAGATCGTCGCAGAGACCGAGTAGGTGTCGCTCGACGGGAACCGGACGGTCAAGACTTCGGAGCCGGAAGCGCCGGGCGCGAGCGAGCCGATGACGCAGCTCACGGTGAGCGACCCCGAGCCGCTCGAAGTCCCGCAGCCCGAGGCGGAGACCGTAGTGGGCGCTCCGCCCGCGCCGGCAGCGTTGAAAGAGATGACGAGGGTCACACTGGGATCGAGGTCCGGCCCCGCGTTGCGGTAGCTCGCGGTGTAGTTCACCTTGACGTTTCGCCGAGGGCTGGGGTTGGAGAGGCCAGTCACCTGAAGGTCGGCCCTACCGGGCACGGTCGTGGTCGGACCCGGGCCGGGCCCTGGCCCGCCGGGGCCGCCCGAGGCTTCGCTGACTCGAACCTCCTTCTCGACCCGCGCCTCCGCGCCGCTCGCGTCGGTCACGACGAGCACCGCCGGGAAAACCCCGGCGCGTCGTGTACTGGCGGGTCACGACCCGTCCCTCTCTCCCGTCGCGGCCGTCGTTGAACTCCCAGAGGTAGCTCGCGATCTGTCTCCCGCGGCTGACTGCAGCTGGCGTCGAAGCGTACGGAGTCACCGACGGGAATCGTCGGAGGATTGGGGGAGGTCTCGAAACAGGCGACGACCGGATTGGCTGCTCACAGGAACCGAAGTGGTCGATGCGGCGGACGTGGTAAGGGGAATGGTCGTGGTCACGACCGCCGCCGACCGGAACGCTCGTGCTGTTCGAGTCGCTCTCCGCCGACCAGCACTCCGACTCCTGCCGCCGCGCCGGCCGCGGCGCCGATACCGATGATCGTCCGCGGTGCTGCTTCCCGCGGCTCTCCCGCCGGCGACGATGGCGCCGGCGATCCCTTCGCTGAAAAATCCCGGCGGAAAGCGAGGATCCCGGGACGGTAGCGCCGACGGTGATGGCGGCGGGACCTTCGACGTACGCGGGCCGTGTTTCGTCTTCTTCGCAGTCCGATTCGTCGAGGACCACCCGCGGCCGGAACTCTTCCGTCCGAAAGGAGCTGAAAGCGCGATCCACGGCCTCGAGGTAATAGACGACTCCGGAAACATCCCGGGTGGGGCGGGGAAGGACCGCCTCGTAACGCCCGCCCGCTCGGGGCCGCTTCCACATAGAAGAAGGCCGGGTAGATCTCGGCGCGGAAGTAGACCTTCACCGTTGACCAGCTCGTCGGCTGGCTCTACGAGCGGCTTCGATGACCGCGTGCTGGCCGGCGACGATGCATCCGAGCCCCTCGTGCAGGATTCTCGGCGCGGTCTGCGCCGTCGCCGCCGCCGAAGGCAGCGTCCACGCGAGCGCCAGCAGTAAACATCCCGCCGTCGAGAGCGGGGCGAGCATGGGGGCCTCCTCTGGTCGCGGGACGGAACCCGTGCGAAAGCCCCCGGATTATAGATGATCTTCTCGAATCAGGAACAACCGCTCGTCGCGCCGCAGTTGAGGCACTTGTAGCAGCTCCCGTTGCGCACCATGATCGATCCGCAGGTCGAGCACGGCGGAGCGTCCTCGAACATCCGCGGCCGCGACGGCGGAGCCGCGGCTTTCGCGCTCCGGCACGCTCGGAGCCACCGCCCCGACGGGATTGGATTCCACCGATTCGCCCTCGACCAGGGCCAGTTTCTCCGGAGGGAGGAACTTCAAAGCCAGCCATCGGAAGATGTAATCGGTGATCGATTTCGCGTAGGGAATGCTCTCGTTTCCGGTGAAGCCGGAAGGCTCGAAGCGGGTGTGCGCGAACTTGTCGGCGAGGACCTCGAGCGGGACTCCGTACTGGAGGGCGTAGGAGATCGCCCGGGCGAAGGCGTCCATGAGCCCGGAGACCGTCGAGCCCTCCTTGGACATGTTGATGAAGATCTCTCCGGGAGCGCCGTCGTCGTACATACCGACCGTGATGTAGCCCTCGTGGCCGGCGATGTTGAACTTGTGGGTGATGGCCCGTCTTTCGACGGGAAGCTTTCTCTGCACCGGGGCGGTTCGAAGGCGACGTCTTGTCGGCCGTTTCGATGCCGGAGGTGGTATTGAGCGGCTGCGTCCTCTTGGATCCATCGCGGTAGATGGCGATGGCTTTGAGGCCGAGCTTCCAGGCCTCGATGTACGTCTGCATGATCTCCTCGACGGTCGCCTCTTTGGGCATGTTGACCGTCTTCGAGATGGCTCCGGAGAGAAACGGCTGCACCGCGGCCATCATCTTTACATGGCCCTTGTAGTGAATGGAGCGGGAGCCTCCCGGCGCCAGGACGGCGCAGTCGAAGACCGGAAGGTGCTCCTCCCGGAGGAAGGGAGCGCCCTCGATGTGTCCCTTCTCGTGCACGTGCTCGACGATGGCGCTGACTTCGTTCGCGGGATAACCGAGCCGGGAGAGCGCTTCGGGCACGGTCTGGTTCACGATCTTCATCAGACCGCCGCCCACGAGCTTCTTGTACTTCACGAGCGCGAGGTCGGGCTCGACGCCGGTCGTGTCGCAATCCATCATGAGGCCGATGGTGCCGGTCGGCGCGAGAACCGAAGCCTGCCCGTTTCGGTACCCGTGCTCCTTCCCGAGCTCGACCGTCTCGCGCCAGACCTCCCGAGCGGTCTGGTAGAGGTTGGCCTGGACGCGGCTCGGCTCGATTTGCTCGACCGCATCGCGGTGCATCTCCATCACCTCGAGCATCGGAATCCGGTTCACGGCGAAGCCCTCGAACGGACCGAGGTGCGCCGCGATCCTGGCGGACTGCTGGTAGGCTTCGCCGGTCATGACCGCGGTGATGGCGGCGGCGGTGTCCCTTCCCCGGTCGCTGTCGTAGGGAATTCCTTCGTACATCAGGAGCGCGCCGAGATTGGCGTAGCCGATGCCCAGAGGACGGAAGGCCTCGGAGTTCCGGCCGATCTTCTCCGTCGGGTAGCTGGCGTTGCCCACGACGATCTCCATCGCGGTAATCACCACATCGACGGCCTTCACGAAACCGCGCACGTCGAACTGCCCCTCGGGAGTGAGGAACTTCATCAAATTGAACGACGCCAGGTTGCAGGCGGAGTCATCGAGATACATGTACTCCGAGCAGGGGTTCGACGCGTTGATGCGGGCCGTCGCCTTCGACGTGTGCCAGCGGTTGATGGTGGTGTCGAACTGCATTCCCGGATCGCCGCAGACGTGAGTCGATTCCGCGATCTTGCGGAGGATGTCGCGCGACCGGTACTTCCCGAGAATCTTCCCGCCCACGACCGCGGGAGTCACCCACTCGCGGTCCTCTTCCACCGCCTTCATGAACTCGTCGGTCACCCGGACGCTGTGGTTCGCGTTCTGGTAGAAGATCGAAGCATAGGCTTCGCCGTTGAACGATCCGTCGTATCCGGCGTCGATGAGCGTCCAGGCCTTCTGCTCTTCGACCCGCTTGCAGTCGACGAACTCGATGATGTCCGGATGGTCGACATTGAGGATGACCATCTTCGCGGCGCGGCGGGTCTTGCCGCCGCTCCGGATGACGCCAGCGAAGGCGTCGTAGCCCTTCATGAAGGACACCGGTCCGCTCGCGATGCCGCCGCTCGAGAGACGCTCCTTGGAGCTGCGGATGCTGGAGAGGTTGGATCCAGTGCCCGATCCCCACTTGAAGAGCATCCCCTCGGTCTTCGCGAGTGTGAGGATGGACTCCATGGTGTCCTCGACCGAGTTGATGAAACAGGCGGAGCACTGGGGCTTCTTCTCGATGCCGCAGTTGAACCAGACGGGAGAGTTGAACGACGCGTACTGGTTCAGGAGGAGGAACGTGAGCTCGTCCCGGAAGGTGATCGCGTCCTCGGTCGACGCGAAGTACTTCCCGTCGACGCCCCAGCGGGTCATGGTATCGACGACACGGGAGACGAGCTGGCGGGCGCTCCGCTCGCGGTCCCCGCTATCGAGCGAGCCGTGGAAGTACTTGGACGCCACGATGTTGGTCGCCATCTGCGACCAGCCCTTCGGGACCTCGACCGCCTTCTGCTCGAAGATTTTCTCGCCCTTTTCGTCCGTGATGAGGGCGTCGCGGATTTCCCACTCGACGGCGTCATAGGGAGACACCCCTCGGCGCGTGAAATGACGCTCGAAATAGAGGCCGGCGGAGGCTGCCTGGTCGCTCCCGCCCTCTTCTTCCAAAGAAATGTCCTTCTTCGTCGTCGCCATCTTCCTTGCCTCCGCTGCCCAAAAAAAGAGAGAAAATCCCGTAAAACGGCGAACGCCAAGCGTTCCCCGTCAACTCAAGGCCAGACGATGTCGGTTGAGATCGTTATTCCCGTTGACTGCCTTGGATTTCGATATATAAGCGGAGTGTGAATCGGGTGTCAAGGGAAAAATACCAGATTTTGCGTTCGCCAGCCGTATTCGTATACCAAATCTTGGGGTGCAATCGCGGAAGGTCTTGATCCGCCGGGATTTAATGGGGGTCCCAAATCGCTCCGGATTCGCTGGCAGACGACAATTTAGTTTGCAAAACGAGGAATTGCAGGCCGGGGGCGAGTATCGCGATTTGAACTTAGGAGCGAACTCCTCAAGTGCCGCTTGAGGCTTCCTCTCAGCCGAAGATCTTTTTGAACACGTCGCGCAGCGGGATCCTTGGCGTTCCGTCCGGTGCTGATGTGCTGTTTCGCGTCCTCGTGATTGGGATTGATGCGGATCGCCGTGCGGAATTCGTGCTGCGCCCGCGAATGCATGCCGAAAGACTTGTAGTAGAGCCCCAGAGAGAAATGGAGGTCGGCATCCTGCGGAGCGAGTCTCAACGCTTCGATGAAGTGGCGCTCGGCGTCCTTGCGCATGACGGGATGGCGAGCCATCGCGCGCGCCAGCATCGCGTGGTGCTGCGCGGATTCGGGCTCGAGCTCGACGAGCTCGTAGAGGAGCGACACCGCGTGCTCCCAATCCTTGACCTGAAAATGAAGCTTCACGTCGCGGAGGAGCTGGCGGACGCGCTCGACGCGGGCGGCGCCATAGAGCGCCGTCCCGGGTTTCTCCGGCTTCGGTGAAGGCGCTGCTTCCACCGGCGCTTCCTCCACCACAGCCGCTTCGGTGACTTCTTCCGCGTGCGGCTCGGCGCCTCCCATCATGTCCTCCATGCCGATCTCGTCGAAGAGATCTTCGTTCAGCGGAGGAAGAGACTGCTCGACCGGCTCGGGCTCTTCGAGGACTTGAATCGGAGCGGGGGCCGCATCCTCGGTTGGCGCGTCTTCGGCGGGCTCGGCTTCATCCTGCTGCCCGGTCCGAAGGCGCTCGTAGGCAAGCCGCAAGCCGCTCCTGGATCACGTCGATCTTCGCGACCAGGGTCCGCTCGTTCTCGACCATCGTTCGCTTTTCTTCCCACTCCGAGAGGCGCTTCTCGAAAGCATTGTCCAAATCCGAATCGCGGGTGAGGCCCGTGACCGCGAGGAGCTCCGGCTCGGGAGTCCGATCCAGCTTGTCGAACTCCATCAGGATCTCCTGCCGCGCGTTGGTCGCCCGGATCTTTGCGAATTTCCTCTGAATCTCCGAAAGCACGAAGACGCCGGTTTCCTCCTGCACCTTGAGAGGAGGCTTGGTGGTCTCGCCCGCGCTCTCCAGGAGGCCCGCGGCCCAGAGGCCATAGCTCGCGCGCAGAGCGAGGCCGCGGTCGGCCTGCGCGTCCTGAAGAAGGCCCGCGAGCGGGACGCGCGCTCCGCGCGCCTTTGAGGAGCTCCTGTTCGACCGCCTTCAGCTTTCGCGGCTCGACGGTGAAGGGCGGCCGTTCCGCGACCTTCACCGAAGTGTTCAGGGGGGGAAGTCCGGAGAGGATCAATTTCCCGTCGGTCATGAAGCGGATCCCCTCGAGAAGGATCCGATAGATGGAGAGACTCACCATCAAGTCGACCGGAATGTTGGTGCCGCGCTCGTCGAAGCTGTAGATCCCGTCCTTGCCCTTGAAGAGCGAAAGAACGATCCGGTTCACCTGCATGGCCACTTCCCGGCCGAGATCCTCCTCGGAGAGGACACCGGCCTGGACCAGGGCCTCACCGAACTTCCGCTTGCTCCCCTTCATGATCATGCTGGCGACGGCGAACTCGTGCCGGGAGATACGGCCCGCGTCGATCATGCTCTCGCCGAGTCGATCGCGTTTGAGATTGCTCGCGGCGAAAACCACGAAGCCATGGTCGAAGTAGACGCTCTTGATCGACGAGCTCAGGTGGACCTGAAGGTCCCCGCTGAGCTCCTCGGCAGCGATGCGCCGAAAGACCTCCGCGAGGGGCACGTTCGCGAGAGATCCGAACCATCCGACGCGAAGACGCGCCCCTTGCTCCGGTTTCGAGGTGGCCATGCTCATGCTGGGGTGTTCGTTTTTTGGAGGTCATTCTCCATCATCTCGAAGGAATCCACAAGGTAGCGGTTCGCTCGAGGCTCGGCGCTAGAATGAGCGCTATGCGGAGGCGCGCGCGGACCGTACTCGCGATCGAGCTCACGCGCGACGTCGAAGAGAGCGCATCCGTGCGGTTTTTCCTCCGCCGCGAGACGCTCGCGCTCCACGAGATCACCGAGGCTATAAGGCGCGCTTCCGTCGACTCCGCGATTGCCGGCCTCCTGGTGCAGCTCGACGGTCCCGGCATCGGATGGGCGAAAGCGGAGAGCCTCCACCAGGCGATTCGGGGGTTCCGCGACCGGGCCAAGCCCGCGCTCGCCATTCTGTCGAGCGGCGGCAACTCCGCATACTACGTGGCGTCGGCCGCGGGACAGGTGGCGCTCGACCCGGCCAGCACCCTCGACATTCATGCGGTCGGGAGCGAAAGCTTCTATCTCCAGGATTTCCTCGGAGATTTCGGGGTCGAGCCCGAGCTCGATGCGATAGGGGAGTTCAAGAGCTCGGGGGAGATGTTCACGCGCAGGGAGTCGTCGGAGCCGAGCCGTCTTCAAGCCGATGCGATCGTTGTCGATATCCAGGACCAGATGGTCTCGAAGCTTGCGGAGGCGCGCTCTCTTCCCGTCGAGGCGGTCGTCGCGAGCCTCAACCGCGGGCCTCTCCTTTCCGAAGAAGCCCTCGAGCGAAAGCTCGTCGATCTTCTCGCCCCCGACAGCGACGCGGAGGAGATACTCGAAGAGAAGATAGGAGCCCCGGTTCGCCTGCTGTCCTATCACCGCTATCTGAAGAGGCGATCCTTGCGGCGCCGGCTTTGGCGATGGCGCCGGCCCCAGATCGCGATGGTCCACGTCTCGGGCGTCATCACCGGAGGTGACGCCCGGCGGGGGAGCGGAAGGCGCGCGGCCCCCGCTCGATCGCTCGCGGAGCTTCTCCTTTCCCTCCGGAAGAGCTCCCGCGTGAAAGCAATCGTCCTTCGCGTGGATAGCCCGGGAGGGGGGGCTGTCGCGTCGGAACGGCTCCGCCGCGCCGTTCAGGCCGCCGCGGATGAGAAGCCGGTCGTGGTCTCGATGGGGGATATCGCGGCATCCGGCGGCTACTACATCGCAACGGCGGCGAGCGCGGTCGTTGCCGGAGCCTCGACGCTCACCGGGTCGATCGGCGTCGTCGGCGGAAAGTTCGTGCTGAGACGCCTTCTCGACAGGCTCGGCATTCATCGTGAGGCGCGCTCCGCGGGACGGAACGCGGAGTTCTTCTCACCGTTTCACTCGTTCACCGTCGAGGAGCGCCAGCGGCATCGGGATCTGATGCGCCATTTCTATGAAACGAAGTTCCTGCCCGCGGTCGCCGAGGGTCGAGGGCTTGGCCCGGAAGAGGCGGATCGCGTCGCGGGTGGACGGGTGTGGACGGGACGCCAAGCCCAGGCACGGGGGCTCATCGATTCCCTCGGCGGTACCGAGGAAGCGATTGCGCGCGCCTGTGAGCTCGCGAAAATCTCCCGCGATCGAGTCCGGATCGTCGCGTACGCGCCGAAGCGCCGGCTCGCCGACGTGGTCCTCGCGGGAGCGTGGAGTCCGCCGGGACTCTCGTATCTGGGAGAGAGCCTCGCTCTCATCGAGGATCTGTCCCGGGAGGATCTGCTCCTCCTGGTCCCGAGATTTCTGCGGATTCGTTAGCGGATCAGCGTTGGTTCGATCGCGGGCGAGCGCTTCCTCGCTGACCGCTCTGGCTGCCCCTCGACGAAGAGGAGGAGGAGGACTGCGATCCCCTCGATCGGCCCGAGCTCATGTCGCTGCCCCCGCTCGACCGAGAGGATCGAGACGATCCGACCGAAGAGCTTCGCTCGCGCGAGGAACGGCTTTCTCCGCCCGAGCTCATTTGACGCCGCGAAGAAGAGTCGCTCGAAGGCGCCTCGGTTCGAATGCTCGGAATCTCCATCGGTTCGCCGCGGCTTCGCGACCGCGAGCTCACGTCCGACGAGCGCATTCGCGATCCGCGGGAATCCGTTCGGGGAGTGGCGACCGACGGGCTCGTCGGGGCGACTTCCTGCGGCTCGGGTGGAGTGAAAACCCGCAGCACTCGATCCCGGGCGCGATCGGAGCGATCGAATCCCTGTCTCTCCGGCGTCTCCGTTCTTTCGACGGTCGTTCCGCTGGTCGACCGGGGCGTCGTTTCCCGCCCCTCTATCGTGCGGGGCCGCTCGAAGGCCCGGCGGGTCTCTCTCTCCGGCGTTTCTCGCCCGACGGAACCGCTTTGAATCTCGCGCCCTCTTCGGACCATCTCGGAAATTTCGGAAGCCTCTCTAGGGCGTTCGGCGCGAAGGCGAGGCGGTGCGCGTCTCGTCGATCACGCGCGAAGACGGGGAGCTCGCCCTTTCCCGAAACCCTCGGATCGCCTCTTCACTCCGAGATCGCGAGTCGCCCGCGATCGACCGGCCGTCGCGAAACCGGGCCGTCCGCGGAGCCAGGTCGCGATCCAGGGAGGAAACTTCATCGACGAAACGAGCGCTCGGGACACTCGCTCTCAGCGATTCCGGCTCGAGCCGGCGGTATCCGGCGCGCGTCACGACTCCCGATCGGAAGTCGTTCCGGCTGCAGACATTCCAACCTCCTCGGTAGTGATTCCCACCGCCGTGGTGATAGTAACCGCCTCCGTAGCCCCCGAAGTACGCGTTGAACCCGAATACCGGACGGTTGTAGTACCCGAGTGGACTCCAGCCCACCCAGGTGGGGCCGATGGCGAACGACACCCACGCCGGTCCCCAGGTCGCTCCGGGAATCCAGTACCAACCGCGGTGTCCGAATCCCCACCGGCCGTAGTGGTACGGGGCCCAGCCCCAGGGCTCGCTCGAAATCCAGGTGTGACCCCAGTGCGTATAGCCCCAGCGACCGTAGGTATAGGGAGACCAACCGACGTCCACGCGCGGATACCAGACGTAGCCGTAGTCCGGTTCCTGATCCCAGTCGCCGTAGTCGACGAGATCGTAGGCGTAGCTTCGAACCTGATGGGGAAGACTGCGGACGACGACGTCCTCGGTCCTCGATCGACGCGCGTCGCGGCTGTCGCTCCAGCGATCGAATTCGTCGACGCGGGCGGTATTGAAATCGACCGGGATCGAGGGCGCCTCCGAAGGAGTCGCGAAGCTCGTCTCACCGCTTTGCACGAGCACGGTTCCGAGCGAGGACGCGAGCTCCGCGGATCCGCGCTCGACGGCGAGCGAGACCGCATCGCCGCTTTCGATATCGACGCGATAGGAGCCCTCGCGTGTCGGACGAACGCTCCCCGCGGGGAGTGTCCAGCCGGAGCTCGCCTGGCGGCTCAGAGAGCGTGCAGTATTGGCGCTCCCGCTCCAGAGGCGCAGAATCGTGTCCCCGTCGCTTTCGACGATGTCGAGCTTCGCTCCCTCGGACAGATGGACCACGAGACCCGATCCCACCCGAATCTCCGCCCGCGAGTTCGCGCGGGTCCAGACCCTGTCTCCGGGAAGGAGCGGAACGTTCAGCGCGCCCGACTCGGGCTCGGATTCGGAGGCCCGCTGCAGGCTGACCTCTCCCTCCACATGGCTGAGGTAAGCGTAAGGGTAGCTGTTGTCCTGAGCGGCGGCGGTCGTTGCCAGGAGGAAACTCGCGAGCGCTAGTCCACGGTTGCATGGGTCCCCCCAAGCGGCGGCAAACGAATAGTACTCCCGATTCGGACCCCACTGCAAACTGAATCCTCTCAGGAGCTTTCGCAAAATTTGATTTTCGGGGGCTCACATCATATCCTTGGGGCGGACTAAAGCTCTATCAGGCTGTTCAAGTCAGGAGTCGCGGGAGGACCGAAGCGCAATGAGCAAGATCATCGGGATCGACCTGGGCACGACGAATTCCGTCGTCGCCGTCATGGAGGGCGGGAGCCCCACGGTAATCACCAATCCCGAGGGCGGTCGCACCACTCCCTCGGTCGTCGCCTTCGCAAAGGGAAACGAGCGGCTCGTGGGCCAGGTGGCGAAACGGCAGGCGATCACGAATCCCGAGAACACGGTTTTCTCCATCAAGCGTTTCATGGGACGCCGCTTCGACGAAGTCAGCGAGGAAATGAAGATGGTGCCCTATCGCGTGGTGCAAGCCGAGAACGGCGACGCCCGCGTCGACATCAAGGGCAAGAAGTCCTCGCCTCCCGAGATTTCCGCGATGATCCTCCAGAAGCTGAAGCAGGCCGCGGAAGACTACCTCGGAACGAAAGTGGAGAAGGCGGTCATCACCGTGCCGGCGTACTTCAATGACAGCCAGCGGCAGGCGACGAAAGACGCCGGGGAGATCGCCGGACTCGAAGTGATGCGCCTCGTGAACGAGCCGACGGCGGCCGCTCTCGCCTACGGCCTCGACAAGAAGAAAGACGAGAAGATCGCGGTCTTCGATTTCGGCGGCGGAACCTTCGACATCTCGATCCTCGAAGTGGGCGAGGGCGTGGTCGAGGTGAAGTCGACGAACGGCGACACCCACCTCGGGGGAGACAACATCGACCAGCGCATCATCGACTGGATCATCGACGAGTTCACGAAGACCGACGGCATCGATCTTTCCGAGGACCGGATGGCGCTGCAGAGGCTCAAGGAGGCGGCGGAGAAGGCGAAGATCGAGCTCTCTTCGACCATCGAGACGGAGATCAACCTCCCGTTCATCACCGCGGACTCCTCGGGGCCGAAGCACCTCTCGCTCAAGCTCACCCGGTCGAAGCTCGAGCAGCTGGTCGACGACATCCTGAAGAAGACCATCGCTCCCTGCAAACAGGCGCTCGAGGACGCGGGGCTTCGCGCTTCGGAGATCGATGAGGTGGTGCTGGTGGGCGGCTCCACGCGGATTCCGAAGGTCCAGCAGATGGTGAAGGACTTCTTCGGCAAGGACCCCCACAAGGGCGTGAACCCCGACGAAGTGGTCGCGCTCGGGGCGGCGGTGCAGGCGGGAGTCCTCGGCGGCGAGGTGAAAGACCTCCTTCTCCTCGACGTGACCCCGTTGTCGCTCGGGATCGAGACCCTGGGAGGCGTCTTCACCCGGCTCATCGAGCGCAACACGACCATCCCTCACAAGAAGAGCGAGACTTTTTCGACCGCGGTCGACAACCAGACTCAGGTCGAAGTCCACGTTCTCCAGGGCGAGCGCACGATGGCGGGGGACAATCGAACCCTCGGCCGATTCCACCTGGTGGGGATTCCGCCGGCTCCCCGCGGCGTGCCGCAGGTCGAGGTCACCTTCGACATCGACGCCAACGGAATTCTCAACGTGTCGGCCAAGGACATGGCCACCAGCAAGCACACCGCCATCACCATTACCGCCTCGAGCGGACTCAGCAACCAGGAAATCGACCAGATGAAGAAGTACGCCGAGCTCCACATCGAGGAGGACAAGCGGCGGCGCGAGGAGGTCGAGGAGAAGAACCAGACCGACAACCTGGTCTACCAGACGGAGAAGCTTCTCTCGGAGCACCGCGACAAGATTCCCACGGGCGACGCGAAGCAGATCGAGGCCGCGATCGAAGCGGCGAAGAAGGCCCTGAAGGAGTCGGATATCCAGGCGGTGAGAAACGCCCGGGACGTGCTCCAGAAAGCGAGCTACCGCCTGGCGGAGTTCATGTACCAGCAGGCGGGCTCCGGGGGCCGGCTCCGCCGACGCCGCCGGCGGTGGACGCCCGGCTTCGGGCGGGAAGGACGACGACGTGATCGACGCGGAAATCGTCGATAGTGATGACCGCAAATAGCGACTACTACACACTCCTCGGCGTGAAGGCGAACGCCTCGAAGGTCGCGATCCGCCGCGCCTTTCAGAAGCTCGCGCGCAAGTACCATCCGGACCTCAACCCGGGGGACAGCGTGGCCGCGGTCCGGTATCAACGACTCTACGAAGCCTTCGAAATCCTCATCGATACGGAAAAGCGCGAGCGTTACGACACGCAGGGGAGCGGGCCGCCCGACGAGACCCGGGAAGAGGCCCCTCGCTACGGCTTCGCCGGGTTCGATTTCTCACTCGAAGGTGAGAGAGAGCCGGATATCTTTCCCGAGCTCTTTCGAATCCATCCCGTCGCCCGAAGCCGGAACGACGGGAGCGAGGCGAGGACACTCACCACAGGCTCGCGCTCCGCTTCGAGGACGCGATTTCGGGGCTCGAGACGAGCTTCCCGATCGCGCGCGCCTACACCTGCGGCACCTGCCAGGGCTTCGGCGATCTCCCCGGAGCGGAAGCCGTGCCCTGCCGGGCGTGCTCGGGCCGCGGGCGGGCGATGAAGGTTCATGGCTTCATGATCTTCGCGAAGCCATGCGCCGTTTGCCGGGGTGCCGGCCATGTGTCGCGCGAGCTCTGCCCCGACTGCCGCGGAGCCGGCCGCACGAGCCGGACCGAGACGGTGACGGTGCGGGTTCCCGCCGGGAGTCTCCGACGGGGACAAGCTGCTCGTTCCGTCCCGCGGGCACGAGGGCCGTGGCGCGAGCCCACCCGGGGACCTCTATGTTCACGTGCACGTCCATCCCCATCCGCTCTTCACGCGGCAGGGGGACAACCTCTTCTGTACCGTTCAGATCAGTTTCGTCGAAGCGGCCCTCGGGGCCCGCATCGAGGTTCCGACCCTCGACGGGCCGGTCACGCTCCGCGTGCCCGCGGGAGTGCAGTCGGGCCAGAAGCTTCGGATCTCCGGGCGGGGAGCGCCGGTGCGGCGCGGTCGAAGCGCGCGGAGATCTCTTCATCGTGGTGAAGGTGGTGACACCGACGGTCTACGACGATCGCTCGAGGGAGCTCCTGCGCGAGCTCGATCGTCTGAATCCCCTCGACGTCGCGCCGCGCGCGCTCGAGCGACGTTTCGGAGGTCTCCTCGTGAAGAAGCGAAGCGCTTCCGGCCGTTCGGGACCCGAGTCTCCACGGAGCCGGGGGAAGGGGAAGGGGTACTATATGATCAGCGCCGTCGCCGAGTCGTATGGAATCCACCCGCAGACGCTGCGGCTCTACGAGAGGGAGGGACTCTTGAGCCCCTCGCGAACCGAGGGCAACACTCGTTTGTACTCGGACGACGACTTGAAACAGCTCGAGACCATCCTCAACCTCACGCGGGACCTCGGCGTGAACCTCGCGGGGGTCGAGATCATCCTCAACATGCGGGGCAAGATGGAGAGGATGCAGATCGGAGATCAGCGAGTTCGTCGAGTACGTGCAGCGCGAGATGGCGAAGCAGGAAGACGGATGGAGAGAGCGCGTCTCGAACGCGCTGGTGAAGCTGCCCCCGCGCCATCTGGTGAAGAAGGAATCTCAGGGTTGAACGAGCCGAAGTGCGCCGAGTGCGGAGACACCGCCTGGATGCGCGTGGTCAAGGACGGCATCGAGGGGGTGACCCGGTGCGGCTGCTACCTCGACGAGCGGCAGGGCTCCGCCATGACCAAGGCGGGAGTACCCAGGAGGTACGAGGAATGCGCGTTCGACGCTCGCGGGGGCGGACGGCAGTTCGATCAATTCGACCGCCTGGCCCACGCCTATCGCGTCGCCCAGGATTGGGCGGACCGCTTCCCCGACGTCGAAGCGGGGCTTCTGTTGTCCGGTCCTCCAGGCGTCGGTAAGACCCATCTCGCCGTCGCCGATCTTGCGGCGTATCCTCCTCGAGCGGCGCATCGCCGCCTCCGCGCATTTCGCCGATTTTCGCGCTCTCCTCCGGCAAATCAAGAGCTCGTACCATCCCGACGCTCCCGAGACGGAGAGCGACGTGCTGCGCCCGGTCCTCGAAGCGGAACCGCTGGTGCTCGACGACCTGGGGGGTGAGAACGCGACGCTCTGGGTTTTCGACAAAGTGTTCGAAATCCTGAACGAGCGCTACAACGAGCGGAAGCTCACCATCATCACGACCAACTTCAGCGATCGGCCCTCGAGCCTCCACGAGGTTTCCTCGCCGCGCGTGGCCCCGCGGGAGCAGACGCTCTCCGATCGGATCACGACGCGACTCCGCTCCCGGCTCTACGAGATGTGCCGGGACGTGCGCCTCGACGGCGGCGACTACCGCCAGAGCACGCTCCAGGCGAATTTCAAGGGCTGATGCCGGAGCCGGTCGCCGTTCAGGATCAACTCGAGGGAAACCTCTGTTTCGGCTGCGGGCCGCTGAACCCGAACGGGCTGCGCATCAAGAGCTACTATCGCGACTCCGAAGGCATCTGCACGTTCCATCCGAAGCCGGAGCACTCCGCCGGACCGCCGCACGTTCTGAACGGCGGCATCCTCGCGACGGTCATCGATTGCCACGGGGTCTGCACGGCGATCGCGGCCGCGTACGAGGCGGAGGGGCGCCCCATCGGAAGCGATCCCCCTCTCTGGTACGTCACGGGCTCTCTCAGCGTCGACTACCTGCTTCCGACCCCGATCGGGGAGCCCCTCGTTCTTCGGGCCCGTGGTTCGGGAGTCGAAAGGCCGCAAGAGCGTCGTCGAGGTCGGAAGCCAAGTCGCTCGGACAAGGTGGTCGCCGAGGCGACGGTCCTCGCGATCCGCGTGCCGCTCTCCTTTCTCTCCGAGCGTTGACATCCTCGGGGCGGCGCGATTCAATAGGTCCGCTCAGGAGGTCGACATGAGATTCGCGCTGCCGCTCGCGCTCGTTCTTCTCGCAAGCAACGCTCTTCGCTCAGGCGGGATCGCCCGCGCTCGACGAACCCCGGCCCATCGATGCCGTGGATACCGTTTTCATCGAGGACCTGACCTGGATGGAGGTCCGCGACGCCATCAAGGCCGGGAAGACCTCGGTGATCGTCGCGACGGGAGGGGTCGAGCAGAACGGGCCGTACCTCGTCACCGGCAAGCACAACGTCGTGCTCCAGGCGATGACCGAGTCGATCGCGCGGAAGCTCGGAAACGCGCTCGTCGCTCCCATCATCGCCTTCGTACCGGAAGGCGACTTCGACCCGCCGACGGGGCACATGAAGCTATCCAGGTACGATCAGCTTGTCCCAGGAGACGTACAAGGCGCTTCTCCGCGACATCGCCTCGAGCCTCAAGGCCCACGGATTCCGAGCACGTCATCTTTATAGGGGACAGCGGCGGCAACCAGACCGGGATGAAGGAGGTCGCCGCGGAGCTCACGGCGCGCTTCGGCGGAAAGCCCGGCGTTCACTTCATCCCCGAGTTCTACGACTACGACGGGCTCATGACCTGGCTCGACGGAGCAGGGACACAAGCAGGTCGACCAGGGACTCCACGACGACTACGGAATCACCTCGATCATGATGACCGTCGACCCCGAGAGCGTTCGCTACCAGCAGCGAGTGGTGAAGGGGCTCGACAGCATCAACGGTCTCAAGATCACTCCCGTCGAGAAGACCCAGGAAGTCGGGCGGAAAGCCGTCGAATGGCGGGCGACAAGACCGTCGACGCCATCCAAAAGGCGATCGGGGCGAAGACGACGACGTCGCAGTAGCCGGACGCCGATCGCGGCGCCTCGGTCGCGATGGACCGCGGATCCCTCGCCGGGGTCAAGCTTGACAGAGGCTCCCGGGCTGCGGTATTTACAGGCTGTCATCATACCGTTTCATAATTCGACGAACTCATAGACGAGGCAGGCGGGGACGCCGGCTTTTGCCTCGCGTATGGCCGATTTTTTGAGCGCCATGGTGTCGTTCGAGTACCGCGATCTGCTCGTCGCCGTATGGAGCGACGAAACTCCGGGCTTTTTCCGCGCCCGGGCGGAGGAGGAGTTCGGCCGGAGCACGCCGCCAGCGCGGATTTACCTTCCTTTCGACGACCGGTGGTTCGTTCAGTACGCCGACAACGTCTCCGACTTGAACCCCCGGGAGCTCCATTACGTCGGAGCGCGGCTTTTCGACAGTCTTTTCCAGGACGAGATCCTAAGGCTCTACGTCCACCTGCTCCAGCAGATCCGGAACACGGGAGCGCGGCTTCGGGTGCGGCTCGCTCTCGAGCCTCCCATCGTCGCGCGGCTTCCCTGGGAATGTCTTTACGACACCCGCAACGGCGCTTTTCTCAGCACCACGCCGGAAGTGACGCTCGTCCGTTACGTCCGTCCCTCCGCGCAGGAGCCGCCGGCGATGGCGGCCCGCCCTCCTCTGAGGGTTCTCCTCGCCGCCGAGCCGGGTCCGCAGGATCGCGTTCTCCGAGAAGCCGCGACGGTGCGAGAGACCCTGTCGCAGTTGGAGGCAGAGGGCGCCGTCAGCGTCCTCGAGGCGGGAAGCGCCTTCGGCGGCGCTTCGCTCAGCGCCGTCCAACTTCGAGGCACTCCTCGCCCGCACCTTCGACGTGCTCCACGTCGTGGCCGATGCCGAGCGGGACGGAGCACCGGGGGGCGAGGCGCGGCTTCTCTTGGGCGGTGAGAGCTTCTCGCTCTCGACCTTCGCCGAGCTTCTGAAAGCCCACCCACCCGGGCTCGTCGTCTGGAGCGGCGGCAGCGAGGCCGGATTCGTCGGGCCTTCGCTCGCCGATTCGGTCCTCGGCTCGGTCCCCGCCGTTCTGGCGCAGCGCCACATCGCGACGGAGGAGCTTCTCGCTCCCTACACGAGCGCGCTCTACAGGGCTCTCGGCGCCATGAAGCCCGTCGATGCCGCGCTCGCCGACGCCCGGTCCGCGGTCATGGCCCAGTTTCCGGACGAGACCGAATGGGTCGCGCCCGCGCTCTATCTCTCGAGAAAGGACGCGACCGTTCTCTTCCACCCGGGCCGCGGCCAGGTCCAGGACGTCTATCAACTTTCCGAAGGGCGATATCGGCGCCGGCTTCGTGAGACCTTGAACCGCTTCTGGCCGAAGCCGGAGCGCTACTTTCCGCAACTGCTGCAGTGGATCCCGCGCGACGAGCCCCTCACGAGCTATCTTCACGCGCCTGAGTTTCTCGGCCAGCCTCAGAGCGCTTCCGAGCTCAGCCAGCGCTTCCAGCGCCTCCTTCTTCTCGGTCCCGCAGGGTCCGGGAAGACCATGGCGCTCTACCGATTGTTCTGGGAGGCAGCCCAGCCGGTCCTCTCGTACGAGGCGAAGGCGCCGCTCCCGGTCTACGTCTCGCTTCCCGATCTCGATTACGACACCGATCTCTTCTCTCTCTTGGCCGCCGACCTCGATCCCGATCTCTTCCGGAGCGACCTGGAGGAAGGAAGGTTCCTGTTTCTCCTCGACTCGCTCGAGGGGTTGAGTGCCCGGAGCGCCGTCACCCAGACGGATGCCTTGAACCAGTTCATGAAGCGCTACCCGCTGAACCGCTTCGTCGTCTCGGCCCGGATGCCTTCACCGCGCGCGGTCGACATCCCCAACTGGACCGAAGTCCTTCCTCTGGCCGAGTGGGAAGCGATCGATTTCCTCGTCAACGGCTCGGCGATCCGCCCCGAATCGGCGCGGATTCTCTACGCGCAGCTCGCGAAGGCCCTCGGTCCTCGCGCGGGAAACCCGCAGATACTCGCGTTCGCGCGCCGGCTCTGGCGCGACGGAGCACGGATACCGCCGACAGCGACGGAAATCTTCCTGGCGTTCGTCCGGGTGGCGGGTGAGGGCATCTCTCCGGAAACCCGCGACGCGCTTCTCCCTCAGCTCGCCTTCTTCATGACCAAAGAGGGACGGCTCTCGCTCCTCAGGGAGCACCTGGCGGGAGACCGGCGCCCGAGAGGGATCGCGCAGCTCGCTCAGGAAGTCGCGTTCCGGACGACGGGCGCGTCGTCCGTCGATGAGCTTCTGGCGGAGGTCGAGAAGACCCGGTTTCTCCGCGGACCGGGAGCGTTCTCCTTCCCGAACGTGGCGTTCCAGGAGTTCCTCACCGCCCACGCGCTGCGGCTCGCGGCCCCCAACACGATCTTGAGCCTCGTTCCCTACGCCGACTGGCGCGAGCTCGATGGGAGGAGCGACGGGCGACCACTCAATATGAGCCGCGGGCCGTTCCACGGCGCGATTCCGTTCGTGTGCGGACTCCGAGAGGACGGCCCGAAGCTGGTGGAGCGCCTGGTGGAGCGGGATCTCGTTCTCGCGGCCTCGAGCTTCCGCGAGTGCCGGCCGTCGATGACGGTGGATCTCGCACTCCGCGCCGGTGTCGAGCGCGGCCTGGCATCGGCTTCGGAGCTCGACCAGCGTGTCGCTTGCCTGAGCCTCGAGGCGCGCGCCGACCGCTGGGCGGTCGACTGGCTCGAGGACGTCGCCGGGCGAACCGGAAGCGCGGCGCGTCCCGTCGCCCTCGAGGCTCTCGGCAACCTCCGCTCGCGCCGCAGCGTCTCCGTCCTCGAGTCCGCCGCCGAGGACCGGGACCCGACCGTCGCGAAAGCCGCTTTCGACGCTCTCACCCGCATCAAGGCGGGTTGAGTCCGAGGCGCTAAACCCCCTTCCCCCTCGCGATTGCCGACACCCCCTCGGGTATGGCATAACTGAAGACTCCTACGACGTGGATTTTTCCCCCCTCGTCGCCCTGGTGCGAATCGTGAAAGACATAAAAATCGAGAAGGTGGACAGCGTCCGCTCACCCTTGTTCCATGCCTCGTTCGCCCTCTATCGGCGAGTCTTCCCCAAGGACGAGCAGATGCCCAAGCGCTACTTCTACGAGCACCTCGTGGAGGAGAAACTGGGGCTTTCGCGACCGTTCCACTTCCACTATTTCGTGGCAACCAAAGGGGATAGGGTTCTCGGGTTCGGCTGCTGTACTTACCTCGCCCTGGTGAACATGGGCTTCGTCGACTACCTGGCCGTGGACTCCGGCGCCAAAGGGCAGGGAGTCGGGACGGTCCTGCGGGAGAAGCTCGTCGAGGTCCTGCGCGAGGACGCCCGGACGCACGAGCTCGAGGACTTGACCGCCGTCCTCGGGGAGACCCGGGAAGACAGCCCGTGGCTCCGGCGGCTCCAGAGCCAGGGGGCCTTTGCGCTCGATATCGACTACCTGCAGCCTCCGCTCGAGGACCACAAGGAAGCCGTGCCGCTCGTGTTGTACGTCCAGCCGGTGGCGAAGCCCTTCGACAGCCTGAGCTCGGAGGAAGTGCGGCAGGTCCTCTATACGCTGTATCGGAGGCTCTACCGCATTCCTTACCCGCTCCAGGACCCGAACTTCCGGTACATGCTCAAGCAGCTGAATCGCCGGCAGCGCATCGGCGGGAAGCTCGATCGACCCGAATCCGATTCGGGAAGCGAGCTAAAGTCCCGCCCAGGTTCTGATGAACTGAAGCTCGGCGAAAGGTCCGCCTGCGCGGTCCCTTCCGCCGAGCTCACGGAACGCTAGCTCAGAACGTGACCCTCACTCCCACGCGGAAGATCCGGGGCGCGATGAAGTTGATGATCCGGTTGTAATTCGCCCCGCTCGCGGTGTTGATCTGCGTCACGTCGTTCGCGTTGAAGATGTTGAAGAGAGCGAACTCCGGCATGAAGCTGACCTTCTCCGTCCGGTACGTCCAGCCGAGCGTGACGTCCGCCGTCGCGACGCTCTCGAGCCGCGCGTCCCCGTTCTTTTCCGCAAGGACGGTGATCGTCCCCTGGTTCAGTCCTGCCACCGTGAACGTGCGGGCAAAGGGCGCGCCGCTCTGCGCGCGGACGACTCCCGAGAGGCGGAAATTCATGGGAAGCTGGTACGTGCCGACCACCTTGAACTGGTGGGGGCGGAGCCAGAAGGGCATCGCTCCCTCGGCGTTGATGCGCTGGTTGGGATTGTCGTAGAAGCTGGGATTGCCGGGTAAGTCGCCGTCTCCTCCCGCGGCTCCTCGAGTCGTGGTCGTGGCATCCATCCAGCGTGTAGGAGACGAGCCCCTGCCAGTTGTCGGAAAAGCGCTTCTGCAGCACCAGCTCCACCGTGTCGGAATCGAGATTGAATCCCTCGGGGTTGGTCAGCATTCTCTGGTTGCGGCCGCGGAACGCGGGATCGAGATTGAAGACCGTGAACGTCGCTCCGTCGTCTCCCGTCCCCACGGCCCCGTCGGGTCCCGGATCGACGCGCTCGACCGGGGAGTACGCGGAGTCGGGGATTCCGATGTCGACCGAGTCCTGAAGGTTCCGACCCCAGCGGTGCGCGTAGGTGGCGCTCGCGAACATCTCGCCCGCGAATTCCTTCTCGACGCCGACGGTGAACTCGTCGGTATGCGGATGGATGAAGTCGGGATCGACCAGGTTCTGCGCCGCGATGCCCCGGCTCAGGAGCACTCCCTGCTCGCCGTCCTGGTAGAAGCGATCACCGTTGAGGTCGTTCCAGTCGTACGTGTCGAAGAGCGACGCGTTCTGGTTCGCGAAGTTCGGAAAGCCCGTCGGGAACTGGTGGTAGTAGCGGCCCCAGCTCATTTTCAAGGCGCTCCGCGCCGCTTCATCGAGGCCGACGACGACCCCGAGGCGGGGCGCGAAGCTTCCGACGTCGAGGATGTCGCGCCTCTCCGGAAAGGTCCTCGCCGGGACCAAGATCCCGGCGGGGCTGTTCTGCTCCGGCAGATAGCCTTCGTAGGCGTCGTATCGGAGCCCGAGCTTCAGCGTGATCCGCGGGCCCATGTTCACGATGTCGTCGATGAAGAAGCCGAACTGGTTCACCGCTTCCTTGCTGATGAGGGGCGTGTTGCGAAGCCTCACCTCATCCGCGGCCCCGTTGCGAAAACGGATCTCGACATCACCGATGGCTCGCGTGACGTTCTCGACGGGGTTCCAGTCCCACTCGATGCCGAACTTGAACTCGTGGTTCGCGCCGAGCCAACTGCTCGCGGAAATAGGTGAGGTCGCTCTTCAGCGTGTAGCGCCGTCGATCCCTCTCGACCTCCACGTCGTGCGCGTTGAAGAAATTGTTCGTGCCCGCGTCGTAGCCGGCCTGGCCGAGAGCGTCCGGCTGGAGAAACGTCGGGAAGAAGACCTTGAGGTGGCTGAAGCGAACGTCGAGAAGTGCGGTGTCGGAGAGCGTCGAGGTCCATTCCGCCTGGATGATGTCGAAGGTGTCGTCCTCGATCCAGGTCGCTTCGGGCGTGCGGTTCGCCGCGGCATCCCGGTTCGGCTTGTAGTAGGACATGTGGTGCCACTCGACTCCCACCCGGTTGTTGCTGTTGATCTGGGTGTTGTTCTTCACGAGGAACTGCCACATGTCGGTCGATTCGACCTCGGGAAAGCCCGAGACGAAGCGGTGCACGCGCTCGTCGCGCCACGAGAAATAGAACGTCGAGCGGTCCTTCAGGATCGGCCCGCCGAGCTGTGCATTGGCGTCCGAAAGGTAGTCGAAGTCGCCGCGGCTCGCTCCCCGCGCTCGCAGCTCGTCCGTGAGGTTGTCGCCCTGCGTGCCGCCGTTCTGGAAGTAGAACGTGCCTCCGCCGTGGAACTCGTTGCCGCCCGTCTTGGTGACCATGTTCAGGTAGACGCCGGGCGCGTTGACCGAAGCGGGATGGCTTCCCGTCTCCACCTGAATTTCCTCGAAGCTGTCGAAGTCGTAGTAGTAGCCGGAGGCGCCGAGCGCCGCGGGACAGGTGACGTTGACGCCATTCAGGTAGTAGCTGTTCTGCTGCCACGACGTGCCGCGCGCGGAAAAGAGCGCCTGGAGCCCCGTTTCGCTGCCGCCCACGTCGAGGCGGTTCGTCGTGACGCCAGGAGCCTGGTGCTCGAGCACCGACCAGACGTCGCGCGCACTCGGCACTTCGGCGAGGAGCTGCTCGTCGAAGCTCGCGCCGGTGACGGTGCTCTTCACGTCGACGAGGGGAGACTCACCGATGACCGTGACCGTCTCGGCGACGGTCGCAAGCTGCATCGCGATATCGACAGGTGTGTTCCGGGCGATATCCACGCGGATGGCCTGGAGCGTGATCGATCTGAAAACCGGAGAGCTCCGCCCGGATGTCGTACGTACCAGGAGGGAGGTTGATGAATCGATAGAGGCCCGCGTCGCTCGAGCTCGTCACCTGCGCGGTAACGAGAGTCGGCCCTTCGAGCGTGACGGACACGCCCGGAAGAACCTGCGACGTGGCATCGCGCACGGTCCCGCTGATGGATCCTGTGCGCGTCTGGGCAGAGAGGCCGGACGCGACGAGGGTCAGTGCGAATCCGAGTGCAGTGGCTTTGTTTCTTAACACCTAAGTTCCTCCTTACCTGAAATCCGCCGAATGGAGCAAGGTGTGAATTCACTTACACTTGAACGGAAAGCACGCAAGAAACGGAAGCAATCGTCGTGCCTGAGGCGTTACGCGGAGAAAGCGGATTCGGTTTCTTATCTTTTCAATACTTTACGGGCATAGTGCCGCCCCAGATGCGGGTTCGTGATACAGCTCTTTGAATCTTCGATCCGAAAGATCGTAGATCCTACTTCTTGAGGCAGGCGATGAGGTTTTCTTGCCCCTCCGTCCAGTGCCCCGATCCGTCACCGTGCTGGATCAGCATTCGGCGGTTCTCATAGTCCGCCTTGGAGACGCGGAAGCGCTTGTGGTTGGACTGACGGCCGGAGTGGTCCCACGATTCACCGATCGCCGAGTCGTGGTACCGATAGACGCCGGTCTTGCCGAAGGTGAGCCAGTTCGACCAGACATCCATCCCCGCCACCAGATCCCGGAGCCCACCCGCGGCGTCGACGGGAGCTTCGGATTCGACTTCGAGGACGCCCGGGATGATTACCCGGCGCATCGCGCCCGCGGCCTCGTACTCAATGCGGGCCGAGCGGAGGAGTCGGTAAACCTGCGGCGCCCCCGGCGAGAGGCTCGAGTAGAGATCGACTACCGCTTTCTGTTGAACCGCGGTCATCTGCTGCGAGAAGTAAATCGCGGTCCACGTCTCCGGACCGAGGCTCACCCACGTCGCTCCCGCGAGGTCCACCTCGCCATAGCGTCCGCGCTCGACTCGCTGCGCGGTGGTCGCGTGGCACGGGGGATGGGACGGGGGCGCATTCGAGCGGCAGGGACAAGGAGTGTCACAGGGGCAGGCGGTGAAGGCTTCGCCCTCGATCTCCCAGTCTGGAAAGCTCGCATAGCTCGCGTTCGGATCGGGCGGACGCAGGAACATGCCGTTTCCGCCGCGCTCCGAGCTTTTCCGTAGAACGAAGAGCACTGTCTCCGCGAAACGCAGCGAGACCGCTCGTCCATCGACGAGCGTCGGCTCGTAGCGCCACTCTCTCGCGGCTTCGACGGCGGCGGGAACGAGCTCCGGGGCTCCCCGCATGGGTCGCACTTCGCGGACCGCTCCCTCCGGATCCAGAGTGAGCTCGAGGATCACGACCGACTGCAAGCCCCTGAGCGCGGGCCTCTTCGGGATAGCGCGGTTCGACAAAGCGCGTCCTCTTCGGGCGCACGATAGAGCCGCCCACGGGAAGGGGGTCCTCGGGAGTCTGCAAGCCGACGAACAGGAGAACAGAAACGAGTGTAACGGCGAGAGCGCGATTGCAGCGCACCGGCGTCGATTCTACCGCGAGGATATGCTAAACATGGAGGCACCGGACCCGGAGGGTCCGATCCCCCGAGCGTGAGCGAGGGGCGATCGCGACGTGCTCGCACTAGATTAGGAGTCGTGATGCTGGGTGTCATTCTTGAGATCGTAGCGACGTTCTCGATCGTCGCGTATGAGCCGCAAACGGGTGCGATGGGATGCGCCGTCCAGTCGCGTTACTTCGCCGTCGGTGCCGTCGTCTGCTGGGGAGAGGCCGGGGTCGGCGTCGTCGCGACGCAAGCGAACGTCAACGTCGGCTACGGACCGATGGGTGTCGGCCTTCTGCGACAGGGCCTCTCGGCGCAGGAAGTCGTCGATCGGCTCCTCGCGGAGGACACCTTCCCGGGAAAGACGGTCGTCAGCTCGCCGTGGTCGATGCGCGCGGAGGGATCGCGGTCCACACGGGATCCGCCGCCAACGCCTGGGCGGGTCACAAGAAGGGAGCGACCTACAGCGCTCAGGGAAACATCCTCGCGAGCGCTGCGGTCGTGGACGGGATGGCATCGGCCTTCGAGGGAGCGAAGACGTCTTTTGCCGAAAGGCTCGTGACCGCGCTCGAAGCCGGACAAGCCGCGGGGGGAGACAGTCGCGGCCAGCAGTCGGCGGCGATTCTCGTGGTGCAGAAGGGGGGCGGGCCGGAACATCAATAATGATGTCGCCGTTCGGCTTCACGTCGATGACAACCCTGCTCCCATCGCCGAGCTCCGGCGCCTTTTGAACGTGCAGCTCGCGATGAGCGCGCTCTTCCAGAGCCGGACGCTCATGACCGAGAACAAGAAGGACGAAGCGCTCGCGTCCGCGCGCAAAGCGGTCGAGCTCTGGCCGACGGCGTCGGATCCCTACCTGAATCTCGGTCTCCTCGCCTACAGCTTGGGAGACAAGGCGGAAGCATTGACCGCACTGAAAAAGGCGAAGGAGCTGAACCCGCTCTTCCGGGGACAGCTCGACGCGACGATGAAGTTCTTCCAGCACCCTGGGCTCGACCCGGACTTTCTGAAGCAGCTCTTCCCGGAATGATACCTGCCTTGGCAGGCCAGCTCGCCCTTCTGGGCGTCCTCGGCCTCCTCTTCGGGCAGGAAGCCACGGACCCTCTCGATCGCGGGAAGCGCTTCCTCGAGGAGCAGAAGCTCGAAGCGGCGGAGAGCGTCTTCCGAGAATTGGTGGCGAAGAATCCGCAGGACGCGCGGGCGGCGTACTACCTGGGAATCGCCCTCGCTCGCCAGGACCGTACGGAAGAGGCCGTCGAAACGCTCGAGGCGCGAGACGCCATTCGAGCCGTCCCAATGTTTCGGTGCTCTTCGAGCTCGGGACCGCCTTGTCGAAGCTGGAGCGATTTCCGGAAGCGCAGCGGGTCTTGAGGGAAGCGACTCGAGCTCGCGCCCGACGAGACCGCGATCCGGCTCCAGCTCGGCTGGGTCTACTATTCCTCGCTCGAGGGCGAGAAGGCGCGCGCCGAGTTCGAGCGAGTGATCGCAGCCTCTCCATCCGCGAGTGCATTTCTCTACCTCGGGCTCACCGAAGTGGGTCTCGGCAGAACCGACCCCGCGGTTGCGGCGTTCCGGGAAGCGATCCGGCGGGATCCCGGACTCCTCGACGCGCACGTCGCTCTCGGAAAGGTCCTCACGCGGGCGGGCCGTGACGAGGAGGCGAAGCCCGTCCTCACGCGAGCGCTCGAAATCGATGCCGGCGAGCGCCGAGTCTCATTTCCAGCTCGGTCTCATAGCGCTCCGACGCGCCGAGCTCGAAAGCGCCGCGCGCTCTTTCCAGGCCGCGATCGATGCGGACCCCGAGCACTTGCAGGCCTGGTACAACCGCGCCCTGGTCGCGGAGAGGCTCGGCGACGCCGAGGGGGCGCGCAGCTCCTGGGCCCGGGTCGCGGAGCTCCGTGCCCTGGGCGCGGAGGATCCCGAGGCCAGGAGGCGCACTCGGGCCAGGAGCGCCGTGATTTTCTTCGTCGTCATCGCGCTCACCGATGTGACCGCGGCCAGGCGGGCATCTCGTTCCGCCACGACTTCGGCGGCAGCGGACGGCGCTACATCGTGGAGATCGCCGGCGGAGGGGTTCTCGCTTTCGACTACGACGGCGACGAGCTTCCCGACCTCCTCTTCATCAACGGGGCGCCGCTTCCAGGAACGAGCGGACCGAGGCAACCGAACCGTCTCTACCGAAATCTCGGGGACGGTACCTTCCGCGACGTGACCGAGGACGCCGGGGTCGCGGGCGAGGGCTACGGAATGGGAGGCGCCGCGTCCGATCTGGACAATGACGGCGACATCGACGTGCTTCGTGACCGCGTTCGGGATGGACCACCTGTATCTCAACAACGGCGACGGCACCTTTCGCTCACGCGGAGCTCGGCGACGTCGAGCTGGTCGACCAGCGCCGCCTTCTTCGAGCTCGACGGCGACGGGTTTCTCGATCTCTACGTCGCGAACTACCTGGACTTCAAAATCGAGACCCACAAGGAATGCGTGAGCCCGATCGCCGGGATTTCCGCGTACTGCCATCCTCAGGAATATGGCGGAGTCGCCGACTCCTCGTATCGCAACCGAGGGGACGGAAACTTCGAGGACATATCCGGCCGCGACCGGTGTCGCCCGTCTCTCGGAAGGAAAGGGATTCGGCGTGGTCGCCCTCGATTTCGACGACGACGGAGACTCCGACCTCTACGTCGCGAACGACACGACGCGGAACTACCTCTATCGAAACGATGGCGGCGGGAAGCTCACGGAAGTCGGAGTCGAGGCGGGGGTCGCTTACAACGAGCAGGGACTTGCCGAGGCGGGAATGGGTGTGGACGCCGGTGACGTCGACCGAGATGGACGGCTCGACCTCGCGGTCACGAACTTCGACTTCGAGAACAACACGCTCTACCGCAACCTGGGCGGCGGATTCTTCTTCGACGCGACGTCCGCGTTCGGGCTCGGCGCCGCGAGCCTCACCGAGCTCGGGCTTCGGCTGTGACTTCGTCGATCTCGACAACGACGGCTGGCAGGATCTCGCGGTCGTGAACGGCCACATCCTGGACAACATCGCGGACATCCAGTCGAATCTCTCGTTCGCGCAGCCGGGACAATTCTTCCGGAACGAGGGTGGAAGATTTCAGGACCGGACCGCCTCCGTCGGCACGGCGATCGGAAGGCCGCGCGTCGGAAGGGCGCTCGCGAGCCTCGACTTCGACCGGGACGGCGATTTGGACCTCGCTATCTCCTCGAGCGGCGGCGACGCCGAGCTTCTCCGCAACGACGGCGGTAACGACAACGGCTTCATCGGTCTGCGGCTCGTCGGAGTGAATGGAAACCGCGACGGCGTCGGAGCGCGCCTGACACTCGAGCTCGACGGCCGACCCTGGGTCGACGAGGTGCGCGCGGGCTCGAGCTACCTCGCCCAGAACGAGGCGACTCTCTACGTCGGTCTCGGGAAGCACCTCGAGAGTCGACTCCCTCTCGCTTCGCTGGCCTTCCGGCCGGGTGGAAGAGATCGAAGCTCTCGAGGCCGGGCGCTGGTACGTCGTCAAAGAAGGCGTCGGCGTGATCCGGTGAAGGTCATCGCCGGTACGCGATCTCGCCGCCGACCATCGTGAGCGCGACTCCCATGTCACGGATGCGCTCGGGCTCGCAGGTGAGGATGTCTTCCTCGAGCACCACGAGGTCCGCGAGCTTTCCTTTCTCGATGCGTTCCTTTCAAATCCTCCTCGAAGGTGAGCGCCGCCCCTCCGAGAGTCATCGCCCGCAGCGCCTCTTCGCGCGACACCTTCTGATCTTCTCCCATGACCCCGGCGCTGATGGTGTCCCGGGTGATGAAGTGGTAGAGCACCCAGAGCGGCGGGTAGGGAACCACCGGAGTGTCGGTCCCGAGTGAGACGGGAATTCCCGCGTCGATGTAGGCACGAAGCGGCGTCACCCATCGCGCTCGCTCGAGCCCCCAGTACTTCACGAGGCTCGGAGCCGCGAGGTACAGGTGGTTCTGCGCCGTCACGTGAAGGCCGAGCGCTTTCATCCGCGGGAAACTGGTCCTCGCGCGGAATGAAGCCGTGCTCGATGGCGAAGCGCCGCTCCGCGATGCTTCGCTCCTGGTTCGCCTTCTCGTACGCGTCGAGGACGAGATCGATCGCGGCGTCACCGACGGCGTGGGTCGCGACTCGCCACCCTTCGCGATTCAGGGCTCGCACGAGCTCGACGTACGGCTCGGTTTCCATGGTTTGAAGCCCGAAGAACTTTCCGCCCTGGCCCCAGGGCTCCTCGTACGGCTCGCGCATGAGGCCGCCCTCGAAACCTCCGTCGACTCCGAGCTTGATCCCGGCGACCCGGAGCCACTCGTCTCCGGCGTCGGGCGCGATTCCGAGAGCCGCGATCTCGGTCTCGTCGCGGACTCGCAGCAGAACGCTGACCCGGACGGGAAGTGGCCCTCGTTTCCGGAGCTCCTCGAGGTCGCGGTAAAAGGCGGGAGTGGCGCTTCCGTAGCGGATGCTGGTGAGCCCGACCTCGTTGAGGCGGCGAAGCTCGCCTTCGATCGCCGCGAGCCGCTCCTCGGAAGAAACCTCGGGCGCTGGCGGCAGGCTCACGAAGCTCTTGGCCGTGTCGACGAGCTCGCCGTTCAGACGGCCGTCCGTCGTAGCGTCCGACGCTCCCGCCCGGAGGAGCCTTCACCGATTCTTCGATTCCCCACTCGGGAAAGCGCCGCGCTGTTCAGGATGTACTCGTGACCTCCGCGAACGACGACGACCGGGTGCCGCGTCGTCGCCCGGTCCAGGTCGTCACGATAGGGAAGACGCTGCTCGCGGAGCTGCCCTTCGTGCCAGTCGCTGTTGGTGACGATGACGTCGCCCTCGGGAGTCGAAGCCGCCCGAGCGGCGATGGCGTCGAGAACATCCTGAAGGCTTCGGGTGCGCGAGAGATCGACTCCCGGACCTCCGCCGATGCTGTGATAGTGGTTGTCCGCGAGGCCGGGAACGACGGTCTTGCCCTCGAGGTCGACGGTCTCCGTTGTCGAGCCCGCGAGGGCGAGGACCTCCTCGTTCGTCCCGACGGCGAGAATTCGCCCTTCCCGTATGGCGAGGGATTCGGCGATCGTCCCCGCGGCATCGAGGGTGACCACCTTGCCGCCGGTAAGGATGAGGTCCGCGGGCTCTTTCGGCTCGCAGGAGGCAAGGAAGAGGCGAGAAGAGGACGCGCTTCATTTCGCCAGAATCGCCTTCCGTCGCTCGACGACTTCGGGCGAGAACCAGGTCTCGAGAAAGAGTCGTCTCGATTCGGCCCGGGTCTTCTCGATGCGCTCCAGCATCGGAGCGCGAAGGGCGAGCTTCGAGTGTCGAAACGCGAGGGGTGGTTTCTCGCCGAGCTCTCGCGCCGCGGCTTCGGCTTCGACCAGGAGGCCTTCCCCGGGAACGACGCGATGGAGGATTCCCGCCTGGACGGCTTGATCCGGACCGAGCAGGCGTCCTCCGAGAAGCATCTCGGGAACGAACGCGGGTGCGAGCGTCGCGCGCATGATCTCGAAAGCGCTCGCGGGAAAGACGATGCCGAGGCTCACCTCGGAGACTCCGATCTTGTAGCTTCCCGCGGCTCCGATGCGGACGTCTCCCGTCGATGCGAGGATGCAGCCTCCCGCGATGGCGTGACCGTTGACCGCGACCACCAGCGGGAGCGGAAATTCGAGGAGCTTCTGGTTCAGCTTCTCGAAAGCGTCGATGAACGATGCCATTTCCTCGCGTCCTTCGGGAAGCCCGCGCAGGTCGAGTCCCGCGGAGAAGAACGCGTCCCTTCCCGTGAGGACCACCGCCTTCCTTCCGATCTCGAGCGCTCGATCGAGCTCCGCGGAAAGGGAGGAGGTGAAACGCCCATCGATGGCGTTCGCCTTCCCGTACTCGAGGCGGATGAGGTGAATGTCGCCGTTCATGCTCTTTCGGGAATCAGTTTGCCGAGAGACCAACCGATGAGCGCGGCGACGGCGCAGAGCAGGGGATTCACGGCGAGACCTATCGCGCGCGCGATCAAGGCTTGACCCAAGGGGACCGCGACCGACTCTCCGGTGAGGGCGGTTGGATTGTTGAAGTAAGTCTCCGTCGCGGCGAGGTAGGAGAAGAACGTGGAAAGGAATATGAGAATCTGGCCGGAAAGGCCGATCGCGGCTCCGAGCAGCATCGCCTGCGGCAAGCGGAAGCTCCAGAGTTGTCTCGAGAAGGCGCCGAAGAAGAGCGAGGCGAAGAGAGAGAAGGTCACGATACTGAAGATGTGCGTTCCGGTCGCGTAGGGGACACCTCTCGCTCCGAGGATGAACCGGCCAATGGCAAAAAGAATCAGGAACAGGATCGCGAAACGCACCCGGCGAAAGTAAGAGCTCATGCGGACCTCCGCGGCATCTGTATCGTGGAATGGCCAAGGAGCGCAAGTTCTGCTACCTTCACCGAAGAGGCGTTTTCCATGGATTTCGCGATTTGTTTCAAAGGCGACATGAGCTTCGCGCGGACGAAGGCGCTCACCCGACAGGCGGAGCTCGCGGGATTCCGCTACGCCTGGTTCTACGATTCGCACGTTCTCTGGCGCGATCCCTATCCGGTGATGGCGGCGTGCATGGAGGAGACCGAGACGATGCGGTTCGGTCCCTGCGTCACCAATCCCGACGTGCGCGACTGGTCGGTGGCCGCGAGCCTCTTCGCGAGCCTCGCGCTTTCGAGCGGCGGCCGCTTCGATGTCGGCATCGGCCGCGGAGACAGCTCGCGGCGCATGATGAAGTTTCAGCCGGCGACCGTCGAGAGGATGACCGAGTTCGGCCGCACCCTCAAGACGCTGTGTCGGGGCGAGGCGGCTTCCTACGAAGGGTGCGCTGCCGAAGTGCAACTCACGTGGAGCCGCCACGATCTACCGGTTTGGATCGCGGCCTATGGCCCGAAAGCGCTCGCCGCCGCGGGAGAGCACGGCGACGGACTCATCCTTCAGATCGCGG
Source organism: uncultured Acidobacteriota bacterium (assembly GCA_963820855.1). Classification (GTDB taxonomy): domain Bacteria; phylum Acidobacteriota; class Vicinamibacteria; order Marinacidobacterales; family SMYC01; genus DAISKN01. Next base: position 436,366 of record CAWGBY010000014.1, read on the forward strand.
ACCCCGGGCTCTGCCGCTGGTTCATCGGAGAGGCGATGAGCGCGGGGAAGAAGGCCGGGCGCGATATGTCGAAGTACAAGGTCATGGCCGCGGCGCCGGCCTGGGTCGGCCCGATGGCCGCCTGCATCGAGCAGACGCGCTGGTTCCCCGCGATGGTGGGAAACCACGTGGCCGACATCGTCGAGCGGTACGGGAAGGATTCCACGCTCGTGCCGAAGAGCCTCACGTCGTATATCGAGCGGCGCAAGGGCTACGACTACCGCCAGCACGCGAAGAAGGACGCGAAGCACCTCGACTTCGTCACCGACGACGTGGTCGAAAGCTTTTCGGTGCTGGGCTCTCCCGAGCAGCACGTCGAGCGGCTGAAGGCACTCGAAGAGGCCGGCGTCACCCAGTTCAACATCTATCTGATGAACACCGAAGAGGAGCGCATCGTGGCGGAATACGGCGACAAGATCATTCCGCGGTTTCGCTGATGGTCGTCGTCACGCTCCTTCTGGCTGCCGCGCTGGCGGCAACCGAGGACGACCTCGAAACGACCGTCTCCCGAATGGCGAAGATCGGGTCGTCCACCTCTCCGACCTTCTCTCCCGATGGTCACCGGGTCGCGTTCCTCTCGAATCTCAGCGGAGTGCCGCAGGTCTGGAGCGCTCTCTTCCGAAGGCGGGTGGCCATCGATGGTCACGGCTCTCGAGGATCCCGTCGGTGCGGTCGAGTGGTCGCCCGACGGTGAATGGCTCGCGATCGCCGTCGCTCCCGGAGGAGGTATGAACCAGCAGGTCTACCTCGTCCGGCCGGACGGGACGGATCTCCGGCGCCTCACCGACGGCGGTCGGGAGACGAACTCGCTCGGCGGATGGAGCACCGACGGGAAAAGCGTGATGTTCTCGTCGAACCGCGCGAATCCGGAATCGATGGACGCATACCTCTTCGACTTCGCGAGCGAGAAGTCGTCGCTCGTCGCGAAGAACCCGGGCGTCGGATATCTCCTGGACACGAGCTCCGACGGGAATTTCGCCGTGCTCTATCGCCAGAAGACGCGAGGCGACAACGATCTCTACCTCGTCGAATTGACGAAGGGCGGCGAGACGCTCCTGACGCCGCACGAGCCTCCGGCGCAGTTCGGCTCGGCGGCGTTCTCTCCCGACGGTAGATGGATTTACTTGTCCAGCAACGACGGCCGCGACCGGACCGCGTTCGCGCGGATGAAACTCTCGGGCGGCATCGGGCCGATCGAGATCCTCGCCGCGCGCGAAGACGCGGAGCTTCAGGAAGTCGAGCTCAGCGAGGACGGTGGGACGGCGGCGCTCCTCTGGAACGCATCCGGACGGAGCGAGCTCTCGTTTCTCGATCTCGAGTCGAAGGACGAGATTCCCGGACCCAGGCTGCCGGCGGAGATCGTTTCGGGGCTCACCTTCTCGACCGACGGCTCGCGGCTCGCCTTCACGGCGACGGGAGCCGCGTCGCCCCCGAACGTCTGGGTGCTCGAGCGCGGCCAAGGCCTGGTCCAGGTGACCGATAGTCCTCATCCCGGGATCGTTCTCGCGAGTCTCGTCGAGCCCGAGCTCGTGCGCTACCCGGCGCACGACGGCGTCGAGATCACGGGCTGGCTCTATCGGCCCCGAGGTGCCGGCGCTCCCGTTCCCATGGTCTTGAGTTTTCACGGAGGGCCGGAGGGGCAGGAGCGGCCCTCCTTCAACAATACGTACCAGGCTCTCTTGGCCCGCGGGATCGGAGTTCTCGCTCCGAACGTCCGTGGCTCCTCCGGATTCGGAAAGAAATTCGTGAACCTCGACAACGGCGCGCTCCGCGTGGACGGAGTCAAGGACATCGAGGCGACGGTTTCCTATGTCGTCGGCTCCGGTATCGCCGATCGCAAGAGGCTCGGAGTGATGGGCGGATCGTACGGCGGCTACATGGTGATGGCGGCGCTCACGGAATACCCGGACACGTTCGCCGCCGGGGCGAATCTCTTCGGAGTCGTCAACTTCGAGACGTTCTTCGCCCATACCGAGCCCTGGATGGCGTCGATCTCGAAAGTCGAGTACGGCGATCCGGAGACGGAAGCCGAGATGCTCCGAAGGCTCTCACCCATCCACAAGATCGATCGCGTCCGGACACCGACTCTCGTCCTGCACGGGGCGAACGACACCAACGTCCCCGTGGTCGAAGCCGATCAGGTCGTCGAAAATCTGAAGAAGCGAGGAGTGGCCGTCGAGTACGTTCTCTTCCCCGACGAGGGGCATGGCTTCCGAAAAACGCCGAACCGTATTCGGTCGACAGTCGCAATCGTGCGCTGGTTCGAGAAATACTTGAAATCGTGAACGTGACGGCGAGCGCGCATCCGCGCGAGATGCGAGCGCGCATTCGGCGCGGTGAGTGGACGGGGCCAACGGCCGGATGCAGCGACGGGTACTTCCAGGCGAACCTGGTGGTGCTCCCGCAGGGTCTCGCGGAGGATTTTCTTCTCTTCTGCGAACGGAACCCGGGACCCTGTCCGCTTCTCGAAGCGACCGAGCCCGGAGACTTCGAGCCCCGCGACGTAGCGCCCGGAGCGGACCTCAGGACGGACGTTCCCCGATATCGGATCTACCGGCGCGGCGAGCTCGAGCGGGAGGTCGCCGATCTCCTGCCTTTCTGGAGCGAGGATCTCGTCGGCTTTCTGCTCGGCTGCAGTTTCACCTTCGACAACCTGCTGGTCGAAGCGGGGATCCCGGTGCGGCACCTTGAAGAGGGAAAGAATGTTTCGATGTACGTGACGGATCGTCCGCACCGCTCCCGCCGGGCCGTTTCGAGGGCCGCTCGTCGTTTCGATGCGTCCGATTCCGTCCGACCTCGTTACCCGCGCGAGCGAGTTGACCGCGAGACTACCGCTCGCTCACGGCGCCCCCGTGCACGTCGGAGAGCCGCTTGCGATCGGGATCGCCGACCTCGCGCGGCCTGATTTCGGAGACGCGGTTCTCGTCGGAAAGGATGAAGTCCCCGTCTTCTGGGCCTGCGGCGTCACGCCTCAGGCGGTTGCCATGGAGGCGAAGCCGGAGCTGATGATCACGCACGCTCCCGGTCACATGTTCATCACCGATCTCGAAGTCCGATGATTCAGGCGGCCCTTCTCACCGCGGCGCTGTCCATCCTTGGCAAGCCCGTGCCGGAATGGCCGCAGGAAACCTCCGGAGAAATGGGTTCAAGGCGGACCGCTCACGCTCGCCGATCTGCGCGGCAAGGTGGTGCTCATCCGCTTCTTCATGGATTCAGACTGTCCCCTCTGTCGAGGGACCGCTCCGGCATTGAACGAGCTCCACAGAGAGTTCGCCTCGCGAGGCCTCACGGTGATTGGAATGTACACGCCGAAGCCCCGGCCCCGCCCCGTGGAGGTCGAGATCGTGCGCGAATACGTGCAAGCGTACGGCTTCGAGTTTCCCGTGGCTGTGGACGACGATTGGAGCGCGCTCCGGCGGCTCTGGCTCGACCGGGTGCCGGACGCGGAATACACCTCCGCTTCGCTTCTCATCGATCGGGAGGGTGTCCTGCGCCACGTGCACGAAGGCGGCCTCTTCGCGAAGGACTCCCCGGACCCCGAAGCTCGCAGAGGCTACGAAGAGATGCGCGGCGCGATCGAAAAGCTCCTCGCTCACCCCTGACCTCAAGAGCGGCGTTTTCGCAGCGATTCCTGGATCTCCGCGATCTCGGCCAAGCGGGCCTTGAGGCGCTTTTCGAACCCCTCGTCGGTCGGGCGGTAGTAGCGCCGGCCGCGCAGATTCTCGGGAAGACACTCCATGCCCGTCGTGGCCTCTTCGCGATCGTGGGCATACTCGTAGCCCTTGCCGTATCCCCAGGACTTCATCGGGTTGGTGACGGCGTTCCGAAGATGGAGCGGCACCGGCTCGCTCACGTCCTTCAACGCGTCCTCGGAGGCCTTCCCGTACGCGAGATAGAGCGCGTTCGACTTGGGGGCGAGGGCCAGGTAGACGACCGCCTGCGCGAGGGCCAGCTTTCCTTCCGGAACGCCGATGAAATGAAACGCGTCTTTGGCGGCGACGGCCTGAGCGAGCGCTCCGGGCTCGGCGAGCCCGACATCCTCGGATGCGAAGCGAACCAGTCGGCGGGCGATATAGAGCGGGTCCTCGCCCGCCTCGAGCATGCGCGCGAGCCAGTAGAGACTCGCGTCGACGTCGGAGTTCCGGAGCGACTTGTGAAGCGCGGAGATGATGTTGAAGTGCTCCTCCCCCGACTTGTCGTAGAGGAGGGCCTTTCGCTGCATCGCTTTCTGGATGGTCTCGATCCCGACGGTTTCTCCTTCGGGAACGACAGAAGTCAGAGCTTCGAGAACGTTCAAGCAGAATCGAGCGTCGCCGTTCGCCTGGCGCGCGAGCCAGAAGAGAGCGTCTTCCTCGATGGCGAGCTTCCCCGCGAGGCCGTGCTCCGCGTCCTCGAGCGCGCGCCGCATCAGACTCACCAGCTCCTCGGGTGTGAGCTGCCGCAGGATGAGGACCCGGCAGCGGGAGAGAAGAGCGGAGTTGATCTCGAACGAAGGATTCTCCGTCGTCGCGCCGATCAGAGTCACGTTCCCCGACTCCACGTGGGGAAGAAACGCGTCCTGCTGCGCTTTGTTGAACCGGTGGATCTCGTCGACGAAGAGGATCGTGCGGCGTCCGTAGATCCGGCGCTCGTCCTCGGCCCGGCGCATGACGTCCTTGATCTCCTTGATGCCGGAGACGACGGCGCTGAAAGGCACGAACTGGGACTGGGTGCGGTGCGCGATGACGCGGGCGAGGGTGGTCTTGCCCGTTCCCGGCGGCCCCCAGAGGATGAGCGAGCCGACTTCGTCCTTCTCGATCGCGGCACGAAGCGCGGTTCCCGGCGCCGACGATCTCTTCCTGGCCGACGATCTCGTCGAGGTCCCGAGGACGCATCCTTTCGGCGAGAGGGGAGGGCGGCTCCGGAGTTTCGCGCGAGGCTCCCGAGAACAGATCCCGCTGCGTCATCGGCCCAGCATACGCCGATTGGCTTCGTACAGGACGACGGCGGCGGCCGTCGCGACGTTCAGAGACTCGAGAGCGCCTTGCATGGGAATCGTCACCCGCATGTCGGCCGCGGCGACCGCGGAGTCGTCGAGCCCGCTTGCTTCACGGCCGAGAACGAGTCGCGACCGGAGGCGTCCAGTCGGCGTCGCGGAAGTCCGACCCGCCCTCCGCGACGAGCGCCGCGAGGCGGAAACCCACCTCCTGCAAGCGACTCCAGGGCGGCGCCGTCGAAGACCGGAACGCGCAGCAGGCTTCCCATCGAGCCGCGAAGCGCCTTGGGGGAGAAGGGATCCGCCGAACCTTTCAAGAGAACCAGGGCCCGCGCCCCTCCTCCTTCCGCGACGCGGGCAAGGGCGCCCGAGGTATTCCCTGGGTCCTGGATACCGGCGGAGACGAGGATGACGCCTTCGGCGGCCAGGGTGGCAATGGCCCGCGAGGGCCGCGCGCGCGACGGCGAGGATGCCCTCGGGCGACTTCGACGCTCGAGACGCTCTTGAAGATGTTCTCGGTCGTCTCGAAGACCTCGACCCCTGCCGCCTCGAGAAGGGCGATTTCGCTCGTCTCCGCGGCCTCGCGAGACCAGGGCCCGCTCGATCGGTACCCCGCTCTCGAGCGCCGCGCGAACCAGCTTCGAATCCCTCGAGAAGGAATCGCGGAGTCGCGCCGTCCTCCACGGGCGAGGCGCCGGACCAGCTTGAGGAAGGGGTTCGCCCGGCTCTCGAGAAGTCTGCACGTGTCTCTTGAAAAGGCGCGAGAGGGATCGGTATCATGCCAGAAAAACATGTCGCGCGACATCCTCAAGAAGCTGAAGGAAGAGATCAAGACCCTGGAGGAGGAGCTCCACATCGAGCTCCCGAGGGCGCTCAAGGTGGCGCGGGAGCACGGCGACCTCTCGGAGAACGCCGAGTACGACGCCGCGAAGGAGCGCCAGGGCTACGTCAACGCCCGTCTGGGGCAGCTCCGCAAGCGCCTCGCCGATCTCTCGATGGTGAATTTCGACCGCATTCCGGTGGGGAAGGTCTCGTTCGGCTCACGAGTCACGCTCTACGATCACCAGAAGGAAGAAGAGGTGATCTACAAGCTCGTGATGAGTGAAGAGGTCGACGCGGGAAAGGGACTCATCTCGACGACGTCTCCCATCGGGCGGGCGCTCCTCGGCAAGGAAGAGGGCGAAGAGGTCAAGGTACAGACCCCCTCGGGGTTGAAAGAGCTTCGAGATCGTGAAGCTTCTGACGATCCACGATCTCGTGGATCTCGAATAACCAGCTCGTAGATCCGTCCTTCCTCGATAGCTCTTTCGAAGCTGAGCCGATCGGGAATCGGGCGATGCGCTCGAGGACGCGCCTTCCACTCCGCTTCGTCGTATCCGCTCCGGTGCAGGACCGCGTAGCGGACGGAAAGCGCTTCGAGCTCCGATAAGTCCTGTCTCCGACGGGAAAGGAAGCGAGCGCGCGAAAGAGGCGGTCGTGCCGCTCGGGGGTGAAGCCGCTGTAGCCGTTGACCAGAGGAAGGAAGTGAACTGTCGAGTGCAGCATGTAGAGCGAGTGGCGGCTCGCGGCGCGATGGTGTCGCGCGGATCCGGAATCGGGAAGACGCAGCGACCGGACCCGGCTCCATCTGGGCGAGCGCCTGGTCCATCGGAGAGGTCTCGACCGGGTACGGTCTCGCGTCCAGAGGGAACGCCGCGAGCTCCACGAGAAGAAGGACGAGAATCGCGGGAAACCAGCGGCGCACGCGCTCCGCGCCGATGCCGGCGAGTACCGCGAGCGCGAGAACGGTGAGGACGGTGAGCCGCGAGGGAACGCGGATGAAATCGAAGCCGGGAACGAGCCGGTAGAGAGCGGTGTAAAGGCCGGCTCCGGGGCCGACGCTGGCCCAGAGGGAGACGAGCCAGAAGAAGCGCGTAGAAGCCGCCGGCTATCCCCACGCGGCGCTCGAGGAATCGGCGGGCTTCTTCGACACGGGCTCGAAGCCACGGCAAGAACGCGAATGGCGCTCGCCCGAAGGCAGCGAGCCGGACCGCGAGGAGCAAGAGGCCGAGAAGCGCGGCTCGGTCGCCGCTCGCGGCCGAGATCCGGAACGGGCCCAGATGCCACCGGATTCCTCCCGCCGCTTCGACGAGGAGCGACGCGAGGACGGAAAGGGCGATGGTCCAATCGATGACTCGCGAGCCAGCCAAGAGGCGGTGAGCGTTCGGACGGGTAGTCGCTCGGTCCCTTTCCGCGTCGGAACGAAAGGCGATGAGCGCGAGGAGAACGGGCACGAATCCCGGAAAGAGGTAGGCCTTCGCTTCGCCGAGGCCAAGCGCGGCCCCGAACCACCGGTGGAGGTGTGTCGGGAGACGCGAGATAGCTCGCGGCGTTCGGAGACCAGAAGACCGCTTCGTCGAGCGAGCGCTCGAGCCCGAGCTCCTGGCGGACGCGCCAGGTATGGAAGCAGGAACGGCAGGTTCAGCACGAGCGTCAGCGCGAGCGCCGGTATCGCGTCGCGCCACGGAGAGCCCGCTGGCCGAAGCTCGCCGAAGATCCAGAGATAGGCGAGGAGGCCCCGCCGCGGCGAGAGCGAGGAAGAGCGCCGTCTGCCCTCCGGAGAGAGCCTGGAGCCAGAAGACGAGCGCCGCTCCGAGAAGGTGCCGACGCGTTCCGCCGCGCGCGTAGCGATGAAGAAGCGCGAGACAGAGGGGTATCCATTGCACCGTCGCGAGGTGAAGCTGTCCGATGCGGAAGAATCGCGGCGGGCTGAGGGCAAACATCGCGCCGACCAGAATCGAGCTCGACCGGGAAAGCCCGAGCTCGCGGCCCGAGAACGTACGCGAACCATCCCGAGAGGAAGCAGGAGAGCAGGAGGACCGCGTTCATGGCGAGAACGAGGTTCCCCGTCCCCCAGACGAGCGGGGCGGCGAAAAGCGCGCTTCCGATCTGGTGCTCGGAGTAAGCGAGGGTGCGCGGCTCGGGGTGAAAGATGTTCGCGTCGAAGATGTCGAGGGGTGCCGTCGAGAACGCGTGGACGTCCCAGCCGAGGGTCCAGAGGAAGAGCCGCGTGTCGGGACCGAGGTCGAGTGCTACCGAACCCATTCGCGCGCCGAGAGGAAGGGTGAATACGAATGCGACGGGAGAAAGAAAGCCGGGGGCCCTATCCGACGCACGGAGCGGAAGCTAACACGGCTCCATCGTCGAAACAAATGCGGTATAATCTCAGCAGAGCTTGATGGCAATATCTCGCGTCCTATCAATTATTTGTGCCGGTCTCGCGCTGTCTGTCGGCGACGTCGGAGTCGTCGGGGTCCATCTACAAAGTCGAGGTGAACGACATCATTCACGGTGTCACCGCGCGGCACATCATCCGCACCATCGAGAAGGCGGCGGAGAGACGATGCGGAGCTGGTTCTCCTCGAGCTCGGCACTCCCGGAGGACTCTACGATTCGACGCGGGACATCATCGAGGCCATTCTCTCGAGCGAGCGTCCGGTCGTGGTGTACGTCGCGCCGGCGGGAGCGCACGCCGCTTCGGCGGGATTTCTGATCATGCTCGCCGCCGATGTCGCCGCAATGGCCCCGGGTACGAACACCGGGCGCCGCGACGCCGGTCTCCGGAACCGGACAGGAGATTGAAGAGACACTCGCGAAGAAGATCCAATCCGATGCCGCCGCCTACGCCCGATCCATCGCGGAGAGGCGCGGACGCCCGCCGGAGATCGCGGAAAAAGCGGTGACGGAGGCGAAGTCCTGGACCGCGCAGGAGGCGCTCGAGGCCGGTCTCATCGATCACATCGCCGGGAGCGAAGCCGAGCTCCTTTCGAAGCTCGATGGCGTCGCCATCCGTCGCATCGACGGAGCGGAGGTGGTGGTCGCGACCGCGGGCGCTTCGGTCGTGCTCGAGGAGATGTCGCTGAAGGATCGGATTCTCTCCGTCGTCGCGAACCCCAATATCGCGATCCTTCTCGGGCTCATCGGCCTCGCGGGTCTCTACCTCGAGTTCTCGAATCCCGGAACGCTCGTGCCGGGCATCGTCGGCGGCCATCTGTCTTCTTCTCGCCGCCTTCGCGTTCGAGATTCTTCCCGTGACCGCCGTCGGGATGCTTCTGCTGCTGGTGGGCTTCGGACTCCTGGTGGCGGAAGCCTTCACGCCGTCCTTCGGCGCGCTCGGCGCGGGTGGCGTGGTCGCGATTCTGATTCGCCGCGCTCATGCTCTTCGAGGAACAGCCGCTTCCGACGCCCGGCGCTCGAGGTGAGCTTGTCGGTGATTCTTCCCGTGACGCTCTTCCTCGCCGCCGCTCACCATCGTCCTGGGACGCAAAGTCCTCGAAGCGCAGCGCCACGTCCCGGTGACCGGGCAGGAGGGACTCCTCGGGATGATCGGCACCGCGAGGACCGAAATCGACGGCAAGGGAAAGATCTTCATCCACGGCGAGTACTGGGACGCGCGCGCGAAAGAGCGCATCGCCGAGGGGGCGAGAGTCAAAGTCGTCGGCATCGAAGGCCTCGACGCTCGACGTCGAGCCAGTGGCAAACGGGTTCGTAATCGTCTTTAGCCTTAATAAAGAAGGAGCGTCTCATCATGTTCGGTGGTTTATCGGCAGGGACACTCGCGGTTCTGGTCATCGTCGCCATCTTCCTCCTGAACTGGGTCAAGATCCTGAACGAGTACGAAAGGGGCGTCGTCTTCCGCCTGGGAAACCTTCTGCCGAAGCCCAAGGGGCCGGGACTGGTCCTGGTCATCTCGCCCATCGATCGGATGGTGAGGGTGAGCCTGAGGCTCGTGGCACTCGACGTCCCTCCCCAGGACATCATCACCCGCGACAACGTCTCGGTGAAGGTCAACGCCGTGGTGTTCTTCCGGGTGGTCGATCCCATCAAGGCGGTGGTCGAGGTCGAGAACTTCCTGTACGCGACCTCGCAGTTCGCGCAGACGACGCTCCGGAGCGTTCTCGGCCAGGCGGAGCTCGACGACCTCCTCGCCGAACGGGATCGGTTGAACCTTCAGCTCCAGGACATCCTGGATCGCCGCACCGACGCCTGGGGCATCAAGGTGACGTCGGTCGAGGTGAAGCACGTCGATCTCCCGACGGAGATGCAGCGCGCTATCGCGAAGCAGGCGGAAGCGGAGCGGGAGAAGCGAGCCAAGGTGATCCACGCCGAGGGCGAGTTCCAGGCGTCGGCGCAGCTCGCGAACGCGGCCAAGATCGTGGGCCAGCATCCCCTGGGAATACAGCTGCGGTACCTGCAGACGCTCAGCGAGATCGCGACCGAGAAGAACTCCACCATCGTGTTCCCGCTCCCCATCGAGCTGATCACCCCGTTCCTCAACCGTTCCCCAGGAGGTGCTCCCGATGACCATGGAAAGTGAAGAGCTGAGCATTCGGGGCTCGCTCTCGGAATCGAGCCTTCCCGAGCTCCTCGCCTCGATCAGCCGGAGCAAGGAGACGGGAATCCTGAACTTTCACGACGCCGGCCGCTGGAAGGCGATCTATTTCAAGGAAGGGCCGCATCATCTACGCGATGTCGAACGCCCAGGACGATCGCCTGGGGGAGTTCCTGATCAAGACCGGGAAGGTCACGGTGCGGCAGTTTCTCGAGGCATCGAAGCTCATCCAGCCGGACAAGAAGCTCGGCGCGGTCCTGGTGGACCAGGGAATCATCAGCCCCGACGATCTCTTCGTCGCCATACACCGGCACGCGGAAGCGGTGGTCTACAGTCTCTTCGACTGGATCCGGGGCGAGTACGAGTTCGTCATCAAGGACCTCTCCGCGGAGGGGCCGATGGTCCTCGATCTCGACTCCTGCAACGTGATCGTCGAGGGCATCCGCCGACTCAAGGACTACACGCGGATCTTCGCCGGCGTCGGGCCGCTCGAGACCGTCCTTCGTCCGTCCGGCGACGGAGAAGGCGCTCACCCACAAGCTGAACCTGGACGAGGACGAATCGCAGGTCCTGTCTCTCGTGAACGGCAGGCTGAACGTCGAGCAGATCCTCGCCATGAGCTACCTTCCGAACTTCGAGACGCTTCGCATCCTCTTCGGGCTTCTCTCGGCGGGCGTCCTCGAGCGCGGCGGCCCGGTGGAGTCCGAGAGGCACGGGATCGAGCTCGAGTACGAGCTCCAGGAGATCGTCGAGCACTACAACCGGAGCTTCGAGGCGGTTTGCGCGTCGCTTCGGGCCAAGGTCGATGACGACGAGGCGACCACCTTCACGGACCAGGTGCTCGGGGAAGTGCGAAACAGTTTCCGCTGCTCTTCGAGGACGTCGAGCTCGGCACCGCCGGTCGGGTCGACTTCGATCAGCTTCTCCAGAACCTCGGCGACAAGCCCCACGAGGCGAAAAAGGCGATTCTGGTGGACGGACTGAACGAGCTCACCTACGGGCTCCTCCTGGAAGTGGGCCGCAGGTTCGGAAAGGCCGAGCAGGAGGCGGTCGCGACGGCTATCCTGAGCCAGAGCCAACCTGGAATTGCCGAGCACATAAAGCTATTAACTTCAAGCAAAACTTGAGGTACAATACGCCGATAGCTGCCCGGTTCCTGGCAAAACAAGGAGAGAGCAGGAGATGGCCGAGTACGACGACGGGGCTTATTACGAAGTCCAGTTGAACAACAAACAGCTGGTCTTCTTCTTCATGGCGGCGCTGGCGATTGCCGTGGTCGTGTTCCTGTGCGGCGTCATGGTCGGTCGGGGCGTTCGGGACGCGACACTCGCCGCGGCCCAGACGGACATCGCCCCGAGCACGACGCCGAGGACGGCCTCGACGCCGCGCGCCACGACCGCCGCCGCACGGCCGGATCTCGACTACACGTCTCGCCTCGAAAGCGAGGAAGTGCCGAAGCGTCTCGAGACGATGCAATCAACGAGCCCCGAGAATGCCGCCGCTCCGCCGCCGCGGGCCTCGAGCCCCCCGACGGAGACGGCCGCGCCGAAGCCGACTCCACCGCAGCCGACTCCGGCGTCGCCGGCCCCGAGGAGGGCGTCGACACTCGGTACCGATAGCGGAGCGTTCACGATTCAGGTCGTCGCTCTCAAGACGGAGGATGCCGCGCAGTCGCTCCTCTCCCGGCTCAAGGGCAAGAACTACCGCGCCTACCTCGAGGCGGGAACCGACGCCGGTCTCCACCGGGTTCGGGTCGGCCGTTTCGCGACGAGAGCGGAAGCGGAGACTGTCGCGACGAAGCTGCGCGACGAGGAAAAGTTCCGCCCCTATATCACCCAGTAAATGAAAGAAGATCTCTTCACCCGATACGAGGACCTCTCGCGGCGCGCGAGCGACGTGCGGGGTTATCTTTGACGAAGCCGCGCTTCGAAAATCCCTCTCCGAGGTAGAACAGAAGCTCGCCGACCCGGGTGTGTGGTCGGTCCCGACGAAGGGCGAGAAGCTCTCCCGCGAGCGGAGCCATATCCAAGCGGAGCTCGATCTCATCGAAAAGCTCCAGCACTGCGAGGATGAGACGCGGACGCTCGTCGAGTGGGCCCGGGAGGGGGAGAACGTCGAAGCCGATCTCGCGTCGCATCTCGACGAGTGGGAGCGCGTCGTCGACGACGCCGAGCTGTCGAAGCTCCTTTCGGGCGAGAACGATCCGACGAACGCCATCGTGAGCATCCACCCGGGTGCGGGCGGAACGGAGTCCCAGGACTGGGCGCAGATGCTTCTACGCATGTACTTGCGCTGGGCCGAAACGCGCGGCTTCAAGACGGAGATGATCGACTACCAGGAAGGGGAAGAAGCGGGCGTCAAGAGCGTCACCTTCAACGTGAACGGGGACTATGCCTACGGCTACCTCACGTCGGAGGTCGGCGTGCACCGCCTGGTCCGGATCTCACCCTTCGATGCCGCGAAGCGCCGTCATACTTCCTTCGCCTCGGTCTTCGTCTTTCCCGAGATCGACGACGACGTCAAAGTGGAGATCAACGAGAAAGACCTCCGCATCGACACCTATCGCTCGAGCGGCCGCGGAGGCCAGCACGTGAACGTCACCGACTCCGCCGTCCGCATCACGCACCTCCCGACGGGCATCGTGGCCCAGTGCCAGAACGAACGCTCCCAGCACAAGAACAAGGACGTGGCGATGAAGGTGCTGCGCTCGCGCCTCTACGATCTGAGGCTCCGCGAGCAGCAGGAGCGCTTCGATGCCATGACCGACGAGAAGAAGGACATCGCCTTCGGAAGCCAGATCCGCTCCTACGTGTTTCAGCCGTATCGCCTGATCAAGGACCACCGAACCAAGGTGGAGATCGGCGACGTCGACCGGGTGATGGACGGCGATATCGAGCCGTTCATCAAAGCCTTCCTTTTGAGCCGCCGCAGAAACGGCGAGTAACTTACTTCGTCAACGCTTCGTGCACTCGTCCCACCATGCTGGGTCCCGGGGTCAGCGTCTGGTCTCCCTCGTCCTTCCATTGCGCGGGGCAGGCCTCCGCGGGCTTCTTCGCGAGGTAGAGGCTCGCCTTGAACTTTCTCATCAGCTCGTCGATGTTCCGGCCCATGTTGAAGAAGCTCACTTCGGAGCTGAGCAGGCGACCCTTCGGGTCGATGATGAACGTGCCGCGAAGCGCGAGCCCCGCATCTTCCACATAGACTCCGAAAAGCCGGGAAAGCTTGCCCGAAGGGTCCGCGCCCATCAGGTACTTCACGTTCTCGAGGCTCTTCTCGTGCCTCTTCCAGGCGAGGTGAACGAACTGGGTGTCCGTGCTGACGGTGATGAGCGTCGCGCCCATCTTCTGGAAACGGTCGTGCTGCTCTGCCAGAGCAGCGAACTCGGTCGCTCAGACGAAAGTGAAATCGGCGGGATAGAAAAAGAGGATGGTCCACTTGCCCTGAGATTTGATCTCGTCGAGGCTCACCGTCCCGAAGTCGTTCTTGACCGGGTCGTACACCGAAAGCTCGAAATTCGGGACCTCCCCTCCGAGCTGGAGTGGTCTTGTCTCGCTTGTCATGAAATGGGAATCTCCTTCGGAGCCCATTGTTCGACTTTACCCGCCGAACCGCAACCCGGTACGATCCGTAGGTGCGCATACACCATCTCGCTCTTCGGGTCAGCGATCTCGACCGGGCCAGGAATTTCTACGGAGGTCTACTGGGCCTTCCTGAGCTGAAGCGGGACGGCACCCGCTCCGTCTGGCTACGGGCGGGAGAGGCGGTGCTCATGCTCGAGCGGACGCTGCGTGGAAAAGGCGCCGACGACGGCTCGGGGCATGTCCTCGCGTTCGAGGTGAGCGATCTCGCCGTACTGGGAAGCGAGACTCGCCTCCGCCGGGCTTCCGATCGAGGACCGAACCCCGCACACGCATTTTCGTGCGGGACCCCGACGGTCACCGCGTGGGCTTGAGCGTTTTCGAGCTCTAGCGGCCTAGCTCATCGACGAGACGTTTGACTCGCTCGTGGAGGTCCGGGGGAGCGCCGTAGAAGACCTCCGCCGTCTTTCCATCTGGCCCGAAGATCATGAGCGTCGGCACCGCGAGCACCGGGCCGAACTTCGCGACGAGAGCGTCTTCTCCCATCACCGAGTCGGAGGGGGCGCCTTCGATTTCTCCGAGCATTTTCCGGACCTCGTCCTCTTTCGAGCTGACGGCGATGCCGACGACGGCGAGGCGCGAGGGTGCGCTCCGCTCCATCTCGCCGAGAAAAGCGAGCGTCGAGCGGCAGGGTGGGCACCAGGTGGCCCAGAACTCGACCAGAACCGTTCGGCCCAGGAGACTCTCGCGGGAGATTCTCGCGCCTTTCAGGGTCACCGCTTCGAACGCCGGGAGCTCGGAAACCGGTAGTCGCGCGGCCGTTTGCGGCGCGTCGACGCTCTCGATGCTCTCCCCGGCGAGTCTTCTTTGCACGAACGTTTCCAGGTCCCGGGCGAACTTCTCCCGGCTCGAGGCTTCGAGCCACGGCACGTAGCGCCCCTTCGGCAATCCCGGCCATTCGAAGAAGTCCCATGGATTGGCGATGAGGGCTTCGTCGACGAAGATCGCTGGATACTGCTCGACGCCGAATCGGTCCGCGAGCTCCGAATCGCCGAAGTTCTCCTCGACGAAACGCACCTTTCCCGGGGTAGCGCCCGGCCACTTCCTGAGCCAGCAAACTTGCCGGCCCGGAGATGTTTCACGTGTACGGCCATCGCACGAGGGTGATGGTGACCGGGTCGTCGGCGAGCGCGGCCGCGAGAGCGAGACCAAGAAAGGTGGCGTTCATCAATCCTCCAGAAGTTGAAAGTAGAAAGGGATGACCTCCTCCAGAAGAACGGTCGCCTCTCGGCGATCCTTTTCTTCGGAGGAGGCGGCCCGGACGAGCGCTCGCTCCCAGAGGGACAATGCGAGCGAGTGATCGTGCGCCGGGTCCAAAAGGCGCTCACGGTAGGGTGCGCGGCCCGCGTCCGGCGGCGGCGAAACCGCATCGCTGGCCGGCTTCTGTGCCATTCCCAAGCGCAGGCGCGCTTCGAGAAGAGACGCCGCGGCGCCGTAACTCCGGTTCTCGGCAATGAGCTGTCGCGCTTCCTTCAGGGCGGAGTCGAGTTGGATGAAATCGCGATGGTGCGCGGTCGAGGCATCGCCCTGGCCGTACGCCGAGACGGTGCTCTTGGAGAGCTCGGCCTCGAAGCCGGCGAGCGGCCGGAAGCTCGGAAGCGCTCCTGTCGGCGCGTCCTCGATCCGAGCGCAAAACGCCGCGAGCTCCGCAGCCGCATGAGCGTTTCCCAGGTAGTAGAGCCCACCCTGGACCCCGACCTTCGCATACATCCGCGAGGCTCGATAATGGGTGAGAGCGCGGTACGTCGAGCTCTCGCCGACGCTCTGCACGAGGGCGCTCCTGCCGGAGAAGCCCGTCCTTCTCGAGCCGAGCGACTTCGGTCTCGAGAGTCGCGTCCGTCGGCTTCCCAGAGGGCGAGGAACGCCTCGGGCTCCTGAACGCTCTCCTGGTGGCGCGAAAGGAACGCCGCCGAGACAAGGAGGTCCTGGGAGTTGGCGAGTCGGTCGAAGGCGAGATGGACCCTTCCCGCGGCGACGTCTTCGGGAATCGGGCGGAGCCCGTCGAGCGCCAGGGCGATCTCCTTCTCCGCGATGCCCTGCCGCTGGTTTTCCGGGATCAGCTCTTCGAGGCGCTTGGTCTCGGACAAGACGGCATCCGGAGAGTCCGGCGAGCGTCAGCGAGGACAGGAGGAGGAATTCAATACCTTGAAGTATCACGGCTTCGAGAATAGGCGGGGACCCGTGTTCGAGTCCTGAGAAAAAGGTGAAATTCGGCGAATGAGGCTGAGTTACGATTCCCGGCATCCTTCATGAAGCGTCCCGCCCTCCTTTACGTACTTGCTTCGGTCGTCATGGTGGGACCGCACGTCTGGCCGGCGACCCGACTGAGCGACTTCCCCTACGATTTCACCGACGGCTACATCTTCCTGTGGAACTTCTGGTGGACGAAGAAAGCGCTCACCGACCTCGTGAGTCCGTTCTATACGGACTATCTCTTCTACCCCACGGGGACGGATCTCTCCTTCCATAGCAACCCGCTGACCTTCAGCTTGATCTCGATCCCGTTTCAAGCCGCGATTCCGGGCCCCGAGGGAATGGCGGTCGCCTTCAACACCATCGTCTTCGCTTCGTTCGTTCTGAGCGGCATTGGCGCCTATCGTCTGGCGCTCCATGTCACCGGGAGCCAGGCGGGAGCGTTTCTCGCCGGACTGATTTTCGCGTTCATGCCGTTTCGATTTCTCAACATCCCGCGCCTCCACGTTCTGGCGACGGAGCTCATTCCTTTCTACGTGCTCGCCTTGCTTCGATTCCTGGATCAGCCTTCGTGGCGGAGAGCCTTCGCCGTCGGGGCGTGGCTTTCGGTCTCGTTCTACACGTCGCTCGAGTACGCGCTCTACCTCACCCTCTTCTCGGGGCTCCTCCTCCTCTATCGCGTTGCGGCTGCGCCAGGTCGTGGTCGGGAGAGCGCTCCTTTCACGAATCGCGGGCGCGGCTCTGGTGTTCACTTTCTTCGCGTCTCCGCTCTTGCTCGCGCAGATGAAGGCACTGCGCGAAAAACGCGTGCATGCGGAGTATCCGCTGCGCGCCCTCAGGCGCTGGGCCCCGGCGCTCCTCTCCTTCGTCACTCCGACTCGCTACCATCCCCTCTACGGTCGCGCGCTGCGATTCGCCGGCGAGTACGGGGACGACAGCGGCATCCATCCTCCGGGGATGCGAAGCGAGACCTACGTCGGTATCACCACACTCTTGCTGTCGCTTTTCGGGTTTGCGGAGGCACGGAGGCGGAAAAGTCTGTTCTGGGCGGTGGCGGCTGTCGCGTTTCTTCTATTGACGCTCGGTCCTTACCTGCGCCTCACCGGAGCGTGGCAGACGAAATGGCCCCTGCCGTATCAACTTCTGTACCACGCGATCCCGCCGCTGAGAGGCTCCCGCGATTCGACGCGGTTCTTTCCCATGTTCATGCTCTCGATGGCCGTCCTTTCGAGCTTCGGGCTGCAGTCGATTCTGCAAGCGTGCCGGCAACGAGCCCTGCGCCTTTCAGTGGTTGGTTTGTTCGTGGCTCTCGTGTTGCTGGAGGACCTGGTGCCGTCCCCCACGATGACGAGTGTCGCCGTCGATTCCTTCTATTGGACCATCGGCGGAGAGGAAGGGGATTCGGCTCTCGTCGACCTGAGCTTCGGCAAGCGCGCGGCGCTCGCACAAACCGTCCATGGCCGGAAGATCACGTCCGGTTCCCTGCTCGTGCCGCGCTCGGCATCCGAAGAGGCGACGCTGTCCGTCGAGCGGGACTTTCGGCGTCCTTTGAGAGTCATGTCGCTCCCGCCCGAGGAGCGGATCGCGAGACTCGATCTCGACCGGGCGGAGATCGTGAATCATCGGATTGGGTACGTCGTCTATACCGGAGGGGAGGGGCCGCGTCGCCGGCTGGCCCGACTCCTGGGAGCTCGTGTGACGCCGCGCCCGCCGCTTGTCTTCTGCGAGTTCGAGCCCGCGGGTCGGTAGCGAGGGTCGCGTCAGACCCGCTCGAGGTAGTCATCCCACATGTCGATGTGGATCGAGTCGATGGGGGATGCGCTCTCCCCCCACAATTCGCGGGCGGTGAACCGCACGGAGTAGACGTGCTGGCGTTTCTCTCCCTGGAAATGGGCATTGGTGTCGGGAAAGATGTAAACACCGTGGTCTCGCGCGACGACGCCGGTCTTGCCTCGGGCGTACCGCGGAAGGCGAGTGTGACCGACGGGATTGATATTGCGGGCGCGCACGCGATCGCCCACCGCGAAGAGGGGCGGAATTCCCGGTTCGTCGCTCGAAGCGATACCGCGGTTGAGCCAGCGGGAAGAGGTTGCGAGCGTGAGGGCCGGCGTCGCTTTGGTCGAGCCCGGAGCCGCTTTGCCGGTTTCCATTTCCTCCTGAGTCGCGAGACCGTACTTCACGACCTGCGCTTCGAGGCGGGTGAGCCATCGCTCGTAGTAGCGTCATCCGTAGATAGTCGACGGGAGGCAGGATCTCGATATCGTGCCGCCATGCGTCGAGGTTCCACTTGCGGAAGGCCCGCATCGACCGGCTCATCGCATAGACTCGTCCCTCCCAACGGTCGTGGAATACAGGCTCGTTCTTCTCGTACTGAACGGGACCCATATCCTGCTGGCCGCCCATGTCGTGCACGCCGTTCATGCGACGGCTCCGGACGGCGGTGCGACTCGGGCAACACCGACCATGGCATCCCGAGTGACGAGCGCGGCGAGCTCCTCTTCCGTCATGTCTTCCGTTCCGGCGGGACGCTCGGGGAGAACGATGTAGCGCAGCTCCGCGGTGCTGTCCCAGACACGCACCTCGACGTCCTCCGCGACCTCGGTTCCGAACTCGCGAAGAATGCCCCGCGGGTCGATGACCGCGCGAGAGCGATAGGGCGCAGACTTGTACCAGACCGGCGGAAGACCCAGAACCGGCCAGGGATAACAGGAGCAGAGAGTGCAGACGACAAGGTTATGAACCTTGGGTTCGTTCGCGACGACCACCATGTGCTCGCCCTGCCCGGCGGTATAGCCGAGCTCGGCGATCGCCGGGGGTGCGTTCTCGAGCAGTCGTTTCTTGTACGCGGGATCGACCCAGGCGCGTGCGACGACCCGCGCTCCGTTGCGGGGACCGACCTTGTTCTCCATGGTGTCGACCAGCGCATCGAGGGCCGCGGGATCGACCAAGCCTTTCTCGACGAGCAACGACTCCAGGGCTTTCACACGGAGCGTGAGATCGGAAGGGACATCCTGATGATCGTGATCTTGCGCGTGCATGGCAGCCGGTGTCGCCGCCCCGGCGGCGAGCCCTTTCAGGAACTCGCGGCGGTCGACGGAACTGTTCTCGGAGTCGGCCATGTCGCCCTCCTGGTGTGTTCGACGGAGAGTCGGCCATGCTCCCTCCCAGCATAGACGCGGATTCGAATGCGGGGACGCCGCGGAAGTGTACCACTGCGGCCGTATGGCGACGGGGACTCCGACACGCGGCCCGATCGCCGGAACTTGTCCATCACGTCTTTTCCATACTCCCGCTCGGCCAGATAGCCGTTGTGGGCCTTGCACATCAGGCTGATCTTGGCTGGGTCGTGGTCTCCTCCTCGGCCAAAGGGGTCGTGGTGATGGAACTCGAGCCCTCGGCGCTCCGTGCAGCGCCTGCCGTTCTTGTCGACGAACCGGCACTGGCCGGAATCGCGCCTTCGAACGATACGCCTCACCGCCGCCGGGATGTAGCGCGACCTCGGCGATGTGTCGGTGTCTTCAATGGTCTTTCTCGGATTCTTTGTCTCCCCATAGCGTTTCGCTTCGACCCTTTCGAGCTTCTCGGTCACCGCGGCCTCGATAACCTCTGCCAGGTCCACGTTCATCAGTGCTTGGAGGCGCTCGAGCTTGTCCCGGAGCTCCTTGCTTGCCGTGAACTGAACTTTGTAGCGCTCCGGCGAGAGTGGCTCCGGCTTGGGAGCCGGAGGCGGGGGAGCGGCCGGAACCGGTTCGAACTCCGTCCGGACGGAGTTGAAGGGCAGGCGCTGCGGGTCGTGCGGGCAGCTTTCGGATCGCCGCGGGAACGTCCGGCTTCGGTGCCAGCTCGGCAGCGAGCTCCTCGATCTGGCGTTTGGACTTGTGCGTCGCTCGAGCCAGGAGCTGCTCCTGGTTCTCGTCGGTGAGGTGCGGCGCAAGTATCGCGATGCCGCTCAAGTGAAGGCGACCATCGCCCAGCATCGCGAGGAGCGCCGGATGTTTTCGCGCTGCGCGAGCCACCGTGATGCGAAGATACGCCTCCGGCTCCGAGAGGTGCAGAACCTCGATGCAGTAGGAGAACATCGAGGAGCAAGCCTCACGAGCATAGAGCCGACGGTCGTCCACTTCGCCGATGTGAGCAATCAGGTCGGCCTCGACCCGCCGCGATTGCTGCAGCAGCTCGGTGAGACGGCGAAGCAATTCGTCATCGGAAATCGATTGGAGTTGGTGCGTGCGTGTCATATTTCGTTATAGCACGCACTTTTTTTCCTGCCTGGCGGCGCTTCTGCGCGACAATTGACGAACGCGACATCTGCGAAGGTTCCCTGCATCGATCGAGACCGTGTAGAGTCCCGCGGCGGGTTCTAGCGCATGTTCTGGATGACGATCGCGATTTTCCTCAGAAGTCGCGTGGCGAAGTTGTCAAGAGAAAAATCAGAAAAAACTCGGCCTATCCGTTCGACGAGTCGTCATCTATAATCTCGTCACCTCCGATGCCACTCCCCGCAGGCACGCGCCTGGGTCCGTACGAGATCGCTGGACTTCTGGGATCCGGCGGCATGGGCTGATGGCAGCGTCCATCTCAGTCGGCCTAGAGTTCGTGACCGCCGAACCTACGCCGCTCTTCCAGATGCGTGTGCCGATCCTGGCCAACCCTTATCGCTGGCACTATGACGTCTCGGCCGACGGGGAGCGCTTTCTCGTCAACACCGCGCCCGCGTACGTGCCGACGCCCGCGATCCACGTCGTGATGGACTGGCGCGCGCTTCTCCCTCGGCGCGAAAACTGAGCCATGTGGGTCAGCGTTTTCTGTTGATGCTGCCATGTTCTCTGCGCCGCCGTAGCTAGCCAGCTGGAGGTCGCCACCACGGTGGCGTTCACCGAAGGGCCCACGGTGGATCGGGAAGGCAACGTCTATTTCACCGACATCATCAACCAGCGGATCATGATGCTGAGCACGGACGGCGTTCTCTCCACCTATCGTGAGAACAGCAACGTTGCCAACGGCCTGCTGATTGACCAGGAGGGGCGGCTGATTGCGTGTGAAGGCGCCGCGTTCGAGCGGCCCGGAGTGAAGCTGAAGGGGACACCTCGGGTCACCCGCACGGACTTGAAGACGGGCGGGGTCGAAGTGCTCGCCGACAGCTACGAGGGCCGCCCTCTGATCGGACCGAACGATGTCACCATCGACGGCAGGGGCAGGCTCTACTTCACCGAGCTGAATGGCGCCGCCGTCTATCGCATTGACGCGCCCGGCAAAATCGCTCGCATCCTCTCAGCGCCGGATATCCAGCGCCCCAACGGCATTCAAGTTTCTCCGGATGACGGGACGCTCTACCTTGTCGAAGCCAATCAGGCGCAGGGCGGTGCGCGACTGATTCGCCGTTACGATTTGGAGCCCGACGGAACCGTCCGCAACATGCGGGTGCACTACGATTTCGCTCCTGGACGAAGCGCGGACGGGATGAGCATCGACATAGAGGGCAATCTGTACGCGTCGGCCGGCATGAACCAGCTTCGCGGGACTTCCGAGACGCTCGATAACAAAGCCGGCGTCTACGTGATCTCGCCCGACGGGAAGCTCCTCGAGTTCATTCCGATTCCCGAGGACTTCATTACGAACAATGCCTTCGGTGGCGCGGATATGAAGACTCTGTACGTGACCGCCGGCAAGACTTTGTACAAAGTCCGCACGAAGATCGCGGGTCTACCTCGTTAGTCGGGTCCATTCTCGTGGGTCATAGTGTCGCTTCCGCGTTTGGACGCGCCCATCAAGTGAGAAGAACTAGTTCACCGTTACTTGGTACTCAAGAGTCGTCGTCACGAGGCCGGTGCTAGAATCGAGCACGATGTCGCCGGAGCCCTTCGTCCTCGGCGAGTGGCGCGTCGAGCCCTCACTGAACCAGATCACGCGGCTCGCGCGCGGCTCCGACTCCCAGCGCATCACGCCCAAGGCGATGGAGGTTCTCCTGCGTCTCGTCGCGTCGCGTCGGCGAGCTGGTGACGAGGGACGAGATTCCTCGAGCGTCTGGTCCGGCGTGCACGTGCAGGAGGAAGTGCTGACCCGCGCGGTCGCCGACCTGCGAAAGGCGTTCGATGACGATCGGAAGGAGCCTCGCTACATCGAGACCATTCCGAAGCGAGGCTATCGAGTGGTGGCGCCCGCTCGCTCCCGTCTCGCCGGCGAGCGCGGAGCGCGGGGCGCGCGTTTTCTGGAGCGGGGGAGCGATCGTCGCCGCGGTGATCGCGAGCGTTCTCGCGTGGGGATCTCGCGAGCGCCGACCTCGAAGTGGTCCCGCTCGAAGCCCGGCCGCTCACCACGTTTCCCGGACGCGAGATCCAGCCGGCGCTGTCTCCCGATGGAACGCGGGTGGCGTTCGCCTGGCAAGGCTCCGATGGCGTCAACTGGGATATCTACGTGAAGGCTCTATCCGACGAGACCCTCATCCGACTCACCGAAGATCCCGACGCTCGACCTCGCCCCGGCCTGGTCGCCGGACGGAGCGCGAATCGCGTTCGAGCGGTATTCCGACAATGGGGGAGTGCCGCATCCTGGAAGTGCCCTCGGGAGGAGGACCGGAGCGCGCTCTCGGCTCGTGCGGGAAGAGCCAGAACCCCGATCTCGCCTGGTCGCCCGACGGGCGCTTCCTCGCTTTCTCCGACCGCGAGAGCGATTCGGAGTCCTTCGGAATTTATCTGCTCGAGGTCGAGAGCGGCGAGAAACGGAAGCTGGTATCGCCCGGACGGCCAGCACTGGGGCGACAAAGACCCGGCGTTCTCCCGCGACGGCCGCTTCGTCGCGTTCACGCGCAGCGTGAGCATGAACACGCAGGACGTCTATCGCATCCCGGTCGACGGAGGAGAGCCGGAACGACTGACGTTCGACGGCCGCGAGGTGCGGGGCGCGTCGTTCACACCGGACGACAGGGCGCTCGTCGTCTCGTCGGCGCGCAGCGGCGCGCTCGGGCTCTGGAAGATACGTCTTTCGAAGAGCGCCGCCGGTGCGGCTGGTCTTCGCCGGCAGGACGCCGCGGGCGCCCGAGGCGGGAAGCCGCGGCGAGCTCCTCTTCGAAGAGCGCTGGCGCGACTCGGACATCGACGCGCTCGCCGCTCGGCTCGGTCGATGCCGCGCCCTCGCCCCTCCTCGCGTCGACGCACGACGATCGCGAGCCGGCCCTCTCACCCGACTGCGAGCCGAATCGCCTTCATCTCGAGCCGGTCGGGATCGCCCGAGGTCTGGGTGAGCGACGCGTCGGGACAGGGCGCGCGGAAACTGACGAGCTTCGGAGGCCCTCAGGTGGGAGCTCCGTCCTGGTCTCCCGACGGCCGCACGATCGTGTTCGATGCGCGGCCCGAGGGGCACGCCGACCTCTTCTCGATCTCGATCGACGGCGGCGAGCCGAGCCCATCGTCGCGTCCTCTCCCGCGAACGAGCTCGCTCCCGTCGTTCGCGCCCGACGGTCGCGACCGTCATCTTCGGCTCCGACCGATCGGGGACGTGGCAAATCTGGAGCTCGGCCGGAAAGGAAGCCCTCACCGGCGGGCTACGTGGCCCGTTTCGCTCCGGACGGCGCGTCGCTCTACTTCACGAAGTTCGATTCCCCGGGACTCTACCGCCGCGATATGAATTCGGGGGAGGAAATGAAGGTGGCTGGAACGGAGAGTCTCGCGGACTCTTTCGCCTGGACGTTCGCGGAAGGCGGACTTCTCTTCCTGGGGTTCGAATCGGGAGAGGTGCGGCTCTTTCGGCTGGACCTCGACGTCGAGCACTCTCAATCTCGTCGGCGCGGTCGATGCGGATCCCTCAGGCGGACTCGCGTTCGATTCCGAGCGACGTCGTCTGCTCCTCACGCGCGTGGTGCGGAGCGAGAGCGATCTCCTGCTCAGCGCCCTGCCGTAGCGAGCGCTAACCGGCTGCCGCGGCCGCGATCTCGATCTGACGCTCGAGGAAGCGCCGCATGTCGATTCCCGCGGCTTCGAGCTGCTGGGGGATGAAAGACGCGCGGGTCAGGCCGGGAAGGGTATTGATCTCGAGGAAGACCGGGCCTTCCTTCCCCATGATGATGTCGGTCCTCGAGTAGCCGCGGCACCCGACGGCCTCGTGCGCCGTCAGCGCCACCGACTGAGCCTGGCGCGCGATCTCCGCGGGCACGTCGGCCGGGGTTATCTCCCGAACCCCCTTCCCGAGATACTTGCCGTCGAAGTCGAAGGTCCGTCCCGCTTCGAGCACCACCTCGGAGCAGGGAAGGGCCTCGAGACCGGCCTCCTCCTCGATGACCCCGACGGTCAGCTCGCGGCCCATCGATGAAGGCTTCCGCGAGTGGCGCGTCTCGGGATGGGCGATGACGTGGGCGATGGCGGCGTCGAGCTCGCGCTCGTTCGCGACGATCCGGACTCCGTGGCTCGAGCCGTCGGCGACGGGTTTCACCACGACCTTGTCGTGTTTCTCGAAGAGCCTCGCGAGCCTTTCGTGCGTCGCCGCGTCGTTCGTCACCGTCGTCGCTTCGGCGACCCGAATGCCGCGCGCCTCGACCCGCTCTCTCGCCGCGAGCTTGTCGAAGGCGAGGCGGCTCGCTTCGGCGCCCGATCCGGTGAACGCGAGCCGCCGCTCCTCCAGCAAGAGCCTGCACCGTTCCGTCTTCGCCGGCTCCTCCGTGGAGGGCGAGAAAGAACGCGAGGCCTCGCGCATCCGAGGAATCGAGCGCGGCTTCGAGGCTCGACCACGAGGTTCCGGACCGCCGGCGCGAAATCGCGCTCGAAGGGCCGCTCGAAACCGAGGAGCTCGCGACGGTCGACGGAAACGACGGAGCCGTCGAGCCGCCAGAACCAGAGAGAAGCCTTCTCGAGGAGCGACGCCACGTTCTGGGCGGACGCCACCGAAACCCGCTGCTCGCTTCCGTCGCCCCCGAAGAGTATCGCGAGAGGGGGAGCATGGGTCATCTCCTATCAGGCGCAGCCGAGGTGGGCCCGGGGGTTGTCGGAGCGAAGCGTCTGGAGCTCTTTCACGAGCTCGAGCTCGCGAGGCTTCAGCTCCTTCGGCACGACCACGACGAGCTTCGCGAAGAGATCGCCGGGTTCGCCGCCCTTCAGCTGCGGCATTCCCTTTCCCTTCAGCCGCATCATCCGACCGGTCTGAGAGCCCGCGGGTACCCGGATGCGCGCGCGTCCCGAGAGGGTCGGGACCTCGATCTCGGCGCCGAGCGCGGCCTCCGCGAACGTGACCGGGACGTCGACGTAGAGGTCGTCGCCTTCGCGCCGATAGAGCGGGTGAGGCTTGATCCGCACTTCGAGGAAGAGATCGCCCGCGCCGCCTCCGAGGCCTTTCTCTCCCTTTCCCGCGCACGCGGACTTTCGATCCGTCCTTCACGCCGGGGGGAATGCGGACGTCGAAGGTCGTGGCCGAAGGGCCCCCGTCGAGCGAGAGCCGCCTCGTCGCGCCCTGGTAGCGCCTCCTCGAGAGTGACTTCCACCTCGGCGGAGACGTCGCGCCCGGTCTCGGGAGCCGCGCCGAATCCGCGGCCGGCTCTCTCCCGACGGCCGCCGCGCGCCGGACTGGCCGAAGAGATCCTCGAGATCGATGCCGCCGCCGAAGAACGTCTTGAAGAAGTCGGAAAAGCCGCCTCCGGGCCGCCCGGCCTTCGAAGTCCACGCGAAAGCCGCCGAAGCCGGGCCCGGGCCGCCCGGGGAAGGGCCCCTCGCGTACTGCTCGTACTGCTTCCAGTTGGCGCCGAGCTGATCGTACTTCCGCCGCTTCTCGGGATCGGAGAGGACCTCGTTCGCCTCGTTGATCTCCTTGAACTTCTGCTCCGCCCCGCGATCGCCCGGGTTGACGTCGGGATGGTACTTCCGCGCGAGCTTGCGGAACGCCTGCTTGATCTCCTTCTCGCTGGCGTTCTTGGCGACGCCGAGGACTTGATAGTAGTCCTTGTAGTCCACGGAGCCGTTACTGTACCCGCATCTCCGAGGATTTCCCCGCGGGGGGCGGCGGCACGAGCTTGATGGTGAGCGCCGGAAAGAGAATCGGGAGCACCTCGTCGAGGGTCGCGACGAGATGAATCTTCATCTCGTTCCGGATCTCGGCGGGGAGGTCTTCCAGCATCGCCTTCTCGTTGAGCTTCGGGAATCAGCACTTCCTTGATCCCATATCGATGGGCCGCGAGGAGCTTTTCCTTGATTCCGCCCACGGGAAGCACGTGGCCCGAGAGCGTGATCTCACCGGTCATCGCCACGTCGGGCCGCGACGGAGTATCGGTGAGAATCGAGACCAGGGCCGCGACCATGGTGACTCCCGCCGAAGGACCGTCCTTGGGCGTCGATCCCTCGGGCACGTGGAGGTGGAGATCCATCTTTCGATAGAAGTCGCCCTCGAGCCCGAGCGACAAGCCCTGGGATCGCACCCAGGTCAGAGCGGCGGTCGCCGACTCTTTCATCACGTCGCCGAGCTGTCCGGTGAGGGTGAGGTTCTTTCCGCCTTTGAGCTTCGAGGCCTCGACGAAGAGAATGTCGCCTCCGACCGGAGTCCAGGCGAGGCCGATGACCACACCCGGCACCTTCACTCGATCGTGGATCTCGCGCGAGAGCGACGTCGGCGCCCCGAGAAGCTCGTGGAGCGAGTCCGGAGTCGCGTGGAGCGGAGTCGTTGCGCCCTCCGCGATCTTGCGGGCGGCCTTGCGGCAGATGCTGGCGATGGCGCGCTCCAGGTTGCGGAGCCCGGCCTCGCGCGTGTAGTGGCGGATGAGGTGAGAGATGGTCTCGCGCTCGAACGTGGGAGCGATCGCGGGATCGGTGAGCCCGTGGTTGTCGAGCTGCCGCGGAACCAGGTGGCGCTCCGCGATCTGGATCTTCTCCTCCTCGGTGTAGCCCGCGAGGTTGATGACCTCCATGCGGTCCTTCAGGGCGGGCGGGATGGGGTCCATCATGTTCGCCGTCGCGATGAACAGCACCTCCGAGAGATCGAAGGCCAGATCGATGTAGTGATCGCGGAAGGTGTCGTTCTGCTCGGGGTCGAGCACCTCGAGGAGCGCCGCGCTCGGATCGCCGCGAAAGTCCATCCCGAGCTTGTCGACTTCGTCGAGCATGAACACCGGGTTCTTGGAGCCGGCGCGGACGAGGCTCTGGATGATCTGGCCCGGGAGGGCGCCGATGTACGTCCGGCGGTGGCCGCGGATCTCCGCCTCGTCGCGGATGCCGCCGAGGCTCAGGCGCACGAACTGGCGTCCGAGCGCCTTGGCGACGGATTTGCCGAGGCTGGTCTTGCCGACGCCGGGAGGGCCGACGAAGCAGAGGATCGGCCCCTTGATGTTGGGCTTCATCTTCCGCACCGCGAGGAACTCGAGGATGCGGTCCTTGACCTTCTCGAGGTCGTAGTGATCGGCCTCGAGGATCTCTTTCGCCCGGGGGATGTCGTAGACGTCCTCGGTCTTCTTGGACCAGGGAACCCGGGTGAGCCAGTCGAGGTAGGTCCGGCCCACGGTGTACTCCGCGGACGCCGGCGGGATTTTCGACAGCCGGTTGAGCTCGCGAAGGGCTTCCTTCTCCGCCTCCTCGGGCATCTTCGCTTCCTGGATCTTGGTGCGGAGATCCTCGATCTCCTTGGTGCTCTCGTCGTTCTCGCCCAGCTCTTTCTGGATCGCCTTCATCTGCTCGCGCAGGTAGTACTCGCGCTGCGTCCGTCCCACCTCGTTCTTGACCTGGGATTCGATCTTGCTTCCGACCTCGAGGACTTCCTGCTCCCTCAAGAGCGCTTCATGGACGGTCTTCAGACGATCGCGCACCTTCTGGGTCTCGAGGATCTTCTGCCGGCTCTCGGTGTCGAGGTTCGGGAGATTCTGCGCGACGAAGTCCGCGAGGCGGCCCGGGTCGTTGAGAGTGGCCGCGAGCGAGCCGACTTCGTCCGCGAGCTGCGGCGACATCTCGACCACCTTCGAAAAGACGGCGTGGACGCCGCGGGTGAGCGCGTCGACCTCGATCTCGTCCTCCGTCGGAAGGAGACTCGGGAGGACCTCGATATCGGCCCGAAGATACGGATTCACCTGGACCACGCGAAGGATGCGGAACCGGAAGCCGCCCTGCACCACGAGGCGGACCGAGCCGTCGGGCATGCGAACGGACTTGTGGATGCGGACGCTCGAACCGACCGCCGTGCAGGTCGTCGGCCCCCGGCGACTCGACGGCGGCGTCCTTCTGGGTCACGACGCCGATGAACTCGGCGCGGTCCGCGTTCTCGTTGAGGAGCTTTACCGTGCTTTCGCGGCCGACCGCGAGCGGCAGAATCGACTGCGGGAAGATGACGGTGTCCCGAAGGGGAAGGATGGGTACACCCCGATGGATCTCGCCCTGATTCGGGAGCTGTGATTTTTCCATGACAAGAACCCCTTGGCTCGTCCTCTCTACATTAGGGTACCAGCGAGATCGGAAGGATCTCAACCCAAGAGAACGAGGCCAACGGGCCAATTATCGAGTTTTAGTGTCGATTTGTCAAATCGACAGTAAATGGTTCTATGCTATTATGTTGAGGCTGCAGCATCGACGCGTAAAATCTTAGTGGTCGTAAAAGCATATCTGTTCACTGCCCCGGATAGCCCGTGGGCTCGGTTCCCGGAAATGAACGCCTCCAGGAGGAGCCCGGGATCTTCGCCCGACGCGGGATAGCCCGTCTTGCGGTCCACGGGGACGAACACGATGTTCGACGGAACCGGGAAGTCCTCGATCGGTTTGTCTGCAGCACCTCGCCCATGAAGTCGATCCACGGAGCGAGGGCGGTCCTGGTGCCGGTCTCCCGGTCGCCGAGGGGAATCTTCTGGTCGAATCCCATCCACGTCCCGGCGACGAGGGTCGGGTCGTAGCCGATGAACCACGCGTCGGTGTAGTCGTTCGTGGTGCCCGGTTTTTCCCGCGAGCGGACTTCCCAGCCGGCTCGCTGCCGCCGCCGTGCCGCGCTGCACGACGCCCGCGCAGGAGGTTCGTGATGATGTACGCGGAGTCGGCGCGAATCGCGGAGGCGGCCTTCGGGTAAGACCTCCTCGAGCACGTTTCCGTCCCGGTCCGTCACCTTGGTGATGAAGTACGGCTGCATTCGGATGCCCTGGTTCGCGAAAGCCGAGTACGCGGAGACCATCTCGAGGAGGGTCGCCTCGGCGGCGCCGAGGGTGATGCTCAGGTAGGGCGGAATCGGTCCCTCGAGGCCGAGCCGTCGTGCGTAGTCGGCGACTTTCTGGGGTCCGAGCTGCTGCGTGAGCCGGACGGCGGGAACGTTGCGCGACGCTTCGATCATCCGCCGCATCGTCACCCAGCCCTCGTACTTCATGTCGTAGTTCTTGGGCTCGTACGCCTCCGCGATGCTGGGGGTCGACGTAGCGAACCGGCTCGTCGAGAATGAGAGAGGTGGCGGTGTAGCCTTCCTCGACGGCGGCGCCGACGGCGAACGCCTTGAAGGCCGAGCCGGGCTGGCGCCGGGCCTGCGTCGCGCGGTTGAACTTGCTGCGCTCGAAATCGAATCCTCCGACCATCGCCTTGACCTGACCCGTGCGGCTCTCGAGCGCGAGGAGCGCTCCTTCGGCGAGAGGCTCCTGATCGAGCTTGACCTTCATGGTGAGCGTCTCGGGGTCGACCTCCACGATCTCGAACTGCGCCGATGTCGCCGGCCGCGAGCGCCTCGACGAGGGCCTTCCCGGTCCAGGTCGCCGACTCCGGGTCGACCGACGCCTCGAAGCGGCCGATCCGGATGACGGGCTTCCGGCCCTGCTCGAGAACGACTCCCGTCACGACCTGTCCGGGGGTAAAAGGCTCGATCCAGTCGTCGGCGTGATACTCCTGGATCGAGAGGTTCGTGTCGCGCAGGACGTTTCCGCTCGGCCCGCGCCATCCCTGGCGCTTGTCGAGGTCGCGCAGTCCTTTGTCGATCGGCGCGATTCGCCGCCTCCTGCGTCGCCCGGTCGAGCGTCGTATGGACCCGGAGGCCGCCTCGATAAATCCGGGTCGCGCCGTACTTGCGCTCGAGGTACTGCCGCACTTCTTCGACGAAATACGGAGCGATGTTTCCGCTCGGCCCGCGCCTCCGGAACTCGAGCGGCAGGTTCCGCGCGTTCTCGTACTCCTCCGGCGTGAGGAAGCTCTCTTCCTCCATGCGCCGCAGCACCAGGTCCCGCCGCGTGCGGGCGACTTCCGGATTCGCGAACGGGTTGTAGCGAGCCGGAGCCGGCGCGATTCCCACGAGCATCGCCGATTCCTCGACGGTGAGGTCTTTCGCTTTCTTTCCGAAGTAGTACTCGGCCGCGGCTTCGACGCCGTAGAGCCCGTGCCCGAAATGGAGAAGGTTGCAATAAAAGGTCAGGATCTCCCGCTTGGTGTAGGAGCGCTCGATCTTGAACGCGAGAATGGCTTCCTTGATCTTCCGGCTGACCGTTTCTTCGCGGGTGAGGAAGAGCATCCGGGAGACCTGCTGGGTGATGGTGCTCGCCCCCGAGACGATCTCCCCCGCGAGCAGGTTGTCGAACATGGCGCGCGCGACCCCGAACGGGTCGACACCGTAGTGTTCCCAGAAGCGGTTGTCCTCGGAGGCGACGAAGGCGAGCCGCAAGTGCTCCGGCACGTCGTCATAGGAAATGACCACCCGCTTTTCCACCGCGAACTCCGCGATGACCGAACCGTCGTCGGCGAACACCTGGGTGATGACGCTCGGCTCGTAGTTCTCGAGCTCCTGGATGAGAGGCAGGTCGCGCTGGAAGGCGAGGACCAGGCCGGTGAGCGCACCCCCCACCGCGGCGAGAGCGAAGAGGACGGTTACGACGAAGACGCGGAGGAGTCTTCGACCTCGGTTCGACGCGGCCTTTGTCGCCGCGGGCTCGGGCGGGGAAGCCGCGGGAGTGTCCATGAACAGACCATTATAATCCGCGTTCCCCGGAAAGCGCTTTGCGCTTCAGCGTTTTCGCGCGAGCAGGTCAGAAAGCGCCCCGGAAAGCTCCGGGAAGCGGAAGCGGTAGCCCGTGTCGAGAAGCTTCTTCGGCAGCACCTTCTGCCCTTCGAGAACGAGTGGTCGCCATCTCGCCGAACGCGATCTTGAGAGCGAAGGCCGGAGCGGGAAGAAACGCGGGGCGCGAGAGCGCTCGACCGAGGGCCCGGCTGAACTCGGCGTTCGTCGCGGGCTCGGGGGCCGTGCCGTTCACCGCCGCCATGACCTCCTCCTTCTCGAGGATGTGGCGGATGGCTCCGACGATGTCGTCGATGTGAATCCAGGACATCCATTGTTTTCCGCTTCCGACCGGTCCACCCACGCCGAGGCGAAACGGGGGCAGCATCTTCTTCAGGGCTCCGCCCTTCGTCGAAAGGACGATTCCCGTTCGCAGGACCGCGGTGCGGATTCCGAGCCCCATCGCCTCCATCGCCGCGTGCTCCCAGCGTGGCAGGTTTCGGACAGAAAGTCCGACCCCCGAGGAGAGCTCTCGACCGAGCAGTTTCGTCTCCGCGATCTCCGTAGAATCCGATCGCCGAGCCCGATATCAGGACCTTTGGGCCGGCTCTTCAGGCTCTTCAGGCCCTCGACGAGAAGCTTCGTGCTATTGACGCGGCTGTCGCGTATGGCTTTTTTCCGCGCCTCGTTCCATCTCTGGGCGATCGGCTCTCCCGCGAGATGCACTACGGCGTCGATGTCTTCCAGACGAGCTCGCGTCGAAGCGGCCGTTCTCGACGTCCCAGTGGATGGTCTCGAGCGGGGGAGATACGCTGGGCTTGCGGCTGAGGGCGACGATCTGGATGCCGTCCGCGGCGAGACTCTCCGAGAGCGCCGTTCCAATGAGCCCCCTCGCCCCGCTGATCGCGACTTTCATGGAAGACCTCCGCGCGAAAGTATATCCGGTAGAAGCGGCGCCCGCCCGTGTGGTATCAATGGCCGCGCAGTCAGCAAATCAGGAGGAGAGTCATGACCAGAGCTCGCTCGATCCTGGGAATTCTCGGTTGTGCTCCGCGGCGTAGGCGTTCGGCCAGGCCAAGAGACCGATGACGGCACGTCGATCTCATCGACGTTCCGCAGATGCAGGAGATCCAGCTCTCCCGCGACGGCTCTCAGGTGGTCTTCGAGCTCGCGGAGGCGGACTGGGAGAAGAACGAGCGGGTGAGCCATGTCTTCCGCGTCGACATCGACGGCGCCAACCAGATCCAGCTCACCAACGGCCCGAACGGCGAAAAGGCCCCGCGATGGTCACCGGACGGCTCAGCCATCGTGTTCGTCGCGAAGCGCGGCAAGGACGAGCACGAGCAGCTCTATCTCCTCAGCAACCGCGGAGGTGAGGCGCGGCCCCTGACCAAGCACCCCTCGGCGGTGAAGTCGCCCGCTTTCTCACCCGATGGAGCCTTCGTCTACTTTCTCGCGCCCGAACCGAAGAGCGAGGAGGAGAAGGAGAAGGACAAGCTGAAGGACGACGTCTTCTCGTACGACGAGGACTACAAGCAGGTCCATCTCTTCCGGGTTCCGGTCTCGGCCGGTGCTCCCGAGGAATCTCGCCGCATCACTTCGGGGGATTTTTCGATTCTTTCGTATCGGCTGTCCCGCGACGGCTTCCGCGTCGCGCACCACCGCTCGACCGACGCCGCTCTTCGGCAGCGCCGTCGAGAGCGAGGTCTGGCTCATGAAAGCGGACGGCAGCGATGCCCGTCAGCTCACTCAGAACACGGTGTCCGAGTCGTCCGCGGAGTTGTCTCCCGACGGCACGTGGGTGTCGTACGTTTCGAATTCGAACGAGACGTTCGAGCCCTACTACAACAACAACCTGTTCCTGGTGCCCGCCGAAGGCGGCCCTCATCGAATGCTCCTCGACGTCGATGCCGCACGAGGTCGAGGACACGAGTTGGTCGCAGGACGGAGGCACGGTCTTCTTTACGGCGAACACCGGCGTACGGAGCGAGCTCTTTCGGGTCGACGTCTCTTCGGAGGCCCTGACGCAGCTCACCCGCGGCGATCACGCGCTCTTCCAGTGGCACTACGTCCCGGCGGCGGGTAAGCACGTCTTCGGGAGTCGATCGAGCGCGAGAACGCCGGCGACGTTCACGTACTTCCCGCGGCGGGAGGGACGCCGGCGAAAGTGAGCCACGTCTACGACTATCTGGCGAAGGACTTTCAGATTCCGCGACAGGAAGCGGTGCAGTGGAAGGGCGAGGACGGCGTCGAAGTCGAAGGGGCTTCTCTACTACCCGCTCGACTACAAGGAGGGAACGCGCTACGCGCTCGTGGCACAGACCCACGGAGGAC
Source organism: uncultured Acidobacteriota bacterium (assembly GCA_963820855.1). Lineage (GTDB taxonomy): Bacteria > Acidobacteriota > Vicinamibacteria > Marinacidobacterales > SMYC01 > DAISKN01. The sequence continues at coordinate 469,820 of CAWGBY010000014.1, forward strand.
CGGCTGCCTCGGACAAGTTCGGCTTCGGCCGCTGGAGCGAGTACATCCCGGTTCTCGCGTCGAAGGGCTACTTCGTCTTCCAGCCGAACTACCGGGGCAGCACCGGCTACGGCGACGCCGTCCTGCGGGACATGGTGGGGCACTACTTCCACCAGGCGCACCTCGACGTGATGACCGGAGTCGACCATCTCATCGCCAAGGGGCTCGTGGACGGAAACCGCATGGTGAAGATGGGCTGGAGCGGCGGCGGTCACATGACGAACAAGATCATCACCCACACCGACCGGTTCAAGGCCGCTTCCTCGGGCGCGGGTGCGGTGAACTGGATCTCGATGTACGCCCAGAGCGACGTGCGCATCTATCGAACGCCCTGGTTCGGAGGAACTCCCTGGCAGGAGGACGCTCCCATCGACGCGTACTGGAACAACTCCCCGCTTGAAGGACATCTACAAAGCGAAGACGCCGACGATCATCCTCGTCGGGGAGAAGGACGTTCGCGTCCCGCCGCCGCAGTCGGTCGAGCTCTACCAGGCGCTCAAGTCGAATGGAGTTCCGACCCACCTCTACATCGCCCCGCGCGAGCCTCACGGTTGGCAGGAGCTGCGCCACGAGCTCTTCAAGGTCAACGTCGAGCTCGACTGGTTCGAGAAGCACTGCATGGGCCGTGAGTACGTGTGGGAGAAGGCTCCGCCGAAGGAAGCAAGGACGAAAAGCCGACGCCGACGGAAAACCAGTGAGCCTCGGCCTGGCCGGACATCCCGTACGAGGGCTGGAAGGACACCTGCGCCACGCTCCACCGGTGGACCCAGATCGTCGGAAAGGTCCGACTCAAGGGCTCTCCCTGGGTGAACCACTCCTGGCACGTGACGCTCTACGTGACGTCGCGCGGCCTCACGACGTCGCCCATTCCGTTCCCGGAGCGCGACGTCGAGATCGAGCTCGACTTCATCGACCACCGCCTGCGCTTCCGCACCGGCGACGGGGCTGAAAGGAGCTTCCCGCTTCAGCCGCGGACCGTGGCCGACTTCTATCACGACGTGATGCGGAACCTGTCCGAGCTCGGGATCGAGGTCACGATCCACCGAAAGCCGAACGAGATCGAAGACGCGACGCCCTTCGACGAGGATCGCGCGCACCGCGCGTACGACCCCGATGCCGCGCACCGATTCTGGCAGGCGCTCGTGCAGACCGATCGCGTCTTCAAGGAGTTTCGGAGCCGCTATCTCGGCAAGGTGAGCCCGGTGCACTTCTTCTGGGGAAGCTTCGATCTCGCGGTCACGCGCTTCTCGGGCCGACGCGCGCCCGTTCATCCGGGCGGTGTCCCGAACCTTCCCGACTGGATCACCCGTGAGGCCTATTCCCACGAAGTGAGCAGCTGCGGCTTCTGGCCCGGGAACGAAAAGTTCCCGCAGCGCGGCGTTCTACTCCTACGCCTATCCCGAGCCCGATGGATTCGGAAAGCAAGGCGTGAAGCCGGAGAAGGCGTTCTACAGCGACGACTGGCGAGAGTTCTTCCTGCCACTACGACTTCGTTCGCGAGTCTTCCGAGCCCGACAAGACCCTCCTCGATTTCCTCGAGACGACCTACGCGGCGGCGGCGAATCGCGGCGGTTGGGATCGCGAAGCGCTCGAGGTGAAAGGCCCGTGGCCCCCTCGGGGCTGATTTCGATTCAGCTGGTCGGCCCGCTCGTGTCGCTCGCGGGGGCTTCATAGCCGAGCCCGGATCCGGAGCGTTGAACGCGCCCGGCACGCACATCCTCGACGGCTCGTTCGAGCTCTTTCAGAAAGTCGTGAATCACCGATTCGTCGTCAACGCGATCCATCAGCAGGTGGATCGCCGGCGGCTCCTCGAAACGAGCTACCGGCCAGCCTCGGGCGGTCATGGCATCCGCGACCGCCATCATGTCCAGCTCAGCTGAAACGACGTTGAGGATCCCGAGCTCAGGCTCCGCCAGGACCTCCAGTCCCCGGATGGAACGGATCCCCGAGACGAAGAGGTCCGTCGTGCGCAGGATGTCGCGCGCAATCGAAAGGTAGCCCTCCTGCCCTAGATGGTGCATGAGCGCCCAGGCCGCGGCGGCGATTCCCGCCGGACGTGAGCCGGCGAAAGTCCGGCTGCGATAGGTCCCGTAAGGCCAGTCCGAGAATTCGAAGCGCTGGTGCGCGACGAGAGCGCGGTCTCGGAGAGTCAGGCTCGAGATGCCCAGAAGGCAGTATGCGAACTTGTGCAGATCCGCGGACACCGAGAAAACGCCGGGCACGGAAAAGTCGAATTCAGGCACCGGACGCCCGAGCTGGCGCAAAAAGGGAGCGAGAAAGCCGCCCACGCAAGCGTCGACGTGGAGCCAGAGGTGGTGGCGAGCGGCGAGCTTGCCGAGAGCCGGGACGTCATCGACTCGGCCGTGAGTGTAGGGGGGAGCCGAGCCAACCAGCATCACCGTATTCGAAGTGATCGCTTCTGCCATCGCATCGACGTCCGCGCGGTAGTCGGGTCCAGGCGGTACGCGGACGACGTCGAGGCCCAGAAAGTCGGCGGCCTTGTTGATCGTCGGATGCGCGGTTCGGGGCGCCACGATCTCGGGTCGTTTTACCTCTGGCCGATTCGCTCGCGCCCAGTCGCGCGCGGTCTTGACCGCCAGGAAGTTGCTTTCGGTCCCACCGGAAGTGAGAGTCGTGGCCGCTCCCTCGGGCGCGCGCAGCAGTTCCTGAACCATGCCCTCGAGATCCGACTCGATCCTGTGGATGCTCGAAACCCAGGGAGCGTAGAGGAGGCTCCCGTGCGCGAACATGGCGAAGGCCTCCTTCGAAATTTGGAGCATCTCCGGACTCGGGTTCGGCCACCACAAGCCAAACATTCCTCGCGTCCATGGAGAATCCGCGGACTGGGACTTCTCGAGCTCCCGGCGGAGCTCGGACCAGGGGACTCCCTTGGACGGAAGGCGTTTATTCACAGGAAAGCTCCGGTGTCTTTCGAAAGCCGTTTACCGACTGCGCAGTCTACCAGACACGAATGGAGTCGAGACTCCGAGCGCTTCAGATTTTGAGTCCTCGTTCGAGAAGCGCTTGAAAGCGTGGGTCGTCATAGAGATCCTCGAAATCCGGATGGATGCTCATCCAGATGAAGTTGCCGTATCCTTCCTCTACGGCGCGCGTAAGGCGATCGATCGCTTCTTGGCTCTGGCCCTGAACCGCAAACCAACGCGCGCTGTCGAACAGCAGATCCTTCTCCTTCGCCGCCAGGGCTTTGGTCGCCATGGCGGAGGCGCGCTCGGTTTCACCGAGGCGGCTCAAGACAATGGCGGCTTCGAAGTTGTGAACGGCGCGATCCGGTTCTCGCTCGAGCAGGGTTTGGATCTCCGCCCAAAATCGTTCGAAGCTTGCCCGCGCGGCGTCCTTTTTCCCATCGAGCTCGGAGGCAACGCCCGCAGCGTAGTGCGCGGACCTCAAAAGCTCTTGCACTTCGGCGTCGGCGCGTTCGCGGTAAGGGTATTCTAGAACTCTCTCGAACATGGCAACGGAGTCCCCATATCGCCCTTGGACCCGGTACAGATGTCCCAGTCGCGACCGCGAGTGTGGAAAATCCGGTTCGATTTCGAGCGCCCGGCGGAAAGCTTCCTCGGCGCGATTCCAGTCGCGATAACCCAGATAGGCGGCTCCGAGGTTGTCGAAGGCTTGCGGGTTTGTGTCGTCGTGCGCGATTTGCTCCTGGGCGAGGGCGAGTGCTGCGGCCATGTCTCCCCACTCGTACAAATAGATCCACCCGAGAAGGTTGTAGGACACCATGAAGTACGGATCCACCTGGATTGCCGTCTTGAGCGATGCCGCGGAGTCCTCGAATTGCCGTCGCTGGTAGAAGAACCAGCCCAAGGTGTGATGCGCCGCCACGTCATCGGGAAACGAGGAGGCACGGGCGCGCAAGTATTCGATGGCGCGCGACGGATCGTTCTCCACCGCGCGGGCGTGGAAAGCCAGAATTCCGAGCCTTTCTCGTTGGGTAACCCCATCGAGCTTTGTGACCGCTTGCTGAATCAGCTCCTTTCCTTTTTCGGAGTCGAACTGCTCGACCAGGAGCATTCCCAGCGAGGCGCGCGCCGCGGTGAAATCCGGGTCCAACTCGAGCGCATTCTCGTAGTGCAGCCGCGCTTCTTCGAGTCGCCACAGCTTGAAGCTCTCGAGACCGAGAGAATATTCGCGCAGAGCCTCCAAGGACGGCGTCGTTACTTCTGCGAGAGGTTTGGAGGTTTGGGCAACGGAGGAGGCGGTTTCTCCGAGCATCCCCCGCACCTGGACGACGAGCTGGTCGAGAGCGTCGAGCACTTTTTCCCGACTCTCCGCCCGCACCATTCGAGAGCTCACCGAAGCGCCGCTCGACGGGTCCTGAATGGAAGCGGTGAGAACGTAGCTCCCGCCGACGCCCGCAATGCTCGGAAGAACGACGAGACTTGCGCCCTCTCGCTGGGCGATTTCGCGAGCGGAGGTCTCCTCCAGTCGGTCCAGACCACTTTGTCTCATGCGCTTGAGAGCACCCTCGATGCGGCTCGGAGGCAGAACTCGGATCGCTTGCGACTGTCCGATCCCGATGGCGAATGCTCGCTGAAGAGACTCGTCGAAAACTTCCTCCGCGGTCTGATTGTCGAAGTCCGCAATGAGCACCCAGTTGCCTTCGGCCGCGGGAAGGGGAGTGTTCCTCGAGGCTGGATCCGAGGGCGGTCTTCGGGAGCCGATTTCATACACGGCGAAAGCGGCCGCAGCGATGAGGCCCACCGCGGCGAGAGGCCAAAAGCGTCTCGATGGCCGAGCCGCCGTTGCCGTCGCCGAGCTCGCCGTCATTCGATCGCGCACCTCCTCGAGGGCCGCGGCGAGCTCGCTGGTCGTCTCAAAGCGCCCGTCTGGTGATTTCGCGAGACAGCGCTCCACGATCCCCTGAAACGCCACGGGTATCTCCGGATTCAGGTTCCGCATCGGCTCCTGGGGCTCCTCGATGATCGCGGTGAGGGTTTGGGCCGCAGATTGTCGGAGGAAGGGGTTCTTTCCCGTGGCCATCTCGTAGCTCATCAGTCCCAGCGAAAACTGGTCGGAGCGAAAATCGACCTCCTGCCCGCTCGCTTGCTCCGGAGACATGTACCGGAGCGTTCCTACGACCGTCCCCGGATGGGTTGCCTCCATCGTCTGCATCGATTCAAACAGCATGGACTGGGGAAAGAGCTTGGCGAGGCCGAAGTCCAGTAGCTTCACGAAGCCTTCCTTGGTGACCATCACGTTTTCCGGCTTCAAGTCCCGGTGTACGACGCCGGCGCTGTGCGCCTTCGCGAGTCCGTCGGCGGTCTGAGCCGCCAGCTTCAGCACCATACGCAGGGGCAACGGGCCCTGATCGATGAGAGCCCGCAAGGACTGGCCTTCGACCAGTTCCATGACGATGAAGGGGGCGCCGGAGACGTTCCCCACATCATGGATAGTCACGATGTTCGGATGATTGAGGACGGAAACCGAGCGAGCTTCCTGTTCGAATCGCCGGAGGCTCTTCCGATCCGACGAGAACTGTGGCCGGAGCAGCTTGATGGCGACCTGGCGGGAGAGCTTCCAGTCTTTGGCCAGGTACACTTGGCCCATGCCGCCCTCTCCGAGCTTTCGTTCGATCTCGTAGTGATCGAACTTCTGGCCGATTAACTCAATCGAGACCTGGGAGTCTGGTTCTGATGTCATCCACGGATGCAGGACCCGTCATTACGGGCAATGCCCCCCCCAACCAACAGGAACGCTACGCCCCTCGGGACTATGAAGTCAAGGGCGCGCGGCGCCCTTTCGCCCGCAGGAAGAAGAACAGTCCAACACCGAGGAGAGCGGCGGACTGCAGGATCAGATTCGCTTCGTACTTGAACACGTTGGGAGTCCCCGGCGGCGGCACCAGGAGAAGAGCCATCGAAAGCGCCGTGGCCAGGAAACCCGAAGACGCCGTCACCCAGATGCCGAGCCGTCCTCCGGGAATCCGGAATCGACGAGGGGAGTCGTCTGTCGAGGAGACGCCGAGACGCCCGAGAGCCAGGAACATATAGATGTAGGGGACGAAGTAAATGAGAATCGTGAGGTTGAACAACAGGTCGTAGGCTTCCCGAACCGAGGTTCGAACTCCGCCCATCGGGAGAAAGAGGCTGATGAGGAACAGGATCGAGGAGGCGGCGCCCTGCACCAAGAGCGCCACGTGGGGCGTGCGAAAGCGCGGATGGAGGCTCGCGAGCGAAGAAGGCATGACCCGATCGACGCCGGCGGCGAAGGGCACGCGCGCGGAACCTGCCACCCAGGAGGACGTAAGCGCGAAGCCCACGAGCGCCAGGCAGAAGCCGGTGAGCGCCCCCAGTCCGGAGACTCCCAGGCGCTGCGACATCAACTCGACCGCGTCGGCGACGCCGCTTCGCTCCGAGAGAGCCGCTCGAGGGATGGCGACCAGGATCGAGGCCGAGCCGAGCACATAGACCAGCACGGCCACCACGGCGGCGAGGAAGAGACCGCGTGGGAGCGCCCGCTCGGGCCCTCGAATCTCTTCGCGGACGTTGGCGGCAACCTCGTATCCGGAGAAGGCGAAGCACATTGCGGACCAGAGAGCGATCGTGCCGAGAGCGTCTTCGCGCGGCAGAAGCTCCGAGGGCGCGAAGGAGGTTGCCGAGCCTTCGGTGGCCCAGGCGCTGACGCCGAGAGCAATGAGAAGCCCGCTCGTTCCCCAGACCCCCGCGGTCGTAAGGTTCTGGAGCCAGCGCGCGGCGCCGAGTCCGATCACGTTCACGCCGATCGAGAACCAGAGGAGCGTCAGGACGAATACCGCGTTGTACGTCGGGCTCTCCGCGAGGTGCAGGAAGCGGGGGCCGAAAGCCGCGAGCAGATTCGGCGCGGCGAAGAGCAGCACGGCGGGAAAAAAGAAGAGGTTGTTGAGCCAGAGGCACCACGCGCACACGAACCCGTGGAACGGACCGAAAGCGCGCCGGGCCCAGGCATAGATGCCGCCCTGTTCCGCGTATCGACCCGAGAGCTCGGCGACCGCCAGCACGTGGGGCACGAGAAAGAACACCGCTGCCAGGACCCACAACAAAACCGATGAAGCTCCCGCGCGGGCTCCGCGAGCAGCAAGCTGTGGACTTATGGTCGCGGCGATGGTCATCAGGAAGACGTCTCCGAGGCCGAGCGCCCGGATGAAAGGCGATGAGCTCCGATGATCCATTGGCGAAGTGAGACCGCGCGGCGCGGCGATCCTAGTGGGGGCCGCCGGTCGGGTCAACCTGCGTCGACCTCGAGGCACAACCGACGTCTGTTATGATCGGCGTCGTTCACGGCGCGCTTTCGCCGATCTGGAGAAAGGAAGGTCTCTGAGATGCGAGCTCGACATGTCGGATTCTCGCTCCTCACGGCCACGTGGTTCCTCTTCGGTTCGATCGTTCCGGCGCGAGCGCAGGAATGGCCTGTCCTTCAGCGCATCGTCGATACCGGGAAGATCCGCGTGGGGATGTCCGGCGATCAAGCGCCCTCTCAACGTGAAGAGCCGTTCGGGTGAGCTCATCGGTTTCGAGGTTGATCTGGTGCGGATGATGGCGCAGTCCATGGGCGTCACCGTCGAATACGTCGTCAAGCCGTTCCCGGAGCTCCTGCCTGCGCTGAAAAAGGGCGACGTCGACATCGTGATGTCGGGAATGGCCATCACTCCCGAGCGCAGCCTCGACGCGGTTTTCGTCGGGCCCTACATGATGTCGGGCAAATCGCTTCTGACCAAAGACCAGGCGCTCGCGGACGTCAGCCGCACCGAGGACATCAACCAGCAGAACCTCACGATCGCCGCCTTGAGAAACTCCACGAGCCAGGCGTTCGCGCAGAAGCGCCTTCCACTCGCGAAGCTCGTGACCGTCGAGAACTATGACCAGGGGATCCAGATGATCAGCAGGGGTGAGGTGAATGCGCTCGTCGCCGACATGCCGGCCTGCGCGCTCGCCGTGCTCCGCTACCCGGAGGAGAACCTCGCGACGCTCTCGGCTCCGTTCACCGTCGAGCCGATCGGCATCGCGGTCCGCGCGAGTGAGCTCTCGCTGCAGAGCCTCCTGCACAACTACATCGAGGCCTACAACGAATCGGGGCTCATCGAGATGCTCCGGGTCCAATGGCTCGAGAGCGGGAACTGGATGTCTCAGCTCCCGTAGCTCCTACAAGCGGTGGAGGACGGTGTAGCGGCCCGAGCTCCTCTCGGCGATCGCCATGAACGGTCTCGAGACGAAAAACGTCATCGCGCGGAAAGAGGTCGGCGAAATGCCTCTGACACGCGACGAGGACCTCGCCGCGCGCGGCGTCGAACGGGACGTCTTCGAGATGGAGGAGCGGTGTCCCCTCGAGATCGGTCATCTCCACATCGACGCGCTGCGCGAGGGACAAATTGGCGCCGCCCAGTCGATGCACCAGGAGCTTCCCGGTATCGGGGTATCGCACTTCGGCGACCTGTCCGGGAGACATGAAGTTCACCTGGGTGATTCGGCCTTCGCCCTCGAGCTTGTGGAATTGCTCGGCGCTGAGAACGGGCGGCACGGCGTTCCCGATTGCGGTCGCGAGACCGAAGAGCGGCTCGACGCTGATCGCGCAGGGACGGCAGGAGAAGAGGTGTGACTCGAAGTCTTCCTCGTCCCCTTGGTCCAGTAGTCCCGCCAGGTAGGCTGCGATTCGGTCCGGCGAAAGGTGCATGTCACGCCCCGACGCATTCGCGCAGGCGGCCGAGCGCGCGGTGATGGATCACGCGGACGTTCCCCGGCGTCGTGCCCAGGCTTTTCGCCGCCTCCTCGCCGGACGCCTCTGCCTGATACAGGAGGAATAAGAGCTTCGACTCCCGAGGCGGGAGCTCCGCGAGGCACTCGTCCACCCGCCGGCTTTCCACGAGGTCCCACGGTGGAACCGAGGCCTCCGCGAGCTCGATTGAGAGCCTCCGCCGCATCTCCTCGCTGCGGGATTTCCCCCGCCTCATCGTGTGCGCCACATTTCGACAGGTCCCGAGCATGAACCGGTCCACCCGGTCGAGGTCCTCCACGCGCTGCGCGCGAAGTGCTTCGAGAAGCACCACCATGACCTGTTGTGCCAGATCCTCGGCCGCCGTTACATCGAATCGCAAGTGCTTCAGCCCGTAGAGTCTCGCGCGGTTCAGGTACCGGCGGCACAGCTCGGCCTCGCAGGAAGCCGCGTCCGCGGCACCGCCTGCGATGCGCCGGGCAATTTCCGCGTCGCTCTCGGCCTCGACCATTCCGGCAAATCGTATCAGAGGCGTAACGCTCGGGGTTGTTTCGACACGTGTGGTGCGAGGAGAAAATACGATGACGATTACGAACGCGCAGTCGGGAACGAACGTCGAGGAGATCGCGGAAGGCCTGTTTCGCATCAGCACACCGCTCGACATCATGCCCGGAGGATTCACCTTCAACCAATTCCTTCTGACGGGTGAGGAGCCGCTCCTGTTTCATACGGGTCCCCGGCGCCTTTTTCCGCTCGTCCACGAGGCGGTCGGCCACGTGATGCCTCCCGAACGGCTGCGATGGATCTCCTTCTCCCACGTCGAGGCGGACGAATGCGGGTCGTTGAACGAATGGCTCGCCGCGGCCCCGCAAGCGAGGCCGCTCTGCAGCCGCATGGCGGCGGTCGTTTCGATCGGCGATCTCGCCGATCGGGAGCCCCGGGGTCTCGATGATGGCGAGCGCATCTCTATCGGAGACCGCACGCTCGTCTGGCTCGACGCACCACACCTTCCGCACGGGATGGAGTGCGGGTATCTCTTCGACGAGAAGACGCGAACCCTTCTGTGCGGAGATCTCTTCGCGCAGGTGGGAGGACGCGTTTCCGCGGTGACGGACTCCGACGCGGCCATCTGGGAGGCGAGCGAAGACCTGCGAAAGGCGTTCGCGTACGCGGAGCTCCGGAACCCGCGGCCCCTACTCGAGAAGCTCGCCTCGACCGAGCCGGAAGCTCTGGCCTGCATGCACGGCTCCTCGTATCGAGGAAAGGGCGCTCCGCTCCTCCGCCGGCTCGGAGAAGCCCTCAGCGCGGGCTAGCGTCCGGCGGGGTTCGCCACCCGAAACCTGAGGCGGCGTTCCTTCGTATACCATTCCATTTGGGGGGAAAATGGCCCCAATCGAAGGGGGGAGTGATGCGTGACCTTCTTCAGGACGTTCGCCTCGGACTGAGGACGCTTTCGAAAACGCCGATCGTGAGCGTCCTCGCGGTCCTCTCCATCGGAATCGCCATCGCGGGGAATACGACCGTGTTCAGCATGGTCGATGCGATCCTTCTCCGGCCCCTTCCGTTCAAGGACCCTGACCGGCTGGTCATGCTCTGGGAGGCGAATCCCTCGAACCCTCTGATCGGGTTCAACCTCACCTCGGCCGACAACTTCCTCGACTTTCGAGAGGGGACCGACGCCTTCGAGCAACTGAGCGCGCTCCAGCCCGCGGCCCTGAGCCTGACAGAGGGCGACACGCCCGAGCCCCTCATCGGGATTGCCGTGAGCGCGGGTTTCTTCGAGATTCTCGGCGAGCCCGCGCGCCACGGCCGCGTCCTTCAGCCCTCGGATTACCAGACCGGAAGCGACCGCGTGGTCGTTCTCAGCCACCAGTTCTGGCAAACGCGATTTGCCGGCGACGCCGCGCTCGTCGGAAGCACGCTCGAGGTCAACGGGGAGCCGTACCTGGTCGCGGGCGTGATGGGGGATGGGTTCGAGTTCCTCGATCCGCGCATCGACCTGTGGAGGCCGATGGTTCTGCGGCGTGGAGAAACCCCGCGGGATCTCAAGAACCTGAGCGTGATCGGCCGCTTGAAAGAGGACGTCGCCATCGAAGAGGCGCGGGAAGAGCTCGGTGTGATCGCAGCGCGTCTCGCGCGCGACTACCCGGACGCGAACCGCGAGCTCACCGTGCTCCTGCCCACGATGCGGGAGCAGCTCTCCTCCGGCGGGAACAAGGAGCTCATGTCGCTCCTCCAGGGAGCGCTCCTCTTCGTTCTGCTCATCGCCTGTGCCAACATCGCGAACCTCTACCTCGCCCGCGGCGTCGATCGGCAGAAGGAATTCGCCGTGCGCACCGCGATCGGCGCCTCACGAGGCAGGATTCTCCGCCAACTGCTCCTCGAAGCCTTCGTACTCGCCTCGCTCGCCGGCGTTCTCGGCACGACGCTCTCGTACTGGGGCATTCGCCTTCTTGCCACCGTTTTTGGCGAGCAGATGTCCTCCGCTTTCATGCCCCGGCTGGACGGTCGCGTCTTCCTGTTCTCGATCGCCGTCTCCATCCTGGCGGGACTCGCGTTCGGAATCGCACCCGCGCTCACGACGGCCCGGGCGAACTTGATGGGGACGCTCCACGAGGGAGGCCGCGCGGGGACCGGAGGCGCGCGCCGACTCGTGACCAAGAGCCTCGTGGTCGCCGAGGTGACTCTCGCGCTCGTGATGCTCGCCGGCGCCGGGGTCCTGGTGCGGACCTTCGCCGCCGCGCAGAACATGGAATCCGGCATTCGCTCGGATAACGTCCTCGTCTTTCAACTCGATCTTCCCGCGGAGCGCTACGCCGAGCCGGCCCAGCGGAGCACGTTTTTCGAGGAGCTTCGCTCCGAGCTCGACGCCCTTCCCGGCGTCGCCGCTTCGACCGCTGTCGATCACATGCCGCGAAGCCCCCTTCCCGCCACGATGTCCTTCGCCATCGAGGGGATCACGCCGGAAGAGGACCGTCCGAGCGCGACCGTGGTGACCGTCGATCCCGGGTACCTCGAAGTGTTCCAGGTTTCGCTCTTCCAGGGCCGGTCCTTCCAGTCCTCGGATCGCCTTGACTCGCCGCCGGTGGCGCTCGTGAACGAGGCCATGGCGCAGGCGCACTTCGCGGGACGGAATCCGCTCGGCGAGAGGATTCGGATTCAAGACACGAGCCGTGAGGTCGTGGGCGTCATCGCGAACGTGCGGGAGGACATCTTCCAATTCGATGGCGATATCTCGCAGCCCATCATTTACCTTCCCCAGGCCCAGTCCCCGGCGCGTCAAGCGGGGGTTGCGCTCCGGGCCGCGGCGGATCCCATCGCGCTCACCGGACCCGTGCGCGAGGCGATACTCCGTATCGACCCGAAGCTCTCCGCCGCCGAGTTCAAGACGATGGATGACTTCATCGCGCAGTTCTTCGTGGGGATGCGGCTTCTGAACGGGATCCTCTCGGGCTTCGGGGGCCTCGCGCTCCTTCTCGCGGCGATCGGAATCTACGGGGTCATCGCGTTCTCCGTTTCGCGGCGCACGCACGAGATCGGGCTTCGCATGGCTCTCGGCGCGAGCCAGCTCGACGTCTTGAAGCTCGTGGTCCGCGAGGGTCTGGTGCTGGTTGGCATCGGATTCGCTGTGGGCATCCCGGGGGTCCTTCTCCTGAGCCGAGCGATCGCGGCGGCGCTCTCGGGAATCTCGCCGTTCATGACCTCGACTTCGGTCGTCATCGGCGCCGGACTCTTCCTCGTCGCGCTTCTCGCATGCTACGTGCCGGCTCGCAAGGCGGCGTCGCTGCATCCTTCGGTGGCGTTGCGATCCGAGTAACCTCTAAGAAAAAACGCAAAGTCGCAAGGGCGGATCAGGACGCAAAGGAAGATCAGCCTTCAGCCACCATTCGGCCCACAGAGACCTACACGAAGGGAAGAGGGGATCAACGCAGAGGCGCAAAGGCGCAGGGATGCAGAGGAAGAACCCTTTGCGTCTTGGCCTCCTTGGCGTCTTTGCGTTAGAGATTCCCGCGCTTCATCTCTTCCATCAGGTAGTCGGTCGAGCGCACCGCGAGCGCCATGATGGTGAGAGTCGGGTTCTGACATCCGCCGGACGGAAATCCGGAGGCGTCCATCACGAAGAGATTCGAGACGTCGTGCGCCTGCTGGTACGCGTTCAGCACCGACGCTTTCGGATCCACCCCCATGCGAGCGCCGCCCATTTCATGAATTCCGAAACCCGGCACGCGGTCGGGAACCATGAACGGCTGGATGTTCGTCGCGCCGGCGGCGTCCAGCATCTCGGCCGCGGACTCCGCCATGTCCGGGATCATCGCCAGCTCGTTCTCTCCCCAGCGTCATGTGAATGCGCAGCACGGGAATGCCGAACACGTCGACGGTCTCCGGGTCGAGCTCCACGAAGTTCGTAGGGTAGGGAAGGCACTCGCCGAAGCCGGTCAGCCGAACCGAAACGATGGAGTCGCGGAGCGACGTCTTGAACGCGTTCCCGAATCCCGGCGCGGTCCAGTTGAAATCGGTGCGTGCCGCCGCCCTGATAGCCGAACCCGCGTAGAAATCTCTTGCTCCTTGGCCCGTTCGCGGTGTTGCGAAAACGAATCCCGTAGAGCCCGTTCGGTCGTCGCGCCCGGTCGAGGGTCGCCTTGTCCTCGAGGTCGGGAAACTCTCCCCCGCGCCGCCGGCTACCCAGAGGTGATCCATCAAGTAGCGTCCGAGGATCCCGCTCGAGTTCGCGAGCCCTTCGGGCTGCTGACTCGTCTTGGAATTGAGCAGGATCCTCACCGACTCGAGCGCCTGGGCGCACAGCGACCACGACGCGGCCACGCACCTCTTTGGTCTCGCGGCTCACGCGATCGACGTACCGAACCCCGGTCGCCCGGCGATGGTCGGAGTCCATGAGCACCTGATACACCATGGCGTTCGTCACGAGCGTGCAGTTGCCGGTCGCGACGGCGTCCTTGACCGTGGTGAACGCGGAGTTGAAGTAGGAGTGCGTCGCGCAGCCCCGTTCACAAGGGCCGCAGTAGTGACAAGGCGCCCGGCCATTCAGGCGTGTCGTGAGGATCGCCGTTCGGCCGATGGTGATGGTCCGACCGAAGGCATTCTTCGCGGCCGCTCCGCAAACGCTTTTCGCCGCAGGTCATTGCCATCGGCGGCAGAAACTGTCCGTCGGGAAGCTCGGCGCACACCTTCGGTCTGGCCGCTCACGCCGATATAGGACTCCACGACGTCGTAATACGGCGCGAGATCGTCGTAGGAGAGCGGCCAGTCTTCTCCGGCGCCGTCGAAGGAACGCCCTTTCAGGTCCTGCTGACTCAGCCGGTAGCTCTGGCGGCCCCACACATTGGTGCGTCCGCCGACGAGGCGCGTCCGTCCTTGCCAACTGAACGGTTTGTCGGCCGGAGTCGTATACGGCTCGTCGAGGTCGTTCACGAACCAGTGGGCGTTGTACTCGGTGCACGCGTAGCAGTCCGTTTGCCGCGGGCGGGTTCGCCGCAGGAGCTCACGCGAGAGATTCGCGTAGGGAAGGTCGTACGACTGCTTGTGCTCGTAGGTCTCGTTCGCGGCGTGGGCGCGTCCCGCTTCGACCAGCGCGACTTTGACTCCTGCCTCGGCGAGCCGCTTCGCCGCCCACCCGCCGGAAGCGCCCGAGCCCACCACCACGACGTCGAACGGCGCGACGTTCTGCTTGCCCACGGCGCGAAACGCTAACAGAGCGTGTCGATGTGGTCAACCTTCCGCCTGTGTTAGAGTGCGCGCGTGTCGTCGAGCCGTAAACCGGGTAACGACCGGCGGCGCCGGATCGGACGCCGGGACGTGTTGCAGACCCTCGCGACCGGGCTTGCTTCCGCGGTATCGGTGTCCACTGAGGCCGCCCACGTCAGCGAGCCGCAAGCGTCGCCGCCATCGGAAGAATCGCTTCCGCGCCTCCTCGACGACTCCCGGCGAAGGATGCTCGGCGTTCTGGCAGAGCAGCTCGTTCCCGGATCTTCCGCTGCGGGAGTGGTGGAGCTTCTGGATCGGGTCATGGCCGTCGAGCCCGCCGAAGACCAGAGACGCTTCCTGAGCGCGCTCGGCGCGTTCGATCGGGAAGCGCGGGATCGCTACTCCGTCGGCTTCCTCGAGATCGACGATTCGCGGCAGCACGAGATTCTTCGAGCCGCCTCGACGGCGTCGCCGGCACGGCCGACGCCGCCCGCGTGGACGAAAGGACAGCCGGTCACGCGCGAGCCGGACGAGCCGCCGCCGGCGAACTTGCGGGATCATTTCGATCACCTGCGAGCTCTCGTCGCGCGCGCTTACTACGCGACCGAGCCGGGCATGAAGGAGCTCGACTTCGCCGGCCGCATGGCCTGGCCGAATCTCCCGGGATGCACTCACGCGGGCGACGACCACAGTTGAGCCACAGGTGAGCCACCGTTGAGATTGCTGAGAGGGTCGAGCGCGGACTTGTCGGCGGGTCTATCGCCGAAGTAGGCTTCGGCGCGGTCTTCGATGCTCGCGTCTCTTCCCAATATCCACCCCTTTCTGGTTCATTTCCCCGTCGCGCTTTTCACGACCGCGCTTCTCGCCGACATACTCCTGGTCGCGCGCTTCCGCGAAGCATGGCTCGACCGGGCCGCGTTCTCGACGTTCGCGCTCGCCGCCGTCCTTTCCCTCGCGAGCGCGTGGAGCGGAAAGCTCGCCGCGGATTCATTGACGCCTTCGCTCGATGAAGCGGCGGTAGCGGCGGTCGGAAACCATGGGGATTGGGCCTTCGCGACCGTGGTGCTGTTCTTCGCGGTCGCGTTCGTTCGGTTCGATGCGCTCTGGCGCGATCGGACGAATCCTTCGCCGCGGCTCAATCGGGCGCGGCTACTCTCACTTCCTCTGGCGCTCGTCGCCGAGCTCTGTCTTCTGGCTACGGCCGGGCGCGGGGGAGAGCTGATTTATCGTCACGGGGTCGGCGTCGTTTCCGGCCCGTAGGAGAAAAGATGATCGAAGTCTTGTCGATGGCCGCCGCAATCGCACTTCAGGCCGAGCCGAAGGAAAAAGAAGGCTTGCCTCTCGAGACCAGTCGCCGGATCGAGTTCACGACCGACGAGGCAACCTGGCTTTCTCTCGACGTCGCGCCCGATGGGCGGAGCCTGATGCTCGAGATCGCGGGCGACCTCTACACCCTCCCGATCGAAGGCGGCGAGGCCCGCGCGGTCCTGACCGGCCTTCCGTTCGAGAGTCAGCCCCGCTTTTCTCCCGACGGAAAGTGGATCGCCTTCCTCAGCGACCGCTCCGGAGCGGAGAACGTGTGGATCGCGAGACCCGACGGAACGGAAGCGAAGAAGCTCTCCGACGACAAAGACTCCGAGTTCGCCTCGCCTGCGTGGTCCGCCGACGGACGATACGTCATCGCAGCGCGGACCAACTGGGGCCAATCGACCTATGAGCTCTGGATGTACCACGTCGACGGCGGCGCCGGAGTCCAGCTGACGAAAGCGAAGCCCGAGCCCAAGACTCCTCGGAACCAGCGGGCAAACGCGCTCGGGGCCGTGGCTTCGCCCGACGGCCGGTATCTCTACTACGCTCGCAAGAACGGCGGCTTCCAGTACAACGCGACGTTCCCCTTGTGGCAGATCGCGCGAATGGACCTGAGGTCCGGCAACGAGGACATCCTCACTCAGGAACAGGGGAGCGCGATACGGCCCGTTCTGTCTCCGGACGGAGCGAAGCTCGTCTACGGAACGCGCTTCGATGCCGAGACGGGTCTTCGCATTCGCGATCTCACGACCGGCGCCGACCGCTGGCTCCGATATCCGATCCAGAGGGACGATCAGGAATCCGCTTTCACGCGCGATCTTCTTCCAGGGTACGCCTTCACCCCCGACGGAGAGCACGTCATCACGACCTCCGAAGGCAAGATTCTCAAGATAACGGTCGAGACGGGAGAGGCCGCTGCCATCGAGTTCACCGCGAAGGTCGCGCAGGATCTCGGACCCGCGCTTCGCTTTCCGCGGGCCGTCGAGG
This sequence comes from uncultured Acidobacteriota bacterium, assembly GCA_963820855.1. Classification (GTDB taxonomy): domain Bacteria; phylum Acidobacteriota; class Vicinamibacteria; order Marinacidobacterales; family SMYC01; genus DAISKN01. The sequence continues at coordinate 486,566 of CAWGBY010000014.1, forward strand.
AAGGGCCGGTGCGGGCGCGCCTCATTCAGGATCCGACGCTCTCACCCGACGGCCGCCGCCTCGCGTTCTCGGCGCTGACGCGCCTTTACGTGATGGATCTTCCTTCGGGGACGCCGACCGCGATCCTCCCCCAGGGAAAGCGCGCCTTCCAGCCGTCCTGGTCGCCCGACGGCGCCACCCTCGCCTACGCGACGTGGTCCGGCGGCGAAGGCCACATCGAAAAGGTCTCCGCCTCGGGTGGATCTCCAGAGCGGCTCACGCGGGTCGCGGCGTTCTACAGCGATCCGGTCTGGTCTCCGGACGGAAAGCGCATCGTCGCGCTTCGCGCGGGCGCCTACGACCACTTCTCGAGCCCGGTCGAGTTCGGGCCCGCGACAGGAATGGACCTGATCTGGATTCCATCCGAGGGCGGGGACCCGAGCTTGATCCTGCCGGCGCGCGGCCTCGGGAAACCTCACTTCGGCAGCGATCCCGAGCGCATCTTTCTTTACCTCTCACCGCCCGGGTTCGGAGACGGGGGCGACCACGGACTCGTATCGCTTCGCTTCGATGGAACGGATCGGCGGCAGCACCTGAAGGTCGTAGGGCCGGGCATCTACATGAACGAAGAGCCCGTCGGAGCGAGCGACGCGCGCGTCAGCCCCGATGGGAACTGGGCGCTCGCGAGCGTGAGTAACCAACTCTACTTGCTCGCGGTACCGCCGATAGGGCAGGCGCCCACCGTCGACATCGCAAAGCCCGCGGTGCCGGCCAAGAAGCTGACCGACGTCGGCGCCGACTACTTCGGCTGGAGCGACGGAGGAAAAGTCATCCACTGGGCGATCGGCTCCACCCTCTTTCGCAGGCCGCTCGCGAGCGTCGGTTTCGACGGCGAAGACCGAAGCACCGGACGAAGAGCCCGAGCCTTACGCATGCCTGCCGAATCCGAATCCGAGGTCGACCGGATCGAGGTCGCGATCGAAGCCCCCCGTGCGACCCCGGAAGGCGTCGTGGTCTTCCGCGGCGCCCGGGTCGTGACCATGCGCGGCGACGAGGTCCTGAACGGCGCGGACGTGGTGGTGCGGGGAAGCCGGATCGAATCGGTCGGACCGAGAGGCCAGCGTCCCGCGGGTGCCCACGTCATCGACGTCAAGGGCAAGACGATCGTTCCCGGCTTCGTCGACACGCACGCCCACTGGTTCGAGATCCGCCGGGGAATTCTCGACATCGACAACTGGAGCTTCCTCGCGAACCTCGCCTACGGGGTGACCGCGGGCCTCGACGTGCAGACCAGCACCAACGACATGTTCGCCTACCAGGACCTGGTGGACACGGGCGACGTCCTCGGACCGCGGGCTTACTCGACGGGGCCGGGGATCTTCTCGAACAACCAGTTCGATTCGGTCGATCATGCGAAGAGCGTCCTGAGCCGCTACAAGGAGCACTACCGCACGCGCAACCTCAAGTCCTATATCGTCGGAAACCGCCGCCAGCGCCAGTTCGTGGTACAGGCGGCGAGAGAGCTCGAGATGATGCCGACGACGGAGGGGGCACTCGACCTGAAGCTCGACCTCACCCACGTCCTCGACGGGTTCAGCGGCAACGAGCACAGCTTTCCCATCGTGCCGCTCTATAAAGATGTCGTCGAGCTCGTGGCGCAGTCCGGAATCAGCTACACGCCGACTCTACTCGTGGCTTACGGCGGACCGTTCGCCGAGAACTTCTACTACACCACGACCGAAGTGCACGACGACGAAAAACTGAACCGGTTCCTCCCGCACAACCTCATCGACTCCAATACGCAGAGGCGTCCCTGGTTCCGCGAGGACGAGCACGTCTTCCAGAAGACGGCGGCCCAGGCGGCGAAGATCGTCCGCGCCGGAGGACTCGTGGGTGTCGGAAGCCACGGTCAGCTCCAGGGACTCGGCTATCATTGGGAGATGTGGTCCCTCGCCGCGGGAGGGCTCACTCCCATGGAAACGCTGCGCGCGGCGACCCTGCACGGCGCGGCCATCGTGGGTCTCGCGCAGGATCTCGGAAGCATCGAGGCGGGAAAGCTCGCCGACCTCGTGGTCCTCGACGCGAATCCGCTCGACGACATCCGCAACACGAACACCGATTCGCTACGTGGTGAAGAACGGCGAAGTCTTCGAAGGGAGCACGCTCGACCGGATCTGGCCCACGGAGAAGAAGCTGCCGCCGCTCTGGTGGTGGACGAGCTGCACCCGGGAGGCCACGATTGACGGGCTCGACGCCCGGAGGCACCGAAGCGTTCCGAAGCGAGGCGTTGAAGCGGGGAGTCGCGCCCGGGCACTTTCGGAAGGTCGAGGGCCTTCAAGCGTCGAGCATCGGGATCAGGAACGTACCTGGGGGAGAGCGACGACGCGACGGACGAGCTCTATCGCGTGGCATTGGTCGAGGCGGTGCTCGCGGGAACGAACGTCATCGACACGGCGATCAACTATCGCTGCCAGCGGAGCGAGAGGACCATCGGGCGCGTCGCTCGCGGAGCTCGAGAGTCGGGGCATCGCGCGCGAGCAGATGATCCTTTGCACCAAGGGCGGATATCTTCCGTTCGACGGGGCCACCGCCTTCGAGCCCACGAGACTATTTCGAGAAGCGATTCATCGCGACGGGAATTCTGCAGGCGCGAGGACCTGGTCGGCGGGCGCGCACGCCCTCAGCCCGGCGTTTCTAAGAGACCAGGTCACGACCAGCCTCGAGAACCTCGGCGTGCGAGACCATCGACGTCTACTACCTGCACAACCCAGAGACTCAGCTCGCCGCGGTCGGGCGAAATGCATTCCTCGCGAGGTTGCGCGACGCCTTCGAGTGTCTGGAGGCGCTCGTCGAGATCCGGAAAGATTCGCTTCTACGGCACGGCGACCTGGAGCGGCTACCGGAGCCGCGCGCGGACGAAAGACTGGCTTTCGCTCGAGGAGATCGTCGCGGTCGCCCGCGAAGCGGGAGGGGAGGGGCACCAGTTCCGCTTCGTTCAAGCTCCCTACAATCTCGCGATGACCGAGATCTTCTCGGAGCACGAACCAGCCTCTGGGCGACAAGATGGTGTCGCTCTGTGTCGCGGCCGTCGCGCTCGGAGTGAACCTGGTCTCTTCCGCGAGCATCGCGCAGGGACGGCTGAAGAGCGGTCTTCCGGACTGGCTCGGCACCCTCTTCCGGGGGTCGTCGAGCGACGTTCAGCGGGCGCTGCAGTTCGCCCGTTCGACGCCGGGGGTGTCGGTCGCTCTCGTGGGGATGAAAACCGAGAGCGCACGTCCGGGAGAACCTGGGGACGGCCCGCATCCCGCCCGGCGCTCGGTCGAGGATTTTCTCAAGCTTTTCGAGGTCAAGTAGGCGCCGCAACACGAAATTTTATAGTCTTTGAAAACAAAGGTTTGCGCGCTGCAAATGCCGAAGTGTGCGATAGATCACCGTTTTTGCGACGCGGTTCGTCATAAACCTGCGCGTGGTGAGGGTGGAGTCCCCAACCCAAAACCAAGGTGTGCGGCATTTGCTCTACCCCCGACCCCAACCAGGGGTTTAGTGGAGAAACCGCATCCCCCCAGCTCTGCTCTCACCACATAACAGCCTTCAGCGATCTAGCCGTCAGCTCTCACGATTCGGCTTCGAGCCGGGGCCATAGGGCGGCGCCCTTTTCGACCTTCGAGGTCTCCTCGAGCGCCCCACACTCGCGTCTTCTGACAGCCGCACGCGCCCGGCGCGTTCTGCTTCCCAAGCGCCTCAGGATCTCTCGCGCGGAGCCGGCATCACCGGGAGCAGGAGGACGGCCGCGATGCGGGTCGCCTCGGCGGCGTCGTAGAGCACCTGACTCAGGCGGTCGGCTTTCGATTCGTCCTTCGCGAGGACCCAGGGCTCGGAGGCGGTGATGAACTCGTTGACCGCGTTGACGAGATCGAATGCCGCGTTCGCCCCGTCCTGGATGCGCGAGGGCTTCCATCGCCTCGTCGTATCGCTCGCGAGCGACCTCGTCCGCCTTTCGTCCGCAGCGCGTCGGACGGAGGGCTCGGCGCGCGCAGGACGACCGCCGCGGTACTTCTCCGCCATGCTCGCGATGCGGCTCACCAGGTTTCCGAGGTTGTTCGCGAGGTCGGCGTTGTAGCGCGCCTCGAATCGCTCCCAGGAGAAGTCCCCGTCCTGGCCGAAGGCGATCTCCCGCGCGAGATAGAGCCGCAGCGGATCGGGTCCGAACTTCTCCGCGGCGTCCAGAGGGTCCACGACCGTTCCGAGCGTCTTGCTCATCCGCTCTCCGCGAAAGTAGACGAAGCCGTGGCCGAATACCTGCCGCGGCAGCGGAACGCCGGCGCTCATGAGCATCGCCGGCCAGATGACGCAGTGAAACCGGGTGATGTCTTTCCCGATGATGTGCAAGATCGCAGGGCCACCACTTCTGATAGAGCGCCTCGTCCCGCGCGTAGCCGACGGCGGAGACGTAGTTGATGAGCGCGTCGACCCAGACGTAGACGACGCTCTCCGGATCGAAGGGAACGGGGATTCCCCACTTCTGGCTCTCGCGGCTGATCGAGATGTCGTCGAGGCCGGACTCGAGAAAGCTCACGATCTCGTTCCGCCGGATCTCCGGCTCGAGAAAGCTCGGGTGCTCCCGATAGAGCGCCAGGAGCGGCTCGCGGAACCGGGAGAGCCGGAAGAAATGGTTCTTCTCCTCGAGCCAGCGCGGCTTCGTGCGGTGGAGCGGGACAGTTTCCGTCCTCGAGGTCCTTCTCCTGCTTGAAGCCCTCGCACGAGTCGCAGTACCAGCCCTCGATAGGTGCCTCGTAGACGTCGCCCGCGTCGTGAATCCTCTGGATCAGAGCCTGCACCGATACGGCGGTGGCGGTCCTCGGTCGTTCGGATGAAGTCGTCGAACGAGACGTCGAGCCTCTTCCAGACCGACCGAAACTCCTGCTCCATGCGGTCGCAGTAGGCGAGCGGCGAAATGACCGAGCTCCTCCGCCTTCTTGAAGACGTTCAGGGAGTGCTCGTCGTTGCCCATCACGAAATGCGTGTCGTAGCCCGCGAGCCTCTTGAAGCGGGCGATGATGTCCGCCATCACCTTCTCGTAGGCGGTGCCGAGGTGGGGCGGCTGTTGACGTAGTCGATGGCGGTCGTGAGGTAGAACTTCTTCATGGGCTTCGTGGACCATATTAGCAGAGTTGAAGTTTGACACCGCGGCGAGGCGCGAAACTTACTGTGTCGAGTTCTCTCGAAGGGAGAGTGACGATGATTTCATGGGCGGTGCTCGCGACCCTCGCGGCGCTCGCGGATGACGGATGGTCCGAGACTCGTACGCCGTCACCGGAGCGCGGATCCTCGTCGGCACGGGCGAGGTGATCGAGAACGGAGTGCTCGTCGTCGACGACGGCCTCATCGTCGGGGCGTGGGCGAAGAGACTCGAGGTGCCGGAGGGCGCCTGGGTCATCGACGCCTCCGGAAAAACCGTCTACCCGGGATTCATCGACGCCTTGAGCACCCTCGGCCTCGGCGCGAAGACCGCGACGCGAAGAGGCGACACCGAGGAAGCGAAGAGACCATCGCCCGCGGACCGGAGGATCGTCCGGGAACCTTCTCCTTCAAAGCGGCGGCGGACGAGCTCACGCTCTCGGACGATCGCAGTCGGCGAAGTGGAGGAACGCGGGGTTCACCTCCGCGGTCACGGTTCCCGACCGAGGGAATCTTTTCCGGCCAGGCCACGTTCATCAATCTCGCGGGAGAGCGCGAGCGCGAGATGGTCGTGCGAACGCCGGTCGGACTCCGCGTCAATCTTCGCTCCTCCCGGATCCGGGCGGAGCTTCCCGGCGTCCTCGATGGGAGTTCTCGCGTATGTGAAGCAGGCCTTCGCCGACGCCGCGCACTACCGCGAGAGCTGGGCCGCGTACGAAGCGTCGCCTCTTGGAAAGACCCGGCCCGACGTACGACCGGACGCTCGAGCCTCTGGCTCGGGCGCAGACCGACGGCTGGCCCGTGCTGCTCCCGGCGCACGAGGCTCACGAGATCGAGCGCGCCATCGGGCTCGCGAGCGAGCTCGGGGTAAAGCCGGTGCTCTACGGGATCCACGAAGGCTATGCCGCCGCCGAGGCGCTCTCCGCGGCGCGAAGGTCCCGGTTCTCGTGAGTCTCAAGTGGCCCGACCGCGACAAGGACGCGGATCCGGACGCGGAGGAGCCGCTCCGCGTTCTCGAGCTCCGCGATCGAGCTCCCTCGACCCCGGGAGCGCTCGAGAAAGCGGGGGTGCGTTTCGGGCTCTACAGCCGACGGCAGTCGAGAAAGCCGGAAGAGGCCGCCGCGAACCTCCGGAAGGCCGTCGCCGCCGGGCTTTCGCGGGAGAGAGCGGTTCAGGCGCTCACGCTCGATGCCGCCTCGATCTTCGGTCTCGAGGATCGGCTCGGGAAGCCTCGAGCCGGGGAAGATCGCGAACTTCTTCGTCGCGACATGGAGACGTGTTCGACGAGGGGACGAAGATCGAGACGGTGTTCGTGGACGGGAAGAAGTTCGAAGTGAGTGGAGGTGACGAATGACGCGGCATGATCCTCGCGAGCCTGCTCGTTCTTGCCGCCGCCGTCACGGCCGGCGCCGAGACCGTCGCGATCCGCGGCGGAACGATCCTGACGGTGACCAAGGGAACGATCGAGAACGGCACGGTCCTCGATTCGCGACGGAAAGATCGCCGACGTGGGGACGAACGTCTACGGTCCCCGCGGACGCCAAGGTCATCGACGCCTCCGGACAGTTCGTGATGCCGGGCATCATCGACGCTCACTCGCACATCGCCGCCGAGTCCATCAACGAGGGCAGCGTGTCGGTCTCGTCGATGACGGGAATCGAGGACGTCCTCGATCCGACCGACATCGACATCTACCGCGAGCTCGCGGGCGGAGTCACCACGTCGAACGTCCTCCATGGAAGCGCGAACCCCATCGGCGGGAAGAACGCGGTCATCAAGCATCGCTGCGGGCAAGGACGCCGAAGGGACTTCTCTTCGAGGGAGCTCTTCCCGGGATCAAGTTCGCGATGGGAGAGAACCCGAAGCGCTCGCGCGGGAGCGGCGCCCGGCCGCCCGCTATCCCGAGACGCGGATGGGAGTCATCGACGTCATCCGCGAGGCCTTCACCGAGGCCCACGCGTACCAGAAGGAGTGGAAGGAGTACGAGGAGAAGAAGCGCGACGGCGACGAAGGGGCTCGTCGCTCCGCGCCGCGACCTCGAGCTCGAGCCGCTGGTCGAGATCCTGGAAGGCAAGCGTCTGGTCCACGCCCACTGCTATCGGGCCGACGAGATCGTGCAGCTCCTCCGCGTCGCCGAGGAGATGGGTTTCCGCATCGCGACCCTCCAGCACGTTCTCGAGGGATACAAGGTCGCGAAGGAGATTCGCGAGCACGGCGCGGGCGCTTCGACGTTCTCCGACTGGTGGGCCTACAAGATGGAGGCCTACGACGCGATTCCCTACAACGCCGCGCTCATGGTCGAGAAGGGCGTTCTGGTCTCGATCAATTCCGACAGCGCCGAAGAAGCGCGCCACCTGAACCAGGAAGCGGCGAAGACCATGAAGTGGGGCGGCCTCACCGAGGAGCAGGCCCTCGCGCTCATCACCATCAACCCCGCGAAGCAGCTTCGCATCGACGACCGCGTGGGCTCGATCGAAGTCGGGAAAGACGCGGACATCGCGATCTTCGACCACCATCCGCTGAGCGTCTACGCGGTCGCGCAGACGACGCTCGTCGACGGCGAGGTCTACTTCGACCGCGCCCGGGACCTCGAGCGCCGCGCCGAGATCGAAAGCCGGCGAAAGGCGCTCCTCGAGAAGCAGAAGGGGGAGAGCCGATGAGATGGCGCTTCTTGCTCCTCGGTCTTCTCGCGAACGAGGTCTACGCCATCCGCGGAGCGCGCATCGTGACGCTCGCGGGTGAGCCCATCGAGAAGGGCACCATCGTGATCCGCGACGGGCGGATCTCGGAAGTCGGCCCTGACGTCGCGATCCCCGACGGTGCGGAGGTCATCGAGGCCGAGGGTCTCGAGGTCTACCCCGGAATCATGGACGCGGTGAGCCAGCTCGGGCTCACGGAAGTGGGCGCGGTCGCGGTCACCAACGATACGCGTCGAGCTCGGGGAGTTCAACCCGCAGATCCGCGCGGCCGCCGCCGTCCACCCCGCGAGCGAGCACATTCCCGTCGCGAGGGCGAACGGGATCACCCACGCGGTCGCCGCGCCCGGGAGCTTCAGCGATTTCGGCGGGAGAGGCGGATTCGGAATCCAGGGGCAGGCCTCCCTCGTGAACCTCGACGGTTGGACGGTCGAGGAGATGGCCATCTCGCCGTCGGTCGGGAATGGTGCTGCGCTGGCCGTCGCTCGAAACCCGCGAGTTCGATTTCAGCACCTTCGAGTTCAAGACGCTCAAGTTCGAAGACGTCAAGAAGAAGTACGACGAGCACGTGCGGAAGCTCGGCGAGTGGATCGAGGACGCCCGTCGCTACGCGCGGGCGGCCGCGTCGGGCGGAGAGAGAGATCTCAAGCTCGAAGCGCTCGCGCCGGTGGTGACGAAAGGAGCTTCCTCTCCTCGTGGTCGCCGACGAGGAGCGGGACATCCGCGCCGCCGTCGAGTTCGCCTCGGCGCGCGATCTGCGCATGGTGCTCTTGAGCGGACGAGACAGCTGGAAGGTGAAGGATCTCCTCCGCGAGAAGTCGATTCCCGTGATTCTCGGGCCGACTCTCGCTCTTCCCGCGACCGAGGACACTCCCTACGACAAGCCCTTCACCACGGCTTCCGAGCTCCAGGCCGCGGGAGTTCGGGTGATCTTCGCGAGCTATCGGCTCCTCCGACTCGCGGCTTCTTCCCCACGAAGTGGGGAACGCCGTCGCCTACGGGCTTCCCTGGGAGGAAGGGCTCAAGGGCGATCACTCTCTATCCCGGCCCAGCTCTTCGGAGTCGGCGGACTCTCTCGGAAGCATCGAAGAGGGAAAGACGGCGAACCTCGTGGTGACGGACGGAGATCCGCTCGAGATCAAGACCGAGGTCAAGTTTCTCTTCATCAACGGCAAGCTCACCGGCCTCGAGAACAAGCACCGGAGCCTCTACGAAAAATACCGGGCGAGGCCCTGACGTCGGAGTCTACTTGAGCCGGTAGAGAAATCGGCGGCCGTGCCTCTCCGGCCAGTTGCGGAAGTACCACGAGCTCGATCTGATCAGGCCGGGGGGCGCGGAACGAGTCCAGTGGCGCCCGCACGAGAACGAAAGAGGCGTTTCGGACCGGTACGCGCGTATCCATGTCGATGGCACGGCTATTGCTCTTCACGGTACATGTCGGGCTCTCCACACGGAGACAACAGCCGGGAAGGCACATGAGCTCGACGATCGGAAACCCTGAAACGAAATAGAACTCGAGGACACACTCTAATGAATTACCGACCTTTATCGATCCCTTTCATTTGTCTCGTCGCCCTCATGTCGTCCCGTTGCACGGCCACGAAAAATACCGGGGTTGCCGTGGGAGAAGGCGCAAAGGAAGCTGCCCAGCAAGTGAACCAAACGGCCACGGATGCAAGCATTACCGCGGCTGTCAAGATGAAGATGGCCGACGATCCGATGGTATCTGCCTCGGAGATCAACGTCGATACCACCGATGGCAAGGTCACGCTGAACGGGACGGTTCAGAATTCGGCCGAAGCCGGCAAAGCCGTCAGTCTGGCAAAGTCCGTGGACGGTGTGAAGAGCGTCAAGTCCAACCTCGTTGTCCGGCGGTAGGCCGGCCTCATGGTCTTTGCCGGCAATCCGTATTGTAGAGTCTAGAATCAGCTATCGCCGCCGACGCGCGACAGTCCGCCGATTCCGCTGCGATCGTTCTGGCACACTCCGGGTAGGCGCGCTCGCAGGACCGAAAGCGAGAAAGAGGAAGAATGGGAATTCTGCAAAACCTTTTTCGGGGTGTGGAGAGTGGCTCGTCAGCGAACGGTACGTCGCGTGCGACCGCATCGGAAAGGGACGCGATTCCGAACGCCGCCAGCCGCTGGTACATCGTCGTCACTGGCGACAGCCTGTCCACGATCGCGAAGCGGGAGTACGGCGACGCCAGCGATTGGCCCAAGATCTACTGGGCGAACCGGAAGATCGTCAAGAGCCCGACCCTGATCCAACCCGGACAAGTGTTGAGGATTCCATAGATTTGAAGGCCTGAGGTCTCAATGAAAGAAACGCGAGTCAGCGCGCCCGCTCGTCGTCAGCCTGCTGCTGATTCGACGCCTGCGGCAGGAAAGACATCGCGGACTGCGCCTCCGTTTCCCGGAGTGGTTCCGTCCGTCGTATACTCTGTACCCGTGCAAGGAGTTGGCGGGTCGATGGGCTCTGGGGATTCAGGTGACGATGCCACTCCGCTTCCTCCATCGGTTGCGACACCTCGCGCATTGATCGTCGATGACGATCTCGGGTTCCTCCTGGGGCTCTCGGAAGTGGTCAAGCACGAGGGGTTCGCGGTTACCGGCGCCGGCACCTTGGAGCAAGCCCGCGAGGAAATCGCGGTGAGCCTGCCCGACATCGTGCTCGTGGACCTTCAGCTGCCAGACGGAAGCGGCCTCGATCTTCTCGAGGATTTCGAGGGCACGGCGTCCCCGGAGGTGGTTCTGATCACGGCGAACGCGAGCGTCGAGACTGCGGTCGAAGCCCTCCGCCGCGGCGCCGCCGACTACCTCACCAAGCCCGTGGATATCGCCCGGGTCAAGATGGCTTTGGGCAACCTGACTCGCACCCTTCAAATGAAGGGTGAGATCGGCTCACTGCGCACCGAGTTGCGCAAGCTGGGTCGGTTCGGACCCCTCGTCGGCGCATCGCCCACCATGCAGTCAGATCTACGACTTGATCGCACGCGTGGCCAAAACCAACGCCAGCATCATCCTCACCGGTGAGACGGGCACGGGAAAGGAAGTCGTCGCACGGACCATCCACGATTTGAGCCGACGCAGTAAGGCTCCGTTCCTTCCCATGAACTGCGGAGCGGTCTCGGCGAATCTGATCGAGAGCGAGCTCTTCGGTCACGAGCGCGGCAGCTTCACCGGGGCCGAGAGAATGCACCGGGGATACTTCGAGCGCGCCCAGGGAGGAACCCTGTTTCTCGACGAGATCGCGGAGATGCCCCTCGACCTCCAGGTCAGGCTCCTCCGCGTGCTCGAAACGTCCGCGGTCACCCGCGTTGGAGGAAGCGATTCGTTCCAGGTCGATGTGCGCATCATTGCGGCCTCGAACCACCGGATCGAGAATGCGCTCTCCGCGGGAAAGCTTCGTGAGGATCTGTTGTATCGCCTCAACGTCTTCCACATCCGGATTCCCCCGCTTCGGGAGCGGGGTGACGACATCGAGCTTTTGGCCGATGAGTTCCTGAAGGAGCTGAACGCGGCCGAAGGAACAGTCAAACGCTTCACCCGGGCGTGCCTCGATCGACTTCGCCAGCACCATTGGCCCGGCAACGTTCGTGAGCTCAAGAACGTGGTTCAGCGCGCCTTCATCCTTGCCGAGGGTGACCTGGGCGTCGACTCGCTTTCCCTCGAGATTACCGAACAACAGGACGCGCCAGCTTCGAGCTTGGTGATACCGCGTGGGGATCCCCATGGCGGAAATGGAGCGCCGCCTCATCCTTGCGACCCTCGATCACTTCGAAGGCAACAAGTTGAAGGTCGCCGATATCCTCGGGATCAGCGTGAAGACCCTCTACAACCGGTTGAGGGAATACAAGACCGAATGACCGCGGTGCGCGGAAACGCCGGGTCCCAGGGGGCCTCAACTCTAGCGCCTCGTTCTCTGCAGCAGACGGCTAGGATCGTCGGCAACAGAACGATTTCCACCGTCGTCCGTCGCGATCTTCATCGTCGCCTCTCCGGCACTTTGTAGAGTCTACAACGACGTGCCGTATCACGCTCGCCCCCGCGCGTGACACGGCGGCAGGTCCGCTGCGTCCAACTCCGATCGACGACTGGCACGGCCCGTGCACCAGATAACAACGCATGGCCCACAACGCGGGAGCGCTGCGACGAACTGTAATGGGCCCTGCTGGCCCGCAGGATGAGAAGGGGAAGAGAATGAACTACCAGAACGGAACTACCCAAGATACGTACGGGTACGCATATGCACGTACGCTCGGCTCAATCGAGCCGAAAAGGCTTGCGCAGGCCTACCTCAAACTGGTCGACGCCTATTGGCCCTTGAATAGCGCTTCTCCGCGGAACTCCGCGATCGATGCGACGGCGAAAAGGATTGCGCGTGCTCTCGCTGTGTCTCTCTGCTAGCCAGCCAAATAGTCAGGTCTGAGGAGGCGCTTCCGACGCTTGCCTTGTCGGTGTCTCGCGCCCCATAGATCAAGCCCAAGCTGATTTCAGCTCGGGTGCCTCAGGAGTTCCCGCGTCTCACCCGCTTCCGGGAGGCGAATGGCAGCAACTTGTAGAAAAGGGCTGCGAAGACGGCTCCTAAATGGACCGCCCAAACGCCTTCCCGGCGTGCCGCCGCATGAACTCAGACGAGGGCAGAGGTTTCAGACGAGGTGGCTCAGGTCTTGCTTCATAAACGAACTGCGGCCACGGCAACCGATCCGAACACGGATAGGTGTCGCGAGCGCCAGAGGAATCATGGACTTAGGATCGACAAACCTAATCGTGACACTCATCATCGGAGGCGTCATCGGGTGGCTGGCGAGCATCCTGATGCGAGCCGACGGCCAGATGGGAATCGTGGCCTCCAGGTCAGCTCGGTGCGCTAGCCCAACTTTAGCGACGATTCTCAAGAGGAAGGATGGAGCATGTCTGTAGCAAAGGTTTCCGAGATCAGCGCAACCTCGACGAAGAGTTTCGAGGATGCGATCCACCAGGGTATCGAGAGGGCGAACAAGACGCTCCGGAACGTCCAGAGCGCGTGGATCAAGGAGCAACAGGTCAGGTTGAGCAAAGGCTCCATTACGGAGTACCAAGTCAACATGATGATCACGTTCGTCATCGATGATTAGCAACTTTGGCGCGGGTGATGCGGGAGCCAGTCGCACGCTTGCTCCCGCGCCGGGCCTCATGAGGAGATTGGAATGAGAATGCTCGCGATCGTGCTCTTGATCGCCGGAGCCCTGGCCCTCGCCTACGGGGGATTCAGTTACACCAGCGAGACCCACGAGGCGAAGCTAGGCCCGGTGGAGATCGCCATCACCGAGAAACAGCGCGTCAACGTCCCGGTGTGGGCCGGCGTGGCGTTCCTGGTCGTGGGCGGTGGACTTCTGCTCTCCGGAAAGAAGTAGCATCGGTCGTGTCCGCGTAGTACGCGCCGCCAGAGGGAGGTCTCAAGGTTCACTCAGCCGTGATCTGCGAGGCGATCCGCTATGTCTCCGTCGAGGCGTGCAACGAACGCGTACCAAACCTGAGGGCCAGGAGTCCGGAGGCGAGTAGCGTCCAAGTTGCGGGTTCTGGTACGCCGGGCCCGGGTCCTGGCGGCAGCGGGTCTCCCACCTGAAGATCGAACGCGGCCGCCACCCACGGTCAAGTCGAATGGATCGCCGATGGCGGCGAAGACGCCGGTCTCGCCGAAGCCCGTGTCGGCAAAGGCGGAATACTCATAGCTGAACTCCAAAATATCGCCGGGTCCGAGATCGGCGAGCAAAACATCCACCACCGTAAGCTGCGGCAGCTTAAAGCCGAAATCTCCGTACTGAAAAGTCGAATCGCTCGACCAATCCCACAGCGTCGCGGTCGGGAACGCCAACATCACGCCGCTGAGTGTCTCGCGGGATACTGTCATGCCGTAATCCAGCACGATGTCTTCGACGACATTGCCATTGGGCTGGGTGACTTTGCTCCGCATCTGGAGGCTGACCCCAGCCTCGGCGTCTCTCAACGGGTCCACGCCGACCGCTATTTCTCCTACGCCGAAGAACTGTATGGTCGGGGCGGGGATGAAGAAGTTCACGACCACGGGCACGACGATGGGATCGCTAACCGTGGAATTGTTGGTGATGCGTTTGCGAGAAGGTGCCCGCCGCCACCAAGGAGTTCCGGGGAAGGGAATTTTGGAAGAAGAAGCCGTTGACACCGACACCGAAAACGCCGTTAGCGTCTCCAGCCGAGGAGGCGAACGCCTTGGTCTGGCTCGTAGGTATGTTGGGGAAAGGCATGTTGAAGTTCCCCGCAAGAACCAGGGCTTCCGCCTGGGTATTGCTGAAGCGCGGTCCGATCTTGGTATCGGAGTCGGTCACCTGCGGCAGAAGTTGCGTGGTGAAGCTGGCGAAGGCGGTGAGTTGCACATCGGATACGTCGATAAGGGCCGCCGATACCGAAACCGGCGCGAGCGCGGCGATGAGCAGCAAGACGGTCGAACGGATGTGGTTATTCATGGTTCTCCCTTCTCGAAAGACGTCGCCGACTGAAAAGTCGCACACAGCCGACCTACCCCGAAAGCCGCGCTTTATTTCAATGGGGTTCTTCCTTCTCCTTTAATGAGAAGAACGGAATTCGGCCCCCAGACCGGCCACCGGGCGGAAGAATCAGCGAGCCAGGGCTCCTTGCGGCGTCGCCAAAACGCCGTTTCCCGCGCGAAGGGGCTTCCGGGATCCCACGCTTGCCAGAGCTCGTGGGCCTGCTCCAGTGGTAGGAGTGCGTCCCGCGGGCGGCCGAGGGCCTTCCGGGCGCCCAGCCCCCAGAAGCGCATCGGCGCGTTTTTGTGTGGTGACGATAGAGACTCGCGAACTTCTCGACGGACTGCTCGAGCGCGACGACTCAGACCTAAGCATCGTTGTTATCGAACGCTGGGGATTTGATCTGTCAAGACATCCAACAAACCCTTGAATCTGCCGTCGGAGTATCTTCCGGCGAAAAGCGTATTTGCATTACTGCGGGTTATCGACCGTCCGATCTCAGCCGTGACCAGATTCTTATAGCTGTTGACCGCTCTGTCCCTCGCCGGCAGGTCTCCGCTCGCTTCGGCGGCTTCCGCAGCTTCTAACTTCTCGCACAGGATGTTGGAGACGCCCAAGCCGTCGCTGGCGATCATTGTTGTGGTCAGGACGCAAAGTCCGTCGTAGGAGAACAACGGCGCCTGATCGCCACGGGGGAGTTCGATATCGCCCGCGTCAACACCGATGTTATCGCGCGCCGCTTCGCTAAGGCTGCCCCACATGCATGCATCGTCGGTGTAGTCCATGAATTCCGACAGCGGGCCCTTCAGCACACTGTCCATGTTCGGGTCATCATAGTTTCGGATCTCGTCAATCGTGATCCTCCCGTCGCCATCCGTATTCATCCCAGTCGGGAGGAAGGCCCATTCTACAAACTCAGCGCCGTCGAACGAGGCCGCCTCAGAAGTGGCGGAACTATCGAGTTTGAGCAGCTTGACTACCGTCTCGGCTGCCTTGACGCGGATTTGATTGAACATCTGTTCCCTTGCTTCATCCGAACCGGGAGTCTGAAAATTATCCGAGAAAACCTCACCCCCCGCCCTCGAGACGAGGGCCACCACCGTTTGTGACCCGGTGATGCCGGGGAATTCAGGCTCCGCCTCTATTTTGCAATGGCCCGGATCTGCTTCGACGATCTCGTACAGATATCCGTTGGTCCTTCCCGTAGCAATTCGCGGGTCAATCGGAATTCCGGGAAAAGGATTCGAGGTGACGAATTCCACAAGCTGGGCGAGGCTGTGCGGATACTCACCGGTCCGATTGCGGTAGTACTTGGCCGCCTCAGCCGCCTGTTGGACTTTGGCTGTGGCCATCTCGGCAGCATCTTCTTCCCGCTTCCATTGAATCGCCGGGAGAAGGAGCCCGATGAGAATAGCTATTGTCGCTACGACCGTCAGAAGTTCGATCAGCACAAAGCCCTTCGCGTCGGTCGCCTGCGTCTTGGTCGCGATGTTGTTTTCAAGTGTCTTCATGTGATTCTCCTTGCGTTACGCGCGGCATTAGCCACCTGTCACATGGAATCGTCGTAGTGGAACGCAGGCCGCATGTTTTCGTTCTCCTTTAATTAGAAGAACGGAATTCGGCCCCCAGACGGGCCATACCGGTTGGCGGAATCAGCGAGCCAGCGCTCCTTGGCTCCGGCGTCGCCAAAACGCCGTTTCCCGCGAAGGGCTTCCGGGATTCCACGCTTGGATCCCACGCTTGAATGATAGGAGCTCGTAACTCAGCCGGTCGGAAAAAGCAGGCGGAGTACCCTGCTCGAGAGGGGGTTTGAGATTGGTTTCACCCTCGACCGAGCACCGCAAAGAGTTGAAGACCGACTCGACCGTGCCATGATGCCGGCCGTGAATTCACAGTTGGAACAAGCTGACCAAAGCGCGTCTGCCCTGCCCCCGTTCTCAGTAGATGTAAACGGGTGTGCCCACGGGCACCATCGCGTAGAGCCTCGCGATATCTTCGTTGCGCAAGCGCACGCAGCCATGGCTCACCGCACGGCCCACGGTCTTCGGCTGGTTCGTGCCGTGGATCGCGTATCCGTTACCCATGTTCAGGCGGTGGGTGCCGAGGACGCCCTCGTACCTCCGCTGCGTGGTGCCGAGAGGCGGCACCAGCACCTTGCCGTCCACGACGATCTCGCGGCCGTCCGAGGCTTGCATCACGCTCCGCCGTCCGTCCGGAAGCACCCTCACGACGTCGTTCCCCGCAACCGTGATGACCGTCCCGTCGGCAAGGGTGAGAGGCCGACCGATCTCGAGGCGGGCCAGCCCCAATCCCCGTTTGCGCGATTGCTCCACGTAGTGCCAGTCCGGGGGCGCCCACACCGGCGCCTCTTCCTTGCTCTGAACCACCAGGCGCCCTCGCGGGGTCTCGAACTTCCAGACGCTGGCGCCTCCCTCCTTGACCATCGTCTTGCCGCTACCCGTTGCAACCTCGGTCGAAAAGAGGACCGCCCCATGCTGCTTGTACCAGAGGTGTCGCTCCTCGAGGCTGATCACCAAGTAGGGGCGATCCTGCGGCGGCTCTGGCGCGCCTTCCACGTCGCGCAGCATCTGCTCGGACCCCGCCACACGCCAACGCGCGCTGTCGAGGACCTCCAGGCGATCCTCGAGCACCAGCCGGGCCACGTCGCGCCGGAGACGCACTCCCACGGTATGGACGAGAAGCGCGGTACTGGCCGCCATGAGGGCCAGCGTGATCCCGACGAGCTGGAAGGCCGCGCCTCGGCCGTGCTCGAAGAAACGCGCGACGCCGGTCATGAGCTTCGCAGGCAACGCCACTTCGCGCATGTCAGTAGAAGTAGACGGCCATGCCGGGCTCCAGGTTCTCGCGGATGGCCTCCAAGTCGGGAGCCTCCGCCCGTACGCTGCCGGGCAGGACGTAGCTCACGTCGCTGAGGGGCCCGACGGCGGGCCGCGAGTAGAGAACGGCCCCGCTATCCAGGAAGATGGCCAGCGGACCCAAGGCGCCAGGAACCCGGCGATCGACCGGCGCCGGCCACTCGCGGTCGACGTAGACCCACTCCGGCACATCCCAGCGATGGGTGCCGTCCACCACGCGCGCAACCGACCGCTTGCCCAGCGGCGGGGCCAAGAGCACGGCGTCAGGGGGCGCGCCCACCGTCGCCTCCCGACCCAGGCGAACGCGCATCTCCCGGAGACGCGCGCCTTGGCGCTCCAAGTAGAGGAGACCGTTCTCGGTGTCCACTGACAGGTGCAGCTCCGAGTCGCCCAGCGCCTGCCTTCGGGCCAGCTCCGCGGCAATGGCCAGGCGGTTCTCCTCCGAGGCCGCGATGGCGTCGACTCGCCGGCGCTCGGTTTCCGTCATGGAGGCCCGCATGCCCGCGAGCTCCCGGCCGTACTGCACGCGCTTGTACGCGAGAACGACATCCGTCAGGAGGAGGACGGCGATGCCCAGAACGATGCCCGTGACGATCCGCGGGTAAGCCTCACGAAGCTCTCGCCAGCCCGGCGCCATTCCACGAGTACCGCGATCAAGACTCCGATCGACATCCAGCGAAGGGCCGACGCGCACGCGCACGCCCTTCCACAGCGCTCTGCCTACCGCCACGAGTCCGACATCGAGCTGGTCTCCGTTGAGCGGTGGGCCGCGTCGTCGTTGACGTTCAGCGTCCGCAGCATGCGTGCGAAGGTCCGCGCCATCGAGTCGTAGCCGCTGCCGGGGACGATGCACAGGGCGTAGAGCACGTGGTCATCGGAGAGGCCCCGGGTCACGACCGTCACTTTCTCCTCCTGCCCCGTGATCGGCGAGCGTCCAGAGAGCACCACCGAGTAGGACGAGGCTCCGTCGATCTGCTCTCGCCGTGCGGAGCCGTTCTCGGCGCTCAGGTACGTGTTCGAGCGGAGGATCGTGCGGACGAGGTCGTCGGTAGCCTCGGCCAGGCTCCCCCGCCACTGGTCGCTGTCCTCCAGGGGCACGTAGTTGCGCTCCATGCTCCCCTCGTCCGTATACGACTCGAAGGGCGCGTAGTGGTTGACGATGACCCCGTAGAGCATGGCCTGTCGGCCGTCGCGCGTCTCGACGACGCCCCCCTCGGGCGCGAAGGAAACGGCCTGTCCAGACTCGGACGCATATGCCCGCCAGTTCTCAGGGTGCTCGATGGTGAAGAAGCCGTTGCGGCTGCTCGAACCTCTGGAACCGCGAGGACGGCTCGTCCACGCGAACGTCATATCGACCACTGTCCGGATTGTTGCGGCTGTCCTGGCTCTCGTGGCTCCTCCCCGCGCTGCGCAACCGGTGAGGGAGCGGGAGAGAGTCCCCGCAGATCGGCTCTCATGCGGTCGAAGCCGCCCACGTCGGACGACTGTGCTCGCTTCAGACTCACGGCCTGGTCCCGGATGCGCGCTTCACGATCGGCAGACGGTGGATGGTCGCTGAAGAACCTGCTCCAGCTTGCCGGGATCACGACCCTGTTCGCTGCGGAGAAGCCCGAAGAAGTCGGCCATGGCCACGGGGTTGTACCCGGCTCCGGCCATGATCTCCGCCCCGAGCTGGTCGGCCTGGTACTCGGCGTCGCGGCCGAACTTGAGGAAGACCGCGTTCAACCCGAGTCCGCCGATCGCGTTCACGATCGTCGCCGTGTTGCCGCCGTTTCTCCCCAAGAGCCCGCCCAGTATCCCGAGGCCGGCCTGGCTGAGATAGGCCTTCGAGGCCTGGTGAGTTCCGTGCCGGAGGGCCACGTGGGACATCTCGTGGGCCAGGACACCGGCCAGCTCCGCCTCGCTTCGCGCTGCCTCGAACAGGCCGCGATTCACGTACATCGGGCCGCCGGGGAGCGAGAAGGCGTTGATCTCGGAGGCGTTCACGGCCTTGATCGCGTAGGGATAGCGCGCGCCCGGAGCCTGCGCTGCCAACTTGCCGATGATCTTGTTGAGGTAGCGGTCCGCGTTTCGATCGCTCAGCAACGGAAGCTGCCGCTCGGCTTCCACCGCGGACTGACGTCCGATCTCGATGTCCTGCTCTACGCTGAACAGGTTGAAGCCGGGCGTCGGACGGCTGTTCGCCGCCTGAGCCACGAGTGGCGATAAGTACGAGAGCGCCCGCCAGCAGGACCGACGGCGCATGAAATGTTCTCTTCATCTTTGCTGTCTCCTTCGTGGACGGTGGCCCGGCAGCTCGCGCATCTTCCGGGTGAACCCGTCACTCTTCAAGAGAGCAACCCCCGTGCCACCGTCACAACAGCTCTTCGCGATACGCATCCTGTGGATAGCGTGGCTCCTCGGCGGAGCCGTCGCTCATGTCTCGGAGATGGAAAAACGGAACAATCTACAATCAGCCCAATTCCAGACCGAGCGCGAGGCTCCTTCGCAGATTTCGCCTGCGTTCGTGCGTGGCGCGGGTGGCCCTGATCTTGCTCTTACTGGAGATGAGGACCGACGCGCCGATACAGGCTGTCGTCGGCCACAAGCAAAGAAGAACCGAGGAGGTTCCCATGAATGACTGCACCTACTCCACCCGGATGCTCTGTTTTCTCGTCGGCGGTCTCGCCGGCGTCACCGTCACCCTGCTCCTGGCTCCTCAGTCGGGCAAGGCGACACGCGAAGCGATGCGGCGAACGCTCCGCGAAAGCACTGACTCCGCCCGTGCGCTGAAGGACCAGGTTATCCGTCGAGGCGGGGAAGTCCGGGACGAGGCCGCACATCGCGTGACAGCGGCGGCTTCCGCCCTCGCCGGCCACGGCGCCAACGACGCTGCCTCGGCCTGATCCAAACGGAACTCAAAAGTGGAGACATTATGAAGAAACTAGGACCGATTGCCGCTCTGGCCGCCGCGCTCGCGCTAGCGAGTGGCGGCATGGCCGCGGCCGCGCAGCAACCAACCCGCTCGAGCGACCAGCAAGTGAAAGACCTGCTGAGTCGCATCGACGAACGCACGGATACCTTCCGCTCCAGTTTCGATCGAGCGATTGATCGCAACACGATCAATGGAAGCCGAGCGGAAGATCAAATCAACCAGTCCGTGAAGGATTTCGAGGAGGCCACCGATCGGTTGCGCGATCGAGTCAACGCTCGCCGAGCCGGTACCGTCGACGTCGAAGAGGTGCTCAGCCGTGCCTCGCTCATCGACACCTTCATGACGCGTAATCAGCTGGATGCCTCTGCCGAGGACGATTGGCAGGATTTGCGACAGGATCTGGATCAGCTGGCCTATGTGTATGGTGTCACAGGGAACTGGACTCTCTCAGGGAGCAGGGCGGCTCGGGCGGACGACAAAGAGGTCGAGCAACTGCTGAAGCGAATCGAGAAGGGAGCGGACCAGTTTCGCAAGAGTCTCGACGAGGCCCTCGACGACAGCGCGATTGACGACTCGACCGCCGAAGACGATATCAACCAGTTCGTCACGGAGTTCGCGGAGACCACGGACCACCTGAGCGATCACTTCGGCCGCAACCAGGTCGTCACCAACGACATCGAAGAGGTCTTGCGGCGCGGTGTGAGCATCGACGGCTTCATGCAGCGCCACCGGCTGAATGGGCAAGCGAAAAACGACTGGCTGACGCTGCGCCGCGATCTGGATGACCTTGGCGCGCGCGTATCACGTTGCGTGGAATTGGAACGATCCTCAGTACACACCGACGGGGACCGGCACGGGACTCTATCATCGCCTGACCGGCACCTATCAGCTGGAGCGCGACCGGGGCGACGATCCGCGTCAGGCCGCTGAAAAGGCCGCACGCGCGTTACCGGCCGACCGCCGGCAACGTACCTACCAAAGCCTCATGGATCGGCTGGAGGCTCCGGAGGTGATTGCCATCGATCGCACCGAAGATCGCGTCACCATGGCCTCGACGCGCGCACCGCGGGTCAGCTTCGAAGCCGACGGCCGAGTTCGCACGGAATGGGGGTCTGACGGGAGCACGATCGATACCCGCGCCGCCTTTCATGGCGATCAGTTGGTGGTTGCGACCACCGGCAGTCGAGGAAACGACTTCAAAGTCACGTTCGAGCCGATTGACAACGGTCACAATCTACGGCTGACCCGCTACATCTATGATGCGGAGCTCTCTCGACCGGTAACCGTTCAGAGCTTCTATCGAAGGTCATCGGAGCAAGCCGAGTGGGATCTCTACACCGGAATGCAGGGATATCCATCCGACGTCGCCTCGGGGGCGGACCAGGCGCTCGTGCCCAATGGGACGCGGCTCGTGGCAACACTGAACGACGCGCTGAGCGCGGAGAACGCCCGCGAAGGCGACCGCTTTACGTTGACCATCGAGAGTTCCTCGCAATACGAGGATGCGGTCATCGCGGGTCTCGTCACCGGGGTGAACGTTTCGGGGCGCTTCAGCGGCGGCTCGAATTTGGCACTCGCGTTCCAGACGATCCGTCTGGCCAACGGCAGGAGCTCCGATTTCGACGGAGTGATCGAGAACGTTCGCACACCCGATGGAGAGACGATCAAGGTCAACGATGAAGGTGTGGTCGAACAAGACAGCCGAACCGAAGAAACCGTGCAACGGGGTGCTATCGGCGCAGCGATCGGCGCCGTCATCGGCGCGATCGCCGGTGGCGGTAAAGGCGCCGCGATCGGCGCGGTGATCGGCGCGGGCGGCGGCGCAGGCACCGTCATCCTTCAAGGCGGTGACCGGCTCGACCTGCCGCGCGGTACGGAACTGACGATTCGCTCCGGCACCCAAGGGAGCTTGCGAGTGACAACCAATCAGGGGCGATGATGAGTCTGAAGAGCCTCTGATGCCCGTTGAGCGTATGCCGGACTGACCTTCGCGGACATGTGCAGCGGCGCTGTGCTCGGCAAGGGCTGACGTTGACACGACATCACGAGGCTCACCGAACCGACCGCACCGCGTGGCTGCGCGCCGCGGTGCTCGGAGCCGACGACGCGCTGGTGTCGACGGCGAGCCTCATGATTGGTGTCGCAGCGTCGTCCGCTTCGAAGGAGGCCATTCTCATCGCCGGCGTGGCGGGCCTGGTCGCCGGATCGATGTCGATGGCCGTGGGCGAATATGTTTCCGTCAGTTCGCAGCGCGACTCGGAGAAGGCGGACATCGCGCGTGAAATTCAGGAGCTCGAGAGTCACCCACAAGCCGAGCTGAACGAGCTCGCGATGATCTACGTGGAGCGAGGCATCGACAAGGATCTCGCGATGAAGGTCGCGCAGCAGCTGAGCGCGCGCGATCGGCTCGGCGCACACATGCGGGACGAGCTCGGCGTCGATCCGGAATCCCTCGCGCGCCCGATCCAAGCGGCATGGATATCGGCCGCGAGCTTCGCGTCGTTCGCCGTGGTTCCGATCGCGGCCCTTCTCGTGGCGCCGGTCTCCTCACGCATCCTCGCGATCGCAGCCGTGTCCCTCATGAGCCTGGCTGCCCTCGGCGCTTTTGGCGGTTATCTCGGCGGCGCGCCGCTCGGTCGTGCAGCGCTGCGGGTCACGCTCGGAGGGGGTCTGGCGATGGCGGTGACCGCCGCCATCGGACGACTTCTCGGCGTTGCCGTTAGCTGATGTCGAGCGCCGATACCGGCCAAGCGCAAGCGGCCTCCAGTTCTTGTCCGGAAGAAATTTCCGATCCGATGGAGAGCACGGTCCATCCTTTTTGGGTTTGGCGCTCGTCTCTCCCCTCAAGGTCTGGCACGGATGTTGCTCGTCGGTCGTATAGCCAAGGAGGCTTTTGTGCTGAGAACAATGATATCGACTTGTGTCCTAGTGGTCTCTCTGCTTGCGACCATCTCCTCCGTAAGCGCCGCTACGCAGCAGGGTCGGATGGACGACTACGAGAGCGCGCTTCGAAACAGGATCGAGCAGACGCTCGAGGAGTATCGTCTGGCCCTTCGGGATGGTGAGGCGTCGGCCGAGCCGGTAGCGTATGCCGCCGCGAGGGCGCGGGCTCGCGTCGCGGAATCCGGGACTGACAACGCGCGCCTCCAGACCCCCAATTCTAATTCCTTCGGCAGTGTCGTGAACGTCTACGAATCGAACGACGGTAAAGGTCAAGACGTGGAGATCCGGCTCACGATGCCTATCGACGCCTTCATGGAGTTCGCGCCCATCGCAGCGCTAGAGGCGGCTTCCATTCCGCACAAGTTCCCCGTCGTTTACATCTACATCCGGGAGGAGACGACCGACCGGGTGGCCCGGGTAGCGTTTCGGGACGCCGAACCGATTGCTGGACGCTATCTCGCTGGCGATAAGGGGGCGGTAGACGAGATGAAGACTGCCCTGATCTGGCACTGAGCGCAGGCTCGGCATATGCCGGGCATAGCGAGCGGATAGATCATCACAGCGGCCGTATGCTGCGCGACGCCACCGCAACGTCCGACACCTGTCACTGTGCGGGGGGTGTAAGCGGGCCACTCTCTCGGCTCGAACGGAGACCCGCCTTCTCGTGAACGAGCAGAAGTCCGGAAGTGACGCCAGGCCCTAGGTCGACGGGCGTCTTCCCATTGCCCAGGATCTCGGTACACGAGGGGATGGTCTTTTTCCATGGGCCGTGTTCGCTGGGGCCTCGGGACTCCGAGGTGACTTGCTCACGCGAGAAGACGCGTCCCACCTCCACGCCAAAAGACGGAGCATCGGGTGTGCCCTGGATCTTGATGGGAATGACCGAACCGGCATCCTTGGTCTGGAACAGAGGATCGACCATTTTGAGGAAGAAGGATTTCCAACCGCTCGTCACCTCGGACACCTTCGCCTCCATACGGAGCTCTCCCCGGAAATCGATCCGCTGGTTCACGAGGCCGTACGTTCCTTCGAGCCGGACTTCCGCTCCCGGCACCCGGAACGAAAGATAGGAGAGGGACATCACTCCCTTCTCGAGCTGGAACGAGCCCCGCATGTCCGAGAGCACTCGCTCCGCCGAAAGCGCCGAGACGGCGCCTTCTTCGCTCTTGTCCGATTGAGCCATCTGACTCAGGTCGTCGACTTTCCCCTGGACTTCCGACTCGGGGAAGAGGGCGGAGTCGATGACGAACTCTCCGTCGAGAACGAGCTTGTCGACCACGTCCACGTCTCCCTGCGGTATGAGGATCGAAGATCGGAAGCGGATCCCCCCCGTCATGAACGGCCGCTGTGATTTCATCGCCAGCCGGAGGAAGTCCTCGATGCGGCCGTCAGCGCCTTCGGCGGCGAGGCAAACCGTCTTTCCCGGCGTTCCAGCTCGATGGCCGACACCGCCTGCTGTCTGGAAGTCCGAGCTCGCCAGAATGGCGTTCACCGGGGAAAGCAGCGTGTCTCCATTCGTACCGTCGACGACGGCTTCGAAGTCGGTCCGCAGATCCACCGAAGTCCCCGCCGACGTCAGCTGAAAATCCGGGGTCCTGGTGAGGCCCTTGACGTCGATGCGTTCGAGGACGCCGTCGAAGCGGCCCTCGGAGTAAAGCGTGCCGCCTATTCCCTTGAAGACCGAAAGGTCGGCGTCGGCGAACACGTAGTCCCCCGAGACCGGCGTCGCGCCGGCATCGAAGAGAACCAGCGGTCCGAACTCGCCCTTGGTCTGGATCTCGCCCGGAGGCTTCGCGTTCTGAAGTATGGCGTCGAACCGCATCGGCTCGCTCACACCCGCCGCCTGCACCCTGAGCTGGTTCAGGTCGAATTGAAGGGGTTTCTTCTCGGGGTCGCGTGGAAGGATCCGCAGAATCGCGCCGTCCGCGACGAGATCGTCGATGACGAAGGCCGGGGGCGGCTCATGCTCCGAGCTGGGCTGGGAGTCGTGCCGCTTCGGCGGAATCTGGATGGTGAGCTCGTCCAGGCGTAGATTCTTGACGCGAATGGGCTCGCGCAATATCCCGAGGAGCCCGACCTCGACCTCGAACTTCGTCATGGTGACGAACGGGGGAACACCCTCCGCCGTCCGACCGGGAAGGCTCACCGAAAGGCCTTCGCCCACAGCCGCCAAGCGTGGGAAGAGGGCCAGGCCGGGAACGAGTCGGAGCTCCAGCTTCTCGAGGCGAACGTCATCGAAACGCTTCTCGAGAAGCGCAATGACTTTCTCCCGAGCCACGGGTCGAAGGCGGGAGAGCCACAGGCCCGGAGCGAGGCCGATGAGGAGAGCGAGACCGGCGAGGGCCGCCACGAGTCCGATGAGGATGCGGTTGCGACTTGAGTGGTTCATGAAGAGTTCCTTGCCGCCCTGGACGAGCAAGCCGTACGGATGTATCGGGCTAAATTCCGCTTGCTGCAAATCCTGCGCCAGGAACCAAGCGTCACCGGTCACGCTTTAGGTGGTGTACGAGTCGAATCCGCGACCTCCGGGAGCCGCCCTTTTGTAGAATCGTTCCTTCTGCTCCTCAACCAAGGGCGACGGCCATGCACCTGCGCTCTTGACTTCATCAAGTTAACGCGCGCGATCACGGTGGCACACAGCGTGCAGTCAAGCCCTCTTGCGGCTTCGTTGCTGCAGGAATCCGGATGAACCAAGACGTGTCAGAGAGAGCGGCTCGAGACCGGCGCCGTCTTTGAGAGCATGCTGTCCGCGCGGCTGCTATCTGAGACGCGACGTTGCTTGCTCTACCGCAATCGCGGCTGGCGGGAATCAAGAATCCATTCGCGTCGAGGCGTTGAGCCGAGAACCAGTTGCGGAGCTCCGCCATCCCGGCGCCGCCCGCGCGCGAGGAGAGACAGGAAAGTGACGAGGAGAACTCTGTTTCTAATGATGTTTGCGATCTTGACGTCGTGCGCGTTGGCGAGTGCGCAGAGCGAAGAGGGGAACGAAGAGCTCTTGTTCCGATCTCTTGGCTACGGTGTCTGGGCCACTCAAGTCGCGGACATCGTCTCGACAGAGCTACTTCTTCGTAAGGGCTGGGAGGAGACGAACCCTCTCTGGAAGAACGACGACCGGCGCCGGTTCGTCGGCTACCCGCTGAAGATGGGATTCGCCTGGGCGGTGAACAAGGGAACGGACCGGCTCTACCGAAGTCAACCGGTCCTGGCAACTCTCATTCGTGCGGGAATCGTCGCTGGTTATTCGGTGGTTGTCTCGAACAATCTGCAGCTTTCGATGACCGTGAGGTTCTGACGCTCGCCGAGAAGATGAGTCACGAAACGCGCTGCGGAAACGTCGACCCCTACGTCGGCCCGTCGCTCTTTCGGGCCATGGCTGCGATGATGGCGAGAAGGTGGGCCGGTTCCACGGGTTTTGGAATGTGGTAATGGAATCCGGCCAGCAGCGCTTTGCGGCGATCTTCGATCCCGGCGTAGGCCGAGATCGCGGCGGCCGGAATTCGGCCACCGCGATCGAGCGGCAACAGGCGCACGCGGCGGATCAGGGAGAGGCCGTCCTCTCCGGGCATGGCGATGTCGCTCAGCAGGATGTCCGGCTCGAGCCGTTCGACCAGCTCGAACGCCTCCCGCGCGGAGGACGCTGTCGTCACCAGCATCCCGTTCTGCTGAAGGATTCGTCTCATCGCTTCCCGGGAATCCTCCTCGTCGTCGACCAGCAACACCTGGAGGCCGGACGGGAAGCGGGCTTCACTGGCCGATTCCCGGTTGCTCGAGGGGCTCACATCCACGAGCTTCTGGGTCGCCAGAGGAAGCAATACGGTCAACGTGCTTCCCAGCCCCGCACCGGGGCTTTCCGCGGTCACAGCGCCGCCGTGATGCCCGATCACGTGGCGTACCACATAGAGACCGAGGCCCAGACCATGGTGCGCGCGGGCGCTCGTGCTGTCCTGCTGGCGGAACCGCTCGAACGCATAGGGCAGGAACTCCCGGCTCATTCCCTCGCCGTTGTCGGTGACGCGGAGCCGGGCGTTCTGCTCGGCCCTTTCCAGAGAGACGTCGACCTTGCCTCCGACCGGTGTGAACTTGATGGCGTTCGAAAGCAGGTTGGAGACCGCCTGCTGCAGGCGGCCCGGATCCCCCATCACCCAGATCGGGTCTTCCGGAGACCACGTGAGATCGAGGCCCTTCAGGGCGGCGTCCCCGGAGGCGGCGTCCACCGCCACCTGGACCACGCCTCGGAGGTCGACGAGCTGCGGAATGAGCATGAGCCCGCCGGCGGCGATGCGCGACGCGTGGAGCAAGTCTTCGATGATGCGCTCCAGCGTGCGCGCGCTGCGCTCGATGATGCCGAGGGCGCGCTCGCTTTCGGCAGAATCGAGACCGCCTCGTTGGAGTAGACCGAGCCATACGAGGATCGCTCCCAGTGGCGAGCGTAGCTCGTGAGAGAGAAGAGCCAGGAACTCGTCCTTCAGACGGCTCGTCTCCTCCACCACGTGCCGCGCGGCCTGCTCCTTCTCCAGGAAAACGGTGATGTCGCGGGTCACGGTGCGGCTGTGGACGTACACGCCGTCCCGATGGAGCGAGCTCGCATCGATCAAAACCTGCCGGATGGAACCGTCCTTCCTTCGGAGGCGGGCTTGATGGGACTCGACTCTCTCCGTGCGGGCGAGCCGGCTGAGAAGGTCCGCGGCGACCCCGGGCTCCACGAGGAACTCGTCGATCGGATGACCGATATATTCGTGCTCGGAGCATCCGACCATTTCCAACTCGGCCCGGTTCGCCCAGAGGATGCGGCCCTCCGGGCTCACGACGCGCAGGCCGACGGTGGCGTCATCCAGAAACTCACGCAGCTCGGAATCGGTTTCTGGCAGGTGCCGCTCGATTGTCATCAGTCGCGACGAGCCGCCATGCTGGCGACGACCGTGACCAGCTCCGAGGGCTGCACGGGCTTCGACAGATGCAACTGAAAGCCGGCGCGCAGCGCGCGGAGCCGGTCTTCGGTTCGGGCATAGGCCGTCAGCGCCACCGCAGGCACCGCGCCGCCCTGCTGCGAGGGGCGCAAGCGCAGCTCCCGGATAAACTGGTAGCCATCGGTACCCGGCATCTCGATGTCGCTCAGGATCACGTCGACCCTGTCCCGTCCCAGAATCTCCAGGGCCTCGGGGGCGGAGGAGACCGCTTTGACGAAAGCGCCCTGACCTTCGAGCACCTTCACCACGAGCATCCGGGCGTCGTCGTCGTCCTCCACGACCAGCACGTGGATCCCCGCAAGCTCGGGCGCCTCCTCCAGTCCTACGACGCTGTCCGCGTGCGAATAGATGCGCGGGATCGAAGCCTCGGATGTGACCGGGGAACGGGGAAGTCTCACCGTGAAGGTGGAGCCCTGTCCGGTCCCGCGACTTTCGGCGTCGATGCGTGCCGCCGTGCAGCTCCACGAGTTGTCGCGCGATGGCGAGCCCCAGGCCCAGACCGCGAGCGGATCGTGTGCTCGAGGAGTCTCTCTGGGTGAAGCGGTTGAAGACGAGCGGAAGGAACTCGGCGTCGATGCCGAGACCGTTGTCGACGACGACGATCTCGACATGAGAATCGACGGACTGAACGCTCACCTGAACCTTGCCCTTCTTCGATGTGAACTTGATCGCGTTCGCCAGCAGGTTCCAGAAGACCTGCTGAATGCGCTCGGGATCGCCCATGACGTAGCTCCCGGCGGGATCCTCGATGAGCTTGACCCGAATGCTCTTGGCATCGGCCGCCGGCGTCACCGTCCCGATCGCCGCCTTCAGCACCGTCCCGACCTCGACCGGCCTCAAATCGAGCCGAAGCTTGCCGGTCACGATCCGCGATACGTCGAGGAGCTCTTCGATGATCTGGCTCTGCGCCGTGGCGTTCCGGATGATGGTGTCGATGGCCTTGCCGTTCTCGCCGGGAGTGAGTTGGCCGCGCTGGAGGAGATGCGCCCACCCGACGATGGCGTTCAGGGGCGTTCGCAGCTCGTGCGACAGAGTCGCCAGGAACTCGTCCTTCACGAGGCTCGCGGCCTCGGCCGCTTTGCGGGCCTCCTGAGCTTCTCGGTAGAGGTGGGCGCTGTCGAGGCCAATGGCCGCATGAGCCGCGAGGCCTCCGACCAGGCGCTCGTCGCGGTCGTGGAAAACCGACGGGTTGGGATGTCCGAAGAACAGCCCCCCGAGCAGGTCGCCGGAGCGCGAGC
This sequence comes from uncultured Acidobacteriota bacterium, assembly GCA_963820855.1. GTDB lineage: Bacteria > Acidobacteriota > Vicinamibacteria > Marinacidobacterales > SMYC01 > DAISKN01. The sequence goes on from CAWGBY010000014.1 coordinate 515,862, forward strand.
GCACCGGAGCCGCCAGATAGCTCCGCGCGGGTAGTTGGCCAGGCGGCATGCGCTTGAACGGCAGGTTCTCGCCGTAGAGCGGGTCTTGTGTGAGATCGTCGGTCCGGCGGACGTCACCCTGGAAAGGCGACCCGAATGCATCGGCGTTTTGAGCCAACGGGAAGTCGACGAAAGCATCGGGTGGAGCTCCCGAGACGAAGTGGGTCCAACCGGCGGACGGGTCCTTGTACAAGAACGCTCCGAACGCGGCGCCGGTGATGGCGACACCGGCGTCGGTCACCGCTTTGACCAGCTTTCCCATGTCGAGCTGGCCTCCGAGCGTCAACCCGAGCCGGGAGAGAGTCTCTATCTCCGCCTGGAACTCGCTCGCAGTCTTTTCGGCACTCAGGAGCTCCGCCCTGTCGCGCACGGCTCGCTCGGCGCGAGCGCGGGACGACCGGAGCTCGCTGACGGCGAGGCTGATGAACATGCCTTCGATGAGGAAGAGCCCGAGAGTGAGAACGTCACCGGGATTGCCGATTTTGAACGAGGCAACGGGTGGAAGGAAAAGGATATCGCCGACGAGAGCTGCCAGCAAGGTCGTCGCCAACCCGGGCCTCCATCCACCGAACCAGGACGCCGTCAGCACGGCCGCGGAAAACAGCAGAAACGGGCTGTGCGTCCCGAACGAGGGATCCAGGGTGAGCCTTACGACGACGGCAACGACGATGGCGACGAAGCCGCTGCCGTAGCCCCGGGTCCCTTCCGCGAACCACTGTTTCGCGTGCATGTGAGTTTATGCCAGCGCCCCGCGCGGGGCTAGTCGACAAGCGAACCGTCGTCTATCGATCGTCACGCTCGACTCGCTGCAAGGCGCGTGCCCTCGATTCCCCCAGAACCGGCTTCGCGCAACCCCGACGAAGCTCCGTCAATGGCGCCAATCGCCGCCCCAGATACGCCGCGTTTGCCGACTACGAGCAGGAGCGCGAGAGGGCAATTTGTAGAAAAGGCACGACGCGAAGGCTCGCGTTTGCCCGACTACCGAGGCTTCGTGGGCCACTGCCTCCTACACTGCAGGGACTTGGGAGAGGAGTACGAACGGGAAGGCAGGTTGGCTCTCCTTTTGCTTATTGACCCACCGGCGGCCTGGCACCCGAGCCGAATATCGGCACGGGTGGCGCGGCGCAAGGAGACATACATGTCGAATCTAATCGTGACACTCATCATCGGCGGAGTCGTCGGTTGGCTGGCGAGCATCGTGATGAAGGCCAACGGGCAAATGGGCATCCTGGCCAACGTCATCGTGGGCATCGTGGGATCGTATCTGGGCATCGCCATCGCCAATGCCTTGGGAGTGCAGGCGCACACCACTCCTGCGGCCTGGATCGTCGCCGTTATCGGCGCATCGGTGCTCATTTGGCTGCTGCGGGCTCTGGGCGTCTTTTCCCGGTTGTCCTCCGCTCGATAGTACGAAGGAGAACGCGATGTCGATAGCGCAGGTCTCCGATCTCGTCTCGGAGCTCACCAAGACCGCGACTCTCAGTCTCGACGAAGCTATAAAGAAGGGCATCGCCGGAGGCAACAAGACGCTCCGGGACGTCCGTGTCTGGTGGATCAAGGAGGAGAGGGTGAGCCAGGGCACACCCTCCGGGTATCAAGTGAACATGATGATCGGTTTCGTCATCGACGACTAAGTCGTTCGTCCGCCGAAACCTATTCAGATCTAATCACCGTTCCGATTCCGGCTTCGAGAAGACGGTTGCACTCCGGCGTTGGCTGAAGCCATGGCCTTCCTCTCGCCCCGCATTCTTGTTCGCATGGTTGCTGCTTCTCAGCCGTCGTAACAAAGCTCCCGGTGGGATCGGCGCAACTCCGGGGTGCATCCGTGTGTTTCAACTTCACCATCCGTCGGAGTGGTCACGCCAAAGTGAAAAATAGTCCGTTTACGATTTGTTTGCTCTTTGGCCGTCAGCGCGCTAAGGTAGGGTATCTCAGTGAAAATCACTTCTCTGAGGGGAAGGATCATAATGTTACAGAAAATCATGTTTGCAGCGGTGTGTCTTCTTACGACGGGTTTGGTGCTCGCGGATCCAAAGGTCGAGACCAAGAACGTAACGGGTGAGGTGAAATCCCTCGCCGCCGACTCCATCGTCATCACCGTGGACGCCAAGGACTGGACGTTCATCGTCGACAAGGACACCAACATCGTCGCCAAGGGCGCCAGCCATACTTCGCGCAAGGCGGAGGGTGCCAAGGAGCCCACGATGATCACCGACTTCATCAAGGTGAAGGACACGGTCGTCGTCGACTACACCGAAAAGGCCGGGAAGTTTACGGCCAAAGAGATTCGGGTTAGATAAGACGGTTCCCCTGCGCCGACGTCCGCATTGTTGCGGTGTCGGCGCAGCGACTGCTCGCTTCCCTGCGAGGAGAGCGCCCTCGTAACTCCCACTCCAGAAGTCGGCTGAGTGGTATGCTCGCCGGCATCGTGTTCCTCGCGACTTTTGCGCGCCCTCCGTTCCTGCACGCTCCTCTCGCATCTCCGTCACGCGGAATGACGCTCTCTGCCGAATCCGCGTCCCACCCGACCGAGGAGGGGCTGAGACGAAGACTGGTCCCGCGCCAGATCGCCATGATGGCGATGGGCAGCGCCATCGGTGTCGGCCTGTTCCTCGGGCAGCACCGTCACCATCGGCCTCGCCGGTCCCGGGCGTGATCGTGACGTACGTCATCGGGGCGCTGATCGCGCTCGTGATGGGCTACGCGCTCGCCGAAATGGCGGTGATGCACCCGGTGGCCGGGTCGTTCGGCGTGTTCGCGGATCGGTACCTCTCGCCCTGGTCCGGCTTCGTCGTCCGTGCGACGTATGCCTTCGTGCAGATCCTGGCCATCGGCGCGGAGGTGACGGCCGTCGCCATCTACTTCGCCTTCTGGTTCCCGGATGTGCCGCCGTGGATGTGGGTCGTCGGGATTGCCGCGGCGCTCGTCGCGGTCAACACGGCACAGGTCGGCTTGTTCGGCGAGCTCGAGTACTGGTTCGCCCTGATCAAGGTCACCGCGATCGTGGTGTTCATCGCCGTCGGCCTCGCGCTCGTGACGGGCGTCGGGCCCTGCGCCGGCCATCGGATTTCACAACCTGGTCGGATGGACCCGGCGGGTTTCTGCCGAATGGTTGGCGGGGCGTCTGGCTGGCGCTGACGCTCGTCATCACCAGCTACATGGGGGTCGAAGCGATCGCCGTGACGGCCGGTGAAGCCGAGCATCCCGAGACGTCCATACCGCGTGCCATGCGGACGCTCGTGCTGCGCCTCATCCTGTTCTACGTGCTGGCGATCACCGTGATGCTGATGATGAGCCCGTGGGACCAGCTGGCGGAAGGGGGCGGCGGGGTCACGGGCAGCCCCTTCGTGCGAGCGTTCGCCGCGATTGGGATTCCCCATGCCGCGGGCGCGATGAACCTCGTGGTGATTTCCGCGGCGGTCTCGAGCGCGAACTCCAATCTGTACATGACGGCGCGGATGCTGTTGTCGCTGGCGCGATCGGGCTATGCGCCGCGGTCCCTGGCCGTCGGTCAGCGGCAAGGGCGTGCCGCTCCGCGCCGTCGCGGCAGCCAGCACCGGCGTATGGCGCGGCGATCCTGCTCGCGGTGTACGCCCCGGCGAATGCGTTTCTCGCGCTTTACGGCACGGCGGTGGCCGGGATGCTCTTCATCTGGGTCGTCATCCTGGTCACCTATCTGCGCTTCCGAAAGGCGCTGACGCCGGAGGAGCTCGCCCGGCTTCCGATCAGGATGCCCGCCCATCGCGCGGCCGCGTGGTTCGGAATCATCTCGCTCACGGCGATTGCGGCGACGTCCTTCTTCGTCGACGGTTTGCAGTACAGTGTGGTGTCCTTCCTGCCGTTTCTGGCACTCATGTCGATCGTCTACGCGCGCACGCGCCGGAACGCCCATGCCTGACCGACCATCCGCCGGTTTCCGGTCGACGATTTGCGCCGGCGATTTCCCGCCCTCGAGCGGGCGGGGAGGTTCGTCTTCTTCGACAACGGAGCGGGCGCCCAGATTCCCGACACGGTGCTCGAGGCGGTGACCGATCATCTCCTCGCTCGCAACGTGCAGCGCGGTGGACCGTACGGACGCTCGCGCGAGGTCGACGCGATGATCGCGCGCGCGCGCGAATCCGTGGCGGCGTTCGTCAACGCGCGCGGCGCCGACGAGATCGCGTTCGGCCTCAACGCCACCTCGTTCATCCGGGCCATCAGCCTCGCGATCGGCCAGACGCTCGGATCGCGGCCCGAGATCATCGTCAGCGAGCTCGATCACGAGGCGAACATCGCGACCTGGCTGGCGCTGGAGCGAGTCGGGGCCCGCATCGTGTGGTGGCGCGTGAACGCCGATGACCCGCTCGGGGCGTTGCGTCCGGCCGATCTCGAAGCGCTCCTCACCGAGCGTACGCGACTCGTCGCCTGCACGATGGCTTCGAATGCCACTGGAAGCCTCGTCGACGTCGCCGCGGTGGCGAGGCGGGCGCACGCGGTCGGCGCCGAGGTCTTCCTCGATGCGGTGCACTACGCACCGCACGGGCCGATCGACGTCCGGGCGCTCGACTGCGACTACCTGGTCTCTTCGGGGTACAAGGTCTTCGCGCCGCACATGGGTTTCGCCTGGTGCCGCCGGGAGGCGATCAACCGCCTGCCGACGTTTCGCGAAGATTTCATCCCCGACGTGACCCCCGACAAGCTCGAAGCGGGCACCTATGCCTACGAGAACGTCGCGGGGATGGACGCCGCCGTCCGGTATCTGGAAGAATCTGGGACAGCGCTTGCTGGGCGGAACGCCGTCGGCGGAGGTCCGCCCGTCCCGCACAGAGGTCATCCGCGCGGCGATGAACGGGATCGCCGATTATGAACGAGGGTTGTCGAGGATGCTTCTCGACGAGGTGGCAGGCATTCCCGGAGTGACTGTGTACGGCGTCACCGACGGCGAACGTTTGAGCGAACGCGTCCCGACCCTGTGCTTCAGCGTCGCCGGTCGCGAATCGTCGGCGATCGCAGCGGGACTGGCGGCGCGTGACGTCGGCGTCCGGAGCGGCCATATGTACTCGCCGCGGTTGATGGCTCGACTGTGTCCGCGACCGGGAGGCGCCGGTGCGCGCCTCCCTGGTCCACTACAATACCGCTTCCGAGATCGCGCGGTTCGGCGCAGCGCTTCGGGAGGTGCTCGATGAACTTGGATGAATTCCGATCGCGGTTCCCCATCTTCAAGAGACGCGTTTACGTCAACAGCTGCTCGCAGGGGGCCCTCTCGACCGACGTCGACGAGGCGATGCGGGCGTACCTCGATTCCTGGCACGAGAGCGGCTCCCCCTGGGAGATGTGGGTGGCGGAGGTCGAGCGGCTGCGTGAGCGGTTCGCCGCTTCGATAGGCGCCGGCGTCGATGAGATCGCCGTCATGCCGAGCGCGTCTGCTGGAATCAATGCGGTCGCGAGCGCCCTCAGCTTCGCGGGGCCGCGGTCGCACGTGGTCATCGGCGATTTCGAGTTCCCGACCATGGCCCAGATCTGGCTCGCGCAGGAGAGCCGCGGCGCAACCATCCGCCGGGCCCAGGCCTCGCCGTCGTCGCCCGACACGCTGCCGGTCGAGGCGTACGAAGCGGTGATCGACGAGCGCACGTTGATCGTTCCCGCGACGCACGTGTGCTTCCGCAACGGCCACCAGACGGACATCGCCCGTCTGGTGAAGGTCTCTCACGATCGCGGCGCCTACGTCTTCCTCGACGACTATCAGCACACCGGTTCCGGGCCGATCGACGTGCACGCGCTCGGCGTGGATTTCATGGTCACCGGGTGCCTGAAGTACCTGCTCGCGGCGGCCGGGCATCGGCTTTCTGTACGCGCGACGTGAGCTCATCGAGCGCTTCGAGCCGACGGTTACCGGCTGGTTTGGCCGCGTCAATCCTTTTGCCTATCGCATCGATGCGCTCGACTGGCCCGAAGGGCGCCAAGAGATTCGAAGGCGGGACGCCGCCCGTGCCGAACGCATACGCGGCCCTCGCCGCGCTCGAGCTTCTCGACGGCATCGGGTACGACGTAGTGGGCCGGCAGGTCGAGCCATCTAGCTTCCCGGTACGCGTCCGCGGCGGCCGAGGCGGGATTTCTCGTGCGAACGCCGGTCACATCGGAACGTCGCGGACCGCTCGTGGTCGTTCAAAGCGTCGATGGCCCGGCGCTCGTCGAGAAACTGGCCGGGCGAGGAATCGTCGCGTCGTGCCGCGGCAACGGACTGCGGGTGGCATTCCACGCGTACAACTCGGAGAGCGACGTGGACGAGGTGATCCGCGCGCTCGTCGCTGAGTCGGCGCTCCTCGAGCGAGCGCCGGCGACCGCCCGCGCCGGGCGTTCGTGAAAGTATGGTGCGAACCCAAAAAAGTCCGAGGTCGCGCAAGCGGCTGCCGTGGATTCTCGGTATCGGGGCTATCGCGGTCTATCTGCTCATTGCCTACGTGCTGGCTCCCATGTTCTGGAGAGAAGCGGTAGACCTTCGCCCCGCGCTTCGGGGGCACCGCACGTGACCCACACGATGAATGGGATTCCTGGCGATCCCGTGAATCTGGCCCTGGTCGGCTCCGAAGAAGACGTCATCCATGCGATGACGAAGGCCGGCTGGGTACCGGCCGACCCGATGACCTTCGACAGCAGCGTTCGCATCGCCGTCGACTCGGTTTTCCGCCGTCCGGATGAATCGGCTCCGGTCAGCAACCTCTACCTCTTCGGCCGCAAACAAGACCTGGCTTTCGAGCAGCCGATTGGCGACAGCCCACGGAGGCGACATCACGTGCGCTTCTGGCGCTCCGATCGGATGGAGAACGATCGCCCGGTCTGGTTCGGCGCCGCGACCCTCGATGAGCGTGTCGGGCTGAGCCATACCACGGGGCAGGTCACCCATCATATCGGTCCCGAAGTCGACGCCGAACGGGACAAGATTTTCGACGACCTGAAGAAGGCGGATCAGGTTCAGAAAGTGGATTGGGTGGATGGATTCCACCATGAGCTCGAAGGGAGGAACGGCGGCGGCGACCCTTGGCGTACCGATGGTCGTCTCGCCGTCGTGACAGTGGTCCCGGGCGAAGCCCAACCCTTTGGAGACGCGGGAAGAACTCGCTAGAGTAGCCGAGAGAGGCTCAGGAGCGCACGAACACGCACAGCCGATTAGGTCGCTTGCAATCGGAAAGGCTCGCCGCAGTTGCCTGCCTGCCGGCGGTCTTGCTCCTGTCGATCTCGGGTTGTCTTCCGCTCTATCACGCGCTTTTGGAGGGCGACCTGGGAACACGGGTCATCGCGAACGCCGCGTCGAACGGCCACGATGAGCGTTTTGTGCCGGACCGGGCGTCTGGCCCGCCTGAGGCTCACTTCTGTGTCGTCTGCGCTTTTGCCAAGGGGATGGATGGAGCGCTCCACGAGGCTAACCAGAAGCTCCACCCTCCCATCCAGACCTCGTCGATCCTCGGCGTTCGACCTCACGGCGCGTCACGCTGGACTTTGCTCCACCCCATTTCCCGAGGTCCGCCGGCTCTCCTCTTTGGGTGAACGCCACCCGCTCGCGATCCGACTCGACTTCTTACAAGGCAACGGTCCGGAAGGATTCCGGCCGAGCGTCGGGGTAGCGCGCTTCTCTTTCATGTCGGAGAGGGAAATGAGAAGAATTGACAGATTTGTCCGGCTCTTCGTTCTCGCCACGGCCATGCCGATCGCAACGCTTCGGCTCGCCGCTGCGGAGCAGTCTTCAGAAGAGATCGAAGCCTTACGACGGGACCTGCGAACCCTGCAGGAGAGCTATGAAGCTCGCATCGCGGAGCTGGAGTCGCGCATCACCGCGCTCGAGAGCAGCGCCCCGCCGGCCGCCCAGGAGCCGAGCGCTGCCGTGCCCGCCGGCGCCGCGGGCGCCGGAGGGCCTTCCGGCGAATTACCCGTCTACGGCGGAGCGTCCACTCTCTCCAAGGTCTTCAACCCGGACATAGCCGTCATCGGCGACTTTCTCGGAGCGGCCGGCCATAACTCCGTGAACCCCAGTCCCGCCCTCGAGATGCACGAGAGCGAGGCATCCTTCCAGGCCATTCTCGATCCCTACGCGCGCGCCGACTTCTTCATGGCCTTCGGCGAGGAGGGCGTCGACCTCGAGGAAGGCTACATCACGTTTCCGGCCGTACCGGGAGGACTCCTGCTCAAAGCGGGGAAGATGCGCTCCGCCTTCGGCAAAGTGAATCCGATGCACAACCACGTCCTTTCCTGGACCGATCGACCGCTGGTCACCGAGAATCTGGTGGGCGGTGAAGAAGGGATCAGTGACGCGGGATTCTCGGTGGCACGCTTGATTCCGAACCCGTGGGTGTTTCTCGAGGTGGCGGGGCAAGTCTACCGGGGCGATTCCCCAGGCGTCTTCCAGTCGTACGAGCGCGGAGACTTGAGCTACGTTGCGCATCTGCGCGGCTATCACGACGTGACGGAAGCCTCGAACCTCGACATGGGGTTTTCCTACGCACATGGCCACAACGAGGCGGGGCCCGAGTTCACCACTGATCTCTATGGAACTGACTTCACCTTCCGCTACCGACCCCTGCGCCGCGCCATCTACCGCTCGTTCATCGCGCGATCCGAGCTCGATCTGGAGCCGGCGCGATCAACCCGGCGGCCGTCAGGATGCCTTCGGCTACTACGTGTCCGGTGACTACCAGTTCGCCCGACGCTGGTACGGCGGCGTGCGATACGACGACTCGGAGCGAGCCTACGACCCGGGCCTGAGGGACGAAGGCGTGTCCCTGGTCCTCACCTTCTGGCCGAGCGAGTTCAGTCAGATTCGCGGGCAGTACCGCCGAACGAGCTACGCCGAAGGGGAAGACGCGAACGAATTCCTGTTCCAGTTCCAATTCTCGATCGGAGCGCATGGAGCGCATCCTTTTTAGTCGGAGAGAGTCGAGGGTTCCGCGATGAGAACGACGCTGCGAAAGGCGTGGGTGGCTGCGGTCCTGGGTCTCGGGGTGCCGGTCAGCGCCGCCTCGAAAATCAACGTCGTCGCGACGACGCAGGATCTCGCATCGCTGACCGAGGAGGTGGGTGGGGACCGCGTGAACGTCGAGGCGATCGCCCGAGGCTACCAGGATCCGCATTTCGTCGAAGCCAAGCCCAGCTTCATCCTGAAGCTGTACAAGTGCGAACTGCTGGTGCTGGTGGGACGAGATCTCGAGATCGGGTGGCTCCCCCCGCTCATCCAGCAGAGCCGGAACGCCAAGATACAAGTAGGGGCGAAGGGTTACCTGGACGCTTCGCTCCACGCCAGGATCCTCGAGATTCCGACCGGGCAGATCACCCGCGCCATGGGCGACGTTCATCCGCAGGGTAACCCACACTACTGGCTCGACCCCGAGAACGGGCACGCCATCGCCAAAGACATCCTGGCGAAGCTGGTTGAGCTTCGTCCAGAGGACCGGGCATACTTCGAAGAGAGATACGCCGATTTCGAAAAGCGCCTCAGTGAGGCGGAAAAGCGGTGGGAGGAGCTGATGGCTCCCTATAAGGGAGTCGACCTCGTGACCTACCATCGCTCCTTCCCCAACTTCACCGACCGATTCGGTCTGGACATCGTGGGCTACGTGGAGCCGCGCCCGGGAATTCCGCCCTCGCCCAGCCACACGCTCGATCTCATCAACGAGATGAAGAGGCTCAACGTGAAGCTGATCCTGGTCGAGCCCTACTTCGATCTCAAAACCCCCAACGCCATCGGGCGGGAGACCGGGGCGAAGGTGCTGGTGTTCCCTCCCTCGGTCGGGGGAGTCAAGGAAGTGACCCACTACATTCGAGCTCTTCGACTACGATGTCAACCTCTTGATCTCGGCGATCAAGGAGGTCGACGCCACCCCCAACTAGGGTCAGTTCTCTTTCTCGTCAATCGCGGGCGCCGGCCCGTCCGGAGGAGCAGATGGAAGTCCTGCAATTTCTCCTGGCCCCGTTCGCGGCCAGCTTGATTCTCACCGGCATTCACGCGTACCTGGGAGTTCACGTCGTCGAGCGCGGGGTCATCTTCGTCGATTTGTCGCTGGCGCAGATCGCCGCACTGGGAGGGACAATCGCTCTCGTCCTGCCCATCAGCGGCGGGGATGCGCATGGCCCCGCCGTGTACTGGGTAAGTCTTTCCTTCACGTTTCTAGGCGCCGCGGTCTTCGCTTTCCTTGAGGAGCCGCCGCGCGCGGATTCCGCAAGAGGCGATTATCGGAATCTCCTACGCGGTGGCTTCGGCGGCCGCCATCCTCGCCATGAGCAAAGCGACTTCCGAGAGCGAGCATCTCAAGGACATGCTCGTCGGAAACATTCTGGCCGTCAGCTGGTCGGAGGTCGGCAAGACGGCTGCGCTATACGCCGGCGGTCGGGCTCTTTCACTACATCTTTCGGCACAACTTTCTGCTCATCTCCATGAATCCGAAGGCCGCCGAGGAGCAGGGGATTTCCATCCGGCTCTGGGACTTTCTCTTCTATGCTTCGTTTGGCTTCGTCGTGACCTCGTCCGTCGCGATTGCCGGGGTGCTGCTCGTTTTCTGCTACCTCATCGTTCCCTCGGTGGCGGCCATGCTGTACGCGGTTCGGGTCGGACCCCGCCTCGCCATCGGCTGGAGCATGGGGACGATCGTCTCGGCGCTCGGGGTCTACCTGTCGCTCAAGCTGGACCTTCCCACTGGAGCCACCATCGTCGTGACGTTCGGCATCGTCCTCCTGCTCATGGCGGCGGTCCGGGTCCTGGTGCTCCGCGGCGCGCCGGAGGACGCGCACCACGTCGAATACGCCGACGTGGCTCACGGAAGGACGCACTGAGCTCGAGGCCTTCGAAGCCGCGGTAGCGATCGACCTCGATTCCGGGTCGGACGGCTTCGCGGAATGGGAGAAACGACGGCGACCTGTGGCCGTTTCCCCACTTTCGCAGACAACAATATTAGTATCGCGGGACATATGCCTCGATTGATGACCCGCGGGCGTGGGATTGAGGCCCGTTCGACTCGGGCAGGGCATCGCCCTCGGAGGTCTTCTCTTCGGCTTCGCCGTTTCGGCTCTGGCTCAGGCCGCGCTTCAACAAGGGCAGGTTTCGCTCCGACCCCTGACGGGAAGCTGACGCGCCCGCGAGCGATTCGAATCCGTCGAACCGAGGGTAAGATGTTTCGAAATCGGAGGGAACATGACCAAACCACTTGCCGCTGAGTTTCTGGGTACTGCGTGGCTCGTCTTCGGAGGATGCGGGAGCGCCGTCCTGGCCGCAGCCTTTCCGTCCGTCGGTATCGGCCTTCTCGGGGTCTCGTTCGCGTTCGGTCTGACGGTTCTCACGATGGCCTATGCCGTCGGGCACATCTCCGGATGCCACTTGAACCCGGCCGTGACGGTCGGGCTCTGGTCGGGAGGCCGTTTCCCCGCGGGGAGCGTGCTCCCGTACGTGGTCGCTCAAGTGGCGGGCGCCATCGCGGGCGCCGCCGTGCTCTATCTCATCGCCACGGGCAAGGCCGGGTGTCGACATCGTTCGAGAGCGGCTTCGCCGCCAACGGTTACGCCGAGCACTCTCCTGGCGGGTATTCGCTTCTAGCGGGATTCGTGGCGGAAGCGGTGCTGACTTTCTTCTTTCTCCTCATCATCCTCGGATCGACCGACCGCCGCGCGCCCGCGGGCTTCGCGCCCATCGCCATCGGCCTCGGCCTCACGCTCATCCATCTCATCAGTATTCCGGTAACGAACACCTCCGTGAATCCGGCCCGCAGCACCGGACCGGCTCTCTTCGTCGGCGGTTGGGCGCTCGCCCAACTCTGGCTCTTCTGGGTGGCGCCCCTGATCGGAGCCCTGGCTGCCGGAGCCGCGCACCGCTCGCTTTCGGAGGAATGAGGGGATGTGCTCCGAGACGTCGTAGCGGCGGCCGCGGAGGAGTTTCGTCGAAGCTGGCGAGCGCTTCTCGCGATGGACCTCCTCTACCAGCTCGCAGCGTTCGCGATTCTCACGCCCCTTCTGAGCATCGGGCTCCGATCCCTCGTCTCTCTCTCCGGAAGCGCGGTGCTCGCCGACCAGGACATCCTCCGTTTCGCGCTGAGCCCGATAGGGCTCGGGGCTCTGGTCCTCGCGGCGGCCGCGCGCATCGCCGTCCTCGCTCTCGGGCAGGCTTGTCTCATGGGAATCGCTTTCGGCGCCGCGCGGCGCACGCGATTCAATGCACTCTCGGCTCTCGCGTGGGGCGTCGCGAGGGCGGGGAAAATCCTCGCCGTCACGACGCGGCTCGTCTTGAGGGTTCTCGTGCTCTGCGGCCCCTTTTTGGCGCTCGCCGCTGCCGCTTACTTTTTCCTCCTCACCGATTTCGATATCAACTACTACCTGAAGGAAAGGCCGCCCGCGTTCTGGATTGCGGCCGGCGTCATCGGGGCACTTCTCGTATCGATGGCCGCGCTTCTGGTCCGGAGCGCTTCGGGGTGGGTCTATGCGCTCCCCTTGCTGTTGTTCGAGAAGGTCGAGCCCTCGAAAGCGCTCGGCGTAAGTGAGGAGCGAAGCCGTGGCCATCGGCTGCTGATCGCAGGCGTTCTTCTCGGGTGGGCCGCGATCGCCCCCGCGCTCTCGTTCGTCGTCGTTCTCGGGATGCGCGCGCTCGCCGTCGGCGTTCTGCCCAGGTTTCGCGGGTCCCTGAGCCTTCTACTTCCGGCGCTCGGCTCCGTCGTGTTTCTGTGGATCATCGCGACCGCTCTCCTCACCGCTTTCGCCTCGTCGCTCTTCGCCGTCCTCGTCGTCGCGCTCTACGAGAGGCTCGGCGAGGGCGCTCGAGCAGGGGCGGCGCCGGTCGACGAGGAGCTTTCTCGCGCGCCTCGGCTCCGGGGGAAGCGGATCCTTATCGGCGTCCTCGCGTCCGCGGGTCTCTCCGCCGCCGTCGGATGGGCGCTGCTCGGCGGCCTTCGAGAAGAGCGGCCCGTTGCGGTCATCGGACACCGCGGGGCCCCAGCCTTCGCGCCGGAGAACACGCTTTCTTCCGTCGAGCGCGCGATCGTGGACGGCGCGGACTGGGTCGAGATCGACGTTCAGGAGACGGCGGACGGCGAGATCGTGGTGCTCCATGACAGCGACTTCATGAAGCTCGCCGGCTCGCCGTTGAAGATCTGGGAGGCGAGCTTCGCCGAAGTTCGCACGCTCGACATCGGCGCCTGGTTCGGACCCGAGTTTCGTGGGGAGGGGGTGGCAACCCTCGAGGAAGTTCTCCTTCGAGCAAAAGGTCGGGCCAAGGTCGTCATCGAGCTCAAGTACTACGGCCACGACCAGCGGCTCGAAGAGCGCGTCGCGACCATCGTCGAAAGAACCGGAATGGCGGACGAGATCTCCGTGATGTCGCTCGATCGCGGCGGGATCGAGAAAATGGCGGCTCTCCGCCCGGGCTTTCGGAAGGGGCTACTCGCCGCGACAGCCGTCGGACGATTGACGGAGGTCGACGTCGACTTCCTGGCGGTGAGCCTCACGCTCGCGAGCCCTTCGCTCATTCGCCAGGCTCATGCTTCGGGAAGAGACGTCTACGTCTGGACCGTCAATGACGACGTGACCATGGCACAGCAGATTCTTCGTGGCGCCGATGGTCTCATCACCGACGATCCCGCGCGGGCGCGAGCGGTGATCGAGCGGGAGTCTCGCATGACCGCAGTCGAACGGCTGCTCCTGGGGGCCGCGTTCTGGCTCGGCATCGAGCCCGCCCGGTTTGTGGTCTCTCGCGATTCCGAATGAGGGTTACGCGCCGAGAAACCGAACGTTGGCATTGCAACGGACGTGCTGTCCGCGGTAGAAGATGGGCTCCGAGGAGAGCGGCACTTCTCTCCAGCGAGGATGTGGAATGAAACTGGAAGAAGTCATCGAACGCTCCCGTGAGCTCGTGCGACCCTACCGCGTCACCGACGGGGAGAAGTTCCGGCTCGACGACGTGGATCCCGGCGATACCGGAGGACTCGAGGCCAAGGACAAGCCTCGGGCCAAGGAAGCTCTTCAGACGGGCGTCGAGGCGCTCGCGGAGCTCCAGGACATGCTCTACGCGCAGGATCGATGGGCGGTGCTCCTGGTTTTCCAGGCGATGGACGCAGCCGGCAAGGACGGCGCCATCAAGCACGTGATGTCGGGCGTCAATCCTCAGGGCTGTCAGGTCGCGTCCTTCAAGGCGCCCACCTCCGATGACCTCGATCACGACTACCTCTGGCGCTGCCAGAAACATCTCCCCGAGCGGGGAAGGATTGGTATCTTCAACCGCTCGTACTACGAAGAAGTCCTGGTGGTTCGGGTTCATGAGGAACTGCTTCAAGGCCAGAAACTGCCGCCCGCGCTCATCACGAAGGATATCTGGAAGGACCGGTTACGGGACATCCGGTGCTTCGAGCGGTATCTCTCGGGAAACGGCGTCCTCGTTCGGAAGTTCTTCCTCCACGTCTCGAAGAAAGAGCAGAAGAAGCGCTTTCTCGAGCGCGTCGACAAGCCGGAAAAGAACTGGAAGTTCTCTACGTCGGACGTGCGCGAGAGGGGCCATTGGAAGGACTACATGAAGGCCTACGATAGCGCCATCCAGAACACCGCGACCAAGGAGTCTCCGTGGTTCGTGGTTCCGGCCGACAACAAGTGGTTTACTCGAACCGTGGTGGCGGCCGCGATCATCGATGCCCTCGCGTCTCTCGATCTGCACTATCCGAAGGTCAGCAAAGAGAAGCTCGCGGAGCTGGCGCTCGCGAAGGAAGCGCTTCTGGCGGAGTAACCGATCGACCCTTAATTCGTGGAAGACCCACCGTCTCACACCGCAGCAGGTCCGCTCGAGGGATGGCGGACGGTCTTTCCTCCGTCGCAGTGGCTCCCACGATACCGAAGCGAGTGGCTGTCGAAGGACGCGGTGGCCGGAATCACGCTCGCCGCGTACGCCATTCCCGTCTCTCTCGCCTACGCCTCCCTCGCAGGTCTTCCTCCGGAGTACGGAATCTACGGTTACCTCGTCGGCGGGCTCGGCTACGCTCTCTTCGGCAGCTCGCGCCAGCTCGCGATTGGACCTACGTCTGCGATCTCGATGCTGGTGGGGGCGACCGTCGGAGGCATCGCTCTCGGTGACCCGACCCGATGGGCGGACGTCGCCGCCCTCACCGCTCTCGTTCTCGCCACGATCAGCATCCTCGCGTTCCTGCTGCGTCTGAGCAGTCTCGTGAGCTTCATCAGCGAGACGATACTGCTGGGATTCAAAGCGGGCGCCGCGCTCACCATCGCGATGACCCAGCTTCCGAAGCTCTTCGGAGTCGCAGGGGGAGGGGAGCACTTTTTCGAGCGCGTCGTCACTCTCGCCGGCCAGCTTCCCGACACGAATCTCGTCGTTCTCGGATTCGGGCTCACCGCGCTCGCACTTCTTCTTCTCGGCGAAAAGGCACTCCCGGGCCGGCCGGTGGCGCTCCTGATCGTGGCGCTATCCATCGTGGCCGTTTCCGTGACCTCGCTGAGCGAGGCGGGCTTCAAAACGGTCGGTGAGCTTCCCCAGGGACTTCCCCAACTCCGGTGGCCATCCCTTCGATTGCGAGACATCGATGGCGTGCTGCCTCTGGCGTTCGCCTGCTTTCTCCTCGCCTATATCGAGAGCGTTTCCGCGGCGCGCACGCTCGCGCGCAAGAACGGCTACGAGGTCGACCCGCGTCAGGAGCTCCTGGGGCTCGGCGTCGCGAATCTCGCCGCCGCGGTCGGACAGGCGTATCCGATCGCCGGCGGCCTTTCCCAGTCGTCCGTCAATGACAAAGCCGGAGCGAAGACTCCGCTGGCGCTGGTTTTCGCCTCCGTTGCGATCGCACTCTGTCTCTTGTTCTTGACCGGGCTCCTCCGGAACCTCCCGATGGTCGTTCTCGCGGCCATCGTGCTGGTCGCGGTCAAAGGACTCGTCGACTTCCCCGAGCTCAAACGACTCTATCGCTCGAGCCGCTACGAGTTCGCGATCTCCATGGTCGCTTTCGTCGGTGTGCTTCTTCTGGGCATTCTCAAGGGAGTGCTGCTCGCCGCGGTGGTGTCGCTCCTGACGCTTCTCAGGCGCGCGGCGCGGCCGCACGTCGCCTTCCTCGGCCGCATTCCCGGGACGAGACGCTATTCCGACCTCGAGCGCAACCCGGACAACGAGCTCGTGCCCGGAGCGCTGCTCTTCCGCGTCGAGGCGAGCGTCCTGTATTTCAACGCCGAGCACGTGCGTCAGGAGATCTGGACGGGGATCCACGCCCTCGATTCCAAGCCGCGCCTGGTGTTGGGAGACCTCTCGACGTCTCCGTATGTGGATGTTGCGGGAGCGCGGATGCTTCGAGAGCTGCACGATGAGCTGGCGAAGGCGGGGATCGCTCTCCGTCTCGCCGAAGCCCGCGCCGGTGTGCGTGATTTGCTTCGCGCCGAGGGGCTCGAGGAGCGGGTCGGCTATTTCGGTCGCAGGGTCTCGGTCGACGACGTGCTGGAATCGTTCTTCGCACCGGCCCAGGAGCCCGCGACCCGGTAGAAGCACTACCCGCGGTTTACCGATACCCCCTGGTGTAAACCGTCCGCGTCGTCGACGAGGGTCCGTCGAGCGCTCTCCCTCTCAGGGTCTCGACGACCAACGATGGCTCGAACGGGGGCCCGCTCGTCGGCTGCAGCCACAGGGTCTGAGTTACCTCACTCGCGAGCCAGCGAGTGTCATCGGGATTCTGAAACGGATAACGCGTCGTGATCACCAGTCGATCCCCGTCCCACGCCGTCGTCGACACGGGGGCAGGACCCGTCCGACCCATGGTAACGGCGTTCTCGGTCTCGGATC
This sequence comes from uncultured Acidobacteriota bacterium, assembly GCA_963820855.1. Classification (GTDB taxonomy): domain Bacteria; phylum Acidobacteriota; class Vicinamibacteria; order Marinacidobacterales; family SMYC01; genus DAISKN01. The sequence goes on from CAWGBY010000014.1 coordinate 532,666, forward strand.
CGTCCAACGCGAAACGGTATCGCACGAGCGGCTGGATTTCTCGTGGCACGAATACCACCCGCTCGACCTCCAGGCGTTCCGCGGTCTGCACGATCGAGATCCGATCCCCCCAGCCGCTTCCGAGGGAGGGAAGGGGAGGAGGAGGCGGTTGCCCCGTGGGTGGCGCCGAACTGAGGACGGTCGTGGACCAGCTACCCGAGAAGTCGGGGTTCGGAAGCGCCTCGGAGCGAGGAGCCAGGGGCATTCGGTCCGTGCGCGAATAGGTCGCGACCGGGCTCCCTGAACCGCGCGGCGGCGGCGTGTACGGATCGTCGACGCCGCCGGGCACGCGCGGATGAAGCTCGAGGGACGCTTCGTACTCCGCCACGATCCCGTCCATGACGCTTACGACCCACGGATAGAAGTCCTTGACGTCGATCTCCTCGCGGGGATCGACGCGCAGATCGAACACTCGCACGAGGTTCTCGGAATCGGGCTCCAGCTCGGTTCGGAAGAGATACCACATCTTCCAGTCACGCCATTTCACGGCCATGACGTGACCCTCTCGAGCAATGAACAGGGCGCTGTCGCGGTTGGAGTGAGCCTTTCTTCCCTCGAGAAAGGGAAGTTGATCGACACCGTCGATGATCCGGTCGTTCGGCACGATGTCGGGCGCCCCGCACGGCCGCCGCGATCGTCGGGAAGAGGTCGATCTCGTGCACCATCTCGTTGGACACGCGGCCTGCCGGAATCCGTCCGGGCCAACGGATGACACAGGGAGTCCGAATCCCGCCCTCCATCGCGGAGTTGTAGTAGCCGCGCCAGGGGCCCGCATTTCCGCGCCACGGGCGCCTCATTTCGGCTCCGTTGTCGGTGCACCAGAAGACGAGCGTGTCGTTCTCGATGTTCAGTCGTTCGAGCGCCGAGAGCACGAGGCCTACGTTGTGGTCGACGTCCGCCATGGCGTCGCCGATGTCGCCGGCTCCGGTCGCGCCGGCGAAGTCCGGATGCGGTAGTGCGGGAAGTGAATCTGGGTCATCGGATAGAAGAAGAAAAACGGCCGCCCCGCTTCGACGTTCCGTTCCATGAACGCGATGCCGCGCTGGGCTGCTTCCCGATCGATCGTACGTCGCGCCTCGAGGTCGAAGGGCTTCACGCGTCGAGAAGGCCCATCGCCTCTTCCTTCCCAGATGTAAGGAAGCTCGGTCCTCGTGGGGTCGAAACCCTCGAAGGAGCTGAACTGCGCCGGGTTGCTCGTCCCGGGAATTCCCCACCATTCGTCGAATCCCTGGTGCAGCGGGTCCCTCCGGCCTTCCCAATCGTCACCGCCCACGTCCCACTTCCCGAACAGCGCCGTCGCGTAGCCGATCGTCCGAAGCGCCTCGGCGATCGTCACCTCCCACAACGTCATCCCCCCGCGAAGGCCATCCCCCGTCCGCACCGCGTAACGACCCGTGAGGAGCGCGATGCGGGAGACGATGCAGGAGTATTCCACGTTGAAGTTCGTGAGCCGGATACCCTCTTCCGCGATGCGATCGATGTTCGGCGTGGGAACGCCGCGTACGCCGCCGTAGGAGCTCACCTCTCCGATCCCCAGATTGTCCGGGAACATCAGCACGATGTTGGGACGTTTCTGAGCGCTCCTCGCCGCTTCCTGCGCCTGCGCGGCTGCGCACGCGATGATGGAGGCGAACAAGAGCCCGGCGAGGAAAACCGCGGCGGAGCGTCGCCCTCGGAGTGGTCGCAGCACGACAGGTTCTATTGTCTGGGGAGGTTCCGCTTCATCAGGGATCATACATGTACCGCTCGATGTCCGGAGGCCGCGCGCGTCGCCCCAACCCCAGCGCATGGGCTTGTTCCGCCACTTTCGTGGCGATGGCCAGCGAGACCTGCCGGATGTCGCGCAGCCGGGGATAGAGCGAACCCGCACCAAGATCCTCGTCGCTGACGAGGGAGGCCAGCGTACGCGCGGCCGTCAGAAAGAACGCCTCGGGAATGCGTCGCGCCCTCGCCGCCACGGCACCGAGGCCAATGCCAGGGAACACGTAGGCATTGTTGCCCTGGCCTGGGCGGAAGACCTGTCCTTCATACGTGCATTCGCCGAAGGGACTGCCGCTCGAGAACACGGCTTTCCCCTTGCTCCATGCATAGGCTTGTTCCGCAGTGCACTCGGCTTTCGACGTGGGATTGGAAAGAGCGAAGATCACGGGGCGTGCATTGATCGCGCTCATGCGTTCGATCACCTCCCTGGTGAAGGTGCCCGGAGCACCGGTGGCGCCAATGAGAACATTGGGCCGCAGCGCCGCGATGGCATCGGGGAAGGACATGGGCGCGTGCTCATGCGCATACGGAAGGTTGTGCGCCATGAGGTCATCGCGCCCCTTCACCACCAGACCTTTCACGTCCACGAACCAGAGCCGCTTGCGGGCATCGTCACGGTCCAGCCCTTCGTCCATGAGCGCGACCACCATCAGATCGGCGATGCCGGTGGCGGCCGAGCCGGCACCGAGGAACATGACCCGCGCATCCTTGAACGCGTTTCCGGTGATACGACCGGAGGCGAGCACACCGGCGAGCGCCACCGCGGCGGTGCCCTGAATGTCATCGTTGAAGCATGGCACCTTGTCCCGATAGGTGTTGAGCAGCGCGTAGGCGTTCGGCGTGAGGAAGTCCTCGAACTGGATCAGCGCGTTCGGGAAGCGTTGCTGCACGGCCGTCACGAACTCCTCGACGAGGGTGAAGTAGTCCTCTCCTTCCAGGCGCCGGTGCGGATAGCCGAGGTAGAGCGGGTCGGCGAGGAGCGCGGGATCGTTGGTGCCCACGTCGAGCATCACCGGCAGGCAATGCTGGGGCGGGATCCCCGCGCAAGCCGTGTACAAGGCGAGCTTGCCGATCGGGATCCCCATACCGTTCGCCCCCAGGTCGCCGAGCCCCAGGATCCGCTGCCCATCGGTGACCACGATCACGTGGATGTCCTTCTCGGGCCAGTTGCCGAGAATGCGTGCGATGTCACCCCGGTCCTCCGGGGTGATGAAGAAGCCCTTCGGTTCCCGGGAGATGTGCGAGAACTCCTTGCACGCCTGTCCCACCGTGGGTGTGTAGATCACCGGCAGCAGTTCCTCGATGTGGTCGAGGATCGTCCGGTAGTACAACCGCTCGTTGCGTTCCTGCAGGGAGGAGAGCAGCATGTAACGGTCCAGGTCGTCGTCCAGCTTCCGCAGGGACATCATGACCCGCGCCACCATTTGGCGCTGGTCCACCACGGGATAGGGCAGCAGGCCGCGCAGTCCGAGCGATTCGCGTTCCTCGCGCGTGAAAGCCAGGGAACGGTAGTTCCGCTTGTCGCGGAGGAGCTCAGCACCTTTCTTCATGGCATGGAAGAATCAGCGATCCTCATGGACGCATTCACTCCGTTGCCGCATCACAGCAGCAGGTACACCATCAAGATGGTGAGGCTGGTGAGCACTACGTTTGCTACGGCGAAGGGTACGCTGAAACTCAATGCGGGTGTCTGGCTCTTCAGCGCGTCCTGCACCACGCCCAGCGCAGCGGCCTCGGTGCGCGCCCCGCAGGTGGCGCCGAGCGTGATCACTGGATGGAACTTGAAAACGAAGCGGCCGAGGAGGAGACCCAGGATGGTGGGAACAAGGCTCACCACCACGCCAGCCAGGAACAACTGGAAGCCCACTTCCTTGAAGCCGTTGAAAAAGCCCGCGCTGGAGCTGATGCCCACGATGGCGATGAAGAGACCGAGACCGAGGTGCTGCAGCAGCCAGACCGACGAGGCCGGAATGGCGCCGATCCGCGGCACGCGCGAATGCAGCCATCCGGCCAAGAGCCCCAACACCAGCACGCCACCGCCCATGCCCAGCGTGATGGGCATGCCGCCCACCATCAATTGCAGCGTCCCCGCGACGAAACCCAGGAACATGGCCCCCGCCAGAAAGGGAATATCCGCGCGAATCCCGTCGGCCTGGGGACCGCCGATCGCCGGGATGGCCACCTCCAACTGTTCGCGCGTACCGATGATCTCCAGGACGTCCTCCCGTTCCACCACCGTGTTGGGTAGTACCGGCAGGTCGAGGCCGGAGCGCAGGAGGCGGCGCAGGCCGATGCCCTTGAACTCGGGCATCGTGCGCAGTATCTGCAGTCGCTGACCCACGCACCGCTCGTTCGTGGCCACGACCCGGCGCACGTGGAGAGGGAAGTCCAGCAGTTCGCGGTCGGCTAGTTCCGGTCCCAATCGCTCCGCCGCGTGCGTGATGGAGCGCAGGGGCATGCTGACGGCCACCACCATACCGGGGCGCAAGAGGACCGTGGGTCCTGCCTCGTGCAGGCCTTCATCATCGCGATAGCGCAGGATGTGGACGGGAATGTCATGGCCTTCGAGGTGCGATTCCAGCGCGGCTATGGTGTGGGGTGCCACGCCTTCCGGTATCCCGGCCAGGCGATAGGCGCGGATGGTCCAGTTCTGGTAGGCGTTGAACGTGTCGGTGGCGGATCCGCCGCCCAGTTTCTCCTCATACTCCTTGCAACGCGATGCCATGTCGCGATCGAGCATGCGGAAGCCGAAGGCGACCAGGAAATAGGCCGTGCCCCCGGCACCAAAGAGGTAGGTGACGGCATAGGCCATCGCGACATTGGACGTGAGCCGCGCCGTGACTTCGGCATCGAGCCCCGCCGCGTTGATCGCATCTCCCGCTATGCCGACAAGGAGCGAAGTCGTGGTGCCCCCCGCGAGGAGTCCCGTGCCGATGCCTGCGTCCCAATGCATCATCACTGCCGCGGAATAGGCGGCGACCACTGCCGACAGGGCGACGATGGAAGAGAAGAGCGCCAGCTTCGCACCGTCGCGGCGAAGGCCACTGAAGAATTGCGGCCCCACCGAATAGCCAGTGGCGAAAAGGAAGAGGAACAGGAAGAAGGTCTTGTGCTCGCCGGTGAGGGGGACTCCCGCCTGGCCCACGAGTACGCCCACCAGCAGGGTGGCCGGAACAGCACCCAGTTGCAGCCCGCGGAAACCCAGCCGGCCGAGCAGGTTTCCCACCGCGAGCGTAAGGAACACCGCGGCGATCGGTTGGGCTCTCAGGAGATCGACGAAGCATGTCGAACATCTGGGGAGTATATGAAAAAGATGAGCCTCTCGGTCCTCGTTTCTGCGAGGACGTGCAACTCGGCTCGTGTTGCCTCCTGCGTAAACGCTCGATTCGCAGATATGGACGGTTCATTCTCGAGGACCAGCCAGGGGACTTCGCGAGGAGACGAAGGCGACGACCTCACCGAGAAGGAACGGCAAGCACTCAGCGAAGCGATTGGCCGAGGGTGGGTGTCGCATGTCTGAATCGGAACTTGTCTTCACGACGAGACCCAGACATTCTCGGGGGCACTCCAGTGTTCGTCGCCAACCAGGGTTCCGGTGAAGATTCTATTCGACTACCTCGAGGCGGGAGACAGCCTCGAAGTGTTCCTCGAAGAGTTCCCTTCCGTAACGCGCGAACAAGCGGTGGCCGCTCTGGAGCTGGCTCGAGAGGTTCGTCGATGTCCGGATTCGCAAACGAACCGCTGCTTTGCGGTGAATTCCGATAGCACCTAACGCGGAGAACCACGACCAGATTGAGGACGACCACTTCCCGCGAGGTCCTATCCGACGCGAACGCGTCGACGCTGGCAGGCAATACGGCACGGATCCGGGTAACCGCGTCCTTCACGGACGCGATCTTTTTAGCGAGTACGCTTTCTCGACCACGCGCGGCCGCCAGTACGCCGGAAGCGCAGAGCTCCTCGACCGGCCTGAAATCCAGATACTCCAGAATCGCCCGCGCCTTCCGGCTCACGAGAGCGCCGCGGTCGCGCACCATGACCTCGACGCCGTCGCGAAAGACCCTATAGGCGATTGCTGGCGGCGCCTCGTCGAGAATCACGAGATCGACGGGCGTTCCGGCAGCGCTCTCGAGCCGCGAGACGAGCTGGCCGATGTCTTGCGTCGAAAACCGGACTCCGGGTGAAAGACCGATGGCGACGTTAGGATCAAGTCCCGGCTCAGAGAATTACGCCCATGATCCATTTGCCAAGCTCGATCAGCGGCATCTGCGTCGCGAGCACCGCGAGCATCGGGACACCTGCCGCGGCGACGAGCTGTGCCACCGCGCTTCCATCGACGGGGATGACCCGGAGCGCCAGAACCGCTTGCACGCTGACGTTCAAATCGGACACCGAGGAGGGGTCGGGTGACCCCAGAAGGTCCTCGCCGCTTCTCTTCTCCTCAATCCACCGGCGATGAAAGGCGAGGTGGTGCTGGTTGGCGAGCCTCCCGTAGTCGAGGAGCGCCTGTTCGCGCACCACATGGAGCGGCGGGATGAACACCAGAAGCGGGCCGATGAAAAGAACCAGGTTCACGGCGATCCACGCCGCCAACGCCCACCAGACGGTATCGGGACCGTGCCGCGCCAGGCTCAGCTCCATCACGAGTCCCGAGGCGAACCACGGAGCTCTGCGCAAAGACGAAGCCGCTGAAGACGCTCGGATAGATGGCGAGGAAACCGAGGCCGGCCGAGCGGTCCGGATGGAGGGGCATGAGCTGGAGCGGAAGCCGGGATACACGGAAGAGGAGCGCCGTCCATACGAGGAATCGCCAGAGCCATCGAACGGTGAGGAAGACATAGAGGGGAGTGCTCAGAAAGCGGGCCGCCTGGCCTGCCCACGACAAGAAAATCTCGCCTCCGATCGCGGTCCCTCTCCAACCGGAACCGACGAGGGCGGTGTCGTAGCTCGTGGCGATCCCCGACCAGATCAGGGCCGCGACGGCGATGATCGCTTCCGCGAGCGCCGACGCGGAACGACGGTCGGCCGACACGAGGGCGGCCGAAAAAGCTGGCGCGGAATCGTCGGGGATGAGATGGGCAGAGCGGAACTGTCGAAGCAGGAGCGAGACCCGGCCCGAAGCGTATCTCTCGGTCGCGATCATCATGGCGATCGCGAAGAGGTAACGCGTATGGGTGGTGAAATCGGTGAAGAACGAGAAGCCCCGATAGCTGTCGTCGGTGAGAGATTGCACGACCGCGAGAATCGCCGGAGGGAGCCAGGCGAGAAGGGCGATAACCATCGCGGCGCGCCCTGTTGGGAGCCCGTCCGCTCCGAGAAGCCCCAAGCGATCGAGCGCCGTGTGGAAGGGGCCGCCCCTCAGGAGTGAGATGGAATCGTCGGACGTCGGCTTCTCGAACCGTCAACGGTCGCCGCCGTGCTGTGAGTCGACTATGCCTGTGGTCGGGAATTCATCCATGCCGGGAAAGAGCTCGCCCCGAGGGGCGTTGAAGCGTAAGACATTCCCGCGCCGTCATGCAAAAGGGCCGCGTCCCGGCCGGCGCGTAGTTGCCTCTCCGTAGTTTTACGGACCTCCAGAAGGACGGTTTTTCGGACCGTACGCCCGTATTCCTCCTCTCCCGCGCGCGACGATACCGCGGCCAGAATGTCTCGTGTCCTGTGCGCAACCCATCCCACGGCGCCCGAGCGTACTCCTGGCCGACGACCACAAGGGGACGGCGGAACAGCTCCGCGAGCTGCTTCAGCCACATTTCGACGTGGTTGCTCTGGTGGAGGACGGCCGCGCTCTCTTGAGCGCCGTGGCGCGACTCTCGCCCGACGTGATTGTCGCCGATATTTCGATGCCGACCCTCGACGGGATCGAGGCCGCGGCGCTGATCCGGCGCCGCGACCCCGAGGCGCGGATCGTCCTGGTAACCGTGCATGAGGAACGCATCCTGGTGGAACGGGGCCTGGCGGCCGGTGCGTTAGGATACGTGCTGAAAGATTCCGCGGGCGAGGAGCTGGTCCCGGCCATCCACGCGGCGCTCGTCGGCGAGCGCTTCGTCAGCCGTGCGCTCGGCGGCCGGGGAACCGTAGGCGGGCCGGGCTGAAGATTTCGTGAGCAACAAATGTGCAACTGGAAAGGAAGCAGGTTTCATGAGACGAACCGCGATTCTCTGCGCCCTCGCCGGCGTAACCCTGTCGCTGGCGATACCGGCCCAGGCGCAGCTCAACGGAGCTCACTCCTTGGGCGACTTCGGAGTGCTTTCGGGAACACAGCCCCTACCCGGGTTCTATGCGGCGCTCTTCTACTATCGCTACCCCACGGATACCATCCGGAACGCCGACGGCGACAAAATCGGGCCTCGGGCCGACGCTCCCGGAAGTCTCACCATTCACGCGGTCGCTCCCATCCTGTGGTACGTCAGCAAAGCCAAGGTCTTCGGGGCCAACTACGGAGCTTTCGTGGTTTTACCCTGGGCCAACGGTTCGCTCGAGGCGCCGGCACTCGGGCTCAGCCAGACTTCGGACACGAAGTACTCGGACACGCTCGTTCGCCCCATCGATCTGGGCTGGCATCTGAAGAAGGCGGACGTGACGGCCGGGTTTCAGTTCTACGCGCCCACGGGGACGTACGAGCCCGGTGAATCCGGCAACACCGGCAAAGGCATGTGGACCTATGAGCCCTACGTCGGGACCAGCGTCTATTTCGACGAGAAGAGGACCGTGAGCCTCGCCACGACCGCCTACTTGGAGTTCCATGGCGAAAAGAAGGACTCGGACGTGAAGGTCGGCCGGATCCTCAGCCTCCAGGGAGGTATCGGCAAATCGTTTCTCGGAGGCGGTCTCGTCATTGGCGGGGCTTATTACGCCCAGTGGAAGCTCACGAACGACGAGTTGGGCTCGTTCGTGCTCCCCGGCGGAGGAACGGTCGAGCCGGAGCTCGTCAATAAACACCGCGTCTTCGCGTTCGGTCCGGACGTGACGGTTCCCGTCGCGACGAAGACGAAGCTCTTCGCCCTCGTGAACTTCCGCTATCTCTGGGAAACGGGCGCCCGGACGAAAACCGAGGGGTCGACTTTCGTCGTGACGGCGACGTTCCCCATTCCGAGCGTAAAGCTGCAGTAATCGCGGCACACTCTTCGACGAAATGAATTACCAGCGTGCAATCGAATCAGAAAGACGAAAGGAAGCGATCTTGAGAAAAGAAGCGATCTTCGCGGGGCTCACCGTCGCGCTCACTCTTTCGGCCCTCGTTGGCTGCAGTGCTCCGGCGCCGGAACAGACCGAAAGACCTGCTGCACAAGCGACGGGAACGGGAATCGATCGAAGCGTGCTCCCCATTCCGGAGCCCGACTATCCGCGCGAGACCGAGCTCGACGCGCGCAATGCCACGGCGCCGCCGAGGTTCGAGGTGAAGGCGCCTTCGGGAGCGCCGAACGTCATCGTCTTTCTGATCGATGACATCGGGTTCGGCCACGCCAGCACGTTCGGCGGCGCCATTCCCATGCCGACGCTCGATCGGCTGGCGAGCCAGGGGCTCAAATACAACCGCTTCCACACGACGGCGCTCTGCTCGCCGACGCGCGTGGCTATTCTGACCGGTCGCAACCACCACACGAACAACGCGGGGGCGATCATGGAAGTGGCGACGGCGTTCCCCGGCAATACCGGAGCACGACCGCAGAGCGTCACGCCTCTGGCCGAGATCCTGCGCCAGAACGGCTACAGCACGTCCGCTTTCGGGAAGTATCACGAGACGGCGCCGTGGGAAGTCAGCGTGTCGGGACCGTTCGATCGTTGGCCGACCCATTCGGGATTCGACAAGTTCTACGGATTCATCGGCGGCGAGACCAATCAGTGGGCGCCGCTGGTCCACGACGGCACCGTCAAGGTGGAGGTGCCGCGCGACCCGAACTACCACTTCACGACCGATATGACGAACCAGGCGATCCAGTGGATCCGTGCCCAACAGTCGCTCACGCCGGACAAGCCCTTCTTCACGTACTTCGCCACCGGCGCCACGCACGCCCCGCACCACGTGCCGAAGGAGTGGATCGCGAAGTTCAAGGGCCAGTTCGACGGCGGTTGGGACAAATACCGCGAGGAGACCTTCGCGCGCCAGAAGCAGATGGGGATCATCCCGCAGAACGCGAAGCTGGCGGGGAAGCCGGCCGACATCAAGGACTGGGACAAGCTCACGCCCGACGAGCAGAGGCTGTTCGCACGACAGATGGAGGTCTATGCCGCGTTCGCCGCGCACACCGACAACGAGATCGGCCGCGTGGTGAAGGCCATCGAAGATCTGGGCGAGCTCGACAACACGCTGGTCCTGTACCTGGTGGGCGACAACGGCGCGAGCGCCGAGGGCGGCATGTTCGGCATGTTCAACGAGATGACGTACTTCAACGGCGTGGCCGAGACGGTGCCCGACATGCTCAAGAACATCGACAAGTGGGGAGACCCGGACACCTTCCCGCACATGGCGGCGGGCTGGGCCGTGGCCGGAAACACGCCGTTCATGTGGACCAAGCAGGTCGCGGCGAACTTCGGCGGCACGCGGAACCCGCTGGTCGTGAGCTGGCCTGCTCGCATCAAGGCCAGGGACGAGGTCAGCAGCCAGTTCCACCACGTGGTGGACATCGCGCCGACCGTGCTCGAAGCGGTCGGTCTCCCGGAGCCGAAGACGGTCAACGGCGTGGTCCAGACGCCCATGGAAGGTGTCAGCTTCCTGTACACCTTCGACGACCCCCAGGCTGCCGGCCGGCACAAGACACAGTACTTCGAGATCTTCGCGAACCGCGCCATCTACCACGACGGATGGGTGGCCGCGACCATCCACAAGGCTCCGTGGGAAGCCCAGCCGAGGCGCGCGCTGGCTGACGACGTGTGGGAGCTCTACAACGTGGACGAGGACTTCAGCGAGTCCACCGACCTCGCGGCAAGCAATCCTGCCAAGCTCGAGGAGCTGAAGGCGCTCTTCATGAAGGAAGCGGAGAGGTACCGCGTGCTTCCGCTCGACGACCGAGGCCTCGAACGGTTCGACCCCGCGATGGCGGGGCGTCCGGACCTGATGGCGGGCCGCAAGTCGCTCACGGTCTACGAGGGCATGACGGGCATGATGGAGAACGCCTTCATCAACGTGAAGAACCAGTCGAAGACGATCACGGCCGACCTGGACATTCCCGCTGGTGGCGCGAACGGCGTGATCCTCGCCCAGGGCGGCCGTTTCGGGGGATGGAGCCTCTACGTCAAGGACGGCAAGCCGGCCTACACGTACAACTGGGTGGGGCTCCAGCAGTACACCACCAACTCGACCGAGCGGCTCGCGCCGGGCAAGGCCACAGTCACGCTCGAGTTCGCATACGACGGCAACGGACGCGGCAAGGGCGGTACCGCCACGATCTACGTCAACGACAAGAAGGTCGGATCCGGCCGCGTGGAGAACACCAATGCCAACGTCTTCTCGGCCGACGATGCCGCCGACGTGGGCGTGGACGAAGGGACCAACGTGAGCTCGGCGTACGAGCAACACGACAACAGGTTCACCGGCAGGATCGAGAAGGTGCTGATCGAGGTCAAGTGAGGCCACGAGGAGCCACCCCTAAAAGGGGACGCGTGTGCCGTCCGGTGATGCTGAATTCATGATATACTGAAAATTCAGTATGGCAGATTCCAAGACGAACGTGGTTGTGTCCACGCGTGGACAGATCACGCTGCCTTCCGAATTGCGCCGCCGGCTCGGTATCCGCGACGGCGGTGTCGTAACCGTGGAAGAGCGCGATGGCGCGCTGATTCTGCGGCCCGCGGCCGTTTTCGAGCTGACGATGTATGGGGATCGAGAAATCGCGGGTTGGGACAGAGAAGACGCGCTCGATGATACGGAGAGGCGCCGCATCCGGAAAAAACTCGCACGGAAATCGTGAAGCTTTTTCTGGACGCGAACGTCCTCTTCACTGCGGCGCACAACCCCGGTGGTAAGGCCGCTTTGGTGATCGAACTGGCGCGTCACGGTTTCTGGGAGGTCGCGACTTCCTCCTTCGCGATCGAAGAAGCCCGACGAAATCTCGAACTCAAGTTTCCGCAAAGCGTCGCCGCGCTGAGCAACCTGCTGGGACACGTTGTCCTGGCGGCTGCTGTGCTCGGAGAGCCGTGTCCGATCGATTTACCCGAGAAGGACCGGCCCATCTTCCTCTCCGCCGCCGGCGCGCGATGCACTCATCTCCTGACAGGCGATCGGAAGGATTTCGGTCGATTCATGAACGACCCTAAGAAGAGCGGGGGTATCGTCATTCAGACCGTCGCCGATTTCCTTGCCGCGCTTTGAGCCGTTCACTCTCGGAACCGTTTGGCGTTCAAGCCTCACTCTCGTGGCGCGATGAGTTCCGAGGTCGCTCGTCGGTGTCGCGTACAAGTACAGTCCGCTTTGATGAGGGCGACTCTTGCGGCCCTTTCGGCGGGCTAGTGAATTAGGACGCTGCGGTCTTCCGTTCGATGCTCTACGCTCGTCAGGTGCCCGTCGGCCGACCGAAAGCAACGGCAATGGCGCGTGTGGCGCTCTCGACCGTGGCTAACGCGGACGTCGCCTCAGGTTTCATCGGGCCAACACTCTTCGCGAAGGAAGTCGCTTTGCTGGACAACTCGAGAACGCGGGTGGCATCCGCGGTAACAGCACTGTGGTCCTTGAGATTCGACTCGAGCTGTTCCGCCGCTTTCTTGAGCTCACGCATCCCGGACTCGGCCTGCTTACGCTCCGCTTCCGGTCGCTTGGCATCCGAAGCCGCGTCCAGGGCGCCTTCCCGCAGTCGGTCGACGGAATCGGCCAACCGCTTCGCCTCGGTCGCGAGCTCCTGATCCATCTTGCGTTCCGCAGTGGCGTTGGCATCCACGGGCCAGCCGAGCCCGTACGCACCCGCGAGCGCCGAGAACTGGCCGCTGAGCGTCTTCCAGGCTTCGGAGCGCGTCTGGGCGGCGTAACGCCGTTCGACATCGGAGGCGCGGCGCAGTAGCGCCGTGACTTCCGTGCCTGCGGCATTCGAGGAACCGAGCTTGTCCTTTACGACGTCGATGTCTTTCTCCATGGAGTTGACGAACTCGCGCACGTCTACATTGCCGGCCGCCGACTTGATGACCGCGTCGTCCATGTTCCTTCGCTCGAGATCGTCCTTCCAATGGTCAAAGCCGTCGTCGATGTTCTCGATGATCTGGGTCAGCTGCTTGTCGTTGAGTCGTTCCGCCGTCCACCCCGCTGTGCCGGTCAATGCGGCTGTGACGACAGCAGTGCATACGAAGCCGGTTCGCATGATTGCCTTCCTTCTGCCTCTCGGCGCGAGGCGCGCTGGTTGACGCGCATGGGCGACCACGAGATGAGGATGGCGCTGGTTGCGCGTCTCGTTCGCCGGCACGTGTCCGGTGACGATAGCGTAGCCGTAGGCATGTCGCCTGGCTAGTTAGACTTTGGTGTACTCCACCAAGATCTGGGCCCGACGGCACCCGAGCCGCGAAAAATTGACTTCGAGAATCCCTCCGTGATATCCGTGGCGCCTTCGAGACGATTTCGGTGCCGGATCCCTCCGCTCGAAACCGTCCATTCCGCAGGCCCGGGAAAGGAGTCTTTTCTGATGAACCCTCTGCTGATTTTGACGGCCCTCGTGATCGCGAGCTCCACGATACAGCCCGCGGCGACTTCGCTCTCGGAGTACTTGAAGAGAAACAAGTTCACTCCGGAGGACCTGGCAGCGATCGAGAGCGGGAACCCGATCGCGAAGCTCATCGAGGCCGAAAATGAAACGGAGACCCGGATCCTGGGAGTGGTGAAGATCCGCGGAAATCCAGAGGACTACATCAGTCGGCAGCGGGACGTGGTGAAGTTCGAGAAGGGCACCGGCGTGCTCCAGATCGGGCTTTTCAAGGACCCTGCGACGGCCGCCGACGTGGCCGGGCTCACGCTCGACCCCGATGACATCGAGGACTTGCAGGAATGCGAGCCGGGGAGTTGCGACGTCAAGCTGAGCGCTTCCAGCATCCAGGCCTTCGCGAAACTCGATTGGAAGGCGCCGAACGCCGCTCTGAACGCCCAGAAGCTTGCGCGAGAGATGATCGCCGAGTTCATGAACGCCTACCGGAAGGGCGGAAACGACGCCTTGAGCGCTTTCCACGACAAGGAGAAGCCGCTCCTGGTGAAGGAGCAGTTCGAAGGGATGATCGCGATCTCGGAACCTTCCCCAGTATTTTCCGAGTCTACACGACTTCTTGATGGATTACCCCAAGGCGACCATACCGGAAGGGGAACAGATCTTTTACTGGTCCAAGGTCGACTTCGGCCTCAAGCCCGTCATTCGCCTCAATCACGTGGTGATCTACGAGCCGAAGGAGATCGACTGGGTCCGCTACGCGGTGGCCTCCAAGATGATCTATACCACTCACTACTTCAATACCGGGCTCGAGGTGAAGTTCCTGGTGGTGTCGCCGGATTCACCGGGCGCCTACTACCTCGTGTCCCTGAATCAGTCCCGAAGCGACGGGCTCACCGGGTTCATCGGGGCGATGGCAGCGGGGCAGATTCGCTCGAAAGCGCGAGGCGGATCGGAGACCTACCTCGGAGCGGTGAAAAAAATCATGGAGGGCGGTAGCTAGGGTGCTGAAAGAACGTCGGCGGCCCCTTTAGATGCGGATTATGAAACCTTTCCAATGGACCGGAGTCATCTTCGTGTGTGCGCTTCTGCACCTCCAGGGTTCAACGGCGCTCGCGCAGAACCGCGCTCACACGTTCTTGAAGACCGTGGGAAAATTCGGCGATTCGGAGCTCTCGGCGCTCGACAAGGGCGATGTCATCACGAAGACGATCGACACGGGCGACAAGAACGAGCTCGCCCTCATGGGGGCCGTCTGGATGAAAGGGACGATCTCGGCGTTCCTACCCCTTTATCGGGATATCGAAACGTTTGAAAAGAACCTGGGTCCCGCGAAAAAGTTGAGCACCCCGCCGCAGCTCTCGGACCTGGCCGGGCTCGAGCTCGACTCGAGCGATCTGAAGGCGCTCTCGAACTGCAAGGTCGAGGATTGCAAGATCCATCTCAGCGAAGAGACGCTGACGGAGCTTCGAAGCCGGGTCGATTGGAACGATCCCAACGCCGACCGAAAGGCTCTCGAGTTCGTCCGGGAACGGATCTTCAATTTCGTCCGAGCCTACGAGGAGGGGGGGAACAGCTCGCTCTCTGTTTACCGGAGCAAATCCGCGCCCCTGGTCGTCGCGGAAGAGTTCCAGAAGCTCCTCAAGGAATCCCCCTATATCCAGACCTACCGACCCGAGCTTCACCGCTATCTCCTCGAATACCCGAAGTCGAAGCCCGCAGGCGCCAGCGATTTCCTGTACTGGTCGATCATCGGTTTCGGTCCCAACCCGACTCTTCGCCTGAACCACGTCACGATGTATCCCACCGAGGAAGGCGCGAACGCAACGACGATCATCGTGTCCAAACAGCTCTATTACAGCCGCTATTTCGACACGGGTCTCGAGCTCTATACGCTCCTCCCCAACGAGTCTCGGCCGGGCGACGGCTTCTACCTGATCGCCCTCAACCGCTACCGCACCGACCTCGGTTCTGGAATCAGCGGGTCCATCATGCGGGTTGGCGCCGCGGCAGGGGTCGAGGGAGCCATGAAGAAGACCCTCGAGAGCGCGCAGGCGTCCGTCCAGTAGCTCAGGGGACCTCGATGTCGTAGGCGGCGATTCGCCAGAGGTCGTTCTTCTTCATCCAGAGCGTGCGCAGCACGGGCGCTTCGCCATCCCGTGTCTTCAAGTGGACGTTCATCCCGAAGGCCTTCCCGTACTCGGGCGGGATCTCTGCGGTGAAGCGTCCGCCGCGGGCGCGAGCGGCGCAGTCGAAGGACTGGGCGATGGCGGTGGGAAGGCTGGTGAGCGCGAACGTGCGCGAGTACGAGTGGTCCATTACCCGAACCGCCGGATGGACGGGCTCGATCGCGGCGACGATCGCGTCCAGGCTGTTTTCTTTGTCGAAGCGTCCTCCCGCGCGCTCGAGGTTTCCTCGGATCCTCCTTCCGGCGTCTTCGAGGGACGTCGAAGCTTCTTCATCTGGACCTCGAAGCAGGTCATAGCAGGCGTAGCTCTCCGGAGACAGATAACGGAAGGCCGCGTCGTAGTCCTTTCGAATCAGCCAGCTTTCGAGGAAATCCTTGCCCGCGGCGACCAGGCTTTCGTCGGCGGGGATGCGGACGACCTGGACGTCGGGCGCGGTCGAGAGTGCGGGGGTGTCGTCCTCGATGGGGTCCGCCTGCCAGGACACGATCTTCCAGTAATCGTTTTCCTTACCCCAGAGGAGTGTGAGCGAGCTGTCCTTTCCCCCGGGCACGTCGACGTAGAACGTACTGCCGAAGTAGTTGCCGTACTCACGACGGGCACCCTTCGGATCGCCGAGGGTCAGCAGATTCTCACAATCCATCTTGGCCGCCACGTCGTCGGGAAGCGAATAGAGGACGAACTGTGCGTGGTAGGGCTGTTGGACCAGCTTGGCCGCGGGGTTCCTGAGATGAACGCCGACCGTCAAGCCCTCCAGGGAATCCTGCGCACCCAGAGAGTCGTGAGCCGCCTTCAGACGCATCAACATTTGAAACGGCGCCATGCCCCGGTCGAACGCCATCGGGTCATCCCGGTCCTCCGCGAGGCAGGCGTACGAGCGATTCGAGATATAACCCATCGCCGCCATCACGTCCCCTTCCAGGAGCCAGGCGGTCAGGAAGTCGTGCATCATCACGTCGATGTTCTTCCTTCCCGCGCGCGGCTCCCGCGGGATGTCGCGCGATCGGTCATGCATCTCGTCATCGGGAGATCCCTTGAGGCGGATACCGAAGAAGCTCCCCCACCAGTTCTGGAAGCCGGACCAGCGGTTCGCGTGGCGGTCGTAGTTGCCGCTGGCGCGCACGTCGGAGTTCGAAGCGCTCAGGTGTCCGTTGAAGAGCGAGACGGGAAAAGCCGAGGATCGATAGTCCACGTCGATGTCCGCGCGGCGGAGGTCCGTCGCGATGGAGACCTGAATCGAGGGAGTCCCTCCCTCCTGGCGGTAGCTGATGGGGTAGCCGCGGTGATAAACGGTGTTGTCGACGCCGCGCTTGAACTCCCGCGACTTATCGAGCATGTCGACCGCGCCTTCCTTGAGGCGCGCGTAGATTCGAAATTGGCGATCGCCGGAGGATCCCGGGATATGTCCCTGGACCGCCTCCACCCGCTCGACGATTTCGAGCGCGTCCCCGAACCGTTCGCCGGACGCATCGGTCAGAGGCGTCGTCAAGAGGGCGTTGGTGACGGCGTCGAATGTCGTCCTCGTGGAGAGCTTGACGAACGTGTCATAGAAGGGGCCGGCCTCGACGTTCTGCCCCGTCACCTCGTTGAAGCGCGCTACCCAATCTTCGACGAGGCGCTGGCGCCGCGAATCCAGATCGGAGAAGGCGCCGCCGAAGGGTCGCGGGGGCTCCTGCGCCGCCGCGGGATCCTGAACGCGGCTCGCGTCGGCCCGCTGCGCAAGACCCGAAAGTACCAGGGCAAAGAGAGCCACGAGACGCTCGATCGAGCGGAATGCCATGATCGGTCCCTTTCTTCGAGGCGCCCGAGAGGTGAAATCGACTGCCACTTTCTGGCAATTCAGATGAGCCCCGCCAACTGGCGGCGGATTATATCCTGCCGGGACAGGGCTTCATCCTCATTCGGTTACGAAGCCTGCGCCGCGAGTGCTGCTCGTTTCACGCACAATCCGACATGGCGTCGAACCCGCCAGCCGCGCCATGTCCGGTTGCGCGACGACCGCCCGCTTACGCAGGCTTCCCTTGACGTTCAGTGGCTGCGCCTTCGGGGTTTCGCGTGCTCGCGGAGCTCAGCGGCGCGGCGCCGCCCGTCGAGCCAGAAATCCGAAGCGCCGCAGCGGGGAAGCGAACGCTACGTCTTCGGGCCCACGCCCGTGACGACGTTGTCCTCTGTGACCTCGATGTACGGCGATTCCACGACCTTGGTCGCCGTGACCTTCTGGCCAGGCTTCAGCTCCATCGCTTCTTTCATCTGGCCGTCGACGTTGAACTTGAGCCCCTGCGGTACTTCGTACTGACGATTCTCGCCGTTCTCGAGGGTCAAGATGACTGCGGTCGGCGTGGCATACCAAACGGTGCCTTTCAGGGTCGTGACCGTCCGGTCCACAATCTCCCGTTCGGTGACGGTCACATGCGCGGTCAGCACCGTGCCGATCTTGACCTTGTTGAGAGGCATCACCTTTCCGTCGATCGTCGCTGTTTTGCCGGGCTTCAGATGGAAGAGCCGGTATTCGCCGGTCGGGATCATCTTGGCGATGAGGTCGTCGCCCTTGATGTAGGTTCACCTCTCCCTTCAACTGACTGGTTGTGATCTTGGGAGTGCCTGGCACCTTCTCTTTTGTCTGTGTGGCTTGGCCGGAGGCAAACACCGTCAGGCTGAGCGCGGACGCTGCGATGGCAATAACGCGGACGGTCATGCTCAATGAGTTAGCCATTTTCTTCT
This sequence comes from uncultured Acidobacteriota bacterium, assembly GCA_963820855.1. Lineage (GTDB taxonomy): Bacteria > Acidobacteriota > Vicinamibacteria > Marinacidobacterales > SMYC01 > DAISKN01. Next base: position 550,988 of record CAWGBY010000014.1, read on the forward strand.
CGCTTTCGATGCCCCTCAGTTGAGTATTCGGGATTGCCCGGCGTTGAGGGTGACTCCGCCGCTAGCCCCCGTGCGAACGTTGATTCGTCCGCGGAGTCGGAAACGCCCCACCCCATTGGCGCTCGACCGACGGGAGCGTATCGGCACACGGTCGTGGCTGTCAAATGGAACATCTACGGGATATACCCGAGGGTCGAGCCCATTGTCAGAACGTAATCACCAAGGAGAACTTCAGAATCGAATCCAGTGTCTTCTTTCGTACCACTGCCGTCCCCACGACCCTTCCACCGGGATCGACGTCGTAGAGGTCGATTTCTTCGAAGGCGGGAAGGTTCTGGTAGAGGAACTGCGCGCTGAAACGAAGAGCCATCAGGGAGTTGATGTTCGAGGTGACCGACTCGATGGTGTTGAAACGGTAGTCACTGCCGTCGCCCACGTTGACGAAGAAGACGAAATCGCTGTCGAACTGCGCGTTCGCCGTGAGCTTGTGCATGTAGTCCGAGGAGAAACGTGCCTCGGAGTAGTTGGTGTCCCTCTCCGGGTCGGGGATTTCATCGATCCGGTGCGTGAAAGTGATGGTGTAGTCGGTCTTGAACCGCATGTGGTCGTCATCTCGCCACTTGTTGCCGACACCGCCGTAGACGATCGAACGATTTGAGATTCCGGCGTCGAGGTCTCGATCCCAGCCCGCTCCGGCGACCCAGAAAAACCGCTCGGTGATGTCCCGGTCATAGCGACCGGCGACATAGTAGCGCTCGTTGTCGATCTCCCGGCTGGTGTCTTCGGCTACGGTGAAATCCTCGGGGGTGCCGACAGCGAACCGGTCGTCCACCGTCTTGGCTCGGAGAACACCGAAGCGAAACGAGAGATCGGCGTTCTCCCAGGCGCGAATGAGCTTGTCGTCCACGGTGAGCGACGAGGTCGAGGTGTTCCCTGCGGTTATAACGAAGCCCACGTCCGCGACGTTCGACCAGCCGAGCGTCCGTTTCTCGTCCCGGTTGGGCTCGACGGGTGTGTCCTGGGCGAGCGCGGGAACCGCGCCGACAATCGCAATCCAGAAACAAGTCAGATAGTGCATTGGTCACTCCATCGGCAGTGTGAACGACTCGACAAGTCCTGGACAGCGGGCCCAGAACCATCCTCCTCGGGCCGAATTGACAGTTGACGAAGCCTCCGTTTTTCGTGAAGGGTCGATTTGCAGTGCCATTCAGTACAACAACCGCCGCACGAGTACAACACAAGAAGGGACGGCAACTCGTCGTGCTATCGTCCATTCTCAGTGCGAAGCTTTCCGTTCCCGTCCCGCTGGTGGTATGGCAGGGCGCCGTCTCTCCGAGCGTATCTTCTCTTCGGGCTTCTGGTGCGGCTCCCCGCGGTCTTCTTCAGCCGCGGATACGATTTCCCGGACCACCAGTTCCAATACGTGGATCCCGCCTATCATCTCGGGCTCGACGGAAGCTGGTGGAGACCCCACGATTACGTCAAAGGTCTGCGCTCCTGGGTGTATCCCGGTTTTCTCGCGCTTATTCTTCGAGCTATCGCCGCCCTCGGGATCGAGGACCCGTTGTGGATGATGACGGCCACGCGTTTCGTCCACGCGCTCTTGAGTCTCTTGCCGCTGGCTGCCCTCTGGATGCTTCTCGTCCGGTGGAACCCGTTTGGAAACCCGAGGCCGCTCCTCCTGTTCGCCGCCGCGAACCCCATCCTGGTCTATTGCGGTGTCCAGCCCGCGGCGCCGATGTTCGCCGTGGGCCTCGCGGTTACCTCGGTTCTTCTGTTCCACGGCCCGGGGCGGGCGTGGCCGTTCCTTTCCGGGATCGTCCTGGGCCTTTCGTTCGCCTGCCGTTTCCAGGATGCGTTCTTCGGTCCGGTGCTCCTCGTCGCGGGGCTTTCGAGCCGCAGGTTCGGCGCGGCGGCGTGGATGAGCCTGGGCGCCGCCCTTACCGTCACGTTTCAGGGTCTGGTCGATCTCTACACCTGGGGATCGTTCCTCCACAGCCCGTTTCGGTACGTAGGCTGGAACGTATTCGAGGACGCCGCGAGGCGGTACGGCGTCGAACCTTTCTGGTTCTATCTCCCCTTTCTCGTCGCCGTGCTCGTTCTCGTTCCGCCGTTCTGGAGAAGCGGCCTCACCGCTCTCGTTCACGGAGGTCGGCGGTTCCCCCTCCTTTTCGCGGCTTCGGTCTTCTATCTCGTCATGCACAACCTCGTCGTGCACAAGGCTCTCCGCTTCGTTCTTCCGGCGATGGTGCTGCTCCTGATCCTCTACGCTTCCGATTTGCTCGATCGGGAACGAGAAGCTTCCTTCCGCGCCCCGCATCGAGCGGCGTTTCTCGGGCTGCATCTCGTCGCACTGCTGGTGGCGAGCTTCTGGTATCCGCAGCGGGGCCCGATTGAGGCGGCCCTTGACCTGTCGCGGCGGCCGGATTTCGTCGATCGGCTAGCAGTGGTGGACGGCGCCGACGCCCAGCTCGGCGGGCACTATTACTTGAGACGGAAGCGAGTCGAGGTCATTTCGATTCCGCGGGCAGCCCTTTTCTCCTGGCTCCGGGTGACGAGACCGGAGCCGCCCTTGTACTTCTTGGTCGTGCGGGAGCCGCTGAATCACTTCGAGCCCCCCGAGCCGTACCGGCTCGAGCTCGTGGGCGATTTCCGGAACTGGCCGGACTGGCAGCGGAACGCGCACCGGTTTCTCTACCGTCTCGAGGTGTCGGCGCGATAAACACCTGGCGCTGAAAGGGCAGGCCTCGGGATCGGCGGCTCGAACCTGCGAGGGCGACGGCCGTCCGACCGATCTTCGACATCGTCTTTCCACTCAGACTATGCTTCCGCGCACAGGAGGGACGCGACAAATGGACGTAAACGCGCTCACGCAGGCGGCAATCGCCACGCTCGTAGCGGTCGGCTGGAAAATTCTCGGCGCCCTGGCCCTCTGGCTCTTTGGACGGTGGCTGATCAATCTTGCCCTGCGGCTGTTTGGCCGCACGCTGACGCGTCAGAACATCGACGCTACCCTCTCGCGCTACATGCTGACCGGCCTGGGCGTCGTCCTGAAGGTCGCGCTCGTCGTCGCCATCCTCGGGTTCTTCGGCGTCGAGACCACGAGTTTCGCGGCGCTGATCGCCGCCGGAGGCGTGGCCGTGGGCGTTGCGTGGGGCGGTCTGCTCGCCAATTTCGCCGCGGGTGCGTTCCTCGTGTTCCTGCGTCCGTTCAAGGTCGGGCGACTTCGTGACGGCGGGAGGGGTGACGGGAACCGTGGATGCGATCGGCCTCTTCGGCACGACCATCAACACACCCGATAACGTGCAGACGATTATCGGGAACAACAAGATCTTCTCGGATACCATCCAGAACTTCTCGGCCAATCCGTATCGTCGCGTCGATCTGATGGCCATGATCAGCCATTCTGTCGATCATCACGATGCCATCCGGCGCCTGAAGGAACGCCTTTCGGCGATCCCGAATGTGCTGGCCAAGCCTGCGCCCGACGTCGACGTGCTGCAGTTTACCCCGGCCGGGCCCATGCTCTGCGTGCGACCCTATTGCAGCAACGATCACTACTGGCAGGTCTACTTCGACACGAACCGGCTGATTCGCGAAGTGTTCGCTGAGGCGAACTTCCCGGCGCCCGTACCCGCGTACGCTGTCATCGGTGCGGCGACAGGCATCCCTCCCAAGGAGTAGGGCGCGACCGAGACGCCCCAGGAGTAGATCGATCGAATCGTTTTAAACGTGGGAGGCGACGGTCCTTTTAAGCGCGCACCCGTAAATTCTCCTCCTCAGCCTCGTAGTTTTACGAGTTCCCCGCGCGTGCTCCCTCCATTACCTTTCGCCGCGATGAGCCGTTCTGAAAATGGCAGCGGCTTCTGGCGCCTGGGGGCAAGCCTCGTCGCCTGAGACGAAACGAGAAGACCGTGATTTTCGTGGAGTCTGGGCAGTCCCAGAAACCAAGTCGGGGGGAATCCGATGAACGCCAGAACTCTGTCCGCGATGCTGATTTCGATTCCTCTTTCGTGGCAGTCGGCCGTTCTTGCCGACTCCGCGCAGGAAACGCAAGAGGGGGAGCCTGCCGGACCACAGACTTCTCATGGCGGAAGCCGTGCAGACGCCGACCTTCACCGAGCCCGTCGAATTCCGGCGACCGGCGATTGACGTTAGTGCCTTCGAGCTGCCATCGAGCCGCGCCTTCGACGCCTTCGGAGTCGGTATGTTCGTTGTCTCAGGCGCTGACCTGGCTTCCACCGAGGTCGGCGTTGGCCCGCCTGGGCGTGCAGGAGGCGAACCCGATGCAGGGCAATCGAAACGTCCGCATCCTGACCCACGTCGCCGCACCCGCGTTCATGTACTGGGTTACCGACAAGCTCCATGACCAGGGCAAGACGAAAACAGCGCTCGTCGCCCGCATCGGCTTCAGTGTCGCCTATAGCTACATCGTGATGCACAACCTTCGCACCATCTCCAGTGTCAGTCGCTGATGGCCCCTGAATGCTCCGCGAGCCCGCGATAGCGATGGGAAGTGTCCCCGAGGCCGGACGAACGCGCGCCTCATCACGTCGACGATCAAGGCTCGCGAACCTCGACGCTCTTGTCCCGGTGGAACGTCACGTCGTAAATCGGGAGGCCGTCGGCCAAATAGCGCAACGTCGCCGACAGCTGCCGCGCGCCCAGTTCCTCCATCACCGAGCGGAACTCGTCCGCGCGCGAGGGGTCGAGCCGGACGGGCGCGAGCTCCCGGACCAGGAACTGGACGTGCGCCTCGCGCAAGGTAGGAGACCACGTCCGGGTGATTGACGAACACCTGCTCGCCGGCGATGCGCGGGAAGATCAGCGGGACGTAGGCCAGCCCCCACAGCGGCTCGTCGACGCGCACGTTGAGGACCGCGGACTCCTTGTGTCCGCCGGACAGCGCCGTGACCAGGATCTCCGGCGACCCTCGCCACAGAAGCTTCCAGGCCGCACGCTGGACCGCGATCAGCCAGGCGCCCCCGAACGCCGTACTCCTCCCCGTGCTGCAGCATCAGCCGCAGGTGGCCGCAGCCGATGTGCGCCGGGTCGACGAGCAGCTCGAGCAGCGCCTCCTGCAGGTCCTCCCGCGGACTGCGCAGGAAGCGTCACGAAGTCGTCCAGGTCCTCGACCGCTGCGAGTGCGCTCGAAAGCCGTCGCTCGGCGCGCGCGTCCTCGAGCAGCCGCGTGAGCGCGGCGAGGTCGGTGTGCAGGTAGAGCTCGCCGAAGCTGTCCAGGCGCGCCAGCAGCGCCGCGGCCACCGCCTCGTCGTCGAGCGCGGTTCCGGTCAGCGCCTCGAGCGCGGCCAGCTTGAGCACGAACTCGCCGGCATCCCCGCCCGGTGTCCCGATCACGCCCCGCTCGTCGCGCCCATCCACGCACGAGAGGTGGCCGAGTCGAGCGAGCGAGGCGAGCTGGATCCAGCGTACGGCGAGCGGGTCGCCGAGGTGCGCTCGCACGGTGTCCGCCGTCGGCGGGCCGGTGAGAGCCCGCGCCGGAGCCGCGTTCATCACCGGCTCCCGCGAAGTCAGAAGGCCGAGGTGGCGCCACTCCGTAAGGCCCCCGGCGAGCGCAGCGACGAGCGGATGCCCCTCCTGCTCGAGGCGCCGCGCCAGGCGCGCGGCCTCCCGACCGTCGCCATCGACGAGCACCACCGGCCGTTCGCGGGGCACGCGATCGGCAGCGAGGAAGACACTGCCGGGGATGTGGCCCAGCACCCCGCGCGCGTCTCCGGCCGCACGCAGGTCCACGAGCAGCACATCGCCCCCTTGCTGGAGGACGAACAGCGGCGAGAGCGTGGGCGCGCGATCCCAGTCCCGCACTAGTCCCGCCCGCCAGCGGCGGAGGAAGAGGTCCCCGATCATGTGCGCGATGCCGAACCAGGACTTCGCTGATGTTGATGCGCACCAGCTCCGAGAAGGCGACGAACCTGCCCACCTTACCGTGCGAGTAAGGAGCGCACAAGTGCGTGCTCGGCATCGACACGATCACTTCCTAGCGATTGAGACCATCCACGGTCCCTACATCCTGGGCACTTCTGCCATTTGTGCTGCTGGAGTTACTTGAAGGAGAATGCGCGACCATGACTGGAATTGTTCCACGCTGGGAATGGCGGTCATTCGGTCGGCGCTTCGGCGAGGCGGAGTCGCGACTGGCGAAGCTCACGCCGAGCGGTGTTCAAGACAGCGATGAGATTTATCTGCTTTCCCGCGCTGGCGGCAATGTGAAGGTCCGCGACGCGCTAATGGACATCAAGGTGAAGCGGGAGGTCAATGCAGACGGTCTCGAGCAGTGGACACCCGTCATGAAAGCGGGCTTTCCGCTTCCTTCGATCGAGGTGGCGAAGGTGCTGAAAGCGCTCGATCTCCCGGTATCGGAGCCACTGCGAAACAGTTACACGCTTGACCAGTTGCTCGAGCAATTTGCTTCGCCGAACAGTGGGGTTCGCGTGGTGAAGGTCCACAAGCGGCGAACGCGTTACACGGTCGACGGCTGCATGGCAGAAATCTCCGACGTGACGGCGAACGGCAAGTTCACCCGCACGATCGCCGTGGAGTCCACAGATGCGGCAGGGGTCATCCGTGTTGTCACCGGACTTGGTCTGAGCGGCTATACGAATAGCTGCTATCCCCGCGGCTTAGCGGCCCTCATCGATGATGAACTGGAACGCTATGCGGTGATCGACGTTGGTACGAATTCGGTCAAGTTCCACATCGGCGAGCGTGATGTTGACGGGAAGTGGGGCACCGTCGTCGACCGCGCGGAAATGACCCGCCTTGGCGAGGGCCTCGCGGAAAAACGTGTGATCAGCGACGCCGCGCTCGAGCGGACTACCGCCGCGATTGCGGGCATGGTCGAGGAGGCAAGGCGCAACGAAGTGCGGGCAATCGTTGCGGTTGGCACTGCTGGACTGCGGATCGCCGCCAATGGCGTCGAAGTCGTTGCTGCCCTGAAAGCGCGGGCCGGTGTGCAAGTTGAAGTGATCTCGGGCGAGGAGGAAGGCCGGCTGGCATACCTGGCAGCTAAGGCCGGTCTCGGATTGAAAGCGGGCTCGCTCGTGGTGTTCGACACCGGCGGCGGCAGCTCCCAGTTCACCTTCGGGCATGATTCCAGCGTGGACGAACGCTTCAGCGTCGACGTTGGTGCCGTGCGATACACCGAGCGCTACAAACTCGACGGCGCGGCGACCAGTGACGTGGTGCAACAGGCCATGGCTGCTATTTCGGCCGACCTATCGCGCCTTGAGGACCGTCCAGTTCCCGAGGCGCTGGTGGGCATGGGCGGTGCGGTGACCAACATCACCGCGGTAAGGCACCGCTTGGCCAACTATGATCCGACAATCGTCCAAGGCACGGTCCTAGATCGAACTGAGATCGATCGTCAGATCGAACTCTACCGATCACGCGACGCTGATGTCCGCCGCAGCATCGTGGGCCTCCAGCCGAAGCGTGCCGAGGTCATCCTGGCCGGCGCATGCATCGTCCGGACCATCATGGAGAAGCTCGGCAAGAACAGCCTCACGGTCAGCGATCGTGGCCTGCGCCATGGCGTGCTGGCGGAGCGGTTCGACATCTAAGGTCAAGCGAGATAGCGCGTTCGATGCTGGCTCCCTGCCATGACTCAAATGGCTCGTTCGATGAATACCAGGGAAAAGATGAAAACCAAGAAGACCACGAAGCAAAATAAAGCAAGGGTTAAGGACCAGGCGCCAGCCGCGTCGAGCGACGATATAGTGAAAATCCTCGAACTCGTCAAAGGGTCGAGCAGCGTCGAACTGAAAGTGACAGTGCCCGACGAGAGCCGTCTTGCGGCGATTAAAGGCCTCGGGTTCGATCCGGTTGAGGCGCAACCTCGGCAGGCCTATTTCTTCGACACTCCCGATCTCGCATTGAACAAGGCCGGCGTTGTCGTCCGGGCCCGGAGAATCCAAGGCGGGGATGGCGATACAGTCGTCAAGCTGCGTCCGGTGGACCCGGCCACGATCGACAAGGACCTCCGACGTTCGGAGGGCTTCAAGATCGAATTGGACTCGATGCCGGGCGGTTACGTGTGTTCGGCATCATTCAAGGGCGTGTGCACGGCCAAGGAGGTGCTCGAGGTGACCGCAGGCAAGGCTTCCGTCGAGTCGTTGTTCTCGAAGGAACAGCGTGTCTTCTACGATATGCATGCGCCTGCGGGCATCAAGATGGATTCATTGGTGCCCTTGGGCCCCACGTTCCTGCTCAAGGTCAAGCACCAACCAAAGAGCTTCGATCGCCGCATCGTCGTCGAATTGTGGCTCTACCCCGATGGATCACGCATCTTCGAGATCTCCACGAAGTGCCTGCCGAAGGAGGGCTTTCAGGTCGCGGCGGAGTTCAAAGCCTACCTTGCCGGGTGCGGCATACCGCTAGTCGTGAGCCAAGAGACGAAAACCAATAGCGCGCTCGAGTTCTTCAGCGCGGACCACCGGAGGGAGTCGTAGCCAACGCAACGTGGTTCGGAAGCCCCTGGGAGCCGAAGCAGGCGTCACCGAGGCGTCATGATCACGATCGAGTAAGTAGGCAAGCTACTTCAATAGAAAGCTTTGTAGGTTACAATCGACCGTGCGGTCTACTCAGTTCTGGAAGACGGTCACATTGGACGAAGCCAATCTCCTTGAGTCCTTCGTGTCGGTTCTCGACGAGACAGGCGTCTCCTATTGCGTGGTCGGCGGACAGGCGGTGAACGCCTACGTCGAGCCGCTCGTGAGCCTCGACCTCGATCTGGTCGTCGCAGTGGAGCAGCTACCCGATCTCGAGAAAACGCTCTTGGAGCGTTACCGCGTGGAACGTTTCCCTCACAGCTTGAACGTTTCCGCCCCGAGCTCCGACTTGAGAATCCAGATCCAGACGGATCCGCGGTACTTCGCGTTTGTGGAACGAGCGTCTCCCCGATCCGTGTTGGGACTGACCCTTCCTGTCGCCAGCCTTCCGGATGTGCTGCAAGGAAAGATTTGGGCCGCCTTGGATCCCAATGGGCGAGCCAGCAAGCGCCAGAAGGATCTGGCCGATATCGCGCGCATCGTCGAGGCACGCCCCGAAATGCGCGGCGCAGTGCCGGCCGAGCTGCTCGACCGTCTGCTCTGAGAATATCGAATTCGCCTCGAGGTTCCCGTGCGGGCGCGCTCTTGGGATTGATGGAGGCGCCGCTTCCTGGCACGCGTTTTCGATGACCTCCAGTAACACTTCAAGCGACTCGATCCGGACGGAGTCACTTCAAGGATTACTTTACGTTCACCTCAACTGGATACGGATAGTCATTGGCGTCAGGTTCTCGACACGAGCGGGGAGCAACAAGAACCATGTCGAGGGGTTGTCGTTGCGGTTTGAAAGGACGCGTTGCCTCACGTCGGAATCCTAAACAACCGATTGGCGAGCGTGCGTGTCACCGCGTCACTCAACCAGGGGTGGCAACAGGTAGAGCGTCATAGCGAAGATCAGGTACACCATGATCACCAGCACGCCGACGAACCACGCGGATCGGCCGCTGTTCGTAACGAGGAATGCCGTCATCGTCGCGAGCAGCATCATCACGACGGCGCCCGGCCAGAACTGCAAGCTCATCGGCGTCGGGCCGAGGACGTAACTGAGCAGCACCAGCACCGGCGCCACGAAGAGCGCGATCTGGGCAGCGCTTCCGAGAGCGATGCCAACGCTCAAATCCAGCCGGTTTTTCCATGCGCCGGAGAACGCCGAAGCCATCTCCGCGGCGGCACCTACCAGTGCCACGACGATGAAGCCTACGAATGCCGGCGTCATCCCGAGCTCGATCGAGGCGCCTTGCACCGACTCGACGAAAATTTCGCTGACGAGTGCGACCACGACCGTGACTCCGGCGAGCGTCAAGAGCGCAAGTCCGATCGGCCAGGGGGCTTCGTCGCCCTCGTCATGTTCGACGCTGCCGAACTCTTCGCGATGTGTCTTGAGCGAGAACAAGAGGCCCAGACCGTAAGCCGCGATGAGCAGCACCGACAAGCTCACGCTCAGTGACTGCGCGAACGCGGCCGCCGGCGCGGAATCGGCTTGGCTGACCGCGGACGGCACCAAGAGCGCGATGGTGGCAAGAAACAGCAGGCCGGCCTGGAACCGGGCGTTGACCCGGTTGTACTCCTGCACGTGATGCTTGATTCCACCGAGAAGAAACGACGCGCCCAGCATGAAGAGCGAGTTGGTTACGATCGCCCCGGCGACGGACGCCTTCACCAGCGCGTACTGCCCGGCGCGGAGGGCGGTGAGCGCGATGACGAGCTCCGTCAGGTTCCCGAGCGTGGCGTTGAGGAGACCGCCAACCGAGTCGCCGGTTTTCGCGGCCACCGATTCCGTGGCATGGCTCAGAAGCGCGGCCAGCGGAACGATGGCGAGGATGGAAAGGAGAAACAGGAGCGTGTGCCTTTCCGGCATCATGGTTTCGCCTGCGAAAACCGCGGGAACGAAGACCAAGAGCCAGAGCAGGGGGTTATGCCGGATTTCTTTCAGCAACAAGTTCATGGGATCCCAAGCGCGGGAGTATGAGCTGACTGAGGCTCGATCACAAGCAGGAAGACGGGAACTCCCTCACCCGGAGTCCGGTTTTCGACGCAAGAGTCCGTTCAAACCACGGGTGATCGATGGGGCCGCATGCCTTTCAGGCTCGCGTAAACCCCATCTCCTCGAGGCGCTGCTCCGTCGGGTGGAGCTTCTCCCGGTCGCCCGGCTTCATCGCTTCATTTCCGGGATGGAACACGCGAACGGTGCGAGTGACCATCGGATTCCTCCCGCCCTTGGGAAAGCGCACCGCGCGCCGAAAGGGAGCGCGCTCGATGCGGGCTTTCGTGTCTTTCGGGATCAGCGACTCCAGGACTTCCCCCAGACGGTCGCGGATTTCGTCGAGATTCTTCCCGACCTCCGGCGTCAGCGTTTCGCCTACCGGAAGCTCCGCATGAAGATTGAGCTCGTAGCCGAGATGAGCCGCAGCGCCTTCCTCGATCTCCACCACGGGCTGGATGTCGTAGGTGCACTTGTGCTCTCGAATCCAATCGGACAACTCGCTCACTGTTCTTTCTCCCCGTTGGCCGGCTGCGGTGGTGGCGGAGGTTCGGGCTCGGTAGGCCATCCGCCTCCGAGGGCCTTGTACAAGCGGATGAGAGAGTTGACGTGCTCGCTCAGGCTCTCGGTCTCGTCGATCTCGGCGTTGAAGAGAGACCGCTGCGCGTCGAGGACCTCGAGGTAGGCGGCGACTCCACCCCGGTAGCGAAGCTCCGAGAGCTCCACCACCTTGCGCTCGGCTTCGACCCGCTTCTGCTGAGAGCCTCGCTGCTCTCCCGACTTCCTGAGGCCGATGAGCGAGTCCTCGACTTCCCGCAGAGCCTGGAGGAGCGTCCTCTCGTAGTCGTAGACCGCCTGTCTCTGTTGCGACTCCCGGACTTCGACCCTTCGCTTGTTCTTGTTCGCGTTGAAGATCGGCTGCAGGAGTCCGGCGAAGATGTTCCAGCTCTGAGACGAGCCGTCGAGGAGCTCGCTCGAGGTCGGTGCTCGCGAAGCCGTAGGAGCCGGTGAGGCTGATCCGGGGATAGAGCATCGCCTTCGCCTCCCCGATCCGGGCCGTTGCCGACCAAAGCCTCTGCTCCGCTTCGCGCACGTCGGGCCGCCGTTCCAGAAGCGCCGCGGGAAGTCCGGCGGGAACTTCGGGGGGAATCGGCTGCAGCTCCACCGAGCGCCCGCGCGGGACCGCGCCGGGGTTGCGCCCGAGGAGGAGCGAGAGCTCGTTCTCTTTCTGCACCACGTTCTTCTCGAGCTCGTAGACGATCGACTGCACCCGGAAGAACTCCGCTTCCGCCTGGCGAAAGTCCACTTCGGGAGTGACGCCCCCTTCGAAACGGTCGCGCGCGAGAGCGACGTACTCGCGCCGCGATTCGAGCGTGCGCCGGGCGATCTCGAGGCTCCGGTCCAGGCCCCGGAGATCGACGTAAGCCCGGGCCACGTCGGCAACGAGCGTGAGCGCGACCGCCCGCCGCGCTTCCTGGGTCGCGAGAAGACGCGCTTGCTCCGCCTCGTTCGCCCGCCGGATTCGCCCGAAGAAGTCGAGCTCCCAGGAGAATCCGACGTCCAGGGAGGAATAGCCTTTCGTGTTGTCGACGTCTGCGGCGGTTTCGGGAGTGTGCGTGAGGCTCCCATCGCTGAAGCGGAGCGCGCCCCCGACGAAACCCGCGTCTACCTGGGGATAGAGCTCGCTCCGGCTGATGCCGTAGAGGGCCCGCGCCTCCTCGATGCGCTCGATGGCGATCTTCAGGTCGCGGTTCTCCGCGAGCGCTACCGTGATGAGCCTCCGGAGCTCCTCGTCCTGGAAGAGCTCCCACCAGGGCACGTTCGCAATCGAGGCCTCGGCGGCCGCGAGCTCCCGCCACTTCTCGGGGGTGACCACCGGCGGGCGTTCGTAGTCGGGCCCGAGCTTGCAGGAGACTGCCGACGAGAGCGCCAGAGACGAGCAGAAACTTCCGAACCATCTCAGTGCGCCCCCTCGTGAGACGGCGTCGCCGCGACCGGTGTTTCCTTCTTCGCCTTCGAACGTCCCAGGCCTTCGACGAACGCGTAGTTTCCGGGGATGAGGAATACACCGAGCGCCGTCGCCACCAGCATTCCGAAGAAGACTGCCGTCCCCATCACGTTCTGGGCTCCCGCTCCTGCTCCGCTCGCTCGCATCAGAGGCACCACGCCGAGGATGAAGGCGAACGCGGTCATCAGGATCGGGCGGAACCTCAGGCGGGCCGACTCGAGCGCCGCTTCGTGGAGAGTCATCCCCTCATCGTGCTTGGCCTTCGCGAACTCCACGATCAGAATCGCGTTCTTCGCGGCGAGGCCGATGAGCATGATGTTCCCGATCTGCACGTACACGTTGTTGTCGTAACCTAGGAGCCAGACCCCGAAGAAGGCCCCCAGCACGACGAGGGGCGAGCCCAGCAGCACCGCCCACGGAAGCCGCCAGCTCTCGTACATGGCGGCGAGAAGGAGGAAGACGAAGACGATGGCGGCGACCAGCGTCGGACCCGCCGGCGGCGCCGTCTTCTCCTGGTAGGAGAGCGAGGAGTAGGTGAAGCCCATCTCCGGCGGCATGGTCTGCCGGAAAACGTCCTCGAGCGCGGCGAGGGTCTGTCCCGAGGCGAAGCCGCGCCCGGGGATGCCTTGAAACTCCACCGAGCGGAGGAGGTTGAAACGGTTCGTGAGCTCGGTTCCCGACTGGGAGGTGATGGTGACGAGCGTCGAGAGCGGGATCATGTCGCCGGTGGTGTTGCTGCGGACGTAGATCTGGCCGATGTCCTCGGGCCTTCGGCGATAGTCGGACTCCGCCTGCACGTAGACCCGGAAGAGGCGTCCGAATCGGTTGAAGTCGTTGACGTAGCTCCCCCCGAGGCTCGAGGCGAGGGCCTGGAACGCCTCGTTGATGGGAACCCCGAGCTTTCGCGCCTTGTCGCGATCGAGGTCCACCTTCACCTGCGGGTAGAGCGGGTCGAAGGAGGTGAAGATGTTCCCGATCTCGGGCCTCTGCCGCGCCGCCTGCTGGAACTCACGGCTCAGCTCGCCGAGCTGATCGACGGACAGGCTCCCGCTCCGGTCCTGGATGAGGAAGTTGAAACCGGCGGAGGCGCCGAAGCCCGAGATGGTGGGAATGTTGAACGGGAAGATCACGGCCTCGGGGATGCGGGCGAACTGCCGCTGCAGCCCGGCCATGATGCCCGTCACGTGCAGCGCGTCGCCGTGGCGCTCCTCCCACGGATGGAGCCTCACGAAGATCGTGCCGAAGTTGGGCTGGTAGGTGCTGGTGACGACGCCGTAGCCTCCGATCGTCTGGTACGACTCGGCGCCCTCGGTCTTCGAAACGATCTCCTCGACCTGGCTCAGGACGGCGCTGGTGCGCTCGAGCGACGAGCCGGCGGGAAGCGTCACGTTGATGCCCAGGATTCCCTGATCCTCTTCGGGGATGAACCCCGCGGGTAAAAGGCCGCCGAAGAAGGCGGCGCCTCCGCCGACCACGGCGACGATGAGAATCGTGAAGATGGACCGGCGCACCAGATGGTGCGCGCCGCGGACGTAACCGCTGGTGGCTCGTTCGAAGACCGCGTTGAACTTGCCGAAGAACCAGCCGAGCGGCCCCTTCATCGGCTTCGCGGGCTTGAGCAGCATCGCCGAGAGCGCGGGCGAGAGCGAGAGTGCGCGAGAACGCGGAGAGCAGGACCGAGATGGCGATGGTGAGCGCGAACTGCTGGTACATCTGGCCGGTGAGCCCGGGGATGAAGGCCACGGGGACGAACACCGCGGAGAGGATGAGAGCGATTCCGATCACGGGAGCCGACACTTCCTTCATCGCCTGGATGGTCGCCTCCCGTGGCGCTCTTTCCGTGCTCGATATGATGCATCACCGCTTCGACCACCACGATGGCGTCGTCGACGACGATGCCGATGGCGAGGACCAGTCCGAACATCGAGAGGGTGTTCACCGAGAAGCCGAGGAGGGGAAAGAAGATGAACGTCCCGATGAGGGACACCGGCACGGTGATGAGGGGAATGATGGTGGCCCGCAGGTTCTGGAGGAAGATGAAGACCACCAGCGTGACGAGGATGATCGCCTCGATGAAAGTGTGGACGATCGACTCGATCGAGGCCTCGACCGCGGGGGTCGTGTCGTAGACGATCCGGTAGTCCATGTCGGCGGGGAAGAGCTCCTTCGCCCGTTCCAGGGACTCGTAAATCGACTCCGCCGCCACGAGCTGGTTCGCCCCGGGGAGGAGATAGACCGCCATCGCCCCCGCGGGCTGGCCGTTCAGCCGGCCGAAGGAGTTGTAGTCCTGCGACCCGAGCTCCGCCCTTCCGACGTCCTTGACCCGGATCTGGGCGCCCGTCGCGGTCTCTCTAATAATGATGTTCTCGAACTCCTCGGCGGTTACCAGACGGCCGGGGGCGCTCACCGTATAGGTGAACTCCTGGTCCGGGGGGGATGGGCGCATTCCCACACGTCCGGCCGGCGCCTGGAGGTTCTGCTCGCGGACGGCGCCGATGACGTCCGCGGGCGTGAGACCGAGCTTGGCCATCAGGTCCGGCCGGAGCCAGATCCGCATTCCGTAGTCGGTGCCCCCGAAGAGGTCGACCTGGGCGATCCCCGGGGTGCGCAGGATCTGGTCGCGAAGGTTGATGCCGCAGTAGTTGATGAGGAAGTTGGCGTCGTAGCTTCCGTTCGGGGAATAGAGCGAGATGACCATCAGGATGCTGGGGCTCTGCTTCTTGACGGTGACGCCCTGCTGGGTCACTTCCTGGGGCAGGCGAGCTTGCGCCGAGGACACGCGGTTCTGGGTCAGAACGTTCGCCATGTCCTGGTCGGTGCCCACCTCGAAGTTCACGTCGAGCTGCATGCGGCCGTCGCTGGTGTTCGACGACTTCATGTAGATCATGCTCTCGACGCCGTTCACCTCCTGCTCGATCGGGGTCGCCACCGACTGCTCGACCGCGACCGCGGAGGCGCCGGGGTAGGTGGCGGTGACGCGAATGGTGGGAGGCGCCAGGAACGGATACTGCTCGAAGGACAGCCCGCGGAGGCTATTGAGGCCGAGGAGTACGATGAGGATCGAGATCACGATGGCGACGATCGGCCGCCGGATGAAGAAGTCGGCCATGGGCTAGCCTCCCTTCCTCGACGGTCACCGTTTCCGCCGTCACCTTTACCCCTGGCCGGACCTTCTGCAGTCCTTCGACGACGACGCGTTCGCCGGAGTTGAGGCCCGAATCGATGACCCAGAGAGTCCCGATGCGCTCCCCGGGAGTCACCATGCGGATGTCCACGGTGTCGTCCGGCTTTACCACCGCCACGTTGTAGATTCCCTGGAGCTCCTGAACCGAGCGCTGGGACACGAGGATCGCGCCCTTCTTGAAGTCGACCGCGGCGCGCACCCGGGCGTACTGGCCAGGGCGAACGATGTTCCCGGGATTCGGGAAAGCAGCCTCGAGGAGGATGGTCCCTGTCTGTGGGTCGACGTTTCTGTCGACGAAGACGAGTTTCCCGGGTTGCGCGTGAACGCTCCCATCGGCCAGGACCAGCTCGAAAGGTAAGTCGACACGCTTAGCGCCCCCGCTCGCCTCCTGCCGCCTCGCATAGTAAAGGTACTCCTGCTCGGCGATGGTGAAGCGAACGTGGATGGGGTCGACCTTCGAGATGTGGGTCAGGAGCTCGCTCTGGCCGCGGCCCACGAGCGTCCCCGGGTAGACTTCGGTCTTACCCACCAGTCCGTTGTCGGGTGCCAGCTACCTTGGTGTAGCCCAGGTCGATCTCGCTGGTCTCGACTCCGGCTTTCGCCGCCGCGACGGCGGACTCCTGCGCCCGCTCGATCGCGACCGCGGTCTCGTACTCCTGCCGCGAGATCGCGTTCTTCGCGACCAGAGGCTCGAAGCGGACCACGTCCTGGTGGGCGCGCGCGAGCTCCGCTTCCGCCTGCGCCAGGTTCGCCTTCGCCTGCGCGACGGTGGCCTCGAAGGGCCGGGGGTCGATGGTGTAGAGGAGCTTCCCCCGGCTCACGAACGTACCTTCCTCGAAGTTCACCGTCTCGAGGAAGCCCTCGACCCGGGCCCGAATCTCGATCTCGGTATTCCCCCGGGTCTGGCCGATGGCTTCGACGAAGATGGGAACGTCGCGGGTAAAGACCTCCGCCACTTTCACGTCGGGAGGAGGAGGCGGCGGTGGAGCTTCTTCCTTGCAGGAATAGAACGCCAGCGCGAAACCCACTCCCGCGGCATAGAATCGGACGCGTTGTTTGATCACTTCACACTTCCTCTGCTGTAAGGGGCGGAATTATATGCTCGAAAGCCTTCGAGGGGCGCTCGCGGTCCTTGCCGTACTCGCGCTCGCCCATCCGGCGTCCGCGGACGAGTGGTCCTTCGCGCTCTCGGGCTTCGTTTTCGATCCTCCCGAGGACAGCTCGTATTTCTCCCCGATCTTCTACGCGGATCGAGGCGCCCTTCACCTCGAGGCCCGCTACAACTACGAGGACCGGGAAACGGGGTCGGTCTTCATCGGACGGACTTTCGAAGTCGGCGAGAACGTGACTTTGACCGCGGTTCCCTTGTTCGGCGTCGTTCTCGGGAACACCATGGGGGTAGCACCCGGGGCGGAGGTCGGGATTTCCTGGCGACGGCTCGAGCTCTACGCCGAGTCGGAGTACGTCTTCGACCTCGAGGCCAATGAAGGAAGCGACGAAAGTTTTTTCTACACGTGGGTAGAGGCTACCGTGGCACCGGTCGACTGGCTGCGGTTCGGCCTGGTGAGCCAGCGGACGAGGACCTACGAAACGGGCCTCGACATTCAGCGCGGCCTTCTGATCGAGCTCTCCCATGGCAATCTCTCGTTCGGGTTTCACTGGTTCAATCCCGATCGGAAGGAGGACCAGATCTTCGCCTACGCCATGGGATACGAGTTCTGAATTCACTCAACCTCCCAGCGCGATCGCCATCAGCACGAGCGCCAGGCCTCCGACCATGAGAGTGAAACCCACTCGCAGGGGCGGAAGGTTGGTATGCCGTGCCCAGCGGTAGCCGACCACGAACAGCAGGCCAATCAGGATTGCGTTCGAGAACCGGAGGGCGAGTCCAGGCCTCGTCGAAGAACACGAAGGGAAGAGCCGCGGGAATGCTAGAGAAGAACACCAGGAAGAAGCTCGCGACGGCGCCGTAGACGTCTTCCCGCGTGAGTCTCGTGGAGGGAGGCTCTCCCTCTCGGACCGCGCGCGCGATCTTGCGGTAGAGGGAGGCGCGGTCGCTTTCCTCGGTCACGCGCTCCAGAAGCTCATCGAGCTCTCCCGCAACCCGCCGGGTCGCCTTCTCCTCACTCGCCTCCGCGCGGATCGCATCGACGAGCCGCGCGCGCCGTCCGCGCTCGAAGCGCTGGCCCGCGAGGTACATCAGGGCATCGATGAGCCCCCAGGCGACGTTGCATCCCACGGTCGCGACCAGGAGCTCGCGGGCGGCATCGGGGTCCTCGCGCACGAGGATCCCCGCCCCCAGCGTGAACGTCAGCGTCATGATGAGGCCGAAGAGGATCTCCGACAGGCTGTCTCCGGGGGCGAGGTACCTGTCGAGCTTCAAGTGGCCTTCTTCTTGTTCTCTTTCTCGAGCTTCTTGTCGAACTCCTTGACCATCTTCTCGACGCATTTGTTGATCTTCTTCTCCATCTTCTCCGGGTTATCGTCCACAGTGTCGGTAGCCGTTCCCCGAAAGAGGAGCTTCTTCTCCTTCGCGTCCCAGACGTCCACCACCAGGGTCCCCTGGGTGTAGGTGTGGGATCGCGCGGTAGTGGTTCCCATTCCCATGCCGCCACCCCAGTAAAACCCGGGCCGTACCCGTAGCCCATGGTATCCGCGGTCACCACCACCTCATCCTTGGTGTTGGTGTGGTAGGTCACGATGACGTTCGGGTTCTCCTCCGTTTTCACTTCGCGGCGGCCCCGCATCGTCAGCCAGTAGTCGATCGCCTTCACGATGCGCTGATCGACGAGTGGATTTTGGGCCGCGTCCTTGGACGTAGCCCACGCGTAGGTTTCCCACGGTCCCTGATAGTCGCGGTCCCAGTCCACGTTCACTTTCTGAGCGAAGCTCGGTGCCGCCATCAGAAGGAGCGCCAGCAACGATCCAAGGCTCAATCTGTGGTGTTTCATCGTACTCCTCCTGGAAATATGAATCCGCCAGAATAGCTCAGAAACGGAATACGACCCCGCTCACGAGCTCGAACGAGCTGACCGAGCTGGCGCAGAACCCGAAGGGGTCGCAGAAGTCGGACGACTCGTCGTTCAGGCAGCGTCGAATTGTACTTCGCCTGGAGCTTGATCCCGAGCTTGCGGTGGAGAAAGAGCTTGGCGCCGCCTCCGACCGCCCAGGCGAGCTTGGTCTCGCTCGGAATGTCGTCCGCCTCGAAGAACGTCGCTCCCAGCCCTCCGAGGACGAACGGTCGTACCTTCGCGTCCTCCGTACCCCACTGGTAGACGACGCTTCCAAAGAGCTGAGCGGCGTCGATCTCGAAGAGGTCTCCGCTTCCCGACGAGGTCGAGACGGTGAGAGCCCCCTCTCGTTGAGCCCATGACGCCTCGACCCCGAGGTGAGGGGTGAAGAAGTAATCGAACTGTCCCTGCCAGGTGAAGCCGCCCCCGATCTCGTAGCCCTCGAGCTCGGATGCGATGGGTTCGAGGCTTCCGGCGGTGGTGTATCCGAAGAGGCCCGCGGCCTCGAATCGCTGCGCGGAAGCCGGTGCGGCGGCAAGGAGAACCGCGAGCAATCTTCCCGTATGTCGTCACGGTGACTCCTCCAGGATTACGACGTACCCCGTGAAGGTCGTGGGACCGGCCCCGAAACCCGCGAGCACCCGGCCGTCGGGGGAAACGGCGTTGATGAAGCCGGTGTTGATCCAGCCTTCGAACGCATCGGGCACGCCCCGCTCGCGGAGGTACTCTTTCAGGTAGTGGGGCTCGCCATCGATCCAGAGGAGAGATTCGCTTTCGAGCCCGAAGGAATGCCCCCCGCCGACGACGCGACCGTCCTCGCTCGTCGAAAGCATGAGAACGACGAAGCCCGGGCGCCGCAGGCGGGGAGGCGGGTAGCAGGTGATCCCGCTTTCACGCCTCCAGATCCATGCGCTCTGTTCTCCGGGGTCGCAATTCGCGCCGACGATGATGGAGCCGTCGGAGTTGGCGCCGAAAGCTTCGCCCACGACACCGTGAGGCCCCGAGAAGATCTCCTGTCTTCCGTCGACCCACATCGCGCCCTCACGGAACCCGAACGAGCTCTCCTGCCAGCCGATGACCACCCGGCCATCTCCCGAGACGTCGTTGGCGCGGCTCGATCGGTCGGGAACCGTGCTTCCCAGGTCCACCATTCCGGTGGACTCTTCCCAGCGGAAAGCGCGGGCGAAGCGGCAGCCGTCCCATCCCAGGCCGACGATGACTCGGCCGTCGTCGCTCGCGCCGAACGAGCCGCTCAGAAGGGAATCGCAGGAAAGAGCGTTCGGGTGGAACGAGCCGAGAACGCGCCACTCGTTTCCCCCGAGCCAGATCGCGGCGTTCTCCTTGCGATTGGCGTCGAGGGCAACGCCCACGATCGTGCGCCCGTCGCGGCTCACGGCAATGCCTTGCGTGCCTCCGAGTGTGACGACACCGCTCGAAGGCATCCAGTAGAAAGCCTCGCCGCTGAAGGTCGAGCCGATGACCGTGAAGCCGTTGGCGCCGAGATCGTTGGCGAGCGCCTCCGGCTCGAGCACGATCAGAAGCGGCTTGTCGTCTGCTCCGCGCGCCATGCCGGAAGCAGCGCCGAGAAGCGTAACGAGCAGCAGGCATCTGGCCATGTCACGCGAGGTTATCGGAGGGCGATGCGGCGCGGGAACTCGTAAAACTACGAGGTCGCGCCGGAAGAATTTACAGTTGGCAGGTTACTCTATCGCCCGAATGCAGCTTCCTCCTTCTCGCACGGGACCTCCGTCCACCCCCCGCGGACGGTCGTGCCCCCGCAGTAGCTCTTGCCCTCCGCCATCGGATTGTTGAGGTACGCGAGGATGCCCGCGCAGGTTTCCTCTTCCGCGGGCTGGACCTTGCAGGTTCCGGCGTATCCGGAATTCTGGAAACAACAGGGCTTCTTCTCCTTTTCGGCCTGGGGTGGTTTCGGCACTCGAACGGATGCCGCAGAAAGTGACGTCAGCACAGCCGCCATCAGCAGGACGGTACGAACGATCATGTTTTCCTCCCTCCAAGTTCGTTCACA
>CAWGBY010000015.1:0-1152977 GCA_963820855.1 uncultured Acidobacteriota bacterium
GGAACGTTCGTGAAAGCGGTGAGCGTGGCAGCGGTGAACGTGGTGCTCGCCGCAACGCCGTCTTGGGCCCAGGAACCTGCAGCGTGTCGCGTGCTGTGCTCGCCAGAGTTCAAGATCGAACCGACGATCACGTTCACCAACCTGTTCGGCTCTCCACGAATCATCAGCGACGACGGCACGGTCACCCAAGAATCGCGCGAAACCCAATTCGAGCTGATTCTGTCGCTGGGTCTCCCCACGCGCCTATCCTGGTTGGAGTTTACGGTAGAAGCCATCCTCCTGCCGTTCGACCGGGACAGCACGCCGGAGCTCGAGTTCGAGACCAACTTCATCTGGTTGCCGAGTGAGCGCACAGCGGGTGGGTCACCTCCCATTTCGATATCGTCGACAACGCGGGGTCGTTCATGACTGAACG
The DNA here is from genome assembly GCA_963820855.1 of uncultured Acidobacteriota bacterium. Taxonomy (GTDB): domain Bacteria; phylum Acidobacteriota; class Vicinamibacteria; order Marinacidobacterales; family SMYC01; genus DAISKN01. The sequence continues at coordinate 416 of CAWGBY010000015.1, forward strand.
CTCACAAATGAAATATGGACGCCACGTTGTAGAACGTCCGGCTCGCCTGGGCTATCGTGCACGCGCTTCGCGAGCAACACCGGACCGCGAATGGAAGGGCTGATTCCCGAGGCGTACGCGCCTTTCGGGCAGCGCATCTCGCTTTGCTTACTCAGGAGCCGACTGCGGTGACGACCGAGTCCGAAGTGGCCGAGGCGGTATGGCGTGCTGCGAACGATGCGTCGGGGCAGCTCCGATTTCCCGCGGAGCCGCATAGCCCTCAGGGTTTTTACGCTTTGACCGCGAGGCCGTGGGTGTTGGAGCTTTCGCGAAGCTCGAGGATTCCGACGTAGAGATGGCCGAGGACCGCCCGCGCGGTCTGTTCCTCGGAGAGAGGGCTCAGCGCGAAGACGGAGCGCGTCGGCTCGGAGCCGGTGATGCGCGAGAGAATGAACGCTTCGTGCGGTTTCATCGTCACCCGCTCCATCAGGACCATGGAGTCCTTGGTGAGGGTCAGGTGGCGGTCGTCGCTCATGAGCTGCTTCAGGTGGTCCTCGATCGAAGGCGTGCGCCTCGCGGCTTCCATGATCACGTCGAGGACCGCGACCGGCTTCACCACCACCTGGATCACGTCCTTGGTGTTGGAGAAGGCCATTTTCTTCGGCGGCTGGATCATGACGTTCGAGGACACTTCCATGATCTGGAGCCGGACGAAGTCCTCGATCTCCGCGGCCTGGATGATGCGAAGGTCCGCCAGCACTTCGCCGAGCCGCTTTCCCTTCTTCGCGAAGAGAGTCGCGTCCCTGAGGTGCTGTTCGGTGATACAGCCCTGGCGCACCAGGCACTCGCCCAGGCGCTCGCTGTCGTCGGTGGAGCGTGCGGCGGTGATGCCGCCGTCCTTGAAGACGACGTGTCGCGTGACGTCAGCGCCCTCGCAGGTGAGGATTCCGCTCCGCCTTTCGCGAGCGAGTGTTCGTAATGTCTTTAGAACTTGCTGGTTCACGTGCTCACAGCAATCCGATGAATCTAGGAACGTTTTCCCGGCTCGAGCGGGAAGGCATGGACCTCCCCGACAGACCGAGTCTTCGGGCGAGGGATGCACGATACGTACCATCCCCGGTCGACAGAGCGGACCGTAAGCGGCTTAGTTACAAATGGTTGAGGGGAAACACCCGCTGCAGCCGGAAGGCCGTTCGGCGCACGCTTGTGGGCCAAGGGACGCATCCCCATGGGGGAGCACCCCCGCGCCCCTTTCAGCGGTCCCGGATAGCCGTTCTGTTCGCCAGAATCCAATCGGCAATCGCCTTCGCGAGGCGACTCAAGTCCCGGCCGCTTCCGCCTTCGACCGAGAACTCCTTCGAGAACGAACCCATCTGACTCAACTGCCCCTTTCGGGCTACCCGGACAAGAGCCCAGGTGTGAGGCGGAGTTCTCATCGGTGCGCCAAAGGTAGCGCAACGGCTCACCCGCGTCTCCGAGCTCGACCGTGAGATCTCCCGTCCCCAGGAATTGCACGCTCACGTGAGCCTCCTCGCGGGAGTAGGCGATCTCGGTGAAGGAGTCGACGTGCTCTCCCAGCTCGCGCCGGAACCCGTCGAGGGGCTCGTCCTTGAATCCGTGAATGCTGTCGCGGCTGTAGACGAAGAGGCTGAGCGGGCTCGGCTCCTGAACGAAGCGCGAGCGCGCACACGAGGGCGCCGATCGTCAGAGACACCGGCTATCGCTCGAGCATCCCTCCGATGCCGCCGAAAGCCCCGAGGATCGAGCCCTCGTCTTTGCCGCCGCGGATCGTCAGAGACTGCTGAATGCGTCCCGCGAGCCGGCTGAAAGGCAGGGACTGGAGCCACACCTTGCCGGGTCCGGTTACGCTCGCGTAGAAGAAACCTTCACCACCGAAGATCGCTGACTTGACGCTTCCCACGAACTGAACGTCGTAGGTGATCGATGGCTGGAGCGCCACGAGACAGCCGGTGTCGACCCGCAGGTTCTCGCCGGGGCCGAGCTCCTTCTCGACGATGGTCCCTCCGGCGTGCAGGAACGCGAGGCCGTCGCCTTCGAGGCTCTGCATGATGAAGCCCTCACCGCCGAAGAGGCCGACGCCGATCTTCTTCTGGAAGGCGATGCCGACGGAGACTCCCTTGGCGGCGCAGAGAAACGCATCTTTCTGGCAGATGAGCTTTCCGCCCATGCGATGGAGATCGGCGGGGATGATCTTCCCCGGATAGGGTGCGGCGAAAGCGACCCGCTGCTTTCCCGCGCCGCGGTTGGTGAACTCGGTCATGAACAGGCTTTCTCCGGTGAGGACGCGTTTTCCCGCCCCGAGGAGTTTGTCCATGAAGCCGCCGCCGCCCTGAGAGCTCCCGTCGCCGAAGATGGTCGCCATCTGGATGCCCGCGGTCATGAACATCATCGAGCCCGCTTCCGCGATGGCGCCCTCGCCCGGATCGAGCTCCACTTCCACGAACTGCATCTCCGAGCCGACGATGTCGTAGTCGACCTCGTGCGCGCGCCGTCCCGACGCGCTGAGCGGGCGAGAGGGAGCGCCTGCCGCGGCGCCGCCGAGAAGGGCGGAGACCTCGGGCACCTGCCCGGCTGCGGTCCACCCGGACATTCCCTGCCGGAAGACGAGAGTCGCCTGATTGTATTGGCCGGATCGAAACCCGGCCGCGAGATCCGCCGCGGTCATGGGTCCGACGCTCTGCCCCGAGACGGCGACGTACCATTCCTTCGCGTCAGCCATTTGTTTGCTCCCCGTGTTCCTCACACTCCGTCCGCAACCCGCTGCGGAAAGGGCGGTCAGTATACCAGAAGCCTCGGCATCGCTTGCCACTCGTCCGCTCTCTCCGTAGAGTGAGAACGCTTCATGCACGCTCTTTTCGCGCTCGCCGCGCTCCTCTGTCCGCCCGCCGGTCCGCCACCATCGACCGCATCGAGATTCGTGATCGAGGATGTCTTCGAAGATGGCGGCCTTACGCCGGACCACTGGATCTATCGCCTCGGAAATCAGCTCCACGTCGAGACGAAAGAGGTGGTCATCCGCCGGGAGCTTCTCTTCCGGGAAGGGGAACCTCTCGACCCCGAGGCCCTGGCCGAGACCGAGAGAAATCTGCGCGCGCTCCCGTTCATCCGGCGCGCCAGGATCGAAACCCACCCCGCTGGGAGAGGAGACGGTCGCCGTACGGGTGCAGTCGTGGGCGACAGCTGGAGCACCGTCCCGGAGGCTCGTCTCTCGAAAGTCGGAAACAAATGGATTTGGGCCCTCGGAGCCTCCGAAGGGAATCTTTTCGGGCGGGGCAAGGAGATCGAGGCCCTCCACACGTCGGGTCTCGACCGCGACGAGACCTACGTCCTCTTCCGCGATCCGAGGCTCTTCGGCTCCCGCTTCTCGGTGTCCACTTACTATTCCTCGGCGCTCCGACGGACACCACGCGGCGCTCGGCGCCGCTCCGGCCTTTTTATTCGTTGAGCTCGCTCTGGAGTTTCCGCGCCGGCTTCGAGGACTTCGACCGACTGGATCCGATTTACGAAGACGGGGAGAGGGTCGAGCAGCTCCGGCACACGAGAGAGCGCTACGATTTCGAAGCCGCCCGCGCCGTGCGGCGGAGCGACCGGAGCGCCCTGCGGCTCCACTTCGGTTACCAGTTCTCCGATGACCTGGTCGAGCAGGATTCCCGCGAGTTCGGAATCGTTCAAGTCGGTCTCACGAGCATCTTCCATTCGTTCCGGAAGCTCACGCATGTGAACCGATTCGAGCGAACCGAGGACATCAACCTGGGAAACGAGGCCGCCGCCTTCGTCGGCATCTCGACCCCGTCACTCGGCGGCGAGCCGGGAGACTCCTACTTCTTCTTTCTGTCGGAGCGCCGCGGGTTCCCGCTGACCGCCGAGGGCTTTCTTCTCGGCACGGCCTCGTGGCAGGCGCGCCACCGCCACTCCGAGATGGAGAACTCAATCGCGCGCTTCCGGCTCGATTGGGTACAGAAGTTTTCCGAAAAACGAATCCTTCTGGCGAAGGCCGACTATCACCACGGCTCGAATCTCGACCCCGAGGTCCAGCTCCGCCTCGGCGCGGAGAGCGGGCTTCGAGGTTATCCCGTGCGGCAGTTCAACGGCACCCGCTCGCTTCTCCTCAGCGTCGAAGGGCGGTGGTTTTTCGCGGACGACGTCCTTCGCCTCGTCTCCGTCGGCGTCGCCGGCTTCGTCGACTCCGGATACGCCTGGCCCGAGGGGATGAAGGTCGCCCTCAAGGACCTTCGCTCCGATGTCGGAGTGAGCCTCCTTCTCGGCGCGAATCGCGTCTCGGCCTCGCGCCCGGGAGTGCGCGTCGACCTGGCCTATGCGCTTCGTCCCGTCGAGGGACGAAGCCCGTGGCTTCTCTCCGCCGGCTCGCAGGTCGGCTTCTGACTACCGGGGCCCGATCTTCACGTTCGAATAGATGACGCCGACGATCGACTCTTTGCGATCGCTGGACCCCGAGCTCGATCCAGTGCGTCGACGGACGGTAGATGTTGACGTAGGTCTGCGAGTACTGCTCGACCCCGTCCAGGTAGACCTTGACGATCTGGCTTCCGATTCCCGGGCCCCACTCGACGCGGATCCGGTAGGTCGCGAAGAGATCCCACTCCTCGAAGTCGTTCCCGAAATCGTACTGCTCGCCGTTCGTGATCCACCGCACGCGGAAGTACGGCGATTGGTGTCCGCTGTCGAGCTTCTGCAGATTGACGCGGTAGGGGTTCTCCCGATAGCCGCCGGCGCTCGGGTCCCACATTCCAAACAGCATCCACTGCTTGTCCGGGACCTCGTCTTCCATGTTGCTGTTGTCCCACTCGACGAAACCCGCCTCGAGTGTCGGCACTGCGTACTGGATGTAATCGGACCGGCTCTTGACCTGCCATCCCTGCGGGGTGAACTCTCCCCCTCCGCGCACCCCGACGGTCGTGCCGTTGGTGAGAGGGTCGTAGACGAGAAGACCGTTCATGGGGGTATCCGTGTCGAATCCCGCGGCATTGACCTGGAACTCCGCCGGCTGGGCGAACGGCCCGCTGGTCGAGCCCGATTCCGCCCGCGCTCTCCAGAAGTAGCTGTCGTTCTCGAGAGCCGCGGTGACCTGCCAGGAGGTTTGTCCGCTTCCTCCCTGAGCGATTCCCCGGCCTTCGACTACGATGCTTCCGAAGCCGGAGTCGTTCGCCACCTGGAAATGATAGGTTGGCGCCCCGGAAACGCCGGTAACGTTCGTTACCGTGAGCGTCGGGTTGCGATTGTCCACCGTCGCGCCCGCCGCCGGAGTGACGAGGGCCGGTGCCGCGGTGATGTCGCTGGACCCCGAGGGGGTGTCCTCTCCGCAGCTCAGCGCCAGGACGGTCGCGAGCCCGAGAGTGCTGATGAAAATCAAGAGATGAGTTCGACGCATTTTCCAGTTGTTCCTTTCGGGTTTGACCGTCAAGTCTAACCGAACGTAAGCTCGACTCGCAGGTGGAACCCGAAAAAGTCCTTACGCGGCTCCGAAAAACCTGCCTCGCCCTCCCCGAAGCCTACGAGACGACGAGCTTCGGCCATCCCACGTTCCGGGCGGGCAAGTCGGGGAAGAAGACTTTCGCCGTCTTCGAGAACTACCGGGGCGAGGACACCATCTGTCTCAAGGCCACTCTCGAAGATCAGGCGCTGCTCGTTCTCGACCCGCGGTACTTCGTCGCCCCCTACATCGGAAAGCACGGATGGACGTCGATGCGCACCGCGGGAGCGCTCGATTGGAAGGAAGTCGAGGAGATGGTCCTCGGGAGCTATCGGCTGGTGGCGTCGAAATCCATGCTCGCGAAGCTCGACGAGCGTCCCTCTCGCGCCCGTCGGCTCGAGAGCGCACGAAGAAGAAGTAGCTTCAGCGCTCGACCGGGAATCCCTTCTCGCGCCACGCGAGAGTGCCCCCGGTCATGTTCCAGACGTCCTCGAATCCGGATTCCATCAGTAGGGCCGTCGCCTTCGCCGAGCGCGATCCGGAACGGCAGATGGCGATGACTCTCTTGTCTCGATAGCCCTCGATCTCGGAAAGCCGAGAGGGTAGCTCCGGGAGCGGAATCAGGATCGCTCCGGGCACGTGGCCGAGCTCGCCCGTCGTATTCGTCCGGCTGCCGCACGTCGAGGAGGAGACGCCCCGATTCGCCTCCCGACGCGACGAGGCTTCGCACTTCCTCGACCGAGAGCTCGGGAAGCCGGATCGACGGCGAGGGCTCGCACATGCACGCGGAGACCTCGTCCTTCGGCATGAAGTTCAGCGACGGGTCGGTGGGTCCTTCGTTGTTCGCGCGTACGGTATCGATCATCCACGGAGGCGTCGGTCGGTCCATCGCGGAGAGCCAGGCAATGTATTCCTCCCGGCCGCGAGGCTTCAGGTTCGCGTTCACCCGCCTCTCGTCCCGCAGAATCGACTCCCGCATTCCGTTGTAGTCGTGCCCCGGGTAGAGGAGCGTGCTCTCGTCGAGCGACGGGATCACCCGGGTCAGGCTGTCCCAGTGATCGCCGGGATCGCCGCCGGGAAGATCGGTGCGCCCCGCGCCGCCGATGAAGAGAAAATCGCCGGTGAGGAGGCGACCGGGAAGCTTCAGGCTCACGCTGTCTTTGGTGTGGCCCGGCGTATCGATGGCTTCGAGGACGATTCCGCCGACAGTGACGGTCGAGCCGTCGGTGAGGTGGAGGGTGGCATGCTTCGCACCGGCCTTCTTGTGCATCGCGTAGGTGGCGCCGGTGCGCTCGGAAAGGAGCGTTCCGCCCGACAGGTGGTCGGCGTGGGTATGGGTGTCGATGACGTACCGGAGCGTCCACGGGCCGCTGGCGAGATATTTCAGATACGCTTCCGTCGCGCCCAGGACCGGATCGATCAGGACCGCTTCCCGGGTCTCGAGCGAGCCAACGAAGTACGTCCGGCAGGCGTCCGGATTGAGCTGCTCGAAAACGAACTCTTTTTCCATACCGTCTAACGAGATTCTAGCAGCATACTCTCGCCGATGAGGCGGGAGGCGCGCGACATCTTCGACGCCGGGCTCGCGGCCGCCGACCCCCAGCTCCTCCTTTCGAGAGGGCTGCGAGAAGTCCCATCCGAAGGGTTTCGCTTCGGCGACGACGCCCTTCGTTTTTCCGTACCCGGGGGCAGGCGGGAGAATCCGCGTCGTCGGGGCGGGAAAGGCGGCGGGCTCCCTCGCGCGCGCGCTCGAAAGCGCTCTCTCGGGGCGCGAGTACTCGGGCCGGATCGTCGTCAAGCACGGGCACGCGGTCCCCCTCGCGCGGCTTGTGGTCGAAGAGGGCGGCCATCCCCTTCCGGACGAAGCGGGTCTTCGCGCGACGGGCCGCCTTCTCGCCGAGCTCGCGGAGAGTCGCGCCGAGGATCGGATTTTCTTTCTTCTTACCGGCGGTGCTTCGGCGCTCCTCGTCGCCCCCGCGGACGGCATCACGCTCGAGGACAAGATCCGGACGACGGATCTGCTCCTCCGGAGCGGCGCCGACATCCGCGAGTTGAATGCCGTTCGGAAGCACCTTTCGAAAGTGAAGGGAGGACGCCTCGCCGAGAGAGTGGCGCCTGCCGCGATTCTGGCGCTCGTGGTGTCGGACGTCATCGGAGACGATCTCTCCTCCATCGGCTCCGGGCCGGCGGTCGCCGATCCGACGACGTATCGGGAACTGTCTCGAGATCGTGGCCCGCTACGGACTCGACGAGAAGCTCCCCGAACGGGTCCGCGAGCGGCTCGAGGCCGGCGCGCGCAGGGATGCTGAAAGAGACGCCCAAGTCCGGCGACCCGGCGCTCGCGCGAGCGCATCACGTGATCCTCGCCTCGAATCGGCTTTCTCTCGAGGCGGCGAGAGCCCGCGCTTCCGCTCTCGGCTTCGAGGCGGAGATTTTCCGGTCCGACATGGTGGGCGACGTTCAGACGGTCGCGCGGGAGTTCTCGGCGAGATTGAAAGAGCTCAGCGATCGAGCGAAGGCCCTCCGCGCTTCTCGCCGGCGGAGAGCTGACTCTCGCGGTTACGGGCTCGGGTCTCGGAGGCCGCAGTCAGGAGCTCGCGCTCGTCTGCGCGCTCCATCTGCAGCAAACACCGCGGGTGATGGTGCTCGCTGCCGGCACGGACGGAACGGACGGTCCGACCGACGCGGCGGGCGCCTTCGCCGACGGCGACACCGTGAATCGCGCTCAGAACGATGGGCCTCGACCCCGATGCGGTTCTCGCGAACAACGACTCGTATCACCTCTTCGATCGCCTGGGCGATCTGCTCCGGACCGGTCCGACGGGAACCAACGTCAACGATCTCCTCATCGGGCTCTGCGGTGCTGCGGGGGACCGGAGTCGCTAGGCTCCGCTCAGCGGGGGAGGAGCTGCGCCAGCTGGTAGACCGCTTCTTCCGCCCACTGGGACGACTTGTCCTTTTCGAGATAGCGGCCCCAGGCCTGGATCGCGGCGGGCTTCATTTCGAGGGCCTCGTAGTACCTGCCGAAGTTGTAGAGAACGCGGAGGTCCTCGGGAGACTTCGACTGCGCCTCCCGGAGATAGGCGAGCCCTCGCTGCAGGAGGCGGTAGGAGTTCTCGGAATCGCGCTGGGCTTTTTCGTAGTAGACGACGGCGAGCCCGTTCAACGCGTCGACGGAGACCGGGTCGCTCTCGATCGCCTGCTGAAAAAGGGATTCGGCCTCGTCGAGCTGGCCGTCGTCGAGGAGAAGAAGACCGAGAGTCAGGACCGCTTCCTTTTCCGGGGCCCGCGCAACCGCGTTCCGGAGCTTCGCGAGGAGCGCTTCTTCCGCCGGGTCCTCCTCGTCGAAGCCGCTCCTCGTGACGGAGGCGCGCTCGAACTCGGTGATGTAGCGCAGGGGAATGCGCCCCGTCGCCTGGCGGAGCTCGACCATCGCCGTGAGCGTCTCGGTCGCGATGCGGCGGCTCGCCGCGGGAAGCCAGCTTCGCGTGTAGATCTGCCACGACGCGGCTCCGAGCCCGATCATGATGGCTGCCGCCGCGAGGAGAGGCTTCCATTCCGTCGCGGCGCCCTTTCGCGGGGTGGAGCCGGCAATCGCCGGGCGCAGCCGATCCGCGACTTCCGCCGGAGACGGCTCGGGAATCCGCGCGAGCTCGGCCTCCTCCTCTCTCGAGGCGGGGCGATCGGAGCGCACGATCATCGCGAGGGTCTCGCCGCACTCGGCGCATCCGTCGAGGTGCAGCTCGACCTCTCGCTTCCGGCCGCGCGGCATCGTTCCCTCGAGCAGCTCGTGAAACTCGAGGGCATCCAGATGCCCCGACGTGGTCGTGTTCGGGTTCGGCATTTTGACTCCCGCCAGGGAGAGCCGTGGATTGGTCCGTCGCCGGTCGAGGTCTTGAAGAGCCGCGGATCGCGGCTCACCCTCGGGTCCCGAAAGCGGTGTCGGCCGTTCTTCCGGGGCCTCGTCAATCCTTGCCCTCACTCTATCTAAGACGAAATCGGGCGCGTCTTTCCTCCCTGGCCTCCCTGGCCTCCCTGGCTTTCTTGAAACTCCGCTCGGAGCGCTTCTCGAATCCGCCGGATGCATTTCTCGACGCCGCTCTCCGTGAGCCCGACGAGGGGAATCGCGGCGATTTCCCCCACGGTCAGCCCCTCGACGAAGTACATCCGGAAGATGAGCCGGTCGCGGGCCCCGCTCGAAGCCTGGGGGGAAGCCCTTTCGATGGTGGCCCCCATCCGGTCGCGGAGCTCCTGAGAAGCGACGTAGCGCTCGGGCCCGGGCCCGTCGCTCACGAGTGCCTGGTCGTAGGAGGGGCCATCCGAGTCGAGCTCGTGCTGAACGAGGTTCGAAAGCGACGCGGCCGCTTTCGGGGTCTTTTGCGCGCGGAGTTTCTTGAAATGGTCGCGGACGAGGTTCACCGCGATGGTGTGGAGATAGGTATGGATCGAGTGCTCGCTTCGCGCGCGGAAGCGGGTAAGCGCCCGGCGATCCGACTCGAGGAGTTTCACGAATACCTCCTGCGTCAGGTCGAGGACGGCGTCCCGCGGAGAGCCCGTATCGAGGCCCGCGTTTCTCTCCGCCTCGGTCTGAAAAGACCGAAGGACCACGAGCCGAATCCGTTTCTGGAACCGGGAGACGAACTCCTCCCAGACCCCATCCGAGGAGTCCGCGTCCAGGAGGCGCTCCACGAGATCGCGGTTCGAGAGTCGCTTGGCGTCGGTCGAATCCAACGTTTTGGCTCCAGGAGCTTCTGCCCGAAAGCCGGGCCGAGCCTCGTCTAGCGCGGTTAGGGGACCGGCGCGGGAACATCATAATGCGCGGGGCGTCTCGGAGGGAAGCGCGTCGAGCGCGAGCGCGCCTTCGAGATATACTCCGCGCGTGACCCGCGTCCGATCCACTACGGTTCTTGCCGTCCGCCGGGATGGCAAGACGGCGCTCGCGGCCGACGGCCAGATCACGCTCGGAGACACCGTCGTGAAGGAAGGCGCGAAGAAGCTCCGCCGCCTGTCCGACGGAAAAGTCGTCGCCGGCTTCGCCGGGTCGACGGCCGATGCGCAGGCGCTCTTCGGCCGTTTCGAAGCGAAGCTCCAGGAGTATCGAGGAAACCTCGAGCGCGCCGCGGTCGAGCTCGCGAAAGACTGGCGGACCGACCGCGCGCTCCGGCAGGCTCGACGCGCTCCTGGTGGTAGCCGACAAGGACCACATTCTGCTCCTGTCGGGAAACGGCGATCTCATCGAGCCCGACGATGGGCTCCTCGCCATCGGCTCGGGCGGACCGTTCGCGCTCGCCGCGGCGCGGGCGCTTCTGCAGCACACGGAGCTTTCGGCGGCTGCGATCGCCCAGGAGGCGATGCGAATCGCCGCCGCGATCTGCGTCTACACCAACGACCGCATCGTGCTCGAGGAGCTCTCTTAAGGTTCCCTTTCGGCGTTACGCTTCGAAAGTTCCAACATGGTATTCCACCTGCCCGAGACGACCGAAGGAGAAGAGAACCTCGACCAGCTGACGCCGCGCCAGATCGTGCAGGAGCTCGACAAGTACGTCGTCGGGCAAAAGGACGCGAAGCGGGCGGTCGCCGTGGCACTCCGCAACCGGATCCGACGCCTGAAGCTTCCGCCGGAGATGGCGGAGGAAGTCGCTCCGAAGAACATCATCATGATCGGGCCGACCGGCGTCGGCAAGACCGAGATCGCGCGGCGCCTCGCGCGCCTGTCGAACTCCCCCTTCACCAAGGTCGAGGCTTCGAAGTTCACGGAGGTGGGCTACGTCGGCCGCGACGTCGAATCGATGGTCCGCGATCTGGTGGAGATTGCCGTCGACATGGTTCGCGAGGAGAGGCTCTACGAGGTCCAGGACAAAGCGGAGGAGAACGCCGAGGAGAAGCTCCTCGACCTGCTCCTTCCTCCGATCCGTCCGGTAAGCCCTCCCGAGGAGACCTCTCCGGCGGGCGTCGAGAAATCGGCCTCCGATTTCCGCGCCACGAGGGAAAAGCTGCGGAACCAGCTCCGCGAGGGAAAGCTCGACAATCGAACCGTCGAGATCGAAGTGCGGGAAAAGATGTTTCCGACGTTCGAGATCATCTCCGGTGCCGGCCTCGAGGAGATGGACATCAACGTGAAGGACATGCTCCCGGGGCTTTTCGGCGGCCGCACGCGGAAGCGCGAGATGAAAGTGCCCGATGCGCTCGAGTACCTCATCCAGGAGGAAGAGCAAAAGCTCGTCGACATGGATCAGGTCGGCCGCTCGGCCGTCGAGCGCACGGAGCAGGCAGGCATCATTTTCATCGACGAGCTCGACAAGGTCGCGGGCCGCGAAGGGGGCCACGGACCCGACGTTTCCCGCGAGGGGGTGCAGCGGGATCTCCTCCCCATCGTCGAGGGAACGGCGGTCAACACGAAGTACGGGATGGTCCGCACCGATCACATCCTCTTCATCGCCGCCGGCGCGTTTCACGTCTCGAAGCCCTCGGATCTCATTCCCGAGCTCCAGGGCCGTTTTCCCATCCGGGTCGAGCTCTCGCCGCTCCATCACGAGGATTTCGTGCGCATCCTGAAAGAGCCGAGAAACGCTCTTCTCAAGCAGTACCGGGCCCTTCTCGCCACCGAAGAAGTGGAAGTGGAGTTCACCGACGACGCCGTCGAGGCGATCGCGTCGTACTCGATGATGGTCAACGAGAGGACCGAGAACATCGGAGCGCGGAGGCTTCACACCATCATGGAGAAGGTGCTCGACGATCTCCTGTTCGAAGCCCCCGAGCTCTCGCAGAAGAAGTGGGTAGTCGACGGCGCCTACGTCCGGAAGATGCTCGACGAGATTGCGAAAGACGACGATATCTCACGCTACATCCTGTAGCGTCGCCGCGGCGGCGGTCTTCGCGCTCGTCGCATGCGGACACAAGGGAGATCCGCTCCCGCCTCTTCGACTGGTGCCCGCACCCGCGGAAGAAGTGGCCCTGCGGCAAATCGGGGATCGGCTGCGTCTGACGTGGAAAGCTCCGGTCCGGAACGAAGACGGGTCGAGCGAGAGCGTCGATCTCGAGACGGCGCGCGTGCTCCGCCGAGTGATGGAGGTGCCTCCGCCCCCTCCGCCGGAGACGCCCGAAGAGACCGAAGAGATCGCCCCTTCGACTCAGGAGACCGCTCCCACGGCGCCGCCGCCGCGCGGAACCGCCTACGCGGCAGGGACCTGCCCCCGACGACGGAGCCTCCATCGACCACACCCTCGGAAAGCCCCACCGCCACGGGAACCGAACCGGCAGCGGCCCCCGCGGCTGTCGAGCCTCCCGCTCCGAGCCCGCCACCGTTCCGGTCCGAGGCCGATGGTCGTGGAAGAAGTCGACTCCTCGGGCCTCGGAGAGTTGAGGCACTACGAAGAGCCGGTCGACGCCGCCTGGATTGGAAAGCGAGTGGAGTACGCCGTCGTCTACAGGAACAGAAAGGGGCGGGAGAGCACACTCTCCGAGGTCGCCCGCGTCGACCCCGTAGCCCCGCTCACGCCGCCCGGCGCGCCCATTCTCGAAGCGGCCGATGGGTTCGTCGCGTTGAAATGGAGCCCGCCTCTGGACGCGCCTCCGGGCCTCACGTTCTCGGTGCACCGGCGCCTCGAGGACGCGAAAGCGTACCCGGACGCGCCGTTGAATCCCGAACCGCTGTCCGCGCCGAGCTTCGAGGACCGGTCCGCGGTCTTCGGCGCGTCGAGCTGCTACGTCGTTTCTTCGATTCTGACCGCTCCCGCGAGCGCGTCGAGCCCGCCTTCCGAGGAAGTCTGCATCACGCCTCAGGATCGATTTCCGCCGCCCGCGCCCGACGGGGGTGGTCGCCGTCCCGTCCGGCAACGTCGTTCTTCTCAGCTGGCGCGACGTGGAAGCGCCCGACCTGAAGGGCTATCGTGTTTGGCGCGGGGAATCGCTGGAAGGCCCTTCCGAGTTCCTGGCCGAGGTGACCCAGACCAACTACACCGACGAGAACCCGGAGTCCGGGGAGACGTACTTCTATACCATCACCGCCATCGACAATGCGCCCGGGACCAACGAGAGCGCCCGAAGCGAGGCAGTTGAAGCGAGACTCAGTCCCTGAAGTGCTATAGTCTTTTTCCGAGAAAGGACGGAAAACCATGAAAATCTTTCTCGACACGGCAAGCGTGGATGAGATCCGCGAAGCGGCTGCGCTCGGCCTCGTCGACGGCGTCACCACGAACCCGAGCCTCCTCGCGAAGGAGAAGGCCCCGTACCTCGACGTCCTGGCGAAGATCTGCTCGCTCGTGGACGGCCCGATCTCCGCGGAGGTCGTCGCGACCGATGCTCCGGGGATGGTGCGCGAGGGGCGGGACCTCGCGAAGATCGCGCCCAACATCGTCGTGAAGTGCCCGCTCACGGCGGAGGGGCTGAAAGCGGTCCGGGAGCTCGCGAAAGACGGCATCCGCTCGAACGTGACGCTCTGCTTCTCCGCTCCCCAGGCGCTCTTCGCGGCGAAGGCCGGCGCCTACATCGTGAGTCCTTTCGTGGGACGCCTGGACGACATCGGGATCGACGGCATGGGGCTCATCAAGGATATAAGGCAGATTTACCGCAACTATGGCTTCGCGACCCAGATTCTCGTTGCCAGCATCCGCAACCCCCTTCACGTAATCGAGGCGGCGCTCGTCGGCGCGGACATCGCGACCATGCCCGCGAGCGTCTACCGGTCTCTCTTGAAGCACCCTCTCACCGACATCGGTCTCGAGCGCTTCCTCGAGGACTGGCGAAAAGCGGAGGCCGTGCTCAAGCCGCAGAAGGTCGGAACGGCGGTCTGACGCCGGCCCGAGCCGTCGACGGAGCGATGTCGGAACGCCGCAACCTCGAGCTCGAGGAGAGGATTCGGCGCGCCCACGAGGCGGGCGGGACGGAACGAGTCGAACGGCAGCACGCCTCCGGCAAGATGACCGCGCGCGAGCGCGTCGAAGCCCTTCTGGACGAGGGGAGCTTCGAAGAGCTGGGGCAGCTCGTCACCCACCGCTCGCGCGACTTCGGCATGGAGAAGACCATCATCCCCGGCGACGGCGTCATCACCGGCTATGGCCGAATCGACGGGCGGCTCGTCTACCTCTTCGCCCAGGATTTCACGGTCTTCGGAGGATCGCTCTCGGAGGCCTATGCCGAGAAAGTGGTGAAGGTGATGGACCTCGCGATGCGCCAGGGGGCGCCCCTCATCGGCCTCAACGACTCCGGAGGCGCGCGGATCCAGGAAGGAGTGGTTTCTCTCGCCGGCTATGCCGACATCTTCTTGAGAAACACGCTCGCATCCGGAGTCATTCCGCAGCTCTCGGCCATCATGGGACCCTGCGCCGGCGGGGCGGTCTACTCGCCGGCCATCACCGACTTCACGTTCATGGTGCGCGACACGAGCTTCATGTTCGTGACCGGTCCCGACGTGATCAAGACCGTGACTCACGAGCAGGTCACGATGGAGAAGCTCGGCGGAGCGTCGACTCACAACGAAGTCTCCGGCAACGCGCACTTCCTCGCCGAAGACGACCGGCACTGTCTCGAGCGGATTCGGGAGCTCCTCTCCTACCTTCCCAGCAACAACCTCGAAGAGCCTCCCGTGAAAAAAAGCTCCGATCCCTGGGACCGCGAGGAGGAAGAGCTCGACGCGCTGGTGCCGGAAGAGCCCGATCGGCCGTACGACATCAAGGAGCTCATCCGCCGCGTGGTCGACGACGGAGTCTTCCTCGAAGTCCACGAGCACTTCGCGCAGAACCTCGTGGTCGGGTTCGCCCGCATCGAGGGACGCTCGATCGCCGTCGTCGCGAATCAGCCGGCGGTCCTCGCCGGCGTCCTCGACATCAACGCCTCGGTCAAGGGCGCGCGGTTCGTGCGATTTTGCGACGCCTTCGGCATTCCGCTCGTGACGTTCGAAGACGTTCCTGGTTTTCTTCCCGGCACCGAGCAGGAATGGGGCGGGATCATCCGCCACGGCGCGAAGCTTCTCTACGCCTACGCCGAGGCCACCGTGCCGAAAGTGACGGTCATCACCCGAAAGGCCTACGGCGGCGCTTACTGCGTCATGGCGAGCAAGCACATCCGCACCGACCTCAACTACGCGTTTCCGACGGCGGAGATCGCGGTGATGGGTCCCGAAGGCGCGGTGAACGTACTCTACAAGAGGGAGCTCGCCGAGGCGGAGTCGACGGACGAGCTCCGCCGGCAGAAGGTCGCGGAGTTCCGCGAGAAGCTCGCCAATCCCTACGTCGCCGCCGAGCGCGGGTACGTGGACGAAGTGATCCCGCCGCGCCGGACCCGGGCCAAGCTCGCGGCCGCGCTCCGGTCGCTCCGGAACAAGCGAGATTCGAACCCGCCGAAAAAGCACGGGAATATTCCGCTCTAGCTGATGTTTCGAAAAGTACTCATCGCCAACCGCGGCGAGATCGCGTGCCGCATCGCCCGCGCGCTCCGCGATGCGGGGATCGGAAGCGTCGCCGTCTATTCCGAAGCCGATCGCGACGGGCTCCATGTGCGGCTCTGCGACGAGGCGTATCTCATCGGTCCCGCGCCTTCCTCCGCGAGCTATCTCTCGATGCCCGCGATCCTCGACGCGGCGAAGAAGAGCGGCGCGGAGGCGGTCCACCCGGGCTACGGCTTTCTCGCGGAGAACGCGGCGTTCGCGGAAGCTTGCCGGGATCGGGGCCTCGCGTTCATCGGACCTCCTCCGTCGGCGGTTGCTCTCATGGGAGACAAGGCGAGGGCCCGCGCCGTCGCGATCGCAGGCAGGAGTCCCGGTTGTCCCCGGGAGCCTCCCTCTCGAGTCGCTCGAAGCCGCGAGGAGCGAGGCGGATCGAATCGGCTACCCGCTTCTCGTGAAGGCGACCGCGGGGGGCGGCGGCAAAGGCATGAGGCGCGTCGCGGCCGCGGAAGATCTCCCGTCGGCATTCGCAGGAGGCTCGCTCCGAAGCGCAGTCCAGCTTCGGGGATTCGTCGGTTTACCTCGAGAAATACGTCGAGCGGCCGAGGCACATCGAGATCCAGGTGCTCGGCGACCGCTTCGGGAACGTGGTGCATCTCTTCGAGCGGGAGTGCTCCATCCAGAGGCGCCACCAGAAGCTCATCGAAGAGGCGCCCTCGCCCTTCCTCGACGACGAGCTTCGCGCCCGAATGGGCGAGGCGGCGGTCGCTGTCTCTCGCGCCTCCGGTTATCAGAACGCCGGGACGGTCGAGTTTCTCGTGGATTCGAAGCGGAGCTTCTATTTCCTGGAAATGAACGCGCGCCTCCAGGTGGAGCATCCGATAACCGAGATCGTGACCGGTCTCGACCTCGTGCTCCTGCAGCTCGCGGTCGCTTCGGGGTCGCCGCTTCCCTTCTCCCAGGGCGACATCTCCCGGCGCGGCTGGGCCATGGAGTTCCGCATCACGGCGGAAGACCCCTTTCAGAACTTCATGCCGACGGCGGGAACGCTCTCGGTCTTCCGGCCGGCCGAAGGGCCCGGAATCCGGCACGACTCGGGGGTCTTTCAGGGACAGCGGGTGACACCCCACTACGACCCGCTGATTGCTAAACTGATCGTAAGCGCGGCCAACCGCGCACAGTGCATCGCCCGGGCGCTCCGGGCGATTCGAGAGTATCGTGTCCAGGGCGTTTCCACGACGCTTCCGTTCTTCGAGCGCATGCTATTGGACGAGCGTTTCCTATCCGGCGAAATGGACGTGGGCTTCGTCGACAGGCATTGGATGAGTGAAATGGCCTCGACGCCTCCTCAACCGCGTGAGCTCTTGCCCGCGGCGCTGGCAGCAGCCGCGGCCGCGCTCGAAGAGCGGGAGTCACGATCGGAGAGAGCCCCCGAAGCGACTTCACGCTCCGCCTGGAGGCTCGCTCATCTGACGAGAGGACGGCTGTGAGCCGCGAAAGAAAACTTCGTCTCGAAGGCGATGGCGGACTTCACGCTCTCCGCATCGAGCCCGCCGGAGACGGCTACAGGACGGAGGCGGGAACCACGGTGACTCGGGGCTCCGAGTCCTCCTCGATCTGGTCCGTGGTCACCCCGGACGGCGGCTCTTTCGAAGCCTGTGTCGAGGCGCGGGACTCCGAAATCGAGGTGGCCATCGGATCGGCGCGGTTTCGTTTCGCCGTTGGCGTGGCCCCGCCGAACGTCGCTCGGAGAGGGTCCTCCTCCGGCCGGATCGAAGTGAAGTCGCCGATGCCCGGAAGAGTGGTCAAAATCCTCGTCGCCTCCGGCCAGTCGGTGCTCGCTGGACAGCCCATTCTCCTTTTCGAAGCAATGAAGATGCAGAACGAGCTTCGATGCCCAGAGGCCGGCGTCGTCTCCGAAGTCGCCGTCGAAGCCGGGCAAGCCATCGAAGGGCGCGAGCTACTCTATGTTCTGACTCTCACCACATAATTAGGTATATTTGTCATGGTAAGCTCCTTCCGCCGTCGTGCCGTTCGATGGGCGGGCTGGGCGATTGGTCTCTTCGCCTCGGGTCTCGCGGTCCTCGCCCTCGTTCTTGCCGGCTATTTGCTCCTCTGGGACTACCCGGAAAAGCTTCGCGCCGCGCTCGAAAACCAGCTGACGGAGCTCTCCGGAGCCCCGGCTCATGTCGGCAGTATTTACCTAAATTTACCGCGATATGCCTTCGAGCTCCGCGACATCTCTCTCGGTGCGCCCGGCCGTGACGAGCCCGTCCTGGAAATCGAAACCATTCGGGGAAAACTGCGGCTCGCAACGCTCCTCACCCTCGAGCTGCGCTGGGCCGAGCTGAGCTTCGAGGGGTTGACGATTTCTCTTCTGGAAGACCGTGAGAAGGGGCTCGTGCTTCCGAGTGGCCGCTCGGAGGCAACCCGGCTCGCCGGGATTACGCTCGCCGCGGACAGCATCTCCGTTTCGAGGGCCGTCCTCCGCATCGAGAACCAGCGCGTTCCGTGGACTCTCCAGGCGAGTGACATGACGGTGGATCTGAAACGGCTTCGGGATGGTCGATTCGGAGGTCGATTTGCCTATGACTCGGGCATGCTGAAGATCAAGAGTCATCGCGAGCTTTCGGCGGGGGTGGCCGCCGACTTTGAGCTCGTCCCGAATGAGCTCTTCTTGCGCGAGGGGGTAGTGACCTCGGATTTCGGCCGATTGACCGCCACGGGAAAGATCGGCTTCGCGGGAGGGGTCCACGCCCGGTTCGACGTCGAGGCGGAGGGTGAGTCCGGAAGTCTCGCCGAGGCGATCTTCGGCCTCGACGGCGCTCCGCGCTTCGTCGAGGGATCCACATCGTTCCGCGGAATGCTGACGATCTCGCCGGAATCGAAGACCCTCGAGGGAACCCTCCTGCTCCCCGAGGGTCAGGTCGCCGGAATTCCCGTCGGGAATTGGAGCGGGGAAGTGTTCTGGGACCGCTCGATTCTGACCGTCGGATTCGCGCGAGGTCGCTTCGCATCGGGAAGCGCGAAGCTTCAGCTCCACCAGCCCCTGCCCGTCGCGGAGAACCCCGCCTCTCTCAGTATCGACTTCGAGGACGCCTCCCTCGAGACAGTGCTCTCTTCGGTGAGCGGGACCTCGAGCCCCCTCGACTCGCGAGTCTCGGGTCGAGGGAGTTTCACGTTCGCCGCGGCCGAGCCCGAGGAGATCGCGGGGAGCTTCGAGCTCGAGGGCACGGCGCCGATTCCGGGGAGCCTTCTCGCCGCCGCGACCCCTCTTTCGTTTCGTATGAACGCGGCGGTCTCCGAGCGGAAGCTCACCATCGACCATCTGCAGGTCGAGACGCCGTTCCTCTCGGGAACGATATCCGGAAGTTATCCGCAGGTCGGCCCGGCGGACCTCTCGCTGGACTTCGAGTCCTCCGACCTCGCGGCGGCCCGCTCATTTCAGCGCGAGATCGAACGGGCGCTTTCGGGGCGGAGCGTCGTTTCTCCCGACGAGTGGGAAGTCGAAGGCAGCGGCAAGGCCGTGGGCCGTCTTCGCGAGAGATTCCCCCGGCTGGTTTTCGAAGGAGAGCTCGCCGCGGAAGCGTTGACGCTCGGAGCGGTTGAGCTCGGAACCGTGCGAGCGAGGGCGATTGTCACGCGCGACGCAGTTACCTTCGAGGATCTCAGCGCCGCCGTCGCGAGCGGTACGCTTTCCGGGCGAGGCTTTCTTTCGCTCGTTCCTCCACTTCGTGAGGGAGATTTCGATCTCGACCTCGAGCTGTCGAGTTTTCCGCTGCCCGGGCTTTACGGCGTCGAGGGACGGTTATCGGGAAAGTTCCAGGCCTCGCGCGCCGCGGGACCGCCTCGACGGCGGGGCGGATCTCGCGATCGCCGAAGGCCGAGTGAACGGCATCGACGTCTCGAGCGCCGCGACAAGGCTCGCTCTCGGTTCCGGCAGGATTCGATTCGATCCTCTTTCCCTCGCGCGCGGGGGCGCCGTGCTCGAAGGGCACCTCGAGCTCGACCCGGAAGCGAGAAGCCTCGAAGGCGTCGTGAGAATCGATCGTTTCGATCTCGACGGCATCGCCCCGGCGTGGGCATCGTTGAAGGGAGTTCTCGCCGGCGACGTCGAGCTCTCCGGAACCTACGACGAGCCCATCGCCCGATTGAACGGCCGCGGGGAGAGGGTCGAGATTCGCGGCGTCGACTTCGGTGAGGCGGAGGTGACGGGCCGGATGCTCGGGAGCGATCTCGAGCTGAGCGTCGGGTTGAAGCGGGGCGCGGACCAGGTCAAGCTCGAGGCCTCGGTGCTTCTGTCCGGCGACTACCTCGCGCGAGGTCGGCTCGAGTGGAGCGGGATCGACTTCGCGCCGTGGCTTCGGCTTTCTCCCGAGAGCGCATCCACCATGACGGTGACGGCGAACGGGGAGGCCGACTTTCGCGTGCCGACGGCCGCCGCCGATCCCGTGAAGTCTGCCGAGGTCGAGGCGGTGGTCTCGTCGCTCGTTCTCGAAGGGCCTGGATTCCGGGTCGCGTCCCTCACTCCCGCGAGGATGTTCCTTCAGGACGGTCAGCTCGAGCTTTCCCGAGTCGCGCTTTCCGAAGCCGAGAGCAGCCTCTTTCTCGGAGGAAGCCTCGACTTGAAAGACGGGTCTCTCGACATCGAGGCCGAGGGAGTCGCGAGCCTCGGTCTTCTCCAGAGCTTCTATCCCGAAGTGGCGACCACGGGTGAGACCACGCTTTCGGCGCGAATCGGTGGGACCCTCGATCGACCTTCGATCGAAGGCCACGCCGACTTCGAGTCGGGATCGATCCGGCTCGAGGGCTTCCGGCAGGCCCTGGGCGGGCTCCGCGGCCGCGTGGTGTTCGACAATCGAACGCTTCGCATTCCGGAGCTTCAAGCGGTCTTCGGCTCGGGGCCCGTCACTCTCACCGGGACCATCGCTCTCGAGGGCCTGAGACCCGGCTCGGTGGACCTCCGCATGCACGGCTCGGGGGTGAGGCTCCGATATCCCGAAGGCCTGGTCGCGACCATCGAGGGGGATCTCGCCCTCCAGGGAAGTCCCGGCGAGCGGATGGTGAGCGGGAACCTCCTCCTCAGCGACGCTCTCTGGACTCGCGAGTACGACCTGGTTTCCGGGATCCTCTCCGACCGCGAGGGGGAGCCGCTCTTTTCGGACTTCGCGGAGGACGAGCTCTTGAGGGACGTGCGGCTCGACGTGCGGATTCGCGCGCCCGGGAGTCTCGAGGTGCGGAACTCGCTCGCGGCCATCGATGCGAGCGCGGAGCTCGAGCTTCGCGGAACGCTCCGGGAGCCCGTTCTTCTCGGCCGGTCGGAGGCGAGCCGAGGGGAGATGTACTTTCTCGGCCAGCGATACGAGATCACCGCCGGGAAAGTCGACTTCGTGAACCCGGACGAGATCGAGCCGTTCGTCGACCTCACCGCCGAAGCCCGGGTGCGCAGCTACCGGGTCGAGCTCCGGCTCACGGGGACGCCGGACCGCTTCTATCCCGAGCTCAGCTCCGACCCTCCGCTCCGCACCGTCGACATCCTTCGCCTTCTCGCGGGAGCGAGCGATCGCGAGATCCAGGACACGCTCGTCGGCAACGAGACCGAGGAGCTCGCCGGCGTCGGTGTCGCTTCGCTTCTGACCGAGCGGCTCTCGCAGGAAGTCGGCAAGCGTGCCGAGCGTCTCTTCGGCCTCGACCGGTTCAGCGTGAACCCGTTCCTCGTGGGCCAGTTCGCGAATCCCACCGCCCGCGTGAGCCTGGGAAAGCAAATTACGCGCGAGCTCGCGGTCAACTACTCGACCAACCTCAACTCGACCACCGAAGCGATCATCCTCATCGAGTACACCCCCGAGGGACCGATGTCCTGGATCCTGTCGCGCGATGAGGAAGGGGACATCGGGGTCGACGTGAAGTTCCGAAAGAGCTTCTAGAGTGCTCGCCTCGCTCTTCCTGGTGCTCGCGGCCGGAATCGCCGTCGCTCAAGAGGCGGTCCAGGGCGCGACGGAAAGTTATCGAGGCCGCATCGTCCGGGAGATCCGCGTGGAGTATCCGGGCGGCCCGCCTCCCGAGGCGAGCCGGGAGCTCATCGAGCTCCTCCCGGGAGAGCCGTACCGGCCCGAGGCGGTACGTCGATCGATCCAGCAGATCTTCTCCCTCGGCATTTTCAGTGACATCAAGGTCGAGGCGTTTCCCGCCGGCGGCCCTCAGCGACCGCAGAGGACAGCCGGGAAGTCGTCGTCGTCTTTCGTCTCTTTCCCCGGCTGGAGGTGGCGGAGGTCGACGTCGCCGGCCTCGAGATCGAGCCCGGTCTCGACGATCTGCGAAAGCGCCTCGTCGGAGGAGAGCGAGATCCGTCGAGGCGACCCCCTCGACGTCGACGGGCTCGCCGCGGCCGCCTCGAGGCTTACGTCGGTCTTGCAGGCCGAAGGATATCTCTGGGCGCGCGTCGAGCCCGAGGCGTCGTTTCAATCGCCGACCGCGAGAGTGGTCTTTCACGTGGAGCCCGGCGCCCGGGCGCGCCTCGGCGCGCTCGCGATCGAAGGTGTCCCCCCCCACATCGAAGCACACATCCGCCGGGAGCTCGCTCTCGTCGAGGGGTCTCCCTATTCCCGCCGCGATCTCGATCGGAAGCTCGATTCGCTCGCGGAGGAGTGGAAGGAGCTCGGCTACTACGGAGCGCGGCTCTCGGTCGAGGAATCGCCCGCCGCGAATCAGCGGGTCGACGTCCGCATCACCTCGGCGATGGGACCGAAAGTCAAGATCGAGGTCGTGGGATGGGACTTCGGAAACAAGGAGCTCAGGAAACTCGTTCCGCTTTTCAGCGAAGCGCGCTTCACCGAGGATCTCGTGGAGGAGTCCCGGGTCAATCTCGAGGATCGTCTGAAGGACGAAGGACACCGCGACGCCGCGGTCCGAGTCGAGCGCGAGAACGTCGGCGGCGAAGAGCAGCTGGTCCTTCGCTTCCTGGTTGCGCCCGGTCCGAGGCTCGAGGTCGAGGCCATCGAAGTCGAGGGCATCGAGACCGCTTCGGAAGCGGAGGTTCGCGCGCTTCTCGTCACGCGTTCCCGACAGGGGGTGCGTTCGTCGCCGTTCCGCCAGAAGACGTGGGACGGCGATCTCGATGCCGTGCGCGACGTATCTCGAAGGCAAGGGCTTCCATCGCGCCCGCGTGGAGGGCGTCGAACGGCTCGATCCGGAAACGGAAGGACGCCTCACGCTCGTGCTGCGAGTCGAGGAAGGTCCCCGCGCGCTCGTCGACCGCGTCGAGCTCCAGGGGCCCGAGGCGCTCGAGCCGGCCGCGGTGCTCGCCGCCGCGCTCGTCGAGCCCTCCGACCCCTATGCGGCCTCCGAGGTCGTCGCTGCGCGCGAGCGAATCCTCTCGCTCTACCGCAACCAGGGCTTCCGCGGGGTCGAGGTGGAATCCGAGAGCGCTTCTCGACGAGCGGCAAGAGAGCGCCGTCGTCACTTTCGTCGTTCGCGAAGGGGAGCGCACCCGGATCGATCGCGTCATCCTCGCCGGGACTCCGGGTGACCAAGGAATCGGCGGTGCGGCGGCTCGTCACGATCGAGGCGGGAGAGCCTCTGTCGCCCGCTCGCCATCGCGGAAACGCGGCAGAACCTGGTGGGCTCGGGCCTCTTCCGCAGCGTCGACATCGAGCCGCTCGCTCCGGACCCGGAGACTCTTCGAAGCGACGTGCTCATCACGTTCGTGGAAGCGCCGCGTACCACCTTCGCCTACGGGTTCGGCTACGAGGAGCAGCAGCTCGCGCGCGCCGAGGTCGAGCTCACGCGCCGAAACCTCTTCGGCCGCAACCGCTCGGTGAGCGTCTTCACGCGGGCGAGCTTTCGCGGCGCGCGCTTCATCACCACCTATCGCCAGCCGGAATTCTTCGCCATTCCCCTTCCGGTGTTCGTCAGCTTCTTCGCGGAGGAGGAAGATCGGTCCAGCTTCGACTACAACCGCGTGGGAGTCGGGCTCCAGGTCTCGAAGAGGCTGAGTCCGGAGCAAACCCTTTTCTTTCGGTACCGTTTCGACCAGACCAAGGTCTTCCAGCTCGAAGTGGACATCGACGAGATCGATCGGCGTTTTCGCAACACGCGCATTTCCGCGCTCTCGATGGCCTCGGTCGTCGACCGCCGGGACGACCCTCTGAACCCGCGAGGCGGCCAGTTCCGCATCCTCGACGGGGAATGGTCGGCGACCGCCCTCGGGACCGAGGCCCCCTACCTCAAGGGACTGGCCCAGCAGTTCTTCTATGTGCCCTTGCCTCACGACATGGTGGCCGCGGTAGGGCTGCGGCTCGGGGTGGGGCAGACCTACCGGGAGGATCGGGATGCGCTCCTTCCCATCGCCGAGCGCTTCTTCGTGGGAGGGGCGACGACGCTCCGGGGGTTCGCCCTCGACGAGGCGAGTCCCAAGAGGAAGATTCCTCTTCCGAACGGCGACGTCGTGGACGGAGAGCCCATCGGCGGAAACGTCCTCACGCTCTTGAACGTCGAGCTCCGCTTCCCCATTTTCGGGAACCTCCGCGGGGTGCTCTTTTCCGACAACGGGAACGTCTATCGCCGCCTTCAAATCATCGAGCTCCTGAACTGGCGCTACAACATGGGCTTTGGTTTTCGCTACGACACTCCGCTCGGTCCGCTCCGGGTGGACTACGGATTCAAGCTCGACCGGCGCACGGTGCGCTCGATCGAGTGCCCCGACGTCCTGATTCCGTGCCAGGAATCGCTGGGACGGTGGCACGTGAGCCTCGGCCATGCGTTCTAGAGTCGTGTGGCTTCGCTCTCGCGTCCCTCCTGGCGGCCGGCTCCGCGCGGGCGGAGCTCGTCGATCGAATCGTCGCCATCATCGATCGCGAGGTCGTGACTCTTTCCGAGGCGGAGCAGGCGAGCGAGATCGCCCGCGCGCGCTCGCAGACGGACGTGGCTCTGGTCGAGGTGGTCGAGCGGCTGATCGAGTCCCGCCTGGTGGAGCGGGAAGTCGAGCGGTTCACGAACGAGCCGGTGTCGTCCGATCTCGTCGAACGGGCTTTCGGGGAAGTGCGCGCCGGGTCGCCCTCCGATGCCGCCTTCCGGGAAATGCTCGCGCGAAGCGGGCTCTCGGAAGAGGAGCTCCGCGGGACACTCCGCCGGCAAGTGGCCGTCGCCCAGTACCTCGAGCGCCGCTTCCGGCCGCTCACGTTCGTGACCGAGGATCAGATCGAAGCTTACTATCGAGACGAGCTCGCCCCTTCCGTCGGGGGTCAGCGTCTTCCGGAGCTCGCCGAGGTCTCGGAGTCGATTCGCCGCATCCTCGAAGAGCGCGCGTTCAACGCGCGCGTGGAGGAGTGGATCGCCGCGCTGAAGAAGACGGCGAAAATCCAGCGCTACGTCTGGTGAGCCGTCGCGTCGGCAAGCGCCTCTCGGAGGTGCTCGAGACCGAACGTCCTCCCGAGCGGCATGTCGGCGATTCCCGTCGCAATGGCCGCGGCGAGATCGGCCTGGTCGTACGGCGGCGGAGCTCGCAGCTCTCCCCGACGCCTGGCCTCGGCCACCTTCCGCAAGAAAGCGGCGTACGCCGAAGACTCGTCCGACAGCTTGTACTCCGCCTCTACGTGCTCCCGGGCGAAGCGCCCCATCGCTTCGCGCAGAAGCGGATTGCGCGCGAGCCAGAGCAGCACCCGCGCAATCTCGGGCACCTCGGGCGGACCGAGGTCGATACGCGCGACGGTGTGCTCGGGAAACTCCGCGAACGGACCGGTATTCGAGACCAGGACCGGCTTTCCCATTCCCAGAGTGCGAATCAGCGTCCCCGAGAGCTCTCCCGTCGAGGGAAAGCGCAGGTTGACCACGACGTCGCAGGCGAGCATGTAGAGATAGAAGCGTTCCATCGACTGCCGGCCGGTCACGACGAGCCGGGAGCCCAACTCTCTCGCGACCGCGAGCTCCCCGAGCGGATAGGACCCCTGCACCTCACCCACCACCAGAAAGCGGGCGTCTCGAAAGTCGCCGAGAAACCGACGAAAGCCGAGAGAGCGCCTGTTCCACGCGCTTCGCCCGTGTGACGAGCCCGAAAGACGCGACGAGAAACTCGTTCTCCGGAAGTCCCAAGATCCGCCGAGCCTCGAGCGGAGTCGAGACCGGAAGGGGAGGGGGCGGCGAATAGTGGTGAGGCGCTCTGCCGATGAACTTTCCGACCGGCATCGCTCCGAACCGCTGCTCGAGCCAGCGCTGCATGAAGCGGGTCAGCACCAGCACTCCGTAGCTTCGCTCGACCAGCCGTTCGCAGAGCGGAAACTTCGAAGTGAGGAGCTCGCTCCCGAGGGCCGCCGCGATTTGCCGTCCGACGGCCGCTCCTCTATCGCCGTACGCGCGCTTCATCTCCGAGACGTAGAGCGCCGTATTTCCGCGCTCGACGGAGAGCCCGAGAAAAAGGTGCTGCAGCACCAGGTCGTGCAGCACCACCACCCCCGGGTGGCGGAGGGCGGCGTTCAAGGCGAAACGATGATAGGAGCTATTCCCGATCTGATAGAGATCGACGTCGAACCGCTCCCGCGCCGCCACTTCCTCGTAGTCGCGGGCCCAGTGCCAGCGGAAGGAATCACGGATCTCGGGATTGGCAGGCTCGCGATCGGAGACGAAGAGATGAATCTCGATGCCTTCCTTCGCGAGATGCGGCAAGAGCTCCTCGCTGTAGTCGGCGACCCCGGTGCCCGAAGGCGAGAGCGGGCTCCAGAAGGAGATCTTCACGCGAGCGGCTCGGTGAGAGCGTCGATGACCGCGTCCCATCCGATTCCGGCAACCCGAGGCCGTCCCGAGGCGCCCATCTCCCGCGCGAGCCGGCGGTCGAGGAAGAGGCGATTCACTTTCTCCGCCAGCGCCTGCGGATCGGGATCGACCACGAAGCCGGTGGTCCCGTCTTCGACGAACTCCAGGGTTCCTCCCGAGTCCTTGCAGGTGACGACGGGCTTTCCCGAGAGAAAAGCCTCGACGGTGACGTAGCCGTAGTCCTCGTCGACCGGAGCGTAGATGACGGCGAAAGCGTCCGCGTAGAGCGACAGCAGGTCCTCTTCCGCGACGAACCCCGCGAAGCGGATTCGGTCCCCGAGCCCGAGTCTCTCCACCTGCCGCTCCAGATTCTGCTGCTGGGGACCTCGGCCCGCGATGACGAGCCGCGCGCCGGGGTCGACGTACCGGAAGGCTTCGATCGAGAAGGTCCACGCGTTTGAGCGTCTCGAGCCGCCCCGCGTAGAGCGCGTAGTCGGTGAACTCCCCTTCGCGATACCGGCCCGCGAAGTGAGGAGGCGGATAGAGCGTCTCCGAGGGAATGTCGTTGTAGCGCGCGAGGCGCGAGGAGACGTTCTTCGAAATCGTAAAGATACGGCGCGACTCCCGGAGGGTCTTCGCGTCCATACGCAGGATGGTCTGTCGAATCTCCTGCTCCTCGGGATCGTCGGTGAAACTGCAGTAAGGGGTTCCGTAGAGGTCGTAGACCTCGCGGTGCTGATGAAAGAGCCAGGTCACCTTGAGCGGATGCTTCACGAGATACGACGGGAACTTCGTCGGGATCACCATGTCGATAGGAACCCCATTCGACTCCGTGACCTCGAGAAAGCGCCAGACCAGGGCCTGTTTCACGATGTCCTGAACCGGATACCATTTGAAGGGGACGTTCACCACGTCGACCAGGAACCCGCGGGCCTTCAACGCGGCGGAGAGCTCCGTCGCCAGGATCTCGGCCCCGCCGACGATGAAGGGCGCCTGCACCGAGCAGACGCAGATGCTGCGGCGCGGCATGGATCGGCTACTTCGTCTCCCTCTCGAGTGCTTTGAGCCGCTCTGAGATTTTCGTCAACTCCTCACGCGTCTCCCGGAGGGTTCCTTCGAGGTAGAGATGGTTCTGCTCGGCGGCTTCGAACACGAGCTCGATGCGCGCGACGAGGTCGTGCACGTGCCGGATGAGCTCCTGCTGGAGGATGAGGTGCCGTTCGTCGATCTCCTCCATGCGGCGGCCGTGAAGCCCGAGCACGCGGTCGTAGTGGCCGCTCATCCGATCGAACCGATCGTCGACGTACCGTACGAGCTCGTTGTCGAATCGCACCTGGGCGGAGTTCATCTCGACCTGTCGTTCCACCACCGGTCCTAGAGCGAAGCGAACCAAACGGCGGAGCGGCTTCTGGAGCCACGCGAGGAGTCCCTTTCTCTCGAGGACGTTCTCGCCCACGTTCCACAAGCGATTCAACGCTTCGCGATCGGGCGACGTCGGGAGAGCGGCATCCCTTTTGGATTCGAGCGGGGGAAGACGGGTGGGGCTCGGGGAGCCCGTCGGGTAGGGGCCCGGTTTCACCGGCTCTTCCGGAGATAGCCGCGCTTCCTCCCGAGCGGCGCGAAGTCCGGAAATCAATTCTTCTTTGGGATCGTGAGCGCGCTCGTCGCTACTCATCGCGGCTGCTCAGTTTGTAACGGCGGATCGTCCGTGTCAATTTCCATTCGGGCGATCACGGAACCTGCACCTGGTTTCCGTCGTATATAGCATAGCCCCTTTACAAACTCAGACTAATATGGTTATATTTATCAACTTAGCAGATAGAGGCAAATAGAGGACAGACCTGTAAAGTTTTCATGCTATTCGACCTGCAGGTGCGGGGCTGGCTTTGCGATTAAATCCTTATCTTGCATAGTGATGCGTGATTGCCACTTGCTGGCACGAAACGTGTAAGACGGCCTGCAGGAATAGAGGGAAAGGAAATACATATCATGAGAGCCACAATGCCGGACCTCTCCGAGGACGAGCTCGAGCTCGACGCCCCGGAGGTGGAGCCGCCGCGACCGGAGCCCGAAGCCGAAGATGCTACGACGGAGCTCGACGTCCTCGGACAGTATCTCAAGGAGACCCACCGTTATCCGCTGCTCAACCGGGAGCAGGAGCAGAAGGTCTCGCGGGCGATGCGTCGTTCCGAAGCGGTGCTGAAGGAGCGGAAGCTCGGCACCACGCGGAAGACCGCGCGCAAGGAATTCGATGAGACCCGGGCCAAGATGATCGAGTCGAATCTCAGGCTGGTGGTCTCGATCGCCAAGCGCTACAAGAACATGGGAATGGAGCTCTCCGATCTCGTGCAGGAGGGCAACATCGGCCTGATGCAGGCGGTCGAGCGCTTCGACCCCCGGCGCAACCTGAAGTTCTCGACCTATGCCACGTGGTGGATCCGTCAGGCGATCACGCGGGCGCTGTCGCAGAAGTCCAGGACCATCAAAGTTCCGATCAACAAGCTCGAGATGGTCCGGGTCGCGACGCGGGCGAAGAACAAGCTCCAGGAGCGCGAGGGGAAAGAGCCCTCGATGAAGGAGATCGCGAAGGCCGTGGGAGCCGCGGAGCACCAGGTGGAGACGGCGATGAAGTCCATCCCCCACCTCGAGTCGCTCGACGCGCTCGCGGTCGAGGACGGAAGCCCCCGCTGGGAGCTTCAGTCCGATGAGCGGTCGCAGACGCCTTGGCAGGTGGTCCTCGACCGAGACATGCGGGAAAAGGTTCGAGCGGCGCTCGAGCTGCTTCCCCCGCGGCAACAGCTCATCGTCCGGATGCGTTTCGGAATCGGATTCAACACCGAGTACAACCTCGAAGAGATCGGAAAGGTGCTGAATCTCACCCGCGAGCGAGTGCGCCAGCTCGAGGTCGAGGCGCTCCGAAGGCTTCGAGCCGCCGGAAACCGCCGCGCGCTGCACGACTATATTCAGTAATCTTCACGGCGTGGCATCGAGTCGCTCGATGCCACGCCATTTTTGTCTATGGAACCTCTCGTAGATCCGAACCTGGAGCGCTACGCCGAGGAGCACTCGAGCGACGTCCCGGATATTTTCCATCGTCTCGAGCGCGAGACGCTCGCCTCCATGAAGTCCCCGCAGATGCTCTCGGGCCGAACCGAGGGCCAGCTCCTCCGGCTTCTGATCCAGATGACGGGGGCCTCGAGGGTGCTCGAGGTCGGGACCTTCACCGGCTACAGCGCCTTGATGATGGCGTCGGCGCTTCCCCCCTACGGGGAGGTCATTACCCTCGAAGTCGATCCGCTCGCGGAGGAAGTGGCTCGGCGCTACTTCGCGGAGAGCGAGCACGGATCGAAGATACGCCTCATCATGGGTCCGGCCCTCGAGAGCCTCGATTCCATCGACGGGCGTTTCGACTTCGCTTTCGTCGACGCGGACAAGCAGAACTATCCCGTCTACTACGATCGAATCCTTCCCCGGCTTCGTCCCGGTGGAATCCTCGCGGTCGACAACGTCCTCTGGAGCGGCAGGGTGCTCGATCCCCTCGACGAGGAGACCCGGGCGATCCACGAGCTCAACGAAAAGGCGCGAACGGATCCCCGAGTCGAGCACGTGCTCTTGACCGTGCGCGACGGGGTCCTGCTGGTCCGAAAGCGGGACTAGCAGGGTGCCGCAAATCACGTCGGCACCCTGCGCGCGCGGAGCGCGCCCGGCCGGGAGGAAGCGGTAGCGCCTGGGGCGCGAACCGCGGGAATCCGGCCGTCCTCCCCGCGCGAGGAGCGCGGGGAGCGAGCCGAGCGAAGAGCGAGGCGAGCAAATAGAAAGCTCTTCAGCCGATTCCCGGGACCGCGGGCGCTTCCTCTTCGTCGGCTTCCTCGTGCTCCCGGCTCTTCCGAGGGTCGACGAGACCGTAGTCCTTGATCTTCTTGTCGAGGGTGGGGCGGGTAATTCCGAGCACGTCGCTCGCCCGCGACTTGTTCCATCGGGTCTGCTTCAATACGTGCGAGATGTAGCGGCGCTCCATCTCCTTGAGCGAGGTCAGCTCGTCGCTGACCAGGCCGGTTCCGCTTCCATCGGCGCGCAGGAGCGGCAGGTGCTCCGGCAGGAGCACGTCGCCGTGGGCGAGAGTGACCGCCCGGGTGAGGCCGTTCTCGAGCTCGCGGACGTTGCCTTTCCAGTCGTAGTTCACGAGCATCTTCATCACGCTGTCGGGCACCTTCCGCACGTTGGTATGGAGCTGCCGGTTCACCTTCTCGAGGAGGTGGGCCACGAGCTCCGGGATGTCCTCGCGCCTCTCCCGCAGCGGCGGCAGCTTGATCTCGACGACCTTGAGGCGATAGTAGAGATCCTCCCGGAACTGCCCGCGCCTCACCGAGTCCTCCAGGTTCCGATTGGTGGCGCCCACGATCCTGGCTTCGGTCCGCTGGATCCTTTCCCCTCCCACGCGGGAGAACTCCCGGTTCTCTACGACGCGCAGGAGCTTCGCCTGGATGTTGGGAGAGATGTCGCCGATCTCGTCGAGGAAGATCGTTCCCCGCTGCGCCATCTCGAACTTTCCCCGGGCATCCCGCACGGCGCCCGTAAAAGCTCCGCGCACGTGCCCGAAGAGCTCGCTCTCGAGGACCCCTTCCGCGAGCGCGGTGCAGTTGACCGCGACGAACGGCTCCTCGCGGTTGATGGAGTTGTAGTGGATGGCGCGGGCGACGAGCTCCTTCCCCGTGCCGGACTCGCCGCGGACGAGGACCGTGGTGGTGCTTCTCGAGAGCATGCCGATGGTCTTGAACACTTCCCGCATCTGCGCCGTGCGGCCCACGATGTTGTCGATGGACCATTCGTGCGAGGCTTCGGTGACGAGAATGTCGAGCTTCTCGTCCATTTCCTGCATTTTCTGCGCTTTGCGGATGCTCAGCAGGAGCTCGTCGTAGTCGATGGGTTTGCAGATGTACTCGAACGCCCCGAGCTTCATCGCCGTGACCGTGGTCTTCATGTCGTCGAAGGCGGTGATCATGATGACGTAGGCGTTTCCATCGATCTCGCGGATTTGCTTCAGCACCTCGATTCCGTCGATGACCGGCAGATGGATGTCCAGGATGACCAGATCGGGCGCCACTTTCCGGAAGAGCTCGACGCCCTCCCGTCCGTCGGCAGCGAGGGTGACCTCGAAGCCTTCGCTTCCGAGGTGGCTCTTGAAAGTTTGTCGAATCAGCCGGTTGTCGTCGATGACCAGGATGGATTTCATGGGGTTGCGGCTATCGTCTCCTGCGCTTCCCGTGAAGGAACGGTGTCCTCGTACGGAAGGAGGACGGTCACTTTGGTCCCTCTTCCCACTTCACTCGAGACCTCGATGGCTCCCCGATGAAGCTCGACCACCTTCCGCGCATTGGTCAGGCCGAGACCGGTGCCGAGGCTCTTGGTGGTGAAGAAGGCGTCGAAAATCGACGTCTGGTCCGTCTCCCCGATGCCGACGCCGTCGTCGGCGATCGAGATTTCGGCGACGTTTCCTTCCGCGGTGCTGCGAAGCCGCGTCTCGATCGCGATCGTTCCCCCGTTGCCGACTGCTTCGGTCGCGTTGAGCAGGATGTTGAGGAGGGCCTGTTTCAACTGGTCGCCGTCGACGACGATGGGGGAGAGGTCCGCGAAAGAGGCCGCCACCCGGATCTTTTTCTCCTCGATCGGCTCCTCGACGAAACGAAGCGCCTCCTCGACCAGTGACTCGATTTGAAAGCTCGACTTCTCGAGCTTCGGAGCGCGAGCATAGCTCAGGATGTCCTTGACCAGCTTCTCCACCTGTTGGATTCCGCTCTCCGCGATCCCGAGCTGCTCGAGCTCCGTCGGGCCGAGCGCCGGGTGGTGCGCGATCTTCTGGATGTTCAGCTTCACCGCGGTGAGCGGGTTCCGGATCTCGTGCGCCAGCGCCGTCGCGAGCCGCCCGATGCTCGCGAGCTTCTCCGCGTCCATGAGCTTGCGCGAAGCTTCCTCGAGCTTTCGCCGGTCGTCGAGGATCTCCTCGGTCATGCGGTTGAAGTTCGAGGCCAGCTCGCCGATCTCGTCGCCCGAGGAGACGTCGATACGGTGGCTCAGGTCGCCGCGGGCCACCCGGACGGTTCCTTCCACCAGGCTCTCCAGCGGACGGCTGATTCGGTTGGCCAGGAACACCGAGCCGAGCGCGCCGAAAGTGAGCCCCAGAAAACCGAGGCTGATGAGACCGATGCGCATCTTGCGGATCTCGGCGTTCACGTTCGAGAGCGAGAGCCCGAGCTTCACCGCACCCCAGAGCTCCTCTTCGATGAACACCGGCGCCACGACCTCGAGCACGTCCATGGTGCGGCCGTCGTTGGTGTCGAAAGTGAGCTCGCCCTTCAGGACCTTTCCGCGCTCGAGCTTCCCCATCTCCGCGCCCATCTCGAAGAGCTCCGTCGGAAAGAGCTCACGGGCCTCCTCGTTCGCCGCGAGGGTCCGCGCGTTGCGGTTGAAGATGATGGCGAAGAGAACGTCCTCGTCTTCGGCGGCGTACTCCATATTCTGCTGGAGCGCCACCAGGTCGTAATACATGAGCCGGTTCTCGGAGAGCGTGGCCACCGCGCGCGCCAGCGCGACTCCATGCTCCGCCGCGCGCTTTTCGAGCACCGAGGCCTGCTCCTTCTCGACGAAGAAGATCACGACGCTCATGAGGAGGGTGATGAGCGCGGTCGAGCTGAGGATGAATCGATCGCGAAGGCTCAAGAGAGGCAGCCGCATGGGATACCCTACAGCTCGACTCCCGTCGAAGCGCCCTCCTCCTGGAACCAGATGTCCTTCATCTGAATGTAGGGCACGCCGAGCGGAGTCAGGTAGAAGCCGCGCACGTTTCCGCGGAGGAGGTAACGGAGCCTTCCGTAGTCGGTGGGAATGATCGGCGCGTCCTCGAGCACCATCGCCTCGATCTTGTGGTAGAGCTTGTTCCGGGTGGTGTAGCTGGTCTCCGACCATACCCGGTCGAGCAATCGATCGACCTCCGGATTCGAGTAGCCGAAGGTGTTCATATAACCCTTGCTGTGGAAGAGCGGCCGGAGGAAGTTGTCGGGGTCGGGAAAGTCCGCGTACCAGGTATTGTCGTCGAGTATCGCGCGGTGCCGGAAGACCGGGTCATCGGACCTCAGGTAGCGCTGGACTTCCAGAAGCTTGACCTTCACTCCGACCTGGGCGAGACAGGCGATGAGGCAGTCGTCCCGGTCCTTCGACGCCGCCTCCCGGGGATAGACGCCGTCCCGCACCACGGGGAGCTCGAGCGGCGGAAGCCCTTTTCCTCCCGGATACCCAGCCTCCGCGAGAAGCGCCTTCGCTTTCTCGACGTCGTGCTCGGGCTTCGGAGCCTTTCGGAATGAAGAAGGGAATCCCCGGCGGCACGACGCCGGTGGCGGCGGGGGTCCCGGCAGTCATGCGATGACTGTCGAGAAAGCTTCTTTTGTCGAGCGCGAGGTTGATGGCCCGCCGGATGCGAGGATCGTCGTAGGGAGCGACCTGGTTGGGAAAGAAGAAGTATCGGAGCGCGAGGAGCTGCGGAGCCTCGACCGCGATCCAGTCGCCGTCGCGCTCGATCTCACTCGTCTCGACGCAGTCGGCGATCTCGTTGAGCGGCCGCTCGGCTCCTAAGTGCTCCTTCGCGTACCAGAGAGCGCGGAAGGTGATGGCATCGAGGTGCGGCCGGCCGTCGAAATACTGGAGGTTCGCCTCGAGCCGCACGCCTTGACGCACTCCATCGTTGACCGGGACACCCGGGTCTTCCTCGGGCTCGATGAAGCGGGCGAACTGGAACGCGCCGGTCCCGATGGGAGACTCGAAGAACGCGTCCCCCCGGGCGAGCACTTCCTGCTTCGGGAGGATCTTGGAGGAGTACATGCTCAGGACCGAGAGCGCGGGCACGAACGGTGTGACGAAGCGGATGCGGAACGTGTCCTCGTCGACGGCCTCGAGACCCTTCACGTGCGCGGCTTTGCCTTCGTGGAACTCCGAAGCGCCCTCGATGCGGCTGAAGTAGTGATAGTTGTGCTCGTTCAGCGCCTTTGGTCAAAAGGCGCTCGAAGCTGAAGACGCAGTCTTCCGCGGTGACCCTGCGGCCGTTGTGGAAGCGCGCGTTCTCCCGAAGCTCGAAGGTATAGGTCCTCCCGTCGGGCGAGATCTCCCAGAACTTGGCGAGAGCGGGTACCACGCGGAGGTGACGGTCGAAGCCGGTGAGCCCGTCGTAGATCTGCTGGACGAGCATGACCTCCATCTTGTAGACCGCCCGGGCGGGATCGAGGGTGTGAAAAGGCTCGAGGAGGGGGTAACGAAAGACGCCTCCCTGGACCGGACGGCTCGCGGGGTCGTCGTCCTCGGCCAGGCGCGCGCGGAAACCGTCCTCCTTCACCCATATCGTCGCGAGAGCGGTCGAAACGAAAAGAACGAGGAGGAGTCCGGGTATGAGCCATGCGCGTTTCCGCCGGTGGGCGCGAACGAGAGGCTCGGAGGTTTCCGACATGCTTGAAGGTTCAACGCCGTGGTGAGCGGCCTACGCGAGCCGGACCGTGGCTCCCTGCCAGATTAGGTTAAGGGCCCCTTCGGCGCAAACATCAATAAAAGCTCGCCTCGCTCTTCCAGAAGTGCCGCGGGGCCCCACCCCCGCGGCCAGTCGCTTCGCGCTCCGCTCCGGCTGAGGGCTCCGCTCGGCCTGCACGGCGCCTCAGAAGCGCAGGGTTCCCTCGGCCACTTCGACCGCTTTTCCTCCGACCCTCACTTCGGTCGGGCCCGTCTCGTCGGCATCTACCTCGACGTGGATGGCGCTCGGCCGCCCCATCTCGTAGCCCTGCTCGACGAGAAGGTGGGCGGTCGGCTTCGCTTCCGCGAGACCGTGTTTGACGAGATACGCCCCGAGCGCGCCCGAAGCACTCCCGGTCGCGGGATCTTCCCCGAACCCCGGAACGAACATGCGCGCGTGCACCGTCCCTCCGGGGTGCACACACTCCCGGGTGAAGATCATGAAGCAATCGGATTCCGTCTCTCGCAGGACGCGCCGCATCGCCGCGAGGTCGAGCTCGATGCGGCCGAGGTGTTGGAGCGACGCCGCGGGAACCATGAGCTGCGGAAGGGCGGTCGAGACGATCTGCGCCTTCAGACCGTCGGGGAGTAGCTCCGCCTCCGGGAGGCCGACCGCCTTCGCGAGGAGCGCGCGGTTGTCGTACTCGTCGAAAAAGCGCGGAGGCGACTGGGTCATGATCACCTGCTCGACTTTTCCCTCGCGGACAACGATGTCGACGGGGAGCACTCCGGCCTTGCACTCCTGAAAAATGCGATTCGTTCCCTCTTCAAGGGGAATGGCTCCTCTTTCGGCGAGGACGAAGCAGGTGCCCACCACGGGATGGCCCGCAAGAGGAAGCTCCGAAGCCGGAGTGAAGATGCGCAGCCGGAAGCGGGCCTTGAGGTCGGTCGGAGGAAGGACGAACGTCGTCTCCGAGAGGTTCATCTCCTTCGCGATCGCCTGCATCTCCTCGCTCGAGAGCCCCTCCGCCTCGGGAAAAATGGCCAGTGGGTTTCCCGTGAAGGGTCGGTCGGTGAAGACGTCGGCCTGGAGGAACCGGTACTCTTTCATTTCGTGCGCCTGGGGTCTGCCATCCTAGTCAAAGCTCGCATCCGGCTCAAGCCACGACCTCGAGCTCCTGCCGCAGGACTTCGAGGCGCACGGGAGTCTCCTGAAGGAACTCGCCGTCCGCGAAAACGTCGGCCCGCTCTTCGGTCTCGATCTCGACGAAAGAGGTCCGGACGTAAGTGACGCTCGGGTGAGAGAGATGCTCCCCGGAGAAAACGGTCGGAAACATCCGGAGGAGCGTTCCCCGCGAGATCGCGCGCACGAGGCAGAGGTCGAGAAGCCCGTCGTCGAGCGCCGCCTCGGGAGCGATGCGCATCCCGCCGCCGTAGCGGCTTCCGTTTCCGGCGGCGGCGAAGGTGATCGCTCCCTCATACGAGCCGCCGTCGTAGCGAACCCGCGCGGACGAGAGGGCGGAAGTCGACGACCGTTCGAACGACGGCATAGCTGTAGAGGAGGCCTCCCGAAAGAAACGGCGTATCTTGCGCTCTCCGGGCCGCCTTCGCGTCGAATCCCGTGCCAGCGATTCCGAGAAAGACGCCCGACGCCGTTCGGCCGAGATCGACCCGACGGCGCTTTCCGGAAGCGAGCGCGGAGAGCGTCTCTTTCTCGCTCCGGATTCCGATCTCGAAGGCGAAATCGTTTCCGCGGCCGGAGGGCAGGACGGCGAGCGGCGGACGCTCCTCCCGGGAAACGCGAACGAGACCGTTCACGACGGCGTGAAGCGTTCCATCGCCGCCCGACACGAGGAGCACGTCGTGCTCGCTGCGGCGGGCCCTCGAAGCCCGTTCTCGCATCGCGTCCGCCGTGGGCGGAGAATCGACGTCGACCCGCGCTCCCTCGGCCTTCAACCGCGTCTCGATGGCGGCCGCCCGTTTTCGCCGCGAGGGCGTGCCCGACCCCGCGTTCGCGAGCAGAAGTATTCGCATCGAGTGGGCGAGTCTAACCTGTTATGCTCACGCGCGGCGGCATGATCCTCGCGCTCGGGCTCGTCTCCTATCTCTGGTTCTGCGCCGCGTGGTTCGATCACGATCTTCGGCTCGGATTCATCTCGGACACGCCACCCGTCGTGCCCGGCGCTCTATTCCTCGTCTCGACAGGAATCGCTCTCTTCCAGCGCCGCCGCCGCATCGTTCTCGGGCCCGACGGACGCGCCGCGCTCTTCCTCGGGCTCGCGGGCTTTCTCACGCGGCTTCCCTTCGTTCTCGAGTCCTACGGCCTCTTCAGCTCCGACGCCGCCGCTCAAGGCGTGATGGCGCTCCACATTCTCGAAGGGAAGCATCATCCCATCTTTCTCTACAACTGGTCGTACGTGGGAAGCTCGAAAGCCCACCTCACCGCGGCGCTCGCGCTCCTCGTCTCCGATCCGGTCGCGAGCTTCGCCCTCGCCGCGGCGCTCGTCTACGGGCTGGTCACCGGGGCGGTCTACTTATTGAGCCGGACCATCGGTTCCCGGGCGGAGTCCGTGGCCGCGGCGCTCTACGTCGTCTTCGCTCCCGGATTTCTCACCGCCTGGGGAATGGGAAACGAAGGGAGCTACCCGGACGTTCTCGCTCTCGGGACTCTGATGCTCGCTCTGGGATTTCGCTTTCTGAAGGACGAAGTGAACGGAGTCTCCGCCGCGTTCTGGATCGGAGTCCTCGGCGGCTTCGCGTTCTGGATTCACATCCTCGCCACCTACTACCTTCTCGCTGCCGCGGGAATCCTGATCGCGCATCGATTTGGTAAGAGCGCCTTTTCGCGGTTCGCCGCGTTCGCGCTGGGCTTCGCCGTCGGAGACTTTCCCGGAATCCTCTGGAACCTGAGCCACCAGTTCCAGAGCTTTCGGTGGTGGGGAGTCGACTCCGCGGCAGGGAGCCGGCGCCGCGGCCTCTCGCGTCGGCCGAACGCTGGCGCAGCTCGCCGAGGTGTTCAAGACCTCGTTCGCCGTCCTCGCCGGATACTGGCCGAACGACAATCCGCCGCGCCCCGCGTCTCTCTTCCACATCGGTCTTCTCGTCCTCTTTCCTCTCTCGTGCGCGGTCTTCGCGTACCTCTATCGGGCGAAGCTCCGCCTCCTCGTTCGAGGCCGCCTGACCCCCGAAGCGGCCTCTCTCGGCTTCGCGATCCTCGTGGTCCTGGTCTTCGCGCAGAGCAGCTTCGGGTGGATGACCGAGGAGCCTCGGTACCTCCTCTTTCTCTTCTCGGTTCTGCCGCTCTTCGTCGCGACCACTCTCTCGGCGCTCTTCCGCCTCTCTCGCGCCGCCGCCGTCGCCGCGGCGTCAGCGCTCCTGTACGTGAGCCTGCGAGGCGCGATTCTCTACTACGCCTCCGCCCGCGAGAGCGACGAAACGAATCGGGAGTTCCTCCGGAAGCTCGACGAGCTCCAGATTCGCCACGTGCATTCCGACTACCATCTCTCCTACAAGTACGTCTTCCTGAGCGGCGGCCGGATGATCTGGACCTCCGCGCTCGGTCCGTCACAAACGGAGTGGTATCTTCCGTTCCGCGACGAAGTGAACGCCGCGTCCGACGTCGCGCTCGTTCCTCGAAGCTTTCGATTCGCGCGAAGGCTCGAGAGGCGTCTCGAAGAGCGCGGGATCCGCTATCGCCGCGAGAACCTTCTGTACCCGGTGCTCTTCGACTTCAGCGAGAAGGTCAGCCTTTCGTGGCTCGTCCCTTGAAGACCGCCCGGATGTCCTCGAGCGGATAGAGCCTCCCGGTGTCGACTCCGTGGCAGAAGGCTTTCAGGCTCGACCAATCGGAAGGCGAGCTCGAGGGTTTCGCCCCAGAACGGAAACGTCCGGCACTGGCGGGGACGCTCGGGGTAAATCGTGCATCCGTCGTCCCAGAAGACGCAGTCTCCGTTCTCCTTCAGCTTGAGGACCGTCTCGCCGTTCTCGTCCTTCCGCACGTAGTCGCGGCGAAGCGCGCTCGCGCTCGATCCCGAGAAAGGCGGCGATGCGACGAATTCGATAGGGAGTGACGTAGACCCAGCCGGGCTGCGCGCCGCGGCAGCAGTTTCCGCACTGATGGCAGGAAAAGCGGAGGCCGTCTCCGTACCAGGGCGTCGTGGCCTTTGGCACCGAGCGATTATAATCCGCTCCCAGTGCTCCGGCCCGCTCTCGTCATCCTCATTCTGTCCGCTGTCTTCGGGTTCACGCGGAAGATCGATTCGTTTCTCGTTCTCTTCCTCCGTCAGGATTCGGGAGAGGCGTTCCTTCCCGCGTTCTCGCGGAACTTCGAGTTCTTCTCCGCACTCCTCTGGGCGCTCGGCTTCTCCGTCCTCGGGCTCGCGCTCGCCTTCGCGCTCGCGCGTTTCGTCGCGCCTCCCGTTCGAAGAGGGGTTCGCGCCTCGCCTCGCGGCCGTTCGCGACTCTTCTCGTTCCCTGCGGGTCTCACCGCCGCTTCGGTCGTCTCCCTTCTGATCTCTCCCACCTACCCGTACGGCCTCGGCCTCGCCGCTGAGCTTGAATCTCGAGGGATGGTTCAAGCCGCTCCTGACCGCCGGTCTCTTCGCGGCGTCGATGGCGCGGGCGTTCGGCGTCCCCGAGCTTCCTCGTCTCTCCCGCTTCCTCGCGCCCCTCATCCTCGTCTCCGCGCTCTTTCTTCTTCACCCTCGCGACCCCGCGGGATTTCTATGAGAAAGGCGCGGGTCAGGGAAACATGTTCAAGTACCTCCGCATGGCGGATGCGATGGCGGGCTCCGGAACTCTCGATATCGAGAGAGCCGGCGAGAACCCCGACCCGACCTTCGGAGAATTTCTCTCTCATCTTCCCGGCATCGCAGCGAGCTACTCTCGACGAGTCGCGGGAGCTCGTTCGCGCCGTCGCGGGATCCGCCATCCAGGGGCGCCTCTACACGGGAGAGTTGACCGCGCGTCGGGCCAACCGGTCGATGTTCCGGAGCGCCGAGGGAGGCATTTACTACATCAACGCGCCCGGGCCCGGGCTCCTACTCGTTCCCGCGGTTCTCGTCGACCATTCGTTGAATCGCGCCTTCGGCGGAAACCGCCAGCTCGCGGTGATTCTCTTCTGGCAGCTCCTCGCCGCCCTTCTGGTTCTCGAGATGTTCACGTGCGCCGCGCGAGATCGCAGGCCGCGCCGCGGCCCTCGCTCGCGGCCTTCGCCGCCGCGCTCGTCGTTCCCCTTCTTTTCTACAGTTTCCAGATCTACCCGGAGCTCCCCGCGGCGCTTCTGCTCCTTTTCGCTTTCCGGAAGCTGGTGCTCGACCCGCACCCGTCGGCTCCCGGAGCGCTCGCAGCGGGAGTGGCGCTTTCGGCTCTCCCCTGGCTTCACCAGAAGTACTCGGTGGTCGCCTTCGTCCTCGGGCTTCTCGGGCTCTCGCGATTCGTTCACCGGAGAGTCGGGAGGTTCGCTCTCGAGCCTCGAAAGCTCGTTCTTTTCTCGCTCCCGCTCTCTGGTCTCGGCGTACTCCGTTTTTCTGTACAACCACACCCTCACCGGGAGCCTTTCTCCCTCCGCCACCTTCGCCGCCGCGTCGCGAACCTCGTTCGCTCCCGCCGGGCTGGCACGAGGTCTCCTCGGTCTTTTCTTCGATCGCGAGAACGGGCTTCTCGTCTTCGCTCCGTTCTACGTTCTGGCTTTCGTCGGCCTTCCCGGCTTCTTCGACCGCCATGCCGAAGCATCGCGAAGCCACTCGTCGCTCGTCGTCGCTCTCGTATCTCCTGGTCATCGCGTCTTTTCCCTACTGGCCCGGGGCGGTGAGCACCATGGGTCGTTACATCTCGAGCATCCTTCCGCTCCTCGTCCTTCCGATAGCGCTCGTGGTGAAGCGGGCCTTTGACGACGGAGTTCTCGCCGGCGCCGCGATCGTGCTCGGGGCTCTCAGCCTCGCGGTGAGCGCGAGCTTCGCGAGGGATCTCGTCCCGAGCTGGCAGCCGGAGCTTCTCTGGGACCGCGTCCTCTACTGCGATCCGGTGCAGTACCTCCCGAACTTCGTGAGCGAGGGATTTCTCGGATCCGGGCCGGCGCACTTTCCGAAGCTCCTCGCGGAGCTTCTTGCCTTGTCCGCGATCGTGTACTTCCTCCGCGACCGGGTCGCTTCCCGCGCCGAGCATCCGCGATTCACCGCCGGACGTCGTCGCGGGAGCGCTCGCTCTTCTCGCGGGCATCGTGGCTCTCGGGGCTCTTCTCGAGCGGTTTCCCGGAAATGCCGCCGACGCCGGGGAAGCCGAGCTTCCGCGAGACCCGGGTCCTCGAGTCCGGCCGTGAAGTTCTCGGTCGAGGGCGAGCATGGCTTCGAAGGCGACGGGGTCTGGGTTCCGGGAAGCGGAAGCACCCGGTTCACTCTCTTGACGCGGGAGGCGACGCCTTCTCTCTCCCTCTCGTTCTCGAACGGACCCGAAGAGAACGTCGTCGAGGTGCGCGAGCGCGGAAGCGCGAACGGTATTCTCGATCTCCCTGCAGAAGGTCCGCACGAGCGGACGGTCCTTCTGCGGAAGCCCTATCGCTTCGTCGGCCCTCGAGGGGAGCGGTTCCTCTACGTCTTCGACGATCCGCTCGCGCGGGAGCTTCGTTCCGACCGACGGAAGACGGCGGACCGCCGGCGGCTCGGAACCTACGTTAGAGTACGGTGACGATGGACGAGATCCAGATCTTCACCGACGGAGCGTGCGAGGGAAACCCCGGCCCGGGAGGCTACGCCGCGATCATCGACATCAACGGCGAGCGCACGGAAGTTACCGGAAGCGAGCGGCAAACGACGAACAACCGCATGGAGCTTCTCGCGGTCATCGCGGCGCTGCGAACCCTGCCCAGCCGTCGACGGTTCGCGTGTTCACCGACTCGCAGTACGTGGCGAAGGGCATGACCTCCTGGATCCATGGCTGGCGGCGGAAGGGTTGGAAGACCGCGGCAGGCGATCCGGTCAAGAACCGCGATCTCTGGGAGGAGCTCGACTCCCTGGCCCGCCGGCATCGCGTGCGCTTCGAGTGGATCCGCGGCCATAACGGCCACCCGGAGAACGAGCGCGCGGACACGCTCGCGCGCGAGGCGATCCGAGGTCTCGAGGATGCCTGACCGTCAGGGCGCGGGCGGAATCAAGGAGACCGGAGCCGGCATCAGATTCCAGGTGAATCGGCCGAGGCCGTCGTCGAACTTCACCAGGACTTCTTTCTTCCACCCCTCCGCCGTCCAGTCGTACCGCCGCACCTCGCCCTGGTCGTCGCTCGCGACGTAGAGCTCGTCGCGGCCGTCTTTGTCGAGGTCCGCGAGAATGGACGCGTGCTCGAAGCCGGAAGAGTCCGACGCGATGAGGTCCATTTTCCAGGGCGAGCCCGGCCGCAGGAGATAGATTCCGCGCTTGTGGGTGGCGGCGACCATTTCCCTCGTTCCGTTTCCGTCGACGTCGCCGGGCGTCAGGAAGCGGCAGAGCTTGTCGTCGAGGCGCACCACCACGTTCTCCGCCGCCGGGTCGGTGCCGTCGTCGTAGCGCCGGATCTCGACGGTGCCTCCGGAGACCGCTTCGACGGAAACGTAGAGCTCGTCGCGCCCATCGCCGTCGATATCCGAAACGAGAATCTCTTTCGCATGACGTGAGCCCAGGTCTCCTACCACCACACGCCCGGCCGCTCCCTCGGGCGCGGCGGGAACGTACCGCGTCACCTGTCCCGGCTGAGGCGTGCCGTCGACCTTGTTGGGCGCGGTCGGCGTCGCGTAGATCTCGAGGACCCCGTCGCCGTTCAAATCTCCGATCTCGATCTCGTGCACCACGGTCTCCGGAGCGCGGTCGAGCTCCTCGACCGTGAACTTGCCCGCACCGTCCGGACGGAGCACGGCGACGACACCCTGATCGTGGGTCCCGACGGCGATCGAGAGCTTGCCGTCACCATAGATGTCGCCGACTTCGGCGTCCCGCATGCGGCTGAACTTGCCTCCGAAGTCCGCTTCCCACAACGTCTCGACCTTCCCATCGGGACGCCACAGCTTGACCACGGCCTTCGAGCCCCCGAGGGTCAGGAGTCCCTCGGCGCCGTACGGCATGACCTTGTGGAAGACGTTGCTCTCCTCGTCCTCGAAGAATCGGTAGCTCCATCCGGCTCCTTCCCGGACGAGAATCCCGGCGCGCGCGGGAAGGGGCTTCGGAGATCCGTCGTCGTTCTTTCCCAGAACCGCCGCCGCCAGAACCAGGCCGTTCGTCAGATCGCTCTCCTTCGAAGGAGTCTCAG
Source organism: uncultured Acidobacteriota bacterium (assembly GCA_963820855.1). Taxonomy (GTDB): domain Bacteria; phylum Acidobacteriota; class Vicinamibacteria; order Marinacidobacterales; family SMYC01; genus DAISKN01. The sequence continues at coordinate 43,735 of CAWGBY010000015.1, forward strand.
CCGGGCCGGCGCAGCCGCCGAGAAACGCGAGAAGCAGAACCACCGAAACCGGGACGCGAACCATGGAGCCTCCGTTCCTGTTGTATCCTCGGCCCTCTCGAAGGAAGAGGAGGGCCTATGGAACCCAGGCAGTTTAGCGGAAGTCGCTTCGTCCGCGGAGGGGTCGTCACGATCCTGCTCTTCGCCGCGTCGACGGGGTTCGCGAACGAAGGGGCGCTCGAGCGGGAGCTCCAGAGGCTCGGCTCTCTTTCGAGCGGGCTCATGGGCGTCGCCGCCATCCACCTGGAATCCGGGAGAAGCGCCTTTCTCAACGCGGACGAGCCCTTTCCGATGGCGAGCACGTTCAAAGTGCCCATCGCCGTCGAGCTCCTTCAACGCGTGGACGAGAGAAAGCTCGATCTCGCTCAGATGATCGAGCTCGAGCGCCACGACTACTCACCCGGGAGCGGGTTCTTGACCGACCTCCTCAACCAGCCGGGCCTTTCGATCTCCCTCCGGAACCTCCTCGAGATCATGCTCCTCGTGAGCGACAACACCGCGACCGACCTTCTTCTCGAGAAGGCGGGCGGGGGCGAAGCGGTGACGGCGCGGATGCGGAAGCTCGGGATCGAGGGGATCCGCGTCGACCGGCCGACTCTCGAGCTCATCGCCGACTGGAGGGGAGTCTCGCCCCTTCCTGGAGAAGCGGAGCGCGATCCCGCGATGTACGACGAGCTTCTCGACTCCGTCCCGGACGAGAAGTCGGACGAAGCGGAGCGGGCGTTCAACGACGACCCGCGCGACACCTCGACCCCGCGGGCGATGGCGGCGCTTCTCGAGAAGATCTGGAAGCGAGAGGCTCTGACGGAGGAGTCGAGCGAGCTTCTTCTGGACATCATGAAGCGCTGCCGCACCGGGCGAAGGCCGGCTCAAGGGAATTCTTCCCGCGGGGACCGAGGTCCGGCACAAGACGGGAACGATCGGAAAATCGCTGAACGACGTCGGCATCATCACGCTTCCCGACGGCGCTGGACACGTCGTCGTCGCCGCTTTCGTGAAGAAATCGGATCTCCCCGATGCGGAGCGCGAGCGGGCCATCGCGGAAGCGGCGCGGGCGGCTCACGACTACTTCCTCTTCACCGCACGCTGAGGTGCGAGGGAGTTAACCGGCCGGGACTTTCTCCGAGAGCGTCTCCCACTCGCGGTAGAGCTTCTCGAGCTTCGCCTTCAGCTCCTCGTGGGTCTTCACGATCCCCGCTGCGGAGTCGGGATCGTCGTAGAAGCCTGGAACCGCCATGCGCCCTTCGAGGCTCGCGATCGCGATCTCCGTTTCCTCGATCCGGCTCTCGAGCTGCTCGGCTTTCTGCTGGAGCGCGCGCGCCTGATTCTTCGACAGGCTCGGCGCCGGGGCCGGCGGAGGTTTCGGCGGCTCGGGCGCCGCTGGAATCTCGACGGCGGGCGGCGGAGAGGCTTCGAGATCGAGAGCGAGAGGCTCGAGCGTCGGCGGCGCTTCCCCCTGGCTCTCTTTCTCTTTCGCGCGCAGGAAGTCCTTGTACCCACCCCAGTGGAGGCGGATTTCGCCGCCCCCGATCTCGGCGACCTTCGTCGAGAGCTCGTCGAGGAAGTATCGATCGTGGGAAACGAAGACCAGCGTCCCCTTGTAGGACTGCAGCGCCTCGAGCAGGATCGCTTTCGAGTCGAGGTCCAGGTGGTTCGTCGGCTCGTCGAGAAGGAGCACGTTCGAAGGCTGCAGCAGCATCCGCGCGAGGGCGAGACGGCTCTTCTCTCCGCCGGAAAGGACCTTCACCCGTCTTGTCGACGTCGTCGCCGTGGAACAGAAACGCTCCGAGGATGCTGCGGAGCTGCGGCACCATCGCGATCGATGCGCTCTCGTTCATGTTCTCGAGAACGGTCCTGTCTTCGTCGAGGTCGTAGCGTTCCTGGCTGAAGTATCCGGTAAGCGCTTTGTGGCCGAGCTTCACCGTGCCCGAGTCCGGCGCCTCGATCTGCGCGAGGAGGCGCATCAGCGTCGACTTCCCGACGCCGTTCGGTCCCACGAGCGCGAGCCTTTCGCCGCGCTCGATGACGAGGTCCGCGCCCGCGAAGACCACGCGTGTCGCCGTACTTCTTCGCGACCCGGGTGAGCTCCATCACCACCCGGCCCGACCGCTCGGGCTCGGGAAGGCGGAGCTTCATGAGCTTTCTCTCCGGCGGGACCTCGATGACGTCGACTCTTCTCGAGCATCTTGACCCGGCTCTGCACCTGCTTCGCCTTGGTCGCCTTGTAGCGGAAGCGCTCGATGAAGCGCTTCTGCTTCTCCAGCTCCTCCTGCTGGCGGGCGGCCCTGCGCGCGGAGCTCCGCCAGGTTCGCGGCGCTCTGCTCGAGAAAGCGGCTGTAGTTCCCGGTGTAGTCGACGAGCTTCCGGCGATCGATCTCGGTGATGCGGGTGACCACGCGGTCGAGAAAGTAGCGATCGTGGGAAACCAGGACCACCGCGTGGGGATAGGCTTCGAGATAGTCCTCGAGCCAGTTCCGGGCCTCGAGGTCGAGGTGGTTCGTCGGCTCGTCGAGGAGAAGCAGGTTCGGCTTCTGGAGGAGAAGCTTCGCGAGCGCGATGCGCATCTGCCAGCCGCCGCTGAACGTCTCCGTCTTCCGATCGAGCTCCGCCGGCCGGAATCCGAGACCGAGGAGGACCTCTTCCGCGCGCGCTTCGATGCTGAAGCCTCCGTGGCGGTCCCACTCGTCGCGGCACTCGCCGTAGCGGGCGATGACCGACCTCGTGCTCCGGGCTGTCGGGGTCGAGCTCCGCCATGCGGTGCTCGAGCTCTTCTATCTCGACCCCGAGCGCGAGGACGGAAGCGAACGCGGAGAGCGCCTCCTCGCGGAGGGTCTTGCCCCGCGTGCACGAGGCCGTCCTGGGGAAGGTATCCGACCGTCGTCTGCCGAGGCATGGTGACCGTGCCCTTGTCGGCGTGCTCCGCTCCCGTCATGAGGCGAAGGAGCGTCGTCTTCCCCGAGCCGTTCGGGCCGGCGAGGCCTACCCGATCCCCGGTCGAGACGTTCCAGGTGACGTCCTCGAAGAGAGTTCGGCCCGAGAACTGCTTGGTGAGGCTCTGTACTTGAAGCATAGGCGGACAACAAAAAGCCCGGCCCTCGCGAGCCGGGTTTCACCACAATATAATAGCGTGCTTCCACGATTCCTGCGGAGGGCCATGAAAGCGCGACTTTTTTTCCTCGGTGCTCTCTCTGCTTTCGTCCGCGCAGCAGCCCCCCCCGGGCGAGGCCCAACGACAGGCGAATCGCGGCGTCGCGCTCCTCGAGCAGTTCCGCTTCACGGAGGCGGTCGCCGCCTTCGAGGACGTGGTGCGGGCCGCACCGGACTCCGCCGCCGGCTACATCAACCTCGGGATCTCGTACTTCAACGAGCGGGACTTCGAGAAGGCCCGGGCCGCGCTCGAGAAAGCGAAAGGCCTCGCGCCCGAGAGCCCGTACGTGCACTACAACCTCGGGCTCATCGACAAGCTCCAGGGGAACACCGAGGCGGCGGTGGTCGCCTTCGAGAAAGTCCGCGCACTCGACCCGACCGACTCGATGACCCTCTACTATCTCGGGACGCTCTACGCGAATCTCGGAAGGCTCGAGGACGCCGAGGCGACGCTGCGGCGCGTCATCGCTCTTTCGCCCAACAACGAGTCCGCGCATTTCAGTCTCGGAAACGTTCTCATCCGGCAGGGACGTCGCGAAGAGGGACAGCAGGAGCTCCTCGTTTTCCGCGAGCTCAAGGAAAGCTTTCCCGCGGAGGCGGCCTCCGCCGGGCTTCAGTACACGGAGCTCGGGCGCTACGCGGAGGCGGTCGAGGAATTCTCGAAGCCGTTACAGCCCGCGGCACGCGGAGACGGCGCGCGAAGGAGCGGTTCAGTTCCACGATAGTGACGTCCGATGCCGGTCTGAGCCTCGCCGCGCTCGAGGCCCCGCGGCTCTTCCTGCGTCAGTGCCCTCTTCGGAGTACGGACTCCCGTTTCTTCGCGAGCGCGTCCTTCCCCGCCTCGGCACGGGACTCGCCTTTCGGGATCTCGACGCGGACGGCGATCCCGATCTTCTCTTCGTCCGCGCCGGAGCGCCCCTCTTCTTCCGCAATCAAGGAGGGAAGTTCGAGAGATCGAGCGGAAGCGGCCTCCCGGAGTCGGGCCACTTCATCGGAGTCGCGGTCGGCGACGTCGACAACGACAAGGACGGAGACCTGTATCTCACCGGCTCCGACGGAAACGCGCTCTACCACAACGACGGCTCGGGAAAGTTCACGCTGTCGCCCGAGAGACCTCCGCGGAGGCGAGGTCTCGGTCGCGGCGACCTTCGCGGACGTGGACCACGACGGCGACCTCGACCTCTACGTTTCGAGCTACGCGTCGGCCCAGCCGCCGCCCGGCGTCGAAACATTGAAACTGCCGCGGGATCTACCCGGGAGCTCCGAATCGGCTCTATCGAAACAATACCAACGGCACGTTCACGGAGATCGCGAAGGAGAGCGGCACCGACGGCGGCGAGTCGCGGAGCCTCGGGGCCATCTTTTCCGACGTCGACGACGATCGCGACATCGATTTCGTGGTGGTCAATGACGGCTCCCGTTCCCTTCTGTTCTCGAACGACCGCGTGGGCACCTTTACCGAGAGCGCGCTCGATTTCGGACTCGAGACCGGAAGCCGCACTCGAGGCGCGGACTCGGCGGACTTCGATCGGGACGGAAGCTTCGATTTCTTCTTCACCGCGGCAGGGAGCCAGTTGAATGCGCTCTTCCGCGGCCCCGGCCGCGCCGGACTCCGGCCCGACGTCGTTTCGCCCGGCCTCCTCGCGGCCGGCGTTCCCGGAGCGAGATACGGCGTCCAGTTCGTCGACGCCGACAACGACGCCGACCTCGATCTCCTTCTGGTGACCAATGAGGACGGCGCTCTCGCCGCGTACTACGAAAACCAGCCCTCGGGCTACGAGCGGGCGGGCTCGCTTTCCGCTGCGGTCGAGGGCGAGGGCCGAGCTCTCGCCGTGGCCGACATCGACTCCGACGGCGACCTGGACTTCGTGGTCGGAACGGATCGAGGCGAGCTCGCGCTCTTTCGGAACGACGGTGGAGACCGGCGCGCGTGGCTCACCGTCCGCGCGCAAGGGCTTCGGAGCAACCTCGATGGACTCGGCGCGAAAGTGGAGGTGCGCGCGGGAGACGCGAGCCTGAGGCGTGAAGTCCGCTCGTCGAGCGGCTACTTCTCCCAGAGCGACCTCCCGCTTCACTTCGGACTCGGAGACAGTGACTCCGCGGACTACGTCCGCTTCCTCTGGCCGGGCGGCGTGAAGCAGGTGGAGATGGACGTGCGGGGGAAGACCACGGCGTCGATCGAAGAGCTGAATCGGAAAGGCACCTCGTGCCCGATCCTCTACGCCTGGGACGGAGAGAAGATCCGCTTCGTCACCGATTTTCTCGGAGGGAGCGCCTTCGGCTACCTCCTCGCTCCCGGCCGCTACAACACGCCGGATACGGAAGAGATGGTGAAGATGGAGGCCTTCCCGCTCGTCGCGCGGAAAGGGAGCTACGAGGTGCGTTTCGTCAACCAGCTCGAAGAAGTCCTCTTCTACGACAAAGCCTCGCTCGTCGTCGTGGATCATCCGGAGGACGTCGAGGTGTACCCCAACGAACGGCTGATGCCGTCGCCGCCCTTTCCCGAGCGGAAACTTTATGCCGGTGACCGGCGCCCGCTCTCCGCGAAAGGCCGTCGACCATCGCGGAGACGACGTCACCGGACTCATCGCCGAAAAAGATCGCCTGTACCCGAGCGAGTTTCGCCTGCTGCCATTCAAAGGCTACGCCGAGGAGCATTCGCTCACGCTCGATCTCGGCGAGCTCGAGCCCGGCGCGCGCTACGTGCTCCTCCTGTACGGTTGGGTGGACTATGCGGACTCGAGCGCGAACCTCGCGGCGTCGCAGGCCGGTGTCACGCTCGTCCCGCCCTATCTCGAGGTCGCGGACGAAAGCGGCGAGTTCACGAAAGTCCTTCCGCAGATGGGATTCCCCGCGGGACTTCCCAAGACCATGCTGGTGGATCTCGAAGGGCTGATCTCGAAAGCGAAGAACCGCGTGCGGATCACGACCAGCATGCGCCTCTATTGGGACCGCATCCAGGTGGCGAAGGTAGCGCCCGAGGCGCCGCTCGTCGTGAAGGAGCTCGGGGTCTCGTCCGCGGAGCTGTCGCGCCTCGGCTACCCCGCTCCCTTCAATCCCGACGGAAGGAAGCCCGCCCTTTATACCTATGACCGCATCCTCGATTCCGAGCTCTGGGGCGCTCACCAGGGAAACTACACGCGGTACGGCGATGTGAAGGCCCTTCTCGAAGGCGTCGACGATCGCTACGTCATCACCCATCACGGCGATGAAGTGCGGCTCCGCTTCGACGAGCGGGCGCTCCCGGAGCTGCCTGCCGGCTTCGAGCGCACGTTCCTTCTGCTGGCCGACGGTTTCGGAAAGGACATGGACTTGAGCTCGGCGTTCTCCGAGACCATCGAGCCCTTGCCGTACCATGGAATGGAGTCCTATCCCTATCCATCGGAATCCGTCCCGGAGGACGCGGAAGTGGCTCGGTATCGAGACGAGTACAACACCAGGCGCGTCCAACACTGATGCGCTCTCGGGAACGGGCGGCGCTGCTGGCTCTCGCCGCGTCCTTGGCCTCGTGCGAGAGGAGAGTCGCGCCGCTCTCTCCGCCGCTCGATCTTCTCGGCATCACCTACGTCATTTTCGCGCCCGAGGGTGAATCGGAAATCGTCTCTCCGGTCACTCTCGGCGGCGAGGCGCGTCCCGCGCTCGCGGCGCCGGCGCCGGCGGAGTTCCGCTATCGGATTCAGGTCCCGCAGAACGCGTTTCTCACGTTCGCCCTCGGCATCGCCGCCATTCCATCCGGGGTCCCCGATAGCGAAGGGGAAGTGTTCCCCGCAACCACATGCGATTCACGGTTCGCGCGGGCGAGAAAGAAGCCGACCAGATCCTCTTCGACCGCGAGATCCACGTGAACCGCCGCGATCGCTGGCTTCCTCAGTCGGTGGACCTGACGCGCTGGGCGGGGCGTGAGATCTGGCTCGTGTTTCAGACCGCGATTCCCGGGGACGACGCTTCGTTCGGCCCACCGCCGGTCGCGGGCGTATTCGGCGACCCGGTCCTTCACGATCGCGGGGCCTACCGCGCCGCCAGGGGCGTCGTCGTGATTTCCATCGATACGCTCCGGCGCGACCATCTGAGCCTCTACGGCTACCCTCGCCGGACTACCCCGGGCCTCGATGCGCTCGCGCGCGAGTCCGTCGTGTTCGAAGACGCGGTGAGCACCTCCTCGTGGACCCTTCCCGCGCACGCGTCGCTCCTCACTTCGACGGCTCCTTCGGTCCACGGGGCCACCACCTCCAAGGTCGGTCTCTCGTCGTCGCTTCCAGGACTCCCGCGTGTCCTGAAGGACGCTGGATACTTCACCCAGGCCTTCGCGACCCACGTTTATCTTTCGAAGGAGTACGGTTTCGGGGAGGGATTCGATCGGCACCGGTATCTCCCGGAAACGCGCGCGGAAGAGGTGACCGATCAAGCCATTCAGTTTCTCGAGGCGAAGGCCGATTCCGACTTCTTCTTGTTCCTCCATTACTACGACCCCCACTGGCACTACGATCCACCCGCTCCTTACGACCGCGCGTTCGATCCGAAGTACGAGGGCAAAACGACCGGAATCTGGTGGAACTTCAAGGATTACGACGCCTCTTCCATCGATGCGAAGGACCTGCACCATATCCAGGCGCTCTACGACGGCGAGATCCTCTACACCGATCGCCAGGTCGAGAGGCTCGTTCAGGAGATGAAGCGCCTCGGGGTCTTCGAGAACGCGCTCGTCGTCGTCACCTCCGATCACGGAGAGGAGTTTCTCGACCACGGAGAGTGGGAGCACCAGAAGACTCTCTACGAGGAGCAGCTCCGGATCCCGCTTCTGGTCAAGCTCCCGGCCGCCGCGATGGCCTCGCAGCGGGTGAAGGGGCAGGTGAGCCTGGTCGACGTGGCGCCGACGATCCTCGCCGTTCTCGGCGTCCCCGCGCCCGAGACCTTCGAGGGTCGAAGCCTTCTCGACGCCGCGCGCTCCGGTGAAGCGGCGGCGACGGAGGCCTGGGCCGAGACGGAGCACACCATCGACGGCTCGCGGAAGTTCGCGGCGAGGCGCGGCGACTCCGCTGAAAAAGCGATCTTCACTCTGACGGAGGGCGCGCTCGCAATCGAGCTCTTCGATCTGGCGACGGACTCGCGCGAGAAAGAGGGACTGGATCCGGGCGCGGGTCTTTCCTCCCTCGAGAAAAGACTCGCAGCGTATCTGGCCGATGCCGAGGCGCGGCGCCGTGGACGGACGAGCCCGCCGGTCGAGCTCGGTCCGGAAGAGCTGGAGCGGCTGCGGGCTCTTGGCTACGTGAAATAATTCGGGAAGAACGCGCAGGCGCAACGCACGGAAGGACGCAAAGAAAATCGAATTCTCCTCGCGGTCGTCCTCTGTCATCACGTTCGAGAAAAACTCTTAGAGCCCCGGCCTCGGCGTGATATCCTAGTTCCGACGTCGAGAAAACGTCTTGAGCTTGCAGGTGAGTTTTACGAGTTTTACGAGATGGACGAAGAGAAATATCGCGTTCGCGCTGCGCTTTATCGTCTCTTGCTGGACGATGAAGCGGGAGCCGCGTCCACGCTCGTTCCGCGCATGCTCGCCGATCCCGACTCACTGACCCCCGAAATTCGCTGCTGCCTCCTTTACCTCATTCGCGGTATCGGCTATCTCGCCGCGCGCAACGATCTTCTGGGTCACGGAGGGCTTCTCGATACTCTCATGGAAGAGTTCGAGATCGTCCGTGTCCGCACGCGGAGAATCGACGGACTCTGGTTCGACGTGGTCCAGGAAGATCCGGCTCATTGGGTGCAGCGGTACGAGTCGACGGACCAGCACTATTCTCTGGAGGAGCTCTCCTGGCTCAACTGGCAGCTCCGGCGACTCTGGGAGACCGAGCGGGAGCGTCTCGAGCTCGAAGAACCTCCGCTTCCGCCGCTCGTTCTGCGCCGAAGGCTCCCGGCGAGCTCGCGCGCGCCCGTCTTCGCCGTGAACGCCACCCGCTCTTCGACTCCCGAAAGCACCTCTTGAAACTCGCCTGACTTCCAGGCATCCTGTTAAGGTCCCTTTCCAACAAACTTTTCGTTCGTTCAAGGAGCCCATGGATTCCTCGGCGACCTTTCGCGTACCGACCCGCGCGGTGGAAGCGGAGATTGAGATCGAAGGCGGCCGCCGGGAAGAAGTGACCTTCTATCTCGCGGACGCCGCGGAGACGCACGAGGGAGGCGAGACCCTCGCGGAGGCGCTCAACCGGAGGAGAAAATTCGTCCCCGTCCGCTCACGCGCCACCGCAGAGCTCCTCCTGGTACGCCGGAGCGCGATGATTACGGTTCGCGTGGCGGAGGAGGAAGGCGATCGTTCCTCGCGAAGCGTCGAGGGACTGGTGAGCTTCATCGATTTCGTCCGGCTGGAGCTTCACGGAGGCGAAGTGCTCGAAGGGGCGGTCGCGACCATGCTCCCGCCGGAGAGTCCACGGATGTCGGACTACTTCAATCTCGACGACGCGGACTTCGCTCCCCTGCGCCAGGGGGAGAGCGTCGTCTACGTGAACAAAGAGTTCATCAACCTGGTGTATTTCTGACCTAGGAGTATCGCGTTGAAGACATTGGAGCCCTTCCTCGAGGCGTTCAAGAAAACCGAAGCGGAGGAGATGCGACTCGAGCCGGGAGAGCGACTCTCGATGGTGATGACCGGACACAAGATCCCCGTGGGTCGGGAGCCGATGCAGCCGCAGACTCTCCTGCAGATGGCGTCCGAGGCGCTGAACCCCGCGGATTTGTCCGCGCTCGCGAAGAAAGCTCACCAGCTCACCACGACGTACTCAGGCCAGCGATTCGAAGTGACGTTCAGCCGTCCGAACGGCGCCGTTCATATCGTGGTGCGGAAAGCGAAGTCGGCTTCGGGCGCGGCGGCTCCCGAGCCGAAGGCAGCTCCGCAGCCGAAGGCGGTCCCGAGCCGAAAGCGGCTCCCGCGGCTTCCACGCGTTCGGCGGGCAAGTCCGCCCGCCGCGGCTCCCAAGCCCGGCGCTGCGCCGCCGGCCACGAGCGACACCGGCGACATGGATTCCCTCCTCCGGCTCATGGTCGAATCGGGAGCATCCGATCTCCACTTGAGCTCCGGGTGCGTGTCCCGTCCTGCGGGTCCACGGTGAGATCCAGTTCCTGCGCGATCGAGGAGTCATGAGCTCCGAGCAGATTCGGCCGCTCATCGACTCCATTATGAGCGAGGAGACGCGGAGCATCTTCGAGGAGAAGCGAGACGTCGACTGCGCCTACGAGATCCCCGGGCTTTCCCGCTTCCGCGTGAACGTGTTCGAGGATCGACACGGCGTCGGAACGGTCATTCGGACGATTCCCGTCTCGATTCTGACCGCGGAGCAGCTCAGCCTGCCTCAAGCCGTGCTCGACCTCTGCTTTCTGAGCAAGGGGTTGGTCCTCGTGACGGGGCCGACCGGCTCGGGAAAATCCACCACGCTCGCGGCGATGGTGGACTACATCAACAAGAAGCGGAACGATCACATCATCACCATCGAGGACCCCATCGAGTTCGTCCACCAGAACCAGAACTGCCTCGTCAACCAGCGGCAGGTGGGAAGACACACCAAGTCGTTCAAGGCCGCCCTCCGCGCGGCGCTTCGCGAGGACCCGGACATCGTGCTGGTCGGAGAGATGCGCGACCTCGAGACGATCGCGATCGCCATCGAGACCGCGGAGACGGGACACCTCGTTTTCGGGACGCTCCATACCAATACCGCCGTCGCGACCATCGACCGCATCATCGATCAGTTCCCTCCCGACCAGCAGGCGCAGATCCGGGTCATGCTCGCCGACTCGCTGAAAGGCGTGGTCGCTCAGGTGCTGTGCAAGAAGAAAGGCGGCGGGAGGGTGGCGGCGCTCGAGGTCCTCATCGGCACCTCGGCCCTCGCGAGCCTGATCCGGGATGGCAAGACCTTTCAGGTCCCCTCGATCATGCAGACCTCGAAGAAGCAGGGGATGACGACGATGAACGACAGCTTGTTCGCCCTGGTGAAGCAGGGCGCCGTGGAACCGAAGGAGGCGTGGATCAAGTCGGCAGACAAGACCGGTCTCGTCGGACTCTTCAAGAGCAACGGAATCGCCTTCGACCCCGGCAGCATCTGAAAACGGGGAAGAACGCAAAGGCGCAAAGGCAAAGGCGGAGAGAAAACTCTTTGCGCCCTTCCGGACCCTTGGCGACTTTGCGTTGAGATTTTAGTTACTGCGCGGTCAGGTCCGCCAGGAACTTCTTCACTTCCTCGGCCTGAGCGCCGGTTGGCTCGAGCTCGAGATACTTCTGGAAGTGCGTCTTCGCGGTTTCGTTGTCTTCTTTCTGGGCTGCGAGGCTTCCCAGAATGTAATGCGCCTGCGCCGCCTGGGGAGCGGTGGGCTTCGCGGCGAGGAACTTCGTCAGGTGATCGGTCGCTTTCGCCTGCAGGGCGGCGGCATCCGCCGACCCCTCCGCCTGGCGGATGGCGTTCGAGCCCAGCATGAAGTGCGCGTCGGGAGCGAAGGCGTCGGTCGCGCCGAGCTCGAGGTACTTCTCGAGCCTCGAACTCGCCTGGTCCCATTCCTGGCGATTGAAGTTGATTCGGCCCGCGTAGTAATACGCGCGCTGTAGCGATGGATCGAGCTGGATGACCTTTGCTGAACGCCGTTTCGGCCTCGTTCTCGCGGTTCTCACGCATCAAGGCCACGCCGAGTAGGAACTGGACTTCCTTGTCGTCGGGCTTGGCGGAGGCGGCTTTCTGGAGCAAGGGGATGGCCTTCGCGGTCGATTCCGCGCGCGCGTAGCAGAGCCCGCCCTCGCGATTCGAGTGGCCGATCTGCTCAGCCGCTTTGGGATCCGTTCCGACTTTCCTCAGGAAGGTATCGAAGTTCGCGCCGCACTTCTCCCAGTTCTGCTTCGTCCGGTAGGCGAAGCCGAGGAAATAGTTGCTCGCGAAGAGATCAGGATTGGCGGCGAGAGCTTTCTCGAACGACGCGATGGCGGCGTCGTAGTTCTTCGCTTTCACGGCTTCCTGGCCCGCCAGAAAATCCTTGGCACCCGGTTGCTCTTCCTGGGCCAGGGCGACCCCGCTCCCGATGGCGAAAGCCGCCGCCAAAGCCAGCCACTTGTTCATGAAACTCTCTCCTTTAGTCTCGATTCCGGTGTTGTCGAGCCACTCGGTGCCCAAGCTGAAAACGCTACCACAGGCTCGATCCGTGCGGCAACCGGGAACGAGACACGCGGCGACAATTCATTCTAACCCAAAAAGAAGGTAGATTCGGGGCCGATGCACGAGGAGTGGAAGCGGGCAGAAGGGAAAACGGGATGCGCGATCGTCGCCGGGTGCCGCACTCCGTTCGCCCGGGCGGGAGGCGTCTCTCGCCTTCGAGAGCTCTCTCGATCTGGCGCGCACCGTGGTCGCGGAGCTCCTTCATCGAGCCGAGCTTCCCGGCCCGCGAGGTCGATCGCGTGATTCTGGGGACGGTCGTGCCGAACGTCGAAGCCCCGAACCTCGCGCGCGAGGCGGCTCTCGCGTCCGGCCTTCCGCGCTCGACCGAAGGCTATACCGTGTCGCGGGCCTGCGCCTCGGCGAACCAGGCGATCGCGAACGCCTTCGACGCCATCGCCTCGGGAGACGCGGCGACGGTCATCGCCGGCGGGTCGGAATCGCTCTCGAACGTCCCGATTCTCGCTTCGAAGAAGCTCGCCCGCGCCCTCGTCGCCGCTTCGAAGGCCCGGAGCTGGTCGAAAGCGCCTCGCCGCGTTCGAAGGGATCAAAGTGAAGGACCTCTTCCCCGTGACTCCCGCGATCGCCGAGCACTCGACGGGACTCACCATGGGAGCCTCCGCGGAGAAGATGGCGCAGCAGAACGGAATTTCGCGCGAAGAGCAGGATCGGTTCGCGCTCCGGAGCCACCGACTCGCGGCCGCGGCCACCGACGACGGGAGACTCACGAGCGAGATGGTCCGCTACTTCGTGAAACCGAGCTACGCGCCGTCGCTTCTGGAAGACGACGGCGTGAGGCGCGACACCGACCTCGAGGCGCTTTCCGCGCTGCGCCCGGTCTTCGACCGGAAGTACGGGACTTTGACCGCCGGCAACTCCTCGCCCCTCACCGACGGCGCCGCGGCCGTTCTCGTGATGCGCGAGGACAAGGCCCGCGCCGAGGGGCGCGAGCCTCTCGGGTACATCCGCTCCTACGCGTTCGTCGGAGTCGACCCCTTCGATCAGCTTCTCATCGGACCCGCCTACAGCACTCCCATCGCCCTCGATCGAGCCGGGCTCTCGCTCTCCGACATGACCCTGGTCGATCTCCACGAGGCTTTCGCGGCCCAGGTGCTGTCCGTCTTGAAAGCGCTCGAATCCGAGTCCTTCTGCCGGGAGAAGCTCAACCGGACCGCACTCGGGGCGTGTGCCCGAGGAGAAGCTCAACGTGATGGGCGGCTCGATCGCGATCGGCCATCCTTTCGGCGCCACGGGCGCGCGCATCACCTTGAGCGTTTTGAACGAGCTGAGAGACGGGGCGGTGGATTCGGGCTCGTCTCCGTCTGCGCGGCGGGCGGGCTCGGGGCGAGCATGATCCTGGAGACCGAGTGAGCGATCTCGAAGGAGTCCGGGTCCTCGATCTCAGCCGTTACGCGCCCGGGCCCTTCTGCACGCTGATCCTCGCCGCGCTCGGCGCCGAAGTCATCAAAGTGGAAGCGGAGCCCGAAGGCGATCCGCTGCGCGCGCTCGACTCCGATGCCTTCGAGCGCTTGAACGCGGGGAAGAAGTCCGTCCTTCTCGATCTCAAGAGCGAGAAGGGGAAAGCGCGCGCTCCGGCGGCTCGCGAGAGGAGGCCGACGTCCTCGTCGAGGGCTTCCGGCCCGGAGTCATGGCGCGCGCTCGGCGTCGACTACGAATCCCTCGAGAAGGAAGCACCGCGGCTCGTGTATCTGTCCTTGAGCGGCTATGGCGGGGAAGGGCCCTATCGCAATCGCGCGGGACACGACATCAACTACCTCGCGTCGGCGGGGGCGCTCGAAGGGGCTCTCGCGCCCGCCCGCGATCCAGGTCGCGGACTTCGCCGCCGGCGGTCTCTTCGCGGCGGTGGCGGTTCTCTCGGCGCTGGTGGGACGCACCGCCGGAGTCTCCCGGCCGCCACATCGACCTTTCGATGCACCACGGCGTCCTTTCGATGATGATGCTCGCCTCGGGCGAGGCAGCCTCGCGGCTTTCCGGAAAATTTCCCAACTACGCGCTCTACCGGACCCGCGACGGAGAGCGACTTTCCGTCGGAGCGCTCGAGCCGAAATTCTGGGCGGCGTTCTGCGCCGGGATCGAGCGGGCTGATCTCGAGGAGCGCATGCTGGATCCGGGAGCTCGCAGTCGAGGTCGCCCGGGTCATCGAAGAGAGAGATCTCTCGTACTGGCAGGAGAGATTCTCCCGCATCGATGCCTGCGTCGAGCCGGTTCTTCTCCGCCGACAGCGGCCGCTCGCATCCGCAAGCGATCCATCGAGGTGTCGGAAACGGGTTCTCTCTTCCCTTCTCTGGGAGTGAACTGGATCTGGGACCCGCTCCAAGGCTCGGGGAGCACACCGAGATGGTGATGCGAGACCTCGGGTAGAATTCGAACCTTGCTGAAGCCGCGAGACCTGGTCCGACTTCGCCACGTGATCGCGATACTGATACGTCACGGGTTCGAAGACGTCCTCGAGAGCTTCGATTTCCTCTCCTGGGTCGGTCTGAAGCGCCGAAGACTCGCGATTCCCCTCGAGCGAGCGGCAGCACCTCCGCGCGGAGAAACTGCGCATCGCTCTCGAGGAGCTGGGGCCCACCTACATCAAGCTCGGGCAGCTTCTCTCGACGCGTCCGGATCTCCTTCCGCTGGCTTTCACCGAGGAGCTCTCGCTTCTGCAGGACCGGGTCGCCCCCCTTCCGTTCGAAGAGGTGAAGCCGTTTCTGGAACGAGAGCTCGGCAGTCCGCTCGAGAAAGTCTTCGAGTGGTTCGAGCCGGTCCCCGTCGCCTCGGCCTCGATCGCCCAGGTGTATCGGGCAAGGCTCGCGCCCGGAGGGTCTCTCGAGGGAGAAGTGGCCGTGAAAGTCGTGAGGCCGGGAGTCCCCGAGATCGTCGAAGTCGATGTGGCGATCGTGAAAGAGGCCGCGGAGCGCCTCGCCCGCTCCCACTACGGCCGCCGCTACGACTTCAAGGGCCTTGCCTCCCAGCTCGAATCGACGCTCCTGTCCGAGGTCGATCTGCAGCAGGAAGCGGTGAACGCGAGACGGATCGCCGAATCGATGAGGGAGTTCCCGCGACTGCGCGTGCCCCGGGTGGCGGACGAGCTCACCCGGCGACGGGTTCTCGTGCTCGAGTACGTGGAGGGCACGAAGCTCGCGGAGGGGGACGTCCCGAGAGTGGACGTCGCCGACGAGCTCTGGCGCGCCTATCTCAAGCAGATCCTCGTCGACGGAGCGTTCCACTGCGATCCGCACCCCGGGAACTTCCTCCTCGACGAGAACGGAATGCTCGCGGTCCTGGACCACGGCATGATCGCCTACGTCTCCCGGGAGAACCAGCTTCGGCTCATGGCCCTTCTCCTCGCTCTCGTGGAGCGGGACGGGGATCGCGCAGCCCGGGTTTGCCTCGAGATGGGAATTCCGGGGACCGGATTCCGCGAAGGCCGCTTTCGCGCGGCGGTGGGTCTCCTCGTCGCGCGCTACTCCGGGGTGACGATGAAGGACCTGCCGTTCGGCCTCATCGTTCGCGATCTCCTCGTGCTGTGCCTCAGAAACGACATCCAGATCCCGCCGGAGCTCACGCTCCTCGGGAAAACGCTTCTGAACCTCGAGCCGCTCTGCCGCAAGCTCGATCCCGACCTCGATCCGGTGCGCACGATGAAGGACATGGCCGTCCGGCTGGTGGAAGAGCAGTTCCGGCGCGACATGAGCATCGAAAGGCTCCTATCGCTCCTTCTCGAGCTCCGCTCGTTCGTTTACGAGGTTCCCTTGAGCGCCCGGAGGCTCGCCGCCCAGATGGCGAACGACGAGTTTCGGGTCGGAGTCGAGATCGAGAAGACGGACGAGATGCAGCTCGCCATTCGCGATGTGGCGAACCGGATTACGCTCGGGCTCATCACCGCGGCTC
Organism: uncultured Acidobacteriota bacterium; assembly: GCA_963820855.1. GTDB lineage: Bacteria > Acidobacteriota > Vicinamibacteria > Marinacidobacterales > SMYC01 > DAISKN01. The sequence continues at coordinate 60,003 of CAWGBY010000015.1, forward strand.
TCATCCTGGGATCGGCGTTCCTCCTGAGGATGGAGGCCGCATTCTCCCTATTCGGCTTCCCGGTCTTCGCGCTGGTGGGGTTCCTGATGGCCGCGGGACTCGGCATCTACGTAGTGGCCCAGATACTCATGGGGAAACATTAACGGGGTGCCGGCGCGCGGCCGGCACCCCACTCTCTCGCTGTACTGGGCTTTCTATTGACCTGCCAGCTGCACTTTTTCAGGAAGCGCGGACTCCGGGCCCGTTTCGGTCGCCGTCGCACGTGGACTTCGGTCCGCCGAGCTCCTTCCCCGCGCGAAACCGGTCCCTGTGCATGGGCATGACCGATACCTCGACGCCGAGCTCGAACTTACTGCGGAGACCGTCGTAGACGGCGCTCACCTTTTGGACGTACTCCTTCGTCTCGAGAGCCGTGTAGCTCGATCCGGCGCGATAGTAGCCGGCGTTGAGCGGTCCCCCGTTGTATTCCGCGAGGACCATCCTCTGGTCGTTGTAGGCGGCGAAGAGGATATCGAGGTAGAGAGCCGCCAGCTCCGTGTTCGCCTTCGGATCGTACAGCATCTCGTCCGAGTACTCGATCTCGAGCGAGCGGGCGAGAAGCCGGCCGGTCGCCGGCCAGATCTGATAGAGCCCTTTGGCGTTCGCGTGCGAGGTGGCCCGGCTGTCGTAGCCGCTCTCCACGATCCCGATGGAAAGGAACATGAGCGGGTCGACCGCCGGATACTTCTCCGAAGCCTCCATGATCAGAAGAGAGTACTCGTAGGCCTCGTTCAAGCTCACGCGCGGATTGGTCCGCATGATCTCGTCCCGAATCCCCAGCATGAGCTGCTGGCGCTTCGAGTCGAAGCTGATGCCGGCATCGAGGTTCTGAATCTTCTGCTCGACCCGACGCATGGTGGTTCCCATCTCGTCATTGAGCTGGGCGACGCGGTGAAAGGCGTAAAAGGCCACGGCGACGGTGGTCAAAAGCAAAAGAGATAGAAAAAGAAGCGCCGTAGTCTGCCATCCCGATCCCTGTCGTACGATGATTTGACGGATTTCCGGCCCCGCCGCGGACGCCGCCTCGCCGGATTCCAGGCTCGCGCCGTCCGAATCCTCCGAGGAGTCGCCCTTCTGCGGAGCCTCCGCGATGTTCAATAGCTTCTTCGAAACAGGCATTTGCAGGAACCTCCGATGAAATGAGGTGGCTTGGCACCCGAGAGCCGGCCCAACCGGGTCTGGCCGACTCTCACCACCCGAATGCTCTTCACCCATGGGGGGACGCTCATCGCTCCATCGGGGGGATGGGACTTCGGACGGAGCGCCGGGTGGTTCCTTCCGGCCCTCCGAGAGCGGGCGGGGTGCCCCTCCGTCGAAACGAAGCCCCCGTGACCGGTTCCGACCCTGTTTAGCGCGCGTTTTCCAAACCCTCAAGTTGTCCCTCGGGACCCACGATATTGTGTGGCCCTCCATTGTTCAAACCCAAGATGTTGGAATGCGCGGGAGTATAGCACTGGGTCCCCTCCTCGTCCACGGGAAAACGCGGAGCCGAATTTTCGTAGGGGAAATCCCTCGTTTGGAAAGCCACGCAGTATGTGCCATATAGTTTCTATTCCTTAGCTACTTCCACGAGGCCGCCCAGGCTCTGTGGGCAAAAGCGCCCGAATTGAAAATTCGGTCAGGCACCGCCCGTCGCGAGCCGAAAAACGCTTCCCGCGCCGGTCACACATAGATAGACGACAACCGACGAGAAAAACCGCCATTCCGAGCCGGCCTTTTTTCTCGAGGCGTCGAAGGGCGAGGCCGAAGCCGACGGCGACGACGGGAAAGCTGAAGTAGTGGTGTTTCAGAAGGAAGTTGAAGGCGAGATCGAGAACGCAGAAGAGGGGAAGGGCGAGCCCCCACCCGTAAAGAACGAACCTCCGGGGCCTTCCCTCGGCGAGAGACGAGTCCGAAGAGCCCCGCGAGAGGCACCCAGAACGCGCCAAACGTGTAGTCGAGCTTCTCCGGAAGGAGCCCGAGCCGCGCCGTCCAATCGATGCTCGGGTCCGAGCCCGCTCCCGAGAGCATTCGGGGAAGCGTTTCCCGGAAGAACGGGGCCACCCAGTGAACGTAATAAAGAAGGAGGGCGAGGCGCCAGCCTGCCAGCAGGAGCCCGAGCAGGCTCCTGGCGATACGGCTGTCGCTCCGTCGGAGCGCGGCGGACGCGAACGCCAGGGCGAGAGATCCGAAAAGGAGCGACCCCGTGTACGACAGGAACGCGAACGTCACGAGAGCGAGGCCGATGAGCCATTCCCGGCGCTCAGCGAGCCGGGTCGTCACGAGAGCGACGAAGCCGAGGGCCGCCGCGGCGGCGAAGCTCCCGAAAATCGTCATCAGGTGGCCCAAACCGAGGAGCTGCCACCAGGTGGGAAACGCCACCGCCGCGCCGGCGGCATAGACGGAAGCCCGCTCCCCATCGGAACCCGTGGTCTCGGCCGCAGCGCGGGCGACCGCGGAAACGATGAGCGTTATCCCCGCGAGGAGAAACGCCAGAAAGAGCTTCGTCGCGAGGTGGAACCAGTGCCCGGGGAAGGAGCGCGAGAGGCGCCGTCACGGTGTGATACAGGCTCGGGTGGGGAACGGTCATGTTTCCCCACTGCGGCTGGTGGCTCAGCATGTTGTCCGGTCCGGGGAAGTAGTACAGAAAGAACTTCCCTCCCCAGATCTCCTCCGCGACCGAGGTGTGGTAGTCGAAGTGCCCTCCCGAATAGAGCGGCGACGCGGTGGCGAGAAACCAGAGCGCGAAGGCGCCGGTAGCGATGGCGAGGGCGTCGCCTTGGGACACCTTCCTCGAAATGCTTCTCAGGCCGCGGCTGCGGCGAGGAGCGAGACCGAGGCGGCGAGCGTGATGCGGCCGAGAAGCGGGATGAAGAACACCGGGGAGGCCGCGATTCCCGACGACAGTGAGACCGGAAAGCGCCGACCCGAGGGAGAGCGCCGTTCGCGGGGAGAGTCCGCAGGCGCCAAACGCGCCCGCGAAAAGGGCCCATGAAACGAGCACCAGCCCGACGACTCGCAGCGGCGGAAGGCTTCTTCCTCGATCGATCGAGAGAGAGGAAATCCGCATCTCGCCGGCGACTCGGGGAAGCGGAGGACGTGACCGGATCGAAAGCCCCATGGGCGGTGCGCGGCAGATCGAGCCTTCGGCGCTTCGCGCCTCCGATGCATCGATCGACACCTTCCAGGGCGCGCCGGCGCCGAAGTCCCGCAGATCGATCGAAGCACCCGGAAGCGTCCGGCGAACGACGACCCCCTTCTCGTCGCGGTCGAAGCCCGCGAACCGGTGGAGAAGCGGCTCGGGCAACCCGGTTCCGAGCTCGAGCTCGAAGCGCGGGCGGAGCGCGAAAGCCGCCGACGGTCGCGATGGCCAGGATCGCGGCGAGCGGAAAGACCGCGCGGCCGCGAAGAGCCCGAGCTCCGTCGAGAAGGGACCCCGCGAAACGGCGCGACCGATCGAAAGCGCCGCGGAAGACGGCGGGGAAGAACCTCGCCCCGAGCGCGAGCAGAAGCCCGACGACGGCCAGAGGCGGAGTGATGAGCGCGGCCTCGAAACGGAAGAAGAGAAAACCGATCCCGAGGACCGCCCCGAGAGCGGAGCCACCGAGGGTCTCCGATCCAAAGCGCGAGAAGAGCGGCGACGACACCCGAGGCCAGGATCTGCTTCAGGGGAGGCGACGCCGGCCCATCGAGGACGAGACGCGCGCGGTGGACCCGCACACCGAGCGATCGGTCGTCGCCCGCTCCAGGAACGAAGGTGTCCGATCGAATCTGGATTCGCGAGGACGAGCTCCAGAGGCCGTCGGTCGAAGTCTCGAGGGAGTACGTCTCGACGCGGCGGGAGGGGGCGATCGAAAGCGTATCGTCCTTCCGCTTCGATCGCGACGAGAGGCGGCTCGGAACCGGGAGGGCGAAAGCCCGAGAGGACCAGCTCGAGCCGGACGGGATTCCGGGCCCCCGGATCGGGGAACACGATCTCGCTCCGCGCGCGCGACCAGCGATACGAGCCTTCGGCGTCGTGGAAGCCGGAGCTTCCGAGCGCCCCTTCGAGAGGGCTTCCGAAGTCGATCTCGATCGTCGCGGGAAACCGGTAGGCGAGCGCGACCAGGGCCATGGTCAGGATGGCGCTCGCCGCGCGCTCCCTGAAACCGGGAGGCGGAGCGGAGCCATGCTCAGTCGTGCGGGGCGAGCTTTGCCTTGACCGGACTCAGGAGCCGAAGCTTGACCCAGAGCTTCAGGAGCGCCGCGAAGGTGAAAGGAACGTCGCTGAGCTTCACCGTGGACTTGCCCGCGGTGCGGGGGTAGTGCCGGACGCCTTTCTGCGTGTAGCGATAGCCGGCGCGGTGGAGCTGGACCACGATCTCGGTGTCGATGAAGAAATGGTCTTCTTCGAGATGGAGCGAAGTCAACGCTTCCCGTCGAAAGAGCTTGAACGAGCAGTTCAGGTCCCGAACCGACATTCCAAACGCGAACGACGCGAGGGCGTTGTAGCCGTTCGATACCATGAGGCGGAAGGAGCCGTCCTGCCGGCCGACGCGATAGCCGAGGATGGCGTCGTACTCTTCCATGAGCGGAAGAAAGCCGTCGAGCTCCTTGAGATCGAACTGATTGTCCGCGTCGGTATAGAAGACGAGACGGCCGCGGGCCGCGTCGAAACCAGCGCGAAGCGCCGTCCCGTAACCGAGGTTCGTCGGGTGAGTGACGAGAGAGAGCCGGCTCCCCATCTCTTCTTTCAGCCGGGCGAGGATGCGAGGCGTCTGGTCGCGGCTTCCGTCGTCGACGGCGACGATCTCGAAGTCCTCGACCAGAGGCGCGACGGCATCCGCGGAGCTGCGCACGGCGCGCTCGATATTTCCCTCCTCGTTATACGCGGGAAGGATGACGGATAGCGCTTTCGTGGTTGGGGTCACGACCGAAGCATCTTAGCAATCTTGGCCAGTCTTGGGAAGCGATCGACGAGGGCTTACTTCGCAGGAGCCCGCTTTTTCCTTGTCCTTTTTCTTCTTCTTCGTCGATTCGGACTTCTCGGGGACTTCTCGGACTTCTCGGACGAGCTCTCCGAGGTCGACGAGTCCGAAGGCTCGCTATTCGCGCCGGACGAATCGGTCTTGCCCTTGCGGGCGTAGTCGGTGATGTACCAGCCGGAGCCCTTGAACTGGATGGCGGGAGACGAGATCAGCCTCTCGACTTTGCCCTTGCACTTCTCGCACTTCGTGAGCGGAGAGTCGTTGACCTTCTGAATGGCTTCGAAACGGTGCCCGCATTTCGTGCACCGGTATTCGTAAATCGGCACGAAATCAGATTACCACAGGGGCGGTGTGGAAGCGGGCGGCCTTCGATGGAGCGTCGCCTGCTCGTATCCGTAGGCGATCCGGAAGAGCGTCTCCTCGCTGAACGGCTCACCGAGGATCTGAAGTCCGGCGGGGAGCTCGCTCGCCGTGAAACCCATGGGAACGGTGACAGCGGGAAACCCCGTGGGCGGCGAAAGCCGCGGGCTGTTGTTCCCGTGCGGGCTCGTGAGGTCGCCGAGCTTCCGCGGGAGGATTGCTCCAGCTCGGGTAGACGAGCGCGGAGAGGCGCCCGGAAGCGAAGAGAGCCTCTACTTCCTTTCGAAGGCGCGAAGTGGCCTCTTTCGCCTTCTGGCACTCCGCCTCGGGCGGAAGGGCGACCTCGAGGGCCTCCTTGAGACGAATGGCGATCGAAGGGTGGTACTTCTCGGAGTCCACGATCTCCTGGAGGCTTTTCATCGGAGCGGAAGGACCGAGGCTCCGCAGATAGTCTTCGATCTGGGCCTTGAACGGGTTGCACCAGAGGCTCTCTTCGGAATCGAGAGCCGCGATGCGGACGGGATCGACCAGGACCGCGCCGTGCCGCGCGAGGTCGGAAAGCGCCTTTTCGAAGAGCGCGAGGATTTCCGCGTCGGCGGTCTCGGTGTTCGAGAGCTGCCGCACCACTCCGAGCCGCGCTCCCCGGAGACCATCGCGGGTGAGAGAGGAGAGGTAGCTTCGCGGCCTTCGATCCCGGCTCGCCTCCGTCACCGGGTCGTTCGGGTCATAGCCGGCGATGACGTCGAAGACCGCGACCGCGTCGACGACGGTGCGCGCCATCGGACCGCCGATGTCGTTGTACAGGTTGAGGGGAACGATGCCGTCGCGGCTGGTGAGGCCCATGGTGGACCGGATACCGACGAGCGCCGCGTGCGAGGAAGGCCCGCGAATGGAGTTCCCGGTGTCGGTCCCGAGGCCGACCGCGCCGAAGCTCGCGGCGACCGCCGCCGCGGTTCCACCGCTCGACCCCGCGGGCACCCGGTTCAGGTCGTAGGGGTTCCGCGTGTGTCCCGGAAGGATGGAGCTCAGGGTCTCGTAGGGGGTGAACGCGAACTCCGCCATGTTCGACTTCGCGAGAACGATGGCTCCCGCTTCCCGGACCTTCCGCACCTGAAACGCGTCATCGGGAGGGATCGAGCCCGCGAGCGACTCGCTGCCCGCGGTCGTCGGGAGATCGAAGGTGTCGTAGTTGTCCTTCACGATCATCGGAACGCACTGAAGGGGCCGGGTGATTCCGTCGCGCGCGAACTCGCGGTCGAGCTCCTCCGCCCGTTCGAGGGCCTTCGGATTCACGAGGACGATGGCGTTCAGCGCCGGGCCCTTCTGATCGTACGCCTCGATCCGGTCGAGGTAGCTCTTCGTGAGCTCGCGGCAGGTGAAACGGCCGGCCTCGAGGCCGGAATGAATCCCGGCGATGGTGAGCTCATCGGAGCGGAAGAGCGGGGCCTGGCCCGCGAAGCCCGAGCTGGCGAGGAGCGCGACTCCCAGGGTTGCTTTCATGGCGGCCGATTATCCACGAAAGCGGTTGACGGGGACAGCGAGTCCGATCTATAAAGTTTTCGTCATCATGTTCGATCGTGCCCGTTCAGCTGCCCGCCATTGGTGGCGGTACGTCTGAACGGGCTGCCCTTACTTTCGTTTTGAATCGATGAAGAGGCGGCCCGCGGGGGTTGCCTCTTTTGCGTTTTGCGAGGCTCCCCGAGAGGCTGCCACGGAGAGAGTTTCGCGAGACCCATGATTCCCGAACTGATCGAAAAACTGCTGCGGGGCGAGTCCGCCGACCCCAAGGCCCTCGAGGACGCCCTTCACCGGATCATGTTGGGCGAGGTGTCCGAGACCGTCACCGCCGGACTTCTCGTCGCCCTCCGCGTGCGCGAGCCGGACGCGCGCACCCTCGCGGCCTGCGCCCGCGCGATGCGAGCCCATCGCATCGCGGTCACGACCGAGGTGCGGCCCCTTCTCGACACCTGCGGCACGGGGGGCGACCGGACGGGGACCTTCAACATCTCGACCGCCGCCGCTCTCGTGGTGGCGGCCGCGGGAGGGGCGGTCGCGAAGCACGGTAACCGGAGCGTGTCCTCCCAGGCGGGAAGCGCCGACGTCCTCGAGGCGTCCGGAGCGGTTTTGAGCCTCGGCCCGACGGAAGCGGCGCGCTGTCTCGACGCGACGGGTTTCACCTTTCTCTTCGCTCCCGTCTTCCATCCCGCGATGGCGAACGTCGGACCGGTGAGACGAGCGCTCGGGATCCGAACGCTCTTCAATCTTCTCGGGCCGCTCGCCAATCCCGCCCTCGCGCACCGGCAGCTTCTCGGAGTCTACGAGCCGTCGATGACCCGGGTCATGGCGGAAGCTCTCGTCGAGCTCGGCTGCGAGAGCGCTCTCGTCGTCCATTGTGAGGGGCTCGACGAAATCGGGCTCCATGGAGTGACCCAGGGACATTTCGTGAACGAGGGCGCGGTCGTCTTCGTTCACCCTCGATCCCAGGGATCTTCGTGTGGCGAAAGCGCCGCTCGAGTCGCTGAAAGGCGGGGACGCCCGGGAGAACGCGGAGATTCTGAAGGCGGTTCTCGAAGGTGAGGAGGGTCCGAGGTCGGACGTCGTGGCGCTGAATGCCGCCGCGGCGCTCGGGATCGCGGGACTCACCCGGGACCTCGCCGAGGGACTCGGCGTGGCGCGCGAGGTTCTCAAGGTTGGGGGTGCAGCGCGAGTCCTCGCGCGCTACGTCGAGACGACGAAACGGCTCGCCAAAGGGGAGGCGCCGGCGTGACGGAGCTCGTCGCGGACCTGCTGCGAACCGCGCGCGCGCGAGCGCGGGGGCTCGCGGTGCAACGAGCCCATCGCGCCGCCGCCGACCCCGTCGTTCGAGGCCGCGATTCGAGGAAAGGATCGCCTCGACGTCATCGCGGAGTTCAAGAGGCGAAGCCCGAGTTTCGGACAAATCGCCGAGCTCGATCTCGAATCGCAGGTGCGTTGCTATCGAGAAGCCGGCGCCGCCGCGGTGAGCGTTCTCACCGAGCCGACACGCTTCGGCGGATCGTACGACGACCTTTCGCGGGCGGCGCTCACGACCGAAGCACCGGTCCTGATGAAGGACTTCGTGGTAGACGCAGCCCAGGTGCGCGAGGCCGCCCGGCTCGGTGCGCGCGCGGTGCTTCTCATCCTCCGCTGCCTTTCGAGGGACGACCTGAGCGAGCTCGTTTCGGCGTGCAATCACTACGGACTGACGCCTTTTCTCGAGTGCCACGATCGCTCCGAAATCGAACGAGCGCTCGCGTATGGCTCCGCCGTCATCGGCGCCAATAACCGTGACCTCGAAACGCTCGCCATCGATCGGACGCTCGCGCCCCGACTGCTCGCGGAGGTGCCGCGCGATCGGGTCACCGTCGCCGAGAGCGGCTACGAGACGGGCGCGGACGTTCGAGACGTGCGCGGAGTCGCCGACGCCGTTCTCATCGGAAGCGCGCTCATGACATCCAAGGATCCCGCGGCTCTGATCCGGGAGATCCGGGAATGAGGCCTTTCGTAAAGATCTGCGGGCTCAAGCGCGCGGAAGACGCGGAGCTCGCGGTCGCTCTGGGAGCGGATTTCGTAGGGGCGGTCAGGACCTCGCGCTCGCCGCGGCTCGTGAACCTCGACGAAGCCCGGGCGATTTTCAAGAAGGTCGGCTCGAGCACCGCGCGGGTCCTCGTCTTTCGAGACGTTCCACTCGAAAGCGTTCTGTCCGATGCGCGCTCCGCGGGTGCCGACTGGGTCCAGCTCTACCGCGCTTCGGATGCGGACGTGCTTCGGGTAGAGGAGGAAGGGCTTCGCGTTCTTCGGGTCGTCGACGTGAGCGAGCGGGCGAGAGAGATTCCGCCGTTTCCCTCGGAGCCCTCCGAGAGTCGGCCGGCGCTTCTCGACGTCGGCGGAGGGGGATCCGGCCGAAGCTTCGACTGGGACGTTCTCGGGGCGAACGCGCCCGCATTCACTTTCGTCGCCGGGGGGATCCGCCCCGAAAATGTGGAGAAGCTTCTGGCTCATCGCCCCTACGGCATCGATCTTTCGAGCGGTGTCGAGAGTCAGCCGGGCGTGAAGGACGAGAGAAAGCTTCGAAAGCTCTTCGAACGAATCGAGGAAGCGCAGTGATCTCTCCGCGTGTGGGGGCATTTGGTAAGGGCGGCGACTACGGCGGCCGCTTCGTCCCTGAGCTCCTCGTCCCCGCGCTCGAGGAGCTCGAACGAGCGCGAAAAGAGATCGTGCCGAGCCGCGAATTCCAGAGCGAGCTCGGAGCGCTTCTGGCGGAGTGGGCGGGGCGGCCGACACCGCTTTCTCCCGCTCCCGCGTTCTCGAAGGCTTCCCGTCTCGAAGTGGTGATGAAGCGCGAGGATCTCCTCCACGGAGGGGCCCACAAGACGAACAACGTCATCGGGCAAGCGCTTCTCGCCCGGTTCATGGGGAAAAAACGAGTCATCGCCGAGACCGGGGCCGGACAGCACGGAACGGCGACGGCCATGGCAGCGGCGAGGCTCGGCCTCGAAGCCGTGGTCTACATGGGCGAGAAGGACATGGAGCGTCAGGAACCGAACGTGAAGCGCATGAAGCTTTGCGGCGCCTCCGTGGTTCCGGTCCTCGAGGGCAGCCGGACGCTGAAAGACGCGATCAACGAAGCGCTTCGCGACTGGACCCGGAGCCTCGTGACCACTCACTACCTTCTCGGGACCGTCTGCGGGCCTCATCCTTTTCCTCGCCTCGTGCGGGATTTCCAATCCGTGATCGGCCGGGAGGCGAAAGCGCAGTGGAAGAAGCGGTACGGCGACCTTCCCGCCGCCGTGGTCGCGTGCGTCGGCGGCGGAAGCAACGCCATGGGGATCTTCCACGCGTTCGTTCCCGAAAAAGAGGTGAAGCTCATCGGCGTCGAGCCGGGCGGAAGCGGGATCTCGACCGGCCGGCACGGCGCGACTCTGGTCGCGGGGACCCCCGGCCTTCTCCACGGGGCCCGCACCTACGTCCTCCAGGACGAAGAGGGACAGATTCTCGAAGCCCACAGCGTCTCTGCCGGTCTCGACTATCCGGGGGTCGGCCCGGAGCACGCGTTCCTGAAAGACACGGGACGCGCTTCGTACGTCGCGGTCACGGACGACGAGGCGATCGGCGCCTTCGAGATGCTCTCGGCGCTCGAGGGAATCATTCCGGCATTCGAGCCGGCCCACGCCCTCGCTTTCCTCCTGAAAGCGGTCGGCGAGCGCGCGCTTCCGGAAGGGGCGAGGGTCCTCGTCAACCTTTGCGGGAGAGGCGACAAGGACCTCGACCTGTACTTCCGCTCGCTTCGGAGGCCGTCGTGAGCCGACGGATGCTCTCGCGCGTGCTTGCCGGCGCACCCGTGGTGAGCCCGTTTCTGGTGCTCGGGGATCCGACTCCGTCCCTCTCTCTCGAGCTCGCGAAAGCGGCGGTCGATGCCGGCGCGGGCGCCCTCGAGATCGGGTTTCCGTACGGCGATCCCGTGGCCGATGGACCCGCGATCCAGCGAGCGGACCAGCGGGCGCTCTCCGCGGGAACGACGACGTCGAGCGCCTTCGAGCTTCTCGCCCGGATTCGCGAGGCTCGTCCGAGGACTCCGCTCAACTTGCTGGTTTATGGAAACCTGGTGCATGCCCGCGGGCTCGAGCGATTCACCCGAGACGCGGCGGCGGCGGGAGCCTCTTCGCTCCTGGTCCCGGACGTGCCCCTCGAGGAGAGCCTTCCGCTGAAGCGCGCGTGCCGCAAGGCCGGACTTGCGCACGTTCAGCTGGTCGGTCCACTCACCGGACTCGAACGACTGCGGCGAATCGATCGCGCGGTCGCGGGCGGATTCCTGTACCTCGTGGCGCACCAGGGAATCACGGGAGTTCGCGCGGAAGACTTCGAGCCTGTCGAAGCCCTCGTGGCCGCGACGGTATCCGGGGCGCGAAACCCCGTCTGCCTCGGCTTCGGGCTCTCGAAGCGCGAGCAGATCGCGCGCGCGTTCTCGGCCGGAGCGCGTCTCGCGATCGTGGGCAGCCACCTCGCGAACGCGATCGAGAAGGCGTGGGAGGGAAACGGGCCGGGTCAGAGTGATCGGAGCGATCGGGTGATCGAAGAGTTTCGTTCGGCGGTGGCGTCTCTATGCTCGTGATCATGAAACAGGGCAGCTCGGCCCGAGAGTGCGAAGCCGTCGAGGAGGCGATCCGGCGGATGGGCTTCACGCCCCTTCCCGTTCCGGGAGCGAACCGGACGGCCATCTGCGTCACCGGAAACCGCGGGCCCGTGGAGGCCGGTCTCCTGTCTCAGCTCGAAGGCGTCCTCGAATGCATTCCGGTGACGAGACCCTACAAGCTCGTGAGTCGGGAAGTGCATCCGGACGATACGGTCGTCGACGTCGAGGGCGTGCGCGTCGGAAGCGGAGAAGTGACCCTCGTCGCGGGGCCTTCGAGCGTCGAGACCGAGGCGCGCACGCTCGCGATCGCGCGCGCGGTAAAGGCCGCCGGGGCCCATCTTTTTCGGGCCTCCGCCTACAAGCCTCACACCAACCCTTATTCTTTTCCCGGGCTCGGTGAGGAGGGACTGGTGACCCTTTCGCGGGTTCGCGCCGAGGTGGGGATTCCGGTGGTGAGCGAGGTCTCCGACACCGCGATCGCGGAGACCATCGCGGAGCACGCCGACGTGCTCCAGGTCGGCGCGCGCAGCATGCAGAACTTCGCGCTACTGACGAAGCTCGGAGAGCTCGGCCGTCCGGTCCTTCTCGAGCGCGGTCCAGCGGCGACGCTCGAGGAGTGGCTGATGGCCGCGGAGTACCTTCTCGCCGCGGGCAACCCTCGAGTCATCCTCTGCGAGCGCGGCGTTCGAACGTTCGGGAACCACTCCCACGATACTCTCGATCTCACCGTGGTCCCGCTGGCGCGCCAGATCACCCACCTTCCGGTTCTGGTCGGCCCTTCGCACGGAGTGGGGATAAGGGACCGGGTGCGCCCTCTCGCCCGCGCGGCGCTCGCGGCCGGAGCGCAGGGTCTCGTGATCGAGGTCCACACCCATCCCGACAACGCCTACACCGACGCGCCGCAGACGATCGATGTCGAAACCTTCCGGGGCATCGTGGAAGACGCCGAGGTGATGCGGCAGCTGGCGCCGCTCTCTCCGGGCTCTAGCCCAAAGCGAAGCTCATGACTCCCTTCGCCACGAGCTCGCCGTCGACGTGCGCTTCGACGGCGAGACTTCCGTAGCGCGAGCGAAGCTTCTGGATCCGGGCCTCGACCCGGATGCGCGCGCCGACTTCCACCCTTCGCGTGAACTCCGCTTCCTCGATGGAGCGGAAATAGATGGTCCTTCCGCGGTTGTCTTCCGGGTAGAGCACCAGGATCGCGCCGACCTGGGCCATGGCCTCGGTCAGCAGGGCCTCGGGGAAGAAGGTCTTGTCCGCCTCGCGGGCCAGAAACAGCTCGCTCTCCTTGACCAGGAACTCCCCGGAAATCCGCTCCCCCGGGACGATCGCGGAAATCGAATCGACGAAGAGAAAAGGCGGCCGGTGCGGAAGCACGGTCTGGATCTGGGCCCGATCGAGCATGGTCCGCCTGTGAGGAAGCGCCAATATATCATGGGAAAAAACGGCTGAAGCTCGGGGCCGCCGTGCCGATAGATTGGGATAAGGCGGTTCCTCGGGTTGTTCTTTCCCAATTGGCCCATTTGGCCCATTCGGCCCATTCGGCTCCGTATCCTCCTTTCGGCGGTAGTGGCCGCCGCGGGTGTCTTGGTCTCGGTTTCGCTCTTCACGGGCGTCGCCGCCGTCGCCGCTTCTCTGGCCTCTGCCCTTCTGGTCGGATGGTTCTTCTCCTCTGGAAAGAGAGGGCCGGTAGTCGAGCCCGAGCTCATCTCGAACCTCAGCCACGAGATGCGCACGCCGCTCAACGGAATCCTGGGTCTCACCCAGGTCCTTCTCGACGGCCGCTCGAGCCCGGAGCAGCGCGAGCTCCTGGACATGATCAAAGCCTCGGGAGACTCGCTGCTGCGGGTCCTCAACGACCTTCTCGACTATTCGAAGATCCAGGCCGGAAAAATTCGCCTCGAGGCGAGCGAGTTTCGGCTGAGGCGATGGGTTCGTCAGTCGGTCGCGCTCCATGCGCCCCAGGTGCACCGAAAAGGTCTGCAGATCGCGTATTGGGTCTCACCCGAGGTGCCGGACCTCGTTCGAGGCGACCACCAGCGACTGCGGCAGGTGCTCTGGAATCTCATCGCGAACGCGATCAAGTTCACGGAAGAGGGCGAGATCCTGGTGGAAGTGCAGGCTTCCGCTGGAGCCGCGAACGGGCGCACCCGGATGCGATTCTCGGTCGCGGATACCGGCGTCGGCATCCCGACGAAGAATCGTTCGGCGATCTTCGCCGCCTTCGCCCAGGGAGACAACGCCAAGCCGGAGCAAGGGGGGCTCGGCCTCGGGCTCGCGATCTCGACGGAGATCGTCGGCCGCATGGGAGGCGCGATCTCGATGGAAAGCGAGCCTTCGAAGGGAAGCCGCTTCGAGTTCGAGATCGAGCTCGAGACCTCGAAGGAGAACCCGCCCGCTGCGCCTCGGTCGTTCTCCCGCGCGAAGGCGCTCGTTTTCGACGAAAGCCCGTGGCAGCGCGAAGTCATCGCGAAGGAGCTCCGCGCCCTCGGAATCGAAGTCGAGAGCGCCGCATCCACGGGAGACGCCCTCAGAGCGATCGAGTCGCCCAAGGCATTCTCCTTTCTGCTGCTCGATGCGCAGCGGCTCGACTTGGCCCTCTCGCTCGCGAAGAACGTCCGCGCGCTCGCCGAGACTCCGGTAGTGCTCCTTCTCAATACTCACCAGCGCGTGCCTCCTGAAGTGCTGCGCGCGCACGACATCGCCGGCACGCTGACGAAGCCCGTCGCACCCACCCACCTCCTGCGCGCGATCGAGATCGTGAGCCGCGGCGAGAGAGTGGAGAAGCCCGAGGACGTCCAGACCCAGGGAATGGATCGACCGGCCCTTGCTGGCATAAGGGTCCTGGTCGCCGAGGACCATCCCGTCAATCGGACCGTCGTGGTGCGAATGCTCGCGAGCATGGGCGCGTCGGTCGAAGCGGCCGCGAACGGGAGGGAAGCCCTCGAGCGCTACACGGTGGAGCGATTCGACATCCTGCTGCTGGATCTGGAAATGCCCGAGCTCGACGGCATCGGCGTGGCCCGGGAGATTCGAGGGCGAGAGAGGGGGACGAAGGCCCGTCTTCCCATCGTGGCTCTCACCGCTCACGCCCGCGAGGAGCAGCGCGAGCTCTGCTTTCGCGCGGGTATGGACGGCTTCGTGACCAAGCCGTTCGAGGAGAGGGACCTCACCACCGCGATGCGCGCGGCGCTGAAACTATCGCCGGCGAAAACCCTCGCCGTCCACGACCGCGACTCGGCGCTGGCGCGGACCAGCGGCGATCGGGCCCTCCTCGACGAGCTCACTCGGATCTTCCTCGAGGAGAATCCGGAAACCCTGCGCAAGATCGGAGAGGCTCTCGAAGCGCGGGACACGAGAGCGGTCGAGCGTCTCGCTCACCGCCTCAAGGGCGCCCTTCTCACGCTCGCGGCGCCCGCCGCGGCCCAAGCCGCGCTCGACCTCGAAATGTCGGCCACCGGAGAATCGTTCGAACGGCTTCGCCAGGAGGTCTCGCGTCTCGAAGACGAGCTCAAGAACCTCGCCTTGGAAGCGAAGCTCTGAGCGGTTATTCTGGTAGCGCCACGAGGAGGGAGGAGGCGCCTTCCGAGGAATAAACCGTTGACGACGCTCGAGCACGATGACACTGGAGTAGGAAGCTACTTCATCGCCAACTATCCTCCGTTCTCTTTCTGGAAGCCCGACGCTCTCGATGCCGTCGAGGCGGCTCTCGATGCGCCCGGCACGCCAGGTAAGAAAGTCCCCCTCGGGCTCTACCTCCACATTCCCTTCTGCCGGAAGCGCTGCAAGTTCTGCTATTTTCGCGTCTACACCGACAAGAACAGCCGGGACATCGAGGCCTATCTTCGCGCGATGTCGACGGAGGTGGCGCTCCTCGGCCGCCGGAAGGCGCTCGACCGACCTCTCGATTTCGTCTACTTCGGCGGCGGCACTCCGTCCTTCCTGTCGGCGGCGCAGATCGAGACGCTGGTCGAAGGTCTTTCGAAGAGCATCTCCTGGGACTCCGCGCGGGAGGTGACGTTCGAATGCGAGCCGGGCACTCTGAGCCGCTCCAAGGTCGAGACGCTCGCCCGAATCGGGGTGACGCGCCTTTCCCTCGGCATCGAGAACTTCGACGACGAGCTGCTCCAGGAGAACGGCCGCGCTCATCTCTCGGGGGAGATTTACCGCTCCTGGGAGTGGATCGAAGAGGCAGGGTTTCCCTCGGTCAACGTCGACCTCATCGCGGGCATGGTGGGCGAGACCGACGCGAATTGGGACCAGTGCCTCGCGAAGACCCTCGAGCTCTCGCCCGACAGCGTGACCATCTACCAGATGGAGCTTCCCTTCAATACCGTCTACTCCCGCGAGATGATCGACGGCGAAGGCGCGAGCCGGGTCGCCAATTGGTCGCAGAAACGGGAGTGGGTGCGCCGCGCGTTCGCGCGTTTCCAGGAAGCGGGCTACCACGTCTCGAGCGGCTACACCCTGGTCCGCGATCCCGAGCGCACGAAGTTCGTCTATCGCGACGCTCTCTGGCGCGGCGCCGACATGGTGGGAGTGGGGGTCGCTTCCTTTTCCCACCTATCTTCGGTGCACTACCAGAACCTGGACCGCTTCGAGGACTACATCGCCGCGCTCGACGAGGGACGGCTTCCTCTGTCGCGAGCCCTCCGGGTCTCGGATCGCGAGCGGCTCATCCGCGAGCTCATCCTCCAGATGAAGCTCGGCCGACTGGATGCGTCCTATTTCCGCGAGAAGTTCGGCGCCTCGATCCTCGAGGACTTCGCGGCCCCGTTCAGCAGCCCTCCGGGACGAGGGCTACCTCGACTGGAAGAAAGACGAGATCGAGCTCACCCGCGAGGGACTGCTGCGGGTCGATAGCCTACTTCCCGGGTTTTTCCTGCCCCAGCACCGAAACGCGCGCTACACATGATCAGCCATCAGCGATCAGCTACCAGCGATCAGCTACCAGCGAATGCTCAGCGCTTCAGGATCTCCCTGGTCTTCTTGACTCTCTCGTCGAGCTCCGTCCGCAGAAGGTTGAAGTCCCAACCCGACGTGGATGAGCCGGTATCCCTCGGCGATTCTCGCGGCAACGTCCTCCGGGGCCGCCTCCGTCGCGAGCAGAACCCCGTTCTCCTTGCAGTAGGCGACGACCTTCTTCGTGTCTTCCTCCGCCAGGTGGACCGGCTCGATCGCCGCGAGCCCGGAAACGCCCGCGATCTCCTTCGCGTTCTCGACTCCTTTCGCCGATTCGATCATCGCGACGACGAAGAGCTCTCCTTTGGGATTCTCTGGCCATGGCTCACGAAGCTCCCGGGGGACGTTGATCCCTCCGAGGCCCGAAGTTTCCGCCCGCCGGACCGCCGAGATCGCCAGCTCGAGCTCAGCGGCGCTCTCGACGAACGGGACCCAGACTCCCATCGCCGGCCCGATTTTGAGCGACTCCGCGATCTCATACCGCGGGTCCCATCCCGCGCGGTGCGCGAGCTTCACGAGAATCGTCGGAGCCTCCCGCGGCTCGGTGCGATAGCGCCGGCTGAAGTCCTCGATTTCGAGGAGGAACCGCCGGAGCGTCGGGAAGTCGTAGACCTCGTGCTCGACGTCGGCGACGAGGAAGTCGACGTCGCTCGTCGCGAGGATCTTCGAGATTCGCGGCGCAGCGGTCGCCCCGGTCCAGACCCCGACCGCGGGGGCGCCGGTCTCCAGGATCGAGATCAGGCGATTGGCGCGACCCTGGGCCCCGGCGCCAGGTGCGAACAAAACCGCGATCAGCAAAGCGACTGCATGCAATCTCATCGTTTCCTCCGGCCGTGCTAGTTTATTCCAGCATGTCCGCCCGGCGATTCCCCGAAACCCCCGTGTTCTACCGGGATCTGGGGAAGACCTTTCCCACCGCCGTCCGCGGCGAAGGGATCTATCTCTACGACTCTTCGGGAAAACGCTATCTCGATGCTTGCGGAGGGGCGCTCGTGGTGAGCCTCGGCCACGGCCGGAAAGACCTCGCGCGCGCGATGGCCGAGCAGGCGGAGAAAGCCGCGTACGTCCACGGGACCCAGTTCACGACGGACGCGCTCGAGGAGTGGGCCGAAGGGCTCTCGCGACTCCTCCCGAAGGAGCTCTCGAAGCTCTATCTCGTTCCCGGGGGGAGCGAAGCCACCGAGACCGCGATCAAGCTCGCGCGGCAGTACCACCTCGCGAGAGGGCGCGACTCGAAGTACCGCGCCATTGCCGTCCGCCCGAGCTACCACGGAGGGACTCTCGGAGCTCTTTCGGTCACCGGACGAGAGTCTCTGCGAAAGCCCTACCTTCCGCTTCTGTCGAACCGCGACCACGCACCCGCGCCCTACTGCTATCGCTGCGCTCTCGAAAAGAGCTATCCGGACTGCGGCGTCGCCTGCGCGGATGCGCTCGCCGATCTGATTCGAGATCTGGGTCCCGACACCGTGGCCGCGTTCTTCATCGAGTCCGTCGGGGGCGCGGCCACCGGAGCCGCGGTTCCTCCTTCCGACTATCTACCTCGCGTCCGGGAAATCTGCGACCGGAACGACATCTTAATGGTGGCCGACGAGGTCCTGGTGGGTTACGGACGCACCGGGACGTTCCTGGCGCTCGAGCCTTCGGGCGTCGTGCCTGACCTTCTCCTTCTGGGAAAGGGCATCACCTCGGGCGCGGTCCCCGGTGGCGCCGTGGCGGTTCGTGAAACGATTGCGAGAACCCTCAAAGACAAGCTCGGGAGCTTTACCCACGGATTTACGTTCTCTCACCATCCCGTCGTAGCTGCCGTCGCCCGTGAGGTCCTGTCGATCCTCGAGCGCGATGAGCTCGTCGCGCGGGTAGCCAGGCTCGAGAGTCCCTTCTTCGCCGCCCTCGAGCGATTGAAACGCTTCGGGTTCGTCGGGGACATCCGCGGGCGCGGCCTCCTCGCCGGGATCGAGCTCGTCCGCGACAAAAGCACGAAAGAGCCCTTTCCGCGATCGAGGAAGCTCGCCGAGGAGGTCGCCTCGCGGGCGTTCGCCAAAGGACTCATCATCTATTATGGGACGGGCATGGCGAACGGGGTCGACGGCGACACCGTCATCCTCGGCCCTCCCTTCGTCATCGAGGAGCGGGAGCTCGACGACGTCGCCCGTCTTCTCGAAGAGACGTTCTCGGAGCTGAACCTATGACCACCTTGACCGCACCCTCTATTGTGACCAAGCTTCCCGGCCCGAAGGCGAAGGCGCTCATCGAGAAGGACGAGCGATTCGTCTCCCAACACTTCAAGAAGGACTATCCGCTCGTCGTCGAGGAAGCGTCGGGAATGGTGGTGACGGACCCGGATGGGAATCGATTCCTCGATTTCGCCGCCGGAATCGCCGTCTGCTCGACGGGCCACTGCCACCCTCGCGTCGTCGCCGCCATCCGCGAACAGGCGGGGAAGCTCCTTCACATGTGCCCGACCGATTTCTACACCCGGCCCGTCGCGGAGCTCGCGGAGAGACTCGCTTCGGTCGCTCCCGTCCGGAGCGGCGGAGGGACCCCGCGCGTTTTCTTCACGAACTCCGGAGCGGAGGCGGTCGAGGCCTCGATCAAGCTCGCGCGGCTCCGGACCAAGCGGCAGAAGATCGTGGCGTTTTTCGGCGCCTTCCACGGGAGGACGATGGGAGCGGCTTCTCTGACCGCGAGCAAGGCGGTCCAGAGAAAAGGCTACGCGCCCATGCTCCCCGAGGTCCACCACACGTACTACGCGCAGTGCTATCGGTGCCCGGTGGGCCTCGAGCCCGAGACCTGCAACGTCGAGTGTCTGGACCATCTGGAGAAGACGCTCTTCAAGACGATCGCCCCCCCGGAAGAGATCGCCGCGATCATCGTCGAGCCGGTGCAGGGAGAGGGGGGCTACTTCGTCCCGAAGAAGGAGTTCCTCACGCGGCTCCAGGAGCTCGCGAACGAGCACGGGATTCTCCTCATCGCCGATGAGGTCCAGGCGGGCATGGGTCGGACGGGGAAGCTCTTCGCTTCCGAGCACTTCGACCTCAAGCCGGACATCCTGGTACTCGCGAAGGGCATCGCTTCCGGAATGCCTCTCGCGGCCATCGTGGCCGGAGACAAGCTCCTCCAGTGGAATTCGGGAGGCCACGGAAGCACGTACGGTGGAAACGCCGTCTCCTGCGCCGCGGCCCTCGCGACGCTGGATCTTCTTCAGGAAAGTCTCACCGCGAACGCGGCGAAAGTGGGCCGGCATCTCCTGGGAAGGCTCAACGAGCTGAAGGCGAAGCATCCCGTTATCGGCGACGCGCGCGGCCTCGGGCTGATGTTGGCGATCGATCTGGTGAAGGACCGCGACACACGGGCGCCCGGCGAAGGATCTGGTGGACCCCGTCCTCAAGGCCGCGTTCGAGCGCGGGCTCCTCCTTCTCGGCTGCGGCGAGAGCGCGATCCGCTTCGCCCCCCCGCTCATCGTCACCGAAGAGGAAGCGGACGTCGCGGTCGGTATCCTGGACGAAGCGCTAAAGACGCTATGAGCCCTTCGAAAGTCACGACGATGCGCGACGCCGTCGCGCGGTTCGTCGAGGACGGCGACTCCGTGCTCGCGGAAGGGTTCACTCACCTGATCCCCTTCGCCGCGGGACACGAGATCATCCGGCAGAAGAAGAAAGACCTCACGCTCTGCCGGCTCACACCCGACCTCATCTACGACCAGATGGTGGGAGCGGGTGTGGCCGGGAAGCTCGTCTTCAGCTGGGCGGGAAACGCGGGCGTCGGGTCGCTCCACGCGATTCGCCGGGCGGTTGAAAAAGGCGGGCTCGAGATCGAGGAGTACTCCCACTTCGGTCTCGCGACGCGGATCAAAGCGGGAGCCTCGGGGCTCCCGTTTCTTCCTCTTCGCACGTACCACGGAACGGATCTCCCGAGAGTCAACCCGAAGATCCAGCCCATCGAGTGCCCTTTCACCGGCGAGAAGCTCTACGCCGTTCCCGCGCTCAACCCCGACGTCGCCATTCTCCACGCGCAGCGGGCCGATGTTTCTGGAAACACGCAAGTCTGGGGCCTCACCGGAGTTCAGAAGGAAGCGGCCTTCGCGGCGAAGAAAGTCATCGTGTCCGTCGAGGAGCTGGTCGACGAGGACGTGATCCGCGCCGATCCGAACCGCACCATGATCCCGGGCCTCATCGTGGACGCCGTGGTCGAGGAGCCCTACGGCGCGCATCCGAGCTTCGCGCAGGGTTACTACGATCGCGACAACGACTTCTACGTCGCGTGGGAGGACATCTCTCGGAGCGAGGAGAATCTGAAGGCGTACCTCGACGAGTGGGTCTACGGAGTCGAGGGCCGGAAGGAATACGTCGAGAAGCTGGGAGGGCCCGTCAAGAAACGGCTTACTCCCGAGCCTCTTCATTCGCCGAGCGTGAACTATGGCCTCTACCGCTGAGCCCACCCGGGCCGAGCTCATGGCGGTGACCGCCGCTCGAGAGGTCGCGAACGGCGACGTGGTCTTCGTCGGTGTAGGGCTTCCCAACCTTGCGGTGAACCTCGCTCTCCGGCTGCACGCTCCCAACGCACAGTTGGTGTACGAAGCGGGAGTCTACGGGGCGCGCCCGTCGCGGCTTCCGCTTTCCGTGGGGGACCCGTGCCTCGTAAGCGGGGCGCTCCAGGTCATGCCGATGAACGAGTGCTTCCTCTATTTCCTCCAGGGCGGACGCATCGACGTCGGGTTCCTCGGAGCAGCCCAGATCGACCGATTCGGAAACCTGAACACCACCATCGTGGGATCCGACTACCACCATCCGAAAGTCCGCCTTCCCGGCTCGGGCGGAGCGGCCGAGATCTCCTGGCTCGCGAAGAAGACGGTGATCCTCCTTCCGCAGAAGCGCAACAAGTTTCCCGAGAAGCTCGATTTTCGCACGAGCGTCGGGCACCTCGACGGAGGGCGGTCGCGGCAGGAGCTGGGCGCTCCGGGGCGAGGGCCGGAGCGGGTCATCACCAACCTCGGCGTCTACGGCTTCGATCCCGAGAGCCGGGAGATGGTCCTCGAGGCGATCCATCCCGGAGTCGGTCTCGACGAGGTGAAAGCGGAAGTGAGCTGGCCGCTCCGGGTGAAGGAGCCTCTCGCGACGACGCCTCTTCCCGACTCGAAGACCCTCGCCCTCCTGAGGGAGGAGCTCGACCCGAAAGGGATCTATCTCGGATGAAAGACGAATCGAACCTCCGCATCCCCGGACCCACTCCCATGCCGCCCGAGGTGAGAGAGGCGCTCTCGCGGCAGATGTCGAACTATCGGGGCCAGGAGATGAAGGTCCTGGTCTCGGGCCTCTACGAAAAGTTCTCGCGGTATCTCGAGACCACGCACGAGATCTTCCTCCTCACCGCGAGCGGCACGGGGGGGCTCGAAGCCGCCGTTGCGAACGTCCTGAGTCCCGGGGATCGCGTCCTCGGCGTCTCCGCAGGAGTGTTCGGGGAGAGGTTCTGCTCCATTGCCGCAGAGCTCGGCTGCGACGTGAGGCGGCTCTCCGTCGAGTGGGGGAAATCGGCGGATCCCGATGAGCTCCGGGGCGCGATCCGAGAGGCGAAAGATCTGAAGGCGGTGTTTCTCACGCAGAACGAGACTTCGACGGGGGTCGCGCTCCCGATCGAGACCCTGGCGAAGGTCGTGAAGGAAGAAACGGACGCCCTTCTGCTGGTCGACGCCATCTCGAGTCTCGGCGCGATGCCGCTTCCGATGGATCGCCTCGGCGGACCTCGTGATCACGGGCTCGCAGAAAGCGTGGGGCGTTCCTCCGGGAATGTCGATGCTGTTCTTCGGCCCTCGCGCCCTCGACGCGATGGAGCGATCGAAGATGCCACGCTTCTACTTCGACCTCCGCCGGTATCGAAAGGCCAAAGACAAGGGGAACTTTCCCTTTACGCCTTCCATCTCCATTCTCTACGCGCTCGACGCCGCGCTCGACCTTCTCTTGAAGGAGGGCGCCTCGAACGTGCACGCGCGCCACCAGCGCGTCGCGGCGGCGGCCCATCGCGAGGTGAAGGCGCTCGGGCTCGAGCTCTTCGCCGACGAACGGTACCTCTCTCCAACGGTCACCGCGATTCGTCTCCCCGTCAGGAGTCGACGAGCCGGCCCTCATGGAACGCCTGCGCACGAAGCACCGGACGGTGATCGCCCGCGGCCAGGAGCGCCTCATGGGGCAGATCGTGCGCGTCGGACATCTCGGCTTCGTGGAGGAGCCCGAGGTACGGAGCGCCGTCGAAGCCCTTGGGGCCGTCCTCGAAGAGGTGTCACGCGCCGGTCCGCGCGGGTGATTACTGACGGGGCGCGAGTCGCTTCAGCTCGTCGAACCAGTTGAGGACTACGTGGAGCTGGTCGGAACGCCGTTCCGGGCGAATGAACAGGAAGCGGTTCCCGTCCGGGTGCACGTCGTAGTTGCGCGCGTTGATGCTACTCCGATACTCGTCCGTACGAAAGAGTGCTTCCGGTCGCCCCAGCTTCGGAGTTGGCATCGGATTGGAAGTCGACGGACATGAGCTGGCTCGCAGCCAGGTAGTAGATGTTCTCCCCACCAGGCGACCATACGGGGTTTGTGCCGCCTCCTGTGGAAACCAGCATTTTTCCCCCGGCGCCTCGAAACGGCTGAAGATAGACCTCCCTCCGACCCGATTCGTCAGAGACGTATGCCATCCATCTGCCGTCTGGGGAGAGCGCTGAGTAGGCCCTCGAAGAACGGAGAGCTTCACGAGCTCCTGCGATTCACCCTTGCCGTCCAGCCCCAGAAGCACGACGTCGTGATCTGTCCCGTTGTCAGTCATCGAAAACGAGCCACCGTTCGTCGGGGGAAATCGACCGAACGAATTTGTCGTTCCCTCCGCCGAGGAGAAGCTCGGCGGGCCCGCTACCGTCCGCATCGAGTGCGGAACAGATCCCATAACGCACCACCCTCGCCGCGGAAGTGAAATAGACCCACTCACTGAGCGGAGACCAAGAGGGTGAAAATCCATCTTGCAGAAACGTCAACCTGGTTTCGCTCCCGCGAACGAGAGTCGAAGAGCCATAGGTGTCGGTCCGATCCCCTCAGACACGGAAGCCAGCGACGCGAGTCGCCATCGGGAGAAACCCGGGGTTCACCAAATCGGCGACGAGCCTCGAGGGCGGGCTCCTCACGTCCCTCTCGGTCTATCCATACCAACGTCCCGTTGCTTTCTCCTTCGGCATAGACCAGGGTGCCGTTGCTGACACCGCTGCTCCCAGGTTGGCGTTGTTGACGTCCGTGTAGACCGAGCTTCGGACCTCGGCCGGCGGGCCTGTGACGGTCCGACGTTCGAGTCGAACGGAATCGCCCAGAGCGAGCCAGAGCGGCCGAACAGGATGTGCCCGGAGGTGAGGTACCGCCCGTTGTAGGCCAAATCGATAACGCCTTTCGATTTTCCCGATTCCAGGTCCTGTGCGTGGATCCGATATTCCCCCGTTTCCTCGCACCACGGTGTACAGAAGAGTTTTACCCTTCGGAAGAACGTGAGGCCACCAGTGAGCGGCCTCACCCTCGGCGAGGACCGTCACCGGCTCAAGCTCTCCTCCCGATGCCGGGACACGGTAAATTTCCGAAACGTAGTTCTTGGGTAAGTAGATGTAGTCGTCTGGCCCCCAGTCCCTTCCCAATGAGCACGGGCGTGCCACGCGCGATCGCGAGAGGGGCTTCCGCCCTCCACCGGTTTTCTCTGAAGCTCTCCCGACATCGAACCGAATGCGATGAACTGTCCATCCGGAGAAAAGAACGGCCAACGGCCGCTTCCGAGAACCCGTGTCCTCCGTCGAGTCGATAGCGCGCAGCACGATCTCTGCGCCTTCTTCGGACATCGTCGTAGTAGAGAATCTGCCTGCCGTCGGACGAGATGTCCACGGTCCACGAGGAAAGGCCCATGACATCGGTGTGCAGCGGAATCGTCAAGCGAGCCATGGGAAGCGCTTCTGTATTTTCCGGGGGTTTCAGGACCGAGCTCGCGAGCGCCCACGTCAGAGCGCCGACAGCGATGCCGGAAAGGAACAGACCGACTGGAGGCTCGAGAAGGCTTCCATCCGGACGAAGGAGCGTCGCTCTTCCCGCGCGAGAGCCTCCTGGAGGTCGAGACGGGCGTCCGCGATATCGTGCAGTCGCTCCTCGCGCTTTTTCTCGAGGGACCGTCTCAGAACGCGATGGAGAGCCGGATGCAGGCCGGCCGGCAGAGCCTTCCAATCCGGCTCGAGGTTCACGATGGCACCGAGGACGTCGGTGACGGTCTCGCCGTCGAAAGCCTTCCGACCGGTGAGAGCCTCGTACAAGACGCAGCCGAACGACCAGACGTCGGTGCGCTTGTCGACGGACTTGCCTCGGGCCTGCTCCGGGCTCATGTAGAAAGCCGTTCCCATGACCGCCCCGAGCGCGGTGCCTTTCATGAGGGTAGGGGAGTGCGATGAATCCGAAGGCTCTCCATCACCGGTGAACGCCTTCGCCAGGCCGAAGTCCAGTATCTTGATCCGGTCGTCCGGGGAGATCTTGATATTGGCCGGCTTCAGGTCGCGGTGGACGATTCCCTTTTCGTGCGCGGCCGAAAGGCCTTCCGCGATCTGGACGAAGAGCGGCAGAGCTTCTCTTGTCGGAATCGGGCCCTGCGCGATCCGATCCGCGAGAGTCTCCCCCTCGACGAGCTCCATGACGATGAACGTTCGTCCGTCGAATTCCTCGAGGCCGTGGACCGTGGCCACGTTCGTATGATTGAGCGCCGCCAGAAGCTCCGCCTCGCGCCGAAAACGCGCGACCCGTTCCTCGACTTTGTAGAAGTCTTCGGGAAGGGCTTTGATGGCAACGTCCCTGCGAAGCTTGGTATCTCGGGCGTGGTACACCTCGCCCATTCCGCCTGCGCCGATAGGGGAAAGGATCTCGTAGGGGCCGAGCCGGGTTCCGGCTCCGAGAACCATGGGCCGAAGGTAGCGGCTCGACGAACTGAATGCAAGGGTTCCTCCGAAACGTCTACTAAAGCGGTCCGGGCGCGCCGCACCCCTGTCCCTGGCGTTCCCCGCCATGATGACTTACTATAGAGTAAGGAAAAATGCAGGAGTAAGGCATGGCGACGGCTACCGTGACTTCGAAGGGCCAGATCACGATTCCCCGGGAGATCCGAGAGCGGCTGCATATCAAAACCGGAGACCGGCTCGACTTCCGGGTCGAAGCCGATGGTGCGGTGCGGATCGTTCCTGTGGCCAAGGAAAGTCGCCGAAGTCTTCGGCGCCTTCGCCCTCAAATCCCGAAAACCCCTGTCCACGAGCGAGATCAAGAAACGGCTTGGTCGGGCTTTCAAGGAGGGCCGGCTTTGAAGGCGCTCGACACCAACGTCATCGTGCGCCTGCTCGTGAACGACGACAAAGCCCAGGCTCTCCGCGCGAAACACGTACTCGAGAAGGCGGAGGTGGAATCGGAGCGTTACTTCCTTTCGCTTCTCGTGATTCTGGAGACGATTTGGGTTCTCTCGGCCGTATACCAGTTGAGTCGGAGTGAGGTTCTGGAGGCCCTGGAAATGCTGACTCAGATGCCGGTGCTCAAGCTCGAACGCCACGAAGCCGTAGTGGAGCTTGTTCGTATCGGGCGATCTGGAAACACTGACTTGCCAGACGTACTGATTGGCTTGAGCGCGAAGACTCAGGGCTGTGAGACCACACTGACGTTCGAAAAAGGCTTGGAAGCGACGACGCTCTTCGAACGGATTTAGCGCGACTCGGCTCGCGGCGCCGCAGTGGAGTGCATTATGCTCTCGCGCCGCTCATGCTGAATGACCTCTCCCGCGAGTTTCGGCCCATGCTCCGACTCGCCATTCCCGTCGTCATCGCGGAGCTCGGCTGGGTGTCGATGTCGACGGTCGACACCCTCATGGTGGGACGCCTCGGTGCCGCGGCCATCGGCGCTGTCGCTCTCGGCTCGGCGCTCTTTCTCGGAGTCACCATCTTCGGAATGGGGCTTCTCCTCGGCCTCGACACCGTGATCTCCCAGGCGTACGGCGCCGGGAACCTTCGCGACTGCCATCGCTCGCTGGTCCACGGGATCTACCTCGCGCTTTTTTTGACGCCTCCGCTCACTCTCGTGCTCTACGGTCTCATGGCGTTCTTGCCGCGGTTCGGAATCGAGCCTCAAGTCCTCGAGCTCACCCTCCCTTACATGAGACCCGTGATCTGGAGCCTCTTGCCTCTGCTCCTCTACGCCGCCTCGCGCCGCTACCTCCAGGCCACGGGGCACGAGCGAGCCGTGATGGCAGCTCTCGTCTCGGCGAATTTTCTCAATGTCCTCGTGAACTGGACCCTTATCTTCGGAAAGCTCGGCCTTCCGCGTCTGGGAGTCGCGGGGGCGGCCTGGGCAACGCTTCTCTCCCGCATATTCATGGCGACGTTTCTTCTCGCCGCCGTCGTTTACTACGACCGGCTCGGGCCGAAGAAGCTCTTTCCGATTCCGCTCGCTATCGAATGGTCGCGACTCAGGAGGCTCCTCGATCTCGGGATTCCCGCCGCGCTCCAGATCACGCTCGAGGTCGGCCTCTTCAGCGCCGCGACCGCGCTCGCCGCGCGGCTCGACGCCGCGTCTCTCGCGGCGCACCAGATCGCGATCTCCGTCGCCACCACGACCTTCATGGTTCCCTACGGTGTCGCCTCGGCGGCCGCGGTGCGGGTCGGGCAGGCGGTCGGACGGCGCGATCCCGAGGGCGCGGCGCGATCGGGCTGGATGGCAATCGCGCTCGGCGTTTCCTTCATGGCGATGGCAGCGCTCACGCTCCGGCTCTTTCCCGCGCCGATCATTTCGTTCTTCACCGCGGACCCGTCCGTTCTCGAGGTGGGCATCTCACTTCTTTCGGTCGCGGCGCTCTTTCAGCTGTTCGATGGCCTTCAGGTCGTGACCATCGGCTCGCTCCGTGGTCTCGGCGACACCCGAACGCCAATGGTCGCCGCGCTCCTCGGCTACTGGGGGCTCGCCCTTCCCGCGGGCTGGGCCCTCGCCTTCCGATGGGGCTTCGGAGTCCGAGGTCTCTGGTTCGGAATGCTTCTGGGCCTCTTCGCCGTCGGCCTCTCGCTTCTCGCAGTGTGGATGCGGCGGCTTTCGAGGCTATCGATTCGAGGGCCCTTCGTGGACTTCTGATGCAAAAATGCTAGCATCACCGCGTCATGGCTAGGACGACACTCGACATCGATACGCCTCTTCTCGAGGAGCTCAAGGAGATCCAGAAGAAGGAGAGGAAGTCACTGGGAGACCTGGTCTCGCAGTTGGTTGCCGAGGCGCTGGCAGAGAGGTCCCGCAGGGCCTCCGAGCGAAGGAAGCTTCAGTGGGTGTCGCGCCCGATGGGGGCTCGGGTGGATATTTCGGACAAAGAGGCTCTCTACGCGGCGCTCGGCCTATAGTCAAGCTGAGTCCGGAGTGAGCTACTTCATCGACGTGAACCTGATGCTCTACGGCTCGGACAAGTCGAGCCCGTTCCACGACCGCGCTCGATCGTTTCTCGAGTAGATGCGCCGAGAACGATGAGCTATCTCTGCTACCTGACTCTCATGGCCTACGTCCGGATTTCGACGCATCGGGATCTTCACCAACGCTCTGACGACCGCAGGAGGCGCTCAAAAACCTGCAGGGAATCGCGGAGTTGCCCACGTGCGGCTCATCGCGGAGCGAGACGGGTTTCTCGAAAGCGTAAGCGCGGCGTCACCTGGTTCCCGAGTATCCGTCCGCCTCGAGCTCGTGAAGCCGGCGGTCGTGGTCCGGCCAGCCGGCGAGAAGCGCCGGGACGCCCGAGGTCAGCACCAGCCAGTTGAAGCGGAGCGGTCCGAAGTGCCAATCGCGGATCGCGGCGCCGCGCTCCGCCTGGAGGCTGTGCACCAGCTCATGGCCCCAGATGCGGTTTTCGTCGAGACGGTTGGCGTCGAGCCAGACGACTCCCGGGACGTAGTAGCCGAGAAGCCCCGGCGGCGCGTCGTGGTTCTGGAAGACCATGCTCCCCGACAGGAGAGTGCGCTTCGCGTCGAAGGTGTAAGGGTGGCCGGAGGCCAGGTAGTAGGTGGAGAAGGCGGCGTTGATCGCGTCCACTTCGACCCGCGGCTTTCCGTTCCACTCGAAGTGAACGAACGAGTGGGTGATCTCCCAGTGAGTCAGGAGCGATCGATCGAAGACGGGAAGACCGTCCGACGATCGCCGAGTGGTCAGCGATCCTTTCTGAGCGAGGGCCTTTCCCGCGAGCGCCCATTCCGGGTTTCTTCCGGCGATGCAGTAGCCCACGTGGGAGAGTCCGCCGGCAACGGCGCCGCTCTTCAGAGACTCGCGGAACGCTCGTCCCGGGGGCTCGCGATGAAAGAGCTTGAAGACGAAGCTCACCGCGGTGTGAAACGCCACTTGTCCCGCGATGAGTTTCGGATCGCCCCATTGCGCTTCCGCCGCCACAGCGGGCGCGAAGAGCGAAACAACCAGCGCGGCGACCCCGAATCGGTTCCCCATCGGCGTGCCCCCCCGCCACTGAGGTAGCAAGTTCGCTGCCAACTCGAAAAGAGGCCACCGTGCGGCAAAACGTGTGGTCTGCCTGAGAGATCCGGGTCTGCTGGGTCCCGACGCGGCTTTTCCCCCCCATGGTGCAAAGTTCTCGGCACCCGTAAAATCTACAATGCTGGGATAAGATGTTTTGGTGGGCGTCGTTCTCACCGGAAGAAGCCTCACTCTCGAGGACATCGAAAACGTCGCCCGGCACGGCGCTTCGGTCACGCTCGCGCCGGAAGCCCGCGAAAGAGTCGCGGCGTCGCGCGCCGTGGTCGAGGAGATCCTCCGCGGGGATCGAGTCGTCTACGGCATCAACACCGGTTTCGGTAACTTCCGGAATGTCGTCATCGCGCGCGGCGACCTGGAAGAGCTGCAGCTGAACCTGGTCCGAAGCCACTCCGCCGGAGTGGGCAACGCGTTTGCCGAGCCGGTGGTCCGGGTCGATTCTCCTTCTTCGAGCCAACACGCTCGCCGCCGGATACTCCGGGATCGATCCGGGAACTCTCGACGCGCTCATCGCGATGCTCAACGCCGGAGTCCACCCCGTCGTCCCCGAGAAGGGCTCGGTCGGAGCGAGCGGCGATCTCGCGCCCCTCGCTCACGTCGCGCTCACGCTCGTCGGAGAGGGGGAGGCCGATTTCCGCGGTGAGCGGCTTTCGAGTCGAGCGGCGCTCGCGCGCGCGGGGCTTTCGCCGGCGAAGCTCCATCCGAAGGACGGTCTCGCGCTCATCAACGGTACCCAGGTGATCTCGGCGGTACTCGCGGACACCATCGTCGACGCGCGGCGGCTGGTGCGCTCGGCCGACGTCATCGGAGCGCTCACGCTCGACGCGCTTTTCGGCACCGACGTCGCCTTCGACCCGCGAATCCACGAGGCGCGACCTCACCCGGGACAGGCGGTGTCGGCGGGGAACCTGCGGCGACTTCTCGCTGGAAGCGCGCTCCGGAAGTCGCACGAAGAATGCGACCGCGTCCAGGACAGCTATTCCCTCCGCTGCATGCCGCAAGTCCACGGCGCGGTAAGAGACGCGCTCGACTATGCGACGCGCGTCCTCGAGATCGAGATGAACAGCGCGACCGACAACCCGATGATCTTCGTCGAAGAGAAAGAAGTGCTCTCCGGAGGAAACTTCCACGGCCAGCCGGTGGCGCTCGCATCGGACTTCCTCACGATCGCCCTCGCGGGACTCGGCGCCATCAGCGAGCGGCGCATCGAGCGCCTGGTGAACCCGGACCTTTCGGAGCTTCCCGCGTTCCTGGTGAAGGAAGGCGGACTGAACTCGGGCTTCATGATCCTGCAGGTGACGGCGGCCGCCCTCGCTTCGGAGAACAAGGCGCTCTCGCATCCGGCGAGCGTCGACAGTATTCCGACCTCCGCCAACCAGGAAGATCACGTGAGCATGGGGGTGACCGCGGCGCGCAAGACGCGCGAGGTCGCTTCGAACCTCGCGCACATACTCGGTATCGAGCTTCTCGCGGCTTCGCAGGCGCTCGAGTTCCGGAGGCCGCTCACGTCGTCGACCTCCCTCGAGGCGGTGCATTCCTGTCTCCGGGAACGAGTGCCGCCGTACGAGCGCGATCGCGTGAGCTACCCGGACCTCGCTGTCGCGCGCGAGCTGGTCGTGAGCGGTGCGGTTCTCGCGGCCGTAAAGAACGTTTCGGGGGAGGTTCCGTGATGACGGCACAGGCGAAGACGATTCGCGCTCCGCGAGGCGCTTCTCTTTCGTGCAAGGGCTGGCCCCAGGAAGCCGCCTACCGGATGATCCAGAACAATCTCGATCCCGAGGTGGCGGAACGGCCGGAAGACCTCGTGGTGTACGGAGGCACGGGAAAGGCCGCGCGAACCTGGCCCGACTTCGAACGAATCCTGAAGTCCCTCCGCGAGCTCGAATCGGACGAAACGCTCCTGGTGCAGTCGGGCCGGCCCGTCGGAATCGCGAAGACACACCCGGACGCGCCGCGGGTCCTCATCGCGAACTCGCTTCTCGTCCCGCACTGGGCGACGTGGGAGGAGTTCCGAAGGCTCGAGGGGCTGGGTCTCACCATGTTCGGGCAGATGACCGCGGGAAGCTGGATCTACATCGGGACCCAGGGAATTCTGCAGGGCACCTACGAAACCTTCGGCGCCTGCGCGCGCGAGAGGTTCGGAGGGAGCCTGAAAGGAAAGCTGGTCGCGACGGGCGGGCTCGGAGGCATGGGCGGCGCCCAGCCTCTCTCGGTGACGATGAACGAGGGAGTTTGTCTCGCCGCGGAAGTGGACCCGCGCCGTGTCGAGCGTAGGCTCGAGACCGGCTACCTCGACCGCGCGAGCTCCAATCTCGAGCGAAGCTCTCGCCTGGTGCTCCGAGGCGATGAAAGCGGGCCGGCCCCTCTCCGTCGCCCTCCGCGCGAACGCGGCCGATATGCTTCGCGATCTCCTCGCCCGAGACGTCGTCCCCGACGTGCTCACGGATCAGACGTCGGCCCACGACGAGCTGAACGGCTACGTGCCGAACGAAATGAGCTACGAGGACGCGCTCGCCTTGCGTGCGGAAGGATCCCGGGCGGTACGTGAAGGAGTCGAAGCGAACCATGGCGGAGCACGTCCGCTCGATGCTGGCGCTCCAGGCGAAAGGCGCCGTGACCTTCGACTATGGCAACAACATACGAGGCCAGGCCCTCTCCGTCGGGGTCTCGAACGCGCTCGACATCGTGGGATTCGTTCCCGCCTACATCCGCCCCCTTTTCTGCGAGGGCTCGGGTCCCTTCCGCTGGGTCGCGCTCTCCGGCGATCCCGAGGACATCCGGCGCACGGACCGCGCGGTCCTCGAGACGTTCCCCGCGAACCGAGCACCTCGCCCGCTGGATCCAGCTCGCGGGAGAGAAGGTCCAGTTCCAGGGGCTCCCGGCGCGCATCTGCTGGCTCGGCTACGGCGAGCGGGCGAAGATGGGCCTCGTCTTCAACGACCTCGTGGCCCGGGGTGAAGTGAAGGCCCCCATCGTCATCGGGCGAGACC
This sequence comes from uncultured Acidobacteriota bacterium, assembly GCA_963820855.1. GTDB lineage: Bacteria > Acidobacteriota > Vicinamibacteria > Marinacidobacterales > SMYC01 > DAISKN01. Next base: position 91,981 of record CAWGBY010000015.1, read on the forward strand.
ACCTCGACTGCGGCTCCGTCGCCTCCCCTTATCGCGAGACCGAGGCGATGAAGGACGGCTCGGACGCCATCGCCGACTGGCCCATCCTGAACGCGCTCCTGAATACCGCCTGCGGCGCCACGTGGGTGTCGCGTCCATCATGGAGGCGGCGTCGGCATCGGCTACTCGCTCCACGCCGGTCAGGTCATCGTGGCCGACGGGACGAAGGACGCCGCGCGAAGGCTCGAGCGAGTGCTGACCGCGGATCCCGGCGATGGGTGTGTTTCGCCACGTGGATGCCGGATACGAGCGGGCCGTCGAGGTCGCGCGGGAGCGAGGCGTTCGCATTCCTTGAACCATGCTCGTCATCCGGAACATCGGAGAGCTGTTCCTGGGCGACGGGCGATCGATCCGGAACGCGAGCCTCCGCATCGAGGAGGGGAGAATCCTCGACTTCGGCGAGGACGGCGAAGAAGTCCTCGACGCCGGAGGCGGCACCGTCGTCCCCGGTCTCATCGACTCCCATACTCACCTCATCTTCGCGGGAAATCGTTGCGACGAGTTCGTGATGCGGGCGAAGGGGATGAGCTACCTCGAGATCGCGCGAGCGGGAGGGGGAATCTGGCGAACGGTCGAGGCGGTCCGCCGGGCGAGCCTCGATGAGCTCGTCGAGCTCGCGCTCCCGCGGCTCGCGCGCATGCTGAGCTACGGGGTCACCACCGTCGAGGTGAAAAGCGGCTACGGTCTCAACGTCGAGGACGAGCTCAAGATGCTCCTCGCGGTGAGAAAGCTCCGGGAGCTCCAGCCCGTCGAGCTCGTTCCCACGTACCTCGCCGCACATGCCGTTCCCGCGGAGTATCGCGATCGACGCCAGGCCTACGTCGACCTCGTCACGAGCGACGATCTCCTGGGCCGGGTCGCCGCGGAAGGTCTCGCCGAGTTCGTGGACGTCTTCTGCGAGGAATCGGCATTCACCCTCGAGGAGTCCCGGCGGATTCTCGAGGCGGGAAAAGCGAGCGGGCTCGTTCCCAAGATCCATGCGGATCAGATCACGCAGATGGGCGCGTCGAGGCTCGCTGCCGAAGTCGGCTGCGTGAGCGCCGACCATCTCGAGAAGATCGACGGCGAGGGCATCGCGGCGATGAAAGAAGGAGGCGTCATCGCCGGTCTCCTTCCCGCCTGTTCCTTCTATCTCGGCGTCGCGCAGGCGCCCGCGCGCCGGCTCCTCGATTCCGGAGTGCGCGTTGGTTTCGCTACCAACTACAACCCCGGCTCCTCGATGATCGAATCGCTCCCACTGACGCTCTCGATCGCCTGCACCCAGATGCGGGTAACACCCTTCGAGGCGCTCGTCGGAGCGACTTCGACCGCGGCCGCGGCTTTGCGGCGGGAGAAGCGGCTCGGCCGCATCGAGCCGGGGATGGACGCGGACCTCGTCGTCCTCGAAGCCCCGGGCGTCGATGCGTGGCTTTCGGAGATGGGGCGTGGCGCTGCGCGGACCGTCCTGAAGCGGGGAAAGGTGGTCCATGAAAGTCCTTGAGGCGGACTTCACCTGGCTCCGCGGCCGTTTCGAGAGCGGCATCCAGGTCGAAGTGCTGGACGATGGCCGCTTCGGTCGCGTCGGTCCGAGGCTATCGAAGGCCGCCGAGAGGCTTCGAGGGGAAGCGATCCTGCCCGGTTTCGTGAACGCGCATTCCCACGCGTTTCAGCGGGGCCTTCGAGGGAAGGCCGAGAGCTTCGGCTCAACAGGCGGAACGTTCTGGAGCTGGCGCGAGGAGATGTATCGGCTCGCTCAGTCGCTCGACGCCGAGCGATTTCGAAGGCTCTCGACGCTCGCATTCCGGGAGATGCTCGCGGCCGGGATCACGTCGGTTGGCGAGTTTCACTACCTCCATCATCTCGAGGGGAGCCACGGGTACGAGCTCGATCGAGCCGTCGTCGAGGCGGCGCGAGAGGCGGGAGTCCGACTCGAGCTTCTCGACGTTTGTTACATGACGGGGGACGTGGGAAAGCCTCTCGAAGGAGCTCAGGCTCGATTCGCGTCGCGCTCGGTCGAGGAGTTCCTCGCGAGCGCTTCGCGCGCCGAGGCCTCGGGCCTCGTCGCCCACAGCATCCGCGCCGTTCCGCTCGATGCGATCGTGCGAATTCACGAGGAGGCGCGACGCCGAAGCTTGCCTTTCCACATGCACGTCGAAGAGCAGCCGAAGGAGATCGAGGCCGCTCTCGCTCACTACGGAAAGAGGCCGCTCGAGCTCCTGCTCGACCGGCTCGAGATCGGCCCCGAGACGACGGCGGTCCATTGCACGCACTCCCGCGAGGAGGACCTCGAACGGCTCCTCGAGGCCGGCGCGAACGTGTGTGTGACGCCTCTGACCGAGGCCAATCTGGCGGACGGCTTCGTTCCGAGTCTCCTGGCGAGACCGGGCGCACACCTTTCTCTCGGCACCGACTCGAATCTCCGCATCGACTTCAGCGAAGAGATGAGGCTTCTCGAGTATGCGCAGCGTTTCCGCGAGCAGAAGAGGGGCGTCTATGTCGACTGAATCGGGCTCCGTCGCCGCGAGGCTTTTCGAGATCGCGACCCGCGGAGGCGCGCGCTCTCTGGGGCTTCGCGCGGGAGAAATCGAGCCCGGCGCCGCCTCCGACTTCTTCACCCTCGATCTGAGCTCGCCGTCGCTCCAGGAGATCGAATCGAGAGACCTGATGACCGCGTTCGTCTTCGGGGGGGGCGCGACCGGCCATCCAGAGGGTCGCGGTCGCCGGCCAGTGGGTCGTTTGAGGAAAGTCAAACGGTTGGATCGACATACGGTTTCCTGAACCAGTCCACGGCGAACACAGCTCGCGGAGCCTGGTCGACGGGAGCAAACCTGCTCAGTATGCTGGGTTTATACGTGATTCTTACTGGAAATTCGAGTACGTCCTGTATGGCATCCCTCTTGCTCGACGGGAAGCGAAGGAACCCAGGGGCCGTTTGACACTAGTAATGACGAGTCATAGCATTTTGCCCCAATCGAGCTCAGTACTCGATGGGCAGGTCCCCTGTTCCAGCTCTGAAGGAGGGCTTTCGATGCGATACGGATGGAAGGTCGTTTTGGGCGTTTTGACCGTCCTCTCTCTCGCGACCTCGGTCTTCGCCCAGCGAACGACCGGTGGAATCACGGGAACGGTAAAGGACGGAACCGGCGCCGTTTTGCCGGGAGTGACGGTGGACCTGACGGGTGAGTACGTCATGGGCGCCCAGACGTCGGTCACCAACGAGAACGGAGTCTATCGATTCCTGAACCTCGCCCCGGGGACCTACAACCTGGCTTTCACCATCGCCGGGTTCGCGCCCTTCAACCGCAACGGGCTCGTGGTCGCTCTCGGAATGACCACGGAAGAGAACGTGACGATGCAGCTCTCGAGCGTTTCGGAGTCGGTCACGGTGACCGGAGCCTCCCCGGTGATCGACACCATCGCGAGCGACGTGAGCACCAACTATGGCAACGAGTGGGTGGACAACGCACCTGTCACGCGAAACAGCTTCCACGACTTCATCGCCTCCGCCCCCGGCGTGGTTACGCCGACGCAGGACTCCACAAACCGAGGCGTCGCGATGGTTTACGGTTCGGCGATCGACGACAACTCCTACCAGCTCGACGGCACCGACGTCACCGATGCGTTCTTCGGGCAGGCTCTTGCGTCACCGAACACCGACGCTATCGAGGAGATCGAGATCCTCTCCCTCGGCGCCCCCGCCGAGTACGGGAGCGTCCAGGGCGCCGTCTTCAACGTCGTCACCAAGCAGGGGAGCAACACTTTCCACGGCGACGCCAACTTCTACTACCAGACCGACGGCCTGACGGGTCGCAACACCACGGAAGAGGAGGACGACGGGTTTCCCTTCTACCGCAGACAGCTCCCCCGAATTCACCGGGCAGCTCGGAGGGCCCATCGTGAAGGACAAGGTCTGGTTCTTCGGCTCCTACCAGTACCAGAAAGACGCGTTCGCGCCCGTAGGGCGTCGACCCGGCGGTCGGGAGACGCAGATCGACGATCGCAAGCGTTTCCTCGGAAAGGTGAACGTGCAGCTCAACCCGCAGCATCGGTTCGTGGGCACGTTTCACATCGATCGCATTGACGACGACTACCGCTCGAACCGTCGATAACGCGCCGAGCACGTACGTCTCGAAGAAGAACAACACACCCACCCCGGGCGTGGGCTATACGGGTCTCTTCGGCACGAATACCGTCGTCGACGCGCGCTATTCGGGGTTCTATGGAGACATCGATCTCGGCCCCGCCGATCCTCAGCAACCCCGCGACGGCGACGCACTTCTACAACCTGGATACCGGGGGCAGTCACGCGGAGGACACTACTACTTCTACATCCTGGACGTGACCAAGACCACCGTGAACGCAAAGGTCTCCCACTTCGCCGACAACTTTCTGGGCGGAAGCCACGACTTCAAGTTCGGAGTCCAGTTCAGCCACGCAGCTTCGGGGGGCATCTACGGCCTGAACGATTACGTGTTCTTATTCCGGCGCCGGCGATGATCGGTACGGGTACGGCTACGAGTATCAGCCTTTCAGCTACGGTGGAAACACGCGGGCTTTCGGGGTCTTCGCTGACGACACTTTTCAGGTGAACGACCGCCTCACGTTGAACCTTGGAGTCCGGTTCGACACGCAGTAACGCTTACAGTCCCGAGCAGCCGGGTCTGAACGAGGATCTGAACGGAGACGGGAGTGATCTTTCCCGCGCAGGATCACTTCACCTGGAATACGATTTCCCCTCGCCTCGGATTCAACCTGAAGCTCACGGGAGACGGAAGGACGGTATTCAAAGGCCATTGGGGCCGCTACCATCGCACCGTCACCACCGGTGACTTTTCGAACGTCGTCGGGTCCTTCGATCCCGCCCATTCTATTTCGGGACGAACTTCAATTTCGCGACCGATGAGTTCGAGAGCCTGGAGCTTCTGCGCGATCCCTCGGAGAACTTGAACATCGACAGCGACATGACGAGTCCCTACACCGACCAGTTCATCTTGAGCGTGGATCGGGAGCTCACGACCGACCTCGGTCTCTCGTTCATCTACGTCAACAAGAGAGGGCGGGACTTCGCTGCCTGGCGGGACCTGACGGGAGTCTACGAGGAGGTTCCCTACGTGGATAGCGTGGGAGCCGAACGCGTCGGGAGAGACGATCACCGTCTTCCGGCTCGTGAGCGACGTCGCGGATCGCGACGTTCCTGATGACGAACAACGAGCAGATGAAGACCGACGTCAATGCCTTCACCGTCCAGGTCACGAAGAGGATGTCCTCCAAGTGGCAGCTCACTTCCGCCCTGACGTATCTTGAAATCCGAAGGGCGTCTCGGCGCCTCCGCCGGCGGCGCCATCACTCAGCGGAGCGGGCTCCAGTTCAGCTCGTTCGGGCAGAACCCCAACAACTTCGTCAACACGGAGGGACTTCTCCCTGGAGACCGACCGTGGACGTTCAAGAACCAGCTCGTCTATCAGTTCCCCGTCGATTTTCTCGTCGGGATGAACTACCAGTACTCCGACGGCGCTCCGAGAGTTCGCCGGGTCGCCATCAACAGCGGTGACCGGGAATCCCCACTCAGATCCTCACTGCACCGCGGCCGGAAGTACGGGCGGTTCCCGAGCCAGAACCTCGTCGACCTCAGGGTGCAAAAGGACTTCGTGCTCGACGACCGGGGCACGCGGATCGGTCTCTTCATGGACGCGTTGAACCTGCTGAACGAGGACGCCTACGAAGGAGTGCGCAGCAGCATCGCGACCTCGTCCAGTTGCAACGTTCCGGACGTCTTCATCTTCCCGCGCCGCTTCATGGTGGGAGCGAAGTTCACTTTCTGAGATAGGTTCTGAAGGCTGCGCCCCCGGGCCTGAATAAGGTCCCGGGGGCGCACGCCTCATCAGGCAGGATTCGGAAACCCTCTTTCGAAGCCGCGTCCCGCAGGCGATCGTCGAGGCACACGAAACCGATGCCCTGCTCGTCTTCCGCAAAGACCAAAGCCGCTCCGAGCTGAAGAGCGTCTCCCGCACGAAGGGGATGCACCGCGAGGAGCCGGCCCGCTCTCCGTCGCACCTCCTCGGTTGGGGGGACGGTGTCCCAGACTGCAAGGAACCGCTCGAGCCGGCGAAGAGCGGAATCGAGAACGCCGCTGGGAAAGGGCGTTTCTCGATGACGTCTCTGAAGTGCTGACCGGCATTCCACGACCGTTGCCCACCAGACCGCGGGAACGTCACCCTCGCGGAGGATGGCCGTCATTTCACTCGATCGAGGTTCGGCGACCAGCAGCGGAACGATGGCCGAGCTATCCCAGAACAACTATCGGCCTTCCTCGCGCTCGGCGAGGAGCGCCGCGAGAACACCTTTGCCGACTCGCGGATCGCCCGTGGGAGGCTTCAGGAGCTCCTTTGGCACCCGGCCTTTTCCGAGAGTGAGTAGGCCTGCCGCGGCGAGCCGCTGCCTCCGCGTCTCCCGTTTTCGGGCGGCGTCGATGGGGACCAGTTTGGCTATGGGAGCGCCCCGGTCGGTGATGAGAATCTCGCTCCCCGATTTCACCAGCTTCAAGTAGCTGGCAAGACGGGCCTTCAGGTCGGCAACCCCGGCAGTCTTCATGTGACCATATGGTCATTTGGTGACGACCGGTCAAGCACTGAGGCGTTCGGCGGAAGCTGACGCTTGATTCGCCGGTACAGGTCCTCGTCGAGAATGATGTTCAGTCGAACGGTAGCCATGGTTGAATGCTGTATTGTATACAGCATTCCACGGAAGGATCAACCGCTACCTTCGGCCGATCTCCGCGAGGTAGCGGCGCGCCTCCTCGAAGCGCGGCTCGAGCTCGAGCGCCCTCTCGAAGAATGGGCGGGCCTCCGCGGGACGATTCTGGCGCACCAGGATGAGCCCCAGGTTGAACGCGTAGCGGGGATTCTCGCTTTCGAGCTCGAACGCCTTTCGGAACGCGTCCTCCGCTTCGGCGAGGCGCTCGTTACCGCCGAGCGTCATTCCGAGGGAGTTCCAATACGAGGCTTCCTTCGGTGCCAGCTCCGTCGCTTCTCGCAAAGTTTGAATGGAGGCGTCGATCGTCGCCGAGAGCGCGCAGGAGCTCTCCGAGTCGAGCCCGGAGGAGCGCGTCCTTCGGCGCGAGAGCGACGGCGGTCTCGTACGCTTTCCGCGCTTCGGTGCCCCTCCCCATCCTCGCCAGGATGGCTCCCTCCTGCTGGCGAAGAGAGGCCTTGTCGGGAAGAGCCTTCTTGCCTTCCTCGACCGCGGCGAGAGCTCCCTCGAGATCGCCTTTGCCGGCGCGGGCCTGAGCGAGCCCGTCCCATGCCTCGAGCTGGCTCGGGAGCCGTCGGCTCGCTTCCAGGAAATGCGGCTCGGCTTCCCCAAAGCGCTGGAGCGCCAGAAGTCCCCGCGCGAGGTTGAGGTGGATCTCGAAGCTTTCGATGTCGAGCTCCAGAAGCTTTCGATATCGCGCGACGCTTTCCTCGTACTTGCGCTCTTGCAGCAGGAGAATCCCTTCACGGATGAGCTCGTTCGCGATCCGGAACTCGTCGATTTTGTCCTTGGGATCGGCGCCGGGAGTCGACGACTCGACGGGCGCTCCCGAGCCGACGTAGCCGAGGGCCCCGAGCTTGTCGAGGAGGTCCTGCGGAACGGATGAGGCTCCGGAGGAGCTCACCGAACGCTCTCGATCGAGCTCTTCTCCGAGCGCGCCTTTCATTCCCTTGACCAGCTCCGGCTCCGCATCGACGAGGTTCCGGATCTCCATCGGATCGGATTCGAGGTCGTAGAGCTCCGGCCGCGGCGCTTGAATGTACTTCCACTTTCCACGCCGAATGGCGCGGAGGTCGCTCCAACCAAAGTGCAGTAGAGGGACGAGGCTCTCCGCATAGACGACGGGCTCGTTCCGATGGGGCTCCCCGCGAAGCTCGGGAGCGAGGCTCGCGCCCGCGAGGTCCGCGCGCTCCTGCGGCGCCTCGAGCCCCATCATGTCCAGGAGCGTGGGAAAGAGATCCACCGTCTGGACCAGACGCTCGATTCGGGTTCCGGCCACGACACCGGGACCTCGTATCAGAAGAGGGACCGCGAGGGTCGTCTCATAAATGAAGAAGCCGTGCAAAGTCTCCCGATGCTCGCCGAGGCCCTCGCCGTGATCCGACGTGACCACGAGGAGAGTGTCTTCGCGAAGACCGAGCCTCCCGAGCTCTTCGTCGAGGCGGCCGAAGAGCTCGTCCGACCAGGCGACTTCTCCGTCGTAGAGACGATCGGCGTAGCGCGTACGATACGGTTCCGGAGGCTCGTAGGGGTCGTGCGGCTCGTAGAGGTGAATCCAGGCGAAGAGCCGCGACTCGCGATTCGACTCGAGCCAGCCGATCGCCTCGGCCACCGTCTCCGCTCCCGGCCGTTGCAGCTCGTTCAGAAACGGCACATCGGCAGCGCTCTCGCCGAGCTCATCGGAGTAGAGGTCGAAGCCCCGCTCGAGCCCGCCCCCCGAGGCGAGAACGATCGACGAGACGAAAGCCGCGGTGCGAAATCCCGCCGCCTTCGCGACCGACGCGAGCGTGGGAACGTCGGGGAGCCGCGCGGGAGAAATGTTGTCCCGGACTCCGTGGCGCGTCGGAAGCATTCCGGTGAGAAGCGACGTGTGCGAGGGCCGGGTCAGAGGAACGTGAGCCGTCGCCCGCGCCGCCATCGCGCCCTCCCGCGCGATGCCATCGAGATGAGGGGTCAGGACGTCGTCCGCCCCGTAGCAGCCGAGCCGATCGGCGCGAAGAGTGTCGATGGTGACGAGAATCAGATGGCGAGGAGGCTTCGGACCGCGGTCGCAGCCGGAGAGCAGGATCAGAGCGGCGGCGAGCGCGGTTCTCTTCACATGTCCTAGGCTTAGACTAGCTCGCGTCGCGGGGGCATCGCTCCTGTCAGCTCGGGTCGAAGATGACCCAGAACTTGCGAACGGTGTCGCCCTTCCACTGGTACTCGATGCCTTTCGGAACCAGAGCGACGTCGCCGGCCTGGAATTTCTCTTCGCGGCCGCTCTTGTCGATGAGGCTCACCTGCCCCTTCAAGAACACCATGAGCTCCGCGTATTTCGTCTGGTGCATCTCCCCCGTGTGAGGCTTCGTCTCCCAGACGCCGACGGACTGCTTCTCGTCCGCCGTCTCGTAGTACGTGTGGTACTTGGTCCTTCCCTCGCCCACGAGGCCTTTGCCGGCGGGGCCGTCGGCCTCGACTCGAACGAACGTCGGCGGTTTGGCGGGCGCCTCTCCCGAGCGATCGAAGATCACCCAATACTTGCGAACCTTCTCGGTCTGCTTCCAGGTGAACTCCGTCCCGCGCGGCACGAGAATCGCGTCGCCGGCGCGAAAAGTCTCTTCGCGGCCCGCTTTGTCGATGAGAGTTACCGAGCCCTCGAGAAGGTACATGAACTCCGAGTACGCGGCCGTGTGAGGACCGGAGGTGTAGGGCGCGGCTTCCCAGACGCCGGCCTGGACCTGGTCGTCCGCGGCGGAGGTGTAGTACACGTGCTCGCGCGATTTCTCGTCTCCCTTGAGGCCGACCCCCGCCGGCCCTTCCGGGCTGAACCGCACGATGGACAGGGGAGCATCGGCCGCTCCCGCAAGAACGAGGGACAGAACGAACGAACCAATCACTTTACACCTCCGTCGAAACTGCGGTCCGAGCCTATCATATCGGCGAGGCCCCGAAATTCCTCGGTTCGTCCGGACTCGATCGAGATGCGCCGCCCATCGAGAGGGTGATCGAAGGCGAGCGCGGCGGCGTGGAGCATGAGCCGCGGCGAGGGAATCAGCCGGCCTCCGTCCGCCAGAAAATCGCGCACGTAGACCCGCTCACCCACCAGTGGATGCCCGCCTTCGGCGAGGTGGATCCGAATCTGGTGCGTGCGGCCCGACTCGAGCCGCGCTTCGCACAGAGTCGCGCGCCCGAACCGCTCGAGAGCGCGAACGTGGGTGATCGCGAGCTTTCCATCCGGCCGCTCCCGGGAGGTCGAGCCTCGGAGGCCGTCGCCGCGATCTCGCACCAGACGGCTCTCGAGGGTCCCACTCTCGACTCTGCCGTGCGCGAGGCAGAGATAGACCCGCGAGCTACCGCGCGGGCTCGGAACTGCATCTGAAGCGCCCCGCTCGGAGCTGCGCGTACGGGCATAGACCAGGACTCCCGACGAGTCCTTGTCGAGGCGGTGGACGACGTGGAGCACGCGTGCCGCGGGAGGGAGGCCGCGCCTCCGCCACTCGTTCCGGACGGCGTCCATGAGCGTCTCTCGTTCCCCGCGCTCGTACGGGACGCTCGAGATTCCCGCTGGCTTTTCCGCTACGACCACGTGCCGGTCTTCGTAGACGATGCACCGGAGGAGTCGACTTCGCGGACGCGGCCGTCTTCTCTCGGATGCGAACGACTTGTCCGGATGCGACGCGTTGCGCGGAATCCGCGGCCTGGCGGCCGTCGATTGCCACACGGCCGTCGTCCACGAGGCGGCGCGCGCCGGACCAGGAGAGCCCGGGGATGTGGCGCCTCAGGACCGCGGCGAGAGTGAGGCCGACGTCGGCCCGGCGCTACTTCGAAACCGTCTTCAGAATGCGTACTCGAAGCCGAGGAGCGGCGTGATCTTGTCGCGGAGCCCGTTGTTGTCGAGATTGAAGAGGAGGTTCACGTCGACGAGGAGGTTCTCGACCACGTTGAGCTTGAAGCCGACCGCGCCGCTCAGAAGGTTGTAGGACTCCTTGGTGAAGCTGACCGTGGGGAAGCGTGCTCCTGCCGTCGCGGGCCAGGAACGTGGTCTGGTTCAACCGGGGAGCCTCGATGAGGTACGTGCCGATCACGTCGAGGACGAAGGTGAACCTCTGGCTCACTCCGAAGTCCGCTCCCACGACATAGGTCACCTGGTCGGGCAAATCCGCGCTCTCGCCCGTGGAGGGATTTCCCGCGAGGACACTCGATCCGTTCCAGAGATATCCGGCGTTGAAGTGGGGAGAGAAAGCCCTGGAGGAGCGGGAGAGCACCACGAACGGGCGGACCCCTGGGGCGCCGACACCGAGGAGGTTCTCTTCGTCGCCGGTCGGGACCCGCACGTCGAGACCGAGGGCGAAGGATCCCGCCATGCGCCCCTTGAGCCGAAGAGTCAGATCGCCGATGCCACTCGCGCTTCCGAAGGAGGTGAAGGTGCGCCGGTCGCCGATGGTGTCGTCGTACGCGCGGAAGAAATGGGTCTCCGGGTTGATGGTGCCGATCCGCTGAACGGTGGCGGCGGAGATCACCGTCAGGTCCGTCGAGACCATGGGAATCGCGAGCGAAAGGTCGAGCCGGTCGGTCAGACCGTAGCTGATGAAGGCGGTGAACTGGTTCACCTGCGCGTCGACCGAGTTCACGGTGGTGACGAGATCCTCGCGGCCGCCGAGGAGCTCGGCGCTGTCGTGGGTGAAGACCGCGGGTATGTTGTCCATGTCCAGCCCCTCGATGGCATCGAAGGTGAAGTTCTGGAACGTGAATCCGAAGGTGAAACGTCCGCCTCCGATGGTCTCGGCGCGCTCTGCGAGGATGGGGCCGAAGCTCTGGCTCGTGCGCTGGAATACGCCGAGGTCGGAGTCGAACTCGTAGGTGAACCCCGATGCGGGCGACGGCAGCGGCACCGCGGCGAGCTGGCTGGTCAGCGCGACGCCGAACTGGGTGAACTCGGCCTGAAAGGCGCTGTTGAAGTGAGCGGAGTGCGTCGCTCCGCTCGGGAGCACGGTGTTGCTGTCCACCACGAGGCCGCCCGGGCCGTAGAGCGCGGTGAAGATCGTCGAAAGCTTGTCCACCGGCACTGCCACGTTGAACGGATCCTGCGCCTGGCTCGTGGAAGATGCCAGGAGCAGAAAAAGGACGCTCGCCAAAGCTCGCTTACGCATGAATCGCACCTCGTGAAGGGTTTTGGACCTACGGACCGATCTGAACGATGACCCACTTGCCGCCCGCCTTGGAGAAGACGAACGACTGCGGGCGGCTGTCTCCGTTCTGAGCGCGTCCCCGGACGGTGATGATGTCGCGGCGGGTCACATTGACCGTGGCAGCGTCGCCCTGGATGGCGATGCTGTTGACCGTCAGCTCGACCTGCTGTGAGTCGGTGTTGCGGAAGGCGTCGCTGAGTCGTTTCTCTTCTGCCGCGCTCAGGTTCGGCTTGACCTCGCGGAAGAGGGCGAGGTTCTTGGTCTCGATGCGCCCGCTCGTAGTCGGCGAGGACCTGGCGTATCGCCGCCTCGTCCTGCGCCCGAGTGGGGGCTGACGTCGTGAGCGGGGCGGTGGTTGCGGCCGAAGGCGGCACGGATGCGGTCCGGCGAGCTTCTTCTTCGCGTGCATTGGCGCGCCTGCGCGTCCGCGAGCTCTCGCCGCGCGCGATCGAGATAAGAGGTCGCGCTCTCGTACGCGCCGATGGCCCCTTCGATATCGTTCGTCGCCTTCAGGCGCTCGGCAACACCCTCTTCCGCCATCGCCCGCTGGTACGACGGCTGCTGGGTGAGCGCGGCGTCGGCCGGCTGCTGCCGGATGCGATTCCAGGCGGCTTCGGCCTGGCGGAGCTTTTGCTGCGAGGCCCTCGCTCGCCTCGCGCGCCTGTTGTCCTGCCTGCTGCTCGCGCTCGGTCTGGGCGCGCCGCTGAGTCTGCGCTTGCTGATGCTGGGTTCGCGACTGCTGGAAGAGATCGCGCGCCTCGAGGTACTTCTGCGCGGCGTTCGTGAAGACGCCGCGGTTGAACTCGTCCGTCGCCTGCTGGCGCGCCCGGTCACCCTGAGTGAACTCCGGCCGTTCCTGCGCGCCCGCGGACACGGCGCGCGGCGCGGCTCGAATCCATCTCGGTGCGAGCCCGCTCCGCCTGGCTCTGGAAATGCTGGCTCAACTGGTCCGAAAGCTCGACTCCGAGAGGGTGGGCGGGATCGAGAGCGAGGACCGCCGCGAGCGCATCCGCGGCTTCCTGCATGGAATTCCGCTCGAGCGCGCTTCGCGCGCGCGCGACGGCATCGTCGATCCGCTGGAGCGCCGCGCGGGCCTCGCTTTGCACCCGGAGCGCGTCGGCCTGCCCCGGGTCGGTCTTCAGGAGCTCTTCCGCCTGGGAGAGCGCGGCGCCATAGTCCTTCTGGGCGAGGCTTCGCTCCATGAGCTCGATCTGGCTCGCGAGAAGCGCCTGGCTCAGCTCTTGGACGCGTTCACCCGATCCGCTGCCGCGGGTCATGAAATAGATTCCCGCTGCGGCGACAGCGATAGCGCCGACGATGGCGTAGACGCCCAAGGACGTCGTCGTCGCCGGAGGCGGGGTCATCGAGTGCCCGGTGACTTCCTTCTTTCGCAGCGTCCCTCGGCTCGCCGACGCGGGTCCGGAGCGACTCGGTCCGCTCTTCTCGTGCGAGGGCGGGGTCGCGGGGATCGAGCCCGCTTCCGCGAAAGGAGTCACGATGGTCATCTCCTGACCGCCGGTGAAGGTCGAGTCCGCGTCTCGGCCTCTCATGACCTCCTGCGGAGGACTCGCAGGTGCTCCCGGAGCGCGCTCGCGTCGGCGAAGCGGCCGTCGGGCTCCTTGTCGAGCGCGCGGTCGACGAGACCGACGAGAGGCTTCGGAAGGTGCGTGTACTGCGAGAGCGGCTCGCGGTCCCCCTGGACGACCTTGAACATCGTGGCGTGGATGGAGTCCGCGCTGAAGGGTTTCTTCCGGGTGAGGAGCTCGTAGAAGACCGCGCCGAGGGAAAAGATATCCGAGCGGGGGTCGACTCGGAGCCCCTGGACCTGCTCGGGCGACATGTAGTTCGGCGTCCCCATGACCTGGCCGGTCTTGGTCATGTCGGAGGAGACCTCGTGCACCAGACCGAAGTCGAGAATCTTCACCTGGCCGTTCTTGCTGACGTGAATGTTCGCGGGCTTCAGGTCGCGGTGGATCATTCCGCGGGAATGGGCGAATCCCAGGCCGTCGGCGATCTGCTCCATGATGCTGAGGATCTGCTCCATGGTCAGAGGAGAGCCGCTCTTGATGAGCTCCTTCAGGTCCTGGCCTTCGAGGAGCTCCATCACCATGTAGAGGTGGCCTTCTTCCTCCACGAAATCGTGGATGGTGATGATGTTGGGATGGTTCAGGCCCGCCGCGTTCCGAGCTTCCCGCTTGAAACGCTCTACCAGATCGGCGTCCGTGCCAAGGGTTTCCGCGATGATCTTGATGGCGACGAAACGGTTCAGGATGGGGTCGTGGCCTTTGTAGACCTCTCCCATGGCCCCTTTGCCGATCTTTCCGACGATGTTGTACTTGCCTAGCTTCGCGGGCTCGGCCATGGAACGACCCTCATTCGCGCTTGGATTTCGGGGTACGGAGTCGGTGATATGCCGCTAACCTATAAGTTTAACACGGTGTATGGAAGACAGAAAAGGGCGCCGGCCGCTCCTGGTATTCTTTGGCAATGACGCCGACGGCTCGGGCCTGTCCCGCTTGCGGAAGGCCGAACGCCCTTGCGGCGGTGAAGTGTCTTTACTGCGTGGCTCCGCTTCCCCCGGAAGAGGCGCCCCAAATCGCCCCCGTCGAGGAATCGAAACCGACCTCGACGGACTGGCATCTCCTCATACTTCTTCCGTTCGAGCCGAGAGACGAGTCGAGAATCGAGGCTCTTTCTCGAATTGCCTCGGTTTCTTTGTACGACGCCCGGCTGGGTGTCTCCTCCGGAAGGCCAAAGCTATTCCGCCGCGTCGCGCGGGAGGCGGAAGCCCGCCGGCTGTCCGTCGAGCTTTCCGAAGCACGCATCGCCCATTACTTCCTTCCCGAGGCGTCGGTTACGGTCCTTCCTATTGCCCGGGTCACCTCCATCGACTTTCGCGAGCGGCTTTTCGAGGTCACCCTCGAGGGCGTCCCCGCCGCCCAACCCGTTAGCGACCCGTTTCTCCTCGTGCGAGGGGAAATTACGCGCGAGCGCCACGACGAGAGGAAGATCGGCTCCGCCAAAGCCGCGAGCCGCCGCCTTACCCCGGGATTGCGGCTTCATCTGTACACTCGTGAGGCTAGAACCGTGCTCGAAATCGACCCCGACCTCCTCGATTTCCGGTTCCTCGAGGAGCAGAGGACCGCATCGACCGCCCTCAACTTCGAAAAACTGATCGCGCGGATTTTGGAGAGGGCTCCGGGTCTCCCCGTCGACCGGGGCTACGACCAGGAGCCGGTCGTGCTTTCGCGGGCCGGGGGTAGCGGAGACGTCACGGACGCCCTCGCAATTTCCAGTCGAGGTCCTTCGGGCGTTCCCTACGACGACGAAGCGAGTTTCCGCTTCTATTCCCGCTGGCGATACCGCGTGGCGCGGCATCTCGATCGCAGCGGGTCCGGGTAAGAGTTACACGGCGCTCCCCAAAAGTACCCTTCGGTTGGCGGCTGCTTCCACGCCGCAAAGTCCGGTTGACGGCAGATATATATACCCTACAATCAATTAGAGGAATTTTCTTAGGCTGGAGGACTATGGCAGACCTTTTGCTCTACAGCGGTGTCGCGATGGGACAGTCAGTCTGGAGCTTGTTGATCCTCCCAATGCTTGCGCTGCCGGCGCAGCTGAGCCAGGCCGACGAGACCCCGTTGACGGATATCTACCGCTTCACCGCCACCGTCGACGCCGTCCACCTCAACGTCTCTGTGGTCAACCGGAAGGGTCGGCTCATCACCGACCTGTCCCAGGAAGACTTCATGGTGGTCGAGGACAATATCCACCAGAGGATCGTCTACTTCGCCCGCGGTGAGGATGCCCCGCTCGACCTGGTGCTCCTGGTCGATGCGAGCGGCAGCATGGTGATGACGGACAAAGCCGCGAACGCGCGAAATGCCGCCATCCAGCTCATCCACAGTTTAGGGCCCGAGGACCGTGTGTCGGTCTATGCGTTCGACCGTGACGTCTATCAGTTGACCGATTTCACTCAGGACAAAGAGGCCGCCATAGCGGCCCTCACGCCGCCTCGAGCCATTCGGCTCGACGGCCCTCTATGACGCGGTGGTGGCTCTTTCCGACGCGGTGCTCCACGAGGGCTTCGGGCGCCGGGCCATCGTGGTGACGACCGACGGCGTCGACACCTCGAGCCTCCGTTCCGTCGAAGAAGCGGTCGCCAAAGCGAAGGCGGTCGACCTCCCGGTCTACGCCATCCGCGTCATCTCGCCGGTGGACGATCCGGCGAGCGAAATGTTCCTCGGCGTCCATGGCGCGAGCTTCCGCGGCGAAGACGCGCTTCGCCGCTTCACCGCGGAGACCGGCGGCGATATGTACCAGGGGAGCGATTGGGGCCAGCTGGTCACCGCGTCGCGGCGCATCCGCGAAGAGATGAAGACCCAGTACCGTCTGGGCTACGTTCCCGTGAACCCGAGGAACGACGACGGCTTTCGATCCATTGAAGTTTCGACTCCTCGCCGCCGCGGCGTCGAAGTGCGTACCCGAAAGGGTTATTACCCCAAGCTCTAGTTTTACCAGGGAGGTCCGCTCATGATTAGCAGAACCGCATCGATAGTCGCCATTACCGTGGTGTCGCTCACCGGCTTCGGCTGCGCCACCAAGAAATACGTCAGCAAGGAAGTCGGAGCCGTCAACGAGAAAGTCGAGAGTCTGAGTGAATCCGTCGAGCGCAACCAGGAGCGCATCGGCCGGGCCGAGGAATCGATCCAGCGGCAGGACGGTGAGATCCGGAAGGTGGATGCGAAGGCCGACGAGGCCGGGCAGCTCGCGGCCGGGGCCCAGACCGAGGCGGAGCGCGCCTTCCAGCAGGCCGAACGCGCGATGAAGGGCAAGCTCCTCTACGAGATCACCCTCTCGAACGACAAAGTCAACTTCGCCTTCAACGCTTCGGAGCTCTCACCCGACGCGCAGGTGCTGGTGAACGAGCTCGCGGACAAAGTGAAGGCCGACAATCGCGGTCTCTGGATCGAGGTCGAGGGGCACACCGACGCGAGCGGCGACCCTACGTACAACAAGGATCTCGGTCTCAAGCGGGCTGAGGCGGTTCGCGACTATCTCTATCAGACGCACGGCATTCCTCTTCACCGGATCGCGGTTTACAGCTTCGGCGAGGAGCAGCCGGTGACGGAGAACGACAGCCGTGACGGCCGGGCGCGCAATCGCCGGGTCGTAGTGAAGGTTCTGGAGTAGGTTTCTCGAGTTTGTAGTCTCCCAGCTCGGTACACGGGCTGTGGGAGCCCGGCAGGTCCCTTTTCCGGCGCGCGGGGGCCTGCCGGGTTTTTCTTTGTAACGCAAAGGCGCAAAGGCAGCAAAGACGCAAAGGACAGAAAATCCTTGCCCCTTGGCGCCCCTGCGTTCGATTTCTTCCAAGCCCCCTCGCATTAGAATGGAATGAACCACGCCCGGGCCGGTAAACGTTCATGAGCCCGGATTGAAAGGCATGACGAGCCTGGCCTACGCCCAGAGCATGGAGAGATCCGGAGAGGCCGACAGGGAGCTGGTACTGCGCGCCCGCGCCGGTGACCGGGATGCGTTCGCCGAGATCGTCCGGAGCTACCAGAGGAGAATCTACGCCGTGGCAATGCGAATGACCCGGCGCCATGAGGTGGCGGACGACATAACCCAGGACACGTTCGTCCGCGCCTACCGGAGCCTTTCCCGATTCGAGCTCGGCCGTCCGCTCCAACCCTGGCTCACCCGAATTGCGGTGAACCTCTCTATCAACTACTTGAACGGAGTCGCGAAGAGAGAGCGGCCGCTCGACGACGGCGAGCCGGGCGCGGCGGGTCGGCCGCGCCACGAAGAGCCGCTCCATGCGAACCCGGAAAGGGCGCTCGAGTCCGAGGAGCTCGCGCAGGATCTGGAGCAAGCCGTCGCGCGGCTTTCCCTCGAGCAGCGTACGGTGTTCCTCCTCAAGGTGGTCGAGGAAATGCGCTACGAAGAGATCGCGAAGCTCCTCGGAATCTCGGAGGGCACGGTAATGTCCCGGCTCTCGCGCGCCCGCGGCCGGTTGAGAGTGATGCTGGCGGCGCACGTCGCGCCGATAGCAAAGACCGGAGGGATCCTTTGACCGACTGCGCCGAGCTCTCGGCATTCGTCGAGAAGCTCCATGACCTCGAAGCAACGGCGGCGGAAAAAGTCGCGGCCGAAGCTCATCTCCAGAAATGCGCGAGCTGCCGCAGTCATTTCGAGTTTCTGGAGAGGCTCAGCGAGGAGTCGCGAGCGATGACCTTCCCAAAGCCTCCGGAGTCTTATTGGGAGCATCTCCCACGCAAGGTGCTCGAGCGCCTCGATTCCGAGGAGCGGCGCCCGTCCGGATTTTTCGGCTTCCTCTTCGCGCCGTCCTCGCTGAGGTGGGCCGCTCTGGGCGCGACGCTCGTGCTGGTCGCCGCGGTCGGCGTATCCCTGCTCCGCGAGGACTGGAAGCCTGAGCCGGCGGCTGCCGCTCTCGCGCCCCGCCCGGCCGTCCTCCCACCGTCAACCGAGCCCGTGAGATCTGCCGAAAGGCCCGCGGCGCTGGCCCCGGCAGCCCCTGCACCACAGCCAGAAAGACGGGCCCGGTCCAATGCGGAGTCGGAAGTCGCTCCGTCGATGGCGCGGGACGAGGCGGCGGAGTTTGTGTCGCGACCGGAGTCCGACGAGAGAGTCGAGAGCGCGCTCGCCGCGGGCGCTCCCGCCGAGCCCGCGGTCTCGGTCGCAGCGAGCGACGAGCATCATCAAGCGGTGGCAAAGGAAAGTGCCGCTATGCGCGAAAGCGCCAACCGTTATCCGAGCGCGGCGCCCGCGGCGCGACTGTCCCGCGGCTGTTTTCGAAGACTGCGAAGCGATGCGCCAGAAGGCAGGCGCCCTCGGTGAGACCCCTTCGGGGACCGACGCAAGGTACGAGCTCGCGCTCTGCTCGCTTCAGAGGCACGAGCGCGAGGCGACCGGAGAGCTCGAGGCGTTGGCGGTCCAAGACGCGGAAGCGTTCCTCGTTCTCGAGGGTGAAGGAACGCGGGCGGAGGAAGTCCGGGAGAAGCTCCGTCGGATCCGGCCAAACTAAATCAGCGGCAGCCCCGCGACGCCCAGCTCGAGTTGAAACACGGCGCTCGAGCCTGCGAGCGCCACCCCGCCTCCGGCGTCGAAGGCGAGACCGACGAGAGGCGGCGCGCTCACGATTTTCTCGATCTCGCCGGAAGCCGAGATCCGGTAAAGGCCGCTGTCACCGACGAGTCCCTCGGTGACGTAGAGGTTCCCCTCGGCGTCGAAAGCGATCCCCTGAGGCCTTCCGAAGCCGTTCAGAAAAATGCTGGCTTCGCCCGCGCGGCTCACTCGATAGATCGGATCCACCGAAGCAAGGCTCGGCGCAGAGACGAACAGGCTTCCCTCCGCGTCGAACGCGAGATGGTATGCGGCGACGGAGGGCGCGAGTCGGCAGAAAGTCCGGGGCTCGCCGTTCGGCTCGATGCGAAAGATGGTCCCGCGGCGGTCGCCCACGTAGAGAATGCCTTCCCGATCGAAGGCGATGCCCGTGGCCACTCCGAGCTCGTCGGCGATCATCTGCGGCTCGCCGTTCCGGGGGATGCGATACACCGACCCTTCCTCGCGGCTGGACACGTAGAGACAGTCGTCCGGCCCCCACGCGAGCCCGGTCGGGTTCACGATCTCGTTCGCGATTGGATTCAGCTCGCCGTCCGGCTCGATGCGAAAGAGCGAGGCCGGGACTTTTTCGCCGCGGCCTCCGCTGAACGTGACGTAAAGGCTGCCGTTCGGATCGAAGGCGGGGTTGGCGACGGGCTGGAGCTCTTCCGCGAGCAGGGTCGCGACGGAGACCCGATGGGGTGAGCTCAGAGTGCCCGCGATGCTCACCTGCACTTCGGGCATGGCTCCCGAGGGAACGATGGCCGTGATGTGCGTCCGGGATACCCGCATCAACTGCGCCCGGCGGTCGCCGAAGAAGACGCGGTGCTCCTGGGCCCGCGCGGGGTCGAAGCCCTCTCCGAGAATACTCAGCCTGCCTCCGGGGACCGAGTGCGCGGGCTCAACGCCTCGAATGCGAGGCTCTCTTGAATTCACGTCGTGGGTACCGGCTGCGGAGCCGGGCCCATACTAGCATGGGCGCCCTGGTCTACTCGCCGAACTCGACGAGCCCCTGGTCCACGAGACGCTTGAAGATGATGAGCACTTCCTGTTCCCCCATGGGGCAGATCTTGGTGATGGAATCGACGTCCCACTCGCCGTTCACGCGCGAGAGCACGAAGCCTTCCTGCGGATCCAGGTCGAGCTGCGCGAGCTCCACCATGGTGACCTTCAGGCGGGGAATTCCGTCGAGGGGGATGTCGGCGACGTTCTCCCGATCCTCGAGAATCCGCTTGATCTTGATCACGAAGAGCCGCGCGTACTTGTTCTGTGCGTCGAGGGAGAGCGCCTCTTCGAAGGCGGCGAGGCCTTTCTCGTACTGGCCGGAGTTGTAGAACCCGACGCCCGCTTTGAGCTTCTCGCGAAGCGCCTGCACCTGGGCGTCGTAGTCGATCTCCTCGGGCGCCTCGCGCACGCGCACCAGCTTTCTCTCGTGGAGCTCGAGAAGGCGCGAAGCGGCGTAGAACTCGACGGCGTGGAGCTCGAGCGAGATCTCGGCGAGGTTCTTCCCGCGCGCGACGAGCTCCAGGACCCGCCGGTCCTCGTCGGTGATCTCGTTCGCGGCCTCGATCTGCTCGTGGTCGATGACGAAGGTGGTGAGCCGCGTGGGAAAGACTTCGTGGATGCGCTCCCACTCGTCGGTTCGCCGCGCTCCTTCGAGGATCACTCCGGTCAGATCGAGGGGAAGGGAGATCGGAATCTGCTCCGGCAGCCTTCCCTCCTCGAACATGAAGTCGCCGTCTTTCCAGAGAAAGCAGTCGTAGATCGACTCCTCGGTCTTGATCCGGAGGATGTCCTCGAGCACGTCGTCGTTCAGAAGCCCCGAGGCGACGAGGATTCTCCCGAGGGGTTGGTTCGAGCGGTCCTGTTCGATGAGCGCCTTGAAGAGCTCCTCTTCGGTGATGTGCCCGGAACGGATGAGGAACTGGCCGAGCGTTTCACGAGGACTGGTCGATACGGAAGAGAAGAGGCGCCCGTCCTTGAAGAAGAGCTGCTTCTCGATAGGGCCGCGCTTGAGCCGCAGCGTCCCGGTCTTGAGGTTGGCTCCGCACCATTGCAGCAGATCTCCGAGCTGCATCGTGGTGAGGCTTCCCGAAACGCTCATCGGAGGCCGCCAGAAGCGCGCCGATCCTTCCTTGCCGCTACAGCCGTCAGAGCCCTGAAAGCCGGTGACGGCCCTAGAGGAAGTCCCGCCAGCTCGTAGGGACTTCGGCCATGCCGTAGGTGATGGCGGAAGCTGCGAGATACGACGGACGTCCCGGCTGGCGGATCAGCTTCAGTCCCGCCTCCGCTCGGGGTTTTGCCCCCTTTTTTCCGGTTGCACTGAATGCAGCAGGTGACGATGTTCTCCCAGTCCTTGCGTCCCCCCTGGGATGCCGGTGTCACGTGATCGAACGTCAGCTCCGCGGCCCCGAATCGATTTCCGCAGTACTGGCATTGATAGCGGTCGCGAAGATAAATATTCGATCGGGAGAACGGGACCTGGTGCAGCCGACGGGCCACGCGGGCGCGGCGCAGGAGCCTCAAGACCGCCGGGAGCTCGAGAGTAATCGTTACCCCTCGAATCCTTCGGTCGTAGGAGGCGATGACTTCTACCTTCCCTTTGACGAGGAGGACCACCGCCTTTTGCCACGTGATGACCCGGAGAGGCTCGTAGCTGGTGTTGAGCAAAAGGCTACGCTCCACGGAACGCCTCCTCGATGATCACACCCCGACATCGGGGTGATCGCCGAAGCGACCCCGCGAAGCGCCCTCTGACAGCCTCGTTTTTTGGGACGACCCTCCCGTGAATGCGCGAAACCCGTAAAGCCCTAGTTTTGTCTTATGTTCCGCGAAACCATTAGGCTTGTCAACCGCGCCGTCGGACAGAAACCGCGACGGCGTCGATTCACGCCACGGGGGCGGGCCAACCCCTGGAGGGCCCCAGCCACTGACGACAGACGACTGGTCGGCGAGGCGCCTGTTACAGATATTGCCTGTAGATCGGGTTCGACTGGCAGTAATTCTGGATGGCCCTCGCGATCAGCCGGACCTCGTCCGCCTCGAGCTTCGTGAAGCGGACGCCGAAGCCCTGCGGGAGACCGTGTACAGGATGAGTCTTCTCTTTCTGCACCCAGGCCACGAGTCCGACGATCGAAAGCTCGCTCACGTTACCTGGCACCTGGAATTTCACCCGCACTTCGTCTCCGGACGTTCGAAGCTTGTCCGTGGCGACGTAGACACCGCGCAGCGACAGATCCAGAAGGAACGCGATGGTCTCGCCGTTCGGACCCGCCACCGTGCAGCGGCGAACGAAGGGGATCCGGAGCGTGGCAGGAGGATTCTGAGGCGACATGGGTGAAAATTTGCGGGGATCTCAGGGTAGCGTCCGGCGCCGAGAGCTGTCAATCATGCTACGATCGGCGCCTCCCGGCATGAACCGCGCGAGCGATTTCATCGAAGCCCCCCTGCGCGAGGTCCTGGAGGAGCTCGAAAGCTTCCTGCGGGAGGCGAGGGGGCCGCGGGCGCTCGCGGCGATCGGTCCCGACGCCTCGCTCGAACGGGACCTCGGGCTCGGAAGTCTCGAGCGCGTCGAGCTTCTGTCCCGGCTCGAGTCCCGCTTTCGAAAGCGCGCTCCGGAGAAGACCCTGGGTGAGGCGGAGACGCCGCGGGATCTGGCTCACGCGTTTCGCGCCTCGAGCGAAAGTCTCTCGACCGACGAAAGAGAGACCCTCCCGAAGCCCTCGCCGCGCGCGGTTGGCAACCCCGCGAGTGAATCGAGGAGCCTTCCGGAGGTGCTCGCTCGCTGGGCCCAGCATGCGCCGGAGCTCCCTCACGTTATCCTCACCGAAGACGGCGGCTTCGAGGAGACGATCACCTACTCCGATCTCTACCGCGAAGCTCTTCTCGCCGCGGGAGCCCTTCACGCCCGCGGGATCCGAAGCGGGGACAAAGTCGCCATCATGCTCGGAACCAGCCGGGAGTTCTTCGCTTCGTTCATGGGCGCGCTCTTCGCGGGAGCGGTCCCCGTGCCCCTCTACCCACCTTTCAGCCGCTCGCGGATCGAGGAGTATGCCCGCCGGCAGTCGACGATCCTCGAGAACGCGAAAGCCCGGATTCTCGTCACGGTGCGGGAAGGCCGTGCTCTGGGCGCGGTGCTTCGCTCGGAAGCGCCCTCGCTTCGCGAAGTCGTCGAGATCGCGGAGCTGAAGGATGCGTCGCAAGCGCAGGATGCGCCGCGCATGTCGAGCTCACCGGAAGAGCCGGCCCTCATCCAGTACACCTCGGGAAGCACCGGAGAGCCCAAGGGAGTCCTCCTGAGCCACGAGAACCTTCTCACCAACATTCGAGCCATCGGGAGCGCGGTTGCGATGGGTCCGGCGGACGTCGGCGTGAGCTGGCTTCCGCTCTACCACGACATGGGGCTCATCGGGGCGTGGCTCACACCGATGTTCTTCGGGTTCCCCGTCGCCATCCTTTCGCCTCTCGCGTTTCTCGCGCGACCGGAGAAGTGGCTCTGGACCATCCACCGGAAGCGGGGCACCATTTCCCCAGCTCCGAACTTCGCCTACGAGCTCTGCGCCCGCAAGGTCGCGGATGCCGAGCTCGAGGGGCTCGACCTGAGCTCCTGGCGGGCCGCTTTGAACGGCGCCGAGCCCATCTCTCCGCGAAGCCTCGAGCGGTTCGAGAAGAAATTCGCGCGGTGCGGGTTTCGGAAGGAGAGCCTCTTCCCCGTCTACGGGCTCGCCGAGTCCTCGCTCCTTCTGACCGCGCCCGTTCTTGGCACACCGCCGCGCATCGAAGACGTCGATCGGGATTCGTTCCAGCGGGAGGGAATCGCGCGCGCGCCGGAGCCGGGAACCGAGCCGCTTCGCTTCGTTTCCGTGGGGAGGCCGATTCCGAGGCACGAGATTCGCATCGTGAACGATCGAGGAATGGAGCTTCCCGAGCGCCGGGAAGGAACCCTGCTTTTCCGCGGACCCTCGGCCATGAAGGAGTACTTCGAGAACCCGGAGGCAACGGCGGCGATCGCGCGCCCGGAGGGGTTTCTCGATTCCGGCGATCGCGCGTTCGTCGCCGAAGGCGATGTCTTCATCACCGGAAGAGCGAAGGATCTGATCATCAAGGGAGGCCGCAATCTCCTTCCGCAGGAGATCGAGGCCGCCGCGACCGACGTCGCGGGGGTTCGGGCGGGGTCCGTCGTCGCCTTCGGGGTCCCTGATTCCGCGAGCGGCACCGAGCGAATCGTTGTCGTGGTGGAGACGAAAGAAGAGAACGCTTCGGAGCGTGCCCGCATCGAAGGGGAAGTCGAGCGCGCCGTCCTGGAGCTCGTGGGCGTTCCACCCGACGAGGTCGTCGCGGTGCCGCCCCGGGCGATTCCAAAAACCTCGAGCGGGAAGATCCGCCGCCGCGCCTGCCGCGAGAGCTACCTCGCGGGCGAGCTTTCAAAGCGGCCAAAGACCTCCTCCTGGATGGGAGCGCGGATCCTTCTTCATTCCGCTCTCTTCCGAATCCGCGAAGGATTCGAAAGAGCTCTCCGGCTCGCATACGGACTCTATTTGTATTGCGTCACCGCCGCTTTCGTTCTGCCCGGTTGGATATTGGTCCTTCTCGGCCTTCCCCGGAGCTCGCTCCGGAAAATCGTGCTCCACGGAAGCCGGCTGTATCTGGCGCTCGCGGGAGTTCCACTCAAAATCCGCGGGCGGGAGGCCTTGGAAGAACGAAAGGGACCGTTCCTCTTCACCGCGAACCATGCCGGATATCTCGATCCTCTTCCTCTGATGGCCGCGCTCGACCTCGACTACGCCTTCGCGATCAAACGGGAGGCTTTCTCCTGGCCGTTTCTCGGACGCATCCTCCGGAGGCTCGAGCACGTACCCATCGATCGGGAGAACGTCGAGGAGAGCGCGCAATCCGCGGAGGCCCTCCGGGCGGTGCTCTCCTCCGGCCGCTCGCTGGTCCTCTTTCCCGAAGGAACGTTCACTCGAGCGACGGGGCTCCGCCCCTTCAAGCTCGGCGCCTTCCAGCTCGCGGCGGACGCGGGAGTGCCCGTTGTGCCCGTGGCTCTCGTCGGCACGAGGCGCCTTCTCCGCGACGGGACCTGGATCCCGCGGCGGGTTCCGGTCGAGGTCGAGGTGGTCGAGCCGCTCCACGTCCCCCAGTCTTTCGCGGATATGGTGCGGGTGAAGGAAGAGACGGCTGAGATCCTGGCGCGCCTCTCCGGGCGAGCCGAGGCTCGGAAGCTAGCTTCCGCCGGACGTCATCTCCCGCAAACTTCACCGCGCTTCGTGACCGATGCCACATTCGATCCCGGGAGCGCGGGACTATCATGTCGGCCGGCCGCCGGAGCAACGGGAGGCTCTATGAAAATTCCGCGCACCGTAATGCTCGTGCTGGCGTGGCGGCTCGGGGCACCGACGGAGTCCGGCGCTCAATCCTGCCCCGCAATCGAGCTCGGGCCGGTTCTTACGAGCGGTCTCTCGAGCCCAATCTTCGTGACTCACGCCGGCGACGGAAGTAACCGTCTGTTCATCGTGGAGCAGACGGGGACGGTCAAGCTGCTCCGGCCGGGTGCGACTTCATCGACCGTCTTCCTGACCATCCCCGGCACCAAAGTACTCTCCGGCGGGGAACAGGGTTTGCTGGGACTCGCGTTCCATCCCGATTTCGAGTCGAACCGCCGGTTCTTCGTCTACTACACGAGGAAGCCAGACGGCGCCAGTGTGGTTGCCGAGTACAAGGCGTCGGCGAGCAACCCCAACGTCGCCGATCCCACGCCGACCACCGCGACCGAGAAAGTCCTCTTGACCATCGCCCGGCCCTTCGCGAACCACAACGGCGGCATGATGGCCTTCGACCCTGACGGTTATCTCTTTATCGCGTCGGGTGACGGCGGGAGCTCCGACGATCCTGGCAACCGCGCGCAAAACCTGAACGTTCTGCTGGGCAAAATCCTCCGCATCGATGTGGACACTCCGAACGGCCCGGTGCCGTACTCGTCCCCACCCGATAATCCTTACTGGGGTGCGAAGGCCGGAGCCGACGAGATTTACGCCATCGGTGTGCGCAACGTCTGGCGGATGTCGTTCGACCGATTGACCGGCCAGCTTCTCGCGGGGGACGTGGGCCAGGGCCAACGCGAGGAGGTGGACATCATCACGCTCGGCGGCAACTACGGCTGGCGGGTGATGGAGGGTACGCGGTGCAACATCAGTGGTGACACGCTGCCTTGCGGGTCGCCTCTCTTCACTCCGCCTGCTTTCGAGTACGGCCATGCGGCTGGCCGCTGTTCCATCACCGGAGGCTACGTCTATCGCGGCGTGGCGGGCACCCTTCCGAGCGGAACGTACGTTTATGGGGATTTCTGCACCAGCGAGATCTTCGGCATCGACGTAGACGACCTCCCCCTGAATCCGGCCAGCTTGCCGGCCGCGCCCACCCTGCTTCTGGACACGGCGCTCTCCCTCGCCTCTTTTGGCGAGGACGAGGCCGGAGAGCTGTACGCTGTGGGGCTCTCCGGCCAGGTGCGACGCCTGCTCGCCGCGGTGCGAATCGCTCCTACGGAGGCATCGTTCGACGCCGGTGGGGGTGACGGGGCGATCGCGGTCACCTCGCCGAGCGGCTGTTCCCCCTGGACCGCTGTAAGCGACGACCCATGGATCGCGATTACCGCTGGAGAAAGAGGGACGGGAAACGGAACGGTCGCTTACAGAGTGGCGGCGAACCCCGACGTGCGGCCGCGCACGGGTAGCATGACCATCGCGGGGCGGACGTTTCCCATCGAGCAAGCCGCCGGCTCTTCCGGGACCCGGCTGTCTATCAACGACGTCCGAGTGCGCGAGTCCTCAGGGAACGTGGCCGCAACGTTCGCCGTCACCTTATCGGGCGTAAGCTCCAGCCCGGTCTCCGTCAACTATGCCACCGCCAACGGCACGGCGACGCGCGCCGACTACATTGCGAAGGGGCAGACCAAGCTCGTCTTCCAGCCCGGGGAGACAACCCGAACCGCGACTGTCAACCTCAAGAGTGATTCCCTCGACGAGACGGAGGAGACGTTTCGGGTAGACCTTTCGGGCGCCACGAATGCAACCATCGCGGACGCCCAGGGTATCGGCACCATCGTCGACGACGACCCGCGGCCATCGCTCTCTATCACCGGCGTGAGCTTCGCCGAGGGCGAAGGCGTTCAGCTGATATCGTTCGTGGTCAGCCTGAGCGCTGCGAGCGGACTCGCGATAACGGCGGACTATGTCACTCTCCCGGGCTCGGCGACGGCGGGCACCGAGTACAAGCCGCTGAGCGGAACCCTGACGTTTCCTCCCGGCCGCACCACGAAGCGGATCACGTTCTGGACCAGAGGAGACCTCGTGGACGAGCCGGACGAGACCTTCGCCGTCAGACTCCAGGCAGCCGTGAACGCGGCGATTGGGGTTCGACAGGCGACCGCGACGATCCGTGACGATGACCCGCCGCGGTAGGAAGACGGCCGCTGCTAAGAATGCTCAAACCGTCCAGATCTCGCTCAGCACTCTCTGGAAATTTCCGCCGAGGATGAGCGCGATATCGGCGTCTTTGTAGCCTCGCCGGATCAAGCCCTCGGTAATGAGGTACATCCGCTTCGGCTGGTTCATTCCGTCCATGTCGATCTTCTCGCGGAAGCGGTACTGCGAGCGGTAGCGGCCGCCGGTCTTATCCCAATCGTCCTTGCTCTGCGCGTCGTACCCTCCGCGGATGTCCGTGTCGGTGCCGATCCCGACGTGCTCGACCCCCACCAGCTTCACTACGTGGTCGAAGTGGTCGAGGAGATGCTCGGTGGTCGTTGGCTCGGAGTCGTGGACGAAGCTCCGCACCGCGGTCATTCCCGCGACGCCGCCCTTCGCCGCCATCTTCCTGAAGGTGTCGTCGGTCTTGTTCCGCGGGTAGCCCGGGTTCAGCGCGCGCGCGTTGGTATGGGTGATGAGCGGCGGCTTCACCGAAGCTTCGATCCCGTCGAGCGTCGTCTGGTCGCCGCAGTGGCCGAGGTCGACCGCCATCCCCACCTCGTTCATCCGCTTCACCACGTCGCACCCCGAAGTCGCTCAGGCCTCCGTCCCGGCGATCCATGCAGCCCGTGCCGATGCGGTTCTGGCTGTTGTAGGTGAGCTGGGAGACTCTCTGACCGAGGCCGTGGAAGAGGTCGATGTCGTCGAGCGTCCGGAAGTGATCGGAGTCCTGGAGACCGAGGAGAAATCCGATCTTGCCCGAGCCGTTCACCGTCGCGAAGGTGCTCGGGGGTCGTGATGCGGAGAAACCAATCGGTGTGATACGCGAGAAAGCCGTTCCATTGCGCGGCCCAGAGGAGCATGGCGGTGAACGTCATCCTCGGCGACTCCGTCTCCCGTCGTGTCGTGGAAAACGTTGATGCCCGACGAGCGGTAGAGACGAAACTGCTCTTCGTCGAAGCTCGAAGGTCGCCGCAGCCATTCGCTGGTCCGCTCGGAGACGATGGAGAGCGGGGAGAGCATGTCGATGACCGTCGACTCCTCGATCGAGCTTCACCGCTCGGGCGGAGAACTCCTGCTCCTGCGGCGTGCCCGCGAAGAGAAGATAACCGGCCGCGCTGGACCATGGGGGCGAAGGCGACGCTCGAGAGCGCACCGGCCCCGAGCTTCATGAGACGACGACGGGACATTGCAGCTTTCATCAGGACCTCCGGGGAAGGCGGAATCATACACGCGGGCGCAGAAATCGGCGCGGTGGCTTGATGGGAACGCTCCCGGGAGCTATGCTCCCGATCCCGAAGTTCCTCCATGAAGATTCTCCCGACTTTCCTTCTTGCCGCGATACTGGCGTCGAGGGCGTCGGCGCAGGACGCCGACGAGGTACGCGCCTTCCTCGACCGCGCCGAGGCGCAGCTCGAAGAGGTCTGGCAGGAGGAGGCCCGGGCGACCTGGGTGCAGTCGAACTTCATCACCTACGACACCGATATCCTCGCCGCGGAGGCGTCGGAGAAGTCGACGGCGCTCTCCGTCACCCTGTCGAAGGAGGCGGCGCGGTTCCAGGGACTCGCGCTTCCCGAAGATCTGAGCCGGAAGCTCCTTCTTCTGAGGCTCGCGATCGTGGTTCCCGCGCCGAGCGATCCCGAGAAAGACGAAAGAGCTCGCGGAGCTCAAGACCGGGATGGAGAGCGCGTATGGCCGGGGGAAGTACTGTCCGTCGCAGATGGGTGGCGAGTGCTGGGACCTTCCGGCGATGGAAAAGATCCTCGCGGAGAGCCGCGATCCGAAGGCGCTTCTCGACGTCTGGCAGGGATGGCACAGACGTCGCGGCGCCGCTTCGCAAGGACTACGTCCGCTACGTCGAGCTCGCAAACGAGGGCGCCCGGGAGCTGGGGTTCGAAGACGTCGGCGCGATGTGGCGCTCGAAGTACGACATGCCTCCCGACGAGTTCGCGAAGGAGCTCGACCGGCTCTGGGAGCAGGTGAAGCCGCTCTACGTCTCGCTTCACGCCTACGTGCGCAGGCGTCTCGTCGAGACCTACGGAAAGGAGCTCGTTCCCGCGGACGGCCTCATCCCCGCGCATCTTCTCGGGAACATGTGGGCCCAGCAGTGGGGCAACGTCTATCCCCTGGTCGCGCCCGAGGACGCGGACCCCGGCTACGACCTGACCGAGCGGCTGAAGGCGAAAGGGCGTCGAGCCTCTCGAGATGTTCCGCTACGGCGAGAGGTTTTTTCATCTCGCTCGGCTTCGAGCCCCTTCCCGAGACGTTCTGGGCGCGATCGCTCTTCGTCCAACCGCAGGACCGCGACGTGGTCTGCCATGCGAGCGCCTGGAACATCGACGGCAAAGAACGACCTCCGCATCAAGATGTGCACCAACGTCACCGCGGAGGACTTCGTCACCATCCACCACGAGCTCGGGCACAATTTCTATCAGAGGGCCTACAGCGACCTCTCGCCGCTCTATCGCGACAGCGCCAACGACGGCTTCCACGAGGCCATCGGCGACACCGTCGCGCTCTCGATGACCCCGCGCTATCTGAAGGAGCTCGGACTCATCGACACCGAGCCGCCCGCCCTCGAAGGACATCGGCCTTCTCCTCCAGATGGCGCTCGACAAGGTGGCCTTTCTCCCGTTCGGCCTTCTCGTCGACCAGTGGCGCTGGAAGGCGTTCTCGGGAGAGGCGCGCCCGGAGACGCTACAACCAGACGTGGTGGGAGCTCCGAGAGAAGTATCAGGGCGTCGCGCCGCCCATCGCTCGAAACGAGGAGGATTTCGATCCCGCCGCCAAGTACCACGTCGCCGCGAGCGTTCCCTACTCGCGGTACTTCCTCGCCCACATTCTCCAGTTCCAGTTTCACCGCGCGCTTTGCAAGGTCGTCGGCTACGAGGGCCCTCTCAACCGCTGCACCATCTACACGAGCAAGGAGGCCGGGGCGAAGCTCGACGCGATGCTGAAGCTCGGGATGTCGCGCCCCTGGCCCGAAGCGCTCGAGGCGATGACGGGAGAGAAGGAGATGGACGCGACCGCCATCCTCGAGTACTTCGCGCCGCTCCAGACCTGGCTCGACGAGCGCAACCAGGGACACCCCACGGCCTGGTAAGACTGTCAAAGACTGGTAGAATAGCGCCGCTCCCAGTGCTCGGAAACCTCCGGAACCTCTTCCGTTACCGCGTCCTCATCCAGAGCCTCGTGGTCCGCGAGCTCAAAGCCCGCTACCGCGGCTCGGTCCTCGGGTTCCTCTGGTCCTTCATCAACCCGCTCCTTCAGCTCCTCATCTACTGGTTCGTCTTCACGTACGTCCTCCCGACGGGCCGGGAGGTCGTCGGCATGTCGCCCTACGCGCTCTTCCTCTTCACCGGCATCCTTCCCTGGACCTGGTTCAGCGCCTCGGTCCTCGAGTCCTCCTCGGTCCTGATGACGGGCGGGAATCTCATCAAGAAGATCCTTTTTCCCGCGGAGGTGCTTCCGATCGTGGTGGTGCTCTCGAACCTGGTGCACTTCTTCCTCGGGCTTCCCATCCTGCTCGCCTTCCTCCTCTATTACGGGAAGATCCAGCTGTCGATCCTCGCCTTTCCGGCGGTGGTGCTCCTCCAGCTCGTGTTCACGCTCGGCGTCTGCCTCTTCATCTCCGCCCTCGCGGTGCACTTCCGCGACGTCGCCAACATCATCACCAACGTGATGATGCTCTGGTTCTTCGGAAGCCCGGTCATCTATTCGTACTTGAACGTTCCTCCGACGATCCAGCGATTCATGAACTACAACCCCATGACCCACATCCTGGTCGGCTACCACCAGTCGCTCTTCACCGGCTCTCTCGGCCACTGGCCCTGGCTTCTGGTCATGGTGCCGGCGTCTCTCGTCACCTTCCTCGTGGGGTACACTTTCTTCGATCGCTTGAGGGAGACGTTCGCCGAGGAAGTCTAGACATCACGAATCATTAATATGGGCATCGCCATCCAGGTTTCCGACCTGACCAAGGTCTATCAGCGCTACAGCCACCGGAAGCAGTTCCGGACGCTGAAGAGCGCGCTTCTCCGCGGAAGCCTGCTCAAGGAGCTCAAGCCCGACGAGCGCTTTCCGGCGCTCGAAGGAGTCACCTTCAACGTGCGCGAGGGGTCGACCTTCGCGGTCATCGGGCGGAACGGCTCCGGGAAGTCGACTCTCCTCAAGGTCATCGCCGGAATCTCGAAGCCGAGCGCGGGCACGGTCAAGGTGAACGGGCGCATCTCCGCCCTCATCGAGCTCGGCGCCGGCTTTCATCCCGAGATCACCGGCCGCGAGAACGTCTTCATCAACGGCATCATGCTCGGGCTCACGCCGAAAGGAGATCGAGGAGCGCTACGAGGAGATCGTGGCCTTCGCCGAGCTCGAGGACTTCATCGAGGCCCCGGTCAAGACCTACTCTTCGGGGATGTACATGCGGCTCGGCTTCGCCGTCGCCATCCACGTGAACCCCGACATCCTGCTCATCGACGAAGTCCTGGCCGTCGGAGACGAGGAATTCGTTCACAAATGCCTCGACAAGATCAGCGAGTTCCGAAGGCGCGGCAAGACCATCCTTCTCGTGACCCATAGCCTCGGGCTCGTCGAGAAGATGGCGGACGAAGCCCTCTGGATCGACCATGCGCGCGTGGCGATGCGCGGCGATCCGAAGAAGGTCGTCGATGCCTACCTCGCCCAGGTGACGCACCTCGAGGAGGAGGCGCTCGCCGCCGCGGAAGCGAGGACGGTGGCCGAGTTCGAAGCGCCCCGGCGCGAGGCAGAGCGCGAACGAAAGTGAGATCGAGCCCACCTCCGCCTTCGCGCGGGAGCGCGGAAGATGGGGGTCGCGGGAAGTGGAGATCCAGGAGGTCTCGTTCCTGGATTCTTCCGGAAGCGCGAAGCACGTTTTCGCCACGGGCGAGCCGGTCACCGTCCGTCTCAAGGTTTCCTCGACGGGGGCAATCGAGGACTTCGTCTTCGGCGTCGCGATCTTCAACGCCGACGGCGTCTGCTGCTACGGGACCAACACCCACCTCGAGGAGTTCACGCCGGTGCGCTTCTCCGGGACGGGCGAGGTTCGGTTCGTGATTCCCGAGCTTCAGCTCGTCGAAGGCACGTACTTTCTCGACGTCGCCGCCCATCAGCGCGACGGCTACCCCTTCGACTACCACCGCGCGCTCCACCAGTTCCGGGTGCAGTCGAAGGTGAAAGACGTCGGAATCTACCGGCCGAGCCATCGCTGGGAGTTCGTCGGGGACGTGCGAGGTCGATCCCGCCGAGGCTTCCGAGGACGACGTGAGCCGGACCGAAGATCCTCGGCCGCGCAGCAAATGGCGGCGGCGCGCGAAGCGCTTCGCGAGCGTGGATTGCGCGTCGTCTTTACCAACGGCTGTTTCGATCTCCTTCACCCCGGCCACGTCCGCTACCTGCAGGAAGCGCGGAGTCTCGGCGACCGCCTCATCGTGGCGGTCAACGGCGACGCC
Organism: uncultured Acidobacteriota bacterium; assembly: GCA_963820855.1. Classification (GTDB taxonomy): domain Bacteria; phylum Acidobacteriota; class Vicinamibacteria; order Marinacidobacterales; family SMYC01; genus DAISKN01. The sequence continues at coordinate 124,966 of CAWGBY010000015.1, forward strand.
ACCGTCGCCCGGCTCAAGGGCGAGGGCCGTCCGCTCACGCCGCTCGACGAGCGGATGGAGGTCCTGGCCGCCCTTGCTTGCGTCGACTACGTCGTCGCGTTCGAGGAAGAAACGCCGTTCGAGATCATCGAGGAAATCGTTCCGGACGTTCTGGTGAAGGGCGGCGATTGGACTCCGGATCGAATCGTAGGTCGTGAGCGAGTGGAGCGCGAGGGCGGAAAGGTGCTCTCGCTTCCCTACGCGCCCGGCTATTCCACCTCGGGAATCATCGAGCGGATCGTCGATTCAAGATCCGGCTCATGACCGAGCAGGGGCCTGGCTCTCTCGAGCGCGCGCTCGAAGGCTCCGAGATCCTCGAGATCGCGCGCGCTCGAGGCGCCTGCCCGCCTGTCGGGCCTCATGGGTCCGGCGCGCTCGCTGGTCGAGGCCCTTCTCGCCTCGCGCCGCAAGGGGCCCGTGCTGATCGTCGTTCCCGACGAGCGGCGACTTCCGCCGGCGGTCTCCGACCTCGCGTCGTTTCTCCACGCGCTCGAAAGCGAGCGCCGGGTCCTTCCTTTCCCCGCGTTCGCCCTCGATCCGTACCGGGGGCTGTCGCCTCATCTCGACGTCGTCGCCGCCCGCCTGAAGGCGCTCGCGGCGCTCGTCGCGGGCGAGAACGTGGTGGTGGTCGCGAAGCGCCGCCGCGATCTTGTATCGAACGGCGGAGCCGTCGGTGCTCGCCCGCTCGATCCGGACGCTTCGCCCGAAGGAGGTCGTCGACCCGCTGGAGCTCGAGCGGTTCTTCGTCCTCGGCGGATATCGATACGAAGATCCGGTCACGACTCCGGGAGACTTCACGAGACGGGGAGGAATCCTCGACGTGTTTCCGCCGGCGTCGGAGTGGCCCATTCGGCTCGAGCTCCTCGGGCGACGAGATCGACGAGATCCGCACCTTCGACCCCGAGAGCCAGCGCGCGCGCGAGACGCTTCTCGAAGCGAAAATCGGCCCCGCGAGCGAGTGGCCGGTCTCGGAAGGGGATTTGGAGGCGCTCGGCGGGGATGAGGCGCTGGCCAGGGACGGCGTGGGATTTCTCCTTCCCATTCTTCCGCAGTACCAGGCAAGCCCCTTCGACTACCTGGGCTCTTCGGGGCCTTTTGATCGCGGAGGAACCCGCGTCGATCGCCCACGGGGCGGAAGTGGAATGGGAGCGCGTCCTCGCGAGCTACGGCGAATCCGACGACCTCGACCGCTCGCGATACGCCGAGCCCGCGAAGCTGCTCATGGATCTCGGTGAGCTCGAGTCCCGCATCGAAGCGCGGGCGGTGAGCCTTCGCGAGATGGGTATCCTCGGCGAAGAGACCCACCATCTTTCGACCCATATCCTGCCTTCCTACCGGGGGCGAGTGCCGGAGTTCCTTACCGAGGTCCGCGCGCGACTCGACTCCGGACAGCACGTCCGCGTCTTCGTCGGCGGGGAAGGCATGGCCGAGAGATGCGTCGAGCTCTTCTCCGAGGCGGGAATCGCGGCAGGCCGCGCCGCCGAGAATCCGGGGGGCGTCGTGCATCTCGAGCTCGGAGCGCTCTCGCAGAGCTTCGCCGTGCCTCCTCTCGCGCTCACCGTCTTCACCGCGAACGATGTCTTCGCCGACCCTCCTCGGCCCGCGTCCCGCCGGGGCTTGAAGCTCGGCCGCTTCCTCTCCGACTTCCGGGACTTGAAGATCGGCGACTACGTCGTCCACACCGATCACGGAATCGGAGTCTTCGTGGGCCTCTCCAAGCTCGAGGAGGGGGGAAGCGAGCTCGTCGCTCTCGAGTACGTCGGCGGCGACAAGCTCTACGTCCCCGTCGATCGCCTCGACCTCCTGGAGAAGTACTCGAGCTCCGAGGCGGCGCGGCCGCGACTCGACAAGCTCGGCGGAACGGGCTGGGAACGCGTCAAAAGGCGTGTCAAGAAGTCGATGCGCGACATGGCTCAGGAGCTCCTCAAGCTCTACGCCCAGCGCAAAGCGTCGCCTGGATTCGCCTTCTCCGAAGACAACCCCTGGATGCGCGAGTTCGAGGGACTCTTCGCCTTCGAAGAGACCCCCGATCAGCACCAGGCGATCGAGGACGTGAAACGGGACATGGAAACGCCGTCGCCCATGGACCGGCTCATCTGCGGCGACGTGGGCTACGGCAAGACCGAAGTCGCGATGCGCGCGGCCTTCAAAGCGGTCTCCGACGGAAAGCAGGTCGCGGTGCTGGTGCCTACCACGGTCCTGGCGTTCCAGCACCTCGCCACCTTTCAGGAGCGCTTCGCCCCCTTTCCGGTGCGTATCGAGATGCTCTCCCGGTTCCGAAGCCGCAAGGAACAGAAGGAGGCTATCGCCGATCTCGCCGCGGGCAAGGTCGACATCATCATCGGAACCCACCGCCTGCTTTCGAAGGACGTGGCCTTCGCCGACCTGGGCCTTTTGGTGGTCGACGAGGAGCAGCGCTTCGGGGTCTCCCACAAGGAACGGCTCAAGGGGCTCCGGCACGGGGTCGACGCCCTGACGCTCACCGCGACCCCGATTCCGCGCACGCTCCACATGTCTCTTTCCGGAATCCGCGATCTCTCCGTCATCGAGACTCCGCCGAAGGACCGCATGGCCATCCAGACCCATATCGCGCGGCTCGACGCGAAGGTGATCTCGGAAGCCATTCGGTACGAGCTCGGCCGGGCCGGCCAGGTGTACTTCGTGCATAACCGCATAGGGTCGATCTATTCGATGGCGAACTATCTGAAGCGACTGGTCCCCGAGGCGCGCATCGCCGTCGGCCATGGTCAGATGAAGGAGCAGGAGCTCGAGAACGTGATGCTCTCCTTCATCCGCGGCGAGTTCGACATCCTGGTCTCGACCACCATCATCGAGAACGGACTCGACATCCCGCTCGTGAACACGCTCATCGTGAACCGCGCCGATCGCTACGGTCTCTCGCAGCTCTATCAGCTGCGCGGGCGGGTCGGCCGTTCCAGCCGGCGGGCCTATGCGTATCTCCTGGTCCCGGAGGAAACCCACCTGACTCCCCTCGCGCGACGACGGCTCGCCGCCATCCGCGAGTTCTCCGAGCTCGGCGCGGGTTTCCGCATCGCCGCGCTCGACCTCGAGCTCCGGGGCGCGGGAAACCTTCTCGGCGGCGAGCAGCACGGCCATATCGACGCCGTGGGCTTCGACCTGTACTGCCGGCTCCTCGACGAGACCGTCCTCGAGCTCGAGACGGGTGAGGCTGCGACGGCGGCCCGGGCGAATCTCAACCTGCGCATCGAGCTCCGCATTCCCGAAGAGTTCATTCCCGACATGAACCAGCGCATGTCGATCTACAAGCGGGCCTCTTCCGCGAGGGATCGCGAGACTCTCGAGCGGCTCCAGGACGAGACCCGCGACCGCTACGGGCCGCTCCCCGAGCGCCTCCTCCAGTTCTTCGAGTACGGACGGCTTCAGGTGCTCGCGAGCGACATCGGGCTCCTTTCGATCGAGCGCGAGCGGGGAAAGCTCGCCTACCGGCTGGGTCCCGGCGCCCGGATCTCGCCTGCGAATCTCGCGCGGCTCGCGACGGGCATGGACGATGCGGCGGTCGCCGCCGAAGGGGATACGGTGATCCTCCGCCTCCCGCTTCCCACAGGGAGCGAGTCGGCGGAGGTCCTCTACGCCGTCCGCGAAGTTTTGCTTCGCCTCGACCGCTACTCTAAGATGACGTAGGGAAACCCCCGCCCGAGTCGGGTGAAATTTTCATGCCGTCGAAGCTTGCCTCCATCGTCATCCTGATGGCGTTCTTCGGATGCGCCCAGGATCTTCCTCCGGAGTCCCGGGTGGTGCTGGAGATCGCGGGCAGGCCGGTCACTCTGGGTGAATTCGACCGTTTCATCCGCATGTCCGTGCAGCAGGAATCTCCGGTGCTGTCGTCGGAAGTGATGGCGGCGCTCTTCGAACAGTTCGTCGAGGAGCAGCTTCTGCTCCGTGCCGCGGACGATGCCGGAATTCGCGCGGACCCGGGGGTGGTGGCGCAGCGGATGGCGGCTCTCAGAAGTATCCCGGACGCCGACGCCGGGAAGGCGGTGGCACAGGAGGACGGCGGCGCCAACGACGTCACCGTAGCCGAGAACCTCGAACGGCAGGTTCGTATCGAGCGGCTGGTCTCGGCCGAAGCGCTGGCGGCGGTCGAGATCGACGACGCGGAGATCGCGGAATACTACGAATCGCACCGCGAGGAGTTCGTGCGGCCGGAAACGGTGGACGTCTCGCAGATTCTGGTCGACACGGAGGAGCGGGCGCGGGAGGTTCGCAAGACGATTCTCGCCGGGAAGGCGTTGTTCGAGGACGTGGCTCGAGAGGAGTCGCAGGGGCCCGAAGCGAGCCGCGGCGGAAACATGGGAGCTTTCGCCCAGGGCGAGCTTCCCCCGAGCTTCGACGCGGAGGTCTTCGCGCTCCCCGCGGGCGCCATCTCCGAAGTGGTCTCGACCGACTTCGGGTTCCACCTGTTTCGCGTCAACTCGCGGACGGAGGAGGAGCCTCTGAGTCTGGATGCGGTCAAGGAAGCGGTGCGGGTGGAGCTTCTGCGGGAGAAGAGCGAGGAGGCGATGAAGCGCTACGTCGCCGAGCTCCAGAACCGGTACCCCCTCACCGTGCATCAGCAGCATCTGAGCTTCGCCGCCGCCCGGTCGATCGAGCCCGGGGGTGGAGCGATGGAGAAGAGTCAATGAAAAGAGTGGTCCTGTTTCTCGCGTCCGCGACGGTCGCGGCCGGGATCGCGTCGGCGGAGACGGTGGAGCGAGTCGTCGCCAAGGTGAACGGCCAGATCATCACCCTCTCTCAGCTCGAGCAGGAAATTCGCACTACCCTCGAGCGGCTCGGCCCGGCGCCGACTCCGGAAGAGGAGCAGACGCGGCTCGAGCAGATCCGTCCCGAGACGCTCGATCGGATGATCGACAACCTCCTCGTCCTCCAGATCGCGGAGGAGCGGGGCCTCAAGGTTCCGGCGCGCTTCTTCGAAGAATGGAAGAAGAACGTGATGGAACAGATGAAGCTCACCTCGGAAGAGGAGTTCGTGCGCCAGGTCGAGCTCCAGGGGACGAGCGTCGAGGCGATCCGCAAGAATTTCGAGGAGAGTCTTCTGCTCCAGGAAGTGCGGCGCATGGAAGTCGACAGCAAAGTGTCGGTCTCGGAGCCCGAGATCGGCGAGCGGTATCGGCAGCACATCGCCGAGTACACCGAGCCCGCGAAAATCCGGTTGCGGGAGATCGTGGTGAAGTTCGACGCGGCGACCGAAGTCGATCAGGGGCAGAAGGCGAGGCGGCTGCTGCAAGAGATCAAACAGGGCGCTGATTTCGCCGAGGTGGCGCGCATGCACTCCGAGTCCACCTCGCGGGAGGCGGGCGGCGACCTGGGTTTCTTCGAAAAGGGCGACCTCACCGACGCGCTCGCGAATGCCGCCTTCGCTCTCGCTCCGGGCGAGGTGAGCGACGTCATCCGGATGCCATCGGCTTTCTACATCCTCCGGGTCGAAGAGAAGACCGACGAGAAGGTGAAGACGCTCGAGGAGGTGCGAAGCGAGGTTGCCGACGCCATCTTCCAGGAGAAGATGAACGCGCAGCTCGCGAAGTACATCCAGCAGCTTCGCGAGCGGGCGATCGTCGAGGTCAAGCTCTGAGAGTCGACGTCTTCCTGAAATCCTCGCGCCTCGTGAAACGGCGAACGCTGGCGAAGGAGCTCTGCGACGAAGGCGCGGTGCTGGTGAACGGCCGCCCGTCGCGCGCCGGACGGGAGCTCGCGCCCGGAGACGAAGTCACGCTGAACCTGAGGAGTCGTGTATTGTCGGTAGCGGTCGCGGAGCTGCCGCCGGAATACAAGGTGATCAAGGACGAGAAACGCGAGCGCGATGAAAGCGACTGACGTCGGTCTGAAGCCCCTTTCTCTCGGCGGAGGCTCGCTTTCGATCGAGACCCCTCTGGTCCTCGCGCCCCTGGCGGGTCATACCGACCGCGCGTTCCGGGGGCTCGTTCGAGAGCTCGGGGGCGTCGGCCTGGTCGTGACGGAGATGGTGAGCTCCGAAGGCCTCACTCGCGGAAGCGAGTTCTCGCGCGAGCTCGCCGGCATCAGCCCGGACGAAAGGCCGGTCGGCGTCCAGATCTTCGGGTGCGACCCCGAGCGTATGGGGGATGCGGCCGCGATGGTCGAGGACATGGGGGCGGACCTGGTCGACGTGAACATGGGCTGCCCCGTTCCCAAAGTGACCCGGACCGGCTCGGGCGCCGCAATGATGAAGGACGAAGCGCTCGCGGGAGCGGTCATCGAAAAGATGGTGAAGCGATCGAAGATCCCGGTGACGGTCAAGATCCGCTCGGGGTGGGATCACAGCTCCATCAATGCCCCCGCCTTCGCCCGGGTGCTCGAGGCGGCGGGAGCATCGGCCATTACCGTTCATCCTCGGTGCCGGAGCGAGCACCATCGCGGCGAAGCGGCCTGGTCGGTCATCCGCGACGTAAAGCAGGCCGTCTCCATCCCCGTCGTGGGAAACGGCGACGTTCGGTGTCCGGAGAGCGCGCGGGCCATGATCCAGCTCACCGGCGCCGATGGCATCATGATCGGACGAGGCGCCCTGCAGAATCCCTGGGTCTTCCGCCAGATCGCGTCCGGCTCCGCCGAAGCTCCCGGACTCGACGAGTACCGCCTTCTGTTCGAGCGTTTCGTCGCGCTCCTTCGCGAGCACCGCCCCGAGAGGCTGGTTCTCAACCGGGTCAAGGCGTTCATCGGATGGGTGACCAAGGGGCTCGTGTCCGGAGCCAAGCTCCGGGAGAGCATCTACGCCGCGAAGAGCATCGCCGAGGTGCTCTCGGCGTTCGACGACTATTTCGCTCAGAGAAACAAGTAGCTGCGGTAGAACTGCTCCACCATTTCTCGAAACTCGAGCGCGAAGCTCAAAGCGAGCGCCGCGAAGACCACGAGGGCCCGTACGAGAGGCTTCCTCTCGGAAGCGGTGAAAGCTCCGACTCCAATCGCGAGAAGCGCCGCCGCCCAGTAGAGCTCCTTCTGGTACTGGAAGAGGTCGATGAGCACGTAGCGGAGTCCGTACGCGATGAGAGCGGACAGCCCCCACGCGATGTAGAGAGCTCGCAGCGAGGAACGATCGAGGCGCCTCAGGCCGATCGCAAGACCGAGGGCTCCCGCGGCGATCAAAGGAATTCCCAGGAACGTCCGCGCTCGCGCCACGGCGGAGCCCGCGCGATTCGAAAGGGATGCCGCTGTCTCGCTTGCGGTAGGGTCCACGTCCTGCAGTGAACACCGTTTCGGCGAGCGCCGAGACCGCCCTCGGATGATACGCGAGGAGCGAGAGTCCGAGCGCCAGGAGTCCGGCGAGGGCGAGCGTGAGCGCGTCTTTTCTCTCCCAGAGTCCCGCGAGCGCGAGGCCGAGCGCGGCTCCCACGAGAAGGCCCATGTGCACGAACCCGGCGGTGTAGGCCGCGAGCGAAGCGGACATCGCCAGGGTGGCCACGGCGAAGCGGTACTTCCCGTCGAGCTTCAGGTTCAAAGCGGCGAGGACCGCGACCGCCACGAGGTCGAAAAAGCAGCCCGTGACCGCCGAGAGCTCGAGCAGGAGAAGGCTCCTCGTGAGCGAAGGCACGAGCAGGTACGCGAGCGCGGCGAAGAGGTCCGCGTTCGGATGAGGGACCAGCCTTCGGGCGAGATAGGCGATCGGAAGGAGCGCGACCGCCGCGAAGACCGCGGCGGTGAGCTTCAGCCAGAGCTCCGGAGCGTGATGGACCCGGTTCCCCAGATGTGCCGCGTAGTAGAACAAGACCGGATACGGAAAGACGCGGGCTTCGCCTCCGACCTGTCCGACGCCGACGTTATGGGCGAGCTGGTAGTCGACGAGACGAGAGCGAAAATCGAGCGGCCCCCGGTGATACAGAAGCTCGAGAAGCGTCTCGTGAATCGGCCAGTCGAAGAAGTAGAAGCTCGGGTGGAGGAGCAGGCTCGCCTTCAGGAGGACGGCCGCGAACAGGAGAGCGCGGAGCGAAGCGGTCTTCGTCCCAAGGGCCCCAAGGGCCGCGATTCGCGCGATTCCGACGAGGACGAGCCCGAGCGAAGCGGCCCAGGGAAGGCGCGCCGCGAGATGGATGGCGGCGAGCCCGTCGATGCCCGCGAGGATACCGAGGGCGACGAAGAGAAGTGCGGCGCACGCGATCGACGCGCGGACGCTGAGTCCCGCGGCGGCGAACGCGAGATACGAGAGCGCGCCCAGAAGCGCCGCGGCGAGGAGCAGGTCGCGATCGGGGAGGAGGCTCGCCGGTTGCCATCGCAGAGCGGCGATATCGAAAGGCACCCTCGGTTCGGAACCGCACGTGAGCTCTCATAGGGGAGCGAGGAATCTCCCATCGAAGATCGCGAAAACTCTCCGAGGGCGCGACGCTCAGAGACGTGGTCGTGCCGTCGTCGAAGCGCAGCGTGAGGCTCGCGGGCGCGATCCCGGCGGAGCGGGCCACGATCTCGAGCGTCCCCCCTTCCTGTACTCAGGAGCGGCAGCGCGGCGCGCGCGCGTCCTTGGAGACGGCGAAACGTCACTTCACCGTCGAAGCGGAAGGGGTCGGTGAATCCTTGAGCGTAGTCCCGATCGCCCGGCCCGAGCCTCAGGTCGATCGAAGGCGATAGACGGAGGGAGAGGCTCAACGCCGCGGCCGAGAGCGCCGCCACGAGGAGAGCGCTAACGGCGTGGCGAACGAGCATGGCGCATGCTATTCCACCGCCGCGAGGACTCGCAGCACGTTCTCGCCCAGAACTTTTCGGATCCGCTCCTCGGAAAAGCCTCTTTGGAGCAAGAGCGCGGTGAGAGCGGGGAGCCCGGAGGCGTCGATGGGGGGATCGACGTAGCCATCGAAGTCCGAGCCGATGGCCGCGGCATCCTCACCGCCGACCCGGATCACGTGCTCGAGGTGTCGAACCGCTTCCTCCAGGCTCACCTCACGGAGCGCGGGAGGGGCGAGCATCACCCCCACCACTCCGCCCCGTTCGGCCACGGCCCGAATCTGATCGTCGTCGAGGTTGCGCCAGCGTGTCGTGGACCGCCCGGACGCCGGTGTGGCTCACGATCGGGGGAAGCGTCGTGAGCGCGAGCGCCTCGAAGAACGTCTTTCTGGAAGCGTGCGCGAGGTCGACCAGCACGCGGCGGCGGTTCATCTCCTCGACCAGCTTCCGTCCGAGCTCGGAAAGGCCCTGGTCCGAGCCCGAGGAGCTTCCGCCAATCTCGTTGTCGCTCAAGTGAACGAGGCCGATGAACAGCACACCGCGCCTCCGGAGCTCGGACACGCGGCGGATGTCGCCTTCGAGCGCGTGCGCTCCCTCGATTCCGTGAAAGTACGAAAGGATGCCCTCGCCGTGGTTACGCCGAATCGCGGCAGGCCCGAGAGCAAGCGAAGCGCCTGTCCACGAGCCGGTCTTCTCGAGTTGGTAGAGGAGCCGCTCCCACGGCGAGAACCAGGTCGCGGGCGGCCAGAGATCGTGGAAGGCCTTCAGTCCCGCGACGCCGAAGAAGCGGGTCGGCACGGTGAAGGCCGCCGCGTCGAGCCCGCCGCGGCGCATCCTCGGGAAATCGACGTGTCCGCCACGTCCCTCCTGCGCGAGGTCTCTCGGCCAGAGAAGAGAGTCCACGTGGAGATCGATCACGATGGCCTCTTCGTGGATACGCCGGGCGCGGTCGCTCACTTCGAAAGAGAGAGGGGGTGCTTCGAACCGGGGCTCGAGGTCCAGGAGGAAGAAGGCTGCGGTCAGGGTGAGGAACGCGGCGAGCGCGACCTTCCTACCCACCGCGGGTGTGCATCTCGAGGTGCGGGTCTTCGCGAAGCCGGTCGACTTCGACGAGAGCGTCCCGCTCCAGCGAGCTCGAGCCGGATCTCCGCACCGCGGTCCTCGCGCGCGCGCCACCGCGAAGCGAGAAGTTCTTCGATCTCCTCGTCGTCGGCTCCCGAGCGGAGCTTGGCTCGAAGGTCCAGTCCCTTCTGAGCGTAGAGGCAGGAGTAGAAGACGCCGTCCGCGGTCAGCCGGCTCCGGTCACAGGTGCGGCAGAATGGCTCGGTCGTCGACGCGATGATGCCGAAGGTGGTCCCGTCGGGGCGGCGAAACCGCCGCGCCGGGGCCCAGCTCTCGAGGTCGATGGGTGTCGACTCCCCGATGACTTCGAGCATCTCCCGCTTCGAAAGGACCCGATCTTTCGACCACCGCGTCGCGCCGCCGACGTCCATGTACTCGATGAAGCGCACCTCGGCCTCGATGGACTTCGCGTACTCGAGAAGGTCGAGGATCTCGTCGTCGTTCATTCCGCGCACGACGACCGTGTCGAGCTTCAGCGCGGAGAATCCGGCGCGTCGCGCCGCCTCGATGCCGGCGAGGACGTGCTCGAGGCCGTCCCGGCGCGAGATCTCGCGGAAGCGCTCGGGCTTGAGGGTGTCGAGGCTCACGGTGAGCCGCGACAGGCCGGCATCTTTGAGGGCCTTCGCCTGCGGCTCGAGAAGGAGGCCGTTCGTGGTCAGCGCGACTTCGGAGAGCCGCGCGTCGCGGGTCACGAGCGCGACCAGATCCGGGAGATCGCGGCGCAGGAGCGGTTCTCCACCCGTCAGACGGACCTTCTCGACGCCGAGCTTCGTGAAAATCGAGACGGCGCGCGCCGTTTCTTCGAAGCTCAGGAGGTCTTGGCGCGGCAGCCAGACATAGTCGGCCTCCGGCATGCAATAGTGACATCTCAAGTTACAGCGATCGGTGACCGAGACCCGGAGGCTCCGCAGCGGGCGGCCGAGCTGATCGACAGGAGGCGTCATCGGAAGCCAGTCTAAAGAGCGCTCGCGGTCGAAGCAAGCAGCGTGGGATTGACTTCGAAAGGCGGCCGAAATAACGTCCGCCCCGGAGGAAAAGGAATGCTGCGAAGGAATCTTGGTGCTTCTCACGCTCGCGCTCGGCGCCTGCACCCCCGCGCCGCCGGAGCCGCCCAAAGGGTTCGTGGTCGTCGGGGCGACGGTCCTCGATGGCACCGGCGCCGAGCCGCGCGCGGTGAACGTGCGGGTCGAGGGGGACTCGATCGTCGGAGTCGAGGAGGGCGAGCCGCCGGAGGGCTATGAAGTGGTGAACGCTTCCGGATTCACGCTCGCCCCCGGCATCATCGACCCCCATAGCCACGGCGACGACGATCTCTTCGAGCACCGGGACGCGCTCGCGGCGGTGAGCCAGGGGATCACGACGATCGTGGTCGGCCAGGACGGAGGCTCTCCCTACCCGCTGGCGGAGTTCTGGAAGAAGCTCGAGTCCACTCCCGTCGCGGTGAACGTCGCCTCCTACGCGGGACACGGAACGCTCAGGGACAACGTCATGGGCGAGGATTTCCGGAGGCCGGCGACCCCCGAGGAGATCGAAAAGATGCGGCAGCTCCTCACCGAGGAGATGAAGGCCGGCGCCCTCGGCCTCGGAGCCGGCCTCGAGTACGACCCCGGGATCTACTCCGAGCGTTCCGAGGTCGTCGCGCTCGCGCGCGAAGCCGCGTCCTGGGGAGGCGGCTACATCTCCCACCTGAGAAGCGAGGATCGGTTCTTCTGGGACGCGGTCGACGAGATCATCGCCATCGGCCGCGAAGCGAAGCTTCCCGTGCAGATTTCCCACACCAAGCTCGCGATGCAGAATCTCTGGGGGGAGACGGATCGGCTCGTAGCACTTCTCGACGCCGCGCGCGCGGAGGGCATCGAAATCACCGCGGACATCTATCCGTACACGTACTGGCAGTCGACGCTGACCGTTCTCTTTCCGGCGCGCGACTTCGAAGACCGCAAAGAAGCGGAGATTGCGGTGAGGCAGGTCTCTACCCCGGAAGGTCTCCTGATTCCGCGATACAAGCCGGAGCCTTCGTACGAAGGGAAAACCATCGCCGAGATCGCCGCCCTACGCGGCACCGATCCCGAGCAGACGCTCATGGATCTGATCCGCGAAGCGGAAGCGATGAAGGCCACGGGAGAGACGGCCGTCGAGAGCGTGATCGGAACGAGCATGGACGAGGCCGACATCGAGAAGCTCATGAAATGGGAGCACATGAGCATCTCGACCGATGGGTCTCTCGACGGATCTCACCCGAGAGGCTACGGGACCTACCCGCGATTTTTCGGACGCTACGTGCGCGAGCGCCAGGTGATGCCGCTGCCCGAAGCGGTGCGCAAGACCACGTCCATTCCCGCGTCGCAGATGGGGTTCTCGAATCGCGGACGCATCGCGCCCGGGTTCAAGGCGGACCTGATGCTCTTCGATCCGGCGACCATCCTCGACCGCTCGACCCCCGCCGATCCACACGCGGTCTCGGTGGGCGTCGACCGGGTCTGGGTCAACGGAGTGCTGGTTTACGACGACACGAAAACGACGGGAAGCTATCCGGGGCAGGTCCTCAAGAGGGAGTAGAACCGTGGAGAGACGAGAGGTCCTCAAGATTCTGTCCGCCTCGCCCTTTCTCGGGTTGCGATCGGGGTCTCAGGCGTCGCCCGCGGCCGGAACGGCGAGCCATCCGTGGCGTGTGTTCGAAGGCTCGTTCCTCTCCGAGATCGCATTTCCTCTCGGCGGCATCGGGACGGGAACGGTGTCTCTCGGCGGACGGGGCGAGTTGCGCGACTGGGAGATCGCGAACAAGCCGGACAAGGGGCACACCCTCGACAACTCCTTTTTCGCGCTCTGGTACCGGGCAGAGGGAGGCGAGCCCTCCGCCAGGATCCTCGAGTCGGAACTGCGGCCGCCCTACCGGGGCGCCTTCGGAATTCCTCGGGGCGGTCTTCCCGGCATGCCGCGGTTCGAGAAGGGGCGTTTTCTCGGCTCGTATCCTTTCGCCCGGGTCGAGCTCGAAGACGCCAGGGTTCCGCTTCGCGTGACGCTCGAAAGCTTCAATCCCTTCATACCCGGCAACGACATCGATTCCGGTCTTCCCGTCGCGATCTTCTACTGGCGACTCCGGAACGAAGGCCCTTCCCGCGTCGAGGCTACGGTCCTCGCTTCGCTCGAGAACCGAGCGTGCTGGAAAGAAACGGGTGCGACGCGCAATCGATTCGTTGACGAGGACTCGCTCCGTGGAATCCTGATGACGAGCGAGAAGCTCGCTCCCGAGCACCCCAATCGTGGCACGCTCGTCCTCGCGACGAACCATCGCGAGATCACCTATACCTCGCGCTGGGACCGCGGCGAGTGGTTCGACGCACAAAGCCTCTTCTGGGAGGATTTCGCGCTCGACGGCAGGCTCGAGCGCGTGACCGCGCCACTCGATGAAGACGCGAGCCCGGCGAACCGGAACGACGTCGGATCGCTCGGCGCGCTTCTCTCGCTCGAGCCCGGAGAAGAGAAGGTCGCGGCGTTTCTCCTCGCCTGGCACTTTCCCAACCGGCAGAACTACTGGGTGGATGAGATCTTCGGTTACCAGGCGGACGCGGCGGGTCCGATCATCGGAAACTACTATGCGACCCGCTTCGAAGACGCCTGGAGCGTCGCCCGCCACACCGCCTCGAACCTCGAACGGCTGGAGCGCGAGACGAGAGAGTTCCACGACACGCTCTACCGAACCACCGCTCCTCCGGAGGTTCTGGACGCGATCTCGAGCCAGATGTCGATTCTTCGGACCAACACCTGTTTCCGGGCGAAGGACGGGAATTTCTACGCGTTCGAGGGAGTGGGAGACGACCACGGATGTTGTCCCCTCAACTGCACGCACGTCTGGAACTACGAGCAGGCGCTCGCGTTTCTCTTCCCGGCGCTCGAGCGCACGATGCGGGAAGTCGACTTCCAGCACAACACGGATGACTCCGGCTTCATGGTCTTCCGCACGCGCGTGCCGCTCGATTCCAAGAAATGGGACTTCCCTCACGCCGCCGCCGACGGGCAGATGGGGACTCTCGTCAAGCTCTACCGCGAGTGGCAGCTCTCGGGCGATCTCGAGATGGTGCGACGGCACTGGCCACGGGCGAAAAAAGCGCTGGAGTTCGCCTGGACCCAGTGGGACGCCGATCGAGACGGCGTCATGGAAGGGATCCAGCACAACACCTACGACATCGAGTTCCGCGGCGCGAATCCGATGATGGGGGCGATTTATCTCACGGCGCTCGTCTGCGCTGCGGAGATGGCTCGCGCGGTGGGCGATGCCGATGCGGCCTCCTACGAGGACCTCTACCGCCGCGGGAGCGCCGCGCTCGACTCCGAGACCTGGAACGGAGAGTTCTACGTGCAGGCGTACGAGCGCGCGCGAGAGGAGAAGTATCAGGTGGGCGCGGGGTGTCTATCCGATCAGCTCCTCGGGCAGTGGATGGCGCACGTGGTGGGAAAGGGCTATGTCCTTCCCGAAGAGCACGTGAAGAGCGCAATCCGCGCGGTCTATGGGCACAATTTCAAGGAGACGTTCGCGTCTCATGCGAACCCTCAGCGGATCTTCGCCCTCGGCGACGAGGGAGGACTTCTCCTCTGCTCGTGGCCGCGGGGCCAGAGGCCGCTTCTTCCCTTCGTCTACTCCGACGAAGTCTGGACGGGCATCGAGTATCAGGTCGCCGCGCATCTCATCTACGAGGGCTACGTCGAGGAGGGCTTTCGCATCGTGCGCGCGGTGCGAAACCGCTACGACGGAGAGCGCCGCAATCCATGGAACGAAGTGGAGTGCGGCAACCACTACGCGCGGGCGCTCGCGAGCTGGTCTCTGCTCCTCGCTCTCTCCGGATTCCGGTACTCGGCGCCCCAGAAGCTCCTGGGTTTCGAGCCTCGATTCGACGGCGAGAAGTTCGTGAGTTTCTGGTCGGTGGGCGAGCCGGGGTGGGGATGGTACGAGCAGGAGCGCACGGCGTCGTCGTTCACCGCGTCGCTTGAAGGTCCTGCGCGGAAGCGGTATCGAGAGTCGGGACGCTCGCGCTCGCTCCGGTTTCCGGCCCGTTGAAGCCCGACGTCCGGGTCGCCGGTCGGACAGATCCGCGCCGCGCTCGAAGGCCGTGAGAGGAAGCTCGTCGTTCTCGAAGAGCCGGTGAAGCTCGGCCCCGGCTCGGAGATTCAGGTGTCGATGCGATAAGAAAAAGGCGGGACGCCCGAAAGCGCCCCGCCGCGATTGCGATCGTCTTCTCGTCAGGAAGCGACGGCGACGAGACTCGTCAGCTTCGCGGCGAGCGTCGCCTTCGGCGCCGCGCCCACGAGCTGCTCGACCACCTTCCCGCCCTGGAAGAACAGAAGCGTCGGGATGGAGCGGATGCCGTACTGCGACGCGAGCGCCTGCTCGTCGTCGACGTTCACCTTCACGACCTTCGCCTTTCCCGCGAAATCCCGCGCCAGCTCCTCGATCGAGGGAGCGATCATGCGGCACGGGCCGCACCACTCGGCCCAGAAATCCACGAGGACGGGCTGAGTCGATTCCAGCACCTCGGCCTTGAAATTCTGCTCGGTGCCGGTTACGTACTTTGCGTCACCCATTACCAGGGTCTCCTTTCTGAGTTTCGCTCCCCTTCGGAGCGCTGTCATTGAGAACCGAAAGCGTTACTTCGACGGCGTCGTTCAGAACGTCGAGCTCGACGCCGCACCGCGAAAGCACCCGCAGCCCCTGAAGGCTGCTGGTGAAGAATCGCGCGAGCTCTCGGGGCTCCCGGCCCGAGGAGCACCGGCTCTCCGCTCGCGTCAAGGCGCTCTCGAACGCCCCCTCGAGCCTCAGAAGATTCGTTCGCACCCGGGAGGCCGTCTCCGGGTCGTCCTCGGCGAGAGCCACGGCCGTGTTCGTGATGAAGCAGCCCTTCGAGCCGCCCGCGCACGGCGCAGTCGGAGACGACCTGCTCGAATACCCGCCGAATTCCTTCGCGGGGCGTCCCCTCCTCGAGATACCGAAGCGTGTCCCGGTAGAAGCGCTCTTCGTACCGGTCGAGCGCCTCGAGAAAGAGCTGGTGCTTGTCTCCGAAAGCCGCGTACAGGCTCCCTCGCTGAATCCCCATGGAGTCGGTGAGATCTTCGACGGAGGTGCGCTCAAACCCTCGCGACCAAAAGACTTGGACCGCGCGGTCCAGCGCCTCATCCCGGTCGAACTCTCTGGGCCTTCCCACGAACGCCACTTTAGCCGTTCTTGACTAATTAGTCAAGAACAGGTGGAACCAAGTGGCACCCGATTGTTTTCTTCCAAAGAATGAACAATTGAATTAGAATTCAACTATGGCAAGCTCCGGTAGCGTCCCATGCCTGTCCGACGAACCTCGAAGACGAGATCCTTTCCGTTCCTCAAGCGCAGATCCTCGCCGAGACGTTTCAGGTGCTCGGCGATCCGACCCGCGTCCGCATCGTGCACGCCCTTTGCCTGAGCGAGCTCTGCACGTCCGACCTCGCTTCCGTCGTGGGCATGTCGGAGTCCGCCGTCTCGCACCAGCTTCGCACCCTCCGGCAGCTCCACGTGGTGCGAAGCCGCCGGATGGGAAAGCTGGTCTACTACAATCTCGCCGACGACCACGTGCGGAGGCTGTTCCAGCAGGGACTCGAGCACGCTCTCGAGAGGGTCGCGCTTTGAGCTCGTCCGGTTCGGCGGCTCCGCCCCATTCCCATTCTCACGCGGGCTCCGCCCACGACCACGGTTCGACGCGAAGCGGGCGGCGGCGCGCGATGGTCACGGCCTTTCTCCTGACAGCGGGGTTCATGGTCGCGGAGCTCGTCGGAGGAATCCTCTCGAACAGTCTCGCTCTCGTCGCGGACGCCGGCCACATGGCGTCCGACGCGGCCGCGCTCGGCCTCGGTCTCGCCGCCATGTGGATCGCGAGCCACCCCCATACCGAGCGGCGGACGTTCGGATTTCATCGCGCGGAGATTCTCGCCGCGCTCGCGAATGGCTCGCTTCTGATGGCCTTGTCCATTCCTGGTGGTGTGGCATGCCGTTCGCCCGTCTCGCAGAGCCCGCAGCACATCGAAAGCGGCCTGATGCTCGTCGTCGCCATTCTCGGCCTCGCGGTGAACGTCGTCGCTCTCCAGATCCTCGGCGGGCACCGCCACGACAATCTCAACGTCCGAGGCGCCTTTCTCCACGTCGTCGGGGACGCGGTGGGCTCCGCCGGCGTGATCGCCGCGGGCCTCGTGATCCGCTTTACCGGCTGGACTCCGATCGATTCGATCGTGAGCGTTCTCATCGCGCTCCTCATCCTCTGGTCGGGGTTCGGCCTCGTGCGCGAGACGGTCTCGGTGCTCCTCGAGAGCTCGCCGTCCCATCTCGACGCGGACGCGCTCCGCCGCGATCTTCTCGCGCTCGACGGAGTCCGCGACGTCCACGACCTTCACATCTGGACCGTCACCTCGGGCTTCATCTCCCTGAGCTGCCACTGCGAGGTCGATTCGAGCGAGGTCGCGGACGACGTCCTTCGTCGGGCGACGGCGCTTCTGCGGGAGCGGTACGGCATCGGCCACGTCACGATCCAGCCGGAGACTTCCCAGATTCACGACGAGCTCGAGCACTGCTGTCCCGATCGCCACGAGGGACAATCCTGGAAGGCATTCCTCACCTGAGCTCCGAAGTCGGATAGAATTGGTCCGAACTGCAAGGAGGCTGCCCCATGAAGTCGACGTTGTCGCGGCGAGGTTTCCTCGGAACCACGGCCGGAGGAGCTTTCGGAATGAGTCTATTCGCTAGCCGAGGGACGGCTGCCGCCTCTTCCTTCGATGCGATTCCACTGAAGAGCCCGATGAGCCTCTGGGATCTTCCCACCCCGGCCCTGGTGGTCGACCTGGATGCGATGGAGTCGAACCTTCAAAAGATGAAGAGCTTCTACCAGGGGAAGAAAGCGAAGCTCCGACCCCACACCAAGACCCACAAGTGCCCTATCCTCGCGAAGCGGCAGCTCGCGGACGGCGCCGTCGGCATCTGCGCGGCCAAGATGAGCGAAGCCGAGGTGATGGTCGAGGCGGGCATCGAGAATGTCCTCATCACCTCTCCGGTCGTGACCAAGGAAAAGATCGAGCGGGTGATCGCTCTCGCGAAGAAGAGCGCCGGGAGTCTCGATCGTGGTCGACCAGGAAAAAAACGTCCGCGACTTCGACGACGCCGCCCGGGCCGCGGGAATCAAGCTTCCGGTCCTCATCGATCTGAACGTCGGCAGCGACCGAACCGGTATCACAATGGGAAAGCCGGCGCTCGATCTCGCCGAAGCCATCCGCAAGAGCTCTTCTCTGAGCTTCGGAGGTCTTCAGGCCTACGCGGGACACGTCCAGCACTTTCGCGGCTTCGACTATCGGCGTCAGGCCTCGGAAGCGGCAATGGGGCGGGCCGTCGAGGTCAAAGAGAAACTGGAAAAGGCGGGGTTCGAGGTTCCCATCCTCACCGGCGGCGGCACGGGGACCTACAACATCGACTCCGAGGTCGCGGGCATTACGGACGTTCAGGTCGGCTCGTACCTCTTCATGGACGTCAACTACCGGAACGTGGGCGGGAAGGACGGCCCGGTCTACGACGACTTCCGCCCGTCGCTCCTCGTCCTCGCGACGGCAATCAGTCAGCCGGCGAAGGGCCGCATCACCATCGACGCGGGCTATAAAGCGTTCGCGACCGATCAGGAGCCGCCGGACCCGCTGAGCTTACCCGGCGTCTCTTATCGCTGGGGCGGCGACGAGCACGGAATTCTCGAGTTCCGCGATCCCCGCGGTCCGGGCGAGGTGAAGCTCGGCGACAAGGTACTGATGATTGCCTCGCACTGCGACCCGACGGTCAATCTCTACGACCACTACTATCCGTTCCGGAACGAGAGGGTCGAGGAGATGTGGCCCATCTCCGCCCGCGGGCGGTCTCAATAGGCTTGGCACTCTAGTTCGGCGAGTAGGCGTTCGGGCACTTTTCGCCCGCGCTCTCGATGTCGTCCTCGTTCACCCATCCCACGTCTCCATCGCGATGAAACCGCCCGACGACGCGGACGCGGACCCGATCTCCGAATGAGGAGAGCCTCTCCAGGGTAGACGTCGCCACCCCATGGGAGGAGCCGAGGCACGCTGCCCAGTGCCGCCTGACCCGTCGCACGCGCGTAGAGCGTCGCGACTCCGGCGTCGACCTTGACCTTGGACCACCCGCACCTCCGGACGAACTTCTCGCTCGCCGGCTGTTGCTGGGTGATGCAGTTCATCGCACCCCCGCCCCGGTTGACGTTCTCCGAATGGACCTGGACGACCTCGCGCCCGGGGAACGCGTATTTCAGGATGGCGCGCGCCGCGAGTGTCTTTCAGCCAGGACTCGAGCGGCCGACCCGGCCTCCAGAATTTCGGAACGAGCACCAGGTCATTCGTGGGCACGTAGTTCACGTAGCTCGCGGGCCAGACGGCCAGCATCGCTTCCGGAAGCGTCGAGCCGTCTTCCCAGCGGTCGTAGCCCGCGTAGTAGTCGTACGTCCCATCCCCGGCAGGAACACCTCGAGAGTGAGCTCGGGCGCTGGGATTTCGATGACTCGGATGGGCTCGCCGGACTCCGTCGTCTCCCTGGAAATGATGTCGTAGACCCGCTGAAGCCGCTCGTGGTTCTGGTCCTGGAGCCAGTGGAGCAACTCCTGGACCGGCGTCCCCGCCGGACCGTGCGACCGGCTCTCCCGGGCGAGCACTACCGTGTCGGGCGACACGAAGCGCAGGAACTCGTCGATGTGGCCGTTCGTGGTGAAGAGCGTGTAGACGCCGGCGTGCGGAATGTCGACGCCGTCGTAGCGGGGCACGTGGACGTGCTTCCCCAGGGCGACCGCGGAAGGTGCCGTTGTCCTCGACGATGCCCGTCGGCACCCAGATGACTTTCTTCGCCCCCAGCATCCGTCGGTACTCTTCCTCCACGAGAGACCTGCACGCGGGCCAGTCGGGGTTCGGCGCGTACGTATTCGGCTCGTCGTAGTCGGTTACGGGAGCCTGTCCGCCGCAGAAGCGACCGGGACCCAGATTCCTCTGAATCACCACCGACTCGACGGCGATCATCGTCCCGTGTCCGTTGTGCGTCACCCCTCCGCCTTCGTGAATCATCCGGACGCCGGTCGCCGGACCCGGCCGTGCATCCAGCGTGGGGACGTCGATGAGGGACGCGATCGTGCGATCGATGCCCTCTTCGAAGGTGCTGTTGAAGCTGTCGGGCTCTTCGTTCCCCCAGTAGCTGAAGTTCCAGTCGTTGATCCGCAGTTTCCCGGAACGGCTCCGCGTGAATTGAGGCCCCATGTCGCGGGCCCAGATGTCGAGGTGCTCGAATTGGAAGAAATGGACGTGGCCGAGCGGCACGCCGCGGGCGCTCAGGTAGCTCCGGACGTCGGCTTCTTCCGCGGCGTCCTGCACGGCGAGGTTCACCTGGACATGTCCGCTCATGGCGCGAATCATGTCGGCCATGGGCTCGGTCGAGGGAAAACCGGCCTTGTTCTCGTACGTCGGCCAGAGCATCCAGATCGCCTGGTGGCTCTCGTATTCTCCGGGGAAGATCCATTCGCTGAAACCGGCGCGGGTCTCGGTTCCGGAAAAACACAGGCCAAGCAGTAGAGCGGTTACGACTCGTCTCATGGGATGACCTCCAACCGACGCCCGGCACCATAGGGCGGCCGGCTTCTGCCTCTCGATATAAGAACGCGATCCGACTGGAAAAACGGTCTTGGAAAGAACGAGTATCCCCGGCCAGCCGGCCTATTGCGCCTCCCGGACTCGCTAAACTACCTTCCCGATCCATGGACGCGGACGTTCTGATCGCGGGCGCCGGCCCCGCGGGGGCTAGCGCCGCCATTCGTCTCTCACAGCTCGGCCACCGGGTGCTGCTCCTCGATCGAGGTGAGCAGAAGCGCCAGCACGTGGGTGAGAGCCTTCCCTCGAGCATCCGCGTCGTTCTCTCGACGCTCGGAATCGAGCTGCCCTCGGAGCTCGTGGTCCGCCGCCCGCCCGCTCACCTCGTCTACTGGGGAGAGATGCAGGGAGGGCGCTCCTGGGCCGACGTCCCCGAGCGCGAGAGCTCTCTCCTCGTGTGGCGAGGGCCGTTCGATCGCTTCCTCAGGAGATCAGGCGACCGAAGCCGGAGCGCGGCTCCTGGCCGATGGCGTCTCTCGCGTGACGCCGCTCGAAGGCCTCGAAGGCCTCGAAGGAAGGGATCGAAGTCCGAACCGTCTCGGGGCGCCGATCTCCGCGGTCGATTCTTCATCGACGCGACGGGACGCGCCGGCCGTCCTCGCGCGATCCTTTCGCCGGAAAGAGCGCCGCTTCCGCACGTTCGCGCTCACCGGACATTTCGCTACCGGAGAGAGCGAGCCGCCGACGTCGTCGAGGCCTTCGAGGACGGCTGGATCTGGACCGCCCCTCTTGCGAACGGTCTACGGGATGTCACGGTGATGCTCGACGCTCCCGAAGAGAGGGCCGATCGGAGCGCTCTTTTTGCCTCCGCCCTGGAGCGAGCTCCCCACATATCGAGCCTCGTTTCGGGAACCTCGCTCCAGGGACCCCTTCGCGGAATCGACGCGACCCCGTACGATTCACGCCGATTCGCGAGACGAAGACTTTCTACTCGTGGGCGATGCCGCGTCGTTTCTCGATCCGCTCTCCGCCCACGGAGTCCACAAGGCGATGGACGGAGCGATTCTGGCCGCCGTCGCGGCTCACACCATTCTCGAGCGGCCCGAGCGCGCGTCCGACGCGGCCGAGTTCTACGGTCGCCGCGAAAGCGAGATCTATCGCGTCACGACCGACCGGTTGCGGGCCTTGTACCGGCAGGAGAGCCGCTACCTTGCGCGGCCGTTCTGGAGTCGGCGTTCGGAAACGAGCGCTGTCGCCGTTGACGCCGTTGACCAAAGCTCGCCTCGAGCGCCGAGACCCGTTCCGGACCGAAGCGCGGCGCTCCAGGGAGCCTCCGTCCGTCGCGCACGCGCCGGTCGTCGAGGGAGATTTCATCGAAAGGCGGGAGGTCTTGATCGCCCCGGGGCAGGAGCGGCCCGTTCGCTTCCTGGGGCCGGTCTGCCTTCCCGACCTCTATAAGGATGTCGTCGCCACGGGAAGCGCCCTCGAGGCCGCGCGCCGATCGCCCGCCGGAATCGAGCGCGCGCTTCTCGCCGTCGACTGGCTCTACCGCGAGGGCTATCTGGAGCCGCGCGATTCAACCGAGCTATAGTGAAGCCGTGGCGAGCTCGTTTCGTGAGGAGCCCTGGGAGCATCCCGACTGGTACGACCTCCACGACACGACGTGGACCGCGGGACCGGAGCGGGAGCCCGAGCACTATCGCGAGCTCGTGATCGCGCTCCCGCCCCTCGACTACGAAGATCACCTCGTGGACCTGGGAGCGGGGACGGGCAAGATTGCGTGCGCCATCGGCCGCGCCTATCCGCGGCTCGGCCGGGTGAGCCTCGTCGAGCCCAACGAGAAGAAGCTCGAGCGAGCGGTCGAGCGCGTTCGAGAAACGCTGCCGAACGCGGAGATCCGGGGCTATCCCATCGCCCTTGGTTTCGACGGAACGCTCCCCGATCTCGATGCTTCGGTGGTGACGGTCGGGAGCGTCTTCATGCCCGTGATGGAGCTCTGGAGCGGATCGCTCGGCTCGGCCCTCGACTGGCTGAAGGCGTCGCTCGAGCAGACGTCGCAGGATTCTCCGCCGGGAAGGATCTCTCTTCGACGTCGAGACCCTTGGACCTCCCTGGCTTCGAGGAAACCTCGACGGCCCGTCGAGGCGCCTCCGGATGTCGGAGCTGACCGAGGAGCTACATCGCCGTTTCGTCACCGTCGAGTGCGTCTACCGTTTCCGCGATCGAGTGATCCTGAGAGCCGCGTCGCCGCGAAACTAGTGCCGTTCCAACTATTTGAGCCAAAGGAAACACATCCGAAGAACTCGGCGTGATTGCTGCGCCCAAGCCGCGGAGTTTCGGCTGAAGAAGTTGGAACGGCACTAGCCGGAGGGCGGGCCAAAAGGCCACCGAGACAAGTATGGCGAGCCCGAAGAGCCTCTATCGCCGCGCCCTCTCCTACGCGTTTCCCTACTGGAAGAAGCTCGGGCTCGTTCTCATCGTCTCGATGTTGGGGACGCTCTTCGGTCTCGCCCAGCCTTACTTTCTGAAGATCCTCATCGACGACGCGTTCCTGGCTCGCGACTACTCTCTTCTCGTGCGGATGTCCGTCCTGCTCTTCCTCGTTTCGATCGTGAGCGTCGTCCTCAACAGTCTCTCGAGCTATCGCTACGTACAAGTTTCGACGCAGGCCCTCTTCGACATGCGCCACGAGGTCTTTCGCCACCTCCAGAGCCTCTCTCCCCGTTTCTATGCGCGGGCTCCCATGGGAGATATTCTTTCCCGCCTCAACAACGACGTCTCGGAAGTGCAGCGCATCGCCTCCGATACCCTTCTCTCGTTCCTCACGAACCTGGTGTTCCTTACCGGGACCGTCTTCATCCTCCTCCATCTCGAGCCGCGCCTCTTCCTTGTCAGCGTCGCGCTCGTTGTGCCCGCGGTCTGGATTTCGCATCGTTTCCGGGAGCGAGTGACGGACAAGAGCCGCGACGTCCGCGAGCGCAGCGCCGACATCGGGAGCTTTCTTGTCGAGGCCTTTCTCGGAATGAGGCAGACGGTCGCGTCGCGGCAGGAGGAACGGGAGGCCTCTCGGTTTCGCGAGAAGAACGACCGTTTCGTCCGGGCCCTCCTCGATCGACAGATCACGAACTACCTCGCGTCGGGAATCCCCGGACTGCTGCTCTCGATCTCGACTCTCGCGGTGTTCCTCCTCGGAGGGTCCTGGGTGCTCGAGGGCCGTTTCAGCATGGGGAGCTTCGTCGCCTTCACCGCCTACCAGGCGAGGCTTCTTTCTCCCGTGCAGGGGCTCCTCGGTCTCTATCTCGGCATCCAGGCCGCGCGCGCCTCTCTCGAGCGGGTGTTCGCGCTTCTCGACGAGCGTCGCCGAGGTCACCGAGTCGCCGGAAGCCCGTCGACGTTCGTGAGACCACGGGACGGATCGAGTTCCGGTCGGTGACACTCGATCACCGGCGCGGCGCCGAAGTGCTGTCGAACGTCAGCTTCGAGGCTGCGCCCGGGCGAGTGACCGCGGTCGTGGGTCCGAGCGGCGTAGGGAAGTCTACCGTCGCCGACCTGGTGCTCCGGCGGCTCGACCCGGACGAGGGTCAGGTCCTTCTCGATGGAACCGATCTGCGGAAGCTCAAGCTGTCGGATTTGCGACGCCATGTCGCCGTCGTCGAGCAGGAGACGTTCCTTTGGAACGCGTCCATCGAAGAGAACGTTCGGTATGGACGTCCCGAGGCGACGTCTCATGACGTCGAGCGGGCCGCGCGACTCGCGGGAATCCACGACTTCATTCTCTCGCTGCCCCAGGGGTATCTGACCCAGGTGGGCGAGCGCGGTCTCCAGCTATCGGCGGGCCAGAGACAGAGGATCGCGATCGCGAGAGCGCTCCTTCAGGACGCCGCCGTGCTGATCCTGGACGAAGCGACCTCCGCGCTCGATGGAGAGACCGAGCGCGCTCTGGCGCAAGCGCTCGAGCCGCTCTTTCGCACGCGCACCACGCTCGTCCTCTCGCACCGCTTCCCCCTCGTGGCGCGGGCCGACCGCGTCCTCGTTCTCGATCGCGGACGCATCGTGCAGGACGGGACGGTCGAATCCCTCGCTTCCCAGGAGGGCACTTTTCAGCGGCTCTTCGGGGCCGAGGTCGCCCTCTCATGAGCGCGCGCCCGGTCCGTGTCGGGATCGTGGACAGCGGAGTCAACCCTCGCGATCCTCAGGTGGTCTCGGTCGAAGGCGGTGTCGGGATCCGCTTCCGGGACGGCCGGGTCGAGCGCGATTCCGCCTGGGAGGACCTTCTCGGCCACGGAACGGCGGTTGCGGCGACCATCCGGGGCCATGCTCCCGAGGCAGCCCTCTACTCGATTCGAGTGTTCCATCGGACGCTCGCCGCGCACTTCGAGGCAATCCTCGATGCCATCGAGTGGGGTGTGGAAGCACGCCTCGATCTCTTGAACCTCAGCCTCGGCTGCTCGAACCGCGAGAAGGACTTCGATGCCGCCTGCGCGCGCGCGGCGTCGCGAGGCGTCGCGATATGCGCGGCGGGAAACGGCGGCGCCTATCTCGCGGTCGCCGCGGACTACGAGCTCGAGGGAGAATCGGTTCGCTTCGATGGGCGGCTCTTTCACGCGTCCCCTTGGGCGAGACAGCGCGGGGCTCTGCCGCGGGAAAAGAACTTCCACGGCACGAGCTTCGCGGTCGCCCACGTCACGGGAATGGCTGCTAGAATTCTCTCGGAGGGCGAGCGCTCTCTCGAAGAAGCTCTCGCCCGCATGGCCACGGGGTGATGATGGAAAGTCTCCTCATCGCGATCCTCGCGCTGGCCCAGCATCCTCGCGCCGTCGCCCCCGGCCCGGGAGTGTTCCTCGTGGCGAAACCCAGTATCGACGGCGGGCCGTTCCGGCAGAGCGTCGTTCTCCTCCTCGCGCACGGGTCCGAGGGCACTCTCGGCGTCATCGTCAACCGGGCCACCGAGATTCCGCTCTCGACCGTCCTCGAAGACCTCGACGCCGACGAGACGGGTGATCCGGCGTTGAACTTCGGAGGCCCGGTCGCTCTCGACGGCTTGATGTTTCTCTTCCAGAGCGACGCGCCTCCGGAGGACGGAAAGAGCGTGATGGGCGACGTCTATTTCAGTGGCGAGCGCAAAGTCCTCGATACGCTCTTGAAGAAAAAGGAGGGCCGAGACCGATTGAAGGTCTACCTCGGCCACGCCGGCTGGGCGCCGGGACAGCTTCAGGGCGAGATCGTCCGGGGGAGCTGGACCCTGGTTCCGGCCGATGCCTTCACCGTTTTCCAGAAGTCCCCCGAAGCGATCTGGCCCGAGCTGTCCCGGTTTGGAATTACCGTCGCGGCTCAATGAGAGCTCCCCGCGTCGGCCGCCGAGCCGGAGCTTCGCATTGGAAAGGGCTCTCCAACGTCTTGGGGCTGCGATCCTGCGTTACGGTAGCAGCTCGAGCGACTTCAAGAGGCGTGGCCCGACGCGGATTGCGCCGAAATCCCGCCGATCCGTCGTGAGCACGCGGTAGACGTCGCGGCGCTCGGCGAGCGCAGCCACGGTGCCGTCCACGAGCCCCAGCTCGAGCTCCTTGAACCTGGCATCGAGCTCGAGCGCGCGAACGATATCGGATGCGAGCGGCATCGCGTACTCGTAGCGGGTCGCGGGATCGAAGATCTCGGCGACCAGCTTGCGCATCGCAGGCCGTTCGCCTTGGAGGAAGTAGTCGACTTCAGCGAGCACGAGGCCCGGGACGAGAACGAGGCTCGCCCCGATCAGCGCTTGCTCGTACTCGGGAAAGCTCGGTCGGCCGTCGGGTTTCGACGCGAGCGCGCGGAGGAGCCCACCGGTGTCCGCGATGATCGGGCGGTTCAATCCTCGAGATCTCGGAATAGCTCGTCCTCATCCCCGAGCTTGGTGTCCGTTGACTCGAAGAGCCGGGTTGTGGGTGGACGCCGGCCTTTGTAGTACCGCGACGCGACGATTCGCAGGCCCCTGCGAACGAGCTCGGACGCCGAATGGCCCGCCGCGCGCGCTCGCTTGAGCGCACGCACGTCCTCTTCGTCCAGCCGAACCGTGGTCGAGATCAGTCGTGCCATACACTCACCATACACGGCCGAGCCCGACCCTGCAAGCTGCCGTCGCTTTCGAACGAGCCCCGATGAATCCAGCCAGACGGCGGTGAAAAAAACAGGAGCCGTGCGGCGCGGTGTATCCTGCGCCATGCATGCCGCGATTGTCGCCGCGCTCGCCGTCCTGAGCCCGGGCGCCTCCGAGCTTCATCGACTCGACCTCCTTCCCCGTTTCCGAGACTCCGTCGAGGTGGGCTCGGTCTCGAGCTACGACCGGACGGGCGGAAACGACGACGGCTTCTCCGGCGCTTACTCCTTCGTGCGAAAGGACGAGCGGGGGCTCGTGCTCGCCGACCTGAGGGGACCGGGTGTCGTGTATCGAATCTGGACGCCGACGCCCACCGACGATCCCATGGAGTTTTACTTCGACGGCGAGACGACCCCTCGGCTCCGGCTGCCGTTTCGAGATCTCTTCAGCGGCGCCCGCGAGCCGTTTCGTCGCCCTCTCGTAGGATCGGCCCTCGGAGGGAACGTGTCCTACGTTCCCATTCCTTACGAGCGGTCGCTCGAGATTGTGCTCCGCGCCGAGAAGCTCCAGTTCTACCAGATCAACTACGCGACCTATCCTTCCGACGTCACGCTGTCGAAGTGGAGTGATTCCCCGGCGGACCTCGACAAGGCGAAGGAGCTCTGGGCTTCGGCAGGCGCCGACGTGCATTCGTTCGTCACACCGTCCGGAGTCGAAACGGCGCACCTGAAGGTGAGCAAACCTCTTGCGCCAGGCGGATCGACGACCCTCTTCGAGATCGAGGAGCCCGGTCGAATCGTAGGCCTGAGAATCCGGCCGGCGGCGGCGCTGGCGCGGAAGGATCGGGCCGTCGTGCTCCGCGTGTTCTGGGACGATGACGAGGCACCCGCCATCGAGGTGCCCGCGGGAGATTTCTTCGGAGCGAGCTTCGGCGAGCCCGCGACCCGCTCGCTGCTTCTCGGCACCGCGGGAGAGACGAGCTATGTCTACTTTCCCATGCCGTTCGATCGGCGGGCGCGAGTGGAGCTTCGCTCTGACGCCACTTCCGGCAGTACGGTCCAGATCGATGCCGAGCTTCTCTTCGCGAACGCTCCTCGACGGCGAGGATGAAGGAAAGCTCTATGCGCTCTGGCACCGCGAGAATCCGACGGTCAAGGGCAAGCCCTTCACTTTCGTTTCGACTCGAGGTCGCGGCCACGTGGTCGCGACGATCCTTCAAGCCCAGGGCCCCGAACCAGGGCATACCTCGTTCTTCGAGGGCGACGACGTCGCGGTCCTCGACGGTAAGCTCGCCGTCCACGGGACCGGATCCGAAGACTTCTTCAATGGCGGGTGGTACGACGTGCCCGGGCGGTGGGAGAAGCGACAGTCGCTTCCGCTGAGTGGCTGTCTCGACTACAAGAAACACCTGGGACGAACGGGGGCCTATCGCCTGTTCCTCACCGACGCCCTCGCGTATCGCGAACGTATCGATTTGTCGATCGAGCACGCCCCGACGGGAAACGAGCTCCTGACGGACTACACCTCCGTCACGCTTCTCTATTCCTCGGGGCGCCCGGACGATCTCGCGCCCCTACCCCCGGTTGGCGAGCGCCGCGTGGTCGATTTCGACCGAGTGGTCTTTTCGCCTGGTTGGAATGTGCCCATCCATGCGTCTTCGCTCTCGAACGCGGAGTTCTCGAAGAGGGAGGAAGAGATCGGAGGCGCGCGCGTGCGCATGTTCTCGATGAGGGCCACGGGGGAGGACATCTTCGGTCCCCATCACGTGGCGTTCGAGCTGGAAGCACCCGAAGCGGGACGGTACCGGATCCTGGTCGAAGCCGTGACCGGTCCGTCCCGAGGAATGCTGAGGCTCTATCAGAACGAGGAGCCCGTCGGGGACGCGGTGGATCTCTATGCGAAGGAGAAGGCCAGGAGCGGCCCGCTCCTGCTCGGGGAAGCGGAGCTCGATGCCGGTGGGAACGTGCTGTTCTTCCGCTCCGCCGGCAAGAACGAGGCTTCGGAAGGAATCGACCTGGACCTCGTCACCATCACGCTCGAGCGCCAGAAGTAGAGACCTCCGCGAGATACATCATTCGCGACAAGGCATGTCGCCGCGCCAGCTCGAACGCGGCCTCGAGGTAGTCCTTTTGCGCCAGGAGCTCGACTCCCTCCGGAACTCGTTCCAGTTCCGCGCGATGCGCCTCCATGGCCGCCAGGCGACCGCCCGCGTTTTTCGAGACGCTCCGGGTCCGATTCTCGGTCTCGATCATTCGAAACCCCGCGGATTCGAGGAGCGTCTCATTCCACGCCGGAGGGACGAACTGCGCGTAGCCAAGGATGCTCCGCCTTCTCAGCTCTTCGTTCGTGACCGAACCGGTGATGACACCCGCATCGGTCAGGAGGAACCGGCCGCACGGGGAAAGCACTCTCGCGACCTCGCGAAAGAGCTGCAGGCGATCCCGGAGATGAAGCACGACGTCGAGCGACATCACCGCGTCGAAGAAGCCGTTCTCGAAGGGAAGCGGCTCGTTCAGGTCGCCCTTCACCGCTGAGAACCGACCGCCGACTCCGAGCGCGTCGGCACGCTCGCGGCCCACTCGAAGGGCCGACGGACTGGCGTCGATTCCAGTCCCCCGGCACGCGACGGTCTCGAGGACGAAAGTGAGAGGCCCACAAGGACCGCAGCCGAGAATCGAGCAACCGGCTCGAAGGGGAAAGCCCGAGCCGGTGAACGTCGAAGCGCAGCTCCTCGGCGGTGACCCAGGAATGCTGTCCGATGTCCTCGCCGTAGGCTTCGCGCCGAATCTGACGCATCAGAGGCGAATCGAAACCGCGATAGAAGGCGTCGTAGCGGTCAGCGCCTGAGCTTTTGGGAGCGCTCATTTCGATTCGACCATATGTCGACGATTCGTTCCTTGCAATAGGCTCCCCACATCATCATGCTCCGCGGCTCCCCGTCTGCCCGCGTGCCCGGTGGTAGGTCCGAACAAGGGCCTGAGCGGTTCGATAAAGCCATAGACAGGCCCAGTTTCCGACACACGGCCTCTGTTCGTTCGGTGCCGCTTCACTACATCTCTACCGTAGTCCCGCTCTGCTAGAAGAAGATTGTGGGTACGGCAAAGTACCCTGAGATTCGATGGGTCGTGGTCGCCTCCTCGGCCGAACGGATCGTCATGATGGAACTCGAGCCGCCGACGCTCGGTGCAGCGCCTGCCGTTTTTGTCGAGGAACGTGCATTGGCCGCAGTCGCGCCGCCAGACGACGCGTTTGACGGGGGCGGGGATGTAGCGGGACGACGGCGCAAGACCGCTCTCGTCGAGCGTCTTTCGCGGCCTCTTCGCAGCCCCAATGCGTTTTGCCTCGAGCCGTTCCAACTTCTCCGTTACCGCCGCTTCGATGACGGTCGCGAGGTCCTCATTCATGAGCTCCTGGAGTCGCCCGAGCTTGACCCGAAGCTGTGCGTTCGCGGTGAACGAGACCTTGTAGCGCTCCGGCGACAGCGGCTCGACCTTCGAAGGCGGTGCCGGTCTTGCTGGCGGAGCCGAAGATGGCGTTTGGGAGTTCGGCAGCTCAACTCTTTCCGGACGGAGTTCAACGACAACGTCCGGAGCCGGAGAGACGGGTACCCGCCGGATGACCGCGGGAGCATCGGGCTTCGGCGCGAGTCCGGCCACGATTTCTTCCACCTGGCGCTTCGACCTGTGCTCGGCCTGACTGAGGACTCTGTCGCAGTTCTCTTCCGTCAGATGCGGTGCGAGGAGCGCGACGGCGCTCAAGTGAAGCCGACCATCCGCGAGCCTCGAAAGTAATGTCGGGAACTTTCGCGCTGCCCGAGCCGCCGCGATGCGCAGATAAGCCTCCGCCTCGCTGAGGTGCAGGATTTCCGTCGCGTACGCGAACATGGAGGAGCAGGCCTCGCGTGCGTAGAGCCTCCGTTCGTCTACTTCGCCGATGTGCGCGACCAGCTCCGCTTCCACCCGCCGCGACCGATGCGCGAGCTCTGCGAGACTTCGAAGCAGCGCCTCATCCGAAAGTGATTGAACCGGGCTTGTGTACTGCATGTTTCTTGTATAACACGCGCTTTTTTTCGCGCGTCGGATCGCCTGTGATCGGCATGCGGAGAAGGCGAGATCGTTTGAGCTTCCTCGGTCGGTTCGCGTCCTTTGGACGGCCTCTAACGAGAGCGAGCGGCCATCGTGGATTCGGCCGAGAGACTTAATCGGACATGCAGCGAGAAGTTGTCAAGGGTAAAAGATAGAATATTTCTGCCACAGCGTGCTCTCGCGCTGCCTCAGAACGAATTCCGAAACACCTTCCCGCCCTTCATCACGAAGCGAACCTTTCGAAGAGCGGTAAGGAGCTCGCGGCATT
This sequence comes from uncultured Acidobacteriota bacterium, assembly GCA_963820855.1. Lineage (GTDB taxonomy): Bacteria > Acidobacteriota > Vicinamibacteria > Marinacidobacterales > SMYC01 > DAISKN01. The sequence continues at coordinate 155,882 of CAWGBY010000015.1, forward strand.
GTGCGGTGCAGGTCTCGCTCTCGGAGGGCGCGGCCGCCAGGCGGCCTGAGCTTCAAGCGAGCCGAAGCGCGCCGTTCTCCGCAGGCAGGGCCGGAACAAATGGGGCGGGCCTTAGGCGGTGCTCCGCGAGGTAGGTCTCGGGTCGCATCATGTGCTGGGTTCGCCGCAATATTCTCGCGAGGAAGAAGAGGTCGCGCACTTTCGCCTGACGGACCCATTCCCACCACTTCTTCTCGCCCTTCAAGTTCAATACCGAGCGTTGCCAGGTCTCGCAGTAGAGCTCGAAGAAGCGCCGCGGTCCGAGCTTCGGCTCCCATAGGAGGTGGTGCATGTCGAACTGCGACCAGCTTTCCGCTCGAATCCGGCTTCGCATCTCATCGAAGTAGTGGGTTCCCGGAAGGGGGTAAGTATCGTGAAGCCCGCTCTGGCGAGGCTGTGCCGCGCGACGAACGCCCACAGCCGCTCGAAGTCGGGCTCGTCCCAATCGGGGTCGATCACAAAGTTCCCCGTGATTCCGTACTTCTGCTCGCGGCAGACGCCGAGAGCTTCCTCTGTGCGATCGATGGTTGTGTCTTTGACGAGCGTCGCCAATCCTTCGTTGGTGCCGGCCTCGAAGCCGAAGAAAACATCGAACTGGTCTGCGACCTTCCGCCAGGCTCGAAGGAGGCCGGCGTTGCGGGCGACCAGGTCAACCCGGCTCTGCACAAGAACGTAACGTTTCCGGATTCCCCGCCGAAGGAGCTCCCGTGCCAGCTCGAGCGACCGCGCTTCGTGATGCCAGAAGAGGTCGTCGGCCATGAAAACATTCGGACCCACGCTCGCGAGATCCCGGCACACGGAGTCGATCGAGCGTGCTCGGACGGAGCGGTCGAACATTGGAGCGACGGAGCAGAATGAGCAGCGAAACGGGCAACCCCTCGCGGTCTCGACCAGCCACATCGGCCGGTACTGGAGGCAAACGTACTGACGGCGGAAGGGCTCCACGGGATCACGCAGCGGAGCGTCCACCTCGTCGAGATCGTAGGGCTCCTCGTGTGAGCCCGTCTCGAAGAACTCTGTTCCGTTGCGCAGGAGGAACCCCTTGACCGTCGAAGGGTCGCGGCCTTTCTCGAGCGATTCGACCAGGAGTGGAAGCGCGCGCTCGCCGTCGTCGAGACAGATGGCGTCGGCAGGCCCGAGGCGGAAGGCGTCCGGATAGGCCGCGGCTGCGTGCCCACCAATCACGATGAAGGAATCGGGCGCCAGCCGGCGAACACGGCCCGCGAGCTCCAGCACGTCGTCCGTTTCGAGAGCGTGCATCGCGGCGATACCTACGACTCGCGGCCGCGCCCTTCGAAGCTGCCTCTCGAGCGTCCGGGCGAACCTCAGATCGACGATATCGACGCGGTGTCCCTTACGGGTGAGCGCGCGCGCGATGTACTCCATTCCCAGGGGCTCGATGCGAAAGAAAGGCCCCAGGCCGAACCGCTCGTTACCGGGGATCGGACGAAGAAGCAAGACGTTCATCGGGAGGCCCGAGGAAGTTACCACCACCCTTGAATCGGCGGCAAGGAAACGCGCCGATGCCGCGTTTCAATCGAACGTGTCTTCCGCTTTCATGGCGAATTCCGAAAGACCTTCCCGCCCTTCATCACGAAGCGAACCCTTCGAAGAGCGGTGATGTCCTCGGCCGGGTTGCCCTCGACGCCGATGAGATCGGCCTCCATTCCCGGCGCGATCTTTCCGATACTGCCTCCGAGGCCCAGGGAGTCGGCCGCGAGCGACGTCGCGGAGACCACCGCCTGATGCGGGCTCTGCCCGCCCTTCTCCACCCGGTAGACGAGCTCTTCGACGTTTCGCCCGTGAGCGCCGGCGACGGCGTCGGTTCCGAAGACCATCTTCAGCTTCGGCATCGCGAGGCCCGTCTTGAACACCTGGAGCACGGAAGGCACGGCCTTCTCCATCTGGCGGAAGCCTTCTTCCGTGTAGTTGCCGGTTCCGAGATAGCGCGCTTTGTTGTCGAAGTAGTTATGGAAAACGAGGTAGGTGTTGGGGTCGAAGAAGACGCCTTTCTCCGCGATGAGATTCAGTGTCTCGGCATCGAGGAGCGCGCCGTGCTCGATGACGTTGCAGGACGCGGCCACGGCCCTTCGCGCGCTTTCCGGACCGTGGGCGTGAACCACGGCTCGCAGGCCGACGGCCCGCGCTTCGCCGCACGCCGCGTCGAGTTGCTCCTGGGACAGGGTCGCTCCACCGCCGTCTCGAATGCTTTCGGAGGCGAAGATCTTGATCAGGTCCGCTCCCTGATTTTTCTGCTTCCTCACGAAAGCGCGCATCGCTTCGGGACCGCCCGTCGAAACGAAGATACTCTCGAGGGAGGTGAGGATGCGTGGACCGGGGAGCGTTCCGCGGGCGATCGCGTCGCGAACCGGCTTGTCGACGAGGTTTCCGAGGCTCTGGACGGTCGTGATGCCCGCCATCAACGTGCGGTACGCGTTTTCCGCCGCGTAGAGCGCGTTCTCCTCCGGAGTCTCGACGGACTCCTCGCGGTGCACGCGATCGTCGGGATCGAAGTGGGAAGCGATGTGCACGTGGGTGTCGATGAGCCCTGGAAGGAGGGTCAGACCGGTGAGCGTGAAGTCCGCGGCGCCGGTTCCGCCACCCACTTCGCGGATCTTCCCGCCCTCGACGACCACGGTTCGGTTCTCGAGAACGTTCCCCGCGCCGTCGAGAAGGCGCTCGGCGCGCAGCACGACCCGGTCTTGTCCCTGAAGAAAGCCCGAAGCGAGCAACGAGACAACGGCGAAGACTACAGTTCTCATGACGCCCTCATGGCCGATGCGGTTCGAAGCGTGAGTGCCGCGAAGGTGAGCGTTCCGTTGTTGCAGCCGGCGGAGACGATGGTCGGCGCGCCCACGACCCAGAGGTTCTCGTGGTCGTGCGTGCGCCCGAAAGAATCGACGACGCTTTCCTTCGGATCGTTTCCCATGCGGCAGCCGCCGCCCGGGTGATCGTAGGTCTTGTCGTCCACTTCGAGCATCAGGATCTTCCCGTCGCCCGCCGCGGCGATCTTCTCGTAGATCGATCGAATCTGGCTTTCGGTCACCTCGCGCAGCTCCTTCGACCAGTCGCTGTCGACGAAATCGATGCGCGGCAGAGGATCCCCCCAGGGGTTCTTCCGCGAGGGGTCGAGAGTAATCGCGCTCTCCCGGGCCGGGATGACGTCGTAGTACGCCCGCATCCGCGCGGCGCCGTCGCTTGGAGCGCCCGCGCCAGTCGTCGAGGACCGCGTCTCCCAGAAGAAGCGCCCCCTGGTCGTCCTGAATCCTCGGGTCTCTCCCGAAGCTCGACTCCCAGATGCGGAGGTCGTGCCGCACGTAAGGGCCCGCCTTCGGTCGCTGATAGTGCTTCGACAGCAGACTGTCTCCCGCGAACATTCCCGGGTAGAGCCGGAGCGGGACCTCGAGCTGCGCGTGCACCGGACGATGGCCAGTGACGTACCTCCCGACGAGCCCGGAGCGGTTCGCGAGACCGTCTGGGAAGCGGTCGTTCGCCGAGAGAAGGAGAAGGTGCGAGCTCCAGCAGTAGCCCGAAGCGATGACGAACGTCTTGCCTCGGATCTCGACGGGCTCGTCAGGCTTGTCGCGATCGAGGGCGACGGCGTGGTCGATGCGGTCGGAGCCTTCCGCGAGAACCAGCTTCCGGACGAGAGTGCGCTCGAGCAGATCGATCTTCTTTTCCTCGAGGAGCTGCTGAAACGTGAACTCCGGCGTGTACTTCGCCCCCGTCGGGCAAATGTTGCAGGTGTCGCACCGCATGCAGACGTTTCGCCCCCGGTAGGGAATCGTGTTCTTGGCGACCGGGTTCGGCCAGAACGGAATCCCCGACTTCTCCGCCCACTTCCTCAGCTCGGTCAGGTTGTGGGTCAGGGGAAACCCGGGAAGAGGGTAGGGTTTCGCGCGCGGATCGAGCTCCGGAGGGCCGGGGGTGCCCGCGACGCCGAGACGCTCCTCCGCCTCGAAATAGTACGGCTCGAGCTCGTCGTAGGTGAGCGGCCAATCGTAGCCGACCCCATACAGAGAGCGCACCTGGAAGTCCTCGGGAGTGAACCGCGGCGTCGTCCCGCCCCAATGAAGCGCGAGACCGCCGACGGCCATGGTGCGGGAAGAAATTCCTTTCGCGGTCTGGCCTTGGACGTGATCGTTGGGCCAGGGGTTCTCGCCATACGCGAGGAAACGCTCCCGCCGGGCGGTGCGCTCGTCGAGGTTGAAGATCTTGTTCCCTGCCTCGACGACGAGGATCTTCTCGCTTCCGGTCTCGCTCAGCCTCTCCGCGAGCATCGCGGCGCTGATTCCGGCTCCGAGGATGACGACGTCCGACTCGATGGTTCGCGCCATGGCTCAGCTCCTTCGCGCGGGAGGCTCGACCGCTCCCGACTCCACGCCGCGGCAGGTGGTTCTCTCGATGGCCTTCTCGTAGCAGAGATCGTTCGCTTCGCTCGATTGGTAGAAATACGAGAGAAGACTCAGGGCCACGTGGGGCGCCCTCGCGGGATCGGGAAGTGCCGTGCCCGGGTTCGGCGGGAGCTGCCGCTTGAGAATCGCCTCCTGCTCCTCCCGCGCTATGGCGGTGAAAGAAGCCTCGTGGCGCTTTTCCGCCTCGAGCTCGAGAGCTTCGAGCTGCGCCGTAAAGAACGGCCCGGGATCGGGCGGGCCGTAGAGGATCTCGTCGGTGAAGATGTACGCGTGATCGAGCTCCGCCACGGGCTCGAGCTCGTCCAGCCACTTCCGGAACCCTTCGACGACACGTCGAACTCCTTCCTCGCCGAGGCTCGCTGCCGGAAGCACGATACCGGCAATCGCGGAGAGCGTCTCCGGTTTGCGCTCGACTCCCGCGGCGGATTCTACCGTTGGCTCCGGCGCGCAACCCGGAATCGCGAGCGCGGATGCGAGCGCCGCGCCCGTCTTCATGAAGGTCCGGCGAGCGTTGTCAGTCATCATTACCTCCTTGCAGGTGCCGATCGAAGAACTCGACGAGCTTCCGGAACGCGTACCGTGTTTCGTGAAGATCCTCGAGGTCCCAGCCGTGGCCCGCGTCCGGAAGACTCACGAAGTCGACGTCCTTCCCGAGCCGCATCAGTCGATCGACGAGAGAGACGGAGTCCTGGTAGAGGACCGTTCGGTCCCTCATGCCGTGGATCAAGAGGAGCGGATCCTGGAGCCCCTCGGCGAAGCTGTAGGCGGAAGCCGCTTCGTAGGCGGAGCGCTCGTCCTCAGGCGCCATCATCACTCGCATCTCCCCTGTCGTCGCATGGAAGACGTTCGTCGCCGGCGCCCCGGCGACTCCCGCCCGGAAGAGCTCGGGCTTCTTGAAGAGCGACATGCACGTGAGGAGTCCCCCATAGCTCGAGCCCCAGATGCCGATCCGGTCGGGGTCGACGAAGGGAAGGCTCGTGAGGTAGCGGACGCCGCTCTCGATGTCTTCGACGTCGATGCCGCCATAGTCCGTTCGGATTCCGCGTCGGAAAGCCTTTCCGTGCCCCCAGCTTCCCCGGATGTCGATATTCAGGAGGATGTAGCCCTTCTCGAGGAGCTGGCGCTCGAGGCCCCAGAGAGGATGCGCGTTCCGGCCTCCCCACTGGTTTCGCACCGTGTTCGAATAGATCGAACCGATGATGGCGGGATGCTTTCTGGACCGATCGAGATTCTCGGGGACCTGGAGCCGTCCGTGGATCGTGGCGCCGTCGACGTGGCTCTTGAAGCTCACGTACTCGGGCCTCGACCCAGGAGAGCGCCTCGAATTCGGGAAGAGGGGATCGTGTGACGCGCGTCTCGGCGCTGCCGTCGAGCCTCGTCAAAAAGAGCTCCGGCGGAATACGATCGCTCGAGAAAAGAGAAGCCGCGAAGCGGCCGTCGGGGGAGACGACAGGCGTGTGGGTTCCGTCTTCCCGGCTCACTCGCACCGGCTCGCCGCCTTCGAGGCCGACTCGAAAAATCTGCCGGTCCTCCGCTCGCGGCGCGTTCGCGACGAAGACCAGCGCCGCTTCCGTCACCGTGAACTGGCTCACCGCGAACCCGCCCGTGGTAATACGCGTGAGCTTGCCCGCGTCGAGCGCAAGGCGATAGACGTGAACATCCTCGTCTCGATCCGAAAGGAAATAGATCGCGTCGCCCGACGGCGCCCACTCGGCCTGCCAGAACGCGGTGACGTTCTCCGGCTCTTCCTCCCGGTAGAGCTCGCGCACGGCGCCCGTGGCCGGCGCGACCACGAGGATCCGGCGCGTCTTCACGTAGAGATCGGAGGTATCGACGAGAAGCTTCCCATCGCCGGACCAGCGATAGGAAAAGACGGGGTCGACCGCGGCCCCGCCTAGATCGAAGAATCGCGGAGCTCCGCCGGATGCCGCCACCACTCCGAGACGCGAGCTCGAAGGCGCTTCGCCGGGATAGGGCCTGCGGACCGGGGTGAGCGCGACCTCCGGCTTCGCGAGGTAGTCGGGGATGCCCCGAACGGGAACGCGCGTCTCGTCCTCCTCGAGAAAGGCGAGGCTCGAGCCGTCAGGAGACCATTCGAAGCTTTCAACGAAGACCTCGGCGCGCGGGTCGGACACGAGGGTCCGTTCGGTCGTGCGGAGGTCGCCGCCATGGAGGAAAGCCAATTGGCCGCCGTCCGGCGAGTAACGCGCGCGCGATCCCTCGACGAGTCGCTCGGGAGTCCCGCCGTTCGTCGAGACCCGGAAGAGCTCCGTGCCCCTCCGGAAGACGAGGGTTTCGCCATCCGGGTGCCAGGAGACCTCCACGACTCCCTGGTCGCCTTCTCGCGGGCTCGCAGGGCAAATATTCGTAAGGCGGACCGGCGTGGCCGCATCGACGCCGGCGACGTAGACGTCCCGGCAGTCGAAGCCGGACTCGTTCCAGAGGAACGCGAGTTTCCTCCCGTCGGCGGACCACGCGGGTCCGGTGGGCGCGGTTCCGATGATCCGCGGAAGCGAATAGAGTCGATCGAGCGAGGGCCCGCTCTCGGCGGCGAGAACGGAAGCGGCGAGCGCCAGGACGAGCATCCGGTCAGAAGCTATATCAGATGATCTTGGCCACGACCAACGTCACGTCGTCGTTGAGGTCTTCGCCCTGCCGGAATGACTCGAGGCGCTTCAAGAGCTCCTTCTTGATGTCTTCCGCGGGGAGGTGGGAGGAGGCGGCAAGCGTTCCTTCCAATCGGCCGTACCCGAAAGGCTCGCTCTTCGGGTTCATGGCCTCGGTGACTCCATCGGTGTAGAAGACCAGCACGTCGCCGGTCTCGAGGGGCACCCGTATCTCCTCGAGGAGGCCCTCGAAGCCGGGGTTGGTCTTCATTCCGATCCCGACTCCGTTCGGGTTGAGCCACTTCGCTTCTCCGGTGCGCGCGCAGAAATGCAGCGGATGGTTGTGGCCGGCCCGGGCGAGGACCAGGGTTCGTTCCTGGAAGTCGACCACTCCCACGACCGCGGTGATGAAGTAGTTTCTTTCGATACGCTCGGAGATGACGTCGTTCATCTCGACCAGCATTTCTTTGGGACCGAGGGCGCTCTTTCCCAGGAGCTCGAAAAGCGCCTGGAGCTTCATGGCGTAGAGCGCCGCGGCGATTCCCTTACCGGAAACGTCCCCGAGAATCACCGTGAAGCGACGGGTGCCGTCGAGGGCGTAGTCGTAGTAGTCGCCACCCACTTCGAGCGCCGGCTGGAAGTAGCTCGCGATCTCGAGGTGGGGAAGGCGCGGACTGCTTACCGGGTACAGGCTGAACTGGATGACGCGAGCGATCTCGAGCTCGTTCTTCGTGAGGAGCTTTTCCGCGAGCTCGAGCGCGAGGAGGAAGTTCAGGACGAGAAATCCCGCCGTGGCGTGCAGCCAACTGTCGTCGGAAAAACCCAATAGGAACAGGCCGAGGCCCACGAGGTAGGAGATCCGCCGCGCGGGAGTGAGCTTTCGAAGAAAGCTCAGGAAGAAAGCTTTGCCGGTGGAGAAGTACCTGCCGCCTTTGGGCTTCCGGGCCGCCTCCCTCCCTTCCTGATAGAAATTAAAAACCTTGCGGCTGTCGCGCCGGAGGTGAGCGTCGAAATCGTCGAGCCTCGCGAGCCACTTTTTCATCTCTCGCGCCGACTCTAGCACTCGCGGGATTTGTTCGGTAGACTTTGAAGGAACCCCTTTCTCCAGCAAACCAAAAACTTGATTCCGAATCACGAGCAGCTTCTCGCCATTTCCCAGATGACCAAGGGAGATCTCGGCGAGATTCCGTTCCCCGTGCTCCTTCACGCGTTTGCCGCGCACCACCGATCGGTGGTCATCTCGATCGAAAGGCGACAGGTCAAGAAAGACGTCATCCTCGAGAACGGCGTCCCCATGGACTGCCAGTCGAACCTCCTTCCCGACACACTCGGGAAGTTCATGGTGGGCCGCGGGGACCTGACCGAGGAGCAGAACCTCGCCATCCTTTCGAAGAGCGCCACCACCGGGCAGTCCTTCTCCGATCTCCTGGTGACCGAGGGCGTCGTGAACCCTCACGACCTGTACAAGATTCTGCAGCAGAACCTGGCGAAGAAGCTCCTCGACGCATTCACCTGGCAGAGCGGCGCCTTTCGCGTATCCTCGACTCTTCCCGAAGTCGATTCACCCCTCAAAGTGAACGCGCCGCAGCTCGTGCTGACCGGAATCTCGAAGTTCGCTCCCGAGGGTGAGATCTCCGAGGCGATGGCCCCGTTCGAGGCGAAGAAATTCTTCGTGCATCGAAAGCCTCCCGTTCCCGTTGAAGGATCTCCGGCTCTCGAAGGAGCACCAGGAAGTCTTGCGCCTCATTTCCCAGGGGAAAACACTGGCCGAGCTCCAGTCGGAGATGCGCCTCGACAAGAACCGAGCGCTCCGCCTTCTTTACTCGCTCGCGGTCATCGGCGCGGCCATCCCCGAGGACTGGCGCACGGAGCCGGAGGTCGAAGACCACGAGGTTCCCGACTCGGACTTCGCCGCGTCGTCTCCCGCGGCGGCCGCACCCCCTCCCGTTCCTTCGCTCGCGCCGCCAGGGAATGCCGTCGAGATCCGGAACCAGGTGATGGAGCTTTACCTGCGCTTCCGCAAGCTCGACGCGTTCGATCTTCTGGGGATCAAGGACGACGCTGGCCGCGAGGACATCGAGACCGCGTTCATCGACTTCTGCGAGAAGTTTCATCCTTCGCGATTCGCATCGCCCGAGCTCCAGCCCATGGAAGAAAAAGCGCGCGAGCTCTTCGTCGCCGGAGGCCGGGCGTTCGGCGAGCTTTCGAATCCAGAAACACGAAACTCTCTCCTCGGCCGGCGGCAGAGCCGCTTCCGACAGCTCAGCAGTGAAGAGGCGCGAAGCGCATTCGCCATCAAGTCGAACCTGCTCGACTCCGAAACGCAGTTCGCCAAGGGAATGGCGCTGGTGAAGCAGGGAAAGTACGCCGACGCGCTCGAGCTCCTTCAGTTCGCGCACGATTGCGAGCCTCAGAACGGGCCCTACCGGGCGGAGCTCGCCTACTGCCGGTACCGCAAGGCCCCGGAGGTCGAAGCGAAGACGGCGATGGACGCCTTGAGAGAAGCGGTGCGGATCGACCCGGAGTGCGGCCTCGCCTACTACTATGCGGGGCTGATCCACGCCGACAACACGGAATTCGCGGAGGCCGAGCCCCTTCTCCAGCGCGCGATCAAGCTCATGGCGCCCGACCGTCGTCCTATCGATGCCTTGAAGAAGCTCAAGGCCGCGGAACGCGAAAAGCCGAAAAAACGCCTGTTCTTCTGATCGCCGTTTGAATCCCGCCCGCGAGTGCTTCCATACTCTCGCCATGCCGAAAAAGCCGGACAGGTTGGACAAGTTGGACAGGCGGGATCGGGAGCTCGGGATGCACCGCTCGATAAGCCGGCGGGATTTTCTCAACGGCGTCTCGGTCGCTCTCACGTCGTCCGTTTTTCCCACCTCGACCGTGGGCGCCTTTCGATCGCTGCAGGCTCGTGAGAACGACAACTACCCTCCCACGCGTACCGGCATGCGCGGGAAGCCACGCGGGCTCTTTCGAAGTCGCGCACGATATGCGGGACGGCAAGACCTGGGACAACCCCGAAGCGGTGGACGAGCCCTACGACCTGGTGGTCGTCGGCGGCGGAATCAGCGGACTCTCCGCGGCGTATTTCTTCAGAAAGCTTCATGGCGAGCGGGCGCGCATCCTGGTGCTCGACAACCACGACGATTTCGGCGGACACGCGAAACGAAACGAGTTCTGGCACGACGGGAAGATGTACTTGATGAATGGCGGGACCTTGAACGTCGAGGCCCCGGCCCAGTACTCGACCGTCGCCGCGGGGCTTCTGTGGGAGCTCGGCATCGATCGAACGCGTTACTACGACTCCGTCGCGAAAGTCTCCGATCTCTACAAGAAGCTCGGACTCGGCTATGGTGTTTTCTTCGACCGCGAGACTTTCGGCTCTGACCGTCTGGTTCCCGGCTACGGGAAGCTTCCCATCCGCGAGTTCCTCGCCGGCGCGCCGCTTTCGGAGCGGGTGAAGTCCGACCTCGCGCGGATCTATGACGGTAAGGAAGATTACCTTCCCGGCCTCTCTTCGGACGCGAAGAAGAAGAAGCTCGCGCACGTGAGCTATCGGGACTACCTCATCGAGATGGCGAAAGCCGACCCCGGTGTGGTGCCTTTTCTGAACTCACGGCCCATGGGGCTTTTCTGCACGGGCATCGACGCCGTTCCCGCGCTCTACGCCTGGGAGATGGAGTTTCCCGGGTTCTCCGGCCTCGGGCTCGAGCCGACGCCGCCCGAGCGGCTCCTCGGTGAGCCGGGCGGCGCGCATGGCCGCGAGAACGCCGCGCGCGCGGATGGTGGCGACCCCGACATGTATTTTCCCGACGGCAATGCCACGATCGCGCGGCTCCTCGTTCGGGCTCTCCTCCCGAAAGCGGTGCCCGGCGGCTCGATGGAGGACGTCGTCGGCTCGCGCGTCGACTATGGCTGCCTCGACGAGCCGGGAAGCGCGTTGCGCATCCGACTCGAGAGCACCGTGGTCAATGTCGGGCACGACGGCCCGGTCGATCGCGCGCGCGAGGTATCTCTCACCTACGTCCGAAAGGGGCGGGCGTACCGGGTGCGCGCGGGCGCCGCGGTCCTCGCGTGCTGGAACAACGTGATCCCTTACATCTGGAGCGAGATTCCCGCGGACCAGAAGAAAGCCCTTCTCGACGGCGTGAAGGCGCCGCTCGTCTACACCAGCGTCCTGGTCTCGAGCTGGAAGTCTTTCGTCAAGGCGGGGATCTCCGGCGTATCGGCGCCGGGAAGCTACCACGTCAGCCTCGGCCTCGGGTCCTCTCTCTCGCTCGGAGACTATCGCTCGTCTCAGGACCCGGAGACTCCGATCGTGCTGCGCATGTCGCGCTATCCTTGCTCTCCCTGGCCTCTCGCGTCGCGAGCAGCACCGCGTGGGCCGACAGGAGCTCCTCTCGACCGACTTCGAGACCTGCGAGCGGAAGATTCGCGATCAGCTCGGAAGGACCCTCGGCCCCTTCGGCTTCGACCCGCGCGAGGACGTTCTCGCGATCACCGTGAACCGCTGGCCCCACGGCTACGCCTACGCCTACAACACGCTCTACGATCCGGAGGAATGGGCGTTCGACGCTCTCGCCGTCGAGGCCCGCGGTGCGGGGGAGGCGCCCTCTGGGACGGGTGGCCATCGCGAATTCAGACGCGGCGGCGAGCCCGCACACCGACGCCGCGATCAACGAAGCCTATCGCGCGGTGATGGAGCTCTCGTCACTCGATTCGTAGCTTGCTCTCGACCGAGAGCACCCCGGGCGTTCCCCGGATGATCGACTCCGCCTTCTGCTTCATGAGCTGGTTTCCGACGACTCCGGTGATGATGACGCGGCTCCCCGAAACGATGAGGTGGATCGGCGGAATGGGCATCGAGGCGAAATCGGAGAACGTCGAATCCTGGTAGAGCCGGTTCGCGAGCACCTCCCGTAGCCTCTGGTCGGAGCTCGACACCGGCAGGACCTCGATGTCGTTCTTGAACTCCTGGATGCCGATGATCTTGTGCATCCTCTTCTCGATCTCGGTTTTCTTGTAGGGCTCGGTCACCCAGCCGAAGAGCGCCACCTTGCCGTCCTTGATGAAAGCGGAGCAATCATCGAACACGGTGAACCGGCTGTACTTTCGGACTTCCTTGACCACTTCCTCGCCGAGCTTCTGATCGCTCTCCGCCGCCGCGATCTCGATATCCGCGTCCGCGTTCTGCACTTCCGGCTGAGCGAGGGCCACCTCGAGCGCGCGGTTCTTCTGGAAGACATTTCTCACCTGCCCCGTGAGCGTCGCCGTGCCGTTTTGAACCGAGACCTGGAGCTTGATCTTGTCCTTCGCTAGCGCCTTTTCGATTTCCGCGCGGACCTGCTCGTCGGTACGCTGGGCTTCTATCAACGGGCTCAGTAGGGTGAGGGCGAGGATGGAGGCGATCATGTGCGGTACTCCTTCCGCGTGGTCGGTTCGATTCTAGCCCAACTTCTTCGGCTTCGGCATGAAGTCCGGCCCGATTTCACTCTCGAAGCCGGCGGCCTGACGGTGGCCCCCGTTCTGGAAGAGCCGCGCGACTTCCGAGACGTCGAAATCCTCTCGCGAACGGAGAGACCACTGGCGTTTGCCGTCTCCGCGATCGAAGTACATGGCGACGAAGGGCGCCGCCGGATTTCGCCTCAAGAGCTCTTCCCCGACCTCCGATCCCAGGAGGGGAGCGTTCGCCACCGGCACGCGATATCCAGCGAGAGTCTCCATACGAGCGCCCTCTGCCAGAAGGTCGACGAGCTCTCTCTGATAGCGGAGAACGACCGCGCCCTCCTCCGCAAGCACCTCGACCTCGAGCGAGCTCCAGACTTCGAAGTCCATGGGGTAGGAGCTCAATCCCGCGAAGACCTCGCGGCTCCGCGGCAGCTCGTGAAGCCAGAGGTCCCGGTCCATCACGTAGCGGAGGATCTCGGGAACCGGCTTTCCAGGATGAAAGAACTCCCAGCTCAGAACCGCGCCGCTCTTCCGATTATCGAAGGTGGCGTAGTCGAGTCCTCGGAGCTCCTCTTCCGCGGTCCGATGATGATCGATGACCCGAAGGCTCGCGGCGCGACGGCGGATCGCTTCGGTCTCGGCGCGGGTATAAGCGAAGTCCAGGATGTAAACGTCACTTCCCTCCGGGAGGGAAGGGGCCGGCGCCCCGTGCTGCACCGCCAGGTACCGCGCGTCCGCCCCGAACCGCTTCCACGCCGCCCAGGCGGCCCCGAAGCCGTCGGCACAGTGGGCATGGTAGAGAACGAACGTGGCCACGGGGCATCCTCCGAGGTGCGGTTTTCTCCCTGAGGGCGGACGTGATAATATCATCGGATCCGAGCGCCTGCGCCGCGCCCGGTTACCGACTCGAAAGGATTCAACCCCAACATGAAACGCACGTTTCTCGCATCGCTTTGCCCGATCGTCCTCGCGCTCTTCGCCTACGCCTGCGGAGAGGATACCGGGTCCCCCAGCTCTCCCAGCGCCGCTCGTCCCGGCGTGAAGACCGCCGGAACCGCGGTCGCTTCGACCGACCCCTCTCTCTCCGCGCCCACTCTCCAGTCCCCTCCCATCGGGGAAGCGGTCCTGGACCTCCAGCCGGAGCTCGTGATTGGAAACGCGACCGGCGGCGTCGGAACGCGGACGTATAGCTTCGATCTCGCGATCGACTCGGCGTTCCTGCAGATCGTGTTGAACGAAGTCGGCGTCACCGAGGGCCTCGGCGGAATCACGCGCTGGCGAGTGAACGAGCCGCTCCAGGCCGACACGAAGTACTACTGGCGCGCGGCGGCGGTGACCAGCGCGGGCGCGGGGCCCTATTCGGGAACTTCCGAGTTCCGCGTGCGCGAAGCGTTTCGGGAAGACCGCCCCACCGGGTCGCTCGTGGTATTCGACCCGCTTACCAATGGCTTTTCGATTGGCGAAGTGCACGGGGGAAGCTTCGTCGCCGGCGGATGGCAGCCGCAGACGAACCAGGACTGCCTGCGCTACCAGATCCCGACCCACCCGGACGGGCGCGTCGAGTTCACGACCACCAACCTGAGCACGCCCAACCCGGTGCCGGGCAAACGCATCCTCTTCAGCATGTGGGACCCGAGCAAGGGCGACTATCGCGAAAATCCCTATCGAGTGAACATTTCAAAGCTCGACGAAAGCACGGTCAAGTTCGACGACGTGCGGCTTGCGCTGGATCTCGCGTGGGCAGGAGACGAACACCGGCATCAGCTTCTTCGACTTCGAGCCGCAGCTGGTCTACGAATGGAGAATGGAGTGGGGCACCTTCCCGGGTATCCGCGACCAGCACGTAAAGGTGTTCCTGGACGGCATCGAGATTATGAATCGCAACTACGGGCCCGTCTACCATCCGAACCCGCACTGGGTCGAGCTCGGAAATTGCGAACGAGAGGAATCGCTCGAGCTGGTGATCTTCTCGAACATCCGGATCGGAGCCCGGTAGGTCAGTTCTCGGTTCTCGATCGCAGTCCGACGGCTGACTGGCTGGTACTAGCTTTCCTTCTTCTTCACCAGATCCGCGCGAGTTCAGGTGGATCTTGTCGAAGCTCGACGCCGAGATCACGTAGTACCACGGCGCGAATCTCTTGGAGAGGGCGTCCGCCGTTTCGCGGCCCTTCTTCACGTTCTCTTCCCACCGCTTGTACGCTTCGGCGAGGGATCGGTTCGTCTTGTCCTCCTCGGTGAGAGCGCTTTCCTCCTTGCCCTCGAAGCTCGTGTTCGCGGGGCGGGGAGGGGCGGTCACGAGCGACTCATCGAAACCTGCGGAGACGAGAAGGTAACGGTTCTCGCCCGGTCCGCCCGCCTGGTCCTGGTTGGTCTCGGCGCCAGCGCTGATGGCCTCGCCGGTTCCGTAGAGGATCTCGCCGAAGCGAAGAACGTAGACGATTCCCTCGTCGGTCGAGACCTGGAGCTCTCCCTCGTTCGACATCATGTCGCCGGTCTGGGTGAGGTAGTACCCGCGCGTCTGAAGGGACACCATGTCCTCCCGGGAGATGGTGAGGGCTGAGAGCCTCTCGGTCATTCCCTCCGGCTTCGGCCGCACGCCGACGATCTTGAGCTCGTCGACCTCGCGCAGAAGGTCGTTCATCTTGACGCTGTCGACTTCCTGGTTCGCCTGCATGCGGTTGGCCGACCAGGTCTCTCCCTCTTTCCCCAGGAGCACCGTGTCGCGCATGTCGACCATCAACGTTCGCTCGTCGATGGAATAGTCCTGGAGAGCGACCTTGTCGATATTGCTGCGCTCGACCTGGAGCAGGTCCTTCTCGATCCAGTCCTCGAACTTCGTCGAGATGTCGACGTCGATCTTGGCCGCGTAAACCCGTTTCTGATCGGGCACCCGCACGAAGCGGAAGCCCTCCCGACCCTCGATCTCCTTGCCGATGATGAGGTCGGCGAGGACCGCGTCCCCCGTTCCTTTGATGGTGACGCGCTTTCCCCGGCCGCGGAGCGTCGTGGAAGTCTCGTCGAGAGGGTCGATGACTCCAAGGGCCTCGTGATCGGCCACGTTGTCGGAGCGGAAGTCTTCCTTCTTGATGCTGATGATTCCCGCCGCGGTCTGCGCGAGGCGGTCCTTTCCATCCGCGGGATAGTCGTGATGGGAGGGAATGGTCCAGAGCCCGTTCTGGTTCGTGACCTTGAAAGGCTTCGCCGCCGCGGTGCCTTCATCGAACTCGATGACTTCGAGCGTCGTCGCGGTGTTCGGGTCCTGAAAATCGGGAAAGAAGGACTCGCCGATGTCGCTGAAGGCGCTCGGCGTCACGTTCCTTGGGGCAGTCGCGAACGCCACCACCGCCAGGAGCACCGCCGCCCCGGCGAGCGTCTTGGTCAGTTTCATCTCGCTTCGGGTTTCCATTTACGCGTCTCCTTTGATCGGGTCGGCGGGCTTCGTCGGACCTCCATGGGCCACCGCCGTATCCGGCCGCAGCCGTCGCGCGGCGCGGGCACCTTCCCGCTCGCGTTTTTCGCGCCGGATGAAGATGTAGACGCCCAGCAGGAACACCGGAATCGGGGGCAGAAGCACCGCGAGCGTGCGGATGCCGCTCTGGATTCGCCGGATCTGCGTCTCCATCCGCTCCTCGCTCGCCCGGACCTTCGCCTCTTTCGCGGTTTCGATGTTCGCCTTCAGGACCTCGAACCGACGGTTCTCGACCTCCTGGAGGTTCCTCGCCATGATCTGCTTCGTCTGGGCGTCGAGGTCTTCGCGGTTCTGGACTTCGGCGACCTTCTCGTCGAGTCGCCTCTGCGCCGCAGAGAGCGCGTCCTGGGCCTCCTGCTCCGCGGTCTGCTCGTCCTGGGTCCGCTGCTCGATGTACGACTGGGTCTGCGCTTCCACCCGGGCGAGCGTCCGGTGGCGGACCCTGCGGTTTCGGAGCGCGACGAACGAATTGTCGCCGACGAGGCTGTCCATCGCGTTCAGGAAAAACGTCACGTTGTCGAAGTTCAGGTTTCCGGGCCCGAGCCTCCGGATCTCGAAGAACTGTTCGGAGATGAAATCGACGTCCGCGATGAAGATAGCGCGGAGGCCCGGCTTCGCCTTCGGCTGCTGCCGCTTCTTCTCCCTCCGCCGGCTTCTCCGCGGCCGCCGTGGTCTCTGCCCCGGCTCCCGTCACCTCCGCGGCCAGCGTGTAGATCATCCCCTCCGGGCCGGTGGGGAAGGTTTCGATTCAACTGGGCGCCGAGAAAGCTTCTCTGCACCATCTGGAAGTACGGGAACCTGCCGGAAAACTCGCCCGTCTCGAGGAGCGGACGATAGGTAAGGCCCTCACCGCCGCCCGAATCGATCTGACCGGGATAGAGAAGGACGACCTGCTCGAGGGATTGGCTCGCGATGTGACTCGCGTTGAAGACCTCAGGGTTTTGATTGCCGCGCCCGAGAAACACCACTTCCGGGGGAAGGTGCGCGAGGTCGGGGTGTGGGTTGTAGCTGTCCCAGACGATCATCGCGGGGTCCCATTGAAACCCGAGCTCCGCGAGCAGCCCCCGAATGTCTCCCTTCGGCTCCGGCGGCGGCTGCCCCTGGCGCATGAACGGGTTCGTTCCCGCGCCCGGCTCTTCCGCCGGCGCGAGTCCGAGGTTCACGATGGGAAGCGGATCGTCGAGAAGGAGAGCGGGCGTTCCCCCTTTAATAAGGTTGAGGAGGTTGTCCATCTCCTCCTGGCTGAGAGACGAGGGGAGAACCGCCAGGACACCGTCCACCTTTTCGGTGATGGCCGCCCGGGGATTGATCTGGACCACTTCGTACTGCTTTTTCAGCTCCTGCACCACGGACCACTCCGGGGTCGACTGCATGGTGTTGAAGTCGAGTCCACCGAAGAGGCGCAGCTGCGTCGTGACCACGCCAACTTTCTTCCGTTCGGTGTTCGCGACCACGCGGATGCTCCGCGCGATCTCGTACTCCGCCGGAAGCCCCCGATCGAAGAACGGGATGACTTGCTCCTCGGCGCCGCAGGTGAAGGCGAGACCGAGAAAGACCTCGGAAAAACCGGCGCGCGCGCCCTCCAGGTTTGGCACTTCTCTCGCCTGGATGCCGAACTTCTCCCGGGCTTCCCGCGCCTGATCGCTGAACGGCTCCGTGTCGTGAATGACGAGCTGGACCTTGCTTCCGCTCGCGGACGCGATCTCTTTCAAGAGTCCGACGACGTTCGCGCGGGTTTGCACGTACGGCTCGGGTACGGTCGGGCTGACATAGGCCTGCACGAACACCGGCCGGCTCGAGTCGAGCTCTCGCAGGAGCCGCTTGGTCTCGGAGCTGAGCGAGTGGAGCCTTTCGGCGGTCGTATCCGCTCGAAGGCCGAGCCTTCCGATGAGGGCGAGCCCGGCGACGGCGATGACCAGGATCGCCGCCGCTCGAATGAGGTGGTGGGTCGTCATCTTCAGACCCTCGGCTTCGCGGGGCCAGTGGCGCCGGCTCACCAGGAGCACGTTGAGGTAGAGAAAGAACCCACCGAGGACGACGAAGTAGAGGAGCCCCGTGAGGCTCACGACGCCGCGGCCGAAGTCCTCGAAGTGGGGGAAGATGCCGAGAGGCTGGAGAAACCGCGCGACGCTTTCCCCGGCAACTCCGGCAAGGGGCTGAAGGAACACGCCGATCCCGCAGAAAACCGCCCCGACGATGAAGGCGATGGTGACGTTCGACGTGAGTTGAGAGGCGACCATGCCCACGGCGATGAGCGCGGCGCCCGCGAGCCAGAAGCCAAGGTAGTTCGCGAACATGAGGCCGAGGTCGGGGCTTCCGAGAAAGAGGAGCACGATCACGTGGGAAAGGGAAAGCACGAGCGCGACCGAGTAGATCGAGAGAACGCCGAGATACTTGCCCAGCACGATCTCGAGGTCCGTCGCCGGAAGCGTGAAGAGGAGCTCGTCGGTTCCGAGCTTTCTCTCCTCGGCCCAGACCGACATGGTCAGCGCGGGAATGAAGAACGCGAGGAGGTAGGGAAAGACGGAGTTCAGAGAGTCCAGGTTCGCGAGGTTGTTGAGGAAGAAGCGATCCTGCCAGAAAGCGGCAGCCGCGGAAAGAAAGATGAAAAGGGTGATGAAGACATAGCCGGTGGGATTGCTGAAATACATGCGAAGGTCGCGCTTGACGATCGCGCGGACGATGTTCCAGTTCACCTTCTTCATCATGACGCCACCACCTCTTCATCCTGAGTCAGGCGGTAGAAGCGGGCCTCGAGAGAGCCGTTCTCCTTCAGCTCCGCCGGCGTTCCCTCGAACACCAGCCTTCCGTTGTGGACGAAGAGGACGTAGTCCGCGATCGCGTCCGCTTCCTGGAGAATGTGCGTCGAGATCAGGATGGTCTTGCTTCGGCCGAGCTTCTTGATGTTCTCGCGGAAGTGACGAATCTGATTCGGGATCGAGGCCGGCGGTGGGCTCGTCCATCACCAGGACCTCGGGGTCGTGGAGGAGCGCCTGCGCGAGCCCCACTCTCTGCCGCATTCCGCGGGAAAGCTTCCCGATGGGCTTCTCCATCACCTGCTCGAGCGCGCACAGCTCGCGCACGGCGGCGATGCGCTCCTTGAGCTTCGCGGGCGGGAGCTCTCTCGCTTCGCCGAAGAACTCGAGAAGCTCGAGCGGCGTCATGTCCGGGTAGAGCGGACCGTTCTCCGGGAGGTAGCCGAGACGCTTCGAAGCCTCGATCCTCTCCCGGTGGATGTCGAGCCCGGCGATCTGCGCGGCCCCCGCGCTCGGCGCGAGAAAGCCGGTGAGCATCTTCATCGTCGTGGTCTTCCCGGCGCCGTTGGGGCCTAGAAAAGCCACGATTTGCCCTTCTCGAATCGAAAACGAGATGTTCTCGATAGCGATGAAGGGTCCGTAGTATTTCGTCAGGCCTTTGGCCTCGATCATGGTTTTTCCGGAACTCTGTTCCATGGAGCGTGTTCCTTCCTGAGCGCGCCCGGCGGCGTGGGGGTGGATTTTAGCCAAAGGCCGTCGCTCGATCCAGACGCGGTGGATTAACATCCGTCCACCTATGGGCCAGCGCCGGCGCCTCGTTCCCGAGGTCGTTCAGTCCTCGGGAATGGACTGCGGACCCGCGGCGCTCAAGAGCTTCCTCGACGGGCACGGAATCTCCCTCAGCTACGGGCGGTTGCGCGAGGCCTGCCAGACCGAGGTCGATGGGACCGCCATCGAAACCCTCGAAACGCTGGCGTCCGGCCTGGGAGTGCCGGTGGAGCAGGTGCTCCTCCCGAAGGACCTGGTCTTCCTCGAAGAAGCGCGGACGCTCCCCGCCATCGCGGTCCTTCGACTGCCCAACGGGAGCGCGCACTTCGCGGTCGTCTGGAGCGTTCGCTTCGGGGTCGCGCAGGTGATGGACCCCGCGCACGGCCGGCGCTGGCTTTCGCGCGAGACGCTTCGTAAAGAGCTCTACGAGCACGTAATGGGCGTCCCCCCCGCGACGTGGCGGGAGTGGGCGGGTTCCGAGGAAGCGAGTCGACTCTATCGTCGCCGTCTCCGCGACAAGGGCGTTTCCGCGGAAACGTCCGCTCGTCTCTTGAACGAAGCCTCGGCGGACGAGAGTTTCCTGGCGCTGGCTGCTCTCGATGCCGCCATCCGCTGCGCGGACGCCGAGCGGGACGTCGTCCCTCTCTTCGAGAAGGCTCGCGCCGACGCGAGCGCCATCCCGAGAGAGTTCTGGTCCGTCCGCCCCGAGAACGGGGAGCTCGTCATCCGCGGGGCCGTGCTCCTGCGTCCGGGAACGCCGGGATTCGCTCCCGCCGAGGTCGCTCTTCCCGCGGCGATCGCCGCCGCGAAAGGCGAAGAGCCCGCGCGTCCGCTGCGGGATCTCTGGGCGCGGCTTCGCGCCGACGGCCTTTTCGCTCCCGGCGTTCTGGCGGCAACCGCCGTCGCGTCGGCAGCCGCCATCGTCTTCGAGGGTCTCTTCTTCCGCGCGTTTCTCGAAGCGCCGTCGCTCCTTCTCCCGCTCGTCCTCTTTCTCGCCGTCGTGTTGATCCTCGACTTTTCTTCTTTCACCGCAGAGCTCCGCCTCGGACGAAGGCTCGAGCAGGGTTTGCGCCGCGCGTTCCAGCACAAAATCCCGCGGCTTTCGGACCGCTACTTCGGAAGCCGCCTCACATCCGACATGGCGGAGCGCCAGCACAGCCTTCACCAGATCCGGAAGGTCCCGAAGCTCGGACGACAAATTCTCCGCGAGGGGGTCGAGCTTCTCCTCACGACGGGAGCCATCCTCTGGCTCGCGCCCTCGACGGCGCCGATCGCGCTCGGAGCGTTCGTCGCCTCGATCGCCATTCCGCTTCTCGGCCAGCCGTTTCTCTTCGAGCGGGACACCCGCGTGCGAAGCCACCTGGGCGGGCTGTCCCGGTTCTATCTGGATTCTCTTCTCGGGCTCGTGCCTCTCCGCGTTCATCGGGCCGAGAGCGCGCTCCGGTCCGAGCACGCGAACGCTCGTCCAGTCCTGGGCGCGAGCCCGGCGTGGACGGGATCGCGCGGTCGTCTCGCTCGAGACCGCGCAGTTCGCGGTCGGCTACGGGCTCATCGTTCTCCTCGTGTTCTCCTACCTGCGGGGAAATGGCGATCCAGCCTCGGCCCTCCTCCTCTCGTACTGGGCCTTGAATGTCCCCGTCCTCGGTCTCCAGCTCGCGCGGCTTCTCTCTCGCTATCCGGAACCTCGAAGCGTCTTTCTTCGGATTTCCGAGCCTTTGAGCGCCCCCGAGGAGCGGGAGGTCGCTCCCAGGAACGGCGATCCGGGTGACACTTCTCCCGACGCGGGAGCGTCGATTCGTTTGGAGAATGTGAGCGTCCGCGCGGCCGGACACGTCCTCCTGCAGGAGATCGATCTGGAAATCGAGCCCGGAAGTCACGTCGCGGTCGTCGGCTCCTCCGGAGCGGGCAAGACGACGCTCTTCGGACTTCTCCTCGGGTTCCATTTCCCCGAAGCCGGAAGAGTCCTCGTCGACGGCGCGGTGCTCACGGGCGCCCGGCTCGCGGAAATGCGATCCCGGACCGCGTGGGTGGACCCCGCGGTACAGCTCTGGAATCGCAGCCTCGAAGAGAACCTGCGTTACGGAAACGACGAAGCTTGCGACCTTTCGGAGGCGCGCACGGTGCTCGGTCCGCTGACTCTTCCCCTCGACGTCAAGCTCGGTGAGGGAGGCGCTCTCGTTTCAGGAGGTGAAGGGCAAAGAGTCCGCTTCGCGCGCGCGCTCCTTCGAAAGGGCATCCGGCTCGCTCTTCTCGATGAGCCCTTCCGAGGGCTCGATCGCGAGACGCGTCTCGCGTTTCTGTCTCGCGCTCGCGCGCACTGGAAAGACGCGACCCTTCTCGCGATCACCCATGACGTGAGCGAAAGCGAAGGCTTCGATCGCGATCCTGGTTCTGGACAAGGGCCGGCTCGTCGAGGACGGTTCCCCGGCGGAGCTCCTGAAGCGGGAGGGCTCGCGGTACCGGCATCTCGTCGAGGTGGAGCGGGAGCTCGCGCGGCTCTGGTCCGACCGGAGCTGGCGGCCCTTCCGCCTCGAAGAGGGAAGGCTGGTCGATGGGTAGCGCTCGACTGTCCCGATTCGCGGCGCTCTTCGCTCTTGCGTATGCCGTGGACTACGGCCTCTTCGTCCTCTCCTGGTGGCTTCTCGGCCGGGGCGTCCTCGAGACCCCGATCGACTCCCGGTATCTCTACGCCTGGGCGCTCACCCTCGCTTCGATGCTTCCGTTCCGTATTCTCTCGACGTGGTCGGCGGGGGCATTCGCGGTTTCGGCGGGTGAGCTCCTGAAGAAGCGTCTCCTCCAGGGCGCGATGCAGCTCGATCCGGACGAGCTCCGCTCCGACGGCGCCGGAAGGCATCTCTCTCGCGTCTTCGAGTCGGAAGCGGTCGAGACCCTCGCCCTGACGGGAGGTCTTCTTTCCTTCGCCGCCTTGATTGAGATCGTGGTCGCGTTCGGCATCGTCACTCTCGGAGCCAGGGCGATCCTCGAAGGGGTTCTCCTTGCGGCGATTCTTCTCGCGCTCGGCATTCTGACGCGCAGCTACCTGGCGGAGCGGCGCCTGTGGACGGACCAGAGGCTCGAGATGAGCCACGACCTGGTCGAGAAAATGGTGGGCCATCGCACTCGCATCGCGCAGGAGCGACCGGAGCGATGGCACATCGAGGAAGAAAAAGCGCTCGGTTCCTACGGAAGGATGTCGCAACGAGTGGATCGCCTCTACTCCTGGATCCAAGCGCTCCCGAGAATCTGGCTCCCGCTCGGAATTCTCGGACTCGCGGCGGCGCGGCCGGATCTCGAGCGTCTGGCGGTAGGTCTGGGAGGAGCGATTCTCGCATCGAGAGCTCTCGCAAAGCTCGCCGACGGCTTTTCGGACCTCGTCGACGCCGCGATCGCCTGGAAGCGCGTCGCGCCGCTCTTCCATGCCGCGGCCCGAGTCCCGCCTCCGATCGAACCTGTGCTCAGCGCCAACGGACGGCCCCTCGTCCACGCGCGGGACTTATCCTTCATATACCCGCACCGCTCGCGGGCGGTGCTCGTCGGGGCTCGCCTTCGACCTCGCGCGCGGCGATCGGGTGCTCCTGACCTCACCCTCGGGCGGCGGAAAATCGACGCTGGTGTCTCTCGTGAACGGACTCCGGAAACCTACGGACGGAACTCTCCGTCTCGAAGGAAAGGTCGCGACCGCGCCGCAGTTTCACGAGAACCACGTTTTTACGGAAAGCTTCGCCTTCAATCTCGTCATGGCGCGAGGCTGGCCTCCGTCGGCCGACGACCTGAGGGAGGGCGAGGCGCTGTGCCGCGCGCTCGGGCTCGGAGAGCTTCTCGAGAAGATGCCGGGGGGCATGAACCAGATGGTGGGCGATACGGGCTGGCAGCTCTCGCACGGCGAACGGAGCCGCCTCTACCTCGCCCGGGCGCTCCTCCAGGGCTCCGACCTGGTGATCCTCGACGAAAGCTTCGCCGCTCTCGACCCCGAGAACCTTCTGCACGCGCTCGTGACCGCGCGGGAGCGCGCGCCGACGCTGGTCGTCGTCGCGCACGTGTGAAGATCCGGTTTCGGAAGACCGATACCGTGTGCTTTGAACGACCGTCGACGGCGACGTGGTTCCGTCTACTGGTTGATCCTGAGCCGCTTCTACAACAGAATCCGTTCCTCAAAGGGGGCCACTCATGGCACTTTCTCGACTCTCGTTTCTCGCCGCCGGTTTCGTGCTCGTCGCCGTCCTGTCGTTCACGCAGAGCGACGTCGTCGACCCGGCGAGCAAACCCTTGCCGAATCCCAATCCGGTCGTCGTCAAGAACTGGGGTGAGCTCCCCGATGGAAGGAAATGGGGATCGACGGCGGGCGTGGATATCGGTCCTGACGGACAGGTGTGGGCTTACGATCGGTGCGGCGCGTACGCCCTCGCCGGCGGATGCGACACTTCCAACGTCACTCCGGTCCTCAAGTTCGACCGCAAAACGGGAAAGGTCCTGGCCACGTTCGGCGCGGGTCTCTTCGTGCTTCCCCACGGACTCCACGTGGACAAGGAAGGAAACGTGTGGGTGACGGACTCCCAGGGCAACAAAGCGGGAACCAAGGGTCACCAGGTGATCAAGTTCAGCCCCGATGGAAAAGTCCTGATGAAGCTCGGGAAGCCGGGTGTCGCCGGGAGCGGCCCCGATACGTTCAACGAGCCTTGCGACGTCATCACCGCGCCGAACGGCGACATTTTCGTCTCCGACGGCCACAGCGGCCAGAACGCGAATCCGCCTCCGGGCTCGACCGGACGCGTCATCAAGTTCACCAAGGACGGCAAGTTCATCAAGGAGTGGGGAAAGGTGGGCTCGGGCCCGGGAGAGTTCCGGACTCCCCACGCGCTCGCGTTCGACTCGAAAGGTCGCCTCTTCGTCGCCGATCGCGGAAATCATCGAATCCAGATCTTCGACCAGGACGGAAAGCTTCTCGACACCTTTTATCAGTTCGGACGGGTGAGCGGGCTCTTCATCAAGGCCGACGACACGCTCTACGCGATCGACTCGGAGTCGGAGCAGGAAACCCACCCGCAATGGAAAACGGGGGTTCGGATCGGGAAGGCCACGGAAGACAAAGTGACCGCCTTCATCCCTCCGCATGAGACGGGCGAGTTCTACGGAGAAGCCGGAGAGGGAGTCGCGGTCGACGCCGACGATAGCGTGTTTGCTGCGGAAGGTCCGAACTCGCGCGAAGCGGCCGGCGGCGGCATGACGAAATACCTCAAGAAGTAGGTGCCATCGGTGAAGAACGGGATTCCGATTCTGCTCGCGCTCTGTCTCGCTGCCTGCCACGATGCGCCGGCGCCCGTCGCAGGAGGAGACGCCAACGGAGAAGGAGACCTTCGTTCTCGAGGCGCCCGCCGCCGACACGGATGGGGTCCTTCGAGTTCTCGTGCTTCACGACATGGAGGGTCTGAGCGGTCAGGACGATCCGCAGACCTTCGAATTCGATCACAAGGACCGTTACGCCGAGGGCCGGGAGAATCTGGTTCTCGACGTGAACTCCGTCATCGCGGGACTCTTCGCCGGCGGCGCCGATGAGGTGCACGTGGTCGATGGCCACGGAAGCGGAAATCCGGAGCCCGACCTTTTGCTCGATCGTCTCTACACACGGGCGCAGATGGTCTTCCGCGACAAGCCATTTCGCCAGTACGTCGATCTCGTCGAGCCCGGCGTCTACGACGCCGTCGCCGTCGTGGGAATGCACGCGAAGACGGGAAGCCGCGGCTTCGCGTCGCACACCTACACGCTCGGAATCGAGATGCGGCTGAACGGGAGGCCCATCACCGAAACCGAGCTCGTGGCGTTCTCTTTCGGCCGCGCCGGTGTTCCGGTGATCTTCGCTTCGGGTGACGACCGGCTCGGCGCGGATCTCGAGACCATGCCGTGGATCGAGTTCGTCACCACGAAAAAAGCGACGAGCGCGTCGACCGCGGAGCTTCGTCCGACGGACGAGGTTCGCGCCGAGCTCGAAGCGGCGGCGCAGCGAGCCATCGAAAAACGCGGCGAGGCCAAGGTGATGAAGATTCGAGGGCCGATCGAAGCGACGATCCACGCCGTTCCGCCCGCGAGCCTTCAGGTTCTCGAAGGCGTTCCGGGAATCGACTACAAGGACGAAACGGTCACCTTCGTCGCCACCGATTTCGGGGAAGCCTACGACGGGCTCATCGAGCTCATCGGCGTCGCGACCACGAACTACAGCCGCCTTCTCGTCGAGAATCTGCGCGCGACTCCGGAAGGCGAGAAGGTCCTCAACGAGTACAACGACCAACTCATCGGTCGCTGGCTCGACTTCGAGTCGGGTAGGTGGACTCCACCGGCCCCGGAACCTCCTCCCGAGGGACAGCGCTACCACGGAGCTCGCTGACAGGAGAAAACACTTAGCGGCGGCGGGGTGCCGATCTTGACTCGTGCTGTCTCGATCCGGAGACTCGCGGCGCCCGCGATTCTAGCGCTCGGAGTCGCAGGGCTTCCTCAGCAGACGGACGAGTCTTCCCTGGCCAACCCGGAGTACCGGGGGCGATTCGTCTTCACGCGGATCCGCTACGGCCCGTCGGATCTCGAGCGAGGATCTCGATGGGGCGGAGCGCGATGGAGCCACGACTATCCGCGAGCGGACCGCCATTTATCGAGGCTGCTCAGCGAGCTCACGACCATCGCGGTCGAGCTCGGGGGCACGAACGTTCTCGAGCTGAACGACCCGGACTTGTTCCGGCATCCCGTGGCGTACATCTCCGAGCCCGGGTTCTGGACGATGTCCGATAGCGAAGCCCTTCTTCTTCGGCAGTACGTGCTGAAAGGGGGCTTTCTCATCTTCGACGACTTCGAGAACGAGCAGTGGGACAACTTGGAAGCGCAGCTCCGGAGGGTGCTGCCGGAGCACCGGCCTATTCCCATCGACGTAGATCATCCGATCTTCCACTCGTTCTTCGACATGGAAACTATCGACTTCCCTCACCCGCTCGTGAACGTGATGCCCACCTATTACGGGCTCTTCGAGGATAACGATCCGTCGGGAAGAATGCTTGCGATCGTGAACTACAACAATGACATCGCCGAGTACTGGGAGTGGTCGGATACGAGCTGGCTTCCTATCGACATCACCAACGAAGCCTACAAGCTCGGGGTGAACTACCGATCTACGCCTTGACGCATTGATGAATGAGCTGGCGTGATCCATTTCTCCAACGAAATTCGCTCTAGCCATTAGACGGTAGCTTTTCGCCGGACCTCACAGGCGGCGAAAAGGCCGATCACAGGAGTAGGTTTTTCAAGCTGCCTCTCCTCAACAAAGGTGAGGGGGCTGTGACCCAGAGACGTTACCAATCTACCCAACTCGCGGGATTGACACCACGACGGAAAGTACCTACATTAGAACCTGTAGAAGAGCGTAGTGCGGCCTTCATGGAGGATAGCCCGATGAGAGTAAAAACCCGGATAAAGGCCGGCGCCAGACGGAAGCGGCGAAAGCGCTTCTAGTCTAGGCCTATTCGACGAGTTGAAGGTGGTGCGCTTCTGCAGCCACCCCTTCTTCTTGGTAGTCTTCTGGCTAGAGTCTCTGGCTGCTCCGGCCATATCCAGCTGATCGCAAACGTCGTCGCGTGCTGACGAGGGCAGTTGCTGCCAGGACCCAATCCGTAACGTCCGTTCGCTGCCGCACTCGCTTTCTTGCCGCCACCATGGAATCGCCGCGATCTCCTGCGAACGTACAGAGCGATTGATAGATGTCCCGGAAGGATGCAGTCTTCCTTGGAATCCATCGCTAGATCCCGCGCCTCCGCTAGCAAGCTCTTCAGCATTGGCTAACCGTCCGATTTCATCTCCGCTTCCGCGAGCGCCAGAGCGGCCTCAGCGCTGAACAGTCGCGAGTCCGCGTTTTTCGCGCGTTCCCCAGCGTCTCCTCGAGATGCTTCATGCCAGCCTCTATCTCGCCCCGATGCAGCAGACGCGACCTGAGCCGATGCGATGCTCGCGCGCCCGAAAGTAGCGGGTCTCTTTCTTGACTGGCCTTTCGCGACTGCCTGCGGAAGATGCGATAGAGCTATCGCGGTCCTGTGTTCAGCGAGCAAACGTCCCACCTTGACGTCGGAGGGAGTCGGCTTCTCGTCCGGAACTCACCATCGGCGACGAGAGTCGCAGTCGCATTCCGTCGCTGCTGCCGGATAGTCGTCCTAACTTTAGTAGAGAACTCGGCATAGCGCAGGTTCATCTCGGCCAGATTCGCGCGGTTCGTTCTGAAAGTCGGTCAAGACCTTGCTCGATGACGCGCAGCGCTTCCGTAAAGCGCCCCTGAGTCGATGTAGATATCAGCCAACGCGGACCGCGCCCTTGCGAGATCCTCGATGTGTTCGCGTTGTTCCAACGACGGAATCGCTGTCAGGAATGCCTGAATAGCCTCTTCAATTGACCGCGAGCTCTCTGGACTTCCGCGAGAATGCGAAGATTGAAAGCCTGCTTCCGAGGGCTCGTCGATACCCTCGAGTCGAGTCTCGCCTGCTCCAGATAGACCAACGCCTCGACATACAACTCCGCTCCGTCGATAAACCTCTGCAATCCAGTCGAGCCGGTACGCGATTTCATTGTTCTGCTTGAGATCCAATTCGATGTCAAGAGATGCACGGTAGTAGCTCGAGGGCCGTCGTCGAGTTGATCCGTTTCGAGTGCCAAGCTTCCCAAGGTTCGAAGAGCGCAGCGGATTCCATCGTAGGGATTCGGAGACTTCCGGCGACTTCTTGAGTGGCTTCGGTCAACAGTGTGGCCGCCTCGTCATATCTGCTCCAGCTCTTCGCGCAGGCACGCGACATGTTGACCAGCGCTGCGATCACTCCACGACGGTCGCCACCGGTCGCGTCGGGCGACAAGAGATACCTCGAAGTGCTTCAGCGCCTCCCGTACTTGCCAGTGTCCGGTAGGCCACGCCCAAGGATCGAGTGGAGCATGCCAAGGCTTTCCAAATCGTCTCTCGAACTCCCGGACGCGACCGCTCTTTCCAGAAACGGGATCGCCTCCTGCGGACGATTTACGGTGACCAGCATTCGTCCTAGGCCCAAGAGCGCCGCTCCGTACGTCGGATTCGCGTCGGTCACCGCCTGGTAGGCTTCCAGCGCCTCGTTCATTTCCCCCTTGCTCTCAAGCGCCGATGCCAATCCCAGCATCACGTCGGGGTCGGATGGATAGAACTCCGAGAGCCTGCGGTATGCTTCGATCGCGGTGTCCGGGTCGTCTTTGATTCGTGCGTCGATCGCGTGGATCTGAAAGCGCTCCGAAAGCGGCAAGGGGTGCTCGAGAGCAAGCGCGTTCGCGGTTTCGATGCTGGCCTTCGCAGATGCGGAATCTCCTAGGTTCCAGTGAGCTTCCGCGAGTCTCGCGTGCGCCATCGCGAAGTTCGGATCGAGAGTGACGGCTTCCTGTAAGAGCGGCAGTAGCGGCCTGGTTGCGTCCGTCTTGCAAGTCACCGACACCTCGCTGATAGGCACGAAAGGCATCGAGAGACGACGTCGCGACCTCGCTGACGGGACGATTTCTGTCGAAGAGCGATGTCGAGGTCGAGCTCGACCGATACTCGTCTCGGTCATCAAGTCGACGAGGGCGAACACCTCGTTCGCCTTGCCGTCCAGCTTCATCGGCGTGCCTACGCCGGTCGCCCTTTCCTTCAGAGGTCAGATCGATTCGCAGACGGCCTTCGGATTCGAGAAAACGTCCGTGAAGAATGTAGTCGGCACCCGCCATGTTCGCAAAGACCTCGAGGGTCTCCTCCTCGAAACTGGTTTGACCACTCTTTCCGAGATCATCCAGAATTCGACGAACGCGATCTTCGAGCAGAGGTCTCAAGCTTGCCGACTGCGAGATGTCGGTAATCAGCATCTCCGGAAGGCCAGTTCTCCATCCACGCGAGCTCTGCGTTTCCCGTCATGTTGTGGAACGGCAGAATCGCGATCGTCGTCACCGGGACGTCGGCCGTGACCTCGCCGCTCGGGGTCTCGCCGAGGAGCCAGACGGCGAGTCCGAGCGAGCCCACGAGAACCGCGGCGATCCAGCCCCGGTGGCGGAGGATCGCTTTGCGGGTCCGGAGGAAGAGCGAGCTATCGACCTGCTCGCGCTCGATGTCCTGGAGGACTTCGTCCGCGGTCTTGTAGCGGAGGTCGGGGTCGACCTCCATGAGCTTGAGGATGATGCGCTCGAGGTACGGGGGGATCTGGGGGTTGAGCGTTCTCGGCGGGGTCGGCTTCACCTGGAGGCGCGCCACGACCTTGGAGATCGCGGTGTCGCCTTTGAAGGGGACGTCGCCCGTGAGGAGCTCGTAAAGAATGATGCCGGTCGAGTAGAGGTCGGACTGTGCGGTGGTGGTGTCGCCTTTGACCTGCTCCGGGGATATGTAGTCCGGGGTCCCCATCATCTCGCCCGTTCCGGTGAGGGTCGCGGTGTCGGCGGTTCGGGCGATGCCGAAGTCCATGATGCGGAGCACTCCGCTTTCATCGACCATGATGTTCTGTGGCTTCAGGTCGCGGTGGACGACGCCCTGGCTGTGGGCTTCGGCGAGCCCGGAGAGCATCTGCTTCATGAAGGAAATCGCTTCCTTCGTCGAGAAGGTTTTCTTCTCGTTCAGGAGATCGCGCAGGCTCTTTCCCTCGACGAGCTCCATGGTGAAGAACTTCACGCCGCCTTCGGCCTCGCCGAGGTCGTAGATGCGGACGACGTTCTTGTGGGTGATCTTGCGGGCGAGGACCAGTTCCTGCTTGAAGCGCTTGAGGACTTCCGGACCTCTGCCCTTTTCCGTTCGAATGGTTTTCAGCGCGACGGCGCGATCGAGCTCGAGGTCGAGGGCTTTGTAGACGCGGCCCATCCCGCCTTCGCCGAGCTTTTCGAGCACCTGATACCGGTTCCCGAAGCGGAAGAGTCGCGGGAGGTCGCCGCTGTACTGGACGTCGGTCGGAAAGCGGGTGAAGCCGTCTCCGGAATCGTTTCCCACGTCGTCCGTTTCAACGGAGAGATCCCGCCCGATCGCCATGATGGGATCGGTCTTCTCTTCCCTCGATTCGAACACGTCGACCAACAACTCCTCGCAGTTCGAGCATTCGACGCGATCGGAGGCGTTGGCGCGGCCGCAGGACGGACAATCCACCGGAGCGACCCCCAGTTTCTTGCTATGTGTGATTGATATAACTATTCTGCGGGGCGCCTTTCTGAAAATCAATACAGTCGTACTGGAAAAATATGCGATCTCTCCTGTTCTTGACTCTGGCCGCCGGGGCCGGATGCCGTCCGTCCAGCCCCACCTGGTGGAAAGGGAAACCTCCACACCCACTCGCTTTGGAGCGACGGCGATGACTTTCCGGAAATGGTCGTCGATGGCTACAAGAAAGCGGGTTATGACTTCGTCGCTCTTTCCGACCACAACGTCCTGGCGGAGGGGGAGCGGTTCATCGAGGCCGATCCGACGATCCTGGACGACTACCGTGAGCGGTTCGGGAACGACTGGGTCGAGGTTTCTGGCGACGGCCGGGTCCGGCTCAAGACGTTCGCAGAGTATCGGACTCTTTTCGAGGAAGACCGGAAGCTTCCTCCTGATCCAGAGCGAGGAGATCACGGACGTATTCGAGGCGAAGCCGCTCCATGTGAACGCGACGAACGTGAAGGAGCGAATCGAGCCCCAGGGCGGGGGAAGCGTCCGCGAGGTCTTGCAGCGGAACGTGGACAAAGTCCTCGAGCAGCGGGAGAGGACCGGAGAGCTGATGTTCCCGCACGTCAACCACCCGAACTTCGGCTGGGCGGTCAAAGTCGAGGACCTGATCGCGCTCCGGGGCGAGAAGTTCTTCGAGGTCTATAACGGTCATCCCCTGGTCCATAACGAAGGCGACGATCTCCGGCCGAGCACGGAGCGGATGTGGGACATCCTGCTCTCGCGAGCGGCTCGCGGACGGCGAAGGGGTCATGTACGGGATCGCCGTCGACGACGCGCACAACTACCGCGCTCTCGACTCGCAGCACTCGAACCCGTTCCGCGGTTGGGTGAGGGTCCGAGCGAAGACTCTCTCGGCCGAAGCGATCGTCGAGGCCATGGAGCGCGGCGACTTCTACGGCTCTTCCGGCGTGGAGCTCGACGACGTGATCGTGGACGCGGAGGCGCTGTCGCTTCGAATCCGCGCGAGCGAGGGAATTCAGTACCGTACTCTCTTCGTCGGTACCCGGCGCGGATACGACCGCACGACGGAGGAAGTCACCGCGGGTGAGGATGCCGGCGGTTCTTCGACGATATAGCGACGATATCGGCCAGGTCCTCGCCGAGATCGAGGGCGCGAGTCCGACCTATCGATTTCAGGGAGACGAGATGTACGTCCGGGCGAAAGTCATCTCGACCAAGGTCAAGACGAACCCTTACCGCGAAGGGGAGGTCGAAGCGGCCTGGGTGCAGCCGGTCGTTCCCGCGCGCTCGGAGCGTTAATATTGATGCAAGATGGCTGAAGAACCCGTCCCTGCACCCGAAACGCCCGCGAGCCCCGCGGAGCCTCAGGCGCCGTACGTCATCGAGGGCGCCCGCTCGAGCCGCGCGAAATGCAAGACCTGCCGCAAGACCATCGACAAGGGCGTCCTGCGGCTCGGCGTCCTCATCGAGGGCCCGTACGGCATCGGTTACCTCTGGCACCATCTGACCTGCGCCGCCAAAAGACGCCTCGAAGACGTGGAAGAGGCCTACGCGACGGAAGCCTGGAAGGCGGCGAAGGAGCCTCCGGAGAACGTCCCCACCATCGAGGAGCTCCGCAAAGTAAACGAGGAAGCGGAAGAAAAGAGACAGTCGCGTCCGAAGTTCCCCTATGCCGAGGTCGACCCGTCCGGGTCGGGCCAAGTGCAAACAGTGCGGGGAAGCTCATGGAGAAGGGCAGCCTCCGCGTGGTCCTCGGCCGCGAGGTCGAGTTCGGAAGCCAGTATCGGACGATGCCGAATCCAGGTTCATCCTCGCTGCGTCGCTCTCGAGCTCGAGCGCGAGGACTGCGCGACCGAGGCCGCGGGATTCGCCGATGCCATCCGCGCCAACAGCCAGGGGCTCAGCTCGGAGCAGATCGCCTCGGTTCTCGAGGCGGTCGGAGAGCTCGAAGAAGAGGAAGCTCCGCCGTTCTAGGTGACGCGTTGACTCTCGACGTAGCCCGGCGCCTGGCGGAAGCGGTCGCGCGGGAAGGCGGATGGGCTCTTCTCGTCGGCGGCTACGTCCGCGACCGGCTCCTCGGCATCGAAGCCGCACGAGCTCGACATCGAGGTATTTCGGCCTTTCGTTCGAAGAGCTCGAGCGGCTCCTCTCCGACGTTCGGTGAAGTCATCCACGTCGGGAAGGCGTTCGGCGTCTTCCGCGTGAAGGGTCTCGACGTCGACTTCTCCCTTCCCCGGCGCGACAGCAAGGTCAGCCCCGGCCACACCGGCTTCGACGTCGCGTACGACCCCGACATGACGCTTCGCCGAGGCGGCCCGTCGGCGCGACCTCACGATGAACGCCATCGGGCTCGATCCTCTGACTCTCGAGTACCTCGATCCCCATGGAGGACGGCGCGACCTCAGAGACGAAGCGCCTCCGGGCGACGGACCCCGCTCACTTTCCCGAGGACCCTCTCCGCGGGCTCCGGGTCGCGGGTTTCGCGGCTCGTTTCGAGATGGCGCCGGACGCGGAGCTGAAGAGGCTCTGCTCGGAGCTCGATCTCTCGGAGCTCTCCGCGGAGCGGGTCTTCGCCGAGCTCGAAAAACTCCTCCTCCGGAGCGAGAAGCCGTCGATCGGATTCGAGCTCCTGCGCGAGACGAAGCTTCTTCGGTTCTTTCCCGAGGTCGAGGCTCTCGTCGGAGTCCCCCAGGAGCCCGACTGGCATCCGGAAGGCGACGTCTGGATTCACACCATGATGGTCCTCGACGAGGCGGCGAAGCTCCGCACGGGAAGTGTGGACGAGGACCTCGCGCTCATGTACGGCGCTCTCGCCCACGATTTCGGAAAGCCCTCGACGACGCGCACCATCGGAGGCCGGATTACTTCCTACGAGCACGACGTGAAGGGTGTCTTCGATCGCGGTCAGCGTTTCTCGAGAAGCTCCGCGCGCCGAACGAGCTCACGAAGAAAGTCGAAGCGCTGGTGCGCCATCATCTGGCGCCCGCGCTCTTCCACAAGAACGGGGCGACGGCGAAAGCCTATCGGCGTCTCGCGCGCGATCTCGCCGCCTCGGCCGTGCCGCCGGATCTCCTTTTGCGCGTCGCGACGGCGGATCATCTCGGGCGCACGACGGACGACGCTTTCGCGCGAAGGTTCCCCTCCGGCGAGCATTTCAAGAACGATGATGGAATCGCTCGAGCTCACGCTACGAGCCCCCGAAAGACGTCGTCCTCGGGCGACACCTCGTCGCCCGCGGCCTTCAGCCCGGGTCCGGAGTTCGGCCGGCTGCTCGCGGAGTGCCGCGACGTGCAGGACGAGACGGGCTGGGACGATCCGGAGAAGATTCTGGATCGGGTGCTCAGAGAACTCGTTGTGACGCCGAATCTGCCTGGGCTATTCTCGCCGCTCCATGAGGGTGCTCTTCTTCGCTCTTCTCCTCGCCAGCCGTGCCCGGCGAGGGCGTCGGAGAATCCCGAGGCGCGCGCTCTCTACGAAAAGGCTCTTTCCTCCTGGATGACGCGCACGCGGGAAGGGCTCTCCGAGAGCCGGCTTCTCTTCCAGGAGGCCGCGACGGTCGATCCTCGAGTTCGCCGAGGCCCACGCGGGAGTCGCCGACGCTTCCTGTCTTCTCGCGCTCTACGGGTACGAAGCGCCCACGAAGGTCATGCCGGGAGCGCGCGAGTCGGCGATGGAAGCGCTCCGCCTCGATCCCGCGCTCGCGAAGGCGCACGCGTCGCTCGGTCTCGTCCGCTATCTCTATGAGTGGAGCTTCGCGGAGGCGGAGGAGAGCTTCGAGAAGGCGATCGCGCTCGACCCCGGGTATCCCTCCGCCCATCACTGGTTCGCGATGATGCTCATGGCGACCGGGCGCTACGACGAAAGCCTCGCGCAGATCGACCGGGCGATCGCCCTCGAGCCCGAATCCGCTCTCTACGACGTGAAGCGAGGCACGATCCTGATGGCCGCGGGCAGGCTCGACGAGGCGGAAGCGCACCTGCGCTCGGTTCTCGAGCGGCGTCCCGAATCTCCTCTCGCCCGGCGCGAGCTCGGGCTCCTGGAGCTCGTTCGCGGACGCCCCGAGGCGCGCGCGGCTTATCTCGACTCCTCCGAGCCGGCGTATGCCCTCGTCCTCGGTCGGCTGGGCCGGAAGAGCGAGGCGCGCGCGATGCTCGAAGCGCTTCGCGACGTGGAGTCGAGCGCTTACGTCTCGCCCGTCGACTTCGCGCTGGTGCACGTCGGGTCTCGGCGAGAAACAGAAGCGGCTCTCGACGAGCTCGAGCGCGCGTTCGAGGGGAAGGACGCGGCGCTGGTGTATCTCCGGACGCAGCCGGGACTCGCGTCCGCTTCGCTCCGAAGCGCGCTTCCAGGACCTCTTGAAGCGCATGGGACTCTGAGGTGGAATGATGAAAAAGCTCGCGATTCTGTTCCTCGTTCTCGCAGCGGCAGGCGTCGGCCCAGGAGCGTTCGCTTCGCGGTGAGCTTTCCCGCGGAGAGGAGCCGGGAGCCTCTCGACGGACGGCTTCTTCTCTTGATCTCGAACGACCCGTCCGCCGAGCCGCGCTTCCAGATTCTCACCGGCCCGAAGACGCAGCTGGTCTTCGGGATCGACGTCGAGGGTATGGGCGCCGGGGAAAGACGCCGATCTTCGACGCGAGCGTCCTCGGGTATCCCATCGACAGCCTCCGCGACATTCCGAAAGGCCGTTACCGCGTCCAGGCGCTCCTCCACCGCTACGAGACCTTCCACCGCAAGGATGGACACGTGGTGAAGCTTCCGATGGACCGCGGCGAGGGCCAGCAGTGGAACCGCGCTCCGGGAAATCTCTACAACGAGCCGGTCGAGATGGAGATCGATCCGGCGAAGGGCGGAACGCTTCGAGTGACCCTCGACAAGGAGATCCCTCCGATTCCCGATCCGCCGGAGACGAAGTACATCAAGCACGTCAAGATCCAGAGCAAGCTCCTGACGGAATTCTGGGGACGGCCGATGCACCTCGGCGCCCACGTGCTCCTTCCCGAGGGCTTCGACGAGCATCCCCAGGCGCGCTATCCGCTCATGGTCTACCACGGCCATTTTCCGTACACCATGAGCGGCTTTCGCGAGGAGCCGCCCGATCCGAATTTGAAGCCGGAGTACAGCGAGCGCTTTCACTGGGAGGGCTACAACCGGACGGAGCAGGAGCACGCGTATCAGCTCTACAAGGACTGGACCGGTCCGAATTTTCCCCGCGTTCTCGCGATCGAGATCCAGCATGCGAACCCTTACTACGACGACTCCTACGCGGTGAACTCCCAGAACCTCGGCCCCTACGGCGACGCCATCACCTACGAGTTGATTCCCGAGATCGAAAAGACGGTTCCGCGGAATCGGCGAAGGCTGGGCCCGATTCCTCTACGGAGGCTCGACGGGCGGATGGGAGGCGCTCGGAGTCCAGGTCTTCTATCCCGACGAGTACAACGGATGCTTCGCGGCCTGTCCCGATCCGATCGACTTCCGCGCCTACACCGTCGTCGACATCTATAAGGATGAGAACGCCTACTACCTCGACAGCGACTGGAAGAAGACTCCCCGTCCCGGGCTCCGGGACTACCTCGGCCACGTGAGCGGGACCTCCGAGGAGCTGAACCGGATGGAGCTGGTGCTCGGCACGAAGAGCCGGTCAGGGCAGCAGTGGGACATCTGGGAAGCGGTCTACTCCCCGGTCGGCGCCGACGGCTACCCGCAGCGAATCTGGGACAAGCGCACCGGAGTCATCGACAAGGAAGGTCGCGGAATTCTGGCGGGAGAACTACGACCTTTCCTACATCCTGAAGCGCGACTGGGCGAAGCTCGGCCCGAAGCTCGAAGGGAAGATCCACATCTACGTCGGCGACATGGACAACTTCTATCTCAACAACGCCGTCTATCTGATCGAGGAGTTCCTCGAGAGCACCAAGAACCCCTACTATGGCGGGGAAGTCGACTACGGCGACCGCGCGGAGCACTGCTGGAACGGAGACCACACCCGGCCGAACGGGAGCTCGACGGCTGCGCTACCACCAGATGTTCATCCCGAAGGCGGCCGAGAGGATGCTGAAGACGGCGCCGCCGGGAGCGGACCTCACGAGTTGGAGGTACTGATCCGTCTCGGCGCCGATTGACCGTGCTCCGGCGCTTCTGTTAGCGTGGCCTCGATACCCCAGGCCAGTCTCGAGAAGGCGGTTCGAGCCGTGAGCGACGATCGGCGACATAGCCAGAGGGCGCTGTTCTGCAACGAGGTCGAGGTGGTCGGGCTACGGACCTCGCCGCTCCTCCGACTTGAGCGCCGGAGGAATGTTCATCGAGACCATCGCCGCGTTTCCGAGAGACACCGTCCTGCAGCTCAAGTTCAAGCTCGGAGAGAACGAGTCGGCGCCGATCGTCGTCAAGGCGCGGGTCCTCTACGTCGCGAACGGAATCGGCGTCGGCGTCGAGTTCATGGACCTGACGCCGGACGATCGAGTCGCGAATCGAGCGCCTGCTCTCCGCCGTAGACTTGACCCGGCGACGACCGTGCATCATGCTGGGGCCGGCGATGATTCGCGCCTAACCTCTTCGGTCCTTCCCCAGGCGAGGGCCCATCGTGAGGCAAAGGGAAGCATATTCCCGAATCGGTATTCACGGCGTCTTCGTGTCGCCGGGCTTCGCTGCTGGGGAGCGGTCGCCCGGTTTTTCGACCGAAGGGAGTCAGTGATGCCGAAGAACAGAGACCTCAAACGCCTCGCCCGTTCCCGCATGAAGAAAACGGGTGAGTCCTACACCGCAGCCCGCGCCGAGTTGGTCAAAAAGAGCAAGCAGAATCTGTCCGAGCGCGCGGGGATGAGCGACGAGGTCGTGGCCGCGAAGACCGGCCGCACCTGGGAAGAATGGGTTCGGATTCTCGATGTACGAGGGGCCCGCTCGATGGTCCATGGTGACATCGCGAGGTACTTGAACGAGGAACAGGGCGTCCCCGGGTGGTGGGCGCAGATGGTGACGGTCGGATACGAACGGATCCGAGGATTGCGAGAGATCGGGCAGCGGCGTAGTGGAGAGTACGCAGCGAGTAAGAGCAAGACCATCGCGCTCCCGTGGGAAAGCTCTTCCGCGCTTTCACCACTTCCCGGACGAGGGAGAAGTGGCTCCCCGGCGTCGACTGGAAAGTGCGGAAATCGATTCCGGACAAGTCGCTTCGCGTGACCTGGGAGGACGGGACGTCGGTCGAGTTCTACTTCATCGCGAAGGACCGCGAAAAGAGCCAGGTGGCCCTGGAGCACCGGAAGCTCAAGAGCAAGGCGCAGGCGGAGAAAGCGAAAGCCTATTGGGGTGATCGCCTCGATGGGCTCGCGAAGCTTTTCACGTCAGGTCACTCGAGACCGTACTTCCGCAGGCGCACGTAGAGCTGCTGTCGAGTGAGACCGAGGGCCTTCGCCGCCTTCGACGTCGAGCCGGGAACGCTCGTCGATACGGGCGCTCTCCTCGGCAAGGTGGGAGCTACCGGAAGAGTCACGGGAGCGCATCTGCACTGGGGTGCACGGCTCGGAGACGCGCGCGTGAATCCGATGGACCTCCTTAATCTCGGCCGCTAAGCAACTATCGCAGCCCGAACGTGAACACGACGTTTCCGGCGGTGACGCTGACGAGCTGCTCGCCGTTCACGGCGTACGTGATCGGAGCGGTGTGCACCCGGGCGCCGATCCCGATATGCCACAGCTCCCGCCCGTTCTCGGCGTCAAGGGCGAAGAAGTAGCCGTCCGCAGTCCCGCCGAAGACGAGGTCACCCGCCGTCGCCAGCAGGCCCGATGACGACCGCGGCTGAATCTCGAACTCCCAGCGAAGATCTCCGGTGCGCGGGTCGAGGGCGCGGATCGCGCTCTTGTATTTGTCCACGGGCTCGACGTTCGAAGCGCCTCCCCCGGTGTACTCCTCTCCTTCGCGGTACACCTCTTCGCGGATGAAAAACTTCTGTTCGCCGTCGTACGCGTTCACGTAGAGGAGCTCGGTTTCCGGGCTGTACGCGGGCGAATACCAGTTGGTGCCGCCAAGGATGGGCGGAGACACCACGTTGCCCTCGGGCGTCGGGAGCTTCCCGGGCGCTCGGATGGGCCGGCCCTTCTCGTTCAAGCCCTCCGCCCAGGTCTGCTTCGCGAACGGCTTTCCTACCAGAAACTCTCCCGTCTTTCGATCCAGCGTGTAGTAGAAAGAGTTCCGGTTGGCCCAGAGCAGGAGCTTGCGCGCTTCGCCGTTCCACTGGAGGTCGGCGAGGATCGGGATCTGTATCGCGTCCCAGTCGTGCACGTCCCAGGGCGTGAACTGAAAATACCAGGCGAGCTTTCCGGTGTCGGCGTCGACGGCGAGCGCGGAATCGGAATAGAGGTTATCGCCCATGCGGCACTTCGCCGTTCCAATCGGGACCGGGGTTGCCGGTGCCCCAGTAGATGAGGTCGAGCTCCGGATCGTACGAGCCGGTGATCCAGGTCGGAGCACCTCCCGTCTTCCAGGAGTCGCCGGCCCAGGTGTCGTGCCCGGGCTCTCCCGGACCGGGGATGGTGTAGAGCCGCCACGCGAGCTCGCCGGTCTCCGCGTGGTACGCGTCGAGAAACCCGCGGATTCCGTATTCGCCGCCGGCGATCCCGCTGATGACCAGGTTCTTGACCACCAGCGGAGCTTCGGTCTTGCTGTAGCCGGCCTTGTGATTCGCGACCTCGCGGTTCCACTTCAAGCTCCCGCTCCTCGCGTCGATCGCGACCAGGTGCGCATCGAGCGTGCTCATGAAGAGCGTTTCTCCCAGGATCGCGACTCCGCGGTTGTTGCGGCCGCAGCAGATGCGGAGGTCTTCCGCGAGCTCGTGATCGTACCGCCAGTAGGGCCGTCCCGTGCCGGCGTCGAGCGCGACCACGTTACTCGGCGACTCGGTGACGAACATGACGCCGTCGACGACGAGCGGCACTGTTTCGGCCCGATCGATCTGCGGGATCTGATAGGCCCACTTCAGCTCGAGCCCGGAGACGTTTTGCCGGTTCACGCGATCGAGGCGACTGAACCGCTGGCTGTCGAGCGTTCCCGAGTACATCAGCCAGTTCTCCGGCTCGGCCGCCGCGTTCTGGAGCCGCTCCCACGTCACCGGCCGGAGCGGCGGAGTGGTCTCGTTTTTCTTCGCAGGTTCTTGACTCACTCTCACAAACGCGCCGAGGGCCAGGAGAAGCGCCGCGCCCATCATGTTCCGCTCTCCTTGCGAAGCGAGAAGAGATAGGTGACCAGGTCGTCCACCTCGCTCTCGGTCAGAGTTCCCTTCGCGCTCGGCATGGTAGAGGTCTCGATGCGCTCGATCGCGCGGAGCTCCCTCTTCGAGAAATGCCGCAGCTTCTCGTCGGCATCCATGATGCGGAGCGTGAAGGTGTCCTCGTTCATCCGCAGTCCCTCGACGACGGAGCCGTCCGCGCGGGTGACTCTCAGGGTCCACCAGCGCGGCTCGACGGTCTCGTCTGGATCGACGAGGTCGCTCTTCAGCTCATCCGGCTTGCGCCGGTTCGCGACCGTCGACAGATCGGGACCGAGACGTCCTCCGGCGCCTCGCACCATGTGGCAGCTCGCGCAGTTTCCCTTGGCGCGGAAGAGCGCCTGGCCTCTTTCGACGTTTCCCGGAAGCTCGTAGTCCTCGGGATCGATGCGAAGCGATTTTACGTAGGCGACGATTTGCCAGATCGTCGGCTCCGGCGCCCATCCGATTCCGATCATTGCCGTACCGGGGAGGCCGTCGCGAATGACCTGAAATAGCCCGGCGTCCGTGCTCGCGTTCTTGAACCGGCCCCGGGTCAGGTCGGGGGCACCGGTCTCGTCGTTGCCCTTGGCGTTCTGGCCGTGGCAGCGTCCGCACTCCGCGAGGAACACCCGCTCTCCCATCTCCACGTCGACTTCCGTTGCGAATGGATTCTCCTGGGCGAGGAGGAGAAAGCCGCGAAACAGGACCGGCACGCTTCCGAGCATGGCGCCGCACCTCCGGGCGTGAGGCCGATAATAAGGGAATTCGAGCGAGGAAAGAGTTAGAATCTTCCCCGTCTTTCTCCCGGGGGCCTTAAGGGACATTGCGGTATGAGAATGGCGTCGTCGCTCTTCGGGTTCGTGGTCCTCGCAGCGAGTAGCGCGCTCGCGCAGGCTCCCTCGGAGTTCACGACGCAAATCCGCCCCATCCTGGAGCGGGCCTGCTGGAACTGTCACGGCGAGTCCCTTCAGCTGTCCGGGCTCGACCTCAGTACGCGCGCGAGCGCCCTTCGAGGCGGCGACAGCGGAGCGGCCATCGTTCCGGGACGGGCCGAGGAGAGCCGCTTCTACCGTCGCGTCGCTGGGCTCGAGGCGCCGAAGATGCCGCTCGAAGGCGACCCACTGACCCCCGAGGAGATCGCGGCCGTTCGCGCGTGGATCGAAGCGGGAGTGCACTGGGAGGACGGCGGCACCACCGCGGCGTCGAACTCCCTCGCCATCGAAGGCAGCGAGCTCTCCGGCGACCGCCTGGCGGAGGCGCGCGAATACTGGGCGTTTCGGCCTCCCGAGCAGGCTCCTCTCGCTGCCATCCCCGGTCTCGAGAATCCCATCGACCGCTTCCTCGAAAAGAGCCGCCGCGACAGCGGTCTTCGCGCCGCTCCGCGCGCGGACGCTCGGACCCTGGTTCGGCGCGCGTACCTCGATTTGCTGGGACTTCCCCCTTCGCCGGAGGAGACGGAAGCCTTCCTTGCCGACAGCGAGCCGGGAGCGTGGCCGCGGCTCATCGAGCGGCTTCTCGCTTCACCGCACTACGGCGAGAGGTGGGGCCGCCACTGGCTCGACGTCGCGCGCTATGCGGACTCGAGCGGCTTCGAGCACGACCGGGACCGGCCGAACGCGTGGCGGTACCGCGACTACGTGATCGAGGCCTTCAACGAGGACAAGCCGTACGACCGGTTCCTCGTGGAGCAGATCGCGGGAGACGAGATGGATGACCGGAGCGATGAAACCCGCATCGCCACCGGGTTCCTGCGCGCGGGCCCGCGGGTCCTCTTTCGCGAGAAAGACAACCCCGAGCGCCGCCACGACTACCTCGACGACGTCCTCGCGACCGATCGGCCGCGGAATCCTCGGCCTCACCGTCCATTGCGCGCGCTGCCACGATCACAAATTCGATCCGATCCCGCAGAAAGACTACTACCGCCTGCAGGCGTCGATCTTCGGCTACGTCGAAACGGAGTATCCGCTTTTGTCCGCGGAAGAGGCCGAAGCGTACAAGAGGAAGAACGAGGAGATCGACGCGAAGCTGAAAGAGATCAAAGACGAGGTCGCCAGGATCGAGGCTCCCTATCGAGAGCGCCTTCAAATGGCGCGGGTGAGAGAGCGGTATCCCGAGAACGTGCAGCGCGCGGTGATGAAGCCGGAGAACGAAAGGACCGAAGGGGAAAAGCTCCTCGCGGTGCAGGTCCTGTCGGTTGGCGTGCCTCAGGAAAAGGTGGACGAAGCGCTGACGCCCGAGGACGCCGCGCGGCGGAAGATTCTCTCTGAGCGCATCGAGGCGCTCGAATCGGAGCGACCGGCGAAGCCGGGCGTGGCGGAGATCGTAACCGACGGCGATTACCGGTACGCACCCGACGGGTTCGGGGATGAAGTCGTCGGTTGTCCGGAGTGCCGGGTCCTTCCCGACGAGCCCGGAAGCTACCTGCACGAAGGGCACACCGTACGAGGTGCCGCCCAGCTACTTTCTGATCCGGGGCGATCCGTTCAGCAAGGGGTCCAGGATGTCGCCGGGGTTCGTGACCGCGGCCGCCTACGGCGACCCCCCGACCTCGATTCCCCGCGAAGACGGCCGCACGTCGGGCCGTCGGCTCGCGCTCTCTGAGTGGCTCGCCTCCCCTTCGAATCCTCTCACCGCCCGCGTGGTCGTCAATCGCATCTGGTACCACCATTTCGGACGCGGGATCGTCGCGACCCTCGACAACTTCGGGAAGGTCGGCGAGCGTCCGACCCATCCCGAGCTCCTCGACTGGCTCGCCGTCGAATTCGTGAAACGCGGATGGAGCCTCAAGGAGATGCATCGCTTGATCATGTCCTCCGAAGCCTACCGGATGGCGTCCGCGTACGAGGATCGAGAGAACGTAGAGCGCGATCCCGAGAACCGGCTTCTGTGGAGATATCGGCCGCAGAGGCTCGATGCCGAAACCCTGCGCGACAGCATCATGACCGTGAGCGGCGGGATCGACCTCACGGTCTCCGGGCCCCCGGTCTTTCCCTTCGTGCCCGAGGAGATCCTGGCCTCTCAGGCTCACGGAGTCTGGCGGAATCAGCCCGACGGACCGGAAGTCTGGCGCCGAAGCGTCTATGTCTACCGGCGGCGCTCGCTCGGCTTCCCGTTCTTCGGAACGTTCGACCTTCCCGACCAGAACGTGACCGCCGCGGGGAGAAACGTAACCACTGTGCCGACGCAGGCGCTGACTCTTC
Source organism: uncultured Acidobacteriota bacterium (assembly GCA_963820855.1). Taxonomy (GTDB): domain Bacteria; phylum Acidobacteriota; class Vicinamibacteria; order Marinacidobacterales; family SMYC01; genus DAISKN01. The sequence continues at coordinate 198,982 of CAWGBY010000015.1, forward strand.
TGAACAACCCCTTCGTGCTGCGTCAGGCGCAGCTCTTCGCGGAACGGGTGCAGAAGGAAGCGGACTCCGTTCCCGCGCGGATCGAACGCGCGTATCGGATAGCTCTCAGCCGGCCTCCCGAGGAGAAGGAAGCCGCGATAGCTCTCGATCTCGTCGAGCGCGGCACGCTCCTCGATTTGACCCACGTCATGCTGAACCTCAACGAATTCCTGTACCTGAGGTGAGAGAGATGAAGAAGACGTTCTGGCCGCGCCGCCGTTTCCTCTTCGAATCGGGCGGAGGGATCGCCGGCCTCGCGCTCGCGCACCTCCTCGACCGCGAGAACCTTCTTTTCGCCGAGTCGTGCCGCGCGCCGGTGGCGGGAAACCCTTTCGCTCCGAAGCCCTCGCATTTTTCTCCGCGTGCCAAAGCCGTCATCTCGCTCTTCATGAGCGGCGGCGTCAGCCACGTGGACACCTTCGACCCGAAGCCCGCCCTCCTCCGATACGCGGGAGAGCCCCTCGACGGCAAGGTGGAGGGAAGCGTCGTGGTGCGCCAGGGCTTTCCCGGTCCTCTGATGCCGAGCCCGTTCTCGTTCCGGAAGTACGGCCAGAGCGGCATCGAGGTCTCGGAGCTCTTTCCTCATCTCGGAGCCAAGGTCGACGAGATCGCGTTCCTGCGGTCGGTCCACGGGCGGTCGAACGACCACGTGCAGGCGACGTATGAAATGCAGACCGGCCAGCTGCGGATGGGTTTTCCCAGCGTCGGCGCCTGGATCACCTACGGCCTCGGCTCGGAGAGCTCGAGCCTTCCCGCGTACCTCGTAATGAACGACTACCGCGGAGGTCCCCTCGGCGGCCCGAACGACTGGGGCTCCGGGTTCCTGCCCGCGGGCTATCAGGGAACGCTCTTTCGCTCGGCGGGAGAGCCGATCGTCGACCTCGAGCGGCCGGAGGAGATGAGCCCCGAGGAGCAGAGGGCGCGGCTCGACGCGCTCGAAAAGCTCAACGAGCTGGACCTGGAGAAGTACCCGTCGAGCTCGGAGCTCGCGGCGCGAATCTCCTCGTACGAGCTCGCGTACCGGATGCAGGGCTGCGCCCCGGAAGCGATCGATGTCACCCTGGAGTCCGAGGAGACTCGGAAGCTCTACGGGCTCGACGACAAAATCACGGAGCCCTTCGGCCGGCAGTGTCTCATGGCCCGAAGGCTCGTGGAGCGGGGCGTCCGCTTCGTGCAGCTGTTCCACGGCGGCATGGGGGACCAGGACACCGACACCTGGGATGCCCACTCGAACCTCGAGGAGAATCACCGCCAGCACGCGGCCGAATCCGACCTTCCCATCGCGGGTCTCCTGACCGATCTCGCCTCGCGAGGTCTTCTGGAATCGACTCTAGTCCTCTGGCACGCGGAGTTCGGTCGGATGCCGATCTCGCAGCGCGGAGTCGGCCGCGACCACAACCCGGGCACGATGACGGTCTGGATGGCGGGCGCGGGAGTCCGCGGAGGGCAGGTAGTGGGATCGAGCGACGAGTTCGGCTACAAGGCCATGGAGCAGCCGATATCGGTGCACGATCTCCACGCGACGATCCTGCAGCTGTTGGGGATGGACCACAAGAAGCTTACGTACCGGTTCAACGGCCGGGACATGCGTCTCACGGACGTCTACGGCACTCCCATACCGCAGATCGTCTCGTGATGCCGCACCGATGCGTGTCGTGCTCCTGGTCGTCCTGGGTCTCGCGGTGCGGGCGTTTCACACGGCGCGCGCGACAGCACCGGTCGCCGCGGGTGAGACCTCGCTTTGAGCCAGTCTCGAACGACTACTTCGCCAGCGGATCGGGCCGGACCTGGAAGTGAACGACGAGGGGCCGGCTCCCTTTCCCCGTCTCCTTCAGCCATGGAGTGCGATCGCCTTCCGGAACCCAGAGTCCGCGGCCCTTCCATCCGGCATCGGCATCGTCGATGCGCCCCTCGAATCCCTTGGTGTAGAAACCCAGAGGATAGGGGATGCGCAGGGTCACGAACTTGCCGTTCACCAGGGCGTGCACTCCGTCGAAGAGGTTCCCCGTCGCGATGGGCACGTCCTTCCCCAGTCCCAGCGTGTCGTGCTGGTCGACCCACGTGTAGTAGCTCGACTCCACGCTGAAGCCCGGCGCTTCGGCGAAGGCCGGGCCCGGGGAGATCGTGAAGCGTCCAGCCCTCGGGGCAGTGATCGCCCGTGGCCTCCGGACCGTTCAACGGCCCCTTGCACTTGCTTCGATCGAATTCGCCCGAGATGCCCGCTCCCGAGCGAGGACCAGACGACCCCTTTGGAGTCGATGTCCGCGCCTCGCAGACCGAACCCCGGTAGCGGCGGGTTATAAGTCTCCGCGAGTCCGCGTCTTCGGATCGTAGCGGGTCAGAGAGCCCGGGTAGTAGAACGTGTTCGAGCCCCATACGGATCCATCGGCGGGATTCGGCATGACGGCATAGAAACCCTTCGCGACGCGCTTGTCGCGCTTCGGGTCGCAGCTCGTCGTCGGGCTCGACCCATTCGTCGCGGCGGCCGTTTGCGTTCGTGTCCAGCACGAGCGGCGACCAGCCCTGCGCTTTCACCGCGTCTCCGGTTTCGTCGAGCACGGTCGTGTTCAGCCAGCCGACCACCTGCCGATCGCCGCTCGTCCAGAGCGTGTGGTCCTCGTCGTACCCGAACTGGAGATGGTGGGTGGCGAAGCAGGTATCGACGAACGTGTACTTCCCCGTCTTCGGATCGAACACGGCCAGCTGACGCGCAGCGCGCTCCGTCGGGTAGAGCCGAGCCGAGGGATGTTCCGACCCCGGCCGGCAGAAATCGGGGTTGTTCGGCCCGCGGATCCGGGCCGTGAGCCACACCCGGCCCTTGTGGTCGAGCATCGGGTTGTGGATGTTCGCCTTGCTGTCCCAGATCGCTTCGTCGTCCCAGTACGGTGAGGGCGCGACGACGGGATCGCTCTTGGTGGTCGGCGTATCTTCGTCGCGTGCCGGTGCGTGGTAGACAGTGGCGGTGTTTGCGACCGGGTCCAGGATCGGGATCTCGTCGGTGCTGAGCTCCGGAGCGCCGTACAAGAGCCCGTATCCGTTGACAGTGGGGTCCCGTCGATCCGTGCCGGAAAGGTCGTGCATGTACGCCTTCGGATTGGACCAGTCCCTGACGGTTGCGACGACGTTGCGCTCGGCCCCGTTCGGCCGCTCGGGCGCCTCGGCCGGAAGCTCACCGGCGGCGATGCGGTCCGTCCAATCGGCGAGGTACTTGATCGGAAGTCCGTGGAGGAGCTCCTTCGCCTGCGCGGACATCTGTCCGCCGGCTTGACCGGACGCGATTCTCCGCTCCCACGCCTCCTCGGAGGATGCGAACGAGCCAAGGCCTTCGGCGGAAGCGTGCGGATCGAACGCTGTCCCATCTGATGGCAGCCGACGCAACCCATGTTCTTCATCCACATCAGGTACGCGTTCTTGCCTCCGTGCGATCTTCTCGAGCTCGGAATCGTCGGGGAGATCCATCAACGCGTACCAGTAGGCGGCGGGATAGGTCTTCGGCCGCGGTCGCGGCGTCCGGCGCGATCGATGCCTCGAGATCGACGCGTTCTCCGGGTCGCGCATCGACTTTCGCGGAATCGGCGAGGCCATACCCGCGGACCCACACGCGATAGCTCGCATCCGGCAGATCGGGAATCGAGGTAGCGACCCTGGTCGTCCGTCACGACGATCCGGGCGAACATCGTGTCGAGTTCGTCCGTCTCCGCAATCACCCAGACGCCGGCTTCCGGACCGTTCGAGCTCGTTACGACGCCTGCGATGTCGTCGCCGTCGATCGAGATGGATGGCGGTTCGGCGGCACATCCCGCCAACAAGATCAGCATCATCGATAGAGGAGTCTTCGTCCTGAGCATGGTGGGTCGATTCTAGGGACGCACGGGTCGGCCTGCAATCGCGGATTGACAATTTGACGCCTTGGGCGGATACTCGCCGGGCCAACTCGATCGGCTATACCCGGCAATCCATCCTTTTTCGTCTAGGAGATCGACTATGACGAATTTGAAAAACTCAAAGGTCCTTGCCCTCTGTGTCTTTTTTGGATCCGCAGCCATCGGCCAAGCGAACGTGGTCACCGAATGGAGCGCTCTCGCCGTGCAGTGCATCTCGACCGCCACGCCACCGGGCCGCGGCGGACCGCCGGGTCTCCTCGACCTGGCAGTCGTCCACCTCGCCATGCACGATGCGGTGCAGGCGATCGCCAAAGACTTCGAACCGTACCTGGCGACTCCGCCCGCGACCGGCAGGGAATCGCGCTCCGCCGCGGCCGCTGCCGCTGCTCATGACGTGCTGGTCGTGTTGTGCCCGGCGGCTGTCGCGACGCTCGACGCGGCGTTCAAGCCTTGGGCTGACGGCCACGACCCTGGGCTCGCGGTCGGGTCGGCTGCGGCCGCCACGCTGCTCACGCAGCGTCGTCCGACTCCTGTGCTTCCGGATTTCAACGGCGGTACGGGAATCGGCGAGTGGCGTCCGACGCCCATCCTTTTTCAGCCGATGCAGTTCCTGTTCCTGGCCACAACCGAGCCTTTCACGCTCGAAGCACCCGACCAGTTCCGGCCCGACGGGCCTCCCTCGATCCAAAGCCGCGAGTACGTCCGTGACTACAACGAGGTGAAGAGGATCGGTGCCGTGGAGAGTCACCCTGCGGTTGGCGCCTGTCCCGCTCCGAGGGAGACGGACCTGGCTCGGTTCTGGTCGGGGAACTTCATCTCGCAGTGGAACGAAACTGTCCGGAATATCGCGATCGACAGGCAGCTATCGACGGGCGACAGCGCCCGTCTCATGGCACTCGCCAACCTTGCGATGGCGGACGCCGTGATAGCCGTATGGGACAGCAAGTTCATTTTCAATTTCTGGCGGCCCATCACCGCCATACGGGAGGGGGACAACGATGACAACCGTCACACGGACGGTGATCCGGCGTGGACGCCGTTCATCCAGAGCGGCCACTTCCCAGCCGGTTCGCAGACCCCGGCCTACCCGGACTACACCTCCGGGGCCAACGGTCTCACGGGTTCGATTACGAAGCTCCTGCGTCTCTACTTCCGTACCGACTGGTTCGAGTTCGAGGTCAACAAGGCGACGCCCCCGTCCGTGGCGATATGCACCAACCCCCGCTTTTTCCGCCGGTTTTCCGACGCTGCCGAGGAAGTGGTCGACGCGCGTATCCTGCTCGGCATCCATTTCCGGTTTGCGGACGAAGACGCCCGTCGGCTCGGCGCCCAAATCGCCGAGTGGACGTTCGACAATTTTTTGCGACCGCTTCGACATCACGGGAAAGATTAGCCGGCAGGACCTAGGCAGCACAGGCAGGGGAGCCGCTCTCCCTGGAAGCAGGTTGCGGAGGAGCGTCAGCTCCGAGTCTGTCAGTGCTCTGTCCTAGAGCCATCACCTGATTGAAGCTTTCTCCCCCTGATCGCAATCATCCCGCCTCCTGATTCCAGTTTCAGCGCGTCGGTAGCACACGAAGGAGGATTGGGCGATGAAACGACTTCCGTTTCTCTTGTTGCTGCTCGTACCCCTGGTGAACGCCGCGCCCAAGGACAAGGACAAGGACAAGGACCGGGCGGCCACGGCGACAAACCTCCCAGCTTCGAGATCGTCGAGGCGACCATCCCCGAGATTCAGCTTGCGCTCGAGACGCACCGCGTCAACTCGAAGCAGCTCGTGAAGATGTACCTGGAAAGGATTGGGGCGTACGAACGCACTCTCAACGGGGTGATCGCGATCAATTGGTTCGCGATTCTCGAGGCGCACCGGCTCGACGTCGAGCGCGCGAAAGGCCGGGTACGCGGCCCGCTTGCACGGGATTCCGATCGCACTCAAGGACAACATCCATACGACCAACATGCTCACGACGGGTGGTGCGCTCGCCTTCAAGCGGCTCCTACCTCCTTACGAGGCGACACTCGCCAAGAAGCTCCGCGACGCCGGCGCCATCATCATTTCGCAAGACCGTCCTCACCGAGCTTGCCAACTGGGTGGCGGGAGCCCCGACTCCCATGCCGGGCAATTACAGCGCCGTCGGCGGGTTCGGCATGAACCCGTACGATCCGCGGCCGGATCCGCGGCCGGGATTCGACGACGGGCGGCCGGCGCTCGCGACCGGCGGGTCGAGCTCCGGGATCGGCACCGCCGCCAATTTCTGGGTCGCGAACGTCGGGACGGAGACCTCGGGCTCGATCCTGAGCCCTTCCAACCAGAACATGCTCGTGGGCATCAAGCCGACGGTCGGCCTGATCAGCCGCCACGGCGTCATTCCGATCACCGCCGACCAGGACACCGCGGGACCCATGGCGCGGACCGTCACCGACGCGGCGATCCTGCTCGGCGCGATGACCGGCTTCGACCCGAAAGACGCGGCGACCTCCAACTGTCCCACCATCAGCGACTACCGTCCGTTTCTCGATCCCGACGGGCTCGCGGGCGCTCGGATCGGAATTCCCCGCGCGTTCTACTACGAGGCGGTGACACCGCCCGGCGGAACGGCGCCGACGGGCGGCCTGACGCCCGAGCAGGCCGCGGTGATGACCGAGGCCATCGAGATTCTCGAAGCGCAGGGCGCGACCATCGTGGATCCGGCGGACATCCCGAGCGTCGTCGACAGCAATCCCGACGACAACCTTCTGCTGTGGGGGATTTGCGCGGGCGCCAATCAAGCCAAGGGACTCGACTCGGCCTGCTCGGTGGTGCTGAAGTTCGGCTTCAAGCGCGATTTCAATCTCTGGCTCGAGAGCCTGGGTCGCCGGAGCGGCATCGACACCCTGACCGAGCTCCGGGAGTTCAACCTGGCGAATGTCGGCAACAACGCAATCAAGTACGCACAATCGAGGCTCGACATTTCCGATGAGATGGACACCTCCGACCCGGTGGACATCGCCCGGTACGAGGCGGATCGGGAGAAGGATCTCTTTCTCGCCGCGGAGCACGGAATCGACGAGGTGATGATGGCGGAGGATCTCGACGCTATCCTGTTTCCCGATGCTCGTGGCGCCGACATCGCCGCCCGCCCCGGGTATCCCACCGTCGTGGTCCCATTCGGGATGGTGCCGAACGCTGTTTCCCCGCCGTTTCCGCCGGGGTTCGACGCGAAGCCCGCGCCCTTCGGCGTCGCGTTCACGGGAATGGCCTGCAGCGAGGGGAGATTGATCGAGCTCGCCTATGCTTTCGAGCAGGCCACGTTGCGACGGGTTTCCCCCGAGAGCGCGCCCCCTCTGAAAAAGGGGCACAGGGGCAAGGGGCACTAGAGTTCGAACGGCTACACGGGCGGGCGCGTCTTCGCCCAGGGGCGCGCCTGCTCGAGCTGCGCCGCGAGCCGGAAGAGAGTCGCCTCGTCGCCGAAGCGGATCGAATTTCGACAGCGTGTCGATCACCTGTCAGCTCGTGAAGCTCTGATCCTTACTCCGGATATCAGTGCCGCCGCTTGCGGCGGCTCTCTCGCATTCTGCGGCGACCCTGCTTCGCGCTGTAGGTTTCCCCCGGGGGGCGGTGCTCTGGCGGCATCGACTCGACGTTGATCCCCGCGAACTGAGCGAGGAGGTGCTGATAAGCAATCGTGAGCTGCCTCTCCAGCTTGTCGGCTTGCTCCACGAGCCCGAGACCAGGTTCGGAAACGTCGACCTCGAGCGAATCGACCATCACGTCGGCGAGTGTGACCCCGAGCGCTTCGAGTCGCTCCTGAAGCGGCGGATGAGTATCGGTCGGGTGAGCAAGGTGAGTCTGCGCGATCCCCTCGAGGCACTCGGGCCTCGAGACCTGGGCGACCCCCTCCGCGTACAGAGCGCTCAGATTGAGAAAAAAACTACGCGCCTTCAAGCCTTCGAAGATCCTTTCGTGAAGAAGACCCCACTGCGGGGCGAAGGCGTGGACTTTCACGAGCGCGCACGCGGCGGTCCGAGAGCTGGCTACCGTCGCGCCCTCCGCGTCTGCCGCGAGCTCTCTCGCTCGGCTGATCCGTCTTTCCGAGACTGCGAAAGTCTCCATGAAGTAGCTCAACACGGCAATGGCGGGTAGAAGCGCAAGCTGATTGGCCCCGCCTTGGGCTGCCGCCGCGACGGCCTGAAGCGCGGACGCCGTCCCTCGATAGATGGGATAGAACTTCTCGCTGAACGTGGTGTCGGCCCCTTTGAAGTGACCCAGCTCGTGGCCGATGATGGAATCGAGCTCCGCGATGGTGAGGATTCGCGAGAGCGGCAGCGAGCAAAAGAGCGTGCGTCCGGTGAGCTCCTTGTCAAGGCACTTCACGTTTGCCTCGGTGACGAAGAAGTTGGGGTCGAGCCCGACGACGATGTGCTCGGGCTCGAGCGCCCCTAGTCGCCGCGCGATGGACCTGACGCGTTCCCAGAGTCTGGGGCCTGCCTCGGGAGGAAGGTGCACGCCCACGACGTGCGCTTCGGCTTTTCGCACGAGCGTGAAGAGACCACGGAGCATGGCGGCTGCGCCAATGATCGCGCCGGAGGCTATAGCGATAACGAGGCCATAGGCACGGAAGAGAGAGAAGGCAATCGCAATGGCGATCCCGGCGTGAACGATGACCAGAAGCGCCAAAGAGATCGCGGTGAAGTACAACCCCGGCCGGAAGAGGGCTAGGAGAAGCTTGCGGCTGCGAAGGGCTGCCAGCCCGGCGAACTTGATGGCGGCAACCAGCGCCAAGCCGTACCCCAGCGTGACGAGCGATGTCTCTTGGAGTACTTTCCAACCGAGGGAGTTCGGATTCGCGCCCCAACGCTCCAGCGCTACGGCCGCCAGAAAACCGGCAACCGGCACGGCCACGACCAGAACCACTGATCGTACCGCCCCCATCGAAGCCGGCTCCTCATGTTCCTCTGGATCACCCTCTGGAGAAGAGAGTGGCGTATCCGAATCGAGCATCCGACTATCCTCGTTCCCGGGCGTCGATGCCGGACGCTGGGCTCGTTTAGACTCCGGGCGGTCGCGTCGCCGCCCACGGACGCGCCTGCTCGAGCTGCGCCGCGAGCCGGAAGAGAGTCGCCTCGTCGCCGAAGCGCGCGGAGAACATCACTCCGACGGGAAGACCGTCGGGCGTCCAGTGAAGCGGGACCGACATCGATGGCTGACCGGTCACGTTGTAGAGCTGGGTAAAGGGCATGAAAGCGGTGAGCTCCCGTCCATAGATCTCAGCGGAGGACGCGGACAGGCTGAGGACCCCGAGCGCGATCGGCGGCTTCGCGAGAGTCGGGCTCAGGATCACGTCGAAGCTTTCTTGAAACCGCGCCATGGCGAGGCCGACCTGATGGCACAGATTGATCGCGCGGGAATAGGCGAAACTCGGAATGGAAAGACCTCTCTGATAGTTGTCCCAGGTGATCGGCTCGACGTCGGCCTCCGTCACCTTGCGACCTCTGGCCGCCGCCGCGTCCTCGAGAGTGCGCGCGACCGACACGAACACGAGCGTGGCCATGACATCTCCCACGACCTTGCATCGATCCGGCAGTCGCGCTTCCTCCACTTCGTGTCCCAGCTCCTCGCAAAGCTTCGCGGCGTCGGAAGCGGCCTTCTGACACTCGGAATCGACGGAGGCGCCCGAGGCCGGCGAGAGGACCATCGCTATCCGAAGCCTTCCCGCGGCCCTCTTCGTCTCCTCGAGGAACGGACGCTCCGGCGGCGGCGCCCAGTAGGGCGAGCCCTTCTCCGGTCCCGCGGATGCGTCCAGAAGGGCGGCGCTGTCGCGTACCGAGAGTGAGAGCGCGTGGTGCACCGAGAGGCCGTTCCATCCCTCGAACTGCGTCGGCCCCAGGGGAACGCGCGCTCGCGTCGGCTTGAGACCGAAGACACCGCAGCACGACGCCGGAATCCGAATGGAGCCGCCGCCGTCGCTTCCATGCGCCATCGGTACGATACGACTTGCCACGGCGGCTGCGGTCCCGCCCGAAGAGCCTCCGGGAGTTCGTTCGAGATTCCAGGGATTGTGAGTCTTTCCGAAGAGGGCCGACTCCGTCGAAGGGGAGAGGCCAAGCTCCGGAGAGGTCGTCTTTCCGAAAATCACGAGCCCGGCTTTCTTGTACCGCTCGACCAGCGTGCTGTCGAAATCCGGAACGTTCTCTTGAAAGAGTCGACTTCCATTCGTGGTGGCCGTGCCGGAAAGCTGATGCGAGATGTCTTTGAGCGCGAACGGCACTCCGCGAAAAGGACCATCGGAAAGACCCGCCTGGATCTGCGCTTCCGCCTTATCGAAGAAGAGCGCGCTGAAACAATTCAGCCGCGGTTGGTTGGATTCGACGCGAGTACGAACCGCATGAAGAAGCTCGAGCGGAGTGACTTCCCCCTTGGCGACGAGCTCGGCGAGAGCGAGCGCGTCGTAACGGTCGTACTCGGCCGCGAGCCCCGAGGCGCCGCTTGACCGCTTCATGAGGAGGGCCGCGGCTCCGGCGGTGCCGAGCCGGAGTACTTCCCGGCGAGTAAGAGAGGTGTCATGCATGTCATACTCCTCGAAGGAGCGTACGCGAGCAACGAAGCGCGCGCCATCGGGAGGGCGGTCGTTGAGGTAGCCTGGGCCCGGGAGGAGAGATTGTTGACCAAATCGATGATTCCCATGAGCTCGATCCTTCTGAGCCTGCTCGCCTGCGCCAGTCCCGCTCCGCCGCCTCCCGAGCCGGAAGCGACGGAAACGACCTCCGCTCCGGCATCGCCCGAGAGCGAGCTCGCGGATATCAAGACGAGGCTCGAAGCCGCCAAGACCGGGCTCTTCGACGAGGGGAAGTACAACTGCTGCGTCGAACCCTCCTGCGACTGGTGCGCGCTCCATGAAGGGTCATGCAGTTGCTTCACCAACCTCCAGGCGGGCGAAGCGGTTTGCCCCGGTTGCGGCTTGGGATGGCACAACGGTCAGGGCATCGTCGAAGGCGTCGACGCGAAGGACGTGAAGTGGAACATCACCCACGAGCACGCGGCGGGCGGTCATCAGCACTGAGCGCACCGATCGATGCAGGGAGCGGCAGAAGGGCGGGTCGGTTCTTATCGCCGCCGGTACACGTCGGTGCTCGAATACTTCAGGCCAGAGTCCACCATCAACGTGACGACCTTGGCTTTCGGCCCGAGGCGCTTCGCTACCTGAATCGCGGCGACGACGTTCGCGCCGGACGAGGTTCCGGCGAAGAGCGACTCTTCGCGAGCGAGGCGCCTGGCCATGTCTTTCGCGTCGCTCGTGCTGACCGGCAGAATGTCGTCCACGAGAGTTGGGTCCCAGAGCGGAGGAGCGTAGCCGATCCCGACTCCCTCGATGTTGTGGGGCCCTGGCTGACCTCCCCGCAAGACGGAAGATTCCGCGGGCTCGACGGCCACGAACTCGATACTCGGCTTGTGTCGCTTGAGAACTGTCGCGACCCCTCGCGACGAGGCCGCCGAACCGACCGAGTGAACGAAGGCATCGACCTCTCCACCGGTCTGACTCCAGATCTCTTCGCCCAGCGGGTAGTAGCCAGCGATGGTGTCGCGGTTCTCGAGCTGATTGGTCCAGTACGTGTGCGGCTCCAGGCTCAACCCGCGGGCGGTCTCGATCATATCCAGGATCAGCTTCTTGGTGGTGCGGCCGCCCTCGCTCGGGACGAGCGTCAGCTCCGCGCCGAGCGCTGCCATGTGGTCCAGCTTCTCCCGGCTGAACGCGTCCGAGGTGACGATCCGGAGGCGGTAGCCCTTGACGGCGCAGATCAAAGCCAGTGATGCGCCGGTGCTGCCACCCGTGTACTCGACGACGGTGTCTCCAGGCTTCAGCCGACCGTCCTCTTCGGCGCGCGAAATCATGGCCTGCGCCATCCGGTCCTTCATGCTGCCGGTCGGGTTCTCCGACTCGAGCTTCACGAAGATCTCCCCGCTCCCGTGAGGGACCACCTTGCGAAGTCGAACTATCGTCGTGTTTCCTATCGCTTGAAGCATGTCCATCGGTGGATCCCCTTCGTGCGGTCCTTTGGACCCTGCGCTGTGCCCGCCGAGCACGGCACCTGCGGCGATGAATCCGAACTCCCTGCGGGTCAATTCTGCGTTCATGGCAAGAATCTCTCGCCCGATTGGCTACGTCTCGACGTCCTCGACGATCAAGACCCGCGGCGCGCCACCGGAAGAGATGGACGCGGCGTGCTCCAACGCCTCTCGGGCGCCGTCGAGCGCCGCGCACGCCTCGAGGGCGGAGAGCGAAGGGAAATGGACCTCGGACATGAGGTGGAAGTCGGACGGTGCTCCGGGTGGCGCCATCACCTTCTTGGTCACGACCCGGGTCGCTCCTTTCAGTCGGGGCCCCGCGAACGGTAGATGCTCGTCGCGGTACTTCCTATCGAAATCCTTCGCGTTCTTCGGCGTTGGATACAAAACGAGCAGTTGTGCCGGCATGGAAACTCCTTTCGCGCCGTCTCTCGGCACGACGATAGGTTTCGACGCGAGGTTTTCTTACAAGCGGGCCGGCTGTAATGGAGCGGCCTCTGGCGACCTAAGCAGGTGTGACGATCTGGCCCCTTGGAATCGCTGATAGACGCTCCTGCTGCGAAGGTCGATAATGGCGCAGGATGTACGGGCTGAGGCGGATCGACCCATCATGAACGTGAACGCAACCCCGCGGGCGCGGCGTGAGCGCGCGCCTTCGAGCGGCGGCAGCTTTTTCGACTGGGTGACTCGGCTCGTGCACCAGCATCGAGGACGCCTGGTCCGGATCGTGCGGCGCGAGGGGCTTGGCGCCGAGGACGCGCTCGACTGCGTGCAGGATGCCTTCTACGGCTTTCTCACTCTTCCGCAGGCCCGCATGCTGGTCGAGGAGCCCGACGACTCGATCAAGCTCCTGACGGTGCTCGCGAGAAACGTCGCGCGGAATCGCCGGCGCCGGCACGACCGCTCGCGGCCTCACCTCTCGGACGAGATCACTCTCGACGGGCTTCCGGACCGTGGCGTCTCCGCGGACCAGGCGGTCGCGGAAGCGCAGGAGTACGCACTCGTCGTCGGGTGTATGGCGACCCTCAACCAGATCCAGCGCGCGGTCGTCACCCTCCGCCTCCTCGACGAGGTCCCCGGCGAGAACGTCGCCCGCATGCTCGGCACGTCGGCGGGCAACGTGGCGGTCCTTCTCAGCCGCGCCAAGCAAAGGCTGCGGAGCTGCTACGCCGACTCGCAATCACGGAAGCAGAAGTCCACCTCGAGCTGATCGCTACACTACGGGTTCGGTTTCAGCGCCGGCGGACGATCGGAAGCTCGAGCTCGGAAGCTCGAGATCGGTTCCTCTCGATCGTCCATTGAGGCGTCTCGTCCTCGGGAATACGAGCGAAGGTGTCTTTGTCGGCGCCTCCGATCGCGAGACGGATGCGATGGCCCTTTCGGAAGAGAACCGAAGTGGGATGCATCTCGATCTCGACCTCCGCGACCTCTCCGGGTTTCATCGGAAGGGCGTCCTTCGAGAGAAACGAATGGTACGGTCCGAAGATCTTGTAAGGCGGAGTTTCGGAGGACACCTTTCGGTGCAGGGCTCGAAGCTGGCCCTCGGTCACGTACCGCACCTGCCCGGATGGGTCGACGTCTTCGAGATAGACGAAAAAAGCGCTGTCCGCGGTCGTGGATCGAACGTGAATTCGGACGACCGGAGTCCCCGTCACCTCGAGATCTTCGTCTAAGGGCTCGCTCGTGTACGTGAGTAGCCTGGCGTCGGCGGACGCGCGGTCACGGATAGACGACGTCGTTCGCGTTCTGGTTGGTGTACCACCGGTTCGTGGTTCCCGTCGTCGCCTCGAAGTCCACGGTGTAGACATCCTCCCCGGAGTCCTCCTGCGGCGCGTCCGAGGAAAGAACGTTGCCCGCGGCGAGGTACATCAAGCGAGTCGACGCTCCCGCGGGAGGCCAGGTTTCGGTCGACTTCCACGTTTCGTCACCCAGTGTGTAATAGATGAGCTGGTGCTCCGGGGTTTGGTTGCTCGGTCCCCTTCAAGTAGCGGTCGAAGTAACAGAGCGACTCTCCGCGCTGCGCTTCTTCCGTCGGGACGGTCTCGAGGTCCGGAGGACCGTAGGGGCTCGCATGATGGTCTCCGCCGTGACTCCAGGGACCGATGATCGCCTTCTGGGGATTCGAGAGCGTTGTGAACCGATGGAGCACTCCGGCGGCGGTCCCGGCGTCGAGCCATCCTCCCCAGCTGAAGATGGGGACACGCGAGCGCTCGACGTCATCGATATGGGTGTGGATGCTCCAATCGAGCATGGAAGCGCCACTCCAAACGTCCGGGCGGTCGTCGCGAAACGTGATCTGGCTCAAGCCCTCGTAAACGCCGGGAACCTCGCGCCTCGCGTCGATGGCCGCCTGGAGGAGAGCGCCGTCCTTGTCCTCGTCCACCGGTTTCACGCCGCGAGGAGGATCTCCGCGCTTCACGTTGAGGTCCATCTCCTTGACCGACTGGCCCCAGTCCCTTCCGAACGCGACGTGAAAGATCCCGCCGGGAAAGTAGAGGTCGGCATAGGGGTCGAAATCGGGGAACCGCGGAACGATCGCCTTCACCGCCGGGTGGTTCTGCTGCGCCATCCAGTCCGCGGTGTTCGCGGTATAAGAAGTTCCAAACCCTCCCACCGCTCCGTTGGACCACGGCTGCGAGACGATCCAGTCGGCGATCTCACCGAAGTCGCGAACCTCGTCCGGCGTTCGATGGTAGGGCCAGACGCCGAAAGAAGCGCCGGTCCCGCGCGAGTCACCCATCACGACGGCGTAGCCCCTCCGCGCGAAGTACTCCTGTTGATCTGTCGGACCGTCGCCTTCGCGAGATCGCCAGTAGCGGGTCATGACGAGGATTGCGGGAATCTTCCGCCCTACAGGAAGGTTCTCGGGAAGGACGACGTCGAGCGCGATGCGGACGCCGTCGCGCATGGGGACGTAGAGCGATCGAATCGTTACGTTCTCGAACTCGACGGGGCTCTGGTCTCGGCATTCTCCGAAGGCGAAGGGCGACGGCGCCACGGTCTTCTCGACGGAAGAAGAACAGGCAGCAGCCGCGAGAGCGATACAGAAGAACCATCGTTTCTCTGGCATCGCGGTATTTTCGGCGACGCGGCTCGTTGTTGCCACTCTTGATATGCTCTCGGCCTGTGCCGGAGGCGTGGGCTATGCGCACCATCGGTGTCGCGATCGTTCTCGTGCTGTTCTCTCGGGAGAACTACTCGCAGGAGACTCCCCTCAACGTGCTCGTCATCGGTGCCCATCCCGACGACTGCGACTCTTGCGCCGGGGGCACGGCAATCCAATGGGCCTCGATGGGGCATCGCGTCAAGTTCCTCTCGCTCACCAACGGCGATGCCGGTCATCAGAGCGAGGGAGGCGGTGCTCTTGCGAAGCGCCGCCGCGCGGAGGCCCAGGAGGCGGGCCGGCGCTTCGGGCTCACCGAGTACGAGGTTCTCGACAACCACGATGGCGAGCTCGAGCCGACTCTCGAAGTCCGCGGGCAGGTCATCCGCGCGATCCGCGGCTTTCACGCAGACGTCGTCATCCTGCCGCGGCCGAACGACTACCATCCGGACCATCGCAACAGCGGCCTCGTGGTCCAGGATGCCGCCTACATGGTCATCGTACCGAACGTGGCGCCGGACACGAAACCGCTCTCGAAGAACCCCGTGTTCCTCTACTGCCAGGACTCCTTCCAGCGGCCGAACCCGTTCCGCCCGGACGTCGCCGTCGACATCACCTCCGTCTACGAAAAGAAGATCGAAGCGCTCGACGCGCACGTGTCGCAGTTCTACGAATGGCTTCCCTGGACGGAAGGAATCCTGGCCGAGGTCCCGCGAGGAGCGGAAGAGCGGAAACGGTGGCTGGCAACGACGCGGGGTGCGAGTCCGATCTCTCCCGAGGTCAGAGCCGCTCTCGAGCGAGGGTACGGAGTCGAACGAGCGCGCGGAGCCGTACACGCAGAGGCGTTCGAAGTCTGCGAGTACGGCCGGAGGCCCGGCGAGGAGGAGTTGAAGCAACTCTTCCCCATGGTTCCGAGATGAAGCGGCATCAACCCGGCCCTCCGAGCACATGCTCCAGTGCTCTGGCTTCGGCGAGCGCCTGGTCGAGGTGGTCGAGGATCCGGTTCCGTTCCCGCACGAGAGAGGTGCGGGTGAAGCCGTAGAGGTCGCTCTCGACCGGATGGCTCCCAAGGGTCGCGAGCGGTTCGAGACCGGGAAGCTTCGGAACCTCGAGCGCCGGATCCTGCTGGTAAGGCCCGTGCTCCTGATAATTCACCCGGAGGACCGGGCGTATCACCCGTACCATGCGCCGCACGAGATCCGCGGTCGACGCCGAGCTCGCCGAGCGCAGCTTCTCGTCGAGCGCGCGGGCGCGGGCATCGAGCTCCTCCGCTCTCTCGATGACCGTAGAGAGATCGAGATGAGAGCCGGCCTTGCCCTTTCGCTCGAGTAGGCGCGCCTTCAGCTCCGAAGTCTCCGCGGAGAGCCGGATGGGTGGAATCGGGCTCGTGAGCAGCCGCGAGAGTGCCGCGAGATAGAGCCGGGTATCCGAAGCGAGCACTTCGAAGTCGATCTTGTCGAAGGTGTCCTCCTCCGTGTGCCAGAACCAGTAGCGTCCGCCGGGATCGGTGCGGCCGTGGTCGAACTGGAGGAGCGGGAGCCCGATGCCGTAGAAGCCCTGGTCCGAATTGCGTCCTGGGCGATCTGGCTCGACGGCGGCACTGGCGACCTCCCCGAGCACCGCCTCCGCCAGAGCGTCCATCGACGCGGTGTTGCTCGAGCCGTACACGGTCGCTCCCGTCTGGCCGACGCCGTCGATGTTCATGTAGGCGACGGCGTTGTCGCGGAGGTCAATCCACTGATCGTCGACGAACCAGGCCGAGCCCGCGTAGCGGCCGTTCGAGTGGGCGGGCCACCAGGCGACCTTGAGTCCCCGCTGCAGCTCTCCGCGACGCCGGTGAAAGAGGCGGGCCATCTCAATCATCGCGGCATTCGAAGCTCCTTCGTCCACAGCGGCGTAATGCCATCCGTCGATGTGGCCGCCCACCAGGACGTAGCCCTCGCGGTCTCTTTCGCTTTCGATGGTCGCGACGGGAAGGCGGAGAGTCTTCCAGCCCGTATCGACCTCGGTCTCGATCGTCACCGTGACGGTCGCCGTGCCCACCGCTTCCCGCAGCGCTTCGCCGTCGGCCTTGCTGAGATGGACGCTCGGGATCTTCGGAAGCTCGCCGTAGTTCCGGTGATTGGGCGTGCCCCAGATCGGGCTCACCGTCAGCTCCTGGATGTGCTCCGAGTACGACATGAAAACGGCGCCGATGGCGCCGGCGTCGGAGGCATGCTTCACGCCGTCGGGGAGCGGAAGCGCGTTCACGAGGACGACCTTCCCCCGGACGTCGACACCCTCGTACGCTTTCTTCTCCCCGTCGGAGACGTAGACGAGCGCCCCGCGGACTCCACCGGCCGGGGTCGGGCTCGCGAGCGCCTGAGTCTTGCATTTCGGGCTCGCCGGAAGGTTGGCTCCCTCGACCTGCAGGCGGCATCGGCCCGGATAGCTCACGTACGCGCGAAACTCGTGGACCTCGACCGGAATGCCGTCCGCCTCGAGCGCTTTCACGACGTAATCGACGGCGGCAAGCTCTCCCGGGCTTCCACCGTCGCGGGCATGGCGAACGATCTCTCTCGCGTGACGCTCGAGCTCTGACGGCCGGAGCTCGGTCAGGAGTGCCTTCTCGTCAGCGGCGCGTAGAGAAAAAGAAACGAGGAACGACGAAACCGCAGCTGCCAGGACGGCCCGCATCATCATGATTTCCACCTCTCTGGAATAGCCCGCGAGCAGCGGGTATCACAATCACATCTGTCGAGGCAATAGACCATCCGCCTTCGCCTCGAACTGCCAGAAGAAGCGCGACCGGCCCCAAGCGAGGCGGCGGGCCCACGTCGATGGCCACAGCCGAAGCTCTTCCGGACGGAGAGCGCGAAGCGACATCACGAGGAACCCGGCCTCGCGGTAGGCCTGTTTCAGGTGGCTTTCGAGGTCACCGCCCAGAAGCGGAGCGAGATCCAGCCGTTCCACCTCCGACCGATCGCGGTCGGGGTCGAGAGCGAAAACGACGGTGAGTTTTGCATTCGGCTGGCAGAGCGCGCGTATGCTGCCGAGAAGTTTCACCGAAGGACGCGCCACCGCGGCGAGGAGGCTTCCCCACGGGAGCACGACGCTCACGTGGTCCGCGAGCCCGGCGAGCTCGGTAGGAAGGTCCTCGATCGCGGCCCGAACGTAGAGAAGATTCGGCACCCGCGCGCGAAACGCGCGGCCCGAGAGCTCTCGAAGTCCAGCGGCGTTGGCGTCTATGCCGATGAAGAGACGCTCGGCGCCTCTCGCGCCATCGCGAGCGGGAGACGGCCGTCTCCGGTGCCCAGGTCGATTGCGATCCGGCCCGAGAACCGCGCGGCAATCTCTCGAAATTATTGATCCGAGCGCTCGAGGCGCTTGCCGCGGATGACGTCCATGACCTTCCGACTATAGCAAGCGGCGTCAGGTCGGGCTAACATGAGCGGAGCTGGAATCGGGGTGAGCCCTTGGACCGCAGGGGATTTTTAGAGCTTGCTTTCCTTTCCCGATTCGCGCCCGTCTTCGCCTCCGAGACACGGCTCCTTCCTTCCCACGTTCGCTTCGACCCAGCCATCGAGGCTCTGGTCCGCATGGTCGAGGAGACTCCGCGCGAGAGTCTGCTCGAAGAAGTCGGCGCGAGGATCCGGAAGGGCCTTTCTTATCGGGAGGTGCTTGCTGCGCTCTTGCTGGCGGGGATTCGCAACATTCAGCCCCGCCCGTCGGTGGGGTTCAAGTTCCATGCGGTGCTCGTCGTTCATTCGGCCCATCAAGTCGCCCAGGCGTCGCCGGTGGAGGACCGCTGGCTTCCGATTCTGTGGGCGCTCGATCACTTCAAGGCCTCGCAGGCGAGCGGATGTGCGAGAACGGCGACTGGACCATGTCCGCGGGGAATCCTGAGCGTCCGTGCCTCCCAGAACGATGCGGTCCGCGCGTTCACCGAGGCCATGGACCAATGGGATGAAGCTGCTGCCGACGCGAACGCGGCCGCGCTCTCCGGGCGCTCGAGTCCCGATCGGAGTGCTTCGAAGTTTTCGCTCGATACGCCGCCCGCGATATTCGATCGATTGGCCACAAGGCGATCTACGTCGCGAACGGCTGGCGTACACTCGAGACCATCGGATGGCAGCATGCGCAGCCGGTGCTCCGCTCGCTCGCCTACGCGCTTCTCGCCCGTGAAGGCAGCGATCCGCTGAAGGGCGACGATCGCGTCGATCGCCCCTGGCGGAGAAATCGGGAGCTCGTCGGCCATCTCGGGGCTGACTGGCAGGCCGGCAAGGCCGACTCCAGAGCGACCATCGACCTCCTCGACCTGCTTCGCCACGGCGACGAATTGGAAACGGCGGATGGGGTCATCGACTCTCCTCCGTCGACGCGTCGGCCCGGAGTGGTTTGGGACGGTTTGATGGCCGGCGCGGCCGAGGTCTTGATGCGCAATCCCGGCATCCTCTCGCTCCACGCGGTGACCACGACGAATGCCATCCGCTATCTCTATGAGCGCTCGGCGAGCGACGAGACCAGACGGCTGCTCCTTCTACAATTCGCCTCGTTTCTCCCGTTCTATCGTCGCGGAAGCGGCTCGAGCGTACGGGTCGACGAGCTCGCTCCTCTCGGAGGAAGCCACGGAGTCCGACGGTCGAGGACATCTGCGGTGCGATCGGCCGCGACAACTCCGGTGCGGCTCGCCAGGTTCTGACCTATCTCGCGCGGAGCTCCTCGCCCGAAGTCCCTGTTCGATGCGCTCAACCGGCTGGTGTTCCTCAAGGGAAACGATTCCCACGACTACAAGTTCAGCGCCGCAGTGCTCGAGGACTTCTACCGGCTATCACCTGCTGGCGGAATCGATATCTCGCGGCGAGCGTCTTCTGGCTGAACGGACTTCGAGGCTCCGGACAACGACCTGATCTCACGAGCGCGGCAAGCACTCGGCGGTTAGTCGCGACGCATACTCCCGGTCAGAAGTTGCGGACGGGCGCGGGAGCAGGATCGCGCCGGAATCCGGAACGTCGTCGTTGTTCGCCATGGCCGAGCCGACCGCAGCCAGGAAGCGCGCCTCTCGACCGCCTGCCGAGCACGGAGCGCGGGACGCTCACCAGGAACGCGCCCGGATCTCGATCCGTCGTCACCTGCACGTCGAGCCCGTTCTCCATGAACACGCCTTGCGCCACGGCTGCCGCGTCCGCTGTCCCCGCTACCCCCTGGTAGGTCTCGCCGGTCCGGAACAACCAGACGCTGACGAGGCGGTCGAAATGGAAGCCGGTGTTGGAGCCCCACCACGCGGTTCCGTTCTCGGCGTTGCCGTCGATGTCGAACGCCAGGTTCAGTCCGAGCCAGGACTGCGGCGCCTCGCTTGCAGACCGATGCGAAACCAGACGCGCTCGCCGCCGTCGTCCGCCATCACTGCGACAGAGACCGCGTCCGGGAGGGAGCGGCTTCTTGCCGTCGCCGGACGGATCCCGAGCGAGCTCGCGCCAGGCGATGCCCGCCGGCGCCGCCGCGAAAGCGAGCCGGATGGTCCGCGCCGGTCCAGCCTGCGCGACAGGCGAGGGCGGCTCCTCACTCCGGTGCGAAACCAGTCGACGTCGTCGAGCTCGAGATGGAACGGACCGTCCGCTCCCGGAGCCGTCGTGATGCCGAGCCAATGAACCTCCTCCGGACGGAAGGTCGCGTTGGCGGAGCCGGGCCCCGCCGCAGAAAGACTCTCGAACGGGATTTCGAAGGCCTTCCAGTCCGGTCCGGGCGTGAACGACGCCATGAAGTTCGTCATCGTCGTCGCGGGTCCGCTCCGGAGACCCGCCTGGAACGTGCCCTCGCCTCGAGCGAGGAAACGCAAGGCGTCGAAGGCCCGTAGATCCACCGGCCGGCTTCCCCCGTCGAGAGGAGCCCAGGCGCCCGTGAACGCCGTCGGACCCTCCCCAACGCTTCCCTCCAGGCGAAGGGCATGTCCGGATTCTTCGCTCGATACGGTCTCGAGCGCGAGGCTCGAAGTCCCGCCCAGGAGCTCGTCTCCGAGGACGATCCAGGAGAGCTCGTGTGCCGCCACGTGCTCAGCGGATTCGAAATCGTCGAGGAGCCAGACCTGCCGTGCGGGCTCGAGAGATACGACGAGCAAGATAGGCAACCACAGCTTCATGTCATTCCTCCTTGCAACGCAGCTTGGAGGAGCGAAAGGAAGAGGGGAAGCATCGTTCGCCGGGCGGGCGATCCCGATGGCCGAACCGCGAATGGACTGGTTGAGCGGGTACTTGACCGTTCGACCGATCCGTCGGCCCGTTCGACGAGTGACGCTGGCGTAGCCGGTATTTTCGGAGTCAGATATCGATCGTGCAGAGCTCCGTGGCCGAAGCCCTTTCCAAGATGCCCGGCTCGCGCCGGGCGTTCTGGACGGTTTACGCGGCCGCCTTCGTCTCGTTAATTCTTTTCTATGCCGCCCCCTTCCTGGTCGGCGGCGCCACCCTTTCGCAGGCGGTGCGGAACTCCGTAGCCGCCCTCCTGCCGAACGCCCTCCTCGGAGTGATCGGAATTTCCGTTCCGCCCCGGCTTCCATGGCGTCGCGATCGTCTTCTCGCCTTTCTCACCGCGCATGCCTTGGTGTTGGTCACGCTGGCACTCCTAGCCACAGTGGGTTGGATGACGCTCGCCGCGCTGGATTCGTGGGTCGTGGGAACGGGTTTCAAGGCGCCGGCCAATCGCGCCCTGATCGGATTTCAGATCCTGATCAGCGCTCTGGTTCAGCTCGCGGTCATCGCCACCGGCCACGCGTGGCACGGCGCTGAAAAGTTCGCTCGGGCCGAAGCGCTGCGGGCCCGGGCCGAGCTCGCGCTCCTGCGCTCGCAGCTCAATCCGCACTTCGTGCTCAATACGCTCCATGCGCTGATGGGCCTCATCCGGCGCGAGCCAGCGAAGGCGGAGGCCGCCCTCGAGCGGCTGGGCGAGCTGCTGCGTTTCGGTTTGCACGTCCATCACGCCAACCTGGACCAGGTGGCCTTCCGGGAGGAGTGGGCCTTCGTCAGCAGCTACCTCGCGCTCGAGCAGATTCGGCTCGGCGACCGCCTCCGCCTCACTTTGTGCGCGGGAGAGGATGTGATGGACGTTCCCATCCCGCCCTTCGCACTCCAGCCCCTGGTGGAGAACGCCATCATCCACGCGATCAGCCCGCGACGTGAGGGAGGCCGTCTCGACCTGACGGTGAGGCGAGTGGACGGCCGGCTCCTCCTGGAGGTGGAGGACGACGGTCCGGGAGCCTCCGAAGCCTCAGTCTCCGCGAGCCCCCGGCTCGGGGTGCGGCTTCTGCGAGAGCGCCTGGCTGCGCTCTATGGCGGGGACGCCCACATGGCGTTCGAGCCCGTCGCGCAGGAGGATTGCGTGTTCGTCTCGATCTTCCCGCCGGCGGAGTTCGCGAGGCGGCATGAGGACCATCCGGGCGATGATCGTCGAAGACGAGGCCGTCGCCCGCCAGAACCTGCGCGACTACCTGGATGACGTCGATTGGGTAACGCTCGTGGGCGAAGCGGCGGATGGCAATGAGGCGGTGCGCTTGGCCTCCGAGTTGCGGCCCGACCTGCTCTTCCTCGACGTCCGCCTTCCCGAGCTGAGCGGCCTCGAGGTCGCTCGTAGGGTGGGCTCCTCCGCGGAGATCGTCTTCACCACGGCCTATGACCGTTTCGCGATCGCGGCCTTCGAGATCGGCGCGATCGACTATCTGGTGAAGCCGTTCGGACGCGAGCGCTTCGCGGCAACGCTCCAGCGGGTGAAGACCCGGCTGGGGCAGCCCGACGACTCCGCCTCGGAGCGCGCGCAAAGCGCGCTCTCGCCCGGCCCTCTCACGAGGCTCTACGCCCGGCAGGGCGATCGCATCGTGCCGATCCCGGTTCCCTCGATCTTCCGCATCCAGGCGCAGGGCGACTATGCGGAGGTCCACGCCGCATCGGGTGTCTACCTCCTCCACATCAGCCTCAGCGAGCTCCTCGAACGCCTCGATCCACGCCGCTTCCGGCGGGTCCACCGTTCGCACGTGGTCAACCTGGACGCGGTGGAGCATTTCAAAGCGAACGAAGATCGGCGCCTGCGCATCATCCTGCGCGACGGGACAGAAGTAGTCGCGAGCCGGGCGGTGTCGGAGGAACTACGGAAGCTAGTGCGGTAGCACGGTAGTCATTTCTTGGCCAGCCGCTTTGGCTTACGTTCCACGCGTGCTAGGTAATCGCGAGGCGGCAACACCAGACTCGACAGCACGCGGGTGCCTGAGTCGCACGAGCGGAGATTCTTCTCGATAGGAGGCTGAGAAGAGCACGTTCGCGTCGAGGAAGAGACGATCCACGTCGCTAGGGTTTCGGCTTTCCGTGAGGAATCCGGTCGGGGTCGAGTCCCGTTCGACGTACCTCGTCGCGCGCCCATTCATAGTCGTCGGGGTCAACCGCGTTCTCCAGAAGGAAAGCGGCCTTGCGCTCGAGCGACCAGGTCTCGACAGGGACCGTGACCGCCGGACGGATAATGACTCCATCCGGTCCCTCCTCGACAAGGACGGATGAACCCTCCTCGATCCCGAACTTCTTGCGGATTTTCGCGGGTATAACGACGGCGCCCCGTTTGCCGACCTTAGCGGATTCTCCCATGTGCTTTGCCTGATTATCAGACATTCAGGCAGTTTCGCAACGCGTGTCGTGGCGCCGCCGTCGAACTATTCCCTGACTTTCTCGAAGAGCTTCAGCTGATCCCGTCCTTCCTCGGGGAGAGGAACGGGGTACTTTCCGGAGAAGCAAGCCGAGCAGTAGCGGTTTCGATCCTCCGCGACCGCGGAGAGAAGACCTTCCTGGGAGAGGTAGCCGAGGGAGTCGGCGCCGACGAAGCGGGTGATCTCGGCGACGCTGTGGCTCGCGGCGATGAGCTCCTCGCGCTTCGGCGTGTCGATGCCGTAGTAGCAGGGGCCGGTGGTGGGAGGCGACGAGATGCGGAGGTGGACCTCTTTCGCTCCCGCGTGGCGCACCATGCCCACGATCTTGCGGCTGGTGGTCCCGCGGACGATGGAGTCATCGATGAGCACGATGCGCCGCCCCTCGATGACCGAGCGCACCGGGTTCAGCTTCACCTTCACCCCGAAGTGCCGGATGGCCTGGCGCGGCTCGATGAACGTCCGGCCGACGTAGTGGTTCCGGATGAGTCCGAATTCGATGGGAAGCCCCGACTCCTGAGAGTAGCCGACGGCGGCGACCGTCCCCGAGTCGGGTACGGGAACCACCACGTCGGCGTCGGCCGGGGCCTCGCGGGCGAGCTGGCGTCCGAGGGCGAGACGCGTTTGGTGCACGTCGCGGCCGAAGACGCGGCTGTCGGGCCGGGCGAAGTAGACGTGCTCGAAGATGCATTGCGCGTGACTGCGCTTCGGCGAACGGCCGAACGGACCGGAGGCCGTTCTTGTCGATGACGACCATCTCGCCCGGCTCGACCTCGCGCACGTACTCGGCGTCGATGAGGTCGAGGGCGCAGCTCTCCGAGCAGAGCACGTAGCTCTCGCCGAGCTTTCCCACGATGAGCGGGCGGAAGCCCCTCGGGTCGCGCACTCCGTAGAGCGCATCCTCGGTCAGGAACAGGAGAGAGAAGGCGCCTTCGATCTTCCGAACGGCGTCGAAGATGGCGTCGAGGCGCTCCTTCTGCGTCGAGCGCGCGTAGAGATGGAGGACCACCTCGGTGTCGCTCGTGGTGCTGGAAGATCGAGCCCTCCTGCACCAGCTCGTGCCGGAGAAGGTGGGCGTTCACCAGATTCCCGTTGTGGCAGACGGCGATCTCTCCGAACTTGCACTCGATGTGGACGGGCTGGATGTTCTCGTCGGTATTCGCGCCCGCGGTCGAATAGCGCGTATGGCCGATGGCGTTCGGACCCGAGAGCTTTTCGAGAGTGTCGGCGTCGAATACGTCGGCGACATAGCCGCGGGCCTTCCGGGTCCGAAAGCCTTTCTCCCGTCCGGAGGTCACGATTCCCGCCGCCTCCTGGCCCCGATGCTGGAGAGCGTAGAGCCCGAGGTAGGTGACCGCGGCCGCTTCGGCGTGGCCGAAGATCCCGAAGACCCCGCACTCGTCTTTGAAACCGCTCATGAATCGAGACCTCTTTCGATCGCGGTCCACCAGGCTTCCCGCAGAGAGGCCACCGGCTTCGCGATCGCCCGCTCGCCGTTCACCCGAACCTCCAGCATCTCGCCTCCGGTGACGCCGAGGCGGGAAAGGGGAACGCCGGCGTCCTCGGCGAGCCGCTCGAGCTCACCCGCGTTCCGCGGCTCGACGCTCACCAGTATCCGGCTCTGGCTCTCGGAGAACAAGACCGCGTCCGCGCGCCTTCGGGTCTCGAGAGTCACGGCGGCGCCCATC
Source organism: uncultured Acidobacteriota bacterium (assembly GCA_963820855.1). GTDB lineage: Bacteria > Acidobacteriota > Vicinamibacteria > Marinacidobacterales > SMYC01 > DAISKN01. The sequence goes on from CAWGBY010000015.1 coordinate 224,393, forward strand.
GTTTCTCCCAGCGGGCCGAAGAGGCTCTCCGCGAGCGCGACCCCGAGTCCGCCGTCCGACAGGTCGTGCGCCGAGCGCAGAAGGCCGCGCGCGCCCGCTTTGCGAACGAGGTCTTGAAGGGCGCTCTCGACGCCGAGGTCGAGCTTCGGAAGCTTGCCGTCGATTCGTCCGTGGACCACCTTCAGGTACTCGCTTCCGCCGATCTCCTCGGAGGTCGCGCCCAGAAGGCAGATGAGGTCGCCCTTTTCCTTGAAATGGTGCGTCACCCGCCGCGTTCGATCCTCGAGAACTCCCGACGAGACCGACGACGGGAGTCGGGAAGATACCTTCGCCTTCCGTCTCGTTGTAGAAGCTCACGTTTCCGCCGGTGATCGGAACCTGGAAATGCTCGCAGGCGTCCCGCATCCCATCGATCACGTTCGAGAACTGCCACATGATCTCGGGTTTCTCGGGATTGCCGAAGTTGAGGCAGTTCGTGGCGCCGATGGGGGACGCACCGACCGCGGCGAGATTGCGGCAGCCCTCCGCGATCGCCGCGGCCCCGCCGTAGTACGGATCGAGGTAGGCGTAGCGGCCGTTTCCGTCGAGGCACATCGCGAGCGCCATCGGCGTCCCTTTGATCCGGACCACGCCGGCATCCCCTCCGGGAAGCACGATGGTGTTGCTCCGCACCATGTGATCGTACTGCTCGAAGATCCAGTGCTTGCTCGCGACGGCGTGGCTCTCGAGAAGCGTCGACGAGAGTCGCTTCGAGATCCGGCGGCTCCGGGAGGTCGTCGACGCGCACGTCCTCGATGCGATCGAGGTAGGCGGGCCGGGCGAGAGGCCGTTCGTAGACCGGTCCTTCGTCGGCGAGGGCGCGAGCCGGAACTTCCGCGACCACCCGCCCTCGCGGAGAAAACACGCAGCAGACCGTCGGTCGTGACCTTTCCGATGGCGCTCGCGTCGAGGTCCCACTTCTGGAAGATGCGCTCGACTTCCGCTTCTCGTCCGGCGCGGGCCACGAGGAGCATGCGCTCCTGAGACTCGGAGAGCAGGATCTCGTAGGGAGTCATCCCGCGCTCGCGCTGCGGAACCTTGTCGAGCTCGATCTCGATGCCCGTTCGGCCCGCGCGCTCCCATCTCGGAGGTGGCGCAGGTGAGACCGGCCGCTCCCATGTCCTGGATCGCGACGAGCGCATCGGTCGCCATGAGCTCGAGGCAGGCCTCGAGGAGGAGCTTCTCGAGAAAGGGATCGCCCACCTGGACCGTGGGGCGCTTTTCCTCCGCCGCCTCGTCGAACTCCGCGGACGCCATGGTGGCGCCGTGGATTCCGTCCTTTCCCGTCTTCGCGCCGACGTAGAACACGGGGTTCCCCTCGCCTTCGGCGCGAGCGAGGAAGATCCGATCCTTGGGAGCGATGCCCAGGCAGAATGCGTTCACCAGAGGGTTCAGGCTGTAGCACTCTTCGAAGTTCGACCTCGCCCGAGACGGTCGGAATCCCCATGCTGTTTCCGTAGCTCGCGATTCCGGCGGCGACTCCGGTGAGGATCGAGCGGTTCTTCGGAATCGAGAGCGGGCCGAACCGCAGCGAGTTCATGAGCGCGATCGGCCGGGCGCCCATGGTGAAGATGTCGCGGATGATGCCGCCGACTCCGGTCGCGGCGCCCTGGAAGGGCTCGATGAACGACGGATGGTTGTGCGATTCGACCTTGAAGACCGCGGCGAGGCCGTGCCCGATGTCGACGACGCCCGCGTTCTCTCCCGGTCCCTGCAGCACGCGGGGTCCGCGCGTCGGAAGCCTCTTCAGATGCACGCGCGAGCTCTTGTAGCTGCAGTGCTCCGACCACATCACCGAGAACATCCCGAGCTCGTTCTCGTTCGGCTCGCGTCCGAGCTTCTGCGACGATGCGGTCGTACTCCTCCCGCGTGAGGTTATGGGCCGAGAGAGCTTCGTCGAGTGTGGCCGCCATCGGTCAGGCGTGCTCTCGGGTCCAGGCCACGAGACTCTCGAACATCCTTCGCCCGTCGTCGGTCCCGAGATCGGGCTCGTAGCACCGGTCGGGGTGGGGCATCAGTCCGACCACGTTTCCCCGCTCGTTCCGGATCCCGGCGATATTCCTTTCGGCGCCGTTCGGGTTGTCCACGTAGCGAAAGAGGATCTGGTCCTTCTTCTCGAGGGCGTCGAGCGTCACTTCGTCCGCGTAGTAGTTCCCGTCGGCATGTCCGATCGGGATGCGGAGGACGTCCCCGACGTCGAGCGTCGCGGTGAGTGGAGAGTCGCGACGCTCGACGCGAAGCTCCACGTAGCGGCAGATGTAGGTCAGGGTCCGGTTCCGGAGCATCGCGCCCGGAAGGAGTCCCGCTTCCTGGAGCATCTGAAATCCGTTGCAGATCCCGATGACCGGCTTTCCTCGTTCCGCCATCTCCCGCACGGGATCCATGATGGGCGAGAAGCGCGCGAGCGCGCCGGGCCGGAGATAGTCGCCGTGGGCGAACCCGCCGGGAAGGATGGCGGCGTCGTATCCCGCGAGGGACGTCTCTTTGTGCCAGACGAGATCGGTCGGCTGCTCCGAGAGCACGTCTTCGAGAGCGTACTTCACGTCCTCTTCGCAGTTGGAGCCGGGAAAGACCAGAACGGCGAAGCGCGGCACGTTAGTCCTTCACCTCCACTTCGAAGACCTCGAGCACCGGGTTCGAGAGCACCCGCGACGCGATTTCGCGAGCGAGGCGCTCCGCTTCCTCCCGCGAACCGACTTCGAGAGTGAGCTCGAAGAACTTCCCCTGGCGCACGGCGGAGACCGCTGCCGTAGCCCACCTGTTTCAGGACGCCTCCGATGGTCTCCCCCTGCGGGTCGTGGACCGCTTCCTTGAGACGGACGATGACGTTTGCCTTCATGCCATTAAGCCGGTCCGAACACCCGCGGTAAATGGTGTCGACGTGCTCCATCTGCCGGTCGAGATCGAACGCTCGATCGAGCTCCTCCTCGTCGAGCCACTTCCGCACCTCGGGGTCCGCGCCCGAGAAGCTCGCGAAGCCCGCCCTTCTTCTGCCAGACGGCCATGGCGTTTCGCTGCACCAGGCGATAAGCCTCTTCGCGCGCGAGGCCCTTCTTCGCGAGCTGCAGGAGCACCTGCCCGCTGAAGACCAGCCCCTTCATCGACTCCAGGTTCTCGCGCATCTTCTCGGGGTAGACGATGAGGTTGTCGAGCACCGAGCTCGCGCGCCGCAAGATGTGATCGGTGAGAATGAAGCTCTGCGGAAGGATCATCCGCTCCGCCGAGGAGTGGGAGATGTCGCGCTCGTTCCAGAGCGCGATGTTCTCGAGTCCGGCCTGGAGGTTTCCACGGATGACCCGCGCGAGCCCGGAGATCTGCTCGGAGATGACCGGGTTCCTCTTGTGAGGCATGGCGGAGGAGCCCTTCTGCTTCTCGGAGAAGAACTCCTCGACCTCGCGGATCTCCGTCCGCTGGAGGCTCCGGATCTCGACCGCGATCTTGTCGAGGGTCGAGGCGACGATGGCGAGGGCCGAGAGCGCCTCCGCGTGGCGATCGCGCTGCAGTACCTGAGTCGCGATGGGGGCGGGCGTCGAGACCGAGCCGCGCGCAGATCTTTTCTTCGATGACCGGGCGGAAGGTGGGCGAAGGTGCCGACCGCGCCCGAGAGCTTACCCACGGCGACGACCTCCCGCGCCCGCTCGAGCCGCGCGCGGTTCCGCTCCATCTCCGCGTACCAGAGCGCGAGCTTCATTCCGAAGGTCATGGGCTCGGCGTGGACTCCGTGAGTGCGGCCGACCATCACCGTCTTCTTGTGATCGAAGGCGCGCGACTTCAGGACCGCCGTGAGGGCGGCGACGTCCTTCAGGATCAGATCCATCGAGTCGCGCATCCTCATGCCGAGCGCGGTGTCCACGATGTCGTAGCTGGTGAGCCCGAAGTGGATCCATCGTCCCGCTTCGCCCACGCTCTCCGCGAGCGCCTGGGTGAAGGCGAGGACGTCGTGCTTGACCTCGCGCTCGATCTCGTCGATGCGCGCGATGGTGTAGGTCGCTTTCGCGCGGATCTCGCGCGCCGCATCCATCGGGACGATGCCCTCTTCCGCCATCACCTCGCAGGCCACGATCTCGACTTCGCGCCAGGCGTCGAACTTCGACTCCTCGCTCCAGAGGCCGCCCATCTCGGGATGAACGTAGCGGTCCGTCAGCATGGCAGCATGTCTCGGAAAACCAGGACTCCCTGGGCCCGCTCTTCCACGAGGACGGGCTTCGCTTCGGCGACGCGCAGCATCGGCGTCGGACGGTCGGGATAGGTGAGGTGCACCTTCGGAAGCCTTCCCCCGCGCCTGCTTGAGCGCTTCGAAGCAGCACTCGAGGACCAGGCTCTCGTGGTTGTTCTGCTGCGAGACGTGCGCGAGGAACAGATGCCGCACGGCGTCGGGAAGGCGCCTTTCGAGATAGCGGGCGAGAGCGTCGTTCGACAGATGCCCCCAGCGGCTTCCCACCCGGTTCTTCAGCGACTCGGGATAGTCGCCGGCTCGCAGCATCTCGAGGTCGTGGTTCGACTCGATGAGGATGGCGTCGCAGCCTCGAAGGCCCGTCGCCACCTCCTCCGACACGTGGCCGATGTCGGTCACGTGGCCGAAAGCGAGCCGCCCGCGCCGAAGCCGGAACCCGACGGGATCGGAGGCGTCGTGGGGAGTCGGAAAGAGATCCACCGTCATGCGGCCGAGCTTGAAGCTCGCGCCGGACCGAACGCGGACCCAGTCGACTTCCTTTTCGGCGACGCGCGGCATGAATCGGTACGTCCCCTCGGTCGCGTAGAGCGGAACGCGGTTCTTGGAGCAGAAGCGCCACGCTCCGCGGGCGTGGTCGCCGTGCTCGTGAGAGACGAGGACCGCGTCGACGTGGCGCGGCGATACGCCGAAGAGGCGGAGCCGCCGCTCGATTTCCTTGCAGGCGAGCCCGGCGTCGAGGAGGACCCTCACCGAGCCATCGGAGACGAAGGTGACGTTTCCTGTGCTTCCACTTCCCAGAACGGAAATCTGAAACTCAGGCAACCAGGCTCTCCGGAATCGAACGCAAGTGCTCGAGCCTTCCGAGCACGGTCATCGAAAGCGGCCCGCCGAACATCTCGGCGGCGAGCGCGAGAACCTCTCGCGGCGTGACCGCATCGATGCCCGAGATTACCTCATCCGCGCTCATCTGTCGTCCGAAATACATCTCCTGGCGCGCGAGCTGCGACATCCGGGCGCTGGTCGACTCGAGGCCCATGAGGATGCTTCCGCGAAGGTGGCTCTTCGCTCGATTCAGCTCCGTCTCGCCGACCGGCTCCGATTTGATCCGCCGCAGCTCGCCGAGCATCAGGTCGAGCGCGAGCGGAACGTTCGATGACTCGGTGCCCGCGTAGATCGAGAACAGGCCGGTGTCGTGATGTGCGGCAGAGGCTCGAGAACACCGCGTACGCGAGTGCGTGCTGTTCCCGGATGACCTGGAAGAGCCGCGAGCTCAGATTGCCTCCGAGGACGGCGTTCATGACGTAGGCGGCGTGGCGGTTGGCGGACGCCTGAGGCGGCCCTTCGGAGCCGACGACGAGGTGAGCGAGCTCCAGGTCCTTCTCGACGAGTCGAATCGAGGGGGAAACCGTGGGCGCGACATCCACGAGCCCGTCGGGAAGCGTCGAGAGGGAGGAGAATCGCTCCCGCACCAGGTCGAGGATACGGTCCGTTTCCAGGTTTCCCGCGGCGGAGACGATCAGATTGGACGGGGTATACGTCTTCTTGAAGAACCGGAGGAGGTCCTTCCGCGCGAAGCTCGAGACGGTCTCGATCCGGCCGAGCACCGGGCGCCCGAGCGCGTGGTCCGGCCAGAACGCTTCGCTGAAAATGTCGTGCACCACGTCGTCGGGAGTGTCCTCGACGCTCCTCATCTCGTCGAGGATGACCTTGCGCTCCCGCTCGATTTCGTCCTCGTCGAACCGGGGTCGAGAGACGATGTCCGAGAGAAGGTCGATCGCCCTCACCACGTGCTCGTCGAGCACCTTCGCGTGGAACCCCGCGTATTCCTGAGAGGTGAAGGCGTCCGTCTGCCCCCCAATCTCGTCCATTTCCTGGGCGATCTCGGCCTGGCTTCTCCGCTCCGTGCCCTTGAAGACCATGTGCTCGAGGAAATGGGCGAGGCCGCTCTCGGGCTTTTGCCTCGTGGCGGCTCCCGCGGCGGATCCAGACCCCGACGGCGACCGACCGCACGTGAGGCATCTTCTCCGTCAGAACGGTGAGCCCGTTCGCGAGAACTTCCTTACGAAACATGGAAGGACGCAGGAGGCGTAACACAGCGCCGTGCTAGGATCCAAACCTATGAACCTCTTCGGGTTGGAGTGCTTCGAGATCGAGCGGGCGATGCTCGATCAGGGGCTCCCTGCCTTCCGGGGACGCCAGATTTACCGCGCTCTCTACGCTCGTGGCGCCGCTTCGTTCGAGGAGATGACCGACCTTCCGAAGGGCCTTCGCCAGAAGCTCGCGATGGAGCTACGAGATCCGGCGGCCGCACGCCGCCTCGAAGCACGTATCGAAGGACGGCACGATCAAGCACCTGGTCGAGCTCGAGGATCGGCGGAATGTCGAGTGCGTCTACATTCCCGAGCCGACCCGCCACACGTTCTGCCTCTCGACGCAGGTGGGCTGCCCTCTCAAGTGCAGTTTTTGCTTCTCGGGAACCATCCGCTTCGAGCGGAACCTGACCGCGGGGGAGATTCTCGGTCAGTTTCTCCTGGCGCGGAACGCGCTCGCGGAGCCGCCCGCCCGAAGCAACATCGTCTTCATGGGTATGGGTGAGCCTCTCCTGAACTCCGAGGCGGTATTGAAGGCCCTCCGAATCCTGACCGATGACGGGGCGTTCTCGGTCTCGCCGCGCCGTATCACCGTGTCGACGGCGGGAATGGTCGACGAGCTCGCGCGCTTCGCCGAAAAGGCGCCGCCGGTCGGACTCGCCATCAGCCTTCACGCCACGACGAACGAGGTCCGCGACCGCGTGATGCCCATCAACCGGAAACACCCGCTCGAGGATCTCCTCGCGGCGGCCCGCGCGCTTCCGATTCCAAAGAGACGCCGCATCACGTTCGAGTACGTCCTTCTCGGAGGGGAGAACGACAGGCCGGAAGATGCGAAACGGCTCGCGCTGCACCTTCGAGGGATCAAAGCGAAGGTCAACCTTATTAGTTACAACCCATGGCCGGGGGCACCTCACGGGCGCTCGTCTCCGGACGCGACGTCGCGGTTTCTCGAGATCCTGACGGATTCCGGGCTCACCGCGAGCGTTCGACGGAGCCGTGGCGACGACGTCCTCGCGGCCTGCGGCCAGCTTGCGAACCATTCTCCCGAGGCGCGGTCGAGCGCACGTGACGGCGAATCATTCAAGGAGGAAATGGGCGATGCACAAAGTCACTCCGCACTTGTGGTACGACAAAGAAGCCAAAGAGGCGGCCGAGTTTTACGCTTCTCTCTTTCCGAATTCGAAAATCACGAACGTGATGACGCTCCACGATACGCCGTCAGGCGATTGCGACGTCGTATCCTTCGAGCTCGCGGGTCAGCCTTTCATGGCCATCAGCGCCGGTCCACTTTTTGAGTTCAACCCGTCCGTTTCGTTTCACGTGAAATGCACGACGAAAGATGAAGTGGACGCCTTATGGGGAAAACTCTCGAAGGGTGGCACCGTTCTCATGGAGCTCGGTACATACCCCTTCAGCGAACGGTATGGCTGGCTTCAGGACCGGTACGGCCTTTCGTGGCAGTTGATGTACGTCGGGGAGAGCGCGACAAAACAGAAAATCACGCCCGTTCTGATGTTCGTCGGGAAGGTGGCCGGAAAGGCGGAAGAGGCAGTCAACTTTTACGCATCGGTTTTCAAGAATGCGAGCACGAACGTGCTCGCCCGTTACGGCAAAGGCGAGGAGCCGGATAAGGAAGGCTCCGTAAAATACGCGGCTTTCGAGCTTTCCGGCACGGAATTCGGCGCGATGGATAGCGCCCGAGAACACAACTTTGCTTTCAATGAAGCGATCTCTCTCATCGTCTCTTGCGAAACTCAGTCCGAAATCGACTACTACTGGGGAAAGCTTTCCGCGGTGCCCGAAGCCGAGCAGTGCGGCTGGCTCAAGGACAAGTACGGGCTGTCGTGGCAGGTCTCGCCGAAGGACCTGGACGAGATGATGCGGAAGGTACACCGAGAAACAGATTGCCCGAGTTACCCAGGCATTTCTCGAGATGAAGAAGTTCGACGTCGCCGCGCTTCAGCGAGCGTACGAAGGTCGATAGAGTTAATTCCTAGGAACAGAGATCCCTAATCGCGGGAGCTGGTTTTGTCGACCACGGGAGCGAAGTGTCTCTCGTACCATTCGATGGAACGGTCGAGCAAATCGATCTGGTGTCCAATCTCACGGATGCCGTGGCCTTCGCGCGGATAGCGCACCATGATGGTGTCCACACCCACGTCCTTGAGGGCTATGTAGAACTGCTCCGACTCCGCGATGGGAACGTCATTGTCGTTCTCTCCATGAACGAGCATCGTGGGGGTCTTCACGTTCGCGACATGCTTCAGAGCCGAGCGCTCCCATAGAACGTCCATCAGGTCGTCCTGATGGGGAAAAGCGCCGAACTCGACCGCCAGGTAGTCATGGTAGTAAGCCATGTAGTTGAAGGAGATGAGATTGCAGATTCCGTACATGGGGATGGCCGCCTGGAACCGGTTGGTCTGGGTGACGATCCACATCGAGAGCTGCCCGCCGTAGCTTCCACCTTGGAGGCCCAGTCTCTCCGAGTCGATCCAATCGTATCGGCGCACGGCGGCATCGACCGCGTAGATCACATCCTTCGCTTCGCCGCCATCCTGATCCCCGAATATCGCGTCGGCGAATGCCTGACCGTATCCCGTCGACCCCCGGTAGTTGACCTTCAGCGAAGCCCAACCCTGGTTGGCGTAGACCTGCGTCCGGTAGTCGAATGACGGTCCATCCTGGCCATGGGGGCCTCCCTTGATCACGGCAATGAGCGGATGCTTGGATCGTGCGGTTCGGCCCAGAGGTAAGGTCAGAAAAGCTTCCACTTCCTTGCCGTCGAAACTGAGAAAGGTGAAAGCCTCGACTTCGGCGACCTCCTTACTTCCCAGAACATCGCCGTTGAGATCGGTCAACGCTTCCGCCTCGGCCCCTGGGCGCTTCAGGTAAAGCTGCGCGAGATCCTTCGGAGAGCTCGCGGAGTACGAGAGGACGTTGCCTTTCGAGAGGGACCAGGATCCCTCGTAGCCTCCGAGGTTGCTCACCAGCAGATCCGGCTTTCCGCCTGCGGTCGGCATCCGGTACAGGGCGAAATGACCGCGCTCGTGTACCGTGAATAAGACGGCGCTTCCGTCGGGAGTCCACCCGGAGCCTTCCTGTCGGTTGTCGATGACCGCTCCGAGCTCCCGGCGATTGCCGCCTTCCTCATCCATGAGCCAGATGTGCGTGTCCTCCATCGTGGTCTCCGACGAGGTCAGTCCCCGACGCGTGCTCTCGTACGCGATCGTGCGTCCGTCGGGTGACCAGCGGGGGTTGTACTCGACGTTCTCAGTAGACGTGAGGCGGCGAATGGCTCCGTCCGAGACGTTGACCGTGAAGACGTCGTAGTTGAAAAAGAAGTCGGGATCCGGCTCCCGGTTGGAAACGAAGAGGATCTCTTCCCCGGAGGGAGACCAATCGATCGAATGCTCGTAGTAGGTACCGTCGGTCAACTGGCGCACGCTTCCGGAACCGACATCGGCGACGAAAATGTGCAGGCGGCGGTTGTCGTTGAAGCGGGTCAAGCCTTCGCTATGGGTCGGCTTGTAGAGATAGCGCCGAATGACGACGGGATCTCCCATGGCTTCTTCGGTCTCCGGTCCGGGCACCGCCGAGACGAAAGCAATCGACCGGTTGTCGGGTGACCAGCTGAATCGCTCACCGGTCGAGGGCAGTGGATGGTTCGTATCCGTCATCTCGGCGAGGAACCGGCTGCCGGAGCCGTCGGCCCGAGCCACCATCAAGCCATCGCGTTCTCCCTCTTTCCCGATGAAAGCGAACCAGCTCCCGTCGGGTGACCACCGTGGTTTCCCGCCGCGAAAGCCGTCGGGTGGGCCGGAGCTCTTTCCGTTGGCTACGTCCCAGATCCGGACCGAGGACTCGCTCTGCTTCAGACCCGTACGGCTCTCGACGGTGTAGAGGATCGTTTCCCCGTCGGGAGAGATCCGTGCTTCTCCCACGGAGCGCAGCCGATGAAGGTCCTCGCCCTCGAGCCCTCTTCCCTGAGCGAAGACAAGAGCAGGGAAGCCGATCGTCGCCGCTGCGATGATCGTCAAGAACCGGGAAGGAACTCTGTCGCTACTCATCCACCCTCCTCAGAAGAGCACCTTCACCGCGATCTCCGCCTGGAGCTTTGGCCGGGCATCGAAGATGCTACCGAAGTTCGTCGAGAGCGCATTCGAGACCCGGCCACCGGCGCTGTAAATGCCTCTCAAGTTATCGGTGTTCAGAAGGTTGAATATCTGGGCCATCACTTCGAACCTCGCCTCGCCGCGAAGCGCGAATCGCTTGCTGATCCGCACATCGAGAGAGCTCAAGCGGGAACTGTCGATGTCGCTCTCGTTCACCGGAGGAAGGCCGTTGAGCTCCCGATAGCTGTTCACCGCCGCAAAGTTCAGATCGCGGCTTCCCGAGTTCCGCGTCGTGCCGGGTACCAGATCGGCGCCGCCGGTGACGCCGGTCGTGGAGCTGAAGCCGTCGCCGTTCAGGTCGCGGCCCGCGACCGCATTCCAGGGAAGCTCGGAACGATACTGGTAAACGGCACCGATGCTGACGTCCGCGGGAAGAAGGAAAGAGCCGCTCACGACGAGATTGTGGCGGCGATCGTTGTTCGAGGGACCCCAATCGACCGAGAGATTGTAAGGATCGAATGTCCTGTAAAGCGGCAAGCTGTCGTCGCTCTTGGCCAGGGTGTAAGAGACGAGGAACTGACTTCGATCGCGGTACCGCTTCTCCACCTTGACGTACAAAGCCTTGTACTGGACGTTGGCGGTGGACTGGTAATAATCGAAACGGCCGAACTCGGGATAAGGCCGGACGCCGGTGACGGGATCGGGCAGATTCGTCATCCCGGATCTTCCGGTCCCTCAGAGTGAAGTTGTAAACGCCGTCCAGATGGATCGCGAAGTCCGGCGAGAGCTGGCGGGAGAATCCGAGCGTGTATTGCTGGGAATAGGGCTGGACGTATCCGTTGTCCACGATGGTGAGGTTCGTCGGACCCGAAACGATGAACTCCACCGGATCCCGGCCCTGGTACGGATCGGGATACGAGGGGTTCGTGATCTCGAGGCTGTACTGCTGGAAGTTCCGGAACTCGTCGAGAACGCCCAGGGTCCTCACATGGCCGTAGTAGACACCGTAACCCCACCGCAGGACCGACGTTCCCTCGCCCTCGATGTCCCATACCAGACCGAGGCGAGGCCCGAAGTTGTTCTTGTCTCCGCGTTCAGACACGTCGATCAGAGGCACTTCGACGGGGAAGATGGACGGGTCGAGCTCCTCGTTGCAGCAGTTGATCAACCGTTCCCAGCGAAGACCCAGGTTGAGGACGAGGTTCTCCCGCAGCTGCCAGTCGTCCTGAACGAAGAATGCGACGTATTGAGTCGGCTTCTTCGTGTTGATCGGCGGAAGACTCGCGCTGAACAGAACGGGATCGGTGAGGTTGGCCAGGCTCGCCGCATCGTCCGGATCGAAATACTGGTCCGTCCCGAACGTCCAGCTCCCCAACACGTCCCCGGTGTTCTCCTCGAAATATTTGTTGTAGCTGTAGTTGCCGCCGAGCTTGATCGTATGCTTCGCGAGGTTCATCGTGTAGGTGTCCCGGAACTCGTAGCGGCTCTCGGGTCCCACCTCGTCGAAGCTGCTTCCCCAGGTGAGTGAAGGGAAGTAAAAAGTCTGCCGCAGTCGATTGATCCGCTCGGGTGGGAAGGACCCGGGGTCTTTCCAGATTTCGGTGCCGGTCGGAGCGATGTAGTAACCGTTCCAGGCGCCTTGGAACCGGAAGTCGTTCAGCCGGTCGGGACCTGGTAACCAGGTGTGGCCGACGACGATACTCTTCCGTGGAGTTTCCTGATCGTATCCCGCTTCCGTCGCGACGGTGCCGCCACAGCCTCCGCACGTGCTCGTCTCGTCCTCCTGGGCGTAGCGCGCGAAGAGCGTGTTCTGCTGGTCGACCTGCCAGTCGAATCGGCCCACATAGAGGTTCCGGAAGAACGGTTGCTCGAAAGTCCCCTCGTGAACGCCGTAGAACTGGGGCAGGCCCGTGTTGACCGTGTAGAACTCCGTCACGTCCGTTCGTTCCGCGGCGAAGAAAAAGTGCATCTTGTCTTCGACGATGGGTCCGCCGATGCTCCCGCCGAACTGGTCGCGTCGATATTCGGGCTTCTCCTCCTCGAAGACGCCCTTCGCATTCAACGCCTTGTCCCTGAAGTACCAGAATCCAGTGCCGTGGTAGGCATTGGTCCCCGATTTGGTCACCACCTGCACGAGACCGGCGGTAGCGAGACCATACTCCGCGTCGAACTGGGCGTTCGAAACCTTGAACTCCAGGACCGCGTCTTCGGGAAGGTTCTGCCGAGGCTCGCCATCCTCCACCCAGTTGTTGATCGTTCCATCGAGAATATTGCCCGTGGCGTTGAACGTAACCGCTCCACCCACGTTCACCGTGGGGAAAAACGAGCGCGTGCCGTCTATGGTCGTCCCCGGCATCAACAAGGCGAGCGAAAGATAGTTCCGCGAGTTGATGGGCAGATCGTTGATCTGGCTTTGCGAGACGACTCCGCCGACTTCGGTGCTCCTGACCTCCACCAGGGGAGACTCTCCGGTAACCGTCACGGTCTCGGCAACCGACCCGATGGGCATCACGATGTCGCGGGTCATCTCGAAACCGATCCGGATGACGAGGTCTCCTGTGATCCTGACGGTCTGGAATCCCGCAAGCTCCGCCGTCATCTCGTAGTGACCTGGCGGAAGAGCGCGAAAGATGTACCTCCCCTCTTCGGTGGTCAAATCCACCCGAGTGACGCCGGTCTCGACGTTGCGGAGCGTGACGGTCACTCCGGGAATCACGCCCTGCTGGTCGTCTCGGACCGTGCCGGAGATCTCTCCGGTGCCTTGAGCGAAGAGAAGAGGCGTCCAGAGGAGCACTGCCAGAACTGCGAATAGCAGGAAAACAGGGCTTGGATACCGATGAGACATGACGTCACCTCCTGCGTTCGGGAACGACCCTGGGCATTTCATTCGCGACGGCTCACCAGACTCGCCAATTCTCGGTCGATGATAATGACCATAACTGTTGGCGAGGCTTCGTAAAGTACGACGGTTTTCGCCAAGCTATACACTCCTTTCCGCGCGGGGTCCACTGTTAAATCGATCGCCGCGGCGCAAAGAAAAGGGGATTCGCCGGGGAGTATCCGGGAGGGCGGTTTTCCGACGAGCCGCTACTCGCGCCGGAGCGCGAGCATCGGGTCCATCTTCGCCGCCCTCGCCGCGGGGATCCAGCAGGCGAGGAGGGCCGAGCCCAGAAGAACCGCGGCGACGCCAAGAAACGTCGGCACGTCCGTCGGGTCCACCTGGAACAAGAGCGCCGCGATCCACCGGCCCAGAAAGAGCGCCGCGCTGAAACCGATTGCGATCCCCGCGAGGACGGGACGCATGCCCTCGGCGATCACGAGCCTCAGGATTCCGCGTGCGCTCGAGCCGAGCGCCATGCGGAGACCCAACTCCGAGGTACGCTCGGCGGTCGAGTACGCCACGACGCCGTGTACGCCGACGACCGCGAGGAGAAGCGCGAAACCCGAGAGCCAGTTGAGCAGCACCGCGTTGAACCGCGGGCGCGCCTCCCGGGTGGCCACGAGATCCTCCATCGTGGCAACGCTCGCGACGGCCTGAAATGGATCGAGGGAAGCGACCTCGCGGCGGACGGTCGCGAGAAACGGCTCCGGATCGGATGCGGTTCGAAGCGCGAGATGGTTGATGATCGCGGACTCGCTCTGCTCGAGCGGCACGTAGATGTCGAGCCGAACCTCCTCGAGCTCGCGGTACCGCACGTCCGAGACGACGCCGACGATCGTCCGGAACGGCGAGTCCGGCGAGCCCGGCCAGAGCTTCAGACGTTTCCCGACCGCACTCGCGGGCGAGCCGAAGAGTCGCTTCGCCAGGGACTCGCTCAGGATGGCGACGCGCGGTCGGTCCATCGTGTCGTTCGGCGAGAACTCGCGACCCGATCGGAATGGAATGCCGAAGACGCGAAAGTAATGCGGCGTCACGACCTCGAAATTCGCGATGGGATTGGTCCGAGCCTCGTCTTCCGCTTGGCCTTCGCCTTGGTACTCCGCGTCCCAGCCCACGGTCCCCTCGAGCGGCCGGATGAGGACCGCGCTTGCCGCGAGGACGCCCGGTTGTTCCTCGAGCTGAACGATGAGCTGACGGAAGAACCGGCGAACCGCTTCCGGCTCGCGATACTTCTCCCCCTTCGGCCGGAGCTGCAACGTGAGTACGTTTCGGCGCTCGAGCCCCAGATCGACGCTCGTCAGATTGACCATGCTTCGAAGGAGAAGCGCTCCTCCGCACAGGAGAACGACCGCTACCGCGACCTCTCCCACGATCAGCGCGGCTCGCACTCGTTTTCCTTTCCGATCGAGGGACTGTCTTCCGCCGCTTCCCTCGCGCATGGCTTCACTGAGATTCACGCGGGAGGAGGCCCAGGCGGGAGCGAGCCCGAAGAAAAACGCGGTGAAGAGCGAGACCAGGAGGGCGAACGCCAGCACCGCGCTCTGGAGCTTCACGTCCTCGATGCGCGGTATGTCCGAAGGAGCGAGCCTCACGAGCCACACCGTCAGCGCCTTCGCGAGAAAGAGACCGAAAGCGCCGCCGAGGAGAGCCAGGACCAGGCTCTCGCTCGCGAGCTGTGAGGCGACACGAACACGGCTCGCTCCGAGCGACGCCCGAAGCGCGAGCTCCCTCCGGCGCGTCGTTGCCCGCGCCAGGAAGAGGTTCGCGACGTTCGCCGAGGCGATGAGAAGAAGCAGGCCCGTCGCGGCGAGCAGGAGCCAAAGCGCGTGGCGCACGTTGCCGAGAAGATGGTCGGGGAGCCGCGTGATCACGACGCGGTGACCTCCCGCTTCCGTCTCCGGATGATCGCTCGCGACCCGGGCGATGATCGCGTTCAGCTCCGCTTCGGCCTCCTCCAGAGAAACGCCGGCCTTCAGTCGTCCCACCGCTTGAAGGAAGACGATGCCCCGGTCCTCGGCCGCGCGACGGTTCGTCGACGTCGCGAAGGGGAGCCACAAGTCGACGCCCTTCGGAAACTCGAACACCTGAGGCATGACCCCCACCACGACGTGCGGCTCGCCGGTGAGCGTGATGACCCGCCCGATGATGCCGGGATCGGAATCGAACCGTTCGCGCCAGAGCCGGTGGCTCAAGACCGCGACTTTCGGAGCCTCGGGCCGATCGTCGGACTCTTCGAGGCCGCGGCCGAGCTCGGGAGTGATCGCGAGAGCCGGGAAGAACCGGCCGGTCACCTTGGAGCTCTCCACGAGCAGGGGCTCGTCCCGTCCGGTGAGAACGTATCCATACCCGTACGCGGTGGTCGGCATGGCGGCGAGACTCGAAAAGCTTCGGGCCTGCGCCCGCCAGTCCTCGAACTCCGGATGCGCGAGCTCGACGAAAGAGCTCTTCGTGACCGTGTCCTTCTTCCAGAGGACCACCAGGCGATCCTCGTCGGGGAAGGGGAGCGGGCGAATCACGACCGCGTAGACGACACTGAAGATCGCGGTCGCGGTGCCGATGCCGAGCGCCAGGGTCAGGATGGCGAGGACGCCGAAGCCGGGGTTTCTCGAGAGGACCCGCAATCCGTGGCGGAGGTCTTGCGCGAGCCCGCGAATGGCTAACCTTCCCGCGCCATCTTCTCGGACGCTTCCTCGACTTCCCGCGCCTTCTGCTCGCGCCAGGCAGCGAGCTTGCGAGCGAGAGAATCGTCGGACGTGGCGAGAATCTGCGCCGCGAAAAACGCAGCGTTCCGGGCGCCCGGAGCGCCAATCGCCATCGTGGCGACGGGAAAGCCCGCGGGCATCTGTACCGTCGCGAGAAGCGCGTCGAGCCCCGCGAGGGGAGTGGCCGCGAGAGGGACGCCAATGACGGGAAGATTCGTGCGCGAAGCCATCGCTCCCGCGAGATGCGCGGCCGCGCCGGCTCCCGCGATCACGGCGCAGACACCGCGGCCCGCCGCTTCGGAAGCGAGCTTCGCGGCGCGCTCCGGCGTTCGGTGCGCGGAGTAGACGCCCATCTCATAGGGAACTCCGAGCTCGCGCAGCACCGAGGCCGCCTCCGCCATGACTTCTTTGTCGGAAGCGCTCCCCATCACGATCAAGACCTTCGGCGATGCCAACGTTCTAACCTCCCGCAAGCCGCGCGAGAGCCTTCTGCCCGATGTCCTTTCGGAATTGGCGGCCCTCGTAGCGGATTCGCTCGACGCCTTCGTAGGCGCGCTCGATCGATCCCTTCAAGTTGTGGCTGATTCCGGTCACCGCGCAGACGCGCCCGCCGGAGGTGACGATCTTTCCGTTCTCGGTCTTGGTGCCTGCGTGAAAGACGTAGAGGCCTTCGTCCATCTCGACCTGTCCGGAATCGAGGCCTTCGATCGGTTTGCC
Source organism: uncultured Acidobacteriota bacterium (assembly GCA_963820855.1). GTDB lineage: Bacteria > Acidobacteriota > Vicinamibacteria > Marinacidobacterales > SMYC01 > DAISKN01. Next base: position 241,111 of record CAWGBY010000015.1, read on the forward strand.
GAGGTCGTACTTGGCGGGATAGCCCGGCCGAAGCGAGGACCACGGTCACCGCCGGCTCCCGAACCCATTCGAGTCGGTGCTGTCCCAGGTGACCCTGGCTCACTTCTCGCAGAAGCGGAAACAAGATCGGACTTCAACCGCGGGAGAAGCGCCTGCGCTTCGGGGTCGCCGAGCCTCACGTTGAACTCGAGCACCTTGGGTCCGTCGGCGGTGAGCATCAGGCCGGCGTACAGAATGCCCTGGTACTTGCGACCTTCCGTCGCGAGACCCGATATGGTCGGGTGAACGACGTCCTTCACGATGTGCTTCAACGTGTCGGCGTTGAGAATGGTGGCCGGGCAGATCGAGCCCATGCCCCCGGTGTTCGGTCCCTCGTCGTTGTCGAAGGCCCGCTTGTGGTCCTGGGCCGCGACGAGAGGAAGCACGTTGTGTCCGTCGGAAAGCGCGAAGAAGGAGACCTCGTCTCCTTCCAGGAATTCCTCGATCACGAGTCTCGTGCCCGCGCTTCCGAGCTGCCGGTTCTCGATGAAGCCCTGGGCCACCGACATGGCCTCGGCTTTCGAATCGGCGATGACGACGCCTTTTCCGCCCGCGAGGCCGTCCGCCTTCACCACCACGGGCAGACCGACCTCGCCGCTATCGAGGACCGCCTTCGCCTCCTCCGTGCTGCTCACGACGTGGTAGCGAGCGGTCGGAATCTTGTGGCGCTTGAGGAAGTCTTTCGCGAAGGCCTTGCTGCCTTCGAGCTCCGACGCGGCGCGGGTCGGTCCGAAGACCGCGAGGCCTCGCCGCTGGAACTCGTCGACGAGACCGAGTATCAGGGGAAGCTCGGGCCCGACCACGGTGAGCCCGATCGAGAGCTTCTCCGCGAAGTCCGCGAGCTCCACGATATCGGAAGGCTCGATCGGGATGCAGTCGGCGAGAGATCGGATGCCCGCGTTGCCGGGGGCGCAGAAGATCTCCGTTACCTCGGGGCTCTGGCGGAGCTTCCAGATGAGCGCGTGCTCCCGCCCTCCTCCGCCGACGACGAGAATCCTCAAGCGGGACCCCGGTCTTCGCTCTTCGGAGCCGCGAAGGTCAAAGTCAATGCTCTCAGCAAGTTAGCATTACTCTTGAAACCTCGAGATTATCCCACAGTGGCTTCTTGGGTGTCAACCGCGCTTGAAAGCTCGAGAAAGCGTTTGACAGGGCTAAGTGGGTTACCTATAGTGATTTTCGAGCGAACGGGCCCCTCCAGCACGCATCGAGTCCAGCTTCATCCTCAAACCCCGGGAAGCCGAAGCGATGTCTTCTGGAGCGTCCGCTCGAGACCGAGCCAGGGAAGGAGGTGCTAACAGATTGGCCGAGATCCGAATTACCGACAACGAGTCGATTGAGAGCGCTCTCAGGCGCTTCAAGCGCAAAGTCCAACAGGAAGACATCATCAAGGAGATCAAGAAGCACTCCTTCTATATGAAGCCTGGCGACAAGAGGCGCGCCAAGCAGGCGCTCGCCCGGAAGCGGCAGCGCAAGAAGCAGCGTCGCGAGCAGACCGACTAGCTCTTTCGTGTCCTTCGCTTCCTTTCAGGCTTTCAGGCTTTCCGGCTATTCGCGAGCCTGAAGGGAAGTGATGGCCGCGACGTTCACGATATCCTCGACGCTGCAGCCCCGCGACAGATCGTTCGCGGGCGCCTTCAATCCCTGAAGGATCGGGCCGATGGCCGCCGCCCCGGCGAGTCTCTCCACGAGCTTGCAGGAGATGTTGCCCGAATCGAGATCGGGAAAAATGAGCGTATTGGCGCTCCCGGCCACGGCGCTCGCGGGCGCCTTCCGCGCGCCGACCTCCTGAATGATCGCCGCGTCCGCTTGCAGCTCTCCGTCGGCGGCGAGCGTGGGCGCGCGCGCTTTCAGCGTTTCCGCCGCCTCGGCCACCTTTCTCGTTCGAGGGTGATCGGCGCTGCCCTTCGTCGAGAACGAGAGAAGCGCCACCTTCGGCTCGACGTCGAGAAAGCGCCGGGTGTTCGCCGCCGCGAGGAGGGCGATCTCCGCGAGCTCAGAAGACGTTGGCTCCGGGATGACGGCGCAATCCGCGAAGAGGTACTGACCCCGCTCGTCGGGAAAGCTCATGAGGAAAAAACTCGAGACCTTCTGGATTCCGTCCACCGTCCCGAACACGCGGAGGGCCGGCCGCAGCACGTTGGCGGTGCTGTTCGAGGCGCCGGCGACATATCCGGCGGCCTCTCCGGCTTCGACCATGAGGGCGCCGAAATAGAGGGGATCGAGCGCTCGTTTTCGAGCTTCGTCCTCGGAAATTCCACGATGCCGGCCGAGCCGGTAGAGCGTCTGGCCGTAGTGGTCTGCCCGGGAGCGCGGAGAATGAATCTCCAGCCGTTCGATGGCCTCTTTGGGGACTCCGGCCGCGCCGGCGGCCTGGCGGATGACGTCCGGGTCTCCCACCAGAACCGGATCGGCGATCTGGCGGGATTTCAGCTCGAGCGCCGCCCTGAGCGTGCGCGGCTCGGTCGATTCCGGGAGCACGATGCGCAGCCGGCGGGCCCGGGCGCGTTCCTGGAGCTTCTCGAGAAAGCGATCCGCCATCGGCGCCGAGGGTAGCATAACCCCGTTCTCCGCTTCGTCGAATCTCAGAGGGCGGCGTTTTGATCGACCGTTGCGGTGAACGGGGTAACTGACTCCGGCTCAAAAGGTTTGACAGGATTCTGGCGATTGTGATAGTTCTGGACGGCTCCAATTAGGAGCCCGTTTAAGTCCCGGTGTCTAGGAGGAACTCGGAGCGATGAAAATCGATGAAAGAGCGGTAGGCGGGGTCACCATTTTGGATCTGCAGGGAAAGATGCTGATCGGAGAGGGTGACGAGCTGCTGCGCGAGAAGATCAATCAACTTGTCGAGAACGGGACCGAGAAAATCGTCTTGAATCTGGCGGAAGTTCCCTACGTGGACAGCGCCGGCTTGGGGGAGATCGTTCGCTGCTACACCACGGTGAGCCGCAAGAACGGCAAGCTCAAGCTGCTGCACCTCACGAAGCGGATTCACGACCTGCTCTCGATCACGAAGCTCCTCACGGTTTTCGAGACGTACGATACCGAGGAGGAAGCCGTCAAGAGTTTCAAATAACAGCTCTGGACGGAGGTCGAAGCACGAGCCAATTCCTCGGCGCCCGGGCTTCGCTCGAAGCCTTGAAGGACGCTCCGCGGGAAAACACGCTGGTGCGCTTCGTTCGCCCGCTGAAACATCTCTTCATTTCGTTACGCCCACAGCAGTGGACCAAGAACTTCGTCGTTCTCGCCGCGCTGATCTTTGCGGAGCGGCTGTACCACGTTCCTTCGCTTCTCCGTGCCGGAGGAGCGTTCGTGGTTTTCTGCATGCTGTCGGGCGCGGTGTACCTGGTGAACGACCTCGCGGATCTCGAAGGGGATCGGCGGCATCCGGTGAAGCGGTCGCGTCCGCTGCCTTCGGGGGCGCTCTCGTCCTCGGTCGCGCTCGCGGCCGCATCGTTTCTCGCGCTCTTCGGCATAGCGGCGTCGTTCGTCATCGGCGGGAGTTTTGCAGCAGTGGCCGCTCTGTACTTCGTCACCATGGTGGGGTACTCGCTGGCGCTGAAGAATTTCGTAGTCCTGGACGTTCTCGTGGTCGCGATGGGCTTCGTCTTGAGGGCCCTCGCGGGCGCGGTCGCGATTGGTGTGGCGTTCAGCCACTGGCTATTGATATGCACGCTGCTCCTCGCGCTTTTTCTCGCACTCGCCAAGAGAAGGCAGGAGTTGACGCTCCTGGCCGAAGGCGCAGCACAGCATCGGAGGATCCTGGGAGAGTACAGCCCGTATCTTTTGGACCAGATGATTGCCGTGGTAACGGCCTCGACGGTGGTCTCCTATGCGCTCTATACGTTGGCGCCGGAGACCGTTTCCAGATTCGGTACCGACCGTTTGGTTTGGACCCTTCCTTTTGTTCTGTATGGGATATTGCGTTACCTGTACCTCGTGCACCAGAAGGAAGTAGGGGGAAATCCTACCGAGGTGCTCCTCAACGATAGGCCGATTCTCGTGACCGTGGCGCTATGGGCAGCGACCGTGGTCACGTTGATTTACCACGGGCGCGAATCCGGCTAAGGCTCTCCTCAACGACGAACAAGCCCAGAGTGAAGAAGACGCCCCGACCTAGGAGGTCGAGGGGGCGTCGAGGAGGCCTATGTCTACCTTCAGTGCGAAGGGAACGGATGTCGATGTCGAGGCCATCATGGCCAACATCCGCCGGAAGATTGACGAGAAGCGAAAAGGGCTCTACACCGAGGATGAGGTCCGTGAGATCGCGGAGATGAAGCTCGACGCGGTCCTCGAAGCGAGCGAGTTCAACAGCGACTTCGTCGCCGCGTTCCGCGCCCGCGACGAGAAGTGGAACTACCGCTTCGGTCCGGAGACCATTTACGCCTCGTCGCACGCGGGAGGCGGCGGCTTCATTCGCGCCGCACGCAGGTTCCTGCACCCGGTGCTGAAGCTCTTTTTCAACCCGAACCCCATCATCAGCGCTCTCTCGCGGCAGGCCGATCTGAATCGGTACTACGTGCTTCTGCTCCACAACATGGCGCAGGAGTTGACCCGGGCGAACCTCGAGCTGAGCAACCTGAAGGCGAGGCTGCGCACCCTCGGGATTCGCGTCGACTTCCAGGGAAAGCGCGAGAAGACCATGGAGCAGGTGGTCCTCGAGCGGGAGCCCCGCGACTCTCGGCCACTTCCGCGATCGTCGGATCGGCAGGAGCCGTCGGACAGGGGCGAGCGTTCTGACCGGGCCGACCGGGCCGACCGCCCCGAAAGAAGCGATCGCGGCGGAGAGCGCCGCGACCGCCCCGAACGTTCCGATCGGCCCGACCGTGGAGATCGGCCGGAACGGGCCGATAGGCCCGATAGAGAACGAGGAGAGCGTTCGGGGGAGCGCGGCGATCGAGAAGGCGGCCGGGGTCGAGGCCGCGGCCGGCGTTCCTTCCGTCGGCGTCGCGGTGGCGGTGGTGGTGGTGGTGGCGGCGGCAATCGTGGCGACGCACCCGGCAGGCCTCCTGGAGGCGGCCGTCCCGGTGGCGGATCTCCGGGGCCCCGAGAAGGAAGCGGTGGCAACCGGGGTTGACGCCCCCGTTCTGGGAGTCGCGACTCGGGCGCCTTTGGCGAAGGCCTCCGTCCGTTCACTTCGTCTGGCTTTCGTAGTCCAGCGGTACGGCGAGGACGTCAACGGAGGCGCGGAGGCCCACTGCCGGCTGGTGGCGGAGCATCTCGCGCGGTCGCACGACGTCGAGGTTCTGACCTCCTGCGCGCGGGACTACATCACCTGGAAGAACGAGCGCGCGCCGGGAATCGATCGGGTGAACGGGGTCGCGGTGCGCCGATTCAAAGTGAGCAAGCCGCGCGACCCCGATCGCTTCGGGCGTATCTCGCAGAAGGTGTTTCTCGGAAAACACGAGACGGATGACGAGCTTCGATGGCTCGAGGAACAGGGACCTTTCTCTCCCGCTCTCCTCCGGCACATTCGAAGGCGGGAGAGCGACTACGACTATTTCATTTTCTTCAGCTACCGGTACTACCACAGTTACCACGGCGTGAAGGCTGTCCCCCAAAAAGCGATCCTGGTGCCGACCGCGGAGCGCGACCAGGTGGTTTCGCTGCGAATCTTCCGCGACCTCTTCCGGCTCCCGCGCGCCATCGTTTACAACTCCCTCGAGGAGCGGGCGATGATCTGGGCCGCTTCCGGCAATCGCGCTGTGTCCGGCGACGTGGTGGGTGTGGGCTCCGAGCTACCGGAGAGCGCCGATGGCGGCTCCTTCCGGCGAAAGTTCGACGTGGGTCGGCCTTACATGCTGTACGTCGGCCGCATCGATCCGAACAAGGGCTGCCGGACGCTCCTGCATTACTATCCGCCGTTACCGCGAGGAGACGAAATCCGGGCTCGACCTGCTGCTCGTGGGCGGAAAACAAATGGAGGTTCCCCCCGATCCGGGGGTTCGTTATCTAGGATTCCTCTCCGAGGAAGACAAATGGGCAGCACTCGCGGGTGCGGAGCTTCTGGTCATGCCGTCCGAGCTCGAAAGCCTTTCCATGGTCACGCTCGAGGCGTGGGGCATGGGAAAGCCCGTTCTCGCGAACGGGAAGTGCGAGGTTCTGCGCGGCCAGTGCCGGCGCTCGAACGCGGGACTGTACTTCGACGACTACTACGAGTTCCGCGAGGCGCTTCTCTTCCTCGAGGAAAATTCCGAGCTCCGCGAAATTCTCGGAGCGAACGGCCGGAAGTTCTATCACCACAACTATCGCTGGGAAGTGGTGGAAGGGAAGTACAACCGAATCCTCGAGACTCTTTCGCGCGACGACCGCGCCCGTCCCCTTCCTCCTCCGCCGGGTTTTTTCCGTCGACTCTTTTCCCGATCCTGATGCCGATGCAAGTTCACCAGATGATGGCGGCGCTCTCCTTCGGAGATGCGATTGGAAACGAAGCGCTCCGCATTCAGGAGATCCTGCGGAGCGAGGGCTTCGACTCCGACATCTTCGCCGAGTCGGTCCACCCCGAAATGGCCGGCCGTGCGCGAAAGCTCTGGGACTACCGGGAAGTCTCCTCGAAAGACGGCCTCCTCATCCTCCATTTTTCGATCGGCGCGGGCGTCAGCACCTACGCGTACCACCTTCCGGATCCGATTCTCCTCATCTACCACAACATCACTCCCGCCCGCTGGTTTCAGGCGTTTCACCGCCATCTCGCAGGGCTTTGCTACCACGGGCGTCGCGAGCTCCAGGCGTTCGTTCCCAGGGTCCGGCTCGCGGTCGGCGATTCGGAGTTCAACCGCTCGGAGCTCGAAGCGGTCGGCTTCCATCCGACGGGCGTCCTTCCGCTCCTCCTCGACTCCGCCCGGTTGAAGGTGCCGGCGAACGAAGTGGTCCTCGAGATGTTCGACGACGACAAGACCAACTTTCTCTTCGTCGGCCGCGTGATTCCCAACAAGTGTTTCCACGATCTGATCAAGGTCTTCGCGTTCTACCAGCGTTACATCGATCGGAACTCGCGGCTTCTCCTGGTGGGAGAGTGGGTCGGATTCGAGAAATACTACGAGGCACTGGTGCGGATGGTCGACGACCTCGCGCTCAAGGACGTGGTGTTCACGGGTCATGTCGACGACGATGACCTGGTCGCGTACTACGAAGTCGCCGACCTGTTTCTCTGTCTCAGCGAGCACGAGGGGTACTGCGTCCCGCTCGTGGAAGCCTTCGAGCTCGGCGTGCCGGTGATGGCCCTCGACGCGGGCGCGGTGCCGGAGACGCTCGGGGGCGCTGGAGTGCTCATCCGGGAAAAGCGCATCGATGAGATCGCGATGATGGCCCACGCCGTCGTGACCGACGATGAGCTCCGGGCGAAGATTGTCGAGGGCCAGGACCGCGTTCTCGATCGGATGGCGGCAATGGACCATCGGGCTCTCCTTCTGGAGTTCGTCCAGAGGGCCGTCCAACCCGAAACCGTCGGGGTCTGACCATGCGCATCGATCAATGGCTTCCCGCCGCCCACCGTGGCGATGCCATCGGCGACGAGGCGGTGCGCATCCGGGACGTGCTGCGGCGAACGGGAATGGCGAGCGACATCTATGCGCTCGAGATCGACGAGGAGGCGGCCTCCGACGTCCTCCCCTTCTCCGAGCGCGGGAGAAGCGACGTGGTCGTCCTCCATTTCGCGCTCCCATCGCCTCTGACCGCGGCCTTCGCGGAAACGTCCGCCAAAAGGGTGCTCATCTACCACAACATCACACCGCCGTCGTTTTTTCGCGGCTACGACGACGAGCTCGTGCGCATCGCCGCGCACGGCCGCCGGGAGCTTTCGAGCCTCGCCCGGAGCTGCGACCTCGCGCTCGGGGACTCGGAGTTCAACCGGAAGGAGCTGGAAGATCTTGGATTCGACAGGACCGGCGTCCTTCCCATCCTCGTCGACTTGCGGCCGTATCGCGAAGCCGAGCCGGGAGCGGCGCTCTCCCGCATCCTCGGGGACGGCCGCCCGAATTTTCTCTTCGTCGGACGGGTGTATCCCAACAAGCGATTCGAGGATCTGGCCCGGCTCGCTTTCTTCTACAAGAAATACGTTTCCGAGGATTTCCGTTTCCTTCTGGTCGGCAAGGCGGGTAGGATGGAGCGCTATCAGCAGTCGGTCCAGGCACTCGCGGATCGTTGGGGTTTGAGGCCCAGTGAATTTCTCTTCACCGGCCACCTCTCCTTCGAGGACCTCGTCGCCTGCTACCGCGCCGCCGATCTCTTCGTGAGCATGAGCGAGCACGAGGGTTTCGCGGTGCCCCTTTTGGAGTCGATGTTTTTCGAAGTCCCGATTCTGGCCTTCGCCGCAGGCGCGGTCCCCGACACGCTGGGGGAGGCAGGGATCCAGTTTCACGAAAAGAACTACGAGGAGCTGGCCGAGATGGCCCATCTGCTCTCGACCGAGGACGACTTGAGAGAAAAAGTCGCGGCCTCCGGACGCCGGAGGCTCGAGCGGTTCGCGCCCGAACGGGTGGAGGCGGAGCTCCTCGGTTTCGTCGAGGAGGTTTTGCGAGTGAAGATCGCGTTCATCGTTCAACGCTTCGGCAAGGAGATTCTGGGAGGCTCCGAGACCCTTGCCCGCCAGCTCGCGGAGCGGCTCTCCCGCCGCCACGAAATCACCGTGCTCACGACGACCGCGAAGGACTACATCACCTGGAAGAACGAGCTACCCGCGGGAGAAGACAAGGCCCGCGGCATACGGCTGATTCGTTTTCCCGTGGAAGGAGAGCGGGACCTCGAGGAATTCAACCGGTTCTCCGAGCAGATCTACAAAGGACAGCCCACGCGCGAGCAGGAGCTCGAGTGGCTTCACCGGCAGGGGCCGGTCACTCCGGAGCTGATCGAGTATTTGAAGAAGGAGCAGGAGACCTTCGACCTCCTGGTGTTCTTCACCTATCTCTACTATCCGACGTACTACGGCCTCCAGGTGGCGCCGGAGAAGAGCGTTCTCGTTCCCGACCGCGCACGACGAGCCTCCACTGCGGCTCGGTATCTACCGAGAGATGTTCCAGCTTCCGAGCTCCTTCCTTTTCAACACCGAGTCCGAGGAGCTTCTCGTGCTCGAGCGTTTCCACGTCCACAAGAAGATGCGGGAGACCGTGGGCATGGGAATGGAGCTCCTCGATCAGCCGGACGTCCACGAATTCCGGAGAAAGCACGAAATCCCCGGCAAGTACCTCCTCTACGCGGGGAGGATCGACGCGGGGAAGGGTCTCGAAGAGCTCTTCCGCTACTTCCAGTTCTACAAGGAAGAGCACCCCGGATCGGGAAACCTCCAGCTCATCCTCATCGGAAAGCTCGGGATGAAGCTTCCCGAGGATCCTTCCATCCGCTATATCGGATTCGTGGACGAGGGCGACAAGCTCTCTGCCATGGCGGGCGCCGTCGCTGTGGTGCAGCCTTCGCGGATGGAGAGTCTCTCCATCGTGACCCTCGAAGCCTTCTCGGTCGGTTCGCCGGTCATCGCGACCGCGCATTCCCGGGTCCTCGCGGAGCATTGCCGCAAGGCCGACGCCGGCCTCTACTATGGCGACTTCGAAGAGTTCGAGGAGGTCCTCACGCTCCTCCTGAACGACCGCAACCTGGGGAGAAGCCTCGGCCGCAACGGTCAGACGTACGTGAAGGAGAACTACGGTTGGAACCGGCTCCTGCCGAAGTACGAGCTCGTCTTCCGGAGCTCGGCTCGTCCCGCGCGCGAGCCGAGAGGAGTGCGCGGCCGGGCGCCTGTTGCTATCGCACGAGCAACAACCGCACGAGCCAGAGCACGAGGAGCAGGTATCGACGGGCGATCTACCGCTGCTGGAGCCCGAGCCGGAGCTGGGGCTGGAGCCGGAGCTCGACGAAGCTCATCGCGACGAGTCGGCGGAGGCCAGTGAGCCCGGTGAGCTCAGGAACCCAGTGAGCCCAGTGAATACGATGAGCTCGCTCGCGAGGAGACGGATTCCCCGCCCCAGCCGCCTCAGGAAGAGCCTTACCACGAGCCAGAGGCGGAGCCCGCGCTCGTCGAGGCGACGGACGCCGAATCTCCCTCTGAGGAGGAGCACGCGTCTCACGAGGAGCTCCCCTCTCACGACGACGGCGAGCTGCCGGCGTTCTACCGACCGCGAAACCGCCCGACAAGCGAAGGCGCCCGAACCAGCCAAGGAAGATTGAATCGACGGAGATCGTTATTTTTTCCGACGCTTTTCCGGACTCCTTGCCGCGCGTTGCAGCTCACGGGTAGCTCTCGAGAGCCCGTGCAGGGACGCGTCGTAGTGCGACGCCATCTTCTCGAAGCCGTCGGGACGATTGCGAACGAGCCAGAGTCGCCGCAGCTCCCGCTTCATGCGCCTTTGGGAGCTCTCGATGCGGCCCAGCTCCGAGGCGAGCGACCTTCTCGGCTTCGCCGTTTCACGCCCGCGCAGGTACTCGATCCCCGCGAGCCCCTTCTCCGCTCCCAGGATCGAAGCTTCGATCGCGTGGCGGAACTCTTCCCGCTCGAGCAGGCCTCGCCTCCCACTTGCGCCGGTCCCTTTCGAAGTCCGCGGACACGCGGCGAAGGTGCTTCAAGGTCCTCTCGAGGACGTTGCGCTTCGCCTTCGCGGTGTGTTTGGCCTCCCTCAGGTCGTCGAAGTAGAGCGATTTCAAAGGCGAATTGTTGAAGTGGTCGAACCCCGTGGCGTGCAGTCCCCCGAGGCGCCGGTAGAGACGGCCCACCGCGCCCGAGGGATCCGAGAACAGTCGGCTCGAGAAAGCGCGGTCGAGCTCGGTCCATTCGATATCGGAGCGGCCCCAGGCCGCCTGCGCGCCGAATGCGAAGCCGTAGAGCGAGTTTCCGAGCAGATTGCCGTGGCCCCCGTCGCCCCACTCCGTGGTCAAGAGGCCCTCGGCGCCGTTTCGTTTCGCGGCCTCGGCGTATCCGCGGATGTTGGCGAGAGCGTTCTCCATCCGCGGAAAGAGCGTGTTCCACCCCGACGTTCCCGCCGCGGCCATGAAAGGGAATCCGTTCTCGCGCAGGATCCGGACCCGCTCGAAATCGTGGTTCGCTTCGTACCACCAGTCGATGACGAGGAGCCCTTTCGGAAGAAGCGGAAGAACTTCGCGGTGCTCGAAGAGGAAGTCCGCCCAGATCATGGTCCTCTTCCCGTGCTTCGCCGCGAGATCCTGAACTCGCGCGACGTGAGAGGCGAAGACCGCGGCCAGTCCCTCCGTCTCCGCCCGACCCTTCGATAGGCCTTTTCCCAGATCGACCGGCTCGTCGCAGTTCGCGTTGAGCCAGGGAGAGGAGAAGTTTCCGACGTACTCCGCATAGAGGTCGTCGAGAAGCTCGTACGTTTGCTCGAGCGCGGGCGAGACCGACCATCTTTTCTCGCTCTCCGCGAGCTTCTGGTACCGGGGGTACTTGAGGATCTGGTGCATGTGCCCCAGGGACTGGAGCGTCGGCACCAGCTCCACGTGCCGCCTTCGAGCGTACTCGTCGAGCTCCCGGAGCTCTTCCGCCGACATCGGAGACGCGTCCTTTCCGATGAGCGGGTGGCGCCGGAATTGGAAGACGTGCTCGGTATAGAGCATCAACAGGTTCAGCTTGAGACGGACCATGAAGTCGACGAGACCCTTGAGCGTCTCGAGAGTCGGAACCTTGCCGCGCGAGATATCGAGAAGAAGTCCTCGACGCGCGAGGTCGGGCGCGTCCTCGATCTCGCATGCGGGAAGACCGGGGAGCAGTTGGGTGAGGCTCTCGACAGCGTATCGGAGTCCCGCCTCGCCCTCGCCATCGAGACGGACGAGGTTCCGGGAAATGGAGATCCGGTAACCGTCGCCCTCGCTCGCGCGACGCAAAAGCTCGATGCGTGCGCCGAGGTCCTCCCGCCGCCGGTGCGTCTCGATCGGCAGGAAGAGTCCCGTCCGCTGACGGATTTCCGATTGAAGTGCGCGCGCCGAGAAGAAATCGGTTTCACCGGCGCCCTCCGAGAGCGCGATGGGGACCCCATGTCTCAGCCGGAAGGCGCCTCGACCGGGAACGAGCTTCTTCGGGGATGGAAGGAGAGCGGGAGCTGGCATTGCGGGATTCTAACAATCTTGCCCCGTTCGCGACCGTCGAGTATGCTCGGGTCCTTCTCATGAGCGGCGCAGGCGTCCCCCTCTGGCCGGCGGCGATCGAAGCCGCGGAAATGATCGAGCCGGGAATGGTGGTGGGGCTCGGAACCGGTCGGGCGGCCGTGATGTTCGTGCGCGCGCTCGCTCGCCGCATCGAAGCGGGCCTTCGCGTTCGATGCGTGCCGACCTCGAAGCGCACCAGCGAGCTCGCGACCGAGCTCGGCGTGCCGCTCGTCGGGCTCGACGAGATCGAGAGGATCGACATCGATGTCGACGGCGCCGACGAGGTCGACCCGTCGCTCGATCTCATCAAAGGACACGGCGGTGCCCTCGTGCGCGAACGAGTCGTGGCGTCCATCTCGAAGAGGTTCGTGATTCTCGCGGGTGAAGAGAAGCGGGTGCCTCGGCTCGGTGCGCGGATGGCGGTTCCCGTAGAGGTGGTGCCCTTCGCCGCGCCGGTTTGCCAGCGGGGGGTCGAAGCCCTCGGCGGAGAGGTCCGTCTCAGGATGGACGCGGACGGGCGGCCGTTCGTGTCCGACAACGGAAATCACATTCTCGATGCGAAGTTCCAGGAGATCGAAGCCTCCGATCTCGAAAGACGCATCGATGCTCTCCCAGGTGTCGTCGACAACGGTCTCTTCGTCGGCATGGCCGACCTGGTGCTGTTTCAATCGGAGTCGAGTTTCCACCGGCTATCGCGCACCTGACCCGCGCCATGTCCGGGCCGTTCGTCGAGCTCAGAAACGTGAGCAAGAAGTTCGCCGCGGAGGCGCGGCCGGTCCTGGATCACGTCTCTTTTCGCGTCGAGCCTGGCGAGACGCTCGTGCTGCTCGGTTCGAGCGGGGCCGGCAAGACCACAGCCCTTCGCACGATCAATCGCCTGGTGGAGCCGGACGAGGGTGAAGTCGAAGTCGAGGGCCGTGAGGTTCGCGAGTGGGATCCCATCCGGCTCCGGCGCCGGACAGGGTACGTCATTCAGGACGTCGGTCTCTTTCCGCATCTGAGCGTCGCCGAGAACGTCGAGCTGATTCCCAAGCTCGAAGGCTGGAGTGTGGAGCGGCGAGGGGAGCGGGTTTCCGAGCTCCTCACGCTCGTGGGTCTTCCGCCGGAGCGATTCGCACACGTGAGGCCCAAGGAGCTTTCGGGAGGTGAGCGCCAGAGGGTGGGTGTCGCGCGCGCGCTCGCCTTCGATCCGCCCCTCCTTCTCATGGACGAGCCGTTCGGAGCGCTCGACCCGGTCAACCGCCGAAGAATGCAGGACGAGTTCCTGGAGATGAAGCGGAAGCTCGCGAAGACCATCGTGATCGTGACCCACGACGTCCCCGAAGCGATGAAGCTCGGAGATCGTATCGGAGTGATGCACGCGGGAAAGCTTCTGCAGCTCGGGTCTCCCGCGGAGATTCTGGACCGGCCGGCGGACGATTTCGTCGCCGAGCTGGTCGATGCACGTCGAGCTCAGCCGCGGGGCCCGGCAGGGGTCGATTCGTGCCGCCCGAAGAGCGAGGCGAGCACTGAGAATGGACACGCTTCGCTTTTTTCTCGAGCGACGCGGCGACATCGCCGCTCAAACTCTCGAGCACCTCTTCCTGGTCGTGGTGTCGGTTGCCATCGCGGTCGTCATCGGGATTCCCCTCGGCATCTTCCTGACGCGGAAACCGGCGCTCGCTTCTCCGGTGATCGGATTCGCAAGTCGTGATGCAGACCGTGCCGAGCCTCGCACTCTTCGGTTTCCTCATTCCCATTCCCCTCATCGGCGGAATCGGCAATACCACGGCGATCGTGGCTCTCGTGCATTTACGCCCTCCTTCCGCTCCTGAGAAACACTTTCGCGGGCATCCAGTCGGTCGAGCCGTCGGTCGTCGAGGCGGGACGCGGACTGGGGATGACCGACCTCGAGCGCTTGAGAATCATCGAGATCCCGCTCGTCGCTACCCACCATTCTCGCCGGGGTCCGGATTGCGACGGTAAATGCAATCGGCCTCGCCACCATTGCCGCCGCTGTCGGAGCGGGCGGGCTCGGCAACTCGATCCTGCGAGGTCTGTCCATGGTGGACACCCGGTTGATCCTCGCCGGTGCCGTGCCGGCGGCGGCCCTCGCTCTTGTTGCCGACGGTCTCCTCGGCCGATTCGAGCGATGGCTTGGCTGGGACCGATGAAACGATGGAAGAGGGTCGCCGCTCTCGCCCTCGCCGTCCTTCCCGCATGCTCCTCCGAGCGTCCGGTCGTGGTGGGCTCGAAGAATTTCACCGAGCAGGTGATCCTCGGTGAGATTCTCGCGCAGCTTCTGGAATCGCGGAACGTGCGGGTCGATCGACGGCTCAACCTGGGCGGGACCTTCATCTGTCATCGGGCCATCGTCGCCGGCGACATCGACGTGTACGTGGAGTACACGGGGACCGCGCTCACCGCGATCTTGAAGGAGAAGCCGAGCGCCGACGCCGAGGCCGTGTATCGGCGGGTGCGCGACGCCTACGAGAAGGACCTGGCGCTCGCCTGGACCGAGCCCTTCGGCTTCGACAACACCTTCGCGATCGCGATGAAGTCCGAAGAGGCCGAACGGCTCGGAATTCGGAAGATCTCGGATCTGAAGGCGCACGAACGAACGCTCCGCGCCGGCGTGGGGCATGAATTCTTCGAGCGCGAGGACGGCTTCCGCGGCCTCATCGCAGCCTATGATTTGAAGTTCGAGAACGCGCCGCGCGGGATCGAGCTCGGACTCATCTATCAGGCGCTGATGGAAGGCGAGGTCGATTTCGTGGCCGGGAGCGCGACGGACGGGCTCATCGCGAAATTCGGGCTCGCGGTCCTCGAGGACGATCGCTCGTACTTTCCGCCTTACGACGCGGCCGCCGTCTACCGTCCCTCGACGGCAGCGCGCGTTCCGGAGCTCGCCGCCATCTTGCACCTTCTCGAAGGGGGCATCGACGAAGCGGCGATGCGCGATCTGAATCGCGCGGTCGACGACGAGGGGCGAGGGGCCGCCGAAGTGGTCGCCATCTTCCTTCGGGAGCGGGGTTGGACCGGGCAAAGCGCTCCGTGAGATCCCTCACATCCGCGCCAATCGTCCCGGCTTGACGGTCGGGAACTTCGAGCCTAAGCTCTCCCCCTACGCGGGTCATGCGCTTTCTTCTCGTCTCTCTCTTCGCCGCGGCGACGTCGAGCGCGCTTCCCGCGTTCGCTCAGGACTCGCCGTGGGGGTACCTCTACTGTCTTGCGCACGCAGAAGCTGGTCGCCCTGACCCTCGATGAGAACAGCATCGGCCGGCTTCCGGAGAACACCGTCGTCCTGACCTCCACCCGGGTCTCGCGCCGTCATGCCGAAATCAAGAGGAGCGGCGATACGGTGGAGCTCGTGGATGTGGGGAGCTCGAACGGCACCAAGCGCAATGGAGAACCCTTGCGGCCGCGGGCTTCGGCGCCGCTCGCGCCGGGCGATCGGATCGAGTTCGCGGAGGAGGTGGCGCTTTTCCACCGCGACGCTTCCCGAGCTTTGGCGCGACGAGCTCCGGCATCGCCTGCTTGCGTCGATGGTCAAGCTGCATCGCGCCCTCCCTGAGGACCGGACCCGGAAGGCCTTCGGACGCGACGAAATCGAGCTCGCGGTGACCGATGCCGCGGTGAACGGGGAGACGGGAGCTACGGAGGTCGAGTATTCCGTGCCGCTCGATCCCGAGAGCGGTTTCCCCGAGGAGAGCGCTGCTTTCGTCGGCGGAGTCGACGTCGTGGACGGCGTTCTCGAGCTGAGTCTCTGGACCATCGCCGAGGGCGAATCCATGACTTCGAGGCGGGCTTCCTTCACCAAACTGAAGCACGCGACTCTTCGCGTGTCGATGGTGGGAGGAGTCCACGGACAGGACCAGGGGCCCTGGTTTCCTCCCCACCTCCTCGGCGCTCTTCTCGACGTGTTTCCCGACGTGCCCGAGTTCATTCTTCAGTTCGCGGTGAGCCTTGCGGGTCAGGAGCGCCCGAAGGCGCTTTCCGACGCGGCGGCGAGCCTTTCCTTCCGCCACCGGTTGAACCCGAGCGAGTGGAAGCTGATCCTCATGGCGGCGCAGGCGAAAGGCCTCTGGGTCGACAAAGAGATCGGGGAGCGGGGCTTGAGCCTCGGCGCCGAAGAGAAGACGCGCCTCGCCGACGCGCTCGAGGAAGCGCGGTCGTGGCTCGAGCAAGCCAAAGCTCTCGGGGCCAAGGGAGATCCGGGGAAAGAAGCGGAGGCCGCGCTCACTCGCGCCTCCGAGCGCCTGTCGAGGATCCAGGCGAGCCCTCCGTGAGACCGCGCCGCCTGCCCTCGGTCGGTGTTCTCGTGACCGCGCTCGCTGCGACGATCGCTCTCGCGCAGGAGGACCGCTCCTCCGAGGATCGCCCGCAGTTTCGCGTGAGCGTCGATACCGTGAGCCTTGCGGTGACCGTGACGGATGAGGAAGGACGGCTCGTGACCGACCTGCCTCAGGATAACTTTCAAGTCTTCGAGGACGGTGTCGAGCAGGAGCTCCAGTTCTTCTCCCGGGGCGAGCTCCCGCTTCGAATGGTGATTCTCGTGGATACGTCGGGCAGCATGCGCTCGAAGCTCGAGCTCGCCCAGGAGGCGGCGGTGCGCTTCGTCCGCTCGCTCAAGCCGGGCGACCAGGTGCAGGTAGTGGAGTTCAACGATCGCGTGCTCACGCTCGCCGAGTTCACTGCCGACTTCGACCAGGTGGAACAGGCGATCCGGCGGAACGGAGGCGACCGGCGCCACCTCGCTCTATAACGCGATGTACGTGTCGTTGAAGGACCTGCATCGAGACGGCCCCGAGGAGCTCGACCGGCGCTCCATCGTCGTGCTCTCCGACGGCAACGACACCAAGTCGGTTCTCGGCTTCGACGACGTGAAAGAGCAGGCCCAGAAGTCGAGCGTCGTGATCTACGCCATCTCTCTCCGCGCGTCGGAAGAGGACCTGGTGAAGGACAAGTACCGGAACGCGAAATACGAGCTCGACATGCTCGCCCGGGAAAGCGGCGGGGTTTCGTTTGCGCCGGAGGACATCGGAGATCTCTCCGGGCGTGTACGAGCAGATTGCGAACGAGCTGAAGAGTCAATACAGCCTTGGATATGTGTCGACCAATGCCGTGACGGACGGTGCATGGCGACGGCTTCAAGTGATCTCCAAAGCACCGGGGACGGAGATCCGAACCCGGCCCGGATACTTCGCCCCGCGCCCCGCCCGTCGATCGCGCCGGCCCCGCTAGTGAGCCCGAGGAGGATTCGTGCCTTCGGGCTCGTCGTACTCATTGCCTTCGCGTCCTGCTCGCGGACCCGCGTTCCGCAAAACGTTCTCCTCGTCACCATCGACACGCTGCGCGCGGATCGCCTCGGCGCCTACGGGAACGACTCCGGTCTGACCCCGAACCTCGACCGGCTGGCGCGGGCGGGTATCGTCTTCGAGAACGCGGGCTCGGCCGCGCCCCTGACCCTTCCGGCACACGCCTCGATCCTCACCGGTACCTACCCTCTTCACCACGGAATTCGCGACAACGGCGGTTACCATCTCGGAGAAGAGAACGTGACCCTCGCCGAAACGCTCGCGTCCCACGGTTATCGGACGGGAGCCTTCGTCGGAGCTTTCGTGCTCGACTCCCGCTGGGGTCTCGACCAGGGATTCGAAAGATATTTCGACGACTTCGACTTCGCGAGCTTCGACGACGTGAGCCTCGGATCGGTCTCGCGCCCGGGAGACGAAGTCGTTGCCGAAGCGCTCCGCTTTCTGAACGAGGCGAAAGCCGGGCCGTTCTTCGCCTGGATTCACCTCTACGATCCGCACGCTCCCTACGATCCTCCGGAGCCCTACCGCGGGCGCCACGGGCAAGGCCGCTTCGGTCTCTATGACGGCGAGGTCGCGCACACCGACGAGCTCGTCGGGCGCTTGCTCGCGTGGCTTTCGCGCGAGTCCCTCGAGGAGGAGACCGTCGTCCTGATGATCGGAGATCACGGCGAGTCCCTGGAAGAGCACGGCGAGCTCGACCACGGGTTCTTCCTCTACGACGCGACGATGAAGGTTCCTTTCATTATTAGAGCGCCGGCTCTCGGCCGGGGGAACGTCCGCGTGCAGGCCCAGGTACGCGCGATCGACCTCATGCCGACTGTTCTGGAGCTCGTCGGGCTCGAAGTCCCGCGTTCGGTTCAGGGAGTGAGTCTCGCTCCCTCTCGCTCGGAAGGAAAGCGAATCGCTTTCTCTCGTGTCGTACGGCGAGTCGCACTACCCTCGCAATCACTACGGCTGGAGCGAGCTCCGATCCCTCCGGAAGCGAGACGTTTCATTTCATCGAAGCTCCCACGCCGGAGCTCTACGATCTCCGCGCCGATCCGATGGAGACCCGAAACCTCGCTCCCGAGCGGCCCGACGCCGTCTCCGAGCTCCGAGCCCGGCTCGAAGGCGAGATTCAGCGGTTCTCTGTCGGCGCTCTCGAGCCGAAAGAGCCGGAGGCGCTCGACGAGGAGACGAGAGCGAAGCTGACCGCCCTTGGCTATCTCGGAGGTCCGCGGAGGACCGCAGCTCCGGCAGGCGGGGCATCGACCACCCTCGCGGATCCCAAAGACAAGATCGAGATTCATCGGCGCGTGAAAGCCGCGGAAGCGGCGCTCGGGGCTGGCCGGATCGACGAAGCCTTGAACGACATCGAGCGCGTGCTCTCGATCGACCGCGACGTCGTCGAAGCGCACCGCATCCGCGGCGACGCGTACAAGGCGAAAGGAGACCTGACGCGCGCCGCGGACGCGTACCGCGAGGCGCTCGCGCTCGATCCGGAGTACAAGGTCGCCGCGTTTCATCTGGCGCTCGTCGACTTATTGATGGGACGGGGCGAGGCGGCGGAGGCCGGGCTCCGCCGCGTTCTGGAGCTCGATCCACGCGACAACAAAAGCTACTTTCTGCTCGCGAAGCTTCTCACGGCGCGGCGGGACTACGACGCCGCGCTCGAGGTCCTCGATCGGGGCATCGAGACCGTCGGCGCCGCCGCTCCGTTCGAGACCGCTCGAGCCGAGATCCTCCTCGCCCGGGAAGACCTGGATGGAGCGGAGAAGGCGGCGCGAGCGGCCCTCGATCTCGACGCGGCGTCGCCGCGTGCGCACCACTTCCTCGGTGTCATTCGAGCGAATCGGGGAGACATTGCCGGAGCCATCGACGCCTACGAGAAGGAGCTCGCGCGGTTCGCTCACGATCCGGCGACGTTCTTGAATCTCGCCGATCTTTACCGGCAGCAGAATCGGAACGCGGATGAAGTGCGCGTTCTCGAGGACGCCCTCTCGCGGAATCCACGCCTCGGCGTCGCTGCAGTTCGGCTGGCACGCGCGTATCTGGAGACGGGTCAGCTCGAGCGAGCGCGTTCGGTCTTTCGACGAGGAATGGCACTGCCTCTCGATCCGGCCACGGCGACACTCGCGAAGCAGCTGGCCTCGTCCAATAAATTGAATTAACATTCAAAAAATCGGTGTTTCGATCCACGCCGGCGCTGTTCACCCCCCGTAAGTCATTCATTAGAAAGTGACTCGTTCGATCCTGCTGTGGCATCGAATTTGTAGACCCACATCGTGGAACAACGAACCATACGGAGGAGGTATGTTGACTAAACGACTTGCTATTGGCCTCATCGGCAGCCTGTTCGCCGCGAGCCTCGCCGTCGGCCAGACCACCGGAAACATCGACGGAACCGTGAGCGACGACACGGGCGCGGTGCTGCCCGGAGCGAACGGTGACCATCAACAGTCCGGCGCTTCTGGGAGGCTCTCGATCCGCGGTCACGAACGATCGCGGCGCCTTTCGATTTCCCTCGCTCGCCATCGGAGTCTACTCGGTGCAGGCCGAGCTTCCTGGATTCGAGATCGTGCGTTTCGACAACGTGTCCGTCGGCATCGGCGCGACGGCGACCATCCCCATGACGCTGAAAGTAGCCTCGGTCACCGAGACGGTCACCGTGGTGGGCGAGTCACCCATCGTCGACGTGAGAAACGCCGGGACGGGCACGAACTTCGAGAACGAGATCCTCGAAGAAGTGCCGACCCGCCGCGGAATGGCGGACCTCATGCAGCTCGCGCCGGGGATGACGACCGACGTCGGCGACAGCGGCATCGTCCCGCGTCATCGCTTTCGGTTCGAACCGGCAGTCCAACTCGTGGAACGTGGACGGCATCAACGTCACCGCTCCCGAGACCGGCTCGGCCTGGCTCGACGTCAACGTGGACAACATCGAGGAGATTCAGGTCTACGGCACCGGCGCGCCCGCGGAGTACGGAAGCCACACCGGAGCCGTTCTGAACGTGGTCACCAAGAAGGGCGGAAACGAGTTCAGCGGCGGAGCGAGCTACTACGGGCAGTGGGACGCTCTCACCGACAACAACGTTCTCGCCGACACGGATTCGGGCGACAGTCTGCGATACGGAGTCGCCGACCTGCACCGGGTACTTCCGCGACGAATACCGCGAGTTCAACGCGAGGATCGGCGGTCCCATCGTCAAGGATCGAATCTGGTTCTACGCTTCGGGACAGTACTATCGGAGCAACACCTTCGACCCGGGGACCATCGTCGAGCAGCGAGGGAGACACGCCGAACCGCACGCGACCGGTTCGATTTCAAGGCCACCGCCAAGATCGGCGAACGGCACGAGCTCTCCGGCCTCGTCCACGCGGACGAGTGGGGCGGCGGCGTCAGCCCCTCGCCCTTCTACACTCAATCGGCCAACGTGGAGGAGACGGGCAGCAACCCCGCCTGGGGCGCCACCTGGACCTCGATTCTCTCGGACCAGAGCCTCCTCGAGCTCAAGTACGCCGGCTGGTGGTCGGATGACATCTACCAATCGGCGACCCAGAGCTTCGACGAGCCGTTCATCGACTACACGCCGGAGCAGGGCGGGCCCACCCGCTATTCCGGTGGACTCTGGTTTCCCTGGGACTACACGACCTGGCGGCAGCAGTTCAACGCGAAGGTCACGACCTACGCCGACGACTTCCTGAACGCGCAGCACGACCTCCGTTTCGGAGTGCAGTTCAGCAAAGGGTCGGCCTTCACCAACCGCGGCATCGGGCCGAACGGCACGTACGCGTACAACTATTACGGCTACACCTATCGCTCTTACCAGGATCCCGTTCCAGTACGGTGGAACGACGCGCGGATCTGGGCTTCTTCATCGACGACACGATGACGCTGAACGACCGGGTCACGCTGAACCTCGGAGTCCGCGCCGATTTCAACAAGGGCGGAGTGCCGGACTACGAGCGACTCGACGACGGGCACTCCATCCATCGCCCAGGCCTTGAACGCCGTGACTACTGGCGAAACCGTGCCCGGGCATCCCCGACATCGTCGACTGGAAGCTCATCTCGCCGCGCTTCGGAATCACGGTCCAGCCGACGGAGTCGGGACGTTCCGTGCTGCGAGGCTCGTTCGGCGTCTACTACGAAGGCAACGTGGTCGGGAACTGGGATTTCCCGCCGCCCGGGGTCTCCGCCGCAAACGTTCTTCGTCCGCGCGCCGGGTGAGTCCGAGTTCGTCTTTTCGACACGACATCACGACCTCCGAGGTCGGCTTCGATCCGGACCTCAGCGCTCCGCGGACTCTCCAGTACTCTGCCGGCTTCGAGCAGCAGTTCGGGCGCCGACATGTCCTTCGAGGTCCAGTACGTCCACAAGGACACCCAGGATCTCGTGGGATGGGAGATTCTCGACGGAGTCTACGAGATGGTCCCCTATACGGACTACTTCGGGAACACCCGCGAGCTCTATAACGCTCATCGTCGATCCCGGTCGTGCGGAAGGGGAACGACCCCGGGAACTTCCCGGGGGCCGGGGACTACGAGCAGAAGTACGACGGAGTGGTCTTCTCGTTCAACAAGAGGTTCCGCGACTCCTGGGCGTTGAACGCCTCCTACACCTATTCCAAGTCCGAAGGGCCTCATCCCGCGGATGCGAAGCCAAGCCCAGTTCAATCCGTTCTATGGCTCCATCGAAGGAAGCGACCCGAACGAGCACGTGAACGGGTACGGAAGGCTGCAGGGCGACCGGCCGCACATGTTCCGGACCCAGGCGGTATTCGTGCTCCCGGGCGACGTCAATTTCTCCGCTTCGCTCAACCTGGAGACAGGAAGGGCGATCACCCGCCAGAGAAGGGTCGGTGGCCTCAATCAGGGCACGATCCCGATCATTCTGCAAAAGGGAGGCGACGTTCGCTTTCCGGACGTCAAGACGCTCGACCTCGTGATCGGAAAACGGTTCCGGTTCGGCGAGGGAAACACGGCGCTCCGGTTCGACGCGACCGTCTACAATGTGTTCAACTCCGATACTCCCATCAGCTACGCGTCGCTCATCTTGCAGGCGCCGGAACAGGATTTCACGGCGGTGTCCTGGTTCGATCCGCGCCGGCTGATGTTCCGCGTAGGGTTCGAGTTCTAGGCGAAGCTTCGGTTTCGAAAGGGGAGGCTCGTGGAGCCTCCCCTTTTTTATTCGCTGCGAAGCGATTCCACCGGGTTGACCTTCGCCGCCCGCCGGGCGGGCACGTAGGCCGCGATCGACCCCAGGACCACCACTCCCAGCGATACGACGGAGAGCACCCAAGGGTCTCGCGGGCCGACGGCGTAGAGCTGGCTCGAGAGCGTTCCGGTGAGGAGAAGCGAGCCGGCGATTCCGATCAAAAGTCCCAGAAGCGCGAGCTTCAATCCGTCGATGACGATGCGGCCGACCACGGTCGAAGCGCGCGCGCCGAGCGCCATGCGAATCCCGATCTCGCGCTTCGAAAGGCTCACCGAACGGCCGATGACTCCGACCATGCCCGCGGCGGCGAGAAGGGCCGCGGTGGCGGCAAACGCCGCAACGAGAAACGCGAGAAAACGCCGGTCGCTTTCGCTCGCGGCGAGCGCGTCTCGCAACGTGCGAAGACCGAAGACGGGAAGCTCGGGGTCGAGGGCCCGGACCTCGCGGCGAATGGCAGGGGCGAGAACGTCGATGCCCGCGTCCCCGCGAACGACGAGAGCCATCGTGCGTCCGAGGCCCGACACCCGCTCCGCCGAGAGCTGCGCATAGGGCATGTAGATGGCGGCTTCCGGGGGGGTCGCGAGCTTTCCCTGGACGGAATCGGCCACGACCCCGACGATCTCCATGTACGGCGCCGTCGAAGTCGGCGAGCCCCACTTGACTCTCTTTCCGAGCGCTTCCTCCCCGGGCCAGAATTTTCGCACGAAGGCCTCGTTCACCATGGCGACCGGCTTCGCGCCTTCTCGATCCTCGGGCCCGAAGCCGCGACCCCGCAGAAGCGGGATGCCGAGAGCGTCGAAATAGTCTCCACCGATGAAGGCGCGCCAGCACAGATTCCGCCCCCACGACTCGGCTTCACCGCCCTCGGGAGAGATCATGATTCGCCCTTCGTCATCGAGCGGGAGATTCGTGCCCGCCGCGACCTGCGAAACGCCCGGAATGCCCCGAAGGCGCTCGAGAAGCGTGTCGAAGAAGCCATGGACGGTCACCATCGAGTACTTGGTATCCGCGAGCGACAGGGAGAACGCCACGCGTCCGTCCGGCTCGAATCCCGGGTCCACCTTCATTACCTGTTGAAAGCTCCGCAGGAGCAGAGCGGCGGAAGAGAGGAGCAGAAGCGCCATCGCGACCTCGGCGACGACGAGCGTTCCCCCGGGTCCTCTCCTCCGAAGTCCCGAGGGCTTCATCTCGTCGGCAAGCGTCGTTCGCGATGCCATGAGCGCGGGCGCGATGCCGAACACGAGCCCGGTCACGACCGAGACCAGGAGGGCGAAACCGAGCATACGGGGATCGAGGACCCGGGCGTCGACGTGCTCGAGGCTCTCGGGAACGGCCGCGAGAAGCGCATCCACTCCCCAGAGTGCTTCGAGCACGCCGAGAACGCCGGCCGTGGTGGAGATCAGGAGGCTCTCCCCGAGAAGCATCCGGATGAGAGAAGAGCGTCCGGCGCCGAGCGCGTTTCGGATTCCGATCTCGCGCCTCCGTCCCGCGGCGCGCGCGAGCAGTAGACTCGCGGCGTTGGCGCAGGCGATCAGGAGGAGAAGCGAGACCGCTCCTTGCAGAATCCAGAGCCCGGGCCGGATTCCGCCGACGACTTCCTCGCGCAGCGAGGTCGCCGCTCCGCGCAGGGTGAATCGGCCGCGGGACGACTGGAAGTGGGCGTCGTAAATGAGACCGGCCACGCGGTCCACATCGGCCGACGCCGTCTCGAGAGGTATACCGGGTCGAGCTCTCGCGATGAGCGACGTATTGAATCGATTGCCGCGGATCTCGAGCTCCTGAGGCGTGAACGCCATCGGGAGAAACACGTCCGCGGGCCGGAAGCCGCGCGTCATCGGAAGGGGGAAAGTCGAATCCCCGGGGCATGACCCCCACCACCGTGTACGGAACGTGGTCCACGAGAATGCTCTTTCCCAGAGCTCCTGGATCGCCGCCGAATCGCCCCTGCCAGAACGAATAATCCAGAATCGCCACGCGAGGGCCGCCGAATACGTCCTCCTCCTCCGTGAACCACCGCCCGAGGAGAGGCTCGACTCCGAGGAGAGGGAAGAGGGGCTCCGTTACGCGCACACCCGTTGCCCGCTCTGCCTGGCCGGCGAACGCCAGGTTGATTTCCTTCGGCTCGAAAGCGGCGATCGACTCGAATGCCCGCGTTTGCGCTCGATAGTCGAGATAGTCGGGCGCCGTCGCGCTCAGGTTTCCTTCGGTGAGCTCGGGAATCCGCTCCCAGAGCATCACCAGCGTATCGGGGTCGCGGTAGGGAAGCGGACGGATGAGGGCCTCGTTCACGACGCTGAAGATGGCGACGTTCGCGCCGATTCCGAGGGCCAGTACGAGCACGGTCAAGGTGACGAGAGCCGGTGTCGTTCGGAGCGACCGCAGGGACCGTCGTAGCGTGCTCATCGAGCTGCCATGGTTGCAAAACCCGATCCAGCGCCGACTGCCGCGAAATCCGGCCGCGGCGCGGGGCCGAGTCCCGGCGGCGGGATCGCGCGTTCGGATCCGGACGAAGTCAGCGAGGGATCACGGGCAGCACGATACGGGAAGGATGGGAAGCGCTGTGGTGGATCTCCTGGCGCGCCATCTCCGTGCGGGCGCTCTTCCCGATGGGCTCGCCGGTATTCGGGTTGCGATCGAAGTGCGGAAAGAGGCTCGAGGTCACGTGAATCCGGATGCGGTGGCCGGCGCGGAACAGGTTCGAGGTCACGAGGCGATCGAAGCGAAGGGACGCGACCACGCCCGGCTCGAGGAGCGTCTTCTTCCTTCTCGCCTTCGCGGTACCGGGCTCGCACGACTTCGACGGTCGGGCTCATGAGATTGAACGCCCGTCCGTCCGGATGCACGTCGAGAAGGCGCACCACGAAGTCGGTGTCCTTCGCGGAGGAGGAGACGAAGAGCTCGGCTTCGATGTGCCCCGTGACCTCGACGTCCTTCGCGAGAGGCTCGGTCTGATAGACGAGGAGGTCTTGACGGGTCTCGAGCGGGCTTTGATCGTAGGGACCCTGCGCTCCTCCGTGCGGATCGACGACGGGGTCGAGAGGATCGTAGGCGTACTCGTCCGGGGCTTCGTCGCTCCGAGGCGGCTCGAGCGAAAGCTTGCCTCCGCTTCTGAGGTAATACGCCGTCTCCACTCTTCTCGCGAGAGGCCAGTCGTCCTCTTCGCGCCAGGCGTTCTCGCCCATGACGAAGATCGAGACCGGCTTCTCCCGCTCGATTCCGTTGTCGTCCTCCTTGAGGTAGTGGTCGAACCATCGCAGGAGGAGGGCATCGTGATCGAGGCCCGCGTTCACGCCGAAATCGAGCTCGCCCTCGCGGATGCGATCGAGCCTCGGGGTTCCATGGCGCCAGGGACCGATCGACAGGCGGCTTCCGTTGTCGCGCGTGCCCCGGTAGTTGCGGATGGCGCCGGCAGGACCGTATCCCTCGTCGTGCCAGCCGGAGAGGTTGAGCGCGGGGATCTCGATTTCCTCGTAGCGGGCCTCGACGTTCGCGAAGTCCCAGTAGGGACCGTCCTCGGGATGCGCGAGCCAGTCGTAGTACGACGGGCGCCGCGTCGCGCAGGATGGGAAGCTCCGAGAGCGGAAGGAATCGGAGCCATTCCTCGCGGTGCTTCTTCCCAGAGCGCATCCGCCTCGGCGTCGGTCTTCGGTCCGGCGAGCCCGGCGCGGGCGCGGGCGTCGGGAGCGATGTTCAGGTAGAACCACGAAATCCACGAGAGATCCCAGGCGCCGCCGTTGAAGAAGAAGTGGCGCGCGTTCGAGAAACACATGAGAGGAGTGATGGTCACGAGGTGCGGCGGTTTCTCCATCGCCGCGAGCCACTGCACCGCGCCGGGATACGAGAGTCCGGCCATCCCCACCTTTCCGTCGACGTAGGGAAGCGATGCCACCCACTCGACCGTGTCGTAGCCATCCTTCGCCCTCCTGGTGATAGGGGCGGAAGACTCCGTCGGACGCGTATCGACCACGCACGTCCTGCGCGACGACCACGTAGCCCGCGCGCGCCGCGCGGATGGCGAACGAGTCCCGCCACTCGTACTCCTTTCCGTAAGGCGTGCGAAGGAGGATCGCGGGAAAGCGTCCGGGGGCGTCCGGGCCTGAGGATGTCCGCACGCAAGAACGACACCATCCCGCATCGTCGCGGGAACGTTCGCCTCGAAGACGACGTTCGCGGCGAGCCGCGAGAAGTAGGGCGATCACGCGGGTACCGACGCCCTGGCGATGGCCGCCGCGTCCGGAAGAGAGGCGACGCGCCCAGCAGAGCGAAAGGAGCTCGTCCATTTCGCTCGCGGAGAGAAGACCCTCGGCCTGCCCGCGGAACTTCGCCTCGAGGTCGCGATCGCGTCAGCGGGTTCTCGAGGCTTCCGATGACGTGCTCGATGTGCTTGTCGAACGAGCGGCCCGACTTCAGGACCACGCGCGCGCGTACTTCCTCTTCGCGAACCTCGGGATCGACCGTCGCGACGACTCGATCGCGAAGCGCTACGACCTCGGGGTCGCGCACCGCTTCGTCGCTGTATTCCTCTCTGTCCCACCGTGCCGCGCAGGAGGGCGACAGCCGCCGAGTGGTACACGCTGAACTTTCCCTCGAGCCCTTTCGTCGGCGTTTTCTTGCCGGTGAGCTCGAGAACCAGCGGATGTACCTGGAGCTCCACTCTTTCTATGTTGGCGATATCGGCTCCGGCGAGAGAGTGCTCGTTCCGGAGCTGGATGCAGGCATCGATGGTGGGGTGGATGACGATGCCGCACGGAAACGGCTTGTAGGTATTCTTCGCCACCTCCCAGGTCTCTCCGAGCGCATCGAGTCATCCGCGAGAAGTCTCGCTCCCCCGAGAGGACGTGGGCGAACCCGCGCGGCGCCTCGAGACTCGCTTCGGAGCTGGTGAAATTCTTCGAAGCGAGAAGCGCCGCGGTGAGCCCGTTCTGCGCGGCGCGCCCCGGATGGAAGGCCTTCGACATCGTTCCGAACATCTCGCGCAAGCCCGCGGACTGCGTCGCGGCGAGACCGAGCGCCCAGAGTCATCCGGGTCTCGTCGAGGCCGAGGATCTTCCCCGCGGCCGCCGCGGCGCCGAAGACTCCCGCGCTTCCGGTGATGTGATAGCCGCGGTCGTAGTGCCAGGGATACACCGCCATCCCGATGCGGCACTCGACCTCGACGCCCGAGGATGAACGCGTGGAGGAAGTCGGCGCCGCTCATCGTCTGGCGCTCCGCGAGCGCGAGGAGCACCGGGGCCACCGGCCCCGCGGGATGAATGATGGTCTCGAGATGGGTGTCGTCGAAGTCGAGGACGTGCGAGCTGATTCCGTTGAGTAGCGACGCGTGCAG
Organism: uncultured Acidobacteriota bacterium; assembly: GCA_963820855.1. Classification (GTDB taxonomy): domain Bacteria; phylum Acidobacteriota; class Vicinamibacteria; order Marinacidobacterales; family SMYC01; genus DAISKN01. The sequence goes on from CAWGBY010000015.1 coordinate 269,050, forward strand.
GATGTCGAGACGCTCCTTCCGGCCGAGAACCGTCGCCGCGCGCGGCCCGGAGAGCTCGGAGAGCGCTTCGAGCGCGCAATCGACCGTTTCGTGACGCGCGCCTCCCAGGGCGCAGCCCACCCAGTTCACGATCGATCGAGCCGCTTCCTTGCGCGCGGCCTCGGATACGTCGGCCGCGTTCGACTCGACGACGAATCGTGCGAGAGCGCGGGTGGCTCCCGCGCCGCTCGATTCCATCCCGCGCCGGGAAGCCGAGGGACAAAGACCCCGGGAACGGCTCCGGACGATTTCAGAAAGCTGCGTCTCGAGAAGCTCATGGTCTATTTCCGTTCGAGAATCGGAAGCACCACGTGCGAGGGACGGAGCGCGTCGTGGTAGAGAGTGTTGTCGGCCGCTTCCATCCTCCGGTTCATTCCCAGGGGCTCTCCGGTATTGGGATTGACGTCGAAGCGGGGGAAGTTGCTGCTGGAGACGTCGACGCGGATGCGGTGGCCCTTCTGGAAGAGGTTCGCGGTGGGGAAGGGCTCGAGCTTCGAGGCGGTAGACCTCACCCTTGCTCATCAGCTCCTGGCGCTCGGGGCCGTTGCGGTACCGGGCTCGGAGTATGCCGTCCGTGAGGTTCATCTCGAAGCCCGAAGGGAAATCCGGGGATGGGGGATAGACGTCGACGAGCTTCACGGTGAAGTCGGTGTCGAGAGCGGTCGATGACGCATGTAGCTCGACCTCGATGGGCCCCACGACTTCGACGTCGGCGGCGAGGGGCTCTGTCTGGAACACCAGAACGTCGTGACGGGCGCTCAGCGGAAGATACGGCGGTTTCGCTCCGTAGATTCCCTCGCGCTCCTCCTGGTGATAGGCGCCCGGCTCGAAGACCGGGCTCGTGCTCGAGAAAGCGCCGCCCATCGTCGGCACCGGGTCGCGCGGATCGAAGGTGTAGGTCGTCGAGCTTTCGCGCTCCGCCGGAGGGGTCTTCGAAAGCGAACCGTCGCCGTGAATGTAATAGCGAGTCTCCGCCACTCCGGGTAGGGGCCAGCTCGATGCGGAGACCCACTTCCCGCCGTGGTACAGGCGGCCGTTCTCGTCCTTGTGCCCATCCCCGCCGCCCATAATGAAGATGCGAACCCGCTCTTCCGGGGCGGCTTCGGCGCTCTTCAAGAAATGGTCGAACCATCGCAGGTGGAACTCGCGAGGGAAGTCGAGTCTCGCGGCCGCGGCGCCGAACTCCACGTCGCCCGCGTACGAGCGGGTATTGCCGCCGTGAGTCCAGGGTCCCATCAGGAGGTGTGACGAGCGAGGTCTTCCGCTTCGAAAGCTCGACGAAGTTCTGAATCGTGCCGCCCGCGTAGGAGTCGTACCAGCCGGACACGTGGACCATCGGGATGTCGAGGGTCGCGTCGTAGTGCTCCTGCCAGTTCACGTCCCGATGCTTCCAGTAGTCGTCGTCGTAGTCTCCGTGGGTCGCCATCTCGAGGATGTAGTCTTCGAAGTTCGGAGCGATGGAAAGGGGATTCAGCCCCTTGCGGAGCGGCAGCGCTTCGAGCCAGCTCTCGATGGGAGAGCGGGCGAGGTGCGCTTTCACCAGAGGGTCGTCCGTCTCGTCCTCGAGCTGGCGAAAGGCCCAGGTGAGCTGCTGAAGCTCGAAAGCGCCGTGGTTTCGGACCTTGTGATCCCAGCCGTTCGACATACCTCCCATGTTGAGGACGATGGTCGCGAGAGACGGCGGTCTGAGCTTCGCGGCATTCGCCTGCACGTGAGCGGCGTACGAGGTGCCCCACATCCCGACCTTGCCGTTCGCGTAGGGAAGCTTCGCGAGGTACTCGATGGTGTCGAAACCGTCCTGCCCTTCGCCGATGTACTTCGTGAAGACGCCCTCCGAAGCGTAGGTTCCCCGGACGTCCTGGAGAGCGACCACGTATCCGTTCGCCGCGAAGTAGCGCGCGGATTCGACGAGACCCGCGCCGGTCTTCCCGTACGGCGTTCTTTGGAGGAGGACCGGGAGCTTTTCGTCGAGGGGAGCGCCACCGCGAGCCGGGCGATAGATGTCCGTCGCCAGGCGCACGCCGTCCCGCATCGGGATCATCAGATTGTCTTCGAAACGCACCACCTCGAGCGCGACCGCGAGAACGAAGCTCATCCACATGGCGTGGCTATCCTCGCCGCTTCCCGCGGGCGCCGTCAACCCCCGGTATCGAACCCCGAGGACGCAGTTACTCCCGATCGCTCGGGTCGTTGAAGAGCACCGTCAGCTTGATGCTTCCATGGCCCTGCTGCGGGAAGTTCGGTGCATGGGGATCTCCCGGGTCGAGGTTCGACGCCGTGTCGTCGGGAGGGAACAGAACGAGCGAGCTCAGGAATGCCAGCACCGCGGACCGTTGCTCTTCGTCCAGCGCCTCGAAGGCGTCCCGCGCCGCTTCCGCCTCTCCACCGTGCCGGAGGATCACTTCCGTGAGGTTCACGCTCCGTCCGTCATGGCCATAGGGCGCCGTGCTGCCCACTCCCCAGAGCGGTGTGGTCAGGAACTCCTTCTGCAGCGTGCCGTCGTAGTTTCTCTCGGTGAAACCAGTGCCGAGATCGTGCCGTTTCAAGTCGGTGTAGATGTTTCGAACGACGAACCCACGCCTCTGGGGCCGCCGCTGCGGCGGGAAGCCGCTGCCGTCGTTCACGGTATCGAAGAGGGTGCGGGCAGCGGCGAAAAGCCTGTTGAAGACACCGCGGTCGGGATCGTAGAGCGTCTCGACGTCGGCGACCCGGCGATCGTGCTCGACGGGCAAGTCGGGCACGTGGCAACCCGTGCATCGGATCTTTCTCATGATGCGCGCTCCACGGAGGGTGCTCCGGTTCTGCTCGTAGGTGGCCGGCTTGAAGTAGTTCAGCAGGTAGAATTCGAAGTGGTCGATGAGGCTGACGGGAATCTCGTTGCTGATCCCGTCTCCATCGGGGTCGGCGTTGGGATCGGCCGAAGGTGGAGCCTCGATACGATCCAGCGCGCCGTCGAGGACCATGCCCGAGGGGGTGGTGAACCGGGCCTCCGTGCGCGCCGCGGCGTCGAGCTCGGGGTCTACTGACTGCAGGCCCATCTCGGCCTGGAACGCGCCCACCACGAACTCCCGGATCGAGATGGTGCCGCCGTGAAAGAAGAAGGGTCTCACGCGCAGGTCGCTATCGACTCCCTTGACGCGCGAAAGGTCCAGCGAGCCATCCGGCCGGGCGGTGATCCAGCCGTATCGAATGCTTTTGCTGACCAGGAGGCTCGTGACGCGCCGGCCGGAGGCGCGAGCCCGCTCGATGGCGCTTGTGCGTATGGCACGCAAGTCCGTCGTGATCTCGTCGGCGAGCATCTCCTTCAAGCCGAGGCCGAACAGGTGCGGCGCGTCGCGGCTGTCGGGTCTCGTAACCACATCGCCGCCGAAGCCGGCGGAGCCGCGAGGACGACCATGGCACCCGGCGCAGCTATCGGAGAGGCCGGCTCCGATTGCGAGCGTGGTATCGATGTCGCCCGTCCCATCCCCGGTGACCGGCCCATGACCTTGAGCTCGCGTAAACTTGCGCTGAAACAGCTGGCGACCACGCTTGATGGACCGGAACGGATCGCGCGCGATGATGAATGCCGAAGAGTCGGGCGTGAAGGCGTCGCCGCGACCAGCCCCGACTTGCTCCGCCAGCGATTTGAAGATCCCTTCGCCCAGAGTATTGGGAGCCGCGGTTTGGTCGACCAGTTGGGCCAGGACGGGGACCGCCAACAGCGCCAGGACGCCCAGGACATTGGCAGCTCGGTAACGCGCATTCACGGAACACCTCCCTCGCAAAGGCCGCTCGGAAGCTTCGCGAAGCGATTGGGAGCGACGGCTTCGAGCGACCCCTCGTCCTTTAAATCGCAAACGGGAGGAGAAAGACGCCAGTCAGGTCTATCGATTTTCGTGGGGGGCTGAGGCTGCCAAAAGCTCACGAGCGCTCCGGGTTTCGGAGTGTTCCGGCCCGAGGGAAGGTTCGAGGTGCTGGACTGCGGATGCGAAGGCGTCGTGGGCAGCGCTCCGATTTCCCTGCGCCTGAAGAGCGCGGCCGAGGGCCAGATAGTCGAAGCCCAGATCGCTGGATAGAATCCCGGGGCCGACCGACTCCCGATCGAGCTCGAGGGCCCTTTCGGCGTCGGCGGCGGCTCGATCCGGCCGCCCCCCCTTGTACCCGATCTCGGCTCGACCCCTCAGGAACGAGGAGAGATTTCCTTCCCGCTGCCCGCTCGCTTCGACGATCGCGATCGCACGATCCGCCTGAGACTGTGCGGTAGCTTCGTCCCCGCGCGCTTGCGCGAGCAGCGCCTGGTCCATGGCCAGCCCGGCGAAAGCGATGTGGCCAGGAGGCAACAACCGTTCGATTCGCGGCTCGACTTCATCGAGCATGACCGCAGCCCGGTCGAGCTCGCCTCTGCGCCTGTAGATTGAGGCGCGCAGGCGCAACACCTGATAGAGCACCACATCGTGTCCCATGCGCCGCGCATTTCGGTCCGCCATCTCGGCGTAGCGAGCGGCTTCATCAAGCTGGCCGAGGTTGCCCAACACGCGCGCATAATTGGTGAGGAGCATCGGAGAAATGCTCTCCCCGGTTCCACCGGCGCTGCTGATCTCGATCGCTCGCTCGAAGAGGCGCTGCGCCTCGACGCGGAAGTCCCATTTCATAAAGGGAAAGTGCCCAATTGTTGAGAGTGGTGGAGGCTCTCTCCGTGTCGTCGCGGCCGAGTCTCGTCAGCTGCGCGAACGCTTCCTCGTAAACGCCGGCGGCCTCGCGATGGCGACCCGCGAAGCGGTACGATTCGGCGACTCTCGTGGATACCCTGAATCTCAGCAAAGCGGAAGCGAATCGAGACTCGCCGAGAAGGCGCTGGGCGGCTTGGGCCCGCTCGAGGCTGGTGAGCGCGTCACCCCGATGTTCCGCCACCTCGCTCCCGCGCATGAGGCAGAGGACTCGGTGCAGCGCGAACTGGGGTTCCATGGGAAGCTCGCGCTCGGCTTCCGCCAGGAGCTTCTCCGCTCGATCCCCATCGCCGGAGCCAGCGATGACGCTCGCGAGCGCGCACGCCGCCTCGGCGCGGGTCGCGGGCTCGGCGGCCGCGCGCGACAGCTCGTAGGCGCGGGTGAGCACCCGCTTCGCCTTTTCCATCTCCTCGGTGAGCTGATACTGGCGCCCGATGGAGACCAGGAGCTCCACCCGGCTCTCGTCGGGATCGTCCGTCTGCCGCTCGACCATCCGTTCGGCTCGCTCCAGGAGATCGCCGACGGTGAATGGCTTCCCGAGCGCCGCGGCGTCGGAGAGAAGGAACGTATTGAGATCGTTGATGGCCTCGGCGCGCGAGAGCTGGCGGAACGCGAAGTCGCGCTGCTCGACCGCGTCACGGGCCTCCTGGTCCGCACGCCTCGCCTGGCTGAGCGTCCCCACGAGTCCGCCCGCAAGTGCTGCGACCGCGAGCGCGGAGAGCGAGACCGCTGAGCGGTTCCGCCGGCAGAATTTCCTCACCCGGTACACGACGGAATCGGGCCGGGCGCTCACCGCCCGATGGGTCAGATAGCGGCGGAGGTCGTCGGCCAGGGCTTCGACCGAGGGGTACCTTTCGGCGGCCTGCTTCTTGAGAGCCCTCCCGACGATGTTGTCGAGATCGCCGCGAAGGAGTGCCCTCAACCGCTTGGGGCTCGTGGCGCGTTTTCTGGCGAAATCCGCTTCTGTGTCTCCGGTCGGGAGGCCACTCGTTGCGATCGCGTCCGAGAGACGCGGCGGCTCGACCTGAACGATGGCCTGGATCCAATCCGCGGCCGATCTCGTGGCCGCGCCCGCTGGATGGCGCCCGGTGAGGAGCACGTACAGGAGCGCGCCCAGCGCGTATACGTCGGTTGCGGTGGTGATGTCACCGCCGGTGAGCTGCTCGGGTGCGGCGAACTCCGGTGTGAGTGCGGATTCGCCCGCCCGGGTCACTGCGCTCGACTCGCGGGCTTCCGGCTCGAGCAGCTTGGCCACGCCGAAGTCGAGAAGCTTGATCTGCCCGTCCCGCCCCACGAGCACGTTCGACGGCTTGAGGTCACGGTGCACGATCAGATGGGCGTGAGCGTGGGCGACGGCGTCGAGCACGTCGAGGAACAGCCGGATGCGCGCGTCGAGGGCGAGGTTTCGGGCATCGCAATAGCGGTCGATGTGCTCACCGTCGACGTGCTCGAGCACGAGGTAGGGCTGGCCCGTGGGCGAGAGTCCGGCGTCGAGGAGATGAGCGATGTTTCGGTGCTGGAGACGGGCGAGGATATTGCCCTCTCGCCGAAAGCGGACCTCGCCGTCGCGGCCGACGAGGCTCGCGTTGAGGAGTTTGACCGCGGCCACGCCCATGGAAGCGGCCATCACTTCGCTCAGCGAGCCATACGCTGCCCATGCCGCCCTGCCCGATGAGCGAACGGAGCGTGTAGGCCCCGACGGTCAGACCGGTCAGAGAGAGCTGCGAGGGCCGTTGCGGCGCAAGGTTCTCGAGAAAACCTTCCCGGTCCAGGGCCTTTTGCTCCTCGAGGAGCGACTCGACGTCGGCTGCCAGAGCCGGGTCCTCGGTCCGAAGCGAGGCGAGCCAGACGGAGCGCTCTTCACCGGGCGGGAGCTCCAGGGCCACATCGAGTATCGCGCTGACGGCTCGCCAGCGCTCGTCGCTAAAGCGCTCCCTCATCCCCAATCCGCCGATGGAGCAAGATGCGCGCCTTTTCCCAGTGCCGCTGCACGGTTCGCTCCGATAGCCCGCGCATGGCGGCAATCTCGACGAGGGAGAATCCGCAAAAGAACTTGAGGTCGACCAGCTGGGCGAGAAGCGGCTCCATGGTGGCGAGCTCGTCCAGCGCGTCGCTGATGCGTGTCAGCTCCTTATCGTCCACCGAGGGATCCGAGACGTCACCGGTCAAGGAGACGAGGGTGAACTCTCCGCCGCGCTTCTGCGCCCGGCGGCTGCGTACGTAGTCGATGATGAGCCCCCGCATTACGCGCGCGGCGTAGGCCATGAACCGGCCGCGATCGGGAAAGATGGCGCTCTCGCGCTCCGCCATTCGAAGATAGGCCTCGTGAAGGAGGGTGGTGGTGCCGAGGGTCATGTGGGAAGCGCTGCGGGCCAGCTGCCTCCGCGCCAGCCGATGGAGCTCCGAGTAGAGCGCCGCGAAGAGGGCATCGGCGGCCGTGAGGTCACCTTCCTCGGCCGACGCGATGAGCGACGATATCGAGGCGTCCATCCGGTTGTGTCCTCGGAGTGGTTGGTGTTTCGCGAAGCTTATCACGATCGCTACGAACGCGCCGGGACGTTTCCGCGGAAACGTCCTTGCCAAGAATGTTTACATTCATGGGCCGTTCGCGGAGCGAATCTAGAGCGGTCCGGTTGACGGAAGCGACCGGCGGGCACTACGGTTTGCTGCCATGGCGATCGAGCGGGACGCGGTGGATCCGGAGGGAGGTCTCAAGCGCGAGCTCTCTTCCTGGCAGCAGAGCATGATCGCCATCGGCGGCACCATCGGTGTCGGCCTTTTCCTCGGTAGCGGGGCGACCATCGGTCTCGCGGGTCCAGGAGTGGTATTGACCTATCTCATCGCCGCGATTCCCGCGATCGCGATGGGGTTCGTGCTCGCGGAGATGGCCTCGGTCCACCCGGTTGCCGGCGCTTTCGGCGTTTACTGCGATCTCTACGTCGGCCGGTGGGCCGGGCTTCGCGACGAGGCTCACCTACTGGTTCGCCGAGACGCTCGCCATCGGCGCGCAGTTGACGGCCGTGGGCGTGTACTTCGGATTCTGGTTTCCGGAAGTCCCGAGCTTCCTGTTCATGGCGGCGGCGGCGGCGATCGCCATCTCGGTGAACGCCCTTCACGTGGGGAGGTTCGGCTTTCTGGAATCTTCGTTCTCGATGATCAAGGTGGCGGCGATTCTCGGCTTCATCATCGCGGGCGCGGCGCTCGTCTTCGGAGCCGGCTCGCGGGAGGCGATAGGGACGTCGAACCTCACGGCCGAGGGCGGCCTTTTCCCGAACGGCGCTCGCGGAGTCTGGCTCGCGCTCACTCTCGTGATCACGAGCTACCTTGGATTGGAGTCGGTCGCGGTGACGGCGGGTGAGGCGGAGCGGCCCGAGAGAACGGTCCCTCGCGCGCTTCTTCTGACCGCAGCGGCACTCATCGTGCTCTACGTTCTGTCGATGTCGGTCATCGTGACCATGAGCTCCTGGAGGTCGATCTCCGAGACCAGCGGCACTCTCACCGGAAGCCCGTTCGTCGCCGCGTTCGAGAGAATCGGCGTTCCCTTCGCGTCGAGCCTCATGAACTTCGTGGTGATCTCAGCCGCTTTCACCGCGGTCATGAGCCATCTCTACATCTGCACGCGGATGCTCTTCTCGCTTTCGCGCGCGGGATACGTGCCGAAGTCCGTGGGCGCGGTCGACCGCCGGGGAGTTCCTCTCCGGGCCCTCGCCGGCTCCGCGGTAGGCATGGTCGTCGCTCTCACTCTCGCCGCCCGCGGACGTCAGGTGTTCCTCCCGATGTACGGAACCGCGGTCGCGGCGCTCCTCTCGATCTGGCTCCTGATCTTCGTCTGTCATTTCCGATTTCGCGCGCGCCTCGGTCCCGCGAGAGTCGCCGCTCTGCCGGTGCGCGTGCCGCTCCATCCGCTCCCGGGTATCGCTGGAATCGCCCTCATCCTCGCGACGCTCGCGGCGACGCCGTGGGTCGCGGGTCTCGAATGGACCGTGCCGATGTTTCTGGTCTGGCTCGCGGTCATCGGCTGCGCCTATTTTTCCCGCTTTGCCCGCCCGCGGGATGTCGAAGGAGACTACGTCCATGAATAGCGTCTTCAAGCCGCGCCGGTTAGGACATGCCAACCTCTGGGTCGGGGACCTGAAGCGCTCGCGAGGCGTTCTACCACCGCACCTGCGGGCTCACCGTCGAGTTCTGGGAGCCGGATCTGGTGGCGACCTTTCTCGGGACGGGAAACACGCCGCACGACCTCGGCATGATCGAGACCACGGGCGGGAAGGCCCGCTATGGGCGGAACGGACTTCTTCAGATCCCCGAAGGCGTCGGGGCGACGGTCGGTCTCGGACATCTCGCTTGGGAGCTCTCGAACGAAGTCGAGCTGGTCGAGGGGTACCGGCGCGCGAAGGCGGAGGGCGTCGCGCTCGACATGACCGTCGATCATCAAGTGGCGCACAGCGTCTATCTCCCCGATCCCGACGGCAACACCATGGAGTACTACTGCGACACGGTGAAGAACTGGCGCTCGGTCCTTCACGGGGAGATGGAGCTCATCACCGCCGGCTGGGATCCGGAGGAGGGCGAGCCTTTCGCCGAGTCTCTTTGTGAAGAGAATCCCGAGATCCGCACGGTGGGGGAGGCCCCGATTCATCCGCGCCGCGTGACCCACGCGGTGCTCCTGACCGCGGACCTCGAGAGACTCGCGCGCTTCTATCGTGAAGTCGGCGGACTCGAGGAAGTCCACCGGGACGACGGAGTCGTGTTTCTACGAGGGAGCCTCGATCGCTATCCCTACCATCTCGTCCTCTGCCGCAAGGACGAGAGCGACGAGCGCCGCTACCATCACGTCTCGTTCGAGCTCGAGAACGAAACGGCGCTCGACGAGGCCGAGAAGCGCGGTGCGAAACCGCGGAGTCGAGCCCGCGCATGTGGTGGACTCCGAGCTCAAGCGGAGCTTCTTCCTGAAGGATCCCGACGGACTTCTCTCGGAGTACTACGTGAGGCGCGCTCCGGGCTTTCCGAATCTCGCGAGAGTCCCGAGCACAGGCGAGGGCGCTCTACGCGTGAAATGAAAAAGGAGGGAGGCTTCGCCTCCCTCCCGGATGGTCGGAGAGTCTTCTAGAACTCGACTCCTACGCGCACCTCGATGCGGCGCGGCTTATACCACGACGTCGCATCTTCATAGAACTGATCCTGGGTCGAAAGTCCGTCCACAGGAGCTCTGGAGCCTCAGGCTGCGCGTAGCTGATGATCGTGTCCTGGTTGAACAGGTTCATGAAACGACCGTCGATCCGGAAGAAGGTCGTGCCTCCCAGGTGGATGCGCTTTCCGACCGAGAGGTCGAGGTTCTGGATCGGCGTGTATCGGTAGGCGCCCCCGGGCTCCATGTTGGCGGTTACTGACCCCTGCCCCAATCCCGGCACTCGGATCTGCCGGTTGTGGGCCCGGCCGCTGCTGAGCTCGAGAGACGCCGACAACATGATCTCCCAGGGCAGCTGGAAGACTCCCTGGGTGCGGAACATGTGAGGCCGATCTCCTTGGAGCCTGCCGTATCCGTTGATGAGATTGTTCGGGTCGCGCCCTTCCGTGCCTCCGTAGGGAGGATTGAACTGTGCCTGGGCCTGAGGCCGCGGGATGAGCCCTTCCGATTTCGACCAGGTGTAGTTCACCGAGAGACCCCACCGATCGGCGAAGCGCTTGTCGAAGGTGAGGATCACTCCGTCGTAGGTCTGCTCGTAGTCGAGGTTCTCGGATCCCGGGCCAGTCGCCGGGGTCGTTCCCTTTCCGCCGCTGGCGGGATCTGGACCTGGCTCAAGAGCGTTGTGGGTCTCTCCGGTGAACGGATCGACGAAGGGGAAAGGCTCCCAGACACCGCCCAGGGTTTCCCATCCGATGAGGTCCTTCGGTGTCTTTGTGAGATGTATTCGGCGCCGACGGAGACCGAGGTGCCGATTTGGCGCTCGAACCCCGCTGCATACTGGACGGCTCGGGTGCCGCGAGATCGGGGTCGAACGCGAGGTTCGACGTGCTGACCTCGTTGAAGAGCTCGAAGGGCCCGTTCCGGCTGGTGCCGATGTAGTAGCGCTTGGCAGGCACGTCGGGCGCCGGGGCATCCCAGTTCCCGATCACGTTCTGGTCGTAGTAGACGCCGAACGACGCGCGGATGACCGAGCGTCCCGCCTTGTCGGGCTGGAAGGCAAAGCCGATCCGAGGCGAGATGTTGTTCCAGTTGTTGATGTCGAGCCCGGAGACGGTCTCGCCGGTGGGCTGGAAGTACCCCGCGATGATTGAAGTCGGTGTTGTCGCCGATCGTGAGCCGTTCATAGTCGGGGACCCATCCGTTGTTGTGGTCGAAGCGAATTCCGGCGTTGATGGTGAGCCGATCGCTGAGGGTGATCGAATCGTCGAAGAACAGGCCCACGTCCTGAGAGATTCCACCGTACTGATAGGGGTCCTGCGTCACGCGGTAGTAGTACGGCGCGTAGTGATACATGTAGGACCCGGTCGGACCGATCGCCGTGCCCGGGGTGAACGCGACGCCGCGGCTGAACTGGACTCCGAATCGGAAGTCGTGCTGAGCGCCCATGAAATCGTCGGTGTAGTGGGTGACCTTCGCGTTGAACTGATTGCGCCAGGTGTTGTAGACCCAGGTGTTTCCCTGGTACGCGCCGATGCCGCCGCAGTAGGTGGTTTGTCCTCCGCCCGGAGGGGTGAAATCGTAGAAAGGCTCCTCGAGGCTTCCCGTCGTCGACAGATAGTCCTCGTAAGCCCACCAGCCCGCGTATTTCGCCTCGAATAGCGTGTTGGTGGACAGCGTCGACGTCAGGTTCACGCCCCAGCCCGGGTTCCTGTCCTTGAGCCTTGGGGAGCGCGGATTGAGCATCGAACGGGTTGGAGGCGGCGTAGCTGTCAGTGTCGCTGTGATGGTAGAACCCGCTCAGCTCGTTGCTCTCGTTCAACCGGGTCGTGACCCGGATGTCGAAGTTGTAGCCTTCATCCGGCTCTGCACGACGCTTTCGGCGACACCTGGCTGCTTGCTCGCGTCCTTCGTGTACTGGAAGGAGCCGTAGAACCACATCTTGTCTTTGACGATCGGCCCGCCCAGGCGGCCCGTCATGTCGCGGAAAATGTCCCGGGTGTAACCCGTTCCGTTCTGGATGACGTTGGTGCCGGTGAGACCATCGGTCTGGAAGATAGTAATCGGCACCACCCGAGAACTCGTTTCCACCTTTCTTGGTCACGACGTTCATGACCGCGCCGGTGTGGTTGCCGTACTCGGCGGGGGCGCCGACGCCCATGACCTGAATTTCCTCGATGTTGTCCGGATTCACCGTCAACCAGGCCGCGCCGGTCTCGGGAGCGGTCACGTTCACTCCATCGACGTTCCAGGAGCTCGACTGGCGGTTCGACCCGTAGGCGATGGTGCGTGCAGTGTTCCCGTCGCCCGAGTCCACGCTCATCCCCGGCAGAACCTGGATGAGGTCCGCCATGTTCCGCTGCGTGGGAAGCTCCTTGATCATCTCTTCCTGGAAGCCGCTCTGGATTCCCGCGGCGGTGACGTCCACGATCGGCGACTCGCCCGTGACGGTCACCGTCTCGGCGATGGTCGAGAGCTTCAAGGCGATGTCGACGCTCGCCGTGGCGTTCAGGGCGACGCGGACCGCTTCGAAGCGCTTGGTCTCGAAGCTGGGAAGCGCCGCTTCCACGTCGTAGGTGCCGATGGGAATGGAAACGAACCGGTAGACTCCCAGCTCGTTCGTGACCTGTTCGCGGCTGCCGCCGATGATGGAGTCGCTGCGGATGGTCGACCGTGGCTCCCGGGCAGCACGGCCCCGGTCTCATCCGTCACCGTTCCGCGGATGTTCCCGGTCTGGGCGAGCGCGTGTGGCGCAGAGCCCCCGACGACAGGCCAGTAAAGACGCAGAAACAACCTTCGAGAAGTCCGTTTTTCATGCACGAAATCCCTCCTGCACCGGACCGAATGCGACGCCGGATTATTCTCGAATATGTCGAGCATTTGTCATCTGAAATCTGGGTGTTCGGCTTGACGGAAAGCCGTCCATGGAAGGATGCCTGATCCAGCGCGCGACGCTATAATTCCGTCGACTTGAGACTTCTCGCTCGTCTACGCCGCTGCTCGCTCATTCTGCAGCCCCGGTCGAGCCCCGACGTGCGTCTGTTCGAGGATCGCACCGAGGCCGCCGGTTTCGACGTCGTCACCTGGAGCGGTGGCAAGGAGAAGAACCACATCCTGGAGTCGACCGGAAACGGCGTCCTCCTTCTCGACTACGACGCCGACGGATTTCTCGACGTCTACTTCGTCAACGCCATCCGTCTTCTTCCGGAGAGGAAGACCGAGCCCCACTCCAACACTCTCTACCGGAACCGCGGAGACGGAACCTTCGTCGACGTCACGCGGGACGCGGGAGTCGGCTCGTCGGCCTTCGGCGTGGGCGGCGCGGTGGCCGACGTCGACAACGACGGACTCCTCGACATCTACGTCACCAACTGGGGCCCGAACACCCTCTTCCGCAACAACGGCGACGGGACCTTCACGGACCGGACCGAGAGCTCCGGAGTCGGAGATCCGCGCTGGAGCGTCGGCGCCGTCTTCTTCGATCCCGACGAGGACGGGGACGCGGATCTCTTCGTCGCGAACTACATCGAGACCAGCTGGGAGGAAGTCTGGAACGCGAAGCGCGTGCGCCTCTGGCGCGGGCGGGTGAACGTGCTCGACGGTCCTCGCGGGCTCGCGGGAGCCGCAATACGTACTACCGCAACGAGGGGGACGGAACGTTCACCGATGCGACCGAAGCCGCCGGGCTTTCTCGCGGGCTCCGGGCAGTACACCATGGGCGTCGTGAGCTTCGACTACGACGAGGATGGCGACGTGGATCTCTATACCGCCAACGACAGCATGCCGAACTGTCTCTACCGCAATCGCGGCGACGGCGACTTTCGAAGAGGTGGGAGCTCTCTCGGGCGCCGCCTACAACGCCGACGGAGCGACCCAGGGAAGCATGGGAATCGACGTCGGCGACTTCGACAACGACGGGCGCTTCGATCTCGTCGTGACGAACTTCGCCCACGACTACGACACGCTCTACCGGAACCTCGGAGGAAGCTTCGTCGACCACTCCTTCGTCGCCGGTCTCGCCGTCCCGACGTTCGCGCCCGCTCGGCTGGGGAGTCCACTTCCTGGATGTGGACAGCGACATGGACCTCGACCTCTTCATGTCCTACGGTCACATCTATCCTCAGGTGGACGGCGATCCCGTGCTGAACGAGACGTTCCTTCAGAAGGATTTGCTGCTCTTGAACGACGACGGGCAAATTCGAGGATGCGAGCGCTCGGTCGGGGAGCGGCCTCGAAGTCCTCGAGTCCGGCCGCGGCAGCGCCGCGGGCGACCTCGACAACGACCTCGATCTCGACCTCATCGTGAGCAACCAGGACGCGCGGCCGACCTATCTCAGAAACGAGACCGAAGGCGCGGGTCGCTCGATCCTGGTCGAGCTCATCGACACCCGGGGCACGCGGCAGGCGCTCGGCGCGCGGATTCAGGCGGCCGCGGGTGGAGTCCGTCAGATTCGCCAGATCTCCTCTGGTGGAAGCTACGCGTCCCAGAACGATATCCGGGCTCACTTCGGTCTCGGGGAGCACGAGGCGCTCGAGCTCACCGTCACCTGGCTCGACGGCGGGAAGGACGTCTACGAGAGTCTTCCGGCGGGTCGAGCCTTCGTCCTTCGGCGCGGGTCGCCTCCGGTCGCGGTCATTTCTCGATGATGCTGTACCTCGCGGCGTTCCTCGCGCTCACGGCGCAGGATCCGCGAGAGCTCGGCCGGCTCGCTCTCGCCGCGGGCCGGCTCGACGAGGCGGAGACTCATCTGCAAGCGGCGCTCGCCGCGAACCCGCCGCGCGTTTTCGAGGTCCACTACGCTCTCGGACGGCTCTATCTCCAGAAACGCGACTACGCGCGAGCGCGCGAGTCTTTCGATGCCTGCCTCACTCGCGCGCCGCGATTTTCTCCGGCCTACGTCGGCCGGGCGCGAGCGGCGCTTTTTCTCCGGGACATCGATGCGGGTCTCGCCGACCTGAAGGCCGCGAGGAGCCTTCCCGACGCGCCCCCGGAAGCGGAGCTTCTGGAGAAGGACGTGGAGCTCTACCTGACCCGGGGAGCGAGCGCCTCTCCCGACCCGGTCCGAGATCTCGCGAGCGCGCGGGAGTACCTGCGCTTCGGAGCCTCGCTTCTCGCCCGCGGCCGGATGGATGACTTTGCGACCGCGCTCCGCGTCGCCTCGTCTATCGACGATCAGAATCCAGTCTCGTTCCTCTTTCTCGAGGACCGGGACGAAGCGCCTCCCGCGCTCTACCCGGAGCTCTCCGCCGACTTCCTGCAGGCGAGGCAGGCATTCGAAGCGAACGACCTCGCGCGCCGCTTCCGCGGCTCTCGAGCGCATTCTGGAGCGGCGCGAGCTCTTCGTCCCCGCGCGGCTCTTGCTCCTCGACGTGGCCCTTTCGGAAAAGCGAACGATCGATGCGCTCGTCCAGCTCGACGAGCTCATCGCCCATCTGCCGCCGATCCTCGAGCTCCACGCTCGCGCGGCGCGCGTGGCGCTCGAAGCCGAGGCCTGGGAGCTCGCCGAGTGCAGCGCCTTGAAGGCTCTCGAGCTCGAGCCGTCCGATCCGGCTCTTCTGTTCCTGCTCGCGCAGGCACAGCTCGAAGCCGGGAAGGCAGAGAGCGCGATCGCAACGTGCGAGCGGGCGATCGCCGCGGGAATCGCCACGGCGCCCATCTACTTCACCCTGGGCAACGCTCTTCACGGACGCATGGAGATCGCCGCCTCCATCGCCGCCTTGCGAAAGGCGGTGGAGCTCGACCCGCAGGCGGCGGAAGATATCGCGTCGTTCGCTCTCTCTTCGCTCACGACCGAGGACTATCGCAGTCTGCGCTCCCTTCTCGAGGCGCATGTCGAGAGCCATCGCGACAACCTGAACACTCTCTACAGCCTCGGCGTCATGAGTCTTCGCGAGGGAGAGCTGGACCAGGCCCGAGGGTACTTCGAGCGGGTTCGCGAGCTCGCGCCGAAGGACGGTCAGGCCTATTACAACCTCGCTCTACTCCACCAGAGAGCTGGCCGAGAGGACCTCGCCCGGGAAGCGATGGCGCGTTTTCAGGAGCTGAAGGCCGAAGAGGATCGTCTATGGCAGGAGGGCCATCGCCTCTCCGACCTTCGCATCCGGGCCGCCGGCGCCGAGCTGAGCGAGAAGATCGCGCTCTTGACGAAGCTCGTCGAGAGCCCCACTTCGGAGACGCCGGACGACTACGTTCTTCTCGGAGAAGCGTTCTTTACCGCGGGCCGGTTGGAGGAAGCGAAGGAGGCCTTCGAGAAAGGCCGAACCCAGAAAGCCCGCGACCGGGCGGCGCTCCAAGGGTTGAGCCGCGTTTCCGAAGCGCTCGGAGAAACGGCGCTCACCGCGAAATACGCGGAAGCCGCGGCGCTCCTTGAGCGTCGCTGTCCGGAAAAGAAAAAAGGGGAGGCCGAAGCCTCCCCTTCCGGAAAAGTCGCCTCGAATCCTAGAAGCTGAATCCAGCGCGGAACATGATGCGCCGGGGCTTCGTGTACTGCAGGGGCACGAACTCGTCGTCCGGCGACTGCACGCGAAGCGTGTTGAAGTTCAGCTCGTTATCCGAGTTGAGAATGTTGAAGATGTAGGCGTCGAACTTGAGCTCGGCGCTATCGCCCATCCGGAACCGCTTTCCGATCGAGAGGTCGACCGATTCGAACGGCGAAAGCCGGCACGGCTCGCCGAACCCGCAGTCTTCCGCTCCGCCCGGCGCCATGATCACGTCCTTGGTTCCCTGGTTCAGACCGCTCACCCGGATCTGACGGGTCATGGCCCGGCCGCTCGAAAAGTCGAGGTTCGCCGAGAACATGAGGTCCCAGGGCAGCCGATAGACGCTCTGCAGCCGGAACATGTGCGGGCGATCGCCCTGGAGCCGCCCGAAGGCGTTGAACCAGTTGTTCGGATCGGAGCCTTCCTTCGAGCCGTAGAACGGGTTGAACTGCACCTGGGAGAGAGGCCTTGGGATGAGTCCCTCGGACTTGGACCAGGTGTAGGACGCGGAGAATCCCCAGTTGTCGGCGTAGCGCTTGTCGAACTGGAAGACCACGCCGTCGTACTGCGACTCGTAGTCGAGGTTCTCGCTTCCCGGGAATTCTCCCGGGTCGTTCCCCTTCCGAATCGTCGGTTGATCGACGATGCTGAGAAGGTTGTACTGGGTGCCGGTGAAGGGATCGGTGAAGGGAACGATATCGTAGCTTCCGCCCAGGATCTCCCAGCCGACCATGTCACTTGAGTCCTTGTGCACGTACTGCACCGAGGCCGATGCCGACTGCCCGAGTTGTCTCTCGTACCCGATCGAGTACTGGAGCGTCCGCGGTGCCTTGAGATCGGGCGAGAAGGCGGTGTCTTCCGACGTGATCTCTCGGTACTGCACGAACTCTCCGGTCTCGGGATCCTGCGATGTGTAGCGAATCGGAGGCAGCCCGGGCGCAGGAGCGTCCCAATTCCCGATGACGTCCTGGTCGTAATAGACCCCGAACGATCCACGGATGACGGAACGACCCGCCGAGTCCGGCTGGTAGGCGAACCCGAATCGCGGAGAGATCAGATTCCAGTTGATGAGGTCCGGGACGCCGGGTACGGTCGCCCCGTCGGCTCGAAGAATCCGACGTCGGTGACCGTGTTGTCGCCGATGGTGAAGCGATCGTAATCGGGAATTCCGCCGCGATTGAAATCGAAACGAACCCCGGCGTTGACGGTGAGGTGGTCGTTGACGGTGATGGAGTCGTCGACGAAGAAGCCAAGGTCCGTCGTCTGCCCACCATACTCGTACGGGTCCTGAAACACTCGATAAAGAGTGCCGCCGTAGTTGTAGGCGTACGACCCCGTCGGTCCCACGCCGATGACGGTGTCGGCCGAGCCCTTGCTCCACTGGACGCCGAACTTGAAGTCGTGCTGGCTCGAGAGGAAATCCTCGGTGTACGTCGTCACCTTGGCGTTGAACTGCTGACGCCAAGTGGTGTACTCCCAGGTGTAGCCCTGATAGGGCCCGATGCCGCCAGAGTAGCGTGTGGGACCTCCGTCCGGGGGAGTGAAGTCGATGAACGGCTCCTCCAGGCTTCCCGTCTGCGAGGCGTTGGTGCCGTTGGTCCACCAGCCGGCGTACTTCAGCTCGAGAAGCGCGTTCGTCGAGAGCGTGCGGGTCCAGCTGGCGCCCCAGGCCGGGGTGCCATAGTTCTCGGTCGAGAGCGCCGAGGGCGTCGAATAGGGGCTCGCCGCGTCCGGACCCTCGGACTGCACGTAGTGGAAGAAGCCGCCGAACTCGTCGTTGTCTGTGGCGCGCGCCGTCATCTTGATCTGGTACTTGTCGTTCACCACGACGGGGGTGAACGTCGGATCGACGCCGGGCTCCGTGCTCGCGTCGCGCAGGTACGCGTAGGACCCGAAGAACCAGATGCGGTCCTTGATCACGGGACCGCCGATGGTGCCGGTGACGTTGTTGAATTTCTCGCGATGGAACGCGAAGTCGTCGATGACGACGCTCTCGTCGGTGAGCGCGTCCCACTGACCGTAGTAGCTCGCGTTGCCGCTGAAGGTGTTGCTTCCCTGCTTGGTGACGATGTTGAAGACCGCTCCGGTGGTGTTTCCGTACTCCGCCGGTGCCCCCACGCCCATGATCTGGATCTCCTCGATCACGTCGGGGTCGACTTCCCACCAGGAGGCGCCGGTCTCCGGCGCGGAAACCTCGACTCCGTCGACCTTCCACGAGTTCGACTGCTGGTGCGAGCCGAAGGCCACCGTGCGGTCGCCGTTGCTGTCGCCGGTGCTGGCGGACATGCCGGGTGACACCTGGATGAGATCGGTCATCGCGCGCTGAGTGGCGATGTTCTGGATGAGCTCGCTCTGGAACTTCGAGGCGACCCCGGATTCGGTGACGTCGACCACGGGCGATTCGCCGGTCACGGTCACCGTCTCGCTCACGTTCGAGAGACCGAGCACGATGTCGACGGTGGCGGTCGCGTTCAAGCTCGCCCGTACACCCTCATAGCGCTTCGTCTCGAAGCCAGAAAGCGTCGCTTCCACCGTGTACGTCCCGAGGGGGACGGAGATGAAACGGTAAACACCGAGCTCGTTGGTCACCATGGTGCGGGTGCCTCCGAGAAGAGCGTCGCTCGCGATGGTGACGGTGACTCCCGGGAGGACCGCGCCCGTGCTGTCGGAAACGGTTCCCCGGATGTCGGCAGTGGTCTGCGCCTGCGCTGTCCCCGCGAGGGTCAACGCCACGACACAGGCAAGCCAGCCTAGAAAAGGCTTGGACCTAAGACTCATTTCGTTCGTTCCTCCTGAAACTTGCTCCCTACTGTTAGGTGCTCGGCTGCAAAGGAAGTGCCATGGGCGCAGCGGTGCTGCGTGAAGAGTAACTTCTTGTATCGGTTGAGATTTTTAGCGCCTCCCGGGCGCCATCACCCAGGAGGATCCGGTTTCGTGGAGATCGAACCGGCGGCTTGAATTCAAATAATTGATTGTACTCAGCCGAGAGCGAAGAGGCGGGCGGCGTTCTCCGCAACGAGCTTGGCGCGATCCCTTCCGGAAACCCCCGCGAAGAGATGATCGAGCGCCTCTTGCGTATCGACCCCTACTGAAATCGTGTGAGGAAAATCCGAGCCCCACACGACCTGGTCGACGCCGATGTCCGAGATGGCGGGGACTCCGCCCTTTTCGTCGATGAGCCCGTGCCAGACCTTCGTCCTCATGTAGTCGCTCGCTTTGAGGTCGAGGTTCGGCAGTTGGACGCGATTGGAGTAGACCCCCTGCACCATGTCGATGCGTCTCATGAAGTTCGGAATCCACGAGAGCTCGAGCTCCGCGGTCACGACTCGGAGCCGCGGGAAGCGGTCGAGGATCTTTCCGAAGATGAAGTCCGTCGCGAGGACGTGGGGAATCTCTTCCCAGGTGGCGAGGAACATGTTGGGCCCCTCCTCCCACTCGGGGAGGGTATGGCAGGCCATGGGGTCGGGAATCCGACCGGTCACGATGTGAAGCGTGATGGGGACGTCCCGCTCCTGCGCCGCCGCCCAGAAACGATCGTAGACGCGGTCCCGGTACGGAGGGCAACCTTCCGGCGGAGCGGCGTGGATCATCGGGGTGCGGTGGCCCGCGTCGACGGCGCGCACGAGCTCCCTCACCGCCCACTCGGGATCGTCCATCGGGATCATGGCGGCGCCGAGCAGCCTCTTCCGATCGTAAGAGATGAATTCCGCGAGCCAGTCGTTGTAGACCCGGGAAGCGTCGCGCACCACCTCGCGATATTCCGGCCGGTTGCTCGAATGCAGAATGGAGAGGCCGAGCGTCGGGTAGAGCACTTCCGCTTCGAGCCCCGCCTTCTTCTGGAACTCGACGCGCGCCGCGGGATCGCGGCCCGCCTCAGGGGTTCCGGCGTCGGCGGTCTTCTGGTCCTGTTCTTTGAACCGCGCGTACTGTTTGCCCGTGTAGAAAAAGAGTCCCGTCTGGCCAGCGTATCCTTCGACCACGCGAGGGGTCTCGTCGCCGTACTTACGCCCTAGCGCCTTGAGCCACAGGTCCTGAGGCTCGATGGTGTGTGAGTCGGCGCTGATGATGCGTTCCATGTTGAGACGAAGTCTATCGCAGCCGAAGCCAGGCGATGAAGAACAGCGTTCCGAGGAGAAGGTCGACGAGGCCGAAGCCGAGGGTCGCGGCGGGGACGCGGGTCTGAAGATAGAGGACCGGCGCGGCGATTCCGAAGGCCGCCTTTTCCAGCACGGCCGGAATCATGATCGGCCGGAAGCGGCGGGGGTCCCGCGCGACGACGAGGAACACCACCTGCCAGGCAAGAGCGACTCCGACGAATCCGTAGAAATGCTCGGGGTGGGTGATGGGCGGCGGGTAGTCGATGCCGATGCGTTCCTCAAGGAAATACTGCGGCAGCAGCACGAGAATTCCGTAGATCCCCGCGGCGAGGAAAACGACGCGGGCGAATCTCACGGACTCGACGCGGCCTGCTCCCGGATCGAGAACAGGTGATTCTGGCCTCGGATGAAGAGGCGATTCGGAGCCGCCGCAGGGGTCGCCATCAGGACCTCCCCCATCGGGTTCGTCGCGAGGAGCTCGAACTTGTCGCCCGCGGCGACGACGAAGACCTCGCCGTCCTCGCTCGTGAAGTAGAGCCTTCCGTCGGAAGCAATGGGCGACGCGCTGAAAGCGCCGCTCGCGATGCGCTCCTGATAGATACGCTCTCCCGTCTCCGCTCGATACGCGGCAAGCACCCCGTTGTTCTGGCAGGTATAGAGAAGGTCGCCGTAAACGATGGGCGTCGTCATGTACGAGCCGTCGCGAGTGCTCGTCCACGCGACGAAATCCGTTTCGGCGAGGTCGCCGGACCCTCCAGGTCTCACGGCGAAGATGGGATTCATGCGATAGCCGCTGGTGATGAAGAAGAGCCCGTGGCCCGCGATCGGAGTCGGTGTGGTGTTCTTGGAGCTTCCCGCGAGATGCCAGAGCTCTTTTCCGGTGAGCGGATCGTAGCCGTGCATGATCTCCGCGCCGTTGGTGACGAGCTCGACGCGCTTCTCGCCCTCGTGGATCAGCGGAGTCGAGAAAGAGGAGATGACCTTGCGCTCCACCCGCCATTTCGGTTCTCCCGTCGCCGCGTCGAAAGCGGCGAGAAACGATCCGGCCTGGGAATCCGCGATGACGATGACCATTCCGCGGTAGAGGGCGGGCGAGCTCCCGACCCCCCAGTCATAGGTGTCGTCGTAAGAAGCGCCGGCGTCGATGGTGCCGAGATCGCGTTTCCAGAGGAGATTGCCCTCGAAGTCGTACGAGTACAGGCCTTCCGAGCCGAAGTAGGCGATGACGTGTTTGCCGTCGGTGACCGGTGTGGACGAGGCATAGCTGTTCTTCGGGTGTCTCTGGATCTTCGGGACCGCCCGGTGCGCTTCGCGCTCCCAGAGGATTTCGCCCGTCGAAGCGCGGAGCGAGTACACGAGGAAGCGGTGCTCCGAGCGATCCGAGCGTCGATCGATCCGTCCGTCGAGGCCGTGCACGAAGATGGAGTCGGGGTCGCCGCTGACCGCGCTGGTGAGAAAGATGCGGTCACCCCAGACGATGGGGCTCGAATGGCCGAGTCCCTCGAGCTTCGTTTTCCATTCCACGTTCTCGGAGCGAACGGCGTCCCACCGCGTCGCGATTTCGAGTCCGTCCGCGATCCCGGCCGCGTTCGGTCCGCGGAACGAGGGCCAGTTCCCGTCGACGGGGGCGGGAGCAAGAGCGAGGGCGAGAAGGAGTGCTCGCACGGCGGAAGTCTATCGGAACCGTGTACTCCGCGACTGACCGACTGACTGAGGCTGATGGCTGTGGCAAAAAAAATCGCCCTCTCCCCCGGTTTGGAGGAGAGGGCGTCAAGCCTCCGAGAGGAGGCGGAAAGCTTAGCGCAGCTTCATCGGATAGATGAAGTGGCTGGTCTCGGACCAGGCGCTCTCGTAGCTCTGCGCGTCGAGAGCGGAGACACGCCAGAAGTAGGTTCCCGGCTCGAGGTCCGAGAAATCCATGCTCTGGACCTCAGCGGAGGTGCCATCGACCCAGGTCTCGTCGACGAGCTGCTTGAACTCGGCGTCAGCGGAGACCTCGAGGTGATAGCGAACGGCGCCTTCGACTCCCGACCACGCGAAGTTGTACATCGCGAGGTCGCCCTCGAGAACCTGGCGGTTCTCGGGAGCGAGCAGTTTCGCGGGAGCCGCGGGAAGGGCATGAGGCGCCTCGGGCACTGCGCCCTGAGCGGTCACGACCGAACCGTAGTTGCCGTCGATGGAGACCTGGCTCGCCTCGTCGCCGAAGTCGACCCGGCCCTCGAGCACTTCGAGACGCGTCGCTCCCTCGGGCTCGACCTTCACGCGGAACTCGGTTCCACGGATGAAGGACGTCGCGGTGGGCGTCGAGATCTCGAAACGGCTGTCGCGCTGGGCGAGCTTCTTGACCCGGGAGAGGATGGACCCCTCCTCGAGCTTGAGGCGGGTGGTGCGGACTTCTCCGCGAGCGGTCTGCGTCTGGCCGTGCGCTTCAAAGAGAAGCTTGCTGTTCGGCCGCAGCACGATCACGGTGCCGTCGTCCTGGAGAATCTCGGCCGAGGACTTGGCGCGGGTGCGAACCCAATCGCCTTCCTGGACGAGCATGTCGGGAACGACCTTGACCCACTTCCAGTCGAAGTTGCGGGCGATTTCGACGCTTCCGCTGAACTTCGTGACCTTGGCGGGAATCTGGCCGCTCTTGAGCATGTCCTTCGGAATGCGGACGGCGACGCCGTCCTTCAGAAGGTTGTGCTCGGTGATTTGACGCCAGAAATCAGCGCTCTCCAGATATTTCTGGTAGACGCTGAGCGGCGTCGTGTCCTTGTCGGTGATGACCACCACGTAGTCCTCGCCGGAGCCCTGGGCCGAAGCCGTCAGCTCCTTCGGAGAGTCGATCTTGGTCGCAGGTGTAGGTTTCTTTTCCTGCTCTTCGGAACGCCCCCCGGTTTGTGCAGCGAGGTTCAACGCGATGGACATGGCGAAGGCGAATGCGACCCCCTTCGTCCAGTTCTTCATGTTCATCGTGCCTATCCTCCTTGTGAGACGCGAAACACGAGCCCGTCCCCGCGGTCGAGCTCGTCGATTTGGTTGAGGAATCCGTTCGAAAAGTTCCGTATCCGCATGATGCCCTTCAATCGAGGCCGATGACCCGGATGCGCGGCGTGAAAGCCTCGACCCTCGCCGAATCCGCGCTCTTGCCGTTCTCTTTCGAATGCGGGGCCTCCGCTTTCGGGTTGCTAGGCATGTTCACCTTGATGAATCCCCGGTCGGCCAGGTCCTTCAGGAGCTCCGCGATCCTTCGGGGCGCGACGCCGACGAGGTGCGTGATGGCCCCGAGATCGCGCGTGCCGTCGATCGACGCAAGGAGCTTCCAGGAGACGGCGGAGAGCTCGTAGGGCTCGTCACCGCGCAGATCCGACTTCAGCTCCGGGACGGCGTCGAAGAAAACGTCCCGCTCGTTCTTGTCCGACTCGAAGGAGAGCGCACCCATGGTGATCAACCCGAAAATCGCTCGCCCCGCCTCGAACACGTCGATGTCGAGCTCCGCGGCTATCTGCCGGATGGACTTCCGTCCGTCTGCGAGGCCCGCGACCTTCCAGTCGCTCCGAGAGAGACGCAAAGGATCCGATCCGGGCGAGGCGACCCGGTGAGGGACCACGTCGAAGCTCGGGATCTTCGAGGAGATGAGGGCCCACTCGTCCATGCGGCGGGTGGCTTCCATGAGCAAGCGACGTACCGGACTTGTTGATGCTGCGCCCGGTCGATGCTTCTCCCACGAGATAGCTGAAGTTGCCCGTGTTCCAGAGCGCGAGATCGTAGAACGCGTCCTCGCCCTGGAGCGATCCCGCTTCCGCGTGCGTCACCGCGCCGTCGTTGAGGTAGACCCGCCCTTCCTTGTCGCCGCTCCGCAGGACGAGAGTCCCGCTCTGCCCGTAGGCCATCGCGAGCTGGAAGGCCTCGGGAAAGCTTTTTTCTTCGAGCGAGCCACTCAAGACCGCTTCCGTTGCCTCGAGCGCGGGCGCGGCGTCGTAGCGGCGGGCGCGGCGGAGGACCATCTCGATCCGCGCCTGAATCTCTTCCGGGTCGACGGTCTTGACCACGTAGTCGTCCGCGCCGCGCCGGATGCCCTTGACCTTGTCCGAGGTCGACTCGAGCCCGGTGAACATGATTACCGGAATCTGCTCGGTCTTCGGATCCTCCTTGAGGCGATGGCAGGTCTCGAACCCGTCCATCACCGGCATTTCGAGGTCCAGGAGCACGAGCGCGGGCCGCCTCGCCGCGACTCGTCTCAGAGCCTCTTCGCCGTTCACGGCGAGCTCCACGTCGTAGCCCCAGGACTCGAGGAAGTAGCGCATCATGACGCGGTTGTCGAGCTCGTCGTCGACCATCAGGACGAGATCTTTGGACATTCCCGGATCCTTCGCCTCAGTTCTGACTCGCCGCCATCGGTGACAGCACGCCTGCGGTCGTGGTCAAGGTGATCGGCTCCATGCCCGCTTTCGCTACGGGCACCGTGAAGGTGAAGATCGATCCCTTGCCGTGCTCGCTCTCCACTCGAATCGTTCCCTGGTGGACGTCGATGATTTGCTTCACCAGGGACAGGCCGAGCCCCGTCCCGATGATGTCCTTCCGGTCCTCGCACCGGACCCGATAGAACTTCTCGAAGAGCCTCGGAATCGACTCTTTGGGGATGCCGAGGCCATTGTCCTGGACCGCGATCGCGACCGAACCGTTCTGCGGGACGGCGGCCACTTTGGCCCAGGCGCCCTTGGGGCTGTACTTGATGGCGTTCGAGACGAGGTTGATGAGCACCTGCTCGATCAGGTTGCGATCGCCGAAGACCTCGGGGAGGCCGCCAGGGGAAACGTACTGGAGCGTGATGTTCTTCTCGTCGGCCAGGGGCTTCAGATCGGAGACCGCGTTCTGGATGAGCTTGTCGACGTCGACCGGACCTTTGGTGATGACCTGTCTTCCCGACTCGATACGGGTGATGTCCAGGAAGTCGTTCACCAGGTTGACCAGGCGGTTCGACTGCCGATTGATGATCTCGAGGAACTCTTTCGACTTGTCTCCGCCGATTCCGCCCTTCAGAAGGATCTGTGCGAATCCGCGGACGGTCGCGAGAGGCGTCCGGATCTCGTGCGTCACCATGGACATCAGATCCGTTTTCATCTGGTCCATTTCCTTGAGCTCGGTGATGTCGGAGAGCACCGCGACCACTCCCTGGACCATGCCGTCGCGGCTCCGTACCGGCCCGAGCTGAAGGTTGTAGAACCGTCGCGTTCGGGACGGCGATCCGGATGTCCGACGAGAACGTTTCTCCGCGCTCGACGATCTTCCTGAACTGCTCCCGCATCATCGCGTTGGGCACAGCCTCGAACCGCCGGATGAATTCGACCGCGCTCTGCCCGATGGCGCTCTCGCCGTAGAGACCGAGGATTTCCCTCGCCTTCGGGTTCAGGACCTTGATGACGCCGAGGACGTCGGTGACGATGACGCCGTCGGCGATGCTGTCCATGATCGAGCCCATCAGCGACTTCTCGCCCAGGACCGCGTCGTTCAGGACGTTGAGGGTCTGGATCCGCCGCTCCTGGCTCTTGTAGGTGAAGGGCGTGATGGGATTCGCGCTCTTCTTCGTGAGACGCCCGTAGAGCGACGCGTTGTACCAGATGGTTCCGAACTCGCTCGAGACCGCCTGCAAGAGACTGCGCTCCTCCTCGCGGAAGTGCTCGCTGCGCGGCCGGAAGAGGCAAAGGGCGCCGACCGTCTCCCCCTTCGAGAGCAGAGGAACCAAAAGGGCGTGATAGGAGGAAAGCTGCGCCCGGGGCACCAGCGCCGCGAGCGGATGCTTCGAGAGGCTTTCCACTTCGATGGGCTCGAGGCCGGCGAGAAGCTGAGTGAGATCGCCGGCGAGCTTCAGCGCCGTCGTTTCGCGCGGGTTCATGCGCACGAGGCCGTACTGCGCGGTAAGGATCAGCGTGGTTTTCCTGCCGTCGACCTTGAGCAGCGCGGCAGCGGGAATTCCGAGCACGTCGCGGAGCGTCGGCTCCGCGGCGTTGAAGGACTCGATGATGGTCTTGTCGCCGGCCTTGTCGGCGAGGGACGCGGCCTCGGTGAGGTTCAGGACTTCCTGGTCGAGAGCGACGTTCACCTGGCGCATCTTCAGCATGAGACCGAATATGAGCGACAGGACCAGCGAGACGACGATCGGGCTCACCTCGGCCCATTGGCCGGAGCGGAAGAGAGCCGATGTGGGCGGCTACCGTCGCCGCGATGAGCACGACCATCAGGAGCGCGGCGAGACGGGTGTCGACGAACTGATACAGCACGGCGGCGCCCATGGCGATGACCGCCGTCGCGAGGCTCAGGAGCCAGATCGGGGTTCTCCGGATCCAGCGCTCCTTGAGGATGGCGTCGATGACGTTCGCCTGAATCTCGACTCCCGGCATGGGCGCCCGCTCATCGGAGAAGGGCGTCATGTGGTGGTCGTAGAGCCCCGCCGCCTTCCCGCCGTAGAGGACGATCTTTCCCGCGAAGACGTTCTCCGGGGCCTTTGCCTTCGATCACCTCGATGGGCGGGTACGTACGTGAACGTATCCCGGTCGCCGGCGTAGGCGATGTGCATCTCGTAGTCGATGGCGATCCGGCCTTCGCCCGGGGCGCGCGATTCCGGGTCCGAGACGACGGGAATCTCGATGTCCCCGATTCCAAGGACCCCCGGGCGCAGCTCGCGAATGGCGCCCTCGGGGAGGCCGAGATAGACCTTCAAGACCTCGAGGTTCATGCCCCAGTACGTCTTTTCCGCCGTCTTGTAGGCGAGATGAACTTTGCGGGCGATTCCATCGGCGCTCGACTCGATATGGGCGTGGCCGATGCCCGCCGCCGATTCCGCGAGCGCGGGGAGCGTCTCCATGACCTTCATCATGTGCTCGCCGTCCCGCTGAAACTTCTCGACCACCACCGGGTAGATGACGTTGCCCGCCTCGCGAGTCGCGGCGGCGAGCTCCTCGTCGTTCACGGGGTCGAGTCGGTCGGGCTCGTAAAAGCCGATGTCAACCCCGATGACCTTGGCGCCTCCCGCCTGCATCTGCCGGATCGCCTCGGCGTGAAACGCGCGGGGCCAGGGCCAGCTCCCCAGACGCCGGAGCGACGGCTCGTCGACGGCGACGATGACGATTTCCTCGGGCGCCTTCTGCGAAACGCCGCCCATGCGAAAATCGCGGTCGTAGAGCTGGTACTCGAGAGACTCGAAGACTCCCGAAAAATAGAGACCCGACGCGATGAGTGCCGCGAAGGCGCCCACGAGGACTCCGCGCATCGCCAGGGATTTCTTATCGTCCACGTCGCATCCTCTATCTCGCGGCTCTGTTCGCGGCGACTTCGTCGCTGCGGGCGCTGCTCGAGCCCCTTCTCTCCGACAGATAGTTGCTGCCCTGGAATCTCTTCAGGTACTTCTTCAGCTCGGCGGCTCGCTCCGCGATGAGGTGAGTGCTCTCGAGCTCCGCCCGCGAGCCGCTCACCACCGCCATGGTGATGCTCATGATGGGGAAGTTCTCGAGACGACCCGAGCGGTTCTCCACCTGGATGCCCTTTGCACTTCCGGTCGTCCTCGTCGTAGAAGTCGGCGATGGTGGCGTCGAATCGCTCCACCACCGTCTCGCAGATGCCGCCTTCTTTGATGGGCGTCGTCACGATCACGAAGTCGTCGCCGCCGATGTGCCCGAGGAAATCGCCGCTCTCGCCCGACTCGCGCACCGCCTTCATCAGGATCTTGGCGGTATGGCTGATGACCCGGTCGCCCGCTTCGTAGCCGTACTTGTCGTTGTAGGCCTTGAAATTGTCCAGATCGCAGTAGCAGACCGAGAAGCTTCCTCCGCCCGAAAGACGCTTCTTGATCTCGCGGTCGATGGCGAGGTTTCCGGGAAGCCGGGTCAAGCGGATTCGCGCCGGACTGCTCCTGGGTCCTGCGGATCACCATCTCGATGCGGGCCTGGAGCTCGAGAGGGTCCACCGTCTTGATGACGTAGTCGTCGGCGCCTTTGCCGAGGCCCTCGATCTTGTTGTGCACCTGATCCTGGCTGGTCAGCATGATGATGGGAATGAACGAGGTGGCGAAGTCGCTCTTCATGACCTCGCAGGCCTCGATCCCGTTCATCTCTTCCATGTTGACGTCCATCAGGATCAGATCCGGCGTCTCGCCGTGAGCCCGTTCGATCGCTTCCTTGCCGTTCGAAGCCGTGGTGACTTCGTAGCCCCAGGACTCGAGCAGGAACTGGGTGAGCCTCAGGATGTCAGGCTCGTCGTCCACCGCCAGGATCTTCTGAGGCAAGGAAAACTCCCTCCAGGGAATTCGAGTGATGGAACCGGTTGTAAGAGAGCAATTTCCGTACCAGAGGTGAGAGGGCGAACGCGCGCGTCGGGCGTTTCAGGCGCGAGCGTAAATGGCGTTCGGCCAAGGTCTTGAGATCCCGGGCTCACTCATTGGAAACAGCGCGATCGACGTTCGGCGAGGCGTGCCAAGGGGAAATTCCCTTCGGCGTGGCGGCAATCCCCTACGAGCCGCGATTCGTGCGCGACTCCGCTCGCGCCTGCGGGAGAAAGCCTATTGCCGCGCTCGAGTTTCGGGTGGAATTTGCCGCAGAGATTCGCGGGTCGAGAGTAGAAATCGTTACTTCGCCGCGCTTTCGGCGCGACGCCTCTGCGCGTCGCGGTGGCACACCGGTTGCTATTCTCCTTCCCGAGCAAAAAGCTCGAGGCTTGCAAGGAGATGACGGAGATGCACCGCGAACACGTTGCCGAAATCGGCAAAGAGTCCCCGTTGGCCCTGCGCATCCTCGACTACTTCCGCCGCCACCCCCAGGCCAAGGACTCCGTCGAGGGTATCGCGCAGTTCTGGGTCAGCGCGGATCCCATCGAAGTTCGGCGCGCGCTCGATCGGCTGGTCGACATGAAGCTGATCGAAAAGCGCAGCGAGCCCCTCGATGGATCTCTACAGCATGAGCGACGATCGACTGGTCGCCGCCGACTGAGCGATCGCCCGCGAGCCTCGACAGGGGTTCGCGGTACAATCGCGCTTCGGATGGCGCTCATCGAAGCCCGTGGCCTCTGGAAGAGCTATTCCATGCAGGCCGAGGAAGTCCACGCGCTCAAAGGGGTCGATCTCGACGTCGAGCGCGGCGAGTACGCCGCGATCATGGGGCCATCCGGCTCCGGCAAGTCGACGCTCATGAACCTCCTCGGCTGTCTCGATACGCCTTCGAAGGGAAGCTACCTTCTGAACGGGCGCGAGGTGAGCGCGATGGAGGACGACGAGCTCGCCCACGTGCGCAATCAGGAGATCGGCTTCGTCTTCCAGACGTTTCACCTCCTTCCCCGCGCGAGCGCGATGCGTAACGTCGAGCTCCCGCTGGTCTACCGCGGCGTTCGCGCGGACGAGCGGGCGGAGCGAGCGCGGAAAGCTCTCGAAAGCGTGGACCTGGGCGATCGCCTCGGACACCGGCCGAACCAGCTTTCCGGCGGACAGCGCCAGCGGGTGGCCATCGCGCGCGCGCTGGTGAACCAGCCGTCGATCGTCCTCGCCGACGAGCCGACCGGGAACCTGGACTCGGTCACCGGGGAAGAGATCCTCGCGATCTTCGACGGGCTGAACCGCGGCGGGAATACCCTCCTCGTGGTGACTCACGAGGAGGACGTCGCCGCCCACGCGAAGCGGGTCATCCGCCTCCGCGATGGTCGGATCGAGAAGGATACCCGGAGGTAGCATCCGCTCGCAGCTGGCGGCGCCCCTTCCTCACCATCCAAAAGAGTGCGGTCCCGATCGTAGTCAGAACGAGCGCGACCGAAAGACCCAGAACCGAAACCGTCGCCTGCGAGAATCGTCCTGCGGTCGAAGCGAACTTCGACGTCGAGCGGACGTCCGGCGAAGTGCTCGCGCAGGGTACGTTTCCAGGCCAGGATGTTTCCCCGCTCGATGCCGCCGGGAGAGTTGTGGTAGTGAATCGTGCTGGGAAAGTGATACCGCAGCGCCAGGACGGCCTGCGGGTCGAGCTCTTCGGGCGCAGCCTCCCGCGGCGAAGGGAGGGACAGCTCGAGCGCGAGTCCTTCTTCACCTTCGGTGAGCCGGCAATCGCGGCCGCGGAAGGCGGGGGTGCGGCAGAGCGCGTCCCAATCGCCGAAACGCGCTTCGACGTGCTCGAATTTTCTGCCCTCGCGCTCCGTCTCGCGGGCGGAAACGATCTCGACCCCCTCTGCCTCGAAGAGCGCCTTCGCGCCCGCCGCATCGCCTTCGATCTGGTGAATCGCTCGGAGAGCAGCGACCGATCCGCTCATACGGATCTCGCCGGAACCGTCGACCTCTAGAAAGACCTCCTCCTCGTATTCATAGCGTGGTACAGCCCGCGGCGAAAAGCGCGAGCAGAATCGGGAGGAATCTCATTCCTCGGGATTCTAGCGTGGACGTCAGCCGTCAGCCGTCAGCGGGGTGCAATACAATGCCGCTCCCATGGCACCTCTGCCCGGCGCAAAGAAGACCCTGCTCCTCTTCGACGGCAACAATCTTTTTTATCGGTCGTTCTTCGCGATACCGCCGCTCGCGACCCGCGCCGGGCAGCCCACCAACGCGGTCCTCGGTTTCACCAACGTCCTGCGAAAGGTGCTGACCGACGAGCCCCATGACTTCGCCGCGGTGACTTTCGATGCCGGGGGGCGAACCTTCC
Organism: uncultured Acidobacteriota bacterium; assembly: GCA_963820855.1. GTDB lineage: Bacteria > Acidobacteriota > Vicinamibacteria > Marinacidobacterales > SMYC01 > DAISKN01. The sequence goes on from CAWGBY010000015.1 coordinate 300,152, forward strand.
GCCACGACAAATTCCAGGCGTACAAGGCGAACCGCCCGCCGACCCCGGACAGCTTGAAACAGCAGACGCCCTACACGAGGCGCCTTTGCGCCGCACTCGGGCTTCGCATCATCGAAACGCCGGGTATCGAGGCCGACGACATCATCGGAACGCTCGCCAAGCGGGGTGCCGCGAACGGGGTCCGCGTGCTCATCGTCTCGTCGGACAAGGATCTCCTGCAGCTCGTGAACGTCGACGTCACGGTGATTCATCCCGTGAAGTACGACCGGCTCGACGCGGAAGGGGTCCGCACCAAGTTCGGCGTGCCCCCGGAGAAGGTGGCGGACGTTCTGGCCCTCATGGGAGACAGTATCGACAACATCCCCGGAGTTCCGGGAATCGGAGAGAAGGGCGCCGCGAACCTCATCAATGAGTACGGAAGCCTCGAATCGCTTCTCGAGCGCGCGGGAGAGGTGAGGAACAAGAGGCAGCGGGAAGCTCTCGAACAGCACGGGGAGGGAGCCCGGCTCTCGAAAGAGCTCGTCACCATCGCGACCGACCTCGATCTCGACGTCGTTCTCGAGGACCTCCAGTATCGTGGCCCCGACCGGGAGTCGGCCCGGCGCCTTTTCGAAGAGCTCGAGTTCACCTCGATCGTGAAGGACTACATGCCGCCGCGCGAGGAAGCGGCCGATCTGAGCGCGAGCTTCCGCTCCCTCGAGATCCCCGGCGGACCTCGATCGCTTGCTGGCGCTGGCCCGGCCAGAAAAAACGGCTTTCGCTGTGGCTCGACGTGAGCGAGCCGGAGCGCCAGGGTTTCTTCGATCCGTGGAGCCGCCGCCTCCTGGGCGTCGGCCTCTCGGTCGATCCGGGCGAAGGATTCTTCGCGACGGTCGGCGCGAAACTCAGCGAAGATCTCCTGATCGAGCGCCTGGCGCCCGTTCTCGCCGACGGCTCCGTTTCGAAGATCGGACACGGGCTCAAGCGGGCGATCACGTTCTTCGCGGCGCGAGGCCTTTCTTTCTCCGGCGTCGCCTTCGACTGCGAGCTCGCTTCCTACGTGTTGAATCCTTCACGCCGGTCGCAGGAGCTCGCCGATCTGGTGCTCGAGTTCCTCCAAAAACCGCTGTCGGCCGAAAGCGCGCCCGCGGAAGCCCAGGGCGTCCTTCCCGGGATGGCTTCCTCCACTGAGACGGCCGCGTCGCGCGGGAGGCTCGCGGCGGAGCGCGCCGAGAGGATGCTGCGTCTCCAGGAACGGATGGGAAGCCGTCTCGCGGAGGACGAGCTCGAAGGCGTTCATCGTGAGATCGAGCTTCCTCTCGTCGAGGTGCTGGCGGCGATGGAGCTCGCGGGCATCGCCATCGACCGGACGGAGTTCGAGCGTATGTCGATGGAGCTCGAGGCGGAGCTCCAGAGGCTGACGGCGGAGATCTACGAGCTCGCGGGAGTCGAGTTCAACATCAACTCTCCGCGGCAGCTCGGAGAGATCCTGTTCGACAAGATGAACCTTCCCTCGTTCAAGAAGACGGAAAAGCAGCGCGCCGCCTCCACCCGGGTGGACGTTCTCGAAGAGCTGGCGGCCGCCTTTCCGTTCCCGAAGAAGGTTCTCGAATATCGCAGTCTTTCCAAGCTCAAAGGGACCTACGTCGACGCCCTTCCCTCGCTGGTGCATCCGAGGACCGGCCGCATCCACACCACGTTCCACCAGACCGTCGCCGCGACCGGCCGTCTCTCGAGCAGCGATCCCAATCTCCAGAACATACCCATCCGAAGCGATCTCGGCCGAAGGCTGCGGCGCGCATTCGTCGCTCCCCCGAAACGGAAGCTCCTCTCTGCGGACTACTCTCAGATCGAGCTTCGCGTCCTCGCGCATCTCAGCCGCGACCCCGCGCTGATCGAGGCGTTCCGCACGGGCGAGGACATCCACGACCGGACCGCGAGGCAGGTGTTCGGTGAGTCGAGCCTGAGCGAGTCGGAGAAGAGACGGAGGGCGAAAATCATCAACTTCAGCATCATTTACGGTAAGACCGCTTTCACTCTGGGAAAGGAGTTCGGCGTCCCGACGCGGGAAGCCCAGGTCTTCATCGACGCCTACCTCGATCGCTACCCCAAGGTCCGCGAGCTCATCGAGGAGATCATCCGCGAGACGCGGCGGACCGGAAAAGTCCGGACTCTCTTCGGACGACAGCGCTACGTTCCCGAGATCGGATCCCGGAATCGCGCGACGCGATCCGCCGCCGAGCGGGTCGCGGTGAACACGCCGGTTCAGGGCACGGCGGCCGACCTGATCAAGAAAGCGATGATCGAGCTCCACGCCCGATTGCGCGGGGAGCGGCTCGAGACCCGGCTCCTGTTGCAGGTGCACGACGAGCTCGTGCTCGAAGCGCCGGACGAGGAGGTGGAAAAGGCTTCCCGAGTGGTGAAGGAGACCATGGAGAACGTCTATCCGCTTCTCGTGCCGCTGCGGGTAGATCTCAAGGTCGGTCGACTCGTGGGAGCACTGAGAGAGCCGGTCTCAGTTCCAGGTCAGCGTCGAGGTTTGCGAACTGAGAACCGAGACTGGGACCGAGAACTGTTCCGGAAGGTGCGATGCGTCCGGCAACAGCAGGTCGGGCGCCGCTCGCTCCAGGATCTCCCGAGTCCCGTATTCGCTCACGACGCCGATGGTAAATGTGCCCACCGTCTGCCCCATGTAGATGTCCTCCGGCCGATCGCCCACGTAGGCGGTCGCCGCGGCCGCCGCCGAGAGCTCTTCGAGGCCGCGCACGAGAGGCGCGGGATGGGGTTTTTTCTCGTGAGTATCCTCGAAGCAGACGACCGAGGAGAACATGCCGCCAAGTCGGAAGCGGTCGAATCTCGGAGTGTACCCGCTCGCGGTTTCCGCTGGTCACGAGGCCGAGCGTCAAGCCCGCCTGGCGCAAGCGCTCGAGCATTTCGACGGCGAAGGGAAACAGCTCCGAGGTCTGCTGATGGTAGGTTTTCCTCCAGAGCTGGTCGGCGCTGCTCCACTCCTCCTCCGGCACGCCCAGGAGGCGGTACGACTCGTACCAGTTCGGGCTGTAGGTTTCGAGAAAACGCGGGCGATCGATCTCGATACCGAAGTGCCGGAGCACTGTCACGGACGCATGGTAGCCGGCCGGAAAAGAATCGAGGAGCGTTCCGTCCCAGTCGAAAAGAACGTTCTCGACGATGCCCTTCACGTCCAGAACAGTCTACACTGGGCCCGCCGTGTTTCATTACTCGCGTCTCGATTGCAGCGGCTTTTCCCTGGGGATTACTTCGAACGACGGTGCGATCGTCGCCATCGACCTCAAACCGGGCAAACCGAAAGACGCGGAACCGGCCGGCCTCCGCCACCGCGAGTTCGAAAGGCAGCTCGCCGAGTATCTCGAGGGAAAGCGGCGCGTCTTCGATCTGCCCCTTCGCCTCGAAGGGAGCGAATTCCAGAAGGCCGTGTGGGAAGCGGTCGGCCGCATCCCGTACGGCCACACGGCCTCCTACGGGGAGATCGCGCACCTCGTCGGAAGACCGAAAGCGAGCCGGGCGGTCGGCGCCGCGAATGGAGCGAACCCCATCCCTATCGTGATTCCCTGCCACCGGGTGATTGGCTCGGACGGTTCTCTCACCGGCTACGGCGGCGGGCTCGCTCTCAAGACCCGCTTTCTGGCGCTCGAGGGAATCCTGCCGGCGCCTGCGGTGCAGATGAGGCTGTTCTAGAATACGTCTTTCTCGAGGAGGCTTATGCGATCGAAATGGATGTTAGCAGCGCTTCCGCTCATGGCCGTCGTCGGATGCGGAGGCGGCTCCCCACCACCGCCGGCGGAGGAGCCGGCCCCGACCGAGGCAGCGCCCGCCGGCAACGCCGGAAGAGGCGCCCGCACCGGCCGAGACCGTGCCGGATCCGAGCGGCGGAAACCCGATCGTCGAGATGCGCACCAGTCTCGGGACGATGAAGATCGAGCTCTATCCGGAGAAGGCGCCGAAGACGGTCGAGAACTTCCTCCAGTACGCTCGGGGAGGCTTCTACGACGGAACGATTTTTCACCGGGTGATCGAAGGCTTCATGATCCAGGGCGGCGGCTTCACTCCGGACATGTCGGAGAAGGAGACCAGGGCTTCGATCCAGAACGAAGCTTCGAACGGCCTGAAGAACGTGCGCGGGTCGATCGCCATGGCGCGAACCGCAGGACCCTCATAGCGCGAGCTCGCAGTTCTTCATCAATACCGTCGACAATCCGCCGCTCGACTTCACCGCCGAGAACGTCCAGGGCTACGGGTACGCCGTCTTCGGACAGGTGGTCGAAGGTCTCGAGACGCTCGATGCCATCAAGAAGGTCGCCACGGGAAGCCGCGGCGGGCACGACGACGTCCCGACGAGTCCCGTCGTCATCGAGAGCGTCCGGGTGTTCCATAAGTCACGAAATCGGACAGCGCTAAACCTCGCAAAACGCGATCACGACTTCAGGAGCGCCGGCGCTCGCGAGCGGGGCCGGCCAGTGCCGATTCTCGCTTTCCCAGGGAAGTCGCGCGAGGTTCGAGATCTGATGAAGTCGCACCGACAGGAGGTTCGACGCGCGGCCGGCGCGATTCAGGATCTGCCGGTGTCGTTCGGAGAACCACGTCTGTCCGAAGAGCTTCACCTTCGGGAAGAAAGTCGCCGAGGAGCGCTTCGAACTCCGCGATCGAGTACTCGCGCACGTGATAGGGATTGCGCGGGCGGTCTTCGAGAGTGAGGCCGGGGCTCAGGAAATCCCGATTCGGAGTCGAGCAGAGGAAGACGCCGCCCGGCGCGAGAACGCGCTTCGCCTCACGCAGGAGCGACCGGTCGTCGTCCACGTGCTCGAGCGTCTCGAAGCTCACGTAGAGATCGAAGGCTCCGTCCCTCGCGGGAAGCCGCGCCGCGTCCGCGCGAGGACGAAGGTCGGCCCCGACGCCTCGCGCGAGAGGTCCATCGAAACGACCTGGCGCGCTCCCGCTGCGAGGAGGATCCGGGAGCCGTAGCCCGTCCCGCAGGCGGCGTCGAGGACCCGGCGATCCGAAGCGAAGGCCGCGGCCCATCGATACCGCGCGAGGTGCTGGTTCCGGAGCCAGGGGGACGAAAAGCGATCGAGCGCGAGCCGTTCCATCGGGCCAGCAGCATACCAGCCTCATGAAAGCCGCCCTCGTCCTATTCGATTCTCGCGGCCGCCTTTCTCTCTCTACCCGTCGAGGACGCTCTGGTGCTCGAAGATTTCGAAAAGGCTGCGGTCGGAGAGCTTCCTTCGGGATGGAAAGCTCGAGGATTCGAGCAGGGCGAGAAGGCCCCCTACCGCGTCGTCGAGGAGAACGGGAACCGGTTTCTTCGAGCGGAGGATCGCGGGGAGAACGTCATGCTCTATAAAGAGGTCCGGTGGGACGCGCGCGACTATCCTTTTATTGAGCTTCCGCTGGCGCATTCGCGCCGTTCCGGAGGAGGCGGACGAGAGGCTCGAGGATCGGGCGGACAGCGCCGCCGGGATCTACCTTTCCTACCGCCGCAAGCTCGGGCTCGTTCCCGAGTCGGTCAAGTTCGTCTGGAGCGGTACCGTCGCCGCCGGGTCCTCCTTCCGAAGGCCGGGAATCGGAATGCCGTGGACGGTGGTGGCCGGAAGCGGCCCCGCCGATTCCACCTGGCGGACGTTCGTTTTTCGCACCGAGGACGTCTACCGAAAGACCTTCGGAAAGGACCCGGGAGAACGGCCGCTCGGAATCGGGCTCCTCTCGGATGCCAACAGTACCGGGAGCTTCGCCGCCGCCGACTACGACGACATCGTCGTCCATCGGACTCCCGCCGTCGGCGGTGAATGAAATCGGCGAGCATTGACTCCCCTCGTTCCCTGTGCGACGATGCGCCGCCTCAGGGAGGCCTTATCCACTCGCTCTCGATCGTCTTCCCCGCCTACAACGACGCCGGCACCATCGCCAGCATGGTCGTGAGCGCAAGACAGACGGCGCGCCGGCTTGCGAGCGACTTCGAGATTCTCGTCGTGGATGACGGGAGCAGCGACGGCACCGGCGCCATCCTGGCGGAGCTCGAAACGCATCGTTCCGGAGCTCCGCGTACTGCGGCACGGCAAGCAATCGCGGCTACGGCGCCGCCCTCAAGAGCGGTTTCGCCGCGGCGACCAAAGAGTCTCGTCTTCTACACGGACGGCGACGCGCAATTCGATCCGCGAGAGCTCTCCCGACTCCTCGCAGGCCTCGCCCCCGGGGTCGACTACGTGAGCGGATACCGCGAGAAGCGAGCGGATCCCGCGCCTGCGGGTCCTCGTGGGAAACCCGTACCACGCGATGGTGCGCGCGGCCTTCGGTCTCTCCCTTCGGGACATCGACTGTGATTTCCGTTTGTTCCGCCGCCCGGTGCTCGAAGGGCTCGAGCTCGAGGAGAGCGACGGATCGATGTGCATCGAGCTTCTCAAGAAGCTCGAGGATTCCGGCTGCCGCTTCGCGCAGGCTCCGGTCTCTCACTACCCCCGGGTTTACGGCCGCAGCCAGTACTTCACTCTTCGCCGCGTTCTCGGCTCTTACTTGCAGCTCTTCCGCCTCTGGATGCGGCTCGTCGTGCGCCGCAAGCAACGCGAGCCGAAGATGATCAACGCGTAAGGCTCTCGAGCTCCGCGATGGCGGAGTCGAGCTCGGGATCTTCCGGCGAGAGGCGTTTCGCTTTCCTCAGAGCTTCCAGAGCTCGTTGCAGGTCGCCTTTTCGCGCGAGCGCCGCTCCCAGATTCCGATAGGCACTCGCGTAGCCGGGGTCGCATCGGATGGCGCTCTCGGTAGGCACGGATTCCCTCGTCGGCGTTTCCCTGCCGTTCGTGGACCGCGCCGAGGTTGGTGAGCGCGCCGAGGTAGCAAGGAGTGCGCGCTGGAGGATCGCCGGATAGTGAGCCATCGCTTCCTCGAAGCGGCCCGAGCGGCTCAAGGCATTCGCGAGACGCTTGCTCGACGTTGTCGTCGCCCGGGCGCGAAGGCGTACGGCGCGTTCGAGCTCCGACAGACCGCGCCCTCCGCGTTTCCCTGAGACGCGAGAATCTGGCCGCGCGCGTAGGACCTGGCGGCGTCGGCGCCCGGGCCTTGCCACGAGTCGGCCAATTGTGAAAGCTCCGTCTCCCGGCCCTGCGACAACAGCGAATCGGCGAGCTCTCGATAGCCGGCGAAACTGGGCGCGACGGAAAGAGCTTCCCGAAGGTGCCGTTCCGAGGCTTCGCGATTCCCGGCGGCCTTCTCGAGCGAGGCGAGCGTCGAATGAACGCTCGCGCTCCGGGGGTCGAGCTCGAGCGCCTTCGCGAGGCTTTCCCGCGCCTCTTCGTACTTCCGTTCCTCCATGAGCGCGCGGCCCAGACCGAATTGACCATCGAAGCTCTCGGCCTGAACCGCGAGAAGCCTTCGATAGACTTTCTCGGCATCGTCCGGTCGCTCGCTCGAGAGGAGAAAGCCCCCGTAGATCGAAAGCGCGCGCGGATTGCGCGCCTCCTGAGCCAGCACTGCTTCGATCCGACTCACCTCGTCGGTGCTCGGCGTGGTGACCACGGACAAGTCGAGGATCTCGCGGTAGATCGCGACGCGGTCTTTGGGATCGGCGAGCGGCCCCCTCGATCGGCGCGGCCGAAGAGCTCCCGACGTAACCGAGGGCGCGCAGGGAGGCGAGTGTCCGTTCGTCCACCCCTTCGGGGCGAACGTCGGCGGAGCTACGGAGCTCCTCGAGCCGGGAGCGGAGCTCCCGCCCGGCTTCCGCTCCTTCTCCCACGAGGTTTCGCGATCTCCTCCGCGTCGGACTCGAGATCGTAGAGCTCGCTTTTCGGCGCGAGGATGAACTTCGCGTTGCCTCGCCGCAGACTGCGAAGCTCACTCCAGCCGAAATGGAGCCGCGGAAGAAAAGTCTCGGCATACGCCTCGACATCGGGAGTACGAATCGCTCCCTCACGCGAGAGAAAGCTCACACCCTCGAACCCCCTCTGCGCTTCGACGCCGAGGATCTCGAGAACGGTGGGGGCGATGTCGACGGTGCGAATGAGTCCGTTCGCCCTCTGTCCCCTGGGAATCGAGGGCCCGCTCATCAGCAGCGGGACGGAAAGCGTCGACTCGTAGAGGAAGAATCCGTGGGTGTCTTCTCCGTGCTCGCCCAGGGACTCTCCGTGGTCCGCGGTCACGACCACGACGGTCGAGTCCAGAAGGTGCTTTTCTTCGAGGAAGCGCATGAGCGCACTCAAAAGGGAATCAACGTACAGGACCTCGCCCCGATACCGCGCCGCGGGATCCTGCACGCCGGGCTCGAACTCTTCGGGAGGGTCGTAGGGGCGGTGCGGGTCGAAGAAGTGTAGAAAAGCGAAGAAGGGCTGATCGAGAGTCCCGTCGATCCAGCGGGTCGCTTCCTCCAGAACCTCTCCTCCCCGTCGCTCGGGTAGGCCCCGCTCCGTCTCCGGCATCTGGTCGGAATAAAGGTCGAAAGCCCCGGCCGAGACCGAACTGCTCGTCGAGCACGAACGAGCCGACGAACCCCCCGGTGCGATAGCCCCTCTCCTGAAGCACGGTCGCGAGCGTGGGGACGTCGTCCCGGAGCCGGAACCCGACGTTGTCGTGGACCGAGTGCTCGAGAGGGCTCAAGCCCGTGAGCATGGAGGCGTGGGCAGGCAGCGTCGTCGGCGCGACGGTCGTGGCCTTCTCGAACAGAACTCCCTCGCGGGCGATGCGATCGAAGCCCGGCGTCGAGACCCCATCGCTTCCGTAACAGGAAAGGTGATCGGCGCGGAGCGTATCGACGCTGACCAGGATCAGGTTCGGAGGTCGCTCAGGAGAACATCCCGGCCCAATGAAGACGACGAGAGCGAGAGCGAGGAGTCGCCCGATTCTCATCGGGGACTGTTCGTCCCCGCTTTCAGTCTTTCGAGCAGCTCTTTGACGGGCGCCTGGTCGGGGTTCAGGGAGAGCGAGCGCTCGAGCATCTCCTGCGCCCGGGCGTCGTTTCCGATCTCGTGATACGCCTGAGCCAGAACGTTCAGAAGGGCGGGGTCGGGCCGTTTCAAAGCGATGGCTTTTTCGAAAGTCGCGATCGATTCCGCGTACTGCTTCTTCTGGAAGTAGGCATGCCCCAGCGGGACCAGAACCTCGAAGCGGTCGGGCGCGTCTCGAACCAGGGGCTCGAGCACGGTGAAGACCTCATCGACCTCGCCCGCCTCCAGGTACAGTCTCGCCAGCTGCTCGCGGGCGGGACCGAGCCGAGGATTCTCACGAAGCGCGCGCGAGAGCTCGACGCGCGCCTTCCCCTTCTCGTCCTTCCTCAGGTATTGCCCTCCGAGAAGCATCGCCACGACGCCGGGCACCTCGGGGCGTGGAGGAGAGATCGTGCCTCGCACGCCGGGACGGACGATCGAAGTCCGCGGAGAAACCGTGAAGCCGCTCGCTCGGCGGTCGAGGACCGCGCCCGCCGAATCGAGGAGAGTGACGACGAGCTCGAAGCGGCCTCCCGCGACGTTCGCGAGCGAGAGCGCCTGGACCATCGCGCCACCGGAAAGACTTTCGACCGACACCGTCTTTTCGACGGGGGTCTGCGGAGAAGGCTCCTGGCTTACGACCTCGAAGCGCAACCGGGATCCCGCGGGAGCGTTCCGGGGCTCCACGGCGCCGACCAGGTCGTCCCCGATGGAATAGACCGCGCGAGGGTTGGGAAAGACCTCCACGTTTCCAAAACGGAAGGGTCGATACTGAGGCTCTCCGGAGACCGCCTCGGATCCGTAGGCGAGCACGATGTCCGAAAGCTCCGGCTTGGTCTCCTGCCACTCCGGAACGGTCAGGTTCGTATCGAAGAGCGTGTAGCTCTTGAAGCAGTCGGCTCTGGACACGGCTCGGACAGGCCCGATTGCGAAGAACGACCCGGGCGCGGTAGGAGCCGGGTATGAGCGGCGTCATGCTCGAAAAGGCGGCGGGAAGCTTGAGCGATCCCTCCGCCTGCCCCTCGTTCAGCGATAAGTACGACTCGTTGCGCTCGTCCACGACGAGCCGGTTCTCGTCGTCGACGGGCACGATCTCGAGCGTCGCGATGAATACCGAAGCGTAAGCCCCTTTTTCCTCGTCGCGCACGAATCCCACGTTCTCGGCGTCGAGCTCGATGTTCCAGTGAAAGTAGTGGGCGCCCCCAGGTCCAGGGAGCAAATAGGCGGAGCCGAAGCTCGGCACGTAGGTGAAGAGGTAGTCGCTCTCCACGTTTCCGCGCTCGAAGTCGAGTCTTTCCGCGTAGCTCGTGTCGAGGTGATAGAAGGGCACGTCGGCAATGTCGTCCAGTAGGGCCAGCGTTCCGAACGACGGATTCTGAAACTGCGCGGTGTCGCCTTCGTCGGTTCGGAAGGAGAGCGATGCTTGCGCCAGCTCGACGTCGATGGCGTAGAGCTTGTTGTACGCCCGCTCGATGTCGTCGCGGAAGTCGGTCACGGACGGTTGGTAGCCGGACAGCAAGGCTCGTGGTCCGTCGGTTAGCGGGCTGTAGAGCTGGAACTCGCCCGACCCATCCCGCCGGAAAAACAGCAGATGAAAGAACGGAGGGAGTCCCAGGTACTTGAACTCCGGGTTGTTGTAGAACCAGAGCTCCGAGGGGTAGATCGCGTCCGTCGCCTCGAGCGGACGCCGGGTGTTGGGTTTTCCGAGCAGGATATAGTACCGGCCACGGTCGGTCTGCCAGCCGGGGCGGAACGTGTCGCGGCCGAGGAACTCGTTCGCGTAGGCGAGCCGCGCGTAGTGCTCGGTCTCGTACTCGTTCTCCGGAGTGCTGGGGTTCGGGTCTCGCTTCCTCCAGAAAACTTCAATGAAAGCCTCGCGCTCGGCTTCCGTGCTCAGAGTGAGGAACGTTTCTCGCTCGACGCTGCTGATGATGTAGGTGACCTCTTCCTGGAGCCACTTTCGGTACGGCTCGGGTAGCTTTTCTTCGCGCTCGTCCGAGGCGGCGAGAGCGGATCCGGCCACGAAGAGGCTCAGGATTCCAACGAGGGAGAACGTTCGCATCGTCAAAAACGGGCTTCTTGGCCGAAGGATACCACGGCGCCCCCGCTGGCCGTCGGACTCGGTCTCGAAAAGACCACGCTCTTCCGTAGCGCGACTCAATTACGCAGTTGAACTGGACATTCAACCAGGGTCGGTTTACGGCCAGAGATAACCGAAGGATCACCATGTTTCCTGGAACGACATCCAAGCAATCGGAGAAATGATACGAAATATTGAATTATTTCGAGCAGCGCCTTCCGGAGGGATTCTCGTTAACTCAAAGAAATTAAGCCGTTTATTCCGTCTTTGGGAGTGCTCCAGAGCTGGCATAACCATTGCTGTACCAGACCAGGGTGTTTTCCGGATTTCTCTTTCAAGGAAGGATTTAACCGCATGACGCGAAAAATCGCCTATATCACTTTAGGTGTCCTCCTCGTAGCCGCGCTTGCGTTCCCACAGGCAGGAACGGGCCGGCTCGAGGGTGTGGTCAGAGATTCGCAAGGACTCGTTCTCCCGGGCGCCACCGTCACGATTGACGGGCTCTGGAGTGATGGGTCAGCGCACGGCGACCACGGACGTTGACGGCAGCTACCGCTTCTTAGCTCTCCCGCCCGGCACGTACGCATTGAAGTTCGAGCTGGCGGGATTCCAGACAGTGAACCGCGAGGGCGTGGTCGTGACGAGCGGAGTCACCTTCACCATCGACTCCGACCTCCAACTCGCGACGGTAGCCGAGACCATCACCGTGACGGGTGAATCTCCCGTCGTCGACGTCAAGCAGACCGGGGTCTCGACGACGTTCGATACCAAGGAGCTCCAGGAAGTTCCGAGCGCCACCGACATGTGGGCGGTGCTGCAGCAGACCCCCGGAGTCCGCATGGCGGGCTTCGACGTCGGAGGCTCGCACAAGAGCCAGCAGACGAGCTACGACGCCTTCGGGGTACAACTACAGAACATCATCCGCAACGAAGGTGTGAACAACACCGAAGCGACGTGCTGTACCGGCGGCTATTACGACTTCTACGCCATCACGAGTACCGCGTCAGCGCCCAGGGCGCGGACGTCGAGATGTCGAGCCCCGGCGCTCACGTGGTATCGACTTTCAAGAGCGGGGGCAATGAGCTCTCGAGCCTCACGAACTTCGACTTCGAGACCGGGGGCATGGTCACCGACAACATCGATGACGATCTCAGAGCCCGCGCCGGGAACCTCGGCACCGGTCAATTCATTCAAGGAATTCCACATTGACCTCGGCGGACCCGTCGTGAAGGACAAGTTCTGGTTCTACGGGGCGTACAACTATTTCAAGATCGACAAGACCATCTCGAGCGTGAGCCCCGACCTCGCGACCGACGTCGGCATCTTCAACGAGTACACCAGCGAAGATCAATTGGCAGATCTCGGAAAAGGACCAGTTCATCGGCTTCGGCCACTGGAGCCGGAAAGAGAAGCCTTACCGGGGTCTCTCCCTGACGATTCCCGCCGAGTCCATCCGGGCTCAGGACAGCTGGAGCGAAATCTACAAGGCGGAGTGGCAGAGGGTTTGGTCCGATCGTCTTGTTCAGCACCTTCCTCGTCGGATACTTCGGCCTGCAGTGGCCGATGGTGCCGGCCGTCGATCCAGCGACGCATCCGGCCCGAATCGATCTCACCACTGGCAACAGCAGAGGGGGGCGGGCTGGCAGCCTTTCGCCTCCGCGCGCATGAAGCCCCAGAGCAATGGTCAGTTGAGCTACTACGTGCCCCAGGCCTCGGGGAGCCACGACTTCAAGTTCGGATACGAATTGATGCGTCGATAGCTACAGCTACGGCCACGACGTTACCTCGGGCTGCCTTTCGCTACCGGGACTCGAGCGCCCTCGGTCCCGTGCAACCCCTGCGCGCAGGGTCAGCTCGGACGCGTGAACGAGATCCAGTTCTACAACGTGCCGACGTTCCCGGACGACCGGAACACGCACACGGACATCTACGCTCAGGACATCTGGGCCCCGAACGATCGCCTGACGCTGACTCTCGGGCGTGCGCTACGGCCGCCAGAACATGCATTACGAGTCCGCTAGCTCGACCCCGGTCCTCTCCGACTTCTTCGATCCAATCGAGATCGACGGGCGCGAGCGTCAAGACCTTCAACACGATCGCTCCTCGTCTGGGTGCGACGTTCGACTTGACCGGCAACGGAAAGAGCGTCTTCAAGGCGTTCTACGGCCGCTACTACGCCAACGCGGGCACATTGACCCTGGCAGTCAATCCCATCGGAAATTCGTTCGTGCGGTACCAGTTCCTCGATCCCAACAACAACGGCATCTATGACGGACAGCAGGAGCTCGGAAACTTCATCACCGGAGGCGGCGGCGCTGCGGGACAAACCATCGCGGACGACTTCGACCCGGCGTACGTCGACGAGTTCTCGTTCTCGGTGGAGAACGAGCTCAAGGCGGATACCGGAGTTCGTTTCTCCTACGTGCGCAAGCAGCTTCGAAATAGCTGGGCCACAGCGGGAAGCCCCTACTACCCCGCCGTCAACTTGTCGCGGGCGACGGAGAATATCACGCAGAACGTCGACATGGCTATGTCCCGGCTGCCCGCCCGGCTACGAAAACACGACTCTTCACCTGCGAACGCTTCCGCCAGGAGCGCCGGACAACGATATCAAGATCGCGCAAGCGCCCGGGGACACGGACGGCAATTACAACACCATCCAGTTCGCGGGCAATCGGCGCTTCAGCCAGGACTTCTTCCTGAACGCCACCTTCGACTACCAGTGGCGCCACGAGCTGCGCTCGCCGAATGCCATCGCGACCAGCCCGCTCTCGACCGATCCCATCCGGTACCAGTGGGATCCCGAGTACAACCGGGACGTCAGCGCTGTCCAGGACACCACGTACTGGACGTTCAAGACGCAGGGGCGCTACGAAGCGGGGCACGAGATCGGCATCGCGGGCACGCTGCGAATGCAGAGTGGATTCAACTGGGCTCCGGTTAATCAACTGACGCTGCCAGTCGTGGGCACGGTGCCGGTCTTCCTCGAGAACATCGAGAACAACCGATCGGAGAACGTGACCATCGTCGACGTCCGCGTCGACAAGGCCTTCGTCTTCGGAGACAAGTACACGGCCACGGTGATGGCGGACGTGTACAACCTATTCAACACCAACGTCGAGACGAACTTCAGCCTGTACACGGGCTCGAACTTCAACAACATCATCGAGTGGATGGGTGGCCGAACGCTGAAGATCGGTCTGCGGTTCCAGTTCTAGGTTTCTAGCCTTCGAAAGGGCCGAAGCGAGTAGGCGCTTCGGCCCTTTTTTCTCAGTTCTCAGTCAGTTCTCGAGAACTGGCGCCGGCCAGCGCGCAGCGGACGGCCATCTCACTAAACTGGCTCGCAGTGAGACACGACTGGTTGTAGCGCTTTTTGCTTTGCCTTCTCGGAGGCTGTGGTTCCGCACCGAAACCCGTCGACCGCATCCTGCTGGTCACCATCGACACCCTTCGCTGGGATCGCGTCGGCTACATGGGCGTCCGACGTCGAGACGCCCAATCTCGATCGTCTGGGGCGGTCGGGTGCGATCTTCACGCAGGCCATCACCGCCGCGCCCATCACTCTTCCCGCCCATTCTTCGATCCTGAGCGGCCTCTACCCGACGTCTCACGGCACCCGTTTCAACGGGATCTTTCGGCTGCCGGACGAGGTGGAGATCGATTGCCGAGACCCTGAAGGGCGCGGGCTTCGCGACCGGGGCGTTCATCGGTGCCTTCGTGCTCGACCGTCGATTCGGTCTCGAACAGGGCTTCGACGTCTATGACGACGAGCTTCCCGGAGAGAGTCCCGACAACCCGGTCTATTTCGCCGAGCGCCGCGCCGAAGCCGTGGTCGCGCGCGCCCTCGCTTTCATCGACGCCGCACAAGCAGGAACGCTTCTTCGTCTGGGTCCACGTTTACGACCCTCACGCACCGCACAATGCGCCGCACCCTACGCCGAGCGTTACCCGGACGCCCCTACGACGCCGAGGTGGCCTACACCGATGCGGCTCTCGGGCCTCTCTTCGACGCCGTGAACGACGACCGAACCGCGATCATCGTCATCGGCGATCACGGCGAAGGTCTCGGGGATCACGGCGAGTCGACCCATACGCTCTTCGTCTACGACTCCACGATGAAAGTGCCGCTGCTCGTGAAGGCGCCCGGAGTGCCGGCCGGGCTCCGCGTCGAGACGCAGGTTCGCTCCGTCGACGTCGCTCCCACGATCCTGGAGCTCGCGGGAGTTTCTCCGAAGTCGACAATCGACGGTGTGAGCTTGCTCGGCCGGCTCGGAGTCGAAGGAACCCGAGGAGCTTTCCGCCTACGGCGAGACCTTTGGCACGTTCTACCAGTTCAACTGGAGCGAGCTCCGGTTCCTGCGCAAGGACGGATTCAAGTTCATCGAAGCGCCGCGGCCCGAGCTCTACGACCTCCGGGTGGATCCCGGCGAAACCAAGAATCTCTGGACGGAGAACCCGTCCGATGTGGGAAAGAGGCTTCGCCGCGAGCTCGACTCGGATCGCGAAAGCGGAGAAACGAGCTTCCGCCGAACGCCGTGGACGAGGAGACGAAACGACGACTCGAGAGCCTCGGCTACGTGGCGTCGTCGCAGAAGAAAAACCCGGGCGGCCTTCCCGATCCCAAGGATCGGGTCGAGGTCTTCGATCGCATGCAGGAGCTCCTGTCCCCCGAGGTTCCGGCCGAGCGGCAAGCCCAGGGCCTTCGCGAGATTCTCGCCCTCGAGCCGGACAACATCCTGGCGCAAAAACGCATCGCGGCAGTCGCTCGCCCAAGGAGGGCGATTGGAAGAGGCGGTCGTCGAATTCCAGAAGCTTCATCGCATCGCCGAGTTCGATTCGAAAGACTGGGAGAACCTCGTCTCCGCCCTTCTCCTCTTGAATCGCACCGAGGAGGCACTGACGCTCACCGAGCAAGCCCTGACGGAGTTCCCCTGGTATCGCGAGCTCCAGGTCTTGAGGGGAGAAGCTCTGGAAAAAGCTGGACGGCTCGACGAGGCTCTGAGCGCGTACGCGAAAGCCATCGAGCTTCGACCGGAGGATCCCGAGAACCACTGGCGCCACGGCACGGTGGCGCTGAAGGTCGGAGACAAGGAGGCTGCCGAGAGCGATTTTCGAGAGTCACTCGCCCGCGATCCCGACTTTCGAGGAAGGACGCCTCGCGCTCGCCCGGCTCCTCTCCGAGACGAGCCGCCCGGCGGAAGCCATCGAGCTTCTGGGCCAGGCGGGGAGCGCGAGCGCGAAGGCGGCGCTTGCCGAGGCCTACCTCGCGGACGATCGCTACGACGAAGCGCGAGCTCTGCTCGAGGAAGCACTGAGGCTCGAGCCCGAGAACACGCGCGCGCTCGCGCTTCTCGGTCCCGTCTACGGGCGAGCCGGGGAGCTTCCGATGGCGGCGAGGACGCTCGAAAAGGCGGTCGCGCTGGGAGAAACGAGCCCGGAGATTCGGAGGAACCTCGCTCTCGTGTACGTGCAGCAGGGGAAGCTCCCGCGAGCGATTGCGGAGCTTCGAGAAGGCAAGCGAGGACGCTCCTTCGGACGCTTCGATCTGGTTCGCGCTCGGCAACGCGTACCTCCGCGGCAAGAACGGAGCCCGCGCTGCGCAGGCCTTCGAGAGAGCCCTCACGCTCAGGGTCGATTGGCCGGAGGCGACCTTCAACCTCGCCCTTGCCTATCAGAGCACCGGACAGTCGAAGAAAGCGGCCGACGCCTATCGCCGATTCCTGTCGAGCGAGGGATCCGCGGATCCAAAGAGACGTGCCGAGGCGGAAAAGCGTCTCGCCGCTCTCGACCGTCAGGGAAGCCGGTAGAGCTCGTTTTCGTCAGCACTATACTCGTGTTCGAGGCATGAAGCGCCAAGCCAAGCGAATCAAGAAGGAGGACGGGTCTCCGCGTCGGCTCGTCTCGAGAAGTCGCGTCTGGACTCGTCGTCCTCGCGCTCATGGCGGTTGTCGCGACACTATCGATTCTTCTCCGGCGGCCGCGTCAGTCGCTCGCTCCCGGGGCGTTCGCGGGCGAAACCTGCTCTTCGTCACCCTCGACACGTTCCGAGGCTCGATCGGCTCGGAAGCTATGGCTCGAAAGCGGGGCTCACTCCCCATCTGGATCGGCTGGCGAGCGAAGGAGTTCGTTTCGAGCACGTCCTCGCCCACGTGCCGCTCACTCTTCCCACCCACAGCTCCATTTTCACCTCGCTCTATCCGACCGGAGCACGGAGTCCACAACAACGGCACTTTTCGGCTGAACGCATCCTTTCCGACTCTCGCGACGACGCTTCACGGCGCGGGTTACCAGAGCGGTGCCTTCGTCGGCGCGTTCGTTCTCGATGCCCGATTCGGGTTGAATCAGCGGGTTCGACGTCTATGACGACTACTACGGCGAAAAGCGCGGCATCTTGAGCCTTGCCCAGCTCGAGCGCCCCGCCGACGCCGTGATCGCTCCGGCAGAGCGATGGATCGCAGAAGCCAGAGCACCGTGGTTCGCTTGGGTGCATCTCTACGACGCCCATGCCCCGTACCGGCCTCCTCCCGAGTTCGCGCGGAGGTTCGCGAACGATCTCTACGACGGGGAGGTCGCTTTCATCGACGCCACACTGGGCGGATTTCTCGATCGCCTTTCGGCTTCGGGTCGTCTCGACGAGACCGTCGTCGTCGTGCTCGGCGGATCACGGAGAATCTCTGGGCGATCACGGCGAAAGGACCCACGGGACGTTCGCCTACGATTCGACGCTCCGTGTTCCCTGGATCCTCTGGGGCAAAGGGCTTCGCCCGCAGGTCTTCGCCGAAACCGTCCGGCAGGTGGACGTCATGCCCACCCTTCTCGACCTGCTCGCGGTTCCGCCTCCGGAGCGCATCGTTGGACAGAGCCTCAGGCCCTACCTGACGGGCGAGCTTCGATATGAAGCCCCGGCCTCCTATTTCGAAGCGCTCAACGCCCATCTCACCCAGGACTGGGCGCCTCTCACCGGGGTCGTTCAGGACGGCCACAAGCTGATCCGGTTGCCGATCCCCGAGCTCTACGACGTCGCGATCGACCCGAAAGAGAAGGAGAACCTCTATCATCAGAAGACCGGGCTCGTGAGCCGTCTCCAGCAGACCCTCGACGAAATCTCGGCGGAAAGCGAGGTGGCCGCTGCTGCGCCCGCCGATCTCGAGACGGTCGCAGAAGCTTCGAGCGCTCGGTTATCTCACGGCGCCCGTTCAGAACCGCAAGGGCGAGTACACCAGCGGCCGACGATCCGAAGGCGCTCATCGACGTGAGCAACGCGTACGACGAGGCCAGCGAGCTCGAAACGCGAAGGGCGCGCCCAGGAGGCGATCGCGATCTACGAGGACATCGTTCGGAGACAGCCGCGCTCGTCCCAGGCCTATCAGGGCCTCGCCCACGCGCTGCACGAGTCCGGCCGCGCGCCGGAGGCGGTGGCGATCCTCGAGGACGCGGTCCGGAGCGGAATCACGAACGTCGCCATCCTGGGAATGCTCGGTGCGTATCTTCTCGACGTGGGCGAGCTGGAGAAAGCCGTGAGCTCCTGGAGGCGCTGGTCCAGCGCGAGCCCGACTACGCCGAGGGGCACAACTACCTCGGGACCGCTTATGGACGCCTCGGCCGTTTCGCCGACGCCCGGAGAGAGCTCGAACGCGTGCTGGAGCTGGATCCGAGCTCGGCGTCCGCGTACAACAACCTCGGATCTCTCGCTCTGTCCCAAGGGCGCATCGAGGAGGCCATCGCCCATCTCGAATCAGGCGCTCGCCATCGATCCCGGTGATGCGACCGCGCTGAACGGTATCGGGCTTCGCCCATGCCCGGCGGGGAGACATGCCGAAGGCCGTCGAGTACTGGCGACGCGCCATCGAGAGTGATCCAGAGCAGTTCGACGCCCTCTTCAACCTGGCTATCGCCCTCAGCGACACGTCGCCCCGCGAGGCGACTCCGTATCTCGACCGCTTCGCTCGAGAAGCCCCGCCGCAGCGCTATCGCTCGGATATCGAAAAGGCGAGAGCATTCCTCAGCCAGATGGCCTCGCGCAGCGAATCGCCGTGATTCCGGAGCTCGCGTTCCCGCCGAGGGCCTTTCGTTTCGGAACGATGCTCCTCGCGGCGGGCTGCCTGCTCTCCTGCCGGCAGGGGAGCGACCGGCGCTTCGCCCCTCGTCCCACGCCGAACGTTCTCCTCGTGAGCATCGACACGCTGCGCGCGGACCATCTCGGTTGCTACGGGGCGAAGGCGAAGACGCCGACCCTGGACAGGCTCGCGGCCACGGGTGTTCTCTTCGAGCGGGCTCTTTCTCACGTGCCGCTGACGCTGCCCTCGCACGCGTCGCTCTTCACCGGCATCTATCCCATCGCTCACGGGATTCGGGACAACGGCGCTTTTCGACTGGCCGCGACGCACCGCACGCTCGCATCTCTCTTTCGCGAACGCGGCTACCGCACCGGAGCCTTCGTCGCTTCGTTCCCGCTCGACTCGCGCTTCGGTCTCGATCAGGGGTTCGAGGTCTACGACGACGTCTACGGGGAAGGGAGCTCGTATGACGTCAAGATCGCCGAGCGCCCCGCGGACGAAGTGCTGGAGCCGGCAGCCGCCTGGATCGAAGGGACGGCGGGCGAGCGATTTTTCGCGTTCGTGCACCTCTACGACCCGCACAGCCCCTACGAGCCTCCGGCGCCCTTCGCCGGGCGCTTCGCGAGCGACCCCTACAGCGGCGAGATCGCCTATGTGGATGACGCGCTCGGGCGATTTTTCGCCCGGCTCGAGGCGGCGGGTCGCCTGGACAATACCCTCGTCGTCGTCACCGCCGACCACGGCGAGGGGCTCGGAGAGCACGGCGAGAAGACGCACGGCATGTTCGCCTACGAGTCGACCCTTCGAGTTCCCTTGATCTTCCACTGGAAGGACGCCCTTCCCGGCGGCCTCCGCGTTCCCGCGCGCGTCCGGCTCATCGACGTCGCTCCCACTCTGGTGAGCCTCGCCGGTCTTCCCGAGTTTTCCGGGTTCCAGGGGGAAGCGCTCGTCGCAGAGCTGCGAGATCGCGAGCCGCGATCCCGATAGGGACAGTTACTTCGAAGCGCTCTCGTTCAATTTGAGTCGGAACTGGGCGCCCTTGACCGGGCTCTACCGCGGAAACTTCAAGCTCATCGAGCTCCCGATTCCGGAGCTCTACGACCTCGAAGCCGATCCGCGAGAGAACGAGAACCTGGCGTCGTCGAGGCCGAATGACGAAGCGCGGATGCGAAGCGCGCTCGAGGAGCTCGTTGCAACGAGAGCGATTGCGTCCGGGGAGGCGGCGAAGAGAGACCTCGACGCGGAAACGGCGGCGCGGCTGAAGACCCTGGGTTACCTGGTCGGCGACAGCGGGAGTGCATCGCCGTCGGGTGAGTACGGAGCAGAAGACGATCCCAAGAGGCTTGCCCCGCTCGCGGACAAACTCGACGAGGCCACGAACGCGCGGATCGCCGGCGATCCGGAAAAAGCCATCCGGCTCTACCGCGAGATTCTGCAGGAGCGCCCGAGCTTCACGCGCGCTTCCATCCTTCTCGCCCATGTCCTCGAGGGCACGGGCCGGGTCGACGAAGCGATCGAGGTGCTGCAGCGAGCGCTGGCAGCGGGACAGGAAGAGGCTCCGATCTTCGGGATGCTCGGCTGGTGCCTCGAGAAGGCCGGACGGGCGAGA
Source organism: uncultured Acidobacteriota bacterium (assembly GCA_963820855.1). GTDB lineage: Bacteria > Acidobacteriota > Vicinamibacteria > Marinacidobacterales > SMYC01 > DAISKN01. The sequence continues at coordinate 320,822 of CAWGBY010000015.1, forward strand.
GAAGCGGTGACCATGCTGCGGATCGCGCTCGACAAGGAGCCGGGAAACGTCGAGGCGTGGAACTCGCTCGCCCTCGCTTACGCTCAGCTCGGCGAGCGAGGCCGGGCGCTCGAAGCGCTCGAGGCCCTCCTCGCGCTCGATCCCAGCTACCCCAGCGCCCACGTCAATCGCGGAATGATATTTCTCGAGGAGAAGAAGTATACGGAGGCCGAGGCGAGTTTCCGCCGCGCCCTCGAGCGCGACCCCCGGATGAGCGAGGCGTGGAACGGTCTCGGGGTGGCCGCGGCGGGCGCGGGCCGCGACGCCGAAGCGGTCGACGCCTGGAAGCGCGCGGTGACGCTGAACGCGAGCGAGTTCGACGCGATGCTCAACCTCGCGCTCCTGCTGCGTCGGCTGAAGCGCGAGCCCGAAGAAGCGGCTTACCTGACCGAGTTCGTGAGAACGGCGCCGCCCGCGTATCGCGACGACATTCGAAGAGCGCGCGCTCGATTGACCGAGCTCGGTCATTCCGTTTTTTGAATCCGTTTTTTGAATCCATCCTCTCGTATCGAGTCCAATTTCTTGGCTCGATAATGACTGCTATCGCGACTTCATTAAATTGAAATTCTGCGCAACTTCAGTTGCGTCACGCGATTGAAACGCGCGTTTCGAGAGCGCTCTCGTTGGTACGACATTTGCTATTTCGAGCGTTGCTTCACGAGGCGCCTATGCCTCGCTCAAGGAGGAGAACGCATGAAACGTTTGTCTTGCTTCGCGCTGGCCGCCGCGATCGTCTGCAGCGGCCTGGCGACAGCCCAGACTTCCGGCAGCATCGACGGTACGGTGCGCGACGCGCAGGGACTGGTGCTGCCCGGCGTCACCGTCACCCTCACCGGCGCCGCCGTCCTCGGTCAGCGGACGGCGACGACGGTGGAAGACGGCACGTATCGATTCCGCGACCTTCGTCCCGGCTCCTACAACATTCTCTACGAGCTCTCGGGGTTTCAGACTCTGAATCGCGAAGGGATCGTCGTCGCGACAGGGACCCTCGCCACGGTCAACGTCAATTTGAACCTCGCGACCGTGGCGGAGACCGTCACCGTGACCGGCGAGTCGCCCGTGGTGGACGTGAAGAACACCCGGCTCGGCGGCACCTTCGACGCGACGGCGCTCCAGGAAGTGCCGAGCGCGACCGACGTCTGGGCGGTGCTCGGCCAGACCCCCGGAATCCGCATGCTGGGATTCGACGTCGGTGGAAGCCACAAGAGCCAGCAGACGGGTTATGAAGCGTTCGGCATCCGCGGTCAGGCCCGAGTGCTCTCGGACGGTGTGGACTCGACCGAGGGGACGGGCGGAACCGGCTTCTACTATGACTACTACTCGGTCGAGGAGTTTCAGGTTTCGGCCGGCGGCGCGGACGTCACCATGAACAGCCCGGGGGCCGCGGTGATCATGACCCTCAAGAGCGGCGGCAACCAGTTCTCCGGCCTCTACCACCTCGACTACGAGGGGGAGAGCATGGTCGGCGACAACTCGGACGCCGAGACCGAAGCGCGGGGATATACCGGAAACCCGGTCCTGCTCTTCTGGGAAGGCCACGCCGATCTCGGCGGTCCGATCCTCAAGGACAAGCTCTGGTTCTACGGCACCTACAACCACTTCAAGATCGACAAAGCGATCTCTGGAGTGAGCCAGGACATCGCGACCGACCTCGGACTCTTCGACAACTTCGGAGGCAAGCTCACCCTTCAAGCGACGGAGAAGGACCAGGTCATCCTGTACAGCCAATGGGGTCGCAAGCAGAAGCCGCAGCGCGGACTCTCGCTCACCCGGCCGCCCGAGTCGATCCTGGCGCAGGACAGCTGGTCCTGGGATCACAAAGCGGAGTGGCAGCGGGTCTGGAGCGATCGGACGTTCACCAACGTCCAGGCCAAGCACTTCGGCTTCGTCTGGCCCATGGTTCCCGCCGTCGACCCGGCGACCAATCCCGCCCGCCGCGACACAGCTACGGGAATCTACTCGGGAGCGGGGTTCCAGAGTCCGACCGTTCCGCCCTTCACCTTCCCCCGTTGGAAACCGCAGTTCACCGTGACCACCAACCACTACGTGCCTTCGACGGCGGGGAGCCACGACTTCAAGCTCGGATTCGAATACTGGATCGACAGCAGCCAGCTCAACTACAACTCGAACTCGGGCGACATCTTCTATCTCGACAACAGCCGGCTCGGCCGTCCGTTCAACGTCGACGAGATCCAGTTCATGAGCACTCCTCTGAATACCGTCGACAACCGGGACACGCACACCGACTTCTTCGCGCAGGACACCTGGACGATCACCGACCGCGTCACCGTCAATCTGGGCTTCCGCTTCGGCCGGCAGGTCCTGGGCTACCAGGAAGGGACGCTGAACCCGAACGTGACGTTTCCGGATCCCCGCACCGGTCAGCCGATTTTCTCCGGCGGAGACACCCCGGGCGCGACCCTCGCCACCTGGAATACCTTCGCGCCCCGTCTCGGAATCACCTATGACCTGAGCGGCAGGGGCAAGACGGTTCTCAAGGGTTACTTCGGGCGGTACTACGTGAACGTCGCCGATCTCCTCGCTGCGGGGAACCCGGCGGCGTTGCAGTGGAAGCGGTTCAAGTTCGCGGACCCGAACGGGAACGGCGTCTTCGATGGTCCCCAGGAGCTCGGCGCTTTCGTGAGCGAGTCCGGCGCCGGCGGCGCCGCTCCGGTCGAGAGCTTCGATCCTTCCTACGCGGACGAGTTCAGCGCGTCGATCGAGCACGAGCTCGCGCCGGACACCGGCTTCCGGTTCTCCTACGTGCGCAAGCAGCTCCGGAACGCCATCGCTTCGTCGTCGACGTTCTTCCCGCTCCAGGCGCAGGCCATCGCCCTCGCCCAGGGCCAGGGCGTTCGCTGCGGCGACGCGGCGTTTCCGTGCCCGACGAACGACATCACGGGGGCCCCGATCAACCTGCTGCGCCTTCCCGACGGCTTCAACGACACGGGAGGCGTCCTGACGAACTTTCCGGAGCCCTTCGACAAGATGGACTACGACACCATCAGCTTCTCGTTGGATCGCCGGTTCTCGGAAAAATTCTTCATGCAGGGAAGCTTCGACTACCAGTGGCGCGACGAGGTTCGCATACCGACCCAGGAGAGCACGTCGCCTCTCGTCTCGGATCCAATCCAGGTGGCCTTCGGCCAGAACCACAGCGCGGACGTGAGCATGCGTCAGGAGACCACCACGTGGCAGTTCAAAACGATGGGCCGCTACGTTCTGCCTCACGACATCGCCGTTTCGGGGAACGTTCGCGTGACGAGCGGCTGGCCGTGGGCGGCGATTCAGTCCGTGGACGTTCCGGGCTCGGGCACGAGGGACATCTTCGCGACCGACCTCGACCAGCGCTCGCAGATGGTGCCGATCGTGGACTTCCGCGCGGAGAAGGCTTTCTCCCTCGGCGGCCGGCACCGCATCACGGGGATGATCGACTTCTATAACGTCTTCAACAGCAACTCGGAGACGAACTTCATCGTGCGCACCGGTCCCGCGTACCAGGACCTCATCGCGGTCCTGGATCCTCGGACGGTGAAGCTCGGCATCCGCTATCAGTTCTAGCGGCTAGCCGCGGCAACGACCGCGCGCGGGTGGAGACAAGCTCCACCCGCGCTTTTCTTTTTCGTCTTACGGTCTTTCGAGCGTCGACAGGAGCGCCTGCGCCGACGAGTAGTAGGAGCTGTCGGGTCCGATCTGCCGAAGGAGCTCTCGCGCCTCTTCCTTCCGTCCCTCGCCGAGCCGCGCGACGGCGCGGTAATAGGTGGCGTCTTTCTGGTCCGGGTCGAGGTGGAGGCTCGCCTCGAACGCCGCGGCAGCGGAGGCCAGATCTCTGTTCAGGATGTGGAACTTTCCGATCGAGAGCTGCGTCGGGGCGTGGTCGGGAGAGGTCGCCGCGCGCGCCGCGTAGAGTTTCTTCGCCGCCTCGAACTTCACGCCGTCTTCCCCTTCGAGCGTCTGCACGCCGAGGGTGACGAGAGCGAAGGCCGCACCCATGCGAACGACGGCCGCCTCGTCGTCGAGCGCCTTCACGAGGAACGGCTTCACCGTCTCCGCTCTCGGAGGACCCAGCTTCCCGATCTGGGGCATGGTGATCGCGCGGACGATCGGCTCTTTCGAGCCGAACGAGCGCAGGAGCGCCGGCAGAACGCGCGGGTCGGAGGGAAACTGTCCCAGGTAGCCGACGGCATTGGCCCGGATGAGCGGAGGCTCCGATTCGTTCGCGGCGAGCGCGACCAGCTGCGAGACGACTTCCGGGTCGCTTCCTGATTTCGCCCGGCTGAAGACGTCCGCGCGGTCGAGAAGCTTCTGACGGCGGCCACGGCTCCCGGGAAACCAAGCGTCGATCGCGGCCGCCGCCCAGGCCGGCGTGCGGTCCTGGTGGCATTCGTTGCAGGCGTTCGGGATTCCGTGCCGTTCGGTGTTCTCGGGCGCGGGCAGGCTGATTCCGTGGTCGCGGATCCTGGCCTTGATGCTCACGACGCTTCGCGGCATGTGGCACTCGACGCACGAGCTTCCGGCGCTCTTCGCATCGTGCCGGGTGTGAGCGGTGACGTCCTGCGCGATGGCTTCGTGGCACCGCGTGCAGATCTCGTTCGATTCCGGCCGGATCGCGGGGTTCTTCTCGATCTCCGTGTCGTGGGGGTCGCTGTGGCAGTCGACGCAGGTCACGCCGCCTTCGAGAAAACACCGGCTCAGCCAGAGCCCGAGGGCATCGTTCGAAAAGCGTCGGGTCGAGCCGTCCGCGTACCAGGCGGGGTCGTGGTCCTTCGGAAGGCTGTACTCGAGCTGCGGCAGAAAATAGTCGTAGTAGTTCGCGCCCGCCTTGAAGTCGAGCGAAATCGCATCCCGGAGGGAATGGCACTGCGCGCAAACCGATGTGTTGCGCGCGGGGTCGAGGCGGGTCTGGACGACGATCGCGCTATCCGCGGTCGTCCGCTTTCGGATTGGTATAGAGCGCGACGTGGTCGCTTCCGGGTCCGTGGCACCGCTCGCAGCTCGTGCCGAAGTCCACCCAGTCCGTATCGTAGGTTCTCGTCGTGAGGTCGAAGTTCTTCTCTTCCTGGCTCACGTGGCATCCGAAACAGTTCAGATTCCAGACCTGGACCGCGAAGCCGCTCGCGGGCTCCGGCCCCACGATTTCCATGTTGTGGAACCACTCCTTGCGCAGGACGTCCCAGGAAGGAGGAAGAACCACGATGCGTCCGTCTTCGAGCCGGGTCAGGTAGTGCTGAATGCGGCGGTTTCCGAGGGTAAAGAGGATTCGATGTCGTACCTCCCGCCCGAGGAGCCGCGACTCGGTGATGAAGTACTTGCCCGGCTTTCATTTCGAGCCGGTACGGCTCGCCGCGCAGGGTTACTTCCTTCTGAGAGAAATCCCCTCGCACGCCCTCGCGGTTCGCGGGACGAACCATCTTGCTGTGCCGTGAGGCGTCCCAGCGCGCGTGGACCTCGGCATGGCAACCGAGGCAGGCTTTCGCGCCCACGTAGCCGGGCGCGGCGAGAAGGAGGAGCACCCCGAGCGATGCCACCATATCGAAAACAGTAGCGCAAAGCCCGTGTGTGTTACCACTTGGGCTAGACTCCGAAGCTATGGCCGGCCTCACGCGGCGAGAGCTTCTCGGGATGGGAATCGGGGCGCTCGTTCGCACTTCTGAAGCGCGCGCGACACGGCCCGAGTACGAGAGGACGCTTTCGAAAGCGCTGGTGTGTTTTCCCGACGCGTCAGCGACGACCAATCCGGGAACCCTGTCGCGGTTCCTCGATGCCGCCTATCGGGACCTCTCGAGAGTCCTACCTTATTATACGAGCGTTCAGGTGGCCGCCCGGCGGGACTCCGGAGGCTTTCGCGCGCAGCAGCTCCACCTCGTGAACGATCTCGAAGTCGAGATCGAGCTCTGGGCCCAGGACATCGGGGAGCCGGTCCTCGTCGACGGAAAAGAGCGATTCCTCGTCGCGCGGAAGATGCCTCCGGGAATGGGTCCACCGAGCAAGATGTCGGAGGATCGGCGGCGTGTGGCGGAGATCGTCTTCGGCGGCGAATCCGTCATCGAGGCTCCGTTCGTTTTCGAAGGCGGGAACGTCGCCTTCGACCGCGGCCTGGTTCTCATCGGCGGGAACGACGTCTCGAGAACCATCGCGGCGTCGGGAGAGAGACGTTCACGGCGGGAGGTGCTCGACGACGTCGCCGCCGCCTTCGGGGCGACCGACGCCGTCGAGATGGGGGAGGAGCCTCCGAGTCCGCTTCTCCAGCACATCGATCAGGCATTCGTCCTCTTGGAGGGGCGCGCCGCGGTTGCCTGCCGGCTCGAAGGCGGCGGACTCGATTCCGAAGCGCGACAGCTTCGCTACTATTCGAGCCAGCTCCAGGACCTCGGCTATCGGGTTTCTTTCCTCGATCACGAGGCGTCGGACCTTTCGGCCTATCGCTCCTCCATCAACGTCGTGCCTTTCTTCGACCGGGAAGCGGGACGGAAGAGAGTTCTCCTGCCGGTGTTCCCGGGCGAGGTGAAGGAAGAGGCGAAGGTCGTCGAGCGGAAGGCGCTTCTCGGGAAAGCGGCTTCGGCCTTCGACCTCTACCGCGATCTGGGCTACGAGCCGAGCCCCGTTCGGGACGTTACCCATGCTCTCGGAGGCAACACCCATTGCATCCTGAACGTGCTGTCCTGATCGCGGCGCTTCTCTCGAGCTGCGGGAGGTCCGAGATCGAACCCGGCGCTCTCCGCGGCTCGAATCTCCTCGTCGTCACCATCGACACGCTTCGCCCCGATCGATTGGGTCTATACGGCTCGACGGCGGGTCTCACCCCGAATCTGGACCGTCTCGGGTCGGAGGGAATCGTGTTCGAGAATGTTCTCGCGCACGTGCCGGTGACTCTTCCCTCGCATACCTCGCTCTTCACCGCGAAGATCCCGCCGCGACACGGCGTCCATGACAACGGAACCTTCCGCGTGGGAGCGGGCGAAGAGACCCTCGCCTTGCGGTTGAAGTCCCGCGGCTACGAGACGGCGGCTTTCGTCGGAGCGTTCGTTCTGGACGCCCGCTTCGGACTCGATCGCGGGTTCGACCTCTACGACGACTATTACGGCGAGAAGAGGTCCTTCGCGAGCTTCACGGAGCTCGAGCGCCCCGCGGAAGCGGTCCTCGCTCCCGCGGAGCGGTGGCTCACGGAGCGAGGCGCGAAACCGTGGTTCGCGTGGGTGCATCTTTTCGATCCCCACGCGCCCTACGAAGCGCCCGAGCCCTACCGCTCGCGCCACAGCGCCGATCCCTACGGCGCCGAGGTCGCCTACGCCGACGCGGCCCTCGGCGGCTTTCTCGACAAACTCGGCGCTCGTGGCCTTCTCGAGAAGACCCTGCTGGTGGTGGTCGCCGACCACGGAGAGTCCCTCGGGGAGCATGGGGAAACGACGCACGGCACGTTCGCCTACAACGCGACGCTCTCGGTTCCATGGATTCTCTGGGCCAAGGGACTCGAGCCGGCGCGCTTTACTCCAAGGGTGCGTCTCGTCGACGTCGCGCCGACGGTCCTGGATCTCCTGGGCATCGAGTCGCCGCGCATCGATTGACGGCGCGAGTCTGCGCGCGTTCGTTCGCGACCCCGCGCGATACGAGTCGAAGGACAGCTATTTCGAGGCGCTGAATCCCAACCTCACCCGGGACTGGGCGCCGCTCCGTGGATTGGTGCGAGGAACCCACAAGTTCATCGACCTTCCGATCGCGGAGCTCTACGACCTTGCCGCGGACCCGAAGGAGGAGAAGAACGTCATCGCGGGACGGGCGGCGCTCGCCTCCGAGCTCAAGAAAGCCCTCGGGGACGAGATCGAAGGCTCGGCGCCTTTGAATCCTTCCGCGGACGCGGAAACGCTGAAACGGCTCGAAAGCCTCGGTTACGTGGTCGCGCCGACCGCCAGGGAGCGTAAGACCGCTTATTCCGAAGAGGACGACCCGAAGAAGCTCATCGCATTCGTCGGCGATGCACGACGAGGCGAGCGATCGGTTCCGCGAAGGCCGAACGGAAGAAGCGCTCGCGCTCCTCCGCGAGATTCTCGAGAAGCAGCCGCGATCGTCCTTCGCGTACCAGAAGCTCGCCTACACGCTCCACCAGCTGGGAAGGACGGGAGAAGCGGTCGCGGTCCTCGAAGGGGCCGTGTCCCGAGGGGTCGCCGATCTTTCGCTTCTGGCGCTCCTCGGCTCGTACCTGATGGAGCTGTCCGATCCCAGGGCACAGGCGCTCCTCGAGGGCCTCGCGGCCGATCATCCAGACTTCGCCGAGGCGCACAACTATCTCGGAGTCGTCTACGCGCGGATGGGACGTGGCGACGATGCCGAGCGGGAGTTCACGCGCGTGCTCGAGCTCGACCCGAGCTCCGCGAGCGCCGAGAACAATCTGGGCTCGCTCGCGCTCACGCGCGGAGACGACGCTTCCGCGGTACGCCACCTCGAGCGAGCGCTCGAGCTCGACCCCGGCTCCGCGAGCGCTTCGAACGGGCTCGGAGTCGCCCGCGCGCGCTCGGGGGATCTCGACGGGGCCATCCTCGCCTGGCGGCGGGCCGTCGAGCTCTCCCCGACCCAATTCGACGCCATGCTGAATCTGGCGCGCGCTCTCGAAGGTCGATCCCTATCCGAGGCCATCTCCTATCTCGAGCGTTTCGTGAGGGAAGCTCCGAAGAGCCGGTACGCGGCGGACATTCAACGGTCCAATGTCCTGCTCCGGGAATGGCGAGCTCAAATCCAATAATCCGAAGGAAAGATCCGGAGAATGGAATCTTTCATTCGGCTTTACGAACTCCATGATTTTCTGTGGACCGCAAATATAAATAATTCAGTAGTTTAAGTCAGTCCACCCCGGGCGCCGTGGTGGCATTCCCCTTGCTAATACCCAGGCGCCGCCGGTTTCGGTGCCAACGTTTTTCGCCCCGGACGGCGGGCCACTCAGGGGCGAACGAGGAGGAAAGCAAATCATGCGTCGACTCTCATTTATGTTGCCAGTCGTGGCGCTCTGCCTCGCGACCGGGGCTTTCGCGCAGACGACTGGCGCAATCGAAGGGAAAGTCACCGATGCTCAGGGGCTCGTGCTCCCTGGAGTCAGCGTGACTCTCACCGGTGAAGCGGTGCTGGGGGCGCAGACCGCGGTGACCGTGGCGGACGGCACCTATCGTTTCCGCGCGCTGCGGCCGGCATCCTACAACCTCGCGTACGAGCTCGCGGGATTCCAGACCCTGAACCGCGAGGGCATCATCGTCAGCGGCGCCCGCACCATCACGGTCGACGCGTCGCTCGACGTCGCGACCGTCGCCGAGACGATCACCGTCACCGGAGAATCGCCGGTCGTCGACGTGCGCAACACGGCGCTCTCGAACGAGTTCACCGTGGAGGAGCTCCAGGACGTCCCGAGCGCAACCGACGTCTGGGCGGTGCTGGGTCAGACCCCCGGCGTTCGCATGCGTGGCTATGACGTCGGCGGAAGCCACAAGAGCCAGCAGGTGGGCTACGAGAGCTTCGGAATCCGCAACCAGAACCGGGTCCTGTCCGACGGTGTCGACTCGACCGAGGGCACCGGCGGAACCGGCTTCTACTACGACTATTACTCCGTCGAGGAGTTCACCACGACCGCCGCTGGCGGCGACGTGGAAATGACGGCGCCCGGCTCTTTCGTCATGATGACGCTCAAGAGCGGAGGCAACGCCTTCTCCGGTTTGTATCACGCCGACTACGAGGGCGAGAGCTTCGTCGCCGACAACCTCGACGACGAGACCGCGGCCCGCGGCTACACCGGCAACCCGAACCTGATTTTCTACGAGCTCCACGCCGACGTCGGCGGTCCGATCGTCAAGGACAAGGCCTGGTTCTACGGCTTCTATAACCGGTTCCGGATCGACAAGGCCATCTCCGGAATTCCGACCGACATCGCGACGGACATCGGGAACTTCTACGGCTTCGGCGGCAAGGTCACCTTCCAGGTTACTCAGAAGGATCAGGTCATCGGCTACAGCCAGTGGGGCCTCAAGCAGAAGCCCAACCGCGGTCTCTCCGCCGCCATCGAGCCGGACGCGGTGCTTTCACAGGACAGCTGGTCCTGGGTGCACAAGGCCGAGTGGCAGAGAGTCTGGAGCGACCGGATGTTCACGAACTTCCAGTTGAAGCACTTCGGCTTCGGCTGGCCCATGGTTCCGAAGGTCGACCCCGACGTCGATCCCGCTCGGTTCGACATCTCGAACAACAGCCAGAGCGGCGCCGGCTGGAACGTGGGACCGACCGCGGGTCCGCCGTTCACCTTCGACCGCTGGAAGCCGCAGGTCACGGCGACCACGAACTATTACATGCCGAACATGGGCGGAAGCCATGACTGGAAGATCGGATTCGACTGGCAGATCGACTCCTCGCAGTACGGCTTCAACTCGAACTCCGGTGCGATCCGCTACATGGACAACGCCAACCTCGGGAGGCCGTTCAACGTCAACGAGATCCGCTTCCACAACGTGAAGGCGGACGGCGCGAACCAGAACGACAACCGGAACACGCACACCGCGTTCTTCCTCCAGGACACCTGGGCCCCGAACGACCGGTTGACGATGAACCTCGGATTCCGGTTCCACCGCCAGACGGCCGCCTACCAGAGCTCCGAGCTCAATCCCGAGTTCACGCAGTTCTTCCCCACGGGGACGATCGAGGGACAGAATCTTGTGACCTGGAACAACTTCGCTCCCCGGCTCGGTCTCACCTACGACCTCGCGGGACAGGGCAAGACCATCCTCAAGGCGCACTACGGCCGCTATTTCCAGAACATTGCCGATCGCCTGTCGGCCGGGAACCCCGCGGGTCTCGCGTTCGTGACCTACCAGTTCCTGGACCAGAACCAGAACGGTCTCTACGACGGCGACAGCGAGCTCGGGACCCGCGTCGGACAGCAAGGCACGGTGGGATCGTCCCTCGCCAACGCCCAGGGAACCCCGGTCAACCCGGACATGACTCCGTCGTACGCCGACGAGATCAGCGCGTCGGTCGAGCATGAGCTCATGCCCGACACCTCGATTCGGTTCTCCTACGTGAAGAAGCAGCTCCGGAACGACTTCGGCACCTGGAACCGCGCGCAGGTGATTCCGCTCCTCGAGAACGGCGTTCCCTTCACCGCGGTTTGCACCGGCTGCCCGGGAGAGTTCGCGGACCAGACGCTCAGTCTGGAGCGCGTACCGGATGCGTCAGCCAACGCCCAGGCGCCGAACATCGACACGTTTCCCGGCGGGTACGACGACGACAACTACGACACGTTCCAGGTCGCGTTCCAGCGCCGGTTCACGGAAGACTTCTTCGTCTCGACCAGCTTCGACTACCAGTTGAGGGACGAGCGCCGCAGGGCCTCGGCCGTGAGCACCAGCCCTCTGGTTGCGGACCCGCTCTCGGTCCTCTTCTGGCAGAACCACAACCCGTCGGTCGACAATATCCAGGACAACTCGAACTGGAACTTCCGGCTGCTCGGACGGTACGTGCTTCCCAAGGACATCGCTTTCTCCGCGAACTTCCGGATGCAGAGCGGGTGGCCCTGGGCGGTCATCTACCCCGTCGCCGTTCCCGGTTCGGGAACTCAGTCCGTTTTCCTCGAGGACATCGACAACAATTACTCCGACATGGTCACGCTCGTCGATATCCGCTTGGAGAAGGGTTTCACCTTCGGCGACGGATACAAGGTGAGCGGTCTGTTCGACGTCTACAACCTGTTCAACTCCAACACGGAGACGAACTTCTTCGTGACCTCCGGAAGGACGTTCAACAACATCATCGCCGCTCTGGATCCGCGCGCCCTCAAGCTGGGGGTTCGCTTCCAGTTCTAAGCGTCGCTTCTAGCTTCGGACTTTGGGGCGCGGCTTCGGCCGCGCCCCAAACTTTTTTAGCCCCCCGGAATTTCGGTTTCTCCCGCCGGTAGTGTCAGGAAGAAGGGTTTGCCCGCTCCGTTCTGGCAAACTAACATCCCGGGCAGGACGGACACGATCATGCTTCGATTCGCTCCGATCCTCTGGCTTTTCCTGGTCTGCGCCTGTTCCGGCGTCGAGGCCGATCGGCCGCGCTCCGAGGACTCCCGGCCCTATTCCGCCCCCCGCCGCGGAGACTTCGAGCGCCATCTTCTATTGAGCGGCGTCCTCGAGGCTGTGCGATCGACGCAGTTGACGGCGCCCAACGTTCCCTCGGACGAGCTCCAGATTCGCTGGATCGAGGAAGAGGGCACCTTCGTCCGCGCCGGGCAGAAGGTCCTGGAGTTCGACAACGAGGCCTTCGCCGCGACCATCGAAGACCTGAAGCTGACCCGGCGGAAGGAGGAAAAGGAGCTCCAGAGGTTCATCGCGCAGAGCCGCGCCGATGAGGCGGAGAAGGCCTTCCAGGTCGAAACGCGGAAAATCGAGGTCTCGAAGGCCGCTCTGAAAGCGGACGTTCCGCGAGAGATTCTTCCGCTCCGGGACTATGAGGAAAGACAGCTCGCGCTCGCGCGCGCCCGAATCGAGCTCGAGAAGGCCCAAAAGGACCTCGACGCGTACGTCCGCACCCAGGCCGACGAGAGGCGTCTCAAGGAGCTCCAGCTCGAGAAGACGGTCTACGACATTGAGACCGCCGAGACCGCGATCGAGGCTCTCGCGCTTCGATCGCCGATCGACGGAGTCCTGGTGGTCGCGACCATCCCCTGGGAGGGCCGGAAAGTTGCGGTCGGAGACAACGTCTGGCCGGGGTTCGTGCTCCTCGAGCTTCCCGACCTTTCCGAGATGCGGATCCGGGCGGCTTTGAGCGACGTCGACGATGGGCGCCTCGAGCCGGGAATGAAGGCCGTCGTTTCGCTCGACGCTTTTCCCGACACCGAGTTCGATTCTGAGGTTTCGTCCATCACTCCCGTGGCGCAGGAATCGAGCCCCCGCTCCCTTAGGCGCGCTTTCACGGTTACCGTCCAACTCCTCCGCACCGACTCGGAGCGGATGCGGCCCGGAATGGCGGCCAGGGTTCGAGTTACTACGGAGACTAGGAAAAACGTCCTTCTCACTCCTCGCTCGGCCGTCGACTTCTCGCTGGCGCCGAATCCCCTGATAAGGACGTGCGGGCTCCTCGAATGTGTCGTCGAGGAGGAGAGAAAGTGAGCCGACGTCGGGCGCTCCTCGCGTTCGCCCCTCTCGCCGTTTTCGCCGCTTTGGGCGCCCTCTGGCCGGGAGAGGAAGACGACGTCGTCGAGGTCACCCGGGGCGACCTGGTACTGACCGTGGAAGTCGAAGGAACGCTCGAGGCCGTCGACGCGAACCTCCTCGGTCCTCCGGGCGTTCGCGAGATCTGGAGCTATCAGATCTCGTTTCTCGCGCCCGAAGGCGAGGACGTAGACTCTGGTGCGGCGGTGCTGTCCTTCGATGCTTCCGAGCTCGAGAAACGGCTTCTCGACCTTCGGGCCGCGAGTGACTCCGCGGACAAGGAGATAGAAAAAAAGGAGCTCGACGTCGTCGTGCGCCGGCGCGCCGACGACCTCCGGCTCGCGGAAGCGACGGCGAAGCTGGAGAAGAAAACGCTTCAGTTGGACCGGCCGAGCGGCATCTCGGCGCCGATCCTGATGCGCGAGATCGAGCTCGATCGCGAGCTGGCGGAGAGGGAAGTGTCCTACCTCAACGAGAGGAAGCGGGCGCTCGACGAAGCCGACGAGACCGATTTGCAGAATCTCATCGAGCAGAGGGAACGCGCGCGCTCCCGCGTGCGGGAGCTCGAGGAGAGCGTCGCTCGCATGACGCTTCTGGCTCCTCGGGAAGGAACCGTGGTGCATGTCGCCGACCATTCGGGACAGAAAAAGCGGGTGGGGGACTCGGTGTGGCGCCAGGAGAAGGTGCTCGCCGTCCCCGACCTACGCCGCATGCTCGCTTCTGGCCACGTCGATGAGTTCGATGCGGGAAAGGTCGCGGAAGACCAGAAAGTCTCGCTTCGTCTCGATGCCTATCCCGAGGTCTTGTTCACCGGACGGGTCAGGACCATCGGAAAGACGATACAAGCTATCTCCTGGAACTCGCCTCTCCGCGGGCTCGAAGTAGAGATCGCACTCGACGAGACGGATACCACACGGATGCGCGCGGACATGAGATTCCGCGGCGATATCGAAATCGGCCGAGCGTCTTCGGCGCTCCTGGTTCCTCTTCGCGCAATCGATCGGATGGACGGACAGCCAGCCGTGCGCCGCATCGCTCGGATGGGAGAATCGATAGTGCCGGTCACCCTCGGCCGGGCGACCGACGACATGGTGGAAGTGGTGGAGGGTCTCTCCGAGGGTGACCGGCTGCGCGTCCCCGCGCCGCGGTCCGGCGGGGACAATCCTTGAGAACGCTTCTCTGGCTCGGGCTCGCGACCGCCGCCTTCGGCTGTGCCTCCCGCGAGGAAGTTCCGCTCTTTACCGTCACGCGCGACAAGTTCGTCCGTGAAGTGGAAGTAGAAGGGTTCCTTCGGGCTTCCAAGTCCACCCCGGTCGCGGCGCCCTTTTCCCCGATGGGTGCGCTGAAGCTCGTCTGGATCATCGACGACGGCTCGCCGGTGCGCGCGGGACAGGTGGTGGCGCGCTTCGACGAGAGCGCGGTCACGCGCGAGCTTCTCGAGGGTCGCATCGCGCTCGCGGTGAGCGATCGCAAGATCGAGCAGCGCGGCGTCCGAAAAGAGTCGAGCCTCGCCGGTGTCGCGGGCGATCGGCGTGTCGCGGCGCTCGAGCTGGAGTTCGCCCAGCGGTTCGGCCAGAAGGACCCGGAGATCTTCTCACGGGTCGACATCCTCGAGTCGAGGATCGACGAGCGGCTCGCGGCCGAGAAGCTCGCGAATGCCGACGGCCGGGAGGAGACGGAGGTCAAGCTCGCGGAGTCGGAAGTCGCGCTGCTCTCAATCGAAAAGGAGGTCGCCGCAAAGAAAGCGGCCCGGGCACGCCAGGCGCTCGATGCCCTGGAAGTCCGGGCGCCCCACGACGGGATTCTCGTGCTGGTTCGCGATTGGCGGGGTTTCGTCGCGAGGCCGGGGGACACCACTTTCAGCGGCGAGCCCATCGCGGAGATCCCGGCGATCGAGGAAATGGAGGCTTCGGTCTTTGTCCTGGAGGCGGACGCCGGAGGATTGAAGGAGGGCTCCCGGGCCGCGGTGAGAATCGAAGGACGAAGAGGGGAGCCCATGGCGGCGAAAGTGCGCAGAGTCGATCGCATGCCGAAGCCGCGGCTACGCGGTGACCCGTTGCAATACTTCGCTGCGTTCCTCGAGATCGAGAAGGACGGATCCCTGAAGCCTGGACAACGAGTCGTCGCGAAGCTCACTCTCGACGAGATCGAGGATGCTCTGGTCGTGCCACGCCAGGCTGTGTTCGATGAGGACGGCCGCGGCTTCGTGTACCGCTTCCAAGAGGGCCGATTCGAGAAGACGGCTGTTGAGATCGGGCCGCCTTCCCTCGGGCGGATCGTCATCGAGAGCGGTCTCTCGGAGGGAGACGTGGTGGCGGCGCGCGATCCGGGGCGGTCGAGGGTCGACATCGTTCCTGCGTCCCCGGAGCGAGGCGCCCCGTGAGTCTCGTCGAGAGCCTCGCGGACGCTCGCGAGAGCCTCGCGGCGCGAAAGCTGCGCGCGGCTCTCTCCATGCTCGGGATGATCTTCGGAGTGGGCGCGGTCATCGCGATGCTGGCCATTGGAGAGGGAGCGGAAGGCGAGGCGCTCGCCCTCATCGAGAGGCTCGGAATCCGTAACGTCGTGGTGGAAGCGAAAGACCTGGAACGGGAAGACCTCGAGGAAATTCGCAAGAAATCTCCCGGGCTTTCACCAAGGGACGTCGCGGCGATCGCCGAAGCGGTGCCCGGAGTCGAGACCGCGGTCGCGCGGATCGAGATCGAGCCCTATCGAGTCTCGGGACCCAAGGGGCGAATCGACGCGGCGGCGTACGGCGTATCGCGGGAGTACTTCCATCTTTCCAGCTTTCGTCTGAAGGAAGGCCGGCTTTTCGACGTCGAGGACGAAGAAACGTTTGCACAGGTCGCAGTGGTCGGCTCGGAAGTGGAGCGTGCTCTCTTCGGACATGAATCCGCTCTGGGGCAGGCCTTCAAACTCGATGACGTGTGGCTCGAGGTGGTGGGAGTCCTCGCCCACGACGGAGAGACGGAGCGGTCGTATCAGGGAGTCGCGGTGAGCGCGACCTCCCACGAGATTTACCTTCCCTACAGCACCGCACTGCGGAAAATCGATCGACCGCTCTTCGATTCGCCGCTCGACCAGATCGTGGTCCAGGTCGAAGAAGGTGCGTCGCCCTGGGACGCCGCGACCGCGATCTCGCCTCTCCTCGACCTCCTGCATGGCGGAGCCGAGGACTACCGCGTCCTCGTGCCCGAGGCTCTCCTGGAGCAGAGCCGGCGCACCAAGCGCCTGTTCAGCATCGTCATGGGCGCCATTGCGGGAATCTCGCTCCTGGTCGGCGGAATCGGCATCATGAACATCATGCTGGCGAGCGTCCTCGAGAGAACCCGGGAGATCGGGGTCCGCCGAGCGGTCGGGGCGCGCCGGAGGGACATCAAGCTCCAGTTCCTCGTGGAGTCCTTCGCCATCAGCGTCGCTGGCGGCATCCTTGGCATCGTCGTCGGGATCGCGATCGCGCACGGAGTCGCGCTCTACGCTGACTGGCGAACGGTCGTGACTCTTCCCTCCGTAGCGTTGGCAACGCTCGTTTCCGTTGCCGTGGGCGTCGCCTCGGGCTTCTATCCGGCGACCCGGGCCTCGGAGATCGACCCCGCGGAAGCTCTCGGTTACGAATAGCTCGGTCGGAAGACCGGTCGCCCTGGCGCTCCGCCGTTCTCAGGTCGTTTGCCCTCCCGCGGTTCCGATAGCGGGGGATATACTGTATGTCCCATCTGGAGGTATCTTGGTGTTCTAACGTGGCTGGGAGGGGGCGAGGAGGCCATCGGAGGATCGGCTCGTGCATGCGGCCGTTCACCGTCCCCGACAATGTGGATAAGACATCCATGACCTGCGGGAGGCTATCATGGCAAAAATCGTCGGCATCGATCTGGGAACCACCAATAGCGTCGTCGCGGTAGTTCAGAACGGGGACCCGGTCGTGATCCCCACCGCGGAAGGCAGCAACATCTGCCCCTCGGTCGTCGCCTTCACGCCGAAAGGCGAGATCCTGGTGGGGCAGATCGCCAAACGCCAGGCGATTGTGAATTCCGAGAACACCATCTACTCGATCAAGCGCTTCATCGGCCGTCGCTACGACGAAGTCGAAGAGGAGCGCAAGATTGTTTCCGTTCAAAGTCGTGCCGGGGCCCTCGGGAGATGCTCGGGTGCAGGTGCCGGCGACGGGAAAGACCACCACTCCGCAGGAGATCAGCGCCAAGGTGCTGCAGAAGCTCAAGCGCGACGCCGAGTCCTTTCTGGGCGAGCCCGTGACCCAGGCGGTGATCACCGTTCCCGCGTACTTCAACGACAGCCAGCGACAGGCCACGAAGGACGCGGGCACCATCGCGGGCCTCGAAGTTCTTCGGATCATCAACGAGCCCACCGCCGCGGCCCTGGCCTACGGCCTGGACAAGAAGACCAACGAGACGATCCTGGTGTTCGATCTGGGGGGCGGGACCCTCGACGTCTCGGTCCTCGAGGTGAGCGAGGGACTGGTCGAAGTGAAGGCCACGAACGGCGATACCCACCTCGGAGGCGACGACTGGGACGAAAGAATCGTACGCTTCCTCATCGAGGAATTCCGCAGGGATCAGGGAATCGATCTGGGGAAGGATCGCCAGGCCCTCCAACGGCTCCGCGAGGCGGCGGAGAAGGCCAAGATCGAGCTTTCGAACGTCGTCGAGACCGAGATCAACCTGCCTTTCATCACCGCCGATGCCGGCGGCCCGAAGCACCTTCAGGTGAAGCTCACCCGCAGCAAATTCGAGCAGATGACCGAGGACCTGCTCGAACGATGCGTCGGTCCTTTCGAGCGGGCGCTCTCGGATGCGGGCGTCAGCGCCAAACAGATCGATGAAGTCGTGCTGGTCGGGGGCTCGACTCGAATGCCGATGGCTCAGGATCGGGTTCGGAAGCTCGCGGGAGGCAAGGAGCCGCATCGGGGCGTCAATCCCGACGAGGTGGTGGCGATCGGCGCGGCGATCCAGGCTGGCGTCCTGGGGGGCGAGGTGAAGGACGTTCTGCTCCTCGACGTCACGCCCTTGTCGCTGGGCGTCGAGACCCTCGGCGGCGTCATGACCAAGCTCATCGAGCGCAACACCACTATCCCCACGCGCAAGACCGAGACCTTCTCCACCGCCGAGGACAACCAGACGGGTGTGGACGTCCACGTCCTTCAGGGGGAGCGGGAGATGGCGTCGGACAACGTGACCCTGGGGAGATTCCGGCTGGAGGGGATCGCGTCCGCCCCCCGTGGGATGCCCCAGATCGAAGTGACGTTCGACATCGACGCCAACGGCATCCTGAACGTATCGGCGAAGGACAAGGCGACGGGAAAAGAGCAGAAGATTGCCATCACCGCCTCGACGAACCTCGAAAAGAAGGATGTCGATCGTTTGGTGCGCGAGGCACAGCAGCATGCGGTCGAGGATCGGCGCCGCCGCGAGCTGGTGGAGGCGCGAAACCAGGCGGATACCCTGATCTATCAGGTGGAAAAATCTCTCAGCGGCCTGGGAGATAAGTTGCCGGCCGCGGACCGATCCAAGGTCGAGGCCCAGATCCGCGACCTCCGGACCGCGATTTCGGGCGAGGACCCTGCCCGCATCCGTCAGGGCGCCGAGGCCCTGCAGCAAGTTGCGAACGCGCTCGGCCAGCAGGCCACGGCGCGCGACAGCGGTCGTGGACCAGGCGGAACCCCCCCCGGCTCCGGGGCCGACGACGTCGTCGAGGGCGAGTTCACCGAGGCGTAGCCCGTGAGTAGGAACGAAACGTCGTCTGAAGGCGACGGAGGCGTTGACGTACGGGAGATCCAGGCGGAATTGACGGCGGCGCGGCAGGAGAACGCGGAGCTCAAGGACAAGTACCTCCGCGCCGCCGCCGCCATCGAGAACGCTCGCAAGCAGGCGGAGCGGATGGCTGCGGCTCGAATCCAGAATCGACTCAAGGACCTCTACGTGCGCCTCGTCGAAGTGGTGGATAACCTGGAGCGCGCCCTGGCGTATTCGGGCGACGACGACCCGCTCGCGCCCGGTGTGCGCGCGACCCGGGAGCAGCTCCTCGACGTGCTGCGCCGCGAAGGGGTCGAGCCGGTCGAGCTCGCCCCCGGGGCTCCCTTCGATCCCGAAGCTCAGGAAGCGGTCGAGACTCGCGAGGGTCCGGTGTCCGAGCCGACGGTTGCTTCCGTTCGAATGCCCGGATATACGTTCGAGGGACGAGTGCTGCGGCCGGCGCGCGTTTTGGTCGTGAGCCCGAAACGAGATGAGCAGTAGGCGAGCATCAGGTTGGAGTTCAAGGACTACTACGCCGTGCTCGGAGTCGCGCCGGACTCCGACGAGAAAACGATCAAGCAAGCCTATCGGAAGCTCGCGCGCCAGCATCACCCCGATGTCAAACCCGGCGACAAGGAGGCCGAGGAGCGCTTCAAGGAGATCAACGAGGCCCATCAGGCGCTCTCCGATCCCGAGCGCCGCAAGAAGTACGACGCGCTCCGCAAGCAGTATCAGCAGTGGAGCGAGCGCGGCGGTAGAGGCGACTTCGACTGGGGCCAGTGGCAGACGGCGCCCGGCGGGCCCGGGCAGGGAAGCTACAGCTATGACGTCTCGCCCGAGGATCTAGAGGATCTCTTTGGCGGCGGAAGTCCTTTTTCCGATTTCTTCGGCTCGATCTTCGGCCAGGCTGGAGGCGGGGCTGCCGGCGCCGGTCGAGCGCCGCGGCCGAGACGGGGGCGGGACCATGAGGCGGGAGTCGAGCTTTCGCTCGAGGAAGCGTTCCATGGTACGACTCGCGGCCTTCAGATCGGCGATCGCCGGATCGAAGCCAGGATCCCGCCGGGCGCGCGCTCAGGCTCCCGGGTACGCCTCGCGGGACAAGGCTCGCCGGGTGTCGCCGGGGGAAGCGCGGGAGACCTCTACCTCATCGTCGAGGTCGCTCCCCATCCCGGTCTCACGCGCGAAGGCGACGATCTGCGAGCGGAAGTGCGGGTGGATTTTTACACGGCTGCTCTCGGCGGTGAAGTACGCGTCCGAACGATCGACGGCGCGGTGACGCTGAAGATTCCCCCGCGCACGCAGGCGGACAAGACATTCCGGCTGAAGGGTAAGGGAATGCCCCGCCTCGGCCAGCCGGCCGAGCGTGGCGACATGTGGGCGCGAGTGAAGCTGGTTCTGCCCGAATCGATGAGCGACGCCGAGATCGAGGGGCTACGGACGCTCGCAGAGAATCACAAGAAATGAGGCGCTCGACCCATGATCCCAAGCGATGACGAGAAGAGGCTCGATGCCCACGAAGTCGCGCGGGTCACGCGGCTGGACGTGACCCTGGTCTGGCACTATGCAGAGCTCGGCCTCATCATTCCCTCGGAAGAGGGCTACACCCAGGCCGAGGTGGCGGAGCTCAGACGCGTGCGGCGGCTCCACGAGGACCTTGGACTCGATCACGCCGCGATCGAGATCGTGCTCCAGATGTCCCGTCGCATTCGGGAGCTCTCGGCCGAGATCCGGCGATTGGAATCCGAGAGGGCCCTGGTCCGCGACGAGCGCGACTGGATGGACGCCGAGTGGGAGGAGTCCTCGTAGAGTGGAAATTCAGCCCTGGCGCGCTCGAAAATCGAGAAGCTCCTGAAGGCTTCGCTGAAGCTCCGGATCCCCCGGACTCGCTTTCACCGCTCCGCGCAT
Organism: uncultured Acidobacteriota bacterium; assembly: GCA_963820855.1. Taxonomy (GTDB): domain Bacteria; phylum Acidobacteriota; class Vicinamibacteria; order Marinacidobacterales; family SMYC01; genus DAISKN01. The sequence goes on from CAWGBY010000015.1 coordinate 341,667, forward strand.
GGCGCTGATAGCGCCATCCAGGTTCCCCATCTGATACCGAATCGCTGCCAGGTTCCTGTACCCGGCAGCGTAGCCAGGGTCGCACGAAACCGCCTTCTCGAGCGAGGCCGCGGCTTCTGGAAGGCGGTTCATTTCGGCATAGGCGGCGCCGAGATTCGCGTGAGCGGCGGCGAAGCAGGGCGAGAGGTCGAGCGCGCGTCGGAACGATTCGATCGCGTCCTCGCGCCGGCCGGACAACGCGAGGGCGCTCCCGAGGGCTTGATGCACGTCGGGATCGTCGGGCGTGAGCCGAGAGGCTCGCTCGAGCTCCGTGAGAGCCCGCTCAGATCTCACCTTCCGCGAGCAGGAGCTGTCCCAGGTTGTAGGCCGCGAGCCCATCGTGCGGGGCCTTGGACGCGGCCCCTTCCAGGAGCGCCCGGGCCTCGGCCCGCTTGGCCGCATCGCCCGATTGCAGAAGCACTTCGGCGAGTCGATCGACGAGAACGCGATCCTCGTGCACCGCAATCCCACGCCGGAGCCAGCCTTCGGCGCCATCGGCGTCGGCTTCCGAGAGACGGAGGTAGCTCTTCGTGTTCCTGGGATCGATCTCGACCGCCGTCGAAAAAGCCTCGACCGCCGCGTCCTGCACGGCCGAGCTCCTGGAGAGCGACGCCGAGTCCGTAATGTCCTTCGAAGCTCTCCGGATCGAGCGCCACGAGCGCCTCGAAGACGGGCGCAGCTTCTCGCGCGCGCCCCGCTTGCAGCAGGAGCTCTCCGTAGAGCGCGTACGTCCTCGGAATTCGAGGCTCGCGAGCGATCGCGTCCTTCAAGCCGGCGAGAGCGGCTTCGTATGCGGCGCCGTCCTCGGGCGAGAGGCTCTGCATCGCCGGGTCGTTCAGGACGCGATAGATCTCGAGCCGGTCCTTCGGGTCGGGAAGCGTCGCCCTCGGTGAGGGCCTTCGACCCCGCGTAGCCGAGGCTCTTGAGCTTTGCGAGAGTCTCTCGATCGACGCTTTCGGGTGATGCGGAGGGACCGACCATGGGCTCGAGCTCGTCGCGCAATGCCCGAGCGACGTCCGGGAGCTCCTCAATGAGATTGGCGGTCTCACCCGGGTCCATCGAAAGATCGTAGAGCTCGGGTTTGGGCGCCGAGACGAGCTTGTGGGGCCAGCGGGTCAGACTCCGAAGCTCGCTCCAGCCGTAGTGGAGGCGAGGCACGAAGGTCTCAGCGTAAAGAGGTCGTTCTTCTCCTGGTCCCTCGGGCTTCTGTCCGGGCAGCGGCGGAAGGCGGAGCGTTTCGAGAAGGACATTCGGCACGGCGGTAATCGATGTCGGAGTCGTGACGCGGCTCCCCGCCGAAGCGCCGGGATAGCGGAGCAGGAGTGGGATTCGTAGAGTCGACTGATAGAGGAAGAGACCGTGGGTCTCTTCTCCGTGCTCGCCGAGCGACTCTCCGTGATCGGAGGTGAGCGCCACGACGGTCCGTTCGTCGAGCCCGCGCTCTTCGAGCCAGGAGAGAAGCCGCCCCACGAGAGAATCGACATAGGCCACTTCGGCGGTGTACCCGCCCTCATAAGGCGTGTGGGGATCGTAGAAGTGGACGAAGGCGAAAAACGGCCGATCGCTATCGCCGCGCGAGCCGAGCCATGCGAGCGCGCTTTCGAGGACTTCACCGCCCCGCCTCTGTGCGACGAATCCCGTATCGACGCCATCGCTTCGCGGCTTCGACGTCATCGTCGTATCGATCGAATCCGCGGTCGAGCCCGAACCGCGAGTCCAGCACGAACGCGCCGACGAAAGCCGCGGTCTCGTAGCCCTGGCTTTTCAGGTGCTCCGCGAGGGTCGTCGAGCCCGGGGGCGAGGTAGAAGCCGACGTTGTCTCGAACCCCGTGCGCTATCGGCGTGAGCCCGGTGAAGAGCGACGCGTGAGCCGGGAGCGTCGTCGGGGCGACCGTCGACACGTTCTCGTAGAGCACCCCCTCGGACGCCAGCCGATCGATATGGGGCGTCTTCTGTCCCGTGGCTCCATAGCTCGAGAGATGGTCCGCCCGCAGCGTGTCGACGCTCACGAGCACCAGATTGAAGCCGGTTGGACCCGTCTTCCGGCAGGCCTGACCGAAGAGGGCGAGCGACAAAAGCCCGATCGCCGCCCTCCTGCTCGATCGCGCCATCACGCTATACTAGTGCAAATGTTCGTACTTATCCTCGCGGGCGCTCTTCTCGGCCTTCCGCAGGACCCTGTCGACCGGCTCCCGGAGGCCGATCGAAAATGGCTTACCGAGGAAGTGCCTTACCTCATCAGCAAGGTGGAGCGGGACGTTTTTCTGGGTCTCGATTCCGAGCAGGAGAGGGAGTCGTTCGTCGACGCCTTCTGGCGGAAGCGCGACGAGAACCCGACGACCATCGAGAACGAGTATCGCGACGAGCATTACAAACGGCTCGCGTACGTCAACGAGTTCTTCGGCCGGGATACGTTTCGCGAAGGCTGGCAGACCGACCGCGGCCGCTACTACATTCTCCTGGGGCCGCCCCGCAACCGGCAGAACTTCGACGGAAGCGACGCCGTCTATCCGACCGAGCTCTGGTTCTTCGACAACCCGGACCTGAAGCAGTACGGTCTGCCGCCGTTCTTCTCTCTCTTGTTCTTCCGCCGGCACGGCGCGGGCGAGCTCGAAATCTACAGTCCCATTCTCGACGGCCCGCAAGCCCTCTTGACAGGAACGGACACGAAGAGCGCGGATTTCCGGCAGGACGTCGAGCGGGCCTACGACAAGCTCAGCGAAGTGGACCCCGAGCTCGCGCAAGCCTCTTTGTCCTTCCGCACCGACGAAGGAGACACGGCCCAGTTCTCGGGCGTTTCCTTCGGAACCATGGAGCTCATGGACCAGATCGTGAACGTCCCCTTCCACGGGCTCGATACCAGCTACGCGGAGAGGCTCGACTTCGAGCGCGGGGCCGTCGAGAGTGACTACCTGTTTCGATATGTTCAGAGCGTGGGGGCGATCGACGTTCTCGAGGGGGACGGGGGAGTCACCTTCGTTCACTGGGTCATCGAGATGCCGCCGGAGAACATCGCATTCGTGCTGGACCGGGAGAAGGGTATTTACGGCTCCTCTTTCATCGCGTCCGTCGAGGCGGTTCTTCGAGACGACCCGAACGTAGTCGTCGTCCAGAGCCGCAACGAATCCTTCGTCGAGCTCGAGGAATCGCAGCGCGCCTCTCTCCACGGGCCTTTTGCCTACTCGGGAATGACCCCTCTGGTGCCGGGGGCCTACGACTTTCAGGTGATTCTCGAGGAATCGCGCGTGCCCGAGCCGGGTCGAGAGGGAATGCGCCAAGAGCTATACCCTTCTCGCGCAGGAGATTGATGTGCCGCCGCCCACGGGGAAAGCGCTTCGCGGGCTTCTCATCGGGTACGGCTCGGAGTCGAAGACCGGAACGCCTCTCTATCGCGCGTACCGCTTCGGGGCGGTCGAGACTCCTCCCGAACCCGAGCGGTGTTTACGCCATCGGCGACTCCATGACCGTCGCGGTGGTGCACGACGCTCCCGAAACCGCGCAGGTGCGCTTCGTCGTGGAGAGTCAGGAGGCGGGTGGCGCGACCATGATCGACCAGAGCGTGGCGTTGAAAGACCGCATCGCGAGCCCGCTCGTGCAGGAGCTCTCGCTCGAGAAGTTCCAGGGAGGTCGGTTTCTTCTGCGCTGCGATCTCGTCGCGGAGGACGGGAGTGTTCTCGAGCAGGCGTCGGCGGGGTTCACCGTTTCTCCGCGAACGTCGATCCCGCGGCCCCGTTCCCGCGCCTCGGCCCCACAGGTTCGAAGCGAGGTCCCGGGCCTTCTCGCCTCGATGCTGGGCGAGCAGTACCTGGCGCGCGACGAGCCCGCGAAAGCGCGGGAGGAATTCGAGCGCGCTCTCGAGGCGAACCCGAAGCTCGGGCTCGCGCGGGAGCACCTCGCGCGGCTTGCCGTCAAAGAGGGGGACTACGAGAAAGTCGTGAGCCTCCTCGAGCCCGTCTACGCGGAAATCAAGGATTGCTACGAGATTCTCGCGCCTCTCGGGGAGGCGTATTTTCGGCGAGGAGACTTCGCCCGCGCGGCGGAGCTTCTCGAGAAAGCGCTCCCCATGCGTCGTCCCCAGCCGGCGCTCCTGAACGCCCTCGCGAGCTCGCTCGCCCGCCTCCAGAACCCGGGGCGCGCCCTCGAGCTCTTCGAGCAGTCTCTCGCCCTCGACCCCAATCAAGCGGAGGTGCGCGAGGTCGTCGAGACGCTGAAATCCGAGAAATCTCCCGAGCGATGACAGGTTTCGATCTCTGAGTCGCATGCGGTTTCGTTGAAGTTTCGATCCGGGCTCTCCGCGTTCGTTCGTGCTAACGTGCAACCGATGAGCCGGGTCGAGCGCGTTCTCTTGCTCCTTCCCACCTCCACTTACCGGACGAAGGACTTCCTCGAGGCGGCCGACAGCCTCGGCGTCGAGGTGGTCGTGGGATCGGAAGAGCCGAGTGCTCTCGAGAGCTCGAAGCCCGATCGCCTCATCACCCTCGACTTTCTCGATCCCGAGGCGGCGGCGGCGCACGCGCGGAAGTTTCACCACCAGTTCCCCATCGATGCCGTGGTCCCCGTCGACGAAGAGACGGCGGTCGCGGCCGCCTCGATCGCGGCGGCGCTCGGATTTCCACACAATTCTCCCGAGGCCGCGGTCCGCTCGCGCCTGAAGCACCGTATGCGCGAGGCTCTCGCCGGCGGGAGGCGTTCCTCAGCCGTCGTTCACCGTCGCGAGAATCGGCGACGACCCGAGGCTTCTCTCGCGCGGGCTCACTTATCCTCTGGTCTTGAAGCCGGTTTTTCTCTCCGGAAGCCGGGGCGTCGCTCGCGTCGACGACGGGAGAGTTTCATTCGGGGGTTCGAATGGCTCAGCGCCTTTCTCTCCCGTCCCGAGATGCGCGCTCACGCGGGGGAAGAGGGGAGCGCGGTGCTCATCGAGGAGTACGTCGACGGGCGCGAGGTCGCTCTCGAGGGCATTCTCACCGAGGGGAAGCTCCGGCCGCTCGCACTCTTCGACAAGCCCGATCCGCTGGTGGGCCCTTTTTCGAGGAGACGATCTACGTGACCCCGTCACGCCTTCCCGGAAGAGATACAGAGGGAAATACTGCGGGTGAGCGCTGATGCCGCGCGGGCGATCGGGATTCACCACGGGCCGATCCACGCCGAGCTCCGTCTGAGGGAGCGGACGATGCCCCGGTGATGATCGAGATCGCCGCGCGCTCCATCGGCGGACTGTGCTCGCGAACGTTGCGCTTCGGCCTCGGAATCTCTCTCGAGGAACTGCTCCTCCGACACGCGCTCCGTCGAGACATCGACGGCCTCGCTCGAGAAGCAGGCGCCTGCGGGAGTCATGATGATTCCCGATTCCGAAAGCGGGAACGCTGGAGGAGACACGCGGACTCGAGGAGGCGCGGGCGGTCGAAGGGATCGAGGAGATCGTCATCACCGCGCATCCCGGGAAAGATGCTCGTCGCCTCTTCCCGAAGGCTCGAGTTATCTCGGTTTCATCTTCGCGCGTGGAGCTGAGCCGGAGGCGGTGGAGGGCGCGCTGCGTGAGGCACACGCCTGCCTTTCCTTCGAGATTCGCTGAGCTACTTGGCGGGGGAGTAGTAGGGGTTACGGCCCGACGCGTGGTCGGTGGTGTCCATGATGGCGCCGACCTCGGGAATCGCCTCGCGGATCGTCTTTTCCACTCCCTGCTTGAGGGTGACGTCCGCCATTCCGCAGCCCGACGCAGCCTCCGCCCATCCGGATGAAGACCTCGTTGCGCTTCACGTCGATGAGCTCGACCCATCCGCCGTGTGCGGCGACCGCGGGGTTGATCTCCTGATCGAGGATGCTCTGGACGCGTTTCTTGATCACGTCGGCATCGGGAATCGAGGAGAGGACGGCGTCGGATACCGCTTTTTCTCCGCTCCCGACTACCGCACGGATGGTCGCGCCCACCTGTTTCGCGACCGGCATCCAGTTGCCGCCGGTCGCGGCGGTCACGGTAACCACGTTGTCCTGGATGAGAACGGCGGACACGCCATCGATGGCGAAGAGCTTCTCCGCGAGGCCCGACCCGATCGCCCGCTCTCTACTTCCGAAGAACGCCGAGCCGTCGGGATAGATCGGACGGTCGACGACGAATCGGCAGGTGTTGTTGTCCTTGGGCTCCGCGGTGATTCGAATCTCTTCAGTCATTGATGCTTGCCTCGCTCCTCTATTCGTGTCGCGGTAACCCCGTCCCCGCGCTTTGTGTTCCACCCAGGCTGACGGCTCCGCTCGGGGGCCGTTCTTAGCTTTCAGCCTTCATCATACCCTTTTCTTTGGGACCGGACCGGTCCCGTCTCGGCTCCGCTCAACAGAACCAGGCTTCGGTGAGGCGCGGCGGCCGACTTCCGGAAGGGACCGGTTCCGCGGCTTCGCCCAGGGCCAGCACTGCAAGGTCGTGGAACATCGCATGGTTCGACCGGCCGAGGTCAACCCCTTCCTCGACGAGGGAGGCGGCCCGGTCCTGGAGGCGGTCCATCTCCGGATCGGGATGCGTCCACCGGTACGTCAGAGCGCGGGGTTCGAGCTCGCCGAGGCACGGGCTTCAGGCTCTCGTTTCCGAGGAGAAGCGAGCCCGGCGGGATCAGAAGCCGCAATGTGAGCTGAACCGCGTCGACGTGCTCGACGAGGCCCGCTTCCGCGATCCAATGAAAGAGATCGCGCGTAGTCTTCGCGAGTGGTCCACGGCGTGAATGGAACGAACGTGGGCCGGAGGGCGATTCCCGCCTCGTCGAGCGCGCGGTGGGCTTCGAACACCGTCTTCCCGGCTGTGGCCCTTGTCGAGCTCTCGAAGGACCCTGTCGCTCAAGGACTCGACGGCCGAAACCACGAAGAGACAGCCGAGCCCTCGGAGCTCGGGAAGGAATCGCCGATGCTTCACCAGATGCTCGATCTTGGCGGTGAAGTTGAAGCTCAGCTGGGGAAACTCGCGATGCAGCGAGCGCGCGACCGAGAGAGCGTGCCCCGGACCGTTCAAGAAATCCGGGTCGGCGAAATCGATGTGCCCCGCGCCGGCCGCGACGAGCTGACCGCACGTCCCGAAGCACCGTTTCCTCGGGAATGACGAAGAAGCGGCCCTGGTATATCGGAGGGATGGGACAGTGTCGGCAGAGGTGAAGGCAGCCGCGTGTCGTCTCGACCGCGCCGACCTGTCTTCATCACCTCGCCTTCGAGCTCGAGCCGAGCGTAGCGATCGAGCGAGGGCAGCCCGCCCCGCGAAGGGACGGGAAAGGTCAGTCGTTCGCGGATGGGGACCGCGAGCTCGCGGCTTTCGCGCCCCGGGCGAGCGAGACCAGCTCTTCCTCGAGCTCGCCGCTCAGGACGGAGCTCGCTCCCAGCGAGAAAAGGAGCTCGGCGTTGAGGGTCGCGTAGAGACCGTAGAGGGTGAGATGGGCCCGCGGGTTCAGCGCCCGGAGCCGCGGGATGAGCTCGAGGGCGCTGCTGAGAGCGGTGTGCATCGGAACCGAGATGCCGATGAAACCCGCGGCTCGAACGGCCGCTTCGTCGAGCGGCTCGACGGCGAGGTCGATCCCCCTCGTTTCGAGTCCCGCATTTTCACAGAACGCCACGGGAAGAGCGAGACCGAGGGGCTGGTGGCCGAGCTCGTAGCAGGACAAGAGCAGTACGGGACCTCGGGCCGCGTTTTCGGTCACGATGCGTCTAGTATAATCTCGACGATGCCCATCGCCCGAAGCGCGGCCCTGCTGCTTTTCTTCGTGACTCGGGCAGCCTTCCCGCAGAGCGAGCCCCAGGAGGCGACCCTCAAAGCCGAATACCAGGAGCAAATCGAGAAAGGTCATTCGAGAGCCGAGGGTTACGTGGATCTTCGTTCCGACGACGTCCGCATCACCGCCGACCGGGTCGAGTTCTGGAACGAGGAAATGCGGGTCATCGCCGAGGGGAACGTCGTCTACGAGCAGGGCGACCAGAAGGTCATCGCCACCCGGATGGAAGCGGATCTGAAAACCAAGACCGGACGGTTCTTCAACGCGCACGGCCGCGCCGGAACGGACCTCTACTTCTACGGCGATATCATCGAAAAGGAGTCGGAGGACACCTACGTCATCGAAGGCGGCGCTTTCACCTCCTGCGCCCAGCCCACGCCGCGCTGGCAGTTCACCGCGGGAAAGGCCCGCATGAAAAGGGACCACCACGTGGCCCTCCATCACACGCTCTTGAAGCTCAAGTCGCTTCCGATCTTCTACGCCCCGATTCTTTACTACCCTATCGACGAGCAGGGACGCGCCACGGGGTTTCTTCTCCCCCAGATCGGAAACTCCTCGCTCAAGGGTTTCATTTTCAATCAGGGGTTCTTCTGGGCTATCAGCCGGTCCCAGGACGCGACCTTCACGTACGAGCGCTTCTCCGAGGTCGGCAACGGCGGTTCCGTCGAGTATCGCTACGTCGCGAGCGAGGCCTCGCGAGGGGAGTTGAACACCTTCTTCCTCAACGATTCCACGACCGGCGAGGGGCGAGTACACCATGGTCGGCTCGGCCAACCAGGAGCTCCCGGGCGGGTTTCGCTCCGTAGCGCGCGTCGACTATTTCTCGAGCTTCGACTTCCAGGAGTCGTTCCAGGAAAACTACGATCGCGCGACCCAGAGGTCGAAACGGGCTTCGGGCACCATCTCGAAGTCCTTCAAGCAGTACAACCTGCGCGTCCTCTTCGACCGGAACGACACGTCGTTCGGCGAAAGCGTCGCCGTGCGGGAAGTGCTCCCCCAAATCAGCCTCGGCGGGCGAGGCAGTCGCGGCTCGGACCCACTCCCGTTCTCTTCGGCTTCGACTCGCGAAGTCGTGTCGCTCGCCCGCAGCAGCGGAGATCAGCTCATCGAGTACCAGCGCTTCGACGTGGCGCCCACCGTTTCCTATCCGTTCACCGGCCTGAGCTACCTCACGTTCCGTACCAGCGTCACCGCGCGATACACGTACTACACGTCTTCACAGACCACGTCGGGCGGCTTCAACCAGGAGGACAGACATCGATCGGCGCTACTACGAGACCGCCTTCGATATGAGAGGGCCGACCTTCGCGCGCATCTTCAATACGCCCGAGAACGGCTACGCGGCGCGCTTCAAGCACGTGATCGAGCCGCAGATGGTCTGGAGCTACCGGAGCCGCATCGAGAATTTCGACCTCATTCCCAAGTTCGACGGCAACGATTACATTCCCGGGACCAACCAGGTCGCCTTCTCGCTCGTGAACCGGTTCCTCGCGAAGCGCATGGTCAACGGGAAGGAGCAGCCGAACCCGACGGAGATGCTCACCTGGGTGCTCTCGCAGCGGTACTTCTTCGACGCCAACGCGTCTCTCTACGATACCCAGTTCTCGACTCCTTACTTCACCCCGGATGGGACTCCCAGCAACTACTCGCCCATCACCTCGCGGGTGAACTTCAAGCCCTCGCGCTCGCTCACCGCGAGCTGGAACCTCGACTACGACGTCAACTTCAAGGCGGTCCGCTCCGCCAGCACCGCGGGGAATTACTCCGGCGCCTGGGGGTCGATTCGCGGGGTCTGGACGAGGCGGAATATCCCGGACCGCGACATCGTGAGGTCGAGCTTCCGCGTGGGAGGGACCGTCAACCTGACTGCGGCGATGAAAGCGAACTTCGAGACGAGCTACGACTGGTCGCTCAAAATCCTGCGGCACATGCGCGCGGGCATCGAGTACAACGTGCAGTGCTGCGGCTTCCTCTTCGATTACAACCGTTACAACTTCGGCGGCTTCCGCGACGAGAATACCTTCCGATTCGGCATCACTCTCGCGAACATCGGGAGTTTCGGCACCTCTCTCGGCGGCACGAATACGACGGACTATTACTGAAATGCGCGTCTCGCTCTTCTCTCGGCTCGCGCGGGCGGCGCGGTTTCACCGGGGAGCGCTTCGCGACCGTGAGGATCCTCGTGACCGGCGCCGGCGGACTCCTGGGCGGTGTCGCGACGCGGCTTGCCGCTCCCAAGCACGAGGTCGTCGCCTTCGAACGGGCCCGGCTCGACGTTCGGGACCGCGAGGCCGTTCTCCGGGCGTTCCGGGAGTTTGCCCCCGAAGCCGTGCTACACTGCGCCGCCTACACGAATGTGGACGGCGCCGAGCGCGCGCCGGAGAACGCCCAGGAAATCAACGCAACGGGTGCCCGGGTGGTCGCCGAGAGTGCGCGCGACGTCGGGGCGCTTCTGTTGTATGTCAGCACGGATTACGTCTTCGGTGGGGATGGCGCGACCCCCTATCGCGAGGAGGACCCGACCCGGCCGCTCTCGAGCTATGCCCGGTCGAAGCTCGCGGGCGAGCTGGCCGTGGCGGAAGTTTGCCCGGAAAGCCATCTCATCGTGAGGACCGGCTGGCTCTACGGACCGGGGAAGGGTTTCGTCGATTGGGCGCGGGGACGTCTCCTGCGCGGAGAAGATCTTCCGCTGATCGAGGATCGGACCGGGTCTCCCACCAGCGCGCGGGAGCTCGCGTCAGCGATGCTGACTGCTCGTGGAACAAGGACGCCGCGGTGTCTTTCACTTCGTGAACCAGGGCGAAGCCACCTGGCTCGCGCTGGGCCGAGCGATCGCGGAAGACTGCGCGCTCTCTCCCCGGGGCATTCGCGCCATCCAGGCGGAAGAGTTGAATCTGCCCGCGGCCCGTCCGCGCTACTCGGCGCTTTCCGTCGAGAAATTCGAAAGGACGACGGGCCGAACCGTCACCGGGTGGAGGGAAGCCCTCCGCCAATATCTGGGATAGGAGTCATCCTTGCGCGTACTGATCACGGGAATCACCGGCTTCGCGGGAAGCCATCTGGCCGAATACATTCTTTCCGAGCACTCCGGAACCGAGGTGTTCGGCACGATGCGCTGGCGCAGCCGGACGGAGAACATCCGGGGCATCGAATCGAAGATAAAGCTCCAGGAGTGCGATCTGCGCGATCAGAGCTCGGTCACCGCGCTCATCGACCGGGTGCGGCCGGACCGCATCTTCCACCTCGCGGCGCAAAGCTTCGTACCTTCGTCCTGGAACGCGCCCGCGGAGTCGCTGAGCACCAACATCCTCGGGCAACTGAATCTGTTCGAAGCGATTCGTTCCGTGGGGATCGATCCCTGGATCCAGATCGCCTGCTCGAGCGAGGAGTACGGAATGGTCTACGAGAACGAGCTCCCCATTCGCGAGACCAACCCCTTGAGGCCTCTCTCTCCCTACGCGGTCAGCAAGGTCGGACAGGACTATCTCGGCTACCAGTACTTCATGAGCTTCGGAACGAAGGTGGTTCGCACCCGTGGTTTCAACCACGACGGACCGCGCCGTGGGGACGTCTTCGTCTCGTCGAATTTCGCGAAGCAGCTCGCGGCCATCGAGAAGGGGAAGAAGGACCCGGTCATCCACGTGGGGAACCTGGAAGCCCGCCGCGATTTCACCGACGTTCGGGACATCGTTCGCGGCTACTGGCTCGCTCTCGACGGGGGATGCCAGCCGGGTGAGGCCTACAACCTTTGCACCGGGAAGGACTACATCGATCCAGCGGGTCCTCGACGAGCTCATCCGGATGTCGGGAGTCAAGGTCGAGGTGCGCGAGGACCCGGACCGGCTCCGGCCGTCGGACGTGCCCGTTCTTCTCGGCGACTGCACCCGGTTCCAGAAAGCGACCGGCTGGAAGCCGACGATTCCCTACGAAACGACCCTCCGCGACATGCTGGACTACTGGAGAGCGGAGATCGACTGAGTGCGCGCGCTGGTCACGGGGGCCGCGGGCTTCGTCGGACGCCACCTGACGGCGGAGCTTCTCTCCCAGGGCCACGAGGTCAAAGGGGTCGTTCTTCCGAGCGATGGGAGGCCGAGCATTTTCGGATCTCGGGTGGAATACTTTCCGCTCGACATCCTCGACGAGGAGACGCTCGGAGCCGTCGTTCACCGATTCCGACCCGGAGGCCATTTTCCATCTGGCCGCCTTCTCCAATCCGGAGGGATCCTGGAAGGAGGCCCGGCGAACGCTCGAAACGAATATCCTCGGCGCGCACAATCTCCTGTCCGCGGCGAAAGAGACGGGGCCGCGCGCCTCGCGTCCTTCTCGTCGGCTCGGCGCAGCAGTACGGCGACGTTCCGCGCCGAGGCCCAACCGATCTCCGAAGAGCGCGAGCAGAGGCCGCTCACTCCGTACGCCGTGAGCAAGACCTCGCAGGAAATCCTCGGTCGGCGCTCGTTCTGGGCCGGTGAGCTGCCGGTATATCTCACCCGGTCCTTCAATCATACCGGTCCGGGTCAGACCGAGAGCTACGTCTCGTCGAGCTTCGCCCGGCAGATCGCCGAGGTGGAGAAGGGCGCGCGCGAACCCGTGATTCGGGTCGGAAACCTCTCCGCTCGGCGGGACCTCAGCGACGTGCGAGACGTCGTCGTCGCGTACGCCGCGATCGTGGAACGAGGCCAACCCGGGCAGCCCTACAACGTCTGCCGCGGGGAGGCGTTCGCGATGGGCGAGGTGCTGGACGAGCTGGCGCGCCAGTCGCGTGTTCCGGTTCAGGTGGTCGTCGATCCGGATCGCTATCACGCGGTCGACTCTCCGCTGATCGTGGGCGATCCGACGAGGCTCAAGACGGATACCGGCTGGTCCCCGAGGTACTCGCTCCCGGAAACCCTGCGGGACCTGCTGGACGATTGGCGTGAGAGACTCAAATGACTCTCAACGCAAAGACGCAAAGTTCATAAAGGCGCAAAGGAAATTCTCTTCGCGTCTTTGCGTTCTTCTTCTCAGGAGTGAAGCTACTGAGCTTGTTTCGGGGAGCGGCGCTCTTCACGGGCCTGGTCGTCCTGACCGCGCTTTTCCTCCGGTGGCCCATCGCTTCCCATGACGTCGAGCATTACGTCGGTCCCGACGAAGGCGAGGTGGTCGCGAACGTGCTCGAGATGCTGAAGAGAGGGGATTTCGATCCGCGCCACCCCGGGTATCCCGGTCTTCACTACTACCTGCAGAGGATCTCTCTCGGGGCGAGCCCTATCGAGGAGGTCCCGATCTCCGAGATTTATCTTCGCGCCCGGCGGATGACCCTCATCGCGGGAGTCGCAACCGCTCTTCTCGTTTTCGCCTGCGGTCTTCGATTCCTTTCGCCCGGGGATGCAAGTCTCGCCGCGGGGTTGAGCGCGCTTTCACCGCTCGCGTTCCGCGAGTCGGCCGTCGTAAACCCGGACTTGATGCTCGGTTTCTTCGTCGCGCTCGCGCTCCTCGCCGCGCTGCGGCTTCAGGAGTCGCCCACTCCGGGTCGATTTCTCGCGGCGGGAGCGGCGGTAGGTCTCGCGGCGGCGGTGAAGTATACGGGTGTACTCAGCGTCGTTCCCTTTGTGCTCGCCGGCGCTTCTCACGCCCGAGTCCAAGCGGAAGGGCCAATGGCTCCTCGCAGGCCTCGCGGCGGCGCTCGCCGTTTTTGCCCTCACGAGCCCCTATACTTTCATCAACGTTTTCGAGACTCTGCGGGGGCTCGAGCGCCACGTCGGCTACTACCGCGCCAGCCACTTGAACGCGGCGCTCGAGGTGTCGTCGGTGCTCGCGGCGCGGGGAGTCGGATGGATGGGAGCGCTCCTCGCGGCGTTCGGTGCCGTGGACGCGCTTCGGACGCGGGACCCGAAACGACTTCTGGTCCTCGGCTACCCGGCGATCTATCTCCTGCTTTTCGCGTTCTTCGACCGGGCCTTTCCGAGACATGCCCTTCCCCTTCTTCCGGCGGCCGCGCTTCTCGCCGCCTCGGGCTTGTCGCGATTTCGCGGGAAGCTCCACGGGGCGCTCGCGATCGCGGTCCTCGCGGCGCCCGCGGCGGGAAGCCTCGATCTCTTTCGGCGCTCGGGAAAGCCGTCGCCCGCCGATCGCGCCCTCGCGTGGGCGGTCTCGGCGATTCCCGCGGGAAGCCGAGTGCTTCAGAGATCAGTGGACTCCGCGGCTCGACCCGGCAGTCTTTCGCGTGCATCGACTGAAAGTCGAGGAGCAGGTGTTCAACGGGAACTTCGACTGGGTGTTCTACTCCGGGTATCCCCCGGGAATCGACGTCTCCCACCTCCGGGAGGTACAGCGCTTTTCCACCGACGACGCGCTCGGGTCCGCGATTTCCGTGCACCAGGTACCGGAACGCGCGGTTCTCATGGGTGCGACTCTCCCACAGGCGTCGTCGACGGTCGAGATCGGCGCGGGCGAGCTGCCCTACTTCGGAGAGGGGTTCGATCCTCCCGACACCGGCGCCTACGGAATCGAACGGCTTTCTCGAGGTGCGAGCTCCGAGATCTTCTTCGTTCTACCCGAAGCGGCGGAGCCCACGGATCTCGATGTCGAGCTCACCCTGGCCGCCGCGGCGGGCCCGGTCGAGGTTTCCTTCGAGCTGAACGATCGTCCTCTGGCAGTGATGCAGGCGCTGGGAGAGGAGCCCCGGAGGACCACGGTGACGGCGAAGGCCGGGCACTTGCGGAAGGGACTGAACCGCCTGGTGCTTCGCTACGGCGAGACGATGAGGATTTCGCGACGGAACCGCGAAGGCGCGGTCCGCTTCTACGGGATGCGCCTCACTCGTTACTGAAGTCGAAGCCGTCTTCGCTGAACTCGAGCTCTTGCCCCGGGGTCTCGGCTTCCCAGGAGGGGCCGGAGTCGTCGCCGTCCGATGACGGGCTCGGCGTCGAGGGAGCGACGGTGGGAGTTCGCGAGGCGGTCGTCGTCTCGCTCGGAGTGGAAGGAGCCTTCGTCTCTCCCGAATCGCTTCCGTAGCGGCCCACCACCACACGGGCGACGCGAAGGAGTGAGCCTTTCAGCATGTATCCCGGCTGCAGCTCCTTCAGGACGATTCCATCCTGGGACTCGTCGTTCACCGGCTCCATTCCTGCGGCCTCGCTGTGGGTGGGATCGTAGATCTGTCCCCGGACGAAGACTTTCTCGAGTCCTTCCTCTTTCAGCAGCTGCACCAGCCGAGAACGGACCAGCATGATCCCCTGGAGCACGGCGTCGGGGTCGAAGGCGTTCTCGATGGAGTCGATGGCGCGGTCCAGGTTGTCGAGCACTTCCACGAAGCGGGCGATGAAGTCCCCCTTCGACTGCTCGAACCGGCGCCGCTCGGTCTTTTCAATGCGCTTTCGAAGCTTTTCGGTCTCTTCTTTCTTGCCCCGGTAGGCCTCCATGACCTGCTCGATCTGGCGATCCTTGTGATCGAGTTTGGCGCGGAGCGCGCGAATCTCCTGAAGGGTCTCCTCGGGGAGCTCGGGCGCGGGGGGCCTTGGCGCGGGTGGCGGAGGCTCGGGAAGGGACTCGACGCCGGATTCCTCCACGAGCTCGTAGATCTCCGTAGCTTCTTCCGGAATGCGGGTCGCGGATTCCTCCCCGCCTCCTTCGGAATCCTCGGAGTCGGGCAGAAGCTGCGGGAGCTTTTCCCTATGTTTCTCCAAACTTACGGCCCCGTCTTGCCTGGGTAGCGCTGGTTTTGGTGTCCTTGATGAAAGAGAACTTAAATAGTGTAACCGAATTCCGCGGGCCGCGATAGTCCGTACCTCACGCGGCGCGTGAGGGTCGCGCCCCCGGTTCGAAACCGGTAAGATGGGTTTTCCTTCGAGGAGCGTTGGTGGGCCGGGAGCTCGAAATACCTCTAAATTCCGCCGATCCAGAGATCGCCGCCGCGATCCGAAACGAGGCCCGTCGGCAGGGGGACGGCCTCGAGCTCATCGCGTCCGAGAACTTCGTGAGCCGCGCCATCCTCGAGGCGACCGGCTCCGTCTTCACGAACAAGTACGCGGAGGGTTACCCCGGCCGCCGCTACTACGGAGGCTGCGAGTTCGTCGACGTCGTCGAGCGGCTCGCGATCGAAAGGGCGAAAAAGCTCTTCGGGGCGCAGTACGCGAACGTGCAGCCGCACAGCGGGACCCAGGCCAACATGGCGGTGTACCTCACGCTCCTCGAGCCGGGGGATACCTTCATGGGAATGGATCTCTCCCACGGCGGGCATCTCACTCACGGCCATCCCCTGAACTTCTCCGGCCGTCTCTATAAAGTGGTGCCCTACGGCGTTCGCCGGGAAGACGAACAGATCGACTACGACGCGCTGTCCGATCTCGCGACGAAGAACCGTCCGAAGATGATTCTGGTCGGCGCGAGCGCCTATCCCCGCCGAATCGATTTCGCGAGGATTCGGCGCGCGGCGGACGATGTGGGCGCGAAGCTCGTGACGGACATGGCGCACATCGCGGGGCTCGTCGCCGGGGGCGCTCACGAGAGCCCCGTGCCTCACTCGGACTTCGTCACGACCACCACTCATAAAACGCTGCGCGGACCCCGGGGCGGGCTCATCCTCGCCCGGGAGGAGTACGGGAAAGACGTGAACCGGGTCACCTTCCCTGGTATCCAGGGCGGACCTCTGGTGCACGTGATCGCGGCGAAAGCGGTCTGCCTGAAGCTCGCGCTCGAAGACTCGTTTCGGGACTACGCGCGGCAAATCGTCAGGAATGCGTCCACGCTGGCCGACGTCCTGAAAGAGGAGGGGTTCCGTCTGGTTTCGGGAGGAACGGACAACCACCTCCTCCTCGTCGACGTGGGAGCGAGCGGGATCACCGGCAAGGAGGCGGAAGAAGCGCTCGAAAGAGCCGGGATCACGACGAACAAGAACGTAATCCCGTTCGACACGCGGCCACCTCTGGTCGCGAGCGGCTTGAGGCTCGGGACTCCCGCGCTCACCAGCCGCGGCATGAAGGAAGAGGAGATGAAGCGTGTCGGCCATCTCATCGCAAGGGGACTCCGGGGGCGCGAGCAGCCGGCGGAGCTCGAGAGTGTCGCCCGCGACGTGCGGGAGCTCACGTCGGGCTTCCCGCTCTACCCGGGTCTCGCCGGATGACCGTCGGGGAGGAAGGGCGGCGGCAATCTCGTCCTAGATTGGCCTGAGCCCGAAGGTGACGAGAAGCCAGACCCTCAAGAGAGTCGAACGGGGTATCGACGCCCTCGATGCCGATCGGGTGCGCGAGATCCTTGGTCCTGGCGGGCCGTTCGCGGAGACGCTTCCGGGCTTCGAGCACCGGGAGGCCCAGCAGGAAATGGCGGGCGCGGTTGCCGACGTACTGCGGGACGGGGGAGAGCTCCTCGTCGAGGCCGGAACGGGCACGGGGAAGACCCTGGCCTATCTCGTTCCCGCGATCCTCTCCGGGCAGAGGGTGGTGATCTCGACCGGGACCAAGAACCTGCAGGAGCAGCTCTTCTACAAAGACATCCCGCTGGTGCGACAGGCGCTCGGCCTGCCGTTCTCCGCCTGCCTCATGAAGGGCCGCGGAAACTACCTTTGCCTCGCGCGCTCCGCCCAATTCCAGGCCCAACCCACGTTCCGATTCTTCGAGGAGGCGACGTACTTCGACTACCTTTCAAAACTGGAGCCTCACGACCGAGATCGGGGACCGGGCCGAGATCCCCGGGGTCCCCGAGAAACTGGATTTCTGGAAAGGCATCTCGGCGCGGAGCGAGAACTGCGTCGGCAAAGAGTGCCCGGACTTCGATCGCTGCTACGTGACCCGGCTGCGGCAGCGCGCGATGGAGAGCGAGATCCTGGTCGTGAACCACCATCTGCTCTTCGCGGATCTGGTGGTGCGGCAGGGCCCCTACGGCGAGGTCATTCCGGAGTACGACTATCTGATTCTCGACGAGGCACACCAGCTCGAGGACGTGGCCACGACGAGCTTTGGGCTCACGGTATCGAGCGGGCGGGTCGAGGAGCTCGTCCAGGACGCGGAGAAGGCCTGGAACGCGAGGAAGGAGAGATCGAGGGCGAGAGCGGCCATCTCCGAGCTCAAGCGGCTCCGGGGGGCGAGCCAGGAGCTGTTCCAGTCGTTCCGGCCGAGAGAGGGAAGGGAGGACCGCTACCGCATCCGACCGAAGAGCGTTACCCCCGAGCAGGAGCGCGCCGTCGACGGCTTCCGCCGCCAGCTCGCGCGGGTTCGCGAGGGACTCGAGGGAATGCCCGAGCCGGACGAGTCGACGGTAGCCCTGTCGCGTCGATCCGGAGAGATCGAGATCGATCTTCAGTCCATCGTCGGCGCCGCGGACCCGGAAACGGTCTCCTGGTGCGAGACGCGCGAGAGATCGGTCGCGCTGCGCGCCTCTCCGATACGGGTCGCTCCCATGGTCAGGGCGACGCTTCTCGAGCAGAAGCGCGCGGTGGTTCTGACCTCGGCGACTCTGGCGGTGGAGGGATCGTTCGACTACGTTTCGTCCCGCTTGGGAGTCGAGCGAGAGCGGAGCCGACTCCTCGCGTCGCCTTTCGACTATCGAGAGCAGGCTCTCCTCTACGTGCCGCGGCACCTTCCTCCGCCCAAAGACCCCGGGTTCTCGAAGAGCGCCGCGGCGGAGATCCGGCAACTGCTCCGCGCGAGCCGGGGCCGAGCGTTCCTGCTCTTCACCAGCTTCGCCAACCTCCATGCCGTGCGGCAGGAGATCGAGACTTCGCTCCCTTTCCCGTTGTTCGTACAGGGCGAGGCCTCGCGAAGCGAGATCCTCGAATCGTTTCGCGAGACGGAAGGCGCGGTGCTCCTCGCGACCTCGAGCTTCTGGGAGGGAGTCGACGTGATGGGGGAGCAGCTCTCGCTCGTGGTGATCGACAAGCTCCCCTTCGCCGTTCCTTCCGACCCTCTGGTGTCCGCGAGAATGGATTGGCTCAGCAGCACCGGGGGGAACGCGTTCGAGGAGTACCAGGTGCCGATGGCGATTCTGACCTTGAAGCAGGGACTCGGCCGGCTCATCCGCTCGACCTCCGACCGTGGAGTCGTCGCGGTCCTCGACAGCCGGCTCTCCACCATGTCCTATGGGAAGCGCTTCGTGAAGAGCCTCCCGCCCTATCGCCTCACGCATGACCGCGAAGAAGTCGAGAAGTTCTTCGCCGGGGGAGATCGTATGACCGAGCCCATGAAACCACGCTATGAAATTTCCGCGGAAACGATGTTCGCCGCGTCCCACCAGCTTCGCGGATACAAGGCGGATCTCGAGCCGCTGCACGGACACAATTTCCGTCTCGAGGCGTTCGTCTCTCGAGAAACCCTTCCCGACTCGGGACTGGTGATGGACTTCCTCGAGCTCGAGGCGACGCTGAAGGAAGTCGTCGCGCCCTACGACCATCGCCATATCAACGAAATCCCCCCCTTCGACCGGGAGAACCCCACGACGGAGAACCTCGCGCGGTTTTTCCACGTCGAGCTTCGAAAGAGGCTTCCCCGGGAGGTGACGCTGCGGCAGGTCCGGCTGTGGGAGGCGCCGACCTATAGCGCCTCGTACTTCGGGGACGGTGAGAGCTGAGTATTTACAGCCAGGCCTCGCGCGCGTATAATGGCTGAACTCTCACGCTTTTAGCCGGACCATATCGAGAAGTACGACCGTCGTCGAGCACATGGAGATCCCCTCTCGTGTCGCCGCTGTCCGCGACCGGATGGAGAGCGCCTGCCGCCGCGCGGGGCGAAATCCTTCCGACGTCCTGCTGGTCGCGGTCACCAAGACGCGCACGGCGGATGAGGTGGCCGCCGTGGTGGAAGCGGGTGTCCAAGATCTCGGCGAGAACCGGGTGCAGGAAGCCGAAGCGAAGTATCCCGCGATTTCCTCTCTGGAGTCCCGGGTAGGGTCCCGTCCTCGATTTCATCTGGTCGGCCACCTGCAGAAAAACAAAGTGAAAAAGGCCGTCGCGCTCTTCGACTGCATCCACTCGCTCGACAGCGTCGAGCTTGGGCAGAGGATCGGAAGCTCCGCCCAGGAGCTCGGAAAGGTACAGCCCGTCCTGATCCAGGTGGATCTCGCGTCCGAGCCCACCAAGTTCGGCCTCCCGGAAAAAGAGCTACTTCCCTCTCTCGAGAACCTGACCGCACTTCCGAGCCTGCGCGTCGACGGGCTCATGGCGCTACCTCCGTTCGAGCCGGATCCGGAGTCCGTGCGCCCGTATTTCCGGCGCCTGCGGGAGCTCGGCGCGGAAGCCTTCGGTCGAGGACTCGCCGGACGAGAGCTCTCCATGGGGATGAGTCACGATTTCGAGGTCGCCATCGAAGAGGGAGCGACCTTCATTCGAGTCGGAACCGCCCTCTTCGGCCCTCGAGAAAGAAGCGGCGTGCCATCCTCCCGGCGCGCGGAGCACCGGGAACGAGCGCCCCGAAGAGGGGCGCGAGTACTAAGAAAGGACCCCCACGATGAAACTCACCCCCCTCGACATTCAGCGGCACGAGTTCCAGCAGCGCACCTTTCGCGGCCTCGACGGGGCGGAAGTGCGAATGTTCCTCAACGCCGTCTCGGAAGAGATGGAGCACCTCCGCGCGGACAACGAGAAGATGTCCGAGGAGGTGCGGCGCCTGACCGCTCTCTTGTCCGAGCACCACCAGCGCGAGGAAATCCTGAAGAACACTCTGGTCGCGGCTCAGAGGACTTCGGAAGAGCTGAAGGAGAACGCGAAGAGACAGTCGCAGATGCTCCTCAAGGAAGCCGAGCTCGCCGCGGACCGGCTCGTCGAGGCGGCCCAGTCACGGGCTCACGAGATCGAGAAGGACATCCTCGAGCTGAAGATGCAGAAGCGGCAGGTGCTGAACTCGATCCTCGCGGCCATCGCGAACCTGCGGAACCTGATTCAGTTGATGAGCGAGACCGAGGCCGAGCGCGAGAAGCTGTCCTTCCTCAAGCGGCGAGGCGGACCGGGCGCGCTCGGCTCGGAAGAGCTCCGGTCTCTAGAAGATCTTGCTCTCTTCGTCGACGGTGACCGTCCACTTGTACGGTTTTCGCGGCAGCCATTCCGCTGAGAGCTCGTAGACGATCTGGACCCGGGTGTAGGTTCCCGTCTTCGTCACCTTGATCATCTCGCGGCTGACCGGGAGCTGCAGCTCGGTCGCCTTGTAGACCATCTCGTTCTGGACGGCGGCCGCGTCCTTGGTCGCGGAGAACTTCGACGCCTCGATGACGGCGTCCTGGAACTGAAACTGGCGCATGAGGAGTGGGCCGAACTGTTTCGCTTCGTAGGCGACGAACAGCACCAGGAAGATCCCGAGGACCACGCCCATGCTGATCGCGCCGCGCTCACCTTTCAAGCTTCTCATCGACGTTCCTCCGAGTTCAAGAGAAGGCCGGGCAGCTTCAATCAGGCCAATAGGATTCCGTCGTCAACGCACGAGATGGAAGAAGCGATTCCAGCGGGTCTTGAAAGGAAAGTTCGGGATGACCGACAGCACTTCCTTGACCCGCGCCCACCCTTCCTTGAAATAGGCGTCCCGTCCATCCGGCGCGTCGTAGGACCAGTAGATCATGAGCGCGCGCCCTTTCAAGAGGTTTCCCGAGAGAGTGCCCCAGAAGCGGCTGTCATGGCTGTTGTCTCGGTTGTCGCCCATGACGAAATACTGCCCCTCCGGCACGACGATCTCGCTCATGTCGTCCCCGCGCGGGTCGGAATAGACGTGCTCGTCCGTTCCCGGGACCTCGAGAAAATGCGCGTAGGGCTCGTCGAGAGGCTCTCCGTTGATGTAGACCTTCTTGTTCTCGATGCGGATCCGCTCGCCCGGAAGCGCGATCACACGCTTGATGAAATCCCGCTCCGGCTCGTTCGGAAACTTGAACACCACGACGTCCTGGCGCTTCACTTCGCGGACCGGTGCTAGGGCTCTCTCGAGCGCCGAGCTCGGTCGGCGCGTAGAGCATCTTGTTCACGATGAGATGGTCGCCGACCAGGAGGTTCTCCTCCATCGACCCGGTCGGGATCTTGAACGCCTGGAAGACGAACGTGCGCACGAAAAGCGCGAGAATGACGGCGACGCAGATCGACTCGAAGTACTCCCGCAGCGTCGACTTGCCGCTCGAGCTCTTCGGAGCTCTTTTCTTCGGATTTCAATTCTCGCTTCATTCGGTGGCTACAAGCCCCTTAAACTATTGAATTTAGCAAAGAAACCTGCAACGGTCAATTTTCATGGCCCGCCCCGCGAAAGAGCTCGACCCATTCGGAGACCGCGGGTGCGAAGCCGATCAAGACGGCTCGCGAGACCAGCGCATGGCCGACGTCCATCCGGGACAGCCCCGGGATGTCCAACAACAGCCGTGCTTTAGCGAGCGTAAGCCCGTGGCTGAACCCTGACGTGGAGGTCCAGTTTGGAGCCGAGTCTCGCGCAGTCCGAAAGCTTCTGATGCTCCCGATCGATGGCCTCGCGGTCGCGCGCGAGGCCGATCTGATCGCTCGACCGCCGCGAAGTTCTCGGTGGTGATGGTGATTCCAGCGGCCCCGACCTGATGCGCCGCCTTCACTTGATCGATCGAGGGATCGATGAAGATCCCCGGGAGAATCGAGCTTTCTCGCATTTCCCGCATCCGCTCCTTGAGCTGGGCGGTGTTGAGAAGAACGTCGAGTCCTCCCCCTCCCGCGGACTCGAGCCTCTCCGGGATGAACGTGACGCGATCGGGCTTCGCAGTGAGCGCGAACCGAATCATTTCCTGGCTCGGGGTCGTCACCAGGTTCAGCTCGACACCCACCGACTCGCGCAGGAGTCGGACGTCTCGTTCCTGGATATTGCGCCGGTCGCTGCGGAGCTGGACGTTGATGGCGGAAGCTCCGGCCTGCTCCGCCAGGTACGCGGCGAAAACCGGGTCCGGCCCGCGCGTCTTCCTCGACTCGCGAAGAAGCGCCACGGCGTCGAGGGTGACTCCGAGCTCGATCACAGCGCTTCTCCGATCGAAGACTTCGCGGCGTCCTCGACGCTCTTCGCGAGCGCTTCGATCTCGCTCTTGTCGGGCCCTTCCATCATGATCCGCAGCAGAGGCTCCGTTCCCGAATAGCGCACCAGCACCCGGCCGCGGCTTCCGAGCCGGCTTGCCGCCTCGTCGATCGCCCGCGCGAGAACCGGAACGTCCTTCACCTCCGGCCGTTCTCGTACGCGCACGTTGAGCAGTACCTGTGGGAAAGGGTCGAGTCTTCCGAGCTCGTCGAGCCGCCGTCCCTCGAGAGCCAGCACCCGCAACACCTGGAGGAGCGTGAGCAAGCCGTCGCCCGTCGAGCCGTAGTCGCCGAAGATGATGTGTCCCGACTGCTCACCGCCGAGGATGATATTACGTTCCGCCATCTCCTGGGCGACGAACTTGTCCCCGACCGGCGCGCGATAGAGGGTCATCCCTTCGTCGGCGAGGGCGCGCTCGAGCGCCATGTTGCTCATCACCGTCGCGACGACGCCGCCGATGCGTCCTTCCTGCTTCAGCCGCCTCGCGGCGAGAAGGAGGATCGCGTCGCCGTCCACCACCCGGCCCGTCCGGTCGACCATCAGGAGGCGGTCGCCGTCTCCGTCGAGGGCGGCTCCGAGATCGCACCCCTTCTCGACCACGGCACTGCTCAGCGAGCCCATGTAGGTCGAGCCGCATTGCTGGTTGATGTTCTCCCCGTTCGGATCCGTCGCGAGCGGGTGGACCAGGAGCCCGAGCTCCCGGAGAAGGCGAGGTCCCACGCGAAAGCCGGCGCCGTTCGCGCAGTCGAGCGCGATCTCGATTCGGGGAAGCATCGTCCGCGCTTCGTGCGGGATGGTCGCGAGAAGGTGATCGAGGTAGAGATCCTCGAAACGCGGGTCGGGATCCGAAAGGGCCTCGCCCGTGTCCGGCGTCTCCTTCGTCTCCTCGCTCCGCGCCACATCGCGGGCGATGCGCTCCTCGAGATCCGCGCTCGACTTCGCGCCGTCGGCGGTGAATACCTTGATGCCATTATCGCGGAAGGGATTGTGCGAGGCGGAGAGCACGACACCCGCATCGAAGCCTTCGCTCCGGGTGAGGAACGCGACCGCCGGTGTGGTGATGACTCCCGCGGACTCGGCGGTCGCCCCTCCTTGCGAAAGCCCGATCATCAGCCAGCGCTCCAGATCGGGGCCGCTCCTCCGCGTATCGCGGCCGAGGAGAACCCTCGGTGCTTCGGAGTCGAGATTCCGCGCGAGGGCTTTGCCGACCCGGATTACGGTAGCCCGATCGAGAGGGGGTTCGTAGGCGACGCCTCGGATTCCATCGGTTCCAAACAAGGAAGTCATTGTATCTGAACCTTGACTTCTCCTGGCTCGATCGAGATCACCTGTATAGCGCTCGCGTCGGGAGCCGAGATGACGATGGACGGCGCGACGGCGTGCGGTCCTGGGCCGAGCTCCTTCAATTCCACCTGGGCGAGGAGGTCTTCGGCTCGAAGGCCGCTCGACGACGCTCTTCGGACCCTCGACCTCGACCCGGACCGTGTCCGGGATGAGCGTCGCCGGCGGATCGGCGGGGACCCCTTTCACCGCGACTCCCGAGAGCTCGCGCCGCCCCCATTCTTCTCGCACGTCGAGCGCCAGCTGGACGTTCTCCTCACGCGCCACCCTTACCAGCGGATCGAGCTCGACCCGCACCAGACCGGGAGTAACGGCTCACGGAGTCCGTCCACCGAGATCGGCTCGGTCGTCACCTGCTCGAGGCCCTCGACGCGCGAGGACGGTCCCACCACCTCGATGCGCTGCGGCGACAGATCGATATCGATGAGCTCGAAGCCGGCAGCGGGAGAGCCGACCACGCGGGGAATCACCTCGACCGACCGCTCGACGGTCCGGTCGAGCACGATGCGAACGGTCGTCGGGGTGACTCGCGCTACGCGCGCCCCGAATGGCGCCGCCACGTCCTTGACGGTCAAGTAGGCGAGCCGTTCGCCGGGCTCCGCGTCCAGGAGATCGACTCCGACGTTGACGTCCTGGGGGGTGAGCCGGCGGAGGACTTCCGCGGGGCCCCGAAGCCTCACCTCCACCTCCTGCACGGACTCCTCGACGACTTCGAGACCCTCGGGCAGGTCGCGGAGCTCGATGGGAATGGAGAGGGAGAACTCGGCTTCCTGCTCGCGCGCGACCGCGTACCATAGGGAGAATCCCAGCAGGAGCGCGACGAGCTTGAGTCCCAGCTGGTCTCTCATCGTTTCGCCGCGCGCGCCTCCGCGGCCTCCTCGACCCGGTCTCCGGCGCTTCCTCGATGTCGCGCGGCGGAGGAGGCGCTTCCGCCTGTCCCATGACTTCCTTGAGCCGCGACCTCAGGCTGTCCACTTCGAGGTCGGAGACGATGGCGCCGTCTTCCACCAGACTCACCCGCCCCGTCTCCTCCGACACCACCACGGCGATGGCATCGGTGTCCTCGGTGATGCCGATCGCGGCGCGATGGCGCGTCCCGAGCTCCTTCGAAAGCTGGGGGTTGATGGAGATGGGGAGGAAACAACGCGGCGGCGGCGATTCGATCCCCCTGAACGATCACCGCGCCGTCGTGGAGTGGGGACTTGGGATTGAAGATCGAAAGCAGGAGGTCGTAGTTCACCACGGCGTCGAGAAGGATGCCGCCCTCGACGTACCCGCGCAGACCGATGTCGCGCTCGAGGACCACGATGGCCCCCATGCGGCGCTGCGACAGGCTGCGCACGGCGAAAGCGATCTCGTCGAGAGTTCCCGGCGCTCGCGGACGAATTCAGGAAACGGAAGAGAGGCGCCTGTCCGATGGCGGAAAGCGCGTTCCGGAGCTCCTGCTGGTAGAGCACGATGATGGCGAAGCCGAGGTAGGCGAGCGATTTCTGGAGAAGCCAGTTCACGGTGGTGAGCTCCGCCCACTGGGAGGCGAAGAAGAACGCCACCAGCACCAGCGTTCCCACCACCATCTGGAAGGCGCGGCTTCCGCGGATGAGCTGGAGGAGCTTGTAGATGAGGTAGCTCACGATGGCGATATCCAGGACCGCGACCCACGAGAGCCTTTGTCCGAGCGCCTCGAGGAACCGGAGGAGCTCGTTCACCAGCGCCACCCCCTGGTTCCGGATCGCGTCCGCGACGGCCACGACCTCGCGCATCTCGGGGACGTCGTGCACCCGCACCACGGAGGCCCCGAGCAGAACCGCGCAGGCGACGCTCGCCGCGGTGGAAAGGAGCCGCTCCTCCGCCGTGCCCGAGAGGATGCGCCCGAGAAAGCTCTTCCGCGACGTGCCCACGAGAATGGGCTTCGAGAGCCGCGAAAGCGCGGGAAGCTCATGGAGGAGCGTCAGGTTGTGCTCCAGAGTCTTTCCGAAGCCGATGCCGGGATCGACGAGGATCGAATCGCTCGAGACCCCGGAAGACTCCGCCTTCGCAATCGCGAGCCGGAGGTACTCCTCGACCTCGGACACGACGTCCCGGTACGAAGGAGACACCTGCATCGTCGAGGGCGTTCCCTTCATGTGCATGAGCACGAGCCCCGCCCGGCTGCGCGCGACGACTTCCGCCATTCGCGGGTCCGAGAGTGCCGAGACATCGTTTACCATGTCCGCCCCGGCGTCGAGCGATTTTTCCGCCACTTCCGCGTGCCGGGTGTCGACGGAGATGAGGACCCTCGAGAGCGGGCGAAGTTGTGCCACCACCGGAACCACCCGCTGGATCTCGTCCTCCACGTCGACGGGAGATGCCCCGGGCCGGGTGGACTCGCCGCCGATGTCGACGATATCGGCTCCCGCCTCCACTTGTTTGAGGGCGAGGGCGAGCGCCCGCTCCGGGTCGAGTCGCCGGCTTTCCGCGTAGAAGGAGTCCGGGGTGACGTTCACCACTCCCATGAGCGCGGTCTTCTCTCCGAGCTTCAGCTTTTCGTTTCTCGCTCGGAAGGTGAGGGAACGCACTTCCGGCCGCCTTTCGAAGCCGCGGTTGAGTGAAGCCTGCTCTAGGTCTGGGTGACGCTCCCCGGGTTCTGCAGGATGGGAGGAGTCAGGGCGGCCTTCCGCTCTTTCTCCTTCGTCTCCTTCGCATCCGCCTTCTCCGGGGTCGCCTCGTCGACAGACTCGCGCGGCTTCAAGGGCAGCCCCTCGATCAGCATCCGGACTTCCTCGGCGTCCAGCACTTCACGCTCGAGAAGGGCTTCCGCCACCTTCTGCGAGGAGCGGCCGGTGCTCCGTCAGAATGGTCCGGGCCCGCGCGTAGTTCTGCTCGACGATGCGCTTGACCTCCTGGTCGATCTTGATCGCGGTGTCCTCGGAATAGTCCTGGTGCCGCGCGATGTCCCGTCCGAGAAACACCTGCTCTTCCCGACGGCCGAAGGTGAGTGGCCCCATCTTCTCGCTCATGCCCCATTCGCAGACCATCTTCCGGGCCAGTTCCGTCGCCTTTTCGAGGTCGTCGTGGGCGCCGGTGGTGAGCTGGTTGAGGATGATTTCTTCCGCGATGCGTCCGCCCATCTTCACCGCGATCATCGCCTCGACGTAGTCGCGGTCGTGGCTGTGGCGGTCCGACTCCGGCAGGAGCATGGTGACGCCCATCGCCATGCCGCGCGGGATGATGGTCACCTTGTGGATGGGGTCGGCCTCCTTGATGAAGACCGCGACCAGCGCGTGCCCCGCCTCGTGAAAGGCGGTGGTGCGCTTCTCGTGATCGCTCATGATCATGGAGCGCCTCTCGGCGCCCATCAAGACCTTGTCCTTCGCCTCTTCGAAGTCCGCCATCTTCACGACCTTCTGGCCGCGGCGGGCGGCGTTCAGGGCGGCTTCGTTCACCATGTTCGCGAGGTCGGCGCCCGAGAACCCCGGCGTGCCCCGGGCCAGGATCGAAAGGTTCACGTCGTTCGCGAGCGGAATGCGGCTGGTGTGGACCTTGAGGACTCCCTCGCGCCCGGCGACGTCTGGAAGCGAGACCACCACCCGCCGGTCGAAGCGGCCCGGACGCAGAAGCGCGGGGTCGAGCACATCGGGCCGGTTGGTGGCGGCGATGAGGATGACCCCCTCGTTCGATTCGAAGCCGTCCATCTCCACGAGGAGCTGGTTCAGGGTCTGCTCGCGCTCGTCGTGGCCGCCGCCGAGTCCGGCTCCGCGGTGCCGGCCGACGGCGTCGATCTCGTCGATGAAAATGATGCACGGGGCGTTCTTCTTGCCCTGCTCGAACAGGTCCCGGACGCGGCTCGCGCCGACGCCCACGAACATTTCGACGAAGTCCGAGCCGCTGATGGAAAAAAACGGCACATTGGCCTCACCCGAGATGGCCCGGGCGAGAAGGGTCTTTCCGGTTCCGGGAGGTCCCATGAGGAGGACGCCTTTCGGGATCCTTCCTCCGAGCTTCTGAAACTTCTGCGGCTCGCGGAGGAAGTCGATGATCTCCTGCAGCTCCTCTTTCGCCTCGTCGACTCCCGCGACGTCCTTGAAAGTCACCTTCTTCTGCTGGCTGCTGCTGAGCTTCGCCTTGCTCTTGCCGAACGAAAGCGCGCGATTGCCGGAGCCCTGCATCTGCCTCATGAAAAAGATGAGGAACGCGATCATGATGACGATGGGGGTCCAACTGATGATGTGCCCGAGCCACGAGGAGCTGTTGGCGTCGCGCGCGGTCACCTCGACGCCTTTGTCCAGCATGCTGTTCACCAGGTTCTCGACCTGAGGAGGAGCGAAGGTCCGGAACGACTGCCCGTTCTTGAATTCGCCCCCGATCTGAGCTCCCGCGGTCGGACCCGGTGATGGTCACTTTCGCGACATGTCCCCTCTCGAGCTGAGCCATGAATTCCGAAAAGCTCAGCTGGCGCTCGTTCTTCTGGATGCGGGACGAAACGCTCCAAAACAGGAAGATCACGAGCGCCGCGACCATCCAGAACATCAAGTTCTTCATGGTGGAGTTCAAGGTTGCCTCCGAATCATAGGATTTCTCGTGCTATCCCGGCGCGAAGCCGATGAATGGAGCTCCACGATGCAGCTCCTCAAAACCCAATCCGTAGCCCGCGACGAAGCCCTCTTTCTCGAGCTCGAAGCAGGCGTAGTCCACGGGAGAGTCCACTTTCCGATGCGCTTCCCGGTTGATGAGCGCGACGACTTTCAATGACTTTGGTTTCCACGTCTCTTGAATATGGCCGGTGATGAACGAGAGCGTGACACCGGTATCGACCACTCCCTGAATCAACAATACGTCGCGGCCTCCGAAATCGGTCGCACTTCCGAACGCGATATCGACGCGGCGCGCGTCCGACGATCCCACTTTGAGAAAGTCGCAGGTGAGCGGGAGGTCGATCGCCCGAATCAGATCCGCCATGAAAACCATGGAGTTGGGAAGAATACCCACGCACGCCAGCCCCCCTCCCGGCCCCTGCGGCCGTTGGGGCAAATCCCGGGTGATGCGGCGTCCGAGCTCTTTCACGCGACCGCGGATCTCTTCCTCGGTGAAGAGCACTCGAAGCCCGTCGCCGTCGCTCATGAGGCGTCCCAGCGAAGCAAGAGGCGCGAGGAGCCTGCCGAAGCGCCCGATGGCGATACCCGCGATGACTCGGAAACTCCATGTCCAACAACCCAAAGGATCTGGTCTCCCGTCGCGTTCGGCTCCGACGCCGCGCGCACCAGAAGCGGAACGCGCTGCCTCACCTCCCGGGAGATCTTCCTATCCATAAGATAGCGCGAGAGCGGCTTCGATCCAGGAGCCCCCAGGGGGTGAAAGCGGTCCCCGGGCCTGGGGCTTCTGACCGCGAGCTCCGGAACCAATCCCTCGAATCCCACGGTAACCGTATTCCCCTGGGATGGATGAATCGGATCATCTAGGTTCCGCTTCGTGGCCGCGATCCGGGCGGAAAGGGTGCCTGAACACTCCGGAATCCGGACCCGGGCTGGAATCGACAGCCGGTACTCGAAGCCATTATAGCCGCGTTCGCTCGCGTTCCGCGCTGAGCGAGCTCTCGCGAAAGCGCAACTGGTCGAACGACACCTCGACGACCAGCCCCGGGAGGTGGAGCTCCCGCCCGCTCCGCCCCACGGCGAGGGCGATCACGTCCTCGACGTGGCGGTGCGAGATCCCGTCGAGTCCGCGGACCCGCTCGATCGCGGCGCGAACCAGGCGCCGCTTGAGGGCGACGGAATAGGCGCCGAGCAGCGGTCTCTCGAGCCGGACCTCGTTCTTCGACGTCGAACCGATGGCGGCGAAAGCGGCGTTCGTCTCCGCCTCCATCCACGCTTCCTCGTCTCGCAGGACGGAGGCAGTGCGGGCGAGGCTCTCCGCGAGCCGCGGGTTGTATGCCGCGGTGAGCCGGGGAAGCTCCTCGTGCCGAATCCGGTTCCGGAGGAATCGGGGGTCCGCGTTCGATCGGTCCTCGCGAAAGCGGAGGCCGCGCTCGTCGAGATAGGCTTCGATCTCCGCTCGTCTCACGTCGATGAGCGGGCGGATGATTCTGCCGTTCTTGACCGGGTGAATCGCGGAAAGCCCGCGCCCAGCCCGATCCGCGGAGAAGACGCAGGAGAAACGTTTCCGCCTGGTCGTCGAGGGTGTGACCCACGGCGATTCGCGGTCGCCCCGAGCTCCTTCGCCCGCGCTTCGAGGAACTGGTAGCGGGCCCTCCGGCCCTCGTCCTCGAGGCGATCGCTTGTTCCTTCGGGCACTCGGCGCCGACGTCGACGCGACTCGACGCGAAAGGAAGCGAAAGTCTCTCTGAAAACGATCGGCAGAACTCCTCGTCTTCGTCGGCCTCCGCGCGCAGGCCGTGGTTCAGGTGAGCAAGGAAGATCGAGATGCCGAGAGCGGTGTTGGAGCTCGTAAAGGAGCGCGGTGAGCGCGACCGAGTCAGCGCCGCCCGAGAGGGCGACGAGCACCGAGTCGCCGGGGCGAACCATCCGATACCGCTCGAGGGTTCGGATGACTTTCGAAGACAACATCGTTCGAGGACACCGCTCTTCGTGCTTAGAATCGGACCGAAACGATCCTGGATGACACTCGCGCTCGCTGGAAGTTCCGTCTAAGTGTATCATGATAGAAGAGTTTCGCACGGGCTGTCAAACCAACCCCGGCATTCTGCGACGTCGGGAGGCCGAGAAACGAGCGCGATGGACAACAAATGTTGGCGCTGCGAGGCAGTGGAGCCGGACCGCACGATACGAAAGTGCGTGATCTGCTTCAAGTACTACTGCAACGAATGCCAGGCGGATCGGAACGGACGGACCTTCTGCTCCAAGCAGTGCGCGGATTTCTTCTTCTTCGGCGACGAGGAATGAGGAGAGAAGCCGGGAAGACGTGAGGATCGGCGTCATCGGCGCGGGAGGGTGGGGAACCGCCCTCGCCAAGATTCTTTCCGAGAACCAGCACGACGTCAGCCTCTGGTGCCGCGAAGAGGAAGTCCGCGGCGCGATCCGCGATCGGCGCGAGAACACGCGTTTTCTACCGGGCGTTCCTCTGCCCGACGGACTCCGAGCGACCGCGAGCCTCGAAGGAGGCCGCGGAAGGCGCGGAAGCCCTCGTCCTCGCCGTCCCCTCGCCCTATCTGCGCGCCGTCGCGGCCGAGCTCGTGCCCTGGACGCGAAGCGCGTCGAGCGTCGTGAGCGCGACCAAGGGACTCGAGGAGGCGACGCATCTCCGCATGAGTGAAGTGATCGCGCAGACGCTCGCGGATGTTTCGCCCGTGGTTCTGTCCGGACCGACCTTCGCGCGCGAGGTCGCTCTCGGCGAGCCGACGGCGCTCGTCGCCGCCAGCGCGAACCTCGATCGCGCGAAGGAGATCCAGGCGCGTTTTTCGACTCCGCTCTTCCGCATCTACACCAACGACGACGTCCTCGGAGTGGAGCTCGGCGGTGCCCTCAAGAACGTCATCGCCCTCGCCGCGGGGGTCGCCACGGGACTCGGTCTGGGCGAGAACCCGAAGGCCGCGCTCCTGACGCGCGGGCTCGCCGAGATCTCCCGTCTGGTCGAGGCGATGGGCGGACGACGCGATACGCTCTTCGGTCTCGCGGGCATGGGTGACCTGGTCCTCACCGCCACCGGACACCTCTCGCGCAACCGGCAGGTGGGTATCGAGCTCGGGAAGGGCCGCTCGCTCGAAGAAATCCTTTCGGGAATGGATCAGGTGGCCGAAGGAGTGCGGACCACGCACGCCGCCGTGGCGCTCGCGAGAACGCACGGTGTGGAGATGCCGATCGCGATTCAGATGGAGCGATTGCTGCGAGGAGAAACGACGGCGGAAGAGGTCATGCGGGAGCTGATGACCCGCCCTCTGAAGTCGGAATAGCACCGGAAGAACGCAAAGGCGCCGAGAGGCGCAAAGACGCAACGGGGAATATCCGCCTCTGCATCTTTGCGTCTTTGACTGCTTTGCGCCTTTGCGTTGCTGATGGCTTAGAAGTATTCGAGGATCTCGTAGGTCGTCGTTCTCTGGGCGGGGCGGAAGCCGGCTTCCCGTATCAGCGTCTTGATCTCGTCGGTGGTCGTTTCGTTGAAGAAGCCCGTCGCCGCGTGGACGTTCTCTTCGAAGAGCGTGCCCCCGAAGTCGTCGGCCCCCCAATGAAGCGCGATCTGCCCGGTCTTCTTCCCCTCGGAGAACCACGACGCCTGCACGTGGTCGAAGTTGTCGAGATAGAGCCGCGAAGCGGCGAGGACCCGCAGGTACTGGTTCGGACCCGCGTGCCGCGGATACTTCTTCTCGAGCGGTGTGTTCCCCGGCTTGAAGCTCCAGGGGACGAAGGCGGTGAACCCCCGAAGCTCGTCCTGAAGGGAGCGGATGGCGTCCAGGTGCTCGACCACGTCTTCGTCGCTCTCCACGTGGCCGTACATCATGGTAGCCGTCGAGCGAAAGCCGAGTGAGTGCGCCTCGCGGTGCACTTCGAGCCAGCTCGCTGCCATGCCCTTCTTGTGTGAGATCTTGCGGCGCACCCGCTCGGAAAGAATCTCCGCGCCGCCCCCGGGGAGGGTGTTCTGTCCCGCGTCCTTCAAGCGCTTCAGCACTTCGCGCACCGAGAGTCCGGAGACCTGAGCCATGCCCTCGATCTCCGCCGCCGACCAGAAGTGCGGGGTCACGGCCGGAAACCTCTCCTTGACGGTGCGAACCATCTCCACGTAGTAGTCGAACGGAAGCTCGGGGTTCACCCCGCCCTGCATGAGCACCGTGGTGACGCCGCGCGCGACCGATCGCTCGATCGTCTCCATCATTTCGGCGATGGAGTGGGTGTAGCCCTCTTCGTGTCCAGGCGGCCGATAGAACGCGCAGAAGGTGCAGTCGACGTTGCAGACGTTGGTGTAGTTCGGATTGGTGTCGACGACGAAGGTGACGACGGGATCGGGAAAGCGCCGCCGCCTCTCTTCCATCGCGAGCTGTCCCAGGTCGAGGAGCGGCGCCTCGGCGAGAAGAAAGAGTCCCTCGTCGCGGTCGAGCCGTTTCTCGTTCCGGACCTTGTCGCGGATTCTGTCCCAGCGGTCGGCGATTTCGATCATGATCACATCGGCTTCAGCAGATCGCGCTCGAGCACGAGCCGCCGGAACTCCTGGAGGCCCCGCATCTCTTCGGGGCCGAGTCGGTAGTGAAAATTCCGCAAATAGGACGCGAGCTCCTCCGCCCGGCCGAGCTCGCCCGCGAACTCCTTCGCGATCTCGTCCACCTGCGACATGCCGAGCTCGAACGAGCGCGACAGGAGATCTTCGAATCTTTGTTTGACGTTCTCCGGGAGCGACCGGCGTATCGTCCAGAGCGCGAAGACGAAGGGGAGCCCGGTCCATGCCCACCACTCGGACGCGAGATCGTAGCGATGAGGGAAGCCCGGCGTGGGCCGGACGTTCTGGCTCAGGGCCTCGTTGCCGATGACGAGGAACGCATCCGCCTCCGACCTGGACCCGCGCACGTAGGCTCTGGGGCGCACGCCGTAGCGCGCCTCGAGTATGAGTCTCAGAAGTCGCGCCGACGTCGAGGTCTCTTCGGTGACACCCAGAAGCGCCCCGTCGAGGTCCTCGATCGGCCGGCGGCTCGCGAGGAGGATGCTTCGGACTTCCTCGCGATTCGCGACCCCGAGACCGGCGACCGGCTCGTAGCGCTCCGCGTTCACCAGGTAGTCGGCCGTCGCCAGGATTCCCGCGTCGATCTCGCCCCGCGACGCCATCCGTCCGAGCTCGCTCGGGGGCGTCGGAATCAAACGGTGCTCGCCGAGGAGGAGCGGATAGAACGGTTGGCTGTTCAGGTATGAGATCTGACCCACCACCAGTCGCATGGGGGTCTGGATCAGTCGTAGGCGCGGACGACGTTGTAGAGCGCGTCGCGCTCCACGGGGCGTTTGCCCGCTTCGCGGATCATCTCGACCAGCTTCTCCCGGGCGAGGCCGACGGCGCTCTTCGCCTGCGCGTAGTGGGCGATGCGCTCTTCGCCGATGGTGCCGTCGAGGTCGCTCGCGCCGAAGTTCAGCGCGACGGAGGCGGTCTCCTCGCCGAGCATGATCCAGTAGGACTTGATGTGAGGGAAGTTGTCGAGAAGGAGGCGCGCCGCGGCCATCGTTCGCAGGTCTTCGATGGCGGAGGCCTGCCGCTCGGCCAGGCCCGTCTCGCCCGGCTGGAGCGCGAGCGGAATGAACGAGAGGAACCCGGGGGTTTCGTCTTCGGCGTCCCGCAGGCGCAGCATGTGCGCAATCCGCTCCTCGTAGGTCTCGATGTGGCCGTAGAGCAGGGTCGCGTTCGACGGAATTCCCATCCGGTGCGCGATGCGGTGAATCTCGAGCCAGCGGTCGGCGCCCATCTTGTGCTTGAAAGTCGCCTCGCGCACTCTCTCGGAGAACACTTCGGCGCCGCCGCCGGGCATCGACTGGAGCCCGGCTTTCTGGAGCCGCTCGAGCACGTCTTGGACTGAAAGCTTCGCGATGCGGGCGAACCAATCGATCTCGACCGCGGTCCAGGCCTTGATCTGAATTCCGGGATAAGCCGCCCGGATGGCTTCCATGATCTCGAGGTACTGCTCGAACTTCCACTTGGGGTGGAGACCGCCGACGATGTGGACCTCCGAGAGCTCCGGGGTGAGCTTTCGAAGAATCTCCTCGATCGTCATCTCGTACGCGTGAGCGTCGCCGGGTCTCGCGGCGAAGTCGCAGAAGACGCAATCGAGAACGCACAGGTTCGTCGGATTGATCTGCCGGTTCATGACGAAGAACACGTCGTCGCCGGACTTCCCGCGCTTGACGAAGTCGGCCATCTTACCGACGGCCGTGAGATCCCAGCTCTTCAACAAGGCGAGGCCGTCGTCGAAGTCGAGGCGCTTTTGACTCCGCACTTTGTCCCAGATCGGGACCAGCGCATTGTCGTGAAAGACGATGTCTTCCGTCGCTGTGTGCATCGCGGGTCTCGAACGAGATTCTGACACACGCTACCCGAGCCTGCCACTTCCTTTAGTGCGAGCGCGCTCTTCAATCAATGCGGTAGGGCCCCACCCCCACCGCTCTGAGCTGACGGCTCCGCGCGCTCGCCCCTCGCTCACGCTCGGGGGATCGGACCCTCCGGGCCCGGTCTTTCTCCACACCGTGTCGCGAATGCGCTAGATCTCTTCGGAGCGCCAGCCTCCCGGCACCGGCACGCCGATGAGCGGGAGCACCTTGTCGACGAAGCCGTTCACCACGTCGTCCATCGACTCGGGGTTCTTGTACCAGGGAGGGGAGACCGGCATGACCACGGCGCCCTCCCGCGAGAGCTTCACCGCGTTCTCGAGGGCGATGGTCGAGAGCGGCGTCTCGCGGATTCCGACCACGAGGCGCATCCTCTCCTTCAACGCCACCTGCGCTGCCCGGGTCACGAGGGTATCCGCGATGCCGCTCGCGATCTTCCCGAGGGTCGAAACGCTGCAGGGCAGAAGGACCAGCCCGTCGTGGCGATTGGACCCCGAAGAGAAGGGGGCGGCGAGGTCGTCGTCGCGGAAGACGGCCTTCACGTGCGGCGCAAGGTCGTCGATGGTGAGACCGAGCTCGTGATGGAGCACCCTCCGGCCCCACTCCGAGACGATGAGAAATTTCTCGCCCGGACAACGCTCGAGGAATTTCACCCCGTAAATGACTCCGGAGGATCCGGTGATTCCGACTACGTAACGCATGCTAGGAGCGCCGGGGGATAGAGCCCGAGGGCAATGAAGCCGAGCACCACGAATCCGAGCGCCGCGTTGATCTTGAAAAAAGCGAGGTCGACGTCTTGGGCCTGTCGATGCTCGGCGACGAGGAGCGCGCCGATGACGACCAGGAGGAGCGCTGCGACCGGGCCCGCGAGAGCGCGCAGGTAGAGGGTCGTGAGCAAGGCGAAAGCGGCCACATGGAACGCGGCGGAAACGTAGAGCGCTCTCTCCCGGCCAAGTCGGGACGGAAGAGAATGGAGTCCGCGGGAGCGGTCGAAGTCCTGATCCAGGGTCGAATAGATGATGTCGAAGCCGGCGACCCAGAAGAACGTGAAGAGACACAGGATGAGGGCGTTCCCGTAATCGCGGAAGTCGAGCTGTACCGCGTACCAGGCGCCGAGAGGACCCATGGCGAGGGCGGCTCCCACGCCGAGATGGGCCCACATCGTGAATCGTTTCATGAGCGGATACGCGAGGAAGATGGCGAGCGGTATGGGTGAGAGCGCGAGGCACCGCGGCGAGATGAAATAGGCGGATGCGAGAAAGAGTCGCGATCCCCGCGCCGGTCACCGCCGAGCGCTTCCCGTGACGTCATCGCCCCCGAGGGCAGCTCGCGGTTCTCGGTCCGCGGGTTCAGGGCGTCGATCCGGCGGTCCAGGATCCGGTTCAAGCCGAGCGCCGCGGTCCTCGCTCCGGTCCCCGCGGCGAGGATCAGGAGAAGCGTCCGGATGGAAAGCTCTCCCCGGGCCAAAAGCGCGCCGCTGAGAAGGAGCGGAAATGAGAAAAGGGTGTGCTCGAGCTTCACGAAACGGCTGTACGTTCGAACGCGTTTCATCGCTCCCTAATTAAAAACCCCTTTGACAGCCCGAAGCAATGCCGACTAGAATCCCGGGCCGAAACTTACTTCGACGAAAGGCATCGCGCGTCAAGACTCTCACGAATCGAAGGTTGCGATCGAGTGGAGTTTCCAAGTAGGGTTCGACGTTGTGACGTGGAAAACGTTCGATGCTATTCTCGATCGCGTCGCGCAGGCGTTCCGGCGCTCGGTGGAGGTAGGCACCTGAAATGAAGAAGAAGAAGAAAAAGACCACAAAGAAGAAGGCCGCCAAGAAAAAGGCTTCGAAGCGCAGAGTAGCGAAGAAGGCCAAAAAAAAGGCCGTGAAGAAAGCCGCCAAGAAGAAGGCGGCGAAGAAGGTCAGCAAGCCCAGTAAAAAAGCGAAGGCCGGAAAGCCCAAGTCCGCGAAGAAGGCGGCGCCGAAGAAGGCGGCTCCCACTCCGAAGCCCGCGGCTCCGGCGCCCGCGGCGACACCGTGGGAGACCACGGGTGGCGCGGGAGGCTCGTGGGGGGGCGGGGAACCCTCGTCCGAAGGGGGATTCGAAGAACCTGAGGGCGGCGGTCTTGCTGACAGCGACGACGACGAGTTCGGCGAGTCGGTTTACTAGGCTCTAACCGGGAGCGTCTCGAGCCTTCGAGAACAGCGTCGGGGCGCTCCCCCGATCGTTATTCGTCCAAGCGGAAACGGCCGCCCTCGGCGAAGTGCTTCATGTCGCACTGAGGGCAAGTCACGAACTCGCGGCCCGCCGCGCGTTCGATCATTCCCGAAGCGTCATCCGCTTCGATGGGAGCCCCGCAGGTGCAGTACAGCACTCCCTCCTCAAGGAAGATGTCGTCTTCGACTTCCAGGTCGTCGCTCATGGTCGAGCTCCTCTTGGTTTCCGTGACTCTGTGGGAAATCGAGAAGATTATATCATTGTCGTGCTAGGATGGCTCGCTTCGGCGTGTTTCCCATCGGGGGCTTCCCCGGTTCGGCGATGACAACGGGTTCGCCCAGAATCCAAATCAGCAAATCGGTGAAGAAATGGAACCAAAGAACACCCTCCGTGCTGCCTGGCCCGCGCTTCTCATCGTAATCAGCGCCGCCCTGGCGCTCGGCTCCTGCGGAGGAACCGACGTCGGCGTCACCGGAGACGAAATTCTGATCGGCACCTGGGCCCCCATGACGGGCCCCGCGTCCAACCTTTCGACCATCGCGCGGGCGATGGAAGCCTACTTCCGTTACGTCAACGAGGAAGAGGGCGGCGTCAATGGACGTAAGCTTCGACTCATCGTCAAGGACGACGGCTACGACCCGACCAAGACGCCTGCAGTCGCCGCTGAGCTCGTCGATGGAGACCGCGTCTTCGCGCTCCTCGGCGGAAACGGGACGGCGAACTGTCTCGCGGTGAAGGACTACATCGCCAACAAGCTCATCCCCTGGATCAACCCCGGCTCCGGCGCGCGCGCTCTGACCTCTCCGGTGAACGCGTACGTCTTCTCTACGTTCCCCTCCTACGTTACGGAAGGGCGGGTCCTCGCGAAGTACGCCTCGGAGAATCTCCCTGCGACGAAGTACGGGCTCCTGTACCAGGACGACGCCTTCGGCCGCGAGGGCCAGGAGGGACTGCGACTCGGCCTGCGGAATACGGGAAAGGAGATCGCCGTTGCGCAGACGTACAAGGTCGGCGACACGGACCTGTCCGCCACCGCGCAGAAGTTCAAAGACGAGGGAGTCGATTTGATCTTCGCCTGGACCATCGCCGAGGGAGCGGCGGCGCTGGTGAAGGCCATCGGCGCGATCGAGGGCTACAAGCCGCAGCTCGTCGCGAGCCAGATTCTGTCCGACCCGGTCATGTTCGAGCTCGCGGGAGCGGGTTGGGAGGGCGCCATCGTCGCCTCGAGCGTTCCCGAGCCCGAATCCGGAGAGCCGGGAGCCGTGAGGGCGCGAGCGATCATCGAGAAGTACGGCCAGGGAATTCAATACGGGACCTACTCGCTCTGGGGCCTTTCGAGAGCGGAGGTCCTCGTCGAGGGCTTGAAGCGCGCGGGCCGCGAGCTCACGCGCCTTCGGCTCCTCCAGTCGCTCGAGAGCTTACAGAACTGGAACGAGAACCTGCTCGGCCATCCCATCAGCTTCGATGCCGAGAACCATCTCGGTTTGAACGCCGTGAAGCTCAGCCGGGCCGAGGGCGGTACGCTCACCCACCTTTCCGATTGGATCGAGCCATAGATCCCGGAGCGGCGATAGTCGGGGAGCTGATTCTTGACCGCCCGAGCCAGCCTTCAATAGAATCCCCCCGGTCCGGGTCGTACGCGCCCCGCTCTTCCCAGAGAGCAAATCGTTTCTGAAGCCGTGGCGAAATTCGAGACGCGAGTCTCGAAGCGTCGCCGAGCGAAGCGGGGCGCCGGGAGGAGGCCGCGATGGTGAAGTTCGGAAAGACCCTTCGGAAGCTCCGTGAAGAGAAAAAACTCAGCATCGCGAAGTTCGCGAGAAGCGTGGGCATGAGCCCGACCTACCTCGCTCCCATCGAGAGAGACGTGTTTCCGCCTCCTGCCGAGTCCAAGGTAGTTCGCCTCGCGAGAGCGCTCGATCAGGATCCCGACGAGTTCCTCGCTCTCGCCGGCCGGATTGGGAGCGACCTGCGGCGCATCATCTATCGACAGCCGCGCCAGGCCGCTCAACTCCTCCGTGCCATCGACGGTCTGTCCGGGGAGGCCATCAACGAGCTGGTCGAAGCGGCCCGGCGAAAGAACCGCCGCGCGAGTATGCGGAGATGACAGCCGGCAGCCATGAGCCGCTGACGGCTGACGGCCGATGGCTGACGGCTGATACAATGCCCGCTCGATGACTGAGCCTTCCGGCGGGTTTCCCGATCTCCGTATCGTCGCCGTTGCCGACCTTCTTCTCCACGAGAGGGTCGATCTCGAGCGGGTGAGCCGCCTCATCGACCGCCTCTCCGCCGACGGAATCCTCAAGAACCCTCCGATCGTCGCGAGCCTCCCGGGAAGCGAGCGGTTCCTTCTTCTCGACGGAGCGAACCGGGTCTCCGCCATCCAGAATCTCGACATCCCGCACATCATCGTTCAGGTCGAGCCCTTCGAGAATTCGCGGCTCGAAGTCGGCCACTGGAACCACGTCGTCCGCGATATCGAAGCGCGGGAGCTTCTCACGAAAGCGCGGGAGCTCCCGGGAGTCTCGGTGCGGGAGGAGGCCTCCCGGGAGGACGGCTTTCTCGCGGGCATCGTGACGGGACAAGGAGAGCCGCTCCATCTCTACGATCGCGGTAGCCTTCAGACGCGCGTAGAGCACCTCCACGCTCTGGTCGACGTCTACTACCGCGGTGAAGCGCGGATGGATCGAGTGAACCATTCCGACGTCGAAGCGCTGAGGAAGCACCACCCTCATTTCGGAGCGCTGGTGACGTTCCCGGATTTCGCCAAGTCCGACGTTCGCGCCGTCGCGGAGGGCGGGCATCTCCTTCCTTCCGGGCTCACGCGGATTCTCGTTCCCCGGCGGGTCCTCGGATTCAACCTGCGCCTGCCTCTTCTCAAATCGAACCTTCCCCTCGAGGAAAAGCGGCGCTGGCTCACGGACGAAATGCGCCACAAAGTCGCCGAGCACAAGGTGCGCTACTACCAGGAGCCCACCTTCGTGTTCGACGACTGAAAGGCCCCGCCCCATGAAGGACCGGAAGCACGCGATCTCGGACCTCGCCGAGGCGCAGTGGCGACTCGCACTCTCGCTTACGGCGGCGATGATGGCGGTCTACTTCGGGTTCATCCTGCTGGTGGCTTTCGCGAAGCCGCTTCTCGGGAAGATTCTCGTTCCCGGACTCAGCCTCGGCACGCTCCTGGGCGCGCTCACCATCGTCTCCGCCTGGGTTTTCATCTGGATCTACGTCCGCTGGGCCAACGACCACTACGATCGCACCGTGAGCGACTTGCGAGCGAAGAACTGATGGGCTCCGCCGATCCAGTCGCTATCGGCTTCTTCTTCGCCTTCATCGCCCTGACGCTCGGCATCACCTACTGGGCGGCGCGGAGGACCAGGACCGCCGAGCACTTCTACGCCGCGGGGCGAAGCGTCACCGGATTCCAGAACGGTCTCGCCCTCGCCGGTGACTACATGAGCGCCGCGAGCTTTCTCGGCATCGCCGGCCTCGTCGCGCTCTCCGGTTTCGACGGACTCATCTACTCCATCGGCTTTCTCGTGGGCTGGCCCATCGTGATGTTCCTCATCGCCGAGCCGCTGCGGAACCTGGGGAAGTACACCTTCGCCGACGTCGTCGCCTACCGGCTCTCCCAGCGCCCGGTCCGCGTCGCCGCGGCCTTCGGAACGCTCTCGGTCGTGGCCTTCTACCTCATCGCCCAGATGGTCGGAGCAGGAAACCTGATACGGCTCCTCTTCGGCCTCTCCTACGAAACGGCCGTGGTCATCGTGGGCGGGGTGATGCTCCTCTACGTGCTCTTCGGCGGCATGATCGCGACCACCTGGGTCCAGATCGTGAAGGCGGTGCTCCTTCTCGGCGGCGCGTTTCTCCTGGCGCTGATGGTGCTGCTGCGATTCTCGCTCAACCCGCTTGCGCTCTTTGCCGCCGCCGCGGAGCGCTACGGCGAGGCGGTGCTCGCTCCGGGCCAGCTGGTATCGGATCCCATCGACGCCATCTCGCTCGGCCTCGCGCTGATGCTCGGTACCGCAGGGCTTCCGCACATTCTCATGCGCTTCTACACCGTCAAAGACGCCCGCACGGCGAGAACTTCCGTCAGCTACGCCACCGCCTTCATCGGCTTTTTCTATCTCCTCACTTTCATCCTCGGTTTCGGTGCCATGGTTCTGGTGGGGCAGGACGCGGTCCGCGCGGCGGACCCGGGCGGGAACATGGCGGCGCCTCTTCTCGCCGGTGTCGGTCGGGCGGCCGGAGCTTTCTCGGCTTCATCTCGGCCGTCGCCTTCGCGACCATACTCGCGGTGGTGGCGGGTCTGACGCTTTCGGGAGCGGCGGCGCTCTCGCACGATCTGTGGGTGAACGTCGTGCGCCGCGGCGACGCGCCGGAGCACGAGCAGCTTCTAGTGGCGCGGCTCGCGACCATCCTTCTCGGGGCCTTCGCCATCGTTCTCGGGATCGTGTTCAAGGGGCAGAACGTGGCCTACATGGTGGGCCTCGCCTTCGCCATCGCCGCGAGCGCGAACTTTCCCGCGCTGGTCCTCTCCATCTTCTGGCGTCCCTTCACGACCAGGGGCGCCCAGGCGAGCATGATCGCGGGGACGCTCTCGGCGCTCGTCCTCATCTACCTCTCCCCCACCATTCAGGTGAGCATCCTCGGCCGCGAAGAGGCGTGGTTTCCCCTTCGCAATCCAGGGCTCGTGACGATTCCGCTCTCCTTCGCGATGGGCATCGCCGCCTCTCTCCTCTTCCCGGAGAAGCGCGCGGACGAGGCTTTCGAGGCGTTCCAGCACCGGCTCCATCTCGGCGCGGATTGAGGCAAACCGTGCACTCATGCTAGGATTTTCGGCATGTCCGGACATTCCAAGTGGCATTCGATCAAGCACAAGAAGGCCGCCATCGACTCCAAGCGAGGCAAGGCCTTCACCCAGATCATCAAAGAGATCACGGTAGCCGCCCGCACCGGCGGCGGTGACCCGAGCTTCAATCCACGCCTCCGTCTCGCCGTCGACAAGGCCAAGGCGGAGAACATGCCCAAAGACAATATCGAGCGCGCCATCAAGAAAGGGACGGGCGAGCTCGAAGGGTTCAACCTGGAAGAGGTGAGCTACGAGGGCTACGGTCCCGGCGGGGTCGCGGTCTATCATCGAGGCGACCACCGACAACCGCAACCGGACGGTGGGCGAAGTGCGGCATCTCTTCGCCAAATACGGCGGTAACCTCGGCGAGACGGGCTCGGTCGGATGGATGTTCGACAAGAAGGGCTACCTGGTGGTCGAACGGAAGGACGCCCCCGAGGAGACGCTCCTCGAGATCGTTCTCGAAGCCGGCGGCGAGGACGTGAAGGAAGACGAGAGCAACTGGGAAATCTACACGCCGCCCGAGAGCGTTCGAAGCCGTTCGCGACGCACTCAAAGCCAAAGCGATTCCCATCGCCGTGGAGGAGCTCGGGAATGATCCCGCAGACCAGCGTGAAGCTCGAGGGAAAGCAGGCGCAGCAGATGCTGAAGCTCATGGAGGCCCTCGAAGAGCACGACGACCTCACTCACGTCTGGGCGAACTTCGACATCGAGGAAAAAGAGATCGAAGCAGCGATGTCGAAGTGACGTCACGCCAGCGAGCACTGTGACAAGAATCCTCGGGATCGACCCCGGCTCTCAGGCGACGGGCTTCGGCGCCATCGATACCGACGGCCATCGGCACCAGCTAGTCGAGCACGGCGTCATCCGAACTCCCGCGGCATACTCCTTCCCCCAGAAGCTCCACTTCATTCATCAGCGCGTGGTCGAGGTCCTCGAGCGGTCCCGTCCCGAGGAAGTGGTGGTCGAGAACCTGTTCTACGCCACGAACGTGAAGAGCGCGCTTCGGCTCGGGCACGTGCGCGGCGTGACGCTCATCGCCGGCGTCGCTCGCGGGCTTTCCGTCTTCGAGTACTCTCCGCTCGAAGTGAAGCAGGCGGTGGTGGGCTACGGGCGCGCCGACAAAGGGCAGGTGCAGAAGATGGTGGCGCTCCTCCTCGGTCTCCTCGAGCCGCCCGAGCCCGACGACGTCTCCGACGCGCTCGCGGTGGCCCTCTGCCACGCCCACCGGATGCGCTACCAAGAGAAAGTGTCGAAGGCGCAGTGATCGCCTATCTCGAGGGGCGTCTCACCCGGAAGACGCCGAGTCAGATCCTGATCCTGGTGGGCGGAGTGGGCTACAAGCTCTTCATTCCCGTGTCTACCTATTACGAGCTTCCGGAGGAAGGTCGGAGGTGCGGCT
Organism: uncultured Acidobacteriota bacterium; assembly: GCA_963820855.1. Lineage (GTDB taxonomy): Bacteria > Acidobacteriota > Vicinamibacteria > Marinacidobacterales > SMYC01 > DAISKN01. Next base: position 385,216 of record CAWGBY010000015.1, read on the forward strand.
CCACGTTCACACCCACGTGCGCGAGGACGTTCTCGCTCTCTACGGCTTCGCCACGTCGACCGAGGAGCGCCTCTTCCAGCGTCTCATCGCGGTGAACGGCGTCGGCCCGGCTCTCGCGCTGAAGGTGATGTCGGGCCTCGAGCCCAAGTCGCTGGTCGACGCCATCCGCTCTTCCGATCTGAGGCGCCTCGGTTCGATCCCTGGCGTCGGCCGGAAGACGGCGGAGCGGCTCGTCGTCGAGCTCCGCGACAAGATGGCGGAGCTCGGCGTCGCGAGCGGAGAGGACGCCTCGCGCGCGCCGCTCGGTCCGCGTCGAGTCGCTCCGGGACGACCTCCTCTCGGCGCTCGCGAACCTCGGCTTTCCGCGCCCCTCCGCGGAGAAGAGCGTCGAAGCGGTGGTGCGCGAGGACCCGGAGATCTCGTTCGAAGCGGCGCTCAAGAAGGTGCTGCGGAAGCTCTCCGGGTGATGACGCGGGAAGACGTACTCGCGCTCTACCAGGGGAGACGGGAGGAGCGCGAGAGGGAAAGAGAGGCTCGCAAAAGGAAGGTCACCCTCGTCTCGTACGCGAGGCTCGCGACATTCATCGCCGGCGTCGCCTTCTTCTGGTTCGTCTGGGAGCGATCTCGCGGAAGCTGGCCCTTCCTCGCGGTCCCTCTGGCGCTCTTCGCCGCGCTCCTTTTCGTTCACGCGCGACTTCACGACGCGCTGACGCGAGTCGAGCGAGCGGCGCTCTTCTACCGGCGGGGAATCGAGCGGCTCCAGGGAACGTGGCATGGCAAGGGGAAGGGCGGCGAGATTTTTCTCGAACGGGAGCATCCCTACGCGCGCGACCTCGACGTCTTCGGCAAGGGTTCGCTCTTCGAGCTCCTCGCGACGACGGTCAGCCCCTGGGGTACTTCCACTCTCGCTCGCTGGCTGAAAGAGCCCGCGACGCTCGAGCAGGTGAATCTCCGGCAGGAGGCGGTAAAGGAGCTCCGGCCTCTCCTCGATCTCCGCGAGAGCGTTTCGTCCGAGCCGGCGGAAGGAGGCGAGGCCGCAGATTCCGAGGCGCTCGAGACCTGGGCGAGCGCACCCCCTCTCCTGGCTTCGGCCGCCGGCAGATGGGCGGCACTGGTCCTCGGGCTCGTGACCACGACCCTCGCGGTTCTCTGGCTCGCCTCGAGCGTCGATCGCGTGGTGTTTCTCTCCGCCCTCGCGGTGAGCGGTTCCTTCGCGCTCTTTCTGCGGGGCCGAACCACCGCCGTCCTCGCCGCCGCCGAGGCGCCGTCCCGGGACCTCTCGCTCCTCGCATCTCTCCTCGAGGTTCTCGAGCGGCAGGATTTCCGCTCGACCCACTTGAAGGCTCTCCATGACCGCCTGGCGCCCGACGGAGAAGCGGCTTCCGCGAGCATTCGCCGTCTCGCGAAGCTCATCGAGTTCCTCGACGCCCGGCGAAACCAGCTGTTCGCTCCGATCGCGGCGCTCCTCCTCTGGGGGACGCAGTTCGCGTTCGCGATCGAGGCCTGGCGCCGCAAATCGGGTCCGCGCGTTTCGCGCTGGCTCGAAGCCGTCGGGGAGCTCGAAGCGCTCCTCGCGCTCGCGAGCCATGGCTTCGAGAACCCCGACGACGTCTTTCCCGCGACCACCGAGGAGAAGGCGGTCTTCGACGCGGCGGGTCTCGGCCATCCGCTGATCCCGCCCGATCGCCTCGTGCGGAACGACGTCACGCTCGGAGTTGGGAACAGGCCCCGGCTCCTGGTCGTGTCCGGCTCCAACATGTCCGGGAAGAGCACCCTCCTTCGCTCGATCGGCGTCAACGCCGTTCTCGCCCTCGCCGGCGGCCCGGTGCGGGCGAAAGCGCTCACCCTTTCCCGCCTGCGCGTCGCGGCTTCCATCCGCGTCGAGGACTCGCTCCAGGACGGCATCTCGCACTTCTACGCCGAGATCCTGCGCCTGCGGCAGGTGATGGAGCTCGCGAAGGGAGAAGTCCCGGCGCTCTTTCTCCTGGACGAGATTCTCCACGGCACGAACTCCCACGATCGCCGCATCGGGGCGGAAGCGGTGGTGCGCGGCCTCGTCGAGAAGGGGGCCATCGGGCTCATCACGACGCACGACCTCGCGCTCTCGAAGCTCGAAGAGACTCTCCCGGGCCGCGCGCGGAACGTCCACTTCGAGGACCACATCGAGGACGGAAAGATACGCTTCGACTACCGGATGCGCGACGGTATCGTGAAGAAATCGAACGCGCTCGAGCTCATGCGGGGAATCGGCCTGGAAGTCTGAGTTATTCGTATCGGCAGCGCGCGGATGGGATCGATGCGGCTCGCGCCGAGCGCGGGAGCTGCCGTCGCCGCGAAGGCAGCGGCGAGGAGCACCATGGGCACGACGCCGAAGGTCATCGGATCCGTGCCGGAAACGCCGTAGAGAAGGCTCGCGAGGAGACGGCTCGCCGCCGCCGCGGCGGCGAGTCCGATCGCGGCTCCCAGAACGGCCCAAACCATTCCCTGGCCAACCACGAGCCGGAAGATATCCGAGCGCGAGGCACCGACCGAAATCCGCAAGCCGATCTCCCGGGTCCTCCTGGCGACCGAGTAGGCAATGAGGCCGTAGAGCCCGACGGCGGCGAGGACCAGCGCGAGAGCGGCGAAGATCCCGAGAAGGAGCATCGCGAAGCGCGGCTTCGCAACGGAGCTCGAGACCCGATCTTCCATGGTCGTCACGTCGAACAAAGGGAGAGAAGCATCGAGCTCCCGGATGGCCTCCTTCACTGGCGGTAGAAGGGTCATGGGATCGGTCTCGGTTCGGAGCGCGAGCTGCACGTCCCACATCGAGCGCTGGGCAAGGGGGATGTACGTCTGCATCATCGTCTCCTCGCCGAGACCGAGCTGTTTCACGTCGGAGACCACGCCCACGACTTCGCGCCAGGGACTCCACTCTCCCTCGTCCTCGGGCCAACCTTGTTTCAATCGCTTTCCGACGGGGTCCTCGTCCGGCCAGAACTTCTTCGCGAGCGTCTCGTTCACGACGACAACCGGTTGGGATTCGGGCCCGTCGGTGGCCTCGAAGAGTCTTCCGCGGATCAAGGGAATGGAAAGGGTCTCGAAATAGCCGGCCTCAACGGGCGTGAAGATCGAAACGGGAAGCTCGGCCCGCGGCGGCACCGGGCGGTCGCCGACGATGAAGACCGAGCCCCACCGTACGCCGTTCATGGGAAGCACCAGGCCGAGAGTTGCCGAGCGAACGCCGGCAAGCGCCTCGAGCCGCTCATCGAGGAGCCGGAGGAAGGCCCGCCGCGACTCCCCCTCGTAACGGGAGAACGGAACGCCGAGCCGCATCGTCAACAGGTGATCGGTCCGGAATCCTGGATCTACCCGCGTGAGCTGGTACACCGTGCGAATGAGGAGGCTCGCGCCCACGAGGAGGATGGTGGCCAGAGCTACTTCAGCGACGAGAAGCCCGCGCCCGAAGGCGCCGCCCTCGCCCTGTGTCGCGCGCCCCTTCTCTCAACGGGTCGCTCGGCTTCGAGCGCGCGAGGAACCATGTGGGAATGGAACCGAAGAGAAGGCCGGTGACGAGCGAGACGCCGAGCGTGTAGAGCAGTACCCGGTGGTCGATCGCCACGCGGTCGAGCCGAGGGACGTCTCCCGGGAAGCACTCCCTGGAGGACTCTGAGGCAGGAGAAGGCGAGAAGGGCGCCGAGCGGCCCCGCCGAAGAGAGCGAGAGTCACACCCTCGGTAAGCGATTGTCGTACCAGGCGGAACCGGCTCGCGCCGAGGGCCGCCTGGATGGCAGTGATTCGCCGGCGGTTCACGGCGCGGGCGAGCAAGAGGTTCGCCACGTTGGCGCAGGCGATCAAGAGCACGAGGCTCGTGGCCCCCAGAAGCGTCCAGAGCGTCCTCCGGTGCGCCTTGACCCGACGATCGGAGAGCCGCTCCACCTGCGCGCCGACTCCGCTGTTGGTTTCCGGGTACTGGGCTTCGAGCCCGCGTGCGATAGCGTCCATCTCCGCGCGCGCTTTTTCGATCGACACTCCCTCCGCGAGACGGGCGAGACCATAGATCTCCATGTGATTCCCGCGGTCTTGATCGTCCTCGCTCCCGGTCCAAGGCTCGAGCGCGGTGTACGCCCGCTCCTCCGGAGAAACCTCGAAGTCGTCGGGAAGCACGCCAATGACGGTGTGGGGCGTCTCATCGAGGGATAGCGACCCGTCCCACTACCTTCGGGTCGGAGCCGAATCGGTTTCGCCACAGGGTGTGGTTGAGCACCAGAACCGGGTCCGCTCCACGTACGTCTTCGGCGGACGTGAAGAAACGTCCGAGGTGCGGCGAGACCCCGAGAATTTCGAAATATCCGTGGGAGACCTGCGTCAATGAGAGCCGAAGAGGCTCCTCCAAACCCGTGAGATTGCGCGTCGTCTCGCGGAAGCCGGCCATGGCTTCGAAGGAACGGTTCGTATTCTGCCAATCCTTGAAGTTCAGGTAGGCGATCCCCATTTCGTCCTGGAGATGCGCCTTCTCCGAGAGGACCATCACTTCGTCCGGATCGCTCGCGGGGTAGGGCGTCGGATTCAGCAGCACGGCGTGGACGACGCTGAAGATCGCGGTATTGGCGCCGATGCCGAGTGCCAGGGTCGCGATGGCGACGACGGTGAAGACGGGCTCTTTTCCCATCGCGCGGAGGGCACGGCGGAGATCCTGCATAGCTGCCCTTTGGACGAACCGACCGCGGGCCAGGTTTGTCGGGAATCGGTCTTTGAAGTCCGAGAGAAGCCGGCGTTAGACTCAGCGAACATGAGCGAGCGCCTCGTTTCCCTCGGCCGCACCGACGAGGATCTTTCTCTCGATCTGAGTCTACGGCCCCGGCGCTTCTCGGAGTACGTGGGACAGCAAAAGGTCCTGACCCAGCTCGAGATCGCGGTGGTGGCCGCCCGTGAGCGCGGGGAAGCGATGGATCACCTCCTGACGTACGGACCTCCGGGTCTCGGGAAGACGACCCTCGCCCACGTGGTCGCGAACGAGCTCCAGGTGGGAATCAAGACCACGGCGGGGCCTCTCATCGAGAAGACGGGAGACCTGGTCGCGCTGCTCACGAACCTGGAGCCCCGGGACGTGCTCTTCATCGACGAGATTCATCGGCTCCATCCCGCGATCGAAGAAGTGCTCTATCCCGCGATGGAGGACTTCAAGCTCGACATCATCATCGGTCAGGGTCCGTCCGCGAAATCGGTGAAGATCCCCATCGCCTATTTCACCCTCATCGGCGCCACAACGCGGGCCGGGCTCTTGACGTCGCCCCTTCGCTCCCGCTTCGGCATCGTCCACCGGCTCGACTTCTACACCGAAGACGATCTGGAGCGGGTGGTCCTTCGCTCCGCCGCGATCCTCGGAGTTCCGATCGAGCGGGAAGCGGCGCGCGCCATCGCCCGGCGGTCGCGCGGGACGCCCCGCATCGCGAACCGCCTCCTCCGGCGGGTCCGCGACTACGCGCAGGTCAAGGCCAATGGCGCCGTCACCGAAAAGGTGGCGCAGGATGCTCTCACCCTTCTCGAAGTCGACGAGATGGGATTCGACGAAATGGACCGGAGCATCCTGTTCACGTTGATGGACAAGTTCTCGGGCGCCCCGGTGGGACTCTCGACGGTTGCGGCGGTGGTCGGAGAAGAGCCCGACACCATCGAGGACGTCTACGAGCCCTACCTCATCCAGATCGGATTTCTCGACCGCACGCCGCGCGGCCGCGTCGCCACCGAGCGCGCGTACCGCCACTTCGGCCTTACCCCCGTCGACCCGCAAAAGCGCTTGTTTTGACCCGGCTATCCGACTTCGACTACGAGCTTCCTCCCGAGCTCATCGCGCAGACGCCGGCCGCCGAGCGGGATGGCTCGCGCCTCCTGCATCTCGCTGCCGACGGAACCGTCCGTCACCGCGTCTTCCGCGACCTGCCGGCACTCCTCGTGCCCGGGGATCTCCTGGTGCTGAACGAAACCCGAGTCTTTCCGGCCCGACTCGAGGGAATGCGAGGCGGAGGAGGGCGGGCCGAGCTTCTCCTTCTGGAGCAGCTCGATTCCCGTCGGTGGAGGGTCCTCGCGAGGCCGGCGAGAAAACTTCGAGAGGGAGACCGGCTCTCTTTCGGCGCCGGAAGCGCCGCGGCCGAGGTGCTCGCGGTCGAGGAAGACGGCCAGCGCATCGTGAAGTTCCTGTTCGAGGGGGATTGGGACGCGCTCGTCGAGGAGATTGGGAAGGACACCGCTTCCTCCGTACATCGCCTGCGGAGGAAGCACCGAAGAGGAGCGCGAAGCGAGGCGCCGGTACCAAACGGTGTATGCGCGGTCGAAGGGCTCCGTCGCCGCTCCAACGGCGGGGCTCCACTTCACGGAAGAAATATTGGATGTCCTTCGCGCGCGCGGCGTCGGGGTCGCCTTCATCACGCTGCACGTGGGCCACGCGACCTTCCAACCGATACGGGTCGAAGAGATCGAGGGCCACCGGATGGGGATCGAGCGATACTTCATTCCCGACGAGACGAAAGAGAAGATCCAGAAGGCGGCGAGGACGGGTCGTCGCGGTGGGAACGACGACCGTGCGCGCTCTCGAGAGCGCGGCCCTTGCGGGTTATCCCTCGGGCTTCCAGCGAAACGGACCTCTTCATCACGCCCGGATTCGAGTTCCGCGTCGTCTCGCGGCTCCTCACGAACTTCCACTTGCCGAAGAGCTCCCTTCTGCTCCTGGTCGCGGCGTTCGCCGGCCGCGAGCCGCGTCCTTGCCGCCTATCGCGAAGCGGTCAGCGAGCGCTATCGCTTTTACAGCTTCGGCGACGCGATGCTCCTCGATCCGGTGCACGTGTGCCATAATTCCCGCCGTGGATCGGAACGACACTTCTCGCGATCGTTGAGGAAAGCGCCCGTCTCAAACGCGAGTTCTTCGAGGCGGAGGCGGACTCCGTGCTCGAAGCGGGCCGGATGCTCGTTACCGCTCTTTCGTCCGGGAGGCAAGGTCCTGGTTTTCGGAAACGGGGGGAGCGCCGCCGACTCCCAGCATTTCGCGGCGGAGCTCGTGAATCGCTTCCGGAGCGACCGCCCGGCCTTCGCCGCCATCGCCCTCACCACCGATACCTCGATCCTCACCAGCATCGCGAACGACAGCGATTTCGAGAGTGTCTTCAGCCGGCAGGTCGAGGCCCTCGGAGCTCCGGGAGACGTCGCCGTCGCCATCAGCACGAGCGGCAGCGTCTCCCAACGTCCTGAAGGCCGTCGAGATCGCGCGCGCGAGAGGCCTCCGGACGCTCGGGCTCGCCGGTACGCGACGGCGGGAAGCTCGCGGGAAGCGGTGGACCTCTGCCTCACCGTTCCTCACCGGGAGACGGCGCGGATTCAAGAAGTCCACTCGCTCCTGATTCATCTCTTCTGCGAAATGATCGATAGCTCGCTCTATCCCGGAGGCCGCTGATGGCCTCCCGATACGCGGTCGCGCCTCTCGATCTCTCGAAGCTCGAGACCTATCCGCTCGCCTCGCGAAAGAGCAAGGTCTCGGCGCGGCAGATCGGAAAGCCCGCCGCCTCCGGGGGAAGCTTTCGCGACTTCTGGGAGGGTCTTCCCGACATCCTCGCGGGGCGCGACCTCCGAGAGCTGGTCTCGCGCCTCGAAGCGCGCGCGCGAAGGCAAGCGCGCCATCCTGTGGGGCCTCGGAGCGCACGTGATCAAGGTCGGGCTCTCGCCGCTCCTCGTCGACCTCATGGAGCGCGGCTACGTTCAAGGGATCTCGCGCTCAACGGCGCCGGCATCATCCACGATTTCGAGATGGCCCTCGTGGGAGAGACTTCGGAAGAGGTCGCCGAGGGTCTCGGCGCCGGGAAGTTCGGGATGGCGGAAGAAACGGGAGCTCTACTCAATCGCGCGATCAACGAGGGCGTCGCCGCGGAGCTCGGCCTCGGCGAATCCGTCGGAGCGTTCCTCGCCGACCTGTCTCCGCCTCATCAGAAGCTGAGTCTTCTTGCGAACGCGTATCGCCTGAGGATTCCGGTGACGGTTCACGTTGCCCTCGGGACCGACATCATCCACATGCACCCCCAGGCCTCGGGAGAGGCGATCGGGAAGGGGAGCCTGACCGACTTCCGGCTCTTCGCGAGCCTCACCCGCGGTCTCGATGGCGGCGGCGTCTACCTCAACTTCGGCTCCGCCGTCCTCCTCCCCGAGGTGTTCCTCAAAGCCGTGAGCGTCGTGAGAAACCTCGGCTATTCGCTCACCGATTTCTCGACGGCGAACTTCGACTTCATCCGCCATTACCGGCCGCGGGTGAACGTGGTCGAGCGCCCGGTGACCGGGAAGCGGCCGCGGGTTCGACTTCGTCGGACACCACGAGATCCTGATGCCGCTGCTCGCAGCGGCGCTTCGTTCCTGAGGAAGGATCCAGCAGCTCAGTCTACGGTCACGCGCAGGAACACCCCGAACGACCAGGGAGTCTTTCCATAGACGAAGTCGAGCTCGGATTCCGCTTCCGAAAGGCTTCCGTAGGCTCCCGCGCCGGCGCGAACCGTAGACGCCGTGAGAAAGTCGAAAACGTAACCCCCCGAGAGTTTCCCCACGTCGTAGACCACATCGTGCCGTCGATCGGCGGCGAGGAACAGCTCGTTCTTCTCGGCCCACTCGACGCGCCCGAAGAAGGAATGCGCACCCGCGAAGCGAAGTCCGGTCTCGAGGAGCACCGCGTGCTGCACGGGGGAGATGCCCGGCGTGAAATGAATGTGCACCCCGGGCGGCAGGAATGCGGGCGGCGCGGTCAGCCTTTCGGTGTCGTTTCGACCGTAGGCGGCGGTGGTCTGCCAGTAGCCCCGCGCGAGCGGCCGGTGATAGGTCGCGGAAGCGGTGAAGCGAATGACGTCGAGAGAAGGATGGAGCCGGTCCGGCTCCGAGACTTTCGCCGCGCTCACCTGGGTGGACCATGAAGGCGTGGGATTCCAGGTGAGCCTCGCCGCGAAGGAATCGAGATCGAAGCCGTCGAGATCCCAGCGTTCGGCGTCGGGCTCGCGGCCGTTGAAAATCGACCCGTCGACCTTCCACTTCCCGAAGCGCTCCCATCCGAAGGTGAGCACTCCATGGGAGATGTGCGTTCCGTCGAGCCAGTGATGGGCCAAGGGCGCAATCGGATTGTCGTACGCCGAGAGCCGGTGCATGAAGGCCGACGGACCGAGAGCCGGCTCTCCGACCGGAGCGAAGTAAACGAAGAAGCCGCCTCGCTCGTACCGCGCCGAGATTTCCATGAACAGATCGTGGGGATGCTGCCGGTCGAAGAGCGGATTCCTTCCATCCGCGGTTTCTCCCGTCTGCAGAAGGAGCGGATATCCGCTTCGCCCCATGGTCGGCTCGAGCGACGCCATCAGCCGGAATCCGAAACGGCCCCCGCCGAGAGACCGCTCCGCGTGAAACATCGCCATGTTGGTCGAGAACGTCTGCGACTCGCCTCTCGCGCCGGACTCGTTCTGATAGACGAGGTTGACGAAACCGTGGAACATCATCGACCAGGCTCCCGCTGCCATGTGAATTCCAGTCGTGGGAGAGGACGCGGGAAGCCAGCTCGTTCCCGAGCCGGTAGCGGGTTTGGAACCGTGCTCTCCGTGCTGCGCCGAGAGAAGGGCTGACAGGAGAAAGCTCCCGTCAGCGGGCGCCTCCCTTCGACCGCACCTCCATCTGAAAGGCGAAGGTGAAATCGGGGGAGAAGGCCGAGAGATCCTCGACGAACCTCCACTCATAGGAGAAGCCGTCGGAGTGGCGGAACCGGAGTCCGAGCGCGAGCTGAACTCCCGGGTCGGTGAGGTTCAAGACTTCGCCCTGGATCGGGCGGGCGCATGTAGTCCACCTGGAGGACGGCGGAAAGGCTCGGCTTGAAACGCCAGTCGGCGGCCCCCATGAAGGAGAAGTAGTCCCGTGTCTCGAACCGCTCCGGTGTTCCGAGAAAGTGGTAATTCGCATTCAGGTAGAACCCGTATCTGGGTCCGACCCGGTCGAAGGCGATTCCCATACCGAAATCGGTCGCTCCGCTCCCGCTGAGCTTCTTGCGGGTCGCCGGTAGGGAGCTTGAGCGCTCCCCGTACCGAGAACGCGTAAGGCTCTCCGACGTAGCAGGATCTTCTTGACTCTCACAGTCGGCTCGCCCACGGCGCCGACGGATTCCGCTCCGCGCGAACACCGGCTGACCGAAACGGCTGTACTCGTAGACTCACGTGCCCGAAGGGCGTCTGCCCCCGGAGCAGGTTGGGAAGTCCGAGCGCTATCGTGAAAATTGCTCACGAAGGGATCGAGAAACCCGCCGTAATAGATGTAGAAGGGCACCTCGAATCCGAGCTCGAGGCCATGACCGAAGCCGCGCTTCAGCGACACGAGAGTGCGCAGGTACTCCAGATCGAATCGCAGGAACTCGTTCTCCGTCTGCTGCTCCTGGATGATGTTCGTGTAATCGAAGACGAGATCCAGATCGAGCTCGCCCCTTTGCGGCGGACCTCGCATGGTCGGGGGTCATGTAAACGAAGAACAGAGCGAGCGGTGTCTGGTTGCGGCTTCCCAGGGGGCGGCGCCAGCTCGAGTCGACGTCGATCTCTCGGATAGTCCGTCTGGCCGGACGCGCCGGACGGGAGACAAGAGGAGAGCGAAGAGAGCGAGCACGAGCGCGACGTGGGCCGAGGGTAGGGCGCGTCGAGCACTAGTGGGTGTTCTCATTCGATACGCGGAAGTCTTCGGAGATCCATATGATATACCCTGCGAGGAGGTCTGGCTCATGAGCAATCGCGCCAAGGCCACGGGGCCAAGGAGGCCAAGGAGAAAGGCGTTCGGTATCGAGCGGCACTCCCTGGGAGGAAAAGTACGGCTATTCGCGCGCCGTCCGGGTGGGGGATCGCATCCTCGTTTCGGGAACGACCGCCACCGGCCCCGACGGGCCCGTAGCCCCGGGTGACCCCGCGGGCCAGGCGCGCTACGCTCTCGACAAGATCGAGAAGGCGATCCGCGATCTCGGAGGGAGCCTCGGCGACGTCGTCCGGACGAGGATTTTCATCGCCCGCATGGAGGACTGGGAGGCGGTCGCGAAAGTGCACGGCGATCGCTTCGGGAAGATCCGCCCCGCGAACACCCTGGTGCGCGCGGATCTGGTGGGAGACGAGTTCCTGGTCGAGATCGAGGCGGAGGCCGTGGTGGGATCCGCCGCCGAGGCGGGAGAATGACCGAGGCCTTCACCTTCAGCATCCGCCTCAACAACAACCACCGCATCGAGGAATACGTCGCCCTCGCGCAGCGCGCCGAAAGCTTCGGGTTCGATCAGTTCTGGGTCAGCAACGACCTCTTCCTGAAGAGCGCGCCGGTGATCCTGTCGGCGGTCGCGCGAGCGACGGACCGGATCGGCATCGGAACCGGGATACTCAACCCCTTCACCATGAATCCCGCCGAGATCGCGATGATCGCGGCGACTCTCGACGAGCTTTCCGAACGGGCGCTTTCGCCTCGGCTTCGCGGCGGGAGCGCCGGAGTTCATCAAGTGGGTCGGAGTCGAGTACCGGACTCCGCTCGCGGCGGTGCGCGAGTCGGTCGCCGCCATCCGCCGGCTCCTCCGGGGTGAGACGGGCGTTGCCTCGTCGACTCTGCCCTGGACCCGGGACGCTTATCTGCGCTTCCGCGCGCCGCGCGTCACGCCCATCTACATCGGCGCCATGGGTCCGAAGATGCTGCGGCTCGCGGGTGAGATCGGTGACGGCGCTCTGCCGCTTCTCCTTCCTCCGGAGCACTATTTCAATGTGAAGCCCATCCTCGAAGGGGGGATGAAGGCCCGCGATCCCGAGCTCGGCGCGTTCGACTTCGCCTGCTGCATCTGGGTGTCGCTTTCGAAGGATCTCGATGCGGCGCGGCGAATGCTGGCGGAGAAGATCGCGTACTACGGTTCCGCCCTCCACTCCACGATCCTGGATCGGCTATCCCTCACCCGGGAGGACTTCGCTATCATCGAGAGAACGGTCACGGAGGAGCGCGACATGGACAAAGCCTCGTCGCTCGTCGACGAGAGAATGCTCCGTATCGGCGTCGTCGGCGGGGCGAAGGAGGTCATCGAGAGGCTCGAGCCGCTGGTCGCGGCGGGCGGACGCCACCTCAGCTTCGGACCGCCGCTCGGTCCCGATCCGCTCGAGGCGGTCGAGATCCTCGGAAGAGAAGTCCTTCCGCACTTTCGCACGGGGCAAAGCCGGACCTCTTGAGCCCATCGTGAGTCTCCTCAGAAGCCAGATCTCGACGAGCACCGCGGAATTCCGGGAGAACCGCGCCTTTTACCTCGCCCTCAATCAGGACCTCGAGCAGAAGCTCGCCCGAATCCGCGGCGGGGGAGACGAGAAGTCCCGCGCGCGGCATGAGGAGCAGGGAAAACTCTTCGTCCGCGATCGCATCGCGCGCCTCTGCGACGAAGGCGCGCCGTTTCTCGAGATTGGAGCCTTCGCCGGTCACGAGCTCTACGAGGACCCCGTGCCCTCCGGGGGAATCGTCTGCGGCGTCGGCCTGGTGCGGGGACGACAGTGCATGATCGTGGCGAACGACGCCACGGTGAAGGGCGGAACGTACTACCCCATCACCGTGAAGAAGCATCTGCGCGCCCAGGAGATCGCGGAAGCGAACCGGCTTCCGTGCCTCTATCTCGTCGATAGCGGGGGAGCCTTTCTTCCCCTCCAGGCGGAGGTCTTTCCCGACCGGGATCACTTCGGGCGCATCTTCCGGAATCAGGCGGTTTTGAGCGCCTCCGGCATTCCTCAGATCTCGGCGGTGATGGGCATGTGCACGGCGGGCGGCGCCTACGTTCCCGCGATGAGCGACCAGGCCGCGATCGTGAACGGTACGGGGACCATCTTTCTCGGCGGGCCGCCTCTGGTGAAGGCCGCGACGGGAGAGGACGTGACCGCGGAGGAGCTCGGAGGCGCGCGCGTTCATACCGAGCTTTCGGGCGTCGCGGACCACTTCGCCGAGGATGACGCGCACGCCCTCGAGATCCTGAGAGACATCGTGGGGACGCTCGGCAGGAGGTCTTCGGCCGAGGTCCAACTTCAGGCTCCCGAGCCGCCGGCATGCGATCCGGAAGAGCTCCTCGGAGTCTGGCCGAAGGACCCGAGACGCCAGGTCGACGTGCGGGAGGTGCTCGCGCGCATCGTCGACGGAAGCCGTCTCTTCGAGTTCAAGAAGCGCTATGGCGCGACGCTCGTGACCGGCTTCGCGCACATCGCGGGCATTCCCGTGGCAATCCTCGCGAACAACGGAGTCCTCTTCAGCGAGAGCGCCCTGAAGGCCACCCACTTCATCGAGCTCGCGACGAAGGAGAAGTGTCCGCTCCTCTTCCTCCAGAACATCACCGGGTTCATGGTGGGCGCGGCTTACGAGCGCGGCGGGATCGCCAAGGACGGAGCGAAGATGGTGCACGCGGTCGCGACCGCGCGCGTTCCCAAGATCACCCTGATCCTCGGCGGGAGCTTCGGCGCCGGGCAACTACGGGATGTGCGGCCGCGCCTACGACCCGCGATTTCTGTGGAGCTGGCCGGGAAGCCGCATCTCGGTGATGGGAGGAGAGCAGGCGGCGTCGGTCCTGGTCACGGTGAAGCGGGATCAGCTCGCCCGCAAGAACGAGGAGCTTTCGACCGAGGAAGCCCGGAAAATCGCGGATCCCATTCGAGAGAAGTACGACCGGGAAGGGCATCCTTATTACGCGTCCGCGCGGCTCTGGGACGACGGGGTGGTCGATATGAGAGCGACGAGGTCGATCCTGGGCCTCTCCCTCGCAACCGCGCTCAACGCACCCATCCCCGAAACGACGGTCGGCGTCTTCCGGATGTGAGTCGCTGAATACGATGCAAACGATGCGGACACTGCGAACGGCGACCCTCCGCATCGGCAACGCCGGCGGCTATTGGGGCGACGATCCTTACGCCCTTCGCCGCCAGGTGCTGGGACCGCTGCCGCTCGACTACGTGTCGATCGACTATCTCGCCGAGATCACGATGAGCATCCTGCAGAAGCAGTATGCCCGCGACGCGAGCGCGGGCTACGCGAAGGACTTCGTGACCCAGGTGGAACCGCTTCTCGAAGAAATCCTGAAGCGGAAGATTCGCATCATAACGAACGCAGGCGGAGTGAACCCGATGGGCTGCGCCGAAGCGCTCTTCGAAGTGGCGCGCCGTCGAGGTGTTTCTCTGAAGGTCGCGGTCGTGAGCGGGGACGATCTGAAGGACCGGATAGAGGAGCTTCGAGCTCGCGGGATCGGTCTCGCCAACATGGAAACCGGAGAGGAGCTCGGCGAGTACCGCGACAAGATCCTTTCCGCGAACGCCTACTTCGGAGCGATGCCCGTGGTCGAGGCGCTCGAAAGAGAGTCCGGATATCGTGCTCTCCGGCCGGGTGACCGACACCGGAATCACTCTCGCGGCACTCATCCACGAGTTCGGATGGAAGGCCGACGACTACGACCGGCTCGCGCAAGGAATCGTCGCGTCGCATCTCATCGAGTGCGGGGCTCAGGCGACGGGAGGCAATTTCACCGATTGGGAAAAAGTCGAGAGCTATGTCGACATCGGATTTCCCATCCTGGAGTTCGAGCCGGACGGGAGCTTCGTCCTGACCAAGCATCCGGGCTCCGGCGGAATGGTCAGCGCTCCAGACGGTGCGCGAGCAGTTCCTGTACGAGATGGGCCACCCGCAGCTCTACATCACTCCGGACGCCATCGCCGATTTCACCACCATGTCCCTCGAGAGCGACGGGAAGGACCGGGTTCGGATCCAGGGCGCTTCCGGCTCGCCACCTACCGACCTGCTCAAGGTCTCGACCGCGCTCGAAGACGGGTTCAAGTCGACCGGGGCGCTCATCGTGAGCGGTCCCGACGCCCGCGAGAAAGCGAAAGTCTTCGCCGAGGTGCTTTGGATTCGGGTGGCGAAGCGGAGCTCGAGCGCGACGGTTGTCACCTCTCGAAGCGCTCACGACGGAGCTCGTGGGAGACGACAGCACGCATGGCGGACTCACGCCGGATCAAACGCCGACCGAGATTTATCTCCGGCTCTCCTGCCGCGACCACGAACGGAAAAAGCTCGAGATCTTCCGGAAGCTCCTTCCCGGACTCATCCTCAGCGGTCCGGCGGGAGTCGCGGTGACCGGAGGCGCTCCTCCTGTCTCGGAGGTGGTCCGGTACTGGCCGAGCCTCATTCCGCAAGACGCGGCACCGGCGACGGTCGAGATCTTTCATCAGCGCACGGGCTCGGAGCCGCCGGTGAAGCTCGCTTCCCGAAGTCCGGCCTCTCCTGGCCCGCGACCGGAGGGGCTGCGACGCCGGCGCGCGCGCTCGAGGATCCGTTTCCCGCGATCGCTCCTCGCCGAGCTCTCGCCCTCGCCCGTCCTCGAGGTGCCCCTCATGCGGATCGCTCACGCGCGGAGCGGCGACAAGGGCGACACCGCGAATATCGGCCTCATCGGAAGAAGCGCCGCCTGCTACGTCTGGATCCGTGAGAACGTCACCGCCGCCCGGGTGAAGGCGTGGTTCGACGGAATCGCGCGAGGCGAGGTGCATCGCTACCTGGTCCCCAACCTCTGGGCGCTGAACTTTCTGCTGGAAGAGTCGCTCGGCGGCGGCGGCACGGTCAGCCTTTCACATCGACGCTCAGGGAAAGACCTACAGCCAGGCGCTTCTCCGCTGCCGCGTCGCCATCCCGATGGCGCTTCTCGATACCATCGACCCGTCGGATCGCCCGACGTCCTTGGAGCTCGCATGAAAGACCTGCCGGTCGAACGGATCGTGACCCGGACCTCGACGCTCCGTGTCGAGTCGCTGAGCCTCGGGGTGAAGCGAATCGTGCTCGCCCGGCCGGACGTACGCAATGCGCTCGACGAAACGACGATCCACGAGCTTCGTGACGTCCTCGATCACCTCGCGACCATCCCCGATCCCGAGCAGATGCGGCTTCTGCTCATCGCGGGCGAAGGCAAGGTGTTCTGCGCCGGCGCCGACATCGGCTACATGAAGCGGCTCGGCGCGAAGGGCCTGGAGGAAAGTTTCGAGGACGCCAAAGGTCTCGCCAGCCTCTTTTACAAGCTGGCGGATTTTCCGACGCCGGTCGTCGCCGTCGTCCAGGGCGCCGCTATCGGGGCTGGCCTCGGCCTCAGCGTCGCGAGCGACTTCGTTCTCGCGGAGGAGACGTCGGTTTTCGCCACGTCCGAGGTTCTTCTCGGGATCGTTCCCGGAGTCATCAGCCCGTATGTGATCCGCAGGATCGGGCTGGCTGCGGCGGCGCCCTTGATGCTGACCGGACGCCGCATCGACGCCCGCGAGGCCGCGGCCATCGGCGTCGTGACGAAAGTGGTCCCGGCCGCGGAGATGGAGAGCTCGCTTCAGGGAGTGGTCCTCGACTTTCTCGCGGCGGGTCCCGAAGCGCAGCGCCGCACCAAGGAGCTTCTCAAGCGAGCGGCGCCGCTTCCCGGGCCCGAGCACATCGACTTCACGGCGGAAGCCATCGCCCGAGCGCGCACGTCCCAGGAGGGGAGGAAAGGGCTCGAGGCGTTCTTCGCGAAGGCGCCTCCTGCCTGGGCGGCGCGGGTGGAGGCCCTGCGAAAAACATCCCAGGCGAAGAAGTGAAGCTCGAGGCGTGAGACTTCTCATCGCGAACCGCGGCGAGATCGCCCGGCGGATTCTCCGCACCGCGCGCGAGCGCGGCTATCGGGTCGCGGTGGTCTCGACACCCGAGGATGGGGAAGCTCTCGTTCGGCGTGAGGCGGACGAAGTCCTCGAAGTCGGAAGCTTCCTCGACGGCGAGGCCATCGTGGCTGCGGCCCGGCGCTTTCGCGCCGACCTCCTTCACCCCGGCTACGGGTTCCTCTCGGAGAATGCGGCTTTCGCCGACCTCGTCGAGGGCGCCGGTATGCGGCTTCGTCGGTCCGCGTGGTGAGACGATGAGGCTCTTGGGAGACAAGGAGCGGGCGAAAGAGCTCGCGCGGACGCTCGGCGTTCCCACGCTCGAGGCCCTCGGCTCTCGCGAGCTCGCCGGCCTTTCGACAACCGAGCTCGAAGGGGCCCTCACGTCGAAGGGCCTCGAGCCGCCGTACCTCGTGAAAGCCGCCGGAGGAGGCGGGGGGCGCGGAATGCGCGTGGTCGCGAAGATCGGCGATCTTCCCGGCGCTCTCGCGCGCGCATCGGAGGAAGCGCTCTCCGGGTTCGCCGATCCGACGGTCTTCGTCGAGAAATACCTGAGCGCGCCGCGCCATGTCGAGATCCAGGTACTGGGCGACGGGAAGGGTGGCGGAGTCTCGTTCGGCGAGCGCGAGTGCTCGATGCAGAGGCGCCATCAGAAAGTCATCGAGGAGGCGCCGAGCTCCGCCGTCGACTCCTCGTTGCGAGAAGCGATGTCGAGCGCCGCTCTCGCGCTCGTGCGCGAGAGCCGGTACCGGGGCGCCGGCACGGTCGAGTTCCTCCTCGACGCGGAGGGCGCGCTTCTACTTCCTCGAGGTCAATACGCGGCTTCAGGTGGAGCATCCGGTGACCGAGGAGGTCTACGGCATCGATCTCGTCGCCGCTCAGCTCGACGTCGCCCTCGGAGAATGGCCGAAAATCCCGACCGCGGCGCCGGAACGGTGGGCGATCGAAGCGCGGGTCCTCGCCGAAGATCCCCGCTCCGGATTCCTTCCGACCCCGGGCCGCGTGCTCCGCTACCGCGAGCCCTTTGGTCCAGGTCTCCGAGTCGATTCCGGAGTCGGCGAAGGCTCTCGCATCCTTCCGGGGTTCGACTCCTTGATCGCGAAAGTGATTGCGTCGGGCGAGACGCGTGAGGAGGCGATCGAGCGGCTCGCCTCGGGTCTCGAGGTCATGGTGGTGCACGGTCCTCGGACCAACCTTCCGTTTCTCCAAGCGGTGCTCCGCCATCCGGACTTCCGTTCGGGGCAGGATCTCGACGGATTGGATCGGGGCTCATCTCGCCGAGCTGAACCGGTCGCGGCTTCCTCCGGAGCTCGAAGCAAGGCTCTCGACCCAGGGTTTTCGAGAGAGTCTTTCCCTCGCGCTCCGCGGCGAGCTCGAAGACGCCCAAGAGCGCTTCCGCCGAGCGGTTCCTCGAGATTGGAAACGACTACGCCCGGGTCGGAAGCCGTCTCGAGGCGAGCGCGCTCCGTCTCGAGCTCGATTCGTCCGGAGGCGAGCTTTCGATCTCGGGGCGAGGTCTCCAAAGCACGCGCGCCGTCGCGACCGCCATCGGTCCGACGGAGCTGGCGCTGAGCGTCCGCGGTGAGACGCTGATCCTCGAAGACCCGAGAAGCCAAGTCCACCAGCGTCTCCATCACCTGCCCGCCGAAGGAGAGGTGCGGGCGCCCATGGCGGGAAAGGTGCTCGAGGTGAAGGTCGCCGCGGGAGATCTCGTGTCCGAGGGTTTCGTGCTCGTCGTGGTCGAATCCATGAAGATGCAGATCGAAGTGAAGGCCCCTCTCGCCGGCCGCGTCGAGAAAGTCCTCGTCAAAGAGGGAGAAGTGCTGGATGGACCCGAGCTCCTCGCCGTCATCACTTCCTAGAGGGCCCTAAGGGCCCTGAGCGCTCCGAACCGGCCGATCGAAAGGCGGTCTCTCTTCTCCCTCTCGCGCTCGGCGCTCTCGGAGTGGTCTACGGCGACATCGGGACGAGCCCTCTCTACGCTCTTCGAGAATGCTTCCATGGTCCCCACGCCATCGCTCCGACAGCCGAGAACGTCCACGGCGTTCTCTCGCTCGTCTTCTGGTCGCTCCTCATCGTCATCTCCCTGAAGTACCTCGCCTTCGTGATGAGAGCCGACAACCGCGGCGAAGGCGGCATCCTCGCGCTCCTCGCGCTGGTCCGGTCGGACGCGAAAGACGGCATGACCCGCCATCTCGCCATCCTCGGGATGGGCATCTTCGGCGCCGCCCTCCTGTACGGCGACGGCATGATCACTCCGGCGATCTCCGTCCTGAGCGCGCTCGAAGGTCTCTCGATCGCGACCCCGTTCTTCGAGCCCTATATTCTTCCTCTTACCGTCCTCATCCTCGTGGGCCTCTTCCTGGTGCAGAGCCACGGCACCGCCCGCGTGGGCGCGATCTTCGGCCCGATCATGGTGTTGTGGTTCGCGACCCTCGCGATCCTGGGCGTCGTCTCGATCGCTTCGTACCCGCGAGTGCTTTCGTCGGTAAACCCTCTCGACGCGGTCGCGTTCTTCCGCGACAACGGCTGGCACGGCTTCCTCATCCTGGGAACGGTGTTCCTGGTGGTGACCGGGGGCGAAGCGCTCTACGCCGACATGGGACATTTCGGCAGGAAGCCGATTCGCCTCGCCTGGTTCTCCCTGGTTCTCCCCGCGCTTGTTCCTGAACTATTTCGGCCAGGGAGCGCTTCTGCTGCGAGACCCCTCGCACGCGGTGAATCCGTTTTTCCACCTCGCGCCCGCCTGGTCGCTCTATCCCCTGGTCGCTCTTTCCACCGCGGCGACGGTCATCGCCTCTCAGGCGGTGATCTCGGGAGCGTTCTCGCTCACCCGACAGGCCGTGCAGCTCGGCTACTCGCCGCGCGTCTCGATCGAGCACACCTCTCGGGAAGAGATCGGCCAGATTTACGTTCCTTCGACGAACTGGGCGCTGATGGTCGCGACCATTGCCCTGGTGCTCGAGTTCAAGACCTCGAGCAACCTCGCCGCGGCCTATGGCGTCGCGGTCACCAGCACCATGGTCATCACCACCGCGCTTGCCTATTACGTCGCCCGCCACCGATGGGGATTCGGCCTCGCCGCCGCGCTTTCCATTACCGCGTTCTTTCTCGTCTTCGATCTCGCGTTCTTCACCTCGAGCCTCGTCAAAGTTCCTCATGGCGGCTGGGTGCCCCTGGTCATCGCCCTCGGAATCTTCACCCTGATGACCACCTGGAAGAGAGGGCGGGAGATCCTCAAGGGTCGCCTCCAGGAGGTCGCCGTCCCGTTCGCGGACTTCCTGAAGCGCATCGATTCCGAACGGCCCACCCGCATTCGGCGGGGTGCGGTGTTCTTGACGGGAGATCCGTCGGGGACTCCGCCCGCTCTGATCCATAACCTCGAGCACAACCAAGTGCTGCACCAGCCGGTGGTCCTGCTCACCGTCGAGACCGAGGAGGTGCCCTTCGTGTTCTCGAGCGGACGCCTCTCGGTGAGCCCGCTCGGCGCCGGCTTCTATCGCGCCATCGCCCGCTACGGCTTCATGCAGGATCCGAGCGTTCCGGAGATCGTCGCCCGGCTGAGAGAGCAAGGACTCGATCTGCGCATGGAGGAGCTCACCTTCTTCCTCGGTGGTGAGAACGTGGTCCCCACCCGGCTTCCGGGCATGGCGCTCTGGAGAGAGAAGCTCTTCGCGCTGATGACCAAGAACGCGCTCCGCGCCACGGAATTCTTCCGCATTCCGCCATCGCGGGTCATCGAGGTCCGAATGCAGGTGGAAATCTAGGGGAAGAACAGAAAGGCGCCAGAAACGGCTGATGCTCCAACTGACGAGTCAAACAGAATCTAACGCAAAGTCGCAAAGTCAGCTACGGCGCAAAGAAGCCGGGAGCGTCCCTGCTCGTATGCGCCTTAGACGATCATCGCGGCTTTCTGAAAGGCAAGACACAACGGGCAAGGGACGCACTCGCTGCGACGCCTCTGGCGAAGCGTTCTTCCCGTCAGTGTCGACTGCGGCGCGACGCCGCCGATTGAGTCGCTGATGGCTAGTTCGACTCGAGGGCGCCGATCTCTCCCGACAGGCGCCGGTAGAAGCCCGCGATCTGCTCACCGTCGGCGCCGGCTCCGAGCGCGACGACGAGGACGATGCGAGCCTTCAAGCCGTCGAGGTCTTCCGCGGACAGGACGCCCGCCTGCTTCGCGTCATCGCCGAGCTCCACCCGTCCGCCGCCGGTGCGGCTGCTGAAGGCGACGGTCACGCCCTTCTCCCGCGCTTCCGCCACCGCCGCCATCGCTTCCGGAGGAACGTTCCCGCGCCCGAACACCTCCACCACCAGGCCTTGCGCTCCCGAGCGAACCGCGTCGCGGATGGCGCGGCCATCGCTGCCCGCGTAGAGCGTGACCAGTTCCACGCGCGGCTCGACCCCTCGGGCGGCGATGGTGAGGAGCCGCGCCGGCCGATGAAAGAGGTAGACGCGTTCGAAATCCACCTGTCCTATCGGTCCCGACCACGGCGAGACGAATGCGTTCACGGCGACCGCGTGCGTCTTCCGAACGTCGCGGGCGGCGTGGATCTCGTCGTTCAGCGTCACGAGGATCCCGAGCCCTCGCATCTCGGCAAGGGCGGCGATGCGGATGGCGTTCAATAGATTTCGCGGTCCGTCGGTGTCCGTGTCGCGCGGGGGCCGCTGTGCCGCCGCGAACACCACGGGCTTTCCCGGAGGGACGAGAAGGTCGAGGAGAAAGGCGGTCTCCTCGAGAGAATCCGTCCCATGAGTGATCACGATTCCGGAAAGCTCCGGCCGCTCCTGGAACAGGCTCGTTACCCGTTGCGCCAGCCGGAACTGCAGCTCGGGAGTCATGCGGGAGCTTCCGATGTTCGAGAAGTCCTCGACCGAGACGTCCGCGACGCTCGCGAGATCGGAGACCAATGACGCCAGATCTCCCGCGCGGAGAGCGCCTCCGCTCCCGCCCGCGATGGTGCCTCCGGTGCCGAGGAGATGGACCTTGGGAGCCGCGCTCGAGAGCGCCGAGGTCAATAGCGCGGCAAGCACCGCGCCGATCGGAGCAATCCCGGGCCTCACGCAATATAGATGTTAGATCAGATTCGGGGTCGAAACCCACATGTGGAGAAAGCCCGACGATCTCGATCACCGACGATTCGCTCTCCGGACCGGATAATTTTCATGGTCGTCCCGTCTTCCCCCGAAGACACCTTCTTGCCGGGGAGATGCATGAAAACCGTTCTCGATCTCATCGCCGAGTTCGCAGAGTTGAACGACGCGAAAATCCGCAGCGCCGGAACGCTCACCCTCGAAGCGGAACGGCGCTTCACGGAGCTGAAGGCCTTCTACGACCACCTCATGACCCAAACCGGCGTCGTCTCGCGCCGGGTGTCGCGAAGCTTCTCGGCGCAGGACGTGGTGTCGAAAGTTCCGGCGCGAGAGCGCCTGCGCGTGCCGCTCGAGACCGAGACCATCTTTTCCGCGGAAGGCGAGTATCACACCGGCGTCGCGGTCAACGTCAGCCGCGGCGGCCTGTGTCTCTCGGCGAATCACGTCCTTCCGGTCAATTCGGACGTCACCATCTATCTCTCGAGCTCGGCGACGGCCGACAATCCGCTGATCGAAACCCGCGCGAAAGTGATCTGGGTCGGAGGGCAGGGAGCATCGCCGGCGCTCACCGGCGGGATGGGTGTGAGCTTCGTCGAAAAGAAAGAAGCGGTCGAGCGCTACCTCGACTCGATCGTCGTGGAGTCCCTGGTCCGACACCTCTCGAGAGTGGACGCGTCCGCTCTCGCGCCGGAGCTCATCGACCGGGAGCTCGTGCTGATTTGAGGCGGCGCGCGAGCTCCACGTAGCCGTCGCGGACGATGCCCTTCGCCCGCTCTCGATACGACTCCGGGTCTTCTGGCGCCCATGTCGCGAGCCCGTCGACGTAGCGGTTGAACATCGAGAACGCCGCCGCGATCAGAACCGTGTCGTGGATCTCGAGATCGGTCGCGCCCTCGGCGCGGGCGCGCGCGACATCCTCCGAGGTGACGTTCTTTCCGCTTTCCCTGACCTTACCCGCGATGGCGAGAAGGGTCTTGAGCTTCGCCGGGACCGGCGCGTCGTCGGGCCTCGAGCACACGGAGGCCACCAGCGCCTCGTCTCCGCCGAGATACTGGGCGGCGATGGCTCCGTGGCTGGTCCGGCAGTAGTCGCACTCGTTGCCCGCCGAGACGTACGTGGCGATGAGCTCCCGCTCCGCCCGGCTGAGAGTGCTCTCGCCGCGTAGCAGGATCTCCGCGAGCTCGCTCATGGGTTCCGCTGTCTCCGGACGAAATTCCATGGGGCCTCGAATCCCGGGAAGCCCGTCCTTCAGCTTGATGTGAGGCAAAGCTACAGTCCGGGATAGGGGTCGGGCTCGATGTGGACGAAAGCGCCGAGATAGCGCCAGTCGCTTTCGCCGCGGCTTTCGAGCATCGGGATCGATCCGGTCTCGGTCTCGATCGAGACCAGGTAGCAGTAGCTGCGCTGGCCGAAGTCCTCGTAGGGGAACGGGCGGCCCGCCGGGATCTCGAGGATCTCCTTCTCGCCCGGATCCAGCTCCCGGCTCTCGCAGCCTCCCGGAGTGCAGACGCGCACTTCGTTCCGCTCGCTCGCGACGTTCGTCACCCGGACCACGAGCTGCGTGAGCTCGAAGCGGGTCCGCACCACGAGCTCCGCTTCGCTTCCCCCCTTGACGTGGAATCCGAGGCCGCCCGGGCTCCGCCGCTCTTTTCCCCAGGTATTGTTGTCGAGAAAGTAGCCGAGAAACCCCTCGTCGAACTTCTGGCGGAACTTCCTCGGATCGCTGTTGGTCGGAAGGTCGTTGATGAGCGGACAGCTCCGCCGGGAGCCATTTGTAGACGCCGGCCGTCGCGTGCTCGCCCGGCTGTCGGCCGGCATCGAAAGGGGAAGCGAGAATCGAGGTGAGAAAAACCGCCGCGGCCGCCCAGGAGGCGAGGAGAGGACCCGCGAATCGTTCGCGGCCGGCGAAGAGAAAGAAGAAGAGCGGAAAGATGTTGAGGAAGTATCGATTGCCGAGCGTGCCGCCTCCGCCGAAGTAGTTCACCGGCATCCAAACGATGAGGAGTAGGCAGCCGAAGATCGCGACTCCGAACAGGAGCCACTGGTCGAGCCGCTTACGCCGAGAGAACAGGAAGAGGAGCGCCGCGGCCACCGCCGGAAAGCAGTAGACGGCGACGCCCGAAAAGCGTCCGACCACATAGAAATAGAGGTCGTGGAGCACGATGTCCCACGGCTGGTGAGTGTAGATCTCGCTCGTGACCTTGGAGAGTCCGGTGTTGTCGAACGTGAGATCCGCCTGCTGAAACGGGTAGCGGCCGCTGAACGTCTTCCGCTCTCCGCCCTGATAGTTCATCTCGCCGGTGATCGCGAGCTGAGCGAGGAAGAATCCAGAGAGAGCAAGGCCGAAGACCATTCCCGTGAGGAGACCGCGCTTCCACAGCCTCCGCACCGCGAGAAGCGCGAGCAGCGGCAGGATGAGAAAGACGTTGTTTGACTTTCGAGTAGGTGACCGCTCCCCAGATGACGGCGGCGATGACGTCGGAAAGAGCGCCTCGCAGGAGCGCCGGCGGGTCTCGGTGCGTACTCCTTGTAGAGCCAGAAGAAGGCTCCCGAGGAACACGAGACACAGGTTGAAGAGCTCCGGGGTGAGCCAGACGAAGTATGCGGGCACCACCGAAGCGAAGAAGAACGTGAGGGTCATCGCGAGCGCGGCCCCTCGCGAGGCGGATGCGGCGAGAAGGAAGTATCCGGCGAGGAGCACCGCCGTCAGAAGAACCGCGTGGAGGAGTAGAAGTCCGTTCGTGCCGAAGAGGCGCACGAAAGGCGCGGCGGAGAGAGAATAGAGAAACGCCTTCGCGTAGTAGAGCTCCGAGGTGAGGGGTCCCTCGCTGACGAGAAACGGCACGCGGCTGGTGAGGGTCGGGTCGAGCTCGCGCCCCCGTTTCAAGAAGAGCCCGGAGGGGCCACTCCGGAACTCGCGGAATACGCGAACGAGGTCCTCGCGCTCGTAGCGAAGGTCGAAGTCGAACGCGAGGCTATGGGCCATCGCGTAGTACGTCGCGCCGTCGCTCCAGAACGTCTCCGCCGCGCGCGGATAGTCGACGGTGAGCGCGAAGCCCGAGAGCACGAGCCCGATAACGCCGATGACGGCGAGGGCGACACGGTGCTCGCGCATGGAGGTCATTATAAGCGTCCTCAAGGGAGTGCAGAAGATTCACGTTTGCGGCGATCGCGCAGGACGCGTGGTTGTCCCGAAATTCAAGGGATTTCGCGTTGCTTCCGGTGGCGCAGGTCTTGCACTGGGAAGCGCAGATTCATGAGGATTCTCTGTATTCTCGGCGCTCTCCTGCTCGCCGCCGGGGCCCGCGCCGAAGAGCAGAGCCTCATCGCGGAGGCCGACGAGGGACCAGGGAGATCTCGGCGAGCTTCTGCGTCTATCGGGCGGATTCTGGGCGCGTCTTCTGGGCGATCGACCCGAAGAGAATCCGTTCGAGGGTCTCGCCGAAGGGTTGAGGCGGTACGACGTCACTCCCGAGATCGGGGGCGTCGTCTCCGGCTCCGGGATCGGACTCGGGTTCACGCACACTCTCTGGCACGACGATCGGAGCGCGATTCGGTTTCGCGCGCTCGGAACGACCGAGGGGTACTTCCAGCTCGCGGTCGTGCACGATACCCTTCTCGATCGGAGCGGGCGGTTCCGACTGCGAAGCGGGTTCCTCCATCGCGATCTCGCCCAGGAGGACTTCTTCGGCCTCGGGCTGGAAAGCCAGGCTTTCGACCGCACGGACTATCGCCTTCGCGAGACCGCGGTCGGCTCCGAGCTCGACTTCGCCCTGAGCTCGACCGTGGGCCTTCGAGTCGGCGGCGACTTGCGCCGCATCGACGCCCGAGGCGGTGAGAATCGCTCCCTCCCTTCGCCCGAGCTCCTGTTCTCCCCGGACATCCTCGCGGGCTATGGAGAGGCCTTCACCTACGCCACCATCGGCGCCTCGCTTTTCTGGGATACCCGCGACCAGCCCGGGTATCCCCGCCGTGGAAGTCTGGATCGAGGGAGACTTCCGTCAGTTCATCGGTCTCGGAGCGGGCGATCCGGGCTTTCGGCGTTTCGGCGTCGAGCTCCAGAGCGCGGTACCGCTTCCCGGGCACGACCACGGGATCGTCGCACGCTTTCGAGCCGACGGGATCGACCACGGAAGCGGGACCGCGATCCCGTTCTTCTTCACCCGCGGGCTCGGTGGAAGCCACAGCCTGAGGGGATTTCCACTGAACCGGTTCCGCGGCGAAGACCTGGTGCTCGCGACCGTCGAGTATCGCTCCGCGATCCTGCCGGGAAAGCTCGACGCCGTGCGTCTTCTGGGACGCCGGAGGAGCGTACCGCAGCTTCTCCGACTTTTCGCTCGGCGGACTCCAGCACTCCTTCGGCGCCGGACTTCGAGTCCTCCGGCACGATCGCATCCTCTTGAGGCTCGAGGTCGCACAGGGCTCCGAGGGCACGCGTTTTCTGGTGAGCTTCAGCAAGCCGTTCTAGAAGAATCAACGCAGAGGCGCACGAGCGCAGAGACGGCGATTCCTTGCGCCTTTGCGTCTTTGCGTCGCGTTTTGTCCTCCCGGCCGCGAGCTCGGCTAATATGCCCTCGTCCATGGAAACCGCCCACACCCTCGAGGACGTGCGCCGGTACTGGAACGAGTACGTCAACGACATCGAAGTCACCGATCTGCCGGTGGGCTCCGCCGAGTTCTTCGACGCTCTCGAGAAGTACCGCTACGACAAGATCGATTATCTCCGCGACTACGTCGACTTCCCCCGCTACAAGGGGAAGAAAATTCTCGAGATCGGCTGCGGAGCGGGCATCGACTTGATGCAATTCGCCCGGGCGGGCGCTCTGGTCTCGGCCCGGGATCTGACGGAGAACGCGGTGGACCTCACGACGCGGAACCTGGCGCGTGAAGGCTACAAAGGCGACATCCGGCAGGGGAACGCGGAAGCGCTCGACTTTCCCGATGAGACTTTCGACGTCGTCTATTCCCACGGCGTCCTCCACCATACGGTGAATACGGAGCGATCCATCGCCGAAGTCCATCGCGTGCTGAAGCCCGGCGGGGAAGCGGTGATCATGCTCTACAACCGCGTCTCCTGGTTCAATTTCGTCTCCTGGCTCTCGAGGACGAACGTCGAGCACAAGGACAAGGACGCGCCCATCATCCGGAAGTACACCCCCTCCGAATGCCGACGGCTCTTCGAGCGCTTCCACGACGTCCAGATCCACGTCGACCGGTTCCCCAAGCGAACGGTGAAGTTCGACAACCTCTTCGCGAAGCTCAACAACTACCTGCTGGTCCCGTTCTTCGAGATCCTGCCCGACGCCATCCGGAGACCGCTCGGATGGCACATCATGATCCGAGCGCGAAAATAGCCGGAAGCCGATCCTTCGAGCGCGCCGTCACGGGCGCCGTCCTCTTCTTCGCCTTCGTCCTCTCGGTCCTCCTCTTCGGCTCGATAGGAAAGGCAGCGCTCTACGCGCTCTCGCTCGTCGTCTTCGCGGCCCCGGGCATTCCCCTCGCGAAGAGGTTCTTCGATGGTCCGTTCGCCATCCTCGCGGGCGCGGCGCTCGGTTACTTCGCGAGCTCTCTCGCCGCGGGCTTCCTCGCGCGATTCGGGGCGCTCACGCCCGTAGCCATGGTCGCCGCTTCCATCGGCCTCTTCGTTCTCTTTCGCGCCGCCGCAGCGTTCGATACGCCTGAGGCCGCGCGGGGACAGCGGCGCGCCGTCCGGCTTTCTCGCGGCCGCGCTTCTTCTCCCTCTTCTCATGACCGCAGTGCCCTTCTTGAAAGTCGGAGCGTCCGTCGACGGCGGGGTCGCGTATCGCGCGTACTTCAGCGCCGACCTCATGACGCACCTGTCGGTCGTGGCGGAGCTCCAGAAGGGCGGATACCCGCTTTCGAACCCCTTCTACGCCGGGGAGTCCCTACATTATTACTGGCTCTTCTTCGCCCACCCCGCGGTCTTCGGGAGCTCGGGCGCGAACCAGGCAGCGCTTCTCTCCCTCTATCTCGCCTCGGGAATGCTCTTCACCGGCCTCTTCTTCGGAGCGGCGCGAGAGCTCTCGCTTTCCCCCGCACGCGCCTTTCTTTCGACTGCGGTGACACTGGTCGCCGTCGAGCTACGAAGGCGCTCCTCACGCTTCTCGGCGCGGGGAGCTTCCGCGACATGAACGTCGACGCCTTCGGGCGATGGGTTCTCGGGCTCGTGTCTCTCGACGGGCTTCACCGGTCCGTCCTCTACACGCCGCAGCACCTCTTCAGCTACAGCCTTCTCGTCGTGCTCCTGGTGCTTCTCCTTCGCGGCGAGCCGCGCGATCGCCCGGGCTCTCTTCTCCTCGGCGCTCTCTTGGGTGGCATGGCGGGAGCCAGCATCGTGACCGCCATGCTGGCGGGACCCTGGACCATCGCCGTCCTGTTCTTCCGCGCGAAACCCTTCCGCCGGTTTCTCGAGCTCTCGCTCTGGATCGGGGCTCCCGCCCTTCTCTGTCTCGTCGGTTACGTCGCGCTCGGCTTCTTCGGCGACGCCGGGAGCGCCCTCACGCTCCGAAGCTCCCCGGTGGCCCGAGCTCTTTTCGGTCCTTCTCCTCGATAGCGGAGCGCTTCTGGCTCTCTCTCTTTTTCGTTGGGGCTCGGGTTTCCGTCGCTTCGACCGCGAAATCGGCGGACTCGCGCTTCTCGCGCTCCTCGCGGTCCTCTTTCTGGACTTGAAGGGGTACGAGGGAGTCTGGATGGCCTGGCGCGCGGGAAGCGTACTCCTGATCACTCTCGGTTTTTTCGCGGCGCCCGCTCTTGGGAGCACTCTCGGCGTTCGCCACGCGCTCGTCCTCGTCCCCGCGACGCTCACCGCCGCTCTCGACCTCGTGAACGCCCAGGACGTTTCGAATCGCAGCATCTCCCCCGGCGACTTCCGCTGGACCACGGTCGTGAGCCGGAACGAATGGGATGCGCTTCAATGGATTCGCGAGGAAACGAAGGAAGACTCGGTCGTGCAGTGGGACGTGAGGGCGCGAGAGCTCGGTGAGTGGGCGCTCCTCCCGGCGATCGGCGAGCGCCGGATGGCCGTCGGGAGTCCGATCTTCCTCCTCGACCTGCGAAAGTACCGCGTCCGCGAACGGCGCGAGGTCCGGCCCATCTTCGCCTCGGGCGATCCCCTCGAAGCACACCGCCTCGCGACGCGTCTCGGAATCGACTATCTCTTTCTCGGCACGCGCGAGATCGAGACGCGGGGCGAGAGACTCCGAAAGCTCTTCGAGTCCGACGCACTGTTCCGGACCGTGTACTCGAACCCGGGTGTGACGATTCTGGCGGTGGTCGGTCGTTGAAAATATACTGACCCTCGTCCCCATGCCTGAGCAAAAGGATTTCCTCATCGTCGGGGCCGGCGTCGCCGGGCTCACGTTCGCCCACTCCGTTCTCGGGGACGGGAAGAGCGTTCTCGTCGTGGAGCGGAACGATCACGTGGGGGGCCTCGCCCGCTCCTTCCGCTACGGCGATTTCTTCTTCGACGTGGGTCCCAAGCGGTTTCATACGGAGGATCCGGAGGTTCTGTCGTTCCTCCTCGCGGTTCTCGGCGACGAGTACCTGGTCGTCGATCGGTCGAGCGCGGTGCATCTCTTCGGTCGGTATTTCCCCTGGCCGCTCGATCAAAGGGCGCTCTTCCGGCTTCCGTTTCGCGTCATGCTCTCGGCGGGGCTCGACCTCCTGCGGAGAAAGCCGCCCGTCGGACGAGAACTCCTTCACCGAGTACACCCGCTCGAAGTACGGCGACACCCTCTACCGCCTTTTCTTCAAGCCCTATACCGAGAAGTTCCTTCAGATTCCCTGCGAGAGCGTGCACGTCGACTGGGCGAAGACCGGCATCAACCGCGCGGTCATCGACAAGAGGGTGAAGACCGACTCGCTCTTCGACCTCGTGAAAAACGTGCTCCTCCCACGGCCGGTGGTGACGGAATTCATCTACCCGAGCCGCGGGGGCTTCGGCACCTTCTGCGAGAAACTCGACGCCGAGGTCCGCGCGCGAGGCGGCGACGTTCTCCTCGAGAACACCGTGACGGCGCTCGCCACTTCGGGCGATCGCGTCGTCGAAGTGGCGCTCGCGGACGGGCGGAGAATCGAGCCGGGGCATCTGGTCTGGAGCGGCAACCTGACGGCGCTCGCGAGGCTCCTCGGAAAGGAGCCCCCGCCGCTCCGCTACCTTTCGACCATCCTCTACAACATCGAAGTCGAGAGCGGAGGTCTTGCAGAAGCAGCAATGGATCTATTTCGGGGGCAGAGATACCGATCTCTCGCGGGTCTCCATCACGACCGAAATGGCCCCTTACATGGCGCCCTCCGGGAAGACCGGGCTCTGCGTCGAGGTCACGGGGTTCGAAGGCGAGGGCGCCTGGAAGGATCCGGAAGCGCTGGTTCCGCGGATCCTCGAAGACCTCGTCCGCTTGAAGCTGGTCGCGACGAAGAAAGACTTCGGCCCGGTTCACATCGAGCGAGTTCGAGACACCTACCCCATCTACGATCTTCGTTACAAAGAGAGCTTCGCGCTCGCTTCCCGCATGGTGAAGCCGCTCTCCAACCTGAAGCTCCTCGGCCGGACCGGAGCCTACTGGTACAACAACTCGGATCATTCGATGAAGATGTCCCTCCAGCTCGCGCGCCATCTTCTTGCCGGCGCCCCCATGAAAGAGAAGGAAGCCTTGTTCGAGGTCTGAGCGCGCGGCCTCATCGATGCTTCTGAAATCGCTCGCCGCGCTCGGCTTCGCCCACTTCCTTCCCGGATTCTTCGTCGCGAAGCTGCTCGGCCTCGGTCGGACGCGAGAAGAGCGGCTCGTGATCGCGGCCGTGCTCGGAGGACCCGTCGCGGCCCTTCTCTACCTCGCCGTGCTTCTCACGGGAGTCGATTCGCTCTTCTGGCTCTCTTCGTCCCTCCTGAGCCTCGGAGCCATTCTTCTTCCCGCGAGGACGCGGCTCACCCTCGAATGGCCGAGGGCCACGGTGGTCGGCCTCGCGGCCGTCATCGTTGCGGTCCTGACTCCCTATCTGCTGACGACCGGGAGTCTCTACCGCGTCGACAGAGCGGGGGAGCTTCTTCTCGATCGCGCTCTTCAACGGGATGCGCTCTTCCACCTCGGGGTCGCGCGCTCGCTCGAGACGAGCTATCCGCCGAGGCTCCTCTCCGTTTCCGGCGCGCCGATCTCGTACCACTCCGGCTATCACCTGCAGCTCGCCCTCTGGGCGCGGGTTTTCGGCATCGAGCCCGAGGACGGGCTCGCGCGCCTGGGCGCGGTCTGGCACCTCGCGCTCTACGTCCTCGGCGCCTACCTTCTCTCGCGCCGGCTCTTCGAGCGCGAATCGACGCGGATCCTCTGCGTCGATTCTCGTTCTGGGCTCGGGCTTCGGCTTCGCCTTCTTCTTCCGGCCCGCCGTCGATTGGTGGAGCCTCACCTTCATGGACTGGGCGCTGGTCTCGATTTTCCTCGCGAACCCGCTTCTCGCGGCCCTTCCGCTTGTTTTCGTCGGGCTCGCCCTCCTTCACGACTACTGTGAGACCGGCGCGCGCGGTCCGCTCGCGGCCGGGGCGTTCGCCCTTTCGTTCCTGTTTCTGGTGAAGATGTTCCTGGGCGCACAGGCGCTCGCCGCGCTCTTCCTCGCGGCGCTTTTCTCCCGAGGCGATCGCCGGGCGTGGCATCGCTTTCGGAGCGACGGCCCTCGCGTCGGCCGGAGGCGTGCTCCAGACGTTTCTCGCCGCCGCCGGCTCCAACACCGCCGTCGGCTTCCGCCCCCTCGAGATCGTTCGCTATTCGATGGAGAAGCTCTCGCTCCAGGCCGCGATCGACGCCCTCGCCCGTGTCGGCGAGCTCTCGTGGCCGACCGGCGGCGTTCTCCTCGCCCTCGGGGCGACGCTCCTCTGGTTCGTCGGGTTTCTCGGTCTGCGGCTTCTCGGGCTACGGCCGGCGTTTCGCGATCTCGCCTCGCGAGCGTTCCTGCCCTCGCTCGTCGCCTGGTTCGGAATCATCGGGTTTCCTCTGTCCCTCGTTCTCCGCATCGCGCCCGCGGAGGCCGCAGGGACTCTCCCGGCTCGAAGCGTTGAACGACGCGGGCTGGTTCGCGACGGCGAGCGGGATCCTCCTCTGGTTTCCGACCGCGCGCGCTCTTTCGAGGCTTTCCCCCCGTATCGCGGCCCTCATCGTTCTCTTCCTCGCGCTTCCGGCGACGGGGCAGCATTTTTTCCACGCGGCGTCTCTCGGCGTGGATCGAGTCGCGAGGTCCCGCGTCGAAGCGACACGCGAGGCGGAGCGGCTCTCCGCCTCGACGAGTGTCTGGGTCGAGCCCCCGGATCGCGCGCGGCCATCGCTTCTCGCGTACTTCGCGGGGCGAGCTACCGTCTACGACCCCTACGTCGGATACGACTACATGTTTCTCGGCCGCGACGAGATCGAGTACCGGAGGCACGCCGTCGCGCAGTTCTGGTCGTCCACCGATCCCGCATACCTCGCGTGGTTCTTGAAGCGATTCCGCGTGGATTTCGTCTGGCGCGAGGATCGGGAGCTCCCGGCGGCGAATCTCGTCGAACGCGTTCTTCGCGAACGACGAGGTGGAGCTCTCGAGAGTGGACAGGAACGCGGTCGAGGACGCCCTGCGTCGTCCGATGACCATCCCGGAGAGCATCCCCCTGGGCGGCCGCGGACAGCCGTACTTCGGCGCGGGCTGGATCCGACCCGACGGGAACATGCGCGCGATTCCTCCCGGTCGCGTGAAACTCTATCTGCCTTTCGACCGCGCGATCGAGCTCGACCTCCTTGTGGAGCCGCGCGACGGAGAGCTCCGGGTCGAAGGAAAGCCGCCGCTCCTCGTGGTTGGCCCCGCGGTCCGCTTCGCCCTCACCCCCGGAGTCGCCCACGGCCTTCAGGCGATCGACGTCGAATGGGGCGGCTCGTCACCGCTCGTCGTTCGCGGCATCGAAATTCGGAGCGCCGTGGTACCTTAGGCAGCGTGGAAACTCCTTTCGGCGATCTCGAGATCGCGGACGCCCACGCGCATTTTTTTTCACACAATTTCTTCCGCACGCTTTCGGCGAGCCTGAAGTCGCCCGATGTCCTGAAAGAGAAGCTTCCCTTCGAGTTTCCCCCGGAGGCTCCCGAGGCGCTCGCGTCGCGATGGGTCGCCGAGCTCGATCGGAACGGAATCGCGCAATCCGTCCTGATCGCGAGCGTTCCGGGTGACGAAGAGTCCGTGGCGGCGGCGGCCCGGGCCTACGCCGAGCGATTCATTCCTTACTTCATGCTCAACCCGAAGGCCCCCGACGCTCTCGAGCGCACGAGGCGCGCTTTCGGAGAGCTCGGGCTTCGCGGCCTCTGCCTCTTTCCCGCGATGCATCATTTCCACCTCTGGGAGAAGGACCTCCGCCCGATCCTCGACGTGGTGGCCGAGCACCGCGGAATCGTGTTCGTGCACTGCGGAATCCTGAAAGTCGGGGTCCGCGACAAGCTCGGCCTTCCGAGCCCCTTCGACATCCGCTTCGCCAATCCCCTCGACGTCGCGGGAGTGGCGAGATCCTTCGGAAGCATTCCCTTCGTGCTCCCGCACTTCGGCTGTGGCTTCTTTCGCGAGCTCCTTCTGGTCGCGAGCGAATGCGCGAACGTCCATGCCGACACGTCGAGCTCGAACTCCTGGATCGAGAAGCTCCCGGAACCGATGAGCCTCGAAGCGCGTTTTCGCGCGGGCGCTTTCGGTGCTCGGCCCGGAGCGCCTCTTGTACGGTTCCGACTCGAGCTTCTTCCCCCGAGGCTTCCTCAAGGATCATCTGCAACGGGCAGATGAAGATTCTCGCGGCGCTCGGGGTGGACTCGGCGCAGGCGGCGGCGAATCTTCGGCGGAAACCTGAAGCGACTCGCTACACGCGCGTAGAAGCCTTCAGCACCTGCATCGCGTTCTGCACGCGATCGAGGTGGAACTTCTTCAGCACTTCGACGAGGCGCGGGTGCTCGACGACGAGCTCCTTCAGGACTTCGCGGTCGATCCGGAGGATCTCGGAGTCTTCCGTGGTGACCGCGGTCGCGGTACGCGGAACCCCGGTGAGAAACGAGACCTCTCCGAAGAACTCGTTGGGTCCGATCTTCCCGAGACTCACCGTCCCCTTTCGCACCTCGACCCCGCCTTTCTTGATCAGGAAGAGCGAGCCGTCGGTCGCGCCCTCCTGCGCCACTTCGATCCCGGAAGGGACCTGCAGGAACTCGAACTTCGACGCGAGCCGCTGGCGCTCGCCGGCGTCCAGGAACTCGAAGAGCGGACTCTCGGCGAGGACCCGGGCGAGCACCCGGCGGTGATACATGCGATCGAGCACCGTTCCGACACGGGGATGGCGCGCGATGACGCTCTCCATCATTTCGAAGCCGAGCTCCAGGATCTCGCTTTCCTCGGCCGCCGAAACGGTCGCGTTCCGGGGCTCTCCGGTGAGGAACGCGAACTCGCCGAGGCATTGGCCCGGGCCCGCCGTATCGAGCTTCTTCCCCTCGTTCCGGATCTCGAGCATGCCGCTCACGACGAAGCAGAGCGAGCGGGTGCGCGCGCCTTTCTCGAAGACCGTAGCGCCTTTGCTCAGCAGGCGCCGCTTCAGTCCCGCCGCGGCGCTCTGGAGCTCGTCCGGACCGAGATCCGAGAGCAGCGGAATGCCGGCGAGCGGCCCGGGATCGACGTTCGCCTCCGGGGCCGGCTCCGCCGACTTCGCCTGCTTGCGCTCTTCGTCGCGAAGCCGGCTCGCGTTGACCTTGGCCACGTACGAGAGGGGGTTCTCGAAAGTGGGGTCGAGCTCGAGGATTTTCACCCCCGCGGATATCGCCGCGAGACCGTTGCCCGAGGCGGCGAGGAGCTCCTGAGAGGGCGAAGTACGTCGAGATCGCTTCGTCCCGCCGCCCCGCCGCGGCGAGCCACTCGCCGAGACGAACCCGAAGGCGAGCCGATTTCGGCTGAGATTCGACGAGGACCTTCAGCGCGGAGATGGCGTCGTTCCGTTTGCCGGACTGGTAGATCGTCTGGAGCCGGTCGAGATCGTCCCCGCCCCGCGATGGCGCAGGCGGGCGCCTTCCTGTCTTGAGCATGTGTTGTGTGTGAACCAGGATCGCAAACCGGCGAAGAGCTTGTCAACGACATCGAGCGTCTCTCGGTCTCCGCGTCTGTCGGTGCCCCAGCCGGTCGCGATCGCGAAGATCATCACCGCGAAAAGCGCGAAGGAGTGGAAGTTCGAGATTCCCGACGGCGAAGGGGCTGAGCCGCGGCATCCCGAACTCCTCGCCCGGACGACGAAGTCGTCGCGGCGAGGATGGTCGGGATCATGTACGGAAGGATGAAGGGGAAAACGCACACGGTGATGTCCATCAGGTTCGCCCGTCGATACGGCGAGATCCCGAAGCGCTCTCCTCCGCGCCGGGCGAAACTTCCGACCGCCAGGATCGCAACAACGCTGTGGGTCGTGACGAGAACCGCGGCCGTCGTCACCGCGACGATGGCGACTTCCGCGCCGCGAGCCGAGCGGATGCGGCTCGACGAGGCCTCGATCATGCGTTCGAGGACGCCCGACGCTTCGAGTGGACCGACGATTCCCATCAGCAAGAGAGTGAATATCGACGCGCCGATGCCGCGCTCCATTCCTTCGACGAGGAGCCCGCGAGCGCCGAAGCTCCCGGAGTCGATCCGGATCAGATCCTGCAGCCGCAGAAGCGAGAAGGCGAGACCGAGGGCGACCGAAAGCGCGATCCCGGCGAGGAGTCCTTCGAGGAGGCTCCGGCCCTTCAGGAGGAGCGCGAGGACCGCGACGGGCACGAGTGCCATGACGAGTCCCCGGTAGCTTCCGTCGACCGTGGGCCCGGCGGCGGCGCGCTCCGCCGATGCGCCCAGGAGAAAGTAGGCGATGAGCGCGAGGGCCGCCGCGGCGAGCGCGTAGGGAAGACGACTTCTCACGGTCCCGGCGATGTCCGCATCCTGAGTGAAAGAGGAGGCGATGGTGGTATCGGAGATCGGCGAGATGTTGTCTCCGAACGTCGCGCCCCCGAGGATCGCGCCCATGAGAATCGGAGGTGACGCGCCGAGAGCGCCTCCCGCGGGGTAGAGGAGCGGCCCGCACACCAGAACGGTGCCGAGGCTGGTGCCCGGTAGCGGTCGAGACCACGCTGCAGATGAGAAACGCGGCCGCGACGTATCCCTGTCCTCGCAGGCCGGCGTGGCCCGAGATCTGGATCAGCGCTTCGACGAAGCCCATCTCCTGCAGGAGCCGCCCGAGGACTCCCGAGAGAAGCCAGGCGAGGATCATGATCGCGACGAGCGGGCGACTCATGCCGGAAATCACTTCGTCCGCGAATCGGCTCCGGTCGCGGCTCAGAACGAGTCCGACGGCGAGTGCGACGAGGAGGACCGGCCAGAAGCCGCGCTCGTCCGGGGCGCCCGAAAGACCGAGCCAGCCGACTCCCGCGAGAAAGACCGCGAACGGCGCGAAGACGCCGATGTCTCCGCCGAGGAAGCGAAGCGGCTCGGCTTTCGGAGGGTTATCGCAGGCATGGAACCTTGACGACGGCCGCGTTTGTACACGATAGTTAGTGAAAGCCAAGATGAATCGACGTTGACCACTTCCTTCCGAACGCTCGCGCTCTGCTGTCTTTGCGGGACCCTTTTTCTTCGCCTGCGGCGGCAGAGACGAACGAACCCTTCCCGGACGAGGACCGGCTCCTCGAGGGTTTGATGGAGGAGTACGTCGCGGCGCGGTTCGCGTTCTATCCCGCGGAGTCGACGCTCGCCGGGCTTCCCGGGACGGGACGACGCGCTCGGAAGCTTCTCGCGAACCGACTTCGCCTCGCGCGTGCAGTGGCTTTCCGACTTTCACACCAAGTTGATGGGCCTGAAGCTGGAGGCGCTCTCGCAGCCCGCGTACCTCGACGCGCTCTGGCTCACCAGCCTCACGAAAGCGGAGCTCTTCGATCTCGACGACCGGCGTCTCTGGACGATCTCCGCGTCCTTCTACGGCGAGAACATCCGCACCGGCCTCGTATCGCTCCTTCTCGCTCCGGATCTCGCCGAACCGGACGGTGGAGCTCGGCGGAGAGGCTCGATGCCATCCCCACGCTCGATGGACTCAGGCGGGCGAGAACCTCGCCGAGATTCCCAACGTTCATCGCCGGGACGGCGCTCGGTCTCTGCTCCGGGTGAACGCTCTCCTTTCCGAGATGCCCGTGCTTCTCGAGGAGAAGGTCCCCGCCTATCGTGTCGCGGAGCTCTCGGAAAAGAGCCGACTCGCCATGCGATCGCTCCAGCCGCTTCTCTCGCGGCTGAGCGCGGAGATCTCCGGCGCTCCTTCCACCCGCTGGGTCTGGACGCGCTGAGCCTCTACTTCCTCCATCACGAGATGGTGGACTGGCCTCCGGATCGAATCCTGCTCGGAGCCAGGGAGGCGGTCTCGGCGGCGTCGAGCCGCATGACCGAAGTCGCGCTCGAGAGCCTCGCCGATCGGGATCTCCCCGCGCTCCTCGCGGGGGACGCTCTCTCGGAAACGCCTGCCGAAGACGTCGCCGCTTCGGAAGCGCGCGCCCGCGGTTTTCTCGGCGCCGACGCGGCGAACGGAGAAATTCCCGACGGCGCGATCCCGGTGCGGCTGATTCCTCCGTACGTTCCTCGCTCCGGACTTCGTTCGTCTCTGGCGGCCGGCGTCGCTCGACCCGATCAAGGAAGTTTCGGTTCTCTTGAGCGGCGCCGTCCAGGAGAGCGCGCGGGAAATCGAGCTCGCGACTCTCTCCGAGGTGGCCGGGGGCTATCGGCTCTTCGTCCGTCAATCGGAATCGGCGAGTCTTGCTCCGGAGGGTCTTTCGCGCGAGGACGACGAGCGAAGGATTGCGGTCGTGGCTCCTGCGGCGAGTCTTCGAGCGAGGGTACGCCGAAGGCGATCGCCGAGCTCAGGCTCCTTCAGCTTCATCGCGACCTCCTCGAGAACCTGCGGCTCGAGAGCGCGGTCTCCCTTCACGCCTTCGACGGCAGCCTCGCAGCGGTCGAGCGAGCGCTTCCGCGAAGTCGGATTTCTCTCGCAAGAAGCGAGCGGCGGAGGAAGCGGAGCGCGCGGCGGTCGACCCAGGCGCCGGAAGCGCTGCCCTCGGGCGGCTCCTCCTCGAAGAGCTCGAAAAGGACTACCTTCGATCGCGACCGCTTTCGTCGCCCGCGGAGCTGGAAGAGGCGTTTCTCGCGGAAGGCCAGGTTCCGGTCCGCCTGCTGCGCTTGAAGCTCCTGCGGTTGAATCCGTCCTAGGGCTTCGAGCCGTCGGTTTACTCGCCGGCCCGCTGGATTTATACTGTTCGAAATCTCTCCAACACATCATGGGTCCACGATCGACCGGGGCATTCGCCGTCGTTGTCTTCTCGCTCCTCGTTCTCGGGCTCCTCGTCCTCTGGCGAAGGGCGAGCCGCGCCCGGGCCGAGCTCGAATCGGCGCTCCTGAACGAGCGCGAGCGCGCGAGGAGCGCGCGGGAACAGGCGTGGCAGAACGCCTTTCTCGGGCAGGTGGCCGAGGAGCTGCGTTCTTTTCAGAGCGAAGACGATCTTTGGTCCGCGGCGACGACCGCGCTCGGCCGCGCGCTCGAGGCGTCGCGGGTCGTCGCTTACGAGAAAGACCCGCGGGGCGTCTATCGGCTTCGCGCGCAGTTCGCCTCGGACGAAGTCGCCGGCCTCGACGAGGGTTCGAGTCTTCCCGCCTCGGTGGTTCACGATCGCGAGCTCCAGGCGCGCATCGCCCGCTCCGATCTCGCGGTCGAGGAGGATCCGGAGCTTCGGGCGCTCGCCGCGGGCATGCGCCTTCGCTCGCTGGTGGTGGTTCCGTCGAGAGAGAAGGACGCGAGCGGGCGGCGATCGCCATACACTTCTGTGACGCGTCCTCCCAAGTGGACGGAGGCGGATCGGCGCTTTCTCCAGAGACTCGCCGAGCACGTGGCGGGAGTGCTCGACCGGGCGAAGCTCTCCCGGCGGCTTTCCTACGAGGCCGACGCCCGTCTCGGACTTCTTCGGCTCGCACAGGCTCTGGCCGCCCTGAGAGAGTACGCCGACGGTCGTCGAGGTGACGGTGTCGGTAGGGGCTCCTCTCGCCCGCGCGACGGTCGGAGCGGTCCTGGTCGAGGACGAGCGCGGCGGGTTCCGCGTCGCGGCGAGCTCGGGTATCACGGAGCGTTCGGAATGGCGGGAATGGCCGGAATGCCTGGCAAACCGGGAAAAGCGGCGTCGTTCTCCCTATCGGCGCTCCGCCCGCACCTCGACGAATGTGTTCGCAAGAGGTCGAAGGTGAGCGTCGGAGCCGCCGGAACCCCGGGACTCGCGCTCACCCTCTTTCCGATGTTTCGCGGCCTGACCTCATGGGGGTGTTGCTCTTCGGATGCGACGTTCGTCTTCCGCCGAAGGACTCGATTTGGAGTCGGCCCATTCGGTCGCCGAGCTTGCCGCGGCGGCGATCGAGAACGCGCGTTTGTTCGAGTCGATCTCCGTTTCCGCGTCGGAGCACCGGGCGCACTGGGACGACGGGTTCGATCTCGCGCTCGTGCTCGACCACTCGGGCGCGATCCTGGAAGCGAATGCCGCGGCCAGCCGGGCTCTGGGCTATACGGCGGCCGAGCTCGCGGGAGCGAAGCTCGACTCTCTGTTCGCGACGGAGTCCGCCGCCGCGTGGCGCAAGCTCGAGCCCACGCTCTTCCGGGGAGCCAGGCTCCGCGACCAGCCGCTGCGGCTCCGCGCCAAGGACGGAAGCCATTCTCGAGGTCAGCGCCAACGCATCGGCGGACTTCGACGCACGGGCGCCTCCGGCTTTCGCTGCGCGACATGAGCGAGGTGCGCAAGGCTCGAGCACCAGCTGCGCCAGAGCCAGAAGCTCGAGGTCCTGGGCGCTCTCGCGGGCGGAATCGCGCACGACTTCAACAACGTTCTCGGAGGGATCCTCGGCTACGCGTCGCTCCTGCGCACGTATTCTGAAGGACCGTCCGACGGCGGCGAAGTACGTCGAGACCATCGAGCGGGCGGCGGTGCGAGGAGCGGAGCTCACCGGCCGGCTCCTGTCCGCGTCGCGAAAGAGCAAGGGCCAGCTCCTTCCGGTGAACCTCAATCAGATCGTCGAGGAAACGCTCGAGCTTCTCGCTCACACCCTCCCCAAGGGCATCCGCATCGACAAACGCCTCGATCCCGGCTCCACCTCATGATGGCCGACGCGAGCCAGCTCCAGCAGATCGTGCTGAACCTGTGCGTGAACGCGCGGGACGCCATGCCGGAAGGAGGGCTCCTCCGGGTATCGACGAGGCTCCTTGCGGGGACGGACGGAGGAGCCGGGAAGGCTCGGGAGCCAAGGGTCCAGCTCTCGGTCGAGGATACCGGAGTCGGAATGGACGCGAAGACGCTCGCGCGGCTCTTCGAGCCGTTCTTCAGCACCAAGGGCGAGGCGGGAACGGGGCTCGGGCTTTCCGTCGTCTACGGGATCGTGAAGTCGCTCGGCGGCGACGTGGGCGTGAAGAGCTCACCGGGACGGGGGCGCGTTTCGAGGTCGTGCTGCCGTGCCGCTCGGCCGAGGAAAGTCTGGTGGAGACGCCAGGTCGAGGACGCGGCTCGCGGCCAGGGCGAGCTGATCCTTCTGGTCGACGACGAGAAGGTGCTGCGCGATCTCGGGAAAGGACATCCTCGAGAGCCAGGGCTATCGCGTGGCGACGGTCGCGAGCGGCGAAGAGGCCCTCGACTACCTGCGCGAGGCGCGGGACGTGGCGCTGGTGATCCTGGACGTGGTGATGCCCGGTCTCGGGGGAAACGAGACCTACCGCCGGCTCCGCGGGCTCGATCGCTCGATTCCCGGTTCTCTTCTCGAGCGGGCTGACCGCGGAGCAGAGCGTCGCGGACGTGCTCGCAGGACGGCGCCTCGGGCTTCATCCCCAAGCCCTACGGAATCGGCGATCTCACCCGGGCGGTCTCGTCGGCGCTTCGCCGCGACAAGCCGAGCCTCGTTCATTAATGCCGCCACTCCAGCCACGCGCCTCGGCCCTCGCACATCAGCGCTGAAGGCTCCGCTCGCGCAGGGTGGGGCCCGGTCTATATGCACTCTGCTCGTGCATAGCTCCTGCCCGCCCGGCTGCGGACTATAATTCTCCCGGCGTTCCGATGCGCATCTCACCCTCGCCCCGCAGCCCTTTTTCCAGCCGCGGGGCACGCCTTTCAGCGAGCTCTACCGCGCGCGCGCGCTCACGGAGCTCGGCCACGAAGTGGACATGGTGACCTACCCCATCGGGGAAGACGTTCGGTGCCGGGCTCCGCATCCTCCGGACGCCGCGGGTTCCCGGAATCCGGCAGGTGCGCGTCGGACCATCGCTCGCCAAGATCCCGCTCGACGCTCTGGTCTTCGCTTCGTCCTTCAAGAGACTGCTCACCCACCGCTACGATCTCCTGGACTGCCACGAGGAGGCGGGGATCATGGGCGTCCTTCTTCGGGTGGCTCTTCTCCGTGCCCGTCCTCTACGACATGCACTCGTCGCTCCCGGAGCAGCTCGCGAATTTCCAGTACAGCCGGAACCGCGTTCTCCGCTCGCTCTTCGACTGGGTCGAGCGCGTCACCATCCGAGGCTCGGACGCGGTCATCGTCATCTGTCCCTATCTGAAGGACGTGGTGTCCGGAAGTCGATCGCGAGAAGCCCGTCTTTCTCATCGAGAACTCTCCGCTCGCGGAGTCCGGAGAAGGAATTGCGGCCGATGAGGCTCTTCGCGCGCGGCGCGAGCTCGGCCTCGAGGGTGCCTTCGTCGTTCACTACAGCGGCACCTTCGAGTCCTATCAGGGTCTGCCTCTCCTCTACGAGGCCTTCCGGATCGTGGCCGAGAAGCTTCCCTCGGCCCGGCTCCTCATGGTGGGAGGTACTCCCGCCCAGGTCGAGAAAGCGAAGCGGCGAGGTCGCTCGCTGCGGGCTCGGCGGATCGCGTGGTCTTCACCGGACAGCGTCCACCGTGCTTCGATGCCGCGCTACCTCGCGATTTCGGACGTGCTGGTATCCCCGCGATCGACGGGGATGAACACTCCCCTCAAGATCTACTCGTACCTCCGCGCGGGAAAGCCCATCGTGGCGACGCGCCTTCCTGACCCACACCCAGGCGCTCGACGACGACAGCGCGGCGCTCGCCGAGCCGACGCCCGAAGCCTTCGCCGACGCGCTCCTCGCGCTCGCGCGAGATCCCGAGCGGCGGCTCCGGCTCCGGGACGGGGGCGCGCCGGCTCTCCGAGGAGCGGTATAGTTACGCGCGCTACCTGGAGCGCACCCGGGAAGTCCTCGACTTCGTCTCGAAGCGCCTCACGAGCCCCGGCCGCGCCCGGGAAGCGGCGACCGGCCGATGAATCGAGATGAGAAACCGAATCCTTCGGCCTCACGTTCCTCTGGGGAGTCTCGATGGCAACCGGAAGCTTTCGCCCAGCCGGATGCGTCTTCGCGGCCGCGCGCGCGCGACATCGGTCTCGCTCCGGGCGTCTTGAAGCCCGGCCCGCTCAACGCCATCACCGACGTCGACGGCGTCCTCGTCGGACAGGTGACGATCTGGGAAGGGGAGGGCGTCCGCACGGGAGTGACGGCGATCCTTCCCCACGGAGGGAATCTGTTCCAGGAAAAAGTGCCCGGGCGCCATCTACCTCGGAAACGCGTTCGGAAAGCTCGTCGGCTATACGCAGGTGCAGGAGCTCGGCTTCATCGAGACTCCTATCGTCCTCACCAACACTCTCTCGGTCTGGGAGAGCGCGGATGCCGTCGTCACCCATCTCCTCGCTCTTCCGGGAAACGAAGAGGTCCGCTCCATCAATCCGGTGATCGGGGAGACGAACGACGGCTATCTGAACGACATTCGCGGGCGGCACGTCGACGAGCGCCACGTGCTCGAAGCTCTTCGCAGCGCGCGCGGAGGGCCGGTCGCCGAAGGAGTCGTCGGCGCGGGCACGGGGACCGTCGCCTTCGGCTGGAAGGGCGGCATCGGGACCTCGTCGCGTCTCCTTCCCGCAGTCGCTCGGCGGCTACACCGTGGGAGTTCTGGTGCAGTCGAACTACGGAGGCGTTCTTTCGATGGACGGCCTTCCGGTGGGAGTCGAGCTCGGCCGGTACTACCTGAAGGACGAAGTGTCGGGGCCGGACGCCGACGGCTCGATCATGATGGTGGTGGCGACGGATGCGCCCGTCGGCCGCGTTCGGTCTCGCCCGCGTCGCGAAGCGCGCGATGCTCGGGCTCTCGCGCACCGGGGCCACCTCCTCGAACGGAAGCGGAGACTACGTCATTGCGTTCTCGACGGCGCGGGAGCTCCGGAGCGCCTTCGAGTCGAGCGCATCGACGGAAGGAGCGCCGGTTCTCCGGAACGACGACCTCTCGCCGATCTTCCAGGCGGCGATCGAGGCGACCGAGGAAGCGGTCTACAACTCGATGCTCAAGGCCGTCGACGTCGACGGGGCACGAAGGCCATCGTATCGAGGCGCTCCCGCTCGATCGGCTCCTCGAGATCGGAAAGAAGTACAACCGGCTTCACCCGCCGGCCTCGGGTCGATAGCTTGGCGAGAATCCGGGCGCTCCAGATCTGCGATCACCTCGGCTGGGAGGGCTCGCGCATGCACGGCGTGAAGCGGCTCTTCGCCTGGATGATTCCGAGATTCGACCAGAGCCGCTTCGAAGTCTCGCTCCTGAGCCTCCGGAAGAAGGACCTCTCGGAGGACAACCTCGAGAGCCTCGGCTTCCCCGTCTACTACCTGGAGAAAGGGAAGTTCGATCCCTCGACCCTTCCCGCGCTGATCTCGCTTCTGAAGAAGCTCGAGATCGACGTCATCCAGACCCACGGCTACGGCGCCACCACGTTCGGAAGGATGGCGGCGCGCTTCCTCCGGAATCGGAAACGTCCTCCACGAGCACGCCAACCTGACCGACACTCCCTGGTTCCAGAAGATCCCCGACCGGCTCCTGAACCCGGTCACCGACGTCGCCATCGCCGTCTCCGAGTCGACGCGCGAATTCTGTATTCGCGCGCGGAAGCTCTCGCCCGAGCGGGTGAAGAAGGTCTACC
Organism: uncultured Acidobacteriota bacterium; assembly: GCA_963820855.1. Lineage (GTDB taxonomy): Bacteria > Acidobacteriota > Vicinamibacteria > Marinacidobacterales > SMYC01 > DAISKN01. The sequence goes on from CAWGBY010000015.1 coordinate 429,015, forward strand.
TCGGCGCGCCGCTCGACGAGTTCACTCCGCTCTCGCCCGAGGCGCGGCGGGAGGCGCGCGAGACGCTCGGGTTTCGCGACCGGACGAGAAGATCGTCGGGACGGTGACCCGGCTCATGGAATCGAAGGGGAATCGCTACCTCGTCGAGGCGGCGTCGATCCTCGCCGGCAAGAGGAGCGACGTGAAGTTCGTGGTGGTGGGCGAGGGGCCGCTCCAGTCCGAGCTCGAAGCGCAGGCGCGGGCGCTCGGCGTCTCCGGATCGGGTGACGCTTTCTCGGCTTCCAGCGCGACGTCGCGTCCGGCCTTCGCCGCTTTCGACGTCGCCGTCTTTCCATCGCTCTGGGAAGGGACGCCGCTCACGGTCTTCGAAGCGATGGCGATGAAGAAACCGATCGTGGCCACGAGCGTCGACGGCCTCCGGGACGTCCTGCGGAGCGACGACAATGCCCTCATCGTGCCGCCGAAGGACGCGGGTGCCCTCGCCCTCTCTCTGGAGCGCGCGCTCGACGATACGGCGCTCGCCTCCCGCCTCTCCGAAAGGGCGCTTCAGACTTCACGCCGGTTCGACATCGCCGATCTTCGTCCGCAAGATGGAGAGACTCTACGAGCTCATCGTCTATCGCTACCGGTCTTCCGGCGGCGGCGGCCGCGTTGGGACTACGGGAAGGACTTCGCCTTTCTCGAGGACGCGGAGGAGCCCCGGCTGTCCTCACTGCGAGAGTCTCGAGCGGTTTCTTCGTGAGCTCGACCTCGAGGCGGATCTCGTTCTTCCTCCGGGTCGCGGTCAGCATCGGCCTCGTGGCGTTCATGGTTACGAGGCTCGACACCTCGAACATGATGCGTTTCCTGCGCCGGGCGGACCTCGTCCTCGTCGCGCTCACTCTCCTCGCCGTCCTCGCCGACCGAGCTCTCATGGCGGTCCGCTGGATGAAGCTCGTCGAGGCGCTCGAGGTCCGCGCGCCGCGCTCGAAGCTCTTCAAGATTTTTTTCCTGAGCACGTTCTTCGGGAGCTTCCTTCCGAGCGGCGTCGGCGGTGAGGCGGTGCGGGCGATCTCCTTCTCGAAGCTCACCTCGAAGGGCATCGAGTCGGTTGCCTCGGTAGCGCTCGACCGTCTCATCGGTCTCCTGTCGATGCTCCTCACCGGGCTTCTTTCTCTCGTCGTCTTCTACCGGGTCTATCCCCATCCCGCGCTCCTGTACGTGGTTCTCGCCGGCCTCGGTCGCGCTCCTCCTCGTTCTCGGAGCGGCGCTCGCGCGCCCGGTCCACGCGATGCTCCTTCGAGCGGTTCGGCTCCCGGAAGGGACGCTTCTCGGATTGGATCCGGAAAGGTGTCGACGCGATGGCGCGGTATCGAGAGAAGCCGGGAGTCCTCGCGGCTCGTGCTCTCGATTTCCGTACTGGTCCAGCTCCTGCGCGTGCTGCAGGCTTATCTTCTCTCGGAAGCGATGGACCTCGGAACGCCGGCCGTCTACTTCCTCTGCTTCGTTCCGCCGATTCTCGTCATCACCATGCTGCCCATCTCCGTCGGCGGCTGGGGCACGGCGAACCTCGCCTACGTCGGCTTGTTCTCGCGAGTGGGCATGGACCCGGACGGCGCCTTCGTGCTCTCGGTGCTCATCCTGGGACTCGGCGTCGTCGGGAACCTCCCCGGGGGTTTGATCTATGCTGGGGAGGGTTTTGCCTCCACGAGGGAGTCCTCAACCCGAGCGCAGCGCGAGCGTAGCGAGTCGCGGAGCGAGATCCGTGGGGGTGGGGCCCCACGGCAGTGATGGGAGTACTTTGAAACGTATCCTCGTCGTCACCTCCGACGTCCCCTTCGTCAACGGCGGCCACCGGGTCGTGGCCGAGGAGCTCCAGAGGGCGCTCGACCGGCAAGGCCATCTTGCGGAGATCGTGAAGACTCCCCAGAACCGCTTCGGCCGCCAGTTCGGAGCCTACCTCGCAACGTTTCTCACCGACGTCGGCGAGAGCGGCGACGGCGAGTCCGATCGACCGGCGTCATTTCTCTTCGCTATCCGAGCTACGCCGTGCGCCATCCGAAGCACGTGTGCTGGCTCAACCACCGGATGCGCGAGTACTACGATCTGTGGCCGGCGCTGAAGCGGAAGATCTCGCGAAAGGGCGTCGTCAAGGAATCGGTGCGCCGGGCGCTCATCCACCGCGCCGACCGCTACTTCCTCACCAGGAACGTGAAGAAACTCTACTCCCAGTCGAAGACGGTGGCCGCCGGTCTTCGAGAGTTCGGTGATATCCCCTCCGAGGTGCTCTATCCCCCGCCGCCCGAGAGAGCCTATCGCACCGAGTCCTACGAGCCTTTCGTGTTCTCGGTCTCGAGGCTCCACGCGCTCAAGCGTCTGGACCTCCTGGTGAAGGCGATGGCCAAGATGAAGTCGAAGGAGCTCCGCGCGGTCATCGCCGGGACCGGCGAGGAAGAGGAGAACCTGAAACGGCTTGCTTGCGAGCTCGAAGTCCAGGATCGGATCGATTTCGTGGGTCGTATCGACGACGAGGAGCTTCTGAGCTACTACGCCCGCTGCCGCGGCGTCTTCTTCGCTCCGTTCATGGAGGACTACGGCTTCGTCACCATGGAGGCCTTCCGCTCGAAAAAACCGGTCCTCACCTGCATGGACTCGGGCGGCCCGGCGGAGATCGTTTCCGTCGGCCGCTCGGGATACGTGCTCCTTCCCGAGCCGTTTCAGATCGCGCAGCAGCTCGACCTGTGGGCCGAGAACAAAGACCTCGCGGCCCGCATGGGGGAGAACGGCGAGGCCGACGTGCGTCCCGTTCAGTGGAGACGCCTGCGTGGAGAAGCTCCTCTCTTGAAGACGGTCAAGATCGCCGGCGCCGGCCCCGCCGGACTCGTCGGCGGCAATCCATCTGCGGCGCTCCGGAATTCCCGTCGAGGTCTTCGAGCGGCGGGACGCGGTGGGAGCCCGCTTCATCGGCGAATGGCAGGTGCTCGAAAGCTACAGCCGGGAAGAGGACGCTCTCGAAGAGCTCCGAGCGATGGGAATCGAGCCCGGCTTCGAGCACTTCCCCGCGACCTGGGCGAACCTCATCGACGATCGGGGCGCGAAGCTCGAGGTGCGAAGCCGCGCGCCCTACGGCTACTTTCTTCGCCGCGGCGTCGAAGCGGGAACTCTCGATCGCGCCCTCGAGGCGCAGGCCAAGTCGCTCGGGGCGGAGATCCATTTCGGCCGCAAGCTCGCGCCGGAGGAAGCCGACATCGTGGCCACGGGTCCCGGCCCGGCCGATGGGATCGCGAAAGAGATCGCTTTCAAGACGACCGCCCCCGATCGCATCGAAGTGATCTTCGATCCCGATCTCGCGCCGGGCGGGTACGCCTACTTCTTCGTGCTCTCGGCGGCTGGGCCACCCTCGGGCTCGCGCTCCTCGACGGCTACTCGAAGCTCGAGGCCCAGTTCGAAAAAGCGGTCGTCCGGTTCCAGGAGATCGAGCCCTTCGATGTGGAGGGCCCGAGGCCGGGCTACTCCTACATGAACTTCTTCCTCCACGGAAGCTCCGAGCGGGGGAGCCGTCTCTTCGCGGGCGAAGCGGGCGGGTTTCAGGACTATCTCTTCGGGCTCGGCATTCGCTACGCCCTCGTCTCCGGTCATCTCGCGGCGCGAAGCCTGGTCGAGCGAGTGCCCTTCGACGAGCTCTGGCGCAAGCGTCTCCTCGAGCGGAATGCGCTCGAGTCTCGGCGCCCGCCTCCTCTACGAGTCTCTCGGCCGACACGGCCTGAGGCGGTTCGTCGCTCAATCGAAAGACGCGCGACTTCCGCGAGTTTCTTCACTCCTGGGCGCGTCCTTCGTGGTGGCGGCTCGCGCTTCGGCCTCTCGCCGAGAGGTGTTCGGCCGCGCCAGCTCCTGCGGCCACAAGCTCCCCTGCAGCTGGTGCCGGCCTCGCGAGGGCCGGGCGGGAAAGCCCGAACCGCTGCCCCCAGGACTTCGTGGCCCGCTATCTCGAGGAATGAGCGACCTGCGCGACGACTATGCCGCGTGCCGCCGGGTGGCGCACCGATACGGGGCCAACTTCTCCGTTGGCTTTCGCTTCCTCCCGCGCGCGAAGAGAGACGCGGTCTACGCCAGCTACGCGTTCTGTCGCTTCGTCGACGACGTCGTGGACGAGAGCCCGGGCGCCGACGTTCGAGAGCGCATCGACGAGTGGGAGAGGGAGCTCGAGCGGTGCTACGCGGGAAACCCCACCCGGCCCGTCACGCGCGCGCTCGCGGACACCGTGTCGCGGTATCCCATCCCGAAGGCGGCCTTCGGCGGCCTCATCGAGGGATGCCGCATGGACCTGGTGAAGAAGCGGTACTCCGACTTCGAGGAGCTCATGGTCTATAGCGAGCTCGTCGCGACCACCATCTCCACCATGTCGCTCGCCATCTTCGGCTATCGAGGGGATGCCGCCGTCGATCGCGGCCGCGACCTCGCGACCGCCTTCCAGCTGACGAACATCCTGAGAGACGTGGGCGAGGACCTCGACAAGGATCGAATCTACCTTCCCCAGGACGAGCTTTCGAGGTTCGGCGTGAGCGAGGAGGATCTGAAGGCGAAGAGACTCACGCCGGAATTCCGGGAGCTCATGCGCTTCCAGGTCCAGAGGGTGCGCGATCGACTACCACTCTGCCGAGCCTCTTCTTGTCGATGATCGCCTCCGACGCGCGGCGCTGCACCTGTCTCATGGGCTCGGTTTACTATCGAGTGCTCGAGCGCATCGAGGAGTCGGGATATCGGGTCTTCGGCCGAGACGACTCGGATTGACCTTCGGCGAGAAGGTCGGACTCGTGGCGCGGACCTACTTGGAGAAGTCGCCCTCCTGGACGAATATGAGCCGAAGGAGCACGGCATGAGAAGAGCTGCGCGCCGCCTTCGTCGGCTCGGGATTGCTCTCCTGTGCCTGCGGGATCCTCGCCCGGCGACGATGAAGTCGATTCGAAGGAGCTCGCCCGTCTCGTCGAGATCCTGGACGTCGACGCCGGAGAGACGCTTCGCCGACGTGGGCGCCGGCGACGGCCGCTACAGCGTCGCTCTCGCGCGGACCGTGGGCGAGCGCGGACGAGTCTACGCGACGGAGGTGGACCCCGACGACCTGAAGAAGATGGAGGATCGGGTAGAGCGGGAGAAGCTCTCGAACGTCGACGTGGTGCGCGGAACCCAGGAAGCGACGGGGCTATCCGAAGCCTGCTGCGACGGAATTCTCCTGAGGCGGGTTTACCACCATTTCCAGAATCCCGCGGCGATGCGGCGAGCATGAGGCGCGCTCTGAAAGACGGCGGTCTCCTCCTGATCGTCGACTTCGGGACCCGGCGGAGCTGGGATCGGCCCGAGGGCGTGCCCGCGTCTCGCGAGGGACACGGCATCGACAAGGATCTTCTCGTCTCGGAGATGGAGCTCGCGGGCTTCGCGCTGGTCCGGGACCTCCCCTGGGAAGACGGCGACTACGCGCTCTTTTCCGCGCGGTCGCGTGCCGGACTGACGAGAGTGGAGAGGAGTCGAGCTGCCAATCCGTTGCGGTTCGCGGTTGCAAGCTGATACGGTGCTCCGATGGCACTGAGCCCGGGCACACGCGTTGGCCCATACGAGATCGTAGGCGCTATCGGCGCCGGCGGGATGGGCGAGGTCTATCGTGCCCGCGATACGAAGCTCAACCGCGACGCCGCGATCAAGGTGTTGCCCGCGGCGTTCGCGCAGGATGAAGGCGGCGTCGCCCGGCTCCGGCGCGAGGCCCAGGTGCTCGCCTCGCTGAATCATCCCCACATCGCGTCGATCTACGGGCTCGAGGAAACGAACGGCGCGTTGGCGCTCGCGCTCGAGTTCGTCGAAGGCGACGACCTCGCTCGGCGGCTCGCGCGCGGGGCGATCCCGGTCGACGAGGCCATCGCCTACGCGAAGCAGATCGTCGAGGGTCTCGAAGCCGCGCACGAGAAGGGCATCGTGCATCGCGACCTCAAGCCCGCCAACATCAAGGTCACGACAGACGGCGTCGTCAAGATTCTCGACTTCGGCCTGGCCAAGGCTTACGAGGGTGACGTCGGACAGGCCGGGAGCGATCCCTCGCAGTCGCCGACGATGGCGCGCCACGGGACCGCTGGCGGGAGTCATCCTCGGCACCGCGGCCTACATGAGCCCCGAGCAGGCGCGCGGCAAGCCGGTCGACAAGCGCGCGGACATCTGGGCGTTCGGCGTGGTGCTGTTCGAGATGCTGGCGGGCCGAAGGCTCTTTCCGGGCGAGACGCTGAGCGACACGCTGGCCGCCGTCCTCACGCGCGAGCCCGACTGGACGATGCTGCCGTCGTCGACGCCACCGGGCGTTCGCCGTCTGCTCACGCGGTGTCTGGAGCGCGACTCGAGGAAGCGCCTGCGCGACATCGGCGATGCGCGGCTGGAGCTGGAGGACGCGCGCGCCACACCGCGGCACCGAGGCTGCACCGACCCGCTCGCTCTGGCGCGTCGCTGCCCTGGGGGCTGACGGCGGCCGCGGTGCTCCTGGCCGGATGGACGCTCTGGGGCCGGAGCGATCTCGACACGACCGCGCGTGACGTGACGCATCTCGACATCGCCTTCCCGCCCGACGTGGAACCCCTTGCCGTGGCGACCGCGGGGCTAGCGATCTCTCCCGACGGTCGGAACGTGGCGATGATCGGCGTGAGAGACGGCGTGCGCCGCGTGTTCGTTCGCCGGCTCGATCGCGCGGAGGCGAGCGAAGTGCCAGGCACCGGTGGCGCCAATTCCGCCGCGTTCTCACCCGACGGCGGCAGCGTGGCGTTCATTCCGAGCAGCGGGTCGCTCACGCGCGTCTCCCTGGCCGACCAGCAACGGAAGGTCGTGACGTCCGGCGCGGACATCACCGGCGGGCTCGCGTGGAGCCCGGCGGGCATCGTCTTCGGCCGCGGTGGCGCCCTGTGGATCGTCTCGCCGGAGGGCGGCACGCCACGGGCGCTCACGGTTCTCGATGCCGCCCGCCAGGAGGTGCTCCACGCACACCCGGTGGTGTTGCCGGGAGAGCGCTTCGTGCTGTTCGCGAGCCAGACCGCCGAGCCGGGTGCGGAACGGATCGAAGCGGTGTCGATCGACGGGGGACCGCGGTCGGTGGTCGTCGAACGGGCGACGACCCCCGTGTGGTCACCCACGGGCCATCTGCTCTTCGCGAGAGATGGCGCGGTGCTGGCGGCGGCGTTCGATCCGCAGCACGGCGGCGCTCCGCGGTGCGGCGGTCCCCGTCATGCCGTCCGGCGCCGTGGAAGCGCTCCGCTCCGGCGACCTGGGATTGAGCACTGTCGTCCACCGGGACCCTGCTGTACCTGCCGGCCGGCTTCACGGACCAACGCGTGGTCTCGGTGGGTCGCGACGGCGCGGCATTGGCCCTCGATCTGCCCTCGGGCCGCTATGCGAACCCGCGGATCTCACCCGACGGGCGCCGGCTCCTGGTCGAGAGCGGTGGTAATGTCATCGAGGCGCTCGATCTGGCTCGTGGCACGCGCGCGCGGCTCACGCCGACCGCGTTCGGCACGCAGTTCTCCACGTGGAGCGCCGACGGGAACCGCGTCGTGTTCCGGCGGTTCAACTTGCCGTTCTCGGTCGCCGCCGACGGCAGCGGCGACGCGGCCCCCCTGCCCGCCGCGGCGCGTCAACGACTTCCCCATGTCACGCGGGGCCCGATTCGGACTCGGTCATCGTCCTTCGCGTCCGGCCCGAGACCTCGGGGGATGTTTTCCTGATGTCGATCAGCGGCGCCTTCGAGCCAAAGCCACTGATCGAAACACCCGCCTATGAGGGCGGCGCGCAGTTGTCACCGGACGGACGCTTCCTGCTCTACCAGTCGGACGCCTCGGGCCAGGCGGAGATCTACGTCCGGCGCTATCCGGCGCTCGATCGGCAGTGGCAGGTCTCGGAAGGCGGCGGCGTGCAGGCGCGGTGGAGCCGCAGCAGCCGGGAGATCTACTACCGCAGCGGCCAGCGCATCGTCGCGGTGCCCCTCGACGCCTCGGGCGCCGAGCCGGTCTTCGGCAAACCCACGGCCCTCTTCGCCGACGAGTACGACTTCGGTCAGGGCATCAGCATCGCGAACTACGACGTCACGCCCGACGGCCGCTTCATCATGCTTCGGCGCGGCGCGAACGGCGGCAAGCTGCGCGCCGTGGTCAACTGGACGGAAGAGCTGAAGCAGATTCTCGCGTCGGGTGGGGTGCGCTGAGAGAGAGCCGTCCGCGATCACAGAAGTTTTGTGAACTCGTCGACGCTGAGGCCGGCTTCGCGGAGGAGCGTTCGCAAGGTTCCTTTGCCCAGCTCCTTATGGTCGGGGATGGTCAGACGGCGATGCGGAGGCGCCGCCTGACGAAGAATGATGTGACTTCCGCGCTGCCGGTCGAAAGCGTAACCGAGCTTCCCGAACGCTTTCACCGCATCCCGGCCTGAAACCACCGGGAGCTTGGTCATTCAGGGACTTCCACTACTTCTTCAGTGATGGCAGGCGGGACCGGATCTCCGTGGGCCTTGAGGCTCTCGAGGTAGCCCTCGATGGCTTCCTGGATGTTGGCCACTGCTTCTTCCCGCGTCTTGCCCTGCGAGATGCAGCCGGGCAGGCTGGGACACTCCGCGACATAGACGCCGTCCTCATCGGGCTGAATCAGGACCCGGTACTTCATGCTCAACTTCTCCCTCTACAAATCTTACGCCAGCCTTGTGGCATCGACGAGGCGTTGCATTACGGAGCTTGAGGCTTGACCGATCCACATCAACTCACCGCGGATCTCGTTGCCCCCACGCTTCGACGAGCTTTCTCGCGATCTCGCCGTCGGTCTCTTCCACGCGGTTGAAGTCGCTGCGGTTCTGGTTCACGAAGATCGAAACGATCGTCGGACCCCCGGGGTGAAACAGGATCCCGACGTCGTTTCCCGAGATGGGCGGCCAGTCTCCCGTCTTGTGCGCGGCGTCGACTCCGTCGGGCAGGAACCTTGGAAGCCTGGACGAGTAGAACTGGCGCTTCAGAATCTCGATCATTTCGTCGCAGGACGCGCGGCTCGCGATCTCGCCCGAGTGAATCTGCTCCAGAAGGCGCGAGGTTTCTCTCGCCGTCATCCGCCCGAGCCACTCCTTCGAGTCGCCCTCGAAGGCGAAGCTCCGGCCGAAGGCGCCATCGTCGCTCGGGAAGCCTTTGTCGAAGACCTCGGCCGGGGAGAGGGAGGCGTTCTGCGGGTCCGCGAGCTCCCATACGCGCCGGAAGAGATCCCCCGTGGTCCGCAGGAGCCGTGTGTCTGCGGAATCCGGCTTCGTCGAGAAGGCCGTTCACGCGGTCGAGACCGAGCTTCGCAATCAGGAGGTCGGTCGCGGTGTTGTCGCTGGTCACGATCATCTGCGTCACGAGGTCGCGGTAGGTGGGGGAGAGACCCGGCGCGAACGTCTGCAGGAGGCCGCTCCCGCGCCTTCGGTCCTCCGGGCGGATGGTATAGCGCTCGTCGAGGTCGAGCTTCGAATTCTCGGCGTCGCGATACGCGAGGACCATGATCGGTATCTTGATGACGCTGAGCGCGTTCATGGGCTCGTCGGCCCGGATGGCAATCTCCCGGCCGGTCGGAAGGTGCTTGGCGTAGAGCGAGCTCTTCGCGGAAAGCGCATCGAGGGCGGACGCGATCTCGGCCTCGAGCGTAAGGGGCTCGGCGGTCTCTTCGTGAGGGGCTCGAACCTCGCAGGCGGTCGTCAGGAGAAGCGGGAGGGCGACCGCGGAGAAGCCGGCCCGGCGGAAATGGCGATGCTTCACGAAGAGGAAGAAAATTCCGAGCGCGGTGCCACCACGATGAGTCCCATGGCGGCTCCTCCACGTCGTACTTTATTTGAAAACCGGCGGAAAGCGGTGTATCAAAGGGTGTCCGATGCGACTCTCCCTCGCACCTCGACTTCTCGTCGTCTCGCTCGCGAGCGCCTCTCCGCCCGCGTCCGCCCAGCGCATGGGAACCGACTGGCCCGACCGCGAGGCTATCGAGCACTTCCTCCGGGAAGCCAAGATTACGGAGAGGAAGAAGCTCGGCGAGGGCATCACCAATCCCGAGAAAGTGACGCTCGAGCTCGACGGCGTCGTGCGCAACGCCATCTTCAAGAAAGTCGACAAGGACCATGACAGCTGGAGCAGCGAGGTCGCGGCCTACGAGCTCGACAAGGTCCTCGGGCTCGGCATGGTCCCGCCCACCGTGCCCCGCAGCGTCAAGGGAAGGAAGGGCTGCCTCCAGCTCTGGGTGACGGGAACGGTGATGGCCAAGTTCGAGGGAGAGTTCCCCGACGTCGAGAAGTGGCGCGAGCAGGTGAGCGTGATGTGGCTCTTCGACGACCTCATCGCCAACATCGACCGCCACCTGAACAACGCCATGGTCTCCCCCGACCATCAGCTCATGCTCATCGACAACTCCAAGACCTTCCGCTACCAGAAGACGCTCCTGAACGACTTGAACGCTTCGGGCACGGGTACGCACGCGAAGTTCTGGAACGTGGTCTACGACGCCAGCCGCGAGAGCTACCAGACGCGCTACCCGGCGTCTCTCATCGAGAAGTTCCGCAGTGTCAGCGAGGACGAGATCGAGAACGCCATCAAGCCCTACGTCTGGGGGCAGAACCGCGGCCTCGTTCTCGAGCGGCGCAAGCTCATCCTCCGCCGCCTCGACGAGCTCGGCCGCGGGGTGCTGGTCGCCGAGCGATCGGCCGGCCTCTCGCGGGCGCCCTGAGCCCGATGACGCCGCGCGCCCGAAGCGGATTCACCGGTGAGCTCTGGGCGGCGGGCGAGCCGGTCGTGAAGAGCATCCTCGTTCATCCCTTTCTCGCGCGGCCTTTCCGACGGCACTCTCGACGTCCAGGCCTTTCGCTTCTACGTGGTGGAAGACACCTACTATCTGACGGAGTTCGCGCGGGTGCTGTCGATTCTGGCTTCGAAGGCGCCTCGCGACGAGTGGATCGTCGCCTTCGACCGCGACGCCATCGGCTCGCTCGAGGCGGAGCGCGCTCTCCACGAGAGCTATTTCAAGGACTTCGGCCTCTCGGAAGAGGAGCTCCGGTCGAGGCCGCCCGCGCCGACATCGCTCGCCTACACCAGCTACCTCCTCGCGACCGCCCACTCGCGCTCCTTTCGCCGAGGCGCTGAGCGCGATCCTTCCCTGCTACTGGATCTATCGTCGAGGTGGGAAAGGCGCTCGCGCGCAAGGGCTCGCCGAATCCTCTGTATCAGCGCTGGATCGACAACTACGGGAGCGACGCCTACGAAGCGGATGGTCGAGGCCGTCCTTGGAATCATGGACGAGTCCGCCAAGGACGAGGGTCCCGGCGCGCGGTCGAGAATGGTCCGCCACTTCGTCACCACCAGCCGCTACGAGTGGATGTTCTGGGACATGGGCTATCGCCAGGAGGCCTGGCCTGTTTAGTCGTCGGCCTCGTGGCCTCACTCCTCATGCAGGACTGCGGCGCCTGCTCCGCCGCCGACCCCGTCGCCATCTCAACGGCGAAGCGCGATCTTGAAGAAGGCGTTCGCGCTCGTGCTTTCCCTTCCCGACTGCTCCGGCGCGGCGAACCTGGAGTCCTGCCGCGGCGTCGAGCGGCACCTCGTCGGACGCCTTCGACTCCCTCCAGGACGTCGTCGAGAGCCACCGGGTCGCGGAGACCGAGCGACTGCCTCTCGTGCGACCCGAGGCCCGAGGTCGCCCCTGCTCGCCGCGGCCCTGCGTCCACCTGGGAAAGCTTCTCGAGGAGAAGGGACACGGGATTTCGGCCCCGCGCTTCGCCGGATGGAGGGGGAGGTCGAGCTCTGGAAGACGCATGCGCTGCTGCGCCGCGGCCCGGAGAGAGAACGAGAGGGCCGAAGCCTCCCGATCGCGAGGACGACGTCCGCGCGGTCCTCACCGAGAAGTGCGGCGCCGACTTCGTCGACAACCGGCGGGGCCTGCGGCAGGTGATGCGAGCGCCCGGCGATCGCGAAGGCTGTTACCAGTCCCGGGCGTGCCGCAAGACGGAGTCGCGCGAAGGACTCGCGATGGAGGCGGGGTTCTGGACCTACGACGGCGAGTACTGGTACATCTGGGCGGAGAGACGCACACCGCAAGGCGAGTGGGTGACCTGCGATCCCTAGCCATCAGCCTTCAGCGGTCAGCTAGCAGCCCTGATCGCTGGCGGCTGACGCAGTTGACGCTACTTGAGGGCGTGCGCTTTGCGGCCTCCTCGCTCCGTCTTCGTGCTCTGCAAGCTCGTTCGCGAGCAGCACCTTCGCGAGCTCGATGGCGCGGTGCACGAGCTCCCGCGCTCCCTGGTGCAGCTCCTCGTTCTCGCGCACTTCGGCGACGTTTCTCTCCATGTCCTCCGCCGACCAGCCGCGGGAGTGCGCGATGAAGGGGAACTGCGGGAACTGGAAGCCGAGCTCGGCGAAGAACATCAGCGCGTGGCCCGCGACCGCCTGCACGTTGTCCTGCCCGCCGGTGATGACGAACGACGCCACCTTGTTCCGGATCAGTACCCGGTCGCGAATGGTGATCTGGTTCTGGACGCAGTTGAGCCGCTCGATCATCTTGAAGTAGAGCGAGCTCGCGCTTCCCCAGCGGATGGGCGTCGAGAGCAGCACGACGTCGGCCCAGAACACCAGCGCCTCGTAGACCTCGGTCCATTTCGTCCTTCGGATCCATCTGGGTGATGGAGCAGGGCCAGGTGCAGGCGAAGGCGCTCTTGGAGTAGTAGCCCTCGCAGGCGCGGAACTTCAGCTCGTTGAGCTTGATGAGCTTCGTTCGCGCGCCGAGCTTCGAAGCGTGCTCGAGGGCGATCGTGAGGAGCGCGTCCGAGGTGGAGTAGCGCGGGTTCTCCCGTCCATCGCCGTGGTCGAGATCCCGACGACGCGAATCGGTCCGGGCTCGCGCTCGATCCGCCGCTCGAGAGGATGCGGCGGATGGGGAGCCTTGTGACGCTCGGTCGAAGGGGTCAGGTTCACGTAGAGCGTCCGCCTTCTCTTCGCGCAGATCGTGGCGGGGGATGCGGTCCTCCTCGAATCCCGGCTCGCCCACTCCCGTCTCGCGGTGATACTTCCAGTTGTGCCACGGGCAGACGATGTACTCGCCCGGCGAGCCGGCCTTCTCCCAGCGGCCCGCCCGACGTGATTGCAGACACCGGAAACGGCGCCGAATTTTCCGTCGACGCAGGAAAGCGCGATTGCGAGCCCGGCCCACCGCGATCTGCGCGAGCGGACGCTCGCTTCGAGCTCCGAGACCGGTCCGAGAGGATGCCAGTTGTCCGTCACCTGTCCTCTTCACCACGACGGGCTCGACCTTCCAGATGTCGCGGCAGTACTCGGCGATGGTGCGATCGGAGGAGAACTTCCCCATCCGGCTCACGTTGAGTATAGACATCCGCGTCCACCGCTTCGCGGTCTCGATACGCGTCGTCGACGTCGCGCTGGCAATCGAGGTACGAAGCGAAGTCGGCGCAGACCATGTAGTCGTCCCGCTCGAGAAGGGAGTCCACGAGAGGGCGGAAGAGCGATCGATCGCCGCCGGAGAAGAAGCCGCTCGCGATGAGGTCGATGGCCGCTTTCAGTCTGAGATCGCTCTCGTAGTGGTCGCGGGGCCGGTAGCCCCGGGCCTTCCGCTCGCTCACCTCCTCCGCGCGCGAGCCCGAAGAGGAAGAAGTTCTCGGCGCCCACTTCTTCGCGGATCTCGATATTGGCCCCGTCGTAGGTGCCGATGGTGAGGGCGCCGTTCAGGCCGAGCTTCATGTTGCCCGTTCCCGAAGCCTCCTTGCCCGCGGTCGAGATCTGCTCCGAGAGATCCGCGGCGGGAAAGATTCTCCTGCTGTTCTTGACGTTGTAGTCGGGGAGGAACACGACCTTGAGGAGCGGACTGGTCTCCGGATCGCGGTTCAGCACCTCGGCCACCGAGTGGATGAGCTTGATGACGAGCTTCGCCAGGAAGTAGCCGGGAGCGGCCTTGCCCGCGAAGACCACCGTCCGCGGCATCCGCCCGCCGGCGACCCTTCTCCCGGATCTCGAGATAGAGCGCCAATCACCCCGAGAACGTTCAGGTGCTGGCGTTTGTACTCGTGAATCCGTTTCACCTGGACGTCGAAGAGGCTCTCCGGGTCGACCTCGATGCCGCAGCCGGCGACGAATCTCGAGCGCGAGATCCCTCTTGTTCTCGCGCTTCACGCGGCGCCAGGCTTCGCGGAACGCGGCGTCTTCCGCGCGGGGCTCGAGCTCCCGCAGCCGGTCGAGGTGCCCGAGCCAATCGCCGCCGATTGCCGAGGAGATCAGGCTCGTCAGCCGCGGGTTGTCGAGCGCGAGAAATCGCCGCGGCGTCACCCCGTTCGTCTTGTTTCCGAACTTCTCCGGCCAGAGCTCGTGGAAGTCGCGAAAGGAGGCTCGTGCGCAGGAGCTCGGAGTGCAGCCGCGCGACGCCGTTCACCGCGTGGCTTCCGACCGTCGCGAGGTGCGCCATGCGCACCGAGCGGCCGCCCGTTTCGTCGATGAGAGACATCCGCGCGACCGCGGCTTTCGTCGCCGGGAAAGCGGTCGCGCACCTGGTCGAGGAAGCGCCGGTTGATCTCGTAGACGATCTCGAGATGGCGGGGAAGGAGCCGCGAGAAGAGCTCGAGCGGCCATTTTTCCAGAGCCTCGGGAAGGAGCGTGTGGTTGGTATAGCCGAACATCCCCCGCGTGATCTCCCAGGCCGCGTCCCAGCCGAGTCCGATGCTCGTCGACGAGGAGCCGCATCAGCTCGGCGACCGCGAGCGCGGGGTGGGTGTCGTTGAGCTGCGCCGCGTACTTCGTCTGGAGCGACAGAACGCTCTCCGAGGTCTGCAGGTGGATCCGGATCATGTCCTGGAGCGAGCAGCTCACGAAGAAGTACTGCTGCGAAAGCCGGAGCTCGCGGCCCGCCGCCGGCTCGTCGTTGGGGTAGAGCACCTTGCCGATGTTCTCCGAGCTCACCTTGCGCTCGACGGCGCGGTAGTAGTCGCCGGCGTTGAACGCCTGAAAGTCGAAGGACTCGGAAGCTTCCGCCTTCCAGAGCCTGAGGAGGTTCGCGGTCGCGGCGCGGTAGCCGAGGATCGGAGTGTCGTAAGCCACCCCCTTCACCACCCGCGCGGGAATCCACCGAACGCGGCGCTGTCCGCGCTCGTCGACGACGTTCTCGGTTCGCCCGCCGAATCCCGACGTCGAACGCGATCTCCGGCCGAGGGAGCTCCCAGGGGTTGCCCAGACGGAGCCACTTGTCGGTCACCTCGACCTGCCATCCGTCCGCGATCTCCTGGTCGAAGATGCCGAACTCGTATCGGATGCCGTATCCGATGGCGGGAACGGAGAGCGTCGCGAGCGAGTCCATGAAACAGGCCGCGAGCCGGCCGAGGCCGCCGTTTCCCAGACCCGGCTCCTCCTCCTGCTCGAGAAGCGTTTCGAGGTCGAGCCCGAGCTCCGCCATCGCCTGGCGAGCCTCGTCGTAGAGTCCGAGGTTCACCAGGTTCAGTCCCAGGTGCGGTCCGGGGAGGTACTCGGCGGAGAGATAGCAGACGGTGCGGGCGCGCTTCTCGAAGTAGCGAATGCTCGCTTCGATCCAGCGGTCGAGGATCCGGTCCCGCACGGTGTAGGCGAGCGCCATGTAGAAGTCGTTCGGGGTCGCGATCGGCATGAAGCGGCCCTGAACGTAGAAGAGGTTGTCGACGAACGCCTGTTTCAGCGCCTTCGACGCTTCCGCCCGTCCGGATGTTGTCCTCGCTTCCTTTCGGCCGGCTCGCTTCGCTCGTCTCCGGGCGCGCGCCATCGCTCGCTCTCAGAGCCAGTCGCGCTTGCGGAAGAAGATGTACATCCCGGAGCAGACCGTCAACATGCCGAGGAGCACCAGCGGGATAGCCCAGGGCGAGCGCAGCTCGGGCATGTGGTCGAAGTTCATTCCGTAGATGCCGGCGATCATCGTGGGAACGACGGCGATGGCCACCCAGGCGGAGATGCGCCTCATGTCCTCGTTCTGCCGGATGTTCATCTGGGTGAGGTTGGCCTCGAGGATGCTGGTGAGGAGGTCGCGGAACCCGTCCACGTGCTCGTTGACCCGGAGGAGATGATCGTAGACGTCGCGGAAATACTCGCGAACCTCCGGCCGCACGCACCGCGATGGGCTGAACCGCGAGCTGATTGAGCGGCACCAGAAGGGGCGCGGTGGCCCGGCGGAACTCCAGCACCTCGCGCTTGAGGTAGTAGATGCGCTCGACGGGATTGGAGCGATTGGTGCTGAAGACCTCCGCTTCGACTTGCTCGATGTCGTCCTCGAGCCCGGTGACCACGGGGACATAGTCGTCGACGACGCGGTCCACGATGCCGTAGAGCACGGCGCTCGGCCCGTTGGCGAGGAAGTCGGGCCGCAGCTCCAGGCTCTTCCTTACTTCCTTCAGTCCGCTCGCCTCTCCGTGGCGCACGGCGACGATGAAGCCCTCGCCGAGGAAGAGGAGGATTTCTCCCATCTGGATGACTTCGTCCTTCTCCACGTACCGGGCGGTTTTCAGCACGAGGAGGAGAGAGTCGCCGTACTTCTCGAGCTTCGGGCGCTGGTGGGCCTTGACCGCGTCCTCGATCGCGAGCTCGTGGAGCCCGAACTCCAGCGCGAACCACCTCGAACTCTTCCTCGGTCGGCTCGTAGAGACCGATCCAGACGAAGGTGTCGTCGCACCGGCTGGCTTTGAATGCCGCTTCGGGAGTGAAATCGCCGGGTACGCGCTTGCCTTCCCGGTAGACGGCGCAATCGACGATCACGAGACAAGATCTTAGCACCACCGCGGACGGAAACGCGCGGCGCGGCGAAGATTAGGCGCGCGCCTCGCGAAGCCCCATCGCCACCAGCAAGCCGTTGAGAATCGCCTGCGGGCGTGGAGGACAACCGGGAACGTACACGTCCACCGGCACGACGCGATCGACGCCTCCGACCGAGGCATAGGTGCCTTCGCCGAAAATTCCCCCAGAGCATCCGCAGGCTCCGACGGCGACCACGATGCGCGGCTCCGGCGTCGCTTCGTAGGTGCGCTGAAGTGCCAACTCCATGTTTCTCGTCACCGGACCGGTGACGAGGAGGAGGTCGGCGTGTCGGGGACTCGCGACGAAATGGATCCCGAATCGCTCCAGGTCATAAAGAGGATTGGTGGTGGCCGCGATCTCGAGCTCGCACCCGTTGCAGCTCCCGGCGTCGACCTGGCGTACGTGGAGGGAGCGGCCGAGCCGGCCGCGAATGCGCTCGCGAAGGCGGGCCGCGGATTCCGCGAGGCTCGCCCCTCGAAGCACCTCCTCGTGGCGGAAAGTGGCCCGACCGGCGGGATCGATATCGAACGTCGCCGTCTGCGCGAGCTGCTCGCGGGTATAGGCGGCGACCTCGACTGCATTCGACACTTCGATCGCCCCCTCGGGGCACCCGGCGACGCACTCCCGGCACTGGATGCAGGCCGCGTACGACAAGGACAGGGTCGTCCGGTCCGGACGCGGCGCGTCCGCTCGAATCGCTCCCGTGGGACACGATCCGGCACAGGCTTCGCACGCGGTACAGCGGTTGAAATCGATGACCGGAAAGCCGAACGAAACCGAGGTCCCGAAAGGGTTCCTCTCGGTGAGGACCCCGGTTCTGCAGGCTCTTTCCAAGGATGCTCGACATGCGTTCCGCCCCGAAAAGCTAACGATCGTTTCCCGAATACGAGAGGTTGAAGCTCTTGTTGATCACCGGGAAGTCCGGAATGATGTTCCCCGGCACCGCCTGCGCGAGCCCCGGCCAGTTCAGAGTGCTCGGATCGGTCACCTTGACTCGCGAGATCTTCCCCGCCTCGTCGGTCGCGACCCAGTGGAGGACCGGCCCCCTCCAGGCTTCGGCCCAACCGAGGGCGGAGGAGCTCTTCGGCAGCTCCTCGGGAAGCCGAGCCGCGAGAGGCGTCTCGGGCATCCCGTCGAGCACCTGGTGCAGGATCCGGATCGACTGCTCGACCTCGCGGGCGCGCACCATGAGCCGCGCTCGGACGTCCCCTCCGTCTTCCACCGGGACCTCGAATTTCAGGCCTTCATAGGCGTCGTGCGGATGATCCCTCCGCAAGTCCGCGTCCACTCCCGATGCCCGCGCGGCGACGCCGACGATCCCGAGATCGACGCGCCGCCTGATGGGTGAGGATGCCGGTGCCGTCGACGCGATCGGTGAACGTGCCGGCATCGATGAGGAGCGTAATCAGGTCGTCGAACTCTTTCTCGAACGCGCGAAGGTGCGCGCGGAGAGCCGAAAGACCCTCGGTCGAGAGATCGCGCTTGACTCCGCCGACAGCGAGCGTGCTCCGCAGCAGCCTCGTTCCGAACAACTGGTCCTGCAAGCGGACGAGACCCTCGCGCAGCGCCTGCGCCCGGCTCGCGGGAACGACGAACGCGACGTCGGTCGCGAGAGCGCCGATGTCCGCGACGTGGTTGTAGATGCGCTCGAGCTCCAGCAAGACGACCCGCAGCGAGCGGGCCCGAGGAGGCACGGCGATGCCGGCGAGGCGCTCGATCGCGTGCGCGTAGGCGAGCGCGTGGCCGACGGCGGTGTCGCCGGAGATCGACTCGGCGAGCAAGAGCCCGTGTCGCCAGGGAAGGCGTCTCGAAGCGCTTCTCGATCCCCTTGTGGACGTAGAACAGCCGAAGCTGCAGGTAGAGGACGGGCTCGCCCGCGACTCCAAAGCGAAAGTGACCGGGCTCGATGATGCCGGCGTGAACCGGACCTACGGGGACCTGGAACACTCCCTCACCCGTCACCGGACGGAACGGGATGAAATTCACCCTGGACGCGGGACACCGTTCGCTCGCTCGGGAAATCCTTCCGGAGCGCGTGAACTCCTTCCGGCCAGTCGTCGTGGAGCGCGACGCGGGACGGGTTCGGATGTCCCTCCGGCCGGAGACCGAAGAAATCCATCACCTCGCGCTCGAACCAGTTCGCCGCCGGATATTTCGCCGCGATGGAAGGGTAGAAAGGCTGGGCGGGTTCGAGGGGCGTCACGATCCGCAGGAAGCTCGCGAGGCCTTTGAGCGACCAGACGTGGTGAAGGAGGAAACGATTCGACGAGCCGCGCTCGTCGCTCGCGAAGAGAGACGAGAGTCGTCCGTTCAAACCGACCGCGGCTCGGTCGGAGAGCTCCGGGAGAGCGGCCGCCGTCGCCTCGAGAACCAACTCCCCGGGGTGCAGCTCATGGACCGCGCTCGCCGGTACCGCGAGGGCCGCCGCCACCGTCTCGGCGGGCGATTTCATACGCCGCCCCATACGACCACCGTCGCGGCGCGGACGAGAGCGAGGAGCGGAGCGGGCAGGTAGAAGGCGGAGACGACCGCGATGATCGCCGCCGCGATGGTCGTCGCCATCCCGAGGTCGAACCTTTCGGGATCGGGAGGGTCCTCCGTGAACTCGCGCGGGGGTCCGAGCACGACGTGTCCCACCTGATAGGCGAAGCCGCAGAAGAGCACCGTAAGCGCCCCCAGGAACACGGAGGTCGCGGTCACGTGGGATCCGAAAAACCCCGCGGTCAGGATGGTCATTTCGCTGAAGAAGAGTCCGAAGGGAGGAGAGCCGGTCATGATGACCGCGGAGAGCACGAAGAGCGCGCTCGCGACCGGAGCGCGGCTGAAGGTGCCGCCGCGGACCCGATCGAAGTCGGAGGAGTGATGGAGCTGTCCGAGCGTGCCCGCGGAAAGGAGCGCCACGGGCTTCGCCAGCGAGTGATAGGTCATGTGCAGGAGCGCGCCGAAGACGCCCGCCTCGGCTCCGAGACCGACCCCGACCGCCATGATGCCGACGTGCTCGATGCTGGAATAGGCCAGGAGCCGCTTGAGGTTCCACTGGATGAGGATGAACGGGGTCGCGACCAGCACCGAGAGCAGCCCGAGCGTCAGAAGAAGTCCGGAGGAGAACTCGGGCCCGAGCGCTGCCTTCGAGATCAAATGGATCCTCAACAAGCAATAGACCGCCCCGTTCAGCATGCCGACCGCCATCAGCAGGACGGCGGGCGAAGGCGCCTCGCGATAGGCATCCGGCTTCCAGGTATGCATCGGCGCGAGTCCGGCCTTGGTTCCGTACCCGATGAGCGCGAAGACCACGCCCAGGCGCAGGGTGAAGGGATGGAGCTCCGGCGCCACCTCCATGAAACGCGTCCAGTGGAGCGCGGCCATGCCCTCTCCGAGCTCCCATCGCCCCGCGGCGAACATCAGGACCGTGCCGAGGAGGGCGAACGCGAGCCCCAGGCTTCCGAGCACCAGGAATTTCCAGGCGGCTTCGAGCGACGTGTTGCGATCGTGGAACGTAATGAGGAAGACGGAGGCGAGCGTCGTGAGCTCGACGGCGACCCAGAGGACGCCGAGGTTGTTCGAGACCGACACCAGGAGCATGGCGAATACGTAGGCGGGAATGAGTCCGTAGAACTCGCGCCGGAGCCGCGGCGTCACCATGCCGCGCGCCTCGTTGCGGCGAAGATAGCCGACCCCGTAGGCTCCCGCGAGCAGGCCGACGAATCCGCAGAGCACCAGCACCAGCGCCGAGAGTCCGTCGACGCGAAGCGCGTCGGCGAAGGCGGAGGGGGTCCGGCCTTGGAGGAACTCCCTCGCGGTCGCGAGGCAAAGGAGGAACGTCGCCGCGAGCCCGGTGATCATGGCGCCTTCCTTCAGCCGGCGCGGCCCGGGGAGGCCTCCGATGGCCGCGGTCACCACTGGAGCGACGAGGGTAAGGACGAGTACGTTCACGCTATCCCTTCAAGTTCGAGAGCCGGCTCACGTCCATGGACTCGAACCGGTCGACGATTCGATGCACCAGGATGCCCAGGATGAGCACCGCGAGAATCACGTCGAACGAGATGCCCAGCTCCACGATGAGCGGCATGCCGGTCGTGACGCCCACCGCCACGAGAAACACCGCGTTCTCCACCGTCAGGAGCGCGAGAATCTGCGTGATCGCTTTCCTCCGCGTCACCATGAGGAAGAGCCCGATCAAGAGGATCGAGAGCGCGACGCCGATCAGATGGTGGCTGACACCCCGAGCTCCCTCTTCGAAGCCGGTGCTGACGCGGTAACCAAGGACGGTGAGGCCCAGGCAGATCAGGAGCGAGGCGGGCACGTTCAGAAACGGCTCGATCTCGCGGTGGATCCCGATGCGATCCACGGTGCGCATCAGAAACCAGGGGATCAGCACCGCTTTCAGCGTCACCGTCAGCGCTGCGGTGACCAAGAGCTCGTGCCTTCCTTCCGAGAAGGCGATGGTGGCGGCGACCACGGCGAGGAGGAGGGACTGCGCTCCGTACAAGCGGATGGCGGTGAAGAGCGCCTTCTGGCCCACCATGAGAAGCGCGCTCACCAGCATCCCGGCGGCGCAGAGGATCAGGATGTTCGCGGTCATGCGCGGCACCTCACAGGAAACGGATCGCGAGAGCCAGAAACGCCAGCCCCAGCGAGACCGACACCAGCTCCGGGACGCGGAAGAGACGGAGCTTCGCGTTGGTGCTCTCTGTGACCGTTACCAGGATCGCCAGGAGGAAGATCTTCCCCGCCCAGGCGAGAAACGCCAGAAGGAGCGCTCCCGGGGCCAAGCTCGTCGCCATTCCCACGGGAAGGAAGAGGTCCACCAGCAAGGTCAGGTACAAGAGCTCCTTGAGAGCGGAGGCCCACTCGACCAGCGCGAGATCCGGGCCGGCATACTCGAGCACCATCGCCTCGTGGATCATGGTGAGCTCCAGGTGCGTGGCGGGGTTGTCCACGGGAATGCGGCCCGTCTCGGTGATCACGATGATGAAGAGCCCGGCGAAGGCGAGGAGATCGCTCGGGTGAAACGATAGACCTTGCTGGAGGAGACCCCGCACCATCACGCCGAGGCTCAGGGATCCGGCGGCGAGCGCCGACGCGAAGAGGCCCAGCATGAGCGCGGGCTCGGCGAGGGCGGCGATGGTCATGTCGCGGCTCGCGCCCATCCCTCCGAAAGGACTTCCGGTGTCGAGCGCGGCGGTGGCGAGGGCGAAGCGCCCGAGAGCGAGCGTCCCCACCAGAAGAAGGATGCCGCCCGCGGCTTCGAGCGGCGCTGCGGCGACCAGGACCGGAACCAGCGTGGTGGCGGCGACCGCCGCGGCGAAATAGACGCGCGGTCCGGCGACGTAGATCCAGGACGCCGTCTCGGAGCGCAGCGGCTCCTTCTGAAGGAGCTTCCGGAGGTCGTAGTACCCCTGAAGGAGAGGCGGCCCTTTGCGATTCTGGAGCCGCGCTTTCATTTTCTTGATGACGGTCTTCAGAAGGGGCGCGAGCGCGAGCATGCCTCCCGCCTGGAGCGCCGCCGCTCCGAACGCGAGAAGGGTGTCCTCGATCAATTCGGTCCTCCGAGCCACATCAGCAGAACGACGGCGAGCGCGAGAACGTACGCGAGGTAGGCGTGGAGGCTTCCGGCCTGAAGGACCTTCATGCCATTTGCCCCGCGCAGCACCGCGCGAAGGAGCGGACGATAGAAGTAGCGCTCGAACGTCGGCTCGATCTCGGCGCGGTATCGCACCTCCCGGGGAAAATAGGGGGAGACTTCGGCGAGCGCCTCGACCTCGTGCGTCGGCCGATAGACGGCCTGGAAGATCATCATGAGCGGCCGCGAGAAGGCTGTCGCCGTGTACTCGGTGCGCGCGGTCAGCTCGCCCCCGCATCCCCAGGTCGGGAGCCCGCCGCGCCCGTCTCCATTTCGTCAAAATCATCGTCGCCGCCAGAGCGAGAAGGAGCGCCAGGCCGAGCATCCCGGGAACCACGTGGTCGAAACGACCGAGGCCGGAAGCCATGCCGAAGCCGCCGAGCGCCATGTCCTCCCGGGGCGCGAGCCCGGGGAGAAAGACGCAGAACGCGTCCGAGCGCTCCGAGCGGCAATCCCGGGAAGAGACCGAAGGCGAAGCAGAGCGCCGCGAGAAGCGCCTGCGGGACGAGCATCGACCGCGGAGATTCCCGCGCCTCGGCCGAAGGGGCGCTCCGGGGCAAGGCGACGAAGGCGATGCCGAACGCTCTCACGAAACAGGCGGCTGCGAGCGCCGAGGTGAGCGCGAGCATCGCCCCCGCGAGAGGGAAATTCAGCCGAACCATGCCGGGAGTCGACGTGAAGCCGAGGAGCAGCGCCTGAAACGTCAGCCACTCGCTTGGAAAGCCGTTGAGAAGGGGAAGCCCCGAGATCGAAAGGGCGCCGATGAGAAAGAAGACTCCCGTCCACGGCATCCGGCGCAGCAAGCCCCCGAAGCGCTCGATCTGCCGCGTTCCCGTCGCCATCGCCACGCTCCCCGCGCCGAGAAACAGCAGACCCTTGAAGATCGCATGGTTCAGGACGTGCAGGAGGCTCGCGGCCAGCGGCCACGGCGGCGAGCTCGGCACTCCGGTGGGCGAGGGCCATCATCGAAGCGCCCAATCCCAGAACGATGATTCCCACGTTCTCGATGGTGCTGTAGGCGAGGAGGCGCTTCAGATCGGTCTGGGCGAGCGCGTACAGGACGCCGAGGATGGCCGAGAGCGTGCCCACCGCCATGAACACGAGGGCCCAGCTCGCATCCGGAACTCCGAGGCCGAAGGCGCAGACCCGAAAGAGGCCGTAGATTCCCGCGGTGACGAGCACGGCGGACATGAGGGCGGAGACGCTCGTCGGCGCCGCCGGATGGGCTTCGGGGAGCCACACGTGGAGAGGGATCACGCCGGCCTTCACGCCGAATCCGAGAAAGAAGAGCGCGAAGAGCGCGTCGCGCGTCGGTCCCGAGACGAAGCCGCCCGCGAGCATCGCCGGAAACGACATCGAGCCCGCGGCGGCGGCCAGCGATCAGAAATCCGGCCACCAGGCATCCGGTGCCCACGTGGGACATGACGAGATACAGGTACGCCGCCCGCCGGCTCGTCGGGTCCTCGTGCTCCGTCGCGACGAGCGCCGCCGTCAGGAGCGTCATCAGCTCCCACGCGAACAGGAACAGAATGACACCATCGGCGACGAACACCACCTCGACCGCGCCCAGAAGGAGATTGAACGAAGCGCCCACGACCGCTGTGCGGCTCGCTTCGATCGCGTGGCCGAGGTATCCCACGCTGTAGAACGCCACCGGCGCCGCAATCAGCCCCAGCACCATGAGAAACCACGCGGAGAGCGGCGTCACCGAGTAGCCGAGCACGATGCCGGAGGCCGCGTGGCGCATGAGGACGCCGTCGACCGATCGGCCCGAGACGATCACCTGGAGGGCGACGGCCAGCGTCACGAGCGAAGCCAGGATCGAGCCGCCCATCGCCGCGACGCGGCAGGCGCCCGCGCGGCGTGAAAGCGCGAGCGTCGCTCCGACCGTCGCCCCTCTGAGGACGATCGCCGCCGGGACTCCAAAGGAAACCAGCTCCGTCGGGCTCAACTTTGCCACCAGACCAGGAGCACCAGGCTCACCACGAGCGCGATCACGTACGCGAGGTAGGCGTGAAGGCTTCCCGCCTGCAGCACCTTCATCCCGTCCGCCACTCGCAGCACCGCGCGGAGCAGCGGACGGTAGGCGTAGCGCTCGAACGTCGGCTCGATCGTGCGATCGGTATCGCACTTCCCGCGGGAAGTACGGCGAGACGTCGGCCAGCGCCTCGACCTCGCGCGTCGGCCGGTACACGGCACGGAAGATCATCATCAGCGGTTTCGAGAACGCGGTCGCCGTGTATTCGGTTCGCGGGCCGAGGACGCCGCCGCATCCCCACGTCGGGCACGCGCCGCGCGGAAAGCGCCCGAGCGACGCGGCCAGGAGCGCCGCCGACAGGCCGCCCACGAGCGCCGCTCCGAGAATCGCGGGAACCACGTGGTCGAACGACTCGAGCCCGGATGCCATGCCCAGCGGGCCCGCGGCCAGGTCGGTCCGCGCCTCGAGCCCCGGGCAGCGACGGCGCTCACTCTTCCGAGGACTCTCAGCACCAGGCCCGGGAAGAGGCCGAGGCCGACGCAGAGCGCCGCGAGAAACGCCTGCGGCACCAGCATCACCGCGGGGGACTCTCGAGCCTCCGCGGCCGGCGCGCTCCTCGGGAGAGCCAGAAAACTGATCCCGAACGCTTTCACGAAGCACGCCGCGGCGAGGGCCGTCGTGAGCGCGAGGACAGCGCCGCCGACGGGAAACAGCAAGTGGACGAGCGGCTCACGCGGAACCGCGGAAGCCGAAGAGGAACGCTTGAAACGTCAGCCACTCGCTGGCGAAGCCGTTGAGAGGCGGGAGACCCGAGATCGCCATCGCGCCGACCAGGAAGAAAGCGCCGGTCCAGGGCATCCGCCGCAGCAATCCGCCGAAGTGCTCGATCTGGAGCGTTCCCGTCGCCATCACCACGCCTCCCGCGCCGAGGAACAAGAGCCCCTTGAAGACGGCGTGATTCAAGACGTGGTAGAGGCTGGCCGCGATTCCCACCGCCGCCAGGTCCGCCCTGCCGTACGACAGGCCCATCATTCCCGCGCCGAGGCCCAGCAGGATGATGCCGATGTTCTCGATGCTGTGATAGGCGAGAAGACGCTTGAGGTCGTGCTGCATCAGCGCGTAGAGCACTCCCAGGACGGCGGAGAGCCCTCCCACCACCACGACGAGGACGCCCCAGGAAAGCTGCGGCGTGCCGAGACCGAAAGCGCAGACCCGCACGATTCCGTAGATCCCGGTCTTGATGAGCACGCCGGACATCAAGGCGGAGATGCTCGACGGCGCGGCGGGGTGGGCCTCGGGAAGCCACACGTGGAGGGGAACGATGCCCGCCTTGATGCCGAACCCGAGGAAGAAGAGCGCGAAGAGACCGCTCCGCGCGAGCGGAAGCGCGGCCTCGCCGGAGAGAATCGTCGCGAACGAAAGAGACCCGGTCATGGACGCCATCGACAGGAAACCGCCGATGAGACATCCGGTGCCGACGTGCGACATGACCAGGTAGAGATAGGCGGCACGGCGGCAGGCCCGCTCTTCGTGCTCGGTCACGACGAGCGCCGCCGTTGCGAGCGTCATCAGCTCCCAGGCGCAGAGGAAGGTGACGGCGTCCCCGGCGGCGAACACCAGCTCGACGGCGCCGAGAAGCACGATTGAACGCGGCGGCGAGAAAGACCGAGCGCCGGCGGAGGTGTGCATGGCCCGCGTAGCCGATGCTGTAGATCGCGATGGGAACCGCGAGAACCGCGAGGACCAGTAGAAACCACGCCGACAGCCCGTCGACCGCATACGACAGTCGCAAGCCCGATGCATCGGTGTACGAAGAGATCGCCCTTCAGGGGAGCCCCGGCGAGGAGGACGCCACCGGCGAGAAGGCCGGTGACGAGCGAGGCCGCCGCCGACCCGAGGAAACCGACATTGCGAGCCAGGTGGCTCCGCCGCGACAGACAGGAGCGTCACCGCCACGATCGAGAGCCGGAGAGCGAGCGCTGCGGGAAACCCGATCGCCGCAGTGAGACCCGTCGCGCTCACTCTATCCGCGCCGGCTCTCGCGCTGGAGCTCGCGGAGCATGCCCCGCGTGTCCACCAGGTGGTTATTGAAGATGCGCCGGGCCACCTCGAGGAGCTGACCGATCGTGCGATCGCGCACGGCGTAGCGCACCGTCAGTCCCTGCTTCTCCGACGTCACGATGCCACGGTTTCGCAGAACCGCGAGCTGCTGCGACACCAGGGGCTGATCCAGGTCCAGCGCCTTCTGAAGCTCCTGAACGGTGCGATCGCCGCGGACGAGGATCTCCAGGATCTTGATGCGCACCGGGTGAGCCAGCGCGCGAAAGAACTGGGCTTTGAAAGCTTGAAGCCGGCTGGTCGACATCAGCTTCGTAATATTAGCATATTAGCATATAGTTCTTCGAGATCGGGCACGAGTCGCATAGCACCGGGCCTCGGGTGAGGACGGCGGCTTCAGCCGCCGATCAGGGGCGTGGAGCGACTTCGGTCACTCGGCGGTGGCCGCGGGGCCCGTCCCGAGGCTCAGGAGATTCGCGAGGAGCTTGTACGCGGAAGGGACGCCTGCGGGGAGCTGGCGGAAAAGGCCGAGCCCGACGTAGATCCATCGGCCCTTGCCGTAGCGGGCTTCGACCAGCATCCCCTTCTTGACACCCTTGTTGTACTCCCAGGGATCTTCGGCGGCGAGGAGCTCCTGGTAGCGCGGATCTCCTTCCTCCGCGAGGAAGTAGAGTCCGCGCTCCTGGACCCAGCCTCCCCAGTCGTCCGCGGTGATGCGGTTCGGCGCGTTGAAGAGCGGGTGGTCGGGAACGAGGATCTGGATCGGCGCTTCCTCGACGGTCACGCGGTTGTTGCTGACTTTCTTCGCGTAGGGACCCCACTGCGCGTCGTTGAACTCCATCTTGTTGTACTGGACGACGAGCGTCCCCCCCTCGGCGACGTAGTCGAGGAGACGTCCGGTTGTAGGCGCGGAGATCCTGCCGGTTCAAGTAGGCGCGGACTCCGGTCACGATGACGTCGTACTGCGAGAGATCGCCTTCCGCGAGATCGTCCTCGTCGAGGAAGTCGAGCTCGGCTCCGAGCTGCCGTATCGCGGTCGGGACCTCGTCGCCCACGCCCGTCGATGAAGCCGACCCGGGAGCGCGCGACCTGGACGTCGAGCGCTTCCACTCTCGCCTCCGCCGGCTGAAAGAGGTAGCGCGTCTGAATGTGGTGGTACTCGATGGTCTGGACGCCCTCCCGGAACTCCTCGCCGCCGAGACGCGCGACCGCCTGGATCCGATAGCTTCCGCTCTCGATCGACCGCGTCCGGCGTCAGATGGAACCGCACCGTCACCGCCTGGTTCTCGCGCTCGAACGAGAGCTCCGCCTCTGCCGGCTCGACGCCGAATCCCGGATGGAGCTTCGAGACGGAGCGTCCCGCGAGCGGGCTCGACCGCCTCGTAGCGGGCCGTCACCGAGACCGGCCTCGTCCGGTCGTCGGCGCCGATCGGGAAAGACCACGACCTCGGGCGCGATCGCGACCGAGACCTTCGGCAGCACCGAGACCTGCTTCTGCTTTTCGCCTCCCACCCAACGGCCCGCGTAGCGGTGCTGGACCGTCTTCGAGAGGCGTGACGTCGACGCTCGCCCGATCGGAAGCGCGATCGTCGCAGCGACCGAGGGAGGCGCGGCAGGGAAGTCCGAAATACTGGGGCTCGATGAGAGTGAATCGATCGACCGATGGATCGTCCCGCTTCCAGTAGGGGCGATCGTACTCCGCGTTCGGCCCCACCACGACGTCGAAGCGGGCGTCGAGCTTTCCATTCCGCCGAGATCGGCTCGGGAAGGTCGGGGAACCGGAGTTTCGTCGTCCTCGAACTCCGTGACCGCCCAGCCCGGCGGAGTCGAGAATCCGAATCTCGCGGATCTCGACGGGCTCGGGACTCGGGTTCGTCACCTGAGCCTCGACGCGGAAGCGCGAGCCCCGGGTGACCTCGCCGCGATCGGCCGTCGGGAGGAGATCGATGCCGTGGGCGAGGGCGATGGCTTTCTCGAAGTCCTCCTCCTTTCGGACGGAGCCGATGCTCGAGCTCGAACTTCGCCTCGGGGGAGACTTCGCCGCGCGCGAGTCGAGCGCGCAGCTCGCGCACGAGAGTGAGGCCGCGCCGCAGCGGAGGGAGGGTCTTCCACGGCGCACGCGCGTCGTAGGCGCGTTCGCCGCGTCGATCTCGTTCGCGAGTGCATCGATCGCCTCGAGGACGAACGGAAGCGCCGCTGAATGCCTTCAACCGATCGAGGCCCGCCGGAAATGCCGTCGAAGAGGTCGCTTTCGCTCGCCCGATCGACCTTACCGGGAAGGACGGAGTCCTCGAGCCGGAACGCCGACTCGTGCGGCCCGGAGACGGCCTGGAGCTGACCCATTCCCTGGCATTTGTGGTTGGAGCGGGCTTCCGAGCCCATCTGATAGTACGTGCGTCCAAGAAGCGGGTCGTACGCACCGGTGTCGATGCGCACCAGGGTTTCGGAGTCTTCCTTTTTCTCCTTCTCCCGTCCGGGGCCCGCGCCGACGGCTTTTCGCGAGTACAGCTTCAGCGCCTGCCACGGCCTTAGACCCTCCGCGATCTGCTCGGGAAAACGCGCGGGATCCGCCGCCGCGCGGAAAGCCTCCCGGGTCAGGATGGCGGATGCCTGATGGTGCTGTCCGCCTCCCTCTCCTTCGGGCGGAAGCGAGACCACCACGTCGGGCCGCACGGTGCGGAGGACCCGGACGAAATCGCCGAGGATCTCTTCCTTCCCCCACTTCTGGAGCGTCTCCTCGACGCTGAAGGAGTAGCCGAACTCGTAGGCGCGAGTGAAGTACTGTTCGACTCCGTCGATCCGGTGGACGGCCATGAGCTCCTCGCTGCGCAGAATTCCGATGGCTTCGAAGAGCTCGGGGCCGATCTCGTTCTGTCCGCCGTCCCCGCGAGTCGCCGTGAGGAGCGAGGTCCGGATCCCGCGGCCGCGGCTCAGGAGCACCAGAAGACCGTTGTCTTCGTCGTCGGGATGGGCCGCGGTGTGGAGAAAGCTCGTTCCCGACGAGAGCTTTCGAAGCTGCAGCGCGAGGCCGACGCTTCCGCCGTCTTCCGCGATCGGCTCGAGCTGGGCGGCGGCGGTCGCCGCGCAAGAGAGGCCGAAGAGGAGCGCGACTGCCCGGAAACGGTTCATCGCCGGAGGATAGTGACGGAAGGTATCGAAGTCAAAATCCGGCCGATTTGATACAATGATAAAACCACAGTAAGGGACCATCTTCCTTCCACCCGCCGAGCGGAGGTGCGTTCGGACTTTTTTGGCCGCGGAAAAACGATGAGCCTCAGAATCATGATCGCCGGTTGCGCGAAAGAAGAGAAAGACGAAGTTGGCTCCTCCGTGAAGAAGGCATTCGCCGACCGGCCCAAGGACGAGCCGTGGAGCGTTTCCGTCGTGAAGATCGCGAACCAGTTCTCGGTCGAGATCAACGGTCCCGACGCCCGCACGAGGGGGTTGAGTCTCATAGCGCCGCTCGGAAACCTCACCGGCTCGCTGCGAGAAGCCATCACCGGCGCCGGCAATCGCGCCGCCCCTTCGGCCCCTTCCACCACGAAGAGCGCCCCGGTCGCGAGCGGCGGTGAGCAGAAGGATCGCCATGATTGCGAAGGCTGCTCGGCGCCGTTCGAAGTCATCTACAGCGCCGCTCCCGGCGAACGGCAGGAAGTCTGCCCGGTAGCCTGCCCTCAGTGCTGGCACGTAAACCACGTGCCCATCGCCGAAGGCGCGGGTGCCACCGGCGACTATCGCGCTCAGGTCGCGAGTTAAGGTCCGCTATATAATGCCCGCAGGACGGGCATGAAACACGAGGTGGATCTTGGGCTCCGGGCCTGACGAGCCCGACCGTCCTCCCCCGCTCTTCGGCACCTGGCCGCGCTTCTACGCCGTAGTCGTCGCCAATACTCTCCTCGTCTACCTGCTGCTCTCGCTCTTCTCCGCCGCCGCCCGCTGATGCACGTTCTCGACCTCGCCGTCATCGGGCTCTACTTTGCCCTCATCGCCTTCATCGGCTACCGCACCGGCCGAGGCAATCAGGGTATCGAAGACTTCTTTCTCGCCAAACGCGCGATGCCCTGGTACGTCATCGGGCTCTCGGTAATGGCCACTCAGGCGAGCGCCATCACTCTCATCGGAACGACGGGCCAGGCCTACGTGGATGGAATGCGTTTCATCCAGCTCTACTTCGGTCTTCCGCTGGCGATGGTGATTCTCTGCGCGACTCTCGTCCCGTTCTTCTATCGCGCGCGGGTATTCACCGCCTACGAGTTTCTCGAGAAGAGGTTCGACGGAAAGACCAGGAGCCTCACGAGCTTTCTCTTTCTCCTGGGTCGCGGGCTCTCGGACGCCGTCGTGATCTACGCGCCTTCGGTCATCCTCGCCATCGTCTTCGGACTGGACGAGAGCACGCTCATCATCCTGATCGGCGCCGGCTCGACTCTCTATACGGCGCTCGGCGGCATGCGGGCGGTGATGTGGGTCGAAGCGTGGCAGATGGTCATCATCTTCCTCGGAATCCTGTTCTGTCTGGGAGCGGTGGTGGTGGGTCTACCGGATGGGATGTCGATGGTGGACGCGGTCCGCATCGCGGGCGCCACCGGCCGTACGGAGACCGTCGATTTCACTCTCGATCCTTCGGTCACCTACACCTTCTGGAGCGGCGATCGTGGGCGGCATCTTCCTCATGCTCTCCTACTTCGGCTGCGACCAGAGCCAGGTGCAGCGATACCTCACCGGCCACTCGCTCACCGAGAGCCGTCTGTCGCTCCTCTTCAACGCGATGCTCAAGATCCCGATGCAGTTCGTGATCCTCCTGACCGGGGCGCTTCTCTTCGTCTTCTACCAGTTCGAAAGGCCGCCGCCGGTCTTCAACCCGGTGGCGCTCGAGCGGCTTCGGACGTCGGAGCATCGCGAGGAGCTCGCCGCGCTCGAGACGAAGTACGACGAAGTCTTCGAGCGGCGCCGCGAGCGAGCGAGTGGAGTTTTCTCTTGCCCTTTCGACGGCCGAGGAGCCGGAGGCGCGCCGGTCGTTCCTCGAAGCGGACGCGCGCTTCACCGCCGTGCGCGCGGAGGTGGTCGATCTGGTGGAGCGAAACGAGGGGTCCTCCTTCAGCGACACCAACTACATTTTTCCCACGTTCGTCCTGACGCAGCTGCCGCCGGGGGTGGTCGGGCTCATCCTCGTCGCGATCTTCGCGGCGGCGATGTCCACCGTCGAGTCCGAGCTCACCGCGCTCTCGAGCGCCACGGTCATCGACTTCTATCGGCGCTACCTGAAGGTCGATGGGAGCGACGCTCATTACCTGGTGGTGAGCCGCGCGGCGACGTTCTTCTGGGGAGCTTTCGCCACCGTCTGCGCCCTCTACATGGGTGCTCTCGGCTCCGCCATCGAAGCAGTGAACCGTATCGGGTCGTATTTCTACGGCCCGATTCTCGGGGTCTTCGTGCTCGCCATCGGAACGAAGCGAGCGAGCGGCCACGGGGCCTTCTGTGGGGTCCTCGCCGGAGTCGCCGCGGTGCAGCTCGTCTCGCGGTCTACGAGCGTCTCGTTCCTCTATTACAACCTCGTTGGGACAGTGGCCGCGGTGGCGGTCGGCTACGTCTTGAGCCTCGCCTTCCCAACGAAAGAACGGTCTGTATAATAGAAGTACGTTTCCGCCCGCCCCGGGCCTTTCAATCCGAGCGTGACGAGACCTTGAGCCAAATCGTTTTCTCCGTCGATCTCGCCCCGGTGGTGATCGCCTTCCTCTCCCTCGCGGTCTTCGGCGTCGCGAAGGGAAGCTCTGGTTGGAAGAAGCTCCTCGGACTCGGCGGCCCCAAGGAAGAGCCCGGCGCGGCGAACGCCGCGAGAGACTCTCTCGCCTCCGGCGACTGGCAGCGAGCCGCGAAAATCTTCGAGGAGGACGGGCGCTTCCGCGAGGCCGCGAAGATTTACCAGGGCCACGGCCAGAACTACGAGGCCGCGCGCCTCCTGGTCCAGGCGGGCGCTCTCACCGAAGCCGCCCACGTGTTCGAGCGCGTCGGGCACTTCCTGAAAGCGGCGGAGGTCTGCGCTCAGTCGGGTGACAACCGGCGCGCCGGAGAGAACTACCGCCGCTACCTCGAGGATCGGTTCGGGAGCCTCGTGGTCACCCGATCGCCCACGGACCACGCGGAGTTCACGAAGTACTGCCGGCTCGCCGGCCAGGCTTTCGAGCGGGCGGGTCTGCTCGAGCAGGCGGCGGAAGTGCTCGAGCGAGGCGAGCAGTGGGAGGAGGCGGCCGCGCTCTTTCTGAAGCTCAATCGCCACGTGAAAGCCGCCGACCTCTACCAGCGGGCCGGAGCGGTGGCCCAGGCGGCGGACGTCTACGCGCAGGCCGGCGATCGGGTGCGCGCCGCGCAAATGCGTGGCGAATGGCTCTATAAGAAGGATCAGAAGAACGAAGCCGCGGTGCAGTTCCTCCTGGGCGGGGATCCCTTGAGGGCTGCGGAGGTCTACGAAGAGGCGGGAAACTATCTCGATGCGGCGCGGTGCTACGAGCATTGCGGAGCTCACCGGCAGGCGGCGGAGGCGTACGAGCGGGTGCAGCAGCTCGGCCGCGCCGCGGAGATGTACGGGCGCTGCCAGGAGTATCAAAAAGCGGCGGCGCTCTACGAGCGGGTGGAGAACTTCGAAGAAGCGACGCGCATGTTCGCCGAAGCGGGCGCCTACTATCGCGCCGCCTCGCTCGCCCGGAAGAAAGGCCTGACCGAGCAGGCCATCGACTATCTTCAGAGAGTCCAGCCGACCGACGCGCACTATCAGGACGCGCTGGTCGAGCTCGCGCATAGCTTCATGGAGCGGGACCTTCCCGGGGTCGCCGTCGAAAAATTGAAGAAAGGACTTTCCGGCGCGACGCTCTCCGCGAAGAACATGGACCTCTACCACACGCTCGCCGTGGCCTCCGAGCAGATGGGCGACTACAACGGAGCGAGGGACATCCTGAAGCAGATCGTCGCCGAGAACTACGCGTATCGCGACGCGGTCGGACGGCTCCAGGAGATCGAGCGGAAGGTCGCCCAGGGAATCGCCGAGCCGGCGAGGAAGTCCCCGGCGGAAGAGGAGCTCTCGGACAAGAAGCGGTACGAGTTCGTGGAGAAGCTCGGCGCGGGCGGAATGGGAATCGTCTACCGCGCCCGCGACACGCGGCTCAACCGCATCGTCGCCTACAAGATGCTCATGGAGCAGTTCATGGAGGTGAAGGACGTCCGGGAGCGGTTCCTGCGCGAAGCGCAGTCCGCGGCGCAGCTCAACCACCCGAACATCGTCACCGTGTACGACATGGACGTGGATCGGGATCGGAACCGGCTCTTCATCGCGATGGAGTTCGTGTCGGGTGAGTCCTATTTCGACATCCTTCAGCGCGAGGTGAGGCTCACCACGCAGGCGGCGCTTCATTTCGTGGTGGGAGTGCTGAAGGCGCTCCATCACGCCCACGGACACGGGGTCGTCCACCGCGACATCAAACCGTCGAACGTGATGCTCTCGACCGATCGGGCGGTGAAGATCATGGACTTCGGGCTCGCCAAGGTGCTGCGCGACGCCAAAGCGCAGGGAAGCGAAAAGGCGAGCGGGACTCCTCTCTACATGTCTCCCGAACAGATCCTGGGAAAGGCCATCGACTTCCGCACGGACATCTACGCTTTCGGGGGGACGGTCTATCACCTCCTCGCCGGCGAGCCGCCGTTCGTCGACGGCGAGGTGCTCTACCACCACGTCCATACCCCGCCCGCGCCGCTTGCGGAAACATCGGCCGGACGTGCCGAAGGTGGTCGAGCAGATCGTGATGAACTGCCTCGGCAAGGACCCCGCCTCTCGCCCCTCTTCGGAGGAAATCCTCAAGCTTCTCAAGAATAAGAGCTAGAATTCCTGAATGAAGGCCGTCGTCCAGCGGGTCTCCTCGGCCCGGGTCGAGGTCGATGGCGAGACCACCGGAGAGATCGACCGCGGCCTCCTGGTGCTTCTCGGCGTCGCGAGAGAAGACGAGGAGCGGGATGCCGCCTGGATGGCGGAGAAGATCGTGGGTTTGCGCATCTTCGAGGACGCCGAGGGCAAGATGAACCGCGGGCTCCTCGAGGTCGAGGGCGCCCTTCTCGCCGTCTCCCAGTTCACGCTTCTCGGCGACTCGCGTAAAGGCCGACGGCCGTCGTTCATCGCCGCCGCTCCTCCCGAAGCGGCGGAGGCACTCTACCGAACGTTCGTCACGAAGACGCGATCGCTCGGCGCGAGGACCGAGACGGGAAAGTTCCAGGCCCACATGGCGGTCCATCTGGTGAACGACGGCCCGGTCACCATTCTTCTCGATTCCAGGGAGTGACGATGTCGGTCCTTCTCGCTCTCGCGCTCGCGGCGGCCGTCCGCCCAGGCCACCACCATCGCGCGGCTCTTCGCCGCGACTCGCCGAGGGGCCGTTCGTGAGCTACAGCTGGGGCGAGCACTGGAGCAAGCTTCGGGGCGACCTCCGGGGATTCGACGGGACCATCGACGCCTTCGTCTGTCTCGGACCGTGGGTTTTCGCCGGCGGCTCGCAAGGCGTCTTCGTTTCGGATGACTTCGGCGAGAACTACCGTCCGGTCGCAGGGATGGCCGAAGGGCGGCCCTGCCGTAACCCGTTTCCTCACGACGAGATTCTTCGCGCTCGAGCCGGTGATCTTCGCCGGGACGACGGCCGGGCTCTATAGAGCGAACGTATTCGGACGGGAAATGGACCCGGGTCGGCGAAGCGGAGATCGTGTCCGCGGTTCGCGACATGAGCTGGCCCGGTCCCGAGCTGTTCGTCGCGACCGATTCCGGTCTCTACCGCACGCGGGACATCGGGCGAGAGCTTCGCCCGCGTCGGTGAGGGTCTTCCCGACTCGCCCCTTCTCTCTCTCGTCCTCTCGAGATTCTTCGCCGTCGAGCCGCTGGTTTTCGTCGGAACCGGGGGCGCAGGTCTCTTCAAGAGCGTGGATGGGGGCGAGAGATTCGAAGCCGTAGGCGTCGATCTTCTCGCGAAGGAGACGGTGCGGGCACTCGTCTGGTGGGGAGGCCTTCTCATCGTGGGAACCGACGGCGGGCTTTTCCTTTCCGACGACGGAGGGAAGAAGTTCAAGAAGGCGCGCGACCTCGAGGGTCTGCGGATCCTCTCCATCTCGGTGCCGGGCGCCGAAGAGGAGGTGGCTTCGGACGTGATCGTGGGGACCGATCGCGGCGTATTCAAGAGCTCGGATGGTGCCGAGAGGTTCCGCAAGGTGCAGGAAGGAATGGGACCGCTTGCGATCCGGGCTCTCGCGACGTTTCCGCTCCCGCCCCAGAATCGCGAGCGGCGCTCTCGTTGATCGCATCCGCCTTCCGGTCGCTCCTCCTGCCCGAGCTCGGACTCGGCATCCTGGGAATTCTCTGGGCGATCCTCAGCCGCCGCGACGGCCTCACGGCGAGCTCCTATCAGGTGAGCCCCGGCGTCGTCCTCGCTTCGATCGGACTCACGCTGCTCTTCGCGGCTTTCAACTTCGGCTTGTTCTTCGCGGGACGGCGCTACAACGTCACGCGCCCGGTCTACGAGTTTCTCGAGGGCGCGATCTTCCCGCCGGTGCGCCAGGCTTCCCTCGGAGAGCTCCTCCTGGGAGCGGCGATGGCCGGTTTCTCCGAGGAGCTCTTCTTTCGCGGGCTCCTTCAGCCCGAGATCGGGATTCCGGCCGCGAGCCTCGTCTTCGGACTCCTGCACGGACCGAGCCGCGGCCTCTGGCCGCTCGCGGTCTGGGCCGCGGGCGCGGGGGCGCTCCTCGGAGTGATTTATTCCGCGACGGGGAACCTTCTCCTTCCCACCCTCGTGCACGCCTTCTACGACGCCGCGGCGCTCATCTACGTCCGCTATTACTGGCGGCCGAGGGAGATCCCCAAGGAAACGTGAGCTCGTCCCGGGTTCCCTTCGCGAAGACCGAAGCGCACGGGAACGACTTTCTCCTGGTCGGAAGACGGCGTCGTCGAGCCGTCGGCGCGTGAGAGCCTCGCCCGCGCGATCTGCGATCGCCTTCGCGGCGTCGGCGCCGACGGTCTCATCCTGTACCGCGGCGGCGAGGCCGACTTCTCGATGACGCTCTACAACCGCGACGGCTCTCTCGCGGAGATCTCGGGGAACGGTCTGAGGTGCCTTGCCGCGTATCTCGTGTACCGGGGCCTCGCGACCCGGGACGAAGTCGTGGTCTCGACGGGAGCGGGAAGGCTTTCACTGACTCTCCTCGAGCGCGCGGACGACCGCTTCCGGTTCCGCGCGAACATGGGTGCGCCGCGGGAGCTCGCGAAGGAGACTCTCATCGCCGCGGGCGAGAGCTTCGCCGCGACGACGCTCTCTCTCGGAAACCCCCATTGCGTGCTCTTCCCGGGCGGATTCGACACGGCGGAGCTCCGGAGAGTCGGTCCCATTCTCGAATCTCATCCGCGCTTTCCTCGAAACACCAACGTCGAGCTGGTCGAGGTCCTGTCGTCTCACGACATCCGGATGGCCATCTGGGAGCGGGGGGTCGGTGAGACGGCGTCTTCCGGCACGGGCTCCTCGGCCGCGGCCGTCGCATCGATCTGGAACGGCTTCGCCGCGAGTCCCTTGCGGGTGCGTTGCCCCGGCGGCGTCATGACCGTCGAGTGGGAGTCGGACGCCGGAGGCGAAGTCTTTCTCACCGGGGACGCGGCCATCGTGGCGGAGGGCGACTACTTCTTCGCGGGCGTTTGCTAGAATGCGAGCCTCGGAGGAGATCATGACGAAACGTCACGTGGTGCTCGCGATTCTCTCGGTGCTGCTTCTGGGCGGCGCGGCAACGGCCTTCCTCGAGTCGGAAGCCGACGTCGCGAAGAGCGAGATTCAAGCTCTGATCGAGTCGTCCTACGTCAACGGCGCCTTCAACGACCTCGACACGAAATCGATGCGGGCGGGCTTCGACCCGATCTTCAAGATTCACGGGGTGGGCGACGACGGGAAGCTGAGCCAGTACCCCATCGACGAATGGATCGCCGCGATCGAGAAACGGAAGGCCGCTCCCGACTTCGATCCCAAGGACCAGAAGTGGGAGCATCGCTTCTCGCTCGTCGACGTGACGGGCTCGGCGGCGGTCGCCAAGGTCGAGCTCTTCCGCAATTCCCGCCACGTGTTCACCGACTATCTCTCGCTTCTGAAGTTGAAAGACGGCTGGAAGATCACCGACAAGGTCTATTACCAGCACCCGAAATCGTAGCAGGCTGATCGTGGGATACGGCGTCGACGGGATGGCGTACTCTCCGCTCTAGCCGTCGATCAGCGCACGCCCACTCGAAACTCCTGCTCGAAGGTCAAA
Source organism: uncultured Acidobacteriota bacterium (assembly GCA_963820855.1). GTDB lineage: Bacteria > Acidobacteriota > Vicinamibacteria > Marinacidobacterales > SMYC01 > DAISKN01. Next base: position 466,779 of record CAWGBY010000015.1, read on the forward strand.
AGCTCCGGCTTGAGGGCGGTCCCGACCGCGAGAGCTTCGAGGAGATCGCGGCGTTCGACCATCGCGCGGACCGCATCGAAGCGGGCCTGAAGCGCGGCGAGCTCGGCCGTCCGCGCCTCCTTCGCCCCGCGAAGGGCCGCCATCTCGAGGAGGCTCCCGAGCTCGAAGACCAGATGATCGAGCCTTCGAACCACGAAGATCCTCTCGGCGCTCGCGCGGGAGAACGCTTCGTTCGCGCGAAGAGTGGCGTGCGCCGCGGCCTGGATCGCCCCGAGGTAGTCGCGCTCTACGTCGGCGAGCCTCTGCGCCTCGGCGAGAGAGGACTTGGCTTCGGCGAAGAGCTCGGGGGCGAAAATTCCCGCATCCTGCCGCTGGGCCATTTCGACGCGCGCCTTCGTGATCTCGAGCTCCCGCGTCGGAGGCTGCGCGCAGCCAACGAGGAGGAGCACGAATACCGTCACGAAGCTCCGGCAGCTCAAGCGAGCCCCCGCGCGTTTCTTCGCCCTCGGTACGAGGTGAGGACCCGCTCCACGATCTCCTGCGTCTCACCGAGATAGCTCTCGGGCGCGAGGCAGGAGTCGATGGAATCCGCGCTCAGGTGCTGGCGCACCGAGGGCTCTTGCGCCGCGACGTCTCGAAGAGATATGCCCCGCTCCCGCGCATCGTCGCAGAGCGCTCCCACGAGCTCGTGCGCCTGGTCCCTCCCCATCGAGTCGGAAAGACGCATGAGAAGGGATTCCGAGCAAACCAGACCCGACGCGCGTTCGAGGTTCCGCCTCATGTTCTCGGGTTTTACCACGAGCGAGGAAAGGAGACGCTCGGTTTGATCGAGCTGGGCGTCGGCGAGAAGGCAGACCTCGGGGAGGAACTTCCATGCCGTTTCACCCTGCCGGTGGTCGTCCTCTCCCTCCGCGTGGATGTAGTCGAGCGCGGGACCGGCGTTCGCTCGCAGGAGACGGCCGAGAAGCACGACGGAGCCGGAAGCGACCGGGTTCTGCTTGTGAGGCATCGCGGAGCTTCCGACTTTGCCCTCCGCGCACTCCTGAACTTCGTCGATGCCGGTTTGCTGGAGGTTGTAGAGGTTCTGCGCAATCTTGCCGAGGCTCGCGGAGAGCATCGAAAGGATGAGGACGAACTCGGCAATCCGATCTCCCGCCGTCTTGACCGGAGCCTCGGCGACGCCGAGGTCGAGCCGGCTCATGAGTCGCGCCTGGATCTCGATCCCTTTTCCTCCGAGGGCCGCGAGCGTTCCCACCGCTCCTCCGAATTCGCCCACCAGCACCCGCGGGCGGCTCTCGACGAGCCGCTCTTCGTGCCGGAGGAGCTCGTCGAGCCACGCCGCGCACTTGAAGCCGAACGTCACGGGAATCGCGTGCTGGCCGTGAGTGCGGCCGGCCATCAAGGTGTGCCGGTGCTCCTCGGTGAGCTCCGCGACGCGGCCCATCGTCGACCAGAGCCGGCCTTCGAGGAGGCCGTAGCTCTCCTTCACCTGGAGCATCATCCCGGTGTCGAAGATGTTCTTGCTGGTCGCGCCCCAGTGCAGGACGCCCCGGGCCTCGCGGGACAGCTTCTTGCGCAGCTCGTCGAGAAGAGGCACCACCGGGTTCCAGGTCCGGTCGAAGCCCCGCTTCATCGATCGCAAGTCGAGGTTCTCGACCTTCGCTTTTCGCGCGATCTCCTTGGCCGCTTTCGGGGGAACCAGGCCGAGCTCGGCCTCGACGACGGCGAGGGCGGCTTCGACGTCGAGCCAGCGGGCGATGGTCGCACGGTCGCCCCAGACGGCGCGCATCGCCTGGGTGCCGAAGCGATCCTTGAAATAGAAGGAGTCGAAGACGGTGGAGGGCATCGCTCGTTCAGGAGGCGGAGCGCACCTCCCCGACTTTCTCCTCCATCTCGGCGTTCAGCCGCTCTCTTTCCCGGGCGAGATCGGACTTGAGCTTGTCCAGCTCCTCGTAGCTCGCGACCGACGCGAGCTTCGACTGGTGCTCGATTTCCGCCTGCGCGATCCGCGCACGGTAGCGGCTGCGAATGTCCGCGATCTCCGCCTTTTGCTTTTTGGTCAGCTTGCGCTCTTCATAGCCGCCCTGCGCCTTGAGCTTTTCCATCGCCAGCTCGAACGCGGATTTGGGGGCCCCTTCGTCGGACATCGTGGTTTCAGTATACTGCCCTTTCGGAGAGCGTCGAAAGGAGCGTCGATGGAGATTATCGTCTCGAAAAACGGCCCGCTTCGGGTCAAGAGCACCGGGGATAAGATCGTTCTCAAGGATGCGGAGGGAGCCGAGTACGACCTCCGGGGCCGGGAGCTCGTCTCGCTCTGCCGCTGCGGGCATTCGGAGAACAAGCCGTTCTGCGACGGGACGCACAACAAGATCGGATTTCAGCACGATCCGAAGGCCTTCGTGCTCCCAGAACCCAAAAAATAAGGAGAACTCTTCATGGCCGCTATTCCAGAAGCGTTTCGGGACATTCTCGACAAGAAGACGCTGGTGCATCTCGCGACGACCGGGAAGGACGGAAGCCCACAGGTGAGTCCGGTCTGGGTCGATCGAGAGGGCGACACCATCATCGTGAACTCCGCCAAGGGCCGGGTGAAGGACCGCAACATGAGGAGCCATGCGCGGGTGGCGCTCTCGGCGACCGATCCCGACAACCCGTATCGGGCGCTCATGATCCAGGGAAGAGTCGTCAAGATCACCGAAGACGGCGCCGACGCGCACATCGATAAGATGGCGAAGAAGTACCTCGGAAAGGACAAATATCCGTTCCGGAGTCCGACCGAGGTGCGCGTGAAGTACTACATCGAGCCCCTCAAAGTCGCGACGATGGGTTGACGTCGATGAGAGCCGCCCTCACCGTGCTCTCGCTCGCGCTCTCGGTGAGCGCCTTCGGCCAGTCCGGCGACCTGGTCCTTCTGCACGCGAACGTGATCGACGGACTCGGCGGAGCTCCCGTCGCGGACCGCGCGGTCGTGGTCCGCGGGGGCCGCATCTCGGACATCGTCGCTTCGAGCGCCGCTCCCTCGGGCGGAACGGCGCAGGACCTCCGCGGGAAGTACGTCCTCCCTGGCCTCATCGACTCGCACGTCCACATCGGAAGCCTCGCCCAGGCGAGAAAGGCACTGTTCTCCGGAATCACTACGGTTCGCAGCATGGGGGTCTCGGCGTACTACGACGTCGGGCTCCGCGAGCTCAAGAAGCGCGGAGTGGTCGACGTTCCCGAGGTTCTCGCCGCCGGTTATCACGTGAGACCGCGGCCGTCAGAAGACCTGTTCCTCGTCGAGCCGAGCCTCGGGGACTTGTTCTCCGGTGTTACGGGTGCTGTCCGCCTACCGCAGGGTGACCGCGGCGAATCTCGAGCGCGGCGTCGATTGGATCAAGATCACTTCGACCGAGCGCGCCGGTCTTCCCGACACGGACCCGAGGAAGCAGACGATGACTCGGGAGGAGATCGCGGCCATCGTCGACGAGGCCACGAAGCGAGGGGTTCCCGTCGCGAGCCACGCGCACGGCGACGAAGGCGGAAGAGCGGCGGTCGAAGCCGGCGTGCGCAGCATCGAGCACGGGACCTATCTGAGCGAGGAGACGCTTCGCCTGATGAAAGAGAAGGGGACTTTCCTCGCGCCGACCGTGGCGGTGGTGGCCGACCTCATGGCGCCGGGCGGGGACTACGACGATCCCGATTCTCCAGGTGCGCGGACGGCACATGATGCCTCGCGTCAAGGAGGTCGTCGCGACCGCCCGAAGGCTCGGGGTAAAAGTCGTCGCCGCGACGGACACCGGCTTCGGCGCGGACAGCACGCTTACGCTCCAGCACGAGATCGAGATGCTGATGGCAGTGCGGTCTCACTCCCATGGAAGCGATTCAGGCGGCCACCACGGTCGCGGCCGAGCTCCTCCGCATCGAAGGCCGCACCGGATCGATCCAGAAGGGATATGAAGCGGACCTCATCGTGGTCGACCGAAACCCGCTCGAGAGCGTCCTCTACCTTCAGGACGTGCTCCTGGTCGTGAACGATGGAAAAGTCGTCCTCGACCGCCTGAACTTCGGGCTTCAGATAATGCTCGCCTCCCGGCCGGGGCTCCCGCCTTCGCCCTCCGGGCTCCGGCGAGGTTTCGCCGAAGCGCTTCGCGCGATGGCGAACGCTCCGCTCGCGCGGGCTGCGAATGCCGTCTAGCGCAGCCCGCCAGTGTCCCTGAAGCTCCGGCGCCTCCCGAGGACGGAGGAGATCTTCGTGCTCGGGGGCGTCGCCGCCCTCGTCACCGCGACGGTCAGCATCGTCGTCTGGCGCGCGCTCCTCCTCGAGTACTTCTACTTCGCGCCCCTTCTCGCGCTCACGCATCTCGTGACGCTCGGGTTTCTCTCCTCGCTCATGATGGGGATTCTCCATCGGCTCTCGCCGATGCTTCTCGGCATCGAAGCGCGCTCTCGAAGGCTCGCGACACTCCAGCTCGGGCTCTTTCTCGTGGGAGCCTGGGGGATGATCGCGCATTTTTGGCTTGCGGAGTGGATCGGCATGAGCTGGTCGGCCGGCCTCGTCTGGGCATCGTCTCTCGTTCAGATCGTGAACTTCCGCGCGCTCTTCCGGCCGTCGTCGAAGACGCCCTGGCCCCGCCGCTTCGTCGCGGCGTCTCTCGTTCATTTCTTCCTCGCCGCGAGCCTCGGAGGGCTCCTGGCGCTCGCGAAGGCCTACGGGGTGCGTCCGTCTTTCCTCGCGGACCAGCATCTCGCGAACGTCTTCGCGCACGCGTCATCTCGCCGGCGCCGGCTGGGTCCTCTCCATGATCTTCGGATTCCAGTTGAAGCTGGTTCCGACGACGGAGGGGAATCCCTCGAGCCTTCCGATTCGTTACGCGCTTCTCCAAATCGGTACTCTCGGGCTCGCCGCGTCCTTCCTTCTCGCGACGACGAGCTTGCCCTTTGCTCTCGCGCTCGCGGTCGGCCTCTGTCTGGCAAGCGCTCGGTCCCGCGGCGGCGCTTCTGAAGAGCCGGGCCCGGGAATGGGAGCTCCTTCCGCTCGGGATTCTCACGCTCACCGCCGCGCTCGGCCTCGCTCTCGTGCTTGGCTGGCCCGAGGACGCGACCGCGCGGGGGCGCGCTCAGCTCGCGTATGGGTTTCTCGGACTCTTCGGCTTCATGAGCGCGACCGTCGTTACCGTCGCCTTCAAGCTCTTTCCGATCTGGGTATGGAAGGAGAGGTTTCAGGCCGATTTCGGGAAGAAGCCGGTCCCCGGTATGAAGGACCTCCCGAGTCAGCCGCTCCGCGTCGTCGCGAACATCGCCACGTTCGCCGGGAGCCTCGGGACCGCCATCGCGATTCTCGCAGGGAGCCCGAACGGGCTCACGATCGCGACGGCTGTCCTCGCCGCCGGAATCGCCGCGTTCGTGGTCAACCTCGCGCGCGTCGTGCGCTGGAGCTTTCTGGATTAGCCGAACACATCGACGGCGGCCCCGGTCATGGCATCAGGAGCCTCGGTGCCGAGATAGACGATGACGGAAGCGACGTCTTCCGGCTCCATATCGGGGAGCGCTCCCGGAAGACCCTGCTGGAGCATTTCGGTATTCACCGACCCCGGGCAGACGGAGAACACCTGGATTCCCTGCGACTTCAATTCTTCGGAGGCCGCGAGGCTGAGTCCGAGAAGACCCCACTTCGAAGCGCAGTACGCGGTGAGAAGGGGCGTCCCGAGCTTTCCCGAGATCGACGACACGTTCACGATGCGCCCGCGCGTCCTCTCGATCATGGACGGAAGCACGGCGCGCATGCATAGAAACGCGCCCTTGAGATTGACGTCGAGGACGCGATCCCAGTCGACGGCATCGGTCTCGACGAGAGATGCTCGCGCGAGCGTTCCCGCATTGTTCACCAAAAGGTCGATAGGCCCGAGCTCGCGAGAAGCCGTCTCCACCATGGCGGCGACCGAGGCTTCCACCGCAACGTCCGTGGGAAGGGAGAGGGCGCGTCCACCGGACTTTCGAATCTCCGACTCGAGCGAGGCGAGCGCGTCCGCGCTCCTGCCGGCGAGCGCGACGCCGAATCCTTTCTGCGCGAGCGCGAGCGCCGTGGCGCGGCCGATGCCGCGGCTCGCCCCGGTGACGATGGCGACTTTGTGTGCAAAAGGCATAGGAACTAACGCAGGGGCGCAGAGGCGCAAAGGCGCAGAGAGAAACCAGTCCGGATTTTCCCCTGCGTCTCTGCGTCTCTGCGCCTCTGCGTTCCTTCCCCGTTTCGGCTCATTCGAAGCTTTCGAGGCTCTTCAAGAACTCGAGCCGCAGCGCGCTCTTCCGCGCGAAGGCGCCTTCGAAATGCTGCGTCACCGTGCGCGTGCCTCTTCGATCCGGGTGCCGCATCGTCACGCAGAGCTGATCCGTCTCGAGCGCGACCGCGGCGCCCTTCGCCTTCAAGTGCTTCATCAGCGCTTCCGCGATCTGGCGCGTGACGGTTTCCTGGATCTCCAGCCGATGGGCGTAGACGTCCACGAGCCGCGCGAGGCTCGAGAGCGACGCGAGCTTCTTCCCGGGAAGGTACGCGAGATGCGCCCGGCCATAGAAGGGCAGAAGGTGATGCGGGCAGAGTCCGTGGAAAGGGATCGCTTTCAGAAGCACGGTCGTCGTCGGGCCCTCGGGCAAGGGATAGGTCTCCGCGAAGAGCGCGGCGGGGTCGGATTGGTAGCCGTCGAGGAAACTCGACGCCCACGCCTTCGCGACACGCGCGGGAGTCTTCTCGAGGTCGGTGCCATCGATCTCGACACCGGCACCCAGGAGGAGGTCCTGGATCGCCTTCCGCATGGCGGGGAGATCGGGCTCGCCGGACCTCCTACGCTTCCGCTTTCGCCCTTTCCGCATCGACCTCCCCTCGGTAGATCACCGCGGCGTCATCGGTCTCGTAGAGCTGCAGCTCCTTGAGACCCCCGAGATGCGGCTCGAGACGCCGCCACATCCAGGTCACCACGTTCTCCGCTGTCGGGTTGTCCAGGATCCGGTTCAGATCGTTGTGGTCGATGTCGGCGAGGACCTTCTCCCGGACGATCTCCTTCACCTTCAGGAAGTCGATGGAGAGGCCCGTCGAGGGATCCACGGGGCCTTCGACGAAGACCAGCAGCTTGTAGTTGTGCCCGTGAGTATGGAAGCAGGGGCCCTGGTAGTACGGAAGCCGGTGAGCGGCGTTGAACTGGAACTCGACCCGAAGGATCACACCCCGATGACCTGGGCGGTCAAGCTCCTTTCGCGCGGCCCGTCGAGCTCGGCGAAGAGGATGCTCTGCCACTGGCCCAGGGGAATATTGCCTCCCTGGATCGGAAGCGTCACCGCGTGGCCGAGGACGATAGCGCGGATGTGGGCGTCGGCGTTCTTGCGCTCGCAGTCGGAGCAGTCTTCGCAGTTGTGAAGGTACCCGTGCTCGCGATGGGCGAGCCTCTCGAGGAAATTCTTGACGTCCGCCATGAGCGCCGCCTGGAACTCGTTGATGAAGAGAGCGGTCGTGGTGTGGAGCGTCGAGAGGATGAGAAAGCCGGCCTTGATGCCGGAGGACTTGACCAGATCCTTGATCCGGTCGGTGACGTTGTAGAGCTCGACTCGCGACCCCGTCACCACGTTGAGCGTCCGAGAGAACATTTTGAGCTTGCCGTCGAGCACCTCGAAGGAAATTTCGGCTGGGTCCAGCGTCTTTACGATGACGTTGGCGCTCTCGGATGCCCCATTGTTCATGTCGATGTACTCCTTGTCCTCGTTCTGCTTCTGGTTCGGCCCTAGCTCAATATTCGAGAATAACACCTGCGGTGCAACTGGTGGCCTTCAAGGTTCTCTGAGAGCTGGGTTTCAGTCACTGGATATCGTAGCAGCCGAAACCATTAATTTATGACACCAAAAAGGTTTTGGCAACTTACTTCCCGCCGCGGGCCGCAGCCCCCGCGGCTCGCCGCGCTTCCTCATTGCTGCTTCCCCAGCCCGCGTATAAGCTTGCGAGCGCCGCACATGCTGGACAAAGCCTTCCGCGAGGAGATGATACGCCTCCTGGACCCATCTTCCTGTCTCTTCGAGCCTTACCAGGTCCTGGTGTATGAGTGCGATGGGTCGACGGCGTTCAAGTCCGTCCCCGACGCGGTGGCGCTTCCGCGGTCGACCGAGGAGGTTTCGGCGATCGTGAGACTTTGCGATCGCGAGGGCGTCCCGTTTCTCGCGCGGGGCGCCGGAACCGGGCTTTCGGGAGGCGCGACGCCCCGGGAGGGGGGGCTCGTGATTGCCCTTACCCGGATGAACCGCCTCCTCGAGCTCGACCTCGAGAATCGCATCGCGCTCTGTCAGACCGGCCTCGTGAATCTCGAGATCTCCCGCGCCGTCTCCTCCCACGGCCTGCACTTCGCCCCCGATCCCTCGAGCCAGTCTTCCTGCACCCTCGGGGGAAACATCGCCGAGAACTCCGGAGGCCCCCACTGCTTCAAGTACGGAGCGACGACCGCCCACATTCTCGGCCTCACCGTGGTGATGCCCTCGGGCGACGTCGTTCACGTCGGCGGCCCGCGCGATGGGGTCGGCTACGACCTGGTGGGACTCTTCGTCGGCTCGGAAGGGACTTTCGGAATCGCGACCGAGGCGCTCATCCGTCTGATGCCCCTGCCGGAAACGTCGAAAACGATGCTCGCGCCCTTTCCGAGTATGGTGACTGCCTGCGAAGCGGTCTCGCGCATCGTCGCGTCCGGAATCGTTCCCGCGGCTCTCGAGATGCTCGATCGGCCCACCATCGAAGTGGTCGAAGCCGGGGTCATCGCCGCCGGTTATCCCCGGGATGCCGAAGCCGTTCTGCTCGTCGAGCTCGATGGCGCCGCCTGCGGCATGGATCGATTGCTCGCCGAAATCCGCCGCATCTGCCTCGAGTGCTCCGCCATCTCCGTTACCGTCGCCCGCGACGAGGCGGAACGCGCGCGTCTCTGGCTCGGCCGCAAGGCCGCGTTCGGCGCCATGGGCCGCATGTCGACCGACCTGTACGTCCAGGACGGCGTCGTTCCGCGGTCGCGGCTGCCCGAAACTCTCGAGCGCGTCGCCGAGATCGCCGCGAAGTACCGCATTCGGGTCGCGAACGTGTTCCACGCGGGCGACGGCAACATTCATCCCTGTATTCCGTACGACGGCCGGGACGAGGATGAAAAGGCCCGGGTGCTCGAAGCGAGCCGCGAGATCATGGAGCTCTGCGTCTCCATGGGAGGCTCCATCAGCGGAGAGCACGGGATCGGCACCGAGAAGGCGAGCTACATGCGCCTTCTGTTCTCGGACGACGACCTCGCGTTGATGCTCGCGGTGCGAGAGGTGTGGAACCCCAAGGGGCTCCTGAACCCCGCGAAAGTCATTCCCACGGGCGCGAGCTGCGGTGAGGGGAAGTCGCTTCCGAGCGTCGCCGCCTCCGCCGGAGCCTGGATTTGACCATCGAGGCGGACTCGTCTCTGAGGCGCCTCCTCGATGAAGTCGAGGCCCGGCCTCCCGGCCCCGCGGATCCCGCAGCTCGACGGGCTTTCGCCTTCTCTGATTCTCGAGCCGGAAAGCGAAGACGGCTGCTCGCGCGCGCTCGCGCTCTGCGAGAGCGAAGCGATGGCGGCGGTGCCGCTCGGGGCGGGTACGCGGCTCGAAGTCGGGAATCCGCCGAGCCGACTCGACGTCTATCTGTCGACGCGCAAGCTTTCGGGAGTCCTGGAGCACGTCGAGGGCGATCTCACCGCCGTGGTGCGGGCCGGAACTCCTCTCGAATCTCTCAATCGGGAGCTCGCGAGCGCCGGCCAGTTCCTGCCGCTCGACCCACCCCTTCCTTCGAAAGCGACCATCGGGGGCGTCCTCGCTCTGGGAGAGCCGGGCTTCCGGCGACGGCCCGGCGCCCGCCCGCGCGACCTGCTCCTCGGCTTCGAGGCGGTGCTCGCCGACGGAACGAAGGTCAAGGCCGGAGGAGGGGTGGTGAAAAACGTCGCCGGATACGAGCTCTCGAAGCTCTTCGTCGGCTCGGCGGGGACTCTCGGCGTACTCACCCGAGCACGACTCCGGCTTCGCGCTCTTCCGGAAGATGTGCTGACGCTCGCTCTCCCGTTTTCTCGGATTTCGCGGGCCGCTCTGGCCGTTCACGCCATTTCGCGACAGGCGGTCCTTCCCGAGGCGGTCGCGCTCTTGAACCCCGAGCTCTCGAGGGAGCTCGGCTTCGAGGACTGGACTCTTCTCGCGCGCTTCGAGGGCTTCCGCGAGGAGACGAACGAAGGCGCCACCGAGGCACGGCGGCGCGCCGGCACCCGGGGCGCCGACTCCGTCGGAGCTTTCGTCTGGGACCGAATCCGGGATTTTCCCGTGACGCGCCCTCGGCGATTCCGAGCTCCTGCTGCGCGGGCAGGGGGCCCCGGCGCGGGTATTCGCTCTCGCGGAGTCCTGGCAGGACGGAGGCCCTCTCGTCGCCTATCCCGACTCCGGTCTCGTCTACAGCCACACCCGGGATCTCGAAGCTCTCGGGAACCGGCGCGAGACCGCGGCTCTCTGCGGCGCGAACACCGTCCTCGAGCGAGCCCCGTCCTCGCTCAAGAACGAGCTCGACGTCTTCGGCGAGATCCCCGAGGCCTTCGCGATCATGAAGCGCATCAAAGAGAAGCTCGATCCCAAAGGAGTCCTTTCGCCGGGTCGGTTCGTGGGGCGCCTGTGACGACGTCTCTACGAGAAGACGCTCGCCTGCGTCCACTGCGGGCTCTGCCTTCCCGCCTGCCCCGCCTATCGCGTCGACCCTCGAGAATCGATCGCACCCCGAGGGCAGGTCTACAACATCCGCGCGGTCCTCGAGGGACGTCTCGAGCTCACTCCCGGCCTCGCCGCCGAAATCTACGTGTGCCTCGCCTGCCGCGGGTGCGAGTCCGTCTGCCCCTCCGGAGTCCCCGTGGGCTCGATCGTGGAGCAGGCGCGCGGCCTCATCACCGAGAAAAAGCAGGAAGGGAGAACGGCGCGGCTCCTCAAGCGCTTCCTCCTCTCGGGTGTGCTCGCGCACCCGCGCAGGCTCGCAGCACTCATGGCAATCCTGCGAGTCTACGAGCGAGCGGGACTGCGCTCTATCGTCCGATTCCTCCTCGAGAGGCTCGCTCCCGCTCTCGCCGAGCGCGAGCGGCTCATGCCCGCTCTCGGTCGAAAGCCCGCGCGTCTCCCCGCGCTCACTTCGCCTTCGGGCGAGAAGCGCTCCCGGGTCGCGCTCTTCACCGGCTGTATCGCCTCGCATTCGTTCGCCGACGTGAACGAGGCGACGCTGCGGGTTCTGCAGAGAAACGGCTTCGAGGTCGTGGTGCCGAAAGATCAGGTGTGCTGCGGAGCTCTTCACCAGCACAACGGTCTCCCCGACACCGGCCGGCTTCTCGCGCGAAAGAACGTCGAGGTCTTCGAGCGAGCCGCGGTCGATCGCATCGTGGTGAACGCCGCCGGCTGCGGAGCCGCACTCAGCGAGTACGGCGAGTTCCTGGAAGGCGACACGAGGGCCCACGGGTTCGCCTCCAAGGTCGTCGACATCTCGGCGCTCCTGGTGCGGGAGGGCTTCGAGCGTCCTTCCTCGGGCCTCGCTCCGATCCGCGTCGCTTACGACGCTCCGTGCCATCTGTTCCACGCGCAGAAAGTGAAGAGCGAGCCGCGGGAGATCCTGAAGAGCATCCCGGGAGTCGAGCTGGTCGAGCACCACGAGTCCGAGAGATGCTGCGGGAGCGCCGGCATCTACAACGTGACCCACTACGCGATGTCGATGGAAGTTCTCGCGGGCAAGATGCGGGAGATTGCCAAGGTCCGCCCGGACGTCATCGCTACGGGAAACCCCGGCTGCCACATCCAGCTCACCGAAGGGGTGCGCCGCTTCGGGCTACGGGCGGAAGTGGTGCACCCGGTCGTGCTCCTCGACCGCGCGTATCGCGAGTAATGCCCGGTCGGCTCACAATCGAAGGAGAATTCTCAGCACGTCCTCAACCCTCGAAAGGCTTCGCTCGCTCAAGCGTCCCCACCGCTCCACGAGCCGACCGGTCGAGATGGAGCGGATGGCCTCGCAAATCAGGGCCGAGCGGACCGTGAGGCCTCCTTCTGGAGGAGCCACCACGATGTGCGACGGTATGGCTCGGATGGTGGAGGTGATGGGCAGCACGATGACGAGCCCCGCCGGGCCGCTATTGAGGCTGTCCTCCGAAACGACGGCGACCGGGCGTTTTCCCGCTTGCTCGTGACCCCGCGTCGGATTGAGGTCGGCGAGCCAGATCTCCCCTCGGCCCACGCTCATCAGCGCTTCTTCCGTTTGGGGCGTTTGGAGCGAGCCACCCCGTAGCCTGGTTTCGGTTCCGCCACCAAACCATCGGAAAGGCTCTGCTCCCAGAGCGAACCTTCCGTCGTCCACGCTTCCCAGCTCCGCATATCTCGCCGAAGCTCCGCATAACCCGCGTTCACCTCGTCGAGGAATCGCTGCCGCCGATACACCTCCAGCGCGATTTGATGACAGCCTGCATCGACCGGCCTTCCCTTTCCGAAAGCCACCTCAGTAGTTCTCGGGAATCCTCGGAGATGCGCACGGTTACTTGTGGCTTATTCGGTGTCATTTTATGTATATGTTTCAGTATACACAATCGTATATCGATGAGTCGAGAAGATGTCTATGGAGCTCACGCGATGGAACGCGAGAGATGAGCCCATCCGGAAGCTAGATCGTGAGCACCAGCTTGCCGCTCGTCTTCCGGCTCTCGAGAAGCCGATGAGCTTCGGCGGCCTCAGCTAGAGGGAGCGTCCTCTCGATTTTGACCTCGAGTGTGCCGTCCGCCATCCAGGAGAGAACGTCGCCGGCCCGCGCGAGGACCTCCGCCCGGTCGAGGTTGTAGTGCGCGAGAGTCGGCCGCGTGAGGAAGAGCGAGCCCCTCTTCGCGAGCTCGCCCGGATCGAAGCGGAGGCACCGGACCGCTCGACTGCCCGTAGAGCGCGAGGAGCCCGCGGGGTCGGAGCGAGCGAAGGCTCTTGTCGAACGTCGTCTTGCCGACGGAATCGTAGACCACGTCGAGCCCGCGGCCTCCCGTCTCGCGGCGGGCGATTTCCTCGAAGTCCTCTTCCGTGTAGCGAATCACGACGTCCGCTCCCGCGCGCCGGGCCGCCTCCGCTTTCGCTTCGGTCGATACCGTCCCCAGCACGCGCGCGCCGCGCTTCTTCGCCATCTGTACCAGGAGAAGGCCGACTCCTCCGGCGGCGGCGTGGACGAGGGCCGTGTGGCCCGGCGCGAGTGGAAACGTCGAGTGCGAAAGGTAATGAGCCGTCATCCCCTGGAGCATCGCGGCGGCGGCGGCTTCGAAGCTCACTCCCTCGGGGATGGGAACGAGCCTCCACGCCGGTACGACCGCAAGCTCGGCGTAGGATCCCGTGGACATCGCGTAAGCGACGCGGTCTCCCGGCTTCACGTCCTTCGCGTCGGGGCCCACCGCCTCGACGATGCCCGCTCCTTCGTTTCCCGGGATGAAAGGGAGAGGAAGCGGATAGAGACCGGTGCGATGATAGATATCGATGAAGTTGACCCCCGCGGCCCGCAGGCGGACCAGTGCCTCACCGGATTTCAAGGCTTTCGGGGCCGGCTCGGGAGCTTCCTCGTAACGGAGGACGTCGGGCCCTCCCACCTCATGGACGCGAATCGCTTTCATTCGCGGACGTTACTCCAAGGCCCGGAAGGCTACTGCAAAGTTGCTACCGCCTTCAACCTTTTGTTAGCATTGCGCTGTTTGACTTCGTCCTGCCGATAAGCACGAAAGGAATTTGCAGGCCAACGATGGCCAACTTGCCGCTCGCCAACATCTTCAACCGAAAGACACGGACCACGGTCGGGATCCTCGCGGTCGCCCTCGGGGTCGCGACCGTTCTGGTGATGGTCGGTCTCGCCCAGGGAAGCCTCGACGAGACCGCCGCAGCGCATCCAGAACGTCGGCGCCGACATCCTCTTCCAGGCCCCGGACGCCTCCGCCTTTCTCGCGGTGAGCGCCGGAGTGCTCCCCGAGCGGCTCGAGCCTCTCCTCCGGGAGACGCCCGGAGTGGCCGAGGTGACGCCGGAGTGCTGGTGAACAACGTCACCCACCTCAAGGACAAGAACAAGTTCGTGATGATGTTCGGCATCAATCCGGAAACGTACAACCGGATCGGCACGGGCCTCGAGATGGTCGAAGGACGAGGTCTCGAGAAATCCGGGGACCTGCTGGTCGACACCGTCCTCGCGCAGGCGGATCAGATTCAGGTCGGCGACAAGCTCCAGATCATGAACCGCGACTTCGAGGTGGTCGGGATTCCCCGGGCGGGAGCCGGGGTGCGGATCTACATGGGCCTCGAAGACATGCAGACGTCTACCGCGCAGCCAGGCGACGTATCGTTCTTCTTCGTGAAGACGAAGGAAGGCGAGGAGGTCAGCCAGGTGGTGGGCGAGCTCGAGAAGCGCTTCGAAGGTTACAAGGTCACGGCGCTCGAGTTCCTCAGCGAAACGATGAAGGAGAACGCCCTGGGCCTCAAGGAGTTCATCCGGGCGCTGTCGGCCTTCGCCGCTCTCATCAGCTGCCTCGTCATTCTCCTCGCGATGTACACCACCATCATCGAGCGCACGCGGGAGATCGGGATTTTGAAAGCGCTCGGCGCCAGCAGAGGCTATATCCTCAAGGTGGTGATGGCGGAGTCGTTCCTCATCTGCGTCATGGGAGTGGGAGCGGGGTTCCTTCTCTCGGTCATCGGCCGCTCGGCCCTTCTCCACTTCTTTCCGACACTCACCGTCGATTTGATCCCTCGCTGGTTCCTGCTCTCGGCCATCATGGGAATCGGCGGCGGTCTGGTCGGCGCGCTCTACCCCGCTTACCGGGCGGCGAAGCTGGACCCGGTGGAAGCTCTCAACTTCGAGTAGGACCTGGCCAAAGAGACATGAGCGAGAGGACCAGCGTTCTAAAGACCGTCGCCGTACGCAAGGTCTACCGCACCGGCTCGCTCGACGTTCCCGCCCTCCAGGGAATCGATCTCGACGTCAAAGCGGGGGAGTTCGTCTCCATCATGGGTCCTTCCGGATGCGGGAAGACGACGCTCCTTCACATCCTCGGGGGCCTGGCCCAGCCGACGTCCGGCCATGTCTTCGTCGACGGCATCGACCTCGCCGCGATCTCGGACGCCGAGCGCACGCGGCTCCGGTGCCAGAAGATCGGCTTCGTGTTCCAGCGGTTCAACCTGCTCTCGACTCTCACCGTGCAGGGGAACGTCGAGATCGCGCGCCAGATTTACGGCGGGAAACCCATCAGCCGGCAGGAGGTGGGAGAGCTTCTGGAGATCGTGCACCTCCGGCACAAGCTCGACTTCAAGCCGCTCGAGCTCTCCGTCGGAGAGCAGCAACGGGTCGCGATCGCCCGTGCCCTCGTGAACGATCCCGCGATCATCCTTGCCGACGAGCCCACGGGGAACCTCGACTCGCGAAACTCGGAGCAGGTGCTGCGGCTCCTCGGGGATCTGAACCGGGAAAAGGGTCAGACCATCGTGATGATCACCCATAACCCGCAGGCGGCGGAGCGGGGGAATCGAACGGTCGAGATGCTGGATGGGCAGATCGTGAGCCACGGAACGGCGCCCGAGCTCGTCCGCGAGTCACGGGAAGCCCGCACCCGCGCGCGTTAAACTCCGACAATGCAGGCGATTCGGCTCGCACTCTTCGCTTTCGCGGTGTCCCTGTTCGCGGCTAGGCGCCCCGGCCGCGGAACGACTCGACGAGGTCCTGGCCGAGATGGACAAGGCGGGGAAACGCCTCAAGACCATGACCGCGGATTTCCTCCAGACCGATCATGACTTCCTTCTCAAGGACCAGGAGGAGACCAAAGGAAAGCTCACCCTCGCGATCCCGGGGCGCATCCGCTGGGAGCACGCGCCACCCCGCGAGAAGGTGCTCCTGGTGAAAGACGATCTCGTTCGGGTCTACAACCCGACCGCCCGGCAGGTCCACGAGTTCAAGCGGGGCCGCGGCGCGAAGAGCGGGGGGGCGGACCTACTCATCGGCTTCGGAAGCGACAGCGCGAAGATTCGTGAAGCCTACGACGTCAGCCTTACGGAGGAAACGGATTCTTCCGCGACTCTCTCCCTCGTGCCGAAACCGGGCTCGACGGCGTCGCTCTTCACCCGCATCGAGCTCACGCTCGACAAGAAAACCTGGACCCCGACGCGGTCCGTCTTCCACTCCCCCAATCGCAATCGCGCCGACATCCGTTTCGAGAACGTCGCGCTGAACCGGGAGCTTCCCGCGGACGTCTTCGAGTTGAAACTGCCCCCGAACGTCGAGATCATTCGGAACTGAGATGAAATCCCTGACCCGTCTGCGCGAGCTCTGGATGATCGCGAAGGGGCTCGCTACGACCGGTCATCCGATTCTGGCGCATATCGTCCCCATGCGCCGGTGCAACCTCGCGTGCACCTACTGCAACGAGTTCGACGATTTCTCGGAGCCCGTTCCCCTCGAGGAGATGAATCGCCGTATCGATCACCTGGGGAAGCTGCGGACCTCGATCGTGACCATCAGCGGAGGCGAGCCGACGCTTCATCCCGACCTCGACGAGATCATCCGGCGCATTCGGAAGAACGGAATGATCGCGGGCCTCATCACCAACGGATACTTCCTGACCCCGGAGAGAATCGAGCGGCTGAACCGCGCCGGGCTCCAGCATCTCCAGATCAGCATCGACAACGTGAACCCGGACGACGTCTCCAAGAAGTCTCTGAAAGTCCTGGACCAGAAGCTCCGGAACCTCGCGGAGCACGCGCGCTTCTACGTGAACATCAACTCCGTCATCGGTAGCGGCATCAAGGACCCGGAGGATGCCGTAACCGTCGCCGGACGCGCGGTCGATCTCGGATTTTCCACAACCCTCGGGATTATCCACGACGGCTCAGGAAAGCTCGTTCCTCTGGGCGCGAGGGAAATGTCGGTTTACGACCGGCTGCGGGCCCAGGGAAAGAAGAGCTACGCCCGGTTTCTCGGTTTTCGCGAGAACCTGGCCCACGGCCGGCCTCACACCTGGCGGTGCCGCGCGGGCGGCCGCTACCTCTATATTTGTGAGGACGGGAAGGTCCACCTCTGTTCCCAACAGAGGGGATACCCGGGCGTCCCTCTCGTCGAGTACACCCGCGAAGATTTGAGGCGCGAGTTCGACAAGCCCAAGACCTGCGCCCGCTACTGCACGATCGCCTGCGTCCAGATCGTCGGTCTCTTCGACAACTGGCGCTCGCCGCAGACCGGAGAGCCGTACGTGTCGCGGCGAGCGAAAGACGCTCCGAGCCCGACACCCCGCCCTCGACCCGCAGCTCGAGCCCCAACCGACAGAGCTCGGTCGGTGAACTTCTACGGTTCGCTGATGTGGGCAGCAGAGTGCTGATTTGGGCACGTTACAATCTATTCGGTCAGAAGGAGCGTGTCCCGTGGTTAGCGCGAAGCAGACAGTGATCGATTTGATCAAGGAGCTTCCAGACGACTGCACTCTCGAGGATATCCAGTACAAGCTGTATGTCCGTCAGAAGTTTCAAAGGAGCCTCGAGGCTGCTGCCCGGGGGAAGGTGAAGAGCCATGCCCAGGTAAAAAAGCGCCTCTCCAAGTGGCTCGCAAAGTAATCTGGACAGACCCCGCCGTCGAAGATCTCGAGGCTTCCGTCGAGTTCGTCGCCCGCGACTCCAACGCCTATGCCGCTGCGCTTGCCCAGCAAGGCCGACTCAAGTCGGCCGATAGACCGTCGGAAAACCTTACCTCGCTTTTCCGCGTGAATCACCGAGAGCTGTCGGGCTCTTTACAGAACGGGAAGGGCTCAACGGCGAACTCCCTGAATTCAAACGCCGCCCTTTCCGGCACGGTTTTGGCATTGACTTCCTCGGGGTCCGCCATTCGAGGAGTCGCCATGAAAATCGAAATCGCCCGTGCGCTCGTCCTTGTCGCTTCGGTTACGGCTCTTTTTGCAGAAGCCGCCGGCGGCCACCACCATCCTTTTCAACGACCGCACGAGCTTTCTTCTCGCCACGGGGGCAACGCCGGTCGGCGCGATTCCCCAGAACGGCAATACCGCAGGAATTCTAACGTTTGGAAACGTACCCCCCGCGTCGGTGAACACCATCGTCAATTGGAGCACGCTCATCTCGGAGCCCTTCGACCTCGCCATCAACGGTGTCGAGAATGTCGACATCACGTCTTCCAGCTCTCTCTTCTCGTTCGGCTTCGACTTTCACGAGCCTTCGACGACGACGCCTCCGGGTTCGAAGTTTCCGGACACCGTCGTCGTCTCCCTCCAGGAGCTCATCCGCAGACGCCGCATCGAGGAGCTGAAAAGCATCCTCGGATCCGTTCGGCTCGAGATTGACATCCCGCGCTCACGCCGTCGTCCCCGCCGACGCAGGTGACATCGCTCGTCGCCGTCGACACGTCCGTTTGGATCGCGGCGTTCCGTCGAAGCAAGGTCACGAAGCGGTACGCCTGCGGACGCTCCTCGATGCGGATCTTGTGCGCTTCCCGCACCGGTCCGCGTCGAGATCCTGTCCGGCGCTTCCCGGCAGGACACGGGGCGTCTTCGGCGGCTCCTCTCGGTGCTGCCGGTATTCTTTCCCGCTGCCGGCACTGGGAGCTGATCGATGATTGGGTGAACCGCGCGGGCGATGCAGGCGAACGCTTCGGTTTCGCGATCTCCTCATCGGCGCGCTCGCTGCGGAAAAGGATGCCTCGTCTGGTCCCTGGATGATGATTTCGCGCGCAGGAGCGCCTGAAGCTCCTGCACCTGCTATCACCCGAGCTGAGCCGATACGCGACGGTCGCGCAGTAAAATGCGGTCCGGATGGGTGTCGATCTCCGCAAGAAACTCGAGGAGCTTCCGCGGACGGCGGGGGTCTACCTCTTCAAGGGCCACGGCGGGGAGATCCTCTACGTCGGAAAAGCGCGCTCGCTCCGGAGCCGCGTGCGCTCGTACTTTCAGGAGGCGCGCGTCGACAGTCCGCGGCTCGATCGTCTGGTGGACCGCATCGAAGACGTGCAGGTGGTCATTACCGACACCGAGCGGGAGGCGCTGGTCCTCGAGAACAGCTTTATCAAGACCCACAAGCCGCGCTTCAACGTTCTTCTTCGGGACGACAAGAACCATCCCTTCTTGAAGCTGACGCTCGAAGAGGGCTATCCCCGCCTCTACATCGTGCGTCACCCGGGCTCGGACGGGAACGTCTATTCCGGTCCTTACGTCCCCGCGAGCCTCGCCCGCAAGACGGCGAACCTGGTCCATCGCCTCTTCGGGATCCGCAACTGCAAGGAGAAGCTCGACGGGAAGAGGCCGAGGCCCTGTCTTCAATATCAGATCCACCGGTGCATCGCCCCCTGCGTCGACACCATCGTGAGTCTGGAAACGTATCGGAAGGCGGCGGAAGACGCGCGGCTCTTTCTCGAAGGACGCAACGACGATCTCATCGTTTCGCTGAAGAGCAAGATGCAGCGGGAGGCGGAGGCCGAACGCTTCGAAGAAGCGGCCCGCCTGCGGGACAACGTGCGCATGCTCGAGGACCTCGCGACCCGCCAGAAGATGGCCGGAGTCCGGGGCGACGAGAGCGACGTGTTCGGCTTCTACCGTGAAGGAAGTCAGGCTGTCCTGCAGGTTTTTTCGATTCGGTCGGGTAAAGTCGTCGACCGCGACAGCTTCCTTCTCGAGAACATCGATTTTCACGACGACGCCGCGCTCACCGAGGCGAGCCTGAAGCAGTATTACGAGCTCGGACGATTCCTTCCTTCGACCATCCACGTTCCGACGGACTTTCCCTACCGCGAAGCGGTCGCCGACGAGCTGAGCGCGGCGAAGGGGAGTCGGGTGGAGATTCTGGTGCCCCGACGCGGCGGGAAAAAGCGTCTCGTGGAGCTGGTCTCGAAGAACGCGCGCCTCGCGTACGAGCTCGACTTCCGCGAAGAAGGGAGACAGGCCGTCGAGCGGCTCGAGGAGCTCCGGAAGGTTCTCGATCTACCCGATCGGCCGGAGCGCATCGAAGGTTTCGACATCTCGAACATCCAGGGTAGCGAGGTGGTCGCCTCGCTGGTGGTCTTCGAGCGCGGGCAGCCGAAGCGGAGCGACTATCGCAAGTTCAAGATCCGGAGCCTGGAGAAGGGGAAGCCCGACGACTTCGCCTCCATGCGCGAAGTGGTGATGAGGCGCTACCGCCGGCTCCTCGAGGAAGGAGCGGAGTTGCCCGACCTCGTGCTCATCGACGGCGGGAAGGGGCAGCTCGGAGCCGCGCTCGAGGGGCTCGAGGAGCTCGGGCTCTCCCATCTGCCGATGGTGAGCCTCGCGAAGAAAGAAGAGTGGATCTTCCGTCCCGGCCAACCCGACCCGTTGATACTCGACCGTCACTCGCCCGCGCTCCAGCTCCTGCAGAGGGCGAGGGACGAAGCCCACCGGTTCGCGGTGACCTTCCACCGGCAGCAGCGAAAGGCGCGCGACCTCCGGTCGTCCCTCGATGCCATCCCGGGAATCGGGCCGCGAAACCGCAAGAAGCTCCTGATCCGATTCAAGAGCCTCCGTGGAGTGAAAGCGGCGGAGCTCGCCGACCTTCAGGCGGTGCTCGGAGAAAAGCTCGGAGAGCGCGTGCATCGGCATGTCAAAGAAATCTGAGCTGATCGCTGACGGCTGATGGCTGACCGTCTGTGCTAGCATCCCACGCGAACGAGATGGGGAAAAAGCGAGTTCTCTCCGGCATGCGGCCGACGGGACCCGCCCACCTGGGCCACCTGGTAGGAGCTTTCGACAACTGGGTGGCGATGCAGGACGAGCTCGAGTGCTTCTATTGCATCGTCGACTGGCACGCGCTTACCACGGACTACGCCAACACGTCGGAGCTCCGCAGCAACATCCGGGAGCTCGCGCTCGATTTTCTCGCCGTCGGGCTCGACCCCGAAACGCTCCACGCTCTTCGTCCAGTCGCACGTTCCCGCGCACGCGGAGCTCCACCTGCTGCTCTCGATGGTGGTCCCCTTGCCGTGGCTCGAACGCGTTCCGACCTATAAAGAACAGATCGAGCAGCTGCGGGAGAAGGAGCTGAACACGTACGGCTTTTTAGGTTATCCCCTTCTGCAGTCGGCGGACATCCTCATCTATCGAGCCGACTTCGTGCCGGTCGGTGAAGACCAGAAGCCCCACGTCGAGCTCACCCGCGAGATCGCGCGCCGCTTCAACAATTTCTACGGGCCGGTGCTTCCCGAGCCCGACGTGCGCCTCACGCCCGACGCCCAAGCTTCCCGGGACCGACGGCCGCAAGATGTCGAAGAGCTACGGGAACACGATCAATCTCGGGGAAGACGAGAAGTCGATCCGCCAGAAGCTCAAGACCATGGTCACCGACCCGGCGCGAAAGCTCCGGACCGACAAAGGCAATCCGGATATCTGTCCGGTCTTCGATCTGCACAAGGTGTTCTCGACGGAGGAGACCCGAGCCTGGGCGGCCGAGGGCTGCCGAACGGCAGGGATCGGCTGCATCGAATGCAAGACCGCCCTCGCCGACCACCTCGTGGCGCGCATCGCGCCCATTGAGCGAAAGGCGCCGCGACTACGAGAAGCGCCCGGACGACGTGCGCGACATCTTTCTCGAGGGCGCCCGCCGCGCCCGGGAAGTGACGGAGGCGACCATGACCGACGTACGCGCGGCGGTGAAGCTTCCCGAAGGCGAACGAGCTATGAACGGAACCGAGCTCTATATCGGTCCCTCGGCCGACGATGACGGGCGCATCGAGCCCCGTTACCACGTGCGGCTTCCCGTCTTCGACGGGCCGATGGATCTGCTCCTCCACCTCATCCGCAAGAACGAGGTGGACATCTACGACATCCCTATCGCGGAAATCACCCGCCAGTACCTCGAGACGCTCGAGCTCATGGAGGAGCTGAACATCGATCTCGCGAGCGAGTTCCTGGTGATGGCGGCGACCCTCATCCACATCAAGTCGAAGATGCTCCTGCCTCCGCCGCACGAGGACGGGACCACGGACGAGCTCGGAGAAGACCCGAGGAACGAGCTGGTGGCTCGCCTCCTCGAGTACCAGCGCTACAAAGAGGCCGCGCAGCAGCTTCACCAGCAGGAGGAGGTGCGCGCCGCCATCTGGATCCGGCCCGAGGAGGCCATGCATCCCGGGACCAACGGCCACAAAGAGACGCCGGATGACGGACTCGTGGAGGTCGATCTCTTCGAGCTCATCAGCGCCTTTCGCGAAGTGCTCGAGCGGGTCCGGCAGACGCGTGGACCTGGTCTACGAACGGGAAGTGATCTCGATCGAGGAGATGATCGAGCGCGTGAAGAAACGCCTCGCTCCGGGGTCTCAGTCGTTCTTCGTCGACCTCTTCGAGGAGGCCCGCGATCGCGCGACGGTCATCGTGACGTTTCTCGCGATCCTGGAGCTCACCCGGCTTCGCGAGATCCGGATCTTCAAGAGAACCTTTTCGGACCCATTCACGTCCAGCGCCTCGGGGAGTCGAATTGAACGGCGAAGAACCAGTAGAGTCCGCAATCGTCCCGGTTCCGGAGGAAGCTCCGGAAGTCGAGGAGCTCGCGCCGACGCTCACCCTTGTCGAGGCGCAGGCGAGCATCGAGGCGCTCCTCTTCGCTTCGGGAGAGCCGCTTTCCGTGAAGGATTTGAGGAAGACTCTTCCGGAGGCGGGAGATCTCGTGCGCCAGGCGCTCGATCGACTGAAGGAGCTCTACGATCAGGAAGGCCGTGGCCTTCAGCTCGTGGAGGTCGCCGGCGGGTTTCCAGATCACCACTCGCCCGGAGTTCCACGAGGTCGTGTCGCGGCTCCTCGAGAGCCCCAAGCCGGCGCGCCTCTCGCTCCAGGCCCTCGAGACCCTCGCGGTCATCGCCTATCGGCAGCCGATTACCGTTCCCGAGCTCCTGGACCTTCGCGGCGTGCGCTCCGCTTCGGTGGTTCGCACGCTGCTGGAGAAAAAGCTCGTGCGCATCGTCGGACGCAAACCGGTGGTCGGCCGCCCTCTGTTGTACGGGACCACCAAAGAGTTCCTGCTTCGATTCGGGCTGAAAGACGTCAAGGATCTGCCTCAGCTCAAGGACATGTCGGAAGTCTTCGGGGAGGAAGTCGCGCAGCAGCTCGAGGAGGCGGATATCCCTCGAGGTCGGTAACACTGGAAGACGCCCGAATCGCCGGAAGAGCCTGAAGTGGCAGAAACGCCCGACGCGCCCGAAATGCCGTGAGAGAGCGCCTTCAGAAGATCCTCGCGAACGCCGGGATCGCCTCACGCCGGGCGGCGGAGAAGCTCATCGAAGAGGGTCGGGTCGAGGTCGACGGACGCGTCGTGAAGGAGCTCGGCACGAGCGCGGACCCCGACACCCAGGAAATCCGGGTCGACGGAACGCGCGTGCGCGCGGGCCGATTGAAGAAGACCCGACGCTACGTCGCTCTCAACAAACCCAAGGGATACGTCACCACCCGCTCGGACCCGGGCCGACGGCCCACGGTCATGGAGCTTCTCCCGCACTCGTTTCAGACCCTCTATCCGGTAGGAAGGCTCGACATGGGGTCGACCGGCCTTCTCATCCTGACCGACGACGGCGAGCTCGCGCACAAGCTCACGCATCCGCGCTTCGGCGTCGAGAAGAGCTATCTCGTGACCCTCGCGGGACAACCCGACAAAAAGACGCTGGACCGCGCGACCCGCGGCATCGTGGTCGACGGCGAGAGGCTCGCGGTCGAAGACGTGGAGATTCTCGGCGGTCAGCGGCGAAGGCCGGCCGTCCGGATCGAAAGCCCGCGGAGGTGGATTCGAGGAGCGAGCGGACGCGGCTCCGCGCGACGCTCCGCCGCGGCAAGAATCGCGAAATCCGGCGTCTCTTCGAGGCGCTGGGGTTTCCCGTCATCGATCTGCACCGCGAGAGCATCGGAGGTCTCTCGGTTCGCGGCATTCCGCCGGGCGGGTTCCGTCCGCTGAGCCGCGGCGAAGTGGAGCTTCTGGAGCGACGCCCGCCGAGGCACGCAAGCCGAGCCGCCGCGGAGAAGCAGCGGGCCCGGCCGCCTTCGCGAGAGCTTCGGCGAGCCTCGCCGGAGCCCGAAGGGCGGAGGCGGGAGGGCGCATTAAGAAATGACCCCCCCGAAAGCCCATCATCGCCATCGACGGTCCCGCGGGCGCAGGCAAGACGACAGCGGCCAGGAACCTCGCGACGAAGCTCGGGCTGGTTTATCTCGACACCGGGGCCACCTTCCGCGCCCTTGCCCTTCGAAGGCGCTCCGGGAGGGCGTCTCCCTCGACGACGAAGCGGCCCTGGTCTCACTCGCGGAGCGGTGCGACATCGCCTTCGGAGGGGAGCGTTTCGAGAAGATTCTGCTCGACGGCGAAGACGTTTCCCGCGCGATCCGCGATCCGCCGGTCGCCCTCGCCTCGTCCCGGGTCGCGATCCATCCTCGGGTTCGCGCCCTTCTGGTGCAGCTCTGGAGAAAGATCGGCGCCTCGGGCGGAGTCATTCTCGAGGGGCGCGACATCGGGACCGAGGTGTTCCCGGACGCCGACATCAAGTTCTTTCTCGACGCCGGCCAAGGGGAGCGGGCGAGCCGGAGGTTCCGGGAGCAGGGCGAAGGCGCGGCGCGTCACCCTCGACGGGGTGAAACGCGAGCTCCAGGTCCGCGACGAGACCGATCGCAACCGGACTCATTCCCCGCTGAGGCGGGCCGAGCGACGCGATCCTGGTCGATACCACGAATCTCACTCCCGAGGAGACGCTTGCGATCCTCCTGGAAAAGGCGCGGCGGCCGGCTCGAGGAAGCCGACTTGACATAAGCCGATTAGACAGAGTAGGATAACGGCTTGCAGGTCAGCCCGCCCGAATCGCAGCGCGAGCCTCGTCAAGTTTGACCCGCCGTCGAAGCGTCGAGCTCACCTGTAAATCGAAGAATTCCAGGAGGAACCATAACAGGCATGGCCGATATGAGTAACGCGGCGACCGACGAGTCCGGCATTTCCGCTGAGGAATACGAGCGGCTCCTCGACGCGTACAACAGCAACATCGCCGAAGGCGAGGTCGTCTCGGGGAAAGTGCTCCAGATCGCGGGCGGCGAAGTCGTGGTCGACGTCGGATACAAGTCCGAGGGCATCATCGCGCTCAACGAATTCCGGGACGAGACCGGAAACATCACCATCCAGGTCGGGGACACGGTCGACGTGCTCCTCGAGAAAGCGGAAGACAAGAACGGCTATCTGATTCTCTCGCGCGAAAAAGCCGAGAAGATGAAGGTCTGGGATCAGATCGAAGAGGCGTACCAGAACCGGACCATCGTGAAGGGACGGGTCATCGAGCGCATCAAGGGCGGTCTCGCCGTCGACATCGGAGTCCGCGCGTTCCTGCCGGGCTCGCAGGTCGACGTTCGTCCGGTTCGCAATCTCGACAGCCTCAAGGGGCAAGAGCTCGAGATGCGGGTCATCAAGGTCAACAAGAAGCGCGGCAACATCGTGCTCTCCCGCAAAGTGGTCATGGAAGAGCAGCTCGCGGGCCGGAAGCAGGAGACGCTCCATGCTCTCGAGGAAGGCCGCGTGTTCCGCGGCGTGGTGAAGAACCTCACCGACTACGGCGCTTTCATCGACCTCGGAGGGATCGACGGTCTCCTTCACATCACCGACATGTCCTTCGGGCGCATCCAGCACCCGTCGGAGCTCTTCAACGTCGGCGATCAGATCGAAGTCGTGGTGCTGAAGTTCGATCGTGAGACCGAGCGGGTCTCCCTCGGCTACAAGCAGCTCACTCCCGATCCCTGGGACTCCGCGCAGGAGCGCTTCCCGACCGGCTCCCGGGTGCGGGGCAAGGTGGTCAGCCTCACCGACTACGGCGCTTTCATCGAGCTCGAGCCGGGAGTCGAGGGACTCATCCACGTCTCCGAGATGTCCTGGAGCAAGCGGGTGAAGCATCCCTCGAAGGTCCTGAACGTCGGCGACGAGGTCGAGGCCATGGTGCTCCAGGTGGGAATCGACGAGCGGCGCATCAGCCTCGGACTCAAGCAGGTCGAGCCCAATCCCTGGCAGCAGCTCGCCGAGAAGTACGAGACCGGCGCGCGCATCCAGGGGAAGGTCCGGAACCTCACCGACTTCGGCGCTTTCGTCGAGGTCGAAGAGGGAATCGACGGGCTCATCCACATCTCGGACATGAGCTGGAACAAGCGCATCAACCACCCCTCCGAGGTGCTGAAGAAGGGGGACACGGTCGACGCGGTCGTGCTCAACATCGACGCCGAGAACCAGAGACTGTCGCTCGGCTTGAAGCAGCTCGGCTCCGACGTCTGGGAGGAGTTCTTCAACCGCCACCAGGAAGGCGACATCGTCGACGGCAAGGTGGTGCGCCTCACGAATTTCGGCGCGTTCGTCGAGATCGAGGAGGGAATCGAGGGACTGCTGCACGTCTCCGAGGTCGACGACGAGCGGGTGGAGAAGCCCGAGGACAAGCTCAAGGTGGGCGACTCCTACACGATGAAGATCATCAAGATGTCGTCTCTCGACCGCAAGATCGGACTTTCGATCCGCGCGGTGCACCGGGACGACTACGAGAGCCACTATTCGAGCCAGGGCTCGCCCAACGCCACTCTCGGCGACGTGGCGGATTTCGGCGCCGACTGGGCGTCGAGCACCCGGGCGAATCCCGAGACCGACGGCGGCGACAAGCGCTGATTTTTCCCCGCGCGCGGGAGCGGAAGACGTGTGAGCATGGATACACCGAGTACCGATAGGAGTCCAGTCATGACGAAAGCGGAGCTCATCGAGGAGGTGTCGCGGGTCTCGGACCTGACGAAGAAGCACTCCGAGATCATCGTCGACACGGTCTTCAAGAGCATCATCAACGCTCTGCACCGGGGCGACAAGATCGAGCTCCGGGGCTTCGGGAGCTTCCGCATCCGCCAGCGGGAGTCGCGCAAGGGAAGAAATCCCAAGACGGGCGAACGGGTGGACGTGCCGGCGAAGAAGGTTCCTTACTTCAAGCCCGGCAAGGAGCTGAAGGAGCTCATCAACACCACCGGAAGATGGGCTCGCCGCGGCCGAGGAATAACGCCGCCGCGCGAGCGCGAGGTCGACCCTCGCCGCGCCGGAATGCGGTATCTTGGAGCATCGGCGTAGCTCGACATGAGAGCAGCCGATGAAACCGAGAACCCTCTACCACCCGAAGAACAAAGTCCGTTTCGTCACCGCGGCGTCGCTCTTCGACGGCCACGACGCCTCGATCAACATCATCCGCCGCCTGCTGCAGGCGCAGGGGCGCCGAGGTCGATCCACCTCGGGCACAATCGCTCCGTCTCCGAGATCGTGACCGCCGCCATCCAGGAGGACGCGCAGGCCATCGCGGTCAGCTCCTACCAGGGCGGCCACAACGAGTTCTTCCGCTACCTGGTGGACCTGCTGCGGGAACGAGGGGCTTCCCACATTCGCGTCTTCGGAGGCGGCGGCGGCGTCATCGTGCCCCGCGAGATCCGCGAGCTCGAGACGTACGGGGTGACGCAGGATCTACTCCCCGGAGGACGGACGAGTCCTCGGTCTCGCCGGCATGATCGACGACATGCTGCGCTCGGCGGACTTTCCGCTTCCCGCGCTCGAAGGCCGCGTCGCCCAGGTTTCTCTCGCGGGATCGGACTTCTTCCGGGAAAGCTCGCGAGGCTCCTCACGCAGGCCGAAAGCAACGGCGCCGCTCTGCACGCGGCGCCGAGCCGGAGAGCCCGAGCGCCGGGCGGCCGTCCTCGGCATCACCGGCACCGGCGGCGCGGGCAAGAGCTCTCTCACCGACGAGCTGGTGCGGCGGTTCGCTGATCGATGCGCCCGATCTTCCCATCGCCATCCTTTCCGTCGATCCCACCAAGCGCAAGACGGGAGGAGCGCTTCTCGGCGACCGCATCCGCATGAACGCCATCGAGCGCGAGAACGTCTACATGAGGAGCCTCGCCACCCGGGGCTCGGGCTCCGAGCTTCCGAAGGCGATCGAGACCGCCATCGAGATTCTCGGAGGCGCCGGCTTCCGCCTGGTGATGGTGGAGACGAGCGGCATCGGCCAGGGCTCGTCGGCGATCGCGGACGTCGCCGACCTGAGCCTCTACGTGATGACGCCCGGAGTACGGGGCGCCCTCGCAGCTCGAGAAGATCGACATGCTCGACTTCGCCGACGTGGTGGCCATCAACAAGTTCGACCGCCGAGGCGGCGAGGACGCGCTCCGGGACGTGCGGAAACAGTTCCGGCGCGGAAAGCAGATCGGCTACGACGTTCCTGATGCCGAGCTTCCCGTCTTCGGCACCATCGCGAGCCAGTTCGGCGATCGAGGGGTCACCGCGCTCTACCAGCACCTTCTCGATCGTCTGCGGGAGCTCGATCCAACGTCTGCCGCATTCCGGCCGTCCCGGGACGGAGGGCGAGAAGGTCCGGCCGGCGAAAGGCGATACTCCCCGAGAATCGCGAGCGCTACCTCGGGGAAATCACCGAGCTCTTGCGGAAGGAGCGCGAGCGGATCGAAGAGCGAGGTCGCTCTCGCGCGAAAGCTCTACCAGCTCGAAGGCGCGTCGACGCGAGGTGGAGGACGAGGCCATCCAGGGCGAAGCTCCGCGAGCGGGCGCGCGAGCTTCGCAAGGGAATCCGCGCCGAGAGCCTCGCGCTTCTCGACGAGTGGCCCGCGATACGAGAGCGCTACGCCGCCTCCGAGGTGAAGTTCGAAGTGCGGGAGCGGGAGATCGCGGTCGAGAGCACGACCACGTCCCTGAGCGGCTCCCGGGTGCCGAAAGTCGCGGTCCCGCGATTCGAGGACTGGGGCGAGATCCTCCGCTTCCGGCTCCAGGAGAACCTTCCCGGCTTCTATCCCTTCACCGCGGGCGTTTTTCCCTTCAAGAGAGACGAGGAGTCGCCCCGGCGCCAGTTCGCCGGCGAAGGCGGGCCGAGCCGCACCAACCAGCGCTTTCACTACCTCTCACGGAACGATTCGGCGAAGAGGCTCTCGACCGCTTTCGACAGCGTGACCCTCTACGGCGAGGACCCGGGAGAGCGGCCCGACATCTACGGAAAAATCGGAGAGGGCGGAGTCTCCGATCGCGACTCTCGACGACATGAAGGATCTCTACCAGGGCTTCGACCTGACCGACGCCGCGACCAGCGTTTCCATGACCATCAACGGGCCCGGCGCCCGCGATCCTGGCGATGTTCTTCAATACCGCGATCGATCGGGAGATGGAACGCTTCGAGCGGGAGCGCGGCCGAAAGCCCGACGCCGAGGAGGCCGCGCGCAGTCCGCCGGGAGACGCTCTCGACGGTGCGGGGCACGGTCCAGGCCGACATCCTCAAGGAAGACCAGGCGCAGAACACCTGCATCTTCTCGACGGACTTCGCTCTCCGGCTCATGGGCGACGTGCAGCAGTTCTTCATCGACAACTCGGTGAGGAACTTCTACTCGGTCTCCATCTCGGGCTATCACATCGCGGAAGCCGGAGCGAATCCCATCACCCAGCTCGCCTTCACTCTCGCGAACGGATTCACCTACGTCGAGTACTACCTCGCCCGCGGGATGCGCGATCGACGACTTCGCGCCGAACCTTTCGTTCTTCTTCAGCAACGGCCTCGACCCGGAGTACTCGGTCCTCGGCCGCGTGGCGCGCCGAATCTGGGCCCGGGTGATGAGAGAACCGCTACGGCGCGAGCGAGCGAAGCCAGAAGTTCAAGTACCACATCCAGACCTCGGGCCGCTCGCTCCACGCGCGGGAGATCCAGTTCAACGACATCCGCACCACGCTCCAGGCGCTGACCGCGGTCTACGACCACTGCAATTCGCTCCACACCAACGCCTACAACGAGGCGATCACCACCCCCACCACGGAGTCCGTTCGGCGCGCGATGGCCATCCAGCAGATCATCCAGAAAGAGTTCGGGATGACGAAGAACGAGAACCCGCTCCAGGGGTCGTATTTCATCGAAGAGCTCACCGAGCTCGTGGAGGAGGCGGTGCTCGCCGAGTTCGACCGGCTGAACTCCCGCGGCGGAGTCCTCGGGGCGATCGAGCTCCAGTACCAGCGGAGCCGCATCCAGGAGGAGTCGCTCCACTACGAGCTCAAGAAGGACAGCGGCGAGCTTCCCATCGTCGGAGTGAACGCGTATCTCGATCCCGAGGAAAGCAAAGCCTCCGAGGAGCCGAAGGAGATCGAGCTCGCGCGGGCGACGGAGGAAGAGAAGGACGAGCAGATACGGCGTCTCGCCGCGTTCCACGAGAAGCACCGCGCGGAACGAGAGGTCGCTCTGGCGAAGCTCGAGAACGTCGCGACAGACGGATGGAGGGCAACGTTTTCGCCGAGCTGATGAGCGCCGTCCGCGTTCTCGAGCCTCGGTCAGATCACGAACGCGCTCTACGAGGTCGGGCGGGCGCTACCGCCGCGCGCTATGACGAGACCGTACCGGGTCCTCGTGGCGAAGCCCGGCCTCGACGGCCACGATCGCGGGGCGCTCGTGGTGGCGCGCGCGCTGCGGGATGCGGGAATGGAGGCGATTTACACGGGACTTCGGCGCACCCCGGAGGAGATCGTGGACGCGGCGGTGCAGGAAGACGTCGACGCCATCGGGGTTTCGGTTCTCTCCGGCGCCCACCATCATCTGCTGTCGCGGATCGTCGAGCTCCTTCGCGAGAGGAAGATGGACGACGTTCTCCTCTTCGCCGGAGGCATCATCCCCGACAAGGACATCCCGCTTCTCGAGAAAATGGGGGTCCGGAAAGTGTTTCAGCCCGGCGCCAGGACCGACGACATCGTCTCCTTTCCTTCGGACGGCGCTGTCGGAGCGAGGGTCCATCATTCGCATCCTCTTCGTAGACAAGGAATTATCTAACCTCCTCGGTTGACAGGGTCAATCCTGCGTGTTACCATTTCCAAAAACTCGCGGTTCTTCGAGCAAGCCGACGTTGCGTTCCGGAACTCAAACAAGAGAAGCCAAGCCTTCGAGAAGGAGGGGCGATGGGACATAAGATCCTGCTCGCCGACGACAGCATCACGATTCAGAAGGTCATCGAGCTCACCTTCTCCGACGAGGACTTCGAGCTTCATACCGTCGGCAACGGGCAGAAAGCGATCGACGAGATCCGTTCGATCATGCCTCATATCGTGCTCTGCGACATCATCATGCCGGAGAAAAACGGCTACGAGGTCTGCGAGTTCATCAAGTCCAGCGCCGACTTGAAGCACATTCCGGTTCTTCTTCTGACGGGGGCGTTCGAGCCGTTCGATCAGGAACGAGCCCGGACCGCGGGGTGCGACGGTTTCCTCGCGAAGCCGTTCGAGCCTCAGACGCTCATCTCGAAAGTGAAAGAGCTTCTGGTTCGGGCACCCGCCGGCCGCCCCGGCTCCCGCTCCGCCGCCGGCCGCGCCCAAGCCATTTCCGAGCCCCGCGCCTCCGAGCCCGCGAATGGAGGCGGACGATCGCACGGTCATCATGCCGCCGACCGCGGCTGGAGTCGCGCACCGTGCGGCCGCCTCCGATCGCCGCCGCCCGCACCTCCGCCTCCCGCGCCGCTCGCCGAGTACGGCTCGGGCTTCGACGACGCGTTCGCGATCGAGGCGGGAGAGCGTGAGCTGATGATGGAGCCGGGCGACCATACCGTTCTTCTCGGAGGACGCGAGGGCCGCTCCGCCGCTCCCGCCGGCCGGCGACGACATCTGGGGCGCCGTCGAGGCCGCTCCCGCCGTTTCCGAAGAGGAAGACAGCTCGACCGTGTTCATGGCCCCGCCTCCCGCCGCTGCGGCGCCGCCCACTCCGGTCCAGCCGTTCACGTCACAGGAATACGAGGTCCAGTACGAGGCCGACGATCTCGACGCCACGTGGCGCATGCCGAACGAGGGCGCGGCCGATGCCGGCGCCTCCGCAGCTACCAGGGGTTCGAGGAGTTCACCGACCCGCCGATCCAAAACACGGCGAGCTACGTGCCTCCGCCGCCGGTGCCCGAGCCGCCTCCGGTCGCGGCCGCGCCTCCTCCGCTCGAGATGCCGCCGCCGCTCGCGCCGTCCGCGCCGGAGCCCGTATTCGAGCCGTACGATCCTTTCGTCGCCGCCGCGCAGCATTCCGCCGCGGGATTCGAGCCGCTCTCGCCCTTCGATAGCGATCAGACGCTCGACTCCGCCGTGACCGGCGGCCGACGACACGTTCGAGCGGATCGCCTCCGGCAGGTTTCGACGCCTACGGCGAGCCCGAGATCGTCTCTCCCGCGGAAACGACAGCGCCTCGCGCACCGCGAGCCGGAGCCTGTTTTCGAGACCAACGCCGCTCCCGAGCCCTTCGACGAGATCGACGCTCCCGTTCCGGCCGAGACGATCGAGCCGATCTTCACCGCGGGGCCCGTCGCCTCGCCGGTCGATAGCGGCCGGCCCCGGCGCCCGCCGTGTCCGCGGCGGCTCGATGCCGTCGATGCCGACAACTCTGGACGACGCGCTCATCGACAAGCTCGCCGCGCGCGTGGTGGACAAGCTTTCGCAGAAGATCATTCAGGAGATCGCGTGGGAGGTCGTTCCCGATCTCGCCGAAGGGATGATCCAGCGGGAAATCGACGCTCTGAAGGCCAAGCTCGCGAAGGTCCCCAAATAGGCTCTCTCGGAAGCCGGCTTCGCGACGCGGATTCCAGCTGGGGCGGCGTCATCCTCGTCGCTGACGAGACCGATTCCACCAACGATCTCGCCGCCTCTCTCGCGAAGAGCGGGGCGCCTCATGGAAGCGTCGTTCTCGCGAAGTCCCAGAGCGCGGGAAGGGGGCGCTGGGGCCGCAGGTGGGAATCGGTCGAAGGCGGCCTTTACCTCTCGCTCGTGATTCGACCGGAGAAGCCGGAAGGAAGAGCGTACGCGATCTGGAGATCCTCCCGCTCACCGCCTCGGTCGCGGCCGCCGAGGCGCTCGAAGGGTCGCTCGGAATCGCCTGCGAGCTTCGTTGGCCCAACGATCTCTTCCACGCGGGCCGGAAGCTCGGCGGGATTCTGTGCGAGTCGAGCTTCTCACGGTGGACGGTGCGAGTTCGCGATCGTGGGAATCGGTGTCAACGTGAATCAGGAGCCGGAGGACTTCACCCGGGACGTCGCGTCGCGCGCCACTTCGCTTTCGGCGATTGTCGGCCGTGAAGTCGATCCACTCGAAGTCGCGCTCGCGATCGTGCTCGCTTTCGAGAAGTGGTGGGAGCGGGAGTCTGCTTCGTCGATTCTTCAGAGCTGGCGGGAGCGTCGCGAGCCCTCTCGAGGGCGCGCGCGTGCGAGGTGGCTCCGCGCGAAGGGAGCCTCCTACCCGGCGACGATCGTGGGGCTCGCGGACGACGGCGGGCTCGAGGTTCGTCTCGAGGACGGAGTCGACGCAGAATCGTACGCTCCGACGACGTGCGCCTTTCTCCCGAGCCCGGCTACTACCAGGAGGTCGAGAGCTACTTCGTCGCGCGGCGGGGAAGTCCTCTCTTCATCTCCCCGAGCGAGTGGGACCTGGTCTGTGCGCTGGGAGCAGCTCGGGATTCCGCTTTCTGTCGTGAAGGAGGGAATCGATCGGGTGTTCGAGCGGCCGAAGACGCTCGTCAAGCCGCGCCGCCTTTCGTACTGCCGCCAGACCGTCGAAGCCGCTTTTCGCAAGTTCCGCGAGGCGAGCCTCGGCTCGGGCGCGCGGATGGCGGAGCCCGACGAATCGGGAGCCGCGGCTCGGCTTGCAGAGATCGCGCTCGCGCCTGCGCGAGGTCGCCGCCGCGAGCACCGGAGCTCTCGCCTTTTCTCGCAGGACGCCCTCGAAGCCCTTCATTCGCTGGAAAAGCGCGCTGCGGAATCGCCGGAGGAGGTGGAGCGCGAGCTCGCCGCAATCGACGGGACGCTCCTCGCCGCGCTCCGAAGCGGCTCTTGAGAGATCCGGCGAGAGAGCGAGCTGAGGCGGGAGGCGGAGTCATCCCTCGAGTCGTACCGCGAGCGGATGCCGGAGAAGATCTATCGCGCGGCCCTCGAGAGCGCTTATCGAAGGCGGCTTCGAAACAAGACTCGGCCTCCCTCTGCTGAGCCTCTACGCATGACCGAGCTCGAAGTTCGCATCGAGAAGATCGTCGCCGGCGGAGACGGGCTCGCGCGCCACGAAGGCCGGGTGGTCTTCGTGCCGGGCTCGGCGCCGGGAGAGCGCCACCGGGTGCGCGTCCTCCGCGAGAAAGCCGACTACGTGAGAGCGGTCTCCGTCGAGGTCCTCGAGAGCTCTCCCGATCGCCGCACTCCGCCGTGCCCCTACTACGAAAGCTGCGGCGGATGCCGGCTGATGCACCTTCGTCCGGAAGCCCAGCTCGAGGCGAAGCGGCTCATCCTTCTCGAAGGAATCGAGCGCGCGACGCGCGAGCCGTACGACGAGCCACTGCCGCTCCACTCGGCGAAGGACACCTTTTACCGCAATCGCCTTCGATTTCACGTCGCCTTCGTCGGGAACGCGCCGATCGCCGGCTTCCGGAGACGCGAGAGCCGCGAGATCGTGGACATCGACCGATGCCTTCTCGGGACGGAGACGCTGAATCGGGTCTGGGAGCGCATCCGGCCGCGCTCTCGCAGAGGATCGCCGCCTCGCCCGAGCGGTCGTCGCGGTGGAGCTCGAGGAATCGATCGCACGAGCCAGGGAGGATCGCCGCCCGGATTTCTCGTCTCCTCGATCGATGGCTTGCGAGCGTTCGAGGAAGGAAGGCGGGAGTCGCTCGTGGCGGAGCTCGGGCTCGTGGGAATGGTCGCGGCGGTCGACGAAGATCGCGGCGGAGGCCCCGGGGCCGCTCGGGATTGTCCTTACGTCGAGCACCGCGTCTCGGGCTTCACGCTTCGACAGTCGGTCGGTAGTTTCTTCCAGTCGAACCGGTTCCTTCTGCGAGGATCTCGTCTCGACCGTCGTCGCCGGCTCCCCCGAGGAGGAAGCCGCCGCCCGCGGTCTCGATCTGTTCTGCGGCGTCGGTCTTTTCGCCCTTCCCCTTTCGAAGCGGCTGCCGAACGTCCTCGGTGTCGAGAGCCACGGCCTCGCCCTCGACGACGCGCGGAACAACGCCGAGCGCGCGGTCTCCGAAGGAAGCCCGAGAGTGCGGTTTCTGCGCGGAGACGCTTCGGCCTACGCCGCGCGGGCGAAGCTCGCCGCGACCGACGTGGTCATCCTGGACCCCCCGCGAGGCGGGCTTTCGCCGGGACTCATCGAGGCGCTCGGAAAGAGCCCGTTGCGCTCGTTTCGCTACGTTTCCTGCGACCCGCCGGCGCTCTCCCGAGACGCCGTCCGCTCTCCGCGAGCACGGTTTCGTTCTTCCAGAGGCCTCGAGCTCTTCGATCTCTTCCCGAACACGCACCACTTCGAGACTGTCGCGCGCTTCTTCGTCGCGCGCTGAACGTCCGCCCAACTTGCCAACCTCCCGACCGGGGACCATACTAGATAGCGTCTCGCGAGGCTTCCCAGAGCCGCTTCCGGGACGGTCAAAAGGGGAGAGCCAGTCATGCCTTCCATCATGAGAACCATGCTTCTTCTCGCCACGAGCGCTCCTCGCGTCGCGGCTGGCTCTCCGCCCAGACCGTCGTCGTCTTCGCCGACGGCGACGCGAATGGAGGTCCAGAGCTACGAGATCAAGGAGGGCGTAGTTCTGCTCAAGACCAAAGAGGGCAAGCTCATGTCGGTGCCCCGGACCTACGTCAACCTGCCCGCGACGGAGCAGGCCAACAAAGCCAAGGGGGAAAGCCCTCCGCCGCCGCGCGACCCGCGGCGCCGCCGGCTCCGCGGCCGCAGGAAAGAAACGTGATCGCCCGCGAGACCATCGAGCCCGAGCCTCAGGTGCGCGCTCCCGAGCCGACACCGCCGCCTCCTGCTCCGGCGCCGCCGGAACCGACGCCTCCACCCCGGCCCGCGCCGGCTGCGCCCTCGAACCTCCCGGCGAGCCCTCCGCCCGTCTGGTCCAACGAGGAGCTCCACGTGAGCCTGGTCGTGCCGTCGGCGGCGTGGATCGTCGAAGAGATGCCGCGCGTCGTTCGACGTCGCGGCCTCGCTCTCGACAACCCATCGACCGCGGCAAGAGCGACCCTCGCGCTCATCCGGCGGAAAATTCGCGGCGCGGGAGATTTTCGAAAGGTCGTTCGAGGAGGTCGAAGCATCGATCTCCCAGGCGCCTGGCTTTCGACCGATCGCGAATGGACCGATCGTTCTCGAGCCCTATACCGCCCACGAGTTCCGCTTCGTCAAGGACGCCGGCTCCGTTCCCGTCTTCAACCGCCTCGTGGTGGTGTACTCACGCGATCTCGCCTACGTCCTGAGCCTCACCTGCCCGGAGAGCCGCGCCCAGGAGAACGAAGCCGATTTCGAGGCGCTGGTTCGGGGCCTCGTCGTGAAGAAGTCGCGGAAGGATTTGACCTTCTAGAGATCCCGCGCCTTTCTCGGTGCTCGCCCTCCGCTCGACCTGACGGCTCTCCGCGCGAGCGGGCTTGAGTGCGAGCGCCCGCGCTCGCTCTCGTTCTCGCATTCGTCGCCGGGCTTCTCTTTGAGCGTGCGAGCGCCCGCTTCGGCGGCCCTTTCCGGAATCGCGGCGACTGTGCTCCTGTCGATTGCCGCAACGTTCGCGCGCTCCCGGCGGGGCGCCGCCTCCGCGCTCGTCCTCGCGGCCTACGGACTTCTGGGCCTGACGGCCGCGGCGAGGTCCGCTCTCGCATGTCCCGGGAGAGCGCCTTCTCGCGGTTTACCGATCGACTCGGCGAGAAATTCTTCGAAACTCCCTCGCGGATCGAAGGGCGTCTTCGCCGCGAGCCCGAGCTCGGACCGGAGAGCGCGATCCTTACCGTCGACACCGAGACGCTGCGCGTTCACCGCGCTGTCTACCCAGCCGCAGGCGGTCTCCGCGTGCGCGTCTCGGGCGAGCACCAGCGCTGGCTCCGGGATCTCGCCGCGGCCGATCGGGTGGCGTTCTGGGGACGGCTCGCCGAGCCCTCGTCGTTCGGAAACGACGGCGCCTTCGACGTCCGGCGCTACTTCGAAAGGGGAAGAGCTCGACCTGACCGCCTCGGTG
Source organism: uncultured Acidobacteriota bacterium (assembly GCA_963820855.1). Taxonomy (GTDB): domain Bacteria; phylum Acidobacteriota; class Vicinamibacteria; order Marinacidobacterales; family SMYC01; genus DAISKN01. The sequence continues at coordinate 503,779 of CAWGBY010000015.1, forward strand.
AAGAGCGCTCTTCTCGTCGAACGAGAAGCCCCAGAGCTCTCTGTCACAGGCGTGGGTGTCTCGCGCGAGGACCATCGCCACCACGCGGCTCGAATCGGCGCTCGGCGCTCGGGGCGAGGACACTCTCGGCGTCGTAGTCGCACTGATAACCGGGGATCGGGAGCTGCTCTCGCCCGAGCTCGAGAAGCTGTATCGCGACGCCGGCATCTTCCACGTCATGGCCATCAGCGGGGCGCAAGTCGCTCTGGTCATCTTCGTTTTCTACTTCGTCTTGCAGGCGCGCCGGCGCTCACGGAGGTCGCGACGCTCTGGACCGTCCTCCTGGTCGTGCCGCTGTACGCGGCCTTCTGCGGCAGCGGTCCGCCCGTGGTGCGCGCGGCCCTCGCCGCCGCCCTCGTTCTCGGCGCGCGCCTCCTGAGCCTCGACAGGCCCCACGCGAACGCGCTCGCTCTCGCGGCGCTCGTCCTTTTGTCGTGGGAGCCGCTCTGGCTCGAGGACCCTGGGTTCCAGCTCAGCTTCGCCGCGATGGCGGCCATCCTCTGGCTGGCCGAGCCGCTCGCGGGACGGCTGCGTCCGATCGGCTTTCTCGCGACTCCGCTTGCCGTCTCGCTGGCCGCGCAGGCCGCGCTCGTTCCCATCACCGCCTGGCACTTCCACGGACTCACGTGGGTGGCCCCTCTCGCGAGCTTGGTCGCGGTTCCGCTCTCCGGCGTTCTCGTGATCGTCGGGCTCGCCCTGGTTCCTCTCTCGGACGTTCCGATGGTCTCCGATCTTCTGAGCCTCAGCGCGCACGTCGGCGTCACGCTCCTGACCGGCACGGCGCGGGTTGCCGCGGATCTTCCCGGAGCGTCGCTCGCGGTCGCGCGTCCCACGCTTCCGTGGATATTCTCTACTACGCGGCGCTGACCCTGGTCCGCCACGGAAGGCGGCGCATCGTCGGCGGCGGGCCTCCTCGGGATGGGCCTTCTCCTCGCGTCGCTTCCGTACGGGAAGGGCGTGGTCGCGGAGCAGGCGGGTGAGCTCACGCTCACGGCCCTCGACGTCGGCCACGGCGACGCGATCGTGGTCTCACTCCCCGAGGGCAACGAGTCCTGGTGGACGGCGGCGGGCTTCCCGCTACGCTCGTTCGACGTCGGAGAGCGAGTCGTTCTTCCGTATCTCCTCGACCACGGCGGGAGAACGCTCGATGCGGTGGTCCTCACTCATGCGGACTACGATCACATCGGCGGCCTCACCGCGATCGTCGACTCCATGCACGTGGGTGAGGTCTGGGAGGGCGCGGGTCGATGGGAGCGGCCCGCGTACCGCCGTCTGCGACGAGGCCGCTCGCGACCGCGGCGTCGCGGTTCGAAGGCTCCGCGCGGGAGAGAGCTTCGGCTTTGGCGGGGTCCTCTGGGAGATTCTCGCGGCTTCCGGAACGCCGGGAATGGAAGCACCCGAGGACGAGAACGACCGTTCGCTCGTCGTGCGGCTCACCCTCGGAGAGTCGAGCGTTCTTCTGACCGGCGACGCCGGCGAAGAGGTCGAGCGGGCGCTTCTGTCCTCCGGCCTCGCGCTCGAGTCGGACGTCCTCAAGGTGGCGCACCACGGAAGCGCGAGCTCCACGAGCGCGCCGTTTCTCGAGGCGGTGCGCCCCCGTTTCGCCATCCTGTCCGCGCGAGAGCGTCGGTTGGCCGCTCCCGTCGGCGGTGGTTCTGGACCGCCTGCGCGCGAAAGGAATCGCTTACGCCCGCACCGATCACGATGGAGCGATCACGGTCACCCTCGATGCGAAAGGAAACATGAAGGTGAAAACGTTCAAGGGGGAAACTAACGCAGAGGCGCAGGGGCGCAGAGGCGCGGAGACAAACCATGCTCGAGAATGAGATCAGCGGACTGATTGTGGCCTCAGCGATCGAAGTGCACCGAAGTCTGGGTGGACCGGGGCTCCTCGAAAAGGTCTACGAAGAGGCGTTGGCCTACGAGCTCGTGTCCAGAGGCCTACAAGTCGAGCGGCAGAGACTGGTCCCATTCTCTACAAAGGGGTACGCCTCTCGACGGAGCTACGTGTCGACCTCTTGGTTGCTCAGAAGGTCGTTGTTGAATGCAAGGCGACTGATATCGACAACGCGGTGTTTGGCGCGCAAGCGCTCGACCTATTTGCGTCTGCTGAATCTGAAGCTCGCTCTCGTGATTAACTTTGGCAAATCACGGGTTAAAGATGGCATCCAGCGTGTCGGTGAATGGCTTATAGTCGGATTGTTCCCTTTGCGTCTTTGCGCCCTCTGCGTTGAAAAGTCATTCGAGCTTCGCTTCTTCCCACAGTTTGTTCAGCTCGTCCATTCCCGCATCGTTCACCGTTCTGCCTTGCGCGCGAAGCGAGCTCTCGAGGTAACGGAATCTCTTTCCGAACTTTTCGGTTGCCGCCGTCAGCGCGACCTCGGCGTCCACGTCGAGATGCCTCGCGAGGTTGACGATCGCGAACAGGAGGTCGCCCATCTCCTCTTCGATGGCGCGAGCGCTTCCCGACGCGACGGCCCGGGTCAGCTCTTCGAGCTCTTCTTCGACCTTGGCCTTCACCTCGTCCGCCGACGTCCAGTCGAAGCCGGCCTTCGCCGCGCGGGTCGAGATCTTCTGGGCCCGGGCGAGTGCCGCGAGCGACTTCCCGACTCCGTCGAGCGCCGAGTCGCGCTTGCCTTTCTCGCGCTCCTTGATCTCCTCCCATCGTTCGAGAGCCTTGTCGGCCGATCGAAACTCTTTCCGTCTCGAACACATGAGGATGCCGACGCACGAGCTTGTCGTGGATGCCGCGAATCACCTCTTCCATGCCGAAGAGATTCTCCTCGACGGCGATCTGGTTCACGAAGACGATCTCGAGCAGAAGGTCGCCGAGCTCCTCGCGGATCGACGCAGCACCGCCGCTTCCGATCGCCTCGACGAGCTCGTAGGCCTCTTCGAGAACGAAGGGGCGAAGAGAGCTCATCGTCTGCTCGCGATCCCAGGGACAACCTGCGGGACTTCGCAAACGAGCCATGAGCGCGAGGAGCTTTTGAAGCTCATCACCCGCGCTCATCGAGATCCTGGACTGGCATCGCTAACATTATGACAAGACGTGAGATAGGCCCGGAGCTGTCTATTGATCCACCCAAACCGGCATGTTATCTTAGCTTATTGCCCCCGGCCTTGGACAAGAACACGAAAACCCGATTCCAGCGGACCGGGACCATCATTGTTTCCGCACCCGAACCGACCATCGACCAGGCGCGCATCGTCAGAAATCATGAGCGAGCAAGAGGAGCAGTCGAAAGGCTTCAAGGTCACCGACCGGAGATCGTTCACCCGGGAGGGCGAGCGGATCGCGCATCACGAGGAGGAGCGGGAGTCGGTCGATATCCGGCCGGCGCCAGCGACCGAGGCGCGTGTGCGCGGGGAGTCGCCGGGACGGATGGACCCGCTGTTTCTCGACCTCTTGAGTCTTCTGGCGACGCAGGCGTCTCTCGCCCTCGGGTCGCCGCACCCCATGACCGGTGAAGCTCACGACGATCTCGAGATGGCCCGCACCATGATCTCGATGATCGAGGTCTTGAAAACCAAGACCAAGGGCAATCTCGCCCGCGACGAGGAGCGAGGCGCTCGACGAGATCCTCTATCAGCTCCGAATGGAATTCACGAAGAGAGCGAAGTCCGCGAAAGTCTAGGGCCGTGCTCGCGCTGGCGTAGGACGGCCGGAGTGCTTCAGAACCCGCGAAAGTAAGGCGCGAATCTTGGAGAGTCCCTAAAAGCGAACGCGGCGCGGCGCCGCGAGTCTGGTCCTCGGCCCTCGTCCTCAGCCGTCGCGGCGATCGCGGCTCGGGAGGCGCGCGCCCAGGGAGCGCCACGAGCCCCCGATCTCTCTCCTCACCTCGTTCGATTACTTCTGGCGCCGGTATCTTCTTTCGGTGAGCTCAGGCGACGCGGACACCGCGAATCGGATGCTCGAGGAGATCCGGAGGCTCCGCGTCGAGCGCAACGCCTTTCAGCTCCACGATCTGGGAATGTGCTTCACGTACCAGGGATTCGCCCATCTGGACGGAGGGAACCTGGAGGAGGCGCGAAAGAACTTCGACCTCGCGCGAGAGCTCGCTCCCGATTTGCCGACCGCGTATTGGGGCCTCGCGCGGCTCTCGGATCGCCAAGGCGTTCTTTCCTTTCCGAGCTCGATCGTCTACCGAATCCAGGCCCAGCTCCGCGCCCTTCAGTCGGAGCGCGACGGACCGTTCGCCGGGCTGGAACCTGGTGTTCCTCTTGTTCTCCACCTTCGCGGCGTCGTTCTTCATCTTACGCCCTCGTCATGCTCTACCGCTATGGAACGCTGGTGTACCACGATCTCGAGGAGCGGCTCGGAGCGAGCTGGGGACGAAGAGCGATTCTGGCGGTCACCCTCGCGATCCTGCTCCTTCCCTTGATGCTCACCGCGGGGCCCGGATGGCTCGCGCCCTTCTGGCTCGCGGTCACCTTCGGCTATCAGACCTCGAAAGAGCGAACGGTGTCGGTCCTGGGGCTGCTCCTTCTTGCTCGCCGCCGCTCCTTTCGCGGAGCTCTACGCCGGATGGGCGAAAGCGACCGTCGAACCCTCTGTACCAGGCTTCGCTTTCGAGCGTGACCGGCTCGTTCGATCCGGCGGACGTCACGCTTCTCCGTCAAGCGTCGAAGGAGCACCCGGCGGACCACGATCTGCAGTTCCTGCTGGCGACGCAGTACAAGAACCTCGGCGACTACGAGCTCGCCGCGTCGCAGTACCGCCGGATCCTCGACGCCTATCCCGACGATCTCGACTCGCGTATGAATCTCGGGAACATCTACTTCGCTCAGCTCGACTGGGAGGGAGCGCTCGTCCAGTACAACCAGGTGCTGGGGCGCGACGGCGCGAAGGCCAGGGCCTACTACAACAAGAGCCTGGCCCACGCGGAGAACTTCCAGTTCGCCGAGCGCGAGGAAGCGCGCCAACGCGCCGAGAGTCTCGACGCCGCGGGAATGGCGGCGCACGAAAGGCGCACCGGGGATTACCGCGTGGTGGAGGACACCCGTCTCGACGCGATGGACATCCTCTCGAAGTTCTACGGGCTTCCCGCAAGGCATCAGCGATTCCTCCGCGGCGGGAAACATCGGGCTCTCCCTCTTCGGCGGTTGGGGCCTTCGCTTCCTCGCCGCTCCCATCCTCTTCGGCGGTCTCATTCTCGCACTCGAGGTCTTGTTCAAGGATCGCAAGCTGACGCAGCGGTGCCGGAAGTGCGGAAGCGCCTTTTGCGGGCGCTGCCAGATCGGGACGGGACGAAAAGGGCTCTGCACGCAGTGCTATCACCTCTTCTTCATGAAAGACGGCGTATCCGCGACAGCGAGAAACGACAAGCTCACCCAGGTCCAGCGCGCGACCCGCACGCGCTCGCTCTTGTTTCGCGTGCTCTCCGTTCTCGCTCCGGGAGCGGGACACGTGAGCGAAGGGATGCCACTCGTCGGAATCCTGCTGCTCTTCGTCTGGATCCTGGGACTGCTCGCCATCATGCTGCGCGGCTCGCTCTATGCCCTTCCGGACGGACTCCTCGGCTTCGGAGCGGGGTTCCCGCTGGTCCTCCTCGCGATGATGGCCGCCTCGCTCGCGGCCGCGAACTTCCTGGTCCGCCCAGGCCGGGGGCGCGCGTAACCGATGGCTCTCTCCGGAACGCTCAAAGACTTCGCGCTTCCCGATATCTTCCAGCTCATCGGGATGCAGCGGAAGACGGGCCTTCTCACGCTCGAAAGCGATCGCGAGACGGTGACGGTGGTCTTCGAACAGGGGATGGTGGTCCACGCCGATTCGACGGTGAGACGGCTCGACGACCTTCTCGGGAAGCGTCCTCGTCCGCCAGGGGAAGATTCGGAAGGACGTTCTCGAAGAAGCGCTCTCGAAGCAGAAGGTTTCCATGCAGCGGCTCGGCTTCATCCTCGTGAGCCAGGGCTACATCAGCCGCGACGACCTGAAGGGCGCGCTCTCCGAGCAGGTGCAGCAGATCGTATTCCGCGTCTTCCGCTGGAAGTCGGGCCGATACCATTTCGATCCGACCGCCGAGGCCGATTACGACCGCGAGAACGTCCAGCCCGTGTCGACCGATCACATCCTCATGGAAGGGATTCGGCGCGTCGACGAATGGCCCATCATCGAGAAGCGGATTCCCTCTCTCGATTTCGTGTTTCGCCCTCTGGTGCCGGTGAAGCAGATTCGCGTCGAGGACGGTCAGAAGGACGGCGGAGGGCTCGAGGCGGCGCTCGGAAGTCTGGAGAGCGGCGTCAGCGGGAGCGCGAACGCGACGTCCGAAGTGGTGATGGGGCCGACGGAGTTCTCCATCTATAAGCTTCTCGACGGACAGCCGCTCGATCTCGACGCTGATGGAAATGACCGGCCTCTCCGATTTCGACGTCTGCCGCACGCTCTTCGACTTCATCGATCGAAATCTGGTGGCGCCGGCGGGCCAGGAGCAGGCGAAGGTCGCCGCCGCCGAAGGGAGGCGCAGCCCGACGCCGGCCCCCGGAGACGGCACGGGAACCATCGCCCTCGCGGTCGTTCTGGTGCTGGCGGCGGTGGGGCTTCTGGTTTCCATCGCGACGCCCTTCCGCGTTCCCGCCCGCTCGAGTCTCTTCCAGGCGGAGGCGCCCGCGATCCAGGCGAGCCGGGACATGGCCCGCTTGCAGCGGGTGGCCGAGGCCCTTCGCATCTACTGTCTGACCTTCGGGAACTACCCCGCGAGCCTCGACGACCTGGTGAACGCGAGCCCCGCGCTTCTCGACGACCGACGACCTGGTGGCGACGAACGGAGAGGCGTTCCGATATCAGACCGAAGGCGGTCGCGTCGTCGTCGAGGCGCCCGATGCCTCGGGCGAGCCGTACTTGAGCATCGCGCGGGAGATCCTGCCGGGAGAGGTTACCCTTGGGGGCTCCGCTCCGGTAGGATCCTCGAGCCCGTGACAGCGGGTCGAGGAACGATGCGTATCTCCTATTATCCCGACGTCGATCTGCGCGGAAGCGCGCGACCGGCGGTGACTCTCGGAAACTTCGACGGCGTCCATCTCGGCCATCAGAAGGCGTTCGCTCTTCTCCGGGAACGGGCCCGGGAGCTGCGAGCCCCCTCCGTCGCGCTCACTTTCGAGCCCCATCCGGTGAGCGTTCTCAGGCCCGAGCACGCGCCGAAGCGGATCCTCACTCCGAAGCAAAAGCAGGAAGTCATCGCCGCACAAGCGATCGACCACCTGGTCGTCATCCACTTCACCAAAGAGTTCTCTCAGATCACGGCCGAGGAGTTCGTGAGCCGGGTACTGGTAGCGAAGCTCGGCGCGGCGGAGCTCGTGCTCGGCGCGAACTTCCGGTTCGGGCGCGGCAGGGAAGGCGATCTGGAATCGCTTCGGAAGCTCGGCGAGGGGCTCGGCTTCGTCGTGCATCAGGTCGAGGCCGCTCGGTACGGGGGGGACGTCATCTCGAGCTCGCGGATTCGCAAGAGCCTCGAAGAGGGGGCGGTCGACGAGGCGAAAGCGATGCTCGGCCGGCCGCACTTTCTCGAGGGGGACGTGGTCCGCGGCGATGGACGTGGAAAACTCATGGGATTTCCCACCGCCAACCTGAAAGTCGACGGCGACGTGCTCGTTGCCGATGGGGTCTACGTGACGGAAGCGACCGTCGCCGGAGCGACCGTCGGCGGAATGGCCCACGTCGGTCGCCGGCCCACCTTCGGTCTCGAGGAGCGGACCGTCGAGACCCATCTCTTCGACTTCGCTCGGGATCTGTACGAAGCCCGGATCCAGCTGCATTTCCACCGTCGCATCCGGGGTACGGTCAAGTTCTCGTCCGCGGAGGCCCTTCAGGAACAGCTCCGACTGGATCGCGAGGCGGCTCAGGGGTTTCTCCGGGATCTGCGAGCCCGCGGCGGAACCTTCTAGTATAGAATCCGTAGACATACGGGGTCCTGGAGCGCACATTGCCCGATTTGATGGTCGAAAGCCGAAAAGTAGGCGACGTTATGGTCATTTCGCCCCGCGGCTTCATCAACGCCCATACCGTCAGGCAGTTCGAGCAGGCGCTCGCGAGCGCGCTCGAGGACGGCAGTCAGAAGATCCTCATCAATGGCTCGGGGCTCGCCTATATCGCGAGCGCCGGCCTCGGCGTGATCATGGGGGTCATCGAGGAAGTGCGCTCGCGGGGAGGCGACATCCGGCTCGCGGAGCTCAACGAGACGGTGCGGAACATCTTCGAAGTGCTCGGCTTCAATCACCTCTGCCGGGTGCTGAGCTCGGAGCGCGAGGGTCTCGAGAGCTACCAGCCGATCTCCGGCGGCTGAGCCCGATGCCGACCAAGTCTCGAAAGCGCGAGCCCGAGCGAAAGCGCGCTCTGATGGAGCTTCGCTTTCCGAGCGAGAACCGCTATCTCCACATGGTCCACCAGCTGACCAAGACCCTCGCGGCAGCGACCGGGTTCGACGCGGTGGAAGCGGAGCAGATCGCGCTCGCCGTCGACGAGGCGGCGACCAACGTCATCCAACACGCCTACGGAGGCGAGCCCGGCCACGAGATCGAGATTCATTTCGACCCCGAGGGGGAGAGCCTCGATATCGTCATCTTCCACGAAGGCGAGACTCTCGATGCGGTGCCGGTGCCGGACTTCGACCTCGACAAGCTCGTCGCGGAGAAGCGCAAGGGCGGCCTCGGGCTCACCATCATGCGCCAGATGATGGACAAGGTGGAGCACGGCCGGGCGCGCACCGGCAAGAACATGTGCGTCATGGTCCGGTACAAGCAGAAGGGATCCGGGAGGAGCTAGGCCGCGGGCCGGAGCCTCACGCCATGCCCGGGGAGCCCGTTCCCACGTCCTTCCGCTACCAGGCGGCGCTCGCGCCTCTCGCGGGCCGGGTGAGCGAGCCCGAGATCCGCCGCCGTCTCTCCCAGGTTCTGACGCTCCTCGATTTCAACTCCACACTGAACCAGTCGCTCGAGCTCGGCGAGATCCTCGACCTGGTGCTCTACGTTTCCATGGGAGAGACGCGCTCGAGCTGGGCGGGAATCCTCCTCCGCGGACCGGACGATCGGATTCGACCGGCCGCTCGTCGAGGTCGAAGCGATCCCGAATGGCCGTCGCTCTCTTTCGACGTTCGAGGAGAGCAGGTGGAGGAAGCGCGAGCTCCAGACGAAGAGCAGGGCCTCGCTCGTCGCTCCGCTCCGAAAGGGCGGGAGGCTCGTGGGAGTGCTCCTTCTCGGAGAGCGCGCGGAGCCCTACGGCGACGAGGAGCGGGAGTTCGCCGAGACGCTGGCGGTCTCGGCGGCAGCCTCCATCGACAACGGCCGAATCTACGAAGAGCTCCAGGAGCTCAACCGCAAGCTCTCGTTCAAGGTCTACCAGCTCAACTCGCTCTTCGACATCACTCGGGAGCTCAACCGGAGCCCCGACGTTCAGCGCGTGCGCGACGTTCTCGTCACGAACGCGATGGGGCAGGTTCTGACGACGAAGGCCATCCTGCTGCAGGAGGGCGCGGTCGTCGCCGAGCGCGGCGCTCCATCTGAGCCCGGCCGACCGGGCGGCCCTCGAGGCTGCGAGCGGCGCTCTCCAGGGAGGCGATGACCGGAGAGTCTCGGCGATCGAAGACGCGGGAACCCGCGAGCGCCTCTCCCGGCTGGGCATCGAGATCGTCGTGCCGCTGCGGTCGGGAGAGAGCCGACACGGCGCGCTCCTTCTGGGGCCCCGAGCGTCGGGAGTCGCGCTCTCGGAAGAAGACCGCGACTTCCTTCGTTCGCTCGCCGCGCAGGCCGCGGCCGCCTTCGACCACATCCGCCTCTCGCGCGAGTGGATCGAAAAACAGAAGATCGAAAAGGAAATGGCGATGGCCCGCGAGATCCAGAGGGCGCTCCTTCCGGATGGCGCGCCTTCGATCGCAGGTTGGGACCTCGCCGGGATCAACATTCCCTGTCTCACCGTGGGCGGGGACTACTTCGACTACGTCGAGCGCGGCGACGGGAAGCACTGGCTGGTCATCGCCGACGTGTCGGGAAAGGGAACGGGCCCGCGCTCTCTGATGGCCTCGATTCAGGCGGCGCTCCGGGCTCTCGGCGGCCTCGGCGCGCTCTCCCTTCCGGAGCTGGCCGCGCGGCTGAACGCGATCGTCTATCGATCGACCGAGCTCAACCGCTACGTGACGGCGTTCTTCTCCTGCCTCGACTGCTCGACGGGAGGGCTGGAGTACGTCAACGCCGGCCACTGCTATCCGATCCTGATGCGCCGCACGGGAGAAGTGGAACGCCTGACGGAGGGCGGGACGGTCATCGGCCTCTTCCCCGATCTTCATGCCGCGAGCGGATGCACGACCATCGAGAAGGGGGACCTCCTGGTGATGTACACCGACGGCCTGTCGGAGACCCGCAACCCCGATGGCGAGGAGTTCGAGGACGCGCGCATTCTCGACGCGCTTCGGGGCATGATCGGCCGGCCCGTCGCAGGAGATCGTGGCGCGGCTCGTCGCGGGAGTGCGGGTCTTTGCGGCCGACGCGGGCTTGTCGGATGATTTGACCTTGATGGTCGCGCAGAGAACCTAGCCATGTCCTCGCTCAAGCTCACGAATTCTCTCGGCGGGAAGCTCGAAACCTTCGAGCCTATCGACGATTGCACACGTCCGCATGTACACCTGCGGGCTCACCGTCTATAACCGCGGCCACATCGGGAACTTCCGCACCTTCGTCTCCCAGGACGTGCTCCGCCGCTACCTGAAGTACAAGGGCTATCGCGTCACCCAGGTGACGAACTTCACCGACGTCGACGACAAGACCATCGACGGCGCCCGCGCCGCGGGGATGGAGCTTCGCGAGTACACCCAGAAGTATCATCGACTACTTCTTCGAGGACTGCGACACGCTCAGCATCGAGCGGGCAGAGCATTACCCCCGCGCCACCGACCCGGAGTACATCGAGGCCATGGTCGAGCTGGTTCGAAAGCTCGAGGAGCGGGGCCATACGTACAAGAGCGACGGGTCGATCTACTTCAAGGTGGACTCGTTTCCGGAGTACGGGAAGCTCTCGCGCATCGACGTCTCGGGCATGAAGGCCGGCGCGCGGGTCGACTCCGACGAGTACACCAAGGAGAACGTGCGGGACTTCGTCCTGTGGAAGGGACCCAAGGACGACGAGCCCTCATGGGACACCGCCATCGGCCCGGGACGACCCGGCTGGCACCTCGAGTGCTCGGCGATGGGGATGAAGCTTCTGGGCGAGACCTTCGACCTCCACTCGGGAGGCATCGACCTCGTCTTCCCTCACCACGAGAACGAGATCGCGCAGAGCGAGGGCGCGACGGGAAAGCCGTTCGTGCGGCACTGGATGCATACCGAGTTCCTCCTCGTCGAGGGCGAGAAGATGTCGAAGTCCAAGGGGAACCAGTTCACGGTGAAAGACCTCGTGGACGAAGGCTATTCCCCGATGGCCATCCGGTACCTTCTCCTCTCGGTGTACTACCGTCAGCAGCTCAACTTCACTCGCGAGGGCGTCCGTCAGGCGGAGACCGCGATCCGCCGGGTCGACGATCTCCTCGACCGGCTCTCGGAAGTGAGCCGGGAAGGAGAGGCCTCCGAAGGCGTCCCGGGAGGCCGCAGCCCGCGCGCTTTCCCGCTTCGAGGAAGCGATGGACGCGGATCTGAACACCTCGGCCGCACTCGCCGTGATTTTCGACCTGATGAGGGAGGGAAACACCGCCCTTTCGTCGTCTTCCATGACGAAGGGGGACGCGCGGGCGCTTCAAAGAGGCCATCGAGCGGATGAACCAGGTGTTCGCGGTGTTCGGCAAGCGCGAGAAGCTCTCTCTCGACCAGGAGGTCGAAGGCGCTCATCGACGAGCGCGTGAAGGCGCGCGGGCGCCGCGACTTCCAGAGAGCGGACGCCATCCGGAAGGAGCTCGAGGACCGCGGCATCGTGCTCGAAGATTCCCCCACCGGGACAAGGTGGCGACGAAAGTAGGAATTCCGGCTCTTCTCGCTTGGGTCGATTGGGCTCGAGACCTCTTTCGAGCGCGGAGACCTCGGCCGTCGAGGCGAAGTCCCTCGCCGCGCGGGAGCTCCGCCGCCGCGGCTACGTCATCCTCGAGCGCCGCTGGCGCTGCCGAGTCGGCGAAATCGACATCGTGGCCCGGGAGGGGGACATGGTCGTGGTGGTCGAGGTCAAAGCCCGGTCGCGAACCGACTACGGTCCTCCCATCGACGCCGTCGATTCGAGGAAACGCCGGAAGCTCGAAAGGCTCGCGAGGTCCTACCTGCAGGCGAAGCGGCTGAAGGACGTTTCGTTGCGATTCGACCTGGTCGGAGTCACGTTTCTCGCCGGCGAGAGGCCTCGAGTCGAAGTCTTTCCGCGATGCGTTCCGGTTTTGACAACCCGCAGGGTCTTTGCTACAAATAACGATTGCCCGTCTGGTTGAGCGGGAATAACTCAGTGGTAGAGTGCAACCTTGCCAAGGTTGAAGTCGCGGGTTCGAATCCCGTTTCCCGCTCCATCTAAGTTCCTCGATTCCCCTCGACCTAGTGCGGTTGATTCCGGCGGCGTAGCCAAGTGGCTAAGGCGGAGGTCTGCAAAACCTCTATTCGGCGGTTCGAATCCGCCCGCCGCCTCCACCTGTACCGAATCTCGCGGAGAGACGTTTCCGCGGAAACGCCTTCACCTTAATCTAGGTACCGGCCCTCAAGCGGGAACGGATGTCATGACGCAGGGTGCCACCGCCGACACCGCTCGATCATTGAAACGTTGGCGGGGGAATTCGCCCAACAACCTTCTCGACAGCCATCCCCAGCCCCAAGAGCTCGCTGTCGTGCCCCGGCAGCGCATCGAGCTCGAGCCCCACCGGCAAGCCCCGGGTTAGTCCGACCGGAACACTCAGCGCAGCGGCACCCAGCCGTGGGGCAATGAACAAGTTCTGCATCAGCACTTTGCCCTCCTCCATCTGCTGCCCGTTGAGCGTGATCATCTCGCCGAACGGCTCCTTGGGCCCGCCCTGACGAATGGGCATTGCGACGATCGGGATCGTCGGAAACGCGATGGCCGCGACACCGTGCGCCCGATAGACCTCCGCATAACGCTGGGACGCCTCGGTCAGGATCTTGATCTGCTCGTCGACCGGCGGCAGCGTTGGGGACGGTCCATCCAGCATCGGCCTCCCGCGGTACATCATCTCTAGGGTCACGTCCGGCGCATGCTCGCGAAGCCACTGCGCCATGGTTTCACGCGACGATATCGGCGCGTTCAGTCCCAGCGCCGCGATCACGGCTGCCGGCGTCGGATTGTCAAAGGTCCCGACGATGCTTCTCACCTCGCCATTGAGATCGATCTCCACCAGACGGCAGCCGGCGTCTCGGAGCTTGGCAAACGCCTGCTGAATGACGGCAGCCACGCCCGGATTCACCACGTCCCGCTCCCAATAGTCCGGTCTCGGCACCGCGATCCGGACGGTGCGCAGATCGACGGTCGGGACGGATTCGCCGGTGATGAGCGTATCCAGGAACGCGACGTCCGCCGCGGTGCGCGCCATCGGGCCGATCGTGTAGAGCCGGCCGAGCGGCGGCGGCAGTAGGCCCTCATCCGAATACCGCTTCCGCATCGTCCCCCGCAGGGCGTTCTCGATCGTGAAGGTGGAAGGCCTGAGCCCGGTGACGCCGCAGAACGCCGAAGGGCAGCGGATCGAGCCGTTCGCGTCCGCTCCTAACGCCGCAGGGACGATCCGGGCCGCGAGGATGGCGCCGCTGCCGCCGCTGCTCCCGCCCGAGATGTGCGTCGGATCGTAGGGATTGCAAACCGCGCCGAAAGAATCGCTGTGCGCGGACGCCTGGTGCATCAGCCCGTCGATGACGGTCATATCGGGAAGCGTCGTCATGCAGAAGGGGATCGCGCCGGCCGCGATCAGCCGCTCCACCACGACCGCGTTGCGCTTCGGCACGTAGCCTTTGAGCGCCCCGTTGCCGCCCGTCGCCGGATAACCCGCGACCTCGATCTGGTCTTTCACCGCGAACGGCAGTCCGGCGGCCGGACCGAGCTTCGCACCGCGAGCGCGCGCCTCGATCGACCGATCGAGCCGCTTCCAGCACTCGGGCCTCGTCGATCGAGGTGACGAGGTTGAGGTCCTTGTGCCCGTTGTACTGCTTCCAAAGCTCCGCGACGTACCCCTCGGCCTTCAACTCGCCGCGTCCGATGCGCTCGACCGCCTCACGGGCGCCGAGCTCGAGGAGTTCGGCGTGCGTTGTCGCCGCCTGGCCGCGAAAAGCGAGAGGAGCAATCGCCGCCGCCTCGAGAAAGCGCCGCCGAGTAAGGCCGAGTCTCGGATCGTCCCGCATATCCATGTTCACCTCTCACGAAATGGTATCGAAGGAAGGCGGATGATTTACGACAAGAATGACTCAAGATCCGCCATGTTGTATCGCAGTCACTTACGCCAGTTCGGTGGCGAGCCTCTGACTGCTACGCGGTGACGAGCCCTCGTTCCGGCTTGAAGGGAGCGTCGAGCGCCGGAGATCAGACGCGGACGGACGGCCGAATCTCCCCCAGCCTTTCGATGAGCCACGAGAGGTTCGCCGACGCGCGGCGATCGTCGCCAGCGGCAGCTCGGGTCTGCGAAATCAAGTAGCGGCGGGACGCACCGACGAGCGCGGCGACACGGTCGAGTCGAGCCATGTCCTCACGGCTCGGCGACGCCGTGAGCTTTACTTCGATCGCCCATAGTTCGCCGTTCAGCTCCAGCACGAGATCGATCTCGTGCCGGTCGCTGGTCCGGAAATGATAGGCCTGGTGCGCGACCCCGAACGCAGAGAGAATCCCAAGCACTTGCTCGATGACGAACCCCTCCCAACTTGCGCCTACCCACGGTTGTACCAGGAGCGAGCGTTTGTCCTTTACGTTCAGAATCCCGTGCAGCAAACCGCTGTCCCGCCAGTACAGCTTGGGACTCTTCACCAGTCGCTTCCCGAGTTTCGCGTGAAACGGTGCGAGGCGGCGGATGAGAAAGGCTCCAACCAGGTAGTCTACGTACGTGTTCACCGTATGGTACGAAAGGCCGAGACTCTGCCCGATCTGACTCGCATTCCAAGTCTGGCCATGGACCGTCGCGAGCATTTGAATCAGCCGATCGGTCGTCTGGGGGCGAGCAGGCAAGCCCCAGCTGGGAAGATCGCGCTGAGCCAGAAGGTTCAAGTAGTCAACCTGCCATCTCGGGAAGGCTCTCGTGCTGGAAATGCCGCCGTCCGGATATCCACCGGTTAGCCACAAGCGTTCCCGCGCCGCCATCGTCGTCAGCTCGGGCATGAGAAAGGGTGTCAACTCCACCAACGCCAAACGGCCCGCGAGCGATTCGGCGACGTTGGTCATGAGCGCAGGAGCAACGGATCCTAGAAGGAGAAATCGGCCCTTCCGTCTTCGGTCGGCATCGATAGCCCCACGGAGTCGCGGAAAAATCTCCGGCCAGGCCTGGGCTTCATCGAGAATGAGCAGTTCTCGACTCTGGACCACGCGGCTCCATTCCAGGTCAAGACGAAGCCGTTCCGGCGGTTGCTCAAGATCGAAGTAGACCTTGCCGAGGGCTCGTGCGAGGGTCGTCTTCCCGCTTTGACGAGGACCGATCAAGGCAACGGCCGGACTGGAGCTCAATCGAGCCCTCACGAGGGGGGTTACCAGCCGTGCGAGCATATTGCATTATAGAAAGTTATTTCTATAATGCAAGTGCGATCATGGCGGGCGGTCGCGATTCTTCAGAGTAGATTTACAATGACCGAGTGCCGGGGTGGCGGAACGGCAGACGCGGGGGACTTAAAATCCCCTGTCTTCGGACGTGTGGGTTCGATTCCCACCCCCGGTACCATTGATGTCTTTTCACCGCCGTTCACGAAGGCCTCCGGAGACCATCGCGTTGTAGATCGGGAAGACTCGAACTCCCGCGGGAGACATCCTGCCTCGGCCCAGCGGTGACACCACCGACGTCATCGCTCGTTCCGTACGGGCGCGGTCCAGTTCACGATGACTTGTATCGGCGAGAATGTTTCTGGAGACGCGGTGGCGACCAGAAAGCGCTGACCGTCGCGAGAGACAGCGTAGGATCGCTCATATGGCGTGGCCGCGACGATCGGCGCCTCGAAAAGGCGGACTGACCCGCCGACTCGAATCGTCGGACCATCGGATTCCACTTCGACCGACATCACGCTCCGTTCGGCCGACAGGTAGAAGAGCTCCTTTCCGTCGCTTCGCCAGAGAGGCTGTAGGCCGCCGCCGGTAGAAATCGGCTGGCTCCTACCGGGCTCGAGGAACCGGCGGACGTATACTTCGTGCCTTCCCGATTCGTCCGACGTATAGGCGAGCCACCGCCCGTCGGGAGACAGACGCGCGGCCTCGTCGGAGAATTCCGTGCGGACCAGCGGTATCGGCTTTCCTTCATTTTCCATAGGCAAGGCCCAGAGGTCGAAGACCGTCTTCGGGTCGGAGGCTTGAAAAAGGACGAAGCGGCCATCGGCGGACCAGTCGGTGGCGATGTTCGTCGCGCCGTTCCGCAGTAGGAGCTTTACCTCATCGGCAGGCCCCGACGTCTCGAGAAGAAAGAGATCGTTTCCTCCGCCGCCCAGTCGAGTGGAGGAGAAGACGAGGCGGCTGCCATCCGGCGACCAGATGGGAAGGATGTCGTGCGCCGGGTGTGAGGTGAGACGTGAGCTCGCTCCATGAGACAGGTCGAAAAGCCAGATGTCCGGATTCTCCCTCTCCTCGCCGGCTTTTCGGGCGTTGCTGGCCAGCCAGCGCTCATCCGAAGACAGACTCATTTGATAGGTAAGCGCGATAGATTCCAGAGCTCGGATCTGCTTTCCCTGCCGGTCGAACCAGATCGGGAGGGCATCGCGCGGACTGGATACGCGAAAGGCGACGACACCCGTCTGTGAAATCGAGAAAAGCGTGCCGCCGGAAAAAGAGCCCACCTTTTCGAGCAAAGGAAGAGGTTCTCCCGTAAGCTCGAGGCGGGACGCATCGAACGACTGGGCCATCAGCGTCTCGCCGCGGGCGTAGAGCAAATAAGGCGGAAAATAGTCGGCATTCGCGGTGGTGCCCCGGACGAGCTGGCGGGGCTCCTCCGTCTCGAGCGAGCGTACGTAGACGCCCGTGGTCTCGGGATCCGAGCTCCGTGCCAGGTAGAGAAAATGCTTTCCGTCGGGAAAGAACTGCGGCCAACGGTGATTGTACTCCTGTCGCGTCGAATTCAATGTCGTGAGCGGCACGGCGTTGCCGCCAGCGGCCGAGACTCTAAAGATCGGCCCGTTGTAATCCGGGGCGAACAAGATGACGCCGTCCCGGTTCCAGGTTCCGCCTCCATACTGCGCCGCATCGCAGAGAGTCTGGGGAGGACCACCGGCGAGGTCGATCTTCTTCAGCTTTCCGGAGGCGAAGAAGCCGACGAAGCGGCTGTCGGGCGACCAGAACGGGAAAGAACCGTCCGCGGTCCCCGGCAGGGGGCGGGCTTCGGGGGAGTCGAGCGGGCGCACGAACAATCGACGCTCGCCGCCTGCGATGGCGGTGAACACGAGGTGGCGCCCGTCGGGCGAGAGAGCGAATCCATAGCGCGGTTCGAACCTCGCGCCCTCCGGGGGAAAAACGCTGAATCGGATCGTGGGCGCCTGTAGCTGGGGCTCGCGGAGATGAGCAACCGCGAACGCGAGAAGCCCAATCGGCAGCGCTCCGGCGAGCACCCAGAGGATGCGTGCTCGGCCCTCTCTCGACCGGTGGTCTGCGGAACGACACTCGCTCCCGAAGATCCGGAGACCGCTTCGAGCGCGAACCCCACATCGCGTGCCGACTGAAATCGCTCTTCGCGCCTCTTCTCGAGGCAGCGCTTCAAAAGACGCACAAGCCCGGGGCTCGACTCCGCGACGTCGGGCGGGTCCTCCGACAGTATGGCGTTCATTGTCTCGACGGCGGTCGGCCGCTGAAACGCACGCCGTCGCGGTGACCATCTCGTAGACTACGGCGCCCAGAGCGAACACGTCGGAGCGCGCATCCGCATCCTGGCCCCGGACCTGTTCGGGCGACATGTAACCGACCGTTCCCATCACGACACCGGGCTTCGTGCCACGAGGAACGGGTCGGTGCATCAGTCCCGTTCTCGATTCCGTTATTGGCCAACTTGGCCAGGCCGAAGTCCAGGATTTTGACGTCTCCCGTCTCGGGTAACGAACAGGTTCTCGGGTTTCAGATCCCGATGAACGATGCCCTTGTCGTGAGCCGCTGCGAGGCCCATTGCGATCTGGGTGGCGTAGTCGAACACTTTGCTCCGGGTAAGGGGTCCCGCTTCCAGGCGCGCCCGAAGAGTCTCTCCGTCGAGGAGCTCCGAGACGAGATAGGGTGAACCGTTGTGGGTGCCGACGTCGTAGATCGCGAGGACGTTCGGATGATTGAGCATTCCGGCGCTGCGGGCCTCTTGCTGGAATCGGGAAAGCCGGCCTTCATCCGCGGACAAGGAAGAGGGAAGGACCTTGATCGCGACCTCGCGGCCGAGCCTCGGATCGCGAGCGCGATACACTTCACCCATCCCTCCTGCTCCCAGGAGGTCGAGAATCTCGTAAGGTCCGACGCTCACGGGGGGCATCCGTTCGCTCGCAGACGAGAATACACGCCTTTGTTCGTCGGGACTACTTCGCGCGATCGAGCTCAGGAACTCCGCGAGAACTGCTTACTGACGAAAGTCGCGCGCCATCATCCAGTTCAGAAAGCGGCTTGATCGGGTTCGATTCCCACCCCCGGGACCAAACCTAAACATCGACGACCGCGATCGCTTCGATCTCGATGAGGAACGCGGGGTCGGCGAGAGCCTGGACGCCGATGAGAGTGCTCGCCGGCGGAGGGATGTCCCCCAGGAATTCCGAACGCACCTCGCGAAGGATGGGGAGGTGCTCCGCCTGGAAACCGACCACGTACGTGTTCCATTTCACGATGTCCTTGAGCGTGGCGCCGGCGCCCGCGAGAGCCAGACGCAGGTTCTCGAGGACCTGGCGGGTCTGCGCGCGAAGGTCGCCCCGCCCGACGACTTCTCCCTTGGCGTCGAGGGATATCTGGCCGGCGATGTAAACCGTTCGTCCGCCGCTCGCGGACACCACATGGGTATAGCCCCGTGGCGTGCTGAGGCCCGCGGGGTTCTTGTGCTCTTTCATGACACCTCCGTCTCGCGTCCACTATATGCTGCGCTGATTTCCCACCGCGAGACTGGCACTGCTCGCTTGTTCAACAAGTCAACACCGTGATAACGTCGCGCACTCAGGCGACGAGGAGGCCCGGTTGGCCCAAACAGATTTTCTGCTGCTCAACGAAAAGGAGATTCGGTCGTGCGTGGGGCTCGACCTCGAGGCGCTCGCCGCGGTGGAGGACGGCTTCACCCGCCTCGCGCGCGGCGAAGCAATTCTTCCGGCGCCCATCGGAATCGACGTTCCCGAGCGGCATGCGGAGATCCACGTCAAGACCGCCTACGTGAAGGGTCTCGATGGATTCGCGCTCAAGATCGCCTCCGGCTTCTACAAGAATCCCGAGCTCGGGCTTCCAGTCTCGAGCGGGCTGATGCTCCTGCTATCAGCCGCGACGGGACGACCACAGGCGCTTCTTCTCGACAATGCGTACCTCACCGAGATTCGCACGGCGCTCGCGGGGGCCATTGCCGCGAAGCATCTGGCCAAGCGAAAAATCGAGACCGTGGGGGTGGTGGGCGCCGGAATGCAGGCCCGATTTCAGGTGCAGGCGCTGAAACTGGTACGGGAGTTTCGCAGGGTGCTGGTGTACGCGCGAAAGCAGGAAGCGGTGGACAGCTATATTAAAGATGTATCGTCCACGCTCGGTGTGGAGGTCGTTTCCGCTCAGAGCATTTCCGATCTGGTGCGTGCAAGCGACGTCGTGGTGACGGCGACTCCCGCCCGCGAGCCTCTCGTTTTCGAGAACGATCTCCACCCGGGTATCCACATCACTGCCATGGGCTCCGATGGCCCAGGAAAACAGGAGCTCGATCCGGGAGTCCTTGCTCGCGCGCATCGTGTGGTCTGCGATTCGAAGAGCCAGAGCGCCCGCCTCGGCGAGATGCAGCAGGCGCGTCTTCGCGACGACGCCGCTCCGGTGGAACTGGGGCAAGTCACCGCCGGCCTCGAGCCCGGGAGGCGCGACGATAGCGAGATCACGGTCTGCGACCTCACCGGGCTCGGCGTCCAAGACACCGCTATCGCCGTCTATGCTTTCGCGAAAGCGAGCGCGCGCGGTCTCGGCACGCGCGCGGCCTTGTAGACTTACGACCGCAAAACTTCGGAGATTAGCGCCAGCCCCGTTTCGAGAACGGCGGGGTCCCCGCCGAACCCGACTCGGAAGAAGTGCTCCATCCCGAAATGCTGGCCGGGGACGATGAGAACGCTCTTCTCGTCTTTCAGACGATTGAAGAGCTCGAGCGACTCGATCTCCCGGTCGTACTGAAGATAGGCGATGGCCCCGGCTCGCGGGGGAATCATGCGGAGGAGATCGCCTTCCCGTCTCACCCAGTTCTCGACGATGGGGAACTGTTCTCTCAGGATGCGGCGAGTTCGCTCGAGGATGCGCGGCCGCCGGTCTGGGGCGAGGGCCGTGCGGGCTAGAAAATCCGAAATGGCTCCGGGTCCGATGGTCGTGTAGTCCTTGTACCTCCAGAGGTCGGCGATCGGTTCCGGCGCGCTCACCACCCATCCGATCCGAAGACCGGGAAGTCCGTAAGCTTTGGACAGCCCGCAGGTGACGACCAATCGCTCGTAGCTGCCCCAGAATGACGGAGTCATCTCGGAATCGAGCTCGGCTCCGCGATAGATCTCATCGGCGAGGATCCAGGCGCCCACGCGGTCTCCGATCTCGCAAATGGAATGCCGCTCTTCCGAAGTGAGGGTGCCGCCGGTCGGGTTGTTCGGGTTGCAGAGGGCGATGAGTCGCGTGCGCCCGTTCACCGCGCGCTCGAGCGAATCGAGATCCGGCGCCCAGCGGCCGTTCGACATCTCGAGCCAGAGAGGCTTGACCTCGGCGCCGAGCGATCGGGCGAGGCCTCCGATCTGCATGTAGTTCGGAACCATGAAGACCACTTCGTCGCCCGGCCCGACCAGGTTCCAGGTGCTGATGAAGTTGGCCTCCGCGGCGCCGTTCGTCACGAGCACGTGGTCGGGACCGCATCCCGGATACTGGGAGGCGATGAGCTCGCGAAGCGCCGTGGTCCCGTTCGTCTGGGGGTAGCCGAGGAGCTCCCGTCCGACGGAGTCGGGAGCGAGCTCGTCGAAGCGCAGCGGATGCACGCCGCTCTCCGTAAGATTGAAGCGAACCTGGTTCTCCCAGGTGGACTGCATCCGCTCCATCTCGAACGTCTCGAGTTTCATGAGCGCGATTGTAGCATAGTTCAATTGTTGAACAATCGGAGATTGGTCTGATATAAACACCTGGTGAGTCCCTCCGCACTCCTCCTGCTCTTCCAGCTCAATCCGCCCTCGCCGCGATCGATGCGGACGACCTCCGGACGCACGTGCGGTTTCTCGCGAGCGACGAGCTCCGCGGCCGGGCCTTCGGACATGCCGGAAACGAAGTCGCGGCTCTCTACCTGGCCTCGGTCTTCGACCGTGCAGGAATCGAGGGCGAGGATGGCTACTTCCAGCGATTCGAGGCTTGGACGAGCTCTCTCGGACCCGAATCGTCACTCACGTATCCCGGCGCGAAGACGCCCTATCTCGTGGGTGAGCACTTTCACCCTCTTCACTGGTCCCCGAAGGCGACAGTGACAGCGCCTCTGGTTTTCGCGGGTTACGGAATCTCGGCGCCGGAGCTTTCCTACGACGACTACCAAAGTGTCGACGCGGCGGGAAAGATCGTGGTGGTCCTCGACCACGAGCCGGAGGAGGGGGACGTCGGCGCCCGTTTCGCGGGCCGTGGCCGGACCGTTCACTCGCAACCCGCCAGGAAAATCGAAACGGCCGCTGCTCTGGGGGCGCTCGGCTTGCTTCTGGTCCCCGACGAGAGCTCGCACCCGGACCAACCGGCACCGCTCGACGCGGCGGGGTACTGGCCCGACTCTCCAGCACCGCGAGATGAGTGGTTCTTTTCCGCTCCGCGCGCGAGCTCGACGTTCGTTTCGGCGATGATCTCGCCGTCGCTCGCACGCGAGCTCTCGAGGCGCGATTCGGTCACGATCGTCTCCGACGTCGAGCGTCGCCCTCTCGCCGCCAGGAATGTCGTGGGCTATCTGAAGGGCTCGGATGCGGTCCTTCAGCACGAGCTCGTCATCGTGGGCGCGCATTTCGATCACGAGGGCGTCGACGCGGAGGGTGCGATCTATAACGGCGCCGATGACGATGCCTCTGGCACGGCCGGCGTGCTGGAGGTGGCGGAGGCATTCTCGCGGCTTTCGGCTTCTGGCCTGCGACCGCGGAGAACGGTGGTTTTCGGTCTCTGGAATGGCGAGGAGAAGGGCTTGCTTGGCTCGAGGCATTTCGCGAGCCACCCGCTCCCCGCGCCAGGGCGGCCCGTCGCCTACTTGAACCTCGACATGATCGGGCGGAGCGAGGAAGTGCCGGATCCGTCGCAGTCCGGCTTTTTCGGCCTCGAGCGGACGACGGCGGCGGAGAACGCGAACGTCATTCACATGATCGGCCATTCGCGAAGCCCGGACCTCGCCCTCCTCGTGGAACGGGAGAACCAGACCATCGGCTTCGTCATCAAGAAAGAGCGAGACTCCGAGGAGCTGGGATTTCTCCGATCGAGCGACCACTGGTCGTTCCTCGAGCGAGGGATCCCCGCCATCTTTCTCTACACGGGCGAGCATCCGGAAGTGCACACGCCGCTCGACGACATCGAGAGAATCGATTTCGCGAAGATGGAGCGAATCGCGCGGCTCGCGTTCCTCGTACTCTGGTCGCTCGCAAACTAGCCACGCATCGAGCGAAGGAAGACCAAAACATGAAATCCGTCGAGACCATCGCCGCCCTGGTTCTGAATCTCACGCTCGCCGCTGGCGCGTCGGCGCAGAGTTTCAAGGTCTTCATCTCCGCCGACATGGAGGGGGTCGCCGGCGTCGTCGCGAACAAGCAGACAGGGAGCGAGGGTAGTGACTACGGTTACTTCCGCGCGCAGATGACAGCGGAGGTGAACGCCGCGATCGCCGCCGCCTTCCGCGCGGGCGCGAGCGAAGTGGTGGTCACCGACGCGCACGGCTCCGGCACCAACCTGCTTCCGGGGGAAGTCGATAAACGGGCGACCCTCATCTCCGGCTTTCCCATGCCGGGCGGAATGGTGACCGGGCTCGACGAGAGCTTCGCCGCAGCGATCCTGATCGGCGTGCACGCGCACGGGTCGACGCCGAACGCCATTCTGGCCCACACCTACACGGGTGCTTTGAAGCACGTGCGATTGAATGGCGTCGAGGTGGGAGAGCCTGGACTCAACGCGGCGATGGCCGGCCATTTCGGGGTGCCGGTCGTCTTCGTCTCGGGCGACGCCGCGGCCGTCGCGGAGCTGCGCGCGCTCATCCCTGCGGTCGAGGCGGTCGCGGTCAAGGAAGCGGTCGGATTCACCGCGGCGAAGCTCATGAGTCCCGAGATCGCGCGGGAAAAGATCGCTCTCGGTGTTTCTTCCGCTCTCGCTCGCCGGACGGAGATTCCTCCGGTCACCCTCACGAAGCCGATCACGCTCGAGGTCGAGCTCGCGGAGGTTTCACAAGCGGACAACGTGGCCCTCCTTCCGGGCATGAGCCGCATCGGAGGCCGGGTAGTGCGCTACGAGGCGCCGGACATGGGGATGGCCTACCGAATCTCGATCCTGGTCGAAAAGCTCGCCGCCGCCCAGTGAGTCACGGCTCTTTTGTCGTCTCGACCTGACGAAAGACGACTTCGCCGTTCATCAGCGTCAATCGAGGCTTCGCCTCTTTGAGCTCGGCCGTCGGTATCGAATACAGGTCCCGATCCCAAGCGACGAGGTCTGCGAGCTTGCCTACTTCGATGGTTCCTACGCTCGCTTCGAGAAACACCTGGCGTGCGGCCGTCGCCGTATACGCGCGCAGAGTCTCGTGCACCGAGATGGCCTCGTCCGTACCCCACGGGTTCCGGCCATAAGTACCGAGCATCGTTTCCCGCGCCGAGGCCGCCCAAAAAGCAAGACGTGGCGCGTAAGGCGAGACGTCAAAGTCGGAGCTTCCGGCCCACTGGATTCCCCGGTTCTGGAATGTCCGCAAAGGCAGCACGCGCAGACTGCGTTCTCGTCCAAAGTTCGCGACATACGCGTCACCGATCCACCAGAGAAAGGCTGGCTGCACTTCCGGGTAACCCGCGTCGAATTGGCCTTGGAGCTTCACCATGAGGTCCATGGCGTGCTCGGTCGGCAGGTTGCAGTGGATGATGCTGTGCCGCAATCCCGCGGTCGGCTTGTCCGTGAGGACCCGATCGTAGGCATCGATCGTGAAATCGATGGCGCGATCGCCGATCGCATGAGTCCCGATGTGGATGCCGGCATCGTGGAACAAACGAATCTGGTCGAAGAGGAGATCCGGTTCGAGATACGTCAGGCCGGTGTTCCCGGCGTCGAGCTCCGTATAGTTCTTGTTCCAGTCCTCGTACATCCAGGCCGTTCTTACCGTGCCGCTGCCATCGATGTAGATCTTGACGCCGCCGGAAACGACCTGCTCGCCGTCATCCCTCGAGGCCGGGTGCGTCATCGGCGCAATGCGCTGGAGCAATTCGCGCGCTTCGGACATCGTGTCGGGCACTCGCCACAGCGTGAACACGCGAACGGTAAGATCACCGTTCGCCTCGACCGCTTTGTAGGCGTCCCACTGGCGCTGATAGATCTCCGGATCTTTGATGGTAGTGATGCCCTCGGCGTTCAGGAAAACGACCTGCTCCGTGATCGCTCGGATGAGATCAGCGTCCGTTGAGGGCGGTATCGCTTTCGTTATCAGGCTCATGGCCTGGTCGGTGAAGATGCCCGTCGGATCGCCGTCGTCGTCTCGTGCGATCACACCGCCGTCGGGGTCGGGCGTGCTCCGGTCGACCCCGGCGATCCTCATGGCCTGGGAGTTGGCGACGCCGTAATGGCCGGAGGTATGCCCCAGCCAAACGGGGTTGTTCGGCGATACGCCGTCCAGGTCGGCGGCGGTCATGTCTCGACGCTCGGCAAGCTTCGCGGCATCCCATCGCCAGCCGAGGATCCACTCGCCGGACTCCTGATCGTCGGCGACTCGTCTCACCTGCTCGCGAATATCTTCGATGCTTTCGACGGCGGGGTACTCGATATCCAATGGACCCGCTTCGCTGAGCGCGGCCCATGCGAAGTGATTGTGCGTATCGATCAGTCCCGGCGTAAGCGTGCGGCCGCCGAGATCGAGCGTTTCCGTGTCCGGGCCGGCGAGCCGCTGAATCTCGGCTGTTGTGCCGACCGCCGAAATTCTGTTGCCGCTGACGGCCACCGCCTCCGCAATGGTGTCCTCGGCGTCCATCGTCACCACGCGAGCATTGACGAAAATGAGATCGGGCGGGGGTGCGTGAGGCTTCTCAGGCGCGCAAGCGGGCACGACCAATGCCGTCGCCAGCACCATCCGCTTCATTGCGAACCGGGTCAACGTCTGATCTCTTCAGAGACGGTCGCACTCCGCGGCCTGGATTAGTCCTCCGCGGGCTCGGGCGAAACGACCGCCTGCAGCATCGACTCCGAGTCCTCGAGGTGCGTTTTGAGAAGCTTCGCGCATTCCTTCCGCTTGCCGGCTTTCAGGAGACGATAGAACTTGCGGTGCTCTCCCGACATGCGCCGGACGTCGCTCGAGGCGCGATCGACCGCCACCAGGCCAAGACGGAGCTCGGAGAGGAGGTTCCAGAAGAACGCTTCGAGCCGCTCGCTCCCGAGAAGTCTCACGAGGGACTGGTGGAACTTCATGTCGGCCTCGACCAGCGCCGGCCAGTCCTGCTCTTCGGCCGCCTTCTCCAGCAGATCGACGGCGGTACCGAGCGATGCGAGCGACGGCGGGCTGAGCGTGCCGGTCTCGACCGCGGACACTTCGAGGAGCCTTCGGACGCGGTAGATGTCGGAAGCGGATTCCGGGCTCAGCTGAGTGACGGTGATGCCCCGGTGGACGGTATGCGCACCAATCCTTCTTGAATGAGAATCCGGAGCGCTTCCCGCAGCGTATTCCGGGATACACCAATCGCCGCCGCCATCACGACTTCGCGCAGCGAGGTCCCCGGCTTGATCTCGCCGCGGAGGATGCGATCGCGCACCAGCGAAGCCACTTGCTCGGCGGTGCTGATCCGTCGGATGGAGAACCCGGACATCGTATCGGTCATGTACTTCCTCGAGCGTTTCTCGGGCGGTATTCGTGCCCGCTCCATCCTGACATGTTTCCCGTCATTTCCGCACGCGATGGCCGGGCCCTCGCAGCGCCATTCCGGGACGGGCGTCGGTGATGCGTCCCTCCGAAACGACGACCTCACCGTTCACGAGAACATGCGAGATTCCTTTCGCGAACTGGTGGGGCTTCTCGTAGGTCGCGGTATCGATCACGGTCGCCGGGTCGAACACCACCACGTCCGCGTAGAAGCCCTCGCGCAGTAGGCCCCGATCCCGTATTCCCAGGCGCTGTGCGGGAAACGACGTCGCTTTCCGGATGGCCTCTTCGAGGCCGAGAAGCCCGAGCTCGCGCACGTACTCTCCGAAGATCTTCGGATAGGTGCCGTAGCCTCTCGGGTGAACCAGGCCTTTCGAGAGCGGGCCGTCGGGCGCGACGGTTTCTCCGTCGCTGCCGAATGCCACCCAAGGTCTCTGGATGGCGAGCCTGAGATCGTCCTCGCTCGTGATGAGAACGGTCATGCCGGCATCGCCGGCGAGAATCAGGTCGAGCACGACGTCGCGCGGGTCCTTTTTCTCGATCTTCGCGACCTCCGCCAGCGTCTTTCCCTCGTAGGGCTCGAGCGCGGGATTGCCGCGGGCGTCGGTGATGCTGAAGCCTTCCGGGCCGCCTCCCGCTCCGTAGTACTCGTTCTCCCAGGCCGCGGTCGGCGTCGCCAGCTCCTTTTTGATCCGCTCGCGAGTCTCCGGGTCGCGAAGGCGCTCCAGGATGCGCTCGGGGCCGCCGTCCTGCGCCCAGGGAGGAAGAAGCGGCGTGAACCCGCCGCCGGCCCGGACGTAGGGATAGAGGTCCGCGGTGATGTCGAGACCGGACTTCCGCGCGTTCTCGATCCTTTCGAGAACCGCGGCCATCCGTCCCCAGTTCTGTTTATACGTCACCTTGAAGTGGGTGATGTGACCGGGGATGGCCGCTTCCTTCGAGATACGGAAGACTTCATCGAGCGCCGATTCCACCGCGTCGCTCTCGCTTCGAATGTGGGACTGATAGACCCCACCGTACTCCGCCGCGACCTTTGCCATCTCGATCAACTCCTCGGTGCGGTTGAAGCGATCGGGCGAGTACATGAGCGCGGAGTAGATCCCGAGAGCGCCGTCCTCCATGGCAGCGCGCACCACGTCCTTCATCCGGGCGAGCTCCTCCCGCGTCGCGGGGCGGTCGTCGTGGCCCACCACCATCTCCCGCGGATTCACGGTGCCGATGTACGTGGCGAAGTTGACCGTTGGAGGAGTGCGCTCGAAGCGCCGGAAGTAATCGTCGAGCGATCGCCAGTCCGGCTCGACCCCGAAGCGAGCGTACTCTTTGCGGCGCGCCTCGACCATCGCATCCGTGAGCGGCGCGACCGACTCGCCTTCGCCTTCGATCTCGAGGGTCACTCCCTGGGTGACCTTGCTCGCGGCCCGGCCGTCCACGAGGAGTCCCCAGGAGGCGTGGCTGTGCATGTCGATGAAGCCGGGACAAACGATCTTTCCATCGACTTCGATGCGACGGCCCGCGCTCGCGCGTGAGAGATCTCCGATGGCGGCGATCTTCTGGCCGCGGATTCCCACGTCCGCGTGGAACCAGGGATTTCCGGCTCCGTCCACCACCCGGCCGCCTTCGAGGATCAAGTCGAAGGACGCCGGTTCCTGGGCCTTCAGGCCCAACAGCAGCATCGACAAGAGAATTTGCGGGCGCACGACACCTCCAATTTCGAGGCGATCCTATCACTCCAGATGAGAATTGTTCAAATAGTGATATGCTGAACACACTGGAGGAGCGTCATGGTAAAGGTGCTCGTCGGTTCCGCGCTTCTGCTGTCGCTCGCGGCCCATTCGCAAGGAGAGACACGCGATCCGGGAGAGGTGGTCTCGGGTCGAGCCGGGACCCTCATCGATTCGTATTTCGAGGCCCTCGAGTCCGGCGGATTCTCCGGCACGGTTCTCGTCGCCCGCAAAGGCGAGCTCTTGCTCCACAAAGGCTATGGGCTCGCCGATCGGGAAAGGAAAACTCCCTGCACCACCGAGACGGTGTTCGATATCGGCTCCATCACGAAGCAGTTCACCGCCGCCGCGATCCTCAAGCTGGAGACGGAGGGAAAGCTCCGGGTCGAGGACCGTCTGTCGCAGCATCTGGAAGGTGTCCCCGAGGACAAGAAGGACATCACCCTTCATCATCTTCTTACCCACACCTCCGGTCTGGATCACGCCTACGGCGAGGACGACGACTACGCGCCCCGCGATCTCGCGGTTCGGCTGTTCCTGCGGATGCCTCTCCTCACCGCGCCGGGGGAGCGCTATCACTACTCCAATCCCGGCTTCAGCCTCCTCGCCGCGGTGGTGGAGAAGCTCTCTGGTATGACGTACGAGGAGTACCTCCACGACCGCTTCTTCCGGCCGGCGGGGATGGCGCATACCGGATACTTCCTTCCGCGATGGAACGTCCTCGGCGTTTCGCGAAATTACAGTGGCGACGAAGACAATGGATGGACGTTCAACCGCAACTGGGGTCCCGAAGGGCCCTACTGGCACCTCTATGGAAACGGCGGAATCCTCAGCACCAGCGGTGACCTCCATAAGTGGGAGCAGGCGCTGATGGGCGATCGCGTCCTCCCCGCCGAAGCGCGCAAGAAGCTCTTCGCGCGGC
Organism: uncultured Acidobacteriota bacterium; assembly: GCA_963820855.1. Taxonomy (GTDB): domain Bacteria; phylum Acidobacteriota; class Vicinamibacteria; order Marinacidobacterales; family SMYC01; genus DAISKN01. The sequence goes on from CAWGBY010000015.1 coordinate 532,785, forward strand.
ACGCTCCGGAGAATTCCGATGCCCAGAGCTTCTACGGATACGGCTGGCGCGTCGGCACCTCCGAGCAGGACATGGCCTTCAGCGGGCATGGCGGCGGCTCGGGCTGGGGGGTCGCCGCGGCGTACTTCCGCTTCCCCGAACAAGACATCCTGGTGCTCGTACTCTCGAACCAGGCCCGCTTCCCCGGCGGGGAGGGCGCTTCGACGCTCACCGGAAGAATCGCGGCGCTCGCGGCATCCCCGTAGTTGGCCCGGCGCGCTCCCGCGCGCCTTGACACGGATTGCTCAGCTCCTATATTGTTCACATGTTCTCTTAATGAACGTGGGAGGTCGTCATGTTCGCAGTCCCCCGCTCCGCTCTCAAGTGGGTCGCAATCGCGCTCGCAACCGTGAGTCTCGCCCCCTCGCCGGTCCACGCCCAGGCTGCCGCGACGGGGACCATCGTGGGCGCGGTGAAGGACGCCTCCGACGCGATCCTCCCCGGCGTTTCGGTCGAGCTGCGGGGGGAGCGGTTGATGGGTGTCCGGACCGTAACCACCGATGAGCGCGGGCAGTATTCGTTCCGGTCTCTGGCTCCGGGTCTCTACGACCTTACCTTTACGCTGACTGGATTCGCGTCCGAAACGCGCAGCGGCGTGCGGGTCCTGGTAGGAGGCAGCAGCGAAGAAAACGTTGCTCTTCGGCTGGAAGGGGTGGCCGAGAGCGTGACCGTTCGCGCGAGCGCACCCGTCGTCGACACCAAGGCGAGCAAAGTCCAGACCAACTTCGATCGGGAATGGATCGACAATTCCCCCAACCAGAGGCGAAGCTTCATGGACATCGTGACCAACGCCCCGGGGGTCGAGCCGGGAGACATCCAGAACCGGGTCCAGCCCGTCTCCTACGGAAGCAACGTCGACCAGAACCTCTTCCAGCTCGATGGTGTGGACCTCACCGATCATTTCAATGGGAACGCCACGACGCTCGTGCAGCCGAGCATCGACACCCTGGAGGAAGTCGAGGTGCTCTCACTCGGCGCGCCCGCGGAGTACGGTTCGCACGAGGGGGCGGTCTTCAACGTGGTCACGCGGCAGGGCACGAACGAGTTTCGCGGGGGAGCCGCCTTTTACTACCAGAGTGACAACCTAACCGGCCGCAACACCACCGAGGAGGTCGACGGCGGAGATCCTTTCACCCGGATCGATTACAACAACGTCACCGCCCAGCTGGGCGGGCCGCTGGCCAAGGACAGGCTCTGGTTCTTCGCCGCCTACGAGCACCTTCGCGACGCGTACGCGCAGCCTACCGTGCCCGCGGAGGCCGCCGGCTTCACGGATCTCGATCACAGCTTCGTCAAGCTGAACGTCGAGGTGAAACCCGGCCACCAGCTCACCGGCCTCGTCAACCTGGATCTCGAGGCAGGAGGACTTCGGTCTCTTTCCCGGAGAAGCGCCGGAGACCGCGGAGGGGACCGGACGGGACACGCTCACGACGAGCCTCGCCTACACGGGGATATTGAGCGCGAAACACGATCGTCGAGGGCCAGTACGCGGGCTTCTACGTCGATCACAGCTGCTGCGCCGCGGGAGGCGGCGGGAAGGTGATCGCCACGCGATTCGAGAACCTCGAGACCGGCTCGGCGAGTGGAGCGATTTTCGGCTGGTACCAGTACCACGTCGACAAGACGTCGCTGAACGGAAAGTTGACGCATCACGCCAGCGACTTCCTGAGCTCGAGCCACGATTTCAAGTTCGGCGTCCAGTACTCGAACGCTCCCGTGGACGGGCTCTATGGAGTCAACGACCGCATCTACACGAACGACTACCTGACCGGCTACGGATACGACTACACCCCCTACGCCTATGGCGGCACGGTGAAGAGCCTGGGTCTGTTCGTCGACGACTCGATTCAGATCGGAGAGCGGCTGCAGCTCAACGTCGGGGTGCGCTACGACCACGCCCACGCCGAATTCACCGATCAGCCGGTGGTGGATCCGTTGGGCAATCTGACCAGCGCCATTGTCCAGGGCTACGACGTGTACACCTGGAACACGGTCGCGCCGCGGCTGGGCTGTCAACGTCGACCTGACGGGCGACGGCAAGACGGTGCTGAAGGCGCATTACGGCCGCTACTATCGGGCCGGGAACACCGGCGAGTGGGTCGCCGCCACCTCTCCCACGCGGCTGCAGAGCTACTTCGGGGACTGGAACTTCAGCACCTCTTCCTTCGAGAACCTGGTGGTGGACTCGAGCCCCTCGAACGCTTCCGTCGACCCGGACTTCCGTCCGGCGAGGACCGATCAGTTCATCCTGAGCCTGGAACGGGAGCTCTTCGAGAACATCGGCCTCTCCGCGACCTACATCGCGAAGCGCGGCCGACACCTGAGCAACTGGGTCGACATCGGGGGCATCTACGCTCCCGTCCCCTACGTCGACGACGTCGGCGCCGAAGCGTCGGGCGAAACGATCACGGTGCTTCAGCTCCAGAACGACCGCGGCGATCGGGAGTTCCTGCTGACGACCGGGGAAGAGACCCGGGCGGACAACGACGCCTTCACCCTGGCCGCGACCAAGAGAATGTCCTCCGACTGGCAGCTCACCACTTCGCTGACGTTCCAGAACCCGACCAGCGCCAATGTCTTCGGCGAGACGGCCCAGCTCAATTTCCGTGAGTTCGGCCGCGACCCGAACGACTACATCAACTCCGACGGACTGGCGGTCCGGAATCGCGACGTCATGGCGAACGCCCAGTTCCTGTACGACGGGCCTGCCCTGGGAGTTCACGCTGGGAGTCGATTGGAGCTTGTACACGGGTTACCCGACGCGGCGTGAGGTTCGTGTGGAGGAGACGGGGCTCTTCAGCCGGAGTACAGACCGAACCTCGTAAGCGATGACAGCGCTTCCCGGCAGTGAACCTCCTCAATCTTCGCATTCAGAAGGACATCCCGTTCCAGTGGCGGGAGTCGCGGCTGATGCTGATGGCGAACGTCTTCAATCTCTTCAATGACGACGCGGTGACCCGATTCCGAAGCAATCTCGCGACCTCCGACATCTACCACACCCCGAGTCAGGTACTGCTGCCGCGGCGAATGATGCTCGGGGTGAAGTTCGACTTCTGAAATCGACGTATGTTCCAAGCACTGGCCCTCGCGACGACCCTCGCCGCTCCGGCGCTCGAGGCCGAGCTCGATACCTACATGACGCGCCTCGAGGCCATCGGCTTCTCGGGGGCGCTTCTGGTCACGAAAGACGACCGTATCGTGATCGAAAAAGCCTACGGCTGGTCGAACCGCGCCGCGGGCCGCAGGACCTCGACCGACACCGTCTTCGACATGGGCTCGATCACGAAGCAGTTCACGGCGGCCGCCATTCTGAAGCTCGAATCCCAGGGGAAGCTACGCACCGAAGACACCATCGAGCGCTACTTCGAGGGTGTGCCCGCCGACAAACGAGGCATCACCCTTCATCATCTATTGACGCACTCCTCCGGGCTTCGCTCCGATTTCGCCGAGAGTGACTACGAGACCGTAGGGCGGGAAGAGTACGTGAAGCGAGCGCTCGCTTCCGAGCTCCTCTGGGCTCCCGGCACGCGCTACTACTACTCGAATGCCGGCTTCTCGCTCCTCGCCGCCGTCGTGGAGATGGTGTCGGGAGAGTCCTACGAAACCTATCTGCGCGAGCGCCTCCTGAAACCGGTCGGTATGGAAGAAACCGGGTACAAGGAGCCGCGGTGGCCGTCCGAGCGGATCGCCCATGGTTACCGCGACGGTGAGGACTGGGGGACGATCATCGAGCGGCTCGCACCCGAGGGCGCACCGTTCTGGATGCTTCGAGGAAACGGAGGAATCCACACCACCCTGAAGGACGTGCGTTTGTGGGACAAGGCCCTCGAAAGCGATTCGCTTCTGCCTCCGGCGTCGCGCGCCAAGCTGTTTACTCCTTATATCGACGAGGATGAATCGGGGGAGAGCCAGTACGCGTACGGCTGGGTCGTCGAGAAGACGGCTCGCGGAACGCGCGACATCTGGCACGACGGAGGAAACGGCGTCTACATGGCCGACCTTCATCGGTTCGTGGACGAGGGGGTGCTGGTATTCATCGCCTCGACCGTGTCCGAGCTTCCGGCGAGCCCGATCCGGCGAATGGTGACGCGAATCGTATTCGGCGAGCCCTACGAGCTTCCGCCCGCGGCCGCGACCGTCTCCGAGTCGAAGCTCGCCGATCTCGAGGGCGCGGTCTACCGCCTGTCGAGCGGCGGTGAGATCGCGTTCGACGTTCAATACGGCGCGCTCATAGCGACCCTCCGAGGGCAGGATGCCTACGACGCCTGGTCGGGGACGCCCCTCGGCGCGGAGCGCCTTCGTTCCCTGACCGAACGCGCGCGCGAGGCTGCGAAGAAGGAGGCGGGCACCGACCGAATCGAGGTTCTCGGTGCAGCCGCGCGGCCGAATGGGATCCTCGTGGCCGACATCCGCGCGGACTTCGAGCGCGGCCCGCAGTACTATCGTGTCGTCTTTCGTGAGGGAGAGATTCTCGACGTGCAGTCGTCTCCGAGAAATCGCGTCCATCGACTGGTGCCGCTCTCGGAAAGCGAGTGGGTGCCGTACGACCTGGCGACCGGGGCCGGGACGCCGCTGAAGCTCGCGAAGGATGCTCTCGAGATCGGCGGAAGCCGGGCGGCTCGCGTGAGGCCGTGAACGCCTACGCTGCCCTCGCTTCTCAGCCTGATCTTGAAGACCGACACGCGCTTCCTCCACCAGCCCGACGTCGGCCCGGAATCCATCGTTTTCGTCCACGGAGACGAGCTCTGGACTGCACCCCTCGATGGAGGAGCGGCGGAGAGCGTCACGTCCCTCGAGGGAAAGAAGTCTTCGCCCCGGTTCTCTCCCGACGGATCGAGAATCGCGTTCTCCTGCGAAGTTTCGGGAAACGTCGACATCTACGTCACCGCGCCCGGGCGACGATGCCCCGCGACGTCTCACCTACCATCCTTCCGCGGATGTGGTGCAGGGTTGGTCTCCGGACGGTTCGCGAATCCTCTTCAGCTCCGACCGGTTGAGCGATCACTTCCGCTCCATGCTCTTCACCATGGATGCTTCGGGCGGCCATCCCGAACCGTTCCCGATGCACAAAGCCTTTCGAGGCTCCCTCTCGCCGGACGGGAAGACCCTCGCCTATACACCGATTCGCGACGCGTTTCGAACCTGGAAGCGATACCGCGGCGGGCAGACGACCCCGATCTGGCTCGTCGACCTCGGGGATTACTCCCACGTCGAGATTCCTCACGAGAACGCGAGCGACACCTCGCCCCTGTGGATGGGAAACGACGTCTACTTTCTCTCCGACCGAAGCGAGGTCATGAGCATCTTTCGATATCGACTCGGCGAGCGCGAAGGTCGCCGAGAGTCCATCGGAACGGTGACGCGGACATCGACTCGCTCGCGGGGCGCGACGGAAAGCTGGTGTACGCAAGCACCGGCTACCTCTTTCTTCTCGATGTCGGAAGCGGAGAGTCCCGCCGGCTTCCCATCGTCGTCCCAGAAGACGGGAGCGAGCGCGCCGCGCGCTCGAAGAACGTCTCCGAGGAGATCCTTTCGATGGCGCTCTCGCCGGACGGCTCGCAGGTCGCCATCGAGGCTCATGGCGAGATCACGCTCGGCTCGTCGTCGGGAACGCCGTTCCGGAACCTGACCGCGACTCCCGGCACCGCGGAGCGCGGACCCGCGTGGTCCCCGGACGGCCGCACCCTCGCCTATCTTCTCGGACGCCGAGGGCGAGTACCGACTTCACATCGCGCGGAATCTCCGGTGACTCCGCGAGCGTCCCGCTGGGAGAGCCGGTCTCGGTTATCAAATTCGCTGGGCTCCCGACGGATCGAAGCTCTCCTACGTCGACCGGTTCCGGAAGCTCCATGTGCTGGATACCGCAACGGGCCGCGAGACTGTCGTCGACGGCGAGGTCGACCGCGGCGACGCCTACGCCTGGTCCCCCGACGGCCGCACTATCGCGTATCCCGACTTCCAGTCGACTCTCTTCCGGAATCTCGCGATCTACTCCCTCGACTCGGGGAAGTCGGCGACTCTTGACCGACGGAATCGGAGACGCCCACCGGCCCGCGTTCAGCAGCGATGGAAGCGCCCTCTACTTCCTCGGAAGCACGAACGCGGGAAAAGCGAAGACGGGTCTCGACCTCTCGGTTCTCGCGCATATGAACGACGTGAGCTGGTCGATCTACCAGGTGCATCTTTCCGGTGGCGGCATCGAACGGCTTCCCATCCCGGCCGCCCGCTACGTCGACCTGAAGGTCGCCGCCGATGGCGCGCTCTTTCTCACCGAGGATCCGGGAGAGCGCACGTTCGCGGGGAAGCGCAGGCTCGGCCGATTCGATCCGGGGACGCAGAAGATCGAGCCCTTCCTCGCCGACGTCGACGAGTTCGAGCTCTCCGCGAACGGAAAGAGGATCCTGTATCGCTCCGATTCCGCCTGGGGCATCGTTCCGATCGACGAAATACCCGCGGCGGGTGCGGGAAAGATCGACCTCGCGAGCCTCGAGGTCGCGATCGATCCGCAGGCGGAGTGGCGTCAGATCTTCCGCGACGCCTGGCGGGCGCAGAGAGACTTCTTCTACGACGAGAAACTCCACGGCGTCGACTGGGAAGCGATGCGCGAGCGCTACGAAGCCTGGCTTCCCGACCTGCGCCACCGTTCCGATCTGAATTATGTCCTTTCGCAGCTGGTGGGCGAGCTGGTCAACAGCCACATCGCGGTGGGAAGCCCTCGCGTGGGCCCGTGGGGCCCGTGGGGAACGAGCCGCGCGCTACCGTTGGTCTCCTCGGGGCGGATTACGAGGTCGTCAGCGGCCGCTACAGGGTCAAGCGGATCGTGCGCGGGTCCTACTGGGACGACGTTTCGGGCCCTCTCGCGACGCCCGGAGTCGGAATCCGCGAAGGCGATTACATTCTCGAGGTGAACGGCCGCGAGCTTCGCCCGCCCGAAAGCATCTACTCGTTCTTCGTGGATACGGTCGGAAAGCCGGTGACGCTTCGCGTGAGCTCCGAGCCGACTCTCGAGGGGTCGAGGGTCGCGACGGTGACACCGATCGAAAGCGAAGGCTCGATTCGAAGGCGAGACTGGATCGAAGCCAATCGCAGGAAAGTGGACGAGCTCTCGGGCGGCCGGATCGCGTACGTTTACCAGCCGGACACGTCCGATATTCTCTGGTCGAGTTCGACCGGTACTTCTTCCCGCAGTCGGATCGCCAGGCGGTCCTGCTCGACGAGCGCTTCAACGGCGGCGGGGGCGACCCCGACTATCAGCTCGACATCCTCGACCGCCAGCAGGTCCATTGGTATCGCAATCGGAACGAGGCGCCTTTCAAGTCTCCGTACTTCATGGTCCCGGGGCCCAAAGTCATGCTCGTGAACGCGGAGGCCAGCTCCGGCGGCGACGTCTATCCGTACCAGTTCAAGATCCGCGGCCTCGGAGACGTCGTGGGCACGCGCACCTGGGGAGGGGTCCAGGGTGGGGGAGCGGGGCCGCCGCTGATTGACGGTGGTTTCGTCCGCGTACCCAACCTTGGCACCTGGGCTCCCGACGGCGAGTACATCTTGGAGAACATCGGCTTCACCCCCGACGTCGAAGTCCAGGTGTTCCCCGTCGACGACGCGAAGGGCCGTGACCCGCAGCTCGAACGAGCGGTTCAGCTCCTCCTCGGAGAAGCTGGAACGGAAGCCGCCGGCGCCGGTTCCGTCGCTCGAGACGGTCGATCGATCGGGTAAGAAAAAGTCCCCCTGAGCTCAGCGCTTCGGAACCGCGACGAGAGACAGGTTCTCCCCGCGAGCCATCTCGTTGAGCGCCGGCACGTCCCGATCGAGGACTGCGGAGAGCTCCTCGATCTGAAGGCTGAGCTCGCGGTCGAGGTCCTGGAAGCGCTCGCGCGCTCCCGTGGTGGGAGCGGCCTCGGGACTGGTGACCACGTTCAAGAGATCCGCGAGATGGAGATCCAGCTTGGGGCCGAAGTGGATCAGATCGATCGGGATCCTCATGCGCGGCTCGACCAGACGGCCCTCGATCGCGTCGAGCCGCTCGACGATCTTCGAAGCCGCGGCCTTGATTTCCGCGGAAAGCGACCGGAGCGAATCCTGTGACACCGACTTCGCCTGGTCTCTGACGGCGCGCAACCTTTCGACCGCTTCCGTGAGCGATGAGATTCTCTCGCGGATCTCGAGCGCGAGCGCGAGCTGAGCTCTGGTAGTCCGAGGGGGTCGTCGTCAGCCGAGGGTCGGGCTTCAATTCGAGCGGCTGCTCGTGGGTCTCTCCATCCACCTCCAGCCGCACCTTGTAGTGCCCGGGTGCCGCTCGCGGAACGGCCACTTCGTACCACTCTTGGAGCGGCGAGTCCGCGGTGAGCGCGGGTTTCTCGTAGCCAAGGTCCCAGACGACACGGTTCAAGCCGACTTTCGCTTCTGTCGTGAAGCCGCCTCACGACGGCACCCGCCGAGTCGCTAATCTCGAGAGTCGGCTTCCTCTTCGGGTGGGGACAGGAGCGAATAATAAAGGATGGCCCCACGCGGCGGATTGCGGCCGAGGTCCCGGACGATCGACGCTGAGGCCGGGCACCCGATACGCCTCCCGCGGCGCGAAAAGGAACGCGGGCTTCGTCATCACCTCGTCGGTGAGCTGCCGGAGTGGCGAGAGGTCGTCGATGATCCAGAACGAGCGTCCCTGTGTCGAGACCACGAGGTCTCCTCGCTTGACCACGATCTCGGTCACTGGCACGACCGGGAGATTCAACTGAAGCGGCTGCCATCGAGCGCCGTGGTCGAGGGACACGTAGAGACCGTACTCCGTTCCCGCATAGAGAAGCCCCTTGCGCTCCGGGTCTTCCCGGACGGTGCGCACGAAGTGGCGGGCCTTGATGCCGTTTCCTCCCGCGGTCAGAAGCTTCCAGCTCCGGCCGTAGTCGTCGGTACGAAACACGTACGGTGTGAAGTCGTTGTCGCGATACCGGTGCACCGCGATGAAAGCGCGGCCTGGATCGTGCGCGGAGGGGTCGATCGCGCCCACCGTGCCCCATTCCGGCATGTCGGAAGGGGTCACGTCGTCCCAGCGCGCGCCGCCGTCGCGCGTGACGTGCACGCGGCCGTCGTCGCTTCCGGCCCAGAGGAGGCCGGCCTCGAGGGGCGACTCTTCGAGTGCTGCGATCGTGCCGTAGACCTCGGTCCCGGTCATGTCGTGGGTGATGGGAGTGCCCGCTTCCACTTGCTTGCTCTCGTCGTCGCGCGTGAGGTCGGGACTGATCGCGGTCCAGGTCCGGCCTTCATCCTTCGTGCGCAGCACCACGTTCGCGGCGTGGTAGAGAGTGTGCGGGTCGTGAGGCGAGACCCGAACCGGCGCCAGGATGCCGAAGCGGAAGCGGTAGTCGCGCGCGGCGGTGCCTTCGCCGAGCTGCGGGTAGGCGATGATGTTCTGGGTCTGCCCGGTGCGATGATCGTAGCGCTCCAGGATGCCCTGGTAGTTGCCGGAGTAGACGACCTCCGGATCGAGACGGCTCGGCGCCATCGCGCCCTGCTCGCCGCCCGCCGCCGGATACCAGTCGCGCGTCGAGATGCCCGCACGCGGTGTCCGGCTCGCGATGGCGACGGTGGTGTTGTCCTGCTGCGCGCCGAAGAGTCGATACTCGAACTCGTCGTTCACCGCGACCCGGTACATCTCCGCCGTCGGTTGGTTGTCCTGGGGCGACCAGCTCTTCCCGGAGTCGAAGGACACGGCGGCGCCCCCGTCGTCTCCCAGGATCAAGATGCTCGGGTCCTTGGGGTTGATCCAGAGAGCGTGGTAGTCGCCATGCGCGGCATCGTCGAATTTCGTGAAGCTCTTGCCCGCATCGGTCGAGCGGACGAGCCAATCGGCATGCCCCGCCGCGAACAGGCTGTCGGCGTCCTTCGGATGCGCGATGAGGTGCATGTAGTAAAACGCGCGGCTCACGAGCCGCGGGTCGGAATTGATGCGCTCGAAGGACTCGCCTGAGTCGTCGGAGCGGTAGAGACCCTCGCCCTCGGCCGCTTCGACCAGCGCGTAGACGCGCTCGGGACGCGAGGGAGACACGGCGAGCCCGATCTTGCCCTTCACGCCTTGGGGAAGGCCTTCGGTCAGGAGCGTCCAGGTATCGCCGCCGTCGACCGACTTGTGAATTCCGCTTCCAGGACCTCCGCTCACGACGTTCCACGCTTTGCGCGCGGCCTCCCAGGTCGCGGCGTAGAGAATCCGGGGATTCGAAGAATCGAGAGCGATGTCGACGGCACCGGCTTTGTCACTGACGAAGAGGACGTTCTGCCAGGTCGCGCCGCCGTCTTTCGAGCGGTAGACACCCCGCTCCGGATTGGGACCGAAGGCGGAGCCGAGCGCCGCGACGTACACCCGATCGGGGTCTCGAGGGTGGACGACGATCCGTCCGATGTGGAACGAGTCGGGAAGTCCTGCATGGGTCCAGGAGCGTCCTCCGTCATTGGAGCGATAAATGCCATCGCCCGCCGAGACGTTGTTGCGCAGGCAGGTCTCTCCGGTGCCCGCGTAGATGACGTTCGCGTCGGAGGGAGCGATGGCGATGGCCCCGATGGAGCCGCTCGTGAAGAATCCGTCCGACACGTTCGTCCACGCGGCGCCTCCGTCGGTGGTCTTCCAGACCCCGCCGCCGGTGGCACCCATATAGAAGGTGCGCGGTTCCTCGGGCACGCCGGCGACGGCCACGACCCTTCCGCCGCGATACGGTCCCACCAGGCGGAACTCGAGGGCCTGAAGAAGGTTTGGATCGACCTGGGCCGCGCGCGCTTGTCTCGAAGCCGATCCCGACACGCAGGCGAGGAGAATCGCCGCGCGGACGAGCCATGCTTCAGACGTCATCGTCGTTGTCTCGTCCAGAGGGCGTAGACGGGAACGCCGGTGGCGAGGAGCACCAGGCCCGCCATGGACTCGACGGGCCGTTCGCGAAGGCTCGTGATCGCCAGCAGGAAGAGCGCGCCGAGGTAAAGAAGGGGCACCACCGGGTATCCCCATGTGCGATAGGGACGCGGAAGATCGGGCCTCTTGCGGCGGAGCGTAAAGACCGCGGCCGTTGCCGCCGCGTACATCAGGATCGCCGCGAACATCGCGTACGTGAAGAGCTGGTCGTACGTGCCGGAGAGCGCCACCAGCGCCGCCCAGAGCCCCTGCCACCAGAGCGATATGTGCGGTGTTCCGAATCGCGGATGCACGGCCGCGGCGGAGTCGAAGAAGAGACCGTCCTTCGCCATGGCGTAGTAGACGCGCGCGCCGGTGAGCATCGTTCCGTGAGTGGAGCTGAAATTGGCGACGGCGATCGCGGCGGCGATGAGTGCCGCGGCGAACGAGCCGAACAGCACCGTCGCCGCTTTCTCCGCGATGCGGGTCTCGCCCTGCATCTCGGAAATGGGGAGCGCGTGAACGTAGACCGCGTTCACCAGGAGATACCCCGCGGTGACGATGGCGGTGCTCAGGATCAAGCCGCGCGGGAGATTTCGCGCCGGGTCGCGGATTTCACCGGCGGAGAAGGTGAGGTTGATCCATCCGTCGTAGGCCCAGAGCGCGGCGACGACCCCCACTCCGAAACCGGCGAAAGTGATTTCCGAGGGCCCGGCCGCGGCTTCGGTGGACGAAAGATCGCGGCTTCCCATCGTGAAGCCGAGCCCCACGAATGCCGCGAGCGTCGCGAGCTTCAGGAACGCGAAGACGTTCATCACGTTGCTTCCCAGGCGGAGGCCCCGGGCGTTCAGCGCGGTCAACCCCAGGATGGTGACGGCGGCGACGATCTGACCGACGCTCAGAACGAAAGGGTGGCTTCCGATGTTCGCGCGGAAGAGCACGTTCTCGGTTCCGAGGACCGGCGCGAAGTATCCGAGGAAGGCGGCGAAGCCGACGGCGACGGCGGCGATCGAGCCCGGCTGATATACCAGCAGAGTGAGCCAGCCGAAGAGAAACGCCGGGAGAGGGCCGTAGGCTTCGCGAAGGTAGACGTACTGGCCGCCTGCCGCGGGCATCGCGGCGCCCAGCTCCGCGATGGTGAGAGCGCCCGCGAGGGTGAGCACTCCCGCCACCGCCCACGCGGCGAGAAGCGCTCCTCCGGAGGGAAGGTCCACCGCCATGATGCCGGTGGTCATGAAGATTCCGGAGCCCACCATGACTCCGATGGCGAGGAGCGTCGAGTCGAGAAGCCCGAGCTCGCGGCGCAGCTCCGGACCGGCGTCGCCCTTGGTCATGCCTCCGGGTCAGACTATGTTGACTTGTTCAACAAGTCAACAGAGTGTAGAGTTCGGACATGGGACGCCTTGGAGTCGAAGTCGCGCTCCTTTCGGCATCGCTCGCGAGCGGTCGCCCCCAGGAGCCTCGTCCCGAGCCCGCATCGGCGATCGTCCAGGAAGACTTGGGTGCCCGGCTGGATGCGTTCCTGAGAGAGGAGGCGAAGTCCGGCTATCAGGGCTCGGTTCTGATCGCCGTGGACTCCCGGATCGTTCTCCATAAGGGCTACGGCTTTTCCGATCCCGACCACACCCAGGCGGTTACGATTGCCACTCCTTTCTGGATTGCTTCGATTTCGAAGCAGTTCGCAGCCGCCGCCGTGCTGAAACTGGTCGAGACGGGGCGGCTCTCCCTGGAGGACACACTCGCACGCTTTTTCACGTCGGTGCCGGACGACAAGCGCGAGATCAGCATTCATCAGCTCTTGACGCACACCTCGGGACTCCCGCAGAGATACGCCGCCGATGGCATCGCGGATCGTGAACGAGCCGTAGCGGCGATACTCGAAGGCGCCCCCGCAAGCCGTCCCGGGGAGAGCTTCCAGTATGCGAACGACAACTACAACTTGATTGCCGCGATCGTCGAGATCGTCGCAGAGGAGCCCTACGAGTCCTACGTCCGGGCAAAGCTCCTCGCCCCCGTCTCGATGGATCACACGGGCTTCTGGGGCCCCGCCGAGAATCCCGGGGTCGCTGGAATCCTGGCCGGGGCACGAGATCCGTCGGTCCTCTCGCCTAACTGGGGCTACCGCGGAGCGGTGGGAATGTTCTCGACCGCAGGCAACCTCTACGACTGGTTCCGAGCACTCGAAACCCACCGCGTGCTCTCGGAAGCGAGCTGGCGGCGCATGTCATCGCCACAGGTGAAGCGGGAGAACGTGGACGTGGGGTACGGCTGGTTTCTTTCGCGGACAGCGCACGGCAGCCTGTGCCTCTGGACGCGAGGCTACGAAGACTTCGGGCACGGGGCTGTGCTCGCGACTTATCCGGATGACCGGCTCGTGATCGTCGTCACCTCGGGCTCCGGAGATCGGGAGGGGACGCCGGTGAGTCACGACCTGGCGAAGAAGCTCGAGTCCCTCATTCTCGCTCCTCCTTGAACTGCGGCTCGAACGGAATTCTCCGCTCGGCGTCGAGAGCGAGCAGGAACGCTCCGATCTCCGAGTCGCTCCGAGCTTCCTCCGCGTAAAGGCGCAGCAGGTCCACGGTGTAATCGAAGTCCTGGTAGGGTGGGAAGCCGTACTCGACGTTGTAGTTCGTGGCCGAGATCTTGCCGATGTGGCGCTTGATTTCCTCGAGCTGCGGAAGCATCTCCGGCGAATCGGGGCGAAGTCGCACGAAGTCGAACTCGGTCAATCGCTCGACTTCCTTGAAGGGATCCTTGCGCCGCCTCATCTCCTCGATGGCCGCGACAAAGAGCGCCGCGTCGAGCGGGCTCTGCCATAGGTCTCCCGGCTCCTCGAGCTGCTTCGACGGCGAGATAGCTCTGCAGCACCGCCTCGGCCCTGAGCTCGGGAACGTCCACGAAATACTCTCCTTTGAAGGGAAGGCCGTGGGACCGTACGGCGGCGAGAGCGAGGAGCAGGAAGGGGTCGGTCCGGCTCCGCAGGGGTCGCGTGGTAGGCAAGACCTTCCCGGCGGGAAGGACCACGTCGTCCGATGCCGTGCTCCGAAGATCGAGGGCCGCGGCGTCACTCGCCGAGAGATCGGCGGCTCGAAAGCGCGCGATCAGGAAATCCTGTGCCTTTTGCCAGAGCGCGCGGTCGCGCGCGGCCTCACCCACCGAGGCGAGAAGAATCGCGTGGAGCGCGGGCTCTTCGGAGCCCGTCCACTCCCCGCCACCCTCCAGCTTTCGAGCCGCGTCGGAAGCGATTCGCCTACCCGACTCGAGGAATCGAGTCCGTTCGGCTTCGTCCGGCGTGCGATAGCTGAGCTCGGACAAGACCAGCCCCGCATACGCGGCGCTCTCTCCGCCCGCATCGAGATGCCTTCGTCCCCAGGCGCTGACGAAGTCGAGGTAGCGCTCGTCGCGCGTCTTGTCGTAGGCGGAGAGCATTCCCCAGAGCAGGATCGCCGTTCCCGGACTCGGAGCGAGGATCGAGGGATTGCCCGCGCGGCTTTCGAGCACATCGTCGGCGAGGTGCTTCAACGTGTTCCCGCGAGCCAGGGTCTCGATGCGGACTGCGTCTCGTGCGACTTCGGTCCGGGCCTCCTTGAGGTTCTTTCCGAGGTAGGTCCGAAGGCAACTCGTCAAGACCTCGCCGTCGGCAAGGGGGGTTTGAAAGCCGAGGAGCTCACCGACCGTGGGAGCGATGTCCGTCTGGTAAGCAGGGCTCTCGACGACAGCTCCCTGCCGGATGTCGGGGCCGAGAGCGAGAAGCATGATGTGGCGGCATCCCTCGCAGGAATCGCCGTGCTCGGCGTAGCCTTCATGAACTCCATCGAGGTGATAGCCGTGATCGTTGGTGAGGAAGAGTGCGGTGCGGTCGCGGTAGTGGGGGTCGCTCTGAATCTCCTCCCAGAGCTCGGTCAGGAGCTCGTCCTGATGTCGGATCGCTTTGACGTGGCGATCCCAATTGCCGCTATGGGCGAGGTGATCGGTGCCGCCGAAATTGGCGTAGACGATCCGTGGCCGATCCTGCCGCATGACCTGAACGACCTTGTCGAAGACGTCCGTATCCGCCTGGAGCGAGCTCTCACCGATCCCGATCTCGGAAGAAGGTTCGAACCGGCGCCGGTAGGCGGGAAAGGAAGTCCGCGGGTCGTAGCCGTAGGCGCCCTTCCCGAAGACGACCCACATCTTCTCGCGAGCGACTCCGTGCTCGTCGTGAAGGTAGTCGAAGATCGTAGGCCGCGTGCTCCGCGGGCCGCGGTTCCTCGTCTTCTGCCAGGTGCCGGTGGCGATGGTCGAATGTCCGGCCTTGGTGATAGTGACGTCGTTGTTGTAGAAGCGAGTGTAGAGCGTGCCTTGCGGTCGAAGCTCGTTCCAGAGGCGTGGAATGTACTGATGCCCGGGGTCGCCGAAAGTGGCTCTCCAGGCGGTTCCGTCCATCACGGCGATGACCACGTTCTCGGTTCGATAACCGTTTTGACCGGCCGCCAAACCGCATCCCAGCGCCAGCGAGCCCGCGACCGTCCATGGCGCAATCCTCATCCCGGTTCTCCTGTCCGGGATCATGATGTAGACTTGTTCAACAAGTCAACAGGTGATAGAGTACGTCGCTCAGGAGCAGCCGATGAAAATTCCTGCGGGAAAGGAAGAAGCCGCCGCGTCCACGGTGTTCGATCGACTGGGGACGCCCTCGGTCATCAACGGCAAAGGCGTCTACACCGATCTCGGCGGCGCTTACCTTTCCGCGAGCGTATGGGAGGCGATGACCGAAGCGAACCGGCACTCCGTCGAGATGGTGCCGCTCCTCGAATCAAGCGGCCGGCGCATCGCGGAGCTCGTGGGGCTCGAGTCGGCCTGGGTGGTCCCGGGCGCCTCCGCGGCGATCGCTCTTGCGACCGCCGCCTGCCTCACTCGCGGCGACGGCGCCGCCATCGAGCAGCTTCCCGACACCACCGGGCTCAAGGGGGAAGTCGTCATTCAATCGGGCCATCGGTACAAGTATCTCCGCATGGTCTGGTACACGGGGGCTCGCGTCCGGTACGCGGGAAGCGAGACCCGCACCTCTCGCGCCGAGCTGGAGTCAGCTCTCGATCCGGAGAAGGTGTCGATGTTCTTCTTCGTCGGCCACTTGAACGGGAAGAACGGCTCCTTGCCGTTGATGGAGGCGGCGGCGATCGCCCGGTCGCGCGGCATCCCCACGTTCGTCGATGCCGCGTTCCTCAATTACCCGCCCTCCACGATGAGGCAGTTCACCGACCAGGGCGCGGACCTGGTCTGTTTCTCGGCCAAGTACTGGTATGGGCCGAACGGCGGAGGATTCATCGGCGGAAAGCCGGACTTCGTGCGGCTGGTCTCGCAAGTGGACTTCACCCGATTCGAATCGGGTCCGGTCCTCCGCTTCGGCCGCGCGTTCAAGCTCGACCGCTTCACCCTGGTCGGCACCGTCGCGGCGCTCGAGGAGTGGTTCTCCATGGATCACCGGGCGCGCTGGGCGGGCTACGCGCGCGCGGTGAACACCATCGCGGAGTCCGTGCGCGGCGTTCCGGGGGTTCTCGCGGAACCGATGTTCTTCACCATGGAAGAAACGCTCGAGCGGGACAGCCCGACTCCGAACTCCGTGCGAGTTTCGTTCGATGGGAAGCGCTTCCCTCGCTCCGCCTCCGACGTGCACCAGGCTCTTTGGAACGGAAATCCCCGCATCGTTGTCCATCTTCTGGACGACGCGCTGATCATCGCCGTCGACGCCATGGCGCAAGGAGCGGAAGAGCTGGTCGCCCGAAGGCTGAAGGAAGCTATCGAGACCTGAGGCCAGCCCGGCCCAGGTCGTGAAAGTAATCCCACTCAAAGGCTCTCTCTGGCATCGGCAGGGCTCGACTGTGCGCGGACGACTCGTCGGAACGGGGCGAGCCCGGTTTTGAACGAGAAGGCTCCCACTGGCAGCGTGAGAATGGCGATGACCATCAAAGCGCGCGACAGATTCTGGTCGGATCCCGTAGCGTTATCGGCCAGGAATCCTACCGAAAGCGGTCCCAGCGCATACGCGACGATATTGACCACGAAGAGATAGACCGCGGAGATCGAGGATCGCATGGACGGCGGACTCGCAATCTGGAGGACCGTGGGGGCGCAGGCGACGACGGCGAAGAAGAGCCCCATTACCGGCACCACGAACAATATCGCACTCATCCCGCCGGTCCCGGCGCTCGGACCGAAGAGGCCGACGGGCACCATCAAAAGCGTGCCCACGAAAAGGACCCGGAAGGGTGCATCCTCGACCCCATTTCTCGCGAGGTGATCGGCCACGTGACCGCTCGCCAGCATGCCCAGTGTGCCCGCGAGCATGATTCCGATTCCCAGCACCGTTCCGGTCCGTTCCAACGACCATCCAAAGTCTCGGTGGAACGTCGCCGGCGCCCAGGTGAGGAGTGCGAATCCATAGGTGTTCACCGCCGCCATGCCGGCGAAATGAGAAACGTAGACTTTGCGATCCGTCCGAAGCTGACTCCATACCGCGCCGAGGCTCACAGCCGTCGACGTTTCCGCACGCGTGTCGGAAGTGCGGGGTTCCCGGATCATCAGAATCAGGGGCGCGACGACGAGACCGGGGAGCCCCACCAGGAAAAAGGCGGTCTGCCAGGCGGCGAGCCCGCGGAGTACCGGGAGATCGATTCCCCCCAACGCCTTCCATCCAGCGAATGATTTGGCCGCCCGCGAGCCACGCAACGCCCAGTCCGACGACGGTCCCCAGCATGTAAACGCTCAAAGCCCGGCCCAGTCGGGACCTGGGGACGTAGTCGGCGATAAGGGAATACGCAGCGGGAGAGATACTCGCCTCACCGACCCCTACCAATACACGAACCAGGAACAACTGACCGAAGGTGGCGGTCAAAGCGCAGGCCATCGTCGCGAGACTCCAGAGCACCACCCCGGATGCGATCAGGATGGGACGGTGCGTGCGATCGGCCAGTCTGCCGAGCGGAATGCCCATCACGGTGTAGAAAAGACCGAACGCGACTCCGGCCAGTAGCCCGATCTCGGTGTCGGTCAAATGCAGATCGGCTTTGATCGGCTCGATGAGGAGGCTCAGCACCATCCGATCGACGATCGCGAGAAGGAACGCGAGCGAGAGCACGCCCACTACGAAGGAGGGAGTTCTCGCGATCGCGCTCACGACGGTATCGACTAGGGCGGCGGAACGCGGGTGACCCGCCTCAGGGTGTCTCGGCTCAGATCCAGAACGCCCGCGAGCTGCATGGCCATCTGAAGCTCGCGGCGCAAGATGGCAAGGGCTTTCAAAACGCCTTTGGTGCCGGCGGTAGAGAGCCCGTACAGATAGGCCCTGCCGGACCAACAGGCATTCGCACCCGAGGCCAGGAACTTCAGGACGTCGATTCCGGAGCGGACACCGCCGTCGACATGGATCTCGCAGTCTTCTCCGAGGCGCGCGCGAATCTCCGGAAGAACGCTGATGGTGGAAGGAGCCGCATCGAATTGGCGTCCGCCATGGTTGGATACGACGATCGTTTGCGCGCCCATATCCATCGCGCGCTTCGCATCATCCGGGTGGAGGATCCCTTTGACGAGGGTCGGCCCGTTCCACTCCTGAATTATCCACTCCAGATCCGCCCAGGCGAATGTCGGATTCAGCTCCGGCGCTCGGAGCGGCAGCCATTTGTGCGCGGCTTCGGGGAGATACGGCTCGAGGGACTTGAAACGAGGGCGGTACCCGAAGAGGAACGGGAGCGACCAACCTGGACGACAGGCGGCGGCAAAAAGGAAGGGCAGCGAAAAGCCCGACGCTCCAATGCCGCTCCTCAAGTCGCGATGGCGGCTTCCGACCACCGGCACGTCGACGGTGACGCAGAGAGCCTCGTAGCCTGATTGCCGGACGCGGCGAATCAAGTCGCGCATGACCTCCTTCGATCGGAACGGATAGAGCTGGAACCATTTTCGACCGGGGGAGGACCGGGCGATATCTTCGAGCGAGACGCTCGAAAAGGCGGAGAGCACTTGTATCGTTCCCGTCGCCGCGCCGGCCACGGAGAGCTCTCCGTCCGGGTAGTAGAGACCGTTGAAACCCGTGGGCGCGAGGATCACCGGAAAGTCGATGGGCTTTCCGAGAACGCTCACCGAGGTATCCACGGACGAAACGTCGAGGAGCACTCGAGGAACGAGGGACAGTTTTTCGAGATCTCCGGTATTTCGGCGCGCCGCAATCTCGTCCCCCGCGCCTCCGTCGATCGTGTCGAAGATCGCCTTGGGCAACCGCCGTGCCGCGGCCGCGCGGAGATCCTCGATGGTATGTATGGCGTCGAGGGTCCGGTCGAGAGTGCCGGGCCAAATCCTCATGAAGAGGATTTCCCAATCGCGTTCTTCAGTTTCCCGATTCCGGGAACCTCCAACTCCACCACGTCGCCGACGCTGAGAAACCGATCCTGCTCGACACCGCTGCAGTTCGAAAAGCAGCCCGAGGCGATGATCTCTCCCGGGTAGAGCTGCTCGGAGCGACTTCGATAGTGGACGATGTCACCCCAATCGTGAGCCATATCGCTCGCGTGGCCGCGGCCCCATTCGACGCCATTCACCCTCGCGATCCCTTCGGCGGCGTGAGGGTCGAATTCATCCGAGGTCACGATACAAGGCCCGAGGGTGTTCCCCGTATCGAAGTCCTTGCTTTTGTTCGGACCCGTGCCGAGCGTCATCTCCTCAAGCTGCGGATGGCGAGCCGAGGCGTCGTTGAAGATGGAGTAGCCGAAGACGTGCTTCTCGTACTGGTCCTTCGAGACATCGCGCCCCGACCCACCGATGATCGCCGCGAGCTCGAGCTCGAAATCCAGAAGGTCCGCGAACGGCGGGAATTCGATGGTGGCGCCGGGTCCGACGAGGTTCATGTGATTTCCCTTGTAGTACCCGGGAAGCTTGAGAAACGCTTCGGGCAAGGGAACCTCCGCTGGCGCGATGCCGGTGCGCCACTTCTGAACCGTCCTCGTCGCGTTGCGGTAGTGACCCTTGAAAACGGAACAGCATCGCAGCATGACGGGATTGGGAAGAGGGGCGCACAGCTGAACGGATTCGAGCGGAAACACGAGCTCGGGAGCCCCGTCGGCCAGGGCGAGCGCGACGGTTTCGCTCGCGCGCTCCAAGGCTTTCGGCCCGCCGCGAATCAGGTCCAGCATCGAGCCGAACGCCTCCGCCGTCTTACCTTCGCGCGCCTCGGACACCCGTCTCAGCGGCACAACGCGGGAGTCGTCTCGTACCAGAGCTCCCAGGTGTCGCGCGGCGGGCGTTTCGCTGTGGAAATACGTGACGAGCTTCAATCGCCTGTCTTTCGCTCGACGTCGAAGAGCGCCGGCGCGACGAAGACCGGCGTGATGCGCTTTTCCC
Source organism: uncultured Acidobacteriota bacterium (assembly GCA_963820855.1). Lineage (GTDB taxonomy): Bacteria > Acidobacteriota > Vicinamibacteria > Marinacidobacterales > SMYC01 > DAISKN01. Next base: position 553,066 of record CAWGBY010000015.1, read on the forward strand.
GAAATCGCCACTGGCCGTCCGAGCCCCGCTCGTAGACGTCGTCGTGATCCGCAACCACCACCGGAACGGGAAGGCCGAAACCCGGCTCGGTCGTGCGAAAACCAATCCCGATGAAGCGCCCCTCCGCTCGGCGGTCCGAGATCTTGTGAACCTGAAGATTCGTGTACACGTGGCGGGAGACGAGATTCGGGGGGCGATTAGCCCATTGCTTGGTGAGAGCCTCGTGGCCTCGTACCTCGATCGTGGTCGTCATCCGCGTCGCGAGATCCGGAAGGAACAGTTGGCCGTCCTCGGTGAAGAGAGTGGCGATATCGTGCGTCTCCCGGCGATCGATCTTCCAGAAGAAGGAAGCGACCAATTCCTCGATCGCCAGCCGGTTTCGGATACCTTTCATGGGGAATCCTCGCTTCCACGAGCGGAACCCGGAAACGGCGCCATGGGAACGAGAATCATCGAACGCGCGCTTTCCGTCCGATGGAAAGTCACCTGCGGAGCCGGTCCCTCCGCGGGGATTCTCGGCATGGCATCGGCATCGGCCCCCGAGAGAGAAAAGCGAAGTCGATGTCCCTTGCGCACCAGAGCGGACACGGGAAACATCTCGATATCGAGCGGGTATACCTTGCCGGGCTCCATGGGCTCCGCGTCCTCCTTCCAGTAAGCTCGGTCCACCCCGAACGTCTCGTAGGGGCCGGGCCGGGACGAGGTCTTGTGAAAGAGTCCCCGAAGGACGCCTTCGGTGAGGTAGGTGACGCTGCCATCCGGAGCGACGTCGTCGATGTAGACGTAGAACGCTCCGTCCTCCCGCGTGGTGGAAACGAAGAGCTTCGCGACGGGACTTCCGGTCAGCTCCACATCGGTCGTCATCGGGTCCGAGTCGTAGTGCAGCAACTTCGCCGTATCCGCGCTTCGCTGCGGGTACACGATATCCGTCGCTTCCACGATCGATCGATAGCGGGATAGATTTCCTGAGCCCGTCGAAAAATCCACGTTCATGGTGTCGGCGCCGGAGCCCGCCGGCGAAACTCGCGCGGTTGCGCCTTCCTCGAGGAAGAAGGCGACGGGCTCCAACCCTGCGGGGGGCCACACCGATGTGTCCCGCCACGTATCCGCGCCGAACGTGAAGTAGCGAACCATACGCTCCGGCTTCGAGGGGCTTTCTCCCTTCACGAAATCGTCGAAGAAGTCGGTCACCATGCGCAGCTGCTCGTCGTGGTCCGGTTTTGCGGGCGTGTCGGCCGGTCGGTACGGGTCCGCATCGAACAGCCCGCCGTGGGAGAACGGTCCGATCAGCACGACTTGGGGATTGTTGAAGTGGTTGTAGTGAGCGAGGCCGCTGAACGCCAGTCCCGCATCGAGCCACCCATAGATCGAGAAGATCGGTACGCCGGAAGCTTCGATGCGACTCCGTACCCCGTACGGCATGATGTCCGCCATCGTCAGGTCGGACTTGCCGAGGGGGTCACCCCGATAGAGCAACGTCCCCCAGCTCTCGAGAACATCATAGTTGTCCCGCGCGGCCACGGCTTCGGCCAGGAGCTCCGAGCCACGTGGATCGTCTACCGGCTTGGCTCCGGCAAAAATAACGGTGTTGGTGAAGCGGCATCGAAAATTGTCGGGAGGGCAGGCGGGCTTGTTGGCGTCGACGACCTTGTTGCGGTCCGCCCACTTCTTCACGTTCTCGCGGTTGTAGATCCCGCCGAAGCCCGCCGTCGTGAACTGGCTGTCCATGGTCGTGTACAAGGTAGCGATCGCTTTGAGCTCCGGCTTTCCCAGCGAGGCAACGAGCTCGATGTTCAGCGCGTCCTGCGAGATTCCCCAGGCGCCCACCGTCCCGTCCGACCACGGCTGGCGGACGATCCAGTCGATGACTTCGCCATAGTCGGCGATCTCTTCGGGAGCGCACTCCGCCCGCCGGCTTCCGAAAGACGCGCCGCTCCCGCGCCCGTCGACGACCACCGCGGCGTAGCCCCTGCGATTGAACTCCGGCACGCCCATCGTCGGACCGAAATTCCTGTTGAGGCCGGCGTCTTTCAGCACTCCGAGCTTCCAGAGAAGACGCCCGAGAACGGTCACCTTCCGGGCGCGGCCGTATCTCGTGGCGCGAAGGATGGTGGGAATCCGGCCGTCCCGGTACGACTCCGGCAGCCACAGGTCAACAGCGATTCGCGTTCCGTCGCGCATCGTCACGTAGAGCGCTTGATTGCGCTTGAGGCCCGACGGAGTGATGCGCTCGCCCGGCAAGGTGATGAGGAAGCCGGCAACGCCCGCACCGACGGTGAGGGTGGCGAGAATCAGGAACAGAATCCAGAGCGTGCGACGAACCATGCCGGCCAGCATCTATGTTATGCCGACCGGCGGACGAAATGCTCGTCGGCGCGCAGGCGCTGGACCGGCGCTATAGCGCCCGCATGAAGGCCACCAGGTCCTTCTTCTCGGGCTCGGTCAGCTTCGTACCGAGGACGATGTTGAAGAACTCGACGGTGTCTTCGAGAGTCAGAAGACGACCATCGTGAAGGTACGTGGGGGAATCCTTGACGCCGCGAAGGGGAAAGGTCTTGATGGGACCGTCTTGATTCGCCATCCGGCCGTTGATCATCTTGGGCTCGAAGAAGCGCTCCGTCTTCAGGTTATGCATCAGATTGTCCGTGTAGTACGGCGGGACATGGCAGGTTCCGCACTGCGCCTTCCCGAGAAAGAGCGTCTGCCCCCTCATCTCTGATTCGCTCGCCTTCGCCGGGTCGAGCTTACCGTCGATGCCGAGCTTCGGCGCGGGTGGAAAATCCAGGAGCGCCTGGAACTCGGCCATGAAATGGACCTGGCTCCCACGGTCGAGGAGATTCACGCCTTTTTTCGTCGCGATGACGGGGTCTCCATCGAAGTACGCGGCGCGCTGCTCGAACTCCGTGAAGTCTTCGACGCTCTTGAGCGCTCGTTGAGAGCCGAAGAGCCGCTGGATGTTCACTCCTCGGAGACTCGGTGTGTCGATGCGATGCCGGAACTCCTGCGGCCGGATATCGCCGACGAGGTGAGTCGAGGCGTTGGTATGTCCGTTGGCGTGACACTCGAAGCACATGACCCCGCGGCTCGGGCGTTCGGTCCTCCGGTCCTCCGTCTGGTTGAACTGCTGCTGTGGGAACGGCGTGAGGAGGAGCCTCAGTCCCTCGATTTGTTTCGGATTCAAGATTCCGTTGAAGAGCTCGAAGAAATTCTCGATGGTAACCAGCTTGCCTTGCGAGACGTCCCCCAAATCCGGGTCGTGTGGTGAGGTAGATCGGAGGGGGAAACTCGGGGAGCACGTGATCCGGGAGATCGAAATCGAGGTCGAAGCGAGTCGAGATCCCTCTGCTCCTGCTTCTTGATTTCCTCGATGTGAAATTTCGGAAACAGCATGCCGCCCTCGGGGTGGTTGGGGTGCGGCAGGGGATAGAACCCCGCGGGCCAGGCGCCCTGGCTTCGGATCTGATCGGGAGTCATGGCGGCGAGCTTTTCCCAGGTCATTCCGGCGGGTAGCTTGACCCTCACGCCTTCTTGAACGGCCTTGCCGCGTGACATCGTGACACCGGACGCCGCACGGTCCGCGAGGTCGTATCTCTCTTCCAGGAGCGCTCGCTGCTTTCGAATGACCTCCGCCTTCGCTGCGCTCATTCTGGAGAGGACGGAGGCGAAGTCCTCTCGAATGTCGACCGGGGCATAGCTCGTCGGTTTTCGTGCTTCCTGCTGCGCGAAAGCTGCGCCCAGCAGAGTCAGCACCACTGGCACGAAGGCCCACCACCCGGGAGAGAAACGTCGCCCCACTCCGTCTCGCATGAGCTTGCTCCTTTGTTGCGGATCGGCGGCGATCCGATGGGGAACAACTTAGGGCGAGCGGTCTCTCCCTACAATCCGGTCTTTTACGGTAGGAACTGCGGGTAATACCCTAGTCGACCGAAGCTTCTCAGTTCGTGGCGAAGCAGTAGAACAAGCCGTCGCCGCCCGTGCCGCGGAGGTTCTCCTGGCTGCAGCCGCGGCTGGCGTGGGATGCGTTCCAAGAAGTTGGGTTGTCGCCGCCGCCGACGCGGTCGTGGTGGCCGACCTGGGCGCTTCCGTCGCCGCCGGAGGTCCAGTTGGCGCAGGTGTTCTCGGAGGCGGTGCCGTCTCGGTTCGAGCCGGTGAGAACGTCGTGGCGGTTCGGGGTGTCGCCGCGCCCGTTGACGACCTCACCCTTCTCATTGATGTTGGTCTGCTTCGTCAGGTTGTTCTTGTCGCTGTGGAGATCGGCCACGCTCTGGGCGATCGCGACGCCTTTCGAGTTGTTCCAGGGTCCGCTCCCGATCCGATCCTTCGCGTTGACCCCTCCCGCTCCGTTCGTGCTGAGATAGGCCCGCCAGGTTTTGCTTCCCGCGCCCACGGCGGTAGCCAGCTTCTGGCAATGCGCGTCCGCGCCGGCGAGGCCGCCGAGGTTCGCGCCGTTTCCCGGACCGGCGCTGGTCAGGAAGAAGCTCATATTCGGGGCCGCGTTCTGCGCGTGGCTCGCGGGTGCGGCAACGGCCGCGGTCAGGAAGGCGGCTCCAACGAATCGCTCGATTCTCATTCGGATTCTCCTTTGTTCTTGACCTTGACGGCGATGTGGGCGTTGGTCCAGCAGCACTGGAAGCCGCCGCCGCCCTCACCCGATACGTCGTTCGCCTGCAGTCGCAGGATGTAGTCGCCGGGCGCTTCGAACGTCGCGGTCGTCGTCGTTTTCCCGTCCGCCGGATCGACGTCGGGATTCGTTTTCTCGAAGGTGACTTTGCCGGGTCCGCGGTACTTGCTCCACTTCACCGTCAACTGCGGGCCCTTGTGATCGGTTCGATCCGGATCGATGAGTCGCGTCGTCCGTCGCCCAGGCGATCAGAGTCGCGGGCTCACCCACCGTCGCCTCGAAGCGAGGCGCTGATTCCAAACGGAGGACCCTGCTGCGTGGGACCGTTCGGCTCGAATCGAAGCACGGGGGGCGTGTTCCCCATCGCCGCGTCCTGGTACGGCTCGACCGCCCACAGCGGGTCGAGGCTTCATCGGAATCTCCGTCGATCTCCCGTGCGCCGTCAGGTGCCAGGTGAGCTTCTTTCCGGGGAAATCCGCGGGCACGTTGATCGTGAAGACACCCCATTGCCGCCGCGGAAGAAAATGCGTGGGCTGTCCGCGGTCGGGCTCGCCGGGCTCGATCCGGTTGTCGGGACCGACCGGGATTTCGAGCTCCTCCTTGAGGTTTCGATTGAAATAGCCGACGAGAAGGGTGTAGCTGCCGTCGGAGTTCTTGAACCAGCCCTCGTAGGCTGCGGTTACGTTCTGGCCCGAGTCGCGCGCGGGCTCCAAAGGAAGCTGCCAGCAATGCCCACGAAGCCAGAAGGAGAGACCCGATCACGGCTGAAGTTCAGTCGCGGGCTGTCCCTCTTTCGCCTTCCGGAGCTCGAGCTCCGACCTGGTAGTCCGCATCGTCCATATAGGTGATGTTGACCCAGGCGTGCGCCATCTCGTCCACGGTGCGATCGCCCCAGCCCGACCCACTGCGTGGGGTCCGGGTTGTACTTGTTGGCGGCGGTGTTGTCGTGCCACGAAGTGAACCGCAGCATCGTTCCCTTGGGAAGGAGAGGGGCTGCGTCGGCCGCGTAGACGTAGTTGACGTGCCAGTTGAACTCGAAGTCGTCCACGTGGCTCAAGAGCTTCGCGGTGCCGTCGGGAAGGATCGCCTCCATCGACATCGCCTTTCCGCGAAGGTGCATGTGGGGCTGGTAGTTCTCCACACGGCCCGCCTTCTTCATGACGTGGAAACCCTGATGAACGGACACGGTGTTCGGCGGGATGTCGAGCCCGCGGGGTCCGCCCTGGATGGCGTGGAAGAGGCCGAGCACCTGTCGATGCTTCGGCTCCTCGCCCTTGGGGTAGAGATAAATCGCGAGCTCGGCCGATGACTCGATGTCCTCGCCCACGGAGTGATAGTGGATGTCCCAGATGATCTTGGATCCGGGAAGGAGGAGCTTTCCGCTCCCGGGGCGCATCATCTCGCCTTGCTTTCCCACCGCCCACTCCATGAAGAGGCCGGCGCCAACGTCGGAATCGTCGTCCGCGTTGGTGCGGTCCGCGTCCGGCTCCTCCTGCTCGAGCCTCGCGAGAGCGTGGTGGATCACCCTGCGGCCTTCGATGGTGTGCGGCCGGATCTCGATGGCACGCACCCAGCGGGGCTCGGTCAAACCCGTTTCGACCACCGGCTTGTACCAGGCGTCCTGGGCCTGGGCGGGCACCTTGTAGACCGGTGACTTCAGGATCATGTCGGGCTCGCCGAACTTCTCGGCGAACGTCCAGACCTGCTCTTTCGGCCACTCGAGCGGTTTCGGCATGTCGTTCGGGTCGCCCTTGGGGGCGTCCTCGTCCACCCAGCGAACGATGGTTGCAATCTGTTCTTCGCTGAGCGAGCGATCGTTCTCGAACTCGTGGATTCCAACGCTCTTATCGATGTGCCAGGGAGGCATGCGCCGCGCGACGACTTCCTCTTTGATGGACATCGCCCAGGGCCTGGTCTCCTCGTAGCTCACGAGAGACATCGGCGCCATGGACCCTTCGCGGTGGCAACGCCTCGCACTTCTGCTGAAGGATGGGCGCGATGTCCTTGGTGAAGGTGACCGGTGTGTCGGACGCGAACGTCGAACCCGTAGCGCCGAGAACCAGAGCGGCCAGAATCGCAGGGTTTTGCATGGCGAGCTCCCTCCGGAACCTAGGCAAAACGATAGCCGAAGCGAACGACCGATACAAGCGGCGTTCAGCTCTTCGGCACCGCTTCCATCAGGAGCGCGAGCGCTTTCGATAGGGCCGCTTCACCCGGCTCCGCTCCCTTGTAGTGTCCGAGCCGAACCACGACGAGATCGTGCGACGGAATAATGAAGGTGTACTGGCCTCCCGCTCCCTGCATGGAATAGGCCTCTCTCGGAATCGGGAACGCGTCCGTTCCGTTGATCCAGAAGAACCCTCCGTAGACCGGCCTCCCGTCGGCGGCCCAGGCGGGCGCGACGGTGCTCACGAACTTCGCGTAGCCCTCGGGAAGGATCCGCTCGCCGTTCCAGACGCCGTCCTGGAGGTACAGGTTCCCGAGCCTCGCCCAGTCCCTTCCCGATGCCGAGCTCGTAGCCCTGAAGGAGGAAGTTCCCGTACGGGATCGGCCTCGACCACGAAGTTGCGGATTCCGATCTTGTCGAAGAGCTCGCGCCGCGGGAAAGAGAGATACTCCTCGCCCTTTCCCTCGACTCCGAGCCGCACGAGATAGTTGATGAGCACGGGGTCGCAGTTGCGGTAGCGCCCGATGGTGTTCGGCGGCCACTCCTGCGGACGGGTCGCGGCCCACTGAAACGAGTTGGCGCCGCCGGTATAGAGGTAGAGATGGTCGAGGTAGCCGAGTGAGGGGTCGAGCCCCGGCTCACCGGGCGCGCGGCATCTCAAGCCGCTCGACATCCGGAGGATGTCTTGAATCTTGATCTGCGCACGAGGATCTCCCTCCTCCTGCCATTCGGGCACCGGCGCCGGCTGGTCGAGCTGGTAGACACCCTTCTGGATCATGAGGCCCATGAGGGTGGCGGTGAGGCTCTTTCCCATCGACCAGCTTTCGAGCGAGGTATGCATGTCGATGCCGTCCGCGTACTTCTCGCCGATGAGCCGGCCTTTCCAGGTGACGACGAACGCAGCCGTCATGCCTTCCGGAGAGGCGAAGGCGGCGTCGACCGCGGCGGCTACTTTGGCGGAATCGAGCTCCGCCGGAAGCGGCTCTTCGGGGAGAAGGTCTCCCATGGGCCAGGGCGTCGTCGCGGCGTCGGGAAGCTTCGAAGTGAGCTTCACCGGAGTGTAGTGGATTCCGTCTTCGCCCTTCGCGAGGGTGACGCATCCCTGGTCGCCGAGGTATCTCGCGGTGCGCACGACGCCGCTCGAGAGCGTCAGATGGACCTCTTTCTTCTCGCGGTCGATCCGCTTTTCGGTCACGTGCTTGCGCTCTTCGTAGGGGCCGGTGAAGTAGCCCACGTTCTCCGCGGCGAAGTCCGGATCGAGCCCCGTGATGAACACCGCCGAGCACAGCGTCTTGGCGAATCCCGCCGTGTGGTGCTCGAGCGCGTCTCCGGGAGGAGGTGTGTACTCGGTCTTCAGCTCGAGCGGCTTCGCGCGAGCGACGAGCGCTTCGTCGGAGCCGGGCTCCGGAGAAGCGACCGGTTCCGGGGCGGGCGGCGCCCCGCCGCAGGCGAGCGAGAAGGACGAGCGCGGTACCGAGGAGAGAGAGCGCGTGTCATATCGACCTCCGGACGGGGATTCTATTGATGTGCCGGCGATAAATCGACTACGGTACCCGCATGCGACTGCGAGGCACGGTCTGCGCTCTCTTCCTGTGCGCTTCGGAAGCAGCGGCGAGCGACAACGTCATTCTCGTCACGCTCGACGGCGTTCGGATTCAAGAGCTCTTCTCCGGCATGGACCCATCGCTTCTCGGCCGGGAGGAGGACTCCGGAATCTACGATGAGGAGGTGACACGCTCCCGTTACTGGCGGGAAACACCCGAGGAGAGACGAGAAGTCCTCATGCCGTTTTTCTGGAAGACTCTCGCGCCGATGGGCGTCGTGCTGGGAAACAAGGCGAAGGGAAGCCGGGTCACGGTCAAGAACGAGCACTGGTTCTCCTATCCCGGTTACAGCGAGATCCTGACCGGCCGCCCGCAGCCGGACGTCGATGAGCAACGATATCGTCCGCTACTCTCACGTCACCGTCCTCGAGCACGCGCGCCGGAAGCTCGGGCTCGCCAGGAAAGACGTCGCCCAGATCGGCTCCTGGGACGGATTCGAGGCCGCGGCGTCGAGCCGCGACGACGATTTCTTCATGAGCGGCGCCTATGACTTCGTCAGTCCCGGAGCTCACGACGCCTTCGATGGATCGCATCGCGGGACTGAGGCAGCGAATCATGCAGCTCTGGGAGGAGAGCAGCAACGATGTCCTCACCTTCGAGCTCGCTCGGGAGTATCTCGTCGAGCACCGTCCGCGCGTGATGTGGCTCGGGCTCAGCCAGTCGGACGATTGGGCCCATGCGCGGCGCTACGATCGGCTCCTCGACTACCTCCATCTCGCCGACGATCTCTTGAAGGAGATGTGGGAAACGGTGCAATCGCTCGAGACGCACCGCGATCGCACGACCCTCGTGCTGACCACGGACCACGGGCGCGGCGTCACCCCGCGCGACTGGGCGGAGCACGACGCCGGGATCGATGGCTGCCAGGACATCTGGATCGCGGTCATCGGCCCCGAGACGCCGGACCGCGGCGAGGTGTCCGACACGGCGGCGGCCCATCAGAGCGACGTCGCCGCAACGATGCTGGGACTCCTCGGGCTCGACTATCGGGAGTTCGATCCGGAAGCGGGTCCGCCGATCGCGGCCGCGTTCAGGGATTGAGAGGGGCGAGCGACGTGAAGACCTCGTCGGGCAGCGAATCGGTGACGAGGATGTCCTCGAAGAGGATTCGATCTCCGTTCGCGCCGATGCGCTCGGTTGCGAGGAGAATCCCGCCGAAGCGCTCCCAGCCCGCCCAGCGGTAGTCGCCCTCGGTGCCGCCCTGGAGCTTGAAGCGCCATCGATCGAGAAGACGCGTCTTGCGATTGACGTAGAGCCAGAACTGGTCGCCTCGGCGTCAGCCCCACGTTCTCGAAGCGCACATGAATCCGGTCGAAGATCGTGCTTCCCTGCGATCTCCTCGCCTTCGTACGTCAGAACCGCGCCGGGGTCGCGAAGCTTGTAGGGAGCGAGAAGCCAGTACGTCTCTCCGGCCCAGATGCGGGTCGCGAGGCGTCAGGTACTCCGAGAGCTCCTGACCGTCGATCGAGAGGCCGTCCTTCCACCGCCGCCCTTCCCTGTCGCGTGGTGAGGTTCATCACCACGACGTAAGGAACGCCGGAGTCGTTCATCGCTTCGAGTCGATAGCGGCCCGTCTCGCGATCCCAGGTGATGTTCAAGCGACGGCCCTGACGCACGAAGGTGAAGCGGAGGAAGCGCGCTCGATCCCAGTTCTCCTGTCCGCCGAGAGCCTCCATCATCTCGTCGGCGATGGCGTTCGCTTTTTCGTCCGCGCGCCGGACGTGGCCGCGGGCGGCAGAGGAGGGCCGCGGCGACAAGAGCCTTCCGCATGGGCGAGACATTATACTGATTGGCCATGAGCGAGAAGGGCGAGATCACGCGGCTTCTCCACGCCTACGCGGGAGGGGACCGGGCCGCCTTCGACGAGCTCGTCCCGCTCATCTACGACGAGCTCCGCCGCATCGCGCGAAACCACCTCCGCCGCACCCAGCGCGGCGCGACGCTCGACACCAACGGTCTGGTGCACGAGGCCTATCTGAAGCTCGCCGGGACAGAAGGGCATGCGCGTCGAGGACCGCGGACACTTCCTCGCCATCGCCGCCCGCGCCATGCGGCAGATCATCGTGAGCCGCGCTCGCGCGCGAGTCGCGGCGAAGCGCGGCGGAGGGGACATCCGGATGACTTTCGACGAGGGGCGCGATCGCCGCCGCGCGAGACGCAGGCGGAGTGGCTCCTCGATCTCGACCGCGCGCTCGAGGGGCTTCGCGAGCGGGACGAGCGACTCGCGCGCACCGTCGAGTGCCGCTTCTTCGCCGGTCTTTCCGAGGACGAGACGGCGGAGGCGCTCGGGGTCTCGCTCCGGACCGCCCAGCGGAACTGGATGCGCGCCCGCGCCTGGATCCGCTCGGAGCTCACGACGGGCAAGGCCGGCTGAACTTGACAGCTCTCGGAAAAGCGATAGATTATCTCCTGGGTTTTGGGGGGGATAACGTGATCTCAGCCGCGCCGGCCGAGAAACGAAACTTCGCGCGTGTTCGGCCGCGAAGCGTCGTTTCGCTCGCGATGTATCAGGGCGAGCGCATCCCGCCCGCCTACGGAATCGTCAGCGACATCTCCGAGACCGGCGCCTGTATCCACTCCGATCGGATCCACTTCCGGGGGCAAAGGCTTCAGCTTCGAATCCAGTTCGCCGCGCAGCCCGAGCTCTTCGAGACCCAGGGACGCGTCCGCTGGATCCGGCCCGCACTCGCCGGGGAGAACGGGGTGAGGGGAGGCGCCCTCGCCGGCGTCGAATTTCATCTTCCGTCGATCGACGTCGATGTCGAAGCTCCGGCGCCTCCTCGTGTCTCCCGATTTCGAGTTTCCCGATTCCGGGAGCCGCGAGTTCGAGGAATTCCTGAAGGCGCTGCGGCCGTTCCTCCTGAAGCTCGGGGGGCTCCTCGACGAGATGTCGAAGTGCCCGGCGAGGCACTAGCCTGCCGCTTTTCGCGCGCGTCTCCAGATACAGGAACACCGGGATCCCCGGCCGCGATGAGCGCGGCCCCGATGGCGGCGTTCCGCGGATTCGACACGATCGAGCTCCAGACGGCGAAGATCGCGATCAGGATGAAGAAGATCGGGGTCACCGGATATCCCCAGACGAACGACGGTGCTCCCTTCCGGAGGCGCTCCCCTCCGCCGGTAGTAGAAGAGCGTCGCCACGGTGAGCCCGAAGAAGATCCAGTCTCCGAAGACCACGTAGTCGAGGAGCTGTCCGTAGGGGCCGCTCAGGGTGAGCACGATGGCCCAGACCGCCTGCACGAGGATGGCGACGGTCGGAGTGCGGTAGCGCGGATGGAGCTTCGGACGCGCTCTCGAAGAAGAGTCCATCGTCGGCCATCGCCTGGTAGATTCGCGGTCCGGCGAGGATGACCAGGCTCATGAAGCCGAAGGTCGAGCACATGATGCCGAACGCGATGAGCTTTCCGCCCGAGCGGTCCGAGGACCGCGGTCATGGTATCGGCGGCGGGCGCGGTCGATTGCGCGAGGCCCGACGACGCCGAGGGCGTGCAGGTACGCGACGTTCGACGAGCATGTACACGAGGACCACCGCCGTGACCCCGAGGAGGAGCGCGCGCGGGAGATTCCTCTCCGGGTCGCGAATCTCACCCGCCACGTGGTTCGAGTGCTGCCAGCCGCCGTACGTGAAGAGAACCGGGATGAGCGCCGCGCCGAGGACACCGAAGGTCAGCTCCGCCGAGGCGGGCGTTCGGGCGGCCGCGGCCGGCGCGGCCGAGTCCGCGAAACCGCGGCGAGACCGGTCGCGATGAGCGCGCCGAGCGCTCCGAGCCGAAGAACGGTGAAGACGTTCGTGGTGAGCGCGCCGGGACGGATTCCGAACCAGTTGACTCCGTGGAGAAGGACGAGCGCGAGGACGGCGATGGGCCGGATGAAAGATCTCCGGAAGCGATAGCGAGGCGGCAGAAGTAGCCGGCGAAGGTGACGCCGACGGCGGCGATCCCGCCGCCGTTGACGACGACGAGGTAGGTCCAGCCGTAGAGAAAGGCGGGGAGCGGGCCGAACGCGTCCCGCAGGTAGACGTAGCTCCCGCCCGCGTTCGGGCGGCGCGCGCCGAGCTCTCCGAAGCACATGGCGCCGATGAGCGCGACGACGCCGCCCGAGTCCCCAGACCAGGAGCGTTCCGGCAGGCGGAGCCGGTCCGCGCGGCGACGATGGCGGGATTCAGGAAGATGCCGGCGCCGATGATTCCGCCGATGACCAGCATCGTGCCGTCGAAGAGCCCGAGGCGTCGGTCGTAGGTGGTTGGTTCCAAGCCGGCGCTCATCTTATTCGCTCCGAGCGCGTTGATATAATCGGAGAATCGCCGCGGATGGACACTCAAACGCGAGATGACTGCGAAGAACCTGGAACGAAGCGAACCCCCTGAGAGTGGCGATCGTGGGCTCGGGCCCGACGGGCTTCTACACCGCCGAGCACCTTTTCAAACAGAAGGACACAGGTCGTCGAAGTGGATCTCTACGAGAGGCTCCCGACGCCCTTCGGTCTGGTGCGCGGGGGGCGTCGCTCCGGACCATCAGAAGATCAAGTCGGTCACGAAGGCCTACGATCGCATCGCCGCGAACCCGCGCTTCCGCTACTACGGCAACGTCGAGCTCGGAGCGGACGTGAGCCTCGACGACCTGAAGCGCCACTACCATCAGATCGTCTTCACCGTCGGGGCCCAGATCGATCGGAGCATGGACATCCCGGGGGAGGACCTGAAGCGCAGCCACGCGGCGACGGAGTTCGTGGCCTGGTACAACGGCCATCCCGGATTACCGCGACCGGGAGTTCGATCTCTCCCAGGAGTCGGTGGCTGTGGTGGGCGTGGGAAACGTCGCCGTCGACGTCTGCCGCATTCTCTGCCGGAGCCGGGAAGAGCTCGAGAAGACGGACATCGCCGACTACGCTCTCGAGCAGCTCGCGGCTTCGAAGGTGAGGACCGTCTACATGCTCGGCCGAAGAGGCCCGGCGCAGGCGGCTTTCACCAACCCCGAGATCAAGGAGCTCGGGGAGATGGAGGTCGCCGACATCCAGGTCCCGGAGGAGGACGCGGCGATCGACGAGGCCACGCGCAAGTTCATGGAGGCGAATCCCGACCCCTCCACGGATCGCAAGGTCGAGATCCTGCAGCAGTACGCGCGCGAGAAACGGTCGGGGAAGCCGAAGACGCTCGTCCTGCGCTTTCTGGTTTCGCCCGTCGAGCTCCTCGGCGGAGCCGGACGGCGGCGTGCGGGCGGTGAAGCTGGTGAAGAACGAGCTCTTCCTCGACGCGAAGGGCGGCATCAAGCCGAAGGCGACCTCGAGTCTTCGAGGAGCTCTCCGCGGGGCTCGTGTTCCGGTCGGTGGGCTACAAGGGAGTCGCGCTTCCCGGAATCCCGTTCCGCGAGGACTGGGGTGTGATCCCGAACGAGAAGGGCCGGGTCCTCGAATCCGGGGCGAGCGGTGAAGGGGCTCTACTGCGCCGGCTGGATCAAGCGGGGACCGACGGGAGTCATCGGCACCAACAAGCCGGATGCGCTCGAGACGGTCGAGGCGATGCTCGAGGACGCCGGCAAGGGTGTCCACCTCGAGCCCGAGCGCCGCCGCGGCTTCGGCGGCGGAGGCGATGGTGCGGAGCCGAAAGCCGAGCTTCGTCACCTACGAGGACTGGAAGAAGCTCGACGCGCTCGAGGTCGAGAGGGCGAAAGGAACCGAGCGGCCGCGGGTCAAGTTCACCTCGGTCGAGGAGATGCTGCGCGGCGCTCCGAAAGGGACTCTGAGTTGAAGCTCGAGCGGGGGCTGGTTGCTGCGTTCGCCGCCCTCTGTCGCTCTCAGCCGCGGCCTGCTCCCGGACGCCGACGCCCATTCCCGGGTTTCGAGAGCTCGTGCGAGGAGCTCTCGGAGGAGGGCGGCTATTTCGACACCGACAACCTGATCTCGAACGAGACCGCCTACGTGCAGGTGATCCCGGATCTGACGCCGTCCGGGCGGCGTCTACATCGGCGTCGGGCCGGAACAGAACTTCCACTACATCGGGCGCCTCCGGCCCGAATGGGCCTTCATCCTCGACGTTCGCCGCGACAATCTTCTCCACCATCTGCTCCTGAACGCTCTTCTGGTCGAGTCGGAGACGCCCAGCGATTACCTCTGCCGGCTCTTTTCGCGACGGTGCGCCGGCGAGGCGGCGAAGGCGAAGACCTTCGAGGAGATGGTGGCCGCGGTCGAGAGGCTCCGAGCCCGACGAGGACGCTCTTCGAGCGAAACCTGGAGGCGGTCTTCGAGCACATCGAGACGCGACTCGGTTTCCGCTCGACGCGAAGGACCGGCAAGGTCATCGAGTTCACCTATCGCTCCTTCTTCGACGAACAGCTCGGGCTCCGGTTCAAGAGCCACGGCCGGCCCCCGATGCCCTACCATCCGACCTACCGGAGCGCTCCTCCTCGCGACGGGACTCGACGGGGAGCCGTCGCATTTCCTCTCCCGTCCCGACGACTACGATCACGTCCGGCGGCTCGCGCGGGAGGGGCGGCTCGTTCCCGTCGTCGGGGATTTCGCCGGGCCGCACGCCTTGAAGGCGATCGGGAAGTTCGCCCGCGAGCAGGGCGAGACGGTCACCGCCTTCTACGTCTCGAACGTCGAGTTCTATCTTCTGCGGGGCGGCGTCTTCCCGAGCTACGTCGAGAACGTCCGGGCGCTTCCGCTCTCGGAGTCGAGCCAGCTTCATCCGGGCCTACTTCAGCTACGGCTATCCCCACCCCGCGGCGATTGCCGGCCACCGCAGCACGCTCGTTCGCCAGAGGATCGGCCGGTTCCTCGAGTTGTTCGACCAGGGCGCCTACGAGGACTACTGGGACGTGAGCACCCTCGACTACGAGCGATGAGCGATCTCGAGTGGCGGCGGATCCGGGTCGACTGGGAGGAGCTCGAGGACGCCTTCGCCGACAGCTCCGCCGATCACCGGTACTATCTCGACCGCGAGACGGGGGCGGTCCATTTCTTCTCGTCCTATCTCGACAACGAGGACGAGGAGGAAGACGAGCGGGCCATCACCGCCGAGGAGCCGCTACGTGCTCATCCCTCACGCGCGCCGTCTGGTTCCCGTCGCACGAGCTTCGCGAGTTCGTGGCGTCGCTCGGCCGCGCGCGGACGCGCGGCGGGAGCTCGAGTCGTCGCTTGCGAGTCGCCCGAGGACTACCGCCGGTTCGAGGAAGCGCTCGCCGACAATCCGCAGGCTCACGACGAGTGGCGCCGGTTCGTCAAAGCGCGCATGGGCCCGCGCATCAAGAGCTGGCTCGCGGACGTGGCGGTCGAGCCGCTCGACTGAGCTCGGCAGAGCGCCCACTCGATCTCGTCCCTCACCTGCGAGTCGCTCTCGTCGTCGGAGCCGCGACTCGAGAGGCGCCCGACGCGCGGGAGTCCCCGATGACTCCGAGGGCCCAGGCGGCATGGCCGCGGACGAGGGGCTCCTCGTGCGCCAGGGCCTCGACGAGCGCGGGAACGCTCCGCGGGTCGCGCGCGTTCCCGAGCGCGACGGCCGCGTTCCGCAGGAAACCCGCGTAGCGCGCGCGGCGAATCGCGCTCCCGCGCGTCGCCTCGAGGAACTCCTCGCGGCTCATCCGGAGAATCCCGTCGAGGTCCATCGAGGCGAGGGGCTCCTGCGGGAGGAAGGCCGGGACCTCGCTCTTCACGGCGAAGCGGTTCCAGGGGCAGACGTCCTGGCAGTCGTCGCATCCGTAGATCCGGTTTCCGATGAGCGGCCGGAGCTCGCGGGGAATGAACCCGCGGAGCTCGATGGTCAGGTAGGAGATGCAAAGACGGCTGTCGACGACGTAGGGCGCGACGATCGCCCCGGTAGGACAGGCCGCGATGCAGCGGGTGCAGGTGCCGCAGTGGTCTTGCTCGGGGGCCGACGGTTCGAGGGAGAGCGGAACGAGGATCTCGCCGAGAAAGAACCAGGAGCTTCCCTCGCGGGAGAGGAGGTTCGAGTGCTTGCCGAGCCACCCGAGGCCGGCGGCGACGGCGTAGCTCTTCTCGAGGAGAGGGCCGGTGTCGACGTAGATCCTCGTCGGGACCGAGGCCCGCGCTCTCGATGAACGCCGCCACCTCTTTCAGCTTCTCCTCGAGGACGCGGTGATAGTCCTCGCCCTGGGCGTAGCTCGAGATGACGCCGAACCCCGGGGCGGCGTCGACCGGCGCCCCCGGTAGTAGTTCAATCCGCAGCAGACGAGCGGTAAGAGCCCCTTCGAGGCTTCGGGAAGCGTCGGTGCGCCGTTCGGCCGCGCGCGCCATCCACGCCATCTCCCCGTGGTAGCCCCGCGCGAGCCAGTCCTTCAGAGGCGTCGTCCGATTCGGGAAGCCGCGCGGGCGCGAAGCCGACCTTGTCGAAGCCGACGGCCTTCGCCTTCCCGACGATGGCCTCCCGGAGCCGACGTCCATGGCGTCATGCGGCATGGCAGTCGCCGCAAAGATATACAATCAGCCGCGGACGTGACATCGTGGAGACCCTGGACAGCGTCATCGCCACTCTGAACAACCTCGGCGTCGGCGCGCTCGACAAGATCGAGGCGGACCTCGAGGACGGTGAGGGCTCGAGCTCGAGCGACGCGAGCTCATGGAGCTGGTGGAGAAGCTCGACGCCTGCCACCGCGCGCTCACCCGGGGAGAGCTCCAGGAGTTCCGGCGTCTGCGGGAGACGATCGTGAGCCGGTTGGGTCACATTCGCGTCAAGACGGACTGAATCGCGCCGCTTTGACACTCCTCACGGCGCTTGTTATAGAAGTACTATCGAGAGAGAACCCTCATGGATCCCCAGAGTCCCGGCCCGTTCGCTGTCGCTGCGCGCGGCTTCGGGCGAGGCCCGACCCGCGACGGCGGGAGAGCTCCTTCGGAAGGGACAACTCTGCCAGCCGCTCATGGAGCGGCTGAACAACGGCCGGGACCAGGCCGCGTTCGAGTTCCTCTCCCGGGAGACCTCGCTCGAGGTCCTGAACGAGTGCATCCGCCGCATTCCCGACCAGCAGATGACGGAGAACCTGGTCGAGCAGTTGTTCATGAAGGCCGCGCTCCTCTCCTCGGAGGCCTTCACCGGAATCGAGGAGATCCGGCGGGAGCTGAAGCTCTTCTCGACCGGCGCGAGGCGAGGAAGAGGCCGTCGGCGCGCGGCTCCGCTACGACCGCCAGGTGGAGAAGCTCGGCCAGCACGTCTTCGCGCTCGGCCGGCGACTCCATCAGCTCGAGCAGTTCATGGCGAACTGCCCGCTCACCGGAAGCGGCGAGCAGCTCCGCGGCCGGTACGGACAGCGGGTGCGCGACCTGGCGGGCGACGTGCGCTTCATGCGGCAGGAGCTCTCGCGCTGGGTGCGCCGGTTCGTGCCGCTCAAGCCCACGAGCCGGTCCGCGGGCGCGGGCGTGGATCGGGAGTTCCTCGAGGGGCGGATCGACGCGGTGGTGGACGAGCTCGGTCTCCGGATTCGCGAGATTCACGAGACGCTCTCGGCGTCGCTCTTCGAGCAGCTCGTGATCTTCGACCCCGCGCTCACCCGTCAGCGGCTCTTCCGGCGGGACCTCGAGAACGTCCTCGACATCGGGCAGCTCCTCGACGTGCTCGCGAATCTCTTCGATCGGGTCAAGGAGTTCGACGAAGGACGCCGTGCGGACCAGCTCCAGCGGGTGAAGACGCTGCTGCGCGACTTCCGGCCGGAGCAGTTTCTCTCGTTCTCCGGCGTGCGGGAGTCGGACCAGGCGCTGTTCCTGCAGCTCGGTCGAAGCGCTTCTTGCGCTACGAGCCCGCCGCTGCGAAGGACGGCGCCGCGGCGAGCGAGGAAGATCCGATCAAGGTGTTTCTCCTCCTCACCGGCGATCTCGTCGCGAGCTTGAGGCGCCAGCAGCGCTCGAGGGATCAGAGACCACGGGGCCGGAGAGCTCCATCCTCACCCGAGCGGCGAGCGAGGGGAGCGAGCCGAGCGAAGATCGAGGCGAGCCATAAGAATGTTCCAACAGGCTCGAGAGCACTATCGTTCCACGCTGAAGGAGATCGAAGAGGCGGGACTCTACAAGAGCGAGCGGATCGTCCGCTCGCCCCAGGGCGCCCGGATCGCGGTCGCGGCGGGAGAAGTGCTGAACTTCTGCGCCAACAACTACCTCGGGCTCTCGAGCGCGCCGGAGATCCTGGAGGCGGCGCACCAGGGTCTCGATGCCCGCGGCTTCGGCCTGTCCTCGGTGCGCTTCATCTGCGGGACCCAGGACATCCACAAGGAGCTCGAGGGGAAGATCTCGCGCTTTCTCGGAACCGAGGACACCATCCTCTACGGCTCCTGCTTCGACGCCAACGGCGGTCTCTTCGAGACGCTGCTCTCGGAAGAGGACGCGGTGGTCAGCGACGCTCTCAACCACGCCAGCATCATCGACGGCATCCGGCTCTCGAAGGCGAAGCGGTTCCGCTACCAGAACCGCGACCTCGAGGATCTGGAGCGCCAGCTCCAGGAAGCGTCGTCCTGCGCGCTTCAAGCTCATCGCGACCGACGGTGTCTTCAGCATGGACGGGACGTACGCGCCGCTCGATGGAATCTGCGAGCTTGCGGAGCGCTACCAGGCGATGGTGATGGTGGACGACTCCCACGCGACGGGTTTCGTGGGGAAGAACGGCCGGGGCACTCCCGAGCTCTTCGGGGTTCAGGACGCGGGTGGACATCGTCACCTCGACCATGGGAAAGGCTCTCGGCGGGGCGGCGGGCGGCTTCACTTCCGGCCGCAAGGAGATCGTCGATCTATTGAGGCAGCGCTCGCGGCCGTACCTCTTCTCCAACTCGCTCGCGCCCTCGATCGTCTCCGCCGCGAACCGGGTCCTCGATCTCCTCGAGACGACGTCCGAGCATCGGCTCCGCCTTCTGGACAACACCGCCTATTTCCGGAAGGAGATGACTTCGAGGGGCTTCCCGATCGTAGAAGGAACTCACCCCATCGTTCCCGATCATGCTCGGAGACGCGCGGCTCGCGCAGAACGTGGCGAAGGACATGCTGGAGGAGGGAATCTACGTGGTCGGGTTCAGCTATCCGGTCGTGCCCGAAAGGGCAGGCCCGGATCCGGGTGCAGCTTTCGGCGGCCCATACCCGGGAGCAGGTGGAGCGGGCCATCGAAGCCTTCACCCGCGTCGGGAAGAAACACGCGGTGATTTAGCCGGCAGGGCGCATGCGGTGCGCCCCGCCGGGAATTCAATCACTGCCGCGGGGACCCCACCCCCGCGGCTGTCGCTTCGCGCTTCGCGCTGCGCTCCGGCTGAGGGCTCTATCAGTTGACTTCGGTGTACTCCGCGTCGACCACGTCGCCGTTGTCGTTCTGCCGGCCGCTCCAGCTACCCGTCGTCCCGGTTGACCCGTTGCGACGTTCCGCCGCTCGCCTTCTTCTGGTACAGCGCTTCCGCCATGCGGTGAGCCGCCTTGGTGAGCGTCTCCGCGGCGGCTCGGAATGCTCGCCGCGTCTCCGCTCTCGAGCGTCCGCTTCGCCTGGGCGAGAGCGTCCTCGACTTCGCGCGCGAGAGCGGCGTCGAGCTCGGCGCGATTCTCGTTGAGCGTGCGCTCCGTGGAGAAGACGCACGTTGTCGAGCTGGTTTCGCGCCTCGATCTCCTCCCGCTTCTTCCGATCGGAATCGCGGTTCGACTCGGCTTCCTTCACCATGCGGTCGATTTCCGACTTGGAGAGGCCGCTCGAGCTCGTGATGGTGATCTTCTGCTCTTTCGAGGTCGCGAGGTCCTTCGCCGAGACGTTCACGATGCCGTTGGCGTCGATGTCGAAGGTGACCTCGATCTGCGGGACCCCACGCGGGGCCGGGGGAATGCCCACCAGCTGGAACCGTCCGAGAGTCCGGTTGTCGCGGGCCATCTCCCGTTCGCCCTGGAGCACGTGGACGTCGACCGTCGTCTGATTGTCGGCGGCGGTCGAGAACACCTCGCTCTTCTTCACCGGAATGGTGGTGTTGCGCTCGATGAGCCGGGTGGTGACGCCACCCAGCGTCTCGATTCCGAGCGAGAGCGGGGTCACGTCGAGGAGCAGCACGTCCTTGACGTCGCCCTGAAGGACGCCCGCCTGGATGGCGGCGCCGATCGAGACCACCTCGTCGGGATTCACTCCCTTGTGGGGCTCCCGGCCGAAGAGCGATTGCACGAGCTGCTGGACTTTCGGGATGCGGGTGGAGCCTCCGACGAGGACCACCTCGTCGATGTCCTTTGGGCTCGACGTCCGGCGTCTTTCAGCGCCTTGCGGGAGGGCTCGAGAGTCCTCTCGAGGAGATCGTCGACGAGCTTCTCGAAGTGCGCGCGCGTGAGCTTCATCTGGAGGTGCTTCGGACCGGATGCGTTCGCGGTCACGAAGGGGAGATTGATCTCCGTTTCGACGGAGCTCGAGAGCTCGATCTTGGCCCTCTCCGCGGCTTCCTTGAGCCGCTGCAAGGCCATCTTGTCGGTGGACAGGTCGATGCCCTGGTCCTTCTTGAACTCCTGGATCATCCACTCGATGATGCGCTGGTCGAGGTCGTCGCCTCCGAGGTGGGTGTCGCCGTTGGTGGCCTTCACCTCGATGACGCCGTCGCCGACCTCGAGGACCGATACGTCGAAGGTGCCGCCGCCGAAATCATAGACGGCGATGGTCTCTTCCTTCTTCTTGTCGAGGCCGTAGGCGAGCGCCGCGGCCGTCGGCTCGTTGATGATGCGGAGCACGTTGAGCCCGGCGATCTTGCCGGCGTCCTTCGTCGCTTGACGCTGAGCGTCGTTGAAATAGGCGGGAACGGTGATGACCGCGTCGGTCACTTTCTCGCCGAGGTAGTCCTCCGCCGCCTGCTTCAGCTTCGAGAGCACGACGCGCGGAGATCTCCGGCGGCGAATGAAGCTTGCCTCCGGCCTTGACTCGGACGTCACCGCCGGGCCCGGCCTCGACGCGCGAACGGCACCATGGCGATCTCCTTGCTTGACCTCGTCGAACCGTCGGCCCATGAACCTCTTGATGGAGTAGATGGTGTTCTCGGGATTGGTGATCGCCTGTCGGCGGGCTACCTGGCCCACGAGGCGCTGGCCGTCCTTACCGAAGGCGACGACACTGGGGGTTACCCGGTCGCCCTCCGAGTTGACGATGACCTCGGGCTCGCCCGCCTCCATGACCGAAACCACGGAGTTCGTCGTTCCCAGGTCGATTCCGATTGCTTTCGCCATTTTGTCCGCACTCCTTTACGCAGCAATGATTTGGCGCCAGCGCCTCTGGCGACGCCATGGCCACTATAGAGCATCGCGAACGGAGAGTCAAGAAAAGTTACTAGTGCGATCGGAAGATTATATGTATTTAGTACGCTAATATTTAATGGCTGGACGGGCTACAGCCTGAAATCACGGCACGGAATGGACTTCAGGGGAGGAGGGGGAGGGAGTTTGGAAGCGGAGAACGATCCCCCCAAAAAAAATATCCCCGGGAGGCGGTGCGGGGGGCACCTCCCGGGGCTGGCGTCGAGATTGGGGAGCGACGCCAATGCGTTCTCAGATTCGTATAAGAGCAAGTACTGTGCCATTCGTCACACAATTGCGATCCTTGTCGATTCAGTGACTTACGGCAGGGAAGCGCCGGTCTGAGCAGGCGGTTCGATTCAAAAATGAAATCAAATCGGGTGAAATCCCGTATTTAATAATGAAACGAGATTTCTGACGGACCGCGACAGAGTGCGCCGCGAATGATCGAGCGGCGCCTCGAATCTGTTACCATTTCTTCATACCCGGATCCACCGCGCCGGGGGCGTTCCTGTTGTCGCACCACCTCGTGAACCAGCAAGTCGCCGACACCTTCAAAAAACTCTATTTCAGCAAGCGGACCGGTGTTTTGACGTGCGAAGCCGGCGAGGCCCGCCGCGCCGTCTACTTCAGCTCGGGATTCGTCGTGAGCGCGCGCGTCGAGCCTCGAAGAGGATCGGCTCGGGAGAGGTCATGATGCGCTACGGGCGCATCACCCGCGAGCAGTTCGAGGACGCCTCTCACTTCATCAAGAGCGGTTGGAAGCTCGGCGAGATCCTGGCGGAGCTGAACATCATCGGCGAGGAAGAGATCGAGACGTTCGTCCGGCTGCAGCTCCTCGACATCGCCTGCACGCAGCTCATCACTCCTCCGAAGCGCCTCCAGTTCTCGAACCTGACGCACGGTCGAAAGCTCGTCGGGGCGCCGCGTCTCGGTCGCCGACATCCTGATGGAGGCCGCGCGGCGGGCGCCCTCGCTCGACAAGGAGATTCGACGCCCTGAGGAGCGACGCGTCGCAAGCTCGGGCTTTCCCAAGGACCCGCTGAAGCGGTTCCAGGACGTGAACCTGAAGCCCGAGGAAGCGTTCGTGCTTTCGCGCGTCGACGGCACCCAGACGGCGAAGGACATCTTCACGTTGAGCCCGCTCTCGGAGGAGATGACCGCGCGCACCCTCGTCGGGCTTCTCAAGGCGGAGCTCATCGAGCCCGACGGGGACGAGGCGCTCGAAGGAGAAGGCGCGCCCGACGAAGGAGCCGACCGGCGCGGACGCCGCGAAGCCCGCCGAAGACCCCGCAGCCGACCGGCGCCCGACGCGGACGCCGAGCGCGCGGAGGTCGAGAGGCTTTTCCAGGAGTTCCCTTCACGCAATCATTGGGAGGTCCTCGAGATCCCACAGGGCTCGGGGCTCGACGAGATCCAGCAGGCATTCTTCCGCGGAGCGAAGCGGTTTCACCCGGATCGATTCCGGCGCATCCCCGCGCCGGATTTCCAGGAGAAGCTCTCGTACGTCTTTCGGCGCTTCACCGAAGCGAACGAGATTCTCACCTCGTCGGCGCGCGCCGGATACGAGGCTCTCGCGGACAAGGAGGGACTCTACGAGGCCTCGCGGAAGTCCTCGTTCCCGTCGCGGGGAGGAGGCGCAGGCCGTTCCGGCGGGAGACGCGGCGGAGGCGACGTCTCTTTTCCGCCGCGCGCAGCAGGCCTACGAGGCTTCCGATTTCTGGAACGCGATCCAGCTCTGCCACCAAGCGATCGACCAGGCTCCGGAGCGCGCGGAGGTCTACCACCTCCTCGGTCTCGCGCTGTCGAAGAATCCCAAGTGGCGCCAGGACGCGGAGAAGAACCTCCGCATCGCGACGAACCTCGATCCGTGGAAAGCCGACTACTTCCTCGCGCTCGGAAGCCTCTACCAGGAGGTTGGGCTGCACTTACGGGCGCGAAAGGCGTTCGAGCAAGCGAAAGCGGTCGATCCGACAGCGAAAGTGCCCGGACGAGTAGCTTACGGTTCGCTGACGGCGGACGGGCTGATCGACTCGGGGCGGATCGTCGCGAAGGCTCCTTCTCGTACTGCTTGAGCTTGCGCCAGAGGGTGGCGGTCGTGATGCCGAGTCGCTTCGCCGTGTTCTTGCGGCTGCCACCGCACTCGGCGAGGACTTCGAGGATGTACTCCTTCTCGAGCTCGGCACAGGCTCAAGAGCGCCCTTGCGCGCGCGATCGATGATGCGGTCCTCGCTCCGTTGATAGTCGCCGAAGGGGAGGTCGTCCATCCCGAGGATCCCGTCGCGGTCGAGGGCCGCCGCGCGCTCGATGATGTTCTCGAGCTCGCGCACGTTGCCTCGCCAGGGCTGCTTCATCAGGAGGTCCATGGCCCGCGGCGAGATCGCGGGCGGTTGGGCGGCGCCCATCCGGTCCGAGATGCGCCTCACGAAGTGCTGGCGCGAGCGCAGGAATGTCCTCGCGGCGCTCCCGGAGCGGCGGAAGCTCGATGGGGATCACGTTCAGCCGGTAGAACAGAGTCCTCCCGGAAGCTGTCCGTCCTTCACGCTCTTCTCGAGGTCGCGGTTGGTGGCCGCGATGATGCGCACGTCGAGGTTTCGGCTGGTGGTGGTGCCCACGCGGCGGACCTCGCCGTTCTGGAGAAAGCGCAGCATCTTCACCTGGGCCATGGGGGTGAGCTCTCCGACCTCGTCGAGAAAGGCGGTGCCTCCGTGGGCTTCGTCGAAGAGCCCGCGCTTGTCGGCGTGCGCGCCCGGTGAAAGAACCCTTGGTATGGCCGAAGAGCTCGCTCTCCTGGAGGTTCTCGGGGATCGCACCGCAGTTCACGATGACGAGGGGCTTGTCCTTGCGCGGTGAGAGCGCCTGGAGCGCTCGGGCGGCGAGCTCCTTGCCGGTGCCGCTCTCGCCGGTGATGAGGACCGTCGAGTCGAGCCGGGCCACCTGCTCGATCATCTTCAGCACGTCGCTCATCGCGCGACGAAGCGCAGACGATCTCCTCGAAGGGGTGCCGTCCGCGAACCGCCTGCTCGAGGAGCCGCACCCGCTGGGTGAGGCCTTTCCGCTCGAGCGCTCGCTGCGAGACGAGCGTGAGCTCCTCGGGCTGGAACGGCTTGGTGAGGTAGTCGTAGGCGCCGGCCTTGATCGCTTCGACGGCGCCCTCGATGGTGCCGTAGGCGGTCATCACCACCACCTCGGTGTCGGGAAAGAGCTCCTTCGTCTTGCGGAGCACCTCGAGTCCGCTGATCCCGGTGAGCCGCAGGTCGGTCACCACGAGGTCGAACGGCTTGCGGTAGAGGAGATCGAGGGCTTCTTCGCCGCTCTCCGCGGACTCGACGGCATAGCCCTCGCGACGGAAGGTGATGACCATCGACTCGCGGATCGCCGCCTGGTCGTCCACCACCAGCACCGAGACCGCGGGGGCGCGGCTCTCCTCGGCCTCTTCAACGATGTGTCGGGATCGATTGGCGCTCATCGGAGCTCAATGGAAAACGTAGCCGGAAGGAGCTTCCCCGCCCTTCTTCGCTCGAGACCTCCACCTCGCCCGCGTGCGCCTCGACCACGCGCTGCACGATGGCGAGACCGAGGCCGGTCCCGTCGGCTTTGGTGGTGTGGAAGGGCTCGAAGATCTTCTCCCGGTCCTCGGGGCGGATGCCCTTTGCCGGTGTCGGAAACGATGACTTCGACGTCGCCTTCGCTCGACGTCTGCACTCGAACCGCGAGGACACCGCCGCCGGGCATCGCTTCGACCGCGTTCACCAGGAGGTTCCAGAGCGCCTCCCGGGTCTGGGCGGCGTCGAGGCTCGCGATGGGAAGCTCGGGGTCGTAGTGCTTCTCGATGCGGATCTCGCTCTTTCTCTTTCCCTGTCCCCGCCCGAGAGGACGCTTCTGCGCGAGGAGCAGCAGGAGGTCGTCCAGAAGCTCCGCGAGGTTCTGCGGAGTGCGATGAATCGGCCGGGGCCGGGCGAACTTCAGGAAGTCGGCGATGATGCCTTCGAGCCGCTCCGCTTCCTCGTGCACCACGTCGAGGAGCCTCCGGTCGTCGCCGCGGAGATCGAGGTCGCGCCGCAGGACGCCCACGGAGTTCGAGATCGCTCCCAGGGGGTTTCGAATCTCGTGCGCGATCTGGGCGGCGAGCTCGCCCACCGCGGCGAGACGCTCCGTGCGGATGAGCTTTTCCTGCGTGCTCTTGAGCTCGTCGTAGGCGCGCCTCGTTTCCTGGAAGAGCTCGCGATAGCGGCTCTCCGACTCGCGCAGACGCGCGGTGCGCTCCCGCACCTTCCGTTCGAGCGAGCGCTGGTAGTCCAGGTTCTCCGCCTCGAGGCGCTTTTTTTCGCGAGAGGAGCGCGGCCCGCTCGTAGGCGCGCTCGACCACCGCGAGGAGCGCCTGGCGGGTCACCGGCTTTCCGATGTAGTCGTAAGCGCCCTGCTTCAGGGCCTCGACGGCGGTAGAAAGATCGGGATGGCCGGTCACCATCACGACGCTCATCTCCGGGTCGTGCTCGTGAGCGAATCCGAGGATGGACATTCCGCTTTCGCGCGGAAGCATCAGGTCGGTGAGCGCCACGTCGAACCGGACGTCGAGCAGGAGCTCCTTCGCTTCGGTGAAGCTCGACGAGGTCGTGACGTCGTAGCCTTCCGCTTCGAGGACGTCCTTGAACGTCTGGCGGACGGTCTCTTCGTCGTCGACGATTAGAATCGATGGCACGAATCACCCGAAGGGTCAGGGACAGGTAAATTGAAGAGTAGCACCCGGAGCTTCCCCGAGCAACGCGCTCAGTTGAGTGCGGGATCCTTGGGAAGAAGGCGCCGGAAACCGGAGAGCGTTCGCCAGAAAGCGAGTGCCTCCTCGACGTGCCCCTCGACCGCGGCGGCCCGAGCCAGCAGATCGTCCTGCTCCAGAAGGAGCTGTTTCGCCGCGGGAGGCACGTCCACCCGGCTCGAGATCCGCGTTCACCAATGCGTCGAAGGGAAGTCCCTCTCCCCACGGGCTCCCTTCTCCGCCGCTTTACCGCTTTTTTCCTCGAGCTCCCGAAAGAGAGCGCGAAGTCGGAGAGAGAGCTCGGTCGTCGAGAACTCTTCGGGGAGACGGAGCTCCGGGGCGGATCGAATCTCTCGCACGCGATAGAGCCGTCCCGCAAGCCGCTCGTCGCCGTCCGCGGGAAGAATCCGAACCCGCTCGAGACCTTGCAGAATGATGTTGAATCGACCGTCGGGCAGCCGCTCGTGGGACGAAACCCTTCCGAGGGTCGCGATCTCGTGGACCGGCGGAGTTCCGTGGTAGTCCTTCTCCCATCCCGGACGGAGAAGCACGATGACCAGGAGCTTGTCGGCCGGGAGGATGTCCTCGGCCATCTGGAGATAGCGGGGCTCGAAGAGATGGAGCGGCAGCGCCACCGAGGGAAAGAACACCGTCTCCGGCAGCGGGAAGATGGGAACGCGCCGGGTCTCGCTCACGATCCTGTGGAGTCACTATGGACGAGCGGCACGAGCTCGCGCAAATCGTCGACGACGAAATCGGGCCGCTCCTCCGCTTCGTTCCAGGGGCCGAGACCGTAGCGGACGAGGCACGAGAGGATCCCCGCGTTTCTCGCGGTGCGGAAGTCGATGGTCGAATCTCCCACGAGGAGCGTTCTTCGCGGGCTCCGCGGACAATTCCTCTTCCAGAAAACGCACTCCCATCGGGTCGGGCTTCTTGCGGGCGAAGGAATCTCCGCCGTATACCGCGCGGAAGTAGCGTCTCAGATCGAGTCCGTCGAGGATGCGGATGCTCTCCATCACGGGCTTATTGGTGAGGACCGCGAGCGGAAGCGTCACGATAGAGGGCCTCGAGAGCTGCCACCACGCCGGGATAGGGTCTCGTGGTCTCGAGAAGCCGCCGCCGGTAGATCGACAAGATAGGCCGCTTCGGCCCGATCCAGTTCCGCGTCCGAGCCGCCGGAGAGGCTCCTCTCGAGAAGCTTCCGGACTCCATCGCCCACGTAGCTCTGGATCTGCGCGCGCGGAAGGGCGGCCGTTCCCGTGGCTTCGAGGAGCTCGTTCACCGACGAAGCGATGTCCGAGAGCGAATCCACCAGGGTCCCGTCGAGATCGAAGAGGATGAGCTTCACGCGGAATTCCCGCTCGAGAGCACCGCTGCGGTATACTTTACTGGCGGATTTGTTCCGTCGACCATGCTGGAGCTTTCACGCAAGAGTGACTACGCGCTGAGAGCGGTCATCTACCTCGCCCGGATCCCGCCGGAGCGCTACGGCCGGGTGAGCGAGATTGCGAAGGCCAAAGGCATCCCGCAGGCCTTCCTCGCGCAGATTCTGCCGCTCCTCGCGAACCGCGGCGTCGTCAAATCGCAGCAGGGGGCCCACGGAGGCTATGCGCTCGCGCGGAATCCTTCGGAGATTACGTTTCTCGAAGTCATCGAGTGCGTCGAAGGGCCGCTCCGGCTCAACAAGTGCGTCGATGGCCATCACGACGACTGCACCATTCTCGACAGCTGCGAAATGCAATATGTGTGGGACCAGGCCCAGGGGCAGATGGTCGGCTTTCTCCGGAGCGTCACGATGGCCGACATGCTCAAAGCCCCTCACCACCCTCAGGAGATCCACCAGGGTCCCGTCGCCATCGAGCCTCGTTAGCGAGCGGAGCGAGCCCGAGCGAAGAGCCGCAGCGCGAGCAACTAAAGAAGCCCCTTCATACGTCGTACTCCTCGGCCCGGTGCATGTCGAAAGGGCCATGCTCGGGATTCGGAGCGAAGCCACGAAGCTCCGTGTGGCACCGGTAGCAGACCGTCACCTCCGGGAGCCGGTGGTAGAGCGCGAGATCGGCGAGGCTCGCGACGCGTGAGAACGGCGATCGCCGCCGGCACGTCCCAGAGCGCGTAGGCGATGCTCGAGAGCACGATCGTTGCCGTAACCGCGGCGCACCCCAACTGCTGCGGGAAATCCTTCCGTGTGTAGAGGTAGAGGTTGTCGCACTGCGGGCAGCGGTCGATGGGCCCTGAGGCGAGAACGCTCGCGCTCGGCGCCGGCTGGCTCACGTGCCCGCACTCGACGCAGCGGC
This sequence comes from uncultured Acidobacteriota bacterium, assembly GCA_963820855.1. Lineage (GTDB taxonomy): Bacteria > Acidobacteriota > Vicinamibacteria > Marinacidobacterales > SMYC01 > DAISKN01. The sequence goes on from CAWGBY010000015.1 coordinate 581,735, forward strand.
CGGCGTTCGCCGCGGGAGGAATCGAGTAGACGTTGTAGCGTCGGCAGCCGCCGCAAAAGAAACCCACCTCGGGAGCTCTCATAGCGCCCTCATAGCGGATGCCCGGTCGCGACCCTCAGAAAAGACGAGATCAGCTCTCCGAAGAGGACCAGGATCAGGAGAACGTAGAGAAGTCCGGTTGCCGATTGCGTCGAGCGGATCTTCACCGTCTGCCAGATGAGACCGGCGAGGAGAAGTGGCGCGCCGAGCCCCATGAGGCTCCGGAAGAGAAAAAAAAGGCCGTTCGTCGAGAACATGATGTCGGCGGCACGGCTGATGCGAAGGATTTCCCAGCCCCCGAAAACGAGAGCGGCCGCGACCGCAAGAAACCGCGCCCCGACCGCGAGCGATACCCAGAGGGCGCCGTCGCGGAGAGGTGCGATCGAGAGGCTGGTATCGACGAGATACCAGTGGCCGAGGATCATGGTCACCGCGACCGCGCCGAGGAGGAGCGCCGAGCTGAGGCTCGAGAGGATCGCGACCCAGGTCTCGGTCGAAGCCTCCGCACCCGCTGTCAGAACGGGAACCAGGATCGCGGCGGCCAGCACCAGAAGCGCGAGGGCTTTCGGGCTTTCGCTCCGCGCGCGGAGAGCCAGGTACCAGGCGAAGGCGACGAGGCTCAAGACAACGAAGCGAGATCCGGACGCGAACGGAGGACGAGGCGGGTATCGCGGCAAAGCAGGCGAGGAGCGCGCTCGACCCCGCGCAGAAGCGAAGAAAGCCTACGGGAAGACGGTGGAAGAGGGAGAGGCCCGCCGCGAGGAGGAGGCCGCCCGCCGCCAGGTGTGAGGCGAGTCCCGCCATCACCTGGCCCATCATCGAAGCTTATGCCGAATGAAGTACGAGAGCTCCGGTGTGAGCTCGGAGAGCTCCATGTCTTCTTCGACTCTCGTCTGACAGCCCCGCGCCCGGATGGGAAAGAGAGCTTCGCGAACCTTCACGCTGAGCTCGCAATTGCCGCATTCGTCGTTCCAGCAGAATCTTCCCAGCACCGGGAATTCCACTTTCACTATATCTTGAACGCAGGCGAGGAGAGTTTCTCCGGCGGGAACGAGAAACGTCCGGCCCTCGATGAGGAGCCGGACAGCGGTCGGTTTGGAAAGGGTGATTTCAGACCTGGAAGGACTCGCCGCAGCCGCAGCTTCCGGTCGAGTTGGGGTTGTTGAACTTGAACCCCGAGCCCATGATGTCGTCGACGTAGTCGATCTCGGTGCCGTCCAGGTACAGGTGGCTTCGAGGGTCGATGAAGAAGCGGACGCCGTTCTGCTCGAATACCTCGTCGCCGGCGGCAGCCTCGTCGTCGAGCGCGAGCTGATACTGGAATCCCGAGCAACCGCCGCCGACCACGCGGACGCGGAGCCCGGCCTCGGGGCGCCCGTTCTGCTGCAGGAACTCCTGCACCTTCGTGGCGGCCAAAGATGTGATCTAAGCATCGAAGCGATCTCCTCGGATCTCGTTGTGAGTGCAGCGATCCGAAATCTGACTAAAACACTCAGACATCAGTATAGCGACGGCTTCGACGGACTGTCAAGACGGGGAAGCGTGCTACCATAAAAGGTTCCGGCGCCTGAGACCGCGAAACCGAATGCAAACCGAAGCACTCTATGATTTGCACCTGCATACGACGGCGTCCGACGGAAAACTCGCGCCTCGCGACCTGGTCCGAGCGGCGAAGTCCTCGGGACTGAGAGCTTTCGCGGTCACCGACCACGACACGGTCGCGGGAATCCCGGAGGCGATGGAGGAGGCCCGGGCTCTCGGGATCGAGCTCGTTCCGGGCGTCGAGGTGAGCGCGAACTTCGGCGATGCCTCGATTCACGTCCTCGGCCTCTTCATCGACTACCGCGATGCCTCGCTCCTCAAGTTCTTCTCCGAGGCGAGCGAACGACGCCTCGAGCGCGTTCACGAGATGGTTCGAAAGCTGGGAAAGCTCGACATCCGAATCGATGCCCGGGCGGTCTTCGCGCGCTCCACTCACGGGACCGTCGGGCGCCCTCACGTAGCGGAGGAGCTCGTCGCGCAGGGAGTCGTGAAGACGCTGAACGAAGCCTTCGACCGGTTCCTGGGACAGGACTGGCCCGGCGTACGTCGGCTACGAGAAGGTCACTCTGCGCGACGCCGTCGACCTCATCCGGCGGGCGGGCGGCGTCGCCTCTCTCGCCCATCCCGTCCATCTCGACGACGACGGATTGATTCCTCCCATGGTCGCGGACCGCCTCCAGGCGATCGAGGTGTTCCACAAGGACCATACCTTCGAGAAAGCGGCCGAGTACCAGCGTCTCGCGGAACGTCTCGGGCTCCTCCAGACGGGAGGCTCGGATTTCCACCGGACGGAGAACGGCGAGCCTCCTCGGCTCGGGTGCCGCGAGCTGACCGAAGAAGCGTTCGAGAAGGTTCGCGCCTCCGCGCGCTCGACCTGAGGCCTCAGGGATGACGCGACATCGCGTGGCGTCTATCGACGATTTTCCCGAGAGCGGCGGCATCGTCGTCGACGTCGGCGAAAAGCGAATCGCGCTCTTCCGCTACCAGGGTGGCTTCTTCGCCCTCGACGAGACCTGTCCTCATCGCGGAGGTCCCCTGCACGACGGGACCCTCGATCGCGGAGTGGTGCTCTGCCCCTGGCATCAGTGGCAGTTCGACCTCAAGACCGGCTGCTCGCCCGTGAATCCGCTCTCCCGGGTAAGAATCTACGCCGTCCGGGTCGAAGGCGCCGACGTCTTTCTCGAGACGGACTAGAGCGCCGAAAGCGCGGTCTCCGCCGCTTCGATCGTGCGGTCGAGGTCCTCGGTCTCGTGCGCGAGCGAAACGAAGAGCGCCTCGTACTGCGAGGGAGGCAGGTGCACGCCGCGCTCGCCAGCATCTCGCGGAAGAAGACGGCGTGCCTCTTCGTATCGGAGCGGGTCGCGGTCTCGAAATCGGTGACCGCGCCCTGGGAGAAAAAGAGCGTCAGCATCGAGCCTACGCGGTTGACGGCGTAGGGGAGTCTTCGTCGGGACAGGATCTCGACGAGCCCTCCCTCGAGCCGCGCGCCGCTCGCTTCGAGGCGGGCCCATCCGTTCGACGTCTCGAGCACTTCGAGCTGCGCGAGACCGGCGCTCACCGCGAGAGGATTTCCCGAGAGGGTCCCCGCCTGGTAGACGGGACCCGCGGGTGCGATGAGCTCCATGAGATCGCGGCGCCCGCCATAGGCGCCCACCGGAAGGCCGCCGCCAATCACCTTCCCGAGAGTCGTCAGATCGGGTCGGACTCCGTAGAGCTCCTGCGCGCCGCCGCGCGCGACGCGGAAATCCGCTCATGACCTCGTCGAAGATCAGAAGGGCCCCGGCGCCGTCGCAGAGCTCGCGCAGCCCGCGAAGAAACCCTTCCGCGGGAGGAACGACCCCCATGTTTCCCGCAACCGGCTCCACGATGAGCGCCGCGATGCGGTCCTTCTGCGCTTCGAAAGATCCGCGGCGACCGAGTCCAGGTCGTTGTAGCGAGCGACGTACGTGAGCGATGCGAGGGCCGTCGGGAACGCCGGGGCTGTCGGGCACTCCGAACGTGAGCGCGCCCGAGCCCGCGCGGATGAGGAAGGAGTCCCCGTGGCCGTGGTAGCAGCCCTCGAACTTGATGATTCCGTCCCGCCTCGTCGCCGCGCGCGCGAGCCGTATCGCGGACATCGTGGCTTCGGTGCCGGAGCTCACCAGGCGCACGCTTTCGATCGACGGCACGAAGTCGCAGATTTTCTTCGCGAGCTCGAGCTCGAGCGCGGTCGGAGCTCCGAAGCTCGTGCCGCGCGCGAGCGCCCGTTCGACAGCCTCGATGACCGCGGGATGGCCGTGCCCCAGGATGTGAGGTCCGTAGGCGCCGATGTAGTCGATGTACTCGCGGCCGTCCTCATCCCGGATCCGGGAGCCTTTTCCGGAGACGATGAAGCGTGGAGCGAGGTCGAGGCCCCGGAAAGCGCGCACCGGCGAGTTGACGCCGCCCGGCATGTATCGGAGCGACTCGCGGTAGAGCTTCTCGCTGCGATCCATGGGCGCGAGGATATCAGTTCCGGCGGTAGTACCGAAGGATGGCCTCGATGAGACCCTCGGTCGTGAACCGCTCCGCCTCGACCGCCGGCGTGACCCCGAGGCTCAGGAGGGCAGTGGAGGTGATCGGACCGATGCTGGCGGCGCACGCGCGCTTCTCGAAGCGCCGGGGGTCCACATAGGCGAAGAAACTTCTCGCGGTGGAAGCGGAGGTGAACGTGACCACGTCGACCGCGCCCCGCTCCACGAGCTCCGTAGCGCGCCGCATTTCCTCGCCGGCGGGAGCGGTGCGATAGGCCACGACGACGTCCACGACCGCTCCGTGGTCCCGCAGGAGATCCGGCAAGCGCTTCTCGCGCGATGTCGGCGCGCGGAAGGAGGAAGCGCTTTTGGCGGACCTCCCCGCGATCGGCAAAGGCGTGGAACAGCTCCTTCGGCGACGTGCTTTTCGGCAACCAGGTCGGCTTCCAGTCCGCGCTCGCGAAGGCTCTCCGCGGTCGCGGGTCCGATGACGGCGAGCTTCGGCGGAGGAGCTCCTGGCCGCACTTCGGACAAGCCGATCGAAGAACGCGTCGACGCCGTTCGCGCTCGTGAAAACGACCCAGTCGTACGTGGCGAGGCGGCAGATGGCTTCGTCGAGCGGCGTCCAGTCGGCGGGAGGCTCGATTTCGATCGCGGGCGCCTCGAGCACCGTCGCGCCGAGGCGCCGGAGCGCGTCGGCGAGAGGCCGTGATTGGCGGCGCGGCCGCGTCACGAGTATGGTGCGGCCCGCGAGAGGAAGGCGTCACGCGAGACGCTCCTCGCGAACGATCGCCGGCCGCGCCCGCGGACAGCATCGACTCCGCGAGCTCGACTCCGAGAGTCTTCCGCGCGCGAGACGTCGCCCTCGATCTCACGCCGGAGAAAGCGGCTCCCGTCGACCGCGCCGACGTAACCCCGGAGTCGAAGCGAGCCCCCCGCGAACGTCGGCGTGGGCGGCGATGGGAACGCGGCACCCGCCTTCGAGCCGGGCCAGGAACGAGCGCTCGGAGGCGACGGCGCGCTCCGTCTCCGGGTGACTGAGGAAGGCGAGCGCTTCCCGGAGCTCGCGGTCGGAAGCGCGAGTCTCGAGCGCGAGCGCACCCTGCCCTACGGCGGGAAGCATGATGTCCATGGGAATGTAGGAGCGAATCCGCTCCGCGAGCCCGAGCCGCTCGAGACCCGCCCCCGCGAGCAGGATCGCGTCCCAGGCCGAGCGGTCGAGCTTCTCGAGCCGCGTGGGCACGTTTCCCCTGAGGTCTTCGACCTTCAAGTCGGGCCGGAGACGCGAGGAGCTGAGAGCGCCGCCTCAAGCTTCCCGTCGCGACCGTTCCGCCCCGCGGAAGCGTCTCGAGGCTCGAAGCGCTCTTCGATACGAGGACGTCGCGGGGATCGACTCTCTCGGTCGTGGCGGCGAGAGCGAGGTCCGCCGTCAGGTTCGAGGGCAGGTCCTTCATGCTGTGGACCGCGAGATCGACTCTGCTCTTCGAGGAGCGCGGTCTCGATCTCCTTGATGAAGACGCCGGCAGTCGCCGATGGCGGCGAGCGGACGATCGAGCACCCGATCCCCCTGGGTCTGGATGATCTCGACGTCGAGCGTCGAGCCTCGGGATGCTCTCCGGTGGATCGCGTCCACCATCGACTGGGTTTGAACGAGCGCGAGACGACTTCCACGCGTGCCGATCCGGATTCGGCGCATGGATTCGCCGGCCCTATTCCTCGTCTCCGCTGGGGCGCTCGAGCTCGAAGGCCTCGTACAGCGTGTCGATGCGAAGCGCTCCGAGGTCGCCCTCATCGTTCCACTCGCGCACGCGGCTCATGATCGGATGCAGGATCTTGTTCACCAGGCTCTCGGTGAGGAGGTCCACCTGCTCGCGGTCCGCGCCGCAGAAACGCTTGCGGTGCCGCTCGACCTCCTGCGAGCGGAGCTCCTCCACCCGCTCGCGCAGCCGCTTGATGATCGGGGTCGCCGCGAGCGAGCCGCGCCAGGCCACGAACGCTTCGACCTCGTGCTCGACGATGGTCTCCGCTTTCGGAATCTCGGCCCGTCTCTTGACCAGGTTCCGGTCGACGAGCAGGTTCATGTCGTCGATGTCGTGAAGGAAGACCCCGTCCAGCTCTCCGATCGAAGCCTCGAAGTCGCGCGGGACGGCGATGTCGATGATGAAGATGGGCTTTCCCCCCCGCCGGCCGACGATCGACTGCATGAGATTCCGGCTCACGATGGGAACGGTCGAGCCCGTCGAGCTGATGGCGATGTCGACCGACGGCGAGCGCGGACTCCAGCCGATCGAGAGGCACGGCGAGTCCCCCCGAGCTCGCGCGCCAGCTCCTCCGCCTTGCTGAAGGTGCGATTGGCGATGGTGAGCTTCTTGACGCCGCGCTCGACCATGTGCCGCGCGGTGAGGTCCCCATCTCTCCGACGCCGATGAGGAGGACCGACCGCGCGGAGAGGTCCTCGAAGATCTTGCCCGCGAGCTCCGCCGCGGCGCTCGCGATCGAGACCGCTCCGGCGCCGAGGCTCGGTCTCGTTCCGCACGCGCCGGCCGACCAGAACGGCGCTCTGGAGGAGGCGATTCATGGTGAGCCCGCAGGCGCCGCTCTCGAGGGCGAGCTCGTGGGCGCGGCGGACCTGGCCCAGGATCTGGGACTCGCCGAGGACCATGCGAGTCGAGGCCTGCGGCGACGCGCAGGAGGTGGCGGACCGATTCGAGCCGGGTGAGGGTGTAGGCGTAGCCGGGATGCGCGGTGAGGTCGACGCGCTTCGCCTTCACGATGAGACCGCGGATGTACATCTCGGCGGCGCCGTTGTCGGTCGAGAGGCCGTAGAACTCCGTCCGGTTGCAGGTCGAGAGCAGGATCGCTTCCGAGAGGACCCGCTCGCTTCGGGCGCGGGAGAGCGCGGCCTGGACCTCGCTCTCGTCGAAGGCCACGCGCTCGCGCACTTCGAGAGGCGCCGTGCGGTGGTTGAGGCCGACGACGATCAGATCCATCTTGATGCGCGCGCCCCTTCCCGGCGTTCCGCTCGCATGGCTACACGAACACGTGAAACCGCGTGAGCACCAGGTTCACGATCAGGAGCGAGAAGAGGATCACCGCGAATCCGGCGATCGAGGTGAAGGCGACTCGCTTGGGCGACCAGCCCCAGAGACGGCTCGCTCCGAGCCCGAGGCTGTAGATGAGCCAGGCGATGCAGGTGGTCATGAGCTTCGGGTCCCAGCTCCAGTACGTGCCGTAGACCTGCATCAGGAGGGCGAAGCCTCCGACCATGGCCACGGTCAGGAACAGGAGCCCGAGAGACGCCGAGCGGTACGTGAAGCTCGCCATGATCTCGAGCGACGGGAGCTGCTTGTACGAGAGCCCGAAGCGGTGCTTCTTGATGTCGTAGAAGAGCATCAGGTACAGGAGCCCGTAGACCGCCGAGACGGCGAGGCCGGAGTACCCGAGAAGCGCGGAGAAGACATGGAGCATGAACGACGGCTCCCAGAGGAGCTCGCTGAAGGTCTCGGGCGGCTCGACGAAGCTCGAGGAAACGAGCTGGAAGACGAAGACGATTCCGATGATGAAGAAACCCGTGGTACGGACGCCGATGCGGGCCTCGATGAGAAGGTAGAGCGTCGCCACCGAGAAGGCGAGGACCGAGTTGGCCTCGAAGACGCTCGCGATGGGGAAGTGGTGATAGGAGATCGTCCAGAGCACGAGGAACACGGCGTGAAGCGCCACGGTGATCCGAAGGAGGGCGGGCGCGGTCTTTTCCGCGAAGGGGTCGTTCCGGAAGAAGAGGAGCGCGTAGTCCGCGAAAAGGAGCGCGTAGAGCGTCGGTAGCAGGATGTTGAGGGCGTTCAGGATGGCTGGGCACGAGTTCACTATAGAACCGGCTCCCGCGCCCTGCAACGAGCTGCCCCCGGAAGAATCGCAGCGAAGACGCAAGACGCTCGAATCGAGCGAAGAGGCGCGCATTAAGCTTGACACGGGTGGTACGATTGCCGCCCACCCTCGGGGGAGGGTTCCCGAAAAATCGGAGCGGTTCGACATGCGAAAGCGATGGGGCGGACTCTTCTTCGCCCTGGCTCTGTCCATCGGTTGCCGGCCGAGTGCCCCGCTCGTCGGACGACGCGGTCCTGCGCGTCGCCATCCACACCGAGCCCCAGACCTGGAATCGGCTGCTGGCGACGGATCGCGTCACCGCACGTGATCACCGATCAGCTGCACGAACCGCTACTCAGGCTCAACCCCGAGACGCAGGAGATGGAGCCGGCGCTCGCGGAGTCCTGGGAGTTCTCGGCGGACGGGACGCGGCTCGTTTTTCACCTGCGGCAAGGAGTGCGCTTCTCGGACGGCGATCCTTTCGGGGCCGAGGACGTGGCCTTCACTTTCGAGGCGCTCTACGAGCCCTCGACCGGGAGCCCGCTCGTCGAGACCGCCCAGATCGATGGGAAGCCTTTCGGCGTCGAGGTCATCGACGAGTGGACGGTCTCGTTCACGCTTCCGCGGAGGACGGCTACGGTCGAGCGCGTCTTCGACAGTCTCGCCATTCTTCCGTCGCATCTCCTGAAAGAGAGCCTGAAGCGGGGATCCATCGCCGCCGATACCGGTCTCGGAGCCGATCCCGAAGAGCATCGTCGGGCTCGGCCCGTTTCGTCCTCGCGGAGCACGTCCCGGGAGAAAGGATCGTCCTCGAGCGAAATCCCCACTACTTCCGGACCGCCGACGAAGCGGGACGCATCCCGCGGCTCGAACGGCTGGTTTTCGACGTGGTGCCCGACGAGAGCGCGCGCCTCCTTCGCTTTCGCTCGGGAGAGGTCGATCTTCTGGAGCTCCTCACGCCCGACATCTTCGAGCTCCTTCGCGAAGAGAGGAGCGCCGACCGGGAGCTCCTCGATCTCGGGCCCGGCTTGCTCTCGGAGCGGCTCTGGTTCAACCTCGGCCCCAAGGCGCCCATCGAAGAGCACAAGAGGCGCTGGTTCGCGGACGTGCGCTTCCGGCGGGCGATTTCGCTCGCGCTCGATCGCCGAGGCATGGCCCGGGTGGTCTTCTCCGGCCGCGCGACCCCCGCCGCGGGACCCGTCTCGCCCGCGAACTCCTTCTGGCACGACAGCTCCCTCGGCGAAGCGGCCTACGACCCGGAAGAGGCGAGGAGGCTCTTGCGCGAGGCCGGCTTCGCGTGGGACGAAGACGGGGCGGCTTCGGGACGGAAGAAGGCGCGAGGTGAGCTTCACGGTACTGACCAACGCGGGAAACGAAGCGCACGCGCGTCTGGGCGCCTTCATCCAGGAGGACCTGGCGAGGATTGGAATCCACGCTCCGACCTCGGTCATCGAGGCCTCGAGCCTCCTCGCGCGAATCACCGGAACGCTTCGACTACGAGGCCTGTCTCCTCGGCATCACTCAGACCGATCCCGACCCTTCGGCGGAGATGGGGCTTCTGGCTCTCGCGAGCGCCGCTCCACCTCTGGAACCCGCAGCAGAGCACGCCGGCGACCGAGTGGGAAGCGCGCATCGACGAGCTCATGCAGCCTCCAGATGAGCGAGCTCGACATCGACGCGACGCCGGAGAGCTTATTTCGAAGTGCAGCGGATCGTTCCGAGCAGCTTCCGATCCTGGATCTCGGTCGTTCCGCACGCTCTTCTCGGTGCGCGCCGCCGGGTTTCGAATCTCCGACCGACGCCGTTCGCACACGCCCTGTGGAATGGGGAGGAGCTTTCCATTCGGTGATGGAGAAGAAAAGCTCACCCGGGAAATTAGTGATTCACGTCACTGACAGCGGGAGAAGAGAGGAGTAGCTTGCCATCCGGTAAGTCCGGTATAGTGCCTCGAGCCTGCAGCGGAGCCGGGCGAGGAGGTGACTTCGGGATAAGCTGACGAAGGGACGGTCCAGAGGCGAGCGAGCTTCGCAAGATTCGACCTATTTCAAAATTATTCCATTCATGATTCGCCCGCCCTGCCCGAGGACGTCTCAGTCCCGAGCCATTCCAGCATCCCACAATCTAGTCGAGTTTCCGTCAGAACGGAAGCCATGGAGTCCGCGATGTGCGGCTCGCGAGCTTCCGTCGGAAAGGAGGAGGCAAATGAGAGGCATTCTTTGGGTCTGATGTTTTCGTACTCGAAGATAGCGTGAATTGGATTATTAGAAATAACGTTCGTTCAATTCGATAGTTTATTCATTAAGGAGTCGATCATGGAAAACTTCAATGACGTTCAGGAAGTCGTGGAACTCGAAATCGAGGAGCTCGAAGAGCGCGTAGCTCCTGGAATCATCATCGGTCTATAAGTCCTCGGCTATCGACTTGAAATTCCCCCTCATGAATTCACTCCCCTGAAGAGGACTTGGAGACCCTGGGGAGCGGTCTCCTCGTTTCCTCCCTCCTTCGCTTCGTTGCGGTTCGACACGTATTGATTCGTCACCGACCTTTGTGATAGCGTCATCGCTTCAGGGTTGGTTGTTCCCTTCGACTCCGGAAGGGTTGCCGTTCGCTCTCGGACTCTTAACGTTCAACTCTTATTTAATTCGTCTGGGCGCTTTGCCCAGCAACCCGAGGTGCCGGAGTCAAGATGGACTGGCGTCGTTGGCCAGCCAGCGTCAAGATTTACGTAGCAGCGGTCGTCGGGGTCGGGGTACCCGTCTATGGATGGGCGCTCTACCAGTCCATCGTCACCGCGCGCTCGTATTCACCCGATAAGCTCGTCAGTCTTCTCGGGATCCTCCTCGTCGCCGCGCTCAGCGCTCGCTGGGTGGTCCGCATTCCACGCACCACGAACTGGATCGCGGTCGCCGACTGTCTCATCATCAGTATCGTGATGATCTTCGGCCTCGCGCCGGGGATCGTGGCTCACGGTCTTTTCAACCTGGTGGGCTACTGGTTCGCGGTCGAGCGAGAGCCCCAGGAACACCTCGGAATTCGTCTCATCTGGAGCCGTTTGCGCGCGCTCTTCAACCTTTCGCTCGGCGGGCTCTACGCCATCGCGTACGGCACGATCTTCCTCACGGTAAAGCCGAGCGATCCGGTCACCGCTCCGCAGATCGTTCTCCCGGTGCTGCTGCTGGGACTGACCTACTTTTTCGTCAACGCCCTCGGGATCCACGTCGCCCAGGCGCTCTGGGGTCAGGCGCGATTCTGGGAGCTCTGGCGCCAGGATTTTCCGCTCATCCCGATTTACTTCGTGGCGTCGGCCTGCGGAGCCGCGATCGTGTACCTGTTCCACGAGCTGGTGGGGCCGGGCGCCTTCGCGCTCGCGCTCCCGTTCTGGGTGGTCGCCTATTACGCGCACCGCTTCTACAAGGAAAAGTACGAGGAGCTGGCCAAAGTCCACCGGCAGACGCTCGAGGCGTTCGCGTTCTGCATCGACGCGATGGAGCTCCACACCGACTTCAAGCATCACACCCACACCCATATTCAGAGGACCCAGGTCTTGACGCTCGGCCTCGCGCGGGCCCTGAACGTGGACGAGAAGACCTACGAAGGGCTCCGCTACGCTTCGGTGCTCCACGACGTCGGGAAGATTTCCATCCCTTCGTATATTCTCCACAAGCCGACGCGGCTCACGGAGCGCGAGTTCCAGAAGATGAGCACCCATCCCGGCGGTGGGCGCGCAGATTCTCTCGTCGATCGACTTTCCCTTCCCCGTCGTCTCCATCGTCAAGCACCACCACGAGAACTGGGACGGAAGCGGCTATCCCGACGGGCTCCGCGGAGAGGAGATCCCGCTCGGCTCGCGCATCCTGGCTCTCGCGGACTGCTACGAGGCGCTCACCGCGCGCCGGGTCTACCGGCGCTCGCTTTCGCGAGACGCGGCGGTCGCAATCATGAAACGGGAGTCGCACAAGTTCGACCCCCGCGTCTTCCGCCGATTTCTCGAAGTGGTCGCCGAGCTCGACGAGGAGCTGAACTCCATCGAGGTGCGCTCGCTCACCGATCCCAAGGAGCACACCGACCGAGGCCGCGACCGCGACATCGTCGGCCAGCCGAAGTCGGTGACGCTCTCGAACTCGATCTCCGAGCCCCAGCAGGAGATCTTCACGCTCTTCGAGATCTTCCAGAACATCGGGAACTCGCTCTCCAAGACGGATACCCTCACCATCCTCGCCTCGAAGCTCGAGAAGATCGTTCCCTTCACGACGCTCGTGATCTATCTGGTCGAGGACGCTTCGGGAGAGCTGCGCCCGGCCCATATCGGCGGAATGCACAAGGAGTGTTTCAACGATCTCGCGATCGAGATCGGCACGCGGCTCGCCGGCTGGGTCGCCGCGAACAACCGCTTCCTCTACAACGTCCATCCCGGTCCGGACACCATGACCCTGCCGCCGGAAGTGAGAAGCCTCTACGGGAACTCGCTTCTGGCGCCCCTGGTCCATGACGAGCGGCCGCATCGGGACCATCGCGCTCTACGTCGCCGGCGACGAGAAGTACACCGACGATCACATCCGGCTCATGGAGATCGTGAGCAACCGGGCGTCCATCGCCCTCTTCAACGCGATTCGATTCGAGGAGACCCAGGAGGACGCTTTCACCGACCGGCTCACCGGGCTTCCCAACTCGCGGTTCCTCTACATCTTCTTCGAGCAGACCCTCTCCGAAGCCAAGCGCTACGGCGAGCCCCTGACGCTCATCGAGATGGACCTCGACGACTTCAAGAGCGTCAACGACCGGCACGGACATCACACCGGCGACCGCTTCTTGAAGGAGGTAGGCCGCATCCTGAAAGAGCAGATGCGGGACTCCGACGTGCTGGTGCGCTACGCCGGCGACGAGTTCATCGCCGTGCTGCCCAAGACCTCGTACGATCAGGCGCGCCAGTTCTCGTATCGCATCCAGGACGCGGTCGAGGCCACCGTGCTCGACGTCGGCGTCGGTCCGCTCAAAGTGGGAATCTCGATCGGGCTTGCTTCCTATCCGGCTTCGGCGAAGGACCTGGAATCGCTGCTCATGGCCGCCGACAAGAACATGTACGAGGACAAGGCTCGGCGGCGTGGCCGGAAGCGCGGGATCGAGACGCCCGCCGACAGCTTCCAGCCGAGCTTGTTCGAAAAAGAGGAGCTCCAGGGCCAGCGGCCGGGCTGAGCATGGGCCGGGTCGTCCTCGCGCGCCTTTCGTCGGCCGTTCCGCTGCTCGTGGCGGCGACGCTCCTTTCGTTTCTCCTCATCTACTGGGCTCCCGGCTCCTTGATCCAGCAGCTCGATAGAGAACCCGGGTATCACGCCGGAGTTCATCGATCGAATGGAGGCGAAGTACGGCCTCGATCGCCCATGGTACGTCCAATACTCTTCCTGGATGCTCGGCCTCCTTCGTGGCGACTTCGGTCACTCGTTCCGCTTCCAGAGGCCGGTGGGAGACCTTCTCGGCGAGGCCCTGCCCCGAACGCTCGTCCTCGCAGCGATCGCATTCCTGTTTTGTTTTTTCGCCGGCGCCGCGCTCGGACTTCTCTCGGTGCGACGGCTGGGGAACGCTCTGGACCGCGTCCTCTGCGGCGCAGCGCTGGTGCTCGCTTCGGTTCATTCCGGTGATCCTGGCCATCTTTGGCTTGATCTTCGCCGCGGCGAGCGGCTGGCTTCCGATCGGAGGAGGCTCGAGTCTCTCGGCGTCGGCGTTCTCCGCCTGGGGGAGAGGGGCTGACTATCTGTGGCATCTCGTGCTTCCGGCGACGGTCCTGATCCTCGTGATGCTCCCCGGATTCTTCCTGCACGCGCGGGGAGTGATGGCCGATCTCCTTCCTTCGCCCTTCGTCGCCGCCGGCCGAGCGTTTGGTCTCTCCGAGCGAAGGCTCGTGCTTCGGCACCTCCTGCCGGTTTCGATGGCTTCTCTCGTGAGCTACGCCTCGAGCTCGGTCTCGCGCCTCTTGAACGCGTCCTTCCTGGTGGAGGTGGTGACGGGTTGGCCGGGAATGGGGAGACTCGCCTTCGGGGCGCTCCGGGACGGGACATGTTTCTTCTCCTGGGAACGCTTTCGGTCGCCGCGGCGATTCTTTTTCTCGGCAACCTCATCTTCGATCTGCTCCTCGCGGAGGCGGACCCGCGCGTTCGGCTCGAAGAGGCTTCGACGTGAGAGCGGGGGGGATGGATTCTCGTTCTGATGGCGCTCCTCGCGCTCTTGGGCCCTGAGCTCGTCCGCCAGTCTCCGATCGCGCAGGATCGGGAGAACTTCAACCAGCCTCCCTCGCTCTCCGCGCACCTGCTCGGAACCGACCGCCTCGGACGGGACGTGCTCGCGCGCACGCTCCACGCCGCCCGGTTCACGCTCGCGACATCGCTCGCGGGAGTGATTCTCTCCGTATTTCTCGGAAGCGCCGCCGGCGCTGTGGCCGGGCTTCTCGGAGGATTCACGGATCGGCTCATCATGCGCTCGACGGAGCTCATGATGGTGCTTCCCTCTCTCTATCTCATCCTCGGACTCCGGAGCCTCCTTCCGGACTCGATCGGACCGTTCCAGGCGGGGCTCATCACCGTGGTCTCTCTCGCCGCGGTGGGATGGAGCGGGGTCGCCCGTCTCGTTCGCGGGCAGGTTCTCTCGATCCGCGAAGAGGCCTACATCGCCGCCGCGCGAGCCGCGGGAGCTTCGCCATTGCGGCTCGTCACCGTGCACGTCTTCGGCATTCTCCGCCCGTTCCTGCTTCTTCAGGTCGGGCTCTACATCCCCTACTTTCTCCTCGGCGAGGTCACGCTGTCGTTTCTGGGACTGGGGCTCTCGGAGCCCAATCCCTCCTTCGGGAATATGCTCGCGGCGGCTGCGGCGAACGCGAGCTTTCTCGGCAGTCGCGCCTGGACCTGGGCCCCGCCCGCTGCGCTCCTCACGCTCGCGGTCCTGGGATCGAACCTGTGGATCGAGTCGCTGCGCGCCCGCTACGTCGAGCCGCCCGAGCGACCCGGCTTGGAGAGCTGGGCGGCGAGCGCGTCCCGTTTGTGGTCCTCTTCGATGTGGGGCTCGAAGCACTTGCGGCACCGCGCCTCATAGGACTCGGCCCCTCCGACCACGACCCGGTCCTTCGACGCCGTGAGTCGTTGGGTGTGGTTCGCCGGGTTGCCGCAGCGCATGCAGATCGCGAGGGTCTTCGTGATGTACTCGGCGACGGCGAGAAGCTGCGGCATCGGCTCGAACGGTTTCCCCAGGTAGTCGGTATCGAGGCCCGCCACGATGACGCGCTTTCCGCCGTTCGCGAGGAGGTTCGTGACGTCCACCAGCCTCGCGTCGAAGAACTGTCCCTCGTCGATCCCCACCACCTCGGTCCGCGGAAGAATTCTTTCGAGGATCTCGCCCGCGGTCTTGACCAGCTCCGCGTCGATCCGCATGTCGCTATGAGAGACGATGTGGTCGAGCCCGTACCGGCCGTCGATGTCTGGCTTGAAGATCTGGACCCGCTGCCTCGCGATCTGGGCCCGCCGGAGCCGCCGGATCAGCTCTTCGCTCTTTCCGCTGAACATGCTGCCAGTGATGACTTCAATCCATCCCATGTTCACAGGCCTTACAACGTCCATGATGCTGAGCTCCTAATACGGTGCCGGGCGCGTTGAGCGGCGTGGTCAGGCCTGGAATGAGCCGATCCCACGTCCGAAGCCCGAAACCTGTCGCGCAGGCTTTCCTCCCTATCGAAGGGAAGGACCACGTCCGCTCCAACGCGCTTCGTACCCGTTCCCATTATAGATAGAGGGCAAAATTATAGAATGGCGCGAGGGCGTGGATCAGCGACCGCACGAACGCCTCCTCCCGGCTCACCATCATTCGCGTGAGGATTCCGAAGGTCCCCTCGTTCGCCGCGACCTCGTTCCGCGCGAAATAACGGTCGGCGGCCTCGCCGAGCTCCAGACGCGAAGAGAAAACCAGATCCGCGAGGGGCTCGGGAAGAGGCATCGCTCCGCTTCCTCCGAAATGACCGCGCGTGCCATCGGTCACGTAGGCCCATGCCTCGAGAAACGACGCGCCGCCCGCCGCGGCGACTCCGCCTTCGAGGCCGATGCCGAGCGAGGGCTGGAAACCCTCCGAAACGAGCCCCTCGAACGCGGACCGTGCGCGCGCGTGCGCGCTCCTTTCATCGTTTCTTCCGTCGAGCGCGGCGTGTCGGCGACGCCCGACGGCGACCGCCCGGGACTCGAAACGGATTTCTCCCGGGAGAAATTCCGGGAAGCGGCCGCGGAGCTCCGCGAAAGCCCGCTCGACGGCACGAACTTTGGGAACGCGCGTCGTGCCGAGGGCGACGACGCGTCTCAGCCACGTTCTTCGGCGATGAGCGAGAGTCCCCGATCGACGAGGCGATAGGGAAGGATCGACCCGCCAGCGCCGCGAATCGCTTCCTCGACCGCGGAACGCTTTCCATCGGGAACGCCGACCACCATGCAGCCCCCGCCGCCGGCCCCGCAGACTTTCGTTCCGATCGCTCCCGCGTTCCGCGCGGCGGCGATGATGCTTTCCAGCTCCGGACTCGAGACGGCGGGCGCCATTTCCCTGCGAGCATCCCAATCTTCGCCGATGAGGACGGCGACCCGCTCGAGGTCTCCCGCGGCGAGGGCGTTTCTCACCGCGACCGCGGTCCTGCCGCTCTTCTCGACGGCGCGCCTCGTGCCCGGGTCGCCTTCGAGAAATCGTCTCACCACTTCCCAGTTCGTCGCGCCCGAGCGGTGCGGTTGATGGGAATAGGCGAGGAGGAACCGCTTCTCGAACGCCGCGGCGTCGACGGGAAGGGGCTCCCGCCGGTGGCGAAGCTTCTCCCACCAGAGGCAAGCGGCGCCGCCGTACACCGGCGGATAGTGATCCTGGGCTCCGGTCATCGTGCCGAGGACTTCCACTTCGACGTCCCTCACGATCGCGATCAGGTCCTGTTCGTTGTAGCGAAAGCCGGTGATGCCGTTCAGCGCTCCAGCGATGGAAACCCCGAGAGACGAGGAGGCGCCGAGCCCGGCTTGAGGCGGAGCGTCGGAATGGGTCTCGATCCAAAGCGGCTCCCGCGGAGAGAAGAAGGTCAAGAGTCGGCCGGCGATCTCAGCGCCTTCGAGGCGCGCGAGCTCCCGGGGACTCGAAGCCGATCTCTCGCGTCCCGACACCCTCTCGCGCACGTGCCACTTCCCGTCCGGCGACGGAGCGACCGCGGCTTCGGTATAGAGATCGATCGCGAGATTCACGGTCGCGGCCTCCTCGACGAGGAGGTAGAGGGGCCAGAGATCGAGCGTGCCGCCCGACGAGGTCGATGCGCGAGGGGGAGCGTGCGCGGATCGCCATTACCAGACGAAACCGACGTAGAAGGTGAACTCGGTGTCGACGTCCGATTCGAAAGCGCCTTGGATTTGAAGCTCGAGGACCAGCTTCCCCAACTCGACGCCACCCAGGAGGTGATAGCCGAAGTCGTTCGCCCAATCCGTCTCGTTCGAGACGAAACTGAGCGTGCTCACGAGGCCGAGCCCGCCTCCGAAGAAGGGCCGCGCTCCGAGGCTTCCCGATTTGTACTTGATGTTGAAGAAACCGTTGATCGGCACGACGGTCGCGGTAGGTCCGACAGCGGTTACGTCCTGACGAAAGACCGACGTCTGCATTTCGTATCCGGCATAGATCGTCTCGGAGAAATTCACCGCATAGTCGCTTCCGAAAGCGAGCGCGCCAGCGGCCTTCGAAGCCGACGTCCCGAGGCTGAAAGATGACCCCGCCCTTGAAGAAAGTATCGGAAGCAACGGCCGAGCGGGCGATCAGCGGGAGCGCCGCGGTAAGAAGCAGCGCTCTCGCAAGAGTGCGGATTTTCATGTCGCGGCGAATTATAACTCAGAGCGGATGCTATCCTGGACCGGCATGGATCCTCTCGTCGAGCGGTTGAGAGAGAGGCTTCGAGAGCGCATTCCCGCGAGAGCGTCCGCGGCATTGAGGCCGGCGGCGGTCCTGATTCCGCTCCTGATCGAGCCCGAGGGGCACTCGCTCGTTCTCACCCGCCGCGCCGAAATCCTGCGGCGGCAGCCGGGGGACATCTCTTTCCCCGGAGGCACGGTCGATCCCGCGGATGAGACTCCTCTCGCCGCCGCCCTCCGCGAGAGCCGCGAGGAAGTGGGGCTCGATTCCGGCGCCGTGACTCTCCTCGGACAGATGGACGAGCGCGGGACGGTCACCGGCTTCCGCATCACGCCGTTCGTGGGCGCGATCCGCGGGCCCTACGAATTCTCGCCGAACCACGAAGTCGGTGAGCTCCTGAAAGTGCCGCTAGACGTCTTGTACGACCCGAAGGCGCTCTCGATCGAAAAACGCCACTTCCAGGGTCGGATGCGCGACGTCTACCACTACCGCTACGGTCAGCACGACATCTGGGGAATCACCGGCCAGCTGGTGAGGGATTTTCTGGAGCTCATTCAGGATCAGTGATCAGCGATCAGTGATCAGGAATCAGGAATCAGGATCCGCGATCCGGATCGGCCATCAGCCATCGGGGGCGGAGCATTCGTCGGGCGTTTGTCGACGAAACCCACGAAGACCGGGTGCCACAGCCTCTTCTCGCGGGTGAGGCCGGTGTACTGGACGCGCACCACGAGCTTCGGCGCGAGCCACTCGATCTCGCCCGGCGCTTCGGCGACGAATCCCGAAGGCGGGTCCGCGCGAAGTCCATCGAGGGCCGTCTCGAGATCTCGAAGCGTCGTCTGGTCGATGCCGCTCCCCGCGTTTCCGATCCACGCGAGGCGCCCCTCTCGCGGGCATGCGAGCACCAGCGACTTGACTCTCCTCGCTCCGCGCTCGCGGACGAGGCCCACCAGAATCGCGTCCACTTCGCGCCGCACCTTGATCTTGAGCCAGTCCCGCGTCCGTCCACCCGCGATATAGCGGCTGTCGAGCTTCTTCGCGAAGATTCCCTCGAGGCCGAGCCCCTTCGCTTCCTCGAAGAGCGCCTTGCCGCCGCCGATCGTGTAGCGGCTTTCCATGAGCGGACGCGGGGCGTTCGCGAGGACTTCGGAGAGGAGGCGGCGCCGCTCGATGAGGGGGCGGTCGAGAAGAGACTCTCCGCGCAAGCGCAGTAGATCGAAAGCCACGTATACCGCCGGATGTTCGCGGGACCTCGCGAGCGCGGCTCGTCGCCCGCGGGTCTGCTCCCGCACCAGCACGCGCTGAAAATCCGGCCG
This sequence comes from uncultured Acidobacteriota bacterium, assembly GCA_963820855.1. Classification (GTDB taxonomy): domain Bacteria; phylum Acidobacteriota; class Vicinamibacteria; order Marinacidobacterales; family SMYC01; genus DAISKN01. The sequence continues at coordinate 600,879 of CAWGBY010000015.1, forward strand.
GCCCTCCTCGTCGAGCACCACGATCTCTCCATCGAGGAGGCCCTCGCCTTCGAGCGCCGCGAGCGCCTCCAGAATCTCGGGATACCGCTCCGAGCTGTCGGTGAGCTTCCGGCCCTTCAGTGCCGCCGTGCCCTCGCCAAAGGAAGCGAGCGCGCGGATACCGTTCCACTTGATCTCGAAGAGGTAGTCGTCCGAATCGAAGGGCGAGCCGGGGCTCGCGAGCATGGGCGGGATCGTGGGGGTGCCGGGCTCGCTCCGCTCGCTCAGCTCGCGCGCTCGAGGTTCTGCTCGAGGCTCGACTTCAGAGCCTCCATGAGGTTGATGACCTTTCCGGTCTCCACCTCGGGCGGCTCGACCATCTCCTTGCCTTCGGCCTTGGCCTTGATGATCTCGAGGAGCTTCTCCCGGTAGTTGTCCTCGAACTCCTCGGGATGAAACGGCTTGGTGATGGCGTTGATGAGCTGCGTCGCGAGCTTCAACTCTTCCGGATTCACCTTGGGATTGGCCTCGAGCTCTTCGATCCCGGTGAGCGAGCGAATCTCGTCCGCGTAGTAGAGCGCGGACATGACGAAGGCGTTGTCGCGGGGGCGCACGGCGACGGTCTGCTCTTTTCCGTTCATCACGATGCGAGCGATCCCGATGCGGTCGGTCTCCTCCGCGGCAGTGCGGATGGTGGCGAAGCTCTCGATGGCGACGGGACCGTCGGGCACCAGGTAGTGCGACCCGTGGTAGTACAGCGGGTCGACCTCACCCCGCTGCACGAACTGGACGATCTGGATCGACCTCGTGGATTCGAGCCGGACCTTGGCGAAGTCCTCTTCGTCGAAGATCACGTACTGCTCTTTGGCGTACTCGTAGCCCTTCACGATCTCGTCCGACGAGACGCTCCGATCGCAGGTGGGGCACCTCTTGTCGTAGCGGATGCGGGTGTGGCACGGCTTGTGGATCTGATTGAACGAGAGCGCCTCGGACCGCGCCGCCGGGTACATCCGCACGGGAATGTTCACCAGCGAAAGCTTGAGAAAGCCTTTCCAGGTGGGCCTCACGATCGCCAGTGTAGAAGTCGATCGAGTGGCTGTCAAAGACGACGCCGTAAACCACGGACAGCAATGAACCTCGGCGGTCGTCTTTTTTTCAACGGTGGCCGGATTTGCTATGATTCGTGATGGAGCGAGGCTCGCGAAAAGCGATTCATCCTCGCGACTGGAGAACTCGAAGAACATGTCAACCGAGACCCTCGAAGGGGAGGCACGGCCGGACGTCAAGCCCACCCTGATCAACGATTTTTCCATACAGGTGGCGACGGTCAACGGCTCCGGAAGCCAATCCTCGAACAACGTGCTGATGCGATCGATCTTCCAGATGGGAGTGCCGGTCAGCGGGAAGAACCTCTTTCCCTCCAACATCCAGGGCCTTCCCACCTGGTTCACCATCCGCGCGAACAAGAAGGGCTATATCGCCCGGAGGAAAGAGATCGATCTGCTGGTGGCCATGAACCCCGCGACGGCTCGCGAGGACGTGGCTTCCCTCGAGGCCGGCGCCGCCGTCGTCTACGAAGAATCCCTCGGTCTCGGAAAGCTCCGGTCCGATCTCGTCAGCTATCCGGTGCCCTTCGCCGATCTCGCGAAGGACGTCGTCGACGACGTGCGCCTGCGAAAGCTCCTCGCCAACATGATCTACGTCGGGGTGGTCGGATACCTCCTGTCCATCGATCGCAAGGAGATTCAGTTCGCCATCGAGAAACAGTTTTCCGGAAAGGCGAAGGCGGTCGGCCTCAACGTCAAGGCCGTCGACGTCGGCTTCGAGTACGCCGCCAAGCATTTCGCGCGTGTCCGACACCATGCGCGTCGAGCGGATGAACGAGACCGCGGGCAAAATCCTCATCGATGGAAACGCCGCCGCCGCGATTGGAGCGATGTTCGCCGGCGTCACGGTGGTGACCTGGTATCCCATCACGCCCTCCTCGAGTCTCGTCGAGCAGCTCATCGAGTACCTGAAGGAGTATCGCATCGACGAAGCGACCGGGAAGGCCACCTTCGCCGTGGTGCAGGCGGAAGACGAGCTCGCCGCCATCGGGATGGTGCTCGGGGCGTCGTGGGCGGGCGCGCGCGCGATGACCTCCACGAGCGGTCCCGGAATCTCGCTCATGGCGGAGTTCATCGGCCTCGGCTACTACGCGGAGATTCCCGCGGTGGTCTGGAACATCCAGCGGGTCGGGCCCTCGACCGGACTCCCCACGCGAACCTCCCAGGGAGACGTGCTGAGCTCGTTCCTCCTGTCCCACGGCGACACCAAGCATCTCCTCCTGTTCCCCTCCTCGGTCGGGGAATGCTACGAGATGGCTTCGACCGCCTTCGATCTCGCGGAGAGATTCCAGACTCCGGTCTTCGTGATGTCGGATCTGGATCTGGGGATGAACGTCTGGATGTCGGATCCGTTTCCCTATCCCGAAAAGCCGATCGATCGTGGAAAGGTGCTGAGCGCCGCGGACCTCGACAAGGTCGGAAGCTTCGGCCGATACCGCGACGTCGACGGGGACGGAATCCCGTATCGAACGCTTCCCGGCACCAACCATCCGCTCGCCGCCTACTTCACCCGGGGAAGCGGACACACCCCCGACGCCGAGTACAGCGAGCGGGCGACGGACTACGTCACGAACCTCGATCGACTCTCGAAGAAATTCGATACCGCGCGAGCCCACGTGCCCGCGCCGGTCGTCGACGAACGAGAAAGGCGCGGAGGTCGGCATCATCGCCTACGGCACCACCGATTGGGCGATCCGGCGAGTCGCGCGATCAGCTCCGCGAGGAAGCGGATCTGAAGACGAGCTATCTGCGGCTCCGGGCCTTGCCGTTCAACTCCGACCTCGCGGACTTCGTCGTCCCGCCACCGAGCGGGTCTACGTCGTCGAGCAGAACCGGGACGCCCAGATGCTCCAGCTCGTGCGCCTCGAGCTCGCCTCGCAGGCTGGAGCTCGGAGAGAAGCTGCGGAGCGTCCTTCACTACAGCGGGCTTCCCATCGACGCCCGCTTCGTCACCGAACAGATTCTGGCGCAAGAGCGCGAGCGAGACTGGAAAGCGATAATGGAAACCACTGTAGAAGAAACCGCGTCTCCGAAGAAGGTGAACCGCGTCGGTCTCACCCAGGCCGACTACAAGGGAAAGCCCTCGACGCTCTGCAAGGGCTGCGGGCACGACTCGATCAGCAGCCAGCTCATCAAGGCGTTCTACGAGTACGGAGTCGAGCCCTACCGGGTGGCCAAGCTCTCGGGAATCGGCTGCTCGTCGAAGACCCCCGCGTACTTCCTGAACCGAAGCCACGGCTTCAACGCCGTCCACGGCCGCATGCCGTCGGTCGCGACCGGCTCGATCCTCGCGAACCGCAATCTGGTCGCGGTCGGGGTCTCCGGCGACGGGGACACCGCTTCCATCGGCATCGGTCAGTTCGTGCACCTGTTGCGGCGGAACCTCCCCATCCTCTATATCGTCGAGAACAACGGGGTCTACGGTCTCACCAAGGGACAGTTCTCGGCGACCGCCGATCTCGGCTCGAAGCTCAAGACCGGTGTCGTGAACGATCTCCCGGCGATCGACCTCTGCTCGCTCGCGATCGAGCTCGGAGCGACTTACGTCGGCCGCTCGTTCGCGGGCGACCCGAAGCAGGTGGTGGCCCTTTTGAAGGGGGCCTTCGCGCACAACGGGACCGCGGTCCTCGACATCATCAGCCCCTGCGTCACCTTCAACAACCACGAAGGATCGACCAAGAGCTACACCTGGGGGAAGGAGAACGAGGAGCTCCTTCACGATCTGGACTTCATCCCCTTCTTCGAGCCGATCGAGATCGACTACGACGAGGGACAGACGACCGACGTGGAGCTCCACGACGGCTCCCACATCCTTCTGAAGAAGCTCACTCGGGACTACGATCCGAGGAGCCGCCGCCGCGCGATGGAGCTCCTGATGGAGTCCCGCGAGAAGCAGCAGTTCCTGACCGGCCTCCTCTTCATCGACCCCGACGAGAAGAACTTCATCGACCTCCTGAACCTGGTCGACGAGCCGCTCGCGACCCTCCCGCTCGAGAGGACCCGGCCGAAAAAAGCCGCCCTCGACGCGATCATGGAGTCGCTGAAGTAAGAGCGCTGACCGCTGACGGCTCGTTAGCGAAATCGATACTTCAGCTCGGCCACGATCTGCCGCTTGATGATGTCGCCGAAGATGTGCTGCTGCGCATCGTCGTTGTTCAGGTCGACGAACTTCACCCCCGCCGTGATCCGATCTTCCGCGAGCCTCACTCCGAAGCCGGCGTTGAGCATCGCGTAGGACTCCGTCGCGCCGTGGATAGCGGGCGTCGAGGACGTCGGTCCAGAACGCGGTGTCGGTATAGTTGAACGAAACGTTTCCGTAGAACATCCCGCGCGAGACGTTCGCTCCGACGTTGAAGCGGTTCGCGGGAGGAATGTTGAGCTCGGAGAAGTCCGCCGCGATTGTCCGGCACGGGCTCCGCCTGCCACGAGTAGTTGGCGAAGAGACTCACGTCGCTCGAGACACGGGCGTCGAGCCCGAGCTCGATTCCCCAGTCTCTCACTCCCTCGAAGTTCAGGTAGGTGAACTCCGAGGGAAGTCCCCGCCCCAGCTGATTGAGGACGTCGAGAACCACCGGCGGAAGCGGCCATCGAGGCGGCGGATTCTGACTGGTATAGGTTCCCGACTGGGTGAAGAAGATGTTGTCGCTGGTCTGGTTCAGGTACCAGGCGGCGCTCAGCGTGTACCGATCCCGGAGCGGTCCCGGTGTATCCGACCTCGTAGGCGGTCATGCTCTCTTCGTTCAGCTCCTCGTTTCCCACCGCCGCGCAGGGGAAACGTGTACTGCATTCCCGCGAGCGCGGGATTGATGAGCCCGAGGTCGATCGCCTGCACGATGATCGACGTCGAGGAAGCTGTTGACGAAGGACGGCGCCCGGAAGGCCTTGTTGTACGGAGATGCGAAACGCGTGCTCCGGGCGTCGGCTTGATCATGAACGTGGTGCGAGGCGAAAAGACGACCTTGTCGATCACGCTGAAGGCGTCGGCCCGCGCGCCCACGAGCCAGCGGAAGTGCTCGGAAAGGAAGATCTCGTCCTGAAAGTAGACGCCGCCCTCGGTGCGGTTGTCGCCTCGGGGAGCGATGGAGAGGTCGAAGGCGTTGTACCGGAAGTTGCCCCCGTAGGTCAGGATGTGCCGGGTCCCGACGACGGTGGAGTTTCCCGCCTCGACGTCGTAGGTCTTGTTGTCGAAGAGGAAGGTGATGGGCTGGCCGTCGGTTCCGATGGCGAGGAGCGCCGGAGCTTCTCCGTCGAGAAGGTTGGTGAAGAAATTCGACCTTCCAGCTTCCCCGCTCGTAGTTGACCTTGCCGTAGCTCGCGACCGTCCCGGACTGGATGTCGAAAGGGCCGATTCCGGTGTGGATGATGCCCTGGGTCCCGGCGAACCCGCCGGCGAAGATGAGCTTTTGATTGCCGTCGGCGAAGTCGTAGTCGACGCGCGCGTCGAGCTTCGGCTGCGTCGTCTCGGTGTTCGGAAACGGCGGGTACTCGCCGCCGCCGGTGCCCGCGCTCGGGGTCGATGGGAACCCGGCCCGTCGGCCGCGCGAAGGCCTCCATGTTGAAGACCCCCGCGGAAATCTTGTAGGCCCACCGGTCGTTCACCGCCTGGGCATGGGTCAGATGAATGTTATAGGTCTCGCCTCCGTCCTGTCCGCTTCCGTCGACGTCGCGGTTCACGCCGCCGTAGGCGAGGGTGAGCGTCGTTCCGTCGATCTCGCGCGGAGTCTTGGTGATGACGTTGACCACTCCGGTCATGGCGTTCGCGCCCCAGACCGCGGAGGCGGGCCCGCGGATCACTTCGATCTGCGCGATCTCGCTGGTGTCGACGGGCAGGAAGTCCCAGGCGACGAAACCGAAGAAGTCCTGGTAGATGGTGCGCCCGTCCAGAAGGGCGAGCTGCGAGGTCGAGAGAGTCGAGGTCGCGCCGCGGGTCACGATGTTGATGTCACGGGCGGAGGTCTGGGCCACGTTGACACCGGGGATCGAGCGAAGGAGATCGCCATAGTTCGAAGTGGGCGAGCTCTCGATGAGCTCGGAGGTCACGACGCTCACCGTCGCGGGGGAGTTGATGAGCTGCTGCTCCACTTTCGACGCGGTCACGATCACCGTCTCGGCGTAGGTGAGACGGCTCTGGACTCTTCCTCTCTTCTCTTCTTCCTGCGGAGGCGGCTCTTCCTGAGAACGCGCCGGGCCGGTCCCGGCGACCGTCAGGGCGGCGGCGAGCATCCAAGTGGGTTTCATGGTGGTTCGACCTCCTGAACCTGGTGAAAGGCGAGCCGGGGAGACGGGAAATCCGGCGCGCGACGAAAAAGTTATTTCACAGAAGACCGCCCATTTCAAGGAGGCTCGGTTGCGCGGAGAGCCCGCGCGCGTCATCTATAATGGCCGCCATGTCCAATGTGACGGAAGAAGCGATTCTCGAGAAGCTGTCGAGCCTCCACGACCCCGACCTCGGACGCGACATCGTCTCCCTCGGATTCGTGAAGAACGTGCGGATCTGCGCCCCCATCGTGAGCTGCGACATCGAGCTCGCGAATCCCGCGAGCACGGCGAAGGAACGCCTCCAGAAGGAAGCGGAAGCCGCCCTTCGCGAGATCCCCGGGGTCGATGAAGCGAACGTCCAGATGACCTGGGCGGTGAGCGCTTCTCCCGAGGCCTCGCAGCGGGTACTGCCCGGGGGGCAGACGATGCCCGCTCCTCAGAAGCCGGCAGGAGTGAAGAACCTGATCGCCGTGGCATCGGGAAAGGGAGGCGTCGGGAAGTCGACCGTCGCGGCGAACCTCGCCGTCGCCCTGAGCGAAGCGGGAGCGCGCGGTCGGGCTCTGCGACGCCGATGTGTACGGGCCGTCCCAGGGCACGATGTTCGGCCTCTCGGACCAGCCGGAGGCCGATGCCGGACAGGCGCCTCATCCCGCTCGAGTCCCACGGGGTCCGCATCATGTCGATGGGGCTCCTCACGTCGAAGGAGACTCCGGTCATCTGGCGCGGGCCCATGGCGACGCGCCTCATCCAGCAGTTCCTCTCCGGGGTCGCCTGGGGCGAGCTCGACTACCTCGTGATCGATCTCCCGCCCGGAACGGGCGACGTGCAGCTCACGCTCACCCAGAGCGTGCCGCTGACCGGCGCGGTCATCGTGACCACCCCTCAGGACGTGGCGCGCACCATCGCCGAGAAGGGGCTTCGCATGTTCCAGCCCGTTCAGGTCCCGGTCCTCGGCGTCATCGAGAACATGAGCTACTTCGTCTGCTCCCACTGCCAGGAGAAGACCTTCATCTTTCGCCAGGGAGGCGGAAAGCAGATCAGCGACGAGCTCGGCATACCGTTTCTCGGCGGAGATTCCCATCGACCCCGAAGTGGTCCTGGCCGGCGACGAAGGAGTGCCGATCGTGGCGAGGAACCCCTCGTCGCCCGCCTCCGTTGCGTACCGGGAGATCGCGTCGAAGGTCGCGAGCGCCGTCGCCCGGGCGAACTTCGAGAGCGGCTCCGCAAAGCATCCGAAAGAGATGATCGCGCGAGGCGCGGGAGCTCCGCATCGTCTGGAACGACGGCTCGCAGTCGGCCTACCCCTACGACTTCCTCCGGAACCACTGCCCCTGCGCTCTCTGCGTGGACGAGTGGACGGGCAAGCGCCGGAGCCTGATCCTCCTGCTGCCTTCGAACTTCCGCGCGATGAAGATCGATCCGGTGGGGAACTACGCCATCCAGATCTCGTGGTCCGACGGCCACAACAGCGGCATCTACAGCTTCCGCCTGTTGAAAGAGCTGGAAGAAAAGATCAAGAGCAAGTAACCCCAATGAACGCAAAGGCGCAAAGACGCGAAGAGAGGAAATTTTCCTTGCGTCTTTGCCCCTCTGCGCTTGCTGCAGCCATACGGCGCGAGTCTGCCGGTGAGAGTGGCCGCAGGAGTTGGTCATGAGCCTGCGAGTCATATACGACGTCTCGAAGGAGGTGACTCGAGAGACGGAAGCTCGTATGTAAACGCCCTTTCCGGAGAGGGGCAAGCAATCCACCGAGCCGTAGCATGAAGCGAACTCTGCAGCCTCGTTACGCAAACCGACGCGGATACCCGGAGAGCGACGGAGTGTTGTGCGCCGAGCCTGTGCAAAGAAGGGCAAGGCCATCGTGGTCGGTGAAGAAATGACCAAGAGCAACCGACCAGCCAACCGGGGTACGGGAGATGGCGCGGTGGAACAGACACGTTGCTTAAATTGGGGAAGCTCTCGCCTGCAGCCCAAACGAGGCCGCAGGGCAAAGATCCATCGGACGAAGAAAATAAGCCGATGGAAGCAGGTGAGAGTCTCGGATGAGGCCATAGTAAGCGTTGACCTGGCAGGACAACAGAACCTTCCGGCGAGCCAAGGGCCTCTGGACCGAGTAGTCCGTGCCCGGCAGCCGCCACACATGCCTTCGGGCCACAGGGTTGCTAATGCATGGACTTTCGCCGCGTATAAGCGGCGGGGTACCGAGCGCATGCGGGCCTGGCGCTTAACCTCGGGACTTCGTCGTGAAGGTCGCCATTGAAGGTCGGTTTGAAGCCGTACTGGGGAAAACCCGCCGTACGGAATTTTAGAGGGGGCGCAGGAAACGTGGACTTGGGCGAGCCAGAAACCCGGGTCTCCTCGCGAAGCGACAGCACCGGCAACTCTCCCTCTCGTCACACGCGCCTGCGCCCTACTCGGCGTTCTTCCCGTTTTCTTACCGCATTCCGGGGCGGGCGACGTCGAGGACGCCCTCCACCGTGCGAATGGATCGCGTGATGCGGTCGAGCTCTTTCAGGTTGCTGATCGAGACGGTCACGTCGATCGCCCCCTTCCGGTCCTCGAAGGTCTTCGCCTCGATGGTGCGGATGTCCGTGTTCATGTCGGCGATGATCGAGGTGATGTCCGCGAGGATTCCCTTGCGGTCTTCGACGTTCACCGAGAGGGTGATGTCGTACTTCGCGTCCTTCTCGCCCTGCCAGGACACTTCCACCCGGCGCTCGGGGTCCACCATGAGCTTGAGGAGGTTGGGGCACTGAGCGGAGTGGACCGACACTCCCTTGCCGCGGGTGACGTAGCCGGTGATGCTTTCTCCCGGAATGGGATTGCAGCACTTCGCGCGATAGACCATGAGGTCGTCCATTCCGTCGACCTTGATCTTGTCTTCCCCGCCTTTCAGCACCCGCCGGACCGCGCGGGCGAGGCTCGCTCCGGCGCCGGTTTTCTCCTGCAGCTGATCGGCAGGCACCAGCCGGGCGAGCACTTTTCGCGGGGAGAGCTTTCCGTAGCCGATGGCGGCGAAGAGGTCGTCGCTCTTGGTGAAGCCGTATTCCTTCAGCATTTCCTGGAGCGGCGTCCCGTCGACGGTCTGCTTCAGGGAGATGTCGAATCGCTGCGACTCTTTCTCGAGGAGCTTTCGGCCGATCTCGACGCTGCGCTGCCGCTCGGCGGCGTTCAGGAACACGCGGATCTTGTCGCGCGCTCTCGAGGTGGCGACGAACGAGAGCCAGTCGCGGCTCGGGCGGTGGCCGCGTGAAGTGAGGATTTCGACGATGTCGCCGTTCTTCAGCTTGTAGCGCAGCGGTACCATGAGCCCGTTGACCCGCCCGCCCACGCACTGGTGGCCCACGTCGGTGTGGATGGCGTAGGCGAAATCGACCGGGGTCGCCCCACGCGGGAAGGACTTCACGTCTCCCTTCGGCGTGAAGCAGAACACGTCCTCGGGGTAGAGGTCGACCTTGAGGTTGTTGAGGAACTCGTGCGGGATCCTTGACCTCGCGCTGCCAGTCGATGATCTGCCGGAGCCACGCGAAGTTCTGGATGTCTTCCTCGCCGAGGGGCCTGCCCTCCTTGTACTTCCAGTGGGCGGCGATTCCCTGCTCGGCGACGCGGTGCATCTCCGCGGTTCGAATCTGGACTTCGAACGGGACTCCGACGTCGGTGATGACGCTCGTATGAAGGGAGCGGTAGCCGTTCGGCCGCGGCATGGCGATGAAGTCTTTGATGCGGCCCGGGCACCGGCCGCCAGGTGTTATGGATGATGCCGAGCGTGGCGTAGCAGTTCTTGACGCTGTCGGAGATGATCCGGAGCGCGATGAAGTCGTAGACCTGATCGAGCTCGATCTGCTGCCGCTTCATCTTCTGGTGGATGCTGTAGATGCTCTTGGTGCGGCCGGTGATCTCCGCGGGGATTTCGTTCTCCTCCAGGTTCTTCTCGAGGATCCCCTTGACCTCGCCGATGAACTCCTCGGTCCATTTGCGCTTCGCCTCCACCCGCGCCGCCAGGACCCCGTAGGCCTTGGGCTCGAGGTTCTTGAGGCAGAGGTCTTCGAGCTCGGTCTTGATCTTGCCGATGCCCAGGCGGCCGGCGAGAGGCGCGTAGATCTCGAGGGTCTCGTTGGCGATGTGGAACCGCCGCTCCTCGGAGAGGTGCTGGAGCGTCCGCATGTTGTGGAGCCGATCGGCGAGCTTCACCAGGATGATGCGAAGATCGTCGACCATCGCCATCAGCATCTTGCGGAAGTTCTCCGCCTGGTGCTCCTCGGCGGAGGAGAACTGCATCTTGCTGATCTTGGTGAGCCCCTCGATGATGTGCGCGACTTCCTTCCCGAAAAGCTCCTCGACGCTCTCGATGCTGGTGAGGGTGTCCTCGACCACGTCGTGAAGGAGACCGCAGGCGACGGAGGCTTCGTCGAGCTGCATCTCCGCCAGAATGTTGGCGACCTCGAGAGGGTGAATGAGGTAGGGCTCGCCCGACTTTCGGAGCTGATCGCGGTGCTCCCGGGCGGAGAACACGTACGCGCGGCGAAGGAGGTCGAGATTTCCGTCCGGCTGGTAGGCGCGGACTTTCTCCAGGATGTTCTCGAACCGGATCATAGAGGCGGGCGCGGCGATGACGCCTGGAGCCCCAGAAACCCATGATAGAGAGAGGGAGAAGGCGGATCAAGATGATGGGGGGCCTGCGCTTACCGGTTGGTAGCCCACTTCTTGACTGGCCCTAGCCCCCCATACTATACTCCGCTCCCCAATGGAGATCTCCATGGGAATAGGGGGTTTTCGGTCATGCAGACCCATCGTGGGAAAGTAATCGCCATCTCACTCGTGGCGCTGGTCGCGCTCGGCGGCTGCGCCAACCTTCAGCAGAAGTGGAACATGCTGAAGTCGAGGCGCGCGTTCAAGCAGGCGAACCAGGCATTATGCCAACAAGGAATACCAGAACGCGATCGAGCTTCTACAACGAAACGCTCGCGCTCGACACGAATCCCGATCCGCGCGTGCTCGTGACCACGCATTTCTACCGGGGAAGCAGCAATCACCTTCTCTATCGTCCCACCAAGCAGGACGATCCCGAGAACGACGCGCTGCTCGAAGCGGCGATCCAGGATTACGAGAAAGCGATCGAGCTCTCCCGGCAGCACTCCGACGGATTTCGAGATGCTGAAGCCGTACCAGCAGTACGGCATGGAGCAGCTCGCGGCGATCTATCGCGACAACCTGGACGATTTCGCGAGCGCGGAGAAGTATTTCAAGTCGCTCATCGAGTTCGATCCGAAGACCCCCGAGCGCTACTACGCCCTCGCCGACGTCTACGAGCGGTTCCACGATCCCGAAGAGCTTCCGCTCCTGGAGCAGGCCATCGAGTCGTACAAGAAACCGGTGGACCTGGCTCCTTCCGATCCGCTCGCCTATCGGCAGGTCGCGAATCTCCTCAACAAGTACGGCCGGTTCGACGAGACCATGGAGTGGCTCGGCAAAGCTCGCGACGTTCAGGCGAACAATCCGGAGGGCTACTATCTGATCGCCGTTCACTACTGGGACAAGGTCTACCGTGATCCGGACCTGACCAACGACGCCAAGAAGGATTACATCGGGCTCGGAATGATCCAGCTCGACAAGGCTCTCGAGATCGACGATCAGTACGTCGACGCGTTGATCTACAAGAACCTCCTCCTCCGCGAGGAGGCCAAGATCGAGCCGAATGCGCGCCGCAAAGCGGAGCTGACCGCGCAGGCCGACGAGCTCCGGGACAAGGCCATGGTGCTTCGCGAACAGCAGCAGGCCGCGGAGAAGGCCGCGGCGGCAGCCGCCACCGAAGGCGGCGGCGAAGGCGCCGAAGAGAAGAAACAGGGCGAGGAGACGTCGCAGCCGCCATCGAGCCACTGAGAAGCGTCAGAACGCCCCGAACAGTTGCGGGCGAGGCCGCCGATTCCGGCTGCCTCGCCCGTTGCATTTTGAGGCCCGGTTTATGGAGAGCCTGACGGGCTTTCGGGTCCTCGTCATCGACGACGACGCCGCGCTCACCGGGATGCTTTCGGAGTACCTATCGAACTACGGTCTCGCGGTCGAATGGGCGGAGGACGCCGACGGCGCTCTCACGAAGCTTCGCGACGGACCTCGGCCGGACGTCGTGGTGCTCGACGTCATGCTTCCCGGGATCGACGGCTTCGGGCTCCTTCCGCGGCTCCGGGAAGTCCAGGACGTTCCGGTATTGATGTTGACGGCGCGAGGCGAGGACACGGACCGAATCGTAGGACTCGAGCTCGGGGCGGACGACTATCTGAAGAAGCCCTTCAACCCGCGCGAGCTCCTCGCCCGTCTGCGGGCCCTCGTCCGGCGGGAGCGCCGCGCCGCTCGGGGCCCGGACCCGGACCTTCTGCGCTTCGGGCGTCTCGCCATCGACCGAACGCGGCGGCAGGTCCACCTGGGCGGTGAGGAGCGGCCCTTGACCGGGCACCAGTTCGACCTCCTCGTGGCCCTCGCGGAGAACGCGGGGAAGGTCATGACGCGCGACCGCCTTCTCCGCCTGGTACGGGGAACGACCCTCGAGCCCTTCGACCGCTCGATCGACGTGCACGTGTCCCGGATTCGAGCGGCGGTCGAGGAAGATCCGAGGTCTCCGCGCCGCATTCTGACCATCCGGGGCGTCGGCTACGTATTCGTCGGCGAGACCTCCTGAGGCGAACGATGCGGCGGCTGTACGTCCAGATTTACGCGGCCTTCGTCGCGAGCCTCTTGCTTCTCGGCTTCCTCTTCTCAGTCACCTGGCTCTGGTTGACTCCCGCGGACGGCAGCGGCCTCGACGCGGTCGCGGCGATGGCCGAGAAGCACCTGCCCGCAGCAGGGGCGCCGGCGGAAGAGGTCGACGCCGCTCTCCGAGACCTCGCGGGTGAGTTCCACCTCAGCCTCGCCCTCTGGGACGCCGAGGGGATGAGGCTCGGCGCCGCCGGCGCAGGGCCGGTTCCGAGGCCGGAGAGCACCTGGGCTTCGAGCCGCTTCCTTCGCTCACGCGGCCGGGGGATTACCGTGGCGCTGCGGCTTTCGGATGGAAGGTGGCTCGTGGCACGGCATCGGCAAGGTGCGCATGCGTTCGCGGTGCTGATTGCGATCGCTCTCTCCGCGGCCGCGGTCGCCGTCGGCGCGTATCCTCTGGTGCGGCGGCTGACCTCGCGGCTCGAGCGGCTGCAGGCGCGCGTCGACGCGCTCGGGGAAGGACAGCTCGGCTCCCGGGTCGCGGTCGAAGGAAAGGACGAGGTCGCGCAGCTGGCGTCGAGCTTCAACCGCGCCGCCGAGCGCATCGAGCGGCTGGTGGAAGCGCAGAGGACGCTCCTCGCCGGCGCCTCTCACGAGCTGCGCTCGCCCCTCACGCGGATCCGCCTGGCCGATCGAGCTCATGGGCGATGGGGTCCCCGCCGAGGCGAAAGCTCGAATCGAGCAGGAGATTGCCGATCTCGACGCGCTCATCGGCGAATTGATCCTCGCCTCGCGGCTGGAAGCGCGTCAGGCGATGAAACGCGAAGAAACGGTCGACCTTCTGGCGCTCGCCGCCGAAGAAGCCTCGAAGTGCGATGCCCAGCTTTCGGGCGCCCCGGTCGAGATCCGTGGGCGACCGCGCGCTCTTGAGGCACCTGGTGCGAAACCTGCTCGAGAACGCGCGGCGGCACGCTCCGGGGTCACCCGTCGAGATCGCAGTCGGTCCCGGACGGAATGGGAGCGCCCTCATCCAGGTTCTCGACCGAGGCAGAGGTGTGGCCGAGGAGGAGCGCGAACGGATCTTCGACCCGTTCTACTCTTCGCCGGGTACCGCGAACCAAGGCGTCGGACTGGGGCTTTCCCTGGTGCGCAAGATCGCGCGCTTCCACGGCGGAGAGGCGCGTTGTCTTCCGCGCCCGGGAGGGGGGAGTCTCTTCGAGGTGGAGCTCTCTTCCAGATGAATCGGGGAGGCGGCTCTCCGCCTCCCCGGAAGGCTCGAAAGTTCTGAACGACTCAGCGGCTTCCGCCGCCGACGCTTCCCGGATCGGGCGGCACGATGCCCACCCGCTCGACCCCGTTGCCTTTCGCGACGTCGAGCACCGCGATCACCTCTCCGTAGGTCAGCGTGGGAGACGCTCTCAGGAAGATCGTCTTGTCCGCGCGGGTCTCGAAGATGTCGCGGATGCGAAGCGGAAGCTCGTCCCAGTTGACGGGCTGCTTGTTGATGGTCACCTGACCGTTGACATCGATGTCCAGCACCAGCTGGTTCGGATCCGGCGGCGTCGTCCTCCTGCAGCTCGTCCGCCGACTGCGGCAACTCGACGTCCAGACCCTTCTGGGTCAAGGGCGTCACCACCATGAAGATGATGAGCAGCACCAGCATGACGTCGATGAGCGGCGTCACGTTCATGTCGGAATTGGGACCTTTGCTCTTACCGGTTGTCATCGCCATGGGATCAACTCCTGGTCTTGACCTCGGTGATGAGGCCGATCTCGTCCGCTCCCGCGTCCCGGCAGAGGTCCATGACCCGCAGGACGTCGCCATATTCCAGGGCCTCGTCCGCCTTCAGGAACAGGATCCTCTCGGTCTTGCCCTCGAACTCCTCGCTGAGCTTCGTCGTCAGCTCGGATTCCGCGACCGGCACCATGTTGACGTAGACGGTGTTGTCCTTGCGGATGGCGACGGTGACTGCGGCCTCGTTGTCGGGATGGTCCGACGGGAACTCCGCCACAGGAAGCTTCACGTCGACGCCCTTCTGCAGGAGAGGGGTGATCACCATGAAGATGATGAGGAGCACCAGCATCACGTCAGCGAGAGGTGTTACGTTGATGTCGGCCTTGATCTCTTTCTGGCCCATTCCGCTCATACCCATGGCACGATTCTCCCTATTTCGTTCAAGAAGACCGTTCCGTTAGGTCGCCGTCTTCTTGGCCATGTAGTCGATGAGCTCGGAGGCGCTGTTGTCCATTTCCACCGTGAAGCCCTCGACCCGCGTGGTCAGATAGTTGAACGCCCACACCGCCGGAATCGCGACGAACAGACCGAACGCCGTCGCCACCAGCGCTTCGGCGATACCCGCCGAGATCGCGCCGATACCGCCCGAGCCGGTGAGCGCCATTCCGCGGAAAGCATTGATGATGCCCGCCACTGTTCCGAAGAGTCCCACGAAGGGGGCGGTCGCGCCGACCGTCGCGAGGCCGGAGAGCCCGCGCTTGAGGTCGGTGAGGTTGAGCGCGGTCGCGCGCTCGATCGCGCGGTGGGCCGCTTCCATCATTTCGTCGCGGCTCACGCCGCCCGACTCTTTCTGATACTCGTACTCGTTGAGGCCGGCGAGGAGCACCTTGGCCAGGTGGCTGTTCTTCACCTCTTTGCCGCTGCTGATCTTGATCGCTTCCTGAATCTTCCCGTCCTTCAGGAGCTTCGCGACCTTCGGCGCATAGGCCCGGGACTGCTTCTTGGCCTTGCGGTAGGTCATGTAGCGCTCGATCATGATGCTGAGCGAGTAGATCGACATGATCAACATCGTGAAGTTCACCGCCTTCGCGGTGAAGCCCATGTGGTTCCAGATATCCAACAAGCTAAAAGACATTATTTCCTCCTGATATTGCCCTGGCTGGGTGCTTCGGAATCATGAATAACGGCGTTAGCTGAGCGCGAAGTTCACGGTCACCGTCATCACGATGGGCACCGGAACCCCGTTCAAGAGAGTCGGCTCGTACTTCCACTGCTTGACCGCTTCGATGGCCGATTGATCGAGCAGAGGAATCGAGCGCAGCACGCGCACGTTCGTGACGTTTCCCTGGGGATCGATGATCGCTTCCAGGATCACGATGCCTTGCACGCGGGCCTGCTTGGCGATGTCCGGATAGACGGGATTGACGTTCGTGATCCGGTTCGGCGGACGTATGTCTCCGCCGACGCGCACCGGCTCCTGCTTCGGAGGCGGCGGGGGCGCATCCGGAAGTCCTCCCACGATGCCGCCGATGACGCCGCCGGGCACTCCGCCCTCGACGCCGCCGGGAACGCCGAAATCGACGCCGCCCAGGTCGTCCATACCGATCTCATCCGGGATCTCGACCGGGGCGACGAACTGCGGCGTCGCTGCGAGCACCGGCCGAGGCGCCGTGGGCTTCGGCCGCGCCGGCGGTGGCGGCGGCGGCGGTGGCGGCGGTGGCGGTGGCGGCGGCGGCGCCATGAAGGTCATGATCCCCTCGGGCGTCGGCAGGTTATCGGTGGCCATCAAGCGGAACGATGACCATGGCCGCCAGGATTCCACCCTGGATCAGGAAGGAGGTCATGAAAGTGGCGAACGATCTCCCCGCACGCCCCTCGGGAACCAGCGCGAGGTCAAACATTTCTTTGGGCACGGCGTTCGGCGCTCCTTTCGCGAGACGTTTTATGAACGACTTTGCTTAAAAAACTCGCGTAACCCTCTGACGAACGACCGAAAGGCTGTGAGGGAAACCCTCGGTCGCGTTCTTAGACACCAGCCTCCGAGGAAAGGTTCCGTCCGAGTGGGCTACCGCGCAACATGTGCCGCAGCACCGGGTGACGGACAGATCGAGCGAGCGTTCGAGGCAATCTCCGGGCGCGTTCGCGTCGTCTGCAATCCCTTGAGCTCCGCTTTCCTCAGCAAAACCAACCCACGGGAGATTTGGAGGAACCTCCCGCGTCAATGGGTGGCGTATGCTATTTCGACCTCGTTGCGCTGTCAAGCGTCACGAGCATTGGAAGCGAGCTCCTCGCCGGGCGAGGACGTTTGGCGGGCGACGACCGGGCCTCGCAACTAATAAAGACTGAACCGGACCACCAGGTCCGACAGGGCGGATATGGGGCGTCCGTTCTTGGTCGCCGGTCGGAAGAGCCAGGACGACTCCACCACCCGGATGGCCTCCTGGTCGAGCTCGGGAACCGAGCGGATGACCTTGAGCACCTTCACGGAGCCCCGCTCGTCGATGACCACGCGAAGAACGACGGTGCCGGTCACATTGTCCCGGATAGCCTGCCGCGTGTAGGTCGGTTGCGGCATCCGGATGGGGCTCGGCCCGACGTCAGGTGTCTGAAAGCGAGGCAGGTCGTCGCCGGTGCCCCCGACGACGCCACCCACGATGCCGCCCGGAATTCCCCCGACGACCCCTCCGGGAATCCCTCCGGCGAGTCCCTGGTCGCTTCCGTCGAGAAAGCCCACTTCGAGCCCGGCGGTTACCTCGAAACGCGGGGAGAGAATCTCGTCGGGAATCCGCCCTGGCGCGATGAGCTCGGAGCCGGAGACGGGTGTCACCTCGAGGAAGCTCGAGCTCGCTACCGCCGACGATCGGATCGGCGGCGGTGGCGGCGGAGCGAGGTTCAGCCGAAGCGGCGCGACCTGCGGCGGTAGCAGCTCGATCGGGCTGAAGAGAGCCGATCCAACCAGCGCCGCGATCGCGAGGAGATGGAGGCCGAATCCGACGGGGCCGCAGACCCAACCGGAAGCCGGGGGGCACCGTTCCGCCAACCCGAGCGTTGCCGCGAACGACTCTCGGTTCGAAGAGGACCCCTCGTAGTCGATGGCAGCGGCTTCACTTACAGTGCTCGCCTCGCTCTTCGCTCAGTGCGGCGGGGCCCTCCACGGCCCTCACCGCTCTGGGCTGAAGGCTCCGCTCGGCTGCTCCCTTGCTCGCTCTCCGCTCGGCTCGCGGCTCGATCTTACACCCTCGAGCTAGACCCGGGCGTCGGCTCCCGCTTCGGACTTCGCCTTCTTCCGCTCGGTGGCGGGTTTGTCGCGAAATTGACGCCACCAGTGCACCACCGGCGCCGCGATCCCGATCGTGGAATAGGTCCCCGCGATGAGCCCGACCACCAGAACGAAGGAAAAGCCTCGGAGGACCTCGCCCCCGAAGAGAAAAAGAGCGATGACCGAGAGGAACGTCAGTCCCGACGTCAAAATGGTGCGGCGCAGGGTCTGGTTCAGCGACAGGTTCAGGAGCTCCGCGAGCGATTGCTTTCGAGCGAGCTTCCGGTTCTCCCGTACCCGATCGAAGATGACGATGGTGTCGTTCACCGAATAGCCCACGAGGGTCAGGAACGCGGCGATCACGTTCAGGCTGATCTCGTAGTTGAAAATCGACACGAGTCCGAGCGTCACCAGCACGTCGTGAAATACGGCGATCGTGGCGGCGACTCCAAGATCGGCTCGAAGCGGAACCCGATGTAGATCAGCATCGCCAGCAGCGAGAAGAGAGTGGCGTTTCGCGCTTGACGGCGGAGCTCGTTGCCGACCACCGCCCCCACGATTTCGGTCGAGGAGTCGACGAGGCGATTGTCGGGAAAATCCTTTTCGAGCACCGAGAGGATGCGGTTCGCGGTGGTGTCGAGGTCGGTGGCGCCGTCGTGTCGCTCGACGCGGATCATCACCAGGTTGAGCTCCTCGCGGTCGTAGCGCTGGATGACCGCCTCTCCGATTCCGGCGGTCGCCGAGCTTCTCCCGGACCGCGTCGATCTGCGGCGTCTTCTCGAACTTGGCGTAGACGATGGTGCCTTCCGAGAAATCGATTCCGTAGCGCGGGCCGCCCTTTCTCACCATGTCGAGGGCCCCGAGGGCGATTACCAGAAGGGAGAAACCGATGAAGTGCCAGCGGTACTTCAGCCAGTTGATATTCGTGTCGCGAATGATATCCATGAGAATTCTCTAGATGCTGAGGGACTCGACCTGCCTCCGGCCTCCGTAGATGAGGTCGAAGAGGAAGTGCGAGACGAAGATGGAAGTGAACATGTTGGCGATGAGACCGATGCTCAGGGTCACGGCGAAACCCTGCACCGGACCGGTCCCGAACTGGAAGAGGATCGCCGCGGCGATGAGGCTCGTGAGATGGGAGTCGAAAACGGTCCAGAAGACCTTGCGAGAAGCTCGCGGAAATCGCGGTGCGCACCGTCTTTCCCGCGCGCATCTCTTCCTTGATGCGCTCGAAGATGAGAACGTTGCTGTCGACACCCATGCCGATGGTGAGGATCACTCCCGCGATGCCCGGGAAGAGTGAGGGTCGCCTTGAAGTAGGCGAGGACGCCGAGGAGGATGAGCAGGTTCAACGACCAGCGTCACGACGGCATTCACTCCCGAGAGCTTGTAGTACACGAACACGAAGACCACCACCGCCCCGAGGCCGACGAGCGAGGCGAGGATTCCGGCCCGGATCGCGTCGGCGCCGAGGCTGGGCCCGACGGTGCGCTCTTCCTGGTACTCGAGAGAGGCGGGGAGAGCGCCGGAACGGAGCTTGATCGAAAGGTCCTGGGCCTCCTCCAGCGAGAAGTTGCCGGTGATCTGCCCCTGGTCGTAGATCGCGCTCTGAACGACGGGCGCGGAGACGACCTGACCGTCGAGCACGATGCCGAGCTGGCGGCCGATATTCTCCCGGGTGACCTGCTGGAAACGGCTCGCGGCTTCGGGCTTCAGCGTGAAGGACACATTGGGTGTGTTGGTCTCATAGTCGAGCGACCGCCGCGCGTTTTTCAGATCGCGGCCCGTCACCACCGGCGTGCGATCGACGAGGTAGTACACGCGGTCGCCGCCCGCGTCCGGCGCGCCGGGGAGTATGTCCGTTCCCGCGGGCTGGGCCCGGCCGGCGAGGATCTGATCCTCGGAGAGTCCCGCGCCGCGAACCATTCGAAGCTCGAGTCTCGCGGTCGAGCGGATGAGCTCCTTCGCGCGCGCGACGTCGTCGAAGCCTGGAAGCTGGACCAGAATCTGGTCGCCCGTGTCACCATGCGGCGCGATGACCGGCTCGGCCACGCCGAGCTCGTCCACCCGCCGGCGGATGGTGTCGATGGCCTGGGCCACGGTCTCCGAGCGGAGCGCCGCGATCTCCGCGGGCTTGAGCGAGAGCTCCCAGCTCCCTGAGCCGAGACTCCTCAAGTCCCAGGCGGGAAAGTTCGTCTGTGACGAGCTCGCGGAGCTCGGAATCCTTGTTGATGTCGACGCCGGTCACCGCAATGCGCCCGCTCTCCGCTCGCTCCGCGGTCTGGAACGAGATGCTCTTGTCGTCCAGTTGCTGTCCGAGCATTCCGGCGATCTCGTCGGTCACGGCGACGATCGCGTCTTCGGTCTTCACCTTCATCACCAGGTGAATTCCGCCCTTCAGATCGAGCCCCAGCTTGATCTTCTCGCTAGGCGGCGTGAAGCCCCAGATCGAGAGGCCCACCACCGCCAGGATGAGCAAAGCCTTCCACTTCATGTTCTTCTTCATGAGATCCGTTCTCCGATCGCCATTTCCCGAGATTCGCAGGTGAGCTGGCCAGGACCGCGGCTCGCGGTCGTCTTCGGCTCAGGCGCGCTTGGCGTTGTCCTCGACGAGCTGCGTGACCGCGGACTTGGCCACGTGAATTTTCACGTTTTCCGCGACCCGAAGCTGGATCTGATCGTCGCTCACCCCGACGACCGTTCCGTAGATTCCACCGCTGGTCAAAACCTTGTCGCCGTTCTTGAGCTGTCCCAGCATCGTCTCCACCTGCACCTGTTTTTTCCGCATCGGTCGGACCACGATGAGGTAGAAGACGCCGAAGATCATCACCATCAGCAGGACCTGGCTGCCGAGAAAGGAAGTCGAGCCCTGGAGCGGCGCGAACCAGGCGGTGAACATCACATCATCATAGTTCAGCGCCGGTAAGCGCTTCAAGCCGAGGAATCGCTCAAACGCTCCTTCCAGTGCGAGAGAAACGCGGCGAAGCGGTCCTCTTCGATGGCGAGACGGGTGCGCCTCATCAGGTCGAGGTAGAAATGCAGGTTGTGAATCGTGTTCAGCGTCGAGGCGGTCATCTCCCGGGCCACGAAAAGGTGCCTCAGATACGCTCGTGAGAAGTTGGAACAGGTATAGCAGCGGCACTCCGGGTCGAGAGGCCCGTCCTCCGACGCGTAGCGCGCGTTCTTGATCGCTACCTTCCCCGCGCTCGTGAAGAGCGTCCCGTTCCGCGCGTTTCTCGTGGGCAGAACGCAGTCGAACATGTCGATTCCGAGCGCTACCGATTCGAGGATATCGAGCGGCGTTCCGACGCCCATCAGGTAGCGCGGACGGTCCTCCGGGAGCTCCGCCGCGGAAATCGCGGTCATCTCCCTCATGAGCTCTTTCGGCTCACCGACGGCCAGACCGCCGACGGCGTAGCCTTCGAAATCGAGTTCGACGAGGGCGCGCGCGTTCTCGCGCCTCAGGTCCTCGAAAGCGCCTCCCTGTACGATTCCGAAGAGCGCCTGGTCGGGCCTCGCTCGGACTTTCTTCGCGCGCGCGGCCCAATCGAGGCTCCGGGAGGCGGCGGTCCGCGCGTCCGCTCGCTCCGAGGGGTAGAGCCGGCACTCATCGAGCACCATGGCGACGTCGGAGCCGAGTTTTTCCTGGATCTCGACGGCGCGCTCAGGGCTCAGTGCGTGGAGGCTCCCGTCGAGGTGAGAACGGAAGACGACTCCTTCGTCATCCACCCGCGAGAGCGCCTTCAGGCTCGCGACCTGGAAGCCGCCGCTGTCGGTGAGAACGGGCCTCTTCCAGGACATGAATCGATGGAGCCCGCCGAGAGCCGCGATACGGTCCGCTCCGGGGCGCAGCATCAAGTGGTAGGTGTTCGAGAGGATGATCTCCGCGGAGAGCTCCTCGACATCTCGCGGCGTGAGCGACTTCACCGAGGCCGCGGTCGCGACCGGCATGAAGGCGGGCGTTGCCACGTCCCCTCGGGAAGTCAGGAGCCGTCCGCGCCGGGCGCCGCCCGATCGAGACAGCCGCTCGAACCGCGGTCTTTCGCGAGTCCCCGCTTCTAACGCATTCATGGCAAAAGCATAACTCTCACGACCCGCGTGGAAAAGGCTTGACAGGGGGAGATCCCTTCCCTATTATGCTACATCTAGTATGCCAAGCCCGGACTCAGACGACCTCTAGTTGTCGGTCACTTCCCAGGGTCGATCAAGAGGCCCGGGGTTCGTGCTGTAGAAAAGTCCGAGGTCGGGCCGGCGAGCGGATAAGGCTGAGAAAACCGTGAAACATTTCGAGTTTTCGATATGCGAAAAACGGCCCGGCCCCCACCGCTCTAACCCCTGAAAGAGAGGAGGCGAAAAGCATGGCCAAGAAGAAAGCTTCGACCGCAAAGAAAGCCAAGAAGAAGTAAGTAACTCCTCAGGGGTACCGAGAGCGGGGGTGACTTGTCACCCCCTTTTCGTCTATCGAAGGCACGGGCCCGGAGGGCCCGTCTTCACCGCGCGGGGAGCGAGCCGAGCGAAGAGCGAGGCGAGCACTAAGGATGCCCGAGGAGATATCTCTCGATCGCTTCCGCGACTCCGCATTCCTCGTTCGTTCCCGTCTCGGCGAATCCACGACTCCGGAGCTCCGGGTCCGCGTTCTTCATGATGACCCCGAGCCCCGCTCGCTCCAGCATCTCGACGTCGTTCCAGTTGTCGCCGATAGCCATCGTGCTCGCGAGCTCGATCTCGAGGACGGAGGCGAGGTACTCGAGCGCTCGCGCCTTCGTCGCTTCGACGCCGAGCACGTCGAGGAGCGCGAGCTCCTCTTCGGGGTACTCGGTTCGCGCGAAGCTCGCCTGGTGTCCGCTCGATGCGAGTCCGGCGGAGAGAGCTCTCTCGAAGCGACGGAGCTCGTCCACCCCGCCGGTGAAACCGATCTGCACCGGCGCGCGCTCGAGCCGCAGGGAGGGAAGAAAGACCGGCGGCGGGGACGTTTGATGGAGGTATCGGCCCATCGCGGAGACGTTCCGCGCCGAAGATCTCAGGAAGAGGTGGCCCTCCGCGTCCGGTCCATCGTGGATCACGGGCTCGATTTCCGCTTCTTCGGCGAGGGCGAGAACCCTTTGCGCGCATTCGAGCGGAAGGAGGCTCCTCCGCAGGATGGGACCGTCGAGCCCTCGTCGAACGATGGCGCCGCTGTTCGCGACCGCAAAGGTCTCCGCTCCGAGAGGCTCGAGGTAGCGGCGCACGGAGGGAAACCTGCGGCCGGTGACGAGAGCGATGACGACGCCGGCGCGAGCGGCCGCCGCGACCGCTCGGAGATTCGCCTCCGGGATCTCCCGGTCCCCGTTCAGAAGGGTGCCGTCGAGGTCGAGCGGCGAGCAGTCGATACCGGGGGCTCGCCTCGCTCCCCGTGCGCGGGCCCACGCACTCGACTCACCGCTCGCCCGAGCTAGGGCGCGTGCGGTCACTCCATCCCAGGCGATCTGTCACCGCGTCCTAGATCGTAGGGTCGTCCATCTGCCGGCTCGAGGCGATCCACGACCTCCATCCCGGCGGTTACGAGACCGAACACGGTGAGCCTCCCCTCGAGAGCCGGCTCCGGCAGGTGAGTGATGAGAAAGCGGCTTCCGCCCGAATCGCGCTCCTCTTCGACCATCGCGAGCGTTCCGCGCACCACGGGCCTTTCGTTGAGCTCCGATCGAATGACGTAGCCAGGGCCTCCGCGTCCGTCGCCGCGCGGGTCGCCGGTCGCCACGTGCCCGTTCGGCACGACCTCGTAGAACCGGTTCCCGTTGAAAAAGCCGTCCCGCGCGAGCCGGATGAAATTGGACACGGTTTGAGGCGCGTCGGCGATGAAGAGCTCGATTTCAATCCTTCCGCGGGAAGTCGTGATGAATGCCTGCGGTGAGAAAGGCGCCGCGAGGCTCGCCTGGTAGTCGTCGAGACCGAGCTCGCTCGACCGCGGACGAACGCTCGCCTCGACGCCCGCTCGCGCCAGGATCGACGCGGCGGCCTTCCTCAGGAAGTGGCTCGGGTCCTCGAGCGCGCCGGTGGCGGTAGGCCGCGCCTTCTCGGGATCGAGGGTCGAGAGGGCCTTCAGGAGCGACGCGCGAATGCGCGGGTCGTCTGTCCTTCTCCGCGAGAAACGCCTGCTCGAGGGGCGCGAACGCTTCCTTCGATCCCGCGGCCGCGAGAGTCTCCGCCGCCGCCACCCGTTCGAAAGGATCCGGCCCTGCGAGATGGCGGATCGAAACGGAGGCGGCGGTCTCGGGGGCGACGACCCGCAGCGAGCGGAGCGCGGCGCCGCGAACGCGCCCGTCCTCGTCCTCGAGCATCTCGACGAGAAGCTCTCTCGGCCGATCGCCCTTCATGCCGGCGAAGAGCTCCGCCATCCGCCGCCTCACTTCCCACGCCGGATCGGCGCCGATCCCGGAGAGAAGCAGCCAGAAGCTCTCGGGATCCTGGCGAGCGAGGGCCTCGAGCGCGAGGCCTCGAATCCACGGACTCGGATCGCCGATGCGATCGACGAGAGGCTCGATCGTCGCCTCGCTCGGAAGCGCGACCAGCGCCCGGAGAACCTCCGTTTGCACGTAGCGGCTGTCGGCGTCGAGATGACCGAGAAGATCGGGCACGAGCTCGAGTGCTTCGAGACGCGCCGCCGCTCGAATCGCTTCGATACGAACCGTCTCGCTCGGGTCGAACAGGAGCGCGCGCAGATGCGGCCGGGCCTTTTCCGGGCTGAGTCCGGAAAGCCCCCGCGCTCCGTAGAGGCGCAGGACCGGATCGGGAGAGCCGGCATAGTAGAGCAGCAAAGGCTCGAGCTGGTCTCCGGGAAGCTGGCTCGCGGTCCAGGCCGCGGGCCACCAGAGAAAGCGCGGAGTCGCTCCCTCGGTCGCGATCGCTTCCCAGGCAGGCCCCGAGCTTCGTAGCCTTCCGAGCGCGAGCAAGCCGGCGCGCACGTCCGGATGAGGGAGCGTCACCGAGGAAAGGGTGAGCGCCTCGTTCCATTCGTAGGGCTCGGCGCCGCGCGGTACCCATCGGGCGAGCTCCGCTCCGAGCGCTTCGGCGGCATTCTCGCCCGCCACGCGCGCGAGAGCTTCGGCGACTCGGCCCCGGACCCTGGGCTCCTCGTCATCCAGAGCATCGGTCAAACTTGCGGCGGCGTCTTCGGGAAGCGGGCCTTCGAGAATGCCGAGTGAGAAAGCCGCGGTCGCGCGGACGTAGGGCGAGGGATCGGTAAGGAGCGGTGTGAGCTTCAGCGCCGCCGAGGGATCTCCCAGCCGTCCCAGGGCGAGGGCCGCGCGGGCGCGCACGCGATCGTCGAGGTCTCCGAGCAGGAGCTCGAGCTCGCCGCCGCCGTCGGAACGCTCGTCCTCGAGCTTCATCGCGCGCGCGAGGCTCGTCTCCGCCGGCGGGATCTCGGGGACGGGCGGCGGAGTCTCGGGGCAACCGGCGAGGAGGAGAGTCGAAAGAGCGAAGTGCGAAAGTCGAAGTATCCGCATTCCTACGGCTTCGGCTTCAAGACGCGCCGGGACACCAGGTGCTTCTCCACTCGATCCATCAGGACTTGGTAGCCGATCCCCGGGCCTTCCGGTACCGCGATGGTGCCGTCCTTCCTCACCTGGACGGTGGGCTCGATGAGCTCCTCGACGAAGTAGCGTTTACTGTCGGCGACGTCGCCTGGCAGCGTGAAGTTCGCGAGGGTCGAAAGGTGCACGTTGTGCGCCCGACCGATGCCGCTCTCGAGCATTCCGCCGCACCAGACCGGGATGCCGTTGTCGGCGGCGAGCTTCTGGATGTCGCGGGCGCTCGAAAGTCCGCCCACGCGACCGGCCTTGATGTTGATGATGCGCGTCGCGCCCATTTCGATCGCCCGCCGCGCGTCCTCGAGCGAATGGATCGACTCGTCGAGGCAGATCGGCGTCTTGATCTGCTTCTGGAGCTTCGCGTGGTCCCACATGTCCTCGTAGTGAAGCGGCTGCTCGATCATCATCAGGTCGAAGGCGTCCATCTTCTGGAAGAGGGGCACGTCCTTCAGGCTGTAGGCGCTGTTGGCGTCCACCATCAAGGGCGTATCGGGAAATCGCTCGCGCACCTTCTTGACCACATCGACGTCCCAGCCCGGCTTGATCTTCATCTTGATCCGACGGTAGCCGTCCTCCCGCTCCGCCTCGATCTTGGCGAGAAGCTGGTCGACGCTGTCCTGAATTCCGATGGAGACCCCCGAGGCGATCTCCCGCCGCGTCCCGCCGAGCGCTTTCGACAGAGACTCGCCCCGCATGCGGGCGTAGGCCTCCCAGAGACCCATCTCGAGCGCCGCCTTCGCCATGTTGTGGCCTCGGATGTTGCGCATCGAGGGGAGGAACTCGTCGGGATGGGAGTACTCGGTCCGGAACGCTGCCGGCGCCACGAAGTCCTCGAGGGCGTGGAGCGCCGTCTTGACCGTCTCGTACGAATAGCTCGGCTCTTCGTCGGCCACGCATTCGCTGATCCCGACGACACCGTCGACCTGGACTCGAAGGAGGAGAAAACGCTGATAGGTGACGCGGGAGAAGCTGGTCTCGAAGAACTGCTTGAGATCGAGCTTCACCTCGAGGATTTCGATCGATTCAATCTTCATGAATGGCAGGTTCCTCGCGAGAGTCTAGCAGATTTTCCGTGGCCGCCTGGTGCGCGGAAGCTACCAGGGAAGGTATTTTCCGATGGACTCGATCTTCGAAAGATCCACGTAGATGACGGTGACCATGAGCAGGAGCAGCATGACGAAGCCCACCTGGAGGATGCGCTCTTTCATCTGCAGGCTGAAGTCACGGCCGGCGAGACCCTCGAGGGCGATGATCGCCATGTGTCCACCGTCGAGAAGAGGCACCGGGAGAAGGTTCAAGACCGCGATGTTCACGCTCAGAACCGCCATGAACCAGAAGTAGACGATTGGACCTTCGCGGGCGGTCTCGCCCGACACGACGGCGATGCCGATGGGCCCGGACATCTGCTTCACCGAGGTCCGGCCGGTGACCAGCTTCCCGAGGATGACGAAGGTCATCTTGGTGAAACGCGCGACTTCCTTCGACGCGGCGCCGAACGCCAGGAACGGGTTGCCGTAGCGCTCGACCGTCGTGGGAGGAGGACGGAAGGTGACCCCGATGAGCCAGTTTCCATTGTCCTGCCGGGGTGTCACGTGAAAGGAACGGGGCTCCTCTCCGCGCAGCACTTCGATCTCGACTTCGCTTCCATCGCCCGAGCGGATCTCCGTGATGATCTGCTCGACGTGAAGAATCGGCTTTCCGCCCACTTTGGTGATCACGTCGCCCGGCAGGATCCCGGCGTTCTCCGCCGGCGAGGCTTTCGCCACCTCGCCGACCTCGGGCTGGAGCGCTGGAAGGAACCCGGCGATGCCCGCTCCGTCCTCTTCCCGGGCGGCGACCTCGAGCTCGGTCTCGATGCGCTCGCCGTTCCGGAGCGCGGTGACCGTGAGCGTCTCGTTCGCGCTCACCAGCACGTGATCGAAGACATCGCTCCAGGTCTCCGTCTTCGCCCCGTCGATCGCGACGATCTCATCGCCGGGAGCGAGTCCCGCTCGTTCCGCCGGAGAGCTCTTGACCACGTAGTGAATCACGGGAGGGTCGTCGATACCCGCGGGCCTCTCGAGCCCCACCATGAAGAGAACGGTGAGGATGGCCATGGCGAGGACCAGGTTCGCGAAGGGTCCCGCGAACAGGATGGCGAGCCGTTCCCATTTCGACCGGCTCAGGAATTCCGCCGGATCGCCGCTCGATTCGCCCGGGTTGTCACCCGCCATCTTGACGTAGCCCCCGATGGGGAGGAGTCCGATGACGTACTCGGTATCGCCCCACTTGCGGCCCAGGATCTTCGGCGGAAATCCGAGTGAGAATGTCTTGACCCGCACTCCGACCCACTTCGCGGTGAGGAAGTGCCCCGATTCGTGGAAGAACACCAGGACACCGAGGACGAAAACGAAAGCCAGTAGAGTGGTCATCGCCCGCTTCTTGCCGTCATGCGATCGCGATCGGCGCGAGACGCGCGACGAGCCGCTCCGCCTCCTCGCGCGCCTTTCGATCGGCCTCGAGCACCGTCTCCAGATCCGAAGCCTCTCCCGCGGGATGCCGCGAGAGCGTCTCCGCGATGATGTCCGCGATCGAGAGAAAGCCGATGCGATCGTTGAGAAACGCTTCTACCGCGACTTCGTTCGCGGCGTTGAGTATCGCCGGCGCCGTCCCTCCCGCCGCGAGCGCGCGATAAGCGAGCCCGATGGCGGGGAAACGCTCCTGGTCCGGCGGGTGGAATTCGAGGCTCAGAGGGCGACTCGAGGTCGAGGGGCGGGAGATCGCTCTCCACCCTTTCCGGATAGGTGAGGGCGTACTGGATGGGAAGCCTCATGTCCGTCGCGCCGAGCTGCGCCAGGAACGAGCCGTCCTCGAGCTCCACCATCGAGTGGATGGTCGATTGAGGATGGACCACGACGCGCACTCGTTCGGCGGGAACCCCGAAGAGCCAATGAGCTTCGATGATCTCGAGCCCTTTGTTCATCATTGTCGCGGAGTCGATGCTGATCTTCCGGCCCATGTTCCAGGTCGGATGCTTCAGCGCCTCGTTTTTCGTCGCGCTCCGCATCTCTTCTCGAGTGGACGTCCGAAAGGGCCCGCCGGAAGCCGTGAGCCAGATTCGCTTGACCTTGTCCTTCCTGCCCGCGAGGCATTGATGCACCGCGTTGTGCTCGCTGTCGACGGGAAGAAGAGCGGATCCCGATGCCGCGACCGCCCGGGTCATCAGCTCGCCCGCCATGACCAGAGTCTCTTTGTTCGCGAGGCCTACGGTTTTCTTTTCTTCGATCGCCCGAAGCGTCGGCACCAACCCCGCCGCGCCGACCGTGGCCGACATCACGAAATCCGCGTCGGGATGGGTGGCGACCTCGACCATTCCGTCGACTCCGTGAAGCGCGCGCATCGAGGGGAACTCCGCGCGAACCCGCGCCGCATCCTCGGCGGTCGCGACGGACACGACCTCCGGCCGGAAGCGAGCGATCTGTTCGAGCATCCGATCGATTTGCCTTCCGGCGGCGAGGCCCACGATATGGAAGCGATCGGTGAACCGCTCCAGCACGTGGAGCGTGTTGGTCCCGATCGACCCCGTGGAGCCGAGTATGGAGATCCCTCTGGACGGCATGACGAGAGCTTCTTTCATTGTAGCCAAAGGCTTCCCACTTCCAAAAAGGCCTCGGACCCAACCCGGTTCACGTACAGAAAGAGAATGGGAGAGGCGAAGAGGAGGCTATCGATGCGATCGAGCACCCCTCCATGGCCGGGAAGAAGAGCGGAAGTGTCCTTGACGCCGGCCGAGCGCTTCAACAACGACTCGAACAAGTCTCCGATCACGCCGAAGACCGCCATCGCGAGCCCGAGACCGATCGCTGTCGAAACGGCGAGAGCGGGGAGCGCGAGGAACTTCACGAAAATCGCCGTGGCCACGGCGAAAACGATCCCGCCCCATAGACCCGCCACGGTTTTCTTGGGGCTCAAAACGGGAGCGAGCGGTTTTTTCCCGAGCGCGCGGCCGACGTAGTAAGCGCCAGCGTCTCCGACCATCGTGACCGCGAGGAGGAACACGATCCAGAGGCGGCCCCGCTCGTCCGGCGCCATGCGAAGACCCACGACCGTTCCGATGAGGACCCCAACATAGAGGACAGCGAATACGGTCCCGGCGACGGCGCCGAGGCTCTCGCGGGTCGGCTCGCGGGTGAACACGGCCGCGAGCCCGATCGCGAGGAGCATCGCGAGCGACATCGGAAGGAGTCCCGGAAATCCCGGGTAGAACGCAGTGACGCCCAGCGCCGTGAGGGGATATCCGACCGCGAATAGCGGGACGCCGAGGTTCGTCGCCAGTCGTGAGAGCTCCCAGAAGCTCGCGACCGCGAACGCGAGGCAGAGGGCAAGGAAGACCCAGGCGGGGCTCCACAGAATCACCAGAAGCAGTAGCGGGACGGCGACGAGCGCCGTCAGGATGCGAGACATACGCTGCGCTTACCGATGGGAAGAGAAGAATCCAACGCAAAGGCGCAGAGGCGCGGGGGCGCAGAGGAAAACCAAAAAGAAGGTTCGTCTCTGCGTTTTCTGCTGTTTTTGAGATTCAAGCAATCAGCTACGCCGTGCTTCGCGTGGGGGCCGCGATGCCTCCGTACCGCCGCTCGCGTTTCTGAAAGGATAGGATCGCTTCGAACAGGTCCCGCTTCCGGAAGTCGGGCCACGGGGTTTCGGTTACCCAGATCTCGGCATAGGCGATCTGCCAGAGGAGGAAATTCGAGATGCGCAGCTCGCCGCTCGTGCGGATCAAGAGGTCCGGGTCAGCGACGCCGGCGGTATATAGATGTCGCGAGAACGTCTCCTCGTCGAGCGGCGGCTCCTCGCCTTTCGCGAGGGCTTCTCTGACCACCGCCCGGCAGGCGTCGACGATCTCGGCGCGACCGCCGTAATTGAGGGCGATATTGAAGAGGAGGCCCCGGTTGCCTCGAGTGCGCTCCATCGCGGCCTCGAGCTCCGAGACCACGTCTTTGGGAAGCTCGTGCGTGCGTCCGATGACTTGAAAACGGATGTCGTTCTTGATGAGCGTCGACAGCTCGAGCCGCAGGTACTGCTTCAGGAGCTTCATCAACACGTCGACCTCGCTCTTGGGCCGCTTCCAGTTCTCGACCGAGAACGCGTAGAGGGTCAGGACGGAGAGGTCGAGCCGGGCGCAGGTCTCCACCGCCTCGCGCACGGAGGCGATCCCTGCCCGGTGGCCTTCCACGCGGGGAAGCCCCCGCTTCTCCGCCCACCGCCCGTTGCCATCCATGATGACGGCGACGTGGCGAGGAAGCCGTTCGAGATCGATCTGCTCGAATATCTCGCGCTCGATCGAGCCTTCGCGGGTGACCTCGAGGATGTCCTGCCGGCTCATAGGCTTCAAGTCGTACTGTACCATACCGTTCGAGAGAATCTGAATGCGCCCGCCGCCGGCTCGCAAGCCGCGCGTCGGTAACGCTGACAGCGAGGCGCGCGCGCCGAAACCGTTCCCCCGCAGCGAATTGCGGAACAACTTCCGAGGGCCGGACTCCCTCTTCAGTCGGTTTCGCTTACAAGGGATCGAAGTCCTTTCGAGGCGGCGCCTCGCGCAAGATGTTGCGTTGTCTCGAATTGCTGAGAGAAGCCGCCATGGCACACGGGTTGCAATCTCTGGAATTGCGCGATTGGTTGCGAACGGAGGATTCGAACGCGGACTGGTGCCGGTCCCGAGTCGCTCTCGTGTCCACGAGAGAATCTCGTCGGTTCCGCTCCTCGCCTTCTAACCTCGCTTCCGCACCCCGACGAAGCACGACAATCGAGCGAAAGTTTCCTCGTCCGGGACCGACCGAGAACACCCGGCCCCTCGGAAGCCCCTCTCCTCCCCGGAGGAGAGGGGCCTCAAATTTCGCTATAATGGCGCTCGTAATGTGTAGTTGTTCTTGTCTTTGACGAGCGTCCTCGCTTCTGCCAACGCAAGGTCTACACCTTACCCCCGGGTACAGGGGTGAAACTCGCGACAGGAGGTTAGATCGCTATGGCCAAAGGAACGGTCAAGTGGTTCAACGACTCGAAAGGCTACGGATTCATCCAAAGTGAGGACGGGCGCGACGTTTTCGTTCACTTTTCCGGAATCGCGGGGAGCGGGTTCCGTTCGCTTCGTGAGGGACAGCAAGTAGAGTTCGAAGTGACCCAGGGCCCGAAGGGCGATCAGGCCTCGAACGTCAAAGCGGTGCAGTAACTTCTCAACGCAAAGACGCAAAGAGCACGCAAAGACGCGAAGAAATCTGCGGAAAGAAACCGCCTGGCGCTTTTGCGATCCCTTGGCGCCTTTGCGTTCTGCCCCTAAGACGCCTGACTTACCGCTCCGTTTTCGATTCGCTCGCGCAGGAACCTTCCCGTCAGAGACCGCTCTTCCCTCATCAACGCCGAAGGCGGCCCCCACGACAGAAGGTGTCCCCCGCGCTCGCCGCCCTCCGGTCCGAGATCGATCACGCAATCCGCCTCGGCGATGACGTCGAGATTGTGCTCGATCACCACGACCGTGGCGCCGGAATCCACCAGCTCGTGGAACACGCGCACGAGCTTCTCGATGTCTCCCAGGTGAAGCCCGGTGGTGGGCTCGTCCAGCACGTAGAGCGTCCCCTGGCGCGACGGTTTTGAAAGCTCGTACGCGAGCTTGATGCGCTGCGCCTCCCCTCCCGAGAGCGTGTTCGATGGCTGTCCCAGGGTGAGATACGAAAGCCCGATACCGTTGAGGAGCGATAGCGGCCGATGAATCGACGGTATGGGCCGAAAGAGCTCCTCGGCTTCCGCGAGCGTCATCGAGAGCACTTCGTGGATGTTCTTCCCGCGGAACGTCGACGAGAGAGTGTCCTCGTTGAAACGACGGCCGGAGCAAGCTTCGCACCGCACGTATACGTTCGGCAGGAAGCTCATCTCCATTTTGATCGTGCCCTGTCCCGCGCAGGACTCGCAGCGGCCACCGCTCACGTTGAACGAGAACCGCCCGGGTGTGTAGCCCTTCATCCGGGACTCCGTCGTCGACGCGTACAGACGCCGGATGTCGTCGAAGAACCCGACGTAGGAGGCGGGGATCGATCGCGGGGTCTTTCCGATCGGAGTCTGGTCTACCTCGAGAACGCGCTTCAACCTCTCGACGCCCCGGATTCCGTCGTGCGCCCCCGGGAGCGCGCTCCCGCCGAGCGCGCGATAGAGGCCCCGGTAGAGAACGTCCCGAACGAGCGTGCTCTTGCCCGAACCGGAGACGCCGGTGACCACGGTGAGACGTTCCAGAGGAAACTTCACATCGAGCGTCTTGAGGTTGTTGGCCCGCGCTCCCATCACCTCGAGACAGGGAGCGCCGGCGAGAGGTCGCGGCGGTCTCAGTTTCATCGGCGGTCGGTTCAGAAAACGCCCGGTGACCGAGTCGGGGTTTTTCAGGATCTCCGAAGGGGAACCCTGTGCCACGATTCGTCCGCCTTCGCTTCCACCGCCCGGGCCGAGATCGATCACGTGGTCGGCGCTTCGTATGGTGTCCTCGTCGTGCTCGACGACGAGGACCGAGTTCCCGGCTTCTTTGAGCTCCCGGAGAGTCGCGAGAAGGAGAGTGTGATCCCGGGGATGGAGTCCGATGGTCGGCTCGTCGAGGACGTAGCAAACCCCGCGCAGGTGCGAGCCGAGCTGCGCCGCGAGGCGAACTCGCTGAGCCTCGCCGCCCGAAAGCGTCGTCGCCGAACGCGAAAGCTGCAGGTAGGAGAGTCCCACTTTCGAGAGGAGCGAAAGCCGCGATTCCAGCTCGTTCAGGATTGGGCTCGCCACCGCTTCCGCGCGCTCGTCCGCTCGAGCTCCCTCACGGCGGAACCGGCCTAGAAAGGCGAGAGCGTCGACCGGCGTGAGATCGGCAACCTGATGGATGCCGAGTCCGCCGAGCGAGACGGCGCGGGCCACGTCCGAAACCCGCGCGCCGCCGCAGGACGAGCAGAGTCTCTGCGAGCGGAACTGGAAGAGGAAATCCTGGACCTCGCCGTGAGAGTCGCGATAGATGGGCTCGAGCCACTCGAGGAGACTCGAGAGGAGGAGAGCCCGCTTGTCGGCGGCGATTCTTCGCCACGCCCGATCCGGGTCGATGCCGAGCTCGGCCACGAGCCGCCGCAGCCGCGTTCCGAGTAGCCCCGGAAGCCGCTTCGGCGCTTTCATGAGGGCCATTCGCGGCAGCCGAGGCGCGAACGGCGCGAGGGCACCCTCCGCGAGGCTTCGATCGGGATCGGGAACGAGCAGCTCCTCGTCGAAGCTTTCCATCGATCCCATCCCCTCGCATTCCGGGCAGGCGCCGTACTTGCTGTTGAAAGAGAAGAGCCGCGGGTCCGGCTCCTCGTAGCTCTTCTCGCACCGGGGGCACGCTCTGCTCTTGTTGTAGTAGGCGCTCTTCTCTCCCGCGACCACGAGGATCGCTCCCTTCCCGATCGCGAGGGCCCTTTTCAATAGACCCGCTTCGATCCGGTCCCGCGCGAGATCGATCTCCGCGACGAGCGCTTCGATATCGTGCTCCACGTGGCGCCGGAGCGGGCGCGCCCTCGACGCTTCGACAATCTTTCCGTCGATGCGAAGCTTCTCGAATCCATTCTTCCTCGCGCGCTCGATGATCTCGCGGTGCGCGCCCTTCCGCGCCCGGACGAGCGGCGTGAAGAGAGACAGGCGTTCACCCGCGAAGCGGGACTCGATCTCGGCGAGGATCTGGTCCTCCGTCGAAGGCCGGATGGGAAGGCGGCAGTCGACGCAGTGGGGAACGCCGAGCTTGGCGAAGAGGAGACGGAGGTAGTGATAGACCTCGGTCACGGTAGCGACCGTCGACTTCCTGCCGCCGCTCGTCAGGCGCTGCTCGATGGCGATGGTCGGCGGCATCCCGGATACCAGGTCCACCTCGGGTTTGTCGAGGACCTGGATGTACTGGCGGGCGAATGCCGACAGGCTTTCGAGAAAGCGCCTCTGCCCTTCGGCGAAGACGATGTCGAAGGCGAGGCTCGATTTCCCCGAGCCCGAAAGGCCGGTCAGGACCACGATGCGGTCTCGAGGAATGTCCACGTCCAGCCGCTTCAAGTTGTGCTGCCGCGCCCCGCGGATGCGGATGGTCTTCGCTTCGTTCTCCGCCATCGGAAGGGGAGCCGGCTCGATTCTGGGAGGCGTCATCCGCAGGTAGGGTGCGAGAGCGCGCCCGGTGTGCGAGCTCGGGTTTCGCGCGATCGCCTCGGGCGGGCCGCAGGCGACGACGGCTCCTCCCGCTTCACCTCCCTCCGGCCCCAGGTCCACGATCCAATCGGCGCATTTGATCACGTCGAGGTTGTGCTCGATGACGAGAATCGACGCCCCCTTCTCGAGCAGCCGGTCGAAAGCCTGGAGCAGCACGCGGACGTCCTCGAAGTGAAGGCCGGTGGTCGGCTCGTCGAAGAGCAGGAGCACGCCGCGATAGTCGGAGCGCGACATCTCGGAAGCGAGCTTCAATCGCTGCGCTTCGCCCCCGGAGAGCGTCGAGAGCGGCTGGCCCAGGCGGAGGTAGGAGAGTCCCACTTCGGAGAGAGTGGTCAAGGGGGAAACGATCCTCTTCCGGCCGGCGAAGAACGACAGCGCCTCCGAGACGGTGAGAGACAGCACTTCCTGGACGTTTTTCCCCCGGTAGCGGACGCCGAGGACCTCTTTGGTGAACCGCGCCCCGTCGCACGCCTCACAGGTGACGTAGACGTCGGAGAGGAACTGCATCTCGATCTTCTCGAAGCCCTCTCCGGCGCATCGCGGACAGCGGCCGCGGTCCACGTTGAAGCTGAAGCTCGACGCGTCGAGCCCTCGCCGTTTCGCCTCGGGTGCCGCGGCGAAGAGCCTCCGGATGTCGTCATAGACCTTCAGGTAGGTCGCGGGGTTCGCGCGTGGCGTTCGCCCGATGGGCGATTGATCGACGAGCACCGCGCCGCTCAGGAGCTCGAAGCCCGAGATCGATCCGTGAGCTCCGACCCGGCCCGCGGCCTCGCCGCGCGCGGCACGGAACGCCCGGTGGAGGACGCTTTCGACGAGGGTCGACTTCCCCGAGCCGGAGACTCCCGTCACGGCGGTCAGCATTCCGAGAGGGATTTCGATGTCGATGGACTTCAGATTGTTCTCCCGCGCGCCGCGGATGACGATCGCCCGGCCGGGCTCGGGTCGACGTCTCGACGCCGGGAGCGGAATCGAACGCTCCCCCCGGAGGTACTCGCCGGTGAGCGAGGCTCCCCGGAGCGCGAGCTCCGACGTCGGTCCATCGAAGACGATCTCGCCTCCGCGCTCGCCCGCCCCGGGGCCGAGATCGATCACGCGGTCGCAGCGGCGGATCACCTCGGAATCGTGCTCGACCACGACGATGGTGTTGTCCGAATCGCGGAGCTTCTTCAAGACGTCCATCAGCCTTGCGGTATCGCGCGGGTGGAGTCCGATCGAGGGCTCGTCGAGGACGTAGAGCGCTCCCACGAGCGAAGAGCCGAGAGCGGTCGTCAAATCCACCCTCGAGACTTCCCCGCCGGAGAGCGTCCGCGACTGCCGGTCGAGCGAGAGGTAGGCGAGACCCACCCGCTCCAGGTAGTCGAGGCGGTTCGCGATCTCATCCGACAGCATCGCCGCGAGAGGGTTCTCCTTGGATCGGGGAAGCGCGCGAAAGAGCGCGAGAGCGCTCGAGACGTCGAGGGCGTAGATCTCCGCCACGGTTTTTCCGGCGATGCGGTAGAGGAGGCTGTCCTTCGAGAACCGGGTGCCGCCGCAGTCTTCGCAAGGACGGTAGCTTCGGTACTTCGAGAGGAGCACGCGGACGTGCATCTTGTACGTCCGGCTCTCGAGCCATTCGAAAAAGCCCTTGATCCCGTAGAACGCGTCGTCGCCTTCGAAAATGCGTTCCCGGTCCTTCTCGCGAAGCTCAACCCAGGGAAGGTCGAATGGAATCCGCAGGCGCCGGCAGAAAAGCTTCAAGTCGTCCTGCGCTTCCCGGTAGCTCGGCGTGGTCCAGGGCTTGATCGCGCCCTCCGCGAGAGAACGCTTCGAATGGGGAACGACGAGGCCCATGTCGATCCCGATGGTCCTTCCGAACCCTTTGCAGCGCGGGCAGGCGCCGAGCGGGCTATTGAAAGAAAAGAGATTGGGAACCGGCTCCGCGTAGTCGACATCGCATCGGGCGCAGTGGCGCCTGTCGCTGAACTTTCTTTCGACGAATACGGACGGCAGGCCTTCGAGGAAAACGCTCGCCCGCCCCTTTCCGTGGCGAAGGGCCTGCTCGAGCGATTCGCGGAGGCGGCTTCCCGCCCGCTTTCGCATGTCGAGCCGGTCCACGAGCACCATCGGCTCCGCTCGCGAAGTGAGCGTTTCCGCAGTCAGCTCCTCGATCGCGCCGCCCTCGCCGACGAGCCTGCGGAAACCAGACCGCGCGAGATCGGACGCGACTTCGGACGCCGCGGAAGACAGCGCGCGGAGATCGAGGGGAAAGCCGACCAGGGCGAGGCCTTCCGTTCCTTCCGCGGCGATTTTCTGCGCGATTGCCGAAGGGTCGTCGCGGACAACGGAGTTCCCGCACTCGCGGCACGAAAGCTCACCCAGCTTGGCGAAGAGAATCTTCACGTGATCGTTGATCTCGGTCATCGTGCCCACGGTCGAGCGCGAGTTCTTGACCGGGTTCGCCTGGTCGATGGCGATGGCCGGCGGGATTCCGTCGATCTCGTCCACCAGCGGCTTGTCCATACGGTCGAGGAACTGCCGGGCGTAGGTCGAGAAGCTCTCGACGTAGCGCCTCTGTCCCTCGGCGTAGAGTGTGTCGAATGCGAGCGAGGACTTGCCCGAGCCCGATACTCCCGTCACCGCGACGAGATTCCCGAGGGGGAGGTCGAGGTCGAGATTCTTCAAGTTGTGCTGCCGGGCACCCCGGATGCGGATCGCGGCTCTTGGCATTTCAGTAAGTCACCTGGATCAAGTGAAGGCCCTTCGCGCGGCGCCGTGGGACCGGCTTCGGCTCTTTCGCGCGAGGCGAAGAGCGCTTCGAGCGAAGAGGGCTCGCGCTTTCCCCTGCCCACTTCGAGGAGCGTCCCGACGATGTTCCGGACCATGTGATGGAGAAATCCGCTGGCTTCGATTTCGTACACCAGCTCGGCCCCCTCCTCGAGGAACGCCGACACGGTGCAGCGCCGGACCGTCGTTCGGGCCGCGCAGGAGGATGCGCGGAATGCGGCGAAGTCCCTCTCGCCGAGAATCCGGTCGGCGCCTCGGTCGAGAGCCTGCCGATCGAGAGCGTACGGATAGTGAAGCGCATATCGGCTCCGGAAGGGCGAGGGAACCCTCGACCGGTCGAGATAGTAGCGATAAATCTTCGAGCGCGCGTCGAATCGGGCGTGGAAGTCGTCCTCCGCTTCCTCGACGTCATGGACACGGATGTCGTCCGGCAGCATCGAGTTGAGCCCCTCGAGCACGCCTTGGGGCGGGATGGGCTTGGGAAGAAGAAAGTGGACGACCTGGGCGCGGGCGTGCACGCCGCTATCGGTCCTCCCCGCGGCGGTCACGCGGACCGGCTCCTTCGCCATCTGGGAGAGAGCCGACTCCAGCCGTGCCTGGATCGTGTCTCCGTCGGGCTGCAGCTGAAACCCCCGATAGGCGGTCCCGTCGTACGCGATTCTCGCCTTCAGCTTGGGCACGGTGCCATTCTAGCGACACTCCCGCTTGCGCCGCCCGAGGTAGAATGGCGCCGCCCCGGAACTTCGAGCTCGGGCCCGGCGTAGATCCTTTCTACGAGGTTCGTGCGCTCTTCCGGAGGAGGAATGACGACCTTTGAACCCGCATCCATGAGGACAGGACACGCTATGAAACCGAACCACCCCCTCTTCGTTTTCTCTCTGTTGCTTGTGAGCGTCGGCGTCGGCGCACAAGGCGAGCAGCCGCAGCCTACCGCCCAGCCGCAGCCTACCGCCGAGGAGCCCGCCGCCATCCAGCTTTCCTTGCAGCAGGCCATCGAGATGGCCCTCGAGAACAACCTGAACGTGGTCGTTTCGAGGCTCGACACGCAGATCCAGGCCGAAGGAGTCTCATCCGCCAGAGGGGTCTACAGACCCTACCTCTCGGCGAGCCTCAATAACCTCGACAGCCGCGCCCCGGCGCAGAACCAGCTCATCGGCGCGAGCATCCTCTCCAGCACCCGAACCAACTACAGCCTGGCGTGGGACCAGCAGCTCACGACCGGCGGCAGCTACAACGTCTCCTGGCAGAATCTCCGCCAGACCACCAACAGCGCCTTCTCCGGGTTCAACCCCCTCTACGACAGCGCGATCAGCGCGCAGGTGATTCAGCCCATCGCGCAGAACTTCCGGCTCAACCCGGCCAAGCAGCGGATCCTGGTCGCCCAGAACCAGGAGCGCATATCGCGCAATCAGTTCGAAGTGCAGGTGATGGACACCGTGCGCGACGTATCGCTCGGCTACCTCGACCTGGTGTTCAGCATCCGCGACCTCGAGGTCGCGCGGCAGTCCCTGAAGCTCGCCCAGGATCTGCTGCGGAACAACCGGATCCAGGTCGAGGTGGGAACCATGGCGCCCATCGACGTGCTCGAGGCCGAGGCGGAAGTCGCGGCCCGCGAAGAGTCCGTCATCCTGGCGGAAGAGTCGATCGACACCTATGAGGACATTCTGAAGAGCCTCATCAACGATCCGGAATCCCCGCAGTTCTGGGAGACCCGCTACGTTCCGTCGACGTCTCCGACGATGGAGGACATCCAGATCGACGTCGACGAGGCGATTCGAGTGGCCCTCCAGAGGCAGCCCTTGCTGCAGGCGTCCCGCATCGAGCTCGAGACCCGCGACTACAACGTGCGCTTCACCAAGAACCAGATTCTTCCGCAGCTCGACCTCGTCGGCTCGTTCGCGCTGGCCGGTATTGGAGGCGATCAAATCATCCGCGACGATTTCGCCGGTCTACCGAGCGGCGTCATTCCCGGCGGATTCGGGGACTCTATCGACACGCTCTTCGGCGGGGACTACCGCGATTGGAGCCTCGGGCTCAACGTGTCCTATCCGCTCGGAACGTCCATAGCGGAGGCCCAGCACGCCCAGGCCCAGGTTTCGGCTCGCCAGCAGCGCGCGCAGATCGACTCGAACGAGATCCTGGTCTCGCAGTCGGTACGCCAGGCGGCGCGGGCCGTCGACACCAACCGCAAGCGTATCGACGCGACCCGCGTGGCGCGCGAGCTCGCGGCGAAGCGGCTCGAGGCGGAACAGAAGAAATTCGAAGTGGGCATGTCGACAAGCTTCCTCATCGTGCAGGCGCAGCGCGATCTGGCCCAGGCCGCCGCCAATGAGCTACGGGCGCTCATCGACTACAACAAGGCGATCGTCGCTTTCGAGCGGGCGCGGGGAACGATCCTCGATCGCGCGAACGTTTCCGTGCGCTGAGTCATTGACAGGTTCCGGCCCCCTCGCGTAACGTTACCGGGACGCTACGGCGAAAGGGGTCTCGACATGGCGAAGGTCAGCAAGTCCCAGAACCCGGAGTTCCTCGAACAGCGACGCAGGGCCATCGCGGAGAGGGCGAAGAGGCGCGGCCAGAAGCCGGCGGTGACGTCGATCACCGCGAGAAGCCAGGTCGCGAGCAAGGTCGCCAAGATCATACCGCCGGTGGCATTCGCGGTTCGCCCGCAGCCCCAGAACTGAATCCCGTCCCGCTTCTCTCAACCGTGGTCGGAGGGACCGCGCGCTGGAGGGTGCCATGGAAGATTTGAATCGAAAGCACAGCTTCGCGATCGGGGCCACACTCGTTCTGACGCTCGGCGTGCTCGGCCTCGGCCAGCTCGCGCTCGAGCGTTCCCTCGAAGCGGAGGACGCGAAGGTCGAGGCCCCGACGTTCGAGGTCGATCCGTTCTGGCCCAAGCCGCTCCCCAACCAGTGGCTCATCGGTTCGACCATTGGAGTGACGGTGGACTCGCGGGATCATGTCTTCGTCATCCACCGGCAGGCGACTCTGAACCCGTCGACGGAAGTGAGCGCCGCCGCGACACCGCCGACCGCCCTCGAGTGCTGCGTTCCCGCTCCTCCGGTCCTCGAGTTCGACCCGGCGGGAAACCTGGTTGGCCATTGGGGCGGACCGGGGGAAGGCTACGACTGGCCGCAGTCGAATCATGGAATCACCGTCGATCCGATGGATCATGTCTGGATCGGCGGCAACGGGGAGGGAGATTCCCACATTCTGAAGTTCACCCGGGATGGGAAGTTTCTGAAACAGTTCGGCCACCCCGCGGCGAGACGGGACAAGAGCTCGGCGGAAGCGAAGTGGGTCGGCGGGAGCCACGACAAGGAGAGCTTCGGGAGAGTGGCCAAGATCTCGTTCGACTCGAGCGGGAAGGAGGCGTTCGTCGCCGACGGCTATCTCAACAAACGCGTCGCGGTCCTCGACGGCGCGACGGGAGAGTTCAAGCGCTATTGGGGCGCCTACGGTAAGCCGCCCGATGACAAGGATCTCGGCCTCTACGATCCGAAGGCGCCTCCCTCGCCCCAGTTCCGCAACCCTGTCCATTGCGCCGAGCCTTCCGAGGACGGACTCCTCTACGTGTGCGATCGCGCGGGCAATCGCATTCAGGTCTTCAAGCTGAGCGGCGAGTACGTGAACGAGCTCATCGTCGCGGGAGAGACCCTCGGCAGCGGCGCCGTCTGGGACATCGCGTTCTCCCGCGATCCGGAGCAGCGTTTCATCTACCTCGCCGACGGAAAGAACGAGAAGGTCTACATCATCGACCGGAAGAAGCTCGAAGTCCTCACGAGCTTCGGCGCCGGCGGCCGGCAGCCCGGGCAGTTTTTCGGCGTGCACAGCATTGCCACGGATTCGAAAGGCAACGTGTACACCACGGAAACCTACGAGGGAAAGCGGATCCAGAAGTTCGCTTACAAAGGAATGGCCACGGTCCGAGCCAAGGACCAGGGCGTGCTCTGGCCGAAGGCGTCGAAATACTAGCTTTCAGCGTTCAGCGATCAGCTTTCAGCGCTGATCGCTGACGGCTGACGGCTTGACGATCCCTTCCAAGAAGCTCAGGATGCGATCGGCTGCCCAGAAGAAACGGGGTGCCTTTGACCGTCCCACGAATCCGACGTGGCCGCCGCCCGGTACCATCTCCATCGTGACCTCTCTCGACCGCGCCCACTTGCTCATGCTGGGCTCAGGAATGAATGGATCGTCCGCGGCCGCGAGGACGAGGGTCGGCCGGTCGATCGCCTCTAGGTGCGGGCCCGGGCTCACGCGCTGGTAGTACTCCTCCGCATCCCGGTAGCCGCCATAGAAGGCGGTGATGCGGTCATCGAACTCGCGCACCGTGGCGATTCCCCGCTCGCGGCCGGGCTCGTAGGCCTCGGTCAGGAGCGCTCTTCGCTTGTGATACGAGGCGTTCAGCGACGTCACGAACTGGCGCTGGTAGAGGCGATTCGCGCGGCGCTCGAGGGCGTCGGCGCAGGCCGACATGTCGAGGGGAGGACATATCGCGGCGGCGCCCGATAGCTCGTCCGGCAGCTGCGCTCGATCCCGAGCGAGCGTCAGGAGGGTAAGGTTGCCTCCGAGCGAAAAGCCGACGACGGCGAACCTGGATACGTGGCACGCGAGCCATTTCATCACCTCGAGCAGGTCCGACGTCATCCCCGCGTTGTAGAGGCGCGGACAGAGGGAGAGAGAATCGCCGCATCCTCGAAGGTTCATCCGTACCACGTGAAAGCCCGCGCGATACGCGAGAGTGCCGGCGCTCACCACCGTCGGCGAGCCGTCGCATCCTTCGAGGCCGTGGACCAGGAGAAGCGCGGGCCTTTGCTTCTCCGCCTGCCACGAGGCGCGAAGGAGAATCCGGATTCCTTCGGGCGCATCGACCACGACGTCCTCGGCGGGAAGACGCCATCGCAGAGAAGCGCGCAGGAGGTGACCGCCGATGGTCTGTAGGTGGCCCCCTCCGAGAAAAGGAAACGGCCGGAAGGGCGCGACGGTCACGGTCGCTTGCGCTCTTTGGCGACGACGGCGAGTCCTCCCTCCGCGGGCGCCGGAAGAGACTCGAAGGCGATGCCATGCCGCGTGAGCTCTTCCAGGGTGCTCTCGAAGTCGCGCGCGTTTCCGTAGGCAAGGAGGAGTCTTCCGCATACGTCGCAGGTGGCGACGTCGCGCGCGCGCTTGAGCGTCTTTCGCGCTTCGGCGAGGCAGCACGACTTCAAGGGGTTCATGCGGCAAGTGCGCAGAGCTCGCACTCGGCCGGTCGCAGGTGGCGCGGGCAACCCTCGAGGATACCGAGGCGGGAGAGGGCGAAGTCGTACTTCACGGGGTCCTCCGCATCGAAGCGCTTCAGGCTTCGCGTGACCTCGAGCGCCGTCTCGAATCCCGCCGTCTTCCTCGACGTCCAGCCGAAGTAGGTCCCGATGCGAAAGATGTGGGTGTCGAGAGGAATCACGAGGTCGCGGGTCGGGACGAACTTCCAGAGACCCAGATCGACTCCGTCGTCGGGCCGCGCCATCCAGCGCAGGTACATGTTCAGGCGTTTCGCGGCGCCGGTAGCAGGGTTCGGAAAGAAGAAGCGCACACCGGCGCTCTTCGGAATCGCCCGGCTGCGATACAGGCCGCCGTGGTCGAGCGCCATGGCTCGTTCCGAGAAGCGGCGAAGGCTTCCCGCCATGTCGCCCTCGGCGTAGCTCTCCTGGAAAAAAGCGCCGATGCTGCCCCGCGCGTCGATCATTCGTCCCGCTATCGTCAGGAGGCAGGCGACGTCCCTCGCGCGGGTCCAACGGTGCCGGAATCCGTGAAGCTCGCGGAGCGTCTCTCTGGCTTCGGCCTGCGCCACTCGAGCGCCCGGGTTCTTTCCCAGGCACGACAGCACACGCTCGACGCTCCTGCGAATGACCTTGACGTTTCCATACGCGAGCGAGGAGGCGAGGATGCCCGCCACCTCGCGGTCGAGAGATGCCTCGAAGCGGCGCGGGAACTCGAGGGGGTCGGAGCCCAGATAGCTCGCGCCGTACCGGAGCCGCAGGCTCTCCAGCCGATCGCCGAGTCTCCGCTCTATTCGCGAAGCTCCCATACCGTGTTTCCCGAGACGAGAGTTCTTACCGCGCGCCCTTCATTAAGGCGAGCCTCGCTCTTTGCTCGGCTCGCTCCCCGCGCTCCTCGCGCGGGGAGGACGGCCGCGGTACCGCGGCCGAGCTCGCTCCGCTCGCGAGGGCGCGACTCAACGGCCATCAAGTCTCCCCCAGCGACCAGACGGTGTTCCCTTCGACCACAGTTCTACCGCGCGCCCTCTCAACTCCCACCCCGCGAAAGGCGTGTTCCGGCTCTTCGAGAGGAACGACAGCGGCTCGACGCGAAACGGCCGGTCCAGATCGAGAAGAGTCACGTCCGCGCGAGCGCCCGGCGCGAGAGTTCCTGCCTCGACTTTCAGGATGCGCGCGGGTCCGCACGAGAGGAGCTCCACCAGGCGGCTCAACGAAACGACTCCCGGCCGGACCAGGCGGTCGAGACAGAGCGAGACCGCGGTTTCGAGACCTACGATCCCGAAGGGAGCGGAGTCGAAGTCGTCGTCTTTTTCGTCCTGGTGATGGGGCGCGTGGTCGGTCGCGATCGCGTCGACGGAGCCGTCTTTCAGCCCCTCGAGAAGGGCCTCTCGATCCTCCTCCGTCGCGAGAGGCGGCTTCATCTTCGCCTGCGTGTCGTAGCCGGAAACGCGCTCGTCGGTGAGGAGAAAGTGGTGGGGAGTTACCTCGCAGGTCACGCGGAGCCCGCGCGATTTCGCCTCCCGCACCGCGCGAAGGGATCCCGCGGTCGAGAGGTGGGCGACGT
Source organism: uncultured Acidobacteriota bacterium (assembly GCA_963820855.1). Classification (GTDB taxonomy): domain Bacteria; phylum Acidobacteriota; class Vicinamibacteria; order Marinacidobacterales; family SMYC01; genus DAISKN01. The sequence goes on from CAWGBY010000015.1 coordinate 645,273, forward strand.
GAAACCGGGCGGAGGTCAGCTCCGCGAGCCGAACGTTGCGCGCGACCGCGATCTCCTCCGACGCCCGCGGAATTCCGCGCAAGCCGAGCGCCGTCGACCAGTAGCCTTCGTTCATCACGCCGCCGGGATGGAGCTCGAGGGTCTCGCAATGCTCGATGAGAGGAATGTCGAAGGTCCGCGCGTACTCCATCGCCCGCCGCATCACACCGGGATCGGAGACCGGGCGGCCGTCATCCGAGATCGCGACCGCGCCTGCCGCCACCATCTCGCCGATCTCCGCGAGCTCCCGGCCCTCCATCCCTTTGGTGGTAGCGCCGATGGCGAAGACCCGCGCTTTCCGCGAGAGGGCCGCCTTCTCGAGGATGTACTCCGTCACCGCGGCGCAGTCGTTGACCGGATTGGTATTCGCCATCGAGGCCACGGCGGTGAATCCGCCCGCGGCGGCGGCCGCCGTACCGGTCGCAATGGTCTCCTTGTACTCGAAACCCGGCTCGCGCAGGTGGACGTGCATGTCGATGAGCCCCGGGACCGCGACCAGTCCCCGGGCCTCCACGATTTCGGCCCCAGCGGGAGGAGTCGATCCGCCCCCGGAGCGGATCGAGGCGATCTTTCCATCCTCGACGACGATGTCCGCGACGCCGTCGAGCCGCTGGCTCGGGTCGACGACGCGCGCTCCTCGGATCAGAATGCGGCTCCCCATCACGCCTCCGACCCGGCCCCGGTGAGGAGATAGAGGACCGCCATCCGCACCGCCACGCCGTTCGTGACCTGTTCCAGGATCAAAGAGTACGGCCCGTCGGCGACGGCGGACTCGATCTCGAGCCCCCGGTTCATGGGGCCCGGGTGAAGGATGATGGCGTCTTTTTTCGCCCGCTCGATGCGCGCGCGCGTCAGCGCGTACAGACGGAAATACTCGCGCACCGAGGGGAAATATGCGCCCTGCATCCGCTCCTTCTGCACCCTCAACATCATGACCACGTCCGCTCCCTCGAGCGCATCCTCGATCGAAGGGGCGACGTCGACGCCGAGCTTCTCTACTTGCGCGGGGAGAAGGGTGGGAGGACCCGCGACCGAGACTCTCGATCCCATCCGGGTCAAGAGTCTCACGTTCGAGCGGAAGACGCGGCTATGGAGGATGTCTCCCACGATGGCGACCTTGAGGCCTGCGAGCGTTCCTTTGTGCTCGCGGATGGTAAAGGCGTCGAGAAGAGCCTGAGTGGGATGCTCGTGCATCCCATCCCCCGCGTTCACGACGGCCGCGGCGAGCCGCCGCGCCACGAAATAGGGAGCGCCGGAGGCCGGGTGGCGCATCACCAGGACGTCGGGAGCCATCGCCTGGAGATTCCGCACCGTATCCAGAAGCGTCTCCCCCTTCGAGACCGAGCTTCCCGATACGCTCACGTTGATGGCGTCGGCGGACAGTCGTTTCGCCGCGATCTCGAAGGACACGCGCGTCCGGGTGCTCGCCTCGTAGAAAAGGTTGACCACCGTTCGCCCGCGGAGAGTCGGCACCTTCTTGATCGCCCGGGTTCCGATCTCTTTGAATGAGGTCGCGGTATCGAGAAGGAGCGCGATCTCTCCCGGCGAGAGGCTCTCGATATCGAGTAGATCCTTCCTCTCCAACCTCATTCGAGCCTCATTCAGGATCCGTTTTCCATCAAGACCACTTCGTCACTCCCGTCTTCCTCGCTCAGGTGGACCTGAACGCTGTCGCTCCTCGCGGTCTCGACGGTCTTGCCGATGTAGTCCGCCTGAATGGGAAGCTCCCGCCAGCCTCGGTCCACCATCACCAGGAGCTCGATCTTCCGCGGACGGCCGAAGTCGATGAGCGCGGTAATCGCGGCGCGCACCGTGCGGCCGGTGAAGAGCACGTCATCCACCAGGACTACCCAGGCGTCGTCCATCGCGAAAGGGAGCTCGGTGGCGCGGACGATGGGCTGAGAGCCGACCGTGCTGAGGTCGTCGCGATAGAGCGTGATGTCGAGGGCCCCGATCGAGGGTTTCACTCCTGTCTTCGATTCGATGCGCTCCGCGAGCCTCCGCGCGAGGGGAACACCGCGGGTGCGAATCCCGACGAGGGCGACTTTCCCCTCGAGCCCCTGCGTTCTCTCCGCGATCTCGGACGAGAGACGTTCGAGGGCGGACTGGAAGCCGCCGCCGTCCATCACCACGCTCGCTTTCATCGATTTCGCGCGCGCATCCTACCGTGATTACTCGACGCTTTCCAGGAGCGCGGGAAGCGCGTCGAGAGGCGACCGCTCGAAGGACCAGCCCTCGGGTTGGGACTCGATGAGGAAGTTGCGGTAAGACGAGATGAACGTCACCGGCTGGCTCTTCTTGATGTCGTCGTCGAGTACGTCCGTGAGGAGGCTGCCATCCATGTCCCGTCCCAGGGGAAGGCCCATGAGATAGAGAAGAGTCGGGGCCACGTCCACCACGGTCGCGCCCTCGAGCTTCCTGCCCGAGGCGATCCCCGCGCCGTTGAGAATGAGAAGCCCGTCGGGAGCGTTCTCGTGGATTCCCGAGAGATGGGGACTTCCGGAAAGAGGCGCCAGGATTCGGCCTGCGAGCGAGAGCTCATCCATTCCGTGGCCCGAAAGGATCACGATGGTCTCGTTCTCGGCGCGTTTCTGCATGTAATCGGAAACGATGCCGTCGAGGTGCCGGTAGTACGACTCCACCACCCGTCCGTAGCGCCGGACCTCGGCGTCGCTCACGTCGCCGAACCTTTCGGGTTTCTGATAGCGAGTGAAGTAGTGGCCGATGACGTCGAGCCCGAAGTAGTAGATCGCGAAGACCTCCGGTTGAAACTCTTCCCGAAGACGGCTGCCGATTTCCCGGTAGGTGAGGTCGTCGGCCAGCGCCCGGGTGAGCTCCGCCTTCCAGGGAAAGTCCTCGTTCTCGAGCAAGACCGATGTGTCGACGAATCGCGCGAGCGTTTCCTCGTCGATGGAGTCGGGAAATACCACCTCGCCGCTCATCCGGGCGAACAACTCCTCGGGATAGGTCAAGCGGGGGAGCGGCGGATTCAACTCCTCCCGCACCTGGCGGTGAAAATACTCGGAGACGACGAATCCCCGGACCTCGTCCGCCGGGTAGCTTCCCCACCACCGAACGACTCCGACATCCACTCCGAAACTGCTGAGGATGGCCCAGAAGGGCTGCGTCCGTCGGAGCGCGGCCGTCGCGACGCTCCGCTCGACCAGTCCCAGCCGATCGAGCGAGCGGAAGTCGAGTCCCCGGGGACGCAGCGAGAAGTGCGTTTCGACGCCGGGAAAACGATAGCGATAGAACCCCTTGAGCCCGTGCTGCCGCGGAAGTTTCCCCGTGGCGATGCTGGTCCAGACCGCGAGAGACTCAGTCGGATAAAGCGTCCGAAGGGGCCCGGAAGCTCCCGACTCGATGAGGCGCGCGAAGTTCGGGAGTTTTCCCTCGGCGACGGCCCGAAGCACGTAGGACATCGACGCTCCCTCGATGCCGATGAGAGTCACTTTCCGAGCGAGCGGCACGTCCTGAAGGGGCGTCGGCGGAATGGGGGCCTCGGGGGCCGGCCTCGATCGGAGCAGGAGGGGAAGCGTAACCGCCGCGAGGAGAGAGACGGTCGAGAGCAGGTAGCTCGCGACCGCTCCTCGACGCCCGAACGAGTAGTGGAAGAGGCCCATGGCCAGGAACGCCGCCGCGGCGGTGGAATGGACAGTCGCGGCCACGGCGAGAAGGCTGCGCGTTTCCGAGGGGAGAAACGGGCGGAGGTTCACGAGGTTCGTCCAGAGCAGAACCGCCGCGGCGGCGAGACTGATGGCCAATAGCCACGTCAGAACGCGAAAGGAGAGCCATGCGGGCCTGAGTCGTTCTCCGCGAACGAACTCGGCGACCGACAGCAGCAGCCAGAATGCCGCTCCCGCCGCGAGTCCGTAGGTGATCGAGAACGTGGCGAAGACGGACAAGACACTGGTCCAGGTGTGCGGGACCTCCGGATTGAGCAGGAAGAGAAGCTCCGTCGAAAGGAGCGCGGTGAACTGACCAGCGACGAGCGCGTTGGTCAGCTTCCGCATCACTTTCCCCGCCAGTGTCCGTCGCGTCGGGCACGAAGCTCGGTGAGGAGTCGGGAGAAATCCTCGGGGAGCGGTGCTTCGAAGCGCACCTCCTCGCCGCGCGACGGGTGCTCGAAGGCGAGCCGAAACGCGTGGAGCGCGGGTCGCGCGAAGTCCCGGAGCGGCGTCAGGGCGCGAGCGGCCCGGCTCGACGCGCCGTAGTCACGGTCGCCGACGAGCGGATGCCCGGCTTCGCTCAGATGGACGCGGATCTGGTGCGTTCGTCCCGTCCGGATGCGGATCTCGAGAAGAGAGCAGCCCGGAAGCTTTTCGATCCGCGTCACCTCGCTCGTCGCCTGTCGCGGGGTGCGCGTCCGGCTCGATATCTTCTTGCGATCGCGCGCGTCGCGGCCGATGGGCTGATCGATGGTGAACCGCTCCGCGGCTGTCCCGTAGGCGAGCGCGAGATAGATCTTGGTGACCGTTCGCTTCTGGAACTGGCTCTGCAGCGAGTGGTGGGCGCGGTCGTTCTTCGCGACCACGATGACCCCGGACGTTCCCGCGTCGAGTCGATGGACGATTCCCGGTCTCATCACGCCGCCGATGCCGCTCAGGTCGGAGCTGTGGGACAGGAGGGCGTTCACGAGCGTGCCGGTTGCGTGGCCGGCTGCTGGATGGACCACCATTCCGGCCTTCTTGTTCACCACCACGAGGTCCTCGTCCTCATGAAGGATATCGAGGGGAATCGCCTCGGGGATCGGAGTCGCGGGCACGGGCGGCGGGATCGAGACTTCTATCCGCTCTCCTCCAGAAAGGATGCGCGAGGCTTTCGCGGGCTTGCCGTCGACTTTGACCCGCCCTTCCTCGATCCAACGCTTCGAGCGGGCGCGGCTCACGTCCGGGAGGAGCCGCGTCAGCGCCACGTCGATCCGCGCTCCCGCGGCGGAGTCTCCCACCTCGAAGCTCTCCATACGTTCCTTCTTGGCCTTCTTGGCCTTCTCGGCCTTCTCGGCCTTCTCGGGGCTCATCGCCCGTGTCACGTCAGGCGGTTCGCTTCTGCGGGAGACGGCGAAGGGTCAGGAGCGCGAACAGGGAAGCGACCAAGAGCAAGAGCGCGATGACCTGCGAGGTGGAGAGCGCGCCCCCGAAGACGAACCCTCGCTCGAGATCGCCGCGGAAGAACTCGATCACGAACCTCGCGATGGAGTAACCGAAGACGTACGTCCAGAAGATCTGCCCGTCGAACTTCTTCCGGCCCGCGAGAAAAATGAGGAGTCCGAAGAGCGCGAACTCCACGAAAGCTTCGTACAACTGCGTCGGGTGGAGAGGGACATTGAGCGGCACCCCCACGATCTCTTTCGAGTACGGGTCGGTGAAGGTCACGCCCCACGGCATGCGCGTCGGCTTTCCATAGCAGCAGCCCGCGGTAAAGCACCCCAGGCGGCCGATGGCGTGCCCGAGGGCCACGGACGGCGCGAGGATGTCGGTCATCTGCCAGACGGAAAGGCGATGCTTACGGAAGAACCAGATCGAGGTGAGGACCGCCGCGACGAGACCTCCGTAGAAAACGCCTCCGGATCGGATGAGGCTGAAGGGGTCGTGCCGGTAGTGCTCCCAGTCCACGAACAGGAGGAGGAGCTTCGCTCCCACGAGCGCGGACACCAGGATGTAGAGTCCCAGGTCCATCATCAGATTGGCTTCGACGCCGAACTTCTTTCCGCGGATGGCGGCGACCCTCAGGGCGATGAGGAACCCCGCGGCGAGAAGGAAGCCGTAGGTGTGAAGGACCGCGTGGAACTGCACTCCGAATAGGCTGACTTCACCGAAATCGATGAGCTTGGGGAACATTACTCAGTTACTCGCCCTCCGGGACTCGACTGGACGCTCGCTCTTCGCCTTCCGGGGCCTGGACGAACGCTCCGCCAGAAGAGTGTTTCATGAACCGACTGATTTCCCGGGACTGGATCCCGCCGCGACTCCGGAGTCGGTTCGGAGCGCCGGCTCGTGGCCCCGCAGACTGTCGAGCAGCAGGAGGCCCACGCCGATACAGATACTGGAGTCGGCGATGTTGAAGGCCGGCCAGTGCGCGTCGTGGTAGAAGACGTCTACGAAGTCGATGACATACCCGAGGCGCGCGCGGTCGACGATATTGCCCAGAGCGCCTCCGACGATGAAAGCGAGCCCGGCGTGAGTCAGGGTGTGCTCTCGCGGAGAGCGCAGTGCGTAGTACACCACCGCGCCGAGCGCGACCAGGGAGAGGAGCGTCATCAGGAGGGACTTGTAGGGGACGTCGAAGTCCGAGAGAAGTCCGAAAGCCATCCCGGTGTTGCGCACCAGCGTGAGGTGCAGAACCCCCGGGAGTATCTCGATCGACTGACCCGGCGAAAGCCGGCTGGCGGCGAGGAACTTGGTCGCCTGGTCGAGGGCCAGGATGACCGAGACCCCGGCCATCAGGAAGTACGCGCGGCGCCCAAGACCCTCCCTTTCTACGTAGTTGCGGTTCGTCACCCGAGTCCAGACTAGCACCGCGCTCGAGAGGTTTTCAATGCGGGGTATCGGGCTGCCGGCGCTCGGAGTCGCAATCCGCTGAGAAGGGGGGTACACTAATTCGAAACACCCGAGCGCCTGGGGCGAAAGCTCCGAGCAAACGACGACAAGTCTTAGAGAACTTCCACAGGAGGGCATCGCTCGGCTCGTGAACGCCCAACGTGCGCGAAGCGGCTCCAATCGGGATGACGGCGTTCTATGGCTGAGGCGCAGTCCTCCATTCTCATCGTAGACGACGACGCGGAAGACCTCGGGTCGGTCGAGCGGAGCCTGAGAGGGCTCGGGAGCGCGCTCGTCACCATCCGAGATCCTCACGAAGTGATGCCGGGCGTCCATCGGCATCGCCCGGACGTCGTGATCATCGACGCGCTTCTCCCCGGCCTTTCGGGGTTCGATCTGTGCAAGCAGATCAAGTCCGAGCCCCAGCTCAAGGGAACTCAGGTATTGATCCTCACCGGCGTGTACCTGCGGCAGCAGTACCGGCACGAGGCGCTCCAGCAGTTCAAGGCCGATGCGTTCCTGACGAAGCCGTTTCGACCGCCCGAGCTGCAGCGGCTGGTGGTGCAGCTTCTCGCACGCAAGACGCGGCTCCCTCAGTCCAGCTTTCTCAAGAGACTGGGTCTTCCCGGCGCCGAGCCCAAGAAACGTGGGTTCCTCGGAAGGATCTTCGGACGGAACGAGGAAGAGGAGCCCGCGAGCCTCCGCATTTCTCCGCCGCCGCGGGAACCATCCCCCGCTGCGGCCGCAGAGCCTCCGGTTCCGACTCAAGCCGCGCGAGTCGACGCGGTGCCGGAAAACGCCATCGAGTCGCCGCGGGCGAAGGCCCCCCGAAGGAAAGCCAAGAAAGTCGAGAAGCTCGCCCCTCCTGAGGCCGTGGAGGAGCAAGCGATACTCGAGACGGTGCCGGCCGCGCCCGCGCTCGAAGAGCCAGTGGAGTCCGAGAAGCCGGCATCCGCTCCCGAGGTTCTCGACGCGGTCGAGACTCCTCGCCCGAGCCCGACCATCGAGGAAGAGAGGCCCGAGCCCGAAGTGGCTGCGGTCGAGCCGGAGCCTCCCGAGCCCTCTCCGCCGAGCCCTCTCCCGGAGACCGCCGAGTCCACCGTGGCCGCACCCGAGACGGCTTCGGCGGAAGAAGACAAGATCCAGACAGACGAAGAGGAAGAGCCGTCGCCCATCACCCTTCTCGAAGCGCCCCCTCCAAGGGAGGCCGAGGAGGTCAACTGGGTCGAGGCCAAGGCAACGACTCAAGAGATGACTCTTCAGGAGGCCGCCGATCGCGTCGCTGAAGCGGAGAAGCCCCCCGCCGCTTTCGAGGATCTCGCGGCCGCGGAGACCGAGCTCGAAGACGACCCGAAAACGATCGCTCAATCCACGAGGCGGCCGCTCCTGCGCGTCGGAGAGGTGCCCATCTACGACGAGCCGGACTTCCTCAGAGAGCTGAAGCGCGAGCTTTCCAAATGCCGACGGGTCGACCGGCCTCTCACCTTGATCCTTATCCGGATCGGTGACCTCGGACAGATCGTCGAGCTCTTCGGGAAGGATTTCCGCGAACGGGTCCTCTGGCACATCGCGGAACAGGCGATGGAGTCTCTAAGGGAAGTGGACCTCGTCGGGATGGTCTCGTCGAAGAGCCTCGTGGCGATGACCGCGTTCGCCTCGGACCGTTACGGCGGCGGAAGGATCGTCGCACGGCTGCGGCAGGCGGTGACCCGGAAGCCTTTTCGCGTGGGGGAGGAGCTTCCGCCCATCATCCCGGCGCTCGACTTCGGGATGGCCAGCTTTCCGGCAGACGGGAACGAAGTGGAAAGCCTCATTCTGCGTGCGGAGGAAGACTTGACCTCTGGCCGGGACCGGCCGGCCCCCCTGGATTGACCGCTCGCGGTCCCGCCAATATCATCTCTGCCGTGTCGGTCGCGATCCGTGATTTCGAGAAGCAGTCGGACTATGAGGCCTGCGCCCAGCTCCAGGTGGATGTCTGGGGCTTTACGGCGGCGGACGCCGTGCCGCCTCTCCATCTCATCGCGATGCACCACTACGGGGGCATCCTCATCGGGGCTTTCGAGGCCGAGCGCATGGTCGGTTTCGTCTGCGGTTTCTCCGGCTGGGACCGAGGGAGGGTGTTCCATCACTCCCACATGCTCGGCGTTCTCGCCGACTACCGCGGGTCGGGCCTCGGCGAGAAGCTCAAGTGGGCGCAGCGGGAGCGGGTGCTCGCGCAGGGGATCGATCTCGTCAACTGGACGTTCGACCCGCTCCAGGCGGTGAACGCGAACCTGAACGTGAACCGTCTCGCGGCGCTCGTGGGAAAGTACCGCGTCAATATCTACGGCGAGAGCAAGAGCAAGCTCCATGGGAGCCTTCCGACCGATCGGTTCGAAGCGGAATGGTGCCTGTCGAGCGAGCGAGTAACAAGAGCCGCTCGAGGGGAGCTTCCCGACTGGCCCTCGTGGGAGCGTCTCCCGCGGGCGAACGCCACGTCGGCGGCGAAATCAGGGTTTCGAGTTTCGGCGGAAGCCGACGTCGCGATCGACGAGGACGCGCTCCTGGCGGAGATACCCGAAAGCATCAACCGGATCATGGCGGAGGACACGGAGCTCGCGCTCGACTGGCGGCTCAAGACCCGCGGGCTCTTCGTTCCCTACTTCGAGAGAGGCTATTGGGTGAAGGGCTTTCACCGCTCGGAAGCGGGAGTCTTCTACCGCCTGGAGCGCGAAGAAGCGCCGGCGGACTGAGAAACCCTTCGCTTCGAGCGATCCGCTAACGGCCGACCCAGCAGGGCTTGCGCTTTTCGAGGAACGCGGTCATGCCCTCCTGCGCGTCGTCGGCGATCGCGTTCATGCTCATGACCTCGCGGGTGTACTCGTAGGCTTTCTTCTGATCGAGATCGACCTGCGTATAGAAAGCCTGCTTTCCGAGCGAGACCACGAACGAGCTGGCTTCGGAAACCTTTACCGCCAGCTCCTCGGCCGCTTCGCGCAGCTTGTCTTTGGGCACGACGCGATTCAAAAGGCCCCACTCCTGCGCGGTCGCGGCGTCGATGAGCTCTCCGGTGAGCAGCATTTCCATCGCGCGCTTCCGTCCGACGGCGCGGGACACCGCCACCATGGGAGTGCTGCAGAAAAGCCCGATCCGCACGCCCGGGGTCGCGAAGCGGGCGTCGTCGGAGGCGACCGCGAGATCGCAGGTCGCGACCAGCTGGCAGCCCGCGGCGGTCGCGATTCCCGGCACCTCGGCCACGACAGGTTTGTCGATCCCCTGCACCGTCTCCATCAGCTCGACGCAGACCGCGAAGACGTGCCGCTGGTGGCTCAGGTCCTTGTCGACCATCTCGGGAAGGTAGTGGCCGGCAGAGAAGACGTTGCCCTCCGCGCCGAGGATGACCGCACGGACCTCGGGCCGGGCGTGCAGCTCGCGGAGACCCGCCGTCAACTCGGTCATCATCTGAATCGAGAGTGCGTTTCTTTTCTCGGGCCACCGCATGGTCACTCGGCCGATGGGACCGCGGGCCTCGACCTCGATGCGCTCGTACGTCGACATTTTAGTGCTCACCTCGCTTCCCATTCATGCCCAGAAATGGCTACGCGTCGATTGTAACCCGTGACGCCCACTCCGAGAGACTGCGCCTCAGGTCCGCCCGCGTCGCCTCGTCGGCCCACGTCGAGTCGATCGCGTTCTCGACGAGCCGGCGGATTTCCGGGAGACGGAAGCCCTGGTCCTCGGCGAGCGCGAGATATTCCGCTTCGAGCGAGGTGCCGAACATCTTCGGATCGTCGGTATTGACCGAGACCAGGAGCCCGCGATCGAAGAACGCGCGGAGAGGGTGCCGCGCGACCGAATCGACGACGCCGGTCCTGAGGTTGGAAATCGGGCACATCTCGACAGGCACTCGATTCTCGCGCAGATACTCGACGAGCCCCGGGTCCTCTGCGGCTCGCGTGCCATGGCCGATGCGATCGACCTCGAGAGAGCGAAGCGCCCCCCAGATGCTCTCGGGCCCCGCCGCCTCCCCCGCGTGCGCCGTGGTGCGGAGGCCGATTCTGCGCGCTTCCTCGAATACCTCGGAGTACGGCTCCGGCGGGAAGTCGTGCTCCGATCCCCCGATGCCGATTCCCACGATGCGGAGCTCCTTCGCCCCCGCGATGTCGCGAAGCCATTGCCTCCCGCGCTCCGGTCCGAAGTCCCTCGTCAGATCGGCGATGAGCCGGATTTCGATTCTTGCCTTTTCCGCGTCGAGCCCGCGGCGGACCGCTTCGGTCACGCGCGCGACTTCGAGACCGTGGAGGACGGCGAAGTCCCCGGGAGAGTGGAACGCCTCGACGTATCGGATGTTCTGATCCGCCAGGTCCCGCGCTACGGCTGCGGCAATGAACGTGAAATCCTCGTATTCGCGGAGAAATCCATTCTTCCACATCCAGGTAGAGAGAAAATGTCGGAAGTCGCGATAGCGAAACCTCGCCTCCAGCTCGTCGGTGCTGGTCACTTCGACGCATCCGTATTTTTTCAGCAGCTCCCAGAGCGCGGAAATTGGAATGGCGCCTTCGAGATGGAGGTGGATCTCGACCTTGGGGAGAAGGCGCAGGGCCTCGCGGAGGGTGGTCATCACCGCAGCTTAGATCGGAAACCACCCCCGGGGGTTTCGCCTTGACGAGCTACCTTGTGATATGCTCCGGCTTCCCCCGACCGGATTGGGCATGGAAGCCTTGAAGAAGGAGGCTCCGCAGTGACCTCGAAAGCCACAGGACCATCAAAAGGGTTCTCTCTCATCGAGATCCTCGTCGTCATCACCATCATCATCATTATTTCCGCCGCCACGATTCCGATGGGCCTGAATTTCGTAAAGCACTACAAAATCACGGGGGCGGCACAGGGAATCGCGGCCGAAATCTCGAGAGCGCGGGCCCAGGCGGTCAAGCGCAATACCAGCAAGGGCATCCTCCTCAATTTCAACTACCCCCAGGGCGACGAACTACCAGTTCACGAGCCTGGACCCGAGTCCTTTGACCGGCAACTGGGACGGCAACGTCTATCCCGCGAATCCCGGCAACTGCAACAATTCCGCCGCGACGTACGGGATGGTCCCCGACCCCCCGAACAACGTCGTCGACCCGAACCGGACCGCGGGGGTGCAGTCCCCTCACGGATTTCCGACCTCGCTTCCGCAGAACATCGTCTTCGATGACGGAGTGAGAAACGCGCTCCTCTTCTGCGCCGACGGGTCGGTCGTGGCGGTCAACGCCGCCGGGTCGGTCGGGCAAGGGTCGCTCACCCTCGCCGAGAACGGAATCGATTGGATCATGACGATCCGCGATCGCACGACGCAGCTGACGCGGGTCATTCGGGTGAGCCCCGCTGGCCGCGTTCTGGTGGAAGAGCGCTTCGTGCCCTGAAGGAGTAGAGGAGAATATGCCCGACCCCAGAAGTTCCGCCGAGCGAGGGTTCACCCTCATCGAAGTCATGGTGGCCATCTTGATATTGACCGTCGGACTCTTGTCGCTCGCTCAGATGATGGTTCTCGCGACCAACTCGAACTCGCTCTCCGGACGCATGACCTCCGCCTCGGCGCTCGCCAAAGAACAGATGGAGCGCCTCAAGGCCGCGCCGTTCTATACCGACCCTCTGACCTTGACCCGGAACCCCGCGCTCCAGGATGGCGGCGCTAATCGACGTCCCGGGAGGCGGCGGGTACGCGCAGCAGTACGACGCGGAAGGAGTTCCCGTCGCCGGAGGCGGCCAGTTCGAGGTGAGATGGGAGATCGAGACCGTGGACACCGACCTACCCCTGGAAATGGTGGAGATCCGTGTTCGGTGCGTGTCCGTCAATCAGGATCAGTTCAACGTCATCGGCGAAGCTCGCTTCACCACCTTCCGTACCGCCAACGTCGGCTGAAGCGATTCCGAGGAGCGTCATTATGAAGAGTAAAAGTCGCAACCGGCGGGGCCTGGCGGACGAGGGCTCCGCTTTCGTCATCTCCATCCTCATCCTGTTCGTCCTTTCGGTTCTCGGAATGGCGCTCATGCTGACCACCACCACCGAGAAGGACATCGCCATCAACTACCGTTGGGGCGAGCAGGCGTTCTTCAACGCGGACGCGGCCCTCGAGTACGGAAAGAACGTTCTCGGCGACTATCTCCTGCGAGATGGTGACTTCGAGGAGGTTCTCCCGCCGCCCCGGGGCGACGCGACGGTCGCCGACTCCTCCGCTCCCTGGGGCGTCGGCCCGTCCCCGACCCGCTCTCCTGTGACCCGGCGACGGCCGGCTGCCGGGACTATCAATACTTCGTGGATCATTGTCCGCCGGGAGCACCGGGGCCCTGTGTGCGCGTTTATATCGGAAAGGTTCTCGAGCCGGCCAGACAGTACTAAGGTGCAGTACGACTTCCGGCTTCCCGCCGGTGTCGTTCCCGGAGACGTCGACGGCGACGGTAACGCGGACCTCGAGGGGACGATAACGCTCTGGGTCCGGCGCCCCGTCGTGGGGACCCGAGACTACGGGGCCATCGACGCATCCAACCCCGCCGAACTCCACGATCGAGTGATCCTGACCGCCGAAGGCACGGCTCCCGGCGCGATGGGCGCGGGTGCGGGCCGGCCCGTTTCGCTCCGGCGGCTCGAGATGATCGTGCGGCGACCGACCGCGGGCATCGAGGGAGATCGCTACGGAACGGTGACGAGTGGCAGCGACTCGGGAACGCGGCAGGAGACTTACAACCCGGTCGGCCCCGGCACGCCTTGACGATTTCATTTCGCGAGGAATCATCATCATGAGCATTTGGATGCAAGCCCTGAAAAGAGCTCTTCTCGCCTTGGTGTGCGTGGTTCTGGCTTTCGCGTGGTCCGAGACCGGGCACACCCAGAGCCCCTGCCTCATCGAGCGCGGGCAGGATCCGCTCGATGTCCTGAACTCCGGAATCCGCCACAACGTGTGGTTGCTCCTGGACACGTCGGGATCGATGAACAGTCCGCCGTCTACGGGCGGGGCGACGAAGATCGAGCAGGCCAAAAGTGCCTTGAACCGGGTCATGAGCGAGCTCGTGGACGGCGCCGGCCGGCCCCTCGTGAACTGGGGATTCGTGCATTACGGGAGAAACAGCGCCACCACCAGTCGATGTCCGGCGATTTTGACGGACGTGAACGGGGACACCTACCCGGACTCGCCCGGAAGCTGCGTCGGTTTGAACCCAGAACTCCTTCGTCAATCCTGGGAACTGCGGGGAGGATTCGAGACCCGAAGTCCGCTCGGTCCTGGACGGAATCCTTGCCGGCTCGGGCACGACTCCTATCGGGATCGCCTTCAGTCAGCTGGGCAGCTACCTCGTCGGCGATGGAAATACCGCGGGAAACACCACGAATTTCGTGGCCGGACTTCTCCCGAACCAGAAGAATTTCATCATTCACATCACCGACGGTGAAGACACCTGCGAATGCAACACCGGCGGGTATCCTGGAAGCCCGACCAGTGCTCTCCTCAGCCCGGTCACGATGCGCCCCGACCCTGTCAACCCGGACGTCGTGGTGAGCTCCGCCGACGCCCAGGACTTCGCCGCGTACAACGGCGGGCTCAAAGGCGAGCACGTCCTGAAGCTGATCGATCCGAACCTCGACGGCTCGAAGGGAAACGTCTTCGTCATCGGCTTCGATCTGGGCTCCGATCCCGCGGCGCAGCAGCGCGTCGGGACCATCGCCTGGATGTCGGCTGGCGCGAACCTCGTGCCTCAGCGCGCGCGGAACCTGATGACCGGCCCGTTCTTCACCGAGGATCAGTCGAGACTCGTCAACGATCTCCGCGACATCCTCGCCCGCATCGGAATCCCGGAGTCGGAAGTGACCCTGGGCACTCCGATCGTGAGCTCGGTGAGAGAAGTCATTGCTTCCCACACCGACACTGCGGTGGCCCGGCAGGACGTGTTCCCGCTGGATCTGGACGACGCCGACGCCATTCGCGAGGCGCGGACCATCCGCGCCGATCACCGGGACAACGTGCTCTTCACCTCCTCTTTGGAGGTCCCCGGATTCCGCGGCCACCTCACGGCTACGAATATCTATCGCGTGACCGATGAGACCCAGCCGAGGACCGCCCGGGAAGCGGACTTCACGGAGATCTGGGACGCGGGTGCGGAGCTCCAGGACGACGATCCCAACGCTCGTGTCCTCTTCTACAACCGGCGGAACGAGACCACGCTCGTACCCTTCAATACCGCGACCGTGACTCCAGCCGAATTGGGCGTGGCGGCGGGATATCTCGGGGCGCTCACCGACGAGGATGCGAAGGACATCGTGGTGCAGGTGATGCGAGGGTATCGGCTGGTGCTCGACCCGATCACGCGAAGCCCCTATGACAGCTCGGGCGACCTGAACTTCTCCCTCTTCGACGCGGATGGCGAGCGCACGTGGAAGCTCTACGAGAGCACCGCGTCGGGCGTGACCGTCATTGCGAATCCACCACGCTCGCCCGATTTCGACCCTCCAGTGAATCACGCTGCGGAATACGGCGTTGGAGGCTCGGCTGCCGGGGACGGGTTCTATCTGGGATCAGTTCAACCGCCGGACCATCGTTCTCTATCCGTCGAATTCGGGAATTCTTCACGTTTTCGACGCGGAGAACGGGGAGGAGAGATTCGGCTACATTCCCGACGATGTCATGTCGCTCGCTCCGGGCGAGATTGCGGGAAGCCGGGATACGATCAAGGACTTCGTGCAGCTGGTGGTCACGGAGAACAACAACGTGATCAACCACCGCTACACGCTCTCGGGCGCCGCGAACGTGCTCGACGCATTCCTCCGGGCCGACCGCGGTGAGGATGACGAATGGCACACGGTGGTCGGACTGCCGCGCGGCCGCGGAGGGCGCTTTCTGTCCGCGCTCGATTTCACGGACGCCGCCACGTCACCGAACAACCTTCGACTGCTCTGGAACCGGGGGAATCGCGAGGGGATCAACGACGGCCCCCTCGATGGCCTCGGAGAGACTTGGTCCGTGCCGGTTTTCGGAAACGTGGATACGCGAACCTCGCCCAGTCAGACGGCTAACCGCATCGATCAGTGGCTGCTTTTCGCCGGAGGCGGCTACGGCTGCAACAATGCCGCGACGGAGGGACGGTTTCTCTTCGCCTTCCGCGTAGAGGACGGCTTTCTTCACCACCGCGCCTCCGTTACCGCGGATCCCGCTGCCCCCATCGGACCGAACGCGATTCCGGCGACCCCGACACTCTACAATCCGCACAGCGAGGACTCGGCCGACAACAAGGATTTCGTGACGCGGGTCTATGTGCCCGACTTGCACGGGCGGGTGTGGAAGCTCAACACCAGCGATCCGGATCCGGGCAACTGGACGATGAATATTTTCGCGGAGATGGGCCCGGAACATGCCATCACGACGGCGGTCACGCTGATGAAGGACGTCTTTCAGCCGAATCGGGTCTTCGTGATGACGGGTTCCGGCGGGGATCGACGCGCTCCGATTCCGCAAGGCGGTTTCAAGTTCCGCATATGGATCGACATCGACACGGACACCAACAACACCACTCAGTACACCCGCGTCGATTTTGAATCGGAGAGGGTCTTCAATCCCGAGGAGCGTATGTTCGTCCCTGCAGTGACGGCGGGGAACATCGGCGATCCCGATAACCTCCGCGCGGTGGTGTTCTTCGCGGGCTCCCGCGAGGATTTCGACACGACGGTCTGTTCGATCACGTTCAACAGCACCCTGTATGCGCTGGGGATCGAGAGCGGTCTTGCGGAGTTCGATCTCGACTCGAGCCAACCCGGCGAGGACTCGGTGGCGCTCGGTGAGGGCAAGGTTACGGGACTTTTCGTAAGAGACGGCAACACATACGTCTCCGAGAGCGGAGGCATTGGCTCGGAGGGCAGCGTCAGCGTCTACGGAGACGGCACGTTCGACGACGATCCGCCACCGCCGGGAATCGGACAGTTCACATTGCAGCTGCTGATTGAAGGGTTCCGGATATCGCCGTTCTAAACAGCCACAGCTCTCAGCCATCGAGCGATCAGCGCTGACGGCTGGAGGCTGACGGCTCGCGTTCACGGCTCGACTTCTAGAATCGCTTCGACCTCGACGGGGATGTTGTTGGGAAGCGACCCCATTCCCACGGCGCTCCGCGCGCCCTTGCCCCGCTCTTCGCCGAAGATCTCGACCAGGAGATCGCTGAATCCGTTCACCACTTGGGGCTGTTGAGTGAACCCCTCGACCGCGTTCACCATCCCCAGCACCTTCACGACTCGCACCACGCGGTCGAGGCTTCCAAGAGAGCTTCTCACCGACGCGAGCACGTTGAGGCCCACCAGCCGCGCGGCGGCGCGGCCCTCTTCGAGGGTCAAATCGCGCCCTACCTTCCCGGCGTAGGTTTTTCCGTCCGGGGAGGCGGCCGGTCCGTGTCCGGCGACGAAGAGGAGGTTCCCCACCTTGACCGCCGGAACGTAAGTGGCGATGGGCGCGGGCGGTGTCGGAAGAGTGATGCCGAGCGCCTTGAGTCGGGACTCGGCGCTCTGCCCCTGGGCGGCCGCGCGGCCCCTCAAGACTCCAATAGTCGAGGCGAAAGCTACCAAAACGCCGAAGAACCCACGACGGTCGCTCGAGTGCATGATTGCCTCCTTACTACAATGCTCGCCTCGCTCTTCGCTCGGCTCGCTCCCCGCGCTCCTCGCGCGGGGAGGAGGGGCCCTCCGGGCCCCGCTGTTTGACGTTCGCTCTTCGCTCGGCTCGCTCCCCGCGCTCCTCGCGCGGGGAGGAGGGGCCCTCCGGGCCCCGCTGTTCGATGCCACCGTTAGCGCGGCAGGTTATAGCAGGTGGCGGGCCTTGACGTCCAGGTACTGGTTGATCACCTGCGCGGCGAGCTCGTTCGGGACGACTTCCGTGGCGTGGATTCCCGCGGCGCGGAGACCCGAGAGGCGCCGCTCCTGCGCCCGGAGCATGTCCGTGGCCGCCGCGACTTGATAGGCCTCGACATCGGTCCCCGGCACGCGCCCCGCGAGGTCCAGAAGCGGCAGGTCCTTGAGAAGCACGCAAAGGAACAGATGGGACGATGTGAGACTCTTCAAGTACCGTCCGATGGTCGCGAGATGCTGTTCGTCGAGGGCATAGGTGATCAGGAGCACCAGCGCGCGCTTTTTCTGACGCCGCAGAAGGTCCTCGCAGGCGAGCGCGTAGTCCGAGGCTTCGAGCCGCGCCTCGAGATCGTAGGTCTGGCGGATGAGGGACTGGACGGCAGCCTTGCCGCGCACCGGTCCCGCGTATCTCTCGACGCGGTTCGAGAACGCGACGAGGGCGACATTGTCCCCCTGTCCCAGTGCGATGTAGCTGAGGATGATCGAGGCGTTGAGGCCGCGGTCGAGGTGGGAGATGCCGTCGGTCTCGTTGAGCATCGATCGCCCGCAGTCGAGCAGGATCACGATGTTCTGGTTTCTTTCCGTCGTGAACTCGCGGCTGATCAGCTTGTTGTTCTTGGCCGTGGCCCTCCAGTCGATGTGCCGGATCTCGTCTCCCAGACGGTATTCCCGAAGCCTTTCGAACTCACCTTCGCGGCCTTTGAGCCGCCAGAGCTTCAGTCCCATCTCGGAAAGACGGTTCCGGCGCGCCAGAAGGTCGAAGCGGCGCACGGTGCGGATGTCGGGGTAGATGCGGACTTCGCTCACGAGCGGCCGCCCCACCGTCCGGGTCCAGAGCCCGTACGGACTCGGGTAGCGGAAGTGAATGCGCGGAAACCGCTGCGGTCCGCGCTTCAGGGGATGGAGGTGATACGAGGCTTCGACCTCCCGCTGGGGAATGAGCTCGCAGCGGAACGGAAGCCCCTCGACCCGACTCGGGTCGGGAGGCTCGTCGGTAACCTCCACCCGGAGCGGACGCGGAGAACGGTTCACCAGGCGGAGAGTCACCAGGTTCGGAACGCCGACGCTCAGCACTTCCGATACTTCCCGAAGCGCCTCGATACGCTCCGGCCGCACCGTGCGGGAGTAGTCGACGATCGCGACCACGGTGAGAACGCAGTTGAGGGCGAGGCCCGCGAGGATGAGGGACGGCGCCCAGGTCCCGGCGAGGAATACGATGCCCACCAGGGCGTAGAGACCGACCAGAGTCTTTCGCGGAATCACGATCGGGGCGCGGTCACCGAGTCGAGGATCTGGCCCACGACACCGTCGGGACGCTCCCCCTCGATCTCCGATTCGGAGCGGAGGATGACGCGGTGCCTCAGCACCCACGGCGCCACTTCCTTCACGTCATCGGGTACGACGAAGTTCCGGCCGCGGCAGGCTGCGAGGACTCGCGAAGCGAGAAGCAGATTTACGCTTCCACGCGGGCTCGCCCCGACGAGGATGGAGTGCCAGCTCCGCGTCTTCGCCACGATCTCGGTGATATAGCGGACGATGGTGGGCTCGACGATGACCTTGGACGTTGCCTCCTGAACGGCGATGACTTCTTCCGCGCGCATCACCGGGGTCAGATCGAAACCGGCGAGGTCCCGCGGATCGCGGCCCGCGGCGTAGTGCGCGAGGATCTGGCCTTCTTCCTCGACGGAGGGATAGTCGACCAGCAGCTTGAACATGAACCGGTCGACCTGGGCTTCGGGAAGAGGATAGGTCCCCTCGTGCTCGAGCGGATTCTGAGTCGCGAGCACGAGGAACGGCCTCCTCAGGCGGTAGGACTTTCCATCGGCGGTGACCTGCCGCTCCTGCATGACCTCGAGGAGGGCCGACTGGGTCTTCGGCGGGGAGCGATTGATCTCGTCGGTGAGCAGGAGGTTCGTGAACACCGGACCGGGTTTGAAATGGAACTCCTGCTCCTTCATGTCGAAGACCGAGTGGCCGGTGAGATCCGACGGCATGAGGTCCGGCGTGAACTGGATGCGCCGGAAGTGGCAGGAGACGGTCCTCGCGAGGACGTTCACCAGAAGCGTCTTTCCGAGTCCGGGCGGGCCTTCGAGAAGGACGCTTCCCTCGGAGAAGAGCGCCACGATGACCCCCTCCACGAGGCGCTCCTGGCCCACGATGACTTTCGCCACCTCGGCGCGAGTCTTTTCGAAAAGCTCCGCGACCCGTTGCAGGGTCATCGGATCCTGAGTGACGGCTGTCTCCATGGTTGCTCCTTACTCATTTACTCGCCTCGTTCCTCACTCGGGGAGGAGGGGCCCTTCGAGCCCCGCTGCTTGATGTGACTCTCCGGGCGCTGCTTCACGGCGCGCAGTGACGACAGCGATCGAATCACGGACGCCACCCGCGCGCGATCGAGGCTCCGGCTTTTCGAAGCCCGGACCGCGCGAGAGATCGTTTCCTTCTCTTCCTTCCCACGCCCTCTCATGTCCTCGAGAATTCGCCCCTTGGGGCCCGGGCGGTAAGCGAGGCCGAGCTCCCGCCCGAAGAACTCCAGATAGGACTCGATGAGGCTCGCTCCGGTCTGCACTTTGTAGTGCATGCTTCCGAGCGCTTCGGCGTGCTCCACGAGACTTCGCCGCTCGATACGGCCTTTCCTGAGAAGCGGACCGAACCGACGACTCACCATCCAGCCGAACAGCAGCGTCACAACCAGAAGCTGCAAAGTCGGAAGCCGGAACGGGCCTTCGAAGAGCACCCCGACCACTTTGGGCGCTCCCGCCTGGTTCAGCCCCTCGTCGAAATATACCGGTCCCGCCGGCGAGCCCTGCTCCAGAATCCGGAACGCGAGAAGCGCGTTCTCGGGATCGATCACCGACAGGTTGCTGAAGATGAAATCGCTCGCGGCCACGACGATGATGCCGTCGCCGACCGGCTGCCACACCACTTGAGGCCAGCCGCCGGTCGAGACCACGATCGTGCCCTTGGGGTCGGTGAAGCGGATCTGTCCTTGTGAACGCCATTCGATCGCGCCCTCGACGAGATCCGAAGCGAAAGCGGCGGGCTCGTCGGAAGCACTTCTCGTCGCTCTCTTCGCTCTCTTCCGCGAACGCGGGGACGATTTCCATGCCGAAGGGTGAGAGCTCGACGGCGGGATCCTGCCACTTGGCGGCGAAGACGAGGGCGCGCCCTTGGGACACCCAGTCGTGGAGCGTTTGCCACTGGGCGCGATCGGGATAGCGAGCGGGGCCAAGCATCACGAGAACGTCCGCGTCGGGGTCTTCGGGAACGAGGGATTCCGAGCTCCTTTTGACGTCGGGCAAAAGACGGGAGGTGAGATCGAAGAAGACCTTCTTTCCGCTTCTGTCGGAGCCGAAGGAATCCGTCTTCTCCCGGTTTTGCGGAAGCGGGATGAGGCCGTAGCCGACGAGGAGGAGTCCGAGGAGGAGAGCGGGGAAGAGCCATTCACCCCGCTTCATGAGGCCGCCTCGCGAAAGCTCTTCTGGTAGGCGCGGCATGAGTCTCGGAAGGCGTCCGCGGTAGCCTCTCGACGCCCGAAGTAGACGTGCTCGAACGCCGACGCGATGAGGCTGAAGGACTCTCGAGCCGTTCCGCGCGCCGAGTAGTAGTAGTCGCGGTTGGTAAGGCCCCGGCGGAAGCGAATGAGGCCCTTCCTCTCGAGAACGCTCATCGAGCCCAGAAGGAGCTCGCGCATTCCTTCCTTGAAATTGCGTTTCTCTCCATGGGAGAGGGCGCGACGCCAGTATTCGTCGGGGTCCCGCTCTCCCGGCGCGCTCTCGGGACCGAAGAGCTTGACCGCGTCCTCGTTCAGGGTCGTCTTCTTGTCCCTGGAAATCGCCACGACCGACTTGACGATGAAGAAGATCGCGACCGCCAGAATGAGGAGCGCCATCCCGTAGATGAGCAGACGCGCGCCGGGAAGATCGAACGCGAAATTGGAAGGCTCTTCCTCGGTCGCGTCATCGCCCCACAAAACCCGGGCGAGCCATCGAGTGAAACGATCGATCCATTCGGGAGCTTGGAAGCTCGTCTCCTCCTCCTCGGGCTCCGGCTCGCTCCGGAGCCTCGCGAACTCCGGCTGGGACAACGTCTCCTCGAGAGCGGCATGAATGACGCTTTCGTCCTCGTACACGTACCCTGCGTCGTCTTCGTCCTCATACTCCGCTTCGTCCCCGCCCTCGTACTCGTAGCCTTCTTCCTCCTCGACGGCGGGTTCCTCGTAGGGCGTCTCCACCTCCTGGGAATGAACGGGCCTGGTGACGCCGATTGCGAAAACGATCGCGAGACCGAAGAACCTCCGCGAGCTCATGCGATCCGGCGCGCCTCTACCCGAAACGCGATCTCGACGTCCCATCCTTCCCGGCGAACGCGGGCATCGAGATAACAGAAAAACCAGGCGAGCCGTGCGAGGGGATAGACCAGCCACCACGTGGAGGCGAGTGCGACCACCAGCAGCGGATCGTAGGACAGCAGGTTCACCACGTCCTCGTAAGCGACGGCCCACGAAACCTTCGCGAGGAAGATGGGCACTCCGAAAAGGACCTGCGATCCGAGGTCCAGGAAGAGGAAGAGCACCGTCGAGACCAGGAGCGCGAACGAGGCGACGGCAAGGTACCGGCCGCAGGCTTCCACGTGCGTGCTCTTGAGAATCTCCTCCAGTCTTCGTCCAATCTTCATTCCCCGGAGCTGCTCCAGGATCAGGACCTCCGAGAGGAACCCGTAGCGCGCGCCGACGGGGATCCAAAGGAGTCCCCAGCACATCACGGCAAGGACTCCCAGGATGACGCGGGCCAGAGGAAGCCAGAGCAGCAAGGCCAGAAAATTCCTTCCCATCTGGCGCAGCGTATTGGAAAGCGTGAATTCCTCACCGAAAACGTGATGGCCCGCCCCGGCGACGACCGCGGCGCCCAGGAACGCCGAGCCGAAAAAGAAGAGGACGAGAGCCCAGATCCACCCGTCGCCCTTGGTCGCGCGAAAACCGGCGAGAGCCACCGGGACGCACCCGAAGAGCACCGAGAGCGCCAGAAGCTTCGCCGCGTGCTTCCGATAGAAAAGGAGGGCGAGATCGATCGCCGCCCCGACCGAGCGCGGCTCGAGGGCGAGAGTCGCATCCTCGAGCCTCACGCGGTGCCTCTTTGCCGCCCGG
This sequence comes from uncultured Acidobacteriota bacterium, assembly GCA_963820855.1. Classification (GTDB taxonomy): domain Bacteria; phylum Acidobacteriota; class Vicinamibacteria; order Marinacidobacterales; family SMYC01; genus DAISKN01. The sequence continues at coordinate 667,840 of CAWGBY010000015.1, forward strand.
CGAGAGCCAGGTAGGCGATGACCAGAAACCAGAGGACCGCCGCGGTGAGAGACTTGATCCCCAAAGGAAGGCGCTGCGCCGACCAGAAGCCTTCGATCATCGCGGCGATGAAGAGCATCACCGCTGCTCCGAGCGCGAGCTCGAGCGCCGCGCGCCCGCGTTCCTTCAGCGCCTCGCCGCGAGAGAGCGCTCCCGGCGCCAGGATCGCATGGCCGAGAATGAGCCCCGCCGCCCCCGAGACCACGATCGCCAGGAGCTCGAATGAGCTATGACCGCAGACGAATCCGAGAAATCGCTCACCATGGCCCTGGGCGATGACGTACCCCGCCACCGTTCCGAGCTGGATTCCGTTCGAGAGCAGCACGTAGATCGTCCCGATGCCGAGGAAGAAGCCGAAGGCAAAGCACTGGAACGCGATCGACGTATTGTGCCGGACGTAGAACCCGGCCATGGCGGCGTCCTGGCGCTCGCCTTCGGTGAAATCCCGCGAATACATCTCCTCCATGCTGTAGAGGGCGGTCCCGGGGAGCACGCGATGCGCGAGCGACGGCTCGCGAGCCACGACCATCCAGGACACCACGAGCGGTATCGTGAAAAGCGCGAGCGAGACCCAGAAAAAGCCGTGGTTCTCGCGGAGACGACGAGGGAAACCCGAAGTAAGAAAAGACAGCGCCTGACCTCGAGCCCGCGGTCTCCCGCCGTAGAAAGCGCTGTGTCCCCGGACCACCAGGTCGTTCAGGTATCGCTCGATCGAGGAGCTCCAGTCGCGGGAGCGCACCTGCGCGAGGTCGTAGCACAGCGCCCGGAAGAGCTCCGAGAACTCGCTCACCTCTTCGGGCGCGAGCCGGGGTTTGCCGGGGGCCTCGGCGCGCCCGAGCAGAGACTCGAATCGCTTCCACGAGGGCCCGCGCTCTTTCAAGAAGGACTGCTTGTTCATGAGAACGAGGCCGCCTCTTTCGACGCGCGAGCGCTGCCACCGGGCCGAGCCGTGGCCACGCGGTCCACTTCGCGCGCGTTCTCGATTGCGGCGCGATGGGCGGAAAGGACACGAAAAAGAAACTCCGCGGGCTCGTCGCGCGCGAACTTGCGGTCCTCGAAGGAGTCGAGACGCTTTCCGAGCGGCTCGGCGAGGATGAGCGCGATCTCGTCGAGCCTCGACGGCGCGAGCTCGTACCTCCGTCGGAAGAGGCTTTCGATCGTCTCGAGCGTCTTCTCCGACGGACGATAGCGATGCCGGAAGGCTTCGGGGGGAAAGGGCGGATAATCGGCGAGCCCGTCGAGCTCGCCCGCGAGGATAGGCCTTCTCTCCCGCACGACCATGGTGCCTGCCACCAGGTCCCCGATGCGCTGGAGGCGGGGGTTGGTCATCGCGGTGAGGAAGCCGGCCGCGTACAACAGAGGAACGAAATCAGCCGCGCGCAGGAGGTTTCGGATCATCGCCTCGGAGAACCCGATCGCGTAGCCTTCGGTCTTGATCACCCGGAGTCCGAAGGCGCGTTTGCCCGGCGTCTGCCCGTTCCACCAGGTCTCGAAAAAACACCCATACCCCCATTCCAGGAGGAAAGCGACGACGAAGTACACCCCGACGGGAAGGCCTGTGGTCGCGAAGGGAAGAAGGGCGACCGAGAGCACGGTCACGATTCCATAGAGGGCAGCGAAGCGGACGGCCAGGTCCAGAAGGTAGGCGCCGAGACGCGTGCCGGGACCCGCGAGGCGGAAGCCGAGCCGCACGTTCTCCGGGATCTCGAGAAACGTCTGGTCGCTCAGGACGCGGGCGGAGGGCTCCTCAGGGCGCGACATCGGCAAAAAAAACGGTCGAACGGAGGCGAAATCAGGGAAAGCGGAGCGATTCGCTCCGCGAAACGACTCTTCCTAGTCTACCAGCACCGGTCAGGTCTCGACCACCTTCGTGCCCGCGAGGTAATCGTGGATGCATCGCCTTTCTGCGCCGAAAATGAGCAGAACGTCGAGGAACGTGTAGAAGGGAATCTGCCCCAGAAGGGAGTTGACGAAGTACCGCATCCCGAGAAGGCGTCCCGCCGAAGGGACCTGTCCATCCGAATAGTTGACGATGCGGATGTTCATCGACTTCTTTCCGAAGGTCTGGCCCTGCCGGACGAGCATGGAGAGCTGCCACACGGCGAACCCCAGGAAGGCGATGCCCGATGCGATCCCGAGAACGATGGCCACGCTCGACAGGCTTTCATTTCCGCCGGCGAGGAATATCCCGGCAAGGGCGGGCAGGAGGACCACGATCGCGGCGAAACCGTCGATGAGCGACGCCGCCAGCCTGGAACCCCTCGATGCCAGGGCCTCGCTCCCCGCGGTCGAATACTCGGCGCGCTGCCCGGAGACTCGCGGCGCGGCATAGGGGTTCTCCATCGCGACCGCACCGCCGCCCGCCACCGCCACCGCCGGAGTCCGGAAGGGAGGATGTGCGCCACCGGTTCCCGAACCCTTGGACTCGTCGCTCCGATAGCGGCCGCGCATCAGCTCCGCGCCGCAGCTCCGGCATTTGAAGGAAGCGGGTCCGCTCTTCTTGCAGGATGGACAAATCACAGGGTCCTCTCTTTCTCTAGGGCTCGCCTCGCCCCCAACGCGCGAGGCATACGCTCGAAAGAGCAAGAGCAATGCCACCGGCGGGGTTGCTCCAAACTCTTTGGAATGAAGTCGATTCCGGGCAACGCGGAGCGGCGGACACTGCCGCGATTGGCGGGGAAACCCTACGGGCTGGGGGAAGATCAGGCGACGCGCGACACGTCGGCGCCGAGGGCCTGGAGCTTCTCCTCGATGCGCTCGTAACCGCGGTCGAGGTGATAGACGCGATCGATGACGCTCTCGCCTTCAGCGGCGAGGGCGGCGAGCACCAGACACGCGCTGGCTCTGAGATCGGTCGCCATCACCCTTGCGCCGGAGAGCGGCGAGGGGCCGAAGATCACGGCCTCGTGCCCCTGGAGCTCGATACGCGCTCCCATCCGCGAGAGCTCTCCGACGTGCATGAAGCGATTCTCGAAAATCGTCTCCTGAACGACGCTTCGTCCGTCGGCCAGCGCCAGGAGCACCATGAACTGCGCCTGCATGTCCGTGGGAAAGCCCGGATACGGCTCGGTCGCGAGGTCCACCGGACGAAACTTAGCCTTGGCGGGCCCCACTTCCACCGCCGTCTCGCGGCTCGCGGTTTCGACACCGGCGCGCCGCAGCGCATCGAGGACCGCTTCGAGATTCCCCGGACGACAGCCGTCAATCTCCACTCCGTCGCCCACCAAAGCGGCGGCGACGATGTACGTGCCGGCCTCGACCCGATCGGGCAGAACGTCGTGGCGCGCTCCTCGAAGCCGCTCGACTCCGTGAATCTCGATCGTTTCCGTACCCGCACCCTGAATTCGGGCGCCCATCGCCGTGAGCAGCTTCGCGAGATCCTCGACCTCGGGCTCGCGCGCCGCGTTCTCGAGCACCGTCGTGCCTCGGGCGAGGCACGCCGCCATCAGCAGATTCTCCGTACCGGTGACCGTCTGGGTGTCGAAGCGGAATCGGGCTCCGGTAAGGCCTTCGGTCTCGGCCTCGACGAAACCGTGCTCGAGAACCACCCGAGCGCCGAGCTGGATCATCCCCTTGATGTGCTGATCGATCGGCCGCGCGCCGATGGCGCATCCGCCGGGAAGCGACACCCGCGCTCTTCCGTGCCGCGCGAGAAGCGGTCCCAGCACCAGCACCGACGCGCGCATGGTTTTCACCAGCTCGTAGGGAGCCTCGTGCGCGGTGATGCTCTTCGCCTCGAGCTCCATCTCCTGCGGGGAGTTCTTCACGCACTCGACGCCGAGGTCCCTCAAGAGCCTCCGCATCGTGCCGACGTCCCATACGTCGGGAACGTTCGTCAGGACCAGGGGCTCATCGGTCAGGAGTGAGGCCGCCATTTCCGGGAGCGACGCGTTCTTGGCACCGGAGACGGTGACCCGGCCCGAAAGTCGATTTCTCCCGCGCGATGCGCAAGCTTGTCCACTACTTAGTGCTCTGCCTCGGCCTTCTCTTCGTCGCTGGCCTCTGTGCGACGACTACCCGGGGAATCCCCGCGAGGTCCGGAACGATGCGAAGAAGCTCGAGCCCGGACGCGCTTACGCGCGCGGCCACTTCGCGGTCCTGTCCCTTTCCCATCTCCATCACGAAGCGCGCCGCCGTCATCGAGCGCGGTTCCCACCATGGCGATAAGCCGCGTGATCGCGGAAAGGCCGTCAATTCCGCCGGCGAGGGCCATTCGCGGCTCGTGCTCCTTGACCTCGGGCGCGAGCTCCTCGATCTCGGCGTCGACCACGTAGGGTGGATTGCTCACCACGAGATCCATCGTTTCTCCGCGGGCCAGTACCGGGTCGAGAAGATCGCCATGCAGGAACAGAATCCGATCCTCGACGCCGTGAGCGGCAGCGTTCTCCCGCGCGACCGCTAGCGCTGCCGGCGAGGCGTCGATGGCGAAAAGCCGCGCCTCGGGCCGGGCCAGCGCGATGGCGATGGCGATGCACCCGCTTCCGCATCCGACGTCTGCGATCCGCGCCACGGTTCCCGGGCGGAGGGAGAGCTCGGCGAGCGCTTCGGTCACCACTCCTTCGGTTTCCGGCCGGGGAATGAGGACCGAAGGAGTGACGCGGAAAGAGAGGCCGTAGAATTCCTGCGTTCCGAGGATGTGCTGGATCGGGACCCGGCCTCTTCGCCGTTCCAGGAGCTTGAAGTAGTGCCCGGCGGCTTCCGCGCTGGCGGGCTCCGACAGACGCGCGAAGAGCGCTTCCCGCGACCAACCGAGAGCGTGGCGGAGCAGGAGCTCGGCTTCGAAGCGCGGTTCGCTGACCCCGGCGTCCCTGAGCTCGGAGGCGCCCCGTTCCAGCAGCCGATGGGCGCTCAGGGCGGAGGTTTCGGTCACGACGGGTCGGCGGACTCGGCCTCTTTGAGCTTTTCCGTCTGGTAGTGCGCGACGAGGGCGTCGATGGTCTGGTCGAGGTCGCCGTTCAGGACCGAATCGAGCTGGTGCAGAGTGAAGTGAATGCGGTGGTCGGTGACCCGCCCGTCCTTGAAGTTGTAAGTTCGGATCTTCTCGCTCCGGTCGCCGCTTCCAATCTGGCCTTTCCTCTCGCTCGCGATCTGATCCATCTGCTCCTTGCGCGCGAGATCGTAGAGGCGGGAGCGCAGAACCCGAAGGGCCTTGGCCTTGTTCTTGATCTGAGACTTCTCGTCCTGGCAGCTCACCACGAGTCCGGTCGGTATGTGGGTGAGGCGCACCGCGGAATAGGTGGTGTTGACGCTCTGTCCGCCGGGGCCGGAGGAGCAGAACGTGTCGACGCGAACGTCTTTGGGGTCGACCTCGACCTCGACTTCTTCCGCTTCCGGTAGAACGGCGACGGTCACCGCGGAAGTGTGAATCCGCCCGGAGGCCTCCGTCGCGGGTACCCGCTGCACGCGGTGAACTCCGCTTTCGTGCTTCAGCCGGCTGTACGCGCCCTTTCCCTCGATGAGGCCCACCACTTCCTTGATGCCGCCGATGCCGGTCTCGTTGATGCTGAGGATCTCGACCCGCCAGCCCTGACTCTCCGCGTACTTGGAGTACATGCGGAAGACTTCCTGGGCGAAGAGCGCAGCCTCCTCGCCTCCGGTGCCGGCGCGAACTTCGAGAACGACGTTGCGCTGGTCGTTCGGGTCCCGGGGGAGGAGCTCGAGGCGAAGCTCCTGGGAGAGTCGCTCCTCATCCACGGCGAGGCCTTCGATCTCTTCCTTGGCGAGCGCTTTGAGCTCGTCGTCGTTCGCCTCCCGCAGCATCTCCCGGGTTTCTTCGAGCCGGATGCGGGTCGACTTCAGCTGGCGGTAGGCCTCGACGAGAGGCTCGAGCTCCGAACGGAGCTTCGCGAGGCGGCGCATGGCCGCGGGGTCGGAGACCACCTCGGGCTTCCCCAGCTCCGCCGTCACCTCCTCGAAGCGTTTTTCGACGGCTTCGAGCTTGTCCTCCAGGCTCCGCATGGAAAGGCGCTTACTTGGCGGCGGTCGCGGTCTTCTTCCGGTCTCCGTACTTCTGCTTGAACCGCTCGACCCGACCCGCGGAATCGATGAGCTTCTGCTTTCCGGTGAAGAAGGGGTGGCACTTGGAGCAGATCTCGAGCCGGATCTCGCTCCCGCCCTTGGTGGAGCGGGTCATGAACGTCTCGCCGCAAGCGCACCGGACCTTCACATCTTCGTACTTGGGATGGATTTCAGCCTTCATGACACAAATCTCCTGGCGCGGAAAATCGCGATCCAGCATTATAGCCCAAAAATGCGATCACCCACGGCCGGCCGGCTCACGAGACCGAGGCGCTACCAGCTCACCAAGGAGGCGGCCTCGATCCTGAAGAGCGGCCACCCCTGGATCTTCCGGCGTCACGTGAGCTCGGCGGCGAGCGTCTTTCCGAACGGCCAATGGCTTTCGCTCGTCGACGGCTCGAACCAGATCGTCGGATACGGCTTCTACCAGGACGTCGGCGCCATCGCCATCCGCATCCTCCGCCAGGGGACGGAGCCCCCCGGCTCCGGTTGGATTCGCGGCCTCGTCCGAGCCTCGCTCGACCGTCGGTCCGCGCTTCGCCGCGAAACGAGCGCTTTTCGCGCGATCCATGGGGAGAACGACGGACTACCGGCGGTGACCGCGGATGTTTACTCGGATGTCGCCGTCGTTTCGAGCTATGCGCGCGGGGCGGATCCCGCTGGCCCGTCTGTGCGCGCACCTCGTGCGCCGGGAGCTCTCGCTCGCAGGGAGTTCTCTGGAAGCCGGGCTCGCGGCGCCACGATACGGTCTCGGGGCCGCGCACGCTGTTCGGTCGGATTCCCGAACGAGTTTCGTTCCAGGAAGACCGCCAGACCATCGTGGTGGCGCCGCAGTGGGGTCAGAAGAGCGGCTCGTTCCTCGACCTTCGGGGACTCAGGCGATATCTCCGGACCGCCAACCTCGCGGGGGCAAGCGTCCTCGACCTCTTCTCGTACAGCGGAACCCTCGGGGCGGCGGCCGAGATCGCAGGAGCGAGCCGGATCTGGCACGTCGACGGATCCCGAGCCGCGCTCGATCTGGGAGCGGAGCATCACTGCCTCGACAAGGACAAGCACCGGTTCACCGAGGCCGACGTCTTCGAATGGCTTCCCGCGCTCGGCTACGAGGAACGCTTCGATGTCGCCATCGCGGATCCGCCGTCGATGACGAGCCGCACCGCCCAGGTGCCGAAAGTCCTCCGCACCTACGAAGCGCTCTATCGAAAGCTCGCGGCTCACGTGAATCCCGGAGGCCTGGTCGTCGCTTGCTGCTGCACGTCGCGCGTGGATGCGGACACTTTTCTCGTCACCGTCCGCCGCGCGCTCGGCAAGGACTTCCGCTATCTCTCGCGGATTCCCCACGAACCGGATCACCCGGTGAGCTTCGAAGAAGGCGACTACCTGAAGATCCTGCTTTTCCGGCGGAAGCCGGCCCCGGGATAGCAGCAATCTCACAAATCTCACGAGAGCCGGAGGGGCCTCGACACGAGTCCTGCCCTCAGGCATGCTGGATCCGACTGGCACCAGTGGTCCTCGAATCCCAGTGGAGAAGAAAGAAGTGAAACGCTCGACGAAACGGTTTCTGGCGGTGATGCTCGTTTGCCAGCTTCTGCCTGCCTGTCAATCGCAGGAGAAGAAAGACGCTGAGCTCATCCAGGCAGTGCTCCGAAGAGATGAAGAGTACGGCGTAAGACTCCTGGGACGGGGGGCGGACCCCAATCAGTTCACCGACGACGGCCTGCCGCTCCTCACCATCGCCGTGAGCATCCATTCCGAGCCATTGATAGAGGCCTTGCTCCAGGCAAAGGCGGACGTGAACCTGAAGTCTCGAACGGTCGAGAACGTGTCTCGAGTCGAAGGATGGAACGCTCTGATCGAGGCGGCGAGCGGCTTCTGTCCAGAGAGCGTCGTTTCCCGTCTGCTCGTCGCGGGAGCCGACCCGAATATTCAGACCTCCACGGGCAACACGGCTCTCATGAGCCTCGCGGATCCGCGAACCGTCGATGGCTTGGGGAAAGCCCGGCTTCTCGTCTCGGCAGGTGCCGACGTGAACGTCCTCAACCACGAAGGAGAGACGGCATTGATGCTCGCGGCCAGCAAGGGCAACGCGGAGCTGGTCCGGTTACTCGGAGAGTCGGACACCGGTGTCAATCGGAGGAACCAGTCCTTCGGAGCAACGCCCCTGATGCAGGCCGCCTATGCGGGTAGCCTGGAGACGATGCAGGTCCTCCTCGAGCTCGGTGCCGACGTCGAAGCGCTGGATGACGAGGGAAGGACGGCGCTCATGTATGCCGCCCGTTCCGGTAAGGACGAGGTGGTGACTCTACTGCTCGAGGCCGGCGCCGACGCGCGGCCGGTCGACAAGTATGGAAAGTCGGCGCTCGCGATGGCCGAGGAACAGGGATTCGTTACCGTCGCCTCCGCTTTGACGCACCCCGAGTCGAAATGATCGGGCCGTACGATTGACGTCACCGAAGATCGGCTCGTCGATGATCACGAAGCTCGTCCGCTCGGCCGTCAAATCTCCATGAGGTCTCTCCCCACGACGATCTCGCCGCCGAAGTGAGCGCGGGCGCCCTCTCGCCAGTCGTTCTCGGTCACCCCGGGAACGTCGCCGGGGACGAAGTGGCTCAGGACGAGGGTTTTCACCCGGGCCTCGGCGGCGATTCGTCCGGCCTCTTCCACGGGCGTGTGGGCTTCGAGCATGTGCTGCCGCAGCTTCGCCGGGTCGGAGTTGGGCATCTGCTTCGCGAGCCAATCGATCCCGGGGACATAGAGCGCCTCGTGAACGAGAACGTCGGCATCCTTCGCGAGGGCGATGAGGCTTTCGGAGCGGACGGTATCGCGGGCGGAGTGAGTGGTGATGGGCCTCCCGCGTCACCCGGAGGCGCGTCCGAAGAAGAACTGGAACGGAACGTGGGCCCGCATCGCCCAGTGCGCCTCGTTGTGGATCGCCTCGGGAAAGCCGAGATAGAGGAGGTCCTGGCATTCCCGGTAGCCCCTCCGCAGGAGGAGCGCTCTCATGTTCCGCGTCGGTTCGTAGTTGTCCCGGGGCCAGCCCGAATCGAGATAGAGGCGGAGGTCGCGCCTCGGCTCCGAGGCGACGCGCTCTTCCAGGTCGTCCCGGAAGCCGAAGGTGCTCGAGAGGCAAGCGGCCATGCCGAAGACCTGCGGCCATTGCCATGCCAGATAGAACGAGACGACGCCCCCGAGCGACGATCCCATCACCGCCGTTCTTCCGGGCCCCGGCAGCGTTCGGAACGAGCGATCGATCTCGGGCTTGAGGGCTTCGACCAGAAAGCGGCCGTAGGCCTCGTAGCCGGGCTTGGTGTAATTCTCCTCGCGCGCGTTCGGATAGACCCCGACCACGAGGACCTTATCCACGAGGCTCATCGCGTCGAGGAGACCGAGCGTCTCCGCGATCCTCCAGTGCCGCCCCTGAAACGCATCTTCGGGAAAGAAGAGGTTCTGGCCGTCCTGCATGTAGAGGACGGGATGCCGCTTGAGCAGGTTCTCGTGGTATCCGGGCGGGGTGAACACGCGGTAGTCGAACTTCCCGAATGAAGACGAGAGCTCCCTCGGCTCGCAGGCACTGCATCTCCCATCCGCTTCGAAATAGGGATAGATCTCCCGCGGTAGGTCCTGCGAGGAGAGCCCGAGGTAGTTCTCGCCCGCTGCCCAGCGAGGGGCCTTCCCATTTTCGAGGATCACGGGCTTGAAGTAGAAGAACAGCGACGCCGCTCTCACCTCGAAGTCGAATCGGAAAGGTCCTCCGTCGACAGCCTCGAGATTCCTTTCCCAGTCGTCCTCCGTGCGCAGGACGATGCGCCCGGAAGCGAGGGGATAGTGGACCCGGACGATCATCTCGGTTCTCAATGCGGCTCGCGCTCTTGCCGCACGCGGGACAGGTATGGCGCTCGAGAACGACTCCGCCGAGGTCTTCATCGAGGAGCGCGGCCTCTGCCTCGCTCCGGGGCGCGATCACTTTTCGTGCGTGCTCGTTCATTTCGGCGCCGCAGGCTGGACATTTCACGGGCGTTACTCCTGCGCAATATTCTCTCGACCGTATCGGAGGACGGTAGACATCCACACGAGCTCGTCGAGGAAGTTGGCGGTCCTGCGGGACCAGGCCTCCTCTTCGACGATACGTCCCTCGTCGTCGAATGCCCTGCCCACGTTCGAGAAGTTCAGAATCGGTGAAGGTGGTCGAAAGCCCAAGCTCCCTCAGGACCGGAAGAAGACTCTGGACCACGCGCGTCCCGCCGAAGGGGCCTGCCGAGACCCCCACGATGCCTGCCGCCTTGTGAATGTACTCCTCGAGGCAGGTGTCGAGCAGATGCTTCAGAAGGCCCGGAAAGCTGTGGTTGTACTCCGGGGCCACGAGGACCAGGCCGTCGGCCTCCTCCATCTTCCGGGAGAACGCGGGGTCTTTGATCTCGTCGCCCGCGCCGTCCGTGGGAAGGAGCAATTCGCCGATATCGATCAGCTCGGTCGCGATCCCGGGCCGCTTCGAGAGCTCGCCCGCAACGAATCGGGCAACGTGGGCGCTCATCCGCCCTCGCCTCGTGGTTCCGAGAATGACCGGGATGTTGAGCGGCTTCATGGATTATTCCGGAGACACGTTCACGAAGACCTTGATGGCGTCCTTGGCGGTGGTCAGAAGGCACATCATCTCCTCGTAGCGCTCGAGCCCCTCGACCGGATGGGTCAGGAGCTTGGCGAGCCACCCGGGAAATTCCATCTCCGCGCGGGCCAGGTCGTAAATCCCCGCTTCGAAGTACTCGCGGTTCGCGTTCACCGTACCGACCACCACCTTGTTTCCAAGTACGAACCCGAGATTGATCGTGTCCGCGGGCACGTCGACGTGCCTTCCGCCTCCCGTGACGCTCGAAAGGATCAGGACACCGTTCTTCCCGAGGTGCTGCATCGCGTCGAAGACCAGAGGGGCGAAGCCCGTCGCCTCGAAGATGACGTCGAAAGGGCCGCGCTCCTTCGACGCCTCGGCGAGGCTCTTTTCCTCCGTCGAGACGTAGCGGACGCCGATCTCGGCCAGGAGACGTGAGTTTCTGTAGGGCGCTCGGGTTCGGCCGAAGCTCGTGACCTCGAGCCCGCGCATGCGAAGGGACACCGCGGCGAGAAGTCCGATGGTGCCCGCGCCGAGCACCGCGGCCCGCCTGGGCCTCCACACCTTGAGCCTCCGCTGAAGCTCGTACGCCTGCACGATGCCCTTCTCGATGACCGACGTCGGCTCGAGAAGCACGCCCACGTGGCGCAGTCCCTTCGGGAGCTTCACGATGTACTCCGGCTCGTCGACGAAATACTCCGTCAGATAGCCGTGGCGCAGGTTGATGCCGCGCTCGAAGTAGACGTCGTCCGTGGTCATGTCGTACTGGCCAATCGCGTCGTAGAAGCTCGTCCCCGGCCGGCGTACCGTGGGCACCACGTAGTCGCCGAGCCCGAGCTCGGTGACGTTCTCGCCGACTTCCTCGACCTGGCCCAAGCACTCATGGCCGGTCACCAGGAAGTCGTACCCCGGCGGCGCCTGGCCATACTCCGCCGCGTTGATCTCCTTGTCCGTGCCGTCGACTCCAACCCGGATGACCCGCACCAGGACGCCGCGCCCGCCCGGGACATCGGTCACTCTCGGCCGCGGAAGCTCGGCGAGATGTATGCTTCCGGCTTTTCCAGGAAAAACGGCGACTGCCTTCATCTCATTCTCTCCAGCAAGTGATCGCCCACACGGAGGGCGTTGGCCATGATGGTGAGCGCCGGGTTCACGGCACCGCTCGAGGGGAAGAAGCTCGCGTCGACGACGTAGAGGTTGTCGACCTCGTGCGCCTTGCAGTTCACGTCCAGCACCGAGGTCCTCGGGTCGCGACCGAACCTCAGCGTCCCGCACTGGTGCGCCACTCCGGCGAGAGGAATCCTCTGGCCCACGAAGAGATTCCGGTTGAAGAGCCCGACGTGGCAGTCCTCTCCATGGACCGCGCACTTCCTCTGGGAGTTCATGAGCTTCTTCAGCCTCGCGATCAGCCGCTTGTGCCCCTCCTCGTTGTTGGGCTGGTACGAAAGGACGATGTTCCCCTGAGCGTCGAGGCGGACTCGGTTCTCCGGGTCGGGGAGATCTTCCGAAGTGAGCCAGAAGTCGAGAGAGTGCCTGGCCATGAGATCGAGGGTGAATCCAGGAGCAATGGAGGGGGCGCCCGCCGAAAGAGTCACGCCGTCGAGCTTTCCGACGAACGAGATGTGGCCCATCGGGTAACCCCATTCCTTTGTCGGGATGTAGTAGTCGTTGACTCCGAGCGTCTTCTGAAAAATCGTCGGGTTGGGACACTTCGAGACCGCCATCAGTACCGAGTTCACATGGCCCATGTAGTGGCGTCCCGCGAGGTCCGAGCCGTTCGCGAGGCCGTTCGGATGCGCGTCGCTCGCGGAGCGGAGGAGAAGCGCCGCGGAATTGATAGCGCCGCAGGACGAGACCACGACGTCGGTCGCGTACTCTTCGCGAGCGCCTTCCCGCTCGACCACGACCCGGTCGACCCGGCGGCCGGAATCGAATCCGTCAGGAGTCTTTCCGCCTTCGCCCGGGTGAGGAGCGTGACGTTGCCGCGGTCGAGGATGGGGTCGACCGCGCACACCTGCGCATCGGACTTGGCGGAAACGAGACAGGGGAAGCCGTCGCAGGTGCCGCACCGGATGCATCGACTCGCGCGCGGATTCTTCTCGTCGATCTGGACTCCGAGGGGGACGGGAAAGGGCTTTAGACCCTGCGCCGCGAAGTCTTCCGCGAGCGCTCGGATGCGCGGCTCGTGCAAGACCGCGGGATGGGGATAGGGCGCCAATGCGCGGGGGTCGGTCGGGTCGATGCCCCGCTCGCCGTGAACGTGGTAGAGCCGCTCGGCCTCGGTGTAGTAAGGCTCGAAATCGTCGTACGAGACGGGCCACGCCGGGGAGAGCCCGCCTGCGTGCCGGACTTCTCCGAAATCGTGCTCGCGAAGGCGGAAGAGAGCCGCGCCATAGAATTTCGTGTTCCCGCCGACGTTGTAGTTCGTGTGCGGATGAAGGGGCTTTCCGTCGCGATCGCGCCAGACTTCTCTCGTCTGGTACTTCCCCAGCAGGTTCACCGCGCGCGGGTCCCAGTTGTCCTTCTCGCGGGGCACGTAGTCGCCCCGTTCCAGAAGGAGGATCCGCTTTCCGGAGGAGGCGAGTCGATTCGCGAGGGTGCCGCCCCCCGCCCCGGTGCCAATAATAATGACGTCGTAGCTCCCGTTCGTCATGACTTTATCGATGCCGGAGCGCGTCCTTTGGTTTCACCCCGGGAAGTGCGTGCGCAGCATGCGGAAGTGTCGATCCCGCTCCTCCTTCTGGTCTTTCAGTCGGCGGAGACGCAGGTCTCATGGGACCGTGTGAGCGAACTCTTTTCTCACGTGGAAACCGTTCGCGAGGAAGCGCATCGGGCCCTCGCCGAGGCGAAAGAATCCATCGCTCCTGGCCGGTCTCAACGACGTTCTCTATTATCACTGCGTGGTGCGGGAACCGAGGAACGCTGGGAAGATCGAGAAGACGATGGCGGCCATCGCCGGCGAGAAGGTGGGCAGGGACCCTCGACGAGGGTGGGCGGAATCGATCGGCCGCCATCCGGAGATCCAGCCCATGGAGGGCTACATCGCTTTCAAGCGATCGGTCTTCGAGCGCTACGATCCCAGGTTCCGCGGTTTTCTGGATCCCTCTGTCTCACTTCCGCATTCGTCCCGAGGAAATCGAGTGGGGCGGCGTTACCGAAGGACGGGATTCCCGCTCTCGATCGACCCGGCTTCTCGAGGCGTGCGAAGACCACGTTCTGGAAGGACGAGGAGCGCGTTTTCGGGATCTACCTCGGCGGTGAGGCGAAGGCTTACCCGCACCGGATCCTCGACGCCCACGAAATGGCGAACGACGTCGTCGGAGGCCGCGCACGTATCGCTCGTCCTACTGCACCCTGTGCGGTTCGGGCATCCTCTACGACGGCGACCATCCGTCGCGGAGCGGCGAGGCCGCCGTTTACTTTCGGCTCCTCGGGTCTGCTCTACCGCTCGAACAAGCTCATGTACAATCGGCCGACGAACAGCCTCTGGAACCAGCTCACGGGCGACCCGGTATCGGGCCGGCTGGCGGAGTCGGGCATACGGCTCTCCATGCTCCCTCTGGTGGTGACCACCTGGGGCGAGTGGAGGAAGGAGCACCCCGATACGCTCGTCCTCGATCCGGCGAAGACCGGATTCCATCGCGATTACGAAAAAAGCCCGTACGAGTCCTACTTCGACTCTTCCGAGACCATGTTCCCCGTCTGGCTCACGAGCAATCGGCTGAAGTTGAAGGAAGTCGTCTTCGCTCTCGTCGTGAACGGGAAGCCGAAAGCGTATCCGATCGAGATCCTGAAGCGCGAGGGGTTGACTCACGACGAAGTGGGAGGAAAACCGATCGTCCTCGTGACTAGCCGGCGCTCGGGGGCGGTGCGCGCGTTCGAGACCGCGGGGAAGAGGTTCCGCTACGCCGACGAGGGTCGACTCATGGAAGAGGGAACCGGCATCGGTCTTCGCGTCGGCGAAGAGAATCTCGTCGCCGACAACGGCGAGAAGCTCTCCTCGCGTCGCGGGTCACAACGCCTTCTGGTTCGGCTGGTACGCGTTCTTCCCGACGACCGAGATTTATGGGAGGTAGCTGGGAGGGCGCTACGGGCTCGAGGTGGACCCGGGAAAGCACGCTCCCTGATTCCGCGAAGCCAACCCCTCGGCGGGACCGCGTTTCGCCAGCATCTTCTCCGAGAGCCACTCGCCTTTCCCGGGCTCCGACCAGGGGCAGACCTCGATACACACGGCGCAGCCCTGCGTCTCGGCGAAGTACGGGACGCATCGATCGAAATCGACGTACCATTTCAGGTCGCCGCGAACCCACTGCTTGTCATCGAAGATGGCCCCGGGAGGGCAGTTTCGAACGCACACCGTGCAGCTCGCGCAGAGGTCGTCGACTCCGATGTCACGGGGTGCGTCGACGGTCAGGGGAATGGACGTCAAGACCGTGGTCAACCGCACGTTCGAGCCGAATTCGCGGGTAATGAGCGAGCCGTGCTTTCCGAGCTGGCCCAATCCCGCGGCGACGGCGACGGGAATGTGAAGGACTTCGCTCGACGGGGAGAGGGGAAAGGCGAGGGTTTCCCAGCCGAGGGAGCGGAGGAAACGCGCCATGCCGACGCTCGCGTGAGCGCAGCGCTTGTAGGCGCGAATCACCTCCATGCCCGCGCTGGGTGGGGCGCGCGCACCATGATGTCGCGATTCATGGGGATCGCCATGGAGATCGCATAGCGGTAGGGGAACGAAGCCCCTTCGATGAGGTAGTCCTCGCGAAGCTCGCAGATCCCGACGAGCGCCGCTCCGAGCTCTCTCGCCCTGGTTTTCACGTCGCGCGACATCGCTTCCGGATTCGCGACGTCGCGGCGGACGGCGGCCAGCTTCCCCTGGTGCGCGAACTGCGCGAATCGGTTCGCGATGAAGAGCGGAAACCCCCAGACCGGATAGCAGTAGAGGAAGACCCGGTTGAGCTTGTCCCAGGGGAGAGGACCGGTCTTGGGGTTGCTATGAAAGACGTAGCGGGCACGTCGTTTTTGGCGCTCGCCGAGACCGTTGATCACGTTCCCCGACAGGGGCTTCGTCCGGTAGACGAAGGTGGACTCCTTCGGCGCGTCCTTTCCGAAAGTTTCACGTCCGGCTCACAGGTAGTATTTCTTTCCGCGCCATCTCAGGTAGTGCCATTTCGCCCGCACCCACGTTCCCCAGGTCCAGTACCGGATGGCGAACCAGGTGGTGAAGAGAAGGAAGCGCGCGAGGCTGGGCCGCCGGCTCACGGCGGAAGTCTACCGCATCGAGGGGAATCGACGTCTACCGGAGTGCCTCGGTCGTGATAGATTCGCGGCATCATGAAGAGGATTTACTCCTTACTCGCGGCGATGGTGCTAGCGTCCTCGGGATTCGCGCGGGGAGCGCCGGTGAAGGTGGGAGACCGTGCGCCCGACTTCGAGCTGTCCGATGCGGACGGGACGCACTCTACAAGCTCTCGGACTTCGGCGGCCGAAGAGCGCGGTCGTTCTCGAGTTCTTTCCGCAGCGGCGGCTGGTGACCGCACTGCAAGCGGCAGCTCGGTGAGCTGCAGGCAGGACGCTGCGGGGAGATCGAGGCGGAAAAGGGGGCCGTCCTTCTCGCCATCTCGAAGTACGGCGCGGCGGAGACGAAGCGCTGGCTCGAAGAGAGCGGTTGGAGGTTCCCGGTTCTCTGCGACGGCGCCGAAGTCATCGAGCTATACGGCCTGAAGAACCCCGCCGTCCGCCAGCCGGATCATGAAGGGATCCCGCACCCCGCCACGATCGTGATCGACAAGGAGGGGACGGTCCGCTTCGTGAACGTCTGGGAGGACTACCGCCAGCGCACTGCGCCTGAAACGATCCTGGAGGAGCTGGAGAAGCTCTGGTAACTCGCGGTTCAGGCCTCGGAGCGACCTTGACGGTCCCTCTTAGCTAGGTCATATTACTTTCATGGCACTATCCAGAAAGAAGGCCACGACCATCGCGCTCGATCCGGAGGCAGACCGGCTGCTCTCACGCGCGCCGCGCGCGAGCGTGGAGTGTCACGTTCGGAGTTCATCCGTCAACAGCTCGCCCTTGTTCTCGAGCAGTACCGCCGCCACCGCAAGCCGAAGAGCGCGGGAGTCGTCCGCGCTCTCGCTGAGCGCGGCGACGAGTAGCGAGCTGTTCCGGTGGCCGACACTAACACCGCCGCGCTGATCCGCGACACCGGCGCGTCGCTCGATTACCTCGTCGACTGCGTCCGTGGTGGCGCTGGCGGAGGAGCTCGGCATCCGTCGGATCGTCACACGGGATGTCCGCCATTTCTCGGCGGTGCGGCTGCGTGATGGCTGTGCGTTCGATCTGGTGGTTCGCCCGAGCCGTCCCGACGAATCCTGATCGTCTTAGAGCACTATCGTCAGCGCACCGTGCCCGAAACGATCCTGGAGGAGCTGGAGAAGTTGCGATAGCTCCCGGTACCCTCCACCGCAGCGCGGCGGAGCTCCCACAGGTCGTTGAGCCTCGCGTCTCCCCGGCCTCCGAAGACGAGAAGAATGCTCCTCGTCCTCGACGAGGGCGCTCATCGCCGCTTCCCGCGGTGGCGGAGGATCCGGAATCTGGAGACGCGTCCATTCGCGGAGGGCCAGATCGAAGGCCCAGGTCTCGTTGACGCGCCCCGCGTCGGTGGCACCGCCGAAGACGAGGAAGCGCCTCTCGCGATCGACGAAGCTCGATGGGAGCATGCGGCCCGAGGGGCGTACCTCCGGCGTGAGGTTCATCCACTCGCGCGTCCCGAGATCGAACGCCCAGGTGTCGTCGAGAGGACCGGTCCTCTGACCTCCATGGATGATCATCGTCCGGGCGCCGGGATCGAGCGCCGCGGTGAGGAGGCACCGCATCACCGGCCGCGCCGAGTCCCGCCGCGGCCCCACCTCTTCCCAGGCGAGCGAATCGAGGTCGAAAACCTGCGTGTCATTGAATCGCTGTGACAGATCCGTGAAGCCCGCGAACTGGACCATCGCGCGCTCGAGCGGATCGAAGACCGCGGCGGCGCCATAGCGGGCTTGAGGACGGTCGCCCGGGGGCGGCGAGAGATTCCGCCACTCTAGTCGCTGGAGGTCGAGGCCCCAGGTATCGTCGAAGAAGCGGCTCCCCTTGCTGCCCAGCCCAGATCACCATCTGATGTCCGTTGGGGTCGTAGATCGCGTTCGCGCCGAGGCGCGGCTCGGGCCTTTCTCCGATCGTGGCAAGCTCGCTCCAGGCGCGGGTGAGAAGATCGAAGGCCCAGACGTCGTTGAGGAGTCCTTGGTCCGACTCTCCGCCGAAGATCACGAGCCGGCGGCCGACGGGGTCGAAGACCGCGGTCCCCGCGCTCCGCGGCAGAGGTGCCGGTCCTTCCACGGGGACGATACGCTGCCACATCCACGATCCCAGCTCCTGAGCGCTCGCCGCAGAGGCGGCGAGAGAAACGACAAGGATCGAGCCCCGCAGGCGCATCTTCATCCGCAGTAGATTGGTCACCGTCTCGCCAGCATAGCTTGAGCCGGGCTCGAGGTCGTCGCGCTCCCGCGCCACGTCTTCGATGAGGCGCACGGCGAGCGCCGTCCAGCCGGTCTGGTGGCTCGCGCCGACGCCCCGGCCCGTGTCGCCGTGGAAGTACTCGTGGAACAACACGAGCTCGCGCCAGTGCGGATCGTCGGCGTAGCGCTCTTCGTCGCCGTGGCACGGCCGCCGACCCGACTCGTCCGGCAGGAAGAGCCGCGTCAGCCTCGCCGAGATCTCTCGCGGCGACCTGTTTCAGATTCATCATCTGGCCCGAGCCGGTGGGGCATTCGACCTGCAGCGTGTCGCCGTAGAAATGGTGATAGCGCTCGAGCGCTTCGACGAGCAGGTAGTTCACCGGGAACCAGATCGGCCCGCGCCAGTTCGAGTTGCCGCCGAACATGCCGCTCGTCGACTCGCCCGGCGTGTAGTCGACGCGGTGCTCCATGCCGCCACATGTCGAACTGCGTACGGATGCTCGCTGGTGAAATCGCGACAGCGCCCGCACGCCGTACGGAGAGAGGAACTCGTTTTCGTCGAGCACGTAGCGCAGCACGCGGACGCAGCCGCTCGCGCGACGGAATCGCCAGCAGGCGATGCTCCTGACTGCGCGTCGCCGTCCTCGCCGCGTTTGCAGAGCAGCGCGATGTGCCGCGCGAGGTCGTGCGATGCTCGAGGAACCACTCCAGCCGCTTCGGAAACCGGGCAGCGCGTCGATCACGTCCTGCTCGAGAATCTCGACCGCAAACAGCGGAATGATGCCGACCATCGAGCGGATCCGCAGCGGCATCGTCGTGCCGTCGACGTTCAGCACGTCGTAGTAAAAACCGTCCTGCTCGTCCCACAGGCCCATGCCGCCGAGCGAGTTCATGGCATCGGTGATCGAGACGAAGTGCTCGAAGAACTTCGACGCGATGTCTTCGTACGACGGATCGTCGCTCGCCAGCTCCAGCGCGATCGACAGCATCGTCGCGCAGTAGAACGCCATCCACGCGGTGCCGTCGGCCTGTTCGAGCTGGCCGCCGTCGGGCAGCGGCTTCGAGCGGTCGAACACGCCGATGTTGTCGAGCCCCAGGAATCCGCCGGAGAACAGGTTGCTTGCCGCTCGGCGTCCTTGCGATTCACCCACCAGGTGAAGTTGATCAGCAGCTTGTGGAACACGCGCTCGAGGAACACGCGATCGCGCTGCCCGCGCGCGCCCGTCATCTTGTAGACGCGCCAGCACGCCCAGGCGTGCACCGGCGGATTCACGTCGCCGAACGCGAACTCGTACGCCGGCATCTGGCCGTTCGGGTGCATGTACCATTCGCGCAGGAACAGCAGCAGCTGCTCCTTGGCGAACTCGGATCGACGCGCGACATCGGCAGCATGTGAAACGCCAGGTCCCACGCCGCGTACCACGGATACTCCCACTTGTCCGGCATCGAGATCACGTCGCGATTGAACAGGTGCGGCCAGTCGTGATTGCGGCCGTGCTTGCGCGGCTCGGGCGGCGGCGGCTGCGCCGGGATCGCCATCGAGCCAGTCCTTCACGACGTAGTGATAAAACTGCTTGCTCCACAGCAGCCCCGCGTACGCCTGCCGCGCGACGGTCGCGCTCGTCTGCGGCAAGCGTCGCGTCGGCATGTGCGCGTCGTAAGAACTCGTCGGCCTCCGGCATGCGCCGCGCGAACGATCGCGTCGAACGCCGTCGCCGAACGGTTCGGCCGGCGCCTCATCGCTCGGCGCACAGCCGCAGCCGAACCGTCGCTCGACTCCCCGGCCGGCACTTCGCAGCACGATAGTGCCACGCCGCCTTCGTGCCGTGCGCTGCGGATTCACCGCGTCGCGTCGGCCGTGAACGACGTAGTCGTGAAACGCATCCTTCACGTACGGCGAGGCGTTCGGCGAGCCGAAGAGCCGCTCGGCGTTCGTTTCGTTTTCGGTGAACGAGCGAGCTCCGGATCGCCCGCTCGTCAGTCGGCGATCGAACCAGCGATAGCGCCAGCGTGCGCGTGCTTCGACGCGCGACCTGCCGTCGCCATCGAGCTCAATCTCGCGGCTTCACCTCGCAGCCTTCGTGCGTGCAGCCCCACGACCACGTGTTGCGAAACCACAGCGTCGGCAGCAGATGCAGGTCGCCGCGCTCCGGCCCGCGATTGGCGACCGTGATCCGCACCAGCACGTCGTCCGGCGCGCCTTGGCGTACTCGGCCGTCACGTCGAAGTAGCGGTTCGTCGTCGAAGACGCCCGTGTCGGCGAGCTCGAACTCCGGCTCGTCCCTCCCGCGGCGGCGGTTCTCCTCGACCAGCCGCTCGTACGGAAACTCCGCCTGCGGATACTTGTAGAGCGCCTTCATGTACGAGTGCGTCGGCGTCGCGTCGAGGTAGTAGTAGCACTCCTTCACGTCCTCGCCGTGATTGCCCTCCGGCCCGGTGAGCCCGAACAGCCGCTCCTTCAGGATCGGATCGCGCCCGTTCCACAGCGCGAGCGCGAAGCAGAGCCGGCACTCGCGATCGGTGAAGCCCAGCAGCCCGTCTTCGCCCCAGCGATACGCGCGGCTGCGGGCGTGATCGTGCGGGAAGTAGTTCCAGCAGTCGCCGTTCGCGGAGTAGTCCTCGCGCACCGTGCCCCACTGCCGCTCGGAAAGATACGGCCCCCACCGCTGCCAGTTCTTCTCGCGTCGCGCGTCTTCGTCGAGGCGTAGCGACTCGGCGTCTCTGCCATTGTTTTCTTTTCTCATGACCGTCCTCATGCAGTTTTTGCTTCGGGGAGCTCCACGACCGCGCTCTCGGCCTCCCGCGAAGGCTTCGTCGGGATCTGCACCAGTTCTTTGGTGAAGACGAGGTCGAGCGTCCAGTCGAGAGCGACGCGGAGCTTCTTCTTCCGCGCGCAAAGGCCCGCTTGTCAGGTAGATCGTCCGCGGACCACCAGGCGACGAACCCGGAGAAGTTGATGCCGAAGGACGTTGGGCGACGCCCGTGCGCCGTCCCGATCGCGGCAAGCTGACCGAGTGCGGCGAAGGCGAAACGGCTTCGCCGGGCGCCCTTCGGATCGGCGGCAACGACGTTCCGCGCGAGCTGACGCCCCTGGCGGAGCGCGTGCTGCGCGGTCGGCGGACACGTCCCGCCGGTCGAGTGATCGGGCACGACGGCGCAGTCCCCGACGGCCCAGACATCCGGGCGGCCCTTCACCTGCAGGCAATCGCTCACCACGACACGGCCGCGCGTCGCGGCTCGACCGCGCAGCGTATCGAGGAGCGGATTCGGGCGCCGTTTCCCGCCGTCCAGACGACGAGGCGCCGACCCGGATCACGGTCCCATCGTCCGAGGTGCACGCCCCTCGTCCGAGGCCAGCCGGGGCAACGCGCGCGCCGAGGCGCAGCTCGATGCCGCGAGCGGTGAGCTTCCGTGCCGCGTAGTGCCCGAGCTTCTCGTCGAGCTCGGGCAGGCATCCGCGGTCCCGAGTGCACGAGCACCATGCGGACGTGCTCCCGTGGCCGAGGTTCGGATAGAAGCGCAGCGAGGTGGCGGACGAAGTCCTTCAGCGCGGCCGGATCGTCTCGACGCCCGCGAAGCCGCCGCCCGCGACGACGCAGGGTCAGGAGCGGCTCGCGCTGACATTGCAGCGCCGCGCACTCCGTGGTCGGCCTCTTCGAGGTTGTCGATGATCCGGCTGCGGAGCTCGATCGCGTCGGCGAGCGACTCTCATCGTGAGCGCGCGCTCGGCGAGGCCGGGCAGGCCGTAGAAGTTCGTGACCGAGCCGAGGCCGAGGACGAGGTGATCCCAGGGAAGGGCGTGCTCCGTGGTGATCCGCGCCGTGCGCAAGCGGTGACTGTCTTCGCTGTCGAGATCGAGCGCTCTGCCCACCTCGCCGAGGAAGAAGCGGACACGGGCGGAGCATCTTCCGGACCGGGTTGACGATGTGGGTGACGTCGAGGTCGCTCGCCGCGACCTCGTGGAGCATCGGCGTGAAGGCGAAGTAGTTCTCGCGGTTGATCAGCGTGACCTCGACGCCCTCCGTGCGCCCGAGGAGCTCTCTCGAGCTCGAGCGCGGCGTAGAGACCGGCGAAGCCGCCGCCGAGGATCACGATCCGCGTATCGGTCACGGCCGTCGCTCTAGGTAGCCGGCGGGGTGAGGGGCGCGGTCGCGAAGTTGACCCCGAAGCGCGCGCACCAGATGGTGACCGCGCGATATTTGTCGAGGTCGACTCCCTGCGGAACGTCGTAGTTCTGGTCGCCTTCCGTCCCTTTGAGTTTTCCGAGCTCGACGAATCCGGCGTTCTTCACGGTGTCGTTGTCCGATGCGTCCGCGGCGGCGACGAGATAGACGCGCACGTCGGGACCGTTCGAGGTCATGAAGTCGCTGAGCCGCAGGACTCGCTTTCCTCCGGCGAGCGCGTGTACCGTGGCGGTCCCTCGCGTCTCGTGGGCGACGGCGTGGAACGCTCCGGAAAGAAGCGGTTTCGCAGAGTCCGAAACTCCGGACATTGCTGCGGGAAACTCCTCGTTCACCTGCGTCCTGATGAAGACGAGCTCCGGACGAAAGAGAGCCCAGGCCCCGCCGAGAAGCGCGAGACCGAGAACGATATAGATATTGCGTTTTCCCATTTCCTAACCTCCGCCGGGATAGATGCCCGGAGGCGGCGGAGGTTTCGAGGCGAGCCCGGACTAAAGCCCGATGCGGGCGAGCAGAGCCTGAAACCGGGGCTCGGCGCGAAGGGGATCGAAAGCAGGGTCGACGCCGAGGAAGACCACGTTCGCGACGCGCTCGTCGCAGGCTCTCTCGAGCCAGTCGAGAGCCTCCTCGAAGCTCCCGAGACCGGTGTGGAACAACGCGATCAGGAACGGGGAGACGTAGCGCTCGCCCGAATCCTTCATCAATGAGTCCAGCATCCTCTGGGCCTCGTCCTTGTCGCCGGCGAGCGCATGGGCCAGCGCCAGATCCGCCTGGACTTCGGGCGAATTCGAGAGCGCGCCCCGCGCGCGCTCGAGACTTTCTCGAGCGCCTCTGGATATCTCCCGAGGTAGAGCTTGGTCAGACCCAGATAGCGGAGCGCGGGGCCGAAGTCCCGGTCGAGCTCGAGCGTCTTCTCGAACTGCGCGATCGCTTCCGAGTAGCGTCTCGCGACGTAGAGCGCCCAGCCCAGGTTCTCGTTCAGGCTGAGCGAGACCGGATCGTACTCGAGTCCCTGGCGCAGGGTTTCGAGCCCCTCTTCCGGCCGGTTCATCGCCATCAGGAAGACTCCGTGCCACTGGTACGTGCTCGCGTAGGCGGGGTTCAGCTCGAGTGCCTTCTCGAGCTCCCGCTCGGCCTCCGCCCAGCTCCAGTCGAAGAGAAAGAGGATGTGACCGAGGGAAGCGTGCGCTTCGGCCAGGTCCGGGTCGAGCCGTAGCGCTTCGAGCGCCGCTTCTTTCGCCATGCGCATCGCCCGCGCCGGCCGCTGCAGGTTGTAGACGGAAAGGAGGCCGTACGTGTCGGCGAGCCCCGCGTACGCTTCGGCGTAGTCCGGTGCGAGGCTCGTCGCTCGTGGAAGTACTCGATGGCCTTCCAGGAAGTCCTTCTCCGTCCTTTGATTCCAATGGTGGCGGCCCTTGAGATACGCGTGAAAGGCGTCGAGCGGGATGTCGCGAGTCCGAGCGTCGAGCTCCATCCGCAGCTCTCGCGCAATGGAACGAGCGACGCGGTCCTGGATTCCGAAGATATCCGCGGCCGCGCCGTCGTAGGTCTCGGTCCAGAGGCTCTCGTCGCTCGTCGCCTTCGCGGCTGAACAGGGTGATCCGCACTTTGCCGTCGGCGAGCCGGACGGACCCTTCGACGATGGCGTCGGCACCGAGCTCGGCACCAATCTGGCGGGCGGACTTGTCGGTGGTCTTGTAGCGCCTCGCGGAGGTCCTCGAGGAATCACGCGGAGGCCGTCGATGGTCGCGAGCTGGGCGGTCAGCTCGTCCGTCATTCCGTCGGAGAAGTACTCCTGAGCCGATCGCCGGAGAGGTTCTCGAGCGGGAGCACGGCGAGCGAGTGAATGTTCATGTCACGGGGGGCCGACCCAGAAGCAGCCATCCACCCCGCGGTGGCGAGCGCGAGCGCGCCGAGGGCGGCCGCGAGACGGGGCTTTCTTCCGGGGGGCGCTACCGTCACGACAGCCGGAGCCGGCACGTCCCCCCCCCCCGACCGTTCGATGGGAGCGATGAATCGATACCCATTCGCGGAACAGTCTCGACGAATCGCGGCTTTTCGAAGCGGAGTCCCCCAGAGCAAACCGGACCTTGTTCACTGCCTCGTTCAAGCTGTGCTCGAAATCGACGAAGGTGTCTTCCGGCCAGAGCTCGCGGCGGAGCTCCTCCCGGCTCACCAGGCGGTTTCCGTTCTCGAGAAGCCGTCGGAGGACGACGAACGGCTGTCCCTGGAGCTTCACCCGCGTCCCTTGCCTCCGGAGCTCCTTCTCCGCCACGTCGAGCTCGAAGGGCTGAACGAAAGACAACGCCCGGATTCTTCTGATCGCTCATGCCCGCTTCTAGACGGGACAAAGGATAGCTCAGTTGACCTCGGAGTGTTAACCGCACTGATTCAACCGTTTGCACGGAGACCTCTTGCTGAGCGACTCCTAATCCCGCGTGTATGGCCTTGGGCGGCTCCTTCGGGCAAGGTTCGTCCCATGACGGAGGAAACGATGACGACCTCGCTCGGTGTCCTGCTTCCGGAAGCCCCACGAAGAGACGCGCTATTGGATCGGCTCAGAGCGAGGGATGACTCGGCGTACGAGGAGCTCGTGAGAACCCATACCGCGGGCTTCTCGCAGTCGCGCGGCGCATTCTCGGGAGCTCCGAGGACGCGAGAGACGCAGTCCAGGAGACGTTCCTCTCGGCCTTTCAGTCGCTGGATCGGTTCCGCGAGGAGGCCAACCTCGCCACCTGGCTTTCCCGGATCGCGGTGAACCACTGCCTCATGAGGCTCCGGACCCGGAGGAGAAAACCGGAGGAGCATCGAGCCCCTTCTTCCATCGTTTCTTCCCGACGGGCACCAGACGCGGAGTCGGCCCCCTGGGAGGTATCCTTCGCGACCGACGTGGAGAGAAGGGAAGTCTTCGGTCTCGTGCGGCGGGCGATCGACGACTCCTTCGAGTTACCGCACGGTTCTCCTCCTGAGGGACATCGAGGAGCTCTCGACGGGCGAAGTCGCGCGCTTGCTCGGGGTCAACGCGAACACCGTCAAGGTCCGGCTCCATCGCGCGCGTCAGGCGCTTCGCACGCTCCTCGAGCCGCACTTCGTCCGCTGAAGTGGGCGTCAGGTGGCGAAACCGCAGCGGAAGATGCACCGCTCTCTGTTGTCGTGGTGGAGCTTCGCGCATCGTATCGGCGTCCGGTTCAGCTCCGCCGCGAGAATCATTCCCAGGAGCGGGGCGGTGAAGTAGATCCAGAGAGCGGTGAAGAGCCTGGCGCCCAACGCCGATCCCAAGGTCCGCGCGGGATTGAGACTCATTCCCGAAAGGGGCGCTTCGAGCGTGATGAAGGCGAATACCAGAAGCCCCGCGAAGAGGCCGGTGAATCGCGAGAGCCGGGCCTCGCGCGTGACCTTCAGGATCATCGACATCATGAGGAAGGCGATGAAGACTTCCGCTCCGAAGGCGACGAAGACGCCCCACGGTCCGGGCACGGTGGCAGCGAAGTTCACGTCGCGGTGCGCCAGGAAGGCGCCGAGGGGAAGGCCGCGGCGGCCACGCCCGAGGCTCCTCCCACGAACTGCGCGAGGACGTAGAAGACGGCGTCCCACGCCTGGATCTTCCTCAGACGATAGAACGTGAGCGTGACGGCCGGGTTGAGGTGCGCGCCGGAGCGTTTGCCCCAGGGCGAGTAGATGAGGGCGATTGCGGTCGCTCCCGTCAAGAGACCCATGAGAGCGCGGCGCGGAAAAACGGGAAGGAATGCTCTCGCCGGCAAGTCCGGATGCTCGAGCGCGACCGAGAACGCGCAGGCCGCGATCAGGAAGAGTCCGAGGCCCGCTCCTTCGATGAGGTACTCCGGCCAGTGGCGCCTCAGCGCGCGGAGCATGACGGCCGGGTCCTCACCTGGGCCCTTCGGCCTTACGGGAGTCGAGAATCGCGGCGATCAGATGCCTCGGGCACTTCTTCCGGAACCGCTCCCTCCGGGTCGCACAGTGCGGCCTTCGCCAGCTCGACCGTATCTCCGTAGTTGGAGAGGTAGGCGACGCAGGAGTCGCAGACGGAGAGGTGCTCTTCAAAGGCGGCCTGCTGCGCCGCCGGGAGCCCTCCTTCAAGGTAATCCATCAGAAATGTGATGAAGTCTTTGCAGGTCATGTCGCCTCATAGATGCCTGAGCCTAGTTGGCGGTTACAGATTGCATCACCTGGAGCACGTGCCCGTCGGGGTCCCGGACGAGAAACCCTTCGGCATAGGGGTAACCTGGCTCGTCGATCTCGACCACACCGGGGGACACGAAGGGCGCCTCGCCGAGGAGCTCCGACGCCAGCCCTCGCGCCGCATCGCTTTCGAGAACGGTCTGCCAGTCGATCAGATCGTTCGCTCGCTCGTCTGGTGGCATTGGCCGTCCATCCGCCGGGGCCAGGTACTCGAGGAAATCGATTCCGGGTCCGCTTCCGGCGCGGAGCGCCGTGATGAGAAGGCGAGCCCCGAAGATGTTGTTGAGACGCTCCTGCTCGGGACCATAGTTCTCGGAGCGGCCTCGGACCTCGAACCCGAGGCGCTCCCGGTAGAAGCGGAGGCTCTCCTCCGTGTCGGAGACGGCGATGGCGGTATGGTCGATCCCGAGAAAGAGACTCTTTCCAGACGCCGCGAGCTCGCGCCACTTCGAGTCACCCTTGCCGTCGGGGAATTTCAGGATCTCGAGCGGCCGTCCGTCGGGGTCCTTGAAGTAGAAGGCCTCGATTCCTCCCGCGTTCGGGTTCCAGTCGGGGAGCCGCTGCGGTCCAGGCGACGAGTGCTGTACTTTGTGCTCCCGAAGCCTTCGATAAGCGGCATCCATATCGCTCACGATAATGGCAATGTGCTGAAACCAGAGGTCGTTGCTTCGCGAGTCGGCGGGAATGGGGCGCCCTTGCGGCGTCAGGTACTCGGTGAGCTCGATCTCCTCGTCGCCGAGCTTCATCCGGACGATGCGGAGCCGCGAGCCGAAAATTCCTTGTAGCCTCTCGAAGTCCTCGCCTGCGACCTCGCGATCCGAAGTCTTCTCGAACGTGAGCACGCGCGCGTAGAAGTCGACGGCGCGGTCCATGTCCGAGACGGTCATGCCGATGGCCTCGACCCGCGCGACCCGCGGGCGATCCGCCGCCCCGAGCGGCAGCGCGAGGAAGAGGAAAGCGAGAAATCCCTTCTTCAGCATCGGATCATCCCGCGATGGCGAGCGCTTCCCGCGCTTCCCATGCCGGCTTCAGTCCTACCCGCGCGAGCGTTTCGGCGATCCGCTCGGCGCGGCCCCAATCGCTCCAGAGGACATCCTCGAGCTCGATCACCGCCACTTCCGACCTCGCCCGCTGAAGGAGGTCCGAGGAAAAGTTCCGCGCGGGCATATCGGCGTAGATGGAGAAGAGCGTCGCCTCCTCCTCCGGAGTGCCGATGGCTTCGAGGTAGCTTTCGAAGCGGAACAGGACCTGCGCAAGATAGCGCCAGCCGAGCCGCCACAGGGTGTCCGCTTTCGCCGCGAGGATCAGGGTGTTCCAAAGGGCGCCCTCGGCACGCGCCGCTCGGGCGTCCTCGCTCGACGGTTTCTCGAGGAAGCTGCGCACAGCGTGCACTCTGCGCCCGCCGACCTCGGCGAGCTCGCGGCCGCGGAAGATCCATCCGTAGTCGGGCTCGGGGTCATCGGGGCGAACCCCCAGGAGAACGACCCGCTGCGGCAGCTCGGAAGCGGCGCGGACTGCCGCTTCGACCGATGCCGTGAAGCGGCTCGCCGGGTAGATGAAGTGGTCCGAGGGGAAGACGACCACGGTCGCGTCCGGGTCCCGGTGCAGGACCCGCGCGAGCGGAAGAAAAATTCCAGCGGCGGTATCGCGATTCACGGGCTGGGTGACGAGGCCGCGCTCGAGCCCGGCCGAGACCTGGCTCCTCCAGTAGCCCTTGTGCTCGCGCGCCACCACCGTCACGATGTTCTCGCTCCTCGACACCGAGGAGGCGCGCTCGAGCGTGCTGCTGGAGCATCGACCGCTCCCCCACGAAGGCGCAGTACTGCTTGGGCACGGGCCGGCCGAGCCAGCGTTCGGTGAACGAGGCCAGCCGCTCGCCCCTTCCTCCCCCCGCCGAGCACGATCGACCAGGGCGACGACGGCGCTGTGAATCCGTTTTCGTTCATCGTGTTCCTCGCTCCGGGAGTACAGATGCCCGGA
The DNA here is from genome assembly GCA_963820855.1 of uncultured Acidobacteriota bacterium. Taxonomy (GTDB): domain Bacteria; phylum Acidobacteriota; class Vicinamibacteria; order Marinacidobacterales; family SMYC01; genus DAISKN01. Next base: position 696,351 of record CAWGBY010000015.1, read on the forward strand.
GGTAATATTCGGTTTCGCCGAAACCAAGTCGGGAATCGTTCATCTATGCTCGTGAACGCGCGGGTCCGACTCTCCGGAGCCCGGCATACAGGAGGTAAAAGGAAAAATGGTTCGCAATCTCTCGGTGCTCGTAGCACTCATGGCGGCGGTCTCGATGGCCGGCGCCGCCGACACGACCCACGTCAGCGGCCCTTTCATGGGGCCGAAAGCCAATACCGGCACGGTTACCCACAGCACGGAGAACGGAAAGAACGTGCTCACGCTGTCCGCGGACTTCAAGGTCCCGGATACGCCGGCACCGCACTGGCAGGTGGTGGACTCGAAAGGGAACACCTATCTGCTGCAGCGGCTCGTCATCAAGGGCGACAAGTACAACCAGAAGATTGTGGTGCCCTCCTACGTCATGGACATCGTCAAAGTCGGAATCTGGTGCGCCTGGGCCGAGACGCTTCTCGGCGAGGCGTCGTTCTCGATGGCCGTGAAGTAACTCACGAAGAAGGAGCTTTCGGAAAATGTTCTTGAAAGTTTGGATGCCGTTCATCGTCCTGACCGCTTGGGCCGCCCTGGGCGAGTCCCAGGTGGTCGCGACGAAGAATCTCGGCCTCGAGGGAGCGCGGCTCGTCGCTGGCGCCGCCGAGGCGAAAGCGAAATCACTCGGTGCGGGAAGCGCGATCGCCGTCGTCGACCAGGGAGGAAACCTCCTCTACCTCGCGAGGCTCGACGGGACCTTCCCCGCAGGGTCCATGGTGTCGGTCGGCAAGGCCCGCACCGCCGCGCTCTTCAAGAAGCCCGACGAAGTTCTTCGAGGACGTCGTGAACAACGGCCGCACCACCATGGTGGCGCTCCCCGACTTCACCCCTCTCCAGGGCGGCGTTCCGATCGTCGTCGACGGCGAGGTGGTGGGAGGCATCGGAGTGAGCGGTGCCGCGAGCGCTCCGCAGGACGAGGAAATCGCGCTGGCCGGGGTCGCGGCGCTCGGAGCTTTGCCATTGACGGAGGCGACGGAGATCTTCTATCTCGAGAGCGACAAGGTGAGGGCCGCGTTCGAAAAGGGCATGCCGCTCCTGGAAGTGACCGACTACAAGGTCCACGCGAGCCACCGCGACAAGGCGGGTGAGGCGGAAGTCCACGAGAACGAGACCGACATCATCTATGTGCTCGAAGGCACGACCACGTTCGTGACCGGAGGCAAGGTGGTGGGCGGCCGCTCGACGGGCGCCGGCGAGTATCCGCGGCGCCTGAATCGAGGGCGGAACCTCGCGAAAGCTCGCGAAGGGTGACGTGATCGTCGTCCCGCGGGGCACCCCGCACTGGTTCAAGGAAGTGGAAGGCACCGTGAACTACTACGTGGTCAAGGTGCTGTGATGGGCGGAAGGCGAGCTCTCGCCTCGCTCCTCCTGGCGGGCGCCTGCGCGGCTTGCTCCCGCGCGGCGCTCGCCGCCAAGGACGATCTGCTTTCGCTCACCCCCGACGCCTCCATCGACCTCGCGACCGCGGAGGGCGCGGCCTCGGTCGAGGGAGAATGGCGCTATCACGACGTGCGGATCGTCGAGACCGGATTCCGGGCCGCCGGACCGGACGGCCAGCCGACGGGTGCGGCGAACCGCGCGTACGACTACGTGCCGCACGCGGGCTGGGCGGATTTCGACGACTCCTCGTGGGAGCGTATCGACGCGACCACTCTCGAAGAGCGCCGGACGGCAGGGAAGCTCTCCTTCAACTGGTACCGCATCCGGGTCACGGTGCCCGAGCGGGTGGGCTCCTTCGGGACCCGCGGTTCGACAATCGTTTTCGAGACCTCGCTCGACGACTACGCCGAGATCTGGGTGGACGGCGAGCTCCCGCGGGAGTTCGCGCAGAGTGGCGGATCCGTGGTGAAGGGCTGGAACGCGGGAAACCGACTGGTGATCGCGCGGGACATCGTTCCCGGACAGAAGATCCAGCTCGCCATCTTTGGCATCAACGGCCCGATCTCCGCTGCTCCGACGAACTACATCTGGATGCGCACCGCGCGGCTCGACTTTTACGGGAAGGACAGGGGCGCTGCCACCGAGCCCTTCGCGGTCGCGCCGCACGAGGTCAATATCGAGGTCACAAGGCTCGACCCCGAGCTCGACCGGATCGTGCCTCCGAACCCGAAGCTCTACAAAGTCGCCGCGGGATTCACTTTCATCGAGGGTCCGGTCTGGAGCGACGGTGCGCTCCGATTCAGCGATCCCAACGAGAACCGGATCTACGTGTACCGGCCCGCTGCGGGGCTCGCGATCTTCCGCGAGAAGAGCGGTTACGAGGGGAAGGATGTCTCCGAGTACGGTCAGCCTGGATCGAACGGGCTCGGGCTGGATGCCGAAGGGAGGCTTGTGGTCGCCGAGCACGGGAACCGGCGCATTTCGCGCATCGGGAAGGACGGCAAGGTGGATGTCCTGGCCGATCGCTACGAGGGAAAGCGCTTCAATAGCCCGAACGATCTCGTAGTGAAGTCCGACGGATCGATCTACTTCACCGATCCGCCCTTCGGGCTCCCGCGCTTCGACCAGGACTCGCGGAAGGAGCTTCCGTTCAGCGGCGTCTTCCGGATCTCCTCCGCGGGCAGACTCGAGCTCCTCTCGACGGATCTGAAAGGACCGAACGGGATCGATTTCTCGCCCGACGAGCGTTTCCTCTACGTCACCAACTGGGACTCCGAGAAGAAAGTAGTGATGCGCTACGAGGTCGGTGCGGACGGCCTCCTCTCGAAGGGTATTGTCTTTTTCGACATGACGAAGGCGAACGGCGAGGAGGCGCTCGACGGCATCGAGGTAGACGAGGCCGGGCATCTCTTCGTCTCCGGCCCCGGAGGCATCTGGATCCTCGCCGCCGACGGAAGGCATCTCGGCACCGTCCGCACGCCGCGGCTTCCCGCGAACTTCGCCTGGGGCGGAGAGGACGGGCGAAGCCTCTACCTCACCGCGCGGTCGACTCTCTATCGGCTCCCTCTGAAGGTTCGGGAAGGAAAGGCGTCTCGCTGGAGCATCGTGCGCAGGGACCCGCGCTTCGACGCGCTCGTTCCTCGCGAAGCCGTGGTCGAGTCCGTTGCTTCGGGATTCGACTGGGTCGAGGGGCCGGCGTGGGACGAAGAGGCGCAGGCCTTGCTCTTCTCGAACATTCCCGAGAACGCCGTGTATCGTGTCCGGCCGCCCGAGCCGGCGTCCCTCTTGCTGAAACCCGCAGGTTACACGGGGAAAGCGCGTTTCACCGGACGAGAGCCCGGCTCGAACGGCCTCGCGTTCGATTCCGAGGGAAGGCTCGTTCTCTGCGAGCACGGAGACCGGCGTATCGCGCGGCTCGAACGAGACGGAACGAAGACGACCCTCGTGCACCGATATCAGGGACGAAGGCTCAACAGCCCCAACGACCTGGTGTTCAAGTCCGACGGGTCCATCTACTTCACCGATCCTCCCTTCGGGCTTCCCGGCGCCTTCGAGGACCCGGGGAAGGAGCTGCCTTTCCAGGGCGTTTATCGCCTGTCGCCCGACGGAACGCTCAACCTCCTCACGAAAGAGCTGCGGGCGCCGAACGGGATCGCGTTCTCACCCGACGAGAAGACGCTCTACGTCAGCAACGCCGAGAGGGCTCGCGCCGTGTGGATGGCGTTCGACGTTCTCGGGGACGGAACGCTCGGTGAGGGCCGCGTGTTCTTCGACGCGACAGAGTGGGCTCGCGCAGGAAAGAAGGGAGTCCCCGATGGGCTGGACGTCGACCGGCACGGGAACCTCTTCACGGCGGGCCCCGGCGGGATCCACGTCTTCGCGCCGGAAGGAACGCACCTGGGAAGCTTCGAGACCGACGTACCCGCCGCGAACACCGCCTGGGGCGGTGAATACGTCTACATCGCGGCGGAAACCGCGATCTATCGCGTGCGTCTGTCCGGGACCAGTCGGCGCCCCCTTTAGCGCAGCAGCAGGCGCTTTCTTTCAACCTTCGCCGGGCGGATGCTCGTTTTCGAGAGACTTCCAACCCACCCCGTCGAACGCGATGAGGTCGTTTGGTTCTGGGTTGGCTCGCACGATGAGCACGAGCGGTGGAATCGAGCAACGATAACGCGCCGTCCAACGGCGGTTCGAGTGGACGTGGCCCTTCTCCTTGTTCGGCAGTCCCGATGGTGTCAAGAGAGACGCCTATTCTCGCGGGCTCGGACGAAATCCAGCAGTGGAGGCCGCAGCTCGTCCGCCACGCGGATCGTCGCGCTTCGCCCTGAGAACGACGGCAGCGCCGCCGCGACGGCAGCTCCCGACACCCGCGAGAAATCTCCGGCGCGAAACGCCGAAGGCGCTCATTTTTTCGGTTCCGCTTGGAACCGCGCCAGAAGCTCGTCCTGGCCGCCCCGGAGCTCGAGCTGCGATCCGAGGATCCGCCACTTCGTCGCTTTCTCCAGAGCCGCTGTGAACTCTCGATCGCGGGCCGGCTCGCGGCAGGCCATCAGAGTGCCGCCCATCTTGCCGAACCGGATGGTGTCGTTCGCGAGCGTGTAGCTTCCGAACATCCGGTTGCAGCCGTCGGAGCCGGCCATACGTCCCTCCGTCTGGAACACGAGATGCGCCTCGCGAGATTCCGCCTTGGGCACGACCGCGGTTCCGTTCAGCTGGGTCAGCTTCCAGTACGTTGCCTCGAGAGGCGCGGTATCGAAAAGCTTGCCGCAGCTCTCTCCCACCGAAAGGCTGTCGAATCGCTCGACGACCAGCATCGGACGGGCGGGCCCTTCCATGTTCACCCGCTCGACGATTCGACCGTCTACCATCGCGAGAACTTCCAGGCCCGGCTCGGTGCGCGTCTCCGAGTACGCGCGCTCGAGCGCCGCGTAGTCCTCTTCCATGACGACCGGAAGCTTTCGCCGGGTGAGGCACTCCGTGAAGACCGCCGCGTCGGCCATGTAGAGGAACGTCCCTCGCATCGAGAGGCGCGGCTCGAACGGTTCCGGCTTCGGCACTCGGGCCAGGTCATGGTTCTGCGCCGACGCGATCGGTTTTCCCTCGAGGTCGAGCTTCGTGAGCGTTTTCCCGTCCGCGGACAGGGCAAAGAAAAGAAGCTCCTCACGCCCGCCTTTCAAGGCGAGGGCCTTTCCGTCCGACGACAGCGCCCACCGGCCGATGTCGTCGAAGACGCCGTCCGTCTTCTCGAGATACCGGATGCGCAGGTTGTACGCGTGGTCGGCGAAGAGATCGAGTCGGTAAGCGATCCCCGGGCAGTCCGCGCAGGGGAGGACCCCTTCGTAGGTTCCCGCGATCTCCGCCGTTTGCGCCGCCCCCGCGAGCGAGAGCCAGAGCGCAACGGCGAGGCGCATCTACTGACCCGACATCGAGGAGAGGAACTCGGAGTTGCTCTTGGTCTTGCCCATCTTGTCGAGGAGGAGCTCCATCGCTTCCACCTGGGAGAGAGGCGAGAGGACTTTCCGCAGGATCCAGACCCGATTGAGCTCTTCTTTCGCGAGCAGGAGCTCTTCTTTCCGGGTTCCGCTCTTGTTGATGTCGATCGAGGGGAAGACGCGCTTGTCGACGAGCTTGCGGTCGAGGTGGATCTCCATGTTGCCGGTGCCCTTGAACTCCTCGAAGATGACGTCGTCCATCCGGCTTCCGGTCTCGATGAGGGCCGTCGCCATGATGGTGAGCGAGCCGCCTTCCTCGATGTTCCGCGCGGCGCCGAAGAACCGCTTCGGCCGCTGGAGCGCGTTCGAGTCGACACCGCCCGAGAGCACTTTCCCGGACGGCGGCACCACGGTGTTGTAGGCGCGGGCGAGGCGGGTGATCGAATCGAGGAGGATCACCACGTCCCGTTTGTGCTCGACCAGGCGCTTCGCCTTCTCGATCACCATCTCCGCCACCTGCACGTGCCGGGAAGCGGCTTCGTCGAAGGTGGAGCTGATGACTTCGCCGTGGACCGACCGCTGCATGTCGGTCACCTCTTCCGGACGCTCGTCGATGAGAAGGACGATCAGAACCACCTCGGGGTGATTGGCGGTGATGCTGTTGGCGATGTTCTGGAGCAGCATCGTCTTTCCCGTGCGGGGGGCCGCCACGATGAGACCGCGCTGTCCTTTGCCAATGGGGGTCATGAGGTCCATGACCCGGGCGGCGAGGTTGTCCTTGGTGGTTTCGAGCCGGATCCGATCCTGGGGATAGAGCGGCGTCAGGTTGTCGAAGAAGATCCGCTCCCGCGCCGCTTCCGGCGGCTCGAAGTTGACCGCCTCTACCTTGATGAGAGCGAAATAGCGCTCGCCCTCTTTGGGCGGACGGATTTGTCCCGAGATGGTGTCGCCGGTCCTGAGATCGAACTTGCGAATCTGGGAAGGCGAGACGTAGATGTCGTCCGGCCCGGGAAGGTAGTTGTACTCCGGCGCGCGGAGGAAGCCGAAGCCGTCGGGCAGACATTCGAGAACGCCTTCGGAGAAGATGAGGCCGCTCTGCTCGGTCTGGGCCTGCAGGATCTTGAAGATCAACTCCTGCTTGCGCATGCCGGTGGCGCCGGCGACGCCCAGGTCCTTCGCGACTTTGGCGAGGGCGGAGATGTTCATCTCCTTGAGCTCGGCGATGTTCAGCGCTTTGGTCTTCGATTCGCCGCGCGGGAGCTTTTCCGCTACGTCTTCGGTGCCCGCCTCGGCTCCCGAACGTGACTCACGATCGTCTTCCATAACTCTTTCCTTCCTTCACTCGTGGCCGCGGAAAAGGGAATGACCGGAATGTTTCCCGAGGCCCCATAAACTTTCTCGAGCGTTCTCATTTCGCTCCCGAGCCGCCCCCGCGAAAGCTTGTCCGTCTTGGTCGCGACGACCACGTAGGAAAGCCCTGCCCGCTCCAGCAGGTCGCGCACCTCGCGGTCGTTCTCCATCGGCTCGCGCCTCGCATCGACGAGCAGCAGAACGAGAGCGAGCGCTTTCCTCTCGAAGAGGTAGCTCGTCACCAGAGTGTCCCACGTGCGCCGCACCGCCTCCGGCACCTTGGCGAACCCGTACCCGGGAAGATCGACGAGGATCATCTCCGAGCCAACTTTGTAGAAGTTCACCACCTGCGTTCTGCCGGGCGTCTTGGAAACGAAGGCCATCTTCTTCACGCCGAAGAGACAGTTCAGGAGGCTCGACTTGCCGACGTTCGAGCGTCCCACCGCCGCCACTTCGGGAAGGACCTCGCGCGGAAAGTCCCCGGGCACTCCCGCGGTCCTCACGAGCTCGACTGCTAGAGGGGTTCCTGTTGCCATCGGGTGTTTCCCGCGCCGCCGTATCCTTCATGGAACAGCCATCGAATCGCCGAATTGGACCCCGTTCGCGTCTGGAGAGATTTCTCCAGCCGCCTTCTCAGTGCGCTATCGATTCGCCGGCGACCGGACCCGGGTCGGTCACGACGGCTTCGAGAGGCTCCGGATCGACCACCGCCGCCACTTCGGCCGGAGAGATCCGGGCGATGGGCGCGACGAGTGCGATTGCGAAAACCTCTTCTACTCTGTCCACCAGCTCGATTTTGAGCTGTTTCAGAATCTCCTCCGGGATCTCGCTCACGTCTTTCTCGTTGTCCCGGGGAATGATGATCTTTCGGATGCCGGCGCGATGAGCGGCGAGGAGCTTCTCCTTCACGCCGCCGATGGGGAGCACTTTTCCCCGGAGAGTGATCTCTCCCGTCATCGCGACGTCGGCGTGAACGGGAATTCCGGACAGCACCGACAGGAGCGCGGTCGCCATGGTGATCCCCGCCGAAGGCCCGTCCTTTGGAATGGCGCCCTCCGGAACGTGAAGATGGATGTCGAGCCGCTTGTGGAAATCCTTGGGAAGCCCGTAACGATCGGCGCGCGAACGAATCACCGAGACCGCGGTCCGCGCTGACTCCTGCATGACTTCGCCCAGTTTTCCGGTGAGGGTGAGGTCGCCCTTTCCCGGCATGAGCGTCACCTCGGTCGTGAGCAGGTCGCCTCCGACCTCGGTCCAGGCGAGACCGGTCGCGATTCCAACCTCGGCCTCCCCTTCCATGCTTTGCGGGCGGAATTTCGGAACACCGAGATACTCTCCGATGGTCGCGGCAGTGACCGAGACTTCCAGAGCGCGCGCCCTCGCGGACCATCCTCCGGGCGACTTTGCGGAAAACCGAGGCGATCTCCCGCTCGAGGCTGCGTACGCCCGCTTCCCGCGTGTAGCGCCGGATGATCTCCACCAGGGCCCCGTCGTCCATCGTGACGGTCTTGTTCTTCAGTCCGTTCGCTTCCTTCTGCTTCGCGACCAGAAAGCGCCGGGCGATCTCGAGCTTCTCTTCCTCGGTATAGCCGGGGAGGCGAATCACCTCGAGACGATCCATCAGCGCCTGCGGCATGTTCTGCATCACGTTCGCCGTGGCGATGAACATCACGTTCGAGAGGTCGTACTCGACGTCGAGATAGTGATCTTGAAAGGAGTGGTTCTGCTCCGGATCGAGCACCTCGAGGAGCGCGGAGGCCGGATCGCCCCGGAAGTCCATGCTCATCTTGTCGACTTCGTCCAGGAGCACCAGCGGGTTGACGGTTCCCGCCTTCTTCATCATCTGGACGATCTGTCCGGGAAAAGCGCCGATATAGGTGCGCCGGTGTCCTCGGATCTCCGCCTCGTCCCGGACTCCGCCGAGCGAGAGTCGCACGAACTTGCGGTTCGTCGCGCGGGCCACGGAACGGGCGAGCGAAGTTTTTCCGACTCCGGGAGGCCCCACCAGGCACAGGATGGGACCCTTCTGTTTCTTCACCAGCTGCCGGACCGCGAGAAACTCGATGATCCGGTCCTTGACCTTGGCAAGCCCGTAATGATCCTCGTCGAGCACCTTCTCCGCGTGCCGGATGTCGCGGCTTTCGCGGGTCTTCTTGTGCCAGGGTACCGCCAGGAGCCAGTCGAGATAATTCCGCGAGACGGTGGCCTCGGCGGACATGGGAGGCATGGCTTCGAGGCGTTTCAGCTCGGCCAGGGCCTTTTCCTCGGCCTCTTTGGTCATTTTCGCTTCGGTGATCTTGCCCCGGAGCTCCTCGACCTCGTTTCCGCGGTCGTCCTTCCGGCCGAGCTCCTTCTGGATCGCCTTCATCTTCTCGTTGAGGTAGTACTCCTTCTGCGCCCGCTCCATCTGCTTTCGCACCCGGCCCTGGATCCGCCGGTCCACCTGGAGCTTGTCGACTTCCGACTCGAGCGCGGAAGCGATGCGGGCGAGCCGCTCCATCGGATTCCAGATCTCGAGGAGGTTCTGCTTCTCGTCGACGCCCATGGTGAGATGAGAGGCGATGGTGTCGGAGAGCTTTTCCGGGTCGTCCACGGCGACGGCGGCGTTCTTGACCTCGCTCTCCCGGTTCTGCCCGAGCTTCACGTACTGCTCGAAGAGCGAGACCACCTTGCTCATCAGCTCGTCCGCGCCCTGCGGCGCCTCGCGGGACCGCGGCACCGTCTTGACCACGACCTTGTAGAAGCCCTCGTCGTCGCGGCATTCGATGGTGCGGCCGCGGTCGAGCCCCTCCACCAGGACCTTGATGTTTCCGTCGGGGAGCTTGACCGATTGAAGGATGTTCGCGACCGTCCCGACGGTGAAGATGTCGGAAGCCCTCGGATCGTCTGTGGTGGCATCGTGCTGGGCGGCCAGGAAGATGCGGCGGTCGTGGCCGAGGGCGTACTCGAGCGCACGGATCGACGAGGCGCGCCCGATGACGAAAGGCATCATCATGTAAGGGAAGACCACCACGTCCCGGAGCGGGACCATGGGAAGGGTTTCGTAGACCTCGGTACGGTCTCGATTCTTGGATCCAAACATACTCAGTGCTCGCTCGCCTCCTCGGCTCGCTCGCTCCCCGCGCGGGGAGGATGGGGCCCTCCTGGGGCCCGCTGTTTTCGTTTCCTTCGTGGTTATCCGCTTCGCCTCCGAGGCGAGGACGTCGTTCGGGGATTTGGATCTCGAAAGATCCGGAGATTCTGCTTTATTGTGTTGAACGAGAACCCGATGCTGCCAGAAAGTGGCTCGAAACCCGTCAACCAGCCTTCTCGATGAGGGTCACCGGCTTTTCCCGGTCCTCCACGACCTCTTTGGTGACCACCACTTCCTTGACCTTCTTTTGTGAAGGCAGAGTATACATCAGCTCGAGCATGAGGTCCTCGATGATCATCCGGAGACCTCTCGCGCCGATCTTCCGCTCCACCGCCTGGTCGGCGATGGCCTTCATCGCGTCGTCGGTGAACCGCAGCTTGACGTTCTCGTACTCGAAGAGCCGCTGGTACTGGCGGATGATCGCGTTTCTCGGCTCGCTCATGATGCGGATGAGGGCGTCGCGCCCGAGCTCGTGGAGCGTTCCCACCACGGGAAGCCGTCCCACGAACTCCGGAATGAGGCCGTACTTGATGAGATCCATCGGCTGCACGTTCTGCAGGATGTTCTCTCGATCGGTCTCGGTGACGGTCTTCAGCTCCGCGCGGAAGCCCAGGCTCTTCTTCCCGATTCGGCGCTCGATGAGCTTCTCGAGGCCGACGAAGGCCCCGCCGCAGAGGAAGAGGATGTTGGTGGTGTCGATCTGATAGAACTCCTGATGGGGGTGCTTTCGACCGCCCTGGGGCGGGACGTTCGCGACCGTGCCCTCCAGGATCTTGAGGAGCGCCTGCTGCACCCCTTCGCCCGAGACGTCGCGGGTGATCGACGGATTTTCGTCCTTGCGGCAGATCTTGTCGATCTCGTCGATATAGATGATGCCTTCCTGGCACTTCTCGATATCGCCCTGCGCCGCCTGCAGGAGCTTGAGAATGATGTTCTCGACGTCCTCGCCGACGTAGCCCGCTTCGGTGAGCGTGGTGGCGTCGACGATGCAGAAGGGGACGCGAAGGAGCTTCGCGAGCGTCTGCGCGAGTAAGGTCTTTCCGGTGCCGGTCGCGCCGATGAGGAGGATGTTGCTCTTGGTGAGCTCCACCTCCTGGCGCGTCTTCGACTTCATGATGTGGACGCGCTTGTAGTGGTTGTAGACCGCGACCGCGAGGCGCTTTTTCGCGTCTTCCTGGCCGATCACGTACTCGTCGAGGAACTGCTTGATCTCGACGGGAGTGGGAAGAGTGGAGCTCTGCGAGCGGTTCTCGAAGCGATTGTCGTCGGCGATGATGTCGTTGCAGACCTCGACGCATTCATCGCAGATGAAAACCGTGGGCCCGGCGATGAGCTTGCGCACATCGCTCTGGTCCTTGTTACAGAAGGAGCACCGAAGGACTTCTGGATCTCCGTTCTTCTTGGACACTCTCGCTTTTTTCCTTCTTAGGCCCTTCTCGGCCTGTTTCCGAGGCTACATCCGCTTCGAGATCACCTGGTCGATGATACCGTACTCGCGGGCGACTTCGGCGGTCATGATGAAGTCGCGCTCCACGTCGTGCTCGATCTTGGCGATGTCCTGTCCGGTGTGCTTGGCCATGATCTCGTTCAGTCGCTGGCGCGTCCGCAGGATCTCCTTCGCCTGGATGTTGATATCCGTGGCCTGGCCCGAAGCGCCGCCCGAAGGCTGATGGATGATGACGCGAGAGTTCGGAAGTGCGAAGCGTTTTCCCGGCGTGCCCGCCGCGAGGAGCACCGCGGCCATGCTCGCCGCCTGGCCGATGCAGTACGTGGTGACGTCGGGGCGAATGAACTGGAGCGTGTCGTAGATGGCGAGACCCGAGGTAATGATTCCGCCGGGACTATTGATGTAGATCGAAATCTCCTTCTCCGGATCCTCGGCCTCGAGGAATAGGAGCTGGGCCACGACCAGATTCGCCAGGTTGTCGTCTATGGAGGTTCCGATGAAGATGATGTTGTCTTTGAGTAAGCGCGAATAGATGTCATACGCGCGCTCACCCCGGTTGGTCTGTTCGACCACCATCGGGATCAGCATTAAGTTCAACCCCTATTTAAGTTTAGCACGTTGCTTGATGAAGTCAACCGCCTTCTCGCGGCGGATTCGGCCCCGCACGCGATCGAGCGTTCCGTCTTTCGCCATCTGGGCCCGGAGCGCGGTCGGACTCTTCTCGAGAACCTCCGCGTAGCGCCCGATCTCGGCCTCGAGCTCCTCCTCGGTGGCGCTCAAGTCCTCCCGAGCCGCGATTTTGTCGAGGAGAAGCGACGCGCGCACGGCGATGGCGGCGCTCTCCCTCTCGTTCTCGCGCACCTTGCGCCAATCGATTCCGGTCGCGTTCGGGTCGATTCCCTGCTGGTGGAGGTCTCGGGCGGTCGATTCGAGCCTCGAGTCGAGCTCGAGCTCGACGAGGGAGCTCGGGGCATCGAAAGGATTCGCCTCGACGAGCTTCGACAGGAGCCTCCGCCGGAGCTCCTGTTCGTCCTCGTGGCGGGCGCGATCCTCGGCGCGGCTTCGCATGGTGGCTTTCAGCTCGTCGAGCGTCTGGTACTCGCCGAGGTCCTTCGCCAGCTCGTCGTCGGCCTCGGGGAGCACCTTCTGCTTCAGCTCGAGAAGGTGGAACTCCACTTCGAAGCTCTTCCCGGCGCGGGTGCGGGCGGCGTGCTCGGCGGGGAAAGCCGCGGTGAACCGGAGAACGTCGCCGGGAGATTTTCCCTGGAGCGCTTCGTGGAGCGAGGCGTGATAGGAATCGGACCCCACTTCGAACGTGACGCCCTCGTGCTTTTCCGCCTTGCCCCCACCCTCCGGCCGCTCCGTGAGGTCGCCCATCACGAAATCGTGGTCCTGCGCGCCCCGACCTTCGATGGGATCGAAACGGGCTTGCTGCTCCCGGAGCGCGTCGACGCCCGCGGCCAGCTGCTCGTCGGTGACCTCGGTCTTCGGCGCCTCGACCTCGAGGCCCTCGTAGACTTTCGCCTCGATCTCGGGCATGACCTCGAACGACGCGCGGAAGCGGAGCGGCTTTCCGAGCTCCGACTCGAGCTTCGAGATCCGCGGATCGTCGAGAGGATAGAGGTTGCGCTCTTTCAGAGCCTCTCCCAGCGCATGGGGCACGAGGTCCGAGACGGCTTCCTTCAAGACATCGCCTCGGAAGCGGGCGCGGATGACGTCCTTCGGGATCTTCCCTTTCCGGAATCCGGGAAGGCGGATGGTCCGGCTCAGCTTGCCGACGCCTTTTTCGAACTCGTCCGCGAGAGCGTCGGCGGGAACCTCGATGTCCAGGTGCCGGAGGGAAGAGCCTTCTTCTAGATAGTCGATTTTCAAGCTTGGCTGCCTAGATTCGTGGTGCGAAAGGGGGGACTCGAACCCCCACGGGTCGCCCCACTGGATCCTAAGTCCAGCGCGTCTACCAATTCCGCCACTTTCGCAAGGGATTCAGAGAAGCGCGAGAAAATGAAGATGAGCGCCCAAGGTCTACGAACCGGGCCTATTGTAGACACGGCAACCGGGCGCGTCAACGAATGGCTTGGCCGAAAGACCGTGTCCCGGACGACAGCGTAGTTTCGTTCCCGAAGGTTGCGCCTCTGGGAGTTGAGTCGGCGTGTTTGCTAGACTTCGGGCTTGAGCGCGGGAACGCTGAAACGCTACGCCGTGGCCGTTCTCGCCACCGTTGTGTCCACCGTCTTCAGGGCGCTCGCGGACCCGATCCTGGGAAATACCGTTCCCTTCGTTCTTCACTTCCCCGGAATCGTGGTCAGCGCCTGGTTCGGCGGCTTCGGGCCGGGACTCCTCGCGACCGGGCTCTCGATGCTACTGGCCTGGTACTTCTTCATTCAGCCCTACTGGAGCTTTTCGAGCGCCTACCCGACCACGATTCCGCAAGTCATCCTATTCGGTCTCGCGGGAACGATGATCTCCATGGTCGCCGAGCGCGGACGCGCCTCTCAGCGGCGCTCGGACGAGCTCGCGGAGAGGCTTCGCGTCACGCTTTCGAGCATCGGCGACGCGGTGATCGCGACCGATGCCGAAGGGCGGGTGACGTTCTTGAACGAAGTCGCGACCGCGCTCACCGGATGGACGCTCGGCGAGGCTCGCGAGAAACCCCTCCGGGAAGTCTTCCGGATCGTGAACGAGAAGACTCGGGCGAAGGTCGAAGATCCCGCGGCCAGGATTCTACGCGAGGGCACGGCCATCGATCTCGCCGACCATAGCGTCCTCATCGCCCGCGACGGCTCGGAACGGGTCATCGATGACAGCGGCGCGCCCATCAAGAGCGCCGACGGCGAGATGCTCGGGGCCGTCCTGGTGTTCCGCGACGTGACCGAGAAACGGAAGATTCAGGAAAGGCTCAGCCGCGCCGATGACGCTCTGCGCGGCTCCGAAGCCCGATTTCGCACCATGGCGGATCTCGCCCCGGTCCTGGTCTGGATGTCGGAGACGGACGGGCGCCGGCGCTTCTTCAACCGGCCCTGGCTCGAGTTCACGGGGAGAAAAATGGAGCAGGAGCTCGGCAACGGCTGGACCGAAAGCCTCCACCCGGACGACGTCGATTCCTATCTGACGGCGTATTCGGCATCCATCTCGGCCGCGGAGCGACTTCGAGACGGAGCACCGACTGCGCCGCTTCGACGGCGAATATCGGTGGGTCATCGACCGCGGAGTTCCGCTATACGGAGGCGCGGCAGAGTTCACGGGCTATATCGGTTCTTCCATCGACATCACGGACCGAAAGCGCGCGGAGGAGACCATTCGCTCTCTCCTGGAACGGGAGCAGGCGGCGCGCTCCCAGGCGGAAGAGGCGAATCGGGCGAAAGACGAGTTCCTCGCGACGGTATCCCACGAGCTCCGCACTCCCCTGAACGCGATCCTGGGCTGGACGAAGCTTCTCGGGACGGGCCAGCTCGCGGACGAGAAAGCCCGGGAAGCGCTCGAGATCGTGGAACGCAACGCCAAGGCTCAGGCGCAGCTCATCGAGGATATTCTCGACGTATCCCGCATCATCAGCGGCAAGGTCCGGCTCGACGTGCGATCGGTGGAGCTGGCTTCCGTCATCGAATCCGCATTGACCACGGTCCGCCTCGCGGCGGACGCGAAAGGCGTTCAGATCCATTCCGTGGTGGACCCCAGGGCGGGACCGGTATCGGGAGACAGCGCCCGGCTGCAACAAATCGTCTGGAACCTGATCTCGAACGCCATCAAGTTCACTCCCCGTGGAGGGCGCATCCAGGTCACGGTCGAGCGCGTCAACTCTCACGCGGAGATCGCGGTGAGCGACACCGGCAAGGGGATCGGAGCGGAGTTCCTGCCCTACGTGTTCGAGCGATTCCGGCAGGGACAAGCTGGAACGACGCGCGAGCACGGCGGCCTCGGACTGGGGCTCGCCATCGTCCGGCACCTCGTGGAGCTCCACGGAGGAAACGTCCGAGCGGAAAGCCTCGGTGAAGGAAGAGGGGCGACGTTCGTGGTGCGGCTTCCGCTCGCCGTGGTTCGCTCTGCCGTCAAGGACGAGCGCTCGCATCCCACCGCGGACGTGCGGGTAGTACCGGCGTACGCACACCCGCCTCGACTCTCGGGAATTCGCATTCTGGTCATCGACGATGAGCCCGACACGCGGCGACTCCTTCGGGAGGTTCTCGAGGGGTTCGGCGCTGAAGTCAGGGACGCCGACTCGGCACAGAAGGGTCTGGACGAAGCCGTCGAGTGGCGACCAGCGGCGGTCGTCTGCGACATCGGGATGCCCGGAGAGGACGGCTACAGCTTCATCGAAAAGCTGAGAGAAAAAGAGCGCCTGGAAAAAACGTGGACCCCCGCGGTGGCGCTGACGGCATATGCGCGATTGCAGGACCGCGTGCGCGCGCTTTCCGTCGGCTTCCAGGTGCACGTGGCGAAGCCCATCGATCCTCTGGAGCTCGGACTCATCGTCCTCGGCCTCGTGGAGCGGAGGCGGGAAGGAGAGGGCCTGAACTGACTCAGGCGGGTTCGGTCACGAGCTTCAGGCCAACGATGCCGGTGAAGATCAGCGTGAGACAGAGCAGGCGAATCGCGTCGCGCGACTCTCCGAGGAGCGCCATCCCGAGGATCGCGGTGCCGAGGCTTCCGATGCCGGTCCACACGGCATAGCCGGTCCCGACCGGCAGGGTTCGGAGAGCCTGCGACAGCAGATAAAGGCTCACCACCATGGAGGCTCCGGTCCAGACGCTTGGCCAGAGCCGGGTGAACCCGTCGGTGTACTTCAGCCCGATCGCCCACCCCACTTCGAAGAGACCCGCGACCACGAGATACGTCCAAGCCATGAGCGAATTCTACTCTTGTCGTTCCGGACGAAGCGCCCCTATAATCGCGGCCCTCACCAGGAGGCGCTCTTGATGAAGCTCCTGTTGCCGCTGCTCGATCCTGGCCCCGTTCGAGGCGTCCGCGCAGCCACTCTCACCACGGAACGCCAACTACCGCATCGAGGTCGAGCTCGATCCCGAAGCGAAGACTCTCACCGGGAAGGAGACGATCACCTGGAAGAACCTCCAGGCGATCGAAGCCTCGGACCTCCGCTTGCATCTCTACTGGAACGCCTGGCGCAACAATCGAAGCACCTGGCTTCAGGAAGCGCGCCTTCGGACGACGGGGCGGAAGCTCGACGATCCGCGCGAAGGCGATTGGTCGAGCTCCGAAGTGGAGTCGATCCGGCTCGTGCCGGACGTCGGAGTGCCCGGCGATCGACGTTACGTCGCAGGCGCGGTTCGAAGCGACCGACGACGGCAACTCCGAGGACAGGACGCTCATGGTGGTTCCGCTTCCGGCGCCGGTCCCTCCCGATGGCGTCGCGCAGGTGGAGCTCGCCTGGAAGGCGAAGATCCCGCGCACGTTCGCGCGGACCGGCTACCGGGGGAACTTCTTCTTCATCGCGCAGTGGTTTCCGAAGCTCGCGGTCTTCGAGGCCACCGGATGGAACGCTCACCAGTTCCACGCGGGCACGGAGTTCTTCTCGGACTACGGCGAGTACGACGTTTCGATCACCGTCCCGAGCGCGTTCGTGGTGGGAGCGACGGGGCGGGAGAGCGAGCGCAAGGAGATCGGGGGGAAGACGACCTATCGGTTTCGGCAATCGGATGTTCACGATTTCGCCTGGACCGCGAGTCCCGACTATCGGGTGTTCGAGGAGCGCTTCGAAGTGCCGGGGCTTCCCCCGGTCGACATGCGGCTCCTCCTCCAGCCCGAGCATCTGGATCAGAAGGACCGGCACTTTCACGCGACGGCGGCGGCGCTCGAGAACTACGGGAAGTGGTTCGGCGCTTACCCTTACGGCCATGTGACGGTCGTCGATCCGGCGTATGGAAGCGGCGCGGGAGGGATGGAGTACCCGACGTTCTTCACGGCGGGAACCCGCCTCTTCAACCCTTTTGGCGGGGGATCGCCGGAAGGAGTCACCGTCCACGAGTGCGGCCACCAGTTCTGGTACGGCATCGTCGGGAACAACGAGTTCGAGAGCGCGTGGCTCGACGAAGGATTCAATACCTTCTCGACCGCGCGCACGATGGACGTGACCTACGGCCCTCGCTCCTACGTGAAGCGCTACTTGAACCCGCGCGGCGCGGAGGCGCTCGCGGGATTTCTGCCGGTTAGGTTCGACTCCATCAAAGTCGATCGCCTCATCGGCGGAGACCGCCTGGACGGGTATCGAGAGGACGCTACGTGGGACGCTCAGTCCACTCCCACTTACAAGTATTTTCCCGCGACCGGCGGCTCTCACAGCTACAACAAGACCGCGCTCTGGCTTCATACGCTCGAGCGATACCTCGGCTGGGAGGTGCTCCAGAAGATACTGTCCACCTTTTTCATGCGATACCAGTTCCAGCATCCGCGCCCGGAGGATTTCTTCGCCGTGGCGAGCGAAGTGAGCGGCGAGGATCTCAACTGGTTCTTCGACCAGGTCTTCCGGAGCTCGAACGACTTCGACTACGCCGTCGACTCCGCTCGGAGCGAGCCCGTGAAGTTCAAAGGTCTGGAGGAGAAGTCGGGCGGGCTCGTCCACCGGGACGAGGAGAGGAAGGACCTGTATCGGACGGAAGTCGTGGTGCGGCGTCTCGGGGCGGCCACGTTTCCCGTCGAGGTGTTGCTCACCTTCGAAGACGGCACGGAAAGCCGCGATCTCTGGGACGGAATCGACCGATGGAAGCTCTACGTCGAAGAAAGGCCCTCGAAGCTGCGCTACGCCGCCGTCGATCCGTCGAGGAAGCTGACGCTCGACCTCTACTACACCAACAACTCCAAGCTGGTGGAGCCGAAAGCGAAGCTTCCCGCGCGGAAGTGGGCCTCGAAGTGGATGATCTGGCTCCAGGATTTCCTCGCCACCTTCGCGTTCTTCGTCTGAAGGAGAAGCATCGATGTCTTCGGTGAGAGCGGCGTTCTCGGGATTGGGGCGCGTTCTCGGCTCGCCTTCGCTCGTTCTCTTCCTCTGGCTTTCGAACGTGGTCGTCGCCGTTCCTCTCGCGCTCTCGATGGCCGCCTCCATTCAGGACTCGATCGGAGGAAGCCTCGTCCATCAGAACCTCCGCGACGGCCTCGATATGGGCTGGCACGGCGAGTTCGACGCACGGGCCAAGGGGATCGAGAAGACGTTCTCGCCAAGCATCGTCGGGGCCGGCGCGTTTTTCGACAACATCGAGGCCTGGCTCAACGGAAGCCTCTTCGAAACGTCTCCCGCGCTCCTCGGGCTCGGCGCCGTATACGGCCTCCTCTGGGCTTTTTTCCTCGGTGGCATCTTCCATCGCTACGCCGATGGGCGCGGGCTTTTTCGCCTCCCCGAGTTTTTCTCGCATGGCGCCGAGTTCTTCTTCCGCTTCGTCCGCCTCGCGGTTCTATCCGGACTCCTTTACTACCTGGTGTATCGTTTCGCCGGTTGGCTCTTCGGATGGATCGAAGACGCGACCCGCGACGTACCCTTCGAGACGACGGTTCTCTTCTACGTGATCGCCGCTTCCATCCTGGTGGCGTTTCTCCTCAGCTTCGTCAACATGGCCTTCGACTACGCCAAGATCGCGACGTACAAGGAGAACCGGCGCAGCATGGTCCTCGCCGCGATCAAAGGGTTTCGGCTGGTGCTCGGAACCTGGGCCGCGCTCTCTTCCTGTACTACGGCCTCGGCTTCTTGGGTCTCGTTCTTCTCGGCGCGTACTACCCTGGTCGCTCCCGGGTCCGGGCAAGCGTCGGTCTCGAGCGTCGTCTTCGCTTTTCTGGTGGGGCAGGCGTTTCTCGTCTCGAAGCTGGTGCTCCGGCTGACGTTCTACGCGGGACAGATGGCCCTCTACGAGTCGCCCGGTTCAACCGCTGAGGCTTTCGTCGAACGCTCTACGAGCGCGGTTCGCTCGAGCTCGAATCCCGCTGGTGGGATCCGCACGTGTTTCTCACGGTCAGCACCGCCATCGTGAGCTTCATGACTTCCTACCTTATTAGAGAGCTCCCCTTCGAGGACCCGGAGCGGCTCGTCCAGAATCGGCCCGGTGGAGACTCCGGTCGCCGGCTTCGACTCACGCTCGTCGGGCTTCATCGACTCCCGTAGGCTCTCCGGGACTGAGAGAGCACTTCTCCCCGGGCAGCGCCGACCGAGATCGGCGTCTGCGGTACGAGTAGACCCGGATTCTTTTAACCAAAAAATAATCTTTCGTTCATGTTATATTCATCGAACGAGGGATCAGTTTCATGGTGGGGCTTCTCGGTATCCTGCTTCCTCGTCGCTTCCGACGGCGATGCGCTCAGCCGCAGCATGTACGTCCCCGTCGAGATTCGGGTCTGCGAACATCTGCGGGGCGCGGTCCTGTACCGCGATGACGAGCCTCTGAGGAGCCTTCCCGGAAAGCAGGTCTTTCAGTTCACGTTCTTTCCCGTCCTTGAACCGCATCGAGCCCGAGCTCGAGCGCGTGCGCGTCGAGGGCGACGGATTTCGCACCGAGCTCATCATCACGCCCGCCTCGGTCTACATCGGCAATCGAGAAGATCGACCTCGACGTCGAAGGCCAATTGGCCCGGCTTCGCCATCACGTCGACTCGCGGCACGAGACCGTGAAGCTCACGCTTCGCTGCGGCGATGCTTGTCCGCGAGCTGCCGGCCCCGGCGTCTCGCCTTAGCCGCTGCTCCCGCGTCCCCCTTCGGGTGGCGTTGTTTCGCCACGAGCTCGAATCGCGCTATAAGGCTCCCTGGGAATGGCCAAATCGAAGACGGCTGAGGTGCTGAAACGGGTACGAGAAATCTGTCTCTCGCTGCCCGAGACGAGCGAGAAGGAAGCGTGGTCCGCGCCCACCTTCCGCGTGAAGAAGAAGATGTTCGCGATGTTCGTGAACGACCACCATGGCGACGGTCGAGTGGCGCTGTGGCTCGACGCGCCTCCCGGAGATCAAGAGCTCCTCGTCGCGGCCGATCCGCTTCGTTTCTTCGTCCCGCCCTACCAGGGACCGTTCGGATGGATCGGTGTCCGCGTCGATCTGGATCCGGACTGGGACGAGGTTCGCGAGATCGTGGTGGACGCCTGGCGCACGTCGGCGCCGAAAACGCTTCTCGCGCGGCTCGACGCGTCCGAGCCCGCCGCACCTCGTCAAGAAGGCGGCGCCGCGCCGCACGAAAGCGAAGTAGCCGCCCTCCTTACCTCGGAGGGGCGCTCACCTCACCTCACGTATCGTTTTCCTGCTCGCGGGGTGAGTCCTTCGACATGCGCTCGAGTCTCCGGATCGCTTGAGGCTCACCGAGCCACAGCGCTTCGGGACACTGCCCTTCCGGATTTCGAGCGTAGTCGAGGAGTGTCTTCGCGAAATCGCGATTGATCTGCCCCGCCAGCACCCGACGCCTCAAAGTGCTCTGATATTCCTTGCTGAGAATCAGCTTGCGCGCGAACTCGTGCACGTCGGTATTTTTTCTTCGCCAGGTCTCCATATCGACCCCTCCCGAGACCAAACCAATGTGGTCAACCCAAGTGTCTTTTTTCCTTGCACGCGGATAGTAGCACTGAGATCACCGGGGACGAGCCGTAGAATTCCAGTTGGGTTAACTTTCCGCGGATTCAACAAAAAAATATTGTTTGTAACGTTCCATTAACATTTCGCGGGGCTCGCTCTGCTACCATCTTTCGGATGTCGAATCCGGCGTTCGAGCTTCACTTCGTTTCTCCCCGGAAATCCAAAGATCGGCCGTTTTCACCCAACGCCAGAATTGCAGTGAAGACCTTTACTCAGGACACTGCGGAAGGGCTTCCTTTCGTCGCGACCGGCGGAAGCTTCAAGGAGCTCGAGAGCGCTGTCGATGGCCTGATCAAGGACCTCAAGCGCGTGCGAAAGGAAGCGAAGCGGCAATTCGAGGCCCACGAGAAGGCGTTCGCGAAGGGCAAGGAAAAAACGAAGAAACGCAAATAGCGGAGTCGCCCTCGCCGCCTCGGATTCGAGAGATCAGTTCGTAGGCTTCTCTTCCGGCTCTACCGGCTTCACTCTACAGGATTCTTCCAGGGCGATGACCTGCCGCCGCAGCGCTTGCTGGTCTGACGAGAGCCCGTGAAGAGCGCCGACCTGAGACCACAGCTCGGTCAAAGCCCGGTCGACGATGACGATTTGTGACCCGAACCCCGCAAGGTTCATCGCGAGCGAAAGCAGGATCAGGGTCTTCCAGAACCAACTCATCGGGTTGCCTCCACGGTGACGGAGTCGAGCTTCCATCGGGCTCGAGAGCCGGGCTTCAGCGGCCAGTCATTTTCATCGCCAGAAGCCCGAAACCGACGGAGCCAGGGTTAACGGGAACCGAGGATTAAAGCGTCGTTTTCAGATCACGGAGCAACGGGAGCCGAATCCGCGAGCCGAGTTCATACGAAGAATTGTAACACACGCGATCAGAAGCGGGAGTTTTCTAAACGCCATTCCAACGAGTCTGTTGGGAGGGATCGCGGCCGTGCGGTCGCGCCGCCAAATCGTCGGAGACAAGAAGGCATTCTTTTTGCCTCCTTCGCGGAATCGCGATATACCTATATCCATATGTCCACCGCGCTCATCGAAGTTCGACCGTTCACGCGCCTCTTCAAAGCCTTGGGAGACGAGACGCGGCTTCGTATCGTCGCCCTCCTTTCCCACGGGGAGCTGTGCGTGTGTCATCTGGAGGATGCACTGAACCTCGCGCAGCCGAACGTGTCGCGACACTTGGGCATCCTGCGACAGGCGGGAGTGGTGGAACACAGGCGGGAGGGCTCCTGGGTCTATTACCGCCTTGCACGCCCAGCAAGACCCGGCTTGTGAACGGCAGCTGAAATCACTGAGCCGAACGTTCGCGAAGCGCTCCGTGCTTCGGAAGGACCTGGAGCGCCTCGTCAAAGTTCGCGGCCCCGGTTCATGTCCGTAGTCTCGAAAGGAGCGCAAATGGAACCGTACAACGTGCTCTTTCTCTGCACTGGAAACTCCGCACGGAGCATCATGGCCGAATCTCTGTTGAACTACTGGGGCCACGGACGCTTCCGAGCGTTCAGCGCCGGAAGCCATCCGAAGGGGCAGGTACACCCGCTCGCGCTCGAGGTCATGGAGCGCTCCCACCTTCCGACTCAGGGCGCAAGAAGCAAGAGCTGGAACGAATTCGCGCAGTCCGGCGCTCCCACGCTGGATTTCGTCTTCACCGTCTGCGGCAACGCCGCACGGGAGGAGTGTCCTCACTGGCCCGGTCAGCCGATGACCGCGCATTGGGGTGTCGAGGATCCCGCTGCAGTCGAGGGCTCGCGCGAGGAGCAGCTCCGCGCGTTCAACCGCGCGTTGCGGGAGCTGGATGCGCGTATCAAGCTCTTCGTAAGTCTTCCGTTTTCGTCTCTCGACCGGATAGCTCTCGAAGAGAGGCTCCAGAGTATCGGTCGAACCGAAAAAGAGGAAACGGACGTCACGGGGCGGCGTCGATGACGATTTCGACGTAGTCGCAATTGGAGAACCCAGCGAAACGGCTGCCGCCTCGGGACGTGAGCCGCCGTCTGGTGGCAGAGGGAATCGGTACGGCGTTTCTTCTGATAGCGATAGTCGGATCCGGAATCATGGCAGAGCGGCTCATGAACGGAAACGCCGGACTCGCGCTCCTGGCGAACAGCATCGCAACCGGTGCCGCCTTGATAGCGCTCATCATCGCGTTCGGTCCGATTTCCGGCGCCCACATCAACCCCGCCGTCACGCTGTCCTTCGCGATTCGCCGAAGCCTTTCGTGGACGGAAGCCGCCCTATATTTCGGGGTTCAGTTCCCGGCGGCGCTCGTCGGCGTGGCTATCGCCAACTTCATGTTTGGGGAGCGGGTTTTCGCCGCCGCAGCAACGGTACGTGGCGGAGCGCATCAGTGGGTCGGAGAGTTTATCGCCACGTTTGGGCTTGTCCTGGTGATCTGGGCGGTAAAGCCGCGCGGGCCGCTGGTAGTGGCCCCCGTGGTGGGCAGCTACATCGCGTCAGCGTATTGGTTCACGTCATCGACTTCTTTCGCCAACCCTGCTGTAACTCTTGCTCGTGCCGCGACGAACACGTTTTCTGGAATCCATCCTGTTAACGTTGCAGGGTTCGTACTCGCCCAAGGTCTCGGCACTGTGGTTGCGACCGGGGTCGTCGCCTGGTTGACGGGAAGTCCGCACCCTGAGGAGCGTTCTTGACTCGAACCGCAGGCTTGAACGAAGCGGAAACCGACAAAGTCTTGAGTTGGTGCCGAAGCGGGGATTTGCGCACCGACCGTTAGTCCTCGACCCCGCGACCGGGGAAACCTTCGAGCAGATCCTCCGCTCTGATGCCGGGGTCTCGCCCTTCGCCATCCGATCGGTGATGGAGCTATTCGGTCGACTCAGGGAACGTCGGGACGAGCTCGGCCGTGCAAAGCTCGACCGGTGGCAACAAAGTGCGAGCGACCCGGTGCCCACAACACGCGCCGAGATTGGCGACCGCGTTTCGTTCTACGGCGACCCCGGGCTCTTTCCCGCCGTCGTCGAGGGGCTCGCCCGTGCGCCGGAATGCGTCCGACTCTCATCGATCGACTGCCGCGCGTTCCTCGGTGTTGGCATCGAATCGAAAGCATGGACTGCCCTCAGCGTATTTCGTCGCTTCCGATGGGCGAGCGCGTTCCCGGGTTGCGGTCCTCGGACCCAACGCTGACGTGCGCTCGGCCTTACTGAGATCGCGCACCTATGGCTCGGCGCGCCCCTCGACGATGAAGCGACCCCCGGTACCAGTGCATTGGGGGAGGAGGCCTTCCGCATTCACATGGCCGAGGCAGGATGCCGAGCGGAGATGGAGGAGCACATCGCTCTTCAGGAGCGACTCGCGGACGCGTGCGCTTTCGTTTGGTTGGATGAGCCCTGTCCCGGCGCCCGTCGGGGTCCTTCCGAGCGCCCCGCTTTGCGGGTAAACGAGGCGCGAAATTCGCGCAGACTTTAGTGGCCCATAGGGTTGGCAGCAACAGAAAGGGGATAAGCGGGTGGCATCACGGGACGCCATTGACGCGGCGCCAGGCAGCCGACCTCATCAACGTACGCCAGGACACGGTGACGCGGATGCCACCGGAGGGACTGGCTAGCGCGGTACTCAAGTGGGGCGGGCGCGGGAAGGAGAAGGTTTTCTCGCGACGTCTTCTTCTCCGCTGGCACGATGCCCACATCTGCCAGCGCGACCTCGGCGAGCCCTGCGCTCGGTGCCGGCTCGTTCTCGAGGACACACGGGCGTGGCGGAGCATCTCCTCGCCGAACGTCACGGTTATGGGCAGTGCCGGGAGTGCCGCGTTGACTGGGTGGTGTGTAAGCAATGCGTCGCATGATCGAGTTCCTTCGCTGCTTCCGTCGTCGCCCCGTTCCTTCTCCTCGCCCGCGCTGGCGGCTCCACACTCGCGGCGGCTGGAATCGGCCAGTCTCGGAATTGACGCCGGATGATCTTCTCGACTCGGAACCTCGAGAGCGACGACCACGGTGGCTCGAGCCCGGAGCGCGCACGAGCTGCACTCTTTCGGCGGCGCGGATGGCTCTGAACAAGCGCTTTCGGCGAATCGCCGTCCCGCTTTTTTCAAACGAGCTCGCGCGCGTGCGAGCGGCCGCACGTCGGTCGGGGATTCCCGTGGGCGGAGTTCCTTCGGCCGAGTCCGCGCTCGTGGTGAGCGACGACACGCTTGCCCATTCGTGCTTCGAGATCGATCCATTCGCGCGGCGCGCCCGTGCAGAGCTATCCGGTGAGCAGGAAAAATCAGTGGCCGAACGCGATGTCGTAATCGGGATCTCCGCGAGAAATCCGATCACGGCGAGCCACCGAACAAATCGCGTGCCTGGTAGAGCTCGGTCTTCTCGATGTAGACTGCCGGTGAGGCCAGGTCAACGGACAGCAGCAACAGGCGTTCATGAAAATCAAGGTCCGAATCGCTGCTTTTCCAATGCATTTTCGCGCTCGCCGTGATCATCATGGCGACGATCGCCGTAGCAACGATCTCCATCACTTCCAAGAGCATCGAGCGCGTCCAAATGGCCCGGATGCAGCTGGACGCAGTGACGCAGCTCGCGGTGCACGCGAACCGCTACTCCGAGCAAATCGCCGAACTGTTGTTGGTGGGCGCCCCTGAACGGCCCGACTTCGAGGAAGCGCGCCAGCAGGTAACAGCATCGTTCCGGAGAGTCTCCGAGCTGACCCGGGAGGAGATCGCCCTTCAGCTCGAAGCCGCGGAACCGGAAGAGGAAAGCGTCGAGCTCGAGCGACTTCGTGGCATGCGATCGTTGTTCCGCCAGATCGACTTGGCGGTGGAGCGCGTGCTCCTCTTGAGCCAGGAGGGTCGCCAGCAGGAGGCCATCGCCCTGTTTCGTTCGGAGATCGAGAATCGCCTCGACGCCGACTTCGAGCGCTTGATCGCTGCCGCTCTCGCGGACGAACGAAACGAGGCTGCGCTCGCGGATGAGGAGAGCTTGAACGCCACTCGTCGGTTGACGCAGGGGACCATCGCGATCTTGGCGCTCGTGCTGGGCGTTACCGCTGTGTCGGGAGTGCAGTTCTACCGAGCCATCGAGCCCCCGTTGAGCGCGCTGCTCGAGGGTACGCTCGCAATCGGCCAAGGAGACCTCAGTCATCGCGTGCGATACGAGCAGGAGAACGAGCTCGGGCAGCTCGCTAGTCGCTTCAACGATATGGCGCAAGAACTCCAGCGCCAGCGGGAGCTCCTTCTCGAGGGCCGGGCGGCGCTCCAGCGCGAGGTGGCGGAACGCACCGAGGAGCTCGCCGGGGCGAATCGCCGCCTGACCGAGCTCGACCGACAGCGCGTGCGTCTGCTCGCTGATATCAGCCACGAGCTCAGGACTCCCCTGACCGCGCTGCGCGGTGAGGCCGAGGTCGCGTTGCGCGGAACGTCCAAGCCGGAAGGCGCGTACCGGGAGGCGCTCGAGCTGATTGTAAAGCTGGCCGCCGACATGTCGCGCCTCGTCGAAGACCTGCTCTTCCTCGCTCGGTCGGAAGCCGACGACCTTCGATTCGATCTGAATTGGGTGTCCCTGGCTGGAATCGTTCGTGAAGCGGTCGACGATGCCTCGTTAATCGCTCGACGCAAGCAGATACGTTCTTTCGCTCCAAGCGGTCCCAACAGAACTCGCCATCCGCGCCGATGCCCGTAGGCTCAAGCAAGTTCTTCTGATCCTTCTCGACAACGCCATCAAATACAGTCCTCCGAGATCGGTCGTCGGTATTGGGCTCGTGCGGACGAATGGGACGGCCGAGGTCATCGTAACGAACGAGGGCGAGGCTCTGCTCCCTGCGGATCTCCCCGGGTCTTTGAACGCTTCTTCCGGGGAGAGAACGCCCGTATCGGTGCCACTAGCGGTCACGGACTCGGGCTTCCCATCGCGCGCTGGATTGTCGAAAAGCACGGCGGCGAGCTCATTCTGGATAGCGAACCCGGTCGCGGAACCACCGTCAAGATGCGACTCCCCGCCGAGGCAGCCTCGTGACGGCCCGCCTCCTGGTCGCGGAGGACGACGTTCGGATCGTCTCCTTCCTGACTCGCGCGCTCCAGGCCGAGGGGTACAGCGTCGAGCACGCACGAGACGGCCGACGAGCGCTCGAGGTCGCCCTGTCGGGAAAATTCGACCTTGTGATCCTCGATCGCATGTTGCCCGGTATGGAGGGCCTCGAAATCTGCCGACAATTGCGCGGCCAAGGGAATCTCACCCGCGTGCTGATGCTGACGGCAAAGCACGCTCTGCAGGACAAAGTGGACGGACTGAAAGGCGGTGCCGACGACTACGTCACCAAGCCCTTCGCGCTGGACGAGCTGCTGGCGCGAATCGAGACGCTGCTTCGGCGGCCGGAGGGGGGAGACGCACGTGAGTCTGCGGTCCTACAGGTCGGCGAGCTTCGCGTTGATTACGCTTCTAAGGCTGCCTTTCGCAACGATCGCCGCCTCCCGCTGACCGCCAAGGAGTTTGCGTTGCTCACGAACCTCATGGAGAACGCGGGAACGGTGGTCAGCCGGCAGCGCCTGTTGAGCAGTGTCTGGGGAAGAAACTTCGATCCCGGGACCAAATTGGTCGATGTGTACATCCGATATTTGAGGCGCAAGGTCGACGAGGGGGAAGCTCGTTCGCTGATCGAAACGGTGCGCGGGTTCGGGTACATGATCTCCGTGCGCCCCGACTGACCGCTGGCCCATTCGTTCAGCACGTGGAAGCTGCTGTGGGGGCACCACGACGAGTGCCCCCACGGTCGTTCTTCACCGAGACCAGTTTTCCCTCAAGGAATCCGTAGCTAGAGACGGGAGCACTGATCTTCCTTGTTTCCACCAACAGTGTTGGCCCCTCCGGTCGGTGGGGGACTATTCGCTTTGCATTGCAGGTTCCCGTCGATCACGTTTCTGCGGATCACGACTCCGCCGGTGTTCTGGAACACCTGCACGTTGCCTCCGACGTCGTTTCGGAGCGCGCTCAGCCTAGCCCGGTTATCATCGTAGAGAATGTCCCCGGTGACGTTGCTGTCCGCTACCGTCGCGCCACCGCCCTGGACGACCTGAATTGAGCCGCCGATGCGCGACTTCTCCACCACTGCTACGAACCGGGCGTTCTCGGCCTGGACGTTACCGATGACCATGATGTTTCGAGCGCGCAGTGTCGCGTTGCTCTCAACCTTGACAGTCCCCCTGACCCGAGTGCCGCTCAGTGTGCAGGTTGCATTTTGAGGGACGCGAAGGTTGTCTACGGCAACCGGGCCGAGAGTTCCCCTGCAGACGCGCTCCTCGGCCACTGCCGTGGTGGACGAGAAGGCGAGGAAAGAAAAGGTACATATCATGGCTCCCCGTATTCGTTCTGGTGATGCTCATCGTTCTTACTCCTTTGAGATTGATCAGAAGGCGCGCCAGAGCACGCTAGCATGAGACCTCAAGGGATTCTTCGTCCCACTCCCACTTTTAAGCTTTCTCTTACCTTCTTCTAACCTCGCTCCCTGCGTCATGGGGTCTTGTCGTGGAGTCCGGGAGTAGCTGATCAACCAAGTTCCGACGTTACTTAAGGGACCGTCCGTGACGCGACGTCCCGGCGCTGGTAGAGCCAGCTCTTCGAGACTTCGAGGATTCGACTGGCCTCCTCGATCCGAATGAACCGATCGAGCTCGGTGTTCTCGGTCGGCTTCATCTCACCGTTCGCCGTTCATGACCGGACCTCCTGCACGACGCGGTGTCCGGCGATGACGAGCCACGAGATGCCGGCGACCAGGTTGGTCACTTCCATCGCCTTGTGTTCCGAGAGCCTCGCGAGGATGAAACGAGACAGGAGCGCGGATTTCAGGCGATCGGCCGCGAGCTCCTGCTCGCGCGCGTTCGGGGAAAGGGAAAGGCGGGTATCTGTGGCATGGTCAGCTTCCTTGCCGTTCAGCCTGGTGGAACCGCCGCCACGGTGAGCTGATCCCACGCGCGCTAGGGAGTGGTGTCAAGGCCGGGCTCTCTTCGTCTCGAGATCGCAAGCGTGACCAGGTCGTGGCCATTGCGGCTGCGACCTCTCGTAACGTGTTCAGTTGTAACGGTCGACACGGAGTTGGTGCCGAAGCGGGGACTCGAACCCCGACCCTCATAAGAGGACTGCGCCCTGAACGCAGCGCGTCTGCCATTCCGCCACTTCGGCTTGGGAAGTGATGCGGGTTGAATGATAAGAGCGCGGCGACATATTGTCAAAGCGGAACGCAATGACCACCGTCGACTACGAGCGCCGCATCAAGGAGCGCCTTCGAATTCTCGGCCGGCCCACGACCGAGAAGGACGTCATCAAGCAGCTTCGGGTGAAGGGCGAGGCGCGGCTCGAAGCGAAGCGGGTCGATCGAAGCCCTCGCTCGCGAAGGGAGAACTGGTCCGCACCCGCACCGACCGCATCGGCCTACCCGAGAAGATGGATCTCGTTGCCGGAAGGCTCGAGATGAAGCGCGGAGGGTTCGGCTTCGTCATTCCCACGGAGCCCGGGCGCGCGGACGTCTACGTTCCCTCGACGGAGCTCGCGGACGCGCTTCACGGCGACCGCGTCCTCGTGCACGTCGTGAAGAAGACCGCCGAGGGGACGGCTCGAGGGGCGAATCGTCAAAGTCGTCGAGCGGGTCACGACACATATCGTGGGGCGGCTCGAGACGGACGCCGGCGGGACCCGCGTCGTCCCATTCGACCCGCGGTTTCCATACGAAGTCTTCCTCCCCGACAAGGATCTGGGCGGCGCGAAGGCCAAGGACATGGTGGTCGTCGAGCTCACCCGTTATCCCGCACCGTACCGCGCGCCTCTCGGACGGATCGTCGAAGTCGTCGGGAACGTCGACGAACCCGGAGTGGATCTTCTGGTCGTCGTCGCGAAGCACGGACTTCCCGACGAGTTCCCCGAAGACGTTCTGGCGGAAGCAGAGACCATTTCGACCGAGGTCGATCCGCGCGCTCTCGCTGGCCGAGAAGACTTCCGCGAACGACCAATCGTCACCATCGACGGGGAGACGGCGAGGGACTTCGACGATGCGGTCGAGGTCGAGGTCCTCGAGAACGGAAACTATCTCCTCGGGGTCCATATCGCGGACGTCTCGCACTACGTGCGCGAAGGCTCTCGCCTCGACCAGGAAGCGCTTCACCGGGGGACCTCGGTCTACTTTCCCGAGCGGGCCATCCCCATGCTCCCCGAGCGGCTCTCGAACGGAATCTGCAGCTTGAATCCCGGTGTCGATCGCCTCGTGCAGAGCGTTTTCGTCGAGGTGAGCGCGGCGGGGAAGGTGATCTCGAGCCGCTTCGCCGATGGGGTCATCCGGAGCCGAGCCCGGATGACCTATACCAAAGTAAAAGGAATTCTCGTCGACCGCGCGCCGGCGCTCCTCCGCGAGTACCGGGATTTGCTTCCGGCTTTCGAAAGGATGGAAGCTCTCTTCCAGATCCTTCGCGCCCGGCGCGAGGCGCGGGGCTCGATCGACTTCGACCGGCCCGAGGCGGAGGTCGTGCTCGATGACAAAGGCCGAGTCGTCGACATCCGCGCGGCCGAGCGCAACGTCGCCCATCGCATCATCGAGGAGTTCATGCTCCTCGCGAACGAAACCGTCGCGCTCCTTTTCGCGGATCGCGAAGCTCCCTCCATCTACCGCGTGCACGAGCCGCCGGACGAGGGCCGCGTCGAGTTGTTCGAAGAGTTCCTGGTCGGGCTCGGCCTCCGGCTGCGCTCGCCCTCCGAGCGGCTCCATCCGCGAATCCTTTCAACGGCTTCTCGCGCGCGTCGAGGGAAAGCCCGAGGAGAGGCTCGTGTCCTACTCGATGCTGCGCACGATGAAGCAGGCGGTCTATTCGGAAGAGAACGACGGGCACTACGCTCTCGCCGCTCCTTTCTACACCCACTTCACCTCTCCCATCCGGCGCTACCCCGATCTCATCGTGCATCGGCTGCTCCGCGAGCTGCGAAGGACGGGTCCTCCCGTGGGAGACGCGGCCGAGGCCCGCGAGCGGCGCCTGAAGGAAGTCGCGGAGCGGAGCTCGTACACGGAGAGACGATCGGACGAGGCGGAGCGCGAGCTCGTCGAATGGAAGAAAGTCCGCTTCATGTCCGACAAGGTCGGTGAAACGTTCGAGGGAGTCGTCACCGGGGTCACGGGATTCGGACTCTACGTGGAGCTCGGCGACTATTTCGTCGAAGGTCTGGTGCACATCAGCTCACTCGTCGACGACTACTATCACTACCGCGAGGAAGCGCACACTCTCCGCGGAGAGTCGAGCGGGCGCGTCTTCCGCCTGGGAGATCGCGTTACCGTCGTCGTGGCGAAGGTAGACCTGGTGCAGCGGCGCATCGAGCTCGCGATTTCGGGTCTCGAAGCGCCTCCACGTCCGAGAGGGCCGAGAGGGCCGAAAGGGCCGAGAGCGACGAAGTCGCGACCGAAAACTCCTCCCGGAAGTCGCAGGCGAACACACCGTCGTCGATAGGATTGCGCGCGCGCCTCTTTCGGGGCCTTGCTCAAAGTTCTTGCGCTTCGCCGTCTCGTTTCGCTATGGTGCTGTCATCGAGGCGAAAATGAAACGTATTCTGGTGATCGAAGACGATCCCGACATCGTAGAGCTCCTTCGCTACAACCTCGAGAAGGAAGACTTCCAGGTGTATGCCGCGACCGACGGAAAGACCGGCCTCGAGCTCGTGCGCCGCGGCTCGGCCGACCTTCTCATCCTGGACTTGATGCTTCCACAGCTCTCCGGGATCGAGGTTTGCAAGGAGATCCGCAGGAGCCAGGAGCAGGAGCTGCTTCCCATCATCATGCTCACCGCGCGCGGGGAGGAAACGGATCGGGTCCTCGGGCTCGAGCTCGGGGCGGACGACTACGTCACGAAACCGTTCAGCATCCGGGAGATGGTGGCGAGGGTGAAGGCGCTCCTGAGGCGCTCGGAGCGGGATACCAAGAACGAATCCGAGGAGGCCCTTCTCATCGGCCCTCTCAGCATCGATCCGAGCTCGTACCGGGTGCAGCGAAACGGAGAAGGTATCCAGCTCACCGCCCTCGAGTTCCGGCTCCTCTACTTCCTGGCCGCGCGGCCGAACCGCGTCTTCACGCGCGATCAGCTGCTCGACGCGGTCTGGGGAACGGAGCGCTTCGTGACTCCGAGAAGCGTCGACGTTTACATTCGCCGGCTCCGCGAAAAGATCGAGGCCGATCCCGTTCATCCTCACTACTTGAAGACGATGCGCGGCGCGGGCTACCTGTTCGAGACCGTCGCCTCCTAGTCTCGCCTAGGGTTCTCGCTGCAGCGGCCGTTAACCCACAATTCACAATTCATTCATCTGGCATCCATCGGGCTTTCAGATAGTAGCCCGACCTTGCGGGAGGGTCTCGTGCGCGTGCCTGTTTCGACGCGGTGAGATGAATACGAGGTTAACGCGAATGGATGTAACAAAAGCCGCGCTGGTCGTATGCGTCTCACTCCTCGGAGCGACGCACGCCCTCTCCCAGCAAACGGGGAAGGTCGCTGGCGTGGTCATCGACCAGTTCAACGCGATGACCCTTCCCATGGCGACGGTCGAAGTCGTCGAGACCGGCGGCGTCTTCTACACGGAGCTCGACGGTCACTACTCGTTCGAGCTTCCCGCCGGGAGCTATCAACTCAAGGTCACGTTCTCGGGCTATCAGGAACAGGTCGTACCCGTGACGATCGTGGCCGGACAGACCCTGAGCCTCGATATCCCCGTTTCCATGGAGCGCTTCACCGAGGAGGTCACCGTCACGGCCGAAGCGGAGACTCCGCAGCTCTTCACCGCCGAGGCCCAGCTCATCGAGCGGAAAAAAGCGACCGTGATCTCCGACAACCTGGCGGCGGAGGACATGAGGAAGAACGCCGACACCAGCGCCGCCTCGGCGATGCAGCGCGTCACGGGTCTCACCGTCGTGGACAACCAGTATGTTTTCGTGCGCGGCCTCGGGGAGCGCTACAGCAACACCACCCTCAACGGCTCGACGCTTCCCACGACGGAGCCGGAAAAGAAAGTGGTTCCTCTCGATCTGTTTCCGTCGAGCTTGATCCAGAGCGTTCAGGTTCAGAAGACCTACATGCCGGACAAGCCCGCGGATTTCACCGGTGGGCTCGTCGAGATCGAGCCGTTGAGCTTCCCGGATAGCCAGGTGTTCGACGTCTCCATCGGCTACGGTTTCAATTCCGAGACCACCTTCCAGGATTTCCAGAACTATCCCGGCGGAAGCACCGACTGGCTCGGCTACGACGACGGCACCCGGGCGCTTCCGGGGCTCATTCCCACCGACGAGAAAGTGGTCCGCGGGAGCATTTTCGGAACCGGCGGATTCACCCGCCCCGAGCTCGAGACGTTCGGTGAGTCGTTCGCGAACGTCTGGCAGCCCCGCATCGCGTCGAGCGCCGCTCCCAACCAGTCGTACAGCGTCGTGTGGGGAGACAGCACCGAGAAGCTCGGGGCGGTCGTCAGCTTCGCCTACAACTACAAGAACCAGAACCAGACCGAGGAGCAGAACTTCTACAGCGTGAGCGACGAGGCTCTCTCCCTTCAGAACGCCTACGATTTCGAGGTCTCCGGCACCGACACCACCATGGGCCTGGTGGGGAACCTGGCGTACAAGATCGACGGCAGCAATCGGATCGCTTTCGACAACTTCTACACCAACAATTCGCAGAACGAGACCCGGGTCTTCCGGGGTTTCAATCAGGACATCAACACCGAGATCATCGATTCCCGGCTCTTCTGGGTCGAGGAGACCATCTATTCGGGCAAGGTGTCGGGCGAGCACTTCATCTCGAGCCTCTCCAACAGCCGGCTCGACTGGCGGGGGTCTTTCTCGACCGCTACCCGTGACGAGCCCGATTTGAGAGAGACGCTCTATGAGTTCGACCCGACCCGCGACGAGTTCGTGCTCGCCGACGAGTCCCAGAGCGGCTTCCGCATGTTCAACGACCTGCAACGACCACGTCTACGAGGTGGGCGTCGACTGGAGCCTCTACGCGACGCAGTGGAGTGGACTACCCGCGATGATCAAGGTCGGCCCTTACGTGCAGTACCGCGATCGCGATTTCTCCTCGCGTCGTTTCCGCCTGGTCAACATCAGCCCCGGCCGCTTCGACATCTCCCAGCCGCCGGAGGCGCTCTTCACTCCGGAGAACATCGGCCCCAATTTCGAGCTCCGGGAGGAGACGCGGGCCACGGACACCTACACGGCCGATCAGACCATCCTCGCCGGATACGGAATGATCGATCTTCCGTTCACCGAGCGGTGGCGGTTCGTTGGTGGAGTGCGGGTCGAGAACTCCGAGCAGAACGTGGAGACGTTCGATCTGTTCGCCGTCGACCCGACGTCCATCGTCTCGAACCTGAACGACACCGACATCCTCCCGGGGCTGAACCTGATCTACGCGCTCAACGGTGCGCAGAACCTGCGCTTCGGATACAGCCGCACCGTGAATCGGCCCGAGTTCCGCGAGCTCGCCCCCTTCGAGTTCACCGACGTCGTCGGTGGCCGCGCCACGGTCGGGAATCCGGATCTTCAGAGAGCGCTCATCCGGAACTACGACGTGCGTTGGGAGTGGTTTCCCACCGGCTCGGAGGTCATCGCCGCGAGCTTCTTCTACAAGGACTTCCAGAACCCCATCGAGCGGACCGTTCAGGCGACGGCCCAGCTCCGAACCTCGTACGCGAACGCCGAGTCAGCCACGAACCTCGGGCTCGAGATCGAGGCTCGCAAGCAGTTGACTCCGTCCCTGCTGGTGAGCACGAACTTCACCTGGGTCGATTCCGACATCGAGATCGGTCGAGCCGCGGGCGAGGTGCAGACCTCCACCAGCCGGCCTCTCGCGGGACAATCCGCGAGCGTCTTCAACGTGATGGCGGAGTTCCTCGTGGCGCGCTGGGACTTCTCGACGCGGGTGCTCTACAACTTTTTCGACGACCGGATCGTCGACGTGGGCTCGCTCGGGCTTCCCGACATCATCGAAGAAGGAAGAGGGAGCCTGGACGTCGTCGCCATCAAACGATTCGGAGACCGGGCGCAGCTCCGGTTCGTCTTCGACAACATCACGGACTCGGACTACCTGTTCACCCAGGGAGAGGAGCTCCAGCGGTTGTACAACGTCGGTCCCACGTTTGCGATGAGCTTCTCTTACTCGATCTTTTGACCGACCGAGGATTCATGCTCTGTTCACGAAGTCGTAATTACACGTTGATGGAGGAAGTCTAAAACTCCGCCGGTCCCGGGGCGTCATTCTGGTCCATGGGATCCGTCGAATCACCTCGCGAATCTAAGGAAATGGAGAATGGTATGACCACAATGAAACGGGCAGGCGCGCTCCTCGCGGTGCTCTTTGCGGCATCGAGCCTCCTTGGTCCGGTTGCCTTCACGCAGAACGTGGTGATGGTGTCGGGAAGGATCACCTCGGACACGACCTGGACGCCAGGCAACGTTTACGTGCTGAACGGAACGGTGTTCGTGGAGAACGCGGCCCTCACCATCGAGGCCGGCACGCGTATCGTGGGCAACGGGTCCACTATCGGGACTCTGGTCATTTCCCAGAGCGGCCAGATTTTCGCGAATGGCACCGCCGAGCGCTCCGATCGTGATGACCAGCGACCAACCGGCCGGCCAGCGCGCCAGGGCCGACTGGGGCGGCCTCATCATCAACGGAGACGCGCCGCTGAACGTTCCCGGAGGAACGGCTTTTGGGGAAGGCGATACCGGCGTCTACGGTGGAAACAACCCGAACGATTCCAGCGGAGTTCTGCGCTATGTGCGCGTCGAGTACGCGGGGATCGAGTTCAGCCCGGACAACGAGCTGAACGGGATCGCTTTCCAGGGCGTCGGCCGCGGAACGGTGGCCGAGTTCCTGCAGGTGCATTTCAACAAGGACGACGGAATCGAGATGTTCGGCGGCACCGTCGACGTGAAGTACGCGATCGTGACCGGGATCGGTGACGACTGCTTCGACTGGACCGAGGGCTGGCAGGGGCGTGGTCAGTTCTGGATCGCGCAGCAGAACGGAGACGACGCCGACCAGGGCATCGAAGCCGACAACAACGCCGAGAACAACGACCTCCAGCCTCGCTCGAACCCCACGATCTACAACTTCACTCTCATCGGCGACCCGGATTTCGATCAGGGTGCGGAGAGCGACGAGGGGATGCTCATTCGTGAAGGGACCGCAGCCACGCTCAAGAACGGGGTCATCCTGGGCTTCAAGGAAGTCGGGTTCAACATCGACGACGATGCCACCTTTACCGTCGCCCAGGACGGTGGCCTCGTCCTGGAGAACCTCGTGTTCTTCAACAACAACCCGAACTTTGCCCCCGACACCGAAGCGTTCGCCACGTCGAATCCGACCATCTACGTGAGAGACCCCATGCTTCGCGGTCCTTACGATTTGACCTCACCGGACTTCCGGCCCCTTCCGGAATCCCCATTGGTGAACGGAGAGCTCGGGATCTCGCTTCCGCCGAACGACGGGTTCTTCGAGCCCGCGCGTTTCATCGGCGGCATCGGCACATCCCGCGACGCCAACCCCAATGAGCCCTACAACGGGAACTGGCTCCAGGGCTGGACCAATTTCGAGCCGAATTAAGAACGAGAGACGATGAAGCTTCGATCGAAGGCTCCCCGCGTCGCGGGGGGCCTTTTCCTCGCTTCCGTCGTGGCTCTCGCGAGCTGCGATTCCGCGCCGAGAGCGAGCGAAGCGGGCAATCTCGGACCGCCTCTTTCGAGCACGTTCGAGTCGCCCGAGGCGCTCGCTGTGGCGGTGCTCGAGGCGTTCGCGCGGGAGGACGTAGAGACGCTGAAGGCCCTTCCGCTGAGCAAGGAGGAGTTCCGCCTCTACGTGTGGCCGAAGCTTCCCGCGTCGCGCTCCGAGCGCAACATTCCCTTCGACTACGGGTGGACCGATCTCCATCAAAAGAGCGTGCAGTCCATCTCGTCCAACTTCGCCCGCTACAAGGGGCGGAGGTTCGAGCTCCTCTCGATCGGCTTCCAAGGGGAGGAGACGGACTACGAGTCCTTCGTCGTCCGCCGGAAGTCCGAGCTTCTGGTGAAGGACCGGGACACGGGCGAGAAGCTCACGGTCGCTCTCTTCGGCTCGGTCATGGAGTGGAACGGCAGGTACAAAGTCTTCAGCTACGTCACCGATTGAGCGTCAGCCGAACTCGAGCTCGTAGCCTGCTTTCTTGAGGAGCCCGGCTTCCTCTTCGAGATCCGCTCGGGTGAGCGGATGCTCCTCGAGCCAGCCGGCCGGAAACTTCAGCTCCAGCGCCTTCTTCTTGGCCGTGTAAACGATCCGGGGCAGAAGGCTCGGGCTCCGGCCGCGGTTCAGGAGCACGGCGAGCCTGAGGAGGATGGCGAGCCGCGAGCGTGGTCTCCTCGTCGACCAGGGTCAGCGCTTCGAAGGCGTCTCGCGGGATCTTCCGGCGGTGCGCCTCGATGAGAGCGGCGAGAAAACGCTGGTCGTCGATGGAGAAGCCGGGAAGCTCGGAGTTCGCGACGATGTACGCTCCGTGCCGCTGATAGCCGCTGTAGGAGATGGTGAGGCCGATCTCGTGGAGCCGCGCGGCCCAGGTGAGAAGCCGGCGAAACTCGTCCTCTTCGAGCCCCCAGTCCGCTTTCAACTGCTTCAGCGCGGCGAGCGCCGCGCGCTCCACCCGTCCCGCCTGGACCGTATCGACGCGGTACTGCTCGACCAGCCGCTGAATCGCCCTCTCTCTCGTGTCCTCGTGGCGGACACGGCCGATGAGGTCGTAGAGGACCCCTTCGCGAAGCGCTCCGGTGGCGGTCTCCATCACTTCGACCCCGAGCGCGTCGAAGACGCTTCTCAAGATGCAGACTCCCCCGGCGAAGACGGGCGCCCGCTCTTCGTTCAGTCCCGGGAGAGACAGCTTCGAGAGCCGCCCGGCGTCCACCATCGCCCGCTCGAGCTTCTTGATGCCTTTGCGGGTGATGCCCGGCCCCCAGCCGTTCTCGCGCATCACCGCGGCGACCGCGAGGATGGTCCCCGAGGAGCCGTAGGCGCGCTCCCAACCGAGGTTCTTGAAACGATCTTCGATGGTCTCGAGCTCGACGCGCGCCGCGGTCCGGGCCGCCTCCAGGTTCTCTTCGGAGAGCTCTCCTTCGGGGAAAAAGTTGCGGGTATAGGAGACGCAGCCCATGAAGAGGCTCGCGGCCCGGTGAGGCTCGAACCCTTCGCCGATGATGCACTCCGTCGAGCCGCCCCCGATGTCGACCACCAGCCTCCGCTCGTCGTCGAAGGGGAGCGAATGGGAGACGCCGAGATAGATGAGCCGCGCTTCCTCCAGGCCGGAAATGATCTCGATGTGGTGGCCCAGCGCCTCCGACGCCTTCCGGAGGACCGCCTTTGGGTTTTTCACCTGCCTCAGGGTATTGGTCCCGACCGCCCGGACCTGTTTCGCCGGGATGGCGCGAAGCCGCTCGCCGAACCGGGCGAGGGTCTCGAAAGCGCGGTCCAGAGCCTCCTCGCTCAGCGTCTTGTCGGCTCGGAGTCCCGCGGCGAGCCGCACCCGTTCCCGCAGCCGATCGACGTCGTGCACTTCGTCCTGCACCACGCGGACGATCTTCATGTGAAAGCTGTTGGATCCCAGGTCGACGGCGGCGAACGTGTCCGAGCGATTCGATTCGGGCATGACTTTCCTGGGCTATGATCCTTTCATGGCGACCTATGCCATCGGCGACGTGCAAGGGTGTTTTACCACGCTCGAGCGGCTTCTGCGCCGCATCGATTTCGTGCCGGGGCGCGACCGTCTCTGGCTCGTGGGAGACCTCGTCAATCGAGGCCCGAGCTCCCTCGAGGTCCTGCGGTGGGCGAAGTCGATGGGGAACAGTCATCGTGGTCGTGCTCGGCAATCACGACCTCCATCTCCTCGCCCGCGCGGAGGGATTGCGGGAGGCGCGCAAGCGAGACACCTTCGACGACGTCCTCGAGGCTCCCGACCGGGACGCGCTCATCGAGTGGCTCGCGGGACGCCCGCTCTTCCATCGAGAGGGCGATTTCGTCATGGTGCACGCGGGGCTCCTACCGGACTGGAGCCTCGAAGAGGCGGAAGCGCTCGCCTGGGAAGCGCAGGAGGCGCTTCGTTCCCGCAGGCGTTATCCGCTCCTCGAATCGTTCGAAGACAGGCGGAGAGTCGCCGCGATGGAGCTCCGAGCTTTCGGGTCCGGAGCGGCTGCGGCTGGTCGTCGACGCCTTCACCCGAATCCGCACGGTGAAGGCCAGCGGGTCTCTCTGTCTCGATTTCGCCGGTCCTCCGCCGCAGGCGCCCGAAGGCTGCCGGCCGTGGTTCGACCTGTGCTCGCTTCCCGCCGGCAGCGACGGTGCTCTTCGGACATTGGGCGGCGCTGGGGCTGCACCTCGGCAGAAACGCGATCGGCCTCGATACGGGGTGCGTCTGGGGACGGAGCTTGACCGCCCTGCGACTCGAGGACCGTCAGGTCTTCGAGGAGCCGAGCGAGCTTCGCTGACGGGCGCTCGCTCGCGCGAGGGCCTCCGCTTCGTACTTCGATAGGCCGGTCACTTCCCGCTTCACCACGGAGTCGAGCCAATCGGGTAGCGCGCGTCTCTTCCTCGTCGTCCGTTTCCGCCAACACCAAGCTCGCCCCGCGGATTTCGTCGATCCAGAAGGTGCGACCGTTCTCGCGCACCTGATATCGCGCTTTCTCGATGCGAAAGGGAGCGATCGACCAGAACCTCTGGAACGTGTCTTCGGTGATCTTCTCTTCGCGCGCGCGCGCCGTTCGCTTCCGCGACCCGCGTGAAGCGAGCCCGCTTTCCCGTGTGAACCGATTCCGCGAGCTCGTGTATCTCTCGCCCCGGTAGAAACGCCTGACGCACGATCGAGGGCGTCCTTCGCTTCACTCTCGCGGGGACTTCCGCGAGGAGGAAACGCCGCCGTGCCTTCGGGGGCGCCGAGAGCGCTTCCAGGGATCGTGCCAGCTTCTGCGCCCGCTGGAAGAATGGCTCCGCCGCTCCGGAAAGCCACGCTTTCGAGAGCGCCACAAACTGCCGGTCGCGGCGACCCCGCTGGGCTCGTAAGAGCGCGAGGAGTCCTCCATGCGCGGGGGCGGTCGGCGCGTCGATCGTCCCCTGGTGGAGCGCGAGGTCGCGGAGCCGATGGGCCTCCTCGATCGCGGCTCTCTCGAGCTCCGCGGCGATCGACGAGCTCAAGACCCGCATGTCCTGGAGCTCGCCGAGAATATTCTGAAGCGATTTCATCTCCCTGACCAACTCACGGGCCTCGGGAACTTCGGCCGAGATCGGCTCCAGGAGATATCGCAGGCGCTTCGCTTCGATGCGCCCTCGATGAAGGCCCTCGCCGTCCTCCGGCGAGGCCACGGCCTCGAAGCTCTGTTTCAGGCGCGATACCGCCTCGGCAATCAGCGTGCCCGTCGCCGAAAGAAAGCTGGGCCCCAAGTCGAGCTTCAGTCTCAAGCGCGAAAGAGACTTCTGAAAGGATTCGTAAAGAGGGTCGAACTCCTTGCGAAGAGCTTCCGGTCGAGGCGCTCCATCGCCTCTCGACTGCAGTCGCTCCTTCAGATCGAGCGCGCCCGCCGCCGCTTCGGGCTCGAGCTCCGGGCCCCGCTCGGTGAGCCACTCAACCTGGACTTCGTGGTCTCGCGCGGCGTTGGTCGAACCGGCGAGCTCTGACAGCCGGGCGCGAAGCTTTTTCCTGGCGGATCCTTTGAGGTACGCCTTGTAGGCACGGATCACACTTCGAAGCCGCCGCAGTGCGACGCGAAAGTCGTGAAGCGCTTCCGTGTCGTTGCCCT
This sequence comes from uncultured Acidobacteriota bacterium, assembly GCA_963820855.1. Classification (GTDB taxonomy): domain Bacteria; phylum Acidobacteriota; class Vicinamibacteria; order Marinacidobacterales; family SMYC01; genus DAISKN01. The sequence goes on from CAWGBY010000015.1 coordinate 736,909, forward strand.
TCTCGAGGCGCGAAAGCGCCTGGTCCGCCTCCTGCAGAAGACCCAGGCAGAGGCGCCGCACGGTCTCCTCGGGAGACTTGGAAAGGAGGGTTCGGTCGAGCTCGATCATCACTTTGGCGCCGCGGAATGGAGCTCGTGAATCATAGCTCTCGCGGTCACCCTTGACGAGCCCGCTCAGTTTGCTACGGTGAAGAGAATCCCGGAAAAGTGCCGCAAGGAGGAAAGGTGTCACGAAGCATCGTGAGCGCGATTCTGCTGTCTCTCGCCGTGGCCGGCTGCGGCCGCGAAAAAGAAGTCGAACCCGAAACGTCGGATGCTGTCGCCCAGCCTGGCGGCAAGGGCGTCTGCGCCCTCCTCATGCAGACCGAGGTCGACGACCTCTTCGGCTCCCCGGTGGGGGCGGGCTCGAGCGAGTCGCTCGAGGGAGGGGTCGAGCTCTGCACCTGGCCCGCGGGAGAAGATCCCGCGCTCCTGCTTCAGGTGGGCCCGCTACTCCCCGCGGTGACTTCCGCCGTCGAGCTCGGCGAGGGCTATCTCACCGTCGAGATGGAAGGCATGAGCGGACCGGCGGCGCTCTCCCTCGAGACCGGTAAGGAAACGGTGGCCGTCCTCGCGTTGAACGCTTCGGAGAAGACCGTCACGCTCAGCCCGATCGGACTCGGCATACCGAACGGCTCCGAGAAGCTCGAGAAGCTGAAGGCGCTTCTGGAGCTCGCCGCGACACGGCCGGCTATTTAATCAAGGCGCTCGCTCCGCTCGCTAGTTGCGATCCGGCCAGGGCTCCTCTTTGACGACCTCGAACGGCTCCTCGGTAAAGTCGCGCCGTCGGGCCTGGCGCGTCTTGAGATCGTACGTGTCCCCGTTGCGAAGGAAGTAGAACCTCCCTTCGTTCGGGAGCGTCCGACGGTTGTCGTAGATGGCGACCAGGCTCTCGCCCACGACCTCGAAGCGATCGCCTTCGACCACGATAGCGGTGTCCTCGTCGATGCCGATGCCCAGGAGCTCCTGGTGCTTCTCGATGACCGGGATGAGATCGAAGTGCCGGTTCCTCGCGAGGAGGTGCTGATCGATGGCGACGTTCTTGAGGAAGCCGAACCCCTTGACGTGATCGCCCATCATGATGGTGTTGTTCCGCGTGTCGCCGCGCACCAGGTACGAGCCCTGGATGGTCGCGCCCGCGGAAGTGCCCCCGATGACTCCTCCCCGATCGAGCACCGCTCGGAGCTCGAGCTCGGTGCGGGTATCGAGGTAGGAGTCGGCGAGCCGCCACTGCCGGCCGCCGGGAAACCAAACGGCGCGCGCCCTTCGTATCGGAGCGACGAAATCGTCCGAGTTCGCCACGTTGCGGTCGCGGGTGTGGCGGACCGTGATGTCCTTGAAGCCCGCCTTCCGAAAGTCCGCGACCCCCGAATAGAACTCATCGTAGAGATCCCCCTCGCCCGCGGTGGGTATGATGACGAGAGGCGCTTCCGGGCCGCCCGCGATCTCGAGAAAGCGATCGAGGATGAACGAGTCTTCGAGAGCCCCGCCTACGATCACGAGTGTGCCGCGCCTCGGTCCCACCTCCTGGGCCGAGACGCCCGCGGCCACCGCCAGGACAACCACCACCCCCAGCACGAATCTCTTCATCGAGTCCTCCTCGCTCGCCGGTTCTAACATAGCGGGGGAAAAACGCAAAGACGCGAAGGGTTGCGTTGAATGTTTTCTTCTACAATGGGACCGGCATGAAGCACGTCGTCATCGGGACCGCGGGGCATATCGATCACGGCAAGAGCTCTCTCGTCCGCGCGCTCACCGGGATCGATCCCGATCGTCTCAAGGAAGAGAAGGAGCGCGGCATCACCATCGACCTCGGCTTCGCGCACCTCAAGAACGAGGACGGACTCTCGCTCGGGTTCGTCGACGTTCCTGGCCACGAGCGGTTCGTGAAGAACATGCTCGCAGGGGTGGGCGGGATCGATCTGGTGATGCTGGTGGTGGCGGCGGACGAGTCGGTCATGCCGCAGACCCGGGAGCACTTCGCGATCTGCCGTCTCCTCAGGATCCCCCGGGGCCTCATCGTGCTGACGAAGTCCGACCTGGTCGATAAAGACCTGCGCGAGATCGCCGCCCTCGAGACAAAAGAGCTCGTCCAGGGAAGCTTTCTCGAAGAAGCTCCGGTCCTCGAAGTCTCCACGCGGACCGGCGCGGGAATCGAGGAGCTCAAGGCCGCGCTCGTGAAGCTCGCTTCGGGCGCGCCCTCCCGTTCGGCCGCCGGCCGCTTCCGGCTTCCCGTCGACCGCGTGTTCTCGATGAAAGGCTTCGGCACCGTGGTCACCGGCACCATCGCCTCGGGGTCGGTCGGACAAGACGACGAAGTCGAGATCCTGCCGCGCGGGCTCGTGGTCCGGGTGCGCGGGATCCAGGTTCACGGAGACAAGCAGCCCAACGCCGCGGCTGGGCAAAGAGCGGCGCTGAACCTCCAGGGAATCGAAGTCGCGGATGTCGCTCGGGGCGACGCGCTCGTCGAGAAGGAATGGTTTCGGCGGACGCTGATGCTCGACTGCGATCTCGAAGTGCTCGGCTCCTCGCCCGTACCCGTGAAGGATCTGAGCCGGGTGCATCTGCACCTCGGGACGGCGCAAGTGCTCGCGAGGGTCCGGGTGCTCGGCGGGGCGAAAACCGTCGCGCCTGGCGCGATGGGCCCCGTGCAGCTTCGCCTCGAGACGCCCATCGTCGCGGCCCGCGGCGATCGGTTCATCCTGAGACGCTATTCGCCGCTCGAGACCATCGCGGGCGGCGTCGTTCTCGACGCCTATCCGGAGAAGCATTCCGTGGCCAGCCCGAAGGCGGTCGAGCAGCTCGAGGTCTTGCGCGCGACGGACGCAGTGTCCGTCGCGTCGCGCTTCATCGACGAGAGCGGCGCGTCGGGAGTCTCCGAAATCGATCTTGGAAGGAGGCTCTCCCTGGGCGCCTCGGAGCTCGAGGAAGTTCTGAGCGCGCTTCTCAAAGCCGGCCGCGGGGCGCTCGTCTCCCGCAGTCCGCGGATCCTGGTCGCCCCCGGCATCGTGGACGCCGTCGGGAAAAAGCTGGAAGCCGCCCTCCGGACGTTCCAGAAAAAGAACCCCCTCCTCGGAGGCATGCCCAAAAGCGAGCTCCGGGAGAGGGCGGGCTCGGGCGCTTCCTCCGATGTATTCGATCTCATTCTCGGAAAGCTCGAAGAGAAGAAGAAGCTGCGCGTCGCGAAAGACCTCGTTTCCACGTTCGATCATCGGATTCACTTGAGCGAGGACGAGTCCCGCGCGCGAAACCTCCTCGTCGAACGATACGAGAAAGCCGGGGTCCGGCCGCAGAGCCTGGATGAAATCGCTTCGGAAGCGAAACTCGATGTGAAGCTTCTCGAAAGAGTGCAGAGAGTGCTGCTCAAGGACGGCACCCTCGTTCAGATTTCAGACGGAATGGTTTTTCACAAGGATTCGCTTGCGAGACTCAAAGAGAGCGTGAGGAGCTTCAAGTCCACCCGGGAGCGCATCGACGTCGGGTTCTTCAAGGAGATGGTGGGAGTGACGCGGAAGCACGCCATCCCACTTCTCGAATGGCTCGACCGGGAGCGGGTAACCCTGCGCTCTGGAAATGACCGCGTGATTCTTTAGCCCCCCGGCGCGTTTGCCTTTCTCGACTTCCTAGAATAGGTTCATCCCGACGCGCGCTCGGTGTGGGGGAATTCCGCCTTTTCCAGTTTTTCCGGAGGCCCATGAGCAAAGCATTCACCAAGGAATCCGACGACGGTCCCGGAAACGACGTCCATTCCGAGTTCAAGGATCCGCTTCCCGCGGGCGTCAAGAACTACGTAACCCCGGCGGGCGCGGAGGCGCTTCGGCAAGAGCTCTCGCGCCTCGAGAGCGAGCCCCGTCCCAAATCGGCCTCGGACAAGGCCGCCCGTAAACGGCTCGAGACGCTGGACCGCCGGATCCAGTTCCTTCGCGACCGGGTCGCCAACATGACGATCGTCGACCTCGGCTCGCAGGACAAGGACAGTGTGCACTTCGGCGCGACCGTTACCGTGGCCGACGAAGACGGAAACGAAAAGAGCTATCGAATCGTCGGCGTGGACGAAAGCGACCCCGCCAAGGGGAAGATCAGCTGGATCTCACCGATCGCCAAAGCCCTGATCTCGGCGCGGGTGGGAGACGTCGTCACTCTCGAGCTTCCCGACGGCAACGCCGAGCTCGAGATTCTCCAGATCGACTACCGCTGACCATCTTCCTCGTCGACGGCTACAATGCGATTCGCCGCGTCTCTCGTCTGAAGAGCGCCGAGGAGAAGGCGGGACTCGCGGCGGGCCGGAGAGCTCTCCTAAACAGCATCGCCGCATCGCGCATCCTGAGCACCCATCGCGTGGCCGTGGTCTTCGACGGGGCTCGGGAAGCAGGGCCGTCGGAGCCCTCCTCGCACGCCGGGCTCAGCGTGCGCTTTTCGACTCCTCCAGCGGACGCGGATGCGGCGATGCTGGAGCTCCTTTCCCGATGGAAGGGTGAGTCCGTGACCGTGGTGACCGCGGACTCCGACCTTGCCTTCGAAGCGAGAAAGCTCGGCGCGAGCGTGATTGCCCCGGAGAGCTGGGAGCCGTTGAAAGGGAAGGTCCTCAAACCGGCCAGAGGGAGGCCGGGTGCGAAGTCCGCGAAGGAAGACAAGCCGCAAGCGAGCGCGAAAGACGTCGACTACTGGCTTGGCATTTTTGGAGACCGAAATTCAGAGGATGAGTGAGCGAGGAATGAGCGGCGTGGCCAGCCTGTGGTAGAAGCACGCAGTTCACGAAGGCTGCGCGTTGCGTGTTAAGATGAGGCCGACGAGGCCTGGAAGAAAGGCCACGTCCGCGTCGATGTGGGTGAGCGCGGAATGAGCGGCGTGGCCAGCCTGGAGTAGAAGCACAGCCTTCTCGGAGACCGTCTCGGTGATTGTCGCTCCAGATGCCGGACGAAGAAGGCCACGTCCGCTCCATTCCGAGCCAGTTATTTGTGCTTCACCCCAAGGATGCTGAACCCGATCAGCGCCGGCTTGAGCACATAGACCAGCCGATTATTGGAGTGCACATCTCCCGGCCAGAAGAAGAACCCCGGGTCCACGAGGAGCTCGAGCGAGTTCTCGGTGACGCCCTCGAGCATCTCGTTGTCCTCGAAGCGGAGCCGCGCGCGAAGCCCGGGTCGCGGGGGATCGTCGACGAGAGTCTTCTCTTCGAGATAGTCACGGTTTCCTGAAAAGTCGCGCACGAAGAAGAGCGCTTTGAGCTTGTGGATATCGATGGGAACGGGAGCCCCGCTCACGTCGGTCATCTTGAGGATTCCGCGGCTGAGGAGTTTTCCCTTCTCGAGGTACCCGGGAACGAGCTGACCGCTCCTGCGCTCTCGCGATGACCGCGGGCCGTCCGTTCAGGAGCTCTTTGAGCGAATCCATCGAGATTCCGCGTCCAGTTAATCGCATCACGGGCTCGATTCCAAGCTGGAGCCCTTTTTCCTCCGTGATAGGATGAAAACGCCGTGCCGGAAAAGACTCTGGGACTGATCCTCGGCGGTGGACGAGGCGAGCGGCTCTTCCCACTGACGCAGGAGCGCTCGAAGCCCGCGGTGCCTTTCGCCGGCAAGTACCGCCTGGTGGACGTGCCCATCAGCAACTGCATCAACGCGGGCATCCGGCGCATTTTCGTCCTCACCCAGTTCAACTCCGCGTCGCTCCACAACCACATCGCCACTGACCTATCGCTTCGACGCTTTCGGCCGGAGCTTCGTCGACATCCTCGCCGCAGAGCAGACGCTCGAGAGCAAGAACTGGTATCAGGGAACCGCCGATGCGGTCCGCCAGAACCTCCGCCACATCCTGAGCCGCGGCGGCGTCGATCGAATGTTGATCCTCAGCGGAGACCAGCTCTACCGGATGAACCTGCGCGAGCTTACCGACCAGCACAAGCGGACCAAGGCCGAAGTGACCGTAGCGGTCACGCCGGTTCCGCGCGAAGATACTTCCCGCTATGGGATTCTGAAGGTCGACGAGTCCCAAGCAGTCACGCATTTCGTCGAGAAACCGGGGCCGGCGGCGCTCGAGGGCTTGTCTTCCGATGGCGGCTTCCTCGGCTCGATGGGAATCTACCTCTTCGACCGGCAGGTGCTGGAGGAAGTCCTCGGCTCCTCGAAGGACTCCGACTTCGGACACCACATCCTTCCCCAGCTCCTCAACCGCCGAAAGCTCTACGCCTACCGTTTCGACGGTTACTTCGAAGACGTGGGGACGATTCGCTCGTTCTACAACGCCAACCTGCTGCTCACCGATCCCCTGCCACGGTTCAACTTCTACGAACCGGTCGCGCCGATCTATACCCATGCGCGCTTTCTTCCCGGGAGCAAGATCGACGACTGCCTTCTCGTCCGCTCGCTGGTGACAGAAGGCTGCATTCTGAACCAGTGCCGCGTCGAGCGATCGGTCGTCGGAATTCGCTCGCGGATCGAGCGCGCCGCGTTGGTGAAAGAGTCGGTCGTGATGGGGGCGGACTACTACCAGGTGCCGGAAGTCATCGCCGAGGACTTCGCTCGCGGGACGCCTCCGATCGGCATCGGCGAGGGCGCGGTCGTCGAGCGCGCCATCATCGACAAGAACGCCCGGATCGGGCGCGGCGCGCGCATCGTGAACCGCAACGGTGCCGAGAACGAGGACGGCGACAACTATTTCATCCGGGATGGCATCGTCGTGATCCCCAAGGACGCGGTCGTCCCGGACGGAGCCGAGATATAAAACTGTTCCGAGGCAAGCGGCTTCCCGGGGCGAAAAGCCTACGGCATCTGGCGAAACGGCCCCAAAGTCCAGCGGTGTGAAGGATTAGCAGTCTCGAGTCGCGGCACTCCTCTTGCATCCCGTATCGTTGGACATGTTTCTTCCGGAGACGATGCAACCGAACGCCCTCGTTCGACTTCTCCGTCTCGTCGACGGTCTTCCCCCCGGCGCGGCCGGCGCGCTCTCTTTCACCGCGTTCGACTCCCATCAGGGCACGATCCTCGTCGAGGACCGACGCGTCTGCTGGGCCGTCGCGTCGGACATGGAGAATCGCCTCACCGGCCTCCTGCGCGCGCAAGAAGAGACCCCTCTTTCGCGGGCGGCATTCGAAGAGGTGTATCAGGAATGCCACCTCAATCAGATGCCCCTCGGAGAGACGCTCGTGGCTCGCGGCCTGGTGTCGAGCGACGGCCTGAGAAACGCCCTTCGCCAGCACACCGCCGAAGCGATCGGTCGTCTTTCGGCCGCGGCCCCGCTGAACCTGACGTGGAACTCGAATCGGACGAAGCGGTACGACGCTCAGTTCACCTTCAGCGCCGCGGAGCTTCTCTGCTGCATCGGGGCGCTCGGGCTCGAGTTCGAAGCGGAGCAGGCCGGCATGAAACTCCGCGAGGTGACTCCCGACCGCTCCGTCGGGATCGCTTTTCTCGCGGGAGCCCACCACCCGCTCCCTGTCGCCCAGGTATCCGCCGAGAGCTGGTCTTGCCAGTCGCTCCTGGATCTGGGCGAGTGGGCGCGCGAGGCCCTCGGCAACGGCAACGGCGACGGAATCAAAGGGAGCGTCCTCGGTTCCGACACCGTGAATTCGCTGAAGCGTGCGTGGCGCTCCGGAGAAACGGTGTTCGTCCGTTGGACGGGCGATAGCGAGCCTTTGGCGAGTCTCCCCGCAGAGACGTTCGACTTCGAAAGGGAGACGCTCATCCCGCGTTAACCCGAGGGTGCTCGGGCGGTTCCTTTGTCGTCTATGATCCACACCATGTCTTTCGAATCGGAGATTGGTGTGCTCGCCGAGAAGCTCCAGAAGGCTCGGCGTGTCGCCGCGCTTACCGGGGCCGGTGTATCCGCGGAAAGCGGAGTCCCGACGTTTCGAGGCCCGGAGGGCTTGTGGCGGACGTACCGGCCCGAAGACCTCGCAACTCCCCAGGCGTTCGCGAAAGACCCGCGCCTCGTATGGGAATGGTACGACTGGCGCCGCCAGAGGGTGGCTGCCTGCTCTCCCAACGACGGCCATCGCGCTCTCGCCGAGCTTGGCCGGCGCTCCTTCGGATTCGATCTCATCACCCAGAACGTCGACGGACTTCATCGGCTCGCGGGCTCGAGTCGGGTCTCGGAGCTTCACGGAAGCCTCTGGACCCTTCGCTGCACGACCTGTTCGCGGGAGCGGGAAGATCGGGAAGCTCCTCTTCCCTCGATTCCTCCGCGGTGTGAATGCGGCGGTCTCGAGCGGCCCGGGGTCGTCTGGTTCGGCGAGGCGCTTCTCTCGGACGTTCTCGAACAGGCGTACGAAGCGGCCAGCCGGGCCGATGTGTTCTTCGTGATCGGCACGTCGGCGCTGGTTCATCCGGCGGCCAGCCTTCCCGAGGTCGCCGGTGAGCAAGGGGCTCTCGTCGTCGAAATCAACCCCGAGCTCACTCCTCTGAGCGGGCTCGTCGACATACGCCTCGCCGGCCCCTCCGCCGCGATCCTTCCGAGGATCCTCGACGCGCTCTGAGCTCGATTTTGGGTATTCCTTCAGCGCGCGACTCCGCGCCGGGCGGCCTCCGGTTTCTCACTCCCGCCGACCGCCCGCGCGAGAAGCTCCTCGAGCTCGGCGCCGAAAGCCTCGGGGTCAACGAGCTCGTCGCGGTCCTCCTCGGCGCCGGAACCCGAGCCCGCTCGGTGCTCGAGCTCGCGAACCAGATCCTCGATCGCACCGGAGGTCTCTTGGGCCTCTCCCGCGCGAGCCCCGCGGCACTCGCTCGGGTTCCCGGGTTGAAGGATGCGCGGGTGGCGAAACTCCTCGCGGCCTTCGAGCTCGGTAGGCGAGCCGCCGCCCCGCCCCTCTCTCCGCGGCCCCAGTTCCGCTTGCCGGGCGACGCCGCCCGGTTCCTGTTGCCGCGCTACGGGACCCGGCCGCTCGAAGCGTTCGGTATCCTGGTGCTCGACACGAGGAACCGTCTCAAACACCTCCAGCTCGTCTCGACCGGAAGCCTGAGCGGATCTCTCGTGCACCCGCGCGAGGTCTTTCGGGAGGCGACCATGCTCCAGGGAGCCGCCATCATCGCGTTCCACAACCATCCTTCTGGAGATCCCGAGCCCTCACGTGAGGACCGGGAGCTCACACTCCGCCTGGTGCGGGCGGGACAGATTCTGGGAATCGAGCTCCTCGATCACGTGATCGTGGCGTCGGGCCGCTATTGGAGCTTCAAAGAGCGCGGAGAGCTGTAGACTTGCGAAAGCCTTCGATTCTCGCCACACTCCACGGGCCTCTTCCATGCGCGAGAAAGTTCTGTTCATCGACTGTACGTCGGGCGCGAGCGGGGACATGGTCCTCGGGGCGATCGTCGATCTCGGAGTTCCGCTCGCGGCCCTGAAACGAGAGCTTTCGAAGCTTCCCGTGGAAGGTTTCCGACTCGCGCGCACGCGGAGCTCGAGGGGCGGACTCAGCGGGACGCATATCCGCGTGGAGACTCCGGGTGATCGAGGTTACCGGCACTGGTCGGATTTCGAGCGCATTCTCGGGAAGAGCGCGCTTTCCCCGGAAGTGAAATCGCGCTCGCTCGCTCTCGTGCGGCGGCTCTTCGAAGCGGAAGCGGAGGTCCACGGCGAGAGCGTCGAGAGCGTGCACCTCCACGAGCTCGGCTCACTCGACACTCTGGTCGACGTCGTGGGGGCGGTGGCCGGACTCGAGCTTCTCGGGGTCTCCGAAGTGGTCGCTTCCGACGTGAACGTCGGCGGCGGGTTCGTCGACACCGAGCACGGCCGAATGACCGTGCCCGCTCCCGCGACGGCGCTCCTCCTTCGAGGGGCTCCGGCCTTCTCGGAGGGAGACTTCGAGCGCACCACTCCTACCGGCGCACTTCTCGCCACGGGCCTTTCGAATCGATTCGGGCCGCTTCCTCCGATGACCTTGCGCAAGGTCGGCTACGGCCTCGGGACTCGAGACCCGGAGGACGGCCGGCCGAATGCGCTTCGTCTCGTTCTCGGGGAGCGCGAGCCCAGCGCCGCGCAAAACGTGGTGGTTCTCGAAGCGACCATCGACGACATGACGCCGGAGCAGATGGGCTACCTTCAGGAGAGGCTTCTCGAGGTCGCCCTCGACGCGTTCCTGACACCAATAATAATGAAGAAGAACCGGCCCGGCGTGAACGTGACGGTCATCGCGGAGCCGAAGGCGAGGGAGGCCGTCCGGGAGCTCCTCTTCGTCGAAGGCACCACCCTCGGCGTCCGCTATCATGAGGTCCGGCGCGACGTCCTCGAGCGGCGATTCGTCACCGCGGTCACGCGGTACGGAAAAGTGAGGGTGAAAGAGGGGCTTCTCGCGGGAAAAGTGGTGAACCGCGCTCCGGAGCTGGAGGATTGTCGGAAAGTGGCGAAGGCGAAGAAAGTACCCCTCAAGGTCGTGCAGCAAGCAGCTTTGCAATGGGACCCGGCCCGCCTTCGCGGAGCTTCGGCGGGTCCGCCGAAGCCCAAAGGGCGGAGGCGGAAGGGCGCACGAATGAGAGAGAACAATGACTGAAGAAATAACCATCGAAGACTTCGCCCGCATCGACCTCCGGGTCGCCCGCGTCGTCGAGGCCCATCCCATCGAGGGAGCGGATCGTCTCTTGAGGCTCGTGGTCGATCTCGGCGGGGAGACCCGGCAGCTCGTCGCCGGCATCAAGAAGACGTACGCGCCGGAGGCCCTGGTGGGAAAGCACATTGTCGTGGTCGCGAACCTCAAGCCCGCGCAGCTTCGCGGCGTCGAGTCGCGCGGAATGCTCCTCGCCGCCTCGACCGACGACGGACCCATCCTGGCGACGTTCGAAAAGGAGGTCGCGCCGGGAAGCAAGGTCAAGTAGTGGGCATTCTGGAATGGCTGGAATGGCCCGCTTGGCGCCTCGCGGCTCTTCTCATCCTCGGCGCCGGATGCGCTCCCCGCGCCTGCTCGCCTCCCGAGGCGAGAGAGGATCGGTTGAAGGGGCGCGCGCCGATCGCAGAGAAGCGCTGGAACGGAGTTCTTCTAGAGCTCGGTGCGCCTCAGGTCCTCCCTTTCCTCGGCGAGGGATGGTCGTACGGCGAGCCCGCTCCCGATGGGAGCCTCTTCCGCTGGGCGGTCACGGACCATTCGAGCTTCCGATTCGAGAGCGATCGGGAAGGGACGTACGTCGGCTACTTCGATTGCGAGCCCTTCGTTTACTCCGGCAGTCCCGCTCAGTGGATCGAGGTCGTCGTCAATGGCGCGCCGCTCGCGCCCTTCGAGCTCCGTCCCGGCCGCGATCGCTATCCGGTCGAGCTTCCCATCCTCGAAGGCGAGAATCGGGTCGAGCTGAAATTCCGCTACGCGGGCGACCCCACACGGTCCGACGAAGGAGAAGCGCCGGCTCGCCGCCGCGTTCTTCCGATTCGAGGTCCCCTTCGATGACTATCGCGCGCGCGCGGGCGCCTTTGCGCGGCTCGGAGATGCGGTCTTCGTTCCCGCGGGCGGAAGTCTGTCGTTCTTTGTCGAGCTTCCGGCGAATGCGCGGCTCCGGCTGCGCGCGGGCGGTCACGAGCCTTCCGAGCTTCCCGCTCCCGCGGGATCCGAAATCACCGCGAGCGTCGTCGGGGAGGCCGGCGAAGTGTGGAAAGAGACGTTCACCGTCTCGCGCGTCGGCGCCGAGTCATGGGAGCGCGATCTTCCGGATGCCGCCGCGGGAGCTCCTGTAGAGCTGAATTTCCGGACAGGAGACCAGGGTCTGCTCCTCCAGGCCGAGCTTCTCACGCCTCGGCTCGAGGCGACCGCGGAGGTGAAACCCGGGCACACGACCCCGCGCAGCATCGTCCTGGTCGTGCTCGATGGCGCGAGTGCCGAGCGCATGGGGCTTTACGGAGGCGATGCGGAGACGACGCCGGCGCTCGACGATCTCGGCCGCGAAAGCGTCGTGTTCGACTCCGTGGTAACCCAGGCGGTCTATACCATCGCGTCGATCGGTTCCCTTCTGACGGGGCAGTACCCCGAGCGCCATCAGAGTGTCTCCTTCGCCGACCGGCTGCGCGATGACGTGGTCACTCTCCCCTCGATTCTGAACCGCGCCGGCTACCAGACCGCGGCGTTTCCCGGAAATGCCGTGGTCTCCAAGTCGTTCGGGCTCGACCGCGGCTACCAGGAGTTCTTTCCTGTCTGGGAACGGGATGGCTACACCGGCCACGGCGATTCCGTGGTCGCGGCGTTCGCGGAGTGGCATTCGGCCAGCCCACCAAAGCCTTTCTTCGCCTACGTTCATTTCCGCGAGCCGCATTTCCCGTACAACCCGCCGCCACCTTTCGACACGCGGTTCAGCGCGGGGTCTCTCTTTCCGGGCGGAATCGACGAAGCGTCCGTCGTGGACGAGCTCAACCGAAAGGCGTCGTCCGGTGAGCCCCCAACCGAGGAAACGATCGCGCGCGTGCGAGGCTTGTATCTCGGAAACCTGGCCTACGTCGATACTCTTCTCGGAGAGATCCTCTCGATAGTGGACGAGAACACGATCGTCGTCGTGACGGCGGACCATGGTGAGGCGCTCTTCGAGCACGGGTTTCTCGGCCACAACACGCAGCTCTACGAGGAGAGCGTTCGCATCCCGCTTCTCATCCGCGCCCCCGGCATTTCTCCGCGGCGCGTCTCCGATCTCGTGGAGCTCATCGACCTGACACCGACGCTCGTCGAGCTCGCGGGCGTGGCGCGCTCCCCCGATACATCCCGGTTCCAGGGACGAAGCCTCGTTCCCGCCCTCGCCGGAGACTCCCTTCCGAAGAAGCTCGCCTTCAGCCGCACGCTCTGGGTGAAGCCTCGCTACTCCGTGCGGAGCGATCGCTTCAAGCTCATCTGGGACACTCGGACCGGTGGAACGGAGCTCTACGACCTCGAGAGCGATCCCAAGGAAGAGACGCGGCTCGAGAATCGCGTGCGCGAAGGTTACTTGAGGGAGGAGCTCTTACTCTGGTATCTCGAGCAGGAGCGGCTCAAGGCGGAAGAGCCCGCGCCGGACGACGCGCTCTTGTCCGAGGAGGAGCGCCTTAGGCTCGAGTCCCTGAACTACGTCGAGCACCTGCCGAAAAGGGAGCCGGAGTGATCGACTCGCACGCGCACCTCGAGATGGACGCTTTCGATGTCGACCGCGAGGACGTGCTCGCGCGCGCCCGGGCCGCCGGTATCGAGACCATCCTCTCGCTCGCAATGATCGATGAGAAAGACTCCTATCGACGGGCGTTTCCCCTCGTCGACGCGCACGAGAACCTTCTCACCGCCGTCGGGTGCCATCCCCACGACGCGAAGATCTTCGACGAGCGGGGCGGCGAGGAGCTCCTGAAAGAGCTCGCGTCGAGGCCGCGTCTCGTCGCCATCGGTGAGATCGGGCTCGACTACCACTACAATCTGTCGCCTCCGGAGGTCCAGCGCGATGTGTTCCGGCGGCAGATTCGCGTCGCGCGCGAGCTGTCGCTTCCCGTGATCGTCCATCACCGGGAGGCGGAGGACGACCTGGTCGAGATTCTCGAGGAAGAAAAAGCAAGCGACGTCGGCGGGATTCTCCATTCATTCACGGCCGATCGGAAGACGGCTGAGCATGCCCTGGGGTTGGGGTTCCTGGTCTCGTTCTCGGGAATCCTGACCTTCAAGAACGCGGGCTCACTCCGCGAGGTGGCGCGGGATCTCCCGCTGGACCGGCTCCTGGTCGAAAGCGACTGTCCCTATCTCGCCCCCGTCCCCCACCGAGGGAAGCGCAACGAGCCGGCGTTCGTGCGGGATACCCTGGCCGCCCTTGCCGAGGTGAAGGGGCTTTCGCCTTCGGACGTCGAGCGCGCCACCGACGAGAATTTCCGTCGTTTCTTCCATTTGCCGTGAGATTGCCCGGGATGGGCTTTTTCGTAATAATGGAGGACCAATGCCGGCGGATAGCTCCTTCGACGTCGTGTGCAAGGTGGATCTCCAGGAGGTCCGCAACGCCATCCAGCACGCGATGAAGGAGATCCAGACGAGGTTCGATCTCAAGGGCACGGGCACCGAGATCGAGCTCCTCGACGATGGGGCCGCCATCGAGCTCCGGTCGAAAGAAGAAATGAAGCTGAAGAACGGCAAGGACGTCCTCGAATCGAAGCTCGTCAAACGAGGCGTCCCGCTGAAGGCGCTTTCGGACGGAAAAGTGGAAACGGCGCTCGGGGGCACCGTGCGGCAGAAGATCGAGCTCCAGGCCGGCATCCCCATGGAAAAGGCGAAGGAGATCGTGAAGCTGGTGAAGAACACCAAGCTGAAAGTGCAGGCGTCGATTCAGGGAGAGCAGGTGCGGATCAGCGGAAAGAACAAGGACGACCTGCAGTCCGTGATGTCTCTCCTCAAGGAGTCGGAGCTCGGCATCGCCATGCAGTTCACCAACTACCGGTAGCCTGAACTCAGGCTAAAGGCCCAATAGGAAAGATCCGAAGGATGCACGCCCCCGAAACCAAGTCCCCCCTCCCCGTGCCGACGCTGGCGCTCGAGAACATCTTCGGCGAGATCCAGGACGACCTCGACGCCGTCGAGAAGATCATCCGCGAAAAGGTACAGAGCAAGCTCGGTCTCGTCGATTCCTCGAGCCGCTACATCTATAGGAGCGGAGGAAAGAGGGTCCGTCCCGCCCTTCTGCTCCTTTCGGCGAAGGCATGCGGCTATCGCGGTGACAAAGGCCCGAGCTACGCGGCGGTCACGGAGTTCATCCACACCGCGACTCTGGTCCACGACGATATCGTCGATGGAGCGACCACCCGGCGCGGGCAGCAGTCGGTCAATGCGCTTCTCGGGAACGACTTCACCGTTCTCCTCGGAGACTTCCTCTACATCCGCTCCATCGCGCTCGCGATCGAAGCGGGGAGTCTCTCGATGCTCGAAGTCATCTGCGAGATCACCCTCCGGATGATCGAGGGGATGATCCTGGAGCTCACGCGTGGAGGAGCCGTCGACCTCACCGAGGAGGAGCATCTCGACATCCTGAGGCGAAAGACCGCGTACCTCTTCTTCGGCTGCGCTCAAATGGGCGGGCTCCTCGGAGAAGCTTCCCCCGAGCGGGTGAAGGCGCTCGGCGACTATGGAATGAATCTCGGGATGGCGTTCCAGGTGGCGGACGACCTACTGGACTTCACCGCCGACGAGAAGGTGCTGGGAAAACCGGTGCTCTCCGATTTGAAGGAGGGGCACGTGACTCTCCCTATCATCTACGCCTTGAAGGCGGAACCGCGCGCGCTTCCGACGGTGCAGGCGGTCCTCGAGCGGGGCGCTATCGACGACGTGAGCCGCAAGGAGATCCTCGACCTCGTTCGGAGGACGCGCGCGCTCGAGCGCGCCCGCGTCGTCGCCGAGGAGTACGCGCGAGAGTCGCAGGCCGCGCTCGACGTCCTGCCGGAGTCTTCCTACAAGGACACTCTCGCGGCGCTCGCCTACTATGTGATCGACCGAAACCGATAGCCGGCGGCCTGTGAACGGGGTAAAGCGGTACACGAGCCGCCCCTTCCCTCCTTACCGGCACCTTCCCGGCACGACACCGCACCCCGAGCGCAGCCCCGAGGGGCACATGGTTGGCGCCGTCGAGCCACCCGCGCAGCCGTTGACGGAGGACGGTGCGAGGCAGAACGAGGACTTCCTCTTCGGCGTCGATCTCTTCAACGCCGGCTACTTCTGGGAGGCGCATATCTACTGGGAGAGGCTCTGGAAGGTCGAGAAGACTCCCCTCGAGATTCGGCGGTTCTTGCAGGCGATCATTCAGACTGCGGCCGCGTGCGTGAAGGCCCGCCAGAGACAGAAGGCAGGAGCGACGAAGCTTCTCGAGAAGGCGAGTCTCGAAAGCTTTCAGGGCCGCGTGTTGGGCATCGATGCCCGCGCTCTCGCGGCCGAGGCGCGACGCTTCGTCGAGCAGGGGAGAGATCCGCCGAGGATCGTGCTGAAGTCGAAGTGATAGAAGCCAAGCAACTGGCGAGATTCCTTTGGTTTGGAGTCCGATGCGTCGTCGTGCCCTGGGCGGGTTTCTTTCTCTTGATCGGTCTTCTAACTGTTCTGGACCCAAGCGCTGGCGATTCGGAGCCTCAGCCGCACTCTCCGTTGGAACGGCTCTGGGGAA
The DNA here is from genome assembly GCA_963820855.1 of uncultured Acidobacteriota bacterium. Lineage (GTDB taxonomy): Bacteria > Acidobacteriota > Vicinamibacteria > Marinacidobacterales > SMYC01 > DAISKN01. The sequence goes on from CAWGBY010000015.1 coordinate 752,994, forward strand.
TTCCATTCGTAACGCTGTCTCTTTCATGGATCCTTGGCCCCGTCTTGGCTCGACGAGGATTCCGGAAGCCAACCATCAGCGTCCTTTTGGTCCTCCCGTTGATGATCGTGATGGCATCAGCGATGTTGCGTTTGGCTGGGGGCGGCACTCCAGTGTCGGCCGTGCGTTACGCTGTCTTGGTCGGCTTCTTCGTCACGGTTCCTGCGGTCTTGACGATTGCGGAAATCTTCGCCAACCCGCACCCCATTCGGATCCGTGACCTGTTCAGGTGGTGGAGAGATTCGCGGCTCGACGTCGTGAATCTCCGGTAGGTTTCTCATCGCGCTCCTTACGAGTGGAACCAGCGACTTCGAGCATCTTCTTCCGTGGATCAGGAGCGCGCTGACACGCAGTAGACGCTGAATATGAGCTATCGACCGCGCAGCAGCTGCCTTCGGACGGCGAACCTCGAGCGAGGATTTCCTGGAGCAGGTCGGCTTTGTTTACTATGTTCCCGGTCCGGACCCAAAAAATACTTGACAACTTTTTCGAGCGCTCGCGCGGAGTGTCGCTGACTTTCTCCACAATGCGCTTGGCTTCGCGTCTACAACACCACAACGAGCTCGGACCGAGCAAGCCAACTCGAACGTCGTCCTGACGCCGATTCGTTCGTGATGCCCATCGCGACGCAGGAAAAAAAGCCCGTGCTATACAGAAATTATGAAAGACGTCAAATTACTTCGGTCAATTTCCGACGATGAGCTTCTCCGCGATCTCTCCGAGCTCGTTTTACGGTCGCGGCGGGTCGAAGCCGACCTCGTCGCTCACATGGGTGAAGTGGACGAGCGGAGACTCTACGCTCGCGAGGCCTGCTCCTCGATGTTCGCGTACGCAACTGAGGTTCTGCACTTCAGCGAGGCGGAGGCCTATCTGCGTATCGCCGTCGCTCGCGCGGCGCGGAAGTTCCCTGGCTTGCTCCCGAGGCTCGGCGACGGTCGCCTTCACCTGAGCGGAATCGCGATCCTCGCTCCGCATCTGACTGAAGAGAACTGCGAGAGAGTCCTTGCTCGGGCGGAGCACAGGTCGAAGCGCCAGATCGAGGAGCTCGCGGCCGAGCTGGCGCCGAAGCCGGACGTTCCCGCGGCAATACGAAAACTGCCCGCACCCCAGCCTCCTGTGTTTCAACTCGGTCCGGAAAGAGTTGAAACTTCCGCGCGACCGGCTCCGCCTTTGCCTCCTAGACCGGCGGTGATTGAGGCTGCGGTGAAGGAGAAGCTCGAAGAGGATCGAAGCGAAACGGTACGCGGAGGTGAAGAAGCCGCAAAAGAGTCTCGACGAGACCGATACCTCGCCGAAAACGCGCTACATCCCTGCCGCGGTGAGACGGGTGGTACGAAAGCGTGACGGCGACCGATGCCGATTCGTGGACAAGAGCGGCAAACGCTGTACCGAGCGGCGAGGACTGGAGTTCCACCACCACGATCCTTTCGGCCGCGGAGGCGCCCACGACCCCGAGTCAATCAGTCTTCGTTGTCGTACGCACAATCTCTATGCGGCGGAGCGCGACTATGGGAAGGACCGGATGAATCAGTATCGGCGGAGCGACTTGAAAGCCGGACCTTTGCCCGGGTGGGTTCGGATGTGACACGATTCCGTCTCAGGGAGGTGCCAGGATGAGCACCATCACCAAGCCCTCGACTCGAGCGAGCCAGGCGGAGCTCCTGTCACGCCGGGAGAGCGCGGTCCCCCGCGGTCCGTTCCACGTGGCCCCTATCTTCGCCGCGCGCGCGTCGGGATCGCGAATCTGGGACGTGGAGGGACGCGAGTACCTCGATTTCTGCGGCGGCATCGGGGTGCAGAACGTGGGCCACAATCATCCCAAAGTCGTCGCGGCCATCAAGGAACAGGCCGAGAAGTTCATCCACACCTGCTTTCACGTCGTGATGTATGAACCGTACGTGCGCCTCGCGGAGCGGCTGAACGAGCGCGTTCCGATCCCGGGCCCCAAGAAGACGGTCTTCTTCAATAGCGGAGCCGAAGCGACGGAGAACGCGGTCAAGATCGCTCGGGCCTTCACGAAGCGGCAGGCGGTGGTGAGCTTCGAGCGGGCGTTCCACGGCCGAACGCTCCTCGCGCTCACCATGACCGGAAAAGTGAAGCCCTACTCCGAGGGCTTCGGGCCCTTCGCCCCGGAAGTGTACCGGCTTCCTTACGAGCCGTTTTTCGGTAGCGCCGCGAGGCCTGCGGCCGACGTAGAGAAGGAAGCCCGGAACGCGTTCCAGCATCTCTTCTCCTACCACATCGAGCCGCAGCAGGTGGCTGGCCTCATCATGGAGCCCGTGCTGGGGGAGGGAGGCTTTCTACCCGCGCACCCCGCAGCCATTCGCGTGGTGCGCGAGCTCACACGAGAGCATGGGATCGTTTTCATCGCCGATGAGATCCAGACCGGCTTCGGCCGCTCGGGAGCGTTCCTCGCTTTCGAGCGGTTCGGCGTCGCTCCCGACATGGTGGTGATGGCGAAGTCTCTCGCCGCGGGGCTTCCGTTGAGCGCCATCACCGCCGGTGCCGCGATTCTCGACGCGCCGCAAGTCGGGGGAATCGGCGGCACTTACGGAGGGAACCCTCTCGCCTGCGCCGCGGCCAACGCTGTGCTCGACATCATGGAGGAGGAGAAACTCCCGGAGCGCGCTCTCGCTCTCGGCGAGAAGATCCTGTCGCGACTGCGGACGTTCCAGAAGAGCTTCGGCTTCGTGGTGGAAGCCCGAGGGCTCGGCGCAATGTGCGGTCTCGAGCTCGACACCGCCGCTCGCGCTAACCGTGTCCTGAAAGAGGCGCTCGATCGAGGCCTCCTGCTCATGACCGCGAACGGCAACGTGATCCGGACCCTGATGCCGCTCGTGATCAGCGATGGGGATCTCGAGCGAGGGCTCGATATCTTCGAAGAATCGTTGAAAGCCGCGACGGGCTGAGCTGCGCTACGGAACTCCGTAAAAATAGAGGTCGGCTTGTTCCCAGGGCCGGGAGTACATGATCGTGGAGAGGTCCCGGGAGAAGTCGTAGGTAGCACCGAGCGCGAAAGCCCATCCCGCCGCCACCCAGGCGATCCAGGATGCGATAGTGGGAGATCGTCGTGCCCTTGTCCATCAGCGGACATCCTCGGGATGCGCGAGTCTACGACGGCTGCTGTAGCGGGTCAATTCCAGCGGAAGTCATCTTGAATTGTCTTCTCGAAGATCCAAAGCCGTAGGCTCTTTCGAGCATTACACCAGCGCGCAATTTACGCGTGCTATACTCCGGCGAAATCGATCCTCGTCGCATGCTCAAGCCTCGCATTCTCGTCGTCGATGACGAAGAGCCCATTCGCAAGACTCTCCGCATGGCGCTCGAGTACGAAGGTTACGAAGTCTCCGAAGCTTCCTCGGGGCAGGAGGCGCTCGTTCTCGTCGAGCGCGATCCCGCGGATTTGATTTTCCTCGACATCAAGATGCCGGGGATGGACGGACTCGAGGTACTCGAGAAAATCACGGAGCGGCCGTCGGCGCCTCCCGTGATCATGGTGAGCGGGCACGGGAGCGTTCAGACCGCGGTTCAAGCGACGAAGCTCGGAGCTTTCGATTTCATCGAGAAACCGCTCGAGACCGAGCGGGTGCTCCTCGCGGTTCGAAACGCCCTCGAGCGCAAGGAGCTCACGGAAGAAGTCGGCCGTCTGCGGTCGAAGGTCGAGAAGCGCTATCAGATGGTCGGCTCTTCCACCGCGCTCGAGCGAGTGCGCGAAGCCATCAAGCGCTCCGCCCCGACCAACGCGACGGTGCTCATCACCGGGGAGTCGGGAACCGGAAAGGAGCTCGTGGCCCGGGCCATCCACGCGAACAGCCAGCGCGCGCGGGGGCCGTTCGTGCAGGTGAATTGCGCCGCGATTCCCGAGGACCTCATTGAGAGCGAGCTCTTCGGACACGAGAAGGGCTCCTTCACCGGCGCGACCAACAAGCAGATCGGAAAGTTCGAGCAGGCGCACCGCGGAACGATCTTCCTGGACGAAGTGGGCGACATGAGCGCCCGCACCCAGGCGAAAGTGCTTCGCGTCCTCCAGGAAGGCGAGGTCGAGCGGGTGGGCTCTCAGACCACGATCAAAGTGGACGTGAGAGTGATCGCGGCGACCAACAAGGACCTGAAGAGCGAGATCGAGGCGGGGACGTTCCGGGAAGACCTCTTCTTTCGCCTCTCGGTCATCCCCATCCACACCCCGTCGCTGCGCGAGCGTCGCGAGGACATCGAGCCACTGGTCGCTCATTTCGTCCAGTCGTTCGCTTCGGAAGACAACCTGAGGCGGAAGAGTTTCTCCCCGGAGGCGCTGCAGAAACTCCACTCCTACGCCTGGAACGGAAACGTGCGCGAGCTCAGGAATACCGTCGAACGGCTCCTCATCATGACTCCCGGAGAGACCATCGGAGTGTCGGATCTGCCGGAGACCGTGCGCTACGGCGAGGAGGCCGCGGCCGACGGCGATGCGGGACTCGACGCTGAAGGAATTCAAGGAGACGAGCGAGCGCGCGTTCCTGGTCGCGAAGCTCCGCGAGAACGGCTGGAACATCTCCCAGACGGCGCAGGTCATCGGAACCCCCCGCAGCAACCTCTACAAGAAGCTCGAGCAGTACAAGATCTCGACAGGAGCGGGACGGTTGAAGCGAGAGCGTTCCCGCGCGCATAATGCGGGTGCCTGCTCGAGCCGGTCAGACGATCGCTGGCTCATTGCGCCGGTTTCGGCCGGTTGAGGAGCGAGAGGAAAGTCCGAACTCCACAGGGCGGTGTGCTGGCTAATGGCCAGTCCGGGCGACCGGAAGGAAAGTGCCACAGAAAACATACCGCCGCTTCGCAAGAGGCGGTAAGGGTGAAAAGGTGCGGTAAGAGCGCACCGCTTGGGTGGTGACACCCAAGGCAGGGTAAACCCCACACGGAGCAAGACCAAATAGGGAAGCGTCGAGGGCGGCCCGTCCGATGCTTCCGGGTAGGTCGCTGGACCGGGCGAGCAATCGTCCCGGCTAGAGAAATGATCGTCGCCTTTCGCGGGGCGACCCGCGGGAGGAACAGAATTCGGCTTACGACCGACTCGAGCAGGTCTAGTCTTTTTTTCTGCCGAAGAGCTTCTTGAGGGCTCCGACCGACGGCGCCTCGCCTTCCGATCTTCGCCTGGACCGTCTCGTTCTCCGGGTCGAAGCTCGCCGCCTGCTCGTACATCTTCTGGGAGCGCGTGCGTCATTCCTTCGGTCTCGTAGATGTCTCCGAGCCCCACGTAGCACTCCGCGTCGAACTGGTCGTACTTCAGCGCGAGCCGGAACTGCTCTTCCGCCTCCCGGAGCCACTTCGGGTTCTTCATCAGCGCCTGCGCCAGGAGCTTGTGGCAGCTCTTCCTCGGTGAGAGGCGCACCGACTCTCGCAAGCACTGAATGGCGTCGAAGTAGTGCATCTCGTCGAAAAGGCGCTTGCCTTCTTTATACAGCTCTTCCGCGGCGCGCTTGCGCGAGGCTTCGCTCGCTTCGTCGAGAACCGGGATGCCGCCGACCGCCGCCACCGGCCTGCCGGGCCTCCGGCTCGGATCTTGGCGTCGTAGCGGCTCCGCTCGAGCGGGCTCGAGAGGATCGCGTACGCGTCGGTGATTTTCCCGAAGAGCTCCTCGAGGAGCCCGTGGACTTCCCGAAGGTAGGGGGAGTGATGGCGATCCGGATGGTACTTCTTCGCCATCGCGTAGTAGGACTTCTTGACGTCGCCGTCGTTCGCGGTGATGGTGATGCCGAGGAGATCGTAGAGGTGGCCTCGCGCAGAGAGGCGTGCTTCTCGATGATGTCCTCGCGCACCGCGATCTCCTCCGAGCTCGGGCCGCGAAGCCTCCACTGGAGGCTCGACGCTCGACTGCCCGAGGGAGCTCTCGTCCTTCGCGATCTCGACTCTCGGCGGTGGAGGAGGCGGAGGCGGCGACGGAGGCGGCGGTCGGTACTCGGGCTCCGCCGCGTCGAGCGCCGCCTCGTCCAGCCAGACCTCCGCAGGAACTTCCTCCGCCAGCGGCGGCGGGCCTCCTTTGGGCTCGACCACTCCCGCGGAGACGAGACCGTAGAGGCAGCGCAGCGTCTGCTCCTCACCGATGGGCGAGATCGAAAGAATGTCCGCCATCGAGCTCAGGCCGTCGACGCGCGAGAGGATGAAGTACTCCGACTGGGAGAGGGTGCTCATCTTCTGGTAGAGCAGGAGAGGATCCTCCGTCGTCTGGAGCACGCGATTCGGGTCGCCGAGCGCGCGGCGCACCTTTTCCATGTCGTCCATCCGCCGCGTGCCCTCGAGGATGATGTCGGCGGTGGAGAGGTTGAGCACGATGTCCTCGTCCACCGGGACTCTCGTGCTGCTCGAAGCGGTACTCACCGGTCTCCCAGCTGAACAGGGAATAGATGATGGTCTGAATCTGCTCCACCACCTTGCTTTCCATTTGATCCGGGGTCGCGAAGCCGAGCTCCACCAGCGTTCGGCCGAAGCGGCTTCGCCTCTCTCTCATCACCTTGGACGCCCGCTCGAACGCGTCGCGATCGATGACCTGCTGGCGGATCAGGAACTCGCCCAGCCGGTCGTTGTCGACGTCGGAGTTCGCGAAGATCATCGAGCCTTTGCGAAAGTAGATTCGCTTTCTGGTCTGGTCCTGGGTAAGGTGGAGGATCCCGCTTTTCCGGTGGACGTAGAGGTTCCGGATGACGTCGCCGAGTGCGTCGCGGGTGAGATCGCCCTGCAATTTTCGAAGCTCCGGGATGAGACGGACCGCCGCGCGGCGGAATCGGAAGTGAAACTTGTAACTGATTTTATCGTAACACATGCGAAAGGGGAGGGGGGGCGCGGGCCCTCTCCGGTTGACGACCCGAAGCGCCACCTCCTAAACTGAGTCCACTTCGAGAAAGGCGGCAATTTGCCCACGTATCTCGTGACCGGCGGAGCCGGGTTCATCGGATCCCATCTGGTTCGTTTCGTCCTCGAGCGGGGCGGGCGCGTGCGGGTGCTCGACAATTTTTCTACTGGAAAGCGAGAAAATCTCGCGGAGGTGGAGGAGCGCATCGAGCTGCTCGAGGGGACCCTCTCGTCCCAGAGCGACGTCGAGGCCGCCGTCTCCGGAGTCGACTTCGTCCTTCATCAAGCCGCGATTCCCTCGGTGCCGCGCTCGGTCGAGTTTCCCCTCGAGTCGCACGAGGCGAATGCGACCGGTACGCTGCAGCTCCTGAAATGCGCCGCCCAGGCGGGGGTGCGCCGCCTGGTCTATGCCTCCTCCTCGTCCGTCTATGGCGCGAACCCCGCGCTCCCGAAGGTCGAATCGATGCCGACGGAGCCCCTGTCCCCGTACGCCGTGGCGAAGCTCTCCGCCGAGCAGTACGCCGTGGTGTTTCCACCGGCTCTACGGTCTCGAGACGGTCTCGCTTCGCTATTTCAACGTCTTCGGTCCGCGCCAGGACCCGAACTCTCCCTACTCGGGAGTGGTGAGCCGTTTCATCGACGCAATCGCATCCGGAACCACTCCGACGATCCACGGCGACGGAGAGCAGACGCGCGACTTCACCTACGTCGAGAACGTGGCCCGCGTGAACTTCGCGGCGACGGAAAAAGAAGGCGCCGCGGGCTCTGTTTACAACGTCGGCTGCGCCACCCGCGTCTCGGTCAACGATCTCTGGCGGACCATGGCGGAGCTCTCCGGCTCGAAGCTCGAGCCGCGCTACGCGCCGTCGCGCTCGGGCGACGTGCCCCACTCCCTCGCGGATATCGTCTCGCGCGCGGAGGGACCTCGGGTACGATCCCGCGGTCGACCTGCGTGAAGGTCTTCGGCGGACGCTGGCCTACTACGGAATCCTCCGCAATCCGGTAGCGGCCGAGGATCGCTCCTGATGAAGGCCCCGGTTCTCAAGGTCCTCGGATCATGGCTCGCGGCGTCGATCGTGGTCTGGGTCGGCGCGTCTGTGGCTCTTCGGCTTCTCGCGGCTCAGCTCCGCTGCCGGAGATCGCGACTTCCGTTGCGGCCGCCCCCGATGAGATCGTCGCGCCCGCGGAGAAGAGCCCGCTCCGCATTCCCGATCGCTTCGGACGCGGGGACACGCTCTCGAGCGTTCTCCTGAGAAACGGTTTCGACGATCTCGAGGTCCACGAGATGGGGCGGGCCCTCTCGGCGGTGATGGACGTCCGCCATCTGCGCGAAGGCGACGAGGTCGAGATTCGATTCGAGGGCCTGCGGGCCCGCATCGGTCCTCGTTCATCACGGGGATCTCGAGAGCGTCCTTCTGGTCCGTTCCGATCTCGGATGGCATTCGGAGCGGAGCGCGGTCGATCTCGAGCGTCGGACGGTCGCGATCGCGGGAGCCCTCGAGGACAATCTCTTTCTCAGCATGGCCGCGCTCGGAGAAGAGGCCCCGCTCACCGTCGCCTTCGCGAACGTGTTCTCGTGGGACTTCGATTTCGCAACCCAGAGCCGCGAGGGTGACCGCTTCAGTCTCATCGTGGAAAAGCTCTACCGCGAAGGGCGAGTTCGTCGGCTACGGCGACCTGAAGGCGGCGCGCTACGTGTCGAATCTGGACGGTGCGCGCGTCTTCAGCGCGTTTCTCTACGACGATCCTGCCGGGCGACGGGACTACTACGACAGCGACGGGAAATCGCTGCGGAAAGCGTTTCTGCGGGCGCCGGTGGACTTCGACCGCATCAGCTCGGGGTTCTCCTACAGCCGCCTGCATCCCGTTCACCGGCGCAGGATGCCTCACCTCGGTGTGGACTACGTGGCGAGGAAGGGTACGCCCGGTCTATTCGGTGGCCGCGGGCGTCGTCTCCGATCGGGGATGGCGCGGCGGCGGCGGGAATACGATCACCGTGCAACACGCGATGGGCTATACCTCGAAGTACCTGCACCTCTCGAGGTTCGCGAAAGGCCTCTCCGTCGGGACCCGGGTCGCGCAGAAGGAAGTCATCGGCTACGTCGGCGACACGGGAACGGTGACCGCGGCGCACCTGGATTTCCGGCTGCTGCGGCATGGAAAGCCGGTCAATCCGTTGACCCAGATTTTCCCTCCCGGCCCGCCGGTGCCTGCGGAGTACCGCGCCGACTTCGATGCGCGCAAGGCGACTCTCGAAGTGCTCCTCGGGAGAGAAAAGCGCCTTCCGCTACGGACGATTGAGGAAAGCGCCTGCCGGAGCTAACGGTTGGGCGGCCTGTATCTCGCGAGATCCGCTTCCCACGCGGTCTGGAGCTCCTGATAGTCGAGCCCGATGACTTTCTTCAGGGCGTCGTTCATGGTCTGGCGCTCGCCGAGAAGCTGCAGGAGGCGAAGAAGCGCGGTCCGACCTTTGCGCGCCTCGAGATATTCCGTCGCCGCGAGAGCTTCGGAGTATGCGAGAAGGGCTTTTTCTTTCGAGTAGTTCAGGAGCGGTCCCTCGAGGCTCCAGAGAGGCAGAATCGCGCCCTCGGCCTGCGCGGTCCTGAGGCGGGGATACGGATCGATGCGATAGCTGCCCTCGTGGAGCTGTGCGACTCCCTCGTGGAACCACGAGGGACAATTCCCCGAAGTCATGGCGTTGACGAAGCTGTGGGTGAGCTCGTGCCGTATGACGCGGCGAAGCTTCGGCGTCATCTCGGTCAAGCCTTCCACCGGAATCTTGATCTCGCCGTCGTTCAGCCCCGAGGCCCAGGCGGGGGCGTCGGTCACGTCGACGAAACTCCTGATTGGTATAGAGAGTGACCGAGACCGGCGACCGAGGGGTGAACCGAAGCGCCCGGGTGAGCTCGTGGTACTCCTCTTCGAGCGCCGCCGCCATGATGCGGCCGATGTCCTCGTTCACCTGCCCGTCGTATCGAATGAGAAAGTGAGCGCGCGAGACCTCGTCGAATTCGATGTCCTCGTTGTTCTCCCGAAGGGCTTTCTTGAGCTTGTAGAGGATTCCCGGATCGGGGTGGATCTCGAGGGCCGTCTGCCACTCGCGGATCGCGAGCGGGAGTCGCCCCATCCGATAGTAGACGTCGCCCAGGCCGTCTCGCGCGCGCAGGTCCTGCGGCGCCGTGCGTCTTCGCCTGCTCGAACTGCGCCTGCGCCGCGGAGAGGTCTCCCCGCGCGAAATAGAGACGCCCCAGCTCCAATCGGACCTCGAGCGCGGCGGGCTCGCTCTCGAGAGCTCTCCGGTACTGATCGACCGCTTCGTCGACATCGCCTTCGCGCACCGATGCCCGCGCGGCTTCGACCGATTCCACCACCACCTGATTCTTGAACCCCGAGGGGTCGTCGGCCTCGATGGCATCCTCGGGTGTCGTGCCGCCTTCGACTCTTTCGAGGAGCTTCCTGGGAAACCCGAAGGTGCTGCCGTTTTTTTCGTAGAGGATTTGTTCGCCCTCTTCCCAGTAGCGATCCACCGGAATTCGACGTCCGTTCTTGAGGAACAAGATCTGTCTCGGAGCCGAGGCGAGGCTCCGCCGCGGCGACGAGAAGTGAGAGACGACGAGCTTCCGTCGGAATTCTCATGCGAAGCGTTCGAAGCTATCGGAGAAAGCGCGAAACCGCGACCGGAGCCACGTCTCCCGCGCGCACACCGCTCGGAAGAGAGGCAATTCCGCGCTCGGCGGCTTCGCGGGAATCGTAGAGACCCCAGATGACGCGGATGCAGCTTCGTCCTTGGACCGAAGTGGGGAGGACGTAGATGTCGCTCGAGCCCGCGGCTCCGGCGACGAGTCGGCCCGCGTTCTCCTCGTTGCAGTAAAGACCGAGCGCGAGCGTGAACTTGTCGGCGCTGCCGCTCGAGATTTCCCGCTGAAATGCGCGGGCGGCTGCGGTGAGATTTCCGCTTTGGAGAAGAGCCCGCCCATCGCCGCTCGCCCCGCTCCTCGGCGTGGACGACCCGGGCGGCGGCTTGGGAGCGCCTGAGGTCGACGGAGGTACCGTATCCGGGGGCCGCGACGTCGTGGCGGCGCCCGGAGGGCTGGCCGCTCCCGCGCGAGGAGCGACTGAGGAAGTGACGGGAGAGGGGGTGACCGCGGCCGACGCGCCGGCTCTTGGGTCCCCGGAGCGACGCTGATCGTGGCGGGCGCGGCCGTGCGTCGTGGGGGCGCCCTCGAGCGATGGTCGTTGTTGGGACCGAGCTCGTGGGCGTGGTCACGGAGGCGGAGCTCGTCCCGCTTTCCGCCTCCGCCGACGAGTGGCCAAACGAAGTAGTAGACGGAGAATGCGGCGGCTCCCGCGAGTCCCGCGACCGCGAGCCATTTCAGGATTCCCGAAGCGCTCCCGCCCGAGCCGCCGCCCCCGCGCCGATTCTTCGGGCGGGGCGGGTTTCTTCCCGGGGTCTCGGTTGCGGGCTCCGGCTCATCGATCACGAGCTCGGAGACCGATGGGCGTCGAGGCTTCCTCGCCCGTCGTTCGAGGGAGGAGGCGCCGGATCGAATACGGTTCTGTCCTCTTCGTCCGCCGGGGGAGGGGGCTTCACGACCGCCGCCTGGAAGATCGTGTCGTAGCTCATCGATTCGGAGGAGGACGCTTCGACTACAGGGATGACCGTCGGTCTCGTTTCCGAAGCTCGGGCTCGGCGGAGGCGGAAACGAAAAGCTTTCCTGCGCTTGCGGAAACGAAAAAGCATCGTCGCTCGCCGGAATCGCAGGCGCGCCGTCGCGGCTCAAGGCCCCCGCTACGAGCGCCGCCGCGAGCACTTTACAGACTTCGAACTCTCCGAGGCTCGAGACCGAGCCGATCTGTTTGACGGTCTTCACTCCGTCGGCGAGCTTCAGCACCTCGGCGGCGAGGGGTTCGGGCTCGGTCTCTGCCAGGAATTGCGGAAAGGAGGCGGTCGGGGTGAGAACCGTGTCGAGCGAGCCGAGCTGTCGAAGGACCCAATCTCGATCCTGGACGCGTCGGATGCTGGCGAAAAGGAGACGAGAGGTGGAGAGCTCGAGATCGATGGCGCCTTTGGGAAGCGACTTCGTCGCGAACTGGTAGGTACCTTCCTTCCAGGTGTAGAGGTCGGTCAGGATCTTCTCTACCTTGACCCGCGCCGCTTCGGCGAGCTCGCGCTGTGAGATATAGCCGAGCTCGGTGAGCACCTTGGCGAGAGGGTTTCCGGGGGAGACCCGGGCCTGCGCCACCTGCATCTGATCCGGTCCGAGCTTTCCCTCCTCCACGAGGATCGAGGCCAGCTGATCCTTCGGATCGTTCGACGCGGCGAACAGGATCTGGCCGTCGCGGAAGTAGACCGCTTTCTGGAGCGGAGCGCGCTCGAGCTTGAGCGATCCCGTCACCGATCCCGCGATGAAGCTCGACGAGAAGGTCGAGCGCGGGCTTCCGGCTCAGATTCCCGCTTTCTCTGTCTTCCATCGGACTTGCTTCGGAAACCCTCAGTCAGCTGGTCGGAGGGAGAGGGATGGTGGAACCTCAACCACAACTTTAAATATTACCACAAAAGTCCGCGCTCGATTTCGTTCAGCGAGCCCGTTCTGTCCGGGTGACAAAAAGGTGTCAACGGCGTTTGACACCCGGAGCTGGCTGGCGACATTGCACTTGCGGAAGGGAGTCTCCGCGGCCGTAACGGTTCGTTGACGGCCGAGCGCGCTTCCATCGGGCGAGCTCGATCGAACGCTCTCTTCGAACTCTCTGCGCGTGCTCGACTTCATTGACCCCACGCCCTTCGCATGGCCGGTTGGCCTCGCGCTTGCCTTAGTGGTTTCCCGAGTTCGGAGGTACCGGGCGGGTCGTGGTCCCGGGAGCATCCGGGAAGGAGGTGCGAAGAGAGAGAAAACCTTGATCTCGTTCCCGTCGCGAGGAGCGCGCCGCTCGGTGTCGGCTCGAAAAATCCGGAGCGGACGCGGCTCCTCGACGGGAAAGAACCGCCGGAGAGGTCGTGCTCCGGCGGAGATCTGTTCATTCGTTTCGATTCATTGAAAAGGAGAATTGCAGATGAAGTACGCAGTGTTGTTCACGTCCGTCTTGAGTCTCGTCGGTCTCACGGGCATCGCGGTCGCCGCTCAATCGCAGGAGGCGAAGCCGAAGGCCGAAGCCGAGCTTCGCGTCGATATCAACGAGGCCGGCGTTTCGGAGCTCACCAAGCTCCCGGGAGTCGGCGAGCAGGTGGCGAAGCGGATCGTCGCCTATCGAGAGGAGAACGGTCCTTTCGAGAAGGCCGAGGATCTCATGAACGTCCGCGGCATCGGCGAGAAGAGCTTCCTCAAGCTTCAGTCTCGCATCACCGTCGGCTCCGACAGGGAAAAGCGGAAGAAGTGAGGAAGACGGCGGGAGCCGCGGGGCTTCCGGGCCGGGGCTGGCGGGAACGAAGACCCGCCGGCCCCATCGCCAGGGGGCTTCGCGCGAGAATCCGGGAGCGGGCTCCTGGACCTTCTGGTCGCGGTGAGCCTCGCGATCGTGCTCGCTGCGGCTGCGATTCCCAGGGCCCAGTCGATGGTGCACGAGGCGCGGCTCCGCGGAGCCGCGTTCCACCTGCGCGGTCTCATGCGACAGGTGCGCGCGCGGGCGGCGGCGCATGCGTGTTACGTGGGTGTCGTCTTCGAAGAGGTCGATGGCGACCCGGTATTCTCGATTCACGAGGATGGCAACGGAAACGGCATCCGCCGGGTCGACGTCGACAGCGGGGCTGACCCGAGGCTTCGGGAGCCGTACCGCCTGAGCGAAACCTTTCCCGGCGTCCGCTACGGAAGCCGTCCCGCGGGAGCGCCGGATCCGTTCGTGCGCGGCCTTCAGATCGGCCGCAGCCACATCGTTTCCTTCTCTCCTCTGGGCTCTTCCACCACCGGGACGCTCTATCTGAGCAATGACTACGGACTCGTCTACGCGGTCGTCATTTTCGGCGGCACCGGGACGCGTTCGGGTCGCCCGCTATCGCGGCGGCCGATGGCAATCGATTTAGAAGAAAGGATATCGGATGAACATCAATTTCTACGAACCTCGGTACAACAAAGAGGGAAAGATCGTGGCCCTGGCGGACGTGGACATCGCGGACGGAATCATCGTGAAAGGCTTCCGCGTCATCCGGGGAGAAAAGGGTCTCTTCGCTTCGGTGCCCACGAAGAGCTTCGCAGTCGAGGGCCGGACGCGATTCATGCCTCAGGTCGTGTTCGCGAACCCGACTCTCAGGAGTCAGTTTCTCGAAGCGCTCCTCGACGCCTATCGGAAATGGAGCGAGAACCGACGGGAAACGGAAGCGGGCGAGCCGTCACATCCGCCAGCGAATGAACTCGTCGAGTGAGGTGACTCCGGCGGTGACTTCCTTGAGGCATCGCTGCCGCAGCGACTCCATGCCCGCGCCGCGCGCGCTCGCTTCGATTTCCGCGAGGGTCGAGTCCCGCGGCGAGCTTCTCGCGGAAGTGAGGGTCGATGACGATGAGCTCGAAAAGTCCCTTCCGGCGCCGATAGCCGAGACGATGGCACTGGTTGCAGCCCCGTCCCTTGTAGAGCCGCAAGGTCTTGGCTTCCTTCGGGCTGATCCCGTACGTGCCGAGCTTTTGCGCGTCCGCCTGGCTTCCCTCGTCGCGGCAGTGCGGGCAGATTCGGCGCACCAGACGCTGGTTGAGGACGAGGGAGAGACTCCGCGCGAGGAGCGAAGCGAGGCACGCCGAGCTCGAGGAAGCGGTAGATGGATTCGGCAGCGCCGAAGGCAGGAAACGTGGTGATGACGAGAAGCGTCGTCGCGAGCTGGCAGGCGAGGTTCGCCGTCGCCTTGTCGTTGAGCTCGAGGATGAAGACCACGTCCGGTCGTATGCTCGCGACCGACCGCAGCGCGGCCGCGAAATCGAGCCCCTTGTCCTGGTTCACCTCCATCTGGTGGACGTAGGGCACTTCCCACTGGATGGCGCGCTCGATGCTCACGACCCGCCTCTCGGACTTCGCTACCTGATCCATCAAGGAGTAGGAAGTGGTCATGGCGCCGTTGTAGGGCGGCGAAGTGACCATGATGCAGTCCCGAGGGAGAGTCGAGGGCGCGCACGAGGAACAGTTGATCCGCCGGGGTCAGACCGAGGGCGGTGAAGTTCTTCAGGAAGAAGCGGCGATCGACGAGCTTGATGGTGACGCTCGTGCCCATCCGCGTCGGAAGCGTCGTCACCAGGAGGTCGAAGTCGTGCCCCTCGAGCTCGAGATGCGCCCGGCCTTTCTGGGGCAGGTCTTCGTGGCGGGGATCGAGGCTGAAGACTTCCTGGATTCTCTGGAGGAGCGGCACAAGCGCGTCGCTCGCAAGCGGCTTCACCTTGTAGAAGAGCCCGTCGATACGGAGCTTGATTGTAAGATCGGTCGCGGACGGCTCGAGGTGGATGTCTGACGCTCCCTTCCTCGCCGCGAGCGTCAGAAGGTACTCGAGGAGCTGAGCTGGATTTCCCGTTGCCGATTGCGGCGCGGGGGTGAGCTCGAGCCCCTGACTATCCACCAGGGGCTGGTAGCCCTGATACTTGAGAGCATCGTCGATATCCTGCTGAGTCACCCAGCCCTTCTGGATGAGGATCTTCCCCAGAAGTCCGCCGGTGCGCTCCTGCTCGCGAAGCGCCTGGAGGAGCTGCGGCGTCTTGAGCTTCTGGTTTCGGATCAGGATCTCTCCCGAGCCGGTCCAGGCTCCGCTCGAGCATCGAGACCTCGTCCTTGAGCGAGCCCGGCGCGGAGGCCCAGAAACGGCGCTTGTAGCGTCGTCGGCGGGGCAGAAGCAGTGCAGGCAGAACGGGCAGAGCTTCGACGGGTGCTTCGGGTCGCAGCTGCACCAGACGGCTTCGACGGCTTCGAAGTCGTTGAGGCAGTTCCAGCAGCGAACGGTGTAGGTCTCGGCGCTCATGCGTCGACTGTTGCCTTCTCGAGTCAGCAACGTTCAAATTCTCTGCGAAGTTGAACCTCAGTATAAGTGGTCCTCCCGGCGGGGTTCAACCATTCACCGGCGGCTCCCGGTTGAGAGCGCCTTTGTTTCTAACGGGATAGGTGGTCTTTGGCTCATTGAAGAGGAGTGCTCGCCGCGTGACTTCCCCGGCTCTCGCCTCGAATTGACAGCCCCTGGGGGCTATGGTAGCGTCTCGCCCTGCCTCGAGCGCTCGCTAGATGTCTACATCGGTATCACCCCTGAAGCGCACGCCTCTTTTCGGTCTCCATCGCGAGCTCGGCGCCCGTATGACGGACTTCGCCGGCTACGAGATGCCCGTCGAGTTCGGCGGCGTCGTCGAGGAGCATCTGACGGTGCGGACCAAGGCGGGTCTCTTCGATGTGAGCCACATGGGAGAGTTCGTCGTCGAAGGGCGCGGAAGCGGAGTCCTTTCTCCAGAAATTGACGCCGAACGACGTTTCTCGACTCGCCATCGGCCAGGCCCATTACTCCGCGCTCACGACCGAAGAGGGGACGTTCGTCGATGATCTTCTGATCTCGAAGACCGGCGACAGAAGCTTCCTTCTGGTGGTGAACGCGTCGAATGTCGAAAAGGACTTTGCCTGGATGGATTCGCGCCGCCCGAAGGAGGCGAGCCTCGTCAACGTGAGCGACGACTACGCCCTTCTCGCGCTCCAGGGGCCTGAGTCCGTCGCGATCCTGCAGCCCCTCACCGACGTCGACCTCGGCGCGATGAAGTACTACCGCTTCGCCGAGGGGAAGGTGCTCGGAGAGGCCGCAACGATCTCTCGAACCGGATACACCGGGGAAGATGGCTTCGAGATTCTGGTCGATGCCGGCGTCGGCGAGAAGATAGCCCGGGGGATTCTCGAGTCGAGGAGCTTCGCCCATCGGCCTCGCCGCGCGCGACACGCTTCGACTCGAAGCGAAGATGGCGCTCTACGGGAACGACATCGACGAGGAGCACTCGGTTCTCGAGGCCGATCTGGAGTGGATCGTGAAGTGGCAGAAGGGCGATTTCATCGGCCGCGAAGCCCTGCTCCGCCAGAAGGAACAGGGCATTGCGACGGAAGCTCGTCGGCTTCGAAATGGTGGATCGAGGTATCGCGCGCCACGGATACCCGGTGTTCGCCGCCGGCGCTCCTTCCGATACCGTCACCAGCGGCAGCTTCGCGCCCTTCTTGAAGAAGAGCATCGGTCTCGCTTATCTCCCGGTCGCCTCCTCGTCGCCGGGAAGCGAGATCGAGATCGAGATCCGGGGTCGGCGGGCGAAAGCGGTAGTGGTGCCGACGCCCTTCTACAAGCGGGAGAGAAAGTAGATGCTTCCAGAGGATCGCAAGTACTCGAAAGAGCACGAGTGGGTGAAAGTGGAGGGCGGCCGGGGCACGGTCGGGATCACGGACTACGCCCAGAAACAGCTCGGGGACGTGGTCTACGTGGAGCTTCCGGAGGTCGGGCGAAGAAGCTCGCCTCGATGGAAGTGTTCGGAACCATCGAGAGCGTCAAGGCGGTCTCCGAGCTCTTTTGCCCGGTGTCCGGCGAGGTCGTCGAGGTGAACGGCACCGTCGTCGACAAACCCGAGCTCGTCAACTCCGATCCCTACGGAAAAGCCTGGCTTCTGGTGGTCGCCATCGCGAACGAGGGGGAGCTCTCCTCCCTCATGAGCGCGGCGGACTATCAGGCCTACGTCGACCGGGAGGGCAAAGGTTGACGTCGAAGCTCGAAGAGCCTCGAGCCTCTCGATTCTTTTCCTCCGCGGCACATCGGTCCAAGACCCAAAGACGTCGCCGAGATGCTCGCGCGTTCTCGGGTACCGGGATATCGAAGAGCTGGTAGCCGACACCGTGCCTTCCGATATCCGATCGAAGAAGCGCTCTCGACCTTCCCGCGCCGGCTACGGAGCGGGCGCTCCTCGAGGAGCTTCACGCGATCGCCTCGAAGAACCGGGTGATGAAGTCGTTCATCGGACTCGGATACCACGGGACCGTGACTCCGCCGGTCATCCTGCGCAACGTGCTCGAGAATCCCGGCTGGTATACCCAGTACACGCCGTACCAGGCGGAGATCGCGCAGGGCCGGCTCGAGGCGCTCCTGAACTTCCAGACGATCGTCGCCGATCTCACCGGGCTTCCCCTCGCGAACGCGTCGCTTCTCGACGAGGCGACCGCCGCCGCCGAGGCGATGGGGATGTCGCTCGGGATCCACGCCGGGAACGGAGCCCAACGGTACTTCATCGCCGAGGACACGCACCCGCAGACCGTCGCCGTCGTCGAGACGCGGGCCCGCCCCCTCGGCGATCGAGGTGGTGGTCGGTCCGGCGAAATCCGTCGATCTCGAGTCCGGAAAGTTCTTCGGGCTTCTGCTCTCCTATCCGACGACCGACGGTCGGATCGAGGACTACGGGGATCTCATCGCTCGAGCGAAGTCGAAAGGGATCGTGGTCGCGCTGGCGACCGATCTTCTGGCGCTCGCGATTCTGCGGCCTGCCGGGAGAGCTCGGCGCCGATATCGCCATCGGCAATTCGCAGCGTTTCGGAGTCCCCATGGGAGCCGGCGGACCTCATGCCGCGTTTCCTCGCGACGCGCGAGGAGCACGCCCGGAAGATGCCCGGCCGCATCGTGGGCGTCTCGAAAGACGCCCAGGGGAAGCCCGCGTACCGGCTCGCTCTCCAGACGCGCGAGCAGCACATCCGCCGCGACAAGGCGACGAGCAACATCTGCACCGCCCAGGTGCTTCTCGCGATCATGGCGAGCATGTACGCCGTTTACCACGGCCCCGAGGGAGTGCGCGCGATCGCCCGGCGCGTCCACGGGCTCGCGGCGCTCCTCGCGCAGCGGGCTGCGGGTGAAAGGGTACGATCTCGGAAACGCGCGCATTCTTCGACACGCTTCGGGTCCGGATGAAACCCGCTGACGGCAAACGGGTGCTCGACGGCGCGCGACAGCAGGGATTCAATCTCCGCGACTCACGACGGCGGCGATATCGGCATCGCCCTCGATGAAACGGCGACGCTCGAGGACGTCGAGAAGCTCCTCGCCGTCTTCGGCGGGAAAGGCGACCCGGCTCGAGGAGCTGGCAGAAGACGTGTCGCTCGATCTCGACGCCCCCCACGCTCGAAAGGGTGACATTCTCACCCACGAGATCTTCCATCGCTACCATTCCGAGCACGAGATGCTCCGCTACTCCACCGGCTCCAGGCGCGGGATCTCTCGATGACCACGTCGATGATCCCTCTCGGCTCGTGCACGATGAAGCTCAACGCCACGACCGAGATGATCCCCGTGACCTGGCCGGAGTTCGCGTCGCCCCATCCGTTCGCGCCGGCGGAGCAGCTCCAGGGCTATGCCGAGCTCTTTCGCGGTCTCGAGGACTGGCTCCGCGGAGATCACCGGACTCGCCGCGCGTGAGCCTTCAGCCGAACGCGGGCTCGCAGGGCGAGTACGCCGGGCTCCTCGTCATCCGCGCGTATCACGAGAGCCGCGGCGAAGAAAACGCGGGACGTGTGCCTCATTCCTGTCTCGGCCCACGGGACCAACCCGGCGAGCGCGGTCATGGCGGGCTTTCGAGTCGTGGTCGTCGATTGCGACGAACGCGGGAACGTCGATCTCGAGGACCTCGCGAAGAAGGCCGAGGCCCACCGAGAACGAGCTCGGCGCCTTGATGGTGACCTATCCCTCGACCCATGGGGTCTTCGAGGAGCGCATCCGCGAGATCGCGCGCATCGTCCACGAGCGAGGCGGCCAGGTCTACATGGATGGGGCGAACATGAACGCTCAGGTCGGCCTCACCTCGCCCGGGCTCATCGGCGCCGACGTCTGCCACCTGAACCTCCACAAGACGTTCTGTATCCCGCACGGCGGAGGAGGTCCCGGCATGGGACCCATCGCAGTCGCCTCGCATCTCGCGCCGTTTCTCCCCGGCCATCCGCTCGCGGAAGTCGGTGGAAAGAGCGCCATCGGTCCCGGTCTCCGCCGCCCCCTACGGAAGCCCCGCGATTCTCACCATTCCCTGGGCGTACATTCGCATGATGGGAGCGAAGGGCCTGACGGATGCGACCCGCATCGCCATTCTGAACGCGAACTACATGGCGCATCGCCTCGAGCCTCACTACCCCGTGCTCTACAAGGGCGAAAAGGGACGCGCGGCGCACGAGTTCATCCTCGACTGCCGTCCCTCTGAAGAAGAGCGGGAATCGAGGTCGAGGACATCGCGAAGCGCCTGATGGACTACGGATTTCATGCGCCCACCATGTCCTTTCCCGTCGCCGGGACGCTCATGATCGAGCCGACGGAAAGCGAGTCGAGAGAAGAGCTCGATCGATTCTGCGACGCGCTCATTCGTATCCGTGAAGAGATTCGCGCGGTCGAGACGGGGAAGGCCGACCCGAAGGACAACGTCCTCAAGAACGCCCCCCATACGGCGTCCGCCATCGTCTCGAGCGACTGGTCTCACCCCTACTCCCGCGAGGAGGCCGCGTTTCCCGCGCCCTGGCTCAAGGGCCACAAGTTCTGGCCGGCGGTCGCGCGCATCGACAATCCCTACGGCGATCGAAACCTGATGTGCGTCTGTCCGCCGCTCGACGAGTACCAGACGTGAAGCTCGACCGCCCGATCGTCGCCGCCGCGGCCCAGATCGCTCCGGTCTTCATGAAGAAGAAGGAGTCGATCGAGAAGTACGCGGAGGCCATTGCCGAGGCGGGCAAGCGCCGCGTGGATGTGCTGGTCACTCCCGAGACGGGAATCCCGAGCTATCCCTACTGGCGGAACAATTTCGGCTACACCACGACGGAGTCCGCCGCTCTCTGGAAAGACACGGTGGTCGCGTTCTACGACCAGTCGGTGCGGATACCGAGCCGGGAAACGGAGATCCTCTCGAAAGCGGCGGCCTCGGCGCGGGTCGTCGTGGTGGTCGGCATCAACGAGCAGGACGATCGCGAAGGCTCGGCGACGCTCTACAACACGATGCTCTTCATCGATCGCGACGGAACTCTTCTCGGCCGCCATCGAAAGCTCATGCCGACTCACCAGGAGAGGTTTTTCTGGGGGCGAGGCGAGGCGTCGGACCTCCGCACTTTCGATACGCACTTCGGAAAGCTCGGGGGACTCATCTGCTTCGAGAACCACATGACGCTCCTGAAGGCGGCGATGGCGGCGAAAGGCGAAGAAGTCCACGCCGCCTGCTGGCCCGGCTGGTGGAGCTATGGCGGAAAAGGAAACTCCATCCGCAACATGTCGGGTGAGGTGCGGCCCCTCTACCATTCCGATCAGGACTCCGCGATTCGCGAATACGCTTTCGAGACCCAGACTTTCGTCGTGAGCTGTTCGATGTACATGCCGGAGACCGCGGTCCCCGACGATTTCCCCTACAAGAAGTCCGCCGCCTGGAAGTGGGCCATGGGGGGAAGTGCTATCGCCAATCCCTTCGGAGCCTACGTGACAGAACCGGTCTTCCACCGAGAGGAACTGGTGGTGGGTGAGCTCGACCCGAGGGATCGAATCGTGGCCAAGAACGTTTTCGACTGCATGGGGCACTACAGCCGATGGGACGTGGTGTCCCTCCGCATGAGCGATGAAGATTTCGGGCCCACCGGCAGAACCTCGGCCCGCCGGATCCGATGGGAAGACCTCGAACGGGTGGCCGAAAAGCACGCACTGCCTCCGGAAAAGGTCGAGGCCATCGCCCGCGATCTCGAAGGGCTCGAGGTCGAAGTCCAGCCGTAACGACTCGAGAGCTGCGAGTTCACGCCTTTCGGTTTGCCCGCTCTATTTCTGCGAGTCGCGCCACGGCAATCCAGCCACGCGAAGTATTCGAAGGAGGAAGTCGGTTTTCCCGTCGATGTAGGCGTCGATGTCGTGGGGAAACTGCTCGGCCAGCCGCTTCTTGAGCTCACCGTACGCAGTCGCGGTCTCTGGATGCAGGCGCAGGTGATCGCGCACGGCCAGATGGTTCGCAAGCCCGAGGCCGTGGAGCGTACACAAGTACAGATTGTGGACGGGAAACCCGTCCGGACTGTCGAGCGCCTCCCGCCCTTCGATTCCGAGATTGCCTCGATGCGAATAGCCCAGGGTCGCCAACCGTTCGATCGCAGTGGGGACATCTGTCTCTGCGCGAACCACGACACTGACGTCGATGATCGGCTTCGCGGCAAGACCTGGAACCGCCGTGCTCCCCACATGCTCGACGCTCAATGCGAGGTCGCTGACAACGGGCCATACAGTCGAGCGCACGCGCTCGAATGCCTCGGGCCAGAGCCGATCGTAATCGACGACGACTACGGTTCGCACTCGCGGCCTATAGCTTCTCCGTGACCAGGACCCGACCCTTGGCGCCCAAAGCGGTCTGGCCGTCCTGGCCTCGGATACGACCCCGTAACTCCACGATGTCGCCCCTGAGTCGGTCGTTCGGCGTCACCTTCACGACCAGCCACTCCAGATGAATCGTTTCGTCGGCGTAGACCGGCCGCCGGAAACGGACCCAGAATTCAAGGCCCACCATCGCTCCCTTCTGCGAGAAATGCGATGCCGTCAACCCGAGCAATAGCGCGGTGGTGTGAGTGCCGCTCGCGATCACACGTCCGTAGCGCGTCGACGCGGCGAACTGCGGGTCGTGGTGAACCGGATTGTCGTCCCCCGCGGCGCGCGCGTAGGCGCCGACGATCTCGGGGGTAAGCGTGATCTCGGAAGAAAAGCGTTCTCTCGGATACGCCTTCGCTTCTCCCCTCACGCGCTCCGCACCGACTTTCCACGGAGCGCATGTTAGAAGCTCAGGTGGCACCATTCAAATACGCTCGTCCACCGGAAGTGACCGAAACACGCCTTCCACGGGCGTTAGGCCCGATGGCCGTGGCAGCCGCTTCCTCCCTGGCCAATTCTGTTATACTGCTCGCTCCCTGAAAACGAGTATGTTCGGCCGGAAGGAAATCGGTCTCGCCCTCGACTCGCGCGAGTGCGTCGTGCTCTCGACCAAGCGCCGGGGGGAGATCGAGGAAGCCCATCATCCCGCGCTCGCGCAGGTCAAGGGCGGGGAAATCCAAGCGGTCGGGCAGCGCGCTTACCGCCTGGTGGGGAAATCGCGAGACGTGGTTTCTGTCTTCCCCGGACGGGTCGAAGACCCCAAGATCCTCGGGAGCTTCCTCCAGCGCGTGGTTCCCCGGGGAGCATTCGTCCGCCAGCGGCTCTGGGCGAGCGTCCCCACCGGCTCCGGAATGCAGTCGCTGTTCAACCTGCGCCACTGCTTCGAAGGCAGCATCCGTCCGAAGGAAACGGTCCTCGTCCCCGAGCTGGTCGCGGCCGCGGTGGGCTCGGGTCTGCCCGTGCTCCGCGGAGACGAAGACTCGCACCGCGCCCGAATGGTGATCCACGTCGGGACGAGCCGCATCTCGGGCGGAGTCTTCGTCGATGGGGGGCTGACCGGACTGATCGTGAAAGAGGGCAGCTGGGACCAGTTGGTGCGAGAGGTCCAGGAGAACCTCCAATTCCGCCTGGGAGCGACACTCGGGTTCAACACTTATTTCAAAGTCGTGCGCTCGCTCTCGCAGGAACTATTTCGATCGCAACGCCGCCCGGCCGGTGGCGGCCAAGCCGGCGCCTCCCGCGCTCAAGGAGGTCAAAGAGGCGACGGAGCTCGCACTTGCCGGAATCGACGGCGCCGCCTCCGACGTAGCCGGTGAGCCCTCGACGCCGACCAATCTCCGCACCTTCAACGAGCGCGGACTCATCGAGTACGTGGTC
Organism: uncultured Acidobacteriota bacterium; assembly: GCA_963820855.1. Classification (GTDB taxonomy): domain Bacteria; phylum Acidobacteriota; class Vicinamibacteria; order Marinacidobacterales; family SMYC01; genus DAISKN01. The sequence goes on from CAWGBY010000015.1 coordinate 776,548, forward strand.
GAGGACGAGACGGTGAGTCATGCCATCGACGTGCAGCTTCGGGGTTTCCTCTTCGACCTCGAGAAGGTGGTCTTCGGCTGTTTCGCGAGGCTCCGCAACGACGGGCGCGGGGAAATCGCGAGCGATTTGTTCTCCGACCGGGTGATGGTGGTGGGCGACGTATTCTTCGACTCGGGCCAGCTTGCGCAGCACTTCGCCCGCCTCTCGCGCTTCCGGTTCGAGACTTCGAACGGGAACGCGGTGGCGCGGGGACTGCGCCGCATCCTTTCCTCGACGCCTCTTCAGAAGAACGCCTATCGCGACATGACCCGCACGGTCCACGACGAGAGTCGGTTCCTCGCGAGCGCGGTCTAGTCGCGCGCGCCGCCCAGAAGCTCGCGCTGAAACGCGTTCACCAGGCTGTTCTGCTGCAGCAGGTAGTAGCCTTCGACGAGGAGCGCCACCAGGCTGTAGACGAGCGAGAGGTAGCCGAGGCCCCCGTGGATCCAGCTCGGGATCGCCCGGGTGTGGGCGCCTCCTCCAAGGATGAAGGTCACCATCAGGAGCCCCATTCCGGAGAAGGCCCAGGGCAGCACCTTGGCCTTGATGCGTCGGCTCGATTGGAGCCGCTCGCCTCCGCGACCATGCTCCTCAACCGCGCGCTTCAGGTTCGAGCCCATCCCTACGAAATAGAAGTAGGTCATGGTGTGAGTGAAGACCGCGAGGGAAGCGGCGGCGAGCGCGTAAAGAAAGTGCCTGCCGAAGGCTCCGCCGCCGTCCGGAATGTGGATGCCGTAGAATACGGTGATGGCGACGGTCGCGATGGAGAGAAGATGAAGCGTCAGAAGCCCGATGGTCATGAGGGGGGCCATTATAAATCGAAGCTCTTCTTCGGGCTCGCTCTTCTCGCGGGCGCTCTCGACGCGAGCGCTTCCGAGCCGGTGAATCGTCTCTCGACGCCGGCGAGAGACGAGAGTCTCACTCCTTTTCTTGCCGGATCGGCGAGCGGACTGCACCTGAGCTGGCTCGAGAAGACGGCGGAAGGCCATTCTCTGCGCTACGCGCGCTGGGACGGTGCGCGTTTCACCGAGCCCGCCACCATCCGCTCTTCCGACCGGTTCTTCGCCAACTGGGCGGACTTCCCCTCGGTTCTTCCTTTCGGGGCTGCTTCGGGCCTTCGGAGAAGCCCGGCTCGTCGCGCACTGGCTCGAGAAGTCCGCTTCCGGGACGTACGAGTACGACGTCTTGCTGTCGATCTCGGACGACGGTGGCAAGACGTGGAGTCCGGGCGTCAAACCGCATCGCGACGGAACACTGAGCGAGCACGGCTTCGTGTCTCTCGTTCCCGAAGGGAACGGCTTTCGCGTGCTCTGGCTCGACGGAAGGAATTTCAAGAAGGATGCCGCGGACAACGAGATGGCGTTGATGCAGACTTCGTTCGACGGCGTCACCTTCGCGCCCGAGACCGTGGTCGACACCCGGGTCTGCGAGTGCTGCCAGACGGCGATGGCAGCCGGTAGACGGCGGATTCTTCGCCGCGTATCGGGATCGCTCGCCTCAGGAGATACGCGATATCGGCACCGTCCGCTCCGCCGCCGGTCAGTGGAGCGAGCCTCGAACGATCGTCGACGACGGCTGGCATCTCGCGGGATGTCCGGTGAACGGACCGCAGCTCGCCTCCTCCGGAAAACGGCTGGCTCTCGCCTGGTTCACCGCGTCGAAGGACACCCCGAGGGTCCAAATCGTCTTCTCCGCGGATGGCGGCGAGACGTTCGGAGCTCCCGTTCGCATCGACTCGGGCCAAGCACTCGGTCGAGTCGACGTCGAGCTTCTCGGCGAAGCTGGCGCCGTGGTCACCTGGCTCTCTCGGGCGGAGCGCGGAGGAGAAGTTCTCGCGCGGCGGGTCTCGGACCGAAGGAGAGCTCGGCGACATCGTCACGATCGCAAGCGCCGGAACCGATCGCACCAGCGGCTTTCCCCGGATCGCCGTCTTCCAGGGGAAGGTCCACATCGCGTGGACGGAATCGATGTCGCGGCAGGGTCCTACGCGGATACAGCTCGCGAGGCTCGACCTCGAATGACGGCGATTCTTCTTTTCCTCCTCACCACGGTGCCCGAGTACCCGAAGGCCAAGGAATTCGAGGTGAAAGAACTGAAGGGAGCGACGGTGCGGCTCGCCGATCTGAGGGGGAAGGTCGTTCTCCTCAACTTCTGGGGCATCTGGTGCAAGAGCTGCCGGCACGAGATTCCGCACCTCTCGGCGCTCGATCGCGCGTGGCGGGACAAAGGCCTCGTCGTCCTCGGCGCGGACTACGGCGACGCCCCCGAGGATCTCGAGCCCTTCGCGAAGGAGCTCGAGATGACGTATCCCATCCTCGTCGACGACGGGCTGACCGACCTGTACGAAGTCCTCGTTTATCCGACCAGCGTCGTCATCGATCGCGAGGGACGCGTGCGACACCGGGTCGAGGGATACCGCGAGGAGAGCTTCGAAGAAATGAAAGCGCTCGTGGAGCGCCTGCTCGAGGAGAAGTAGACCATGACCAAGTACGTTCTCGTCTTGCTGATCTGTTTCTGCGCGCCGGCCTTTTCGGCGCCGCCCGACACCGTTTTCCTCGAGGAGCTCACCTGGACCGAGGTCCGGGATCTCCTCGCCGCGGGAAAGACCACGGTCATCGTCGCCTCCGCCGGCAACGAGCAGAACGGCCCGCACATGGTCCTCGGCAAGCACGAGTACATCGTGAGGAACGCCGCGGATCGGATCGCGCGCAAGCTCGGAAACGCCCTGGTCGCGCCCATCGTGACGTACGTCCCCGAGGGCGCCGTCGATCCGCTCTCCGGCCACATGCAGAAGCCGGGCACCATCACGCTTCCGAACGTGTATTTCATGAAGATCTACGAGTACGCGGCGAGAAGCCTCCGCGCGCACGGCTTCACCGACATCGTCTTCATCGGGGACAGCGGCGGAAACCAGGATGGCATGGAGGAAGTCGCGCTCGCCCTCAACTCCGAGTGGAGGGGAGGGAAGACGCGGGTGCACTTCGTGCCCGAGTACTACTCGGGAAACGGTTTCGTCGAGTGGCTGAAGTCCCAGGGGGAGACCGAAGAGAGCATCGGCACCCATGCCGGCATCTCCGATACGTCGCAGCTCCTCGCGGTGGCTCCCCAGCACATTCGGAAGGATCAACTGGCGAAAGGCGGAGGCTTCGAGGGAAGCGGCGTCTCCGGAGATCCCACCCGGGCGACCGTCGAGTACGGCAGGAAGGGAATGGACCTCAAAGTCGAAACGGCCGTCGCTCGCATCCAGAAGCTCATCGCGGAGCGTTGAGCGATCCGATTGACCCGTTCGACGACGTACGCCGCCGCGCGCCCGCGGATGCCTGGTCGAAAGGGGTGACTCTCGCACGCGCCGGCGCCGTTTCCTTCGAAGCGGACGACGGCGAGGAGATCGTCGCGCGGGTCTCGCTCCCGGGCTCGGCTCTGGCTCCTTCGGTCTCGCTCTACCCGAACGACGGCGAGTGGGAGTGCGACTGCGGAAGCGTCCTCGACGCGTGCGAGCACGTCGCGGCGGTGGTCATCGCCCGCCGCCAGGGGTTCGAATCGAAGGCGCGGAAGAGCCCGCTCGAGTACCGTCTCCTCCGCTCGCCGGAAGGGATTCGGCTCGAGCGCGGGGTCGCGCTCGACTCGCGGTTCGCGCCGGTCGACCTTCCCCTCGATCGAATCGCCGATCCGTCGTTCGAAGCCTCTCCCGTCGATCGCGAGATCGAGAAAGAGCTCCGGGGAAGTTATCGCGGCCCCATCGACAAGCAGGCTTCCTCCCGGGTGCTCGGGGCGCTCTCCCGGTCGCGGAACGTGACACTCGACGGCGCCCCGATCCGAATCTCAGCGGAGCCGGTGCTCCGACCGATCGTCGTGGAAGACGCCGAGGAGGGGGGCTTTCGTCTCCGCCTGGGTGAGCCGGAGGAAGTGCAGGAGAGATTCAAGAACGGGATCGTTCTTGCCGCCGGGACGCTCCGGCCCGAGCGCGAGCCGGAGCTGACTGGCCGCGAATGGGAAGAGCTCCGCCGAGGCCGGATCTACCGGCGCGAGGAGGTCGGAGAGCTGGTGGGTCGGGTCCTTCCCTCACTCAAAGAGAAAATGCCGATCGAAGTGCGGGCCCGCGCGCTTCCTGGCGCGGTTCGCGATCCGCCACGGCTTTGCCTTCATCTGGAGCGCCAGGCTGGCGTGTCGCTCTACGTTCTTCCGAGAATCGTTTATGGGGATCCGCCGCGGGCGCGCGTGGAGGGTGAAAGACTCGTTTCCCTGGGCGGCGACGTTCCGATTCGGGATCTCGAAAACGAACGGCGGATCGAGGAGCGGCTTCCTCGCGACCTGGGACTCGCCGTCGGAAGGGGAATCGAGCTCGGACCCGAGGAGGCCGTCGCTCTCGTCGCGAAGATCGACGCGCTCGGCATCGCGACCGAAGGCCGCGGTCGCGAGTCGTTCCGCCTCCACGGGGAGCTTTTTCCCCGGCTGACTCTCGGCGAATCGGACTTCTCGATTACTTTCGAAACGCAGGGACACCGAGCCGATCCTCGCGCCGTTCTCCGTGCCTTCCGCGAGGGAAGCACGCTCGTTCCGCTTCTCGATGCGGGCTTCGCCCCCATCCCTCATGACTGGCTCGAGCGCTACGGAGGCGCTATCGAAAATCTTCTCGTCGGCGCGTGAGAATGGCGGGCTCACGCGAGCTTCCGTCTTCGATCTGGCCCGCCTCGCAGAGGAGCTCGAAGCGCCGCCGCCTCCGGGGTTCGAGAAGCTCCGGGTTCTCCTCGACGATTTTTCGCAGCTTCCCCCGGCGCCGATTGCGGAATCCCTCCGGGATCGGCTCCGCGGCTATCAGAAGCAGGGCGTGGACTGGCTCCATTTCCTGAAGCGGGCGGGCCTCGGGGCGCTCCTCGCGGACGACATGGGACTCGGGAAAACGGTCCAGGCGCTCTCCGTCCTCGAGGGAAGGAGCCTCGTCGTCGCCCCCACGAGCGTTCTTCGAAACTGGATGGCGGAAGCGAGGAGCTTCCGTCCGGACCTGTCGCTCTCCTTCTACCACGGGCGGGATCGCCGTCTCGATCCCGAAGCCGATCTCACCGGTGACCAGCCACGCGCTGCTGCGACTGGACCGGGAGCTCCTCGGGGCGATCGAATGGGACACCGTCGTCCTCGACGAAGGCCAGGCGATTCGGAATCCTGACACCGAGCTCGCGCGCGCGGCCTACTGCGCTCTCCGCCCGATTTCGCGTGAGCCTCACCGGAACACCCATCGAGAACCGCCTCGTAGACCTCTGGAGCCAGCTCCACTTCCTGAATCCGGGCTTTCTCGGAAGCATCGCCTCCTTCGAGGAGCGCTACCGATCGCGAGGACGTCCCTCGATCGGCTGCGCGAGCGCATCCGTCCCTTCTTTCTCCGCCGGTTGAAGCGCGACGTAGCGCCGGAGCTTCCCCCGCGCACCGAATCGACTCTCGTAGCGGAGCTCGCTCCGAGCGAGCGGGAGCTCTACGACGCGCTCCGGCTCGCTGCCCGCAAAGACGTCATGGAGAAGCTCCAGAAGGGAGCTTCGCGTTGTCTCCGTCCTCGAGGCGCTCCTTCGTCTGCGGCAGGCCGCCTGTCATCCGGCGCTCGTGCCCGGACAGGGACGCGACGACGTCCTCGAAGACCGAGCTCCTTCTGGAAGCGCTCGAGACCGCGGCGGCGGACGGGCACAAATCTCTCGTCTTCTCCCAGTGGACCTCGATGCTCGATCTCCTCGAGCCGAAGCTCCTGGAGAAAGGCCATCGCTTCGTCCGCCTCGACGGGTCCACCGCGGACCGAGCCGCGGTGGTGGACCGCTTCCAGAACGATCCGAGCGTCTCGGTCTTTCTCGTTTCGCTCAAGGCGGGAGGGGTCGGGTTGAACCTCACCGCCGCCGACCACGTGTTCCTCTTCGACCCGTGGTGGAACCCCGCGGTCGAAGAGCAGGCCTTCGATCGGGCCCATCGCATCGGCCAGGAGAGGCCGGTCTTCGTCTACCGATTGGTCGCGGCGGAAACGGTGGAGGAGCGAATCCTCGATCTGCAGCGGGAGAAACGGGCCCTCGCCGGCCTCGCCGCCGGGGCGAGCTCTTTCGCTCTCAGCCGGGACGACCTGCTGCGCCTGCTCGAATAGAATATCTACATGAAGCTTCCGAGCCAGCGGCACCTCTTCGACATTCCCGACGATGTCGCGTACCTCAACTGCGCCTACATGTCTCCTCTCATGACCAAAGTGCGGGACGCCACGGTCGAGGGACTCGACCGCAAGCGCCGTCCGTGGGAGATCAAGGCCCGGGATTTCTACGAGGGAAGCGATCGGCTGCGCTCCGCGTTCGCGGAGCTCATCCACGCGAAGCCGGACGACATCGCGATCATTCCCGCGGCGAGCTACGGAGTTACGACCTCGGCGGTGAACCTTCCCCTGTCACGAGGTCAAGGGGTCCTGGTGGTCGAGGACCAGTTTCCCTCGAACGTGTACCCGTGGCGGGAGCGCGCGCGGGAGCGGGAAGCGACGGTCGTCACCATCCCGCGTCCGGCGGATTTCGACTGGACCCGCGCCGTTCTCGAAGCCATCGATGAAAAGAAGAATCGAATCTCGATCGTCGCCCTTCCCCAGTGTCATTGGACGGATGGCGGGCTCTTCGACCTCGCCGCGATCGGCGCCGCCTGCCGGGAGCGCGGGATATTTCTTTCTCTCGACGTCACGCAGTCCGCGGGCGCCTTTCCAATCGACGTCCGCCGGATTCAGCCCGACTTCCTCACCGCCGCGACCTACAAGTGGCTCATGGGAACCTATTCGCTCGGGCTTCTCTACGTCTCCGAAAGGTGGCAGCGCGAGGGACGTCCCATCGAGCAGAACTGGATCCACCGCAAGGACTCCGAGAACTTCGCGCGGCTCGTCGACTATCAGGACGAGTTCGACGCGGGCGCCCGGCGCTTCGACGTGGGGGAGCGGTCGAACTTCGCTCTCGTTCCCGGAGCCTACGGCCGCGATCCGCCAAATCCTCGAATGGGGCGTCGAGAACGTCTCCGAGACCGCGGGTGGCATGACGGATGTCATCGGACGAACGAGCGAGCGCCCTCGGCATCGGGTCTGCGCCGAAAGAGAGCCGCGCGCCGCACTTTATCGGCCTCAAGCTCCAAGGAGAGTCCCGCCGAGTCTCCTGGAAGCTCTTGGCCGGCACAAGGTCTACGTGAGCCTCCGCGGCACGTCGGTGCGCGTGACCCCGCACGTCTACAACGAAGCGCGGGACGTCGAGAAGCTCATCGGCGCGCTCGAAGAAGTCCTGGCGTGACACCCAGATCGCTCACGGAGTCAAAAAGGAGCACTCCGTCGACGTTTCGCGACGGAGTCTTGCGCTACCTTTCAACGCGGGCCTATGATGCGGCCCTCCCATGAAGGTCTACCTCGATACCGTCCGGGAAGTCCTCGAGACCGGCACCCGCAGGGAGAACCGCACCGGAGTGGATACGCTATCGAGCTTCAATATTAATTACGAGATCGATCTCGCTCCGGGTTTCCCTCTCTTGACCACGAAGGCGATCTCCTGGAAGAACATCGTCGTCGAGAACCTGTGGTTTCTCTCCGGCGTCCCGGACATCGGTCTTCTGAGGAAGCACGGCTGCCGGTTCTGGGATCCGTGGGCCGACGAGGACGGCCGCGTCCCGAGCGCCTACGGCAACTTCTGGCGGCGCTTTCCGGTGCACGAGAACGGGGAAGCGGCGTTCAACGATCAGATCGCCTGGGTGCTCGAAGAGCTGAAGAAGAACCCGCTGTCGCGGCGGCTCCTGGTGAGCGCCTGGGCGCCAGGAAACGCGCAGCGAAGCCGCCTTCCGCCGTGCCACGCGCTCTTCGCCCTCAACGTGCAGAACGGAAGGGATGGGATTCCGCGGCTGAACCTTCACTTGACGCAGCGGAGCTGCGACGTCGCGCTCGGCATCCCCTACAACATCGCGGGCTACGCCCTTCTCCTGGAGCTCTTCTCTCATTTCACGGGGCTGCGGGCAGGGATCTTCGCCCACACGCTCGATCGATGCTCACGTCTATACCGCGAAAGCGGACGGCTCGATGGCGGAGTACGACCACGTGCCCGGATTGAGAGAGCAACTGAAGCGGGAGCCGAGGGCACTTCCGCGGCTAACCATCTCGCCCGCGCTTCGTTCGCTCGACGACATCGAAGCGCTTCTCTCCGAGGACACCGAGACGCTGCTCTCGCACTTCCGGCTCGAAGGCTACGACCCTCATCCCGCGATCTCGTTCAAGGTGGCGGTTTGACCTCCGGCATCATCGCCGCCGTCTCACCCGAAGGTGTCATCGGGGTCGACGGCCACATGCCCTGGCATTACTCCGAGGACCTGAAGCGCTTCAAGCGGCTCACGCTGGGGTCGACCGTCATCATGGGGCGCCTCACGTGGGAATCGCTTCCGAAGAAACCTCTCGTCGGGCGCAGGAACATCGTCATCACCCGAAGGAAGCTCGACGGTGTCGAGTGCTTCTCGTCTCTCGATGCCGCGCTCGCGACCTGCGAAGGCGACGTCTGGTTTATCGGCGGAACGCGGCTGTTCGTGGAGGCGATGAAGCACGCGGACCTCATCGACCTCGCGTACGTGCCCGATTCGGTGGCCGCCAACGGCGCGGTGTATTTCCCCGAGATTCCCGAGAGTGACTGGGAGGCGGGTCCTCTCGAGACCCATCCCGACGATCCCCGCCTCAAGCATCGCGTTCACGCGGCGGGCCCGGAGCCCCTTTCCCGCGCGAGGAGCGCGGGGAGCGAGCGAGCGTAGAGCGAGCGAGCATAAAAAGGAGCTATCGAGTTGAGCGATACCAAACGCCATCAGTCCGTGACCGCGCCCGAGCTGCCGAAAGTCCTGGGCCCTTACTCGCCCGGGGTCACCCTCGGCGACCTCGTCTTCGTCTCCGGCCAGGGCGCCGTCGATCCGAAAACGGGGAAGCTCGCGGGGAGCGACGTGGAGTCTCAAACCGAGCAGGTGTTCAAGAACATCGAGGCCATCCTCAAGGCAGCGGGCTCCGGGCTCGACAAGGTCGTTCGCTGCGGCGTGTTCCTCGCCGACATGCGCGACTTTCCCAAGATGAACGCGGTCTACGAGCGGATGATGGCGGGTAACCGCCCGGTTCGCACCACGGTCCAGGCCGCCGCCCTTCCCATGGAAGGCCTGAAAGTCGAGATCGACGCGATCGCTTATCGCTGACGTTCGAGCTGGCCCATGAGGCCCCAGCCTCCAAAGACATCCGTCACCGCGAGGACGAGCTCGTTCTTCCCCGCGCGAAGCGGGAGATAGACCGTCGCCTGATCGAGGCCGATCAGGCCTTCGCGCCTCGGGCGGTCGAAGCTGTAGCTATCGTCGGCGGCGAAGAGAGGCGCTCCATTCAGGAAGACGGTCACCTCGTCGCTGATAGCCGAGATGAAGCGGGATTCTCTCTTCCTTGCTGGATTCGATGATCTCCTTCGCCAGCACGGTCGCGCGCTTTCCGCGCTCGGGCCGGCCGATGTGGCGCAGGAGGACGAGAAGACCGGAGGGCTCGGTCTCGAGCTCTTTCCAGCCGGTAGCTGCGCGGGAGCTCTCGCACCGGACCTTCCGCTGTGACGTAAGGCTCGGAGACGAGCCATTTTCGGACGGTTCCGGAGGGGGCCACGGGCTCCGCGCCCATGTCGGGAAAAACGAAGTCGCTGGCGCCCTCTCGGATCTCCACGTTCGCGAAGCTCGTCACCGCCTCCGCTCCATCCGGCGGGACGAAGCTCCGAAGCGCAATGTAGCCGGCCGCGGCCGGCCGCGCGAGCCTCCGTACCAAGAGCTGCGGCTCCTTCACGTCTCCGACGAAGATCGCGGCACGCTGTCCTTCGAGGATGATCTTCACGTGCAGCCATCCGTTTCGCGGGATGTCCACGGGCGCCGTGCCGCCTTCGCCATGGTAGAGCTGCCAGTTGCTCTCGCCCCGGTAGACCGGGTTGTACTGGAGCGCGTCGCCGAGTCCGGTCTTGTGGGGCCGAAGATAGATCTCTTCGTAATCCACCGTCGGACTCCATGCGGAACTGAACGTAGAAGAACGAACGGCCGCCGGTGGTGGCGACATCGAGCTCGATGGTCCCGTCCTTCAGACGAACGTCGCGGCGATAGGCGTTGCCCGTCGAGAGCCGCAGCGCGTTTCGGCCCAGGTAGGATTGGACACCGGATCCCGGCCCTTTGATCTCCCACCCGGAGTTGAAATCGATCTTCTGCGCGGAAGCGGTCGAGACGCTGAGCAGTAGGAAGGCGATTATTTTCGGCATCTTCGTCATCGAAAGGACTCCTCGGCCGGGCATTTTCCCTCGCCGCCGCGCTTCGAACGGAAGAATGTTGTGAGGCGACCGAAAAGCGCTTCGAAGGGCGGAAAACGCGATGCGATCAGCGTTCCACGACGGCGTCCGCTTCGACCTCGATCAGCATGTCCGGCGAGACCAGGGCCTTGATCTCGACCATGGCCGTCGCGGGAGGGTGGGCGCCGAAGAGCTCGCCGTGAGCGCGCGCGTATTCCTCGAAGCGTCCGATATCGGTGACGTACATGCGCGTCCTGACCACGTCCTCGAGACCGGCGCCGAGCTCTCCCAGCGCGCGCTCGACGATCTCGAAACAACGCTTCGTCTGGCGGTAGCCGTCGCCGGGCGCGAAGGTCGTTCCGTCGTCGGCGACGGGGGCCGTTCCTGACACGAAAATCTGCGTGCCCACCCGAATGGCACGGCAGTATCCGGTGCGCTTCTCCCACGGGGCGCCGCTGAATACGCGAGCTCTCTCCATTTCTACTTCAGCCTTTCTTCCAGCGCGTCCCGCTGGCGCCGGCTCAGGGGAAGAAGCGTGCCGTTCCGGAGCAGCACCCGAAAGCCGCCGCGCTCGTCGAGACGGAGCGCGCTCACGCGGTCGATAGCCACGATCGCCGAACGGTGGATCCGCGCGAAATGCGACGGGTCGAGCCGGGCTTCGATCGCCGCGAGCGACTCGCGCACGAGATGCTGCCGCCCTCCTTCGTGGATCGTGACGTAGACTCCGGCGGCTTCGATCCACTCGACGTCGGAGACGTCGAGAAAGAGCACCTGGCCTCGGTTCCTGACCGACGAGGCGGGAGACGTACGTCCGGACCGGCGGAGTCCCCACCAGAGCGAGGACCTTCTCGCCGATGGTTTCGCGCTCCCGCGAGCGCACCCGTTCGCGCGCGCGCGCGAGCGCCGCTTCGAACCTTTCGTCGCTGAACGGCTTCAACAAGTAGTCGAGGGCTCGCACTTCGAAAGCCTTCAGAGCGTAGGTGTCGTAGGCGGTGACGAAGACGACGATCGGTCGCCGGTCGGGCTCGATCCGGTCGAGGACCGCGAAGCCGTCGAGTCCGGGCATCTGCACGTCGAGGAAGACAAGGTCCGGGTTCTCTCTCTCGATTGCCTCGACGGCCGCGGCGCCGTCGCCGAACGCTCCGCGGACTTCGATGTCCGTCTCTTCCTCCAGAAGCTCCAGGAGGCGCCGTCGCGCGGGAGGCTCGTCGTCCACGACGAACGTGCGAATCTTATTCATGCGCTCGCCACGGAATCGTTACGGTGACGGTCACCCCCGCCCCGTTCGCGAGGTGGAGCCGCCCCTTGTCTCCGTAGAGCGCTTCCAGCCGCTCGGTCACACTCTTGAGGCCGAAGCCGCTTCTCGCCTCGCTTCCACAAGAGGGAAGCCCGACCCCATCGTCCTGCACGGTCAAGACGAAGCGATCCGTCGATTCGTTCGGCGCGAAGAAGGATGCGGCCTTCACCCGGTTTTCCGAGCAGGCCGTGCTCGACGGCGTTCTCGACCAGCGGCTGCAGCAGAAATCCCGGGACCGAAGCGCCCAAGGCCTCGGGAGCGACGTCCCGCTCGACGACCAGGCGTCCGGCGAAGCGGATCTGCTGGATCGCGAGGTAGTCGTCGACGGTCGCGAGCTCTTCCGCGAGGGGAACTTCCTTCCGATCGGCGCCGTCGAGAGAATGGCGCAGCAGATCGCCGAGGTGCGCGGTCATGCGCCGCGCGACTTTCGGGTCCTTCTCGACGAAGGCCGAGATGGCGTTCAGCGTGTTGAAGAGAAAGTGAGGGCGGAGCTGGGCCTTCAGAGTCTCGAGGCGGGCTTCCGCCAGGCGGGCCTCGAGCTCGTAGGCGCGAAGCTCCTTCGCCCTCGCTTCACGCTCGAGGTCGTACGCGATGATTCCCCCGACCAGGACCGAATAGATGAGAAAGTTCCAGTGATACTGCGGAGCGAGCCCGGTGACGCTCCAGTCGGCGGGAAAATTTCCCAGCATGCTGTCGACCAGAGTGCGCAGCGCCACGTAGGCGCTTACGAAGAGAACCGCGAGAGGAACGTGGTGGAAGATGCGGCCGCGGAGATCGCGGCTCCGGCTCTTGGCCCATCGGTCGGCCCAGAGGACGAAGCGGACTGAGGAGTCCCCAGAGGTACCACTGAGGAAGGCTTCGGCGAAGAGAGGTCTCGAGGGCTTCCCGTCCGCCTCCACGCGCCAGAAAGCCCTGGGTCGAAAAGAAAAGACCGATGGCGGTCCAGAACAGAGTGCCCAGAAGCGCCTTCTTCGCGCTCATTTCACCGCGAGAAATCCTTCGTAGACTTCACCGTGGTCTCCGATGTCGAGATGAACCGACCGCGGTGAGAACCCCGCCTGGGTGAAGAGCGACAACCACGTTTCCCGCGGGAAGAGGCCCTCCAGGTGCGTGTCGTGGATGCAGCGAACCGAGCCACTCTCGTCGCGGAGAAGGTACGCGTAGTCGGTCCGGAACGTGGAATCGGAAGGATCGGGGTCCCAGGACCATTCGAGATAGCGCAGCGATCGGGGCCCGTCGTCGTTTCCTCCCTGATCGGTCCCCTCACGATAGGTCTCCCGCAGGCAATCCGGAACGAAGAGCGCGCCACCGCCCGGACGCGTATGGACGAATGCCGTCTCGATCGCCCGCTTCAGGTCTTCCTCCGTCGTCAGATACATCACGGCATCATGGACGAAAACGGCGTCGAAGAGCCGGCCGAGCCGGACCGAGCGCATATCGCCCTGGACGTGCTCGCACTCCGGGTTCAGACGAAGGCTCACGTCGAGCATCTCGGGCGACAGGTCGACCAGCGTCATCTCGAAACGGGCTTTGAGATGTGAGGCGTTGTTCCCTCCGCCGCTCCCGAGCTCGAGAAGAGTCGTCGGTTTCGGAGTGAGCGTCTCGAGGACCGCGCGATAGCGCGAGGCCTCGTGAGCGTAGTCCGACGGCGCGGTCAGAACGGGAAACCAGGGAGCGAGCTCCGAATAGAGCCGGGGAAGACCGGTCATGGAATCACCTTCAACGTCAGCGGATCCCTCATGGGCAGGTGAGTGACCTCTCCCCCGAAGAGATCCTTCATCCGGGCCCGACCGCCTGCGTCGCCCGGCGCGATCTCGTCCCACTTTCCGACCACGAGAAAGACGATCGCTTCGGGCTTCAGGTACTTTTTCGCCGCGCGCAGGACGTCGTCCGCGGTCACCGCCTGCACCTGGCCTCGCCAGCTCTTCCAATAGTCGTGAGAGCGGCCGATGAATGCGTCCCCGGCGTACGTGCCCGCGATCTGCGCGGCGGACTCGAACCTGCGGGGAAACGTCTCGATGAGAGACGCCTTGGCGAGCGCGATTTCGTCCTCGCTCGCGGGCTCCTCGCGGATGCGCGCGATCTCCTCGAGCGCGATCGAAGTCGCAAGGGCGACGGTATCGTTCTTGGATTGGAGCGAAACGGTGAAACTTCCCGGGCCGAGCGCGTCGAGCTCGAAGGACGAGCCCGCCGTCATAGGCGAGGCCTTCATCGGAGCGGACCCGTTTCGTGATGCGCGAGGTGAAGCCGCTTCCCCCGAGGATGTGATTCATGATCTGGAGAGCCGCCCTTTCGGGATTCCGCCAATCGGTCCATCGCGGCACCGCGTGCCCGAAAACCACCGTTCCCTGCGGAATGTCCTTCTCCACGTGGTAGGCCCCGGGTCGAGGCTGGTAGTCGGGCTGTGGCGGCGGCCAATCCGCGGAAGCGCCTTCGCCCGGCCAACCGGCGAGGTAGGCACTCGATGGTCGCCGCGATTTTCTCGGGGTCGACGTCGCCGGAGACGCGAGAGGATCATGTTCTCCGGCCGCCAGTACTTCTGGTGGAAAAGGACGAGGTCCTCTCGCTCGATCGCGTCGAGATGCTCCTTCGTCATGCGGCGAGCCCGGTAGAAGGTCTCGCCCTCGAGGAGCCAGTCCCACTCGCGCGCGAGGATGTCCTCGGGATCGTCGTTCCGCTGGCGCATCGCTTCGAGGACGTTCTCCTTCTCGACGGCGAGCCTCTCCTCGTCGAAACGCGGTCGGCGAAGCATCTCGAAGAAGAGCTCGATTGCGGAGTCGAGGACCGGAGTGATGCAGTCGAGACTCGCTCCCGACCGGGAATCGCCTCCGAAGGCCGAGATTCCGGCCGCGAGGAACTCGACCTCCTCGTCGAAGCGGGCGGGGTCGAGCCTCTCGGTGCCGCCGGTGCGAAGGAGGCTTCCGGTGAGTCCCGCGAGCCCGACCTGATTCGCGGGCTCGAGGTAGCTCCCCTGCCGGAGCTGAATCGAGAGTCTCACCAGGGGAAACGTCGAGTCGGGCGCGACGTAGAGCGCGACACCGTTCGAAAGCTCGCGGTGAAAGCGCGCGGCCTCGGGGACCTCGAAGTGAAGCTCATCGAAGCGAAGATCTTCGGGACGCGCCGGGATCGCCGTCTGCGCCGAATACAGCAGCAGGGGAAGGAGGAGTCCTTCGATCACCGCTTTTCACCTTCGGCCTTGCGGTAGTAGAGCCCCACGGTCCGCTCCTCGGGATCGAGGTACCGCTCCGCCGCCCGTTTCACGTCGGACTCCGTGACGGCGAGCGTCGTCTCCGCCCATTCGTTGAGGTACTCCAAACGGCCGAGTCCGTCGTAGAGAAGAAGCTGGATGAGGAGGTGGAAGCCGCCGGAGAGTTGCTGGTAGGCGCCCGCGGTGATCTGGTTCTTCACCTTCTGGAGCTCCCGCTCGGGAATGGGATCTTCCACGATCCGGCGCACCTCTTCGAGGAGCGCTCGCTCGAGCTCTTCCGGAGACGCCTCTCCTTTCGCCTCCGCGTAGAGCGAGAAAGCGCCCGCATACTTCCTCGAGTCCTGGGCCGACGAGGCGCCCGCGGCGATTCCGCGCTCGAGCACCAGGTGCTTGTAAAGCCGTCCGCTCCTTCCGTTGAGGAGACCGGAGAGGACTTCGAGCGCGTAGGAATCACGATGACGGAACGGAACGCTATGGTACCGGAGCTCGACCTGCGGCTGGCAGTCGCACTCCGCCACCATGCGTTTTTCAGCGATCGGCTCCATTTCGAGAGTGACCACGTCGGGGGCGGGCGCGCGCGTGGGAAGCCGCCCGAAGTATTTCTCCGCGAGGGCCCGAGCTTCCTCCCGGTCGAAGTTTCCGACCAGGGCTGCGGTGAGGTTGCCGGGCGCGTAGTACGTATCGAAGTAGCTGCCGCGCCTGGGCCAGGCTGTACGAGCGCAGATCGGAAGGCCATCCCACGACGGGCCAGCTATACGGATGAGACTCCCAGAACATGGCGTCGAAGACCTCATCGAACTCGCCGGTCGGCGTCGATTCGGTGCGAAGGCGCCTCTCCTCGTGAACCACGTCTCGCTCCGAATAGAACTCGCGGAACACGGGGCTCAAGAGCCGGTCGGACTCCATCCAGAACCAGAGCTCGAGCTTGTTGGCGGGGACGGTGATGAAGTAGACCGTGACGTCCTCGCTGGTGAAGGCGTTCATTCCCGAGGCGCCGGCGCCGGTGTAGATCCGGTCGTACTCGTCCTTCACCGTCAGCTCGCGCTGCTCTTCGGTGAGCGAGTCGAATTTCTTCTGCAGATCGATGAGCGCCGCCGGACGCGCGGCGTCGGCGAAAGGGTCCTCGATCTCTCCGAGCCGGTACCGCTCCCGCTGCTCGCGGTAGATCTCCCGCATCTCGTCCTGAAGCCTCTCCTGCTCTTCGATGATCTCGAGATCGCGCTCGATGTCCCGCGTGCCGAGGGTGCGGCTTCCCTTGAACATCATGTGCTCGAAGAAGTGGCTCATTCCGGTGATGCCCGGCCGCTCGTTCGCCGAGCCCACCCGCGCCACCCAGCCCGCGGAGACGGTCGCAAGCTCCGGTCGAACGACGGCGAGGAACTTCATGCCGTTCGAAAGCTCGAAGGTCTCGACGGGGACCTTCGCGGTCTTGCGCCCGCGAGCCGGCGCTGGACGGTCAGAAACCGAAGGAGAAGAGAAGCAGGCCACTCAGCATCGAACGATTTTACTTCAGCGGAGAGTGAGGCCGTTCTCGACGCCTTTTCGTGAGCTCCACGAGTCGAGCGAGCTCCGGAAAGCGACGCCCGGGACTTGTGCTAGGCTCATTCCCCTCACGAGGAGGAAACATGCACCCGCTTCTTCTCCTGCTCGCGCTCGCGTCCGCCGATCCCCGCGGCCCGTTCGACGGCTTGCGATTTCGCGAGATCGGACCGGCGAGCGCGGGCGGACGCATCGACGACTTCGCGGTTCTCGAGTCGAACCCCGACGTGTTCTACGTTGCCACCTCGACCGGGGGTTTGTGGAAAACGGAGAACAACGGGACCACCTTCGAGGTCCAATTCGACCGGGAGACCACCTCCTCGATCGGCGACGTCGCCATCGCGCCCGAGGACCCGAACCTGGTGTGGGTGGGAACGGGCGAGAACAACAACCGCCAGAGCTCCTCCTGGGGCGACGGCATCTACAAGTCGACGGACGGCGGCAAGACCTGGCGGAACATGGGGCTCGCGAAGTCGCGCCACATCGCGCGCATCGTCGTCGATCCGAACGACCTCGACGTGGTCTACGTCGCCGCGCTCGGAAGCCTCTGGGGGCCCGGGGGCGAGCGCGGGGTCTACAAGACGACGGACGGGGGCGAGAGCTGGAGCCGCGTCCTTCACGTGGACGACGACACGGGCGCGACCGAGCTCGCCATGGATCCGAGAAATTCCAAGGTCCTCTACGCCGCGACGTATCAGAGGCGGCGAGCCACCTGGGGGTTCAACGGCGGCGGCCTCGGAAGCGCAATCCACAAGACGACGGATGGCGGGAAGACCTGGACCCGTTTGACCCAGGGGATCCCGGAGGGACCCAAGGGAAGGATCGGTCTCGACCTGTATCGGAAGAACCCCGACGTGCTCTATGCGCGCATCGAGCATCCGGATGAGGGCGGTGTCTATCGTTCCGACGACGGAGGCGCGAGCTGGTCCAAGCGCTCTTCGGTGAATCCGCGGCCCATGTACTTCAGCCAGATTCGCATCGACCCGAACGACGAGCAGCGCATCTACGTCCTCGGCGTCCAGCTCCATGTCTCGGACGACGGCGGGAAGACGTTCCGGGACGACGGAGCCGAGAAGATCCACGTGGACTTCCACGCGATGTGGATCGATCCCGCCAACTCGAGGCACCTCCTCTTGGGAGGCGACGGCGGCGTCGGAATCTCCTACGACCGGAGCGAGACCTACGACTGGCTCAACAACATGAACCTCGGCCAGTTCTACCACGTGAGCTACGACATGGCCTCGCCCTACCTCGTTTGCGGAGGGCTTCAGGACAACAACACCTGGTGCGGACCGAGCGCGGTGCGGAGCCGAGGCGGGATCGGAAACGACGAGTGGTTCATCATCGGAGGCGGGGACGGGTTCGTGGCGCTGGTCGACCCCGAAGGATCCGCGAGTGATGTATTCCGAGTCCCAGAACGGACGCATGAATCGCGTGGACCGGGTGACCAACGAAAGGCAGTCGATTCGCCCGGAACCGGCCCCGGGCGAGCCCAAGCTCCGCTGGAACTGGGATACTCCGATGATGCTCTCGCCCCACGATCCCAGCCACGATCTTCGTCGCCGCGAACAAGCTCTTCCGGTCGCGCGATCGCGGGTACGTGTGGGAGGCGGTGAGCACCGACCTCACGACCAATGCCGACCGCGAGGAGCTCGCGCTCATGGGGGTCTTCGGCAAAGACACCAAAATCGCGAAGAACGACGGAATCGCCGACTATCCGACGATCGTGGCGTTCGCGGAGTCGGAGATGGAGGCGGGCCTCTACTGGGCGGGCTCGGAGGACGGTTTGGTGCACGTGTCCTCGGACGCGGGCGCGACCTGGAACGAAGTCTCGAAGAACGTTCCCGGCCTTCCCAAGGGGACCTACGTTTCGCGGCTCGCTCCGTCGCGCTTCTCGAGTACCCGCGTCTATGCCACCTTCGACGGCCATCGCCTCGATGACTTTCGAGCGTACGTGTACACGAGCGACGATCTGGGCCAGAGCTGGGTGCGCATTTCCGGCGAGCCTCCCCGATGGCGAGGTGGCCCGGACGATCACCGAGGACCTCGTGAATTCCGACGTGCTCTATCTCGGGACCGAGCGAGGTCTCTTCGCGAGCGTCGATCGAGGCCGCGAGTGGCACCGGGTGAACGCCAACCTCCCGACGGTTCCTATCTATGAGATCACCCTTCACCCGCGGGACAACGACATGCTGATCGCGACGCACGGGCGGAGCCTCTGGATCCTGGACGACCTCACTCCGTTCCAGAAGTACACCGAGGCGCTCTCGTCGCCGTCGCATCTGTTCGCCGCCCCCGCGGCGGTTCAAAGGAACGCCGCGGGCGATCGCATGCGGGATTTCGAGGGCGACCGCCGGTTCTTCGGCGAGAACCCCGCGTCGGGCGTGGTCCTCACCTATCGTCTCGCGGCCGATGCGAAGGAAGTGGCGATTCTCGTTCGGGACCCGGCCGGGGCCGTGGTGCGTGAGATCAAGGGTGACGAGGTGAAGGAGAAGAACCTCGCGGGTATGCAGCAGGTCGATTGGGATCTGAGGCGCGCGCCTTTGCCCAAAGTAAAGGGTCAGGAGGGCGAGGGCCGTTTCGGGCCGGGCGACCGGGGCCCGTTCGTGCTCCCCGGAACGTACCGGGCGCACCTCCTCGTCGATGGGAGCGAGGTTTCGAGCGCCTCCCTCGAGGTGCACGGCGATCCCGAAATCTACGATCAGCGACTCCGATCGCGCCCGCTATCTCGAGACGGCGGGGAAGGCGTACGAGCTGAACCGCCGAGCGATCGAGGCCGCGAATACTCTCGCGGAGCTCGACGAGACGCTCGCGGCGGCGAAGAAATCGGTCGAGAACAAAGTGGTGCCGGAAGAAACCTCCGCCGCCATGAAGAAGGTGGAGGAGCGCGTCACCGATCTGAAACGTCGGCTCGGTGTCGGCCGCCGGGATGCGGGGCCGCCGCCGGAAGACGACGTCCGAGGCGAGCTCACGAGGCTTCGCGGAAGCCTCCTGGGCGCGACGGCTCTTCCGACGGAGGCGCAGAACCGCGCGCTTTCGAAAGCGGAGGGCGATTTGGGGAAAGCGGTCGCCGACGTGAACGAGACTTTGTCCCAGGCCGGCGAAGTGCTCCGCGAGCTCTCTGCTGGAGGACTCTACCCGGCGCTTCCCAAGCCTGTGTCGCCCTGACGAACCAGGCGCCAGACTCGTTGATTCTTCTGACTGCGGAATTCCTCGGGTAGGCTCTTCGCGGTGACGTCCTCGACGCTCCAATCGGAGAGCGCCTCGACGTCGAGCTTCCCCCGGAGTGCCCGGGTCACGAGGTAGGCGACGCCGCCCCGCTCCATCCTGCGCGCGAGCGCCGTCAGGAGCGAGACGTGGCGCTCGAGGTCCGCCACTTCGATGACCGCGAGATCGCACGCGCGATCCTGTGTCTCGGTGACGGAGCGCGCACCTCCTTCCGCGGCCGCGACGGCGAAGGAGGCGGCGCCCGGACCGGCGACGAGCACCCGCTTACCCGAAGCTTCCATTCGTATCCATTGCCGCAGGATCCTTTGCGCAGGATCGAAGCCGCGCTCGCGCCCATCCAGCCGCACCTCGTACCGGATACCCTCTTCCGTCACCGGAATCACCCTCGGCTCGCGCGGCCGTCCTTGAATGAAGACGTTCTCGAGCGGAACCGAAAGCGTCTCGCCCGCGGTGCGCGCCATGAGGTCGAGCCAGTCCTCGTTCTCGGCGCGGGTACGGCTCTCGAGGCGTTCGGTCGAAGGAAGAAGGAGAAGGCAATCGCCGAATCGCTCGAGCGCGAGAGGCACCTCCTTGATATCCCGATCGTACAAACGGTAGGCGTCGGTCCCCCGTTTCGAGGGCCACTTCCGCAGATGGTGCGCGCGTTTCCGGAGGCGGTTCGCGAAGATCTCCGCCTGGCGGAGCGCGCGATCGTCGATTCCACCGAACACCGGCGCCTCTTCCCCTCTCCCCGGCCGCGGTCCCAGGAACTGGAAATAGGTGCACTCGACGTCGCCGTTATAGAGCTTTCGCCGCCGGTCGGCTTCTTGACCCGCGACCTTCTCGAAGTCCCGGCGCGCGGTGAGAACGAAAAAGGACCAGGTGGGAAGCTTCCGAAAGATGCCGGGGAGCGCGCGATAGAGCGACCGGACTTCCTCTTCCTCACCGCTCCGCCCGGCGTAGGGTGGGTTCGTGACGAGGCATCCGTACTGGCGCTCGCTCGAAACGTCGGTCGCGTCGCGGCGCACGAATCGAACGTCGCCCGGAACCGACGCTTTCGACGCGCTTCGGCGGGCGAGGTCGAGGACCCTCTCGTCGCGGTCGCTTGCGTCGAGTGGTTCGGAGAGCGCGGGCCTCGCGCTGTCGCGCGCTTCTTCACGGGCGCGCGTCCAAAGATTGGCGAGAGAGAGTCGGCCAGGACTCCGCGGCGAAGGATCGCTCCCGGCCCGGCGCGAGATTTCGCCCGATGAGAGCCGCCTCGACGGCGAGAGTTCCCGTCCCGCAGAACGGGTCGAGGAAGGGAAGGTCGCGGTTCCAATGGCTGAGGAGCACCAGCCCCGCCGCGAGCGTTTCCTTGAGAGGCGAAGCACCGGACTCGAGGCGGTAGCCGCGCTTGTGGAGTCCGGGGCCCGTGGTGTCGAGGACGAGCATCGCCTCGTCTTTCAGGAGAGCGACCTCGACCGCGAAATGCGGGCCCATCCTCGGAAAGGCTCTGAAGTCCGTAGGCTTCCTTCATCCGCTCGACGATCGCTTTCTTGACGATGCTCTGACAGGCGGGGACGCTCGCGAGAGCGGAACGCACGGAACGGCCGCGCACCGGAATCCGCGCGCTTCGGGGAAAAAACCGCTCCCAATCGACGCTGCGGGTGCCCTCGTAGAGAGCATCGAAATCCGCCGCGGGAAAGGAAGCCATCCACTGAGAGCACGCGGTCCGAGGAACGAAGCCAGAGGTTCGCGCGGGCGATCGCGCTCTCATCGGCTTCGAAGGCGAGCCAGCCAGGCCGGAGGGAGCGGCTTTCGTAGCCGAGGGCTTTGAGCTCGCGCGCGACCACGGATTCGAGGCCGAACGTTGCGGTCGCGATAAGGGACAGCGTCACCGGGGGAATACGGAATCTATCACTCCGGGCACGAAGCTTGCACCACTTCACGGCGAGGCCCGCAGCAAGAGTTGGCCCTGGCGTTTTCGTCCGTATCCGGGACGGGCGCGTTCGAAGGAGAACAGATGTGATCGACTCGATGTTGCAAGACGTCCGGCACGCGCTGCGGCTCGCGCGCTCGAGCCCGGTTCTGGTCCTGACCGCCATCACTTCGCTCGCGATCGGGATCGGCGCTACCGTCACCATGTTCACGCTGGTGAACTCCGTTCTCCTTCGCCCCGTGCCGGTAGAAGTCTCCGGAAGAGCTGGTGTTCCTCTACACCGGGACGGAAGACGACCCCTTTCGCATCCTTTCTCACCCAGATTTTCTCGACTATCGAGACGGGAGCTCGGCTTTTCGCGGGCTCGCCGCTTTCGGGGAGATCCAGGTCAGCCTCGCCGTCGAGGGCTCGCCGCAGGAGATCCGCGGCCTCATCGCTTCGGGCAACTTCTTCGAGATCCTCGGAGTCGAAGCGGCGCTCGGACGGGTATTCGGAGGCGAGGACGATCGAGCTTCCCGGTGAGCATCCGGTCGTCGTTTTGAGCCACTCCTTCTGGAATTCCCACTTCGCGGCGGACCCCGGGATCGTCGGACGCGAGATCGCCATCAACGGCCGCCCTTACCTCGTGCTCGGAGTCGCGCCGGACGGCTTCCGCGGCCCGCTCGTTCTCGAGAGCTACGAGGTCTACGTGCCGATGGCAATGCAGGCGCAGGTCCGGCCGCCTCGGGCGTCGTTCTCCGGCGAAATGGATCCCGATCTCTTGACGAAGCGGAGCGCGAGCTGGCTCAACGGGGTGGGACGCCTTCGGCCGGACGTGTCCCTGGAGGAGGCGGAGGCTTCCCTCCGCTCCATCTCGGCCCGGCTTTCGGAAGCGCATCCCGAGACGAACCGCGGCGAGCGCGCTTCGCTCTACCCGCTGACGAAAATCGACCCGCGAGCCTACCCGACGCTGAAGTCCGTGGCGGCGCTCCTCCTCGGCGTGTCCCTCCTGGTGCTCCTCGTCGCGACGGCGAATGTGGTGAGTCTGCTGCTCGCGAGGGCTGTCGCGCGAAGGCGCGAGATCGCGATGCGGATTTCGCTCGGGGGAAGCCGAGCGCGGCTGGTCCGCCAGCTTCTCACCGAGTCCCTCCTTCTCGCGGCAATCGCCGGCGCCCTCGGACTTCTCCTTTCCACCTGGATCCTCGACGGACTCGCGCGCTTCGTTCCCGCGACCGGTATCTTTTCGTTCACCGTCGATTTCGACGTCGACGCGAGAGTGCTCGCGTTCGCCTTGTTCTCGTCGCTGCTTTCCGCGGTTCTCGCCGGGCTCGCCCCCGCGCTCGCGGGCTCCCGCCTCGACTTGGTTTCGGCGCTCCGCGGCGCGCCCGGCTCAGGAAAGGGGCCGCGCTTCGTCGGGCGAAGCGCATTGGTCCTGGCGCAGATCGCGCTTTCGATCGTTCTCCTCATCGGAGCGGCGCTCTTCGTGACGAGCTTCCGCCGATCGGCGGCTCTCTCCCCGGGATTCGCGGCGGATGAAGTCCTGACCGCGCCGCTTCGGATCGAGCTTCTCCGCTATACCGAGCCCCGCGCGCGAGAGTTTTATCGGGAGGTAGTCGAGCGGGCGAGCGCTCTTCCAGGCGTCGAAGCGGCAAGCCTGGCGCGCACCATTCCGATGGCAGGCTCCGGACGGCGGAGCTCGTTCGCGATCGATCCAGGAGAGACCGAGGAGCTCGAGGTCGCGACCAACGTCGTCGGGCTCGACTTCTTCCGCGCCATGGGGATCCCGCTCCTGGAAGGACGGGACTTCGCGCCCTCGGACGATCAGGGGTCGCCTCCGGTCGTCGTGGTGAACGAGACCTTCGCCGCGCGGTTTTTTCCTTCGCAGGCCGCTCTCGGGAAGAGAGTGCGGCTCGACGACGAATGGCGCGAGATCGTCGGGATCGCCCGCGACAGCAAGTACCGAACGCTCGGAGAGGAGCCCACTCCGTTCCTGTATCAGGCCCTCGCCCAACGGCACGAAACCGGGATGACCCTCCTCGTGCGCGTCGCCGACTCGGTCGACGTAGAGACTCCGATCGGCGGCGTGCGGGCCATTCTCCGTGATCTGGATCCGATCCTGCCTTCATCCGACGTTCAACCGCTCGCGGACCTTATCGAGAGCACGCTCTTTCCCGCGCGCATGGGAGCGCGCTTGCTCTCCGCTTCGGCGGTCCTTGCGGGGATCCTGGCCGCCGTCGGGCTCTACGGCGTGGTGTCGTTCATGGTGTCGATGAGGACGCGCGAGATGGGAATCCGCGCGGCCCTCGGGGCACGGCCCGAGGCGCTCGCGCGGCTCGTCATCGGCGAAGGCGCGCGCGTAGTGGCCGCCGGAATCTCGCTCGGCTTCGTTCTGGCGCATCGCCGCGGGCCGACTGCTCTCGAGCTTCCTCTACGGGGTGAGCCCGACCGATCCGCGCGTGTTTCTCGGCGCCGGGGCCTTCCTCGCGGCAGTCATGCTGGCGACCGTTACCCTGCCCGCACGCCGCGCAGCGGCTTCCGACCCTCTGGTCGCGTTACGCCACGATTGACGAAGTCAACTCGAGACTTTCGTGGACTTCCCGGAAACGCCGGTCACCCAGGTCTTTCCGCCGTCGGTCGACATCTTCATCTCGAATGTCTGCGACGTAGGTGAGGTCAGAGTCACTGTGACCGCGGTCTTCATCGTTTGGCCGCCCATCTTCGACACCGTCTCCCAGTTCCAGGCGTTGCCACGCGTTCTTCCCCGTGGCGATGAACGGCGGGAAACCCGGATTCCACGGCGTAGTAGGTGTAGGCCTTCTTCTCCGCGTCGTAGCTCATGATGGCGATGGTCTTGGTCGGGCCCATGGGGTTCTTGCCCTCGGAGCGACATACCAGAGCGAAGCCACCTTCGAACATCTCGCAGGTCTCGGTGAAGGTGACCGGTCCTCCCGTTCCCATCGGTCCGTCCTCGGCCTTGCCTTCGAAGCTCCACCGGCCCGCGAACGCCGAGATGGCCTTGTGCTCCGGTCCGGGTGCCGGCATCTGAGGCTCCTGCGCGAGCCCTGTGGTCGAAACCATGAGAAAGATAAGCA
Organism: uncultured Acidobacteriota bacterium; assembly: GCA_963820855.1. Taxonomy (GTDB): domain Bacteria; phylum Acidobacteriota; class Vicinamibacteria; order Marinacidobacterales; family SMYC01; genus DAISKN01. The sequence goes on from CAWGBY010000015.1 coordinate 801,125, forward strand.
AGGCTGAGTACGGTTCATGGAAACCTCCTCGACTCGACTCTCAGTTTAGCTCTTTCCCGCGGGTCACCAACCATGAGATCCCGATGGAGATCATGTAGAGACCGAGCATGGGAAGGGCCAGGAGACATTGGGTCACCAGGTCGGGAGTCGGGAGTCAGGATCGCCGCGATGGTGAAGATCGCCAGAATCACGATCCGCAGGTGGCGCCAGAGGAACCGAGGCGAGACCAGGCTCAGCTTGGACAAGATGAGGACGACGGTCGGGATCTGGAACGCGAGCCCGAGGCCGATCACGAACTGGGTGTAGAAGGAGAAGAGCCTCCCGATGGTCAGCATCACGTGGATCGATTCCGATCCGACGGTGGTGAGAAATCGCACGGCGTAGGGGAAGAGCACGTAGTGGCCGAAGGTCGCGCCTCCCGCGAAAAGCACGCAGGCCAGCAAAAGGATGGGCAGGAAAGCGCGCCGCAGCGGAACGATTCCTCGAGTGAACCGCCAGACCTGATAGAGCCAGACGGGAGCGGCGACCAGAACCGATCCAAAGAGCGCCATCCGGAGATGCACCATGAAGATCTCGGGGACCGCGGTGGCGACGACGTTCGCGCCGGGGGGGAGCGCGGCGCGCACGGGAGCCATGAGGAAGACGAACAGATGCCGGGAGAACGAGAAGCAAACCATAAACCCGACGAGAAGACTGGCGAGCGAGATCACGATCCGCTTCCGGAGCTCGTCGAGGCGCGCGAGGATGGTGGCGCGATCGAACGGCAGGTCGTCGGGATGGGTCGGAGACGGGCTCTTCGGAGCCGGCGCTAGTCTGGGCACGTCGGGTCCCGGAGTGTATCAGGCTGCGCCCATGCTATGATCGCACGTCCCGTCGAATTCGATTGAACGACTTTCTTCTGCTCCTCGCGAGGAATCGTAACTATCGCTACACCTGGGGGAGCCAGGTGGTGAGCGAGATCGGCGATCACTTCAACAACATCGCCGTCTTTTCGCTGGCGATGGACCGCACCCGCTCCGGCATGGTGGTGACCGGAGTCATGCTCTCCCGCGCCATCCCGATCATCCTCGCCGGGCCCATCGCCGGTGTGGTGCTCGATCGATTCGACCGGCGCACCATCATGATCGCGAGCGATCTGGTGCGCGCGGTGGTCGCGGCCGGATTCCTGCTCACGCTCGCCTACCCCTCGAACGCGCTTCTCTACGTTCTGAGCGGGCTCCTGATGTTCGCCTCGCCCTTTTTCACCGCGGGCCGCTCGGCCATCCTTCCCTCGATCGCGAGCCCGGCAGGAGCTTCATACCGCGAACTCCCTGACCCAGACCACCCAGTGGATCACTTTGACCATCGGCGCCTTCGCCGCCGGCAACGCGGTCGCGATATTCGGCTACCACTGGGCCTTCGTGCTCAATGCGCTCTCGTTCGTCGTTTCCGGATGGGCAGTGTCGCGGCTCAAAGGGGGTGAGGGAGGCTTCCGGGCGAAGAGGATGTCTCTCACCGAGACCGACGTCGCCCGGCCATGGCACGAGTACCGCGAAGGCCTCGCTTACCTTTCTCGCTCGCCCCTCATCCTCGGGATCGCGCTCGTGGGAGTGGGCTGGGCCACGGGAGGGGGCGCGGCGCAGATCCTCTTCAGCTTGTTCGGCGAAGTGGTGTTCGAGAGAGGAGCGTCCGGCATCGGGACCATCTGGGCCTGCGCCGGCATCGGCCTCGTGATAGGAGCGACGCTCGCGCACCGCCTCGGCCCCGACCTGTCGTTCTCGGGCTACAAGCGGGCTATCAGCCTCTGCTACGTCGTGCACGGTGGAGCTTACATTCTCTTCAGCCAGGCCCTGAGCTTCGGCGCAGCGCTCTTTTTCATCGGCCTCTCGCGCGCGGCGGTCGCGGTGAGCTCGGTTTTGAACGTCTCTCAGCTCCTTCGCCACGTTCCCGACGAGTATCGCGGGCGCGTCTTCGCGACGAACGAGAGCCTGACCTGGTCGACGATGATGCTGTCGATGGCCATCGCCGGCATCGCCTCCCAGCACCACGACCCGCGCGTTCTCGGAGCCTGGGCGGGCGCGGCGAGCGCCTCGACCGCGATCTTCTGGGCATGGGCCAACTGGACGGGCCGGCTTCCGGAGCCCGCCACGTCGGGCATCGACCCGGACGATATCGAGGTGCACGGAGAAGTGAGGGTCTGAGCCCCGCTTCAACGGATGCTCTTCGGCGCCTTCTGGCCCTCGGGAATCAGCGTGACGAAATCGAGCGGTTTTCGGATCGCCTCGAAATCCGCCTTGGCCTTTTGAACCAGCTCGGGCGAGGCATAGAGATCGACCGCCGTTCCGGCGAGGGTCTTGGCCGCGACGAGCATCGCCTTTTCCCCGATGGACGTCCCGGTGCAGGCCACGATCTGCCAGCTGTGGCCGGGAGCGCCGTAGGTGTAGGACGCGACCGATAGCTCCCCCACGGGAACGAACCAGCTGATGTCTCCGACGTCCGTCGAGGCCAGGTCCTGCCCGGGCCGGTCCGGGAGCGGCTCTATCTCCTCGGAGAGCGCCTTCTCCGGAGCTTGGGGGAGTCCGGCCTGGGTCTTGCGCGCGAACTCTTTTTCTTCCTCGGTGAATCGCGGCGCCCCCACGAGCTCGAGATTGCGCTGGAGAATCTCGGAGATCGTCCGGTTGGGAAGGACCTCGTGCATATCGGCATCGACCTGGACGGCCTCGAGCTCGGTCCGGCTCATGGCGGCCGCCGCCCGCGCGATCTCGTTCACCCACTCGAAATAGTCCTCGACGTCGCGGTGCTTGTTGGCCCGGATGTAGTACCAGACCTCGGTTTCCGGCGGGACCACGTTCGGCTGCCCGCCGCCGCTCGTGACGACGTAGTGGATCCGGGTGTCTTCCTTCACGTGCTCGCGCATGTAGTTCACGCCGACGTTCATGAGCTCGACCGCGTCGAGGGCGCTCCGGCCCTCGTGGGGCGAGGTCGAAGCGTGGGCCGGCAGCCCCGAGAAACGGAACTTCACCGAGACGTTTGCTTTGGAGTAAGCGAAGCCTGAGCGTCGTCACCGGGCTCGCGTGCCAGGTGAGGACCACGTCATCGTCGCGGAAGAAGCCTTCGCGCAGCATGTAGGTTTTCCCGATGCCGGTTTCTTCCGCGGGAGTGCCGTAGAGCTTGATGGTGCCCGCGATGGCGCCGGAGGCGATCGCCTCTTTGATAGCGATGGCGGCCCCGGTCGATGCCGTTCCGAAGATGCTGTGCCCGCAGCCGTGGCCGGCCCGAACGCCCTCGCGCTCCCGGCGATCGGGCACTTTATCCTGGGAGAGCCCGGGGAGAGCGTCGTATTCCGCGAGGATTCCGATCGAGGGACGCCCGCTGCCGAAGGACGCGACGAAGGCCGTGGGCATTCCCGCGACGCCTTCCTGGACTTCGAACCCATGAGCCTTCAGGAGAGAGACGAGCTCTTTCGCGGAGCGAATCTCCTCGAGCCCGGTCTCCGCGTAGCTCCAGATATTCTGGTTCACGGCTTTCAGTGCGTCGGCGTTCGCGTCTACCCAGGTAAGGGCCGTCGTCCTGGCGCGGCCGGAATCGGCGGCCGTGAGGCCCAGAACCAACGCTGCCATCGAGAACCATCCCATGTTGACCTCCCGTTCGAGACGGTATTGTAGACTCTCGACGTGCGAACGGAGGAGCGGCTCCTCTCTCTCGACGTCTTTCGCGGCATCACCATCGCGGCGATGATTCTCGTCAACAATCCGGGAAGCTGGAGCCACGTGTACCCGCCGCTTCTGCACGCGGAGTGGCACGGCTGGACGCCCACGGATCTGATATTTCCCTTCTTTCTCTTCATCGTGGGCGTCGCGATCAGCTTGTCCTTCGCGTCGAAGCCGGCGAGGCTCGCGAAGATTCTCTCGAGGAGCCTCGTCTTGTTCGGTCTCGGGCTCTTCATGGCGGCGTACCCGCGCTTCGACCTCGCGCATCTGCGCATTCCCGGAGTCCTTCAGCGAATCGCGATTTGTTACTTCGCAACGTCGCTTCTCGTGCTTCACGCGAGCCGGAGAGCGATCTACGCCACGCTGCTCGCGCTCCTTCTCGGATACTTTCTCCTCCTCGGGAGCGATCTCAGTCCGGAAGGGAATCTCGCGGCGCGAATCGATCGTTTCCTCCTCGACGGGCATCTGTGGAAAGCGGCCCGGGACCCCGAGGGATTCCTGAGCACCTTTCCCGCCATCGCGACGACGATCCTCGGCTACCTCGCCGGCGAGCGTCTGCGCCTTCCCGAGAACGGCCACGAAAAGGCCGCGGCACTCTTCAGCGGCGGGTGGGCGCTCATCAGTCGCCGGTCTCGTCTGGAGCATCTGGCTTCCAATCAACAAGAACCTCTGGACCAGCTCCTACGTTCTCTTCACGGGGGGCGCCGCCCTCCAGTTTCTCGCTGTCCTCTATTGGCTCGTCGACGTGAAGAAACGACAGGCGTGGACTTATCCCGCCGTGGTTTTCGGTCGAAACGCGATCGCGGTCTTCGTTCTCTCCGGCCTCGTGGCGAAGACCCTCCTCCTGCACGAGATCGAGACGGGCGGACGGATCGCGCGCGAGCCTCTATCAACTTCTCTACGAGAGCGCGTTCGCCTCCTGGGCGGGGCCGCTCCGAGGCTCTCTCGCGTTCGCGCTTGCGACGGTGCTCTTCTGGTGGCTCGCGATGCTGGTCCTCTACCGGCGAAAGATCGTGATCGCCGTCTAGCTCCGTTTAGCGGCGCGGGGCGCGTCGAGCCGCCTCGTTCGAGTGATGTACAATCAACACCATGAGATTGCGTAGTTTTCGCAGGATTACCGCCCCGATTGTCCTCGTTCTCGCCTCCGCATCCGCCTTTGCCGCGAACCAGCCGACCCGGGCGAAGCACGGCATGGTGATTTCGCAGAGCGACATCGCTTCCCGCGTCGGAGTCGACGTGATGAAGGCGGGCGGAAACGCCGTCGACGCCGCGGTCGCGACTGCGTTCGCTCTCGCGGTGACGCATCCCACCGCGGGGAATATCGGGGGCGGAGGGTTTCTGGTTTTCCGGCCGCGAACGGGCGACCCCGCCGCGTACGATTTCCGGGAGATGGCGCCCGCGAAGGCGCACGCCAAGATGTGGCTCGACGAAAAGGGCGAGTACAGCTATCAAAAGCACCACGAGTCGCATCTCTCGGTCGGAGTCCCCGGGACGGTAGCCGGGCTTCACCTGGCCTGGAAGGAGCAGGGAAGCCTTCCGTGGGAGAAGCTTCTCGAGCCGGCGATTCGCCTCGCGCGCGAAGGTTTCCCGATGACGGATGGCCTCGCCGCGTCGCTCGCCTCCGACTGGGAGCGCCTTTCGCAGTTCCCCGCGACCGTGGAGCAGTTCTCGAAGAACGGCAAGCCGTACGAGATCGGGGAGCTGCTCAAGCAGCCGAATCTGGCGGAGACGCTGGTGCGCATCTCCGAGGCTGGACCCGCCGGCTTCTACGAAGGGGAGACCGCGGAGCTCCTCGAGAAAGAGATGGCCAAGAACGGAGGGCTCATCACGCGGGAGGACCTGAAGGCCTATCGCGCGAAGAAGAGAACGCCGATTCGCGGCAGCTACCGCGGATACGAAGTGCTCTCGATGCCGCCTCCGAGCTCCGGGGGCATCGTTCTCGTCGAGATGCTGAACGTTCTCGAGGGCTTCGATCTGGCCGCCGACGGCTTCGGTTCGGCTCGAAACATTCACCGCATGGCGGAAGCGATGCGGCGCGCTTATTCCGATCGCGCCCAGTATCTGGGCGACCCGGATTTCAACCCCGAGATTCCCATCGAGCGGCTGACTTCCAAGGACTACGCGTCTGCGCTTCGAAAGAGCATCCGACTCGACGTCGCGTCGAAGTCTTCCCCGGAGAGCTTCACCTGGCCGACGGAGAGTCCGGAGACGACGCATTTTTCCGTCGTCGATTCGAACCGGAACGCGGTCTCGGTCACCTACACCCTCGAGTACGGCTACGGCTCAGGCATCGTCGTGCCGGGTGCGGGCTTCCTGCTCAATAACGAGATGGGGGACTTCAATGCCGGCCCGGGTCTCACCGACGAGCGCGGGCTCATCGGCACGCCGCCCAACCTGGCTCACCCGGGTAAGCGCATGCTCTCGAGCATGACCCCCACCATCCTCGCGAAGGACGGCGAGCTCTTCATGGTGACGGGAAGCCCGGGCGGGCGCACCATAATTAATACGGTCCTTCAGACCATCTTGAACGTCGTCGATCACAAGATGAATGCGCAGGCGGCCGTTGACGCGGGCAGGGTCCACCATCAGTGGCTTCCCGATCGCATCAACTACGAGCGACAAGGATTCTCGCCCGACACGTTGAACATCTTGAAATGGATCGGTCACGAGCTCCGCGAGACGGAAGGACAGGGGGTCGCCCAAGTCATCGTCGTGAACCGCGAGGAGGGTATGCTCGAGGGCGGGCTCGACCTGCGGGCTCCCGACGGCGGAGCGGCATCCTATTGATTCACGGATGCGGTGACTTCCGCCCGAACCGCTAGAAGAAAACCTTCATTCTGAAATCAATGATGTTGGCGGACGTGGCGAAACTGCCCCCCTCCGTATTCCGCGTTCCGTCGCGAATGTAGAGAACCTCGTATCGCCACTTCTTGTCGTGGTGGTACCCGAGGCCCGTCCGCAAGCGCGCTTTCGTGGCGAAGCGCTCCGGCACATCGTCGGACAGCGGAATGACAATCTCGTAGTCGGCGTCAGGTAGAGCGTCTTGTCGAGGCGCATGTCGGCGTGGTCGAGGCCGGCCTTGAGCTCGACGCGGTTGCGGAAGCGGGTCTGGTGGCTCGGGGCCGTGTCGTCCGAGTACCAGAGGTTGCGCCATTCGACGCGCGAAAAGTTCGCGATTCTCGGACGGGGACTGAGCTCGTCGCTATGCCTCCCAGCAAGGGAGAAGACCCCGAGCGAGAGGAGTATCTGACGACGCACATCAATTCGGTGTGTACCAGATCGGCGAAGTGTACGCGCGCTCGGTGACGGTCATTCGCGTCCCGGGGCCCGGCGTATTGCCAAAGCGCTTCGCGTCGTACGCGGTCCATCGGGGCGTCGGAATCTCGATGACCCGGGCGTAGTAGAAGGCACGCTCGGCGGGATCGAAGTCGGGATCGGTCCATACCGTGATGAGCTCGGGCGAGCCGATGGTGTTGGTCCAGGTGGCGTTGGCGACATCCACCGTGCTGCCTACCGAAGGAAGCTTCCCGTCCGCGCCGGGCTTGCGGTCGCCGCTCCAGGCGACGTCGTGGACTTTCTCGTGCAGCTCCCCCTGGGCGTCGAGCCAGCCCTTGATGATCTGGATGCGATCGAGATTCGCGCCCATCGAATCCCGGAGCGCGGCGGCGAGGAACGTCGGCGACTTTCCGGCAGGAGCCTTACGGAGATCGCCGCCCATGGGGACACCCTTCGTATAGCCGACGCTCGCGGGCATCCGATCTTGCGCGTCCTTCGCCTGGAATTCCCAGCCTCCGAAGAAACGCACCACCATGCGCGTGCCGGTCGTGGCGTAGGTCTCCCGGCGCTGCATCGCGTCCCAAAGGGCCTCACGGGTGTTCTCGCTCGCCCAGACGGCTGCATATCCGGAAGCAAGGACTTCCCAGTCCATGATCTTGACCCCGGTCTCCTTGTTGTCCATGAACGTCGCGGTCATGCGCTCCGGGCTCGGCTCCTGCGGCGTGGTTTTGCCGAAGAAGTTGTCCTCCTCCATCGCGGCAGAGACCCGTGTGAGCGTCGCTGCTTCCGATCATTCCGAACTTGTAGGGATTCGTTCCCAGATCTCGTTCGAGCTTCAGACCATTCTTCAAGCCCGAACGGGCGTACTCGAACTCGAGCATCTCCTTCTTCTTCGCGACGCTCCCGTCGAGGTTCCCTTTGTCCCAGCGCTCGAAGTCGGCGAACTCATCGTTCGGCGAGAGGAAGGGGTGAGACTCGCCATCCCCCTTGGTCTGCGTCGCCTCGTACAGCCTCTCCCACTTCGCGCGCGTCTCGGCGTACTCGCGGTCGATTTTCTTCCCGAACGCCTCGATGACCGGGAACATCGTCCCGTTGCTCAGGTTGCCGTTGTGGGCGATGGCAAGGACGCTGCCCCCGGTCTTCTCTTCGTAAGCGGCCATCCACTTCCAGAGCTCGACCGGGTTGTCGCTTCCGAACGGAGGATATACGGTGAACGGCTCCACCTGGCTCGCCTTGTCGCCGTTGTCTCGGAAGATGACGTTGCGATGGAGGTTGTTTCCGTCCGTGTTCGATGTCCACTCGAAACCGATGAACGCGGTGAACCGGCCGGGCTCGTTGTACGCCTCCGCGGCCGCAATCGTCTCCTGCCACGCCCCTTTGTACGCGCGAGTGCCGGGGAAATACATGATGTCCTTCGGGAAGGTCCCGTGCGAAAAAGCCACGATGATTTCGATCGCAGCGTCTGCGCCTTTCCCCGACTGCACCATGTCGTACCACTTCTTCCCCGTCGGGTCGGCGAGAATCTCGGGCTTGCCCGCGAAGAGGTCGGGAAAAAAGCCCATGTTGTCCGAGTGATCGGCCACGACGAGCCAGTCGAGCGGGCGAGAGAGCTTCACGGGCTGGTTGGAGGATGCCGTGATTTCCTCGCCCCGGGCCAGGCGGTACGCGTCGCGCGGCGTGACCCGCGCGCCGAAAGCGCCGGCGTCCATCGAGAACGAGGTGTGCAGGTGCGTGTCTCCGAAATACGGGCGCGTGGGATAGTTGCGTCCCGCGTACGGTGAGTAAGGCGGCTTGGGGAAAACCTTCTCGGTGGGTGTTCCCGGAATCTGCGCGAACGCCGGCAACGCCAGGCACGCCGCAAGCGTAGCAGATAGAAGCGTCGCACGAGATTTGTGACCGATCATCGAAAGACTCTCCTTCTTACGGAGCTAACTACTGGTAGTTGCTGTTCTCGATCCGGACCTCGATGTTTTTTTGCGGAATATTCAGAAAGGTGGTGGCGGCGTAGTTGGTCCCGTCCGGCAACGATTGGAAGTTTACTTCGAGACTGACCTCGTTCGCCGGATCCTCGAGCCATGTGTCGACGGCAATCTTCTGCATCGGCTGCGAGGCGGAGTCCAGTGTGAGCGTCAGCGAGTCGGAAGCCTTCGTCGATTCCGCGGATCGAATCGTCGAGCGGCGCCGGCTCGGGGACGTCCGAGAGCTTTTCTGCTGCGACGCCGCGCCAGAGGCTTCTTCGAAGCCGGGGCATATAGAGCGGGCGGATGTCGGTGGACGAGACCGGCTGGGGCCAGGTACTCGCCTCTTTCGAAGCTCAACGTTCGCTGCGCGAGATAGTCTGTCCTTTGAGGCCTGAGTTTCTGTCTCCTGGCGACGGTCACGCTGATTGAACGAACGAATTCGGGATTCATCGGCTCCTCTCTCGTATGGGCGGACAGGGTATGCGAGTCTTCGATGGCTGACAATACGACCTTGGTTTATGTGTAACGCTGGGAGGTTCGGGGTAGAGTCCCGCGATCCAGAAAAATGCACGATGAATTTCAACAGGAAAGGCGATCCAAATGAACGAGGCTGACCTCATCTTTCCCCAGAACGCGACGTACTTTGCCGCCGGTCTTTTCATCGGAATGCTGCTTTTTCTCGAGGCCGGCCGCCGTCTCGGTCGTCGCCAAGGGAAACGCGACCCGGAAACCGAGACTCCCGGTGCGGTCGAAGGAGCGGTATTCGCTCTCCTGGGTCTCATGATCGCCTTCACTTTTTCGGGGGCGGCAGCCCGTTTCGACGATCGCCGGACAGCTCGTCACGGAGGAAGCGAATGCCATCGGTACCGCGTATCTCCGTCTGGACGTCCTGCCCGAAAGCGCCCAGCCCCCTCTCCGCGACCTCTTTCGTCGCTACCTCGACTCGAGGCTCGAAACCTATCGCAAGCTGCCGGACGTCGCGGCAGCCATGAAAGAATGGGAGAGCTCCGTCGCGCTTCAGGGGAACATCTGGACGTCCGCCGTCACGGCGTGCCGTGAGTCCGGCTCGTCCCAGGCCTTCATGCTTCTGCTGCCCGCGCTCAACTCGATGATCGATATCTCCACCACGCGGCTCATGTCGACTCGGATCCATCCACCGAACGCCGTGTGGCTGATGCTCGGCACGGTGACTTTACTTTCCGCGCTTCTCGCGGGCTATGGCATGGCCGCCTCCAGAGGCCGCCGATGGATCTACATGTTCACGTTCGCCGCGGTCATCGCCGCCACCGTTTTCGTCATCCTCAACATGGAGTACCCGCGCCTGGGGTACATCCGCGTCGATGCCGCCGATCAGGTGTTATCGGATCTCCGACGGAGCATGAACTGAGCGGACTCTCCAGTTGACGGTGATGAGCTTCCGATGCCTTTCATAGCGGCGGCGGCGGAAGCACCGGAACGAGCCCCCACTTGATCCGCGTATAGGCGATTCGAAAACCGTTACGCTCCGCGTTTCTCGAGGACGCGCTCCCCGGTTGGGTGCAGACCATGGCAATGTCGCAGCCGTGGTCGATCGCGTATTCCAGCCGGCTCGCGAGGAGCGCGTTCTGCGCTCCTTGCTTCCGGGCCTCGGGCACGGTGCAGGCTCCGCCGAGGAGAGCGACTCCGCCGCCGAGACAGAGGACGCCGGTGGCGACGGGCTTGGAATCGAGCTCCGCGAGAAAAGAGACCGAGTCCCGCCGCGCCAGGCTGATGGGCCCGAGCTCCAGAAGGAAATCCTTCAGCTCGGGAAACTCGCTCCATCCCGAAGCCGTCGTCCGCGCCCAGACGTCTCCCTCGTGCTCGCCGATCGCGCGCACGCGGATCCGCTCATCCCCGCGTAGCTCCTCGCGCGGGTCGAGCGGCCGATACATCACGTTCGTGAGCTCGACCGGACGGTATCCGCGCTCGTTCAGCGCGGCCACTAGCGAGAGACCTGCGAGGGGGCTCACTTCGTGAAAGACGGGAGCCTCGCGGAGCAGAAAGAATCGCTCGATCTCTTCGAACACTCGAGGCGTCGCCGTCTCGAAGAGGCCTAGAGCGAAGGTCTGTGTCACCGGGGAAGTGGGGCCGTCGTACATCGCGTAGGCCCCTCCCACATCGATCCAGCAAGCGCCGCTCGAGGGCGAGGTCCTGGCACGGGCGTCGACGAACATCGCGTTCGCGTGCGCCTCGGCGCGCTCGAGGCGTTTCGATAGCTCTTGATCCGAGAACAAGCCCGGTGCTGGAACGTTTTCCCGCATGGCCGCGCATTGTACCCAAGGACGCCGAATCGTCGTAGAATGACCCCCTTTCGAGGGGGAAACATGTCCACATTCCGTCTTGTCCTCGTGCCGGGAATCATCACTCTCGCGGTGACGCTCCTGCGTCTCACCGGCGAGCTGAACCACTGGTCGGAAGCGTTCTTCAGCCCCGAGGCCGGCGGGGGAATGGCCATCGTTGGAATCTGGCTGCTCGCGCCGATCTTCGGAATCTATTTCGCGAAGAAGCTCGCGGCTGCGGGGCTGACGGCCGGGGGCGGGCGCATTCTCGGGTTCGGCGCGCTCGCCATCGGGGTCTTCATCGCCATCATGTTCACCGTCCCCGCGATCCTGGGGCTCGATCCGAACGCGCCGAGCCTCGCGGCGTTAGTCGTGATGATCATAGCCTCCCTGGTCTCCCTGGCGGTGGCCTATTACGGCACGGGCGCTCTCGGCCGCGTGCTGGTGGCGTACGGCCTCGCCGCCCGAATCCCGGTGGCGCTCGTCATGCTGGTCGCGATTCTCGGGAACTGGGGCACTCACTACGACGTGCTTCCGCCCGGCGCGCCCGAGATGGGCGTCTGGACGAAATGGATCCTGATCGGGCTCGTGCCTCAGCTCACGCTCTGGGTCGCTTTCACCGTTGCGGTCGGAGCCCTCTTCGGTGGCCTGGCCCTGCTGGTCACGGAGCGTCACAAAACGGCGGTGCGAACGGCTTAGCGCGCAACCCTCATTTTTTTCCGGCCGGCTCGCGGTAGAACGTCGGAGAGACCGTCTCTATCGTGAAGCCGCTCGATAGCTGGTGCGGTCCCCACTCGATCGCGACGGACCCCTTCGCGAGGTCCGAAGTGTCGAGAGCGAGCGTGATGTCGAGCTCCGCTTTTTTCTCCCCCGAGCCGTGTCGCAGGGGAACGGAAAAGAGGACCGGTACGTCCTGCGGCTGCGCCTGCGTCGCGAAGGCATCGAGGAGCCGCGGCGTCATGGCGGCCGGCGAAACGAATCCGAGTCGCCACTCTCCCGGTTCCGGGCGCTGAAGCACGAGATAGTAGATTCCGGGCTCGACACGCCGCTCGCCGAATCGCAGGGCCAGGTTCGTGTCGAGCGTGGTCCATTTGTTGTTACCGAGGCGCCACAGCTTGCCCACCGTCGCCCCGTCGAACGCTTCCTTCTGATCGAGCCCGGGCGGCCAGGAAGGCTTTCCGTGCTCGACGGAAATGCGTCCTCCTCCAATCTCGACCCCGTCGTCCCGTAAAGTCCAATAACTGATGGAGCTGTAGCCGCGGTCGAGGGACTCCACCGCCGGGGTCCAACTTCCCTGGCGGATCTGAGCGAGGGCGGTGCTGGTGAGAGCGAGGATCGCAACCCAAACGACAAGAGTGGTGTTCGACACGTTCTCCTCCTTGGAGAGACCGATTCTATGCGCCAGCCACTCGAGATTCGATCCCCAACTACAGCTTCAGGCCAGGCTCAGCCACTCTCGACATCTGAATGCGGCGGGCCAGCGCGGAATCGAGGAGGCGCGGGTTCCCGTCGATCTCCGCATCCACCGTCGCCACCCGTCTTGCCCCGAAAACCGCGCTGAGCTCCGGAGCTCCGACCAGGGGACGGCCTCCTACCGCGACCAGTCGAATCCGGCTCCGTTCGAGCTCCAGGAGAGATTCGGCGGGACCGCGGCCGAGCGGCGGAATGACGATGAGGTCCGCGGGAAAACCCGGCGACAAATTTCCCGCCTGCGGAACCCGCAGCAGGCCGGCCGCGTTGGTCGTCACCATGCGGAGCACGTCCGCGGGCGCGACGCTGGCGGAAGCGCGCGCCACCCGCAGCTCGTCGAGGAGATCCCGCGCGCCGCTCAGGCGGGAGTCGGTTCCGAGGGCGATCGAGGAGAGCGACTCCGGTTCGCGTCGCAGAAAGGCATCGATGGGAGCGGTCCTACCGAGAAGGAACTGGTTCGAGGCCGGGCACCACACGAGGCCCGCCCCCGCGCGGCGCGCCCTGGACCAGTCTTCGGGAGAGAGTCCTACTCCGTGCACCAGGACGGTGTTCTTACGAAGGCAGGCGAGATCGGCGAGACGAGCAAGCTCGCTCCTCGCGCTCGGGTCGTAGCCCTCGCCGAGATGGATCAGAAACGGCGCGTCGGGCGGCGTCCTCGCGCATGCCTTCGCGACGTCCGGACCGCGCTCGCCCGCGGCTCCCACCGGAGCTCCTTCGAGAGTGAACGAGTGCGCCCAGCCATAACGGCGCACCACGCGCACGGGGAACCCTCGGCCGAGCTCACGGTAGAAGGGATTGTGGTGAGAGACCGTCGTGACGCCCGAGAAGAGGTTCTTGAGCGCGCCCGCGAGCAGCCGATCCCCGAGTTTTCTGGAAAGACCATCCAGGATGGCCGGATCGGTTCTCAACTTCGGCCGCATGTCGTCGATCCATTGGGACGCGTTCTCGTACGACTCGCGGAACCTCAAACGGCCGAAGTGATTGAGCTCGAGGTGATCGTGGGCGTTCACGAGTCCGGGAAGGACGAAAGCGCCCTCGAGGTCGACCACGACGTCCGAGCGCTCGGGAGGAACGCCGATCCCGAGAATGCGACTCGAGAAGCGAATCGAGTCGGAGCTGCTCCCGTCGACGACGACGCGGGCGTTGACGAAGGCTACCGCTCGGCGCCACACGAGCGCTTCAGCCTTTGACGGCCTTTACGGCCCGGAGCGCGACCAGCACCGGAGCGCCGCGAAGGACGGGCTCTTCGAGGGCGACCAGTTCGAACGCCGCCGCGCGAAGAGCGGATCGGTGATCGGCGAGTGCGTGGGGATGATAGGGAATTCGCCACTTCCTGCCGTCCGCGGATTCGAAAGTCCGCTCCCAGCTCCGCTCCGCCCACGAGGGATGGAAATCGGAGTAGACGAGAGACCCTCCGCGTCTCAGAACGCGCGCGGCCTCGCGCGTGAAACGGGAAAGGTCCTCGAGGTCCCCCGCCATCAGCGAAGCGATCACGAGATCGAAGGTCTCCGCGGCGAAGGGGAGGGCTTGCGCGTCTCCGGCGACGACGCGGGCCGCCCTGTCGGCGCGCTTCAACATCCCGATGGATCGATCGACCCCCACGCACTCCGCCGCACCGAGGAGCCCGAGGTTCCTCCCGGTCCCCGTTCCGACGTCGAGGGCGCGAGCTACTGGAAGCTCCTTCCAAAGGGCCACCATCGCCGACTCCTCTGCCCGCATGAGCTCGTTGTGAGCGCGGGGAGGGTAGCTCTCGGCCCAGAGCGCGTAACCCCGGTCCGGCTCGAGGAGTGGAACCATCAGAACCCCGTGGTCTCGGGCCGCTGGTACTTCATGAGTCGATGGAGAGCGCGGAGCTCGTACGAGCCTCCGTAGACCGAAAGGCGATAGCGCCATGAGCTGATCGTCTTGAGGAGCGTCCTCCGCATGGGAGTCAACTTTCGGTCTGTCGTCGTGGGATAGTAGGCGTTCAGGACACGCTCGAAATCCCGCACGCGGCGTCGTACTTTCGGCGCAATCCACGGGAGCCGGTCTCCGCGTCGCAGCGATAGCAGTCCCCACTCTCCCGTCGCCCATTCCTCGAGCGTCTCGGGAAACGCGAACCCCTGGCTTCGCGCTTCCTCGTACAGCGTTCCGTCGAGCGCGACCGGGGTGTAGACGTAGAGGATGACCTCCGTCTCCGGGTTGACTCGCTTGATCTTGCGGATGAACTCGAACGTGCGGCGGGTGTCCTCCTCGGGATCGGGGGAGAGCCGAGGACGAAGGAGTACTCGGGGACGATCCCGTGCCGGCGCATCCGTCGCGCGAGCTCGAGCGCGAGCTCGGTGGAGGCGGTCCCGCCTTTGTTCATCCGCTCGAGGGTCTCGTCGGAGCCGGACTCGGCGCCCGAGAACACCATTTTCAATCCCGAGCGCGCCATCTTCCGAAACGTCTCCTCCGAGTACCGCATGAGCGTGTCGACGCGACCGAGTCCCCACCAGTGAATGCCCAGGTCCGCGATGCGGTCCGCGATCTCCGCCGTACGGGCCTCGGAGACGAAGAAGTCCATGTCCGTCATCTGCAGGGCGTCGACCCCGTACGTGCCCGCGAGATGCCTCGCCGTCCGTTCCACCCGCTCGGGGGACTGCGCGAGCCACTTCCGATTGGACATCGCTACGACCGCGCAGAAGTTGCACGCGAAGGGACACCCGAAAGAGGAATGATGGACCGCGGTTCGGGAGCCCAGGTAGTCGGTGTGGATGTAGTTGGCCATGTCGACGAGGTGATAGGGCAAGTCGGGGAGCTCGTCGGGCAGAGTCGGCGGTCCCAGGGCGTTCTGGTGGATGCCGCGCTCGTCCTTCCAGGAGAGATTCGGGACGCTCTCGAACGACCCGCCCGAGCGGAGGACGTCGACGAGCGCGAGAAGCGCCCTCTCCCCCTGCGAGCGGACCACGAAATCGACGAAGCCGGACCGGAGCACCGTCTCGGCGTGCTGGGTCGGGAAGTAGCCGCCCCACACGATCGGCACCGCGGGAAGCGCTTCACGAATCCGCTTCGAGAGAGGGACGGCTTCGGTGAGCTGAGGCCCCGGCATCACCGTCACGGCGAGAAGAGTCAGCTCACCTCGCGGCGCTGTCTTCAGGATCTCGAGGATCGCCGCGGCCGGGTCCTGCTCGAGGTTCCCGTCGACGAGCTGGAATCGCTCCCGTCCCTCGAGGACCGCGGCGAGAGACATCAGAGAGATAGGAAGCCCTTCCTTGCCGCGGGAGGTCGAGGTCGGATTGTAGAGAACGATCATCGTTTCCTCATCACGATGAGAAAGTGATCGCCCATCTGGCGGAGACCCGGCCAGGCGGCGGCGCGGTCCTCGAGATGCTCGAGAACGCGCAGGATTCCCGGATGGCGGGCCGCGAAGCCTTCGAGGTACGGCGGAGGAGCGAAGAGTCCCAGAGCGCGAAGCGCGACGCGCTCGAAGCCCGCGGCGCGGAAGGTTCTTTCCACTTCCCCCGGAGAGTAGTAACGGGTCCAGACCGTACGCCCGTAGAACGGCACTGGAACGAACTCGCGCGAGAAACGGACCGAGAGTCTCTTCCAGTTCCACCTCGCCGTGTAGAGCGCGATCTCCCACGGGCAGATCCGTCCGATGATCGAGGCGACGAAGACGCCTTTCGGCTTCAGTCTCTCCGCGATGGATCGCGCGGCTGCGCTCAAGTCGGGGACGCAGTTGAGGGGCCCGAGGTCGGAGTACGCGCCGTCGAAAGCGCCCGCTTCGAGCCGGTCGAGCTCGTGGATTCCGAGGTTCCGCACGACAACCCGGTGCTCGAGTCCGGCCATCTCGATTCGGCGCGACGCTTCTTCCGACATCTCGGGCGACCAGTCGATGGCCACGATCTCGTAGCCCAACCGGCCGAGATGCTCCGCATCCGGGCCCGGGCCGCAGCCGAGGTCGAGGAGGCGAGAGCCCGGCGAGAGTCTCGAGGTGACGGCTTCGATGGTGCGCTGCCGCATTTCACGGATCAAGGGGTTGCCGTCGTTCTCGTCGCGGTAGGTCCCGGCGACTCGATCGAAAGCGCGGCGGGTTTCGACGAGCGCTTCGACCCCGAGGCTCACGAGGCGCCTCCCGCGCGGAAACGAATCGAGCAGACACACCGCTGGCAGAGAGGATCGCTCGCGACTTTCAGGTTGCGGCGAAAGCTTGGCAGGTCCTCTCTCAAGATTCGCTCGAGCGAGGCCTCCCTCACGTTCCCCACCGGAGGGTGAAAGAAGCAGGGTCGAACCGCGCCGTTCGCCTCGACCACCGCCGACACCCAGGGCGCGTTACACGAGACTTTCGGGAACGGACCCTCTCCCCGGAGAGCCTGGTAGTACGACGGCAGCCGCTGGAGCTTCTCCGGACTTTCGGCGATGAAGCCGGATCGAAAGAGATCGATCTCCTGCGCGATTAAATCATCCACGATGGTTCGAAACTCGGCGATCTCGTCTCGATCGAGGAGGAGCGCTTGGCTTTCGGGGGGAGCCTCCCGCCCGAACGCGGTCGAGGAGACATCCGCCGCGAGAAAAGAGATCCCGTCGAGCGCGAGCTCGCGGGCCTTCCGCACGAGCCCCGGCAGCTCGCGAAAGTTCGATTTGTGCAGGGTCGCGCGCGCGGTGATCGGAATGGAAGGCGCCGCCTTGCGGAGACGGGCTATGCCCTCCTCGACGACGGAGAGCGCGTCGATGCCGCGTACCTTCTTGTAGAGTCCGGCGCTCGTCGCATCGAGCGAGACCGTCACCCGCGCGAAGCGGGAGGCGACCTCGCGCGCGTGCCGCGCCAGAAGGACTCCGCTGGTCAGAAGCTCGAGTCGGATCGCGGGGTCGAAGAGGTCCGCGACGTCGAAAACGTCGGCCCGAAGAAGCGGCTCGCCGCCGGAGAACGCAACGGTGCCCGTGCCGAGGCCGGGGAGCGACCGCGCGAAGACCGCGATTTCGTCGAGCGTGAGATCGTCCTCTCCCGAGCTCCGCCACCAGTCACAGGAAACGCAGCGGCTGTTGCACCGGCTCGTGGGGTAGAAGATGAGGAGAGGAACGACGAACGTCCGATGGGTGAGCTCCGTCGCCCGCACGCGCAGAGTCGTGGCAAGGGACACCATGCCTTACCCCTGGGGCGCGAGCGGGCGGAGCCACTCGACCATCTTTTTTTCGAGGGGAAGCCCGTAGAAGTCGCGGCTGCAGCGCCACCGCGCGAGTGCCTGGAACGGGACCCGGAGAGGAGTCGGCCGCGAGAAGGCCACCTGCTGGTAGAACTTGAATCGTTCGACGAGAGCGCGTTTCGACGAATCGACCCAGGGGCTCACTGCGTCCTCGATTCCGGCCCACTCGTCGAGCCGCTTGGGCAGGGGATGGCCTTCTCTTGCGAGCGCGTCCACGATCTCGGTCCCCGGATAAGGTTTGTAATAGAAGAACGCCACCTGGAAATCCGGCCCCATCGCGCGCAGCCGCTTGGCAACGCGGATGGTTTCGTCGACGCTTTCCTCCGTTTCGTTGGGGAAGCCGACGATGAGGTTGAAGAGGACTCCGATTCCGACCTTCCGGCATTTCTCCGCCGTGGTGAAGACCTGGTCGAGCTTTACGTCCTTCTTCATCCAGTCGAGCATGGACTGCGAGCCGGACTCGAGACCGATCATGACCCGCCGCAAGCCCGACGCGCGGCATTCCGCGAGGACCTTCTCGTCGAGCCGCGCTCCCTGGTCGGCGCGCATCGTCGCCATCCAGCGGAAGGCGAGCCCCCGGTCTCGAATCTGGGATGCGATGGCCGCGACGCGGCGCTCCTGCGTGAAGAACGTCTCGTCCTGAAAAGCGACGTCGTCGAACCGGTGGCGCCGGTGGGCCCGTTCGAGCTCCTCGCCCACTCGTTCGGGCGCGAGTCCGAACCAGGCGCGCCGATAGACGGTCGGGTCGGAGCAGAAGGTGCACCGGAAGCGGCAGCCCTGCGACGAGATGTAGTCGAGCTGCCTCTGGCCCTTGCGCTCGAAATACCTCTCGACGTCCACGAGGTCGTAGTCCAGCGCCGGAAACTCATTGATATCCACAGTAGCGCGGGCCGGGTTCGAGATCGCGTCTTCGCCTCGACGCGCCGTGCAGCCGGGCACACCCTCGAGCGAAGAGCCTTCTTCGAAACGATCGAGGATCTCGCTGAAGGTCCGCTCGCCTTGTCCCTGCACCGTAGCTTCGACACCGGCTTCGAGGAGCGTCTCGATCGGAAAGAGCGAAGGGTGCCATCCTCCCCAGACGACGGGGAGATCCGGGCGCGCGCTTTTCGCCGCCCGAGTCACGCGAAGGGCGTCGGACAGAGGTTTCCCCGTGAGGACGGTGACTCCGAGACAGAGCGCGTCTTCCGTCTCACGGACCACCGTCTCCCAGGGCCGTTCCTCCAGGCGGCCGTCGACCAGGACGACCTGGTACCGCTTTTTATCGAGCGCCTTCAAGTACGAGGCCAGCGAAAGGAGCGCGAGCGGGAGCGTGTAGAAATCCGCTCTCGGGTTGTAGAGGACGACTTTCGCTGGCTTCACGGCTTTTACGGGGGGGGCGTCGTCAGTTTCTTCAGGCTCGAGAACTCGGGAGAGGTCATGATGTCGCGACCCACCGATTCGACGGTGAGTCCGCTCGAGAGCCAGTAACCGTAGATGAATCGGCCCACGGGATCCGCGGGCCGCCCGAGGAGAAGGCGATAGACCGTGTCCACTTTGGCCATGTTCACCGCGTCCGAAAGAAGGTGATCGACTTCTCCGATGTCGCAGACTCCGAAGTTCGCGGCCTGCTCCAGGAGCAATCGCACTTCTCCGGGCTCGGCCGGTCGTTCGAGCTCCCGGGTGAGAAGCGCTTCGGCGTCGTCCGCGGGAAGCGGCCGTTTCGCATGCGCGAACGCGCCGCGTGCGAATCGCCACTTCCTCGAGGTCGAGACGGTGCAGCTCCTCGAGCCCTTGCGCGACGTAGAGCTGGTACTCCGAGACTCGGGACGACGCGAGCTCCGAGAGCGCGCGGTACTGCCAGGTGAGAGACCAGGCGATGGCCGTTGCCAGAAGGAACGAGACGATGTAAATGACGAGCATCTGCGTCTTCATCCGGGAGAACACTTTCTCGGAGATCGCGATCTCGAGTGCCCTTTGTCCCGGTTCGTCAGGAGTCATGAAAAACCTCCCTTTTGAGCAAGGCCATAGAGTGACGTGAGCGCCGTTAAGCGTTCCCGAAAGAGAATATCGCCGAACCACCTCCGACCGCGCGAGAAGCCCGCGCTCTCGAAGCCGCGGCCGGTCGGAAAGCGCGTCGAGAATCCCGGCGGCGAGTGCGTCCGGATCCCGGCAGGGAACGGCAGTGGTCGCCGGAACGAGGTCTTCCACCACCCCCACCTTCGTTCCGACGGTGGTCAGCCCGCAAGCCGCCGCCTCCAGGGTCACCCAATGAAGGCCTTCATGGAGCGAGCTCATGACCGCGAGGTCCGCGGACCGGTAGTAATAAGGTAGGCGGTCGTGGGCCACGGCGCCGTGGAACACCACCTTGCCCTCGACGCCGAGCGCTCTCGAAAGATTTCTGAGGTCGTCTTCGAGCGGCCCGCTTCCCACGACGTTCAACGCGGCGTCGGGAACGTCGCGGCGAACCCGGGCGAACGCCTGGAGGAGCGTCTTCTGATCCTTCACGGGAACGAGAGACGCGACGTGAAGAAGGCGCGTTCCTCCGGCGAGCAGAGACGGTGAGTCCTCCCCCGGACAAAACCGGTCGAGATCGACCCCGATGGGCAGAAACTCGGGCTCGACGCGCGGCCGTCGCGAGCGCCGCCATGTGGGTCGAGCCGGCCGTCACGCGGCTCGCACCCGCGAGGGCCCTCCCCGCGAGGAAGCGATTCAAGCGGCTTCGAAGGCCGCCGTATCCGATCTCGGGAAGGGATGAGAGCTCGCCTCCGAGGAGGGTGACGAAGGACGGGATCCCGAGAGAGCGGCCGGCGCGAACCGCCACGAAGCCCGGCTCGTCGCCCCAGAACGCATGGAGCGCGTCGAACGGCTCGGCCCGGTGCTCGCGGCGAATCGACGCGATGGCTCGATGGAGGAGCGGGAGCCGCGCGAGCCCTCGAACCTGGGCCCCGCCGAACGCCTCGACCTGTGAGGAGAAGACGGAATAGGTGCCGCGCTTATGAGGGTAGCGAAGCGCGAAGACGCGGACCCGGTGAGTTTTTCCAAGGTCGCGCACCAGGCTCAGGAGGGCGGGGATGCACCAATCGCTCTCGCTGGCGCTGAACCCGGGAACGACGATCCCGACGTTCATACGGCTCGCCTCGCTTCTCGCTCGGCGATCTGGAAAGAGTGCCAGTTTCTGCGGCATCGCCGGAAGATCTGAACGGCAGGCACGAGAGTCAGCAGGGTGAGACCGAAGAATGCCAGGATCATCCCCCTGGCCCCGAACGCCCGAGCGGCGAGCGTCAAGAGCGGGACCGCCGCGAGAGCTTCGGCGACGGCGAGAGGTGCGAAGGGCTCCGACTTGTGGGCCCGGAGGTAGCTTCCCATCGCGAAACGAACCTGCTGGAGCACGAGCGCGCATAGAAAAAGGGACGCGTCGAGCATCGGAAGAAAGCGGGACGCGATCGAGAGGTCGAGCGCTCGCGCAAGTGCGAGAGACGCGAGAAAGATGGCGGCACCCGCGCCAGAAACCAGGACCGACGAGGCGGTCGCGCGGCGGAAGAGCGCGTCCATCGCGGGGTAGTCCCTCTCCGCGGCGAGGATGGCGAGCCTCGGAACCTTGGTGGCCATGAACGCGAAGGCGGCAGACGTGATCGCGGTCGCCGCCGCGACGGTCATTCCCATTCTCCCCGCGACCTCGGGACCGTGGAACGCGAAGAGCAGGGGGGTGAAGAGCGAGTAGAGGAGATAGCCGGAGAGCCAGCTCAAAGCGTACCGCCATTGAAGCGGCCAGAGCTCTCGACGGTAGGAAACCGTTTCACCCTCGCCGCGATGGCGCCGCAACCGGCGAACCATGGCGAGCGACTCGCGCCCGAGCCCGAAAACGCCGAGGACGAAGGAAACGATCCGCGTGAGAGCGACGGTGAATAGCCCCCAACCGAACACGATCGCCAGAAACCCGGCGACGCGGCTCGCGATTCCCTGCGCGAGGCGCACTCCGTGGACCCGCTCGACGCGGTTCGCTCCCTCGAGGAGCGAGAACCACGGCGCGAGCAGAATCGAAAGCGCAGTGACCGCGACCGCCGTCCACCACGGAAGCTCCCAGGCAATCGCCTCGTCGTGAGAGAAAATCCGGAAGTAGAGGCTGCCGGCGACGCCGAGAACGGCGCCGAGAACGAGAGCGCATCCTCCATACCAGCGCAGAGAGAAGCGAAGCAGACCGGCGAGACGGGAGAGAGCGCGCTCGCGTTCCTCCGGCTGCCCCGAGGAGGTCTTCGCCCATTCGTGGCTCACGAACTGCTGCAGGAGCTCTCCGAATCCGAGCTCGACGAAAGTCTGGAGGGTGAGGAGGCTCGCGAACGTGAAGTAGTAGCCCTGAAGCTCCGGTGTGAAGAACGACGCGACCAGGGCCGCGGTGAGTAGTCCGCCGGCGCTCCCCCAGAGGCGGTTCGCCGCGGCGTAGAGAGTCGGGCGATCCATCCTGGCCATCATGACGAAAGAAGCCGGAAGGCGAGCTCCGCGACTTCGCGCGGATCGCGCCGGGTGAGACAGCGGACGTCGCCGAAGCGGCATTCCGCCTCCATGCAGAATCGGCATTCGAGATCGGAGGAATCCAGACAGAGCGATCGCGGGCCGAGCGGGCGAGACCAGTCGCCCGCGGCTCGAGCCGAAGAGCGCGAGCGTCGGAACGCCCGAGACCCAGCCCATGTGCATGAGCCCCGAATCCTCGGACAGCACGAGGTCGGCCTTTCGAACGAGACTGAAGACCTCCTCCGCGGTGGTGCGCCCCACGAGATCGATCACCTGGCCGTCGAGCTCCGAGCGCAGCGAGCTCGCCTTGGCCGCCAGGCTGGGAAGTCCGAGGAGGAGGAATTTCACGGGCCGGGAGTCGAGCTCCTGAAACGCCCGCGCGAACCGCACATAGCTTGGAAGCGGCCAGTTGCGCGAAGGAAACGCGCCCGCGGGATTCAGAATCACCAGGCGGTCTTCCGGCTCGTATCCGTTCCTCCGGAGGAGCGCCAGTGCCGCAGCCTCGTCGCGCGTGGGCAGATCGGTGTCGATTCCGACGGAGCCGAGGCCAGACGACTCGATCGCGAGCCTCGTGCGCTCGCCGGCGGGAAGCGGACCGGTCCTGTCGAAGCGGCATCGCTTCTCGGGGCGGAGAGCGGACGTCACGAAGCGGCTCAGCTCGTTGTTTTGGAGATCGAGCACCACGTCATAGCGCTGCAAGAGAAGCCGCGGCAACAGGAACGCGGTCGAGAGGCACTGACGCTTGAAGCTCCTGCCTCCATCGATCACGAAGACACGGCTGAAGAGAGTGAGGCTTCGTGGAATCGGGGCGGCCTCGCCGCCGGTCAAGAAGTCGAGCTCCGACTCCGGAGAGGAGCGCTTCAATGAGTTCAGGTAGGGGAGGGTGATGACGACGTCTCCCAGCGCATGGAGCCGTATCGCGAGGATCTTCACGCCGAGGCCTCCCCGCGGATCAGGGCGGACGACGCGCCGAGGAGGACGAAGACCGCGAGGTAAATCGCGGTGAACCCAAGGAGGTAGTCGAAGAGGCCGTGGACCAGGAAGCCCGTGAGGCTCGCGGCGAGCGCCGCGGCCTCGAGCGAGTAGACATCCGAGCGAGTCCGCCGCGCGAGCCCGGCGAGTGCTTTCCCCATGAGATAGACGAAGGCGACGAAGCCCGCCGCTCCGACGGTCGAAAGAAGCTCGAGATAGAGGCTGTTCGAAAAGACGCGCGTGTCCCAGAGGGCATGGCCCGACGCAGGACCGTACAGCCAGCGAAAATTGTCGGGCCCCACTCCGAGCAGCGGATGCGAGGCGAAAAGCTGGATCGCGATCGACCACAGCTCCATTCTTCCCGGCCGCCATGACTTCTCGGCGATGGCGCGGCGGATCTCTTGGGGGGCGGCCTTCGTCGCGACGGCATCACCCACCAGGACGTTCACCGGAGAGCCGAGGCCGACCTTGTCGGAGAACCAGGTGGTGTGCTCCTGGACCATGTCCCAGATGAGGACGTAGAACCCCGGCTCCCTGGGAGCCCGCACGGTGGCGTCGACGTCGAGCGCTTCGCCCGGCTTCAAGGAAGTGTCGAGCCGCGTGCGCTCGCCTTCGATTGGGAGCGGACGGACGTCCACGCCTTCGATGAAATCCGGAACCATCGATAGGAGAGATGAAACGGTCTCTTGCCGCTCGATCCCCACGTGAGCTTCCCGACGTTCGCGACGCGCACGACGGTCTTCGAGAGCTCGGAGGGCTCGAGCTCGAGCGACGTTCGGCGAGGCTCGATGCGCGCCTCGTACCAGCTCCGATCGCCCTCGCTCGAAGCCCGCCATCGGAAGCTCGGCTCGATGGCGAAGAACGCGAGGACGATGAGGAAAATTCCGCCCTCGACCCGGAGGAGCGGCCTCGAGCGAACCAGCCACCAGAGCGCGAAGCACGAAGCGGCAGCCCCCAGAAGGGCCCCTCGGGAGTAGGTGAGGAGAATCGCCGCGACGATGGCGCAGGCGGCGATCGACGCGATCGCCCGGGTCCGCTCGCGCACGACGAAGTAGAGCGTCGGCGCGAGCGCGAGCGTGAGGAATCCTCCAGCGGTATTGGGATAAGCGAACGTCGCCGCGGCGCGGGCGCGGCCCCCGACCTCGAACGCGTGCTCGCGAAACGGCTGCGAGGAGCGTGTCGTCGAAGGGCCACGGACCCGCTTCGAGGAGCGCGATGGCGGCGGTGATCGCGCCGGCGATGGAGAGACACGAGAACAGGAGCGAGAAGCGTGGCGCGAGCCCGAAAGCCTCGGAGGCGATGAAAAACGCGGCGGCGGCCGCGGTCATCCGGAGGGTGAACTTGAGAGGAAGGAGAGTGGATCCCGAAGCGAAGAAGGTGGAGGCGAAGAACACGACCACGAACAAGAGGACCGGACCTGCGAGCGGAATGCGGAGGCTCGGTCGGCGAAGCGCGACCGCCCCCGCTGCCGCAGCGAGAAGGAGAAGGGCGGCCGTCTCGAGGTGGCTCGCCTGGAGCCCGAAGACTCTCGCGAGCGGCGCCAGAGGCTCGAACGGCAGGAGGAGCATCAACGCCGCGAGCGGCGCCACGGGATTCAACTATCGCCTCGCCAGGACGAAGAGCGGAAAACGCGCCGGCGGCGCCGCGCGCCGGATCCGGCAGTAGACTCGCCGAAGCCGCCGCGGAATGCCTTCGAAGGGATATTGGACGGAGGCGCGGAAACCCGCTGCCGCCGCGACGTCGAGGAAGTCTCCCTCCACCAGAAACCCCGCGGTCGACGCGGAGTCGGCGATGCCGAGGCGTCGGTGACGCTCGATTCGCCGCCGGACCATTTCCCGACCGGGCTCCGCTTCGTCGTACGCAGGGCTGTCGAGGACGAGAAAGAGTCCTCCCGGCCGAAGGACGCGGTGCGCTTCCCGGACGGCGTCCTCGATTCGCGCCGCGTAGTGAAGCGAGCCGTTCGCGACCACCACGTCGAATTGCGCGTCCTCGAGAGGGAGCTCTTCCATCTCCGCGAGGGCGCGGGTGAGCCGCTCGCCGTTTCTGGCGTAGCGTGAGAGCGCCCCGAGCCCATCCTCGTCGTCGATGGAAATATCGGTCGCGAGGACGTAGTGCCCCGCCTCCGCCATGCGCCACGAGAACCAACCGTTGCCCGCGCCGATCTCGAGAACGCGAAGCGCCAGTTTGTCCCACTCGTCCGCCCGCTTCATCCCGGGAAAGCGTTGGTCGAGCGCGCGGAGCGCGCGGCGGTAGCTCCGGGCGCGGAGCTTCCAGACATCCCGGTGGCGGCCGTCGGAAGCGAAAGGAAGTCCGCGGTAGTAGTCGGGCCCGCCGCCCCAGCCCTCGAATCTTCGAATCCGGCGATAGCCGTCGAGAAAGGGCCTCTTCGACTCGAAGCGCTCGGCTCGCATGAGGGGTAGGACGCCGCCCTTTCCCTCGAAGCGCCTTCCTTCCGCCGGGCAGAGCAGGTCGTTCCCGACGGAGAACGCTCTCGAGGAGCATTCTGGACAGCGGAACCGGAATCGATCCGATCCCTCCTCGGGAAGTGTCGCGAGCGCGTCGACTCCGGTCTCAAACTGAAGAGACATGACTCTCCTCTTGCGATCGCTCGTTCGGATCCGGCGGGGGTGCTTCGGGAAGGAGCCGCAGCAGGGCCTCGATTCTCCTCGACAAATCGGCCCCGTGGTCCTTGAAGTGGAGCTTGATGACACCCGGCTCGAGCTTGACCGATGCGCCCGGGCGGCACGCGGCGAGCTTCCGCCGCAGGTAGGAGCCGAGGACCCGCCGGCCGATTCTCTCCAGGAGAAATCCGCCGCCGAGCGAGAGAAGGGCCTCCCAGAAGAACGAGCCGCTCCGCGGCTCCTGCGGGTCCGGAGGAACGAGAGCGCGATAGCGCTCCCAGAAATTCGGAAAGAACGAGGAGCCCCAGCCGTTCGCGCGCACCAGCCGATAGAAGACGTCTTTGCCGGAAAGGGGCTTCAGCGAGACGATCTGGCTCGCGGTGAACGGGTCGCGCTCCGCGAGAGCGAGGCGGTCCTCGGAAAGAAAATAGTTGAGGCAGATCGTCCGCCGCCGGCCGAGAGCTTTCATCGCGACGAGCAGCATGAGGGCCACCGCCCAGGTCCGTTCGCGCGCCGTGACCACGAACAAATCGACGTCGCCGTCGCGCGTGTTCTCATGGGCAGTGGCTCCGGAGAAAGCGACCATGCGGACGAAGGGCGTCCGGCGCACGAGCTCGATGGCGAACGCCTCGCGCGCGAGAAGCTCGCGGGTGCGGAGCGACGCCTCCCGACGGCTTTCGACGGTGGGCCGCTGGCCCTTGAGAAAGTGGTAGGGAGGCTCCGCTTCGACGCGTCCGCGCACGAGCGGATGCTGGCGGAGAAGCCTCGAGACCTCTTCCCTCGAGAGGGAAACTCCCATGAGCGAGCGATGGATCTCCGCAAGCGTCATGGGGCAATCGAACATCGCCCCGTAGGCGACGGTGTCGACGACCGCCTGCGCTTCACGGAGCTCGGATTCGATTCCGGAGTGACGCCGCCTCGGACGAACCGTGCTTCGCTCCAGCGCCTCCTCGTAGACCAGAAGCGTCTCGCGCGTGCTGCGCTCCCAGGAGAACGAGCGGGCCCTCGCGAGTCCCGCGATCCTCAGCCGCTCGCGCTCGGTCTCGTCCCCCATCGCCCGATCCATCGCCTCCGCGAGCGCTCGGGTGTCGTAGGGGTCGACCAGGAGCGCGGCCCCGTCCGCAATCTCGGCGAGGGAGGAGGTGTTCGAGGTGAGGACCGGCGCTCCGCAGGCCATGGCCTCGACGACCGGAAAGCCAAACCCCTCGTAGAGGGACGGATACACGAAGAGCTCCGCGTTCGAGTAGAGCGCGGCGAGATCCTCCTCCGCGACGTAGCCGAGCCGGGAGACCCGATCGCGGCCGGGGATGGACTCGAGCATTCCCAGAAGCTCTTTCGAGCGCCACCCCAGATCGCCGGCGAGATAGAAGCGGTGCTCGGGATGAGCGGACTGGACCCGGGAGAAGGCGGATACCGCGCGCAGCAGGTTCTTCCGCGGCTCGAGCGTTCCGACGTACAGCAGATACGGCCGTACGATCCCGTAGCGTTTCTCGATGCGGGAGATGGATTCCGCATCGTCGCGCGGGTGGAACTGCTCGTCGGGTGCGTGGGGGATCGCGCGAATCTTGTCCTCCGGAATCGAGAACAGCCGCGCGAGGTCCTGTTTCGCGGAATGCGACGGGGTAATGATGAGCCGCGCGTTTCGGGCGATCTCGGGGGAGAGCGTCCGGGTCAGGAGCCGTTTCTTCCACGTGTGACATTCGGGAAGAAGCTCGAGCGTCATGTCGTGGAACGTCACGACGTAGGGCGCGTTCGTGAAGTAGGGTCCGAGGAAGTTCGTGAAATGGCAAAGGTCGGGGCGGATGCGGTCGAGAACGAAAGGGAGCACCGCCTGCATCCAGACCGCGCGTAGCGGGAAGCGGCCCTCGTCGATCAGACGGCAGCGCGGAATGGACGGAAAGTCCAGGCCGCGGTTCGAGAGGACGAGCACCTCGTCGATGGGGTTCTCGTCGCCGCCGACGGCGGTGAGCCGCTCGAGAAGCCGGGCGCTGTAGTAGCCGACGCCGGTTTTGTTGCCGCGGATGGTAGTCGCATCGAAGGCTAGGAGCATGGAGACACTTCCTCACGGGGAAGGGCGCGCCGCGAGAAAAACGGGAACAGAAGATCGATGGTGGACCACAGGCTGACCGCCAGGAGGCTCGATTCGGCGGCGACCACGGCGAACGCCGCGCCGGAGGCGCCCCATCGAGGGATCAGATACAGATCCAGAGCGACCCCGACGACCAGGCGGACCGCGATCGACACGACCAGACGGCGGCTCCGGCCCGAAGCCACCAGCAGATGGGTGGTGAGGGCGTTCGCGAAGACCGCGACGAGCGCCACTCCTAGAAGCGAAAGCGGCCGCGCTCCCCCCTCGAAGCCGGGGCCATAGACGAGCGAGAGGATCGGACCCGGTGCCAGGGAGAAAGCGAGGGCGATGGGAGCGGAGAGCAGCACCAGAAGGCCGAGTACGAATCGCGCGAGTGTCTCGAATCCTCTCTCTCCGAACCGGGAAGCGATGAGCGGAAAGGTCCCCGCCGCGATCCCGCCGGAAACGACGAACGTCGCTTCGAAGAGACGAAAGGCGCTCTGAAAGAAACCGGCTTCCATGGCGCCCGCGAGCGCGGCGACGAGGAAGAGATCCGCTCTCAAGTAGAGGATCGTCATCGCGCTCACGAGCCCGAGAGGAAGGGCCTCTTTCAAGAGGCGCTTCGGTTCGAATCCCTCCCGCGGCGGGGAATCGACCCCCCCGACGAACATGAGAGCGAGGGCGAGCGCGGGAAGCGACGAAAGAGCGAGAGCGATCGCGAGACTCTCGAGGCTCGCGCCTCTCGAGAGGGCGAAGGCGGCGGCGGCGAGCCAGCCGAATCGAAGGAGGGTGAGCACGAGGCCTTCCCGCGCGAAAAAGTCCTCGGCTTCTGAGAGTGACTCCGACGAACTCGGCCCACGTGCCGACCAGGTGGGCGGCGAGGAGCCAAAGCAAGACCCGATCGGGGACCGCTCCGGCGCCGAGTGCGGCGAGAGTCGCCGCGAGCACGACCGCGGTGAGAGCGCCTTTCGCCGCGACCGCGCTCCAGAAGACGCGGGCTTCGAACGCGCGTGAGAGCGAGCGGAGGCTCACGAGGTGAACCCCGAGGTCCGTCAGCTGCGAGGCCATCCACGCGGAGTACCAATACACCGCGTACGAGCCGAAGGCCTCGGCGCCGAGCCTTCGCGCGACCAGGATGGAGAGCGCGAAGCTCAGAACCCGCGAGCCGAGGTCCCACGAGAGCTTCGCCGTTCCCGCGGCGAACGCCCGTCCGAGGACGCCTTGCCCGGTTCCTCTCCCGTCGTCGAATTCCGCCGCATTCATAGGATTGCGGAAAAGCAATTCACGTGCCCCGACTGCTTGCCGGGAACACCGTCTTTTCGACCCCCCGCGTCCGGTCAGGTTACATCGAGCGTAAGGAAGCTTACGAATTAAGGAAGGCTCGGATTTCGCCGCCTTCCCCGCGACTCCACTTCGATCCGTGCTGCGACGAAGCCCGCGAAGTGCTTCATCGAGCGAGCGACGGCGCCCGGACGCGGAAGACGCGCGAGCTCTCGTCGAAGCCGGAAGTCGCTGTGCACCAGCTTGTAGAGCGCCTTGTAGAAGTCGGGCGGATAGGCGCCCCGGAACATCAGATCGAGATCGTGGCTATCGGTCCAGTTCGTCTTTTCGCGGAGATCGCTCTGGACCCTTTCATGGAAAGGAGTTCCCGGAAGCGGGTAGCTCACCGAGATGCCGATATCGTCAGGCCTGGCCCGTCGCACCATCGCGAGGGTCTTCTCGATGTCGCTCCACTCCTCGCCGGGATATCCGAACTGGAGAAAGAACGAGACACGGATTCCGCGCTCGCGCAGGAGGGCCGTGGCGCGAAAAATTTGCTCCACGTGGATCCCCTTTTCCATCGCATCGAGAACTTTTTGCGAGCCGCTCTCCGCGCCCATCCACACGTTCTCGCATCCCGACCGCGCCAGGGCGGACGCCGCCCGCTCGTCGATGAGGTCCGCCCTCGCCTGGATTTTGAACGGAGTGCGGACGCCGCGGCTCTCGACTTCGGACGCGAACGCCTCGACCCAGCCGGGCTTGAGCCCGAAGATGTCGTCGGCGAACCAGATCCGGTCCGGGCGGACGATGCGCCGGACGAGCTCGAGCTCGGAAGCGACGCTCGCCGGTGAGCGCGATTGGTAGCGCTGCCCGTAAATCGGCTTCGCGCACCAGTTGCAATGGTAGGGACAGCCCCGAGTCGTCACCATGTTGACCGAAAAGAAGTCGTGTCTCTCGAGCCACGCACTCCGGTAGCGCTCGACGTCCACGAGGTCCCACGCGGGAAACGGAAGCGTATCGAGATCGCGAATGAAGGCTCGAGGGGCGGTCCTTACGAGCTCTCCCCGCGAAAGATACGCGAGCCCGGGAATTCGCTCCCGATCTCCGGCATAGACCACGAGCGAGCTCCGCGAGCGTCTCCTCGCCCTCTCCCACGATCGCGGCGTCGATGGGCGCGCGGAGATAGTCCTCGAGCCGGTCGGTGGCATCCGAGCCGTGGACCACGACGAACGCGCCCGCCTCCTTCGCGAGCCGCGCTTTCTCGAAGGCCGCCTCCCGCATATTGGTGAGGCACATCTTCGAGAGGTAGTTGAAATCGTCCTCGTACAAAGCGACGAGATTCGGTCGGAACCGCTCGAGGTCGCGCCGGAATTCCGACGTTCCCCGGGCCAGCATCGAGTCGGAGAGCGCGACCTCGTGGCCGTCCGCCCGGAGCCGGGAGGCGGCATACAGAGTTCCGAGCGGAGGGTACGGCTCGCGGTTCGAGGCCTGCTTCGGGTCGAGCTCGAGCTGATACGCGGGCGACAGCAGGACTCTCATGAGCGTCGAGAGCCTATCCTAGCAATATGGGAGAGGAGATGGAGACCGCTCCCAAAAAATCCGCGCCGCCTCGCGAGGATCGACAGCCGCCCCTGACAACGCGTCGTCCGACCCTTCCCCGCGGCTCGAGGGCTATACTCAACGCGTGGTGGGGCGACTTCCCATTTCGGCAATTCTCCTCGCGCGCGTTCTCGGTGCTCCCGCATACGGCTTCGCCCAGGAGACGGATTCCGAAGAGCGGCGATTTCTCTACGGAGGGGAAATCGTCGCGAATATCGCTCCCGTCGATCCCGGCTACTTCAACCAGACTGACTACGGCGATGACAGCCTCCGGCTTTTCCGCTTGAACCTCGCGCTCGAGGTGCGGCCTTCCGAGACGTTCTCGCTCCTCGGGGAAATCCGCAGCGACAATCTCAGCGCCCCGAGAGCCTACGCGCTCTACGCGCGGTTCCGTCCCTGGCGGGAGCGCGCCTTCGCTGTCCAGGTGGGACGGGTCCCTCCCGTCTTCGGCGCTTTTCTCAGGAGGCGATACGAGATCGACAATCCGCTCATCGGATATCCGCTTCCCTATCAGTACCCGACGGTGCTCCGCGCCGATTCGGCTCCTGCAGAGCTCGATCAACTCCTGGCGTATCGAGGGTACGGAGCGGTCGTGAGTTATCCGCTCGGGGACACGTCGGTCGCCTCCGGCCTCTCGCAGGTGAATCCGATACGCTGGGACACCGGAGTCAGCGTCAACCTGGGAAGCGACCCGTTCGCGTTCGCCGTCGCGTTTACCCAGGGCACGATCTCGGACCCGCGGGTCGACGACGACAACGGCGGGAAGCAGATCGCCGCGCGGCTCGGCTGGAAGCCCGCCTTCGGCTGGGACCTCGGTGTCTCTGCGTCCGCCGGTGACTACGTCTCCGATGAAGTGATGGATCTGCTCTCCGGGAACCCGGAATCGAGCCAGAAGGCGATTGGGGCGGATGCGGAGCTCGCCCGGGGACAGTGGATCCTTCGGGGCGAGGCGATCTGGTGCTCGTGGGATGCGCCCTCGCTCGAGACCGGCGCGCTCGGCGTTCTCGGATTCCTGGCGGAGGGGCGATACAAGCTGGGGCCCGGCCTCTACTTCGCGGGGCGGGTCTCCGGGTTGAGGTTCGAAAAGCTAGCCACGGTGACCTGGGATTCTCCGGTAACCCGCTTCGAAGGAGGGGTCGGATACAGCTTCCACAGAAACTTCCTCGCCAAAGTCGCCATCCAGTACAACACGCGGGATGCGACGAGTGTCCCGACCCAGTGGATTCCAGCGGCCCAGCTCCTCTTCTGGTTCTGAGCATGAGATGGCCCCTCACGCTGGCGCTGTGCCTTCCGCTCCTCGGCCTTTTCCAGGGCGGCGAGGCGCCCGGCGCGATCGCGGGCCGCGTCGACGTCCAGCTTCCGGCCGGACCTCCCCGGCCGCGGCCTTCGGTGCGCGAGATGGAAGGGCCGCTCCGCCGCGGCGTTCCGGATCGAAGGCAGAGCGTGGTCTATCTGGCGACGGCGCCTCAGAGCGCGTTCGAGGATCGCGCGCGCGTAGAGGCCGTTCTCGACCAGCGGCAGGAGACGTTCGTCCCTTACGTGCTTCCGGTCCTCGCGGGAACGACGGTCTCGTTTCCCAACAACGATCCGTTCTACCACAACGTTTTTTCGCTCTCGAAGGCGGCGCGATTCGACCTCGGGCGCTATCCTATGGGGCGCTCGAAGACGGTGCGCTTCGATCGGCCGGGCATCGTGCGAGTCTTTTGCGAGATTCACTCGCACATGAGCGCATTCGTGGTGGTGCTCTCGCACCGGTACTTCGCCGCAACGGCGCCGGGAGGCCGATACCGCATCCCGGGTGTTCCGCCGGGTGAGTACGACGTCGTGGTCTGGACCGACGGCGAGGAGAGAGGCAGGAAAAGAGTCCGGGTTCCGCGCGGGAGATACCGTCGAGCTCGATTTCGTGGTGGAGCCATGAGGGGAGCCTTGTGATCGCCGCGATGTCGTCTTTGAAGAGCCGCGTTTTCCTCGCGTGCGCCTTCGTCGCCGTCCTCTCGATAGCGGTCGGGACGATCTTCGTCACCGCCCGGGTCTCGCACGAGGCAGAGGCAGAGCTCCGGCGCGACCTCCAGGAAGCCGCCGGGCTCCTCGACGAGCACCACCGACAGCGCTATGAAACTCTCGTGCTCCTCGGATGGCTGGTCGCCGATCTGCCGAAACTCAAGGCAGCGGTCGCGACCGGCGATGGTCCGACCGTCGAGCCCGTCGCGCTCGACTACCAGAAGCGGCTCGCCTCGGACGTTCTGGTTGTCGCCGACTACGAAGGAAAAGTGCTCACCTCGCTCGGCTCGAAGGAGCCCTTCGCGCTCGGCGAGGCTCTTTTCCGGGCGAAGAGGGGGGATTCGTCCATCTACGTCGCTGAAACCGAGGAAGGAGTCCTCCAGGTCGCGACCCTTCCCGTCGTCGTCGGTCCGGAGCCGCCGGAAGTGCTGGGGACTCTGAGCGTGGGGTTCTTTCTCGATGACGAGCTGGCGCGCGAGCTTCGAGCGATTACCCAGAGCGAGGTGGTGCTGGTGTCTCGGGGCCGCGCGGTCGGCTCCACGATTCCGGTGACTAGCGACGACGTGACGGCGCTTCTATCGACCGCGGGGAGAGGCGCTACGATTGGAGGCGAGGACTACGCGGTTCTCGTGAGAACGCTCTCGCCGCCCGACTCGAGAGAGGGGTTTCAGGCAGTGCTCCTGCGGCCGTTGAGCGAACGGCTCTCCTTTCTTCGCACCTTTCAGGAAGGGCTTCTGTTATCGGCGCTCTTCGGCGTGCTCCTCGCCATCGTTCTGAGCTACGCCGTCGCGCGGACGGTGACCCGTCCCCTCGCCGCAATCGCCGAGACGATGAGCGAGATCACGTCGACGGGAGACCTGGCCCGCAAGATCGAGCTTTCGGGGCCGCTCGTCGACGGCGACGCCACCGTCCTCGCGCGCGCCTTCAACCGGCTCACCGATTCCATCGCGCGCTTTCAGCGGGAGTCGGCCTCGAAGGAGAAGCTCTCCGCGCTCGGGCGCATGTCGACGGTCATCGCCCACGAGATCCGAAATCCGCTGATGATCATCAAGACCTCTCTCCGCAGCTTCCGACGACAGGAGCTCTCGGAAGCCGACGTGCGGGAGGCGGCGGACGACATCGATCACGAGGTCGATCGACTGAATCGCATCGTGGGGGATGTCCTGGACTTCGCGCGGCCCATCGTGCTCGATCTGCGGCCGACCGACGTGAACGCGGTCTGCCGCAGCGCGGTCGAGGCCGTCCTGGTCGGAGAGTGTTTCCCTTCCCTCGATCTGCGTCTCGATCCGGAGCTCCCGGACGTTCTGACCGACGGAGAGCGCCTGCGGACCGCGCTCCTGAACATCCTGGCGAACGCGAAGGAAGCCGTCGAAGCGAAGCCGAACGGGCGGGAGGGATCCCGCATCGCGCTCGAGACGGCGAAGAGCGACGAGGGGAAGATCTCGATCGTGGTTCGAGATCATGGCGTGGGAATTCCGCCGGAGGACCTGGCGAAGATATTCGAGCCCTACTTCACGGGGAAGCGGACCGGCACCGGGCTCGGCCTCGCGATCACCAAGAACATCGTGGAGTCGCTGGGAGGGACCGTGGTCGCCGAGAGCCGCGATACCGAGGGGACGGAGATTCGCATCGAGCTCTTTCCCCGCGCGCCGGTCGAAGCACGGCGAGCCACAGCGGGAGCAAACCTGTATCCCTGGCGAGCGGAGCGAGCCCGGCCGGGAGCCGAGCGCAGCCCTGAGCCTGAGCGCAGGGCGAGCGCAGCGAGCCCGGAGCGAAATGGGCTGGGGGTGGGGCCCCAGCACACTGATAAAGATCGAGGCGAGCATTAATGATGAAAGGCGCGATACTGCTGGTCGATGACGAGGAGCGTATTCTCAAGACCCTCGGGCGCGCGCTTCGGGACGAGGGTCATGACGTGTACGTGACCTCGAGCGGGAAGAAGGCGCAGGCACTTCTATCGGAGCGGAGCTTCGACCTCCTGCTCGTCGACAACCGTATGCCCGAAGTCTCGGGGCTCGACCTGATCCGGGATCTGTCGAAGGGATCCGCGGAAAGCGAGCGGCCGGAAGTCCTCATGATGACTGCCCACGCCACCGTCGAGAGCGCGATCGAGGCGATGAAGCTCGGGGCTTTCGACTACCTTCAGAAGCCCTTCGAGGTGGAGGAGCTCCTCGTGGTGGTGGGAAAGGCCCTGTCCCATCGACGACTCGCGAGCGAGCACCGTTATCTGCTGAGCGAGCGGAAAACGGAGTTCAACGACTACGGCATCGTGGGCTCGAGCGGCGCGATTCGGGCGGTCATCGAAAAGCTCGAGCAGGTGGCGAAGTCGAAGAGCACCGTCCTCATCCGGGGGGAGACCGGAACGGGAAAGGAGCTCGCCGCGCGGGCGATCCACGACCGGAGCGCGGAGCGGGACATGCCGCTCATCAAGGTCAACTGCGCCGCAATCCCCGAGAACCTCCTGGAATCCGAGCTCTTCGGACACTTGAAGGGAGCGTTCACTCACGCGACCTCCAACAAGAAGGGAAGGTTCTCGCTCGCCCACGGAAGCAGTCTCTTTCTCGACGAGATCGGGACGATGAGCACGGCCATCCAGGCGAAGCTTCTGCGCGTGCTGCAGGAGCGGGAGTTCGAGCCCCTGGGCTCGGAGCGGACGGAGAAGGTGGACGTGCGGGTCATCGCCGCGACCAATCGCGATCTCGGAAAGATGATGGCTTCGGGCGAGTTCCAGGAGGACCTCTACTACCGGCTCAGCGTGATCCCGATCGAGCTCCCGCCTCTCCGGGCCCGTCGGGAAGACGTTCCGGCGCTGGTGTCGCATTTCGTGGCGAAACATCGGAGGCGGACCGGAAAGTGCGTCGAGAAGCTGACGGACGAGGCCATCGCGGCGCTTTCCGCCTACGACTGGCCGGGGAACGTGCGCGAGCTCGAGAACGCGATCGAAAGAGCGGTCGTCCTGTCTCGCACTCCGGTCATCGGGCTCGAAGAGCTCTCCCTTCCGACGAGCGGGAGCGTCAAGCCGGACGGGCTCCCCTCGATGAGCCTCCGGGACAACGTCGACTGGGTGGAGCAGGAGACCATCCGCCGGGCGCTCGAGAAAGCGAAAGGCGTGAAGAAGCTCGCCGCGGAGAGCATGGGCATCAGCCAGAGGGCATTGAGCTACTACCTCAAGAAATTCCAACTGGGCTAACCGTCAGCGTCACCACAAAACCCGGGGAAGAACGCAAAGCCGCCAAGGAAGCCAGGCGTTTTCCGGCTTCCGCGCCCACGTCCGTCACGCGAAAAAACTGCAACGTTTCCGAAGGACTTTACGTCTCTCCTACCGGAGGCTAGTCCTATGAATCCTCTCCCATTCCGCGCGAAAATCACCGCCGCGGCCATCCTCTTTCCCGCGTTGGTCTTCGCGGCCGAGGAAGGCTCTTTCGACCGAACGCTCTCCGTGAGCGGCCCGGTCCAGCTCGAGGTCGGGACGGGCTCGGGAAGTATCGAAGTCACCGCAGGCCCCGCGGGCTCGGTCGAGATCCATGGCCTCATCCGCGCCCACTCCGGGTTCCTCGCAGGCTTCAACGCGGCGGACAAGGTCCGCCGCATCGAAGAGAGCCCGCCCATCGAGCAACAGGCGAACGTCATCCGGGTCGGGCGCGCGGCCGCGGACGACGACCTCTATGACAAAGTCAGCATCAGCTACCGCATCGTCGTTCCCGCCGACACGGCCGTCTCTTCCAAGAGCGGTTCTGGAAGCCAGACTATCTCCGACCTGAAGGGACCGGTCGCGGTCAGCGCGGGCTCGGGATCCCTTACCCTCGGAAAAATAGGAGGCGACGTCGAGGCGCACGCGGGATCCGGAAGCATTCGCATCGACCGCGTGGGCGGAAACCTCGAAGTCAAGACGGGAAGCGGATCGATCGACGCCCTCGCCGTCGGGGGCGCCATTACCGCGTCCGCGGGGAGCGGGCAGATCGAGGTCGAACAGAGCGGGACGGGTGACGTTTCCATCCACTCGGGCTCGGGTGCCGTTCGCGTGCGCGGAGTGCGAGGAGGGCTGAGCGTGTCCACCTCGAGCGGTTCTATCCGCGCCCAGGGCGAGATGGTCCGCGACTGGATCCTCGAAGCCTCCTCCGGAGGAATCACCGTCGACCTTCCGCCGGAGGCATCCTTCGAGCTCGATGCCAGCACCGGCTCGGGCAGTATCGACTCGGAGCGACCCGTCTCGGTGACCGGGCGCATCTCGAAGAAAGCGCTTCGAGGCGCCGTCGGAAGCGGCGGTCCGAGGCTCGAGATCGAGACCAGCTCCGGCTCGATTGTGATTCGCTAGTGCCGTTAACTCGTTCGGCCGAAATGACCGGTCGAGTTGGCCCACACGGTCTCGTCACACTCGAGCGTTTTATTGGCAAGAAAGAGTTGGAACGGCACTAGCCGCTCCCGACGCGACCCCCGGTCGCCCGAGAGACCTGTCTCGGGAAAAACGCATGTTCTCGAGCTCGGCCCGGTCCGAAAAAGGCCGACGCTGGACGGATCGACGCGCGGCGAACTAGTATCGCGGACCATGTCGTTGTCCTTCCTTCTGATCGTCGTCGCCGCCGTCGTCGATGAGCCGAACTGGCCGCAATGGCGCGGCCCTCACCGCAACGGGGTCGCCTCGGCGACGGGTCTCCCTCTCGAATGGAGCGCCGGGGAGAACGTTCTCTGGAAAACCGCGATCGAAGGTCGCGGGCACTCTTCGCCCGTGGTCTGGGGCGACCGGCTGTTTCTCACGACCGACATCGAGGGCGAGAAAATCGAGGGCGCGTCGGCGCCGGAGCATATCCGCGACGGAGAGGTCTACCTTCATCCCGACAGCCAGAGCGGGGACCGGCGCCATACCCTGAAGGTTCTCGCACTCGACACCGCGACCGGTGCTACCGTCTGGAGCCGAACCGCCCACGACGGGCGGGTGTACGACAACCGGCACCGCGTGAACACGTACGCGTCTCCGACCGCCGTCGCCGACGGCGAGAGAGTGTACGTCTACTTCGGATCCGAGGGTCTTCTCGCCTACGATTTCGAAGGCGCTCTCCTCTGGCAGAAGGACCTGGGAGATCTCCCGAGCTGGGGCCACGGGCAGGGGACGTCGCCGCTTCTCTACCGGGAGCTCCTCATCCTGCAAGTCGATCGAAACCAGGGCGACGAGTCGTTCATCGCCGCCTACGATCGCGCGACGGGCCGGGAAGTCTGGACGACGCCGAGGAAAGAGCGCATCAACTACAGCAGCCCGCTCCTCGTCGAAACGAAAGGCGGGGCAGAGGTCGTGACCACGAGCTACGACGCCGTCGTCTCCTACGACCCGGAGACCGGACGAGAGCTCTGGCGGAGCGAGGGCTTTCTGGGAAACGCGGTGCCGACCGCCGTCGCGAGCGGAACGACGGTATTCGTGGCCTCGGGTTATCCGGACAAGCTCACGAAGGCGATCCGGGTTCCGGCCGGCGGCGAGCCTCCCGCCGTTCTGTGGGAGTACAAGAAAGGAACCGGCTACACGCCGTCACCGCTCCTGTTCCGGGACTACCTCTACCTCGTGTCGGACAACGGGCTCCTCACGTGCCTCGATCCCGAGAGCGGGCGCGTGGTTTACGAAGGCGGGAGATTCCCCGTGCCGAGCTTCGTTCGCGCGTCCCCCGTGGCGTGGGAGGACAAGATCCTCCTCGCTGGCGAAGAGGGCGATATCGCCGTCGTCCGGGCCGGCCCCGTTCACGAGGTGCTCTCGGTGAACTCGATTGGCGAGCCGATCATCGCCTCGCCCGCCATCGCCGGCGGCCGCCTCTTCGTTCGGGGAGCCTCGCACCTCTACGCCATCGGTACCCGCGGGCGCTGATCTCGCCCGCGGGTCTCCCGTAGGGCGTAAGGGCTACTTCTTGTTCCGGGTGATGAGGTCGTACACCGCTCCGGTGACGCCTCCGATGACCGCTCCGACCGCGGCTCCCTTCTTTCCCTTGGCCACCGCGCCGATTCCGGCGCCAGCGCCCGCGGAGCCGCCGATGATGAGCGCGGTCTCCTTCGCGGAGCGCGACTTCTTCACTTCGTTCACGTCCGGCGCCGGGCCCGGTGCAGGGGACGCGGTCGTTTCACGAACGGTGACCGGAACCTGCGCCGGCGCCGCCGCGACCGTCCTCACGATGGGCTCGCGGGCGGTCGCGATGCACTTCACCTGTACGGTGCTCCGTCCGTTGGCGACGATCGGTTGCAGCACGGCTTCCCGTCCGCTTCCGCAATCGACGGTTGGTGCCGAAGCGAGAACGCTTTCGAGAGTTTCCGGCTCCGCCCGCTCGACGGCGGCGCGTGCCGCCGTAGAAACTTCCCACGGCCAACCCTAGACCGAATATTCCGACGATCCATCCTGCCAGAGTCTTCATGTCGGCCTCCTTGCCTGGAATGAAACGCAAGGGAAGTGCCAACCGGAAAGACGATGAGTTAGAGGGATTTAGCGGGAACGGAGTCAGAGGAGCGTCCTCATTGCAGGACGCTCCCCGTGGGTCTCAGGTCAGCGGAATGGGTTGAAGAGCGGCACGGAAGAGCCGCATTGCCTCGAAGTTTCGAGGCCTTCGTAGACCTCTTTCGGAACGGACGGCCCCTGACGCGAGCAGTGCTTCTCGAAAGCCTCGGTCAAAGCCTGGGCGACGAGGTCGTCGTTCAGCCGCTCGATGTGCCGCCGCTCGAGCATGAAGACGAGCTTTCCATCCTGGAAGAGGGCTACCGAGGGTGAGGACGGCTGGATTCCGACCATGTAGTGCCTCGCGCGCTCGGTCGCTTCCCGATCGACGCCCGCGAACACCGTCTTGAGATGATCGGGGATGATCTTGTTCTGGAGCGCTTTGGTGACGCCCGGACGGGCGGAGCCCGCGGCGCAGCCGCAGACCGAGTTCACCATGATAAGGGTCGTCCCGTTGGCTTTTATCGCCTGGTCGACCTCTTCCGCCGTCGTCAATGAGTCTACTCCGCAGTGCGTGAGCTCCTCCCACATGGGACGGACGGCTTCACGATCGTATAGGGGCTGCATTTGTTCTTCGATCCTCCGTAACGTTCACCGTAGCACCAGCGCCAGGTTCGATCAAGCCGGCCCCTTCTGTCGAGGTCCGTTTCTCGCGAGAAACCGCCGGGCCTGGAGTTAAGCTGAGGGGCATGGATCTGGACCGCCTGTCCTGCGACCGGGCTCGCCGCTCCCGGGACGCGCGGTTCGACGGCCGGTTCTTTATCGCGGTCACGACCACCGGAATCTATTGCCGGCCCATCTGCCCCGCGCGCGCGCCGAAAGACGAGAACGTCCGTTATTTCGCGAGCGCTGCCGCCGCCGAAGCCTCCGGATTCCGCCCTTGCCTTCGGTGCCGGCCGGAAGCGGCCCCCGGAAGCCCCGCGTGGAACGGCACCTCCGGCGTCGTGTCCCGGGCTCTTCGCCTCATCGGCGAAGGAGCTCTCGATGGCGAGGGAGTGGAGCGCCTGGCGGATCGCGTCGGGGTCACGGGGCGGCATTTGCGAAGGCTCTTCCGGCAGCACCTCGGCGCGACACCTCTCGAGGTGGCGCTCACGCGCCGCGCTCATTTCGCGAAGAAGCTCATCGACGAGACCGGGCTCCGGCTCGCGGAGATCGCGTTCGCCTCCGGTTTCGGTAGCCTTCGCCAGTTCAACTCCAGGATGCGGCGCACGTTTCGCCGCACGCCGACCGAGCTCCGTCGGCGCGCGCGGGGCCGATCCGAGTCCGAGCGCGAGTGCTATCGATTCCGGCTCGCCTTCCGGGCCCCGTACGATTGGTACGGGGTGCTGCGCTTTCTCGAATCCCGCGCGATTCCCGGGGTCGAGTCGGTCGACGGTTCCTCCTATCGGCGGGCGATCGCCGTCGAGGGCAGGAGCGGAGTCATCGAAGTGTCGCACCTCCCGGCCGCGTCCGCCCTCGCTCTTTCCGTTCGCTTCCCCCACCCGCAATCGCTTCTCCTCATCGTCGAGCGGGTGCGGCGGATGTTCGATCTGGGCGCCGACCCCGCGGTTATCTCGGAGCATCTGGCTCTCGACCGTCGCCTCCGCGGGCTGCTCGAGCGGCGTCCGGGAGTTCGGGTCCCGGGCGCGTGGGATGAATTCGAGCTCGCGGTGACCGAGCTCCTCGGCCGACGAACCGCGGGGCGCGTCGCTGAGGCATTCGGATCCGCTGTTTCCGACGCGCGGGGACTACGGTGGCTGTTTCCTGAGCCGGATCGCCTCGCGATGGCCCCGCTCGAGAGAGTCGGAGCGCCGCCGGCTCGCGCGGAGGCGGTGCGAACGCTCGCGCGCGGAGCGGCGTCGGGCGAAGACATCCATTCGTTGCTGCGCGCCCAGCCGGAGATTCCGCGCTCGATATCGGAGTGCTTTCGGATGCGCGCACTCGGGGAGCCGGACGCGTTTCCGGACCTCGATCGCATCCCGCGGCGGAGCTCCGAGACGTGGCAGCC
Organism: uncultured Acidobacteriota bacterium; assembly: GCA_963820855.1. Classification (GTDB taxonomy): domain Bacteria; phylum Acidobacteriota; class Vicinamibacteria; order Marinacidobacterales; family SMYC01; genus DAISKN01. The sequence goes on from CAWGBY010000015.1 coordinate 842,442, forward strand.
CTGGCGCGCTTACGCGTACATGCTGCTGCATCACCGCAATCGTCGGACTTCGAGGAGGAGACATGCGCCATTGGATCGTGGTCCTGTCGCTGCTGTCACCGTCCATGGCGCCAGCTGAGACGACACGAGTCGTCGAGCTTCGCTCGTACAACCTGAAGCCCGGGACCCGGGAGCGGTTCCACCAGAGGTTCGTGGACGAAGCCTTGCCGATGCTGAAACGCTTCGAGGTCGATGTGGTGGCGTACGGCCCGTCGCTTCACGACGCCGATTCGTACTATCTCACCCGCTCGTTTGCGAGCCTCGAGGAGCGGGAGCGCAGCGAGGAGACGTTCTACGGGAGCGAGGAATGGCGGCAGGGGCCGCGTGAGGCCGTTCTCGCCGACATCGTCAGCTACACGACGGTCGTGGTGCGCGTCGACGACTCGACTCTCGCGGGACTTCGACGAATGGGACGAATGGGGGAGGATTCCATGAATTCCGATATGGCGAAGCTCCTGGAGCTCAACCAGGATTACATCCGTTCCGTGCAGACTGCGGACGTGCGGCGCTTCGAGGAGATTCTCGCCGACGATTTCCTCTGCTCTCTACCGGACGGATCGCTCCTCGATCGAGAGCGCTTCCTGGAAATGACCGCGAAGCCCGTCCAGATCTCGAACCTCGAAGCGCACGACGTGAACGTGCGCCTGATGGGCGATTTCGCGATCGTCCACGCGCGTACCGCGTATACGACGGCGGACGGACGGTCAGCGTCGGGACGCTATACCGACGTCTGGGCGCGGCGCGGCGGCCAGTGGCTGGCCGTCTCGGCGCACGTTACGCGGAACTAGACGGGTCCAATCAGGCCGTTCGGCGGCGCGCTAGAGCCGCGCCCAATCCGGCAAGAAGGAGAAGCGCCGTCGCGGGCTCGGGCGCGGGCGTCGTCGCGCCCTCCACCTCGATTTCCATCTTCATCGGGTTGTTGTCGCGAATCACGTCCCAGACAGAACCCCCGTCCCCGGAGACGGCGGTCGGGCCGAAGGAGCCGGGCCCGGTGCTTCCGTCTCCGTCGGCGAAGGACCATTCGAACGACCCGTCCGTTTCCACGCCGAGGACGACCCAGTAGGAAGTATTCGGGTCCAGATCGATCGTTGTGGTCGGCGAGAGTCGTACGGGACCCGGCGCTCCGGGAATGATTCCCGCCTGGAGGTTGAAGAGAAAGGCGCCCACGTTGCCCGTTCCGTCGTCCGAATGGAACTCGGCTACGACCGACGGATCCTCCAGGGGATTGCCGAGAAGCACGTCGATCCACGAGAGCACGTAACTATTTCCATCGGTGGAGAAGGCTTGCGCAGCCCAGTTCTCGGCGGAGATCGGCGTGGCGTCGAGCGTCGGCTCGGCCGAAATTCGAGAGGAGCGGCGTTGCGCCGGACCATGACGGGACGAGAATGGTGGTTGCGAGGACCAGGAACGCGGTTCTGGATAAATGCCTCATTGTTCCCCCTGGTGGGTAAAAAGTTTTGTCGCTCGCAGGCTGTTGGGGGACAACCCGCACCGTCCGGCGGAGTCTAGCACAACTCCGGGTAGCCGCGTCAACCCGCGCTGGTAGAATCCGCGGAATGTCGAGCCCGACGAGACGGTCGTTCCTGGTGGCGGGGGCAGGCGCGCTCTTCTGGCAGCGCAAGGACCCTCTGATGACTCTACCGCCGGATCTTCCCGTGCCAGTCGACGACGGCGCCTGCAAGCACCTGACCGGCCTCGCCGTACCTTCCGTGAAGCTCCTCTCCACGAAGGATCGCTGGGTCGATCTCTCGAAAGAGCCTGGTTGGCGCATCGTGGTTTACGCCTATCCGCGAACGGGAAGACCCGGCACGCCGACTCCCGAGGGTTGGGACGCGATTCCCGGCGCCCGCGGCTGCACGCCGGAGACCTGCGGGTTTCGTGACCACCATCAAGAGCTTCGAAAACTGGGAGCCGCGGTCTTCGGACTGAGCACGCAGGACTCCGAGTATCAGAGGGAGATGGCGGCGCGACTCGAAATCCCGTTCGAGGTGTTGAGCGACGAGAAGCTCGAGCTTACGCGAGCTCTCCGGCTTCCCACGTTCGAGTTCGGAGGAGAGACGCTCATCAAGCGTCTCACGCTCGTGATTTCCGAGGCGCACATCGAAAAGGTCTTCTATCCCGTCTTCCCGCCCGACCAGCATGCGATCGAAGTCATCGCCTGGTTGCGCGGGCGTCCGTAATCCGCGGTCACTCGTTTCGAAGGGCCCGGATCGGATCGAGTCGGGCGGCGCGGAGCGCCGGAACCGCGGTGGCCGCGAGTGCCGAAAGGACGAGGACCAGCAGGACGGCGGCGTACGTTACCAGATCGGTTCCCGAGACCCCGTAGAGCTGGCTTTCGAGATAGCGGCTCAAAAGAAGCGCGATCAGAAGCCCCGCGACCGCGCCCCCGAGGATCAGCGAGAGGCCCTGCGACATCACCAGGCTCAGCACTTCGGATGCGCGCGCTCCGAGGGCCATGCGGATTCCGATTTCTCGCGTCCGCGACAAGACGATGTGGGAGATGACGGCATAAATTCCCAGAACGGAGAGAAAAAGGGCTACCGCGGCAAACGCGAGAAGAAGAAGCGCCACGAAGCGGCGCGGCGCGACCGATGCACGCACCAGATCGGGCATCGGCGCGATCCCGAAAACCGGCTGGTCCGGATCCACGCGAGAGACCGCTTCGCGGAGGCCGTTCGCGGCCGATTCCGGCTCGCCATCCACGCGCACCGCGAGGTTCATGGTGGGGACCGGAGTGGCCGGATAGGGCGTGTACATTTCTTCCCCGGAGGTCTTCGCCAGATCGGTATGCCTCACATCTCCGACGATTCCCACGATTTCGCAAAGAAGGTCGTCGTACCCGATGCGGACCATCTTTCCAAGAGGTTCCTCCCCCGGAAAGAGGTTTCGGGCGAACGTCTCATTAATGATGAGAGTGGACCGTGGCTCCGGATCTTCGGATCGCGCGTCCTGTCCCGTGAAGTCACGGCCGGCGAGAAGTGGGATTCCCATGGCGGCGAAGTAGCCCGGCATCACGGTGCGCCAGTTGGAGCCGAGCGGCTGGCCATCCGAAGGAGCCTCTCGTCCTGGGATCTCGATACTCAGCCGCCAAGTGCTCTGGCTGAGCGGCAAGGGCGCGATGAGCCCGGCGCCGCGAACCGAGGGAAGCGAGCGGACTTCTTCGAGGAGACGCTCTGCGAACGGGACTTGGGTTTCCCCGTCGGCGTACCGCGATTCGGGGAGAACGAGCCGGGCGGTGAGTACGTGCTGCGCCGCGAAGCCTGGACTCTCGCGACCCAGGTTCCAGAAGCTTTCGAGAGTGAGCGCGGCGCCGACGAGCAGCACCAGCGCGAGCGCGACTTCGAAGGCCACGAGGAAGGAGCGCGAGCGCCGCGGTCCTGATTCGTCCGAGCGCGACGTCTCTCGAAGAGTGCGCTCCATCGAGCCCCGCGATGCGTCGAGCGCGGGCATCAGTCCGAATAAAAGGCCCGCGCCGAGAGAAATCGCGGAGGTGAAGCCGAAGACCGCCCAGTCCACCGCGACCGTTTCGAGGCGCGGCACGTCCGCGGGGCTGAGCCGCACGATGAGATCGACTCCCCAGAGGGCGATGAGAAAGCCGCCGACTCCGCCGATGAGCGCGAGGAGCAGGCTTTCGGTCAGGAGTTGGCGAACGATCCGGGTACGCGACGCGCCGAGGGCTCCGCGCATCGCGATCTCGCGCCTTCTCTGCGACGTCCGCGCGAGAAGCAGGTTCGCGACGTTCGCGCAGGCGATGAGGAGCACGAATCCGACCGAAGCGCTCAACACCCAGAGGGCGGATTGGTGATTCCGGAGAAGGAAATCGAGCATCGGCGATCCCGTGGCGCCATGGGGTCCCCGATGATCCGCGAAGCCTTCGACGGCGCGGAAGACGATGCCGTCCGCTTCGCTGAGGGCCGCTTCCGCGGTAACGCCGGGCGCGAGACGCGCAATCGCGCCCAGGAAGTGCCCTCCTGGATTGGCGAGGTCGTCCTCGGTGAAAGCCACCGGCACCAGGAGCTCGGCTTCGCTCGCGGGAATGGTGAAGCCGTCGGGAAGGATGCCAACGATCTCCCGGTTGCGCCCGTCGAGCGTAAGCGTACGGCCCAGGATCCCCGGGTCGGAGCCGAACCTGCGCCGGAACGCCCCATCGGTGACGAGGACGACGGCGTCCTGTCCCTCGAGCTCTTCGCCGGGGAGGATGTTCCGGCCGAGACGCGGCTCGACGCCGAGGGCCGGCAGGAGATTCGCGGTGATCCGAGCGCCCGCGACCCGTTCCGGCTCGCCTTCGCCGGTCAGGTTGAGGTTGACGTCGATCGAAGTCGCGATCGCTTCGAATCCCCGAGCCTCGCGGAGCGCGAGAAACTCGGGTGCCGAGAAGGCCTGAAGCCGTCCGCCTCGGAGCGCGCCGATTATGAAGAGCTCTTCCGGTGCCCGGTAGGGGAGCGGCCGGATCACCACGGCGTTCACGACGCTGAAGATCGCAGTGTTGGCTCCGAGGCCGACCGCGAGCATGGACGCGGTGAGAAGAGTGAAACCGGGCCGGCGGGCAATCGAACGAATGGCGTATGCGAGGTCCTGTCGAAAACGGTCCATGCCCGCGAGCGGTGCAATCGATGTGCCAGCGGCCGTGATGCCCGTTTTTCGCCGGAATCCGGGCGGCCGGTTGTTCGCATCCGGGCGAGAGCGTCCGCTAGTGAACTTGCCGTGCTTTTCCTTCGTCCAAAGGACCAAGGAGAGCTGTCATGATGTCGTTCCTCGTCGTTGCCGCATTCGTGTCCATACAAACCGTCGAAACCGTCGAGAAGAGCTTCGAGGTGCGGGGGACGCCGCGGATCGTCGTCACGAACGGTGACGGGCGGACCGAGCTCCGCGCGCATTCGGACCCGCGAGTCCTGGTCTCGGTTGTGAAGGAAGTCCTCCGAGCGGGAAACGACGACGACGCCCGGCGGCTCGCGGATCGTGTCGAGGTGCGCATCGACCAGCAGGGGGATCGGATCGAGGTCCGGACGACGTATCCCCAGAACGACTGGAGATTCTTCCACGACGCGCAGGTCCTGGTGCACATCGACATCCGGGCGCCGGCGAAGAGCGACCTCGAGATCTCGGCCGAAGATGGCGCTCTCAAAGTCACCGGCTTCGAGGGAGATCTCCGTCTCGCGACGGAGGACGGGGAGCTGTCGGTCGCGGGCTGCTCGGGCGTGGCCCGCGTCACGGCGGAGGACGGTGACGTGACGGTGAGCGGCTTCGAGGGCGACATGGATGCCGGCATCGAGGACGGAAATCTGAGATTGGACGGCAAGCTCGGACGGCTGACGGCGGACGCCGAGGACGGCGACATCGACGTGCGCCTTTCGCGCGGCGCGCTCATGACCGCCGACTGGCGGCTCGAAGCGGCCGATGGCGGAATCCGCATGGAGCTTCCAGAAGATTTCGCGGCGGAGCTTCTCGTCGACACGAACGACGGAAGCATCGACGTCGATCTCCCCTCTGTCGCATCGGAGCTATCGGAAGGAAAGTTGACCGGCGCCTTGAACGGAGGCGGGCACCGGCTCGTCATCCGGACCGAGGACGGTTCGGTGCGCCTCTCGAAGTCGCGCTGAATCCGATTCGCGATAGAATCCGCGCTCGTGAGAGCGACGCCCTTGTTTCCTTCTGTCGCTCTTCCTCACCGCGCGCAGCGGAGCGGAGGAGAGCAAGTCCATCGACTACGAGACCGCTCGGTTCGAGCGCAAACTGCTGGCTAAACGAGCGACCGGACCCATCCAGATCGACGGCGAGCTCGAGGAAGCGGATTGGAAGGGCGCTCCGGTCGCGACCCATTTCATCCAGAACGAGCCGCACGAAGGCGAGCCCGCTACGTATGACACCGAGGTGTGGTTCCTTTACGACGATCAGAACCTCTATTTCGGGGTCGTCGCCCACGACGCGGAGCCCGACAAAATCATCGTCAACGACCTGACCCGCGACTTCAACACGCGCTCGGGCGACGTCTTCGGCCTGGTCCTGGATACGTTCCATGACGAGCGCAACGGCTTCATGTTCGAGACCAATCCCGCGGGAGCCCTTTTCGACGCCCAGTTCGTGAACGAGGGCCGCGAGTTCAATCAGAACTGGGACGGCGTGTGGTACGTCAAGAGCCGGGTGACCGAATCGGGGTGGGTCACGGAGATGGCCATCCCGCTCAAAACCGTCCGGTTCCAGGACGTGGAGCGGCAGACGTGGGGCCTCAACTTCGTGAGACGGACGAGGCGGCTCAACGAGGATTCCTATTGGGCGCCCCTCCCACGTATTCACCGGTTCACGAGGCTCTCGCTCGCCGGAACGCTCGAGGACCTCGATGGGCTTTCGCCGCGGCGCGACATCAAGGTAACTCCCTACGGCAAGGTCGACATCAACGATGCGTTGGACGCCACGCCGGATTCGGATCTCGACGGCGGCATCGATGCGAAGGTCGCGGTTGGAACGGGCCTGAGGCTCGACCTCACTCTCAATACCGACTTCTCGGAAGTGGAGGCCGATGTTCAGCAGATCAACTTGACGCGCTTCAACTTGTTCTTTCCCGAGAAGCGCGACTTCTTTCTCGAGAACTCCGGCGTCTTCCGCTTCGGCCCGGCGCAGGATCAGCGCGTCTCGAACTTCCAGGCATCGTTCGGTTCGGCCGGTGCCGCTTCGAATCTCCGGGGCGGGCAGAGCCGCGGCGAGGACCTCCTGTTTTTCTTCAGCCGACGCATCGGTCTCTCCGACGAAGGCCAGCCGATACCGGTGATCGGCGGAGGGCGACTGACCGGCCGGGTCGGCTCTTTCGACGTCGGGTTCTTGAACATCCAGACGGGCGACGCGCCGGATCTCGCCTCGTCCGGTCTGGCGGCGAACGGAGACAACTTCACTGTCGCCCGCGTGAGGCGGAACGTCTTCACCAACTCGGACGTGGGGATCATCTTTCTCAATCGCGAGAACATGAACAGCGATCACTACAACCGAGGCCTGGGATTCGACGCGAACTTCCGTCTGAACCCGGAGATGGACCTCACGGGCTACGTCGCGAAGACGAAGACACCGGGGATGGACGGCGACGATCTCGCGGGCCGCGTTGAGTGGAGCTACGAGGGAAACCTCCTGCAGTTGAAGGCGGCGGGCTCGACCCTTCAAGACAATTTCAACCCCGAAATGGGGTTCGCGCCCCGTATCGGGGTCAAGAGGGGGACTGGCTTTCTCGGCTATCACTACCGGCCCTCCTGGTGGACGGGCGTGATGCGGGAAATCAACCCGCACTTCGAGCTCGAGTACTTCACCGACCAGCAGAACGTGGTGGTGAGCCGCTATTTCAACGGCCACTTCGCGCTGAACTTCCAGAACGGCGGGCTACTCGAGTTCGGGCTCAACACCAACCTCGAGCAGCCGCAGTCGGACTTTCCCATCCATCCCGACGTCACGATCCCGCCCGGCTTCTACCTCTTCGACGAATGGTTCGCGATGCTCTTCACCGACCCGAGCCGGATGTTCTCCGCCAACACCCGCGTCTCGACGGGCGGCTTCTACTCGGGAAACAAGGATTCGATCTCGCTCGGAGGCGTCGTCAAGTTCGGTGAGAAGCTCTCCGCCCAGGTGGACTGGTCCTACAACGACATCGTTCTCGACGAGGGCGCCTTCACGACGCACCTCCTCACGACTCGCTTCGCCTACAACTTCTCGACGCGCATGTTCCTGAACGGGCTCATCCAGTACAACAACGTGACCGACGAGTGGAACAGCAACATCCGGTTCAACCTGATACACCATCCGCTCTCGGACCTGTTCATCGTCTACAACGACCTCCGCGACGAGACGGGCACCATGAAGAACCGGGCGCTCATCGTGAAGTACACGCAGCTGCTGAGCTTCTAGACAGGCTGCTATACTGCCGAAACCGGGCGGTTAGCTCAGCGGGAGAGCATCTGGTTTACACCCAGGGGGCCGGGGGTTCAAATCCCTCACCGCCCACCACGCTCCTTGCGCGGCCTGCGCTCTCCAGTGCAAAAATAGGCCCGTAACCTTTAGTACTGCTTTCAACGCCGCCGGCAATCGACGCCGGGCGGTGGGACATTCGAAACTCTATGAGAATCCCCATCCTCGCCGGACTTCTCGTCTCTTCCTCGCTCGCTTCGGCGGCAGCCTCGTTTCCGAAACGCCACCGCGGAGTCGGGCTTCGTGAGCATCCAGGGCTATGGCGGCCACGGTGTTCAGGTGGCGGACGTGGACGCGGACGGTCTTCTCGACGTCTACGTCACCCACATCTTCGACCCCAAACAGGACCGACCGGACCTCTTGTTTCGCAACCTCGGGTCGAACCGATTCGAGGAGATCGGCCTCGCCGCGGGCGTTGCCGATGACGGTTTCTTTCCGGTGACCCTCCAGGATGGGACGGTCGAGGAGTACTCCGAGGAGTCTCACGCCGCGGTGTTCGCGGACTTCGACAACGACGGCGACCTCGACCTCTTCAACGGCCACACCTGGAACGGCCACCATCGGCTCTATCGCAACGACGGGGGAGCCCGCTTCGCCGACATTTCGGACAGCGCGGGAATCGACCCGCGCGATCTCGGCCCCCGAGGCGTGGGCGCCGCCGACCTCGACGGAAACGGTCTTCTCGACATCCTCGTCAGCGCCTGGGCGGGGCACGTACCGAACGTCTACATGAACCAGGGCGGTCTGCGCTTCGAGCGAATTCGTCTGCCGGGGGACGCCGACGAGAAGTTCGCGAACCAGGGGATCACCATCGTCGACGTGAACCGGGATGGGAAGCCGGATATCGCGCTCAGCGCCTTCGAGTACGTCGACGCGGGTTCGGGGCTCGGCCCGGTCGCGCTCCTCGAGAACGACACGGGGCGGTTCGTGGAGCGCACCGAGTTCGCGGGGCTGTCCTACGAGAAGCTGACCAGCGATTACCGCGGCACGAACGGTTTCAGCTTTCAGGACCTGGACAACGACTCCGATCTCGACCTCCTCATCACCGGATATCACGGCTCGAAGCTCTACCGGAACAGCGGCGACGCGCGTTTCGAGCTCGTGCGCCGCTTCGAAGGCGTTCACTACACGGGCGCGTTCGGCGACGTGGATCTCGACGGGGATCTCGATCTCTACATCGCGGGCGACTCCGGTATCTACCTGAACGACGGGATGGGCGAGTTCACCTTCGCTCGCCGGCATCGGTCTCGATGGAGTGGGAGTCGATGCCCGCTCCGCGGTTTTCGCCGACACGGACAACGACGGCGACCTCGATCTCCTCGTCGCGAGCAAGCAGGGCCCGAACACTTTCTTCGTCAACGAGGCGTCCTCCGGCGGATGGTTGAAGGTGGAGCTCACCGCTCCGAACGGTGAGAAGGGGGCGATCGGAGCCGAAGTCGCTCTTTCCCGCGGGGAGACGCTCGTCGGCTACCGCGTGATTCAGACCGCTACGGGGTATTGCACGCAGGACCCTTCGCTCCTCCACTTCGGGGTCGATCCCGCGGGCACCTACGATCTTCGCGTCACCTTCAAAGAGGGGACGGTCGCGACGCGGACCGGAATCGCTCCCCGCCAGGTGATCCAGATCAACGGCAACTGACAGCCTGCCGAAAATCACGGTTGGCGAACGCCGACCCGCACGTTCGAGTAGGTCGCCTGCTCGAGAGATTCCGATCGAGGCGCCATCCCGAGCTCCACCCAGTGAGTGTCCGGTAGATACAGGCGGTCGTAGTTCCGGGTCATGATCACGCTCCCGTCCATGAGGACCTGGACCCGCTGGCTCGAAACGATCTCGGGAAAAGCTCCCCATTCCATGCGGAAGCGGTACACCCGGCTCGGGTCCCACTGATACAAATCGATCCCGGTATTGGTCTCCTCGCCGTTCGCGATGAAGCGAAGGCGCATGTGCCACCGGTCGACGATGTTGGTGTCGAACTTCGAGAGCGTCACCCGGTAAGGGTTGGTCGTGTAATCGCCTCTCGTCGGGTCCCACATGATCATGAGCGCGCGCTTGTCGGAATGCGGATTGGGGTTCCGGAGGTTCGTCACGTCGAACTCGACGAATCCGTTCGGTGTCGGCGGGATTTCGTAGCGGATGTAGGACAGCGCGTTCGTCGCCATCCACCCCTCGCGCTTGAACTCGCCGCCCCCCACCTCTCCTACAGAGGTTCCGTTGATCAGGGGATCGAAGACGTAGAGGAGTCCCGACGGCGAGGGCGTCAGGAATCCGCCGAGGAGCTCGAAGCTCGCCGGTGCGGAGTAGGGGCCCGCCGCTCCGGCGGCGGAGGCGCGGGCCCTCCAATGATACGTGGCTCCGGGGCCGAGGCCCGATTCCACCGTCCACGAAGTCGTTCCGCCGTGCCCTCGGGCACGTCGTCGCCGACGGCGACGGTCGATGCGAAACCGGGATCGGTCGCGACCTCGAAGCGATACCGCAGCCCCGATGCTCCCGCGCGTTTCCGACGGTGAGGGTCGGTGTCGCGCTCGTTACCGCGGCCCCCGCGGCGGGTTCCCGAGCGGTGGGGGCGGTGATTGCCTGAATCGGAGCTCGTGGGACTATCGGAGCCGCAGGAAAAAAGCAGGAAACTCGAAAGGCTGAGTGCGCCGGCGATTCGGCGGTGGCGGTGCTGCAAAAGTTCCATTCCTCCCGTGAGAGCGAGCGCCTCCCCGCGCGAGCTCGGATGAACTGTTAGAATAGACTATTTTGAGCCCCTCTGTCTCGCTTCGGCGCGCCTTTACCGCGGCGGTAGTGTCCGTCGCGCTCTCGGCAAGCTCGTTCGGCGGGCAAGGCGGCGCGCTCAGCAGCGAGGAGCTGAACCTGCTCATCGACGGCCCGCCGGCGCCCCAGGCGCCCGAGGTCGTGACTCGCGACCCGGGCGGCCGCGCGACCCTTCGGGCCGTGCGCCTCTCGGAAGGCGCTCACCGTGGACGGACGTCTCGAGGAGCGCATCTATCACGAGGTTCCCGCGGTGACGGGGTTCCTCCAGCAGGAGCCGAAAGAAGGAGAGCCGGAGACCGAAAAGACCGAGGTCTGGGTGTTCTTCGACGAAACGAGCGTCTACTTCTCCGCGCGACTCTGGGACTCTCAGCCCGAGAGAATGATCGCGAACGAGATGAGACGCGACAATCGCGGCATCTTCAACAACGAGAACTTCGGCGTCATCCTCGATACCTTCTACGACCGCAGAAACGGGTTCTTCTTTCAGACCAATCCGCTCGGCGCTCTCTGGGACGGCCAGGTGACGGACGAAGGCGATACCAACAGCGACTGGAACACGGTCTGGCACGTGAAGAGCGCGCGATTCCCCGAGGGCTGGACGGTCGAGATGGCGATTCCGTTCAAGTCCTTGAGATATCGGCAGGGTGACACGCAGATCTGGGGCATCAACTTCCGCCGCATCGTGAAATGGAAGAACGAGTGGGACTATCTCACCCCCATCGCCGCGGCCTTCGGCCGCGACGGCATGCAGAGGCTCTCCGCGGCGGCGACGCTCGTCGGAATCGAGACCCCCGAGCGCTCGGTGAATCTCGAGCTGAAGCCCTATGCCACGGGCGAGGTGCTCACCGACCGGACCATCGATCCTGCCGTCGAGAACGACCTCGACTCCGATTTCGGGTTCGATGCGAAGTACGGAGTCACCAAAAGCCTCACTTTCGATTTCACGTTTCACACCGACTTCGCTCAGGTGGAGGACGACGAAGCGCAGGTGAACCTCACGCGCTTCGACCTGTTCTTTCCCGAGAAGCGCGAGTTCTTCCTCGAAGGACAGGGAATCTTCAACTTCGCTTCCCCGGAGCACGATCCTTACGAAGGGCGCCGGGGACACGCCCATCCTCTTCTTCAGCCGCCGCATCGGACTCTCCGAAGAGCAGGAAGTGCCCATCATCGCGGGAGGACGGCTGACCGGCCGCGCCGGTCCGTTCGCCGTGGGCGTCCTCAGTATCTCGACCGACGATCTCCGGACCGCGGGAGTACCGCAGACCAACTTCTCGGTGGTGCGGGTCAAACGCGACGTCCTGAGGCGAAGCAACGTCGGCTTCATCGGCACCTACCGCAGCGAGAATCTCGACGGCACCGGCGACAACGGTGCGATAGGCCTCGACGGGAACTTCAACTTCTACGAGAACCTGAACGTGAGCGCCTACTACGCGAAGACCGGCACTCAGGGGCTAAGCGGGCGAGGACGAGAGCTACCGCGGCGGCAGTCAAGTACAACGGAGATCGATACGGGTTCGACGCCGAGCATCTCCTGGTGGCGCCGAACTTCAACCCCGAGATCGGGTTCGTGCTGCGCGAAGACATTCGGAAGTCGAGTGTCGGAGCGCGCTTCAGTCCGCGACCCCAGTCCCTCGAGTCGGTGAGGAAGTTCGATATCGAGGGAGCCTACCGGCTCTACCAGACGACTGCCGGGGAGCTCGAGACCGAGCTCTTCAATCTCGAGTTCCGCACCCACTTCCAGAACTCCGACATGGCCAATGCCGGCTACGGCCGGAACCAGGAAGTCCTCTTCGAGCCCTTCGAGATCGTCGAAGGCGTCTTCATTCCCGTGGGGGCGTACGAGTTCGATCGGTACAACGCGAGCTACTGGTTCGGGCGGCAGCGGCCCGTCTCCGGCTGGCTCGGTCTCAGTTTCGGAGGGTTCTTCGGGGGCGAGCGGACGGAGATCGGTTACTGGGGCCGCGTCGACTTCGGCTCGCGCTTCTCGCTCGAGCCCAATATCGCGATCAACTGGGTCGACCTTCCGTCCGATTCCTTCAGGACGGAGCTTTTGGCCGTTCGCGCCACGTACAATCTCTCTCCTCGGAGCTTCGTGGGCGCGCTCGTGCAGTACAACTCCGAGGACGACTCCATCTCGACCAACGTTCGCTTCCGCTGGGAGTACCAGCCGGGAAGCGATCTGTTCCTGGTATACAGCGACGGCCGCAGCGACTTCTCGAGAGGGCTCCCCGCTTCTCGAGAGCCGCAGCTTCGTCGTAAAGTTCACACGTCTGTTCAGAATATAGAATGGGTCACCCGAGCGAAGAGCGAGGGCACTTAGACAAGGGAGAAACGAATGCGAACTGCGAATCCCACGCTGAACGAAAAGGTATTCACCGGCTTCGGCAGGACCCGCTCCGAGCAAGCGATGAGCATCCAGGGGACGGTCAACAAGACCGCGATCCTCCTCGCGCTCGCGCTTCTGACCGCGGGTTGGACCTGGAACCTCTTCACGGCGACCGGCAACCCGGCGGCAGTCGCTCCCTGGCTCATGGGCGGAGCCATCGGCGGTCTGGTGGTCGCGCTCGTGACGACGTTCAAGCAAACCTGGGCCCCTTTCACCGCTCCGGTCTACGCCCTTCTCGAGGGGTTGGTGCTGGGCGGGCTCTCCGCGATCTTCGAAGCGAGCTATCCCGGCATCGCCTTCCAGGCGGTGGGACTCACCGCGGGCGACTCTCGCCGCTCTTCTTCTCGCGTACAAGTCCGGTCTCATTCGCGCGACGCCGACGTTCAAGAAAGGCATCATCGCGGCGACCGGCGGGATCTTCCTCCTTTACCTCGCCTCGATGGTGCTCGGCTTTTTCGGAGTCCGGATCCCGGGCATCTTCGACGCGGGCCTCGTGGGAATCCTCTTCAGCGCGGTTCGTCGTGACCATCGCCGCGCTGAACCTCGTGCTCGATTTCGATCTCATCGAGCGCGGCGCGGCGCAGGGAGCTCCGAAGTACATGGAGTGGTACGGAGCGTTCGCGCTCCTCGTCACTCTGATCTGGCTCTACATCGAGATCCTGCGCCTTCTCTCGAAGCTGCGGCGGCGCTAGCGAGTACGGTCCAGCTCGAACGAGCTTCCACGCTCATGCTCGTGGGGGCGAGTCGCTCGAGTCAATACTAAATTTCTATTTAGAAATGAGCAAGGCTTGAGCCCGCGACCCCGGAAGGTGAGCGACGACCAGGTGATGGAAGCGACCACCCGGGTCATGGGAAAGCTGGGACCGGGGAGCTCACGCTCTCCGCGATTGGCGCCGAGGCCGGAGTCACCGCGGGGGCGCTGGTGCAGCGGTTTGGATCCAAGCGGGGACTCCTTCTCGCGCTTTCGTCGCGATTCGCCGAGGGCACGCCGCTCTTGTTCGAAGGGCTTCGAAGCGCCCATCGTTCTCCCCTCGCCGCGCTCCGCGGCTACGCCGACTGCATCGCCGGGATGGGCGAGAGCCCCGGAGGAATCGCGCACCACCTGGCGTATCTCCAGCTCGACTTGACCGACCCCGATCTCTACCTGTCAGCGCGGGAGATGGCGAAGGGCGCGCGCGGCGGGATACGGGAGCTTCTCGAAGCCGCTGTCGCCGCGAGGGAGCTGAGGGCTTCGGCCGACTGCGCCGCTCTCGCCCGGGCGATTCAGGTCACGCTCAGCGGATCGCTTCTGACCTGGGCGTTCTTTCGAGAAGGCACGGCTTCGGCTTTCCTGCGCTCGGACCTCGACGCTCTTCTGAAGCCGCATCTGCGCCGGCCGCGCCGGTCGAAAAAACTCAGGAAGGGAGCTCGCGGATACTCTCGATCTGGAGGAGCTGCTCGATGAACTCGCGTCACGTCCGAATGCGCCGTCTCGAAGGCGACTTCGAACTCCGTCACGATGGTTTCGACGATGGCGCGCACCGGGCGCTCGCCGTCGATGAGCTCGTAGACCCGCGCACCTACTTCGTTCAAGGTATAGAGAGTCTCCATCTCGGCGACGCTCTGGCGGATGGGAACGAGGATGAGCTCGTCGACGATTTTTCTCGAGACGACGCGATCGTTGCGAGCGAAGACGGAGTCGAGCTCCATGTCTTCGCCAGTCTATGCGAAGGGCTTTCCCTTCACCAAACCCAGATCTTCACCTCTTCGTCGTCGCTCTTGACGTGGACGAGGTCGGTTCCCGAGAGAGACGCCGAGGACGACAGCGCCTCGAGGACGCCTTCCACCCGGACCCGCCCGCCCCTGCAGCTGTCGAGGATTTCGGCCGCCGCCTCGAGCGGGATCCGAACCGAGACTTCCTCGTCGTCGCTCGAGACGTCGATGGCGATCTCGTCCCCGATCTTCTCGATGATCACATGGTCGTCGCGATCGTCCACTTCGACGAGGATCCCATCCTCCGCGTCCCGAAGCTCGGCCAGGAGCCTCCCGGCGATCTCCGAGTATTCCCCGAGCTCGGGGATCTCGACCTCCCTTGCCTCGTGCGGAGCGAAGCCCAGGGCGGCGCGAGCCAGGAACAGGGGAACGGGAACGACGATGCGGGGTCCGTCGTCCGTCTTGACGTCGACGATCACGAGACCCGTCGAGGCGACGAGTCCCAGAAGAAGGAGCGGAATCGAGACCAGGACTACGGCGGCGGTCTTCAGAAAGAACATGGCCTCAGTCCTTCTCGTCGATCCAGATGCGGACTTTGCTCTCGCCGTCGTCCACGCGGACGATTTCCCCGCGGAGAGTACGCAGCTCGGCGATGGCATCCTTCAAGTTCAGCTCCTCCCCCTCACCCGAGAAGAGAGCGTCCACCAGCGCCACCGGAACCTGAACGTGCACCGTGTCTTTGTCTTTCGGATTATTGACGTCGACCAGGATCTGGTCGCCCTGGCGCCGGACGGAGACCGTTTCGTCTTTTTGCTCGACGGTAACCAGCTCGGAATCGGGAACGGTCCGGAGCTCCTTCCATATGCGCCGAAGGTCGTCGACGTCGAGGTCTTCACCGGTGTCATGGATCCGGATCTTGCCGTCATCCAAGATCTTGTCGGGGGCCGCCTCGAGGGCGATCTGGACCACCGATAGCGGCAGGTTGACTTTGACGTGGGAGGCGTCGGCCTCGTTCTCGTCCACTTCGATGTGGATCCACGGGGTTTGCGCCTGGAGTGGGAAGCGCGTAGAAAGTCACGGCCAGCGAGGCTGCGAGCAGGATTCGGTTCATTCGAGCTCCTCCGGTTTCGTTCATCTCATACGGTTCGCGGGCCGCGAAGGTTCACGGAATCCCCGCTCCCGGAAGTGCTACCATCCACGGGACATGGCGGAAGGTCGGAGACGGTCGATCCTCTATCTCCCCGGCTCCTCCGAGCGCATGCTGGAAAAAGCGGGAAGCCGGGGGGCGGACGTCCTCGTCCTGGACCTCGAGGACGGGGTCCATCCGGAACAGAAGAGCCGAAGCGAGACATCTCGTGGCGGCGGCCCTGGGACGGGTCGATTTCGGAGACTCCGAAGTCTGGGTCCGGGTCAACTCCGAGAAGAGTCCCTGGTTTCAGGAAGACGCCGCGATGGTCGCGGACTCGCGGCCCGGAGGCGCGATCCTGCCCAAAGTCGAAAGCCTGGAGGCCATCGAGCGCCTGTCGAGAGCCGCCGGCGGTCTTCCCTTGTTCCTGATGATCGAGACGGCGCTCGGTATCCTCGAATCGCGCGCGCTCACGCGTCATCCGGCGGTTCGAGGACTCCTCTTCGGGGCCGCCGATTACCGGGAGAGCCTGAGGGCAGGGAGGTCGAAGGATGAGTCCGAGCTCTTCTATGCGCGGAGCGCCGTCCTCCACGCCGCACGCGCCTCGGGCATCGAGGCCTTCGACACTCCCTGGTTCGAGTACATCGATCTCGAAGGGCTCGAGACGAGCGCCCACCGCGCCCGCCTCCTCGGCTTCGACGGGAAGACGGCGATCCACCCGAGCCAGGTGCCGACGCTCAACCGAGTGTTCTCGCCGACTCCGGAAGAGATCGAAAGAGCGCGCGGCATCGTCGAAGTGATGGAGAAGGCGTTCGCGCAAGGCCGCAACGTCGCGACTCTCGGAAACGAGATGGTGGAAGCGCTCCACCTCGCGGAAGCGCGGAGGGTATTGGCGCGAGCGCTACTGAACGCTGAGAAGTGATTCCACGGGCGACAGGCACCGGGTGTCGTCGCAGGCCTGGTAGATGAGCATCACCGTCCCGTCGCCTTCGAACGGGATCGCGACCTCGCCGTCATAGACCGAGAGCGGCTCTTTCGAGAACGCGAAGGTCATCGACTTGCCCGGCTGGGTAGGTGACGCTCCGCGCTGCCCTGAATCTCCGTCGGGATTAAATAAGGAGAGGATGCCGGGTTGGCATTGATGTGCCAGCCGTCCCTCACCGTCAGGACAGCGCGATAGCCTTCCGAAGTCCGCTCGACCCGCGCGATCACGACGGACGCGGCCAGCGCATCGAGCGAAGTCTGCGGGACCCTCGTGGTACCGCTCGACGGCGAGAGCGAGCGTCGGCGCGCCCTGCTGGATGCTGCTCGATCTCGGATGCGAACGGCGCGGAGCGCATGCTCGGCGCGCTCGCGGTAGGCGTCCTTCCCGGTGAGCTCGAAGAGCTCGAGAAGCACCGAGGCGGCGATGCCGTTTCCCGACGCGATGACCCCGTCGTTCACCGGCTTCGATTGGACGAGGAGGTGGGGTTTCGCTATCGACTGGTAGTAGCCGCCCCGCGGGTCGCGAAGCTCCTTCTCCATCTCGTCCACGAGGCGCTCCGCCTCTTCGAGCCAGCGCCTCTCGCCGCTTTCGCGGTGGAGGACGAGAAGCGCTCGCGCGACGAAGGCGTAGTCGTCGAGAAACGCGGGCACCCGCGCCTTCCCGTTCCGCCACACGTGAAGGAGCGTGCCCGTCTCGCTACGGAGCTCGCTGAGGAGGAACGCGGCGGCCTTCGGGGCCGCGTCTCGATACCGCGGCTCGGCGAAAGCGCTCCCCGCCTTCGCCATCGCCGCGATGCGTCATGCCGTTCCAGTCCGCGAGGACTTTGTCGTCGATGAGAGGAAACTCCCGCCCCTCCCGTGCGCGCCGGAGCTTCTGGAGCGCCGGCTCGAGCCGGAGGCGAAGGGGCGCATCGATGGGAGACGCGACGTACAAAGTATGCTCGCTCTCCTCGAAGTTGGGGGACGATCGAGCCCGAACGCGGGCGCGACGAGCTCGAGCTCCGATGGCGTCAGGAGACTTTCGACCTCTTCGCGCGTCCACACGTAGTAGGCGCCCTCGCGTCCGTCGCTCTGGGCGTCGATCGCGGAGAGGAAACCGCCCTCGTCGCCCGTCAGCTTCTCCAGCACGAAATCGAGTGTGCCCCGGGCGAGCCGCTCGAGCTCCGGATCGGACGTCAGGCGATAGGTATCGACGAGGATCTCCGCGAGAGCGGCATTGTCGTAGAGCATCTTCTCGAAGTGGGGGACGCGCCACTCGCGGTCTGTCGTGTAGCGATGAAAGCCTCCCCCGAGATGATCGTAGAGGGCGCCCTCTCCCATGCGCTTCAGAGTCCGGAGCAGCATGCGCAGGGCTTCCTGGTTCCCCTTCGCCGCGAGCGCGTGGAGAAGCGAAAGGCGCGGAGGCGAGGGGAACTTCGGAGCCGACCCGAACCCGCCCCACTCGGAATCGAAGCTCGCCGCGAAGGCTTCGAACGCGGCGTTCGCGGCGCCCGTGCCGGGGACGACCGAAGCCGCCTCGTCCGCGTCGAGGCGATGACCTAGTCGAGCCCGCGTGCCACGTTTTCCGCGGCCTCCTCGATTTTCGCCCGATTCGTCCGCCACATTTCCCGAACGCGATCGAGGATGGTGGGAAAGCCGAGAGTCCCTTCGCGGTCCTCGGGCGGGAAGTAGGTGCCGGCGAAGAACGGCTTCAGATCGGGCGTCAGAAAGAGGTTGTTCGGCCAACCGCCGCTTCGGTTCAGCGAGCTGGGCCGCGGTCATGTAGATCTCGTCGAGGTCGGGCCTCTCCTCGCGGTCGACCTTGATGTTGACGAAGGCTTCGTTCATGAGCGCGGCGATCTCCGGATTCTCGAAGACGTCCTCCTCCATTCGATGACACCAGTAGCAGGTGGAGTAACCGATGGAGAGGAAGATCGGCCGGTTCAGCGCGCGCGCGAGCTCGATGGCCTCGTCGCCCCAGGGATACCAGTCGACGGGATTCCGCGCGTGCTGGAGAAGGTACGGGCTCGACTCGTGGATCAGGCGATTGGTGCCCGGAGGGCGCTCCTGGGCGACCGAGCAGGCGACGACAGCGAGCGCGAGCGCCAGGAAGAGGGAAGACTTTCGTCGCACGTTCCTACCTTAACCCGGGAGCCTTGCCCCCGGCCAAAGAGTCGCGTTAGCCTCTCGCATGAAGTTTTCAATCCTGTTCGCGCTTCTGGCTTCACCGGACGTCACGCGGTTTCTCGACGAGCGAGCGTCGAATTTCTCCGAGGTCGCGCGGGAGATCTGGGAGCTCGCGGAGGTGGGCTTTCAGGAGGAGCGAAGCTCCGAGCTCTTGAAGGCAGCAGCTCGCGAGCGCGGGGTTCGAGGTCCAGAGCGGCGTCGCGGGCATGCCCACCGCTTTCATCGGAAGCTTCGGCCACGGGCGGCCGGTCATCGCATCTCCTCGCGGAGTTCGACGCCCTCCCCGGCCTCTCGCAGGATACGAACCTCCGAGCGGAAGCCTCGGGCCGAGAACGCCCCCGGACATGCCTGCGGTCATCATCTTTTCGGCACGGCTTCGACGGCCGCCGCGATCGCGGTGAAGGAGTGGCTCGCAAGGCTTCCGGCAGCTCCGGGACCATTCGCCTCTACGGCACTCCCGCCGAGGAGGGAGGGGCGGGCAAGGTCTACATGGTTCGCGCGGGTCTCTTCTCGGACGTCGACGCCGTTCTGACGTGGCATCCGTCCGACGGAAACGACGCGAGCCCCGTCGGCTCTCTCGCGAACAAGTCGGCCAAGTTCCGGTTCCACGGCCTGTCGTCGCACGCGGCGGCGGCGCCGGAGATGGGGACGGTCCGCGCTCGACGGAGTCGAGGCCATGAACACCCTCGTGAACCTCATGCGCGAGCACGTCCCTCAGGAATCGCGGATTCACTACGTCATCACGCGAGGCGGCATGGCGCCGAACGTCGTTCCCGACTTCGCCGAGGTCTACTACTACTGCCGGCACCCGGAAGTCGAAGTGGTCCAGGACCTCTTTCGGCGAATCGTGCTCGCGGCGGAGGGCGCGGCGATGGGAACGGAGACCCGCATGGATCTCGAGGTGATCCATGGCATCTACAACAAGCTTCCGAACCATCGCCTCTCGACGCTCTTCCATCGGAACCTCGAGAAGATCGGGGGATCGAGTACACCGCGGAGGAGCTCGCGTTTGCGGAGACGCTGCGGGCGACTCTCGAAAAACCGGAGCTTCCCATAGGGTCCCAGCGCGAAATCCAGCCGTTCGCGCCGCAGCTGACGAGCGCTTCGACGGACGTCGGCGATATCAGTTGGGTGGTCCCGACCGCGAGCGTCCAGATTGCGACCTGGGTCCCGGGCACTCCCGCCCACAGCTGGCAGGCGGTCGCCGCGGGAGGCATGAGCATCGGATTCAAGGGCATGCACCTCGCTTCCAAGGTTCTCGCGACGACGGCGGTGGAGCTCTTCACCGACCCCGCGGTCATCGAGGAAGCCCGCCGGGAGCTCGAAGAGCACCGGGGCCCGAATTTCGTCTACGAGTCGCTCATCGGCGACCGCGCGCCACCGCTCGACTACCGGAAGTAGGTGTAGACTCGCGTTCATGATGCGACGAACGGTCCTTCGAGCGCCACGATTTTCCTCGCGCTCGCGGCGCCCGCGTCTTCGAAAGAGGTCCGTCTCACCTTGCGCGAGGGCACGAATTTCTCGCGGCGCTCTCGCCCGTCGATGCGAGCTTCGTCCTCGATCTCCAGGGAACGCTGTGGCGTCTTCCCGCGGCGGGCGGCGTCGGCGACGGCCATGACCGATGGGCTCGGCGACGATCGCCTCCCCGACATCTCCCGCGACGGGAGCCGGATGGTGTTTCAGTCCTTCCGCAGCGGCACCTGGGACATCTGGACTCTTCGATGGGTCCCCAGGCCCCACAGGCCAGGGAAGCGGCTCCTCGGCGGCCGCCATCACCTCCGGCCCCGCGGACGATCGGGAGCCGCGATCTCGCCCGACGGCGGTCGCGTTGCCTTCTCGTCGGATCGATCGGGAAACTACGACCTCTTCGTCCTGGACCTCGCGACCGCTGAGCTGAAGCAGGTCACGACCGACGCCGCCAACGATTTCATGCCGGCGTGGTCCTCCACGGGAGACGAGATCGTTTTCGTTTCCGACCGTGGCGGAAGAGCGGGGACTCTATCGGATGAAAAGCTCCGGCGACGGCGAGGCGGTCGTCGTCGCGGACAGGGGTGGTCTCCTCGCCCTCGGTGAGTCCCGATGGAAAGCTCGTGGCGTTCCGGAGCGATGCGATGGCGCGGCGAGTCGAGCCGGCTCGCCGTCGTTCCCCTGACGGGAGGCGAGCCCCGGCTCCTCGATACTCCGGAGGACGTCTTTCCTTTCCGCCCGCAGTGGTCGGGGACGAACGAGATCGTCTATACCGCCTCCGGCTCTCTCTGGCGCCAGAGTCTCGCTTCCGGCGCTTCAGCGGTGAAGATCCCGTTCGAGGCGGAAGTCGTGCTCGACCGGCCCTCCTATCGGAGGCGTGCCGTCGATTTTCCGAAGGGCCGGGAGCGCCGGCCGGTGCGCGGCATCGTTCGTCCGGTCGTGTCTCCGGACCAATCGCTCATCGTGTACGCCGCTCTCGGCGATCTCTTCCTGGTGCCGACCGAGGGAGGCAATCCCGATTCCACTGACCCGCGACGAGTCGCTCGATACCGACCCGCACTGGGGGCCGGACAGCCGCTCCGTCGTGTTCTCGAGCGACCGCTCGGGCACGATGGATCTCTGGATCAAGGACGTCGAGGCCCCTCCGAGCGAAGGCGAGAGGCGTCTCACGACTTCTCTCGGAGCCGAGCTCTCACCTGCCTGGTCCCCCGACGGAAAGTCGATCGCCTACGTCGATCACGACTCGCGCTTGCACGTGGTCGGAATCGACGGCGCTTCGGACCGCGTCCTCACCGAAGAGCGGCGCGGAGTCTCTATCCCCACCTGGTCGAGCGACTCGCGACACGTGGCGCTATCGGTTCACGTTCCCCTCTCGACGAGGTTTCGCGAGGGCTACAACCGGATCCTCGATCGTCGACACGACGACGGGCGAGTCCCGGCACACTCGCGGAGCCCGACCGGAGCATCGGCGTCCGTGACGGAGACGGGCCGGTCTGGCGGCCGGACGGACAGGCCCTCGCGTTCGCGATGGACGGCGGCCTCTGGACTCTGCCCGTGACTCCCGACGGAGAGGTAACCGGTCGGCTCCAGCAGGTCGCCGGCGAGGTCGTGGACTTTCCGAGCTACACCGGCGACGGAAAGAAGATCGTCTTTCTCGGGTCGGAGGGTCTCGCGGAGGTCGACGTCGCAACCGGAGAAGTGCGGAAGATCGCGGTACGCCACGAGCTCGAGGTGCGCTCTTCCGAGGGGCGGCTTCTCATCCAGAACGTTCGCGTCGTCGACGGCACGGGAGCGCCGGCGCGGGACGGAATGGACGTCGCGATCGAAGGCGATCGCATCACGAAGGTCGAGCCCACGGGCGGCGAGCGGTCGGAGAGGACTTCCGCGTCGTTTCCGGCGCGAGGGAAAGACACTCATCCCGGGGCTCATCGAGATGCACACGCACCTGGGACTTCCCTCCTGGGGAAGCCGCCAGGGGAAGGTGTGGCTCGCCTACGGCATCACGTCTCTTCGCACGCCGGCGGACGCTCTTTATCGCGTCATCGAAGAGAAGGAGTCGATCCGGGCGGGCCGACGGGTGGGCCCGCGCGTTTTCTATACCGGCGCCACCTTCGACGGAGATCGCATTTACTACACGGGCGCTCTCGCGCTGAACGACGGCGAAGAGCTCGAGCAGGAGATGAAGCGAGCGCTCGCGCTCGACTACGACGTCGTGAAGACCTACGTCCGGCTTTCCGATCCGCTCCAGAAGGAGGCTATCGAGAAGGCGCACGCCGCCGGCATCTTCGTGACCTCGCACGAGGTCTATCCCGCGGTCGCGTACGGGGTCGACGGCATCGAGCATTTGAGCGGGACATCGAGGCGCGGCTTCTCGCCGAAGCTCACCGAGCTCCGGCGAAGCTACGACGACGTCGTCGAGCTCATCGCCCGCTCCGGGGTCTACTTCACGCCGACGGTGCTGCTCCAGGGTGGATGGAGCCTCGCGCTCGCGCGGGAGCCGGGCTTGTTCGACGAGCCCCGCTTCCAGGCTCTCTTTCCGCCTTTCGTCAAGGAAGGCTTCCTTCGCGGCGTGCGCGCGGGCGACGCCGCGCGATCCACCGATGCCGCGGCTCCGATCTTTTCCACCATCGATCGCATCCACGAGCGCGGCGGAAAGTTGATTGCCGGAACCGACTCGCCGCTCCTGCCCTACGGGCTCAGCCTCCTTCTCGAGATCGAGCAGCTCTCGGAAGCCGGGCTCGGTCCGATGGCGGCCATCGAGAGCGCGACGCGCGTCGCCGCCGAGGCCCTCGGCGCCGGCGACGAGCTGGGGACGATCGAGCCGGGGAAAGTCGCGGACCTGGTGCTCCTTTCGCGGGGATCCCTCGGCGGACATCAAGAACCTCCGGAAAACGGAAATCGTCGTCGTGAACGGACGCCTTCTGACATTGGAACAGCTCCTCAAAGCGCGTTAGACGGAGGGAATCATGACCCGCCTGCCCTTTCTTCGCTCTCCTGCTGGGAACGCTTTCGACGCCCGCTCGCGCCGAAGACATCGCTTCACCCGCGAGCTTCTTCGGTTTCGAGCTCGGGACGGACGGCGAGATGGCCCGCTATCCGAAGGTGCTCGAGTATCTGAAGCAGATCGCGGCCACTTCCGATCGAGTCCTCTATCAGGAGATCGGCAAGACCACTCTTGGAAACGACTACGTTCTCCTTCAGATCTCGAGCCCGGAAAATCTCGCGCGGCTCGATCGGCTGGTCGAGATCAATCGCCGGTTGGCGGATCCGCGCGGGCTCTCCGAAGCGGAAGCCAAGGCGCTGGCGGATGAGGGGAGGCCCTTCTACTTCCTCTACGCGACGATCCACTCGACGGAAGTGGGGAACGGGCAGTCGATTCCGCTCATCGTGCATCGGCTCGCGACCGAAGACTCTCCCGAGATTCGGGAGATCCTGGAGAACACCGTCCTTCTCCTCGTGCCCTCGCAGAACCCCGACGGGCAGGTGATGGTCATCGACCACTGGTACCAGACGAAAGGGACCGGGAGGAACCGGGTCTATCCCGACCTGTATCACAAGTACGCGGGGCACGACGACAACCGCGACTGGTTCATGTTCACGCAGAAGGAGACCCGGCTCAACATCGAGAAGATCCAGAACGTCTTCAAGCCCACCGTCACCCATGACATGCACCAGATGGGGCAGACCGGCGCGCGTATCTTCGTTCCGCCGTTCCAGGATCCTTACGACCCGAACGTCCACCCGCTTCTCGTCTCGGGACAGGCTTCGATCGGCCTCGCCATGGCGGGTGCCCTCACGGCGGCGGGGAAGGAAGGGGTGACCTACAACGACCTCTTCGATCTCTTCGCGCCGGCGCGGCAGTACATGGTCTACCACGGACAGCCGCGGATCCTGACCGAGATCGCGAGCGCGAACCTCGCCGACCCGTATCGGAGCTCGAACGGAAAACCTCTCGGACCGCAGGAGAGCCGGTGGAATTTCCCGAAGCCCTACACCGAGTCCGAATGGCGGCTGTCGCAGATCATGGACTACGGAATGACGGCCGTCTTCGGGGGATTGTCGCACCTCGCGAAGTACCGGCGGGAGTGGCTCTCGAACTTCTATCGAGTCCACCGCGACTGGGTCGAGCGCGACGAGCCTCCGTATGCTTTCGTGATTCCGAAAGAGCAGCGGGACCCCCATGCCCTCGCTCAGCTTCTCGAGATCCTCGACTTCGGCGAGGTCGAGATCCATCGCGCGCGGACCGATTTTTCCGCGGGAGGGAAGAGCTACTCCGCGGGCTCTTTCGTGGTCCCCTTGAACCAACCCTACGGAGCGTTCGCCAAGACCATGCTCGAGGTCCAGACCTATCCCGATCTGCGCTACTACCCGGGCGGACCTCCCATTCCTCCGTATGACGTCACCGGACACACTCTTGGCTATCTCATCGGAGTCGACGTGAATCCCGTCGACCAGCCGCTCTCGGTCGCGACGGAGATCGTCGAGAGCCCGGCTCCGGACGAAGTCCCGATGCCAGCGCGGTCTCGATGGGCCTATGCGATTCCCGCCGAGACCAACGCGGGTTTTCTCGCGCTGAACCGTCTTTCGAGGGAAGGCGTTCCGGTCTTCCGCGCCGCGCGCGGCCTTCGAGAGCGGCGGAAAAACGTTCGCGCCGGGCGCCTTTCTCGTGCCGGCGCAGCCGAAGGCCCGGACGATCCTCGAGGAGCTGTCGTCGACTTCGAACCTCCCCGTGTTCGCCGCCGACGCGGCACCTTCCGTCGACGGGTACCGGATGAAGAGAAGACACGCGCGTCGGTCTCTACAAGGCCGCGAACAACATGCCCGCCGGATGGCTTCTGTGGCTCTTCGAGCAGTACGGCTTCGAGCATCAGGTGATGTCCTCGGTCGATTTCGCTTCCGACCTCTCGGCGAAGTACGACGTCATCGTGCTTCCCTCCGGCACATCGAAGCGCCGCATGATCCAGGGCCTCTCCCCCGAGGAGTACGATGAGACCTGGCGGTGGGCGTACGGCATCGGAGACGCGGGGTGGGAGGCGCTGAAGCGGTTCGTCCACGGAGGCGGAACGCTCGTCGCCATCGGAGGCGCGGTCGCGACCGCGCGGGATCTTCTCTCGCTTCCCATCTCGCCGGTGCTTCCCGAGGCGCCGCCGCGATTCGGACGCGACGAAGCCCGCGACGAACGGCCTCCGGTCGAGGCCGAGGAGGTGGAGCGGCTCTTCAAGGAATCGTTCCAGAGCCCGGCCGCTCTCGCGAAAGCCATCGAGTCGCGCGTCGTGGACCCGACCTCCGTCTTCTACTGCCCGGGCTCGCTCCTGAAGCAGGAGTTCGACATCGCGCATCCCGTCGCCTTCGGAATGCCTTCGAGCTGGCCGGTGTTCTTCGCCTTCGATCAGGCGTACCGTCTCAAGCCGAGCTTCGACGACTTCGACGTTCGGGCGCGCGTCGTGTCGCGCTATCCCGACGAGGAGAAGCAGGTCGCGAGCGGCTGGCTCCTCGGCGACGAGCTCCTGCGCAATCAGGCGAACGTCGTCTGCCTTCCAGGTGGGGAAGGGAACCGCCGTCACTCTCGGGACCCAGGTCGACTTCCGGACACAGACGCCGTCGACCTTCAAGCTCCTGTTCAACGCCATGGTGCAGGGACCGGCGGAGAAGCTGACGGTCTCGGAGCTCGCCCGGCTGCGTTAAGGCCGCGAGGGCCGCTCGCGCCGGCCTCGATAGAGGCCCACGACCCATATCAGTCCCGCGATCCCGACGACGAGCATCAGAAACCGCAGAGCGACCACGGCGAGGGAAGCGTCGAGCTCGGGCCAGTCGAACTGAGAAAGCGCGGCTCCGCGCTCGACCATCCAGTGCCAGCCGGTGTGCGCGACCAGCGCGGAGAGGATCACCGTTCCGGTCCGCTCGGCGACGACGTACCGGAAGAGGAGCGAGAGGAGCGGGAGGAGAAGGGCCAGCACCAGAAGCTGCCCGAGCTCGACCCCGAGGTTGAACGCCAGAAGCGACGTAACGAGATGAGAGCCGGCGAACTGGAGCGTCTCCCGCAGAGCGAAGGAGAAGCCGAATCCGTGCACCAGGCCGAACCCGAAAGTGATCATCCATCGCCGCCGCACGCGCCCACCGACGATGTTCTCGAGCGCCATGTAGACGATCGAGGCGGCGATCAAGGTCTCGACCAGCGGAGGAAACCAGAGCGCGTCGGGAGCGAATCCGTAGGCGGACGAGATGAGCGTGATCGAGTGCGCGAGAGTGAACGCGGTCGTGAGGAGAACCAGCTCGCGAAAGCGCCGGAACGGGATGATGAGGCAGAAGAGGAAGAGCAGATGATCGGTCCCTTCGAGGATGTGCAGGAATCCGAGCCGCACGAAGCCGAGGAACACGTGGTGCCACTCGGGATCGAGCCGGATGAGGCCGGGGTTGCCGGGAAAGTCGAAGGCGCGGACCGAGCCGTCCGGCTGGATGAAGCGGAGCACGTTCAGGACCGATAGTCCCAGGCGCTCGAGCCCGGGATGGATCGCGAACTCCGAGCTCTCCGATTCGATCGGGTACTCGAAGAGCACGTCGAGGAGACCCTGGGCCCAGTAGATCTCCGTCTCGGGAGGCAGCGGCGGGCCGGTCACATGGGCGAGAGCGCTCTCGTAGTCGTCGAAGGAGCGGTCGGAGGGAAGCGACACTCTCGCCGCGACGATGGAAGGGCTCGAAAGAAGCCGCTCACCCTCGAAGAGCTCGATGTAGTCGGCGATCCAGAGGATGGCGGCGTCGCGCAGCACGGAGTCGACCCGCGATAGATCCAGGTAGCCCATCGGGTTCGCGGGAACGGTCATGTCCCGCATCGCGGCGAGCGGAACCCGCACCAGGAGTCGCAGCCGATCGCCCTCTGGGCTCGAGAAACGCCTGGACTCGGACGCTCGTCGGGATCTCGTGCGCCCGCGCGGGCACCGCGATCGCGGAGAGCGCGAGCGCAACCCCGACTAGCCTCCGTAACATTTTCCGAAGCCTAGGGGATCGACGACGCTTCCGCAAATGAGCTATACTCGCCCCCCAATTCTCGAGACTTTTCCGGAGGGTGAAGACGATGGGACCTTGGAAACGGAGATCGAACCTTCTGATCGGGACGGCGTTCGTCGCGGTCCTGGCCGGGCTCGGCATCAGCCAGTACATGCTGGAAGCGACCGCGGCCGCCCCCGCGCCGATGGCGGACGTCCAGGCGCCGATGTTCGAGGTGGATCCGCTCTGGCCGAAGCCGCTGCCGAACCATTGGCTTCTGGGCTCGGCGATCGGAATCACGGTGGATTCCCGCGATCACGTCTTCGTCATCCACCGCCAGGAGAGCTTCAACGAGCGGACGGAGATCAGCGCCGCTACCACTCCGAAAACCGCCGTCGAGTGCTGCGTTCCCGCGCCTCCGATCCTCGAGTTCGACCCCGAGGGGAATCTGGTCGGCCACTTCGGAGGCAAGGCGCAGGGGTACGACTGGCCGAGCTCCAACCATGGGATCACCGCCGATCACAAGGACAACCTGTGGATTGGCGGCAACGGCGGCGACGACGCCCACATGCTGAAGTTCACGCGCGACGGAAAGTTCCTCAAGCAGTTCGGAAAGCCGGGGGTTCGCCGCACCGCCAAATACACCGAGAAGGAGCCCGACTGGTTCGGCGGAAGCCAGGACAAGCAGAACTTCGGACGGGTCGCGAAGGTCGCCTTCGACGCCGCCGCGAACGAGGCCTATGTCGCGGACGGTTACCTCAACAAGCGCGTCGCGGTCGTCGATATGGACACCGGAGAGTTCAAGCGCTTCTGGGGAGCGTACGGGAACAAGCCCGACGATACCGACCTCGGCCGCTACGATCCGAAGGCCGCCCCCGCTCAGCAGTTCCGCAATCCGGTCCACTGCGCCGATCCTTCGAACGACGGCCTGGTGTACGTGTGCGATCGGCCGAACGATCGACTCCAGGTCTTCAAGAAGGACGGTACGTTCGTGAAGGAGACCTTCATCGCGAAAGAGACGCTGGGCGACGGCTCGGTCTGGGACATCGCGTTCTCGAAGGACCCGCAGCAGAAGTACATCTACGTCGCCGACGGCAAGAACCAGAAGGTCTACGTCATGGATCGGCAGTCGCTCGAGATCCTGACGAGCTTCGGAGACGGCGGCCGGCAGCCCGGCCAGTTCTTCGCGGTGCACAGCATCGCGACCGACTCGAAGGGCAACATCTACACCACGGAAACCTACGAAGGGAAACGGGTGCAGAAGTTCGTCAACAAGGGCCTGGGGCCGGTCAAGGCAAAGGATCAGGGAACGGTCTGGCCGAAGGGGACTTCGAAGTAGAGATCGTTTCGGAGAGAGTGCGCGCGTAGGGGATCCCCTGGCGCAGGCGTGCTCCGTGCCAGGACAAGAGCTCGCCGTCCGCGAGGACCGCGCGCTCCCCGAGCTCCTCGAGATGCTTCTCTTCGAAAGGGAAGGGCTCTGAGGAGAGAAGAAGAACGTCGGCCTCTGAACGGCGGATTTCTTCGAGCTCCATCTCCGGATAGCGCCCGCGATCCCGGGGTGCCAGGTTCACGAACCCCGCTTCCGCGAGAAGGGCGTCGATGAACGTTTCGTGAGCCAGCCACCCTGTAGGGCCGTCTCCAGATCAGGTAGAGGTAGCGGAGCGGCTTGCGCTCGGCACGCTCTCAGGGCGTCGAGCTCGCGCTCGATCTCTCCGGCGATCGCGGCCGCCTTCTCCGGCTCGCCGAGGAGGGACCCGAGCGTCCGGATGTCGGCGGCGCGCCTGGGCGACGTCTTTCGGAAAGAACACCTGGACCGGCACACTCTCGCGGAGCCTTTCCACGTCTTCTCTGCGGTTCTCCTCCTGGTTCGCGAGAACCAGATCGGGAGATAGCGACAAGAATCGTCTCGATGCGAGGGTTCTTGGTTCCCCCGACGACGCGGCTCCGCTCCCGCGCTTCCTTCGGATGGATGCAGAATCGGGTCACGCCGACCACCCGGTCGCCGGCGCCGAGCGCGAAGAGGGTCTCGGTGGTCGAGGGCGTCAAGCTCACGATGCGTTTCGCGGCGGCCATGGATTCGAATTCAATTCTACCCATGGGGGGCCGCGAACGGCGCTTTTTCGAGGGTTTTCGCACTTCCAGGCTTGCTTATTGAAAGCAAGGTGACTAGAATGAACGCCGGTTAGAGACACGGTCGAGGTCTTACTCAAACGCAATTGATGATGTACGGGCCGGAATCGCTCGCACGCGGGCGATCGACAGTGTGCATTGAGACCGTGGGCCTTCCTCATCCGTGGAGGGTCCTGAGAAGAACGTTCATGCAAAAGGAGACTTGAGGAATGGCGTCCAAACCCCTGACGAAAACACAGATCGTGGCCCAGTTTGCGGAAAGAATGCAGATTCCGAAGAAGCAGGCCGCGGCTTACCTCGAGGCGCTCGCGGATTTCGCGATCAAGGAAACCAAGAGGACGGGCCAGTTCGTCATTCCCGGGCTCGGAAAGCTCGTGAGGTCGGTTCGCAACGCGCGCAAGGGCCGAAACCCTCAGACCGGCGAAGAAATCCAGATTCCGAAGAAGACGGTGGTGAAGTTCCGCGTCGCGAAAGCGTGCAAGGACGCCGTCGTTCCGAAGAAGGTCTAGACTCCGAGTCGAAGGCAATCCTGCGGGAGGGTCGAAAGCGGCTCTCCCGCCCCCCTGTCCCCGCCCGAAGTCTCTCCAGTCCCAAGGCAGGGATAGAGTCTTCAACGCAGAGACGCCGAAGGCTCCGCAAGAGTCGGAATGCGGTTCGAAATGCTCTACTGAGGTAAGGGTACCGACTCGAGCTTCTTCAGCTCGTCTCTCGCCTCCGTGCGAGTGGGCTCCGATTCGACGGCCTCCTCGAATGCGTTTCGAGCGCTGGCTGCGATCGTCGAGGCCCAGGTACGCCATACCCTTCAAGAAGTGAATGTCGTACACCATGCCTCCGTCGACCGGCAGGCTGTCGAGAACGCCCAGAGCCTCGCGGAACTGGGAGCGGGCGAGGTGCACGCGGGCACGGGTCAGGAGAAAGCTCGGGCTCCCGGGCGAACGCTTCACCACCTCCTCGATGACGGCTTCGGCTCGCTCGAGCTCGAGGTTCTTGTCGACGCAGAACCGGGCGAGGAGATTGGCGAGGTTGAGGTTGTCGGGGCTCTGCTCGATGAGCGCGGCGAGGCCTTCGATGTACGCCAGGTGCTGGGCTCGCGCCCGGTCCGATCTCTCCCTTCGATTCATAGTAGCTACCGAGAACGTCCCGGTACCGGAAGGGAACCAGGCCCGGTCTCTCGAAGAGCTTCTCGAGGATCGCCGCGGCCTCCGCCGCTCGCCCTTCCTGCTGCAGGAAGTCCACCACCTTCAATTGAACGTCGACGTTATCGGGATCCACTTTCGCGACCGCGAGGACGTAGCTCGAGAAAGTGCTCTCGTCCATGGTATCGGGAATGGGAACCGAGCCTTTGTCGTGAATGGCCCTGACCGCGCCGGCTTCGACTTCGAGCGCGATGCGGTGTCCTCCGCGATAGAGCTCGAGCATTCCGACGTCGATGCTGATGTGCTTTCCGCCGAAGCGCGACTCGATGACGCCCGAGGTCAGCGTGTGGCCCACCACCATGCGGCTCGCGCCGAGCTTCGCGAGGATTCCGGCGACGCGCCCCTCTTCCGCCTGCTGGGACGCCTGAGTCAGCGCGATGTTGGCCAGACCCCGGTACTGGAGGGGCGACTCGGAATCGAACGCGATCCCGCCTTCGAGCGGGACTTCATCCGACAACTCCGCCCGAACCCGGCGGTTGATCTCGGCGATGCCGATCGCGGCCATCTTCTCGCTCCAGTCGCCGTGGGAGTAGACCACGCCGTCGATCTTGACCGCGACGTTGTGTCCTCGAATCCACTTCCCGTACCGGCCGGAGGCGGAGAACGCCTGACGGTGCTCGACGTAGCCCAGGGGATACTTGGCTTCGAACTCGCTCTTCAGCTGGTTCCGGTCCGGCGCCTTCTCCTCGCGCTCCTTCGCTTCCTGCCTCATCTGGTCGTAGTAGCGATCGAAGAAGCTCTCCTGGAGCCGCCGCGAGTCCCGGTCGGTGTAGGACTCGTATTCCTGCTTCGATACCAGGTCGAGAATCCCGACCACGTTCATCGCCTCGTGGTTTCCGATGAGCACGTGAACGCGGCCGCCCGCTTTCTCCGCTTGCTCCTCGAGCTCCATCAGGAGATCCATGGCCTTTCTTGGAGTTCGGGCCGCGATCGACGATGTCGCCGTTCTGCACCAGGTGGGCCTTGCCCCCGCTCCAGTTCTGCTTCTCGTCGATGATCCCCGCGGTCTTCAGCACGAGCCACCAGGTTGTCGAAGGCGCCGTGAATGTCACCGACCGCCACGACGCGAGGGACGCCAGTCCACTCCCACTGGGGCTCGTCTCGGGAGCCGCGGCGCGCGAAGAGCGCGAGAAGCAACCCGAGAACGAGGAGGACCGGCCAGAAGCGGCGCATCAAGGCTCCATCGTGACGCCGCTCTGGCGCTGGAACACCGCGGAGAAAACACCCTGGAGCAGGTCCATGCGATCCGCCAGAAGATCGAAGAGCGGCTCGCGATCGATCTGGAGCGCCTTGACGGGCTCGACGACTCGCGCGCTCTCGGCGAAGCTCGCGCCGGCGAGGGTCTCGCGAACTCCAATCGCGGTCCCGGCTCCTACCTGCGACTTGCCGCCCGCGGGCGACGCGAGCTCGAGCCCGCCCGAGAGCAGGAGCACGATCGAAGCGGGAGTTCCCGGCGCGAGAAAGCCATCCTCTTTCGCGAATGCGACCTCCCGGGCGATCGCCGCGACCTCGTAGAGCTCCTCCGCCGTCGCGTGGGACAGGATCGGAACCGTCTGGAGGTACATGACTTTCTCCACCGTCGAAAGCGGAGTCTCCCGCGGCTCGTAGCGGAACGACGCGGCGCCTTACCGCCGCTACCGGATGCCCGGAGTCATCGGCTTCCGCCGATTCGAGGAGCATGCGGAAGAGGCCCTGCGCGAGCTCGATGTTCGCGGCGAGGAGCGTGCGAACTTCTTCCGCGGGGATCACCAGCGCGATCGATTCCGTCTCCGCCGTCGCCGAGTCGTTGAGCGGAGCGCCTTTCAGGACCTCCTGGAAGCCGAGCATCGCCGGCGGCGCCAGGACCTCGCCGTCCTCCGCGCCGGCTTCGAACGCGAAAGCGTCCCTGCACCAGGACCTGGATGTACTCCGCGGGCACGCCGCGCTCCTGCACCCGCGATCCCGCGGCGTAGCGCACCTGCCGCGCGATTCCGGCGATCCGAAAGAGCTCGTCCATGGAGGCGAAGCGGAAGAGCGGACTCTCCTTCAACCGGCGCACCAGGCTGATCGCCGGCACCGGCGGCAGGAGCTCGAAGTGGATGGGCTGAAGCATGCTCATGGTCTCGAGCCGATCGATACGAGGCGAGCGCGTACGACGCGGACTCGAAGACGACGAAATCGCGGGCGTCGCGGAATTGCAGGACCTGCTCGAGGTCGGGCGCGAGCGACCAGAGCTTTCTCTCCCGCACCAGGTCGATGGCGAGCGCCGCCACCACGGGATCGTCGTCGTAGATCAGCCGCTCCAGCGTTTCCTCGACGCCCCGCACGCGGTTCTTGAGGAACACGTTTCCCTTTCGCACTCTTCTCCCGATCGGCATGTCGTCGACGATGGGGAGGACCATCTTCCGCAGCTGTCCGGAGAGCGTGTTGTCCAGGAACTCGATGGCGCTCGCGCGCGCGCGCACGTCTCCGCGCTCGATGGCGATGCGGGCCGCGCGGATGTCCTTCCACTCGTAGCCGAGGCCCAGGAGGCGATAGATCCGGTCGAGTCGCCCGGGACAGCTTTTCCGATGAGGGCCGGAGCGGAGAAAGCCGTCGCGCGGAAGGCCGCCCTTCTCGAAGAGGTTGTAGCTCGCTCCGAGGTAGCGGTAGTAGCGGGTCGCCTCCTTCAGCAGAAGCTTTTCGATCGGGGCGAAGGGAATCGAAATCTCGGGTTTCTCCCGCCGGATTCTCTCGAGGGCGAGAACCGCCTTGTACCGGAGGAATCCATCGTCGCTCGAGAGGGCCTCGACCAGCGCTTCGACCGAAGCGGGCGAAGGAATCCGCGCCAGAGTCCCGGGAATGTGACGGCGCACCCACGGGTCCTCTTCCTCGTCTCTGAGGAAGTAGGTGAGCGCGGGGATCGCCTGCTCGCCGTAGCTCACCAGGGCCTCGCGCGCGGCGTTCTTCAGACGGCGGTTCCGCATGAGGGAAATGAGCGTCGGGACGAAGAGGAGGTCCGAATCGCCCAGGAGGCCGAGCGCTTCCGATCGCTTCTCTCGGCGACAGCGGGATCGGCGTCGTGCATGAGAGGGAGGAGGAGCTGCCGGAACCGGGGATCGTGCGTGCGCGCGATGGCTCGCGCCGCTTCGCGCCGCGACGGAGCCATCGCGTCCCGCCCGTCGCCCGCGAGCCTCTCGAGCACGCGCCGGGCCTCGGCGCGATCGCTTTCGTTGCCCGTTTCCGCGAGCGCTACCGCGGCGGTGGCCGCGATTCGCGGGTCTCCATCGTTCAGGTAGGGCCGCGTCAGCTCGAGCACATCGCCTTGCCGCACCGACGACAGCACCGCGAGCGCCGCCGCTCGCACGTCGGGATCGTCGTCCCGCAGGGCTCTCTCGAGCGCCGGAGACCAGCGCTCGACGATCTCGGGCGAGGCGCCTTTCACCGCTGCGATGGCGCGAGCGCGCACTCGCGGCGGAGCGATGGTGCAGCAGCAAGCGGGGTGATGAGGTTTCTCTTCCCGAGCTGCTCGAGGAACTCGATGGAACGGAGGACTCGATCGTCGTCGGTGCTTCCGAGCTCTTCGACGAGAGTCTCGAGTGTCGCGGCGTCGCCCGCCTCGCGGGTGAGCCGCTCCGGCTCGAGCTGCCATCGTCTCGATGCTCCTGCGAAACACCGAAATGTACTCTCTCTTGGCGATGCGGGTGAGAACCAGCCACAGCACGCAATAGCCGAGGCTGAAGATACTGAGCTGCCACCAGGTGAGGTTCAGCCACTGGATCGCGAGAAGGAGCACGACCGAGCCGACCCCCTTACCGATGAAACGATCCGCCACTACGTCGACGAACCCCTTGGCCTTGAGCTTGAGCTCGGCGCTCAGCGGGAGGAAGAGAGTTTCCCGCGTCGTCTTGTCCAGGCTGTAGCGGAGGGCGCTATCGGAAACGCGGGCGACGCTCGAAGCCCAGAGGGCCTTGTTCAAGAGGATGATGACTGCCGTCGTCCCGAGGCTCACCGGCAGCACCGCCAGGGCGAACCCGATGCCGAGGAGACTGTAGATCCGGGAGGTGAAATAGATCTGGATGACGAACCCGATGAGGGAGATGTAGAACGTGATTCCGGCAAGGAAGCTGGTGATGGCGTCCTCGCTCGCCCACTTCCGCTTCGGAAGCCATGTAGAGCTGCTGCTCGAGCGTCGCCGCACCGAGCGCGGAAAAGCCGATCACCAGATGCGATGAGCTGCAGATGCCGCGAGCCCTTCAGCATCGAGAGGGCTTCGCGCGCCTCCGAGGCTCTCGCCCTTGACGCGGAACGACCCTTCTCCGGGGCTCGTTCGTCTCTGGATCTCGAGGATCAGGAAGAAGCAGAGCCCGAGGATCGCCGCGTTGACGAGGATGAGGTTCACGGTCCCGACGCGCTCGACAAGAAGGGCGGTCAATCCCGACCCCGCCATCCCCCCGACCATCGCGCCTCCGCCGATGAAGCCGAAGAGCCGCTTCGCCTGGCGAGGATCGTAGATGTCGTTCGCCAGCGTCCAGAACTGGCTGATGAGGAAGATCCCGAGCAGGAGTCGTCCGAAGAAGAAGAACACCGCCGACACCCAGACCGCTCCCGTCTGAAAGAGGAACCAGAAGCCGACGAGGGTCGCGATTAAGGTCGCCTGCGTCCCGGGGAGGACCCAGGTCTTCGGCACCTTCCCCAAGGCTCGGCTGTAGTAATTCATGATGAAGCCGATGGTGAGCGCCGGCGACGAGATTGGCGTAGGGCACGTTGTCGGCGCCGAGGTCGTCGATGAACTTGGAGGCCGCCGAGGGTTTGATGTTGTTGTAGGCGGCCATCACCAGGAAGGAGTAGAGGAACATGAGGACGCCGGTCACCGCTTCGCCCTCGCGGAAGTTGACTACGGGCGACAGGACGCGCCGAAGGAAGGAGCTCGATCATGGCTCGCAAGCCATGTTATGTCAGCGAGAAGGCGAGCGGCAGAGCAGTCGGATCAGGGGAATCAAGGTACACGTCAGACGCAGAGCGGATCCCGAAGGCCTAGCGCGATTGGCACTGATCATGGCTGATCTTACTGCGCGGAGAGCACCATCGTCAGCTCGTTGCCGCGCTGCGTGGCCGCCGTCGTCCACTGGCCCTGGAAGTACTCGACCACGTTATGGACGAAGGAAAGCGGCCAGCGCATGCCGTTGCGCTCGAGCGTCCAGGAGGCGTAGTCCCCACCGTCCCGCGCGGTCTTCACCGCGGCGATGTTGTCCGCCACGCGGATGTACGCCCGTCCGTTCTCGATTCGGGACGAGAGCTGGATGAGCCCGCCGGGATGGCCGGAGAGCTCCCTTTCGGAGCGCTCTACGAGAGCGGCGAGGACCGAGCGAAGGAGGAAGGCGTCGGCCCGCACTCGATCGGTGGCGGCGGGCTCGGTCGCCTCGAGGCGGATCGAGTGGCGCTCGAGGCTCTCCGCCGTCCAGGCGCGAACGCCGTGGAAAACCGGTGCGAGCTGAATGAGGTCGACGGAAGCGGGCTGGCCCGCCATGAAGCCGAGGACGGTGTCGCGATAGCGCTTGGCGCGGGTGAGCTCGGTGCCCATGCCGCGAAGCTCCGCGAGCAGGTTGTCGCCGCGGAGGTCGTGCTCGGTGCGGAGCCGGCCGATGGTCGCGAACAGGCGATCGAGGGGCGGTCCCATTTCGAGAATGGCCTGCTCGGCGAGCCGTCCCACGAGTCCGATCCGCTCCATCTGCGAAAGCCGCTCGCGAGCGACGCGATTGGCCGCGGTTTCGAGCGCGAGCGCCACCGCCCCGCCCCATCGCTCGAGATGCTCCGTCGCCTCGATCCGGGGCGCCGCCGACTCGGGAGGGAGGTAGAAGCAGGCGAGACCGAGAGTGGTGACGGGCGTCCGCACCGGGATGGTGACGATCGACGTGATCTTACCCCCGCTCTTGTCGAGAATTTGCGCGAGCGGTCCGGGATCGCCGCTGACGAAGACGAGGGGACGCGATCCCTCCGCGATGACCGCGGCGAGCGGCCGGCCGCTCTCGGTGATGGAGAAGAGCGGCTCGCGCTGGAGCCCGTGGAGGATGACGGGTCGAAGCTCCTTCTCGCGCAGGAGCGAGAGCGACCCGCTGACCGCGCCGAGCCCTTCCCCCATCCGCATCACCAGGCCCTTCAGAACTTCGTCCGTCGGAGCGCCTCCGAGGAGCGAGAGCGCCGCGTCGAATGGCCCGCTGAGATCCGTCAGCCGCCGTTCGAAGGCGCTCTTCTGGTCCCGCATCTCTTCGAGAGCGGAAGTGAGATCCGCGGCGGCCTGCACGTAGCTGTCCACCAGCGCTTCCGTCGCCTGAGGATCGTTGGCCGGAGTCGCCGCCGACGGAGAGGAGGCGCCCTCGACCGAGCGAGCTACCGGGACCTTGACCGCCACCCGGCCCTGAGACGCGGGATGGACCGCCGCCCGCGGCGCCTTGCGCGACGGCTCCCGGCGTCCGCGCCGCCGAGGGAATCCCCGACCCCGCGACGGCGGGTAGACGGAATCCAGTCGAACATCGCCCTCATCGATTCCGCAGTCCACTCCTCGATCGAACGGGCGTTCCGCACTCCCGCGCCGAGCTTGAACTTGCTGGTGATGTGCTCCATCGTGAGCCGGAGAGCGGCGGCGAACGTCTCGAGCACCCCGTCTTCGCGAATCGCGACCGCGGGAAAACTCGCGGTGCGCCGCGCGTTGAGAGTCCGGTCCATCGCCTCCATCGGGCGTCACTTCGGGGAGATCGCGCTTGTTGTATTGGTAGACCAGCGGGATCGTCGTCGGATCGAGACCGTGGGCCAGAAGGTTCTGGTTCATCTCCCGGAGACTCGAGAGCGTCTCCTCCCAGCGATCGGCCGCCGAGTTCGCGACGAACAGCGACCGAGTCCGCTCCGTTCAGGAGAAGCTTCCGACTCGCGGCGTACATTCTCTGTCCGGGAACGGCGATCACCTGGAACCGGAGCTCGTACCCGCGAAACGCGGGGGTCTTCATCGGGAGAAGGTCGAGAAGGATGGTTCGATCCTGGGTCGAGTTGACGGAGACCATCTCGCCGCGCCGCTTCGGATCCGCTCTCTGGTGAAGCACCACGAGATTCGTCGTCTTGCCGCCGGCCGCCGGACCGTAGTAGATGATTTTGGCCCGAACGACACGTTCTCGATGGCTGATCTCGACCAAGTCGCCTCTTTACTGTCTCGATTCAGTGAGATGAGTGTATTTAACAGTATAACCCAGAGGTCAGGGAGGGACGATCATGGACCGCGGCGGCTCGTCGAGTCCTTCCGGGAAGGTGAGCGGTGGCTCTCCTCCGCCGGGCCTCTTGAAGAGGCGCTCGAGCTTTCGCGAGATAGCGCTCGCGCCCGGCTTCGCGAACGTGCTCCTCCACGCTCTCGACGAGCGCGCGAAGGGCGATGCCGGCCTCCTCATCGGAGACCGTTGGAGCTTCGGGCATCTTCTCCCGCGAGGCGACCAGCCGCCGAGCCAGTCCGCGGCCGGTTTGAGGTGAAGACGCTGCGTCGGATGACTGTATAGGACGCCTTTGGCGCGGGTCTCGAGTGTCGATGCGGCTGCGGCCGCGGCCTCTCCGAGCTCGCCGTCGTCGAGCGCCCGAGAGCGGATTTCTGGTGAGAGCGAGAACGAAGTGGAGGAAGAGATAGAACTGCGCCGGGCGCTCGTCGAGCGCGAGCGCGCGGGCGAAGAAGCGGGCGGACTCCTTCTCCCGGGTCTCCGAGCTCCATTTGGGATCGTGCGTGCCGTGAAGGTAGACGCAATCCGGAGGACAGCGGATCGCGACCACGCGATTCGTGCCGCAGCAGCGCGAGCAGATGAGCGCCCCTGCCCGCGCGGGACAGCTTCTCTTCCCCTTGACCTTCTCGCAGAACCAGCACTGCGCCACGGTCCGAGATGTTACCTCAGACTGGCCGGCGGTGCGTTCGTCAGGCCTGGACGCTCTTTGCCGCGGAGAGAAGCTCTCCCGATGAGCCGAATCGCTGAGCGGGATCCTGCATGAGGCACTGGGCCAGTATCTCGTCGAGGGCGTCCGGGAGCCTCGGGAAGGATCTGCCTCAGCCGGGGAGGCGATCCGTTCGACGTCACCCCCGCTCCGGGATTCTGTCCCGTCAGGGCGTGGAAGATGAGCGCGCCGAGGGCGTAGATGTCGGAGCGGATCCCGAACGGAGCTCCGCCGAGAAACTCCGGAGATGGATATCCGTCCGCCGGATCCAGCTCCCGGACCCGGAGCGCGCCGAGGCCGAACCCCGCGATCTTCAGCTTCCCCGCCTTCCCCACCAGGATGTTCGCCGGCTTCAGATCCCGGTGCAGGAGCCGGCGCTCGTGGGCGTAGCCGAACGCGTCGGCGAGCGTCGTGAGAAGGTCCACCGATTGCTTGATCGAGATGCGCTTGTTGCGCGCGAGAAAGGTGGCGAGGTCGAAGCCTTCCACGTACTCGGTGACGGCGGCTTTGGCGCCCTGGATCTCGACGAGCCCGAGGAGGCGCACCAGGCTCGGATGCTCGAGCGCTCGCGCGGCCTGTGCTTCGGCGAGGAACTGCTGAACCACCATGCGGTCGCGCAGAGAGCTCACCCCGGAGAAGCTTGACCACCACCGGCTGCTGGCTGCGCGTGTCGGTTCCGCGGTAGGTCGTGCCCAGAAGTCCCTTTCCGAGCTCCTCTCCGAGCTGAATCGGGGAGCCCGCCGGCTTCGCCGCGGCCGGCGCCGGTGCGGCGGCAGGAGCCGGCACGGCAGGAGCGGGGGCCGGAGGTGGTGGTGAGGGAGGCGCCGCCGGAGCAGGCGCGGCCGCGGGCTTGCGGAGTGGGACTGGTGAGCCGCGCGATGCGCTCTGATCCACGTCCTTGTAGCCGTACCGCTCCGTCATGATCTTGCGGAAGGTGGCGACCGCTTCGGCGAAGTTCCCGAGCTTCTCGTAGGCGAGCCCGAGGCTGTAGAAGTGATCGATGTTCGCGGCAGAGATCTGCTGTTCGCCGATGAGCCGCTTGAGCTTGTCGACGGCGAGCGCGGGCATGTTCTTCTGGATGAAGAGCTGCGAGAGGATGAGAGTCGCCGCGTCGTAGTGCTCGTGGCTTCCGTCCACCTGCTGGAGCAGCTGGATGGCCCGGTCGGAGTCGCCGACGGCGTGCGCGATTCTTCCCGCCTCGTAGAAGCGATGCGACTGTTCGTACAGCGCCGAGGCCTTCGTCTGGTTTCCCGACTCCTCGTAGAGCAGGGCTGCCTGCTCGAAATCGTCCCCGCGCTCGAAAGAGCTCCGCGGCTTTGATCTTGTCGTGCGCGCGGAGGTAAACGTTCGCCGCCTGGATGACGGCGTCGCTCTGCTCGTAGCAGCGCGCCGCCGCCTCGAGATTTCCCACCGTCTCGAAGAGCTCCGCCGCGCGCAGGTTGTCTCCGCCCGCGAGAAACTTCTCGGCGGCGAAGGCGCGTGTCTCCCTTGTGGAAAGCGATCTCCCCCTGGAGGAGCGCGGCGCGGCGGACGTCGCCCGCCTTCTCGAACATCGCGGCCGCTTCCGGAAGCTTCTCCTCCTTCAGCAGCATTTCCGCGGCGTCCTTGAACCGTCCCTCTTTCGCGGCGAGCACCGCGGCCTCCCGCGACAGCCCCGCGCGCTTGTAGAGATCGGCGGCTCGTTCCGGAGCGCCGCCCTTTTCGTAGAGCTGACCGGCGTAGAGCGCGATCTTCGACTCCCGGTCGGAGCGACGCGATGAGGCCTCCGCCTCCGACGGCGGTCGCCGCGAGCCACTGCTGCTCGTAGTTCTCGGCGGCTTTGATGTACTGGCCGAGCTTCTCGTAGCACTTGCCGGCCTGAGGGAAGTAGGAGACGTCTTCGTAGAGCTGCGCGGCGCGGTCGTACTGCCCGGCGTCGAAGTAGAGCTTCGCGGCGTCGATCTTCTGGCCGTGCTGCTCGAAGTGCCGGGCCGCGTCGGCGTGCTTTCCCACTTTGGCGAGCATCTTGGCCGCCCGCTTCCAGTCGTCGGCCTTCAAGTACATGTCGGCCGCACGGTCCCACTGTTCGAGCTGTTCGTAGAGGGTTCCCGCCAGATATGTACTCCTCGGCCTCGACGTAGAGGTTGATGGCCTCGGGATACCACTCCGCTTCCTCGTAGAGGCGCGCCGCGCCGAGCACGTCGCCCGACTTCTGAAGCCGGCTGATCTCGCGCTCGAACTGCATCAGGCGGAGCTTCTCGCCGCCCGACTTTGTCGACGGCGCGATCCCAGACGCCCGTCAGCTTCAGCCTTTCGATGAGCTTCGGGAATCAGGAAGTAGGCGAGGCCGAGCAGGATGGCCACCGGCAGAAAGATGTCCACCACCGGCCCGGGCAGATAGTTCTTGAGAAAATCCATCCTTGCTCAGCCGTTCTCAGTCAAAAGACGGGCAGGAAAAGTCTTTCGAACATTGTCGCATGCGCTCCGCGAAAATGTCAAAGGAGCGTTATCTCAGCGGTTTACGAAGAAAGAGCGGCACGCGGCGGACACCGCCCTCGTTTTCGGTTAGTGTTAACCGGTATGGGCGGCGGGAACGGCGAAGCCCGGGAGATCGCGGAGAAGTACGGCTATCCCTTCGTCGATTTGAGCGGTTTTCGCGAAGACGTCGAGCTCTGGCGGCAGGTCCCGATGGACTTCATCCTTCGCTATCGCTTCGTTCCGCTCGGGGAAGAGCGGGAGCGGCTCAAGATCGCCGTGGCGCACCCCGAGAACTTCCGCCAGATGGACGAGCTCGAGCTCGTGCTCGGAAGGCCGCTCGCGCTCACGGTCGCGAGCGAGGCCCAGATCGAGGAGATCCTGGCGAGGAACCGCAGCTCCAGCTTCCTCCTCGACAAGGCTTCGGAGGAGCTCAAGCTCGAGACCACCTCGGACGAGGAGGACGACGAGACCGACATCGGCTCCGAGGGAGAAATCGAAGGAAGCGGAAGCGCCATCATCAAGCTGGTGCATTCCCTCCTCCTGAACGGGATCGAACGCCGCGCGAGCGACATCCACGTGGAAACGAAGGAGGATCACGTCGCGCTCAAGTACCGGATCGACGGTGTTCTCTATCCCGCGATGGAAGCCGTCGACCACAAGCACCATCAGACCATCGTCTCGCGCCTGAAGGTCATGGCCGAGCTCGACGTCGCCGAGCGCCGCATCCCTCAGGACGGAAGGTTCAAGCTTCGACTACGGGGGCGGCCGATCGATTTCCGCGTCTCGATCATGCCGAGCATCTACGGCGAGGACGTGGTCATCCGCATCCTCGACAAGGAGTCGATCAGCGAGCAGTTCCACGAGCTCCGGCTGGACGTGCTCGGAATCCGCGAGCGCGAGCTGAAACGGTTCCGGAAGTTCATCCGCGAGCCTTACGGCATGGTGCTGGTCACCGGGCCGACGGGAAGCGGAAAGACCACGACGCTCTACGCCGCGCTTTCCGAGATCGCGTCCTCCGAGCAGAAGATCGTGACCATCGAGGACCCGGTGGAGTACCGCATCCCTCACATCACCCAGGTGCCGGTGAACGAGAAGAAAGGGCTGACCTTCGCTCGGGGCCTGCGATCGATCCTGCGGCACGACCCGGACACCATCATGGTGGGCGAGGTCCGCGATCCGGAGACCGCCGCCATCGCGGTCCAGGCCGCGCTCACCGGCCATCTGGTGTTCACCACCGTGCATGCCAACAACGCCTTCGACGTCATCGGCCGTTTCCTGCACATGGGCGTCGAGCCCTACAACTTCGTCTCCGCGCTGAACTGCATCATGGCGCAGCGCCTGGTGCGAAAGATCTGCGGGGAATGCCGCGAGCCCGTCGTGCCGACGGCCGAGGAGCTCGAGCTCTCGGGGCTCCGCCCGGACGAGGCGCGTCCTTTCTTCGCGGGTCGCGGCTGCTATCAATGCCACGGCACGGGATTTCG
This sequence comes from uncultured Acidobacteriota bacterium, assembly GCA_963820855.1. Classification (GTDB taxonomy): domain Bacteria; phylum Acidobacteriota; class Vicinamibacteria; order Marinacidobacterales; family SMYC01; genus DAISKN01. The sequence goes on from CAWGBY010000015.1 coordinate 885,172, forward strand.
CGGCCGGACGGCGGTATCGGAGCTCTTGAGCCTCACCGATCGGCTGCGCCAGCTCATTCTGGACCGCCGCAGCGCTTCCGAGTTGAAGCAGGCCGCGCGGGAGGCGGGAATGATCTCCGTGCGCGAGGATGCTCTCGAGAACGTCTTCGCCGGCACGACCACGCTCGCGGATATCAACAAAGTCACGTTCGTGGAGTAGCGTCGAGCACTCACACCTCGAGAGTGCTGATCGCAAGCAGAAGCAGTACAAGGACAGTTTTTGTCATTCCAAACTGGCACTCCGGGAAATTCGGCCCGGAGGTGACAATCGTACAAAACGTTACCCTGTTTGGCTTTACGGCGACCGGGCAGAATCCAGCCGCTGTGCACGCGATTTGCATACTCCTCGTTCGGGGGGGGATGCCATGGAAAACCTTCTTCGTCCGGAAACATCGACGGAGTACTTCAAAGCGCTCGTCGAGCGAGCGATGGCGAGGCAGAAGGTCTCGTCGAGCGAGCTCTCCTCCTATTACCTGGTCCAGCTTCTCGACAACTTCGTCGCCTTCGATCAAATGTATGCGGAGATGGAAGTCGACAAAGACGCGCCGCTCGCCGAGCTGCTCTGTCAGGCGCTCGCGAGCCGCGGACCTCGCCGCTTCCACCTCCTGAAGTTCACGGGAGACGTCGCTCTCTTCATGTCCGGGTTCTTCTCGGACAGCGTGAGCCGCCGGTTCAACGACGTGGAGTACTACGTGCGCCTCGGCGGTTACGCGTACGGCAGCGCGGCGCGGCTGAGCGCCCTCGAGGCGTCGGCGCTCTTCGAGGAGCTGGCGCACAAGTTCGTGCGCTTCGTCGACGTTCTCAACGAAGTCAGCGAGGAGAGCGCCATCAGCGAGAACGCGGGAATCCTGCGGCTCTACGAAAGGTGGCGCCAGACCGGGAGTCGGAGAAGCGAGACTCTCCTCAGGCGCGAGGGAATTCTGGTCGGCGATAGCTCGCGGCGTCTTCACTGACGGCTCGACATGCTGGAGTCGATTCTCCACCACATCAACAAGCTCTACGTCCTCGATCTGAACGTCGACATCAGGGACTTTCTCGTGAGCCGCGAGACCTGCGACCGGCTCGGGGGCGATCCCGACAGGGGCTCGGTTCTGGTTCGCCAACGGGAAGACGAGGAGGTGGAGCTCGGGCTCTACATCGACGAAGCCGACCTCGAGCGTTTGACGGAGGTGGATATCGCGTCGACCCCGATGCCGCCCGCGTCGTTCGAGCTCCTGCTCCTCGCCATCGAGGAGGTCAGTCACTTCGCGTATCTGGCATTCAGCGCCTCGCGGGAGAAGCGGGTGACCGAGCTCGAGCTCGAGCTCCAGGCCGAGGTCGACAAGTACGTGACCTTCGCTCTCCTGCACGCTTCGGAGAACCAGGGCCGCGTGCCCCGGGATCTTCTCGACCGCCTGTTCTCCGATTTCATCGTTCGCCCGAATCTCGACGACGAACGGCGCGAGCGCTACCTTGCCGCGAGCTCTCTCGCCTCTCGCTATTGCGCGTCGGTCGTCCAGCAGGCGCTCGAAAGCGAGACCGGTCTCGCTCCGCTCCTGGCGGAGCTCCGGAGCTTCTATCGTCTGAGCCAGCGCGGGAAGATCAGCCGCATCCACGACGTCATCTACAACGGCTGAACGGCTGAGCTATACTCGCCCGGATGAAGAGGGACGAGAGCTCCGTCCTCGTCGAGCGCCAGCAGCTATCTCCCGACGCTTTTCTTCTTCACTTCGAATCCGAGACGCTCAGCCGGAGTTTTCTCCCCGGACAGTTCACCATGTTGCGGGTCTCCGATCGCTCCGACCTCCTCCTGCGCCGGCCCTACTCGTTCTGCGACTCGCGGCCCGAAGACCGGAGCTTCAGCCTTCTGGTGAAGATCGCCGGCAAGGGAACGAAGGCCCTGACCGAGCTTCCCGTGGGAGGCCGCGTCGACTGCCTCGGTCCCCTTGGCTCCTCGTTTCGTTTTCCACGGGACGGCCGGAAACCGGTCGTCGTCGCGGGAGGCGTCGGGATCGCTCCCTTCGTCGCGTTCTGCCGCGAGCTCGCGAAGCGCGATCTCTCGGCGACGCGTCCTCCTCGGTGGAAGAAGCGCGCACGACCTCTACCTGCGCTCCGATTTCGAAGCTCTCGGCATGGACGTGCGGACCTCGACCGAGGACGGGACCCACGGCCACCGCGGACGGGTAACGGATCTCCTGGCGAGCGTCCTCGAGAGCGACGAGCCGATGGAACTTTACTCGTGCGGTCCGACGCCGATGCTCCTGCGGGTCGCCGCGATGGCGCGAGAGAAGAGCATTCCTCATCAGGTCTCGCTCGAGCGGCGGATGGGGTGCGGCATGGGTTGCTGTCTCGGGTGCGTCGTGTACACGCGCTCGGAAGCGCGCGGCGAGTACCTGCGCTCCTGCACCGAAGGCCCGGTCTTCGACGCGGACAGCGTGGTGTGGGAGAGGGACCCTTACCCTCTGTGACCGGCTGCTGCATAATGATTCTGCAGCCGGTGCGAGCGGAGCGAGCCCGGCCGGGAGGAAGCGGCCGCGCCGAAGGCGCGAAGCCGCGGGAATTCGGCCGTCCGAGCCGAGCGGAAGAGCGAGGGGAGCGAGCCGAGCGAGGAGCGAGGCGAGCATTAACAATGCCCACTCAGCCCGATCTCAGCGTCGAGATCGCCGGGATCCGCTTTCGCACTCCGCTCATCGCCGCGAGCGGGACCTTCGGCTACGGCACGGAGTACCTCGAGGTCGCGGACTACGAGGCCATCGGCGGAATCGCTGTCAAGGGTTTGTACCTGGCGCCGCGAGAAGGCGCCCCGCCGCCCAGGATCTGGGAAACACCCTCGGGGATGCTCAACGCCATCGGCCTCCAGGAAGTCGGCATCGAGCGCTTCGTCGAGGAAAAGATGCCGCGGCTCCGCGAGCTCGGAGTCGCGATCCTGGTAAACATCTGCGGGAGCACTCTCGAGGAATACGCGGAGCTCGCGCGGATTCTCGACGGCGTCGAGGGAGTCTCCGGAATCGAGATGAATATTTCCTGCCCCAACGTGCACGAGGGCGGAATCCTCTTCGGCTGCGATCCCGTGATGGCCGCTTCCGTCACCGAAGCGGTGCGCGCGGGAACAAAGCTTCCCGTGATCCCGAAGCTCACTCCGAACGTGACCGATATCGGCGTCGTCGCCCGGGCGGTCGAATCCGCGGGCGCCTCTGCCATCTCGCTCATCAACACCATCCCGGCGATGGCCATCGACGTCGAGACGCGGAAGCCGCGACTCGCGAACGTGGTGGGCGGCCTATCCGGTCCCGCCATCCGGCCCATCGCCGTGCGGCTCGTTCATCAGGCGCGTCAGGCCGTCAAGATTCCGATCATCGGCATCGGAGGCATCACCGACCACGAGGACGCTCTCGAGTTCATCCTTGCCGGCGCGTCGGCGGTGCAGATCGGCACGATGAGCTTCGTCGATCCTTCGGTCTTTCGGAAGACTCTCGACGGCCTCGCGGATTACTGCCGGCGGCATCGCGTCCAGTCGCTTTCCTCGCTCACCGGAGCGCTCGTCGCCGACGTCAAGGCGGTTCCCCAGGGATGGTGAGAACGCCGCCCGAGCTCATCGTCGCTCTCGACGTCCCGACGATGTCCGAGGCGCTCTCGCTCCGCGAGAAGCTCGACGGCGTCGTCACGTTCTTCAAGGTGGGGAAAGAGCTTTTCACCGCCGTCGGCCCGGAGATACTCCGGGCTCTCTCTCCCGCCCGGGTGTTCCTGGATCTGAAGTTCCACGACATTCCCAAGACGGTCGCGGGTGCCGTCGCCGCCGCTGCGCGTCACGGGGTCGCGATTCTGGACGTCCACGCCTCCGGCGGAAGCGCAATGATGAGCGCCGCGGCCGCGGCGGCCCGGGAAGCCGACTCACCGCCCGTGGTCCTCGGCGTCACGGTCCTGACGCACCTGGGAGACGACGACCTCGAAGACCTCGGGTTCCGCGACCGGAGTCGTGCTCAGGTGCTGCGGCTCGCCCGGCTCGCCGCCGAGAGCGGACTCGATGGCGTGGTTGCCTCCGCACTCGAAATCGAAGCCATCCGCGAAGCTCTGGGAGAGGGGCCTCGGATTCTCGTACCGGGCGTGCGTCCGGAGTGGGCCAAAGAGAGCCACGACCAGAAGCGAGTCGCGACTCCAGGAGACGCGGCTCGCCTCGGGGCGAGCTATGTCGTCGTCGGAAGGGCCATCGCGCTCGATCCCGCGCCGCGCGCGGCCGCCGAGCGCATCCTCGAGGAAATGTCCCGCCCGTGAAGCTCGTCGATCTCGAGCTCTTCACCCGGCCGGGCTGTCACCTCTGCGACGAGATGAAGGCGGCCCTTCTGGAGGCGGGCCGGGGCTTCGAAATCCGCCTGCGCGAGGTCGATATCTCCGGCAGCTCCGAGCTCGAGACCCGGTACGGGAACGACATCCCGGTCCTGTTCGTAAACGGGGCGAAGGCTTTCGAGCACCGCGCGACGGTCGAGGAGCTTCGCGCTCGCCTCCAGAAGGAGGCCTGACCCGAAAAAGATAGAGCCCCGAGGGTGGCCCCCCGGGGCTTTCTCGGTGCAACTTACTTGGCGTCGATCTTGAAGTGCGCCCTGCGGTTGCTCTGCCAGCAGGATTCCGTCGCCTCGGTGCACTGGGGTCTTTCCTTCCCGTAGCTCACCATCTTGAGACGGTTCGCGGGAATTCCCAGCGACTGGAGATATTCCATGGCCGCCCGGGCGCGGCTTTCTCCCAGAGCGAGGTTGTAGCGCTCCGTGCCGCGCTCGTCGCAATGGCCCTCCACGAGGATGACCGCGGCCACGTGCGGCTGCTTCAGCCAGTCCGCGTTCTTCGCGAGCGTCGTCCGCGCTTCTTCTTTCAGGTCGGACTGGTCGTACTCGAAATGGATGTCGCTCAGGTTTCTCTGAAGCGCTTCGATCGTGGCAGCGTTATAGTCATCCGCGGGTGTGCGGGCCGGTGGCGCCGGTGGCGGCGGTGGCGGCGGGGGTGGAGGAGGTGGCGCCGGCGGCGCTGCGACCGGCGGCGGCGGCGGTGGCGGCGGCGGCGGCGGTTTTGTGCATCCGGCCAGCCCTAGCAACAACATGCTGCCGATGATCAGCAATCCCAGGGAGGCCAACCAAGATCTCTTCACGAACTCACCTCCTGCGCGGTATGAGCCCCCCGGGTTTTCCGTCGCCGAGGCTTTCGGAAGAGTGGGGGTACTGTTTACGAATTGGGCCAACGAGGAAAGGACCTCGATGGCAGAGTCTAAACGGCGTAACCTTTTGATGTCAATGATAAGTGAAGGATGGGGCCCCGTAAAGGGCCTGCTGCGAGACTGGTTCAGGCCCTCTGGCGGCGATAGGCCGGAAGGATCTTGTAGCGTTTCATCTTTTCATGGAGCGTCGTCGGGTTGAGGCGAAGCTCCTCCGCCGCCCGCTTCTGGCTTCCGTCCACCCGCTCGAGCGTCTGCACGATGATGCGTTTCTCGATGTCGGCGATGAGCTCGCGCAGGGAGATGTTCTTCAAACGGCCTCCCTCGGGCACGGTGAGAGAGGGAGGCGAGCAGAAGTGCTCAGGCAGTGTCGTTCCTTCGAACTTGGCGACGGAGGCGATTCCCACCGCCCGCTCGATCATCATCGCCAGCTCTGCCACGTTCCCCGGCCAGTCATAGCTCGAGTAGTTCTCGATCGACGTCGACGGTATGCCGAGCGGCTTGAGCTGATAGCGCTCGCAGGCGCGTTTCAGAAAATGATCGATGAGGAGCGGAACGTCGGCCCGACGCGCGCGGAGGGGCGGGATCTGGATTCTGACTTTGGAGACGGCGCGGAACGTCTCTTCGTCGAAGCGGTCCTGCCGCACCGCGTCGACGAGAGACGGGTGGGCCGAGGCCATCACACGGAAAGGAAGCGGCCGCGCGAGCTTCTCCGCGAGGCTTCTCTGGTCTTCCGGAGTCAGCGCGGTCAGCTCGGCGAGATAGAGCGTCCCGGGACGGGCTCCGTGCACGTACGCGCCGCGTCCGGTGTCCGCCGCTTCGAGGACCTCGTCGAAGAGACGCCGAATCTCCCCCGCGGGAAGACTCACGAGATCGACCGGAAGAAACGTCGCGCCGGGGTTTCGGCCATGGCGGTGCAGAAGCTCCGCCGCGAGCCGCCTGCCGGAGCCGTCCTCGCCCAGGAGGAGCACGTTCCCGTTCGCGAGGGCGCCCGTCGCGATCGATTTTCGGATCTCGATCGACTCGGGCGTACAACCCACCCAATCGCCGAGGCTCACCGCGCTTCCGAGCTGGCGCTTGAGAGTGCGGTTCTCTTCGAGGAGGCGCCGGAAAACGACCGCGGAGTCGACGGCCATGAAGAGGGCGGTTCGGTCGAGGGGTTTCAGAACGAGACCCGCCGGCCGCTGGCGATAGCTCGAATAGGAAGACCAGGGGGTCTCGGACCCCACCAGGAGGAGAAGCGCCGCATGCGGATCCCGCTCGCGAAGAATCTCGAGCGCCTGCCATGGAGGCTCCGAGATGGCGTCGGTATCGAGGAGAACCACCTGATGGCGACGCGCGTCGACGTAGGGAAGCGCATCGGAAAGTCCATCCACGACGGTGGTGAGCCACGATTCGGATGCGAGCGCGGCCTCGGCCTCGCTCGACGCGCGGGTGTTGCCGACGATGAGGATCGATTCTTCCTGGTTGGGCTGCGTGACCTGCGTTAGCGGCATGGAATGCACCGAGCCTTATGGAGGTTAGACGTAACGCGCTGGTGGGGAGTTCCCTGTCCGTGTTCGGACGCCGTCCGGGCGCGAACTGCCCCTTTTACGCGCAACTCATAGACAGAAAAGACGCAATTTCGGTGCCAGCCCCGCGCGCGCGGATAATTCGAATTACCTTTGCGAAAATGCGGATCGCTCGAGGATCGGATCCAGATTCTTTACACGCGCCGTATGGACTTTACAGTGAAGGGAAACGGATCGTTGGATCGGAAAGGACATTTTTGAGGAAGTACCGATGAACGCGTTCGTCTTCGGACAGCTCTGGATGGAAAGTGGAGGCGAGAATCCGACCCTCGCGAGCGAGCACGGGCTCGCCTCGATGGCGGGCCAGGACTTGAACGTTCGGGCCCGTGCGGCGAATGACCGGGGCGCGGATGAAGACCATGGGAAGGAGCGTGGACCCGAGCTCGGAGCAGGGCTCCTCGGCGAGGTGACTATCCACCTGCCGACCGTACGCGTTCCGCTCCACGGTCACGTCCATGAGGCCGAGGGACGGCTGGGTCGGCGACGTCACCTCTTTCGCGAGCAGGATGACGCCCGCGCAGGTCCCATAGAGAGCCGCTCCGTTGGCGTAGAACCTCCGGAGCGGCTCCATGAGTCCCTCTTCTTCGATGAACTTCAGCATCGTCGTGCTCTCGCCCCCCGGGAGCACGAGAGCGGCGAGACCTTCGAGCTCCGCGGCTTTGCGCACCTGACGCGACTCGCAGCCGACGCGGGCGAGCATGCGCTGATGGAGCTCGTAGTCCCCCTGAAGGGCGAGAACGCCGACTCGGTCCATTCCTTACCGGCCTTTACCAGCCGCGCGTCTGGAGAAGGTCCTTCTCGTCGAGCTGCCGCACGTCGATTCCCGGCATGGGCTCGCCGAGACCGCGAGACGCCTCCACCAGGGCCTTCGGGTCCTGATAGTGGGTCACTGCTTTGACGATCGCGGCGGCGCGCTTCGCCGGGTCTTCGGATTTGAAGATTCCCGAGCCCACGAAAACCGACTCGGCCCCGAGGTGCATGCAGAGCGCGGCGTCGGCCGGAGTCGAGACTCCGCCCGCGGCGAAGTTTGGTACGGGCAGCTTCCCCGAGCGAGCGACGAGCCTCACGAGCTCATAGGGAGCCCCGAGTCGCTTCGCCTCGGACATCAGCTCTTCTTCGCCGAGAATCGTGAGCCGGCGCATGTCGCCATTGATGCGGCGGAGGTGGCGAACCGCCTCGACGATGTTCCCCGACCCGGCTTCTCCCTTCGTGCGGATGAGCGCGGCGCCCTCTCCGATACGCCGCAGCGCTTCGCCGAGATCGCGGCATCCGCAGACGAAGGGGACCCGGAAGGCGTGCTTGTCGACGTGATTCTCCTCGTCCGCGGGAGTCAGAACCTCGCTCTCGTCGATGAAGTCGACCTTCATCTCCTGGAGGATCTGAGCTTCCACGAAGTGACCGATCCGCACCTTGGCCATGACGGGAATGCTCACCGTTTCCTGAATCTCGAGGATCTTGTCGACCGCGGACATCCGGGCGACGCCGCCATGCTTGCGGATGTCCGAGGGGACCCGTTCGAGCGCCATGACCGAGACCGCTCCCGCGTCCTCGGCGATCTTGGCCTGCTCGGCGTTGGTGACGTCCATGATGGCCCCGCCCTTGAGCATGTCGGCGAGTCCGGTCTTGAGCTTCAGTTCGGTCATTCCGTCCTCCTTAATTAATCTCCGCGCTCCTCGCGCGGCGGTTGCTTCACTTCGACTCTCGCTAAATGTGCAGTGCGGGTTCGTGCCGAATCGCTCGACTCCGCGGGTTTTTGTTCGATTCCGTTTCATAGCGCACGAGGATGCTTCCGAGCCGCGCGATCCCTTCCGTGATGCGCTCTTTCGGCACTCTCGAGATGGAGAGCCTCAAGTAGCGATCGCCTTCCCCCCGGGGAAAAAAGTTCGAGCCGGGCGTGAAGAGAACTCCGGCGCGCGCGCTCTCTTCGAGCAGGGCCTCCGCCGAAAGCGCCTCGGGAAGCGTGACCCAGAAGGCATATCCTCCTTCGGGCAGGGTCCACGAAACGGTCTTCGGAAAGTGAAGCGCGAGCGCTCGTGTCAGCGCCTGGCTCTTGTCCCGATAGATCGCGGAGAGCCGCTTGAGGTGCCGGTCGTAGAGTCCGTCCCGGCAGAACTCGAGGACCGCGGCCTGCAGCAGGAGGCTGGTGTGGTAGTCGGCGATGAGCTTGGCGCGACCGAGCGTCGCGACGACAGCGGGATGCGCGACTACGTAGCCGAGGCGCAGTCCGGGAAAGAGGCCCTTCGAGAACGTTCCAATGTGGAGAACCGAGCTGCGCTCGTCGAGCGCTTTCAACGGAGGCACCGGGTCGCCGTCGAACCGAAGCTCGGAGTCGAAATCATCCTCCACCACCGGCGTTCCGAAACGCGAGGCGAGCTCGAGGAGCCGTTTTCGTGACTCGAGGTCCATGGTGATGCCCGTCGGGTTGTGGAACGTCGGCATGGTGAAGATGAGCTTCGGCCGCGAGCGCTCGAGGGTGGCTTCGAGCGCGTTGAGATCCATACCGCGATCGGTCATCGGAATGGGCTCGACCCTCGCGTGGTACTGCGCGAGGAGAGGGAGCACGATCGTGTAGGTGGGGCTCTCGATCGCGACGCGATCGTCCGGATCGAGAAGCGTCCGGCAGATGAGGTCCAGTCCCTGCTGTGAGCCGTTCACGATGAGGACGTTCTCGGCGCTCGCTTCGACGCCGCGCTCTCGAAGCCGCTCGGCGATGTAGGCGCGGAGCGGCGGGAGCCCCGCCGCGGGCCCGTATTGAAGAAGAGTCTTGCCTTCCCGACGGAGGACGGTATCGAGCACCTTCCGGAACGCTTCTACCGGAAAGAGGTCCTCGTCCGGAACCAGTGTCGCGAAATCGATGGGGTCCGGATGGCCGGACGCCACCGGCGGCCGTTGCACGCGCTCCGCGGACGCGTCTACCGCGCGGGAGAACCGAAACCGGAAAGGCGCCCGCGAAGACTCGACGGCCGGTGCCGCGGCGACGAAAGTGCCTTGACCCACATGCGAGCGAACGTCGCCGGACTTGACGAGATCGTCGTAAGCGCTCGCAATCGTGTTTCGATTGACACCGAGTGTTTCCGCGAGCTCCCGGCTCGGAGGGAGCTTCGCGCCCGGCGCGAGCTCCCCGGACGTAATCCAACCCCGAACCCATTCCGCGATCTGACGGTACACGGGCGTGGCGGAGTCCCGATCCAGTACCATCCGATTGTATTGGCCCATGCCAATGGTGTATCAATTTGCCCGAAAAAGATCAATTGCACTAGGACAATGGTCAACAGGTGGGCCAATTCAGGTAGGTCAATGTGGGGGCCGGCCACTACCCGTGACGCTCCCCCACTGCGGGTACCGAATGCCGCTGCCTTCGTGGAGAATCTGACCAACGAAGCAATGGTCATCACGGATCCGGACAACTGTATCGACATGAGTCATTTTTCATCGATGGCCGCGATTCTTGCGGGCGACCTCGACGGCGACGGGTCCACGGGCTACTCGTGCAACACCGGAAACGCGCGCTCGATCAAGCGACTGCCCCCCTAGACTAGGGACTTCGCGGGCCCAGAAGCTCGCGGGCGAGGCGGAGGTCGGCGTGCTCGGCTTCGACTTTCGCCCCGCCCCAGCGGTCGACGAACGCCTGGGCGGCGCTCCGCGAGCGGCTCTCGTCCCCTCGTTCGTCGAGGACACGCGCGAGAAGGAGCTGTGCCCGGGCGCGCTCGAGCTCCAGATCCAGGCGGACTTCGCTCGGATCTCGAAAGGAGACCGCCCGCTCCGCTACCTCCGCCGCGCGCTCCAGGTCTCCCGAGGCGGCGAGAGCCTCGGCGAGCCCCAGCTCGTAGAGGGCATACGCATAGCCGGAAGCGCCAGTCGATTCTTCGAAATGCTTCAATGCGGCTTCGGTCTCCCCGCGCTTCAATGCCACACGGCCTTCGAGATAAGCGGCGGCTTTCCGCTCGATCTCGTCTCCCTCCGGGCCCTGAGGCCTTTTGTATTCGCGAATCTGCCGCGCCGTCGCGAGCGCGGCGTCGAGCTGGTCACGGGAAAGCTCGAGCAGCCCCCGCGCGAACCAATAGCGAGTCAAAGCGCCGGAGGCTTTCCCGATGGCTTCGTCGATCCACCGCGACGCGACGTCGTACCGGCCGAGCTCCATCGCGCTCATTGCTCGCGTGACGAGCGAAAGCGGCTCCCGGATCCGTTCCGCGCGAATTTCGGCGTCGAGCTGCTCCAGGGGCAGGAGGGATTCTTCGAACCGGTACTCGGCTCGTAAGACGTTCGCGAGATCGAATGCCGCCGTGATCCGCTCCTCGGGCTCGACGTCCTTCTCGTCAACGAGATCCGACCAGATCTCGCTCGCTTCGCGCAGTCTTCCCGCGAGGGCGATGGTCTCCCCGAGACCCAGCCGCGCGAGGGAGAATTTGGGGTTGCGCTCGAGAGCGTCGCGAAAATGCTTCTCGGCGAGAGAGTAGTCTCCGAGCTGGCGCTCGAGATCCCCGAGCAAGGTATACGGGTGAGGATCTTCCGGCGCGAGTGCCAGGTAGCGCTGAAGGGGGGTGCGCGCTTCCTCGGAGCGTCCGGCGAGAATCAGATAGGTCCCGAGCCCGCTCCACACGAACTCGTTCTCCGGCTCCTGCGCGCCGAGCTTGCGCAGCTCTTCGATCGCTTCCGTATTCTGGAAATTCAGGAAGTATGCCTCGGCGAGAAACTGGCGCCCCTCGACGTCATAGGGGTACTCCGTGAGAAGCCGCTGATACTCCGCGATGGCCCGGGGATAGTCGTCCTCGAAGAGAGCGCGCGCCGCTTCGACGTAGAGCCGTTCCCGCGGTGTGAGCCGCGCGTCGTCGGGAATCGCGTCCATGGTCGAGCGCGCGAGCTCGCGGCGGCCGGTCGCGGCGTAAAGGTGAGCGAGGCGGTAGCTGGCGACGGCGAACCCCGGCGCCAGATTGAGCGACAGCCGGAACGACTGCTCGGCCTTCTGGTACTCGAACTGCTGAAAGAACTCGAGCCCGCTCACGTAGGACTCGTACGCGGCGATGTTGTCGACGGCGACGTCCGCGGCGAAGGAGTCCACGGCTTCTTCGGGCGGGACTCCGATCCCTTGCTTCGCCAGGCTCGCGATACCGTCGGCGCGGCCGAGGACCTGTTCGGGAGTGAGGTCTTCGAACGAGTAGGCGAAGTCGTCCGTCCCGCGTCGAAGGTTGCTGAGCCGCGCCGTGAGGACGAGTCCGCGAGGCGAGGGAAGAAGCTCGCCGGAGACGATGTAGTCGATCCCCTTTTCCGCCGCCGCTTCGTGAAGCGCGGCGTCATCGGCAGCGGCCCCCCGGATCGCCTCCCAGCGAGGCTTCGAGACCGTGATCAGCTTCTGCGATTGCGCCAGTTTGTCGCGCACCAGGTTCGCGAGACCGAGGCCGAGCCAGCCGAGGTCGGCGTCTCCGCTCATGTTCTCGAAAGGTCCTACCGCCACGACCAGGGGTGCATCCGGTTTCGATTGAAATTCGTCCCGCGGAGCCAGAGCGAACCAGGCGAGCCCCACCGCGACGAGCCCGGCGGCAACGAAACCCACGGCGCGAACGAAGAGACCCCGGGACGGGGCACTGGGTCTTTCGCGACCCGTGGCACTGTCGGCGGGAGGGCTCGCGACCGGCGCGGGAGCGAAGGCGGCGCGACCGCGGGCCGTCGTTGGAGCGTCGAGGTTCGGGGTCGAGCGGATCCGGAGTCCCTCGCTGCTGCGAAGGGCCGAGCTCAGCTCGGCGAGTGGCGCTTCCATGCTCTGGTAACGCTCGTCGGGATCCTTCGCGAGGCACCGGTCCATGATCTGCTGGAGCTCGGGCGCGAGAGGGCCGCAGTCGCCGACGGTCGGCTCGAGTCGAGGGGTCGGGTCCCGCAGGATGGCGGCGAGCGTGTCCACCGCCTTCGCCCGCTGGAACGGGGACGAGCCGGTGAGCATCTCGTAGAACACCGTTCCGAAGCTGAAGATGTCCGACCGGTGGTCGACCTTCTCGCCTCGGGCCTGTTCGGGAGACATGTAGGAGAGCGTGCCCACCATCACGCCCGATTCGGTCAGCGCCGATCCGCCGGCCTCGAGCTCGCCGCCGACTTCGCCGAGCGGCCCCATCAGCTTGGCCAGGCCGAAATCGATGATCTTGATATGGCCATCGTCGGTCACCATGAGGTTTCCCGGCTTCAGGTCCCGATGGACGATGCCCCTCTTGTGCGCGTGACTCAGCCCCTCCGCGATCTCGACCGCGAGCTGGAGCGAACGGTCCAGGCTGAGGCCCTCGTTCCGGACGATATCGTTGAGCCTCCTTCCCTCGATGAGCTCCATGGCGATGAAAGTGACATCGTCGGCTTTGTCGATCTCATAAACGACGGCGATATTCGGGTGCTTGAGCGCTGCGGCGGACTGCGCTTCCTGGAGGAACCGGCGCTTCATCTGAGGCTCGGCGATGAATTTTTCCGGCAGGATCTTGAGCGCGACCTCGCGCTTCAGTTTCTGATCGCGGGCCCGGTAGACCACGCCCATGCCGCCGTGGCCGAGCTCTCCCAGGATCGTGTAGTGGGAGATGGTGTCCGGCATGACCATGATGGAGTTCTTTTTGGATGCTCGTCGAGAATAGGTGTGCGTTCCTGGAGAGTCAACCCACCGGGGCGCGACCAAGCTCCGCGTCGCGCCGGATGATAGGGGTGTGAATGGTCCTCAGCTCGTGAGGCCGTGAAGGAAGACCTTGGCCTCGATGAAGAGGTCGAGGAGCTCGCGGTCGATTCGCCCTTTGCCCGCGTCCTCTTCGAGAATCTCAATCGCTTTCGTCGTCGGCACCGCGGGCTTGTAGGGACGGTCTTTGGCGGTCAGAGCATCGTAAATGTCCGCGATGGTCATCATGCGGGTCTGCGGCGGGATGTCCTCCGCCAGCAGGCCGCCGGGATAGCCGCTTCCGTCGAGTTTCTCGTGATGGCTTCGCGCGAGCTCGGGGATGTCCATGAGGTCGCGGGTCCAGGGAATGGTGGAGAGGAAATCGTAAGTGTGGATGACGTGAGATTCGATCTTCCGCCGCTCGCGCTCGGTCAACGTTCCCCGGGCCACGGTAAGCGAGACGATCTCCTCGGATTCCAGGTAGTTCCGGGTCGAGCCGTCCAGGTCGTCGTAAGTGAGAGCTCCGATCTCTTCGATGAACTTGAACGCGGAGTAGTGGGTCACCGTCGGCTTGTTCGCTTCCTCGACGGCTTCCCGGGCCTTGTCCACTACATCGAGCCGGAGCGCCAGATCGGCTTTGAGGCGCTCGACCTCCTCCGGCGTCGCTTCGTTCGCGAGGAGCTGGTCCAGCATGCGCCTCAAGTACTGCGCTTCGAGCGTTCGGCGTATCGTCTTGAAGCGCTGGCGGACGAGGGAAAGCTCGCCGTGATAGAGCTTCGTCGCCTTGCGGAGGACTTTTTCGGTGACGCCTACCTTGCCGAAGTCGTGGAGGAGCGCCGCATAGCGGAGCTCGCGGATCTGATCGTCGTTGAGCTGAAGGGAAGCGTAGACGCCGCGGGTCGAGCGGTTGGTGACCCGCGCGAGCTCGGCGGTCATCGCCGCCACGCGCCGCGAATGTCCCTGGGTGGTGGGGTCCCGGCTTTCGATTGCCTGCACGGCGGCGTCGACGAAGCGGGCGAAGAGGTTCTCGCGCTGGAGATAGAGATTGTTGTTCTCCACGGAGACCGCGGCCTGGCTCGCGAGAGAGCGGACCAGAATCTCGTCGTGCTCGTCGAAGGGGAGCACTTCGTTCTCGAAGCTCGAAGGGCCGTCGAGGATCGTCTCGCGGGAGCGCTTCTTGTTGATGAGCTGCAGCACCCCGATGATCTCGCCTTCGTGGTTCTTCATCGGGATCACCAGCATCGACCGCGTGCGATACGAGATCGCTTCGTCGAAACTGCGGTTGATGACGAAAGGCTTGCCTTCGGAAGGCGAGTAGGCGTCCGCGAGGTTGAGTGTTTCTCCTCTCTCGGCGACGTAGCCGGCGATGCTTCCCGGGCCGATGGTGAGGATGTCCTCTTCGAATCGAAGCTGGCGCGAGTCGTTCTGGGCGAGGCGGAATCGAAGCCAACGGCCGCCGACCCGCTCCACGGTCCTCTCGGGAGTCTCGATGGGAAGCTCCAGGCTCGCGACGAGAAAGAGGCTGCCCGCGTCGGCGTTGGTGATCTCGCGCGCTTTGCTCAGAATGAGGCCGAGGAGACGGTCGTGGTCGTGCTCCGTCGAAAGCGCGATGCCAATCGCGTGGAGCTCCTCGAGCTCTCGCGCCTTCTGTTCCGCGCGGGTCTGGGATTCTTCGAGCCGCAGCTGGCTCTCGAGATAGTGAGTCGCGTTCCGGAGAGTCCTCAGGAGCTCTCCCTGGTTCGGCCGCTCCGGAATGACGTCGAAGAGGAGCTCGTCGCCTTCGAGCGAGCCGCCGCTCGGAGACACGGCGATGACCGGCGAGTACGCTCCGCCAGGGCGGCGCGCGAGCTCCTCGATCACGGAGCGATGCTCGGAGAGGAGCCGTTCGTCGATGATCAGGATGCCGGGCTCATCCGGCGGCGGTCCCTCGATCGGCACGATCGAGATACCGATCGTGGGTTTCCGGGTAGGCCTGCGGAGACAGCCACCCGTGAACGTTCGTCCACACCCAAATCGGGCGCATCTTACCCACAAGACCTTTCCTGGCTGGGGGAGGAGTGAGGTTTATGCTACCTGCCTCGCCCCGCTGCGGTCAAGTCGCAGCCAGCGGTTTCTGTTTGCGGACCAGGTAGATGCCCAGAAAAATCACGACCGCCCCGAGCAGCTTTCGCCGCCCCAAAGGCTCATCCAGCGCCAAGTATGCCACGACCGTGGCAGCAACGGGCGTGAGGTTCGAATAGATCGCCGTCTGCGTCGGGCCGATGCGGCCGACCGCGTAGAACCACAGGCAGTACGCGACCACCAGGGAGAAGACGATCGAGTATCCGAGCGCCCACCAGCCGGGCGCGGGAATCGATGCGGGCGTCATTCGGTAGAGCTCCGGCAGACCCAGCGGAATGAAGGCGAGGCTTCCGATCGAGAAGGCGTAGGCGCTCGTCCTCAATGAACCGTAGCGGGCGACGAGCGGCTCGCTCAGAACGGTGTTGAGCGACCAGCAGAACGTCGCGCCGAGAGTGAGAGCGTCGCCGAGGAAGCTACCGCCCTCGCTCATCGAATCCCTCAGCACGAGATACACGCCGAGGACCGAAACGCCGATTCCGACGAATGCACCCGGGCGCGGTTTCTCGGCCGAGAGGAACAGGCTCAGCAGGGCCACGAACACCGGCGTGAGTCCGAGGAGAATGGCCGAGCTCGACGCGCTCGTGACGTGGATCCCCTGAATGAACAGCGTCTGGTAGAGGGTATGACCGATGAGCCCCAGCACCACGAATCGGGCTCGATCGGAAGAGAGGAGCTTCGGGCCGGGCGAGAGCCTCGCGATCGCGAGAAAACAAAGCGCCGCCCCCGTCAGGCGGATACTGGTGAAGGCCATGGGCGTGAAGTGCCGGAGGCCCGCCTTCACCACGCTGAAGTTCACCGCCCACATGATGACGGTGCCGACGAGCGCCGCGTCGATCGCCGCGCGCTGAGGGGAACGGCTCAAGAAGGAACCGTCACATCATTCGCTTCAGGATGCGACCGCTCTGCTCCTTGGTGAGGCCCGGGGCCATTCGGGCGACGGGAACGCCTTCGTCGAGGATGGGCTCGAGCTCGTGAAGCGCGGGTACCTCGTCGTTCCGATAGAACACGCCGGTATAGATGGTCTCGCCCCAGATCAGCGCCTTCTCGCAGGCCGACTTCCAATCCGACGGATCGTGGCCGGTCTCCTCGAGCTGCTTCACCCGATCGCGGAAGAAGTCGTAGGTATTGTCGTGGTTGAAGGTGACGCAGGGGCTGAAGACGTCGACGTGCGAGAACCCTTTGTGCTCGATGGCCTGCTTGATGATCGAAACGAGGTGCTTGCCGTGCCCGGAGAAGCCGCGCGCGGCGAAAGTGGCTCCGTTCACGATGGCGGCGGCCGTCGGGTGAACGGGACGCTCCACGTTGCCGAAGGGCGTGGACTTGGTCTTCATTCCCACGAGACTGGAGGGGGAGACCTGTCCCGTGGTGAGACCATAGATCTGGTTGTTCATCACGAGGTAGGTGAGGTCGACGTTACGCCTTGCGGTATGGACGAAGTGGTTGCCTCCAATCCCGTAGCCGTCGCCGTCGCCGCCGGTGACGAGCACCGTCAGCTTGTGGTTCGCGAGCTTCGCCCCGGTCGCGACCGCGAGCGCGCGCCCGTGGAGGGTGTGCATGCCATAGGCGTTGAGGTAGCCCGGGAAATTCGAAGAGCAGCCAATGCCGCTCACGCAGAGCACTTCGTGAGGTTTCTTTCCGAGCTCCGCGAGGGCCTTCTGCACCGAGTTCAATAGCCCGAAATCGCCGCAGCCGGGGCACCAATCGGGTTCGACTTTTCCCTTGAAGTCCTTCGCCTTGAGCTCGGGCATCGTAGTTGTTGCCATGTTGTCTCCTTAAGCACTGCGCCAGGGCCCTTCCGCCTGCGCCCTTCGGGCTTCGGCGGACCCGCCGAAGCAGCCGCGAAGGCGGGCCGGCCCCCCTAGACGAGAATTTCCTGGAACGGGACGTAAACCCCGTCCGTGACCTCTGTCTTCTTTCCGAGGTGATCGAGAACTCCGTTCGCCACGTGATGGGGCAGGAACGGCTCTCCGTCGTACTTGCGGATGTGGCCGTGAACCGAAAGTCCGGTCTCACTCCGCAGGTAGCGATAGAACTGCCCGGAGTGGTTGTTCTCGACTACCAGAACCTTCTTCGCTTTCGAAAGAGCCGAGACGATCTCGTCCGCGTGGAGCGGCTTGATCCACTTGACCGAGAGGAAATTCGCTTTCACGCCCTGACCGCTCAGAAGCTCCACCGCTTCCATGAGCACTCCCTCGGTCGAGCCCCAGCCCAGGAGCGTCACGTCGGCGTCCGCCGGCCCCTGGATCTTGGGCGCTTCCACCCTCTTCAGGAAGTCGTTCAGCTTGCGCGCGCGCTTCTCGACCATCTGGCGCCGCTTGTGAGGGTTGGTGAACTCGTCGGAGATGAGGATTCCTTCTTCGTCGTGCTCGTCGGTCGCGATCACGTGCACGTGGCCCGGCACACCCGGCACGGCCCGCGGCGAGATTCCATTTTCGGTGTCCTCGTATCGCCGGTAACCGTCGCCGTCCTTCCCCTCCAGGATGAGCGCCCCGCGATCGATCTTCGGATGCATATCGACGTCGTCGGGGTTCACGCTGAAGGTTCCCTCCGAGATCAGGAGGTCGGAGAGCACCAGCCCCGGACATTGATAGTGATCGACGAGGTTGAAGAGCTCGGGGATGGTCCGGAACGCGTCGAGCGCGTCCTTCGGGGCGACGATGATGCGCTCGAAATCGCCCTGGCTCGCGCCGAGCGCTTGCCACAGATCGCCCTGCTCCGTCTTGGTGGGAACACCGGTCGACGGCCCCGCCCGCTGCACGTTGATGAAGACCACCGGGACTTCCATCATCGACGCGGCGCCGAAAGCTTCGGTCATGAGAGCGAAGCCGCCCCCTGACGTCGCGCACATGGTGCGGGCCCCGGTGTGCGCCGCGCCAATCGCGACATTCGCCACACCCACTTCGTCCTCGATCTGTCGCACCATGATCCCGAGCTCGCGCGCATTCTTCGCCATCCAGTGGAGCACACCCGTGCTCGGGCTCATCGGATAAGCGCAATAGAATTTCACTCCGGCCGCCGCTCCGCCCATGCCGAGCGCCTCGTTTCCGGTCCAGACCGCGAGAGCCTTCTTCCCTTCCGGAAGAGCGGTCCCGGCGGGCTTGTAGTGCGCCTGCGCGTAGTCGAACCCCGCGCGGGCCATGCCCACGTTCTCGTCGACGACCTCCTGGCCTTTGTTCTTGAACTGCTGCACCAGCGCTTCCTCGAGGACCTTGAAGTCCGTCCGCAGCAGGCTCACCATCGCTCCGAGGGCGACGGTGTTCTGGACCAGCTTGTTCCGATTGTCGCTGGTGAGCTCTTTCACTGGCAGCCCGCACACCTGGACCCCAGGCGCCACCTCGCTCGGCTGGACGTCGTCGCTATTAAAGATGACGTGGCCGCCGTTTCCGAGATGCCGCGCGTGGCGGGTCATGGTGTCCTGGTTGAGGCACAGGAGAAGATCGAGCTTGTCGCCGTGCGTCGGGACCGGCTCGGTCGAGACGCGCACCGTGAGCAGAATGTGTCCGCCCCGGATGATCGACTGATAGGCGTTGTAGGCGTTCAAATGCAGGCCCCGGCGAACGAAAAGCCGCGCCAGGATGTTGCCGGGGGTCGCGATTCCCTGCCCGGCCGCCCCGCCGATAGCGAAGGCGAAGTCGTAGCCTCTGGTCATTTAGGTCCTCCGTTGACCTCGTCGAAGCCCTCGGGTTCGGTCGAGAGAGCAAAGTGAGCGCAATCCAAGGATATTATCAAAGCGAGCGGTCCGGCGAAAGCATTGGCCGAAACTCGGCGGCTGCCTGTTAGACTAAAAGTCTCTGCCATGGCCATGAAAGGACGCTGGGCCCGCGCGGCCTGGAACATCGGAGCCGCGTCGGCGGTATTCGCCGCCGCCTTTCTCTTTTTCTTTCTGACCGGTCCTTCCGACCTCGCGTGGATGGAAGGGGCCCTTTATCAGCGGCGGGTCGCGCTCACCGACATTGGCGACGGCCCCTGGGCCCGGCCGCTCTTCGTGTTTCTCGCGCAGCCGTTTCTGCTGCTCTCCCTGGGAAAGACCTCGAGCGCGGCGAACTGGGCGGCCGCGGCTTTCGCCGCCGGCGCCTGCCTCTTCGTGTACCTGCTCCTGAGGATGCTCCTCCAGATGGCGCCCCAGTTCATCGCGCGGCGAGTCGGAGTGCTGGCGGCTCTGTCGCTCGCGGTGTCTCACACCTTCTGGATGCGGGCGGTGACACCGGGGCCAGAGCCTCTCGACGCGTTTCTCCTCGCGGCGATGCTCTTCTTCTTGATCCGCTTCGCGAGCGAGGGGGGGCCGAAGAATCTCTACTTCGGCATGGGCATTCTCGGGCTCTCGATCGCGAACAACCTCTTGATGATATTTCTCGTTCCCGTCGTTTTTGTCTTCGTGCGCGTGGTGCATCCGCCGCTCGTGCGGAATCCGGGGATGGTGCGCTTCCGCGGCCTCATCTCGTTCGCAGCGGGAGCCTCGATCGCCCTCGCGGTCACCGTCTGGGGCTGGTCCAAGCTCGGCTTCGCCATTCCGGCGGAGCACATGAGCTGGATTCGCTTCTGGGAGCACATGACGCTCGAGTGGGACCAACCGCTGAAGGAATCGCTGGTCCGGTTCGGCTCCTTGCTCCTTCTCAACTTCCCGCCGTGGTCGATCGTCATCGGGCTCATCGGGCTCGTGGAGCTCAACCGACGGCAAAAGTACGTCTTCTGGATGATTTTCCCGTTGTTCCTGATTTACTCCGCGCTCGTGATCACGCTGCGCCTGCCCGAGCCCGTTCCGTCGTACCTTCCGGCATGGGTCTTTTTCTCGGTCGCGGTGGGCTATGGATGGTGGAAGCTTCTCTCGAGCGGGAACTGGCAGGGCTTCGCGGTGGCGCTCGTTCTCTCCGCCTCGCCCCTGGTCATCTATCGGTTCGCGCCTCTCGCGGTCCGAAAGGCGCAGATGGACCTGCGGGTCGAAGCGCTTTTCGGCGTCCCGCAGGAGCTTCCCCTCGACCATCTCGCCTCGCAGCTGAACCCCGACCGCCGGCATCTTCCCGAAGCCCGCGCCTTCGCGGAGAAGGCCCTGGATCAACTGCCCGAAGGCGCGCGCGTCCTCGCGGTCTCGCGAACGGCGGAGCTCGTCGTGGCGCCGCTGACGTACCTCGTCGCTGTGGAGAATCGAAGGCCGACCCGCATCGTCGTGCTGGGCGATTCTGACGAGACCGGGTTGCGCACTCTTCTCACCGAGCCGGGCCCGCTCTACGCGATGGGGCTCCATCCTCCGAATCCTGCCGTCGCCGCGATCCTGCCGACCCATCAGTTCCGCGCGACGGGGGAATGGTTCCAGCTCGTTCCTCGTTCCGAGATCCAGGATCGGTTCCTCACGGACGCCCAGCTCCTCGGAGTCTCCGACGACTCGCTCGGAGACGGAAACCTCGTGGGCGACGTGGTACGGCTATGTCGAGCCGCAGGGCTATCCGTTGAGCCTTCGAATCGAAGGGCCAGTGGGAGCTCTCTCCGGAACCGCGATCCTGAACGAGGACGGCGCCCGTCCGATGAGCGCGAAGTTCACGCGCCTGAGCTCGACGGTGGGAGCGGTTCTGGGAAGCGTCGAGTACGGCGAAGAAGGGGCCGATCAGCTCCACTTCCATCTCGACGCGACGCAGAAAGGAAACCGCCTCGAAGGAACCTGGAAGGCCTTCGAGCTCCCCGAGCTGTCCGGGAGGCTCGTGGTCTGGCTGCAGAAGTAGGCTCGGCTGATCAGCCGGCCTGCTGCTTGCGGAAGATCTCGGGCTGGATCCCGTACTTCTTCATCACGTCGTAGAAGTCTTTCCGATCCTTCCGCGCGAGGCGCGCCGCCTGGGAGATGTTCCCCTGGCAGATCCGGAGCACCTGCGAGATGTACTCTTTCTCGAACTCGCGCTTCGCCTCTTTGAAGGACTGGAACTTGTTCGACGACACCGGCACGTGGAAGAAGAGGTCCTCCGCGGTGATGACGTTGTTGCGCGTGAGAACCATCGCCTGCTTCACCTTGTTCTTCAGCTCGCGGATGTTCCCCGGCCACTGATAGGTCATCATCTTCTGGATCGCCGCCGGTGAGAACCCTTCCACGTTCTTGCCCAGCTCCTTGTTGAAGTCGGTGAGGAAGTGATTGATGAGGAGCGGAATGTCTTCCTTCCGATCGCGAAGCGGCGGAAGGTGGATGGGGATCACGTTCAAGCGATAGAAGAGGTCCTCGCGGAAACTCTTCTCGGAGATCGCCTGGATCAGATCCTTGTTGGTCGCGGCGATGACCCGGACGTCGACCTTGATCGCGCGGGTGGAGCCGATGCGCTTGAACTCGCCGTCCTGGAGCACTCTCAGGAACTTCACCTGGAGCGGAAGCGGGAGCTCGCCGATCTCGTCGAGGAAGAGCGTGCCTCCGTGGGCCTCTTCGAAGAGCCCTTTCTGATCGGTCCTGGCGTCGGTGTAGGCGCCCTTCACGTGTCCGAAAAGCTCGTTCTCGATGAGGTTCTCGGGAATGGCGCCGCAGTTCTCGACGACGAACGGCCGGTCGGCGCGCTTTCCCGTGTAGTGGATGGCCCGAGCCACCAGCTCTTTGCCCGTGCCGGACTCACCGTAGATGATGACCGGAACGTCGTTCTGGGCAACGATCGAGATCTGGGTCAGGAGCTCTTCGATCTTGGGACAGGAGCCGACGATGAAGTCGGACTTCCGCCGGCTCATGATCTTGCTCCGGACCTGATTCACCTCGTGCGTCGTTCTATGCCGCTCGACGGCCTTGCGCACCTTCTGGACCAGCTCTTCCACGTCGAAGGGCTTGGTCATGTAGTAGGAGACCCCGTCCTGCATCAGCCGGACCGCCTCGCTGACCTCGCCGTAGGCCGTCATCACGATGACCGGGATGTCGGGATTGAACTGGGTGATGGAGCGGGCGAGCTCGTCGCCCTTCACTTTCGGCATCCGCATGTCCGTGATGACCAGGTTGAAGACGTGCTTGCGGATGAGGCTCAGGCCCTCGTCGCCGTCGGCCGCGGTGACGACGTGATAGCCCTCTTTCTCCAGGCGGGTCCGGAGCATGCGCTGCATGCTCACATCGTCGTCGACAATCAGCACCTGTGGCCCAGCGGGCTCCTGCATCAAGACGGCTCCATCAGTTTTTTCTTGGGTGTGGGGAAAATTATACATCACGAACCTCTCCAAGTGAAGCGGGTGTCGGGCCCAGTGTCAGGGCGGGTGCTGTGTTCGAGGTCGAGTCCAAAAGTGCAAACCCATGATTCCTGAGGAGTTGCAAGATGCGGCGGGGCCTGGCCGCGATACCGGAGCGAGTTCGCCCCGGGCGAGGGCGTGATATTTCCCAGAGAAGAGATGGAGTTGTCAGGCTCCAGCCGGTCCAGTAGAGCCGTCCGAGAGGCGAACCGAAGACCGAATCCGGACCGGGGGCGAGGAGTCTCTCGGCGCGAAAGCGGCGCGCTTTTCTCGCGACCGAGCGGGGAATCCTGTCCTCGAGGGCGAGTCGGATCGACCGGAGCGCGGGGCTATCGAAGACCGCCGCGGTCATCGCGAGGCCGCCGTAGACCCAGGGCGCGAGTCGTCGCTCGCCCGCGCGCTCGACGAAGGTCGGAGCGTCGAAGTCCGGGTGCTCGGCGATGGCCCGGGCATCCCACGCATTCAGCCCCGGCTGGCGAAATCCGTGCTGGAAGCTCGCATGAAGAGAGAGGTGGATGAGGTGATCCTCCCAGCTCAGCGTGCGCACGCCGCCATCGAGGGATCGCGATCGCTCCAGAAGCGAGTCCGTCTCGAGCCCGAGAAACTCCGCCGCGGACGTGAGCGTTCGATGGAGCTCGACGAGGACGCCCGTCGCGCGCCTTCGATAGCAGCTCGCATGGTCCGAGACGTCGACGAGCGAGTACCCGAGAGCCTGGAGCTCGGAGTCCCAGCGCTCGAAAGCAGATGGGCTCGCCAGAACGTCGATATCACTCATCGGGCGCAAGCCCGGGTCGCGATACAGAGTCGTGGCGAACGCCGCCCCCTTCAAGAGGTGGAGGTCGATGCCTTCACGGAGGGCGACCTCGCCGATCTCGTCCAGATGGTGCAGGCGCACGACCGCCTTCGCGAGCTCGAGGTTGCGGATGTTCTCGAGCCGCGCGCGAAATCCCGCAGGCGCTCCCGGAAAACCGGCCAGCCCCTCGAAGACCAAAGGTGCCAGACGATGCCGTTCCGCCGCGGTGATGAGGAGCTTCCAATCGATGGTCTCTCCCGACGACGAGATGGAAGCGCCGCCTGCGCTCGCTCGAACCAGCGCCCGCAGGAGCGTGGTCTCAGCGGCCGGAAGGGACGAGCTCAAGAAGGGCACACTCCGTGAACTGCGGCGACCAAGCGAGGGTAGAGACGGTTCACGACGAGCCCGGCGATCCTCATGAAAGCGTTCGAGAGCGGGAGAGAAATGAAGCCCTCACGCCGCACCGCGCGAGCGATCACGCTCGCTCGCGGGACAGGTCCATCGCCGTTCCGGCAAGCGTCGCCTTTCATCCAGATCCACTCTGAGTCCATGGCGACCACTCGGTGAGCAACGAGCGCGTCGTTCGGAAGCCGCGCCAGCACGACGTCCCCGAGCGAGGGTCCTTCCGCAACGCCGATGGGCGAAAAACGCACCAGCGAACCGGAGGGCACGAGAGGCTTCATGCTCCAGCCTTTGAGCCGGAGATTGACGTCCAGTCCCTCCCGAAGAAGTGAAGCCAGGATCTCGCCAATGGGCAGGCGTCGACCGGGGGTGGCGATCATGTCGAACGGCAGAGTCTGCAACAGGTGTGCCAAGCGCGCTTCGCATCCTGGCGCATAAGTGCATTCACTCTGATGCTTTAGCTCGAACATGGGGCCGGCCCCAATGGGCCTCGTCCTACTCGGTGGGTGGATGGCACCATAGAGCCTTCCAAAACGGTGGATGATTTCCATCGCCGGGAGGCCGGCGCCATCGCCTGTGTAAAGCGTGATTGGTAAGGCATTGAGGACGGTCATTTTATAGGGAAGCGTTTCGGACGCGCGCAGGGCCTACGGTCGTAGGGATTTCCCCGAGTCGGCTGGCGCCATCCTCTCTTTAGCTCTTTAGCCTGGGGCGATAGAACGGGGTACGGGAACGTTTGGAAACCACGGGAACAAGTGACAACAGGAACGGGAGCTTCTACGGGAACGGGGAATGCCCCAGGCCACTATCGATTCCCCATGTAGCAAATCATCTGCCACGGCTTCGGCCTCTGGCCCTCCATCGTTTCAATCACTTGGCGTGCCGGCTCCCTACGGGCGACGGGTTCTCCCTACGGGGCTCGGCACTTTCACTACAGGACCGGGCCGCTGGATGTTTCGAAGTGATTGAATTCAAGTGGGTTCGCTCCTTCATCCATGGCATGCGCGTTGCACCATTCCTTGAAGAGAAATGAGACCTTTCGCCGCCGCTCTGTCTCTCCTCGCGATTCTCGGTGTCGCGCTCGGGTTCGGCGTCGCGCAGAGCAACGTAGTCACGGAGTCGGAGTGGGCGGTCTACCTTGCTCAAGGGCTAGGCCTCGATTGGAACATGCCGCCGAACGCGAAGAGCAACCACTATCTGGCTCGCCTCCAGTGGACCAACAGCATCGAGTTCCAGGCGACGCAGATGCTCGAAGGCTCGACAGCGAGCCCGTCCGGCGACGGCTCCGTGTGCTCGACGCTTCCCGGACCCGCCGAAGCTCTCTACGAGGTATCGATGCTTCGGGCGGGCGATTATGGGTTTCGCGTGAAGCTCGGGAGCGGAGGCGCTCTCCTTCGCATCGCCGATCGGACCTACGAGCTCTACCAGCCGGAAGCCGAATCCCGCTGGCTGGACGTGAACCGCATCCGGCTGAGCGCGGGGAGCCACACGGTGAGCCTCATACTGCCCGAAGGGACCAGGGCGGACGCGTTAGGCGTAACCCCTCCGTGCCTTCTTCCCATCGAGCCCGCCGGCGGCTGGCAGCCTCTCGAGCCGCTGCGCTTCGAACAGCTCGCTGTGACGCTCGCGAAAGCGCTCGGCCTCGAGCAGAACCTTCCTGCAACCGGAGATCCCATCGTCGTGCGCGGCGAGGAGTTCGTCCGGACCCTCGAGATGTTCATGGAGGAAGAGCTCGCGCCTCCGAGCGAGGCGGAGCCGTTCTGGCTCTCGGCGGGTGATTCCATCGTCACCGCCGCCGCCCGCTTTCAGGTGCCGGAGAAAGGCATCTACTCCATCGAGGCGCGCTATCTCAGTGAACACTCGGTCCGCTGGAACGTGGATAGCTGCCTGCGGGTCATCACCTGCCCGGTCGTTCCGTCGCAGGCCGGCAAGCGCAGGAGTCTCGCGCTCGAGCTCGAAGCGGGGGAGCACGAGATCGAAGTCACCCTGGGCCCGGGCTCGAGGCTGGATCGGATCCACGTGCAGCGCCGCGACGGATCGACCTCCGCTTACATCGGTGTGGTGGAGGCCGAAGGCTTCAAGATGGCTGCGGCCGACCAGCACGTTCTCAGGCGCGATGCGCTCGCCGCGGCCCGCCGGCTTCGCGACCGCTTCGTGAAGTACGAAGCATTTCGCTGCGAGGACGATCTCGTGGCGGTGGAGACAAACGCGGCCGCTCTGTCCGTTCAAGCTTCGGGCGCGCTCGACTTCGGAAACGCTCCGGCAGCTTCGGCCGGATCGACCCAGATCCCCTTTAACGAGCCTGTCTTTCCTCCCGCGAGCGGAGACGATCCCGAGGTCGCGAGCCCGGTCCAGCCCGGCTCCCGCCAGTAGGCGGCGCTCTTCTGATATCTTGACCGGAAGTGCTCCGACCTTTCCGCGCTTTCCGCATCCACTTTCGGACCGTCCCTTTCGCCGCGTCCTTGCTCCAGGTCCCGCCGACCGAGGAAGTATTCCGGAGCTTCTCGGACCGCGTCGTTAAAATCGAGGTTCAGGAAATCGGCTCCGCGGCGAAGGCCTCGATCGGCTCCGGCTTTTTCGTCAGCGCCGAGGGTCACCTCATCACCAACTACCACGTCGTCGCCGAGGTAGTGCAGCATCCCGATCGGTACCGCGCCAGCCTCGTGTCCGGGGACGACGAGGAGTCGATCCCGGTCGAGATCTTGAACGTCGACGTGGCGCACGATCTCGCGTTCGTGAAGTCGGAAACTTCGCCGGAGCGCTACTTCTCCCTCGAAAAAGTAGAGGCCCCTCAAGGGGTTCGTCTCTACTCTCTCGGACATCCCCTCGACCTCGGTCTCAATATCGTCGAAGGAACGTACAACGGCTTTCTCAAGCATGCTCTCGACGAGCGGATTCATTTCACGGGCTCTCTCAACCCGGGCATGAGCGGAGGGCCCTCGATCACCTCCGACGGAAGGGTGCTGGGAGTGAACGTCGCCACCGCCGGCGAGCAGGTCAGCTTCCTCGTTCCCGTGAAGTGGGCGGCCCTCCTTCTTCAGGAGACCCTCACTCCGGGTTTCGAGCCCCCGTCTTTGATCGAGGCCGTGCGAGCCCAGATTCTCGCCTACCAGGATCGCTTCGTCTCCGAGCTTCTTTCCTCCTCACCCCCGCGGGTGCAGCTCGGCGGCTTCGACCTTCCCACGCGGCCCGCGCCATTCTTCAATTGCTGGGCGGATGCCGAGCGCGAAGACGGACTCGCCTACGAGACGGTGGACCATCAGTGCGCCACCGATGACTACATTTTCGTGTCCGACGAGCTCGTCTCGGGAGAGATCTGGTTCTACCACCGCCTGCTCGAGACCGACGAGCTGAATCGATTCCAGTTCGCCGAGCTCTACAGCGACGACTTCCAGACGACGTACCACGGAATGGGTGGAAGCGAGAGCGAGGTCACTCCCTTTCGATGCCACACCGGCGCCGTGCGCGAGCGGGGAATCACCTTCAAGACCGTTTTCTGCCTCCGCCGCTATCGCCGCCTCGAGGGACTCTACGACATGGTGTTCAAGGGCGCGGTCGTGGGCAGGCCGGGGGTTGGACTCGAGACGGCGCTCGCGGCGTCCGGCGTCAGTTACGAGAACGCCGAAGCGCTGGTCGCCTGGTACATGAAGGAATTCTCGTGGACCGAGTGATCGTGGTCGAGGTGCTCGACCGGCGGGGCCGGGTCCGGGAGCGTGTCCGCCTCTCTCGGCTTCCGGCGTTCGTAGGGCGGGCCTATACCAACGAGGTAGTCCTCGAGGACCGCTTCGTCTCGCCGCGGCACGGCGCGATCTCCGTCACCGATACCGGCGCGATGACCCTCGAGGATCTCGGAAGCCTCAACGGAGTGAAGGCTCTCGGCGAGGATCGCTTTCGGATCGGCGAGACGGTGCTGAGGTTGGTGGACGCCGACGTGCCCGTCGTCCCCGCGGAACCGCTCCCGGCGGACGAGGGCGGCCTCGTGCACGCGCTTCGGGACCCGCGTCCCGCGCTCGGACTCGTGCTCGCGAGCCTCCTGGTCTTCGCTCTCGATGCGTACCTCGGCGCTTACTACGACACGGGTGTAATGCCGGTCGCGAGCCAGGCGCTTCTCGGGCTCGGCGCCATCGCGCTCTGGTCGGGAATCTGGGCGTTCGTGAACCGTCTGCTCACTCATCGATTCGACTATCTGAGGCATTTCTCCTGCGCCTGCCTCGCCGCCGTCTCCTACGTCTTCGTCGAATCCATCTCGGAGCACGCGGAGTTCATCCTCTCCTCCGAGCGCATCGGCGTCGGGCTCGGCGTACTGGGGGGCGCGGCGACGACCTACTTTCTCCTCGCCGCCCACCTGTCGGTGATCCCGGCTTCGACCCGCGGCCGCCGGCGACTCTGGGCGGCATCCGGCACGGCGCTCCTCCTCGGTCTCGCGAGCCTTCTCAGCTACGAGGGACCCGAGGACTTCACCGCTGAAATCCCGATCCGGGCGCCGATCAAGGCATTCGGCTCATCGCTCATCTGGCCGCAAACGACGGCGGAGTTTCTCGCAGAGGCGCGCGTTCTGAGAGAGCAGGCGGACGAGGACGCCGCCGAAGAGCCTTAGCGGATCTGGCGTTAGCCGGCCGCGGTGCTCTTTTGGGGAGGGTGTGAGGGCCGGCGCATCCGGGTCACCTTGCCATCCGAGTCGCGCCGCTCTTGATAGTAGTCGTAGTAATAATGATATGAGTCGGACTTGGGGTCGATGCCGTTCAGCACCACGCCGATCACTCGCGCGTCCGTCCGGCGAAGCGCGACCAGCGAGCGACGCGCGAGCTTTCGGTCCACCTGGTTGTAGCGGACCACCATGAGCACCATGTCCGCGAGCTTCGCAAGAAGGAGAGGGTCGGTGACGGAGACGATGGGCGGCGCGTCGAGCACGACCCACGTGAAACGTGCGCGGCACTCCTCGAGAAACCTCTTCACGGCGGAGCTGCCGATGAGCGCCGGAGGATTCGGGGGAAGCTTCCCCGCGGTGACCGCGGAGAGGTTCGGCTCCTTGGTCGATTGCATCACGACGTCGAGCTTCGTCTCCCGCGAGCAGTAGTCCGAGAGGCCAGGCTCGCGGTAGAGCCGCAGATGGTTGTGCACGCTCGAGCGGCGCAGGTCGAAGTCGACGACCAGCGTGGGCTCTCCCGATTCGGCCAGAGCCCTTGCCAGGTTAATCGCCGTCGTGGATTTTCCCTCCTGAGGAATCGAGCTCGTGAGCAGGATCACGTTGCCATGGTCGCGCTCGCGATTGAAGAGAAGGCTCGCCCGGAGAGTGCGGTACGCCTCGGTCACCACCCCATCGCCGGCGGCGTCGTGCCGCGGAATGACGGCGAGGCAGTCAGCCTTGAGGTACTTCTCGATGTCCTCCTGCTCCTTGAGCGTATTGTCGAGGTAATCGCGGAGAAGGACGAATCCGCAGCCGCTCACGAGACCGAGCAACAGGGCCAGAATCAGGTTCTTGACCGGTTGTGGTCTCACCGGCGCCACGGGGACGGACGCGAGCTCGATGAGCGAGACGTTGTTCTCCCGAAGGCTGGCCGCGATGTCCGTCTCCTTGATCTTCTGGAGGATCGCTTCGTATAAGCTCTTGTTGGAGACGGCGTCTCGCTGCAGCATCTCGAGCTGAACGACCTTCCGGCTGTCCTCGACCGTCTCCTCACGCTGGGAGTCGATGTTGGCGAGGAGCTCCCGCTCCCTCCGTCGAAGCTGCTGATAGTCGGCCAGCATTCCGTCCACGATCTTTTCCGACTGCGCGTCGACCGCTTCCTGGATCTGGTCGATCTGGGTCAGGACCTGCTTTACCTTGGGGTGGCCTTCCTTGTAACGGTTCTTGAGCTGCACCAGCTCCACGTCGAGGTCCGCCTTGCTCATGTTCAGACGCTGTACGAGGGGGTCCGAGGCGATCTGCGGGAGTGAGTCGAGCGATTCGCCCGCCTTCCTCGATTTCTCCACTTGAGCGAGCATGCTCTCGAGCTCGATCCGCTTGGTCTTCGCTTCCGTCGCCTCTTCGTTCAGCTTCCCGAGAGTGTCGGCTCCGATACTCGAGCCTTCCTTGGGGACATAAAGGCCCTGCTCTTTGGTGTACTCGTAAAGAATCTGCTCCGAGCTCTCGACGTCGGTCTCGGCGGCCGTGAGCCTCTCCTGGAGCCAGCTGTAGACGTTGCGCGTCGTCTCGATTTTCGCCTCGAGGTTCTGCTCCAGATAGGCCTCGGCGAGGGTGTTGGCCCACCGCGCCGCCTCCTGGGGGTCCTCGTGGTTCACCGCGATGACCGCGAGTCGCGTGTCGGGCACCGGCACCACTTCGACGCGGCCTACGAAGAGAAGCGACGGCTCGCGCGCTCCCTTGAACGGAGGGACATCCTGGAGCTCCAGCTTCTCGATGGCCCGGCGGGCCAGGGCCTTGCTGGTGATGATGCGGTACTGGGTGTTGTAGTAGTTCTGGTAGTCGAACCAGTTCAATGCGGTCGAGGGGTACGGGTTCGAGAGAGCCGATATGTTCTGGCCGGGTGGGTCGATCTGCACCAGGGCCTGCGCTCGATAGACCGGCGTCTCCAGGTACGTCACGAGAAAACCGAGCCCGGTTCCGAGAAGAGCCATGACCAGAATCAGGCCCTTGCCGCTCCAGAAAAGCTTGAGCACATACTTGAGGTCGAAGTCTCCGGAAATTCCCGCGAAGAGATCGGGACGTTCTGTAAAGGCTGCAGCGGCTGAGGCGGCCCGGATCGTCGTCGTTTCGTCCATCGGTCTAAAACACTCTCTTTCCCACCTTGATGATGTCCTCCGGCTCGAGCGGCACGTCCGGCGTCTTTCCCCCTTCGATGTCGCCGAGATCCACTTTGATGCGCTGCGTGTCTCCCTCGCCGGCCTTGCGGAGGATCTCCACCTTGCCCTTGCTTCCGAATTTGGTGAGACCGCCCGCGACGGAGACCGCTTTCAGTACGGTGAGGCCCGGGGTGATCGGAAAACTTCCGGGGTTCTTCACCTCCCCCGAAACGTAGAAAAACTGCGTCGACGTGGCGGTGACGATATCGCCGTTTCCGAGCGGAAGGGAAAGCGCCGCCTTCTGCTGCGCCGTGGGCTGGTCGGGCGAGAGAAGGATCCGGACGGATCCGCTTCCGCCGTTGTCTTCCTCGGGGTGCGCGGAGCCGTCCGGACGGCTGACCACCACCTCGCCGCTCGCGTGTGGCGTGAAGCCGCCGGCCTCGGTCAGGAGCTCGAGAAGCGTCTTCGAGCCCTGGAGAAAATACTTCCCTGGCCGCACCACTTCGCCCACCATGGTGATCCACTGGGAGCGGTGCTCCTTGACCCGCACCGCCACCTGAGGGTCGACGAGATAGTCCTTCGCGAGAAGACGCGTCAGTGCGTCGCGAACCTCTCGTGAGGTGAGTCCGTTCACATCGACGTCTCCGAGGAGCGGGAACGAGATTTCGCCTCCGTGCTGCACGGTCACGAGGCCGGAGAGGTCGGGATCGTCGTACACCTCGACCTCGAGAACGTCACCCGGACCGACGCGGTAGTCCGCTTCCGCCGGGGCGCCGCCTTCGCTTTGCGCACGGACTCCGGATGGACCGGAAATCCCGAGCCCGAAGGCGACGGTCAGGGCGACCCAGCTCATGGATTAGAACCCGCTCTCCTCTCAGCGATTCACGAAACCGAAACCCACCATGATCTGAACGGCGTTCGAGCGATAGGAGAAGAGCTCGAGGTTGGAATTGCGCCGGTCATGGCGATAATCGACGCTCAAGAAAGTGAGCGGCGTGAAGAAGTAGGCGAGTCCGGCCCCGCCGCTGACGATGTCGTCGTTCCGGAGGACAGCGTTCGCGTCGGGAACGGGATAGTCGTTCAGAAAGAAGGCGGCGGTGAGAGTCATCCGCAAGTTCCGCGCAAAGGGACTGATGAACTGGAGCCTCGCGTAGTTGGAAACGTAGTAACCGTTCTCGTCGAACGCGGACGGGTTGGTTCTGCGTCCAGCCCGTGCGGTCAGCGCAGCCGCGTCACCGAAGTCCCGCGTGAGCGAGACGTCGGCGACGAATCCGCTGTAGTCCTGGGGAGCGGTCGCGTGGTCGAATCGCTGGTTCGCGTAGCCCGCGTGAATCTCGCCCCGCAGCACGGGCGTGAGCTCGCCTCTCAGACCTACGAGGAACGCGTCCGCGACCGAGCCGGCCTGCGGGCGCTCGAGGGGCTCGGGAGTGACGGTGCGGACGTACTCGCCCAGCAGGCTCGTGAGCGGAGAGAGCTCGTAGACGAACGTCCCTCCGAACCCTCGGGTGTCGTAGTCGAAGAAATCGCTCCCGCCTTCGAGAAAATCCACCACGTTGTAGCTGGCGTGAGCCTCGGCGCCGAGTCTCTCCGACAGTTCGAAAGCGACCACGCCGCTCGCGTAGTTGCGGTAGAAGGGATCGGTCGATGCGACGACCTCTCCGCCCGGATCGAACTCGTTCGCCTCGAACGCGCCGCGCACGAAGTGATTGGAGATCCGGGCCCTCGTGTTGGGCGTCAGCTCGAGCTCCGAGCTCACGTCCACGAGATGCGTGAGCTTGTCCTCGAGATCGAACTCCTGGAAGTCCCGATGCCGCCCCTCGTACACGAGCTTCAGGTCGTGCATCGACTCGAGGAGCGTCGCCGTCACGCGACCGCGCACCATGTAGGCCGTGTCGATGAACGGCGCTTCACTCGACTGAAGGAGATTGTCGCCGCGGATCCAGCTCCCGTCGACGGAGGGCTGCAGCGCGAAACGACCCACGCGAAAGCCCGTCGGAGCCTCGTCGGAGTAGAGAGGGTCGTCGGCCTCGACGTTGAAGAGCGTCTGCTGCTTTCGCATCGGGGCGGGGAAGAGGCTGAAGTAGAGCTCATCGCCCGCCGGGTCCTCCGGAGGAGCGAGAGTCGCCGCCGCCTCGGGGCTCTCGCCCGCTTCGACGTCGCTCGAATTCGGGGGCGGCTCCTCCGCGGCCGGCGTGGCCTCGCCGGGCGCAACCGTGGCCTCGGCGATCTGGACGCCCGGAGGCAATTCCCGATGGATGCGCACGAAGAGGTGTGAGGGGTTCTCGAGCCCGACCACCGAGCTCGCGTCGACGTCGAGCTCCATCTCGATCCTGGAATAGATCCTCTTGCCGAGCTGCATGGGCCAGACCAGAAAGCGTCGGCTGAAGGGCGTGACCACGTCGAACTTCGAGCTCGAGGGCGAGATTGCCGGAACGTCGAGCGTCAGATGGTAAGTTCCGTCTCCGGATTTGCGATCGCTCAGGAACTGAGAGATGTCGCCGCTCGCGAGCACGTGAACTACGTACTGATTTCCTTCCCGGACCGCGTACATGTCGAGAAGGCGGGCCGACGGGACCCTGGGCTTGCCCGAAACCGGCGAAGCCATCGAAAAGAGCGCGGCGAGCGCGAGCGCCGCCGGCGGGAGGATCGAGGTTACGGTCTTGACGGTCTTCATAGGCCCTCCGCTGGTTTTCGGGACTTCGCTTGGGGCAGTCCGCGGTCGGCGGGACCGCGGACGCTGAGGCCGCCCAGCACGAGCGCGGCGAGAACGCTCGTGTAGGCGAGGATCCAGAGGCTCTTCGCGGTCGAGGCGTTCGCGAGCTGGAGCGCCCCCATGCCGAGGAGTAGCGTCAGCACGAGGAGGAGCTTTACCGCCTGGGGCTCGGGAATGCCCGCCGACACCAGCCGGTGGGACAAGTGGCAGCGGTCTCCTCGATAGATGGGCCGGCGTTCGCGCAGCCGGATGGCGACGACCGAGAACGTGTCCATGAGCGGCACGGCGAGCACCAGGACGGGCATGAGCACGGGAAAGAGCGATGAGGAGGCGGGGCTCACGTAGCGCTCCAGGATGGTGAGCGAGGAGAGCATGAAGCCGAGAAAGAGCGCGCCCGAATCACCCATGAAGATCCGGGCCGGATGGAGGTTCTGCCGAAGGAAGCCGGCGAGAGCCCCCACGAACGCGGAGAGGATGAGGCAGAGGAAGATTTCCCCGAGAGCGAGGGCGTTGAGGAAAAAAATGAACGCCGAACAGATTGCGACACCCGCGGCGAGACCATCCATGTTGTCGAGAAGGTTGAAGGCGTTCGACATGCCGAGGATCCAGAGGAAGCTGACGGCGGCGTTCAGGGCGGGAACGCCGGTGAGCTCGACCTGGATTCCTGCGCTCACGGCGAGAATGGCCGCGGCGCTCTGACCGAAGAGCTTGAGTCCGAGAGGGAACTTCTCCCCGAGGACGTCATCGAGAAGTCCCACGAGGAAGATGACGAAGGCTCCTGCGAGAAGACCGAGAAGCTGCGGCAGGACCCGGTAGGCTTCGGCGAGCGCGTTCGCGACTTCGGGCACGAGGGCACGCACCTCGGGGATCGCGGCGAACGTCGGCGCGAGCAGAACGCCGAGGAGCACCGTCGCCGCGAACGAGAGAAAGAACGCAATCCCGCCGAGCCTCGGAATCGGGTTCCGATGCTGCTTCCTCCCGCCCGGATGGTCGAGGCAGCCCCAAGCCAGGCAGAAATGCTTGACTGGATAAAGGAGCAGGCTGGTTCCGGCGAAGGGCACGGCCAGCACGAGAGCGTAGAGCGCTGCCCTTGCCATTTCAGTCGTCCTCCCCGACGGTTCGAGGGGAAACTCCAACGGCCGGAAGGTGCCCATCCGCTCTCCGAGCCCCCGGGTCTCCGTTGCTCGGACAACTCGCCTCAATCCGCTCTGCACAAAGCGCTTCCGCTTCTCGC
This sequence comes from uncultured Acidobacteriota bacterium, assembly GCA_963820855.1. Taxonomy (GTDB): domain Bacteria; phylum Acidobacteriota; class Vicinamibacteria; order Marinacidobacterales; family SMYC01; genus DAISKN01. Next base: position 919,799 of record CAWGBY010000015.1, read on the forward strand.
GCCGCGATGGATCGCAAAGGTTCGCGCCCGTTGCGGAATCGAGGAACGGCGGGAGGAGGCGGGAGGGGGTTGCGACGGCCGTGGTCTTTCCCACCCACGAGAGGTCGGGGCGGGGAGGCGCAGGCAAGGCCGCCCCCTTCGATCCCGCAGGATCTCCGCACCGGGGCGAGTATCACTTTGTCGTTCATGAACAAAGAGTTAGCGGACCTGCCCTTCGTGCCGGGCGGCGTATTCCACGCCGAGCCTGGCCGTACTTCGGGTCTCAGCGACGATTGATTTTCGTATTCGCGGGTTTCTGTAGCAGAAACCGTTCCAGGGGCGTTAAGCCCTTCTACGGAAGGGGTCTTTTGGGGTTGTCCACCCAGATGTCTCCGAGGACGAGAGTATCGACGGCGCTCCGGAGGAAGGTGGCGACCGCTTCTTCGGGAGTGCACACGATGGGCTCCTGGATGTTGAAAGACGTGTTCAGGAGGACGGGGACTCCGGTTTCTTTCTCGAATTCATGGATGAGCTCCCAGTAGAGCGGCTCGTCCTCCCGAGACACGGTCTGCGGCCGGGCGGTGCCGTCGACATGCACGACCGCCGGGATTTCCGCCCGCCTTTCGGGGGCGACGGGCGCAACCACCAGCATGTAGGGGGAGGAAAGGGACGATCCGAAGTAACGCGGCGCGGCTTCTTCCAGGATGGAGGGCGCGAAGGGGCGGAACGGCTCGCGGTGCTTGATGCGATCGTTCAGGATCTCTTTCATCTTCGGATTTCTCGGATCCGCGAGGAAGCTCCGGTGGCCGAGCGCTCTCGGGCCCCACTCCATCCGTCCCTGGAACCAGGCGAGGATCTTTCCGGACGCGAGCGCCCTCGCCGCCTGCGCGGGGATCCGCGAGGTATCGCTCTCCGTGAACTCGAGGCCCGCGGCGCGCGCCGCGCTCCGACATCGGTCCGGGCTGAAACCCGGCCCGAGATACGCGTTCGACATGCGATACCGCCGCGGCTCGTTGAAGCGGTGGTGCTGGACGTAGAGGGCGGAGCCGAGTGCGCCGCCGGCGTCGTTCGCCGCCGGCTGGATGAAGATCTCCTCGAACGGCCCTTCGCGAAGGATGCGTCCGTTCATGACGGAGTTGAGCGCCACTCCGCCCGCGAGACAGAGGCGCTTTTCGCCCGTCATCCGCGCGAGCTCCCGCGCCAGATGCAGCACGGTCTCCTCGAGAGCCCGCTGCACGCTCGCGGCGATGTCGTAATGGCGCTCGAGGATCTCGTCGTCCGGACGGCGCGGCGGCCCGAAGACTTCCTGGATCTTCTCCGTATAGACGTGGTGCTTCGCGAGGTGATGGTCGAGGTAGGTGATGTCGAGCTTGAAATCCGCGCCTCCGTTTGTCCGGAGCACGTTCTCGCGGAGGAAATCGCAGAACCGCGGCTCGCCGTAAGCCGCCATTCCCATCACCTTGTACTCATCGCCGTCGAACATATCGAAACCGAGGAAATTCGTGGCGGCGGAATAGAACTGGCCGAGCGAATGGGGGAGCTTGATGCGCTCGAGGACGCGGATGCGGTTGCCTTCGCCCAGGCTCAGCATCGTGGTCGTGCTCTCTCCCGCGCCGTCGAGGGTGAGGATCGCAGAGCGCTCGAAGGGAGAGGCGTAGTAGGCGCTCGCGGCGTGGCCCAGGTGATGCTCGACGTAGTGGAGCGCGCCGGAATTCTTACCGAAGGCCTCGGTCAGAATCGAGCGCAGTTGGAACATGCGGCGATAGTGGCCGCCGAGCTGCTGCGCGCCCCGCTTCGCGCGGGCCTGGAAGAGGAGCGGGCTCTTCAAGAGGATAGGAATGGTGTGGCCGATGCGGTGCCCCAGCATCCAGGGCCGCCAGTAGTGGGCGATGTGGTCGACGTCGGCAAGAGTGATTCCGGCGCTCGAAAGGCAGGAGGCGACGGCGTCGAACGGAAAGCCGACGTGGTGCTTCTTCCGCGAGAAGCGCTCCTCTTCCGCCGCGTGAACCAGCTCGCCGTTCCAGAGGAGGGCGGCGGCGGCTTCGCCCATGGTGGTGAGACCCAGCACGTACATGAAATCTCCCGGTGATCAGTTGCGAGAAAGGCTCTTGAGCCAGAGGGAAAGTGTGACGAGACAGAAGAGCTTCTGCCCGTGGTCGCGCTCCCCGTCCATGTGCTCTCGGACGAAACGCGACACGGAAGCTCGCGACACGTGCGCGAAGAGGGGCGAGCCTTCGGAAACGAGCTCGTCTTCGACCAGAGGCCTCATCTGCGAGCGGAACCAACGGCCGAGGGGCACGCCGAATCCCATCTTGGCCCGCCTCAGGATCGAGCTCGGAACCAGCCGGCGAACCGTTTCCCGCAGGACGACCTTGGTCGTGAGGCCGCGGAGCTTGAGCGAGTCGGGAAGTGAGCCCGCGAACTCGGTGAGCGCGGTATCGAGGAGCGGCGAGCGCGCCTCGAGCCCGTGAGCCATCGTCATCCGGTCGACCTTCACCAGGAGGTCCTCGGGAAGGTATGTGCGGTAGTTGAGGTAGAGGAGCCGCGCGAGTGGACTCCCTGTCGCGACCTCGTCCAGAACGTTCTCGAAATGCGCCGCGGGGTTCGCGGACCCGGGACGAAGCACCAGCTCGCGCACTTCACCGGGATCGAAGAGACTGCACCATCCCTGGATTCGAGCGGGAAGGGGGTGCGCCGCGAGCTCGAGGAGATGGCGCACGCGCCGGAAGAGCCCGGCCTGCGATCGCGCGTTCGGGAGTAGCCGGCCGAAGCCGGCGGCGACCGACCGCAAGGATTCGGGGACGCGCTCGCTGAGCGCGGCGGCGGCCAGCCGCGAATAGCCGCAGAAGAGCTCGTCGCCTCCGTCCCCGTTCAGCACCACTTTGACTTTGGAGCGCGCCAGCTCCGAGACCACGTACGTGGGAATCGCGGAGCTGTCTCCGAACGGCCCGTCGTGGTGTCGCACCAGCGTGTCGAGAATCTCGGGATCGGGAGGCTTCACGCGAAAACTCGTGTGATCGCACTCGAACCGGCGCGCGGCCTCTTCGGCGTATCGGAGCTCGTCGTACTCCGGCGCCCCCTCGAAGCCGATACTGAAAGTCGAGAGCGGCCGCGACAAAGCCTCGCTCATCAGTCCCACCACCACGGTCGAATCGAGGCCGCCGCTGAGAAACGCGCCCACGGGCACGTCGGAGACGAGCCGTTTTCTCACCGCGTCGCGAAGCAAGGGAGCGAGCGCCTCGACCGCCTCGGGAAGCCTCCGAATCCCGTTGACGGTGAAGCATGCCGTCCAGTAGCGCTCGGTGGTCTTCTTTCCCGACGACGCCTCGACGGTCATCCAGGTCGCGGGCGCGAGAGCGCTCACGTTGGTGTACGCGGTGCTCGGCTGAGGAAAGTAGCCATAGGTCAGGTAGTAGGGAAGAGCATCGAGGTTCGGCTCGCGCGCGACCGCGGGATGGCGATGGAGGGCTTTGATCTCGGAGGCGAAAAGGAACCGCCGGCCGTCTTCGTAGAAGTAGAGCGGTTTTTTTCCGCTCCGGTCCCGCGCGAGGAACAGTCGGCCTTTCCGCCGGTCCCAGATGGCGAAGGCGAACATCCCATCGAGACGACGGAGGACGCTCTCCCCCTCGCGCGCGAAGAGCTCGAGAACGACCTCCGTGTCACTCCACGTTCGAAGCCGTGCCCCGGATTGCGAAAGCTCGCGCCGGAGCTCGCGGTAGTTGTAGATCTCCCCGTTGAACACGATGGCGAGATCCCGGCTCCCGTTCCACATCGGCTGATCGGCCCGGGTCGAAAGATCGATGATGCGGAGCCTCCGGTGCCCGAGGCCGATTTCTCCCGCGAGCTCGACCCCGCGGCCGTCGGGACCGCGATGGGAGAGAGCGTCGGTCATCGACTCGAGCGTCGCGAGATCGGTCGCCATGCCGGGGCCGAGGCCGAGCGAGCCCACGAAGCCGCACATGTCCTACCCCGCTTCGGCCTCGATGGGCGCTTCGGCGCGCGAAGGGGTGCCGAGCGTGTCGTAGAGCGCGCAGTAACGGCGCACGGCCTCATCGAGCGCGAATCGCTCGACCGCGATGGAGCGGCAGTTTCGCCGGGTCTCATCGGGCACGGCGTCTCCTTCGAGGAACGGGAGGGCTTGTCGGGCGAATGCCGAAAGATCGCGTTCGGTGAGGCCGCGAAGAAGGAGGCCGCATCGCTGCGAGCCCAGATCGCGGTCCAGGTCTCCCACGCCGGTGTTCGCCACCACCGGAACGCCGGCGGCGAGAAACTGTCCGAGCCGGCTGAAGCTCGAGGCCTTGGCGGCGTAGCTCGGACGGAGGAAGAACAACCCGAGTCGGAAAAGCGAGAGCCATCGCGGAACATCCGCGGGATCCACTCGCACCACGAGGATGTCTTCGTCGCGGAGCCCCGCCCCGCGCGCGGCCTCCAGAACCTCGGGAGCATCCCGCCGCGCGAGATGAACGAAACGAACCTCGGGTCGGTGGGTCCGGAGATGGAAGACGAACCGGAACATTTCCGGCAAGAGGCATCTCTGGTTCGGCGACCCTACGTTTCCGATGACGAGGCTCGAGGAGAGTCCATGTCGCTCGGCGAGCTCTCGATCCCGTGGCCGCGGCTGAAAAACTTCCGTATCGGCCCAGCAAGGCACGACGGAGATCCGTTTTTCGATCACCCGCCCGGACTCGAGCCTTTGCTGGGCTTCGCGTTCTCGGAGGAGGGTCTTGGCGGTGTCCGTGCGAACGATCACCTCGTCCGAGCGTTCGAGGAGCATCTGCTCGGCTCGCTTGCTCAGCCGAAAAAGGAGCGAGCGAGGACGAAAGCGCCCGAGCTCGACCCGCTCCTCCGGCCAGAAGCCCTGCATGTCGAAAACGAATCGGGCGCCGAAGAGGCTCTTCACCGGGAGAGCCATCAGTCCGGCGACAAAGCAGCGCGCGTGGATCACGGCCGCGCGATTGCGGCGGCAGAGACCGAATAGCGTGAGCGCTCCCCGGGCAACGTCGAGGATCGCGGCGAGTGCGCGCGGCCATCGGTGGCGCGTCAGAGGAGTCCACTCGATGCCCTGCGCTTCGAGGCGTGAAGCGACCGCGAGCCGCTTCTCTCGATGCGACAGATCCGCGGCCTCTTCGAAGGAAATGGCAGCGACGCGAAGACCGGCGCCGGCGAGACCGGAGAGGCAAGGCTCGATCTGAGAGTGGCCGAGCGCCTCCATCAGGCCGTCGTACGTGATGTAAATCGCATCGAGTCGCCCGAGCTCTTCCGATGAGCGACGCACATCGAGCATTGGCCCGAAGGAAGCAACCGTCGTGCCATGCTCAACTAGTTGAAAGCTAAAGCCTTTCCAGCCTTCGTCCAGTGAGTGGCTCGTAGGGTTTCGGCTACGGCATGAGGGAATTCACCCCGGTTCCGTTCGCGGCCCGTCGAAAGATCTCATGGACGAAAGGCGCGACGACGCGCGCGGAATAGAGCGCCTCGACGGTACGGCGGCCCTCGCGTCCCATCCGCGCCTGGAGCTCCGGGTCTTCGAGAAGCCGTTCGAGAAGCGATACCCATTCGCCTTCGGTCTCGGCCCAGAATCCGTTCTTCCCGTGAGTGACGATGCGCGCATTGACGCCGACCGGGGAGACCACGGCGGGGATCCCGAGGCCCATGTATTGAAGCGCCTTGAATCCGCATTTCCCCCGGCACCAGGGATCGTCGGGAAGAGGCATGATGCCGACGTCGATGTCGGCCAGATCGAGAACCTCGGTAGCGGAGCGCCAGGGGCGCGACTCGACCACTGCGCCGTTGAGGCGCGGCGCCTCGGCGCCGATGGCGACGAAACGGAACGGCTTCCGCGCGGCGAGCTTCTCGAGGGCGGGAACCGCGAGCTCGAGATGCGCCCGCGTGCTGTGACTTCCCGTCCAGCCCACGGTCGGAAGCGCGTGGCGTCGGACGCGAAGCTCGGGGCGATAGGACTCGGTGTCCACGGTCGTCGGAACGACGTTCACGCGCGGGTTGTAGCGGGAGGCCCAGCTCGCGAGATAGTCGTTGCCCGCCATGACCTCGCGGGCGCTGCGGCAAAGCCGCCGGGTCTTTCCGGGGAACTTCAGAAAGCTGAGGTACCCGTTCGAGGGACTCTTGTAGCGGAGGAAGATCGCATCGTCGAAGTCGAAGACCATCGGCACGCCCGAAAGACCGGCGATGCTCTCGAGAAACGCGGGGCCGATGAGCGCCGCTTCGCGGAAGATGTAGACGAGGTCGAACCCCGAAGCGTTCGAAACGGCCTTCAGCTGGCGCAGGTAGGCTCGGGCGATCCCGGAGAGCTTCTTCGCGACCTCTCCACGGCGGTACAGGAGCTCCGACAGCTCCGCCGGCGAGAACGTTGAATAGGTGATCGAGCAACCGAGCTTCGACAGGTGGGGCTCCCACTGCTCGATGCGGTAGCGCTGTCCCGGGGAAGTGTCCTTGGCGTAGGGCGCGAGCGCGAGGACGCGGAGCGCGCCTTCGGAAGCGAGCGTCTCGGTGACCGCGGTCTTCATCGGGCTTGCCCGGACAGACGGGCGCTCGTCCTCTCGGCGTCCGTCGGCGCCAAGGCGCTTCTACTGCTCTACGTCTGTCTCGAGGTTTTCGAATCCGATGATACCACGGCTCAGTGTCTCCACCCGGATCGCCGTGTTATAGTTATTTCATCATCAGTACAACCTGACTCGTCGCTTGAAAAGCTCGTGGGCATCCTGCCGCGCGCATGGATGAGCTAGAGGAGCTCCGTGGATTTCGCTGTCGCTGTCCTCGTCGCCGCTCTCCTGAACGGCTTCATCGTCGCGGCTCTTCGCTCGTCGTACCCCCGCGACATGTTTCGCCGCGTGGCGCTCGCGTATCTCGGAACCATCGCGCTCCGGTGCGGAATCGCGCTTTTTCTCTGGCTCAACTATCAGGACGTCGGATTCGCGCGTCTGTTCTGGGGAGACTCCGGTCTCTACGACGCCATGGGCGCCGCGGTGGCGGAGGCCTGGTCGCAAGGAACCACGACCGATGCCTGGGCCTCCGCGGTGGAAGGTCGGGTGAACAGCGGGTTCATTTACTTCGTCGGCGGGATCTACTACGTCTTCGGCCGCAACACCCTGCTGGTGCAGTTCATCAACGCGACCCTCGGCGCATTGACCTCGATCGTCATTCTCGAGCTCGGCCTCCTGATTTATGACCAGCGCACCGCCTTCAGGGCGATGCTGCTCACCGCGTTCTTTCCGCAGGTGATCTTCTGGTCGGCCGCGCTCTACAAAGACGCTTCGGTGATGCTCTGCATTGCCTTGAATATCCTCGCTCTCCTGCGGCTGCGATCCCGCATCCGCGCGAGCGATCTCGTTCTCTACATCCTGACGGCCGGAGCGCTGGTGTGGCTCCGTTTCTATATCTTCGCCGCGATCGCGGTCGCGACGCTGAGCGGACTCCTCGTGCGGCAGGGCCGGCGTCCGCTCGTCGCTCTCGTCTCTCAGTTCGCGGCCGTGGGCGGACTTCTGGTCTTGCTCCTGCTGACGCCGACCGGCAAGGAGCTCCTGACGACGACCCGGTTCTTCGATCTACAGCAGCTCCAGGTGTCACGCTGGGATCTCGCTTCGTCCGCCCGGAGCGGTTTCGCCGCGGAGGCCGACGTGTCCACGATCGGCGGCGTTTTGAGCGTCCTTCCCGCCGGCGTTGCCAATCTTCTGCTGGCTCCATTCCCCTGGAAGGTGATAGGCCTGCGCCAGGCTCTCGCCATCCCGGACGTTCTCGTGTGGTACGCCCTTCTGCCGGCCCTGTTTCACGGACTTTGGTCCGCCGTCCGTTTCCGTCTGAGCCAGACGATGCCGATCCTCGTCTTTACCACGGCTCTGACTCTCGCCTACGGCGCGTTCCTGGGAAACGCCGGAACCGCTTATCGGCAGAGAACGCAGGTGATGATCTTCTATTTCCTGTTCATCGCGGACGGACTCGAGCGGCGTCGCTCGGCGCGCCTCCTCGGAGAGAGAGAGGCGAGGACACCGTCCCACGCGATTCTCGAGACGAGCTCATGATCCCGGACAACGAGCCGCTCGAACCTTCCGGGCAGGGAATGCCGAAACGTCTCTCCATCGGTCGGAACGCGGGGGCGATGATGGCTGCGGACATCGTGAGCCGCATCCTTGGAATGGCGGCGTTCGCGATCAGCGCCCGCGCACTCGGCCCGGAAAGCTTCGGCCAGCTGAATCTCGCGCTCGGCGTCCTTGCGTTCCTGTCCGTCGCCGCGGATCCCGGGCTTCAGTACGTGGCGCAACGCTCGTTCGCGCAGCCAGGGCCGAAGAGCGAGGACTTGCTTCGCCGCGTAGCGGCCCTCAGGGGCCTCCTGGCTCTCGCCGTGGCCATCGCGGCCGCGGTCAGCCTCGGCTTTCGTGGCTCGGTTTTTTCACGGCTCGTGTTCTTGTACGCCTTGAGCCTCGTCCCTTCCGCTCTCTCTCTGGCATGGCTCTATACCGCGAGCGAGCGGGCGGGGAGCCGCGCCATCGGTCAGGTGGTGGGCTCAGCCGTTCACGCCGGCTGGGTCGGCTTTATGGTTCGGGACGCTTCCGATCTGTATCTCGTTCCCATAGGGCTCTTGCTGGCGAACGCGGCATCCGCCTCATTCCTGTTCGTCCGTGCGCCCCGCGACTGGAAACGCGCGAGCGCTCTCCCCATCGCTCCGCGGCGCCTTCTCGATGCTCAAGGATGCGGTTCCGCTCGCGTGGGCATTGACGCTCGCGCAGTCTCTCGTCTGGATCGATTCGTTCCTGCTCGCGGCTCTCTCGAGCGCGGAGGACGTCGGCCTTTACCATGCCGCCTACCGCTGGGTGCTGCTGCTCACCGGTCTGGGCGTTTATTTCTCACAGGCGTTCTTCCCGGCGATCGCGCGGGAAGGCGCCTCGAGGCGGAGCGAGCTCCTCATGCGGGAGGCGACGCGGGTCGTTGTCATCGGCGGCGTTCTCGCCGCCTTCGCCCTCTCCGGGTTTTCCCGGCCCCTGATCGCGGTGGTTTTCGGCGTGGGATACGAGCCCGCACAGTCGCTGCTCGGAGCTCTCGCCTGGCTCTTGCCTCTCGGAATTCACAACTCGCTCGCGGCTCACTATCTGATCGCGCGAGGTCGAGAGAATCGCGTGCTCGCCATTACGGCGATGGTCGTGATCGTCAACGTCGGTTTGAATCTCCTGTTGATTCCGGCGGCCGGACCCGCGGGCGCCGCGGCGGCGCTCCTTCTCGCGGAGGGCCTGAGCTTCCTCCTGTGCCTCGCGAGCCTCCGTGAACTTTCCGTCTCCCTCAAAGCGAACTACGCCTCGCTCGCAGCGGCCCTCGCTGCCGCGGCCGCGGGATTCACCGTTCTCTCCGCCAACCCGCGAATCGCCCTCGCCGGCGCCGCGGTGGCCTTCATCGGAGTCCTGGCGGCGCAAGGCGAGCTTTCGCTGGTCCGGCTGCGCTTCTGCCGCGACCTGCTGTGGAGAGGGACGGCTGAGGGCGAGCTGCCGGCGAGGTAATTGATGATTTCTTGGGTCGGAGAAACGTACGCCCGGGCGCGAATGGCCGTCAAACGGGGATCGATCGCCCGGAGCCCGGGTTTCCCGAGACGGATCGCCATCGAGCCGGCGAGCGCGTGCAACCTCGAGTGTCCGATGTGTCCCACCTGGACGAAATCGAGGAAGAACGGCGTCATGTCCTTTACGCTCTTCTCGCGGCTCGTGGACGAGATCGCGAGCCACGGAGTCGACCAGCTGTTTCTTCATCTATGGGGCGAACCGCTGGTCCATCCGCAAATCGGCGAGCTTCTGTCCTACGCGAGCCAGAAGCCGGCGATCCGCGAGACGGTGATGAGCACCAACGCCACGCTCCTCGATCCGTCGCGCGCCGATGCGATCCTTCGCTCGGGTCTCTCGTGCCTGGTCTTCAGCCTCGACGGAGCCAGCAAAGCGACCTACGAAGCCCTCCGCGCCGGCGCGACGTTCGAGTCCACGCTATCGAACGTCGTTTCGTTTCTCGAGCGAAGGCGGTCTTCCGGTGGGGGCCCGCGCGTCGTGTTCCAGATCATCGAGATGCGCCAGACCGTCGGCGAAGTGGAGGCCTTCCGACGGCGATGGGAGCCGTTGCTGCGCGCGGGCGACGAGATCTCCATCAAGCCCTACAACAACTGGGCCTCTCACGACGGCGCTCTTCCGCTCCACGGTATTCCGTTCCGCACTCCCTGTCTCAGTTTCCTGTGGGATTTCCTGGCCGTGACCTGGAACGGCGCGGTCCTGCCGTGCTGCTACGACTGTGAGGCGGAGCTTTCGATCGGCGACGCCCGGGAGACGTCGCTCGAGGAGATTTGGCGCGGGGAGAGCCTGGCCCGCTTGCGAAAAGCCCACCTCGATCTGGATTTCGAACGACTGCCTCTCTGCGCCGGATGCGATCACACGAAGGACCGGCTCGATTCCGGGAGGCTGATTCGAATCGTGCGCTCGCAACTCGGAGGCGGGTCGACGACGCGGGGGGACTCCGTACGGTGAAGTGCTCCGTCGTCATCGTGAGCTACAACACGAGGCCCTTGACCCTCGTTTGTCTGGACTCGCTATGGAAGCGCTCCGCGGGAATTTCGGTTCAGGCGATCGTCGTCGACAATGCGTCGGACGACGGCTCCGCCGATGCCATCGCGGCGTCTTTTCCGGAGATTCGGCTCATTCGGAACTCCCGGAACGTCGGGTTCGCGCGAGCGGTAAACCAGGCCCTTTCGTGCGCGACCTCGCCCGTCATCCTCCTCCTCAATCCCGACGCCGTGGTCGAGGAAGGGACCGTTTCGAAACTCGTCGAAGTTCTTCAGAACCGCCCGGAGATTGGCGCCGTCGGCCCATGGATCGTCTCGCCCGACGGGACCCCCCAGCATCACTGTGCGGGGAGCGAGCTGAGCCTTCTCGGGCAGCTCCTCTGGCATTTCCGACTGGCCGCGGACAAGCCGCGCCTGGCGGAGGAGATCGGCCCGCATGGAACGAGGAGGACAGAGCGGCTCTCGGGTGCCGCGCTCGCCGTGCGGCGGGAGGTGATCGATCGAGTCGGTCCTCTCGACGAGCGGTTCTTCCTGTTCTTCGAGGACGCCGACTGGGTCCTGCGTATCCGCCGCTCCGGTTTTCTCGTGGGATGCGTTACCGGGGCGCGAGTCACCCACGTCATGGGCGCGAGCTCGGGAGCGAGCCCGCTGATGCGGTCCGTCCACGGCATCGAATCCGAGCTGGCCTACTTCCGGAAGCACCAGGGGGCTTTCCGGACGCTCCTGCTGAGGGCGGGAATCCTTTTTTCGAGCGGCCTCCGGGCGGTGAGCCTCGACGCGATGCGAGCGCTTCGCCCGAGCGAGCGCTACCGTCTCCGCGCCGACCTCCGCGCCATGAGGGCTTGTCTCCACCCATGAGAATCCTCGTCAGCTTTCCGGGCGAGCATTTGACCGGCGCGAGCCGCTACGCCGCCGGCATCTGCCGAGAGCTGTCGACGAGGGGTCACGAAGTGCTCACGGCCGTTCACGGGGATGGTCCGGCGAAGGCTTTGTTCGCGAGCTTCGGCAGCGAAGTGCGGCGGGTGGATACGCCGCCCCTCGCCCGAGGACCCCGTGCGGCGCTGAGACACGCTTTCGGCGTCGTACGTGGCTCGCGCGAGCTCGAGCGCATCGTTCGCGAGTTCGAGCCGGACGTCCTTCTCGCTCATTGCGTGTACAACGTCTGGAGCGCGCTCGCGGCGAAGCGGACGGAAACTCCCCTGGTCGCTCTCCTGCACGAGCTTCCCGCTGCGTTTCCCTGGCCGCTCTACCGCGGTTGGGCTGCCTTCCTGGGACGCCGGGCGCAGCGGGTCATCGTAAGCTCGGAGGAGATGCTCCGCGCGGTCGGGGCGCTCGTGCCGCGCACTCTCATCGTCCCGCCGGGGATCGATCCGGATGAGTTTCATCTCGGAGTGGACGGGAGCGCGGCTCGCGCCGAGCTTCTGCAATCGGGATCGGGACCACTCGTGGTGTGCGTCTCCCACCTCATGGAATCGAAAGGCCAGCTCGATCTCGTCGAGGCGATTCCCGACCTCACGGACGCGAATCCCGGCATTCGCGTGGCCTTCGTGGGAGGCACCAACGGACGGCCTCGGAACGAGCGCTTTCTGCGCCGCCTGAAGGACCGGGTCCGGCAGCTCGAGCTCGAGCGCTACGTCGTCTTCACGGGAGAGCGGACCGACATCGCCCCCGTGCTCGCGGCGGCGGATCTGGCCGTCTTCTGCTCCCGGCACGAGAGTTTCGGAATGGTTCCGTTCGAGGCCCAGGCGGTGGGGACTCCCGTCGTTACGCGGGACGTCGGTATGGCGCGCGCGCTCTCGCAGACGCGGGGAGACGTCCACGTCGCGCCGCTCGGGGACTCGCACCGTCTCGCCGCCGCCATCTCGACCGCTCTCGCTCGGCCAAAGGAGGCGAAGCCTCTCGAAGACGAGTGGACCCTCCGCGCCTCGGTCGATTCCATCGAGACCGCGCTGACGCAGGCGGCAGAGGCGGCAAACGAACGGCTGGAGCGGCCGAGAACAGCGATTTCCCGTGCTCGCCGAGCGGTCGGCCTCATCGCCGAGCGCGTTTCGACGCCCTCTTCGGATGGGATCCGCTCCGTCAATCTCGCGACGACCTACTACTGCAACTCGCGGTGCACCATGTGCAGTATCTGGGAGCTCTACCGCAAGGACCGGTCCCGCGCGTCCGCCGAGCTGTCCCTGGAAGACATCCGGGTCATTTTTTCCTCCCGTCGATTCCTCGGCCTGCGCTCGATCGCGCTCACCGGAGGCGAGCCTTTCCTGCGGCGCGACCTCGTCGATATTGCCGGGTACTTCCTGACCCAGCACCCCACGGCCGGGATTGTGATCCCGACCGACAGCGTGAGCCCGAAACTGACCATTCGCTCGGTCGGTAAGATCCTCGAGCGGTACGCTCCCGCGAAAGATCGGCTGTCGATCACGGTCTCTCTCGACGGGCTGCGCGAGACGCACAATCGTCAGCGAGGCCTCGATTGCTTCGACAACGCGATCGAGGTGATCGAGAGCCTCGCTCCCCTGGAGCTGACTCTGCAGGTCAGCTACACCATCACACCGCTGAACACGGGCGACATCCTGAAGACCTATCGGCTCGCGCGCGAGCGCGGAGCGAGCTTCAGCGTGCAGTTCGGCCAGAGCAGCTCCCACTACTACGGCGAGCGGTCGAGCTCTTCGCATCAATGGCGCGAGGACGAGCTCGAACGAGTGCAATCGCAGATCGCGGAGATCGCCGACGAGCGATGGGCGGAGCTCGGGACGAAATCGCGGTTGATGGATACCACCGATTACTTCATGCGGCGCATGGTGGACTACCAGCGCTCGCCGCGCCGCATCTTCACCTGCTATTCCGGCACGCACTCGGTCTTCATCGATCCCTACGGCGACGTGTATCCCTGTCTGATGCTGGACCGGAAGCTCGGAAACGCGAAGCGCGACGGGTTCGACGCGGTCTGGGACGGCGCCGAGGCGCGCGCCGCGCGTCGCTTCATCGCCGAAAGAAAGTGCGATTGCTGGACGCCGTGCGAGGCCGGCCCCAGTCTCGGCCGGAGCCTGAGCCCGCAGCTCGCCGCGATCTCGAAGCTGCGCCGGAAAGAGCGCGCGAGCTGATGCGCGTCGCGATCCACCACACCGCCTGGCACGTTTGCGGAGGCGGTGAGCTCTACGTCGGCGCGCTGGCGGAAGAGCTCGCGAAGAAGCACGAGACGTCCCTTCTCCTCACCACGCCCTTTGACCGCGAGCGGCTGCGCGAGCTCCTGGGCCTCCGTTTCGAGAACGTTCGCTTCGTCGAGCTGTCTCGACTTCCGACTCGCGCCGGCTCGCGGGTCGCCGCCACCGTTCGCGGGCGGAGCGAGCCGTGGCTCGGGCGCTGAGGGATTTCGACTTCGGCATTCGAGTGGCGACGGGAAGTGTTCCGGCGGCGGCGGCGCCGAGAAACCTGCTTCACGTCCAGGTGCCCTTTTCCCCCCGGAGATCCCCTCGCGACTTGTGGCATCGGGTCCGGAACCGGAAGGCGCTGCGGGGCTATGAACGGGTGGTGTTCAACTCGAAGTTCACCGCGGCGATGTCCCGGCGCGTCGCCCCGACGATTCCCGCTCCCACCATCCTGTATCCGCCCGTCGAGCAGGGAGGGGACACTCCTCTTCCCTGGGCCTCACGGGAGCCGGTGATCCTGGCCGTCGGTCGTTTTACCGACCAGGGCCACCCGAAGCGGCAGCTGGAGCTCGTCCTCGCCTTTCGCCGCATGATCGAAGAGGGACTTCGAGGTTATCGGCTGATCCTGGCGGGGAGCGTCGCCACGGACGAGGCGAGTCAGAGCTACCTGCGATCCGTGCGCGCCGCTTCCGACGGATTTCCGGTCGACGTGCGGACGGACCTGCCGAGAACGGACCTTCTGGAGCTCTATCGTCGAAGTCGAATCTTCTGGCACGCCGCGGGAATGCATCTCGACGAGTGGCAGACTCCCGAGCGGGTCGAGCACTTCGGTGTCACGACCGTGGAAGCGATGAGTCGGGGCTGCGTCGCCATCGCGATCGCTCTCGGCGGCCAGCGGGAGATCGTTCGGCACGGTGAGACGGGATTTCTCTGGTCCACGGAAGAGGATCTCGTGGGGCTGACGTGGCGAGTCCTCCGATCCTCCGAGAACGACCCTCTCATCGCGCGAGCGGTGGACGACGCTCGATGCTTCTCGCGCGAGCGATTCGCGAGGGAGGCGCTCGCCCTCCTGAGCGCTCGAGACTGATGCGCTCCGAGGAACGAGCCTATTTCGATGAAGCCGGGCAGCGGTACCTCCACGCCCGATCCTTGAAGCCGTATGCGGCGTTGGCAGAGTCCGGGATGTGCCGCGGCGCGCGAATCCTCGACGCGGGCTGCGGCGCGGGCTCGGGAAGCGCTCTTCTCGCGGCCGCGGGGGCCGTCGTGCACGCCGTCGATTCTTCGTATCCCGATGTCGTGCTCACGGGCAGCCACTGTCCTTCGGTCACGGCGGTCACCGCGGACGTCTGCAGACTTCCCTATCGCGACGCGCGGTTCGATCTCGTCATCAGCAGCCACGTCCTCGAGCACCTCGGCGAGCCTCGCCTCTACCTGTCGGAAATCCGGCGGGTGCTGACAGCGGCGGGTCAATTGTGGCTGGTCACCCCGAATCGACTCCTTTCGTCGCCCGACGGACCGCCGCCGAACCCGTTTCACCTGAAAGAGTATTTCCTCGAGGAGCTCGAAGAGCTCCTGTCCCGGGTGTTTCCGAGCGTCGAGTATCGCGCCGTCGTTCACCGGTCGCGCGGAAACGTGAGCGAGGCGGAAACGAAGCGGGCACGGTGGCACTCGCTCGACCGTCGAAAGCTCCGGCGATTCGCGCCGCTTCCGGTCAAGAGGCTGCTGCGCGCGGTGACTGGCGCCCTCTATCCTTCGGAGCTCTCCTTCGTGGACGCGTCCGATTTCACGGTCGACCCGATGGAGCCGTCCCGGGCCATCGATCTCATGGCGATCTGCCGAGTCAGCGTTTGATCCCGAGGGCGCACCAGTAGGGCGGCGACTCCGAGAAGCGGATCTCCGCGAGGCCCGCTTCCGCCATCATTCCCGCGATCTGTTCCGCGCGGAAACGCTTTTCCAGCGGCGTCCCGAAGCGGTCCCGGCTGTCGGTGCGCATGGTGTAGAAACTCCGCTCCCGATACATCGAGAGTGGAAATCGGGAGACGTCCATTCCCAGACGGGCGCCGAGCCACGCTCCGCGGGCGAAAGGCCAATACACCGAGAGGGCGATGGCGTCCGACAGGATGTCTCTCGCCCAGGGCTTCCGAGGCGCGATGCGCCGCCGGAGCCCGTCGGAGAGCCGCCAGAGCGCCCGGTACCAGAGCGGTCGATTGTCGAAGGCGTAATAGAGATAGACGAGAAACGGCGCTCCGGTCTTGAGTTTTCGGACGCACGCTCGGAGCGCCGCCGCGGTGTCGGGGAGATGATGGAGAACTCCCAGAGAATAAGCGAAGTCGAGCGATGCGTCGTCGAACGGAAGCGAGTCGACGCTCGCCTGGTGGATCACCACGTTCCCGAAGGTCGACAGATTCCGCCGCGCCACGGCGACGGCTTCTTCGCTCGCATCCACGCAATGCAGCTCCGAAACGCGGGGAGCCGCGAGCCGCGCCCAGCGCCCCGAGCCGCAGCCGACGTCCGCTCCCCGGGCGTTTCGAGGAAGCCGTTCCCAGGGAAAGATCGCGAAGTACTCCGAGAACATGATTCGCAGTGCCTCCTCGGGCAACTCCGACTGGTCGAAGCGCGTCCACTCCCCGCCGAAGGCGCGGACCGTGGCGTCGTCGAAGTTGCGAGAATCACTCAAAGGACTTCTCGAAGGTTTCGAGAGCGAGCTCGGCCTCGGGCCCGCTTCCCGCGGCGCGACGCAGGAGATGGACGTCGTGCCTGACGTGCGGACCGATGATCGAGAGCGCGTCGAGCGGCGCGAGCCCGGGCTCGAGAGCGCGCGCGGCCTCGATCTGGACGAGAGCGTCGTCGATCCGGCCGCGGGAGACGAGGTAGAGGGCGTAGTTCGCCCGCAGGTTCGCCCAGTGCGGCTCGAGGGAGAGCGCGAGCGCAAAGAAGCGATCGGCCTCGTTCTCGCGCCCGAGGTTCGCTTCCGTCCATCCCAGCTCGAACCAGGTGCGTCCGCGCGCGGGAGCCCGCGCGAGCGATTCTCGAAACGCCGCTCCCGCTTGCTCGAGCCGCAGCTCGCGATAGCGAGCCTCGTTCCTGGACCGATAGGCCTCCTCGTTGTAGAGGCGGCCGAGAAGGTAGGTCGTGTCCGGATTCGAAGGCACGCGGCCCTTCGAGCTCCCGAGCGCCTGAATGAGGGAGGTGAACTCCTCGGGCCGAGCGAGAAGGGGATTCACGCGGCGATTCAGCTCATCGCTCCAGCCGAGGCTCAGGGCACGGAGCGACGCTCCCAGGGTGAGCCCGACGGCGAGAAGCGCGGCCACGAGCCGGACGAGCCTCCCCCGGCTCCACGAGACCTTCAGACCCGGAGGAGCCAGGGCCCCGAGGGTCACGGCGAACAAGAGCGCGTTCGAGGGGATGCGAAAGTTGAAATCCACGAATCCGTGAACGATGAGCGCGACCGCCGCCGCGGCGAGCCCATGGAGCACTCCGCGGTTGCCTTCCGAGCGTTCGGCTCGAGCTTCGCGGAGACCCGAGCGGAGCGCCGTCCCGACTAGAATCGCCGCGATCGCGAGTCCGATGAGACCACCCTCGCAAAGGAGCTGAAGCCAATCGCTCTCCGCGAACTCGGCGCGGACTTCGTCGGGCCCGCTGCGGTAGGGTGGAATCGCCGCCGCGAACGTGCCGAGACCGGTGCCCACCACGGGCGACGACGCCCAGAGCCCGAACGAGTCCGACCAGAGCTGAATCCGGAACCGAAAGGAATCGTCGGCCGCGGCGTTGCCGAAGCTCGCGATACGGTGGTAGACGCTGGCTGGTCCGAAGACGACGAGAAATAGGGCGATCGCGAGGGTGGCTCCCGCGAGGAGAATCGGGCGGCCCTTTCCGGCGTCCCTCGAGGAGAGCCAGGCAAGAGTCACGAGGCCCGCGCCGAGAGCGAGGATCCCGCCGCGAGAGTGAGAGAGCAGGTGTGCGATGCCGATGAGCACGGAAGCGCCGGCGAAGAGGAGGCCGAGGGGGCTCGATCGGCGCGAGAAGCCGATCGCCGTGCCGAGAGCGACGAGGGCCGTCGCCTCCGCGTATCCGGCAAAGTGATTGTGGTTGACGAACGGTCCGAAGGGAGTGCCCGATTCGACGGGAACGAGTCCATAGAGAACGCTGCCGAACCGCGCTTTCTGATAGACGGCGAAGAGAGAGAGCGCGACCCCCACCCCCGCCAGACTTCCGGCCAGGGCATTTCGCTCCCTAGTCGCTCGAAAGAGACGATTCGCGAGATGAAACGCGCAGGCGAGCGAGAGGAGCTGAAGGAGGCTCCACTCCGTCCGGAACGGCTCGACCGAGATCGGGTGCCATCCGGGACTCGCGCCGAGCTCTGCGGCGATCGGGGCATACGTGCGGTTCACGCCCGGAGCGACCGCGGTGAGCGTCGAAGGAAACGGTACGCTCTGCATCGAGACGAAAGCGAGCCCGAGCGCGAGCCAGATCCAACCATGAGGAAGAGTCACACTGCGCTGTTGCACAAATCGAAACGCCCAATAGGCTCCGTAGAGCACGAGAAGCCCGGCGGCAAGAGTCGAGGCCGCCCGCGGAGCGACGGATCCAAAGGGCCATGGAGACGCGACCACGAGAAGGAGGAGAAAGGAGCGCGCGAGCCAAGCCAGAATCTTCGGAGGCGGTCCCTTCATCATGGCAACGAGGAGCCGTGGCGTTCCCGCCGGCCGCCTCGATCTCAACTTCGATTGTGCGTGTAAATCGATGGTAGCACAGCTCGCGGAGGCTCGAAGGAGCTTGGGGGCTAAATCACCGCATCCTTGGGGGGGAAAAAAAAAGGGCTTTGACGGGTTTCTCCCACGAGAATCTCGATGACCGATCGAAGGAAGGCGTGAAGGACGAGCGGTGAAGGGTGCTATCCCTTGCGGGACCGCGAGTTACGTTCCGAGACTCTCGCCTGCCCGAATTGGCAAAGGGATTGCTATTAGACTCGTGTTCGCGGAAACGCGAAAGCGAAAACGCGAAGCAAGCTGCTCCCGCAATCGCAATCGTTCTCGGTTAGCCGCCAGCCTCGGCGGGACGTCGTTCCGGCAAACGCGGAATCGACGGGCCGCGCCAGGCGGCACGATGCGAGGCGGGGTCGGAGTGGGTGTGAAGGTCGATTCCGGTAACGGTCCCGGGCTTCGGTTCGTCACATCCAGGTTGGGGGCTCCGACCCCGCCCGCCTTTAATCTTCTTCAGTGCTCGCCTCGCTCTTCGCTCGGCGCGCTCCCCTCGCTCTTCGCTCGGGGAGGACGGGCCCTCCGGACCCGTTGCTGCACCCAACGATGTACCTTTGAGAGGCGCGCGAAGGAAGGGCCCTTCCGCCTCCGCCCTTCGGGCTTCTGCGGACCCGCCGAAGCGTGCGAAGGCGGGCCGGGCCCTGTTGCTTGGAACCTTCCCGTTTCAGCCCTTCGCTTTCTTCCAGATGTCGACGCAGCCCTTGTAGTTCTCCGCGATCTCTTCGACCGCCGACTTCTCGTCCTGCTCCTTCTTCAAATACCGCTTCAAAGGATCGCTGAAGTTCGTGCGTCCGACGGCGAACCCGATGAAGCCGTCCACCGGTGCCGCGACCTTCAGCCACTCGTGCACCTTCTCTTTATTGGAGCCTCGTCCGAGGAGAATCGAGCCGACCTTCTTCCGGGCCTCGCTCGAGCGAACCTGTTTCGACACCGCCTCCGCGTCGGAGCGCGCGTCGAGGCCCTCGATCTTCCAGATATCCGGCTCGACGCCGTAGTCTTGAATCTGCTTGATGGCCTCGACCATGTGCCGGGGCCTCACTTCCGAATCGTACCGGTCGCCGGCCTTCTTGTCCTCGTCGGTCACCGCGGGCACCAGGAGCTCGAACATCAAGTAGTGATCGTTACCCGCATGGATATAGTCGGAAAGGATCTTCAGCCGGGTGAGCTGCTCGCGGTTGAGCGAGGGGTCATCCTGCGGGTGGTAGCGCACCAGGCACTTCACGATGTCCGGCGCCAGAAAGCGCAAGTGGTCCTCCCAGCGGGAGCCGTACTCGAAGTCGAAGACGTCCTGCCCGCTCTTTTCGACGCAGACGGCCGCGGGAATGGCCCGGGATTTGGCGTCGGCCAGGATGTGACTTCCGAACTGCGCGTCGACCAGAATGCCCACCTCCCCGCGAGGCACGCCCATCTCGATCGCCCGGATGAGACCCCGGTAGATGAGGGTCTTCGCCGCCGTCACCGGAACGTGCTGATCTTTTTCCGGGTCGATTCTGGGCGCGCCCTTGAAGTCGAAAAACGTCTTGGTGAAGCTCCCACGGTGGTCGAAGGGCTGCACGAACAAAGCCCGGTCATAGCCAATGGCTTTCATGAGTGAATCCTCCCCTATAAAGTGATCTCGAGATGGCTCGAGGAAGGGCCATCATAGTAACGCCGCTCTCCCGCTCTCGGCAATCACGGAACCTTGAGGCCACGGGCTTCGTCTAACCGAATGTCAGCGGCGTTCGGCCGCTCCCGTGAGGGAAACAGGGGAGCGAGCCGAAATACGAACGACTACGTACTTCCTGCCATCCGAGCGGCTCCCCGGCTCTCCGGGGGGCCGCCTTTCCTTATTTAATGAGGCGAATGCGCTCCGAAAGCGCCCCCGCCCCCCGCGTACCGTCGCTTTTGCTACGATGGAGCCAATGGCGGCTTTTCAAACGCTCTTCTCGCTGTCACTCGTCATCGCATCCCAGACCGAGCTGCAGGACCGAATCCTGAAGGCCCGCGACCGCGTGTCTCCGGCGCTCGTCAACGTGCAGCCGATTACCGACGTCTTCTCCTCCGGTGAAAGACGGAGCTCGACCGGAGTGGGGAGCGGTTTCATCTTCGACGACCAGGGCCACGTGATCACGAACTACCACGTCGCCGGAAAGGCGAAGCGGCTCATCATTACGTTGAGCGACCGGGAGCGGGTTTCTGGAACTCTCGTGGGCGAAGACCCGCTCACCGACATCGCCGTTTTGAAGCTGGATCTGAACGGCAACCAGAAAGCGCCCGCTCCGGTGACCCTGGGCGACTCCGACGCTCTACAGGTCGGTCATTACGTGATGGCCCTCGGGAGCCCCCTCGCATTGCAGCGCTCTCTATCCTTCGGCGTCGTCAGCAGCAAGGACCGGTTCCTTTCCGACGAGTTCAAGCTCCCGACGGGCGAGAAGACGGGCTCGTTCAACACCTGGATCCAGACGGACGCGGCTATCAATCCCGGGAACAGCGGCGGGCCGCTGGTGAACCTCGAGGGGGAGGTCGTGGGAGTGAACGCGCGCGGTGCTTTCGGCGCCTCGAGTATCGGGTTCGCCATCCCCATCAACATCGTGAAAGAGGTCGCGCGCGAGCTCATCGCGCACGGCAAAGTGTCGCGAAGCTGGCTCGGCCTCACCTTTCAGCCGCTCGAGGAGCTCGCTCAGTACTTCGAAGCGGAAGAGGTCGAGGGCGCGGTCATCAGGAGCGTCGATCCCGATTCGCCCGCCGAAAGAGCGGGAGTCCGCGCCGGGGACGTGCTCCTCTCGTACTCGGGCGACCGCGTCTCGGCGCAGTTCACGGAAGAGCTTCCCGCAATCTACAAGAAGATCGCCGACACCCCGGTCGGCGAGAACGTGACCCTGCTCATCGCCCGCGGCGGCGAAGAGCTCACTCTCGGCGCGACGACGGAGGAACAGGACGAGTCGAGCTCGAGCGAGATGGATTGCGGGAGCTGGGGCTTCACCGCTCGCGGAATCACCCGGGAGCTCGCGCTCGAGTTCAGCTTGCCCGATCAGCGCGGCGTTTTCGTGGCCGGAGTGAAACCGAATGGAGCGGCGTTCCAGGCGCGTCTCTTTCCCGGCGACCGCATCGTCGCGGTAGGCGAGGAAGAGGTCTCGGATCTCGAGAGTCTTCGCGCCCTCTACCGCGCCCGCGACGAGGCGCGCGCCGAGAAGGTGCTGCTCACGGTCATGAGGCGCCATTCGCGTCGCTGGATCCTGATCGAGGCCAACTATGAGAACTGAGCTCGCGCTTCTGGCACTGCTCTCCGGGGCGGCGCCCGCGGTCTATGGCTCCGAGGAGGATTCGCTCGCCCGCAGCCTTTCCGCTCTCGAAAACCGCTTTCACGAAAGCCTGGTCCAGGTCCGATATCGGCAGCGCGTGAGCCGCTCGACGTCCGAGCCCGCCGAGGAAGAAGAGCTCGTGACCACCGGTATCCTCGTTTCGCCGCGGGGCATGATTCTGACCAGCGCGATCATCTTCGAGCCGTTCAACCAGGTCCCCCACGGCGTCGGGATCCGATTTCCCGCTTCCGTCAGCCGCGCGGAGGCGGAGATTGGGAGCACGCGCGTCCGGACCGTTGGCGGACACGAGTACCCGGCGACGTTTCTCGGCCGGGATTCCGGCGCGGACGTCGCGTTCTTTCAGATCGATTCGGACGGCAAAGAGGACTTCAAGCCCGTCGTCTTCGAAGCCGCTCGCTCCGTCGAAGTGGGAGAAGAGGTCGCCGTCGTGAGCCTCCTTCCCGACCCTCTCGGACCGGCGGTATCGGTCGAGCTGACCCGAGTGCAGGCGGTGACGGAAAGGCCTCGAGCGGGATTCGTCGTCGGAACGGGCGCTTCCGATCCCGTCGGCGCGCTCGTGGCATCGCTCGAGGGAGAGGTCCTGGGCTACCTCGATGCGCTGACCGTCTCGCTGCCGGATACCTCGAGCCGCAATCCTCTCGCGATTCTCACCATGATGCGGGATCTCCCGAAGGGTATCGGGCGGGCTTTCGCCCGTCCCGCGAAGGATCTCGTCGACGCGGGGGTCGATACCGAGGCCGCGACTCCGGTGCGGCGGGGATGGCTCGGCGTCGAGATGCAGGCGCTCTCGAAAGACCTGGCTTCGTACATGACGCTTCCGGTGAGCTCCGGAATCCTCATCGGCTACGTGTACCGCGACTCGCCCGCCGAGAAAGCCGGCCTCGAAGTCGGGGACGTGCTGGTGCTCCTCGACGGCGAGCCGGTGCAAGTGCAGAGAGACGAAGAAATCGCTTCTTTCGCCGAACGGATCCTGCGCGCGGGCGTGGACGCCGAGCTATCGCTCGAGTACCTGAGGGGTGACGAACGGAAGGCGACCAAGGTCCGGCTCGCCGGGGCACCGCGGTCGGTGCGAGAGGCGCTGACGCTCAAAGTAGACGAGTTGGATCTCACGGTGCGCGAGATCACCTACGACTTCGTCGCCACGCGGTTTCTCGAGCCCGATCAGCAGGGTGTGGTGGTGGTGCAGCCGCCGGTGGGCGTGAGCAGCAACCAGAATCGAATCGGTCCGGGCGACATTCTGGTGCGCGTGGGGGACGAGCCGGTCACCGATTTCACCGCGTTCCGCGCACTCATCGAGCGCGTCCGGGAGCGGAAGCCGGAGGAGGTCGTGCTGTTCGTGGAGCGCGGCCGGGAGAGCTTCTTCTTCGCGGTGAAGCCCGACTGGAACTGAATCCACGGAAGAACGCAAAGGCGCAAAGAGGACGCAGAGGCGCCAGAGAAGATCAGAACCGACAGGATTTCCTCTGCGTCTCTGCGCTCTTTCTCGGCGACTTTGCGTTGAGTGTTCTCGTTCAGGCTAGTCTCCAGCCATCGTGGAGCCGGACCGGATCGTCGTCCGCGGGGCGCGGCAGCACAACCTCAAGAACGTAACCGTCGAGATCCCGAAGAAGAAGCTGGTCGTTTTCAGCGGCGTCTCCGGATCGGGGAAGTCCTCGCTCGCTTTCGACACTCTCTACGCCGAGGGCCAGCGCCGTTACGTCGAGTCGCTCTCGAGCTACGCGCGGCAGTTCCTGGGTCAGATGGAGAAGCCGCTCTACGACACGATTCGCGGTCTCTCGCCGACCATCTCCGTCGATCAGAAGTCCTCTTCGCACAACCCGCGGTCCACCGTCGGAACCATTACGGAGATCTACGATTACCTGCGCGTCCTCTTCGCGCGCATCGGACGTGTCTCCTGTCATCGCTGCGGCCGTCCGGTCGCCCGGCAGACGCCTCAGCAGATCGTCGACGAGGTCTCGCGGCTGCCGGAAGGGACGCGTTTTTCCATTCTCGCGCCGCTCGTGCGCGATCGAAAGGGAGAGCACAAGGCCCTCCTCGAAAAGGCGCGCCGCGCCGGATTCACCCGGGTGCGCGTCGACGGAGAGGTGCGGCTTCTCGAAGAGGACATCGAGCTCGACAAGAAAAAGAAGCACGACGTCGAGATCGTGCTCGACCGTCTCGTGGCGAAGGGCGGCCTCTCCGAGAGCGCGCGCTCGCGGCTGACCGACTCGGTCGAAGCCGCGCTTCGCGAGGGGGCCGGAGTGCTCATGGTCGAGCGGGAAGGCGCTCCCGATCTCCTCTTCTCCGAGGATCAGGCCTGCCACCACTGCGGAATCTCCTTTCCGGAGCTGACCCCGCAGCTCTTCTCGTTCAACTCACCGCTCGGGATGTGCCCCGAGTGCCATGGTCTCGGGACCCGCGCGGAGATGGACGAGGAGCTCATGGTCCCCGACCCTTCCCTCAGCATCAATCAGGGCGCGGTAAAGCCGTGGGGAGTGATCGAGGACAAGGGCGGCTGGCGGGCGGCGGTCGTGCGCTCCATGGCCCGTCACTTCGAGATCGACCTCGCGCTTCCCTGGCAGAAGCTCTCCGTCTCCCAGAGACGCGTCGTGCTCCACGGCGATGCCGAGCGCATCACCATTCGCAAAGGAAAGCGATCCTTCAAGACCCGGTTCGAGGGGCTGGTTCCCATTCTGATGCGCCGCATGAAAGAGACCGACTCGGAAATGGTGCAGAAGCACTACGCGCAGTACATGTCGGACAAGCCCTGCTCCGCCTGCGCTGGAGTGCGGCTCCGTCCGGAAGCTCTCGCGGTGACCGTGGGCGGGAAGACCATCGCCGGACTCGCCCAGAGCGCAATCGATGACGCTCATCTCTTCGCCACCACGGTCGCTCTCGAGGGCACCGACGCTCTCATCGGCTCCGAGCTTCTCAAAGAGATCGTGAACCGCTTGCGGTTCCTGAGAGACGTCGGGCTCGGGTATCTCTCTCTCGACCGGCTCGCCCCGACCCTCTCCGGCGGAGAAGCGCAGCGCATCCGGCTCGCGAGCCAGATCGGCTCGGAGCTGACCGGAGTGGTCTACATCCTCGACGAGCCCTCGATCGGACTTCACCCCCGGGACAACGGGCGCCTCCTCACCGCGCTCCGCCACCTGCGGGACATGGGAAACACGGTGGTAGTGGTCGAGCACGATCGGGAAACCATCGAGGCGGCGGATCATATCGTCGACTTCGGACCCGGCGCCGGCGTCCACGGAGGCGAGATCGTCGCCGCCGGCACCGCGCGCGAAATCGCGCTCTCTTCTCAATCCGTCACCGGCAAGTACCTCTCGGGCGAGCTCTCGATCCCGATGGCTCCGGAACGGAGGAAGCCGCGGAAGGAGAAACTGGAGATACGCGGCGCGCGCGAGAACAACTTGAAGGACCTCGACGTCCCGATCCCGCTCGGAGTCCTGGTGGGAGTCGCCGGCGTCTCCGGAGCAGGGAAGAGTACCCTCGTGAACGAGATCCTCTACCCCGCTCTCGCGCGCACGCTGAATCGCGCGGAAGGTCATCCCGGGGACCACGACGCGGTCCTCGGCATCGAGAATCTCGACAAGGTGATCGACATCGATCAGTCGCCCATCGGGAGGACGCCGCGGTCGAACCCCGCGACCTACACCAAGGCGTTCGACGAGATCCGGGGCTTCTTCGCGAACCTCCCCGAGGCCCGCGCCCGCGGCTACCAGGCCGGGCGGTTCTCCTTCAACGTCAAGGGAGGAAGGTGCGAGCGCTGCGAGGGAGACGGCGTCATCAAGGTGGAGATGCACTTCCTCGCCGACGTGTACGTGCCCTGCGAGGAATGCCGGGGCCGCCGCTTCAACGACGCGACTCTCGAGATCCGGTACAAGGGCCTCTCCATCGCCGACGTGCTCGACCTCACCGTTGCCGAAGCGGTCGATCTGTTCCAGAACCACCCCGGGATCCGGCGCATCCTCGAGACGCTCGTCGAAGTGGGGTTGGGTTATATCCGGCTCGGACAGAGCTCGCCAACGCTCTCCGGAGGCGAAGCGCAGAGGGTGAAGCTCTCGCGGGAGCTCGCCAAGCGCTCGACCGGGCGCACGTTCTACATCCTCGACGAGCCCACCACCGGCCTCCACTTTCACGACGTGGCCCGGCTCCTCCTGGTTCTCCAGCAGCTCGTCGACGCGGGCAATACCGTTCTCGTGATCGAGCACAACCTCGATGTGCTCAAGACCGCGGACCACATCATCGAGCTCGGACCTGAAGGGGGCGACGCGGGCGGGCGCGTGGTGGCGGCGGGGACTCCGGAAGACCTGGTGAGGAATCCCGTCTCGCCCACCGGACGGGCCCTCTCGCGGCTCCTCGCGGCCGAGCTGCCACAGGCAAAGACTTCCTGATCGGTGTCCCTTCTCCTCTCGGCGTTGTTGCTCCTCGGCGACGACGCGTGGCGGATTCCAGTTCTGGAAGAGTCCCTCGATTCCGCGCTCGAGGAGCTCGCTCAATTTCCCGACCCGCTCTATCCCCTGGATTTGGAGGAGGAGATCGAAAAGGCTCTCGAAGAGCTGGCTCGCCTCGAGCCCGACTCCGCGGCCGACCGGGCGCGCGCTCTTCTTGAGACCGTTTCGAAGGAGAGTGAGCTCGCCTGGACCGCGCGGCGCGCGCTCGTCCGCAGCGGAGATCTCTCCACCATTCGGCTCGGGCTCGAGTCCTACTTCGACGAGCCGGCGCGATGGCGGGCGGTCCTCGCCGCCTCTCTCGACCCGAGGCTTCGGGATTTCGACGACGGTGTCGAGCCCGAGCCTCTCTCGGAGCGATATCTCCTCACCTCTCTCGAGAGAAATCTCGCTCGCGCGCGAGCGCGGGAATCGATCCGAGCGCTCCTCGCCTGGGCCGCGGCGTCGCCGGACCCGTCCTCGCCCCGGCGTGTTCTCGAGGCGCTTCCCGCGGGCATCCCCCTCGAAGCGTCCGTTCGCGGCTGGCTCGAACGGAACCGCGAAGCGGTCGACGCGGAGCCGACCGCCATTCCCGACGGCGCTCTCGCGATCAAGGACTGGGTTCTCGCTTTGCCGCCGGGACCCCGCTATGCGGCGCTCCGACGCCTCGCGGAATCCGATCAGGAGGCCCTACGGGCCGTGCCGCTGAGCGCGGAGCACATCGATCGCCTGTATCCCTACTTCGCGCGCTCCTCCCACCGCGCGATTCGCGATCGCGTGAAGCGGGCGGACCGGGCCAGAGGTCGAGCCCTCGCGTCCCTTCTCCTGTCTCCCCTCGCCGGCGATTCCGAGAAGCAAGAGGCGCTCACTGAAATGCGAGACGCCTGGGGTTCCGCCGTCGCCTCGAGCGAAGCGATTTTCGAGATCCTGGCGAGGCTCGTTCCGCGAGAGGAGATCGATCGGTTTCTCGGCGTGACCGAAGTGGACCCGAGTTTTCTCGACGCCCTCGCGCGCGTGCCCTTGCCCGAAGCGCGCCTCCGGCTCGAGGCGCTGGGAACGCCGGAAGCCATCGAGAGGATCCTGCGAAGGCCCGATCGATTCCTGTCGATGACGGCTCTCTCCCGCCTTCGACGCGAAGGGGAGCGCTCGGCCGGCCTCGCCCTCGTCGCTCTCGGCGCTCCCGGATCGAGCGCGTGGCTTCAGATCGAGCTCGTCGATTCCGTCGATCGAACGGTCCTTCTCGAGGCGGTGATGCGATCTCCCCTCGACGCTCCCGTGGCGCTCGAGCTCGCCCGCCAGGTCGCAGCGAGCCCTTCGGCGTCCCCCTCGGGCTTCGCCGCGCTCTTCCGCCTTCCGCTCGTCGATCTCGCTCCCTCGGCGTCGAGCGCTCTCGCCGAGAGAGTCCACCTGGCCATGTCTTTGAGCGGTGAGCGAAAGTACCTTCCCGTGCTCGTCGACCTCGCGACGGGCTCGGCGGCATCCGCCTCCCCGGCGAGCCGCGAGGCCGCATTCGACGGTCTGGCGGAAGCCGACCTCGGCTCCTTCGCTCCCCGACTTCATCGACTCGCGGGAGATCCCGACCGCGAGGATCGCTTCCGCGCCGCAGCCGCGCTGGTGCCTGCCGGCGAGGTCTGGACCTTGAGGCTTCTCCTCGGCAACGTCGATCCGGCGTCGTCGCGCGAACGGGCCGTCGCGCGAGCCGTCGTCCGGAGACTGCCGCGGGATCGAGCGTCGCAGTTTCTCGGCGAAATGGTCGACGATGGAACGGCGGGGAGCTTCGGCGTCCTTCTCTACCTGGAGGCTCTGGAAGGGCCGGTCACGGATCCGGCGCGGCTTTTTCGAGTCGTTGCCGACGCGGCGAGAGCGGGCGATGAAAACGCTCTTCTCGCTCTGTCGCGCCTGTCTCTCGCGGAAGCGATCGCTATCGTGACCGCGCGTCTGTCCGCTTGCGGAATCGCGTGCTAAGCTGATGAAACCGTGGTCAATCCCTATCGGCGCGACGTCAGTGTCAGCTTCGGCGGACCCCTTACTCCAGGCGTCAAGGCGCTCATCATTGCGAACGGAGTCACGCACCTCTTTCGAGCGCTGATCCCGCCCTTCGCGAGCTGGTTCTGGCTCTCACCCCCGGCCGTGCTCCCACCGGGCTTTCAGCTCTGGCGCGTGCTGACGTACATGTTCCTGCACGGGGACGTGATGCATCTCCTGTTCAACATGCTCGCGCTCTTCGTGTTCGGATGCTCCGTCGAGAGAACCTGGGGAACGAAGCTCTTCGTCCGCTACTATGTCCTCTGCGGTCTCGGGGCCGCGCTTCTGGCCTTCGTTCCCTTCGGGCCGTTCTACACCGTTCCAATCCTCGGCGCTTCGGGCGCGATCTACGGAATCCTGCTCGCTTATGGAGTCCTGTTCCCGAACAACCAGATCTGGGTCCTGATGACGTTTCCCGTCGAGGCCCGGTACGTGGTCATCGTCTGGGGGTTCATCGCCTTCGTGGGATCGCTCGTTGGCGCCGACGGAGTCGCCCACATCGTCCATCTCGGCGGGTTTCTGACCGGCCTCGCGCTCATCCGCTGGACGGGATTCCTCAAGAGCTCTTCTCGCGGCCGTGGCGAGATGGCGGGCTCGATCCGGGACATCTACCGAAAGTGGCGGATGAAGCGGCTGCGGAAGAAGTTCGAGGCGTACTACGAGAAGCGCTCGGGCGGCGGCAACGACCCCAACATGGTGCATTAATCAGTGCGAGCGCGCCTCCTCGGCGCGCTCGCTCCCCGCGCTCTTCGCGCGGGGGGACCGGCCCTCCGGGCCGGTTGCTTCTATCGCCATAAGCCTTGCTTTGACATCGTCCCGACGCTGGTGGTAGCTTCCCGAAAGCGCCGGCGGGAAGCCGATTCGTCGGTGACCTCGCCTTTCTCGAGCGTTTTTTTCGGAAAGGGGGTCTTCTCGTGAAAGCCTCTACGATCGTCCTCATCCTCGCTCTCGGTGTCAGCGTGCTCGCCTTCGCTCAGGGGGAGGCACTTCGCCCCGACGCCATCGGAAAGGACCAGGTCGGAAAGAACGTCGCGGTAGAGGGAAGGATTTATTCCAACTCCAAGTCCGAGGCGGGAATCCACCTCTACTTCGGGCCGGACAGCAGCACCGCGTTCCAGGGGCTGGTGCAGGCGAAGTCGCTGCACAAGTTCCAGGTCGACGTCGCGAAGAAGTTCGACAAGCGGAACGTGCGGGTTACCGGCAAGGTGGAAGAGGAGAGCGGCAAGTTCTTCATCCGCATCGACGAGCCGAGCCAGCTCAAAGTCGTCGCCAAGAAACGCGAGACCAGCTGATTGAAGAGCGCGTCGGCGGCGTTCGGTCTCGGATTCGTTCTCGCGCTCACGGGTTCGTCGTCCGCCGAGGAGAACTGGCCGCAGTTCCGAGGTACCGGAGGATTGGCGGTCGCGTCCCAGGGCTCTCCGCCCAGCCGGTGGTCCCGGAAGGAGAACGTTTCCTTCGTTCGCGAAATCCCTGGGCGCGGCTGGTCGTCTCCCATCGTCTGGGGGAAGACGGTCTTCGTGACGTCGGCGATCAGCACCGACGGCGCGTTCAAAGAGCCCTCGAAGGGAATCTTCGGGAACGACTACGCCGCGGAGCTTTCGGCGCAGGGGCTCTCCGACGACGAAGTGCTGGCGCGCGTGGTCTCGCGCGACATCGAGCTCTCGAAAGAGACGCAATCGATCCGCTACACGGTCTTCGCGCTCGATGCGGAGACCGGCGAGCTCCTCTGGCAGCGCGTGGCTCACGAAGGGAAGCCCTTCGGCGGCCGCCACCGGAAGAATACCTACGCGTCGGAGACTCCCGCGACCGACGGCGAGAGGCTCTACGTCTACTTCGGAAACGTGGGGCTCTTCGCGTACAGCCTTGCCGGTGAGCTCTTGTGGGAGCATCGCTTTCCGCCGCACCCCATCTACCTCGACTTCGGAACCGCGGCTTCTCCGGTGGTGGACTCGGATCGGGTCTACGTTCAGTCGGATAACCAGGAGGAATCGTTTCTCGCCGCCGTCGACAAGCGCACGGGGAAAGAGCTCTGGAAAGTTGCGCGCGGAGTGGGCAATGAGAGCATGATCCGCTCCGGCTGGTCGACGCCCTTCGTCTGGGTGACGGAGCTGCGGAGCGAGATCGTCACCTTAGGACACGGGCTCGCGATTGGCTACGACGTCGCGGGAAAGGAGCTCTGGCGCCTCTCCGGGCTGACCGGCCAGGCGACGCCGACCGCCGTCACCGGGGACGGCCTTCTCTACGTCGGTACCGGATCGCAGGGAGAGTCCAATCGCCCGATGTTCGCCGTTCGCCCCGGAGCGTCCGGTGAAATCTCCGCATCGAGCGAGCACGTCGCGTGGCACAACCCGCAGGCCTCCGCCTACACGTCCTCGCCGCTCTTCTACCGGGGGCGGATCTACGTCGTGAACGACAACGGGATTCTCACCGTCTTCGATGCCCGCACCGGCGAGCGCGCCTATCGAGCGCGCGTCGGCGGCGGTGGATTCACCTTCTCGAGCTCGCCGTGGGCCTACGGAGGAAACGTCTTCTTCCTCAGCGAGGACGGCGAGACGTTCGTCGCCAAGGAGGGACCGGCGTACGAGGAGCTGGGGAGAAACCCGCTCGAGGAGATGACGCTCGCGAGTCCCGCGGTCGCGGGCGATGCTCTGTACATCCGCACCCAGACCAAGCTCTACCGCTTGCGCGAGGCGCCTACGGCGCAGCGCTGAGGAGACTCTTCACGAGCTGAGGCACGCGCCTTCCCTGAAGGAACTCGGGCCTCGATCGTCCCTTGCGCGTGTCGCACTCGAGAACCGCGTTCCTCATCGGCGCGGGGATGCTCGAGGCGCCCACGGAGGCCCCGACGAGAGCGCCCGCGATACAGGCGTTGGTGTCGGTGTCGCCTCCGTTTGCGAGGGTCTCGCGAAGGGTTTCCTCGTATCCCGACCCTCGAAGCAGGTGCTGGAAAGCATTCACGAACGCGATGCGAACGAACCCGATCTGCGAGAGGAAATCGACCCGCTCCCCATGCTCCGCGGCGCGAAGCCAGCCACGGACCTCTTCGTTCGCGTTTTTGTCGGCCCACGCCGATGCCCGGGAGAACGCTTCGCGGCGATCGCCGGGTCGCCGCAGGAGCGCGGCTCCCGCGATGGTGTACGTCGCAACGGCGTGGCAACAGCTCTCGTTCGGGTGAGAGAGGAGCGAGTCCTCGGTCGCCAAGCGAGCGAGCTCGTCGTCCGAAAGCCGATGGCCCCAGATCGCGAGGGGAGAGATCCTCATCAGGCTTCCGTTCGCCTTCGAAGCCATGCAGCTCCGCGCGGCGGCTCGCTTCATCGCCGCGGCGTAACCTCCTTCTTCCGCGGAACCGAAGGAACCGAGCGAATTCCGCGTCGTCGTGCCGACGTCGAAGGGGCCGGAAGCGATCCAGCGCGCGTACGAGCGCGCGATCGCTTCGAGATCGAACGAGCTCGAATGGGAAAGCGCATCCGCGAGCGAGATCGCGAGCTCCGAGTCATCCGTGATCTGCCCCGGTGCGAGATGAAAGAGACCGCCTCCGCACATCGTCATCGCCCGCTCCACGTCGAATGGGGACGGGAGGCCCTGGAACTCGAGGGTGGCGCCGGCCGCGTCCCCGATGCAGCCGCCGAGCAGGCACCCGAGGGCCGCGTCCTCGAGGTCACGTGCCACGGCGCGCCTTCCGCAGAAGGGCGATCTGGGCCCCGTGGTACGCGTCGTGCGAGAGCGCGCCGAGGATCATCTCGCGATAGGTGACACCCGTGCCGAGGGGCGCATCGCGTTCGCCGCCGACGATCTCGTCCAGCCGCGGTTCGGGGAAACGCTCGAGCGCGGCGAGGAATTCCTCGTGCGCGGAGAAGAGATCGGCGCGAACCGCGCTCCAGTTCGTCTCATCGAAAGGCGGCCAGTCTCCCGAAGCGGGCGGCTCGGGCTCTCTCCCTTCGAGTCGGTGCGCGACCTCGCGGGTCCAGCCGGTGAGATGAAGCACGATCTCTCCGATGGAATGGGCGGCTTCGATCGGCCGCGCGCCGGCCGCCTTCGCCTCGAGACCTTCGAGAACGACGGCAAGCGAAGGACCGTGCCACGGTTGTCCGGAGATCGCCTCCCGGAAAAGCCGGGCCATTCGCTCCGTCTCTTCCACGCGGACAGTTTACAGCGAGCCGAGCTCTGTGAAAGTGTTGGCGCATGAAATTCTGGATGGTCCTGCTCTCGACGCTCGTCGCATGCTCTTCTCCTCCTCCCGCGGAACCGCCGGCGGAGGCGCCGCCCTCGCCGCTGACCCGGGAGAACTTCCTCGAGCCCGCGAACATTCGCGAGTCGCTTCTGGGGATGGACAAGATCTTCGAGACGCGCGTGGTGCCCCGCTCCGGGGAAGTGTACGAGCTCAAGCCGCCGACCGAACCGTTCGACGTCACCTACGAGATCGAGGGAAAGCCCGGGAGCCTCTCGGATTTCATGACGGCGACGGACGGGACGGGCCTCCTCATTCTTCGAGGCGACCAGATCCTGCACGAAGGCTACGGGCCCGGGGCCGGTCCGCGAACGCTCCTGATGTCGATGTCGGTCGGGAAGTCCTTCACCTCGACGCTCGTCGGTCTCGCCCGCGCCGACGGCAAGATCGGAAGCTTCGACGATCCGGTGAGCCAGTACCTGCCCGAGCTCGCGGGCACCGGATACGACGGCGTCGCCATTCGGCACGTGCTCGAGATGTCCTCGGGGCTCGACTTCAACGAGGCCTACACATGGAACGGCGAGTCCGACGCCTATCGGCTGCTGCGCGCTGCGGTCGACCAGAAGGAAACCTTCGCGGACGTCGCCCGCTCTTTCGGAAGGAAACTGGAGCCGGGAACGAAGTTCGAGTACGTGAGCAACAACACCCAGATTCTCGGCATGCTCGTGGCGCGGGTGACGGGGACTTCGGTCTCGAGCTACATGGCCGAGCGTCTCTGGGGCCCGCTCGGCACCGAGTCCGACGCCCGCTGGATCCTGGACCGCGAAGGTGACGAAGGTTTCGAGATGTCATTCGGCGGTTTCAACGCAACGCTTCGCGACTACGGCCGCTTCGGCCTTCTCATGGCCTACGACGGACAGTGGAGAGGCGGAGAGCTCCTGCCGGAAGGATGGGTCGCGGAAGCTACCATCCCGCAAAGCCCGCAAGTCGACTACGGGAAGCTCTCTCCCGACTATCCGATGGGCTACGGATATCAGTGGTGGTGCTTTCCCGGGCCGGACCACGCGTTCACCGCGCAGGGTATCTTCGGCCAGTTCGTCCTGGTGAATCCGGTTCTGGATCTGGTCGTCGTCAAGACCAGCGCCTGGCCCGTACCCTGGGACGACGCCAAGGAGAGGGAAACGTACGCGCTCTTCCATGCGGTGGAGGAGCAGCTCCGCGCGCCGTGATTTTCGAAGGACTCGCTAGCCGCTCGAGTCGAGCTTCTCTCGGATCTCCGCCATGATCCTCATCGAGGACGGGTCGCCGAAGGTGCAGAGAAGCGTCGAGACCCCGGCATCCTTCCACGCCTCGACCCGGTCTCGTATCCTCTCCGGCGGCCCGCAGAGCGCGACTTCGTCGACGAAGGCGTTCGGAACCGCCGCGATGGCTTCCTTCTTCTTGCCCTGAAGGTAGAGCTCCTGAATGAGCGCGGCCTCTTTCTCATAGCCGTACCGGCACGCGAGATCGTTGTAGAAGTTTTTTCCCGCGGCGCCCATGCCTCCGACGTAGAGCGCGAGGTTCGGCTTCACGGCATCGAAACATTGCTCGAGGTCTGGTCCAATCGCGACCCTGACTCCCGGCGCGATATCGAAGGCCGTATCGCGGCGCGCGCTTCGCGAAACCCGCGTCGAGCGACTCGCGGAACACGCCGGCGTGGAACGGCGAATAGAGAATGGGGAGCCAACCGTCCGCGATCTCGGCGGCGAGCGCCACATTCTTCGGGCCGAGCGCCGCGAGATAGATGGGGATGGTTTTCCGCAAGGGAGCCATCATGAGCTTCAGCGGTTTTCCCAGCTCCGACCCTTCCGCCGGGATGGTGTACGACTCGCCGCGAAAAACGAGAGGCTCGTCGCGAGCGAGGATCCGTCGCACGATTTCAACGGTCTCGCGAGTTCTCGTCAGCGGCTTTCCGTAGGGAACGCCGTGCCAGCCTTCGATGACCTGGGGACCGGACACCCCGAGCCCGAGGAGAAGGCGGCCCCCGCTCA
This sequence comes from uncultured Acidobacteriota bacterium, assembly GCA_963820855.1. Lineage (GTDB taxonomy): Bacteria > Acidobacteriota > Vicinamibacteria > Marinacidobacterales > SMYC01 > DAISKN01. The sequence goes on from CAWGBY010000015.1 coordinate 954,167, forward strand.
GCCGGTCGAGTGTGGCGGCGGTCATCGCGGTGAGGGCGGGCGTTCTCGACGGGATCTGGAGAATCGCCGTGCCGAGGGAGATGCGCTTCGTGGAAGCGCCGACCCACGCGAGAAGGCTCACCGCGTCCGAGCCCCACGCCTCGGCGACCCAGACCGAGTCGTAGCCGAGCTTCTCCGCTTCGATCGCGAGCGGCACCGGGTTCGGATCCGAAGACGTCAGAAAGCCGAGGTTCAGCCCGAGCTTCATCGACGCGCGCGGCCTCGCGCCGCTTTCGCGATCCTGTCCTTGAGCGGCGCCTTCGCGACTTTCGCCGCCGGCGCGGCCTTCTTCACCACGACTCCGATCTTCGGGCAGAGCGACGCCACGACGCAGTTCTCGCAGTCCGGCTTTCTCGCGTCGCAGACCCTGCGGCCGTGATGGATGAGGATATGCGCGAAATCGATCCAGTCCTCCTGCGGGACGAGCTTCATCAGCTCCTGTTCCACCTGCTCCGGATTTTTTCCTTTCGCGAAGCCGAGGCGGTGCGAGAGACGGAAGATGTGGGTATCGACGACGAAGCCGACCGCGATCCGGAAAGCCGTCCCCAGAACGACGTTCGCCGTCTTGCGCGCGACGCCCGGAAGCGTCAGGAGCTCGTCCATCGTCCGAGGTACTTCCCCTGAGAAGTCGGAGACGATCCTCGATGTCGCGCCCTGGATCGACTTCGCTTTGTTCCGGAAGAATCCCGTCGAGCGGATGATCTCCTCGAGCTCGGCGCGATCCGCCGAAGCCAGATCCGACGACCGTCGGATAGCGCGCGAAGAGTCCGGGAGTGACCATGTTCACGCGCGCGTCGGTGCACTGCGCCGAAAGGATGGTCGCGACGAGGAGCTGGAGCGGCGTCTCGTGGGTGAGCGCGCAGACCGCGTCGGGATACGCCTTTCGCAGCCGCTTCACCACCTCGCGGACACGGCGGCGCGAGCTCCGCTTCGGATTCGCGTTTGGGTTTGCGTCGAAGCCAGATCAGACCTCGACCAGGACGTCGTCTCCGGCGACGGAGACGGGGTAGGTTGCGACGCGCCGGCCCGGATCGTAGATCGACTCCCCGGTGCGCACATCGAACTGCCAGCCGTGCCAGGGACAGGTGACGACGGCCCTCTTCGAAGACACCCATGTCGAGCGGCCCTCCGAGATGGGCGCAGGTGGCGCTCGTCGCGTAGAGAACGCCCGAGACGTCGTAGAGGAGTATCCGTGTGCCCTCGACCTCGACGCAGCGAAATTCGCCGGGCGCGACCTCATCTCTGCGGCAGACGCGGACCGGCTTGGCCATCGAGGGCGTATCCTACTATTTGACGGCGATCGCGGCGTAGTCCTGGTCGCCGAAGAGAAATCGCGTTGACCTTGTCGAAGTTCTGGTTGAGCGCGGAAGCTCCCTTTCCCACCTCGGCTTCGGTCACCGGCAGGAGGCGCGCTCTCTCGGGGACCGGACTCGAGTAGCGGAGCTCGACGTCGCGAAAACCCGCGGCGCGGAGCGCGAAGTCCAGCGTGTCCGGGATGAAGCGGCTTCTCGTGGGTCAGGTCTCGATAAAAGGCTTCCACGAGCGCGACGAGACTTCGAGGGTTCACCGTCTCCAGCACCAGCCGCCCTCCGGGACGGAGCGCGCGATGGCAGCCTTCGAGGAAGCCGCCGAGAATGCGCGGGGGAAGGTGCTCCACGAGCTGAGCGGCGAAGATCCCGCCGCAGGACGCGGGCGTGCGGCGGGAAACGAACTCGAGGACGTCACCGAGCTCCGCCGAGAGTCCCGCGATCGAGGCAGCGATCGACCATCTCGGGGTTTCCGTCGACGCCCGTGGCCGTCGATCCCCGCTTCCCGGAGGAGATCCAGGAACTCTCCGCGGCCGCACCCGAGATCGGCGACAGGAGCGGCGTCGCGAAAGTAGGGAACGTAGTCGGAGAGCTTTCCACGAATCTCATCCGTGCTTCCGCGGAAACGCTCTTCGAACGCGACGTAGTGAGCGGCGTCGATACCTTCGCGCGTCCTCGGCACGGGCTCCGACCGGGCGGCGAGCTCCACGCGCGCGAGGGCGAGCGACGTGCTCATCCCTTCGAGCCGCTCATGCGCCTTTCGGATCCCGAGTCGCATGGCCTCGACCCGCTTGTCCATGGATTCGAGGAGTAGATCGGAGCGGCGGTTTCCGAGCGTCGCATAGAGCCGGTCCTTCGCGTCCGCGAGCCGGTCGATTCGCTGCGCGAAGCCGATGAGGGCCGAAGAGAACTCCGCGGCCCGGGCGCCGGCTGCGTTCGTCGCTTTCCGCAGAACCGGTTCAGGAACTGGATGAGCGTCGAATGGAGCTCGCGCTCCCTCGTGATCGCGCTTTCGAGCCGCGCGAGCTCAGGCGCGAGGAGCCTCTTCGCCGTCCGAAATGCCACGCCCTTGAGGCCTTGGGGCTCCGATCGCGGCTCTTCGGCGGGCACGGCGACGGCACGGTTCAGCTCCGCGAGAAGCTCGGGTAGAAGGGGATCCCGCTCGTACGGCGCCGGGTTCGTCGAGAGGTGATCGATCTTCGCTAGAAACTCGAGGTAGACGCGCTCTTCTTCCTCGAGCGCCTTCTTGCGCTCGGCGAGCGTCGCTTCGGTGTGCTCCGGCTCCACGAGTCAGCGTCTCGCGCCGGCTCCGACGACTCCCTCGATGGGCGAAGAGGCGCTCGCGTAGCGTCGGCGCGGCATGCGTCCGGCCTCGAAGGCGAGCCTTCCCGACGCGACGGCCAGCTTCATCGCCTCCGCCATCTTCACGGGGTCTTGCGCTTCGGCGATAGCCGTATTCATCAGGACTCCGTCCGCACCGAGCTCCATGGCTACCGCGGCGTCGGAAGCGGTCCCGACACCGGCGTCGACGATCATGGGGATTCCGATCGCTTCCCGGATGAGCGTAAGGTTGCCGGCGTTCTGGATTCCGAGGCCGGAGCCGATCGGAGCGCCGAGCGGCATCACCGCGGCGGCCCCCGCGTCCTCGAGCTTCTTCGCGACGACGACGTCGTCGTTGGTGTAGGGGAGGACCACGAATCCCTCGCGCACGAGGGTCTTCGTCGCCTCGACCAGCGCCTGCGTATCGGGATAGAGAGTCTTCTCGTCTCCGATGACCTCGAGCTTCACCCACTCGGAGAGGCCCGCTTCGCGGCCGAGGCGCGCGGTGCGCACGGCATCGTCCGCGGTGTAGCAAGCGGCGGTATTGGGAAGGATCGCGAACCGTTCCCGATCGATGAAGTCGAGGAGCGATTCCTTTCCGCGATCCTGGAGGTTCACGCGGCGAACGGCGACGGTGACCATATCCGCCCCCGACGCCTCGTGGCAGGCCCTCATCAGCGGAAAGCTCGCATACTTACCCGTACCGACGATGAGACGGGATCGAAAGGAACGGCCGGCGACAATCATGCGCTCTTCCGATCCAGAGCTTACTGCGAAGCGGAGCTACCCGCCACCGACGAACGTGACGACTTCGAGCTCATCGCCGTCCGAAACCAGCGTGCTGCGGAGGTCGGCGCGGCGCAGGATGCGGCGGTTCCACTCCACCGCCACGCGGCCCAGATCGAGGCCGAGGTCCTCGAGGAGCCTCTGGACCGAGGTGCCCGGCGAGAGCTCGTGCGTCTCGCCGTTGAGAAGGATGCGGACTACTTCTTCTCCTCCTTCTTGTTGGTCGCGAGGTAGTTGAGAATCACTTGATCGAGGCTTTGATCGGAGACGTTCGTTTCGTCGCCCAGAATACCGCCCTTCGTCTTCGTGTAGCGGCCGCGCTTGACCTCGTCGATGACGCTCCGGTGCTGCTCCTCCATGAACTTGATGACCGCCTTCTCCTCGTAGCCGTTTTTCAGGAACTTGGCGTAGGCGGTGCGGCGCGCGCCCAGGATCTCGCCGCCCTTGTAGATGAGCGACTCGACCATGGGATTGTCTTTCCCTTTGTCCTCCGTCTGGACGTGGTATACCTCGCCCATGTACGGGACGTCGGTGTTGAAGCCCGTAATCATCGAACGAATCCAGCGCGCAGTCGACTCAAGGATGGTTCAGCCTTCTATGTTAAGTCATCATTGGACTTAAGCCGGCAGATACTATTGTCCCCATCGCCCCGCCCCGTGTCAAGTCCGGGTTGACAGCCCGCGAAGAGGCTCTTTATATTGACCGATTTCTTCCCATGACCTGGCCGCCTTCGATTCTCTCGGTCCTCGTCTGGACCCCGGCTCTCGGCGCCGTCGTCTCGGCTCTTCTCGGGGAAGGCAGGCTTCGCCGGCGAATCGCGATTGGGTTCGCGGGCGTCTCGCTCGTGCTCGCGGCGGCGATCGCGATCCCCTTCGACTCGGGAACGCCGCCGCGCGAGCTTCTTCGTTGGGTTCCGTCGCTCGGCCTCGTCCTACGATCTCCATTCCTCGACGGCTTCGGATCCCTTCTCGTTCTCTGGATAGCGCTTCTCACGTTCCTGGCATCGGTCTCGCTCGGATGCCCGCGAGCGGCCGAACCGAGAGTCTGGTTCTCGTCCTGGAAACGGCGCTTCTCGGTCTCGCGATGGCCGGCGACGCCGTCTCTGTTCCTGTCCTTCTACGGAGCGGGGCTTCTGGTCGTGGCGCTCCTTCTCGGACGCGCCGAGGCGATGAAGACGTTTCTCGTCGTTCCAGACCGCGGGGGCCGCGCTCGCCGTCGTTTCGATCGGAGTCTCGTACCACCTGGCCCGCGTGCAGACGGGATTCCCGTCGGCGGAGATCGCGCGGTTCTCCTCGCTCGTGATCTTTCCCGATTCTCGAGGCGCGGATGTTCCTCCTGGGCGCCGCCGCGGTCGCTTTCGCCGCTCCGCTCTTCCCGTTCGACCTCGTGGGTACGAGCTCGGGAAATCGGGACGGAGGGCCGGCTCGCTCCTATTCGGCGGGTGGAGCCTCGCGGGCACTCTACTTCTTCGCGCGGACGGCTCTCCCGGCCTATTCCGGCGGCGAGCGGTAGCGCGGTTCGTCGATGGCGCTCGCGGCGCTTTCTCTCCTCTATGCCGGTCTCGCCTCGCGCCTCTTCGCGGGCGCCGCTCCTCGTGGGGTTCCAGGGCCTCGTCGTTCTCGGTCTTCTCTCTCCCGACACCGGAAGGAGTCGCCGCGGGTCGAGCGGGAATGTTGCAGCTCGCCGATCGCTCTCGTCGCGCTCACGCTCTGGACCGCGGACTCCGAGGGTGCGAGGTCCGTCGCTCACGAGCGCCATCGCGATCGCGATGTTTCTTCCCGCGTCGTGGCTCGTCCTCCGGCAGCACTGGAACGATGCTCCGCGTTGTTACCGCGCTCTCCGGGCTCGGTCTCGTTCTTGACGATCGTTTCAGGTGGCACGAGCGCTCCCACCTCTCTCCCGGAGACGAATGCCTGCTGGCTCCTGCCGCTTCTCGCGTTCTGGGCGTTCACGCTTCTGGCGCCCTCGCGGTTTCTGCCGGACGGCTCGAGCACGCCCTCCGCTGGAGGAAGAATGATTGCGGCTCGCGGTCGATTCCGCTTCTCGCGGCGTGGGTACTCTTCTCGAGCCGAAGGGACGATGGATGGTCGCGGCGCTCGACGCGCTCGCGCTCCTCTCGACGGCGGTTCTCTGGAACGCTCCCGGCGCGGACTTCTCCGGTCTTTTCTTCGCGGCTTCGATCTTCGCGACGCTCGCCGTTCGCGGCGCGAGCCCGGAGAAGGACCTCGATGCGCTCGCCCGCCTTCATCTCGGCGCGAGCCTCGGAATCGTCGCCGCGACGGCGGACGATCTCTGGTGGTCGGTGCCCGCCGTCTTGCTCTTCGGGCTTCTGGTTCAGCCAAGCTCGGCGGGCGGACTTCTCGTCTCGTTCGTTCCCGGGATCGTAGCTCTCGTCGGTCTCATTCCGGCAGCCGGCCTCGTCGCGTTTCCCGGCCTCTTGCGGCGCTATGGCTCATCGCGAGCCGCGAGGTCCTGAGAACGCGCAACCGCGGGACTCGTGACCCGGGTCGGCGATTGCCTTCATCCTGCTGGTAGCCATCTACTCGCCGTGACTCTTCGTCTTCCCGCGGGACAGTTCCTTCACACTCTTGCCCTCGGCGTCCCTCGGCCTCGGCGCTATAGGTGCTCTCTCGGCGAAGCGCGTCACCACGTTTCTGACCGCGATGGCTGCTCTCCCGCGCCGGTCTCGTGCTCTTCGCCCAGCTCGGAGGGATCGGCGGGAGAATTCCCGGCGTTGATCGTGCTCGCCGCGTCCGGCGTCTCGCTTCTCCTGCTCGCGGCCGCTCTCGAGAACGTCGAAAGGGTCGGCGACGTCTCGACGATCGGACTCCGTACCGCGAAGGCTCGTTCTTTCGCTCGCCGCACTGTCGCTCGGATCGTTCCCCCCGTTCCCGGGCTTCGTCGCGCTCTTTCCGCTCTCGAGTGCCGTCATCGAGCGAGGCTATGTGCCCATCGCTCCTCGTCGCCGCGCGCGCTCCTTTTCTTCACCGCGCTCGGAACCCTTCGTCTCGTGACTCGGGCGTTCCAGGACGGGCAGCACGCGAGCGGAGAAGACGAGCCATCGGACCCGCCGCTCTTGCTCTCGCGATCGCCGCGCTCCTGGCGTTCTCGATCGCTCCCGCTCCGCTCGTCGAGGTCGCGAGAGCCGCCGCGCTGAGCCTGGGCTAGAGAGACCGCAAGGCTTTCTCCAGGATCGGCTCCTCTTCGGGCAGGATCGTTCTCAAGTCGAGGAGCACGCGGTCGTCCGTGATGCGGGCGAGGATCGGCGGGTCGTTGCGGCGAAGCGCCTCGAGAATCTTCTCCGCGGAACGATCGCGCGATCGGAGGGCTACGACCCAGCTCGGGATCTCGGAGTCGGGAGCGGCGCCTCCACCCACGAAAGAAGCGCTCGGCTCGACTTCGAGCGTGACGGATCTCGAGCCCGGCGAGGCGCGCGGTGAGGTCGAGAGCGCGGCGACGAATCTCGTCCGCGGTCACGGCCAGCATTCGCAGAACGGGAATTTCTTCGGCGGCCTTTCCCCGGACGTGCGCCGCGAGCGTCGCTTCGAGAGCGGCGTAGACGAGCTTGTCGACCCGGAGCGCTCGCGACATGGGATTGCGCCGGCAGGCTTCGATGCGCGCGGCATCGCCAATCAGGATTCCCGCCTGAGGTCCTCCGAGGAGCTTGTCTCCGGAGAAGATACAGAGGTCGACGCCGGTCGCGACGCTCGGCGATGCGGCGGGCTCTTCTGGAAGCCCAAGGGTGCGAGCGAGAGAAGGTTTCCGCTTCCGAAGTCCTCGATGACCGGAAGGCCCCGTTCGCGCCCCAGCCGCACCAGATCCTCGGTCGCGGCGGATTCGGTGAACCCGACGACGCGGAAGTTCGAGGGATGGACCCGAAGGATCGCCCCGGTTTCGGCTCCAATGACCGCGGCGTAGTCCGCGAGGCGCGTCTTGTTGGTCGTGCCCACTTCGCGGAGGCGCGCGCCGCTCCGTTCCAGGATCTCGGGGACCCGGAACGAGCCTCCGATCTCGACCAGCTCACCCCGGGAAATGACCACTTCCTTTCCGAGAGCGAACGTGTTGAGAGCGAGCATCAGTGCCGCGGCTGCATTGTTCACGACCAGGGAGCTTCGCTCCGGAAAAAGAGTTTCGAAGAGGCGCTCCGCGTGGCGGTGGCGGCTCCCGCGCTTTCCCGTCGCCAGGTCGAGCTCGAGGTTCGAATAGCCGCGCGCGATAGCGGCGATGGCGGTGATGGCGGATTCGGAGAGCGGCGCCCGCCCGAGGTTGGTATGAATCAGGATTCCCGTGGCGTTCAGGACGCGGACGAGAGACGGCGAGACGGCTTTCTCGAGCCGCGCTCGAACCGCGGCCTCGATGCGCGATATCCCATCCTCGAGCGCGTCCGTCGAGGGCTGCGCGCCGGAGCTCCGTGAGATAGGCGCGGGTCTCGGAGAGCAAAAGCTCGCGTCCGAACTCGCGCGAGAGGGCCTCGAAACCGGGCTGCGAGAGGATTTTTTCGACGCTGGGAAGGCTCCGAAGCGACGACGGTTCGTTCTGTTTTTGACAAGGCGGGACTCGGAAGCGTAGCATTCTAACATACGCGCTGACGATGCCCGAGAATCGCCCACGGAATTACATCGAGCGTCTCCCCGAGATCATCGAGCGGGAAGAAGAGGATGTTTCTCATCTCGATCCCGAGATGCTGGAGATCCTGTATCCGCGCGCGCGCCGGGAAAGAGTTCACGGTTTCCGTGGTGTTCGGTCCGCCCGACGAATAGCGAAGAAGGGGAGCGGTACCGGCGGGCGGTCGAGATAGCGGAGCGGTCGAAGGGTTATCGCGCGGAGGGAAGGGATCGCTCGCTCCGGCACTCCGCGATCTTCGGGGTGGACGACGTCTCGAAGCTCCACGATCTCTTCTCGCTCGTCGGCGATTTTCCGAGCTGCGAGATCCTGGTGAAGGGGAAGAAAGTCCCCTATGCGCGGGAGCTCTGGCTGCCCTTCTTCTGGTTCTTCAAAAAAGACGAGGCGCTAGCGTCCGCAATGGGATTCCAAGAGGACATGGCGAAGCTTCAGCGGACCTTCCGGCTCCTGGAGCGCGAGTACGAACAGTGGTTCTCGGGGGCGCTTCCAAAACCCCCCAGCGACACCCAGCGAATCTGCGAAGAGATCGTGAGGCGGTACAACGTCTCGCCGCCGCGGAACCTGTCCGAGCAGTCGCTCTTCTCCATGCTCCAGGCTCGGTTCAACACCTATATGGAGATGTGGAATCGAAGGACGCGGCTCAAGGAGGAAGGGAGGATTCCCGGCGTCCGCGAAGGTGCGAAAAAGACGCCTCCGAAGGCGGCGCCGCCGCCGCGTTCGGCTCCGACGGCTCCGTCGGATCCGTTCCGACAGGTCTTCGATTCTTTCGTCGCCGCGAAGCAGAAAGCGGGAGAGGCCACGACGAAGCTCAACTATGAGAGCTTCCGGAAGACGCTGGAGAAGCAGGCCGATCAGATTCGTTCCGCGAAGGGATTCAAGGACGTCGACTTCGGGGTCACGGTGAAAGACGGCAAGGTGTCGGTGGTCGCGCGGCCGAAGAAATGAAGACGCCGGGCTTTCTCGCACTTCTCGTCCTCACGCCTCGTCGCTCCCGCAGAGAGCCAGGCGTGGCCCGCCGAGGCTTATCGCGGCATGGTGTACGACGCGCTCGCGCTCATGCCGCCGTCGCTCGGCCGGGTCCTCGCGCGCCGGGACGAGTTTCTCCTCTCCGGTGTTTCGAGTCTCGAGGGCGAGACCGCGTCGCTCATCGCCCGGGACGGTCTCTCGGGCCAGCTCTCGCCGGAACTCATTCGCGACGTCGAGGTGCGCATCGAACGAGTGGTGCGGATGGTTTCCGAGCATCGCCCTTTCCGCGACACTGCGGTCGAGCTCGGAAGGCTCTTGCGCATCGCCGCCGATCTCTCCGACCCGACGATCGTGGGGGCCTTCTCGCCTGAGCTCCGGCGCGTCGCTCCCGAGTACGTTCGCTACGTGGGCTTGAATCTCGGGAAGATTCCGCTCGTGCACGACAGCTCCCTTCCCTCTCCCGTCGCCGGCGCCTCGGTCGCGGGAATCCTCGGTCGGGTCGCGGAGAAGACCAACGCTTCCGTCGTTCCGATGTCGACCGCGTTCTGGAAGGACGGCCGGGTGGTTCCGGCCACGAGCTTCGACTTTCGCTCCGTTCCCTACGCGGAGACGTCGCTCAGCTATTCACGAGGAGTGACGGCCGCCTCCTACCTCTGGCTTTCCGCCTGGACCCGCGCCAACGGAGACTTCACCGGATACCGGTTCGCCCCGAAAAAGCGCTGAGCGCGGTAAATGCCCGGCGTTGGAGTGGACGTGACTCCAAACGTTTTTGCGGTGCAGACGGGGCTCCGCTCCTCGCCGACCACGCCACTCAACGCCGGGACCAACATGAACCGACGACGAGCCTCATCAGTGTGGCCGATAAGGCCGGTGTAGCCGACTTCGCCCGCGAGCTCTCATCCCGCGGCTATGAGATCGTATCGAGCGGCGGAACGGCGAAGCTCCTGGCCGATGCATCCGTCCCCGTGCGGCGAGTCTCCGAGGTCACGGGATCCCCGGAGATTCTCGGGGGCCGGGTGAAGACGCTCCACCCCCGCATTCACGGCGGCATCCTCGCGCGAAGGCAGGTCGCCTCGGATCTCGAGGAGCTCGAGGCGCAGGATATCGCTCTGGTCGACATCGTGGTGGTCAACTTCTATCCTTTCGAGAAGACCGTCCTCAAGGGAAGCCCCGTTCCGGAAGTCATCGAGAACATCGACATCGGTGGACCGTCGATGCTGCGCGCGGCCGCCAAGAACTTCGAGCACGTCCTCGCCGTGACCGACCCCGCGGACTATTCGCTGGTGGTGCGGAAGCTCGACGAGGGCATCGATCTTTCGACGAGGCTCTACCTCGCGCAGAAGGCCTTTCGCGCGAGCGCGCGCTACGAAGAGGCGATTGCGACTTTCCTGGGCGGGCTCACCGCCGACGAGTCGGCTCTCGTCGCGTCAGGCCGGCCCCGTATTTCCGGAGAGCCTGTCGCTCCGCTTCGAGAAGATTCAGGACCTGCGCTACGGCGAGAACCCGCACCAGACCGCCGCTTTCTACCGCGAGAGCGGAGCGACGACGATCGGAATCGCGGGCGCGCACCAGCTCCACGGTAAGGAGCTTTCTTACAACAACATTCTCGACCTCGATGCCGCCTGGCGACTCGTGCGCGAGCTCCCTCCGGCGCGCCCCGCTGCCGTCGTCATCAAACACACCAATCCCTGCGGCGCCGCGATGGCGGACAACCTGCGTGAAGCGTACGTGCGCGCGAGGGCAACCGACCCGGTATCCGCCTTTGGAGGCATCGTCGCGCTCAGTCGCGAGGTCGACACGGCGACCGCCGAGGAGCTCTCGTCGACGTTTCTCGAAGCGGTCGTCGCTCCGGGCTTCGATCCGAAGGCGATCGAGATTCTCGTCCAGAAGAAAGCCATTCGCCTCATGAGAGTCGAAGACCCCGAACCTCCGCCGTGGAGCGGCTTCAACCTCTGCCGCGTTCTCGGGGGCCTCCTGGTTCAGGATTGGGACCGTGAAGACGAGGCGGCTCTCGAGCTTCGCGCCGTGACCGAGCGCGCTCCCACCACCCGGGAGATCGAAGCGCTCCGTTTTGCCTGGATCGTCGCGAAGCACGTGAAGTCGAACGCAATCGTGCTCGCGCGAGACGAAGCTCTTCTCGGTGTCGGAGCGGGTCAGATGAGCCGCGTCGACTCCTGCCGCATCGCGATCGAAAAAGCGAGGGCGGGCGGCGCGATCTCTGGTGCGGTCGCCGCCTCTGACGCGTTCTTTCCGTTCCGCGATGGGATCGATGTCCTCGCGGAAGCGGGCGTCGAAGCCATCATCCAGCCGGGCGGTTCGGTGAGGGACGAAGAAGTCATCGCGGCCTGCAACGAGCGCGGTCTCGCGATGGTCGTGACCGGAAGACGGCATTTCCGGCACTGAGACGCAGGACCCGGGGCGTCCCACGGATCGGAATTGAGGCGCAATCGATCCCCACAGCGGAATATTCCGACTTCACTATTTTTTATACGCTACTCGTCAATCAACCTCATCTCATTGATTTCCGGCCAATTGCTTGGCCCACTACACGCTTCATCCTGCTATGCTGCCCCAGTAGAATTAGAGGTTCGACGCCTTGAACTGCCGTAGATGCAGGACGTCGCGGGATGGATCGAGTAACGCGCCGGATCGTTGGGTATGTTGCCGTCGTAGTCTTCTTGGCGGCGGCGGTCGTCGCTCTTCTTCCATGGCCCCCTGAGGCGCTGCACTTGGTCGTCGCGGCGTTAGTTTTCCTGTTACCGGGCCGACTTCAGGGTGTTCTGTGGCGCGACTTCTTCAGGGGACGCCTCGCAATGAGCCATCACGACTATGCGGACGCGGAGAAGTATTTCGTTTCGTTCCTAAACACGCTCCATCAACAGCCACGGCTCCGGAGCGCAGCCTTCTTGGCTTGGAATTTCTACACGTGGAATCCCGAGGCCATGACACACAATAATCTCGGTGCGTGCCGACTTGTTCGGGGGGAGCTCGATGCCGCAGAAGTCGAGTTGAAGAGGGCGCGAGATCTAGATAAGGGATTCCCGCTTCCATATTTCAATCTTGGAGTTCTCGCGCACGCGCGTGGGGAGCCGTCGGAGGCGGAGCGACTGCGCGCATTGGCGGCAAAGCTCGGTTATCGTGCCGGCACACGTGAGAGACTTATTTCAGTGGCCGGAACGGCACTGGCGGCCGTCGAGGGGCGCTCATGATAGGTGCGTGCGGCGTCGAACTACGCGATGGAGCCGACGTGGCCCTCATCATCGGCGAGCGGTCCAAGTGGACCAAAGGCGCCTTCGTTATGGTCATTGGTTCACGCACCGCTGGCCACGCGGCTCATCGCGAGCGTTAGATGTCACTTGACCCAAGTCAAGGGAGGTGCTTAACGTGAAGGACTCGATTTCAATTCTGATCATGCTCATTTCGTGCGCCACCTTTGCAGATGCGCAGGCCCATCAAGAAAGCTTTCTCGAGCCCCTCGACGACGATGCTTATGGAGCGGTCTTACAATTTTTTCAGTATGACCCTTCGCTGCCGCTTCAGGCGGAGATCGTGGAGCAGTATGACGATTCGCCCGAAGGATTCATTAGGGAGAAGATTGTCTTCACGAGCCCTAGCGGCGATCGCGTTCCTTCGCTGCTTTTGCTGCCGGTCCGTGTAACCCGCCCATATCCGATTGTCTTTGTCATGCCGGGTGGGAATGGCAGAAAGGAGGACATTGTCGACCATGAATCGAAGTATCGAGCGTACACCGACGCTCTCATTGAACGCGGCGTTGCAGTGTTCTCTCTCGACGCGGCTTTCCATAACGAGCGGCAAAGTCGGCGCGGTTTTCGCGAAAGCCTCATGCGCCATGGTCTCGTAAATCGCTGGCGAGACCTTGTCGTTGATACGGTCGTTGACTATCGCCGGGCTATCGACTACCTCGAGTCCAGGCCCGAGCTTGATACCTCGCGTATCGGCTCTGTCGGTGGCAGTATGGGCGGAATATTCACGCTCGTTCTGACCGCGGTCGAGCCCCGTGTTCAAGTCTCGGTTGCCAATACCGCACTGCCGTGGACTCCGACATCTTGGGCAGAGTTCGGTTGGAGTGACATACCCTTCCAGCTGCCGGTGGTCGGAACGCAGCACTATGCGTCGAGGATACGAACTCCGTTCCTCATGCAAATGGGCCGTCGTGACCCCTTTTATTCATTTGAAGAAGGGCAAGAACTGTTTCGTCTTGTTGGAACTGAGAAGAAAGAGATCATTTGGTATGACTCCGACCACGATCTGCCCCACGAAGAAACCAGGAGGAATGCTCTTCGGTGGCTTGACACGTACCTCATTCGTGCACCCAAGCAGTGACCTCTTGCCTAATCGGGGTGACATCTCCTAAGAAACTGCCGCCTGGAGCAGCTGTCCGGATTTAGTATCTAGAAGAGCGAATCCGAGTTCGGCTGGGCACTTGTCAAGAATCTTGTGTCTCTCCCGGTCGGGCCGCCGCGGATTATTCGGACTCGAATCGGGCCTCGAACATAGCGTTGAACGGATCAAGGGCGACGGTGATGTTGGCGGCGACCCGGCGCCATCGACCGGATTCGAGTGAGCTGACCGCGATCCCGAGTTTGAGTTTCGCGGTCTCCTCCGAATGGAAGTAACCGCCGCTGTTTCGGCGCAGGATCTCGAGTTGCTTGTTGATGGCCTCGACGGCGTTGGAGGTCGAGAGAGTGCGCCGAACACCATCTGGGTAGTTGAGGAAGAAGAGGTAGTGCTTTCGCTTCTCACGTAGCTCCTTGACGAAGGTCGGGGCGGATTTTTCGAATCGTTGGCAGAGTTCCTCAAACTGAGTTCCGGCGACCTCAGAGTTCCAAGCGTGTTTGATGGTGCGGAACCTCTTGGTGAACTCAGCGGAGTCTTCCTTGGAGAGATGAGTTTTCGCGTTCCGGAGCAGATGAACGGTGCAGAGCTGAACATCGGAGTTGGGAAACATTCCCCGAGTGAGGCCGAGCAGTCCGGAGAAGTCGTCGTGGACGATGACCATGACCCGGCGCAGGCCCCGTTCCACGAGGGAGCGAAGGACGGATTTCCAGACCTCCAGGTTTTCCCGCCCGTGCTTGGTGAAGCATCCCAAGACTTTCTTTTTGCCGTCGCGGTGAAGGCCGATGACGAGGTAGACGCAGGCAGAGCGGAGACGTTCGTCTTCCTTGACCTCGACGTATTTGCCATCGAGGAAAACGGCAAGCATGTCCGGGTCGATGGGCCTGGAGTTGACGAGCTCGAGTTCTTCGACGAAGCCTGAGGCGACGGCGTCGAGGTCCTCGGAACAGGAGCTGAGCCCCATCTTGTGGAGGGCGGTTTTCGCGGCATTGATCGAGCGGGCGGAGGAAAGCACACCGAGGAGAAGGGCTTGCACCTCATCGGAGTAACCTCGTTCGTAGGGCGGAGGGATAGAAGAAGGTCGGAAGTTCCCGGTGCGGGACCGGGGCACTCGAATGTCGATGGGGACGGAGCCGACATTCACCGAGCGGGGGTAGCTGCCGTTGCCTTTGTCGCCGGCGGCCTCGGCGAGATAGTGGCGACGTTCGGCTTGCCCGGCGGCGGAGAGCATCATTCCCAGCAGCTCGCGAACACTAAAGTTCTCCAGGCCAGCGGCGAGCAGACGGTCGATTTCCTGGTCGAGAGATTCGGACAGGGAGTTTTGTGATAGGTTGGATTTGGGATCTGAAGACATTGCTTGTTCCTTTCAAGTGACAGGTCAGGTCCTTAGCCCCAGGGAGTTGCACCTCCCTGGGGCGTTCTCCTTTCAGCGGATTCTACGACGGCGCTTCGCGGCCCCTCGGACGGCCCTGGCGAGACGCCAGCGCTTCCAGTCGGCGACGCCCCCTTTCTGTCGCTGCAACGCGGAGCGGGTCACGCCCACGCCCAGCACCTCGCTTGCGTGGGCCACCAGGAGCTCCCGCGCCCACTCGGAAAGGTTGGGCTGGCGTTGAGCCACCGGATGCTCGGCCTCCAGGGCTCGCAGGAGGGAGCCGAATTCGGTTTGTGAGAATCGAATAAACAGTCCCTTGCTCCGCGGATGCTTCAGCGGAGGCCTTCCCATTCTCGCCATTACTTGATGATATCAGTAAGTGTCAAGTGTCCACGAGAACCTAAAATCACCGGTCGACGCTCCCGATCCCTAGCCGAACCCGTTTCCTTGCCTACTCCCCGGCTCCGTGCGACCGCGCACTCTCAGACACAAGATTCAGAGTACTCCCGTTCGGCTGCCCGTTGGGTCAAACGACGGAGGACGCGGGCTTGATCTTGAGCGTTGTAGGCTGCCGCGCCGGGGTCTTGATAGAGCAGACCGTCCTTGAGAGTGCGATAGACGAGAATGGCGAGCTTTCGAGCGGTAGCGGTGATGGCCTTGGCTTTGCCGACGCGATAGGCGAGGCGTCGATAGTAAGCGCCGAGAGCGGTCTGAGTTCTGCCGAGGCTCATGGCCGCCAAGCGAAGGATGGCGGCGGCGCGATTGGCCGAGGGTTGGGTTCGGGAGCTGAGAAGCCGTCCTCCGGAGACTTTGTTTTGAGGCGCAAGGGTGAGCCAGGAAGTGAAGTGTTTTTCGGTGGGCCAACGGCTCATGTCGGTTCCTATCTCGGAGATCAGACGCAAAGCGGTATAGGGTCTGATAGCGTCGATCTGGGAGAGGTCGACTCCACCAGCGATTTGATGGAGAAGGACCCGGATCTCGAAACGGGGTTCGTTGCGGGTAGGTTTGCGCATGTTTCGCGGAGGAGGCAAGGGAGCCTTTGGCGTGGAACGAGTGGCCATGAGAGCCAGCTGTGCTTCGATGGCGGAATCGCAGGTCTCGATCTGAAGCTGTATGGCGTCGAAGAGCTCGAGGTTCTGGCGAAGAGAGAAGAGGTGCTCGGGAAGGTAGTTGCCGGTAAGGGCCGCCGCGATCTCGGCCTCAGATGCGTGGCAGCGATGGTCACGGTGCTTGGCGAGCAATCTGGGGTTGGTTCGTCCCGCGACGATTTCGCGAAGGATTCTGAGGCCCGTGACACCGGTGATATCGCTGACGACGAGGTGAAGCTGAAGGTTCATCTGGACCAGGGCTTTTTGCATGCGCTGGATAAGAGTGGCGGCACTTTGGACGAGAGTCTCTCGGTGGCGGAGATAGCTGCGGAGGGTAGCGATGGCCGCCACCGGGCGAAAACTCCCACGAAGAAGTCCCACGCTATGCAACTCCCTGAGCCATTCGCAATCCGTGACATCGCTCTTGCGCCCCGGGACGTTCTTGACGTGACGGGCATTGACCAAAACGACCTCGAAACCGCGGGCCTCCAGGATCTCGTAAATCGGAATCCAGTAGACTCCCGTCGACTCCATCGCGACGCTCGTGACGCCGCACGATGCGAGCCAGTCGGCGAGCCGATAGAGGTCGGCGGTAAACGTTCTGAACGACCGCACGGATGTGGTGTCGCTCTCCGGTGGAACCGCCACGTAATGCTCGGCAGAACCGCAGTCGATGCCGGCGACGTTCGAGTTGATATTCTTGAGCAGGGACACAGAGGTACGCTTCTTGGGCTTTTGACGATTGTGCTGCATTGGATGCTCCTTCATACTTCCGAAGGCATCCGGGAGCAGGGATGCGGCATTGACACAATCTCCTAAACGGGATCACGCTCGCGCGTGTCACCACTGACGATGCCGAAGCATCCCCGGGCCACGCTAACTTACGGGCTTGCTGGCACCATTGGCGTCCCGGCCTCGGCTCCCGGATGCTCCGGTCATTCTAAGGAGGTCCGCTCAGACATGACTGCATCACAGTTTCTGACCCGATGGGTCGCGACCCTTCGCGTGGGCCGCTAACTACGCGTTGGAGCCAGGACACAGCAAGCAAGGCCTAACGGATGCACGGCCAGCCTCCTGTCATCATCGAGCCCTACGATCCTGGATGGCCGGCGAAGTTCGAGGCCGAGAGGGAGTTGCTCGCGCCCGTCCTCGGCCCTTGGCTTGTGGGTCCAATCGAACACGTCGGCAGCACGGCTGTTCCCGGCCTGCCCGCCAAGTCGGTGATCGACATCATGGGCGCAGTTCGCGATCTGACTTCCTCGAGGTCCGTCATTGGAGCCCTATTGCCCCTCAGGTACTGCTACTTCGACTACATGGCCGAAGTGATGCACTGGTTCTGCAAGCCCAGCGACGTCGAACGTAGCCACCATTTGCATCTGGTCCCCTTCGAAAGCCGGCTCTGGCACGAGCGACTCGCATTTCGCGACTGCCTCAGAAACGACGCGGCCACGCGATGGGCATACAAGGAACTGAAGTTGAGGCTCGCGTCGGAGTTCAGGGATGATCGGGAGGCTTACACAGATGCAAAGACCGAGTTCATCAAATCCGTACTCGAACGCGTTTTGCGTTAGCGATGCGAGGGTCATACACCGATCGTCATACGAACACCTGAGGCGTGATCCGCGGCACCCGTCGCTTCACTTCAAGAAGGTGCGTCGGTTCTGGTCGGCGCGCGTAGGCCTGAATCCACTGCGCGCTCGCGGTCGAGTCGGGGAGGATCTCATTTGGTTCTGGATCGGCACGCACGCCGATTACGACAAGCTCGTCGGATAACTCGCGCTTGCAGCGGACGTGGCCCACGTTTTCGGCTAGCATAGTGACGAGATGAACGGCATTACCTTCGGCAGCGCGGTGCTGCTACGCGAGGTTGGCCACGCCGCTGAAGCGCGGTGTTGGGCGGACCTGATGCGGACCCGGTGGACGGCGGACAAGCAAGGCGGAGAGTACTGATGTCGAGCGAACTGGAATCCCACGAGTCCTTCATCCGTGCCCGGCTGGAGGGGCCGAAGGCGGAAGCTCTTGGATGGCTCAAGAGTGGAAGCGGGGCCAACACGTTGGGTGAGACGTCGAACGAGGAGTCCGTGCGCCTTATCCAGGCGATCTACTCTGCCGGGGCGGCGCAGGTGCTTGCCGTGGAGATCGATGACTACGAAGGATTCCAGAACACCGGGAAGCTCGTCATCGCGTTGCCTACAGATCCTGATGCGCGAAAGGCCGTCTTCATCTGGCACGCAGAACAGGCTGAGTCGATGGGGTTCGATGGTGAACGAGATATTGGGCAGACCCATCTATTCTCGATGCTCGATTGATGGGCCGCCCAACACGTTGCAGCGGTCGTGGCCCTCGTTTCTAGTAGCATAGTTGCAGCCAGTGAGCGGTGTGGGCTTCGGCTACGTGGTGCTGATTCCACGCGGCGGCCACGCCGCTGAAGCGCAGTGTTCGGCGGACTACCTTGGTGGAATCCGCAGCATGACAAGCAGCCGACAGAAACCGCCGGAACAGGTTCCTGAGGTATCCATCGAGTCGCGAGCTGCGCTGTCATTCGACGACGCTGTCGCGGCGCGCCTGCGCGGATTCGGGCCCCTCGGTGTCGTATCGATCCTCGGCATCATGGCAGGCAACCTATTGGTTGTGCCCCTAAGCGCCATTCTGGTGCTGCTGTGGGCACGGCGTTCGCACACGCCATGGCGGGAGATAGGCTACGTGAGGCCCGTGAGCTGGGTAAGCGACCTAGCCATCGGCATCTGTTTCGGCGGCGTGTTCAAGCTGTTCATGAAGGCCATCGTAATGCCGCTTCTTGGCGCGGATCCGATCAACCCCGCGTACCATTACTTGGTAGGAAACTCGGCCGCGCTCCCGGGAATGTTGTATGCCGTGGTTGTTGGCGCGGGCTTTGGAGAAGAGACCGTCTTCCGGGGGTACTTGTTCGAACGTCTCGGCAGGCTCTTCGGAGCCGGCGTCTGGGCGAAGGTGTCGATCGTGCTGCTCACGTCCGCGCTGTTCGCGCTGGCGCATTATCCTGAGCAAGGGCTTGCCGGCGTCCAACAGGCCACGGTCGTCGGGTTGGTCTTCGGCACGATGTTCGCGGTCACGGGCCGGATCTGGAGGCTGATGTTTGCGCACGCTGCGTTCGACGTGATCGCCGTGGCAATCATCTACTGGAATCTCGAGTACGCCGTGGCTCACTTCGTCTTCAAGTAGCACGGAGGTCGTATGTCCGCCAATGGCGATGGCATGGGCGGGCCGCCGAACAAGGAGATGAAGCTGAGGAAGCCTGAGCATATTGGAGCTTCGCAGCGTATCTCCGGTGTTCTGCGGGCGATGACATGGGAGCGCACACCGATCGGCAGCCTATCGCCGCTTGACTTGGAGGACGAGCATGAGCGAGCAGGGTTGGCGTGGTTTCCTCGCCGCCGAGGGTGTTGATGACTGGGTCGTGTTGCACGGCGGCGCGACCGCTGTCTTTCGCGTCGGGTCGCTGAGCGAGGCGGCGCGCTTGGCCGAGGCGGTTGCGAAGGCACCAGGGATTGCGGGTGCGGGGGTGCTGCTGACTCTCGCAGATACTCGCGTGACCGTCCGGCTGAGCCGCGACATCTGGAGTCTCGAACCACGGCACGTCCAACTCGCGCGGGCCGTTTCGGCAGTTGCGCGGGAACACGGTGCGGTCCCCGATCGTGCGGCCGTGCAGGAAGTGCAGGTCGCCATCGCGGCGAAACGCGATGCAATTGACGTCGGTTTTTGGCGCGCCGTCCTCGGCTACACCCCGATGGCCGACGACAATGCGGTCGACCCCCTTGGACACGGATCGACGGTCTGGATGCAGGAGCTCGACCAGGCCAAGCCATTGCGCCACGCGATGCACATCGACGTGTCGGTCGCGCGCGAGCACGTCAAGGCGCGGCTCGAGGCAGCGGTCGCTGCGGGCGGCCGTATCGTCGACGAGTCGCATGCACCATCGCACTGGACGCTCGCCGACCGCGCGGGCAACCGCGTTTGTATCTGCGCGTGGCCAGATGGGGCCACCCATCGACGGTTAGGCGGCCCCATGTAGCTGTTGCTGCCGCGCACACCACAGTCCTGGCGTGGAAGCAGAAGAGGAGCCGGGATCGAGTCCTGTGCATATTGCCGGGCTGCCCCTCGCCCTAGCGCTAATGGGGTCTAGCTCTCTTTCACCCGAGTGTTCGGATCCATGGCCATGAAGCTGACGCAGCTGCAGAACTTGGCGTTGGAGTGGACGTGGCCCCTTTCGTCAGCGGCGGAGTTGGAATGATGCGGATCGACTTCGTTGAGTTCGGTGGTCTACTCAAGGCTGGCCACGCCACTCAACGCCGGTGTTGGGGTCTCTAGCGTCAAGTGAGGAAGCAGCGATGAAAGCTCTACTCTCAGCCATCACGGTCGCCTTCGCCGCTTCAGCCTTCGCGCAGGCGCCCACCGAATTCGTCACGCAAGTCCTCGAACCGACGGGCGGCAAGATTGCCCGGCCGAAGGATTGGTTCTACGCCGAGGGCCATCGCGGGCCTGTCTATATGTGGACGCTCTCGCGCGAGGACACCTCGAACAACCGCCCATACACCACGGGCGTTCGCATCCAGACCTTCGTCGGCGTCAAGGAGCGGACAGGCAAGACTGCCAAGCAGTTCGTCCTGGATTTCGTAGGCGCCAAAAAGAAGGAAGCTGCGAAAGTCATCAACACCTGCCCCGAAGAGGAACAGGGCTTATTCACTCGCATGTGTCTCGAAGCCGAGGAGGGGCCACATCACATTCTGTATTCACTGTTCTGGGGCACCAAAGATCTTGACATAGCCGTAATCTCAATCGCTGGAACCGCGAAAGACCTTTGGGAGACGTATGCCCCAACCTTCAACAAGATGAGTGCCTTTGAACTCATAGATATGAAGCGCTTTGAGAAATGACGCCCAAAGCGTTGCACTTGACCGGGCCGGCATGACGGTTTTTCAAGACTTCAGTTCCTCGCGGCCGGCCCCGCAAGTGAACGCAGTCGTCAGCCCGGTTCAGTATCCTCGCCGAGGCGACAGAGTTAAACTGAAGACAGCTGATGAGTACCGAACCGTGGTCGAAGGCGAAGGAAGACAATCTCCGGAACCTGTGAGCTATGAGGCTCGTTGTTCGAAGCGGCGCGAAGGCGGACATTCGACGAGCTGCCAAGCGGTACGAGAGGCAGCGGGAAGGCCTTGGCAAGGACTTCGTTTTCGAAGTCGACAACGCGATTCGACGAATCGAAGCTAATCCTGAGCAGTCCCAGGTAGTTTACCGGGACATCCGGCATGCGATCACGCGTCGATTCCCAAACGGTGTAGTGCTCTTGGGCTTGCAACTCGTGAGCCTCGGACTTCTGGGCCCGCTCCTGCGTCGCTCACTTTCCAGGTGATGCGATGCCGGAGAGGAGGACACCAGGATCCTGCCGCTCGGTTGCTGGAAGTGGAGGCGTGAGCGGGATTGAGAAATGAGCGCCGCGCAGTCGAACTTGGAGTGGACATGGCCACTCTTCGTCAGCCGGGAGTCCCGATGACCGCCCACGCCTTCGTTGAGATCAGCGGTTCACTCAAGGCTGGCCACGCCACGGAACGCCGTGTTTATGCGAACGTGAGGCACGCATGCGGCGTTCGCGGGTGAGTTCGTCGCTTTTGATCGTAGCCTTCTTGCTGTGTGGCGGTAGCACTGTGGAACCGCAAAGCGAAGGTCCGGCCACTTCTTCGCGCCTCTTTGTTCAGGCGTCTCTCAGCACGGCGGGGCCTTATGGTCAAAATTGGTATTTGACTCTCGCTCCAGACGGACGTTTGTGGGTCGAGGTGTTCTTCAGTATTGATCCGCAGGGGAGTCTTATCGGCAATTTCTCGCTGACCGAAGAGAACATGAAGAACCTTCGTGACGCTGTCCATACCGCTGGGTTTTTCTCTCTGCCGAAGGAGATCCTTCCATCAAGTCCTGTTCCCCTCCACATGCCTGATTTCAGGATGGAGATCGAACTGGGTGACCAGAGCCGGAAGGTCTCGCTCTATAGCCCGAAGGATTTGAAAGGTAGCATCGAGGCCAAGCGCTTCCTGGACTTGTGGCAGAAGCTGATAGCTCCATTGCCTTTCAAGCCCACGTGGTGAGCGTAGGCATTACTCGCCGACGGAGCGGACGTGGCCCTCTTGGTCACCAACCGACTGGCAATGACCTGGCGGCTGAAGCGCATCCGCAGTGTTCGACGGACAAGTGACGAGCGTGAGTGGAATGACCCGTGACCAGCTGAGGGGAGCGACTGAAACGGAGTTCCCTTGAGGTCTCTCGCGCCAGTGGTTCTCGCAATCGGAGCTCTCTACCTCACCATCTGGCCTCACGAGCTCGGGCACTCCGCTCTCGCGTACCTCTACGGCTGTAAGTCGAGCTGGTGGCAAACGGACATGTCGTGGTATCTGTGGGACAGTTGGAGCGGCCCCATCGACGATGACTGCCTTCTCGCAAGGAACGGCGCCGCCCGGGGCTTTACCGCCTTTGCAGGCATCGGTGTCAATTTCCTGCTCCTCGGCCTCGCTCCTCTCGTCGGTCGGTGGTGGCATTCCGATCCTCCGAAAGGTTCTCCCGGAGCCTGGGTCTTTGTGGGCACGGTGCTCTGGGCCCTCGCGAACTACGCCGAGGCGTCTTCCTATCTGGTCGTGAACACCCTCTGGTTGAGCTCCGACATGGAGACGGTTGTCCTGGAATCAGGCGTTAGTCGCTGGGTTTGGTGCGGTCTCGGCGTTGCCACGGCGATTCTGTTGTGGAGGGTGCTTGTCGCCCCGCTCCGCTCGGCTGCTGCCCTTCTGGAGAGCCCTCGCACGTCCGGACGGACGTGGCTTGTGATATTCGTCATCTACGTCGCTGTAATCAGCCTTGCGATGGGCGCCGCACGGATCACTCTGGTGCCGCCCAGTTCATAGTTAACAGTGACGAGAAGAACGGCCAGCGAATGCCGTCGAACAAAGGGTGGTTTGAAGCGGACGAGGCCCGGCTCTCGCATGGAGCCTCGAGGAGGGAACCCCACATGACAGTGCCCCGAATTCTACTTGCGCTGGCTTTCAGCGTTCCGATGCATGGTGTCGCTCTCTATGCACAGACGACTGCTGCGGCTCTCGGAGAGACGACTCGCGTCAACGACTTCGAAATGTTCTACGAGATCCATGGCGCAGGGGAGCCGCTGGTTCTGCTCCATGGCTTCACGGGCTCAAGCGCCGTTTGGGCGCCGGTATTGCCGGACGTCAAAGAGGAGTACCGCGTCATCGTTCCAGACCTGCGTGGTCATGGGCGTTCGACGAATCCTTCGAAGGCATTTACGCATCACCAGTCTGCGCTGGACGTGTACGCGCTACTCGACGAATTGGGGGTAGACAAATTCAAGGCCATGGGAATCAGTACTGGAGGAATGACCCTTCTCCATATGGCCACGATGCAACCTGAACGGGTCGAGGCGATGGTTTTGATCGGCGCGACGAGCTACTTCCCGGAACAAGCTCGGCAGATCATGCGGGAATCGACGCTCGAGAATCGAGACCAGGAGGCGTGGGCGCGGATGCGCCAACTTCATCACCAAGGTGACGAACAAATTCGATTGCTGTATTCGCAGTTCCATGGATTCAAAGACAGTTACGATGACATGAACTTTACGAAACCCTTTTTGTCTACGATCACCGCTCGGACATTGATCGTTCACGGTGATCGAGACGCATTCTTTCCCGTCGCGATTCCGACCGAAATCTATGATGCGATTCCGGACTCCTTTCTTTGGATCATCCCGAACGGGACGCACGTCCCCATTTTCGGCGAAATGCTGAAATTCTTCGTCACAACGACGCAGGAGTTCTTGCGAGGGGATTGGAAGAAGGAATAGCGGCCCGAGTTTCTGACCAAGCGATCGACGCCGATGGTTGGGCAGACGAGAGCGTCGAGCAAAGGAGGGAGTCATGCGATTGACCGTGGCCGGCAGTCCTGGTGATCAGGTGGTTGTCACCGATATCGCTATCGTCACGCTAAAGCGCCCCATGACCTCGGAGCGGGCCATGAACATGCAGTTCGCGGTTCTCGGTGGCCTCGCTCAAAGCAGCCAAGACAAGAAGGCGGATCAGGAAGCAGCGAAGCTCTCGCCGCGCGCCATGGATTCCATCCGTGGGGTCGTTGAATGCAAGGCCTCTGAGGTACCCGTTGAGCTTACGGGGAGCGTGGGCTGGCCCTCAGTCGGAGCGGGAATGATCGCGACGATCTACAGGAAGGAGGAGTTCCGTCGGATCGCGGTCTCCGTCTGGCGAGGAATCCGGTTCGCCTTGCGGACGAGTCCGAAGACCGCGTACATGCCTGTCCCCATGTGGCACATCGCAAAGGTTCGATCGCATCTGAAGGATGCTGGCTATCCGCTTGAGGGCTAGCGATCCTGGTCCCTAAGTCCGACCGCTCGTAACCTAAGAGCGGGCCAGTGGAGGTTGCGACGAACGGTCTCACTTTCGAGTAGCATCGAACGTATCGCATTGCCAAGCCGGCGGTCCAGGCCGGCCATCCGAGGTGAGTTCATGTATGAGCATCACCGCCAGTCCCTCATCCCGCGGCGAGTCTTTGTCGGCCGAATCGCGCGGCACGTGCTGGGAGCCGCCGTCGCTCGGCTTGGCCGCGCTTTCGGTCGGCATGGCGGGCTATCACTGGCTCGAAGGATTGACTTGGGTGGACGCATACCTCAACGCAGCCATGATCCTCGGAGGCATGGGACAAGTGACGAAACTCCACACGAACGCCGGCAAGCTGTTTGCGGGGAGTTATGCCCTTTTCGCCGGCATGGTCTTCGTTGTGGGTGCGGGCGTGGTCCTGGCGCCGGTCGTCCATCGTGCAATGCACCGCTTTCACCTTGGGGACTCAAAGTAGTCGGCAGAGCGGAACGCCGGTCGTAAAGTGACCGTTACGCGGTTCCGCGTGCCGACACGCCGCTCGACTTTCCTCGCCGCAGCTCCTCGGGAGTGACCGTCGCCGTTCCGAGTTTCCCCACGACGATTCCCGCGGCGCGGTTCGAGAGCATCGCCGCTCGAGGAAGGCTCGCGCCGGTGGCGAGCGCCAGCGCCGCGGTCGCGATGACCGTGTCGCCGGCGCCGCTCACGTCGAACACCTCCTGGGCGGAGGTCTCGATGTGGAGGGGCCTTTTGCCTCGCTCGAAGAGCGACATGCCTTCCTCGCCGCGGGTCACGAGGACGGCGTCGCAGTCGAGCTCGTCGAGAAGTTTTCCCGCCGCTTGCTCCATATCGTCCTCGGACCGAATCGAGATGCCCGTGAATCGCTCGGTCTCGTTCAAGTTGGGCGTAACGAGAGTGACTCCGCGGAAGAGGCGGTAGCGGCGGAGCTTGGGGTCAACGAGGATCGGGATGCCCCGGTCCTTCGCGACGGCAATCGCGCGCTCGATCACCTTCGGCGTGAGCGCTCCTTTGGAGTAGTCCGAGAATACCAGCGCTTGCGATCGCGCCATGATCCCTTCGAGGAGCGAAAGGCTTCTCGACTCGACGTCACCCGCGATGTCCTCCGTTGATTCCCAGTCCGCCCGCACCACTTGCTGGCCCTGGGCGATGATTCGCGTTTTGACGGTGGTGCGGCGGGTCGAGTCCGAAAGAATGCCTTCGGACGAGAGGCCGCGCTCGCCGAAAGCGCGGCGGAGCGTCATGCCCGCCTCGTCCTCGCCCACGATCCCGAGGAGGAGCGGCGCTCCCCCGAGACTCGCGAGGTTCCGCGCGACGTTCGCCGCGCCGCCGAGGTGATTCTCTTCACGCTCGATCTCGACGACGGGAACCGGAGCTTCCGGCGAGATCCGGGTGACCCTGCCCCAGACGAAGCGGTCGAGCATCACGTCGCCGACGACGCCCACGACCGCGCCGCGGCTGCGTTCGAGAAACTCCGCGATCTCCGAGGCTTCCAACACCGTTACTCCGACCGCTCTCGCTTCAGGATGGGCGGAATGCTCATGGCGAAGAGAAAGAGCATCTGAAACTCCGAGTCGCCGAAGTTGTATTCGAAGAAACCGGCGACGACACCGGCGAGAAGAACCGCGAGAGACGAGGCGGCGAGGAGCCTCTCCGCCGTCCGGGCACGCCGAAGCTCGCGGATCGCGACCACGAGACTCGCCCCGACGAACCACAGGAATGCGAGAAGCGCCGGGATTCCTCTCTCGGCGGCCACCTGCATGAAATTGTTGTGCAGATGCGGATTGTCGTGGCGCGGCGCGTCCGCGTCGACGTAGATCGGGTACGCCTCCGACACCATCTCCGGCCCCACTCCGAGAAACGGGTGATTCTGAACGATGCGCGAGCCGGCCTCGAGCATGTACACCCGGTCCCAGCCCGATGTGTCCGGGCGCACGAAGGACTGCACCCGCCGTTCGATGTCGCCAGACAGGACGACCGCGGCGACGATCGCCAGCAGTGGGACGACCAGCAACAGCCGGAAGTCCTTCAAAAAGAGCAGCAGGAGACCTGCGACGAGCGTGCCGATCCACGCGCTCCGCGTCAGTGAGAGAACGAGCGCGGAGCCGATCAGGAGAAAGCTCAGGAGGTAGAACCATCGATGCCGCGATCGGGGCGGAGAGAACAGCAGGCCCGCGAGCGCGAAAAGACCGGTCCCCATCAGGAGACCCGCGTACGTCATGTAGTGTCCGACGAAGCCGTGGATGCGGTGGTTGATGTCCGAGAGATCTCCGAATCGCCATTGCCACCATCCGACGAGCGCGCCGACGTCGGCGACTCCGACCAGCACCATCACGAGACTCTCGAGGGTCTCCCGTTTGCGCACGGTGCTGATGAGGAGATAGGGCACGATGAGAAGAAGGAGCTCCTTGGTCGCGGGGAAGCTCGCCCGTGGATCGAAGGAGAACCACGCGGATGCGAGGGTCAGGAGCGCGTAGAGCGCGAACGGTACGTCGTATGGAAGCGATTGGGGCGAGACCGCATCGCGGGACACGAGGTAGAGCCAGAGTAGGACCAGCCCCGCGAGCACGATCTGGGAAGCCGCAATCGAGACCTGGACCAGCGCGAGCCAGACGGCGATCCCATAGACGAAGGAGGATTCCCCGTTCAGAAATCCCGACCGGACGCGTGGAAGGAGAAAACTCCGAGCCTCGGCGGTCATGTGCGAGTAAATATATCAACGTTTGCGGGCCGAGGCCGAACAGGGAGGTATAATCGGGGCCTGAGAGGCTTCATGAGAGAATTTCCGCTCTGGTCCGTCGCCTGCGTGGTCCTTGCCGGAAGCGCCGCCGCTCAGGACACACCGCAGCCCGGCGAGGCCTATTACTACTTCTGCCTCGGCCGCATGGCGGAGATGCAGATGCAAGCCGAGACGGCCGTCACCCACTACCGAGACGCGATTCGTCTCGACCCTACCGCCCCCTATCCCCATGTCGCGCTCGCGGAGCTCTATCAGAAGATGCGGCAGGTGGACAAGGCGCTCGAAAGCGCCAAGAGAGCGGTAGAGCTCGGGCCCGAGGTAGCCGCGGCTCACCGGACCCTGGGCGATGCCTACTTCGCGCTCCTCCGAAACGGCGGAAGTCCCGAGCTCGCGCCGGTCGCGATACAGGCCTACCGCGAGACCGTCCGGCTCGATCCGGGCGATGTGCAGACGCGAAGCTCCCTCGGAAGACTGCTCCTCGCGAACCGCCAGCCCACGGAGGCCGCGGTGCACCTCGAGGAGGTCGTGAATCGCGAGCCGAACGCGTACTACGACATGACCCTCCTCGCCCAGATCCGCCAGAACGACGGGGACAGCGCCCGGGCGATCCAGCTCCTGAAGCAATCGCTCGCTCTCGAGCCGGCGCAGCCCGAGGCGCGCGAAAGGCTCGCGTCGCTCCTTCAAGGTGAGGGGCGCTTCGACGAGCTGGCTTCACTCTACGAGGGCAGCGTCGAAGGGGATCCCACGGATGTCGAGGCCCGGATCCGATATGCCGATGCGCTCGCGAACGCGGGCCGGCTGGACGAATCCGCCGCCGAGTTCGAGAAAGCGCTCGAAGGCGACCCGGCGAACGTGATCGCCATGGTGGGGCTCGCGATGGTGCATCGCGAACGGAAGAAGTTCGACGAGGCGGAGAAGCTCCTCGACAAAGTGCTCGACGCGGAGCCCGGACACGTTCTCGCCCGCTACACCCTCGCGGGAATTTACGAGGAAAAGCGCGAGCTCGACAAAGCCATCGTCGAATGGAAGAAGCTCCTCGATCTCCCGGGCGAAGGGGAGGACGCGGACAAGAGGCGCGCCGAGTATTGGGCCCATCTCGGGTTCGCCTACGGGGAGCTCGAGAGGGACGATGAGTCCCTCCAGGCGTTCGAGAAGGCGAACGGTCTCGCCAAGGGAGAGGAACGGTACGAAGTCTTTTATCTCCAGGCTCTCCTCGCGGTCGATCGTCCCAAAGACGCGCAGGAATTTGTCCGGGGGGCGCTCGAGCGGCACCCGGATAGCGCGAGGCTCCGGCTTCTCGAGACCCGCATCCTGGACGCGAACGGGAAGTCCGAGGAGGCGCTTCAAAAGGCCCTGGCTCTTTCGGCGGAGGATCCCTCTGATGAGATGCGGATCCAAGGCGTGGTCGATCTGTACCAGAAACAGAAATCGTTCGCCGACGCCGAGCGATTCCTGCGCGAGAAGCTTCAGGCGTCGCCGGAAAACGTGGGCATCCTGTTCCAGCTCGGAGCGGTTCTCGAGCGGCAGAAGAAGTTCGACGAGGCCAAGGCGCAGTTTCAAAAAGTCCTCGAGCTCGAGCCCGACAGCGCGGCGGCCCTGAACTACCTCGGCTACATGCTCGCTGATTGGGGAGTGGAGCTCGATCAATCGCTCGACTACGTGAAGCGCGCCCTCGAGCAGGATCCCCACAACGGGGCGTATCTCGACAGTCTCGGCTGGGTCTACTTCAAGATGGGCCGGCTCGATCTCGCCGAGGACAGCCTTCTGAAAGCCCTCAAAGCCCTCCGGCTCACGGGCGTCGTCTACGATCACCTCGGAGACCTCTACTTCCAGAAAGGAGATCGCGAGCAAGCGGTCGCTTACTGGAGGAAGGCGCTTTCTCAGGAAGACGACGAGCTCGAGAAGGACGCCGTGGAGCGAAAGATCGAGGAAGCCACCGCGCCGCGATGAGCGCCCGCGCGACGCGGTCGGAGCTCGTCTTCCTCGTCGCCGTCCTTCTCGCGGGATGCGCCCGCACCCCGCGCGCGCCCGAACCGCTTCCGCCACCGTCCCCGATGGACGAGGCCGAGGTCTCTTCTCTCCTGGCCGATCTCGGGCGCCAGGCGGAATCCATCCGCCGCTACCAGGGGCTCTTGCGCGTCCGCGGCCGGGGCCCGGACGGAGGGTTCGACGCGCGGCTCGCGGTCTTCTTCGAGCGTCCCGAACGATTGCGCGTGGAGCTTCTCACCGCTTTCGGCGGAACGAGGTGGAGCGCTATCGCGAGCCGAGAGGAGATCACCGCGTACTTTCCGGGACGGCGGCAATACCTGCGTGAGCCGGACGTCGCCGATGTCGTCGGGAGACTCCTCGGGCTCAGGCTTCGATCCGTCGACATGATGTCGGCGCTCTCCGGAACCGGGGTCTCGCTCGAAAGCTCCTCGAAACCGGTCGGCTACCGGCGGGGCGCCCGCCGTTTTCTCGAGCTCCCCGCTCCCTTTCCGCGGACCCTCGAGCTCGCCGACGACGGCCAGGTGGTGGCAGCGCAGGGAGAGGGCTATCGAGTCTCCTATCCGAGCTCGTGGATGAGCCGCGGCCGAACGTTTCCCGACGAGGTCGTCATCGAGAACGACGCGGTGCGCGCGCGCCTCGAGACCGAGGACGTGGACGTCGGAGTCGCACTCGACCCCGACACCTTTCTTCTCGAGATCCCGGCGGACGCTGTGCGTCTTCGTCCGGCGGAGGTGGGCTCGGAGTCGGTCTTCGTCATCGCCCGGGAGCCTTCGTGATCGCGCTTCGCGCCTGCGCCAAGGTAAACCTCGGGCTCCGCGTCCTCGGAAGGCGCCCCGATGGATATCACGAGCTCCGCACTATCCTCCAAACGATCGATTTCCACGACGAGCTCGTCTTCGAAGACGCCGATTCCGGCATTCGTCTGACCACGAACCTTCCCTCGATCGGAACCGGGCCGGAGAATCTCGTCGTTCGCGCGGCGAACCGTCTGGCAGAGTCCTCCGGGTATCGTGGCGGAGCGTTTATCCATCTCGAAAAGCGGGTGCCTCCGGGCATGGGCCTCGGGGGAGGAAGCTCGGATGCCGCGGCGGCGCTCGTCGCGCTCGACCGGCTCTGGAAGACGCGCGCCTCCTCAAAGGACCTTCATCGGCTCGCGGCATCGATCGGGATGGACGTTCCGTTCTTCCTCTACGGAGGAACGGCCCTCGCCGTCTCCCGGGGCGACGAGGTCTACCCGCTCGCGGGTCCGGACGACCTGCCCATCGTGTTGATACTGCCGGACTTTTCCATTTCGACCGCTGACGCATATGGCAATTTGCGGTTGACAAACAGCGAAGCCAATCTTACACTCCAGCACTTCTCGTGGAACCTTCCCGAGGTTCGACTTGGACTGAGAGAGCTGGTGAACGATCTGGAAAGTGCGGCGGGCGAGCGGTTCTCTTCCATTCAAGAGTACAAGCGTCTCCTTCTGGATCTGGGTGCGTCGAGCTCGATGATGTCGGGAAGCGGTTCTTCCGTATTCGGAATCTTTCATGATGAAGCCTCGGCCGGGGACGCGGCGCGTTCCCTGGGCCTTCGCGGAATCGAGGCCGTGGCCACGAAGACCGTCGGTGGTCGAGCCTATCGAGCGGAGAGGCTGAAGCAGTTGGCATCTTTCGGAAACGTTCGAAGCGAGGAGGCGAGCGAGCCCTGAAGTTTTTCGCCGCCCCTTCCAACCGTGCCAGCAGCGCTATCCGTGCCACCCGCGAAGGAGAGCTCCCATGGAAATCACCGAGGTTCGGATATTCCCCGTCGACGACGAAAAACTGAAGGCGTTCGTCTCCATCATCCTCGACGACTGCTTCGTCATCAGCGACATCAAGATCATTCACGGCCCGAAGGGACTCTTCGTCTCGATGCCGAGCAAGAAGCGCAAAGACGGCACGTTTCGGGATATCGCCCATCCGCTGAACAGCGATACCCGGCGGATGATGGAAGAGCAGATCCTCGCGCGGTACCGGAGCGACGTCACCCAGGCGTCGCGGCTCGAGCCGCGGGTCCTGAGCGAGAACGCGCTCGCTCCGGAGCCTCACCGCCTCAAGGCCGCAGCAGCGCCCCCCGGCGGCGTGAGCGAAGTCTAGCCTCGAGCGCCCTGATGACGTTCTGGGCCTAAATGGCCTAAATGGTAATATGAGTGCGTCCGAGGACGTTTGGGGCGTGGCCAAGCGGCTAAGGCGCCGGGCTTTGAACCCGGTATTCGAAGGTTCGAATCCTTCCGCCCCAGCCAGTTCGATTTCGCGCGTTCAACCTAAGGTAGAGACGACGGCACATGGATAGACCGCTGAAACTGTTCGGAGGCAGCTGCAACCGCGAGCTCACGGAAGACATCGCCCGGAGCCTCGGAGTGCCTCTAGGTCAGGCCAACCTGGGGCGCTTCGCCGACAGCGAGGTTTCCTTTCAGATCACGGAGAACGTCCGGGGCGCGGACGTGTTCGTGGTCCAACCGACGGCGCCGCCGGTGAACGAGAACCTGGTCGAGCTCCTGGTGATGATCGACGCTTTCAAGCGGGCCTCGGCGAACCGCATCACGGCCGTGCTTCCTTATTATGGCTACGCCCGGCAGGACCGGAAAGATCGTCCGCGGGTGCCGATCTCCGCGAAGCTCGTGGCGGACCTGCTCTCGACCGCGGGGACGAGCCGCGCCATCACCCTGGACCTCCACGTCGGGCAGATCCAGGGTTTTTTCAACATTCCCGTGGATCACATCTTCGCGGCGCCGGTGATGCTCGAGTACGTCACGTCGCTCCAACTCCCTCGCCTCGTCATCGTTTCTCCCGACGCGGGAGGCGTCGAGCGGGCGCGGGCTTACGCGAAGCGTTTGAACGTCTCCCTTGCGGTGATGGACAAAAGGCGCGGCGGCAACAACGAAGTCGAGACCATTCACGTCATCGGAGACGTCGAGGGGAAATCCGCTCTCCTGGTGGACGACATCGTGGACTCCGCCGGCACGCTGGTGAAGGCGGTGGACGCCCTGGTCGACGCGGGCGCGAAGAGAGTTCTCGCCTGCTGCACCCATCCCGTCCTGTCGGGACCCGCGATCGAGAGGCTCATGGCGTCGCCCATCGAGAAGCTCATCGTCTCGAATACCATCCCGCTTCGAGACGAGGCGCGCCGGTGCGACAAGATCGAAGTGCTGTCGGTGGCCTCTCTTCTCGGAGACGCAATCCTGAGCGTCCACGACGAGACCTCGGTCAGTAAGCTCTTCGTCTAGCGGGGAGGACCGGCCCCCCGGGAACGGGTTCCGTTCCTCATTGATTGCGATCTCCGGCAAACGCTTGCCGCGCGGTGTATAATAGTCGGCTCTTTTTGTAAGGACGGTTTCGAGAAAGGAACGACCAGCTCATGGCGGCTATCTTCATGGAAGCGGAGCCCAGATCCGACGTCGGCAAGGGCGCCAATCGGCGGCTTCGTGCGGCGGGACGGGTTCCCGGAGTGCTCTACGGAGGAAAGGGGCAAACCCACGTCCTCGCGCTCGATCCCAAGGAAATCATCGCCATCATTCGCTCCCACGGCGGTGTCAACACGATCTTCGAGCTCGGAATCAAAGGGGCGAAGGTCAAAGAGAACGTGATGATCCGCGAGTACCAGCTCGAGCCGGTGGAGCACAAATTGCTGCACGCCGATCTGGTGCGGGTCGCGATGGACAAGGAGCTCACGCTCGACGTCGTCATCGAGCTTACCGGCACTGCTGTCGGGGTGAAGCTGAGCGGCGGAATGATGGACTTCATCACCCGCGCGGTCGAGATTTCCTGTCTCCCGAAAGACATTCCCGAAACGATCGTCGCGGACGTGTCCCATCTCGAGCTCGGGCAGTACCTGCGCGCCTCCGAGTTGAAGCTTCCGGAGAATGTGAAGCTGGTCTCGGACGCAAACGTGGTGATCGCTCACTGCGTCGCGCCGAAGGCCGAGGAAGAGGAGAAGCCCGCCGAGGCCGCCACCGTCGAAGGCGCCGCTGCTGCGCCTGGAGCGGCCGGAGCCGAGGGGGCTGCCAAGGCCGAGACCAAGGAAGGCAAGGACAAGCCCACCAAAGAAGGCAAGGGCAAGGACAGGGACAAGGACTAAAGCCGCTTGGAGAGACTTCTCGTCGGTCTGGGGAATCCGGGGCGCCGGTACGAAGGGACCCGTCACAACGTGGGCTTCGACGCCGTCGACAGGATACTCGCTTCGGTGGGAGGACGCTGGAACAGCGGAGAGTCCCCGGCTTCGATTGCCGAGGCGGAGATCGAAGGGCGGCCGGTGACCCTGATGAAGCCGCTTTCCTACATGAACCTGAGCGGCGAACCGGTGAGCGACTGGGTGCGGGCCCGTTCGATCGAGAGAACGAACGTCCTGGTCTACTTCGACGACATGGCGCTGCCTCTCGGGAGGCTGCGACTGCGGGAGCGGGGAACCGACGGGGGACATCGCGGACTCGCCTCGATCCTGGCATCTCTCGGCGGAACGGATGTTCCCCGGGTGCGAATCGGCATCCGGCCTCAGACCGTCGAGGCAGGCGAAGAAGCGGTGGGAGAGCTTTCCGACTTCGTGCTGGCTCCCTTCACCGCGGAGGAACTGCCGCTCGTCGACAAAGTGCTTTCGAGAGTGGTTTCCGCCACGCGGACCATCCTGGCGGAGGGCATGGGGAAGGCGATGTCCCTGAACAATGCGGCGCCGAGCGAGTCTCGCCGCGGCTCGGATCGCGTCGGCCAGGCAGACCAGCCTGACAAGCCTGACATGGCTGACAAGCCTGTTGAGAAAGACCCGTAAGGAGGAAGCTTTGCGTAGCTACGAGCTGATGTACATTCTCGACCCCGGCCTCGACGACGACTCGTCGAAGGCGCTGGTCGGACGCATCGAGGAGCTGATGACCAAGCAGGGAGTCGAGCTCCAGTCGACGGAAGCGTGGGGCAAGCGCCGGCTCGCCTATCGGATCAAGGGTCATTGGGAAGGGAATTACGTCTTGAGCGTTCTGAAGGCGGGTGCCGAGACGATTTCCGAGGTGGAGCGGCGCCTTCGCGTGACCGACGGCGTTCTTCGGTTCCTCACGGTGAGGATCGACGAGCAGCAGGCGAAGCTCGATAGGCGGCGAGAGCGCGAGTCGGTGAAGGACAAGGCCCGTCGCGAGAGACGCGGGGTGCGTCCGACGCGACCCCCCGAGGAGCGGGACGACTATCCCGGGATTTCCGACGATGAAATGATGGCGGGCGAGGAGATGGACCGATGATGCACAAGAGAGCGGGTGGGGGCGGCGGCTCCCGGCGGGGCGGCGGCGGCGGCCGGGAGATGCCGACCGGGGCAAAGGAGGAGACGCTGGCGGCGGTAAGCGGCGCTTTTTCTACCGCCGGGCGAAGGTGAATCCGCTTCTGGAGAAGCAGGATCACATCGACTGGAAGGACGCGCGGCTGCTCCAGAACTTCATCCCCGAGCGCGGGAAGATTTTGCCGCGGCGGATTTCGCGGGCGAGCGCGCGGTCGCAGCGCCTGCTCAAGACGGCGATCAAGCGGGCGCGCTTCATGGCGCTCCTGCCTTACGCCTGATTCGACCGGAATACCGGAGAGATGACATGCGATTGATTCTGCGCGAGGAAGTCGACAGCCTGGGGAAACGCGGCCAGATCGTGAACGTTTCCCGCGGCTTCGCCCGAAATTACTTGCTGCCTCAGCAGCTCGCCATGGAGGTCAGCGACTCCAATCTTCGTCTGATCGAAAAAGAGAAGAAGGTGTACGAGGCAAGGCTCGCGAAGGAGAAGGACGAAGCGGAAGTGGTGGCGCGGGCGCTGTCCGCGGTGAAGCTCACTTTCCGCCGCAAGGTCAAGGCCGAGGGGCAGGACCTTTACGGCTCCGTGTCGCTCGCCGACCTGGCGGAAGCGCTCGAAGGGAAGGGATTCAAGCTCGAAAAGCGGAAGATCCTCCTCCATGAGCCGCTCAAGTCCCTGGGAGAGTTCCCGGTCTCGGTCAAGCTCCATCCCGAGGTCACGGTGAGCGTCCCGGTCATCGTGGAGAAGGAAGCGGCCGAAGGGCCGGACGTGCCGGTCGAGGAAGAGTAGGCGGCTTCCGGAAAGGGCCGCGGCTCGGGAGGAGTGGATTTGGCGGCGGAGACCGGCGCTCTCGAGCGTGCGCTTCCCCACAGCACGGAGGCCGAGCGCACCGTCCTCGGTGCGATCCTCATCGAGAACGAGGCGTTCCACCACGCCGCGGAGATTCTCACCGAGCGGGATTTCTATCGCGACGGCCATCGGAGAATCTTCCTTCGCATGGCGTCTCTCTCCGCCCGCGGCGATGCCATTGACCTCGTGACGCTCCGGGAGGAGCTTTCCCGGGCCGGCGATCTCGAGCCCATCGGGGGCGTGGCCTATCTGACTTCCTTGTTGGAGGGTGTTCCCCGGGCGACCAACGTTCCGTATTACTCGCGGATCGTGAAGGACAAGGCGGTACTCCGCAACCTCATCGCCGCGGCCAACCGCATCAGCCAGTCCTGCTTCGGCGAGGTCGAAGAGACCCAGGTGGTGCTCGACGACGCGGAGAAGTCCATCTTCGAGATTGCCGAGGGAGCGATTCGAAGCGGCTTCGAGCCGGTCTCGGAGATCGTCAAGAAGACGTTCAAGCAGATCGACGAGCTCGCGGAAAAAAAGGAGCTGGTCACCGGAGTCGCGACCGGCTTCACGCTCTTCGATGAATTGACTTCCGGCCTGCAACGCTCCGACCTCGTCATCGTCGCCGCCCGGCCGGCGATGGGCAAGACCAGCTTCTGCATGAACATCGCGCAGCACGTGGGACTCAGGCGCGGCGGTTGCGTCGGGGTTTTCAGTCTCGAGATGTCGAAAGAGCAGCTCGTTCTGAGGATGCTCTGCGGCGAATCGCGCGTCGACATGCACAAGCTTCGATCGGGGTTTCTCTCCGAGCGCGACTGGGCGAAGCTCGTGCAGGGAGTTTCCGATCTCTCCCAGGCGAAGATTTTCATCGACGACACTCCCGGCATCACCGTGATGGAGATGCGGGCGAAGGCGCGCCGGCTCAAGCTCGAGGCCGGACTCGACCTTCTTATCGTCGACTACCTTCAGCTCATGCAGGGCCGCGGACGGTTCGAGAATCGGACCCAGGAGATCGGAAGCATCAGCCGCGCCCTCAAGGGACTCGCGAAGGAGCTCAATATCCCCGTCATCGCCATCTCGCAGCTCTCCCGCGCTCCGGAGTCCCGCGCGGGGCAAGGACACCGGCCGCAGCTTTCGGATCTTCAGAGAATCGGGAGCGCTCGAGCAGGACGCTGACGTCGTGGTCTTCATCTACCGCGAAGAGGTCTACAACGAGACCCCGGACAATCGCGGGATTGCCGAGCTCATCATCGGCAAGCAGCGCAACGGGCCCATCGGCACTGTGAAAATGGCTTTCATCAAGGAGTACACCCGGTTCGAGAACCTCGAGTGGCGGCACGACGAGAGCCTCTGAAACCCCGTGTCCTCCGGCCGGTCCGGATGTTATACTTTTTGCAGTAAACCTTTTTTCATTCGTACAGGACGGGGCCTCGGTTCCGTATCGAGGTCTGGAACCGGCGCGAGGCCGGGGCCTCATCTGCTCCGATAGCATGGGCAAGCTCAGGACCGCTTTCGTCTGCCAGCAGTGCGGAATGACCGCAACCAAGTGGCTCGGCCGCTGCCCGGACTGCGACTCCTGGAACAGCTTCGCGGAAGAAAGCGTCGAAAGTGCCGAGTCGGAAAAGAGCGCGCCTCGCCTCTCCGCCCAGGGAAAGGCGCTTCCGTACGACGAAGTCTCGACCGAAGGAGCCCTCCGCACGTCGAGCGGCGTCGAGGAGTTCGATCGCGTTCTCGGCGGAGGCATCGTTCAGGGTTCGATCTCGCTCCTCGGGGGAGACCCGGGAATCGGCAAATCGAC
This sequence comes from uncultured Acidobacteriota bacterium, assembly GCA_963820855.1. Classification (GTDB taxonomy): domain Bacteria; phylum Acidobacteriota; class Vicinamibacteria; order Marinacidobacterales; family SMYC01; genus DAISKN01. The sequence goes on from CAWGBY010000015.1 coordinate 991,089, forward strand.
GCTCCTCCTCCAGGTGGCGGCGGAGCGCGCGAAGGACGGCGCGACGGTGGTCTACGTCAGCGGCGAGGAGTCGGAGCGGCAGATCAAGCTCCGCGGAGAGCGCCTTTCCGTTCACCCCAAGGGTCTTCTCCTCTACAGCGAGACCCAGCTCGACCGCATCCTCCCGGAGCTCCGGCGTCTCAACCCGACGCTCGTGGTGGTCGACTCGGTCCAGACCGTGCAATCGTCCCGTTTTTCCTCGGCGCCGGGGAGCATCACGCAAGTGCGCGAGGTCGCGGGCGAGCTTCTCTACTACGCGAAGTCGTCCGGGACGCCGGTGTTCCTCATCGGGCACGTGAACAAGGAAGGGAACATCGCTGGTCCGAAGGCGCTCGAGCACATGGTGGACACCGTGCTCTACTTCGAGGGAGAGCGCCATCATGCGCACCGCATCGTGCGCGCGGTGAAGAACCGCTACGGCGCCGCGGGAGAGCTCGGCGTCTTCGAGATGACCGGCTTCGGCCTCGCGCCGGTCGCGAACCCTTCCGGATTGTTTCTTTCCGACCGTGCGCAGAACACGCCGGGCTCGGTCGTGGTCTGCTCGCTCGAAGGCACCCGGCCGCTCCTTCTCGAGATCCAGGCGCTGGTCGCGACATCGAGCTTCGGCTACCCGCGCCGGGTCGCGCTCGGTTTCGACCAGAACCGCCTTTCGCTGCTGCTCGCGGTCCTGGAGAAGAGAGCGCGGCTCGCGCTCTCGGGCGAGGACGTCTACGTCAACGTCGCGGGAGGTCTCACGGTGAGCGAGCCCGTCGCGGACCTGGGCGTGGTCGCCGCCGTCGCCTCGAGCTTCCGAGGTCAGCCGGTCGACTCCAGAACCGTGCTCCTCGGCGAGGTGGGTCTCGCGGGGGAAGTCCGCCCCACGAGCCAGCTTCCGCCTCGCATCAAGGAGATTTCGCGGCTGGGCTTCAAACGCGTGCTGGTGCCGGCGTCGAACGCGTCCGGCAAGGGGCTCGAGGCCCCTCCGGATCTCGAGGTCGTCGGAATATCGAACGTGGATCAAATGCTGGAAGTCATTTTCTAGGAATACAGGAATCGAAGCCATGTGGATTGCAGTCGTTCGCCTGTTGCTGCTTTCGGGGATGGTCGCGGTCGCCATCGCCTCGGAGCCTCTCCCCTGGGGTATCGCGGCGAACGCGGCCCTGGGCGTCGCCCTCGCGGTCGCGGCCATCTTCCTGGAAACCCGAATTCGCTCGGTCACCGCGAAGGAGATCGCGGGAGGGTTTCTGGGAGCGCTCGCCGGAGTGCTGTTCGCGCTCCTGGTCTCCGTTCCGCTCGCCAAGATCCCGATGGCGCCGCAAACTCAGGTCTTCGTTCAGTCGCTCGCGCTCCTCCTCTTCACCTACGTGGGTCTGATGCTCGGCTTCACCCGTGGGGAGTGGTTCGATCCTCTGTCGGTGGTCGCGTACTTCCGGGGCACCACGACGCAGAAGAACAAGAAGATTCTGGACACGAGCGTCATCATCGACGGACGAATCGCCGACATCTGCGAGACCGGTTTCATGGACGGCACGCTCATCATCCCGCAGTTCGTGCTGAAGGAGCTCCAGCAGGTGGCGGACTCCGCCGACTCACTCAAGCGGAACCGCGGCCGCCGGGGCCTCGACATCCTCCAGAAGGTCCGCAAGATGAGCGGAATCGACGTCGAGATCTCGGAGCTCGATTTTCCCGAGGTGAAGGAGGTCGACCTCAAGATCATCGAGCTCGCGAAGGAGATGGACGCGAAGATCGTGACCAACGACTTCAACCTGAACAAGGTCGCCCAGGTGCGCGGGGTCCTGGTGCTCAACATCAACGAGCTCGCGAACGCGTTGAAGCCCGTGGTGCTTCCGGGCGAGTTCATGCGCGTCTTCATTCTCAAGGAAGGCAAGGAGTACAACCAGGGCGTGGCCTATCTGGACGACGGCACCATGGTGGTGGTCGACAACGCGAGAAAGCTCCTCGGCAAGAACGTGGACATCACCGTCACCAGCGTGCTCCAGACCACCGCCGGGAAGATGATCTTCGGCAAGACCATCGAAGGCCCTGGCGCCGCCGCCGTCTCCGCGCTGAGAGAATATCGCCGGGCGCCGAGGTTGAAAGCGATCGACTGGCCGAAGCTCCGCACGCTCTTCTGGTTCATCCCGCTGGTCACGGTCTATACCGTCGTCTGCGGCGCGGTTTCGCTTCTGCTCGCCGTCTTCTTCCGGAGCGGCGACCCCTCGCACCGCGTCGCGAGTCTCTGGGCATGGCTCATCCTCAAGACCTGCGGCGTGAAAGTCGACGTCGAGGGCCGCGAGAACCTTGCTTCCGGGCAAACCTACGTCCTCGCTTCCAACCACCAGAGCCTTTTCGATACTCCGATCCTCTTCGCGTATCTGCCCCTTTCGTTCCGCATCCTCTACAAGAAGTCCCTGAACCGGATTCCCTTCCTCGGCTGGCACCTGTTCCTGAGCGGGCACGTGGGAGTGGAGCGGGAGAGTCCGTCGAAGGCGACGGAAAGCCTGGACGAGGCCGCGGATCGGATCCGGTCGGGGACCTCCGTCGCGGTGTTCCCGGAAGGAACGCGGAGCTACGACGGGGTGATGCGCGCCTTCCGCAAGGGGAGCTTTCGGCTCGCTTTGAAAGCGGCCACGCCCGTGGTCCCGCTGACCATCTCGGGCAGCCATTTGGTGATGAAGCGGGGGAGAGTTACGGTGTACCCGAGAAAGGTGCGACTCACGATCGGGGAGCCGATTCCCGTCAACGGGCTCTCGGAGTCCGACGCCGCCACCCTTTCGGAACGAGTGCGCGATATGGTTGAAAGAGGCCTCTCTCCGGCTCCATGAGTCCGACCCGCTCGCACGAAGAAGCGCGCGCGATCCTCGTCGCGGGAGGCTCCGGAAGCCGTTTCCGCTCGGAGACGAGAAAGCAGCTGGTGACGATCCTGGGGAAGCCTCTCGTGGTGCACGCTCTCGAGCGGCTTCAGCGCTCCGGGGCCATCGACCGCGTCGTCGTGGTCCTTCCCCGCGACGGCTACGACGAGGCGAAGGGCGTGATTTCTCCGCACGTACGCGACCCGTCGCGGGTCGACTGGACGCCGGGCGGCGCGAGCCGACAGGCGTCGATGATCGAAGGCCTCTCGCGCATCGAGCCCTTCGACGGGCTCGTCGCCGTGCACGACGCCGCGCGGCCGGCGGTGCCTCCGTCTCTCGTCGCGAGCGTGGTCGAGGCGGCGTCCATCGACGGCGGAGCCATCGCCGCGCTCCCCGTCGTCGAGACTCTCAAAGAGGCGTCGTCGGATCTCAACGTCGTGCGCACCGTTCCGCGGGAGCGGCTGTACCGAGCTCAGACCCCGCAGTGTTTCCGATACGACGTCCTCTCGCGCGCGGTCGCGAAAGCGGTCGAGGACGGCTTCACGGGAACGGACGAGGCGTCCCTCGTGGAGCGTCTCGGAGCGCCGATCCGCATCGTCCTCGGGAGCGAGGAAAACTTGAAGGTCACGACGCTCGAGGATCTCGCGCGGGTGGAGTATTACTTGCGGGCGCAGGATAACTGAGTGATACGGGTTGGCATCGGCTTCGACGCGCACCGGCTCGTCGAGGGAAGACCGCTCATTCTGGGAGGGGAGCGGATCGACTCTCCGCGGGGACTCGACGGCCATTCCGACGGCGACGCGCTTCTGCACGCGCTCACCGACGCCCTTCTCGGCTCCGTCGCCGCCCCGGACATCGGGGCTCTCTTTCCCCCGGCGATCCGCAATGGAAAGACGCCGAGAGCCGGATCTTCCTGGAACGGGCGGTTGGCATCGTCCGCGAGCGGGGGTATCGCGTGTCATCCATCGACATCGTGGTCATCGCGGAGGCTCCGAAGCTTGCCCCTTACCTGGGCTCGATTCGCGAGCGCCTCTCGATGCTCCTTGGAATCGAGCCCGGATCCGTGGGGCTGAAGGCGACCACGACCGACGGCATGGGATTCACCGGGCGTGGAGAGGGTATCGCCGTGCAGGCGGCGGTCACCGTGACCACGTGACCTGCGCATGCAGACCATCTTAGGATTCCACGCCGTCCGGTCGGCCCTCGAAGCTTCCCCGCGCCGCATCCGGAAGATCGTTCTCGCGGAAGGGAAGCTCGACCCGCGGACCCAGGAGATCGTCTCCCTCGCCAGGACCCATGGGATCCCGGTGTACCGGGAGCCTCGCGAGCGGCTGGGTCGCTTCAGCGGTCAGCACCAGGGGGTCGTGGCCGAGGTCACCGGTTTCGAATGGAGGGATCTCGGCGAGCTCCTCGACCAGGCGCCGAAGCCCGAGTTCTTCCTCGCCCTCGACCAGGTGGAAGATCCGCGAAATCTGGGCGCCGTCGTGAGAGCGGCGGACGGCGCCGGCGTCCACGGCATCGTGGTGCCGGAAAGGCGGACGGCCCCGCCTTCGGAGGTCGCGGCCTCCGCGTCGGCGGGCGCTCTCTTTCACGTCCCGATGGCCCGCGTCACGAACCTGGCGGACGCGCTCACTCTCTTGAAGGAGCGCGGTCTCTGGGTGGTCGGTCTCGCGCCCGATGCCCCGAACCCGTGGTGCTCGTTCGACTTCAGCTCTCCGGTCGCGCTCGTGGTCGGATCCGAAGGGAAGGGGCTGCGGCCCCGCGTCGCCTCCCACTGCGACGCCCTCGTGAGCCTTCCCCAGCGAGGCAAAGTGGAATCCCTCAACGTGTCCGTCGCCGCGGGGATCGTCCTCTACGAGGTGGTGCGTCAGAGGATGACGTTGCGCCGGCCATAAGGACGAGATATACTCCGCCCTTTCCCGGGGCTTGCGCGTGAACCACGACCGCCTTCATTTTGCGCTTGCCAGCCCAAAGTGCGTCTGCTAGAATCGCACGTTTGCAAGCTGGCGTAGCTCAGTTGGTAGAGCAGCTGATTTGTAATCAGCCGGTCGGGGGTTCAAATCCCTTCGCCAGCCCCACGACGGAATCATAAGACGTGGCTACCCCCGGCTTCGACCAAAACTTCGACCTGTCAGCTCGCCGGGAACCTGTCGTCGGGGCCGGCAGTGACGGGTTTTCGTGTCGGGAAATCGGAGTGGTAGCGAAGCGGTCAAACGCAGCAGGCTGTAAACCTGCCGGCCTTGCGCCTTCGGAGGTTCGAATCCTCCCCGCTCCACCAATTCGTGCGTTCGCCTCGGAAACGTTGGAACAAGCTGGACCTTATTATTCAACAGTCATGAGCGGGAGTAGCTCAGTTGGTAGAGCATCAGCCTTCCAAGCTGAGGGTCGCGGGTCCGAGTCCCGTCTCCCGCTCCAACCTGAGCGCCCACGTGGCTCAGTGGTAGAGCACTTCCTTGGTAAGGAAGGGGTCACCGGTTCAATCCCGGTCGTGGGCTCCATTATCTGAGTTGGAGAAGTAATTCATGTCGAAAGAGAAATTTGATCGAACGAAGCCGCACCTGAACGTGGGGACGATCGGCCACGTGGACCACGGGAAGACGACGTTGACGGCGGCGATCACGAAGGTACTGGCGAAGACGGACAAGACCATCAATTTTCGGAGCTTCGATTCGATCGACAACGCGCCGGAGGAGAGGGAGCGGGGGATCACGATAGCGACGGCGCACGTGGAATACGCGACGTCGAACCGTCACTACGCGCACGTGGACTGCCCGGGTCACGCGGACTACGTGAAGAACATGATCACGGGAGCGGCGCAGATGGACGGGGCGATCCTGGTGGTGTCGGCGGCGGACGGCCCGATGCCGCAGACGCGGGAGCACATTCTTCTGGCGCGGCAGGTGGGAGTCCCGTACGTGGTGGTGTTCCTGAACAAAGTGGACATGGTGGACGACCCGGAGCTGCTGGACCTGGTGGAGCTGGAGGTTCGGGAGCTGTTGTCGATGTACGAGTTTCCGGGGGATGACACGCCGATCATCCGAGGCTCGGCGCTGAAGGCGCTGAACGAGGACACACCGGAGGCGGAGAAGTCGGTCCACGACCTGATGAAGGTATTGGACGAGTACATTCCGTTGCCGAAGCGGGACGTGGACAAGGACTTCCTGATGCCGATCGAGGACGTGTTCTCGATCTCGGGCCGCGGGACGGTGGTGACGGGTCGAATCGAGCGCGGAATCGTGAAGGTATCGGAAGAGGTGGAGATCGTTGGATTCCGGGAGACGAGAAAGAAGATCGTGACCGGAGTGGAGATGTTCAAGAAGCTCCTGGACGAAGGTCAGGCGGGAGACAACGTGGGAGTGCTGCTTCGGGGAACGGAGCGAACGGACGTGGAGCGGGGGATGGTTCTGGCGAAGCCGGGGTCGATCACGCCGCACACGAAGTTCAAGGCAGAGGTGTACGTATTGTCGAAGGAAGAGGGAGGCCGTCACACGCCGTTTTTCAACGGATACCGTCCGCAGTTCTACTTCCGGACGACGGACGTGACGGGCTCGGCGAACCTTCCGGACGGAGTGGAGATGGTGATGCCGGGGGACAACACGAATCTGACCATCACGCTCATCACACCGATCGCGATGGAGAAGGGGCTGAGGTTCGCCATCCGCGAGGGTGGACGCACCGTCGGCGCCGGAACCATCAGCGAAGTGCTGGAGTAGGTCGCAGCTCAAGCGGCCGACGACATTATTAATAGCAAGACGGGAACCAAGCTATGCGCGACATCATTTCGCTCGCCTGCTCGGAGTGCAAGAGGCGCAACTACTCCACGACCAGGAACAAGAAGAAAACTCCGGACCGGCTCGAGCTCAAGAAGTACTGCCGGTTCTGCAGGAAGCATCTGCTTCACAAGGAATCCAAATAAAGGAGGCCAGTAGCTCAATTGGCAGAGCACCGGTCTCCAAAACCGGGGGTTGGGGGTTCGAGTCCCTCCTGGCCTGCCAAACACGACGCGGTCGGCGGGTGAAGGTGAACGAGTGAAGATTTTCAACTATTTCAAGAGACTCCGGACTTTCCTGGCGGAAGTCCGCGGCGAGTTCAAGAAAGTCACCTGGCCTCCGCGACGCGAGGTCTACGGAACGACCATCGTGGTCATTCTCACCGTGTTCTTTTTCGGCTTTTATCTCTACGGCCTGGACGTGGCGATGTCGTATCTCGCCGCCGCGTTGACGCGTCTGGTGGGAGCCTGAGGCGAGCGACATGGGAACGGTAACCGACAAGCACTGGTACATCGTCCACACCTACTCGGGCTTCGAGAAGAAGGTGGCGGAGAGCTTGAAGCAGCGGGTCCAGGCCTTCGGGCTCCAGAGTCAGATCGGGGACGTCCTCATTCCGACGGAAGACGTGGTGGAGATGAAGGGCGGGAAGAAGGTCGTCAGCCCGAAGCGCTTCTTCCCCGGCTACGTCCTGGTCCAGATGGAGATGAACGACGAGACCTGGCACGTGGTCAAGAACACGCCCAAGGTGACCGGGTTCGTCGGCGCCGGCCAGAAGCCCGCCCCGTTGACGGACGAGGAAGTGGAGCAGGTGATTCACCAGGTGACGGTGGCGGCGACGGAGAAGCCGAAACCGAAATACACCTTCGATGCGGGCGAGACCGTCCGCATCATCGACGGCCCGTTCAGCAACTTTTCGGGCGTGGTCGACGAAGTCAACACCGATCGCAACACCTTGAAGGTGATGGTGACCATATTCGGACGGGCGACGCCGGTGGAGCTGGATTTCCTTCAAGTCGAGAAAACCTGAGGATTCGGACGAGTCATGGCGAAGAAAGTCGTAGCGCAGATCAAGCTTCAGATTCCGGCCGCGAAAGCGACCCCGGCGCCGCCGGTGGGACCGGCGCTCGGGCAGCACCAGGTCAACATCATGGATTTCTGCAAGAACTTCAACGCGCGGACCGCGAAGCAGGACGGGCTCATCATCCCGGTGGTGATCACCGTCTACCAGGACAAGTCCTACACCTTCATCACCAAGACGCCGCCGGCGGCGATTCTCCTCAAGCGCGCCGCGGGAATCGCCAAGGGCTCGGGCGAGCCCAACCGGAACAAGGTAGGGAAGGTGACGGAAAAGCAGGTCGAGGAGATCGCGAAGAGCAAGATGGCCGATCTCAACGCGGCGAGTCTCGAAGCCGCGAAGCGAATCATCGCCGGAACGGCGAGAAGCATGGGTTTGGAAATCGAGGGTTAATGTAGACCTGAAGCGGTGCAACGGGCCCGGAGGGCCCGTCCTCCCCGCGCGAGGAGCGAGGGGAGCGCGCGAAGCCGAAGAGGCGAGCGAGCACTGTAGAAAGATAGAGCGATGGCAGGAAAGAAATTTACGAAGGCCAAAGAGATCGTGGGAACGGAGCCCTCGCAGAGCCTCGAGGACGCGGTCTCGCGGGTGAAGAAAGCGGCATTCGCCAAGTTCGACGAGACCGTCGAAATCGCGATGCGGCTCGGGGTCAACCCCAAGCACGCCGACCAGATGGTGCGGGGCACGGTGGTGCTCCCGCATGGACTCGGCGTTTCGCGCAAGGTCCTGGTCATCGCGAGCGGCGAGAAGATGAAAGAAGCCCAGGAAGCCGGCGCCGATCTGGTGGGCGGCGAGGAAATGGTCGATCAGATCCAGAAAGGCTTCATGGACTTCGACGCGGTGGTCGCGACCCCCGACATGATGCGGAGCGTCGGAAAGCTCGGGAAGGTCCTCGGCCCGCGCGGGCTCATGCCCAACCCGAAGACCGGCACGGTCACTTTCGAGATCACGCGAGCGGTGAAGGAGATCAAGGCGGGCAAAGTGGAGTTTCGGGTCGACAAGACCGCGATCGTGCACGCGCCGGTGGGCAAAGTGTCCTTCTCCGAGGAGCGGCTTCTGGAAAATCTGAAGACTCTGGTCGACACCATCCTCAAGGCCAAGCCGGCGTCGGCAAAAGGGAAATACGTGAAGAGCTTCGCGATTTCGTCGACCATGGGTCCGGGAGTGCGCATCGACCCTGCGATCCTCGGAATCAAGTAGCGCCACGAGAAAAGCAAGGAAGGTCAACAGTGGATCGGGCTTCAAGACAAAAAGCGGTAGACGACCTCAGCGCCGACTTCTCATCGGTCGCGGCGGCGTTCGCCATCGACTATCGAGGCCTCAAGGTGGGCGAGGCGACGGAGCTGCGGCGGAAGATTCGCGAAACGGGCGCCCAGTATCAGGTCGTCAAGAACACCCTCGCGAAGCGCGCGCTCGCGGGCACCGTGCTCGCGCCGCTCGAGCCGCATCTGAAGGGGATGACCGGCCTCGCTTTTACCGCGAAGGACCCGGTGGCGCTCGCGAAGACGCTCAACGATTTCGCCAAGGACGTTCCGGCCATCGTGTTCAAGGCGGGAGTCCTCGCGGAGAAGGCTGCTCAACGAGAAGCAGTTCAAGGCGCTCGCGACGCTTCCCTCGAAAGAAGCGCTGCTCTCCCAGCTTCTCTCCGTTCTCCAGGCGCCGATTCAGCAGCTCCTCGGCGTGCTCCAGGCGCCGGCGAGAGATCTGGTCATGGTTTTGAAAGCGTACGAGAACAAGAAGGCAGGGGAATCTTAGAAATCGATCTTGCGCCATCTCTCATCGTTCGGCCGCATCTTCCCGGGCGGCCCGGGCGGGAAGAGCCAAACGAAGAGCGAGGCGAGCATTGAGTAAGTAAAAGGAGCAATCAATGGCAGTCACTCAGGAAGAAGTCATCGATTACATCAAGAAAATGTCGGTGCTCGAAGTCGCCGAGATGGTCAAGAAGCTCGAGGACGAGCTCGGAGTCAAGGCCGCCGCCGCCATGCCCATGGGCGTGGTAGGCCTCGCGGGCGCCGCGCCGGGCGCGGCCGCGCCGGCGGAAGAGAAAACCGAGTTCGACGTGGTTCTCACCAGCGCCGGCGAGAAGAAGATCAACGTCATCAAGGTCGTCCGCGAGGTCACCAGCCTCGGTCTGAAAGAGGCCAAGGACCTGGTGGAGGGCGCTCCCAAGACCGTGAAGGAAGGGATTCCCAAGGACGAGGCCGCCGAGATCAAGAAGAAGTTCGAGGCGGTGGGAGCCCAGGTGGAGCTGAAGTAACAGTTGTCGACAGTCCGCGGCACATTCTCACCGGGCCCGCTCGGGTCCGCGCGAAGGTGTGCCTGTCTCCATTCGGTTTGCCGTTAGGAGTCTGGAAGCGAAGATGCAGAAACTCGCCATAAATCCTTATCGTGATCGCGTCGACTTTTCGAGGATCCGGGCGATGATCCCCATCCCCAACCTCATCGAGATCCAGCGGAAGTCGTACGAGCGATTCCTTCAGATGAATCTGCTCTCGGCGGAGCGGGAAGACATGGGCCTGCAGGCGGTCTTCAAGTCGATCTTCCCCATCACCGACTTCCGCGAGAACTGCGAGCTGCAGTTCGTGGAGTACGCGATCGGGGTCTGGGAGTGCAAGTGCGGAAAGCTCGAGGGCCTGCAGCACCTGCGGCGCAAATGCGTGGGCTGCGGCTCGACCATTCGCACCAATCCCATGGGCGATCGCGAGATCCCCTGCCCTTCCTGCGGGAAGGCGAACGAGAACCGCGGCACGGTCTGCGATACCTGCGGTGACTCCGTCGGCTTGAAGCTCAAGTACGACGTCGAGGAGTGCCAGGAGCGGGGTATGACCTATTCCGTTCCGCTGAAGGTCACCATCCGCCTCACGGTTTACGACAAGGACCCCGAGTCCGGCGTGAGATCGATCCGCGACATCAAGGAGCAGGAAGTCTACTTCGGCGACATCCCGCTCATGACCGACAACGGCACTTTCATCATCAACGGCACGGAGCGGGTCATCGTCTCCCAGCTCCATCGCTCGCCCGGAGTGTTCTTCCACGAGGTGGACAAGGGGTCGTATCTCGCCCAGATCATCCCCTACCGCGGAAGCTGGGTGGAGTTCGAGTTCGACCAGAAGAACCTTCTCTACGTGAGAATCGACCGGAAGCGGAAGTTTCTGGCGACGGTATTCCTCCGGGCGCTCGGTCTCCGCGCGGACGTCGACATCCTCCGCAACTTCTACAGCGTCGACAGCGTGCAGATCCGCGACGGTCGGCTGTTCCTTCCCGTCACCAAGGCGCTCCTTGGCCGGCGTATCAATCAGGACATCACCGACGGCGGTAAGGAGCCCCTGGTCGCCGCGGGAAAACGCATCACCCGGCTCGCCCTCGAGAAGATCGAAAAGGCGAAAGTCACCGAGGTGGAGCTCGCCCCCGCCGATCTGGAGGGCGCTTTCGCTATCGCCGACGTCGTGAACGCGACCACCGGCGAGGTGCTGGTGGACTGCAACGAGCCGCTTCCGGCGGAGATCGTCCCCACGCTCATCGAGAACGGCGTCACCTCGATCGAGGTGTTCTATCCCGAGCTCGACGAGATCGGGCCGATCATGTCGATGACCGCGAAAAAGGACGCTATCCGCAGCTCCGAGGAGGCGCTCATCGAGATCTATCGCCGGCTCCGGCCGGGCGATCCGCCGACCCTCGAGAGCTCTCGCTCGCTCTTTCACGGGATGTTCTTCAACCCCCAGAAGTACGACTTCTCGCGGGTAGGACGGCTGAAGCTCAATACCAAGCTCGGCCTCAACGCCGGCCTCGACGAGCGGCTTCTCGAAGGCAAGGACTTCTTCGCGGTCATCAAGTATCTCCTCAAGCTCCCGAAGAACGTGGGAAGCGTCGACGACATCGACCACCTCGGCAACCGCCGCGTGCGCTCGGTGGGAGAGCTCCTGGAGAACCAGTTCCGCATCGGTCTCGTGCGCATGGAGCGGGCGATCAAGGAAAAGATGAGCGTGTACCAGGAGATGGCGACGGCCATGCCTCATGACCTCATCAACGCCAAGCCGGTCATGGCCGCGGTGCGCGAGTTCTTCGGCTCTTCGCAGCTCTCGCAGTTCATGGACCAGACCAATCCGCTCTCCGAAGTCACGCACAAGCGGAGGCTCTCGGCGCTCGGACCGGGCGGCCTCTCCCGCGAGCGGGCGGGCTTCGAGGTGCGTGACGTGCACCCCACGCACTATGGCCGCATCTGCCCCATCGAGACTCCAGAAGGACCGAACATCGGTCTCATCAGCTCGCTCTCGTGCTACGCGCGCATCAACGAGTACGGGTTCATCGAGAGCCCTTACAAGAGGGTCGAAGCGGGGCCGGGTCATCGATCACATGCAGGTCACCGCGACCGGCGACGCCTCTTTCAGCGTGGGGCAGATTGTCGAGCGCCGGACCTTCGAGAAGGAGCGCAACAAAGTCGAGCGCGACGGAGGGAAACTCCCCGAGGCTGAGCCTCATGCGTTCTATCTCTCGGCGTGGGAGGAGGACCAGCACATCATCGCGCAGGCGAACGCCAAGCTCGACGAGGACGGAAACCTGGTCGCCGACCGCACGAACTGCCGCCAGGCGGGGAACTTCGTTCTGGTGCCCCGGGAGCAGGTCGACTACATCGACGTCTCGCCGAAACAGCTGGTGTCGGTCGCCGCGTCTCTCATTCCGTTCCTCGAGAACGACGACGCGAACCGGGCCCTCATGGGCTCGAACATGCAGCGCCAGGCCGTTCCGCTGCTCCGCGCCGAAGCGCCCATCGTGGGCACGGGCATGGAGTACGCGACGGCCCGGGATTCCGGGCGCGGTAGTGGTCTGCCGCCGCGGGGGCTTCGTGGACTCGGTCGACTCCCGCCGGATCATCGTGCGGATCGAGGAGAGCTCGGGAAAGAAGGGCAAGGAGATCGGCGCGGACATCTACAACCTCACGAAGTTCAAGCGCTCGAACCAGAACACCTGCATGAATCAGAAGCCGATCGTGCGGGTCGGGGATCGGATCGAGAAGGGTCAGATCATCGGCGACGGGCCCTGCACGGAGAGAGGCGAGCTCGCCCTCGGACGGAACGTGCTCGTCGCGTTCATGCCCTGGCGCGGTTACAACTTCGAGGACGCGATCCTGGTCTCGGAGAAGCTGGTCAAAGAGGACGCCTACACCTCGATCCACATCGAGGAGTTCGACACCGAGTCGCGCGACACGAAGCTCGGACCGGAGGAGATCACCCGGGACATCCCGAACGTCTCCGAGGGCTTCCTCGCGAACCTCGACGAGTCGGGGATCATCCGCATCGGCGCCTCCGTGAAGCCGGGCGACATCCTGGTGGGAAAGGTCACGCCGAAAGGCGAGACCCAGCTCACTCCCGAAGAAAAGCTCCTGCGGGCGATCTTCGGCGAGAAGGCGGGCGACGTCCGCGACGCGTCCCTCACCTGCCCTCCGGGCATCGAGGGCATCGTGGTCGACGTCAAGATCTTCTCGCGCAAGGGCGTCGAAAAGGACGAGCGGGCCAAGGCCATCGAGACCGAAGAGCTGGCCATGCTCGAGAAGAACCTGAACGACGAGATCCGCATTCTCAAGGAAGAGCGGAACAAGCGGGTCATCGAGCGGCTCTCGGGCGCGACTCTGGAAGAGGATCTCGTGAACCCGAGGACCGGGGAGAAGATCCTCAAGAAAAAGACCAAGCTCACCCGGGAGATCCTGCGCGAGCTGCGGCCGGCGTACCTCGGCCTCCTCGAGACCGACGTTCCACCGGAGGTGCTCGACGAGATCCAGGAGATCGAGGACAAGACCGAGCGGCAGATCGAGGTCTTGAAGGCGCTCTTCGAAGAGCGGATGAACCGGCTCCAGAAGGGAGACGAGCTCCCGCCGGGCGTCATCAAGATGGTGAAGGTCTACGTCGCCATGAAGCGCAAGCTCTCGGTGGGCGACAAGATGGCCGGCCGTCACGGCAACAAGGGCGTCATCGCCAAGGTCGTTCCGGAGGAGGACATGCCCTATCTCCCCGACGGTTCCGCCGTCGAGGTGATCCTCAATCCTCTGGGCGTGCCTTCGCGCATGAACGTCGGACAGATTCTGGAGACTCACCTGGGTTGGGCGGGGAAGGTGCTCGGACTGCACTTCGCGACGCCCGTCTTCGACGGCGCTTCCGAAGCCCAGATCCGGGAGCTTCTGCAGAAGTCCAACGAGAAAGCGCAGGAGGCGGGAGCCCTCCGCCCGAACTCGCTCTCGGGAGGAAAGACCTACCTCTGCGACGGCATGACCGGCGAGACCTTCGAGCAGCCGGTGACCGTCGGCTACATCTACATGCTGAAGCTCTCGCATCTCGTCGACGACAAGATGCACGCCCGCAGCATCGGACCCTACAGCCTGATCACCCAGCAGCCGCTCGGTGGTAAGGCGCAGTTCGGAGGACAGCGGTTCGGAGAGATGGAGGTCTGGGCGCTCGAGGCCTACGGGGCGGCGCACACCCTCCAGGAGCTCCTCACCGCGAAGTCCGACGACGTGTACGGCAGAGCGAAGATCTACGAGGCCATCGTCAAAGGCGATACCTCTTTCGCGCCGGGACTCCCGGAGTCGTTCAACGTGCTCATCCGTGAGCTCCAGAGCCTGTGTCTGGACGTCGAGCTTTTGAAGACCAAAGACTAAACGCAAAGGCGCAATGAAAGCCAAGACGCAAAGAACACAATTTAGGGAGGCAACAAATTGAAAGCCTTCGCAACGCTTCGAGACAAAGGGAACCTGGTCGTCGACTTCGATGCCATCAAGATCAGTCTGGCTTCGCCGGAAAAGATCCGCGCCTGGTCGCATGGCGAGGTGACGAAGCCGGAGACCATCAACTACCGGACATTCAAGCCGGAGCGTGATGGGCTCTTCTGCGCCAAGATCTTCGGGCCGGTGACGGACTGGGAGTGCCTCTGCGGCAAGTACAAGCGCATGAAGCACCGGGGCGTCATCTGCGACAAGTGCGGCGTCGAAGTCACCCAGTCGAAAGTCCGGCGCGAGCGGCTCGCGCACATCGAGCTCGCCTGCCCGGTGTCCCACGTCTGGTTCTTCAAGGGACTTCCGAGCCGCATCGGCCACCTCCTCGACATGTCGCTGCGCGACCTCGAGCGGGTTCTCTATTTCGAGTCCTACGTGGTCATCGATCCGGGCGAGACTCCGCTGAAAGAGAAAGAGCTCCTGAACGAAGAGCGCTACCGCGAGCTCCGTCAGGAGTTCAAAGGGAAGTTCCACGCCGACATGGGCGCGGAGGCGATCAAGGAGCTCCTGCGCCGCATCGAGGTCGAGGAGCTTTCCGAGCAGCTTCGCGAGGAGATGAAGACCGAGACGTCTCTCCAGAAGAAGCTCAAGTACGCCAAGCGGCTCAAAGTGGTCGAGGCCTTCCGGAAGTCCAACAATCGGCCGGAGTGGATGATCCTCGACGTGATCCCGGTGATTCCGCCCGAGCTCCGTCCGCTCGTGCCTCTCGACGGCGGCCGCTTCGCCACGAGCGACCTCAACGACCTCTATCGGCGGGTCATCAACCGCAACAACCGGCTCAAGAAGCTCATGGAGCTCAAAGCCCCCGACGTCATCGTGCGCAACGAAAAGCGCATGCTCCAGGAGGCGGTGGACGCTCTCTTCGACAACGGCCGGCGAGGCCGCGTCCTCCGTGGCGCGAACAACCGCCCGCTGAAGTCCCTTTCCGACACCCTCAAGGGCAAGCAGGGCCGGTTCCGCCAGAATCTTCTCGGAAAGCGCGTCGATTACTCCGGCCGTTCGGTCATCGTGGTCGGCCCCGAGCTCAAGCTCCATCAGTGCGGACTTCCCAAGAGGATGGCGCTCGAGCTCTTCAAGCCGTTCATCTATAACAAGCTGGAGCAGGTCGGTCTCGCCACCACCATCAAGGCCGCGAAGGAGATGGTGGAGCAACAGCGGCCGGAGGTCTGGGACTTCCTCGAGGAAGTGATTCGCCAGCACCCCGTGCTCTTGAACCGCGCGCCCACCCTCCATCGGCTCGGCATCCAGGCGTTCGAGCCGACGCTGGTGGAAGGCAAGGCCATCCGGATCCATCCCCTGGTCTGCACCGCGTTCAACGCGGACTTCGACGGCGATCAGATGGCGGTGCACATTCCGCTTTCGCCCGAATCGCAGATCGAGGCGTCGCTCCTGATGCTCTCGTCGAAAAACATCCTGTCTCCGGCGAACGGGCAGCCTCTCGCCATTCCCACCCAGGACATGGTGCTCGGCTGCTACTACATGACGAAAGAGAAGAAGGGAGCGAAGGGCGAGAACAAGTCGTTCGCCTCGATGGAAGACGTGATGCTGGCGCTCGAGGCGGGCGAGGTGGAGACGCTCTCTCCCATCCGGCTCCTCTACAGTGGCCCTTTTATCGACCTCACCACGGCTTTCAACGACCAGGATCTGGTGCACGCGGAAATCCTGGAGCTCGAGAACGAGGTGGTGGAGACGACCGTCGGCCGGGTTCTCTTCAACGATCAGCTGCCTCCGGAGATCCCGTACATCAACGGTCTCCTCAAGAAGAAGGGCCTCGGTAGCCTGGTCAACTTCTGCTACCTCCGTCATGGAATCGAAAAGACGGTGGAGATGCTCGACCAGCTCAAGGAGCTCGGCTTCCTCTACGCCACCAAGAGCGGCGTTTCCATCGGGATCGAGGATCTGGTCATCCCGAGCCAGAAGAACCAGCTGGTGGATCGCGCTCTCTCCGAGGTGAAGGAAGTCGACGACCAATACCGGGAAGGCGCCATCACCAAGGGCGAGCGCTACAACAAGGTCATCGCCATCTGGTCGAACGTGACCGACAAGGTCGCCCAGGAGATGTTCGAGGAGATGGAGCGGCAGGAGCGAGAGAACGCGCTCTTCAACCCGGTCTACATGATGGCGGACTCCGGCGCCCGCGGCAGCAAACAGCAGATCCGTCAGCTCGCGGGAATGCGCGGTCTCATGGCGAAGCCCTCGGGCGAGATCATCGAGACGCCCATCACCAGCAACTTCCGCGAAGGGCTCACCGTGCTGCAGTACTTCATCTCGACGCACGGCGCGCGCAAGGGTCTCGCCGATACCGCGCTCAAGACCGCCGACTCCGGATATCTCACGCGGAGGCTGGTGGACGTCGCCCAGGACGTGATCATCTCCGAGGACGACTGCGGCACGGTCTCCGGAATTTACGTGGGCGCGATCGTGGAAGCGGGAGAGGTCATCGAGGCCCTGCGCGACCGCATCGTCGGCCGGGTGACTCTCGAGACCATCAAGGACAGCTTCACTGGAGACACCATCGTTTCTCCCAACCAGGAGATCACCGAGGACATCGCGAACTCCATCCAGAACACCGGCGTCGACCACGTCAAGATCCGCTCGGTTCTCACCTGCGAGTCGCGGCGGGGAGTCTGCGCCATGTGCTACGGGCGGAACCTCGCGAGCGGAAGAGTGGTGGACCTCGGCGAAGCGGTGGGCGTCATCGCGGCCCAGTCCATCGGCGAGCCCGGAACGCAGCTCACCATGCGCACCTTCCATATCGGAGGCACGGCGAGCCGCGTGGCGGAGCAGTCCACCCTCGAATCGAAGAACAAGGGCAACGTCAAGTTCATCAACATCTCTACGGTCAAGGACAAGGAAGGCGACCTGGTGGTGATGAACCGCGCCGGTCAGATCATCATCCTCGACGATAAGGGTCGCGAGCGGGAGCGCTACCCCGTGGTCTACGGCGCCAAGCTCAAGGTGAAGGACGGCCAGAGCATCGACTCCGGCGCCACCTTCGTCGAATGGGATCCCTACACCTTCTCGATTCTGACGGAAGAGGGCGGAACCGCTCACTTCAAGGACGTGGTGCAGGGCGTGACGGTGCACGAGGAAGTGGACGAGGTGACCGGTCTTTCGATGCCGGTCATCGTGGAGTCCCCCGACGAGAAGCGCCAGCCGGCGATCGTCATCAAGGACGCCAAGAAGAAGGAGGTCAAGAGCTACCTCCTTCCCTCCGGCGCTCACTTGATGGTGGGAGACGGCGACGAAGTGCGGCCCGGAGCGGTCCTCGCGAAGATCCCGCGAGAGACCACCAAGACCAAGGACATCACCGGAGGTCTTCCCCGCGTCGTCGAGCTCTTCGAGGCGAGAAAGCCGAAGGATCCCGCGGTCATCACCGAGGTCGACGGCATCATCCAGTACGGCGGCATCGCCAAGGGGATGCGGAAGATTTCCGTGGTCTCGGATACCGGAGAGGTCCGCGAGTACTCGCTTCCTCGCGGCGTCCACATCAACGTTCAGGAAGGCGAGCGGGTGAAAGCGGGCGAGCCTTTGATGGATGGCCCCATCAACCCGCACGACATCTTGAACGTCCTCGGGGAGAACGCGCTCCAGGAGTACCTGGTGAACGAGATCCAGGAGGTCTATCGGCTGCAGGGCGTGCTCATCAACGACAAGCACATCGAGGTCATCGTGCGTCAGATGATGCGCTGGGTGAAGGTGGAAGAGGTCGGCGACACCGAGCACCTCATCGACGAGACGGTCGACCGGTTCAGGTTCACCGAATCGAACGAGAAGGTGGTCGCCGGCGGCGGCCGTCCCGCGACCGGAAGACCGCTCCTCCTCGGCATCACCAAGGCGTCGCTCTCGACGGACAGCTTCATCTCCGCGGCCTCGTTCCAGGAGACGACGCGGGTCCTGACCGAAGCCTCCATCAGCGGACGGGTCGACTACCTCCGCGGTCTCAAGGAGAACGTGATCATGGGCCGGCTCATCCCCGCGGGGACGGGCCTCGAGATCCATCGGGCGGTCGGGATTCCGGAGGCGCAGCCCCTGGAGCGCCGTCCCGAGCTCCCGGGTGAAGACCTGGAAAGAGAAATGCAGTTCCTGGTCGAAGGGGGTGCGCCGTCGGAGGAGGAAGGTCTGTAGGCGCGGCGATATCAGCGCAGCGCGGGTCGGCTGATCACTGATGGCTGACGGCCTGTTTTCCTTGACAGAGTGGCATCCTGATTGCTAGACTCCGCAGGTTGTCCCAAGCGCCGATCAGCTTCGGGATTTCCTGTTGAATCGAAAGCACTTACGGGCTTTTGACTTCGTTTCGTGAGTAGAAAGAGCGGTACTGTTTGCCGACGTTCAGCCAGTTGGTTCGAAAAGGTCGCGAGAAGACCGGGTCCAAGACCGACAGCCCGGCGCTTCAGGGATCTCCCCAGAGGCGAGGGGTGTGCATCCGGGTCTTCATCTCGACCCCGAAGAAGCCGAATTCCGCTCTTCGCAAGGTTGCCCGCGTCCGGCTCACGAACGGAATCGAGGTAACGACCTACATCCCCGGAGTCGGACATAACCTCCAGGAGCACTCGATCGTGCTCATCCGAGGGGGCCGGGTCAAGGATTTGCCCGGCGTCCGTTACCACGTGGTTCGTGGCTCGCTCGACGCGGTGGGCGTCGACGGCCGCAAGAACGGACGCTCGAAATACGGGACGAAGCGTCCCAAGGCTTAGGACGATGCCGAGACGACGAGAGGTACCCCAGCGCGCTCCGCTGCCGGACCCCATCTATAACAGCAACCTGGTCTCCAGCTTCGTCAACGTGGTCATGAAGCGCGGGAAGAAATCGACAGCCGAAGGAGTCGTCTACCGCGCGTTCGACAAGATTAAAGAGCGGACCCAGGAAGATCCGCTCAAAGTGTTCAAGAAGGCGATCGACAACATCAAGCCCACGCTCGAGGTGAAGAGCCGGCGTGTCGGCGGAAGCAACTACCAGGTGCCGGTCGAGGTTCGTCCGGAACGGCGGACGTCGCTTTCGCTCCGATGGTTGGTCACCTTTGCTCGAGATCGCCCGGAAAAGACGATGGTGGAGAAGCTCGCGAGCGAGATTCTCGACGCCTCGCAGAACCGGGGCGGCTCGGTGAAGAAACGGGAGGATACGCACCGGATGGCAGAGGCGAACAAGGCGTTCGCCCACTACCGCTGGTAAGAAATACCTCTTCGAGCGCTCCGATAACCGCTCCGCCCTTCCGGGATGTAGCGAGAATCGAGCAGCTCTTGTATCGGAGACGCTAGTCTCCGGCGAAGGACCGGAAACGTTCGGTAGAGCTAATTGGGAAAGATTTGTCTCTAGAGTGATAGACCATGGCCCGCAAAGTACCGCTGGAAAGGACGCGCAATATCGGCATCATGGCGCACATCGATGCCGGTAAGACGACGACCACCGAGCGCATCCTCTACTACACCGGGATCACCTACAAGATCGGTGAGGTGCACGAGGGGACCGCGACCATGGACTGGATGGCGCAGGAGCAGGAACGAGGCATCACCATCACCTCCGCCGCCACCACCACTTTCTGGAAAGACTATCGCGTCAACATCATCGACACGCCGGGTCACGTGGATTTCACCGCCGAGGTGGAGCGTTCGCTCCGGGTCCTCGACGGGGCGGTGGCGGTGTTCTGCGCGGTAGGCGGCGTCGAGCCGCAGTCCGAGACGGTCTGGCGCCAGGCGGACAAGTATCGTGTGCCGCGAATCGCCTTCGTCAACAAAATGGACCGAACCGGCGCGGATCTCCCGCGAGCGGTCGCCATGATGAAGGATCGGCTCGGAGCGAACCCGGTGCTCGTCCAGCTCCCGGTCGGCTCGGAAGAGTCTTTCAGGGGTGTCGTGGATCTGATTCGCGAGAGAGCGATGATCTACAAGACTGAAACTCTGGGCGCGGAGTTCACCGTCGAGGACGTCCCGAAGGAGATGCGCGAGGAAGTCAAATCGGCGCGCGAGAGAGTCATCGAAGCCGCCTGCGAGGCCGACGACCGCCTCATGGAAAAGTACCTCAACGGCGTCACCCCCACCGAAGAAGAGATCGTCGCCGGTCTTCGAAAGGGGACCATCGCCCTCAAGATCGTTCCCGTCCTTTGCGGCACCGCGTTCAAGAACAAGGGCGTACAACCGCTCCTCGACGCGGTGGTGGATTTCCTTCCCGCTCCCACCGACATCCCCCCCATCGTGGGCACCACCCTCGATGGAACGGGCACCGTGGAGCGGCCCGCGAAAGACGACGCGCCCTTCGCGGCTCTCATCTTCAAGATCATGACCGACTCCTACGTGGGACAGCTCGCGTTCTTCCGCGTGTACTCCGGTTACCTGGAGTCGGGATCGAGCGTCCTCAACTCGGGCCGGGACCGCAGCTACCGCATCGGGCGGCTCCTGAAGATGCACGCCAACAAGCGCGAGGACATCAAGGCGGTCTACGCCGGCGACATCGCGGCGGCGGTGGGTCTGAAGAACGTCCAGACCGGCGACACGATCTGCGACGAGGACCAACCGGTGATCCTGGAGTCGATGGATTTTCCCGATCCGGTCATCTCGGTGGTCATCGAGCCCAAGACCAAAGGCGATCAGGAGAAACTCGGCGTCGCTCTCGGAAAGCTCACACAGGAAGACCCGACGTTCAAAGTCTTCACCGACCCGGACACCGGGCAGACCATCATCAGCGGGATGGGCGAGCTGCATCTGGAGATCGTGGTGGATCGGCTACTGCGCGAGTTCAATGTGGCGGCGAGCGTCGGAAAGCCCCAGGTGGCGTACCGCGAGACCATTCGCCGGAGTGCCGAGGCCGAAGGTCGCTACATCCGGCAGACCGGGGGCCGAGGCCAGTACGGCCACGTCTGGCTCGAGGTCATCCCGAAGCCGGGTGCGAAGTTCGAGTTCGTCAACGACATCGTCGGCGGCACCATCCCGCGGGAATACATTCCCGCGGTCGAAAAGGGCGTCGCCGAGGCGATGGAGCAGGGGCCGCTCGCGAGCTACCCCATGGTGGACGTCAGCGTGCGTCTCTTCGACGGCTCCTACCACAACGTGGACAGCTCCGAGATGGCGTTCAAGATCGCCGGCTCCATGGCGTTCAAGGAGGCGGTCCGAAACGCCGACCCCGTGCTGCTCGAGCCGGTCATGCAGGTCGAGGCCGTGGTCCCCGAGGATTTCACGGGTGAAGTCATCGCCGATCTGAACTCGAGGCGCGGGCGCATCCAGGGAATGATGGCCCGCGGCAACGCCCAGGTGATCACGGCCCTCGTGCCGCTCGCGGAGATGTTCGGCTATGCGACCGATCTCCGCTCGGCGACGCAGGGACGCGCCACCTACACCATGCATTTCCACCAATACGAAGAGGCACCGAAGAGCGTCGGCGAAGAAGTCGTCGCGAAGGTTACGGGGAGATAGAGAAAGCCATGTCGAAAGAGAAATTTGATCGAACGAAGCCGCACCTGAACGTGGGGACGATCGGACACGTGGACCACGGGAAGACGACGTTGACGGCGGCGATCACGAAGGTACTGGCGAAGACGGACAAGAGCATCAATTTTCGGAGCTTCGATTCGATCGACAACGCGCCGGAGGAGAGGGAGCGAGGGATCACGATAGCGACGGCGCACGTGGAATACGCGACGTCGAACCGTCACTACGCGCACGTGGACTGCCCGGGTCACGCGGACTACGTGAAGAACATGATCACGGGAGCGGCGCAGATGGACGGGGCGATCCTGGTGGTGTCGGCGGCGGACGGACCGATGCCGCAGACGCGGGAGCACATTCTACTGGCGCGGCAGGTGGGAGTCCCGTACGTGGTGGTGTTCCTGAACAAAGTGGACATGGTGGACGACCCGGAGCTGCTGGACCTGGTGGAGCTGGAGGTTCGGGAGCTGTTGTCGATGTACGAGTTTCCGGGGGACGACACGCCGATCATCCGAGGATCGGCGCTGAAGGCGCTGAACGAGGACACACCGGAGGCGGAGAAGTCGGTTCACGACCTGATGAAGGTATTGGACGAGTACATTCCGTTGCCGAAGCGGGACGTGGACAAGGACTTCCTGATGCCGATCGAGGACGTGTTCTCGATCTCGGGCCGCGGGACGGTGGTGACGGGTCGAATCGAGCGCGGAATCGTGAAGGTATCGGAAGAGGTGGAGATCGTGGGATTCCGGGAGACGAGGAAGAAGGTCGTGACCGGAGTGGAGATGTTCAAGAAGCTCCTGGACGAAGGTCAGGCGGGAGACAACGTGGGAGTTGCTGCTTCGTGGAACGGAGCGAACGGACGTGGAGCGGGGGATGGTTCTGGCGAAGCCGGGGTCGATCACGCCGCACACGAAGTTCAAGGCGGAGGTGTACGTATTGTCGAAGGAAGAGGGAGGCCGTCACACGCCGTTTTTCAACGGATACCGTCCGCAGTTCTACTTCCGGACGACGGACGTGACGGGCTCGGCGAACCTTCCGGACGGAGTGGAGATGGTGATGCCGGGGGACAACACGAATCTGACCATCACGCTCATCACACCGATCGCGATGGAGAAGGGGCTGCGGTTCGCCATCCGCGAGGGTGGACGCACCGTCGGCGCCGGAACCATCAGCGAAGTGCTGGAGTAATCAAAATATGGCAGTCATCAGCGAAAAAATCCGGATCCGGCTCAAGGCCTACGACTTCCGGATCCTGGATCAGTCGACCCACGAGATCGTGGAGACCGCGAAGCGCACCGGCGCCCGCATCGCGGGGCCGATTCCGCTTCCCACGGTCAAGAACAAGTGGACGGTGCTGCGCTCGCCTCACGTGGACAAGAAGTCGCGCGAGCAGTTCGAGATCCGCACTCACAAACGGCTCCTGGACATCTTCGAGCCCACGCCCCAGACCGTCGACGCGTTGATGCGGCTCGACCTGCCGGCGGGGGTGGACGTCGAGATCAAGGCATTCGGCAAGGAGCACTCGAAGTAACGCCGACCGGTAAGGATGAACGAGACCATGACTGGGATCATCGGAAGGAAGCTGGGCATGACCCAGAGGTTCGCGGAGGACGGCTCGGTCGTTCCCGTGACCGTGCTCAAGGCCGGCCCCTGCGTCGTCGTGCAGAGGAAGACCAAGGCGAGCGACGGTTACGACGCCATCCAGCTCGGCTTCGTCGAGCCCGGAAGGCGCACGAAAGCGACGAAGCCGAAAGAGGGCCATTTCAAGAAGTCCGGATCCGCGCCGTGCCGCGTGCTGCGTGAGTTCGATCTCGGGACAGGAGACGAGCCGAAGGTCGGCGACTCGATCAAGGTGACGCTCTTCACCAAGTCCGAGAAGGTGGACGTGAAAGGCGTCAGCAAAGGCAAAGGCTTCGCCGGTGTCGTGAAGCGCCACCACTTCCGTGGAGGCCGCGCGACGCACGGGTCGATGTTTCACCGCGCTCCCGGCTCGATCGGCGCCTCGGCCTTTCCCTCGCGGGTCCTCCCCGGTATGCGCGGGGCCGGCCACATGGGTCAGGATCGCGTGACGGCGAAAAACCTCGAGGTGGTGGAGGTCATCGAGGAGCAGGATCTGCTCCTGGTGAGAGGCGCCGTCCCCGGCGCGAACGGCACCTATGTCGAGATCGTGAAGCGGCCCGCTCGAAAGAAGCCTACTAAGGCTGCAAAGTAAGGGAGTAGAGGATGCCCAGCGTTCCCAAGGTAGACGTCGCCTCCGGCTCTCGCGGGGAGAGATCCCTCGCCGAGGCCGTCTTCGGCGTGGCCCCGAATCGGCACCTTCTCTACGAGGCGGTGAAGCACTACCGCGCGCAGCTCCATCGCGGAACACACGCGACCAAGAACCGCGCTCTGGTCTCGGGCGGCGGTAAGAAGCCCTGG
Source organism: uncultured Acidobacteriota bacterium (assembly GCA_963820855.1). GTDB lineage: Bacteria > Acidobacteriota > Vicinamibacteria > Marinacidobacterales > SMYC01 > DAISKN01. Next base: position 1,015,400 of record CAWGBY010000015.1, read on the forward strand.
CGCCAGAAAGGAACGGGCCGGGCTCGTGTGGGCTCTTCGCGAAACCCGCTCTGGCGGAAAGGCGGAACGGTCTTCGGTCCGCAGGTGCGCGAGTACGGGTACAAGCTGAACGGGAAGGTGCAGAGGGGCGCCCTTCGCTCCGCGCTTTCTCTCCGCGTGAAAGAAGAGGCTCTGACGGTGGTCCATGGTCTCGGGCCGGACAAGCCGAGCACCAAGACGCTCAAGGGAAGGCTCACGGATCTCGGTGTGTTGACCGGCCGAGTCCTTCTCGTCGAGGTCAAACCATCGGAGGCTCTCCACCTCTCGGCGCGCAATCTGCCCAAGGTCGAGGTCCGATCCGTCGCCGGGCTCCACGCCTACGACGTGCTGGCGGCTCGGAAGATCGTGCTCTCGGAAGAGGCCGCCGCCCAGCTGGAAGAAAGGCTTCTGCGATGAAAATGCACGACGTCATTTACGGACCGCTCATCACCGAGAAGGCGGCGGCGTCGAAGGACGACTTCCGCACGCTGAGCTTCAAGGTGTCGTCGAACGCCAACAAGACCGAGATCAAGCGTGCTGTCGAAAAGCTCTTCGGCGTCAAGGTGAGCGCGGTCCGGACCGCGACCGTGGGGGGGAAGCTGAAGCGCTACGGACGATTCGAGGGCCGGAGGCCCGACTGGAAGAAAGCTTTCGTGACGCTTCGCGAAGGCGAGAAGATGATCGAGTTCTTCGAGGGAGTCTGACAAACCGATGCCAGTCAAGAAGTACAGCCCCACGTCGCCCGGCCGGCGGTTTTTCACCGTGCAGAGCTTCGAAGAGATCACGGAAACGAGACCGCTCAAGTCGCTGACCGAGCCCAAGCACGAACGTGGAGGGAGAAACCACGACGGACGCATCACCATGCGTTTTCGCGGCGGCGGCCACAAGCAGCGATACCGCATCATCGACTTCAAGCGGCCGAAGCTCGAAGTGCCCGGGAAAGTCGCGGCGATCGAGTACGATCCGAACCGCTCCGCGCGCATCGCCCGGATTCACTACGCGGACGGAGAGAAGTGCTACATCCTCCATCCGGTGGGTTTGAAGATCGGCGATACCATTGTCGCCAGCAACTCCGCGGACATCCTTCCGGGAAACTGCCTCGCGCTCGAGTTCATCCCTCTCGGCACGACCGTGCACAACATCGAGTTGAAGCCGGGAAAGGGCGGCCAGATGGCGCGAAGCGCCGGCGCGGGAGCGCAGGTGGTGGCGAAGGAAGGCCAGTACACGACGCTGAAGCTTCCCTCCGGAGAGGTCCGCATCGTGCACAAGCGCTGCCGCGCGACCGTCGGCCAGGTGGGGAACCTCGAGCACGAGAACATCTCCATCGGCAAGGCGGGGCGCAAGCGCTGGATGGGACGAAGACCCCACAACCGCGGCGTGTCGATGAACCCCGTCGACCATCCGCACGGCGGGGGCGAGGGCCGCACTTCGGGTGGACGGCACCCGGTGAGCCCCTGGGGCGTTCCCACGAAAGGATACAAGACCCGGAACAACAAGAGGACCGACGAGTTCATCGTCCGTCGCCGTGGCAAGAACCGAGGTTAGAGCATGTCCAGATCGCTGAAAAAAGGACCCTTCGTCGACGAGAGCCTCATGAAGAAGATCGATGCGATGAACGACGGAGGCGACAAGAAAGTCGTGAAGACCTGGTCGCGCCGATCGACGGTGGTGCCGGAGATGGTGGGACACACCCTCGCGGTCCATAACGGCAAGAAGTTCATTCCGGTCTACGTGACCGAGAACATGGTGGGCCACAAGCTCGGCGAGTTCTCGCCCACCCGGACTTTCCGGGGCCACACCACCAAGACCGGAAGAGAAGCGAGAGAAGCGAAGATGGCCCCAGCCGGCGGCCGGCGGCGGCGCTCCTCCGCCGCCCGCGAAGCAGGGATAGACACATGGTAGAAGCAAAGGCGACCGCCAAGTACGTCAGAGGCTCCTCGCAGAAAGCGCGCCTCGTCGTGGACCTCATCCGGGGAAAGCGCGCGGCGGAAGCGCTCGCCATCCTCAAGAACACCAACAAGCGGGCCTGTGGCGCGATCGAGAAGGTGCTGCGCTCCGCGATCGCCAACGCCCAGCAGAAGGCTATCGAGCAGGCGAAGCGCATCGACGAGGACGATCTCGTGGTGAGCGCCGCATACGCCAACCCCGGCCCGTCGCTGAAACGAATCCGGCCGGCGCCCATGGGCCGCGCCTATCGCGTGGTGCACCGAACGACGCATCTGACGGTCCAGGTTTCCGAGAAAGAAGAGGATTAGAGCATGGGACAGAAAGTCCACCCCTTCGGGTTCCGCCTCGGCTACAACAAAACCTGGCGCTCCCGCTGGTACGCCGAAAAGGATTACGGAAAGCTCCTGCACGAGGATCTGAAGCTGAAATTGCAGCTGAAGCGCCGTTTCTCCCATGCCGGCGTCTCCCGGGTGGAGATCGAGCGCGCGGCGAACAAGCTGAAGATCAACATCCACACCTCGCGGCCCGGCATCATCATCGGCCGCAAGGGCACCGAAGTCGACAAGCTCAAGCAGGAGATCCAGGCCAAGACCCAGCGCGAGGTCTACATCAATATCATCGAGGTCGCGAAGCCGGAGCTCGACGCCCAGCTGGTGGCGGAATCGATCGCCCTTCAGCTCGAGAAGCGGATCGCCTTCCGTCGCGCGATGCGAAAAGCCGTGGACTCGACGCTGCGCTTCGGCGCCAAGGGCATCCGGGTGCGGTGCGCGGGCCGGCTCAATGGAGCGGAGATCGCGCGCTCGGAGTGGTATCTGCTGGGGCAGCTCCCGCTCCACACCATTCGCGCCGACATCGACTACGGTTTCGCCGAGGCGTTCACCACCTACGGACAGATCGGCGTGAAATGCTGGATTTACAAAGGGGAGTCGATCCCCCTCGGGCCAAAGGCTCTCGGAGAAGCGGCGGCGGCGCCGCCTTCACGATCGCGCGCGCGCAAGCCGTCGCCGGTGGAGTAACGGATCATGCTGCAACCGAAAAAGGTCAAGTTCCGAAAGCAGCAGCGGGGCCGCATGAAGGGCAAGGCCTGGAAAGGCCACACTGTTGCTTTCGGGGACTACGGGCTCAAGGTGCTCGAGCCCGGCTGGATCACCGACCGGCAGATCGAGGCCGCTCGCGTCGCCATCACCCGCTTCGTGAAGAGAAGCGGCAGGGTATGGATTCGCGTGTTCCCCGATAAGCCCGTGACCAAGAAGCCGCAAGAGACCCGAATGGGAAAGGGCAAAGGCGCCCCGGAGTTCTGGGTCGCCGTGGTCAAGCCCGGTCGGGTGCTGTACGAGATGGAAGGGGTCTCCCTGCAGGAAGCCAGGGAAGCGATGCGGCTCGCGGGCCACAAGCTCGGCATCAAGACCAAGTTCGTGACCCGGTTCGAGGAGGCGTCGTGAAGATCGAGAAGATCCGCGAGTTCAAAAACGAAGAGCTCGAAACGCGCGTGGGCGAGCTGGAGGAAGAGATTTTCCGCTCCCGAATTCAGAAGGAGACGGGGCAGCTCGATCAAATGGGGAAGGTGAGGAACCTGCGGCGGCAGCTGGCGAGGGTCAAGACCGTTCTTCGCGAACGCAGGGCGAGCTGAAACGCGGAAGGATCGAAAGAGGAATTCCAAAATGGCGAAGGTAACCAAGGTTGGCGTCGTCACCAGCAACAAGATGGACAAGAGCGCGGTGGTCGCGGTCGAGAGGCTGGTTCGCCATCCGCTCTACAAGCGGGCGTTCAAGAAGACCTCGACGTTCATGATTCACGACGAGGAGAACCGGTGCAAGATCGGCGATCGCGTGCGCATCGTCGAATGCCGGCCGCTCTCCAAGAACAAGCGCTGGCGGCTGGTGGAAGTCCTCAAATCGTCTCAGGTCGAGCCGGACTCTCCCGCGCCGACCGCGGCGCCGGCCTGATCGCCGGATGGGCCCTGTGAGCCTATGGGTATGACAACGGCTTAACTGGCTGGGGATTGAAAAATGATTCAGATGCGAACGATTCTCGAGGTGACGGACAACTCCGGAGCCAAGAAGATATCCTGCATCCACCCTCGGGGCGGCGGTGTGGGAAAGATCGGGCACCTGGGGGACGTCATCACCGCTTCGGTGAAGGAAGCGACCCCCGAGAGCGCCATCAAGAAGGGCTCCGTGGTGAAAGCGGTGATCGTGCGCACCCGTAAGGAGCACCGCCGCAAGGACGGGACCTATATCCGCTTCGACAACAACGCCGCGGTGCTCATCAACGATCAGAACGAGCCCCTGGGAACACGCGTCTTCGGACCGGTCGCTCGCGAGCTTCGCGAGAAGAAGTTCATGAAGATCGTTTCTCTGGCGCCTGAGGTGTTGTAACCGTGACCACGCGACTTCATATTCGCAAGAACGACACTGTGGAGGTCCTTTCGGGGAAGGACCGCGGCAAGCGCGGCAGGGTGTTGCGCATCATGCCGGCGCGCGCGCGCGCCATCGTCGAGCGCATCAACATGCTGAAGAGGCACACCCGGCCCAACCCCCAGCGCAACATCAAGGGCGGCGTCGTCGAGCGCGAGGCATCGCTCCACGTCTCGAAGCTCATGATCGTCTGCCCGGAATGCGGAAAACCCGCGCGGGTGCGGCACAAAGTCCTTTCCGACGGTCGTAAAGTGCGCACCTGCGCCGCTTGTGATGGAGTGATCGACAAATGAGCCGCCTGGAGAAGCAGTATCAGGAGAGCATCCGCCCTCAGCTGATGAAGGATCTCGAGATCAAGAACGTCTGGGCCGTTCCCCGCATGAAGAAAGTCGTGGTGAACGTGGGCGTGGGCGAAGCTTCTCAGAACATCAAGCTCCTCGACTCCGCCATGGAAGAGCTCGGGGCGATCACCGGACAGCGGCCGGTGATGCGGCGCGCGCGGAAATCCATCGCTGCCTTCAAGCTCCGCGAGGGGCAGCCGGTAGGCGCCACGGTGACGCTCCGGGGCAAGCGCATGTACGAGTTCATCGATCGCCTCGTGAACGTCGCGCTCCCGCGCGTCCGCGACTTCCGGGGAGCGCCGACGAAGTCCTTCGACGGCCGGGGCAACTACACCATGGGACTCGAGGATCAGCTCATTTTTCCGGAGATCGATTACTCCCGGGTCAGCCAGAGCCGGGGGATGAACATCACTTTCGTTACCACTTCGCGGAACGACCAGGGCGCCCGCCGGCTCCTCGAGCTTCTGGGCCTGCCGTTCCGCCGCAACTGATGCAACGGGGAGGAAGAACCTTTGGCCAGTAAATCTGCCATCGCCAAGACGCTTCGGAAGCCGAAGTTCAAGGTCCGGGTGAAGAACCGCTGCGCGAGCTGCGGGAGACCGCGGGCATTTCTCCGGAAGTTCAAGCTCTGCCGGCTCTGCTTCCGCAAGCTCGCGCTCGCGGGGGACGTTCCCGGGCTGATGAAGTCGAGCTGGTAAGGAGAGATAGAGAATGACTAGCGATCCCATTGCCGACATGCTCACGCGCATCCGGAACGGCATGATGGCCCGCAAAGAGAAAGTGGATGTGCCCGCATCCAAGCTCAAGAGCGAGCTCGCGCGCATCCTGAAAGAAGAGGGCTACATCGTCAGCTACAAGGCTGTCGAGGAGGGCCCGCAGGGGATCATCCGGCTGGTGCTGCACCGGCCGGCCGATGGTACCCGGGTGATTCAGGGCATCGAACGGGTGTCGAAACCCGGCCGGCGCATCTACGTGAACAAGGATCAGATCCCGCGCGTGCAGGGCGGTCTGGGCATCAACATCCTCTCCACGTCGAGAGGGCTCATGACCGGACGCCGGGCGATCCGCGAAGGCGTCGGGGGAGAGCTTCTCGCGAACGTCTGGTAGAGAACGAGGCTTATTTCCATGTCGAGAGTCGGTGGCAAAGCGATCGCGGTTCCGAGCGGAGTCAAAGTGAAGCTCGGCGCGGACAAAGTCGAGATCGAGGGTCCCAAGGGGAAGCTCGTCACTCTGATTCCGCGAGGAATCAAGTTCGAGCAGGCGGACGGCACGCTCCGAGCGGTGCGGGAACAGGAGTCGAAGCAGCTCAAGCCTTTCTGGGGTCTCGCTCGCAGTCTGGTGGCGAACGCCGTGCAAGGCGTCTCCCAGGGATTCGTGAAGGAGCTCGATATCGTCGGCATCGGCTACCGGGCCGCGGTCGACGGTCGCAAGGTGACGTTCGCCCTCGGCTACTCGCATCCCATCGAGTTTCCGCTCCCCGACGGAATCGACGTCAAGGTCGAGAAGAACACTCATATCGTGGTCTCGGGAGCGGACAAGCAGCTCGTGGGGCAGGTTGCGGCCGACATCCGCGGCCTGCGCTCGCCCGATCCGTACAAGCAGAAAGGGATCCGCTACACCGGCGAACAGCTGAAGAAGAAGGCCGGAAAGACGGGAGCCACCTGATGAGAGTCCATAACAAGACAGAGGCGAGGGGACGGATTCACCTTCGCATCCGGAAGAAAGTCGTGGGAACGGAGTCGAGGCCCCGCCTGTCGGTGTTTCGGAGCCTCAAGCACATCTACGTGCAGGTCATCGACGACGCGACCGGCCGAACGGTGGTCGCGGCCTCGAGCCGCGAGAAGGGCCAGACCGGCGGCGGAAAGAAGGACGGCGCGGTCGGAGTCGGAAAGCTCATCGCCGGGCGGTGCAAGGAAAAGGGCATCGAATCGGTGGTCTTCGACCGGGGCGGGTTCAAGTATCACGGCCGCATCAAGGCGCTGGCCGACGCCGCCCGCGAAGCGGGATTGAAGTTCTAAACGGAGAAGCGAGTCTACTAAATATGGTGCGAGCAAAAATCGACGCTTCGGAGCTCGAGCTCAAGGACCAGGTGGTGAGCATCAACCGCGTCACCAAAGTGGTCAAAGGCGGAAAGAACCTTTCGTTCAGCGCTCTGGTCGTCGTCGGCGACGGCCGCGGAACGGTGGGCTATGGCCTCGGCAAGGCGAAGGAAGTTCCCTCCGCCATCCGGAAGGCGATCGAGATCGCGAAAAAGGGGTTGATCCGGGTGCCGCTTTCCGGCGTCACCATTCCCCATCAGGTCACGGGGGTCTACGGCGCGGGGAGGGTGCTGCTGAAGCCCGCGACCGAGGGAACGGGCGTGATCGCGGGAGGCGCGGTCCGCGCGGTGGTCGAAGCGGCGGGGATCAAGGACATCCTCACGAAGTCGCTCGGAAGCGGAAATCCTCAGAACGTCGTGAAAGCCACCATCGCCGGACTCATGGAGCTCCGGAGTCCGGAGTCCGTCGCGAAGATGCGGGGTATTGACCTCGCGGAGGTATCGGGGTAGGTCATGCCCGAAACGACGAAGAAGGCGAAGAAAGCCGCCCCGCCGAGCGCGGCGAAGCAGGCGAAAAAGAAGGGCGGGCTCAAGCTGAAGCTCGTCCGGAGCGTCATCAGCACCACCCGCCACCAGCGGGAAGTGGTGCGAGGGCTCGGACTGCGGCGGATCAACCACATCGTGGAGCGCGACGACACCCGGGAGATCCGGGGAATGCTGGACAAGGTCAAACATCTCGTTCAGGTCGTAGAAGGGTGAGGCGATCGTCATCATGAGTCTCGAATCACTGAAACCCGCGAAGGGGTCGATCCGATCGAAGTACCGCGTAGGCCGAGGCCCCGGATCGGGCAACGGCGTGACCGCGGGCCGCGGTGAGAAGGGCGCCAAGTCCCGCTCGGGTTATTCCCGCCGGCGTGGATTCGAGGGAGGGCAGATGCCCCTCATCCGGCGGCTTCCCAAGCGCGGCTTCACCAATATTTTCGCCAAAGAGGTGGCGACGGTGAACGTCTCCGATCTCGACCGGTTCCCCGAAGGCACCGTGGTGACTCCGGCGCTCCTGGTCCAGCACAGGGTCTTGAAGAAGAAGCACCAGACGCTGAAGGTGCTCGGGAGCGGGGAGCTCAAGAAGAAGCTCGTCGTCGAAGCCCACGCCTTCAGCGCCGGCGCGAAGGCGAAGATCGAAGCCGCCGGTGGTAAAGCGCAGGAGCTCAAAGGGTGATCGAGAGCCTCAAGAACATCTTCCGCGTTCCCGACCTCAGGAACCGCCTCCTGTTCACACTCGGAATGCTCGCCGTCTACCGGTTGGGGAATCACATCCCCACGCCCGGTGTCGACGCCCGGGCGCTCACCGAGTTCTTCGAGCAGAATCGAGGCACCTGGTTCGGGTTCGTGGACATGTTCTCGGGAGGCAACCTTTCTCGAGTGACGGTCTTCGCGCTCGGGATCATGCCGTACATCTCGGCGTCCATCATCCTGCAGCTCCTCACCGTGGTGTGGCCCTATCTCGAGAAGCTCTCCAAGGAAGGCGAGCTCGGACGGAAGAAAATCACCCAGTACACGCGCTACGGAACGGTGCTGCTGAGCGTGGTGCAGTCCGCCGGAATCGCGGCGTTTCTCCAGAGGACCGAGCTCACGGGCGGGCTGACCCTGGTCGCGAACCCCGGCTTCGGGTTCACGCTGATGACCATTCTGACCCTCACCGCGGGCACGGTCTTCATCATGTGGCTCGGCGAGCAAATCACCGAGCGCGGCATCGGTAACGGAATGTCGCTTCTCATCTTCGCCGGGATCGTGGTGGGTTTTCCCGCGGCGCTGGTGGCGACGCTTCGAAATATCTCGACGGGTGAGCAGACCTCTTCGGCGTCCTGCTCATGCTCCTCTTCATGGTCGTCGTGGTGGGAGTCATCGTCTACGTCGAGCGGGCGCAGCGGAGGATTCCCGTCCAGTACGCGAAGCGGGTGGTGGGCCGGCGTACCTTTCAGGGGCAGCAGACCCACCTGCCGCTCAAAGTGAATACCAGCGGGGTCATCCCGGTGATTTTCGCGAGCTCGATCATCGCTCTTCCCCAGACCTTCGCCTCGATGTTTCCCGGAAGCCCGTGGATGTCGAACGTGGCGCAGCAGCTGGCGTGGGGGATGCCGCTCTATACGCTTCTCTATGTCATCGGGATCATCTTCTTCTGCTACTTCTATACCGCGATCATCTTCAATCCCGACGACGTCGCGGACAACATGCGGAAGTACGGCGGCTACGTTCCCGGCATCCGGCCAGGAAAGCGCACGGCGGAGTACATCGACAGCATCCTGACCCGGCTCACTTTCCTCGGCGCCCTGTACCTCGCCGCGGTATCGGTCCTGCCGGAGTTCATGATCGCGGGCTTCCGCGTCGCGCCGATTCCGGTCATCGGTCCGTTTCTCGATTCGCTCCTTCCGAGCTGGATCACCAGCGGCCTCGGGGTGACGTTCTATTTCGGCGGCACTTCGCTTCTGATCGTGGTCGGAGTCGCCATGGACACGGTTCAACAGATCGAAAGCCAGCTCATCATGCGCCATTACGACGGTTTCATGAAACGCGGCCGCATCCGCGGAAGGCGCGGGTAACCAGACGGCGCGATGGTGAGGCTGATTCTTCTGGGACCCCCGGGAGCGGGCAAAGGCACGCAGGCGGCGAAGCTCGCCGCCGCGCTCGATATCCCGCATATCTCGACCGGGGTCATCCTGAGAGAAGCGGGGGAGAGGGGCACGGAGCTGGGGAAGAAGGCCAAGGCCATCATGGATGCCGGCCAGCTGGTGGGCGACGACGTCATGCTCGGCATCATCCGCGATCGCCTGTCGGCGAAAGACTGTGAACGAGGCTTCATCCTCGACGGTTTCCCCCGCACGATTCCCCAGGCGGAGGCGCTCGATGACCTCCTCGCGAAAAAATCCCAGCCGCCGGTAGTCATCGCGAACCTGGAGCTCGACGAGCAGGAGCTTCGCAGGCGGATCGCGGGACGAAGGAACGAAGTCTCGCGCTCCGATGACGCCGAAGCGACGGTCCTGAGCCGGTTCCAGGTCTACCAGGAGAAGACCCGGCCGCTTCTGGACTATTATGGAGACCGCGTGCGCCCCATCGATGGCAAGGGCAGCGTCCCCCAGATCTTTCAGCGGCTGATGGACCTCCTGAATGCTGTCGGCGGGACGAAGCCGGGAGGCGGCGTCTTGATCCGAAGGCGGGACGATCGCGAGCTCGAGAAAATGCACCAGGCGAACGCTATCGTGCTTCGGACGCTTCAGGTCCTGAAGAACGCGCTCGAGCCCGGGATCACGACGGCGGAGCTCGATGGCATCGCGGCGCGCGAGCTCTCGAAGGAGGGAGCGGTCCCGGCCTTCAAAGGCTATCGGGGGTTTCCCGCGAGCCTCTGCGTTTCGGTGAACGACGAAGTGGTGCACGGGATTCCTTCGCCCGATGCGCCGCCTCCAGGAAGGCGACATCGTGAGCCTCGACCTGGGCGCGATCGTGGACAAATACTACGGAGACAATGCCATCACCGCGGGCGTCGGAGAGATATCGAAAGAGATGAAGAAGCTGCTCGAAGTGGCGGAAGCGGCGATGTTCAAGGGGATCGACGCGGCGAAGCCGGGAGGCCGGATCTCCGACATCGGCTACGCCGTCTCGACCCACGTCGAGCGCCATGGGTTCTCTGTCGTGCAGGAGTACGTGGGCCACGGAATCGGACGGGCGCTTCACGAGGACCCGCCAGTTCCGAACTACGTCCAGGCAGGCCGCGACCCGAGGCTTTCGACGGGGATGTGCCTCGCCATCGAGCCGATGGTGAACGCCGGCGGCCGGCACGTGAAGACGCTGAACGACAAGTGGACGGTGGTGACGATGGACGGAAGCCGTTCCGCTCATTTCGAGCGATCGGTGGCGATCATGGAATCCGGTCCGTGGATCCTGGCGGAGCCGCGGAGAGTTCTCGAGGGTGCAAAGTTTGCCTAAAGAAGACGCGATCGAAGTCACGGCGACGGTGGTGGAGCCCCTTCCGAACGCAATGTTCAAGGTGGAGCTCGACAACAAACACAAGGTGCTCGCCCACGTCTCGGGAAAAATGCGGAAGCACTTCATCCGCATTCTCCCGGGCGACAAGGTGCTGGTGGAGCTGTCGCCCTACGATCTGACCCGGGGACGCATCGTCTACAGGTACAAGTGAGGAATCGCGAATGAAGGTCAGGTCATCGGTGAAAAAGATTTGCGCCAAGTGCAAGATCGTCCGCAGGAACGGTGTGGTCCGGGTGATCTGCGTCATTACCAAGCACAAGCAACGGCAAGGATAGTCAGGAGAAATCAATGGCACGTATCGCCGGAGTGGATCTTCCGCGGGAGAAGCGGGTGGAAATCGGGCTGACCTACATCTTCGGAATCGGGCGGAACCGATCGACCTCGATCCTGGGGAAGGCCGGAGTCGGCGCCGACATCCGGGTGAAGGACCTGACCGAAGAGCAGGTCAGCCAGATCAGCAAGGTCATCGACGCCGAGGGCGGCGTCGAGGGCGATCTCCGCAAGGAGGTCTCGATGAACATCAAGCGGCTGATGGACATCGGCTGCTATCGCGGGCTCCGGCATCGGCGCGGTCTTCCGGTCCGCGGCCAGAGGACCCATACCAATTCCCGCACGCGCAAGGGCCCGCGCAAGGGAACGATGAAGAAGTCGACGAGGTAACGAGCGGATGGCGAAGAAAGCGGCAGCGGAAGAGAAGAAGGGCAAGCGCAAGACCTTCAAGAAGAAGGAAAAGCGCACTCTCCTCGCGGGAGTGGCCCACGTCCAGGCGACGTTCAACAACACCGTGGTCACCATCACCGATCATGGAAGGAAACGTGGTGAGCTGGGCGAGCGCCGGGAGGGCAGGGGTTCAAGGGCTCCCGCAAGGGAACGCCCTTCGCCGCGCAGCAGGCGGCGACCCAGGCGGCCCAGGCGGCGCGCTCGCTCGGCTGCAAGAGCCTCGACGTGCGCGTGAAGGGCCCGGGCTCCGGGCGGGAGTCCGCGATCCGGGCGCTTCAAGCGGCGGGGATTCAAGTGAAGTCGATTCGCGACGTGACGCCCATTCCGCACAACGGCTGCCGGCCGCCGAAGCGGCGTCGAGTTTAGGAGAAAACACATTGGCGAGATATCGCGGTCCAGTTTGCCGGCTCTGCCGGCGTGAAGGGATGAAGCTCTTCCTGAAAGGGAGAGCGGTGCTTCGGGCCCAAGTGCGCCATCGAGAAGCGGAACTTCGCTCCCGGCGCGCACGGAAAGACCCGCCGGGCTCGCATCCAGGGTTACGGCCTGCAGCTCCGCGAGAAGCAGAAGGTGAAGCGCACCTACGGTCTTCTCGAGAAGCAGTTCCGGCTCTACTTCGAGCGCGCGGAGCGCACTCGGGGCATCACCGGAGAGATTCTGCTCCAGTCCCTCGAAAGGCGGCTGGACAACGCCGTCTACCGGCTGGGGTTCGCGACTTCGAGATCGGCGGCGCGGCTTCTGGTGCGTCACGGACACGTCCGCGTCGGCGACCATCGGGTCAACATCCCCTCGTACTCGGTGCGCGAGGGAGAGGTCATCACCATCCATCCCAAGTACGCCGCGAACGAGAAGTTCCAGCATTCGAGCGAGGTCGCGAAGAGCCGGGGCATTCCCAAATGGCTCGAGCTCGGGCCCGAGGGAACTTCCGGCCGCGTGGTCTCGCTTCCGGCGCGCGACGATCTAGAGCTCCAATTCCAGGAGCAGCTCATCGTCGAGCTTTATTCGAAGTAAGTTTCAGGAGGTTTTTCGAAAACATGCTCTGGACAGGATTTCAGAAGCCAAAGCGACTCGAGGTCGAGCGTTCGACCCTGACCAGCCACTACGGACGGTTCCACGCCCAGCCCTTCGAGCGGGGTTTCGGAACCACCATCGGAAACTCGCTCCGTCGCGTGCTGCTGTCTTCGATCGAGGGCGCGGCCATCACCGCGGTCAAGATCGAAGGCGTGCTCCACGAGTTCTCTCCCATCGCGGGGGCGCTCGAGGACACGACGGAGATCATCCTCAACCTGAAGCGGATCCCTTTCAAGATTCACTCCGGAGGTCCCCAGACGGTGATGCTCCACGCGGAGCGCGAAGGGCGCGGTGAAATCCGGCGACATCGAGCTTCCCGCCGACGTGGAGATTCTCGACAAGGACGTCCACATCGCGACTCTCTCGAGCTCGGGAAAGCTCGACATCGAGATGCGGCTCAAGGAGGCGCGGGGCTACGTCTCGGCGGAGAAGAACTTCGACGAGGATCTCACCATCGGGTACATCCCGCTCGACTCGGTCCACTCGCCGATCAAGAAGGTCAACTACGTCGTGGAAGCGGCGCGCGTCGGCCAGGCGACGGACTACGACAAGCTCACCGTCGACGTCTGGACCAACGGCTGCGTCACGCCCCAGGACGCGGTGGGAACGGCGGCGAAGCTCCTCAAGGACCACCTCACGATCTTCGTGAACGTGGAAGAAGAGGGGGCCGGCGACGAGGGCGGGATCGAGATCGAGCGGGACGCGCTCGCGGAGCACCTGAACCGCAGCGTCGACGAGCTCGAGCTCTCCGTGCGCTCCTACAACTGTCTCAAGAACGCCGACATCAAGACCATCGGTGAGCTCATTCAGAAGACCGAGGCCGAGATGCTCAAGACCAAGAACTTCGGCCGGAAGTCGCTGAACGAGATCAAGGAGATCCTCGGCAACATGGGTCTGTCCCTGGGGATGCGAGTCGAGCAATGAGACACCGGTCCGCTCATCGCAAGCTGGGGCGGAAGACCGAGCACCGGATTTCGCTCCTGCGGAATCTGGCCGCCTCGCTCATCTCCCATGGGCGGATCCGCACCACGGAAGCGAAGGCGAAAGAGCTCCGGCCGTTCGTGGAGAAGCTGGTGACGCTCGGAAAGCGCGACTCGCTCCACGCGCGAAGGCACGCGCTCTCGATCATTCCCGCGGAGGGAGGTGGTGTCGAAGCTCTTCAGCGACGTGTCGCCTCGCTTCTCCGAGCGTCCGGGCGGCTACACCCGGATCCTGAAGCTCGCGCACCGCCAGGGCGACGGCGCCTCGATGGCCTTCATCGAGTTCGTGGACTACAAGTTCGAGGGCGCCGCCGCCGGCGAAGCCGGAGGCGAAAGCCGAAAAGAAGAAGCCGGAAAAGGAAGCCAAGGAGTCGAAGGCCAAGGCGAAAGCCGAGGACTCCGACGAGGAGCGGAAACCAAGTCCAAGGCGAAGAAACCCGCCGCCGCGACGAAAAAGGCTTCAAAGAAGAAGTCCAAGAAGACGAGTAGCTACGTCTGCTCGGGCGCGCTCCGGCGTTGCAGCGGACGGCAGTTCGCCGGCCGGACGCTTGCGGCGAGAGCGCTGCAGAAGGTTCGCTTCGGTCGCGGCGTCCCGCGGCCGCTGAACGCCGCTCGGCCGAGAAGCCCAAGAGCGAGTGAGCTAGTGTCGCGTCTCCGAAATCGTGTTAACTCGGGGGCGACATGAAACGATAGGACTACCCGAATAATTCCGAGACGCCGTTCCTGGGCCCACGGCGGTGCGAGAAAAGAAGAGCTTCCGCTCGACGAACGCCCGCGCGGCTCCAAGGTGCCGTACGGTGGCGCGGTCTCGGGACACTCCCTACTCTGTTTCCCCGATACCTCTTCAATCAACTCTTTCCCATACTCCGCGCTCGGCGAAATAGGTGTTGTGCCGTTTGCACATGAGCGAGATCGTATCCGGGTGGTGGCCACCTCCGCGGCCGAACGGCTCCTCGTGGTGGAACTCGAGGCCGCGCCGCTCGAGGCAGCGTCTACCCGTATCGCTCACGAATCGGCACTGGTTCGCGTCGCGCCGGCTCACCAACGCGTCTCACCGCGGCCGGCAGGTAGCGCGATTTCGGCGAGGTATCGCGTCGTCCTCCAGGGTTTTTCGCGGCGACTTCGTTTCCGGCGAACCGCTTCGCTTCGAGCCGTTCGAGCTTCTCCGTCACCGCCGCCTCGATGACCGCCGCCAAGATCGGAGTCCATGAGGTCCTGGAGTCGCTCGCAGCTTCGTCGCCGAAGCTCGCCCGCTCGCCGTGAACTGGATTTTGTACCTCGAATGGCGCCAGGGGCTCGACCACGGACCGAACGGGCGGAGAAGGCGGGAGCAGCGGACCCGACTGCTGCGTGGTCAGAAGCGAGGTGACTCGGTCCGAGCCGAGTTCCGCTCCTCTCCGATCGCAGGCGGAGTCGGAACATCACGTCTAGGGCGCTCGGGCAGCTTTCGAATGCAGCGAGCGGCGCGTCGGGTCCGGGGCGAGAGCTCGGCGAGAAGCTCTTCGATTGGCGTTTGGTCCTGTGCGCGGCTCGGGCGAGGAGGGCCCCGTGGCTTCTCCGTCTCGTCAGGTGCGGAGCGAGCTTATCCGATGCCCGACAGATGAAGGCGACCGTCGCGCAGCATTTCCAGAAGGATCGGATACCTTCGAGGAGGCTCGCGCCGCGGTGATGCGCTCGTACGCTTCGTGCTCCGAGAGGTGCAGCACGATCGGTGGCGTAGGCGAACATCGACGAGCAAGCCTCCCTGGCATACAACCTTCTCTCGTCAACCGCGACCGATATGAGCGACGAGCTCGGCCTCGAGCCGCGTCGCGACGCGTGACAGGAGATCCGACAGAACGCCTGGAGTAGCTCGTCATCGGAAATGCGACTGAAATTCTTTTGAAGAAGTCATACTTCTCTATAGCACGTTGTTTTTTTACTCAATGGCTGCGCTTCCACGGGGCGTTTGCGCGCATCGAATGACGCCGCCGCTTCCCAAGGCGTTCGCGTCCATAAAAAACGCCGTCAGGCGCGAACAACGCACATCTTGGGCGAGATTCGAGCCTTTCCTAAAAGGCACTCCAGAAAGTTGTCAAGGGAAATTGGTGCGTCGAAAACGATTCTGGCCCGTCGACGCGGATTAGGCGGAGGCCCAAGTAACATGACTTCTGGGACATGACACTAGTCGCTTAGGCCGGCGCACGGCGTTGCGACGGACGGTGGTTCGCCTTCACTTGCGACAAGCGCTGCAGAAGTTTCGTTTCGGATGTCGGCGGCCCACCTCTTCTGAACACCGCCCCACGGCTGAGCAGTTACTCGGCTCGGAGCGCCTCCACGGGGTCGATTGCGGCCGCGCTCCGGGCCGGGAGGAGCGCGGCGGCGAGGGCCGTCGCGCTGAAGAAGCGCCACGGCCAAGCACCAGCGTGAGCGGATCGAACGAGCTCACGTCGAAGAGAAAGGCCTCGAGAAACCGTCCGGCGGCGAGACTCCCCAGGACCCCAAGGAGAGCTCCGAGAGCGACGAGCACCGCTCTCCTGTTCGGATCCGCGAGGCGCTGGAGAAAGTCACTTGAAGCGAGTCGATCTGAGAGCACATCATCCGCGCCGCTGCGGAGATCGCGGACGATGACGAAATCGTCGTGATCGGGAGCCAGGCGATTCTCGGAAGCTTTCCCGGCGCGCCCCCCGAGCTGCTGGGAAGAAGCTAGGCTTTCGCTTCCTTCTCCGCCTTCCGCTCGGCGACGATCTTCTGCACGAGGTGCGAGGGCACCTCTTCGTAGTGGGAGTACTCCATGTGGAACGAGCCCCGTGCCGCCGGTCATGGAGGTGAGAGTCGGCTCGTAGCTGAGCATCTCCGACATCGGGACCTGGGCCTTGATGGAGGTGAGGCTTCCCTTGGGCTCCATTCCCTGCGTGCGGCCGCGGCGGGAGTTGAGATCGCCCGAGGACGTCGCCGGTGTTCTCCTCGGGGACCACGATCTCGACGTTCATGATCGGCTCGAGAAGCGTCGGCTTGCACTTCTCCATCGCTTCCTTGTAGGCGAGCGAGCCCGCGATCTTGAACGCCATCTCCGACGAGTCCACGGGATGGTACTTCCCGTCGTAGACCGTCGCCTTGAAGTCCACCATGGGGAATCCCGCGAGGAACCCTTTGACGCGCGCCTCCTGGATCCCTTTCTCGACCGCGGGGATGAAGTTCTTCGGAATGGCTCCTCCGAAGACCTCGTTCGCGAACTCGAACTGCGCGCCACGAGGAAGGGGCTCGAAGCGGACCCAGCAGTCCGCGAACTGACCGTGGCCTCCGGTCTGCTTCTTGTGGCGGCCGTGGGCCTCGAACGTTCCGTTGATGGTCTCGCGATAAGGGACCTTCGGCGGATGGAGCGTCACTTCGACGCCGAATTTCTGCTTCAGCCGCGAGACCGCGACCTCGATATGGAGCTGCCCCGTGCCCGGACAGGAGAAGCTCGGATTCGCGATGGAACTTCAGCATGGGATCTTCTTCCGAGAGTCTCTGCATCGCCGGGCTGATCTTCTCCTCGTCGCCCCTCGATTTCGGCTCGATGGCGAAGCTGATGACCGGCTCGGGAAACTCGAACTTGGGATAGATGATGGGCGATCCTTGTCGGCGAGAGTATCGCCGGTCTGGCTCTCCTTCAGCTTCGCGACCGAGGCGAGGTCCCCCGCCTGCACCTCGGCGACCGGAACGGTTTCCTTCCCCTGAAGGAGGGAAACCGAGCCGAGCCGTTCGCTCACGTCTTTGGTGGTGTTCTGGTACGTCGAGTCGGATTTCATGACACCGCTCATCACCCGGAAGAGGCTGATGCGCCCGGCGAACGGATCGGCGATGGTCTTGAAGATGAACGCGGACGCCGGAGCGCTCGCGGAAATCTTCCGGTTCACCGGGTTTCCATGCGAGTCCTTGCCTTCCACTTCCGCGCGCGCATCGGGCGCCGGAGTCGAGATCGACGAGAGCGTCCATCAGCGGTCTCACGCGCCACGTTCCGGACGCCGGAGACCGCGAGCACCGGGAATACCTTTCCCGAGACGACGGAGAGCTTGAGTCCGGCAAGGAACTCCTCGGGACTGAGGGCGCCGGTCTCGAGGTACTTCTCCATGAGAGCGTCGTCCACCTCGGCGACCATCTCCACGAGAGCGCTCCGAGCCGCCTCGACCTCGTCCTTCATGTCGGCCGGGACGTCCTTCTCCTCGTGGGTGCCCTTGTCGTCCCCCTTGCTCAGATAGGCCTTCATCCGCACCAGATCGACGACGCCGCGGAAGTCCTTCTCCTCGCCCACCGGAAGCTGCACGGGAACCGCGGTTCGGCCGAACGATTTCTGGATCGACTCGAGGGCTCGACCGAAGCTCGACCGATCGCGGTCGAGGCGGTTGACCACCAGTAGGCGCGCCTTGCCGCACTCACTCGGCGAATCCCCAGACCTTCTCCGTCTGGACCTCGACGCCCGGCGACACCGCAGACGTTCACCAGGGCCGCGTCGGCGACGTGAATGGCGACCCGGGCTTCCTGGATGAAGTTGCCGTATCCCGGCGTGTCGAGGAGGTTGAGCTTCGTCTTGTTCCACTCGCAGTGGGCGAGCGCGGTCGAGAGGCTGATCTGGCGCGCGATCTCGTCGGCGTCGAAATCGGTGACGGTGTTCCCTTCCTCCACCTTGCCGAGCCGGTTCACCGCGCCGGCGTCGAAGAGAATCGCGGATGTGAGCGAGGTTTTGCCGGATCCCCCGTGGCCCACGAGAGCCACGTTTCGGATGCTGGCAGTATCGTAGATCTTCATCCTGCCTCCGTCGGATTTCGAGGTCGCGAGGAAACGAGAACGAGCGTTCGGCCTCTCGAAGGCCGAAAAACGCGCGGATTATACATTCGGCGGATCTCGAAATCAAAATACCGCGAGGAATGCGGAAGAAAACGCGATCGAGACTATAATCCTTCGAAGAGAGCGATGAGCGCCCTTTCCGCGAGGCTCGCCTGGCCGTGGCGCCGTCCCCGGGTCGGGATCGCCTTCTCGGCCCGATTCCTTCTCGCGATTCGGGCGGGAAACGGGAGTCGGGTCACGCGTCGTGAGGTTCCCTCCGGGCTTCTGGTCCCGAACGCACTGGTTCCCAACATTCACTCGGTGCGCGAGGTGGCGCGCCTCGCGGCGGAGATGGTCGACGAGCTCGGCGGCCGCGGATCGACGGCTTCGGTCCTGCTCCCCGACCTCGCCGTGGTGAGCGCGGTCTTTCCCGCCTGCGAAGGAAACGGCGCCGGAGCTGGGATCGCGGCTCGCCTCGCGGCTCGGCTTTCCCGCCTCGGAAGCGCGATCGGATTTCTGGAGAGGCGGCACGCGGAGAGGTTCTCGGCGCCGCCGTGCGGGAATCGGTGGTGCGGCAGTACGAGCAAGTGGTCGAAGCGGCGGAGTGCCGTCCCGGCTGGGTCGATGCGGCGAGCCTCGCGCGAATTCCTTCCTGGGCGGACCGGTCCGCGTCGGATCCCGGGCTCCTCCTGGTGGAAGCTCTTCTTTACACGTCCCACTATTTTCTCGCGGTCTTCCGCGAAGGAGCGCTCGTCGACGTGCGCACGCGATTGCGGTCCGGAAACGACGTGGACGACGTCGCGAACGAGCTCGAGCGCCTTCCCGCGATCTACGACGTCGCGGCTCTGGGAGCGGTGAGACTTTCGGGCGAAGGCGCGCCGGACTGCGCGCGCGCTCTCTCGGAGTCTCGGCTCGAGGGCCGAGTGTCCCTCGAGGACGGCGGTGAGGAACGACAGCTCGAGACGGCGCTCGCGGCGCTCCTGTCGCGAAGCTGAAGTCGATCGTCGATGAAGTCAGGCATACACCTCGGACGGCCGCCCACGCGGACCGCGCCTTCCTCTATCGATAGCGCTCCTCGCCGCCGCGGGCGGGGCCCTCGTGCTCGCGGTTCTGTATCTGCGGACCCGATCGGAAGTCGATGCGCTCTCGAGCCAGGTGCGCGCCTCGGAGCAGTCGCGCTCGGCGCCTCGGCTCCCGCTCCCGGTGAGACCCCCCTCGTCGCGACCCGGCTTAGACTCGCGCTCGACTCCGGCGTGACCGAGGCCCTTCCGCCCACCGAGCTTCTTCGTCTCGTGGAATCCGCTCTCCCCGAAGGAGTCCTTCTGGGAAGGCTGTCGTTCAACGCGACTCCGCAGCCGATTCTTACTCTCGAGGCCACGACGCTCAGCGGCGATCGAGTTACGGAAATGGAGCGGCGGCTCCTGTCGTCGCCCGCGGTTGCGACGACCAGCCTTCTCGAGGAGAGGCGCCTCGCCGACGGAACGGCTGGGCGTCAGGATTCAAGTGGGGCTCGCGCGGAGATGAAGCTCTTCTTCCTCGTCCTCGGCTTTCTTCTCGCTGGACGGGACGCTCTTTTGGGGCCTCCGTCGTCTCGAGAGCGAGAAAGCCGAGCTGACTCGTAAGCAGGAGGAGCGTTCTCTCTCCGCCGAAGCTGCCCGTCAGAGCGGTGAACGATCCCGAGAGGACGGCGGCTCTGCTCGAGAGGTCGGCGCGGGCCATGGGAAGAGTGGATCGAGCTCTCGACATCGCCGAGCTGAGGCATCTCCTCTTGAGCGCGGAGAGCGGTCTCGATCTCGATCGGTTCTCTCTCGACTTCCGCCCCACGCCCGACGCGCCGAAAGGCAGCGAGGGCGGACGGATCAGCGCGAACCTCGGAGGCTCGTTCGACGCGGTGCACGCGTACCTCAGCCGCGTCGAGGAGCTCCATCTCCCGCTCGCCCCGGAAACGGTGTCGCTTCGAATGGACGACTCGGGGCGGATCCTTCTCGCCGTCGAATGGAACGGACTCTGGAGAGGAGAGAACGCCGCCCACGAAGTGCTCTCGGCTTCGGACATCGCGCGTCTCGAGAGTTGGCTCGAGCGCGAGCCCGCCCCGCGTCCCGGACGCGACCTTTTCTCCACCCACCGGCCGCGCCGCGAGCCTTTCCCGCCCGCTGAGCTCGAAGCTGGAGCGGGCCGCTCCGGAGGAGGCCGAGAGTTCGAGCTCGAGGCAGCCTCGATATCCTCACCGCCGCGGCTCACCGGTTTCGTCATCGCCCGGCCGGAGCTCGAGACGGACGTCAACCGTCGCGTGCTCGCGGCGCTCCGCTTCGAGGGAGAGCTTCGGCTCCTGGCAGTGGGAGACGTTATTGGGAACTACCGGGTCGAGGAGATCGACGCCCGGGAGAGCGTCGCTCCTGGTCGACCAGGAGTCGGGTGAACGCCTGACGTTGTTCCTGGAGTAAGGCTCAGAATCGAAGGTAGCCCGGGAGGAATGTTCGCGGCGCGGCCCTTCGCTTGAAGGTTCGTCTTGAGCTCTTCCTTCCGCGCGCGAAGCCCCGCGTTCGCCTCCTGGAGCCGGTTCTGCTCGCCCACGAGGGTCGCTGACTCCTGGCCCGTCATCTGGCTGTTCGCGACTGTTCCGCTCGCGGCTGGGCAGGGACCGGGAAGCCCGGCTCCTCCGAGGGCGGAGTAGCCGCGATTTCCGATTCGAGCTCCTTGAGGCGCGCGTCGTTCTTCGCGATCGCCTCGTCGATCTCCTGTCACCTGCCTCTCGTACTGGCGCTTCATCCGCTCGAACATCTCGAGCTTGTCCGCGAGCGGAGCGTCGGGAGGAATGAACGCGGGAATGTTCACGTCCTCCTCGGCGCCGGTCTCCTCGGAGCTCACGGACGCCGACGATTCCCTCGGCCCGAACGGGGCGGGGAGGTGGCGGAGCTCGTGGCTTCCTCCGTAGCGGATGCCTTCGGTCGCGTGGTTCTTCCGACCCGGAGCCCAGATCGCTCTCGGAGAGGACTTGAACTTCCACCCCCTCCTGCTTGTTCTTGTCGCGGCGACTCTTTTCTTTCTTCGCCACTTCGGCAAGACTCTGGCCGAGCGCGAGCGTCGGAGCGAGGATGAAAAGCGCCAGAAGCGTCATTCTCATGAGCGATCTCCCCAGTTTGTGGGAACGATTCAATTATAGACCGGGTACCGAGCTTCGCCCAAGAGTACGCGATCAAGCCAAGAGGTTCAGCAGGAGACGCACTTGTGGTTGTTCTTCGCGCCGAGCTTCACCAGGAGGGCGATGGTCTCGGGGAACGGCGTGACCCGCTCGATCGGGCCGTTGGCCATGTCGGCGGTCGTCTGTCCCTTGCGGCTCACCGCCTTCACGTCGGCGCCCTTCGAAACGAGGTACAGCACGAGATCGTTGTCACCGCGGGATGCCGCATGGTGGAGCGCGGTATAGCCGTTGGCGTCGCGGATATCGACTTCCGCGCCGCACTCCTCGACCAGGAACTTCACCGCCGGGACCCAGTTATCCGGCACGTACCGATGCGCGTTTCCGGCGAAGGACTGTCCGTAGCCCACTCCCGCGGCGGCATGAATCGGATAGATGTGGGGACCGCCCACGGGGACTTCGGGATTGCCCAGGTTGAACACATGAGCGACTTTCTTGAACGCCCCGGAAACGCCGTCCTTGAATCCCGAGTCGTCCTCGCCCCGGCGGCGCCTTGCGGGAATCTTCATCGTGGGAATGTTGGGGTCGGCTCCGTGGGCCATCAGAAGGCGCATGGCGTCCACGTCGAGCGCGTAGGCAGCGCGCCAGAAAGGCGTCGCCCCTTTGTAGTCGATTCCTGCCGCGCGCAGGACGCCGAAGGTGTACTCCATGTACCAGAGGTGTTTCGCGAGACGCACGTTCGGGTCGGCGCCGGCGACGAGCAAGGCTTCCATGAGATCGAGGTACGTCGTCTTCTGCTGCTGGTGCTCGATGGGGTGTGCGTACGAAGCGCGAGGCGCCCAGGTCCGCTCGAGCGCCGCGAAGAGAGGCGTCGTTCCCGCGGCGCTGGCCAGATTCGGATTCGCGCCCCGCTCGAGGAGCTTCATCGCGAGATCGAATTGCCCGTTGACCGCGGCCATCAGGAGCGGCGTCGTGCGATCTCCCGAGGACGGCAGGTTGATGTCGGCGCCTCCGTCCAAAAGCGCGAGGCTCGCGTCGGCATGCCCTTGTCGCACGGCGTGCAGGAGAGGAGTGAGCCCGCCCCAGCTCTCCACGAGCTCTCCGTACGAAGCGGGGTTCTCGTCTCGATTCTTCCCGTCCTTGGTCTTCTTCGTGACGTCCGCCGCGGGGGAATTGGACGGGATCGAGGCGTCCGCCACGACCGGAGCGGCCGTTTCCGCCTTTTTCTCCGCGCTCCCTTCCTTGGTCCAGTTGCGCTGCAGATGCCGCGAAGCTTCGATCGCAGCCTGCACCTGCGTCGGCGTGGGCTTCCAGTCGCCTCCGCCCTTCTCCTGTTTCTTGAACCCGTCGAGGATCTCCGCGATTCGCTTGTTCGCCGCCTCGTCCGCTTTCTCCATCTCGACGACGTTCACGGCTTGAGAGGCGACGTTCGGATCGGCGCCAGCGGCGAGGAGCGCTCGGATGGCGTCGACCTGTCCATGGGATGCGGCGAAGACCAGAGGGGTCTGCCCCCAGGAGGTCTCGGTCGCTTTCACGTCCGCGCCCGATCGCAGGAGCGCCTCTACGACCTCCGCTTTGCCGGCAGCCGCGGCGAGATGGAGAGGAGTCACGCCGGAATTGGTGGTTCTCGCGTTCGGGTCCGCCTTCGCCCGGAGGAGCGCTTCCACCACGCCGCTGTATCCGCCGCGGCTCGCGAGGTGAAGCGCGGTGTAGCGGCCGATGCGGGTGCCGGCGCCCACGTTGGCCCCCGAGTAGAGGAGCACTTCCGTGAGCTCGAGGTCCCCGCGCGACGCCGCCCAGTGAAGCGCGGTCATCCCGTCTCCCTGGGCGGTATTGACGTCCGCTCCGTTTCGGAGAAGCTCCTGCACTTTCGCGACATCGCCGCGGGCGGCGGCGTCCGCCACCGTCTCGGGCGAAGTCCGTAGTCCCGGTCACGGACGTCGAGAACGCGAGAACGAAGACGAGCCAGGTCGCCTTCCTGCCGCTCACAGCGACATCTCTCCCGGTGCTGTCGCCGAAGCTTTCCCTCTCGTGTCCGAGCTTGTTGAGAACCGTGAGCATCGCGTTTGCCATCGGCGTTCCGTCCGGCGCCTTGATATGGGAGCCGCCCGTGAGGCGACCGCTCGCACCGCCGAATACCACCAGAGGACAACGGCGATGGTTGTGAAGGTTCGCGTCGCCCATGGGCGAGCCCCAGAGCACGATGGACTGGTCGAGAAGACTGGACTCGCCGTCCTTGGTTTCGTCCAGGCGCTTCAGGAAGTATCCCAGCTGGCTCACCCGGTACTGGCAAATCTTGTTGAACTCCAGGATGCCTTCCTCTTTGTCGCCGTGGTGGGACGACGGGTGGAAGGCCCGTTCCGAGCCGCTCTCCGGGAACGTCCGATTCGACGCGTCCCGTCCGGTCTTGAACGAGACCACTCGGGTCATGTCCGTTTCGAAGGCGAGCACCTGAAGGTCGAACATGAGCTTCATGTGCTCCGAGTAGGAGTCGGGCACTCCCGGAGGAGCGTCCGGGAGGTCGCGCTCTTCACCGCTCGTATTGCGGGCCTCCACGCCCTGGATGCGCCGTTCGATCTCACGGACGTTCTCGAGGTAGCTATCGACTCGCCGCCGGTCGGACGCCGAGAGGTCCTTCGTCATGCCGGCGACTTCCTCCGAGACCCAATCGAGGATGCTTCCGTACGTCCGGCGACGTCGAGCGCGCTCTTCGGGTGTGCCGCCCGCTCCGAACAGCATGTCGAACGCGGTCCGCGGGCTGCGGATCATCGGCAGAGGCTCGGTCGGAGAAGCCCAGCTGATGCAATCGGTATAGGAGCACGAATAGTTGTAATCGCATCCGCCTCCCTTGTTGGTGCTCTCGATCGCGAGCTGCAGGGAGGGAATCGCGGTCTCGTGGCCGACCCGCTGCGCGTGGAGCTGGTCCATGGAGGTGCCGCCCTGGAGGTCGGAACCTTTCGTCTGCTTCGGATGGGTATGCGTCAGGAAGACGGCGGAGGAGCGGAAGTGGTCGCCGCCGACTTCCGGCGGCTCGAACGCCTCCGCCATGCGCACGTCGGTATTGCTGATGATGGTGAACCGCTCGCGCCATGCCTCGAGTGATTTCAAAGGGTTCTTCGCTACGAGCTCGTAGTTGCGCCCGACGGTCGCGGGCGCGAAGAGAAACTGAGTCGCTCCCCACTTGTTGCAGCCCGGAAGCCCGTGGACTTCCTCGATGCACACCAGGCGGGTCCTGATCGATCTTCGAAGCGGCAGCAAAGGCCGGCACCATCGCGTCGAGGAAGGGAAGGGCGACGCTCGCCCCCGCCGCCCGCAGGAAAGTCCGGCGCGGAAGATGTTTTCCAGTTACGTAGTGCATGTTGGCTCCATTATCAATGCTCGCCTCGCTCTTCCTCGCGCGGGGCCCCACCCAGCGCTCTCGCTCCGGGACTCGCTCCGCTCGCCCTGCGCTCGGGCTCGAGCTGCGCTCGGCTCGTTCCGCGCTCGGGCTCAGAGCTGGCTCGGCTCGTTCCGGGCCGAAGCTGCGCTGAAAGCTTGCCGCTGGCTCGCTCATCGTCCTGGCTCCGCGGCGACGGTCGGCTCCACGTCCGCCTGAGCCTCTTTGGCTCGAAACGAGTCGCTCGTCACGACGCCGAGAACGAAGGAGGACATTCGATATCCGTTCTTTTCGGCGCTCTCGGCGATGGCCCGCACCGTGGGCTGGTCGCGGTACTCGATGCGCCGTCCGAGCGCGTAGGCCATCAAGTTCTCCGTAAAGTGCCGCACCAGCGGGATAGGCCGCTTGAGGAGCACGTCGACGAGCTCCGCGGGAGTCTCGATCGGGGTTCCGTCGTAGAACGTGCTGCGCGTATCGAGAGGCACGCCGAACTCCCGGATGCGCCACTTCCCCGTCACGTCGAACCGATCGAGCGCGAGCCCGATAGGATCGATGAAGCTGTGGCACGAAGCGCAGGTGGGGTCCTTGCGGTGCATCTCGAGCCGCTGGCGCGTCGTGAGCACTTCTCCCTCATGGGTTGCCTTCGTTTCCTCGAGATCGGGGATCCCGGGGGGAGGCGGCGGTGGCGGCGCGCCCAGAAGGACTTCCAGAACCCATTTGCCGCGCAGCACCGGCGACGTCCGGTTCCCGAGAGAGGTCTGGACGAGAACGCTTCCATGGCCCAGGATCCCTTTGCGCTCCTCTCCGGGGTAGCTCACCTTGCGGAGCTTGTCGCCCACGACGCCGGGAATCCCGTAGTGCTGCGCGAGCCGGTCGTTGATGTAGCTGTAGTCCGCGCTCAGGAGCTCGAGGAGACTTCGGTCCTGCCGCACGAGCTGGTCGAAGAAGACTTCCGTCTCACGGCGCATCGCCTCCATGAGCTGCCGGCTGTAGTTGGGAAACCAGAACGCGTCCGGGCTCACTTTTTCGAGGTCCTGGAGCCGCAGCCACTGCGCGGCGAAACGCGTGGCCAGCGATTCCGAGCGCGGATCCGCGAGCATGCGCACGGTCTGCTCGCGCAAAGTCTCGTCGCGTGACAGCTCGCCCGCGCGAGCGACGCGGAGCAGCTCTTCGTCCGGATTCGTCCCCCACAAGAAGAAGGAGAGCCGCGAGGCGAGATCCACGTCCGCGATCCGGTAGGCTTCGCCCGGTGCGACGTCTCTCGGCTCCCTCTCCATGCGATAAAGGAAGTGAGGGCTCGCGAGAATCGCTTCGAGCGCCGTGCGAATGCCGATCTCGAATCCGCCTTCCGAAGTCCCCATCGCGTAGAAGCCCATGAGGTCCGAGACGTCGTCGCTTTCGAGGTCCCTTCCGTATGCCTGAGCGGCGAGCCGGGTCACGATGCCTTCGGCGCACGGCTTTTCTTCTTCGGGCGACGTCGGCCTGCAGGTGAAGACGAGCTTCCGGGAAGGAGACTCGGAAACGCCCAGGGCGTCGAAGGGCCCTTCGAGCGTCAAGCTGGTGAGGTGCGGAGGCGCCGTGGTGCCGTAGCTGGTCTCGGTACCGGTGAGAGACCAGTCGTTCGGACGGATCAGATCCTCGTACGGTCCGTCCATCTGCCGGATGAATGCGGCGCTCACGCGATGCTCCCCGGCGCGGATGAAGACGGGATCGGTGGCGATGGGAAAGTCCTTCCGGCCCTGGAAGTCGATGTCTCCTCCATAGCGCAGCAAGGCCACCTGTTCCCCGTCGATCGAGATGTCGATGTCGTGGAATCGCTCTCCCCAGCCGGAGATGAAATTCAGCGAGAACGTATACTTCCCGTCCGCGGGGAAGTGATGGATCACGCTCAGGCCGCCGCGAGTCCCGAAAGGCGCCCCCTCGACCGTTTCCCACTCGTGTTGAGAGACCGAGGGCGGGTTGGTGAAAGTCGTCGCCAGCACCGGAGCATCACCCTGTCCGAGCGCCTCTCTCGCGACCTCGCTCGCCGCGGTGAGGTAGGCGCTCATCAAGGCGGGGGACATTCTCTGATCCTCGGCGATGTTGTCGAAACTTCCGCTCGTGGCGTCTTCCGGCAGCCACTCCGCTGGATCGATGGTGAGGCCGAGGAGATCCTTCACCAGGCGAGCGTACTCCGCGCGGTTCAATCGCTGGGACGGACGGCTCCCTGGATCGCGCCGCGCGTCGGCAAGAGTGTCGATGCGGCGCTCGAGCGACTCCGCGAGGCGCCCGCGCGGCGTCCTCTTCCGGCCTTGGCATTCCGGCCGGAGGCATCATTCCCGCGCGGAGCTTCTTGATCAACTTCTCCGCCAGCTCGGCGCTCGCTTCGGGGTGCTCGAAGTCGAACGAATCGAGGCTCATCCCCCCGACGCGCGTGACGTCGTTGTGGCAGGTGACGCAGTATTCCGCGGCGAGGGCAGTCGCCGCCGTCTCCTCGGAAGCGGAAGCCCCTGTCGGAGCCAGGAGGGTTGCCGGAATCGCTAACGTTGCCAATCGAAAAAACTTCTGCCTCACGGCCGCGAGGACCCTCCCGTTCATCCACAAATACTACTCCAACCAGACCCCAGTTCACAGTCGCTCCCGGCCGGGCAAAACCCGTCCCTGCAATGACTTTGATATGATCCGTCGCGCGAAAGAGGAGCGCTCGAACGAAATGTCTGTGTTCGCGAATCGGTTGGCTTCCATGGGAACGGAGAACGCATTCCGGATCGGAGAGGATGTGGCTCGCGCGAAGGCGCGGGGTGTCCAGGTGATTCGGTTCACCATCGGAGAGCCCGATTTCGACAGCGCCCCCCATATCAATCAGGCGGGCATCGACGGTATCTTGAAGGGCAACACCCACTACACCGACCCCGCGGGCGTCTTGTCTCTGCGCGAAGCCACCGCCTCTCATGTGAAGAAGACCCGTGGCATCGACGTCGACGCCGATGACGTCATCATTCTTCCGGGCGCGAAGCCGGCCATCGGCTATAGCCTGATGAGCTACGTCGACCCGGGAGACGAGGTGATCTATCCAAGCCCCGGGTTCCCGATCTACGAATCCTGGGTGACGTACCTCGGCGGAACGCCGGTGCCTCTCGTTCTGCGCGAGGAGAACGGCTTCGCCTTCACGGCGGATGAGCTCGAGAGGCTCGTCACGCGGAAGACCAAGGTGCTGATGCTCTGCACGCCCTCGAACCCGACCGGCGGCGTGCTCTCCCAGGAGCTTCTCGAGTCCGTCGCCGAAATCGTCCGGAAGAAGGCCCATCCCGACTTCCGCATCTACTCCGACGAAATCTACGAGCACATCACCTTCGACGGATTCCGGCACTTCTCGATCGCTTCGGTTCCCGGGATGCGGGAGCGCACCATCATCGCCAGCGGACATTCGAAGGGCTTCGCCATGACCGGCTGGCGGCTCGGCTGGTGCGTCCTTCCGAACAAGCAGGAAGCGGCGATGTTCAAACAGCTCAACATCAACTTCGTGAGCTGCGTGCCGCCCTTCATTCAAGACGCCGCGCGGGAAGCGTTCACGAACGAAAAGACCGAAGGTGTCGTGGCCCACATGGTCGCGGAGTTCAAGAAGCGCAGGGACTACCTGGTTCCCGCGCTGAACGAGATCGAGGGGGTTCGCTGCCGGACTCCTCTCGGGGCGTTCTACGTTTTCCCGAACGTCGAGGGGGTCTGCCGGAGCCTCGGGGTCCAGGACTTCTACGAAGGGATGCCGGCCGAGCGGAAGCGAAAGACCAGCCCCGCGACGCTCCTCATGCGCTTCCTCCTCTACTATCACGGCGTCGCCACCGTCGATCGCAGGAGCTTCGGAGTCCTCGGAAGCGAAGGCCAGCATTTCGTGCGCATCTCCTACGCCACCGACATGAAGTCCATCGAGGAGGGCGTCGCCCGCATCCGAAGAGGCTCGCGGGACTCCGGCGGGTTCCGAAACTTCACCGAGGACGCGGAGGCGCTCGGAGTTTGAGCGTGAGAATCTTCGCCACGCGCCGGATTCCCGACGCCGGCCTCGACGTTTTGAGGAGAACGGGAGAGGTCGAGATCGGAGTCGAAGCCGACGACGAGCCCGTGCCTCGCGGGAAGCTTCTCGAAGGAATCCGGCGAGCGGACGTCCTGGTCTCGCTTCTTACCGAGCGGATCGATCGCGAGGCGCTCGAAGCCGGCGGGCGGCTTCTCGGCATCGCCAACTACGCCGTCGGCTTCAACAACGTCGACGTCGCCGCCGCGACCGAGCTCGGACTTCCCGTCACCAACACTCCGGGCGTGCTCACCGACTCCACCGCCGATCTCGCCTGGGCGCTCCTCCTATCCGTCGCCCGGAACATCGTTCCCGCGGACCGCTATATGCGGCAGGGAAAGTACAAGATCTGGGGACCTTCGCTGTTCCTCGGCGGCGACGTCGGTCCCGGAGGCGAGGAGAGGCGAAAAGTCCTGGGTATCGTCGGGTTCGGCCGCATCGGCCAGGCGGTCCAGCGGAGGTCCGTGGGCTTCGACATGCGGGTCCTCGCGTACGACCCGCCGATGCGCGACCTGATCGAGAAGACCGAAGGCGTCGAGTATGCCGAGATCGATCGCATTCTCGAGGAGAGCGACTTCATCAGTATTCATACCGATCTGAACGCTTCGACCCGGCACCTGATCTCCGGCCCGGCGTTCCAGAAGATGAAGAGAACGGCGTATCTCATCAATACCGCGCGCGGGCCTATCGTCGACGAGAAGGCGCTCGTTTCCGCCCTTCGCGAGCGAAGGATCGCGGGGGCGGGACTCGACGTCTACGAGAACGAGCCCGCGATGGCCGAGGGGCTGGCCGACCTCGACAACGTGGTGATCCTGCCGCACATCGCGTCCGCGAGCTGGGACACCCGCAACAAGATGGCCTCGATGTGCGCCGAGAACGCCGTCGCCCACGCGCGGAAGCAGCGCGCGCCGAATTGCGTGAACCCCGAGGTCTACGAGACCGAAGCCTACCGCCGCCGCGCGTCCTCCTGAAGCTCGTCGAGAATCGCCCTGGCATGGCGCAGGTGCGGGATCACGATCGAGCCCCCGACGATGAGGGCCACGTCGAGGGCCTCGGCCATTTCTTCCGCGGTGACCCCGCGCTCGTGGCACTGGAGGATGTGATACGTGATGCAGTCGTTGCAGCGCAGCACCATGGAGGCGGTCAGCCCTAGAAGCTCCTTCGTCTTCGCGGTGAGTGCGCCGTCCTCGTACACCGCCCCGTCGAGGTTGAAAAACCGCTTGGTTTGAAGAGTTCCTTTTCCGAGAACGGATTCGTTCATGTCGGAGCGGAATTTGTTGAAAGCGTCGATTCTCTCGCCCATGGATGCTCCTTTCTACAGTGCGAGCGCCCCTCCTCGGGGCGCTCGCTCCGCCTCGAACTCTTCTCATCAGTGCCGCGGGGACCCCACCCCCGCGGCCTGTCGCTCCGCGCTCCGCGCTTCGCTCCGGCTGACGGCTCCTCGCTCGGGGAGGAGGGGCCCTCCGGGCCCCGCTGTTCGACTCTATCGCTCCTCGCTCGCCTCGCTCCTCGGCGCGCAGGCCGAGCCCGCGAGGCTCGTTCCCGGTGCTAAAATGAACGACCGTTA
Organism: uncultured Acidobacteriota bacterium; assembly: GCA_963820855.1. GTDB lineage: Bacteria > Acidobacteriota > Vicinamibacteria > Marinacidobacterales > SMYC01 > DAISKN01. The sequence continues at coordinate 1,045,885 of CAWGBY010000015.1, forward strand.
CCAGACATTATGCCTCCTCCTCCGTCGCGAATCGGAAAATACGAGATTCTGGCGGAGCTCGGCCGCGGCGCCATGGGCACGGTGTACAAGGCCCGCGATCCCAGGCTCGATCGCCTGGTGGCCGTCAAGATGATGTCGGAGGAGCTCCTCATCGAGGAGGAGATGCGGGGCAGATTCCAGCGCGAGGCGAAATCGGCCGCGAACCTTCAGCACCCGAACATCGTCACCATCTTCGACTTCGGCGAGCTCGAGGGCGAGGGCTCTCCTTACATCGTCATGGAGCTCCTGGAAGGCACGAGCCTCTCTCAGCTCATGGAGGAAAAGAAGCCCGAGAGGCTCGAAGACCGCGTGAGCGTGATCGCTCAGATCTGCCGCGGCCTCGACTACGCGCACAAGCGGGGAGTGATCCATCGGGACGTGAAGCCCGGGAACATCCAGGTGCTCCCGAGCGGCACCGCCAAGGTGCTGGATTTCGGGATCGCGCTCGGCGAAGGCTCGACCATCAAGACCAAGACGGGACTGGTCATGGGAACGCCGAACTACATGGCGCCGGAGCAGATCTCGAGCGAAGTGGTCGATCACCGCGCGGACATGTGGGCGGTGGGAGTCATCCTCTACGAGCTCCTGAGCGGCGAGCGGCCCTTCACCGCGACCACCATCCCGGGCCTCGTCTACCAGATCGTTCACTCTCCACCCCCGCCGCTCGACGAGCGCAAGCTGGGACTTCCGCCACGGCTGGTCCAGGTGGTGGAGCGAGTGCTGCAGAAGAATCCCGACCATCGTTTCCGCGACCTCGCCCATCTCGCGCGGACGCTCGAGAAGGTGATGGGAGCGCCCTCGCTCACTACCGAGATCTCGGGTGAAGCGAGATCCCGCGGATACGCGAACAACCTGGAGCTCGCGAAGAGTCTCCTCACTCAGGGACAACCGCAGCGCGCGCTCGAAGCCGCCCGCCGCGCGCAGGCTCTCGAGCCTTCCCATCGTTCGGTGGTCGATCTCATCCAGGAGATCGAAAAGGCGCTTCGCACCCAGCAGGGCCAGGAGACTTTGGTGCACGGGAACGAGCTCCGGCCTCCGGACGGTTCGATGCCGCCCGTTGGGTCGACGAAGCCCGCATGGCCGTGACCGCGGGCGAGCGGAGCGAGGCGCTCCGCATCATCGAGGACGTCCTCGCGGTCTCTCCCGGTTTCGCTCCCGCTCGAGAGCTCAAAGACCTGCTCGACAATCCCGCGAGGCCAGCGCGGCCCGGGGCCGTGCGCACCGGGTCCTTGAAGCCGCAGACATACCGCTACGCGCGCGTTCGGCCGGAGCTGACGTTCAAGGAAGTCGCGAAGTTCGGAGAGCCACCGGGGATCCAGGTGCTCGCGATCGGCCCGAAGCCGGGCCTGGTCGCGGCCGGCGGCGTCGACGGGTCGGTGCGGCTCTGGGACGTCGACTCGCGCCGCAAGCTCGCCTAGCTTCCGCACGGCCATCCACCAGAGGGCTGGTCACGAGGCGCTCGTGACGTCGCTCGCGTTCTCGCCCGATGGGGCCTTTCTCGCCTCCGGACACGTGGACGGGAACATCCACTTGTGGAGCCTCGATACCGGTCAGGAGGTTCCGGTCAGGGTCCGGCACGACGCCTCGGTCGGCGGTCTCGCGTTCTCGCCCGACGGCTTGACGCTCGCGTCCGGGGGGCTCGACTCCACGCTGAAGCTCTGGGAGCTGAAGCAGCTCCGTCAGGGGGAGCCCCAGAGACGGCTCATTCGTGAGCCCGCCGGGGTTACGTGTCTCGCCTACACCCCTGACGGAAGCCTCATCATCACCGGGCTCACCCATCGCCTGCTGCGCGTCCACGACGTGAAAAGCGGTCGACTCATCTCGACTCTCCGCGGCCACGAGGCCCCGCTCACCGTCGTCGAGGTGCTCGCCCGACGGAAATCGGATCGCAAGCGCCGCGCGCGACGGCGCGATTCGGATCTTCGATCTCGTCCGCAAGGAGGAGCTGCGCGTCCTGAGCGCGCATCGAAAGTCCGTATCGGCGCTCTGCTGCCTTCCCTCCGGCGTCGAGATGGGAAGCGTCGCGATGGACCACGCGGTCATCCTCTGGGACCTGACGACCGGGGCGCAGCGCGCGACTCTATGGGGAGCGAAAGGCGAGGTTTTCGCGAGCGTCGTCAGCACCGGCGATGAGCCTCTCGTCGTGGCGGGCCTCACCGACGGAACCCTTCGGGTCTGGGCCCCCGAATAGAGAACCGTTCAGGGCATCACGCCCGTGGGCATCACGAGCTGTAGGCTCCAGCGCGTGTCGTCCCGCCGATCGAGCCGTATGAGCGAAGCCGGGTGGAAGACGACGACCGGCATGCTCTCGTCCTGGGCGAGGAGCGCTCCCGCGATCCGGTTGAGATACGGGAGGTGGCCGACCACCATTACGTTCTGCTGCAGTCCCGCCGCCTCGCGCCTCAGGGGATTGATGTCGTCGTCGGGACCGAGCCCCGGGAGCTGCCGCCGGGGACAGCCGAGAGCTCGCTCGAACTCCTGAGCGGTCTGAATCGCGCGCAGGCGGTCCGAGTGCCGAATCTCCGCGACCCGCACGCCGAGTCGCGCGGCGAACTCCGCCGAGCGCCGCGCATGGGCGAGACCTCCCTCCGTCAGAGGCGGTCCGCCGCCACTGTCGGGCACGTTGGACTCGGCTTCACCGTGACGCACGAGGTAGAGCTCCATCGAAACCTTCCTCTTCGGTTGTCTCCGGAATGAGAAATAACAGGCCCGATCCAGGCGGAACGAGCGACGCTACTAATATTGTAGGCCCTTCCCGTTCCCTTGTCACCACGTCCCACAGACCCTCTCGCGAGCCGGAAATTACCGCCTCCAAGTGAAGAAACTGCACGGGATGCCGACAAAATCCCTTTTTGGCGCGCTCCCGGCGTGGCACGACGGTTGCAATCTCGAGATCCGGGAGGAATCAACGATGATGACCAGCATCCGGAATTCACCGTACCCGGGCTTCCGGGTCGCCGCGTTCCTCACGATCTCCGGAATCGCCGCAGCCGCGGTCGCCCAGACCCGAGTCGATCCCGGATTCAACCTTTTTTCGACCGACCAGGAGATCGAGATCGGGAAGGAGTCCGCCCAGGAGGTGGAGCGCGAGCTTCCCCTCGTTCGGGATGAACGCGTCTCCCGCTACGTCGAGGAGCTCGGCGCGCGCCTCGCCGCCGAGGCACCGGGCGCGGATTATCCGTACCGGTTTCGCGTGCTCGACGTCGCTGACCTCAACGCCTTCGCGCTTCCCGGTGGATTCATTTATGTCAACCGAGGGCTCATCGAAGCGGTTCGCAACGAAGGGGAGCTCGCGGGCGTTCTGGCTCACGAGATCGGCCACGTGGCGCTCCGCCACGGCACCAACCAGATCTCGAAGACGTACCTCGCGCAGGCAGGAATCTCCGTTCTCGGAGGGCTCCTCGGAGGCGATGGCGCGGCCTCCGACATCCTGCGCGTCGTGGGCGGCACGGGACTTCCGCTCCTTTTCCTGAAATTCGGTAGGACTGCCGAAGAACAGGCGGACACGGTCGGCGCGCAGATGATGGCGCGTGCGGGCTACGATCCGCTCGCGCTGATGAGCTTTTTCGACACGCTCGAATCTCAATCGAGGGGAGCGCCGCCGGAATTCCTCAGCTCGCACCCCGACTACGCTTCGCGCCGGGAGAACATCCAGCGCGAAGCGGGTCTCGTCGCGACCGCGAACCGCGAGCCGGTCGGGGGACTCAACCGAGTCCAGGCGAGCCTCGGAGACCTGCGGGACGCTCCGAGGCTGGACGAGCTGTTGGATGAGGAGGGTGTTCCCTCGACTTCACGCAGGCCCGATGAGACGCGAGGCGTCTTGCGAGGGGAGCTGGAGCGGCCGTCATCGCGCTTCTCCGCGTTCCGCCAGCGAAATGACTATTATCGCATCGAGTATCCAGAGAATTGGACGGTGCGCGAAGCGAGAGACGGGTTCGGAGTCACCATCGCTCCCGCGAACGGTGTCCAAAGCGTAGGCAGCCGCCAGGAGATCCTGGCAGGAGTCATCGTGAACCACTACGAGCCCTTCCTCGATGATCGGGATCGGTCGCTCGATGGTTTCGGGTTTCGGAACCAGGACGAGCTGGAGGACGCGCCATCCAGGCTTCGAGAAGCCACGCGGGATCTGCTCGTGCAGATCCTCGATGGCAATCCGCACCTCCAGCCTGTCTCGGATTCGATGCAGCGGCGCGAGCTCGATGAAGAGCAGGCCATCGCGGTCGGGCTCTCCGGAACCTCACCCGTGACCGGTGAGCTCGAGCGAGTGACGCTCCTCACCCGTGAAGCGGGAGACGGGCACGTTCTGTATCTCCTTCTGATCCGGCCCGACGGAGAGCGGGATCTCTCGGATGCGTTCGAGCGGATGGTGTCGAGTCTCGAAGTGAACGATCGCGCCGTTCACGGCAGCTCCGAGTAGGGCCGACTCCCTGCTGTGAGACGGAGCGTCGCTCTCGGGCTGGTCGGCGTCATCTTCCTCGGCGTCATGGCGGGGAACCAGTTGGCGCGCGGGCTAGCCGGGCTTCTGGAACGAAGGCTCTCGCAGGCGTTCGGAGCCCCCGCGAGAGTTGGCGGAGTCGGGCTCAATCTGCGCGGTATCGAAGTGCGAGACATTCATATCGCGGCCGATAGCCGTGGTGTCGCCCTCGCCCTCGATCGCGTGACCCTGGGTTGGAATCGCCTCGAGATCGAGGGTGGAGACGTCGTTCTCGAAGAGGAGCGACTGTTCCGAGGGACTTCGCTCGATGCCGAACCGGAGGTGAAGAATCCCGCGGTTTCGAGCCCCGGCCGCTTCCTGCTCGCGGCCAAGTCGGTGCGCTTCGAGAGCCTGTCCGTTTCTCTTTCCTCGTCCGGAGGCACGAGAGAGCTCGGGACTTTTCGGGGAGAGATCGTGCGTCAGAACGAAGGCTTGAACGGCCACGTCTTCGCGACGATGGGAGCGAGCACCCTCGAGACGGAAGGTCAGTTCGCGGCGGCGAGAGAAAGTGCCGGAGGCCTGCGCTTTCAGGGCGCCCTCGACGTTCGCGCCCTCGGTGTCGCATGGGAGGGGGTGAGCGTTCGGCCCGTCGACGCGGACGCGCGGGTCGAGCTCCACGGCCGTTGGGACGGCACGACGCTCTCGGTCTCGGAGGGCAGAGTGCAATCCGGGCGAGTCGAGCTCGAGTGGAGCGGAAGTCTTGGGTTTGCCGCGGGTGCTCCCGTCGCCGACGTGAAGCTGCTGCTTCCGAGAACAGATTGCCAGGACCTGATCGATGCCATTCCCTCCGCGGTAATGGCCGAGTTCTCGGGCTTCGTTCTGGACGGAACGATGGAAGGGGAGCTCCGCCTGCGGCTCGCTCCGGAAAGGCCGGACCGGACCCTTCTTCAAACGAGTATCCGGGACCGATGCCGATTCCGAGACGCGCCTTCGATCGCGCGGCTCGCTCGCTTCCAGAAGCCCTTCGTCCATCGCGTGCCCGACGGTCTCGACGGGGAGGGGACGCTCACCTTCGAGACCGGACCCTCGACTCCCGACTGGGTTCCTCTTTCCGAGGTCAGTCCGTTCTTCGTGCACGCGGTCCTCGCCCAGGAGGACGCGCAGTTCTTCGCGCACGAGGGGTTCCTGAACGACGCGTTCGAGGCCGCGCTCGCGCGAAACCTGAAGGAAGGGCGCTTCGCGGCGGGCGGCAGCACCATTTCGATGCAGCTCGCCCGGAATCTCTTCCTCGTCCGCGAGAAGACGCTCTCGCGGAAAGTCCAGGAATTGGTCCTTACCTGGTGGCTCGAGAAGAGCTTGAGCAAACCGGAGATTCTGGAGCTCTACGTGAACCTGGTCGAGTTCGGGCCAAGGGTCTACGGCATCGGTCCTGCCTCGAGACACTACTTCGAGCGCGCGCCAGAATCGTTGTCCCCCGCGGAAGCGGCGTTCCTCGCGACCGTCCTGCCCTCGCCGGCGAAGCGGCACCGAGACTACGAGCGGGGCGGGCTCTCGTCGTGGGGCCGAGCCCGGGTGGAGCAGCTCCTTCGGCGGATGTGGGAGCGAGGCCGGATCGACCAGGAAGCGCTTTCGCACGGCCTGACCGAGGCCGGATGGTTGAGCTTCCACCAGGGCTCGGAGCGGCCGCAGCACTTCGAAGACTTCGGATGGGCTGCTCCCTTGCCCTTCTCCTGACCGGCCGGACTCCGGGAGGTCTGTATGCTACCCTGGATAGTTTGTGCGGACTTCCGGAAGGGAGAAGCGAGGTCTTGTCGGACGCCACCATTGCGTATTTTTCGATGGAAATCGGGCTCACGGAAGAGATGCCCACCTATGCCGGAGGGCTCGGAGTGCTCGCCGGAGACACCCTGCGGGCCGCGGCGGACTGGGGTCTTCCGCTCGCGGGCGTAACGCTTCTGCATCGTAAAGGTTACTTTCGACAGCGCCTCGACGCGGCCGGTTTCCAGACGGAAGAGCCCGATGGCTGGAGGGTCGAGGATCACCTCGAAGAAATGGCCCCCCGGGTCGAGCTGGAAGTTTCCGGCAAGCCCGTCGTCCTCAGGTGCTGGCGCCGCGTAATCGATGGCGTTCTCGGAGCGACCATTCCCGTGTATTTTCTCGACAGCGATCTCGAGGAGAACGGCGAAGCCGAGAGGCGATTGACGGACCAGCTGTACGGCGGGGACAAGCGCTACCGACTGAGCCAGGAGTGCGTTCTCGGGATCGGCGGGCTCCGGATGCTGCGCGCCCTCGGCTACGAGGGGCTCGAGACGTACCACATGAACGAGGGCCACTCGAGCTTTCTGACGCTCGAGCTCATGGGACAGGTGGCCCGGCGCGCCGGGCGCACCGAGCCCTCGTCCGACGACGTGACCCGGGTCAAGAACCAATGCGTCTTCACGACTCATACCCCGGTCTCCGCGGGCCACGATCGATTTCCCAAGGATCTGGTGAAAGAGGTGCTTTCGCCGGACCTCTTCCGCTATCTCGACAAGCTCTACCCGGGAGATGAAGTCAATCTCACCGAGCTCGCGCTGAACAACAGCCGGTACGTGAACGGCGTCGCGCGGCGGCACGGAGAGGTGACGCGCGACATGTTCGGCGCCTTCGACGTGCGAGCGATTACCAATGGCGTTCACGCCGCGACGTGGGCCTCGCCTCCGTGGCAGGCGCTCTTCGACCGGCACGTCCCTGGCTGGCGCGAGGACAACCAGAGCCTGCGCTACGTGACCTACGTCGCGCTCGAGGAGATCGAGGAGGCTCACCGCGAAGCGAAGCGATCGCTCCTGGATCGCATCCGCGCGGAGCTCGGCCGCGAGCTCGACCACGAGGCGTTCACCATCGGTTTCGCGCGGCGCTCGACCGCTTACAAACGCGCCGGCCTTCTGCTGCGCGACGTCGATCGCCTGAACCGGATGGCGGAAACGCACGGACCGCTCCAGATCGTCTACGCCGGCAAAGCCCACCCCCACGACGATCGGGGCAAAGAGATCATCCGCGAGATTTTCGCCGCGAGCGAAGGCTTTTCCTCCAACGTTCGGCTGGTATACCTCGAGGACTACGGCATGTCCTCGGCGGCGCGGCTGACCGCGGGCGTCGATCTGTGGTTGAATACGCCCGAAGCGCCGCTGGAGGCTTCGGGTACGAGCGGCATGAAAGCCGCAGTGAACGGCGTTCCCAGCTGCAGCATTCTCGACGGCTGGTGGATCGAAGGGCACATCGAGGGGGTCACGGGATGGTCCATCGGCGAGGCGCCGGTACTTCCGGCGGCCCCGGACGGAGAGAAGGACGCCGAGGACCTCTATCAAAAGCTGGAGAACGTGATTCTGCCGCTCTTCTATCGCGACCGCCGCGGATACCTCGCCGTGATGCGCCACGCGGTGGCGCTCAACGGGTCGTTCTTCAATACCGAGCGCATGGTGAGTGAGTACGCGCGCCAGGCCTATCGCCTCGCGCTGGAGCAGTAGGCGGCTGCTGAAAATGGATTCTGCAGCCTGAGCGAGGCGAGCCGTAGATATGGAGAAGTTTCTTTCGAGCGGCATTCGGATCGCGTCGACGCGCGGCGAGCATGCCGAAGCCCTCGAGGAGCTCCAGATGCTCTGCTTTCCTACGCTCGACGATGCGGAGCGCTTCAAGGCGCCGCACTATCATAAGCACATCGAGCTCTTCCCCGAGGGGCAGTTCGTAGCGCTCGACGGGGGGAAGGTCGTCGGCATGACCAGCACCATCCGCCTGCATTTCGATTTCGAGCATGTCGAGCACAAGTTCGCCGATGTCATTCAAGGTGGCTGGCTCACCTCCCATGAGCCCGACGGCGACTGGCTCTACGGCGCGGACATCGGAACCCATCCCTCCTATCGCCGGCGCGGGATCGCCCGAGGCCTTTACGCAGCGCGCCACGACGCGGTACGGGCGCTCGGACTGAAAGGACAGGTCACCGTCGGCATGCTCCGCGGCTACGGCGCTCTCAAGGGCGAAATGTCCGCCCAGGCGTATTACGATTCGCTCCTCAGAGGCGAGCGAAGAGATCCCACCATCAGCGCTCAGATGAGCGTTGGTTTCGAGCCGCGGGGACTGCTTCCCGACTACCTGAACGATCCGGTTTGCGACAACTACGGCGTTCTCCTCGTGCTCACCGCCGAGAAGGACGTGGCTTTCGAATGAGACGAACGAGGCGAGCGACACACCCATGCCCTACATAAACATCAAGACCGAGATCCCTGGACCCAAGGCCAAAGTCCTCCTCGAGCGGCGAGCCCGAGCCGTCTCCTCGGGCGTCGCGCGGGCGACGGACGTGGTGGTCGCGCGCGCCCGCGGGGCGGTCGTCGAAGACGTCGACGGAAACACCTTCATCGACTTCGCGGGCGGCATCGGAATGCTCGCCCTCGGCCACTGCCCCGAGAACGTGACCCGGGCGATGAGCGAGCAGGCATCGAAGCTCGTTCATATGTGCGCGCTCGTCGGAACGTACGAGCCCTACGTGCGGCTCGCCGAGCTCCTGAACGAAGTCGCGCCGGGGAGCTTCCCGAAGAAGACCGTCCTCGCCAATAGCGGCGCCGAGGCCGTGGAGAACGCGGTGAAGCTGTCCCGGGTCTTCACCGGTCGTCAGGCGATCGTCGTCTTCGAGGGGGCCTACCATGGAAGGACGCTCCTCACCCTGAGCCTCACCAGCAAGTACAACCTCTTCAAGAAGGGGTTCGGCCCCTTCGCGCCGGAGATCTATCGGTTCCCGGCGCCGAACTTGTACCGCCGGCCGGAAGCGTTCACCGAGGCGCAGTACCTCGAGGAGTGTCTCCGTCAGCTCGACCGGAACTTCGTGGCCCAGGTGGATCCTTCCGCGGTGGCCGCCGTTCTGATCGAGCCGGTGCAGGGCGAGGCTGGTTTTCTCCCCGTTCCCGCTCCGTTCCTGCAGCACTTGCGCGCGCTTTGCGACAAGCACGGGATGGTGCTCATCGCCGACGAGATTCAATGCGGCATGGGACGAACGGGTAAGATTTTCGCGATCGAGCACTACGGGATCGTCCCTGACCTCGTCGTGACCGCGAAGTCGCTCGGCGCAGGGATGCCCATCAGCGCCGTGACCGGACGCGCCGACATCCTGGACTCGGCGCACGTGGGTGGTGTCGGCGGGACCTACGGCGGCAACCCCGTTGCCTGTGCCGCCGCCATCGAGTCCATCGAGACCATTCGCAAACCCGAGTTTCTCGCCCGCGCCGCGGAGGTGGGCAGGCTCCTCGAGCGACGGCTCGCCAAGTGGCGCGATCGGTTTCCGATCGTGGGCGACGTGCGCGGCCTCGGACCCATGAGGCTCATCGAGTTCGTGCGCGACCGGAGCTCGAAGGAGCCCGCGCCCGAGGAGACCCTCGCGACGATCCGTCGCGCGGCGGCGAAGGGGCTCGTGCTCATCCGCGCAGGCCTCTATAGCAACTGCATTCGGCTCATGCCGCCGCTCACCGCCGAGGACGCTCTCTACGAGGAAGGCCTCGACGTTCTCGAGGAGGCGATTGCCGCCCAGGTCGAACTGATGCAGAAGCCGAGCGAGGCGGTCGCGAAAGCCTGAGCGTTCGTGACCGACGCCATCTTTGTTAATGGGATTCTGCTGACGCAGAACCCGGCGCTCCCGAGGGCGGAAGCGCTCGCGGTCGAGGCCGGCCGGATCACCGCCGTTGGCGCCCGCCACGACATCGAGGCGCTCTCGGGTCCGGGGACGGAGCGGATCGATCTCGACGGAAGGACGCTCGTTCCCGGCTTCAACGATTCACACGTTCACGTCTGGAAGGTCGGCCAGCTCCTGACGGGCATTCTGGACTTGCGCGCCACGGAAAGCCTCGAAGAGCTGAAGGCCGAGCTCCGACGTCGCGACCGCGAGCTTCCCGAAGGCGCGTGGCTCCTCGGGCGCGGCTACAACGAGCAGTTTCTCGCGGAAGGGCGCCAGCCGACGAGGTGGGATCTCGATGCCGCGGCGAAGGAAAGGCCCGTCGCGCTCACCCGCACCTGCGGACACATGATCGTGGGGAACAGCCGTGCGCTCGCGCTCGCGGGAGTGGACCGGAATACCGTCAGTCCTGCGGGCGGCGAGGTCGAGCGCGACGCCACGGGAGAGCCGACGGGGCTCGTGAAAGAGAACGCGATGGGCCTCCTGAAGTCGGTGATTCCCGAGCCGACCGCCTCGGAGTACGCGGCGATGATCCTGGCCGCGGGCCGGGCTCAGCTCTCGAAAGGAATCACGAGCGCGAGCGAAGCGGGAGCGACTCCCGCACTTCTCGAAGCCTACCGCGCGCTCGATGCGCGCGGGGAGGCTTCCGCACCGGTTCCACGTGATGGCGATGCGGCTTTCTGAAGTGAGCGCGCGTCCGCTTCCGCTTCCGGAGGTGCTCGTGACCGATTCCCTCCGGATCGACTCGGTGAAGCTCTTCGCGGACGGGGGACTTTCTGGCGCGACCGCCGCGCTCCATGGCACCTATCGGCACCTCCCGGTGCGCGGCGTCGCGCGCCTCGACGCGGAGGAGATTTTCTCGCTCGGTCTCGACGCGCAACAGGCGGGGCTCCGCGTCTGCACGCACGCCATCGGGGACGCCGCGATCGACGCCGTCCTGTCCGCCTACGAACGGCTTCACGGGCGCGGCGGCCGAGGCCATCGGCTCGAGCATTTCGGCCTTCCCGATCGCGCGCAGATCGAGCGCGCTCGACGGATCGGCGCCATGGCGGCCCCTCAGACGGTGTTCCTGTACGAGCTCGGAGTGAACTTCCGCCGCTACTTGACCGACGAATACCTGGCGCGGACTTATCCCATTCGTTCGATGATTCGAGGTGGGCTGAACGTGGCGCTCGGCTCGGATGCTCCCGTCGTGGCCGAGGATCACCCGCTCCTGGGCATCCAGGCGGCGGTGACCCGCAGGGACCGCGAAGGGGCCGCCATCGCCCCCGACGAAGCCATCGCGGTCGAGCAGGCGCTTTACGCCTACACCATGGGAGGCGCCATCGCCTGCGGTGACGAGGCGAGCCGCGGAAGTCTGTCCGTGGGAAAGTGGGCCGACCTCGCGGTCCTCGAGCGAAACCCGTGCGATTCGCGGCCCGAGGAGATCTCGCACGATCGCGGTCACTCGTACGTTCGTCTCCGGCCGCGCCGTGTTTGCTTCGTGAGCGCCGCCGGAGAAGCCCGGCCGCGCCACGAATCGTGACCCCCAACCGCGATCCGAACCCCTCCGGCGACGGCGTATTGTCTCACGAAGAAGCTGCTAAGCTGAGATCCATGGACACGCGCGACAAGCCGTCCATCGCGCTTCCGGTGCAGATCGTCATCCGATCGCCCGAAATCACGCTGAAAGGCCGCAACCAGGGAGAATTCTGGGTCCGACTGCGCACGAACCTGCGCCGGCAGCTGGATCGCCGCGGGATCCCGTGGCCGATCGTGAGCGAGAGGGCGAAGCTCTCGGTTCTGGCGGGCCCCGCTCCGTCCGCCGCGGACCTCGATCGCGCGCTCGCGGCGGTCTCGGAAGTCGCTGGCGTCGACTCGTACTCCGTCGCCCGCAAAGCGGAACGGAGCGCGCTCTTTTCCGGCGACACACTGAATCGGCTCGCGATGGAAGAGATGGTGGTGAGCATGGCCCGGGAGTGCTACCGGCCAGGGGAGAGCTTCGCTCTCCGAGTCCACCGCGTCGACAAACGCTTCCCCTTGATCTCGGCGGAGATGGAGAAGTGGCTCGGCGACGCGGTGCGCGAACGCACTTCCTGGTCCCGGGTCGATCTCGATTCTCCCGACCGGACGCTGCACGTCGACATCTATGCGGATTCGATCTTCTTGTACGCCGAGAGGCGCAAAGGGTTTGGCGGCCTCCCCGTCGGCACCAGCGGGCACCTGCTGAGCCTTCTTTCCGGAGGCATCGACTCTCCGGTCGCCTCGTTTCTCCTGGCGAGGCGAGGCGCTTCGGTCGACTGGTTTCACATGAGCGCGACCCACGCGGGTGAGAAGGACTTCGAGACCTCGGTTCCCGGGCGGCTCGCCTGCACCCTGAGCCGTTTCACCCTCGATTCGCGCCTCTTCGTCGTTCCCTACACCCACTTCGATCTCGCCCTCGCGGGCGCGGAAACCGGGTACGAGCCGGTGCTCTTCCGTCGCTTCCTCTTCCGCGCGGCCGAAGCGCTCGCGAAACGGATTGGCGCCTCCGCCCTCGTGACGGGAGACAGCCTCGCGCAGGTCGCCTCTCAGACGCTCGACAATCTCATTACCACCACGAGGGCCGTCGAAACTCTCGTGCTCCGGCCGCTCGTGGGAATGGATAAGCAGCAGATCATGGATCTCGCGCGGAAAATCGGAACCTACGACATCTCGATCGAGCCGTACAAAGACTGCTGCGCCTTGTACGCGCGCCGCGTCAAGACTCGCGCTCGCGAAGGAGCGGTCTCGCTCCTCGAGGCGCGTCTCTTCCCAGACTACCCCGCTCTTCTGGAACGGAGCCTCGAGGACACGCTCTGGGCTCGATACGAGAGCGGTGTTCTGGTGTCCTCCGGCACGCTCGACAACTTGGATCGATCGGCTCCGCCTGCTGCGACCGGCAAAAGCGCTGTCGAGATCACCGGGCTCAACGAGATCAACGAGCCGGATCAAAGGGCTCAGTGATGCGGCCGCGTCCAGAGAGGCGTTCCTTCGAGATTCCTGAGCACGTAGTTCCGATCCTGCACCGTGATCTTCGAGACGACTACCAGCGGCTGGTCGTCGCCCTCGAGGGCGAAGCCCTCGAGCATCACGGATTGCCCCGGGGTCAAGCCCAAACCGATCTGAGTCAGGTAGAGCTCGGGACCGAGCCGCGCCCGGATCGTCTGTCCGCCTCCGAGATCGACCACGGCGATGACGTCCTCGAGGTCCTGTTGAAACGAGCCGGTCATCGTTCCGACGACGACCCCGCGATAAGTCGACGCCTTGGCCGGGTCGAAACGGTCGACATCGTCCTCGGTCGGAGCGTACGAAACCATTCCCTCGTCGGAAGCGGTCGGCGCCGAGCCCGTGGTGTAGGTCGGAGCTTTGCGGAGCTCCTCGTCCGTCGCTCGCCACAGGAGGGTTCCATCCCGCCGGACAGCGATGTAGGACCAGGGAACGGCGATGGACCTCCGGGACGGTCCGTCGAGCTCCACCACCAGCAGGCGCACGGCGCCGGACGGGTCGAGAACGATCTCGCGGATCCAACCGGGGAAGTCGCCGTCTTCGTCTTCGATGGCTCGGTCCATCAGCATCGTCGCGTTGAGAGTCTGGAGCTCTTGACCGCCTGCCGAGACGAAGCTCGAGAGGATCAGCAGAAGCGAGGCGAGCAATCGGTACCTCATGTCTTATTCCTTCCCATCTCGATGACCCCGCAGCCTATCTTCTGGCCGCCTCCGCCGTCGGGCTGGGTCGTGAAATCGTCAGCCTGCGCATGAATCACCACCGCCCGACCGAGGGGATCGCTAGCGGAGCCCGAGCCGAGCGACCACTCCTTGATGGTGACAGTGAGTGACCCGATCCCATCGGGACCGACGTCGATATTCCCGACGTCGCCCGCGTGAAAGGCTCCGCTATCTCGTTTCCCGTGCGGTTGGCCGGTGGGATTCCAATGCGCGCCGGCGCTGCCGGCATCGGGCGCGCTGCAGTCGCCGTTCTCGTGCAGATGGATGGCGTGCGCGCCCGGAGGCGCATTCGAAATCGCGCACACACCATCGCGACACTTCCGTCCTGCTGCGTCAAAGTGGCCTCGCCCGAAACGCTCGAACCGCTCTTCGGCAGAATTCTGGCAGTCGCGACAGGTTCGACTTCCGATCCGCCGCTCACGCCTGTTTCCGGGGCCGGGCTCTCGTCTCGGCCGTCCAAGGGATCGTAGTCGGAGCCATTACACGCGGCCAGGAATGTGGCCGCTGCCAGGACCAGATGTTTCCCTCCGAGCATGGTTTGCGCCTCCGTAATTCAGAGTATCGAGTCCGGTCGGCAATCCGACATACGTGGATCGAAGGAGATCGGACGTGGCTCGACCGCAGGGAGTCCATGCGCCGCGAGGATGGAGGACGAAATAAGGAGGCCCTCCATCCTCACGACGCCCGGAGCGTCAAAAGAGTATCGAGAAGCCACCAGTGACCGAGACATCGTTCACCGTTTCCGAGAAACCCGCCGGGACGTTGAACGCGAAACGGAACTGCCGGTCGAGCTCGTCGACTCGATAGATGTAATCGCGAACTTCGAAACGGAGGGCGAAGTGCTCGTTTGCCGCGAACAGCAGTCCACCGCCGAAGTTGCCGGCGAACTTCGTCTCGCTCCCCGAGAGCTCGCTCGTCTCCGGGGCGGTCTCGTCCACCCGCAGCGTCACCGCTCCCGCGCCGGCCGTGAGGAACGGGATCACCCGGCTCGCGGGCGTGATGTTGTAGACCACGTTCCCGCCGTAGTAGAAAGCGTCCACGTCGGCCGCTCCGATGCCGGCGCCTTCGGGGCCGAGGAACTCATGCTGCGCCGGGCTGAACATGAAGTTTCCCTCGAGACCGATGTGCGGCGTGAAGTTGTACTGGTACCGCGCTCCGAGGTTGAGCTCGTTCTCGATGTTGTCTCCGATTTCATCGATTTGATCCGCGATGTCGAACCACTGCGCGCCGGCGAACGCGCTGACGATCTCGAGTCCCGCGGTGGATGGTCGGGGAATCCGCCTGAGCCGAGGCCATCGAGGACGTTCCCAGGAACGACGCCAGAGCGCCCGCAAGAGCCAGTTTGTCTTTCTTCATGATGTGTACTCCTCCTTCAGGTGTTCTCCATGAAAGTCGGCGCGGCTCGAGAGAAGTCGAGCAAGATACGTACCAAGCGAGGGAGCCCGAAACGAAGGAGCTCGGCGTGAGAGAGTGGAAGATTCTCGCCGCGCCGGAAAAACTTTCCCGAGGGGACTTGAGGGTTCCTAGGCGATCTAGCGGTACGTCGGAGGACGAGCTCACTTCTCGCCGCTCACTGGGTTTGTCTCCACAGCTTCCGCCAGCTCCTCCACATTCGTCGGTTCCGCGAGGCGCTCCGCTTCGGGATCTCCGTCGGGCTCGAGTCCGAGACGGTCGCTGATTCGCTGCAGGATCGCGAGCGTCTTCGTGCTCTCGCGCTCGGCCAGGAGATTGATCTCGAGGTCGAGAAGGGCTCTGCGGTCGGCCTCCTTCGTGATTCGGTTCTGCGCGATGAGAACCAGGAGCGAGAGGAAGATGGCCTCGAGCGACACGACCAGGGTGAGAAACGCGAAGGGAAACGGATCGAACGGCGCGATGCCCGGGAGGAGCCCGAGGTTCACGACGACCCATGCCGCGAACCAGAGAACGTGGAAGGCGACGAACGGCATACTGCCCGCGCCGCGGACGGCGAGGCCCGCCAACCTTTCGCCGGCAGTCCGTTCTCTCTGAATACGGCTTTCGATGTTCGAAAGCTCTTCGACCTCGGGCTCGGAGTGCGAATTCGCGCTCGCGGTGCTTCGGTCGGAAGGACGCACCTCTATGCTTTTCGTTCGCCGTGCAGAAGTTCGCGCTCCCGGAAGGCGTAGGTGTTCCACGGCTCGGCTTCTCTCGGCGATAGCGCGGGCGCGGTGCGGCGAAACGCGTCGACTCGAAGCACTCTCCTCACGATTTCCTTCGGGAGCGCGCCTTCGAGCTCGCAGACCAGGATCACTTCCTCGTCCTCGGGTGCGACGATTTCCGCGGGGAATCGAGCCAGAACTTCGTTTACGGGGTACTCGTGAATCCAGTTGCGCTCGAAGAGACGGCGGTCGAGCTCGACGACGATTCCCCCCGGGGCCGCGTAGCGACGCGCCCGCTCCAGATGCGGTGTCGTGGAAACTCCTCTCACCGGGCAGCCTCGCTGCCTCCATTGCCGCTGTCGGACGGCCCGCGCCTCGGGAGTCTCCGCTCGTACCGCCGCCCCGCTCCGCGAACGTGCCGCGAAAGGACCTTGCGCTCGCGGAATGAGAACGCATCCGGCTTCGACTTCGTCCGAGCGAAGCGCACGGTACAGCAAAGGGTTACCGATGGGTTCGTTTCCGAGAGCGGGTGCGATACGCATGAGACTTTTCAACCCCTATCCTGCCTGGCCGGTTATTGAGTGAAGAGCGGTAGGCGAGCCGCATTCTCGTCCGCGCGGCCTACTTACCGCAGCCGGGTAGTCACCTGATTCGCTCGTAGGCCGCCGGAGCGACCTAGTGCCGTTCCA
Source organism: uncultured Acidobacteriota bacterium (assembly GCA_963820855.1). Lineage (GTDB taxonomy): Bacteria > Acidobacteriota > Vicinamibacteria > Marinacidobacterales > SMYC01 > DAISKN01. Next base: position 1,062,564 of record CAWGBY010000015.1, read on the forward strand.
ACGTGTTCGGCCGAAATGACCGGTCGAGTGGCCCACACGGTCTCGTCCACGCTCAAGGGTTTTGTTGGCAAGAAACAGTTGGAACGGCACTAGTTCGGGGAGATCGGAAGTTCGTCCCGGCGAACCGAACCTGCGACGCGACGAATTGCCGTTCCGCCACTTTGCTGGCCTCGATTCGAACGCTGTCGCCGGGTCGAACCCTCAACCCGATTTCGTCCAGAGTCCCTTCACGGCCGAGATCCGACACTCACCGTCTCGCCGCCGGCCAAAACCATCCATCGGACGTGGCGGTGTCCGTTGGGGTGGGGGAGAGTCATGCTCCCGGTGAGGGTTCCTTGAAGGATGGCGGCGCCCCCTTCGCTCTCGGACCTGAATCCGAGAACGGCGGGCTCGCCTTCGAGCGCGCTGGCATCGAGCGCGGGAGAGTACCGGGGAGCGGATGGGATCTCACCCAGTGGGAAGGCGCCATCGGGGCGCGATTTCTTCGAAACGAGACGCGCTCGTCCACGGGTATCGAGCGAGAGGGCATGAAAGGGCAATGCGACTCTCTCGTTCCGGTCCACGAACGAGAGGACGAAGAAAGTGATCCTTCCCGTCGCTGGATCGAGTAGAACGCTATCGACACGCGCGACCTGCTCCCACTTCGAGTTGGTGACGGGCTTGCCGATGAGAGAAGCGGCGTCCAGGGAAGAGAAGAGTGCCGTTCTATCCTCTGAAGCGGCGGCCGAGGCCGCCGCCAGAATCAATGCCCCGGCGAGAAGGGGCCGCCAGAAGGAATGATTCATGACCTTCCACCGGAGCGCCCGGAAAGCTCGGATTCCACGTTCTGAGCGGTGTGTCCCGCGATCGCGAAATCGCCCTGCTCATAGGCGTCGCGCGCCCGCGAAAGCTCTTCCTTCAGCTCGGCGAGCCGGGCATCGCTCGGGAACGCGTCGCGCCGCGAGGGATGGTTCCTCAGAATGGCTTCCACGACCGACTGGAGAACGGTCGCCGAGCGAATGGCTCGATCGGCGGCTTCTTTCGCTTCCGCACGCACTCGGATCGCTTCGTCCATCGACCGGATCGCCAGAGCCTCCGCGCCATCCGTCTCCATGCCTTCCTCACCGGTCGCCCCCCTTTCCAGAGCTTCAACCGCGGCGCCGTAGACCGCCGGAGCGTAGGTTTCCGCCGCGGCTTCGCGAGCTTTCTGAAGCGTCTCTTCCGTTCGGTCGTTGTCCACGGGAATCGAAGTCGACGACGTTTCCGGTCGCCTCCCGCATCCTGTGAGAGCGGCTGAGACCATCATCGACGACAGCAGCAATGACGTTTTCATCTTGGTTTCTCCCGGTTGTCTTCCTGTAAGCGGTTCAAACGATTCGAGTGTGCTCTAACGCAAAGCGCGTGCCACACCGTCATGCCGGAACGAACCGCGTTCGCGGCTGCGTTTCGACCGATGCTCGAACGTTCGCCGTAGGATGTCCCGAGAAAACTTCTCGACATTCGAGTGAACTTATTTCGCGCGCGGGGAGTCTTTTTCGCTTGGCCGCAGTACGGCGAATGCCGTGGGGGGCCTTGATTGGCGGTGGGGTACGGAGGGAAGTCGACGAACCCTCGAGGCTAGATTCGCGAGCGATCGATCGGCGGCGCGTCGACCACGGCGTTCTGCAGCAAAGGCCGCGTCTCCAGCGTTTGGATGCGCTGATCGAGTCCGGCGACCGTCGCCTCCAGCATGTCGCGCTCGTTGCTCCACGGGTCGCCCACGTCCGTGTCGTTCGACGGGATCGCGCTCCCGCTGGGATCGGCGACGGTCCGACCACTCGACGAGTCTTCGAGCTCAGAGATGCGAGCGAGCGCGGTCGAGAGTTGTTCCTCTACCATCTCCCAGTTTCGACGGAGTCTCGCAATCCGCCCGCGATAGATGGCTGCGGTCCGCTCGGCCCCTCTTCCCCAGAGCAGCCATCCGGCGGCCAGGCCGGAGAGTGCCGCAACGACCAGCCACAGCCAGATTTCGACCAGTAGAGAGCTCATCGAACGGAAGCCGATCCTTCGAGCGTGTTCTCGAGTCTCGAGACGTGGTACTGGGCGCAAAGGAAGGCGAGCACGCCGATCATGAAGTGCCAGCGCCAGGAAAATCGACGAGCTTCGACGGCGTCGACGGGAGCGTTGCGCGGGAATTTCGACCTCCCGAGCCGCGAAGACGAAGCGCCCCAGCGGGGGACTCCGTCGTTTCCATGGACCACACAATAGCGCGCTTCAATGCGGGAGAAATACGGTGATTCACGTAGCCGGGAGGAGATCCCGGGGACGCGGCGGCTCGGACGTCCAGGCTTCAACGCGGAAAAGGCCGGTGTCCTCGAGAAATTTCTGCGGCATCGTCGTTCCGGGTATACGGATTTCGCCCGATCAAGGCGAAAGGCGATTGCGAGCCATGCTGTGCACGTTCACAGGAGGGACCCTAATGCCGACTAGCGCGAAAGCCACTCTTCCAAACGTCGCGGGCAAGACCGAGCTCGGATTCGGCCAGATCCTCGGAGTCAGCGAGGGGATGCGGGATCTGTATCGGCAGATCGCCGAGGCCGGCCCATCGACGGCTTCCGTTTTGATCGTCGGCGAGACGGGGACGGGGAAAGAGCTGGTCGCGCGAACGCTGCATCGACTCTCGGCGCGCCGGACGCGCCCCTATGTTGCTGTGAACTGCGCCGCCATGCCCGAGGGTCTCGTCGAGAGCGAGCTTTTCGGGCACGAGAGAGGCGCCTTCACCGGCGCGATCGCGCGCGCGCCCGGACTTTTCGAGCAGGCGAATCGGGGCACGCTGTTCCTCGACGAGCTTTCGGCCATGCCCCTGTCGCAACAATCGAAGCTGCTGCGCGTGCTTCAAGAGAAAGTGGTGCGGCGCCTCGGAAGCGGCGCGGAGACGGCGGTGGACGTCCGGGTCATTGCCGCGACGAACACCGAGCCCGCGGGGGCTATCGACGAAGGAAAACTGAGAGCGGACCTCTACTATCGGCTGAGCGTCTTCGTGCTCCGCGTGCCGCCGCTTCGAGAGCGGAGCGGGGACGTCATCCTCCTGGCGGAGAGGTTCGCCCGGCAGCACGCGGAAGCCCGGGGCGAGACTCCCAAGCGGCTCGAGAACGAGGCTGCCGAGGCGATGGCCCGGTATTCCTGGCCGGGAAATGTGCGCGAGCTGAGAAACGCAATCGAGCGCGGCGTGATTCTTTCGAGAGGCGAAAGGATCACTCTCGAGGACCTTCCGGCCGCGATCGGACGGAGAGTATCGACGCCGCAGCGCGAAGCGGAACGAGAGGTGCCGAGGCCCTTCGTTCCCGATGTGCTCGCGATCGTTCCCGGGATGACTCTCGAGGAAGTCAAGAGGGGTCTCATCCTCATGACTCTGGAGGCCACGGGGAGCGTCAACGAATCGGCCCGTCGGCTCGGCATCAGCTCCCGCACCATCTACAACAAGATCCGCGAGTGGAAGATCTCTCCTCAAACGCTGGGCGCTTCGGGAGCGTTTCTCCCTGGCGGATAAGCGAGCCGCGGACGCTCAGAGCTCGGGGACCCAGAGCACCTGGCCGGGCTGGATTCCACCATTCTTCGCAATGGCGTTCACGTTGGCGCTGTAGAGGAAGATCCAGAAATCCGCGACGCCGTAGAGCCGCTCCGCAATCGAGCGAAGGTCGTCGTCTTCTCGAACTCGATAGAGGCGCGCGGTCGTGCGCTCGGATGCGTCAGGCTTCACCATCGCGGCCTCACCGCGGCGTGGATCACCGCTACGAAAATCGCCGAGCCCAGGATCGCCCACACTACCGGAAACGCGGTGTCGCCGACGCTCACGCTGAAAAGCGCCGGGAGCGTGAGGAGCCGGGCGAGCCAGATTCCGAGCGCGGCGCCGATGAAGCCGACGGCGACCGACACGAGGCAGCCGCCCCTCGAGGCTCCGACGATCGCCTGACCGACGGCGCCGCAGAGTCCCGCGACGAGCAACAGGATCAGAACTTCTGCGATGGTCATGAGAACATCCCTTCAGAAATAGTCCGTGCCGACATTCCCAACTCTCGAATGAGGTAATTAGCAAAGCCCGTGCCACAGGCGAATCAGGGATCTACTGGAGTGTTCGCGAGGATTCAACGGGGAAGAGCGCACGCTTTTTCCGGTCGCGCAGAAATTACGCGCGGTCCGGGATTCACCCGCTGATGACCTCTCCGACGGGTTGGAGCGACGGGACGTGCTCGCATACCAGCTTGGTCGCCGCCAGGATCGGAACCGCCAGGAGGAGGCCATAGACTCCCCATGCCCATCCGAAGAAAATCAGCGATACGAAGATCGCGACCGGGTTCATACTCATGCGGCGCCCGAGGATGCTCGGAGTGACCAGGTAGCCTTCGATGCCGTTGACAGCGAAGAAGAGACCCCCCACGAGCAAGGCTCTGGCCGGCGTCCTCGAACGTTACGTAGGCGGCGAAGCTCAGAATCGCGAACGTGGCGAGAGCTCCGACGTACGGCACGAAGTTGAAGAGAGCCGCGGTCATGCCCCAGAGGTAAGCGTTCGGCATACCCAGCCAGTGGACGAGGAGACCCACGACCAGACCGACCCCCAGGTTGATGCACGTCACGGTGGCCAGATACTGCGAGATTCTCCGCTCCAGTTCTCGGGAAAGCTCGACCGCGGCGACTTTGTCTTCGAGCCGAGGAAGGATGGTAATCAGCTTGATGAGAAAGAGGTCCCCGGCCGCCAGCAACAGGTACAAGAGTGTCAAAGTGGCGATGGCCGTTGTGACGAAGTGCCGGGTGCTCTGGAATACGAGACTCGCGAGGCTCGGGCCTCGCAGAGTGACGGCCTCGGTTCAATCCTGCCCGCCTCCGTTCGTCATCGCCTCGACCTGCTCCGCGGCGCGGCTCACGTTCTCTACCGGCTTTCGGAGCGCTCGGAGCTCGTCCCGCGCCTCGCGCAGGATGGAAGGCGCGCGCGCAATCCACTCGTTTGCGGGCCCGCTGAAGGCATAACCGGCAACCGCCCCGACGCTCAGGGCGAGGCCCAGGACCACGCCCGCGCCGAGTGGCTCGGGAATCCCCCACCTCCTCAAGCGACGGACCGCGGGCGAGAAGACGAGCTTCGCGAAATAGGCGGCGATGAGCGGAAGAAAGAGCTCCCGCGCGAAGTAGAGCGTGTGGAGTGCGGCGATGGCAAGTAGAGCGGGAAGAGTGTAGGCAGTCCACCCGGGAGCCGCGGACTTCGCCGGCGCTTCGGATGATGGCGCGGCGACGGAGTCAGTCGGCGCCATCCGTCTCCGCGATTTGAATCGCGCGCACGACGAAGCGGTAGGGCGCCGAGCCCAGGTAATCGAAAGGGTAGCAGGTGACGAGAGTCAACGACGAGTCCGCCGTCGCGCCGAGGACGTCGACCTGGCTCGGCCGCACCACGGCGACGTCCACCACGCGAAAGGTCAACGTCTGGTCGGGCATCACCAGGCGGATTCGATCGGAATTTTCGACGCCTTCGAGCGGACGGAAGAACGTGTCGCGATGCGCGGCAAGTCCCACGTTTCCCCCCTCGCCCGGAAGGGCCGTTCCGGGAATGTGGCCCACGGCGCGCATCAAGGTGCGCGTGTCGTCGCCATGAGCGACGACGGCGGAGATCCCGAGGCGGGGGATCTCGATCCAGCCCATGGACTGACCTTTCGCGTACTGCGGCCTCGCCTCGAGGCGGAGCGCTCCGCCGGAAGCGTGTTTCTGGAGCGTGAAGTCGTTGATTCCTTGATACACCCAGAGATCGAGGTAGACGAAGGCGCAGAGACCCAGGAGCGAGAGGCCGCTCGCTTTCAGTAGTCCTTCGAGCAAAGCGAGAAGTCGACCACCCGACGCTTCGCGCGCCGGGTGGTCTTCGATCGTCACCCGCATGACAGGGTCATACGCTTCCGACACGTTAGTCGCGTCGCCGCGCAGAAAGTCCGAAACCCGAGCCGAGAAGAGCAAGTCCGGCCAGGACGAGCGCCGGAAGCGGGCTGGCCGTGTCCGGAAGCTCGTCGGTCTGCGCGGGGCTTGCCGAGCAGGATCCTGCCGAGCGGGATCCTGCATGCGCGCCGTGGTCGCAGGAGCCGGCGCTACTCTGGCGGGAGGGACTCGAGCAGGCTCTGTCGCGCGGTCGTTCGCGTCATCGTCGTCGATCGCGTCTTCGACTTCATCCGCGGCATCTTCCACCGCGTCCGCGACGTCACTCGGCGGCATCTTCCACCGCGTCCGCGACGTCACTGGCGGTCTCTTCGACCTTCTCCACGACATCACTTCCCGGGATACGGGTAACCGTCACGACGGCGATCGGATCGACACCGCTCCGATACTCCACTCGAACCCGCTGTCCGACGGCAATCGGAGTCGCTCCGACCGTCAGATCGCGGTCGACGCTGAACGTCATCCGATTTCCGTCCGTCGTCCGCACCACGAGCTTCTGTGCGTTCAACTCGACGACTTCACCTTCCACCGTGCGATTCTCGACGCGAACACCGCTCTGCTCGGGCGGAGTCTGGCGCTCCGGCGGCGTCGGCTGCTGCGCCCCCACCATGGGAGCCATCGCGAGCACCAACGCCCCTACGTAACCAATCGATCGCTGCTTCATGTCGTGTTCCTCCTTGGTTTCGAGAGCCGTTGCCCTCGCTGGCTCCGATGACTGCAACGGCAATGCCAAGGACGCGAAACCATGCGCAAATGGATGAGGAAGGACGCTATCGCGGATTTTCGATGAGCTCGCTCCGGCGCGAAATTCTTGCGAGCTGACGCAGGAAGGACACGCCGTTCTTACATGGGACGACGGAGAAAGAGAAAGCGGTAGGTCCCGGGAAATCGGGACCTACCGCCTCTTCTCGCGCTCGAAACGCTCCCCACGGCGGCCTTCCGTGCCAGCCCCGCACGAGAAGGCCCCGCGTCTCGAGCGCGCGCTCAGCCTCGCGAAATGGAAAGGAGCGCTACGGCTCTTTCGATCCCGCGTTGGCTGACCATATCCGCATTCAACAAGAGAAGCGCCGCGACGGCCATACGGTGGAAAACTGATTCGGACGTAGAGGGCGAGGAGGCCGCCGGGTCAGCGAATCCCGAGGCGAAGCTGCGCCGGCAGGCCCAGCGTCGCCGGCAACTCTGCCGGCGACGACTGAGCCGACCGAAAGAAGCGAGCGTTCTTTGAAGCCTCACGCGTTCAGAGCACGCGGGTTCTTCCGCTCAAGAAGCTGATGAGAGCGACGATGAGAAAAACGACGAACAGGATCCAAGCGATATTCGTCGCCGTTCCCGCGATTCCGCTGAATCCGAAGACCGCGGCGATGAGCGCAACAACGAGAAATACGACTGCCCAACTCAGCATGACGTTAGCCTCCTTCGACTCGGCCCAATGGATGCCGCCGAGACGCTCCAGAGTGTAGGGGGGCGGCTTGTCGGGCAACGATGGGTCCAATCCATCATTCTGGTCTGGAAAAAACCTTAGGCTTCGGTTCTTCACAGCCCCGCCGCGCCGGGCGCGGGCTCGCTCCCGTTCGCGCCGGACAGGTAGCTCTCGACGTCGATTTCCCACGCCTTGAGCTTGTTGTAGAGCGTTTTGCTGCTGACCCCGAGGAGAGCCGCGGCCTTGGTTCTATTGAATCGCGTCGCCTCGAGAGTTCTCAAAATCAATCGCCGTGTCGCCTCGTCCACGGTCATCCCGATGGACGCGATCGGCTCGTTTGCGTCCTTATCCGGCGCCGACGGAGATGGCCGCGACGGTATCGACGCCGCGAGCGCGGGTAAGGGAACGGTTCTGGATCGCACGGATGGGCCGAGCCCGGAAGCGCTCAGCCGCGGTCCTTGCTCGAGAATCACCGCCCGTTCGATGACATTGCGGAGCTCGCGAACGTTGCCCGGCCATTGGCAAGCCGTCAGCTGCTCGATCGCCTCGGAGGTGATGCCGCGGAGTCGCTTTCCGTTCGCGGCGGCGAGCGTTTCCGCGAAGTGCTCGGCCAGAAGGGGAATATCGGAGATCCGCTCCCGAAGAGGGGGAAGCTTCAGCGTGAAGACGTTCAATCGGAAGAGAAGGTCCGCGCGGATCTTCTCCTTCTCCAGGGCGATTTCCGGGTCCTCGTTCATCGCCGCCACGATACGCACGTCGACCGCGATCTCTCTCACGCCGCGCAGCCTTCGAAAGGATCGTTCTTCGAGCACTCTCAGAAGCTTCACCTGGTTGGCGATGGGCATCGCGGACAGCTCATCCAGGAACAGCGTGCCGCCGTTCGCGAGCTCGAAGCAGCCAGGCTTCTGATCGATGGCCCCGGTGAAGGCTCCCTTTTCGTGGCCGAAGAGCTCGCTCTCCATCAGGGTCTCCGGTACCGCGGCGCAGTTCAGGCCGACGAAGCGGCGCTCCCGGCGATTCGACAGGTCGTGGAGCAGCCGGGCGACCAGCTCTTTCCCCGTACCGCTCTCGCCCACGATCAGCACCGAAGCGCTGCTCGGTCCAACCGTCGCCAGCGTGTCGTAGAGGGCGAGCATCCCAGGGCTCTCTCCCTTGAGATTTCCGAACCCCCGCTCGGTCCGCTGCGGCGTCCGGTCCGAAGCGTAAGCCTCCTGAAAATCCTCTAAACCTACGGTGCCCTGTTCTTCCATTCCAGCACTCCCTTTCTGAGGGGTGCAGGGTATCGCCCGGCACCGGGGAGCCCGTATCCAGGGTTATCGGCATTCGCTTCCAGAAAAAGCTGCACGAAGCCGTAAGGATTTCTCGGGACGTGGAGGGGCGGCCGCTCGAGCGGCCGCCCGGTCCCGGTCAACTACATCTTTAGTTAATGAAGTGGACTCGCCGCGCGCTCAATAGGCCGCGAGCCGCTCCTCGATCTCGCGCTCCGCTTCTTCTCGCTGCGTATCCGTATCTCTCCTGGAGCCGGCCGGCCAGCTCGTCGATGCTCCCGTCTACCCGATCCAGGTCGTCATCGGTAAGCTCGCCCCACCATTGCTTCACTTTTCCGCGTAACTGTTTCCAGTTTCCCTTCAGGATGTCTTCGTTCATGGCGTCTCCTTTCCCTGCTCCCGTACAAGAGCAAGACGCGGTGCCACGTCCCGAGAAATTGTCCGCTCCGGTGAACATTCGAGCATTCTCGGGCCATTCGTGTATCGGTATGCGAAGCCGGAGGATGATTTGATTGGGATCCGAGGAGACAGCCCATGCAACGAACCATTGGAATCATTCTGATCGCGCTCGGGATCCTTGCTTTCGTCGCGCAAGGTATCAGCTACACGACGGAGGAGAAGGTGCTCGACGTGGGCCCGCTCGAAGTGACGAAAGAAGAGCGGAACACCATTCCGCTTCCGCCGGTTCTTGGCGCGATTGCCCTCGTCGGAGGCATCGGACTCCTGGCGGTGGGCGGGCGAAAGTCGTGAAAGTGCTCATGACAAGGCATTTCGGCTTTTACCGGGTCTCGCCCCGGGAGATAGGGGTTTTCCCGTATACTGACGAAGGGCCTTCGGGCATTAAGCTCTCGGAAAGAAAGGCGAGATTCTCATGGATGTCACCGAAGAAACTGTAACTGTACGATCCCCTCGTATCAGCACGCGCATCCTTCTGGCGGACGACCACGAAATCATCCGGGAAGGCCTGCGAAGCGTCCTCGAGACCCGGAAAGACTGGGAAATCGTCGGCGAGGCCACGAACGGCCGAGAAGCGGTCAAGAAAGTGGAAGAGCTGAAGCCGGACGTGGTGGTCATGGATATCAGCATGCCGGAGCTGAACGGTCTCGAGGCGGTGCGCCAGATCGTCAAGCAGGTCCCCCGAACCGAGGTGCTGGTCCTCACCATGCACGACTCCGAAGACCTGGTGCGCGGCGTCCTCGACGCGGGAGCGCGAGGATATCTGCTCAAGTCGGACGCGAGCCGGCAGCTGATTTCCGCCATCGAGGCTCTGCGCCTTCATAAACCGTATCTCACTCCCCGGGTCAATGAAGTCGTCCTGCGAGGCTACCTCGGTGAGGAGCCGCTAAAGGGCGAGACCTCCGGTGGCAAGCTGACGCCCCGGGAGCGCGAGATCGTGCAGCTCCTCGCGGAGGGACTGTCCAGCAAGGAAGTCGCGGGCACGCTCCATATCAGCGTGAAAACGGCGGAGACCCATCGCACCAACATCATGCGCAAGCTCGACATTCACTCGGTGAGCGAGCTCGTGCGCTACGCCGTCCGCAATCACATCATCGAGGCGTGATCGTTCGGCGGCCAGCCCCGCCCTTCACACTCACGAGCTCGAGGGGAAGAACGTGTGAAGATACTCATCGTAGACCCCGACGAGGCTTGGAGCGGCACTTTCCGCCGGCTGGTGGAGCGCGAGGGCTGGGAAGTTTGCGGCGAGGCTCAAGGCGTTCCTGACGCTTCGAGCCTCGCGTACGAACGAGTGCCCGATCTGGTGGCCATCGACGCCGATCTCTTCCTTCAGTCGAAAGCGTCGTGGGATTCCGGGATGACCTTCGTCGTCTTCGCGGAGTCATCGGCATTCGAGACAACGCTGGAAAGGATTCTGAGCGAGGGTCCGCCCGGAGTGGTGTCGAAAGCGGATGATCCGGAAACGTGGCTCCATGCCCTCGACGTCGTCGCTCGCGGAGCGCGGTTCCTGTCGCCGAGCGCGCTCGAGGGCGTCCTCGAACCGTATCTCGCAGGACGGCCGGCGCGTAAAGAAGACTTCGCACCGACTCTGACCAAGAGAGAATGCGAAGTCGTCTCGCTCCTCGCGGAAGGGGGGAGGAACCGCGAGCTCGCGAGAGCTCTCGGTATCAGCGTGAAAACCGTCGAGCATCACCGCGCGAGCGCGATGCGGAAGCTCGGCGTGCGCGGAGTATCGGGGCTGGTGCGGGAGGCGATTCGCCTCGGTCTGGTCCAGCCTTGACGACCGAGCGACGAAGCCGGCCTCATCACGCGTAGACGCTTCGAGCGTCCCCAAATCAAGAGATCACCTCATTCCACGCCGGCGATCCGCCCGGCAAGATGGTGGGAGTGTCTCTCGAGGAGGATTCGATGTCCTACGAAGCGATGGATTTCTCCGGGTTGGTGGGAATGGATGGCTTCAGCAAGGAGCTTCTGGAGGACCATTTCCAGTTGTACGAAGGCTACGTGACGGAGACCAACGCGCTCCTCGACCAGCTCAAAGGTGTGAGCCCATCCGAGCGCTCCTCGGCCGAGCACGCGGAGCTCCGGCGGAGGCTCGGTTGGGAGTTCAATGGAATGAGGCTTCACGAGCTCTACTTCGGAAACCTCGGCGGCGATGGGAGACCCCCCACGAGCGGCGAGCTCGGAAAGCTTCTCGCCAAGGGGCGGGGCGGTTTCGACGCGTGGCTCTCCGAGTTCAAATCGGTGGGCAAGATTCGCGGCGTCGGGTGGGCGATTTTCTACGTGGATCCGATCGGCGGCAGAGCGGAGACATCTTTGGATCGGGGAGCACGACATCGGACACCCCGCAGGTGCGGCGCCGCTACTGGTCATGGACGTCTGGGAGCACGCGTTCATGACGGACTATCGCACCAACCGTGAGGAATACATCGACGCGTTTCTTGGCAACGTGGACTGGGGAGTGGTAGGAGAGCGCTTTGCCGCAGCGACCCGGTGAACCGCCCGTAGAGGAGCCGGGGCCGAAGCCCCCGATCAAGGATCCGCCCCGGCCGGTCAAGCCACCGATCCAGGATCCGCCGAAGGCTCCCCCTCTGCCGGACCCGGGGCCGGAGCCCCCGCCCGAGAGAACGTCTCAGTCCTCGAACTCGAGCGCGAGTCTCCAGTCGGCGTCCTGGTAGCAGTCGGCGTGCCCGCAGCCGCAAGCTTCCTCGCCCTCCGAACCCTCGCGCGCTCGATCGCGACAGAGGATCCCGCAGGCGCCGGCCGAAGAGTCGACGCGACAGCCGCAGCTCCCGTTGGAACAGCGAAACCCGACGACCTGGCTCCGCACGGAGATCACTCGTCCCCGAGCTTGCGAGCCACGGCGGTGAACGAGGCCGAGGCAACCGTCGTCGATACCCGGTCGCGTCGCGGAACTTCGGGAGTCGAGCGCCCTATCTCGCGCTCGAGACGCTCGTACACCGCGATGACGCGCGGTACGTAATCCCGGGTCTCGCCCGCCAGCTTTTCGACTTTGGCGCGGAAATAGCCGGCGTTCAGCGGTCCACCGTTGTACTCGGCGAGAATCATCTCGACGTCGTTGTACGCCGTGCCGAGGAGACTCAGATAGCAGGCGGCCATTTCCGTGTTCTTCGCGGGATCGTGGAGGAGAGACTCGTCGAACTCCCATCCGATCATGCCGGCCAGAACGCGTCCCGTCGGCGGGTAGATCTGGTAGAGGCCCCGGGCACCGGCGTGAGAAATGGCATCGAGGTCGTATCCGCTCTCGACGATTCCGACCGCCACCAGCAGAAGCGGGTCGACTCCGGGGTACTTCTCGCTCGATTCGATGACCAGCGTCGCGAGCTCGGAAGACTTGACCGAGCCCACCTCGGGACGGGTGCGAAGGATCGCGTCGCGGATGCCGAGAAGCAGTCGCTGGCGCTCCGCGTCGAACTCGACCTGGGATTGAAGGGATTCAAAGCGCCGGTCGATGCGGGTCGTCACTTCCCGCGCTTCCTCGCGGAGCAGCGTCATTTCGTGAACGGCGTAAACGACGAGCCCGCCGCTGACGGCGGCCAGGAGAACGAGGACTCGCACGGCGAAAAGGGGAAAGCTCGAGCGCTGCGGTTCAGGACGCTGCGTGGTCTGGTTTCCCATGTCGACTTCTCCTGATAGAGAGACTGTATCCCCCCGTAGCGCCGATCCCCATTCGCCCCGAACCGTATTTTTTCGCGCCCCTGCCCGGGCAAAGGGGGCCCGAGTGCGGTCTTTGGTAGGAAAGTCTCAGGTGTTTCCCCGGATCTCGGTGGCATGCGGGTTGCTGCAGGATGGGGTCGGGAGGAAAACCCATGGGAAAGCTCGATGTTGAAACTGGATTCGTTCGCGCGGCTCTGCTGCTTTTGATCCTGGTCATCATTGCGGGAGCGCTCTACTGGATCCCTCGGCGAGGTGTCGACGTCGGCGAGGCAGGGAAATCCGTGGCAGTCGATCTGGAGGAGGCGGCCGAAGCCGTTCGCGACACCTCCGAGGACGCCATCCTTACCGCGAAGGTCAAGACGGCCATCGCGCTCTCGAAGTCTGCTTCGACTTTCGATGTCGACGTCGACTCCGACGAAGGCGTCGTGACTTTGACGGGGGCCCTCCCGTCGAGCCAGGACAAAGACGCGGTTCTCCAGATCGCTCGAGATACCGATGGCGTCGTTTCGGTCGTCGACCGCATCCTCGTGGACGCGGGGGCCGCGCGGCTCCTCGATGATGAAGAGGCCGCGCAGCGGCTCTCGGACCTCCAGGTCGAGACCGCGGTTTACGAGCGGCTCCTCGCGTCGGAAGGCGTCGAGGCCCGACGGATTCGAATCTCGGTCGAACGAGGTGTGGTGAGGCTCACAGGAAGCGTCCCTGACTCGAGCCAGAAAGCGCTCGTCGAGCAGATGGTCTCATCCGTCGCCGGGGTGGGGAGCGTTCGGAACGAGCTCGAGATCGTGGTTCCCGCGTCCGCGACGGGGGAGTGAGGCATAGGGCGCGCTAGGGTCTCCTGCCGATGAAGATCGGCGGTTTCACCGGCTGGAAAAATTTCCGGGAGAGGGTAGCGTCGCGGCGTTGGATCCCCAACGGGAAGGAGCACGATTATGGCGACCGGGTCACAAAAGGAGCAGGCCGCTTCCGTGCCGATCATCGACCGCGGCTGGCGGGCCCTCGCTTTGAACGGCTTGCTGTTTCTGGTCGTGGTCAATGGCGCTCTTGCGGTTTACGCCTTCCGCGAGATCGGCTTCCTGCGAGCCGAGGTGCACCGGAGCCTCTGGCGCACGGAACAGCGTTATCAGAGCGTGAATGCGCAGGTCAGCTTCGCTTCCGATCGCCGGCGCCTGGTGCTCGGCATCCGCGACGAGATCGTGAAGACGCGGCCCGAGCTCGGTGTCGCGGGCGCCTACGAGCTCGCTTCCATGGTGCTGGATGCTTCGGACAAGTTTCCGAGCGTGGACCCGCTCCTGCTGGTCTCCATCGGAATGGTGCACGGCCGTTTCGATTCCGTGGCGACCTCCAACAGCGGGGCGCGGGGTCTCTACCAAATCCATCCGACCACCGGGCGACTCCTTGCGCGCGCACTGGGCTGGGAGTACAGCGACGACATCCTTCTCGATCCGGGAAAGAACACCGAGATGGCGGCTTGCTATCTCGACCTGCTCCTGACGGCGTACAACGACGTCGAGCTCGCTCTGGCCGAGTACAGCGGTGGGCCGCAGAACGCGGGTTACTTCCGCGCGCGGGTGGGCCCTCTCGCTTCCGAGACCAGGAGCTACGTCGTGCAAGTCCTCGAGGTTTACGAACGCCTCGGCCGCGAGCTCGGATACCCGCGCGGAGCGTCCCCGCCGGCGCCGCTCTCGACGTCGGAAGGGGATGAGTCTCCTTCGCTGGTCGACGCTGCGGTCGCGGGCGAGTGAGGCAGTAGCAGCTTTTACCGGGTGGCGCTGGAGCTTGTGACGAAACTACCTGTCGGGGCCGATCCTCGCGGTGCGACGGCGGCGAAACGATGGCACCGAAATTGCTCTTCTTCCCGCGGGAAGATCGTGAGAGGAGTGCCATGAACGAGGACGTACTCGAAGGCAAATGGAACGAGATGCGCGGAAAGGCCAGCAGCTGGTGGGGCCTTCTCACCGATGACGACTTGGAGCGCATCGGCGGGAGCTTGGATGAGCTCGCAGGAACGCTCCAGGAGAGGTATGGGTACGACCGAGAGCAGGCGGAGCGCGAGATCGAACGCCATCTCGGTGTTTGAGGTCGAAGACAAAAGACGACAAGAAATGAACGACAAAGGAGAAGACATGATGACAGAATCGAACGAGGGCTACGGATTCGTGAGTGGACTCTTCATCGGCGCGACGCTCGGAGCGATGGCCGCTTTGCTCTTTGCTCCGAAGGCGGGCCGCGAAGTTCGAGCCGATCTATACGCGGGAAGCGAGAGACTGAAGAGCCGCGCTTCCAACAAGGCGAGGGATCTCGTGGGCCGAGGCGAAGCGGCCATCGAGATGGCGAAGGACGCGGCGCGCGAGACGGCCGACGGCGTCAAACGGGGCGCTTCGCGTCTTATTCGGAAAACCGAGGAGGAGCTGGAGGACCGGGGTCTATCCTCCACTTCTTTCTCCACCAGTCCGTAAACCTCGAACTAACCCCCGCTCGGGGAGGGGACGCGCTCGCGCGGCCCTTCCCCTAGCGGCGGATGAGGTTTTCCCGCCGGCTTCTTCCCTGGAAGCGCAGGTGCTCAGATGACGCTGGGTATGGATCGCTCTCGTCGTTAGTCTCTAATCTCTGCCTGGACAAGTTTCGCTAGCAGCGTGAGTGACTCCTGCCAACCAAGGGGCGTCCGTAACAGTCGGTGCCGGAGGGAGGAAAAGAATCCACTGCTCATCTCGTCCGGATAGGTTGACGATTCTCATTCCCTCAACCGGTCCTGCCAATCCCTCGACGAGCGTTCCGTCAAGGAGCGGTGTCCGTGGACGAGCGGCGCGCGCCGGCATCAGCCGTCGCCCTGACCGCCCTTCCCGAAAGCGCGCGCAGCAGCCCTTCGTCGCGGGCGTAGATGTCGTCCCGGAAGTGGACTACCCCGTCCTCGCCACGGAAGGCCGTAAAGTAGACGATATAGACGGGCACGGGCTCTTCGAGTCTCATTTCGCGCTCCCGTCCAGCAATCAGGTCGCGTTCGAGCTCTGTGAATCGCTCGGCGAAGAGGTATTTCGCCAGCTCCAGAGGCTCGCCCACGCGAATGCATCCGTGGCTGAACGCGCGCGACGTTCGCGCGAACAGATTCCGCGACGGCGTGTCGTGGAGGTAGACGTTGAACCGATTCGGAAGAAGGAATTTGATGCGTCCGAGATCGTTCTCCGGACCGGGTCGTCGCCTTAGCCGGTGCAGCCCCGCAGCCAGGAGATCGGGCCGCAGATTTTGCGAAGCGACAAGCTCACCGCGCTCGTCGAGCAGGTCGAAATTGGCGTTGGTCAGATAGTCCGGGTCGCGCGCCGCCTTGGGAGCGAGCTCGTTCACGGCGATGCTTTCCGGTACGTACCAGGAGGGGTTCACCACGGCTCGATCCAGACGCTCGCCGAAGCTCGGCGTGGGGCTCCCGGGAGCCCCCACCACTACCGGCATGCTGAGCACTTCGCGATGATGCCGGATGATTCGCAGGCGAAACTCGGGAATGTTGATCCACAGAAACTCGTCTCCGAGATCGGAAGGAAGCCAGCGCCGGCGCTCGAGATTTACCTGGAGCTGGCGAACTCGGTCCTCGACCGGTACGTTGAGCGCCTGAAGCGTCCGAGCTCCGACGCTTCCATCCTCTGTCAGTCCGTGGCGCGCTTGAAATCGTCGCACCGCTCGCTCGACGTCCTCGTCGAAGCTCTGCGAGTCGCCAGCGCTCGGGAGATCTTGCGTCACGTGAAGCCGTCGCCGCAGGGCTCGCACTCTGGGCGACCGATCCCCCAGGCGCAAGGCGGCGCCGCCTCCAACGGTCGCCCATCCGCCGGCGCGGACGATCGCCCGATACTCACCGAGCGCGTCGCGCAGGGAGGTATAGGCCTCGTGCGATGTGAGGAATCGATCGAGCGCCGCCGGCGCCCCCATCGCTTCGAGCTGCTGGAATATCCCGGCCGTGTCGGCGCGCTCGCCGGGGAGATACCAATCCTCCTCGGTTCGCGCCCACGGAGCTCTTCCATCGAGGAGGCCCCTGGCGTATTTCACGTATGCCTTAGACAACACCCAATCGAGCTCCGCCACCGCGTGAGGATCGGGCGGCAGAGACTCGGGAAAGGCCAATCGATAGAGATGGCCGATCTCCGTCAGACGATGCTCGTCGCCTCTCCACTCCTCGCGGTCCGGCCCAGCAAGGTGCGCGAGGAGGCTCCGGCCGCCGTCGTTCAGCGAAAGCGGGGTAACCCAGAACGGCCGATAGGATCGATCTCGATAGATCTCTCCGAGGAACGTCTGTCCTCGCCGCGCGCGGTCGCGAAGACCGGAAACGACCGGAGTCCAGAGGTCCCGTCCCGCCATCGCGGGAGGAGGCGGGAGAAACATACCGTTGACATGCGCTCCCATCACGTTTTTGGGAGCGTGCCACGTCGTCAGGCCGACGAACGCGGCCAGGCCGAGAAGGGCCAGGAGCGCGAGAAGCGAGCCCACGAGCAGAAGTGCCATGCCGGGTGCCGCCGCGATGCCGCTCGTTCGGATTCTGATTCTTGTCATCGACCCTGAAATAGCAACGCTCGTGCCATTGATCCCGCTCATGGCGCGCGGCCTTTCGACGTGGCGGCGCTACGCTCATCGCCGTAGAGGGGCAGCGAGCGATACCGTGGAAGCCGCTCGGGAATCGCTTAGACAGTTCTTGCAATCCTTTCCACTAGGACGAAGTTACACGGAAGCATTCGGCAGTTATCACGCAGGAACACAACCGATTCCTCCGGAAGCGGTGCGGAAGGCGAACCACGTCGTCGATCTGGCTGGCACGCTCGTTGCTGCATGACTCGCTATGCCATCCAAGAATAGGAGTGCTCCATGACAGACACTGCCGCCGATGTGCTCATCGACACCATCGCCGACTGGGGAGTGGAGGTCGTCTTCGGCATGCCGGGCGACGGCATCAACGGCATCATGGAGGCGTTGCGAAAGCGACAAGATCGAATCCGGTTCGTTCAGGTACGGCACGAGGAATCGGCGGCGTTCATGGCCTGCGCGTACGCGAAGTACACCGGGCAGACTCGGCGTCTGTCTCGCCACTTCGGGACCGGGAGCGCTGCACCTCCTGAACGGGCTCTACGACGCCAAACTCGATGGACAGCCGGTGCTCGCGCTCACCGGGAATGCCTTATCACGATCTGATCGGGACGTTCACTCAGCAGGACGTCGAAGTCGACAAGGTCTTCGCCGACGTCGCCGCGTACAACGTCCGGGTGATGGGACCGAGCCACGTGGAGAACGTGGCGGACCTGGCGTGCCGCATGGCCATCAGCCGGCGGACCGTCGCCCACCTCACCTTTCCCGGTGGATCTGCAGGATCAGCCGGCGGAGCGAAAGGGCTCGAAGCGAAACGTCCCTCACCACACCTCCGACGTCCTGGCCCGGAGCGCGCGGCTGCCGGAGGAGCCGGATCTGACGCAGGGCCGCCGAGATCCTGAACGAGGGGCGGAAGGTCGCGATTCTCGCCGGGCAGGGTGCGCTCGGGCGCGGGCGATCTGCTCGAGGAAGCGGCGGACCGGCTCGCCGCGCCGATCGTGAAGGCGCTCCTCGGAAAGGCGGCGGTTTCCGACGAGAGCCCCTTCACCACGGGTTGCGTGGGACTTCTCGGCACCAAGCCTTCGCAGGAGGCTCTCGAGAGTTGCGACACGCTCCTCATGGTGGGGACGTCGTTTCCCTACATCGAATTCCTTCCGAAGCCCGGGCGCGGCCCGCGCGGTGCAGATCGAGTTGAATCCCGCCCGCGTCGGTTTGCGGTATCCCGTCGAAGTCGGCCTCGTCGGTGACAGCAGGCGAACGCTCTCCGTTCTCCTGCCGCTCCTCGCGCGGAAGGAGGACCGCAGCTTTCTCGAGCGGGCCCAGGAGGGGATGCGCGAGTGGTGGGAGCTCATGGAGGAGAGAGGCACGCGGACCGACAAGCCGATGAAGCCCCAGGTCGTCGCGTGGGAGCTCGGCAAACGCCTCCGCGACGACGCCATCGTTTCCGCGGACAGCGGAACCATCGCCGCCTGGTTCGCGCAGGAGATTCGGATCCGCCGCGGGCAGATGTGCTCGCTCTCCGGGACACTGGCCTCGATGGCCAATGGCCTGTGCTACGCGATCGCGGCGCAGATCGCCCATCCGGAGCGCCAGTCGATCGCGTTCGTCGGCGACGGCGGGTTCTCGATGCTGATGGCCGAGTTCGTGACCGCCGTTCGCTACAGGCTTCCGATCAAGGTCGTGGTGGTCAAGAACAACTCTCTCGGGATGATTCAGTGGGAGCAGATGGTGTTTCTCGGCCACCCCGAGTACGGGTGCGACCTCACGCCGATCGATTTCGCGGCATTCGCCCGCGCGTGCGGAGGGGCGGGATACACCGTCGACGACCCGTCGGATTGCGGTCGCGTGCTCGACGAAGCGCTGGCCCATCCAGGACCTGTGGTCGTCGAGGCGGTGGTGGATCCCTTCGTGCCCCCGATGCCGCCCAAAGTCACGGTCAAGCAGGCCCGCAAGTTCGCAGAGGCTCTCGCGAAAGGCACTCCCAATCGCGAGAAGATTGCGCTGACGGTGCTGTCCGACAAAGTCCGCGAAATGGTCTAGCGCGAAGCCGAATCCGTCTCAACGCGAGGAGAGCTAGGGGACGGGTCTATCCGGCTGACGGATCGCGCGGCGATGGCGAGAAAGAGCGGTTCCCAACCGTACGCCTATGCCTTCTCGCCATCCACCGCACTCCTCCATGAAAGCAAAAGCCCATTCGCGAGGCCATACAGTAAGCACCTGATCCCGCCGGAAGCGACGCCGGGAAACGGTCTCGATGGGCGACGTTACAGAACGGGACAGGCTGTCACTACGGGCTCGTTCGTATAGCCGGCAGCCTCCACGCGACGATAATCGGACAGGTGCGATACGAGGCCCGTCGAGTCCGCGGCAGATCGCGACCCGGATGGCCCTCGGGTCCGAGCCGGCGGCGCCACTTCCCCTCGGCGTATCGGCACGAGCTGTATTAGCGCAATTCGAGCGATTCTGAAGGTGTCCTCGCGGGCTTGACGCCGCGACGCCGTCCATATCGATTTCGAAAGCGCCAACGGGAAACGCTTCTCGATCCGGATTCGCGAGGGACCGTGAGCGCCCCGGCTCGGACGTTCTGATTGCGACCGCTCCTCGATTCGGGGAAGTCGTCCCGTCTTCCACAGGAGTCCCTATAGGGTTTTCCTGTAGGCGAGTCCATCGCACGATAAGAAGGTTGACGCCGCATTGGTGATATATTCGAGACGCGTTTTCCTCCTTCGCGCGGGGGGTCGATGGTCAAGAAGAAGTTTCTCTCTCGCTCCAAGAAGAGCCAAAAGCAGGAGACTCCGCTGCCCCCGGCCGAAGCGCAATCGCCGCTCCTGCCGGAACGCGATCCGGATTTGACCGTGGTGGGAATCGGCGCTTCCGCCGGCGGGCTCGAGGCGTTCTCCCAGTTGATCCGCGCCTTGCCGCAAGAATGCACGATGCCCATCGTGCTCGTACAGCATCTCTCCCCGGAACACGAGAGTCTCATCCCCTCCTTGATTCAGGGGACGACGCACTTGAGGGCCGTTCAAGCGACGGAAGGAATGAGAATCTCCCCGGCAACGATCCACGTGATTCCGCCGAACCGCACCATGCAGATCGACGGCGGGTTGCTGAAACTGCACCCCCGGCCGGCGGGGCGCACCGCCTTCAACCCGATCGACATCTTCTTCCGTTCGCTTGCGCACTATGCCGGGCACCGATCGATTGGCATCGTCCTCTCGGGCACGGCGTCGGACGGGGCTGCGGGACTCTCGGAGATCAAGTCCCTCGGCGGGATCACGATCGCCCAGAAGCCCGAGACGGCGAAGCACGACGGGATGCCGCGGGCGGCGATCGCGACGGGCGCGGTGGACATGGTCCTCTCGCCCATCGAGATGGCGAACGAGCTCGCCGTCCTCGCCCGTCATCCTTACCTCGCCTTCGAATCGCAGAGCACGCAAGCAGGAGGGGAGATCGCCGATGAGATGCTGCCTCCCATCCTCTCCATTCTTCGTAAGGCCACCGGAGTCGACTTCAGCCAGTACAAGACCGCGACCGTAAAACGGCGGCTGCAACGGCGGATGATGATCCATCGCCTGACCGAAATCGAGGCGTACCTCGCGCTCCTGCGGGAGAAGCCCGCGGAAGCGCAGCGGCTCTACCAGGACATCCTGATTCACGTGACGCGCTTTTTCCGCGAGCCGGAGTCGTTCACCGTCCTCGAAAGCCTGGTGTTCCCGGAAATTCTGAAGAACCGGCAGGAGGACGAGCCGATTCGGATCTGGGTGCCGGGCTGCTCTACCGGCGAGGAGGCCTACACCGTCGCCATACTCCTGCTCGAGCACCTCGGAGAAGAGGCGGCGAACGTCTCCATTCAGATCTTCGCGACGGACGTGAGCGAGGGAGCCGTGGAGCAGGCCCGCGCGGGAATCTATGCGGAGTCGATCGCGAGCGACGTTTCCAAAGAGCACCTGCGGCGCTACTTCGTCCATCAAAACGACAAATACCGGATCCAGAAATCGGTGCGGGACCTCTGCATCTTCGCGCGACAGGACCTCACGCGGGATCCACCATTCTCCAGGTTGGATCTGATTGTCTGCCGGAACGTCCTGATCTACATGGGACCTTCTCTCCAGAGGCGGGTGCTCTCGATATTCCAGTACGCCTTGAAGCCACGGGCTTTCATGATGCTTGGATCCGCCGAGACGGTGGGCTTTCACGCCGAGTACTTCTCCGTCGTCGACAAGCGCCACCGGGTCTACAGCAGGAAGGCGACCGGGCCGCCCGCGACCGCGTTATTTCCCATCGAGTATGGAGGCCGTGTCGAAGCGCGCTCGGCGGGCCGCGGCGAGAGCGAGATTCGCACCGGCCGGGGGATTCAAGCCGAGGCGACGCGGCTACTCCTCGAGCGCTACGCGCCGGCGAGCGTCCTCATCGACAGCGATTTTCAGATCCTTCAGACCCGAGGCCGCACCGGCCATTACCTCGAGCTCGCGCCGGGAGATCCCAGCCTGAACGTCCTCAAGATGGCGCGGGAGGGTCTTCTCCACCCTCTCCGGGACGCGCTGCAGCGGGCCGCCACGGGAAACGAGCGAGTGCGAACAGAAGGCATTCAGGTGGTGACGGACGGAGAAACGCGGGCGGTTCATCTCGAGGTCGTTCCCGTCGTAACTCCCGACGTTCCCGTGCGCCACTTTCTCCTGATCTTCGAGCAACCGCCGGAGGAAGGGGCCAAGAAGAAGGCGAGGAAGGAACCGACCCGCGCCAAGCGGGACTCCCGCATCGAGCAGCTGGAATACGAGGTCGCGGCGAGCCGCCAATATCTTCAAGCCACCATCCAGGACCTGGAGGCCGCGAACGAGGAGCTCCAATCGGCGAACGAGGAAATCCTGTCGAGCAATGAGGAGCTCCAGAGCACGAACGAAGAGCTCGACACCGCGAAGGAGGAGCTTCAGTCCAGCAATGAGGAGCTCAACACCATCAACGAGGAGCTCAACGCCCGGAACGAGGAGCTCACCCGGGTCAACAGCGACCTGGTCAACTTTCTCG
The DNA here is from genome assembly GCA_963820855.1 of uncultured Acidobacteriota bacterium. Taxonomy (GTDB): domain Bacteria; phylum Acidobacteriota; class Vicinamibacteria; order Marinacidobacterales; family SMYC01; genus DAISKN01. The sequence continues at coordinate 1,084,899 of CAWGBY010000015.1, forward strand.
CCAACGCCGACGTGGCCATCGTCATCATCTCGCACGACCTCAAGGTCCGGCGTTTCACGCCCATGGCGGAGAAGATTCTGAATCTGATCCCCGGCGACGTCGGTCGATCGATCCAGCAGGTCAAATCCAGTATCGAATGCCCCGATCTGGAGAGCATGATCCTGCATTCCATCGACTCCGTGATCACCAAAGAGCGGGAGGTCAAGGACCGCGAGGGGCGGAGGTTCCTGCTCCGGATCCGGCCTTACAAGGACATCGATAACCGGATCGACGGCGCGGTCCTGGTGATATTCGATATCGAGACGTCGCGCGTCGACGCGGTTCATGGGGAGTTGGTGCGGGAGGCCGTGCTCCACGCTCTGCCGCAGCCGCTGGTCCTGCTCGATTCGGCGCTCCAGTTGAGGTTTGCGAACGAGGCGTTCTACGCTCTCGCGGGGAGGGGGGTCGAAAGTGCGCAGGACGGGGATTGGGACTTCACCACTCTGCGCCCTGCGCTCGAAGGGCTTTCAAGGGACGCAGAGAATGGCGGCGAGCTGCGTTTGGAAACCGATTTGGACGGAGGCAGCCGCCGGCGTTACCGATTGCAGGTTCGGCGAATCGGCAACTCTCCGGAGGAGCTTTTCCTGCTGACCATCGAGACAGCGGAGCCCAAGGACGTGGGCGCAGGCTGAGGTGATGGATGCCGGACTCCAGGAAGCGCAACGAGGATGAGACTTCAACGGGCCGGGAGGACGCCCGGAGCGTCGGGAGAGAAGGTGCGTCACTCGAAAATTATTGGCTCCTTCTCGACGATCTGGAGATTCACCGCGAGGAGCTGAGGCATCGCGCCGACGAGCTCGACGAAGCCCACTCCGCCCTCGAAGCCGTCGAGGATTTGCTCGCGGAAGCGCCGCTCGGCTATGTGACCACCGATGCCTCTGGCACCATCCGCGAGTGCAACCCGACCGCGGGCCGGATTCTCGGACTCGGCCATTTGACGGCGCCCGGATGGTCGCTGTCCGCTTTCGTCGCCCGCGGGCAGAAGAGGCGGCTTTTCGACCATCTCTTGATGGCCCGCAAGACCAGTGGGCCCGTAAAGACGGAGATAACCCTGGAGAGTCGCGATGGCTCCCTGGTGTCCGCGCAACTCGTCTCCCGGAGTCATTCAGCCGAAGACTTCTTGACGTTCCGTACGGCAATCCTCAATCTCACGGACCGCCGCCACATCGAAGAAGCGTTGCGCACGACGGAAAGGCGCCTCTCCGCGGCCGTCGAGGCGAGCGGCACCGGAATTTTCGAGCTCGAAGTCCCCTTCAAAGGCCTCCTCTACCTGAGCCACCCGCTCGCGGAAATCCTCGGGTACCCACGCTCCGAGCTCGCTGAGCCCCTCTTGCTGCCTTCCTGGATCGAGAAAAATCTTCACGTCGAAGACGCCGCGCTCCTCCGCGGAGTCTACGCGGAGATTGGCGCCCGCGCCCGGGACTCCTTTCAGGGCGATGTGCGCTTCCGTCACAAGGACGGAGGTCGCCGCTGGATTCGGATCTGGGCCAAAGCATCGTCTTCGGGAGAGGCGGGGAGCGTCGACGTGGTCGGAGCGGTGATGGATGTAACGGCGGAGAAAGAGCGAACCATCGAGACCGAGCGCCGCGCGAAGCAGCTGCGGGCGCTCGCCGCCGAGCTTCACCACGTGGAGGAGCGCGAGCGGAAAGCGCTCGCCGCCGAGCTCCACGACAACCTCGCCCAGCTCATCGTCGCGACGAAAATGAAGCTGGGCGTCATCGGCGCGCTCGATGACGACAACGCGCTGCGGCAGCAGCAAATGGACGAATCGCTCGAGCTTCTCGATCGTGCCAATGAGATGGTGCGCTCGCTGACCCTCAATCTGAGCCCCCCCATCCTCGACGAGCTGGGCCTGTCACCTGCCCTGAACTGGCTCGCCAAGGACATCGAGAGACAATTCGGCCTCGAGGTCCATCTCGAGGAAAGGGGCGAGCTGACGCTTTCGGATGCTCGCCTGCGCTTCATGCTCTTCCGCTCGATCCGCGAGCTGCTCATAAACTGCGCCAAGCACGCGCAGACCAAGAGAGCCTGGGTGCTGCTTCAAGCCGAAGCCGGCGGAATCCGAGTGGTGGTCGAGGATCACGGGGAGGGCTTCGACCTCGATCGAGTGCGTTCGGAGGGATCCAAGGGATTCGGTCTCTTCAGCATCCAGGAGCGTGTCGAGTCGAGTGGGGGCGAGATGCACGTTCGAAGCGGTCCGGGTCAAGGGACGACCATAGCGCTTCGACTCGCGAGCCCTGAGCAGCCTTCGCTGCGCTCGCAAGAAGATCCGATGGGTCTCGACGCTCCGCGGCGAAGGGCGACTCCGTACCCGGCTCCGCAAAGGATCCGGGTCCTTCTCGCAGACGACCACGAGCTCGTAAGGAGCTCGCTCGCGCGTCTGCTCGAGGCCCAAACCGATCTCGAAGTCATCGGTGAGGCGAGCGATGGGGAGAGCGCCATCGAGCTCGCGAGGCTTCTTACGCCCGACGTGATCCTCATGGACGTGACCATGTCCGGAGTCGGGGGTATCGAGGCTACGCGGCGCATCTCTTCGGAGCACCCGGAGTCGCGCGTGGTCGGTCTCTCGATGCACGAGTCGGCTGACATCGCTTCCGCGATGAAAAACGCGGGCGCTTTCGAATACCTCCTCAAGAGCGATCCGCCGCGCCGCCTGCTGGAAACCATTCGGAGGGCGGCCTTCGATGCTCGCGGTTCCTCGCGTTGAGGAGTTGCCTCGACGCGGCGCCCTATTGGCGCGAATCAGGCGCGGCTTCGCGGAAGGAGGGCGCGATGGACGAGCAGAATGGCGATGGCTCCGAGCACCGCCATGAGAAGTCCCGCTGGCTCGCCCGGAGCGTAGATCCCGACGGCGCGGCCGAGGAACCCTCCGAGAAACGCTCCCACCACTCCGAGAAGCATGGTCAGGATGCACCCGCCGGGGTCTCTCCCGGGAGTGAGCAGCTTCGCGATGACGCCCGCGATTAGGCCGAAGACGATCCAGGCAAGCACGCCATTGAATTCCATGCCGGGAAACCTCGTTTCAGGGGGAGTAGGACGGGTCGCTCCAGCCTCGGCCCTCGCCGAGAGCCCCCTCGCCGTAACTCATGTCCTCGCCTTCGAGGAGCTCCCGGTCCCGATACGCTCGACGGCGTTCCATGACTTTCCCGATTACGAGCGGAACCAGTACCGGAGCGCTCCACTTTACGGCGGACCGGAGCGCATGGAGGAGCGGTCTTCGCAGGACGTAGAGGAGTGCGGCGCCGCCGGCACCTTTCACCCATCCGGGTACGGCGTCCGCCCGGGAGTGCAGCCGTTGACTCAGCTCTTCGAAGCGGTGCTCGATTCGCCGGCGTGTTCCGGAGAGGGAGCGCTCGATTTCTTCCGGGGAGCGGGTTTCTTCCATCATGATCTGGTCCTCCTGCTCGTTTCCTCGGGCGAGCGCAGATCAGTGCAAACGCTATGCCACGGGTAGGGCCCGTGCAGAGACGAGCTCTTCTCTCTGGCGTCGACCGAGTCGTTTTCATCGGGGAATCGACGGATGGCGGAGGGATGAAGAGTCGCCCGCGATCTCGCGGAGCTCTGCGAGGTGGAGCTTGGCGGAGTTGAGACCGAGCACCGACGACATCACGCACTTCCGCGGACGGCTCGGTGAAAAAAGTTCCGGACAATTGTTCGGGATCGCAAGAAGAGGGGTCGCCATCCCTTCAGAATTCACGAGAAGTGCAATCGATGTGCCGCCGGCGGGCTTCGCGGGCGAGGCTTCACGGCACGACGATTGCAAAACCAAATGGCATGACATAACGTGTCGGCAGTCTCAAAAGAGATTTGACCGAGCTCGTGAAACGGTGCTTGCAGTAGCGAGGTGATGACGGTGATGCGCCGTCTTCCGAGAAAGAGGGGACCATGGCGAGCGACCCCGTAGTGCGGACCGGCCAGGGATCGACGAAGCTTTCGAGAAGCGACTTTCGACAGCGCTTCCGGGAGCGTTTCAACGATCCGGCGTTCGAGGCGATCTCCGCCGAAATCGATCGCTCGAGGAAATCGCATGGGAGGCCTACGACGAATATCGAAAGAGCCCTCGAACGCGAAAGGCGGGAGCTTCGTTCGCCAATCCCGAGTACGAGCTTCCGATCGAGTGGCTCGAGACGCGTGCTTCGATTCAGGAGGCGGAAAAGAGGCACCGCGATCCCGCGGGACCGGCGAGAGTTCTCTTGATCTGTGCGTCGCCCCGTTCGGACGAGACCTGCCCGGGCGAGATGTCGAAGACGTTCCGGTTGACGACGACCGCGCGGGAGGCCCTGGCCGGCGAGAGCGGGGTCGAGGTCGATCTTCTCGATCTGAGCCGCCTCACCTCCGAGTACGGCCGGGTGATTCTGCCCTGTAAAGGGTGCGTCTCGACCGCAATGCCTCTCTGCCACTGGCCCTGCTCCTGCTACCCCAATCACGCCATGGGACAGGTGAACGACTGGATGCACGAGATCTACCCGCGTTGGGTAGCCGCCCACGGAGTCATGATCGTCACTCCCGTTCACTGGTACCAGGCGCCGAGCGTGCTGAAGCTGATGATGGACCGACTGGTCTGCGCGGACGGCGGCAATCCGGATCCCACCACGACCGACGGAAAGTCTCCCGAGAAAGCGAAGGCGCTCGAGCTCTCCGGCTGGCCGTATCCACGCCACCTGGCCGGCCGCGCCTTCGCTCTCGTCGTGCACGGCGACGCGGGAGGCTCCGAGTCCGTAAGACGATCGCTCACGGATTGGCTCTCGTTCATGGAGCTGATTCCCGCGGGCGGGCTCGCGATGATGGATCGATACATCGGCTACTACGAGCCCTATGCCACGAGCCACGATGCCCTCGATCGAGACACCGCTCTCTTCGAGGAGGTCCGCATCGCGGCGCGAAGTCTGGTCGACGCGATCGGCCAACTGCGAGCCGGCGTTCGGCCGCCTGGAAGCGACCTTCGGCCGCGCCGGCCGAAATAGGCGAAGCTCCTCTCGTGAAGTCGGGGTTTCACCTGATGGGGCTGCGGACGGAAGCCGGCTAGTCTTCGAGTGTCCTCCAGAGCTCAGGAGACTGGGCTCTGTACCCCCCGAAAAAAGCGACGGGGACGCGGAGCATTAAACCGCGGCCCCGTCGCTCCTGCCATGTCGGGGTTTGCTTCGCCGCACGATTCCGCCTGACCGCCCGCATAGCCACCCATCATGTGCGAGTATCCGAAGAGGCCCGCGGCCGATTTGCCATACAGCTTTTGCGAAATCTTTGGATTCGGATTGCTGTTGTCGCAGAGAGACCAGAGCCCTTTCGCGCAGAACCAGCAGCCGCCGCACCCGATGGCGAAGGGCACCACCACGCGGTCTCCGAGCTTCAGGTTCTCTACCTTCGGACCGAGCTCCACGACTTCGCCCATGAACTCGTGACCGAGGATATCCCCAGGTCTCATGGTGGGAATGTAACCGTTGTATAGGTGCAGGTCCGAACCGCAGATGGCGGTAGCGGTGATTCTCACGATGGCGTCGCGTGGATTCAGAATCTCCGGATCGGGACAGGTTTCGACCCGCACGTCCGAAACGCCATACCAGCAGAGCGCTCTCATGTCGTCCCCCAGATCGCGTTGGTAAGACGTCGGCGCAGCGAAGGGCCGGAAGCCTGGCCCTTCGTGGACGCGATTTCTCCCGCTTCGAGGAGCTGCTTGACCGCCCGCAGGTCCTTCTCCACTCGTTGGGCCGTGAAGGGTTTCGCGAGAGTACTCCATGGACCCGCGGACCTGCCGTCGGGCGCGGCATAGGAAACCCAGGCCCGCATGACGGTTCCGGCATCGCCCGGCATGTCTTCGAGCTCGACGGCATACTGGGTCTCGAGTCCGGTGCTTTTCTTCGACGACCAGAACAGAAGGTCGTCTTGCCACTCGCCCACGAGGTCCAGTTCGCTTCCCGCGGGAGGGCTCGATAGCAGGAAGTCGTAAACCTCCTTGCGAGGGCGATTCACGATGACCGACCTCAGGAACGTCGTGCGAGAGCCGTCGGCGTCACCCGTGGAATCGATTCCCAGAGCGTCGTAGAGGTGACATCGACCGGAGTGTCCGCGATAGGCGAGGTAGGTTCCGAGTGCCGCCCACGGGATGGAGCGTCTCAGAAGTCCGTAGCCCAGGAGCGCGGCTCCGGCGACGAGACTCCCGAGGCGCTCGCGGTCCGAGACGTTCTGGCGGTCATCGAACGAAGGCGGCTGCGGCCCGAAGCGCGAACTGGAGAGCAGGTGGTGAGTCGATGTGGTGGCCATGTTGATTCTCCTCTCTTGAAAATGGCAGCACGCGCGTGGTGGCGCGCGACGTGGAGAGCATGTCCTTCAAACCCACATTTGACCAGCGCGCGCACCCGCGGAAATTCCCTCTCAGGGGATTTTGGTCTTGGAACTCACCGAGACCCGCTGAATCGACAACCGAAAGTCGCCGCGTCGGGAACGAGCTCCTTTCTGCGGGATTCACCCTAGGGTCCCGATTCTTCCAGAATCCTGGTTAATCCCAATCGATGGGACTTCGCCGGTCTTCTACACTCGGTCGTCGGAGAGAATCCGAAGGAGGCAACGCAATGCTCAGCACCGGTATTCTGTTTTTGATCATCGCGCTCATCACCGCCATGCTCGGCTTCACGGGTATTGCGGGCACTGCGACGAACATCGCGTGGATTCTGTTCATCGTCTTTCTCGTCATCGCCGCGATCAGCTTCGTCAGCGGCCGGCGCAGCCCGATGGTCTGAGCGGAATCGATGCGGCCTCTCCGGCCTCCAGGAAAGGAGGGTTCGATGAGAATCACCAGCTTGTTGCTCGCGACTGCCGTCGTCGCCGGTTGCGGCCCCGCCGTCCGCGCGCGGGCGTCGGTGCCGCAGCCGGATGTCGACCGCGGTATCGAGCTCTACAACAGTAAGAACTTCCAGGAAGCGGCTTCTGTGCTCGAGGCCGCGACCCAGGCGTCGCCCGGAAACGCGAAGGCTCTCACCTATCTGGGTCTGAGCCGCCTCGAGCTCCAGCAGCACGGCTCGGCCGAGGAAGCCTTCCGAAAGGCACTCGAGGCCGATCCGAACTATGCCCAGGCTCACTATCGGACTGGGTCTTGCCCTGGGATACCTCGGACAGCGAGACAAGGCGATCTCTTCTCTGCAACGGGCGGTGGAGCTCGATGGGAACAACGCCTACGCGCACTACCACCTGGGTCTCGCGCTCCAGCAAAGCGGAGCCACGGATCGCGCGCTATTGCACTTGCACCGGTTTCTCGAGCTCGCACCCGACGCTCCCGAGGCGGCTCGGGTGAGGGCTCTCCTTTCCCAACTGCGCTAGTCAATGAAAGAACAGGAGGTTCGAATGTATCGCGAAGCAACGGCATTCATGGCAGCTCTGATCGCCGCCGGTCTCATGGCCTGCAATCCGGGAGACCGGCCGGGCACCGACGAGGCGACCGAAGAGGCGGTCGACAATCAGGCCGACCGGGAACAGGAAGCTTTCTCCCGGACGGCGAAGATGCGCATCGACGACATGCAGACGCAGATGGAGACAGGTGGCCGAGCGCCTCGACGAGGCTCCCGAGGCCGTCCAGACCGAGTTGAAGCCCCAGGTGGCGGACTGGCAGAAGCGCGCGAGCGACCTCGATGACCGAATCGACGAATTCGATCCGGACACTCCGGACTCGCAGCGTGAATTCGAGGCCAGGGTCACCGAGGAGCTCGACGAGCTCGCGCGGACTCTGAACGAGCACTCGCAGAAGGTCGCTCCCGCCGCGGCTCGCTGTCAGTCGTTCGTAAGAACTCCTGGGTCAGCGCCGGACCCAGGGTTCGACGAACGGGGGCAGGTGCCAGCCGCCCCGAGTCCCTCCCAGAACGCACCAACCGAGCCCCGCGAATTCCCATTCTTCGCGGCCCCTCGGACGCGCCAAAAAAAGGGCTCCGGAAAGAGCTGGGAAGCTTCTCCGGAGCCTCTTCGAAACGAAAGGCGTGCTAGCGGGCGACCACGAGCTTCGACGAGACGCTCTTCACGCCGTCCACGGAGCGGGCGATCGCGATCGCCTTCTCCTCTTCCGTCTTGCTCTTCACTTTTCCGTTGAGAGTGACCCGGCCGTCGCTCGTGTCGACGTCGATGTCGAAAGCGCCCACCACGGGGTCGTCCGCCATCTTCATCTTGACGGCGGCCGTGATGCTCGCATCGGTAGCCACTTGCCCTACTTGCTGAGCGGCTTCTTTGGTGCCTTCGCCCACGGCGGTTCCGGTGTTCTTCGCCGCCGTGCAGCCCGAGCCCAAGAGGCCGGTGAAACCGATTGCAACGATGGAGTGAGTAAAAAATTTCATTCGAGTCTCCTTTATTCGACTTGAGAGCAAGTCTCGTGCCAATGAATCCCAACGATCATTGAACCGTTCGATGCCGGGGCGCGGGCCTCGCGTCTTCCTCCACGTAGAGTGCGAGAACGACGCCGGCATTGCCGATGTCCTTGTCTTCGCCGTCCGCGACGTCTTGCGGACTCACCCCACCGAGCGCGATGAAGCCCGTATAGTTCGGGTCGCGAAAATACGTGCGGACGATGTATTCGCGCACCAGAAACGCGCGCCGGCGCGCTTTCAGGAATCGCTGGTCCAGCGATCCCGTTTCCGAATAACCTTCCACGATCAGCGGGCTGCGCGGCGAGTATCGCAGCACGTCGGCCATCGCCTCGTTGATCTCCGCGATTCCCCGGTCGCTCAAGACTTCTGTTCCGGCCGGATCGAGCTCTATCAGATCCGCTTCGGCGATAGGGAACCGGCGTACGTCGTGCTTGCCGTGGATTGCGCCCTTCAGGTACTCGTCCGGAGTGATGGAGTCGAGATCGAAAAACCCGCGATCCAGAAACACTCCTCGAAAAAGAAAGCTTCTCTTCATCGACTCGGTGTTCTCGGCCAGGTCGGATGCCGCTTCGTTCGCCGCGGCGAGCGTTCGCGAGAGATCGCTCAGGATCCCGGGCGTTTCGCCATCCTCGGACCGCATGTCCTGGATGGCCGCCTTGGCTTCCTCGCTCACCTCGCGGACGTTCTGGACCGTCGCTTCGGCGTGCTCGGTGACCGACTCCACCCGCTCGGCGATCTCCTCGACCCGGCGGTGGAGAGCTTCATCTTTCATCAACTTTCCGACCGTTCCCTTCCCCGCCTGAACGTCCCCGACGATTCTTTCGACGTCCTGGGCCACCGCGCGGCCCGCGCGGGTTATCTCGACGACGTCGTCGCCCGCGTCTTCCAGGAGCCCGTCCGCTCGCTTCACCACGGACTCCACTTCCTGTAGAGCGCCCGTCAGGTCTTCCTTCACTTCGACGATGGTGGTGGAAACGGTGTCCGCGACCTCGCTCGCCTTCATCATGAGGTCGGCGATCTCGAAGGGCTCGCGGCTCTGGATCGTTCCGCCCTCCGAGGCTTCCGCGGCTCCGGCCGTTCCTTCGCCGATGTCCACCATCATGTTCCCGACGAGGCCCTCGGTCTGGATGGTGGCAACCGAATCGGTGCGCACCAGAGGATGAAGGTCCTCCACGACGCGCATCTCCACTCGGAAGCTCGCTTCCGGCGACTGGGGAAAGGAGATGGAGAGCACTTCACCGGCACCGAGGCCGGCGACGCGGACCGGCGCCCCTTCTTGAAGGCCGGCGAGCCTCTCGAATTCCGCGAAGACGACGAAGCTGTCGTCGAAGAGCTTCTTGCGATCTCCAATGAGGAACAATGCGAGCCCGAAGAGCACGACTCCTCCGAGAACGAAGAACCCTACCGCCGCTTTACGACTCGTTCCCACGTCATCCCCCGCCTGCCGACTGCATGAAGCTTCGCACCAGCTCGTCGTCGCTTCGCTCGAGGTCCTCTACGGTTCCCTCGGTCCGAATTTGTCCGCCTTCGAGGAGAGCCAGCCGGTCGCCGACTCGCCGCGCGCTCGGAATGTTGTGAGTGACGATCATCATGGTCGTCTTGTGTTTGCCCTTGAGCCCGAGCAGGAGCTCGTCGATCTCGGCCGACGTGATCGGATCGAGTCCCGCGCTCGGCTCGTCCACCAGGAGCACTTCGGGCTCCATCGCGAGGGCGCGAGCGAGCCCGGCGCGCTTTTTCATGCCTCCCGATAACTCGGAAGGCATGGCGTCGTACTTGCCCTTCAGGCCCACCTGTTCGAGCTTCTGCTCCGCCCTCGGGCGAACCTCCGCTTCGGGGACTCCTCCGCGGCGCAGAGGAAAGGCGACGTTGTCGCCGACCGAAATCGAGTCGAAGAGCGCGGCTTGCTGGAACAGGAATCCCATCCGGCGTCGAAGCGCCGAGAGAGCTTCCGGAGCGAGCTGATGAACCCGCTCGCCCCGCACCACCACTTCGCCCGAGTCGGGGGACAGAAGACCCATGGTCAGTTTCAAAGTGACGCTCTTTCCCACTCCGCTCTTTCCCAGAAGACAGAAGGCGGTGCCCCGGTCGACCTGAAACGAGACGTCGTCGAGGACGACGTGCTCGCCGAATTTCTTCGTCACTCGATGGAACTCGATGGCGTCTCGATCTTCCGGCGGGCTTGGGGTTTCCACGATTACGCGCCGTCGGGAAAGAAGAACAGGATGGCGCGGACCAGGAGGACGTTCGCCACAATGAGGGCGATGCTCGAGTACACGACGCTCTTGGTCGATGCCTCCCCGACCCCCGCCGAACCTCCGCTGGCGTTGTAGCCGAGGTACGAAGACACCGTTCCGATGATGAAACCGAAGACCGAGGTCTTCAGAGTGGCGGGCACGAGCTCCCTGAACTCGATGCCCGAGAACGATCGCTGAATATAGAGGGAAAGGCTCATATCGGTCGCGACGCGCTCGGCGAGAAAGCCGCCCAACATCCCGGTGAAGTTCATCACCGTGGTGAGGATGGGGAGGGAAATGATGCAGGCGAGGACGCGCGTCACGGCCAGGAACTTGAACGAATCGACGGCCACGGACTCGAGCGCGTCGATTTGCTCGGTGACCCTCATCGCTCCAAGCTCCGCTCCGATCGCGGCCCCCACGCGACCGGATACCAGGAGCGCCGCCACCAGCGGTCCGGTCTCGCGCACGAGCGCGATCGCGAGTGCCGCGGGAATCGAAGCTTCCGCGCCGAACCGCGCGAGCGTCGCCCGCGTGTGCATCGACATCACCGCCCCCACCGCGAGCCCCGCCGCGGCGATGAGCGGAAGCGACAAATATCCGACTTCTCCGATTTGCCGGATGGTCTCGCGAACTTCGTAAGGCGGCTTGAAGGCATTCAGCACGGACCGGAGACCGAAGAGCGACAGGTCTCCGACAAAGGCGAAGCCCGACACCACCGGCGCCGCGAGAGCCTTCATGACGGAAAGCGTAGGGGATCGGCGGATGAGGCGGTATAGAGGACTATCCCTAAGGTCCATTACGGAGCGGCGTGGATAGGTCTTCCCGGCGACGTCGTGTATCACCACCAGGAGAGGTGTCCCGATTTGCGCTCTCGAGCATCCGTTGTCGCAGTACTCATGATCCTTGCGTCGCGCCCCGAGCGGGCGGACGCCGAAGACGCCTTTCCCGATCGTTTCCAGTTCGTTCTCGGCGACTTGAGGCCTGGCTCGGGGCTCGCGGTCGGGGCCGACTACCAGAAGAGCCACTTCGCGACGCGATTCCTGGATCTGCGGGCGAGCACTCGCGTCTCGATCCGCCTCTATCAGCGTCACGAGCTCGAGATCGTGGTGCCGCATCTCTTCGAGCCCAGGCTCTTCCTCGAGGTGTTGGCGCAGTACCGTAGCTTTACGGAAGTCTCGTATTTCGGTCAAGGACGCGGAAACGGTCGAAGCGGACCGGAGCGACTACCACATCGAAGGCCCCGCTCTCGTCGCCACTCTCGGCTTTCGCCCGGCGCCTCGGATCTCCTTCGGAGGACGCTTCGGAAGGCTCGACAACGACGTCCATTCCGGCAGGAGCGGCGATCTTCCCTCGGTGGAAGAGACGTTCTCGCCGGAAGAGCTTCCCGGCTACGTCGAAGAGCCGGACTATCACCTGTACAGCGCCTTCGCCGCATTCGATCTGAGGAACGATCGGAACGACCCGACCGGCGGCTCCTACGTCGAGCTCCAGGCCACGCGATTCCGCGACCGCGACTTCGATCGATTCCACTTCGACGAAGCTCTCGATCGAGGCGCAGCACTTCGTGCCGCTCAACTACCGGTGGGTCCTCGCTTCGAGAGTGAGAGGAGTCTTTACCCGCACCGCCGACGGACAGGAGATTCCCTTCTACCTCCTCCCGTCTCTCGGCGGCACCGGCAGCCTGACCGCGTTCGAGAACGATCGATTTCACGACCGGCACTCCTTCCTCGCGACGGGCGAGCTTCGGTACCAGGCGACACCAGAGATTCGGCTCGAGGCGTTCATCGACGTGGGCGAGGTGTTTCCCGCTCTCGGCGAGTTTCGGTTCTCGGAGCTCGAAATCGGAGGCGGCATCGGCGCGCGATACAAGATGGGCGGGAAGGTTTTGATCGGCGTGAGCCTCGGCGTCGGCCGCGAAGGGCCTCGCATCGCGTTGACGGGAGGCTTTCGCTTTTGAGCCGACGACCGCTGTACCGCCTCGCGAGAGCGCTATCCCTGACCGCGGGCATTCTCGGTATTCTTTTCCTCTTCCTGCACAGCACTCCCGTCGCGAGCTGGGTGCTTCGAACCCTCATCGACAGGCTGAGCGCGTTCGGCGCCATTTCGATCGGAAGCCTCGAGTATCGGCTGTGGCGCGGAGAGGTTTCCCTTCGCGCCATCCGGATCGAGCCGACGGAAGATCAGGCGCTCGTATCGGTCGAGGTCGAGGAGCTCCATGGCCGATGGGTCCCGTTTCGCCGCATCGACGTGACCGCGATTCGGCCCGTGGCGCGCTTTCGGGCGAGGCCGGAAGGGTCCGAGCCCGAGAACGTCGAAGTCCTCGAGCCCTCGGTTCCCTCCTGGCTCTCCTCCCTTCGCGTGGTGGATGGCGAGATTCGAATTCCGCGGTGTCGAGGGTGAGAACGAGGTCTCCCTCGGCCCTGTCGACGTCGATCTCTCGCCCGATCTCGTCTCGGGAGGAGCTCGGGCCACCGTGCGCATCGGCGGAGGAACGCTCTCCCTCGGGGAGCGAAGCGTGGACGTCCGGCGGATCGATGCGGAAGCGGTCGCGTCGGGGGAAGACCTGGAAGTGCGAGCGGGCGAGATCGAGACCGAAGCGGGCGACGCGCGAGCGGAGGGAAGGATCGACACCTTGAGCCCCTTTACCGGGACCTTCGATCTCGAGTTTCAGCTGGATGCCGCGCGACTGGGTCGCCTCTTGCTGGAGAACGATCTGGAGGGGCCGCACGGGATCGGAGGCGAGGTCGAAGGCGCGGCGCGGCTTCGATTCTCGGACGGCAGCTTCGCCTCCGATGGCGAGGTCGAAGGAAGCCGTCTCGCCTTCCGAGATCTCGGTCCCTTCGACGGCGACGCGCGATGGGATCTCCGTGAAGATTTGCTTCGAGTGAATGGCCTCTTCCACCGAGGCGCTCTCCGAATCGAGATGGAGTCCGCGATGGACCTGACTCGAAACGAGCAGGCGCTCGCGCTGAACCTTCAGTCGCCGTCCCTGAACGGTGTTCTCGCGGCGGCAAACGGGCCGAGATCGCCCTGGGATGCGGGGATCGACGCGAAGCTCTCGGGTCGAATGGCGGGGTTCGCTCCTGGAACTCTCGACGGCCGGGGGGTGATTCGGCTCTCCGGACGCGACCTCGCGGGCTCGATCGACGTGCGGGCGGAGGCGGGCCGTGTCCTCGTTCAGAGCGACGGCCTCCGCTTTCCCGGAGGCCGCGCGACCGCGCGAGCACGGGTGACGAATTTCGATGCGATCGCGGCCGAATACGAGCTCGCGGTGAGCGACCTCGCGCCCGCTCTCGAGCCTTTCGTCGCCGCCGCGCCGAGCCCCGTGTCGGGCGAGCTTACCGTTCGGGGCAGGACCGCCGGCCGGCTCGCGGATCTCGACTCGCTGCGGAGCTCGCTCCGAGTCGAGAGCGACGACTTTCGCATCCAGGGGTCCTCTTTCGTCCTCTACGCCCGCGCCGAACAGCAAGGGACGAGCTTGGATTTCGATCGCCTCTCCCTGGCGGCGGCGGAGAACGGCTCCTCCGGTTCCGCGTCCTTGACGGGAGAAGTCGATTTCGGAAAGCGCCGGATGGACGTTCTCGGGTCGCTCGATACTTTTCCGATCGAGTATCTCACTCCGGTCGAAAGCCTCTCCGGCGACGCCAGCGGGCAGGTCACCGCCGCGGGCAGCTTCGATCGGCCGCTCGGAACGGCATCGATCGAGCTTTCCGCGCTCGGGTACTCGGGCGTGGCGCTTCCGCCGCTCGGTCTCGACCTTCAGTCCGACGGAGCGCAGGTGAACGCCCGGGCCACCCGACTCGACTCGGGAGCCGTCGTCGCGAGCGCGCAGGTGACTCTGGGCGGGGATTACCCGCTCGCCGGCGAGGTGGACCTGGATGCTCTCCCCTGGAAGGAGCTCGCAACTCGGCTTCCGTCGACCGCGACGGTCGCGGTTTCCGGCGAAGCGCGCGTGAGAGCGCCTCTCCGGAGCCCTTCACTCGTGGAGGCGGACGTCGTCGTCGAGCAAGCGTCGCTCGCGATCCGGGATCGGACGATCGCAACGTCGCCGTTCACTCTCGGCGTTCGCCGGGAGACTGCGGAGGTAAGGGGACTCGAGCTTCTCTTCGAAGACCGGGCTCTCGCCGTCGACGGGACGCTGAGCCTCGATGGCGAAACCGAAACCCGGCTCGCCGTCGAGGGAGAGGTCGCTCTCGAGATGATCGAGCTCTGGATACCCGGCCTCGAGGCGGAGGGTGCGGTCGAAATCGACGCGGAGCTCAGAGGCTCGATTCGAGAGCCGCGGCTCGAAGGCGCCATCTCGCTCGACGGCGGACGTCTCATCGACGGGGACCGCGCGATCGAGGGCCTGCGCCTGCGAGCGAGGGCGGCCGGAGCGTACGTCGAAGTCGAGGCGCTCGAGGCTGAAGTTCTCGGTGGCTCCGTCACCGCGCGCGGGACGGTGCCCCTTCCCGGCGGAATGGCGGAGACGCGGAGCATCGCCTTCGACCTCTCGGGCGCCGATATCACCCGGCTCGCGCTTCGTCCGGGAGCGAGCCGTTCGATGGTTGCCTCGGTCTCCGCCGGCGGACGGGTGGTCTTTCCCGACGGAGCTCTCGATCGATTCGAAGCCTCCGGCGAGATTCAGGAAGTCCTCGCTCGCGAGCGAAGCGGGAGTCGTTTCGCTCGCCGCACCCGCGGAATGGAGCTACCGCAACGCCGCTTTCGAAGTCGGCGAAGTTCACCTCGCGGGAGACGCCACCGATCTCCGCGTCAACGTGAGACCTCCGGCTGTCGTCGTG
Source organism: uncultured Acidobacteriota bacterium (assembly GCA_963820855.1). Lineage (GTDB taxonomy): Bacteria > Acidobacteriota > Vicinamibacteria > Marinacidobacterales > SMYC01 > DAISKN01. The sequence continues at coordinate 1,100,298 of CAWGBY010000015.1, forward strand.
AAAGGGGATCTGGATCTTCAGCTCGCGAACGCTTTGATGCCGGATGCCGCCTACGTCGACGGAGTCGCGTCGCTCGAGGTGCAGGCGAGCAAGGCGGGTGAAAGCTGGAGCTTTTCGGGAGGCGGGCGCCTCTCGGACGGGGAGCTCTCGATCGCGAGACCGGCCTTCGCCGTGACGAGGCTGAGCGCGGACCTCGAGCTCGACGGCAATACGGTTCGAATCGAAGGACTGACCGGCCGTGCGGGCGGAGGAACCGTGGCGGGGCAGGGGTCTCTCTCGATTCCCGGCGCGGAGCAGGAAGACACGAGCCTGCGATTCGACCTCGAGGCGGAGCGAGTCCGTCTCGAGTATCCCGAGGGTATGCGAAGCGAGCTCGGTTCGAAGCTCGTTCTCGAATCGAGGGACGGCCGCTACCGCCTGTCCGGCAATATCGAGATCGCGCAGGCGGATTATCGCAGGACGATTTCCCCCGAACGGGAGCTTCTCGATGCTCTCCGCCGAAAGACGCTCTCGATCGAGGGAGAGCCGGGTCTCGCCGGCGCCGTCGATCTCGACCTCGCGGTATCGACCGAGCGGGACGTCGTCGTCGACAACAACCTCGGGCAGATGCGCTTTCGCGCGAATCTGCTCGTCCGCGGAACTCTCGCCGCTCCGGAGGCGAGCGGGACTCTGAACGGAGAGCCGGGAGGGACCATCGCTTTCGGGCGGAACCGTTTCGAGCTCGAGACCGCGCGCGTCGTCCTCGCGAGCTATCCCGTCGAGCCGGCGGAGCTCGACATTCAGGCGCGAACCGAGGTGGGGGGACGCGAGATCGGGCTCTCGATTACCGGAAAAACCGACAACCTCCGCACCAATCTCGAGTCGACTTCCGATCCGACGCTCTCCCAGGGCGACGTCGCGTCGCTCCTTCTGACGGGACGCACGCTCGAGGAAGTGCAGGGGACGGAGGGTGACGAGCTGGCTCAGGAGGCCGCGACCTATCTCGGAAGCGGTCTTCTGACCGCGACGGAGTCGGAGATCCGAGACGCGCTTCCTCTGACTTCGGTGCGACTCGAGCCCGGGATCGTGGGAAGCGAGACCGATCCGGGAGTGAGGTTCTCCCTCGGAAGGGCCATCACCGAGGATGTGTTTCTGACGTACTCCATCGGTCTCGACGATCCCGAGGAGCAGCTCTGGATCGTGGACTACGACCTGCCCCGACGTTTGAAGCTGCGCGCGATCCGGGAGGACGGCAACGAGTACACGGGAGGAATCTCCCAGGTGGCGCTCTTCGACTTCTACGACCGGGACCGTCCGAAGCGCCTGGACGAGCTTCCCCAATCGGAGATCCAGGCGGTCGAGATCGCGGGAGCTCTTCCGCTGCCGCCCGAGAAGGTCGAGGACGCGCTCCGCCTCGAAGCCGGTGACGACTACGACTATTGGGAAGCCCGCGACGACTCCGAGAACCTCGTGAAAGAGCTGCGAGAATCGACGTATCGCTCGGCGCGGGTGACGCCCGTCACGCGGCCCCCGAACGCCGAGCGCGGAGAACCGGTGACTCTGGTCTACGAAGTCGACGCGGGGCCCCGGGTGCTCATCGAGCTTCGTGGCGACGAACTCCCGGGCGATCTCGAGCCGTGGGTTCTCAAACGGTTCGAAGGAGTCATTCCGCCGCGGGCGCAGGCACTTCGGGTCGCGCGCGAGCTCACCTGGGAGCTCATGAGCCGAGGCTACTATGGCGCCACGGTCGAGGCGAGCGTCGACGGCACGGAAGAGGAGCTCCGCGCCGTTTTCGACGTAGTGCTCGGCCCCAAGGGATCCGACGTTCTCGTCGCGATCGAGGGCAACGACAGCCTGTCGGACGAGGACATCTCTCAGCTCCTTCCGAAGACAGAGTCGTCCAGGTTCTTCGAGCTCGTGCTCGGCCGCGCGGAAGAGCTGAAAGAGGAGGTGCGGCTTCTTTATTCCGCCGAAGGGTTTCTGGAAGCCGAGGTCCTGGAATTGAGCACCCGGATCGACCCGGAAACGGCGAAATTACACGTGGTGCTCGCCATCGAGGAGGGGGAGCGGTTCGAGGTCGGCGACGTGGTTTTTTCCGGGGCCAATCAACTCCCCGAGCCGCAGCTCCTATCGGAGCTCGAGCTTTCCCGTGGAGCGTCTTTTCGGTTCCTGACGCATCTGGCAGACCGCCAGCGCATCGCGTCGCTCTATCGGCGCGAAGGGTTTCCCGATGCCAGGGTCCAGAGCTCCCTCACGCGGCGCGAGGGACGGGTGGACGTGGATTTCGAGATCCAGGAAGGTGAGCCAGCGCGCGTGGGCGAGATACGAGTTCTGGGCGTCAAGTCGACGCGCGCGGGAGTGATCCGAAGGGGCTTTGACCTTCGACCCGGGCGGTACCCTGCGTCTGTCGGATCTCACCGAGACCCAGAGACGGCTCTACAACCTGCGCGTCTTTCGTTCGGTCGACGTGCGGCCCGAGCCGACGGAGGATCCCTCCGTTCGGGACGTCGTCATCGAAGTGACGGAGCTTCCCGACCTGCGCGTCGGTTACGGCGCCCGGTACAGCACGGACGACCAGCTCGAGCTCGCCGGGGACGTCGAGCTCGTGAACGTCTTCGGGACCGCGCGGCAGCTCGGCTTTCACGCCTTTGCGAATCGAAGGTTGTCCGAGCTCCGGGCGACTCTTTCCATTCCCTCGTTCTTCGGGCGGGAGGTGGGATCCGACTTCTTCCTCTCGCGGGAGACGGAGAAAGGCGAGGGTTTCGAGAGCGAGGCGTGGAGCGCTACGTTCCAGCAGGGACGCCGGGTCTTCTCGGGAGTGCTCGCTCAGTGGAGCTTCACCCATCGTCAAGCGTCGGTGAGAGAGACGGTCAGCTCGGGCCCGTTCGGCTTCGACATCCAGGCCGACCGCTCCGTCCTTGCTTTTTCGCTCATCGAGGACACGCGGTCGAGCCTCGAGAAGCCGCGCACCGGCCGTTTCTGGAATGCAACGCTTTCGTTCGCTCCGCAATTTCTCGGCTCCGATCTCCGATTTCTCAAGCTGTACGGCCAGTTTTTCTACTACCGCCCCGTTTCGGGGAACGTGATCTGGGCTTCCACCTATCGCGTCGGCATCGGGAGCGGGTTCGGGCAGTACCTCCTGCCCAACGATCGGTTCCGTGCCGGCGGACCCAGCTCGGTGCGGGGCTTCCCGGTGAACGAGCTCGGTCCGCCCGATCCCATCACCGGGACGGTCATCGGCGGCGAAGGCGTGGTGGTGATGAACCAGGAGCTCCGGTTTCCCCTGTTCGGGCGGTTCGGCGGGATCGCGTTCTACGACGCCGGAAATGTTTTCCTGCAGGCCGCCGATTTCAATCCGACTCGACCTGCGCCACACCTCCGGGTTGGGCCTTTCCGTCGATCTTCCGGTCGGATTGGTCACCATCGATTGGGCCTATCTGCTCAACCCGCCTCCCAACCTGCCGAGAACCCGATGGCATTTCACCTTCGGCTACTCTTTCTAAGGGAGCATCCGAGAGAGTGCCTTGCTATTCCTAGGGTGCGATGCCTACAATTCGTCCTCGTCGGCTGAGACGGGGAGATGGAATCAGTCGAACGCTCCTTCAACGTACTTGGTGGTCGAGGACTATCCCGACGTCGCCGACATGATGGACGCGATGATCCGGATGCTCGGTCACCGGGCGTCCGTCGCCGGCACCATCGCGGCCGCGGTCGAGAATGCCTCGAAAGAGAGCTTCGATCTGTTCCTCGTCGACCATAAGCTCCCGGATGGGACTGGAGGCGACATTCTCAAGCGAATCCCTCCGGGAGGGCGCCCTCAAGCGGTGCTACTGACCGCGTTCGACGAGACGAGCCTTGCCCCGGCGATGAAGGAAGGCTTCTCGCTGGTGCTCCGAAAACCTGTTGACCTGAATGTGCTCCGCAGGACGATCGAAAGCCTCTGCGCGGATTGATGGGTGGGCAGGAAGAGGAGCGCGGCTCTCGAGAAGTGCCCGACAGGGATAACAGGGTTCGACGAGTTCACCGGCGTCGGGATTCCCCAGGAGCGCTCGACACCTTTCGCGTATTCGTAGACCACATGCAGCAAGGGGCGTTGAGCCTCGATTGCAGCGACACGATCCTTTACTGCAACGCTTTTTTCGCCGACCTGGTCAAGACGCCGCTGGAGCAGGTGACGGGCCGGCGGCTCGTCGATTTCCTCGATGGGGAAGCGGATGATCGAGCTCGAGTCCTGATCGAACGATGCCTCGTTGCTCCGCTGACGACAGAGATCGTGCTCCGCGCGAGCGACGATGAGCGGATCCCGACGGTCCTTGCCATGACTCCGCTCCCGGGCGCCGATCCGCAGACCTGCTGCGTCACCGTGGCGGACTTGAGAGTCCAGGAGAGGGTCCGGGAAGCACGAATTGCTCAGGAGGCGGCGGAAGCCGCGAATACCGCGAAGGACCAGTTTCTCGCAATCCTGAGCCACGAGCTCCGCACCCCCCTCAATACGATTCTGGGCTGGGCGCAGATTCTGAAGCGCATGGACGTGGAGAGCGAGGAAGCTCGAAAGGGCATCGAGAGCATCGAGCGCAACGCTCAAGCGCAGGCCAAGCTCATCAGCGATCTCCTCGACACCTCGGGAATCGCCGCGGGGAAGCTGCGGCTCGAGCTGCGAAACGTTTCCATCGATGAAGTGGTGAAAAGCGCGGTCGCTTCCGCCGCGCCGACCGGAGACATCCCCGGGCTTTCGATCGTGACGTCTCTCGACGCGGGCCGGCCACGGTCTCGGAGATCCCGTTCGGTTGCAGCAGGTCATCTCGAACCTTCTCAACAACGCGGTGAAGTATACCGACCATACCCGTGGCGAGATCCGCGTCACGACACGCCGGACTGAGCTCGGGCATCGAGATCGAGGTGCGGGACAACGGCCAGGGGATGTCGGCGGCTTTCATGCCGAGAGTCTTCGGGTTCTTCCAGCAAGAGGAGACCGCCACTACCCGCCGGGCCGGAGGGCTGGGACTGGGGCTTGCCATCGTGAAACAGCTCGTCGACCTCCATAAGGGCACGGTTCGAGCGGAGAGCGACGGCGCGGGAAAGGGCGCTACCTTCACGGTCTGGCTCCCCCTCGGTCTCGTCGAAAAAGAAGGGGAACCGATCGAGCGGCCGGACTCAGGGCGAGCCGGCCGCGGGGCCGACCTTCGCGGCAGTCCGGAGTTCTAGTCGTGGATGACGACTCGGACGCCCGAGAGCTCCTTCGTCAGATGTTCGCGGCGGGCGGGGCCGAGGTGCTCATCGGCGGACGGGGCGGACGAAGGGATCCGCGTCGTGCTCGAGAAGCGCCTCGACGTTCTGGTGAGCGACATCGCGATGCCGAAGCGCGACGGATACGACTTGCTCCGGGACCTGCGGGCGCGAGGCGTCGGCCCCGAAAACCTGGCCGCAATCGCGATTTCCGCGTTCGCCCGCAAGGAGGACCGCGATCGGGCTTTCGCGGCGGGCTACCAGGCCCACTTCGCGAAGCCGATCGACGCGCGGAAGATCGCGGCGATGATTGCGGTCCTCGCCCGGCAAAAGGCCGGGTAGAGCTCACTGCGTTTCCACGCGGGTCGTGGGACGCGTAACGCTCTTCAAGAGCGTCCCTCTTTCGACCGTCCCGTCGAGGGTCAAGTGATTGAGGAGGGCCACCGTCTCGAGCTGATGCGGAAGGACACCCGCGTCGATGAGAGTTTCGCGCACGTTCATCGTTCGCGGGACGCTGTAGAGGCGGATGCGCTGCGGCTGAACGTCGAGATCTCGGCCCGAGAGTCGCGAGAAACTGCCGAAGATGTCGAGGAAGGTCTTCCTCATCCCTCCGTAGCGGTCCGGCGTCGTATAGGCGAAGAGCTCGTACATGAGCGGACCGTCCCGTAAGAATGCCGCTTCTCCGTCGATGACCCCCGATTGACTCGTTTCGCGGAAGGGCACCGTGAAGGCTTCGAATCCACCCAGGGATAGAGACCGGCCCGACCCGGATTGAAGGCCCGCCTGCTGGAACAAGCGTGCCGCGTGCGCCTTCGGGCTCACGTTTCCTTCGACACGGGTGGCAGTCATTTGAAATCCAGCGTTCTGGGAACCGGCGAGGACCATTCGACGGGTGTTCGAAACCTTCCAGTCTCTCGGAAAGGCGATGCGGAACCGGAGCTCCGGGTGTTTGAAGACGTTGCCATCCATGAAACCTTCGCGGGGATCCTCACCGAAAACCAGACCCTCGAGCCGCCGCTTGAATGCCGTCTCGGCCACTTTCCGCTCTCCGTCCGTCGGCGCCATCTGGCTCGCGAGCTCGAGAATCTTCTGTCCCCGGTTGGCGGGATCGGGATGGGTAGAGAGCCAGTTCGGGATGATGGCGCCCTCGTTTGCGCGCATCCGTGCGAGGACGTCGAAAAAACCCGCGAGCGGCCGCGGGTCGTACCCGAGATCCACGGCGTACCGGACGCCGAGCCGGTCGGCTTCGGTCTCGTCGTCGCGCCCGAATTTCAGGAACAGCAGACCGAGGCTCCCTTGGAGGAGGTCGCCGAAAGGCCGTACCTCGGGAATAAAGACCATCGAGAGGCCGAGTCCGAGTCCGGCGAGCTGGCTGCGGGAGATCTGCTGCGCGCTGTGGCGCGCCGTGACATGCCCGATCTCGTGGCCCATCACGCCGACCATCTCCGCTTCGCTGTTCATGTGGGCGAGAATCCCGCGGGTGAGATAGATATAACCACCGGGGATGGCGAAGGCGTTCACCACCGGCGAATCGACGACGTGGAACTCCCAGGGGAGCTCCGGCCGCTCCGAGGTCCTCGCCATCTGGAGTCCCAGGGTGCGCACCATTGCCGTGATCTCACCGTCCTCGAGCAGTCCGAGCTCATCCGGGATCTGCCGCGCGGCCTCCCGGCCCATCTGGATCTCCTGAGCCTCGCTCACCAGCATGATCTCGCGCTTGCCGGTGACCGGGTTGCGCGCGCAGCCGCTGGCGGTGAAGACGGTCAGAAGGATTGCCGCCCCCAGTGTTGAGCGAAGTGTTGAGCGAGGTGTCGAGCGAAGGATGGATTTCCACATGGGAGCCTCGTTCGTGTAATGCCGCGGTCCCTTGACCGCGCGCCGGGTCAAGGGACCGCGGTTCGTCTATTCGCGTCCCAGGACGCGACGGAAGAGGACCGGCACTACCACCGGAGCGGCGAGCTCGACCACGTGTCCCGCCAGGCGCAACGGCCAGGCGCTTCGGCGAAGCAGGAAGAACCCCACCACGGCGCCGGCTGCCGCTATCGACAGGAGCGGTAGACGAGAGTCGCCCGAAAGGGGGGCCATCCCGTTCTCTTGCGCGTCGCTCGGCCGGGATTTCCTTCCCCGAATCAGCAGGTCCATGTCCTCTCGAAGCTCGGAGCGCCGCAGCTCCAGGCCTCTCTTGATCTGCGAAGAGCTGCGTGGAATTCCGGTCACGTCGATCATGGAAACGCTCAACCTCCCGAGCAGGCAGGGTGGCCGCAGGCGCAGTCATGATCGAGCGCGTCGACCTCCAGCGCCTCTGCCACCTCCTGGCAGTAGTCGCTGCAGAAGTCGTCGCCATCGACGGTGCAAAGACATTTGTCGTGACTGCATTTTCCATTGCTCATTTTTCACCTCCTGGACGGTTACGCCTCACGCCTAGTCCGCAAGTCTACGTATGCGTCGCCGGATCGCTGACCGAGCCGCATGGATCGTGACCACAGCGGCAGGTGTGAAGACGAGTTTCCATTCCCGTCGTCGGCTCCTGGCGACAATAGTCGCCGCAATAGTCCTGGCCTTCGGCGACCGTGCACTCGCAGCCGGCGTGATTGCACTCCATCTCAACTTTCTCGCTTTCCTCGACGCATCGTTTGCGCAGGATGCCCGTCGCAAGCCAATGGCGGACTCCAGCGATCGCCCGTTTTTCCACGGGTGGATCCAGTACGAACTTAGCGCGGCGCTTCGTGTAAATAGTGCGCGCTCGCACCCGGGCGCGTCGGCGGCTGAGGCAGCAACTGTAAACGCTTCAAGGAGATGAGCATCGGCATCTATCTTGCAGTTACTCCGCGTGGAATCGAAGGAGGTTCAGCATGCCGAGGCAACTCATGGAAAACCTGATCGAATCGCAAAGCCGTGGCATCTCGCGTGGATCGGTGATCGGAAAGCTCGTCTCCGCGGGAATCCAGATCGGCGTCATCGCTCTCCTGATCGTGATCCCGCTCCTCGCTACGGACGCGATGCCCGAGCCTCCCGAGGCCATGATGACCTTCCTGGTGGCGCCGCCGCCCCCACCTCCTCCTCCGCCCCCGCCGCCGGCCGCGGCCGCGCCGAAGCCGGTCAGGGCGAAGGCCCCATCAGTTCCCAAGCCGCTTCCGACGAGTGATTTCGTAGCCCCGGTGGTCGTGCCGAGCGAGATCCCGACCGAAGATTTCTCCAGCGACGCTGGTTTCGTCGCCGGAGGGTTGGACACGGGCGGCGTTCCGGGTGGAATCGTCGGCGGTGTCGAGGGTGGGATGCCGGGAGCGCCCATGGACGAGCCGGTGCGAGTGGGCGGCGAGATCGAGCCGCCCAAGAAGGTGAAAGATGTTCGTCCCGAGTACCCCTCGACGGCGCGGAGCGCGCGCGTGCAAGGGACGGTGATCCTCGAAGCGGTGATCGACATCCGCGGCATGGTGGCCGACGTCAGAGTTCTGAAGTCGATTCCCTTGCTGGACGAGGCCGCGGTCGAGGCGGTCAAGCAGTGGCGCTATCAAGCGACGCTCCTGAACGGCGAGGCCGTGCCCATCGTGATGACCGTAACCGTGAACTTCGGGCTCGAGAAGGCGTAACAGGTCTCATCGGTCGACCGAGCTCGCAGCCGGGCTCGGCCGCGAGATCTCTTCGACCACTTCCGCGACTTGGTCACTCGAGTTCAATCGAGTGGCCAAGTCCGCTTGAGAGATGATGCCGACCAGCCGGCGTCCCCCGTCGACGACGAGCAGCCGACGCAACTGATGCCGCGACATCAAATCCAGAGCGGCGTCGATGGAGTCCTCGCCGTTGCAGGTGACGAGCTCTCTCGTCATCACCGCCTCCGCGGAAGTGCTGCGGGCGTCGAGGCCGCTCGCGACCGCGCGAAGCGCGATATCCCGGTCGGTGACGATTCCGACGAGATTACGGGTCTCGAGGTCCTCGACGATGGGCACCGGCCCGACGTCCTCGGACTGCATCACGCTCGCGACTTCTTCCAGCGTATCCGTCGGCAGGCAGCAAAAAACTTCCGTGGTCATGACATTGGCACATTTCATCAGGTATCTCCTCTCGGTTCTTACGGCGTCCGAAGTGCAACGCCCGTGCCACAGGGAATGGCAGGACCCTTGCACAGCCCGGCCGAGGAGGTCCCCTGCGATGATACCCATTGGCGATGATGCGGAAAGCGGAGCGACGCCCGTCGCGACCTGGGCCCTGGTGGCTCTGAACGTTCTCGCGTTTCTTCTCGAGATTGCGAAACCCGAGGAAGCTCTTCAGGCGTTCATACAGGCCTGGGGTGTCGTACCCCGCGAATACGCGGCCGCCCGCGACCTGGCGCCGACGATCCCGCTTCCCTTCTGGAGCACGCTCTTGACGTCGATGTTCCTTCACGGCGGATGGATGCATCTCGGAGGGAACATGCTCTATCTCGCGGTGTTCGGAGACAACATCGAGAGGCGCCTGGGCTCAGCGCGGTTCCTTGCGTTCTACCTGCTCTGCGGGATTGCCGCGGCAGCGGGACATATTCTCTTCGCTCTCCAGTCGGACGTTCCCACCATCGGGGCTTCGGGTGCGATCAGCGGAGTGCTCGGAGGGTATCTCGTGCTCTTTCCTCGAAATCGCGTGCGGGTTCTCACCAATCGTGGAGTGGTGGGGATGCCGGCCATGGCGGTCCTGGGGTTCTGGATTCTCATCCAGGTCGTGAGTCAGATGAGCGAGAGCTATGCGGGCGCCGGCGGCGGCGTCGCTTACATGGCGCACATCGCGGGCTTCGTGGCGGGGCTCGCGTTGGTTCATCTGTTCGGCTCGGTGCCGAATCGACGTTCGGCACTGGTCGTGAAGGGAAAAATCTGCGCGAAAGTTTTTCCAGGAGGCGGTCCGGTTTTGCAGAACCTCCCGGCGGGAACCGCCTCAGGCCTCAAGGCCTCAAGGCCTTAAAGGAACGACGAGCGCCCCCATCAATTGCACCATCGAGTCGAGCATCTTCTGGCCGAGCATGTGAGTCAGCGCGCGCCGCGATGGCCAGACTCACCGCGCACGCGATGTAGACCGTGCCGATCGTACGAAAGCTCCTCCCGTCGATCATAGGGGATTCGGTTCCTGGTCCTGCTGATCCTTGCGGTATTCCCGCTTCTCGTCGGGCGGGAGCTCTTCGTCCACCTGCGGCTCCTCCGGCGGGGCCGCACCGGGAATGGGCGAGAGCCTCTCGGGCTCGTCCAGTGGCTTCTTGCTTCGACGGGAGTCGCGTCAGGTCTCCCAGTGGGTTTTTTTTCGGCCATCGTCTTCTCCTGGGCCGAGCATAGGGCTCACGACGGAGAGGAGACATACGGCGCGAGCCGGATCCGGCCGGCGCCTTCCACCTTACGAGCTACCGTCGTTTTCGCTGGCGGGAGCCGAACTCGAACGCGTAGACCTGCGTCATCTCGGCGCCGAAGAGGAGAATCTGTGCGCAGTAGTACACCCAGATGAGAATCACGATGAGCGAGCCGGCGGCGCCGTACACCGACGTGATGCCGCTCCCACCCAGATACCAGCCGATGACCATCTTGCCGATGGTCAGAAGAAAGGAGGTGACGATGGCGCCGAACCAGACGTCCCGCCAGGCGATCTTGGCGTCGGGAAGGAGCTTGTAGATGACCGCGAGCAAGCAGGTGAGCGATCCGAGGGAAAGCACGACGTCCGAAAAGCGAAGAACGGCCATCCCGCCCGGGTCCCGGCCGAGCCGGCTCAGGTATGCCCCGAAGGCCGCGAGCGCGGCGCTCGCGAGGAGCGACAGAACGAGGAGCATGCCGATGACGAGGACCATGACGAAGGACAGAGCGCGCTTCTTCGCGATATCGAGAAGATCTCCCTTGAAGCCTCTTTTCGGCGCCGTCGCGTCGGGCACTCGCCACATCGCGTTCAACGCCGTCTGGAGGCTATTGAACACCTGGGCGGCGCCTACCAGGAGCGCCCCGATTCCCACGATGGAAAAGGAAAGTCCCGCGTCAGAGCCCCGCGCCCGACGGACCAGGGCCTGGATCGCTTCCGCTCCGTCCCAGCCGATGAAATGCTGCAGCTCGGTGACGATCCTGCCCTCGGCGGCCTCGGCTCCGAAGAACGCGCCGGCGAACGCGACGGCCAGGATGAGCAGCGGAGCGAGCGAGAAGAACATGTAGTACGCCATCGCCGCCCCGTACTGGCTGGCGTGATCTTCGGTCCATTCCAGGTATGTCCTGCCAAGAAGCGCTCCGACGCCCTTCAGTCCGCCGAGAGCGCGCCTTGTCAAAGCCATCGCCGCATTCGATACGCGAGCCATTCGACGAGCCGGCGCCTCGCCGGCCGCCGCCTCCACTCCGCGAGGCTCAGTCGCTTGCACTCGCGCCGATCGCGCTCGAAGAGCGCGTTCATCTTCACGCCGAAGCGGGGACTGACGCATTCGATCACCAGCTCGTGGTTCTGGAACAGGCTCACGGAATCGAGGTTGTAGCTTCCGATGACGCTCCAGATTCCATCCACCACCGCGGTCTTCGCGTGCATGTGGGTCCTGGGCCAGAGGTAAATCTCGATGCCCCGGCGCAGGAGCGAGTCGAAGAGATACTCGGAGGCCCTCTGCACCAACGGCACGTCGCTTTCCGTCGGAGAGATGATGGCCACGCGAACACCGCGAGCCGCGCTGCGCTTCAGCGCGCGAAGCAGTCCGCGATCGGGAACGAAGTACGCGTTGGCGATGAAGATCGTTCTCCGCGCCATCAGAAACGCGTGGAGGTAATGGCGCCGAATCACCGATCGATGGCCGCCGTCGCTCGCGATGACCGCGGCCATGACTCCGTCCTCGACCGCCGGGGACGCATCCGCTCCGCTCGAGCGATGCGGCTCGTAGGGCGCGCCCCCCGCGCGCTGCCAGCTCGCGCGGAAGAGCGCTTCGAGCTCGAGCACCAGTGGCCCTTCGATCCGGACGTGCGTGTCCCGCCACCCCTTGCTCTCGAACGTCATGGAAGCGTAGTCCGAGCTGACGTTGAGGCCCCCGGTGAAAGCCGACGGTTCCGTCGACCACCAGAACCTTGCGGTGATCGCGGCGGAATCCGAGCCGGCTGAACCAGTGCTTGCGCAGCGGCCGGAACTCGACCACTTCGACGCCGCTTTCCCTCAGTTGGCGAACGTAGTCCGACGACAGACGCAGCGAGCCCAGAGAATCGAAGAGGACCCGCACCAGAACTCCGGCTCGGGCCCGCGCGCAGAGCGCGCGAGAGAAGAGGCGGCCCACGTCGTCGTCGGCGAGAATATAGGTTTCGAGATGAACGTAGCTCGTCGCATGGTCGATGGCCGCGAGCATGGCGGGAAACGCTTCCTCGCCGTCGACGAGCGGCTCGAGGCGATTGCCGCTGGTGTGGCGTTCCGGAGAGCGTGAATAGGCGAGCGGCTCGACGGCGCTCGGCCCGCGCTTCCTCGCGGCCGAGCGCCATCGCAGGAACCGGTCGAGCTCGGAACGCCTCGGGCGCGTGCCGGCCACGTCCTGGACCCTCAATGCATCCTCTCTACGCGCCCGCGCTGCGGCGAGCGCTCTTCCAGGCGACGATTCCCGCCGCCAAGTAGAAAACGCCGAGAATGAGAAAGCTGAGCGCCCAGCCGCCCAAGAGGTCGCGCAGAAACAGGGCCGCGGCGGCGGTCAGGAAGCCGGCGCCCGCCAATGCCGCGAAGAGGCCCACGGCAGGCGCGACCCACTGCGCGGGAACCCGCGCCACTTCCTCGCGGAGGGTCGCTCCGAAGAGCTCGACCGAGTCCTCCAGGATTTCGGTGAGGCCCAGGATGGCTCTTCGAGCGCCGGCGAGGCGGGAACCGTCCTCGGACGGCTCTTCGCCTTCGCCCGCGTGAAGGGGCGCTGCTCTCCTGCGGTGTCGCGATCACTTCCTGGACCTCCTTCGATTCGAGCGTCAGCGTCTCGACGACGACTTTTTCGCCGACGCGCGGGAAGCCTTCTTCTTCGACGTTCCGCGCTCGCTTCGACGCGCGCGGCTGCGGGCGGCTCTTGCGCTGATTCGGTTTCCGACTCTCTTTCGCGCGGGCGGCCTGCATCATGGTCTTCACGTCTCGCGTCTCCTCCGGCGGCGGAATCGCTGCCGGAAGTCCGAGCGACTTCATCCAGAGCTCACGGCTCCATCCCATCGTGTGATAGAGATGCTCGTCTTCCTCGTCCTCGACTTTTTCGCAAGCCGCTCTCAAAACCGCCATATCCTCGCGATTGCCCTCTTTCGCCACCGCCCCCAGGAGCTCCCAGTTCATGTGATCCTTCGTCTCCGCGAGAACCACGCACTCCGTCGCCACGAGCTCGGCCGCTTCCGGCTTGCCCGCGCTCTCGGGCCGTCTCCATCGCTTTCACCAGGGACTCTCCGATCGTGCGCACGACCTTTCGGCCGGGTGTCTCCTTCTTGGGGTCGAGCCCGAAGGCTTCGAGCACCTCTCGCACCTTCTCGACGTGCTCCTTCGTCTGCTCCAGATACTCCTTCCACTCCTTCTTGATGTCCGGGTTCACGGCGCACTGGACCGCGTGCTCGTAGACCTGGACCCCTCCCATCTCGGTCTCGAGGGCCTCGTAAAGAAGCGCTTCGATCTGCTCTTGGTTCATGGATGATTCCTCCTCGCGCGAAGCTACGCCGAACCCGTGAGAGTGGATATAGGGGGACTCCTCTAATCCGTGCCGGGGTTTCTCCTGAGGGGTCTCGGCGCTCGGGCCCAGGATCTCGACGCACGATCGAATCGGCTTGGAAAGACCCTTCGCCCCTCCGGCGGGAGCCGTCACTTCCTTCCTCGAGAGCACGCGTCCCATCTCGACTCCGAAGGACGGCTTGTCGGCCGTCCCCGAGATCTTGATGGGAATGACCGCTCCAGCGTCGTCCTTCTCGAAGAGCGGATCCAACAATTTCAACAGGAACGATTTGATCCCTGTGGTCGTCTCCGAGAGCTTGGAATCGAGGCGCAGCTCTCCGTGAAGGTCGATTGCCTCGGTCGGAAGCCCATAGGTGCCTTCCAAGGTAACGGAGGCGCCGGGAACGCTGAAGCTCAGCGAGGAAAGAGTCATGATCCCCTTCGAGAGCGCGAAGCCGCCTCGGATATCGGACAGGACCCGTTCGTCGCGAAGCGAGTCCACCGCGTCCGCTTCCGACTTTGCCGGCGTTCCCACCTCACTCAGCTTGTCCACTTTCTCCTGCACTTCCCGCTTGGGAAAGGTGGCCGAATCGATGGCGAACTCCCCGTCCAGGACGAGCTTCTCGACGACGTCGACGTCGCCCGGGGGAATCAGGATCATGGACTTGAAGCGCACGCCTCCGGTCATGAACGGTTCCGACTTCATCGCGAGACGGAGAAAGTCCTCGATTTGACCTTCCTCGCTCTCGGCGTCGACGCAGACGGTTTTGCCTTTCTCCCCGGGGATGCGGGTGACGCCGCCCGAAGTGCGGAATCGCGATCCACCGAGGACCGCATCCACCGGCGTGAGAAGAGTGTTGCCGTTCGTGCCGTCGACCGTGGCCTGGAAGTCGGTCCGGAGGGAAACGGCATTGCCCGCGGAGGTGAGTCGAAAGTCCGGTGTCTCGGTGAATCCGCTCACGCCGATCCGCTCGAGGATGCCGTCGAACTTCCCCTCGGAATAGAGAATGCCGCCGATACCCTTGAACACGGACAGGTCGGCGTCGGCGAATGTGTACTCTCCGGAAACCGGACTCTCGCCGGGCTCTCGCAGCAGGAGCGGACCGAAGCGACCCTTGGTCTTGATTCGACCCGGAGGCTTCGGATTGTCGAGAAGAGCTTCGAATCTCATGGGTTCGGAAACTCCCGCAGAGAGCACCTGGAGCTCGTGCAGATCGAACTGGAGCGGCTCCTTTTCCGGATTTCGGGGAAGGATCCTGAGGACGGCGCCATCGGCCGAAAGCTCATCGATCACGAAGACCGGCGGCGGTTCGTCCTTCGAGTCTTCGCTCCTTCTTCTCTCCTTTTTCTCTGGGCGGAATCTGGATTCGGAGCTCGTCGAGCCGAAGGCTTCGGACGCGGATGGGGTCCGCCAGGACGCCGAGGAGACCGAGATCGACTTCGAACTCGTTCATCGTGATGAAGGGCGGAGCGTCCTCGCGGTCGGGGAGGCTCACCGACAATCCGCTGCCCGTCGCGGAGATCCGGGGCAGCAGGTTCAAGCCGGGTCGAAAGCGGATGTCGAGACGCTCGAGCTCGACGCGATCGAAACGCTTCTCCAGGAGCTCGACGACCTTCTCCCTCGCCTTTGGCTTCAGCAGGAACGTCACACCGAGGGGTACGACGAGAACGAGAATGACGAAGAGAACCAGAGCAGCGATCAGTCCCTTCGTGACACGGGAACCGGAGCTTGCTTCCACGACTTATAAACCTCCGCGGAGAACTATCAGTTCAGCATGAGTGCAAGCCGGGTGCCAGCCCTGGAGTCGCTTACGTATGAAGGATCAGAAGCCGCCCGAGAAATCGAACGAAGCGGCAAGAAAAGTTCTCGCGCAATTCTTACACCCTTCCGCGGAGAGCCCGCCATATCCGCAGCGAGACAGCTCATAAGAAGTGCAGTATCGCGGGCACGTCCTTTGCAGTTCTCATCACACCCGGAGAAACAATCATGCGGAAGTGCTCGAATTCTCAGGTTTTTTCGATCGTTATCTCAGGTCTTCTCGCCGTGTCGCTCAGCGGCTGCAACGACTCGCCGATGGGCGCGACCGACGTGAATGGGGTGAACACGGATCGCCAAACTTCAGGCGAAGGGCAAGCACCCGTCGCGTGCTTCACCACGGATCCCGATCCGCCGGAAATCGCGGCGCAGCAAACGATCACGCTCGATGCGAGCTGCTCGGAGAACCTCGCCTCGGACGCGAGCTTCACCTGGGACCTCGGAGACGGACGCGCCGCCAGCGGCCAAAGAGTCGAGACTCAATACCGAAGGTCCGGCGACTATACCGTCACCCTCAACATCAAGTCCGGCGGTGACTCCTCGACGGCGACGGAAGAGATACAACGTCCGGCGCCGCGTCCAGGCGTGCTTCGTCCATCACCAAATCCTCGAAAACGATCCGGAGCCCTGCACCGTCGCGTTCGATGCTACTTGCTCGACGGGAACGATCGCAGAGTACCGTTGGTTCTTCGAGGGCGGACCCCGGCCGGACCTTCCGCTTCCGGACACGAACCTCACCACCACGGAGCCGCACATCACGTACAGCTGGGGACGGGACGAGGAGTGCTTCGCGTTTCGGCCCTTCGATCGCATCGTCCGGCTCACGGTGGTGGACGAAGGCGGAGCGACGGATGTCCATGAGGAAACCGTCGTATTCGGCACGCCCATCCTGAAACCGTAGCGCTTGGAGGTGACATCATGATCGAGAGGAAAGCCTTGGGAGTCCTGAGCGTCATCGGTCTCGCCGCGACGCTCTCGGCGGCCGCATCGCTCGGCGCGCAGCCGACCGTCGTCGGGACCATCGTCGAAGTCAGTCCCGATACGCGCGCGATCGTGCTTCAGGTGGGCGTGGTGGATGGCGACGCGGTGCTGCGGAGGTTCCGGCTGCGCGGATTCCGCGCGCATCCGCCTGAATGGCGGATTCGGAAGACTCGCTGACGTCGTCGTAGGACAGACGGCGAAGGTCAGTTACGTGCGGGCGGAGGGCGCGAACATCGCGGAGCTCATCGACATCACGAACGCCCCTCCCGCCGGGTCAGCGCCCTCCGCGTTCGCGAGAGAGGCGACGGGGATCGAGGAACGGAGGCGGTATCTCGAGGAGACGGGAAGGACTCTGGACGTGCTCGAGGAGTCCGTCGAGGAACTGTCGCAGTTCCCGGAGGTCCAGGGGACGGACGGCCTCTCGAGGCGCGCCGAAATCGTCGAGGACCTGAGGGCTCGGATCGCCTCCGCGCGGGCGCTCCTCGACACGCTATCGGCTACGAGCGCGCAGGAGGCGTGGACGCTCGGCGTCG
Source organism: uncultured Acidobacteriota bacterium (assembly GCA_963820855.1). GTDB lineage: Bacteria > Acidobacteriota > Vicinamibacteria > Marinacidobacterales > SMYC01 > DAISKN01. Next base: position 1,117,449 of record CAWGBY010000015.1, read on the forward strand.
ATGGAATGAGCGCCGCCCTCGCGGAGCTCAGCGCTGCCCATGAACGGGGATGGTCGGTCATCGCGAATCGCTGAGCGGATCGCTTCGAGGGCTTCATTGCGACGGCCTACGGCGAAATCCCCACCGCTTTTGCGAGCATTACTGCATCTCTCATGAGGCGCGTTCCTTGTAGGGTCTCAAAAATGGACGATGTCAATCTCCTTTCGGCGGATTGGGTACTGATTGAGAGCTCGGCGAAAAGCGACTCCGACGACGATTTCCGGATCGTCGCGGGAAACGGCGCCGGCGATCCCGAATGTGGAACCATTCCGGACTCGGCGGCTTTGCGCAGGGTCCTTCGGAGATTGGCCCCCCGACGGGTGATTCTCGATTTCCACGTGTCGTTCCGGCGCGGCCTCGATCTGTTGCGCGTCCTGAAGAATGATTTCCCCGGGCTGAGTCTTCTCGCGCGCGTCCGATTGCCGAACGGCGCTCATCCCGAGCCTCTTTACTTTTCGGTCGAAGTCGGGAAGCTCCGGAGTGAGCTTTCATCGAGTGAGTGCGGACGTGGAGCGCCTCGCGGGCCCGGAATGGCTAAGGCGCCATAGGGCCATCAGTCGATACAGAAGCTCCTCGGACATCGACACACTCGGTGGCGAGTGATGTCGAGCTCGCCGAGCTTTCGTTCCGATCGCCGCGAACGCGTCCTTTCCGAGGCGAAGGCCCTCCTCTTCTCGTCAGTCGATTGCGAGGCCAATCTCGCGCTCGCGGGGCGACTCGCGGTGCCAGCGCTCGCCGACGGTTGCGTGGTTCACATCCGTGATCCCGGCGGCGTCCCGCGGATGCTCGCGGCCTATCACACGGACGAAGCCGGACAGACGGCGCTTCAAGAGCTGCATCGCGGTCGTTCGGAAGAGGGACCCTGGGACGTCTTCCAGAGCGGCAAGCCGGAGCTGCTCTCGGACGCCGGAGCTCACTACCTCGCGCGTTTCTCGGACCCGGAGAAACGCCAGCTCTTCGAACGGCTGGAGCTCGGGTCGACGGTGAGCGCTCCGATGATCTTTCATCAGCGCCCGCTCGGCGCGATCACTCTCTTCACTTCCCGCTATCGGCGGCGGCTCACCGAACGGGACCTCGCTCTCGTCCAGGATCTGTCGCAATGCGCTGCCGCTGCGGTGGCGCTATGCGCGCTCGTGTCGGGAGTCGGAGAGGCTCGCGCGCGTGAACGAGGAGCTCCTGACCACATTCGCGCACAATCTCCGGAACCCGCTCGGTTCGGCTCATATCTGGCTCGCGCTGCTCCGCTCCGAGGCACTCGGTTCCGCCGGTAAGCGCGCGGTCTCGATGATCGATCGCAGCCTCGGAGCTCTGACCGCCGTCTTGAACCAGATGGTGGATGTCTCGCGCATCGTTACCGGCCGGCTGAGAATCGAGAAGCAGAACACCGACCTTCCCGAGATCCTCGATACGGTGCTGCGGGCGGCTGAGCCCGCTGTCGAAGAGAAGCAACTTCGTCTGGATGCGGACATCGACCGCTCCCTCGATTTCCTGTGGGCGGATCCGCACCGCCTGCGCCAGGCGCTCGAGAGCCTGCTCTCGAATGCGATCAAGTTCACCCCGGCGGGAGGGACGGTTCTCGTCCGGCTCGAGCGCCGAGAAGGCCGGGCCCGCGATCGAGGTGCGAGACACGGGGGTGGGCATCCCGGCCGGGACTCTCCCCCTCCTGCTTGCGCCCTTCGAAGACCAAGGGCGGGTTCCGACCGGCCTCGGCCTGGCCGTCGCCCGCGGCATCGCGGAGCTGCACTACGGCAGGATCGACGCCGAGAGCGAAGGGGAAGGACGCGGCAGCGTCTTTGCCCTGGAATTTCCGCTGGAACCCCCGACATCGTAAGGACTTTGACAGGACCCTCAGGTGATCTCCGTATATTAACGGGGAGCGGCTCTGTCTACCGTCTCCTCGGCGTCTCTACGACTCCCGATGGGCCTGGGCCGTCGCCTCGCAATACACTGAGGTCCCATGAAAAAGACTGACACCTTCTTGAGTCTGGCGCCCGAGAGCGCCTCCTCGAGCATTCCTCGGGCGTCCGCTACCAGAAAGGCTCGCCCCGGATCCAGAATGGGCTCCGTGGCGTCCGAAGCCCGCCAATCGGGCCAATTAAAGAAGAGCAACGGTCGCTCGGCGCGGCGGTCGAACGGAGAACCGCGGTCACTCGACCAGAGAGAGCTGTTGCTGGCGCTGGGGGCCCTGAAGAAAGGTGACTTCACCGTCCGGCTTCCCGTCGATCTTCCGGGGCTTTCGGGCAAGGTCGCCGACACTTTCAACGAAGTCGTCGAGATGAACCAGCGGTGGGCCCAGGAGCTGCAGCGGGTGAGCCGGGTCGTGGGAAGAGAAGGGCGGATCGCCCAGCGCGCCGACGTCGGTTTTACCACGGGATCCTGGCAGACGCAGGTCGATTCGGTGAATGCCCTCATCGACGATCTTGTCCACCCCACTCGCGAGACGGCTCGGGTCATCGGAGCGGTCGCCAAGGGCGACCTGTCTCAGACGATGGCGCTCGAGATCGAAGGCCGCGACATCGCGGGAGAGTTCCTCCGCAGCGCCCGCATCGTGAACACCATGGTGAACCAGCTCTCGTCGTTCGCCTCCGAGGTGACGCGGGTGGCGCGGGAGGTGGGAACGGAAGGAAAGCTCGGCGGCCAGGCGAAGGTCAAAGGCGTCGCGGGAATCTGGAAAGATCTTACGGACTCGGTCAACTCGATGGCGGGGAACCTGACCGCGCAGGTGCGAAACATCGCCGCGGTGACGACCGCGGTCGCGGGCGGCGATCTGTCCAAGAAGATCACCGTCGACGTGCGCGGAGAGATTCTGGAGCTCAAGGACACCATCAACACCATGGTGGACCAGCTTCGATCGTTCGCCTCCGAGGTGACGCGGGTGGCGCGGGAGGTGGGAACGGAAGGAAAGCTCGGCGGCCAGGCGGTGGTGACGGGTGTGGCGGGGACCTGGAAGGACCTGACCGACAACGTGAACTTCATGGCCGGGAACCTGACGTCGCAGGTGCGGAACATCGCGGACGTGACGAAGGCGGTGGCGGCGGGCGACCTCTCGAAGAAGATCACGGTGGACGTGAAGGGAGAGATTCTGGAGCTGAAGAACACCATCAACACCATGGTGGATCGGCTCAACTCGTTCGCCTCCGAAGTGACCCGGGTGGCGCGGGAGGTGGGAACGGAGGGAAAGCTCGGCGGCCAGGCGGACGTGAAGGGTGTGGCGGGGACGTGGAAGGACCTGACCGACAACGTGAACTTCATGGCGGGGAACCTGACGTCGCAGGTGCGGAACATCGCGGACGTGACGAAGGCGGTGGCGGCGGGCGACCTCTCGAAGAAGATCACCGTGGACGTGAAGGGGGAGATTCTGGAGCTGAAGAACACCATCAATACCATGGTGGACCAGCTCTCGTCGTTCGCCTCCGAGGTGACGCGGGTGGCGCGCGAGGTGGGGACGGAAGGAAAGCTCGGCGGCCAGGCGGACGTAAGGGGTGTGGCCGGAACGTGGAAGGACCTGACGGACAACGTGAACTTCATGGCGGGGAACCTGACGTCGCAGGTGCGGAACATCGCGGATGTGACGAAAGCCGTCGCGGCGGGCAATCTGTCCCGGAAGATCACGGTGGACGTGAAGGGCGAGATTCTGGAGCTGAAAGACACCATCAACACCATGGTGGACCAGCTCAACTCGTTCGCCTCCGAGGTGACGCGGGTGGCGCGGGAGGTGGGAACGGAAGGAAAGCTCGGCGGCCAGGCGGACGTGAAGGGTGTGGCCGGAACGTGGAAGGACCTGACGGACAACGTGAACTTCATGGCGGGGAACCTGACGTCGCAGGTGCGGAACATCGCGGACGTGACGAAAGCCGTCGCGGCGGGCAATCTGTCCCGGAAGATCACGGTGGACGTGAAGGGAGAGATTCTGGAGCTGAAGGACACCATCAACACCATGGTGGACCAGCTCAACTCGTTCGCCTCCGAAGTGACGCGGGTGGCGCGGGAGGTGGGAACGGAAGGAAAGCTCGGCGGCCAGGCGGACGTGAAGGGTGTGGCCGGAACGTGGAAGGACCTGACGGACAACGTGAACTTCATGGCCGGGAACCTGACGTCGCAGGTGCGGAACATCGCGGACGTGACGAAAGCGGTGGCGGCGGGCGACCTTTCGAAAAAGATCACCGTCGACGTGAAGGGGGAGATTCTGGAGCTGAAGAACACCATCAATACCATGGTGGACCAGCTCTCGTCGTTCGCTTCCGAGGTGACGCGGGTCGCGCGGGAAGTGGGAACGGAAGGAAAGCTCGGCGGTCAGGCGGACGTGAAGGGTGTCGCCGGGACGTGGAAGGACCTGACGGACAACGTGAATTTCATGGCGGGGAACCTGACGTCTCAGGTGCGGAACATCGCGGACGTGACGAAGGCGGTGGCGGCGGGCGACCTCTCGAAGAAGATCACCGTCGACGTGAAGGGCGAGATTCTGGAGCTGAAGAACACCGTCAACACCATGGTGGACCAGCTCAACTCGTTCGCCTCCGAGGTGACGCGGGTGGCGCGGGAGGTGGGAACGGAAGGAAAGCTCGGCGGTCAGGCGGACGTGAAGGGTGTGGCGGGGACCTGGAAGGACCTGACGGACAACGTGAATTTCATGGCCCGCAACCTCACGAACCAGGTGCGAGGCATCGCCCACGTCGTGACCGCGGTCGCCAACGGAGACCTGAAGCGAACGCTCGCGCTCGAAGCGAAGGGCGAGATCGCGGAGCTCGCCGACACCATCAACAGCATGATCGAGACGCTCGCGACGTTCGCGGACCAGGTGACCGGCGTTGCCCGCGAGGTCGGTGTCGAGGGGAAGCTCGGCGGTCAGGCGTCGGTGCCCGGCGCCGCCGGAACCTGGAAGGACTTGACCGAGAACGTGAACCGGCTCGCCGCGAACCTCACGACACAGGTGAGGGCCATCGCGGACGTGGCGACCGCCGTGACGCGGGGCGACCTGACCCGAGCCATCGACGTCGCCGCGCAGGGAGAGGTGGCCGCGCTCAAGGACAACATCAACGAGATGATCCGCAACCTGAAGGACACCACGCGGAAGAACTCCGAGCAGGACTGGCTCAAGACCAACCTCGCGAAGTTCAGCCGCATGCTCCAGGGGCAGAAGGATCTACTCACCGTGGCCCGGCTCATCCTGTCCGAGCTGGCGCCTCTGGTGAACGCCCAGCACGGCGTCTTCTACACCTTGAAGAGCGACGAGGGCTCGCTCAACCTGCTCGCGAGCTATGCCTATCGCGAGCGCGGCTATCTGGACACGAGCTTCAAGCTCGGCGAGGGCCTGATCGGCCAATGCGGTATCGAGAAGGACAAGATCCTGCTGACCGAGGTGCCGGGGGACTACATCCGCATCAGCTCGGGCCTGGGAGAGGCGACCCCTCTGAGCATCATCGTCATGCCCGTGGTGTTCGAGGGCCAGCTCAAGGCGGTGCTCGAGCTCGCGTCCTTCGACCGCTTCAGCGAAACTCACCAGAATTTCCTGGACCAGCTCACCGATACCATCGGGATCGTGTTCAATACCATCGAAGCGAGCACCCTTACCGAGGACCTCTTGATCGCAATCGCAGTCGCTCGCGCGCGAGCTCCAGAGCCGGCAGGAAGAGCTGCAGAAAACCAACGCCGAGCTCGAAGAAAAGGCGAGACTCCTCGCGGAGCAGAACGTCGAGGTGGAGCGCAAGAACTTCGAGGTCGAGCAGGCCCGGCAGGCGCTCGAGGAAAAAGCCTCGCAGCTCGCGCTCACCTCCAAGTACAAGTCGGAGTTTCTGGCCAACATGTCCCACGAGCTCCGCACGCCTCTGAACAGTCTGCTCATCCTGTCGGATCAGCTCTCGCGCAACCCCGACGAGAACCTCACGCCGCGGCAGGTGGAGTACGCGCGGACCATCCACGCCGCGGGGAACGATCTCCTGGCCCTCATCAACGATATTCTCGACCTCTCGAAGATCGAGTCGGGCACGGTGGTGGTCGATGTCGGGGACGTCAAGGTGCGCGACGTCATGGACTACGTCGACCGCAGCTTTCGGCACGTCGCCGAGTCCCGCAGGCTCCTGTTCGACGTCACCGTCGTTCCGGGCACACCTCGCACGATGCAGACCGACGCCAAGCGCTTGCAGCAGGTTCTGAAGAACCTGCTCTCGAACGCATTCAAGTTCACCGAGCGCGGCCGGGTCAGCTTGCGGGTGCAAGCGGCTGTCGACGGGTGGAGCCCGGAGAACGAGATTCTGGAACGAGCCCGTTCGGTCCTCGCGCTTTCCGTGGAAGACACCGGAGTCGGGATCTCTCCGGAAAAGCAGCAGATCGTTTTCGAAGCTTTTCAGCAGGCCGACGGGTCGACCAGCCGCAAGTACGGCGGCACCGGCCTCGGCCTCGCCATCAGCCGCGAGATCGCTCGCGTGCTGGGAGGCGAGCTGAAGCTCGAGAGCGAAGTGGGCAAGGGAAGCGTGTTCACACTCTACCTGCCGGAGATGTACGTGCCGGTGAAGTCGGCGCGCTCTCTCGTCGCGAGCCCGCAGCCGGCCGTTCCGCTGGTCGAGCCGGTGCGCGCCCTCGAGTCCGAGTTCCTCGAGCCCGAGGGGAACCTCGTCGCGGACGACAGCGAAAACGTGCAGCCCGGCGACCGGGTCCTGCTGATCGTCGAGAACGACCTGAGCTTCGCGCAGATCGTCATGGATCTGGCGCGGGAGCGCGGATTCAAGGCCGTGGTTGCCACCAAAGGCCTCGGCGGCCTGACCGCCGCCCAGAAGTACCAGCCCGTCGCCATCACCCTGGACATCAACCTTCCTCACGTGAGCGGCTGGAAAGTGCTCGAACGTTTGAAAGGAACGCCCAACCTCCGGCATGTACCCGTTTACGTCATCACCACGGACGACGAGCGGGAACGGGCCTTGCGAATGGGCGCGATGGGAGTTCTGACCAAACCCCTGAAGAGCCGCGAGGCGCTCGAAGCGGCGTTCGACAAGATTGAAAGACTGCTAGCTCCGGTGCGCCGTGACGTGCTCGTCGTCGATGGCGAGCCCGATCGAATCGCGGCGATCGAGGCGATGCTCGCCGGGTCCGCCGTCGAAGTCAGCTCGCGCGGCGAGCGGCTCCGGGGCGATGCTGCACATGCGCTCGCGCCGGCCGGACATTCTCATCCTCGGTGAGGGGCTTTCCGATATCTCCCGTCCGGAGTTCATCGAAAAGCTCGCGCTCGCCCCGACACTGGTCGACCTCCCGATCCTCGCGTTCTCTCACGGAGAGCCGCCGGCGGAAGAAGAGGTGGCGCTCCAGCATCTGGCGCAAAGCGTGCCCCTGAAGGACGTGCGTTCCCTCGAGAGGCTCCTGGACGAGGCGACGCTCTTCCTCCACTTGCCGCTCGATCAGTTGCCCGACGGGCCGCAGAAGATGATCCGGGAGCTCCGTGAAGGACGGAGCGGGCTCGCCGGGAAACGAATCATGATCGTGGACGACGACATCCGCAACATTTTCGCCCTCACCAGCCTTCTCGAGCGTCATCAAATGCAGATTCTTTCCGCCGAGACCGGCCGGGACGCTATCGAGACTCTCAAGAAAGACGCCGACATCGACCTGGTGCTGATGGACATCATGATGCCGGATCTGGACGGCTACGACACCATCCGCGAGATCCGTACGCTGCCTCGCTTCCAGTCGCTTCCCATCGTGGCGCTGACCGCGAAAGCGATGAAAGGTGACCGCGAGAAGTGCCTCGAGGCCGGCGCCTCCGACTACATCGCGAAACCGGTGGACCCGGAACAGCTCCTGGCCCTCCTCCGACTGTGGCTCTTCCGTTAAGGGGGAATTCATGAATGAAACCGAGGGCAGGGTCAGCATCCTCATCGTGGACGATCAGGATCAGAAGCTCATCTCGCTGGAAGCCGTCCTCGGCGAGCTGGATGTGGAGGTGGTGCGGGCGAAATCGGGCGACGAAGCTCTGCGAGCGCTCCTCAATCAGGAGTTCGCCCTCATCCTCCTCGATGTCAACATGCCCGGGATGGACGGTTTCGAGGCGGCGAAGCTCATCCGACAGCGTAAGAGCTCCGAGCACACTCCGATCATCTTCATCACGGCCTACCCCGACGAGATGCTCGCGGCGCGCGGGTACTCCCTCGGCGCGGTCGACTACATCCTGGCGCCGGTGGTCCCGAACGTGCTGCGCACCAAAGTGAAGGTGTTCGTGGAGCTGTACCGGAAGACCACCGAGACGCGCAGACAGGCGGAGCGGCTCCGGGCGCGCGCACGCCAGCTCGGGATCCTCGCATCGCAGCTCGTCGAGGCGGAGCAGCGCGAGCGCCGTCGACTCGCGAAGGTGCTTCACGATCACGTGCAGCAGCTGCTGGCCGCTGCGATGATGCGAATCCAGCTCGCCCAGCAGGAGCCCCGGGAAGGGTCCGTGAAAACCCTTGGCGAGGTCGAAGACCTGGTACAGGACGCGATCGCCGCAGCTCGCTCTCTCGCCGTGGATCTCCATCCGCCGGTGCTGAACGACGGACGAATGGTGGCGGCGCTGGAATGGCTCGCGCGACACATGCAGAGAAACCACGGACTCCTCGTGACCGTCGAAGGCAGCTCGGAGTCGGAGCTTCCGGCCCCGTGCCGGGCGCTCGTTTTCGAGACGGCGCGCGAGCTTCTCTTCAATGTGGTCAAGCACGCCGGAGTGGATCGGGCCAGGGTGCGCCTCGTCGACACTTCGGAGGACGAGGTGCAGATCACCATTCAGGACGAGGGGTCCGGGTTCGAGTTGGATCGGCTCGACGCCTCAGGCGATCCGCTGGAGCACACCGGGCCTCCTCAGGATTCGAGAGCGGCTTTCGGTCCTGGGAGGCCGCGTTCAAATCGAGAGCACTCCGGGCAAGGGAACGGAGGTCACGGTGCACGTGCCGACTCTTCGTAGCGGGGCGCCGGAGCCGCGCAGCTTGGAAAAAGAGATCGTTCCCGGGCTCGAGCCGATATACGCGTCGAACAAGATCCGGGTGGTGCTCGTCGACGACCACGCCATCCTTCGGGAAGGGCTCGCGAGCCTCCTGCAGCGATATACCGACATCGAAGTCGTCGGCGAGGCGGAGGACGGTCAGGTCGCGGTCGAGCTCGCGCACCGCCTTCGTCCGGACGTCGTGGTGATGGATCTCTCGATGCCGCGTCTGAACGGCATCGACGCCACGCGGAGAATAGTCGCCGACCTCCCCGAGGTCAAGGTCGTCGGCCTTTCCATGCACGAGGAAGAGTACGGACTCTCGGCGATGCGCCGCGCCGGGGCCGTCGAATGCGTGATCAAAGCGGGTCCACCCGACGACCTGGTGACTGCCATCCGGCGCGCCAACGCGTAGCGGCAGGGCGCGCTCCAAGAACAACGCCAGTATCTCTGCCGGCCCGGCGTCAAGCGAGGCCCGCAGATTTTTCCGATCGGGCAATGGCACGACCGTTGCTTCTCCATCCGAGGAGGTCTTTTCCTTGACGAGTCACGAGCCCGCCGGGCCGCGTCCCACCGCGACCCTGCTCTCCGATCCGCCCCGGGTCGAGATCCTCAACGTGGAGAAGCTGGAGGAGCTGGCCCGGGCTCTCGCCTCGTCCCTGCGCGTGGACGGACCGAAGGCGCACGCGGGAACCTACCGCGAGCGTCTCCTCGCGACGGAGCGGCGGCTCCGAGAGACGCACCACACTCTCGCCGAAGACGCTCACCGCGGCGACCCGATCTCGCCGGCGGCGGAGTGGCTGCTGGATAATTTTCAGCTCGTCGAATCGCAGACGCGCGACGTGGATCAGAACCTGCCCGTCGACTACTATCGTCAGCTTCCCAAGGTCGCGGCCGGTGAGCGCGGTGTCGAATCGCGCATCGAAGCGATGGCGCGCGAGCTCATCGCGCGAAGCGACGCACGCCTGGACGCCCAGCGTCTCACCCGTTTTCTGAAGGCCTACCAGACCGTGGCTCCCTTGACCATCGGTGAGCTATGGGCGTGGCCGAGCGTCTTGAAGCTCGTGCTTCTCGAGGAGCTGCGGCGGCTGGGAGAAAGCCTTCTCGCGGCTCGTGAAGAAAGGTTTCGCGCCGAGCGATACCTCGAGCCGCTGGAGGCGGGTGACGCTCGCCGGATGGGACCCCTGCCGGAGGTCCTTTCGGGCGCCTTCGTCGTCCGACTGGTCCAGCGGCTGCGCGAGTTCGGTCCGACCGCCTCGACGGTGAGGCTCGCGCTCGAGGACCATTTCGAAAGCCGCGAGCTCGACGTCGAGAGCATGATTCTCGGAGAGACCCACCGTCTCGCCACCGAACAGATCTCGATGGCCAATACGTTTGGCAGCCTCCGCCTCTGCGCGACGCTCGACTGGGGAAGCCTTTTCGAGGAAGTGAGCCTCGTCGAGCAGGTGCTGCAGCGCGATCCGGCGGGCGCGTACGGGCGAATGGACTTCCTGAGCCGGGATCGCTACCGACAGGCGGTGGAGGAGCTGGCGAAGCCCGACGGCGACGCGCAGGTTCAGGTCGCGCTCGCCTGTATCGAGACCGCGCGGCAGGCGGTCGAAACGGATGCGCCGGATAGACACGATCCACACGACCGGCGAGCGCACCACGTGGGCCACTATCTCATCGGGCAGGGCCGTCGTGGCTTCGAGCGGGAGGTGGCGTTCGTCTCGCCCCCGCAAGAACGACTCCGGCGATTCTTCATTCGCAACGCCGCCGCGGCTTATCTCGGAAGCATCGCCGCTCTCACCGCGTGCGGAGTTCTCCTCGCGGATACGTACGCGAGGAACGAAGGCGCTTCCTCGACCGGGATCCTTCTCGTGGCGCTCCTCTCGCTCCTTCCGGCGAGCGAAGTCGCCATCATTCTGGTGCAGCGGCTTACGACGTCCCTGGTATCGCCGCGCCGTCTCCCGCGCTTCAGCCTGGACGGAGGGATTCCTTCCGATGCGGCCACCATGGTCATCGTCCCGACGATTCTCGCGAGCGTCTCGAGCGCTCGCGAGATCCTCGAGCACCTCGAGGTGCAAGCCATCGGGAACCTCGAGCCGAACGTCTATTTCGCCCTGCTGGCCGATTTTCCGGACGGGGACTCGAAGAATCCTCCGGAGGACCAGGCCATTCTGGCCGCCGCTCGTGAAGGGATTCGCGCCTTGAATTCGCGCTACGGGCGGGAGGGCGGCGACGTCTTCTACCTTTTCCATCGTGAGCGCCGCTTCAATCCCAAAGAGGGTCTCTGGATGGGATGGGAGCGGAAGCGCGGCAAGATCGAGGAATTCAATCGCCTGCTGCGGGGCGCGGTCGACACCAGCTACGAACCACCCACCCCTTCCGGACCCCTTCCGTTCATCCGGTATTGCATCACCCTCGATACCGACACCCAGCTTCCGCGGGGCTCCCTCCGCTCTCTGGTCGGCATCGCGTCGCATCCCCTGAACCGGCCTCGATTCGATCCCGCGCTCGGATTGGTGAGGCAAGGCTACGGGATCGTTCAGCCACGGGTGAGCGTGAATGTCATCAGCGAATCGGAGTCGGTGTTCGCGCGGATCTACGCGGGACACACCGGCGTCGATCCTTACACCACGGCGACATCCGACGTGTACCAGGACCTGTTCGGCGAGGGAATCTTCACCGGGAAGGGCCTCTACGACGTGGACGCTTTCATGGCGGCGCTCTCCAGTCGAGTTCCCGAGAACGCGCTCCTCTCCCACGATCTCTTCGAAGGGCTGCACGCGAGAGTCGCTCTCGCGAGTGACGTCGAAGTCGTCGACGACTATCCCTCGAGCGTCCTCGCCCACGCGCGCCGCCAGCATCGCTGGGTCCGCGGGGATTGGCAGATTCTCCTCTGGCTCTTCTCCTGGGTTCCTACCCGGCGCGGCTTCACCCGCAACCGGATTCCCCTCATCGGGCGTTTCAAGATCCTCGACAACCTGAGGCGGAGTCTGCTCGCTCCTGCGCTCCTGCTCCTTCTGGCCGCGGGCTTCACCGTCCTTCCCGGAAATCCGGGCATCTGGACCGCGGCCGCGGTTCTGGTGGTCGCCCTGCCCGCTGCTCTCGAAACCCTTCGGCTTTTCTCCGGGCCGCGGTCGAGGCCCCGGGTCTGGTTGGCGTTCTTCCGCGAGTCGTGGGAGGACGTCAAGACCGCGTTCGCGCGCGTTTTTCTCGGCCTCATGCTCCTCCCTTACCACGCGTGGATCATGGTGCACGCCATCGGCCTTACTTTGATTCGCCTTTTCATCACGCAGCGTCGTCTCCTCGAATGGGAGACCGCGGCCTCTGCATCGGCGCGCGCGGCGGGCTTGACCCTGGAGCAAGGGACCCGTCTCTTCCTCGCCGAGATGTTCGCGAGCCCCTTGACCGCCACCATCCTGCTTCCGGTCATTACGATGCGGCGCGAGGAGGCCTTGCCTGCCGCGCTCCCCGTGCTGCTGCTCTGGGTGAGCGGACCCTTCATGGCGCACCACCTGAGCCGGCCGAAAGCACCCGTGCCGACGACTCTTACCGCGCGCGACCGCCGCACGCTCCGGCGAGCGGCCAGAAAAACCTGGCGGTACTTCGACGAGTTCTGCGGATCGCTCGACCATTGGCTCCCGCCCGACAACTTTCAGGAAGACCCCGGCCCGCGAATCGCGCATCGCACCTCCCCCACCAATATCGGCCTCGGGGTGGTCTCGGTTCTGGCCGCGCACGACCTGGGCTACGTCTCGAGCGCGGAGGCGGCGGATCGCCTCGAGCAGACTCTCGACACTCTCGAATCGCTCGACCGATTCCACGGCCACTTGCTCAACTGGTACGACACGCGCACTCTCGAGCCCCTCCTGCCGCGCTACGTTTCCACTGTCGACAGCGGCAACCTCGCCGCTTCGCTCCTCACCCTCGCGGCGGGTGTTCGCTCGATGGCAGTGGAGAAATCTCCCGCCGCTCGCCTGCGTTCAGGGCTCGCCGATACGGCGGATCTCGCGGCCGATAGCTCGGCCGTGCTCGCCGCCGCCGGGTCCGAGCTCCGCGTCCGGGCGAGGACGCTCGCCGACACGGTGGAACAAGTCCGGGAGCGCCTGGCCGCGCCGACATCCGTCGACTTCGACGATGTCTTGGCCGACCTCCGCCATGCCTTGGAGACGTTGCCGGGAGCTCCGGAGACGGAGGAAGCGCGCTACTGGGCGGGCGCTCTGGCCAAAGGGCTCGACGCTTTCTCTCGCGCGACTGCGGTTTCCGACTCCGATCTCCTCGCGCGGCGCCTCGAGAGCATCGCCGAGCGATCGGAGGCCCTGGTGAGCTCGATGGACTTCCGCTTCCTCTACGACGAGCCGCGGAAGCTCCTGGCGCTCGGCTACCGACTCGACGACGCGGAAGGACCCGGACGGCTCGACACTTCTCATTACGACCTGCTCGCTTCCGAAGCGAGGCTATCGAGCTTCCTGGCCATCGCGAAAGGGGATGTGCCCATGGCGCACTGGTTCGCCCTGGGTCGTCCGCTCACGAGCGTCGAGGGCGTTCCCACGCTCCTGTCATGGAGCGCGACCCTTTTCGAATACCTCATGCCGCTTCTTTTCACGCGGCTCTATCCGGACACCGTTCTCGATCGCAGCTGCCGGATGGCGATACGCCGCCAGAGGCGCTACGCGGAGGAGCTCCGCGTGCCCTGGGGAATCTCCGAGTCCGCGTTCGGCCGCGTGGACCGTCACGGAAACTATCAGTACAAAGCGTTCGGTGTCCCCGGGTTGGGTTTGAAGCGGGGTCTGGCGGAGGATCTGGTGGTCGCCCCGTACGCCACGTTTCTCGCGACCCAGCTCGAGCCCAGAGCGGCGATCGAGAACCTCACACGCTTGCGAGCTCTCGGCCTCGAGGGCGGCTTCGGATTTTTCGAAGCCAGGGACTTCCGGCCGAGCTCCTACGAGGCCAGCGGCGAAGGCGACGCGAATCGTCCGGTGGTGGTGAAGGCGTATTTCGCGCACCACCAGGGTATGACGCTCGCGGCCCTTTCGAACGTCCTCTGTGATGGTGCGATGCAGGATCGATTCCACACCGAGCCTGGAGTCAAATCGACCGAGCGGCTCTTGCAGGAGCGCGTGCCGCGTGGAGTTTCCATGACGGAAACGCGCCCCGCCGAGCTCACCCGGGTCGTCACGTCCGCCGTGCCGACACCCACGCGGCGATTTCGATCGCCGCACACTTTCTTCCCCCATACGCATTTCCTGTCGAACGGCTCTTACACGGTGGCCGTGACCAACGCGGGGGCGGGCGGCAGCGTTTGCCGAGGCCGGGTCGTCACGCGCATGCGCCCGGACGCCACTCTCGACACCGGCGGCCAGTTCCTCTACCTCCGCGACGTTCGAACGGGAGCTGTCTGGTCCGCAGCGTACCAACCGACCTGCCGCGAGCCGGAGGAATACCTGGCGAGCTTCCTTCCGGAGAAGGCGGTCATTCGCCGACGCGACGAAGACCTCGAGACGCAGCTCGAAGTGGTGGTTTCGCCCGAGGACGACGTCGAAGTGCGCCGCCTCCTCCTTCGCAACCGCACCGACCGCGTCCGCGAGATCGAAGTGACCAGCTACGCGGAGATTGCGCTCGCGCCGCCGCTCGACGACTTCGCGCACCCCGCGTTCGGCAAGCTCTTCCTCGAAACGAGCTACCGACCCGGCACCGCCGCCCTCGTATGCCGTCGGCGTCCGCGCTCGGCGGAGGATCCGGAGCTCTTCGCGATCCACGTGCTGAGCGTCGAAGGAGGTCTCCGCAGTCCCGTCGAGTGGGAGACCGATCGCCTCCGGTTTCTGGGTCGAGGCCGCGACCCGCGCGATCCGCTCGCGCTCCGCGAGACTTCGCTCCTCGGCGGCATGGGCGCGGTCCTGGACCCTATCGTCAGTCTTCGCTATCGGGTCCGCCTGCCTCCGCTCGGATTCGCTCGAATTTCGTTCGCGACCGGCGTGACGGAAGGCTCGGATGCGGCGGATGCCCTCGCTCAGAAATATCACGACCCGGGAGCCGCGGCGCGAGCCTTCTCGATGGCCTTCACCCACGCGCAGATGTCGCTCCATCACCTCGGGCTCGGGAGCGACGAAGCGCAGCTCTACGACCGCCTCGCCTCGCGCGTTCTGTATGCCGACGGATCGCTTCGGGCCGCTCCCGTGATCCGGGAACGGAACCGGCTCGGCGTTTCAGGTCTCTGGGCTCACGGTATCTCGGGAGATCTGCCGATCCTCCTGGTGCGCGTCGTGGAGAACGACGATCTGCCCCTCGTCCGCCAGGTGCTGCAGGCGCAGGAGTACTGGAGGCACAAAGCGCTCACGGCGGACGTCGTGATCCTGAACGAGCATCCGGCGAGCTACCTCGACGAGATGCACGAGGCGATTCTGGCTCTGGTCGCGCGCGGACCGTGGAGCGCGCGGGACAACCATCCGGGCGGCGTTCACGTCCTGCGCGCGGACGCGATGCCGGAGAGCGAGCGAATCCTGCTCGAAACCGTGGCCTCTGCCGTGTTGAGCGGAGATCGGGGCGAGCTGGCGGATCAGCTCGATCGCCCTTATCCCGAGCCCCGGTGGCTTCCCGAGCTCGCCATCAAGCTCGAGAGCGCTCGCCCTTCTGCCGACGATCCGGCGGATGCCGCGGCGCTGGCGCTAGCGAACGGAACGGGTGGGTTCGCGGAGGGCGGCCGCGAGTACAAGATCGTGCTCGAAGGCGGACGCGAGACTCCCTTGCCGTGGGCGAACGTCATCGCGAACCCGGGTTTCGGCACGGTCATCACCGCCTCCGGCTCGGCGTTCACCTGGGCCGAGAACAGCCGCGAGAATCGACTCACTCCCTTCGCGAACGATCCGGTGAGCGACCCGACCGCGGAAGCGCTGCTCCTTCGAGACGATGAGGAGGGGACTTTCTGGGGAGGCCAACCGTCGGCGGGGCCGCTTTCCTCCGACGGCCGTTGGGTCGTTCGCCATCGCGCGGGAGTGAGCCGATTCGAGACATCGCGCTCCGGCCTTTCGCAGGAGCTCTCCGTCTTCGTCGCCACCGACGCGCCGGTGAAGATTTCTCTCCTCTCGCTCACGAACCGCTCGCCTCGCCGACGTCGGCTGTCGCTCTTTTCCTACGCCGAATGGGCGCTCGGGCCGCCCCGTCCGGGACATCGCGATCACGTGACGACGGAATGGAACGAAGACGCTCGCTCGGTTCTCGCGAGGAACCCGTACAACGAGGAGTTCCCGGAACGAGTGGCCTTCTTTTCGTCGAGCGAGCCGCCGACCTCCGCCACCGGCGACCGGTTGGAGTTTCTGGGGCGATTCGGATCGATTCGAAAACCCGCCGCGCTCAGACGGAGCCGTCTGGCGGGGCGGTTCGGAGCGGGTCTCGATCCCTGCGCCGCACTCCAGATCGATCTCACCCTCGCTCCCGGCGAGACCCGGGAAGTGGCTTTCCTTCTCGGCGAGGTGCGAGACGAGGACGAGGCGCTCGAGCTCGTCACTCGATTTCACTCGCTGTCCGAAGTCCATCGGGCGCTCTCGGAAGTGGATTCCTCCTGGGATCGCCTGCTGACGACGATTCAAGTGAAGACCCCGGACGACTCCTTCGATCTCATGCTCAATCGCTGGCTCCTCTATCAGACGCTCGGCTCGAGATTCTGGGCGCGGTGCGGCTACTACCAGCCCGGCGGAGCCTTCGGCTTCCGCGATCAGCTCCAGGACGCGATGGCCATCGGCACGGTCAGGCCCGATCTGTACCGGGAGCACCTGTTGCGAGCGGCATCGCGCCAGTTTCTGGAGGGCGACGTGCAGCACTGGTGGCATCAGGAGACCGGCCGCGGCACGAGGACGCGGTGCTCCGACGACCTTCTCTGGCTCCCGTACGCTGCCGCCCACTACGTCGAGACCACGGGAGACGAGGGAGTCTGGGACGAGAGTGTGCCCTTCCTCGCGGCGCCGCCGCTCGGCCCGCATGAGGCCGAGGCTTACCTGTCGCCGCAGGTCACGGCGGAGCAGGCGAGCCTCTTCCAGCACTCGTTGCGGGCCATCGACCGCGCGCTCACCGCCGGACCCCACGGTCTTCCGCTCATTGGAAGCGGCGATTGGAATGACGGTTTGAACCGCGTAGGCCGTGAGGGAAGAGGGGAGAGCGTCTGGCTCGGGTTCTTTCTGAGCGCCATCCTCCGCACCTTTGCCCCGATTTGCGAGGCCAGAGCCGAAAAGGCCCGCGCGTCGCGCTACCGCGCGGAGCTCAGCCGTCTCGCCGACATGCTCGAGCTTGCCTGGGACGGCGAATGGTATCGCCGAGGTTACTACGACGACGGGACGCCGCTCGGCTCCGCCCAGAACGAGGAGTGCCGCATCGACTCCATCTCTCAGTCGTGGTCGGTATTGTCGAGCGTCGCCTCGGCCAAGAGGGCCGAGCGTTCCCTCGATTCCGCGCGCGCTCACCTGGTGCGGCGAAGCTCGTCCTCGATCCTCCTCCTGACTCCTCCTTTCGACAACGGACGCCTGGATCCCGGATACATCCGCGGATATCCACCCGGGATTCGGGAGAACGGCGGGCAATACACGCACGCCGCGATCTGGATGGTGGCAGCGGTCGCTCGCCTCGGAAACGGCGATGAAGCGATGGAGATGTTCCACATGCTGAACCCGGTGAATCACACGCGCACCGCGGGCGACGTCGAGCGCTATCGGGTCGAGCCGTACGTCGTCGCCGCGGACGTCTACGACTCGCCGGCGCACGTGGGCCGTGGAGGATGGACCTGGTACACGGGCTCGGCCGGCTGGCTCTATCGCGTGGGCCTCGAGGATCTCCTGGGCCTGCGCCGGAAGGGTGAGCATTTTTCCCTCGACCCCTGTATTCCTTCATCCTGGCCGGGATTCTCGCTGACCTGGCGGTACGGCCGCTCGCGTTACGAGGTCGCGGTTTTCAATCCTCAGCGCTGCTGCCGGGGCGTCGGAAGTGCGCAGTTGGACGGTGAGGCCGTGGATCCTCAGCGGATTCCGCTTCGGGACGACGGCCGGGTGCACCAGGTGCGGATTTCGCTCCGAGCGCCGAAGCGCGAGTGAAGCTCCGGAGCGAAGCCTAGGCCTCGATGAGGCGATTGCGCAAGGCGTAGCGCACGAGAGCGCTGATGGAATGAAGATCGAGCTTGCGCATGATATTCGACCGGTGGGTCTCCGCCGTCTTGACGCTGATGCGGAGCGTGCTCGCCACTTCCCTGTTGGTCATTCCGTTCGCGAGGAGCTGCACGATCTCCCGCTCGCGCGGCGAGAGCTTTCGTCCCGATGTCCGCCCTTCGAATCGGACTTCGCGCGGCGCTCCGCGTGAAATCCCGAGCCGGACCGCTTCGATGGCGGAGACGAGATAGCGCATGGCGTCGGATTTGAGGAGGCATCCTCGCGCCCCTGTCTCGAAGACCATGCGAATCAGCTCTTCCGATGCATGCGAAGTGAGCACCACTACGTCCGTAGATTCGGCGCGCTTCACGATCTCGCGAACGGCCTCGAGTCCGCCTCGATCCGGATGGCCTGCGTCGACGACGACCACGTCCGGTTTCAGCTCGTCGAGGAGCGACAGCGCCTCCCGCCCGGGCGCGGCCTCGCCCACGACCTCCCACTCTTCACGGTTCTCGAGGACACTGCGCAACCCCTTGCGCGCGATCTCGTTCTCGTCCAGGAGGAGAATCCGGGCGGCTTTCATCGAGGGGCGCGCGGCGGATTCTTCGAGCGTGTTCATGAAACGGCGTCCACCCGATCTTCCGATGCAGCGCGGATCGCCGGAATACAGAGAAAGCCGGATTCGCCATCACTCCACGCGCTGATACACCGCGATAGGGGGACTCACTTTGCTCATGTTCGCGAGAATCCCCTCGAAACGCAGGAACGACCACCACGGATTTCCTTCGCGCGGCGCAAGGGAAAAAACGAGCGCGTAGCCCGCCCGGCCTTCGGCGAGACGGGAGAAGAGCTGATGCTCCCGCGTTCCGCTCTCGAACCGCGACGCGTACTCCGGATTGACCACGAGAAAGCCCGGCTTTTCGCGCTCCAAAACGGTCTCGGTCGGACGGAGGCGTCGGGACGGGACCTCGTGGAGCCGGGGAAGGTAGTATTCGGGACCCATGTAGCCGACCACCACATCTTTCCCGACGTTGTCTTTCAACCACCGTTCCGCCTGGTAGCGGGTGTCATTGAGGAGGAGCGCGTCGACGGACACCGCCCGCCCTAGTGAGTAAAGAATCCCGATGGCGACGAGCGCCCGCGAGAAGGAGCCCCGGCGCCACAGCCGCGCGCAGGCGAGGCCCGCGAAGGGGGAGAGAAGCGCCGCGAGAGGAAGCGCGTAGCGGAGCCACGTGCTCAGGACGGGGACGATGAAGAAACAGTAATAAGACGCTCCGAAGAGGAGAGACCAGAGGGCCGGAGAGCGATTCCGGTCTTCTCGAAGCGAAAGGCCGAGGCCCAACACGGCCGCTGCCAGGAGCGGCCAACCCAGGAGGAACCCGAGGTGGCGCAGGGTCTGCCCCAACATCGTGATCTGGTGACCGGGAGTCGCTTCGAAGGCGCTGTAGTGGCCCCGCGCCCACAGAATCTCTTCGAAGTGATTGATGAAGCCTCGATAGTTGAAGATTACGTTGTGCAGCAGAAGAAACGTAACGACGCCGGCGATGAGCGCGTAAAGCACCTTCCGGTCGCCCAGTACCTTGACGAGCGAGCCCTCCTTCCTCGCGCGAAGGACGGCGAAGGCCGACAGGGGAAGAACGTAGAACGCGAACGCCTGATCCTTGGTGCCCATCGCCAGGACCGCCGAGATCGTGAACGCGAGATAGTCGCGCAGCTCCCCGCGCTCGGCGAGCCGAAGAAAGAAAAAGTACGAGAGCAGGAACCAGAAGAGGAGCGGGATTTCGAGGTTCGCGGTTTTCGCGTAGTAGACGAAAGGGGCCGCGAGCGCCAGCGTGAGTGCGGCGAACGCTCCCGAGAGCGGGCCCTCGAGGTCGCGCCCGAGGCGGAACATCAGGACCACGATGCCAACTCCCATCGAGAGGGAAAGGACGCGGCCGAAGAGAAAGAACCAGGTGTGCCCTTCGACGCTCATCGGGTCCACGAGGTCCAGGCCGAGGACGGGGAGGTAGGTCGCGGCGAGGAGGTAGTAGTGGAAAGGTGGATACGCAGGCTGATGCCAGTCTCCGGAGAAGCGGGCTTCGATTCCCTTCAGGATGATGGACGGATTCAGCTCGTCGACGGCCCAGCCATAGCGGGAGGGAAGTCCCCACCCGATGCCGACGACGTTCAGCGCCAGGCTGAGCGCCACGACGCCGAAGAGCAGCTTTCGCGAGGAAGCCTCACTCACCGCGCGAGAGTGTACGGCCGCGGGGGAGATCGGGCAAGATCGGGGAACGGAGGCTTCGGAGCTCTCGGGTCAGGAGCTCTGGAGTCTCTGCGCTTTCCGCAACTCCCGCTCGGCGTCTCCGAAGAGCCCCTTCCGGTTGTAGACGTCGGCGAGAATGAAATGGCCGAGGGGCGCCATCGACGGCTCGGGGCCGAGCTCGATTCCTTTCAGGGCCATTTCCTGGGCTTTCTCGAGGTCGCCGGAATCCAGATAGAACTTCGCGAGATACAGATGGCCGATGGCGAACTTGTCATTGGCTTCGATCGCCTTCTCGAAGTGCTCGCGCGTCTTCGGGCCGTTTCCGGCCTTGCCGTAGAGCTTCGCCACGTTGAAATGGCTGCGGAAGTCCTTGGGCGAAATCTCGAGCTCTTTCTCGTACGCCTCGATCGCGGAGGGCGTGTCGTCCTCCTCCTCGTGGATCAGCGCAAGATTGAAATAAGCGGTCGGGAGCTCGGCGTTCATTTCGAGGGCGCGTCCCGATCTCTTCTTTCGCCTCGTCGAGCTGCTTCATTCCGATGTAGCACTCGGCCATGAGGTTGTGGAGCGGAGCGCGCTCGCTTCCGATGTCGACCGCCTGCTTCAAGAGATCGAGAGCGCCCGAGTAGTCGTTCCGGTCGACCTGAATCTTGGCGAGCATGTAGTACGCGCGGTTGTCGCGGGGGTCGAGCTCCAGAATGCGCTGAAATCCGACCTCCGCCTCCTTGGCCCTCCCCATTTCCTGGTAGGTGGTGGCGAGCCCGTAGAGCGCTGACTTGTACTCGGGGTCTCGAGCGAGGGCGTCTTGATACGCGGCGAGGGCTTTCTCCAGGTCCTTCTGCTTCGTGAAGAGGTTTCCCTTGATGTAGTGGGCCTCGAGAATGTCGGGATCCTCGGCGAGGACTTTCTCGATTTTCGCCATCGCCTCCTCGATCCGGTCCTCGCTCGAGTCAGCGCCCGCGTCCTTGATGAGGTTGAAGAGGCCGATCTTGTCCTTGGGATCGGGAAGAGGCCGGCTGGGATCGATCTTGATCTTCGACGGACCGCCGAGGTAGCCGAGTGCGGCGAGCTGGGCGGCGGTGTCGGCGTCCGGGGTCTCCGGGGCTTTCTCGTCGATCCCCTCGACGCCGTAGCGAGCCACGAGATCGTCGAGCGCGGTCTTGAGCTCGGAGACCGTGGCGGCACGCTGAGGGGCGAGGTTCTTCGTCTGCTGCGGGTCCGCTTCGATGTCGAAGAGCTCCGGGCGCGGCGCGTCGATGAACTGCATCCGGCCGTTTCGCACCGATTTCAGCTCCGCCCATCCATAGTGGTGCCGCGGATAGAAGGACTCGCTGTAGGCGAGGAGTCCCAGATCGTCGCTCTCGCCCTCGAGGAGCGGGACGAGGCTCGTCCCCTGGATTGTCGCGGGCGGCGGGATGGCGACCAGATCCAGAATCGTCGGCATGAGATCGATGTTTCTCACCTGAGCCGGGATACGGATGCCGGAGCGGATCTGCCGATAGGGAGCCTTCACCAGAAACGGCACGTGCATGGTCGCGTCGTAGATGAAAAAACCGTGGGTGTTCTCCTCGTGCTGCCCGAGACTCTCTCCATGGTCCCCGATGAAGACCACGAGCGTGTCCTCCTCGAGATCGTTTTTCTGGAGCCAGTCGAAGAGCTCGCCCATCAGACTGTCCAGATACGCGATCTCCCCGTCGTACCGGGAGCCGGGGTAGCCCTTGTACCGGGACAGGAACGGCTCGGGAGGCTCGTACGGAGTGTGCACGTCGTAGAAGTGGAGCCACGCGAAGAAGCGGTCCTCCTTCACCGAGTCCATCCACTTGACCGCTTCCGCGAGGACTTCGCCGCCCGCGTCTCTGCACGGTGTCGAGGCCGACGTTCTCGTACTTGTTCAGATCGAATTCATCGTAGTACTTGTCGAAGCCCTGATTCAGTCCCCACCTCGAGTCCAGCACGAACGCGGCGACGAAGCCGCCGGTCTGATAGCCGTTCTCTTTCAGGGTCTCGGCGAGCGTGATCTGGTCCTGCCCGAGGTAGTAGCCCCCGTTGTCCCGCACGCCGTGGTGCATCGGGAAAGTCCCGGTGAACATCGAGGAATGGGCGGGGAGGGTCAGCGGCACGACCGTCGTCGCCTGCTCGAAGAGCGCTCCCGACGCGGCCATCCGATCCAGATTCGGGGTCTCGACCTTGTCGTAGCCGTAGGCGGGAAGCCGATCGGCGCGGAGCGTGTCCGCCGTGACGAGAACGATGTTGAGAGGTCGCCGAGCCTCAGGAACCAGGCGCGGAACGAAGCGAATGGCGACCGCTATCGCCGCCGCTGCTGCAGCTCCAGCGAGAAGAAGCTTCCAGGGAATGCGTCTCGGCGCTCGTGGCGCGTCCTTCTTCCGCTCTCGACGACCCATGTTCGAACGATTTTAGCGTGGCGACAAAGAAAAAGGGGTGGGGCCGCGAGGCCCCACCCCGGTGACGAACTCGCCAGGCGCTAGAAGTGGAGCTTGACTCCGATCATCGCGCGCAGCGGGTCGATGTAGGTATTGGGTCCCTCGAAGTTGTCGCTGTATCGGTTCAACGTCAGGATGCTCTCCTCGGCCTTCTCCTGCCCCAGGTTCAGGATGTCGGCCAGGACCTCGATTCTCCGATTTCCGTCGCCGATGTGGAAGATCTTGGAGATGCGCAGGTCGAGCAGGGTCTGATTCGAAAGGCGGAACGTCCCCAGCGGGTCGACGTAGATCTGTCGGCTGCCCTGGGGAAGATCGACCCCGGTTAGCTTTTCCGCCATAGGGTTTTCCGGTCAGGAATTGGAAGGCCGCTCCAACGAGGATGTCCACTGTCGGGATCTCATAGGCGGTCTGTACCCGGAACATGTGGGTGCGATCGTTCAGGAGGTTCCCTTCGGCATTCGTCGAGGTCGTTGGGATCCCGGCCGAAGTTCGCTCTCGAGCCCGCGAAAGCCGCGGTCGTCTGGGATGTACTGGCGGTCGTCGGGCCGACGCCGTTCGAGGTGATGAGCCCCGTGGCTTCGGAGAGCGTGTAGGACATCACCGCCTGCCAGCGATCCGACCACCTCTTGTTGAAGGTGAAGACCACGCCGTTGTACTCGGTGAAGTAGCCATCGGGATTCGTGAGCTGGAAGAGTCGCGCGTCGGGATCGGTCAAGAGCGGGAACGTGGGAATGACTCCGTCCATCCGGTGCAAGGGCCGTGCCTGTTCCGTACACTGACCGGCGATGTCAGTGAACCCGGTGTAGTCTCGACCTTTCTTGTAGACGTAGGTCACGCCGATTCCGACGTTAGCCGCCAGCTCACGATCGAATCCGATGGAGAACTGATCGGTGTTCGGCGCAATCGTGTCGGGATTCACGCGCAGGTTCGCAGTGGGATCGGTGACCGAGACGATGTCCGTATACCCTCCGGTCGCCGGATCGAAAAACGCATAGGTGACGGGGCTGATACCCGGATGTACGGTCGCCAGCTCTCCCGTGATCATCCCCTGGACGAATCGGCCGTAGTTCCCGCGAAGGATCGTCCGGCCGTCCGAAGTCAGCTTGAGGTTGAACCCGATGCGCGGGGAGATGTTGGTCCAGGTGAAGAGGTCGCCGAGTCCCTGGATATCCGTGCTGAGCTCCTCTCCTGTTGGACTCCGACCCGGGATGTCCTGGCTGATGCCCTGGTTTCGGTCGAACCGAATCCCGAGGCTGAGGGTCAAGCGATCGTTCGGGCGGATGACGTCTTCGGCGAAAAGGCCGAGATCCTTGAACTGCCCTCCGTAAGTGTAGGGGTCGCGGAAGTATCCGTAGTACGGCTCGCCGTCGTAGTCGTAGAGGTGGCCACCACCCGGGTAGAGGTAGAAGGTGCGACTCTGTCCGTTCACCCACTGAAGCCCGAACTTGAAGTCGTGGTCGCTTCCGATGAAGTCGGTCGCGTAGTGGCTCAACTTCGCGTTGAACGCCCAGCGAGACTGATAGAAGGACCCGCTGAGGCCCGATCCCCCACTGCTGATACCGGTCGCGAGATCGGTGTGCCGCGGCTGCGTGAGGTCGGGGTTGTTCGCCCGCGCGTAATCGTTCGGGGAGACGAATCCGGAGAAACGCGCGTCCCAGAAGGTATTGGGGGAGACGACGTGAGTCAGGTTCGCGACGGTCGTCGACGGGTTATGGCCGCCGAAACTCGTGAGGGTCTCGAACGGCTCGGAGACGCTCGGAGTCGGCGGGATGTCCCAGTAGTCGTCGTGGTAGGTGTGCATGAACCGAAGGTTCTCGGTGATCTGCCAGTTGATCTTCCAGAACACCCGGTCCGCCTCCCAGAGCCTGGGGAAGCGCGGGTCCGTTCCGGGCTGGTTGTCGAAGTCGCGCTGGTATTGATATCCGCCGAAGTACCAGAGCCT
Source organism: uncultured Acidobacteriota bacterium (assembly GCA_963820855.1). Lineage (GTDB taxonomy): Bacteria > Acidobacteriota > Vicinamibacteria > Marinacidobacterales > SMYC01 > DAISKN01. Next base: position 1,142,164 of record CAWGBY010000015.1, read on the forward strand.
GTCCTTGATGATGGGTCCCGCGGAATGTACTGTCAGGTCCCGATATTGCGTCCTGGTGAACCCGGTCTCGGGTCCATCGGGGCAGCCACCGCAGTCGACTTTGATGGGCTGGGTCGTGAGCCAGTCGGGCTGGGCGAAGTAGGAGAAGTCGAACTGGTAGTCGTTTCCTCCCTGCTTGGTGACGACGTTGAACACCGCGCCCTGGACGTTCCCGTACTCTGCAGACGCGCCGAGGGCGACAGCCTCGACTTCTTCGATGACGTCCGTGTCGGGATAGGGCCAGGCGCCGCCGCCAACGGGTGACGTGAAGTCGGTTCCGTCCATCAGGTAGACGTTGTCGTTCGTCGACGAGCCGAAGGCAGTCATTGCCTGCTGCCGTTCCGCTCGAGGGGCTGTTCGCGGAGACTCCGGGCGCCCACTTCAGGAAGTCGAACATGCTGAACCGGCGCACCGGAGTGTTCTCCACGACTTCGGAGGCGAAGTTCGCGGAGACACCCGTCTTCTTGGTGTCGATGATCGGACTCTCGCCGGTCACGGTCACCGTCTCCGCGACCGTGCTGAGCTTCATGGATACGTCGCGCTCCGTGTTGCTGCCCACTGAGACCCGGAGCCCTTCCTCGCGATACGTACCGAATCCGGCAAGCGAGATTTCCAGTGCGTAAGACGCCGGGAGACAGGTTCGGGAAATCGGAACTGACCCTTCTCATTGCTGACCTGAGTGGAAGGTCCAGCTGGAAGGGCCGGGGACGTGATCGTGACGGAAGCGCCCGGAAGGACGCCGCCTGACTCGTCTCTCACGGTGCCGAAGATGGTTCCCGTGATGACCTGGGCCGAGGCCGAGATCGAGACCATCAACGTCACCGCGAGCACGAGAAGGGGAATCAATCGTAAGGATTTCATGCTCACCTCGCTGGTAGGGCTGGTAGGACTGGGACTGCGTCGCATAGAGAAGCTAACCGTCCGGTCGGTTGACTTCGATTCCAGACGGAGCAAATCGCGTTCCAGCGCGGGATTCTATCTAAGTGGCTGTTTTGAAAGCAACTTCGAACATGCCGCGGTGCGTCCTGTTCAATATTTTGGATAGAGGTCCAAGGGCATGGATTAATTGGGCTCGACATCGCCCGTTTCTCGCGTGATTTGCTCGTAGCGAGCGAGCGAGGCCTTCGCTTCCTCCCGTCGTCCGGCTCGCAAATACGCCTGGCCGAGATAGAAGTGCGCCTTGGCGTAGCGAGGCGACTGAGCGACTGCGAGCTCGAGCTCTCTTGTCGCAGCGACAAGATCCTGATTCTCAAGATAGAGAGCCCCGAGAAAGCACCGCGCTTCGGCCAGATTCGAGTCGAGCTCGAGCGCCCGTTTCAGCTCGCGCTCCGCCTCTTCCCGCCGGTCGAGCTTGAGGAGCGTTCTTCCGCGCCGGTACGGGGGCTGAGCCCACGAAGGAGAAAGCTTGGAGGCGCGCTGGTAGAAGTCGAGCGCTTTCTCGAAGTCGGGCTTGCGCTCATAGGCGTAGCCGAGCGCGAGAAGCCCGCCGGGCTTGTCTCCTTCGAGAGACCGCGCTTTCTCGAAGGCCTCGATGGCTTCGTCCCACCACTGGAGCCGAAGGCTCGCCGACCCGAGCTGTCCGAAGGCCCCCGCGTCCTTGGGATCGAGGGACACCGCTTTCCGGAAAGCCTCGGCCGCCTCGACGTTGCGCGACGCTTTGAAGAAGGCGTTTCCGAGATGGCGATGCAGGTCGACGTTCAGCGGGTCGAGCTCGGCCACCGCGCGATACTCCGCGAGCGCCAGATCGATCGCGCCCACCGAAGCGAGGACGATCGCCGGTCTCTCGATGGGAACGAAGTCCTCTCCTTCCATCGGCGCGTTCTCGAGGACGCTCTTCCGGACGCGCGCGTCGGGAATGCGCCGCGCGAGCTCGTCGCTCTCGACGCCGTCGATGCGCGCGAGGAGAACGAGCGGAAGGAGAATCTCCGGCGCGCGGGCTCTCACCTGCGCGAGCTCCGCGCGGGCTTCTTCGGGCTTGCCCGAGCGCCACAGGGCTTCCGCGCGGTAGATTCCCGCCGGAACGATCGGAGCCGAAGGACGGTACGTCTCTTGACCCAAAAGAACCAGGAAACCGAGGGCCAGGACGATCACCCACCGAGGCTAGTCCCCGCTCTCCGGGGCTGTCAAGGCGCGATATAGAATCGCCTTCGATGGTTTTCCTCGCGCTCGTCGTCTCCTTCAGCGCCTCGGGGCCTCGGTTCGTCGATCGCGCCCTCGAGCGCGGCCTCGATCTGGTGGTGACCTTCGGCTCGGAGGAGAAGAACTACATCATCGAGCGAACGGGGACCGGCGCGGGTCTCTCGGACTACGACGGAGACGGCGACCTCGACGTATACCTCGTCAACGGCTCGCTTCTCGATCTTCCAGAGGGCGCCGAAAAGCCGAGCGACCGGCTCTATCGCAACGATGGAGCGGCGCGCTTCACCGACGTGACCGAAGCGGCGGGGCTGCGGGAGTCGGAGTGGGGAGCGGGGTGTCTCTTCGCTGATTTCGACGACGACGGCGACCCCGACCTCTTCGTGTCGAACTTCGGCCCCGACGTCCTCTACCGCAACAACGGCGACGGCACCTTCGAGAACGTCTCGATCGCCTCCGGGGTCCACGACCCGCGCTGGGGCTCGGGAGCGGCCGCCGGAGACTTCGACTCCGACGGCTTCCTCGACCTGGTCGTCGCGAACCACGCGGTCTTCGACCGGAACGCGCCCCCGGACCAAGACTGCTATTGGAAGGGAGTGAAGGTCTCCTGCGGGCCCCTCTCCCACCCTCCGGAGACGCATCTTCTTTATAGGAACCGCGGCGACTTCACCTTCGAAGATGTCTCGATGGCCTCGGGAGTGGCCAAAAAGCGCGGCTACGGATTCGGCGTCGTCCTCGACTATCTCGACGACGACGAGCTCCTCGACATCTACGTCGCGAACGACCTCACGGAGAACTTCCTGTTCTTGAATCGCGGCGGGTTCCAGTTCGAGGACTTCGGCGCGCTCTCCGGCGCGGCTTACGTCGAGGGCGGGAGGCCCCAGGCCGGGATGGGGGTCGACTCCGGCGACTACGACGCAGACGGGAAGCCCGACCTCTACGTCACGAATTTCTCCGACGACTACAACACGCTCTACCGGAACGACGGTTCGGGGCTCTTCTCCGATGTCACGTACCGCGCTCGTCTCGGCGAGCCCACGTTTCCTTACCTGGGCTGGGCGACGCGGTTTCTCGACGTGGAGCACGATTCCGACCTCGATCTGTTCGTGGTGAACGGACACATCTGGCCCGAAGTGGACCGGGTCGCGAGCGGGACCTGGTACGCGCAGTCGAACCAGCTGTTCCTGAACGGAGGCAAGGGAACGTTCGTCGAGGCTTCGAAGGACGCGGGGTTACTGGAGAAACGCCTCGGCCGCGGCGCCGCTTTTGGAGACATCGACGAGGACGGGGATGTCGACGCGGTCATCGCGAACATGCACGCGCTCCCGACCCTTCTCTTCAACGAGACCTCCGAACAGGGCCATTGGCTGCAGCTTCTTCTGATAGGTCGAGCGTCCAACCGTGACGGTGTCGGCGCGCGGGTGAGCGTCACCGCCGCCGGGAAAGCGACAGCGACAGACGTCGAAGTCGGGAGGCGGCTACCTGTCGAGCCACGACCCGAGGCTGCACTTCGGACTCGGGACCCGGTAACTCCGCCGACGTGACGATCGCGTGGCCGTCGGGAAGAACGGAAGCGCTCGGCACACTCCAGGCGGACCGCGTTTACGTGGTCCTCGAGGGCGAAGGCGTCATCGATTCGCGGCGACCCAGTCGCGAATGAATCGAAAGAGGCGGGGTCGGTCTTCCCACTTCTCGCTCTTGGCGAGAAAGTCCTCGAGAACGCCGGGCGTGAGGATGGGAAACGCGAGGCTGCTCTCGATGCGCGTGTACTCGTCCTCCTGAAGCTTCCACATCCGGAGGGACTTGCCGTCGTATTGCCAGACCTCGGGTACTCCGAAATGGGCGAAGATGGGCATCTTCGGGATGGAGGAAGTCGTGATGTCGATCTCGATGACCAGATCCGGGGGCGGGTCGACTGCGAGATCGAGCTTTTCTTTCCGCGGATCCGTTTCGCGCTGGCCACGTAGAAGCAGGAGTCAGGCTCGAAACCTCGCTTCAGATCCTTTCGCTTGAACGTGCTCGAGCCGAGGACGTCCACCCGGACATCGAGCTCCGCAGCGACGATCTCGACGATCAGATTGAGCGTGCGATTGAACCTTTCGTGAGCGTGCGTCGGACTCATGATTTCCAGCCGCCCCTGATCGTACGTCAGGTGCGGGACGCTGCAATCGGCCAGATCCTCGAGAAGTCTCTCGTAGGTCTCCCAGCTCACGTTGGGGAGCACGACCTGCGGATCCGCGATTACCGCTCGTGTGGTTGTCGCCATACGCCAATCTAGCCGAACTCCAGCCCCTGAGCCAGAGGCAGGTCTTTCGACCAGTTGATGGTGTTGGTCTGCCGCCTCATGTACTGCTTCCACGAGTCCGACCCCGACTCGCGGCCGCCGCCGGTCTCTTTCTCGCCGCCGAAGGCGCCGCCGATCTCCGCGCCCGAAGTCCCGATGTTGACGTTCGCGATGCCGCAGTCGGACCCGGAGGCGGAAAGGAACGCCTCCATCTTCCGCATGCTGTCGGTGAAGATGGAGCTCGAGAGCCCCTGCGGAACTCCGTTCTGGATCGCGATCGCTTCCTCGATCTCGCCGTACTCCAGGATGTAGAGAATCGGGGCGAACGTCTCTTCCTTCACGATCTCGGTCTGGGCGGGCATCTTGACGATGGTGGGCTCGACGAAGTTCGGTCCCTTCTCGGGGAGCTTTCCGCCGCCGACGAGGACCTTGCCGCCTTCCTTCTTCACCCGCTCGAGAGCCGCGAACATGTCGTTCACCGCGCCCTGGATTCACCAGCGGTCCCATGAGCGTCTTGTCGTCCAGGGGATCGCCGATGCGGATCGACTTGTAGGCCTTGACCAGCCGTTCCTCGAGCTCTTTCACGATGCTCTTCTGGGCGATGATGCGCCTCGTGCTCGTGCAGCGCTGACCGGACGTTCCGACGGCGCCGAACAGGATGGCCCGCGTCGCCATGTCGAGGTCGGCGTCCTCGGCGACGATGATCGCGTTGTTTCCGCCGAGCTCCAGGATGGTCCGTCCCGAACCGTTTCGAGACCGCTTCCGCCACCCTCCGGCCGACGCCGGTCGAGCCGGTGAACGAGATCATCGGAAGCCGCGGGTCGTTGAGCATCAGCTCGCCGACGTCACGGCCGGATCCGATGACGAGGTTGAAGATGCCCGAGAGGCCGTGGTCGGCCGCGACGCCGTTCGCCACGTGCTGAACGGCGATGGCGGTGAGCGGCGTGTCGCTCGAGGGCTTCCAGAGAATGGGGTCGCCGCAGACCGACGCGATCGCCGTGTTCCAGGACCAGACCGCCATGGGAAAGTTGAACGAGGTGACCACTCCCACGACACCGAGCGGATGCCACTGCTCGTACATCCGATGCCGCGGTCTTTCGGAATGCATGGTGAGCCCGTAGAGCTGCCGCGAGAGGCCGACTCCGAAGTCGCAGATGTCGATCATCTCCTGGACTTCGCCGTGCCCCTCGGCGCGGATCTTTCCCATCTCGAGGGAGATCAGGTCGCCGAGCGGCTCCTTGAGCTCGCGGAGCGCGTCTCCGAGGTCGCGGATCACCTGCCCTCGCTTCGGAGCGGGGACCTCCCGCCAGGACTCGAAGGCTTTCGCGGCGGTGGAGGCGACTTTCTCGTAGATCGCGGGCGTCGCCTGGATGATCTTCGCGATGGGCTCTCCCGTCGTCGGATCGAGCGAAACCAGCTCTTTTCCCGAGGGCTCAGAAAGCCAGGCGTCGGGTCCGGTCGAGGCGCCGCGATTGATCTCCTCGATTCCGAGCTTGTCGAGGAGGGACTTGTGCCTGTCGATTGCGGTGGTCATTTGAGGCTTCTCCTGATTGAGGCAAACCTTAATATGTTAGCGCCGAGGGCCGCGATCAAAGCTGCTCGTGCACGGCGCGGAAAGCCTGGGCCAGCGCCGCCTGGGTCCAGGGCGTTCCGCCCGCGTCGGCGCCCGCGAAGGAGATGCGGCCGAGCTTCTGCCTTCCGGCGCGATACGGCGGGCTGATCGAGCTTTTCCCTCGGACCCGGCTCCTTGAAGTAATTGTAGCCGTGGCCCCATCGGTTCACGGTGATGCCGGCGATGTCCTTCGCCGCATCGAACCCGTGGCCGCCGAGGACGTGGTTCAGCTCGCTTCGGATCTCGCGCTCGTACTCTTCGAAGCTCTTCGCCTCCATCTCGTAGCGTCCGAGCTTCATCTGCTCTTTCGGCTCGAGGCCCCGCTGGTGGATGTATTTGTACATGCTCAGGATGGTCGGCTTGTCGGGGTGGTACTCGGGCCGGTACTCGCCGACGGTGAGCGGATCCGAGACGTGCATCCAGGTGCAGTATCCGGACGGCCAGTACATCTCGAAGGCGCCGATGTCGGCGATGGGACGCCAGTGCTTCAGCAGCACGTTGATGTAGAGAGCCGAGCTGTACCGGTATTCTTCGAGCGCCCGCCGCTGATCCTCGGCGAGATCGGGCACGACGTGCTTCGCGACCGAGCCCCAGCCGGTCATGATGACGTGACGCGCGCGAACGCGGCGGCCTTCTCCGTCCGGTCGCACGTAGTCGACCTCGACCAGGTCTCCCCTTTGCTGGATCTTCGTCACCATCGACGAGAGCCGGAGCCGGACCCGGCTCTCGCTCCGGTCCAGCTCCTCGTCGCGAAGCTCGGCGTTGAAGACTCCCTCCATCGTGTTCTCTCCGGTGAGGGCACCGGGAAGGAGTCCCTTGAGAAGCTGCCGCGCGACGGTATGGTTCCCGTCGGGAAAGCGATTCACAGGCTGATAGCCGTACTTGAGCATTCCCGACCTCTTCGTAGAAGCCCTCGCCTCCCATGCCGAAAAAGCCGGGACCGATGGCGTAGCCCTTCGAGGGCGGAAGCGGCGTCGCAGCCGAGTCCGATGAGGTCCGTCGAGTACAGATCGACGAAGCGTACGGCGTCGTCGCCGAGCCCCATCTTCTCCCGAACGAACGTCTCCCAGCTCATCGCGTGGAGCTCGCCCTCGAGATCCGTGGCGGCGGGGAGATAGTTCTTTTGCGTGGTGTAGAGCTCGACGAGGTCCTTCCGCGCGGCCTCGCTCCAGAGGCGCCCGAGCGAAGAACTCCTCGTAGGGAGTCTCGTTCCAGCGATCGACCCAGGTGGTGCTGCGAGCCGAAGACCCTCGAATCGAAGACCACGGCGGGGGAGAGACCGAAGCGTTCGCGGAACTTCGCGTCCCGGTACTCGACGAGCCTCGCGGGATCGAGCCCGATGCGCCGGAAGACCTCGAGCGCTTCTTCGGGCGAGTCTTCGACGTCTTCGAGGGCGAAGGTGCCGCCGGGGGCGATGAGCCGCGCCCCCCGTACTCCATGACGTTCCGGCGGGCGTGGCCTCCGAACTCTTCGTGGTTGTCGAGGAGGAGGATCGAAGGCTCCCCGGGCGCTTCCTGATAATAAAGATAGGCGGCCCCGAGACCCGCGATGCCCGCGCCCACGACCACCAGGTCATAGGACCTCCCCGGTCTCGAGAATCTCCCGGGGAAACTCGCCGTCGCGCACCCGATGGCCGAGCGCCATGGCCGGAGGCGTCTGCCCGGAAAGCGCGCCCGCGGAAGCGAGCCGGAAGCGAGCCGCGCCGATGGCGAGCGCGACGCCCTGGAGAAAGTCCCGCCTCGTGATCGCGCGGTCCATGCCGAGCTCTCGATCGTTCCGATTCACGGGCGGAGTCTAAGAAAAGCGGTCGAGGAAGTCCATGAACCTCATGCCGAGATAGCCGCCCTGAAATCCAAGGAAGCGGAAGGGCTCGGGAGGAAGGGGAGCGACCGGATCGTGAAGGTACAGGAGATTCTCCCAGGGTGTCTCGCGGCCTTCGACGAGATCCGCGAGAACGCGGCCCGGATAGAGTCGCGAGCGAGACGCCCATCCCGGAATAGCCGAGGGCGTAGAAGGCTCTCCCGTTTCGTCCCGTCCTTCCGATTTCCGGCGCGCGTCTCCAGGTGATCGCGACGGGACCGCACCAGCGATGGGTGATGGCGACGTCCTTCAGCGAAGGGAACGTCTTCAGGAGCTCCGCCCGCAGCTCGGAATAGAGGCTGCTCGATTCCTCTCGGCGACTCGAGGCCGAAGTGATAGCGCACGCGCCCGCCGAAGAGGATGCGGTTTGCCGGTGAGCCGCACGTAGTTGTGGACCCGCCTCTTGTCGGTGTAGCCCTGACGGCCGGACCAGCCGATCTCCTTCCAACGGGCGGGGCTGAGAGGCTCGGTCAGCAGGATGAAGGAGAAGAGCGAGACCGCGCGATCGCGCACGATGCCGAGCCGCGCCGCGGGAAGGTAGGCGTTCAGTCCGACGACGATCGTCTCGGCGCGGATTCGTCCGCGGGGCGTCGAGACTTCGTAGCCGCGGCCGTCGTCGGTAACGCTCTCGACGGGGCTCGCCTCGAAGAGCCGCACGCCTTTCGCGAGCGCGGCCTTCTTCAGTCCCGACACGTACTTCCCCGGATGGAGGACCGCCGCCTTCGGAAAGTGGAGCGCGGAGAGGAACCGCTCGCTCCTGATGGTCGAGCGCATCTCGTCCCGATCGATGAGCTCGAGCTCGATGCCCACCTCGCGGCAGGCGCGCTCTTTCTCTTCGTTCTCCCGTTCGTGCTTCGGGTAGAGCGCGATCTCGAGATACCCGGTGCGCTCGAGCTCGCAGTCGAATCCCTCCTCGCGCGCGAGCTCTTCGATCCAGTCGATGGTCCGGACCGTCTCGTCGTAGGTGAATCGCACTCTCTCGACACCGCGCTTTCGAGCGCGCTCGAGATGCGGCTCGTGAAGCGCCATCCCGCCGTTCCTGCCGGAAGCGCCGAAGCCGACGTAGTTTCCTTCGAGTACAGCGACTTCGAGGCCGGGGTTGCGCTTCTTGAGGAGATAGGCGTAGACGAGGCTGGTGTAGCCGCCGCCGAGACAGACGACGTCGGCGTCGCGCTCACCCTCGAGCGCGGGCTCGAGACGCGTGCGATCGATCGCCTCGAGCCAGAAGCTCTCGTTCGGAGTGAATCTCGCTGAGCTCAGAGAAGCTTCGTTCCTTCGCTACACTCCATCGGTCGTGGCCTTCGAGGTGATCTCGGAGACCGCGCGGTACGCCTGATCGATCGCCGCGTTGGTGTACGCGTACGCAGCCGCATCGGAGTTCGCGATGTGGATTCGACCGAACGGCTTTCGCGCGATCTCGTAGGGCGCCGCGCCCGTCGCGAACGCCGGGTCCCAGAGCGAGTTGTACTCGTAGGCGTAGCCGTGCGGCCAGCGGTTCACGGTGATTCCGAGAACGTCCTTCGCGGGGTCGAAACCGCCCGCTCCCAGGACGCGGGCGAGCTGGCTTCGGATCTCGCGCTCGAAGGTCTCGAACGTCGTCGAAAGGAGATCGTACCTTCCGGCGGCGTGCTGTTCGCGCGAGCTCCCTCCCGGGCTGCAGGGGGTCCGGGTCAGATGGAGCACCATCGGCTCTTCCGGGCTCCTCGGATGACGGTACTTCCCGAGACTCACCGGGAAATCGAGGGTCACTCCGGAATGGTAGCCGGACGGGCTGTAGACGTTCGACACACCGAGCTTCTGGAAGGAGCTCCAGTTCCGGATGAACACGTTCGTGTAGACGAGCGGCACCTTGGGACCGTACAGCGAGCGCGTCCTGCTGCTCTTTCGGAATCTCGGGACAAAGGCGGGGAACGACGGCGTTCCAGCATCCCATGACCACGTGGCTTCCGCGGACTTTCTCCGCCCTTCCTTCGCGGACGTAGATGACGTCGACCTCGGTCGCGCTCTCGGGATTTCCGCGGTGCTTGACCCGCACTCCCGTCGAGCTCAGCCGCACGCGAACCTTCGAGTTCGCGGAGTCGAGCTTCCCGTAGTCCATCTTCGCGGTGACGATGTCCTCCATGGTGCTCCCGGGAGCGGAATCCGGGATGAGGCTCCGCACGAGCAGCCGCGCGATCGAGGCGTTCCCGTCGGGGAAGTGAAAGATGTACGGCTCATCGGGCTTCGGCTTCGCCGTCGCGGAGAGGTTCGGCGTCGTCTCCGCGCGAAAGTCCCATTCCCTGAAACCCCGGATAGCCGAGGCTCCAGCAATCGAGCGCGGGAACGCCGTCGATGCCCATCCCGTAGAGACCGTGCGTGCGGCTCGCCATGTACTGCCCGATCTGCGGATGGACCTTGGCGAAGTCGGTGAGGAAGGCGAGATAGCTCGTCTTCGCGAGCTTCTTTTTCTTCTCGGCATCGCTCAGCGCCCGGCATGTAGTCGATCTCGTCCTCGTACAGCCGCACGAGGTCCTTGCGCGCCTCGGGAGCGAGAGGAGCGGCCGCGGCGAAATCCGCCCACGAGCCGCCCCGGGCCCGGACCACGAGGCGATCTTCGCCGAAGGTCTCCCGATCGAAGAACGTCCCGGAAGAGAGCTTCAGCGACGAGTAGAGCTCCTGGTCGAATGCCTGGTAGAAACGCTCGGTGTCGATCGCGAGCTCTTTCAGAAGTCCGGATGCCTCCGGGCTGTAGCTCGCGGGAGTGTCGATCGATTGCGTTCCGCCGTAGCCGATGAACGTCCGGCCCTCGTGGGTGAACTCGTTCCGCTTGGCGTGGCCGCCGAAGTCGTCGTGGTTGTCGAGGATCAGGATCCGCGCGTCGCTGCCGAGGACTTTGCGGTAGAA
>CAWGBY010000016.1:0-216227 GCA_963820855.1 uncultured Acidobacteriota bacterium
CATCGGCCTCTCGTACGTCACGAGTCAAAAGCACGCTTTCCAAGCGTGCTCAATCGACCACTCCGACATCTCTCCGCTTTAGAATCAACGGTTTGCGGGCGGTCAGAAACAGTTTATCGCAAAACGCTCCTTCAAATATTCCTGTTCTGCGATGCGATTTGTATTCAGCGGTTTACGGCGCAAGCCGACGGATCGTCGCCGAAATTGTGTCAGACCTTCTAATGTCGTTCGATCACTTAGGGCGTTTCCGAATGTTCAAGGTTGATATCCAAGCGCGCGGATCGTCGCGCCATGCAGGGCAGGCGGCGCACTACTGCAGCTTCAACGAACGTCGTTCCGTCGAAGTGAGGAGAGCGCGCGCGTTCAGCCGGCCAACAACTTCCTGGCCATCCATCGAGCGTCGCTCGCCCGCTGCGGCCCGTCCACCTCTGACCCCGCGACGGCGCCGTCGAAGAGCACCATCAGAGCGCGAGCCGTCGCTTTCGAGTCTTTCACTCCCGCCGCCGTCGTCCACTCCCGGAGGCGCTCCGCGAACCACTCTCGCTGATCGTGAGCAATGGCGCGCGCCGGGTGCGCCGCATCGGTGAGCTCGCTCACCGTGTGCTGCAACGGACAGCCGCGGAAGTCCTTCGACTCCGCCCACTCCACCACCCAGTCGAAAAACCTGAGCGCGCGTTGTGACGGCGGTGTGCCGGCGAGGTACGCCTCGATGCTCGCTCGGGCGTCCTTGGTTTTGCGCTCGAGGTACGACGCCACGAGTTGGTCCTTACTGCCGAAGTGCTGGTAGAGCGACGCCTTCGCCGCGTCGGCCTCCGACAGCACGCGGTCGATGCCGACGGCCCGCACACCCTCCTGGTAGAACAGCCGATCGGCGGCGTTGAGGAGGCGATCACGGACACCGACTTCTGAGGTTTTCGCACGTTTCCTGGCTTTCTGCGGCACCTCTTGACAATACAGACAGATCGGTCTATTGTCAACAGCATGAATAGACAGATCGGTCTATTTACGAGCGAAAGGACCTGCGCATGACCGCCACCCACCTGACCACGCCGACCCGCTTCATCGAAGTCGATGGTGACCGATTCGCTTACCGCCGATGGGGCAAGCCGTCTGGCGTCCCACTCTTCTTCGTCCCCCATTTCCGCGGCGGCCTGGACCATTGGGATCCCCTGCTAACGGACGGCTTGGCCGAAGGCCGTGAAGTCATCCTGTTCAATGGCCGCGGCATCGCCTCGTCGTCCGGCACACCACGCAATCGGATAGAGGACCTGGCAGACGATATTGCTGCCGTAATCCAGGCACTGGGGCTGCCCCAAGTCGATCTGCTCGGTTTCTCGATCGGTGGCCTCCAGGTTCAAGAGGTCGCGCTGCGTCATCCCGCACTGGTGCGCAAGCTGCTGTTGCTCGGCACCGGCCTTCGAGGCGGCGATCCGACGATCGATCCCAAGGTGCTTGAAGTCGCGCCGACTCCTGTTCCGACCGCTGAGGACTTCCTCTTTCTGTTCTTTGGTCGCTCGGACGCTGCGAAACAGGCCGGCCTCGCGTTCTGGGAGCGACGCCATCAGCGAGTCGACCAGGACCCGCCAAGTTCAGCCGCAGTCGCCCAAGCTCAGGCTGAAGCGTATGCGGCCTATCTGGTACCGTTGCCCGGTAAGAACCCCTATGCCTACCTGAGCGCGATCACTCAGCCGACGCTGGTCCTGAACGGCGTGAACGACATCATGATCGCCTCGATCAACTCCTGGCACCTGGCACAGAACATCCCGAACGCCCAGCTGCTGATCTATCCCGATGCCGGGCACGGCGCGCAGTTCCAGTATCCCGATCGGTTCCTGAAGCACGCCATCCAGTTCCTGGAGGAGTGATGAAGGCATTCATCCTCGATCGTTACGGAAGCGCCGATCGCGTGCGGGCTGGCGACATGCCAGATCCGGAACCGCGGGAGGATGACGTCCTGGTCCAGATTCACGCCGCTGGTGTGAACCTGCTGGATTCCAAAATCAGAAACGGCGAGTTCAAGAGCTTTCTGCGCTATCGCCTGCCGCTCATTTTGGGCCATGACGTGGCCGGGGTCGTGGTCCGCGTCGGATCTCGAGTGCGTCGATTCAAGCCCGGCGACGAAGTCTATGCGCGGCCGGCCGACGGGCGAGTCGGCGCATTCGCGGAATTCATTGCGATCAAAGAAGACGGACGTGGCGATCAAGCCCACAGCCCTCACCATGGCAGAAGCGGCTTCCATCCCTCTGGTCGGCTTGACCGCGTGGCAGGCGCTGATCGAAAGAGCGAACCTAAAGCCAGGACAAAAGGTGCTCATCCACGCGGGCTCGGGTGGTGTGGGCACATTTGCCATCCAGCTGGCGAAGCACGCCGGCGCGACGGTGGCGACGACCACGAGCACGGACAACGTGGATCTGGTCAGAAGTCTCGGGGCCGACGTCGTGATCGACTACAAGAAGGAGGACTTCGCGGACGTGCTCCGTGACTACGACGTGGTCCTGAACAGCCTGGACAAGGTGACGCTCGAGAAATCTCTGCGCGTGCTCAAGCCCGGTGGACAGCTCATCTCAATCTCAGGCCCACCCGATGCCGCGTTTGCGCGAACGATCGGCGCGTCATGGGTCTTGAGAATGGTCATGGGTGCCTTGAGCCGCGGGATTCGAGCGCAGGCAAAGCGCCGGCACGTGCACTATTCGTTTCTGTTCATGAGAGCGAACGGCGGCCAGTTGGCCAAGATCACGTCGCTCATCGATGACGGAATCATTCGCCCGGTCGTGGATCGAGTCTTCCCCTTCGCGTCGACAAAGGAAGCGATGGCCTACGTCGAAGCAGGACGCGCAAAGGGCAAGGTCATCGTCTCAGTGAGGGAATCATGAGTGCGTCGCAGAACCTGAAGGTCACGTGGAAGAACGTCCCAACGCGGACGATCACGGCCGGCGGAGTGGAGTTCGCGTATCGGGAGCTCGGGACGAACAATCCCGGCACCCCGGTGGTGTTCCTGATCCACCTGGCTGCCGTCCTGGACAACTGGGACCCTCGAGTTGTTGATGGTTTCGCGGCGGAGCATCACGTGATCACGTTCGACAATCGAGGCATCGGCGCGTCCAGCGGCGCACCGGCGACCTCGATCGAGCAGATGGCCACGGACGCCATCACGTTCATCAAGGCGATGGGTTTCGAGCAGGTGGACCTCTTCGGGTTCTCGATGGGCGGGATGATCGCGCAGGAAATCGCGCTGATGGAGCCCCAACTCGTACGGAAGATGATCATTGCGGGAACGGGTCCCGCCGGCGGCGAAGGCATCAGCAAGGTGGCCCGCGTGACGTACCTCGACATGGTGCGGGGCTTTCTCACCCGTCAAGACCCGAAGCAGTTCCTGTTCTTCACCAGGACGCCCGGCGGGATCCGCGCCGGCCAAGCATTCCTGGCGCGACTGAAGGAACGCTCTCAGAACCGTGACAAGGAAATCACCGTGACCGCGCTGCAGGCGCAGCTGAAGGCGCTGCGCCGCTGGGGCTCGAAGGCACCGGCGGATCTGTCAAAGATTCACCAGCCTGTGCTTGTCGCCAACGGCGATCGTGATCGCATGGTGCCAAGCGTGAACACGCACGATCTGGCGCGGCGTCTTCCGAATAGCGACCTCATCATCTATCCGGATTCCGGACACGGCGCGGTGTTCCAGTTCCACGCGGACTTCGTGCCCAAGGCGCTCGAATTCCTCGCACGATAGGCAGTCGCGTCGTGGACGATTCGAGCGAACTCGTCAAGCTGGGAACGATCGACGCGGGCGGGCTTGTACCGACGTCAAACGTGCGCCTCGCTTCGCCGTTGGCCCAGCCCTTTCGGCAGCCATTGCCGAGCGCATCAAGGTGCGCACGTGGCTCACGGCGTTACTGCGCCATGAACCGCATCAGGAGCCTCACCCTGTGGTTCCGCGGAATGCGGACCGCGTCGGTGAAGACCTGCTCCAGGTCCAATGAAAACGAGAGTAGCTACTTGATAAGATCGAACGATGACATCGAGGGATACGACAGCGCACAAAGGGACTGATTCAGGTTCGGTCGAATCGTGGCTGGTCTCGGCAGGACGGGACCGGCGCCCAGGCTCGCCGCTAAACGTGCCGCCAATCCCGGCGTCGAACTTCGTGCTGGGCGAGCGCCGTGCGTACTCTCGCGACGACGGCACGCCGGGCTGGGAGGCACTGGAAGAGATCGTCGGCGGCCTCGAAGGTGGCTCTTCGGTCGCCTTCGCGTCCGGCATGGCGGGGATCGCGGCGATTTTCGATCAACTCCCCGCGGGCTCGGTCGTGGCCCTGCCGGACGACTGCTACCAGGGTGTCGCGGGACTCGCCAAAGCTGGGCAACGCCGCGGCCGGTGGACCGTGCATCGCGTCGCCGTGGCCGACACCGCACGCTGGATCGAGATGTGCGGCGTGGCGGACTTGATTTGGCTGGAGTCGCCTTCGAACCCGCTGCTGACGGTGGCTGACCTGGACGTCATCTGCGCCGCACCGCGGAAGCGTGGCGCGATCCTGGGCGTGGACAACACCTTCGCGACGCCGCTCAATCAGCGTCCGCTGGCGCTCGGGGCGGACGTGGCCGTGCAATCGGTGACGAAGTTCATCGGCGGACACTCGGACCTGCTCGGCGGCGTCGTCACCGTGCGCGACGCGAACCTGCTGGCGGCGCTGCGGCAGACCCGGGAGCTCACGGGTGCAACACCCGGCACCCTCGAAACGTTTCTCGCGGTCCGCGGCGCCAGGACGCTGGCACTGCGGCTGGAGCGGGCGCAGCACAACGCGATGACACTGGCCGAACGCCTCGCGCGCCATCCAAACGTCACTCTGACGCGCTATCCCGGCCTGGCGAGCCACCCAACTCACGAGGCCGCGCGACGCCAACTCAAGGGCTTCGGCACGATCATCTCGTTCGACGTGCGTGGCGACACCGCCGCCGCCGACGCCGTGTGCGCCGGACTGCAGCTCATCCAACACGCCACCAGCCTGGGCGCGGTCGAGTCCACCATCGAACGACGGGCCAGCATTCCTGGGCAGGAGCATCTGCCTCCGACGCTGCTGCGGCTGAGCGTGGGTATCGAGGCCGTCGAGGACCTTTGGACCGATCTGGATCGAGCGCTGCGCAACGTGCCGCAAGTGTAGGTAGGTACCGGTCAGCCGAGACGTGCGGACACACACCGATTCGCATCGTGCGAAGTGCATTCGAATTTTGTGTCAGAACTGTGTCAGATACCCCCTGAAACCTCAGTCAAATACCGTGGTTTAGGGATACTCCAATTCACATCGTTGTTGCGGGAAGTCGTTGATCGGGAGTGCGTTGGTGCCTGTCGGTGTGCGTTACTGGGCGCGACCGGAATCAATTTCCAAGCGTGCTCCTTCAACCACTCGGACATCTCTCCGCACGAGTGGACTCAACAGTTTCGCGTGATGGAAATTTGGGCGTCCAAGCGATTGTGACGTGGCTGACGGCGTGCCGCCACAGTCACGATCGCGGCTCGAACGGCCAATTCAGTCGAGCACGGCCGCTTCGGGGTCGCGACGGCCGCATCCGGGTGCTGCCCTGGAACTTCGACGAGCTTCGGCGGGCGAACGCTAGCGAGGGCTGGCAAGCCAAGCGAAGGATCCGGCCGGCCTTACGTCCGATGCTCCAGGATGTAGGCAATCCAGATAGGCGCGAAGGGTGAGGTGCACCCCTTCGGCACCGGGTAGTCCTTGAGAACTTCCAGCTTGTTGCCGATTGTGATCGCACGCTTGCGCAACTTCGGGTAATCGACAGCGATCTTAACCAGGCAATAGTTCATCGGTTCCTGCGTTCGGAACGGTGCGGCCTTCATCCTCTTCTCGATGGTATCGAGCAAGTCTCCCGGGTCGTTTTCCTCGAGCTGCCCGGCCATCAGCGTCCAACCGGCCCGGCCGACGTACTCATCCTTCGAGGCCGCCCACTTCCTGCAAAGCTCGCCCTTGAATGGCAGGGCCTTGACCACGTTCTTCACGAACCAGTCGGTCGTTGTGTAGTAGCTCAAGTCCTTCGACAGCTTCTCGACGTCCGGCCGCTTCAGCTGCTTCGGATCCATGATCAGCGTGGCCAGATTCATCGCGTCGATGTTTCCGGATTGCCAAAGCTCCAGCGCCAGTGTGTGGTCGCGTTTGATTTTCGAAGCAAGGTCGCGAAGCTTGCCGAGATTCACGCCGAACTGGTTTTCGCCCGCGCCATGCTTCGCGTTTACGGCGCGCATCTGTGGATGCTCCCACGCCTTGAGTTGTTTCATCACGCTCTGCAGATCCACGCGCCTACCCCCGCCGGTCCGTGGGCACCTTCAGCATGGGTTCCAAAATTGGTGCAGCCGGGCGGCGGCTTGGGCGGGCAAGAACATGTTGACAGACCACCGCTGGATGTGTACCCTGCCAACATATGCCTGACAAACGGACCGACGTGCTCTACGGCAGCCTCGGTCTCATCATTCTCAAGACACTCCAGGCCCTCGGCCCGCTGCACGGGTATCGCATCGCCAGACGGATCGAGCAGATCAGCGGCGATCACCTGGCGCTCAATCAAGGCACGCTGTATCCGGCCCTGCTCAAGCTGGAGCAGGCGGGCTGGATTCGGTCCTCATGGGGAGAATCGGACAGCGGGCGCGCGGTCAAGATCTACTCGCTGACCAGGTCCGGACGGAAACGCCTCACGGCTGATGAAGCCGCCTGGCGGCACGCCACCGGCATCGTCGCGCGGTTCTTCAAGATTCAAAACGAAGAGTCATGACCGGCCTGCGTATCCTGCTCGCGCGCCTGCTCGGCCTCTTCAGCGGCAGCGCTGGGCGTGATCGCGAGCTGCGTGCCGAAATCGACGCGCATATCGCCGAAGCGGTGGACGAGTACGTGCGCCAGGGGATGACGCCCGAGGCGGCGCGTCACGCGGCGCTGCGCCAGTTCGGCGGCGTCACCCAAACCGTCGAAGCCCATCGCGATCAGCGCCGCTTTACGTTGCTCTCCACGTTGCGTCAGGACGTGCGTCATGCGTGGCGGCTCCTGCGACGCCAGCCCGCATTCACCGTCGTGGCAATGCTGACCCTGGCGCTCGGCATCGGCACGACGACGGCGGTCTTTACGGTCGTGAACGGCGTGCTGCTTCGACCGTTGCCCTATCGCGATCCGGGTCGCCTGGTGATGCTCTTTTACGGACACCAGGGACGCGTCTCGCCGTGGTTCTCTCCACTGAATGTTCGCGACTACGTCGGCCCGAGCGACGCCTTTGCCGAGGCCTCCTCCGTGGCGCCAATCACCGTCAACATGACTGGTCTCGGCGATCCGGAACGGCTCCAGGGCGCGAGAGTCTCCTGGAATTACTTCAAACTGCTGGGCGTCCCGATGGCACTCGGTCGCGCCTTCGAGGAAGGCGACGCTCAGGGTGATGGCAGGCAGGTCGTGCTTGCCGACGGCCTCTGGCGACGTCGATTCGGCGGTCGTCCGGACGTCGTGAACTCGACGACGACGCTCGACGGCCATGACGTGACGATTGTCGGCGTCGCTCCCGCCGCACTGAAGTTTCCGGCGGCTGCAGAGTTCTGGCAGCCGCTGATCTTCAGCCCGCGTGACCTCGCGCCCGCGGCACGCGGCGCACAGTGGGTGCAGGTAGTGGCCCGCTTGAAGGACACCGTGTCGCCCGGCCAGGCAACAACCGCGCTGCAGACGGTGGCCGATCGCCTGGCCACGGAATTTCCCGAAACAGAAAAGGATGCGACGCTGCTGGCCACTCCGCTGCACGAGCGGATTGTTGGCGACATTCGCCCCACGTTGGTGACCCTGTTCGGCTCCGTCGCGCTCGTGCTGCTCATCGCCTGTGCGAACGTCGCGAATCTGCTGCTCGCGCGGGGACAGGCTCGTCGTCGCGAGCTTGCCGTGCGGGCGGCCCTCGGCGCGAGCCGGCGCCAGCTGATCGCGCAGTTGCTGACAGAGAGCCTCGTCCTGGGCGTCCTCGGCGGAGCCGCGGGTGCAGGTGTCGCCGTCGTTCTTGTGCGCGCAGTGGTGCTGCTCGGGCCGGCGTCGATCCCGCGTCTGCCGGATCTGTCCGTCGACATGCAGGTGATGGCCTTCGGCTTTGCGATGACACTCGTCACGAGCATCGCGTGTGGGCTGACACCAGCCCTGGCGGTATCCGGCCGGGCCACTCACCGGTTTTTCCCGTTGAGTCAACGCGGCGCCGCCGGCGCGACCGGAACAGGCGCTCGCCGGGTTCTCGTCATCTCGGAGTTGGCGGGCGCAGCGATGCTGTTGATAGGAGCCGGCTTGCTCATTCGCAGCTACGTTCAGCTCCAGCATGTCGAGCCCGGCTTCGAACCCGAAGGCGTCACGACGTTCAGCCTGTCGTTGCCGGCCGCCAGATATCCAGATCCCGCAAGTCCGCGAGCGTTCGTCTCGGCGCTGCTCTCGCGCCTGAAAGCGGAACCCGGTGTCGAGTCGGCGGCAGTGGCGATGGGCCTTCCGTTCACGAGCGATCTCAACGCCATCGTCGGCTTTCGTCACGAAGGGCAGGCGGAGCCGGAATCTGCATCGATGCCCAGTGCCTCGATGCGGATCGTCAGCCCTGAATACTTCCAGCTGATGAGGATCCCGATCCGCGATGGCCGGCCATTCGACGGGCGTGATACGGCGACGAGTCCGGAGGTCGTCCTCATCAACGAACGGACCGCACAGCGATTCTTCTCGGGACAGAACCCCGTTGGACAGCAGATTCGAGTCGGCGCGAAGCTCGCGCGTGACGCGCGCAGTGGACCGAAGACGATCGTCGGCGTCGTGCGTGACATCAAGTACGGAGGCCTCGACGAGGACACGCCGGCCGAGATTTACCTGCCGTACGAGCAGCATCCGGTGGATGCCTTCACTGTCGCTGTGCGCACGTCGGCGGATCGCATCGCCTCCATTCCCACGCTGCGGCATGACGTGGCCGAACTCGATCCCTTGCTGCCGCTCGCCAATCTCAAGGGGCTCGCGGCGCTCGTCGATGCCTCGCTCGCTGAACGGCGCTTCACCATGCTCGTGCTCCTGACCTTTGCCGCCATCGCGGTCGCGCTTTCGGCGATCGGCGTCTACGGTGTGCTCGCCTATCTGGTCGCTCAGCGGAGGAGAGAAATCGGTCTTCGGCTGGCCATCGGCGCGTCGCCATCCGACGTCGTCTGGTTGTTCGTGCGCGAAGGCGCCGCGCTGACGGTGATTGGCCTGGGCGCCGGACTGGCCGGTGCTCTTGCGGCCGGCCGGTGGATGTCGGCGCTGCTGTTCGGCGTCACGCCAGCCGATCCGGCGACGCTCGCGATCGTGGTGTGCGCGCTGGCGGGCGCGGCTGCGTGCGCGACGTACGTGCCTGCGCGAAGGGCCGCTGGCGTCGATCCAAACGAGGCCCTCAAGGCCGAGTAGGAGTCGGGATATTGGGCGATCGCCGCCAGGTGGCTGGTCTCGCGACGGTAATGCGTCGCGAGAATGGGCTGCGCGTATCGACACCGGCTCGAATGCGGCGATATACGTGCACGCCGAACCTCATCCGCGGCGTGCCGCCTCGATCCTGGCGATGTCGATCTTCTTCATCGTCATCATCGCGTCCATCGCGCGCTTGGCGGCGCGGTGTCGGGGTCATTCATCGCCTCGGTCAGCGCACGGGGCACGATCTGCCAGCTCAATCCGAACTTGTCCTTGCACCACCCGCACACGCTTTCCTGTCCGCCGCCACCGACGATCGCATTCCAGTAGCGGTCGGTTTCCTCCTGCGTGTCGGTGAACACCTGGAACGAGACCGCCTCGTCGAAGGGGAATTCGGGGCCGCCGTTCAGCCCCACGAAAGGCTCGAGGCGAGTAATGCCCTTCGTCGATCGCGGCCTCGTAGGCGGCGAGGTATTCGTCGTTCCGTGATTCGGCGGTGGATCTCGGGATAGCGCTCGGTCTTGAACGCGGGTAGTACTGGTCCATCAGGTTGACGTAGACGTTCGGGCGAAATCTCGCCGCGCAGAAACCGCATCACTTCGCCGCGTCTCCGCGACGCCGCCGGGCATCACCAGGTGCCGCACGAGGAGTCCGCGCAGGCGAGCCCGTCGTCGTCCAGCACGAGATCGCCGACCTGGCGCTGCATCTCGCGAAG
This sequence comes from uncultured Acidobacteriota bacterium, assembly GCA_963820855.1. Lineage (GTDB taxonomy): Bacteria > Acidobacteriota > Vicinamibacteria > Marinacidobacterales > SMYC01 > DAISKN01. The sequence goes on from CAWGBY010000016.1 coordinate 10,137, forward strand.
CCCCTCCTGGACCGCCCGGCGTAGTTCAGCGCTTTGGAGTAGCGCTCGGACGCAGCGGCGCGTCCAGTACTTGAAGTCCGGCATGTAGACGTCGACGATGCCGTCGAGAAGCCGCAGGCTTTCGAGGCGAGTCGTACCCGCTGGTGTTGTAGACCAGCGGCAGGCGGAGTCCGCCGCTCGACGGCGAAGGGAAGCGCCTCGACGATCTGCGGCACCACGTGCTCCGGGGTCACGAAGTTGATGTTGTGGCAGCCGAGTCGCTGAAGCTCCAGCATCATGGAAGCGAGCTCCTCCGGCGTCACTTCGCTTCCCGCGCGCTTCTGGCTGATGTCGTAGTTCTGGCAGAAGACGCACTTCAGGTTGCAGTTCGCGAAGAAGATCGTTCCCGAGCCGCGATGACCGCGGAGGCAGTCTTCTTCGCCGAAGTGGGGAAAGTAGCTCGCGACGACGGCATAGCGGCCGGTCAGGCAAACGGCCTTCTGGTCGAGACAGGCGATCGATCGCAATCCCGCGGGCAGACCCGGCAGGAGCGGAGCATGGAGGGCGAGTGGAGCTAGTTATGAACTCGAGGCCGCGCGCGGCCCGATGATTCAGCTCTCCGTTCTCATGGAGACCAAGGTATGCGGGAACGAAGCGCATGATCGTCTCGGTCAGCGAAGCGCGACGCCGCACGAGTGGCAATGGCGCGGGTTCCAGACCTTGCCCAGGTACCGGTCGCACGCCGGGCATCGCCAGTTCTTCAAAGAGAACACGAGGGCACCGACGATGAAAACGAGGAAGAGCGGCCCCACGACGGCGAGTGGATATCCGAGGACCGTGCCCGCCGGCTCGTCGGCGGCCACGACATACCAGAACATGGCGATCACCAGCGGAATCGCGACGGAGATCTGACGGCGCTGCCGAACGGCGAAGGTCTCTTTGAAGACGCGCTCTTGCTGCGGTGTCCACTTCATGGAATCCCTTAGCGCCTCTTGACGCCCTTCAGCTTCGCTCTCAGATAGTCGCGGTTCATCCGCGCGATCCAGTCGATGCTGATGCCCTTCGGGCAGACCGCTTCGCACTCGCGGAAGTTCGAGCAGCTTCCGAAGAGCTCCGCCTCCATCTGCTCGACCATCGCGACCGCGCGCTGGTCCTTCTCGGGCGCGCCCTGAGGGAAGGATGTTGAGGTGTCCGACCTTGGCGCTGGTGAAGAGCTGGGCGGCGCCGTTCGGGCACTGCGCGACGCAGGCGCCGCAGCCGATGCAGGTCGCGGCGTCGAAGGCGAGCTCCGCCGTCGGCTTCGGGACGGGAATGATGTTCGCTTCCGGGGCGCTGCCGGTTCCCACGGAGACGTAGCCGCCGGCCTGGATGATGCGGTCGAAGGCGGAGCGGTCGACCATCAGGTCCGGAACGACGGGAAAGGCGCGGGAGCGGAAGGGCTCGACCAGGATTTCGTCGCCGTCCTCGAAGGCGCGCATGTGGAGCTGGCAGGTGGTCGATCGATCCCAGGGACCGTGGGCCTCGCCGTCGATCATCATGCCGCAGGTGCCGCAGATTCCCTTCGCGGCAGTCGTGGTCGAAGGCGATGGGGCGCTCGCCCTTTTCCTCGAGCCTTTCGTTCAGGATGTCGAGCATCTCCAGGAACGAAAAGTCGGGGCTGATGTCGTCGACTTCGTACGTCTCGAACCTCCCCGGCGCGCGCGCTGTGCTCCTGTCGCCAGATCTTGAGAGTGAGCCGCACTACTTGTAGCTCCTCTGGGTGAGCTGGACCTCCTCGAACTCGAGGGGCTCGATGTGGAGCCGCGGCTCCGAGAGCTCGCCGGTGTACTCCCAGGCGGAGACGTGGGTGTAGCGATCGTCGTCGCGCTTCGCTTCGCCCTCGTCCGTCTGGTGCTCCTCGCGGAAGTGGCCGCCGCAGGATTCGTTGCGCTCGAGGGCGTCGATGCACATGAGCTCGGCGAGCTCGAAGAAGTCCGCGAGCCGGCCCGCCTTTTCGAGCGAGATGTTCACCGTTTCGCCGCTCCCCGCGAGCTTGAGGTTCTTCCCGAACTCCTCCCGCATCTCGGGAATCCTCGCGAGCGCTTTTTCGAGGCCCGCCTTGCTGCGCGACATTCCGCACTCGTTCCACATGAGTTTTCCGAGCTCCCGGTGGAAGGAGTCGACGGTGCGGGATCCGCGAGCGTCGAGAAATCCGTGGATGCGGGCGCGGACTTCCTCTTCGGTGCGGCGAAACGCGGCCGAGTCCGCCGACGACCTTCTCTCCGAGGTGCGAGGCGAGATAGCTCGCGAGGGTGTAGGGAAGAACGAAGTAGCCGTCGGCGAGACCCTGCATGAGGGCGCTCGCCCCGAGGCGGTTCGCGCCGTGGTCGGAGAAGTTCGCTTCTCCGATCACGAAGAGCCCGTCGACGGTCGACATCAGGTTGTAGTCGACCCAGAGCCCTCCCATCGTGTAGTGAGGCGCGGGGAAGATCCGCATCGGCGTCTCGTAGGGATTCTCGCCGGTGATGAGCTGGTACATCTCGAAGAGGTTTCCGTACTTCTCCACGATGGCTTCGCGCCCGAGTCTGCGCGATGGCGTCGGCGAAGTCCAGGTAGACGCCGTTTCGAAGCGGACCCACTCCGCGGCCCTCGTCGACGACCGCCTTGGCGTTCCGCGAAGCGACGTCGCGGGGAACGAGATTTCCGAAGCTCGGATAGCGCGTCTCGAGGTAGTAGTCGCGCTCGCTCTCGGGGATGTCCCGGGCGGCGCGCGTGTCGCCGGCGCTCTTCGCGACCCAGATGCGGCCGTCGTTCCGCAGAGACTCGCTCATGAGCGTGAGCTTCGACTGGTGCTCGCCCGACTGCGGAATGCAGGTGGGGTGGATCTGGGTGAAGCAGGGGTTCGCGAAGAACGCACCCCGTCGATGGGCCCGCCAGATCGCGGTGGTGTTGCAGCCCTTGGCGTTGGTCGAGAGGAAGTACACGTTGCTGTAGCCGCCCGTCGCCAGCACCACCGCGTGCCCGGCGTGGGACCGCACCTCGCCCGTGACCATGTCGCGCACCACGATGCCTCGCGCCCGGCCGTGGTCGACGACGAGGTCCAGCATCTCGGCGCGCGGGAACATCTCGACGGTCTTCGCCTCGATCTGACGAGAGAGCGCCTGATAGGCGCCGAGGAGAAGCTGCTGGCCGGTCTGGCCGCGGGCGTAGAACGTCCGCGCCACCTGAGCTCCTCCGAACGAGCGGTTGTCGAGCTGTCCTCCGTACTCGCGCGCGAAAGGAACGCCCTGGGCGACCGCCTGATCGATGATCGGCGAGACTGACCTCGGCGAGGCGGTAGACGTTCGCCTCGCGCGAACGGAAATCGCCGCCCTTGACGGTGTCGTAGAACAGCCGGAAGACGCTGTCGCCGTCGTTCCGGTAGTTCTTCGCGGCGTTGATTCCGCCCTGGGCGGCGATGGAGTGAGCGCGCCTCGCGCTGTCCTGGTAGCAAAAGCACTTGACCCGGTAGCCCGCTTCTCCCAGCGTCGCGGCGGCGGAGGCGCCCGCGAGCCCGGAGCCCACCACCAGCGACCTCGAACTTCCTTCGGTTGTTCGGGGCGACGAGCTTCAAGTGGTCGCGATGGATGCGCCACTTGGTCTCGAGCGGTCCTGTGGGAACTCTGGAGTCGAGCATGGCTAGGACACGATTCCCGCGAGCACGCCGAGCGGCACGCTGATGAAGCCGAGGCTCACCACGACCGCGAAGACGACGGCGAACGGCCGGCGCCAGGCGTTGTAGGACGGATGACTCCAGCCGAGGGATTGAAAGAGGCTCCAGAGCCCGTGATAGAGATGAAGGCCGAGAAGAAGGTTCGCGAAGATGTAGACCGCGGCGACCGGCGGGCGCTCGAAAGGCGGCGACCACGTTCCCGTACGGATCGGAGGGGACGAAGCTCGCGGTGGACGCTTCCGAAGGTCAGGTGCATGAGGTGGTAGATGATGTACACCGCGAGGAGGTAGCCGCTCATCCTCATGGTCCGCGCCGCGTAGTCGAGCTCTACCGGGTGGAGCTCGCGATAGCCGACCGGCCGCGCGCGGCGGTTCTGGAGCGTCAGGGAGGTCGCGGCCCAGATGTGCAGACCGACGGCGACGAGAAGCACGAACCGGGTGACCCAGAGGAGTCCCGTGCGGCGGGATGAGCGGCGACCCCATCTCCCGTCAGGAACTCCGCATAGTGGTTGAACGACTCCCGGCCGAAGAAGATCTTCAGGTTCCCGAACATGTGGGCGAAGATCCAGCCGAACAGGAAGATGCCCGGTCACCGCCATGATCGCCTTCTTCGGAACGCGCAGTGCTCACGCTTGCGACAATCATATCGGACGGCCGTCAGTGTAAATTTTCGCGCAGGCCGAGGTTCTTGATGAGGCGATGGAGGTAGTTCGGATGGAGGCCGAGGAGCTTCGCCGCTTCGGTGATGCTCCCGCCGGCGCGAGAGACGGCCTCGAGGATCAGCTCCTTCTTTCGCTCCGTCACGCGATCGTGAAAGCTCCCCGAGCCAGCGCCCCCGGCTGACTTTGCCCTCGAGCATCGACTCGGGGAGATCCTCCGGGAGGATGAGCTCCGTCGTTCCCAGCACGCACGGCCCTTTCGATGACGTTCGCGAGCTCGCGGATGTTGCCGGGCCAGTCGTAGCGCTTCAGGATCGCGAGCGCTTCCGGAGAGATTCCGGCGATGCGACGCTTCACGCGCTTGCCCGTGCTCGGAGGCGTAGTACTGCGCGAGAAGCTCGATGTCCTCGCGGACGATCGCGCAGCGGTGGAAGCGAGAGCCGCACCACGTTGAGCCGATAGAAGAGATCTTCGCGGAAGCTTCCTTTCTTCACTTCCTGCGCGAGGTCGCGGTTGGTCGCCGCCACCAGACGGATGTCGACGGAGATGGGCCGCGTGCCTCCCACCCGTTCGAACTCGCGATCCTGGAGAACCCGCAGGAGGTGGGCCTGGAGAGGCAGCGGAAGCTCGCCGACCTCGTCGAGGAACACCGTGCCTCCGTGGGCGATCTCGAGCTTTCCCTTCTTCTGTTGGATCGCACCGGTGAAAGCGCCGCGCTCGTGGCCGAAGAGCTCGCTCGCGAGGAGGTTCTCGTTGAGACCGGTGCAGTCGACTTTGACGAGAGGCCCGTCCCGGCGCGGGCTATTGAAATGGATGGCGCGGGCCGCGAGCTCTTTTCCCGTGCCGCTCTCGCCTTCGATGAGCACCGTCGAGTCGGTGGGCGCCGCGCGCGCGAGGATCCGTCTGGGCTTCTTTCAGCTTCGGACTTTCGCCCACCATCTCGTGGACGAGGTGCAGCTCTTCCTGGACCCGCCGGTTCAGGACCCGGAGCCGCCCGAGCTGCCGCGACTTCTCGATGGCTCCCGCGGCGATGCTCGCGAGACCCATCAGGAGCTCGAGGAGGCTCGCGGGAAACTCCGTCCCCGGGCGTCGAGCGATCGAGGTAGATCGCGCCGACGATGCGACCGTCGGTCACGAGCGGAAGGCACACGAGATTCGTGACGTTCGAGGACAGCGAGGCTCTTCGCCGAGAGCTCGCTCCCCACGTGGTTGCTCAGAAACCGCCGTTCGCTCCGAGAAGACCTTCGCCAGCACGGTGCGGCTCAGCGGAAAACGCTCCTTGGCCCCGCGGCCTCCCCGCATCGCGAGAGGCTCGAGCGTCCTCGGCAGTCGAGCCGACGACGATGGCGCCGCGCTCGGCGGGCACGATCGTCGAAGAAGCGATCGAGCACTCTGTCCGCGAGCGTTTCGTCGACGGTTCCTCCGATGGTTTGAATCATCGAAAGGACGGTCGAGAGCGACGGGCTCTCGATCCGCGCCGGATGAAGGTACAGGGCCTCCTCCGAGCGGAGCTCCACCGTCTCTCGCTTCGGAAAGGGAGCGTCGTCGAGCTCGAGGCCGTCGGAGGGCTCGGACTCGCCGTCGACGAAGAGAAAGCTCGCGCCCCCGAGACCGATGCGATCTCCCGCGCGAAGAAGGCGCTCCTTGATGGGAACGCCGTTCACCGACGTGCCGTTGTGGCTCCCGCGATCGGCGATCTCGAACCCGTCCGCGACCTTCCGGATCTCGCAATGCCTGCGGGAGACCCACTGCGCGTCGATCACGATGTCGTTTCCGGGCTCGCGGCCGAGGGTCGTGCTCTCGCGTTCGAGAGGGAACGTGTCTCCCGCGAGAGGACCCTCCATGGCGATGAGCTTCGCGGGCATCTGTTATTTCTCGCGCGGATCATAACCAAGGAGGTCCCGCCGGGGCCAGTGGTCCTGGATCCGGAAAGCTATCCGATAGATTCGGGAACCGAAGCGATAGCCCCTCCAGCTCCGGTTTCGCCGGTAAATTCTTCCATCCCGACTGGAATGGGAGTTGCATTCCTCGCCATGCATGGACGAGCTTGTGTTTGCCAATCTCCGCGCGCGACCCGTGCGGAGCGCCTCGAGCATCTTCGGAATCGCGCTCGGCGTCGTGCTCATTCTCGTGACCGTCGGCCTCGCGCGGGGAATGCTCGCGAGCTCCGGAGAGAGGGAAGGAAACCTGGCAGCGGAGCTTCTCTTCCTTCCGCCGAGCGGACTCGGCGCGGGAGTCACGACGGCGCCGCTCACGCTTCCCGTCGCCTACGCCCGCGCCATCGTCGAGATGCCCGGCGTCGCGGCGGCGACTCCGGTCGCGCGCTACGTGAGGAACGGCGCCCGCGGCATCGGCTTCGAGCTCATCGAGGGAGTCGCGTTCGAGGCAGAACGGGCGCTCGCGAGCTACCCCGAGGTGACGGGGATTCGCATCGTTCGCGGGCCGCGCTCCTCGAGGGCGACGGCGAGATCGTCGTGGACGCGGAGCGGGCCCGAGATAGCGAGACCCGACCTAGGGGCGAGCTTCGAGCTCCTCGGGCAGTCGTTCGAAGTGGTCGGGGTCTACGAGCCCGAGGTGGGAGCCCGGGTCAAGATGCCGCTCGCGTCCATGCAGTCGCTCCTTGGATCGCCCGAGCGCTGCTCCTGGATTCTGGTGAAAGTCGATTCCGGCGCCTCGCCCGAAACGGTCGCGAAAGCCATCGAAACGCGCTTTCCCGGGAAACCAGATCGTCTTCACGCGGGACATCCCGGGGATGTGGGCGCGCGGACTTCCGAGCCTCGAGGTCTTCCTGGACCTCGTGATCGCGCTTTCGATCACCATCAGCGGTCTCACGATCTTCCTTTCGCTCTATACCGCGGTCACCGAGAGAACGCGGGAGATCGGGATCCTGAAGTCGATGGGCGGCTCGAAGCGCTTCATCCTCTGGATGATCGAAAGCGAGGCTCTCCTCCTCTCGCTCCTCGGCATCGCTCTCGGCGGGGCCGTCACGCTCGTCGCGAAGTGGCTCATCATGTCGCGAACGTCGCTCATCGTGGAGCTCGCTCCTTACCTGGGTCCTCGCGACGGCCGCGCTCGCCATCCTGGGCGGAATGGGAGGGGCGCTCTATCCGGCGCTGAAAGCGGCCCATCAGGACCCGGTGGAGGCGCTGTCGTATGAGTAGCTACGGTGCCGCAGCTCGAGGCGGTCGAGGTCAGAAAAACTTACCGAGTGGGGAAGACCGAGGTGCACGCGCTCCGCGGCGCGACGCTCCGGTCGACAAGGGCGAGTTCGTCGCCATCATGGGTCCTTCCGGGTGCGGGAAGTCGACGCTTCTCCACGCGATCGGAGGGCTCCTCGCTCCGACTTCGGGAAGCGTCCGGATCGAGGGACGCGAGCTCCGGACCCTCTCGGACGCCGAGCGCACCGAGATCCGACGACGAAAAATCGGGTTCGTCTTCCAGAGGTTCAACCTCTTCCCCGCGCTCACCGTCGACGGAAATCTGCGGCTCCAGGAGAGGATTTCGCTCGGAGGCAACGGCCACTCGAGAAACGGCTCGAGGCGCCTCGAGCTCCTCGACCTGCTCGGAGTCTCGTCGAAGCTCCTTCACCGGCCGACGGAGCTCTCCGGTGGCGAGCAGCAGCGGGTCGCGCTCGCGCGAGCGCTTGTCCACGCGCCGTCGATTCTCCTCGCCGACGAGCCGACGGGAAACCTCGACTCGGAAAGCTCGGAAAACGTGCTCTCGATGATCCAGACCATCCACCGGGAGCTCTCGCAGACGATCGTCCTCATCACGCACGACCACGACGTGGCGGCGCCCGCGCAGCGGACGGTCGTCATGAAGGACGGAGTCGTTCAGGAGGCATGACCATGATTTGGAGTCTGATCGCTTCCGTGCTGATCGCCACGGGCGCGGTCGATTCGCCCCAGCGGATCCTCGAGCGGATGCGGGCGGCGCAGGCCGGTCTCGAATCGCTCAAGGCCCGGGTCGAGCAAGTGAAGTCCTATCCGCAGCTCGGCATCGAGGACCCGGTCGAGAAGGGGTTCCTCTATTTCCAGCCGGGCAAGATCCGCCTCGAGATTCAGGAGCCGGAAATCCGGATCCTGGCGGTGAAGGACGGAAAGTACGTTCTCTATCAGCCGCGTATCCGGCAGGCCATCTTCGGAAAGCTCGAGGGCCAGGGGACGAAAGGACTCTTTCCCGGACTTCTGACCGGCTCGGCCGAGTCGTTCGCCGAGCTCGAAAAGAGCTACGAGGTCTCCGATCTCGGCGAGAGACCCTCGACGAGCTTCGCGTCCATCACCTGTCGTTCCGGGCGCGGCCCGGCGTCGCCGTCTACTGCCGGAAGATCGAGCTCTTCATCGACACCGGCTCTTCTACTGCCGGTGCGCCAGAAGTGTCGTCGAGACGAACCAGAGCGAGATCACGCTGACGCTCTCGGACATCGAGCGCAATGCGCGGCTCGAGAAGAGCCTCTTCGAGGTCGAGATCCCGGCGGGGTCGAGAGAATCGAGCGGGGCGGGGCCAAATGAGGCTGCTCGTCCTCGCCCTCGCGCTCGCCGAGCCCGCGGGTCGAGACCGTCGCCGCCTGGGAGCGCGTGGTCGAGCTCACGGAGTCCCGCATCACTCGGGAGCTCTCGTCGCGAGCGGATTTCTGGCGACCGACTTCCTCACCGCGGAAGAGAGAAGACGCCTCCCGCGCGTTTGCCTCGGGGGAGGTCTTCACCACGAAGCTTCCGGTCGAGGTCGAGATCCCCCACGGCATGGCGCATCACTGGCTCGGTGCGGTGTTCGTGCCCGGCGCCGACGTCGACGAGGTCGTGAGCTGGCTCCAGGAGTACGACGAGCACGACCGCGCGTTTCGGTGACGTCGAGGACTCGCGGCTGCTCTCGCGGACGGACGACCGGTTCGAGATTTTCCTGCGGCTCCGGCGAAAGAAGATCGTGACCGTTCACTATGCGACCGAGCACGAGGTCGTTTACCGGCGCCACGACGCGAGGCCGCTACTCGAGCGTGAGCCGCGCGACGCGGATCGCCGAGCTCGAGGACGCCGGGACCCCGGACGAACGGGAGAAATCACCCGGGAGCGATCGCGGTTTTCTCTGGCGACTCCACTCCTACTGGAGGTTCCAGCAGGTCGACGGAGGCGTGGTCGTCGAGTGCGAGTCGCTGAGCTTGAGCCGCGGCGTTCCCGCGGCGCTCCGGTTCTTCGTCCGCCCCTTCTCGACTCGGTGCCGCGGGAGTCGCTCGAGTCCACGCTCTCTCCGATTCTCGACTACCGAAGCAGCACCTTCGTACATCCCTCGAGCTTTCGCTCGAACAGGTGATACCCATGCGCCGCTTCCGCGAGGGGCAGCCGATGGGAGACGATCGACGCGAGGTCGTACTTCTTTTCCGTGACGAGAGGCAGGAGCTTCTCCATGTACACGCGCGCGGGACAGCGGCCGGCGCGGTAGGTGAGGTTCTTGTCGTAGGCCTCGACCGGGGAGAACGCGAACTGCGCTTCGGTGTGGACTCCGACGGCGGAGACGATGCCGCCGGGTCGCACGAGGTCGAAGGCGAGGCGGGTCGCGTCCGGGCTTCCCACCACTTCGAGGACGGCGTCCGCCCCTCGTCCCTCCGTCGCTTCGCCCACCACGTCCCGGGGATTGCATTCGCGAGCGTCGATGGGAGTCGCGCCGAAACCCTTCGCGAGCGCGAGTCGTCTCGGGGACGACGTCGACGGCGAAGATCCGCTCCGCTCCTCGCTCGCGCGCTCCGAGGACCGCGAAGAGCCCGACGGGACCACAGCCAAGGACGGCGTAGACGCGCGCGGGCCCCGCTTCCGCCATGTCCGCGCAGAAGAAGCCAGTCGCGAGCACGTCCCCGAGAAAAAGCGCCGTCTCCACGTCGACGTCGGGGGGAAGCTTGACGAGCGTCGAGTCGGCCAGCGGAACGCGCACGTACTCCGCCTGCGCGCCCTCGAGGCCGCGGCCGTTCTCGACCCATCCGAAGAGCTGCCCCTGCGGTGCATCGGCAGGTGAGGCCCTTTCGGCAGTAAAAGCATGCTCCGCAGTTGGTGGTGAAGGGCGAGACGACGAGGTCGCCGGTCGAGATCCCCCTCACTTCCTCTCCCACCTCGACGACCTCGCCGAGAAACTCGTGGCCCATCACCGTCCCCGGCTCGATTCCCGTCTCGCGGCCGAGATAGACGTGAAGGTCCGAACCGCAGATCGCGCTCACGCGGTTCTGGACGATGACGTCTTCCGGAGCTCGGATCGCGGGGTCCGGCACGGTCGAGGTCTCGACGCGGGCGATTCCTTGAAAAGTGACGGCCTTCATGAAGGGTGCGTTTCCGCGCTAGGATTAGGCTTGGGGATATTAGCAAAGGGGTGATATAGAATGCGCCCCGGCCCGGAGGCCCGTCTCTTCTTCGATGAACGAAAGCACCAACACGGCTGATCGGACGCAGAAAGGTCTGATTCTCGGCTTCCTGGCCCGCGTCGATCGAAGGCTTCGCGTCAACGAGGCAATCGAGGGGCTGACGCTCGGACTCTGGGGCCTTTGCGGGCTCCTCGTGCTTTCGAGGCTCTTCGGGATCTGGGAAAACCCCACACCCCGGTTCGCGCTCCTCCTTATTTATGGAGTGGCGCTCGCGGCGTTCATCGCCTGGAGCGTCACCCGGCGGAAAGGGCTCAAGGCGCCCGCCGCGGTCGCCGACGATCGATCGGATTCGAAAGACTCTCTCACGAGCTCTCTCGATTTCATCGGGCTTCCCGAGCGGACGCGTTGGATGGACTTCCAGATACGCCGGTCGGCCGACTTCGCGGCCGGGCTCTCGCCGACCGAAATCGCTCCCACCGTCCTTCCGAGACCTCTTTATTACGCTTCGGGGCTCGCTCTCGGGCTCGCGGCACTTCTGTCGTGGAATCCCGCGTGGCTCCAGGATGTGGATGCGACGAGCTGGTTCACTCCGAGCGAGCCTCTCGCGGCGGACGCGGCGGCGCCGGAGGACGGCGAGCTCGTTCCCGAGCAGGAAGAGAGACTCCAGGACCTCGACGAGGCGCAGGAGGCTCTTCGAAGGAGCTGGAGATGCCCGAGACGCTCCAGGATCTTCAGGCGGCGAAGGAAGCTCTCGCCGCGAGCCGGCTCGAGATGGAACAGCTCGCGATCGATCTCGAGAATCTGGGAACGGAGCTCGAATCGTCCGCGCGCTCGGCGAGCTCGCCGAGGCGATGAAGTCCAAGGATGCCGAGAAGGCGGCGGAGCTTCTTCGTTCGCTCGCCGAGAAGCTCAAGAACGCCCAGACGTCGGAAGAGCTCCAGGCGCTTCTCGAATCGCTCAAGGACGCGAACGTCCAGCAGGCCGACCTCGCGGAGCTTCTGGAGAAGCTCGAAAAGGCGCAGGGCAGCATGGATCCAGAAGCTCTCGCGGAGATGGCGCAGGCGCTCCAGGACGCCGCGAGCCAGCTCGAGTCGATGAGCGAACAGATGGCCGCCGACCAGGCGCTCGAAGCGATGGGCGAGGAGATGCAGTCTCTGCAGGCGGCAATGGGTCAGCAGCAGGCGGCCGGGGAGCAGCAGCCCGGGCAGCAGCAGCAAGCCGGCGGACAGGCGACGCAGAGCGCGGGCATGATGTCGAGCCAGCTCCAGATGGCGCAGTTCCAGGGCGATCCCTCGAGCGCCGTTCCTGTCGACGCCGGTCCCGCGGGCGACGCGACCGGACCGGGCGGAGGCCAGGAGCCGGTCCTCGGCGAAGCGACCACTCTCGACGTTCAGCTCGAGATGGAGCTCCTCAAGACCGAGGAGCGCGAGGAGCCCGTCCCCGAGGAAATCTTCGAGCGGCTCTCCCGTCAGGAAAAATCCACGCTGAACTACGAAGCTCTCTCCCAGCGGGGCTCTTACGCCGAGGACAGCGCTCTCGCTCACGAGAGCATTCCCTGGCTTTATCGTTCTCTCGTCAAGCAGTACTTCCTATCCATCGTTTCCAAATCCGAGGCGAAGTCGGAGTCAGGTCCTTCGAAATGATCGAGATCGAAAAAGAAATCAACCAGTTCCACAAGCAGTACCAGAGCGTTCAGGCGGAGATGGGCCGGGTCATCGTGGGCAACCACGAAATCGTGAGCGGGATCCTGTCCTGCCTCCTGACCAAAGGCCACGTGCTCCTCGAGGGAATCCCCGGCCTCGGAAAGACCAAGATCGTCCAGACCCTCGCGAACGTGCTGAACCTGAAGTTCAATCGCATCCAGTTCACGCCCGATCTGATGCCCGGCGACATCATCGGCACGAACGTGGTGCGTGAAACCGAGGACGGCGAGAAGTACCTCGATTTCCAGCCGGGTCCGATCTTCTGCAACCTGATGCTCGCGGACGAGGTCAACCGCGCGACGCCCAAGTCCCAGTCCGCCCTTCTGGAGGCGATGCAGGAGAAGAGCGTCTCGGTCGGGTTGATCACCCACAAGCTCGAGGAGCCGTTCTTCGTCATGGCGACGCAGAACCCCATCGAGCTCGAGGGGACGTACCCTCTGCCCGAAGCGCAGATGGACCGGTTCCTCTTCAAGCTCAAGATCGTCTATCCGACCAGCGACGAAATGCACGAGATCATGAACCGCACGACGCAGGTCGAGGAGCCGCAGGCCAGGGCTGTCCTCGAGAAGGGTGAAGTCCTCGAGATGCGGAAGACGGTGCTCTCCGTTCCCATCGCGAAATCCATTCAGGACTACGCCATTCGATTGACGCTCGCGACTCACCCGAACGCGCCGCAGTCGCATCCCTTGACCAACAAGTACGTGCGGTTCGGCGCGAGCCCTCGGGGTACCCAGGCGCTGGTCCTCGGCGGCAAGGTGCAAGCGCTCCTCAACGACCGAGCGCACGTGTCCACGGAGGACATTCGCGCCGTCGCGTATCCGTCGCTTCGCCACCGCATGCTCCTCAACTTCGAAGGAGAAGCGGAGCGCGTCGATACCGACACCATTCTCCGAGAGATCCTGAAGGACACGCCCGGCCCCAGGGAGTAACAACCGCTGGGCATCGGCGCGCTCCTTCTTCTGGCGCTCGCCGTCCCGCGGGCGGACTGCTTTCCTCTCGAGCGGCTTTCTCCTCCCCTCCGGGAGTTGTCGGAAACGCTTCTCTTGAGCGCCCTCGACAACGAAGCGCTCTATACCATCGCTTCGGATTTGAAGCCGATGTCGGGCGTCGTCGAGTTTCGAGTTCCGCTCGAGACCCTCGATCTCTCCGAGATCGAGAGAACGCGACAGGCCCTTCGAGCCTGGACCTGCGGGGACGCGTTCTATGCCGACGTGCGGCATTTTCAGGAGCGTCATGGCGAGCGCCTCTACGCCGAAGGAGCCGTCTGGAACCTCTCGGCGCTCGGGCGGCTTCTCGACCTGCGGAAGGCGCTCTTCTCGCGCTACGGTCTCACGAGGTCCGCTCATCCGCTCGAAGTGGTGCTTTCCGTCGAGTACGACGAGACCGTCGCCCGCTATCAGGGATACGGCTATCTCTACGGATATCCGCAGTACGCGGTCGAGTATTTCGCCGAGGCCGAGATCGCGCGCGAGCGAACGGCGGAGCGCGTCGAGCGGGACTTTTTTTCGGTGCCCACGTTCGCGCGACCGGAGGGCGCCTACGCGTGGGCGGTCCCCAGGGGACATGTGGCGAACGAAGTTGACCGAGAGATTCTCACGAAGGCGCACGCTGTCCTTCTGGACTACCGCCTCAGGCGCGAGCGCTACATCGGAGAAGGAAAGCCCGGCGTCGCGGAGCTATTGAGAGACTGGTTCGACGACGGCACGGGCCGCTGCGATCCCCGCTACTCCGATAGGTTGCGGGAAGTCCAGCAGGCTCCGCGGCTCATGGCACCAGGGTCAGGAACAGGAACGCCGCGAAGATCACCAGGTGTACCGCTCCCTGCATCAAGTAGGTGCGGCCGGTGCCCAATGTGATGGTGCTGACTAAGAAGGTGAGGGCCAGTAGAACGAGGTCCTTCGGGTCGAGCCCGAGCACCAGCGGCAAGTCGAGCATCACCGACACCAGCGCCACGGCCGGGATCGTCAGCCCGATGCAGGCCAGCGCGGAACCGAGCGCGAGGTTCATGCTCGTCTGCAGTCGGTTCGCAAGCGCCGCGCGCATGGCCGCAGAGGCTTCGGGCAGCAGCACCAGCGCCGCGATCGCGACCCCCATCACGCCCTGTGGCGCTCGGACTGCATCCACCGCAGCCTCGATCGCCGGTGAAAGCGCCTTCGCGAGCCCGACGACCGCCACGAGCGAGACGACGAGGAGCGCGAAGCTCACCCAGGTCTCCCGCAGCGTGGGCGGCTCGGCATGAGCACTCTCGTCGTCGGAGTCTTCCGGAGGCAGAAAGTAGTCGCGGTGGCGAATCGTCTGGACGAACACGAACACCGCCCAGAGCGAGAGGGAGGCGATCGCGGTGAAGGCGAGCTGGGGCTTCGAGTAGTAGCCAGGGCCCGGCTCCGACGTGGTGAATACCGGCAGGATCAGAACCATCGTGGCGAGAGTGACGAGGGCCGCGAGCGCCGGCCCCGCCCCCTCGATGCGGAACGATTGCTCGTGGTGGCGCAGCGCGCCCGCCAGCACGCAGGCCCCGACGACCCCCGTGCAGATGATCATCACCGCCGCATATACGGAATCGCGGGCGAGTGCGGCCTTCTCCGCCCCGCCTGCGAGCATCATCGACACGACCAGGGCCACTTCGATGACCGTGATCGCGAGCGCCAGCACCAGCGTCCCGAACGGCTCGCCCACTCGGTGCGCCACCACCTCCGCGTGATGCACGGCCGCGATCACGACGGCCATCAGGGCCGCGACACAAGCCAGGGTCAGGATAGGGTGGCGCGGCAGAAGCAGGGCGGCCCCCAGCAGCAATGCAGAAGCGGCGGGCACCGCGACTGTCCAGTCCGCGAAGCGAGCCTTCAAAAACGTATCTCGAGTGGTCGTTCGCCGGTCTAGGCGACGAACTCCACGATTCCGGTGGCCAGGTCGTACATCGCGCCGGCAATCTGGATCGTCCCCTTGTTCTCGAGATCGGAGAGGATCGGGCTCCGCCGCCTTATGCCGTCGAGCGCCAGCACCACGTTCGTCCGGGCGACGGCGTCCACGTAGGTCGGATTCTTGGTGGATTTCTCGCCATCGAACTTCGTCGCGGTGATGGCCGGCTTGATCCGGGCGAGGAGCCCGGTGAGGTTTCCCATCTCGACGTCGTCGATCGCACCCTTCACCGCTCCGCAAGCCGTGTGGCCGAAGACCACGACTGCCTTCGCGCCGGACACGGCGCAGGCGAACTCCATGCTTCCCAGAAGGTCGTCGTTCACGACGTTCCCGGCGATCCGGGCGTTGAAGGTGTCGCCGATGCCCGCATCGAAGAGAATCTCCCCGGGCGCCCGGGAGTCGACGCAGCCGAGCACGATCGCCGCCGGGAACTGACCCGCGGCACTCGACCGCTGCTGCGCCAGGTACTCTTGAGGCGTCGTCGTTCCCAGCTCGAAAGCGCTCGTTCCCCTTTTTCAGCGCTGCGATGACCTGGTCGGGGGTCAAGCGATCGCGTTCTTCTTTGGTCAGAGCTCCAGGTCCGGTATGGAGCTGCGTGGACGCGGCCGCGATAGGTGCAAGCACGCAGGAGCCAAGGGCAGCCCGGAGAAAACCGCGGCGGCCCATCGAGGAGCGGGAAGCTTGGACATCCGACGTCCGGATCATGAGTTCACCCCCTTGCGAAGTTCGTCCGAAGCTCGGACATGCTACACCGAAATTACGGTGACGAGGCCATGGTCGTGCGCTCGACTAGAACGCCATTCCGAAGCTGGAATGAAAATCGACCAACGCGTCGTGCCCTTGCGCGGAAAGGGGCACGGATGCCGGATCCGCAGTTTTCCCAGAGCTTTTGCCGTTTCCCGCACGACGTGAATTCGACCCGGTGTAGCACCAAAGTCGTATTGCCGAAGCACTTTCGTCTCAATAATCTCTTCCCCGAAGGAGGAAGCAGTATGAGCCAAAGTCATCTCACGATTGACTTCCCGATCAAGGCGCCGGCTAGCGTCAAGGCGTTAAACGAAGAGCTGCCCCCGTTGATGCCCGATCTCGCGAAAGCGCAGGATCACCTCGGTACAGTCCATTACTCCCGTTTCATGATCAAGGGAGACGAGAAACTTCTCTTCCTTTCGGACATCGACGGCGAGGTCGACGAGCATATTGGGCGGCTCGTGGAGAGTGCCGGCCGGGTGCTCGACACTATCTTCAAACATGTGGACGACCCTCCAGCCACGGACGTGGCCAGTAACCCTCAGAGGGTCGTCAAATGGCTCAAGTATCATGTCCGCGAGCCTCTCGATACGTATTTCGCTTACGAGGACGCTTCGGTTCAGGACATCAAGGCGTGGGCGCGTGCAGCGGGCTTTACGGGTACTACCTCGCAAGCCCCCTTGCTGACATACATGTCCATCAACTCACGTCTGCAAGCCTTTGCCTTGAAGCTGGTCGGGAAGGTCCTGCTGGGAGAGAAGGGTCACAAAGCGTCGGATGCGATCGGAACGCTGCATTTCTCCCACTGGGTGCCCTTTGAGAACAACCACTTAGGCTTCTTCACCATCTTCGATGGTGATTTCGAGCAAGTACATCCAGGACTTTGCCGACAAGACCTCATTCCTTTTCGACGCTCTCTTTCCACATGTCACCGGCGCGCCGCCAACCCCAGTGGCAAAGAACGCCCAGGCGTTCTATCAGTGGGCATTGGAAAACAACTATCCGCCCATCGGGTTTTACAGCGCCTATCCAGGCCTCTCGGTTCAAGACATTCGAGCCCTGCTGGCCGATCGCAAGTCACAGTCGGCAACTGATTAGTTGGCGTGTCCCATGGTCACGAACCGGGATCTGTCCTGAGGCACGCGTTGGCAAAGGAGAACACGACGCAAGCAGGACCGGCGAAGGAACGCCCGGGGCTTCTTCGCCGACTGCTTGATCGAGGGCGGCATGAACGCGGGGCGCAGGAAGAGTCGGCGCTCGACCTCGCAGACATTCAGGGGTTCATTCTCCGCGGTTACAGAATGCCGATGGTACGGCATTTCTTGCTGACGGTAGGAGCTCCGGCAGAAGCGCGCAGGCAACTCGGACGGCTCGTAAGCGGCGACGAATCCGACGCCCCGCAAATCACCACTGCCGAGGACTGGCACGTCGGGTTCGCGCCCGGACCGCAAGACAATCCCGCGGATGCCCCGCGTCGCAAGCCCGACTATTGCCTCAACATCGGCATCACCTGGCCCGGACTGGTGGCGCTGGAGGTCAAGGAACGCGTCCCAACGCTATCTTTCAAGTCGTTTGGTGCGTTCATCGAAGGAGCCACGCAACGAGCGGAGCTGGTCGGAGATACCGGAGCCAGTTCGCCCCAGAACTGGATTCGCGGTTTTGGAAAAGGGCAGGATCACGTGCTGGTCACGCTGCACGCCATCACCCCGGACGCGATGAAGAGCTACAGCGACAGGTTGTGCGCCTGGTATGCCGAAGGAAGCGCCTTTCGAGAAATCTGGCGCCAAGACGGGATGGCGTTAATGGAGATGCAAAACGGCCAACCCGTGCCTACGGCCAAAATTCACTTCGGATATACCGACGGCATCAGTACGCCCACCATTCGCGGCGGCCCGGAAAACTATCACCCGGATCACCAGCAGCCCTGCGAGCCATGGCTCTTCGTCTTGCGGGAAGACGCTGAGAACTACGATGGTACCGGAGCCGCGGCAACTTGGCCTGAACGGTAGCTTTGCCGTTTTCAAAAAGGTCGAGACCGACGTCGTCGGCTTTGAAGAGTTTCTGCAGTCGAACAAAGACAAGATCGATCCGGAACTGCTCGCCGCAAAGATGTGCGGGCGATGGCGCAACGGCGTTCCTCTCGCCTTGTCACCGGACACGGATAGCCCTGCGGGAGGGATTTCGCCCGAACAGTTGAACGATTTCGAGTACGTAAACGCTGATGGTTCGGGAGATCCGAAGGGGATCCGCTGTCCCGTCGGCGCACACATACGCCGCGTCAATCCACGAGGTCAGCCAATCGCGGGCCAGGGGGTGCCCGGCGGCAGCAACAATTCCCACCGGCTGATTCGCCGCGGTCTGCCTTACGGGCCGACCTATGATCCAAGCAAACCGTACGATGGCATCGAGCGCGGGATTCTCTTTTATTTCATCAACACGCACATCGAAAACCAATATGAGTTCGTGCTGCGACAGTGGGTGAATGACAGCGAGTTCGCCGGGGGCGTCAGGCTTCACCCGAAGTCGAAAGATCCACTGATTGGGACCCAGAACCCTGCGGATAGCATTTTCGTGATACATCAGGCAAATGGGGGCCCGCCGATCGAGGTCAGAGGTCTCTCGAGCTTCGTGACGACCAAAGCCACTGCGTACGTATTTCTGCCGAGCATCACGGCCATCCAATTCATCGCCAACTTGGGAGAAGGCCTGTGATGGAACCCCTAGGAGGAGCAAACGCGATGAAGGTCACGCGCAAGGAGAACCCCGCTCGGCGAATGAAATGGGCGCTCGGACCTGCTCTCGTGCTCTGCGCGTCGAGCCTCCAGTCGATGGTGCTCGCTCAGGAGGCCCAGGTCGATCCCAAGCACGTCCAGCTCGGCAAGCCGGAATACTCGCCCTATCTCGACCGTGGCTACCCCGATCGGGTGTATTTCGGGGACACGCACCTCCACACGTCCTACTCGACGGATGCGGGAATGATGGGCTGCCGGCTCGGGCCGGAGGAGGCCTATCGGTTCGCCCGCGGCGAGGAGGTCACGTCCAGCACCGGCGTCCGGGCGCGCCTCCTTCGGCCGCTCGATTTCCTGGTCGTTGCCGATCATGCGGAGAATCTCGGCCTCGCGCCGATGATCGCCGAGTCGAATCCGGATCTCCTGAAGACAGAGTTCGGACGCACCGTGCACGACATGGTCAAGAGCGGGAAAGGCGGGCTCGCCTACAACCTGTGGGGTGAGAAGATGATCGCCAGGCAGGACCCCCTGAAGGGAAACGACGCCATCCTGCAGTCGATCTGGGCACGGGAGACTGCCGCCGCCGAAAAATACAACGAACCGGGCAATTTCACCGCCTTCATCGGCTTCGAGTGGTCCTCTGGCTCCGAACGGCAACAACCTGCACCGCAACGTGATCTTCCGGGACGGGAAGGACAAGGCGGATCAGGTGATTCCGTTCTCGCAGTACGACAGCGAGGACCCCGAGGACCTGTGGGAGTGGATGAGCGAAGTGGAGAGGAGGACGGGTGCCCGCGTGCTCGCCATTCCGCACAACGGCAACCTCTCGAACGGCCTGATGTTCGACGACGTGACGCTCGCGACCAGGAAGGCGCTCGACCGCGACTACGCAGAGCGCCGGATGCGCTGGGAGCCGCTCTACGAAGTCACCCAGATGAAAGGCGACGGCGAGACGCACCCGGTGCTCTCCCCGAACGACGAGTTCGCGAATTTCGAGACCTGGGACAAGGGGAGCTTCGGCCCCGAGGTCCATACTCCCGCCATGCTCCCGCGCGAGTACGCGCGCGAAGCCTTCAAGCGCGGTCTGAGCTACGAGGCGAAACTCGGGAGTCAATCCTTTCAAGTTCGGCGTCGTCGGCTCGACCGACTCCCACACAGGGCTGTCGACCTCAACGGAAGACAACTTCTTCGGAAAGGTCACGCCCTTGGAGCCTTCCGCGAGACCGGATCGCTTCGACGAGATCATCACGGGCCGTCTGACAGAGGATACGTCGCTCCGTCAATACGCGTGGATGACGAGTGCCTCCGGCCTCGCCGCGGTGTGGGCGACCGACAACACTCGGGAAGCGCTGTGGGATGGGATGGCGCGCAAGGAGGTGTACGCGACGTCCGGGACGCGGCTCCTGGTACGCATCTTCGCCGGGTTCGATTTCACACCCGACGACGTGCAGCGCCATGACTTCGCCCGGTACGGGTACCAGAAAGGAGTCCCGATGGGCGGCGACCTCACCGCCGCGCCTGCAGGAAAGTCCCCGACGCTCCTGATTCGCGCGCTGAGGGATCCCGACGGCGCGAACCTCGATCGCGTTCAGGTCATCAAAGGCTGGCTCGATGCCAGCGGCAAGACGAACGAGCAGGTGTGGGACGTAGCCGTTTCCGGCGACCGGAAGATCGAAACGGATGGCCGATGCAAGACGCCGGTCGGCAATACCGTGAATGTCGCCGAGGCCAGGTACGAGAACACCATCGGTGCGCCGATGCTCTTCGGCTTCTGGAAGGACCCGAGCTTCAACCCGCAGGAGCACGCCTTCTACTACGTACGGGTGATCGAGATTCCGACGCCGCGCTGGACGACGTACGACGCGAAATTCTTCGGTACGAAGCCGCCCGCCGGCGCCCCTACTTCCATCCAGGACCGCGCCTATACCTCACCCGTCTGGTACACCCCCAAGTAAGGTCATGAAAGGAGCTCGAATGTTTCATTGGTTGTTCTTCGCCATCCTCCCCACCGCTGCCCTCGCGCAAAAGCCCGTCACGCAAGGTGACATCATCGAAACCACCGCCGAGATCGTGGCGATCGACAAAGACGACCGGATCGTCACGCTCGAGGACGAGGATGGGGAGCTCGAGGAAGTCTACTGCGGTCCCGAGGTGAAGCGGTTCGACGAGCTGAAGGTAGGCGACAAAGTCACCTTCCGCTACTACGAATCAGTCGTCTCCCAGGTTCGAAAGCACGGGGACCCTGCGCCCCCTCCGGATAGCGGTCCTTCCCTCGTTCGCGGAACCGGTCCGAAGCCGGGGGGAACACTGGCCGAGCAGATGTCCGCCACGGTAACCATCATGGAGATCGATGCCAAGGTGCCCTCGGTGACCGTGAAGACGGAGGAAGGCAGGACAATGAGCTTCAAGATCGCGGATAAGAAGAACCTCGAAGGCGTGAAGGTGGGTGACACGGTCGATATCACGTATACCGCCGCGTTGATGATCACCGTCAAGTGAATGCTCGAACCGCCAACGGACCGAGCCTTCGGTTCGTCGCGTGAGAAAGGCGTTCCTTCCGCTTCAACTGCTTAACTTCTGCCAGGTAGGAGGAGATCGTGATCAAACTGCTCGGGTTCGCCCTTTGGCTGCTGGTGTTGGTCCCCGCACTCGCGCACGCGCAGGCCGGAGGCAACGCACCCTCGGACGATTGGGAGTTCGCCCTGACCCCAGCGCTCTGGGGTGCGGGAATGGATGGCACGGTCGGATTCGCCGGCCAGCAAGTGGATTTCGCCGTGAGCGCGAAGGACCTCCTCGATTCGCTCGACTTCGCCTTCTTGACGAACTTCGAAGCGAGGAAGAGCCGCTGGTCTTTTTCCGGCGACCTGTTCTTCGTGGATTTGACGGAAGACGTGGAACCTGCCAATCCGAACGTCCCGGACCTCTCCGGGAACCCGCGGCTCGACATGAGCATGACCCTCGTCGAAGGGGACGTCGGCTACCAGGTCGCGCCCTCGCTCGACGTGCTCGCCGGGGTCCGCTCGGTTTCCACGACGGCTCGCGTGCTATCGGACAGGGCAACGTTCCCCGAAGCGGAGGGCGGCTTCACCGATCCGATCGTGGGTGCCCGGTTTCGCCGATACCTTTCCGAGAAGTTCTGGGTCCAGCTCCGAGGTGACGTGGGGGGCTTCGGTGCCGGCTCCGATTTCAGCTGGTTCATTGGCGCCGTCGGGGGGCTTCGGTTGGCAAGGTTCCTCTCTCTCGACTTCGGCTACCGGACCTGGAGCTTCGACTACGAGAGTGACGACGATCTCGGGACGCTCAATCTCACCCTCGCCGGCTTCGGAGGCGGAGTGACCTTTCATTTCTGACGGTTATCCGGACGTTCCGGGTACTGGACCTCGATTTCGAGACTCCCGACGGGGAAGTCTTCGGAGTATCGCCCAGAGGCGCGACGTGGCTCTGACGTTCCACGCAATCCGAGTCGTCACGGCGACCGCGGTTCAGGAGCTTCGTCGGAGCTGGCGCGCAATGCTCCTGACCAGTTTCCTATTTCAGATCGCGGAGCTCGCGCTTCTCACCCCCTTGGTAACCTTCGGGATCC
Organism: uncultured Acidobacteriota bacterium; assembly: GCA_963820855.1. Classification (GTDB taxonomy): domain Bacteria; phylum Acidobacteriota; class Vicinamibacteria; order Marinacidobacterales; family SMYC01; genus DAISKN01. The sequence continues at coordinate 32,489 of CAWGBY010000016.1, forward strand.
GGGCTCTCGTGTCGCTTTCGGGAAGCCCGGTGATCTCCGATCAAGAGATCCTCGCGTTCGCCTTGCGCCCCGCCGGAGTCTTGACTCTGGTCGTTGGCATTTCCGCACGAGTCGCCGTTCTCGCGCTCGGCCAAGCGTGTCTCCTCGGAATCGCCCTCGGCGCCGCCCGCGGTACGCCGGTCGCGGCACTTTCGGCTCTTGGCTGGAGTGGGGCCAGAGTGGTCAAGATTCTGGCGGTCACGACACGCCTCGCGATCCGCATTCTCGCGGTATGCGCTCCATTTCTCGCCGTCGCCGGTCTCGTCTACTTCTTTCTCCTGACCGAGTTCGATATCAACTACTACTTGAAAGACCGGCCTTCGGAGCTCTGGATCGCTGCCGCCATCATTGGAACCCTATTTGTCGTCATGTTCGCTCTTCTGGCCTGGAAGGCGTCCAGTTGGGTCTATACGCTTCCTTTGCTCCTATTCGAGAACGTTGAGCCCTCGACAGCCCTCGGCATCAGTGAAGAGCGATCCCGTGGTCATCGAGGTGTTGTCGCGCTCGTTTTTCTCGGATGGATCCTAGGGGTGGCGGCGCTCTCGATTCTGGGTGTCTCGGCGACGGGCGAGCTCGCAACCGCCCTCCTCCCGCGGGTTCAAGGCTCTCTGAGTCTCCTGGTGCCTTCCCTGGGCGCGATCCTGGTTCTCTGGGTCATCGAGAGCGCGCTCCTCACCGCGTTCGTGTCCATCGTGTTCGCAGCACTGGTCATCGCCTCTTACGAGAAGCTCCGGTTCCGGCTCTCGCTCTGGAATTCTCCTCGTCGACGACGTCGAACCCCGCGCGTCTCGCCTGCGGGGCAAACGAGTCCTTATCGGCACGATCGCCGCGGCGGTCCTGTCCGCGATCGTCGGATGGCTGTCGCTCGCGGGCGCCCGCGACGCTCGTCCTGTCGCGGTCATCGGTCATCGCGGCGCCGCCGCCCTCGCGCCGGAGAACACCCTATCCGCCGTAGAGCGCGCCATTGCGGCCGGCGCTGACTGGATCGAGATCGATGTGCAGGAGACGGCGGACGGGGAGGTCGTGGTTCTCCATGACAGCGATTTCAAGAAACTCGCGGGCTCGCCCTTGAAAATCTGGGAGGGGAGCTTCGCCGAAATACGGAAGCTCGACGTGGGAAGCTGGTTCGGCCCGGAGTTTCGAGGAGAGAACGTACCGACACTGGAAGAAGTGTTACTTCGAGCCAGAGGTCGCGCGAAGGTCCTCATCGAGCTCAAGTCCTACGGCCGCGGGCAACGGCTCGAAGAGCGCGTCGCCGAAATCGTCGAGCGGTCGGGGATGGAGCGCGAAATTGCGGTGATGTCCCTGGAGCGGCGGGCTGTCGAGAAAATGAAAGCACTGCGGCCTGATTTTCCGCGGGGGCTCGTGGCGGCCACAGCCGTCGGACGGCTGGCTTCGGTCGACGTCGACTTTCTCGCCGTGAGCGTTCCGCTCGCGACCCCTTCTCTGATTCGCCAGGCCCATGCCCGGAATCGGGAGGTGTACGTTTGGACGGTCAATGACGAGCTCGCGATGGCGCATCAAATCCTGCGGGGTGTCGACGGACTGATCACCGACTATCCGGCTCGGGCCGAAGCCGCGATTCGCGCCGAGTCCGAGCTCGACCCGATCGAGCGGCTCCTGGTGGGGACCGCGTTCTTGCTCGGCGCACGGCCCACGCGGTTTCGCCTCACCCGCGATTCCGACTGACCGCTTTTCGAGTCGCTCGAACGGCTATCGCCTCGGAACGACGGGGTTGAAGTAGAGCGGAGGCACGACGGTGAAGGGAAGATCGACCGCTCGCGTCTTCTCGTAGTTGGCGAGGCTCTTGTTCACGGTCGCGATCATCTCGCGCCGTTCCTCCTGCGTGAAATCGAGTCCGGCGACCCTCGCCGCGTCGGCGAGCATCCGTTCGCTGACTTCCGATTCACCGGATTCCTGGAGCCGGGCCCAGAGAACTCCAGGCAGGAGACTCGAGCCCGCAAAAGCCGCCAGAAAACGCCGCCGCGCTGCTACGTCCACCACGAGAACACCTCCTGCCCGCGCGAGCGCACGTTCGGCGCCTTGCTCGGGCCTAGCGAGAGTTGGCTTTGAGACTACCGGGCGAGTGAGCAAGAGTCTCTTGCCGACCAGCTTCTCCGGGTCGGCGCCTTCCTTCGGCGTGAACTTGTCGACCCAGCCGCCGCTGTACGACGCGACGTAGAGAGTTCCGTTCTCGTCCACGTCGAGCTGGTGAGGAAGCGAGAGCCCGCCCGACCAGATGTCGCGCCCCATGGTGCCGGCCTGGGCGTAGGCGCCCCAGTGGTACAAGAGGACGCCGTCCCGGTTGTACTTCGAGACCCGGTTCAAACTCGCGTCCAGCACCCACACCGCGTGCCGCTCGTCGATCCAGATTTCTACCGGGTCGAAAATGTCCGGCCACTCCTCGAGGAACTTGCCGTCATGCGAGAAAACCTGGATGCGGCTGTTCTGTCGATCGCCCACGTAGATTCGATCTTCGTCGATGGCGAGACCGTGGAGGAGATCGAACTCGCCCGGGCCGTCGCCGAGAGCGCCGAACTCCGATACGTGCTTCCCTTTCTTGTCGTATTTCACGATGCGGGAGTTCCAATAGCCGTCGGCAAGGAGGAAGCCGCCGTCGGGGAGGAAGGCGAGCTTCGAGGGCCAGCCGTACGTGTAGGGCTCGGGCTTCGGGTTCGCGCGCGCCTCTTCGCGGGTCTTGGGGTGGTCCTTCTCTCCGAGCTGCATCACGAGCTTCTTCCCGTCGTTCGAGAACTTCAGGACCTTCATGTGGCCTTCGCCGCCTCCGCTGTCGATGACCCAGACGTGGCGCTCCGGGTCGTAGGGACTGATGTAGGCCTGATGGGGAAGGGTCAGGATCGAATCCCACTGGGTCCACTGCTCGACGATGTTCCCGTTCCCATCCGCGACGACGATGAAGTTCGTGCGGCGAAGTTTGTCGCCGCGGGGCTGAGAGCGGTCTTTGGGCCAGTCCCCTCGGGTCACGACGATGATGCGGTTGGGATTGTCGACCGCGACTCCGGCAACCTGGCCCCACGACCACTTGTCGTCGTGGTTCGGCGCCTGCTTCCACCAGCCTTCGACGACGTCGTAGGGACCGGTCCGATCGTCTGCGCCCTTCTTCTCGGGAGACGGCGCGCGAGGCTGAAGCTCCTTTCCGCCTACGTGCACGCCAGTAACGACCACTACCTGATTAACGACCTCTACCTGATTGTCGGTGACGCACCCGACAAGAGCCATGAACGAGGCCAATGCTGGCGTGAACCAGATCGTTGAGCGGCGACGAAGCATCATCGTTCTCTCCTCGATTCCCCGCAATTCCGGACGCGTGGGGGTGGTCAGCATATCAGGGTGATACTCGTTGCCCAGGCCTAAGCCTAGGCGGCTGGCTCGGTCGACGTCGACTTTCTCGCCGTGAGCGTTCCGCTCGCGACGCCATCGCTGATTCGCCAGGCCCATGCCCGGAATCGGGAGGTGTACGTCTGGACGGTCAATGACGAGCTCGCGATGGCGCATCAAATCCTGCGGGGTGTCGACGGACTGATCACCGACTATCCGGCTCGGGCCGAAGCCGCGATTCGCGCCGAGTCCGAGCTCGACCCGATCGAGCGGCTCCTGGTGGGGACCGCGTTCTTGCTCGGCGCACGGCCCACGCGGTTTCGCCTCACCCGCGATTCCGACTGACCCGAGCGACAACGCTGCTACTGATTGAGATGCTCATATGCATTTCGCAAGGGTTCCGCTGAGACTCTGAGCAAGCCGTCGAACGGCCCATCCATCTCCAAAAGGAGAAATACGGCGCTACCGACAGAGAGTGCATAGACGAGGAGGACCGCAATGACCGTAGTGTTTCGGGGAGCGAACATGCCAAAGCTCGCGAATGTGATGGTGAGCCAGAACGTGAGGATCACGAGAAACGGCATAGGGACCGACGCTTCGGTACCCGCTAGCGCGATCCACCTGGTTTGCAACAGCGCTTCGGCGAGCTCCAGCGCACGGGATTGAAGCGCCCTCTGAGAATCGTCGCGCGGCTCGAGGTCCCCGATTGCGTCAGCGAGTCCCTCAACGCCCGGGGCCGTTCCTGATCGTATCGAATCCAAATTGGCCGATCTGGATGACCCTTGCGGCCAGATCATCTCGATCCGGACCCCAAGCGCGTGCCGCAAGCCATCGCGAATGTCGCTGGTCTCGGACCCATAGCGTGCTAGCAAGCGGTCGAGTGTGAGGATTTCTGTGGCGGTCTGTTTCAGCTCTGTATCCACGGCATCGAAGGAGGTCTTGGCGGAGGCAGTGACAAGGCCAAGAACGAGGGCAGTCATCGTGGCGATGAGCCCGATTCCCCCTTTCACCGTCTCTCTCGAATCAGAGCCAAGGTGATGTTCTGGCACGACGTTCTGAAGTTGCATCCCAACGAGCGCGCCAACGAAAGTGCATACGAATACGACCATGCCGACTAGAGTAGGGTTCACAGCGACGCCTCCGACTTTCTCTCGCCAATAACCAGCTGCGACCAGTGGCCAACCCAGCCGCACACGTTTCATTCTAGAAGAATAGCTTCATCCGGAAATCCACGATGTTGGCCGAAGTCTCGAAGCTCCCCTCTTCCGTCGCGCGCGTTCCATCGCGAATGTAGAGGACCTCGAACCGCCACTTCTTGTCGCGACGGTACCCGAGACCCGTTCGCAGGCGCGCTTTCGTGGCGAAGCGCTCCGGCACATCGTCGGAAAGCGGGACGAAGATCTCGTAGTCGGCGATCAAGAACAGCGTCTTGTCGAGGCTCATGTCGGCGTGATTGAGGCCGGCCTTGAGCTCGACGCGGTTCCGGAAGCGGGTCTGGTGGCTCGGATCCGTGTCATCCGAATACCACAGGTTGCGCCACTCGACCCTGGAATAGTTCGCGATCCCCACTCTCCCCAGGCGTCGCCTGCTGGGAAGCATCGTTCGAAGGTTGTTGAGGAAGTGGACCCGGAAGCCGATTCGAGGAGTGACCTCCCAGCTCGTCACCCGGTCCGATTGTCTCGTCCTCGCGAGATTCACTTCAGAGACCAGCTCGAACCAGCGGTTCGGCGAGAACTCAATCGACGGAGCGACATCGATGCCGCGCCAGGTGTCGTCTCCGGAGAATTGCGCCTTGGGCTCGAAGTCGACCTCGTAAAGGAGTCGCTCTCCGTGGGGAAAGTCGAGAATGACATTCCCCCAGATCTGGCCGGAAGCTGATTGAGCTCGCGCTACGCCTCCGAGAAGGGAGAAGACCCCGAGTGAGAGGACGAACGCGCGCTTCAATCAGTTCGGCGTATACCAGATCGGTGATGTCGGTTCCTATGGAGCAATCTTCTGGTAGTTGCTGTTCTCAATCGTGACGTCGACCTTGCTTCCTGGAATTTTCAGGACCGTCGTTGCCGGGTGGTTGGTACCGTCCGGCAGTGACTGAAAGCTCACATCGAGCGTGACCTTGTCCTCGGGTTTCTCGAGGTAGCTGTCGACCGTTATCTTCTGTATCGACTTCGACGCTGAGTCCAGAGTGAGCGTCAGCGAGTCGCCGGCCTTCACGTAGTCCGCGAATCGAATGGCCGCACTAGCGGCTCCCGGAGAGATCGTGAGCTTCCCGGCGGCGATGACCGCCTGGATCTTCTCCGGGCGAAGGTGGGATGTAGCTTTGCACGAGGGCCGCGGCGCTCTCGAGCTCCGCTTTCATCTCGCCCGTCTTCTTCGCGATCACCTTTCCCTTCAAGCCGCGCTTCTTCTCCGGCGGTGCTGGCGGTTCACTGAGCTCGGTCTTCTGTACCTTCCCGTCCGGTCCGTACTTACAGGACTCGATCTTGGTGTTCTTGACCTCGCCCTTGAGGCTGAGCTCGGTCACCGCGATCCAGGAGTACGAGCGGAGCGCTTGCTGGTTTCGCGCCGCCGCCTCCTTCGCCGCCGCGGCTTTCTGCTGAATCTCCGGGTTTTGCAGCGCCAGCGTCGAGCCGGCGAACGCGAGCACGAGGATGCACATTCCGATTTGTTTCATCGATTCTCTCCTTTTTTATCGAACCGCGACGTTCGTCATCACGTGGACCTGGAACGGTACGGCCACGGTGAATGCATTGAGCTTCTGGGCGGAGATGACGGCGGGGTCCACTTTTCCCGCGGCGGCTGCGGCGCCTCCCGCGCCCGCACCCACCCCGGCGCCGATGGCCGCTCCCTGGCCGCCGTCCGCGATCGCGCCGATGGCCGCGCCGAGTAGAGCGCCGCCCGCGAGCTTCTTACCTCCGCTGCTGGCCTCACCCTGCGCTTGAAGTGGCTGGGTCTTGATCGAGACTACCTGGTCTCCCACCTGGAGGTCGGTGAGCTCGACCTGGATCGACGCCTTGCCCTTCATCTTGCTCCCGTCATCGACGGCGGTGACGACGCCGTACGCTTTGGCCCCTTTGCCGACGATCAAGCGTCCGTTCGCCGCGATGTCCTGGTCGAGAAAAGCCTGGAAGCGGTCACCCTGTTTCGCGGTCGCCGAGCTGAGATCCGCCTGGAGCCGGACGAGAACGAACGTTCCCGCCGGAACGGTGAGCGTCTCGGAGACGCTCCGGATTGCGGGGGCGGGCGCGGGCGCGGCGACAGGCGTCGCCGCGGGCTGGGGCGCCGCGGGTGGCATGGGCGCCGCGGCTTGGGGTTGCGGTGGGGTGTCCACCATAACGTAGAGCTCGCTCCCGTCGGCTGAAAGATAGGGCACGTAGTAACGGCCCGCGGCGGCGAAATACATGGTGTTGAGCTGCACCACTTCGAAGTCCGGGGGGAGCGCCTGGAGGAAGACGACGCCAGCGGGCGGGGAGACGACGACGAACTGCTCTTGCGTGCCCTGAACGACGCGGCGGTAGAACGTGTTGGAGTAGAGATAGAACGTCGTGCCGGAGACGGTGACGAGCGCCCTCGAAGCGGGGAGAGTCTTGATCTGCGCCCCTTGCGGGGCGGGGACACTTTGGTATGCGGCCTTCCCTTCGCTGTCCGTCGTCTTCTTCGAGTAGCTTCCGTCCTGGGACATCAGGTAGGCCACGCCGGCGACCATGACGATCATCGCGCCGACAGGAGGCTGGTAGTAGTAGCTGTAATAAGGTGGGGGCACCGGGTAGTAGTAGTGAACGCCGCCGTAGGTGTATGGCCGGTAATAGGCGCCTCCGTAGGAGTAATAGGGCCGTCCGTGGTAGCTCGAGACCCGGTAACCCGAGGGCAGAGTCGTCGTGACTTTCCCCCCGTACGGGCCCACGGTGGCCGAGGTCCACCCTCCATAAGGATTGCGCGCTGCGGCGCCGGCGTACGAGCCCGAGTATTTCGTGTTGACGCTACCCGCGACCGCCGGCTGCCCGTAGACGTTTCGACCCATCGCCCCTTGTCCCTCGGCCGCGCGCCCGGTGCTCGTCTTCGCGCTCCCTTCGACGGTCGCATAGCCGGATTGGGCCTGGGTGGTGCGCTCGCGGCTCGCCGTCTCGCCCTGGGCACTGGTGACGGTCGAGGAGCGTTCGACGTTCCGGTCTTCCGTATCGACGGTTCGGTTGACGTCGCGAGAGGCCCCGCTCTGGGTCTGCGCTTGCCGGCTCGCGGTCGCGCCGCTCTCCGTCGCGCTCGCGGTTCGAGAACCCGACGCGCCCGATCGACTCCAGCTTTCGCGCGAGGCGCCGGAGACCGACCCCCGCGACCTCTGCTGAGCGCAGAGAGGCCCAATCGGCGTCACGACCATCAGGAAAACGGCGACGATCGAAATGACCTTCTTCATCGCTTCCTCTCCTCTTCCGGAGGCTTCGGCGGCTCGGGGAGCTCCATCCGCGAAGCACCCTCGGGTGGCTCGAAACGGAAGAGCTCCTCCGGCAAGTCCGCTTTCAAGTTCCACTTCCCGATGGTGACCGCATACTGCGGCACCTCGTCTTCGGTCTTGTAAGCGATCACGAGCTTCCGCGGAAGCGGCAGATCTCCCGCATCGATCCAGAGCTGCCAGTCGATCGACTCCTGCTCGAAAGCGAGGTGATGGCAGGCGAACGCTCCCACGTGATGAATACCCAGGTAGACCCCCCGCTGCACGCTCTCCATGAGCCGAGCGTAGACGTCCTCATAGAGGAAATCCGCGAGCGGAATCACGATCCCGGTACGCTCGAAGACGGCGTCCATGGCGCCGTCGATCGTCGGCGGCACTTCCACGGTCGCGTAGGCGTTCTGCTCCTTGTCGAGGACCGAGAGCGACTTCCCGTCGTACCAGAAGCTTCGATTGATCGCGTCGCCGGTGGCGTCGCCCGCCATTCGGTCCGGTCGCTTCAAGGCCACGTAGCGGCGATTTTCGAGCTGAGTACGCGGGAGATGATCCGGGACCTCGTCGTACAGCTCCTCTGCTTCGAGGGCGAAGGATTGGCTGCTTGCGAGTAGCTCGCTCATCTTCCGCACCAGCTCCTCCGCCCGGGGATCGATGAGACGCGAGCCCGGCGCGAGCTCGGGCTCGACGGGCGGAGGCGGCGGCTCTTGTCTTGATGGGGCGGGGACCCCACCCGCGCTGCTACTCGCTCCGCGACTCGGCTCGGCCTCGCGCTGCGCTCGGGCAGACGCCTCCTGCGTGGAAGCGCTGAAGGCCAGCATGGCCAAGGCGAATGCCGCGAAAGCATTCATGAGGTCGGCCTTTTCAGAACTGCAACGTGGCTCCAAAAGCGAAGCCGGCGAGAGTCGCGTCCAATCGCTTGAGCTCGTCTGCGCTAGTGTAGTCCATGTCGTAGACACCCGAAGTCGGCAACCGGCTGCTGTCCGCGGCTCACCGCGCGAATTAGAACCGCGAATAGAAGAGCCATGGCACTCGTTAACGCCGTTCTCACGATCACCTAGAACCGGAAACTCACACCCCCCGATAACTCGAACTGGTTCGAGTACTGGGTGTTGGCCACCAGGTAGCATCCGTAGAAGCCGCACCAGTACCCTGCGGGATCGCTCTTGATGTAGGTTGGCGTCCAGCGTGCCATGGCCGTGACACCCACGCTCGGACTCGGATATACCTTGACTCCGCCGCCCCAGGTGGTCGAGAACACTGTCTCACTGCTCACGTTCACGCCGTTCACATCTTCCGGCTTGTACTGAGTCGCGCCGAGCCCGCCGAACAGGAAGGGGCGCGCCTGCGCGTCGGATTCACCGAAGTTGTACGTGAAGACTCCGTGATAGTTGTAGATGGGCATGTCCGCGAACTCGGTCGTGGTCGTGCCTTTGCCTTCGAGCTTGCTCTCCTGCCGGTTCCAGAGGAAGCCGACCTCAGCGTTCTCGGTCACGAAGACCCCGACCTGGAATCCAAAGTAAACGAGCCCGCTCTTGGGGTTCACCTCGTTATAGATCTGTCCGAGAATCGGGGTGGGAGTTGACGGTGAACCCCTCACTGAAGCTGTATCCGAAGAACGGATTGACCTCGACGCGCTTGTCCTGAGCGAGAGCGGGAGCGGCGACGACGAAAGTGAGCAGCAAACTGGCAGCGTTTCGAGCGAGCGTGCAGCGTTTCATATGTCTTCTCCACGGTTAGCTGTTGGGATCGTCGACCGCGTCTCCCTCGGTCGATCGGCTTCCAGGTTTCTGTTCGGGGCTGACCTCATCATATGTGGCGAAGAATATTTGGGGATTCGAGGGCCGACAATACGACCTTGGTTCTACGACGAGACGAGGTCGGCCGTCGCCTCGGGCGAAAGCATCGGGAAAGCGAGTCACTTCGACGCCCGGCGTAATCTCGTCACGGAGGAGGCGAATGCCATCGGCACCGTGTATCTTCGATTAACGTACTTGCCGAAGACGAGGCCGTCATCACGAACCACTTCACCCCCTTCGAGGACGGAATTCCAGGAAGAAGAGTATGGAGAGTGACGTGCGGCGACAATACGACCTTGGTGTTGTTCCGGGAGACTGAGTACAATCTCCGTCGTGCGGGAAATGGCGAAAATCCCGGGGAAAACTCCGGATTCCACCGCCCGTCCTCCGGCTCCTCGAAAAGTGTACGTTGTCGACGACGACGCTGCGGTCCGGGACGCCCTCTCCTTACTCCTCCGGTCCGTGCATATACCGGTCGAGTCCTTTCCCTCCTCGGACGCGTTCCTGGGCCGGCATCCCGAGGACGTCCCTTCCTGCCTGATCCTCGACCTCAACCTCCCGGGGCCGAACGGGCTCGACCTCCAGGAGCGGCTTCATAAGGAAGGGCGCCACATCCCCATCATCTTCATCACGGGCGACGGGGACGTTCCCGCGTCCGTGCGCGCCATGAAAGCGGGCGCGCTGGATTTTCTCGAGAAGCCTTTCAGCGAGGACACGCTCTTGAAAACGGTCCGCGAAGCGCTCGCCCGCGACGAAAAAGCGCGGGCTGAGCGTGCGGAGCGCACCGTCATCCAGGAGCGTTTCCACGAACTCACCCCACGCGAGCGCGAAGTCATGCGGCTCGTGGTGAAGGGTCGCCTGAACAAGCAGATTGCCTTTGAGCTCGGCGCGGCCGAGCACACCATCAAGATCCATCGCGGCCGCGTCATGGCGAAGATGAAGGCGGAGTCGGTCGCCGATCTGGTGCGTATGGCGGAGTCCGCCCTCGTTTCAATCCCGTAGAACTTAGGTCTTATATACAGCGTCGGGGGTTAGTGCTGGAATGCCGGAGCATTCCGATGGGACGTACGGACGATTCATACGAACAGCCGTCGCTCGATAGGCCTTTGCGCCATATCCGCGGTTACGATCGGCAAAGCAAGTGCGCGGCGAAAAGGCCACCTCTTGGACTTCTTTGGCCGGCGACGACCTGACGGAGGCCACTATGCGAAGGCAAACGACTCTCGCCGCCGCGGCTCTGCTCGCGGCTGGCACCCTGCTCGGAGCACTGACCGCACGAGCAGCCGACGACAAAGCACCTGCACAGCTCACCGAAGACGAGGCCGCCAAGGTCGCCGAGGACGCCTACATCTTCGGCTACCCGCTGGTCCTGATGGACGTCACCGAAGGCCGTCTCGACGGCGGTCCCGAAGCCGGAAGGGACCAAGGCGCCGATCAACCAGTTCGCCCACGTGCGGGCGTTTCCCGACGCCACGTTCACCGACGTCGTCAGCCCCAACGCCGACACCCTCTACTCCCTCGCCTGGCTCGACCTGGCGAAGGAGCCGATCGTCCTGAGCGTCCCGGAGATGGGGAAGCGCTACTACCTGATGCAGATCATGGACGCCTGGACGAACGTGTTCGCCGCCCCCGGGACGCGGACCACCGGCGGCGGCAAGGGGGACTTCGCCATCGTCGGGCCGGACTGGACGGGCACGCTGCCCGAGGGCGTCAAGGAACTCAAGTCCCCGACGAACACGGTCTGGATCATCGGTCGCACGCAGACCAACGGCAAGGACGATTACCCGGCGGTCCACGCCATCCAGGACCAGTACAAGTTGACCCCGCTGAGCGCCTGGGGCAAGGACTACACGCCGCCCGGCGACGTGCCCGTCGCGAAGGGCGTCGATGCGAAGACGCCCCGGTCCGAGCAGGTGGCGAAGATGGACGCGGCGACGTTCTTCGCCCGGCTCAACGCCCTGATGAAGGACAACCCGCCGGCCGCCGCCGATGCCGACGCGATGAAGCGGTTCGCGGCGATCGGGGTCGCGCCGGGCAAGCCGTTCGACCCGGCGAAGCTCGACCCGGCGGTGGCCAAGGGGATCGAACGGGGGGCCGTGCCGGACGGGAGAAGATCGCCGCCGAGGCCAAGAAGCCGCTGGGAAAGACGGTCAACGACTGGTCGGTGCTGACCGACAAGAATCGGGCGATACGGGACGGACTACCAGTTCCGATCGATCATCGCCCTGGTCGGGCTGGGCTCCAACCTGCCCGAGGATGCCGTCTACCCGATCACGCGAGTGGACGCCGAGGGCAAACCACTGACCGGCGCGAACCGCTACGTGATTCGCTTCGCCAAGGGGCAACTCCCGCCGGTCGGCGCGTTCTGGTCGGTGACCATGTACAACTCGAAGCAGGCCTTCGTCGATAACCCGATCAACCGCTACGCCATCGGCGACCGGGACAAGCTCAAGTTCGATGACGACGGCTCGCTGACGCTCTACGTCCAGCACGAGTCGCCGGGCAAGGACAAGGAGTCGAACTGGCTGCCGGCTCCGAAGGACGAGTTCAACCTGGTCATGCGGCTGTACTGGCCGAAGAAGGAGATCCTCGACGGCACCTGGAAGCCGCCGGCGGTGGAGCGGGTCAAGTAGGACCGGCAGGAATACTCACTCACGGCGAGGGCTCGAAAGCACTCGCTGCGAAGGCAACATCAATCAGGACTCGATGTGCTGTCCTGCAGGAGGAAGACGATGCCTAAATTTGATATCACCAAACTGAATGTGGCAGTCGACCAGTTGCTCGAAACTACGGAGAATCCCAGGCATCGGTTTCTGCTTCAAGCGTTTGGCCGTCACCGCTACCTGGAGGTTGCCGGGCGCCGCGAGGAGATCTGCGCGCCGGACATGATGATCGCGGATCCCGTCTTCCGCTTCCACTATACCGGCCTCGAATTTGAGTTGAGGGGGCAGGATCAGGTGAAGGGCCTCTATCGCATGTGGGCGGAAACGAACCAGATCTTCTTCCCCATAACCGAGGAGGTGGCAGTGGCAGACCATTTCGTTGCATCCGTCGCCACTGCGTACCAGCAAGTATTGGGAAAGGGACAGAGGCAGGCGAAGTTTCTGTCCTATCTTCCAAGCGCTGCTTCCAGCAAGTTGCTGCAAAGGGAGATCGGCAAGAGTCAGCACCACGCTGACAGTAGCGATATGTTCCTTTACAAGACAAACGGAATCCTGATCTGTCCTTACGATGACCGGGGCCGGCTCGCCGGCGAGGAGGTTTGGGAGCCGGAACCGTCCGAGGCCGAGCTGATTAAGCTCGACCCCGCGGATGTGCTCACGACGGAGGAAGCCGCCAAGCTACTTGCCCCGCTGATCAAGCCTCTGCCCTCTTTTGACGAAGCAGTGCTGCAACGTAAAGCCGTGCCTCGATGACCCACTCTGTCCAACATGTCCGGCTGGTTTGAAAACGAAACGTTCGCGACCTTCTCGCTCGGGATCCTCTTCGGGATGATCATCTGCGATCTGGTTTTCGAGATCCGGCCCGGGCTTGCGCCGCGTGATATCGACGCTGCCAGAAGCTATTACCGTGGCCTGCAGACCGCACCGTTGCCCGTGAACCTGGTCCTGCCGCTCGCCGCGATCTACATCCTGGTTTTTTTCGGGGTACGTGCCTTGGCGGCGAACGATCTTCCGTCGTGGCTATGGCTGGGCGCGCTCGTGGCCGTGCTGGCGGTGGAGATCATCGTCGCATTGCCGAAGGAGCGCGCACTGTGGCGCGAGATGGGCGACCCGAACACGGGCGATGCCGCGACGCTCGAGCAGATGCGTGCCTGCATCCGCGCCGCGCTGTATACCCACCTGGCGATCGCAGCGGTGCTGATCGGCCTGGCGGCGCGGGTTTAGCGCTTCTCAAACACAACCCCGTGGCATTTGTCGCACCGGGGTTGGCTCGGGTCGCGAAGGCATGTACCTTGCCACAGGTGCTGCATTTCCACGACGAAAGACTGCCCAACGAAAAAAGAGGAAGCTGCTTGTTGCTCTGATTGCAATTTCCACCGGTTTTGACCGTCGCCGATCTGGTCCGGGTGGAGTTCGTCTCTCTCGATTCAACCCCGTAGTACCAAGGTTCCATATACCGCATCGCCGTTTCGTGCTGCAATGGCGACGCACGCCGATGGCAACGGAAGAGACGGCAATGGTGTACGTCGTGGACGACGAGCCGGCCGTCCGGGGCTCCCTCGAGGTCCTCCTGCGCTCCGTCCGACTCGGCGTACGAACCTTTGCGACGGCGGCCGAGTTTCTGGCAGCCCCGGTGAAGCGTCCGGCCTGCCTCGTTCTGGACATCCGCATGCCGGGCATGGATGGGTTCGACCTGCAGCTTAAAATTGCGGGAACGGATCACGATCTCCCGTTCGTGGTCATCACGGGTGACGGAGACGAGGAGACACGCCGCCGTTGCCTCGAAGTGGGGGCCGTCTCGTTCTTGCACAAACCCTATGACGTCGAGGAACTACTCCGGGCGATCTACCGCGCCCTCAGCCGAAGCTCGACGCCCTGAGGCTGACGCGCATGGTGAGCCCTCGGTCGCGGTTTCGCTCCGCCCAGAGTTTCCCTCCGTGCGCATCGACGATGGATTGGCTGATGGAGAGACCGATTCCGAGGCCCGAGGGCTTGCTGGTATAGAAGCGCTGGAACATCTTCTGGAGGGTTTCCTCCGAGACCGGGGGGCCGGTGTCCACGACAGCGATCTGGACCGTCTCCCGATCCTCGCTCCAGGTGCGGACCATCATCTCGCGCGGACCGCCATCGCTAGACGCCATCGCCTCGAAGGCGTTCAACATCAGGTTCAGGATCACCTGCTGCAGCTGAACCGAGTCTCCCGGAATCGCCGGCAACCCCATCGCGAAGGAGCGCTGGATGGTGACTCTCTTCGCCAGAGCGTCGCCGTGGACCACGCTCAAGACAGCGCTGATCAGCACGTTCACGTCGAGAGGGGCAATCTCGATATAGTCCTTCTTCATCAATTGTCGAAGATGACGAACGATGTCCCCCGCGCGTTTTCCCTGTTCGGCGATGGCGCTGAGAACACTCCGCACTTCCTCCGTCGCCGAAGGCCCCCCGTCGAGGAAACGCGTGCCGGCGTTCGCGTAGGTGACGATGGAAGCGAGCGGCTGGTTGATCTCGTGCGCAATGGAAGCGGTGAGCTCTCCCATGGTCGCTACCCGGGAGACGTGCGCCAGCTCTGCCCGCTGCTTTTGCGCCTCCTCCTCGGCTCGCTTGCGAGCCGTGATGTCGGTGTACGACACCACCGCTCCGCCCTCCCGCCCGCGAAACGACGCGACGGAGAACGCATACCAGGCCGTCCCGAAAGATGACGGGCGCGGATATTCCATGTCGAACAGCTTCCGCTTTCCTTCGAGCACCGACTCGATCCCGTGGAGCGCTTCCTCCGCCGGCTTGTCGCCTTCCTCCGCTGCCCGGCGCAGCATCTCCAGGTAGCGGTCGCCCACCGTCCCCACTTCATGATCCTGCCCGGGCGAGCCCGACCAGCTTTCATTGACGGCGGTGATGCGCCCCCGGCGGTCCAGAAGTGCGATATGGCTCTTCAAAGACTCGAGCACGCTGCGATTGCGCTCCACCCTCGCCCGCAGAACCGCGATCCGAAAGCGGTGCGCGGCGAAGAGTGCGAGAGCTCCCACGGTCACGCTCGCCCACCGGAACCATGAGGTTTGCCACCAGGCAGGAAGGACTTCGAGCCGAAGCGCGGCGCCTTCGTCGTTCCAGGCACCGTCGTTGTTCGAGCCCTTCACCCGAAACACGTAATCTCCCGCCGGCAGATTCGTATATGTGACGCGGCGCCGCCCGCTGTCGACTTCCGTCCACTCTTCGTCGAATCCTTCGAGGCGGTAACGATAGCGGTTTCGATCCGGGGCACGGTAACTAAGCGCTGCAAACCCGAAAGAGACGACCCGGTCGCGAGCGTGAAGTCGCAGCTCGGCCGTTTCGGTAATCGACCGGGTCAGGACCGACCCTGCGGCAATGGGCACCGGGCGATTGGCGACCTCGAGCTCGGTCAGCACCACCGGCGGGACGTACGTGCTGTCCTTTATGCTCGTGGGACTGAACGCCGTGAGACCATCCGCAGCCCCGAAGTAGAAGCGTCCCGTGCGGCTCGCGAGAGCGCCCGCGTTGAAGGACAATCTCCTCCCCGTCTCACTCGCGGTGTAATGCCGGAACTCCCTTGTTTCAGGATCGAAGCGCGACAGTCCTCGCGCTCTGCCGAGCCAGAGACGGCCGTCGTCGTCCGCGAGAATCGCGCCCACCGCTCCTACGGGCTCCAGAAAACTTTCCTTGTAGAGTGTCGTGGCGCCCGTTTGCGAGTCGAGGAACAGGAGCCCGTCCGACGTTGCGAGCCAGAGCCCGCCGGCGTCGACGGGATGGATCGACCATACAGCGGTCTGACTCCGGCTCCCTTCCGTCCCGAGCGCATAGTGGCGGAACTGGCCCTTTTCCGGTTCGAAGCGATCGATGCCGTCACTTCGCGCGAGCCACAGATCGCCTGCTTCGTCCCGCCGGATCGCATGAACGAGACGGGAGTCTTCTTTCCGGTCGGTGTCGGGGTGCCGGGTGAATCTATCGGTTCGGAGGTCCAGGTGCTCGAGCCCCGTCGAGGTGCCGATCCAGACCACGCCCCTGTCACGATCTTCGAGAATCGATAACACCCCAGGGTCGCCGAGGCCCGCCGCATCGCGCGGGTCGTGTTCGTAGCGCCGGAAGCTATCCGTTACGCGATCGAGCCGATTGAGCCCCCGGGGAGTGCCGACCCATAGATCTCCTCGCGCTCCAGCTTCGATCGACAGGACCACGTCGAGCGTCAGGCTCCGCGAATTTTTCGGCTCCCGACGATAATTCCTCGTGATTTTTCCTTCCTCGTCGATCGAGTAGAGCCCGGCGCCGAAGGTCCCGACCCACAAAACGCCGTTCTCGTCTTCCTCGATCGCGCGCACGTCGGGAAACGATCCGGCAGCTCGCCCGGAGGATCCGAGCGGGATGTTGGAGAAAGACTTCCGGCCGGGATCGAGCACGTCCACCCCGCCCCCGGCGGTCCCCACCCAAACCAGACCCTCCCGATCGGGATAGATGCTTACGACGTTGTCGTGGCTCAGGCTCGAGGGGTCCTCGGAATCATGGCGGTAGACTTCGAACGAGTCGGCGCCGAGATCGCGGAAAAGGAGCCCGCCGATTGTCCCGACGCACAGACGACCTTGGCGGTCCGCAGAGATGGACCAGATGTAGCCGCCGGCGACACCGCGGTCCGCGTCGCGCAGGAATCTTACCCGCTCGCGATCGAGCCTATCGAGGCCTCCCCCCCAGGTCCCGACCCAGAGCGTTTCCTCCGCGTCCTCATACAAAGCGTTGACGACGTCGTGAGAAAGACTATGCGGGTCATTCGGATCGTGCCGGTAGTGTGCGAAGCGCACCTGCCCGTCCCGTTGTACCATCCGGTCGAGACCCCGACCGGTCCCGACCCACATAGATCCTTGTCGGTCCCGGATCACAGAGTAGACGTTGTCATCGGCGAGACTCCCGGGATCGTCGGGGTCGTGCCGGAAGTGATGGAAGCGACCGGAGGAGGGATCCATTCGGGCGAGCCCCTTCGAGGTGCCGATCCAGAGAGCGCCGCTTTCCTCCTCGTAAATGGAGAATACCTCGTCGCTCCCGATGCTTTCGGGATCGGCCGCATCGTGCTGAAAGCGGTCGAAGTCCTCCGTCAACGGATCGTAGCGATGGAGGCCGCCGCCGAGGGTCCCCACCCACAGGGTCCCTGAGCCGTCGACGTGGAGCGATAGAACGTAGTTGGAAGCGATGCTACGAGGGTTTTCGGGATCGTGAGCGAAGATCCGAATCTGGTATCCGTCGTAGCGATTGAGACCATTCAGGGTTCCGAACCAGAGAAACCCCGCGCGGTCCTGGACGATGGAACGCAAGTGGGTATCGGAAAGACCGTCGTCCAGGTCGATTTGTCGAACGGAGCCGAGCGACAGTATTCCCGAGAGAATCACCGCACCAAAGCTCACGGGCGGCATTTTAGGTCAGTGCGAGATGAAAAAGTTGCGGCGCTCGAAATCGCAAAGTTCTCCTGCGCCGGCGGTTCAGGCGTTCATTTTCCTATGAGCCGGACCCTGACGATAGAATCCCCGGGCGCTCACGCGAAGACTCCAGTGAAACCAAGCTGCACGCTGCTGATTGCGATGTGCCTCTTCCCAGGATCGGTGTGGGCGCAGCACCGGTCCCGGACTGAAGCCATCGAGGCCCAGCGGAAAGACAAGCGCGCACGTCTCTGGCCCGAGCACGAATCGCCCCTCGTGAATCGGGTCAATGATCTCGTCGAGCGGCGGCTCTATGACGGCGCCCGCTCCGGGCGCGGTGCCTACGGCTGGCAGTTCGTCATGGGGGGCACTCGCTCCGGTCAAGGTTGGAGCAACGGAGTGGGCTATCGGCTCGGGCTCTTCCGGGATCAGTTGAGCGTCCGGACGACGGCGCGCATCACGCCCCGCCTCGCGTACCTCTTCGACGCCCAGCTCGATTTCCAGAGCCTCCGGAGCGAGCGCTTCTTCCTCGATTTCTACTCCAAGTACGAGAGCTCACCCCAGATGGACTACTACGGGCCCGGGCCGGGCTCTCTCGAGCAGAACCGGACGAGCTATGAGTACGACACCTTCGGGAACGACTTCCGCGCCGGTCTCCGTGTGACCGACTGGCTGCGGCTCGGAGGAACGTTCGGATGGCTCGAAGCGTCCACGGGAAGAGGCAAGCGGAGCGGCGTGCCCTCGACGGACGAGATCTTCGACCCCGAGCTGACTCCGGGACTCGGGGAGGACGTGAGCTTCGGCCGCTTCGGTGGATTCGCGGAGCTCGACTTCCGGGACGTTCCGTCGGGACCTCGCTCGGGCGGCTATTACGCCGTCACCGGGCGTGAGTACGAGGACATCGACGCGGAGAAGTTCGGCTTCACCCAGGTTCTGGTCCAGGCGCAACAGTATTTTCCTTACTTCAACAAGAGCCGGGTCGTCGCGATCCGCGCTGCCGCTTCGCTGGCGTTCAAACGAGAAGGTCTGACCATCCCGTTCTACCTGCAGCCGACGCTCGGCGGCAACAACGACCTGCGGGGGTTCGCCCGCTACCGCTTCTACGACGATCAGGCTCTCGTCGTGAACGTGGAGCACCGCTGGCACGCGTCGAACGTGCTGGACATGGCGGTCTTCGTCGACGCCGGCAAGGTGGCGCCGCAGCTCGCCGACATCGACTTCAGCGACCTCGAGTGGAGCGGAGGCGTCGGATTCCGGTTCAAGGTCCAGGGCGCCTACATCATGCGGATCGACTTCGCCGCCGGACGCGAGGGGTTCCGCTACATGTGGACTTTCAGCGACATCTTCAAGACCCGATGGGGCATATACGAATGAAGCGCGTACTTCCGGTGCTCATGATGTCGCTGCTGACGGGCCCGGCCTTCGCCCAGAAGTTTTACCCCGACGACCCCCTCCTGAAGGAACCGACGCTCTGGCCCACTCTCGATCCGAAGCCGCGCGCCCTGAGCTCGATCCTCGAGGCTTTCAATCATACGTTCAAGACGCCCGGAGAGGGCCAACCCGATCGCGGCGTCATTCCCGCAGGCGGCGTCAATACGCTCGGCGAGGTCATGAACGGTCCCTGGTTCGAGAACCGGCACGGTACGCACCGCTTGACCGCGGACGAGTTGTTCCGCGGTGCCACGAATCGGCCGCCGGTGACGGATGGTTCTCTTCGGGTGCTCACCGTGAAGAAGTACGGCTTCCGGCCCGGCATCCTCGTCGCCGACTCGAGGCAGCAGATATATCTGCTCCGCTTCGATCCACGGGATTGGCCGGAGATGGCGACGGGCGCCGAGGTCGTGGCCTCCCGGATCTTCCACGCCCTCGGTTACCACGTCCCCGAGAGCTACATCGTCCACGTCGAGCGCGGAAGGCTCGTGATCGAGGAGGACGCGGAGCGTGTGACCAGCATCGGAGGGACCGAGGACCTCGAGGAGATCGATCTCGACGACTTCCTTCGGGACGTTGCCGGCAGCCCGGAGCGCGGATACCGCGCCGTCGCGACGCGAATGCCGGAAACGTGGGAGGGGTACCTCGGGCCTTATCAGGTCTTCGGGACTCGCCTCGACGACCCGAACGACACCGTGCCTCACGAGCACCGGAGGGAGCTACGCGGCCTCTTCGTTTTCTCGGCCTGGCTGAACCATTTCAAGGTCGGCGCGGTGAACACGCTCGACGTGCTCGAGACGGAAAATGGAGTCCCCTTCATCCGACATTACCTCGCCGATTTCGCCGCGGCGTTTGGAAGCAGGGAAGTAGAGCGCAAAGAGGCCTGGCAGGGGAACGAAAGGTTCATCGACTTCGCTCGAATCCCGGAGAACATCGCGGGAATGGGCGTCCGCACTCCTTCGTACCTGCGCGCCAACTACGGCGGGTATCGCGCGGTGGGCCGGTTCGAGTATTCGACCTTCGACCCCGAGCTCTGGACGCCGGATTCCATGATCGCGCCGTTCGCGAACCGGCTTCCAGACGACACCTTCTGGGCAGCGAAGCAGCTCGCAGCCTTCACCGACGAGGACATCCGGACGCTCGTGAGCGCGGGCGAGTACAGCGACCCCGCGGCGGAGGCCTGGATGGTCCAGTGTCTCATCGAGCGAAAAAATCGCATCCTCGCGACTTACTTCGGAATGGTGCTGCCCCTCGTCGACCTCGAGGTTCGTGAGGGAGCCCTTCGCTTCGTCGATCTCGCCGTGGAGCGCGGCTTCTCGGAGCCGAGAGCCTACCGATACCAGTGGAGTCTTTTCGACAACGAGACGGAGACGCACGAGCCTCATCGGCGTCGCCGCGCGACGAGCCCCGACGTCCCTGATGCCGCGCGAACGCCGTCGAGGACACGTACGTCGCGGCTCGAGTATCCGCGGAGGAGGCGGCGAAGAGCACCGTCGCCTATTTCCGGAAGAGGGCGGGAGCGCTCGAGCTGGTCGGCCTCGAGTACGACTGGCCCGGCAAGGTTCTCGCCGATTCGCGACTCGACGTCGACACCGGCGTGAGCCGGTATGGCGACCTTGACGGTGCCCAGAAGGAGCTCTTCGACGGTTACGTGAGTGCATACAATCAGACAGACCGGGTTCGAACTCTCGCGCCTCAGGAGTACTTCGACTCGCTCACTATCTCGGAGCGTACGACGTACGACGCTGTGACGCATGCGCTGTCGAACACCGCGATGTCGGACGAGAACGGCGAATCCCTGGGCCGGGCCATCGACCTCGTAACGGGTATCGAGCGCATCGCCGGCCAATACTACGGACGCTCCGGCGACGAGCAGTTCCGGCTTTACGTGTACTTGAAGGAGGGAGCGCGCGAAGTACTGGAGACAGTCCCAGGAGTTCGAGCTGACGGAGCTCAACACGGTCTACCACGTGGGCTATCCCTACAGTTATCGTCAGCCCGGCCTTCCGAGCATTCAGTTCTCGGTCTCGGAAGAAGGTGACAAGGCGGACATCGACGTCGATTACCGCTCCTCCAAGTTCCCTCGGGCCATGTTCAACGGACACTTGACGTCGGCCAACTCCGACGTCCGGGCTGGCGACAACCCCGAGCGCCACGCGGGACGGTGGAGCGGTTTCGTAGCGTGGTGGCGGGATGTCTTCGGCCGTCTGCCATCCGTGGACGAGGCGGAAGCCGGGCCTGACCTCTTGACGCGCGAGCCTCCCGAGATCCCGACACCACTCCCGCCGGATCGGTCTTTTGACGAGGAGCCTCTAACTCTTCCGGATGCGGCCCAGGAGTTTCTGACGGATTGGCTCGTGCGCCGGAACGTCGACGAGGCGGCTCGATTCCTCTCCGATCGCGTTATCGCCTGCGTCGACGTCGACGAGGACCCGGACGACGACGTCTTGCGCGCGCAGGGCGCGGAGGCGATACTTCGGCGCGCGATGGAATCTGCGATCGACGAGCTCGGTGACGTCGACGACTTGACCGAGGCCATCGAGGCCGTGCTCCCCTGGCGCGAGTCGATTCGGATGCAGTCGCATCCCTTCGAGAAGGACTTCGCCGTGCTCGAGCTCACCTCACGGGACGCTTCGGCCTATCTCTGCGGCGAGACGCTCCCGAGCGCGGATCCGGATGCATACGGAACGTACTTCGAGGTCCTCTTTCGATGGAAAGTACCCGGCGGCGGCGTCTTCGGTCTCGTCTGGACTCGGGAGAACGGCCACTGGCGCATCGTCTCCTACGAGGCGTTCGAGCAATAACACTCGTCGTGTGTCCGATCGCCGGGCTCTCAGATAGGTGATGCGAGCTTGATCCCGAGGATGCTGGCGATCATGAGCGCCACGCTGAAGATCCGAGCCGCGCTCGCAGGTCGACGGGTCAGAGCTCGACAATCGAGTCGACGATGACGTCGCCCAGCGTATGCGGAATCCACGGGGCCCAGAGCGAACGGGCCGCAATCCATGGATAGGCGAATACGACGGCGACCACTCCAACGACAACGCGCAATGCCAAGGCGAACTGCTCGTGTCCCACTGCGAAGACGACGCACGAGCCGACCGTGGCCATGACCACACCTGCGCGATCGATCTTGCCAGCGAGAGAAAACGTCGCGCCCGCCCCCACGCCATAGAACGCGCAGAACATCAGGCCGCGATACACGATCTCTTCGTACATGTTGCTGACCAGGTCTCCGGCCATCTTCGGGAAGTACGGGTGGAAGCCGAACGTCCCACCGGCAGCAGCGCCGATCCCGATCTCGAGCACGACCAGGATGACCGTGGCCTTGAGGCCGGTGATGCCGACCCGACGCCACGATCCCCCTGAGCCCAACGACTGGCGCAGCGACGGCATCAACCCGAGGCGTGAGCCGGCCTGCCATACCGCGACGCAGACCAGGACCCGGGGCAACTGACCGAAGACCCAATGGCCGAGCAGGATCGACAGGTCTCTGTCGCGGATCTGGTCGTAGCCGGCGATCCGTTGTATCCAGGGGGTAAGTCTATGGTCGCTCAGCCACCAACCCACGAGAGCCGCAACGATGAGAGCAAGATAGGGCAGGCGCCTGCTCATGGAAGTGAACTCCATCGAACGCTGCAATCTTGTCCGGTTAGACGATCGCGTACCGGACAGGGTTTACGCGGGGCTTGCGGTCGTCAGGGGCCGCAGCGTAGCGCGCCGATGTCGGAGCCGGGTCGGCGCTCGCCGTCGAGATGCGATGCGCCAGCCGCGTTCGCGCATTGTACCGAGCGCGGGATGCAGCTCTGAAAGAGGAAGCAAACAACACCTCGGCTCCAAGTCACACGTTGAGCAAACGCTGAGCCGAGCTCATCTACTGAATCTCGCCCACATACGCACACCGGTCGTCTGTCTCCCGACCGTCGCCCCCGGGCCATCCCTGCCCCGCTCGAGGGCCTCACTTCCTTCGCCGGATCTTCGTGAGCCGCACGGGCTCGGTGCCGAAGTTTTCGACGACCAGGGTCTTGTTCTCGTTGTCGACCTTGAGCTGGACGCCCATCGCGAGCTGTCCCTCGCCGTTTCCCTCGGCATCGACATCCATGATGAGGATGCTCATGTCGTATTCCCGGGTCCGGGGCTGGTTCCGCGCCTCATAGAAGCTGATATAGCGATCGGTCGCCACCACGATGCGGCGCTTTCCTTCTCCCAAGTCCCACTCGCGCGCGTACCGCAGCCGCTCGCTCGGGAAGGGGTTGCGAGCCGCGACGGCTCCCGTCACCCGGACGAACCCCGTTTCCTTCTCCTTCTGTATGGCGTTTATCAGATCTTTCTGCCCCTTCTCGATCAGAACCGCAAAGAGCTTTTCTCTCTCCTCGTCGGTGGTCCAGCGGGTAATGTTGATCTGGACGGTCGCCGTCATTCCCGACGGTATCACCGGCGGATTCGACGTCCCCATGGCGACGGCGAACGCTTCGTACGTCTCCTTGAACTCTTCCTTCTTCTCTTTTTCCTGCGCCGAGGTCGTCCAGCCGAGACCCAGAGCGAGCACGGGCAAGAGGGTCCATTTCAGTCCGTACGTCATGGCACGCTCCTTTGGGGGCGCGATCCTAGCCGACGTTTTTTTTCGCTGCAACTGTGGCTACGTCATTTTCATTGGGGCGTCGGACAGTTTCCTTTGAGGTGAGCTAGTATTGGCGCCAGCGTGGGAACAACTTCAGTCTCGGCACAGTAGACGCTTCAAGAACAAGGGATTGAACCATGAGGAAAATTGCCGCAGCGATATTTCGAATTGGACCCAACGAAATTCCTCGGATCCGAAGTCGGGGACGCTCGAACAGGTCCGTCGTATTGATGAGCACGAAAACCCTTCTGTCCGTGCTTTTTGGTTTTCTACCTCTGACGGCGCGAGCGCACCAGGCGGTCAGCCAGAGTACGGCGATCGACGTCACCGCGGAGATCACGTCGATCGATCACGACGCCCGCGTCGTCGTGCTCGAGGACGAGGGCGGAAACGTGGAGTGGGTCTATGCCGAGCCGGAGATCAAGCGGTTCGACGAGCTCAAGGTCGGCGACAAGGTTACGTTCCGATATTACGAATCGGTGCTGAGTCAGGTCCGGAAGGCGTCCGACACGGCTCCTTCTCAGGGGGCCAGCGAGCCGAAGATGGTGAGTGGTACGGGGCCCAGACCCTCAGGGATCGTGTCACAGCAGTTCTCGGCCAGGGTGACCGTCAGAGGCATCGACCCCAAGGCCAAAGCTGTGACCGTCACTCTCGAAGACGGCCGCGCGATGAGTTTCGAAGTCATCGACAAGAAAATCCTGAAGGAGATCAAGGTAGGAGATAAGATCGATATCACCTATACGGCCGCGTTCATGATCACCGTCCAATAGATAGACTGGTCCGACGACGGCACGGGCCGCTGCGATCCCGGCTACTCCGACAGGTTGCGATAGAGCACGCGGATGAGCTGGTACGCCTTCAGGTAGTCCTCCGACTGAAACCGAACCGAGTATCTCGACGCGCGCTCGACGGTCGGGACGATCGACGCGATGTCGGCGAGGTCGGGGTTCTTGTAGGTGATTTCGACGGTCGTGGGGCTTCAGGGGCGGGTCGGCCGGAACGTCGCGAGCCTCTCGATGGCGCGCTTCGCACCCGCCCGGATGAGCCGCCGGCATTCCTCGGGATGGAGGAGCTCCGCGGTCTGAAGTCGAATCGTTCGCTTCACCGCGACGGTCTCGAGGTCGGAGTCGATGAGGGTGCGGATCTCCCGGACGAAGTCCTCGTCGCCCGTGGCGAGGGCCACCGGGACTCCGAAGCTTCCGGCCGCGCGCGCGTTCATGCCGCCCTCGCTCATGGGGCGGCCGTCGACCTGGATTCTGGCGACCACGCCTCCCGAGCCGGTATGGGCCATGACCCCGGGCTCGCCCTCCATGGAGTGGTAGCCGATGAAGAACACCGCATCGAAATCCGAGCTCAAGCCCTCCATCATTCCCATCGGCTTCGAGTTGTTGCTGATGAGTCGCGCCGGCGGAAGAAGGTCCTCGACCTTGACGTTCCTCATGCTGCCGTGAGAGTCGTTCACGAGAAAATCCGTCGCCCCCGCCTCGCGAGCTCCCTCGATCGCGGCGTTCACGTCGGCGGCCATGAGCTTGCGGCCGCGCTCGTACTCTCTTCCTTCCGCGGACGTCATCTCTCCGTGGGCGATTCCGCCGATGCCCTCCATGTCGACCGAGATGAAAACGCGGATGGGGTCTTGAGCGAAGGCGGTGCGTGACAGAAGCAACAGGCAAAGGAGGCTTACTTTCATGACGGGAGATTTACCATCCGTGACCGCGAACGGTCAATGGAGTTGACGCGAAGCACCGGTTGAGACAAAAGTGCGTCTCATGAAGAGACCTTCTTCTCGCCTTGCTTGCCTTCCTTATCGGCGCAGCGGGTTGCGCGGCGCCCGAGGCCACGAAGGTAAGCCCGGTCGGCATCGACCTCGCTTCGGCGCGGCTCGTGGATCTTTCTTACCCCTACGATGAGACCACGATCTACTGGCCGACTTCGCCCTCGAGCTTCGAGCTGACGGAGCTCGCTCGAGGTATTGCAGCGGGTGGCTACTTCTACTCGGCGTACTCCTTCTCCACACCCGAGCACGGAGGGACTCACCTCGACGCGCCGGTCCATTTTTCGGAGACGGGTCGAAGCGCGGGCGAGATTCCCATTCGGCAGCTCATCGCGCCGGCCGCCGTCATCGACATGACGGAGGCGGCGAGCCAGGATCCCGACGCGCTTCTCGACCTCGAGACGGTTCGGGAATGGGAGTCGCGCAACGGCGCCCTCGCGGAAGGGACCATCGTGATTCTCCGCACGGGATGGGGACGGCGCTGGGCCGAAGGGGCGAAGGCCTATCTCGGCGACGACACTCCCGGTGACGCGTCCAATCTCCATTTCCCCGGATATGGAGAGGAGGCGGCGCGGTATCTCGTCGAGGAAAGGAAGGTGGGCGCTCTCGGCATCGACACCGCGAGCATCGATCGCGGTCCCTCACAGGATTTCGTCGTCCACCGGATCGCCGCCGCCCGGAACGTGATCGGGCTCGAGAACGTCGCGCGGACCGAGGAGCTTCCCGAGACAGGGTTCTGGGTCGTGGCTCTTCCGGTCAAGATCGGCAAAGGCTCGGGCGGACCCGTGAGAATCGTGGCCATTCTGCCCGAAAGGAGTGCTCCGTGAAGCGATCGATCTTCGTCCTCTTCCTGGCTTCGGCTTCTTGTAGCGAAGTCCAGGCGCCCACCGACGGCGCTGGGCAAGCCGTCATCGCCTTCGTGGGCGTGAACGTGGTCCCGATGGACAGCGAGCGAGTCCTCGAGAACCAGACGGTCCTCATCGAGAACGGACACATCGGCGCCCTCGGTCCGGCCGGCGAGGTTGCGGTTCCGGATGGTGCGACTCGAATCGACGGAGCGGGGAAGTACCTGATGCCCGGGCTCGCCGAGATGCACGGCCATCTTCCGAGCCCCGATATGCCGGCGGCGGTCACGGAGAACGTCCTCTTTCTCTATGTCGCGAACGGCGTCACCACCGTCCGCGGGATGCAGGGAAACGCGTCGCAAATTCCGCTTCGCGAGCGCGTCGATCGCGGTGAGCTCGTCGGCCCGAGACTCGTGCTCGGGAGTCCCTCGATGTCGGGCGGAAGCGTCCCTTCTGTCGACGACGCGACCCGGCTCGTGCGCGAGTACAAGGAAGCGGGATTCGACTTGCTGAAGGTCCATGAGAACCTCACGCCGGAGGTGTATGACGCCATCGCGGCGACCGCGAAGGAAGTCGGGATTCCGTTCGGAGGCCACGTCACCGACACCGTAGGACTCTTCCACGCCTTGACGGCGGGACAGACCACCATCGACCATCTCGACAACTACGTCGAGGCGCTGGTGCCCGAGGGCGCAGCACCGTCGGAAGCTCCGGGACTTCTCGGCGCGGAGCAGCTGCTCTCGCGAATCGACGAGTCGCGCTTGCCGCGACTGGTACAGGCCACTCTGGACGCGGACGCCTCGGTCGTCCCCACCATGGTCCTCTGGGAAAGCGGCATCTACGCTACCCGTCCGAGCGCGGAGCTCCTTCAAGAGCGGACCGAAGTTCGCTACATGCCAAAGGACATGGTGGAACGATTGGGTCACGGACGTCGACGAGCGTGTGGCGGATAGCGATCCCGAGCTGCTGCGCCGTCTGGCGGACGTGCGCCGGCGCATTTTCACGGCTCTCCACGAGGGTGGCGTTCGCGTCCTCCTCGGCACGGACTCGCCTCAGATCTTCAGCGTTCCCGGGTTCTCGATTCATCGCGAGATGCAGTTCTACGTGGACGCCGGAATGTCTCCCTTCGAGGTCATCGCGTCGGGGAGCCAGGTGGTCGGCGATTACTTCGGTGAGAACTTCGGCACGATCGCGGTGGGAGAGGGCGCGGACCTGATTCTGGTGGACGGAAATCCCCTCGAAGACATCAAGAACGTCTCGCGAATCTCCGGCGTGATGGCGCGGGGAAAGTATCTGTCGCGTGAGGAGATCCAGGCGAGGCTCGCCGCCATTGCCGCATCCTACGAATCCTGATTGTCCCGAGACATGACGGTGTCCGGAATCTTCGTGAACTAGAGTCCTCGCAGGGAGGACTCATATGAAGCTGCGAACGTTTCTCCTCGACGAGTGGCTCGAACGCTACGAGGGAAAGATCAAATACAACCTTGCGGCGAGCACCGGTCCCGCCTGGACGCTCGATGACCTGAGGCGTCTCATGACCGAAGAAGAGAACGAAAGACTTCTCAGGACTTCACTTACCTATCAGCCCGGCCACGGAACCGAAACCCTGCGGCGCGAGCTCGCGTCGATGTACGGAGCGAAGCCCGAGGAGATCCAGATCACGACGGGAGCTTCCGAAGCGCTCCTGGTGCTTTTCTTTCTCGCCGCCGAGCCCGGGGCGAACGTGGTGCTTCCTTATCCTGCTTATCCACCGTTTCTCGCGATTCCCGAATCCCTCGGCCTCGAAGTCCGCCGATACCCGCTCGAAGCCGGGAAGGGATTCGCCCTCGACCTCTCGAAGGTTGCGTCGCTTCTCGACGAACGCACCAAGCTCCTTCTCGTGAACTCGCCGCACAATCCCACGGGAGCGATGATTTCGGAATCCGAGTTTCGCGCTCTCGAGGAGCTCACGACGAAGCGCGGTATCCAGCTCGTGGTCGACGAGGTCTATCACCCCATCTACCGCGGGAAGGCGCCGCGCTCCGCCGGTGAGTACACGAGGGCGACCATCCTGGGAGATTTCTCGAAGGCATTCAGCTTGAGCGGTATCCGGGTGGGCTGGATCCTCGAGCGCGACTCGAAGCGCCGCGAAGACTACTGGAACGCGAGAGCGTACTTCAGCATCTCCAATAACTTCCCCGGCGAGCTCCTGGCGGAAGTCGCGGTTCGGAACCGCGCGACGATCTTCGACCGCGCCCGAGAGGTCGCGGAACAGAATCTGCGCGTTCTCGACCAGCTCTTTCGCGAGCACGGAGAGGTCCTCGACTGGGTCCGGCCCGCGGGCGGCATGACGGCGTTCCCCTGGCTCGTCGACGGGCAGAATGCCCGTCCGTTCTGCGAGGCCGCGGCGGCCAAAGGAGTTCTGCTCGCTCCCGGAGACTGCTTCGGGTTTCCCGCTTCACTTCCGGCTCGGCTTCGGAGCCTGCACCGAGGGGTACGAGGAGGCGGTCGAGATCCTTGCGGGGGCGCTGACCGCAAGATTTGAAGTGGGTCGAGGTAGGCCGTACCGCAGTCGACATTCTGGCCTGCCTGCCTATATTCAGAATGGAAGATAAGCCGCATTCCGGCCGAGTTTCCGGGCCGAACCGACTCGGATCTCGCCGGAAGCGCGGCGACCGCTTTTCTTGACAAAATTCCATCCCTCCTTCCTAATAGATCCATACGAACAACTGAGCCGCTGACGCATTTCTGAACTCCGGTCGGGGCGCGCTCGCGCGAAATCGGGGGAGGAGTGAGTGCGCCGCTTTGGACACAGAGCGACGGCGATCGCCGCCGTCTCGGTCGGAATTCTGCTCGCAACGAACACGGGCTGCTCGCGTCGAGAACGAAGCACGGTGAACGCCTCCGACACGTACCAGAGAGCCTGCGCCCGCTGCCACGGGGAGCGGGGTCAGGGAGGCTCCGTGTCCTTGGAGGAGCCTCGCCGCGGGATTTCACCGACGCGGCCTGGCAGGCATCCTTCTCGGACGCTCAGATCGCCGAGACGGTACGCATGGGAAAGGGAGCGATGCCGTCCTTCGAATCCGTGCTGAGCGCGGAAGAGATCGCGGCGGTGACCGAAGTCGTCCGGTCGTTCGGCGGAGGTCGTTGAGTGAGGTCGAGTGGCTAAGAAATTCGTGGCGCTGATCGGCTTCACCGCCCTTCTTCTCGCCGCCGCGACCGCGGTGAATTTCTACGTCCTCCACCCGAAGGCCCGCGCCGCACCCGACCTCAGCGCAACCTCCTCTCCCGAGGCCGATCGAGCGAGGACGCTACCTCGCGCATCACATCCTCGGCTGCGTGTCCTGCCACTCGCCGATCGACGAGACGCGTCCCGGGGACTTCATCGTCGAAGAGGCGCTTCTTGTCGGGGCGGGAGTTCCCGGTCCTGCCCGAGATGATCCCGGGAAAGCTGGTCGCGACGAACCTCACTCCCGATCGCGAGACCGGCCTCGGCGAGTGGACTGACGGTGAGATCGCGCGCGCGATCCGGGAAGGCGTTTCCCGCGACGGCCGCCCGCTCTTCCCGATGATGAACTACGGACAGTTCCGGCACCTGACCGACGAAGACACTCTCGCGGTCATCGCCTACCTTCGTTCCGTCCCGCCCATCCGCAACGCCCTCCCTCTGAGCGCGATCGATTTCCCGGTCTCGATGTTCGTACGTCTCGCGCCGGCGCCCTCTCGAGGCTCCGCCACCGGCCATGGCCCGAGGAGCCTCTCGCCCGGGGAAGAGTCCTTCTGAAGGTCATGGGCTGCGTCGACTGCCACACGCCGATGGAGAAGGGCCAGCCGATAGAAGGAATGGACCTCGCCGGTGGAAGCGCCTTCCCCGGACCGTTCGGAGTCGTCTACGCCGCGAACATCACCTCGCACCCCGCCTCGGGCATCGGAGCCTACAGCGACGAGGACCTGAAGCGGGTGTTTCTCGAGGGCCGCTCGAAGGACGGCCGCTCGCTCTGGGTGATGCCCTGGAGCGCCACCATGGGTCTCCACGAAGACGACCTCGTCGCGCTCATCGCGGCGCTCCGCGAGGTCGCCCCGAACCCGAACCTGGTCCCGGCGAGAAAGCTTCTCCCGGAGTTCCAGGAGACGGAGACGCCGTGAAGCGGTTCCGCGATCTCTCCATCCAGCGAAAGCTGATGCTCGTCCTGATGTTGACGAGCGGCGTCGTGCTTCTCCTCGCGACCGCGGGTTTTC
The DNA here is from genome assembly GCA_963820855.1 of uncultured Acidobacteriota bacterium. GTDB lineage: Bacteria > Acidobacteriota > Vicinamibacteria > Marinacidobacterales > SMYC01 > DAISKN01. The sequence goes on from CAWGBY010000016.1 coordinate 63,061, forward strand.
TCGCCTACGACTACGTGACCTTCCGCGAAAAGATGGCCTCGGACCTGGTCGGCCTCGCGGAGATGATCCAGGTGAACGCCTCGACGGCGCTGGTATTCAACGATCGCGACACGGGCGAGAAGCTCGTTCAGGCGCTGAAAGCGAGGCCGCGAATCGTGCGCGCGTTCCTCCTGAACGAAGAGGCGCAGGTGTTCGCCCAGTACTTTCGCGACGGGGAAAGCTCGTCGCCCCCGCCTTCAGTGAGCGGACGCGGGGAGCGATTCGAAGGCGATCGCCTCCTGGTCTTCGAGCCGGTCGACTTCAACGGCAACACCGTCGGGACCATCTACCTCGAGTCCGATACCGAAGAGATCCGCGCCCGCGTGCGCGATTACGCGACCATCCTCGCCGTCCTCCTCCCGAGTCTCTTCATCGTCGCCTTCATCCTGTCCTCGCTCGCGCAGCGGGTGGTCTCGAGGCCCATCGTCGACCTGGACCGTGTCGCGCGCACCGTTTCCGGACGCCGCGACTTCTCGGTGCGGGCCAAGAAGTACGCCGAGGACGAGATCGGAGTCCTGGTCGACGCGTTCAACGAGATGCTTTCCCAGATCCAGGCGCGCGACGCCGAGCTCACCGTCGCGAAGGAAGACGCGGAGAGCGCCAACAAGGCGAAGAGCCACTTCCTCGCGAACATGAGCCACGAGCTGCGCACTCCCCTGAACGCCATCATCGGCTACAGCGAGATGCTCCAGGAAGACGCGGACGACGTGGGTCAGGAGGAGTTCATCCCCGACCTCCGGAAGATCCACGCCGCGGGAAAGCACCTGCTCGCGCTCATCAACGACGTTCTCGACCTCTCCAAGGTGGAGGCGGGAAAGCTCGAGCTGGTCATCGAGACCGTCGACATCGAAGAGCTGGTGAACGACGTCTCGACCACGGTGATGCCTCTCGTCGAGCGAAACGCGAACGCCTTCGAGATCAAGTGTCCCCCGGCGGTCGGAAACATGCTGGGCGACATCACCCGCCTGCGGCAGATCCTCTTCAATCTCCTGAGCAACGCCTGCAAGTTCACCGAGAACGGCACCATCACTCTCGAGGTCGACCGGAAGCAGCTCCAGGGCCGCGACTGGATTCAGTTCCGGGTGCGCGACACCGGGATCGGGATGACCAAAGAGCAGACGGGAAAGCTCTTCCAGGCGTTCCAGCAGGCGGATACCACCACCAGCCGCAAGTATGGCGGCACGGGGCTCGGTCTCGTCATCTGCCGGAAGTTCTGCCAGCTCGCGGGCGGTGACGTCGACGTCAAGAGCGAGTACGGGAAGGGGACGGTCTTCACGGTGAGGCTCCCCGCGGACGCCGGAAGAAAGCCGGAAGAAGTTCTGAAGACCGGAAAGGCCAAGGAAGCGCGGCAGCCGGCGGCGAGCACCAACGGCAAAGCGACCATTCTGGTGATCGACGACGAGACCAACGCGCGCGACCTGCTCTCTCGAATGCTGAGCAAGGAAGGCTTCAGCGTCACCGCCGCCGCGAGCGGCGAGGAAGGGCTGAGGCTCGCGCGGGAGCTTCGTCCCCGCGCCATCACGCTCGACGCGCTGATGCCGGGAATGGACGGCTGGATGGTGCTCGCGAAGCTCAAGGCGGATCGCGACCTCCAGGAAATCCCGGTGATCATGATCTCCATCGAGGATCGGAAGGAGATGGGCTTCGCCCTCGGAGCGGCTGACTACCTGACCAAACCCATCGAAGCCGAACGGCTCGTCACGGTGCTGGACAAGCTCCGGGACGGTCAGTCGACGGGCCCGGTGCTGGTGGTCGAAGACGACGCGGCGACGCGGGAGATCATTCGCCGCACGCTCGAGAGAGGCGGGCTACAAGGTCTTCGAGGCCGAGAACGGCCGTGTCGGGCTCCAGAAGGTGAATCAGGTGCGGCCGAAGATCATCGTCCTCGATCTGATGATGCCGGAAAAGGACGGGTTCGAGTTCCTCGAGGATCTGAGAAAGAACGCCTCCTTTCGCGACATCACCACCATCGTGGTGACCGCGAAAGACCTCACCGATGAAGACCGGCTGCGTCTGAACGGACACGTGCAGAAGGTGCTTCAGAAGGGCGCTTTCCCGCTCGATCGTCTCGCCCAGGAAATCGGCGCGGTGGTCCGCGCCACGTAAGAACCGTGAATCGACCAAGCACACACTCAAGGAGTTGAACATGGGACCGAGAATCCTTCTCTTCGTTCTCGTCGCGCTCGCGGCGCTCCCTCTCGGAGCGCAGGAGCCCGGAGAGGTCAAGCTCTTCGAGGAAGACGAGAGCGAGATCCGAATCAAGGCCGCCACCAAGACCGACATCCCCTTGTCGAAAGCCCCCGGGTCGGTGACGGTCATCACCCACGCGATGATCAAAGAGTCCGGCGCGCGCACCATCCCCGACGTCGTGGCGCTCGTGGCGGGGCTCAACATTCGATGGAACCCCATGGTGCAGACCATGGACATCCGTGGATTCGGATCGAACCCCTTCACCAGCCGCCTTCTTCTCATGATCGACGGCATTCCCTTCAACGCCGGCGACAAGGGAGGATTTCCCCAGCAGCCGGCGCTCGACTTCTTCGTCCTTCAGAACGTGAAGCGCATCGAGATCGTGCGCGGGCCGGGATCGGCTCTCTACGGTGAGAACGCGTTCTGGGGAGTTCTCAACATCGTTACCCTTTCGGGCCAGGACCTGCAGGGCGTCGAGGTCGAGCTCTTCGCCGGCGACCGGGAGACGGGCTCCGTCGGCGCCAGCTTCGGGCACAAGCTCGGAGAGTCGGGCTCGGTCTTTGTCTCCGCGAAGTACCTCGAGAGCAAGTTCCCCATGGTGTTCTGGGCCGAGGAGCAGGACTCGAAAGTGAAAGGCTCCGACGTGTTCCTGAAGGCCGGCTACAAGGGCCTGCAGATGTCCTATTACCGTCATCAGGACACGGTCGACGGGTTCAGCGAGGAGCTTCCCGAGCTCGGCTTGCCTCCAGGCGCCGCTTTCTTCAGCGCGCCCCAGCTCGAGCAGACCGTGGACATCTTCGCGACCAACTACAACTACACCAAGAGCGGGCAGTGGTCCGTCGGCGGCGATTTCTCGTACTCGCGCCGTTTCGGCATGCACTGCGCGGGCTGCCACTCTCCGATCGAACAGCCTGGCTTCTCGGAGGCCGCGAATCACGGGGGGCAGGTCATCGGAGACTTCCGCGTGGGCCTGCACATGGTTCCCGGCCACGACCTGTTGGTCGGTGTCGAAGCCCGGAAGGTGACGACGCACGACCACGCCGACGAGCTCGGGCTCGGCTTCGGAAACCCGGGGAGCCCCGCCCGATTTCTATTCCAAGCAGGCGTTCTACGTGCAGGACCAGATGTCCTTCGCCGACGACCGCGTTCGCATCGTCGGCGGGTTCCGCTACGACGGGAAGAGCAACCTGTTCGACGACAAGCTCTCCCCACGCATCTCTGGCGTCGTCGACGTCACCGACCGCTTCGTCCTGCGCGCGGGGTGGAGCACGGCGTTCCGCTTCCCGAACTTCAGCGAGCTCTACCAGGACAGCTGGTTCATCTTCGCCGGGAACGAGTTTTTCGCCGCGCCTCTGGGAGTTTTCAATCCGAATCCGGGACTCGAGCCGGAGCAGATCGAGACCTTCGAGTTCGGCGGTGAATACCGCTTCAACCCGAACCTGTCGGCCAAAGTCGACTTCTACCGGTCCCACCTGGACGATTTCATCGTGCTGACCTATGGAATTCAGCCTCCTCCCAACCCCGCGTTCATTCATTTCGAGAACCATCCGGACCAGGCGAACATCTGGGGAACGGACCTCGAGCTTCGCTTCCGCGCGGGAAAGGGTCTCCGAGGGTTCGCCAACTACTCCTTCCAGACTCAGGAGCAGGTCGGTGATCTCCGGGATTCCGTGGGCAATCTCATGGAAATGACTTATGCGCCGCGGAACAAGTTCAACCTCGGCGGCTACTGGGGACCGTTCGAGGGAGTGAGCGGAAACGTCGAGTTCCATTGGGTGGACGAATACATCGGGCCTTCGTTCTACTATCTGCTGCGGTCCAATTTCACCGATCCCACCGTTCGTCCGCTTCCCGCGTACGGACTTCTCGACTTCCGGCTGAACTACGACATCCCCATCGGGTGGAACGGCAAGGAGCGGCCGTGGCGCATCAGCTTCTACGGAAAAAATCTCCTCGACGAGATGCCGTACCAGACGCTCATCGGCGTCGATACGCGACTGGTCGGACGGGAGTTCTTCTTCGGCACTACGTTACCAGTTCTGAGTTCACCATGCGATCGCGGGACGTCCTCCTGATCCTCCTCATCCCCTCATCGGGGGCGGCGGTTCTGCCGCCGCGGCGCAGGAGGACGTCCCCGAAGTCGCGCAGCGCAACCTCGACGAAGCGAACCGGCACCGGGAGGCCGGACGCGTCGAGGAGGCCATCGCCCGCTATCGCGAGGTGATTCGAGGCGGCGCCCCGGGTTATCGAGGCGTATATCGGACTCGGCGCTCTCTACCACGAAGGAGAACAGTACGAGAAGGCGCTCGAGGTGTTCACGGCCGGCCTGAAGCGCTTCCCGGGCGATGCGACCTTGCTCTTCAACATCGCCGCTACGGAAGCGAAGCTCGAGCGGCTCGACCCGGCTCTCACGCATATCGACAGCGCCATCAAGGCCGGGGGCGAGGACGCGGCCATGTATTCGCTGCGGGGAACGATTCTTCGCCGGCTGGGGAGGCAGGCGGAGGCGCGTCGAGGCTTTCCGCAAGGTCGCCGCGCTCGACTCGAAGAATGCGCGCGCGCACTACAACCTCGGGAATGTGCTCTACGAGCTGGGCCGCAAGGAAGAGGCGCTCGGGTCGTTCGCACAAGCGGTCAAGCTCGACAAGGATTTCCAGCCCGCGCACTACAACATGGGGGCCGTTCTCTTCGACCTCTCCCGCTTCGACGAGGCGCTGAAGGCGTATGAAGTCGCTCTCGCGCCCGTGGAAAAAGACTTCGCCAAAGGCAAAGACGTGCCGCCGGTGCACGCGCGGGCTTACTTGAATCTGGGGGCCATATTTCTGAAACGGCAGAGCTGGGACCGGGCTCTCGACGCGTATAGCAAGGCGGCGCGCCTCGATCCGTCGCTCGCCGCCGCACACTACAACGTCGGCTACATCCTCTATCACCTGGGAAAAAACGCCGAAGCCTACCAGGCGTACGAGCGGGCGGTGAAGCTCGACCCCGCGCTGCCGCTCTCGTACCTCCACATGGGGCTCATCGACTTCGCCGCCGGGCGCATGGACAACGCCGCCAAGTGGCTCGAGGAAGGTCTTCCCAAGCTCGGCGGCGCGGATCGAATGAAGGCGCTCCTCGTTCTCGGTCAGACCTATCGGGCCCTCGACGATCTGCCTCGCGCGGAGGCGAGCTATCGCGAAGCACTTTCGGAAGGCCCTCAAGACATCAACGCCCTCGTCGGGCTCGGCCGTCTTCTCCGCCAGCAGGGAAAGCTCGCGGAGGCCCGGCCGCTCCTGGAAAAAGCGGGCGAGATCGTCCTCGACGGATTGGGAGTCGCCCTCGAGCTCGCCGCGCTCGCGAGGGCGGAGGGAGATTCGGCGAGAGAACGGGCGATGTACGAAGAAGCGCTTCGCCGCGACAGCCGCCCGGAGATGTGGCCGGTACGGGTCAATCTCGCGGCGTCCATGGTGCGGAGCGGAGACGTCAAGAACGCTCGCCTCCAGATGGAAATGCTCTTGAAGCAGGCGGATGCCATCCGCGCGAGCTCGCCCGCGGTATTGAAAGAGCTTCGCACCGCGGGAGCGCTTCTCGCCGCCGGTGAAGGGAACCTGGCGGTTGCCCGCCGCGAGCTCGAAGCGGTTCTCTCCGAGAACCCGGCATTCGCGCCCGCGGTCAACGGCGGCGCGGCGATCGACGCGATCGGGGGCGATATGGACAACGCCTCGCGGTCCTTTCGCGCGATTCTCGGTCAACCCGGCGACTCTTCGATCGACTCGCTCGTGCGCGCGAACCTCGGACAGGCGCTCTGGCTCGCGGGCCGGTACGACGAGGCGCGCGAGCACCTCCTCGCGGCCGCCTCCGAGTTTCCCGAGAACGCCGTCGTACGGTCGGCCCTCGGCGAAATCGCTTTGCGAAAAGGGGACTATGCCGGCGCGCAGCGCGAGCTCGGCGCGGCGGTCGAAGCCTGCAAGGGTGGAGCTTCCGCCCGAAGAAAAAGCCGTCGACCCGCCTCGATGCTCACTCTCTCCGGGCAGGCTCCGACCGACGCGCCTTGCGCGCGTGCCCGCCGAGCGCTCGCGATCGCTCTCGTCGGATCCGCGGGAGAGAAGATCGCGGAGGCCTCAGGGGCGGAGGGAGGCACATCGCCTCGCTTCGGAAGCCATCACACTCGGAGTCAACGGAGCGCGCCCTCGCTCAAGCGCACTTCCTGCGGGGCACGGTCGAGCTCGTCGACGGCCAGGATGCACAGGCACGGGCCGATCTCGAGAAAGCGCTCGCCGCCGGCCTCGCCGATAGCTTGAAAGCGACTGCCAGGAACAACCTGGGAGTGGCTCTCTACCGAATGGGCGCGATTGCCGAGGCGCAGCGTCAGTTCGAGCAGGCACGCGCGGCCTCACCCAAGAACGCCGCCGTCGATCTTGAATCTCGCCATCGCTTACCACGACGCGAGGGAGCCGGAGAAAGCGCTCGTCGCTCTACGACGAGTACGTGGCTCTCGGCGGACGCCGCGGAGACGATGCGCGCAAGTGGGCGGATGGCATCCGGAGTGGTCTACCGATGAGCGTCCTCAGGCGTGCGATTCTCGGACGCTGGCGCTGGCGGCCGCCGCGCTTCTTTCGCCGCGAAGCCGAAAAGCGGGTGATGGTCGTCCACCTCCCGGAAGCGCCCATCGAGTCCATGAGCCGGCTCGCCGAGGGTGTGACGGCGCTCGCTACGTACCTCCAGGGCGCCGTGCCCGACCTGACGCTCGAGGTCAAAGCGTTTCGGAAGTCCGACGACGCCATTCAGTTCCTTACGACGCCAGGGAGATGCGACAGCGCTCGTGGTCTGCGGATGCCGCCTTTCTTCTCGAGCTCCCGGAAGGCTACGAGGCGGCTCATCGGTTCGTACGCCGTGGACGCGAGACGGCGCGAAAGATCGTGGTGGTGAAAAAGGACAGCGGCCTCACGACGCTCGCGAGCCTGAAAGGGCGCTCGTTCACGATGACCGTCGGAACGAGCGAGCCGGTGATGCGCTTCGTCGCCGAAAGCGTCTTCCGCAGCGAGATCGATCCGCGGAGCTGGTTCGGGGCGATCGCGCAGGAGACGGACGATTTCACCTCCATCGCCGCCGTTCTCTATGGACGCACGGACGCGGCTCTCGTCTCCGAGGACAACCCGCTGCTGGCGAATCACCTCGACAAGGATCTCGTGTCGGTTTACACGAGCCCGGCGGTCTCGCTCCCGGTCATCGCGGTTCGCGTCGGCGTCTTCACACCGGCGCAGATGTCCGCCGCTCGCATCGTCGGTCGCTGGTCTCGGGAGCCGACCCGAGGGGGAGCCGATCCGCGCGGTCCTGGCAGTGGATGGATTCAGTCCCGATCGAGGAAAGCGCGCGCCGCGCTGTCGACCTTCTCGCGGCGACGAGCGTTCGCCGCGAGCTGGAAATCGCCATCCCGGTGATGCCGCTTCCGGCTCTTCCAGTCGAGCTCGAGCCTCTCCCGGCGGGCGCGGTGCCGTTCGTGGTCGGAGTCGAGCTCTCCGATATCGTGATTCCCCCGGAGCTCGTGGACTCGACGCTGGACGACGAAACCCGAGCCCGCTGCGGCGAGCAAGAAGAACGGTCGCGAGCCATGACACCGGAAGAGACGCCACCTTCTCGTCGTCGACGACAACGAGGTCAACCGCGACATGCTCTCGCGGCGGCTGTCGCGCAAGGGATACCAGGTCAAGACGGCGTCGAACGGCCACGAAGCTCTCAAGATGATCGAGAACGGCGCCTTCGACCTGATTCTCCTGGACATCATGATGCCGGGACTGAACGGAATCGAGGTCCTCAAGATCCTGCGTCAGAAGTACTCGACGGCCGAGCTCCCCATCATCATGGCGACGGCCAAGGATCGAAGCGAGGACGTCGTCGAGGCGCTCGAGCTCGGAGCGAACGACTACGTGACGAAGCCCATCGACTTTCCCGTCGTGCTCGCCCGAGTGACGGCGCACCTCCGGCAGAAAGTCGCGGCGGCGCCGAAGAAGGAACAGAGCCCGACCCCTCAGGAAATCGGGCCCGGAGTGGTCCTGGCCGAGAAGTATCTCCTCGAGGACAAGCTCGGCACGGGGAGTTTCGGCACCGTCTATCGCGCAAAGCACACGAGTCTGCAGCAGGCAGTTGCCATCAAAGTGTTGCAGACGAGCCTCGCACCCGCCTCGGAGGCGCTCGCGCGTTTCCGCCGTGAGGGAATTTCCGCCTGCCGCGTGCGCCACCCCAACGCCGTATCCGTGCTTGATTTCGGGATCACCGCAACCGGTGTCGCGTACCTGGTAATGGAGCTCCTGGAGGGCCGTTCACTCGCGGAGGAGTTGAAGGAAAAGGGACCCTTACCCCGCTGCGGTGTGCCACCATCCTCGCCCCTATCTGCGACGTTCTCGCCGAGGTCCACGCGCAGGGGATGGTCCACCGCGACATCAAGCCCGCGAACATCTTCCTTCACCGCGGCCACACTGGAGAGATCGTCAAGGTTCTCGACTTCGGAATCGCGAAACTGGTGGGGGACGTGACGAACGAGGAGCACCTCACGGTCGAAGGCAGCATCCTCGGAACTCCGACGTACATGGCCCCGGAGCGTTTCAGCAACGAGAACTACGACGGGCGAGCCGACGTCTACAGTCTCGGAGTGCTCCTCTACCGCATGCTCGGCGGCCGGACTCCGTTCCAGTCGAAAGACCTGATGGCGGTCGCGATGCAGCACCTCCGGGAGACCCCGCGCTCTCTGAGAGAGCTGAATCCGATGGTGACGCGAGAGCTCGAAGGGTGGTCATGGCGGCGATGAGCAAGAGCATGCACGATCGCCCCTCCGCATCCGAGCTCTCGCACCGTTTCGGCCAGGCGGTAGGGCGCCGCGCCGGCGACGTTCGCCCGGTACCGGTGGTCCCGCCGGTTTTCGCACCGCCGAAACCGCCTCTCCCCGTGCAGGATCCCTCTTCCGAGCCAACCCACGTCTTCGACGCTGCCGAGCTCGGGAGCGACGCCGGGAGCGCGGAGGATGACCGGAACCCGATGCGCCGGCTTCTCGACAAGATCTTCGACTCGGAAAATTAGTATCCTCTCGGGCATGAACCCAAACATGCCGACTCCCGAGAGAATCTTCGAGACCATGAACGCGTTTCAGCGCACCCAGGCGCTGGGCGCGGCGATCGAGCTGGACCTCTTTACCGCCATAGGAGAGGGCGCCACGAATCCCGGCCTTCTGGGCAAGAAACTGGGCGCCGCCGAACGAGGCGTCCGCATCCTGTGCGACTACCTCGTCGTCATCGGCTTGCTGGAGAAGAAGGACGGCCGATACTCCGTCGCGCCCGATGCGGCGGTTTTTCTCGATCGGCGGTCTCCCGCCTACATGGGAACGGCCGCGCGGTTCCTGATGTCGCCAGGCTTGAAGAAAGCGTTCGACGACGTCCCCGCGACCGTGAGGAAGGGCGGGACGAGCCTCGAGGGAAAGGGAACGGTCGAGCCCGAGAACCCCATATGGGTCGAGTTCGCCCGCGGTATGGCGCCGCTGGTGAGACCGGCGGCCGAGTTCATCGCGGAGCTCGCGGGCGGCGGTGCGTCGAAGGTTCTCGACATCGCGGCGGGCCACGGCCTCTTCGGGATTCACGTCGCGAAGAAGAGCCCTTCGGCGGAAATCTACGCCGTCGATTGGCCCGCAGTACTCGAGGTGGCCCGCGAGAACGCCGAGGCCGCGGGCGTTTCGAAACGGTTGAAGCTCATTCCGGGAAGCGCCTTCGAGGTCGAGTTCGGCGAGGGCTACGACGTGGCTCTTTTGACGAACTTCTTCCATCACTTCGACAAGCCGACCTGTGTCGGCCTGATGAAAAAGGTCCACCGCGCCCTCGCCCCGGGAGGCCGCGCCATCACCCTGGAGTTCGTGCCCAACGACGACCGCGTGACGCCGCCGCAGCCGTCGGCATTCGCGTTCATCATGCTCAACACCACGCCTTCGGGCGACTCCTACACTCTCACCGAGTACCAGGAGATGTTCCGCGAAGCGGGATTCAAGAAGAGCGAGATCCACCAGCCGCCGGGACTGCCGCAGTCGGTGATTCAGTCGTTCAAGTGAGCTCTGCGGGAAGGCCGGCTGAGTAGAATCGTTAACAGCGGCGCAGTCTTTGGCGGATGCCTTGTAGCGGATGCGTAGCGTACCGTCGCGTTCGTACTTGGCATCGTACCGAAGGCGCTTGCTCCGAGGGCAAAGGTAGGTGTTGGTCATTCCATCGTACTGAAACATCGACGACTCGAAGGCCGGACTCACGCCCAGTGCTTGTACGACTTGCTGCGATTGAGTCTGGGTGTGTGGCCCCGCGGCTCGGGCCGATCAGATCGATCCCGCGTGCTGCCATCGCTGCAATGTTGCCGCTACTGATGTAGCCCCCGTCGACCACCACCTGATTGGGCCTGCGATGTAACGTCTGCTCCAGTCGTTCCATCGCTGGCTTCAACTGCTGGTAATCGCTGCCCGCCTGGGTCACTTCGATATCCACGATTAGGCTGTTCGCGGCGTCCGTTGAGATCTGAACGTTGTAGCTTGGCGCGGAACCACCTTCCGCTTGCTTCATTACCCTCGCATCGGCATCGCTGGTGCTCACCCGTTCCACGCGGCTCTTGCTCGCTTTCAGCTTGTCGAACTCCTTCAACGCAGACTCGAGTCGCTCCAATCGCTCTCGTTTTCCGCGCTCCCGCCCCGCCTGCGCCTGCCGACTGGATGGCTCCTCGCTCTGGGCATCCAGCGTTTCCACCGTTTCTCGAGCCTGCTCCAGATACGCTTCTATCCGAGGCTTGCTTCGAAAGCCGCTCGACGCAGCACACGCCCGAATGCGCGTCCCATCCTGCATCACCCGCTCGAGCGTGATCAGCCTCCGCGCTCAGAAGCCCCAACGCCTGTACAAACAACTCCTTCAGCACCTCCGCGTGATCGACACGAAAGTCCGAAAGGGTGTGCGCGCTGATGCTCTCCATTCCGGTGAGCCACTGGTAGGCGGGATCGTACTCGCACAGCCGCTCAATCGCTCGGGCTGAGCTCACCCCACGGCTGTAGCTGTAAATCCATAGACTCACCAAAAGCTGCGGATCCCACGCGGCTGGCCCGCACGTACTCTGAATCTTGTGTCTGAGAGTGCGCGGTCGGAGCCGGGAAGTAGGCGAGGAAACTGGGTTCGGCTAGGGATCGGGAGCGTGACCGGCGATTTTAGGTTCTCGTGGACACTAGACACTTACTGATATCATCAAGTCATGGCGAGAATGGGAAGGCCTCCGCTGAAGCATCCCCGGAGCAACGGGTTGTTCATTCGATTCTCTGAAACCGAGTACGGTTCTTTGCTGCGCGCCCTCGAGGCAGAGCATCCTGTGGCTCAGCGTCAGCCCAACCTTTCAGAATGGGCGCGGGAGCTCCTGGTGGCGCACGCCAGCGAGGTTCTAGGCGTGGGGGTGACCCGCGCTGCGTTACAGCACCAAAAAGGAGGCGTTGCCGACTGGAAGCGCTGGCGAATCGCGAAGGCGGTTCGTAACGCAGCCAAGCGCCGTCGTAAAATCCGCTGAAACAGCAACGCCCCAGGGAGATGCAACTCCCTGGGGCTAAGGACCTGACCTGTCACTTGAAAGGAACAAGCAATGTCTTCAGATCCCAAATCCAACGTATCACAAAACTCCCCGTCCGAATCTCTCGACCAGGAAATCGACCGTCTGCTTGCCGCCGGCCTGGAGAACTTCAGTGTTCGCGAGCTGCTGGGAATGATGCTCTCCGCCGCCGGGCAAGCCGAACGTCGCCACTATCTCGCTGAGGCCGCCGGCGACAAAGGCAACGGCAGCTACCCCCGCTCGGTGAATGTGGGCTCCGTCCCCATCGACATACGGGTGCCCCGATCCCGCAGTGGGAACTTCCGCCCTTCTTCTATCCCTCCGCCGTACGAACGAGGTTACTCCGATGAGGTGCAAGCCCTTCTCCTCGGCGTGCTCTCCTCCGCCCGCTCGATAAATGCCGCGAAAACCGCCCTCCACAAGATGGGTCTCAGCGCCTGTTCCGATGACCTCGACGCTGTTGCCTCAGGCTTCATCGAAGAACTCGAGCTCGTCAACTCCAGACCTATCGACCCGGACATGCTTGCCGTTTTCCTCGATGGCAAATACGTCGAGGTCAAGGAAGACGAACGTCTCCGCTCGGCCTGCGTCTATCTCGTCATCGGCCTTCACCGCGACGGCAAAAAGAAAGTCTTGGGATGCTTCACCAAGCACGGGCGCGAGAACCTGGAGGTCTGGAAATCCGTCCTTCGCTCCCTCGTGGAACGGGGCCTGCGCCGGGTCATGGTCATCGTCCACGATGACTTCTCCGGCCTGCTCGGACTCACTCGGGGAATGTTTCCCAACTCCGATGTTCAGCTCTGCACCGTTCATCTGCTCCGGAACGCGAAAACTCATCTCTCCAAGGAAGACTCCGCTGAGTTCACCAAGAGGTTCCGCACCATCAAACACGCTTGGAACTCTGAGGTCGCCGGAACTCAGTTCGAGGAGCTCTGTCAACGATTCGAAAAATCCGCCCCCACCTTCGTCAAGGAGCTACGTGAGAAGCGAAAGCACTACCTCTTCTTCCTCAACTACCCAGATGGTGTTCGGCGGACTCTCTCGACCTCCAACGCTGTCGAGGCCATCAACAAGCAACTCGAGATCCTGCGCCGAAACAGCGGCGGTTACTTCCATTCGGAGGAGACCGCGAAACTCAAACTCGGCATCGCGGTCAGCTCACTCGAATCCGGTCGATGGCGCCGGGTCGCCGCTAACGTCACCGTCGTGCTCGATCAGTTCAACGCTATGTTCGAGGCCCGATTCGAGTCCGAATAATCCACGGCGGACAACGACCGAGGGAGAGACACAAGCGAAGGCGGATCCACTGCTGAATGTCGTAGGTGAGAGCGGTCCATAGAGATTCGGTGCGCACCTTGGCGACTCCGCGCACGCGAAACTGCCGCACGCCGAGCTTGGCTTTGATCCAGAGATTCGGGAACTCGGCCACCTGAGACCGTGTTCGATAAATGGCCTTCGCTTCAGCGGTCTGTATTTTCTGCCGGAACGCCGTGATCTCGGGCAAGGGTTCGAGCCGCTCGATTGACCGTCCACCCCCTGTCCGCGGACAGCAGGAAGCCTTGTCCGAACAGGCGGCGCAGTCTTTGGCGGATGCCTTGTAGCGGATGCGGAGCGTACCGTCGCGTTCGTACTTCGCGTCGTACCGTAGCCGCTTGCTCTGAGGGCAAAGGTACGTGTTGGTCATTGCGTCGTACCGAAACATCGACGACTCGAAGGCGGGACTCACGCCCCAGTGCTTGTACGACTTCCTGCGATTGAGTCTGGGTGTGTGGCCCCGCGGCTCGGGCCCTATCAGATCGATCCCGCATGCTGCCATCGCTGCAATGTTGCCGCTACTGATGTAGCCCCCGTCCACCACCACCTGCTCGGGCCTGCGATGTAACGTCTGCTCCAGTCGTTCCATCGCTGGCTTCAACTGCTGATAATCGCTGCCCGCCTGGGTGACATCGATATCAACGATCAGGCTGTTCGCGGCGTCGGTTGAGATCTGGACGTTGTAGCTGGGCGCGGAACCGCCTTCGGCTTGCTTCATTACCCTCGCGTCGGCATCGCTGGTGCTCACCCGTTCCACCCGGCTCTTGCTCGCTTTCAGCTTGTCGAACTCCTTCAACGCGGACTCGAGTCGCTCCAATCGCTCACGTTTTCCGCGCTCCCGCCCCGCCTGCGCCTGCCGACTGGATGGCTCCTCGCTCTGGGCATCGAGCGTTTCCACCGTTTCTCGAGCCTGCTCCAGATACGCTTCTATCCGAGGCTTGCTTCGAAAGCCGCTCGATGCAGCACACGCCCGAATGCGCGTCCCATCCTGCATCACTCGCTCGAGCGTGATCAGTCCCTCCGCGCTCAGAAGCCCCAACGCCTGTACAAACAACTCCTTCAGCGCCTCCGCATGATCGACACGAAAGTCCGATAGGGTGTGCGCGCTGATGCTCTCCATTCCGGTGAGCCACTGATAGGCGGGTTCGTACTCGCACAGCCGCTCGATCGCCCGGGCTGAACTCACCCCACGGCTGTAGCTGTAAATCCATAGACTCACCAACAGCTGCGGATCCCACGCCGGCCGGCCCGCCCACCCAGCTACCGATCGGATCTGCTCCTGGTAGCGAGTGAGATCCAGTCGTCCCACGAACTCCCAGATCGCTCGCGCTGGGTGCTCCTCTTCAATCAAACGCTCCACGTCAATCGCCCGCAGCAGTAAGCTGCTTCCGATCCACTCCCTTCAACCGCGCCTCCGCTCCTGGCTCGCTCCTATTAGAATCACCTTCTCGCGGCTTTGGCTTCGGCATACCCGGCAGCGATCTCTGGTTATCGTCCACGCTTGGCTCGTTTCTTTCCCCGCTTCGGCTTGACCGTCCTCCGAATAATCAGCGTGTCCCGATCTCCCACCTCCCACTCGATCGGTTCCCCCTTCTCCATCCCTAAAGCTTGTGCTAAGGGCGCCGGACATATCAGGTAGAACTGCCGAGTGTCGTTGGCTCGTTGGATCACCTGCACCTTGGTTACGTATCCCACGCCATCCTCTATATCATAGTGTTAACGCTAGTATCACTAGATTTTTTCTCACGTCTCGGTCCGGACCGAGTTCGACTCGCGTCAGGGCAGGAAACGTTTCTCTTCGCCCATCCGAGGGAGTCGGCAGGCCTCGAGCTTTCCGAACCAGCGATAGCGGTGGGCAGCGATCCAATCGTAAGTGGCGTCGCGAAGGAACCGCGGAAGAAACCGAAAGAGAGCGAGCAAGCGATAGGCACCGCCGAGGTCTCGAAGAATCGCGACCGCCGCGTCGGAGCGCAGGTAAGACGCGCTCTCGTCCGGACTTCCGAAATCGCGCACGTAGACGACCGTCGACAAGTCCCCCGTCACCTCGGGATGCCTGCTCAGGACCTCCCGTGCGGTCTCACCCTGGAGGGGCGCGAAGCTCAGGATCCCATTGCGGTCCCTGTCGATGAGCCAGCGCATCGAGGAATCGCAAAGCACACAAACACCGTCGAAGAGGACTACGCGGCGAGAATTCAAGGATTAATGCGTCATCGCGTAGATCGCGATGTTCACTCCCAGGGGGTAGGCGCGGATCGAAAACCTGTAGAAGAACTCCTCGTCTTCGCCTTCACGCTCCCAGCCGTCGGCGATATCGGTGTTGTGGGTCATGATCACCATGAGCCGGCCGCGCTCGTCGAAGATCCCGCGGAAGTGCACTTCCGCGGATTCACTCCCGCGCTCGGAAGTCCCGACTCCACCGGAACGCCGCCAGAACTGGATCGACGGCACCTGGGGCACCTGGCGGACGGTGAAAAACGTCTGGAAGATCGGGTGGTCGAGCGGAATGTCGACGATGGGGTATTGGTCGCGCGGGAGGACTTGGGCCATCTGCTCCGACCAGTGGTCCCAGGCTTCTTCACCCCAGAAGTCGTCGACGTAGAGGATCCCGCCGCGGAGGAGATAATCCCGTAGCCTCTCGGCTTCGGGCTCGGTGAACCCCGCAGTGCCCACGTCCGACATGAAGATGAAGGGATAGCTGAAGAGGGCATCGTCGGTGAGGGTCACCACGACGTGCTTCGGGCTCCCGTCGCCGTCCCGGTTGATGCCGGCGGTGGTCAGCTCCGACAGGCGAATCATGAAATTCGCGTCGGAGTCCGGATAGTCGGTGTTCCAGCCGTGGCCCAACGCTTCGTCGCGGACGCTCTGGTAGAGAACCCGGCAGAACGAGAACGCCCGATCGCGGAGATCCTCGGGATCGGGAAAGCGAGGCGGGACCCGGTTCCACCAGCCCCGCCAGTTGTTGCTGGCCCAGAAGGACCAATCCGGGGTCTCTTGGGCGGACGCCAGAGCGAGCGACAAGCCTACGACCGGAAGGCCGAAGATCATGCCCGCAAGCCACCGCCGCGGGCGGGCTGTGACTGCCACCGCGATTCGATGGTAAGGCGAATCCGGATTGGGAGCAAGTGGATGGCACGGTCGGCGATGCACCGAGAGAGACTCATCCACGTACAATATGGATTCTCGGCGCCGCCGACTCGCTTCTTCTGAAGAACTGAGGCCATGGGATGTGGCAGAGATACGGGTACTTCCTAGTTTCCGCCGCTGGAGGAGTCGCGGAGGATGGAGCCTCACGAGTCCGGAGGTACTCTGGAGTCTCCGCGGAGCAGGTCTGGCCGGTGGTCGATGAAGCCTATTGGGCGGATCCCGGAGACATTCCAATGGACGTCAGGACGGCATACGGCGAGATCAAGCGAGATCCCGAGTGATTTCCTATTCCTCGGTGTAACGCGTTCGTCCTCGGTGCTCCGGCGAATCGGCACGTTCATCGAGGCTTCGGGGACTGGGGCCGATGCTTTGGGCGTCGAGATCGATACGGAGGAGTTGCTCCAACCCTGTGACCACCTCGATCTCAGTTGGCTAGGCTACGAGCCCTATGCGAGAGGCGAATGGGGCTTGCTATCCCTTCTTGAATCTAGCCCTGCTCTTGCCCATTGGCTCAATCACGTCAATAACTACGGACTCGTTGAGTCGCCTCAAAGTTGCCTTGCGTTTGCCACTGACTACCGGACGACAATGGGAAAGCCGGGGGGGCCGAACCAATAGTCGATGATTCTCCTATCGACGTTTTGCACGTCGGACTTGTACAGCGCATCGGTGCCGAAAGGCGTTAGTCGATGGTGCATCTTGGTGAACCCGAGTTTAGCGACGAAAGATGAGATCAATAGACCAGAGCCGCTGCACGCATCGGGGCTCCGTTTCCGTCCTGGATCTTCAACGGGAAGCCCACGAACACGATCTCCTTCTCGTCGACGAGGCTCTCGAGATTGACTAGTCCCTCGATGTTCGGAATCTCGCGCGACAGAAACGCGATGTGCTCGGGGCAGATATTCTCGGATCCCGTGACTCCCTGCTCCAGGAGCTTCATGTAGCCTTTCATGCTCCCGAGGCTCGGCATGTCGGAGGCGAACGCCTTGATGGGAATCTGCGCGAGATACTCCGCGGCTTCGCCGGAGAGATAGGCGTAAGAAGGGAACTCCTCCGGGCTCGACGGGGCCTCGATAGCCCACCACGACCATCACGATGTCTCCCGGCTCGATGCCCCGGTTCTCGAAGTCCGCGCGCGCCAGCGGCTCGTCCTTTGGCTTCGCGCGGAAGTCGAAGATCTTGGCTTTGCCGTAGAACTTATCGAGAGGCGCCTGATCGCTCGACTTCCCCCCCTTGATGAGATGGCTCGGCGGGTCGTAGTGCGGCCCCACGTGGTTCGAAAGGCTGTAGACCGCCTCTCCCATGTAGAACGGCTCTTCGATCACCTTGACCTCGAACGTGGTGCGGGGCGACATGCCGAACGCGGCGACCGCTTTCTCTCCGAGGGCCACGGTGGGGAAGTCCTCGCCGATCGTGGGAGACAGGTCGACGATCTCGCGAGGCATCTTCAAGGCGGGCTCGGGGGCTTCCGTCGGCGCGCAGTGCAGCATGATGAACGAGCCCAAGAATGCCGCCACGACTGGAACAGAGCTCCGCATGGTCACCTCGTTTCGAAGAACGAACAGCCTTTCTGCACGGGACAAACTTCACACTCTGGCGCGGATCGCCGGCACGTCTCCTGACCGTGGCGCCTCAGGAGAAGGTGGGCGCGCATCAGCCAGTCGCAGTCGGAGACAATCTCCTTCGCGACCGCCTCTCGCACCGATCGGTAGGACGTGCTGTAGCTCTTGCTCTCCTTGCCGTAGCCCAGCCGAAGGAGCGCGCGAAGGCCGTTCGATTCGAGCGCAAAGATCGGAAAGGTGCCCGTGAAGAGCGCGATCTTCTCCGCACCGGGCTCTCCGATCGAAGGGAACTTCCGGAGCTTCCTCAACGCCTCCTTCAGCGGCAGCGCGAGCGCGGTCGAGACGTCGCCGCCGAAGTCCTTGATCGCGATCTCGGCGCAACTCTTGAGCGTCGGCACCCGCAGCTCGGGTTTTATCCCGAAAGAGGCCACGGCCCAGAGTTGATCTCGTCAGAGGCCGCCAGGATGTCCTTCGGACGAAGCCCGACCGTCTTCTTTAAGAGCGTGAACGCGAGAGCCCGCTTCTCGTCGTCGACAAGGTAGGCGACGTTCTCCCAGAGGACGAGTCCGAAAGGATCCCGTATCGGAGGGGGCGCCTGGGCCCCGTACCGCTTCTCGAGCGCGTCGATGCGGCGCGCGAGCAGACTCTTCACGGAACTACTGACTGTCGGTCGTCGGTCTCGGCTTCTTTCCCCAGGGTTGCTCGGGGAATGCTTTCAATACCTCGCGCGTCAGGTCCCACTCGGGGAAGGAATGATCTCCGGGAAGCCAATCGAGCCCTCTCCGCACGATGACCAGGTCATACGAGGGCACGACGACGGCGTGCTGTCCGCGGTTTCCCGCCGTGGTGTACGTGTCGGAGGGGATGTCCGTTCGGTCGTCGGGGACGAGCCACCACTGGCCGCCGTAGAAGCCGCCGCGGCCGAGGGTCGAGGGCGCCGGCGTTCGCGAGAAGTCGATCCAGGATTCGGACACGATCGTCTCGCCGTTCTTGTCGGGCCATTTCCCGCGATTCAAGATACAGGAGGGCGAAGCGAGCCAGATCGCGCGCGTTGGTATAGACCTGGCTGCTCAGGATGTAGTCCCCGAAGCGGTCGACTCCGGGCATCGTGCTGCGCATTCCGATCCTGTCGAGGAGCGCCTTTCGTGGAAACTCCAGATAATCCTTTTCCCCGAGCGCCATCTTCAACGAGTGGACCGCGATGAGCGTGTCGTAGTTCTCGTAGTCCCAGGAGGTGCCCGGACGGCGCGACGAGTCCGCGACCGAGGGCGCCCTCGACCGAGCTCGCACCCGCCCAGTAGCTCAGGCAGGACCCGACGACGGCGCACTTCTCGTTGTCCACCGGCTCGAGGCCACTCGACATGTGAAGGACGTTCCTGAGGGTGATGCTTCGCCGCGGGTCTCCTTCGTCGTAAGGCACGGGGGAGTCGAGCGAGAGCTTCCCTTGCGCGACGGCGATTCCGATGAGCGCGCTCGCGATGCTCTTCGCGGTCGACCAGGTGCGCGTGCGGGTGGTGCGGTCGACCCCGGGAGCGTAGCGCTCGAGAACGATGTCGCCTCGATGGACCACGACGAGGCTGAGCGTGATCTGCGAGGGATGGCCGTGCTTCGCTCGATCGAACGTCCAATCCCACGCCGCCTCGAGGGCCTTGGCATCGACGCCCGCGGGAAGAGGCTTCTCGACGATGAGATCGCCGTTCGGCCAGGGGATGGTGGCCGCGTCACCGGGAGGAGGCGGCAGCTTCAGCTCGGGAAGCGAACCGACGTCATCGAAGTCCTGGTCGGGCGCGAGCACGATGCAGCCGAGTCCCTCGCGGTACGCCGCCCTCATGACGGGAGCGGGGAAATTTCCGCCCACCCCGACCGCGACGGTCCGCGCCGTCTCGTCGATGGCGACCTGATGAGGAGGCACGACCGGCATCCGATCGAGCTTCAGCTCCTGCTCGTAGATCAGATCCAGCGGACGGTTCGAAGTGAACCGGCCGTTGCAGATCATGAAGGCCTGCGTCCCGAGCGTCACCAGGAGCTCGGTTGGCCGGTGATAGTTGTACTGGGCAAACCCGGGAACCGCGAAGAGAACGCTCAGGATCGCGAAGCTGAGTCTTTGCATGGCGGCCTCCGAGAGAAACGTTACCACACGGCAACCCCCCAGGGCGCCTCACCGACGGGAACGCGGGCGAGGACCTCGAGCGTTTCGGTATCCACCACGGAAACGTCATTCGACGGGCCGTTCGCCGTGTAGAGTCGCCTTCCGTCGCGTGAAAGAGCGATGCCCCAGGGCCTTTCTCCGACTTCGAGCTCGCCCGTGACTTCGAGCGTCTCGAGGTCGACGGTCGAGACGGTCTTCGATCTCCCATTGCTCACGTAGAGCCGTCGGTCGTTCGGAGCGACCAGCGACGCCCATGGAGCGAGACCCCTTGGGAAGCGCGATGGTCGCGACGACTTTGCTCTCAGACACGTCGATGACCGATACCGTTCCGTCGATCTCCGAGCTCACGAACGCCCTCTTTCCATCCGAGGAGAACGCGGCGTCACGGGGCCGGTTGCCCACGGGAATCTTCGCCACCACGTCTCCGGTCGATGTCTCGATCACCGTCACGTCGTGGTCGGTCTCGCCGGTAACGTAGACGAACCGACCATCCGGGCTGGTGCGAACTCCTTCCGGTTCTCGTCCGACGGGAACGGTCTTCTCGATCCGGCCGCTCTCGACGTCCACGATGCTCGCGACATCCGCGTCCTCGTTCGAGACGTAGAGCGTTCTTTCCGTCGAGACTCAGATCGAACTGCTCGGGGTCGGAGCCGCCGGGAAGAACCTCGAGCACGCGCCGCGCGGCGACGTCGACGACGGCGATGCCGTCGAGCGACTTGTCGGTGACTTGCGCCTCACAGTCCTCCTCACTCATCCACGGCGGGCACTTCGGAGATCCGCTGAGGGCCACGTAGACATGTTTGCCGTCGCGCCCGACGCGAACCCCTCGCGGCCGCTTACCGACCTCAATCGTCGCGACGACTTCGTGCGAGTCTGTCGAGATTACGGAGAGCGTTCCCGAATCCTCGTTCGAGACGTAGACGAATCCGGAGTCCGGCTTCCGACAGCCGGCCGCCAAACCGAAGAGCAGCGCCAGGGACAACGCGATGGGCTTGATGCGCATAGGCGGCAATGTTAGGCTGCCGGGCGCTTCAAAAACCACCGGGGCCGTTCATGATTCTTCGCAACCTTCTTGCTTCCATTCTGGTGCTCGCCGCCGGGCTCGCTCGCGCTCAGGACGAGAAGCTCGTTCCCGGACGAAAGCTCTTCGACGCTCACTGCTCCCGCTGCCACAACATGGGCGGGACCGGCGGGGAAGGGCCGAGTCTCGCTCGTCCGACTCTTCGCCACGCCAAGGACGAAGAGGCACTGGTGAAGGTCATTCAGGAAGGGATCGAGGGCACCGAGATGCCGGGAACCTGGATGATCTCCGAGAACGAAGTTCGGCAGATCGCGGCGTACGTGCGATCGCTCGGGAGGGTCGAGCCAGTCCCCGTTCCCGGGGATCCGAATCAAGGTCGGGAGCTGTTCGCCGGCGCGAGCGGGTGCGTAAGCTGCCATATGGTCGAGGGCGATGGGGGGAATCATCGGCCCGGATCTGAGCGACGTGGGTCTCCGTCGCGGCGCCGACTATCTCCGGCAGGCGCTGGTGTCGCCCGGCGCGACCGTCGCCGAAGGCTATCTTCTGGTGAGAGCGCAGACCCGAACCGGCGAGGAGCTGATTGGCGTGCGGATGAACGAGGACTCGTTCACCATTCAGGTACGCGATCAAGCGGGTGTGATTCACTCCTTGTCGAAGCTCGAGCTCGCGAAGCTCGAGAAGGCCTTCGGGGAAAGCTTGATGCCGAGCTACGGATCGGAGCTCTCCGCCTCCGAGCTCGAGAATCTCATCGCCTATCTAGCGAGTTTGCGAGGTGAGCCGTGAAGCGCTCCGGTTTCGTCGTCGTCGCGTTGAGCACCGCGCAGCTCGCGGGGGCGCAGGTGAGCTATGAGCGCCTCAAGGACTCGGCGCGCGAGCCTTCGAGCTGGCTCACCTACTCGGGGAACTATTCGTCCCACCGCTTTTCCACCCTCGACCAGATCGACACTTCGAACGTGAGTCGCCTCCGTCCGGCATGGCTCTACCAGACGTCGAGCGGCGGAGAGCTCGAGACGTCGCCGCTCGTGGTCGACGGCATCATGTACGTGACGGAGCCGCCCGCCACGGTAACCGCGCTCGACGTGAAGACCGGCCGCCCCGTCTGGAGCTGGTCCCGGCCCATGCCGACCGATCTGCGCACTCTCGGATTTCCGCGGACCAACCGCGGGCTCGCCGTCCTCGGCGACAACGTGTACGTCGGCACTCTGGACAATCACGTGGTGGCTCTCGACGCGGTCTCCGGCGCCGTCCGCTGGGACGTGCAGATCGCGGAGAACTCTCTCGGCTACTGCATCACCGCGGCTCCGCTCGCAATCGATGGAAAAATCATCGTCGGCGTGAGCGGGGGAGAGGCCGGCGTGCGCGGCTTTCTCGACGCTCTCGACGCCGAGACGGGCGAGCGTTTGTGGCGGTTCTGGACGATTCCCGGACCTGGCGAGCCGGGGCACGACACCTGGACCGGCGACGCGTGGAAGACGGGCGGAGGCGCGACCTGGCTCACGGGTTCTTACGATCCCGAGCTCGACCTTCTCTACTGGGGCGTCGGAAACCCCGCTCCGGACTGGAACGGCGACGTTCGCCCCGGCGACAACCTCTATACATGCGCTCTCGTGGCGCTCGACGCGAAGACCGGCAAGTTGAAGTGGCATTTTCAGTTCACGCCTCACGACGTGCACGACTGGGACGCGAACCAGATTCCGGTCCTCGTCGACGCGGAGATCGACGGCCGGGCCCGGAAGCTCGTGATCATGGCCAACCGCAACGCGTTCTACTACGTGCTCGATCGGGAGGTGGGCACGTTCCTCCTGGCGTCTCAATACTCGAAGCAGACCTGGGCCAAGGAGATCGACGAGCGAGGCCGGCCGGTGGTCCTTCCGAATACCGAGCCGACCGTGGAAGGGACGCTGGTCTGGCCGAGCCTCCAAGGGGCGACGAATTGGTTCAGCCCCTCGTACAGCCCCGAGACGCGGCTTCTCTACGTCGCGGTTCGCGAGATGAGCTCGTACTATTACAAGGCCGAGGCCGAGTACAAGCCGGGTGACCTGTTCATGGGCGGCGGAGAAAGGGCCCTCGACGGGGACGAGGCTTCGGGAGCTATCCGGGCTCTCGACATCACCACGGGAAAGACCGTCTGGAACTTTCAGCAGCACAGCCCGCCGTGGGCGGGAGTGCTATCGACAGCCGGAGGCCTGGTCTTCGCTGGCGCGGAAGAAGGGAACTTCTTCGCCCTCGACGCTCGGACCGGTGAACCGCGATGGCAGTTCCAGACCGGCGGCGGCGTCCGCGCGAACCCGATCTCGTTCGAGATCGACGGCAAACAGCACATCGCCATCGCCGCGGGGAAGGCGATCCTGGTCTTCGGGCTTTAATTCTTCTTCTTCGTCGCCCGCTTCCGGGTCGCGGATTTCTTGAGCCTTTCGACTTCCTTCCGCAGCGCTTCCACTTCCGCGCGCGTCGCGAGGCCCATCGTCTTCATCGCGGCGGCGATCTTCTGGTCCACGACTCCTTCGAGATCGGAGAAGGCCGACGTGGCCCTCGACTTTGCCGTCGCGACCGACTCCCTGAAAGCACCGCCCGCTTTGCCCAGAGGCTCTTTCAGATTCTTCTCGTAGCTCTCGCCGCGCTCGACGAGGGTGTCGAAGATCTCATCTCCCCGCTTCTCCGCTTCCGCGATGGCACCCAGTCCCGCGAGCCAGATTTTCCGTGCCGAAGCGCTCAGCTTCTCGAACGCATCCGTCTTCTCTTTCGTGCTCATTGGTTCGTCGTCGGACGCATCCGCTCCTGTTTCTGCTTTTCCACCATGCGCGCTACGTCCGCGAGAAGCTCCTTCGCGTCGTAGACGATTCCATCTTTTATGGTGTACCGGATCCCGCCGACCCGCTCCGCTTTCCCCGTCTGATCGTTCAGGCGGACCGCGCCCGTGCCGTACAGGACCTTGAAGTTCTCGATCGGATTCTCGTCGACCAGAACCAGGTCGGCGAGCCGGCCGGGACGGAGTATCCCGAAGTCGACGGGAATTCCCTTGGGCTCGTGGAGGGTCTCGGCGCCGTTGAGGGTCGCGGAGCGAACCACTTCGAGCGGATGGAATCCGGCTTGCTGCAGAAGCTCGAACTCCTCGATATAGGCGAAGCCGTAGAGCTTGTAGATGAAGCCCGAATCCGAACCCGTCGTGACCCGGCCGCCCGCGTTCTTGAAATCGTTCAGGAAGTCCATCCAGACCC
Organism: uncultured Acidobacteriota bacterium; assembly: GCA_963820855.1. Classification (GTDB taxonomy): domain Bacteria; phylum Acidobacteriota; class Vicinamibacteria; order Marinacidobacterales; family SMYC01; genus DAISKN01. The sequence continues at coordinate 87,280 of CAWGBY010000016.1, forward strand.
GGTAGAAGTTTCTCCAGGCCACCTCGTCGGCGGTCGTCCAGTAGAACCAGTACGCGCCATGGTTCGCGCGGCTGGGCTCGAAGAAGTCCCACTGCGAGGGAAGCGTGTACTTCTGATGCCAGTCGGCGTTCCGCGCTGCCATCACGTTCATCCCCGCCGCGTAGATGGTCATCGTGGGATCGATGGTGAGGTGAAGGTCGACGAGCTCCTTCACCAGAGCATTCCACCTCTCGCTTCCCCGGGGATGGATCTGATTCCAGAGCCGTCCTACCTGGCCGAACCGGTGCTGCTCGTCGGTCTGGTTCTGGTTCGCCGGCCAGTCCTGGACGTAGTGATCCTTCAGGAGCGCCTCGAAGAGACCATAGAAGTGCGTCTGCGTTCCGAGACCGAGCCTCGCGGCGTCGAGCACGTTCATGCGGGCGACGCCGTTCTGACCCAGATGGGCCATGGTGCCGAGCCCGTTCTTCTTCGCTTCGTCGATGAGAGCGGCCATGATCTCGGGATCGAAAGCGCCGAGCTTGAGCCCGTCGATGCCCTTCTTCGCTCCGAAGCGCACCCACTCCCGGGCTTTCTCGGGCGTCGTGATCGGGCCGCCGTCCCAACCCTCGCCGGTCCCCGGACGGGCGTAGGCGAAAATCCGGGGAGCCACGATCTCATTGGCCGCGCTTCGGGCCTTCTCGCGAAGGATGAAGTCGCTCGCCCCCGAGCCGGCGTCACGCGTGGTGGTGACGCCGTGCGCCATCCACAGCTTGTAGACGTACTCGGCCTCGGCAGCTTTCGGGACGCCACCGGTGTGGGTGTGCAGATCGACGAAGCCCGGAAGCACGTACATCGAGGAAGCATCGATCTCTTTGCTGGCGTCTTTCGGCCGTTTCGACTCGTCGATCGGAACCCCCGGCGTTCCCACACCCTTGATCTGCACGATCCGGTTCCCCTCGATCACGATGTCCATGGGCCCGGCGGGGGGAGCCCCCGTTCCATCGATGACCATGGCGCCCCGGAGGATGAGCCGCTCGAAAGGCCCGTCACCCTGACTTCCGCGATCCGGGGCCGGCTTGACGCTCTCCTCCTCTTCCTGAGCCGCTGAAAGGAAGGCCGAGCTCGCGAGAGCCGTCGTGAGCAAAAGGCCGGTAACGATGTCCTGCACAACCTCGACATCCTCAACATGGGTGGTCCCCTTCCTGCCCTGTTTTATAGCAGCTTGAGCGCGATAACGGCAACGCCTACAATCACGCGACCATGTTCCTTCCCGTTGGCGATCAGCCGAATCCTCGAGGAACTCCGGTCGCGAACTACGCGATCCTCGCGCTGAACGTTTTGGTCTACGTCGTGCTGAGCCTTCCTCTTTCGCTCCGGCCCGCGGACCCTTCGGATCCCCGGCTCGCGGAGTACGTGGAGGTCATCCGACAGAACCTTCCTCCCGGTGTCTCGGTCCAGGATCTCCTGCGCCAGGTATCGGAGTACGACCTCTTCGTTTTCTCCTGGGGATTCCGCCCGGCGGAGCCGTCTCTTCTCGCGCTCTTCGCTTCCATGTTCCTTCACGGTGGGTTCATGCACCTCTTCGGGAACATGCTCTTCCTCTGGATCTACGGCGACAACGTCGAGCACCGGCTCGGAAGCGCGCAGTACGTCTTCTGGTATCTCGTCACCGGCGCCTGCGCCACGCTCTTTCACGCCGTCTTCGACAGCGGCTCTCGAATCCCTCTCGTGGGAGCGTCCGGGGCCATTTCCGGAGTTCTCGGCTTCTACTTCCTGTGGTTTCCGAAGAACCAGGTGAGGGTCTGGGTGCTTCTCTTCCCGTTCTTCATGAACGTCGTGCACCTGCCCGCGCGTCTGGTCCTCGGCATTTATCTGGTCCTCGACAACATCTTCCCGTTCCTTCTGACTCGCGGAACTCAAGGCGCGGGCGTCGCCTATGGAGCGCACATCGGGGGCTTCGTCGCGGGGCTCGCCGTGGCTTGGTTCAAGAATCGAAGAGAGGTTACCGCGCGACCCGAGGAGTATCGCGATCTCCCACGCGCCACGGGTCCCACGCCCCGTGAGGCGCTCCAGGATGCGCTCGGCCGGGGCGACATGGCAAAAGCGGCGAAGCTCTACTTCGAGCTCTCTGCCGACGAGACCCGGCGCCTTCTCTCGCCGGACGATTCGATCGCGCTCGCGAATTGGCTCGCGGAGAACGGACACTCCCGGGCGGCGCTGACCGTCTACCAGCGCCACCTGCGCGACTATCCGCGAGGACCCGGCGCCGCCGAAGCCCACGCGTACGCGGGTCTGCTTCTCCTCCACGCGCTTCGCGAGCCGACGGCCGCTTATCAGCACCTCGTCGAGGCGCTCGACTACGATCCGGGGCCTGAGCTGACCGCGATGATCCGTCGCGGGCTTCTCGATATCGAGTCGCAGCAGAAGATGCAGGTTCCGCGGTTGCACTGATATCGACGGAGGGAAACATGCTCGCATCCGCCATCGCCATCGTCGGGGGTTTTCTCATCGACGGCTTCGGTGGACCGCCCATCCCGAACGCGGTCGTCCTCGTCGAGGGCGACCGGATCACCGCGGTCGGGACCGTGGGCGACAGTCGAGATTCCCTCCGGCACGCCGGTCCTCGACGCCGAAGGTCTGACCGTCATGCCCGGCCTCATCGACACGCACGTTCACCTCGACATCCTGGGGCACGGCGACTATCCCACATGGCACGAGATGGCGCGCGCGGACTACGGCGAGGTCATGGCGCTTTCGGCAGCGCAGCTTCTGAGGCATGGCGTCACCACCGCTCGCGACGCGGGAGGCGAGATCGAAGCTTCGGTCGCGACGAAGAAGCGCATCGAATCCGGAGAGATTCCAGGACCGCGTCTCGTAATCAGCGGCGGCTGGATCCAGAACTGGCCCGACGATCGGGCGCGCGCGCACCACCGCCGGTTCAACTACAACGTGCACACCGCGGACGAAGCGCGGACCGTGACGGCGGCCCTCATCGAAAAGGGCGCCGACGCCATCAAGGCGTACACCGGCCTTACTCTCGAGCAGATGCGCGCGATTACCGACGAGGCCCACCGGCGGGGAAAAATCGTCGGCGCCCACGTCTACACCGACGAAGAGATTCTCACGGCGATCGAAGGCGGAGCCGATTTCCTCGACCACGCCGGGTCGGGTCATCAGAATCCGCTCTACGCGGACGAGACGCTCCGGCTCATGGCGCTTCGGCAGATTCCCGTCGGTCAGTCGATCTCGCATCGGGTCACGCTCTACCCCGCGCACGTCTCCTGGCCCGAAAGAGTCGACGATCCGGGCCTCGCTCGCGAGCTCGGGCGCTTCGCCGGTCCGATCCGGGAGTCGCTCCGGAACTTTCCCGGCCTGTCCTACTTCGGCCGAATCCAGCTCGAGATGCGCGTCGCTCCGGAAGCGGCGCCGCAGCTCTACGACGCCGGCGTCAAGATCATCATGGGAACGGATTCGGGTACGCCTGGCTACTTCCACCGCGACGCGGTCTGGCGGGAGGCGGACGCGCTCGTGCGGCTCGCGGGCATGAGCCCGAACGAAGTGCTCCTCGCCTCGACCAAGCACGCCGCCGAAACGCTGCGCATCGACGCGGGGGTCATCGCGCCGGGAAAGCTCGCGGATGTCATCCTGCTCAAGGGGAATCCGCTCGATAGCGTTCTCTACCTTCAGAACGTCGAGGTCGTGGTCAAGGGCGGTGTCGTGCAGAAGTTCTGAGCCGGCGTGGATGCGGAGGCGCCAACTCTACGGTATTCTTCCGAGCCACAGGGAGGACTGAAATGATGACGAGCCAGCTCGATCGGCGGCATTTCTTGCGGCGCACCTTCGCGGGAAGCGCCGGCCTCGCTCTCGTGGGCACTCCGCAGTGGGCAGCCGCGGCGCAGCTCCTCGAAGGAGCTCCCATCCGCGATATCCGCGGCATCGGGCTCGCCGACCGGGAGCTCGTAGAGCTTTCGATCAACGAGAACCCCCTGGGTCCGTCGCGCCGCGCCATCGAGGAAGTGGCGAAGCGGATGTTCGGCATGAATCGCTACGTCTTCGACACACCGCTCGAGGTCGCGCTCGCGAAGTATCACGGAGTTCCCGCGGAAACGGTCATGACCGGAATCGGGTCGACCGAGATCCTGCGCCTCGTCACGCTGACCGCGTTCTACGAGCGCCAGGGGAATACCGTGACCGGGTATCCCTCCTATCCGCAAATCCCCAGAGAGACGGAGGAGCTCGGGCGCGAGATCAAGCGCGTGAAGCTCCGGCCCGACTGGAGCCTGGACCTCGACGGCATGGCGGCCGCGATCGACTCCGAGACCCGCATCGTCACTCTCTGCAACCCGAATAATCCGACGGGCCAGGTTCTCGACCCGGCGGAGCTGAGACGCTTTCTCGCCAAGGTTCCGCCGGAGGTCCTGGTTCCGATCGACGAAGCCTACATCCATTTCGCGGACGATCCCGACTATCCCTCGGCGATACCGCTCGCCAAGGAGTACCCGAACGTGATCGTCGCCCGAACCTTCTCGAAGGCATACGGACTCGGCGGCGCCCGCGTCGGCTACGGCATCGCGAATCCGGAGCTCTTGAAGAAGCTGCAGCGCTTCGGTATCGGCGCCCTGAACCGGAACACGCTTTCGATCGCCGCCGCGCTCGGGGCGCTCGAGGATCCCGAGCACGTGAGAAATACCGTCGAGACGGTCCGGGAAGGCAAGAAGTATCTCTATGCCGAGCTCGAAGCGTTGGGCTATCCGCCGATCCGCACGCAGACGATCTTCGTGACCGTCGAAGTGGGCAAGGGCGTGAAAGCGCTCATCGAGGCCCTGGCCGAGCGGAAGGTCAAGGTGCGAGAAGCCTTCGATATGGAAGGCTACATGCGCATCTCCGTCGGCCTCCCGCGCGAGAACGAAGCCTTCATCGAGGAGTTGCGAAGGATCCCGCGGCCGTCCGGCGGCTAGCTCCGCACTCGCCGCGTGGCGTCCACCCCCGGTGCGTGCGGGGGTCTCCCCGCACCCGGAGCCGGAGTTCCGCCAGCATCCCCTTGCGTCTGAAGCGGCTTGAACGAGCACGCGGCGTGGCACGCCGCTTGCTCCATCCTCGCTTGGATGTCCACTTCTGCGGGTCACTCTCTGCCGCGCGATGGGCGGTTTTCGCTGCCCTTGCGCTTTCACTAGGCAGCGCATCCCTGGAAGCGGCCCAGCTTCGCTCTCTTCAATCGGGATCGGCGACGATCGCCGAACGGCAGCAACACCACCACGGTCGCGCTCGCGCAGACGGTGACCGCCAGCTCAGGCCTTCCTGGTCTTCAGCGTTTCGCTCTCGGCCAACACTCCCGCGGATGGAAACATCAGCGGCCGGCTCGTGGGCTGCGGGAAACCAGGTCGTGTTCGAGCGCGCCGGAACGAACGGCGCGGTCACCGTCGAATGGTACGTCGCCGAGTTCGCGACCGGCGTCACCGTGCAGAGGGGAACGGCGGATCTCACGACCGGCAATGCCCTTCAATCAGCCGATCGCCGCCGGTGAACCCGGCCCGGAGCTTTCCGATCCTGAGCTATCGAGCGGACGGGATCAACATCAACGCCAACGATTTCGTGCGGGCGAGGATCACCGGAGGCGGGACGAACCTCGAGCTCACGTACCTCACCGGCGTTTCCACCCCCATCGAGCTGGTCGAGTGGCAAGTCGTGGAGTATCAGGATTCCGCCGTCCAGACCGGAACCGTGACGTTTCGCGCGACGTCGACCTCAGCCGGACCGCGACGCTCGGCGCGGCGGTCAACGTCGACAAGTCGTGGCTTCTCTTCAACTACACTTGCGATGTCGGTTGTCCGGACGACACCAACCTCGGCCCCAAGATGCTGCGGGGACGCATCACCAACGGAACCACGCTGACCTTCGATCGAAGCGTCACCGCGGCGAACGAGACGCTCGCCGTCACCTGGTACCTCGTCGAGTTCACGGATCAGACCTTCGTCCGCAGCGGCTCCACGAGCTTCGGAGCCGCCGACAGCCAGCGCGGCGCGGCCATTCGCCCCGGTGACCCCGGAAGCCTCCATCGTCACCGCGGGTGGAGCCGTACCATCGCGGCGGGAGAACCTCGCCATCACCACGGACGATCAGATCGGACGCGGCTCCGTCACGCTGGACCTGGTCAATCCGACCACGCTTCTGATGCGGCGCGGAGTCACCGGAGCGACGGCGGACATCGGCTGGTTCGTGGTCTCGTTCGTGAGGACCAACTACCGCTCGATCGGCACCGCGGCCAAACTACGCGGTCAACACCGTTTCGGTGACCCAGGGCTCCAACGTGGTTTTCGGGCAACGGCACCGCGTTTCGAACCGCGAACCGCGGCCGCGGGGATCGCATCAATATCAACGGCGTCAACTACACCGTCTACTCCGTGGACTCGCCAACGCAGCTGCGGCTCACCGATCCGTATCTCGGCACGACCAACGCAGCCCGTCCCTACACCATCTTCCGCCAGTTCGGAACGCTCGCGGCCTGGGAAGACTGCGTCGATGGAGGCACGGCCTGGGTGTGTTCACCATCGGCCTGTCGGAAGCAATCTGATCGCCGACGGGCGCGCGGAGGTCGGGATCGCCTACGAGGACGTCGACGCTCGCGGGCGGACTCCTGATCAATGGATCCACCACCGATGCGCTGCACGACATCACGCTCACCGCCGACGACGGCAACCGCCACTACGGGATGACCGGTCAGGGCGTCCTGCTCAACAACGGCACCGCGCCCATGCAGGTGCGCGACGACTTCGTCACCCTGGAATGGATGGAAATCACGGGAGGCAACGGTCAGACGACGATGGAATCGAGGTCGTCGGTCTCGCTGCCGCGTCGCAGGTGGTCCTCCGGAACAACCTCATCCAGAACGTCGCCTGGAGACGGGATCGACGTGATGAGGACGACAGCCGCGTCGACATCTACAACAACTTCATTTACGACGCTGCGCCGAGCAGGCATCAATTTCTCCTCGGGACGAGCTGACTGGCGGGGAGCCGCTTCCGCGTCCTGAACAACACCATCTTCCGGAGCGGCGACGGAGGGAATCATCCAAGACAGACGGCAGCTCGGCCGCGACCTTGCTGCTTCAGAACAACATTTCGCATGGCAACGGCGGAGCCGACTACTCGACCGACCCGCCGATTCCCTCAACCCGGCGAGCAGCGGAAATCTCTCGGAGGACGGGACCGCCACCGCGCACAGCCCCGCCGACGGCGGCCATCCGAACATCCCGCTGACCGGGGCCGCAGGCACCGCCGTGAACTTCGTGTCGACCGCGGGTCCCGTCGACCTGCACCTCCAGGCGACGAGCTACGCCATCGACAGAGAAACTGCCTTGAGCTCGATCTTCACGACCGACATCGACGATGGGCTGCGCCAGGCGTCCTGGGACATCGGCGCGGACGAGTTCGCGGCGGTGACCGCGGTCGAGCTTTCGTCGTTCGAGGCGCGCGGATGGGACTCCGCGGTCGAGCTTTCGTGGGAGACGGCATCCGAGCTCGACAACCTCGGCTTCCATCTGTACCGCGCGCTTTCCGAGGAAGGACCGTACGAGCGGATCACCGGCACCCTCGTCCCGGGACTTGGGATCTTCGCCCGCGGGTGCCCGCTACCGCTACGTGGACACGGGCCTTCTGAACGGCGACGACGTACTTCTATCAGCTCGAAGACGTCGAGACCTCCGGGGAAGACGGAGCGGCACGGCCCCGTCTCGGCGACGCCCATCGCCGGAGCGAGCGCCGATGACGCCGCCGTCGACTTCGGCCACCATCGACTATGGCGATGCTTCGGATGGCTCGCTGCGAGTGGTCCGAGCCGAACACCGACGGAGATCGTGTCTGGAGCTCAGGACCGAGGGCTTCGAGGCGCGGGTGAACGAAGACGGCACAGTCGCAGCTCTTCCGTTCGAAGGCTTCGACGTGGCGGGAGAGCCGGGCTCGCCGCGAAGTGCCGGTGAAGCGCACCTGGCTCGACCTGGAAGGACAGACGCGTCGGCCGCATTCTCGGTGTGCGCGCGGAGGACGTCGAGGTGTTCTCGTCCATGCGCCTCGCGTCCCTCGCGGCTCCCGAGCTTCAGGCATCGCGGGAAGGGACCGTGCGGGCCGGACGGAGAGCCCATCGGGCAGCTGCGCTCTTCCGGGGCGCGGGCCTGTATCCGCGGCGAAGCGGCCCGGGTGCTGGAGCAGGGGTTTCAAATCGATGCGGGGAAGGCCCTTCTGGAGCTCGCGCCTCTGAGGTGGGACCCCACGACGGGCCGGCTCCTTCTCGCGCGCCGCCTCGTGGTCCGCCTCGCGCTCTCGAGGCGCCGACCGGCAAGCACCGCGAGACCGCGAGTCATCGCGGTTCGCGGGCGTCGGTGCGTCTCGTGGCGCACGACCGGGGTTTGTATCGAGTCACTTTCGAGGAGGCGATGGGGAGGCGCTTCGCGTCCGCGAGCGCCGTGCGGCTCAGCCGGCAGGGAGAGCCCGTCGCGTTTCATCTCGTGCCGGACAACGGAATCTTCGGTCCGGGCTCGGTGCTCTTCTTCTGGAGCGAAGGGGCGGAAGCGCTCAATGCCCACGGGGACGAGGCGGTGTACGAGCTCGAGAGAGGCCCCGGCGGAGTCGCGATGGAGCGCGGCTTCGGCCGCGACCCGCGGGCGGGAGCCTCCTGCAGCTCCTACCTTCAGCTCGTCGAGAGAGGAAGAGAATCACCTCTACCAGGCCGCGCTCCTGAAAGCGGAAGATCCCTGGCTCTGGGACGTTCTGCTGGCGCCGGTGACGAAGGAGTACGCCTTCGAGGTGAGCGGCCTCGTGGCCTCTTCGGAGCCGGTCCGGCTTCCGCTCCGGCTCCAGGGAGCGAGCGACTTCGCCGCCGATCGCCGGATCACCACGTGAGGATCGGAGTGAACGGTCTAGTCGTCGCCGAGGAGTGGTTCGAAGGAAAAGAGCCGTTCCTGGTCGAGGCGTCTCTGCCGGCGGACGCGCTCCGGGAAGGAGAGAACCATCTTCTCCGATCGAGAACGTCGGAGACACGGGAGCGTCGTACTCGATGGTGATGCTCGATCGGTTCGACGTCGACGTACCCGCGGCGGCTCGTCGCGGAGAGCGGGCGCCTCGAGGGAGTCTTCGCCGAGTCGGGTGACGTCGGGAGTCGAGCGGCGTCTCGAAAGCGCACGTCCTCGACGTGACGGACGCGCAGCCCGAGGTGGCTTCGAGGTGCTGCGCGGACCGCCGACGGATCGAGGCTCGCCGTCGAAGCGGGCCGCCGCTACTTCGGTGGTGAGCACGGACGCGGTGATGAAACCCGGAGTCCGCGCGCCGCTTCGGACGAGCTTGAAGCGGGCGATCGAACCAGGCGGACTACCTGATGGTGGGCCCGCGAGCGTTTCTCGATGCCGCCGCGCCGCTCCTGGCGTCTGAGGCGCCGGCAGGGGCTTTCGAGCCGCGCCGTCGCGCTCGAGGAGATTGACTCGGAGTTCGGATTCGGCGAATCGCATCCTCGAGCCATTCGCGAGTTCCTCTCCTACGCTTACCATCACTGGCGGAAGCCGGCCCCGCAGTACGTGCTGCTCGTGGGCGATGGCACGCTACGACTTCCAGGACTATCTGGGCACGGGAGTGAAGAATCAGGTGCCGCCGATGGATGGAGAAGACGTCGTATCTCTGGACGTCGTCCGACGCGGCCTACGGCGCGGTGAACGGAGCGGATCCGCTGCCGGACGTGGCCATCGGACGCCTGCCCGCCGCGAACCTCGAGGAGCTGCGGGTGATGGTCTCGAAGCTTCTCGCGTACGAAGCTTCCTCGGCGATTCGGGCGCGGGGCCGTCGGTGCTGGTCGCGGACGACCCGGACCCGGCGGGTGATTTCGAGCGCGACGCCGACGAGATTGCGGATACGGTCCTCGCCTCCCGCGAGCCCGCGGCGGATCTACCTCCGCGCCCTCGGAACCGAGGCGGCGCGGCAGGCCATCGTCGACGCCTTCGACGACGGGGCCGCGCTCGTGAGCTACATGGGCCACGGAGGAATCCATCTCTGGGCGTCGGAGAACATTTTCGACCTCTCACGGTGTGCGACGCTCGCTCCCCAGCCGCAGCAGCCTCTGGTGCTGACGATGAACTGTCTGAACGGCTACTTTCACTTCCCCTACTTCAACTCTCTCGCCGAGGAGCTGGTGAAGGCGGAGGGGAAGGGAGCGATCGCCGCGATCGCTCCGTCCGGGCTGAGCTTGAACGACCCGGCGCATCGATTCCACAAAGCGCTTCTTGAGCGAGCTCGACTTCCGGCAGGCACCGGCGGCTGGGCGACGCGTTCATGGCCGCGCAGTCGGACTATGCGTCCTCGGGCGTCTTCACGGAGCTCCTGAGCATCTACCATCTATTCGGAGACCCCGCCCTGACTTTGAGATAAGCTCGTCGCCGCGACGAAACGAATGTCGACCGGCGTCGATTCCACTGTAGAACGAACGAAATCGAGAGAAGCCAGCCTTCTCCGGCTGGCCGGACCCGGACTCATCGTCGCCGCGACGGGAATCGGAGCGGGCGACGTCATCTCCGCTACCGTCGGAGGCGCCCGCTACGGCGAGGCCCTCCTCTGGGCGATCGTCGTCGGCGCCTTCTTCAAGTTCATCCTGAACGAGTCCGTAGCCCGCTTTCAGCTCGCGACCGGCCTCACCGCGCTCGAGAGCTGGGCTGCCTACCTTCCCGGGTGGGTTCGAGTCTATTTCGGGACTTATCTCGTGCTCTGGACCGTCGCGGTCTCCGCTGCGCTCGCGAACGCCTGCGGCCTCGGGATCTCGAATCTCACCCGCGGCGCGGTTCCCCAATCGTGGGGCGCGGTCGCGCACGCTCTCTTTGGCTTCGCCTTCGTCCTCGTCGGTGGGTTCTCCGGGTTCGAGAAAGCGATGAGGATCCTCATCGGCGCCATGTTCTTCAGCATCGTCGCCTGCGCCGTGATGACCTTCACCGAGCCCGCAGCGTTCTTTCGAGGATTGGTCGTTCCGCGAATACCGCCGGGAGGGGCCGCATATCTCCTTTCGCTCATCGGGGGCATCGGCGGCTCGGTCACGCTGCTCTCGTACAACTACTGGCTGCGGGAAGAGAACATGACCGGTCCGGAGCACGTCGGGTTCGTGCGGAAGGACCTGGGCCTGGCGTACAGCTTCACCGCGATTTTCGGGGTTTCCATCATGACCATCGCGGGCCGCGCGTTCCACGCCCGGGGAATCCCTTTGACCGACTCCGAAGCCGTGCCTCGGATGGCGGAAATGCTCGGCTCGACGGTCGGACCGATCGGGTTCTACGTGTACTCGCTCGGATTCTGGGCCGCCGTCTTCGCGTCGCTTCTGGGCGTGTGGCAGAGCGTCCCTTATCTCTACGCCGACTTCTACGCCCTCTGGAAAAACGTCTCGCCCTCCGAGAGAGCCGAAATGACCCGGGTCAGCAGCACCCCCTACCGGATCGCGCTCGCGTTCATCTCGATGGCCCCCCTCCCGTTCGCTTTTCTGGGCCGGCCGATCTTCATCATCGTGGCCTTCACCATCGTGGGGAGCCTCTTCCTTCCGTTCCTCGCCGCGACTCTCCTCTGGCTCGATCGGAAAGTGCCTTGGCCCGGCGCGGTGCCGCGAACGAGCCGTCTCACGACCGCGCTTCTCGCTCTGATTCTCGTTCTCTTCGTCGCGATCGGCGCGAGGGAAGTGATGCAGGCGTTTAGCTCAAGCAATCCACTTCGAGACGGGCGCTCTCGCCTCGTGCAGCGGCTGGACGACGACGTCGAGAAGAAATGGTCCCTGGCGAGGACAGGCTCTCCTCGATCGCCGACGCGAGCTCTTCGGGTCTTTCGACCCGCCGCGCCGCGAGCCCATACGCTCGCGCGATTGCGGCGTGGTCCGAGTCCGAGAAATCGACGGAATAGTACTTGCCGCCTCGACCCTTCTGTCCCGCCTTGATCCAGCCGTAGCCGGAGTTGTTGAGCACGACGAGAGTCACAGGAAGCGAGAGCCGCGCGAGCGTCTCGAGCTCACCGCAGGAAATGCCGAAGCTCCCGTCGCCCATGATGCCGAGAATCCGCGAGGCATCGGGCCTTGCGAAGTACGCCCCGCAGACCGCGGGAAGGGCGTAGCCGAGAGCGCCGTGGGCCCTCGGGGAGACGAACCAGCGGCCCGCGCGCGGGAGACGATAGTAGGCCGAGAGGTAGGGACAGCCGGTGCCGGGATCGACGCAGAGCACCGCGTCTTCCCGCAGGCGAGGCAGGAGCTCCGTCAAGAAACGCTCGGGCCGGATGGGAGTCTCGTTCGGATCGGAACTCGGAGACGCTCTCGACATAGTCCCGCCTTCGTTTCTCGATCTCGTCCGGGTCGGTTCTTGCGCGATCCGGAGCGGCCGCACGCCTCGAGGAGAGCCTCGATCCCGCGGCGGGCATCCGCCACGATACCGACTTCGATCTCGTAGTTCAGGCCCAGCCGTTCGGGATCGACATCGAGCTGGACGATACGCGTCTTTCCGCGCTCGGGAAGCGTCCATTTCTCCGTGGTGACCGAGCCCAGACTGCAGCCGATGACGAGGAGGACGTCGGCCTCGCGCAGGATGTCGTGGCGATAGGGAAGACCGCCGTTGCTTCCGACGACGCCGAGCGAATAACCATCGGTCTCCGCGATGCTGCCTTTGCCGCTGATCGAGGTCGCGACCGGGGCCCCCAACTGATGCGCGAGATCGCGCAACGGGTCCCAGGCCTCCGAGCGGACGACTCCAGCTCCGGCGAGGATGACCGGACGTCGGGCCTCTGCCAGCACGCGGGCCGCTCTACGCACATCCTCGGCCTCGGGGCCCGGACGACTCCAGGGATAACGGCTCGCGCGCTCGTTGCGGGCGATGGTGCTCGATCCCGCGTCTCCCGTTTGCACGTCGAACGAGAGACCAACGTGCACTGCGCCCATCGCTCCCGAGGTCGCGGTTCGGAACGCGCGCTCGAGCGTTCGGGGAATCTCGGAGGCGGTCGCCGGCATGTGCGTCCACCTCGTGACGGGGCGAAAGAGCGCGGTCTGGTCGAGCTCGGTGAGCGTTCCCCGTCCCCGATCCTTCTGGTCGATATCGCTCGTGAGGCAGACCAGGGGCGCCGATGACCCGTTGGCCTCGGCGACTCCGGGAAGGATATAGGTTGCGCCTCCTCCGCTCGGCCCTTCGCAGACTCCCGGTTTTCCACTGAGCCGCGCGTACGCGTCCGCCATGAAGGAAGCCGAGCGCTCGTCTCTCGTGAGGATGTGGCGCATGCCATGGTCGAGATCGTAAAGCGCCTCGTAGAGTGGAAGAGTCGTGTCGCCGCAAAGGCCGAAGAGGACCTCGACCCCGAGCTGCCGGAGGGTCTCGACGGCGGCCTCGCTTCCTTTCATAGTCCGCCCGCCCGGTACACGACGCGCCCGTCGAAAATCGTGAGGACCGCCTCGACCTTGTGAATCTCCGCGGGGTCGATCGTGAATACATCCTGGGAAAGGACGGTGAGGTCGGCGAGCTTACCGGCGCTGATCGTGCCGAGATCGCTCTCGGTGTAGCTCGCGTATGCGGCGTCAATGGTATAGGCGCGGAGCGCACGGTATGGATCAAGTTTCTGGTCCTTCCGCGCGGTGGCGTTTCGGAGGCCCACGAGTGGGTTCAGCGTCGCGACCGGCCAATCACTTCCGAAAGTGAGGCGTCCGCCCGTATCCGCGATGGCCTGCCAATTGAAGGCGAGGGGAAGCCTCGCGCGCCCGACGTTCGTCGCCCACACCCCCTCCTCGGACTGCGGCGTCGGAAACCAGTGGGTCGCCTGCATTCCCGCGATGGTGTCGGAAGCGCCAAATCGCGGAGATATCGTTGTTCGAGATCACCTCGATGTGCTCGATGCGATGGCGCCGGTCCCAGGCGGGATTCTCCCGGCGCGCGCGGTCGAAGGCATCGAGCGTCACGCGCACCCCGCGATCGCCGATGGCATGAACGTAGATCTGGAACTTCCGCCGGTCGAACTCCAGAACCAGACGCTGAAGCTCCTCGACGGGCATGGAAGTCTCGCCGAGCTGGGAAGGATCGTCGGCGTAGGGCTCGAGCATCGCGGCGGTGTGCGTCTCCACGACCCCATCGATGAACGCCTTCGCCGTGCCCGCGCGGACGTTCCCGCTCGAATAGCGAGAGCGCAGTCGCTCGTAGCTCTCCAGGTCGGCATCGGTGAGATCGGGCGTCAGTCGCAGCGCGGAGATCGTCCGCAGGGTGAGAAGCCCGTCGCGATCGAGCTCCTCGTAGAGTCCGAGCTCTTCCTCGTTTCCGGAAGCGTTCTGAATTCCCGTGAGGCCGAGTCGACGGGCCTCGGCGAGGCCTTGCAAGAGAGCGTGTCGCTTGTCCTCGCGCGTGATCTCGGGGATTCGGGAGCGCACCAGGTTCATCGCCCCACCCTCCTTGAGAAGGCCGCTCGGCTGACCGGTCTCGTCGCGGACGATCTCGCCGAACTCCGGCTGCGGCGATGCGGCGGTCACGCCGGCGAGCTCGAGGGCGTTGCTGTTCGCCCACGCGGTGTGGCCGTCGTAGGCGACGAGAAACACCGGCTTGTCCTTCGAGACCGCATCGAGATCGCTCTTGTTCGGAAGCCGTCCGGGAATGGCGGCGTAGCTCCATCCTCTTCCGACCACCCACGCCTCTTCGGGCCGCGACTGAATCCGCGCGGCGAGGCGCTTCTGGATCTCCGGGAGGTCGGCGCGGGAGACGTCGAGCTGGTCGATCGAAAGGCTGCCGCTGAGGAAGTGCACGTGGCTGTCGACGAGGCCGGGAAGAACCAGCTTTCCCTCCAAGGAAACGACCTCGGTCTTCGGGCCCGCGAGCGCGCGCGCTTCCTCGTTCGTTCCCACTCGAACGATGCGGCGGCCGCGCACCGCGAGGGCCTGCGCGAACTCGCCGGGCATCTCCATCGTCGCGATCTTGCCGTCGACGAGGACGAGCTCGGCCGGAAGCTCCGGCGTCGATTGAAGCGCGACGAGATACGTGAGAATTCGAAGCATGAGGGAAGGTAATTCCGCCCGCGCACCGTGTCAACGTTCGTTTCGCGGCCCTCCGTGAAACGATAGACTTCGTCGGATGATGAGCGCGTGGATGCTGCTCCTGCTGCTCCAGGGGGTCGAAGGCGGGGACTACCTGTACGTCCCCGGGAACGGGACGCGCACACCGATGTCCTCCACGTTCGAGGCGCTGGTCGAACGGGAGCTCGAAAGAGTCGAGGCGGTCGTCGAATCCTCCGGGCTTACGATGGCGCACATCGTTTACACCCACGTCTACCTGGAAGATATCGGGTGGCTCGACGAGACGAACCGCGTCTATGCACGATACTTCCCCGAGGCGCCGCCGGCGAGAGCGGTCGTCGGTGTCGCGAAGCTCGACGGCACTCCGATCTCGATCGAGGCCGTCGCCGTCCGGAATCTTTCCGATCGGCGGGTGATCCAACTTCCGGGACGCTCTTTCGATGCGCCGCAGTCGCCCGGAATTCTCACCCGCGACCGATTGTTCCTATCGGCGGTCCCGGGAGCGGGGGACGATCCCGCGTCCGCTGTCGATTCGGCGCTCGACGGTCTCGAAGCGATTCTCGAGGCAGCCGGACTCTCGATGGCTCACCTGGTCTTCGTGAATCCCTATCTTACGGGGGCGATTCCGCTCGAGGTGATGAACGAGCGCTACGCGCGGCGGTTCGAGCTCGGAAATACTCCCGCGCGCGCGACGATCTGGGTCGAGAGCCTGCCGGGACGCGCTTCGATCGAGTACACCGGCGTTGCCGTTCGCGATCTGGGGAAGCGGCAGGCGGTCCGGCCGAAGAACATGGCGCCGAGCCCCACGGCGAGTCCCTGTGTTTTCGCAGGAGACACTCTCTATTGCTCGGCGAAGAGCGGCTTCATCCCGGGACCCGCGAGTGGGATCTACGCCTCGAGCCCTGAGCTTCAGCTCCGCCAGACCATGCGTAATCTGCTTGACGGCCTCGAAGAAGCGGAGCTCGGCTTCGGGGACGTCGTCGCGACCCGCCTTTATTTGGACGACTTGACGGACTCCCGGGCGTTGGACGGTCGTCTACGCCGAGTACCTGGGCGCGGTTCCGCACGCGCGCACCACCGTTCAACAACTGGAGCCGACGAAGCGGATGCCGGACGAGAAAGGCCGTTATCCCACGCTCGAGCAGATATCCCTCATCGCCGAGAGGCGAGCGCGCAACGCAGAAGCCCGTGGTACGATTTCCGGACCATGCCCACCGTAATCATACGAAAGCATCCGACGGAGAACCGAATCGAGGTCGAGCCGGAAGTCGCGGTCCTGAAACCGAACGATCGGCTTACGTTCAAGGTCTCGGGCGAGAACGGGTTCGAGCCAGGGACGCGGGTGGCCGTGAGGTTTCAGAAGCGCTACCGCGTCGTACCCATGCTCGCGCTCGCGAGGGCGGCGGCCCGCTGCGGCCCGTTCGCCTGCCGAGCTCAGGATTCTCGCAATCCCGAGGAGGGAAAGTTTCTCTTCGATGCCGCCGGGGATTTCGAGACCGGAGCCGTCCACGATCGGCCCTGGATGATGCTCCCCCATACCTGGAAGTACGACGTCTCGTGGACAGGGCTTCCGGATCTGGACCCGATGATCAAAATCGAAGGCGGCGGCTGAAAAACCAGGGGAAGAACGCAAAGACGCAAGAAGACGACTTTGCGTTTTTCTGTGTTCACCGAGGCAATAGGCTCGCGAGCGGCTCCCGCTCGAGCAAATGCCGCAGGTCGGGATTGGTTTTGACGTCAGCGACGACCCCGCCGCGCACGGCCTTCGACGCCGCGTCGAGAGCGCTCGCCTCGTCGCCACAGAGTGAGTGCGCGATCGCGGCGTAGTAAAAGACCATTGGATCGTCGGGAGCTCCCGCGGAGGCTCGCGTCGTTTCCCTTCGCGCGGCGTCGCATTGTCCCGCGCCGGCGAGGAACATGCCGAGCCCGGCCCTCGCTTCGGTGTCCTCGGAATTGACGGCGAGGACGGACCGCTCTCGCTCGATGGCGTGCTCGTACTCCCGTGCCGCATCGTCCCGCCGTCCGAGCTGCCGATAAGCATCACCGAGGTTCCCGTAGTACATCGCGTCCTCCGGCGATAGCTCGATTGCCTTCCGATACTGCTCCGCTGCCTCCGCGTACCTCCCGGTGGAGTAGTAGACGAAGGCGAGATTGTTGTGCGCGCTGTCGGACGGGCGGATGCGAATCGCGGCCTGAAGGAGCGGCTCGGCTTCGTCGATTTCTCCGGCGAGAAGGTGGGCGCCCGCGAGGTTGGCGTATCCGGTATGGCGCTCGGGGCTGAGGCGGATCGTCTCTCGAAACCGGGTCTTCGCTTCCTCGATCCGGCCTCGGTGCAGATAGAAGACCCCGAGGTCGTTCGCGTGTCGCCAGTAAGTGGGACGGAGAGCGATCGCCCTCTGGTACATCGCTTCCGCTTCCTCTTCGCGCCCGAGTCCGTCGTATGCCGCGGCGATGCGGCGGGCCACGTCGTCGTTGCCCGGAGCGAGCTCCTGCGCTCTCGCGAGCGAGGTCGCGGCGTCGGCAGAGCGGCCCTGTCCGAGAGCGACGACGCCGAGCGCCAGGTGAGCTTCGGGAAGGGCGGGTCCGGATTCGGTCGCGCGTCGCGCTTCGGCTTCCGCCTCGCGAACGAGCGACGGGTCCCGCGTCTCGAGATACGCGGCCCAGAGCGCCATCGCGAGGCCGGCCTCCGCTTCGGCAAAGTCAGGATCCTCGCCGAGAGCCTTCCGGAATGCGTCCGCGGCGCGCTCGTAGTTCCGGTCGACATCCCACCCTTCGAGATAGATCATCCCCTGTGTGTAGTGACCGAGGGCGGCGGCGGTCCGCTTCCTCTCGAGCCGGCTTGGTTCCGCGCGGACACCGATGGCGCCCCGGACGGCGGTGGCGAGCTTCATCAGCTCCTGCTGCACGTTGCCGACTTCGGTCTCGAGCTCTCCTTCCCAGTCGCGTTCGCCGTCGAGTCCCTCGAGGACGAGCGAGCTCCGAAGGCGCCCGGATGCGAACGACAGTTCTCCTCGGACCACATAGTCGACGCCGAGCTCCGAGCCAACCGATCGAGCGGATTCCGAAGGGGAGAACGTCCGGCTGGACGCGAAGGGAGCCACCTCGAGCGATCGGCTCTCGCGAAGCTCGTCCCCGAGAAAGAGCGGGACCAGGCTCGCCAGGTAATCCATTTCTTCCGGCCCTTCATAGGTGAGCGGCAGGATCGCGACGGTCGCCGCGCGGGCGGGCCCCGGCTGAAGGGCGAAGAGCCCCAGAACGAAAGCCGCGGCCACCGCCGCGAGACCGGCGACCACCCACTTGCCGGAGCTTGGCCGCTCTAGCTTTTCGCCTTCCTTCACTGCGGCGCTCGAGCTGAAGTCCGAGACCCGCTCGAGCGCCTCGTCGAGCTCCCGCGCCGATGAGTAGCGGTTTAGTGATGAGGTCTCGAGGCATCGGAGGACGACCGCGTCGAGCTCTTTCGGCACTTCAGGAGTGAGTGCGCTCGGCTTAGGACAGACCAGATTCTTGCGGAGCGCGAGGGGAATGCGGTCACCGTCTCCGGGCGGACGGACGCCCGTGAGCATCTCGAAAAGGATGAGACCGAAAGAGAAGAGGTCGCTCCGGGCATCGACGGCCGTTCCGTGGGCCTGCTCGGGCGATAGATAGGAAAGCGTTCCCAGGACCTCTCCTTCGCTCGTGATCTTGTCCTGGTCTTCCGCGAGAGCGAGCCCGAAATCCATCAGCACGGCGCGGCCGGACCGATCGAGCATGATGTTGGTGGGCTTGAGGTCGCGGTGCACGATGCCGTTCTGGTGAATCGCTTGAAGGCCGGCCGCGATCTGGCGCGCGAGGCCCACCGTCTGCCGGGGGAAAGCCGTCCCATGGACTGGATGAGGTCGTGAAGGGTCTGGCCGTCCACGTGCTCCATCGAGATGTAGCGCACGCCATCGATTTCGCCGATATCGTGCATCCGGCAGACGTTGAGGTGGGTGACTTGCCGCGCCAGATGGATTTCCCGGCGGAAGCGCTCGACTCCCACGCTGCCGGCCGCGATCTCGGGGCGCAAGAGTTTCAGCGCCACCGAATGGCCGAGCACTCGATCCTTCGCTTTGTAGACCTCGCCCATCCCGCCGGCGCCGATGTCCTCGACGATGAGGTAGCGTTCGGCAAAGAGGTCCCCCGCCGAGAACCTCGGAAGGCGCCTTGTCACGATGCCACAGTTTACCCCGACCCCGAGCCGGGAGATGATGTGCGGCGATGGAAAATATCGCCCGCCCGCGACTGACTCTTCTGAACGACGCCCAGATCGATGCGGTGCACGAAGCCTCTCTCGTGATCCTTTCGGAGTCCGGTCTGCGCGTGGACTCCGAGCGGGCGCGAAAGGTCTATGCCGCGGGCGGCGCGCGCATCGAGGACGACCGCGTGTACTTTCACCGGGAGCTCGTCGCAGCGGCGATCGAGACCGCTCCCTCGACGATCGACATCTTCGATCGCGGCGGTCAGCCGGCGTTCCGTCTCGGTGACGGAGAGACCCGATTCGGCGTCGGGGTCACGAATCTCTGGTACCAGGACCCCGTGAGCGACGAGCTCGCGCCGTTCTCGAGATCCCACATGGGAAGCGGGGTGAGGCTCTGTCAAGCGCTCCCGAGCTACGACGTGATCTCGACGCTCGGCGTGCTCCGCGATCTTCCGCCTCAGGTGGCGGACCTGTACGCGGTCCTCGAGATGGTCGCGAACTCGACCAAGCCTCTCGTGCTTCTCATCTCGGACGAGAAACTGTACCCGCAGGTGCTGACGATTCTCGAGGCGCTGCGGGGCGAGCTCGGGGACAAGCCCTTCGCGATCCCGTACCTGAACCCTATTACCCCGCTGGTGGTGAACGAGGGCACTTCCGACAAGCTCCTCGACTCGGTCGAGCGTTCCATTCCCGCGATTTACTCGAACTACGGAATGGCGGGGATGACCACTCCGCTCACCTGCGCCGGCGCCCTCGCCTTTCTGAACGCGGAGCTCCTCGGCGGGCTGACTCTCTCTCAGCTCGCGAAGCCGGGAGCGCCGATCATTCTCGGCAGCCTTCCGATGTTCTTCGACATGAAGACCATGATCGACTTCTACGACCCGCAGACCATCCTCATCGACCTCGCCTGCGCCGAGATGATGGCCCACTACCAGGTTCCGCACGCGGGCACGTCGGGAAGCGGTGACGGTTGGGGGCCCGACTTGCTCTCCGCCGGGGCGGCGTGGATGAACCAGATCACGAGCCTCATCGGAAAGGTGGGATTGGCGCCGTTCGTGGGAAGCACCCTCAATTCCAAAGCCTACTCGCCGGCGATGACCGTCTACGGCGACGAGGTGATCGGAGCCTCGCGGCTCTTCGCGCGCGGATTCGCCGTCGATGAGGACTCGCTCGGGGCCGCCGAAGCGGTCGAGCAGTTCGCCACGGAGGGACATTTCCTCATGGCGCCCTCGACCCTGGAACGCTATAAGAACGCCTACTATCCGAGTCTCTTTCCCAAGATCGGGCTCGAGAAGTGGGTCGAGGTGGGCCGTCCGCGAGCGGATTCGCTGATCCGCGAGCGCGCTCTCGATCTTCTCGCGAACGCTCCGGCACCCGACGACCGAGAGGAGATTCTGCGGAAAGGGGAGGAGCTCATTCGGAAGCTGGAGTGAAAAGACGACGAGGGGCAGATGACCCCGCCCCTCGCCTGCGTGAAGACTTAAGTTGCTTTGGCTTTGACGATCTTGGTGATTGCCTGGTGGGCGCCGTTCGCGTCATCTCGGCAGCTGGCGGTGACTTTGTCGCCCGCCTTGAGGTCTTTCAACAGGGCGACGGCCTCGCCCTCTACCTTCGCCGTCATTTCCTTGCCGCCTACGTCCAGCGTGATCGTCTTGGCCGCGGCGTCTGATTTGACGACCGCGCCCGTGACGTCATGGGTCTTCGGCGCCTGAGCCAGAGCAAGACCCGACGCGAACGCAAGCACCAGGAAGGCAATCATAACTTGTTTCATGAGGACCTCCACGGCGCGCGATTCGCCACCCTCCCCAGAATCGGTTCGGGTAGCTCGATTGATTCTAGCAACACTCAAATCACCTTCCAAGAATTTCCGCGATAGCAGAGAGAAAACTTCTCTCTTCAAATTCAGCGAAATCGCTGTTTTTTCGGTGGAACTGCGAGGCCTCAATACGGGTTATCCCGTAAGACTCCCGATCCGGAATCGCGATCTTTTTTAGCTCCGCTCTGCCTTGAAAGCACTCTCCCAGGCTTCGCCTCCGTCGGTTTTCCTCCGTTTACTACCAGCGTACCGTTCACCCAAACCTGCTCGATACCATCGCTGTACTGAAATGGCTCGAAGTAAGTGGCATTGTCGCGGAGGCGGTCCGCATCGAGCACCACGACGTCCGCGCGAGCGCCTTCGACAAGGCGTCCCCGATCCGAGAGGCCGAGGATCGATGCCGGAAGCGAAGTGAGCGAGCGAATGGCGAAAGGAAGGGTGATGATTTTTTTCTCGAGCACGAACTGGCGGAGGAGGCGCGTGGTCGTGGCGAAGGTGCCGGGATGAACGAACGCGTTCTTCCGGAGCTCGGGAGTGTCGCCCTGTCGATCCGTGCACACGCCCGTGTAGTCCTTCTTCATGAACTCCTCGAGATCGAGGAGCGATACCGCAAAGGCCCGCAGCTGGATGCCCCCCGGACGATCGAAGCCGTTCAGCTGAATGTGAATCGCGGTGTCGACAGGATCCTCGCCCCGCTCCTTGGCGATTTGGCCGATGGTTTTTCCGACCCAGTCCTTGTCGACGTAGTCCATGACGAGAAGACCTTCCGGCCCGCCCTGGCGATCGAGCTCGTAAGCGATGTCCTTCCGGATGATTCGGTTCAGCTCGGGATCGGCGAGCCGCCGCTTCAAGTTCTCGCGAAGGTTGGTGTAGTCGGCTTCGGGGTGATTCGAGTCGTATTGGCCGAGACCCGCGACGGGCTTCACCACCAGCGCCCAGCGAGGCACCAGGATGATGTTCTCGTCATACGCCTCGTAGGAGTGCATGTTGATGTAGACCTGATGGCCCTCCTGCCAGGCTCGATCGACGAGCTGGGTGATGATCCGTCCGGAGCCCCATTCGCGCGGGCCTTTCGGGTGAAGGTGGTCCATCATCACCGGAATTCCCGCGAGCTTCGCGATCTGAAGCGTCTCCATCACCGCGTCGATCTGCGTGATGGGCTTCTCCTCGTAGCTAGGAAGCTGCCACTTCGCGTACTGTCCCTGACTCCGCAGGTGCGCCTGATAGTGGCCGCCGAAGGGCGCCACTTCCTTCGCCAGCTCGAGGACCTCCTCTTCCGTGCTGTAACGCATCGGAACGTACTCGAGCCCGGTCGAAAGGCCGAAGGCGCCTTCGGCCATGCCCTGTCGAACCAGGGCCTTCATCTGCGAGATCTCGTCCGCGGTGGCCGGGCGCCGGAAGTCTTCGCCCATGACTTTCGAGCGCACCGTCCCGTGTCCCACCATCATCACCACGTTCAGAGCCGAGCCCGCTCTCTCCATCTCCTCGCGTTGCCGCGACAGAGGCCAGAGTGCCGTCCGACCATCGGCGTTCAGAACCGCTGTGGTGAAGCCCTGGGTCGTAAAGTTCGGAAGACTTCCGTTTCCTTCGAGGATGTCGTGGTCGATGTGCTCGTGCAGCGCGATGAAGCCGGGGACTACGTACTTCCCAGAGGCGTCGATGGTTGTCGCTGCTGAGGCCTTCGAGAGATCTCCGATCGCGGCCACGGTGTCGCCGTAGAGGCCAACGTCGGCGCGCACGAACGGATTCCCCGATCCGTCGAGGACCCGGCCTCCCTGAATCACCACGTCGTAGCGGGACTCCTGGGCGGCGCCCGATACGAGCGATGCGAGCGAAGCCGCAAGCATTAGCGAGCACGGAACCTTCATGGATCACCTCGCGCGGGCGAGGATGCCACAATCTCGGCTCATTTGTCCTCGATTTCGCCCCATCGCCGCCCTCGAGTCCCGGGGATTCTCCCGTAAAACCATGAAATGGAGAAATCGATGATCGAGGAAGTTTCCGCGTTGGTCCAATCGCCCATCCTGAGGGCGGCGATGATCGGCATTCTGATTCTGCTCCTGCTGATTCCGCTGGTCGTGGTCGGAGGTCTCGTTCGCGAGCGCGAGTCGACCCGAGCCACGGTCGAGACCGAAGTCGCCGAAAAGTGGGGCGGGTCGCAATCGCTGGTCGGGCCCGTTCTCTCGGTCCCCTACCGCTATCGGAGCCAGGGTCCGAACTACGAGATGATCACCTACACGGGGCAGGCGCGGTTCCTGCCGTCCCGGCTCGAGATCGAAGGCGACGTGCGGCCGGAGGTTCGCTACCGCGGGATCTACGAGGTCACGCTCTACGAGGTCGGACTGAAGTGGTCGGGAGAATTCGAAGCTCCGGATTTCAGCACCTTCAAGGTCGCTCCGGAGGATGTGATGTGGGACGAGGCCGTCCTGATCGTTGGAATCCCCGACCTTCGAGGCATCAAGAGCGCCGATCGTGGCCGACTGGGGCGGCGAGACTTTGAGCTTCGAGCCGGGAACGGGAGGCGTCGGGCTTTGCGCGAGCGGCATTCACGCCCGCGTGGCGCGGGCTTTCGGACAAGGCCGCCGGCTCGCCCATTCCGTTCTCATTCGAGCTCCGTCTCAACGGAAGCCGCGAGCTTCGTTTCTCCCCGCTCGGGAAGGAGAGCCGATTCTCGCTTTCGTCGAGCTGGCCGAGCCCGAGCTTCAGCGGTCAGTTCCTTCCCGACAGCCGCGAAGTCACGCCGCAGGGATTCTCGGCTCAGTGGAACGTGTCGTACTTGACCCGCCCCTTTCCTCAGCAGTGGCGAGACCAGGAAGTGGCGGTGGAGCTTCTCGACCAGTGGACTGCCGGGGTCAGCCTCTTCGAGCCCGTAGACGCTTATGCGAAGACCAGTCGGACCGTGAAATACGGAATTCTGTTCCTCTTCATGACCTTCGCCGTCTACTTCCTCTTCGAGATTCTGGGCCGCCTCCGAATCCACCCGTTCCAGTATCTGCTCGTGGGATTCGCGCTCTGCCTCTTCTATCTATTGCTGCTGTCGCTCTCGGAGCACATCGGATTCGCGCGGTCGTACCTGCTCGCGAGCGCGGCCACCGTCGGTCTCATCGCCGCTTACAGCGGGAGCGTTCTCCGCAGCTTCTCGCGCGCAGGCGCGATCGGCGCGGGACTCGGAGGTCTCTATCTCTACCTCTATGTGCTCCTGCAGCTCGAGGACTATGCGCTCGTCCTCGGCTCGCTCGGGCTCTTCGCGCTTCTCGCGGCGGCGATGGCCCTCACCCGGAGAGTGGATTGGTATGCGGTCGGTCGCTGGCGTGATATCATTGCTATCAAATGAGTACCCGTAGAGTCGCGCAACTCATCGTGCGAAACATCGACGAGAAACTCGTCAAACTCCTGAAGATGCGTGCCGCACGGCATGGACGTTCCGCGGAGGCGGAGCACCGCGAGATTTTGAAGGAGGCGCTTGGCGGGCGGAACGGATGCGGCTTCGTTCGACGCGTTCCTTCTGGAGATGCCGAACGTCGGAGACGATCGTGATTTCGAGCGGTCCAGGGACAAGGGGAGGAAAGTCGCACTCTGAGCTATCTCATCGATACGAACGTGCTTTCCGAGCTTCGCAAGGGGAGGCGATGCGCTTCCAGCGTGGCAGCCTGGTATCGCGCCGCGGCGGGCGAAGAGAAATTCCTGAGTGTTCTCTCCATCGGAGAGATACGCCGCGGAATAGAGTCCATTCGGCGACGCGACGGGCGATCGGCGAAGAAACTCGATGTCTGGCTGGCGAAGCTCCGTGCCGAGTACTCGACTCGAATCCTCCTCGTGAACGAAGACATCGCGGAAACCTGGGGACGATTGATGGTCCCCGATCCTCTACCGGTCATCGACTCGCTGCTGGCGGCGACAGCCATCGTGCATGGCCTGACGTTGGTGACGAGAAACGTGGAGGACGTAGCCAGAACCGGAGTGTCCGTGGTCAACCCGTTTGAAAATGTCGGTGCGCTGACCGAGGGGCTACTTCGCGACCGCTCCGCCCAGAAACTTGCCGTCGACGCACTGGTCGGAGCGGCAGTTGTTCTGGAACGGCGAGCCCAGCTTCACGAGCAGGTCCACCGTCTCGGGACTGGGGATGAAGAAGCGCGAGGGACCGAAGGCCATGTCCGCGGGCGAGTTGCCGTCCTTGTTGACGACGTCCACCTTGGCGCCGCGGTCCACGAGATACTGAACCATCGTCGCTGTCGCCGCGCGAGGCGGCGCCGTGAAGCGCGGTGAATCCTTTGCGGGTCTCGACCGCGTTCACGTCGGCGCCGAGCTCGAGACAGTACTTCGATCGCCTCCATCCAGGAATCGGGCGCGTTCTGGGTGAAGTTTCCCGATCCAGCCGATCCCGGCAGCCACCATGAGCGGAGTGACGCCGGAGTCGTTCGCGAGGTTCGGGTCGGCGCCGCCCGCGACCAGGATGCGCATCGCTTCGACGTCGCTCGACATGGCCGCGCGCCAGAACGGAGTCGCGCCCTTGTGGTCGACCCAGCTCCTGTCGTGCGAGGTCGGGCTGAACCAGAGCTTGCCTCGCACCCTGGCGTTCGGGTTCGCGCCTCCTTCGAGGAGCGCCTGAAGAAGCTCGGTCGAGGAGACGACTTCCTGATCGGTCCTCGGATTCGGCGCCCAGGAAACGGGCGCGTAGCGCATGTTCACCGTCGCGTAGAGCGGAGTGAGCCCGTCGAGATTCGCAAGGTTCGGATCCGCTCCGTGGTCGAGCAGGTACTTCCCGACCGTGTAATGCCCGTTCGCAATCGCGATATTGATGGCGCTCGATCCGTCGCCGCCGCTCACCTGATTCACGTCCGCGCCCGGATTCGACGAGAGCCCGGACCGCGTCGAGGTTTCCGTCTCTCGCCGCGAACAGGAGCGCCGTCATGCCGCCCATGACCGAGTTTCCGCCGGACTGCGCGCCCTTCTTTCGCGCGATGGGGAGACCGTCGTCGTCGAACATCGGCTCGTCGAGGAGCGTGACGAACGAGGAGAGCCCGGCATGCGCGCCGCGGGCGATCAAGAGCCGGATCACCTCCCCGCGGTCCTCCCAGGCGGCGAACATCAGCGCCGTCTGACCGTTGGTTTTCTCGCGGGCGTTCAAGTCGGCGCCGCCATCGATGAGGGCCTTGACCGCGTCGACGTTGCCGGAGGTCGCCGCCGACATCAGGGCTGTCGCTCCCGTCGAAGCGGCTTTGCTCGGATCCGCGCCCGCCTTCAGAAGGGCGGTCTATCATCGACGCGCTTCCATTCCGGGCGGCCAGGATCAGCGGAGTGACCGCGCCGACGCGCGTCTCCGCCTCGGGGTTGGCCTTCGCCTCGATCAGCATCTGGGCCATCTCGAGGTCGTCCCGATAAGCGGCCCAATGAAGCGCGGTCATCCCGTCGCCCTGGGCGGAGTTCACGTCCACTTGCTGGCTCAAGAGCGCACGGACCGCTTCGAGGTTGCCTTCCTTCGCCTGATCGGCGAGGCGGATGTCCGACGGCCAGCGCCGAAGAGATCGAGAACAGGACCAGCGCGACTTCCAACATGGCCTTCCCCCTTAGATCGAGACTTCTCCCGTGCTGTCGCCGATGCTGTCGATGTCGACTCCGAGCTTGTGCAGGAGCGTCAGGAGCACGTTCGCCGTCGGAGTTCCGTCGGGGCAGAGGAGGTGCCAGTTGCCCTTGAGCTCCCCGTTCGCGCGTCCGGCGAGGAAGAGCGGAACCCTCAGATGGTTGTGGACGCTTCCGTCACCCATCGGGCTTCCGTAGAGGACCATCGAGTGATCGAGGAGATTTCCGTCCCCGTCCGGAGTCGTTCTTCATCTTCTCCAGGAAATAGGCGACCTGGTTCACGTGGAACTCGTTGAGCTTCGCGAACTCCGCGAGCTTGTCCGGTTTGTTCTGATGGTGGGAGAGCGAGTGGAAGGGCGTCTTGACGCCGCTCTCCGGCCAGACCCGGGCGCTCACGTCGCGGCCCATCTTGAACGCCGAGACGCGCGTGACGTCCGTCATGAACGCGAGCACCTGGAGGTCGAACATCAGCTTCACGTGCTCGGCCCAGGAGTCGGGGACGCCGACCGGCGCGGAAGGAAGCGCTTCCTCCGGCTGGCTCTGGTTGTGCTCTTCGGCCTTCTCGATCCGCCGCTCGATCTCGCGAACGTCCTCGAGATAGTCCGTGAGCCGCGCGCGGTCGCTCGGACCGAGATCGCGCTCGAGGTCCTTCACCTTGTCGAGGATGCCGTCGAGAATGCTGCCGTTGGTCTGCGCGGCGCCGGAGACGCTCCTCGGGAGTGGCGCCGTCACCGAAGAGACGCTCGAAGACCACGCGCGGGATCCCGCTCCATCGGGAGGGGCGTGGTCGGCGAGGACCAGGAGATGGTGTTGGCATAGACGCAGCTGTAGCCGTAACCGCAGGCGCCGGTGAGAGAGCCTACGTCCTCGATGCAGAGCTGGATCGACGGAAGCGGCGTGTCCTGGCCGAGCTGCTGCGCGTAGATCTGGTCCATCGAGGTCGCGTTCTCGATGTCCGCGCCTTCCGTCATCTTCGCGTGCGCGCAGGTGAGAAACGCCGCCGACGATCGCGTGTGGTCGGCGCCCGCCTCCGCCTGCGACTGCGCGGTCGCGAGAGCGATGTCGGTATGGCTCACGATGGTGAGGTAGTCCTGATAGGGGGCGAGCGAGCGCAGGATGGGCGTGATCTCGAAGTCGCGTCCTTCTTTCGCCGGCGACCAGTAGTGAAGGCGCGATGCCTTCGCCGGTGCTGCCCGCGGAGCCGTGCACCATTTCGAGCGCGGCGAGGCGGGTGCGCGTCGACGGCCGCGCGTCTTGCGGAGCGGAGTGAGCGCCGGGACCATCGATTCCAGGAACGGAAGCGCCATGGAGACGCCCATGCCGCGAAGAGCGGTGCGCCGGGAGATGTGTTTGCGGGTAATGAACATAATGGCGCCTCTCTCAGTGCACAGGGGAAGCTTCGGTAGCGAGCAGGCGTTTCCTCGGCCCGCCTCATCTGGAACGGCGTGCTCTTCACGATTCCCAGGACGACGCGACGAGAACCGGTGGTCGTTCTGCCGCCGCTTCGCGGGCGATCGCGCGAACGGTGGGCATGTCGTAGTGCTGCACCACGCGTCCGAGCGCGTACATCAGGAGATGCCTGCGTGAAATTCCGAACGAAGAGCGTCTCCGATCGGAGGAGGTACGCGCGAAGGCCCGTCCGGACCGCTCACCTCGGTGCCGTCGAAGAGTGTCCCCGAGGGCTCGATGTCGAATCCGCTGTCCTTGACGCGCCAGGCGCCGACGGCGTCGAAGTTCTCGAGCGAATAACCGAGCGGATCCATGATGGCGTGGCACGCGGCGCAGGCGGGATTGGCGCGATGCTCCTCGAGCCGCTCCCGCACCGAGAGGTGCTTCCCGCCGGTCTCGTTCTCCTTCAGCGGCGGCACGTTCGCGGGCGGCCGCGGCGCGCGGAGTGCCGAGGAGCACGTCC
The DNA here is from genome assembly GCA_963820855.1 of uncultured Acidobacteriota bacterium. GTDB lineage: Bacteria > Acidobacteriota > Vicinamibacteria > Marinacidobacterales > SMYC01 > DAISKN01. Next base: position 115,816 of record CAWGBY010000016.1, read on the forward strand.
AGGACCCAGGCGCCGCGGATCACCGGCGACGTCCGGTTCGCGAGAGAGGTGAGGGTGAGGATGCTTCCCTGGCCGAGAAGGCCGCGGCGGTTCTCATCGGCCACGGGAACGCGGCGAAAGCGATTGCCGATGACGTTCGGAATGCCGTAGTGCTTCGCCAGCCGCTCGTCGACGAAGGTGTAGTCGGCGGTGAGGAGGTCGATGATGCTTCGATCCTCGCGCACGATGCTGTCGAAGAGCAGCTCGGTCTCGCGCCGCATCGATACCGTGAGGTTGTAGTCCCAGTCGGGGAAGAGGTACACGTCGGGATGCGCGTCCTCGAGGTTCTGGAGGTGGAGCCAGTGCGTCGCGAAGCTCGTCGCGAGCGCCTCGGCGCGCGGGTCGCGAAGCATGCGGCGAACCTGCTGCTCGAGAACCGTCGTCGTCTCCGAGCTTGCCTTCGCTCGCGAGCGTGATGAGCTCGTCGTCGGGAAGGCTCGACCAGAGAAAGAACGAAAGCCGGGAGGCGAGCTCGAGATCGCTCACCCGGTAGTTCTCGCCCGGCGCGACATCCTTCGGGCGTGCGCTCGAAGCGGAACAGGAACTCCGGGTCGGCGAGAATCGCCTGAAGGCCGGCGGTGATTCCCGCGTCGAAGTCTTCTTCGTCTCTCGCCGATCGATAGATGTCGCATGAAGCGCTCGGGGTCGTCCGCGCTCGCCGGTCGGCGGAACGCCTGCCGCGCGAGATTCGAGAAGATCTCCCGAGCGCAGGGGACGTTCTTCCTCGGCGCCGCCGGATGGCAGACGAAGATCGCGCCGGCGGCTCTCGGTCTCGCTGACGCCGGTCGGCTGTAAGGGCCGTCGATGCCGAGCGTCTTCAGATGGGGGAGCCCGGTCAGGCCGGGCACGTTTCCCGTCGAGAGATCGGCGAGCGCCCGCTCGAACGGCATGACGAAGTCCTGCACCGGCCCGTCGAGCCTCGGGATGAACGACGCGGAAATGGTCTTGCGGACCCGCCTTGACGCGAACGGGGGGCGTTCGCAGGCTGTCCACCTCGCGCATCTTGCGATCGATGTCGAAGAGCGCGATCCGCTCGCCGTTCAACGCGACTTCGATCTGCTCTCCTTCGGCGGGCTTGTTGTCGCCGAAGATCTCGCCGAGACTCCGGTGATAGAAGGCGACCACGATGACGTACTCGCCATCGGCGGGGAAGTGGTGCCGCACCACGAGCCCGCCGCGAGTCCCGAAGGGCGTTCCTTCGACGTGCCGGAGTTGCGAGATCGCCTGCGGCACGACGTACGTCTCGACCGCGGGAGCCACGCCTTCGGATCGCCGACCGCGAGCCGGCTCATCTTTCCCGCGGCGCGGATGTAGCCGTCGAGGAGAGTCGGCGAGATGGTCAGGACGTCCGACATGTTGTCGTAGCCCTGGCTCATGTCGTCGGGCGGCAGGAGCGGCTTCGACCTCGACGTCGAGAGCGAGCAGATCGCGGATCGCGTTCTTGTACTCCGTGCGATTGAGGCGATGGAGGATCGGCCGGCCCGGGTTCGGACTCCGAACCGCCTCGGCGTCGATCGACGCTCTCGATGTCGGCGACGAAGGCCTCGAGATCCGCAGGCTCCGGCCGCGGCATATCTGCCGGAGGCATCATCCCGGCGCGAAGCTTGAGAGCCACTTTCTCGAGCGACTCGGCGTATGTCGCGGGATCCGTCCAGTCGATGTGCTCGAGGGAGAAATTCCCCACCTGCATGTCGTCGTTGTGACAGGTTTCACAGTAGTCGGCGACCAGGGCTTTGTGAGCCGCGGCGGAAGAGGTGGGTGCCGAAGGCTTTGCGAGCGCGGATCCCGCCGCTGCCACGGCGGCGACCAGAAAAACCCAGGCTCTCCCCATACTACCAAGACAATGTATAGTGGATATGTCTCACATTTGCAACGACATGACCCGGCTGATTCTCGGCGGCGCGACGGTGTTCGCGGCGTCGCTTGCGGCCGCGCAGCTCTACGAGAGCAATCTTCCTCTCGACCATGAGGCGATCCAATACCGCAAGCACCCGGCAGCGGATGTGGTGGCGGAACTGGCCCGCCGCCTCGAGAGCGGCGAGAGCGCTCTCGATTTCGATGCCCGGTTTTCGTATCTCCCGAGCCTTCTCGATCGGCTCGGCTTGAGGAGCGATTCGCAGACACTGGTTTTCTCGAAAACCAGCGTGCAGGAGTCCCGAATCTCGCCTCGCACGCCGCGGGCCATCTACTTCCGCGACGACGTCGCGGTCGCATTTGTTCCCGAAGGAGAAACGATCGAGATTGCGGCTGTCGATCCGGCGCAAGGGGTCGTCTTCTACATGCTCGATGCGAGGAAAAAGGAAGGGCCTCGCATCGAACGAGCCGAAGGCTGCCTTCACTGCCATCAAGGACCCGCGACCTTGGGCGTCCCTGGAATCTACGTCGGCTCCGTCGCGACCCGTCCCTCGGGGCGGGCGGACTTTCGGCTGGGCTCGATCGTTACCGATCATCGGACGCCGTTCGCGGAGCGATGGGGCGGGTGGTACGTAGACGGCGAGACGGGAGAAGGAAATCAGGGAAACGCGGTTGCGACCGACCCCGAGTTCAGCTCCGCGATCCCGGCCCTCCGTTTCGACCCCAAGAGTTATCTCGCGCCCTCGAGCGACATCGTGGCGCTCATGACGCTCGAGCATCAAACGCAGATGACGAATCTGCTGACCCGGCTTTCGTGGGAGGCTCGCATCGACCCCCGAGACCCGCGCCTCACAGGGCGCATCGAGGAGGTCGTCCGCTACATGCTTTTCCTCGACGAAGCGCCCTTGAGCGCGCCAATCCGGGGGTTCTCCACGTTCCGCGAGACATTCCCGCAACAAGGACCACGCGACCGTAAGGGCCGCTCGCTCCGCGATTTCGATCTGAGGAAACGCCTTTTTCGATACCCTCTCAGTTATATGGTGTACGGGCGCCAGGTGGATGCGTTGCCGCGGGAGTTGCGGGACCGGCTCTTTCGACGTCTTTACGAGGTCCTCGAGAGCGAAAGCGTCGCAGACGAAGATCGCCGCGCCGTCCTCGAGATCCTGAGAGATACCAAACCGCAGAACGGAGCCCTCGAACCATGACCTTCGCGTCCATTCCGCTCGCCGCCGCCCTCTTCGCCGCACTTCAGGCGTCCGATGCGGAGCTCCGGGCCCGCGCGGAGCGGCTCCATCGCGAGGCCATCGTCGTCGATGCCCACGCCGATCTGACACCCTTCATCGAGAAGGACACGCGGCCCGCCGAGATCACGGACCGGGGGCTCGCGGGTCCCGCCTACGATCCAAAGGTCGATCCGCTGCATGCGCCGATCGGAGGCGGCTGGGTCGCAAGCTTTCCCCCCGGTCCCTGGAAGTTCACCGAGAGGCACCTGGACGGCTACATGGATCTTCCGCGGATGCGCGATGGAGCGCTCGACGCGGAGTTCTTCGCCATCTATATGGAGGAAGAGCCGCGGCCGGGAATGGCCGTGAAACGCGCGCTCGGGCAGATCGAGGCGGTGCTCACCCTCTGCGAAAAATACCCCGACGCGATCGCGCTCGCGACGACCGCCGCGGACGTTCGCCGGATCGCGGCTTCGGGCCGGATCGCCGCCCTGATGGGAGTCGAGGGCGGCTACATGATCGAGGACGACTTGCGCGTGCTGCGCGCCTTCCATCGACTCGGCGTGCGCTACATGAGCCTCACCCATTCGTTCAACACGCATTGGGCCGATTCGTCGGGGACGGGAGAAGCGGTGCCCCCTCTCCATCGCGGACTGTCCCCGTTCGGAGTCGAGGTGGTGAAAGAGATGAATCGTCTCGGCATGATGGTGGATGTCTCTCACACCGCGGACGAGACGTTCTACGATGCGCTCGAGGCGAGCGAAGCCCCGGTCATCGCCTCCCACTCGTCGGTCGACGGCGTGAAAGAGCATGCCCGTAATATCTCGGACGACATGCTGCGCGCGCTCGCGAAAAACGGCGGCGTCATCCACATCGATACGGTCATCAAGTACATCGATCCCGAGGAGCGCGCGAAGACGCCCATTTCGGTCTTCGTGGATCACATCGCCCACGCCATCGAGGTCGCGGGCGCCGACCACGTGGGGCTCGGCCTCGACTATGGCTACGACGCGCCGGCGCCGGAAGGACTCGAGCACATCGGAAAGCTCGGCGCCGTTACGTACGAGCTCCTGAAACGGGGCTACGACGACGATACGGTACGAAAGATCCTCGGCGAGAACACCCTGCGCGTGATGGCCGAAGTGGAGAACGTCGCGAAGAGACTCAGCTCGCGGCGCTGATGTCCTCCATCACCCGGTCGGCGCGGATGAAGAGCCAGAGGAACGCTCCGATAACCGCGAAAACCGATCCGCTGGCGAGGGCGACGAACCACCCGAACTCGTCTTTCAGGAGAGGGACCATGGGCGTCGCAATGATCCCGGCGAAGTTCCCTCCGGTGTTCAAGACGCCACAGGCCGCGGTCGCGTAGCGTCCGCCGACGTACGTCGTTCCTTCCCAGTACGCGCCTTCGGTGAACTGATTTCCCGCGAAGCAGAGCGAGAGGAGTGTGATCGCGAGAACCGCGTTCGGGGCCGCGGCTCCGAAGAACAGGAGAACGGCGACGGCGAGAAGGCCGGCGATACCGGGAATTCGGCAGCCCCAGCGCGGCCCGAGGCGCCGGCAGAGCCGGTCGCACACTTCGCCTCCCGCCGCGGCGCCGACGGCGCCGACGATCCAGGGAAGCGCCGCGACGAACCCGCCTTCGAGCGCGTCGAACCCGCGCACGTCGACGAGGTAGATGAAGAACCACGAGAAAAATATGTAGAACACCATGTTCATGCACATGTAGCTGAGGGTGAGGAGCAGCACGTCGCGGTTCTTCAGAAGGCGGCTGCACGCCCCTTTGGGGAGCTCCGCGGCCTGGCGCGGCCGGTCGGCGCGGATGAGCGCGAGCTCGCTCGGCTCGACCCGTGAATGTTCGGAGGGATCGTCACGGCCGTACCACCACCAGAGGCCCGCGAGCGCGAGACCGAACGGAGCGGTCAGATAGAACGATTCCCGCCAGCCGAGAGTCACCATGAGCCAGGCGACGAGCGGCCCGGTCAGCGCCGAGCCGACGTTCAGCGCCGCGCTCGAGAGCGCGTTCGGAAAAGCCCACCGGGAAACCGGAAACCATGCCGCCACGGTGCCGCCGACGATGGGAAAGAGCGGGCCCTGGGACGCCCCGATGAGAAAACGGACCACCAGGAGGCACAGGAAGATCGATGCGGCGGAGGTGAAAACCGTTCCCGGCAGGATTCCGCTCAAGAAGGTGAAGACGGACCACAAGACCAGGATCACCGTGAGCGCGAGTCTCGGGCCCGCGACCTGTCCGAAGAGCCCGCCGGGAAGCTGAAAGAGGGCGTAGCCCCAGATCGCGCTCGAGAGGACCCAGCTCAACTGCAAGTCGGTGAGCCCGAGCTCGGTCCGGATCAAGAGGCCCGCGATCGAGACGTTCTGTCGAAAGACGTACGCCAGCAAAGAAATCAAGCAGAGGAGCAGGAGGATCTGCCAGCGAACGGCGTATCGAAGCGAGAGGGAGCGCGGGGTGGCGATGGCTCGCGTGCTCACGAAGCTCTACCATATCGGATCGTCGTGGAAAGGGGAATGAGGCATGCGTGACGGCAACCTGCGCTGGGGAATCCTGAGCACCGCCAACATCGCGCGAGTCGCGGTGATACCCGCGATGAGAGCTTCGAGAAACGGCGACGTTCGCGCGGTAGGAAGCCGCAGCCGCGAGCGAGCGTACGCATTCGCGTCCGATCTCGGCATACCGCAGTCCTACGGGAGCTACGAGGCGCTCGTCGAAGCGGACGACATCGACGCGATCTACATTGGTCTTCCGAACAGCCTCCATCATGAGTGGACGGTGAAAGCGGCCCGCTCGGGAAAGCACGTCCTCTGTGAAAAGCCTCTTGGCGCTACGGCGGCGGAATGCGAAGAGATGGATCGTGCGGCGCGTGAGAACGGCGTCGTTCTCATGGAGGCCTTCATGTACCGCTTCCACCCTCGCATGGACCGGGTCTCGAAGCTCATCCAGGGTGGCGCGATCGGACCGCTCCGGGCGGTTCAGTCCGCTTTCACGTTCCGCCTCCGCCGGAGCGACGACATCCGCCTTCAGAAAGAGCTCGCGGGGGGAGCGCTCATGGACGTGGGCTGCTACTGCGTCAACGTCTCGCGAACTCTCGCCGCCGCCGAGCCCGTGGAAGCCCAGGCGTTCGCTTCGTTCACGCCGAGCGACGTCGATGCGCAGATGGCCGGCACGCTTCGCTTCGAGAACGGTCTCCTCGCGCAGTTCGACTGCGCTCTCACGCTCGAACGGCGCGAGTGGTTCCAGGCGGTGGGGCCCGAAGGTCACCTGGCGGTGGGCTCGGCGTTCCTTCCGGGCGTAGGCGAGTCGACGATCGAAGAGCACCACGGGAAGGCGGGCCGCTCGATGCACACGATCCCCGGAGCCGACGAGTATCAGTTGATGGTCGAGCACTTTGCCGACTGCGCTCTCGGGGGAGGGCGGGTTCGCTACTCCGCCTCGGAGGCGGCGGCAAACCTGCGAGCGATCGAAGCGCTCTACCGCTCGGCGCGGAATGGCGGCCGGCCGGAACCGGTCGGATAGGTCCGGTAGGATTCTCTATGGTCGCGGCCCCTCGGGAAGACGGAGCTCGTTCGCCTTTACCGAATCTGGCGCGGTTGCCGGCGCATCCCAAGGAGGAGGCTGAGTCTTTCCCTCGGGATAGAGCGCTTCCATCGACGTGAAGACGCCGTCGACGCGGTCGGTGAAGAGATCTCCGATGAGAAGGTCGGTCACCCGGCCGGTGAGGTGAGGATACGCGCGTACGAACTTGCCGAAGCTGAAGCCCTCGTAGTACTCGCACACGAGCCGCCGCATGCGGTCGACGCCCTGGTTGAAGAGCGGCCCCCAGTGTCCGAGTTTCGCTGCAGAGAGATCACCGGTACGAAATCCGTCGACGATGGCGTCAGCCGCCATCTCACCCGACCGAAGCGCGAGGAGGACCCCGGAGGAGTAGAGCGGATCGAGAAACCCGAACGCGTCTCCCACGAGCACCCAGCCGTCGCCCGCGACTTCCTTCGAGCGATAGGAATAGTCGCGCGTTGCGAAGTATCCGGTCACGCGGCGGGCCGAGGCGAGACGCTTTTCGACGGCGGGACACCGCGCGACTTCTTCCTCGTAAGTCTTCTGATAGTCGGGCCGGCCTTTGAACAAGTGATCGAAAGGGGCGACGACGCCGACACTCACTCGATCGTCGTGGAGCGGGATATACCAGAACCAGCCTTTGCGGTCGGACGTCTGAAGGACCATCGTGGCGCCTTCGTCCTTGCCGGTATCGCGATAGGCGCCCTGCCAGTACGTCCAGATGGCGCTCTTGTTGAGAACCGGATCCCAGACGCGGAGCTTGAACTTCTTCTGGAGTAGACCACTCTGTCCGCTCGCGTCGACGACCACCCGGGCCCTCACCGTGGCGGCGGTTCCGTCCTCGGTCTCCACCTCGACCCCCACGGCTCGTCCGTTCTCGAAGAGGACGTCCAGTACCCGGGCGCCTTCGTGAGCGACCACTCCGTGCTCGCGGGCGTTCTCGAGCATCATCTGGTCGAACTCGCTCCGCACCACTTGCCACGTCTGGGAGCATTCGTGGGGCTTGTTGTCCCAGAAATAGAAAGGCGCCGATTCCTTTCCCGCGGAGCTCACGAACTGAACGCTGTATTTCTTGACGAAATGGCTTCTCTTCATCTTCTCGAGCATGCCGAGACGCTCGAGGACCCAGTACGTCTCGGGAATGAGCGACTCTCCGATGTGGAACCGGGGGAATCGCTCGCGCTCGAAGAGCTGAACGCGAAAGCCTTCCTTCGCGATGAGGGCCGAGACGGTCGAGCCCGCGGGCCCGCCGCCGATGACGACGACGTCGGATTCGAGGTGGGGCTTGGACATCCCGCTATTGATGTCGCAGCGCTTATCGAAGGACAAGCGAAACTTTCGAAAGGGGCCGCCTGCGCGCCCCCGGCCTCGTCGTCTCGTCCAGGGGGGGTGGGGGTAAATTCGGGACCGAGGGATTTTCCCCCCGATGTCCTGGCGCGGAATTCCCATGATAAGCCGCACCGGAAGCACGGGCTCCGGTCTCTAGACTGATAGTCGTCAGGTTCCCGACGCAGGAGGTGCCGCCGTGCAGGGAAGCTTGGATCAGGATCAACTTCCGGAGATTCTCCATTCGCTCGCCTGGTCGGAGGAGAGCGGAGTGCTCCAGGTCACTCAGGATCTCACAAGCAAGCATATCTACTTCGGACAAGGGTCCATCGTATTCGCCCGCTCGAACCAGCACGCCGACCGGCTCGGCGAGCTTCTGGTGCGGCACGAACGCATCACCCGGTCTCAGCTCGCTGACGCCTCCAACAAGGTTCGATCGAGCGGAAGGAAGCTGGGCGGGGTCCTGGTTCAGATGGGCCTGATGAGTGAGACCGACGTACGCACGTGGGTCACCGATCAAATGCGGGGCATCATTCATCCTCTCTTCGCATGGAGCGCCGGAGAGTATTGTTTCCGCGAGAAATCGAATCCCGTGGCGGAAGAGCTCGCCGTCGAGCTCAAGACCATCCCGACGATCCTCGAGGGTACTCGCCACGTCGAGAACCAGGAGAAGGTTCGGCTCGCTCTCGGCGACATGAGCCGGATCGTGAGCTACTCGACCGACCCCTGGATGCACTCGCACCAGGTGAGCCTCACGCCTCACGAAGGGTTCGTTTTATCGCGCGTGGACGGCCAGTCCTCGGTGAGCGACGTACTCGCGGTGACACCTCTTCCCGAGGAAGAGACGCTCCGTTGTCTGTACACATTGATCTCCGCCGGCTTTCTCGAGTTCGGCGCGAAAGGGCGCGACCTCACACCGTCCAAGACGTATCGGCGCGTGTTCGAGATGCCGCTTCTTTTCTCGTCGCGGGAGACCGTGCCCTCCCGATCGCCGGAAGCGGAATCCGCGACGACCGTCGAGGAGCGGAAGATCCGGGAAGATATTCTGGCCAAGCACGCATCGCTTTCGGGGGCCACTTTCTACGATTGTCTGGAAGTCCGGCCGATGGCGAAGGACCCCGAGATCCGTCGCGCCTACCTCGGTGTCGTGAAGAAGTACCATCCGGACCGGCATCGCTCGGAGCACGTGCGGGACCTCCATCTGCTGCTGCACGAGATCCTGGCGAAGGCGACCGAGGCCTACGAGGCCCTCTACACCCCTTCCTCGCGCCGGTGCTATGACCAGTCCTTGCGCACGGAAGCGCCCCGAGGCGAGGTGAATTCGGCGCCCATCGAGGCCCCGGTCGAAGCGCCTCCCACGCCGGCGGAAACGATAGCGGCTCGCTACTATCGCGAGGCTCTCCCTTACCTGGCGCGCAAGGAATTTCACGAGGCCGTGCGGCTTCTGGAAGAGACGGTGCAGCTCGACCCATCCCGGGCCGAGTACCACCGCTCCCTGGCACAGGCGCTCGAGAACAATCCCAAGTGGCGGAAGGAAGCGGAGGCGCAGTACCGGGCGGCAATGAAGATCGATCCGTTCGATCTCGAGTCCATCCTCGGGCTCGCGACCCTCTACGAGACCCTCGGCATGAAGCGCCGCGCGAAACCCCTCTTTTCGCTGGTCCTGGATCTCGACCCGGACAACCACCTTGTCCGAGCCAAGCTGCGTCGCTTGTGAGGCGTTCCAAGAGAACGCTGGGGTGATGCGGTCGATGGGAGCCGGGCGCCTCCCCCGCGCCCGGCTCAATTAGCTTTCGCGCGGCTTCAATCGATGATCGCCTCCGTTGTGCGGGCGATCTTGCGCGACGTGTCTGAATATCCTGCCTTCGTCATTTCCCATCCCTAGCTATCTTGGCTCCAATCGCTTACTCGACACGCAAGTGTTCTTCTTGAAAGTCCGCTAGAATCAGGGACGAAGAAACCCTCGCTTGGATCGAGGCACGCGTGCTCGCTGCCGTCGCCAAGAGACGGGCAAGCCGCTGAAAAACGGGCGCTCGAGGAGGCAACTGTGAGAACGAAGCTGATTCAAGCATCCATCGTTGTCACGCTCGTTGCGGCGTTCGGTTCATGTTTACGTGGGCCCCGCTGAATCACGCCGACGGAAATCGTTTCGAACAAAATTTCTCTTGACAACTTTCTGGAGTGCCTTTTGGGAAAGGCACGGATTCCGTCCAGAGTGTGCGCGGTTCGCGCCTGAAGGCGTTTTTACGGACGCGAACGCCATGGGAATCGGCGGCGTCATTCGATGCCGCAAACGTCCCGTGGAAGCGCAGCCCATTGAGGAAAAAAACACCGTGCTATAGAGAAGTATGACTTCTCCAAAAGAATTTCAGTCGCTTTCCGATGACGAGCTACTCCGGCGTCTATCGGATCTCCTGTCACGATCGCGACGGGTCGAGGCCGATCTTGTCGCTCATATCGGCGAGGTGGACGAGAGGAGGTTGTATGCCCGGGAGGCCTGCTCGTCGATGTTCGCCTACGCCACCGACGTGCTGCACCTCTCGGAGCACGAAGCGTACGAGCGCATCACCGCGGCGCGAGCCTCTCGGAGGTATCCGCTCCTCCTGGAAATGCTGCGCGACGGTCGCCTTCATCTGTCGGGCATCGGAAAGCTCGCTCCGCACCTGACGGAGGAAAACCACGGGACGCTCCTCGCCCGAGCTGCGCACAGGACCAAACGTCAGATCGAAGAGCTTCTCGCCGAGCTCTCACCCCGACCGGACGTGCCTTCGCTCATTCGAAAGCTGCCCGAACGGCCGGTTCCGACTCCGCCTGCGATGAAGAGAGGGGAACTCGGTCCGGCCCGAGTCCCTGTTCTGAGCACGCAGCAGCCGGGTCCGCTGCTTCCGCCGGCGCCGCCCGTTCGATCCGTGGTCGAGCCCCTTTCGCCATCGAGATACAAAATCCAGCTCACGGCGAGCGGGGAGCTTCGGGACAAATTGGCGCGACTCCAGGACCTCATGGACTCCGACTTGGCGGCGGTCATCGAGGCGGCGGTGACGGAGAAGCTCGAACGGCTCGAAGCGAAGCGCTTTGCCGAAACGAAGTCGCCGCGGAAAAGCCTGGAGGAGACGGATACCTCGCCGAAATCGCGCTACGTGCCCGCCGCGGTGAGACGCTTCGTGAACCGTCGCGACGGGAACCAGTGCCGATTCGTGAGCGAGACGGGGAGACGCTGCCCGGAGCGGCGCGGCCTCGAGTTCCACCACGAGGAGCCGTTCGGTCGCGGAGGTACGCACGAGCCCGATAAGATCTCGCTCATGTGCAGGCGCCACAACACCTATTTCGCCGAGCGGGAGTATGGAAAAGAGTTGATGAAGCGGTATCGGAAAAACGGCGAGAGGGTGTCCGAAACCGCCCCCCCGTACGGGACCGTCGAGCCGACAGTTGTTCGTGAGGGAAGCGGTTCGGTTCGCGTGTGAGATGGTTGGCGTGTTGTACGGAGAAAGAAGACGAACCATGAGACGACTGTTCCTGTTGCTCATCCACTGCATTGGCCTCGCGGCATCCGCCTTCGCCTTCGAGGGGGCGTCACAGAGCTCGCCGGACGACGCCGACCTCCGGACGCTCGATGCGACCAGGGTGTTCATTCGCGATCGGAACGCGCGCGACTACGCGATCACGTCGCCCAACAGCGTCGAGGAAGCCAAGTACGTCGATCTCGGCGGGATCCAGCAATGGATCACCATCCGCGGCGAGGATCGAAGCAATCCCGTGCTGCTTTTTCTGCACGGAGGACCGGGGGACGCAACGAATCCCTGGGGTTACGCAGGCTTTCGGTTATGGCTGAAGGAATTCACCGTCGTTCAGTGGGATCAGCGCGGCGCCGGCAGAACGCTGGGCAAGAATGGCAGCTCGATTGGACCGACGATCACCCTCGATCGCATGGCCCAGGACGGCATCGAGCTCTCCGAGTTGCTGCGCAAATCGCTCCAGAAGGACAAGATTCTCCTCGTCGGGCACTCCTTCGGCTCGATCCTGGGAGTCTTCATGGCCAAGGCGCGGCCGGATCTCTTCTACGCGTTCGTGGGCACCGGCCAGGTCGGCGACCCCGCGAGAAACTATGCGGTGGCCTATGGGGAGCTTTTGAAAAAGGCAAAGGCTCTGGGAGACGAGCGAGCGATTCGGGAGCTCGAAGACGTCGGCGCACCGCCCTACGCCGACGGGCGGGGCTACGGTGTTCAGCGCCGGTGGTCGAATCTCTTCGAAGGCGCGGACTATTTCATCGCGTCGATGTTCGGCCTGGCGCTCGGCGCCCCGGGCTACGGAATCCGGGATATCCTCGATTGGTTCGATGGGCAGCGACTCAGTGCGGAACGGCTCGTTCCCCAAACGAGCGCCCTCGACGCGCAAGCTCTTGCCGGCGAATTCGCCCTGCCGGTATTCGTGATTCAAGGCGCCGAGGACTTCACCACTCCGACGAGCCTCGCCAAAGAGTTCGTCGATTCGATCCGCGCGCCGCGCAAGGAGCTCGTTCTCATCGAGGGAGGCGGGCATTTCGCGGTTTTCATGAAACCAGCGGCGTTCCTGAGGGAGCTCGTTCCGCGCGTGGTGCCGCTTTCGACCGGCCATTGATATTCTTCTCACCCACGGGAGGAACCCATGTATTCCCTATCGCTGGCTCTATTCGTCGCTCTCGTTGCGGACTGGCCGACGCGGGGTTGGACCCACTCGACTCCCGAAGCCGAGGGCATGGACGCCTCCGTCCTGGAAGCGTTCCATCAGGAGCTCGCATCCGGGAAACACGGCTACGTCGATGGAATGCTCGTCATCCGGCACGGGCGCATCGTGTTCGAGAAATCCTACGAGCACGACTACGAGCCGCTCTTCGCCGGCAAGGGCGAGCCCGGGATGTACAACTACTACGACCCCGACTGGCATCCCTTCTATCGAAAAGGACCTCTCCATACGATGCAGTCCGTGAGCAAGAGCGTGACCGCGACGCTCGTCGGCATCGCCCGGCAGAAGGGGGAGCTCGCGGACCTGGACGCCAAAGTACTGCCGCTCTTCGAGGGGTTCCGCACGCGAACCGATGACTTACTCTGGCGGGCCATTACACTGCGCCATCTGCTCACCATGACGGCCGGAATCGAATGGGACGAGACCACCGTCGACTACACCGACCCGAAGAACAGCTGCGCCGCGATGGAGGGAAGCGAGAACTGGGTGCAGTTCGTGCTCGATCAAGAGATGGCGGTCGAGCCCGGCAAGAAGTTCGTCTACAACAGCGGCGTCACAGAGCTTCTGGGTCAGATTCTCAAGAAGACCACGGGGAAGGACCCGGATGAGTACGCCCGCGAGCACCTCTTCGGTCCGCTCGGGATCGAGGAATGGTACTGGAAGAAAACGCCGACGGGACTTTCGGACACCGAGGGCGGTCTGTACTTGACCGGCCGCGACCTCGCCAAGATCGGATACTTGTATCTGAAGGACGGAGTCTGGGAAGGGAAGCGAATCCTCCCGGAAGGCTTCGTCGCGGAAGCGACCGCTCCCGCAGTCTCGGCGGGCGGCGATCGAAAGTATGGTTTCCAATGGTGGCTTCTTCCCCATAAAGGGTCGAAAGCTTCCTTCGTCGCGGCGGCTCTGGGCTACGGTGGTCAGTTTCTCTTCGTCGTGCCCGAGCAGGATCTGGTCGTGGTCTTCACCGGGTGGAACATCTACGAAGGCCCCGTTCTCAACGCTCCGCTCGCGCTTTCGCGAGTGGCCGCTTCGGTGCGCTGAGCCTCGATTTTCTGGAGACATTTCCGCAGGCTCAGGTAGGGCTCGGCCTCCGCCGCAGTCGCGGGCAAGTCGCTCCCGCTCGCCTCGATCATTCCCATGACTTCCTCCGGGACTCCCGAGAGGTGAAAGGTGATGCCTCTCTCCGCGAGATCGGAGGCGAAGCGCTCGAGCGCGACGAGCGCGGTGAAGCGCGTTTCGTGAGCGTGTGTCAGGTCCATGACCACCACTCTCGCCGCCGGCGGAATTCGATGCTCGAGCTCGGCGAGAAACGGTTCGACCGCGGCATAGTGAAGATCGCCGCTCACCTCGACGACGACGATCTCGGGGTTGTCTTCCGGCTTCAGCGGAACCAGTCGATCGAGCTCCGGCCCCGACGGAATCAGGAGGCGCAGGCGCGGAACGCTGGTTCGCGCGAGGTGAATGAAGAGACCGAGGCCGGCGCCGAGGAGGATGGCCCACTCGAGCGGCAGCAGCAGCGTTGACGCCAGCGTCACGACGAGAAGCAGCCGCGTCGCGGGCGTAGCCCGCCACATTCTCGCGATCGACTGCCGATCGATCATGTCGAACGCGGTCACGAACAAGATCCCCGCGAGGGCGGCTTGCGGAACGTACGCAATCCAGCGCCCGGAAAAGAAAAGCGTCGGAATCATGAAGGCCGCGGCCGCCGCGGGAGCGAGACGAGTGCGCGCTCCGGTCAGTCGCAGGAGAGCGGAGCGGGTCAGGCTCGCCGAAGCCGGGAAGCTCGCGGCGAAGGCGCCCGCGACGTTCGCCCAGCCCTGCGAGAGGATCTCGCGCCTCATGTCCGGCCGCGCCCCGCGAGCCCGGGCGCTGACCGCGAGCTCGAGCGTTCCGAGAAGGGTGATGGCGAGCGAAGGAACGAAGAATTGCTGGAGGAGAGCGGGGCTCAAATGGGGAAGGGCCCAGTCGGGCCATCTTCCGTCGGGCACCGGAGCGCGGTCCGAAGTCAGGGGGAGCCCGTTCTCGGCGCTCCAACCGAAGGCCCACGCCGCGAGAGTCACGACCGTCAGTACCGCGAGCGCCATCGGACCCTTGGGGGAGATTCTCTTTCCGTACGAGAGCGCGAGAACTACCGATGCGGTCACGAGGACCGCGGGGATCGAAGGAAAGACCGCTCGACGCAGGTATTCGAAGACGGCTCCGACTTCGCCGAAGAAGCGGGCTTTGCTTATCGGGGGAAGGCCCAGCGCTTCATCGATCTGCATCGACGCGATGAGGACGCCCGCGCCGGCGGTGAACCCCACCAGCACCGATTCCGGCAGGAATCGCACCAGCGCGGCGCCGCCCATGAGCGCGAGCACGAGGCGAGTGACGCCCGCGAGGAGAGTGAGCGTCGCTACGGCGCGCATTCCGTCGGATTCAATGATTCCGTTCTCGCCGAGAAAGGGGAGGAGCGCGCTCAAGACGAGAAGGCCCGTGGTGTTGGTGGGGCCGGTCGTCACCTGAGCGCTTCTGTCCGACGAGCGCGGCCACGAGGCCCGGCACCGCCGCTGTCGCGATGCCGTACACCGGGGGAAGGCCCGACATCATGGCGTACGCGAGGCACTGCGGAAGACCGATGAGCGCGACGACGAGGCCGGCGAAGAGATCCGCGCGGACCAGGTCGAAACGGCTCATGTTCTAGTGCTCGGCTCGCGCAGGCTCCTGGCCATTCTTCAGCCGGCTTCTTCCGGAGCGGGAAGACGGTAGGCAGCGTGGGACGGCTTCAGCGGACGGAGAAGCCAGTACGGACGCCGCGTTCCATCAGGGGAGACGCGCGACGCGGGCCGGGTCATCTCGAGCCACCTCCGATAGTGCTGGTGCGTTTTGTCGGTGTCGACCACGACGTCTCCATAGGCATCGCCGGGAAGTGCCCGCCGCACGCGGACGGCTTGATGCCAGCAGTGCATTCCCGAGATCGGATCGGGCTGCACGGGGAAGGTGAGGTTCTGATGGACTCCCGAGTCCGTCCACCAGATGCGCGTTGTGTCCTCATCTCTCGATTCGTAGGGAGCGACGCCTTTCTTTCGCGCGAGCGCCCAGCTCGACTCGATCGTGACGGATCGACGACCGTCGCCATCAACTGCCGCTGGCCGGACTCCGACGAGTTTCCATCGACCCATGTGATGGCTGCAGGCGACGACGCCGGGACGAATTCCCTCGGTCACCCAGGCCTTGACCACGAAATGTCCCGGCGCGGGTCTCGACGCGCACGCAGCTCTCCCGTTCGCACACCGAGCCGTTCCGCGTCCCTCGGATGGATCCAGAGCGGGTTGGTATGTGCGCCATCTCGTCGAGCCATTTCGAGTTCGCGCTGCGGGTGTGGATTTGAACCGGGAAGCCGGAAGGTGGGGATGAGCGGGATCTCGCCGTCGTCGAGATTCTCCGGGTGGATCTGGCTCTTGATGTAGCCCGGAAGCGCGTGCTCGGGCCAGCCCCATTTCGCGAGCGTCGACGAGTAGAACTCGAGCTTCCCGCTCGGAGTCGGAAATCCGCGCACGATTCGCGAATCGATTTCGACCCCGACCGGTCGTCGTCCCTCGGCATCTCCCGGAGGAGTCGGCTGCGGGACGATGTTGACCGAGGTCGGCTTCGCCGCCCGTGTGAAAACGCGTCCGCGCGGATCGACGCGGTGATCTTCGAGCTCCGCCGCCGGGACCGGCGCCTCGTGGAGGGCGCCCCGCGCTCTTCGATACTTCGAAGGCCCCATAGCGGCGCATGTAGTCGAGAGGCGCCAGAGCCTTCTCGCGGCGGCTCGCTCGGGAAGACCCGGGACGGAGTTCTCGAAGATGTAGCGGTAGTACTCGTCGACCGAGAGCTTCTCTCCCGGCCGCTCGCGCGACTCGAAGAACTTTCGAATCGCGAGCGCGCCGTCGGGATCGATCCGCCAGGAGAGCTCGATCCAGAACTCGTTCTCCTCCCAGACCTCGCCTGGATTCGACCCGCGGGTGTCGGACACCTTCTCGCCGAGGCGCTCGCGAAAGGCGCGCATCACCGGCTGCCGGAAGCCGATCCATTGCGCGTCGTGGGTCTCGTACGAATGGATATCGTGGCGCTCGCTTCCGATTCCCATCGGAAGAATGTAGTCGGCGAAATAGGCCGTCTCGCTCCAGGTCGGGAGTCAACGCGACGTGCAAGCCGACGCGCATCCTCGTCGGTCAGCATCTCGATCCAGGTGAAGCCGTCGGGATTGGTCCAGACCGGGTTGTAGACTCTGGTGAAGTAGACGTCGAGCCGGCTGCGCTTGTCCTTGACGAGGTGGGGGAGCAGGAACGACATCTCGTGAAGCGAGAGCGGGTACTCCGAAGGCCAGTTCGTCTCGTTCCACACCTCGGGATGCGGCGGGAGGTGAATCGGCTTCGCGACGAATTTGTTCCAGCCGTTCGGATAGACCGAACCTGGCGACGCGACGGCGCCGAGGAGCGCGTTCAGGAGGAATAGAGTTCGCGAGACCTGCCAGCCTCCGAGGTTCCCGGCCGCGGCGCTTCTCCAGTTGTGGGTCGAGAGGCGGGTGCCGGCCTTCGCCACGATCCCCGCGACTTCTTCGAGAACGGAAGCCTCGACGCCCGATTCTTTCGCCGCGTAGCTCGAAGGTGTACTCGCGGTAGAGACCTTCGAGCGCCGTCTTCGAAGCTCTCGAACGTCGCCGGGAGATCAGGCCGCTCCGCCTCGAGGTACTCCTGCCAGTTCCACCAGCGTCTGACGAACTCGCGGTCGTAGAGCTTCTTCTCGATCAGGTGCCGGGCGATGGCGAGAAAGATAGAAGCTTCGCTCCCCGGATAGGGAGCGAGCCAGTGATCGGCGTGAGTCGCGGTGTTCGAGAGCCGCACGTCGAGGACGATGAGCTTCGCGCCCTCGCGCTTCGCTTCCATGATGCGCTGCGCGTGCGGGTTGAAGTAGTGGCCCGACTCGAGGTGGGCGCTCACGAGGAGAATGACATCGGCGTTCGCGTGGTCCGGGCTCGGCCGATCGAAGCCCATCCAGTAGTGATAGCCCGCGCGCGCTCCCGAGGAGCAGATGTTGGTGTGGGAGTTGTGGCCGTCGAGACCCCAGGCGGCCATCACCCTTTCGGCGTAGCCGTCTTCCCCGGGCCGTCCGACGTGATAGATGACCTCGTTGCGGCGCTCCTTCCTCGGATGGCTTTACGAATGCGAGACGCGATGTCGTCGAGCGCCTCGTCCCAGGAGACGCGCTCCCATCGGTTCTCGCCGCGCTTTCCCGCTCGCTTCAAGGGATGGAGGATGCGGTCCGGATCCTGCGACTGGTTCAAAGTCGCCGGACCTTTGGCGCAGTTCTTCCCGCGCGAGCCGGGATGCTCGGGGTTGCCCTCGAGCTTCCGGATCTCCTCGCGTGTCGAGATCGACGTACGCGAGAAGCCCGCAGGCCGACTCGCAGTTGAAGCAGGTCGTCGGCACGAGCATGTAGCGGCGCTCGACCCTCCGGGGCCAGGCGACGGAGTCGAGCTCGCGCCATTCGTCCCATTTTTCCTTCGGAGGAAAAGCGGCCAGATGAATGCGGCTCGGACCCGGGTACGCGCTCATGCGAGAGGAACCGATTGCGCCGCCTGGACGTGGGCGTGCTCGTAGAGGAGAAGGCCCGCGAGTGCCGCGACGGCGGCGGCGCTCCCCAGGTGAGGGGCGAAGAACGCCGAAAGCGACGAGCGCGACCGACGTCCAGAAGAAGCGTCGAAACTTGCCGCGAGTCATCTCCCATGAGGCGAGCCTCGCGTGCGCGTCACGTGAGCGAGCGTCTTCTCGCCCCAGACCAGGAAGAGGTGGAGAAAGGAAGCAATCGCAACGATGCGAAGAAGAGGCGCTTCGGCGCTGCGTATCGAGCGACGCCGCGATCGGCGCAAGGATAGAGGCTCCCGCGAGAAGCGAGTGGACGACGAACTGCGGCGGCAGGAGTGGGTTCTGCCACAAGTCACGCGCCTTTGCCTGTGCGAACAGATACGCCGTGTAGATCGCGGTCAAGGCCGCGAGGGGAATCCCGGGGATCGTGAGCGTCAGATGCCAGCGGTAGCGCGCCGGCGAGACTCAGAAGGAAATGCGTTCGCGAGCACGAGGCTGAAGCCTCCGATGATGTAGGCCCCCTTCACGAGCCAGCTCTGCCATCGCCCCCGCGTGAAGATCATGTAGAACCGCTCCGGATGCTCGAGGTCCCAGATCAGGAGTCCGCCAGTGAGTGCGAGGAAGAAGCCGGAGACCAAGGGTACCGCCCAGAGCCAAAGCGGGCTCGTCGTTGAAAGGAACTGCATGAGGACGAGAATCGCCGCGACGAGATACGCGCCGGAGGCGATTCCCTTGGTCCAGGTGTAGAGGCTCACCCGCCAGTCCCAGGGAGCGCGATGCGGCACGTCGTAGGAGAGGAGAGCGGCGGCGGCGGTTCCGAATCCTGCGGGATGTCCCGAAGTGACCTGGTGCGGGACATTCCCCTGCTCGCTCCAGAGAAAGAGTCCGCCATCGGGCCTCCTCGCGGCGATGGGATCGAGCGTCGCCTGGTGCACGCCCTTGTAGTAGAGCTTGGGGCCGGTGTCCTTCTCCGGGCGGCGGACCATGACCGGCTCGCGATTCACCGTCTTCGCCACTCTCGAAGAAGGATCGTTCAGGTCCCCGATGTAGATCGCTTCGGTGGGACAGACGACGACGCACGCGGGCTCGAGCCCGACGTCGAGCCGATGCGCGCAGAAGTTGCACTTCTCGGCGGAGTGATCCTCGGGGTTGATGAAGATGGCGTCGTACGGACAGGCGGCGATGCAGGCTTTGCAGCCGATGCAGATCGCTTTGTCGAAATCCACGATGCCGTCCGGGCGCTGATACATCGCTCCGGTGGGGCAAGCGTCGGCGCAGGGCGGCTCCTCGCACTGGTTGCAGCGCGTCACCTGCATCGCGCGCCGCGCTTGAGGAAAAACGCCGACGTCGGCGTACTTCACGTAGGTCCGGTTGACCGAGAGCGGAACCAGGTTCTCGGACTTGCACGCGGTGCTGCAGGCGTGGCAACCGATGCAGCGAGTTTGGTCGATGACCTTCGCCCACCGCACGGTCATGGACGAAGGGGCCGTCGACATTCTGGAAACTTATACTCCAATTTCCTTCCCAACGCGGGGTATGTTTGTTAGCCTGAAGTCGAAGTGAGGTTTTCGAGGACTCTGCTCTTTCTTCTCGCCGCCGCCGGGGTGGTGCAGCTCCTTCACTACTATCCGCGGCTTCCCGAAACGATGGCCTCGCACTTCGACGGAGCGGGAAGGCCGAACGGATTCCAATCACGAGATGGGTTCGTCGCTTTCTGCGCGCTGATGCTCTTCATGACCCTGGTCGTCTTCGGGGGCCTCGGAGCCGTCTTCCGGAAGATTCCATCGAAATGGTTCAACCTTCCGAACCGCGACTATTGGCTCGCACCGGAGCGGCGCGACGAGACCCTCGATGCGCTCTCCGCGCAGATGGAATGGTTCGGCGTGGCTTCGCTCGGACTCTACCTCTTCGTGATCCAGATGGTGCTCGAGACCAATCAGACTTCCGAGCCCGGCCTGGATTCGAGCTCGATGTTCGTCGTACTCGGGCTCTACCTGCTCTTCTCCGCGGTCTGGACCACGCGGCTTTTCCTGCGTTACCGCAAGCCCTAGGTCGACTCAGCGCGGGCTCTGGCTCGCGCCCGGGGGAGGCTCGAAGAGAGAGTCGTCGAGAGGTACGTTGGCCTCGATCGACTCGAAGGCGTACTCGCGCGAGAAGAGCGGCTCCTCGACGTACACCCAGAAGGGCATCAGCACGCCATTCACCGGGCGATAGTCGTCGTAATACCACGCGCGCGGCCGCTCGAGGTCTCTTTCCGTCTCTTCGCCGCTCATCTCTTTGCGAACCAACAGAAACGTCTCGAGGTCGAGAAACCAGATCTGCGCGTGGCCGGAGGCGAGATTCACTTGAAGCCGATGCGCAGGCTTTCCCTCGACGTCACCCGGCGAAAGAAGCTCGATGCGGTGACCCTTCTTCTCGGCGTCGAAGAGAGCATCCCGTCAGGTCCGCGTCCTCGAGGGCGATCGAGGCACGCGCCTTCGGAATATCGGACCACTCGGCGGTGCGGGTATCATCGAGGTTCCAGGCGACGACCCCGTCGGTACCACGCAGGACCACTCCGTTCTCGCGCCGTCCGGTGCCCCAGATCTGCAAGCCGTCGATCTCCTCACGGGAGCGCAGGCCTGACTTCTGGTAGCAAACGATCGGATGCTCGATGCCGTTGTAAACGTACGTTCCCGTTTTCCGGACGGTCTCGATTCGCCGCAGCGCACTCTCCCCACCGAGCGCCTCGATGTGTCGCGACAGGATCTCGGCGAGCGTCGGCGCGGCGAGCGCGAGCACGAGAAGAAAGCTCATCGCCTCAGATCGAGCGCAACGAGCTCGGAGTGATTTCTCAGGTAGAGACGGCCTTCCGAGAGCGACGGCGGAGTCCAGCAGCGGCCTTCAAGGACCTGGTGGGACGCGAGCTCCTGGTAGGCTTCGGGGGTCGCTTCGATGAGAACGAGCATGCCGCGCTCGCTCAGGACGAGGAACATCCCGTCGGCGTAGAGAAGCGAGCCCTTGCCGAGACCGCGCTTCGCCCAGCAGCTCTCTCCGGTCGCGGCGTCGAGACAGCGGAGGGTCGCGGTATCGAATCCGTAGACCCGGCCGTCGAGGGCGACGCCGCTATTGAAATGACTGCGCATCTGCCGGCCGGTCCAGAGCTCCTCCGGGCCGCTCTCCGTGAGCCGCACCATCTTCGCTCCGACGTCGTACGAAGCGGAAACGAGAACGAGGTCGGGCGCGATGAAAACCGGCGAGGCGGGCTTGATGTCGAGCTGGGGAGCGAACGGAACGCTCCAGAGCTCGCGGCCGTCGCGGTCCAGAGAGACGAGCTTCTTCTGGAGGAGGAAGAGGAACTGCTTCGCGCCCTGGAGCTCGACCGGAACCGGAGAAGAGTAGGCGAGCGGGCCTTCCTGGCTGGTCCAGACGGTGGCACCCGGTCTTCTTGTCGAGGGCCGCGACCGCTCTCGATCCGCTTCCGCCGACTTCGACGATGAGCCGGTCGCCGTCGACGAGCGGCGCGGTGGAAAAAGCCCAGGTGGGGAGCTCACCCTCGAAAGCCTCGGTGATCGCCATCTCCCAGACCGTCTCTCCCGTCGACGCGCGGAGCGCGGCGAGCCGCCCGCGGGATCCCAGGACGAAAACGAGTTCGGAATCTACGGTAGGTGTCGAGCGGGGTCCGTTGCCGTTGACGTCGCGGAAGACATCCCCGACCGGCACCCGCCACAACGTCCGGCCGTTCGCGGCGTCGAGCGCGAGCGCGTGCTCCGTCTCTCCGTCGGCATCCATGGTGTAGAGCCTGTCGGAGACGACGGAGATCGAGGAGAAACCTTCGCCGATGGGAACGCGCCAGAGCTCCTTCGGGCCCGTCGGGCGGAAACTCGCGAACCAGTCCGGTCTCGCTCGATTTTCCGTCGCGAAGAGGCCCGCGGAACTGGTGCCAATCCGCAGCCCGCCTCTCTACCGATGCAAATCAGGAAAGTGACTGTGGCGAGGCGCAGCACGCCGCTCATTCTAGCTCGCGCCGAACTTCGGTCGCGGGCTTGTCGAATCGAAGTCCCTTGAAAGACGGGTGACGAAGCCGGCCATCCGAGGTCCACTCCGTGAACTCCACTTCCGCGACGAGCTCCGGCCGGACCCAGTGCGCGTCGCTTGAGCTCGCGAGGCGTCGTCGCGAGCGGCGATTCTTTTTGGGCTCGCTCCATCAATCGAGCGGTCAGGTCGTGCAGAAGGTCCTCCGTAAAGCCCGTCCCAACCTGGCCGCTGAAGACGAGCTGATTCGCATCGTCGTACACTCCCGAGGAGAAGCGCGCCAAAACCGGTCCGCGAGCCTTCGGGGTCGGTATATCCCACCACCACGAACTCCTGCCGGTGACCGCACTTGATCTTGAGCCAGGTGCGAGTGCGCCGCGGCTCGTAGGCGCTCGAGGCGAGCTTCGAGACGATCCCTTCCGCTCTCATGTCGCAGGCCTTCTTGAGGACCGCCTTCCCGTGGCCCTGGACGTGATCGCTGAAACGGATCCGGTCCGGCGGGCTGCCCTCGAGGAGGGAGCGCAGAAGCTCTTTTCGCTCGAGGAGCGGGGAAGCGCGGAGGTCACGTCCGTCGCCGTAGAGAACGTCGAAGAGGTAGTAGACGAGTCCCGTCGGGGTTGGCGCCTCCGATCGTTCTCTGGAGCGCCGAAAAGTCGGAAGTGCCGTCAGCGCGGAGGATGACGATCTCGCCGTCGAGAACCGCCTCCCGCGCGGGAAGCTTGTGCGCCGCTCTCCGCGAGTCGGGAAAGCTTCTCCGTCCAGTCCAGACCTCCGCGGCTGAAGAGGCGCGCGCGCCCGTTCGCGAATCGAAGCGAGAATCCGGTAACCGTCGTACTTGATCTCGTGGAGCCAGTCGTCGCCCGTCGGGACTTCTTTTACCAGGGTCGCGAGGTGGGGGCGTGGCGAGGAAAGAAACGGCGCTTCGATTGCGCGCGACAGTCGGGCCGGCTGCCAGAGAGATCCCACGGTTTCCCCGCGGCCTCAGCGCTCGATGGCCACGTCCGCGCGGAAGGACGGGTTCCCGGCGCCTTCGAGAACCCGTCCTCCACGAATCAAGAGCCGCGCTACTCCGATGTCGGTGCGGCCGGCGTCGCGGCGTCGGTGAGCGCCTGCATCGGCACCATGCGTCCATGGATGGGCAGCAGGTTCTCGACCTTCAGCTTGCGCCCGGTCCACGTTCTCGAGCAGGTTCGGAGCGAAGGGGTATCCCGGCGGGCGGCGGAGCGTTCGGCGCGGGGGGCGAGTAGAGATCGGCCTGGACGAGAAATCCCTGCTTCGGAAAGTGCGCCATCAGGAGCGTGTCGGCGTGAGGACTCCCGTCGACGGGGTAGAGTCCAATCGACATCGCGTCGTCCTCGAGGAGCATCTCTCCTTCGACGGGCTCGATGGCGAGAGGCTTCGGGTTTTTCGCGAGCGCGTCCGGCTCGATCTCGAACTTCCGCGCCACGACGTCCTCGATGAATTTCTGCGGCGCCCGCATGAGCGATGATGGTGAGGCCCTCGGAGACCGCGGCGCGAATGCCTCCCGAGTGATCGAAGTGATGGTGGGTCACGACCGCATGGGTCAGGGGTTTCCCGGGGACGAGCTCTCGCGCTTTCGCGATGACCGCGAGCGTGCGAACTTCACTCGGCACCTCGATGAGGACGAGGTGGTCGCTGAACTCGGCGACGACGCTGTGGTGCGTTTGGCCGGTCAAGTACCAGATGCCCTTTCGCGACCTCGGTCACCTCGATGGCCGACCGGCGGATCGGACACGCCGGATGCGGCGTCCGCGGGAGCGGCGAGATCGCCCAGTTGGGCAGCGTCGCCTCCAATGGTCGTGCCGGTGACTCGGGTGACCGCGGTCACGATCTCCGTCGATTCGCGACGTGATGACGGAGGGCAGCTTCAGTCCTTCGGTGTCAGCGTAGTCGGAGAATTCGGTCTCGAGGAGGACGTCGCCGAGAACCGGGTTCGACGTCCTGGAGACGACCTTCGCCGGAAGCTTCGTCGTCTCGTCGATGTAGAGGGAATAGGTCGTCCCCGGAGGGCGTGCTCACGTCGATCACGTCCTGAGCGCCTTCCTTGCGCACGTTCTTGAGACTGGCTTCGGTTCCGAGCGCCTCGCGAAGGATGCCGATCGGGTGATGATAGAGCTCCGCGGTTCGGTCCATCGCGGTGCGCGCGGATGCCCGCGCCGCGGCGCCGGCGGGGGACACGTTGTACGCCACGTCCCCGTCGACTCCCAGCACCTGCTTCGCCGGCGGGTTCGCGGTCACGAAGGTCGGCGTCCGCAGCGCCTCCTGGCGGAAGCGGCCGCCCTTGAAGTCGATGACGCGCCGGAGCTCGGTGACGGTGAACTTAGGAAGATCGCCGTCCGGGAGCTTGCCCTGCCCGAAGTTGAAAGCCTCGCCTTCACCCTCGAGCGTGAGTACGTCGACCGCGGCGATCTTCGAGGCCCCGCCCATGGCGTCGGCCGCGTCGCGAACGAGCGCGGTCTCCGGTGAGCGCATGCAAGCGGCCGAAAGCAGAAGCCCGAGAGAAACGAACCACTCGTGGCGCATTTCGAGTCTCCTTTCTTCGTTCCCGCAGTGCGCGATTAGAGACCAGCGGCGGCCGAAGGCGCAAGTGGCTCCGGAGCGCGAGGCGGGATATGGTTTCCCCGCGAAAGGAGTCTCCCCATGCGCTCATTCGGAAGGACCATCGGCTGCCTGTTCCTCGTCGCCCTCGCGGTGCCGGAGCCGCCGCGCAGGACGACTGGGAGTCCGTCCAGATCGAGACGGTCTCCGTCCGGGACGGCCTCTATATGCTCGTCGGCCGCGGCGGGAAACATCGGCCTCTCCGTGGGCAGCGACGGGACGTTTCTCATCGATGACCAATACGCGCCCCTGACCGAGAAGATCGTGGCCGCGATCCGAAAGGTCACCGCCGACCCGGTGCGCTTCCTGGTGAACACCCACTGGCACGGAGATCATACGGGCGGGAACGAGAACTTCGGGAAGAGAGGGAAGCGTCGTCGTCGCGCACCGAGAACGTTCGCAAGCGGATGAGCGTCGAGCAGGTCCGCAAGATTCTGAGGACCGATCCCATCCCGGCGTCCCCGCCGGACGCTCTCCCCCGCATCACCTTCACCGAGGAAGTGACTTTCCACTGGAACGGCGACGCCATCCGCGCCTTTCACGTTCCCGCCGCCCACACCGACGGCGACGTCATCATCCATTTCGAGAAGGCGGACGTGTTTCACACCGGCGATGCCATCGTGAACGGACGCTATCCCTTCATCGACGTCGACAGCGGCGGCAACCTGAACGGAATCATCGCCGCCGCCGACAAGGTGCTCTCGCTCGCGAAGCCGACGACGAAGATCATCCCCGGCCATGGCGCGCTCGCGTCCCCGGACGACGTGCGCGCCTATCGCGACATGCTGGTGACGGCGCGGGATCGGATCCAGAAGCTCGTCGACCAGGGCAAGAGCGCCGACGAGGTGGTGGCGGCGAAGCCGACCGCGGATCTCGACGCGAAGTGGGGCGCTCAGTCGGAGAGGTTCGTGCGCGGCGCGTATCACAGCCTGCGGTCGCGTTGAGCGGGACCGAGTTACGGTAGGCCGAGAGCGCCTTTGATCTCGGCGAGCTTCTTCTGAATCGCGCCGGGTGTTCTCCGGTCCCATCCGGAGGAGGTGTTTCTGGGCCGGGCGAGAGCTTCTCGAGCGCCGGATCCTCGAAGGCGTAGTTGACGTTGACCGCGCGGAGACGAATCGGTCCTTCGACCACGGGCGCGGCCCGAAGAACTTCGATGGCGCGGGAGAGCGTGTCGCCGAAGCCGCTTCGCTCGGAGAGCCCGAGCTCGGCATGGGCTTCGTCGAGAAGCGGCTCGAGGAGCGTGGTAGAGCCCGGCGACGGCGCCGCGCGTCGAGCGAGGCGAAGAGCTCCGCCGCGGCGTCGTAGCGATGGTAGCTCTCGGGATCGACGACGATGCGCTCGATCGTTTCGAGCGACGGTGAAGCGTCTCCTCGGGCCGGACGTGAGGAGCTGTTTCGCCGGACTCGCGCCCTCCGCGACGTTCGCGACGCTCACCACGATCTTCCGAACGAGATCGTCGGCGTCGAGGAACGATCGCGAGAAACGGCTGGCTCGAGAGCCTGCCCAGCATCTCCCGAGGAACGCGTCGCTCTCCGCGAGCGGCGGGAGCTTGATGGGCTCCTCGACGTCGGCTGCTTCCTCCGAAGGCGCTCCCGCGGGCGCGCTCCTTCGGACCGGACCGCGGAGTCGGATGGAGCGGGCGGTCCGCCTCCGCGCAGGGAGAACCACAGCAATCCGAGAACGATGGGGATGAGGGCCCAGAGCGCCCAGGGAAGCCAGTTGCGAGAGCCGCCCTCCCAGGGCGAGGACGACGGGAGTCGTCGTCTCTCAGCTCCCGGTCATCCCAGTCGTTCTCGGCATGGTCCATGCTATTTCGTGAGCGCGGTCCCGTGCCAGTTGCTCCTCGAAGGCCGCCTTCATCCGCTGCAGCCAGCTTCGATACCGCTCGCTCTCGACGAAAGGATTCGGGGTCGCGCCCTTCCGCAGTCCGTTCCGCCTTGTCGCGCAGTCCGAAGAATCCCCCGTGGGCGGCGAGGAACACGTCGGGCTCGAAGTGACTCCAGGAGATCGATCGAGCGGCGGATAGTCCTCCGCGATTCCCTCGTACGGAGGGTGGGTTCGCGAGCCGGACTCCTTCGTTCACGGTGAGGCTTCCCGCGAACACCACCTGATAGCGCCGCCCGTCTTCCTCGACGGTGGTGAGGTAGGTCGTCGCGCCGCGGGTGTGTCCGGGCGTGAGCCGCGCCACCGAGGGCTGACGGCGCCGAGCACGATCTCGTCCCCGTCCTCGAGCGTTCGGTCGACGGACACCTCGGGAAAGAGAAAGCGATCCCCGAACGCGAAGTCACCGCGGCCGCCGCGGGCGAGAAGCTCCGCATCCCGCGCTCCCGCCATCATCCGCGCTCCCGAGAGCTCCTCAATCGCGCGAAGCCCGCCGGTGTGGTCGTAGTGCGCCTGGCTGTTCAGGAGGATCTTGATGTCCTTGGGATCGAAGCCGAGCTTCCGTACCGACTCGAGAACGAGAGGCGTTTCCTCCTCGCACGGCGTGTCGAGAAGTATGTGTCCCTCGTCGGTGGTGATGAGATAGGAAGCGAGCTCCGCCGTTCCGACGTAGTGAATGCTACCGATGATGCGAAAGGGCTCGATCGGCTCTTTCCATTCCGGTGGAGTCTGAGCCGCGGAAAAGAGAAGGCCGATGATTCCCGCAATCATCGGCGCACCCAGATGGTATTGGAGGTTCGTTCGATCGGGTGTGGCGCTGTCCGCTCGAGTGTCGCGGTTTGTCGGTGTATCAGTTTGGCGCGGGTTTCCTGTGTTGCCTCGTCCTCTAATTCTCATGGTGTGTTTCATAGTCCGTCAGAGCCGGTTTTGCAAAAGTCACCCGTGGAGTAGCACCGATTCGAGCGGCCGCGCGCTGCACCGAGCAGGGAACAAGGAATTGTACCGGTCGAGTATGAAGGTGACCGATGAAATGCCCGAGCCGCCGCTTACCTCGAGTGGAACTCTCTTGGCAGTGACAATGAGCTGTGAGTGGCGGGCTGCCGAACTTGCGATCGGGGTCGACTTCGATCGCGGTGTGCCGCTACTTCGGGCTGGCCACGCCGCTGAAGCGCAGTGGTTATGCGACTCTCGAAGTGCGGAGTCTCCGCGTGACGAGGCGGACGCGAATTCCGAGTCGCGCCAGCATGTCAATGAGGGTGTCTGTACTGAATAGGTCGATGCGGCCGCGCAGTAGATCACTCACCCTTGGTTGCGTCACTCGAAGGAGCTTCGCGGCCTGCGCCTGTTTGAGACCGCGTTCTTTGAGGACTTTTTCGATCTGGATCATGAGATCCGCACGGATCAGGAGGTGTTCAGACTCTTCAGGACTGAAGCCCAGATCCCGGAAGACGTTGCCGCTCGACCGGGCCAAGCGGTGTTTACGTTTTGCCATGTCCTTCCTCCCGTCTCGCCTTGAGCAGGTCTCGATATCGATTCCGCGCCTGCTCTATTTCTCGTTTTGGGGTCTTGCGAGTGCGTTTTTCGAAAGCATGGAGGACGTAGACGCCCTCCGTGAACCGAGCCACGTAGAAGATCCGGTGTTCAGTGCCCGCATGGACCCGGATCTCCTGGACGCCGGTACCCACGGCGGGCATCCACTTCCAGTCTGTCGGCTGGAGCCCCTGCTGCACCCTGCGGAGCTGAAAGCCAACACTCCTTCGCGCCGGGGCAGGAAACGCTCGAACCTCGTCGCGAGAAGACCCCAGCCAGAAGAGCGGCTTATCCACTCGCAGCGATTATACAAGTATTGATATGTTGAATCAACCACGCATACCAAGCGTGAGTCGCATAACCTCGGCTTGGAGCGGAATCGCCTCTGTCACAACATGAGACACTTGGAAGACCGGAATCGCCTTCGGAAGGGACTTACGCGTGCCGCTGCTCAAGCCGAGCGTTTAGGTGTCATATGTGGCCATTTGACCGACTTCGCAAGACGGAACCGACACTTCCCGCCACGTCGATGCAGGTGCTCTGCCTGCTGCCGCCGAAGATGGTGAAGAAGCTAGGTGGTCTACCACCGGCCGCTATTTGTGGCGTTATTGATGGTGATCAAGGTGTATCGTCTTTTCGAAAAAATCCCAAGTTCGTGGAGTTCTTGCATGCTGTAATTCAGAAAGTGGGACCCACGGATCCTGAGCTGCGAGCCGCCGCGGCTTTGCAAAAGAATGGCTGGGTTTACGTGATCGATCTCAGGACACCCGATGGTCCGCACGGGCGGGTTGTTCCAGAGGACATCATCGGCGCGTTCGAAGTGAAGGAAGGCGCTATTGACGGACGGAGTTACTGGGCCAATGAGAAGCATCTTGTTTTCTGCGAGCGCGGCCTGATGCAGTTGCCACCGACTCTATACACAGCGTTAGTCGACGAGCTATCTCGCCTGCGTGTCGAAACGGGATCTGAAACTGGAACAGGCACCTAACTACGGTGTCTGGACTCCCTCTCGAGTTTGCGGAAGACGCTTCAGCCCGTTTCCACTCGCGTTCTGCACCTCGACGATGAGCTTCTGGAAATTAACAAACCCCAGCATAGGTGGCCCTTCGTCAGTCGAACGGTCCGTAAGGTCATCGGATCATCGGCGCACCCAGCCGTATTGGAGGTTCGATCGCTCGGCGAAGCCCGCGTCCGCGGACAGCTTGCGGAGCCGGGAGACGTAGTCGTCGGGAAGCGGTTCGAGCTTCTTGAGTGGGTCGACGCCGTATACGCGAGCGGCGTTTCCTCCGAGGATCTTTCTCTTCACCTCCGTGGTCAGGGGCGCGTACCCGAATCGTTTCGCCAGGGACTCCGGCATCTCGAACCGCTTCAGCGCCTCGATCTGCCATTGCGGAGAGCCCCACCAGATCGAATCGGTTCCCCAGAGCAGGTGATCCTCGCCGAACGCGTCGACGATCATTCCGAGCATGTGAGCGCAGAGGTTGGGTGCGGTGATCGCCGTCATCCCGAAGGTCGCTCCGAGCTCGAGATAGACGTTCCCCACCCTTTCGTTCTCCTTCCTCCATTTGCAGAGATCGGACACCCATGGCACGTAGCCATCCGTCTCGAATCCCGCCTCCGCCTTCTTCATCATCTCTTCGTCGAGACCTCGGAAACCCGCGTGGTAGATCAGGAAGTTGAGCCCGGGGAAGTCGAGCGCGGCCTGGTAGACGTCTTTCGGATGGCAGTGCTCGTCGCTGAACCCCGGCGCCGGAAGGCCTTTGTGCAGACAGACGTTTCGAACCCCCATCTTCTGCGCGAGCTCGAGCGCCGGATAGGCGAGCTTCTCGTCGTCGAGCCACCAGCCCTCTCCGTTCGGCCCGAGCGGCTGGCCCGGGTAGCCCTTCCACGCATCGAGCTTCAGCGTCTCGACCTGACTCCTCATCGCGTCCAGGTTTCGTTCGCCGAGCTCGGGCGAGAGCATTCCGTGGCCGAGCACGCGGCGGGAGCCCGTGAGCTCGTTCACGAAGTTCTTGGTCTTCGCAATCTGCTCCGGGTCGATGAGGAAACTCTCGCGCGTCATCTGGGGAAGCGCGCTCAAGACCACGACGTCGGTCTCGCTCTCCAGGAAGACTTCGCGGATCAAGGTCTCCCGGTACAGCTCCTCGACCGCGATATCGCGGTTCGCGAGCGCCGGGTTCCAGTTGGCGCCGAATCGCCGCACTTCGACGAGATAGTCGAGAAACGCGCGGTCGGGCATCGGTTCTCGGAGGAAGGGCGTTCACGTGGTGGACCTGGGCGTCCAGGACGAAATACGCCGGGTCGTCTTCCATCGACGCCGCCGGTTCCGTGAGCTCCGCCGCGCGGACCCGAAAGAACGGACCGAAGACTTCGTTCATCGCCGCGAACGCCGCCGCCATGCCGCACGACGTGCGAAGGAACCGCCTCCGGCTCATGCCGAGCCGGCGCGCGAGGCGGGACGCCGTCTCCTCGATGCGCCTTTCCACCTCGCGCTGGGCGCGGGTCTGCGCCGGAGGGGCGTACTCTTCGTTCGAGATGACCTGCGTCGGAACCGGCGTATCGCGGCCGATTCTCGCATCCAGCTCCGATTTCCGAATCCAACGCTTCATTTCGCGGCCTCCGTTCCGGCAGCATAGCACCGGGGAATCTGTAAGAAAGGACGTAGGCGAGCGACTACCTCGATAGCGGCCATGCAGGATGTTCTCTATCAGGACGCGGCGGCCCAGTTCGGGCCCGCCCTCGCTCGTCTCGCGAGGGCCTACGAGCCGGATTCCGACCGCTGCCGCGATCTCCTCCAGGAGATTCATGTCGCGCTCTGGCGGAGTTTCGCGAGCTTCGACCGTCGATGCTCGCTCCGGACCTGGACCTACCGGGTTGCCCACAACACCGCGACGTCCCAGGTCAGCCGGCGGCGTGACGGAACGAGACGACTGGTGGAACTCGACGAGCTGGAGCTGGCGGCGGTCGATATCGATGCGGACGACCAGCTCGATCGCCGAATGGCGGTCGACCGGCTGCTCACGTTGATCCAGGGCCTGAGACCGCTCGATCGGCAGGTGATCCTTCTCTACCTCGAGGGCACGGACGCGGTCTCGATCGGCGAAGTGACGGGACTATCGCCCGGGGCGATTACGACGAAGGTGCACCGAATCAAGGCCATCCTGGCGCGTCGGTTCCGAGAAGGAGGTCGCGATGGCAAATGACCTGCGCGAGATCTGGCAGCAGCAGGAGACGGAGGCGAAAACGATGTCCCTGGAAGATGTGCGGCGCAAGAGCTTCAGAGCTCGAAAAGACGATTCGGCGGCGGAACCTTTGGGAGTACGTCGCCTCGGTCGTCGTCGTGGTGTTCTTCGGCATTCACGCCGCGCTCGCGGAAGAGACCTTCGCGCGGCTGGGCCATACGCTGGTCGTCGCGGGATCGATCTTGGTCGTCTACCACCTGTATCGCCGAGGCTCGGCGAGCCCGCTCCCGGCGGATGCTCGCGTTCGGCCCCGGCCGGGACTTCCACCGAGCGGAGCTCGAGCGGCAGCGGGACCTTCTCCGGGGAGTCTGGACCGGGCATCTCCTGCCCTTCGTGCCCGGGCTTGCCGTGCTTCTCGTGGGAGCAGGGTCCGTTCGCGCGGCCGTCTTCGGCGTCTTTTGCGGCGTTCTCTTCCTTATTATAGGGGCCGTGAACACGTACGCCGCCCGCGAGCTCGAGCGCGAGATCCGAAGGCTGTCCGAGGCGGAGGAGAAAAGCTGACGCCGGCGCGGCTCGCAACGGAAAGCCTGGACTTGAGGCCGGCCGACCCCGCGGACGTCGACGCTCTTCTCGGGCTCTGGACTGACCCCGCCGTACGGCGGTTTCTCTTCGACGACCGCGAGATCTCGCGCGAGGAGGCGATCGGGTTTCTCGACACAAGCAAGGCGTCTTTCCAGGACCAAGGCTACGGCCTCTGGGTCTTCTTCGAGAGGGGACGGGATTCGCTCGGCGGCTTTGCGGGTCTCCTCTCTTCCCCCGAAGGCGACCCGAGTCTCATCTTCGGGACGAGGCCCTATTCTCTGGGGGCGAGGATACGCGCTCCAGGCGGCGTCCGCGGTCCTCCATCATGCCTTCGAGACGCTGGGTCTCCTTCGCGTCGTGGCGGACGTCGACGAGCCGAACCAGGCGTCCATCCGGGTCCTGGAGAAACTCGGCATGGTCCGCACGGGCAGACGAATCGTGGAGGGCCGTCCGCTCCTCGACTTCGAGATACAGCTCAGGCGGTAGTTGCCGCCGCCTTGACCCGCTTCACGAAGCCGCGTGTCTTGAACGCCAGGAGGACGAGCATCACCCCGAAGGCGATGGCGTATGCCGAGATGAGCCAGAGCACCGCGAGCGCGCCAGCCCCCGGCCTTGCGACGAGGAGAATTCCAAAGGCGATGGAGGCGAGCCCGGCGAGGCCCAGCCAGAACTCTCCTTCGATCTCTTTGCGAAGCCGGACGGCGGCGACGATTTGGAGAAGTCCGGTGGCGATGGCCCAGATCGCTATGTAGAAAAGAAGGGCGAGGGCCGTCGCGGCGGGGTTGAAGAATGCGAGAAGTCCGACGCCGATTCCGGCGAGTCCTCCGAGCAGCAAGACCCACCAGCTTTCGTGCTCATTCCGGCCTCCGAACGCCGTGATGACGCATCCGAGTCCATCGGCGAGCACGAACGCGCCGAAGACGAGCACGAGGGAGACGAGCGAGATCTGAGGCCAGGCGAAGAGCATGATGCCGAACAAAATCGCAGATCACTCCGCGGAGGAGAGTCATCCACCAGTAGCGCGAAAGGATTTGGGCGAGCATGGCTACCTCCTTTTATCCGATACGCGGCGTGAAAAGTAGCAAATACACGGAGCAATCTCAACGAGTCGCGCGGAGTCATAGTCGGATCGCACCGTCCTACCGATCTCAGCATTCTGGGCCGAGTAAACTGTCGACACAGGGACTCAAGAAGAACGCAAAGTCGCGGAGGCGGCAGGGGCGCAGAGAAGGAGAGGTCATTCCTTTGCATGGCTCTGAGAGGTTCAGAGTGATGCTGGTTCGTACATTCGAGCGGACGTCGAACCCTATGCGGCACGAAGAGGCAGCCCATGAAGCATGTGGGCGCATCGCCGTCTGCGTACTAACACCGCTGATGGCTCGTCGCGAGCATGTACGGTCCATTGAACGGGCTGGGCAACGCGCGCGTAATGTCTGGCGCAATCGACCCACCCGGGCGTTCGAGCGAGTATGGAGAAAGGTGAGTGATCGTGGGCTTGTCCGGGTGAGGACCTTGCGCGGACGATAATCCGCCGAGAACCATAGATCTGCCGCAGGTTACAGCATTGAAACCGAGCCGATGCACGGTAGCTAGCGGCGGTGATACCGAGATCGTACATGGGGGTACCAGTCGGTGAAGAGCCACGTTCACGGCAAGGCATACCTCGGCGCCCGAGCGAAGTCCATTGAACGCTTCGCGGTACTCCAAACCGACCCGTCGCGCCGCACGATGTACTGGGCGGACCAGGCGCCGTCCGCCATGACGACGCCGTCTGCCCAGGCGCGGTACAGCTGGCCTCCCTGGGGAGCAGATCACCTCGACCGTGCGGTCCGCCTGGTTCACAACTCGGATGGCAGCGGAAGCCACCCTGCACGCGAGTGGGGTTTCCGGACCGGTCCAGCGCAGTCGAATCGATATCTTGCCGTCCGAGGACGCCGGCGAAGCCCTCTACCGTCGATCGCGTTCGGAGACAGCTTCTTGATCACATGGCGCATGATGCCGTCGGTGCAGCCGGGCAACGTCGGTCACGGCGTCGAACAGCCGATGCCTGCGGCATACTGCGTGCGGTTCTCGTCCGTCGCCGGATCACGGGAATTCCGATCCTGCGCCGCGGATTGCGCGGCGATCTTACCAACGTCGCCGCATAGGCCGCCCGCCGCTCCTGCCAGGATCGGCGTAGCGCGCCACGGCGGGATTCCGAAGCTCTGAAGGCCGCGAAACGAGGAGCTCCTCGTAGGTCATCGATGTCGAGCCATGGCGCCAGATCGGCGTCTTCTCGTGGACCTTCGAGTCCGAGCGCCAGCACGGTGATGTCACTGCGCAGTTTAGACCACTGGTGTGTCCAACAGTCCGGTGCGAAAGGCGTCGCGGACCAGTCGCAGCGACCCATCCGCCTCGGCGAAGCTAACAGCCGTGGCTCGCGAGCGCGTCAGCCGAGAGGCCGCAAGGTAGTAGGGGCCGCGCGCAATCGAGCGGCGTGATACCTTCGACGAGCCAGCTCTGGGGCTCGAATGCATCCGCGCCCGCGGGCGGCCGCGACGTCCGGCCAGTACTCTTCCAGCCCATCCGGAGGGCGGTCGATTGCTCGAAATTGTTCGATCCCTGCGGCCCGATGAGGTGGTCGCCATCCACGAGGAACTCGTCGCACTTCGCCACGCCGCCATGACTCGGACGTATCGTCGAGGACGAGGCAGCTGCCCCCGCGGTTCATCGTTGGAAGAGACCACTCGGCAGCGAGCCAAAATCAGTCCGCCGCGCACGACTGATCAGTACGGTACGTATCGGTCTGAGCTCGCCCTTCAAGTTCCAGTCTCGCGTGAGGCAATCGGTATTGCGTGCGGCTTTTCTGGGGCAGGGTCGCGCTCCGTACCAGTATGAAAGGGTTGCGGTATGGCAAACATAGATACTTGTGTATCTATGACAAGGCTAAGCGAACCGTCGACGCAGGGAATCAAGAAGAACGCAAAGTCGCAGAGTCGCAGGGGCGCAGAGAAGGAAGCGGACATTCGTCACTGGACTCCGCGTCTGCAGATGTCGATCGCGAGGGGCGCTCCACTCCTGTTAGTCTGCATCGTTCGCTGGAGGAAAGTTCGTGGTAACCCGCTTCACCTCTGAGCCGCCGCCGCTCGCTGCCGCAGCGCGCTTCTGGAAAACGGACCGGGGTCTCTCCTGGTTCTCGGCGCTCCTGTTCGTCACGATTTTCGTGCTGCCGCCTCTCGTGCCACGCGGAATCGATCGCAACTTCGTCATGGACGTGGTCTTTTCCTTGCTCTTGATCTCCGGCGTGCGCGCGTTGTCCGACAAAAGGTGGGCCCGGCTCCTCCTGACGCCGGTCGCGGTGATTGCGATCGCAATCCATTTCGCCAGCTGGCTCCTCCCCATCAGTCGAACGAGCGTCGAGATTGCGAGCTTCCTTTCTCTGGTGCTTCTCCTGATAGTGGTACTGGGGCAGACTTTTCGGCAGCGGTCCGGTCAATTTCCATCGCATTCAGGGCGCGGTCGCGGCCTATCTACTCCTCGGAGTCATCTGGGCCGTCGCGTACTTTCTCGTCGAGCGTTTCCACCCAGGATCGTTCTCAGGGCCGGTCAACCCCGAGAGTGGCGCACGCGGCTGGCTTTACTTCAGCTTCGTGACTCTCACCACGGTCGGTTACGGCGACGTCCTGCCGATCCACCCTATCGCGCGATCACTTGCCATGCTCGAGGCCGTCACCGGTCCTCTTTACCTCGCGATACTTCTCGCTCGGCTGGTCTCGATCGCGGTGGTCTCGGCCGGGGAGCGAGAGCCGAGCTAGGCTCGCCGACGCGTGGTATCATCTGCGCGAATCGGAGGAATCATATGCCCCACCAGAACCGCAGTCGGCGCGTCGCGCTCGTGTGCGCCATCGTTCTCGCGACATCGTTCGTCCCCCCAATCACCGGCGCTCAGGATGAAAAGCTCGAGCAAAGGTACAACTGTTTCGGCGTCGCCATGGGAGCGGGAGTCGCCGGAGTTCTCCAGATCACCATCACGAGGTACTCGACCGAGGACGAGCGAAAGCTTCTCCTCGACACTCTCCGGGAGGGTGGGCAAGAGAAAATGATCGACGTCCTTCGAAAGCAGAAGGAAGTCGGGTTCATGCGCACGCAGACCGGCGCGGGGATGCGTGGATGGCCGAGCTTGCGCATTCACTACGCCCACCAGGCGGAGAAGGATGGCAAGCGCGTGGTGGTCCTGGTGACGGACAGGAACGTGAGCATGGCCGAAGAGATGCAGCAGACCCGTTCGACGGACTACGACGTCACCGGCGTCGTGATGGAGATGGCGCCCGTTACGGGCAACGAGAAGCTGGTGGAGCAAGGCCAGGGCCTCCTCTATCAGGCGGCGAAGCTGAGCTTCAACAAGGAGAACAAGCTCGAAGTCGAGTACATGGGCACGCAGCCCATCCGTCTCACCGACATCAAACGCGAGAAATAAGACCTCGCCAATCCGGCTGAGATAGGACCGCGAACCGGCTACGGGTTTGCGCTCTCCATGATCCGTTTCACCGCGGCGAGATATTTCTCCGACCCTTCCCGCGCCTTTTCGCGGATCCGTCCGCCGGCGATGGCGCCGGTGAACCCGGTGAGTCCGTCGCTTCGAGATTGATTCAGAGACACCAGGTAGTACGCGTCCGGTGACTCCGGCGTCACGACGAGAAACTTCAGCTCGAGTCCGGTATTGAAGTAATGGGTGGTGTAGAGCATCTTGGACGCCACCGCGTAGCGAACGCCTCGGCTGTCCTTGGGTTGGAAGATGACCAGGTGGTTGAGGCGAACGACGGGTTTGAGGCCGAAGTCGACCTTGGACCAGTAGAAGATTCTGCTCGCTTCCCGGTATGGAAGCCCGGGGGTAGTCCTTCAAGAACGCGTGCAGGGCGGGGAAATAGTCGGGAACATCGTGATTCGCGACCATGTCCTCGAACTCCCTCTTGACTCGAAGAGGTTCCTTCTTGTCGTGGAAGATGCTCAAGGCCTCGTTTCCGCCCTTCCGGTAGGCATTCAGGAAGTCGGCGATCATCTGCCGTGCGATGGACTGCGCCTTTTGATGCGCATCGCTCGCGTCCCAGTCGAGTTTCTGAAACGCATCGATACTGGCGTCACTCAGCTTGATGGCGCAGTCGCCCGGTTTGCATCCCTTCAAATCGTCGAAGTCGTCGGGATCGAGCGTGAGTCCGGATAAGTCGGCGGCCGTCGCCGGATCGTGGAAAAGCCCGATCTGATGCACGCCCGTACCTTTCTCGAAGCTCACGACGTCGCGCTGGCGAGCGACGTAGTCCTCGGGTTTGCCCTGGATTTTCACCACTCCCAGGATTCGCGTCTCGGTGTCTTCCCTGGCCTCGAGGAGCTTCACCACCGGACTACCGTTCTCGACCTTCGCGAGGTCTTCCTGCTTGAACTGGTTTCGCTTCAAGTAGTCAGGAAGCGACGTCGCGAGCTGCTGCGTCGCTCCGCTCGCGCTCGCGAGGGTCGTCCATATCAGGAAAGACTTCATGGCAGTCTCCAATCGCGGAAGGGAGTGCAAAGGCCGGCGTTTCCCCGCGCCCAATCTGTGGAAACGCCATTATAGTCAAACGCCCGCAAGGGCAGACGATCACCGTCGCACCGTGATACCCTTCGTCCTTCGAGCGGGACGACAACGTGCACGATTTCGGGTTGGATCGGGCAACCTGGCTACGGCTGAACCATCTGCTCGACGAGGCGCTCGATCTTCCCGAGGAGAACCGCTCCGACTGGCTCGCCGCTCTGCCATCGGAAGACGAGCCGCTCAAGCCCCGGTTGAGGACGCTCCTCGCACGCGCGGAGACGACCGAGAGGGAGAGACTCGGAACCCTGCCGAAGCTGGGAGGGGACCTCAGCACCGAGCTTCCACCACCCGGCGGAATCGAGACTCCGGACGCGGCGGGAGCGTCGGGCGAAATCGTCGGCGCCTACCGATTGACGAAGCTTCTCGGCGAAGGCGGCATGGGAGAGGTGTGGCTCGCGGAGCGCACGGATGGCTTGCTCCAGCGTCCGGTCGCCCTCAAACTTCCTCGCGGAGTCTACTCTCGCCCCGAGCTCCTCGGCCGTATCGCGCGCGAGAGGGACATCCTCGCCTCGCTGAATCACCCCCACATCGCCAGGCTGTACGATGCGGGCCTCACCGCCAGGGGACAACCGTTTCTCGCTCTCGAGCTCGTCGAGGGGAGTCGGCTCGACGAATATGTGCGAACGAACGAGCCCGACCTCGACGCCCGTCTTCACCTCTTCCTGCAATTCGCGGGGGCCGTCGCTTACGCGCATTCGAGGCTCGTGGTACACCGGGACATCAAGCCCTCCAACATTCTGGTCACCGGCGACGGGAGCGTCCGCCTGCTCGACTTCGGGATCGCGAAACTCCTCGAGGACGGCCACGCGATGGAAACCGAGATGACGCGTGTCCGGGCGCGCCTTGACCCTCGCCTACGCGGCGCCGGAACAGCTCTCCGGAGGAGCCATCGGCGTTGGGCCGATCTATGCGCTCGGTGTCGTGCTGTTCGAGCTCCTGACCGGATCGCGTCCCTATGCGCCGGAGCACCAGACGCGTGACGCGCTCGAGAACGCCATTCTCCAGGAAGCCCCCTCGAGACCGAGCGGGGTCGCCGTCGCTGAGCGCACGCGGGCCCGCCTCCGAGGCGACCTGGATACGATTCTCTTGAAGGCGCTCAAGAAGGATCCCGCCGAGCGCTACCCCACCGTGAACGCGTTCGTCGACGATATCGAGCGTTACCTCACGGGTCGTCCGGTCCTGGCGCAGCCCGATAGCGCTGCCTACCGGCTCCGTAAGTTCGTGGGCCGAAATCGCCTGATGGTGGCGGCGGCGGCTCTGGTCCTCGTCGCCATCCTGTCGGGAGCGGGCCTCGCACTCTGGCAGGCCCGGGTGGCCATCGCCGAGAAGACCCGCGCCGAGGACGTCAAGGAGTTCGTCGTTTCCGTCTTCAAGGACGCGAACCCCTATATCGGGAGCGACAAAGGCTTCGCCGCCGTCGACCTGCTCCGCAATGCGGAGGCGCGCGTCCTCGCCGGTTTCGAGGAAGGGTCGGAGACACGCATCGAGCTTCTCACCATCGTCGGCAGCGGCCTCGATGAGATGCAGGATTACGACAACGCCTCCCGCATCCTCGAGCGGGCGGTGACGGAAGCGACGGCGAGCCTCGGCCCGACGCACCCGCGCACGCTGCATGCAAGGGTCGCGCGCATCAACAACTACCGATTCTTCGGTAAGACGGAAGAGATGAAGCAGGAGCTCGCCGCGGTCCTGCCGGAGCTCGAGCGGGAAACTTCCGACGTGGCGGATCGCATCGATGCAATCGAGCAAAACGCCCACTTGGAGATCGACGAGGGGCGCTATGCCGACGCCGAGCGGACAGCCGATAGAGCCTTCGCATTGGCGATGGCGAGCTTTGGCGAAAAGCACGCAATCACCGCCGGTATGGCTCGGCTGCGGGCCGTGGCTTACCGCTTCAACAAGAACGAACGGACCGCGGAAGTGACGGAAAAGGCCTATCGCATCAATCTCGAGTACTACCAGGGCAACCTGCGGCACCCGAGCGTCGTGGACGTTCGGGCGACCTACGCCCTGTCTCTCGTCGACCAGGGACGACTCGCCGAGGGCGTCGAGCACCTCTCCGGCGCGGTCGAAGACGCGGGGGAGCTCTTCGGCGGTAACAGTGCGATGGTGGGTTTCTTTTCTGGGTCATCTTTCCAGGGCACAGGTCCAGCTCGGGGACATTCCGGGTGCTCTCGCGAGCTCCGAAACCCACCTCCGGGTTCTCACCGGCCAGGCAGAACCCGACTCCTACACCTACGCTTCGACGCTTTCGATTCATGGCGAGGTGCTCCTCGCGGCTCGTCGGGGAAAGGAAGCGGTGGCCCGACTCACGGAGGCCATCCAGAAGCTCGACAAGATTCTTCCCCCGGATCATGGATTCCTTCTAAGCACGCGTCTCAGTCGAGCGCACGCCCTCGCGTACTCCGGCGACACGTCCGCGGCGGAAGCGGAGCTCGATGCGATTCGAGGCTATTACACCGCTGACGATCCCCCGTTGCACCGATGGTTGTACGCCAAAGGCACCGTCGCTCGGCTCGCGGGCGACTATGAGCGCGCGTTGTTCTCTCAGGTCGCGGCGCTCGCCGCCGTTCCCGCGGGCCCGCGCTCCGAGATCCAGCAGCTCTCGCCCACGGTTGAGATCGGACTGGACGAGCTCGAGCTCGGTGATTTCGTCGAGGCAGAAAAAGCGCTCGAAAAGGCTCTGGATCTCATCGAGAGGAACCACACGCGGAAGAACCCTTGGCGAGCCGATGCCCTCGTCGGGGTCGGCCGCGTGTACCTGGGCCAGAATGACGCCACTCGGGCACTACCTCTTCTGGAGGAGGCCGAAGCCTACCGGCGTGAGGTCCACCCTGAGAATCGTTGGGCGGGAGAAGCGGCGTACTGGCTCGGTCGCTGTCTAGAGAGCCTGAATCGACCCGACGAAGCACGGAGAAAGCTCGATCGCGCCCGCGAGGTCCTATCTCAATCCTCTCTGCCCATCGACGAGCGGATCGTCCGCCGCGATTGAACCATGGTCTGGTTCGATCGAACAGTTCACGCTCTAGAGGAGGTCTGCCCCCAACGCCGCGACGCGCACGGGCTCTTGTCGTCTCTGAGCGGAGGCCGCGGCGTGATCGAGCCTGCGGTTGAGATCGTCGAGAGTGGTCATGACCTTCGTGACGTAGTCGCGAGTCTCCGCGGCGAGACGGCTGCTGCCGCTTCTCAGGCGGCGGGCGTTGATGGGGCCGCCGTTGTACTCGGCGAGCACGAGTCGGGGGTCGTCATACGTCTCGAAGAGCTTGTCGAGATAGGAGGCCGCGAGCTCCGTATTCTTTGCGGGCTCGTAGAGCATCGCTTCGGAGAATTCCCAGCCGAGATCGGCGGCGAGCCAGCGTCCGGTGGCGGGCCAGATCTGATATAGGCCTTTGGCGTCGGCATGGCTGGTGGCTCCGGCGGTGTAACGGCTCTCGACGATGCCGATCGCCAGGAGGAACACCGGATCGACCGAATTGAATTTCTCGGTGATCGAGAGCAGCAGGCGGCCGTACTCGCGCGCCTCCGCGGCCTCGAGCCGAGGGTTGGCGCGTTGAATTTCCATCCGAATCCACTCGCCGAGCTGCTCGCGGCGCTCGAGTTGGGCGAGTCGACGGCCGAGCGCGGCGACGCGGCGCTCCGCTGCCTCGAGCTCGTTCCGGCCCCTTGGGGCCAGACGCTCGACGGATTGGAGCGTGGTGACAATGCTGCCTATCGACAGCGCGATGGTGGCCACCGCGGTCGCAAGGAGAGTGAACCAGAAGCAGTTTCGCCGTCTTCCAACCGTGTTTTCCGCGCGCGTCATGCATAGGGCTATGGCAAGTTTCGTACCAGCGCGGCGACCGGAGGAAATGCCGGCGATTTATCGGCTTAGCTTCAGCCCTCCCGGACGGCTGTACGGGGGGCGGCTACAAGCGCGGACGGCAAAGTGACCCCGCGGTGATCGCGGTCACCTAAAGTGTGGTTCGAAGGCTCGAGTGTAGCGAGCGCGTATACGACGCGATAACGTTACCGCGACCCTAACGCGGCCACAGCCAGCCGAACGTTCCCGCGGTCAGGAGAGCGTAGATCAATCCGTCAAGCGTCGATTTGACTGTGATGCCCCACGAGCGCCGGTACCAGATAGACATCTGCCAGAGGGCCAGCGCATAGCCGGCGAAAGCCGTCGCGGAAGCGAGCTGGAAGACGCGACGGTATTCCGTGCCGACCGGAAGCGCGCGTCCGGTGATATATCCCGCAAAGAGACTCACGACCACGCAGTAAAGGAACCATAGAATCAGATTTCGACTCATCGACATCAGGCCGTTCGGCAACACCGTGAGAATCATGACCGGTCCCCGATTCACCTTATCGAGGAACTCCGGGGTGCGCATGGCTTCCATGCTCGAGGGGCGGGGAAGCATGTAGTCTCCTGGTGGAATCGCCAAGGGACGGAGAGCGTCCATCATCTTGTCTTCGCTCGGCACCTTCGCGTAATCGCTCTTGTGCCAGGGCAAGGCCATGTGAATGAGGGCGCTCGCGATGAATACGATCACCGCCGATAGCAGGATGGGGAGCCACAGCAAATGGAGTCCCGTCATGACCACCTCCATAGACGTGCTTCAGTCGGGGCTCAATCTAACACGGTCGTGAGTTGCTCCGTGCCTTCTCCCCGCTGCAAACGTCAGCGGCGCGACACCGTGCCCCTGTCGCCGTTCATCATCAGGTGGTCGCGACTTCGGACGGAAGTGCGCAACGTTCCGGCGCCGAATAGAATGAACCTCGTGAGCATGCTCGAAGCACGCGACGATCGCCGGAGCGGAGTCGCCGTCCGGGTCAAGAATCCTCCCAAGGAAGGAGAGCCAAGGGAGCGAGGTCCCCGGATTCGCTGTCCGCGGTGCGCCTGGGAGCCGGAGCGTGACAGCCTCTGGATGTGCACCTGCCTTCACACGTGGAACACGTT
The DNA here is from genome assembly GCA_963820855.1 of uncultured Acidobacteriota bacterium. Lineage (GTDB taxonomy): Bacteria > Acidobacteriota > Vicinamibacteria > Marinacidobacterales > SMYC01 > DAISKN01. The sequence goes on from CAWGBY010000016.1 coordinate 158,509, forward strand.
CGAAACGGCGGGGCTCTGCCCTGGCTGCGGACGCCAGTGGCTGGAGACGTGCTGCCTTCGCTGCCACGAGTGGTCCCCGCACCTGGACTGGTACGAGGACGAGCCCGAGGCTTGAGCTAGGATTCGATCGAGTATGTCGGAGGCTCCCTGGTGGCGGCGCCCTTCGACCGTAGCCCTCGCGATTGCGATCTGCGACCATCGTCGTCTACCTCCCCGTCTTTCAGAACGAGCTCGTCGACTACGATGACGACTACTACATTTCTCAGAATCCGAACCTCAAGCTCGGCCTGAGCGCGGAAGGTTTGAAGTGGGCGTTCACCGAGTCCTACGGGGCGAACTGGTACCCGCTCACCTGGCTATCGCTCATGCTCGACTACGAGCTCTTCGGACTCTCCGCGTCCGCGTTTCACGGTATGAACCTCGCTCTCCACGTCGCGAGCGCGGTGCTGCTCTTTGCCGTCTTCCTGCGAATGACCGGTGCCCTTGCCGCGAGCGCCTTCATCGCGGCGGTCTTCGCCCTCCATCCGACCCATGTGGAGTCCGTCGCGTGGGCGGCCGAGCGGAAGGATGTCTTGAGCGCTCTTTTCTGGATGCTCACGCTCTGGGCCTATACGCGCTACGTCGAGAAGCCGGGGTCCCGCCGGTTCGCCCTCGTCGCGCTCTTTCTCGGGCTCGGCCTCATGTCGAAGCCGATGGTGGTGACCCTTCCTTTCGTTCTTCTGCTGCTCGACGTCTGGCCCCTCGCGCGCCTCCGAAAGACATCCTTCGCTCGTCTCGTTCTCGAGAAGGCGCCTCTCTTCGCTCTCGTCCTGATCGCGAGCGCGGTCACCTTCTTCGCGCAGCGCGCCGAGGGAGCGGTCCTGTCGCTTCAGACGTACTCGTTCGGCGTCCGGCTCGCGAACGCCCTCGTCGTCCTACGTCGCGTATCTCGGGAAAAGCGTTCTGGCCGACGCGGCTCTCCCCCTACTATCCGCATCCGGGCGATAGCCTTCCTCTCTGGCAGGCGGTCGTCGCCTTCTCGTCGCTCGCGGGCATAACGGCATTCGCCCTTCTCATCGGGCGGAGGAGCGAGCGGCTTCGTTTCCTTCCCGTCGGCTGGCTCTGGTATCTGGGAACGCTCGTTCCGGTCATCGGGCTCGTGCAGGTCGGGCAGCAAGCGATGGCCGACCGGTACACCTATCTTCCTTACATCGGGCTCAGCATCGTGGTCGCCTTCGGTCTCGCCGAGCTCGTGAAGCGCGGCCCGGTTCTCGTCGCTCTCGGGGTCGCGAGCGTCCTCGCTCTCGGGGTCGCTGCCTCGGCGCAGGTCCGCGTGTGGCGCGACAGCGTGACTCTCTTCGAGCACGCCCTCGCGGTGACCGAGCGAGAACGCTCTCGCTCACATCAATCTCGGGATCGCTTACCTGAACCGTGGAGCGCTCGACGATGCCGAGCGGGAGCTTCTGCGGGCGATCGAAATCCACTCCGGCGCCGCGGAAGCTCACGCCGGACTCGCGGCGGTGCGCGCCGCCGAAGGCCGTGCCGACGAAGCGCTCGAGTCGTACCGGGCCGCGCTGCGGCTCGACCCGGGCGCGAGCTCGACCCACCGGGAGCTTGGGAGCTTTCTCCTCGCGCGTGGCGATACGAGTCAGGCGCTCGTGCATTTTCGCGAGGCTTCTGCTCTCGCTCCCCGGGATGGCGATGCGCTGGTGGACCTCGCCGTCGCTCTGAGCCGCGAAGGACGGCACGACGAAGCGGACCAGAAGTTCGCGGAAGCGTCGCGCCTCGCGGTCGACGAGGCGCGCCTTCATCAGAACTGGGGCGCGGTGCTGATGGCGCGAGGGAAAATCGACGAAGCGTCGCAGCATTTCGAAAAGGCGCTCGCTCTTCGGCCGGAGTATCCCGTGGCCCGGTTTTCGGCGGCGGAGGTCGCGATGCGCCGCGGGGACTTCGCGAAAGCGGAAGAAAATCTCCAGGCACTCCTCCGTGTCGAGCCCGAGAACGAGACCGCTCAGTTCCAGTTGGGGCTCGCGCTCGCGAACGCCGGGAAGCTGGACGAGGCCTACGCGGCGTTCGAGAAGGCGAGGGCTCTGAATCCGGAGCGGGCCGAGACGCAGTACAGTCTCGGGCTCGTGCTCGCGAGGCTCGGAGATCTCGACCGGGCCATACAGTACTTCCGGGCGGCGATCGCTCTCGCGCCGGAGAATCCCGAGGCTCACTACAGCCTGGGACTCGCGCTCGCCGGGAAGGGAGACCTGGAAGGCGCCGTTGCCTCGTACCGGCGCTCGATCGAGCTTGCGCCGGACTATGCCGAGGCCTTCAACAGCTGGGGAGTCGCCCTCGCATCAACTGGACGGACGCGCGAAGCGGTCGACAAGTTCGAGGCCGCTCTCGCCATCAACCCTCGGCTGGCGGAGACTCACAACAATCTGGGACTCGCTCTCTCCCAGGCCGGAGCGTCCGGGCCTGCCCTCGAGCACTTTCGCGCGGCGGCGGCGATCGAGCCCATGAATCCGGACGCCCACAACAACCTCGGCGCCGCGCTCGCCCGCGAGGGACGCTTCGAGGAAGCGGCGATGAGCTTCCGCAAGGCGATCGAGCTCGCGCCCGACCACGAGGGCGCGCGGAAGAACCTCGAATCGCTCGACGGAAACCGCGGATCGTGAATCTCTCCCGCCGCGATTTCCTCGCCGCGAGCGTGGCGCTCGGCGTCGCGGCGTGTCGCAGCCGCCTCGAGAAGCCCCACGTGGTTCTGATCACCCTCGACACAACGCGGCGCGATCGGCTCGGCTTCTACGGCTACGCCCGGAAGACGACGCCCCGACTCGACGAGCTCGCGGCACTCTCCGTCGTGTACGAGCATGCGGTCGCCGCCTCGAGCTGGACTCTTCCTTCCCATGCATCGATCTTCACGGGGAAGTTTCCCTCGAGCCACGGCGCCGACTACGATCCCGAGGGTCCGCTTCGCCTCACGCAGGCGATCGCCGGGCCCGAGGAGTGGGCGGAGTACCGGGCTTCCGGACTTTCGCCGGGCGAAAGGACGCTCGCTCTGAAGCTTCGCGATGCGGGGTACGAAACCGCGGCGGTGGTCGGAGGTCCCTGGATGAAGCGGGTATTCGGCCTCGATCCCGGCTTCGAGAGCTACGACGACGAAGGCATCGGGGACGTCAATGGACGACTCGCGAGCGAGGTGACGGCTTCCGCCCTCGGCGTCCTCGAGAGCCGCTCCGAACACCCTCTCTTTCTCTTTCTCAACTACTTCGATCCGCACGGCCCCTACGAGGCGCCCTCGCCTTTCGGAGGGACGTTCGGCCCGGAACCAGGGGATCGATACGACGAGGAGATACTGTACATGGACCACCATGTGGGCCGACTCCTCGACGGACTGAAGTCGAACGGAATCTTCGACGACAGCTTCATTCTCGTGACTTCGGACCACGGTGAGCTTCTGGGAGAGCACGGGAAGATGGGGCACGGTGCCACGCTCTTCGAGGAGGAGATCCGGGTCCCGTTCCTCGTGAAGTACCCGAAGGACGAGAGGGCGCCGGGACGGAGTGACGATCCGATCCACCACATCGACGTGCCCTCTCTGGTGCTCGAGCGTCTGGGCCTCGCCGAACGAAAGGAGCATCCTCTACTCGCGGAAGTGCGGCCGCTCCCGTTCGTGAGCTCCGAAGGGGCGTGGCGCGCGCTCTATCTGGGCGAGCGCAAGCTCCTGTGGAACAGTCTCGGCAATCACGCGCTCTATGACCTCGAGCGGGATCCCCGGGAAGAGCGCGACCTCGCCGCGGAGGACCCGGAGCGCGTGACCGAGGCGATCGGTCTTCTCGACAAGGTCGTCTCTTCACTTCCCCTGCCGGGCGCTCCCGGCCCGCCGGCAGAGCTCGACGAAGAAACCCTGAAAGCTCTGCGAGGCCTCGGTTATGTTCCCTAGGCTTGCCGTGGTTTGCCTGCTTTTCCTCGCGTCGTGCGGGGCAGACGACCGGCCGCCCCTCGTGGTGCTCGTCTCGATCGATACGCTGCGAGCCGACCATCTCGGCCTCTATGGCTACGACCGCGCGACGTCTCCAAGTCTCGACGGGCTCGCGCTCGAGTCGGCGGTCTTCGACGAGGCGATGTCCTCGTCTCCCTGGACCCTTCCGGCTCACGCCTCGCTCCTGACCGGCCTCTATCCGACCCGCCACGGACTCACTTCGCACGAGCGGTATCTCGAGTCGAGCGTCACCACCCTGCCTCAGCTCTTCTCGAAGGCCGGTTACCGCACGGCGGCGGTCGTGAACTCCCACAACCTCGCTCCCGAGTTCGGACTCGACCGGGGCTTCGAGCAGTATCGCTACGTCGAGGAGCGCGCGGATCGCCGGGAGCCGTCGGCCGAGATTACGGACCAGGGGATGGCGTGGGTGAGAGACGCGGGGGGGAAGCCCCTCTTCCTGTTCCTACATTATTATGACGTCCACAGCGACTACGTCTCGCTTCCGAAGCACGAGGAGGCGTTCCTTCGTCCCTACGACGGGACTGCGGACGGGTCCACCGCCCAGCTCGCTCTCTATCGGGAAGGGAAAATCGAGCTTTCGGCAGCGGACGCTCCGCACCTCATCGATCGCTACGATGCGGGGATCCAGCAGATGGACGCGGAGATCGGGCGGCTTCTCGACTTCCTCCGCGAAGAAGGCCTCTGGGAAAAGGCGCTCTTCGTCCTCACCTCCGATCACGGTGAGGAGTTTTTCGAGCATGGAGGGGTTCTTCACGGACAGACCCAGTACCAGGAGGTCATCCGGGTTCCGCTCCTGATGAAAGGGCCGGGAATCCCGCCGGGCCGCCGCGTTCCGGATCCCGTCTCGCTGATCGATCTCGTTCCGACTCTGACGGCGCGCGCGGGGATCGCCGCTCCCGAGGGCCTCGACGGAGTCGACCTGTCACCCCTCTGGGCCGGTAAAGACCTCGAGGACCGGTACCTCTTCTCCGAAGCGGATCACAACAACGTCGAGCACGACATCACCCGAGCGGTCCGCTATCGGGGCTTCAAGCTGCACTTCAACCGCCTGAGCCGCGAGTATCAGCTGTACGACCTCTCGCGCGACCCCTTCGAGCGGGAGAACATCGCGGGCGGAAAGGAGGACGCGGTCGCGGCCCTCAGCGGAGAGCTCGATCGTTTCCTCGCCCGCGAGAAGCGAGAGGCTCCGGTGCGGACGCTCTCTCAGGAGGAGATCGAGAAGCTTCGGAGCCTCGGCTATCTGCGGTAGGCTAAAGTCGATGGTGCTCCTGCTTCTCGCCCTCACGCATTCGTCCAGATGTCCGATGTCCACCGGCGCTGGATCGAAGAGGAGGTTCCCTACATCATCATCGACCGGGAAAAGGAAGTCTTTCTCGCGCTCCAGACGGTGGAGGAGCGGGACCGCTTCATCGAGGCTTTCTGGTCGCGGCGCGACCCGAACCCGGCGACCCCGGCGAATGAGTACCGGGACGAGATCTACAAGCGGATCGAGTACGCCAATCAGTTCCTCGGCCGGGACACATTCCGGCCGGGATGGCGAACGGACCGAGGCCGCTTCTACATCCTGCTCGGAGCGCCGAAGACCATCGAGCGGTTCAGCGGCGGAAACGACATCGTCGACACCGAGCTCTGGTTCTATCAAGGCGGTGGCGAGCGAGGTCTGCCGGGGGCGTTCTTTCTCCTGTTCTTTCAACGGGACGGGGTGGGGGAGTTCGAGCTCTACCATCCGATCGCCGATGGCCCGACGAGCCTCTTTCGAGTCGCGGGTCTGCGCCCCGGACAGGAGGACCTGGTGGCGATCGAGAAGCTCGAGCGGATTTCCGCCGATCTCGCGCACGCGTCCCTCTCGAACGACGCGGGGCTGCCCCCGGACTATATGACCGGCCGCGCCTCGCTTGGCAGCGACGCGATTCTCGTTCGCATCGAGGAGTCGCCCAAGAGAGCCATCCGCACGGATTACCTCGACGCGTGGCTCAAGTACGGAAACCGCGTCGCCGCCGAGTATTCCTTCAACTATGTCCCGTGCCGCAGCACCTTCTACATCTTCGAAGGACCTTCGAAGTCCGCAATCGTCCACTACGGACTCGAGCTCGATCCCGAGAGCTTTGGTTTCGCGACCGACGAGGAGAAGGAGAAGTTCTATACGACCCTCGATGTTACGATCGAGGCCCGCGACAGCGAAGGCACGCTGGTCCTCGCCAACGACCGCTCGGACTACGTCGAGCTCACCGCGAGCCAGGTGAAGGAGATCGAGCGGTATCCCATCGCCTATCGGGATTCCTTCCCTCTCGTGCCGGGCCGCTACACGGTCTCCGTCGTCTTTCGGAACCGCGCCTTGAAGCGCTATACGGTCGCGGAGAGCGAGCTCGTTGTTCCCGATTTCAGCCTGGCAGGTCCCGCGCTCGCGGGTGTCGTTCTGGGCTATAGAGGTCCCGCGGGAGCGTCCATCGACTCGTCGCGCATCGATCCCGCGGCGGACTCCGTGTTCGCGATCGGGGATACCGTCGTCGCGTTCGCGCAGGCGGTCAATTTTCCCCCGGGCTCCCGCGTCCGATACGATCTTCTACTCGGCAGACGAGATGGTCGATCGGGAGGAAGTGCCGCTGACGGAGCCGGCCGAGCTTTCGACTCTCGGCGCCGTCGGGTGGTTCCTATGCCGTCCGCGCGCGGCTTCTCGGTCCCGACGGCTCGACGCTCGCCGAAACGAGCGCTCCCTTGACGCTCTCGCCGAGGACCTCCGTGCCGCGGCCGAACTTCGTTTACCGGCGCGGTTTCAATCCAGAGATTCCCGGCCTCCTACCGCTGGTGCTCGGGGACCAGTGGTGGAACCTCGGAAAGCCGGATCGCGCGCTCTCCTTCTTCGAGAAGTCCGTCGCGGCGGGCAATCCCGATCTTCCTCAAGCACGCTGGAAGCTCGCGCACGCCTACCTTTCGCGAGGCCACACGTCGAGAGCGCTCGAGCTTCTCGCTCCCATGGAGAGCGCGTTCGGCTCGCAATACGAGGTGATCTGCGGGATCGGGCTCGTTTACTCGCGCATCGGCGACGATGCGAAGGCCGTTTCGTATCTCGAGCGGGCACTCACCCTTCGTCCTCCGGACGTTGCGCTTCTGAACGCGCTCGGGGATTCCCATCGCAAACTGGGAAACACGGAGAAGGCGAAAGAGCTCCTCCAGCGTTCGTTGGCTCTCGATCCGAATCAGCCAGCGGTTCGAGAGATTCTCGAGCTCATGCCATGACTCATCCCTGATGCCTCCGTAAGGGAACATCCCGCTCGGTGTTAGCGACCCCCTCTGACCGAGGCGCTACAATAGAACGCGACCATGACGTCGCATGCACTCCTGGCCGCCGGCTTGATGCTTGGCTCGTGCTTCGCAGGCGCCAACGAAGGACAGGAATCTCGCTCCGCACGGCTCGGCGAATCCTTCCGCCTGCGCCTCGGCGAGGCGGCGCGCGTCGAGGATGCTGACGTCAAAGTCACGTTTCAGGAGGTTTCGAGCGACTCACGATGCCCGAGGGACGTGAACTGTATCCAGGCGGGGGAGGCGGTGGTGCTTCTCGCCCTCCAGAACGAGGCCGGGCGAAACGCGCGTCCTCGAGCTCGCGGTTCCGCCGGGTGGAGAAAGCCCGCCCGTGGCGTTCGAGAAGCTTCGGATCGTCATTCTGGACCTCGAGCCCCACAAAGAATCGACAAAATCCATTGATTCCTCGGCTTACGTGGCTACGCTGCGAATCAGCCAACCCTGACGGCCCCTCCGGACCCGCCCGAAAAAAGGCAACCTAGCTCACTTCTCGCGCCCGCAGCGGAAGTAGTAGAATCCCGCCGGTCCTAAATCCACAACTCGCCGTCTAGGAGGTCTTTCATGCCCCATGAGAAGGCTTTCTGTAAGAAGGTAGGGAGTCTTGGTCTCCTCATCGTCCTGGGGGGTACGGTCGCGCCCCGGGTCTCGGCCCAGGTGCCGAAGGAGCCTGTCTCGCACCTTGGATGCCCTCGAGTTCTTCCGGCCGGAGCTCTCCATCAGCAGCTCGAACGTCCGTTTGGAGCAGGTCCTCGAGCAGCTGCCGAACCGAACGGCCTGGCAGTCGCGCCTCGAGCAAAGCGCGAGCTCGACCTCGCGCATGGAGGTGCTCATCGACCCGCGCTCCGCGACGGCGGTCAACCTCCTGACCTCACAGCCGCTGCTCCCGGGGAACGGGAGCGCGAACCAGGTCACGGTGGCCGATCTCGCCCGAAGCCTCGGGCGGCCCGTCTCGACCGTCAACGCCGACGTCGTCGGCGAAGCGACGCGACGTTTCGCCTTGAGAAACCGCGATCTCCTCGGCATCGACTCGGGCCAGCTCGGCGCCGCGCGGGCCACGCAGGTGAACGGAAATCTATGGCAGGTGACGATTCCGCAGGTCTACCAGGGCGTCCCCGTTCGGGACGGCCGGCTCCTCGCCACCATCAGCCACGGAAACGTCGTGGTGATGGGGACCGAGGTCTGGGGCAACGTGCGGATCGCGAACGACCGCGGCGGTGAGCGCCGCTCGAGCGCTCGAGAACGGCTTCGCGTACGCGGGCGGCCGCGCGCCGGAGGACGTGATGATCCGCGCGGCCGCGCCTCGAGATCGTACCGGTCGCCCCGCCGCAGTATCAGGCGGGAGAGGCTTTCGCCGGGCCCGATCGGCACCGGGTATGACCACTGGCTCGTCTGGACGTTCGTATTCCGGCGGCCGCCCGACGTCGGCGCACTGGGAAGTCATGGTCGATGCGACGACCGGGGAAGTCGTTGCTTTCGTCGACAAGGTCCAGCACCAACAGCAGCGTCAGGTGACCGGCGGGGTCTACCCCATCACGAGCACGGGCATCTGCCCGAATAACGCGCAGTGCGGTATCATGCAGAGCAACTGGCCGATGCCGTTCACCGACACCGGTCTCGCTTCGCCGAACAACTTCACGAACAGCGCCGGCATCTTCAACTTCACGAGCGGCACGGTGACCACGACCCTGACCGGAAGGTTCGTGGATATCGTGGACAACTGCGGCGCCGTCACCGCGAGCTCGGCCACCGGGAACCTCAACCTTGGGGGAACGAACGGCCAGCACGACTGCACGAGCGCGGGCTTTTCCGCGGGCAATACCGCTTCCAGCCGCTCCGCCTTCTACGAGGTCAACCGGATCGCGGAGCAGGCGAGAGGCTGGCTCCCCACCAACACCTGGCTCCAGAACCGGCTCACCACGAACGTGAACATCGTCGACACCTGCAACGCCTTCTGGAACGGGAGCAGCATCAATTTCTTCCGCTCCGGCGGAGGATGCCGGAACACGGGCGAGCTCGCCGGAGTGTTCGATCACGAGTGGGGCCACGGCCTCGACGACAACGATGCCGCGGGCACGCTCAGCAACTCGAGCGAAGGCTACGCCGACATCGCCGCCATCTACCGACTCCAGACCTCCTGCGTCGGACATGGGTTCTTCGACGCTTCGACCTCCGGGAGCTGCGGGCTGACCGTGGACGGAACGGGCAGGAACGCGAACGAAAACCAGGTGGGCGGCACTCACTGCAACCTCGACTGCTCGGGCGTGCGCGACGCGGACTGGAACAAGCATCAGGACCAGCAGCCGGACACTCCGCTCGGCTTCGTCTGCGGTCAGTGCACGACCGGACCCGGCCCTTGCGGCCGGCAGGTGCACTGCGCGGCGGCCCCGTCGCGCCAGGCGGCCTGGGACCTGGCGGCCCGCGATCTGCAGGCGGCGCCGTTCAACTACGACAGCCAGACGGCGTTCATCGTCGCGAACAAGCTCTTCTATCAGGGAAGCGGCAACATCGGCTCGTGGCACGCCTGCACCTGCGGAGCGTCCTCGAACGGATGCGGAGCCTCGAACGGCTACATGCAGTGGCTCGCGGCCGACGACGACAACGGGAATCTCAACGACGGCACTCCTCACATGACCGCGATCTTCAACGCGTTCAACCGCCACGGCATCGCCTGCGCCACACCGGCGCCGTGAACGGCGGCTGCAGCGCGGGGCCGACGGCGGCACCCTCGACTCTGACCGCGACTCCCGGCAACTTTCAGGTCGGACTTTCCTGGAGCGGAGTTCCGGGAGCGACGCGCTATTGGGTTTTCCGCACCGAAGGACACGCGGGCTGCAATTTCGGGAAGACCCGCATCGCGAGAGGTCACAGGCACGACGTTCACCGACACGCAGGTCGCGAACGGGCGGCCTTACTTCTACAACGTGGTGCCCGCCGGCGCTTCCGCCGGCCTGTTTCGGCCGCGCGAGCACCTGTGTCAGCGCGACACCCAATCTTCCCACGACTCCCGACTTCACTCTGGCGTGCAACTCCCTCGAGCCTCAGCATCCAACAGGGTGGGAGCGGCGCCACGACCTGCACCGTTACCTCTCAGAACGGTTTCACGGCGGCGGTCAGCCTTTCGTGCGCGGGTCTTCCGAGCGGGGCCGCATGCAGCTTCAGCCCGAACCCGGTGACGCCGCCCGCCGGCGGGAACGTCACCAGCACGGCTACGGTGTCGGTTTCGGGCACGACCCAGACCGGAACGTTCCCGTTCCAGATCCAGGGTGTGAGCGGCGCTCTCACGCGCACGACGGCGATGAACCTGAACGTGACGGGAACGGGCGGCGGAGGCGCGCAGACGGCGATCTTCGACACCGGACTCCAGGCTCCGAGGTGCGGCGTCGTGGGAAGCTCCTGCGATTCCGGCACGGCTCTCCTCCTCGGCCGCGACGGAAGAGGCCCGGAGCCGAATCAGCCCAACACCATCAATGACTCCTGCGCGGACGGAACTTCCGGCACGTTCCACGTCGATGAATCGAACGATCGCATCCGGGTCTTGACGACGGATGGGACGAGCTTCGCTTCCGGCAAGACGGTCCGCATCGAGGCGACGGTCTGGGCGTGGACCACTCCGAGTGCAGGATCGGCTCGATCTCTACTTCGCGGCGAACGCCTCGAGCCCGAGCTGGACGTTCCTCACGACCCTCACGCCGACGGTCGCGGGTGCGTCAGACGCTTGAGCGCGACGTACTCGTTACCCTCCGGCGGGCTTCAGGCCGTTCGCGCGCGCTTCCGCTACCAGGGAAGCGCGACACCTTGCGGCACGGGTCGGTTCAACGATCACGACGACCTCGTCTTCGCCGTCGACACTCCCGCGTCGACCATGGTTTTCTCGGACGACTTCGAGATCGATCGGGGCTGGACGAGGAACCCGGGCGGAACGGACACGGCGACGACCGGACTCTGGGAACGAGGCGATCCCGAGGCCACCGACTCGGCGGGACCGAAGCAGCTCGGCACGACGGTGAACGGCGTGAACGACCTCGTTACGGGGCGGCTCGCGGGAGCCTCCGCGGGAGCCCAGGACATCGACGGCGGCGTCACCACGATCCAATCACCGGCCATTACGCTGCCCTCGACGGGCTCGTCTGACTCTGAGCTTCAGCTACTACCTTGCCCACGGGTCCAATGCTACGAATGCGGATTTCTTCCGGGTGAGAGTGGTGGGAACAACGACCTCGACCGTCTTCGAAAGGCTGGGCGCGGCGGCCGACGTGGACGCGTCCTGGGCGACGGCAAGCGCGAGCTTGAACGCCTTCGCGGGTCAGACCGTTCGCATCCTGATCGAGGCGGCGGACGCGGCCACGGCGAGCCTGGTCGAGGCCGCCGTGGATGATTTGAGGATCACGCAGCAGTAAGGAACTTCCTGCGGCGGCTCCCGGGGCAGTACATGCTCCGGGAGCCGCTCGGGAGAATCACTTTCGTTTCCGCGACCTTCTTCTGCAGCGCCTTCGGGGCGCGCAGGCGCCACGACTCGGTGATGAGCTCCGTCGCCCGCTTCACGTCGATGGCCCCGAGCCGGACGAGGACCATCGCGTAGCCGTCGTAGTGAGGTGTCGTGAAGAAGACGCGAGGCTCCGTCGCGAGCATCATCTCCTTGTCTTCCAGGGACTCGACCCAGACCACGAGCGCCTCGGGATCGTCTCGAATCCAGGTGAACATCCGAGGCTTGGTTCGCCACGAGGGACGGCCGTCGTACGAGGCGTGCTCGTACGCTCCAGGGAGCGCCATCGCGATCCGTCGAATCTGCGATGTGGTGACCATCGATCGCGTCCCCCGTCAAACGATTGACACGGCGGGGACGGATTATATACCAGCCATTCGATGGTCACTCGTCGATGGCTCGTCGTTTCGGTTCTCTTTCTGACCGGAGCGTCCTCGATCGCGGCTCAGGTATCGGAGACAGCCGAAGCCCGTCGATTTCCAGCGGCAGGTTCGCCCCATCCTCGCCGACAACTGCTTTCAGTGCCACGGCCCCGACTCGCGCACGCGCCAGGCGAAGCTCCGTCTCGACATTGCAGGACGGTGCTTTCGCCGAGCGTCCCAGCGGCACGCCGATCGTCCCGGGCGACCCGAAGAGTAGCCTCCTCTACCAGCGCATCGCGCACGAGAACGAGGCGAGGCGGATGCCGCCGCCGAAGCTGTCCAACAAGACGCTTTCGGCGGAGCAGATCGAGATGCTGCGCCGGTGGATCGAGGAGGGGGCGTCCTGGGACCAGCACTGGTCGTTCGAGCCGGTCGCGCGCATCGATCCTCCCGCAGTGGCCGACGAAACGTGGGTTCGGAACCCGATCGACCGCTTCGTGCTCGCGCGGCTCGAGGCGGAGGGTCTCGCGCCGGCGCCCGAAGCCGATCGGCGCACGCTCGCCCGGCGAGTGGCGCTCGATCTCACGGGACTTCCTCCTGAGCCCTCGACGCTCTCGCGGCTTCCTGAGCGACACCTCCGACGAGGCCTATGAAACGACTCGTCGACGAGCTCCTCGCAGTCGAAGCACTGGGGGGAGCATCGCGCCCGCTACTGGCTCGATGCCGCGCGCTACGGAGATACCCACGGCATCCACATCGACAACTATCGCGAGATGTACTTCTACCGCGATTGGGTGATCGAGGCGTACAACGACAACAAGCCTTTCGACGAGTTCGTCGGTCGAGCAGATCGCCGGCGACCTGCTGCCGAACCCGACTCTCGACCAGCTGATCGCGACCGGCTTCCACCGCAACAACATCACCACCAACGAAGGCGGAGCCATTCCCGAGGAATACGAAGCGATCTACGCCAAGGACCGCGCCGACACCACCGCGAGCGTCTTTCTGGGACTCACCGCCGGATGCGCGACCTGCCACGATCACAAGTTCGACCCCATCGCGCAGCGGGAGTTCTATGCGCTGACGGCGTTTTTCCGGAACACGACGCAGTACGTGATGGACGGCAACGTCTCCGATCCGCCTCCCGTGCTCGTGGTGCCGAGAGACGAGGACCGCGATCGCTGGCGCGAGCTCCAGAAGCTCGCGTCGGAGACCGACGCGCGATCGAAGACTCGCGCTGGCCGAGTGACGACGAGTCCGTTTGCGGCATGGCTTCAGAGCGGGCGATACCGTTCGCTTCAGAGCCCGCTCGAGGCGTCCGCGGCGCTGATGACGCTCAGGCTGCGGGCTTCGAGCTCGACGGGAAACACGACGGCGGTCACTCTTCATGACGGAGCCGCGATCGGTGAAGGACCGGGCGGGCAGCCCGCCTTGAGGTTCGGGGAACGTTCCTGGGCAGAGCTGCCGTCGCTCCCGCTCGATACCGACGACGCCTTTTTCCATGGCGCTCTGGGTGTATCACCCGGAAGACGAAGGCGATTTCGTCGTGGCCGGTCAGGATGACCCCGACGACGACTCGCGCGGATGGTCGATGGGCATCGGCGGCCGTCTCCTCACGTTTCGTATGACCGGCGACAAGCCAGCGGAAGGAGAGGAACGGAAGCGTCACCGTCTTTCCGATCAACACCAAAAGGTTGCCCGCGGGCGAGTGGATGCACATCGTGGTGACCTACGACGGCTCCGGCGAGCGTGCCGGCCTCGACGGTCTATCGAAACGGCGACTCCGTGGAAGTGGAAGGGAGCGAGTTCTTCGCGTCGGTCAAAGGCAGCATTCGACACGAAGCGGCCTCTCTATCTGGGGCAAGGCGTCGTGAACAGTCCTCCCGACGGCCTTCAGACTCGGTATCTTCTCGGGCGGCGGCATCGCGGATCTGCGAGTCTTCAATCGGCGGATCACGGCGCAGGAGGCCGAGCGTCGTCTCACGGTGGCCCGCTTTGAAGCGCGCTCGAGACAAGGCACCCGAGGAGCTCGACACCGAGGAGCGCGAAGCGCTCCGTCTCTACTACCTCGCCGTCGAGGACGCGGAGCTCCGGCGGCCTGCTGGCGATCGAGCAGCGAAATCGATCGAGAGTGGCGGGAGATGCGGCGCCGGAGCGGCATCGCGCAGGTCATGCACGAGCGACCCGATGCGGAGCCCGAAGCGCACGTCCTGTTCCGCGGCATGTACGACCAGCCTCGCGAGCGCGTCGCCGCCGGCACACCCGCGGTCCTGCCTCCCATGTCCGAATCGTGGCCGAAGAACCGGATGGGACTCGCGCGATGGCTCGTCGACGATGCCAATCCGTTGACGAGCCGCGTGATCGTCAACCGGTACTGGCAGCAGGTGTTCGGGACGGGTCTCGTGAAGACGAGCGAGGATTTCGGCGCGCAGGGCGAGTCGCCGTCGCATCCCGAGCTCCTCGACTGGCTCGCGAGCGAGTACCGTCAATCGGGCTGGGACACGAAGCGCTTCTTCCGCATGCTCGTCACTTCGTCGACCTATCGGCAGTCGGCGCAGGTGACGGAGGCGAAGCTCGAGCGAGATCCCGAGAATCGCCTTCTCTCGCGCGGGCCCCGCTTCCGGATGGATGCCGAGATGATTCGCGACTACGCCCTCGCGGCGAGCGATCTCCTCGTCCGCGAAGATCGGCGGCCCGAGCGTGAAGCCCTATCAGCCCGAAGGCGTCTGGGAAATGGTGGCCATGCCCCAGAGCAATACGCGTGCCTACAAGCAGGATTCCGGAGACAATCTCTATCGGCGGAGCCTCTACACGTTCTGGAAGCGGTCGGCGCCACCGGCATCGATGGACATCTTCAATGCGCCGACGCGGGAGCATGCCACGGTCGAGCGCGAGCGCACGAACACTCCGCTCCAGGCGCTGGTGACGATGAACGACACGCAGTTCGTCGAGGCGGCGCGCGTCCTCGCGCAGAATGCGATGCGCGAGGCCGGCGAGGGCTTCGATGCGCGGCTCGACTACGTGACCGCGCGTCTTCTCGCCCGCGATCTCGAAGAACGCGAACGGGTGGTGGCGAAAAGCTCGTACGATGCATTCCTCGGTTCGTACCGCGCGAGCCCCGACGAGGCGCGGGCGCTTCTCGAGCGTCGGCGACTCGCAAGCCGATGAAGCGCTGCCCGCGGTCGAGTCCGCCGCGTGGACGATGCTCGCGAGCGAGTTGATGAACCTGGACGAGGTATTGAACAAGTGACGCTGCATCCAATGAGGGAAGCCATCCTCGCGGAAACCCGGCGGCAGTTCTTCGGCAGGATGGCCACAGGGCATCGGCGGCATCGCGCTCGGGAGTCTTTTCGCCGAGGAGGGCTTCGGCCTGTCTCGGCAGACCGAATCCTTCGGCGGCTTGCCGTCTCTCCCGCACTTCGCTCCCAAGGCGAAACGCTGCATCTATCTCCACATGATGGGTGCGCCGCCGCAGATGGATCTGCTCGACTACAAGCCGAAGCTGAAGGACTGGTACGACAAGGACCTGCCGGAATCGGTGCGTCAGGGTCAGCGACTGACGACGATGACCTCGGGGCAGGCGCGCTTTCCGATCGCTCCTTCGGTTTTCCAGTTCGCGCAATACGGCCAGAGCGGCGCCTGGATCTCCGAGCTCCTGCCCTACACCGCGAAGATGGTCGACGACATCACCATCATCCGCTCGATGCATACCGAAGCCATCAATCACGAGCCCGGGATCACCTTCATCCAGACGGGGCAAGAGCAGGCCGGCCGTCCCTGTATCGGAGCATGGATCGCTTACGGGCTCGGGAGCATGAACCAGGACCTTCCGACGTTCGTCGTCATGAACGTGAAGCAGAGCCATCCCAAGGCGAACACACAGGCGATCTCCGCGAAGCTCTGGAGCGCCGGGTTTCTCTCACCGGAGTACGCGGGAGTGGGCCTGCGCGCCGGCGCGGACCCCGTGCTCTACCTGAGCGATCCCGACGGTGTCTCCCGCGACGTCCGGCGCCGAATGCTCGATGGGCTCTCCGAGCTGAATCAGATCCAGCACGAGAAGATTGGAAGCCCGGAGACGCTCGCTCGGATCGCGCAGTACGAGATGGCCTTCCGCATGCAGTCTTCCGTGCCGGAGATGGCGGATCTCGCGAGCGAGCCCGAGAGCACCTTCGAGCGGTGGGGCGAGGAAGCGAGAGAGCCAGGCTCGTTCCAGAACACGGCGCTCATGGCGCGGCGGCTCGTCGAGCGCGGCGTCCGCTTCGTGCAGATCTATCATCGCGGTTGGGACGTCCACGCCTTCGCGCCCGAGGTGCTTCCCGCCCAGTCGCAAGGACGTCGATCGCGCGTCCTGGGCCCTCGTCCAGGATCTCAAAGATCGGGGCCTCTTCGAGGACACGCTCGTCATCTGGGGCGGCGAGTTCGGGCGAACGGTTTACTCCCAGGGCAAGCTGACCGCGACCGACTACGGCCGCGACCATCACCCGCGCTGCTTCAGCCTCTGGATGGCCGGCGGCGGCGTCAAGGGCGGGGTCGTGTACGGTGAGACCGACGAGTTCTCGTACAACATTGTTAAAGACCCGGTGCACATCCGAGACTTCCAGGCGACGCTTCTGCACCTGTTCGGCATCGACCACGAGCGGTTCACCGTCGACCTCCAGGGCCTTCCGGCCAAGCTGACCGGGGTCGAGCCCGCTCGCGTCGTGAGCGAGATTCTGGCGTAGCTTCCTGCGCGAGGAGAGCCGGGGGAGATTTCCCCCTCTCATTCGAGCCCGTTCCCTACGCTCCATCCGCTTGTCCAAGAAGGGACGAGTCTCATATCCTCGAATAGGGGACGCATTTCACCTTGAGTTGCTTCACGGAGCGGGGCCGAGTCGCGGGTTATCTCAAGAAGATGAGATCGCGCCTCCTGGTGTTCGTATTGGCCCTGGTCGTGCCGGTCCTCTCGAGGGCCCAATCGGTCTACTACGTCGCGACGAACGGGAACGACACCACCGGCAACGGCTCGCTCGCGAGCCCCTGGGCCACGATCGAGCGGGCCGTCGACATGGTCCCCGACGGGGCTCTCGTGCTGGTCCGGCCCGGCACGTACAACGGCCGCGTGCGTCTGGACGGCGGCTCGCCCGGCCGCGTGTTCGCCCAGGGAATCGTGATCCGCTCCGAGGTCGCCTATCAGGCTCGCCTGCGAGACACCGGGACCGTGGTCATCTGCTACTACGGCAAGGGAATCACCTTGGAGGGTTTCGACATCGCCCATTCGACTCCCACTACAGGGGGCCTCGTGATCCAGATCCAGGACCTGCGCGGGCCGCCGGGGGGAAGCGACGCGGTCAGCCGGATCACGATCCGCAACAACGTGATCCACGACAGCCGTGACAACGACCTTCTGAAGATCAACTACGGCGCCTCCGACGTCACGGTGGAGGGAAACCTCTTCTACAACCAGTCCGGGAGCGACGAGCATATCGACCTCAACAGCACCCGAGGCGTTGTCGTGCAGGACAACGTCTTCTTCAACGACTTCGCGGCCAGCGGCCGGACGAACGGCAACGACACGTCCGGCTTCATCGTGATCAAGGACAGCGATGGCGCCGCCGACGGAGGCTACGCGGGCTCGCAAGAGATCACCGTTCGCCGGAACGTCTTCCTGGGCTGGGAGGGCAGTACCGGCAGCAACTTCGTCCTCGTGGGTGAGGACGGGCAGGACTTCTACGAGGCTCGTGACGTGCTGATCGAGAACAACCTGATGCTGGGCAATGCTCCCAACACCATGCGCGCTCCTTTCGGAGTGAAGGGAGGTCGCGACATCACGTTCCGCCACAACACGGTCGTGGGCGACTTTCCCTCGCTGGCCTTCGCCTTTCGCCTGAACGTAGAGGGAGCGAACCCGAACAACCTGAACATCCGCTTCTTCGGCAACGTGTGGTCGGATCCCACGGGAACCATGGAGGACTTCAGCGACACGCCGATCGGCGAGACGGACTCCTTCACTCTCTCTCGCAACCTCTACTGGAATGGAGGATCTCCGATCCCCCAGAATCCCGGCGCCGACCTGATCAACCATACCGACGACGCCACGGGAATCGTCGCGGACCCTCTGCTCGCCGATCCCGCCGGGGCGGTGCGGCCCTCCTGGAACGCCGCGACCTCGAGCTTCGCGGACGGGTCGCGTACCATCCGAGAGGTTTTCGAGCGTCTGGTCAGCCTCTACGCGGTGCCCGGCGCCGGTAGTCCCGTGCTCGAAGCGGCTCTCGCCGGCGAGGCTCCGGTCACCGACATCCTCGGCACTCCCCGCGGCCTCGGCGGCACCCTCCCGAACCTCGGCGCTTACCAGGCCTCGGCCGGCCACGCGCTGCGCTTCTTTGGCCATGCTCCGAACAACATCGCCCAGGACATCGATCGTGTCCGCATCCGCATCGACGATCCCGCCACGACTCTCTCCGGGCCGCCGGCGGACGTGGGGGCCCAGGACTTCACGATCGAGCTCTGGGTGAAAGGCTTGCTCGCCGAGAACCCACAGCCCGCCATCGGCTGCGGTGCGAACGAGGCATGGATCACCGGCAACATCGTGATCGACCGCGACCGCTACAACCAGCCCCGCAAGTTCGGGCTCTCGTTCGGCGATGGAGCTCTCGCCTTCGGGGTCACGAGCGCTTCGGGCGCGCGCACGATTTGCGGAAGCACCTCGGTTCTCGATGGCAGCTGGCACCACCTGGCCGTGCAGCGACGGCGTTCCGACGGCAGGATGTGGCTTTACGTCGATGGCGCGCTCGAGGCCGAGGCGGACGGTCCGGACGGCGACGTGTCGTATCCCGACGATGGCGTGCCCGGTAACTTCTGTCCCCCTGCGTCGGCCTCCTGCGCCAACAGCGATCCCTTCCTCGTCATCGGCACCGAGAAGCACACCCTGGGACCGGGCTTCTCGGGCACGGTGGACGAGGTCCGCTTGTCGAGCTCTCTCCGGTATCTCGCGCCTTTCACGCGGCCCGCCGCCGCGTTTCGTGCCGACGCCTCGACCGCCGCGCTCTATCACTTCGACGAAGGCGCTGGCGACGTCGTCTCCGATCGTGCGGGCGCATTGGGTGGCGGAAGCCCAGGCCAAAGACGCTTTGGGGGCAGCGCTCCCGCGGGACCGGTATGGGTGGTCTCCGATGCGCCTCTCGCGTCGGGCGGCGGGCAAGGAGTGACGATCGGCTTCGACGCCGCAGTCAGCGACATCGGGGAGGGGAGCACCACCGCCACAGCCACCGTTGTCCTCGTCACGAGCGACGGCGAGGTCACCGAAGCGCCCGTGAGCGTTCAATACACGACCGCGGAGCTCCAGGCGGCCGCGGGAAGCGACTACGTTTCCGCGTCGGGCACGCTCATTTTCCCCGCGGGCACCGGTAGCGGCGAGTCGGACCAGGTGGAGGTGACGATTCTCTCCGACCTAGTGGACGAGGAAGACGAGGCCTTTCGCATCGACCTGCAGTCGGCGAGCGGAGCCACGATCAGCGGCGCGTCCCACACGGTCACGATCGTCGATAACGATATGCCGCCGGAGCTCTCCATCTCGGATCTCACCGTCACCGAGGGCGACTCGGGGACGTCCGGCGCCGTGGTCCTCGTCACTTTGACCCCGCCCAGCGGACAGACGGTGTCCGTCTCGTACGCCACCATGGCGGGAACGGCCACGGCTCCTTCCGACTTCGCCAATCGCTCGGGAACGCTCACCTTTGCGCCGGGCGTGATCGAGCAGACGGTGACCGTGCCGATCGTGGGCGACCGGAACCGCGAAGCCGATGAGGAGCTCGCCGTCCTCCTGACCAACCCGCAGAACGCCACTCTCGCCGACCACACGGGTGCGGTTACCGTCCTCGACAACGACGTTCCGGGCACGTTCGAGTTCTCCGCCGCGAGCGTTACTGTGAGAGAGTCGGCCGCCCGGGCCGTCGTCACTGTCCGGCGAACCGGCGGCACCGCCGGCAACGCCACGGTCGGCTATCGGACACTCGATGGGACCGCTACGGGTGGAGCGGACTACACCACCACCAGCGGCACTCTGGTCTTTGGCCTGGGAGTCCTCTCACGCACCTTCTCGGTTCCTCTCCTGCGCGACACCGCCATCGAGGGTGATGAGGTCGTCTTGCTCGCCCTCCATTCCCCCGGCTCGGGCGGCGTACTCGGTCCCCTCTCCGCTGCCGCGCTCACGATCGTAGATGATGATCGTCCAGGGGCCTTCCGCTTCCAGGCCGCGACGGTGAGCCGCAGCGAAGCCTTTCCGGGGGCGGCGATCACGGTCACACGCACGGGCGGCCTCGCCGGCGCGGTCTCGGTCCAATACGCCACGGCCAACGGTACCGCCGCGGCCGGACTCGACTACGCCGCCACCAGCGGTGTCCTTTCCTTCGCGGCGGGCCAGGCCAGCCGGACCTTCACCGTGCCCTTGATCGGGGACGCCATCGACGAGACGAACGAGACCGTCATCCTCAGCCTTTCGAGCCCTGCGGGCGGGGCCACCCTCGGGAGCCCGGCCGTGGCGGAGCTGCGCATTCTCGATCAGGATTCGGGCGGAGTCGTCCAGCTTTCGACGCCCCTCTCCGTGGGCGAGTCCGACGGGAATCTCACCTTCACGGCCCGCCGTACCGGTGGAAGTGCGGGAGGAGTCACCGTCGACTACGCGACCGAGGCCGACTCGGCGCAGCTCGGCGCGGACTTCGTCGGCGCGAGCGGCACGATCAGCTTTGCCGCGGGCGAGCTTTCGAAGACGATCGTTGTCACGATACTCGAGGACGCCCTGGTCGAGGGGCCAGAGATGTTCCGTCTCGTCTTGACCAACCCCACGGGCGGCGCCACCCTTGGCGTCAACCGCGCCGCCGCCGCGACCATCGTGGACGACGAAGCGGCTGGCACCTTCCAGTGGTCGGCTGGCCGATACGGCGTGCGCGAGGGCCTGACGCTTCGGGTGACGGTCACTCGGGCCGGCCCTGCCTCTGCCCAGGCGAGCGTCGACTACACCGCCATCGCCGGCACGGCGGGCCTCGGCCTCGATTTCGCGGCCGCTTCCGGAACTCTGGTTTTCCGGCCGAACATCCGCAGTCAGTCCTTCCTCCTGCGCGCGACACCCGATGCGGCCATCGAGGGCGACGAGATGTTCACGATTGCCCTGTCGAACCCGCAGGGTGGTGCGAGCCTCGGTACTCAGGCGGTGGCGAACGTCGCCATCGCGGACGACGATGCGGCGGGAACCCTGCGATTCTCCTCGGCCAGCGTGAATCAAGGAGAGGACTTTGGAACCGCCACCCTTACCGTCGTTCGCACGGGAGGCCTGGGGGAGGGGGTCACCGTCGACTACGCGACGACGGGCGGGACCGCCACAAACGGGCTCGACTACACGGCCACCACGGGCCAGCTCAGCTTCGCGGCCGGCCAGCCGTCACGAACCTTCACGGTGCCTCTGCTCATGGACAGCCTCGACGAGCCCAACGAGACGGTGAGTCTGGCTCTTTCGAATCCTGGAGGCGGGGCGTCCCTCGGCGCACCGTTCATTACCACTTTGACACTGCTCGACAACGATCTGGGACCAGGGCACCTTCGCTTCGCCGCTGCCGCCCTCGCGCGCTCGGAAAAGCAGACGCGTGTCGTCGTTTCCGTTCGGCGAACCGCTCGTTCGACCGGCGCGATCTCGGTCGCCTACGCCGCTTCGGGCGGAACCGCGACCGCGGGCGCCGACTACCTCCCCGCCTCGGGCACCCTCGACTTCGCCTCCGGCCAGACGTCGCGCACCTTCATCCTGACTCTCGTGAACGACACTCTGGACGAGCCGAGCGAGACCGTCGAGCTCACCCTCTCGAGCCCCACCGGCGGCGCCACGCTCGAGGGTCCGAACGTCGCGACCGTGACCATCAACGACGATGACGCGGGAGGCCAGGTGCAATTCGCGGCCGTGGCCACGGCCGGCGCCGAGGGCGCACCGGCCACGGTGACGGTGACTCGCAAGGGCGGCAGCGCTTCCGGAGTGAGCGTCAACTACGCCACCGGCGGAGGCACGGCGACGGCGGGTGCCGACTACACCAGCCGCGGCCGGAACCTTGGTGTTCGGCCCGAGCCAGACCTCGAGGACCTTCACGGTAACTCTCCTCTCCGACGCCCTCATCGAAGGCACGGAGACGATCGGTCTCAGCTTGTCGGCACCGAGCGGCGGTGCTGCTCTCGGATCGCCCGCTCAAGCGACGCTCTACGTCGTCGACGACGACCCCTGACGGATCCTTCACGAAGACATCCGGATTTTGGAGAGGCTTCATCGATACCGCATGGCTCCCGCGGCTGCGCTCGTAAGAAGTTCGCGTCGTGAACGAGCCCGGCGGGTTCGCCCTTAGGCTTGGAATCCGGAAGGGCGGAGAGTCAACTGGGGCTCGGCTCTTCTCCCGCGGCCTTGTCCTCAGCACGTCGCAGTATCCTATGGCGTGCTCGTTCGTGCCCTGGTCGGGTTTCGCCTCGCTCTGGCAACCCCGCTGGCGTTCGGGCAAACGGAGGAGCCTCCTTCGCTTGAGATCGGGCGCGTCACCGGCCCTATCCAGATCGACGGCGTCCTCGATGAGCCTGATTGGCAGGCGGCTTCCGCGATTCCCGACCTGGTCATGATCGAGCCGACCGAGGGCGCTCGACCCACTGGCCGGACGGAGGTTCGCGTTCTCGCCGGAGTCTCGGCGATCGTCTTCGGCTTCGTCTGTGAGGACCCGGACCCGGCGGGCATCGTGTCCTTCACCAAGCAAAGAGACGGAGAGCTCGACGAAGAGGACCACATCAAGATCGTCCTCGATCCATTCCGCGACGGCCGCAGCGGATACGTCCTCGCGGTGAATCCCGGAGGCGCCCGCTACGACGCGCTCGTCGCGGATCGCGGCGAGGGCGAAAATCCGAGCTGGGACGGCATCTGGGAGGCGGGCACCCATCGCAACCAGAAGGGATGGACGCTCGAGATTCGGGTTCCCATCCTCACTTTGAGCTACAAGAAAGGGCTCAACGAGTGGGCCTTCAATGTGCAGCGGCGGGTGCAGCGACTCCTCGAGACCGACCGTTGGGCGAGCCCAAGTCGGGACTATGAGATCACGCAGACGAGCCAGGCCGGCTCTCTCACCGATGTTCCGGAGTTCGATCTGGGGCTCGGGCTCGGCGTCCGGCCGGCGGTGACCGGTGGATACGAGCGGCCCGAGCCCGGCGCCTCGGTGGAATGGAACGGTGAGCCGAGCCTCGACCTCCAGCAGCGTCTAGGACCAAACCTTCTTTCGTCCCTCACCGTCAACACCGACTTCGCCGAGACCGAAGTTGACACGCGTCAGACGAACCTGACCCGGTTTCCGCTATTCTTTCCGGAAAAACGCACGTTCTTTCTCGAGGGCTCCGACATCTTCGACTTCGGCCTCGGGCTCGGCGAGGAAGTCATTCCGTTTTTCAGCCGCCGCATCGGTCTGGTGGAGGGCGAGGAGGTCCCCATCCTTGCCGGAGGTAAGCTCAATGGCCGGGTGGGTGAGACGAACGTCGGTGCGCTCGTCGTCGGAACGAGAAGCGTCGAGGGTCTCGCGCCCGAGGCGACGATGGGTGTGGCGCGAGTCCAGCAGAACGTCCTCGCCGAATCCTCGTTCGGTGGTATCGCGACTTTCGGAGACCCGCAGGGCCGGACGGGAAGCGCGCTCGCCGGGGCCGACTTCACCTACCAGACTTCCCGTTTCCGGGGTGACAAGAATTTCCTGGTGGGAGTGTGGGGGCTCACCATGGTGCGAGACGACCTTGACGGCGACACGAACGCGTGGGGCGGCAAGATTGACTATCCGAACGATCTCTGGGACGTGGCCTTCACCTACCAGCGGATCGGGGACGACTTCGATCCATCCTTGGGATTCGTCCCTCGCCGCGCGATCAAGAACTACCGGGGAGGAATGTCCTTCATGCCACGTCCCGAGACCGAGTGGATTCGTCAGTTCTTCTTCGAGCTCCGCCCCCTGCTGACCACCGATCTCGAGGATCGGTGGGAGAGCTATCGTTTATTCACCGCGCCCTTGAACGTGCTCCTCGAGAGCGGCGACCGGTTCGAGTACAACTTCGTGCCCGAGGGCGAGCGGCTTCTGGAGCCCTTCGAGATCGCCGAGGGCGTCGTCATTCCACCGGGCTCGTACGAGTGGCTGCGCCATCGCGTCGAGTGGGAGTTCGCGGCGAAGCGCAAGCTGAACGGTCAGCTCACCTGGTGGTTCGGAGCCTTCTACGGCGGAACGCTCGATCAGATCGAGGTCGAGGGGAGCTGGACGCCGTCGCCCGTCGTAACGCTGGAAGCTGTTCTGGAGCGAAACATCGGCGAGCTCCCCTGGGGCTCTTTCGATCAGGCGCTATTCGGCACCCGTGTGCGGCTCAACCTCTCGCCGAATCTGGATCTGACGAGCTTCATCCAGTACGACAACGAGAGCCGCTCGGTGGGAACGAACACCCGATTCCGTTGGAACTTCCGGCCGGAGGGAGACATCTTCGTCATTTACAACCACAACCTGACCGATCTCCTCGAGCGTTGGGAGCGGGATTCCGACGCTCTGATCGTGAAGCTCCAGTACATGTTCCGTCGCTGATCCGGGAGCGCCCGTCGAGCGCGGCGTGCTGGCGAAGCCAGTAGGACTTCGGGCGGAGCTCGGCCAAGAGCGAGGACGCGGCGTGCCGAAAGTCGCTTTCGCGGAACTTCTGGAAGGGTTCGCGATTGGCCCATTCCGTACCAGCGTGGCGCCCGCCCGTGGGCTCGAGAGGGTCAGCTCGACGGTCTCGCTCGGTCCAGGGTGTCGTTCACGAGAGTAAGAGTCCGAACCTCGGGATCGCGGGTCGTCGTCACGTGTGGCGATGGTGACCATCAACGACGATGACGCGGGAGGCCAGGTGCAATTCGCGGCCGTGGCCACGGCCGGCGCCGAGGGCGCACCGGCCACGGTGACGGTGACTCGCAAGGGCGGCAGCGCTTCCGGGGTGAGCGTCAACTACGCCACCGGTGGAGGGACGGCGACGGCGGGTGCCGACTACACCGCCGCGGCCGGAACCCTGGTGTTCGGCCCGAGCCAGACCTCGAGGACCTTCACGGTAACTCTCCTCTCCGACGCCCTCATCGAAGGCACGGAGACGATCGGTCTCAGCTTGTCGGCACCGAGCGGCGGTGCTGCTCTCGGATCGCCCGTTCAAGCGACGCTCTATGTCGTCGACGACGACCCCTGAGCGATCACGACCGACTCCTCCTCGACACTGGCGCTTGCAGCGGACGTGGCCCTCATTTTCTAATAGCAGAGTTGCAGCGGTCACCGGCAAGCCTTCGGCAGCGCAACGCTGAGAGCAAAGGCCCGCCACGCCGCTGAAGCGCAGTGTGTTAGGCCGAGCTCGAGACGAGATGCGGGCTAACGTTCTCACAGCGGCGATGGCAATCGTGATTGTCACTCTCGTGGGTGGCGTCGCCCTATTTTTCTCCGTCTTGAGCGGATGGAGGCCTCCAAGTTGGTCTTTCGCTCAATACATTCTCGCGGCGTTTGGAATTGGACTAGCTGTCATCGTGGTCGACCTCCTGGGAGAGTGGGTGGTGAATTCTGACCGGACCGACGACCCTCTCTGGAAGCGAACTTTACGCGAAGTCTCATCATTGCATTCATGTTGGTGATTCTAGGGGTAGGCGTGTGGTTGAAATGGAAGAATCTCGCCGTGAACTGAGGCTTCGATGACTCCGCAGAGTTTTGAGGCCATGGCAATCAGAGGATGCGCTTGGGCACTTCTGCTCGTCGGCGCTGCAGTGGCCTTGGCTCTGCTCGGCGACGTAACAACGTCCACGTATGAAGCCTTATGAGTTGGGCATGTCCGCGGTGTCATCGTACCTTTCGGCAGGTGAATCAGCGTCACGCGTGCGGGGTCGGCAGCGAAGCGACCTTACTCAAGAATAGGCCACCGTCACTCACCGATCTCTACCGGAAACTCGAGACCACCGTGAGGAGCTTCGGCGAGGTGGAGGTCGTCACACGCGACCGGTACGCGCTGTTCCGGACCACACGCATCTTTGCGGACCTGACGGTAACGCGGGATGCACTTCGCGTGGTGGTTCATCTCGGTCACAAGGTGAGCGCACCGTACTTCATCAAGATCGGGCCAAGCGGCAACCGCGTCTCGCACGTCGCCCTTGTCCGGACCGCGGAGGATCTGCGCACGGTCATGCCGTTCTTGCGTGAAGCGTTCGACCTCGCCGTGAGCGAGAAGCGGCCGAACTAGCGGATGAGCGGACGTGCCCTTCTCCGATCAGCAGTGGGAGTTAACGTGATCGCGAACGCCTTCGTCGAGACTAGTGGTTTACTGAAGGGTGGTGGCCATGCCGGTCATTCGCAGTGTTGGACGGACGCAGACCCATGGTGAGGTGCCGAACGTGCGGTACAGAGCACGAACTAAAGGATCTGGAGCCGACCTTCGGCCGCCCTGACGAGATCATTCGTCTCCGTAGAGCAAGCCGAGTCGAACGTGCGACCGAAAACAACGACGTCTGCCAGCTCGCCGGCACTAGGCCAGAAGAGCCCACGCGCTACTTCGTGCGGTGCATCCTGCCGGTCGCACTCACGGATCTAGGGCGCAGCTTCAATTGGGGTCTGTGGGTCGAGATTGAGGAGGTTACTTTTCAACGAGTGTGGGACCTATGGGACGATCCCGCACAGGCTAGCGAGCCCGCAATAGCTGCGCGCCTGGCAAATCGCGTTCCGTTGATCGAGGATACTCTCGGAGTTGCGACCCTCATGAGGTTGACGAGCCCAAAGACTCGGCCCGCGCTGACTTTCAGCGAGACGCAGATGCATCCATTCGCGGTCGAGTGCCGAATCGGCGTCTCACAACATCGGCTGCTCGAATACCTCGAGGCAATGCGGTGACCCAGGCGCCGTCCATCATTGAGTTGGAGCGGACGTGGCCCTCTTCGTCGTCGGCGTAGCCAAAATGACCACGGTCGCTGTCGTTGAGTCGAGTGGTTTACTCAAGGCTGGCCACGCCACTCAACCGCAGCGGTTAGACCGATAGCAACTGGAGCAACCATGCCGAATGGCCATTCCGGTGGATTCTTGATTGCCAAGAAGGAACTGGAGCAGTTGCTGACAGGGTTTGCCGACCACGCGGTGCTTGGTCGCAGGCTTCCAGAGTCGGTCGATGGGCGGACGTCCTCTCGCCCGTGGGTTGAAGTGGATTCAGCCGCCGCGATGACCACACTCGGCGCATTCGCGGGAGAGCGAGTCTGGGTCGAACAGCAGGATCAAACTTGCTACATCCTCCATATGGATCACGAGGTCCAAGAAGATGGCGACCCAGAAGGCTGGAAGTGGATTGTCGTTTCTTCAAAGTCACCGCTGTTTGGCCCGTTGCGAGAATGTCATTATCACGATCGAAAATGGTGGCGACTGATCCTGCGCCTGGTACCGTTGTTTTCGAGACGTGGGAAGACTCCGTAAACTCGAATGTGAACGGTGCGCCGGAGTTTCTCAAGACCTCTCGGAATCGAGGCATCAACTCTGGGTGGCGTGAGTCCGGGACCCTGGCCGACTACCTCTTATGAACCGAGATCGCAAAGAAGGTGGTTAGCCTAGCCATGAGTTGGAGCGGTCGGCGCAGCGCCTTCGTTGGGCATGAAATACGTGGAAACAGGCTGGCGCCTGCGTCTCCGACGTCGACGCGTCGCTGCTCAACTCAAGTGTTCCTCGGACTCTGCGACCGGCCTGGCGGAACCAAAGGGCTTCACCGGTGTCTGAATTCATGTGTCCCGCTCGCCCAGCTACCGGACGCCGCCAGGAGAGCTTGTGATCTTCCTGTTGGCTTTGCCAGCGATCCTCTCCCCGCTGATTCTCATGCCATTGCCCGATAGTTGGGGCCCTTTGCCTGATGCCGTTCGGCCGGTCGTGACGGTTTGTACATATCCGCAGTCGTGGGCCAGCGCCGCGTCGCTGGTTGCTGTGCTTTGGGTTGCATATGCTCCGGCCAGTAGTACTCGGAAGATCGTTGGCGCTGTCATCGCCATCCTTGCGTGGATCCCGGCGTGGAATACAGCGAGCACCCTTGCCGCCTGGGAACATTCTGAAACGAGGGCACGCGCGGTCTCCATCGATGAACCAGCCGCAGAACAACGTGTTGGAGTGGTCGTGGCCTTCCCGTCGAAAGGGTCGAAGCCGATCCGAAGGTTCCAGGCTTCAGTCGAGAGGTGCTATGGCCATGTGATCGGCCACGCCGCTCATCGCCGGTGTTATCCGTACTCTGTGTTGGCTGGTGAGATGCGGACGTCATTGGGGCTCGTGTCGACGGCTGTAGCCGGGCCGTCGCAGTTTCATCGTTGAGCCTCGTAGTCTCCAACGGCCTGCCGGCTCCGAGTGATCGCGATACCTGGTAGAATTGCCGCGTCGCATGGGATAGGGCACGAGAGCATGAGTCTGCACGAGGCCTGCTATCAGGGAAGGATTGGCGACGTGGCCCAACTGCTTGCGAGCAGTGCCAATCCCAGCGAACCAGCCGATCCGACCGTGCGAGAATGGGTCTCCTGCGCTGGTAGTCGTCCCAGGCCCCTCAACTGTGTAGCGATAGCGTGGGCGATGACGGAGAACCACGTGGAGATCGCGAGGCTGCTCATCGAGCACGGCGCGGTCGTGGACGACTCCGTGCTACGCGATCACACCATCGAGATGGTTGGAGGCACCGCTGATGCGGCTCTTCGGAGAATCCTGGAGGCAGCACGCAGCAGATGACCCGAAGGCGCGTCGGCCAAGCGCCAGAGCCGGCGCAGTTCTGTCACGTGACGGATAACAAGCGGTTCGAGTGGTCGGGTCCTTTTTCTTGCGGCGTCGGTGCCATATAAACGCATGAGGCTTGCGGGAACGTGGCGTCAGCATTCGGGCGGGCCCGCCACTCAACCGCATCGTTATGCTGTTGATCGTTTCATGAACCGATGTCGCTGACCTTCGAGTGGGACCCCAAAAAGGCCGGATCGAATCTGGAGAAGCATGGCGTATCGTTCGAAGAGGCGGCCACGGCTTTCGGGGATACGCTTTCAGTCACGATTCCCGACCCAGCACATTCTGAAGACGAACGACGCTTCATCCTGATCGGCATGACAGCCGCCCAGCGTCTCGTTGTTGTGGCCCACACAGAACGCGGGGATAATATTCGTATAGTAAACGCGCGTCCTGCGACGCGGAAAGAAACTCGGGACTATGAGCAAGGCGCGACAGAGTGACGACTTCGAAATGCGGGACGAATACGATTTTAGTAAGGGCGTTCGCGGAAAGTACGCGTCTCGGTATCGCCAGGGATCGAAAGTCGTTGTCCTAGATCCGGACGTTGCCGAGTTGTTTCCCGACTCCGAGTCCGTGAATAAGGCACTTCGGGCAATCGCGGAAATCGCTCGTGAACGCGTGGCCCAGGCCGAAAAGAAGTAGCGGCCGAACTGCGGGAAGGGCATAACTTCCGGATGAGTCGGTCGTGGCCCGTTTCGGACGCGACGAGATCTGATGACTCGCATCGCCTTCGTTGAGTTCACCGGTCTACTAAAGGCTGGCCACGCCGCTCATTTCGAGTGTTGGGTGCCGCAGGCGAACTCCCGTTCATGATCAATCGCGGTGTTTTGATCGTCCGTCCCGAGCAGCCCTTCCTCGATTGGGCCGCAGGGTTGGACGAATCCGGCTTACTCCCCGATGTCGAAGGGGAGCAAACTGTCTACCTCATCCCTGCCTTCGACACGCCCGACGACGCGGAAGCCGTGATCGAACAGCTCTATCTCGAGATATTCGAGAACGAACTGTGCGGGTGGCATACCGATGAGTCCGCGTGGCCCGGGAATCGCGACCTGGAAACCTTTCGCGAGTGGTTTACGATCGAACTCCACTCTGTCGTCGAGGACCTGTGTGACTACGAGATCATCGACGATGACAGCGACAACGATAACTGAGATACACACGGTGAGCCATAGTGACGGGGCGCGGCCCAACCACGCGTTCGAGCGGACGGCCGCAGGCGCGCTTCGCTTGCTTGCGTTTCCCTCCTCGCTACGCTCGTCGGCCGCCGCTCAACGGGAGCGTTAGCCGAAGCTTGAGCGAGATCGTGACTTCGTCCACCGATACGATTACCTTTCGTAGACCCAAGCTCCGTAGCATCTTGGCCGTATCTCCATGGGCCGTGCTGTGGTCTTTGATCGAGGACCTCGGCATATTTTGGTTTCTTTACTTCGTGCTCGAAACAGTCCTGTGGCCACCATGGGTGAGCGTCGGTCCGCAGGGAGTGAGAGTTAGATGGGCATTCTCCCGTCGTTTCTATCTCTGGAGAGCCATAGAGCGGGTTGATGTGGGAAATCCTTCTAGCCCGAACTACGCTTATCTTGTGTTCAAACATTCCCTGGATCCTGCGGACTGGCGTCAGGGCGATGTGCTGGAACTACCCTGGCTTTACCATCCCACACCCGAAGAGCTCGTGCGGAGTCTCGCGGACGCGAAACAGCGATTCCAGCAAAGGATCAATCTGGCGTAGCAACAGCGCCCTCAACGAGGTGAGCAACCGGGGACATAGCTGACAAAACGTCCGAGGACATCGCTAACACTTTTCCTGGAGGGCAGGAGCGCCAGTAGTTCGTTCCTGGTTCCCAGTACGGCACGAACGGCGGTGACATAATGGCGGGCGACGGGACTCCTGCCCCGTCGGGATGGTCGAACCACGAGCTCAAAATCCAGCCGCGGCGCCGACTCCGATTTTCTGGAGCTTGTGAGGAGATTCCGCGTCGTGCTGGCCGCGATCCTGCTCGTCGTGACCTGCGCGACGGCCTCGGCTTCCGCCGCGGAACCAGCCCAGCAGAGCTCTTCCCAACGTCTCGAAGACGAGATGAAGTCCGCGCTCGCCGCGCGTGACTTCGAGACCGCGAACCGCGCATCCGAAGAGCTCATCGAGCTCGAGAAAAGCAGGATGTCGCCGGCCGAGCTCGCGCGTTTCCTCACGTGAGCTGGCTCAGATCTTCTATGCCACCGAAACGCCTCAAGGGTCGAGCCGAGCGGAGTCTCTCTATCTCCGCGCGCTGACGCTCTTGGAAGAGGCTCACGGGCGTCTCCACCCCGAAAGCCTCGACGTCATGGTGGGCCTCGCGGATCTGTTCTTCGAGCAAGGCCGATTCGAGGAGGCGCTTGCGCTCGATCGCCGGGCCCTCGAGATTCGACGGAGCCAGCCGGGCGCTGACCTTCGCGAGGTCGCGAAGGCGGAACGTAACCTGGGTGTGAGTCTGACCCGCCTCGCGTATCTGAAGGAAGCCGAGGCGCATCTCCGGGAAGCGGTACGCATCGCGGAACGACTCGACCCTCCCGACCCGCGCGAGACGGCTTTCGCCGTCAAGGAGCTCGCGGAAAACGTCCGGACACAAAGTCGGTACGAAGAGGCTGTATCGCTCCTCGAAAGAGCGGTCGGCCTCGCCGAGGAGAACCTCGGTCCCGACGACCCGGACCTGGTCGAGCTGCTCATCAGCCTTTCGGGGGTCTACCGCGACCTGCACCGATTCGCCGAATGTCAGTGGCGGCATCGCCAGGCGTGGGAGGTACTGCGCAGGGCGAAAGAACCGAGCGATCTCTTTCGGCTCTCCCTTCTCAACAACGAAGCCGAGATCCGCCGGTTCCAGGGCGATGCGGCCGGAGCCGAACGTTTCTTTCGCGAAGCGCTGGCTCTCGCCGCCGAAGTTCTCCCCGAAGCGCATCCATCGCGCGCCACGTACATGAACCAGCTCGCGCTGCTTCTCCTGGAGCAGGAAAGGTATCAGGAAGCCGAGCCGCTCCTTCTCGAAGCTCTTGCGGTTCGCACTCGGGCACTCGGCCCCGATCATCCGGAGCTCGCCGACACGTACATCGAGCTCGGCCAGCTCTATGCGGCGTCCGGCCGCGCGAAGCTCGCTCTCGAGAACGGTCAGGAAGCGATTTCGATTCGTGAGCGCCAACTCGGAATGAAGCATCCCGACGTGGCTTCCGCTCTCGTGGCTCAAGCCGAGATCGTCGAGACGGAGGGCACGCGTCGGGAGCTCCTCGATCGAGCCATCGCCATCCTGCGGGAAACGCCGGCCGAGCCGAGGACTCTCGCTCGCGGCCTCTCGCTTCGCTCCCGCCTGCCGGGGGGGAATCCCATTCGGGATCTGACGGAATCGCTCGACATCGTGGAGCGGCTGCGGCCCGAGGCGGGCGGGTCCGAATGGACGCGCTCACGGTTTCTCAGCCAGTACCTCGATGACTACAACCGTATGGTCACCCTGGCTCTCGAGAGCGGCGATCCCGGGAAGGCCTTCGAGTACTCCGAGAGGCGCCGAGCCCGCGCGCTTCTCGATCAAATGGCCATCACGAGCGTCGAC
This sequence comes from uncultured Acidobacteriota bacterium, assembly GCA_963820855.1. Classification (GTDB taxonomy): domain Bacteria; phylum Acidobacteriota; class Vicinamibacteria; order Marinacidobacterales; family SMYC01; genus DAISKN01. The sequence continues at coordinate 190,995 of CAWGBY010000016.1, forward strand.
CTGCGCGCCGGCATCGCCCCTGCCGATCGCGCGCGCCTCGAGGAGCGTGAGGCTTCTCTCGCATCGAGCATCGCGGAGAGCCGGGAACGACTACGTGTTCTTCGGGACGCACAAAGCGATCGCGAGGAGATCGCGAGCGTCGAGCGCGAGCTCGAGCGCCGGCAGGAGGAGTTCTCCTCGCTCTACGAGGAAATCAAGAACGCCAGCCGGCTCTGGCGTGGGCAAAGCGATCTCCCTGGCGGCGGCACGATGGCGCTCTCTCAGTTTCAAGAACAGGTCGTGGGCGCGAAGAGCCTGGCGCTGGTCTACGTCGTCGGGCAAGAGGTCTCCTATGTCCTCGTCGTACCTCCCCCCGGACAACCGCCTGTGTTTCATCGACTCGAAATCGCGGAAGCGGACGCGCCGCTCCTCGGAGTCGCCCGGGGGCCTCTCACCATTTCTAATTTGGGAAGTGCCCTCGCGCCGTCTCCGGAGACCCTCAATCCGGCTCTTCCCGAGGGTCTCCTTGCCGACCTCGCGAGCCCTCCGACTCTCGCCAGCCGCAACCGCAGATTGCCGCGTCAGCTGCACGCGCTCTTTCACACGCTGATCCCGCCGGCGGTCTGGAACCGGCTTCGCGGTCTCGACGAGGTGATTCTGATTCCGGACGGCATCCTCTTTCAGTTTCCCTTCGATGCTCTCGTGGTGGATCCGGGGAAGGGGACTCCGGAGGAAACTCGCTACTGGCTCGACGACGGACCCCCTATCCGGTACGCGAGCTCGGCGACTCTGCTGTCGAATCTCGAGCGCCGGCCGAGAGCGGAGCGCGGAAACGAGGGACCGATGGCGGTCTCGGTCTCGAATCCTTCGTACGACGCGGAAGGCCGACTGCGGCCCCTTCCCGCGACGGCGCTCGAAACCGACGCCCTGAAGCAGAGGTTCGGAATCACCCGAGTCGACGTCCTCCAGGGTCCGGACGCCACCGAGCCCCGGGTGCGAGCGGCGCTCCAGGGTCCTCCGTTCGTTCATCTCGGCACGCACGGAGTGGTCGACCCGTCCGCCACGGCGCTCTATGCGTCTCTCGCTCTCGCATCCCCGAAGGAGATACGAACCACGGACAACGACGGCTGCGCTCGAGCTCTTCGAGATCTACGAGCTCGAGCTCGATGCCGAGCTGGCCGTCCTGTCCGCGTGCTCCACTCGTGGGGGAAGTGTCGTCGCCGGTGAAGGCGTCTTCGCCCTTTCGAGGGGATTCCTGGGAGCCGGGGCGCGCCGGGTAGTCGCGAGCCTCTGGCCAGTCGAGGACGCGTCCACCGCGGCGCTCATCGCCACGCTTTTCTCGAACATCGACGCGGGGCAGAAAGACGAACTTCCGTACGCACCTCTTCTCGCCGCCGCAAAACGCTCCTTGCGGCAGCGAAAAGAGTGGGCTGCGCCGTTCTTCTGGGCGCCATTCGTCCTCGACGGCGCCCGATGAGCTGGCCCGCTGGCGCTTACTTTCCCGGATTGAGGTCGAAAGTCGTCACCAATACGTTGTCACCCTGCTCGAAGCCCAGAACGTCCCACTTGAAGTCGACGACGTAGGTTTCGCCGGCGACGACGCCGACTTGGAAAGTGGCCGATCGGCAAGTGACCGGATCCGAGAGCGAGAACTGCTGCCGCGCCAGGACGAGGGTGCCGTTCGTCTCGTCGATCTCCGCTCCGCCGAATCGCCAGCGAGTCTCGGTCACCGCGGGATCGGAGAAATCCTCGACGAAAGGCAGCTTGGCGGTGAAAGGGCCTACCGCCTTCGGGACCGTTCGATCGAAGACCGACCCGACTGTGATCTCGGGGAACGGCTGATCGGTGGAAAAGTAGCAGCCGAACGAGTCCGGAATGGTGGCTTTCTGGTGGCTCAGATAGACGTCCTCACGAACGACGGCGACGTCGTCGATGCGGACCTCGACCGTGTTCTCGGCTGGGTCGAAGACCTGGTTCGGCGCGTCCTCGAAAGCGAAGTCACGATCACAGGCGAGAAACGTGACCGCGGCTTTCGGACCCTCGGCCACGAACGTCAGACCCTCCTGGATCCGGGTGGTGTTCGGAACGGGGTTCCCGTTGGTATCGACCTCCCAGCCAAGATGGATGGGGCACATGGTTCCCGCCGGGAAATTGCGGGGGTTCTTGCGTTGGGCGACCGCAAGGCTCGCGAGCACTGTAACCAAGATGAGCACCAGGAAAGTCCGTAAGAATCGCATGTTGCCTCTCAATCTCGTGGGGTAAGGTTATTCAATCGTTGGGGCTGAAGGATCTAAATCGGATCGAGGCGCGAGTCAAGTGCCTCCAGGAGCCATCTCCCTTCGCTTAGAATACGCGCAGATGAGCGTCGTTTTGGCTCACGAGAATTCATGAACGCGGCAAAAGAGGAAGTCACCGAGCTTCTGGCCGAATGGCGGCGCGGCGATGATACGGCGCTCGATCGGCTGGCGCCCCTGCTCTACGCGGAGCTCCTCCGCCTGGCGCGCCGCCAGATGGCGCGCGAGCGTCCCGGGCATACGCTCGAGCCGACAGCCCTCGTCCACGAGGCCTTCCTGCGGCTCATCGGCCAGCGCGCCGTCAGCTGGGAGAATCGCGCGCATTTTTATGCCATCGCCGCGAGGATGATGCGCCGGGTCCTCGTGGACCACGCTCGCAAACGGCAAGCGCAAAGACGGGGTTCCGGGGAGCTCGCCCTGACGATAGACGAGGGCTCCGGGCTGGCCAAGGGATCCGTGGACGTGGTCCGGCTCCACGATGCCCTGACGGAGCTCGCTGCTCTGGACTCCCGGCAGGCCCAGATCGTGGAATTGCGCTATTTCGGGGGCCACAGCATCGAAGAAACCGGCGCCGTTCTGGATATTTCGCCGGCCACGGTCAAACGGGAATTCGCCACCGCCCGGCTGTGGCTTCGCCGTGAGCTTCGCCGAGACCCCTCGAAAATTCCTGAGCCAAAACCGCGACGAACCGCGCGTTCCTTAGAGTAGAGCCCAAAGGCTCCGGTTATGACTCCTGACACCTGGAAGCGGATCAAGTCGATTCTCGACAAGGCGCTCCTGCTGAGTCCGGCGGAGCGGCCCTCATTCGTTCGGGAGGCGTGCGGAGACGACACTGAAATTCGAGAAGAGGTGGAGTCCTTGCTCGGAGCCGACCTTCCCACTGCCTCCATGGAGCGCGCTCCGGCTCCGCCCGACCGGGCTTTGGGGCCCGGAGACGAGGTCGCGAGCTACCGCGTCATCGAGGAGATCGGCCGTGGTGGAATGGGAATCGTCTATCGGGTGGTTCATACCGGCTTGGACCGCGAGTTCGCCCTCAAGACGCTGAAGGTCGCGTCCGCGGCCCACGTTGGAATCGAACGGTTTCAGCGAGAAGCTAAAGTGCTGGGCTCGCTGAAACATCCGCACATCGTAGACGTCACGGATTTCGGAATCGCGGGCGGCGTGCCGTACCTGGTCATGGAGCTCGTTTCGGGATCGACGCTGCGACAGCGTCAAGCGGACCCACTATCCGCGGAAGAGGCGTTGGACGTACTCGATGCGCTCGCTCGAGCGGTGGACTACGCGCATTCCAAAGGCGTGCTGCATGGCGATTTGAAGCCGGACAACGTCCTGCTGACCCCGGACGGCTGCAAGATCCTGGACTTCGGCCTGTCCCGACTGCTCGGAAGTGAAACCGACGATGGGGAGAAGCGTGCAGCGTCCCCGTCCTTCTCGGACGCCGATCTCGTGACCGAGTTTCAGACGATGAGAGGCGTTGCCGGAACGCCCTCCTACATGGCACCCGAGCTTTTTTCTGGTACGAAGCCGACGATCGCCTCCGACCTGTACGCGATCGCGGTGCTCGCGTTCGAGATCCTGGTCGGCCAGCGCCCGTACGTCTTGACGTCGGAGGCGCTCCTCGCGGGGAGCTGGAAGCACCCGACCATGGTGGTGCCCTCGAACGCGAACCTCTCGCTTCCGGTCGAAGTCGATGGTCCGCTCAAAACCGCTCTCTCGGAGGATCCGGCCGCGCGGCCCCCGAGCGCCCGTGAGCTCGCAAGGCAGCTTCGGGAAGCGGTCGAGCGAGGCCGCCTCCGAATCGTTCGAAAAAGAGCGCTCCCCAGCCGGGCGCTCGTCTCTCTCGGTCTTGCGGCCGTAGTCGGCCTCTCGTCCGGCTGGCTCTGGAACACCCGATGGTGTCGCGGAATCGAGAACCGGATCCTCGATGCGAAGTGGGCGCTCCTGCCGGAGACGCGGGCGAGCTCCGACATGCTGGTGGCGACGATTGACGATCGTTGGCTCGCTGCCCATCCGGAATCCCTGAGTCAGCAGGGTGACGTGCTCAGCGCACAGCTGTCGTCCCTTTTCTCGGCGGGCGCGCGGGCGCTCGCGCTCGACGTCGTGCTGCCGACCGAGTGGAGTGAGGCGGAGGACTTTTCGCGGCTGGTGCTGTCGCACGCGGACCGTCTGACTCTTGCCGCGTTCGGAAGCTTTGCAGACGGCACCATCCGGGGGCAGGAGTGCATCCACCCGGTCATCGAGTCCATTCTCGGGCCCGAACGGTTCGAGCGGCTCTTCGGTCTCGTGAACCTGGAAGCGGACGACGATGGCATGGTGAGGAGAGGACGATGGGGTTTCGCCGACCGGGACGGACGGGTTCATCTGTCCTGGGCGTCCCGGGCCGCGCTCACTCTTCGCGAGGGACTCGATCCGCGAGACCGGTTCTTCCTCGATCAAACGCTGCCGATCGATTCGATACCGAAGATCTCCCTGCAAGAGCTTCCGGGGGCTCTCGCCTCGGATCCCGATCTCGTCCGAGACAAGCTGGTGATCGTCGGTGCGACGTACGAGGGGTCCGCGGACACCTTCTTCCTTCCGAGCGAGGATGGAAAGGATCGAAGCTTTCCCGGAGCCTTCGTTCAAGCTAGTCTGGTGCATACCCTCATCTCGGGAGTAAGCGTGAAGCAAGTGGGCGACGCCTGGCTGGTAGTCATCACGAGCATCCTCGTCGCCGTTCTCGGCGTCCTGCTGAGCCTGCCCGGGTCGCCTCCGATGTACCTCCTGGCGCCTGTAGCAAGCTTACTGCTGCTCGCGGGAGCCTCGATCGCGGCCTTCCGATGGCTCCATTTGCTCATTCCCACCGCCGGTCCCATGGTTTCGCTCGGCATCGGGATCGCGGCGACGATGGCTTTGAGGAGGTTTCTCCCGTGATATCCCTGCTGGCTCTCATCAGCCTGTCGGCGCTTCCACTGAAGTCTCCCGGCGACTCACCGTCCGTGGCGCTTGTTTTCAGGCTTGCTGGAGAAGCTCGAGTGACGCCTGCCGCCGGAGGCGACGCCCGTGCCGCTCGGCAGTTCGACTGGCTGGAATCGGGCGACGAGCTTCGCGTAGAGAAAGAGACCCACGTCGAGATCGTCTTCGTCACCGGAGCGCGCTACGAATTCACCGGTCCCGCGGCCGCCGTGTTGACGGAGGAGGGCTTGGGACGAAACGAGGGAAAGATCGAGGCTCGCGAACCGCTTCCGCCATTGCCGCGGCGGACGCTGAACCCGCATGAAGCGGACGCGTTCGCGAGCACAAGGCTCGGCGGTGTCGTATTGCGCGGGTCGAGTCTTCGCTGGATCTATCCGCGCCAGGGCGCGACGACGCTCGCTGACCAGACGACGTTGCGTTTCGGCACGAGCGAAGAGACCTCGGCCGGATGCCGCGTCATTCTGGAGGATGAAGACGGCACCGTGCTCCTCCACAAGGTGGTGAAGGATGATGAGGTGGCGATACCACCCGATCTCCTCGTCGAGGGGCGCCGTTACTATTGGAGGGTGCTCGCTCTCGATTCTGCGGGGACGACCGGTACGGCGGAAGGGGAGTTCACGACTCTCGATTCCGTTCGCTCGTCGCAGCGCCGGATTCTCCAGGAGCAACTGGACGCGACGAGCGATCCCTACGTCATCGCCCTCGCGGGGGAGGTCGACCGGAGCCTGGGACTTCTCTGGGAGTCTCGAAAGAGTTCTTGCCGCGCTCGAGATCTCTTACCGGAGGACGCCCCTTTGCGAGAGAGATGCGCGGAGCTCGAGTCGCTCTTGCAGAGGTGATTGGGAACCTGTCCGATCAAGGGCTGGCGGGCATCGAATCGCATCGCGCGACGGCGGCTTCCATTTTATCGCGGTGCGGAAGGTACTCCGCATCGATCGCCGCACCCTGGGACGAGAGCTCGCGCCATAGGTCGAGGCTGCTGCGGTACGCGAGGCAGGCGTCGGCGCGATTCGACAGTTCCTCGAGGATGGCTGCATGGCGGCCATATTGCACCGCCATCAACTGCTGAGTCCGACTCTGGTCGGGGTTCCCCCGGCGAAGCTCTTCGAACAAGGCGAGCGACTGGCTGCTCGCCTGAAGCGCCGACTCGAATCGCTGCAGGCGGTATAGCACGTCGCTCGCGAACGACCAGCTCTCCGCCACATCCTTGCGCGCCTGGTAACTCCCCGGCGAGACGGCGTACCGCGCCTCATACAAACTGTGGCTTCGGCGCTGATGGGCGAGCGCTTCCTCGAGCTTGCCCTGGGCCACGGCCAGCTCCGCCAGGAAGCCGAGATCCCAGCTCACGTCGCGCTGCGCCTGGCTATTCTTCGGATCGGCGCGCAGCATCTCTTCGTCGAAGGCGAGCGACTTCGCGATGTGGCGCGCGGCCTCGTCGAACTCGCGCGCCGTGTAGAGGGCCACCGCCACGTTGGTGTAGCCGTTCGATTCGTCGCGGCGTGCCACCGGATCGCCGGGCGTCAGGCGCAACCTCCTCTGGGCCGCGTCGAGCGCGCGCCGATAGTGCTCGGTCGCTTCGGGCAGCCGGCCGGTGACGCGAAGCGTGCGGGCCAGGTCACCAAGGATGAGATGGAGGCCGCGCAGCGCTTCCGGATCGTCCGGGCTGTCCGCTGCCTCAGCCTCCCAAATGGCCAGCGCGCGCCGCTGGTGCTCCTCTGCCTTCGTGTGGTCGCCCGTCTTCAGCGCGAGAAGGCCGGCGCCGTCGTAAGCGCGTGCCAACAGCCGGCTTGCGGCCTCGTCCGAGCGATCCTCCGTGACCAGTTGTTCGGCGAGGCGCAGCGCCTGGTTCACGTGCGCGACACCGCTCTGCATCTCGCCCGCTTCGTCCTCGAGCAACCCGAGCCGCCTGTAGGCCGCCACCAGATCCAACGCGGCCTGACGGTCCCGATGCGGCAGCGCGGCCAGCACCTCCCGGATCGCGACCTCTTTCCGATAGCTTTCGATCGCACCGGCCGTATCGCCTAGATTGGCCCCGAACGGGTTTCCCTGGACGTCGCCGACTTTCTGGTACGCAATCGCGAGCTCGGCCTGGAGCTCTGGATCCTCGCTCGCCTCCTGAGCGAGGCTGTCGAGGTATTCGAGCGCCTTTCTCACCACCAACTGCCGCGCCGGTGTGGCGCCGGGCAGGTCGCGGATGGCCTCCTCGAGATCGAAGAGCAACGAGTTGGAGAGTCGCCGCACGTCCGTGAATCGCCTCTCCGCCCGAGCCCGCTGCTCCTCCGCGGCGCGCCGCTGCTGCACCGTGGAGAAGAACCCGGCGACGAGGCTGGCCGCCACCAAAGCGGCAGCCAGTCACCACCACCCGGTGTCGCCTCACGAATTTGCTCGTCCGGTAGCCGATCGTGTCGGGGCGGGCGAGCACCGGGCGGCCCTCGAGGTGGCGGCGAACATCGTCCGCCAGTTCCTGGGCCGAAACGTACCGGCGCGCAGGCTCCTTCTGCATCGCCCTGAGCACGATGGTGTCGAGGTCGCCCCTCAGCTCGGACGCGGTGGGACGCGTACCCGTCGGCGCGCCGCCGGTGTCCCGCGTTTTGACGGCGCTGCTCGGAGGCGGGGGATCGGTCTCGCACACGGCGCGAACGATCTCCTCCATCGAGTCGGCCTTCACTGCGTAAGGCCGACAGCCGGTCAGGATCTCGTAGAGCAGCACACCGAGGGAATAGACGTCGCTCGCCGTCGTCACCGGCTGGCCGCGGACCTGCTCGGGGCTCGCGTACTGGGGCGTCATCATCGGCAGCATCGTGGCGGTCGGCGCGGCGTCGGGGTCGATCCCGACCGCCAGCAGCCTGGCGATGCCGAAGTCGAGGAGCTTCGGCGTGCCGTCCGCCGTGACCAGGACGTTGTCGGGCTTCAGGTCGCGGTGGACGACGAGGTTCTGGTGCGCGTACTGGACGGCGGCGCACACTTTCACGAACAGGGCGAGGCGATCCCTCGTATCGAGGCCCCGCTCGTCGCAATACAGCGTGATCGGGCGTCCATCGACGTGCTCCATCACCAGGTAGGGCTGACCCTCCGTGGTCGCGCCGCCGTCGAGGATGGTCGCGATGTTCGGGTGCTGCAGGAGCGCCAGGATCTGACGCTCCTGGCGAAACCGCCGCTCGGCGTATTGCGAGGCGGCGCCGCCGCGCACCAGCTTCAGAGCGACCGTCTTCTCGAACGCGTCGTCGTCACGGACCGCCCGATAGACGGTGCCCATCCCCCCGGTGGCGATTACGTCGAGCACGCGGTAGGGACCGACGCGGGTCCGGGCGGCGCTCTCTGTCGACTCCGCGAGTCCGGTCGCCAAGGGAGCGGCCTCCGAGAGGAATCGTCCCGCTTCCTGGTGCGACGCCAGGAGCGACTCGACTTCGCGCCTCAGCTCGGGGTCGGTCTCGCACGCTTCATCGAGAAACGCGGCGCGCCCTGCGGGCGAGCGGATCACCGCGTCTTGGAACACTTCTCGGACGCGCAGCCAGCGCGGAGTTGTCAACGAACGTTTCTCGTCCGGAGGGGGGGTAACGACGAAAGGCTAGGGCATATCGACGCGGAATTCAAGCAGCAGGCGCGACGGTTTTCGAAGACGGACCCGGTCGACCTCTAGCCCACCTCGACCTTCATCTGACGATAGAGCCACGCTTTCGCGAGCGCCCAGTCGCGATTCGCCGTGGCGAGAGAAATGCCAAGGACGCCGGCCGCTTCCGCGATGGAGAGCCCGGTGAAAAATCGCAGCTCGACCAGACGTTCCTGACGTGGATCGAGGGCCGCCAACTCCTGGAGCGCCTCATCGAGCGCGAGAAGATCGACGGACGGTGCGGCCCTGGAAAGGAGATCGTCGCTCAGGGTGACTCGCAGATCGCCGCCTCTCTTCGCCGATTTGCGAGCACGCGCCTGGTCCACGAGAATGCGCCGCATCACCTGGCAGGCGACGCCGTAAAACTGCTCTCGATTCCGCCAGCCCGGGCTCTGCTCGGAGAGTCGAAGGTAGAGCTCGTGGACCAGCTCCGTCGGCTGGAGAGTAGGATTGCGCGGCTCGCGCCTCAGATAGGAAGCGGCTCGTCGCCGAAGCTCCTCGTAAACGAACGGCATCAGCTGGTCGCGTGCTTCCTCACTCCCCTCGCTCCAGGCCCGAAGGAGGAGCGTGACCTCGCCCGGAGAAGGAAGAGAAGGCAGAGGCGGTCCCGTTTTCACTGAAATCAGCGTACGCGATGCGCGCCGGCGCGTCCACACCACTCCTTGCCACGCGCGATCGAAGGTGCCACACTCCCGCCGTCGAGGCTCGAGGAGATCCCATGATCAGCAGATTGGCTCTACTTGCTGCGTTCGTGAGCGCCGCCTCCTGCGCGAAGCAGGACACGGCAGGCAAAGTCACAATCTACCGCGACAAGATGGGAGTGCCGCACGTGGTCGGCGACACGGCCGAAGCCCTGTACTTCGGCGGCGGCTATGCTCTCGCGCAGGACCGCCTGGCGGAGTTCGAGCGCTCGCGCCGGGCGGCGCTCGGGCGAATGGCGGAGATCGACTCGACCAAGGTCGAGGCCGACAAGCGGGCGCGGCTCGTCGCCTATACCGAAGCCGAGACGCAAGCGATGTTCGACACGCTGGCGCCCGAGTATCAGCGGATGCTCAGGGCGCACCTGGCGGGCATGAACAAGGCGATCGACGAGGCGATCGCCGATCGACAGAATAGAATGCCGTACGAGTTCGGGGTGCTCTGGAAAATTACACCGGAGCGATGGACGGTGCACGACTACATCGCCACCTACGCGGCGCACCGCAGGAGTCTGAGCTCGGGCGGTGGCTCCGAGATCCAGAACCTCGACTTCTTTCGCTATCTCGTCGGCCGCTACGGAGAGGAGAAGGCGCGCATCCTCTTCGACGACGTGCTGCCGCTCCAGGATCCCGATGCGATCGCTACCATCGCCTCCCAGGGTCCGTTCCCCGAAAGTCTCGCGGGAACGCCAGTGCAGCGCACGGAGAATCGACTCTCGGTCGAACCACCGCAGCCTTTCCATCAGCTCGCCTATCTGGGAGTTCGCTCCGGGGCCGCGCCGACACTGGCCATCCACCCCGAGCTGCGCAGTGAGAGCCGCTCGATCGTGATCGGCCGCGAACGCTCGGCGACCGGCAACGTGCTGATGGTCCACGCCACGTCCGACGGTCCACAGATCCATTATCTCGGCGCGGGCTTCGACGCCTACGGGTATACGCGTCAGGGAGGCGGTCCTCTGGTCATGGGACGTGGTCCGACGTTCGGCTGGTTCCAGAGCACGGGGCAGGACGACATGGTCGACACGTTCGCCGAGAAACTGAACCCGGCGAACAAGTATCAGTACTGGTTCGATGGCGCCTGGCACGACATGGAAAGACGCACCGAGACGATCCGCGTGCGCGACGGAAAGCCGCAGACGATCGAAATCGCGAGGACCGTCCACGGACCGGTCGTGGCATGGGACGTCGAGAACCAGATTGCGTACAGCCAGAAGCATGCGCTCCAGGGCGCGGAGATGAACGACTGGGTGTGCAACCTCGAGTGGGACCGCGCGCAGAACATGGCGGAGTTCGAAAAGGCGATCCCCCGATGCGCGTCGAGCACCAATATCCAGTATGGCGACGAGGAAGGCCACATCGCGCACTGGCACGCGGCGCGGCTCGCCATTCGTCCGGGCGGCATCGACCCGCGGCTGCCGACACCGGGGACCGGCGAGTACGAGTGGCAGGGATGGGTGCCGTTCAGCGAGTGGTCCAAGATCAAGGATCCCGCCGAGGGCTATCTTCACGTATGGAACAACAAGCCGACCGACGCGACCGCCTACGGCGACGAGTTCCGATGGGGTGCGACGTTCCGCAACTACCTCGCTCACGACCTGATCGAGGCAAAGCCGAAGATCGGCCTCGACGAGCTCAAGGAGATCAACCGGCAGGTCGGTAGCGGCTGGGGCGGTACCGACAACAAGCTGACCAGCCCGAAGTTCTTCGTCTCGTACCTGAGGACCGCCGTGGCCGACGACGCCCGGCTTCAGCAGGCCGTCGACCGGATGGCCGGCTGGAACGCGATTTTCGAGGACCTGAACGGCGATGGGTACTACGATCACGTCGGACTCACGATCGCCCGGAGGTGGCTCGAAGTCGCGCGGGAGATGATTCTCGCCGACGACATCGACGACTGGGAGACGAAGATCGTGTCGAGCTACCGGACCGCCGTTCTCCACCGCGCGGTCCAGGGCGCCGACGCCGGCCTTCCGATGAAGTTCGATTGGTTCGACGGGAGGGACCGGAACGAGGTGCTGCGGGAAACGGTCGCGCGCGTCGTCGACGAGCTCGCCCGGGAGTTCGGAACCGACGATATGGACGCCTGGAGGACGCCGATCTTCTGGAAGTACTACGACGCGGAAGCGATCGGCCGGAATCCGGACAAGCCGCCCTACGGCGCCTTCACGGTCGTCTGGGATCAGTTCAGCCCCTGGAGCGGGTCGACGGCCGCGAGACTCGGTCTCATCCCGGCCGTCGTGCCGGCGAACGGCTCGGAGCAGTGGAACGGGCTGATGGAGCTCAGCCCGAAAGCGAAGATCATGTACGACGCGTCGCCGACGGGGGGCCAGAATCAATTCATCAGCCTGTCGGGCAAGGCGACGCCGCATATCGGCGACCAGCTGATGCTGCACGTGAACTACGAGTTCAAGAAGGTGCCCATGACGCTCGACGAGATCGAGGCGGAAGCGGAATCGGTCGTCGAGCTGGAGGTGCCCGCGATTCCTTGAGTCCATTTCCTGTCCGAGCCGCGAGGAGGTTTCGAATGAATGACAAGGCCCGCCGGGAGCTCCAGGGGGCGGGAAATCTAGGTGTCGTATTGGTTCTGTTTCTGGTCACGGGCTGTGCGGAGCAGACGCCGCGGCAAGAGGTTCATGCCGCGACGCTGCAGCAGGCTCCTGCCGAAAGACCGCAGGACAGCTCTCAAGTGCAGGATCCCGGTACTCCCGAAGGACCCCACATGCTCGGTCCTCTCTCTCCGCAGTCCACCGAGCTTCCCCCGGACTACGCCGTCATCCGACTGGATCCGAACGCTCCCGAGCTCGAGGTCTGCACGCCCCGAGATACTTCCGAGGAGCCGAGGCGCGACCCGGGTCCGATCAATGCCAACGGAGCGCTTACTTTTTTCGGGCTGCCCATCGCGGTCACGCCGGAGGATTTGACGGCCGGGAAAATAGAAGTCGCGATTTTCGGAGCTCCTATCGATATGGGCGTCGGCTTCCGAGGCGCTGGGGAAGGCCCTCGTGCCTTTCGCGCGTCGCGAGGCGGGGGCGGAAGCATGGAAGCGATGATCAACTGGAGGAGGGAGCTGAAGGCCGTCGACTACGGCAACGCTCCTATCGATCCCTTCAGCATCGAGCGCAGCGTGCCTTGCGTCATGAAGCTCGTCCGGGAAATCGCGGATGCGGGAGCGATTCCCATCATCATCGGAGGCGATCATTCCTTGGAGTACCCGGACGTCGCCGGGCTCGCGAGCAAGTACGGGAAAGAGAACGTCGGCGTGATCCACTTCGACTCGCACTACGATGCCGGCCCCGTGAGCGAAAGGAACGGACATCTCATCACGCACGCGCAGCCGGTTCGCCGGCTGGTCGACGACGGGTGGATCCTCGGAAAGAACTACATACAAGTCGGCCTGCGGGGATCCTGGCCCGGTCCCGAGGGGTTCGAGTGGATGCGTAAGAACAACATGCGGTATCACACGATGGCGGAGATCGAGCGCGACGGCTGGCCCGCGGTCATGGACCGGGTGCTCAAAGAGGCGAACGACGGGCCGGAGCACCTGTTCATCTCTTTCGACATCGACGTCCTGGACCCGGCCTTTACGCCGGGAACGGGTACGCCGGTGCCTGGCGGACTCACCCCCCGGGAAGTCTTCCCGCTCATCCGCGGTCTCTGTGCCCAGAAGAACATGGTGGGTTTCGACCTGGTGGAGCTGGATCCGTTGGTCGATCCGGGCTACACCACGGCGCTCAATTCGAAGCAAATCGTGAATGAATGTCTGACGGGCATCGCCATGCGGAAAAAGGGTCTGACGGACCCCCGCTATCTGAGCCCGCTGAGCGTAGACGACAACCGATCTTAGAAGTCTGCGGGATGGAACCCGGAAACGGTGGCTTCGTTCATCGGGCTCTTCGAGAGCCCACCCTGCATTTCGCCGTTCTCGCCGCTCTGCTCTTTCTCGTCGCGGCGGCTGCGAAGTCGCTGAACCGCCCCGTCGTCGAAATCGACCCCCGCTCCGTTGAGATCCGCATCCGGCAGCTCGAGCGAGGCCGGGGGGCAGCGCTGAACGAAACCGAGCGACAGGAGTGCCGAGGAGGCTTACATCGACGAGCAGATTCTCGCTCGCGAGGCCCGCGTTCGCGGACTCGACGACGACGAGAAGATTCGCTCGATTCTCTACCAGAAGATGCTCCACGTTCTCAGCGGCGACGTGCCCCAACCGACCGATGCCGAGCTCCGCGCGTACTTCGAAGAGAACCGCGCTCGATACGCCAGTCGGCCGGCGGTGACGGTGGAAGACGTCGCCGTGGGAGAAGGCTTCCGGCCTGGCGAGAATCGACGCGGGCTTCGATCCGGATTCGATCGAACCGGAAGGGCGACTTCGGCGCGCGGTGTTGAGTCGAGTGACCGTGGGCGAGCTGGCATGGTCTTACGGGGAAGCTACAGCGGAGATGGTCTTCGGAGCGGAAGCGGGAAGTTGGGTCGGACCTCACCAATCGGCGGAGGGCGACCACTGGTTCCGGGTCCTCGAGCGATTCGACGGAACCGGTGCTCCGCCTCTCGAGGACATTCGTGAGCAGGTGCGCTTCGACTGGATGGCCCAGAAGGAAGATGCCCTCCTCGAGGAGCGCATCGCCGAGCTTCGACAACGGTACTCCGTGCGTTTCGCTACCGGAGGCGCGAAGCCGTGAGGCGTCGGCTGCCCGGTGTTTGCGTCGCGCTCCTCCTGGGAGCGCCTCTTTCGGCGTTCGCTCATGACGCGGGAATCACGTCGGTCGTGCGGGTGTTTCTCGACCAGTTGGGAGAGAGTCGGTATGCGCTTTCCACTCTGGATACAGGAGTACCGCTGCTCGAGGATGTCGAAAACGTCCTCCCCGCGCGATGCCACGGGCTGAGGGACGGCCCGACGGCCGGTATGAGCTCGAAATTCGTCTTCGAGTGCGACCAACCTCTCACTTTCGACGATGCGATCACACTGCCGTGGGGATTGGGAGTGGTGGCGGTGGCGACGTGGGCGGATGGGTCTGGCGCTTCGGCTTATTTCGCGGCCGATGGTCCGCGCGTGACCCTTCGATTGGACGAACTGCGAGCCGCGTCCGGATCTCGACTTCGCTTGGCGCGGCGCTACTTTGCGCTCGGTTTCGAGCACATTCTTCTCGGAGTCGACCACCTGCTCTTCGTCCTTGGACTTCTGCTGCTGGTTCGAAGCGTTGGATCGCTCGTGAAGACCGTCACGGCTTTCACCGTCGCTCATAGCGTCACGTTGGGCGCGGCGGTGCTGGGCGTGGTTTCCGTGGACAGCGCTCCGGTCGAAGCTGCCATCGCGCTCTCCGTCGTGCTGCTGGCCCGGGAGATCGTCGTCGGACATCGGGGCTCCACTCACCTGGTCCATCGATGGCCGTGGCTCGTCGCGTTCGTCTTCGGACTCCTCCACGGCTTGGGTTTTGCTGGGGCCCTCGGTCGGATCGGACTCAGGAGCGATGACATTCCCATGGCTCTTCTGTTCTTCAACCTCGGAGTCGAGGCGGGTCAGCTCGCGTTCATCGCCGCGGTTCTGGCAGTGCGCGGAATGTTCCGGCGCCGGCGACGCGCGGTATCGTCCTGGCTGGAGCCCGCGCTCGGGTATTCCCTGGGCACGCTCGCGATGCTCTGGTTTCTGCTTCGGCTTCCCGCGGTGTGGGGCGGGCCCACATGATTTCAACGCGCGGTGCCAGTGTGCGACGGCCGAGTCGAGTGTGCTACGTTCTGCGCGCTTCTCGAAAAGAGAGGAAACCACTATGACTACATCCAACCGCAGACACTTTCTCGTGAAGGCTTCGGCCGTGGCGGCCGGTGCAGCGGTGCCCGCGACGGCGACAGCGCAGCAGACGGAGTCGAGCAGGCCGGCGAAGAAGGTCCATTGGAGCGGAGGCAAGCGGCCGGACGAGACACCGCTCTTCAGCGGCGTCGTTTCCTACGGCAACATGGTGTTCATCGCCGGCATCGGCGCGCACTTCGAGGGAGACATCAAGTCGCACACGAAGCACGTGCTCGACGAGATTCAGAAGCGGCTCGAGGGTGTCGGCTCGTCGATGGAAAAGGTCCTGAAGGTGAACGTCTATCTGAATGACATGAAGGACTACGCGGGAATGAACGAGGTCTTCCTGGGTCGCTTCGGGCCCGAGCCCCCGGTTCGGACGACAATCGCGGCAGCGGGCGGAATTCCGGGGAACTCGCTCGTGGAGATCGACTGCATCGCAGTCATCTGACCTCGCAAGCTCGCGGGATCGTTCAGCTCACGATTTTTTCCAGGTAGCGCGGACGATCGATCGGCCGGTCGAGCCGCGCTCCGACCGCGTGCACGAGGAGCTGAAGCGCCGGAGTGAAGACGAGAGGTGCTACGAGCGCATCGACTCGCGGAAGTGGAAGCGATTGAGCGCCGGGGGTCGAGCTTCCCACGACCACAACTTCGGCGCCCCGCGAGCGGGTTTCGGGAATGAGCGTGTCGTTCCTCGCTGGCGCGAGCGCGACGAGCGCGAATCCCTCTTGCACCGCGGCCGCCGGACCGTGTCGGAACTCATCCGGAGGAAATGCGAGTGCGGGTGAGTAGGTCACCTCGAGGAACTTCAGTGCCGCGTCGCAGGCCACGGGGTAGAGGAGCCCACGTCCAAGGAACGCCGCGGACCGCGCTCTCGCCAGCACCGCGAGCCGACTCTTCCACCGCGAGCGCCGACTCCTCGGCTTCGAGCCACTTCTCGACGCGTGAAGCCACCCGAAGAAGCGATTGCGTCGACGAGGGCCGCCCTCCCCGTGCGGCGCGGGCGTGAAAGGCGAGGAGAAGAGACGCCGCGATGGCGGAGGTGAACCCTTTCGTCGAGGGGATGGCCCGTTCGGCGCCCGCGCCGGTCAAGAGGACCGCGTCAGCTTCCCGAACGAGCGGCGAGTCGGCAATGTTGATGATGGCCGCGGTCGTAATGCCCTGACGGCGGGCGCGCCTGACCGCGGCTCGAACGTCGGTCGAGCCTCCCGAATGGGACAGGGCGAGCGCGAGCACGCCATCCGGCTGGGACTCTTTCCATCGGAACACTTCCGACGCATGGGCCGCTCGGGACGGGATCCCTGACAAGATCGAAAGGTAGTCGCGGGCGAGAAGGGCGGCGTGAAACGAGGAGCCGCTCCCGAAAACGACCGCTTGCCTCGCACGCTTGAGGAAGGACGGGCTCAAAGCTCGGGGCAGGCTCTTCCGCCCGAGAAAACCACCGACGGATTCCGCCACCCGCCTCCAGGTCTCCGGTTGAGCGAGGATCTCGGCCTTCATCAGAGGCCCCGGTCCGCTTCCTTCGCTCGCCACGCGTCAGTGAGCCGTCTCGAGCTCGGAGGGGAACTTGAGGGCGAGTTTCACCACGACCTCGAGCGCGTAATTCAGCGGCGAACCTTTTGAGCGTTCCACGCCTCGACCTCGATTACGCGAGCCGCCTCGACCTTCCCGCGCGGATAGGCCACCCGAATCTCGCGCATCTCCCCGGGAAAGAGCGCGAAGTAGTTGTCGTCCCAGAAGACCGGAAGGATTTCTTCCCCGCTCGCGGGGTCCAGAACCTTGAGGCGGACCTGGAACGCGAGCGCACTTCCGGTGTTCTCGACCTCGACGAACGCAATCCCTTCCGCTTCGGTAACCTCGAATCGTTTCGAGAGCTCGAGGGTCGTCCGAGGTAGGTTCGCGAGCTCGGTCAAATCGGCGTGGCTCTTGACCGGTGTGTAGTACCACTCCGTTTTCTCCCAATCGAGCTCATCGTCTCGGGTCGAAAGCCAGTAGAAATTCGAGCTGATCCGTTTCCCAGCGAGATCATCGATCGTCAGGCGGAGAAAGTAGGTGGTGGTGAGATCCGTCAACACCGGAAGGACCAATGCGCGTGTGACGCTATCGGGAGCGAGAGCGATCCTGGCCTCCCGCGAGAACTTCGGCTGGAGGTTCCGATCGAACACCTCGGCCAATACCTTCACCTCCGGGAAGCTCTCGTGAAGGTCGTTCACCACGACGATCGAACGATCGTCGTAGGAGTACTGCACGTGCACCGGCTCGTTCGCCTTCTTCGTACCGAAGTAACCGCCTCCCGGCCGCAAGTAGTAGTCGTAGAGGTGCCAGATCATGGAGGGCCAGGCGTTGTTGAGCATCCACTGGATGACTCCGGTCGAGGTGTACTTGTTGCGGGCGAACCCTTCGAACATCGCCCGCTCGCCTTCATACGCGAGCGCCTGCGCCTTCCGCGCGTAGTCTTCCGCGTCATTGGCCTTTCCGTACCGTCCCTCGAGAGCCGCGGTGAACAAGTTCAGGTCCTTGAACTCGTCTCCCCCCGCGTGGAAGCGCCAGAAGTCGTCGATGGGCCAGAGATGATCCGCGCCCAGCATTTTTTCGAGGCTCTCGATGGGCGGAACCGCGGCTCCCGGGCCGATCTCGGTCGCGAACCCGAACGCACCTCCATGCTCGCTATCCCGAAGCCAGTACGAAGGCGGTACGTAGTCGTAGGGGCCGCGCATCTTCACACCCGTCGGGCCCGTGACCGGTCCCGGCGCCTCGGTCGCGTTGGACAGAACCGGTCTCCTCCACTCGCACGAGTCGAGGACGTCCATATAGCTTCGCTCCACGTCGGCGGGCGGGGGAAAGTCGCTCCCGTTGAGCCAGACCAGAAGGCTCGGATGGTTGCGGATACGCTTGATCTGATCTTCGAGCGACGCCCGCGAGACCCGATGGTCCTCCTCGTCCCACTTGTCCCACATCTCCCATTGATCGCAGCAGCACCACCCGGGCATGAGGAGGATTCCGAGGCGATCGGCGAGGTCGTAGAACTCGTCGCTCTCGAGCTTGCCCTCGAGGCGAATCGTGTTGAGCCCCATCTCTCTCACGTAGCGGAGCTCGGCCTCGAGGCGCTCGGTCGAAGCGGGACGGAGGAGCATGTCCGATGCCCAGCCTGCTCCCCGAATCAGGATCGGTCTCCCGTTGACCTTGAAGAGGCGGTGACCCTTCTCGGTCAGCTCGGAGCTCATCTCCTGGACGCCGAAGCGAACGTTCTGCCGGTCGGAGGCGACGCCGTCCACCTCGACGACGAGCGAAAGCTCGTAGAGGTTCTGCGCCCCGTGGCGGTAGGGCCACCACACCCGCGGGTTCTCGATGATGAGCTCCGGCACTTCCTCGGGCGTGAAGCGCACGATGGCTCGTTCCTTCGGAGAGAGCGAGACGGGCTTTCGAGAACTTTCGCGTCTCGATTTCGCCGCGCACCACGCCGGCCACGGCGCGGTCGGTTGCGTTCCATACCTCGGCGGTGACCGTCAGCCGCGCCGCCGCGAGCGAAGGAACGTCCAGATCCGTCATCACGTGCGGATGCCGGAGCGCGAGAGGTCCACTTTCCGTGAAGTACACCGGACCGTGGAGACCCATGTTCTTGTCGGCGGGCGTCGGGTTCCAGTCGACCCACATGAAGGCAAGGTCATGCGGCTCCGGCCCGATGACTTCGACGGCGACCGCGTTGGCTCCACCGGGACGGACGAGCGAGGTCACGTCGAAGACGAATCGCCGGAAGGCTCCCACGACCTCGTCGGTTCCTGCGACGAGCGTTCCGTTGACCCATACGTTCGCTCGGTAGTTGATCCCGTCGAGGTGAAGCCAGGTGCTCTTCCCCGCGCTCGACGCGGGGAGCGTCGAGCTCGGTGCGATACCACCAGGACGGTTTGAAGGGGCTATCCGCGGGCGTCGGAAGAAGCGTGAACCTCTCGCCGATGGGATAGGTGGTTCCGGGAATCGTTCGCAGGTTCATCCCGAAGTAGGGATCGGGAAAGTGGCCGCTTTCGACGAGCGCCCCCACGACGGTATTGGGCACGTTCACGCGCATGCCAGCCCTCGGCGCGGAAGCCAGGCCGGGACAGAACGTCGCCTTTCTCCTGGACCTTGGCGGACGACTGGATGGTCCAGCCGGTCGCGAGGCGCCGGTGGACCTTCGGCGGAAGCGGCCGTCGACGAGAGAGCGAGGCGTGAGCCACCCGCATCCGACGAGCCACGACGGGGGTCGAGTCATGACGGCCTCCTCTCGCTCGCGCGGCTAGGTTAGTCTCAGAGGGAGGACGGTGGCAAGAGTTAATTAAGTCGCTTAAATATTGTTGCCATCGGAAGACGACTTTCATAGACTGTTTTTTGAAAGGTCCCGCCGGTACCTATCGAGTCATGAATTCGCGGGTGATCGAAGGAGAGCGGACCCAGGACGCCGCGCGCCTTCGGGGGTTGAACCTGGACCGGGTCCTGGGCATCGCCATGGAACGCCGAGGTCCCTTCACCCGCGGCGAGCTCATGGAAGAGACCGGGCTCTCCGCTCCCACCGTGGGAAGCCTCGCTGAGCACCTCATCAAGAGCGGCCTGGTCCGGGACCTCGGCGCCGGACCGTCCCGCGGCGGTCGGCGGCCCACGTTCATGGAGTTCAACGCCCGACACGGTTACGTCGCCGGGATCGATCTGGGACCCACGAGAACCAGGCTCGCGATCGCCGATCTGCGGGGCGAGCGCCTGGTCGAGCGCGTGGTGCCGACGCCGAATCGCGGGCCGACGCCGCTCTTGTCTCGACTCGCGACCGAGGTACGGGCCATGCTTCGGCAGGCGCACCTTCCCGCGGAACGCTTGCTGGCGGTGGGCGCGGGGGCGCCAGGCGTCGTCGACCCGAAGAGCGGAACGGTGGTGGCGCTCGCTCCCAATCTCAAAGGGTGGAGCGAGGTCCCCATGGGCCGGATCCTGAAACGCGCCCTCGACACACCGGTGGTGGTGGAGAACGACGTCAACCTCGCGATCCTCGGGGAGCGCTGGCGGGGGGCGGCTCGCGGACACGACACCTGCGCCTTCATCACCGTGGGGAAGGGAATCGGCGCCGGCATCGTGGTGAACGGCGACCTCCACCACGGGCATCACTTCCTCGCGGGAGAGATCGCGCTGATGTGCATGGGGCCGCAATTCGTCGGCACCGATTTCGGTTCGCAGGGATGCCTCGAGAAGCTGGCCGGCCTCAAAGCTCTCGCGGCGCGCTGGTCTCACCCGGCGCGGCGGAACGGGAAGCCGTGGGTAGGAGAATTGTTCGAGGCCGCGGATTCGGGAGACCGCGGCGCCCGAAAGACGGTGGACGAGGCGGTGACGCTCATCGGGATCGCGACCGCGAACCTGAGCGTGGTACTCGACCCGTCTCTCGTGGTTCTCGGAGGCGCGCTCGTCGCAGAGGGCAGGCAGGTGGTAGACCGCGTGCGGAAGATCGTCGAGCGCATCGTGCCCACGCCACCTCGGATCGTGCTCTCGGAGCTTCACGAGGAAGCGCCGCTCTGGGGAAGCCTCCTCGTCGCGACCACCGAAGCGAGGCGGCGGCTCCGGCGAGACCTGGGCCACCTTCGGACCGCCGGCTGACGTTTCCTGCAGTTCTCCAGATTGCGGCCAGGTTTACTCCTCTGGATCCGCTTCCCTCGCACCTGTCAGCCACGTCACAGCACGGAGCGGCGACGAGAATCGACGAGAAATTCCGTGCCTGCGAGTCACGGCGAGCCTTCCCGTCATGGGCCGCAACGCGTCCAAAAACCGCTTGACAGAACGCGAGCCGTCGACATAATACGAACTTTATTAAGAGGCTTAACGAACGGTTGCTCTAGATTCGTTCGTTACCGGAAAGGGCCCATGGGAAAAAGGCGGGCGTTTCTACCCGTTCTCCCGCTCCTTCTGGCAGTTCCTGCCTCGCTGACCGCCAGATTCCCTGCAGGTTTTGAATTCCGCGAGTCTGTTTGACCCTGGTGTTTCCTTGTTAAGGATGGAATGAACGTAAGGAGGATGGCCATGCAGTCGGGAAGAGTCTCCATTACTGCGATCTGTTTCTCCGTCCTCCTCGTCGGCGTTGGCGTGAGATCGGTCCGCGCGCAATCCATTCTGGACGGCAAAGCGACGGGAACGGTGATGAGCGACGACGGTGCGCCTCTTCCCGGGGCGACCGTGGAGATATCCAGCCCCTCGCTCCTCGGCGGCACGCGATCGACCACGACGTCCGAGAGAGGGACGTACGTGTTCCTCAACCTCCCGGTGGGCACCTACAGCATCACCGCGTCCCGCGACGCTTTCAAGACCGTCACGCAGGAGAACGTCGTCGTGTCCGCGGCATCGGTGATGACGGTCGATTTCACCCTTCCTGTTGGAGCGATCGAGGAGTTCGTGACGGTCGCGCGCAGAGGGACCGATCGTCGACACCAAGACCTCCACCATCGACGCGAAGATCGACCGCGATCTCATGGACAAGGTCCCGACGAGCCGGGACGCGTTCTTAGACCTGGCGCTCATGACCCCCGGCATGTCCCCGGGGTCTGGCGCGCCCACTCAAACCACCGAGTTCCAGAGTCCCACCGCTTACTCCAGCGCGACGAACGAGAACGTCTTCCTCATCAACGGAGTCGACGCCACCAGTCCCCGCGCCGGCTCGTTCGGGTCTCTGGTCAATGTCAACTACGACATCGTCGAGGAAGTGCGGGTGGTGTCCCTCGGATCGAGGGCCGAGTACGGGAGCTTCTCCGGCGCGGCCATCGACGTGGTAACCAAATCCGGCGGCAACGAGTTCAACGGCAGCTTCGCGTTCTATTCCAAGCTTGGCTCGGTTGCCGACAACCAACCCGCTCCCGGAGAGGATCTCGGGCGGCCTTTTCTCTTCATCGGCGAGAATGCGCAGCTCGCAGGGAGATCGAGACGGACTGGGAGGCCTCGGGCACGCTCGGCGGGCCGATCGTCAGGGACAAGGCGTGGTTCTTTGGCGCCTTCGACAACGTGAGCACTGCCAGCCTGCCCCCGCGGTGGCCGCTCCAGAGCGAGTACCAGGGGCGCTATGTCGATGCCAAGCTCTCGGCCGCGCCCTTCGAGAATCACCTCGCCTGGGTCGCCTATCACCACGAGAACAACGACTCGAACGGCGGGAGCTGGGGCAGCCAACCCGGGTGGGACACCACCGATGACCTACGGCACCAAGACGGCGAACAACACATTCTCTTCCCAGTGGCAGTGGTTGAGCGGCCCCAAGACGACGGTTTCCGCCAAGTGGCTGGGTTTCTGGACCGACGACCAGCCCTACATTCCTGAAGACGCTCCCGACCATCCCGGCTACATCAACTGGTGGAAGTGGACCGATGCGTACGGCAGTTACGGCATCAACGGCGCCTTCCCTTACGTCGAAGGCTTCCAGTCGAGCCGCAACACGCTCCAGGCCGACCTGTCGCACTATACCGAGGAGTTTCTCGGTGAGCACGACATCAAGTTCGGCGCGCAATACACGAAGGGGCGAAGCAACTCTCAGGGCGGCTACTTCCAGAACTACGTCAACTTCCTCTACCCGTACCGCTGGACACAGAGCGTTCAGTACCTGCAGTCCTGGTACGGTGACACGGGGCCTTCGGTTCTACAACCAGCAGGACACCATCAACCCCTCGCTCACCGTGCGCACCGGCGACTCCTTCGGAATGTTCTTCGACGATCAGTGGACGCCGAACCGGCGCGTGACGATCAATCATCGGGCTCCGCTTCGATCACATGACGAGCAAATACGGGGCAGGAAAGGTCTACGAGTTCCCGAGACTCCCCCGACGCGATCAACGATCCACCCCCCGTCCTCCGCGACCGCGCTTCGACCGACAATATCTTCGACTTCAAGACAATCGCCCCGCGCATCGGGCTGACCTACCAGGTGACGGAAGACGGCAAGACTGTCGCCCGGGCATCGTATCGGCCGCTACTACCTGCCCGCTCACCGCCGAGTCCCTTCGCCGATTCGGTCCCGACATGCCGCTCGTGGAGCAGGCGCTACCAGATGCTTCGAAGTCGGGCCGTGGGACAGGGTCGATACCAACGGCGACGGGTTCATCGACTCGATCGAGACGCGAGAGGCGGCCCGACTCGTCCATGGTCTGACTCCGCTTCGAGGTAGACGCAGCAATCGGTCGACTACTCCTGGACGCTGAACGTGCACGACGGCCTCAAGAACCAGCACACGGACCAGTTCACGCTCGGCGTCGAGCGGGAGATCGCCCCGAACTTCTCGGTCAGCGGGACGTACATCTACAAGCATGCGACGGATCTTGTTCGCGAACATCCCGATCAACGAGGTGACCGGGCAGGAGTGGGAGTACGAAAGGATACCGTTCCCACATCGAATGGCCAGACCGTGAATCTTTACAGTGTCGTACACCAGGACTACGACGGCAACGGCGTCGTCGACGGCGCCGACATCGCGTTCGTCGACAACAACGAACGGGTCCAGAGTTCAGAACCTCCCCTCTTTCGACGGCACCGCGCCCAAGCGCGACTACCACGGGGCCCAGGTCACCTTCAGGAAGCGGTTCGACCAATGGCAGACCCTGGCGTCGGTCCTGTACTCGAGCTCGACCGGCATCGCCCGCCGCTCGTTCCGACAGGACTTCAACGTCGAGGGCCCGATGTTCTACGACGACAACTGGATGGGGAACCTCAACTACGCGGTGAACAACCTCGAGGGGCCGCTCCCGTTCACACCCACATGGGAAGTCAAGGTTTCAGGGTCCTACTCGATTCCCGAGGTCGCAGTCGACGTGGGCGCACGGCTCCGGTTCATGACCGGTCGACCCGTCTGGGAGCTGGAGAACTATCCGCAGCACACGCAGTTCGGCGATCCGCCCGGCGGCGTGATACATCCCCGCCGGATTGCCGCAGGTCGTGTCCGTCGATCCCAACGACCCCGACAACCTCCCCAACCTGGCTCTCCTCGATCTGCATGCCGCGAAGATTTTCAGGCTGGGTGAGCAGCAGTCGCTCCACGTCGTCCTCGACGCGTTCAACATCTTCAACACCAACACGCCCACCGACATGGGCGTCGTCGGCGAAGGGTATGGCAACGTGACCAACATCCCTCAGGGCCGTCGCTTCCGGTTCGCGTGCGGTTCCAGTTCTAGGAGACGACGAACTCGTAGCGGCGGTAAAGTGGAAGCGCGGTTGAGCCTTCTTCGTGCGCCTCTGTGGGTTTCGATCTCCTCCTCATCGGCCGCTCTGCCGTGGCGCAGTCGACGGCACAGGCGACACAGCCGTCCGGCCACCTCGCCGCCGGCTTCCGTTACTCGGTGTATGGTCCCGAATACAATCCCGGACCGCATTACTGGCGCGACGTGGGCAAGCAGATGGCGGCTCGTTTCCCCGGGTCGGTGCCGGGGGCCGTGGATGCCGTGGGGAGGCTCAAGGGGAAGGGGAGTGAGCTCAGCTTTCCGGGGCGGAGCGAGGACCCGCTCATCCAGTTCGCTGCCGAAGATCAAAACGAAGAAACTCTCGACCTCTTCGACCGCGAGGGCATCGAGACCTGGCTCCAGGTAGAGCCGGGGCACGCACCGGTTCGAGGAGCTGATCCATCTGATGCTGCAAGCGCTACGGGCACCACTCGTCCGTCGTCGGCGTGGGAGTGGACGTGGAGTGGTACCGTTCGATTGACGAGCCTGATGGACAAGCGGTGACCGACGCAGAGGCAACGGCGTGGCTTGCCGCAGCCCGCTCCCACAACCCGACCTATCGTCTCTTTCTCAAACACTGGCTGATCGAAAGATGCCGCCCACCGTGCGTGATGGTGTCCTCTTCATCGATGACAGTCAGATCCTCCCGTCCCTCGACGCCATGGTCGAAGAGTTCGCGGCATGGGGGCGCGCCTTCGCGCCGGCGCCCGTCGGGTTCCAGATC
>CAWGBY010000017.1:0-14094 GCA_963820855.1 uncultured Acidobacteriota bacterium
AGTGCCGTTCCAACTATTTCTTGCCAATAAAACCTTTGAGTGTGGACGAGACCGTGCGGGCCAACTCGACCGGTCATTTCCGCCGAACAAGTTGGAACGGCACTAACGCCCCATCGCGTACTCGAAGCCGAAGGTGAAGCTCGAGGGAGCGCTCCGTTCGAGGATGACTTCCGGCGGGGCCGATGCCCGGGTCTCGCCAGCGGACGAAGAGACTCATCTCCCGGTTGAGAAACGCCGTCAGCCCCGCCTCTTTCGAGACGGCGCGGAGCCCGCCGCCATAGTCCTCGTGAACGAGCAGGAACTCCGCCAGAAGAAACTCGACGGCATCCTCATCGCGCAGAAACGGGAGCTGCACCGGCCAGGGGACACCAATGAATGCTCGATAAGCGGTTCGCTCGACCGTCTGTATGGAGTCCTCGCCGAGCTCGATCTCGAATCCGAGCTGAGGCACATTGCGCTCCCGGACCTGCGCGCGGTAGAGCTCGTCGATGGCTTCTTTCAGCTCGAGCCGGGCCGGAGAGATTCCGAGGCGCTCGCGGAAGCGGCGAAGGCCCTCGACGTCGTAAACGCGCCTCTCGTTGTAGCCGAGGGCATTCGCCTGGCGCTGGAGCTCGAGAACGCGCGCCGAAGCCTCGCTTCGACGTTCGAAGCGGTGGCGCCGTCCGAAGAACGTCGCGCCGAAACGATAGTCGTCCTCGAACACCAACACTCCCGGCTCCCATCGTTGGGACGTCGAAGCGCTCGCGAGGAGGTGCGAGGTCACCTCGGCGTCGATGCCGAAACCCGCGGCGAACTCCTGCGCCGGGAGCCTCCCGGACGTGTTCGAGTAGGAGATCCCCCCTTCCAGCTCGAAGCGGTCGGGATTCCAGAGCGTCGCGATTCCATAACGCTCGACCTTGAGATCGAACCCGGCTTCGGTGCGAATGCGGGACCCGCGGACGTCGGCGAGCGCCTCGAAATGATTTCCGCGCTGGTACAGCAGGGAAAAGGATGTTTCGCGAAGCGGTCGGCCCGGTGGTCCCACGGGAGGCAGGACGCCGCTCTGGATGAACTCATCGACCGGCCCTGGCGTAAAAATGCTCTCGTCCAGGTCGCGAGAGTGAGCGAGGAGAACCTCCAGGTCGTTCGAGAAGCGGAGCGAGCCTGTGGTCGAGAAGGCCCACTCGCCCTCCTCCTCCCGAGCTCTCGTCGCGACGAGAAAGAAGGGAGCGCGGAACGATCCCTCGAGCTCGTAGTCTCCGTTCTCCTCGGTTACGCCGAGCTCCACCCGCTGGGTGTCGAGGAACGCACCGAGGCGGTCGCCGCGGACCTCGGCGCCCACGAAGAGGCTTCCTCCTGCGCGGAGCCTCGCGTCGAAGCTCGAGAACGTCCCGTCTTCGTCCGTGAACGCATAGCGCAGGTCCGCGATGCGAAAGGGTGTCGCCGCTTCCGCGATCGGCGGCAGCCGAAGGGGGCCGAGCGGATAGTCCGGCCCCTCGGCTCCGGTCCCGGAGAGAAGCGCCAGAAGGGATGCTTTCAGGAGCGCCAAATTTCGCGCCCGAACGAAGTCGCGGCGAGGATGCGAAAATCCTCTTCGGTGGGGAAGTAGAGCGTGATGTCCGGCACGAGATCGCGATAGGGAATCGCGGGGACGCCGGCCAGGGCCTCGGAGACCCGCGAGTGGAGCCAAGCGAGAGCCTCTCCGGATTCGGGCACGACTTCGAACGTGCCTTCGAGAGTGGGCGCCAGATCGATGAGGCGGAAGCCTTCGGTGCCAGTGTCGAAGAGCTGGAACCAGAAGATTCGTTCGGTGCCCGGAATGGCGCGTCGAATCCGGTCGAAGCTCCCGGTCATCCACTCGAGGTGAGTCGCTGCTCCGCGCGATCCGGACTCGGTGACCCAGACGGGCTTCGTCGCGACCTGCCGCCACCTCCGGGAGCAGCTCTTCGCTGTAGAGATGGAACGCAACCTGGTCGCAGTAGTGCTCGAGCCCCGCTTCGATCATGACGCGCGACTGCAGGAGCCCGGCCGCGCTTCCGATCGCCGCGGCCGCGACGATGCGAAGCGTCGGGTCGTCTTCCTTCAAGTGATAGAAGGCGGGGCGCAGGTAGTCGCGAACGTACGCGTCGGGTGCGATTCCGAGAAAATGGGTGGGCTCGTTCAGAATCTGAACGGAGAAACCGCCTGGAGCGGGAATCGCCGGTGATGCGGCCGGAACCGCGTCGCCGAAGATCTGGACGTAGGTCTCGAACACTTCATCGCGGGTGGCCGGATCCGCGATCGCCTGGACGAGATCGTACCCGGTGAACTGGCCGACGACACCGAGAACGTCCATGCCGAGAGCTCGAGCCGCGCGCACGTAGGGAATGCCCGCGACGAAGTCCGGCCCGAAACGATCGAACGAAAGGGTGAGGCGCACGTGCTCGTAGCCGAGCTCGTAGAGGGCTTTCATTTGCGCATCCACGAGCTCGGGAAGAATGAGTGGAGGGGTGAACCCCGCATCCGGCTCCAGGCGCCGAAGCGGCTGGATGTTGATGCCGCCGTTCACTCGCGGCACCGGAAGCGGCGAAGCCGCTCGAGCGCCGGTCGCGGCGAGCCCGGAGAGTCCCAGCCGCAGGAAGTCGCGGCGATCCATGACGAGCCGGGAACCCATCGAAACGATTGTAGCGTCCTCGACCGCGCGAATCCGTTAGCTCGGACACGGCGGTGTCGCTTCTTCTACGCCACCCGTCCCTTCATGGATGGGTCGATCGATGAGAGAAAAACGCTGCCGGTGGGCAGCCCCGACGTTATTTTGCTGCGGCGTCCGTGGGGACCGCGTCCACCGCGGACTCGAACGCGATGAACAAGACGCAGGGAGCGTTGCCGGCGCACGTGGCGCTATGGGGCAACTTCGCGGGCCCGTATGCGTACATGCCCGGGGTCAGCACCGTCTTGGGCTGGCCTTTGTATTGGACGTGAAGCTCCCCCGCGACGAGGATCATCCGTTCCGCCGAGGTGTGCCAGTGGTCCGGGAGCACGGCCTTGGCAGGCATTTTGAGGAATACGTCGGCGTTCGCCTTGGCGGGATCGCCGTGGAGGACCGCGAGGCCGCAGCCCGCCGGCATGAAAGCGGGGCAAGGGCCCCACTGGAGTTGGGCATCCTGCGCGCTTTGCGCCAGGGCTTTCTCCGGCGCGGGAGCTTGCGCGAGCGCCCATGCTCCGATGAGCGCCAGACCGGTCACGGACAAAACTGTGAACAACCGAGAATTGAACATGAGGCTCCTCCTGCTTTTGCGCGCCGACAGGATTGTATTGGCGTGAGCGGAAAAGGAGAAGCGCGACTCTCAGCGCATGTGGACGGCGATCGGCCAGAGGTGCGCATGCCCGCCGACATGGGAGAGGAGGCCAACGATCGACGTCTGACGCGGGTGCAGCCGGACCACGCGGAGCGTGAGCACGACGACGTCGCCGACAGAGACCTGTGATTTGTCCAGCTGCGCGTCGACGTATCGCACCGCCTTCCTGCTCTCCGGTCAGGTCGATCGCGGTGACGCTCCAGCTCGAGAGCGAGCCGTCGGAGGCGGCGTCGAGCAGGATCGACGCGGTCGCCCCCTCCGACGAGAGGCGAACGGCGGGTGTGCGCGGGACGAGCGCCGCGTAGGCACGGCCGGGGACTCCTGGGCACGCACGGGTCCCTGCCGCGCGCGGCTTCCTGGTTCGACCAGGCCCGCTGCAGGCGAAACCCGCTCTCGTCCGTCCGGTGTCGATCGAGGTTCAAGAGCGTACAGACATCGACCGGCTCGGCGCCTGCGGCGCCGAACGCGGGGTTCGACTCGAACCGGAAGCCAGGGAGCGTTCGGATCGGGATTGGTCGCGGCTTCGAGGATCTCGTGACTGGCGGTGGCCGTCGTTTCCGCCTCGTCGCCGCAGCGCGGGATCACCGCGAAAGGAAAGGAGACCGCTCCCGTGCGCAGCATCCGGTGAAAGGCCCGCGGCCCACCGCTGCAATAGTGGGGCGAGTAAGCATCGCTCAGCACGACACCCGGTGGGAGGTAGACGAGAACGAGCGCTTCCGGGTGCAGGCCCGCGAGGCGCTCCGGTCTGGGCTTCGTCTTCCGAGGAGCGCATCGATGTCGACGTCGCGGACCTTCGCGGGAAGTCGGCGCGAGAGGCGGAGGCTCCGATCCGCTCGACCCTCACCGATGCAATCGTTCGCGCCCAGACAGTAGCCGCTCGACACCTCCCGCCACCAGGCCGACCGGACGCTCATCGCGCCAAACGCTTCGAGGCGTTCGACAAAGCTCGGGTCGTCGCCCTCGAACGTCACCGTGACGATCCGCGGCGAGCGGAGAAACGGGCCGCCCCGGTGGACGACCCGCGGGAGCCGATCCGCAATCGGGCTTCGGTCCGCGCGAGGCTCGTCCGCCGAGGCGAGCGAGCCTGTGGCCAAGCTCAGCGCGAGGACCGCGGCGCCAGCTCGGATCGTCATCAGTTCGGGAAAGGCGGTGGCGTTGGCCGCCGCCTGAAGTTGACGCGCTGCGTGGCGGTGCCCGTTTGACCGTTACTGCTCGTCACCGTCAGCGTGATGAGGCCGGACGCGGGTGGAACGCCCTGGAAGGCGAGAGGAAATTCGGCGAGGGGCGAAGGTCCCACGGCATCCACCGGGGCGGGAGTCCAATCGAGCCGCCACTCGTACTGGCGGATGTCCCCCGGGGTCGCGCTCGCATCGACCCAGAGCGTATTGAGCCCGAGCGCGTAGTCGAAGACTGCAACCGGTCGCACGAAGGTGACGCGCTGGGTGAGTGTGCTCGTCTGTCCGTCGCGGGCGGTCACCTTCAGCGTGACGTGACCGGAGGAGGTGGGGGCGACACCTTCGAAGACGAGCGGGAATTGGGCGAGCGGCGAGGGTCCCACGGCATCGATCACAGCTGGTGTCCAATCGAGCCGCCACTCGTACTGGAGGATGTCTCCGACGGTCGAGGCTCGCATCGACCCAGAGGGTGTTCAGCGCGGGGGTAGCGACGAAGCGCGCGATCGGTCGCGCCGAGAATGCGCGGGTCGAAGAGAGAGTCGTTGGCGATGTCGACGTAGGGGTTTACCGGTAGCCACCGGATGCGCGAGTTGATGTCCACCACCCCCGGGGCCGGGAAAGATCTCGTCGACGGCCGCTTGGCCGCGGGCACCTGCACTCCCTGCATCTCGAGGACGTGACAGGCCCAAATGACTTGCTGGCCATATACGTCTATCTGACTCCGTTCCATTCCGCTGGTGTCGTTCAGGGCCGCTCCCGTCTACCGGTGTACCAGCCGATCCCGCGAACCTCGTCGAGCGACACAGGCCACACGCCGTCCGGGTGCGGCACGCTCGACGTGCCCACGTACTTGTCGACCCAGTTCAACAGCGGCTGGTTCCCGACACGTTGGTCTCGGACCCTGCCTGCTCGAGCATGCAAGTGTCCACCAGGTCCGTACCTTCCGGCGTCGATGCCATGTCGCGCCCGCTCGCCGCGATGCCCGGAAGACGTCCGTCAGACTCGGGCTCGGCTCCGACGATGAAGTTGCCGCTCCTCCAGGTGCCGTCGCGGGTCACCGGCTGCCCCACGACCGCGTACCGGCAGCCCGTCAGCGCCTTCGAGCCAATCCCCGGACGACCGAGCCAACCGGCGGGTGCCGTCGAATTCGCCGTCGACCTGGAACACGCACCGCGTGACTTCCATCGTGTCGACCTCCACGCAGGGCACGGTTCCGTCCTCGATGAGGGCGAGCCGGCGGTTCCCGATGAAAGGCTCTCCCATGAAGTCGCGCGGGACGGACGACATGCGATGGAGCGTCGCCGGGACCACGGGCCGGACCGTAGACACCGGCGCCTCACCGGGTTTGACCGTCATGGTCACGATCGCGACGGCGCTTTCCACATTCGACGGAGTCGAGCGCGCGGTAGCGTGAAGGTATCGGAGCCGGAGAAGCCGGTCACCGGCGTGTAGGTGAAGGAGCCGTTCGGCGCAAGCGTGAGCGCTCCGTGGGCCGGGCCCGTCACCAGAATCGCGATCAGGAAATCCGACGTCGGGATCGGAGTCGTTCGCGAGGACTCCGACCGAGGCGGGGACGACGAAGCGCATGTTCTCTCGCAAACCGTAGGAATCGGCTACGGCCGTCGGACCGTCGTTCGCCGGCGTCACCGTCACGGACACGGACGCATCGTCTTCGCCGCCGAATCCGTCGCTGATGGCGTACGTGAACGAATCGCCGCCGTTGAATCCCGGTTGCGGGCGTGTAGGTCAGCGGTTCCGTTTCCGTCGTCCACGACCGCGCCGTGAGAGCCCTGGGTCACCACGGTGATGGTGAGCGGATTGCCGTCGGGATCCGCAGTCGTTCGCCAGCACCGGTGACCACGACCGGCGTGTCCTCGGACGTCACCGCGGCGTCGTCCACCGCGTCGGGCGGCCCATTCGTGCCGCCATCGTCATCGAGGATGGTCAAGGTCGTGCTGCTGGGAACGCCCAGCTCGGGACCGCCGCTGGGATCACTCAGGATGAGCTGAAGCGTCTCGTTCGCCTCCACCAGCCCGTCTTGGAGGACGACGACTTCGAAAGTCTGGCTTGCCTCGCCGGCGAGGAAGCTCAACGTCCCGGAAGCGGCCGTGTAGTCGACGCCCGCGAGTGGCAGTGCCGTCCACGACCGCGAGCTCGACCGATGCCGCGGAGCAGAAAGGGCCGTGCCGGGTCACCGTCACGCTGGCCAGACCGGCCGATTCCGAAACCTGAATGCTCGCGGAATCGAACTGAAAGCTCGCCCCGCCGCCCCCGCCCGGGTAGGGACGGGCCGGCGAGAAACACGTCGGGAAACCCGTTGATGCGGTCGTTCGGTGCCAGATTCGTGGCCGTGCTGTCGAACACCACCAGGCTTCCGTCCGCGCTGATGGAAGGCGCGGTCGAGCTGCCGTCGGCCTCGCCGCCATCCGGTCGTCAGGTTGACGCGGGTCGTCGTCCCGAGAAGCGTGTCCCGCACGAAGACGTCATTGAAAGGGTGGACGTTGGTGTCCCCGGGAACCAGGTTGTTCGCCCAGCTGTGGAAAGCGACGTAGCGGCCGTCCGCGCTGACGGAGGGCATCCACGAGTCGTGATTGCCCTGCGTTCCGTCGCGTGGCCTGGCTCACGAGAATGGTCGTTCCCGTGACGAGGTCCTTCAGGAAGATGTCATGGGTGAACCCGTTCTGGTCCGGAGTGACGATGTTGTCGCTGTTGGACTGGAAGGCGACGAATCGGCCGTCGGCGCTGATATCCGCGAACCGGATTCCGGTATTCGATAGCCCTCCGGTTTCCGTCGGCCGTATGAGGGTCGTCGTTCCCGCCGTGCGATCGCGGATGTAGATCTCCTGGCAGTGCTGGAGCACGTCAGGGTCGAGGGAACCCTGCGAGAGGAAGGCGACGTAGCGGCCGTCCGCGGTGATGGAAGGATTCACTCCGTCACCGAACGCGCTTTCCACGCCGGCCGTGGAAACGCTGACCCGCTCCGTGGTTCCCGCGACCACGTCTCGTACGAAAGTGTCCCAGCGGATGTTCGTGTCGCCGGCCACCAGGTTCGAGGCGTTGCTGTAGAAGGCGACGTACCGTCCGTCCCCGCTGATCGCGGGACCATGCGACACGGAGTTGGCCTGCGCCTCGGCGGATGAGACGCTGAGGCGGGTTGTCGTGCCCGCGACGAGGTCGCGGAGGAAGATGTCGTTGAAGCCGTTGGTGTCCCCGGGTACGAGGTTCGTGGCCTGGCTGGCGAAGGCGACGTAGCGGCCGTCCGCGCTGATCACGGGATCGAAGGAGTTGCCGTTGGCCTCGCCCCCGTCCGAGGCGACGCTCACGACCGCGCTCCGGCCCGTCAGCCGATCGCGCACGAAGATATCGCGCGTCGAAAAATCGTTGTCCTGACAGACGAGGGTGCAGGCGTAGCTCTCGAAGACCACGTAGCGTCCGTCGGCGCTGATGTCGGGTGCGAGGAGGGAATGATGCCGTCCGAGCCGGAGTGATGGTTGCCCGCCAGGCCGTCGGTGCCGATGCTGATGAGCTCGACGGACGGCGACGACTGGGCATGAACCGCCGCGTCGAAGCAAGGGATCAGGGACAGGGACAGCCCCGCAAGTGCCGAAGCCTTCCAGACCATCGTCTGTTTCTCCTTTGCCACGGCAGCCGCCGGGTCATCTGGCAGGGAGTTGAAGCGGGGCGGGATATTACCTATCCTGCGACGCGGGGCTCGGGAACCCGTTCGGCCCCGCCAGAGCAGGAGAGTTTTCACGATGCAATACGTGAGGATTGCCTTCCTGCTCTTGCTCGCCTCCACGGCAGCCGGCCAGACCGAGCCGGAAGGGCAGGCTGCGCGTCTGCTGGCGATGCCGGAATCCGAGAGGGCCAGGGAGCTCGCCCGCGCCGAGGTCGGCACGGCCGAGCTTGCGAGGGCGCTTCTCGGCATTGGTGATGAAGCCCGGCTCCAAAGCGAATACCGCCGCGCGACGCTTGCGTTCCAGACTGCGGAAGATGCCGCGCGAATCGCCGGAGCGGAAGCCGAGATCGGCCGAGCGCTCAACGGCAAGGCAGACTGCCTTTTCCGAGCGACCGAGCTCGACCGCGCGATGGCGGCTGGGAAGGAAAGCGTTCGCTTTCACGAGGGACGGAAAGACCCGGAGGGCCTGGCAGAGGCGTGGAACACCATCGGCGGCATTCACTTCTATCGCGGGGCGTATCCGGAATCGCTCGAGGCCCACGGGTTGGCTCGGGAACTGTGGATGACATCGGGAAATCGCCGCGGGGTCGGTCGAGTAATGAACAACCTTGGGAACGTCCACAAGGCGCTTGGCA
Organism: uncultured Acidobacteriota bacterium; assembly: GCA_963820855.1. Lineage (GTDB taxonomy): Bacteria > Acidobacteriota > Vicinamibacteria > Marinacidobacterales > SMYC01 > DAISKN01. Next base: position 8,807 of record CAWGBY010000017.1, read on the forward strand.
ATCTCGACGAAGCGGCGGCGTACTATGAGCAATCTCTTCGCATCTTCGAGGAGCTGAACGATCGACGGAGCGCCGGCGTGGTCATCAACCGCAACGGCTCGCTGCATTTCGAGCGAGGGCAATATCCCGAGGCCCTTGAATGGCTACTCCGCGGCCTGTCGATCAGCGAGGAGCTCGGCAATCGTGAGGGAATCGCAACGAGCCTCGACTCGCTCGGCAACGTCTACCGGGCCCAGGGCGCGTACTCAAGGGCCCTCGACGCCTTTCATCGCAGTTTCGAGCTCCGCAAAGACATTGGAGACCAATACGCCGTCGCGGAGTCCGAGAACAACATCGGTCTGGTGCACTTCTCTCAGGGGGACTATCAGCTCGCCATTGACGCTTTCAAGCGCGGCTTGCGTGTGAGCGGCCAGGCCAATGTGGCAAAGGGGCTCGAACCGGAGGCGCTCTTCAACATCGGCGCCGCAGCCTGGCGGCTCGGGGAGAAGGAACGGGCGCTCGCCAACTTTCGCGAGAGCCTCGCCATCTCCGATCGCGCCGCCATGCAGACGTTCAGTGCCATGAACCTCGACGCCCTCGGGCAAGCCGCTGTCGCCGACGGGCGTCCGGAGGAAGCGGAGAGACTGCTCCAGCGATCGCTCGCGATTCGAGAGGAGCAGAAAGACCAGGCGGGAGTCGCCCAGACGCTGAACGGGCTCGCGTCGCTTCGGATTCAGACGCGGCGTTTCGACGACGCGCTCGTCCGTCGACCCGGCGGTCGATCGAAATCGCGGCGAAGTTCGATCAGTTCGAGTCTCTTGTGGGAGGCCCAGACTCTGAACGGCGTCGCGAATCGCCGCCTCGACCATGACGAGGCCGCTAGGTCCGTCCTCCTCGACGCCGTCTCCGTCGTCGAACGACTTCGCGAGCAGGTCGCCGGTCCCGCGCTCGGCCGAGCCCGCTTCTTCGAGACGAAGCTTTCGCCCTACCACGAGCTCGTCGACGCTCTCGCTCGGCGCGGGCTCCACGGTAGATGCGCTCGAGATGGCCGAGCGAGCCAAGGGTCGAGCACTTGCGGAAATGCTGCAGCGCCGTCCAGGAGAAATCGCTTCGATGCCACGGTCGAGGAGCGCGAGGAAGAGCGCCGACTGCTCTCGTCCGCTGCGGTCCCTGAACGAGCGGCTCTCCGCCGAAAGGACGAAGCCGTCTCCCGACGAGCGCCGCTCTCGAGAGCTCGACGTCGGAACGGCGCGCCCGACGATCCGAGTACGAGGCGTTCCAGGTCACGCTCTACGCCCGCCATCCCGAGCTCCGGGAGCGCCGAGGGGATACGGCGCCGTTCGGCTTCGGCGAAGCCTCCTCGATCGTCCGACGACGACTCCGTCGCCGTTCTGGAGTACCTCGTCGCCGAGGAGACCGCGTATCTGTTCGTCATCACCCGATCCGCCGGCGCGCCGAGGTCGAAGCGTTTCGATTGGACGTGGGTCGCGAGCGGCTCGCGGAGCGCGTGCAGCCGGTTCCGGGATCGCCTCGCATCCCGCGATTTGCTGTATCGCGCCGAGGCGCGCGAGCTCTACGACCTGCTTTTCGCTCCCGCGACGCGAGCTCTCGCGGGAAAGACTCTTCTGGTGCTGGTTCCGGACGGACCTCTCTGGGAAGTTCCTTTTCAGGCGCTCCAGGATCCCGCGGGCCGTCACCTCGTGGAGACCGCGACGGTGTCCTATGCCCCGTCGCTTGCGGTCTTGCGCGAGAACCTTCGTGAACAGCCGACGAAAGAGGAGCCGCGCACGCTGCTTTCGATGGGCAAGGCGGACTTCGCATCGGCCGGACTCGCCCCGCTTCCCGACGCGGAGCTGCCAGGCGGCAGAGCTGGGAAGGCTGTACGGTGCGGAGCGTAGCGCCGTCTATCTGGGCCGCGAGGCCTCCGAGGACCGGTTCAAGACGGAGGCACCTCGCCACCGCATAGTCCACGTCGCGAGTCACGGAATTCTCGACGAGGCGAGTCCACTCTACTCGCATGTGGTGTTGTCGGCCGGCTCCAATGGCGCGGCGGAGGACGGTCGGCTCGAAGCCTGGGAACTACTCGATCTCGAGCTTCACGCGGAGCTCGTGATTCTGTCCGCCTGCGAGACCGGCCGCGGCCGGGTCGCTCCCGGCGAGGGGATCGTCGGCACGACCTGGGCGCTCCTCGTCGCGGGCTCCGAGGCCACCGTCGCGAGCCAGTGGAAGGTGGAGTCGACCAGCACCACGGCGATCATGACGAAGTTCCACGAAGGGCTCGCGAGTGGCGAAGGTGGAAAAGCCGCTCAATTGCGGCGAGCCGCTCTGGAGGTGATGAAGAATCCCCGCTACGCGCATCCTTTCTACTGGGCTCCGTTCGTCCTCGTCGGAAATCCCTTCTAAGCATGCTCGACCCGGCGCTGCCAGGACTTCGTCGAGGCAAAGGGTGAGGAGGAAGCCGATCGGCACCTCGAAGCCGCGCTCGAGCGCATCGGCCCACTCCTCCGTACCATCGCCGCGCGTAAGCTCCGCTCATACGGCGCAGGCAGCTCGTTCCGCGACCAGGACATCGAGGACATTCTCTCGGACGCCGTTCTCGTCCTCTTGAAACGGCTGCGGGAGCTGAGGACGGGAGGTGACGCGAGGCCCATCGAGAACCTCGAAGGCTACGCCGCCACCGTTGCCTTTAGTTTGTGCGCGCAGCGTCATCGCGTTCGTCATCCGGAACGTTCGCGCTTGAAGAATCGCCTACGGTACGTGCTGTCGCGCGATCCTCGATTCGCGCTCTGGGACGTACCGGGAGAAGGTCTCCTATGCGGTCTCACCCACTGGCGTTCGGCGGAGTCGGACCCTTCATCACGGGAGAGACTTGCCGCGATTGCTCGGGATCCCGCGCGGTGGCCACCCTCCTGGTCTCCACCTTCATTCATCGACAGGGCCGATCCGGCTCCTCTCGTGGCGGATGTATTCAGTCGGATTGAGGGGCCAATCGGGCTCGAAGAACTGGTAAATCTGGTGGCATCGGTGTGGGGGCTCGATCGAATCCGGGCGAAATCCTCAGGCCGCTCCCCTCAGCTCGCGGCGGCCGATTCGGCCCCGGAAGAGGCTATTGATCGGAAGCGATTCGCCGAGCGACTTTGGGCCGAGATCAAGGCGCTTCCGCTGCGCCAGCGCGTAGCGCTCCTGTTGAATCTGAGGGATGCCCAGGGCGCAGGGATGCTATGGATTTTTCCTGCCGTCGGCGTCGCTTCCGTGCGCGCGATTGCTGGAGCGCTCGAGCTGTCCCCGGAGGAGTTTGCGAGCCTCTGGGAACGCCTTCCCATCGATGACCAGGCGATCGCGGAACGACTCGGATGCGAGCGCCAGCAAGTCATCAACTTACGCATGTCGGCCAGAAAGCGGCTGAGCAACCGTCTCGGGACGCCCCAATCCCCCCGCGGTCCGGAATCGAACCCGTCAGCTAATATGCGTCGGGTTTCCGCGTCCCTGGCAGGTGAGCCATGAACCACCATTTGACCGATGCGACGCTCCGCGAGCTTGCTACCCATAGTCTTTCTGGGGAGCGCCTGCTTTCGGCGGACGACCACCTCTCCGGATGTAGCGACTGTCGTGCGCGACTGGCGCGGCTCGGTGCGAACGCGCGTCTTTCGGAGCTCGGGACGGCACTCCTCGCTCTCGAGGCCCATCTCTCCGAGGAGGACGTGCAGCGATATGCCGGCGGCAATCTCTCCCGCATCCGAACGCGCCGATCTCGATCGACACCTGCGTGAGTGCCCTTCCTGCACCGACGAGGTGCGCGATCTCCGAGAGCTGGATTCGGTCTCGCCCCCCACTCCGGGAGCGTCCTTACTACCTTGCCGCCGCGGCGGCAATCATCCTCGCGTTCATCGTCGCATTCGCGGCCGGCAGGCGGTTGTCGAATCCGTCCGTCGCGGGTCTCGACGCGCTCCCCGATGACGCCCGTGTGCGGGTCCAGGCAGTGCTCGAGGCCGGTGTCGCCGAGCCGCCGGACACGCTGCGCGACCTTACGAACCCGCCGGAGGTTCTGATGGGAACGACAGCGGATCCGCCATTCCGGTTGATGGAGCCCAGCGGCACGGTGACCCTCTCCGATCGGCCGGAATTTCGCTGGGAGCCTCTTGCCGGAGCGGAAAGCTACGAGATCGCGGTGCTCGATTCCGAGCGCGCTTCGATCGTGAGTCAGGAAAACCTGGCTGGCACGTCCTGGAAGCCTTCCGCGCCCCTCTCCCGCGATCGCACCTACGTCTGGCAGGTCACCGCACGGAGATCGGGAGCGCAGGTGATCGTGCCGACGCCGCCCGCCGCGCCGGCCAGATTTCGTGTGATGGACGCGGAAGCGGCGGAAACGATCGAGGATTTCTCGCGGGTGATGCCCGAGGCTCATCTCCTCCTCGGTGTCCTCTATGCGCTTTCGGGAGCGCGCTCCGAAGCAGAGTCCCACCTGCTTCGTGTTCCTCCGACCGATCCACATTTCGAAACGGCGGAGCGAACGCTCGAGCGCCTTCGAAGGCCGTAGCCGCTCGAGATCTTCCATCCGCTGGAATCGTCACGGTGTGGAACGCCGACGTTTATTTCAACCTGTTTCGAGTCGCTCTGCGCCCTCGAGTCGCGACTGCGGGCGTTCGAAGGTCAAGGTAATCCCGCCCAGGGCTCGATGTCGGGTGTGAATCATTCGGTCGACCATCCCCGCGCCGCGGGAGTCGGCCAGCGCGTTCACGGAGCTTGGTGGATCGAGTGCGACGACGCCGCTCGCGACGAAACGCAACAGGAGTGCTCTCGCCTCGGCCTTTGGCACACCGTAGTGATAGTGAAGGGCGTGATAGGCCTCGGCTACGGCAAGATCGGTGACCACGACGGAGTCCCCTTCGTCGAGGGCGCGCTCGAGTCGCGCTTTCGCCGCTTCCAGCTGCTTCTGGGGAAGACCGGTCAGCAGACGAACGACGACCGAAGTGTCAAGGCCGACGATCGCCACGTGCCATGGCCTCGCCAATGGATTTTTCGATGTCCTCCCACCGGTGGGACTTGCCTTCGGCGTACTTCCCCGCGCCGCCGAGCCAGGACCAGTCGCGGCCGCGGGCCCTCAGAATCCAGACCGTCTCGCCCTCGAGCCTTCGCCTTTTGAGTTCGAGCTTGTCGCCGGCCGCTATACCCAGCTCCTCACAGAGCTCGACCGGTAGGGTCGCCTGGCGTTTCGCGGTGACTTTGATCGATTTCACCGCTTCATCATAGCGGATTCTGCCTTACATTTCAAGAGGTGAGTAAGGCACGGCGACTGGGTTTGCCTCGTC
>CAWGBY010000018.1:0-86237 GCA_963820855.1 uncultured Acidobacteriota bacterium
TCGTCTCCGTACGACGTCGGGCTCGAGAAGAACCCGGCGAACTTCCAGCCGCTGACGCCCCTCCCCTTTCTTTCGCGCGCGGCCGCCGTGTACCCGAACCACCCCGCCGTCATTCATGGCGAGCGCTCCTACACCTATCGGGAGCTCTACCGGCGCTCTCGCCGGCTCGCGAGCGCCCTCGCGCGGCGCGGGATTGGCCGCGGCGACACGGTGAGCATCATGGCTCCGAACGTACCCGAAATGCTCGAAGCGCACTACGGAGTTCCGATGACGGGGGCGGTGCTGAACGCTCTCAACATCCGGCTCGACGCCGAGACCATCCGCTTCATCCTCGAGCACGGCGAAGCCAAGGTCCTTCTCACCGACCGCGAGCTCAGCCCGGTCATCCGGAAGGCTCTCGGCGGGATTTCGAAGAAACCGCTCGTCGTCGACATCGATGATCCTCTCGCCGCGGAGGGTGAGCTCCTGGGAGAAATCGACTATGAGTCTTTGCTCGAGGAGGGTGATCCGGACCACGCTTGGATGCTTCCCGAGGACGAGTGGGACGCCATCTCGCTCAACTACACCTCGGGGACCACGGGAAACCCGAAAGGCGTCGTCTACCACCATCGCGGAGCGTACCTGCTCGCGGCGGGGAACCTGCTTGCCTGGAACATGCCGGCCCATCCCGTCTACCTCTGGACTCTTCCGATGTTCCACTGCAACGGCTGGTGCTTCCCGTGGTCTCTCAGCATCAACGCGGGAACCCATGTCTGCCTGAGGAAAGTGGCTCCGGAGACGATTCACGAGGCGATTCGCCGATACCGCGTCACTCACCTCTGCGGCGCGCCCATCGTGATGCGCATGATCGTGGACGCCGTCGCGCAGAAGGGACGGCCCTCGGAGGCGATCGTGGAAGTCGCGACCGCGGCCGCGCCCCCGCCGGCGCCGGTCATCGGCGCGATGGAGGAAGCGGGATTCCGCGTCACCCATCTCTACGGCCTGACGGAGACCTACGGACCTGCGGTCGTGAGCTCGTGGCACCGGGAGTGGGAGGAGCTTCCGCTCGTCGAGCGCGCCGCGAAGAAAGCGCGCCAGGGAGTCCGCTATCCGGTGCTCGAGGACCTCGATAGTCGCGAATCCCACGTCCCTCGAGCCCGTGCCCGCGGACGGCGAGACGATGGGAGAAGTCCTCTTCCGGGGGAACGTGGTGATGAAGGGCTATCTCAAGAACCCGAAGGCGACGGAGGAGGCGTTCGCCTGCCGGCTGGTTTCACTCCGGGGACCTCGGCGTCGTCCACGAGGACGGCTACGTCGAGCTCAAGGACCGCTCGAAGGACATCATCATTTCGGGAGGCGAGAACATCTCGACGATCGAAGTCGAGTCGGTCCTCTACAAGCACCCGTCGGTGCAGGAAGCGGCGGTGGTCGCCCGCCCGGACGAGAAGTGGGGTGAGACCCCGTGCGCGTTCGTGGCTTGAAGCCTGGCTCGCCTCGACTCGAAGCGGCGGAGATCATCGAGTTCTGCCGACAGCACCTCGCGCATTTCAAGGTGCCGAAATCGGTGGTCTTCGGAGAGCTCCCGAAGACCTCGACGGGGAAAGTGCAGAAGTTCATTCTGCAGGAACCGCGCGCGGGAAGCACTGCTCTCAGGCTGAGGGCTCTTTTCTTCGCCGTCTCTTTGAACTTCTCGAAGTTCTTCTCGTTCTCGAAGTAGAAGACGCGCTTGTAGGCGTCGGCGCCGATGACCGCCGTCGCCTTGTCGACTTCCTTGCCGCTCACCGGGTCGATGGCGACGCGCAGCGCCGCGTCCTTGGCGAGACGCTCCTTGCACATCTCGCAGCAGCCGTAGTAGTCCTTGCCCTCCACCTGGACGTGGACCTGTTTCTTGTCGTAGACCGCGTCGTTCACCATGCAGACGAACTCCGCGTCCACGACTTCCATGTCCGCGCGGTCCTCGGCGAGAGCGGGAAAGGCGAGAGCAACGAGTGCCAGAGCGAGATGCATCATCGAAAACTCCCTGTCAAAAGCGGATGAGCGTTGTGGCTCCGTCCGCGTAAAGGCATTTTAGCGCGTCGGGCCTCTCGGAAACCAGGCCGCGCAGCTTCTCGTTCAGAAAGCCGGAGACCTCTTCACCGTCGGAAGCCGAAGCGCCTCCTGGGCGACCTCCCGGGCTTCCTTCGCCGAGAGGCGCCGGATGATGTTCTTCACCGTGGGGATCGGAATCCGCGTTCATCGAGAGCTCATCGAGCCCGAAGCCCACGAGAAGCGCCACCAGAACCGGGATCCGAGGCCATCTCGCCGCACATTCCCACCTTGATGCCCGGCGGCGTGGGCGGAGTCGATGACGAAGCGCAGGGTGCGCAGCATCGCCGGGTGGAGCGGCTCGTAGAGGTACGACACCTGGTCGTTTCCGCGGTCGACTCCGATCAGGTACTGGATGAGGTCGTTGGTCCCGATGCTGAAGAACGCCGCCTCCGGCGCGAGGAGGTCCGCGGTCGCGGCGGCCGAGGGGACCTCGAGCGTGACGCCGCAGGGAAGGTCGGCGCCGAACGGAGCGCCGATCCGCCGGAGCTCCTCTTTCGCTTCCTCTACCACCGAGAGCGCGTCGCGGAGCTCTCCGACGCCGCTGACCATGGGGAACATCACCTTCACGTTCCCGTGCGACCGGGCGCGAAGGAGCGCCCGGAGCTGTTCCTTGAAAAGATCGCGGTGTTTCAGGAGGAGGCGAATGGCCCGCAGCCCGAGCGCGGGGTTCGCTTCCGTGCGCGCCGTCTCTTCGCCCAACTGCTCGGCGGAAAGATCGAAGGCGCGCACGATGACCGACCAGGGTTTCATCTGCTCGGCCATGCTGCGATAGACGCGGTACTGCTCCTCCTCGCTCGGGAACTGACCGCGGTTCCGGGTGAGGAACCATTCGGAGCGGAAGAGGCCGATCCCCTCGGCGCCCTGAGCTCTGGGCGGTCTCGCACTCCTCGGGAAACTCCACGTTCGCCTGGAGCACGATGCGATAGCCGTCCTTCGTTTCGGCGGGCAGCTCCCGGAGATGCTCGAGCTTCTGCTTCAGAAGCTTCTGCCGCCGCCTGCGCGCGCGGTAGTCTCGGAGGGTCGCTCGATCGGGGTTCACTACCACGATGCCCTCGGCCTCCGTCCAGGATCAGAGGCGCTCCGTGGTCGACCTTCGCCGTCAGATCGCGTACGCCGACGACGCAGGGAATCCCGAGCGAGCGAGCGATGATGGCGGTGTGGTAGGTGCGGCTTCCCGCTTCCATCGCGAGGCCCGCCATGTGCTCCCAGTCGAGGCGCGCGGTATCGGAAGGCCGGACGTCGTCGGAGAGCAGGATGTACTTTCGCTCGACTTTCTCGAGGCTCCGATGAGGCGCGCCGGCGAGGTTTCGCATCAGTCGGCCGATGACGTCGTAGACGTCGCTCCGCCGCGCGCGGAAGTAGTCGTCCTCCAGATCGTCGAAGACCGAGGACAGCTCGTCGAGAATGAGCTGCGCCGCCCACTCGGCGTTCACCCGCTCCTGCCGGATCACCTCCTCGATCCTTCCGGCGACGAGCGGGTCGTCGAGCATGAGGCTGTGGGCGTCGAAGATGTAACCGTGGTCCTCGCCGAGGGCCTGGACACGGTGCGCGCCCGGATCTCCAGGAGCTGCGCGCTGGTGATGTCCTTCGCGGCCTCGAGCCGCAGCACCTCGCTCGCGACCTCGGCGCGCAGGAGCGGCACCCGGAAGATCGGAGCCTCCTGGTGCTGGAAGACGAGCGCGCGCGCGATGACGATTCCCGGGCGCAACGCCGATCCCGTGGAGCACCAGCGGTCGCGGAGTCGCCCGTCCGGCGGACTGGCGGTGAAAAGGCGCTCACGCTCACGAGGTGAATCGTCCTCCTCGCCCAGCCCACCCGCGACCAGGTTCGCGAGCGTGTCGACGGCTTCGTTCTCGTCCTCGCCCGATGCGCGGATGACGATCTCCGTCCCCGTGCTGGCGGCGAGGAAAAGGATGCCGAGGATGCTCTTGCCGTCGGTGGTGTTTCCGTCCTTGGTGATCGTCACCTTGGAGCGGAAGCGGGTCGCTGCGCGGACGAAGCGGGCGGCGGCCCGCGCGTGCAGGCCGAGGACGTTCACGATCTGAACTCGCTTCTCAGCCACGCGAGCTCTTCTCGTCTTCCTTTCCTGGCTCGCGAGAAGGTCGCTCGCGAGGTACACGCTCTCTTTCGCCTCTCGCATCGCCTGCGCCGCGACGACGCGCAGATCGCCCTCCTCCTCCTCGCGCAGGCTCGCGAGGCGAATCAACATGGGCAGGTTGACGCCGGTCACGACTTCCACGCGGCCTTTCTCGAGGAACGCGAGGCTCAGGTTCGAGGGCGTTCCGCCGAACATGTCGGTCAGCACCACCGTGCCCTTTCCCCGACTCGACCCGCGCGATGGCGGCTTCGATCTCGCGCTCGGCATCTTCCGGGCTCTCCTGCCACCCCATCGAGACGGAGGTCACGTTGGGAATGTCTCCGATGATCATCTCCGCCGCGGCAACGAGCTCTCGGGCAAGCTGTCCGTGAGTGACGACGACGATTCCGATCATGAGACCAGGACAAGAGGAATCAACGCTGAGACGCCAGAGACGCAGGGACGCAGAGAAATCCCCCTCTCTGCGCCTTTGCGCCCTTGCGCCTCTGCGTTCGGTTTTTTCACTCATTCTCGTTGTCTCGGTGGCTGACTTTGACCCGGTGCTTTTCCGCGCGCAGGCGCTCACCGAGCTGGTTCGCGATCACGACGGAGCGGTGCTTTCCTCCGGTGCAGCCGACCGCGATGGTCAGGTTGGCCTTGCCTTCGATCGCGTAGTGCGGGAGCAGGTAACCGAGAAAATCGTCGAGTCGATCCAGGAGCTCCCCGGTCGCGGGCTTCGCGAGGAGGAATTTCTCGACCGCGGGATCGTTCCCGTCCTTCTCGCGCAGCTCGCTCTCGAAATACGGATTCGGCAGGAACCGGACGTCGAACATCAGGTCGGCGCCCGGCGGGAACTCCGTACTTGTAGCCGAAGGAGAGGACGTGGATCGAGGGACCGGTGACCGGCCGCTCCTCCACCACGTGCTCCATCACGTAGCGGCGAAGCTCGTGCACCGTCATCTCCGAGGTGTCGACCACCTTGTCCGCGAGCTGACGGATGGGCGCGAGGTCGCGCTCCTCGGCCTTGACCGCTGCCGCGAGAGAGCCTTCGCGCTCCTGGAGCGGATGCGGCCTACGGCTTTCGCTGAATCGGCGGACCAGGATCTCGTCGCGGGCTTCGAGGAATATCAGAGTCGCCGGAAAACCCCGCTCCTCGAGCCTGACGGTGGGCATCGGGAAAGTCCTTCAGAAAGCCGCGCTCGCGGATATCGGCGGCGATGGCCACGCGATCGATGTTCTCTCCGCCCTGGGCGGTGAGCTCGGCGAAGGACAGGATGAGCTTCGCCGGAAGGTTGTCGACGCAGAAGAAGCCCGCGTCCTCGAGGGCCTTCATCGCGAGCGTCTTCCCCGACCCGGAGAGTCCGGTGATGAAAACGAAACGCGCTCCCTTGCGCTCGGCCATGGCTAGAACGGGGAAGAACGCAAAGGCGCAAAGGGAGCAAAGGCGCAAGGCACGACGACGGCGCCTTCGCGTCCTTGCGTATCTGTGCGACTTGCGTTTTTCTTGTCATCTCTCGGGATCGATGAGTCCGAAGTTTCCGTCCGGACGGCGATAAAGGACGTTGGTGCGCTCGTTCGCCGCGTTGCGGAAGACGAGGAACTCGCTTCCCTGCTCTTCGATGGCGAGGACCGCCTCCTCGACGCTCAAGGGCTTGATCAGGAAACGGCGGCTCTCGATGATCCTGGGCAGCCCCGGCGGGCTCGCCTCCGTCGGCGGCGATCAGGTTGAAGGTCCCCGCGGCTTCCGCGGCCTTCACCGCGCGCCTCTTGCGATCGATGCGCTTTTCCTGCTTCCTCTTCGCCTGCCCCACGATCTTCTCGAGCGACTGCTGGACCGAGGTCTTGAGATCGTCGGAGGCTTCCTTGGCCGAAAGGTACAGCTTGCCCCGGCTGTGGACGTTGATTTCGGCGATCTGCCGGTACTTCTCAGCCGACAGCGTCACATGCACGTCGGTGATCCCGTCGATGTACTTTTCGAGCTTCCCCACCCGGGACGTCGACGAACGTTTTCAGCGTTTCGGGAATCTCGATGTGCCGTCCGGTAATCTGGATCTTCACGACCGGGCTCTCAATCCGGGACTTCGTTCACGACGCGAAGGGGCTGCTATACAGGTTCTTTCTCTGGTTGGACGGAGGGATGCGCAGCTCCTCACGGTACTTCGCGATGGTGCGCCGCGCGAGGACCAGTCCTTCATCCTCCAGGATCTTCACGATCTTGGAATCGGAAAGAGGCCTCTTGGGATTCTCCTCCTCCACGATCTTCCGGATGCGCTGCTTGATGGTGACGGAGGAGACGTGCTCTCCGCCGACGCTCGCGATTCCGCTGTGGAAGAAGTACCTCATCTCGAAGACGCCCTGAGGCGTGTGTATGTACTTGTTGCTGACCACTCTCGAGACGGTCGACTCGTGCATGCCGATGTCGTTCGCGACGTCGCGAAGCACCATGGGCCTCAGGTGCTCGACGCCGTTGTCCAGGAACTCCTGCTGCTGGCGGACGATGCTGTTCGCCACCTTGTAGATCGTCTTCTGTCTCTGGTCGACGGACTTGATGAGCCAGAGCGCGCTCCGGAGCTTCTCTTTGACGTAGTCCCGCGTCGCGGCGTTGTCCTCCGACTTGTTCTCGAGCATCCGCTTGTAGACGGAGCTGATGCGGAGCTGCGGGAGGCGGTCCTCGTTCAGGACCATCTCGTACTTGCCGTCGACTTTGACCACGTACACGTCGGGAGTGACGTAGTGGCTCTTCTCGGTGTTGAACTTCGAGCCCGGCTGCGGATCGAGGCGGCGGATGATCTCGCAGTGCTCGATCACTTCCTCCACCGGGAGCTTCATCGCTTTCGCGATGTCGTTGAAGCGGTGGCTCTGCAGGAGATCGAGGTGGTCGGTCACCATGGTCTCGACGGGAGTGCCTCCGAGGTCGAGGTGGCGAAGCTGGATCAGGAGGCACTCGCGCAGGTCACGCGCTCCGACGCCGATCGGGTCGAACTCCTGGACGAGCGCGAGGGCGCGCTCGACGCTCTCGCGGTCGTAGTCGCCCATCGTCGCAGATTTCTTCGACCGACGCCTGGAGGTAGCCGTGCTCATCGATGTTGCCGATGATGGCTTCGCCGAGCTCGACGGTCATCTCGTCCGCGGGCGCCATCCGGAGCTGCCAGTCGAGGTGGTCGGCGAGAGACGCGGTCGTGGAGAGCGTGTTCTCGATGGGCGGAAGCTCGGGGATCTCGTAGGTCGTCCGCGGCCGGTAACCTTCGTCCAGGTAGTCGCTGAAGAACGACTCGTAGTCGATCTCGTTCATCGAGTCTTCCGTCTTGGGCTCGGGCTCCGGCTTGCCGTCGGTCTCGACCGCGGAGGTCTCGACCGGCGGCGGGCCTTCGTCCGCTTCGTTCTCCTGCTGCTCGGAAGGCGGGTCGTTCGAGCTCCTCTTCGAGGAGCGGGTTCTCCGTGATCTCCTGCTGGAGCATGTCCGCGAGCTCGAGCGTCGACATGGGAAGAAGCTTGATCGCCTGCTGGAGCGAAGGCGTCAGGATGAGCTTCTGCTGGAGCTTGGCCTGGAGGGTTAGCTTCTGCTGCAATCGTTAAGCCTCAGTCCAACCGGAAATCTTCTCCGAAGTAGACTCTTCGGACGTCTTCGTTCTCGGCGAGCTCGGACGGCGTCCCCGAAGCAAAAATCTTGCCATCATTCATTATATAGGCTCGATCGGTAATCCTGAGAGTTTCTCGAACGTTGTGGTCCGTGACCAGAATCCCGATTCCCCTGCGCCTTCAGATGGTGAACGATTTTCTGGATGTCTCCGACGGCGATCGGATCGATTCCGGCGAAGGGCTCGTCCAGGAGCATGAAAGAAGGTGACGTGACGAGGGCCCGGGTGATCTCCGCGCGCCTCCGTTCCCCTCCGGAGAGCGTGTAGCCGCGAGACCGCGCCTTGTCCGCAAGTCCCAACTCCTCCAGCACTTCGCCCAGGCGCCGTCGTTTCTCCTCCGCTCGCAGCGGAAGTGTCTCGAGAATGGCGAGGGCGTTCTCCTCGACCGTGAGCTTCCGGAAGATGGACGGCTCCTGAGGAAGATAGCTGATGCCGCTTCGGGCCCTGAGGTACATCGGTAGCGCCGTGATCTCCTGGTCGTTCAGAAAGACGTTCCCCGAGTCCGGCCGGGTGAGTCCGACGACGACATGGAACGTCGTGGTCTTCCCCGCCCCGTTCGGCCCGAGGAGCCCCACCACCTCGCCCTCGCGGACTTCGAGGCTGACGTCGTCCACTACGCGTTTCTTACGAAAGGACTTTGCTAGCGATTGGCCCCGGAGAACCTGCATCAGAGGCGAGGTTTCGATGAATACGTGGTCTTGGTACGGGTTAGCTCCCGACCGTCCACAAGAATCCTATCATCCCCCAAAAAGAATGTCAACTGCTTGCCTTCCGTGAGTTTACCGGCATTCTCCAGTCGCGCCGCTTTCACCCCGAACGGTCATGCTTTCCTCTTCCGGCAAGTATTTTGCATGGTCTCCGGCGGCCTTCCCGTCGGCGGTTTCGATGGTCACTTCCCCCTCGGCCAGGACCTCCCTCACCTCGCGCGTGTCCCGCTCCAGGAGCACGTCGACCTGTCTTGCCCTTCAGCGTCATCTCTTTCGATCTCATCGAGACGCTCACCCTGATACTGCAGGCTCTCCTCGCTCGATCGATAGAGAAACGTTTCCGCGTCGGTGACGGTGAGCTCCGGGCTCCCCGCCTTTCGGCGTCTGGAGAAACATCGTCTTGACGCCGGTCTCCGCGGAAAGCTCTCCCGCGCTCTGCCGGATGCGGATGCGACCCGCTTCGATCCGGTTCTGCCCCTGGATTCCGCGCGCCTCACCCGTGTACACGGCGATGTCGCGAGCCCGGTCGTAGCGGAGCTTGTTGGAAACGAAGTAAACCGGCTCCTCGCTCTCGCGACGGAAAGGGAGCCGCCGACCCCGAGGGGTCCGTCGTGGTCGAGCGAACATTCCCCTCACCGTCGACGTCACCCGAGACGACGTCGATCTCGATCACTTTGGCCTCCAGGCTCGCTTTCGAATCCCAGAGCTTCGGTCCTTCCTCGAGCACGAGCGTCGATTCGAGGTTGCGAAACGTGCCCTTCTCGGCCGTGGCTCTCACGTCGCCCTGCTCGAAGGTCACCGCCTTCTCGCAGATCGCCTCGCGCAAGTCACCCGTTGCCGGGTCGAAGAACGCCTCGAGCTGGCGCGCGTTCACCACTCTTCTTTCCTCGGCTCCGGAAGCGACCGGGGTCAGCGACCAGAGTGACGCCGCCTCGACCTCGCAGGACGTCGAGCCTTCCCTCCTCGTCGAAGTCGAAGACCAGCGTGTGCCCCTCGAGGTCCTTGTGGTATCCCTCGCGGGCGCTCTCGGGCAGCGTCATGACCAGGCGGCCGCCGTCGAGCGCGCGAACGCGTTCCAGATTCTCGCCTCCCGGTCGAAAGAACGCCTCGAGCTTGTCGGTCAGCAGTTTCTTGGTGCCCGCCTCCGAGGAGAGGCTCGCCGGCGACCGTCCGTGGCCCGATTCCGCCACGTCCATGCGCAGGTCGACGTTTTCATACGCCTCCATGCGCTCGACGTTCTGGTTCTCTTCGTCGAGATAAACCTGGAGGTCGTTCGCGTCGAGCGCCCGGTTCGCTTGCCGCACACGCACCGAGTCCACGAACTGAATGAAGTGGCGCCGGCGCCTCATCGAGGCCCGCTCGCTCACCACGTGCAGCGGGGCGTCTCCTTCCTCGCGGAACGTCGCATCGACTCCGCCCTCGAGCTCGAATGCCCCGTCCTGGACGTTGTACTTCATGCTCCCGGCCGTGCCCGTCAGACCCTCGCGGAAATAGCGCACCGGCTCGGTGCTCCACGCGCGGTCGGGAGCTGCGCTCGAAGTGAAGAGTGTTCGCCTCGAGCCGGAGCGAGGTGTCGTCTCGGACGATCACGTTGCCTTCGAGGTAGACCGAGCTCTCCTTCTGGATCTCGCAGTGATTCGCCGTCACCACGACCGGCACTTTCTCGTCGCCCGCGTCGAAGTGGATCTCGACGTCCCGGAACTGCTGCGCGGACTCGGTGCGCCCGATGCTCTCCGCCGCTTTGAGCGTCCAGGCGGTCCGCCCTTCGGAGTCGAGCTGCTCGATCTCGACCTCGCGCGAAACCGCGGCGTCGGGCTCCTCGAGCCCCTCCGCCGTCGGACGCTCCCTGCCGGCGACGCCCTTCAGGACGTGGCGCCCGACGTAGAGGCCGAGTCCGAGGAACGCGAGAAGCAGCATCCGCTTTACGAAGCGGATCTGACCGAAGGTCATGCCTCTTCCAGTGTCTCGAGGCCGAGATCTCCCATGCGGCGGAACTTCTGGTAGCGGGCCTCGACCCTCTCGTCCCCGGTCATCCGCTCCGAACGCTCGAGAGCTTCCACCAGGTATTTGTTCAGAATCTGGGCTGTCTGCCGGTAGCCGGTGTGAGCGCCTCCGACCGGCTCCGGAACGATCCGATCGACGAGGCCGAGCTCGAGGAGCTTGTCGGAGGTGAGCTGCAGTCCCTTCGCCGCTTCCTCCGCCCGGCTCGAGTCCTTCCAGAGGATAGCGGCGCAGCCTTCCGGGGAGATGACCGAATAGATGGCGTGCTCGAGCATCAAGATCTCGTCGCCGACCGCGATCGCGAGGGCTCCTCCGCTTCCGCCCTCGCCGGCGATGGTCACGACGACCGGGACGCGCAGCCGCGCCATTTCGCGGATGTTGACGGCGATCGCTTCCGCCTGACCGCGCTCCTCGGCGTCGATACCCGGATACGCCCCCGGCGTGTCGACGAAGCAGAAGATCGGGACGGTCGAACTTGTCGGCGAGCTCCATCGCGCGGAGGGCCTTCCGATAACCTTCCGGCCGCGGCATTCCGAAATTGCGGTGGATCTTCTGCTTGGTATCCCGCCCCTTCTGGTGTCCGACGACCACCACCGGCCGCTCGTGAAACCACGCCATCCCGGTCACGATCGCCGGGTCCTCGCCGAAACGGCGGTCGCCTTTGATCTCGAGGAAGTCATTGAACAGGTGCTCGATGAAATCGAGAGTGTACGGACGCTGCGGATGCCGCGCGACGAGCACTTTCTGCCACGGCGTCAATCGCGCGTAGATATCCCGCCTCATGTCGTCGAGCTTCTGCTGCAGGCGCGCGATCTCACGCTCCTTCTGGGCGTCCGCGGGATAGCCGGTGAGAGCTTCGATTTCCCGCTGCAAAGAAAGCAGAGGCGCCTCGAACTCCAGGGTTTCTATCGGCATACGGGCCAGTTTAGCAGAATCGAGGCTCAAGGCAGGGAGGAGAAGAAGAACGCGGGAAGTTAGCGGACAGACTTTGTTTTTCCGGTTTGTCCCTTCCTCTGCGTCCCTGCGCCTCTGCGCCTCTGCGTTCCTCTTCTCTTCCCTACGCTACCTGTTGAGAGCGACGGTGCCTTCGCCGCATATGGCTTCCAGGCTCGTCACCAGCTCCGGCGAGGGCTCCACTCTGAGGAACGGGTGAGGGCGGATCACGACCCGGTAGCTTTCCCGCGTCAGCTCGAACTTCAGCGGGCACGTGCCCCGGTGCTGCTCCAGGAGCTCGCGCAAGTGCGGGAGCGAGTCTTCGAAGAACTGGTCGAGAGGAATGCGGATCACGATCGAGCTCGCGTCGCGCTGGCGCACCTCGTCGAGGAGGAGAATCTTGCTCGCCGAGAACCTTCCCCGAGTCTTCTCCGGGCTCGGGTTTCCCCTTGACGAGGACCGCGACGTCGTTCGAGAGCATGCCGAATGCCTCGCGGTAAAGGTCCGGAAAAACCACCACCTCGGCTCCCCCGTGCGGGTCTTCGAGGCGAAATACCGCCATCGCATCACCCTTGCGCGTTCGAAGCGTTCGAATCCCTCCGATGAGCCCCGCGATCGCGACCTCCTTCACCTCTCCTGCCGGCGCCTGGCCTATTTCGAGAAGAGTGCGGGTGTCGCAGGTGGTGTAAGCGCCCATGAGGTCTTTATACGCGTCGAGCGGATGTCCGCTCAGGAAGAAGCCCAGAGTAGCTTTTTCCTCGGCCAGCATTTCCGCCTGGCTCCATTCGGGAAGGTCTGGATAACGCTCGAGCTCCGGGTTTCGGCGCAGGACCGTGGTATCGCCGAAAAGCCCGAGGAGGCTCCCCTGACCGCTCTCTCGCTCCCGTTGCACTTGCTGGCCCCCGTCGAGGGCCCGATCGATCACCGCCGCGAGTTGGGAGCGGCGAACGCCGAAGGAATCGAAGCTCCCGGACTTCACCAGGCTCTCCAGTACCCGCTTGTTCACGAGCCGGAGGTCCACCTCTTCGGTGAGGTCGGAGAGGGCCCGGAACGACGAGAGCTTCGCTCGCGCCAGGAGAATGGACTCGATCGCGGATTCGCCCACGTTCTTGACCGCGGCGAGGCCGAAACGGATCTTGTCCTTGACCACCGAGAAGTCGAGCTCGCTCTCGTTGATGTCGGGCGGGAGGACATCGATCCCCATGTCGCGGGACGCGTTCAGGTACTGGACGACCTTATCGGTGTTGGTCCTCTCCGACGTCAGGAGCGCCGCCATGAAATAGACCGGATAGTTCGCCTTCAAGTAACCGGTCTGGTAGGCGACGAGCGCGTAGGCGGCGGAGTGAGAGCGATTGAAACCGTAGCCCGCGAAGTGCTCCATGAGGTCGAAGATCTTGGCGGCCTTCTTCTCGGGGATTCGCGTCGCTCCCGCACCCTGGATGAACTTCTCCCTCTGGGCCTGCATCACCTCCGCTTTCTTCTTTCCCATGGCCCGCCGGAGGATGTCCGCTTCTCCCAGCGTGAAGCCGGCGAGCGCGGAGGCGATCTGCATCACCTGTTCCTGGTAGACGATGACCCCGAGCGTGTCCTCGAGGATCGGCTTCAGGAGCGGGAGCTCGTAGCGCACGGCGACTTTTCCCCACTTGCGGTCGATGAAGTCGTCGATCATTCCGCTGCGGATGGGGCCGGGCCGGTAGAGCGCGTTGAGAGCGGTCAGGTCGGAGAGCTTCTCCGGCTTGAATCTCTTGAGGATGTCGCGCATCCCCTCGCTCTCGAACTGGAACACGCCGAACGTGTCTCCGCGCGAGAAGAGCTCGTAGGTCTTCTTGTCGCCCGCGGGCAGCGTTTCGAGATCGATCTTCACACCCAGGTCGCGCTCGATTCTCTTGAGGCAATTGTCGATGAGAGTCAGA
Source organism: uncultured Acidobacteriota bacterium (assembly GCA_963820855.1). GTDB lineage: Bacteria > Acidobacteriota > Vicinamibacteria > Marinacidobacterales > SMYC01 > DAISKN01. The sequence continues at coordinate 13,337 of CAWGBY010000018.1, forward strand.
GTGCGAAGACCGAGGAAATCCATTTTGAGGAGACCGATGTCCTCACAGTTCCTCATGTCGAACTGAGTGGTGATTTCTCCCTTGCTCCCCCGGTAGAGCGGGAGAAACTCGGTCAGGGGCTCGGGCGCGATCACGACCCCCGCCGCGTGCGTGGAAGCATGCCGGCTCACGCCCTCGAGCCTCTTCGCGGTGTCGACCAGCTGCTTCACCCTCGGGTCGGCCTCCATCGCTTCCACGAGCTGGGGCACTTCCATCAAGGACTTCTCGAGAGTGGCGTCGAGGGTCGCGGGGATGAGCTTCGCGATCCGATCGACATCGGCGTAGGGAATGTCGAGCACGCGTCCCACGTCGCGGATGACCGCCCGCGCCTTCATGGTCCCGAAGGTGATGATCTGCGCCACGTTGTCCCGGCCGTACTTCGCGGTGACGTAGTCGATGACCTCGGAACGACGCGCCTCGCAGAAGTCGATGTCGATGTCGGGCATCGACACTCTCTCCGGGTTCAAGAAGCGCTCGAAGATGAGGTCGTGCTCGAGCGGGTCGATGTCGGTGATGCGAAGCGCATAGGCGACGAGGCTTCCCGCCGCCGAGCCCCGTCCCGGGCCGACGGGGATCCCACTTCTCCTTCGCGAAGCGAATGAAGTCCCAGACGATGAGAAAGTAGCTGGGAAAGCCCATCGTCTGGATCATCGCGATCTCCCGCTTCAAGCGGGATTCGTAGTCCGAGACGTCGAAGCGGCCCTGCGCCTCGACGGCGGCGCCGTGGCGGGCCCACCTCTCGCGGAACCCTTCCCAGGCGACTTTTTCGAAGTAGCTGTCGGCCGTCTCCCCCTCGGGCACGTGAAAGCGCGGGAGCTGAAATCCGTCGCGCTCGAGGTCCACCTCGATTCGCTCGGCGATCGCGAGGGTATTGTCGTAGGCTTCCTGGTATCCCTGGAAGAGCGCCGACATCTCCTCCGAGGATTTGAAGTAGAACTGGTCCCCCGGATACCTCATCCGGTTCTGGTCCTGCGCCTTCTTTCCCGTCCCGATGCAGAGCAGGATGTCGTGCGCTTCGGCGTCGTCCTTCGAGATGTAATGGCAGTCGTTGGTCGCGACCGTGCCCAGACCCTCTTTCTTCGCGAGGGCGAACAGGCTTTCGTTGACCGTCTTCTCGTCGGCGAGACCGAGGCCGTGGTCCTGAATCTCGAGAAAGAAGTTGTTCGGCCCGAGGATGTCTCGATAGACGCCCGCGGCGCGGAGCGCCGCCGTCTGGTCACCCCGGAGCGCCGCTTGGGGCACTTCTCCCTTCAGGCACGCGGAGAGGCCGATGAGCCCCTTCGCGTGCTTCGCGAGGAGCTCCTTGTCGATTCGCGGCTTGTAGTAGAACCCCTCGAGGTAGCCCGCGGTCACGAGCTTCACCAGGTTCTTGTAGCCTTCGTTGGTCTCCGCGAGGAGCACCAGGTGGTTATTGGTGTCGGAGACGCTGCCGTTCACCGATTTGTCGAAGCGGCTCTTTGGCGCGACGTAGATCTCGCACCCGAGGATCGGCTTCACCCCTTCGCGTTTCGCCGCCTTGAAGAAACTGACCGCGCCGAACATGTTGCCGTGGTCGGTGAGGGCGACCGCGGGCATCTTGTGGCGCGCCGCGAGCTCCACGATGTCGTCCACCCGGCTCGCGCCGTCGAGGAGGGAGAAATCGCTGTGGTTGTGGAGATGGACGAACGGTCTGGTCATTCCCACTCGATGGTCGAGGGCGGTTTCGAGGAGATATCGTAGACCACGCGATTGATTCCCCGCACCTCGGCGACGATGCGGCTCCCGATGCGTCCGAGGAGATCGTGCGGGAGCCGGGCCCAGTCGGCCGTCATCCCGTCGCGGCTTTCGACCGCGCGCACGGCGAGAACCTGCTCGTAGGTCCGCGCGTCACCCATGACGCCGACGCTCTTGATCGGCAAGGAGCACGGCGAACGCCTGCCAGAGCTTGCGATAGAGGCCCGCGGTCTTGATCTCGGAGACCAGGATGTCGTCCGCGGCCCGAAGCAAGTCGAGCCGCTCGCGGGTGACCGCCCCCAGAACGCGGATGGCGAGGCCGGGCCCGGGAAAGGGCTGGCGATAGAGAAGCTCCTCGTCGAGGCCGAGCTCGAGACCGAGCGCGCGCACTTCGTCCTTGAAGAGCTCGCGAAGAGGCTCGACGAGCTCGAGCTTGAGCCGCTTCGGGAGGCCGCCCACGTTGTGATGGCTCTTGATGACCTGAGAGGGGCCGCGGACCGATACGCTCTCGATGACGTCCGGGTAGAGCGTCCCCTGCGCCAGGAACCTCGCTTTCGGGATCCTCTGCGCCTCTTCGGTGAAGATGGAGATGAACTCGCGTCCGATGATCTTGCGCTTGCGCTCGGGATCCGCGACGCCCTTGAGCTTCCGGAGAAAACGCTCGGAGGCGTCGACCAGCACCACCTTGAGCTCGAGCTTGCGCGCGAAGCGGTCCATCACCTGCGCGGCCTCGTTCTTCCGGAGGAGTCCGTTGTCGACGAAAACGCAGGTGAGCTGCGAGCCCACGGCCTGATGCACCAGCATCGCGGCCACGGATGAGTCGACGCCACCGGAAAGGGCGCAGACGACGCTCGCGCTCGGAAACGCGATCGCGGATCGTGGCGACCGCCTCTCGGGCGTACGACTCCATGTTCCAGTCGCCGCGAACCCCGCAGATGGAGAAGGCGAAGTTCTTGAGGATATCGACACCCCGCTCCGTATGGGCGACCTCGGGATGGAATTGAACCCCGTAGAGTCCGCGGGAGGCGTCTTCGAAGGCCGCGACGGGCGAGTCGTCCGTGGTCGCGGTGACGTGAAAGCCGCTCGGCGCGCTCTCGATGCGGTCCCCATGGGAAGCCCAGACTTTGAGATCCTTTCCGACTCCGCGGAACAGCAGGCTTCCGTTCACGCAGTGCACGAGGGCTTGTCCGTACTCCCGATGACCGGCGGATCGCACCTCGCTCCCCAGGGTCTTCGCCATGAGCTGCATCCCGTAGCAGACACCGAGTGTCGGGAACGCCCAGACGGAAGACTCCCTCGTCGCAATGAGGTGCGCCGGCCTCATAGACGCTGTCCGGACCGCCGGAAAGGATGACCCCGCGGACACCCGGGCGCGCGAGCTCCCGCGCGGGAACGGAGTACGGCAGAATCTCGCAGTAAACGGAGAGCTCGCGCAGCCGGCGCGCGATGAGTTGCGTGTACTGAGAGCCGAAATCGAGAATGAGGATGGTATCGTGAGCCATGACACCTCGAGAGAATTTGCGCCCGCCGAGGGCCGCATTATAGTCTTCGTCGGAAGCGAAAACAACAACACTTGGAGGCTATTTTGCGCCGTAGCTCTATATGTAGTGTAGGCGCCGTGAGCCTCGTTTTTTGCCTGGGGTCCACTCTTCGGGCCCAGGTGCCACCGTCCCCGCCCCCCGACGTCGAAGAGGAGGCGGAGCCGAAGCCCGATCCGAAACCGAAAGCGCCTCGGCCCCCGGAAGGGATCCTTCCGGTGGGAGAAGTCGTGCGGCTGAGCTTCGCCCCCTCCGACCAGCCAAAGGTGTTCCTGCACGGCGACCGCCTCGTCATCGTGACGATGTCCGGCGCCGTTCTCGGGACACGACGCTCTTTCGGGAGAGTTCCGATGGAAGCTCGGGCTACCCGGGGAAGCCCTCTTCGAGCCGGTCCTTCATCGCACGGATCCCTTCGAGATCCTGCTGTCCTCCGCTTCGGGGCGTCTTTTCGTCGTGGATGCCGGGACCGGCGAAATCCGGCGCGAGACGAGCCTTCCGTTCGAGCTTGCGCTCGCCCCGCTCGTGGCTCCTCCCTTCATCTATCTCGGAACCGCGCAAGGAGAGGTCGTCGCGATCGATATGGAAACGGGAGCGGAACGATTCCGGGCGCCTTTGGGGGAACGGCCGCTCGCGCTCGCGGCGACGGGAAACACGCTTTTCGCCTCCGGCTCGGAGCGAACGCTCACCGCCCTTGAGGCGGGAAATGGCGGAGAGGTGTGGCATTTCCGCGGCCGGAGCGGTTTTCATGCTCCGGCGGTCTTCGCTTCCGACCGGCTCTACATCGGGAACGACGCGGGCGAGTTCTACTGCCTCTCGCTCGAGGACGGTGACGTTCGGTTTCGTTGGCCGACCGGGGCCTCCATTCGCTTCGCGGCGCTCGTCGAGGAGCGCATCCGTTTACGTGACGAGCTACGGCAATGATCTGTACGCCTACAACGTTCGGGGCGGTGCGGAACGCGCATCGCGTCAGCCTCCCCGGGAGGCCCGCGAGCGGACCGGTGCGCTTCGGCCGCCGATTGGTCGTCGCTACTTACGATGGCGCCGTCGTCGAAGTGGATCCCGAAAAAAGCGAGGTCACGAAGGTCTACGAAGCGCCGGGAGACCTGGGCTCACCGCCCACGTTCCTTCCCGCCGCACCCGCGCCCGGAACCGATTGGTTCGCCTCGCACCGGATAGCGCTCTCTATCCGAACCGGAGAGGTGCTCTTACTTTCGCATCGAGCGGGAGTCGAAGAAGAGGAAGGAGAGACCGAGGCGACCGAGGAGACGGAGGAGGACGAGAAGAGGAAGCCACGCCCGAAGCGACCTTCGTCGGCCGAGGACAGTGTGTCCTGGAAATAGGAAGGCAAGTCCTCCTATCCCATTGTCTTTTCGACGATTGCAGGTTGGAACGGATGCTGCAGTTCAGGTTTCCGTTTTGACACTGTCGTTTCGGCAACGTTACCATGGGGTTTGAAATGAAAGGGCGAATACCCTCTATCCTTCTGGCGGGTCTGTCGTTGTCGAGCCTCGCTTTCGGGCAATCGCAGTCTCCGACGGTCCAGCGCCTCATCGGCGTCAAGAACGAGGAGAACCGTCGCGGAGGCGGTCGAGAGGAAGCGGATCTCGCTCCGCTGTCATCGACGATCGACCGGGTCGAGCGCGCTTTCGAGTCCGGCGACGCGGATGAGCTCGACCAGTGCCTTTCCGAGAAAAAGATCTACCTCTCTCTCAAGGCCCACGGCGAAGAAGCGGGATACTACGGGAAAAGCCAGGTGAAGTTCATGCTCGCGAAGCTCTTCCGGGAGCGCAAGACCGACTCGTTCACATACGATCCCGGGCAGGTGGAAGTCTCTCGCGGCGACAACGCCGCGTTTCGCGCGAAATGGAATTACGTTGGGCCCGAAGCGGACGACGTCGTCACCGAAGAGCTTCGATTCCGGTTGGACCGGTCCAAAGGCCCCGGAGGTGACGACTGGCGCGTTTCTGAGATTCGCGCGCAGAACCGCTGAGCGGCTGCCGCTAGCCGGGCGCGACGCCTGAGCCGATCGTGGCTTCGCGACAATCCGTCCTTCTCGCAGTCGTCGCCGGCGCGCTTTACGCCGCCGCGCTCTACGATCTTTCCCTCGAGTTCGGATTTCTCGGGCCGCGCGCCGTCTGGCTGCTGTTCATTGTCGCCCTCGTAAGCTTCCTCTACTTCTTCGTATCTACGGCTCCAAAACCGTGGGCGATTCTCCTTCTTCACCTCGGCGCTTGTGGATCCCTGGGAATTCGCGCGCTCGGTGACGAAGGCAGCCGGTTGCGCTCGAACGCTTCGGTTCACGACGCGAGCGTTCGCGAAGCGCGGGAACGCGCCTCATCGACGCCAGAGAGCGATTCCGCGACCTCACCGACGCCGCGAGCGCCGCGGCGGAGGAGGTCGCCCGCGATGGCTCGCATCGGTCAGGCGATGGACCACGAAGCCGAGCTCACGTCTCACGGGCGTTCGAGGTCCTCGAAGCGAGGGTTCTTCCCCGGGCGCACCCGAATGGCGGGCCCGGGATCTCGATCTTCGATGCTTCACTCCGTCCCCTTGCCTGGGCGGGAGAAAATCGTTCGCTCGACCGGCTTCTCGCGAGCCAGGGCGGCGTCCTCCGGAGAGAGCTGACGGTGCTCCGGCGCGCGGCGGAAACGTCCCTCGTCGCCGTCCAGCCCCTCGCGCAGGGCGAAGGTTTCGTATCGGTCGAGGTTCCTCTCGCCGCCGACCGCAGACTCGAGAACCGGTATCTGCGGGACTACGACGCCCTCTCCACCTGGGCCGGTCGAAAGCTCGAGACTCACTTCTTTATCGTCCGACGACGAGCGCGCGGCGCAGGGCGCTGTCTTCGAGAGCGAGGGCGATCCGTATTGGGTGGGGCCCGAGGAAAGCGCGCGCCTCTTCTTTGGTCTGCGCTCGTCCGGTGACGAGCTCCTCGGAATCGCCTCTCTCGAAGCCGAGGCCTCGGAAAGTGAGCGGCTCGAACGGCAGCGGCGCCTTCTCATCGCCGCGGCGTTCGCTCTGGTGGCGGCGGCCGGAGCGGCTCTCATCGCTTTCGCGGCGAAACGACCGCGCGTCCTTCTCCTCCTCGCCGCGATCGTCTCTTTTCGATTCGTTCTCCGCGCTTCCGGCATTCCGCTCGGATTCGGCCTCGACCTCGACAACCCGGCACACTATGCGTCTTCCCTCTTTTTCGGTCTCGCCCGGTCCCCTGCGGAGTTTCTCGCCACGACGGCTTCTCTTCTCGTCTGCGCCTGGCTCCTGACGCGATCCGATTGGCGGGCCGGCTCCTTGGGCCCGGCACTCGCGCTCACGACCTTCATCGGCGTCGAGGCCGTGGTGCTCGACGCATGGCTCAACTCGAGCCTCGATCTCTCCGAGGTCTCGCTCGCGCGCGTCGACGTTCCGCGATCCGACGGTGCAGCTCGGTCTCATCGCGCTCTTCTTCGCGGCATCGCTCGTGGGATATCGCCTTCTGCACCCGCGAGGCCGTACCCCGCGAGCGATCTGGGACCTTCTCTTCCTCGGGGCTTGCTTTCGGGGCGCTCGCGAGCCGTGGACACGGAGACATGGTTCTCCTCGCGGCCCTCCCTTTCGCGGCGCTCCGTTTGCTCGGCTCGCGCCCGATGGGCCGGAGGATGTCGCTCGCGCTCCTCTTCCTGTCCGTCGCGGCTTTCTATCCGGGGGTCGCCTGGTTCGAGAGGATATCCATCCGGAATTTCGTCGAGAGCACGGTCGCTCCGGCAGTGCTGCAGCACACGAGCACACGTTGGTCGACCCTCCTCGAAGCCGCCGGGACGTCGACCGGATGTACGCGGAGGGCGGCGCTCGGCGACCTCGGCCGCGAGGATCTCGCTTTCGCGATCTGGGTCGCCACCGATTTGTCGGTCACTTCGCTCAGCTCGTCGATCGAGGTTCTCGATCCCCTCCGGCGGGTCGTCTCGCGATTCTCGCTCAACTTTCCCGGCTCGCCCCTTCGAAGGAGACGACGGAAGTACCGCCCCGCAGGAGTGGGTTCCCGAGGAACGCCGTTTTCCGGACAGCCCTTCTCTTCCTCCGTTCGGCGCCGCGCGCCGCAGCTTTCTCGGTCCGGACCTCGAGCTCTGGGAGGTGCGCCTGGGGGTCGCGGCCGACTGGCGAAATCTTCCTTTCATCAGCACCTCCGACCCCTACCTCCAGCTCTTCCGCGCTGCGGCTGCGGAGACACCCCTGCGGTACCCGCATCGCGAGCTCGAGCTCTTCGTCATGACGAAGGACGGACGAGCGGTTTTTCAGTCCGTCGGCGGGACGCTCGACCCGGGTGACGACGCTCTGGCCCGAGCCGCCGTCTCCCCGCTCTGGTGGGAGCACGCGCACGAGGACCAGATTCACCGCACCTACCTCGTCTCGGATGCGGAATACGTCTACGCCATCTCCTATCCGAAGAAGCTCCCTCTCGACTACGCGGCGGAGCTCACGCGATGGATCCTCTTCGCCGCGATGGCGGCCGGCGTTCGGCCCTCGGCGCGGCGCTCCTCCTCTCCGCGTTGGGGGCACTCGGTTGGAATCGAGCGGCGCGACCTCGTCTCCGGGCCTGGCGTCCCGCTTTTCTCGAAAGCTGTACTTCGCCTTCGTCCTCCTGGCGCTTCTTCCATCGTCTCGCTCGCGTTTCGTGATTCGCGGCATCCTGATCCGGGATCTGCAGCGGGACGTGGAACGGGAGGCGGTGGATCGCGCTCTCGTAGCCGGTGCAGCTGGTCCGGGAGATGCACATGTCCCGGCCCACGAGCGCCCTCGGAATGGCGCCCCTCACCGACTCCGTTCTCGAGCGGGTCTCGGGACTCGTCGGGGTCGACGTCGATCTCTACATCGGGGGAGAGCTCCTCGCGACGAGCAAGCCGGAGCTGGTCGCGAGCGGACTCCTCGGAAGCCGCGCGGCGCCGGCCGCCCAGCGGGACATCGTGGTCGAACGGCGATCCCACTCGCTCCACCAGGAGTCGGTGGGCGCCTTTCAGTACCAGGTGATTTCCGTTCCCATCGTGCTCGAGCCCTGGACCGAGCCGGGAATCCTGTCCATTCCCCTCGCGAGCCAGGAGATCGAGAATCGATCGACGGGTCGCGTCGCTCAACCAGACGCTGCTCCTCGCCGCGGTGCTCTTCTCCGTCGCCGCGGCGGCCCTCGCCTATTTCCTCGCCCGGAACATCGCCGGTCCCATCCGGGAGCTCACCGAAGCGACGCACGCCGTCGCCGAGGGAAGCCTCGACGTCAGCCTCGAGACGAAGGCGACGGACGAGATCGGCGCCCTCTTCTCGAGCTTCAACCAGATGACCGAGGACCTCAAGCAGCAGCGCGACGACCTCGAGAAGTCGAAAAAGCTCGAGGCCTGGGCCGAGATGGCGAGACAGGTCGCGCACGAGGTGAAGAATCCGCTCACACCCATCCAGTTGTCGACGGAGCACCTGCTCCGGGTCTACGGCGATCCGGACGTCGACTTCGAAGCGGTGCTGAAGGAATGCTCGGACACGATTCTGCAGCAGGTGAAGACGCTTCGGCAGATTTCGATGGAGTTCTCGACCTTCGCATCGCCGGGGCCGCTCGCGCGCGAAAAGACAGACATCGCTTCCCTGGTGCGGGACACCGTCGCGCCCTACCGACACTCGGCTCCGTCCGGGGTGCGCGTTTCGGTCGAGGCCGAGCCCGTGATTCCCGAGATTGCGGTCGATCGCCGTCTCCTCAAGCGCACGCTCGTGAACCTCCTCGAGAACGCGCTCCACGCACTGGACTATCTCAACGGGGGCGGCGCCATCGAGGTCAAGGCGAAGGAGGTCGCTCGCGGCAAGGAACGATTCGTCGCCATCACCGTCCGCGACAACGGCGTCGGCATCGACCCCGACGTGAAGGCCCGGGTTTTCGAGCCGTACTTCTCGACCCGGGCCGCGGGGACCGGCCTCGGACTCGCCATCGCTCGGAAGGTCATCGAGGACCACGGAGGCACGATTCGCCTGGAAAGCGAGCCCGGCGAAGGGACCGAGGTGGTCATCGAGCTGCCGGTGAACGGATAGCGGGGAAAAAATCGCGAAGGCGCCAAGACCCAATCAAGACGCAAAGAGGCCGCTAACGGAGAACCGCGCGCGCGATCTCGATCGCCGTGGCGCCGGGATCGTAGGCGGTGCTATCGGCGACCGCCCAGAGCCAGAAGCCCGGAGGCGATGTGCCCACGCTCGCGCGGATCGGACCAATCTGTATCGCATCCGAGCCCGCCGCGCTCACCGGTGACGGCACCTTCGCGCCTTTCGCGGCCTTCGGACCTCTCGAAGGGCTTCGAGCGGAAGAGCGCGCGGATGCTCCGCGCGTCGGCGCGATCCTTCGTCTCGACCCAGAGCGAAGCGCTGTTTCCATGGAAGACCGGCACTTGAACCAGGCTCACCGTGAGCGCTCCCTCGATGCCGGCGACGCGCTCTGCTTCCCAGGCGACGGAGTCGGCGCGAGCGAGACCCGCTTCCGAGGACCCGACCTGTCTCACGTTGAACGCGAGCTGTTCCCGGAGCACGTCCGTCGGGGGCGCCTTGAAGTTCAGAATATGGAGGACCTGCTGGTGAAGCTCCGCCGCCCCCGGATCACCGAGCGCCTGCGCCGGAACCAGTACCGTCGCCACCGCGCGCTCGATTCCGTGCTCCTTACCGATCGCCGCGAGAATCGTGCCGAGGAGATAGGACTCGACCCGCGGAACGATGCCGAGGCGGTTACCGCTCGCCGGAACCCCTTCAAGGTAGCCGGGCGCGATCACGGGAGCGCCGAGACCGATCGCTCCTTCCACCAGCGTGAGAAGTCCCGCTTCTCCCGCCTCGAGCAGAAATGCGGTTCAGCAGATCGCTGTCGTCCGCACCCACCAGAAGCGCGTCGAGCTGTGGAAAGAGATCCGGGTCGATGGGCTGGGTCACGACGACGTCGTCGCCGAACTGCGTGAGGCGCAATCCCTTCATCGCGCCCGCTGTCGAAGAGCTTCAGCTCGATGACCGGAAGGGCGCCCTCGCTCAGGAGCTTGCGCACCCGCTGCCCGAAGGGACTTCGCGGACCGACGATGCCGACCCGGTAGCCCCTCATGTCTCGTGGATATCGGGGGCCTTCGCAGCGACCTCCGCGGGAGCGGGAGCCCCTTTCCGGGAGAAGAGCGACCAGAGCTTCAGCACGAGGCCGTGAACGACGTAGGTGCTGGCCATCACCAGCAGCATGACCTGCGGATGGGTAAAGACGGCGACGATCACCAGTGCGAAGAACAAGATCACCAGGGGCGGCTGGCGGCGCCTCAAGATCGAGATCCTTGAAACTGTAGTAACGGATCTTGCTGACCATGAGGAACGACAGAAACCAGCACCAGGCCGAGGAACGGGACGGCCTCCGCCCGGGAATCGACAGGATCGGGAAAACGGTAAATCAGCGCCGCGATCATTCCCGCCGCGGCGGGAATGGGAAGGCCGACGAAGAACCGCTTGTCGGTCGAAGATTGCTGGATGTTGAAACGCGCGAGCCGCATCGCGCCGCAGATCACGAAGAGGAAACCCATGAGCCATCCGAGCCGCGGCCAGAGATGGAGGCCCCAGGTGTACGCGAGAACCATGGGCGCGACTCCGAACGACACCTGGTCCGCGAGCGAGTCGAACTCTTTTCCGAAGTCGCTGCTCGCGTTCGCGAAGCGGGCGACGCGCCCGTCGAGGGTATCGAGAAGAATCGCGATGCCGATGAGCGCACCCGCGAAACCGAGCTCCCCCTGGATGCTGCTGATGATGGCGTGAAATCCGCAGAAGATGTTCGCGACGGTGAAGGAGCTCGGAATCAGGTAGATACCCCGCCGCCGCGCCCGCGGGCTCGTTCGGGAGTCGCCGCGGGGGACGTGGTCATGGCCGCCGCGCGATAGCGGTCTCGCCGCCCTTGACGCGATCGCCGATCCGGACCAGGACCTCGACGTCCGACGGCACGACCACCTCGGTCCGGGAGCCGAACTGGATGAGACCGATCCTCTGGCCTCGCTCGAGCTTGTCGTTCTCGCCGACGGCGCAAACGATGCGCCGTGCCACGACGCCGGCGATTTGCCGCACCGTCACCCGGAAATCGCCGTCTTCGAGCTCGATCTCGTTCCGCTCGTTCTGCGTCGCCGCCTCCTTCCTGTAGGCTGCGAAGAATCTCCCCGGAGTATAGCGGATTCCTCGAGACCACGGCCGGAATCGGCGATCGGTTGATGTGAACGTCGAAGATGGACAGAAAGACGCCGATCTGGACCCGCGTCGGATCGGAAGCGGAAGGGCCGATGTCGACGACTTTCCCGTCGGCGGCGGAAACGAGAAGTCTCGGATCGGAGGGAGGGACTCTTCTCGGGTCGCGAAAGAAGAACAGGACGAACGCGGCTGACCGCGGCGAAGCACCAGGCGAGCCAACGGAGAGGCGGGAACAGGAGCGAGAGCGCGACGAGAACGAGGAGCACACCGACGTAGCGGAAACCTTGCGGTGCGAACTTCATGGGAAAGAAGGCTTCCGAGCTCGATACGGCGCCGAACCGGTCAGTGGGCGCGAATCATGTGCGCCATCCGGTCTTTGATCGCCAGCTTTTTCTTCTTCAGGGTGCTTTCTTCGACCTTCTCTTCGGCGCTCAGAAAATACTTCGTGGTGAGTGCGATTAGACGCTCGTCGAGCTCTTGATGTTTTCTCGAAAGCTGCTGAAACTCCTCACTTTCCCGCAGCAGCACTTCTTTGACGTCGGTAGCGCTCGTCTCCATCAAAGTTCTCCTCCATTCTGACGTTCCGGTTCGCCGATGGCGGGGAAAACATCGCTCTTTTTTTGAAAAATAACACACCATTCGCGGGGGCGCAACAACTTGTGAAATTTCGGAGCCTAGTGCCGTTCCAACTGGTTCGGCCGAAATCACCGGTCGAGTTGGCCCACACAGTCTCGTCCACACTCAAGGGTTTGGTTGGCAAGAAATAGTTGGAACGGCACTAGGCGACCGGATACGAGCGCGGAAGACGAATGGTGAAAGCCGTGCCTTTTCCGATCTCGCTTTCGACCGTAATCGACCCCCCGTGATTGTGCACGATGGTGTGGGCGTTCGAGAGGCCGACCCGCATCCGCATGCGGGACTCTTTCTCGCTGAACCCGACCTCGAAGATGCGCGGGAGGCGTCCTTCGGGAATCCCACGGCCCGTATCGGCGATTCTGACCGCCACATCGCCGTTCTCGCACCAGGTCTTCACGGTGACCATTCCCTGGCCTTCGATGGACTCGACCGCGTTCAACAGAATGGTCATGAACGCCTGGTGCAACTGGCTCGGGTAGCATTCGACGGGAGGCACGCGGGCGAACTCTCTCACCGCTTCGATCCGGTCCCCGAGCTTGGGGGAGAGCAGATCGAGCGCTGCCTCGATCCCTTCCTCGATGTCCGCTCTCTGAAACTCGGACTCGTCCAGGCGGGCGTAGGTCTTGAGGCTTTGGGTCAACCGCGCGAGCCGCGCGCCGGCGCTCAGGATGGTGCGATGGTTCAGCTCCATCGCCTGGATGGTCCGCGCGTGTACGTGCGAGAGCTCTCCCAGGTCGGATTGAAGCCTCTGAAGACTCCGCCGCGAGACGTCCGCGCTCGCCTGGATCGCTCCGGCCGGCGTTGCGATCTCGTGGACCAGCCCCGCGACCAGGTCCCCGAGCGAGGCCATTTTCGCCGCATGGACGAGCTGGGCTTGCGTCGCTTTGAGGCGTTCGAGGGCCTCGGCCAGCTCAACGTTCCGCAAGCGCTCGATCTCCGCCTCCTTCTCGGCACGCTCGACGCCGTGCCGAATCTCCGCGTTCTTGAGCCGGGTGCTGCTCTCCTCCCCCGCCACCTCTTCCTTGATGCGATGAAACTCGCGGTGGTGCTCGAGGGCGGAGGCGTGTTGTCCGGAGAGCGCATAGGACTGCGAGAGCGCCTCGTGCGCCTGAAACATTTTGGGTCGCGCGCCCACCTCGGTCGAGAGCAAGAGCGCGGGGCGGAGGTACGAGAGCGCTCTTTCCGGATCCCCCTTTTGATTGAAAAGCCTTCCCAGATTGATGAGGCTCGTGGTCTCGGCCTGCCGATTGCCCAGCTCCTGCCGGAGCCGCAGGGCTTCGAGGTGGTGCTCGAGCGCTTTGTCGAGGTCGCCCGTGGCTTGATAGACAGCCCCGATGTCGTTCAGGGCGCGGGACTCACTGAGCCGGTTCCCGATGGTCTTGTAAATCTCGAGGCTCCGCTGATGCTGCGCGAGAGCCAGTTCGTACTTTCCCTGCGCCTGATAGACCGTGCCCATGCCCGTAAGAGCGCGGCCCTCTCCCAAACGATCGGAGATCTTGCGAAAGAGGGCGAGGCTCCGCTCGTGGAGCGAGAGCGCGAGACTGTGGTCGCCAGTGTCGTGATACACGCCGCCGAGCGAGGTGAGCGCCCATCCCGCGCCCTCGTGGCTCTCCGTCTCTTCGTAGAGACGTAAACTCTCCTGACCGTACCGAACCGCCTTTTCGTAATCTCCGAGCCCCCAATAAACGAGACCGAGGCAGCTCGCCGCGTCGGCCTGGCCCCGTCGATCGCCCGACTCCAGGAAGAACTCCATCGCCATCCCGCACGCCCGGAGCGCCTCCTCGTGCCGGCCCATCTGGTAATACAGAAAGGCACGATTGTTCTCGCTGTAGGCGAGGCCTTTGCGATGGCCAAGCGCATGAGAAAGCGTCTCCGCCCGCGCCAGGAGATCTCCGGCGCGCGAGGGATCCGTGAAGAGGAGCTCACCCGCGAGCGCGTTGAGAAGGTCTGCGTGCTCGGTCGTGTCCCGGCGATCCTCGGGGAGTGCCTGAAGCCTTTCCTGAAGCTCCGATTCTAGAGACATGAGTGCGTTCGTTCAGCGCTCGAGGACGATCCGCGCGCCCCAGGGGCAGTACGTCGGGAAGTCGTCCTGGTGAAGCTCCACGTAGGAAGGGGTGCCGTCGCACACTTCGATGGCCGCCTCCACCAGCTCGGTCTCGTCCGGATCCAGATGCCAGGTCCAGGGAGCGTTGAAACCTCCGTCCCCGCGAAGCAGCGGTCCCGCGGGAAACCCGCTGCGTCCGCCGGCCATGGCCTCGCGGAACCGAGCGATTTCTCCCGCGTCCGTGACTCGAGCGACAAAGCTTTCCGCACCCACCTGAACGACGAACTCCGCGTAGGGCACGTCCGGCGACGTCGCGCAGGCCGATGCGGCGACGACCGAGCTCAGTGCGAGAACCATGCGGCCGCGACGATTCATGAGGATCGATTGCCATCATTAGCGTGCGGGGCGGAACGAGGCAACTGTCCCTCGTCATCTCGGCATCATCTTCTTGACGCAGATCAATGCTCGTAGGGACCTTCCCGAGAAAAACTGCGGGCAGGAGGCCACCATGAAACCAACCCGCATGTTTTCCACGTCTGCTGCATCGAGAATCCCAGTCTTCCTGGTTCTCTCGCTCTTGACCGTTCTTCCGGCGCCCGTTCGCACGGCGTTCGGCGACGACCCGCCCCGCGCCCGAATGAAGACCATCGGGGTCATCGGGATCGGACCCCAGGCGACCATCGACTTCGAAGAGCGCTTGCACCGCTCCGCCCAGAAACGGATTCGGCAATACGCGAACAGCGGCTATCCCCCCATGATCGTCTACCACCACCGCCGCCCGCCGTTCGTCCTCGAAGAGGACGGGGTTCTGCCCGCGGTTCCCCTCCGGCTCGATCCAGGACTCCGCGAAGCCGCCGCCCGGCTAGGTCCGATGGTCGACTTCCTCGTGATTGCCGCGAACGGTCCTCACCTCCTTCAGGGTGAGCTCGAGCTGGCCGCGGGACGGCCCGTGCTGAGCATGGTGGATCGTTCGGTCGATGAGATCCGGAGTCGAGGATGGAAGAAGGTGGGAGTGCTGACGATGGGATCGCCGAACCTGTACACCGAGCGCCTCGACCGCATCGGGATCGCCTACGAGACGCTCGAATCCGCACAGCAGGAGCGCCTCAACAAAGTAATTCTCGAGGTGATGGAGGGCCGCGATGACGATGAGGCGCGGCGAATCGTCCGGGAGGCGGTCGCGGCGGTGCGCGACGGCGACGTCGACGGCGTGCTCCTCGGCTGCACCGAGCTCCCGGTCCTCCTCGGGACGCGCGGCGACGAGCCCGACTTCATCCATCCCGCGCAGTTGCTGGCCGATGCCGCCGTCGAGCTCGCGCTGAAATGAGTTTCGGTGCCTTCTTACGAGGCGCCTCGGGAGGGCGGGAGCGGATGCGTTCCCGTTCGGCCCTTTCTCGAGAGCTTCTTCCGCACCCGGCTCAAGGTCTCGGGCGAGATTCCGAGATACGAGGCCAGCATGCGCTGAGGCACCCGACGAACGATGGACGGATACTTGAGAGCGAAGTCCAGGTAGCGTTCCTCCGCCGATGCGCTGAGAGACGTCACGATTCGCCGATCCTTTGCCGCCGCGTGCCGCTGCAGACCAACGCGAAACGCCGCCGCATACGCGGGAACTCGCTCGAGAATCCGCTGGTGCGACGGCGGATCGATCAGGAGCACGTCCGAGTCCTCGAGGGCATCGATAAAGAAGGTGGCGGACGCGCCGCTCGTCAGGCTGTCGGCATCCGAGAGCCACCAATCCTCGGGCGCGAACTGGATGATGTGCTCCTTGCCTTGCTCGTCGATGACGTAGCTTCGGAGACAACCCCGGGCGACGAAAACCGCGTAGCGCGCCGGCTCGCTCGTCCGCTGCAAGAACTCCGCCTTCCGCAAGCTCCGCGCGATGAAGAGCTCTCGTAGAAACGCAATTTCCTCCGTGGTGAGCGACGCTCTCTCTTGAAGGTAAAGCCGCAGCCTCTCGAAGGCGGACGTCCTCAGGTCCGAAGCACCCGGCTTCATTGCGCGAAGTATAGCCCCCGATTGCTAAGCGGACCGTCGGTCGGGATGCTTTTCGAATGTGGCGAACAGGACGACGAGAACCGCTGTGACGTAGAGATAGCCGATTGTCTTGAGGTGAATCGCCCTCGACCAGGCGCGAAGACTTGGGGTCGCGAGCTCCGAGTAGAAGGCCGGCACGAGAATGAGAGCGAGGACCCAGGCGGCCCAAGCGATGGCGGTTCGGTCACGCTTCGTAACCGCCCAGGCCCCAATGACGAAGATACCTCCGGTAGCGAGGATCGAGGTCGGGGATTCACTCAGGTAGGAGAACAAAAGCACGTACAAACCGGTGAAAGGGACGACGAAGCGATGAACGCGTCGGTGCTCGCCCCGACGAAACAGAATCCAGCAGGCGAGGCCGATGATGGCGCCCACCAGGAGCGCGAGAGGAGCGCGAACCGCGGCGTCGATCCCGAAGTGAATCTGTAAGAAGCTCCCGATGTCGAGCATCGAGACTTCCTCCGCCTGGTCGCGAGACATGAGGCGAATCCAGTCCCTATGAAGCTCGACGTCGCGCTCGAAACCTACCAGCGCCGCCGGGAGGAGAAACCAGAGGAGCGTCCCTCCTAGAAACGAGAGCCAGAAGCGCCGTTTGCAGTCCGTCAGTAGGCAGAGGCCAAGCGTGAACGGAAAGAGCTTCAGATTGGTCGCGAGCGAGAGCACGAGACCGGATCGGATGAGCTTCGATTCCGCGTACTGAGCCGCGCCGAGGAGCATGAGCGCCCAGATGACCAGGTTCACCTGCGCGTTCTGGATGGCGACGGCGAGGTCGAGCGCAACAGAGGCCACGGCGACCCCCTGAAGTGCGGGAGAGTGCCGCAGTGAGTAGCCGGCACCGGCGCTCCATCGGTGGAAAGCCCAGTAGAAGAGGAGGCACTGCGTAAGGAGAAACAGGAACAGGCCCACCGTCTCGGGCAAGACGGCATAGGGAGCGGTCAGAAGGCCCGCAAGCGGACTGTACTTGAACCAGTCGAGGCCCAACTGCGCCCCGTACGGGTTCTCTCCTTCGAGGATGTTCCGCATAGCGCCGGTCACGACCCGATAGGTCGGCGGCCGCTTCACCAAAGCGGTATGGAGGCAGAGCGCAACGGTTCCGAGTGAAACGACCGCAACGACAAACGACCCGACTCGCCTTTTTCCGGGAGACCGCGTGGTATCCTCGGACGGTTGAGAACGCTGCGCGGGGTCTGAGCGTTTCATGTCCCTACGAGATTACCTTCTCTCCGCTCTCGCCGTCCGATTGCCGGTCGCGTTCATGAGGGGCGGGAGCTGAACGTGATCGAAACACGGACTTCCCGGCTGCGACTGGTCGCGGGAACGCTCGAAATCGCCGAGGCAGAGATCGAGGGCCGGGCGCCGCTCGAGATGCTGCTGGAGGCGGAGGTTCCTCCAGACTGGCCGCCGGAGAGCATTCGCGATGCCTTGTCTTTCTTTCTGGACCTGTATCGCGAACATCCGGAATGGCTCGGCTGGCTCGGTTGGTATGCGATCTCTACCGAAGCGGCACCCGTCCTCTGCGGGAGCGTCGGATTCAAGGGACCGCCGAACGAGGCGGGGATGGTCGAGATCGGTTATTCGCTGCTGCCGGACTACCAAGGCCACGGCCTCGCGTCGGAGATGGTGCGAGGTCTCATCGACTGGGCTCTCCGCCAATCGAAGGTCCGTGTGATCGAGGCAGAGACCGCGCCTGACAATCACCCGTCGATCCGAGTGCTCGAACGAAACCGTTTCGAGCGGGTGGGAGAGGGGAGCGAGAGAGGCTTCGTGCGCTTTCGAAGATCCTTTTCAACGCAAAGACACGAAGGAAATCAGGACGCAAAGAAGTAGTCTCTTCTTGGATTTTCCTCTGCGTCTTTGCGTCCGCTTGGCGTCTCTGCGTTCTTCCCCTCTTCCCTGCCTAGAACTCTCCCGGTCGGGTAAGGGTGATTCGGGAAATGGCAAGGCCGGTCCTACCCGATCGGAGCACGATCTGGTTCATCCCCTGGCAGGACGTCGAGCGCCGAAATCGACAGCGCTGCCTCGTCCCTCCGCTCCGAGCGAGCACTCGTCCCAGCTTCGCTCCGTTCAGTATGACGTCCGCTTCATTACCCACCCGCCCTTCGAGGAGGAGGGTGTACGGGGATGGCTCGTTCAGGCTCACGTAGATTTCGGCGCCTTC
The DNA here is from genome assembly GCA_963820855.1 of uncultured Acidobacteriota bacterium. Lineage (GTDB taxonomy): Bacteria > Acidobacteriota > Vicinamibacteria > Marinacidobacterales > SMYC01 > DAISKN01. The sequence goes on from CAWGBY010000018.1 coordinate 31,689, forward strand.
CGGAGCTGCTTCTCGAAACGTCCGCTCGCGGCCTCGCCGGGGAAGCGACCACCCTCGGCCCAGGAAGAGAGCGTCGGTGTCTCCCATTCGAATGTCGACGTTGTTGAAGACCGACGCCGGAGCCGGCGAGGTCGTAGACGGAGAGCGGACGCCCTTCGATCAAAAGGTCCCGGACCGCGGCGGGCCACGAGAACGGATATCCGGTCCTCCGGTAGAGAAGCTCCGAGCCATCCGCCGCTGCCTGCCGGAAAGAAGCAGGTCCGTCGGGCGGGATCGCGGCCCCGAAATAGGCGCCCATCATCAGGAAGTTCCAGAGTGCGAACGGCGCCAGGAGAAGCGAGACGACCGCCGCGGGGCTCCGCTCGAGGCGAGGCAGGAGCCATTCGATCGCGGCGGCGAGCCCGAGCGCGAAGAACGCGAGAGCGCCATCGAACCGTCTCGAGCCGAACGAGGCGCCCGCCCACCAGTCGACGACGGAGGCATTCACGTAGAGCGCCAGTAGCGTCGCGACCGCGAGTGGCGCCGCGATCGCCGGGGCCTTCCGGAGGAGGCGCGGGAGCCCGGCGAGCGCGAGCCAAAGCACGGGGGCCCAGCTCAGAAGTCCGTGACGCGACGAGAAGAGCACTTCTTCGATTTGCGGCGAAGCGAGGTCGACATAGCCTCCTCCTTGCGGCACCAGAAGAAAGCTTCCGTAGAGGAGCTTCCAGTAGAGAAGCTGCGGTGAAAAGACGAGGATGCCCCCGAACGCGAAGAAGAGAACCTCGCGTCGGAGTCGGCCTCTCGCGCTTCGAAAGAGCGAGCGCGAGAGCCGCGGGAACGAACACGACGTTCTGCCAACGCACGAGCGCGACGAGGCCTGCCACGGCTCCCGCGAGGAAGAAGCCTCGCGCTCCGCGAAGCCCGCGCTGCGGCGAGGAGGAGCAGACCCGAGACCGTCGCCATCGCGAAGGCGTGGGACATCGAAGGCTCGAAGACCATGTACCAGACGTGGAACGTCGCGAGCCACATCGAGAAGCGTCGCCGGAAGCGCGGCGCTCTCATCGAAGTAGCTGCGCAGGAGGCGAAAGACGAACACCACACCGGCGAATCCCCCGAAGGCCGTCGCCGTCGCGACGGCGGTGAAGTACGGATAGCCGAACCCGGTGGGTCGATAGAGCCCGAGCAGACCGAGCGCGTGCGCGACGAAGATAGGCGGGAAGCCACAGGATCAGCGGGACCGATGCTGTAGTGGTTGGGAAGCCTCGACGTCGCTGTTCTCTGAAAGTAGCCGGGCTCGGCCCCGAGGACGCGGTACTCGTTCTCGAAGTCGAGATCGAAGTCGACGACGAAGCGAGCGAAGCGGGGCGAAGTAGAAGATGCCGTCGCTCGCGACACGCTGCGGCTGCAGGTAGAGCGCCGCGAGAGCGAGCGGAAAGACGGCGAAGAGGACCGCTTCGCCGGTTCGCCCGCGGAGCGGACGAGGCGATAGAGCGCCGTCGAGGCAAGGACCGCGAGCACCAGGACGACGACCGCTCCAGTTCTCCTGGAGAAACTCGGGAAGCGCCGGTCGAAGACACCCGACCAAAATGAGCGCCAGGAGCGTCAAGAGCGAAGCCACGACGCGGGTCATGGGTCCACGGCCGCTGTGCCCAGCTCCTTTGCGAAACAGAAGGGCATCCTCTCGAGGCTGCGAGTAGTACTGCCGCCTCGTCCCGGCTTCGACGAATCCGAGCGTCCCGATAGAGGCTCTGCGCGGCCGCGTTCGAGCGCCTCACCTCGAGCAGAGCGGCCCGCGCCCCCCGGGCGCGTCCCTTCCTCGAGGGCGCGCTCGAGAAGGCGACGCCCGAGACCGGCGCGGCGATGCTCGGGATGGACCGCGAGGTTCTGGATGTGAACGTGCTCGAAGACGAATCCAGGCGACGCAGTATCCGGCGACCCGCACCGGTGGGTCGCGGGTGAGGGCGACGCGCGTGAAGCTCACTCGGTTCTTCCGAGCTCGCGACTCGAAGGCGGTCCTCGCCCAGGGGTTCTCGTAGCTCTCGAGCTCGATGGCTGAGACTTCGTCGAGGTGCGAGAGCATCCATGGGCACGAGCTCGTATCCGCCGCGTCGCTCACTTCTTCGAGCTCCGCCTCCGCGCGGCGAACGTAGAGCGGGGCGAGCGAGCCCAGAGACGCCGCACCGCCCGCCACGAGCCTGGCCAGTCCGAGGCGCGCGATCTCTTCCGCGAGGAAGAACGACGGATCGGCGACGAAAGCGGCCCCGGCGTGGGCACGATCGTCTCCCGATGGCGGAGAATCGCCGGTTCCGGCGACGAGCGAGGGAGCTTCTGGAAGCGAAGCGAGAAACGCCGCGGCGGTCGCGCACGAGGGCTCGACCTCGAGGTGAAGGACTCCGTTCCGCGCGCGATACGCGGCGCCGTAAACCTCGCCCCGATAGGCCTCGATGAGAGGAACGATGAGCCCGTCGAGGTGGCGGAAGCGGAAGGCCGTCGCTTCGAGCGCGGAGACGCCGGCGGCGGGTTTTCCCGTGGCGAAAGAGAGTCCTTCGACGGCCGCGATGCCGATACGCAGGCCCGGTGAACGAGCCGGGACCGACCGCCACTGCGAACCCGTCGATCTCCTCGAGCCGAAGCGAATGAAGGCGCAGCAGGTGGTCAATGGTCGGGAAGGAGACTCTCGGCGTGTCTCGGGCTCGTCTCGCGTGAGCCGATGAGACCTCGGAGCTCTTCGCCCGCGACGATCCCGACGCTTCCATGGGCACCCGTCGTGTCCACGGCGAGAACTCGCATCGAATCCGCATCTTATTGGTGGCTCGCGTCTCGCGGCAAGCCCTTCGCGGTACAATGCGCGCGGTTTTACGGCATGTCGACCACGACCGAGCGCGGAAGCGGCGAGACCGAGTACGCCCGCCATGCGTCAGTACCACGACATCAAGCGCCAGGTGCCGGACGCGATCCTCTTCTTCCGCATGGGCGACTTCTACGAGATGTTCTTCGACGACGCGCTCGCCGCGGCGCGCGCCCTCGAGATCACGCTCACCTCGCGCCAGAAGGACGCGGGCGGCGCCGCCATCCCCATGTGCGGCGTCCCCTATCACGCGGCCGACACCTACATCGGCCGCCTGATCCGCCGCGGATTCAAGGTCGCGGTCTGCGACCAGATGGAAGACGCGAAGCACGCGAAAGGAGTGGTCCGCCGGGACCTCGTTCGCATCGTCACGCCCTCGACCTATCTCCACCACGGCTATCTCGAAGCCAGAGAGCCGAGCTACCTCCTCTCCGTGGCGCCTTCGAAAACCGCGATCGGGGCGTCGCTCGCGGACCTCTCGACCGGTGACTTCGTCGCGCTGTCGATTGAAGGAGAGGACCGATGGGAGCGCCTGGCGAGAGGCCGTCTCGACCTATCGTCCGCGGGAGATCCTCCATCCCGAGGGCCAGCCGCTTCCGGCTCAGGTCCTCGAGGCTCTCGGTCCGGACGAGCGACCGGTCGCGACGCCACGGGAAGCCTGGCGCTTCGAGCCGGAATCGGCTCGAAGCTCGCTTCTCCGGCACTTCCGCACGCTCTCGCTCGAGAGCTTCGGGCTCGAGACGAAGCCGCTCGCGGTCGCCGCCGCGGGCGCGGCTCTCCAGTATCTCGAAGAGACCCAGAAGGGAGAGCTCGACCATTTCACCACCATTCGAAGCCTCGAAGAGGCGGACACGCTGGTCCTCGATCCCGTCACCCAGCGCAACCTCGAGCTCCTCCGATCGCAGAGCGAAGGCGGCCGCGAAGGAAGCCTCATCGCCGTCCTCGACCGAACGGCGACTTCGATGGGAGCGCGGACGCTTCGAAGCTGGCTTCTGCGGCCGCTCCTGCGCCTCGACGAGATCGGCGAGCGTCTCGACGCGGTCGAGGAGCTCGCGTTCGAGACCATCCTGCGCGGGAAAGCGCGCGAGCAGCTCAAGTCCGTCCTCGACCTCGAGCGGATCCTCTCCCGCATCACCCTCGAGACCGCGGGGCCGCGCGACTTCGTCGGCCTCCTGAGCTCGCTCTCCCGCGTCCCCGCGCTCCGCGCCCTCACCGCCGACGTGCGCGCCGGGCTTCTCTCCGCGCTGCGCGCCGAGCTCGATCCGCTCGAGGACGTGCGCTCCGACATCGAGACGACTCTCGTCTCGGAGCCGCCCGCGACTTTGAAGGACGGAGGTGCTATCCGCGAAGGCGTCTCGGCGGAGCTCGACGAGATTCGCTCGCTCCGCTCCCACGGGCGAGAGACGCTCGCCCGGATCGAGACCCGGGAGCGCCAGCGCACGGGGATAGGCTCGCTCAAGGTCCGCTTCAACAAGGTGTTCGGCTATTACATCGAGGTCACGAAGTCGAACCTCGGGGCCGTTCCCGCGGACTACATCCGCAAGCAGACGCTGGTGGGCTCGGAGAGGTACGTGACGCCCGAGCTCAAGGAGTACGAGGAGAAGATCCTGAACGCCGAGGAGCGCATTCAGACGCTCGAGCGCGAGATCTTTTCCGCGCTCAACGACCGCGTGCGCGCGGAGGCTCCGCGCATCCGCAAGACCGCTCAGGCGATCGGCGCGAGCTCGACGTGCTCCTGTCGCTCGCCGAGGTGGCGGCGGCCTCGAACTACACCAAGCCGCGGCTCCACGACGGCTTCGCCCTCGAGCTCAAGGACGCGCGCCACCCGGTCATCGAGGCGACGAGCGCCGAGCCCTTCGTGGCGAACGACCTCTCCTCGACGAGGGACGATTCCTCGTCATCCTCACCGGGCCGAACATGGGCGGGAAGTCGACCTACCTGCGCCAGACCGCGCTCATCGTGCTGATGGCGCACATCGGCTCTTTCGTCCCGGCGTCCGAGGCGAAGATTCCTCTGGTCGATCGCATCTTCACCCGCGTGGGCGCTTCCGACAATCTGTACCGCGGACGCTCGACCTTCATGGTGGAGATGCAGGAGACGGCGCACATCCTGAACCACGCCACGCCGGCGAAGCCTCATCCTCCTCGACGAGATTGGCCGCGGCACGTCGACCTACGACGGGCTCTCGCTCGCCTGGTCGGTGGCGGAGCACATCGCGACCGAGCCGCGCTTGAAGACGAAGACCATCTTCGCCACGCACTACCACGAGCTCACCGATCTCGCGGCGGAGCTCGAGGGCGTCGTGAACTGTCACGTCTCCGCGCGAGAGTGGCACGACGACATCGTCTTTCTCCGAAAGGTCCTCGAGGGCGGTTCCGACCGAAGCTACGGAATCCACGTAGCGCGGCTCGCCGGGCTTCCCCCCGGCCTCATCCGCCGCGCTCAGGAGATCCTGGTCAACCTGGAAAAGAACGAGTTCGACGTGGAGGGCAGGCCGCGCCTCGCGGGAGACGGCTCGGGCTCGACCGGCGCGCGACAGCTCTCCCTCTTCGCGGACGCCGAAGACCGCGTCGTCTCCGAGCTCCAGCGCATCGACCCCGATCGTATGACGCCGATGGAAGCACTGCAGCTCTTGAACGAGCTCAAGAAAAGGCTGACCTAATGGATTTGGAGTTGGAACGGCATTAGAACGAGCGGAGCGCCGCTCGCGGCGAGCCGCAGGATCGGCGAACGCGAAAGGAGCTCCCGAGGGTCGAAGAGCCTGGCCCTGGATCCCATGGTCAGGTTCGACAGCAGAAACTGAATCAGCGGCTTCTTCTCCGGAAAGATTCGGAGCTCCACCTTCGCGTCGGCGGCGAAGCCCGCCTTCTCCTTCGCGATCTCGAGCGCCCGCTTGAAGCCACCGAGCTCGTCGACGAGCCCGATCTCCTTCGCGTCGCGGCCGGACCACACCCTTCCCTGCGCGATCGTGTGGACCTCTCCCTGGTCTTCTTTCGGGACTCGGCGACGCGCTCGAGGAACGCCTCGGTAGCCAGCCTCGAGAATCTCGCGAAGCTTCTCGCGCTCCTCGGGAGTGAAGCTGCGGCTGCCGCTGAAGAAGTCCGAGTTCGTCGAGCTTTCGACCCCCTCGACCGAAACACCGATCTTGTCGTAAAGACCCATCAAGATTGAACTTGCCCGCGTAGATTCCGATCGAGCCGGTGATCGTGGTGGGCTCGGCGACGATCGCGTCCGACGCCGTTGCGATCCAATACCCGCCCGACGCGGCGACGTCGGCCATCGTGACGACGACCGGTTTCTTCTTCCGCGTCAAGGACGCTTCGCGCCAGATGACGTCCGACGCGACGTCGCTTCCGCCGGGGCTGTCGATGCGGAAGACCACCGCGTCGATGCTCTCGTCTTCCCTCGCGCTCTCGAACGCTTCCGCGATGGTATCCGAGCCCATCACCCGGCCGAACATCGCATCCTCGGTGCTCTCGCCGCCGACGATGGCGCCGATTCCGTAGATCACGGCGATGCGAGCTTTGGCACCGAAGCCGGGCCTCGATTGCGCGCGGAGGTAGTCGACGACCGACACCGTCGCGACCTCATCCTTGCCTTCGGGCGCCATCTGCTTCTTGACTTCATCCAGGTAGTGGAGCCCGTCCACCAGGTCGAGCTCGAGCGCCTCCTTCGCGGTGAAAGGACCTCGCGCGATGATCGATGCCGCGTGCCCCTTCTCCATTCCGCGGCTTTCGACGAGCCCCGCGACGAGAGAGTCATGGACGGTATCCACCAATGCCCCGAGCGCCTCCCGGCTCGCGGCGCTCATGTCGTCGCGAACGAACATGTCCGGGGCGTCCTTGTAGGCCGCGAAGCGCTCGAACTCGGCTTCGACTCCGATCTTCGCGAGCGCTTCGCGGATGAACATCGCTTCGGCCCGTATCCCCCGCAGATCGAGAAGGGTGCGGGGATGGAGGAAAATGCGGTCCGCCGCCGACGCGAGGAAGTAGTCCCGGTTCGAGCCGTACTCGACGAACGCGATCACGGTTTTTCCCGCGGACTTGAAATCGAGCAGCTGGTCGCGGAGCTCGGCGGCATGGCCCCAACCGAGGCCGGTGGGCCGGACGTACAGGAGAATCTTCTCGATTCGTTCATCCTCCTTGGCTCGAGAGATTCCGCCCAGCAGATCGCGAAAGGTCAGCGTCTCGTATCCGAAGAGCGGTCCTCCGAGATCGAAAAGCGATTCCTCGGGAAAGGCGATCGCGAGATCGATCTCGACGGCGGAGCCGCGCGAGACGGAAGAGACGGCGCCCCGGAAACCGCGTACCACGAGGTACAGGGACCCGGCGCAGAAGGCGAGGAAGACCGCCGAAACCAGGAGGAACCAGAAGAGGCCGCTGCGTTTTCTGTCGGCAGCCATGGGACGGGCTCAGCCGCCCGACGCGGTGCTCTCGAGATCGAGGAGCTCTTTCCGATTGAGAGCGTCCCCACGAAGCTGCGATTCCGGGTGCTCGGCGAGAACGCGATCGTAGATCAGGCGGGCCTGCTCGAGGTTTCCAGCCCTTTCCTCGGCCCGCGCGAGCTCGAAGAGAAGGTAGTCCTTCGGAAGGGGGTTCTGCGCGTCTTCGACCAGCGGCCGATAGATCGCGACGGCCTCGGCATGGTTACCCCGATCCGTCTCGACCGAGGCGAGGGCCTTCGAAGCCACGATAATAAAGGAGGTCGCGCTCGCCGGAACGAAGCTCCTGGAGCGACCGCTCCGCGCCCTCGTAGTCGTCGAGCTCCGCCTGGCAAAGCCCCACGTAGAAACGCGCCTGCCGGCCGGCATCGTAGCTCCCGAAGTCGTTCGCCACCTTTTCCAGCGAGGCGAGCGCCGCGCGATACTTCTCCTCCGCGGTCGCGAACCGGGGAACGTTCGGCGTCGGCTCGCCTTCCGTGCCAACTTCGCCGTGAAACTGTTTCAAGGCCTCGACGAGCAGGCCGCGGCCTTCCTCGGCCTTGCGCGTGCGGTAGATATAGATGCCACCGAGCAAGAGTCCCGCTCCCAGGGCGACGAGAACGGCGTTCAGGACGTTCTGCCGATGGGCTTCGAACCAGTGGGTCGCCTGTCCGATGCCCGCGACGAGCTCGTCTTGCTTCAGATGGTGACGCTCGGTCCTTTTCACTCGATTCCTCCGAGGAGTCAGTGTCCCTCCCGGAAGCGACGGTGTCAACTCTCGACTATTATCTAGAGCCCATGTCTCGTTTCGGAGATCAAGACGTCTATCTCTTCCGCGAGGGAACGCACTCCCGGCTCTACGAGCGGCTGGGGGCGCAGCCCGGCTCCCGGGAAGGCCGCAGCGGCTGTTTTTTCGGCGTCTGGGCGCCGAACGCCAGGAGCGTCTCGGTGATCGGGGATTTCAACGGATGGAGCCCGAGCGCATCCCCCCTGACCCTCTCCCCATCGAGCGGGATCTGGGAGGGCTTCGTCGCCGGTGTCGCGGTCGGCGCGCGCTACAAGTATCGAATCACTTCTCGTTGGCCGAGAGAAAAGGGCTACGAGGTGGACAAGACCGATCCTTTCGCGTTCTATCGCGAGGAGCCCCCCGAGAGCGCCTCGATCGTCTGGGACCTCTCTTTCGATTGGGGCGATTCGGAATGGATGCGGAATCGCGGGGACGCGAATCGACTCACGGCCCCGTGGTCCGTCTACGAGGTGCACCTCGGATCGTGGAAGAGGCGTCCCGATGGGAGCTTTCTCTCGTACCGCGAACAGGCGGAGGAGCTCGTCCGCTACGTCCTGGACATGGGGTTCACCCACGTCGAGCTCCTTCCGGTCATGGAGCATCCCTACTTCCCGTCCTGGGGATATCAAGTCACTGGCTACTTCGCGCCCACCGCTCGCTTCGGGGAGCCTCAGGACTTCATGTATCTCATCGATCGCCTGCACCAGGCGGGGATCGGAGTCCTCCTCGATTGGGTCCCTTCTCATTTTCCATCGGACGCGCACGGGCTCGGCTTCTTCGACGGGACCTATCTCTACGAGCACGCCGATCCACGCAAGCGCATCCACCCCGATTGGGACAGCCTCTTGTTCCAGTACGGGCGCGGCGAGGTCTCGAGCTTCCTCCTCTCGAGCGCCGCCTTCTGGCTCGACCGGTACCACGCCGACGGACTGCGGGTCGATGCCGTCGCCTCGATGCTCTATCTCGATTATTCGCGAAAGGAGGGAGAGTGGGAGACGAACCGCCTGGGCGGCCGCGAGAACCTGGAGGCGATCGAGTTCCTGACGGCGATTCAACGCCCTGATCTACGAAAAGTATTCCGCGGTTCAGACCATCGCCGAGGAATCGACGTCGTGGCCGAAGGTCTCTCATCCCATCTACGTCGGAGGATTGGGGTTCGGCATGAAGTGGGACATGGGATTCATGCACGACACCCTCGCCTACTTCCGGGAAGCGCCCCAGCACCGGAAATTCCATCAGGAGAGGATCACCTTCCGGCCGATGTACGCGTTCTCCGAGAACTTCACTCTCCCGTTCTCTCACGACGAGGTCGTTCACGGAAAAGGGTCGCTCCTCGCGAAGATGCCGGGAGACGAATGGCAGCAGTTCGCGAACCTGAGGCTTCTCTTCGGATACCTCTTCGGACAGCCGGGGAAAAAACTTCTCTTCATGGGAGGCGAGCTCGGCGTGCGGAGAGAATGGGCGCACGACCTCGAGCTCGAGTGGTTCGTGCTCGACTATCCCTACCACCGGGGCGTTCAGAGCTGGGTCCGCGACCTGAATGGCTTTTATCGGGGCAACGAGTCGCTCCACGCGGGCGACTTCTCCCCGTCGGGCTTCGAGTGGGTGAACTGCCAGAACGACGGCAAGAGCGTTCTGTCGTTCCTGCGGAAGGGCGGACCCGGGACGAGTCCGCTCCTCGCCGTCTACAATTTCAGCGCCAAGGTCTATCACGACCATCGGGTCGGAGTGCCCCTTTCCGGACGGTGGGAGGAGAAGCTGAACAGCGATAGCGAGCACTACGGAGGAAGCGGCCAGGGAAACCTGGGCGGCGTCGACGCCGTGGAGACTCCGGCCGACGGACAGCCATTCTCTCTCTCGCTCACCGTTCCGGCCCTCGCCGCGTTCTTCCTCACTCCGGGAGAATCGCGGCCATCGCGAAAAAGGAAGCCCCGGGAGTGAAGGTGAATACGTCCGAGAGGAATTCGGCCTCGATGGAAGCTCTCCGCGCCTGCGTTGCGATCCCATGAAGTACGTCTGCATCCACGGTCATTTCTACCAGCCTCCGCGGGAGAATCCATGGCTCGAAGCGATCGAGCCCCAGGACGAGGCGGCGCCGTACCACGACTGGAACGAGCGCATCAACGCGGAGTGCTACGCCCCGAATACCGCCTCCCGTATCCTCGACGACGGCGATCGCATCATCGATATCACCAACAACTACGCGCGCATCAGCTTCGACTTCGGGCCGACGCTCCTCTCGTGGCTCGAGGAGAAGGCGCCCGTCGTCTACCGCGGCGTTCTCGACGCGGACCGCGAGAGCCGTGAGCGTTTCGACGGCCACGGGTCCGCGATGGCCCAGGCCTACAACCACGCCATCCTTCCCCTCGCTTCGCCGGAGGACAAAGAGATCCAGGTGGTCTGGGGAATTCGCGACTTCGAGTCGCGCTTCGGACGCAGGCCGGAGGGCATGTGGCTTCCCGAGACCGCGGTCGACATCGAGACCCTCGAAGCTCTCGCCGCGCGGGATATCCGGTTCACGGTCCTCGCCCCGAGCCAGGCGGCTCGAGTGCGCGTCCTCGGCGAGACCGCGTGGCAGGACGTCTCGGGCGCCCGCATCGACACCACGGTCCCCTACCGGCAGCGCCTGCCTTCCGGTCGATCGATCGCGATTTTTTTCTACGACGGTCCCGCGTCTCGCGCCGTCGCCTTCGAAAGGCTCCTTCATCGCGGCGAGAACCTCGCGCGAAAGCTGGTCTCGATCGCGAAAGAGGACGGAAGACCGCGGCTCGGCCACATCGCGACCGATGGCGAGACCTACGGACATCACCACCCCCACGGGGACATGGCGCTCGCCTTCGCCCTTCGCGCCATTGAGACGCAGGCTCTCGCGACTCTCACGAATTACGGCGCGTTTCTCGGAACGATCTCCTCCCGAGCACGAAGTCGAAATCGTCGAAAGGACGTCGTGGAGCTGCGCCCACGGAGTCGAACGGTGGCGGAGCAACTGCGGGTGCAAGACGGGCGGGCCGCCCGATTGGATCCAGGCCTGGCGGGCGCCGCTGCGGGAGTCCCTCGACTGGCTTCGTCTCCAGCTGACCCCCCTTCTGCGGCGGGTGGAAGGCACCCTCTTCAAGAATCCCCGCAGCGCGGTCCTCGATTACGTCGAGCTCATCCTGGACCGCCGGGTCGAGAACATCGAGAGATTCCTCGGCGCGCATGCGAAGCCGCCCGCTCGATCCCGAAGAGCGCGTGACGGCCCTGAAGCTTCTCGAGCTCGAGCGGCAGCTCCAGCTCATGTATACGAGCTGCGGCTGGTTCTTCAGCGACGTCTCCGGCATCGAGACCGTCCAGATCCTGCGCTACTCGGGGCGCGCCACGCAGCTCGCGAGGGACCTCTTTCCCTCGGAGACCGTGTCTCTCGAAGGCGAGTACCTGGCGCTTCTCTCGCGGGCGAAGAGCAATCGGCCGGAGGCGGGAAGCGCGCGCGAGCTCTACGAGAAGAGCGTAAAGCCGGGCCAGGCGACGTTCGAGAGCATCGCGGCCCACTATGCCATCAGCACGCTCTTCGAGCCCTATCCGGAAAAGGCGCGCCTCTACTGCTACGACGTCGAAAGGTCCGAGACCCTGTCGCGCCAGGCGGGGCGCAGCCGACTCCTGAGCGCCACCGTTCGGATCACCTCGAGAGTCACCCGAGCGAGCGCGAGTCTTCTCTACGCGGTCCTCCACCTCGGCGGCCACGAGGTGACGGCGGGGGTGAGACGATTGTCGGGAGATGGCTCCGGGCGGGCCCTCGAAGAGGCCTTCGAGAAAGGCGACACGCAGAACCTGCTCCGGCTCATCGACCGCGAGTTCGGGCCGGAGACGTATGACCTGAAGTCGCTCTTCGGCGACGAGCAGAGGCGGGCGGTCGAGGGCCTTCTTCGCACCACTCTCGAGGAGGCGCGAGGACTCGCTCGGCCATTTCTACGAGCACCACGGTGCCACGATGCGCTTTCTCGCGGATCTGGGAGTGCCGCCGCCCCGCGCTCTGTCGCTCGCGGCGGAAGTCGTGATCAACTCCAAGCTGCGGCGCGCGCTCGAGGCGGAGAGCGTGGACGCGGTCGAGGTCGGAAGCCTCATTCGCGACGCGGCGATGGAAGGGATCCCGCTCGAGTCGCAGTCGCTCGCGTTCGCCGCGGGGCGCAGCCTCGAGGACGCCGCGCGGCGCTTCTTCGACGCGCCCGAGGATCTCGAGTCGCTCTCCCGGCTGCGGAAGAAGGTTCGGCTCTCGCTCTCGATGCCCTTCGAAGTGGATCTCTGGAAGGTGCAGAACCTCTACTTCCAGGCGATGAAGGAGCTCCTCCTGGAGGAGCGCCCGCGGGAGTGGCTCGACGAGTTTCTCGCCCTTGGCGACGATCTCGCTCTACGAATTCCCGGCCGCCCGTGAAATCCCTGAGACGTCTCGCAGCCGCCTACGGTGTCCTCACGAGCTACTACGGCGTCGACGGCCTCACCCGCGCGCATCCCGAAGCGCTTCTTGCCGTCCTGCGCGCCCTCGGAGCGCCCATCGAAAGAGAGGAAGACGCGGAGGAGGCGCTCCGCGAAAAGCGCGAGGCGACCGCGCGCCGTCTCGCGGCGCCCGTGGCGGCGCTTTGGGACGAGACACCTCCCGCGGTCACGATCTCTCATTTCGCGGGAGAAGGCGGCCTCGCGAAGCTCCGTCTTACGACCGAAGGCGGCAACCGATGGGAGGAGGCCGTCGATATCGAATCGCAGCCCGTCGCGGCTATCCGACACGGAGTCCTGAGACGCACGCATAGCGCTCCCCGCTCTTCCGCTCGGCTATCACCGGCTCGAGATCGTTTTTCGTGAGCGCCGCTCCGAAACCACTCTGATCGTCGCTCCGGTCGTCTCCTACCGCGATGACGGTATCGAGCGGCCGCGACGCTGGGGCCTCTTCGCGCCCCTCTACGCTATCGAGAGCGAGCATTCTCTCGGCATGGGGGATTATTCGGATCTCTCTCGCTTCGCGGATCTCGTCGCCCGGAACCGCGGGAGCTTCGCCGCGACCCTTCCCTTTCTCGCCGCCTTCGAGGATGAGGCGAGCCCCTACTCTCCCGCGAGTCGGAAATTCTGGAACGAGCTCTACGTCGACCCGAGGCGCGCTCCCGAGTGGGTCGACGGCGACGAGGCCCCTCCGCGAGCGGCGTTCATCGACTATCGCGCACTCTCTTCGTGGAAACGCCCGGTTCTGGCGTCGATGGCTCGAGAGACTCTTCGAACAAGGCCCGCCTTTCTGGAAGAGTTTCTCCGCACCCGGCCGGACGCCGCCGCCTATGCGCGGTTTCGCGCCGCCGTCGAACGGAATGGGCCGTGGCCCTCCTGGACCAGCCCACCACCCGAGCTCGATCTGCGAGATCCGGAATTTCTGTACCACGTGTACGGACAAGCGCTCGCGGAAGAGCAGATTGCGGCCGCGGCAACGGCCGCGAGCGCCGAAGGGAGTCCGGTTCTATTTCGACATGCCGCTCGGGGTCCACCGTTACGGCTTCGACACGTGGTCCGAACCTTCTTTATTCGCGAACGAAGCCGAGGTGGGCGCGCCACCGGACGCTGTCTTTCCCGACGGACAAAGTTGGGGATTCCCGCCGGTGGCCCCCGAAAGGAGCCGCGCTTCGGGGCATCGATATTTCCGCGAGTCGCTCGCGCACGTGATGCGGCACGCGGGTCTCCTCCGGATCGACCATGTCATGGGGCTGCACCGGCAGTTCTGGATCCCGGAGGGTTTCGAGAAGCGTCACGGAGTCTACGTGCGCTACCCGGCGGATGAGCTCGCTGCGGTTGCGAATCTGGAATCGCATCGACATCGCACCGAGCTCGTCGGGGAGAATCTGGGCATCGTTCCCGAATCGGTCAACCGCGCTCTCGATCGGCACCGATGGCGGGAGATCTACGTCCTCCAGTTCCGCCTCACCGGACGCGCCGACCAGCCCATCGATCCGCTTCCCGCGCGCTCCGTCGCGAGCTTCAACACGCACGACACGCCCACGTATGCCGGGTTTCGTCTCGGCCGTGACCTCGACGATCGCGTGCGAGCGGGCCTTCTCACCTCGGAGAGCGCGCGAGAGCTCCGAGCGAGGCGCGACGCGGCCGTCGCCGCTCTCGACGCGAACGTCGGGGTTACGTCCGGCATCTCGCGAGAGAGCTTCATCGCGTGGCTCCGGCTTCTCCTCGAAAGCGAGGCCGATTTCGTCGCGATCAACCTCGAGGATCTGTGGCTCGCAGAGGAGCCGCAAAACATTCCTGGTCGCGTCGAGGAAACGAACTGGCGCCGGAGACTTCGCCACTCCTTGTCGTCGCTTCCCACGGAAGTCGCCGCGATCCTCGGGGGAATCTCCCGACCCGCGTGATACGATCCGGCATGCCTTCCGAGCCGAAGCGAAAGAGCCGATTCTTCCCGGGGTTGATCCTCGGTTTCATCGCCGGCGCCGTCGCCGCGGTGGTCGCTCCCAGCTGGTGGCAAAGTCTCGTCCCCGACGCTCTCTTCCCCGGCGGAGCGATGCAGAGTCGGGTCCTCGGAAAGTCGCGCGAAGAAGGACGCCTTCTGCTGAAGCTCGAAACCGACGGCGGCGTGCTGCTCGCCACATTCACCCAGAAAGTGGAAGAGATCGACCTTCTGGTGGACAAGGGTGACGCGGTGACGCTCCGCGCGGAGCGCTACGAGCCCTTCCTCACCGATCCCCGGCTCGACCGTGTGACCAAATCCGAGTACGGAGAGTCCGCCTCTTCCGCCGACCACAACCGATTCCTCGACGACGACGACCGCGACCACACCGAACGAATGAGACGGAAGCTCTTCGTTCTGGCGCTGGTTCTCTGTCTCCCTTCCTGCAAGCCAAGAGTTCCGCCGGCGGACCTCGTCCTCCGCAACGGAAGGATCTATACGCTCGACGATGCCCGAACGTGGGCCGAGGCGCTCGCGATCGACGAGGGACGCATCGTGTACGTCGGGCCGAACGACGGCGTCGACGCGTTCGCCGGCCCGGAGTCGGATTTCATCGATCTCGACGGGAAGATGGTCCTCCCCGGATTTCACGACTCCCACGTCCACCCGGTCTCGGGCGGCGTCGAGCTCGGTCAGTGCGACTTGAACGGAATCGCGACCCGTGAGGGTCTCTTCGAGGCGATCGCGGAGTGCGCCGCGCGCACTCCGGACGAAGAGTGGCTCGTGGGCGGCGGCTGGGACTTGCCGCTCTTTCCGGGCGCGAGCCCCGATCGAGTCGGAGCTCGATCGGCTGTCGCCGGACCAGCCCGCGTACCTGAGCTCCGCCGACGGCCACTCGGCCTGGGTGAACTCCCGCGCTCTCGACATCGCGGGAATCGGCGCGGCGACGCCGGATCCGCCGAACGGCCGCATCGAGCGCGATCCGGCGAGGCGAGCCGACCGGAACGCTCCGCGAGTCCGCGTCCGCCCTCGTGTCGAAGCACCTTCCTCCTCTCGGCCCGGAAGACTACGTGAACGGCCTGAAGCGAGCCCTTCGCATGGCGAACGGTTTCGGCATCACGTCTCTCATCGAAGCGAGCGCGCGCGAGCGGATCTCTCGATGCGTACGCGGAGCTCGCGCGAACGGGAGAGTTGACGGCTCGGGTGCGAGTGTCGCTGACCGTCGACGAGTCCCGGGACGAGAGCCAGGTGGATGACCTCGTCCGCCTTCGGGAACGCTACCAGGCCGCCGGGATCCGGGCGGACTCGGCGAAGATTTTCGCCGACGGAGTCATCGAGTCCGGAACCGCGGCGCTCCTCGAGCCCTACATCGACGTTCCTCATCGCGGCGAGCTCAACTTCCCGCCGGAAGTCCTCGATCGCATCGTGACCCGTCTCGACAAGGAGGGATTTCAGGTCCACGTGCACGCGATCGGGGATCGCGCCATTCGGGTGTCCCTCGACGCCTTCGAAAAAGCGCGCAGCGTGAATGGCCCGCGGGACTCTCGCCATCACGTCGCGCACATCGAGCTCTTTCATCCCGACGATATCCCGCGGTTCCAGAAGCTCGGCGTCGTCGCGAACTTCCAGCCTCTCTGGGCCTATGCGGATACCTACATCACCGATCTCACAGAGCCACAGCTCGGACCGGAGCGCTCGCGATGGCTCTATCCCATCGGAAGCCTCGCCAAGTCAGGAGCGATCCTTGCGGCCGGAAGCGATTGGTCCGTCTCCTCGATGAATCCTCTGGATGGGATCCAGGTCGCCCTCACGCGGACGGACATCGACGCGCCCGAGGGCCCGCCCTGGATCCCCGAGGAGCGCGTCGACCTCGACACCATCCTCGCCGCCTACACCCGCGGCGGGGCTTACCTCCAGCACGAAGAGGCCCTGACCGGCTCGCTCGAAGTGGGAAAGCGCGGGGATCTGGTGGTCCTCGAGAAGAACTTGTTCGAGATCCCGGAGACCGAGATTCATCGAGTGAGAGTCTTACTCACGCTCCTCGATGGCAAAGAGGTCTTCCGGGATCCAAGCTTCCCCCGCACCATTGACCGAGACGCTATCCTGAGAACGATGCGAATCCGGATCCTGTTGCTCGCTGCTGGGCTATTCCTCGCGGGCTGTGCCGACGAACCTGACTCCCCGACTCCGACGGACTCAGCGCTCCCGTACGCCTTCTTCGATCTGTCGGGCCATATCCTCGGCCCGAACGACGACGAGAGCGACATCGATATCACGCTGAAGGAAACCGGCGGCGTCGACTACCACATCAATTTCGTACGGCTGACCTGCAACAATCGAACGTCTCAGGAATGGGGCGCTTCCGACTTCGCGGCCGAGCTCGGATCGAACCGCGTCGCCGGAGGAACTACTCTCGTGTTCCGAAGGCACTACCGGTGTCCGGGCTCGGCGAGACCCCAGGAAATTCTCGCCGACCTCACGGACGCGAACGGACATCCCCACCGCGTGACCGCGGCACCGCACCACCCCGCCTGGCCTGGTGGATGATTCTCCGCCGGCGGCGGGCGTTTCAGTTGGCTTCTTTCGCCAGCCGGGTGACGATGGCCCGGTGCGGATAAGGAATCTCGATCCGCTCCCGCTCGAACGCTTCCTTGATGTCCTCCGCCAGGCTGTTTCTGAGCTCGAGGTAGTTTTCGATCGCGGTCCAGACCGAGAACTGCAGGTTCACCGCCGATTCCCCGAAGCTCTGAAAGATGATCATGGGTCGGGGCTCGCGGAGGGCCACCGGGTTCTTCTTCGCGACCTCCATCAGGACCGCGGTCACATTCGCGATCTTCGCGCTGTAGCCGACGCTGACCTGAAGGTCGTAGCGCCTTATGGGATGCCGGGTCAGATTCGTGATCTGAGCCTTCACCAGCGTTTCATTGGGAACACGGACGTAGAGGTTGTCGAACGTCCGGAGCTTCACGGAGAGCAGATCGATCGAAAGGACTTCCCCGGTCGTGCCCGCGACCTGAATGACCTCGCCCACCACGAAAGGTCCTTCGCTCACGAGAAAGACTCCACTGATCAGGTTGGAGGCAGAGGTCTGGGCGGCGAAACCCATCGCGACCGAGAACACGCCCGCGGCCCCCAGGAGCACTCCCAGGTTGAGCCCGAGCTCCCGCAGCGCGCTCACGAACGCGAGGCCGACCACGAGGAAGTAGACGACCTTCCGGCCGAGCATCGCGTGCTGGGCGGATGTCCTTTTCGACAGGATCGACCCTATGCCCGAACGGAGAAAGTGGGCCGCCGCGAAACCCAGAATCAGCGTCACTCCCGCGCGGACGATCCCGTAGAGCTGCTCGGTCGTGAAGTAATTCGAAAGGTCCATCGCCGTCCTCCAGAGATCGATCCGTCAATCGTCGAACAGGGCGCTGAAGGCCCGTACCAGGACGCCGCCGGGCTCCGACTTCAAACGGGCGGGAGTGATTCTCTCGACCTCGCTCGACACCGGCGGATGGCCGATCTCGAGGCGGCCGATGGTGGTGCTCGAGGTCCTTTCCAGGAGGACGGACTCCGTCCAGAGGCCCCCGTCGCGGCTCGCAAAGATCGAAAGGTAGGGGACGGCCACGTTCACACGCTCGAGGCGGAGGGTATCGCTCGCCGCGTTCCGGATCCGGAGCTCGGTCATCGCGCGATGGGGGTGCCGGGCAACGGTGGCCCGCTCGAGGCGCGCCGTGGTCGAAGTCGCATAGCAGAGCTCCCCTTCCCTCGTCGAAGGACCGATCCAGGTTTCTCCGGGCCGTTCGATAGGAGCTTCCATGAGCTGCACCCGCTTCGCGCCGGCCTCGACGCGAATCCAGAGCGGTGTCGAGCAATAGAGCGTGATGCTCTCTCCGGCGGTGACGAAGAAGGGGTCTTCCGGATAGACCACCACCGACCGGTCGGCGAGCGCCGGCCACACCCACACGACGTCCGGGGCATCCGCGAAGGCGTACCGCGTCCGAACGACTCCGGGGCCATCGAGACCGGCGTCCGTCGGGCACTCGAAAAGACGGGCATTTCGCGGCTCGGCGTCTTCCAGAGAGTCGATTGCGATCTCCTGAAGCTGGCGTTTCAGGAGAAGCCTCATCGGGCCCACCTGCCAGAGTCCCTTCTCGCCGACCCCGAGCGAGAATCGTCCCCACCAGGGGAGCGCAGGTTTCGCGCCGTCTTCTTCCATGAAGTGCTAGAATTCTATCGGACCGTGACCCAAGAACGGAACGAAGACCCTCCGAGTCGAAGCCCGCGCGCGCGCGCGAACCGCATCTGATTCCCCGTGTCCACGCTGGTCGTCGTCAATAACCCCAAGAGCTGGCCGTTCGCGATTCCCGGCGTGGAGGTGGTCGAAGCGCGGACGTACCTGACCAAGCCCGAGTTCGGCGAGATGAAAGGGGTCAAGCTCTTCAATCTCTGCCGCTCCTACAGCTATCAGAGTATCGGCTACTACGTGACGCTCCTCGCCGCGGCCCGCGGCCATCGTCCCCTTCCGAGCATCTCGACGTTCCAGGATCTGCGCTCGCCCTCGATGGCACGTATGGTATCCGAGGACCTCGACGAGCGGATTCAAAAGGGACTCTCGCGCATCCAGTCGGAAGAGTTCACCTTGAGCGTTTACTTCGGGAGAAACCTCGCCTCCCGCTACGACCCGCTGAGCCGCGAGATCTTCAATCTCTTCCAGGCGCCTCTCCTCCGCGCGCGCTTCGTTCGCATGGGCAAGTGGCAGCTGAAGCACATCGCCCCGATCAGCATGGACGAAGTCCCGGAATCTCACCGCGACTTCGTGCTCCAGGTCGCCCAGGAGTACTTCCTCGGCAAAGGCCCCAGGGTTCGTCGGCGGAAGCCCACGAAGTACGACATCGCGATCCTGTTCGATCCCGGCGAGGCCTTTCCGCCCTCGGACGACGCCGCCATCCGGAAATTCGTTCGCGCCGCGGAGGAGCTGGGCCTGGGGGCGGACGTGATCGGCCCCGACGACTACGGGCACGTTGGCGAGTTCGACGGCCTCCTCATCCGAGAGACGACTCAGGTCAACCATCGCACCTACCGCTTCGCGAGGAGGGCCGCCTTCGAGGGACTGGTCGTAATCGACGACCCGGAGTCCATCGTGAAGTGCACCAACAAGGTGTTCCTGGCGGAGCTCCTGCGAAGGCACGACGTTCCCACGCCGCGGACCCGCGTCGTTCATCGCGACAATGCGGACAGCATTCCCGAAGAGCTCGGGCTTCCCCTGGTTCTGAAGAAACCGGACAGCTCCTTCTCTCACGGAGTCGTCAAAGTCGACGCCGCCGACGCCTTCGAGACCGCGGTTTCGAGATTCTTCGAGGAGTCGGACCTGGTCATCGCTCAAGAGTTCCTTCCTACCCCCTTCGACTGGCGAATCGGGATCATCGACCGGCGACCGCTCTTCGCCTGCAAGTACTTTATGGCCTCCGACCACTGGCAGGTCTATAAGCACGACGACAACGGGGGGCGAAGCCGTTTCGGACGATCCGAGACGATTCCCGTCGAGCTCGCTCCCCCGAAGGTGGTCAAGGCCGCGATCCGCGCCGCGAGCCTCATCGGAGACGGATTTTACGGCGTCGACCTGAAGGAAGTCGGCAGCGACTGCGTCGTGATGGAAGTCAACGAGAATCCGAACGTCGAAGCGGGAATCGAGGACGTGGTCTTGAAGGACGAGCTCTACCGCCGGGTGATGTCGGTCTTCCTGGAACGGATCGAAAAACGCAAAGCGGAAGCGATCCGGTGACGCTTCGCCTCTTCGAGGGGTACGGCGTCGAGATCGAGTACATGCTCGTCTCGATCGACGATCTCTCGATCGTTCCCGCCGCGGACCGCGCCATCGAGGCCATGGCCGGGGAAGTGACGAACGAGGTCGAGGTGGACGACTGCGCCTGGTCCAACGAGTTGGTGCTCCATGTCCTGGAGCTCAAGAACACCGAGCCCGCCCCCGCTCTCGCCCCTCTCGGTGACGTCTTCTCCGGTCACGTGCGCCGACTGAACGCCGTCGTCGAGCCCATGGGGGCGATGCTCATGCCCGGCGCGATGCATCCCTTCATGCGTCCGCGCGAGGACACCCGTCTCTGGCCTCACGAAGGTCGGGAGATTTACGAAGCGTTCGATCGGGTTTTCGATTGCCGGCGCCACGGCTGGGCGAACCTCCAGAGCGCGCAGCTCAACCTTTCGTTCGCGAACGACGAGGAGTTCTCGCGGCTTCACGCCGCAACGCGGGTTCTCGTTCCCATCCTCGCGGCCCTCGCGGCCAGCTCTCCCGTGGTGGAGGGTGAAGTGACGCCTTTCGCGAGCACGCGCCTCGAGGTCTATCGCAGCAACGGTAAGAAGCTGCCGGCAGTGACCGGCCAGGTGATTCCCGAGCCGATCTTTACTCGAGGCGAGTACGAGAATCGCATCTACGAAGAGATGTACCGCGAGATCGCTCCTTTCGATCCGGAAGGGACTCTCCGGCATCCCTGGCTCAACGCCCGCGGCGTCATTCCCAAGTTCGACAAGGGCGCCCTCGAGATCCGCGTCGTCGACGCCCAGGAGTGTCCCGCGGCCGACCTCGCCATCGCGGCCGCCGCCTCCGCCGTCTTGAAGGCGCTCGTTTCCGAGACTTTCTCCGACGCCTCTCGCCAGCGCGCGTTCGATACGGACGTGCTCGTCGAAGTCTTTCTCGCGACACTCCGGGACGCCGAGCGCGCGGTCATCAGGAACCAGGATTACCTTCGCTTGTTCGCCTATCCCGACCGCAGCGGTACGGCGAACGAGCTCTGGCTCCATCTGGTCGAGGCGCTCGGCGACGCCGAGGGGCTCGACTCTCCTCATCTCTCGGTGATTCTCGAAGAAGGACCTCTCGCGCGCCGTATCCTGTCGGCTCTCTCCGGCCACACGTCTCCCGAGGAGATCGCGATGGTCTACCGGGCCCTCTGCGACAGCCTGGAAGCGGGGTCGTCCTTCGTCGGTCTCTGATCAAAGACTCTCGAAGCGATAGCCGAGCGCCCGGGTCACTGCTTCGAAGCGCAGGAAGAGACTGTCGCGGTCCCGCGACGCGAGGTTGACCACGGCGTAGCGAAAGCTCCGGCCGTCCTCGAGGCTCTCGAAATCCTCGAGCCGATCGCCTTTCGCGACTTCGGACCAGATGCGGGTCCCTGGGAATTCCTTCTCGATCTCTTCGATCCGCCCCGGCGCCGGCGCCTCGATCACCCGCGCCGGCTCGAAGATACGCAGGGGGAAGCTGGCCGAAACGCGAAGGTCCGGGTTGGAGCGCTTTTCCGGCGGGCGCTCTCCGACCGCGAGCGCGAGAGCCACGTCGTATCCGCTTCGCCCGTCGACCTTCTCGTAGAGATCGGCGAACTGGCCGCACATCCGTGGATTGACCTCGATGATGAAGACCCGGTCGCGCCGGGAGTCGTACATCATCTCTATATTGAAGAGGGTGTGCTTCAACCCGAGCCGCTGCGCGACCTCGAGGGCGACTTCCCGCATCCGCGCCTGCACACGGCGGGAAAGTGAGGACGGGTAATCGAACCTCACGAAGCTCCTCGTTCCCGGGTGACGCACCGAGTCCACGATGCCCAGGATCTCTGCGGCATCGCCCGTCGCGTAGCCTTCCACTGTTACCTGGCGGCCCTTGAGCAGGTCCTCGGCGAGAAAGTACGAACCGTCCAGTTCGAAATCGCTGAGCGATCGGACCAGCCGGTTGAACATGAACAGGTAGTGGGCGAGGAAATTCGCGAGAGAGGGTCGCGAAAGAAAGGAATCGAGGTCCTCCCAGGAGTCGAGACGCTCCGACATGACCGAGAACGCGCCCTTCACCGGTTTCACGAAGCAGGGAAAGCGCAGATCGCTCATGCCGCCGCGCGGGAGACTGGGATCGACCAGTCGAAACCACGGAGTGGCCTCGGGCACCGCTTCCCGCTGCGCTCTTCTCGAGTAGTACTTGTGCGAGCTCTCGAGGACGCTCGCGGGAAGCGCGCCGGGAAGGCCAAGCCGTTCCGAGATCGCGGCGACCGCGATCGCTCCCGGGTAGTCGCTCGAGCTGAAGACTCCGGCTAAACCCGCGCCGGAAGCGACCTGCTCGTCGATGTAGTGGAGGACGTCGTAGTCCCAGAGGCACTCGTGGTCGAACGGGCGTTGCAGCTCGACTTGGAATCGCTCCTCGCCCGCGTGGCCGTTTCGAAAGTGTTTTTCGTCCCAGGCGGTGGGAAAGACGACGGCGACTCTCTTCCTTTCGACCGTACTTCCTGACTCCTGCATATAGAATAACTGGGTTCATGAAAATCGTGGACTCGTTCCCGCGCGAGGTGTCGGTCCTCGAGGACGTACTCATCCCGATGCGCGATGGCGTCCGGCTCGCCGCTCGCATTCGACTGCCGGCGGACGCGCGGTCCTCTCCCGTGCCCGGGATTCTGGAGTTTCTTCCCTACCGTCAAGCGGATCGCATGAGGGACCGCGACGAGCCGATGCACGGCTATCTCGCGGGGTATGGCTACGCCTCGGTTCGGGCGGACGTGAGAGGTACCGGTAACTCCGAGGGTGTCCTCCTCGATGAGTATCACGCACAGGAGATCGAGGACGCGCTCGACCTCATCCGCTGGATCCGCGCGCAGCCCTGGTGCTCGGGTGCGATCGGCATGATGGGCATCTCCTGGGGCGGCTTCAACGCCCTTCAGGTGGCGGCGAAACGTCCCGAGGGACTGCGCGCAATCGTGTCGGTTTGCGCCTCCGACGATCGCTACGCGGATGACGCGCACTACATGGGAGGGTGCCTCCTCAACGAGAACCTCGTCTGGGGCTCAGCGCTCTTCACGCTCGAAGCGCTGCCACCCGACCCTCGCGTGTGGGGCGAACGGTGGCGGGCGCTCTGGCGCGAGCGCCTCGAGGGAGCGGCGCTCTTCTCCGAGCGATGGCTTCGTCACCCGCGGCGCGACGAGTACTGGAAACACGGCTCGGTATCCGAGGACTACGAAGCGATCGCCTGCCCCGTGTTCGCGGTCGGCGGCTGGGCAGACGCCTATACCAATTCTGTTCCCCGTCTTCTCTCCCGCCTTCGGGTTCCGCGAAAAGGGCTGGTCGGTCCCTGGGCCCACGCGTATCCTCACCTCGCGACGCCGGGTCCCGCGATCGGATTCCTGCAGGAGCTTCGGCGCTGGTGGGATCGATGGCTTCTCGGAATCGACAACGGGATCATGGACGAACCGCTCTATCGGGTCTACCTGCCCGAGCCGGTCGCTCCATCCCGGCGCGGGACCGTGGTTCCCGGGCGCTGGGTCGCGGAGGAGGCGTGGCCGTCGCCTCGCATCGAGCCTCGCTCCTTCTTCCTCGGTGCGGGGATTCTCGAAGAGCGCGAAAGCGGTCCCGCCGTGTTCCGAGTGGCGTCGCCCCAGACGACGGGCGCGGCGTCGGGAGGTTGGTGCCCTTTCGGCTCGCCCGAGGAGCTTCCGTCCGATCAAAGGCCAGACGACGCTCGCTCACTCGTTTTCGATTCGGAGCCCCTTCGAGAGCGTTTCGAGATCCTCGGTCCCTGCGAGCTCCTCGTCCGAGTCGCCTGCGACTCTCCGGTCGGCCTCATCGCCGCCCGCATCGAGGATGTCTTTCCCGACGGAGAGTCCGCGCGGGTCACCTATGGACTTCTCGACCTGACGCATCGCGACGGGCACGAGAGGCCGAGGGCACTGGTTCCGGGGAAGACTTACGAGATCACGCTCCGATTCAAAGACGCGGCCTACGCCTTCGTTCCGGGGCATCGGGTCCGTCTCGCTCTCTCGACCGCCTATTGGCCGATCGCCTGGCCGCCGCCGTGGCGGTTTTCCTTGACCGTGCACGCGCGAGGGAGCTGCCTGCGGCTTCCGGTTCGACCTCCTCGCGCGGAGGACACGGGGCTTCGATCGTTCGAAGAACCCGAGAGCGCCCCGGAGCTCGACGCCATCGAGCTCCAGAAGGGCATCACCTCGGCGAGCGTTTCCACAAACGACTCCGGAGCGCTGGTCTACCGCTTCGCCTCGGACGTGGCGGAGGACGGCCTCCCGGTTCTCACCCGGATTGAAGACGCGAGAATCGAGCACGGCCACTCCTCCGTCGAGGAATTCTCCATCGCGGAATCCGACCCTCTATCGGCGAAGGCGGAGATTCATCACGACACCCTCTTCCGCCGGGACGAGTGGTCGGCGCGCGTCCGCACGCGTACCCGCATGATCTCGGACTCCCGTCATTTCCATCTCGAGGCCGAGCTCGAAGGCTTCGAGGGGGAGCGGAGGATTTATCACCGCACGTGGACGACGTCGGTTCCTCGAGACAAACCGCGGGTCGCCGGCGACGGAAGTGGGTAGCTCCGTCGCCGACGACACCGCTAGCGAAGGCATCAGGGCGAGAAGCGGAGTTCGCGACGGTCCAGAGTGTCTGCTCGAAGGCCGAGCACGCGTCCACGAGATGACTCCCAGTCGTCCGAGGGGCCACCCGTAGTGGGTCCCGTAGGGAGTAGAGTATCGCGGCGTCGCGGACAAATTTCATACGGCACAGTCGTCGACGATCTCGTCGGGGAAGAAGTCGCGACACGAGGTCGTCGTTGGCCACGATGGTGCGCCTACGAGCCGGCACCAGAGCGAAACCTAGGCCGCATGATTCGACGGCTGAGGTCTCTGAGCCGCAGAAGGCATCGGGTGCCCGAGGCGCCATGTTGCGGCCTAAGCTCGTGTGGCAGGGTGAAGCCGGGCCGCGCAGCGGCTGACGCGTTCTTGCCATCCTCCAGTATTTCCCGCGTCGCATCTCGAGCCGATCGAACGGGTCCGACGACCCCTCCGCTTCTGCCTCGGAGTTGACATTCCGCCGTGAAACGACAGAATTCAGACAAGTCGCTATCGCCGGCCGGGATTCTCCGACGCGAGACTCGCGGGACGTCAGGTAGACGAACTGGAACCGTTGACCGCACTGCCGATCGTGGGGCGAGTCACTCACTCGCTTCCTCACGCCCTCGAGAGCACCTGCCGGAAAACGTGGAAAGCAACTCCGGCTGCCCGGACTCAACGCCGCCGCCGGCCTGCGGCGCTCGGCCGCGATTGAGATGCCAGCGCTTGGTCGACGGCAACCGAACCACCGCTGCGCACAGTAACGTTGATTGCAGACTTCGAGTTTTCGCGACAGCATGGCACCTTTGGTTCCTTGCGGAACGACTTCGTGACGTACTGCATATCCATAAACGCGCAAACGGGGACAAAACCGTATCAGCCATGCCCGGAAGGGCGACATGCCGCGGCGAACGGCAGGGTCGTGGCCGGCTGCTACACGGGGTTCGGTCCGGCGAGGGCCTGGAAATCCCAGGCCCGTGGCGGAGATGCCGGACCGCTTTCACGCTCTCTCGCCGGTCACGGCGAGGCCGGCTCGTCTTGGGGGCGGGGGGCGGCACGTACCCCGGAGGCTGGGGGTCGAGAGGCGCGAGATCGCGTCCGGAAAACGCCGGGTGGTCGGGCGGGAACTTGATCGCCCGGAACGAAGCGTAGGGGAAGTTCTCGACGCCCGGAGGGTTCCATCCGGGAAGCTCCCCGTGAAAGGGGCTCTTGTACTCCCAGACCACGTTTCCTTCCGGCGTCACCTCGAAATAACGCCCGTGCGTTCCCGCGCAGACGAAGGTGTGGCCGTTCGGGAGTCGATTCGCGCCGGAGACGAAGGGCGCATGGAAGCTCAATTTGTCCGCCGCCTGGTACGTCCAGACCGGCGCCGCGGGACCGAAAGGCTTTCCCTCCTCGAGCGTGTACTGGCCGCTCTCTTCGAGCGGAGGTGTCAACTCGACGACCGAGGACCAGTCGCCGTCGGGCCGTCCGCCCCCGTTGTTGAAGATCGTGAGGTTCCCCGCGTTCGTCCACCCGTCCGGGATCCAGAGGACGTTGTGCTGAGCGAAGAGCTGCTTGTCCGCTTTCTCTCCACGCCCGTAGAGTCTCGGATTGCCCCAGCGGTAGAGAAAGTCTCCGCCGTGCCCGTAGCGTCCTCCGCTAGACCCCCGCGCTTCCTCGGTGGTCGTTCCATGATCGAGAATCCAGATCTCACCCAGGCTCGGCACGGAGACCGCGATCTGATCGAGCCGCGGGTGATAGTCGATTCCGTTCATGTGCAGGAAGTCCGACGCCACGTCGTCCGAGGTCGCGTTGTCGGGGACGTAGCCGAGCGCTTTCAACTGTTCGAGCTCCTCCTCGTCGATCATCTTCTCGGCATCGCCGTCGCCATTGACGTCGAGGCGACGCGGAAATTTTGCCGCGTCTTCGCTCGCGACCATGTGGTCCCAGACGTGCCATTCCCAGACGATGCGCGCGTCGTTCGGCGGGAGCGGCTGGATCTCCAGGATCCACTCGGACCAGAGCCCCTGTTCTGGAATGAGGTCCACTCTACGGCCGGCGGCCCCCGCTTCTTCCGGCGTCTTCAGCTCCCAGGCGATGGCGAGGAGATTTCCATTCGGAAGCGGTTTGATGTCGTGGTGGAGCATCCGTTTCTCGTCGCCCATCTTCCAGTCCCAGAGCACCTTTCCGTCCCAGCTGATGCGCTGAGCGTGGCCCGCGACTCCCCCCGCGCGGAAGTTCGGCGGCTCGGGAATCCGGGCGAGCCGGTAGAAGCTCCCGTCGTCCTGGAGGTGGAACGAATCGCCTGCTTTCTCGCTCTTCCAGGTATGGACCACCTTTCCCTCGACGTCGACGAGGTACGTCGTGTCGGACGAGAACGGTGAGAACATCACGTAGCCGGGCGAAGCGCCGGGCTCGTTCTTGACGAGGCCACGCGGCTGCTCGGCCGCGGTGAGCATCCACGGCGGAGGTCCTTCCTCGGGTTTCTGGTCGGCGGCGGGTTTCTCGACTTCACCGCTCGGGGCGCTGCTGCAGGCGGCCAGAAGAAGGGTGAAGAAAACGCTCACATATCGCATTGCGGTCAGCTCCTGGTTCCGGACGTTTGTGGTGGAGGAGTGTAGCCCTTCGGCTGCGGGTCGAGAGGAACGAGTTTGCGTCCCGCGAGACCCGGGTGATCGGGGGGGATCTTGATTGCCCGGAAGGATCCATAGGGAAGCTTGGCCGCGTTTTGCGGCTGCCAGATCTTGAGCTCGCCGTGGAAGGGCCCGCGGTACTCCCACACGATGTCGCCCGCCGGCGTCACTTCGAAGAAGCGTCCCTGCGGGCAGGAGCAGATGAAAGTGTTACCGCCCGCCAGTCGATGAGCCCCCGATACGAAGGAAGCGAAGAAGCTGTGCTTGTCGGGCGCCGCGTAGGTCCAGACTGGGGCCGCCGGACCGAAAGGCTCTCCCTCCGCGAGCGTATAGGAACCTTTTTCGTCGATGGGCGGTACGATCTCGACGACGGACGACCAGTCGCCGTCGGCGCGGCTCACCGCCGTTGTTGAAGATGGTCACGTTCCCGGCGTTCGGCCATCCGTCGGGGATCCAGAGCGCGTTGTGCTGTCCGAAAAGCTGCTGATCGGCCGCGGTTCCCCGGCCGTAGATCCTCGGATTGCCCCACCGGTAGAGAATGTCGCCCCCGCGCCCGTAGCGGCCCCCGCTCGAGCCGCGCGCCTCTTCGCTCGTCGTGGAGTGGTCGAGGATCCAGATCTCACCGAGCGTGCGCGCGCTCACCAGGATCTGATCGAGCCGTGGGTGGTAGTCGATGGAATTCGACGTGCACGAAGTCGGAGCGAACGTCTTCCGGGGTCGCGTTTCCAGGAACGTAGCCGAGAGCTTTGAGCTCTTCGAGCTCTTTCTCGTCGACGACCGGAGCCTCGCGGTCCCGTTGACGTCAAGCGGGCCGGATGTTCGGCGGGCCGTAGCGGCGGATCCCGCCCTGTACGAGGTGATCCCACAGGTGCCACTCCCACACCACCCGCGCGTCGTTCGGCGGACGCGGCTCGACCTCGACGATCCAGTCCAACCAGATTCCTTGTTCGGGAACGAGCTCCGGCCGACGACCCGCGGCCTTCGCGTCTTCCGCGGACTTCTGTTCCCACGCGAGGGCGAGGATATTCCCGTTCGGAAGAGGCCGGATGTCGTGATGCAGTATCCTCTTTTCGTTGGCCATCCTCCATTCCCAGAGGACGCTCTCCCTCCCACGAGAGCTTCTGGATGTACCCTGCCACCCCTCCTGCTCGGAAGTTCGGTGGCTCGGCGATCCGGGCCAGGCGAAAGAGGCTCCCGTCGTCCTGGAGGTAGATGGAGTCCCCCGCCTTGTCGTTTTTCCATGTGTGGACGACGCGGCCCTCGAGATCGACGAGGTAGAGCGTATCGGAGTTGAACGGAGCAAACATGACGTAGCCGGGAGAGGCGCCCGCCTCGTTCCGCACGAGCCCGCGGGGCTGCTCGAACGCCGTCGCCATCGAGGCTGGCGGTTCCTCCGCGGGTTTCTCGGCCGGAGGGTCGGCTTTCGGAGGACTGCAGCGAAAGAGCGAGAAGCGGGAAGAGAACGACTCGTAGGTCCAAACGGGAGCGCGAGGTCCGAAGGCCTCTCCGTCCGCGAGAGCGTAGTCTCCCGTCGTCATCGACCGGGGGAGCGATCTCGACGACCGACGACCAGTCGCCGTCGGCGCGTCCGCCGCCGTTGTTGAAGACGCGTCAGGTTGCCGGCGTTCTTCCAATCCGTCAGGGATCCAGAGCACGTTGTGCAGCGAGAAGAGCTGCTGGTCGGCCTCGGCGCCTCGACCATAGACCCTCGGATTGCCCCAGCGGTAGAGGAACTCCCCGCCGCGTCCAGAGCGTCCCCCGGAAGAACCGCGGGCTTCTTCGCGTCGAGGTCGAGTGGTCGAGGATCCAGATCTCGCCGACAGAGGGCACGCTGACCGCGATCTGATCGAGCCTTGGGTGGTAGTCGATCGCGTTGATGTGAAGGAAGTCGGACTGGACGTCTTCCTCGGTCGGCGTTGTCAGGCACGTAGCCGAGCGCCTTGAGCTGCTCGAGCTCCTCCTCGTCGATCGCCACAGCATCGCCGTCGCCGTTGATATCGAACCGACCAGGAAAGGCGGCGGGTCGCCATGGTTCGCGGCGTCGGGATCGGTGTCTGCACCAGGTGGTCCCAGACGTGCCACTCCCAGACGATCTTCGCGTCGTTCGGCGGGAAGCGGCTCGATCTCCAGGATCCACTCCGACCAGAGCCCCTGCTCGGGGATGAGGTCCACCCTGCGCCCGGCGGCCCTCGCCTCTGCGGCCGTCTTCTGCTCCCAGGCGATCGCCAGAATGTTGCCGTTGGGAAGGCGGCTTGATGTCGTGATGGAGCATACGTCATGTCATCGCCCATCTTCCACTCCCAGAGAACCTCCCCGTCCCAGGACAGCTTCTGGACGTAGCCGGCGACTCCTCCGGCCCGGAAGTTGGGCGGCTCGGGAATCCGCGCGAGGCGGTACAGACTCCCGTCGTCCTGAAGCGACTCCGCGCCACCGACCTTCTCGTTCGTCCAGGTATGGACGACGCGGCCCTCGAGATCGACGAGATAGGTCGTGTCGGAGGTGAACTGGGTGAAGAGCACGTAGCCGGGCGCCGCTCCCGGACTCGTTCCGTACGAGGCCGCGCGGCTGCTCGATCGCGGCGAGAATCCACGCGGAGGTGCCCCTGCGGGCTTTCTCGACGGCTTCGTCGACGGGCGCGGCGCCGCGGCAGCCGAACGCAGCCGGCGCAGAGAAGAAGAGACAGGAGCAGCGCGCTCGTGGCCGGCTCATGTTCACCGAGAACCTCCTTGCTTGATTCACCTCAGCTCGAAGCCGAGGCCGTTGCCTCCCGTGGGAAAGAGCCTGCCGTTGCGAAGAATGACCGCGCCCGCCGCCGGGTCCTCGATGAGGTCGAGGTGGCCGTCGAGGTCCGCGTAGGCCACGTTCGGCCGCGCGAGAGCGTAGTGAAGTCCGGCGGCGATCGCGAGCGCGGATTCGTCCATGCAGCCCACCATGACCTCGAGCCGGGCGGAGAGAGCGACGGCGTTGATCTGGAGCGCCTCGTCGATGCCGCCCACCTTCATGAGCTTCACGTTCACCATGTCGGTGAAGTCGCGCCTCGCGAGAGCGAACGCGTCGCGCAGGCTCATCAGGCTCTCGTCGGCCATGACGGCGATTTCGGTTTCCGCCACCATGCGCCCCATCAGATCGGGCGCCTCGCGCGGCGTGGGCTGCTCGAGGATCGACACCTTCGCGGGCTTCGCTTTCTCCACGAAGAAAAAGGCCTGTTCTAGAGTGTAACCCTGGTTGGCGTCGAAACGGATCTCGATTCGAGGGCCGACCGCCTCGCGCACTTTCAAGACCTTGTCCGCGTCCCCTTCCGCGATCGCGGCCTCCCTTGATCTTGATCGCGCGAAAACCGCGGTTCGCGAAGTCCCTGGCTCTCGCGACGGTCTCGGCTTCGTCGAGGATCCCGATGGTGATGCTGGTCGCGATCGAGCGCCGGAATCCTCCGAGGACGCGCCAGAGCGGAAGGCCGGCGGCCTTTCCCAGGAGGTCGTGAAGCGCCATGTCCGCGGCGGCGCGGGCCGAAGGCGCATCGGGCAGATGCTCGCGAAGCCGCGTGATGAGGCTCAGCCGCCGCAGGGGATCGCAGCCGTGAAAGAGCGGGGCGACGACGTCCCGGAGCGCGGCGAGAACGCTCGCCGCCGTCTCGCGCGTGACGACTTCGTCCGGCGCCGCGCAGCCGAGACCGGTGACGCCGGTGTTGGTCTCGATGCGGAGAAAGACGTTGGTGGTCTTCGAGACCGTCTCGTAGGCGATGGTGTAGGGCTCCTTGAGCTCCATCTCCACCGGCCAGCATTCGATCCTCGTTATCTTCACGTTGCATTCTTCAGGATCGCCTCTGGTAGATCTCGTCGAGGGCCAGTCCTTGAATCGAGGTCACGAGCTCGACGAGTCGCTCCACCATGACTTCCCACATGCGCTCGCCCTTCTCGCGCGTGGCGCGGGTCGGGTCGCCGAAGACTCCGCTCGGCGTGATCTTCGCGGTCTGCGCGTACCAGCCGATTCCCCCGCGCGCGTTGAAATCGAGGAACTTGCTGGAAAAACGCGGGACGAACTTCTCCGCCCGATCCATGCGGACGAGCTCCGGCCGGACCGCGAGCGTGGTCGAGGTCTCGACGTCTCCCGCGTGGACGTCGTTCTCGACTTCGGACATCGCGCTCACCTCGGCGTCGCTGGTCTCGCCGGTATCGACGCAGGTGAAGATGTGCGCGTCGCGATTGATGAGCTGGGCCGCGAAATGGAGCGCCGGCGCGTTGCCGCCGTGGCCGTTCACGATGACGAGCTTCGTGATGCCCTGGCGCGCGACGCTCACGCCGATCTCGTAGACGAGCCGGGCCATCGTGTCGGGGCTCACGCTGAGCGTGCCGCTGAAGTCGTCGTGGGCGTACGAGACGCCGTAGGACACGAGCGGGAGAACGAGCGGCTTCGGGTCGGGGCAGGCCGCGGCCACTCGCTTCGCGAGGTAGTCGGCGTCGAAGGCGTCGGTGTCGAGCGGCAGGTGCGGCCCGTGCTGCTCGATCGCGCCCACCGGGAGAAGCGCGACGTCGACCTGGCGGAAACGCTCCTGCGCTTCGGGCCAGGTGAGCTCCCCGAGAAGAAAGGGCTCGGGCGAGTCCTTCGGCGCGTCCTTTCCCGCTTCGAAGCGATACGGAGTGCGAATCTCCGCGCTCGCGAGAACGTCGAAGGGCTGCCAGACGCGGCCCGAGCGGTGAAGGGCCCCTTCGGCGTGCTGCAGCAGGATGCGGAAGAGGGGCTCGCGCAGGTTCACCGGGATGCGCGCTGACCGGCGAGCGCTCGGGGTCGAAGCGCAGCTTCATCACCTCGGGCTGCGGTTTTGCGGCGACCTTCCCGAGCCGCGGCTCGGCGATGCGTCCCCGCTCGTGGAGAAGGTAGGCCATGTGCGCCGCGCCCGCGCTTCT
The DNA here is from genome assembly GCA_963820855.1 of uncultured Acidobacteriota bacterium. Lineage (GTDB taxonomy): Bacteria > Acidobacteriota > Vicinamibacteria > Marinacidobacterales > SMYC01 > DAISKN01. The sequence continues at coordinate 64,012 of CAWGBY010000018.1, forward strand.
CCTGGTGGACGCCGTTCTCGACGAGCGAACGCAGGGAGCTCTCGATCTGCGCCTCGCTGAAACCCGCACCGCTTCGGGTCCTGCCCGACGGCGAGAAGCATCCCCACGATGCGCCGGCATTTCTCGCAGGCGCCGCACGGGACGAACGGTCGTCTCTTCCTTGTGGGTCGCGTGGCAGGACATCTGGTGCTCGAGGAGCGCCGGATAGCGCTCGGAGAGCACCTTCTCGATGAGGATCTCGGAGCACGGCCGCAGGATCGAGAACTGCGAGATCCCGTAGCCCTTGCGCCCGAAGTAGCGCGTCAGCGCGTCGTCGAAGTAGCGGCTCTGGTCGTAGAGACCGTTGTAGTGCGTGATTCCCTGATAGCTCGCCCGTTCCGTCGTGTCGAACTCGTCGCCGATGAGGAGCCGTCCGATGCCGCGCTTTCGCAGGAGCGGCAGAACTCCGAACAGGAAGACCGCGACCGTCCAGAGAGCGAATGGGGTAGGCGTCGGAGCGCACGGACTGGAAGTCCTTCCGCACGAAGGGAAGCTGCCGCAGCATCCAGGAGAAGAGGCGGTCGGAGTTCGTCCAGACGCGCGCCGTATTGGGAACGTTGAGAGAGAAGTGCCGGTACGCGTTGAGCGCGGTGAACCAGTGACGGCCGGATTCGTTGACGTAGATCGGATGCGTCTCGAGGCCGATCTCGCGGAGGAGGCCGAAGGTGAGCAGGCTGTCCTTGCCGCCGCTCGAGAGCACGGCAGTGGCGCTCGAGGCTCGATGGCCACCGCTGCGCCGGCCGCGGGCGGCAGCTCGGTCCGGGAAGACCAGCGAGGCCGCGAGGTAGCTCTTTTCGACCACGGCCGGAAGTCCCGTGACGTCCTCGGTGAGGAACGGTTCGGCTCGAGGATCTTCTTCACGTAGATCTCCCGCGCCGTGTTCGCCGCCATCTCCGTGAGAAAGCGCCGGTCCGCTTCGTCGAAGTCGCCGTGGAACACGATCTCGCGGCAGAAGAGGCCGTAGTTCAGCGCGACCTGCGCCAGGATCATCGACGCGAGGTTCGAAGCCTCCGGATCCTGCGGATCGAAGACCGGCTCCTCGTACTTGTAAGCGAGCTCGAAGCTATCCTCGCCCACGCGATAGGACGCGGCGATGCGATCGCCTTCGACCTTCACCGGACCGACTTCGAGCCGGTCGATGACCACGAGCCGCGAGAGCTCCGAAGCGCTCGCCGCGTTCATCGCTCTTTTCGCCAGCCGCGAGAATCGACTCGACGAGAACTCGCGGTCCATGGACGAGAGCGTCCGCGACGGGAAGACCGGTCTCCTCCGAGATCTCCCGGCAGAGCGACGTCGAGCCGCTCGGGAGGAACGTTCTCGTGGTTGACGGCGATGGCGACGACCGGCTTTCCCGAGATGAGCTCGAGCGCCTGGATTTGCGTCGACGAGCGGATGGAGAGCGAAACCGGGAAAGCCGTCGTACTCCTTCCGCGCGGGCGCGTGCTGCAGGACGATGCCGTGCGGCCGCGCCGCGGCGAGGATCTCGAAGCCGCCCGGATAGGCGGGATTCAGGAGACTCCCCTGCCCCTCGACCAGAATCACTTCGGGTTTCTGCTCCGTCCCAGGCGCGACCAGACGGCGTGCTCGATCTCTCCCGAGACGAAATCGTTCACGAGCGAATCGAGGACGATGCCGTAGCGCACGCCCTGCATCCAGGCGGTCTGGCCGGTTCCGATCATGACCGCCGAAGTGCCGCTCTCTGTCGAGCGCGTTCGTCACGATGGCGGTCGTGGTCCTCTTCCCGATGGCGGAGTCGGTTCCGAGCACGGCGATGCGGAGCGCCTTCACCTCTTCGATCTTGCCGCTGAAGAAGTGCAGCTCCCGGATCGGAGGCGGCTTGCGCACGTCGCGAATCCGCGCGCCGCGGGCGCGCGCGAGAGCCGCGAGCTCCGCGTCGTCGCTCAGGTAGTCGTGGAGCCCGGAGTCCACGTTCAGCCCTCGTCCGAGGGCATCCATCACGTCGAGCCGCGCTTTCGCGGGAAGCCGTCCGCCGTCGGGCGCGAGCCCGATCACGAAGTGCGTCGCCGGAACGTTCCGGTCGCGCGCGACGCGCGAGGGCCTCGGTGAGGTCCGGCACGATCGGGAGCCCGATCGGACCGATTCCGAGGACTTCCCCCGCGTCCTCGCCCGCGCGACGTCGAATCGACGACCGCCGCGACGCGGTACCGCCTCGTGAAGCGGACGAGACCGTGCGCTGTCTTTCCGTTGGGAGTGCGGTACGCACCCTCGCAGTAGACGACGGCGTTTCCGTCGGGGGTTTCCTGAAAGCTCGCCACGTCAGGACCGCCTTCCGGTGATGACCGCGACGTAGCGGTCGGGAGGCAGCGGATCGACCTTGTGTCGTTCGAGGAGGGCAAGAAGGCCCGCGGTCGAAGCGGGAAGAACGCTCAGGCCCTCGGTGTCCTTCAGCGTCTTCGACGTCGCGAGCATCTCTTTGTCGGTCACGTCGGCCGCCCAGCCGGAGGTGCGGTAGATCGCGTCGAGCGCGAGATCGCCGTCGATCGAGTGCCAGTTCACGAGAGGCTCGTTCACCGAGGTCTCGCGGATCTCCTCGGGCTTCAGGTCCTCGCAGTGAGAGAGGCCTTTCACGAACGCGCGCACGATGGGGTTCTTCCCGTGCGAGGAGCCCGCGACGATCTTCGGGATGCGCGACGTCTTGCCCCGTCGATAGAGGCTGAGAAAGCCGTGGTAGATGCCGGCGAGAGTCGTCCCGTTCGACACCGGAACGGCCACGGCGGCGGGAGCGTCTCGCAGGTCGTCGTAGATCTCGACGGCGATCTGCTCCATAGGTCTGAAGCTGCAGGAGTGTGTTCTCGCCGCCGGGGTTCGCGTCGTAGAGCCCGTCCCGCTCCGCCGCCTCGCGGCTCGAGTGGACCGCGGTCTCGTAGTCGCCGGTCGACGCGCACGATCGAAGCCCCGACGGCTTCCATCTCGGAGACGCGTTTGGTCTTGAAGTCCTCGGGAATGTAGACGACGACCTTGAGCCCGGCCGCATTCGCCGCGAAGGCCGCCGCCGCTCCGTAGTTTCCGCAGGTCGCGACCGTCATCGCGTCGAAGCCGCGCCGCATCGCGTCCATCACCTGGGCGAAGGCGATGCGGTCTTTCTGCGTGCCGGTCGGGTTCCCGCCTTCGAACTTCAGGTAGAAGTGCCGGAGCTCGAGTCTCCCGCTCGATGTTGCGGGCCCGGGTGAGGTTGGTGTCCCCGACCTCGGAGTCGATGATGTCTTCGTAGGCCTCGAGACGCTCTTTCAGGACGCGGGCCGGGTCGGCGGCAATCTCCCGCGCCCCTTCCATCTCGGGCGCGAGCGTCCCGCCGGAGCTGACGGCGCCGTCGAGGAGCGTTACGAGCTCGCCGCCCGATTCCTCGAAGTTGGACTCTGCCATGGGTTTCGGGCGGAAGAATAGCATGCTACCGACGGCTCCCTCGAAATAGTTGCAATCTACAACCATGACTGTTGTAGAGTACAAGCATCATGAGAACGGCAACGGCGAATGACGTTACGACGTCCGACGTCGCGGACCTGCGAAGCTCGTTCACAGTGCTGCTGCGTCGCTTCTCCATCTCGGAGCGGGCGGACGTCCAGTGCTGCGGCATGACAGTGGCTCAGGCGGCGACCCTCGAGGCTCTCGGCCGTGAAGGCACCCTTCGCCTCGGCCGCCTCGGAAAACTGCTCGGCATCGCCCCGAGCACGCTCACCCGAAACCTCGTGCGCCTCGACGAGGCCGGCCTCGTTCGTAGAACTTCGGATGAGTCGGACGGCCGTGGCGCCCGGGTCGAGCTCACGGAGAAAGGGCGCCGAGCGCGGCTCCGCATCGAGGCATTGGAGGACGCGTTCGCCCGGCGCGTTCTCGAGCGATTGTCCCCCGTCGCTCGCGAGCGAGCTCTCGAGGGTCTCGCGGCCCTCCTCGATGCCGTCCGTGCCGAAACCGACTCGTGTTGTCCCGGTGCTTTCGATCATCTCGTCGAAATTCAAGAAGGAGAAGAGTCGTGAGTGAGAAGCTCGTGGAAATCGTCAAGGAACGCTACGGGAAAATCGCGCAATCCTCATCGACCAGCTGCTGCGAGCCGACGTGTTGCGCTTCTTCGGAGGAGCTTGGTTATCAGGGCACCGATCTCGCGGCCGTTCCCGCGGAAGCCAATCTCGGACTCGGTTGCGGGGCGCCCATCGAATCTCTCGAGCCTGAAGTCCGGAGAGACGGTCCTCGACCTGGGATCGGGCGCGGGCATCGACGTCTTTCTCGCGGCACGCCTCGTCGGTCCCGAAGGGCGCGCGATTGGAGTCGACATGACCCCTGAGATGCTCTCCCGCGCGCGGGAGAACGCGGTGAAGGGAGGATTCGAGAACGTCGAGTTCCGCGAGGGCCGGCTCGAGGCGCTTCCCGGTTGCCGAGGGGACCATCGATGCCCTCACGAGCAACTGCGTCATCAACCTCGTGCCCGACAAAGAAACCGTATTCCGCGAGATCCATCGCGTCCTCAAGCCGGGCGGCCGCCTCGTGATCTCGGACATCGTCCTCGACGGCCGACTTCCGGAGGCCATCGAGACGAGCGTCCTTGCCTACGTGGGCTGCGTTTCGGGCGCGCTCCAGCGCGACCGTTACTTCGAGCTGGTCCGAAAATCCGGGCTCACGGAAGTCGAGGTCCTGAAGGACGTCGATTTTCTCGCCGCCGCGGGCGAAGAGGAGAAGTTCGGAGACGCGGTCCGAGGGAAGGTCCGCTCGATGACGTTCCGGGCGCGAAAGCCGACGAGCGTCTGAGATTCAGGCGCGGCGCCGCAGAAGCGGTAGCCCGAGCGCGATCGCGGCCGCGATCCAGATGCCGATGGCGAGCGGGCTCTCGAAAAGGATTTCCCAGCCTCCGCCGCTCAACGCCATCGCGCGGCGCAGGCTCTTTTCCATGATTCCGCCGAGAACGAACCCGAGAACGACCGGTGCCAGGGGAAAATCCGCCTTCCGAAGGGCGTAGCCGAGAATCCCGAACACGACGACCAGGAGAACGTCGAAGGCGCTTCCGTTCACCGCATAGGCCGCGACGACGCTGAGGACGACGATTCCCGGATAGAGGACCCAGGGCGGCACCATGAGAATTCGGGCGAAGAGTCCCGACCAAGGGAAGGTTCAGGATCAGGAGCACGACGTTTCCCACCACCATCGAAGCCGCGAGCGCCCAGAAGACGTCCCCGTGCTCCTGCAGAAAGAGCGGCCCGGGCGCGATGTCGAGCCCGAGGAGCGCTCCAAGCATCACCGCGGTCGTTCCACTTCCCGGGACTCCCAAAGTGAGAAGCGGCACCATGGCGGCGGAGGCCGCTGCGTTGTTCGCCGCCTCGGGAGCGGCGACACCGCGCGGCTCTCCCTTTCCGAACGGGAGACGCTGGATTCCAGCGTCTTTTCGGCCACGTACGCGGCGAAGGCGGCGACGGTCGCACCCGCGCCCGGAAGAACGCCGACGACGAATCCAACCACGGTTCCTCGCACCATCGCGCCGAGACATTCGGATCCATCTCCGAAACTCGACGACCGAACGTCCGTACGCGGCGGTGAGCGTCTCGAGCGTCTTGATTCGCTCGAGGACGAGGAAGACTTCGCTCACTCCGAAGAATCCGATGGTGAGGACGACGAAGTCGATTCCGTCGAGAAGCCGCAGCTCACCGAAGGTGTAGCGCGCGACCGCGCTGTTCGGATCGAAGCCCACGGTCGCGAGAGCGAGCCCCGATGAGGGTGCTGGCGATCGACTTCAGGAGGCTTTCATCGGAGAGGCTCGTGAGCGCCGCGAGCGAGAACACCATGAGGGCGAAGTACTCGGCAGGCCCGAAGCGCACGGCGAGCATCGAGAGGACCGGCGCGAGGAAGACGAGGCCGACGAGCGACAGCATCCCTCCGACGAACGAGGAGACGGCCGAGAGGGCGAGCGCGCTCGAGGCCTCGCCCCTCTGGGTCATGGCGTAGCCGTCGATGGCGGTCATCGTCGCCGAGGGACTCCCCGGAACGTTCAAGAGGATGGTGCTGATCGAGTTTCCGTACTGCGAGCCGTAGTAGATCGCGGTCAAAAGGATGAGGACGGATTCCGGCGCGAGCGACATCGAGAAACAGAACGGAAGCAGGATGGCGATGGCGTTGATCGGACCGAGGGCCGGAAGCATGCCGACGACGGTGCCGATGAAGGCTCCCGCGAACGCGAGGAACAGGTTGAGCGGCGTGAAGGCGAGCCACCAGCCAGTCGGCACCGATCAGGATCCGGCGAAGAGCCGGCCCAGCGGGAAGCGGCAGGGAAAGCCCGTAGCCGAAGAGGAAGAAGACCACGACGCCGACGACGAGTCCGAAGGCGAGACCATGGAGCGACCGACCGCGGAAGAGAACGACCAGCACAGTCATCGCGAGGAACGTCGAGACGATGAATCCGAGAGGCTCGAGGAGAAGCGCGTACGCGAAGAGAGTCACTGCGAGAAGCGAAGCACGGAGCCTCGCGGGCGCGTCCATCGACTCTCCCGATGCGCCTCTTTCGGTGAAGAATAGAGCGAGCCCCGCGAGAAACGCGAGAAGTCCGATGCCGACGGGAAACGCCCGTGGACCGATCGGGTCGGCGATGAAACCCGTCTCGAAGCCTCTCGCCGCGACGACATAGAGAAGGGAGAGCGAGCGAAAGGATCGCTCCCTCGCCAGCTCCACTTCACGAGACGAGCCCCAGTCTCTCGGTGAGCTCCCGAAAGCGCTCGACCTCCTTTTGAACTAGAGCTCTCGAACTCCGGTCCCGCGGAGTAGTACGGCGTGAGACCGAAGCGATCGCGCACCCGCGTCCAGGCTTCCGACCCTTCGATTCTCTGGAGCGCCTCGACCCAGCGGTCGTAGCCTTCATCGCTGATTCCCTGCGGCACGTAGAAGCCCCGCCACACGACCGACGAGACGTCGTAGCCCTGCTCCCGGGCCGTCGCGACCGCGTCGAACGGCGGGCCCAGGCGATCCGGACCGAGGACGGCCAGGATGCGAACCGTTCCGGCTCGAACGTGCTGCGTGATCTCCGACGCATCGACTGGGACGACTTCGACGAATCCTCCGAGAAGAGCGGTGATGGCCTCCCCTCCCCCGTCGAACGGCACGTATCGAATCTCGCGAAGCCCGATGCCCGCCGCGTCGGCGAGGAGAAGCACTCGCATGTGGTCCTGTCCGCCGACCGCGCTCCCTCCGGCGACGACGACCTCGCCCGGAGTCTCCTTCCACGCCTGGATCAGATCGGACAAATTCCGCCACGGCGCGTCGCGCGCGACCGTGATGACGCCGAAGTCCGCCGCGATCGCGCCGACCCAGCGCACGTCTTTTTCATCGAAGTCCCCGAACTGGTTTTCCGCGATGCGAAGCGTGGTCGAGGGGCTCGCGGCTACGATGACGGACTCGTCGCCCCGCCGCTCCGCCACGGCGTGAGCGAACGCGATTCCGCCGCCCGCGCCCGGAAGATTCAGTACGCGGAGCGTCTGCGGGAGGACCTGGAGCTCGTTCGCCACCTGCGCGACGGCTCTACACGTCAGATCCCATCCTCCGCCGGGGTTCGCCGGGGCGAGGCATTCGTACCCGCGGCTCGGAAGCGAGCACGCGGAGAAAAGAAAGAGCGACGGAAGTAGGCGACGCATGGGGCGGGCGATTCTCCGATGGCGAGAGGGAGAGGCGCAAGCGACCCGAGTCGTGACGGAACGGTCAGGAGCCCCGCGCGTCTATTGGTCTTGAGCGGGCGCCGGCGCGAAAGTGAACCCCTCGTCCGGGTCGACGAGAAGCAGGTTGGCCGGGTTCGCGGGAAATCCAAACGGGTCACCGTCGATAGCGAGCCAGTTCGCGCGCTCGAGACCGTTCAATCTCAGGTAGGTGAGGATCTCCTCCTGCCTCGATCCGTCACGCGGCGGAAAGAACGGAGTCGCGCCGATGATCTTCAATCGAAGAGACGGGGGGAAGTGAGATCGGATCTGGTCCAGGCTGAACGCCGTTTTCCAGGTGCTGGTGAGAACGACGTTCACGGGTTCCGTCTTCTCCAGCTCGCTCACGTATTCCCCAAAGTTCTTCATCAGGTGCGGCTCGAGCCGGTGCTTGGGAGCGGTCCGGCGGCGAAGAACGCCATCGAGGTCCAGGAAAATCAGTAGCCCCACGGGCGCATGTTAGCACCGTTCGGGACGGAACCGGGCGCGGAACCGACCGCGCTGCGCAAGTCCCGGCCCGCCGGCTCCAAGGTGCCGTACGGGGGCGCGGTCTCGGATACCCCTTCGCCGTTTCTCCGATACCTCTTCATCAACTCTTTCCCATACTCCCGCTCGGCGAAATAGGTGTTGTGGCTCTTGCACATGAGCGAGATCGTATCGGGCTCGTGGCCACCTCCGCGGCCGAACGGCTCCTCGTGGTGGAACTCGAGGCCGCGCCGCTCGGGGCAGCGTCTCCCCGTCTCGCTCACGAATCGGCACTGGTTCCCGTCGCGCCGGCTCACGAAACGTCTCACCGCGGCCGGCAGGTAGCGCGATTTCGGCGAGGTATCCGTCTCCTCCAGGGTTTTTCGCGGCGACTTCGTTTCGGCAAATCGCTTCGCTTCGAGCCGTTCGAGCTTCTCCGTCACCGCCGCCTCGATGACCGCCGCCAGGTCGGAGTCCATCAGGTCCTGGAGTCGCTCCAGCTTGTCCCGAAGCTCCCCGCTCGCCGTGAACTGGATTTTGTACCTCGATGGCGAAAGGGGCTCGACCACGGACCGGACGGGCGGCGCAGGCGGAAGCGCCGGGGCCGGCTGCTGCGTGGTCAGAGGAGGTACTCGGTCCGGGCCGAGTTCCCCCCTCTCCATCGCAGGCGGAGTCGGAACATCACTTCTAGGGCGCTCGGGCAGCTTCCGAATCAGAGGCGGCGCGTCGGGTCGGGGCGAGAGCTCGGCGAGAAGCTCTTCGATCTGACGTTTGGTCCTGTGCGCGGCTCGGGCGAGGAGGGCCCCGTGGTTCTCCTCCGTCAGGTGCGGAGCGAGCTTTCCGATGCCCGACAGATGAAGGCGACCGTCGCGCAGCATTTCCAGAAGGAGCGGATACCTCCGAGAGGCTCGCGCCGCCGTGATGCGCTCGTACGCTTCGTGCTCCGAGAGGTGCAGCACGTCGGTGGCGTAGGCGAACATCGACGAGCAGGCCTCCCGGGCATACAACCTCCTCTCGTCAACCTCGCCGATATGAGCGACGAGATCGGCCTCGACCCGTCGCGACCGTGACAGGAGATCCGATAGACGCTGGAGCAGCTCGTCATCGGAAATCGAATGAAATTCTTTTGGAGAAGTCATACTTCTCTATAGCACGGTGTTTTTTTCTCAAGGGCTGCGCTTCCCCGGGACGTTTACGGCATCGAATGACGCCGCCGATTCCGTTGGCGTTCGCGTCCGTAGAAACGCCTTCAGGCGCGAAGCAGCGCACAATCTGGGTGAGATCCGTGCCTTTCCTGAAAGACACTCCGGAAAGTTGTCAAGGGAAATTGGTCCGGACCGGGTACATAGGTGACACAACGGACCAGCGACCTGGGTGACGCTCTTGGAGAGGTTTCGAGTCAGCAGGCATCACCGAAGCGCCATGCTACCATCCCCTCCATCGTTCCGTCCGGCACGATGAAAGGGGTAACGTTCATGCGTCCACGCTTCGGATCCATGCTCGCGATCGGCGCAGCCGCCATTTGCGTCGCAACCGCAGACGCTGCCGACAACACACGCTATGTCAGCATCGCCGGCAATAACGCCAATGCCTGCACGCTCGCCGCGCCGTGCCGCATGCTGCAGGTCGGCATCAACAAGACGCCGGCCGGCGGCGAGTTGCGCGTTCTCGACTCCGGCTTCTACGGCACCACGGCGAGCATCGAGAAATCGCTGACGATCTCCGGCAATGGCAACACGGTCTATCTCGGCAGCTTCTTGTCCGTCAACCAGTCCGGCGCGGTCGTGAGTCTGCGCGGGCTCACGCTCGACGGCCAGGGCACGGTCGTGGACGGCCTTCGCATCGTCGTCGCCAAAGCGGTGCACATCGAGGGCTGCACGATCCAGGGCTTTACCCAGGACGGCATCCAGGCCGCCTTCGGCCCGATCGACCTGTTCATCACCGACAGCACCGTGCGCGACAACAAGAAAAACGGCCTGTTGATGGCGGGGCTGACAGGGTCCTCACTGAGCATCGACAATTCTCACTTCGACCATAACGGCAGTTTCACCGGAACCGGCGGTGGCACCGGCATCACGATGCAAGTTCCTATTGCCACGATCAGCCGTTCGACGATCTCAGGCAATAACTCCGGCCTCCTTGCACAGACCGGTACACGGGTCAGCATCGTGTCGACGGTCGCATCCAACAATCTGATTGGCGGCGGCTTCAATGCAGGAAACGGCAGCACGATGCTCCTAGAGTCATCCACCGCCAGCGGCAACAATCACGGTCTCGGTGTCTCCGAGGGCGGCTTCGCGCGGGCATTGCCAGACACGCCGCTCACCGGCAACCTCTGCTGCGGAATCGTCAACGAAGGCCCGTCGGGACGCGACAGAACAACACCATCAGAGGGAACCCCCAGGACTTCGCGGGCCGTGACCCGGACTGGATGCGGTGCCCGGCGCCTCAGTGCCGCCGGTTTGCCCCTTGAACTTTCGTCTCTGCAACTGGTACGCCCGGCAGGATTTGAACCTGCGACCCCGGATTAGGAATCCTGTGCTCTATCCTACTGAGCTACGGGCGCTAAAGGAGTTAGCGGATCGACCCTAGGGCGTTGACGGCTTCCTGCCGTGACTGTCGCCCCGGCTTCCGGTGAGCTCGGTCGATTCCGTTCCATGCGGGCAAGGGTAGCACGAAAGAAAAAGCTCGGAGCCTTTGGAGCCCTGTTATGGAGGTGGTCGTTTTTGCTCGAAGTGTTTCCGAGGCGCTCCCACATTACGTCAACAGCCGCTCGCCGATGTTTCTATAAGCTTTCACGGACTCATTCGCGGCGTGCGCAACAGTCGCTGCCGCTGCCGGCCACGCCAGAGTAGGCCAACAACACCGGCCCCCAGCATGATGAGCGTCGCCAGGCTCCGGCACAGGCGTGGCCAGAAAGCCATGCAGCCCCAGCGGCATCGACGAAGTACGCCCACGATCTGGCCGGCGTCGTTGATGCCGCTGAGGCATCGGTGGCGACGCTGTCGGGGACATCAATGGTCGTGAAGGTCCCCTCGCTGAGCAGAAAGCCATGCGGGACATCGAACGGCATCACAGAAATCAGCCTACGATCTGGCCGGCGTCGTTGATGCCGTAGGCCCGGTGCAGATAGCTGTCGGGGACATCAATGGTCGTGAAGGTCCCCTCGCTGAGCAGAAAGCCATGGCTGCACCGGTGCCATCAACGAAACCGCCTACGATCTGGCCGGCGTCGTTGATGCCGAGAGGCTCGGTGTGACACTGCTGTCGGGGACATCAATGGTCGTGAAGGTCCCCTCACTGAGCAGAAAGCCATGGCACCCAGTGCCATCGAAGAAACCGCCTACGATCTGGCCGGCGTCGTTGATGCCGTTAGCGCGGTGCAGCTACTGCCGGGGACATCAATGGTCGTGAAGGTCCCCTCACTGAGCAGAAAGCCATGGCTACGTCAGTGACATCAACGAAATGGCCTACGATCTGGCCGGCGTCGTTGATGCCGTGAGCCTGGTGAAGGTACTGCCGGGGACATCAATGGTCGTGAAGGTCCCCTCGCTGAGCAGAAAGCCATGGCTGTCGCAGTGCCATCAAGGAAACCGCCTACGATCTGGCCGGCGTCGTTGATGCCATGGGCCACGGTGTGAGTAAGCTGTCGGGGACATCAATGGTCGTGAACGTGAAACTGGTCGCCCAGGCCGGGCAGGGCCAGGCGCCTCGAGCAACAGGCTGACGAAGAGGACGGAGACAGCGCGTTGCATAGTGTGCCTCCTTTGTTCGCAGCGGGTGGCCCACGCTATCGCACTATCCAAGGTTTGCCCAGCGGGGCGCTGTTACCTTTGGTAGCGATCGGGAATCATGCCTTCTTCCGTTCGCGGTGAGCGCGGACGGCGTTTTTCTTCGAGTGAAACCAACCCTTTCGTGGGGGCGCGTCCGTTTTCCCGACCGCATACCAGCGCCTTCCGGCGGGTGTCCTCTTCAGCCAGAGCGCGAGAGATCGTTCGAGCGAGTACCGGCGTGTGACGATGCGCTCGATCGTGGTGGTTGGTCTCCTCATGGTGCTCTCGAGAGAGAGCGCGGGTTAAAGGGCGAGCCCTTCCGGGAAGAAGAGCCCGCCCCTCCTCTCACACGAAGGGTGCGTCGTCGTGCATGCGGGGAGCAGACGGCGCGAGGTTCCCGACGTGCGAGAAAGACCGCGCGCTCTAGCTCTTCGGCTCCCGGACTCCGAGGATGTCCCGGATGACGCCGTTCAAGAGTCCGGCTCTGCGGAAGCTGTTCGTCAGGCGGGCGTCAGGACCTTGCTCGGCGTGAAGAGAGAGCAGTAGCAGGATGACCGCGATCCCTTCGATATGACCGCGGACGTCGTTCGGGTCGTGCTGCGAGAACGAGAGGTACCAGTTCTTTAGAGCCGGTACTGTCGTGCGGGGTGAGAGTGGGGTGTAGCGTGTTTCTCGGGCTGCATCGGTTGTCTTTTCCGAACGTTGTACCTGGTGATACCGTCGGCAGGGCGGATGACAACGCCGTTGTCCTCGGGGTAATTAATCCCGAGTAAGCCGACGGCAGTGCCGATCCTATATCGGCCTGCCGTTAACTTTCTTCGTCAAGCGGTCTCGACCTTCCTGAGCGGGGCGTCGAGCTGGTCTCATTCATGCCTCGGTCCGCCGCGGGCATGAGCTTCTCGACCGCCGAGCGTCGGTGTTCCGGGCTCGGGTGCGCGTAGCGCTGGACCATCGCGAGCTCGGCCCATCCGCCAAGCTGCTGGACGGTGACCAGGTCGGCCCCTTCCTCGACCAAACGGCTCGCGAAGGTGTGTCTCAGTACGTGGGGCGTCACGTCGGCGCTGAGCCCCGCGGCCTTTCTCGCCGTGGTGAAGGCCGTGCGGAACGAACGGAGGCGTTCGCCGTTGCGACTCACGAACACCGGGATCGTCCGGACCGGTCTTTACCGTTCGTTCCTTCAGATTGCGGAAGGCTTCGACGAGAGCCGAGTTCATCGGAACGTTGCGGGTCCTGTTCGCCTTCGCGTAGGCCGCCGCGACCGTGAGGGACCGCCGCCCGAGGTCGATCGAGCCCCACGTCAACGTCAAGCCTTCAGACTTCACTCGGAGTCCGCCATAGAGCCCGACGAGAAGGAGCGTCCGCAGGGGGTCGCGGGCGCTCGCGAGGAGACGCGCTTCCTCGTCGCGCGAGAGAACCCGCAAGCGGCCCTCCGACTCTTCGAGAGCCTCGACGTCCACGACCGGGTTCGCACCGTCGTACTTCTTCAGGCCCTTCTTCCCCATCCCGAGGCGGTTGTACATGGCCTTCAGGGTCGCGAGCTCCCGGTTGAGACGGACCGGCGCCTCTTCCTTCCTCCTGCTCTTGTAGGCCTCGAGGTGGAACGGTGCGATCTGGCTCAGCTTCTTCGCTCCGAACTCCTCCGAAAGCTTCGCGAGACACTGCTCGTAGAACACTGCCGTTCGCGGCCGGGTGTTCGTGCGCGCCCACGAGAGGAAGAGGTCTTGGCTTCCTGGAACGTGAGGTCCTTCCGCTTCTTCGCCCCGATGCCGGACTCGCCGTTCAGGATCCGCCGCGCTTCACCTTCGCGATGTCCTTCGCCGCGGTCTTCGAGATGAGCCGCCCGAGCCGCACGTAGTGGCGCGTCCCGTCATGCCGGAAATCGAGATACCAGCAATCGCCTCGCTTGCGGATGCCCTCGCCCTTCTTGGTCATACTGGTCACTGCCCGGAGGGTTTCGGCTCTATCGGAACGAGCTCGATTCCACGTGGCGTCTTGCTGCCGACCAACGGCGAGCGCTCGCCGAGCAACTCGACACCGAGGTCGACGACGAGCTCATCGACGAGCTGGAGAGACACGTGGCCAGCTATGTCGCCTGCCCGGAGCGAATTCAGCTCCGAGGAATGGCGCGGTTCGATCGCGACCTGCTCCTCCTCGAGCTGGTCGACTTCCTCGCGTCCGCGTTTCCAAGGAATTCTCCGACGTCGACATGAGTGAGGCAATCGGAACGCTCCTCGACGCGCGTAAGATTCCCCGCCCCGCCTTCGATGAAGTCTCGACCTCCGGCTCGAAGCTCCTCCGGATGGTTCGAAATCTGCGCCGCTCCCCTCCTGGGGCCTCCATGGCCGTGTAGGCCGGCCGCCTTCATTCGCCGTTCTGAAAACGCCAGCTTTCAGATCCGTTGACGGGATACTGCCGTGAATCGGGCCTCGAAATGTGTCGAAGTATGTCGAATAGGGTCCGCGTCTCCGCCGAGGCCAAACCCCAGAGATATCAGCGGATTAGCTTTGTTTTGGAGGAGTTAGAAAAGTTGCGTTTTTCTGATTAGGAATCCTGTGCTCTATCCTACTGAGCTACGGGCGCTCGAAATCAGGAAGGACCCACGATTCTAGGAGTCGAAGGAGCCTTTCGCAACCCGGGAGCTACGCCTGGCGGCGGCTTCGCGAATCTCCCGCCTGAACCTCTTCCCAAGCGCTCCGGATCTTCAGCCGCAGCTTCTGGCGGGCCTCGCGCTCGGCCATGGTCAGGAAGCTGTAAGACGACTTGGTCAGCTTCTGCAGGAAGGAGATCTCGAGCTGGGTCATGAAGAGGTCGACGTTCCCGTCGCTCGATCCGGGAAGGGTGATGTCGGAAAGCTTCCGTCCGAAGGCCTGGCGGGCGTGGCGCTCGTCCTCGGTGATGAAGTGGTACTCCGAGCGCAGCAGCTTCTGGATGAAGGTCAGCTCCGCATGAGTGAGCCGGATCGTCGCCCGCCGGTTGTTTGCTATCGTCATGTCCGGGTCCTCAGGCATTTCCAATCTTGTAGTAGTTCTGCTCGTCCGGCGTGGCTTCGTAGGATCGCGAATCCGCTTCCGCCTGTCGATAGACTTCGTCCTCGTTCGCGCCGGAAAGGATGAAGGGATGGTCCCCGTTGGGATGGGTCACGTCCACCAGGAGCACGCGTCCGTCGATATTCACGAGGTTCCAGGCGTGCCGGCCTTTGAAGATATAGAACTTCAAGTTGCCTTTGACGACGCGGCAGTCGATTCCCGCTTCCTGGAGGTAGAGCTGGAAGAAGATGGAAAGGTGGCGGCAAACCCCCAACCCCTTTTCGAGATACTCCGAGAGCACGATGCTCTCGTTGCCGAAATCGCGGGACAGCTTTTCGACGCCGACCTCGTTGAACTCGATGTCGCGGCGGACGGAGTTGTAGTACCAGGCGAGAAGAGGCTCGTTTTCGTTCACCTCGGAAACGCCTCGTTTCTTGCACTCCGAGAGACGCGCGGCGAGACGGATCTTGTCGATCTTGATCTTCTCCCTCCCCGCCCGCTCGGTCGGCGAGGAGTGCGTTCCCATGTCGGTGTACCCGTGCATCAAGTAGTCGGGGATGCCCCGGTAGACCTTGCCGTCCTCGACCCAGACTTGCTGGTCCATCAGCGTCTCGAGATCCACCGCGGCGCGGACGTAGCGCTCCTTCCGCGATGACTCCGGAAGGCGGGTGATGGCTGAATTCATCGAGCGCGTGACCTCCATCGGAGCCACCGCCCAGCTCGTGAGGAAATCCGCGAGCTCTGAAGGCTCGAGCTCATGGGCGATGCGTTTTCCGCTTCGAGGGTCCATGTAGTACGAACGGTCGAGATAGCCCGGATCGACCAGTGCGACGGACCGCACCAGCGAGGCCTGCTGCGCCGTGAGGCGCTCCATGAGGTCGCGCAGCTCCTTCGAGCCCAGCTTGCGCTTCGTGGGAGAGACGCGTGTAACCGAGGGAGAAGAGTCGTGCTTCGCAGGGTCGTCTTTCGGATCTCCCGCCGGAAGCGATGATGTCATTTTCTCACCTGTAGCTGAGAACGGATCGGACGTCGAAACCCGCAAGCTTCTCACGTCCTTTAAGGAACTCGAGCTCGATCAAGAAGCTGAGGGCGACGACCTCACCGCCCACCTTCTCCACCAGGTTCGCGGTTCCTTTCGCCGTGCCTCCCGTCGCGAGGACATCGTCCACGATGACCACTGCCTGGCCCGGCTGAATCGCGTCTTCGTGAATCTCGAGCCGGTCCGTTCCATACTCGAGCTCGTAAGAAACCTGGACCGTCTTCGCCGGCAGCTTTCCCGGCTTTCGCACAGGTACCTTCCCCTTACCCAGGGCATAGGCGAGCGCCGCCGCGAAGATGAATCCGCGGCTCTCGATGCCCACGAGAAGATCGAACTTCTCGTCCTTCAGCGAAGCCGCCATCGCGTCGATCGCTTTCTTGAAAGCCTGGGGGTCGGCAAGGAGCGGCGTGATGTCCTTGAAGACGATTCCCTTTTTGGGGAAGTCGGGCACGTCGCGAATGATGCGTCGGAGCTCGTCCATGAAACCTCT
Source organism: uncultured Acidobacteriota bacterium (assembly GCA_963820855.1). GTDB lineage: Bacteria > Acidobacteriota > Vicinamibacteria > Marinacidobacterales > SMYC01 > DAISKN01. The sequence continues at coordinate 80,522 of CAWGBY010000018.1, forward strand.
AGGCTTTCACTCGAAACGAAGACAGGTTCGGATCGACCTCGACCGATCGTGACTGGATTTCATCGACGCGCGAAGCGGAAGGTCCCCGGCATACGGACTCGCGAAAGGCCGCGAGCGTCGCGGGGTCGGCCTGAGCGAGGATCTCCACCCGGCCATCCGCCAGATTGCGCACATGACCGCGGACGTCGCGCTTCAACGCTTCCTGCTCGGTGAACCAACGAAATCCCACGCCTTGCACCCGGCCCGAAACGATCAGCACGTGCGCTTCCACTTCCAGGCTCCCAGGTCCGAAGCGGCTCCCGTCTCCTCAATTCCTTGCTAACGCTGCGATTATAACAGGAAAGCCTCGTGCGGCCATGCGCGATGAACATCCTCAAATAGATGGCGCGGCGAAAGCGAGGACCGCGTTCAAGCCGCCGAAGGCGAACGAGCTCGAGAGCGCCACGTGGCTCTCGGCGTCACGGGCTTCGTTCGGGACGCAATCGAGTGGACATTCGGGGTCCGTCTCGAGAAAGTTCGCCGTGGGAGGCACGACGCCGTTCTCGAGTGCGAGCACGGTCGCCGCGGCTTCGAGGGCGCCCGACGCCCCGAGGGTGTGCCCGTGCATCGATTTCGTGGAGCTCACCGGAAGCGCTTTGGCCCGCTCGCCGAAGACCTCCCGGATGGCCTCGCTCTCGGAGACGTCGTTGAGAGGAGTCCCGGTTCCGTGGGCGTTGATGTAGTCGACCCGGGAGGAATCGATGGCGCCGTCGGCGAGCGCGGCGGTCATGGCCCGAGCGGCTCCCCGCGAAGAAGGCTTCGTGATGTGACCCGCATCCGAAGACATCCCGAAGCCAACGAGGAGAGCCCGTACGTGCGCGCCTCGGCGCCGGGCGGTCTCGAGCGATTCCAGGATCAGAGCGCCGCCCCCTTCGCCCAGGACCATGCCTTTGCGGCCGCGCGAGAAGGGCCGCGGGAGGTCCGGAGAGATCGCGCGCAGGCTGTCCCAGGCCTTGAGGTGCCCCCGGCTGAAGGGCGCCTCACTCCCTCCCGCGATCGCCCGCTCGACCACTCCCTGCGAGATCATCCAGTAGGCGAGACCGATGGCGTGAGAGGATGAGGCGCACGCGGTCGCGAGCGTGAAGCCCGGCCCTTCGCAGCCGATTTCCATCGACAGATGGCTGGCGCCGGCATTCGCCATGGTTTTGGGAACGGCGAACGGCGTGATCCTGCGGCGCCCCTCCTGATAGAGCGCGCGGAAGAGCTCGTCCTCGCGTCGACTGCCCTCCGAGAGAGCTCCCGGTGACGATAGCAGCCTCTCGGAGATCCGAATTCTCGAGGCCGCTATCGGCGATGGCCTCTCGCGCGGCCAGCAGAAAAAGCATCGCGAAGCGATCGAGGAGCTCACGCGCGCCGGGATCGAAGCGATCCGCGATGGGAACGCCCGAAACCTCCGCGCCCATCCGGTACTGCAGGTCCGAGGTGTCGGCGAGCGTAATCTCCCGAAATCCGTGCCGTCCCTTGGTGAGGGACTCCCAGAACGAAGCTCGATCGGCTCCGATTCCCGAGAGCACTCCGAGGCCGGTGACGGCCACGGGAGCGCGCGCCATCGGGCTCAGGAAGATCTCGCTTCCACCAGCGGCCGAATCTTCTCGAGCACGTCTCCGACCGACCGCAGGTCGCGCGCGTCATCGTCGGGAATGACGATACCGAGCTCTTCTTCGAGCTCGCAGAGCAGGTGGAATCCGTTCAGACGAATCGATCCCGAGCTCGCCGAAGGTGCTCTCGAGCCTCACGTCCTCGATCGGTTTCTTCGAAACCGAGGCGATCGATGCGATGACCTTCGACTCCAATGAATCGCTCATTCCCGCGCAGTCTAACACAGCGAATCGGAGTAAACTCCCGACCGATGTGGGTCCTTCTCGCCTTTCTGGCGGGTCTTCTCCAGAGCGTGCGAAACGGACTCGCTCGAAGCCTCGCGGGAGCGGTCTCCCCGGTATTGAACAGCTGGTCCCGTTTCGCTTTCAATCTTCCGTTCTCGACGACTCTGATTGCCCTCCTTCTCGTGCTCTATGGCGCTCCCGCCACTTCCCTCCGCTTTTTCGCCCTCGCGTTCGCGACCGGGCTCGCGCAGCTCCTCGGAAGCATCGCCCTCATCGCCGCTTTCCGGCACGCGAGCTTCGCGCAGTCGATCGTGCTCCATAAGCTCGAGGTCTTGTTCACGGCGTTTCTGGGAGCTCTCCTCTTTGCCGAGGAGCCTACCCGGCTCGCGTGGCTCGGAATCCTGCTCACCGTCGCCGGAGTCCTCGGGATGGCGCCGGCGGTCGGCCGCTCGCGCTTCGGGAAGGGGCAAGCGTTCGCCGTGTCCGCCGGGCTCCTCCTCGCGATCGTGGGCTTCTTCCTGAAAGCCGCGATCGAGGAGCTCGTCCTTCTGAACCCCTGGGTAGGCGACGGCCGTTTCGTCGTGGCCGCGCATACGCTCTTTCACGTCACCTGGATGGAAGTCGTTCTCCTCACCGCGTGGCTCGCCCGTCCCCGGCCCTCGGAGCTCGCGCTCGTTCCTTCCAACTGGAAAAAGATGTTCCTTCAGGGCGCTTTCGCGTTCTCCGCGAGCCTCGGGTGGTTCTGGGCCTATTCGCTCGCGTTCGTCGCCTACGTCAAGGCCGTGGGTCAGATCGAATCGGTCGCCGCGGTCCTCTACTCCCTGCTCATCTGGAAGGAGCGAGAGGTCGCGCGCCAGATCCCGGGGATGGCTTTGACCCTCGCGGGGATCGCGCTCGTCCTCCTGGGAGGAGGTCCGTGAGCCTCGGGATCACTCTTCTGATCCTTCTCGCGGCCGTCATGCACGCCGCGTGGAACGCGCTCGTGAAATCGAGCCGGGATCCCCTCGTCGAGCTCGCGACTCTCAATCTCGCGGGCGGAATCGTGTCTCTCCCGCTCCTGCCTCTTCTCGGCCTCCCCGGCCGCGCGGTTCTTCCCTATCTCGCCGGGAACGTTCTCTGCCACACCCTCTACTACACGCTTCTCCTGAACTCCTATTCGGCGGGCGGACTCTCGCTGGTCTATCCGATCGCGCGCGGCGTCGCCCCGCTCCTCGTGGCCGGAGCGTCCATCGCGCTTTCTGAACGAGCCTATCGGCCTGCGGGCGCTCGTCGCCATAGCGCTCATAGCCGCCTCGATTGCGAGCCTCGCCTTCGCGGGTGGGCGCGGCAGCTTTCGACCGCGGGCCGTTCTTCTCGCCCTCGCGACGGGAGCGAGTATCGCCGCTTATACCCTCGTCGACGGGGCCGGAGCTCGCAAAGCCAACCACGCGATCTCCTACATCGCGAGCCTCTTCGTTCTCGACGGCTTCGTGCTCCTTCCCGCGGTCTACCTGCGGCGGCGGGGCGTCGCGGTCGAGCGCATGCGCGCCCATTGGAAAACGGGAGCCCTCTCGGGCGTTCTCGCGGTCAGCGCGTACGGAATCGCGGTCTGGGCGATGACCCGCGCGCCGATCGCTCTGGTCGCAGCCCTTCGAGAGACCAGCGTCGTCGTCGCGGCGATTCTCGGGGCCGTCCTTCTCGGCGAGCCTTTCGGGAAGCACCGCATCCTCGCGTCCATCGGAGTGGCGACCGGTATCGTGCTCCTTCGCCTGTCGAGCTGAGGAAGGTCACTTGGAAGACGACGAGCGCTTCGTTCCCGTCGATTACCGGAAGCTGAGCGAAAGCGCGCTCCTCGGGCTCATCGAGGAGTTCGTCTCCCGGGAAGGCACGGACTACGGCCTGAAGGAAAAGAGCTTCGAGGCCAAAGTGCTCGACGTGAGAAGGCAGCTCGAATCCGGAGAGGTGCTCATCGTGTTCGACCTCCTCGAGGAGAGCGCGAACATCGTCCGGAAGCGCTAGCTCGTCACTCCCGATAGACCCAAGCGCCGAGAAGGGTGGCCACGGGAACCTCGACCAGGCCCCAGACGACGGGAAGCCAGGTGAGCTTCGCCGGCCACACCACGATTCCGGCATCGATGTAGACCCCGGCGTAGAGATACGACATGGCCCATACCGCGAGTCCCGCGCAGAGCGCCGTCTTCGGTCCGGGCCCGAATCTCGGACGGATAGCGGCGTAGGTCCAGACCGCGAGGATTCCGAGGACGAAGGTGATTCCGATGAGCCAGAGGATGAGAGACGGCTTGATGTCCATCTCGAGTCCGAGCCGCTTCCAGTCCTCGACAAGCTTCGCGCCATCCGCGGCGAGAACACCCGCGTGGAGAAACGCTTCGCTCGCGTTCATGACCAGCCCCGCGACGAGGCCGCCCAGAATTACCCGGCCGGTATTGATCTTTCCCATGGGCGAATCATGTCACCGCCGCCGGGATTTCGCGAAGAAAATGATTCTACCGGCGGGTCGCCGCTTCGGGGATGGGTGTCTGCATTCCCGCCAGGAGGTTCGTCGGAAAGCGAACGATGAACCGGCTTCCCTTCCCGGGACTGCTTTCGACGAGGATTTCGCCCGAGTGTCGGCTCAAGATGTTCTGCGAGGTGAAGAGGCCCATGCTCGCCGAGACCCGGTTACCGCGGGTCTTCAAACGAGGCTGAAAGATGCTCTCCAGATCCTCGGCTGCGATGCCACGCCCGTCGTCCTGGAAATGGATCTCGACGAAATCGTCGCGTACCAGGGTCAGGATCCGAATCGTCCCCGAGCCCTCGATCGCCTGCGATGCATTCCGCAGGAGATTCATGAAGACTTGATTCATCTCCGCCGGGTAGAAACCGACGGCCGGAACGAGCCCGTAGTCCCGTTCGACCTTTACCCGGCCCCGGAGCTCCGATTCGAGAAGCGTGAGCGCGCTTTCGAGTCCTTCGTGGATGTCCGTCACCCGGAAGGAGGAGGCGTCGAGCTGGATGAAGCTCTTCAAGCTCGAGGATATTCGGGCGAGCCTCTCGGTCGCGATGCCGGTCACCTGCACGTTCGACTTCAAAAGCTCGAGCGACTGCTCGAAACCGCCCTTCACGCTTCCGTTCTCGAAGAAGCCCACGAGCTTCTGCGCCGAGAGCCGCGTCACCTCGCTCGCGCTGCGAAGCGCCCCGAGCGGCGTCGCGAGCTCGTGCACGAAGCTCGCCACCAGGTCACCGAGCGCCGCCATCTTCTTCGATTCGATGAGCTCCGACTGCGTCGTCTGGAGCCTGAGCAGAAGCTCCTCGAGCTCGTTTTTCTTCTCGCTCAGCTCCCGCGTCCGTTCGTCGACTTCGCGCTCGAGCTCCACCCGCCGTGTATTGATCGTGCGCATTCGGGAGGCATATCCGAGGGATGCGGCGCCAAGAGCGAGAGCGGCGGCGAGAGCCTTGAACCATGCAGTAGCCCAGAAGGGCGGCACCACGGTGAACCGCACCTTCGCCCCGTCCTCGTTCCAGACGCCGTTGTCGTTCGACCCCTTCACGTGAAAGGTGTAGTCCCCCGCGGGCAGGTTGGTGTACGTCGCGATGCGGTAGTCTTTCGCAATCGTGTACTCGTCCGAGAACCCCTCGAGCCGATACGCGTACTGGTTTTTCTCCGGCGCGGAGAAGTCGAGCGCGGCGAACTCGAAGGAAATCACCCGGTCGCTGTGCGAGAGCCGGAACGGGCCGCTCTCCGCCGGAAGCTCCCGGGGGTAGCGTCGGCTGTCGACGGCGCTGGCGGCGCCGAGCACGCGGAAGTCGGTGATCACCACGTCGGGCACGTGAGGATTCGGAGCTACCTTGTTCGGGAAAAAAGCGTTGAAGCCGTG
>CAWGBY010000019.1:0-46716 GCA_963820855.1 uncultured Acidobacteriota bacterium
GGCGGCGATCCACGGCGACAAGAGCCAGAGCCAGCGCACCCGAGTGCTCGGGGATTTCAAACAATCACGGGTTCGGGTGCTGGTCGCGACGGACGTCGCCGCGCGGGGGCTCGATATCGACGAGCTCCCTCACGTGGTGAACTTCGAGCTCCCGCACGTGCCCGAGGACTACGTGCACCGCGTGGGCCGAACCGGGCGCGCCGGCAACGAAGGCCGCGCGGTGTCCCTCGTTTCGACCGAAGAGCGCGATCTGCTCCGGTCGATCGAGCGGCTGATCCAGCAGGACATTCCGAAAGAGGTCATCTCCGATCGGGAGTCCGGTCTTCCGGTGGCATCGGAGCAATCCGCGAGCGGCCCGCTCATCCCGGGGCACCGCGACGACGGCAGCCCATGGTTCGCATCGACGACCCGGCACGGGTCCGAGGAAAGGGAGGCCCGCTCGCGACAAAGGGGCGGGAAAACGATGACGATACACCTGATCAACCCCAGCCACATTTCCTTCGGCACCGGAGTCATCACGCCTCGCTGGCTCTTCGTCCTCGCGGCCTCGACGCCGCGGGAGTACGGAGACCCCAAGATCGTGGACGAGACGCTCGAGCCCATCGATCCCTCGACGATACGACCGGGGGACGTGGTGGGGATCGGGATCCACACCGGAAACGCCCTCCGTGGGTACGAAGTGGGTCGGCTGGCGAGAGATCGCGGCGCTCACGTCGTCTACGGAGGCATCCACGCCGGGCTCTATCCCGAGGAGGCTCTCGAGCTCGGCGGCGCCACGGCGGTCGTGAAGGGCGACGGCGACGTCATCTGGAGGACAGTCATCGAGGACTGCCTCGCCGGGCGGCCTCAGAGGATCTACGAGGCCGGCAGGATTCCCGCCGACCGGTTCCAGCCCGCGCGGTGGGATCTCCTTCCTCGCGATCGATACATGTGGGCCTCGGTGCAGACGGTGCGCGGCTGTCCGAAGCACTGCTCGTTCTGTTCGGTCTGGCGGACGGACGGGCAGGAGCCGCGCCAGCGCGCCTCGGACGTCGTCCTCGAAGAGATCGTGGCGCTACGAAGGATCGGGTTTCGATTCATCGCGCTCGCCGACGACAACTTCTATCCCGTGACCCTCACCGACCTGAAGAACGCGGAGAGGCGGGAGGACAAGACGAGGTTCCATGAGCTGAAGGCGCTGCGCGAGGAGCGCTTCGAGCTCATGGCGCGGATGTCGAAGCTTCCCTCGGACATGGTGTTCTTCACGCAGATCACCATGGAGGTCGCCGAGGACCCCGAGTTTCTCGAGGCGATGCGCGCCGCGAACATCAAGGGCGCTCTGGTCGGGGTCGAGTCGGTGACGCCCGAAGGCCTGAAGTCCGTCTACAAGGACTTCAACGTCGCGGGCGATGAGCTGGTCGAGAGACTGCGCACCATCCGGGAGGCGGGAGTCCACGTTCTCGGCTCGTTCATCTTCGGGCTTGAGACCGACCGGCCGGAGACCTTCGAGGCCACGGCGACGCTCGCGCAGAAAGCGGACCTTACCTTCGCCCAGTTCGTGATGATGACGCCGTTTCCAGGCACGCTGGACTTCAAGAAGTGGGAGGACTCGCTGAGCGACGATCCCACCCGAATCGCCGGCATTCCGCTGACTCGCCACTGGCTGATTCCCCAGCACCTCCGGCCGAAGCTCTACACGCCTCACCCCGTCCTGTCGCAGGACGAGATCAAAGCGCGCACGCAGGGGGTTTGGGATCGTTTCTACAGCCTGCCGGCGGTCTGGAAGCGCTCCCGCTGCACGCCGACGCTCAAGGCCCGGCTCGCCTTCGTCTTGCTCTCGAAGCTCTACCGTCAGATGTACGCCAACACCGGGAATCGCGACGGACAGCGCGCGAATTCAGCGAGCGACCAAGGTCGCGAGCTGGATCGCGAAACCCTGCCGGCGGCTCTTCCAAACTGCGCCGATGCCGGAGCTGACTGTTCCGAGCGTCTAAGGGCGGTTCCCGCGCGAGACGTCGCTTGAAGCGGCGAGCCCGCTGTCGGAAACTAGGGCCATGGAGCTCGCGATGGAACACTTGTTGAGCCTTGCGGTCGGAATCGGTCTCGCGGCGGCTTGCGGGTTTCGCGTCTTCGTTCCGCTCCTCGTGATGAGCGCGGCCGGCTATACCGGCTATCTCGAGCTCTCGAGCGGCTTTCAGTGGGTCGGAACGCTTCCCGCGCTCGTGGCCTTCGCTTCGCGCGACGGTACTCGAGATCGCCGCGTACTACATCCCGTGGGTCGACAACCTGCTCGACACGATCTCCGGACCGGCGGCGGTAGTCGCCGGTACCGTCGTCACTGCGTCCGCGCTGACCGACGTCGATCCGTTCCTCAAGTGGAGCCTCGCCATCATCGGGGGCGGGGGAGTCGCGGGTATCGTGAGCGGAGCGACGACGGTGCTGCGAGGCGCCTCGACGGTCACGACGGGCGGTATCGCGAATCCGCTCTTCTCGACCGTCGAAGCGGTCCTCGCGATTACCGTGGCGGCGCTCGCCGTCGCTGGTGCCGCTCGTGGCGCTCGCCGTCGTGTTCCTCGCCGTCTATTTCCTCGCGAAGAAGCTCTTCGGCCGGACGCCTCGACGGCAGGAAGTCTAGCGACTCACTTTTTCTTCAGGACGGCGTCGGGGTCCGGCCGCACCACCAGGTAGGCGATATCTCCTTCGAGCTCGCTCCACCAATGGGGGAGGCCCGCCGGAATGAGGACGACGTCGCCTTTGGCGATGCGGCGGCTTTCGCCTCCGTCGATGCGGCTGCCGGTAACGCTGGGACCGGCGATTTCGGTGACGATCCGAGCTCTCCGGGGGCACTCTTTCGGAATCGACCAGCTTCGCCGCCGGTCACGAGCGTTCCCGCTCCTTCGAGCATGTAGTAGACCTCGGATACGCCGGCGTCGTGAAGGATGGCGCCTTGTGCCGTTCGCCTTCGGCCGGTTCACCAGGTAGATCCCGACGTTGTAGCCACCCATGTCCGCGACGCGAATGGGTATGTCGGAGACCGACGCTTTCGGCGCGCTCTTCAAGGTGGCGGCAATCGCCGACGCGAGAACGTCGATGGCTGGCTTCGGTGTCGATTCGGTTTGAGCGAGTGCCAGAAGGAATACGAGCACGGTGGGCATCGAATCCTCCTAAGAACGGTTCACCGCTCGAACACGGTCACTCCGTCGACGATGACTCGTTCTGTTCGCGACCAGGTGCTCAGGGGCTCACCTTTCCAGAGCACGAGGTCGGCGTCCTTACCGGCCTCGAGCGTCCCGACGCGGTCGTCGACGCCGAGAATCGCCGCGGCATTCCGGGTCACCGCGGCGAGAGCGGTCTCTTTTGGGAGGCCGTGCGCCTTGGCGACCACTCCTTCGAGTGCGACCGACCGACCGCCCCGAGCGAACGTGGCGAGGGCCAGCGTCACACCGGCCTCGTGGAGACGCGCCGCGTTCGCCGGCGTATGGGCGAAGCCCTCATAAGGACCGCCGTCGCCGATACCGATGATGCTGGGATAGACGACGACCGGAACAGACGCGGCAGCGATGGCGGACGCGACCTCGTGCCCTCCCATGGCCGACACCAGGACCAGCCGCAAGTCGAATTCCTTCGCGAACCGGAGAGCCGTCAGAATGTCGTCCGGGGTGTTGACGAGCGCGCGGAGCGGAATCTCCTTCGCCAGCGACGCGGCCGATGGCCTCGCCGCCGGCGCCGCCCAGAGCGTCCTCGGAGGCGCGCACGAAGGTCTGACGCAGAAGACCGATCATCCCCTGGCGGGTGGTCGGAACGTCGAAGGAATCGATCGCGTCGAGAGCGCCTTCCCCGAAGGACGCGGCGAGGGCCGCTCGCTCGCGAACCACGGCGCCGGTCAACTTCACGACAGCGCCGTAGCCTCCGAGAAGGTTCTGGGCTCCTGGAGAAACGTACGTCGTGGTGACGCCGCTCCGAAGCCAGAGCGGCTCTTTATCCGGTTTGAAGCGGGAGAGAACGTCGCGGCCAGCGGCGACCGCGGTTTCCCGGTCGGCGTTGTCGCCCTGAATTCCGAACTCCGAATGCGCGTCGATGAGCCCGGGAGTCAAGAAGAGGCCGGAGCCATCGATGGTCGAGGCGCCTTCGGAGCCGAAGCACCCGCCGCGACCGACTCGATCTTGCCTTCGCGAAAGACGAGCGTTCCGTTCTCGAGTCTCTCCCCGGTTCCGGTGAGGATGATGGCGCCGACGATGGCGACAGGTCGGTCCTGGCCCTCGGTGGTCGAGGCCAGAAGGAGGAGAGCGGTGAGGAGGCGCTTCACGATCACCATCCCTCTGAAACTCTTTCGCCGAAGACGTTGTACGCCCTCGCTCGGTCGAAGACCAGACGTCCGTCGATGAAGGTGTGGGTCACGAGACTCTCGAAGTCGAGGGGAGGGCCGTCGAGGAGGATGAAGTCAGCGTCCTTTCCCGGTTCGAGCGTTCCAATTCGATCCTCGAGATGAAAGAGCGCGGCCGGATTCACCGTGAGCGCCCGAAGGGCATCCTCCTCCGGCATTCCCTGGCGTACGAAGAGCGCGGCATCGTGGCGCAGAAAGTACTGGTGGCCGTCGGGATGGTCCTGGTGGAACGATGCCTTCCCTCCTCGTTCGATGAGGCGAATCGGGCCGAGAATCCGAGGGTCCTCCTCGTTCATGAACGGAAGGATGGGACCGAAGCTCACCGGGATTTGCTCCTTCGAGAGCTCGTCGACGAGGGAGATCGTCGCGTTCGCGTGATGGATGTAGAGGTCGAGGTTGAACTCTTTCTTCAGGGCGATCGCATGCCGCATGTCCTCTTCGGTGTGAGCGTGCACGCCGACGACCATTGTTCTTTCCAGGAGCTTTCCGAGCGCTTCGAGCTTCAAATCGCGGGGCGGAGGTGAAGCGCCCGACGAGGACGCCGCAGCTCGCGCATCGAGATAGGCTCGCGCCGCGCGAAGCTCGGAGGCGATGAGCTCCTCGACCGCCTGGGTGGTCCTCGGAAATCCAGGTCGTTCGTCCGCGACGCGGATGGCGAACTTCATCCCTCCTTCGGCGAAGAACATGTCCTCGATCGATCCGCCTCGAAGCTTCAATACCGCTGCCTGTCCGCTGTTCGGAACGCGGCTTCCGGTCGTGATGTTCACCGTGGTGACCCCGGCGGCGAGCGAAAGGGCGAAAGCGGCGTCGTGCGCGGTGAGCCCGTCGATGGCGCGCACTTCCGCGTTGATCGGGGACCGGAACTCGTTGTTGTTCCTTCCCATCGCCGGGATGTTGAGCCATTTGAAGCCCATGTGGGAGTGGCTCTCGACGAGGCCGGGGATGAGGCTCTTTCCCCTGGCGTCGAGGACTCCCGCGCCATCCGGAACGATGACCGCGCTTCCGACTTCGAGGATTTTTCCCGAGCGGACCAGGAGCGTGCCCCGATCGATGGGTGGACCCGACACGGGATAGATGCGTGCGTTGGTGATCGCGAGGACGCTCTCGGCGTCGCTATCGGTTCCGGTGGTGCTTCTCGGCTCCGGCGGCGCGCAGCGCGCAAAGGCGGCCAGAAGGAACGCGGCCGCGAGGGCCCTTACGCTCATGTGGACTCCTTGATGTAGCCGGCGAGCCGCGCCTCGATCGTCCCGCAGGGAACGAAGAACGGCTTCTCCAGAACTTCGAGGAAGATGGTCTGCCCCGAAATCGAGTAGGTGCCGCGGAAGGCTCCGACGGGAGTGGAAAGCGAGAAGGAGCCGTCGGTCGCGGAGCCGTTCAACTCCCCACCGGCGCGGGTCACGTGCGAGCGGATCGCCGCGACGAGTGATTCACCCGAGCCCTTGAATTCGAAGTGGAATTTGCAGAGCGACAAACGGCGATGCCAGATCGAACATCTCAAAACCCGGCGGCATGCCCATCCTTCCGGGATTCCGAGGCACCGTAGTAGACGCCGGTCGTAGTGTCAACCCCAATCGCCTGATAGCCGCCGAAAGCGCCGGGAGCGGGCGTCAATCGGTGCCCGAGCCGCAACAATTCGCGAATCGTGTCGGCGGGAAAGCCGCTCTCGAGATGGACCTCCCCGCCGTCGCGCATCCGTCCTCCCGTGGGGTCGGAAGACCCCGAATGGAGAGCGCGGGGAGCGTCGCCCGCCTCCTGGAAGTTCATCCCGAAATCGACGACGTTCATCACGATCTGCGCGTGCGCCTGCGGCTGTGTGTCGCCGCCCATGACACCGAAGCTCAGGAACGGCTCTACCGCCGCGGGTGATGAACGCGGGGATGATGGTGTGGAACGGGCGCTTTCCGGGAGCGTAGGCATTCGGATGGCTTTCGTCGAGGCTGAAGAGCTCTCCGCGGTTCTGAAGCCCGAACCCAAGCCCGAGAGGACAGAGACCGCTCCCCATTCCGCGGAAGTTGCTCTGGATGAGAGAGACCATGCTGCCTTCACGGTCCGCCGTCGTGAGGTAAACGGTGTCCCCGACCCGCAGCAGCGGATCGCCGCTCTCCACGTCGAGCGCGGCGCGGCCCTGCGATGAGCTCTCGGCGGCGGTCCGCATAGTCCTTCGATATCAATTCCACCACCGGAATCCGAGCGAAGTCCGGATCCGCGTAGTAGCGCGCGCGATCTTCGAATGCGAGCTTTTTCGCCTCGACGAAATGATGGAGGTGATCTGCCGTTCCGAAGCCCATCGCGCGCACGTCGAATCCTTCGAGAAGATTCAGTATCTGGAGCGCCGCGATGCCCTGGCCGTTCGGGGGAAGCTCCCAGACGTCGAACCCTCGATAGCTCGAAGAGACGGGAGCGACCCAGTCGGAGCGGTGCGCCGCCAGATCGGCGCGCGCGAGAAATCCGCCGGCGCCGCCCACGAACGGTCTCGATTCGCTCGGCGATCTCGCCGCCGTAGAACTCGGCCGCGCCGCCGTCCGCGATCTTCTGAAGCGTCGCCGATAGGTCGTGGTTGCGGAAGACCTGGCCCTTTGCGGGAGGGCGCACCGTTGACGAGAAAGGTGTCCGCGAAACCGGGGAAGGACGACAACCCTCGCGCGTTCGCCGCCCAGGCGTCGGCGATGATCTCGGTTACCGCGAAAGCCTTCGGCGGCGTACGCGATCGCCGGCGCGAGGAGCTCTTTCATCGAGAGCCGACCGAACTTCGCGTGCAGCGTCGAACCAGCCGTCGACCGCTCCGGGCACCGAAATCGAAAGCGGGCCGAAGCTCGGAATCTTCTCGAGGCCGAGCTCGCGGAAGCGCGCGAGCGTCAGGCGCGCGCGGAGAACGGCCGCTTCCGTTGAGCCCATGAAGCTTTCGCGACTCCGGCGTCCCAGACGATGGCGAAGAGGTCTCCGCCAATGCCGCAGCCCGTGGGCTCGACGACGCCGAGAACGGCGTTCGCGGCGATGGCGGCGTCGACGGCGCTTCCGCCCTTCTTGAGGATGTCGATGGCCGTCTCCGTCGCGAGCGGCTGGCTGGTGGCCGCGATTCCGTTCCGGGCGAGGACTTCCGAGCGAGTCGCGAAGGGCCGACCGGTTACGCGATCGGGCATCTAGCGCTCAGGATTTCTTTCGAGGCTTGTCGGCGGACGCCATGAGCTCGGCGATGTCCGTCGCCGGCAGGGTGCGAGAGCCCACTTCGCCGAGGACGTCCTCTTTGCCGAGCTGCATCAGGCGTACCTGGCGTTTTTCGAGGAGCTGAATCATGCGGCGCACGCGCTTCTTCAGGCGCTCCAGCTCGCGCTCGATGTCCTTGAGCTCGTCGAGCATCTTTGTAGGCCGGCCCTCTCGGGCCGGTTGCCTTCACTCGGGGAGGCTATCGCTCCACTTCTCTTTGATTCTACTCGGACAAACCCGCGCAGGCCACCACCAGCAGGAGCGCCTTCTGGATCCCGAGGTGGCCGTCGACGTTCGACCACCACTCGTGGAGGGCGTGGGCGCCCTCGCCTTCGCCGCCGCGGCCGATGGTGGTCGCGGGAATTCCGAGCGCGATCGGCACGTTCGCGTCCGTCGACCCGGTCTCGAGCTGGGGCTCGACTCCGAAGTGGCGGGTCGCCGCGAGCGCGCGCTGGATGAGCGGGCTCGAAGGATCGACTGTTCCCGACGGACGGTCTCCGAGGAGCTCGACCTCGACGGTCAGCGGGTCGCCCCGGCGCTTTCTCTCGTTCTGCTCCTTGAGCGCCCGGTCGACGGCCTTCTTCATGATCGCGTCGATCTTCTTGAGCTGCTCCGGGTCCTCGGAGCGCATGTCGACTTCCGCCCAGTTCTCGAAGGGAATGGCGTTCACCGACGTCCCGCCGCCGATACGGCCGATGTTGTACGACGTGCGAGGTCCGGTGATGACGAACTCTCCCGCCTCCTCGTCGAAGTGGTAGATGAATCGCGAGAGCGCGTGCGCGGGGTTCCCGAGCCCGAAAGCGCCCCACGAGTGTCCGCCCGGGCCTTTGAAGGTGACTCTTGTACCGATAGGATCCGATGGCTTTGTTGAGAACGCGGTCGGTGCTGCCCGCCGTCGACGGCGATGAACTGATCGATCTTCGGGCCCGCCTTCGCGGAAGAGGTGCTTCACGCCGCGGAGGTCGCCGAGGCCTTCCTCGCCGACCGAGGCGACGAACAGGATGTCGCCCCGCGTCTTGACTCCGGAGCGCAGCATCGCGCGCACCACGGTGAGCATGAGCGCGAGCCCGCGGGTGTCGTCGCCGATTCCCGGCGCCAGGAGCCGGTTCCCTTCGCGCTTCACCGTCACGTCGGTGCCCTCGGGGAACACGGTGTCGAGATGGGCGACCAGACCGCCACCGTCTCGCCCCCGGCGGTTCCCCGAAAGCGGGTGACGCACGTTGCCGACCCCGTCGATCTCGACCTCGGACATCCCCGCCTCGCGGAGCATCTCCGCGTAGCGGAGCCCCCGCTTCTCCTCTTTGAAGGGAGGCGCCGGGATCTCGGTAAGCTCGATGAGGTCCTTCTCCGTCCGGGGCTCGAGCTCCACGATGATGCTGGAATGCCTTCTGAATGGCGGGGCGTGAGGCGAGCTCGCGCATCTCGCGGTCGTAGTCCGTCGACTGCGCCCAGGCGAGGCCGGCGGACAGGGTGAACCCGAGAGCGAATCCAGTGACGTCTCATGGTGCCTCCACTCCGTTCCAAGCGAAGGAACATCCTATCGCCAGCTAATGCGCTTCGTCGCGATAGTTCAGAGCTGAATCTCGCGCTCCACGTTCCGGATGCGGTCCGAGGGCGTGGAGTGGCTTCCGAAGAGAAAGTTCGAAGCTGGCGTTGTCCTCGCCGTACTTCTTGCGGAATTTCTTCCAGAGTCCGGGAGCGGCCGAGACGTCGAAGCCGCCCTCGTGCGCGTAGCGGAGACCGACGCGGTCCGCCTGATCTTCGAGGTCGCGGCTGTAGCCGCTCTGCCAGGCCGAGACGGAAAGGAGAGCGCCCAGGTTCGCCGCTTGGCGGCCCGCGCGGTTGTCGATGCTCCCCGCGCCGACCATGCCCGCGATGCCGGCGAGCTGTCCCCACATCGCGCTTCTTCGCCCCGCGCCGCGAGTGCTCGTGGGTGTAATGGGCGAGCTCGTGTCCCGAGAATGATCGCGAGCTCGTCGTCGCTCAAATCCTCGAGAAGACCGCGATAGACCCAGATCGCGCCGTTTCCCATCGCGGCGGCGTTCCACTCTTCGGTGTCCACGACGCGAACGCGGAGGTCCGAGGTCTTCACGTAGGGCGGGACCAGCCGCGCCATGATGCTCCGGACCCGTTCTACGTCCGGCCCCTCTTCCACGATCTCCCCGACGGTTTCCTTTCGTCCGCGCGGACCCTCGGAGTACATGGCGCCGGCCTGGACCCAGACGACGCTCGATCTCGTTGGTGGCGGAGAGCACGTCCGATTCGAACATCGCCATTCCGTCCGGCTTGGCCTCGACCCGGGTCGCGAGAATCGCCCCGTCGCTTCGCCGGGAGCCTTTGACCTTGACCTCGTATCCGAGAGGGATGCTCGGAGAGATCGCGCCCCTTTCCGACCTCGACCCGCGTCTTCTCGTCCGCGAGAATGCGCTGGCCGTCGACGACGAGGGCCGGGCCCAGGCGGTATTCGGCATAGCCCTGCACCTCGACCTTGCCGTTTCGCGTAAGCAGTCGAAACGAAGAAGGCCGCGACGAGACCGGCTCTCGCTCTCATGTCAGCTCTCCTCTTGGCGGCGTACCCATATCATAGGCACATCTCGCCCGTTCCCCCAAACCGTCGAGTATCATTCCGCGAATGCCCGCGGTCATCCCTTTGACTTCGACGAGCGAGGTGTTACGTTCCTCCTCGGGGCCGCTCCTTCATGAAGTTCAGCTTCGACTTCCCCGAGCCTTCCGTCGAAGTCGACGGGCTCCGGATCGGCTTTCTGGTGTTCACCCACGAGAACGCGTACGGCCTCGACGCCTCTTCGATGAAGGTCACGTCGGCGACGAGGCGGCCTTCGAATCGAGTGCGACCGGTTGGTCTGGGCCGGCGGGCAGGAGGCCATCCCCGCGCGATTCGAAGCTCGATTGAAGGGAAGCGGAGAGCTTCTCGAGTGGGATGTGGCGGTCGCGATGGAGCGGCCGATCAAGGCGGTGACGACGGTGATTCGGGGCGTGCCTCGCGGGCGGATCTCGGGGTCGGGCCAGAGCTTTTTCGACCCGGGGGACGACGAAGTGCTCCTCGGCTATCCGTTCTCGGGAGGCGACCTCTTCGGGCCGGGCTCGGCGCGCGGGTTGACCACGCCGTTCGCGGTCGTCGAGGCTTCCCCCGGACGATACTTCTATCTCTCGTCTCTCGACTCGCGGGTCCGCACCAAGCGTTTCTACTTCCAGCCTGGAGAGAGCTCCTATCGCGTCGAAGCGGTCCATGAAGTCGAAGGCTGGATCGAGCAGAAGGAAGTCCAGGTCCCGCGGTGGCGTGTGCGGACGAGCGACGTCTCTCGAGGAAGCCGCGCGGCCCCACTTCGAGCATATCGAGAAGGCCTACCAGATCCCCCGCTGGGAGAGCCGTGAGGACGCCCCCGATTGGCTTCGGGGGATCTCCCTGGTTCTCACTCTTCACGGCATGCACTTCACCGGCTACGTCTTCCAGGATTTCGAGAGGATGCTCGAGATCCTGCGATGGGTTTCGACTCGCATCCCCTCGCGCGCGGGTCCTGGCGCTTCTCGCGGCCTGGGACGGCCGCTACTACTGGGACTATCCGCTCTATCGAGCGGCGGAGCGCATGGGCGGGGAAGCCGGGTTCTCGAACCTCATCGCGCGCGCCCGGGAGATGGGCTTCCGCATGATGCCGATGTTCGGCGCTAATGCCGCGAACCGGCGCCAGGCGGTGTTCGAGAGGTTCGCCGACGCCTTCACCGCGAAAATCGACGGCGACCGCTCCGACCTCAACTGGGTCGATTGGGACAACGACCGCCACCAGGATGGGTGGCTCTCGTACATGAATCTCGGAGTGGAGTCCTGGCGTCGTTACCTGACGGAGCGGATCTCGGACGCGATCGAACGGTACCGGCCGGACGCGTACTTTCTCGATATCGTCGGCGGCTTCGTGAACAACCCCGTCGCCGACATGCACGAAGGGACGCGCCGGCTCGTCGCGGAGCTCCGCGAGCGGCACCCGAACGTCGTCCCCGTCGGAGAGATGCACTACGATGCCCTCCTTTCGTTTCTTCCTCTCTATCACTCGTTCTCGGCGACGGAGCTTCCCGGCGAGCATCTGAAGTTCGCCCGATTCTTTCAGCATCTGAGCCTTCCGGCGCCGGGGCGGGGAAGCACCGGGGTTCACGAGGCAGGTTTCCAGAAGTGGAATCCCGCGACCCTTTCCCTGACCGAGCATCAGATCCCGACCCTGAACGTCGTCGACGACACCTTCGACCGGCATCGCCCGGAGATGGAGGCGGTCATTCGGCGCGCGCGGGAAAGAGCCGGGATATGAAGCGTCTGATCGCTTTCGGTCTTGTCTTCGCTCATGCGCTTCGTGCGCTTCGTGCGAGGCAGAGACGCCGGAGCCCTCGCTGCGGGCGGTCTCCTTCGAACGGGTGAAGCTCACCGACTCCTTCTGGCGGCCGCGCCTCACGATCAATCGGACCGTCACCATCCCTCACATCCTCCGGGAGAACGAGGAGACGGGCCGGGTGGACAACTTCCGCAAAGCCGCCGGACTCGAGTCCGGGCGAGTATCAGGGCCGCCGCTTCAACGATACGGACATCTACAAGGTGATCGAAGCCGCTTCCTACGCGCTCGCGCAGGAGTACGATCGCGCTCTCGACGCGGAGATCGACGAGCTCATCGAGCTCATCGAACGCGCGCAGGAGGACGACGGCTATCTCTTTCCCGCGCGCACCATCGATCCGGCGAAACCGGCGCCCGGCGTCGGCGTCGAGCGCTGGATCCACGAGTCCGCCGGAAGCCACGAGCTCTATAACGCCGGCCATCTGATCGAGGCGGCGGTCGCCCATTTTCGCGCGACCGGGAAAAAGCGGCTTCTCGACGTCGCGACTCGCTTCGCCGATCTCGTGGACCGGGACTTCGGCCCGGAGGGGCGGCGCGACGTTCCCGGCCACGAGGAGATCGAGCTCGCTCTCGTGAAGCTCGCGGACGCGACGGGCGAGGAGCGGTACGTCGAGCTCGCGCGGTTCTTCATCGACGAGCGCGGCCGCGAGCACGACGGAAAGCCGTATCCAGAGGGCACCAACTTCGCGATCTACAACGACCGTCCCTACAAGCAGGACCACCTTCCCGTCGTCGAGCAGCGAAAGGCGGCGGGCCACGCGGTGCGCGCCACGTACCTCTACACCGGGATGGCGGACGTCCTCGCCCGAACCGGAGCTCCCGGGTATCGCGAATCTCTCGCGAGCATCTGGAAGGACGTGGTCGCGACGAAGCTGTACCTCACCGGCGGCATCGGCTCGCGCGACACCTTCGAGTCCTTCGGCGAAGACTACGAGCTCCCGAACCGGACCGCCTATACCGAGACCTGCGCCGCCATCGGGAACGACCTCTGGAACCACCGTATGTTTCTCGCGACGCGGCGACGCGCGATTTCTCGACGTCATGGAGCGCATTCTCTACAACGGAGCGCTCTCGGGCGTTTCGGTGAAAGGGGACACGCTTCTTCTACACCAACCCTCTCGAATCGCGAGGGAGGACGTCGAGCGCGTCCCCTACTTCGACGTGGCGTGCTGTCCGGCGAACCTCGCGCGGCTTCTCGCGCATCTTCCCGGCTTCGTCTACGCGCTGCGGGGGGACGAGCTCTTCGTCAACCTCTTCGTCGCGAGCGAGGCGGCGATCGAGCTCGCATCCGAAGCCGTCGCCGTCGGCAGGAGACGCGCTATCCGTGGGACGGCGGCGTTCTCGTAACACTCTCTCCGGATAGCCCCGTCGAGCTCACAGTGCGGCTGAGGATTCCCGGGTGGGCCCGTGGCGAGCCCGTCCCGAGCGACCTCTATCGTTTCGTCGGGAGCGATCCGCCTCCACCCGTCTTGAAGGTGAACGGAGAGGCGGTGGCGCTGTCCCTCGAATCGGGATTCGCCTCCGTGCGGCGTGTTTTCGAAACCGGCGATCGCATCGAGCTCACGCTTCCCATGCCGGTCCGCCGCGTCCAGTCCCACCCCGAAGTCGAGAACAACCGCGGGAAGCTCGCGCTTCAGCGCGGTCCGATAGTCTACGCCGCGGAGGCGGTCGACAACGGAGGGCGTGTCCTCGATCTCGTGCTGCCGCAGGACGCCGAGCTCACCGCCGACTATCGGGACGATCTGCTCGGCGGTGTCGTCGCTCTCGCCGGCACGGCGCGCCGCGGCGGGAGCGATGTCGCTTTCCTCGCGATTCCCTACTTCAGCTGGGCGAACCGTGGTCCGGGAGAGATGACGGTGTGGATTCCCTCAGAGCTCCCGCCGACGAGCCGCTGAAGAGGTACGCGGTTCGACCGGTCTCCGAAGCGTACCGGTCTCGCGATCTCCCGAATCGATGCTTCCGCGTCGCTCCGGCCGAGGATCGCGACGGTGCCGCCGCTGCCGCCTCCCGTGATTTTCGCGCCGTAGATCCCGCGGGAGGGTCCGAGCTCGACGCGCGAGCTCGACCAGCCGGTCGGTGCCCTCGGAGCCGAGCCCGCAGGCGGAGTAGCTCGCGTGCGACTGATACATCAGCTCACCCGAGAAGGGGAGCGCTCGAGAGATCGCCGCTCGCGAGGAGGTGAAGGAAAGACCGCACGCGAAAATGCTCGTAAACCGGATGAGCTGTCGCGCGCCTCACGGGATACGTCGCTCTCGGGGTCGACTCGTCGTCGCGGAGTCCGACGTCTCCCCGATACCGTCTCGAGAAAATCGATTCCGCGAATCGAGTCCGGGAGACGATGGAGGTACTTTTGCTCGAGCTCGGAGGGAGTGAGGTTCGCGAGATACCCGTCGAAGTCGGTCCCGGCAAATTCGCGGAGCATTCGATATCCCATGAAAGCCGCCACCCGCACCGAGCCGTAGTCCGCTCCCGAGACTTCGTGCGCGATTCCGGAGTCGATACCCCAGAACGCGAGCTCTTCGGGAATCGTCACGTTCGCTCGGATCTCCGCCGGCTGACAGAGGAGGGCGAGAAGGCGATTTCGCTCGCCGAAGACGGCGGTCATCTGATCCATGACGCCGCAGGGAGCGCCGACGATCGAGTTCTCGACCTTCTGGCAGAGGAGGGCCACCTCCCGGGGCGCGAGTCCGAGATCGTAGGCGGCGTCGACGGCCATCATCGTCGCCACTTCGAGCGCGGCAGAGGATGCGACCCCTTTGCCCTCGGGCACGTTCGACTCGATACGAATGCGGGCGCCGTCCGCGAAAGACCGCGCCTTTCTCGCGGGAGAGAACCACGAAAGCCCCGGCGACATACGCGGCCCAGCCGCGGTCGAAGTGCGCGCGCGCGTCCTCGTAGGATCGCTCCAGTTCGGCCAAAGCCATCGTCAGGCTCGCCGTCTCGCCCGAGGGCCGGTCGCTTTCGATGGCGAGCGTTCTCGATTCCTGTCGCCGGATCGAGACCCGGGTCTCTTCCTGGAGCGGAAGCTCGAGCACGAGCGACGCCGGAGTAGTCCGCGATTCCTCCCATGACGTCGAGCCGGCCTGGAGCGCGCCTCGTGACCCAGGGACTTTCGGTCACAGAAGCCCCCGACGGGACAGAGCGCGCTTCAGCAAGGGGCTCGATCTGAGACCGGATCGCCTCGTTCGCGTATCCGACCCAGGCGACGTTCGAGTCCACGTCGAGAGGAGAGGAGAGACGACGTCCGCGCTCATCGGTGACGACGACTCCGAGCTCGCGCGCGATGAGCTCGGTCGCGAGGTCATAGGGGTGGGCGCAGATGCCAAGGGCGACCCCCCGCGCCGCGGCGAGCGGGGAAAGGACCGGCCTCAGGTCGGCGATGAAGCGATCGTGGCCGGCCGCGAGCTCGTAGAGCTGCCCGCCGCTCGAGATGTACTGGTCCTCGAAGCACTGCGCTTTCCCTTCGCGCGGCGGGCCGAGCGCTCCTTCGACGATCTCTTCGTCGATGGCGGCGAGCTCCTCCCGCGCGCCGGGGAAGAAGCGGGAGATCATCGCGAAGCCGTGCGCGATGCTGAGAGCCCGGGAAGGCGCGAGCGAGAGGGGACGCGTCTCTCCCGTGAGCCGATCGCGACGCTCCGCGCGCGCGCCCTCTCCCGCAACCGCCCAGAGCGTATCGGAGAGATGCTGCTTCAAGAGAGGGATCTCGGTCTGGACGGCGAGCTCGATGTCCGCGAGCGTCGTTGCCGGGCCCCGGTTCGGCGCGACACCGGTCAGAATCCAGGCGCTTCGCTTCTGATACATGAGGCCGCGGGTGCCATCGATGGGATCGATCAGGATCCGGAAGGCGGCGTCGTCCGGCGAAGCGTCGTCAGGAACGACCGCGTCTTGAGTCCTTCGGCGATGAGAAGGACCGGCTTCCGAAAGAGAGAGTCCCCGGAAGAAGTCGAGGATCGCCGACTCGCTCACGCGGTCGACGGCGTAGATCGTGTCGCCCTCGTCGTCCTTCACGACTCGTCGACATCGCTTCGAGATCGAAACTCTCGTGCGCTGAGACGACGGAATCCCGAATCGTCTCGTGGAGCCGTCGAATCGGCTCGAGCAGCTCGGCGGCCTTCATGACGGGCGGTGCCGATAGTGGACGTCGGATGCCGCCAGGAGCTCTCTCGCTTTCTCTTCGGGGACGGTGTCGGAGAGAAAGCTGCCGCCGCCGATCTCCGGCCCGGCGAGGTACTTCAGCAGGTTCGGCTTTCGAAGGGGAGGATGGAGCTCGATGTGGAAATGGAAGCCTCTGTAGTCGGAGCCGTCCGTCGGCGCCTGGTGGAGCGGCATCACGTAGGGAAAGCTCATCCGCCAGAGGTTGTCGTATTTCGTGAGCACTCTCTGGAGCGCGGCCGTGAAGTCGATCACCTCGGCATCGGAGAGGCTCGCGACCGACGAGTGGCGCTTCTTCGGCGCGACGTACACTTCGTACGCGTAGCGGGCGAAGTAGGGGACGAAGGCGATGGCCGTCTCGTTCTCGTACAGAATCCGCCGTCCGTCGGCAATCTCGGCTTCGAGCACGTCCTGGAAGAGGACACGGCCCGTCTCGCGCAGATGACGCTCCGAGATCGCGGCCTCGTTCGCGATGGTCTTGAAGACGAAGTTCGTCGCGTAGATTTGGCCGTGAGGATGAGGATTCGAGACCCCGGTCGACAGCGCCTTTGTTCTCGAAGATCAGCACGTGCTCGATCTGCGGAAGCGCACCGAGGTCGCGATGCTCGCGCTGCCAGGTGGCGACGACTTCCTGCGCGTCTTCGGGCGCCATCTCGCGCAAGAGTCAAGGTTGTGGCGCGGACTGAAGCAGACCACGCGGGCGACACCGGTCGCCGGGCGGACGCGATAGATTCCGGGCGGTTTCTCGAGCGCTTGGGGCGCGTCTTTCCCGACGCAAGGGTGGTCGTTCTCGAATACGATACGTCGACGCAGTAGTGCGGGTTTCGAGTTCCACTCGACCGGACGTTGCCCGGGACAGAGATAGCAGCTTTCGTCGCGATCGGGGAGGGAAGAGTCGTCCGTCGTGCATCGTCTCGCCGACCCAGGGACGATCCTGCCGGTGCGCGGAGACGACCACCCACTCTTCCCGCAGAGGGTGCCATCTCTCCTCCCAGCGCCCCTCGTTTCCCAAGCAAAGAAGTGTAAATCAGTGGGCGAGCCGAACAAGAAAAACGCAAGGTCGCCAAGGTGAATCAAAGACGCAAAGCAGGGTCCAAAACCGGAGGAAGAGGGAATCAACGCAGAGGCGCCGGGAACGCAGAGGTAGATCTTTCCTGCGCTCGCGCGGCTACGCTGTGCGACCTCTGTGATATTCTCGCGCCTCGCGAGGCACCCGGTATGAACGACCTGAAACTCGCAATCAGAAAACTCGCGCGACGGAAGATATTCTCGCTCACGACGCTTCTCTGCCTCTCCCTCGGGATCGGAGCCACCACCGCCATTGGAAGCGTCATCAATACCCTCTTCTTCAAGTCCGCTTCCGTCGAGGATCTCGACCGCGTCGCGTTCTTCATGGCGATGCGGGAAGGGATCGAGCCGTTTGGTGTCTCGCCCGTCGAGATCGAGGCGTTTCGGGCCAGGAGCCGGGCGTTTCGAAGTCTCGGCGCCGCGCGAACCATGGACGGGAACTCCGTGAACCTGACCGGAGGAGAGCGCGCGGAGCGGGTGCGGGCGGCCCAGGCGTCGACCGCCTACTTCGAAACTCTCGGGATCGAGCCGATGGCGGGCCGGTTCTTCGTCCCCGAGGAGGAGCGCTCCGGAGGTCCGGGGGCCCTTCTCATGAGCCACGGGCTCTGGACGCGCCGGTTCGACGCGGATCCATCGATGGTAGGCCACGTGCTCCGGGTGAACGGCGAGAGCCGCACGGTGGTGGGTATCCTTCCGGAGCGTTTCGATCTTCCGTCGAAGACGGAGCTCTGGCTTCCGCTCGAGCTCGATTTCGAGAGGCTAGCCATCGACGATTTCACGACCCACTCGTACATGATGGTGGGACGCCTCGAGGACGGCGCGACCCTCGCGCAGGCGGAGACCGAGCTCGTCGCGATTGCGAAGGAGGTCGCGGCGGAGTACCCGCGATCGAACACCGGCTGGAGCGTCGCCCTGATTCCTTTTCGAAACCTGCTGCTCGGCGACGTTCAGGGAAGCATGAGGACTCTGATCTTCGCCCTTGCCGGCGCGGTATCGCTCCTTCTCCTGGTCGCGTGCGTCAATGGGGCGCACCTCTTTCTCGCGCGCTGCCTCGAGCAGGAACGCGAGATCGCCCTCTCGGCGGCGCTCGGCGCGAGCCGCAAGGACATTTTTCGGACAGCTCTTCATGGAAGGCCTGGTTCTCGCCATCGCGGCAGGTGTGGTCGGCTCCGCGGTGGCGCTCGCGATCGTGCCGGCGTTCATGGCTTCGAGCCCCATCCACGAGGGGGCCTACACCAACTTCTTCCGAGCGATCGAGATCGACGGCCGCGTGCTCGCGCTCGCTTTCGGCGCGAGCGTTCTCACCGCGTTCCTGTTCGGAACGCTTCCGCTCCTCACCGTCCTCGGGCGGGATCCCGGGGACGCTCTCCGGACCGGCGGCAGGAGCGGGGCTGCCCGCACGCAAGCGCGGCTCTCGCGCGTCCTCGTCGTCGCCGAGGTGGCGATCTCCGCGATGCTGCTGATCGGCGCGGGCCTCCTTGTCCGAAGTCTCTCCGAGCTCACGAGGCTCGACCTCGGGTTCGAGCCCGAGTCGATGGTGAGCGTCGAGTTCACGCTTCCCCTGAGCGATTTTCCCGCTCAAGGCGACCGGGTCGCCTTCGCTCAGCGGGTTCTCGATCGCGTGCGGTCCATGCCGGGCGTCGTCGCCGCGGGCACGACGACCGACGTGCCGTTGCGGCTCGGGACCTGGGACAAACGATACCGGATCGAGGGGACCCCGCCGCCCGATGCCGGTGCGAGTTCCGTGGGCCGCGTATCGCGAAGTCAGCCCCGGCTATCTCGAGGCGCTCGGCGTGCGTCTGTTGCAGGGCCGAACGTTCCAACCGGAAGACCGCGTCGGCGCGGCGAAGGTCGCGGTCGTGACTCGCGAGCTGGTCCGGAGGGAGCTCGGCGACGCCGATCCGATCGGGCGCCGTATCGCACATCCCGATGAGATCCAGGAAGAGTCGGGTCTGTGGACCATCGTGGGGGTGGTGGACGACGTGAAGGAAGATCGCTACAACTTCCGCATCGACCGCCCCGTCTGGTACGTTCCCTACGAACAGGCGAACGACTCCGGCATTCTGTTGAACCTCGTGCTGCGCGCGCGCGGCGACGTCGGCGCCGAGATCCAGCGAGTGGTCCGGGAGCTGTACCCGGAGGTCGCTCCGGGGGAGCTCTACGAGCTCGAGCCGCACGTGTCGGCGGTGATGGGCGCCGAAAGGAGCGGGACGACAGTTGCCCTTCTTCTCGCGATCGTCGGCACCGCTCTCGCGTCGCTCGGCCTCTACGGAGTGATGGCCTATGGAGTGCGCCAGCGATTCCGCGAGCTCGGTCTCCGTGTCGCGGTGGGGGCGAGCCCGGCCCAACTCTCGCGGCTCGTGCTCGGTGACGGATTGAAGTGGGTGGCCTTGGGTCTCGCGGGCGGATTCGCCGGCGCAGTTCTCCTCGCGCGTTTCTTCTCGAACCTCCTCTTCGAGACGCGGCCCTGGGATCCCCTCACGTATGGAGCGGTGGCGCTCCTGTTTTTTCTGGTGACCCTTGCCGCGTGCTACTTTCCCGCCCGGCGCGCCGGCGCAACGAATCCCGTCGACGCGCTGCGGATGGAGTGAATGGAGACATGGAGAGCGCTCCCCTCAAACCGACGATCGCCATGTCCGATCTCCAGAAGATCGACGTTCGGGTGGGTACCATCGAGTCGGTCGAGGATATTCCTTCCGCCGATGCCCTCGTGAAGCTGGTGGTGGACTTCGGGGACCACAAACGAACCGTCGTCGCCGGCCTCAAGAAAGAGCGCGCGAACGTGCGCGAGATCGAAGGCAAGCAGGCGCTCTTCGTCGTGAATCTCGAACCGAGGCGAATGAAGGGCGTTGTTTCCGAAGCGATGCTCTTCGACATCGGCTACGCCGACGGCATCCTGCCGCGTCTCGCCGTGCCCGAGGAGCCGGTTCCGAACGGCGCCCGGGCCGGTTGAACCTACTGTTTCTTCGGCTTCGCGGTTCCGCCTTGAGAGCCGCCGCGTGAGTAGCCTTGGCGGGAAACGCTGCCGCTCGACGAGTTGCTGCTGCCGCCATTCGACCCGTCGCTTCCGCTTCGCGCCCGACTCACCTCGACGATGCGCGCGACGCCCACCGGAACCGTCGTCGTCCACGCGAGTGACGCGGGTGTAGCCCCGGCCCTGGACCACTCGCCCCGCTCCGTCAGGCCCGCCGTCGGGCGGCCCTTCGTAGACTGGAGTCCACGGGTAGTACCAGTAGTAGTATCCGAAGGGAGCGAAGTAATAAGGGTACGCGAACGCGGAATCGAAGAAGGGATCGTAGCCAGCGTAACCGTAGCCCCCGCCACCCCCGCCGCCATCTCCCTCGCGCTGCACGGCGAACTCCTCCGGAAACGAGACGGCGACCATGAGGTCGATGACGGCCGGCGGGACGGCCGCCTCGGAGAGCCGCACGAGACTCTCGCTGTCGAGTGGAAAGCGTCCTCCCCGCTCGAGAAGGGCGGCTTCCACCACCTCGGGAGCGACTCGCGACGACGCTTCGATGACGTCCTCGAGGCTCATCGGAGTCGAGGCGAAGCGAGCTTCGGCGGTCGCTCGCATCTGCTCGTCCGAAAGGGAAGGCACACGGGCGCGGGTGACTTCGTCGCTCGCTGCCCGGAAGCGCCGGATCAGAACGGCCCGCCCGTCAGCGCTCACCGATCGATTGCAGCTCGACCCAGGTAGAGGCATCGAGGAGCAGGCTCATCCCCGTGATCGAGCGAGACCGGCCGTCATCGCAGGTCAGCTCCGAGCGCGTGAAGAGGACCGAGCCGTCCTTCGACCAATCCAGCTCCTGCCAGCCGCTGCACTTTCCCTGAGTCAACTGGCGTTTCTGTCCGTCGGCGGAGAGGGTCTCCTCGAGAAACGCCTCATCCCCGGAGAATGTCTGAAGGCGCACGGCATTCCCGCCGGAGGCGTCAAGACACACTAGACCCATGGGTCGGTCTTCCTCGACCAGGCTCCGCCTCGTCCTGGTCCTCGAAAAGCGGCCGTCGTATCTGGTCTTCGACGAGGCTCCAGCAGCCGAGAAACGGAGTCCATCGCGCGTCGCCGGCTTGAACGCCGGCGAGAAATGTCAGGAACAGAGTGGAGATCATCGGGAACCCCCTTGCTAGAACACGAACCCGACGCCTGCCGAGATACGTGCCCCGGAGAGATCGATGGGCTCGAAGCTCACGAAGTCGCCTTCCAGGTCGGCGTCGCTCCAAAGATATCGCCCTTCCCCGACCAAAAACCACCGTGGAGTCAGGCTGACCTCGATCCCGCCGAAGGCCTGGGCGGCGAAGCCGAAACCGCTCGAGTTGAACTCGGAGGTGAAGATCGTGAGATCGATGAAATCGACGAAGTCACCCACCTGCTCGAGCTCGTACCAGACGAAGCCGCCGCCGCCGCCGACATACGCGCGAACCTTCGAGGGTACGTACGCGTAGCGGCTGACCTCGCGGCCTCGGGGCGTCAGGTAGACCTTCGCGCTCGCCGTGACTGGCACGATGGTCAGCCGCGTGTCCTGGAGGATCGGCAGATCGTTCTCGTCCACGAAATCCCGGTACTCCGACGAGACGCTCGCCCGACTGAACTCGAATCCCCCGACCAGCTCGATCCGGCTCGCGAGGGCGAAGCCCGCGTCGAAGCCGAACACGAACGAATCGAAGTCGCTGTTCTCGATAGTGAGCCGCTCGGTGAAGAAATCGTAGATGTCGCTCGACGCGGCCGCCATCTGCCAGCCGCCGCGGACGACGAACGAGCCTCGCGGCCTGCCGAAGAGGAAATCGGCGCTCGGCTCCTGCGCTTCCGAGGCGCCGGAAGCGAAGAGCGAGCACACCGAGAGCAAAGCCAGCGCGCGAACGTTCATCGCACCATTGTCCTTTGAAGTTGCGACCGTCGCCAGAAAGAATTGCGGTCAGGGAGCCGTGCGCTGGGCCGCGCCGGGCAGAACCTTCTCGACGGCGTCGGGCTTTCCGACGAAGAACCCCTGGGCGAAGTCGACTCCGGAATCGCGCACGACCTTCAGGATCTCCGCGCTCGAGACGAACTCCGCGACGGTCCGCTTCTTGAGGGCGCGGGCCACTTCGACCATCGCGCGCACCAGGTGCTGGTCCACCTTGTTGCTCGGAAGGTCCCGAATGAAGCTTCCGTCGATCTTCAGATAGTCGACGGGAAGGTGCTTCAACTGGTTCATCGAGTTCGAGCCGACGCCGAAGTCGTCGAGCGCGAGTCGGCAGCCGATCTGCTTGAGGGCGATGGCGAAGATCTTGGAGCGCTCCGCGTCCGTGATCGCGGTGGTCTCGGTGATCTCGAACGTCAACTGGCTGGGATCGACACCGCCCTCGGCGAGCTCCTTCTCGATGATGGTGGTGAGCTCCAGATCTCCCACCGACTTTCCGGAGAGATTCACCGAAAGGCGGACGTAGTTTCCCAGAGTCCGCTGGTGGGATATGAGACCGATCGCCTGCCGGACCACCCAGCGGTCGATGGACCGTATGAGCCCGAAGCGCTCCGCGGTGTAGAGAAAGGACGCCGGCGGAACGAGCTGATTCTGGTCGTCGAGCATCCGGATGAGGAGCTCGTACTGAACGATTTCGTTGCTCTTGAGGTCGAGAATCGGCTGGGCGTGGAGCACGAAACGTCCCCGGGCCAGCGCCTCGCGGATGAGCTTTTCACCGGACAGGCGCGAATCGAGGCGCGCCTGCCAATTCTCGTCGGGCTTGAACATCGCGAACTGATCGCGCCCCTGGCGTTTCGCCCGATCGAGCGCCTGGTCGGCGCGGGCCAGGACCTCTTCCGCACTCGCACCCTGCTCGGGGAAGAACGCGACGCCCGCGCTCGCGGTGACCCCGATCGGTTGCTCGCCCACGTGAACGAAGTGGTTGCGGACCGCTTTCAGCAGGCGCTCGACGACGAAGTCCACGCGACTCGGCTGGGTCTCGGTCACCAGTACCGCGAATTCGTCCCCATCGAGCCGCGCCAGGAGGTCGTTCGCGCGGACCGTCTGGCGAAGCACATGTGAGAGGCTGGTCAGGAGGCGATCCCCGTTCCGATGTCCCTGGCTGTCGTTCACGTACTTGAAGTCGTCGAGGTCCACCAGCACCACCGCCCCCGCGGCCCCGGAGCGGTGCGAGCGGGCGATCTCTCGCCCCAGCTCTTCCACGAACCGCTTGCGCGTGTAGAGCGAGGTGAGAGGGTCGTGATCAGCGAGGAAGGAGAGGTGATCGTCGAAGCGCTTGCGCTCCGACTGATCGCGGGCGATGAACGAGAGGAGCTCGACATCGCCGTCGTCCGTCCTGTGGGGGACCGCGGTGATGGCGATGGGAATTTCGACCTCGTTGACGGTGAGAAGGGCCGACTCGCCGTGCCACTCCCCCTCCTCGATCGCGGAGGGAATGGCGGTGCTGAAGATCTGCTGCCGGGCCCATTCGGGAAGGAAGTCGATGAGCTTGAGGCCGATACGCCCCGGCTCCTTGATTCCAAGGAGACCGCGCCCGGCCGGATTGATGTAGCGAATCTCGCCGTCGGCGGTGACGGTCACCACGGGATCGAGGGTCGCGTCGAGGATCGTATTGAGGCGAGCACGGGTGCTCGCGGTCTTCTTGACGCGGGTGATGTCGCGAATGATGACCAGGACCTCGTTCTGGCTCGCCCGCGCGAAACGCGCCTGGTAACTTCGCGTCTCCACCTCGATCTCGAGCTGGAAATCGAATTGCTGCGGCTCTTCGCTCACGAAGACGTTCGCCAGGGCCTCGATCGCGCGGTCGGCGACGCTTTCCGGCAGGATGTCGCGGAGCTTCGCCCCGCCCGTCGCGGAGTCCGCCCTCAGAAAGAAGGGCACGTCCCTCGGCGGCTGGTGGGCCAGCACGACTCCATCGCGGTCGATGCGAAAGATGGCGTCGCTGATGGCTCCGTTCAAAGCGGCGATCTGGTTGGCGTTCTCTTCGCGCCGCAGCTCCGAGGCATTTCGCTCTCCCGCGAGGAGCGCCACTTCACGCGCGAGCACTCCCAGCTCGTCGGTCCGGTGGATCTCGAGCTCGGGAGGAAGCGGTCCGCTTCGGCCCCGCAGGCCGGCGACGACGGCGGTCAGGCGGGTAATAGGGGCCACGACGTGCCGTCGCACGGCGAACGCGAAGAGGCCAAGCGACGCGCAGGCCGCCCCGGCGGCGAACAGGACCCTGCCCCCAAGAGGAAGCGGGTCACCGAGAAAGCACGCTCCGAGGAGGAGCGCCGAGGCGAGGCCCGCCCAGGGAGCGAGCCGACGGACCAGCGTTTTCGACATTCGGTTCCGATATTGGGCAGGCGCCGACGGGACGCCCGCGTGCCCGGAACGTTGCAACGATCAGGCCAGTTGCGACGCCGGCGGCAGGAAGCGAAGTCGCGTCGAGGCAAGGGCTTGGGCTCCTTCCTGTCGGAAGCGAGCCAAGCCCGTCGGAGTTTCCCTACGTCCTTCGGGCGGGCGCGTCGCAAAATTCAATCCGAGACGGAGAAACGCGAAGGCGCGAGGAGCGGAGAACTCATGGAGCGACGCCACCATGGGCCCCTTTGGCATTGCCCTCTTGGACGGCTAATATCTTTGACGTGCGAGCAAAAATCGAAAGCCGTGACTTCGAGCAGCTTTCCTTCGCGAACCGGCAGCTCGCCGCTCTGAACCACGTCAGCAACCGCTTCTCACGCATCCACGACGAGCTGGAGCTACTCGAGGCGGTGCCGCAGCTCCTCACCGAGAGCCTCGAGTTCGACCGGGGAATCCTGCTGCTTCATGACGGGAAGACACTCGACGTCCGGTCGGTGTGTTTTCCGAAGGACCCGCCTGAATTCGTCGAGAGCTTCTTCGGGCGCGTGCGCTCGGGTGAGCTTCCCTTGCCCCCTCCCTTCCTCGAGAGCTACGAGAAGAACGAGCCCATTTTCATCGCTGACCCCAATAGCCACCCGCAGTGGCCGAAAGCTCCGGGAGAAGTGATTCGCACGCGATCCATCGTGGTCGCGCCCATTCGATCGCAGAACCAGCCCATCGGCGTTCTGGTGGGCAACATGCAGCACCAGGAACGGGCGATGGACGCGCAGGATGTCGCCCGCTTCGAAATGTTCGCCAACATGGCGGGGCTCGCTCTCGACAATATCCGCGCGTACCAAACGCTCGAGCAGACCGTCGTGGAGCGGACCAACTCGCTTCGCAAGGCGAACGAGGAGCTGCAGGCGATCCTGGACTCTTCTCTCGCGGCCATCGTCATGGTGGACCCGGAGGGACGCATCGTCGCGAGCAACCGGCGCGTGGAAGAGTTCTTCGGGGCCCGGGCGGAGTCGATCGGCTCGATCGAGGCGCTCCACCGTACGCTGCGCGCGGCGGCGGCGGATCCCGCGCACTTCGACGGTGTCATCCGTTCCGAGCGGGAAGGCTCGGCCGCGGAAGACGTGGGTCTCGGACATTACGACAACGCCGTGCGCCTGCTTCACCCGGCGCCGCGCGATCTGACCATCGTCTCCTCGCCGGTTCTGGCCGGGCACGTGTGGGTCTATACCGACGTCACGCGTTTGAAACAGGCCGACGAGCAGTTGCACCAGATCGTCGATGCCGCCCCGATACCACTCCTGGTGAGCCGGCTTTCCGACGGCAAGATCCTCTACGCCAACGACCGCGAGGCGGCTCTCCTCGGCACGACGCGTCGCGAGATCATGCAGCGGCGCTCGCTCGATTTCTACGCCGACCCCGAGGAACGGCCCCGCCTCCTGGCGCACTTGGCGCGCGACGGCCGGGTCGACGACGTGGAAGTGCGCGTGCGGAGAGGAGACGGCTCGATCATCTGGGCGGTGTTCTCGCTGGTCAAGACGGAGCTTCGAGGCGAGCCGGTGATCGTGGCGGGCTCGTACGACGTCACGCGGCGCAAAGAGGCGGAGGAGGCGCTCGAGAAGGAGCGCAACTTCGTTTCCGCCGTGCTCGATACCGCCGCGGCGCTGGTGGTGGTCCTCGACAAGGACGGACGCGTCGTGCGTTTCAATCGCGCCTGCGAGCGCATCACCGGCTACAGCTTCGAGGAGGTCCGCGGAAAGCCGTTTCCCGAGACGTTCCTGCTGCCGGAAGAGCGCCCGGAAGTCGAGCGGGACTTCCAGCGCCTTCTTTCCGGCGAGCCCCGGCTCGAGCGCCGCAACTGGTGGAGAACGAGAGGGGGCGATCAGCGCTTCATCGAGTGGTCGAACACCACTCTCACCGGCGGGGACGGCCGGGTGGAGTTCGTCGTCGCGACCGGTATCGACATCACCGAGCGCTACCAGGCGCGTCAGAAGCTCAAGCTCTACCGACAGATCTTCGATCGCTCCTACGACGGAATCGTGGTCCTCGACGCGAGCGGAGTCTTCGTCGAGCGCAATCCCAGCCACCGCGTTCTGAGCGGCTTTTCCGACGAGGAGCTTCTCGGCCGTCCCGCGGCGGAGTTCTTCGGCGAGGAGCTCGTGACGTTCGTGCTTCGCACCGTGCGCGAGACGGGAGGCTACCGCGGCGAGCTCCTGGCGCCGAAGGCCGACGGGACGCGTGTTCCCATCGAGATTTCGGTATTCACCATCCTGAACGATGCTTCCGAGATCGTCTACTACGTCGCCGTGGGCCGCGACATCGCGGAGCGAAAGCGCGCGGAGGAAGCGCTGCAGCGCGCCCACGACGACCTCGAGAAGCGGGTGGAGGCGAGAACGGCGGAGCTGGCGCGGCTGAACGAGACGCTCGTGAGCGAGGTCGCGGAGCGCAAACAGGCCGAGGAAGCGCTGCGGCGAAGCCACGAGCTTCTGTCCAAGCAGAATGCCGTGCTCGCCGAGTTCTCGAAGCGCCTCAAGCCCGAGCGGGCAACCTCGAGAGCCTGATGGGGGAGCTGACGCGGGCCGCGGCGGCGACTCTCGACGTCGCGTAGGGTGAGCATCTGGATGTATCGGGAGAATGAGTCCGTCATCGAATGCCTCGACCTCTACGACGCGGGCAGCGACGCCCACCAGCGGGAGCAGCGGCTCGCCAAAGTCGATTTTCCCTCCTACTTCCGCGCTCTCGGCGAGAACCGCGCGATCGCCGCTCATGACGCGCACCGCGATCCGCGCACCAGCGAGTTCTCCGAAAGCTATCTTCGTCCCAACTCGATCAGCTCGATGCTCGACGCGCCCATCTGGCTCGAAGGGAAGATGGTGGGTGTGGTGTGCAACGAGCACGTCGGCCCGTCCCGGGTCTGGACCCCGGAAGAAGAGCGCTTCGCCGCCTCGGTCGCCGATTTCGCGTCGCTCACGCTCGAGGCGCATCAGCGCTTCCGCGCGGAGCAGGACCTTCGGAGCGCCCACGACGAGCTCGAGACGCGGGTCGAGCAGAGAACGGCGCAGCTCGCGCGGATGAACGTCGCCTACCGGGAGGAAATCGTCGAGCGGCGGCTCGCCCAGGAAGCCCTCGCGGTGCGGCTGCGCTACGAGGAAGGCCTGGCCGCCTGTTCGAAGACGCTCTTGACCGAGAGCGACTCGGCAAGCGCGCTTCCCGGCGCGTTGAGACAACTGCTTCTCGCTTCCGAGGCCTCGGGCGTTTATCTCTGCGAGAACTTCGACGACCCGAACGAAGGGCTGTCGATGAGGCCGGTCTACGAGATCTCCGCCGCCGGACTCGAGGGCCCGGGCGGTGCGCCCGCCTCGATTCCCTACCATCTGATGGAGCGATGGCGCTCGGAGCTGTCCGCCGGGAACTCCGTCGGCGGCGTCGTGGGCTCGCTTCCCGAGAAGGAGAAAGAGCTCCTGTCCGGCCAGAAGGTGCTCTCGATCCTCGCTCTGCCTCTCTTCGTCGACGGCTCGTGGCAGGGTTTTCTCGGGTTCCTCGACGTCGAGCGGGAGCGGGAGTGGAGCAGGGAGGATACGCTCTCTCTCGAGACCGCGGCGGAAATGGTCGGCGTGTATCTCGGCCGCAAGCGCGCCGCCGAAGCTCTCCGTCTGAGCGAAGAGCGATTCCGGTCGCTCGTCGAGAACGCGAACGACGTCATCTTCTCGATGAAGCCCGACGGGCGCCTGAGCTACCTGTCCCCGAAGTTCACCGACGCGACCGGATACCGGGTCGAGGACCTCATCGGAAAGACTCTCTTTCCGATGATGCACCCCGAAGACCAGGGCCGGGCCCGCGACTGGCTTCTTCACGGACTCGAAAGCGGGGAGAAGTTCTCGGGCTACGAGTACCGTTTCCGCCACCAGGACGGAGCGTGGCGCTGGTGGGTCGCGACGGCTTCCGTGCTTCGTGACGATGAAGGCCGCCCGCGGGAAATCATCGGAGTCTCACACGACTTCACCCGGATGAAGGAAGTGCTCGAAGACCTGGGGCGTGCGAACCGCGAGCTCAGGGAAACGCACTCTCAGCTGGTGCAATCCGAGAAGATGGCCTCGCTCGGGTCTCTGGTCGCCGGCATCGCGCACGAGATCAACACTCCGGTCGGAGCCATCGCGAGTATGCACGACACGCTGGTGCGTGCGCTCCGCAAAGTCGAGTCGACGTTGAACGAGGAGCACCCCGAGCTCGTGGAGTCGAGCCCATCGCTCCAATCCGCTCTCAAGCTGGTCCAGGAGGCGAACCGGGTGATCGAGAGCGGGACCCAACGCGTGACCGAGATCGTCCGCCGGCTCCGGAGCTTCGCCCGGCTCGATCAGGCGGAGTTGAAGAAAGCCGACATCCACGAGGGGCTCGAGGACACCCTCGCGCTCATCCATCACGAGCTGAAACACAACATCGTCGTCAAGCGGGACTACGGCGCGATTCCCGCCATCTCCTGCTACCCCGGAAGGCTGAACCAGGTCTTTCTGAACCTCCTGAACAATGCCCGTCAGGCGATTCGCGGCAAGGGGGAGATCGGAATTCGCACTTACATTCAGGATCATCGGGTGCATGTCGCGGTGAGCGACACCGGAGCCGGCATCGCCCCGGATCACTTGAGGAAGGTCTTCGACCCTGGTTTCACCACGAAGGGCGTCGGCGTCGGGACCGGTCTCGGACTCTCGATCTGTTACCAGATCGTGCGAGACCACCGCGGGGAGATCCTCGTCGAGAGCGAGCCGGGCAAGGGCGCGACCTTCACCGTGGTGCTTCCGATGGACCTCGATCAGTCCGTACCGCTCGTCGGGAGCGAGCGCCGCGAACGAGGCGCGCTAGGTTACTTCCCTCGGTCGTCGCGCGGAAGCGCGAACGCCACGAGCGACGCCGGCCTCTCCGCGTCTCCCGCGCTCACCACGATGAATTGCCGACCCTCATGTAGATAGGTCATGGGAAGTCCCGTCTGGGCGCCGGGAAGCTCGAGGCGCGCGAGAATCTCTCCGGTCGTCTTGTCGTACGCGTAGAGACCGTTCCCACCTCCCCAGCCCTCGCCCGCGAAGACGAGCGTTTTCGTCACGAGGATCCCCGCCCGGGAGGGGGACCCCGTGCGCGGAAGCTCAACCCCCTGGAGCGACGGATGCTCCGCGATCCACGTCGGTGTGTCGCCGTTCGGCTGCATCCAGAGGTGCTTTCCCGACTTCAGATCGATTGCCGTGATTCTCCCGTACGGCGGTTTCATCAGAGGCAGCCCGCGCGGTCCTTCGACCCGCATGGGGCCCGCGATGTAGCGAAGGTTGGACTTCGACGGATCCTCGACGAGGGCGAGAAGCGTCGGACTGGTGGACGAGCTGACGTAGAGGACCGAGGTCTCCGGATCGAAGGCGCCGGACTCCCACGCCGCGCCGCCGGCGGCCCCGGGCAGCATCACCGTGCCGCGGGTTCCGTCCGCCGCGTTCGCGAGCGAAGGCGGCTGGAAGAGCGGACCCATCCGGTACGACTTCATCAGCTCGAGAGCTTCGCCGCGCAGCTCCGGCGTGTAGTCGATCAAGTCGTCTTCCGACACTCCCTGGCGATCGAACGCTGCCGGCTTGGTGGGGAAGGGCTGCGTCGGAGCGGTCCGCTCACCGGGAACGTCGCTCGGCGGGACGGGACGCTCTTCGATCGGCCAGAGCGGCGCTCCCGTCACCCGGTCGAATACGTAAACGAAGGACTGCTTGGTGAGCTGCACGACCGCCCGAACGGAGCGGCCTTCGATCTCCGCGTTCGCGAGAATGGGAGGCGTCGGGATGTCCCAGTCCCAGATGTCGTGATGGACCAGCTGGAAGTGCCAGACGCGCCGTCCGGTTCTTGCGTCGAGCGCTACGAGAGTCGACGAGTAGAGGTTGTCGCCGAGGCGGGTTCCGCCGTAGAAATCGCTCGTCGGCGCTTCCACGGGAAGGTAGACGTAACCGAGCTCGGGATCGGCGGTGAACGGAGCCCAGACACCGGCGTTCCCCGTGTACTTCCAGGAGTCGTTTTCCCAGGTTTCGACCCCGTCCTCCGATGGGCCGGGGATGGTCGCGAACGTCCACAGTTTCTTCCCGCTGCGGGCGTCGTAGCCCGACGACATCGCCGCGGGAGTTCTCCTTCGCGGGCGGGCGGAACCCCGGCGCAAAGGCGGGGCCGACGACGATGACGTCCCCCACGATTACGGGAGGCGAGCTCGACCCGATCGATCCCATCGGATCGACCAGTCCCTTCACGTCGCGCATCAGGTCGAGGATTCCGTCGACGCCGAAACCCGGTACGGGAACGCCAGTCTCGGCGTCGAGAGCGACCAGTTGGTAGCCCACGGTGACGAAATAGATCCTCCGGTCGTCGGCGCCGTCGCTCCAGTAGGCGACTCCGCGGCCGGAGAATCGCCGCGGCGCCTTCGCTCCTCGATCGCCTTCGTCGAGCCGATACATCCAGAGGAGCTCTCCCGTCCCGGCGTCGAGAGCCACGACGTTTCGCGTCAACCCGGCGGTCGCGTAGAGAACTCCATCGACCATGAGCGGCGTGGTCTCGCCCTTGAGCTCCGGCTCCGGACCGAAGTTCCGCGCCGCGAACGTCCAGGCGACCTCGAGCTTCGCGACGTTCGAAGCGTCGATCCCGTCGATCGGCGCGTAGCGGGTCGCTCCCGGGTCGGCGCCGTAGAATCGCCACTCTCCGCTCTCGGCGCCGTCCTGCGCGCGGACAAGAGTGGAGGCCAGCAGGATCGCGGCCGGAAGCGCTCGTCTCATGTTCATGCGCGGGAAATTCTACACGTTCGGAGCCGCCCGCTCTCGCATCCATCGATCGCGATAGGCGATCGCGCGCCGAAATCGGGGAAGCGCGAGAAGCAGGAGGAGGAATGCCCCGACCTCGGCCGTCGCGGTGACGGTGAGAAGGGAGAGGTGAATCTGACTCTCGTCGCGAAAGACGTAGTCGGTCAGGAGCGGAAGGATCTGCGGACCGAGGCCGAGCCCGACCAGGTTGATGACGAAGAGAAAGATCGCCGCCGCCTTTCCGCGCATCTGGTTCGGGACGGCTTCCTGTATCGCGGCCGCCGCGGCTCCCCAGGGCATCGCTGCGGCGAACGTCATCGGAATCCAGAGCGCGAACGCGAGCCGCCCTCCCGCCGCGAATGGTAGGAAGAGGCCGAAGGGGAGCCAGACCAGGACCGCGAGGAGGCCGACGAGTATCTTCGAGTCGGCGCGGCCGCGGCGCGCGAGGTAGTCCCCGACGAAGCCGCCGAAGTAGAGCCCGGCGACACCCACCACCATCGAGTTCAAGCCCACGGCTTTTCCCACGAACGCGCGGTCCCAGCCGTGGATACGAACGAAGAACTCGGGAATCCACGAGAGCGCGCCGTAGCCCGAGAGCGCGAGGAGACCGAAGCCGAAGTTGTGGCAGAGGAAGGCGCCGGCGTTCGCTCGGAAGTAGCGATAGAAGTCGCCGGTAGAAGCGGAGAGGGCATCCGCGCGGGCCGCGCTTTCTCGCCGCTTCGGCTCCCGGAACGTCGTGACGAGGAGGACGGTGAGCGGGATGGTTGGAAGCGCCACCACGAAGAAAACGATCTGCCAGATGTTGCGTTCTCCCACGAGGGGAAGATGAAACGAAGTCGCCTCGCCCGCCCACTCGATGACGAATCCTCCGAGAACGGAAGCGATGCCGCCTCCCAGGTGGATCCCCATGGAATAGACGGACAGCGCCCGCGCGAGCCGCTCGATCGGGAAGAGATCCGAGATGATCGAGTACGCCGCGGGGGAGAGCGACGCCTCGCCGACTCCCACCCCGATCCGGGCGAGCGCCAGATCGCGGAACGTCCGCCCGAGGCCGAAGCTGAACGAGGCCAGGGACCAGAATGCCTGTCCGACCACGATGAGCCAGACGCGGCTGACGCGGTCCGCGAGCCAACCGAGGGGAAGGCCGGCTACCGTGTAGAAAATCGCGAAGGCGGGTCCGATGAGAAAACCGACCTCGCTGTCGCTCATCCCCGTCGTCGCGCGGATGGGACCGACGAGAAGAGTGAGGATGGTCCGGTCGACGAACGAGTTGACGTAAACGAAGAGAAGGAGGATTACCCCGTACCAGGCACGCCAGGACGGGGTAAAGCTCAAGTGGCTAAATGGGAGTGCAGCCTGCCTCCACCGTTACCTGAGACGTTTCGCGGCACTCTCGGAGCGCTTCCATCAGACTCGTGAGGAACTCGTCGGCCGCCGCGAGCTCCGCCGGTGGGTTCCCGTATTCATACTCCGTCCGGCGGGAGGTGCTCTCGCGCGCGACCGTGACCGAGGAAGCGCCTCCGTCGGCGCAGTCCGGACAGCCATAGGTCTCGAGGAGCTCTGCGGGAAGAGTGGCGCCGAGCCCGGCGAGCCGCGCCGAGCCTGACGACGTAAGGCGTCCGCGGTTCATGGCGAGCACCTGGCTGCCGGCGCGATCGGTCACTCGCAAAGCCACCGCGTCACCCTCGAGCGTGAGCTCGCCGCGGCAGGGACCGATGCAGAAACCAAAGGACCAACCGGCCGCGACGATGCGCGCGGACGGGGTCGTGGGCGTCTCCTGGGCGCAGGAGGTGGAGAAAACGGCGAGCGCCGCCGAAAGAAACCAGTGTCGATTCATAGGGTTTACTCTAGCGCGGGCGCTCCTTCGGGGCCATGGAAGACTCACATTTCTGGATCGGTCGGGTGGCAGGCGCCGGACTCACCGCTCGCGCTGCGGCTCCGCCGTGGTCGCGGTCTGAGGCTTGTACGGGGGCGCGAGGAGGTCTTTGATCTCCTCCCAGCTCAGGACGATTTCGGTCGGTCCCATGGCGTAGGGCGCAACGTCGTACGGGTTGTAGTAGAACGCGAGCCCCTCGTCGCGAAGCGCAAAGTTCTCGGGGAGGGTGAAGAGGTCGTTCTCGAACGTGAATCCGGAGTCCTTGAGCGCGGCGCCTTCCGCAACCGCCCGCACCTGCCGAAATCGAGCCTCTCCGAGTCGGGTGGCTTCGGGGAGCGCGCCCTTCCTTGAGAAGGTCGCTGAGCGCGATTCTCGCTCCGGTCTCCGGATCGAGGTTCATGTAGTGCACCGTCGCGAGGCCGTGTGCGCCGCCAAGAAAGGAACGCTCCGACAGGCTGAGGCTGAGCAAGCGTCGGCGTGGTTCTCAGCACGAAAGCCTTTCGCTCGAGAAACCACGTCTGCGGCGATTTGGGCTCGGCCGTTTTGAACGCCGAATAGTCCGAGAGGAACCTCGCCATCAGGGCATTCACGCTCGACCGTGGTTCGTCCTGATGAAAGGGCGCTTCCAGAAAATCGTCGATGGCGGAGGTGACGGACTTCGACCGATGCCCCGACGGGTGCTTCGACCAACACGGGGTAGTCGAATCGGATGTAAGTGCAGCCGTCGCTTCCCGCGATGCAGTCCTCGTACGTCATCTCCCGGGTCTGCATCTCGAACGTCGAGGACCGCGGGA
This sequence comes from uncultured Acidobacteriota bacterium, assembly GCA_963820855.1. Classification (GTDB taxonomy): domain Bacteria; phylum Acidobacteriota; class Vicinamibacteria; order Marinacidobacterales; family SMYC01; genus DAISKN01. The sequence goes on from CAWGBY010000019.1 coordinate 33,947, forward strand.
ACGGGCGGAGTCGATGTGGTCTCAGAGCCGTCCGGCGCGCAGGCAGCCCCGACGAGCAGAAGCAACGCGTATCCTCGCATGCTCTTCCCCGTCACATCCTCTTGTACTTCGTGCCCGCTCCGCCCTCTCGCGGTCTCCAGCGCGGGCCGAGGACGTCCGCCGCCTTGCAGTCGACGCAGTTCGACGCATTCACCACGAGCTTGCCGTTCTGCTGTTCGTAGACTCCCGCGGGGCAGAGGTCGACGTAGAGTCGCTGCACCTCGGGGGGAAGATCGGGCCGCAGATCGAGGTGCGGGGGAGCGTCGTCACGGGTGTTGTTCCCGGAGCGGAAAACGCCGTCGAGCTTGGTGAAGGTCAGCCTTCTGTCGGGCTTCACCGCGTCCGTCGGGTTTGGCGGCGCCGCGATCTTCGGCTCGCGCGCATCTTCCTCGATAGGGATGCGGGAGCCGAACGAGCGCGCCGCGCGTCACCGTCATGAGCGCGGCTTTCAGCCCGCCGGCGTAGAAACCGGACTTGAACGCGAGCCTCATGTTTCGCGTCCGCCGCAGATCGTCGTGAATGAAGCTCGAGCCGAGCGCGGCGTCGTACGATCCGAGAACCGCTCCGGAGGTGTCTTCCTTCTTCAACGCTTCGTAGATTGCGCGGGCCGCGAGCATCCCGGACTTCATCGCGTAGTGGATTCCCTTGAGCGAAGGGACGTCGACGAACCCCGCCGCATCGCCGGCCATGAGGAGGCCGTCGCCCGACATGCTTCTCCGGAAGCGAATAGTAGCCTCCCTCGGGAATGGTCTTCGCGCCCCATTCGACCATCTCTCCGCCCTCGAGGTAGGGGCGAAGGAGAGGGTGCGTTTTGAGCTTCTGCAGGAGGCCATGCGCATCGAGAGAGGCATCCCGGTAGTCGAGGCCGACGACGACGCCGAGGGCGACCAGGTTCTCCGCCATGGGATAGATGAAACTCCCACCGAACGCGGAGCGCGGCAGCGGCCAACCGAGCGTATGGATCACCGCGTCGAGCGGCCGCTTCACTTCCCAGAGCTCCTTCACGCCGAGGGCGAAGATCTGAGGATTCGGGGACGAAATCTTGCGCCAGCTCAAGTACGCCTGCGTGAGCGGTCCCCGCGTGCCCTCCGAGAGCACGGTGACTTTCGCGGTGACGTCGGTCGGCGGCGCGTAGGAAGGGCCGGGCTTTCCGTCGCGGTCGAGACCCGAAGGTGTGGTGCGGACACCGATGACTCGTCCCGCCGTCCACCAGGAGCGAGTCCGCGGGAAAGCCGGTGAAGACGTTCACTCCGAGATCGGTCGCTTTCGCGCCGAGCCAGCGGACGATCTCTCCGATGGAAGCCACGTAGTTGCCATGGTTCGCCATCGTCGGCGGAGTGGGAAGGCGAATCGAGGCGCGCTCGGTGACGAAATAGACCCGCTCGCGCTCGACCCGGCCGCGAAATGGAAAGTCATTGTCCGCGAGCTCGGGAAAGAGCTCTCGGAACGAGACGGGATTGACGACCGCGCCGGAGAGGCAGTGCTGGCCGAGCTCTTCCGATTTTTCGAGGATCCCGATCTCGATCGGAGGAAGGGAAGAGTCGTTCTTCACGAGGCGCGCGAGCTCGATGGCGCCGGAGAGTCCGGCCGGACCGCCTCCCACGAAGAGGACGTCCATCGGCACCGCCTCTTCGCTCGGCTTCGACGTCGAGATGAGGTGGTCGATGGGAAGCGGGAGCTGATAGTCCGCGGGAACGAAGCTCTTCGTCATCACACCCCGAACTTTTCGGGATCCCACTCGAGCCCGATCTCGCTCGGCGGCGCCATGTACCCGGCAAGCGCGGACGACGCGACGACGGCGGGGCTGGCCAGATAACCGAGCCCGCCGACGCCCATGCGGTTGCGCCAGTTGCGGTTGAAAGACGTGATGGCGGTCTCGCCTTTCGCGAGAGCGTCCGGGCCCTGACCGAAGCAGGGGCCGCACCAGGAGTCGCGGATTCCGCCGCCGACCGAGCGCAGAACGGAAGCGATGGACTCGCCTTCGAGGCGCGGCTCGGGACGCTCGATGTCCCGCTTGACGCCGCCGGAGCCGGGAAAGACGACGAGAGGCCGCACGACTTTATCTCGCCCTCGCTCGCGGGAGGCGCGCAAAACCAGCGCCGCTTGAAGGAGGTCGTCGTAGCTTCCGTTCGTGCAGGAGCCGATGTAGGCCTTGTCGAAGGAGAGGCGCTCTTTCGCCACTTCGTCGGCGGGGAAGGCGTTTCCCGGCGCGTAGGGTTTCGCGATCATCGGCCGTATCGACGAGAGCTCCAGACGCTCGTCGATCTCGTACCGCGCGGCCGACCCTGGCTGTATTCGCGGGTAGGGAAGAGCGGTCATTCCCTTCGCGCGATACCAGTCGTAGGTGATGTCGTCGGCGGCGAAGATTCCGTTCTGCGCCTCGCCTTCCGCCATCATGTTGCAGATGGTGTTGCGGTAGGCGATACCGAGGGCGCCCTCTTCGTCGACGAACTCGACGGACATGCCGCGCGACTGCTCCTCTCCCCACCGGGCGAGGAGCGCCAGCACGACGTCTTTTCCGCTCACCCACGGCTGGAGCGGCCCATGGAATACGACGCGGCGCGCGGCCGCGAGAGTGAAATAGATGTATCCGGTCGACCAGCCGAATCCGAGGGTCGTCGAGCCGACGCCGATGCCGACCGCACCGTAAGCCCCGTAGGCGCGGCTGTGGGAGTCCGCTCCGGGAACGAATTGCCCCGGAAGAATGAGGCCCTGCTCGGGAAAGTAGAAGTGAAAGATTCCGTCGCCCGGTGTGGCGTAGTAGGGCTTCTCCAGACGATTCATTCGCGCGAACTCGCGGCCGATCGACGTCTGGTTGGAGTCCGCCTCGACTCCGGTGAACACGAAATGATCGTTCGCGATCGCCGCCTGACGCGGATAGATCGCGTTTCCCCCGGTGATCTGATTGAAGGTGTGGATGGCGAAGGGCGCGGTGCCGTCGGAGGCGGGGAGGAGATCCGCGTAGACCCGCAAGCGTCTCGCCGGCCTTCACCTCGGCGTCCTTGTCGACGCGATGAGCCCAGACGATTTGCTCGGTCGTGGTCAGCGCGCGGGCGATTCGCTCTTCGGGCCATTCGATCGAGGGCGCCCGCGAGAGCGACTGGGCCATCTCCCGCCGGCCAACCGCGTAAATCCCGCCGCCTCTCCGAATCTCGTCCTCTTTCCGAGTCAGCGGCACGGGCTCGTAGGTCTTGTTCTGCGTGAGGTTCGAAAGCTTTCGCGTCCCGCGATGATAGGAGAAGCGGTCGCCGTCCCGCGCGTCCCGCACGGCCTCTTTGGATTGAACCACCTGAAGGCCGAGGTTGAACGCGTTGCGGCGGAAGATGTCGCCCATGTTGTCGCCGCAGACGACGACCATCTCGAGTCCGACTTCTTCCGCGATGGCCTTCAGGCCGGCCGGGCTCATCTCCCGCGAAGAGCCGATCGCGAAACGATCGCCGGCGATGAGGAACGTCTCGCCCGCGTGGACGCGCTCGCGGAAATTCGGCATCAGGTATCGAAACGTTCCCTGTTTCCATTTCTCATCGAGGGCGTGAAGGCTCTCCGACACGCAGTCGGCGGCCGGCGTGATCTGATCGGTGTCGATGGCGTCCAGTTTCTCCCCGGGGCGCTTCGGGTCCCAGAGGATGAGCGCTCGCCCCTCGACGACGTCGGCGAGCACATCGGGAGCGTCGGAGCCGGTGCGGTCGATTCCAGAGCTCGGCCGCCGCCCTCTTTCCTGCGGGCTGGTTCGATGGTGTGCATGGTTCCAACCACCAATTATAGGGAAAATCAAAAAGGCCCGGCGGGGGGCGCCGGGCCTTCATGATGCAGAAACGGCGGTGCCGCCGTTTCTCCTAAACCCAAAGAATGCCGCTCGTCTTCATGGCTAAATCCAACCTCCAGGCGAACGCTTCGGGCTCACACACAATGCGGGCATCCTGCCACTCGTCCGCGCGCCCGTCAACAAGTTTTTGTGGTCGTGCAGAAGGACGATCACAATATCTGGTGTGTCAGGGGAAAGTAACAACGAATTCACAACTTCTCCACAAGTTATCCAGAGTTTATGAACAACGGCCTGTGCAAGAAACAAGGTGAATCACTTACGAGACCTTATTCGGCGCTCTCGTCGATATCGGCAAGCAGCTCACGTGCGAGCTCCAGATCGATCGGACGCACGACGAAACGCAGAGCGCTCCAGCCCGTCGGCTGCTCGGCGAACCAGACACCTTGATCGTGCAGTGCGGAGCGAAGTACGTCCGCTCTGAAAGGGTTCTCTACGTCGGCCAGTACCACTTCGTCGACGCTCGGGTCGCTTGCAGGCTCGGGGCGCGTCTCCACCCAGGACCGCGGCCGAAGCTCGGTCTGACAGTCCACGCAAACGAGCGGGCCCGCCCGATAGCCGCTTCCGCAGCGGGGACAAAAGGCGACGGCGTCGGGATCCGAGAGATCGAACTCGGGGTCCGAGAGCTTGAGCTCGAGAGCAGCGCCGATCGGCTCGTCGGGCGCGGGCTCGAGAGCCCTCGGGGGCTCCGCATGACCTGGAGGACGGTACGGGTTCGACTCGGTCTGCGCGAGCGCGGCTTCGATCTCGGAGCGTGGCAGAAGCTCCCGATCGCAATCTTCGCAGCGTGAGCGCCCCGCGGTGTAGCCGGCACCGCAGGCGGGACAGAATGCCGCCGCGTCCGGGTCGGAAAGATCGAAATCAGTGACGTTCACGGTGCCGCCGCGGCGCGCTCCGGCCGATCGAACCGAGGGCGCCCATCGCCCGATGCGAGATCCCAGCTCGTCTGGTGAACGAGCCGCGCGATACGCTCGAGCTTCTCGTACTCGATCTTTTCCGGTCGATCGAACTCGGTGTGATAGTCGGGATGAAGGCCGGTGTGGAAGAAGAGCGACGGAATGCCCTTCTGCAGGAACGGCCACTGGTCGCTCCTCCTCAAGAGGTTCGACTCGTTGTTGTCGTAGCGCATCAGGAGCTCGAGCTCGACGCCGCGGTTCGATTCCTCGACTCTCGTCTTGAGGTCGCTGCTGTAGGTGTGCCCGAGGATGTTGATGCGGTTTCGGTTCGACTCCGCCGTCTGCACTTCGAGTCCGCGAAAACGGCGTCCACCCCCGACCGGCACTTCTTCGTTGCGCCCGATCATGTCCATGTTGAGGGTCGCGATGGTCCGCTCGAGAGGAACCAGCGGGCTTTCGGCGTAGGCCCACGCTCCGAGGAGCCCCCGTTCTTCGGAATTCCACGCGGCGAAGAGCACACTCCGCCGCGGGCGCGCTCCCTGCCGCGCTGCTTCGGCGTACGCCTCGGCGATCGCGAGGAGAGCCACCGTTCCCGAGCCGTCGTCGTCGGCGCCGTTGAAGATTCTCTGTTCGTCTGCGCCGTCGTGGTCGTAGTGGGCGCAGACCACCACCCACTCGTCTTTCAACCGCGGGTCGCTTCCCTCGATGGCGGCGACGACGTTCCGATCGGTAAGAGCTTGCTGGGCGACGCTCGCGGTCAGCGCCACCTTGAGCCCGGGAACGGGAATTGGATCCGCTCCCCCGGCGACTTCCGACAGTCGGGCGAGCTCTTCGAGGGTCTTTCCGGTGGGCTCGAGGATGGCGGAAGCGACCGAGGGTGAAATCGCCATCGCTGGAATCCGCACCGAGTCCGTCCAGCGCGCGAGCGAGAGCCGCGGCATGCGGCGCGGAGTCTCGGGCCAGTTCTGCTCGGCGATCTCGGTGAAGTTGATCTCGCCGGGATGATTGTGCACGTCGGCGACGTACAGGATGGCGAGGGCGCCGGCGTTCTGCGCGTAGAGCGCCTTCCGAAGGTCGCGTGAGTACTCCGACGTGACCGCGCCGTCGAACGCGCTCTCGGGATCTTTCTCGCCCGGCTCGTGGTCGAACACCAAAGCGATCTTCCCGCGAAGGGCGTCTCCCTCGAAGTCGTCGTGGCCGAGTTTCCTCGCGCGTATCCCGTAGCCCGCGAAGACCACCTCCGCTTCCGCGCTGCCGCTGGCGCTGAAGCCCTGCGGGACGAAATCCTGCTTGAGCCGATAGGCGAGAGCACCGCCCGATGGCGTTCTCAGATCGAGCGAGTTGCTCTCGCCGAGACTCGCTTTCGACAGCACGTAGCTCTGGAAGAAAGACTCCTCGAGCCCCATCGGCTTCAAGCCCAGCCGCTCGAAGCGTGAGCGAATGAAGAGCGCGGCGATACGGTTCTCCGGATCTTCGGTGAGCCGTCCCCGCAGCTCATCGGAGGCGAGGAAGAACAGATCGGCTTTGAGCGCCTCCTTCCGGATGAGATCGTTTCCCGGCGCGACGGTCTGGGCTGCGAGATCCGACGCGAGACAGAGCAGGAGTGCGAATGAGACTCGGTTCATGCCGGAAATTTATTACATCCGAACGTCGTTCATCCATCTTCAATTCTTCTTCCACAGGCGCTGCCACCACGTTTCGGCCGGCGGCTCGGGCCCGTCGTCCCCGACGCCCATCTTGCCGCGGATCTCCGCCAGGTCCCATCCCGTCAGCGTGGCGAGAGTCTGGGCTTCCTGACCCTGCCGGGTGCGAAGCTCCGTGCGGTACCGCGCGCCCGCCTCACACTCGACTTCGCCCTTGTAGGGATGCCGGAGCACGTATCGACCCTGGAAGTTCTCGCGATCGGCGGTCTCCTGGAAGACGAGGTCCTCGGGGAAGTGCTCGCCGTCGTAGCGAACGTGAAGCCGGGTCACGAAGACGTTCTGAGGATTCCCCTGGAGCCAGAAGACTCCGAGCTCGCGGAGCTCCTCCATCGTGAGCGGGTCGGCGGCGCAGGGGTCGCACCATCCCATGTCCCACGCGTACTCGAGGAACACGCTCTTCATGTTCTCGCGCCGCACCTGTTCGGCGAACATGGCTTTGTAGAAGTCGGAGAACTCGCCCTTCACGAAGGTTGGAAGCTCCATTCCGGTCGGGAGCTTCACCGTGCGGTAGTTGGTGGTCTCGATGCGTCCGTTGCGGGTGAGGGCGTAGACGAGGAGGTCCTGCGGGCCGTCGGCGTTCACTGTTCCGAGGCGGATGGGAAGCATGAACTTGGGAGACTCATAGGCGATCTGGAGCGGCCTCAGGTAGGTGAATCCGAGCTTCGATTGCTCTTCGAGATTCACCCGGGCGACGAAGAAACGGAGGTTCTGCTTGATGTAGCTCGAGAGGACGCCGGGAAGCGCCGGGAGGAAGCTTGTAGCCGTTCTCGGTGAGCCAGGTGGTGAGGCCGTCCGATTCCTTCGCCGAGAGGATCACGATGTCGTACTCGCCCACGGTGTAGCTGGCTTCGATGGTCACGCCGAGCGAGTTCGCGCGCCGGCGCAGGTCATGTCGGGCGCCGCCGCCGCCATCGGGAAGGCTCGTCTCGTAGACGACGCTGCGGGGCGCACGGGATCCTCGTCGAAGTACTCGACCAGCCGAGGCGCGGTGAACGCGTCGAGGTGGTCGATGAGCTTCTTCTCGGTGACGTGGATCTGATCGCGCTCGAGAAAGGTGGGCACGGGGATCACGACCGCGAACTCCTTCGGGTCGCCTTTGAAGTCGTTGGCCATGGTGAGGACGGTCTTGTCGTCGCAGACGGACCAGGACCACCTGGGAGGCGCGGTTGAAGAGCCGGGCATCCGCTTTCGCGACGTAGAAGCCGCAGAAGGCGCGGACACCGGGATGGAGGACAGGTGAGGGCGATGGCGAGGGCCGCGCCCCAGACGAGCAGCAGGCGTTTCATGCGAAGCTCCTTTCAGCGAGTGGGGGTGTGGCTCCCGGTCGGGTCCAGTCGTATCGCCTCCCGGGAAAGAGGCGGTTCCAGAGCGGCGTCGTCATCGAAACGACGGCGAGAGACCAGATGAGGCCGTTCGTTCGAAAGAGCGACGAACTGAACGAAGCCCGCCCCGAGAGCGACTACGAGCGCGAAGAGAATACGCCCCGCGCGGGACTCGGGAGTGGTCTTCGGGTCGGAAATCATGAAGAACGAAAAGAGCAGGAATGCGCCGTTCTGCGATCTGGCGGAGCGGGATCGTCGAGAGGATCTCCGAGCCAGAGGGCGCGTCCGAAGAGGACCATCGCGTAGAACGACGATGAACGCGTAGGTGACGTCACTCCTCGCCGCGCGGTGAATCACGAGCCCGCCGAGACAGGCCATCAGGAAGGCGAAGAACGCCCCGGTGCCCCACTGGCCGGGCGACACCCAGACCGCTCCTGTCGCGGCCATCGTCGCCGCGATCCCGAAGTTGGTCGGGTTGAAGAGGTGCTTGCCGTCGACGCGGAGGAGAAACTTGCTTCCGATGGTGAGGACGGACAGCCATGACCGCGAGAGAGAGGTGGTTCGTGCGCAGCAAGAGACAGAGCGACAGGATGGAAATGAGCGCGCTCTTCGGGTCGAAGCGCAGGCCCACGGCGCGGCTCGCGAGGATTGGGTAGCGAGGGCGGAGACGACCATCGGCCGCGACGTGATCCAGGCGGAGATCGAACGGAGGCCGAAAAGTACCCCAGACGAGAAGCGACGCAAGTGTCGCGATCTGGTAGTACCGGGGATCCATCGAGGAACCTCCTACGTCGTGAATACCGCGCGAACGTTTCATCCGGGTTCCTTCCAGGTGCAACCTTTGGGGTTCTGCTTTCACTCGTACTGCAACATTTTGTGGTTGATTCGCGGCAGACCTGCACCTAATCTCGACTCGATGGACATGACGCCCAAGCAAAGAGCGGTTCTGCAGTATTTGAAAGACTATCGGAGGCGAGCACGGGATGCCCCCGTCGTACGAGGAGATCCGGCGGGAGTTCGGCTTCGCCTCGCTCAACTCCGCGAGGAAGCATCTGCTCCAGCTTCATCGCAAGGGGTTCATTCGATCTCCCTGGAAGAACCAGAAGCGCGCGCTCGAGATCGTCGAGGTGGCCGAAGCGCCCCGAGCGGTGTCTCTCCCGCTTCTCGGCACGGTCGCCGCGGGAAAGCCGCTCCTTTCGGAGGAGGTCGACGGATCGATCGAGGTTCCCGAATCGATGCTGCGGCGAGGGGAGCACTTCGCCCTGCGCGTTCGCGGTGACAGCATGATCGAGGACGGAATCCATGACGGCGACCTCCTGGTGGTGCAGCGGAGAGAAGACGCGGAAGTCGGGCAGACGGTCGTGGCCCTCGTGGATGGGGAGGCCACGGTGAAGCGCTACTACCGGCAGGGGGACAAGGTCGAGCTCCGTCCGGCCAATGAGAAATTCACCCCCATCATCGCCGACCCCTCGTCGGTGCACGTGGAAGGCGTGGTCGTCGGATTGGTCAGGACCTTCGCATGACGGACTCCCAGCGGCAGAAGGCGGAGTCGATTGGAATTCCCTCGGCGCGGCGGCACATCTTCCTCTGCTGCGATCAGACGAAGCCCAAGTGCTGCGACAAGGATCGGTCGCTCGCCGCATGGGACTTCTTGAAGGGCCGGCTGAAGGAGCTCGGCCTCTCCGAGCACGGCGGGATCGCGCGGACCAAGGCCAACTGCCTTCGTATCTGCGAAGGCGGCCCGGTCGCCGTCGTTTATCCCGAAGGGGCCTGGTATGGGGAGCTGCGACGCTCCCGTGCTGGAGGAGATCATCCAGCGCCATCTCCTCCGCGGTGAGGTGGTCGAGGAGCACTTGATCGTGAAGCGCCCGCTGCTGTCGGAGGAGTGACCGGCGGCGCTGGCTCCTACCACGAAGCCCCGACGGATCGACTCAAGAAATCCGAGAAGCGGCCGCATGGCCGTGCAAGCGGCGGCGAATCGCTTCATGAAATCTCTGGAGCAGACCTCGCTCTCGGTCAACGGGACATAGGCGATGAAGTCCTTCCGCTTCAGATCCGCCGCGAGCGGGTGGTCGGGATCGTAGCCTCGCGGGCACTTTCTTCAGCGAGTCTCGCCGCCGAGAGCGCACTTTCCCTTCAACGGTTCCGCGAGACGACGCGCTTCCAGCCTCGCGGAATCCGCGACGATCGCGTCTCGAACCTTCTTGAGCGTGACGGGGTCGGGATGCCAGATGCCCGCGGCGGCGAAGACGGAGCCGGGCTCGAGGTGAAGGTAGTAGCCCGGCGCGTGTACGTTCTTCGATCTCTTCGTGCGGAGAAGCGAACGCCGGCGTGGGTCTTGTACGGGCTCTTGTCCGCCGAAAAACGCACGTCGCGGTGAATCCGAAAGAGCGAGCCGCCCACCGGCCCGCGGATCGGCGACCAGGTGAGGGTTGATGCGACGGAGGTGGGGGCCGAAGTCGGAGACGAATTGCAGGAGCGGCTCTTTGACGTCGCGCTCGTAGCGCGGCTTGTTTTTCTGGAACCAGTCGCGGTCGTTGTTCTTCGTCAGGTCGCGAAGGAACTGGAACAACTCCTTTCGGATGTCGGTCATTCGCCGATGTCCTCCGCCCACAGGTCGGGCTTTTCGCGTTTCAGTCGCTCCATCCAGGCGACGGCGCGCTCGTCGTCGAGGACGTGGATCTGGATTCCGTGGCGCCTCATCCACTCTTCCTCGCCCTGGAACGTGCGATTCTCTCCGATGACCACGACGGGAATCCGGTAGAGGACCGTCGGTGCCCGAGCACATCGCGCAAGGGCTGAGCGTCGAGACGAGGGTGAGCTTTCTCCAGTCGCGGCGTCGACCCGCGCGTCGGATGGCCACCATCTCGGCGTGGGCCGTGGGGTCGCCCGTCTGGACGCGCTCGTTGTGTCCCGCGGCGACGATCTGCCTCCGGCGGGTCGACGAGGACCGAGCCGATGGGAATGCCGCCCTCGTTCCAGGACTTCTCCGCCTGCTCGAGCGCGGCCTCGAGATCCAGTCGTTCACTCGATCGGGAGCGAGAGGCGTTGGCGAAAGGCGACATCGCCCGGCATCTACGCTGGAATGGCTGGGACTCTTCGAGGCGACGGCTTCTTAGAGAAGATTCGCGCGGGTCAACGTGTCTTCGACGAGCTCGTAGACGTAGTCCTTGAGCTGCGCGCGGGAGCGGGGTATCGCAGTTCGTGAACTGGACTCCGGCGCCCTCGGGAAGCGCGTGCTTTCGGATGCCGCCGGGGTTGCTCCAGGCGATGCGAGCTTCGAGCTCGAGAGGCTCGCGGTCGCGGAAGGTGCAGAACGTCAACCGAAGCGGGACAATCGACGCGGAACGGAACCATGGAGTGCACGTAGGCGCCCGCCGACGCTGATGTCCTGGAGCTTTCCCGAAAAGAAGTTGTCTCGAGTCTCACAGAGCACGTCGGCGTCGGCGGGAACGCGGAGAAAATCGACGGGAATCTTGTCGCGGAATCTCGCGTGGCGGAGAGCGCGCCGTCGCGGCCGCGCGTCCGGACGGTAGAGGCCGGAGAAAATGCTGTCCAGGGTGAAGGTGACCTCCACCCATTCCTTCTGAAGCTCAGGACTGAGGCGCCCACCGGTCTCGTTGCGAATCTTGTAGAGGCGCGTGTACTGCTGGAAGACGTCCACGATGTGTGATTGCGTCGCGGTCATGGCACCCCACTCCCTTGGTTCGGTAGACTTCCGGCGCCACGAAGGACCTTCAAGAAGCGTTCCAGCGATCGACTCGGGAGCAGCGTAAGCCTATGTTCGCGTGAGGTTTTCGCGACTCGGAAACGCCGGGGCGAGGGGACGTCCCGGGCGTGGGGTTTCTCCTTCGGCTTCACGTTTCATTTTGCAATCCTTCGCGCAGGATCCGGAAGCGCCGCGCTTTGAGCTCGAAGCGCGGAAGGCTTCCCGCCGGGACGAGCGCAACCTCCGCACGGATACCCAGGCGGCGGCTGCAGCTCCTTCTCGAGGCGCGCTTTCACCTCTTCGCGCTTCGACACCTCGTCCACCTCGATCTCGGCGCGCATCTCCCACATGCTCCGCCGCTCGAAGATCTCGATCTGAAATTCGGAGATCGCGCTCTCTTCGCGAAGGATGCTCTCGACCGCGGCGGGGTAGACGTTGACACCTCTCACCTGGACCATCTCGTCGGCGCGCCCGAGGACGCCCCCGGGAAATCGAAGAAAGGCGCTCCCGCAATCGCAGGGAGCGAGCGAGGCGACGCACCAGGTCGCCGGTTCGATAGCGGATCACGGGCGCGGCCCATCGTCCAAGGTTCGAGAGGACCAGCTCTCCCGTCTCGCCCTCGCCGACCTCGGAGTCGCCGCCGACCTCGAGCACCTCGGCGATGAACTCGGACTCGAGCGCGTGCATCCCGCCGCCCGGCCGGGCACTCGTAGCCCCACGCGCCGGCTTCGCGACAGTCCGGCGTGATCCCACGCGCGCGCACCCCACGCCGACTCGATTCAGGCGGCGCGTCGCGGGTATGCTCGCTCCCGGCTCGCCGGCGTGGATCGTCGCGCGCACGGCACTCGCCTGCGATGATCGATTCCGTTCTCGCGCGCCACTTCCGCGAGCCTCAGGGCGTAGGTCGGAGTCGCGAGGAGAACGGTCGCGCCGCAATCGAGGATCGCGTCGAGCCGCTGCAGCGAGCTCTGGGCGCCGCCGGGAATGGCCTGCGCCCCGAGCCTGATGGGCCGCTTCGAACCCCGCCCAGAAGCCGACGAAGGGGCCGAAGCCGAATGCGGCGAAAACGCGATCCCCCGGCCCGACGCCGAAGACGCGGTAGATCTCCTTCCAGCAGTCGGTGAACCACGCCCAGCTCTCCTCGGTATCGAGAACCTTGAGACGCCGTCCCGTCGTCCCCGAGGTCGAGTGAATCCGCGTGTAGGCCGACACTTGGTACGTCAGGTTGGTTCCGTAGGGAGGATTCGCCTCTGGTCCTCGATGAGCTCTCTCTTTTCG
>CAWGBY010000020.1:0-332025 GCA_963820855.1 uncultured Acidobacteriota bacterium
AGGAGCTTGCCGATATGTCAGATTTGACATATACTCGCTTGAGTGAGGCCCCGGGATAAACCTCTCGTTTGGCTTCATGGGGAGGTTAAGACGCCACCTTTCACAAAGGCGGCAAGAATTGAAGCAGGCTACCTGCTTCGTGAAGTGCAACAAGGAACATTGCTGTCGTTGCCGCATTCGAGACCTATGCCTGGGATAGGTTCGCGGTGTCACGAACTGCGGATCGTCGATGAGGGAAAGACATGGCGAATAATCTACCGCACGGACCGTGACGCCATAGTCATCGTTGAAGTGTTTGCCAAGAAATCGACTAAAACCCCGAAAGCAGTTTTGGATGCCTGCCAACGACGATTGCGGGAGTATGACAATGCGTAAAGCAAAGAAAGACCGGCTCGAGAAGAAGGGATGGAAGGTCGGCAACGTCCAAGAGTTTCTTCAGCTCTCAGAAGATGAAGCAGCCTACGTGGAGCTGCTCATCGTTTGGCCAGTACTCTGAGGAAGAGACGTCAGAAGCGACGGCTGAACCAAAGCGAGCTGGCAAGACGAATCAAATCCAGTCAATCTCGTGTGGCAAAAATGGAAGGCGGTGATCCGTCTGTCTCGCTCGATCTTCTGATTCGCTCGCTTCTGGCACTTGGAATGTCGACGCGCGACTTGGCCAGAGCGATCACCGCCGCCCCGCTCGAGAAGGCAAGCTAACACTGGCGTTGAGTGGCGTGGCCAACCTTGAGCAAACCACGAATCTCAACGAAGGCCATGCCGGTCATTCGAGCTCTGTCGCTGACGAAGAGGCCCACGTCCACTCCAACGCCACGTTATCTGCCCCTAAGGCTTCTGCGTCCGACTTGCCGTCGTTAGTTCTCGAAGGAGCTGCGCACCGCTCCTCCCGCCCAGAGCCGCACGCTCGACACCGCTTCCGTGTGAAATGGGCAGCATGAGCGGGACTCCCTGGGCCTGCCAACTACGAGAAATTTCGTTGGAACTATGGACACATGTAGGAAAGCCGACTTTGTATTGAGTCATGAGTTCGTCGACCTCTACGCATTCGCCATTCGCCGGGCGGTTCAACCTCAGGATTCGCACTCTGAACAACCCCCAAAATGCTCACACCCTGCGGGTACGTTTCAGCGAAGACCGCTAGCTCAGCTAGCAGAGGCTTACAGGGAAGACACGTAGGAGTCCAAAAGAATACAAGCAGCCTTGTCCCGGAAGCGACCTGAAGAAGCTCCTTCGAGGACAGGGTGGAGTTGAGTATCTTCTCGCATTCAAGCGGCGGAAGAACCTCCCGTTTTAGGGCGTCAACGATGGAGGCCCCGCGTGAGGCCCCAACGTTCTCGCCAGAGACGTCGAGGGTCGACGAATCCGCTCCTCCCTCAGTGGGTTCCACGAGCTGCCAATGAGGTCCAACCACACATTGCATCAGTTGCCCGTGGACCTCCACGATGGCGCCCGGTGAATACGGGTCACCGGCGGAGTCCTTGCAGAATGCAGGGACATCGCCCTCAATCTGCTGCCCTTCACGGCGCGGACTGCCCACATGAGAGCGCGGTGCCAAAAGGAGTAGCGTGCCTACGGCAACACCAACAAACGGGGCTCCATATCTCCGCATCACGCTAACCCCCCTCGAGTTACGGCGATTCCGTTCCGGGGCAGATAACACCGGCGTTGAGTGGCGTGGCCAGCCTTGACTGAACCACTGAACTCAACGAAGACGGCGCTCTTCATTGCGACCCGGTCGCTGACGAAGAGGGCCACGTCCAACGCCACGTTAGACCGGTCTTGAGTTTGAGCAGCCGCCACGTAAAACACTCTCGCGATCATCAAGAAACCAAGATTGCGCGACGCTTCCCATACCCATCTTCTCTCGACACCACCACGAAACGTCCCGATCCCCCCTGGCTTGCCTCGCAAAGGGCAGCGTGGAATGCCTCCATCCCACCATGGTAGTCAATCGGAATGTCACCACTGCGCACCCCGGGCGGCGTCGAGTACGCCACCCGGGGTAACCTCCACGATGGCGTACCGCGTCGCGGACTCGTCGGTTTCGTTGATGGAGATACGTGCCCCGTGAAACCCAAAGGTCGTCTCGTATCGTGGGAGAAGCACATGCTCAACAACAATCGCGTAGAGCTGAGGCGATGCAACAATAGCGCCCGTTAGAAGGACAACGCAGACGCTGATGGCGACAAAGACCGTACCGAATCCATGCGCTCTGAATCGTCCTGCTAAAATCGGCGCTATCGCTGTACGCGCGCATTGTTCGCGATCCCGGTCTAACACTGAGATCAGCGGCGAGGCTCCATCCTGGCCGTGCTTCGTCCGCTGCATCTCATTGTTGGGCGGCATCGCGATTCATGGAGTGGAGTCATGCCCGCGTTGGGCTCAGGAAGGGTCAGGAGAACGCTGCACCCACAATGGTGCACGCGTTCAGAAGTGGTCCGGCGCGGCATGAGGCGGCAGCTCCATTCGGCCGGGCTCGCGAGTCCCAACCTCATGGGTCAGGCCCGTGCCGTCCGGGCCCGGGTTGCCAGGAAAAGCGCGGTGACAGCACCGGCCAGGCAGCCGAGCAGGATCGTGAACCCGACCCAGAACACCAACTGTGGGATGAGAGCGAGGGCGACGAAGCGTGTGACGAATGGCAGTTGCTGGGTCGCCGGCTGTTCGACGAAGTCGTAGTGGGTGCCCCAGTTGAACGCCATCGCCAGGAGCATGACGACGGCCACCACCGCGCGGGAGCCGAGGCCGTACACGAGGAGGGTGCCGGCGAGCTTCCGCCAGCCGAACGCCTGCAGGCCCGCCGCCACCACCGCCAACCCCCAGATCGCGACAAGCCAGAAGGGTGCCGCGGTGCTGAGCCGAGGCGTGATGGCCCGCATACCGAAGAAGACGATGGCGACGCCGAGCAGGGCGAAGCCCAGGGCCAAGATCAGGTTCGGTGGTCGATGGCCGGCGCCCCACAGGCGGTAGGCGAAGTAGGGTCCGAACAGCGCCGGTAGCCAGGTGATGCCCACCACCCAGCTCCAGCCCGACGGGAGGATCCCGCCGGTGGCGGGGCTAAACCAGGCGACCGACCAGTGGCCGAGCTCGCCCGCGAGCCGCAGCAGAGTCAGCGCGACGCTGATCAGCAAGGGGACGGCGACGATCCGGAGTGTCTGTTTCAAGGGGGGGCTCCTTTGAGGGCGATCCGCGCGGATGATAAGGGAGATCCGTAGGGCGAGAAAGCGTGGTCAATACGACCCGCGAGGGCACTATCATCCCGAGGACTCTGACTCGCCTCACGTCCGCCCAACACCGGCGTTGAGTGGCGTGGCCTGTCCTGTAGTGCGAGCACAACGTCATCGAAGTTTTCCGACGTAAGAACTGCTTGCGGTGCAACGAAGGGGAGGCCACGGCCACTCCAACCGCAAGTTATGCGGGGACTCTTACACGGCCGTGCAAAAATTCCGGCGCGAAGTCCGCCCCGCTTTTCCAGACCACCGTGTGAAGTTCCGGATGCAGTTCGAATGCTCGGAACACACTCGTATCCCGCAACGGCTCGAAAACAGGACCGTCTAGCTCGTCACGGAGATCTACTTCGCCGGTGAGACCGTCGTTGAACCGGAGTCGAAGGACATAGTCTCGGACCCACGTCGCCTCGGTAACTCGAATCATCGCCTACTCCAAGGGTGGGATGGGCTGCAGAGGCTTACGGTCTTTCGCGCGCTGCCAATTCTCTGCGAGCTCAGTTTTGTGCAACTCATACCACTCAACCACGTGGCGGAGTGCGCGACGAGGAAACTCACCCTTCACGACTCCGTCCTCAATTCCAACCGTGATCTCGTACTCTCCATAGATTGCGTGGAAGTGCGCTGGTCCATGATCCCGATAGAACATCGCGATCACGATGCCGAGGAAGCGACTCAGCTCCGGCACATCTTCATTCTAGCCTCGGCGCTACGTCGAGCGCACCCCGCATAACACTGGAATTGAGCGGCGGCGCGGAGATGTCGTTGCCGAAGGCACGACTCCATTTCCCGCGGGCTCATGCGTTCAAGGATCTCTCGGCGCCGTCCGCTCCAATTCCAAGTTAGCGGCCCACGCGAAGGGTCGCGACCCATCGGGTCAGAAACTGTGATGCAGTCATGTCTGAGCGGACCTCCTTAGAATGACCGGAGCATCCGGGAGCCGAGGCCGGGACGCCAATGGTGCCAGCAAGCCCGTAAGTTAGCGTGGCCCGGGGATGCTTCGGCATCGTCAGTGGTGACACGCGCGAGCGTGATCCCGTTTAGGAGATTGTGTCAATGCCGCATCCCTGCTCCCGGATGCCTTCGGAAGTATGAAGGAGCATCCAATGCAGCACAATCGTCAAAAGCCCAAGAAGCGTACCTCTGTGTCCCTGCTCAAGAATATCAACTCGAACGTCGCCGGCATCGACTGCGGTTCTGCCGAGCATTACGTGGCGGTTCCACCGGAGAGCGACACCACATCCGTGCGGTCGTTCAGAACGTTTACCGCCGACCTCTATCGGCTCGCCGACTGGCTCGCATCGTGCGGCGTCACGAGCGTCGCGATGGAGTCGACGGGAGTCTACTGGATTCCGATTTACGAGATCCTGGAGGCCCGCGGTTTCGAGGTCGTTTTGGTCAATGCCCGTCACGTCAAGAACGTCCCGGGGCGCAAGAGCGATGTCACGGATTGCGAATGGCTCAGGGAGTTGCATAGCGTGGGACTTCTTCGTGGGAGTTTTCGCCCGGTGGCGGCCATCGCTACCCTCCGCAGCTATCTCCGCCACCGAGAGACTCTCGTCCAAAGTGCCGCCACTCTTATCCAGCGCATGCAAAAAGCCCTGGTCCAGATGAACCTTCAGCTTCACCTCGTCGTCAGCGATATCACCGGTGTCACGGGCCTCAGAATCCTTCGCGAAATCGTCGCGGGACGAACCAACCCCAGATTGCTCGCCAAGCACCGTGACCATCGCTGCCACGCATCTGAGGCCGAGATCGCGGCGGCCCTTACCGGCAACTACCTTCCCGAGCACCTCTTCTCTCTTCGCCAGAACCTCGAGCTCTTCGACGCCATACAGCTTCAGATCGAGACCTGCGATTCCGCCATCGAAGCACAGCTGGCTCTCATGGCCACTCGTTCCACGCCAAAGGCTCCCTTGCCTCCTCCGCGAAACATGCGCAAACCTACCCGCAACGAACCCCGTTTCGAGATCGGGTCCTTCTCCATCAAATCGCTGGTGGAGTCGACCTCTCCCAGATCGACGCTATCAGACCCTATACCGCTTTGCGTCTGATCTCCGAGATAGGAACCGACATGAGCCGTTGGCCCACCGAAAAACACTTCACTTCCTGGCTCACCCTTGCGCCTCAAAACAAAGTCTCCGGAGGACGGCTTCTCAGCTCCCGAACCCAACCCTCGGCCAATCGCGCCGCCGCCATCCTTCGCTTGGCGGCCATGAGCCTCGGCAGAACTCAGACCGCTCTCGGCGCTTACTATCGACGCCTCGCCTATCGCGTCGGCAAAGCCAAGGCCATCACCGCTACCGCTCGAAAGCTCGCCATTCTCGTCTATCGCACTCTCAAGGACGGTCTGCTCTATCAAGACCCCGGCGCGGCAGCCTACAACGCTCAAGATCAAGCCCGCGTCCTCCGTCGTTTGACCCAACGGGCAGCCGAACTCGGATTCGCTCTTCTAGATACTAAATCCGGACAGCTGCTCCAGGCGGCAGTTTCTTAGGAGCGGCCCACGCGAAGGGTCGCGACCCATCGGGTCAGAAACTGTGATGCAGTCATGTCTGAGCGGACCTCCTTAGAATGACCGGAGCATCCGGGAGCCGAGGCCGGGACGCCAATGGTGCCAGCAAGCCCGTAAGTTAGCGTGGCCCGGGGATGCTTCGGCATCGTCAGTGGTGACACGCGCGAGCGTGATCCCGTTTAGGAGATTGTGTCAATGCCGCATCCCTGCTCCCGGATGCCTTCGGAAGTATGAAGGAGCATCCAATGCAGCACAATCGTCAAAAGCCCAAGAAGCGTACCTCTGCTGTCCCTGCTCAAGAATATCAACTCGAACGTCGCCGGCATCGACTGCGGTTCTGCCGAGCATTACGTGGCGGTTCCACCGGAGAGCGACACCACATCCGTGCGGTCGTTCAGAACGTTTACCGCCGACCTCTATCGGCTCGCCGACTGGCTCGCATCGTGCGGCGTCACGAGCGTCGCGATGGAGTCGACGGGAGTCTACTGGATTCCGATTTACGAGATCCTGGAGGCCCGCGGTTTCGAGGTCGTTTTGGTCAATGCCCGTCACGTCAAGAACGTCCCGGGGCGCAAGAGCGATGTCACGGATTGCGAATGGCTCAGGGAGTTGCATAGCGTGGGACTTCTTCGTGGGAGTTTTCGCCCGGTGGCGGCCATCGCTACCCTCCGCAGCTATCTCCGCCACCGAGAGACTCTCGTCCAAAGTGCCGCCACTCTTATCCAGCGCATGCAAAAAGCCCTGGTCCAGATGAACCTTCAGCTTCACCTCGTCGTCAGCGATATCACCGGTGTCACGGGCCTCAGAATCCTTCGCGAAATCGTCGCGGGACGAACCAACCCCAGATTGCTCGCCAAGCACCGTGACCATCGCTGCCACGCATCTGAGGCCGAGATCGCGGCGGCCCTTACCGGCAACTACCTTCCCGAGCACCTCTTCTCTCTTCGCCAGAACCTCGAGCTCTTCGACGCCATACAGCTTCAGATCGAGACCTGCGATTCCGCCATCGAAGCACAGCTGGCTCTCATGGCCACTCGTTCCACGCCAAAGGCTCCCTTGCCTCCTCCGCGAAACATGCGCAAACCTACCCGCAACGAACCCCGTTTCGAGATCCGGGTCCTTCTCCATCAAATCGCTGGTGGAGTCGACCTCTCCCAGATCGACGCTATCAGACCCTATACCGCTTTGCGTCTGATCTCCGAGATAGGAACCGACATGAGCCGTTGGCCCACCGAAAAACACTTCACTTCCTGGCTCACCCTTGCGCCTCAAAACAAAGTCTCCGGAGGACGGCTTCTCAGCTCCCGAACCCAACCCTCGGCCAATCGCGCCGCCGCCATCCTTCGCTTGGCGGCCATGAGCCTCGGCAGAACTCAGACCGCTCTCGGCGCTTACTATCGACGCCTCGCCTATCGCGTCGGCAAAGCCAAGGCCATCACCGCTACCGCTCGAAAGCTCGCCATTCTCGTCTATCGCACTCTCAAGGACGGTCTGCTCTATCAAGACCCCGGCGCGGCAGCCTACAACGCTCAAGATCAAGCCCGCGTCCTCCGTCGTTTGACCCAACGGGCAGCCGAACTCGGATTCGCTCTTCTAGATACTAAATCCGGACAGCTGCTCCAGGCGGCAGTTTCTTAGGAGACGGCTCGCGGATCACCAATTGTTGCCACTGGAGAGATCACATTACTCATCCAGCGGTAGAAACCATTTCTCGGGTGTAGCACCCAGAATCCCGTCAAAAAACTGCTTGTCAATTTCTTTCGCGTTCCAAGAGCGCCACCGAACGGGTTTCAGGCAGATCGTTGCGTCGTCAACAGCGACGAACGCCGGGCCGATCTGTGGATTCTGAAGGGCCGCTTCCGTGAGATAGCGTCCCGCAATCCTCGAATTGATCATTCTGGATGCCTCTCCCTGGATAAGCTCCGCAGGGCCCGAGGCAGAAACCCAACCTTCCGATCCTGGCCTCCGCGTGTCGATCACGATTGAAGCCGTTGGTCGCATGGCAACGTTTCGTCCTTTACGGCTCGCGGACGGACACTCGACGTAGAGGGTGTCGTTTTCAAAGATGTACCACACCGGCGTCAAGTGAACAGACCCGTCGGCATCCTGAGTCGCCAAGGTTGCGTAATGGCGGCCCACCAGTAGTTTTCGCATGAAATCCGTCAATGGAGCCATGTCGCTCCCCCTGTTGGTTAATGCCGTCTAACACTCGCGTTCAGCGGCGTGGCCGGCCTTTCGCGGTAGCATTAGGCTCCCGAAGTCAGGGCGGTGATTGCCGTGACTACGCTTCTGGAAAACGAAGGCCACGGCCGTTGCAACGCGTAGTTGGGCGGCGGTCCCTCCGATGACACGCGCAGAACCCCGTTCGATGGTCGATCGTCGACCTCGCGTACAGCCGTCACAAACATCGTACCGGTGATTGCGCCGCGAGTGAACGCGATCTCAACTTCAGTTCCAACCGGGAAACGCTCAGGTAGAGCGATATGCTCGCGAGAACCATCTGGCATCTCAATGATGTAATAGAACGTCGTCTGCTCCACGGTCTCGGAACGGGGGCTGCGCCATCGACCCCCAGCCTCACGATCGATCCTGATTCTTGTCTCAATCACTGGCCCGTGCAGCCAGAATCTTTGAATAGGAAGAACAAGGAGAGGCACGACAAAAGCTAAGGCCCCAAGCACGAAGACGAGGCGCGGCTCCCTTGACTCTTTGGCTTACGCTAACTCGTTGACTATTTCTCACCGTGAGGCGATTGCCGCCCAACGTTGAATTGAGCGGCGGCACGGCGAGGTCGTTATCGAAGTCACGGACGTCTCAGGGTATCTCATGCCCTACCAAAGCCTCTGTGCCGTCCGCTCGAATTCGATGTTAGGCGGTCCCCAATTTACGAGGGTTGCTGGGATCGTGCCAGTCCATCTTGCAGAATCGGCACTGCCGCGCTCTCGGTGTCACGAGCGGGCGGCCGCAGAACGGGCACGGCGTTGGATCTGGGTTCAGCAGCCCTAAGAACTCCGCAAGCTCACGCCCGCCTTGCTCGACCAATGCCGAGAAGTACTGTGCCGATCCCATTTCTGCACAGGCCTCAATCGTTTCGAGGAACACTCCCGGCGGAGTATATGAGTGCTCCTCGACGTAGTGGACGATCATTTCGGGCGCGACGAAAACCAAGCCAGCGCCAGGAACGAAAAGATTCTTCGTTCCGCGTTCCCTACCGCAAAACTCACAAGCATGGGAACCCCTGAAATAGAACGGTTGCCAACAGTCGTCAACTAGCGCCCGCAACCTTCGCAAATCGCTCTCGTCCACCTCGCCCTGCGCGTAACTTTCGGTTGAAGAGAGCCAACCTACCGCCAGGAGACCGGAGAAGCGCTTCCGAAAGTAGTCACACGGTTCGAGGTCCCGGTAGAACGCCATCGTCACTCTTATCGCATCCGCCTAACTTCTAATTGTACAGGGGCAGCATATCAGAATGAAGCATGAAGGGGTCGGGTGCAATTGGCCGGAAATCAATGGGATGACGTTGTTGGCGAGTCGCGTATAAAAAAATATCGAAGTCGGGATATTGGGCTCCCGCGATCGGCGTCCAGTTCGAGATTCGGTCACCGGGCCAGGTTCCACAGGCTACCGGCCACGGTCGCGGTCCAGAGGGCTGCGCACGGGGAGGGCGCCTCTGCCCTCGTTGAGGACGTGGGTATAGATCATGGTCGTGGTCACGTCGTTGTGACCGAGGAGCTCCTGGATGGTGCGGATGTCGTAGCCGTCCTCGAGCAGATGGGTCGCGAAACTGTGCCGGAAGGTGTGGCATCCGGCGGGTTTGGTGATGCCGGCGGCTACGACCGCTTCCCGCACCGCCTTTTGCACGACCGTTTGATGGACGTGATGCCGGCGGCGTTGCTGCGTCGTCGGTTCGACGTAGGTGCGCGCGGCGGGGAAGACCCATTGGTACGGCCAGGATGTGGCGGCATTGGGGTACTTGCGCGCCAGGGCATAGGGCAGCTCCACGGATCCGGCTCCGGCGAGGAGGTCCTTGGCGTGCATCCGGCGCACGGTCGCGAGGTGCTCGCGCAGACGCGCCTCGACATGGGTTGGAAGCATGGTGACGCGGTCCTTGCGACCCTTTGCCGTCGCGGACGAGGATCTTGTGCTGCTCGAAATCGATGTCCTTCACTCGCAGACGAAGGCACTCCATGAGCCGCAGGCCCGATCCATAGAGAAGCTCCGCGACCAGAAGCGGAGTTCCCTTCATGCGGCCGAGGACCCGCTGCACCTCCTGCCGCGTGAGCACCACGGGTAGGCGCTGGCCTCGTCGGGCTCGGACGACTCCCTCCATCCATTCGAGCTCGCGGCCGAGCACCTGCTTGAACAGGAACAGGATCGCGCTCAGGGCCTGGTTCTGCGTCGAGGCGGATACGTTCCTTCGCACCGCGAGGTCGCTCAGAAACGCCGTGACCTCACGCTCTCCAAGGTCATCGGGTTCACAGTACCAATACTGCTGGAGAAACTGACGCACCCAGAAGACATAGGCCTTGATCGTCAAGCGGCTGTAGTGCCGCGTCCTCAGGACGATTTCGGTCCGCTCACAGAGCTCGGCGTCGAAACCTCGATGCTTGTCGAGCATGTCCCCTCCATACGGGGATGGACGAGAAACGGGGCGAGATTCCTCCCTCTGGCGCATCGCGACGCGCGCGCCGGTATCATGACGCCGATGCAAGCCGCCATACGGTGCCGGGATCTCGCGAAAACCTATGACGGTAAGGTCGAGGCGGTGCGGGGCATCGATCTCGAGATCGGGGTCGGGGAGTGCTTCGGCCTTCTCGGGCCGAATGGCGCGGGCAAGACCACGACCATCGAGATGCTCGAGGGGCTTCTCGCCGCCGACCCGCGGCGAGATCGAGATCCTCGGAAAGCGATGGGGCGAGGACGATGACGCGGTGCGGCAGCGACTCGGGGTCTCGCTCCAGGAGACCAAGCTCGCGGACAAGCTGACGGTCGAGGAGACCGTCGTCCTCTTCCGCAGCTTCTACGATCGGAGGCGTCCGGTCGAGGAGATTCTCGAGCTCACCGGCCTCACCGAAAAGCGCTCGAGCTGGGTGGTCAAGCTCTCCGGGCGGGCAGCGCCAGAGGCTCGCCATCGCCTGCGCGCTCGTCGGCGATCGCCGGAGCTCGTCTTTCTCGACGAGCCCACGACCGGTCTCGACCCGCAGTCGCGCCGACACCTCTGGGACGTCATCCGGGATTTCCGCCGCGAGGGGAAGACGGTGCTTCTCACCACTCACTACATGGAAGAAGCGGAGCGTCTCTGCGATCGGGTCGCCATCGTGGATCACGGCAAGATCATCGCCCTCGGCTCGCCGCGGGAGCTCATCCAGCGGCTCGGGGGGCGATCACGTGGTGGAGCTCGAGGTGAACGACCCGTCGCGAATCGCGGTCGAGGACCTGGAGAAGCTCCCGAGCGTCAGCGGAAGCCATCGCGAGGGCGACGTTCTGAGCCTCGCCGTGAAAGAAGTCCACCTCGCGATTCCGGCGCTCATGGCCTACCTGAGCGAGCGCGGCTCGAGCCTCGAGCACCTGAGCACGCGGCACGCGAGCCTCGAGGACGTTTTCGTCTCCCTCACCGGAAGACATCTGCGGGACGGTTGATTCATGAGGCTCGACCCTTTCTATCGACTTCTCATCGCCCGGATTCGCGAGCCCCTTCGGGAGCCCGAGGTTGTGTTCTGGATGTTCGTGTTTCCCCTTCTCCTCGCGGTCGGCCTCGGCATCGCGTTCCGCAACAAGCCGCAGGAGCAGATCTCGGTCGCCATCGTCGAAGGGCCGAGGGCGCGAGAAGGTCGCGCACGCGCTCGGAGTCGGATCCCCAGATGATAGTGAGGACCTCGAGTGAGGACGACGCGCGCTCCGAGCTTCGAGCTGGGGAAAGTCGCACTCGTCGTCGTTCCGCGAGAGCCGTACGAGTACCGTTTCGACCCGACTCGCCCCGAGGCGGAGCTCGCCCGGGCCCACGTCGAGGGCGCTCTCCAGAAGGCGGCGGGGCGGAAGGACGCGTTCGATGCCGTCGAGGTCGAAGTCTCCGAGCCCGGAGCGCGCTACATCGACTTCCTGATCCCCGGCCTTCTGGGAATGAACCTGATGAGCGGCGGCATGTGGGGGGTCGGGTTCGCCGTCGTGGACATGCGCACGCGGAAGCTCCTGAAGCGGCTCGTCGCCTCGCCCATGAGAAAGAGCGAGTTCATCGCCGCGCTCATGATGAGCCGCGTGGTGTTCATGCTGGGCGAGCTCGTGGCGCTTCTGGTCTTCGGTTACTTCGTCTTCGACATCGTGCGTCCAGGGCTCGATCACCGCGACCGTTCTCGTGGGGCTTCTCGGGTCGCTCACCTTCGGCGGAATCGGGATCCTGGTCGCGAGCCGCGCGCAGAAGATCGAGACGGTATCCGGGCTCATGAACCTGGTGATGCTCCCGATGTTCGTGTTCTCCGGCATCTTCTTCTCCGCCGATCGATTTCCCGAGATGATGCAGCCGGCCATCCAGGCGCTGCCCTCTGACCATGCTGAACGACGCGCTCCGCGCCATCCTCATCGAAGGCCAGACGCTCGTCTCTCAGGCGTGGGAGATTCTGGGTCTCTCTGCTCTGGGGGGGCGTGAGCTTCCTTCTCTCGATCAAGTGGTTCCGATGGACCTGAGTTGAGACGGCCGCTCCTCATTCGCCCTCACCGTCCTCGGCCTCGTTCTCCTCTTCGCATTCGTCATCGGAGAGGAGATGCGCGACTTCGAGGTGAACTACACGCGCGGGCAAGAGGCTCCGCGCGGGCGAGAGCCTCTATCAGACCTCGGACGGTCACTACATGTTCAAGTACTTTCCGTCCTCGGCCCTTCTCTACGTTCCCGCTCGTCCCTCCTCCCCCTCCCCGCCGCAAAAGCACTCTGGTACGCGCTCACGGTGCTCTCGCTCGATCGCGGCTCTTCGTCGTCTCGAAGCGCCTCGTCTGGGAGCCGGAAAGGCGCCGCGCCCTGGTACCTCCTCGCGATTCCGCCCCTGGTCCTCGCAAAGTTCTTCGTCGTCGAGATCAAGCTCGGGCAGATCAACGCGCTCGTGACCCTGGTGTTTGCTCTTCATGCTCCGGCAGCGGAGCGAAGCGCGCGCGGGGGCTCTCTGGGGACTGGCGACGGCGATGAAGCCGTACGGCCTCATCTTCCTACCTTATTATGTGGTCCGCGGGAGGTTCGTAGCCCTCGCCGCGGGCTCGCGGTTCTCGCGGGCGCCTTTCTCCTGCCCTCGGCGTTCTACGGATTCGAGCGAAACCTCGAAGTCCACCGCGAGTGGTACCGGACACTCTCGGAATCGACGCCGCGCGGAGCTCGGAAGCGCCGACAACGTTTCTCTCGCCGCGTTCCTCACCAAGTGGTCTCTTCCGCCCGGTCTCGCGACTCGGGCTCGTTCTCGGCCTCGGAATCCTGATGCTCGTCATCGTGCGATGGGGAAAGGGCCTGCCGCGCGCGGCGGTTCTCGAGGTCGGGACTCTTCTGGTCATGATCCCACTGGTGTCACCGCTCGGGTGGGACTATCAGTTGCTGACCTCGGTTCTCGCTGTCACCCTTCTCGCCCGGCACTGGACCGACTTCCCTCCCGCTCGGTCGCTTGCTTCTGGCGCAAACCTCGCGCTCATCGGGTTTTCCATTTACGACCTGATCGGCGCGACCGCCTACGGGGCGTTCATGGCCTGGTCCGTCCTGACCCTTCCTTCTTCTCCTCGTGGGTTACCTCGGGTATTTACGGTATCGGCGCTGGCTTAAATTAATTATTGACATTTTTATATTAAATATTGCACTATTTAAGTCTAAATACTGCCCAATTAACAAAGGAGGACACATTGGACAGCGCTTTGCGGGATTTCCTGGAGATTCCGTACGACCAGCTCGAGGAAATGAATCTGGAGGCGAAGGCGGCGCGCGCGAACCGGACGCCGGCTCACGAGGTCCAGGAGCAGCGGCTCAAGTACCTCACCGACGAAAAACGCATCAAGGCCGTCACGGTGTGCTTCTCGGATCTCGAGGGGCGGCTTCACATGCTGGACTACGACAAGAAGTTCCTGCTGAAGTCGGCCGACAACCTGACCTTCGACGGCTCCTCGGTCCGCGGTTTCTCGCAGCAGTCGGAATCAGACCTGAGGCTCGCCATCGACTGGCCCGCGTTCTACTGGCTTCCGTCCGACATCTTCGGTCCCGGGAAAGTCCTGGTCTTCGCCGACGTTCTCGAGCGCGACGGAAGTCCACTACCACTCGGGGCTTCGCGCGCGCTCTGCGGAGCCTATACCGACTCGCTCTGGAATCAGGACAAGACGATCGTCCACGCGTCGAACGAGATCGAGGGCTTCCTCTTCCGCGGGAAGGACGCCGAGCGGCGCTACTACGAGACGGGGAAGTTCGAGTTCATCTCGACCGGCGGCTACTACCACTCGCTTCCGGGCGACGAGCTCCGGCGGTTCATCGACACCTCCGCCGAGGTCCAGAGGGCGATGGGCTTCGCGAACGAGAAGGATCACCCCGAGGTCGCGCCGTCGCAGTTCGAGATGAACTACTCGTACACGGAGGCGAACATCGCGGCCGATCAGGTGCTGCTCTACAAGCTCATCTGCCGGCAGGTGGCGCAGAAGCTCGATATGTCCGCGTCGCTTCCTCCCGAAACCGGTCACCGGCGTGAACGGGAACGGGATGCACCTCAACATGTCCCTCGCGAAGGAACGGAAAGAACCTGTTCTATGACGCGAAGGGAGAGGACGGACTCAGCAAGGCGCGGCTGGGACATGATCGATCGCATCCTCACGAGCGGCCAGGAGCTCTGCCTCATCCTGAACCCGAGCGTGAACGCGTACCGGAGACTCGATCCGCATTTCGAGGCTCCGAACCAGATCAAGGCGTCCGCCATCAACCGCGGCGCGATGGTCCGCATCCCGCTCGGAAACGACAAGACGGCGCGAATCGAGGTGCGCTCGATAGCGCCCGACGCCAATCCGCACATGGCGATCTACACGCTGCTCCGAACCGGTCTCGAAGGGCCGCTCCCTCCCGAGGAGGAGAACGGCGAGAACAAGCGTTCGCGCACGCGTTTCCTGCCCGACAACATCCATGACGCGATTCGCCTCTTCAAACAGAGTCCAGAAATCGCCGGGCTCCTCGGTGAGGAAGTCCAGCGGAAATTCGCGGAGGCGAAGCAGGCTTCTGCGGACCGATGCCCCAAGGCCCTGGGTAGCGTGATCAAAGCCGCCGAGATACAGTTCCACCACGAGGTCACGAACCAGTACCTGTGGAGCATGTTCTAGCCGGCATTCAGGGGTTCTCGGGGATCCTTCTGGTCTCCGAGAACCCCAAGCGGCTCGCCGAGTTCTACCGCGACGTTCTCGAGATTCCTCTCGAGGACGAGCACCACGAAGGCACTCTCCCTCACTGGGGCTGCACTCTCGGTGAGGCTCACTTCGCGATCCACCCGATCGAGGATTTTCCCGACGGAACATCTGGCGTCGGCGCGGTGAAGCTCGCCTTCACGGTGTTCGACGTGCGCGCTCTCACCTCCCGGCTCGAGTCGAAGGGAGTCCGTCTCCTCTACCCTCCGCGGGACGAGGGATTCTTCGTGAGCGCAGCTCTCCTCGACCCGGACGGGAACTTCGTCGAGCTCACCGAGCTCTGCGGACGAATGGTTCGAGATGCTGAAAGCCGCTCGAGGGGACGGGGCGAAGACGTCATCGAGAAGTGGCATCGTCTGCGGGAGCCGCCGCCGCGCCCGGCGGTCGAGCCCGCGAAACTCCCGAGACGCGCGGTCCACGAAGGCGCGTCGGGTCTCGCTCGTTCCCCTCGACCCCGACTCCCAGGTGGACGACCTCTTCTCCGGGTCGCACGGCGATCCGGAGACCGAGTCGCTCTGGACCTACATGGGCTACGGACCCTTCGCGGATCGGACGGCGATGCTCGAGTGGCTCCGGGGCTGCGCGGCCTCGGAAGACCCGCTCTTCCTGGCCGTGCGTGACAACGAGACCGGCGCCGATCCTCGGCATGGTGAGCTATCTGGCGATTCGCCCCGCGATGCGCGTCGTCGAGCTCGGCCATATCTGGTATGTCCCCAAAGCGCAGGGAACGGGAGTCAATACCGAAGCCGTGCACTTGATGCTGTCGGAGGCGTTCGACGTTCTCGGATACCGCCGCGTCGAATGGAAATGCGACAGCCTCAACAGGCGGTCGCGCCGCGCCGCGCTCCGGCTTGGTTTCCGCTTCGAAGGCATCTTTCGCCAGCACATGATCGTCAAAGGAAAGAATCGCGACACCGCCTGGTTCGCGATGCTCGACTCCGACTGGGAGGCTCATGAGGTTTTCCGGATTTCTCGCGCTGCTCGTCTCGGCGCCGCTCTTCGCGCAAGAAGAGCTCCTGAAGACGTTGAAATGGCGCAATATCGGACCCGCGAACATGATGGGGCGGGTCGCCGACGTCGAGGGCGTGCCGGGGGTTCCCGAAATCGTCTACGTGGGCTCGGCCTCGGGCGGAGTCTGGAAGACTTCGAACGCCGGCGTCACGTGGGCTCCCCTCTTCGACGAGATGGACTACCTCTCGATCGGAGACATGGCGCTCGAGCCCGGAAACCCCGACGTGGTCTACGTGGGAACGGGCGAGGGAAATCCGCGCAACAGCGTCTCGTTCGGGAACGGGATCTACAAGACGACGGACGGCGGGAAGAGCTGGAAGTCACCTCGGGCTCGCCGACAGCGAGCGCATCACCCGCGTCCTCGTCGATCCGAAGAATTCTTCGAACGTCTACGTCGCCGCTCTCGGCCACATCTTCGGTCCCAACGCGGAGCGAGGTGTCTTCGTGAGCCGCGACTCCGGCGCGACCTGGGAAAAGACGCTCTACATCGACGACCGGCACGGAGCGGCGGACCTCGACATCGATCCCGGAGAACCCGAACCTTCTCTACGCCGCGATGTGGTCCTTCGATCGAAAGCCCTGGACGCACCGGAGCGGAAGCGAGGAAGGCGGCGTCTTCAAGTCCTCTGACGGCGGCCGGACCTGGAAGAAGATCGAGAAGGGCCTTCCCGAAGCTCATGGGCCGCATCGGAGTGAAGGTCGCGCCGAGCGATCCGAGAACGGTCTACGTCATCGCCGAGACCCACGAGGGAAGTCTCTACCGGTCGGACGATCACGGCGAGAGCTTCACGGAGGTGCACAAGGACCCCGGCATCGTGAACCGCGGCCTCTACTACACCGACCTGCGCGTCGATCCCGCGAATCCCGATCGCGTCTACGCGGTCTCGTCGTCGCTTCAGCTCTCGATCGACGGCGGGAAGACGTTCGAGAGCGATTTCTCCGAACACGCACGTCGACTATCACTCGCTCTGGATCGATCCCCAGAACCCGAAGAGGATGTGGCAGGGTGAGGACGGCGGCGTCGCGGTCTCCCACGATCAGGGAAAGACCTGGGAGTACGAGAACAACATCGTCCTCGCGCAGTTCTACCAGATCTACGCGGACAACCGGGAGCCGTTCTACTACCTCGGCGGCGGACTCCAGGACAACGGGACCTGGAGCGGGCCGAGCCGCACCCGCGAGCCCTTCGGAATCCTCAACGAGGACTGGAGGATGGTGAGCTTCGGAGACGGCTTCCACATCGTCTCCGATCCGCGCGACCCCGACGTGTTTCTCTCGGAGTTCCAGGGAGGCGGTCTCTACCGCACGGACATGAAGCTCCGGAATCAGATCGCGGCGAGCCCGCAGCCCCGCCGAGGGCGACGGCGGACCGGTGGGCGACCTCGAGTTCCGGTTCAACTGGAACGCGCCGATCATTCCCTCGCCGCACGACGGGCGCACCGTGTACTTCGGTGGAAACGTCGTCTTCCGCACCGACGACTTCGGCGGCAGCTGGCGCGCGATCAGCGTCGACCTCACGACGAACGATCCGGAGAAGCTCCAGTCCGCGGGAGGTCCGGTCTTCATCGAGAACACCACCGCCGAGTACCACGGGACGGTCATCAGCATCGGCGAGTCTCCGGTGCGAGCCGGCGTCCTCTGGGCGGGGACCGATGACGGGAACCTGCAGGTCACGAGAGACGGCGGGAGTACCTGGGAGAACGTGACCGCGAACGTGAAGGGACTCGGCCCGTTCTCACCCGTTTCCCATGTCGAGCCTTCGCGCACCGGCGAAGGCGTCGCGTACGCCGCATTCGATCGCCACATGTTCGACGACTTCGCCGCGTACGTGTACAAGACCTCGGACTTCGGGAAGACCTGGACGCGGGTCGGAAAGGGACTTCCGGATCGCGGCTACGTGCACGTCGTGCGCGAAGACCCCAAGAATACGTCGGTAGTCTACGCGGGCACGGAGGTCGGCCTCTACGTTTCGCGCGACTCCGGTCTCTCCTTCGCGCGCCTGAGGAGCGAGACCCTTCCCGCGGTCTCCGTGCACGATATCCTCGTTCACCCGCGCGACAACGATCTCATCCTGGGGACCCACGGCCGCGGGCTCTTCATCTTCGACGATGCGACGCCGATACAGTTTCTCGGGTCGACCGAGCTCTTCGACGTGCGGCCCGCGCTCCGGTTCACGATGATGCCGACGCGCTACGGCATCGGCGACGAGCCCTTCCGCGGTCCGAATCCGCCCTACGGCGCCCTCATCACGTTTCATCTCAAGGAGGCCGCCGAAGGGGACGCCGCGCCGAAGATCGAGATCCTCGATGGGAGCGGCGCCGTGCTCCGCGCGCTCAAAGACGTTCCCGAAAGAGGCCGGAATGCACCGCGTCGTCTGGGATCTCGCGGGCGAAGAGCCGCGGCCGCGGAGCGACGAGCCCGGCCCGCGCGGCGTTCTTCGCGTTCGGCCCTCTCGGACCCCAGGTTCCTCCCGGGAACTATCGGGCTCGTTTGACCGTGGGATCGACCGTGCTCGAAAAGCCCGTCGTGGTGAAGCTCAATCCGACCGCCGCGTCGGACGCGGGGTCGCTCGAGACGCAATACCAGCTCACGACCAAGCTTCGCGACATGCGCTCCTCGGTGAACGACGCTCTCCGCGGGCTCGACAGCCTGAAAGTCCAGATCGAAGAGCGGCAAGAAGACGCTCGAGACCCAGAAGAAAGAAGTGCCCGACGCCCTGAAGACGGGCATCGAGGGAAATCTCGAGGAGCTGAACCGCATCCTCGACGGTCTCGCAAGGCCCGCGGGGAAGCCTTTCTGGAGCGAAGGGCCTCGCCTTTCGGAGAGGCTCCAGGACCTGTTCGGCCAGCTCAACGGGGTGCTGGCCGGCCCGACGACGGCCCAGAGCGCCTACGTCGAGGAGCTCCGGACCGAGTACCGGGAGAAGATCGGCGTGGTGAACCGGTTTTTCAGCGAAGCCGCGCCGGCGCTGAGCGGGCTTCTTACCGAGAATAACGGCCCCGGGACTTCTGATCCCTCAGGCAGTCGCTCTCGTGGAGTGAAGATTCCTTGCGTCCTTTTGCTTCCTCCTGCGTCTTCCCAGGCGAGAAGGAGGTCAGAAGCAATGAGTGACGTAAGAGAAACGGTCAGGGAACGCTACGGGCGCATCGCCGTCGAAGCACCGGCCGAGGGGTGCTGCGGAGGAGGCTCGAGCTGCGGCTCGACGACGAGCCCCGACATCGGCTACGGCGAGAAGGAGCTTTCGCAGCTCCCCGAGGGATCGAATCTGGGGCTCGGGTGCGGGAACCCCCAGGGAATTGCCGCGCTCTCTCCGGGGAAACGGTGCTCGATCTGGGAAGCGGAGGAGGTATCGACTGCTTTCTGGCCGCGCAGCAGGTCGGCGAGACGGGGCGGGTCATCGGCGTCGACATGACTCCTCAGATGCTGGCCCGAGCCCGGGCGAACGCGGCGAAGAGCGGGGCGCGGAACGTCGAGTTCCGCCTCGGTGAGATCGAGCATCTCCCGGTGCCGGACGCGAGCGTCGACGTGATTCTCTCCAACTGTGTCGTGAACCTCTCGCCGGACAAACCCGCGGTCTTCCGCGAAGCGTTCCGAGTGCTGAAGCCGGGAGGAAGGCTCGCGATTTCCGACATGGTGGCGACAGGGCCCGCTCCCCGAAGCCGTCCGCAACGACCTCGATTCCTACACCGGCTGCATCGGCGGCGCCGCGGATGTCCCGGAGCTCGAGCGGATTCTCTCGGACGCCGGGTTCGTCGAGGTGCGGATCACGCCCCGAAGCCGCGAGTCGCGATCTCGTGGCTTCCCACAACATCGAAGGGCGAAAGCCTTGAACGCGGAAACGGAGGTGCTGTGGAGCGAGCTCCACACGCGCCTCCTTTCCTTTCTCCGACGGCGGGTAGCAACACCCGAAGACGCGGAGGACCTGCTGCAGGACGTTTTCACCCGCATTCACGAGAACGCGCCGACGCTTCGCGAAGTCGAAAGCGTCACCGGATGGGTTTATCGCACGGCGGCAAACGCGGTGACCGACTACTACCGGAGACGCGGCGCGTTCGCGCGCGCGACGGAAGCGCTCGCGGCGGAGCCCGCCGCCGTTCTCGAGCTTGAAGACTCGGCCGGCCAAGCGGAGCTCGCCCACTGCCTCCGCCCGCTGATCGCGACGCTTCCCGACACCTATGGCCGGGCGCTCGAGCTCACGGAGCTCGAAGGCCGGACCCAGAGCCAGGCGGCGGAGTCGCTCGGGATTTCTATCTCGGGTATGAAGTCCCGCGTACAGCGCGGGCGGACGAAGCTCAAGGAAGTGCTTCTCGAATGCTGCCACGTGGAGCTCGACCGAAGGGGTGGAGTCGTTGAGTATGAGCCGCGCGACGGGGCCAGGTGCCGGTGTGGAGCGGCGGTGATAGCATGGAAATGCTCTCGAGGATTGAGCGCGCTCACCGCACTGCGGACGTCCGCTACCTTGCCCGGTGCACCAGCTCCCGGCCGAAGTGGTCCACCATCCGGTTGTAGGCCTCGGCGGCGGCGCCGTTGCCCCAGTCGTAGATGGTGAAGACACCCATGCCTTCGCCCTCCGGGCTCGTCCGGCCTCCGTGGCCGTAGTTCTCCATGGTGAAGCCGTAGTCTTCGGGACCGAAGAACGGGTGCCTCTTCTCCCACTGCTCCTTCGTCCGGGGGTTCTCGGGGGCGTACATCATGACGAAAGAGGATCGAAGCGCCGCGAGGCCGCGCTCCACGTACTCGTCCCGCGATAGCTCCTGGCCGTAGCGGACGATGGTCTCGGCGAAGAGGCTTTCCCTCGAGTCGTTCCACTCGCCGTCGGCGTTCATGACTCCGAAGCCTCCGAGCACGTCGACGTACATGTAGGGAGGCTGCCAGGAGGCCTGGGCCATGAGGAGCTCGTCGAGGACGCGTCTCGCCGAGCTCGAGGTAGTCTCGCTTTCCCGTCGCCCGGTAGGTCTCGAGGAGGGCCTCCGCGGTCCAGAACATGGAAAACGTGTTCTGCTTGTAGAGGTCGTTGCGCTCGACCTTCTTTCCGAGGAGATCGTCGATGCCCCAGGAGGAGCACGACCAGTAGGTCTCGAAGTCTTCCCAGCGGCCCGTCGGGGACGATCTCGGTCGCGACGGCGTCCATCGCTCGCAGCGCGGCCGCGCGGTACTCGCTCTTTCCCCGTCGCGCGGGAGAGAGCGAGGAGGAACGTGACGGAGAGCGACGTCTCGGGAGAATCGTCGAGGACGCCGAGAGGTTTCAACGATCTCCCGCTCGAGCCAGGCGGGAAAGAATCCTCGGGCATCCTGCAATCGGAGGAGGGCGTCGCCGTAGCGGGTCGCGTAGGCGAGAAGCCGCTCGTCCGGCTCCAGCTCCTCGTACCAGCGAAGCATGAGAAGCGAAGTCCAGCTCATGTCGAGGACGTGGTACGGGCGCGATGCGCGGGTCGGCGCTCCGGGCTCCCGCCTCGCGGTTCACGGGGTTCCGGTCGGAGTTCCCCCAGAACGCGGTTCCCCACCCGCGCGATCGGTTGAGTCCGTTCACCGTCTCCATCTCGGTCGCGATGAGAGCGGGGAAGATTCCGTCGGTCATCGGGGCGAGGAGCGCGAGCTCCTTCGTCATCCGCGCTTTCGCGAGAAGATCCTCGTTTCCGCGGGCGCGCGCCCAGCGGAAGAGGCCCGAGGCCGAGCGAAGCGAGCTGAACCAGGCCTGGTTCCAGATGGAGCGGAACTCCCTCTCGTTGACCTCGCCGGGATAGTTCGGACTCTGGGTCTCGTTGACGATGAAGACCGGCGCTCCGACTCTCTTGCCTTCGAGCTCGAACTCCTGCCAGACGGCGTCGCGCCACCCTTCGAACGCCCATCGGTAGGTGTGCTCGACGTAGGGCGTGAGATCGCCTTTCAAGGGACGACCGCCTTCGAAGAGCGCGCGCCCGTAACGTTCCCAGAGGAAGCGAGAGCACCGGTCGAAACGGGTTCTGCGCGCGTTCGCGGAGCGCGAGAGCGAGAAACCCGAACTGGACCTTGCCCTTCGGATACGACGCGCCGGGCTTTCGCACGTAGAAGACGTGGCCTTCGACCTCGGTCTCGCTCATCCCGAGCGTCAGCTTTCTCGCGGGCGCGTCGAGGTCCATGTACCACCGCACGTGCGAGCCCTCGAGAGGAGGAGGTCGAGGTCGGGGATGAGCGTGAGAGTGCAGCTCGGCCCCGAGACGATGAGCGCGGGGGAGCGGAAGCTGTGCTGGTCGATGACGTTGCGCGCGGTCGGTGTGAGATGAGGCGCCCAGTGAAAATCGGGGACGAAGGCGGGCTCGACGTCGATTCGCCAGTCGTCTTGAGCGACGGCTTCGCGGGAGGTCGAAGCGTCAGTCGGAATCGAAGCCGGCCTTCGGACTCCCGTGTGACGTCCACCCGGGGCTCGACTCCGCCGAGCGCGTCGGCCCGGATCGAGGCGACGCAGGATCGAAGCTCCGGCGGGAACGTCGATCGCGAGAAGGAGCGAGACAGCGGCAGCGCTGTCATAGCGTGAGGTACGCCCACTCGCGGCTGAAGGGGACGCTGCTGAGGAAGACGCTCCCCGTCGTCCTGCACGAGGAGGATGTCGCTCGGGTTGACGCCGATTCCG
This sequence comes from uncultured Acidobacteriota bacterium, assembly GCA_963820855.1. Classification (GTDB taxonomy): domain Bacteria; phylum Acidobacteriota; class Vicinamibacteria; order Marinacidobacterales; family SMYC01; genus DAISKN01. The sequence goes on from CAWGBY010000020.1 coordinate 22,760, forward strand.
CGCTCGGAGTCGTAGAGCCCGGGCTCGACGGAGAACATCATGCCCGCCTCGAGCACCGTGTCGTCTCCGAGGGCGATGAACGGAGGCTGATGGCCGGAGAAGAACTGTCCCTGACCGTGGCAGGGCCGGTGATAGATGTAGTCCTGCATCCCGTTCTTCGGAGCTGAAGGTCGTGGACCTTGTACGCGATCTCCGAGCACACCGCTCCGGGGCGAGCTTCCTCGCGAAGGAGGAGCGCCGAGTCGGTGACCACCTGCCACATCTTTTCGTGTCGCGGATCGAAGGGCGCCACGAGGTAGTTGCGATAGCACTCTCCGCCCATTCCGCCGAGGCGGATGTCGGTATTGACGTAGACCGGGCGCGCCCTTCTGGATCTTCCCGTAGAAGAACTGGTTCGGATGAGGATACGCGGTCGCGACTCCGGTCCTCACGTAGTGGGAGGTCACTTCGATTCCGACGGCGGTGTGCGGCTTGCCGTCGTACTGGACGTCCTTCATCAAGAGTCCGATGCCGTAGGCCTGGAGCGCCTGTCCCACTTCGAAGTCGGTCGCCTCGGTGCCGCGCTCCAGGATGTAGTCCCGCGCGAAGGCGTGGATCTTGTCGAAGTAGCGATACGCGCGCTGGGTGAGCGCGATCTCCTCCTTCGTCTTTCGAATCTGCATGTCGAGGCAGAGATCGCCGATCTCGACGACCTTCGCCCGCGGGAGAATCGATTGGAGCGACGCCCTCTGCGCGCTCGTCGGCTCGAAATCGATCCCGAGGGTCTTTTCGCCGAGCCCTCTCGTCTTCAACCCCTCGAGCATCCACTCGAAGAGGTCGACGCGGTTTCCGCGCGCGAGCTCGCCGCGGTTCGGGAAGCCGCCCGCGGCGTGCGGATAGCAGAAGTAGTTCTCGTTGGACGTCGCCCACCAGGAGTTGATGAGGTCGCGATCGATCGCCGGGGAGAACCAGTGGGCGGTGTCCGTCTCGTCGAGGGGAAGCACGACCCAGGTCGACCGCTCGCCGCTCTGGCGGAAGCAGCCGGTGAAATAGACCTGGTTCTGATCGCTCCGCAGGAGAATCGCGTCGACGCCGCGCTCCGCCGCTTTCTCCTTGAGCGCTCGGGCCCTCTCCTGGTGCCAGCCGAGCGGAAGGCGATCGTACCCGAGGGGCGACGGCTCGGGCTGCCGGGGATCCGGCTGAAGGAGCTTCTCGGATCACCTGCCTGCCGAAACCGGAGCCGAAGCGCAGGCGAGGCTCGTCGCCAGGCTGAGCCCGGTTCCCATGTCTCGAATGAACTCGCGTCTCGAAAGCGTCATGTCTCCTCCAGCAGGTTGAGTCCCCGGACGGTTTCGGATAATGTCCCCACCGGTCGCGCGCGATTTCATCATGGGGCGCCTCGTTTTCCTACTCAGCCTCCTGGCGCCCGGACAGAAGCTCGAGCTTCCGACGCCGCTCGAGCATTATCAGACCTACGACTGGGAGGCGGACGCGCGAGCGCTCGCTCTCGAGATCGCGGCTACGGCTCCCGAGGAGGCTCGCGCCCGTGCCGCCGCGCTTCTCGAGGGCTCGACGCCCGGAGGAGAGTTCGCGAAGTTCTCGATTCCCTCGACTGGCGCCGCTACCGCGGCCGGCTCGAGAGAGTTCTTCTCCACGGCTCCCGCGTCCTCGAGGTCGTTCCCGAGGAGGCCGCGCGATGGCGCCCGCTCATCCACGACTCCCTTCTGATGTTCCTCGACGGAATGAGCGAGGAGCGTTTCGTCGAACGCCTCGTCGCGCAGGCGAGCCTTCCTCGTGACGCGAGCCGTGGCGACCGCGTCCTCGCCTTCGTGGCTGACGCGCCGAGCCTCCAGAAGCTCGCCCAGATCCTCGCGCGAAACCCGGCCCTCGCTCCCGATCTCCGTGAGGCGCTCCAGACGCTCGAGAACGGACTTCAGCTCGGCCCAGTACGAAGAGATCCTGTCGATGCATTCGGCGGGAGGTCTCGCCCGCGACCATGGACGAGTACGCACTCCACTTCGAGGATCACCTTCTCGCGGAGGCGAGCGTCGGGGCGGTGGTGGAGGCCGCCTATCGGCCGCTCGGGAGCGAGGTAGGGATGAGAGCGGCGTGCAAGGTGCTGAAGCCTCGCGCGGTCTCGGCGCTCGGGGAGGACCTCGAGCTCATCGATCGCGTGCTCGCGTATCTCGAGATCCACGCCGACTTCTACGACATCGGCGACAACCCCGCTCGTCGACATCTTTCACGAGATCCGTGAGGCGCTCTCGCGGGAGGTCCAGGTCTCGGACGAACGAAAGAATCTCGTTCGCGCCCGGGAGTACTACCGGGACGAGCCGGGAGTCCTGGTTCCGGCCGTCCTTCCCTTCTCGACCGAGAACGTGACCTGCATGGAGTTCGTCGAAGGCGTGAAGGTGACGGACGCCTTTCCCGGACTCGCCCCGCGATCGCGCGGAGCTCGCGAAGCGCGTGAGCGACGTCCTCACCTACGACGTGATCTTCTCCCGCAACGACCCGGCGCTCTTTCACGGCGATCCTCACGCGGGTAACGTCTTCCACGCGCCTTCCGCCGCCGAACCGTATCGGCTCGGGCTCATCGATTGGGGTCTCGCCGCCGAGTTCACGCTCGAGGAGCGGCGCCAACTGGCGCAGCTCATGCTCGGACTCTACTTGAAGGACGAAAAGCGCCTCGCGAACCACGCGAGCGTGCTGGTCGACGGCGCCTCCGGCGCGGAGGACGCGGTCAAGCTGCGCGAATCCGCCGCGAAGGTGGTCGAAGGAAGCGGCGCCGACCAGATGTTCGCTCTCCTCGACGAGCTCTTGACCGAGCTCGCCAGCGAGGGGTACAAGATCCGCTATTCGGCGGCGATCTTCATCAAGTCGCAGCTCACCATTTCGGGCATCTTGAAGGAGCTCGACCCCGAGTTCGAGCAGGACGGCTACGTGCTGGATCGCATCGAGGGCCAGGTGTGGCGGGAAGTCGGACCACGGCTTCTCCGGACGGTGTGTTTTCCCGCGTGGAACTCCCACGAGTATCGTAGTCTTCTTTCGAACGAGGACGTGAAGGACGTACAGGTGCAGCGCACGGGCCGATTCTTCAAGACAGGTCGGGAAAGGCATCTGGAAAGGCATCACGCTTCAGTGGTTGTTTTGAACCCTCAGGAGGAGAACATGCTTTCACGCCGCGGTTTTCTGTCAGGGCTCGGACTCGCTTCCGTCTCGGGAACTCTCGCGGAGCGTCGAGCGCTCGCCGGATGGCGACGTCGACGTCTACAAGGACCTGGGAGTACGGCCGTTCATCAACGCCGCCGGGACCTACACCGCGCTTTCGTCATCGATCGTGCCCAAAGAGGTGAGGCAGGCGATGGAGAACGCCTCGACGCGCTACGTTTCGATCCCCGAGCTCCAGGAAGCGGCGGGCCGGCGCATCGCCTCCCTGGTGGGCGCCGAGGCCGCTCTCGTCACTTCGGGCTGTGCCGCCGCTCTCACCCTCGCGACCGCGGCCGCCGTGGCCGGCTCGAGCCAGGAAGCGATCCTCCGCATTCCGGACACGACGGGATTGAAGAACGAAGTCATCATTCCGAAGGGCCACCGTTTCGTGTACGACCATGCGGTACGGAACGTCGGGGATTCGCCTGGTCGAGGCGGGTAAGCCGCGAGGAGCTCCTTTCGTCGATCAACGACAAGACGGCGATGCTTTTCTATCTCAACAACGTCGCGAACAAGAGCCCGATCACCCGCGAGGAGCTCGTCGAAGCCGGCAAGGCGAAGGGAGTGCCGACGCTCATCGATGCCGCCGCCGATCTCCCTCCGGTGAAGAACCTGACCGCGTTTCTCGAGATGGGCTTCGACCTCGTCGCCTTCAGCGGCGGCAAGGGGCTCCGCGGGCCTCAATCCTCGGGCCTGCTCCTGGGTCGGAAGGACCTGATCCAGGCGGCCTTCCTGAACGGTTCGCCCCACTCCGACTCCATCGGTCGTCTGGCCAAGGTGGGAAAGGAAGAGATCGTCGGGCTCACGCGCGCCGCTCGAGTTGTACCTCGCGAGAGATCACGAGGCCGACTGGAAGGAATGGGAAGAGCGGGTCGCGCACATCGTTTCCCGCTTCCAGGGGATCGACGGCGTCCATGCCGAACGCTTCGTCCCCGAGATCGCGAACGAGGTTCCCCACGCCGCGATCACCTGGGACCCGAAGAGGTTCGGTCTCACCCGGGAGACGTTCGCGAAGGCGCTCCGCGAAGGCGAGCCGCGCATCGAGCCCCGTCCGAGCGCGAACGAGGAGCCCCGGCTCGAGATCGGGGTCTGGATGATGGAGCCGGGCGAGCACCGCATCGTCGCGGATCGCTGCGTCGAGGTATTGAAAGGGGCGAGAAGCTCCGGCTAGCGTCCCGTCACCGACCGAACGTCCGCTGGCTCGGAAGGTTCCGTACGGGGGCGCGCTCTCGGACACCCCCTCGCCGTTTCTCCGATACCTCTTCATCACCTCATTCCCATAATCCCGCTCGGCGAAATAGGTGTTGTGGCTCTTGCACATGAGCGAGATCGTATTCGGGTTGTGGCCACCTCCGCGGCCGAACGGCTCCTCGTGGTGGAACTCGAGGCCGCGCCGCTCGGGGCAGCGTCTACCCGTCTCGCTCACGAATCGGCACTGGTTCCCGTCGCGACGGCTGACGAAGCGTCTCACCGCGGCCGGCAGGTAGCGCGACTTCGGCGAGGTATCCGTCTCCTCTACGGTTTTTCGCGGCGACTTCGTTTCGGCAAATCGCTTCGCTTCGAGTCGTTCGAGCTTCTCCGTCACCGCCGCCTCGATGACAGCCGTCAAATCGGAGTCCATGAGGTCCTGGAGTCGCTCCAGCTTGTCGCGAAGCTCCCCGCTCGCCGTGAACTGGATTTTGTATCGCGATGGCGAAAGAGGCTCGACCACGGCCCGAACGGGTGGCGCAGGCCGAAGCAGCGGACCCGGCTGCTGCGTGGTCAGAGGAGGTACTCGGTCCGGGCCGAGTTCCCCCCTCTCCATCGCAAGCAGAGTCGGAACATCACTTCTAGGGCGCTCGGGCAGCTTCCGGATCACCGACGGCGCATCGGGTCGGGGCGAAAGCTCGGCGATCTGACGCTTGGTCCGGTGCGCGGCTCGGGCGAGGAGGACCCCGTGGTTTTCCTCCGTCAGGTGCGGAGCGAGCTTTCCGATGCCCGATAGATGAAGGCGACCGTCGCGCAGCATTTCCAGAAGAAGCGGATACCTCCGTGAGGCCCGCGCCGTTGTGATGCGCTCGTACGCTTCGTGCTCCGAGAGGTGCAGCACGTCGGTGGCGTACGCGAACATCGACGAGCACGCCTCCCTGGCATATAGCCTCCTCTCATCAACCTCGCCGATGTGAGCGACGAGATCGGCCTCGACCCGTCGCGAGCGTGACAGGAGCTCCGATAGACGCCGGAGTAGCTCGTCATCGGAAAGCGAATGAAATTCTTTTGGAGAAGTCATACCTCTCTATAGCACGGTGTTTTTTTGCCTCAATGGCTGCGCTTCCACGGGACGTTTGCGGCATCGAATGACGCCGCCGATTCCCAAGGCGTTCTTGCCCCTACAAACGCCTTCAGGTGCGAAGAGCGCACATTCCGGGTGGGATCCTTCCCTTTCCTGAAAAGTACTCCCGAAAGTTGTCAAGGGAAATTTTGGTCCGGACCGGGTACATAGGTGACAAAACGGACCGGCGACATGGGTGACACTCCCTTGGGTTGGGAGGGAGGTCACAGATGCCATGGGAAGAGACGAATGGCATGAATGAACGAGTGAGATTTATCGCGTCGAAACTGGAAGCGGCAGAGCCGTTCAGTTGTCTGTGCGAGCGATTCGGAGTGAGCCGCAAGACCGGCTACAAGTGGGTCGCACGTTACGAATCGGATGGTGTGTCGGGACTGGAAGAGCACTCTCGAGCACCCTTGTCGCATCCCCACGCGGTCACGGATGACGTGGTGGAGAAGATCCTTTCGATCCGGAAGAAACACCCGCGCTGGGGACCGCGAAAGTTGCGCGTGCTTTTGGAACGGCACTATCCGCAGCTCGCGCTTCCGGTGGCGAGTACGATCGGAGAGGTCCTGCGCCGGAACGGGCTCAATCGGAAACGAAAGCGGATGCGCCGGAGCTCACCGTACGGCGATCGTCTGGGGCAATACCACACTCCGAATGCGGTGTGGTGTGCCGACTTCAAGGGACATTTTCCCGTTGCCGACGGGCGTTGCCACCCGCTGACCGTCAGCGACGGGTGTAGTCGTTATCTACTGGCTTGTCGGGCTCTTCGCCGTCCACTGTTCAAGCCGACGCAGAAGGTATTTGAATCGGTATTTCGAGAATTCGGTCTGCCGGAGGCGATTCGAACCGACAACGGTGCTCCGTTCTCGACTCTTGCACCAGGAGGATTGTCCCGGCTTGCCGTTTGGTGGATTCATCTCGGGATCCGTCCTGAGCGGATTCTGCCCGGTCGACCCGAGCAAAATGGGGACATGAGCGGATGCACAGCACCTTGAAGTCAGAGACGGCGAAACCGCCCCGATCCAGCTTTCGAGCTCAGCAACGGGCCTTCGACCAGTTCCGGAAGGAATACAACGAAATCCGTCCGCATGAGGCCCTCGGTCAGCAGCCTCCTGCATCGCGCTATCGGCCGTCGCTGCGCCCCTACCCTCGTCAGCTCCCGCACATCGAATACCCGGAGCACTTCCAAGTCAGGCACGCCTATGAGAACGGAATGATCTCTTTCAAGTCCACGCAGTGGTACATAAGCGCTTGCCTACAATCAGAACGGGTCGGTCTCGAGGAGGTCGAAGATGACCGCTGGAAGGTTTACTTCGGTCCCATTGCCCTCGGCATTCTCGATGTTCGGAACGCCCGGGAGCGCGGATATCGGGCTTTCGGACTTCTCGTTCCTCTCGACGTGCGAAACATTTTTGCCCGTCGCGGCTCGCGACGCGCCGCCAATGCAAGACTCGGGGGCTTCTGAGCTCCCGGCGCCCGTTCGATCGATATGACCCCGCCCCCATTGACGAACGCTCTCGACGAGCGGAACTAGAGTCGAACCGTACTCGGTCAGCTGATACATCACCTGCGCCGGCACCGATCCGAGAGGCGTGCGCTTCACGATCCCGTCCGCTTCGAGCTCGCGGAGCTGCTGCGTCAGGACCTTGTGGGAGATGGACGTCATGAGACGCTGCAGTCCGCCAAAATGAAGGTCTCCCTGTGAGAGCCAGTAAATGATGATGAGCTTCCACTTGCCTCCGAAGGCGGCGGACGCCGCAGTGAGCGGACAGTCGGACACGGGATTGCGGCGAGCCTTCCGTTGATACGCACCTCGAGGTGCGTTCTTGTGGACCGCACTCACGTTCGCTAGTTTACGCGAAGAGGGAGGAAGGGGGCACCGTGAACGCGCCCGGTTCTTTCTTATCGGTCCTGCTGGTGTCCAGTATGGCGGCCGCCCTGCCCCGGGCCGGTCCCACGGCCCGCGACGGGCAGCACGATTTCGACTTCGAGATCGGCACGTGGAAAACCCACCTCAAGCGGCTCCAGAATCCTCTCACGGGCTCGAACACGTGGGTCGAGTACGAGGGCACGACCGTCGTCCGCAAGGTCTGGGAGGGCCGCGCCAATCTGGTGGAGCTCGAGGTGAATGGAACGGCAGGCCGTATAGAGGGCCTGAGCCTGCGGCTCTACAACCCGGATTCGCACCAGTGGAGTCTCAACTTCTCGAACAGCCGGGGCGGCACATTGAGCCCGCCCGTGATGGGCGAGTTCCAGAATGGACGGGGCGAGTTCTACGGCCAGGACACGCTCGATGGCCGCGCCATCTTCGTTCGATTCGTCATTTCGGACATCACCCCGAGCTCCTGCCGATTCGAGCAGGCGTTCTCCGATGATGGAGGCAAGACGTGGGAAGTGAACTGGATCGCGACGGATACCCGGGCGAACGAGTGATCTCGGCGTGACGACGATGGAGATCTACATCTTCGCCCGCTTCCATGCGCGCGCGGGACGGGAGCAGGCGGTCTCGAGCGCGATTCGGTCGGTCCTTCCGCTGTCGGCGGCGGAGCCAGGGTGCCTGGGCATCCGGGCCTTCCGCGCCGTTCACGATGAGCGGCTCTTCTTCATCCACTCGGGCTGGAAGGACGAGGCGGCCTTCGAGCTCCACGCGACGCTCCCTCACACCGTGCAATTCATCGAGCGCGTGAAAGAGGCGATCGACCATCCGCTGGGACGTGAACCGCACCTTCAGTCTTGATGATAGCGGCCCAGGATCGGTCTTCCTGGAAACACGTCCTTCACCACCTGCGAATCGCGCACCACGAACGTCCCGCCCACCAGCACGTGGGTGACGCCCTCCGAATAGCTCAGATCGTCCTCGAAGGTGGCGGTGTCCTTGATGGTGCCCAGGTCGAACACGGTGATGTCGGCGTCGGCCCCCACCTGGATGCGACCCTTCTTCTTCATCGCAGGCGACACGTCTTCGAGCCGCTTCGCCGGAAGAATGGTCATCTTCCCGACCGCCTCCATGAGGTCGATGAGCTCCCGTTCGCGAACGTACTGTCCCAGGACGCGCGAGAAGGTTCCCGCGGAGCGAGGGTGCGCGCCCGGGGCGTAGGGCATGCCGTCGGATGCGACCATGACGAAAGGTGTGCGCATCGCGAGATCGATCCACTCCGGCTTCATCATGTGAATGATCACGATCCCGCCCTTCTCGCGGTACTTCTTGAACGTCTCCTCCGTGAGTCGTTCGCCGGTGTCCTGCCACTGGATGTCGCCGTAGGTCATGTGAAGGCGCTCCTGCCATCCCTCGTCGAAGATCGCGGACTCGAGAGAGGTGGAGCCGGCCGTATAAGGATAGGCCTCGGTCGTGACGTCAACGCCTCGCTTCCGCGCGCCTTCGATGATCTGGAGGACCAGCGGGAGATCCCAGAGGCTCGAGCTGTTCACGTGCACGATGTGAAGGGAGGCGCCCGTGGCGGCGGCGTTCGCGATCACTTCCTGCATGGCCTCGGCGCCCATCGAGCGCACGTGCGTGTAGATGGGGACCTTCTTGTCGGCGGCGAACTCAAAGACCCGGAAGATCTCGCGCCGATCGGCGCCGGGATAGTACTGGTGGGGCATGCCGATCCCAAGCCCGCCCTCGCGTAGCCCCTTCTCGAGGAGCTGGTACATCGTTTTCGTCCGCTCCTCCGGCAATGGCGCGTAGAGCGCTTCCCGGAGCCCACTCTCCGCATCCGCTTCCGCGGAGCTTCCGAGAGCTTTCACCTTCTCGGCGTACTGGGGCATCGCGTGCACGCGGAGCGTGCCGTGGGAGACCGAAGCTCCGAAGTTGAGAAGCGCGCGACCGCTCCGCTCGCGAATCCAATCGGAAACGGCGCCGACTCCCCCTTCGAGCTCGAGAGCCGTCGTGACCCCGTCCCGCGCCTGGAACTCGTTCGCGCGGTTCGTTTGTCCATGGGCGTGAAGGTCGATGAATCCGGGCGTGACGATGAGGCCACGGGCATCGATGAGAGCCCCGCCGGGCTTGAGCCGCGAGGAGAGCGGGGTCTCCGAGATGGCGACAATCGACCCCGCGGCGATGCCCACGTCTCTTTCGGCGTCGAGCGCGGTCTCGGGGTCCAGCACCCGGCCCCCGGCGAGAACGAGGTCGAGGTCGGGGCTCTGCGGCGCGCCCGAGGCGGCCGCGAGGAGACAAACGAATCCAATCGAGAGGGTACGCTTCATGGGTTCACCGTCCTTCGGCTCTCGAATTCTAGTCCACTCAGCCGTCGAACTTCCTCTTCCACCCGTTTCGCGGCCTCGCGCGCGTCGTCGGTCTCCCGAAACGCGAGCGGGGCTCCGAAGCGGACCCGCACCGCCCCGCGAGAAGGCCAGTTGGCGTTCAGGGGAAGGACTTCGAAAAGGCCTTGGAGGTGGACCGGCACCACCGAAACCCCCAGGCGGACCGCCATCACCCCAACGCCCGCCCGGAATTCCTTCATCGCTCCATCGGGTGTGCGCGCTCCCTCCGGATAGATGAGGATGGAGTAGCCGGAATCGACGAGCCCTCCCGCGAACCGAAGCGCCTTTCTCACTCCGCGCGTCGCCTGGGGAAGCGGAAAGACGTTCAGGGTCAGGACGGCCAGCCAGAAGCGGAGCGCGAGGAAAAGACGCTCGCTCCACGGACCCTTCCGCTCGAAGTACGGGAGGAACGATTCCTGCGACATGGCCGGCGCCAGGCGGTGCCGGAAGCCGGAAGGCAGCGCCGCGAGAACGGCCAGGGTATCGAGGTGACTCGTGTGGTTCGGGGCGAAGAGGACCGGTCCCTCGACACTCGACGGTTCCCTCGACGGTGAGAGGCAAATAGTGGCGAACGAGAGGCAGAACCACCGTCTCCAGAAAGGCGAACCGCAGGAGCCTCACCGGCAGGAGCCGCGCATATCGGACCACGCCGGAAAGCGGTGACCTGTCTTCTCCTTTTGGAGCGCGGCGAGGTGTCTCCGCCTCGCGCTGCACCCACCGCTCGAGGTCCTCGACGGTGGCCGCGGACGCCATTTCTGTTTCCGATAGCTCGACGCCATAGCGATCCTCGAGACTCGAGAGAAGCTCGATGCGATCGATCGAGCTCAAGCCGAGCTCCTGTGAGAGCTGCTGCGAAGCTCTCACCTCTTCGAGGCGCCGGCCGAGCTTCTCGGCGACCGCGGCCCGGACTCCGCTGGGAGCCTCGGGGAGCGTGCTCGGGCTCTCCTCGGCAACCGCTCGCGCAACCTCGTGGCGGCGAACTTTGAACGTCGAGGGAGTCCTCGGGAAGTCCTCGCCGGACCAGACGGTCCAGGAACGGATTCGCTGGTGAGGCTCGAGCTCTCGATTCACTCTCTCGACGACGGCGTCGGCCGCGGCGCCGTGCTCGCGGAGCAGAAGGACCGCGTGCACGGTCTCCCCGCGATCGAAAGCGCGTCCGAGGACCACGGCCTCTTTGACCGCGGGGTCTCGCGCGAGGGCCGATTCTACGTCGCTCGGATAGACGTTCAGACCGTCCGGCCCGATGATGACGTCCTTCTTCCGCCCTCGATAGAACAGCGTGCCGTCGAGCGCGAGCTCACCGAGGTCCCCGGTGTGGAGCCAGGGGTCATCCTCGAGACCCGGCTGGCCGAAGAGCTCGCGGGAGACGTTCCCCCCGCGCACGAGGATTTCCCCGTCCGGTGCGAGTCGGATCTCCTGGCTTCCGACCACTTTTCCGAGCGACCCTCGCGTGGGATGAAGCGGGTGGTTCGTGGTCACGAGCGCGCTCGCTTCCGTCATGCCATATCCCTGGACGAGCACGAACCCCAACCGAAACCAGAGCTCCTCGTCGTCCGGAGGAAGGCGCGCACCCCCGGAAAGGATCGCCCAGAACTTGAACCCGAACGCCGCGTGGACGTCTCGGTAGCGGAAGAAACGACGAAGCCCGCCCCAGAGTCCCTTCGCCGCGATGGGACTCCGGGACAGTTCGAAGCGCCGCTCGATTTCCCGCCGCAGACTCTGGAGAAATCGCGGCACGGAAATCAGGACCGAGACGCGCTCTTCGCGAAGGGTATCGAGGATGGCGGACGGATGGACCTCCTTCAGGAACACCACGGAGCCGCCCATGAGCAGAGGAACGTAGAGCCCCGCGAACTGGCCGAAGACGTGGCTCAACGGAAGGAGGTCGAGAAACCGCACCGGCTGGAACGGGCGCGCGAGCCATTCGTACTTTTGGATTTCCCGCCGGATGGGCTCGAGGTTCGGCGCGAGATGTCGATGGCGATGCACGACGCCCTTCGGCTCGCCGGTGGTTCCCGACGTATAGATCACCTGCACGACGTCATCCGCGTTCCCGCCCTCGATCGCGGGCGGCGAGTCGGATCGCATCCGCGCCACGGTCTCGAGAGCGATCCGCGGCAAGTCGACGGCTTCGGCATCGACGCTCGCTCCGTGAATCAGGAGCTTCGCGCCGACGTCTTTCTGCACGCGGAGGACGAAAGCCGCGGAGGATCGGAAGTCGAGGGGCACGAGCGTGACGCGGCGAAGGAGGGCGGCCCAGAAGACCGCGACCCACTCGGGTCGGTTCTCTCCCCAGAGCAGCACGCGATCACCGGCCTCGAGTCCGCGATCGGTGAGCTCATCGGCCACGCCCCCGATCGCGAGACGGAGCTCGCGGTAGCTCCATTTCCGCGTGCGAAGTCCGTCGCGATAGACGACCGCCTCTCGCTCCCCAAGCGCCTCCATCGCGGAGGCGAGCTCGAGAAGGGTTTTCATCGTCTATCTAAGCCGGCGCCACCGCCCGTGGAAGGACCACGGTGAAAGTAGAACCCCGTCCGAGCTGGCTCTCGAGCTCGATGCGGCCTCCCAACCCTTCCACCAGGTGCTTCGAAATGGAGAGTCCGAGACCCGTTCCTCCGACCTTTCGCGAGCGCGCCGCGTCGACACGGTAGAAGCGCTCGAAGATTCGGTCGTGGCTGCTCGCCGGGATCCCGATGCCGTCGTCCTCGACCGCGATCCGTACCTCGTCCGCGCCGGCGAGCGTGACGCGAAGCGCGATGTGGCCTTCTTCGGGAGTGTATTGGATGGCGTTGTCGAGGAGGTTCCGCAGCACGTCGAGGAGGGCGTGCGAATCCGCCCGCACGAGGGGCGGAGGATCGCAGACGGAGACCGTCAACGTTTGGCGCTTCTCGGACACTTTCAGCCGGGCCGTCTCGGCGCACTGCTCCACCACGGTACCGATCGAGATCGGCCGGAGCTCGAGCTCCAGCTTTCCCGCCTCGATGCGGGAGAGCTTCAGCAGGTCCTCGGTCAGCCGCGCGAGCCGCCACGCGTGATCGCGGATGATCTCGACGAACCGCCGGCTGTTCTCCGGCTCGTCGAGGGCGCCGCGCAGCAGCGTCTCCGCGAAACCCTGAATCGCGGTAAGAGGCGTGCGGAGCTCGTGGGAAACGTTCGCGACAAAATCCCGGCGCACCCGCTCGAGCCGGCGGATCTCGGTGATATCGAGGACGACCAGCACCGCCCCCCTCTCCCCCGCAGGGGCGGCCCGCACCAGGAACGTGCGAGGCTTGAGGCCCGTGGTCGCGATCTCGGCCTCTTTTCGCTCTCCGCCGCTTCGCACCTCCTGGACCATCGCGAGAATCTCGCTCTGACGTGTAATTTCCACGAGCCGTCTTCCCTCGAAGCTCACTCCCGGGCCCGAAGGGAGCGCCCGGCGAAAGGCGGGGTTCGAATATCGGATGCGCTCCTCGCGGTCGACCACCGCGACGCCCTCGGTCATCGAGGAAAGGATGGCCGTGGCCTGGTTGTGCTCCTCTTCGAGGAACCGCATCGAATCCCGGATCCGGGAGACCGTATCGTTGACGGACTCCTGGAGCTCGGAGAGCGGGTCGTCCTTCTCCAATTCCGGCTCCGCGCGATAGTCGCCCTCCGCCACTCTCGCGAGGTAAGACTTGAGACGGCGTATCCGCTCCGTGAAGCGCCGGGAAGACGCGACGGCGACCCCGCTCCCGACGAGAACCGCGAGAAGGAGCGGCACAGCGATCGGTGTTTCGATCTCGCCCGCCGCCTGATCCACCGAGCGGAGAGGCAGAGCGAGCCGAAGCACCACCGGCCCGACGGTGGCCCAGGAGACCCGTACGGCGAGATAGGCGAGCTCCTGCCGCACCGACTGGCTGAATCTCGTGGCCCTTCCCCGTCCTTCCGACCACGCCGCCCTGACTTCCGGGCGATCGCCGTGATTGTCCATCCCCGACGGATCCTCGTCGGAGTCGGCGAGCACCGTCCCATCCGGCCCGATGATCGTGACCCGCGCTCCGCTCTCGGAGACCCATTCCGCCCAGAGGGCGAGGGATTCGCGATCGACACCCGCCGGCGAGCGGCTTTCCGCGAGCCTCGCGATGGTGGCGAGCTGTCGGAACGCGGCTTCGAGGGAGCTCGCTTTCCAGGCACCAAGGGTCTGAAAGTAGACGGTCGCGACGGAGACGAGCAGGAGGACGAGATAGATGAGCGGAAGCTTCTCGAAGGGTCTCAAGCGCAACCGAGCCCGAGATTACCATGAGGTCCGCGCGCGGCGTAATTGGCGCCTTTGCTCTTCCCCGTTTCCCCCTGCGTTCTCTGCGACCCTGCGCCATTGCGTTCCTCCCCTCTTCCCTTCGTATGTTCCGAGCGACAGTCCGTCGGCATTCGCCACGATCCGATCTTCGTTGCGTCCTGGTCGGACTTAGCCGTTTGCTCTTCCCCGTTCGTCCTCCGCGCCCCTGCGCCTTTGCGTTACTTCCCTTTGCGTTCTTCCCCTCTTCCCTCACCCGTTCTGCCTTGGCGCTTCTCCCCCTCGATCGCGTCAGCCCCTGTGCGATACTGCGCGTCGTGACCCCGCTCGCCGCGACTCTCGCAACGGTCGCAATCTTTTTCGTCCCCGGCATCCTTCTGGTGGCCGCCATCAAGATCCGGCTGAGCCTTCTGGAGCAGATCTATCTCTCGATCGCGGGGAGCATCCTGGTCTCGGGATGGATCTCGCTCCTCCTCGCGGAGCTGGGATGGTTTACGCCGCGGCGTACGGCGCTCCTCATCGCTCTCGGCGCCGCGGTCGCCGTCGTTTTCCTGCGGCGTCGGCTCTCCCTTCGCTTCGGTGACACGTCACGATCGGAGCTCCTCGCCGCCGCCGCAATCGTTGCGTTTGCCGCGGTGGTTTATTTTCCTCCGTTCGAGCACATCCTCGGGGGCCGCGATCCCGGGATCTACGTCAACGCGGGTTTTCACCTCGCCCGGGACGGACGCCTCGTCTATTCCGATCCGGTGGTGGCGGGCATTCCGCCCGAAGCGCGCCCTTTGTTCTTTCCCAACAAAGCGCTTCCCGCTTGGGACTACCTTCGATACCAGGGGTTTCGCCTCGAGTCCCCGGAGAGCGCCCGCGTCGTTCCGCACGGCCTTCACCTCTATCCGGTCTGGATCGCAACGGCCTCCGCGCTCTATCAACCCAAATCCGGGCTCTACGCCACCCCGTTCTTCGCGCTCATGGCGGTCGCGGGCTTCTTTCTCGGGTTCCGGCGGATCTTCGGTCTCGAGGTCGCGGTCCTCGCTTCGGCGCTCCTGGCCGTTTTTCAGATCCAGATCTGGTTCGCGCGTTTTCCCAATTCCGAGATCGTCGTGCAGTTCCTGTTCGCGACGTCGCTCCTCCTCTTCTTCCTCATGGAGGAAAACCGCTCCGCGGTCGCGGGCGCCTTCGCCGGCCTCGCCCTCGGCGCCACCTGCCTCGCGCGGGTCGAGACCATGCTGTTCGCCATACCGGTCGCGCTCTACTTCGGATGGAAGCGCGTCCGGCGTGAGCTCGGCGTCCCGGAGGTCTCGTTTCTCGCCGCCTTCGCCTTCATCGGGCTTCATGCGGTCATCCACGATCGCGTGTTCGCCTGGCCGTACGTCTCGAGCATTCTCGGGCGGCACTACTGGCGGCTCCTGGGCGAGAACCTCCCGGTCCTCGCCGTTGTCGCCTGCGTCGGGTTTCTCCTCCTCGACCGGGCCGCGGGAAAACTTCCTCGGCGATTTCTGGATATTTTTTCCTCGTTCCGGCTTCGGCTGGCAGGCGCGCTCACGCTGCTCCTTCTCGCTCTCTACGCGTACTTCGTAAGGCCTCACTGGCACGGGCCGCGCACCGCGCCCCACGACGCGGAGGCATTTCTGCGGATGGGCTGGTACTTGTACCCCGTGGGTCTGTCCCTCGCCGTCGCCGGAGGGATGGCTCTTCTCCTTCGCGCCCGAAAATCACAGGCGTTCTTTCTTCTCGTCGCGCTCACGTTCTCCCTCTTCTTCTTCTACAAAGTTCGCGTGTGGCACGACCACTACTTCGCGATGCGCCGCTTCGTTCCCGTAATTCTTCCGGGATTCTTCGCCGCCATCGCCTTTCTGCTGTCGAGCTTTCGCGAGAGCGCCGGCAGGCTCGCGGCGGTGGGAAGCCGCGTCGTGGGAGTCCTGCTCCTTGCCCTCTACCTTTTCGCGGGATCCCGCCTGTGGAATCACGACGAATTCCGGGGCAGTCTTCACTTCGTCGAAGACCTGGCGCGGCACATCGGCGACGACGACATCGCGATCTTTCCCGCACAGGAGGGTCTCCACCTTCTGGAGCTCCCCCTGGCCCAGCTCGAAGATCGGAACGTGCTCGAGTTCTACACGCTGAAGCCCGATCGCTCGCTCCTCGAGAAGCTTCTCGAAAGCTGGAAGGGCCGCTATCACGACGTGTTTTTCGTCACCAACTACAAGATCTCGCTCTCGGGACTCTTCACGCGCCACGTGAAGGACTTCGAGCTCGCGACGGAGAAGTACGAGTACTCTTACGATCGGCCTCCCAAGGGACCGGAGCCCCTCCATCTCCGGTTCACGCTCTCGAAGGCCGTCGATCTCGAGGATCTCGCGCTTCGCGTCCCGAAGCTCTCGACCCTCGACGTCGGAGGAAGCGACGATCTGCAGGTCTCCTGGTTCCACGAGAAAGAGCTCGAGGAGGACGGGACCAGCTTCCGTTGGAGCCAGAGAACGTCCACGATTTTCCTCCCCGCGGTCGGAGCGGGAAGCGGTACGATCACTCTCCGTTTGGCAGGTCCGAAAGAAGCGGAAGCGCCGCTCTCTCCGATTCGAGGCAGCCCTCGACGGCAAGCCGCTCGGGACTCTCACTCCGACCCGCGCGTTCGAGGTGTACGAGCTCTCGATACCCGAGGAGATCGGCTCGAGGCAGCCCTCGAGCTATGCGATCCTGACGTTGAGCACGAAACCCTGGCGGCCCTCGAACGACATCCCGGAGGCGAGCGACGTGCGCGATCTCGGGTTCCGACTCGATTGGGTCGAAGTGCGATAAAAGTTGAACGATCTTCTCCTTCTAGCGCTCTCGTTCTTTCTGGCGTCCGGAGTGCAATCGACCCGGATGGAGCAGTACCTGGGGCTCGCGGAAGCGACCCTCCGGCAGCCGATCACCCACGACGAGCTGCGCGCCGCCATCCTCTCTCCGGCCGGAGTCGCATCGATTCGAGCACTCTTCGAGCGATCGATCGCGGAATCGCTCGACGCCGGGGGAACGCTCGTCACTCCGGAGCTTGGCGGAGAGTCGACTCTGGACTCCGGGAAATTGAATCTCGTCTCCTATCCGGACCCGGTGCACCCGATTCTGCGGGAGATGATCGCGCGCAGGGGGGAGCCGGCTCGACTCCTCGAGTTTCTCGAGAGCACGGCCGATGGCCGGAAGGTCCTGAAAGGAACGGGCGGTCTACACGCCCTTCTCTACCAGATGTCTCGGGAGACGCCGACCGGGGAGCAGAAGGCGCTTCTCGATCGGGTCACGGCGAGCTCGGTCGCGGCGTACTTCAAGACGTGGACGGCGGATCCAGAGATCCAGGCGAAGATGATCGAGTCCACCGAATGGCGCGGCCGCTACGTCGGCTTCTGGCACATCCACCCCGCGCGACTCTCGAGCGACGGTTTCCAAGCCGGAATCGAGCCGAGCCTCGAGGACATGCGGAACGCGGTCGAGCTCGGGCAGTTCCTGACCTTCGTGTTCCAGCCGGATGGCTTCGACGCGTACGATCTCTCTTCTCTGGGGTTGGCCGGTGCCCCGAGCCTCGCCCGAGCCCGGGTCGTGCGCTTTCGCTCGCCCGAATGGAAGACTCGTTTCGAAAGCGTGGTGCGAGCGAAGCGCGCCGGCTGAGCGTTTCCTGCTGTCTATACTGGCCTCGATGAAAGAGGCGCGTCGTGTTCTCCTCCTCGGAGACGACGAGCTCGTTCTCGGCGGGCTCGCCCGGCTTCTCGACAATGCCGACGGCTGGATCGTCGCATCGAGTCTGTCGCCGGAGCCCGATGCGGTGCTGGTCGATATGGAGGACGGGCGGAAGTCGGAGAACGTGCGCTCGCTCGCCCCGCGGTTTCCCGTTCTCGCTCTCGCGTCTCATCCCGCGCGCGCGAGAGAGGCCCTCGCCGCCGGCGCGCGCGGAGTCATCTCGCGCCGATCGAGCGGTTCCCGGCTCTCTCGGGCTCTCGACGCCATTCTCGAGGGCCTGGTCGTGATCGATGCGGATCTCGCGGAGGACGCCCTG
Organism: uncultured Acidobacteriota bacterium; assembly: GCA_963820855.1. Taxonomy (GTDB): domain Bacteria; phylum Acidobacteriota; class Vicinamibacteria; order Marinacidobacterales; family SMYC01; genus DAISKN01. Next base: position 40,799 of record CAWGBY010000020.1, read on the forward strand.
CGACCGCCGGAGCGGCCGCTCGGATCCCACGAGACGCTCACTCCGCGCGAGCTCGAGGTGGTGGAGCTCCTCGCCTCCGGTCTCTCCAACAAGGAAATCGCGGATCGGCTCAGCGTGAGCTTCCATACCATCAAGTTCCACGTGAACGCGATCCTCGGAAAGCTGGGAGCTTCGAGCCGCGCGGAGGCGGTGGCCCTCGCCGCGAAGGCGGGACTGCTGCGTTTTTAGTGCGAGCTCGCTCTTCGCTCGCTCTATACCTGCCCGAACGACCGGGACGAGACCCGGCCTTTCGTCCGATGCGCGCCCCAAGGCGCGAAGCTACTCTCGGGATCGAGAAAGGAGATCGAAATGAGTCTCGCCAGCTTGAACGAAGATATTCGGTCGATCGTGGCACAGGCCGGAGACAGCGTCGTCGAAGTGAGGGCTCGCCGCGGCGCGCCCTCCTCGGGTGTTGCCTGGCCGGGTGAGGGCCTTCTCGTGACGGCCCTTCATACCGTCGAGGAAGAGGAAGGAATCGAGGTGCGGACCGCCCGCGGGGAGTCGTTTCCGGCGGAAGTCGTCGGCCGCGATCCTTCGACCGGGGTAGCGCTCCTCCGCGCGAAAACCGCGAGCTTCGCGATTCCCGACTGGGGCGACACGGCGAAGCTTACGGCCGGCGACGTTCTGGTTCTGGTCGCCGCGGCGAGCGCGGGACACCGGGTTTCGCTCGCGACAGCGAGCACTGTCCGGGGTGAATGGACGACCGATCAGGGAGGACGCATCCATCGCTACCTCGAGACGGACACGCGCCTCTTTTCCGGATTTTCCGGAAGTCTCCTGCTCTCCGCCGATGGACGGGCGCTCGCCCTCAATACCGCCGGTCTAAGGCGCCGGACCCCTATCGCGATTCCCGTCGAGACTCTTCGTCCGGTGGTGGAGAAGCTCTTGAAGCATGGGGACGTGCGCCGGGGATTCCTCGGTATCACCACGTACCCCATCCGGCTGCCGGAATCCGTGAAGTCGCAGGAAGCGGGCCTCCTCGTGCTTTCGGTGCAGCAAGGAAGCCCGGCCGAGAAGGCGGGCCTCTTTCTCGGAGACGTTCTCCTCGCGATCGACGGACGAAGCGTCGACTCTCCCGCGACGCTCCTCTCGCTTCTCGGCGAGGAGCGGATCGGAAAGACGCTCGAAGCACGCATTCTCCGAACGGGGAAAGACGTGGCGCTCCCGGTCGTCGTCGGCTCTCGGAGCTGAGCATGGCTTTCGTCGGCAGGTTCGATGACGACGAGCTCCTCGACGCGTACTCGGAGACCGTGACGCGGGTCGCCGAGGACGTCAGCTCGTCGGTGGTCAAGGTCGAGGTCCAGGGAGGAGCGCGCTCGAAACGCGGACAGGGCGGAAGCGGGTCCGGTTTCGTCGTGACCGAAGACGGGTTCGTCCTCACCAACAGCCACGTGGTTCATACGGCGTCGTCGATCGAGATTCAGCTCCTCGACGGACGGAAGGCGCAGGCTGTCCTCGTGGGCGACGATCCCGATACCGACCTCGCCGTGCTTCGCGTCGGTCTTTCCGGCCTGAAACCGGCGCGGCTCGGCGATTCCTCCCGCTTGAAGGTCGGACAACTCGTGGTCGCCATCGGAAACCCCCTCGGGTTTCAATGCACCGTGACCGCGGGTGTGGTGAGCGCTCTCGGCCGCTCGCTCCGGTCGGTGTCGGGCCGGCTCATCGAAGGAGTGGTCCAGACGGATGCCGCCTTGAACCCGGGAAACTCCGGCGGACCGCTCGTGTCCTCGTCGGGTGCCGTCGTCGGTCTCGCGACGGCGGTCATCATGGGTGCGCAGGGAATCTGCTTCGCGATCCCGAGCAACACCGTCGAGTACGTGGCCGGGCGTTTGATCAAAGACGGCCGGATTCGGAGAAGCCAGATCGGGGTGAGAGGGCAGGACGTGCCTCTGGTCGCTCGGCTCCGGCGGTTCCACGACATCACGGATACGAACGCCGTTCTCGTCGTCGAAGTGGTGAAGGAGAGCCCGGCGGCACGAGCGGGAATCCGGGAAGGCGATTTCCTCTTTGGTTTCGCGGGGGAGCGAGTCCGCGGGGTCGACGATCTCCATCGGCTTCTCACCGAGGAGCGGATCGGACGAACCGCCGACGCCGAGCTGATTCGAGGGATGGAGCGGCTGAAGATCCCGGTCGTGCCCGAGGAGAAGGTCGAAAAGCCGGCGAAGACGTAGCGCAGCCGCTTCGTCCGCCGGTATCATGACCGGCGTCAAGGAGGCTGCCATGTTGCAAGCTCTCTTCCTCGGAATCGCCCTCGCCGGAGCTCCGAGCGACCGGCTCGGAATCGACGATATCTTCAACCTCGAGCTCGCGTCGGATCCTCAGATCTCGCCCGACGGGACGCGCGTGGTCTACGTCCGCCAGTTCGCCGACATCATGAAGGACCAGAGGCGATCGAACCTCTGGATCGTGAGTTTCGACGGCAAGGACCATCGGCCCTTGACCACCGGGAACTTCAGCGACTCGTCGCCGCGGTGGTCTCCGGACGGAACGCAGATCGCCTATCTATCCGACCGTGATGGCGCGCCTCAGATCTACCGGCGATGGATGGACAGCGGACAGACGGCGAAGCTCTCGAGCCTGACCACCGACCCCTCGGGAATCGCCTGGTCGCCGGACGGGAAGTGGATCTCCTTTACCGCCCTGGTCCCCCGGGAGGCGCCGACCGTTTCCGGCATGCCGGCGAAACCCGAAGGGGCCACCTGGGCGGAGCCCGCGCGGGTCATCGACCAGCTCGTCTATCGCTTCAACGGGCCGGGTTACCTGAAGCCCGGTTACTACCATCTCTTCGTTCTTCCTTCGGAAGGCGGAACTCCGCGGCAGATCTCGAGCGGCGATTTCCAGCACGGCGGGGTCGGCTTCCGCGCGACCGAGGCCGTCTGGACTCCGGACAGCAAAGCCCTCCTTCTCTCCGCGAACCGCCACGAGAACTACGAGCTCGAGCCCCTCGACACGGACGTGTTCGAGTTTTCCCTCGACGGCGGCTCGGTGAAAGCGCTCACCACGAGAAAAGGACCGGATCATTCGCCCCAGGTGTCTCCGGACGGCCGGCGCATCGCCTACCTCGGCTTCGACGACCGGTACCAGGGATACCAGGTGACGCGGCTCTACGTGATGGCGCGGGACGGAAGCGGGGCGCGGCCGCTGACGGACACTCTCGACCGCGACGTCGCGAACATCCGGTGGTCTCCGGATGGAAGCGGGATTTACTTCACGTCCGACGACCAGGGGAACACCAATCTTCAATTCATGACCCTCGACGGCCCGATGAAGAAGCTCGCCTCGAATCTCGGCGCGAGCTTCAGCGCGTACGGCGGCGGCGGCTCGGTCTCGATCGCGAGAAACGGCGCTTTCGCGACGACCTATGCGCGTCCCGACGTGCCGGGTGACATCGCGGTCGGGACTCTCGGGAGCGCGGACGTCCGCGTGCTCACTGCGGTGAACGAGGACCTCTTCGCGGGAAAGAAACTGGGAGAGGTCGAGGAGATCTGGTACGACTCGTCGAAAGACGGCCGCAAAGTCCAGGGCTGGCTCTTGAAGCCGCCCGACTTCGATCCTTCGAGAAAGTACCCTCTGATTCTCGAGATCCACGGCGGGCCTTTCGCGAACTACGGAGACCGCTTCGACATCGAAAAGCAGTTGATGGCGGCGCGAGGGTACGTGGTGCTCTACACCAACCCGCGCGGCAGCACGAGCTACGGACAGGATTTCGGGAACCTCATTCACCACGCCTATCCGGGAGACGACTTCTACGATCTCGACTCCGGAGTCGATGCCGCGATCGCGAAGGGCTATATCGATCCCGAGAACGTCATGGTGACGGGCGGGAGCGGCGGCGGCGTCTTGACCTCGTGGATGGTCGGCCGCAGCACGCGCTTCCGCGCGGCGGTCACGGTCTATCCCGTCATCAACTGGTACTCCTTCACGCTCACTTCGGATATCGGCAACATGACCAGCAAGTACTGGTTCCCGGGCCTTCCGTGGGATCACGTGGAGCACTACGAGAAACGATCTCTCCTGTCCGTGGTGAAGAACGTGAAGACGCCGACCATGGTCCTCTGCGGCGAGGAGGACTATCGCACGCCGATGTCGGAGTCGGAGCAGTACTATCAGGCGCTCAAGCTTCTCGGGGTCGAAACCAAGCTGGTTCGCGTGCCGGGCGAGCCCCACGGGATCTCGCGGCAGCCGAGCCACCACATGGCGAAGATTCTCAGCATCATCGGCTGGTTCGACGAGCACCGGAAGGGCGCCGCGGAGACGACGCAGCCCTGAGCGGGGGGCGCTTGAGCTCGGCGATCAGCCGACGTGTGCGCTGACGGAAGCGCCGAGCTCGAACGCCCTCATAGAAGGGCGGCTGATTCTCGTGTGAAGAAGTCCTTGACGTCCGCCCACGAAATCGCGCTGAGCATCTCGAGCGGCGGGTCGGCTTCGGCATCGTCGAAATAACTGAGCGATTTCAGTAAATGCAAGCGGCTGTATTCGATTCCGGCGTACTTTCGCGCGAACAAAACAAGGATCTCTTGGAGCAAGTATGCCTTCGCGGCCAGGTAGAGATCGACGAAGTCGCGACGCGTTCCTCGGCTCGCGACCGCGCTCAATATCATGCAAGCGATGTCCCTGGCATCCGCGACATCGATGCCGGAGAAGCGGCTGGTGGGAAAGAGCAGCGGATAGGGATAGCCAATGAAGCTCACTTTGATCTCGTGGAGCAGCAGATGCAAGGTCGACGGGGACCGACTCAGGACCGAGGGGGAGAACTCCTTCAACAAAGTGAGCAGCGTCTCTTCATTGAAGTTATCTCCGGAGAAGAAATCGAAATCCACGGAGCGACGGTGGCCGAAGCGCAGCGCGAGTCCGGTTCCGCCGGCGAAGTAGAAACTCGAGGAGAGAGACGCACGACCCAGCTTCGAAAGCAGGCTTTGCGCCGCGGGCGATATCACCCCCGCGTGCCACTGGGTGAGTTCTTCCATCAACGTGCGGTGAGTGCGGCGACCTCGTCACGAGGTAGTCCATAAACCAGGGACCAAAAATTCGCCGATCGCCGTGTGAGACGCCGTTCGCGAAGAATGACGTTCTTGATTTCCCTCTCCGAGAACGTCTCTTTGAGCCAGGCGTACGCCCGCTCATCTCCCCATTCGAGGACGCGCCCGATGGTGTAGCGCGGGTAGGACCGCGGGTCGAAGCCTTCCGTATCGATTTCCCAGAACAACGGACGGATCTGGGGAGGGATCACGGGTGAATCATAACTCACGAAGCGGCAAGCCTCGCCACCGCGAGACCGCCAACTTGGCAAACCGCAAATATCAGTACAAATCGAACAGCACGATCCCCCATAGCGATGGAGGACACAATCTCCCTGTCTTCAGGACGTGTCGGTCGGCTATCGAGTCCGACTTGGTGCCCGCGGGCGCTGCTTCGAGTCTCGGACCTCCGCTCGCGCCTTTCATCCGACGCGAAGAATGGTCAGCGGTTTGTGGCGAAGGACGTCGAGGGTCACCGCGACCCCGACGACACCCACGGCGAGCGCCGCCACCGCGACCGCGCCCGCGTGGGTCAGAAACTCCGGACGAAACGGGATGTCGAGCACGCGCTCGCTGAGGAGAAAAGTGAGAGTCTGCGCTCCCACGGCGCCAATGGCGCCCGCGATCGCGCCGAGCGTTCCGTACTCGAGGACCATCATCGTCGCGACACGGCGGCGGCTCGCGCCGAGCGTGCGAAAGATCGCGGTCTCGTACGAGCGCTGATACTTCGTCATCGCGACCGATCCCAGGAGGATGAGCCCGCCCGAAAGAAGCGCCACGCTCCCGACGACGGAGATCGCGAGCGACACCCGATCCACCACCCGCGCCAGGTCGTCCAGGATGTCTCGGAGGTCCACGATCGAGACGTTGTGGAAGTCCTCGACGAGGTCGCGTCTGGAATCGGGCGCGCTCCATCGGATCGTCCGGTCCCTTCACGAAGCCGGCGTAGGTAGTTCGGGACACCCTCGAGTCCTCCGGGCCGAAAGACGAACATGAAGCCGCCGTTTCGCGCGTCCGCCCACTCGACGTCGCGTACGCTCGTCACCTTGGCCGAAATCTGCCGCCCCATCACGTCGAAGGTCACGACGTCTCCGACCTCCATACCGAACTGCTCCTTGAGGCTCTCTTCGATCGAGACCTCGGGCTCGGATGAGTGGCTCTCGGGCCAGAAGCGCGCCCTCGAGGATGCGCTCGTTGTCCTCGAGATGGTTTCGATACGTAAGGGTGTACTCGCGGCCGAGCCAGTCCTTCTCGCGCACTTCCTCGTACGTCCCGAGACGTAGCTTCTGGCCTTCCACTCGAACCACCCGGCCCTCGCAAGACCGGGACGAGCTTCACCGTCCCGGCGCCGAGATTCTTCGCGCGCTCCTCGAGGGTGTTCTTCTGGTCGGGCTGAATGTCGATGAAGAAAAGGTCTGGCGCGTCCTCGCGGAGCTCGACCGCGAACTGCTCCAGCAGATTCGTCTGGATACCCCGGATGGTGAGAACGAAACAAAAGCCGACTCCCACGGCGAGCAGGATCACCCGCGTCTGATTTCCCGGCCGGCTCACGTTGAGGACGGCGTGGCGGAGCGGGAAGTAGGCGCTTCGTCGAAAGCGGGGCCACCATCCGGATGAGGAGGCTCCCGGCGAAGTGGAGAGCGAGGGAGAGGGCGACGAAGGTCGCGCAAACGTAGAGACCGATGAGGAACGACTCCGCTTGCCACGAAGCGACGGACAAGAGAGCGAGGATCAGGAGAGCCCCCGCGCCGAGCTGCATGCGGTCGAGCCCGGAGAGCCGCTCGCGGAGCGTCTTCCGGCGCGGCTCGGAGTGCGAGGCCCTCCGGCCGGAGGAGCGAGAGCGGACGGACCCGGCGCACGTGGAGAAGCGGGATGAGCGAGAACAGGATCGATACGAGGAGCCCGATGGCGATTCCCTGCAGGACCGAGGAAAGCGTGAGCCCATACGTCACGTCTTTCAAGTCGAGGCCGAGCCAGAGCGGGATCCAGAGCACCACGAGACGCGCGAGGCCGAGGCCGAGAAGGCATCCGGTGACGCTCAGGAAAAGCACCTGCGCAACGTAGATTCCGAGCACCTGCCGGGTCGTCGCTCCCACGCACTTGAGGACGGCGATACTCGGGAGCTTCTGCGCCACGAACACCCGAACCACGCTCCAGACGCCGACACCGCCCAGGATGAGGATCACGAGACCCGCGAGGCTCAGGTAGCTCTCGCCACGGTTCAAACGCCGGGCGAGCTGATCACCGGCCTCTTTGTAGGAGCGCACGCGGACGAACTCGTTCGCGAGCGCACCCTCCAGATCCCAGACCAGCTCCTGGAGCTTCTCCTCGTCGACCCGGACGAGGATCTGGCGGCGGACCCGGCTCGCGAACTCGAGGAGACCCGTCGCGGACAGGTCGGCATAGTCGATGAAGACGCGCGGGCCGAGGGTGAACATGCTCAGGCTGCGGCCCGCCTCTCGGATCACGACACCGCGGATCTCGAAGCTCGCTTCTCCGATGCGGATTCGATCGCCGACCCTGAACTCCGAGCCGCGTGAGGAGCTCGGGCCTCACGAGCGCTCCATGGTCCTTTCAGACAGATCGTGGGAATAGGGAACTCCACCCGCGAGCTCCATCGTCCCGTAGAAGGGAAACGCCGGCTCCACGGCGCGAAGCTCGACCATGGTCGTGGCTTGGCCGCCCTCGAGCTCGGGCCGGGCCATCGCGGTCGACTCGACGGAGCGGGTGATCTCCCGAGCGCTCCGTGCTTTTCGCAGCTTCTCGTCGATGAGGAACCGGGCGTTGTCGCTGTACGGCCGGTCGGCCCAGATGAGGACATCCGCGGCGGTGATGCTCTTCGACTCCTTCAGCAAGGCCGCCCGCACGCTCTGGATGACCGAGCCGAGGGCGATCATCGCGCCGACACCGACGGCGATGGAAACGAAGAAGAAGAGGAGGCGCCGGGAAGACGCCCGGAGCTCGCGGACGGCCATGCGGAGCACGAACCTCATCGGCGCGAGGCCGCGCTCATGACGGAGAAGACGCCGGGCCGCTCGTCCGACCCGCTCGATTCGCCCTCCCTTGAGATGGAGGATCGCGATCGGCTCTGTCCGCGAGCTCCGGATCGTGGGTCGCGAGGACGATGGTCGTGCCGCGTCTCTCGTGGATGCCCAGGAGAATCTCGACGATGTGCCGGCCGTTCGCGGAATCGAGATTCCCGGTGGGCTCGTCGGCGAGCAGGATCGGCGGGTCGTTCGCGAGCGCCCGGGCGAGCGCCACCCTCTGCTGCTCGCCTCCCGAGAGCTGCGAGGGATAGTGATGGGTTCTCTCGGAAAGTCCCACTTCTCGACAGGAGCGCCCGGGACTTCGCTCTCCGCGCCGGAGATGCCGGCGATCTCCATCGGGACGAGAACGTTCTCGAGCGCGGTGAGCGACGGCAGCAGGTGGAAGAACTGGAACACGAAGCCGATCTTCGCGCCGCGCAGCCGCGCGAGCGCGTCCTCGCCGAGAGCGGTCAGATCCTCGCCATCGATCTCGACGCGGCCCGACGTCGGCGCGTCGAGACCGGCGATGAGACCGAGAAGCGTCGACTTCCCGCTGCCCGATGGCCCCATGATCGACAGGAACTGCCCCTTCGGCACCTCGAGCTCGAGCGGATGGAGGATGGTGAGTTGCTCCGGCCCGCTCTGGACGACTTTCGAGATGCTCTCGAGGCGAATCATGGCGCGCTCGTGGCGGGAGACCCGGAAAGGAGCGGCTCGATGGCCTCGAAGACGTTCTCCGCGAGAACGCGGGCCCCCTCGACGTTCGGGTGCTTGCCGTCTTCCTGATTGAGCTCGGAGACTCCGGCGACACCCCGAAGAAACGAAGGCAGGAGCGACACCTCGTGCTCCTGCGCGAGCTCGGGAAAAACCGCTACGAACTCCTGGAGGTAGCGGTCCTGCGAGTCGGGCGGAGCTTCGAACCCGGCGAGAAGCACCCGGATGCCGCGAGACTTCGCTCGCTCGATGATGTCCGCGAGGTTTTTCTTCATCTCGGCCGGCGGAAGACCGCGAAGACCGTCGTTCGCGCCGAGGGCGAGGATCAGGACCTCGACCTCGCGTCCGTCGAGGACCCAGTCGAGCCTTCGTACTCCCGCCGGCGCTGGTGTCTCCCGAGACCCCGCATTCACCACCTCGTACCGGTAGCCCTTCGCGTCGAGAAGCTCCTGGAGCACGCGCGGGGTACGCTTCGTCGAGCCCGATTCCGAGCCCCGCGGTCAGGCTGTCGCCGAAGGCGACGATCTTCGGCTGAGCGAACTTCGATCGGGGAGCGGCGCTGTGGTCTCGAGGCGTCGGCGTGTCGATCCTCCTCGACCGCGTCGCAGCCAAGCGCGAGCAAAAGCGCGAGGGTGCCGAGGACCGCGCGACGGGGCATCGAACTAGACTACCGTTCCGGGCGGGTGCGCGCCAATTCGAAGGTCGAGGTAGAATCCCGCCATGGCGAAGCTGACCAATCCCGAGCCTCTATCCCAGGAGGTGACCCGGGAGCTCGAGCGAATCCGCTCGGCCCATCGGCTGCGGGCGCTCACCGATTCCGAAAGCGGAACGGGCGTCGAACCGCCTGCCGAACGGCGTCTACGGGTTCACCTACTCCCCCGTCGAAGAGAACTTTCCGCTCTTCCACGATCGCGACCTGCGCTCGTTCGAGGGCCACAAGCTCGAAGACGGGAGCGTCTTCCTTCTGGGCTTTCTGACGGCGGAGGAACGGGACGCTTTCGAGAAGACGGAGGAGGGTCGGACCATTCACCTCTTCCCGGAGCCGAAAGGCGAAGCGGACCAGCTCGTGCGCGTCCCGCTCGCCCGCATCGTCCGGCACGTCGAGAACTCGGTGAGAAAAGGGACCGGGCTCGAGCTCCTGCTCAAGGCCTGACGTCGGGAGCCGACGTCACCGGCGAACGGTAGAGCTCGACGTACGAGCGGTATCGCGCGAGTCCGAAGAGCGCGAGCGCGCCGGTGAGGACTATCGCGGCGAGCATCGCCGAGGCGGCCGCGCCGTCCGAGTCGCGACGAGGCTCGGCCCCGCTGAGGATGGCCACGAGCGGCGCCGCGAGCTCGATTTCCTTGATGTCTTTGAAGACCCCGCCTCCGAACGCCCGAAGGAAGACCATCAGAAGAAACGCGAGTCCCCACGCGGCGAGGACGCGAAAGGCCCGCGCGTCTTTCGTTCGGCGCGCGATGAGGAGACCGGCGAGCGCGAGCGGCGGATACAGGAACCCGTAGAACAGAGGAATGCGCGAGAGTGCCGTCCGAACCGGGTGGGAATCGGCATCGGTCGACGGTCCGGGAAGCCCCGAGGCGAGAGCCGGGAGGATCTCCCGGAAGAACGCGACGAGAAACGGCCAGTAGAGCCAGGTCACGGTCACGCTCGAGGCGACGGCGAATGCCGCGAGAAGCCGAACCGCGATCCTCCGCTCGAGAAGTGATTCGAAGAAGAAGAACGCACCCAGGGAAAAGAGGCTCGACGTGTACGCGAGGAGGCTCGCGAGCGTCGTGCCGAAAACCGCGCCGAGGCGGCCACGGCTGCGCCGCTCGAAGCTCAGACGAAGCACGGCGGCGATCGCGATCGTATCGAGGAGGCTCCCGACGAGCGTGGCATGGAGCGCGAGGAGGAGGCGGCTGAAAACCGGCGGCGAGAAGATCCAGAGGAGAGAGGCGGCGACGCCGGCGGCGGGCGAAAAGGCGGTGGAGGCGAGCCAGAAGAGAGGGAGGGTCGCGAGGGTGGAAGCGGCGAGCCCCGCGTGGCGGACCGCGTCTTCGATTCCCCCCGGCGTTCGGGCGAGTCGGAAAGGGAGAAAATAGAGAGGCGAGTAGGGAAAGGCGTAGTTCTTCCCCGCGACGCTTCTGGGATAGCCCACGTTGGTCCGCGTCTGGGTCGCGACCCCGCGCTCGGCGAGACTTCCCGAGGTCTCCCGGAAAACCTCCACGTAGTCCCGCGCGTTCGCGACGTCGCCATAGAACGTTTGCGGGTGAAAGAGCCCGTAGCCTCGAAGGAGGTAGCCGGCGACGAAGAGCGGCAGCACGAGAGCGCCCATCGGTCGAGCGCGCAGATAGACTCCCGCCCATATGGAGAGCGCGACGAGAGGAAGCGCGAGCTCGAGTGGCGACGTGGGAGAGCCCGAAAATATCGCGCTCCATCGCTCGTGATCAGGCCGACGACGAAGACGAGGCTCGAAGCGAGTGAGGTCGTGAAACCGAGGCCTCCGAAACGAAAGAGCGCGAAGAGAAACGCCGCGAGAAGGGCCGCGTAGATGCGGGGCTCTCTCGAAAGACTCACCCGAGCTTCCGCGCCGGGAGCGATCGCGACCCAATCGAGCTTCAGCCCCAGATTTCGTCTCTCGTGTGAATCCACGTCGAAGCCGATTGCGAGCGGCGTCGGCGCGAGAGCGGGAAGGCGGACCCGCCGCGTTTCGACCGCGCCGCCGCGGGCGGTGAAACGGTCGACCGTGCTCCCGGCGAGCGACACCTCCGCCTCGGCTGTTTCCCCGAAGACGCGAGAGAAACGGTAGACGAGCTCGGCCGGGCCCTCGATGACGAGCGGCAGATCGATGCGCGCGTGGTAGGTGGTCCATCGCCACCCGACCTCTCCGTTCTCGACCTCGTAGTGCGGCGCGAAACCCTCGAGGTAGCGGTGGTCGTTCGGCCCGAGCTGGAAGGCGACGAGATCCTGGTGAACGGAAATCCCCGTCAAGAAGTAGGTGAGAAGACCGAGAGCGCTCGCCGTCACGAAGTCGAAGCTCGGTCTCGGGGACGGCATCGAAGCAATCATTCTATGCCACCGTGGTCTCTGGGTTATGCTCTCGCAATCAATCATGAGGGCCGGTAGGCCCGCGAGGAGCAGCCATGCAAAGAGCCGGGCCCGGAGGGCCCGTCCTCCCCGCGCGAGGAGCGCGGGGAGCGAGCCGAGCGAGGAGCGAGGCGAGCACTAGTTAATGTGTGGCATTTGCGGCATCTTCGATCCAGTGTCCCGCGCGAAACCGGATCGAGCCGTTCTCGAAGCCATGTCGCGATCGATCGCCCACCGCGGGCCGGACGACGAAGGGATCTTATCTCGACGACGGCATCGGACTCGCCGCGCGGCGGCTCTCCATCATCGACGTCGAGGGAGGCCATCAGCCGATCGCGAACGAAGACCGTTCTCTCTGGATCGTCTTCAATGGCGAAATCTACAACCACGAGAGCCTGCGCCACCTTCTCTCGAAGCTCGGCCATCGATTCCAGACCCGGGCGGACACCGAGGTGGTGGTCCACGCCTACGAGGAGTTCGGCGCGGACGCGGTGCGCTACCTCAACGGAATGTTCGCCTTCGCCATCTGGGACGCGAAGGCGCGAAAGCTCTTTCTCGCCCGGGATCGCTTCGGCATCAAGCCGCTCTACTACACCCTCGCGGGCGACGAGCTGATCTTCGGCTCCGAGCTGAAGGCCATCCTCGAGCATCCGCGTGTCGAGCGGCGCATCGATGTCATCGCGCTGAACGAGTACCTTTCGTTCGAGTACGTCCCGACGCCGAGGACCATCTTTCGCGGGATCCGGAAGCTTCCGCCCGCGCACACCCTCTCGTACTCCGCGAAGGGCCTCGAGGTGGCGCGCGTACTGGGACCTCAGCCTGAGAAAAAGCGAGAGCCATCCGCCGGTCAGCTGGCGGGACTACGTGGAACGGCTCCGGCACGAGCTCGAGGAAGCCGTGCGCAAGGAGATGGTGAGCGACGTTCCCATCGGCGTCCTTCTGAGCGGAGGCCTCGATTCCACCACGGTCCTCGCCATGATGGCCAGGAGCTCGGCCCAGAAGGTGAAGAGCTTTTCGATCGCGCTTCGAAGAGAAATCGTTCGACGAGTCCGCCTACGCGAGGCTCGCGGCCTCGAAGCTCGGATCCGAGCATCACGAGCTCACCGTCACCTCGAGCATGATGGCCGAGCTGGTTCCCCGGCTGATGGACGTCCTCGACGAGCCGTTCGCCGATTCATCGATCGTGCCGACCTACTTTCTTTCGCGCTTCGCCCGGGAGCAGGTGAAAGTGGTCCTCGGAGGCGACGGGGGCGACGAGATCTTCGCGGGGTACCCGACGATGCAGGCCCACCGCCTCATCGAGTACTACGAGGGCTGGGTCCCCTTCTTCCTGCGCGCGACGGTCGTGCCGAAGATAATCGATCGGCTTCCGGTCTCGAAGGACAACATCAGCTTCGACTTCAAGGCCAGGCGCTTCATCGCCGGCCGTGGCGTCCCGGTCGCGAGCCGTCACCACCGGTGGCTCGGCGCGTTCACGCCCGAAGAGAAGCAATCCCTTCTCGTCCCCGAGCTGGTCCAGGACGACGTCGACACCTACGAGGTCGCGTACGAGCACCAGAGACGATGCGATGCGCGGGAGACCACGAACCAGCTCCTTTATCTGGACCAGAAGCTCTATCTCGAGGGCGACATCCTGACCAAGGTCGACCGGGCGAGCATGGCGGCCTCGCTCGAGGTGAGGGTTCCGTTCCTGAACGCGAGCCTCGCGGAGTACGTCGCCGAGATTCCCCACGAGCTCAAGCTGCGCGGTCTCAAGACCAAATTCGTTCTCAAGAAAGCGATGAGCGATCTCCTGCCACCCGAGATCGTGAACCGTTCGAAGAAAGGCTTCAACGTGCCGGTGGGTTACTGGATCGAAGGCTCGCTTCGCGAGCTCGTCCGGGATCAGCTCGCCCCGGAGAAGCTGAAACGCGAAGGGTTCTTCGAGCCCGCTTACGTCGAGAAGCTGCTGCGCGAGCATGCGGGCGGCGTTCGCGACCACCGCAAGCTCCTCTGGACGCTCCTCGTCTTCGAGCTCTGGCAGGAGAAGTACCTCAAGGGCTGACCCTCCTCACGCCGCCGAACTTCCACGAGTTTCCGTTGCGGAAAACGATATAGCTCGAGCCCGGCTCGACCCTCGGATCCGAAAGCCACCGCTCGACGCGATCGCGCGGGATGTAGGCCGTGGTGGGCGCGACGAGCTGGTCGAAGGCGACGTGGTGGAAGAACCGGAACTCCCGCTCCGCGATCCAGAGACTGTAGTCGTAAAGGGGAAGGATCGGCCGCATCGCTTCCGGGGCGAGAGTGCGAACGCACTTCGCATATGCGAAGTAAGGAGCCGCGAGCGGGAGGGCGAGGCCGTACTTCGTGAGCCACCAGGGAAGGCGCGAGCTCACGCGCCGGAGCGGGTCGACGAAATGCCGCACCACGGCGTTGCCTTCCCGGGCATAGACCCAGCCATGGAACCGACCGCCGGGACGCGTGTGGCGAAGCACGGAATCGAACCCCGCGGTCGGATCCTGCAGATGGTGCAGTACCCCGATGCAGTAGACCAGGTCGAACTCTCCGAGATCGATCCGCGTCAGGTCTCCGCGGTGGAGCTCGATGCGGGTGCCCGGGATCTCTCCGACGTTGCGGCGCGCGGTCTCGAGCGTATCCCCGAGCTCGACGCCGGCGAGGCGGGCGGGGCCGCACCGCGCCATGTGGTGGAGGAGCGAGCCGTTTCCGAAACCGAGCTCGAGGACGCTTTTCCCTCGAAGCGTCTCGAGGTCGAGTGGCGCCATCCACTCCACGAACTGCGCGCGGGTGTAGGCCGAGCCCGGAAGGAAGCCGATTCCACGACTCAGCGAAGGCGTTCGCGGTTTCGATGTCTTCGTAACTCACGGCATTGAAGAAGGAAACTGTTGCTACCTCTGTTGCTACCCATAGTAGCATAAAGGTATGAAAATCAGCGTGAGCCTCCCGGAAGAAGACATCGAATTCCTCGATGAGTATGCCCGAAGCCTGGGGGTGCGATCACGGTCCGCTGTGATTCAGCGTGCGGTACGGATGTTGCGCGCCGCGGAGCTTGGTCCCGCATACGCGGAAGCCTGGGCGGAATGGCAGTCGGGTGGCGACGCCGATGTCTGGGATTCCGCCGTCGGCGATGGAATCGAGACCTGATGCTGGTTCTCCGTGGCGAGATCCGCATGGTCGATTTCGACCCTGTCCGTGGCTCTGAGTCCAGCAAGCAGCGGCCCGCGGTCGTCGTGAGCAACGACGGCGCCAACACGACGGCATCCAGGCTCAACCGCGGCGTCATCACCGTCGTTCCGGTGACTTCGAGCGTCCTGCGAGTCTATCCGTTTCAGGTGCTCCTGAAAGCGTCTCAGTGCGGGTTGGATCGCGATTCGAAGGCGCAGGCGGAACAGGTTCGCGCAGTGGCAATCGAACGAGTGGGCCGGCGAATCGGTCAACTTCCCGCGACGCTCATGGCGGAAGTCGAGGATGCGCTGCGCCTTCATCTCGGCCTCGGAGGATGAGTCACCGAAGGACCGCAAGGTTCGTCGTCCTGGCATTGGCCCTTCTTACCGCTCTCCCCTTCTTCCTCCGCCTCTCGCTTCTCACGACCCGCGGCTTCAATCCCGACGAGCTCGAGTGCATTCATTGGGCCTGGTGCGTGTCGAAAGGCATGGTCCCCTACCTCGATTACTTCGACCACCACACGCCCTGGTACCACTACTTCCTTTCCACGTTCTTCCGCTTCTTCGACGTCGAGAGAGTGCCGGCGGAAGCGGTGGCCTTCCTGTTTTTCGCGCGCCGGCTGACGTGGGTCTTTGCCGGCGCCGTCCTTGTCGCCACGTTCTTCCTCGGACGAGCGTTTCGAGACGCGCGCACCGGACTCGTCGCGGCACTTCTCCTCGGCAACGCCGCGTTCTTTTTTTCGAAGAGCCTCGAGGTGCGCGCCGACGTCCCCGCGGCCGCGCTCGTCGTCGCCGCGGTGCACCTTTCGCTCGCCGGCTACCGCCGGGATCGAGGGGCCGCGTTTGTCTTCGCGAGCGGTCTCGCCCTCGGCGTCGCCACCATGCTCACCCAGAAAGTGCTCTTCATCGGACCCGGCTTCGCGCTCGCGGCGCTCTGGCTCCTGTTCGATCCTCGCTTGCCCGGCTCGCGCTTCCGAGCGCGTCACCCTCGTGGCGCTCCAGACGTTGGGGTTTCTCGTGCCTATCGGGGCGACGCTCGGCTATTTCGCGTCCAAGAATGCCTTCTGGCATTTCATCGAAGCGAACCTTCTCGTGAATGCGCGGTGGCCGGGACTCTCCGCCGGACCGTTTCTCGCCGAGCTGGCACGGGAGGACTCACTCTACGTCGTTCTCGGTTGCGCGGGAGTCGCTTCCGTCGCGTGGTACGGGTTTCGCTCGCGCGAAATCGAGCGCATGGATCCGATCGTGCTGCTACCCATGCTGTCTCTCGTGCTCACGCTTCCTCTCCACACGGGAATGTCGTACCAGCATTTCCTCCTGGTCCTTCCCCTCTTCTCGATCTTCGCCGCGCTCTCTCTCGTCGGGTTGGTCAGTCGTCTTTCCCGTGGTCGCGATCTGGCGCTTCTGGCGGCGGCGGCGCTTCTCAGCATCGCGCCCGCGCTTCGTTTTCGCGAGGCGTTCGATCGCGGCAACTGGGGAACGCTCCAGGCCATCGAGTACGTCATCCGCAACAGCTCGCCGCGTGAGACGACTTTCGACGGTTTCACCGGACTCGGGCTCTTTCGCCCGCAGGCGTTCTACCATCATTTCCAGCATCCGCACGCCTTCGCCCTTCAAAGTGTTGCGGAGCACCAGCAAATGCTCTCGGACCTCGAGAGCGGCCGCGCGATCCCGAAGATGATCTTCTGGAGTCATTACCTTCGAGACGCGGTGACCCCCGAGATCGCGGCGTTTCTCGAGAAGCACTATGTCGCCTCGGGTCTCGAGCCGATCCGCATACGGCCGTTCGACAACGGCACGGGATTCTGGTCGGACGTCGAGCCGCGCACCCTGGGCTGGGACCCCGAGGCCGATCCGAACGCGCCCCACGTCTTTTTCGACGACGGCTGGAGGCCGCCGGGATCCGAGTTCGGCGCCTACGTCCGCCGCACTCGCACCCGCCGGGCCGGGCTCATCGTCCCGATCCGCCGTCCCCGCGACTTCGACGCGGTCTTTCGGGCGCACGCCGATCCCGAGGCCGGGTCCTTCGGCGTCGAGCTGGTGGTGAACGGAGAGAGCGCGGGAGTGGTCGAAGCCGTTCCGCGATGGCAGGAGTACCGGTTCTCCGTTCCGGTCGAGCGGCTACGACCGGGGTTCAACGTCTTCGAGCTTCGCTTCTCGGCGCCGGACTCCGAACGAAGGCTCGAGCTCGCGGTCAGCTTTCTTCAGCTGCGAGAACCGAGCTCCTGAGAGCGCGGGAGTCGGTGGATCGTTTCAGAGCCTCTCGCGTCTTGCGGTCGCGGGCTTCGCGGGACGCACCACTTCGGGCTCGGGAGTGAAGTCCTCGCCGGGGTTGATGAAGCGGTCCATCTCGATCCGGTACTGGCGATCGTAGAGCTCCCGGTAGCGGCCGCCCCGGGCGAGGAGCTCCTCGTGCCGCCCGCGCTCGACGATCTCGCCGTGCTCGAGGACCAGGATCTGGTCGGCGCTCACGATCGTCGAGAGCCGATGGGCGATGACGAAGGTGGTTCGGCCCGCCCGAAGCGAGCGAAGACCGTCCTGGATCATCGCTTCGCTTTCGCTGTCGAGACTCGACGTCGCCTCGTCCAGGACCAGGATGCGCGGGTTCGCGAGGATGGCGCGCGCGATGGCGATCCGCTGGCGCTGGCCGCCGGAGAGCTTCACTCCCCTCTCGCCGACGATGGTGTCGTAGCCTTCGGGAAACGCCTCCACGAACTCGTCGCAGTGCGCGATGCGGCTCACTTCGCGGATCTCCTCGAGCGTCGCCGACGGGCGAGAGTAGGAGATGTTCTCGCGCACCGTTCCATCGAAAAGGAAATTGTCCTGGAGGACGACGCCGATCTGCTCGCGGTAGTCCCGGAGCGGCACGGTAGAGAGGTCGCGGCCGTCGATCGAGATGCGCCCGGTCTTCGGGCGGTTGAAGGTCAGAACGAGGCTGATGAGCGTGCTCTTTCCCGATCCGCTCGAGCCGACCAGCGCGGTCGACGTCCCGGCGGGCGCCACGAACGAAACGTCCTTCAAGACCGGAAGGCCTTCACGGTACTCGAAACCCACGTTCTCGAATCGCAGCTCCCCGTGAAGAGCGCCGAGAGGCGCTTTCTCGCGATCGTGATCGTCTTCGGTCGCGAGGCTCCGGATCTCGCGGATGCGGTCGAGACCGGCGAACGCCTCGCTGAGCTGCGTGGCGATGGAGGAGATCTGCACCAGCGGAGCGGCGACGAGACCGGTGAAGAAGATGTACATGACGAAATCGCCGAGCGTCATCTGGCCCGCCAGGATGGCTCGCCCGCCGACGAGGATCATCAGCACCCCGACCGCCCCCATGATCAGCGTCGAAAAAGAGGAGATTCCGGAGATCGCGGTCACCGACTTCGCGACGTTGCGGAAGAGCTCGTGGACGTTCTCGGTGAAGGTTCGCTCCTCGCGCTTCTCGGCGGTGTACGCCTTGACGATGCGAATTCCGCCGAGCGCCTCCCCGAGACGGCCGGTGGTTCTCGCGTTCAGCTCCCAGCGCTCGCGGAAGATCGGGCGGAGCTTCACGAAGGCGAAGGCCATCACCCCGCCGAAGAGCGAGAGAACCACCAGGGTGAGCGCCGTGAGCTGCCAGTTCAGGTAGAAGAGCACGCTGAGCGCCGCCGTCGCGGTGAGGATGCCGCCCGCGAGCTGCACCAGGCCGCTCCCCACCAGGTTCCGGATTCCTTCGGCGTCGGACATGACCCGCGAGATGAGCTCGCCGCTCTTGACCGAATCGAAATAGGAAATCGGAAGTCTCAGGATGTGCCGGTTCAGCTCCCGCCGCATGTCGGTGATGGCGCGCTGCGCGGTGACTCCCAGGATCTGCGAGAGCGCGAACGACGTCGTAGCCTGGAGGACGCTGGCGAGACCGGCGGCGGCGGCGAGGGGCACGAGAAGCTCTCCGCGGCTCTTGCCGATCACTTCATCGATGAGGTACTTCGAGGAGGCGGGGAGAACGAGCCCGGCGATCCGTCCGACACCCATGAGGAGGAAGCCGATCGCGAGGCGATAGCGCCGCGCCCACACCACCTCCCGCGCTTCCCGCAAGACCACCGCGAAGGACGGCTTTGGCTTTCCGTTCGTCTCGGGCGGTCGACGGGACGAGCCCCTCGTTCGCTCGGATTTGCCGGAAAGCCGCGAGAGTCTCATTCCCGTCAACTATAGCGTATGGCTCGGGGGTGAACCGCCCGTCGAAAGAGTGCGAGCGATCGGAAGTTGCCGGTCACTCCATAGTAGCTGTAGTGACCGCGCAGCTTCCGGTTGAACTCCATCTGTTGGTCAGGCACCTTCTGGTGTCGATGTTCCTGGCACCAGCGTCCGATGCGTTTGACCGCTCGACTGAGACGGTTCTTGGCAGTCTTTCGGGTGACCACCCATTTTCCCTTGCGAGACTTGCCCCAAAGGTGGGTAAAGCCGAGCATGTCGAAGCAGTCACTCGCCGCAGAGCCAGGGTTTCCACTCGGCCGGCGAGAGTCCACCAGCCGGGTCTTTTCCGGGTGCAGCGTCAGTCCGTACTCTCAGAATCTCTTCGGCAGTACCTGCATCACTCGCTTCGGGTCATCCTCCCTCTCGAAGACCAGTACCGCGTCGTCGGCAACGCGCACCATGAACGCACGCCCCCTCATCCGCGGTTTCACCACCTGTTCGAACCAGGTGTCCAGTGCCGAGAGACCCTCGACGTCTTCGAGTTCATCGCCCGCGTCGTCACCCAGATCCCAGAGCCTCGAATCCACGGAGCACACTACTTCGGGGCCTATTCCTCCAGGGCGAGGACCTTCCGCCACCAAAAGGACCTCGGGCGTATCTGTCTAATATAATATTTAAATAAATACTGTATAATTATATGTCGACGCGCTATACTTCCCTCGCATCTTGAGAGCAGCTCAATCACGAGCTGATCGAACGAAAGGGAAGAAACACAATGAAATCAACACTTATCTCGCTTGCGGCCATCCTGGCCCTTACGGCAATGCCCCTCGTCGCCGAGGATACGGCCAAGAAAGACATCGTCGACACTGCGATCGCTGCCGGCTCGTTCACGACGCTTGTCAAGGCGCTCCAGACCGCGGGTCTGGTCGAGACGCTGCAGGGCAAGGGCCCGTTCACGGTCTTCGCTCCCACGGACGAAGCTTTCGCGAAGCTCCCCGCGGGAACGCTCGATGGGCTTCTGAAGGACAAGGCGAAGCTCGCCTCGATCCTCACCTACCACGTGGTTCCGGGGAAGGTTATGTCGTCGGACGTCGTGAAGCTCACCTCCGCCAAGACCGTCCAGGGCCAGAGCGTCCAGATCAACGCCAAGGACGGCGTTCGAATCAACGGGGCGAAAGTGGTGAAAGCCGATATCGAGACTTCGAACGGCGTCATTCACGTGATTGACACTGTGATTCTTCCCACCATGAACTGACGTCGCGCGAAGCGGGCCGGGTGGTCGACCGCCCGGCCATTCGCATTTGGAGAGCTCGGATTCATGAAGCCCGTCGTCGTCGTCAGCCGCTGCCTCGGATTCGACGCTTGCCGCTATAACGGAGCGCGTCTCGATGACAAGTTCGTTTCGAAGCTGGCGCCGTTCGTAGTTTACAAGCAAGTCTGTCCCGAAGCGGACATCGGAATGGGAACACCGAGACCTCCGGTTCGGCTCGTCGCCCGGGGCGACGAAGCGCGCCTGGTTCAAGGGGAGACGAAGAACGACTTCACCGAGCCCATGGTGCGTTTCGCGGCGAGGTTTCTCGGCGATCTAGGAGAAGTCGACGGCTTTATTCTCAAGAACCACTCTCCCACGTGCGCCGTGCGCGACGCGAAAATCTATCCCGACCGCGAGGGCGTCACCCCTCTCGGGCTCGTTCCCGGCCTTTTCGCTCGAGCCGTGCTCGAGAAGTTTCCGAAGGCCGCCATCGAGGACGAAGGTCGGCTCCAGAACTTCCGCATCCGCGAGCACTTTCTCGCCAAGCTCTTCGCGCTCGCCCGGTTTCGCGGCGCGAAGAAAAGCGGTGCGATGCGACACCTCGTCGAGTTCCACTCCGATCACAAGCTGCTGCTCATGGCCTACAGCCAGAAACACCTCCGGCTCCTCGGCAAGGTCGTCGCCAACCACGAGAGGCTCCCGATCGAAGAGCTATGGGCGCGCTACGAATCGCTCTTCGCAGAAGCTCTGACGCGTCCGGCGCGCTACCCCTCGAACGTCAACGTGTTGATGCACGCGCTCGGTTATTTCTCCCCCGGATTGACCGCCCGGGAGAAATCGCACTTTCTCGAACTGCTCGAGAGCTACCGGCAAGGCAAGCATCCTTTGAGTGCCGCCTCCTCCGTCGTTTGGTCGTGGCTCGCGCGTTTCGACGAGCCCTATCTAGAGAAGCAGGTGTTCTTCGAGCCCTACCCTTCCGAGCTAGTCGAGATCACGGATTCCGGGAAGGGAAGGGGAAAGCTTTGAGGAGCGATATATGAAAAACGCCGCCTGGATCGTGTCCGCGTTGCTCGTCTCCGGCTCGTCGTCGGCACAGGAGGCCCCGGAACAGCCTTCGAAGCTCCGCTGGGGTGTCGGGGCCGGCTTCGTCGCGAGCCCGAGACCCTACGTCGACGCGAAACCCCAGACGTTTCCCATCCCCGTCGTGCAGATCCAGTACAAGCGCTGGTTCGTCCAGGGTATTCGAGGAGGCTACGAGCTCCTCTCCGCTCCCCAGTGGAGCGTGAGCGCGTTCGCCCAGGCGCGTTTCCAGGGCCTCGAGCCGGAAGACAGCCCGTTTCTCGAGGGGATGGAAGCTCGGCAGAAATCGATGGACGGGGGCGTCGAGGTTCTCTACCGTGGCCGGCCGATCGGGTTCCGCGCCGCCGCTTCGACCGACGTTCTCGGGAGGAGCAACGGACAAGAGGTGAGCGCGCAGGCAATCACCGGCGCTCCTCTCGGGAAAAAACTTCTCGTTCTCGTGGGATTTGGACCGAGGTGGGAGACGGGGCGGCGGATCGACTATTACTACGGCGTGCGGCCGGAGGAAGCGACGAGCCTGAGGCCCGCCTACTCGGGTGTGGGAGCGTTGAGCTGGGACCTCGGGGTATCGGCAATCTATCGCCCCACCCACCGGTGGTCCATTTTCTCATTGCTGAACCGTACCTCCCTCGGCGACGGCATTCGTCAGAGTCCTACGGTGGAACGGGACTCGGTTTCGAGCTTCGTTTTGTTCGTCACCCGCGAATTCTAATGGGAACGATTCTTTTCGCTTCTCAGCGCGGCGCCTTCGTTCGCAGGATTTTCTCGACTTCGAACCCTTGGGCTTGGACGAGGGTCGTGAGATCCCGGTACAGAGACTCCTCCATCTCCGGCTCACGGGAGAGCATCCAGAGGTACTTTCGGTCCGGAGATCCCACGACAACGTAGCGATAGTCCGGGTCGAGCTCGAGGATCCAGTAGTTGGCTTTGATGAGCCAGGAGAAGAGCTTAAAGAAGAGACCGTCGAAGCGGACGATGAGCCGCGCGTTCGTCTCGTCGACGGGCCTGGCGCTCCCCCGGATGGTGCGCACCTCGCCGTCCTTGGTGTAGCACGTGTTCAGGACCGAGACCTTTCCATCGTCCCGCAGCTCGTACTCCGCCGTGGAGCCGGCGCAATCGCTCTGAAAGCGATTGGGGAGGCGGGCAACCTCGTACCACGTTCCCTGGTAACGCTCGAGGTCCACGTGGGGAACCGTCTTGACCTCGACCGTCTTCGCCATCAGCATCACTATCGATAAGGTCAGCATCATGATTTCTCCATCAAAGATCGAAAGCCTTCGCGGAAGCTCGGGTAGCGAAGCCGGAAACCCGTCTCGAGAAGCCTTCGGTTGGAGCACCGCTTGTTCCCCCGTCCCGACGCCCGACCGTTCCCACCCGCGAAGCGGGGTGGCGCGAGGGAGAAGACAGATGGCTTCCGAAATGGCCGAAGCCGGCGATGAGCACGCGCGACATTCCTAATAACGCGCGCTCGATTCTTCCATCGCAGCGGTCCGCGTGACGGGCTCGGCCAGGCCCCTCGCCGCGCGGCGAGGCTCGAAGAGATAGTGAGAGACGGTCCACTCGTTTCCCTGTCGATAACCCCAGAGCTCCGAGCAGGCCATGAAGAAGACCCGCCAGCGCACGAGCCAGCGCTTCGCTTCCCCACGTCCGTAGCCCGATTCGAAGATGGCGAGCACCTTCTCCCGGTGGCGGTCCAGGTTCCCGAGCCACGCCTCGGCGGTCTTCTGATAGTGCGCTCCCGAAAGGGTCCAGTCCGATAGGAGCCGCACGTCGTCCTGAAAGTGAAGCAGCAAGTCGTGGGACGGCATCGTCCCCCCGGTGAAAAAGTGACGCCCCATCCAGTCGTCGGCCCCATCGGTCGCGAACGGGTAGGCGAACCGCTCGTGGGTGAAGATGTGCACGAAGAGCTTGCCCTCGGGCCGGAGCCAGCTCGAGATCTTCCGGAGAAGCTGGGAATAGTTTCGCATGTGCTCGAACATCTCGATCGAAAGCACGCGGTCGAAGCGCCGATCGGTCTCGAAGAGGTTCACGTCCGCGGTGACGACGTCGAGGTTCTCGAGCCCACGCTCGAGGGCGCGGGCCTCGATGAATCGCCTCTGGGGAGCGGAGTTCGAAACGGCGAGGATGGGACTCCGGGGATACCTCTCGGCGAGCGACAGCGAGAGACCCCCAGCCGCATCCGAGGTCGAGGATTCTCCATCCCGTCATCTATCCGGGCCCGCTCGGAATACATGCGCAGCATCGCCTCTTCCGCTTCGTCGAGCCCGTCGATTCCCCCGGGCCCCTCGGGCCAGTAACCGGAGCTGTACTTGAGGCGCTTTCCCAGAACGAGCTGGAAGAACTCGGGCGGGACTTCGTAGTGCTGCTCGTTCGCCTTTTCTGTCTCGACGGCGATAGCGCTCTCGCGAAGCGCCCGGAGGACTTCTCGAAAGCGCTCCTCTTGCCCTTCGACGCCGCCGCGCTCCTGCTCCGTCAGCCGATTTCGGAGGATCCTGCGGATCCCCATCCGGATGAAGGCGTCGGGTACGACACCGGAGTCGAGGAGCCGGAACGCGCTCTGCCAGATCACGAGGAAGCCTCTTTCCGGGGAAACCAGGGCACGAACGCGCTCGTCGTTTGCTGATAGCTGCGGTAGTCGTCGCCCCGGCTTCGAAGCGCCCTCTCCTCCGTCGGAGGGATGCCCGTCACCCGCAGGATGAGAAAAAGCATGAAGAGCGGGCTCGCGAGTGCCATCCAACCGTAGGGCGCGCCGAGGGCCGCTACCGCGTAGCCGACCCATATGAGCCACTCGAAAAAATAGTTCGGGTGCCGCGAGTAGCGCCAGAGACCCTTGCGACAGGTCTTTCCTTTCATGGCGGGATCGCGGCGATGCCGGGCGAGCTCGCGATCGGCGACGCTCTCGAGAACGAGGGCAAGCCCGGCAAGGGCGAAGCCCGCGATCTCGAGGGCGTGGATCGCGGGGCTCTCGTCGAACGCGATGAGGAGAAACGGGAGCGATAGCAGGACGACGAGGGCGCCCTGGGCCTGGTAGAAGAAAAAAAAGAACCGGTGGGCGCGCTCCTTCCAGTTCGCCCGGATCTCCTGGTAGCGGCCGTCTTCGCACGCGCCGCGATGACGGAGAACGATGTAGGCGGCAAGGCGAAACGCCCAGGCGCCGACGAGGACACCCATCCAAATGCGGCGCTCGGGGAGCCCCGGCCCTCGAAGCGCGTAGAAGAGAGCGATGCCCCCGAGGCTCGCCGCCCATCCGGCGTCGACGAGGCTCGCGTCGTTGTGCCGGAGCTCGACGAGCCACAGCACCAAGAAAACGAGCGCTAAGAGGGCCCACGCGTCCAGTAAAATCGCCAGCATCTGAGTAATAATAAGAAATCCATTTAAAGTCTAAGTTATTATATAATTGACTTTGTCAAGGCAGTCTGTCTAGATTATGGGTCGCCAATGCTCCATGGAGGGCCGTCGGGTGAACGTATCTAGGACGAGTTGTCGCAGGAAGGAACCTCCTAATTGAAGATCGCGATCGTCGGGGGAGGGATTCTCCGGCCTCACCGCCGCTTATCTCCTGTCCAGGATCCACGAGGTGACCCTCTTCGAGGCGTCGAAGCGGCTGGGCGGACATACCTACACCGTTCCCGTCGAGGCCGAGAACGGCCCGGTCCCCGTCGACGTGGGATTCATCGTGTTCAACGAGCGGAACTATCCCAACTTCGTGCGGCTTCTTCGAGGAGCTCGGAGTGGACTCCCAGCCGAGCGAGATGAGCTTTTCCGTCCGCTCGGAGGCTACCGGGCTCGAGTACCGGTCGACCTCACTCGATACTCTCTTCGCCCAGAGACGAAACCTCGTCTCGCCCTCGTTCCATCTCATGCTTCGCGACATCGTCCGGTTCAACCGCCGAAGCCGCGAGCTTCTGAAGAACGGAAACGGCCCCGGGCCGACGCTCGAGGAGTACGTAAGAGCGGGCCGGTACTCACGACGCTTCTGGGAGGAGTACCTCGTTCCCATGGGCTCGGCAGTCTGGTCGGCAGCACCCGAGAACATGCGTTTATTTCCGGCGAGCTTGCTCGTCCGCTTCTTCGCAAACCACGGGTTCCTGGATTCGAAGGACGGCCTTCGCTGGCGCACGATCCGAGGGGGCTCTCAGAGCTACCTGCGGCGTATCGTCCTCCCTCTCGCCGATCGGATCCGACTCGGAACCCCGGTGCGGGAGATCCGGCGGCATCCCGACCGGGTCACCGTCGCAACCGAGGAGGGCACCGCATCGTTCGACCACGTCGTGATTGCGGCCCACAGCGATCAGGCTCTCGCGATGCTGAAGGACCCTACCGAGTCCGAAAGAGAGCTTCTGGGAAAAATCCGTTATCAGGCGAACGACACCGTGCTCCACACCGATCGGAGCCTTCTCCCGCGAAACCGCCGGGCATGGGCAAGCTGGAACTACGTCGTTCCCGAGGCTCCGGCGTCGCGTCCTCGAGTGACCTACTACTCCAACCGGCTCCAAAGCCTCGGCGATTCGCCCGACTTTTGCGTGAGCCTCAACCAGACCGAATCCATACGTCCCGATCGAATCCTGGAGCGCGTCGAGTTTCACCATCCGATCTATACGCGCGCCGCCCTCGACGCGCACTCGCGCGTCTCCGAGGTGAGCGGCCGCAATCGCACGTCCTATTGCGGGGCGTACTGGGGTTATGGTTTTCACGAGGACGGGGTGAAGAGCGCGCTCGAAGCCGTGGCGCCTTTCGGAGTCGCTCTCTGATGGAAAGCTGCATCTACGAGGGGTGGCTTCGTCACCGGCGGTTCGAGGGGGCGGAGAACCGATTCCGCTACCCCCTCTTCATGCTCTACCTGGATCTCGAGGAGCTCCCGGAGATCTTCGGAAATCGTTGGCTCTGGTCGGCGGAGAAACCCGCCATAGCGCGCTTTCGGCGCTCCGACCACCTGGGGGCGCGGGACGAGCCGCTCGATCGCTCGGTTCGAAGGCTGGTGGCGGAGCGGTCTGGTATCGAGCTCCGTGGACCGATCCGTCTCCTCACTCATCTCGCCTACTTCGGGTATCGGTTCAACCCCGTGAGCTTTTACTACGCCTACGAGGAAGACGGACGCACCCTTTCCACCATCGTGGCCGAGATCAACAACACTCCCTGGGGTGAGCAGCACTGCTACGTTCTCACCGGAGGCGAGAAAAACGTCTCGGGAAGCGTTCGACGATATCGGCTCGACAAGGAGTTCCATGTCTCTCCCTTCATGCCGATGGACATGCGTTACCGCTGGCGCTTCTCCGTTCCCGGCAAGAGGCTCGCGGTGCACATGGAGAACTACAGCGACGAGCGGCGGGTTTTCGACGCCACCCTGCGGATGGAGCGGAACGCGCTCACGACGCTTTCCTTGAACCGGAGGCTCGTCACCTATCCCTGGATGACGCTCCAGGTCGTCTCCCGCATCTACTGGCAGGCTTTCAAGCTCTGGTGGAAGAAGGCCCCTTACTACCCCCATCCGCAATCGGAGCGGCCGCGGAGGGAGGTCCTACCCCGATGAAAGACACTCTCGCCGTTCCCGAGGGCGGGTTGAAGGCGGCGACCGCTGAGGGCGGCTTCGTCGACCGGCTCGCTCGCGGCGTCGTCCATCGTTCTCTCCGTCTTCTTCGCCGGGGCCGCGTTCGCTTGATCGAAAGCGACGCCGTCTACGATTTCGGCCCTCCCCACGAAGCGCCGTCGGTGACGATCTCGGTGCGGGAGCCGGGCGCGTACCGAGCCATTCTCCTCGGGGGCACGATCGGAGCGGCCGAGGCTTACATGGACGGCCTGTGGTCCTGCGACGATCTACCGGCGCTCGTCCAACTCTTCGCCGTGAGCCACGACGCCCACTACGGTCTCGAGGGAGGCCTGGCGAAGCTCGCCCGTCCGGTGAGAGCGCTCTATCACCACTCGAGAAGGAACACTCGCGAGGGAAGCCGGCGGAACATCGCCGCCCATTACGATGTCGGTAACGATTTTTATCGCCTCTTCCTCGACGAGACGCTCGCCTACTCCTGCGGCATCTTCGAGCACGAGGAGGCTTCCATGCGGGAGGCCTCCGAGGCGAAGTTCGAGCGGATCTGCGGAAAGCTCGAGCTCTCGCCTTCCGATCACCTCGTCGAGATCGGGACGGGTTGGGGCGGCTTGGCGATCCACGCCGCCCGTCACTATGGCTGCAGGGTGACCACGACGACCATCTCCCGGGAGCAATACGAGCTTTCTCGCCGGCGAATTCGGGAAGCGGGCCTTTCCCGAAGGGTCGAGGTCCTCATGAAGGACTACCGCGATCTCGGGGGCGCCTACGACAAGCTCGTTTCGATCGAGATGATCGAGGCGGTGGGACACCGGCACTTCGATACCTTTTTCGCCAAATGCGACGAGCTCTTGCGTCCCCAGGGCAAGATGCTGCTACAGACGATCACCATCGCCGACCAGGACTACGAGCGGCACCGGAAAGACGTCGACTTCATCAAGCGCTACGTTTTTCCCGGCGCCTGCATTCCTTCGGTGACCGCTCTCGTCGCCTCGGTGACCCGGGCGAGCGACTTGCGTCTATTCGAGCTCGACGACATCTCCTGGCACTACGCGCTGACGCTCCGCAGATGGCGGGACGCGTTCCGGGCGAATCTCGAAGCGGTGCGGCGACTCGGCTTCTCCGAGCGGTTCGTGCGCATGTGGGACTTCTATCTCAGCTACTGTGAGGGCGGTTTCGCCGAGCGCTACCTCGGGGACGTGCAGATGTTGTTCGTGAAGCCCGACTGGCGCCCGAGCTCCGGGACGTCGTGAAGACTCTCGCCAATCTCGCGCTCTTTCAAATCGGCTGGTTCGCGTCGGTCCTGGGCGCGGCTCACGGTCACGCCTTCGCCGGACCCGTCGTCGTCGGGATTGCCATCGCGATCCACCTGCGCTGGTTCGGAACGAAGCGGGAGGCGATTCTCATCCTCGCGAGCGCCGCCCTCGGAACCGTCGCCGAGTCCGCCCTGAGTCTAGCCGGACTCGTATCGTATCGCTCCGATCCGGTTCCATCCTGGCTCTGCCCTCCGTGGATTACCGCGATGTGGGCCAACTTTGCGATGACCCTTCGACACTCCCTTCGCTGGCTCGAGCGGAGATGGCTACTGGGCTTGCTCCTCGCCGCCGCAGCAGGACCACTTGCCTACGTCGCCGGGTCGAGGCTCGGAGCCATCGAGATCCTGGACGCGATTCCCGCCCTCTCGAGCCTCGCCGCCGTCTGGGCCGGAGCCCTCATCGCCCTTCCCCTGCTATCCCGAAAGATCGCACGATCGACGTCCAGATAGTCTCCTCTCCTCACTTCTTCGCCCGCGCCCGCTGCTGCGCTTGTTTGAAAGCGCCGAGCGCCCGAATCCGCGCTTCGATGTGGCTCACGATCGGTCGTATGGGCTCGTGCACGAGATCCTTCGGGCGGTCCTCGAGCTCCGGCAGCCAGCGTTTCACGTAACGGCCCTCCGGATCGAACCTTTTCCCCTGGAGCACGGGATTGAAGACCCGGAAATAGGGGGCGGCGTCGGTTCCCGTTCCCGCCGTCCATTGCCAGCCACCGTTGTTGGCGGCGGGATCGCCGTCGACGAGTTGTTGCATGAACCACCGTTCGCCCCGCCGCCAGTCGATGAGCAGGTGCTTCGTGAGAAAGGAGGCGGTGATCATACGGGCCCGGTTGTGCATGAACCCGGTGTGGGACAGCTCCCGCATGCCAGCGTCGACGGCGTGATAGCCGGTTTCTCCCGCGCACCAGGCGGCGAACGAGTCCTCGTCGTCGCGCCAGCGCAGCAAGCGCCCCTCGGCGCGGAAGCTCTCCTTTCGCGCTTCGGGAAAGTGGTAGAGAACGGAGATGTAGAACTCGCGCCAGATGAGCTCACTGAGCCACGTCTCCGCCCCTTTCTTCGCACTCTTCCCCGAGGCTTTTTCGATCGCGTCGAAGGCGGCGGTCACGGCCCGCTGGGCGGAGATCATCCCGAACCGGAGATAAGGCGAGAGCTTCGACGTCCCCTCGAGGTCGAGACGATTCCGGTCGTCGGCGTAAGAGTGGATCGGTCCCCGGAGGAAGTGGGAGAGGCGGCGTTTAGCCTCTTTTTCTCCCGGAGGGAAAAGGATAGGGTCGATGGATTTCGCCGGGGGCAAGGGATCGCTTTCGACGTCACTCACGTCGGTGAGCTTCGGGGGCGCTTTCCGAATCGAGGGCGAGTGCTCCGCGGCGTCTCGCCGCCAGGCGCGGCTGTAGGCGGTGAACTGGGTGTAGGGGGAGCCGTCGGGCTTCAGCGCTTCCCGGGGAGAAAGATAGGAGAGCCCCCAGACGCCTTTCAGGGGGAGTGAATCCTTCAAGCTTCGGTCGCGGCTCCGCGCGTAAGGAGAAACATCTTGCTCGCAATAGATGGCCTCCGCCTTCGTCTCACGAAGGAGCCGGGAAAGCTCGCGCTGTGGCGGCCCCCGGCGGACGACGAGACGGCTTCCGCGCTCGCGGAGAGAATCGTCGAGCTCTCGTAGCCCTCCGAGAAGAAACGCCAGGCGCTTCTCCGACACGTAGGGTGAGGCGAGGAGCGCCGGGTCGAGAACGAAGACCGGAAGGACGCGGTCCGCGCTCTCGAGGGCGGCGGCGAGCGCGACGTTGTGCTCGAGCCGAACGTCGCGACGGATCCACCAGAGGGCGGTCTTCACCGGCTCGCGCTCCTTCCGAGGACGCTCCCCGACCCGTTCCCGCGGAAGCGATGGGTGTGCTCCCAGCGAGCGAAGGGACCCTCGATTTGAACGTCTTGAAACATCCTGCCCGGATCGACGTCCTGGTGCTCGGCGACCCATCTTTGCCTCAATGGCCTCAACGAGCCCAAGGGAACGGGGAGGAGCACCCGCGAGCCGGGCTCACTCGGTTCGCCGCGGCGCTCGAGGACGCGCACGTCCTCGCAGGGTGGAGTGGTCGCTCGAAGGCTCCGGGGCGGACGTGCCATTCGTACAACGCGTCCCGCGAGGCTCTCATTTCGGTGCTCTTCGGCGCATCTCCGGGAAATTGTAGCCTCCGGGTGCTATTCTGTACAATATGTGTCTAAAACATATCATCCGGTCTTGATTGACAAAAAATTATCAAATGTTCGATACTGGGTAGCCAAATGACGGAA
Source organism: uncultured Acidobacteriota bacterium (assembly GCA_963820855.1). Classification (GTDB taxonomy): domain Bacteria; phylum Acidobacteriota; class Vicinamibacteria; order Marinacidobacterales; family SMYC01; genus DAISKN01. Next base: position 71,457 of record CAWGBY010000020.1, read on the forward strand.
TGGCATCCCATTCGAGTAGTGGCCCGGCGCACCGGACTGAGTGCCCACGTGATCCGCGCCTGGGAGAAGCGCTACGGGGCCATAGAGCCGAAGCGAACGCCTACGCAGCGTCGGGTCTACTCGACGGAAGACCTGGAGCGACTCAGCCTTTTGCGGCGGGCGACCCTCGCCGGGAGGAGTATCGGGCAGATTGCGAAACTCCCGACGCCCGAGCTGAAACGTCTCGTCGAGGAGGACGAGAGCGCTGCCGCGAGCGTCCGTCCACCCCGGCCGACTCCCGAGGAGCCACGCCCGGGAGCTCTTTCCGACGGGGCTCAGCTGCTGGCCAACTGCATCGACGCGGCCGGGCGGCTCGATACCGCCGCGCTCCAACGGGCGCTCGATGAGGCATCCGTCTCTCTGAGCCGACCGGCGCTGATGGAGCAGGTCATCGTCCCCTTGATGCACCGGGTCGGCGATGCCTGGCGTGACGGGTCGCTGCGGATCGCGCACGAACACCTCGCATCCGCAGTGGTCCGCTCCTTCACCGGGAGCCTCAACGGCGCCTTCCACGTCTCTACCACCGCCCCCGAGATCGTCGTCACCACACCTTCGGGGCAGCTCCACGAGATCGGCGCGCTTCTGGCCGCCGCCACAGCGGCGTCGGAAGGATGGCGAGTGACCTACCTCGGGCCGAGCCTTCCCGCGGACGAGATCGCGGCCGCCGTGAGACAGAAAGGAGCCCGCGCCGTGGCCCTGAGTGTCGTTCACCCCACCGACGATCCGCACGTCCGGATAGAGCTCCAGAGGCTCTCTCAGCTCGTCGGGCCCGAGACCACGATCCTCGTCGGCGGACGGGGCGCATCCAGTTACCGGAGCGTCCTCGAGGCGGTCGGGGCCCGGTACCTTCCCGACTATCAAAGCCTCCGCGCGACGCTCGAGTCGCTCCTCCAGCGTGAAAACCAATGACTCCGAAACGGAGAGTGTTTCTTACAGGCGCCACGGGATACGTCGGCGGACGGCTCGCCCCTCGCCTGCTCGACGCGGGGTACGATATCGTCTGCCTCACCCGCGAGATCGAAAAGCTCCGCGCTCGCCCCTGGGTCAACCGTCCCGGCGTCGAGCTGATCGAAGGCGACGTTGCCCGGCGGGACGTGCTGGAACGGGGAATGAAGGGCTGCACGTTCGCGTATTACCTCGTTCACTCCATGATTTCGGCGGGGAAGGAGTACGGCGAGGTCGACCGGGCGCTCGCCCTCACGTTCGCTCGCGCGGCGGAGAGCGCGGGGATCTCCCGCATCATCTACCTCGGGGGCCTCGGAGAAACGGGCGCGGATCTGAGCGAGCATTTGTCGTCGCGCCAGGAGGTGGAAAGCGCCCTCCAGTCGACAACGGTTTCGGTCACCGTGCTCCGTGCCGCGATGATCATCGGCGCCGGCTCGGCTTCGTTCGAGATCCTGCGCTACCTCGTAGAGAGGCTTCCGATCATGGTGACTCCGAGGTGGGTGCACACCAAATGCCAGCCGGTCTCCGTGAGCGATATGCTCCATGTTCTCGTGCGCGTCCTCGAGCTTCCGGGGACTTCCGGTCGCACCTTCGACGTCGGCGGCGCCGACACCATGACGTACCGAGAGATCCTCCAGACCGTGGCCGAGGTTCTCGGACTTCGGCGGCGACTCATCGTTCCGGTTCCAGTTCTGACTCCGAAGCTGAGCTCCCTCTGGATCCATCTCGTGACACCGGTGAGCCACCGAATCGCCAGGCCCCTCGCCGAAGGACTCCGTAACCGCGTCGTCTGCCGGGACGACTCCATCGCACGGCTCACCGGCCACCGATTCCAGACGGTGCGGGAGGCGGTCGAAGCGGCGGTCTCCTCGCTCACCGAGAACGAGATCGAGACGGCGTGGTCGGACGCCGGGGTCATTCCCGGGGATCCGGATTGGGCGGGGGGCACGTCCTTTTCCGACGAGCGGTCGATCACCGTCCGAGCTTCGCCCGAGGCGGTGTTCCGAACCCTCCTCGAGATCGGCGGTGACCACGGTTACTTCGCCGCGGACTGGCTCTGGTGGCTTCGGGGGCTGGTGGATCGTTTAGCGGGAGGGCCGGGCCTCAGGCGCGGCCGCCGACATCCGAAGGAGCTCGCGTACGGAGACGCGGTCGATTTCTGGCGCGTGTCGGGAATCGAGTCCAATAGGGCGCTCACTCTTCGCGCCGAGATGAATCTCCCTGGAGAGGCTGTGCTCCACTTCGACGTGAAGCCGGAGCCCGCGGGAAGCCGCCTCGAGCAGAGAGCCCTCTTCAAGCCGCGGGGTCTCGCGGGCATCGTCTACTGGTACGCCGTCGCCCCCCTGCATCGCATCGTGTTCCGGGGAATGCTTCGCGGTATCCAAAGCGCGGCCGAGGCGTCGGCGACGCACCCCGGAGCGGGCTGAAGTTCCGTCGGTACTACGGATAGAATCACTGCCTACCGGCCGCGTCGTCGAACTTCATTCGAGCGCCGCTGGCGAAATCGAGATCGAGCGCCCCCGACTCGAGGCGGAAACCGATCGCGGGAGGAGAGGGCGTAAGCTCGACTCTGCCCGAGCCTCCGACGCAGTGAATCGAGGACTCGACGTTCAGCGTCAGGGTATCACCCTCGATCTCGAATCCTCCCGCATGCGCCCTCGCATCGGGCGCCGCGGAGCCGGTCGCCATGGTGTAAATGAGAACGAAGCTCCCGGCGCCGAAGAGCGCGATCCCGTCGGCGTTTCCGGTCTTCCGCTTCGCTTTCGTAGTGGACCATCTTCCAGGCGCCGTCGAGCGGGCTCGTCGCCATCGGGGCTTTCGTGAATCTCTGGACCGCTTCGTTCTCGAAGCGGAGCATCAGTTCATCGCCCTCAACCTCGAAATGGCTTCCGGCCTCGGAAGTCTCGGCCATCACCCAGGGCGAGCCATCCACGTGCTGCAGCCAGAACGGAATCGAGAAATGAATCTGGTCCCCTTCGACGCGGTAGGTCCCCCCGTGGCCTCGGCCCGAGTCTCCGGATGCACCCATGCGAAGACCATTCCGAAGTGACCCTCGGTGAAGAGGAGCGTCCCCGAGACAGGAACGTCCTTTCGGTCGAGAATGGTCTGCTCGAGCCGCCTGGCTCCGTCGATCGGCGCGGCGGACGTGAACCGCGGAAAAGCTCTGGGCTCACAAAGTCCTTCGCTTGCTCCAAGGACATGGATTTCTCTCCACAGAACGCATCGAGCTTCTCGCTTCGTTCCGAAAAAGCGGATTCTCCGTCGATGCCACTCCCACCGTTTGGCCTTCGGACGCCATCGGCATCGAACGCATCGGGCGTTACCTCTTAGGCTGCCCCCTCTCCTTGTCCCGTATCCGCTGGACCCCGGGTGCGAAAACACTCTTCTATCAAGGCAAGACCTCTCACGATGATCCCTTCTCCACCGACCCCGGAGGAGAGACCCTCGACGTCTTCGGACCGCTCGCACCTCGCCCTTACGGGACGCGCGATGTGGCCTTCCGTGCAAAGAACTACGTCGGCTCCGCTTTGATAAAAGTTTCGAGGCTCAATCACCTGGCCTGCATGCTCCCTGTGTACGCTTCGCAGACGGGGCCACCCCCAAACCACGCAACACTCGGTTCCGGTCGGTGGCTACCCTTACCGGACAGGACTTTCACCTGTTGGGTCGCTCAAGAAGGTTTCCAACATGTCCTATTTACTTACATGCCTTCCCCCTTCTCCAGGCTTCGCCCTGGCGCAATCTGCGTTTTTCCGGGAGTTAGGGCTCGAGGCGCTCGAAGCGAAAGCAATCCACGGCGAGAAGGGGGCCTTCTGCGGAACCGACGGGAACGATCTCGAGGACGTTGATCCTCCGCCAGAGCGCGGCTTCCGCGGTCATTCCCTGCTCTGTCATCTCCGCCGTCGGAAGGAACGCTTTGAGAGCCGAGCCGTTGAGGCGGACTTCGACGGGCGAAGGCGCTTCGGACCCTTCCGGGGCGGCGCAATCGATGAAGATCCGAAGAGGCTCGGGACGGAAGACCGGGACGAAGAGGGAAGCGCCCTCCGCCGACACCAGGCGCACTTCGCGCGGCCTCTCCTTCCAGTCGCGAAGCCCGCTCCAGCCGTTGCCGACGAAGGGAGGATCCGTCGGTCCGAGATCGATGAGTCCGTCGAGGCCTCCCATGCGGTGAAAGAGATACTTCCCCACCAGGATGTCGTACTGGGTGAAAGGCCGGTCGTGGCGCGCGGCGAAGATCCAGTTCATCGGGAACGAGAACGGATAACCGAAGGCGTCGAATCCGTCCTCGAGCCCCGCTTCGGTCGCCGCTTGCCAGGACATCGTGTCATCGACCGGAATCCGGCCTTTCCGGTACTGCTCCATCAGCAGCGCGTTCGCCGCGACGGCGGCCGCGACGGCGAGCCCGACGACGGCGCGCGGAAATCGACGCACGAGATCCACGCCCGCCGAGACCGCGGTCGCGAGACCGAGAGCCAGAATCGGAAGCGCGGAATCGAAGCGGCGGGCGCCGAAGGAGCCGCCGCCCCACCAGTCGGCCACGGTCGCGTTCACGTACCAGACGAGGAGCAGGACTGCCGCGAGAGGAGCCCCTCGCCGCGGGTGCGCCCACACGAACCCGACCAGTCCGAGAGTGGAAACGAGAAGAATCGGGCTCCAGGAAAAAAGCCCATGCCGCGACGAGAACAGGATCTCCGTCAGAAAGGGGTCGTCCCAGCGCACGTAGTCGGCGCCGAGCGGAACGCCGATGTAGAAGCGGCCGAAGATCGCCTTCCAGGTCAGAAGCTGCGGGAGAAGACCGAGGAAGAAAGCCGCACCGAACGCGGCCGCCGAGCGAAGGCAAGCGCGCCATTCGCGAGCCCGCGCCACGAGGTCGAGGGCCGGGAGGAGTCCGAAGATCGCGTTCTGCCACCGAACCAGAACGGAAATCCCGAGGATGAGACCCAGGACCGCATAGTCCCGACGCGTCTTCTCCTCTTTCATCGAACGTTCCACGAAGAGAGCGATCAGAAGAAACGTGAGCGCGTGCGTGTAGATGGCGTGGTAGGTGAGATAGAAAGCGAGGAAGCTCCCGAGACCGACCCCGATGACGGCGAGAAACGATATCCAGGGAGGGAACCACCTTCGGAGAAGCCGATCGAGGACGAGCAGGCCGACAAAGCCGTAGAGGAGGTTTCCCAAGGCCACGGCATGGAAGTAGGGGTCGGAGAATCCGTCGAAGGGCGTCGATAGACCGTAGGCGTTGCGAAGCGCGACGCCGAGATGGCCGGCCTCGACGAAGGGAACCCAGAGGATGGGAGCGCCCACCGGGAAGGTGAACCTCGCGAGCCCCGTTTCCCGCACCGGTTGCGATCCTCGGTTGCCGTCGATCCCGAGGCGCTCATACTGATTCGCGAGGCTGACGTCGCGGTCGAAGGCGAGCGACTGCGCGAAGGAGTAGTACCAGAGCCCGTCGCCCCGAAGCCGATATCCGCGGAAGTGGAGAACCGATGCCAGGACCACGAAGAAGCGCTACGTAGGCGTGGCGGTACGGAGAGCGCGGAGCGCCCCGGCTCCCGTAGTCGATCGCGAGGAGAAGGACGACCAGTCCCATTCTCAGAGCGAACCCCGGACGGCTCGACGGGACCGAAGAGCGAAACGCCGCCCGATACGATGATTGCCGAAAGGTCGAGGAGAGCGAGGAGAAGCGCCCATCGAGTGAGGCGTTTCGAGAGCTTCGGCTTCATGAGGGAGAGTCGGTCGACGTATCGTAATATAGCGGCCGATGGATCGAGACCGGCTTCCGTCGTGGCAGCCTTCCGGAACGGGCCTCCCGCCTCACGGGTTTCTTCCTCCTCGTGCTCTCGACGGCGACCATCCTCACCAACGCCTATTACCTCCAGTTCATGGAGCCCGCGGTCTCGCGGAAGGCGCTGGGAGTCTCGATCGTCGCCGTGACGGGTCTATGGTTCTTCGTGCGACACTTCGGCCTTCCCCGGGATCGGCAGGAGGTCTCGGAGCTCTTCCGCCGCGCGTGGACACCTCTGATCCTCACTCTCATCCTCGCCGGTCGCGTTCTCGCTCCGATACGCGGGCGCGGGAAGCGGTCTTCCCCAGAGCTACATACCCGACGAGTACGACTATGTTCACTCGTACCTGGTGATGATCAAACGCGGGGATATGAATCCTCGATGGTGGCACCATCCGAGCATCCAGCCCGTACGTGAACGTCGGGGCTTACCTCGTCGCCTACTACTCTCAGGCGTCTTCCGGAAGGTGGCGCTCCATCCAGGATCTTCAAGTCGAGGACGCCCTTCTCTGGGGCCGGGTCGCCGCCGGTGTCATCCCGGGGACGCTCGCGGTCCTCGCGGCGTTCTTTCTCGGAAGGCGTCTCTTCGGGACGAACGTCGGTCTCATCTCCGCGGCGATTCTCGCGGTCGCTCCCGGAGTGGTGGAGGTATCGCAGTACAACAAGCCGGATTCGCTCCTCGTCCTCTTCTGCACGCTTTCGGTTCTGACGACTTTGATCTACCTCGATCGCGGCGGCGTCCGGCTCGCCTTCGCCGGGGGCGCGGTGGTCGGGCTTGCGGTCGCCGTGAAGTACAACGCGGCCTTCGTTCTCCTCCCCTTTCTCGCGGCGGTCGTCTTTCGAAACGGCCTTCGCGTGTTCCAGACCTCGGACCTCTATCTCGGCATCCTCGGCACGGTCGTGGGATTCACCGCGGGCTGCTCCGTACTGGTACGCCGACCTCGCGCGCTTTCTCGATCACGTGGGTGCGGGACTTTACAACTACGGCTACCTCGGGCTCGAAGGCGCGACCGGTGTCGACAACTGGTACGGACACGCGAGCTATACCGCCCGCTACGGCGCCGGACTCTGGCTGCTCCTCGCGAGCCTCCTCGGGCTCGTCATCGCTCTCTATCGCCTCGACCGGCGCATCGCCACGTTCCTTATCTATCCCGTGCTCTACTACGGCTTCTACAGCTCTCAGAAGATCATCTTCGCGGGAAACCTGGTCCCGGTGTACCCGTTCTATGCCATCCTGGCCGCTTACGGATCGACCGAAGTCGCTCTCGTTCGTCTCCGCGCTCCTGCATCGGCGATTCGGAGCATTCACTCCCTGGGCGGAGCGCGGCGCGCTCGCGGCGGTCCTCGTGCTCGTTCTCTGGTTCCCGTTCTCCATGACGCGCCTCCGGAACCACCTCTCGAACCTTCCCGACACCGGATCTATCGCGAACGCGTGGATCGAAGCCAACTTTCCCGCCCGACACCTCGTTCGGAGTCGAGCGGCAGACGCCCGTTCTGGATCGCACACGGTACCGGATCACCATGGAGTCGAGAGTCACCAACACGGCGGTCGAGCACTACCGCGAGGCCGGAGTCCAGTACCTCATCGTTTCTTCGACGGTCTATCAGCGGTTCAATCCGGAGCACCGCCAGTCGAAAGCCTACAAGAGACTCTTCGAGACCTGCCGCCTGATGAAGGAGTTCGCGCCCGTGCCGGGAAAGATCATGGGGCCGACGATCCGGATCCTGGAGATTCCGAAAGTGTGAGCAGGAGATCCTCGAGCCTCTGCGCGCGGCGATCCCAGGAATAAGCCTTCACATCGTCGAAAGCGCGGGCGGCGAGCCGGGCGGAAAGAGCCGGGTTCCCGCAGCAGCCGCTCGATGGCCGCCTGCGAGAGCGCGCAGGATCTCCCGGCGTCACGAGAAGCGCGTTCTCCTCGTGCGTCAGGATCTCGCGAATCGATGGAAGGTCGGAGGCGACAACGGGCCGGCCCGAGGCCATGGCCTCGAAGAGCTTCAGGGGCGAGGTGAAGAGCCTCGCCGTCGTCGAGTCGAGGAGCGGAATCACGAATGCGTCCGCGCTCGCCCTCTCGGCGTCGAGCCCGGGAGGCGGAACGAATCCGCGAAACCGGACGCGGTCGCCGACGGAGAGCCGGGTGGCGAGGCGCCTTCAACCGCTCGAGGTCGGGCTCCGGCGGAAGTCCGCCGACGATGACGAGCTCCGCGTCTTCGATTCGTCGCATCGCCTCGACCAGGACATCGACACCCTTCCACGGATAGAGCTGCCCGATGTAGGTGACGCGCCTGGGTGATTGCGGCGTTCGCGGTTGCGGCAGCCCCTCCGGAAGGCGCGTCCCATCCGGAACGACCGAAGAGGACGCGGCCGCTCCATGCCGATCTTCGAGGGCCTTCCGCAGAGCGCCGGTGATCGCCACAACGCCCGCGGCGCCCCGGACCACCCGTCGCTCGCGCGCGTCGAGTCGCTCGAGCTTCGCGGACGACGCGGCGCCGTCCGCCGCGTACAACCGGGCGTGCTCCTCGGCGAAGACCGCGGCAACCGTGTGCGCTTCGTAAACCACCGGAAGCGTCGATACGCGCAGCGCGAGGTCGGCGACGATCAGATCGCGGGTGAAGAGAAAGTCCCACTTTCCGCGCGCGCGCAGTAAGAGAAGAAGAGCCGCGGCCAGATAGCTCCATTTGCCGAAGGGCGTCGAAACGCGGCCGCAGGCGAAGCCCTGGGTGCGGAGTGAGCCCGAAGAAAGCGAGGCATTCCTCGTCGCTCCGCCGATCCGTTCGGCGAACGACGAGATCGACTTCGACGCCGCGGCGCGCGAGAGCGTGCGCCGTCTCGATGGTCTGGATGCCGTTCGCGCGCTCCATCGGGAAACCGGATGTCGGCGAGGTAGAGAATCTTCATGAAGGATCGGCTGGCTCCCGGACCTCGTAGACCGCTTCGTCTCCCTTTCGGAAGACCAGAGGCATCGATTCTCGATAGCGCTCCATTCCCGTTTCGAGCTCGCGCCTTCGAGGCTCCGGAATCCGGTCGTAATGAACGACGATGTAGCGCACGGGCGCGCGCTCCAGGAGAAAGCGAACGCTTCTCGCCGTTGGAAAATGCCGGAGCCGGCCGACGAGCTCCCAGTAGTCGTTCGGCCACCATCCGCTGTAACCGTTCACGAGAGGAAGAAAGTGGGCGGTCGACTGATACATCGGGAGCGACTCGCGAAGGATCTCCCGGCCCTCGTGAATGGGGAGAACCAGGACCGCACCCCGTGCCTCGGCCTCCGCGAGCCAGAGATCGGAAGCGGAAGGTGCGGGAGCCTTGGGGAGAACGCTCTCGAGCGAGTAGGTCCGAGATTCGAAGAGCAGAAGGGCGAGAATCGGAATCGCGAGCCGATTCCGGAAGCGCGCGACGAGCGAGGCCGTGCCGAGACCCGCGAGGACGGCGATCCCGAAGAGAGCGAGGACAGCGATCCTTGCCGGAACGCGAATGCTGTCGAAGCCCGGAACGTGACGATAGAAGAAGCGATACGGCAGAGGGATGGCGCCTGACGCCGTGCGGAGCTCGGGTCCGAGAGAAAGGACGACCGCCGTCGCCGTGAGGACGATGCAGAAGAGCCAGAACGACCGATTCCGACTCCTTCCCGTGCCCACGCCGACCAGCGCGAGGCCGATGGCCGCGAAGCCGGGAAGAAGCGCTTTCTCCGGCGGGGTCGGGGACGAGAGCAAGCCTTCATAAGGAGGGCGGTTGAACCTCGACGGGGAGACGTAGTCGCGAAGCGATGCGGAGTGGAGGACCACGTCCTCGTAGCGCCGATAGAAGCCGCGCTCGCGATTCCGCGCGTAGGGGAGGAGAAACGGAAGCGAGAACGCCGCCACGGCGGCGGCGCCTAGAGTCAGAAGAAGAAGCTTCCGCCGGTTCAAGAAGCTCACGGCCCGAGACCGCGAGCGTGAGCGCGAAGAGGGTGACGGCGAGCGCGAGATAGACCATGTAGTAGTTGGACGACAGGACTTGCAGGAGCGAGAAGACGGCGATTCCCGCGAGCTGCCGCGGCTTGCCCTCGCGGAGGAATCGAAGCGCGCACCAGAACACGAACGGAAACCACTGGAGCGTGAGGAGCTGCAACTGCAGAAGGTGTCCGAAGCGGTAGGGGGCCGCGAGGAAGATGGTGCCGGAGACGAGGGCCGCCCAGCGGCTTCCGGTTAACTCCCGGACCAGGAGATACATCCCGATTCCCGAGAGCACGAAGGACGACAGGAGGGCGACGTTGTAAGTGAGCGGGAGACTTCCCGTCGCGGCGAATACCGGCCAGCGTCAGAAGAGTGATGCCGAAGAGGTGCTCGGAGTAGGCGAGCGTGTCGGGCCGGGGAAAGAAGATATTGGCGTCGAAGAGAGAAAGCGGATCCCGGGGCAGGATATGAAAGCTCCAGCCGAGGGCCCAGGCATTGAGGAGCGAGTCGGGCGACGAGCTCAGCGCCGTCGACATCCGCGGAAGAAGGGGCCAGGTGAGGGCGACGCTCAGGAGAAGGTAGTAGCCCCAGGCGGCGGCATCGACTCGCCCCGATCTCATGAACGGGAGAGCGTAACGTCATCGCACGCTCCGCTGCAAAGCGGGCGCCCATCGGGTAGACTCCCGTGCCCATGAGACATCCCGCCTTTCTCGCGGCACTCCTTCTTGCCGGCCCGCCTGGCCGCGCAGGAAAAACCTTCTCCCTTCGAAGGCTCGAGTTTCGGAACATCGGCCCCGCAATCATGGGCGGCCGGGTCTCGGACGTCGAGGGTGTTGCCCGGAAACCCGCGGATCGTGTACGTGGGCGCGGCGTCGGGCGGCGTCTTCAAGACCGAGGACGGCGGCATCACCTGGAAGGCGCTCTTCGACAAAGAGGAGACGGTTCGTCGATCGGCGACCTCGCCCTCGAGCCCGGGAACCCGAACGTCCTCTACGTGGGGACGGGAGAGTCGAACCTGCGCAACAGCGTTTCCTTCGGAAACGGCGTCTACAAGTCGACGGACGGCGGCGCGAGCTTCCGCCATCTCGGGCTCGCGGACACGCGGCACATCTCTCGCGTCGTCGATCGACCCGAGAAACCCCGAGCGGGTCTACGTCGGCGCCTTCGGACATGCCTTCGGTCCGAATCCCGGAGCGGGGCGTCTTCCGGAGCCTCGACGGCGGCGCGAAGCTGGGAGAAAGTCCTCTACCTCGACGAGAGGCACGGAGTCGCCGACCTCGAGATCGATCCCGAGAACCCGAACATCCTCTACGCCGCATTCTGGCATTTCGAGAGAAAGCCGTGGACCATCACGAGCGGAAGCGAGTCGGGAGGCCTCTACAAGTCGATCGATGGGGGAACGCACTGGAAGAAGCTCGAGAAAGGGCTCCCCGGCCTCCTCGGCCGGATTGGCGTGAAGGTCGCACCCTCGCGGCCGGAGACCGTCTATGTCCTCGCGGAGTCGAGAGAGGGGACGCTCTTCCGCTCGGACGATCGCGGAGAGAGCTTCAACAAGGTTTCGAGCGACGTCGGCATCGTCTCGAGAGGCTTCTACTACGCCGACCTCCGCGTCGACCCGACGAACGAGAACCGCATCTTCACTCTCTCGGGCGCGCTCAACCTCTCGATCGACGGCGGCAAGAGCTTCGAGCGCATCTCGCGGAGCATGCACAGCGACTATCACGCGCTCTGGATCGATCCCGAGGACCCGGGAAGGATGTGGCAAGGCCACGACGGCGGCGCCGGGAGTCTCGTATAACGGCGGAAAGACGTGGGAGTTCATCGACGTCCTTCCCCTCGGCCAGTTCTATTCGATCTTCGCGGACAACCGCGAGCCCTTTTACTACGTGGGCGGCGGCCTCCAGGACAACGCCACCTGGTACGGACCGAGCCGCACCGGCGAGCCCTTCGGCGTGCTTCCCGACGACTGGCGCGAGATCTCGAACGGAGACGGCTTCCAGGCGGTGGCCCATCCCGACGAGCCCGAAATCACGCTCACCGAATACCAGGGAGGGCGAATCGTGCGGACCGACAACCGCACTCGGGAGATCCAGTTCGTGAGCCCCTTCGCCCCCACCATGGGCGGCGCTCCCGCGAGCGCCTTCGAGGTCCGGTTCAACTGGAACGCGCCGATCGTGGCTTCGCCCCGCGACGGAAAGACCGTGTACTTCGCCGGCAACAAGGTTTTCCGCACGCGAGACTTCGGATCGACCTGGGAGACGCTTGAGCCCCGACCTCACGACGAACGACCCCGAGAAGCTCGGGAGCGCCGGGGGCCCCGTGTGGCAGGAGAACTCGACCGCCGAGTACCACTGCACCATCGTGAGCTTCGCCGAGTCGCCGGCGGATGAGCGCGTCCTCTGGGCAGGCACCGATGACGGGAACCTTCAGCTCAGCCGGGACGGCGGCGCCACGTGGGAGAACGTGGTGGCGAAGGTCGCCGGCGTTCCCGCGCACTCGACGGTCTCTCACGTCGAGCCCTCGCGCACGGGAGCGGGCGTCGCCTACGTTTCCTTCGATCGCCACCTCCTCGACGATCCGCGGCCGTACGTCTTCCGCACGGATGACTTCGGAAAGAGCTTCGTCGAGATCGGCCGCGGTCTTCCGCAGAACGCTTATGTGTGGGTCCTGCGGGAGGATCCGAGAAATCCCGAACTGCTCTACGCGGGAACGGAGCTCGGGCTCTATGCCACTCGGAACCGGGGCAAGAGCTGGGAGCGCCTGCATCTGAAAAATCTTCCGACCGTGGCGGTGCACGACCTCTTGATCCATCCGCGCGAAAACGATCTCGTCGTCGGAAGCCACGGCCGCGGGCTCTTCATTTTCGACGACGCCACCCCGCTCCAGCGCATCGACGACGCGCTCGAGAAACGCGCGCATCTTTTTCCTGTCCGGCGCGCCGTACGATTCCAGGTGAAGCCCACGCGCTACGGGATCGGAGACAAGGTCTACGTGGGTCCCAACCCGCCCTACGGTGCTCTTATCAGCTACTTCCTGAAAGAAGAAGTTCCCGAGGACCAGACGCTGAAGGTCGAGATACTCGACGCCGAGGGCGCGCTTCTGCGGACGCTCGAAAACCTGTCCCGGAAACCCGGCGTCGCGCGGACGAGCTGGGATTTGAACCTCGAGCCGCCGACGCCGCGGAAGCCGAAGCCTCCCAAGTCGGAGCTGAAGAAGGGCGAAGAAGAACAGGCGGAGCGGGGACCAACGGGTCCTCGTGTGCCGCCGGGCGCCTACCGGGCGCGCCTCGTGGTGGGCGAGGAGTCGTTCGAAGAGAGCTTCGACGTGGTGTCGAATCCCGCCGCGGGGATCGACGACGCCGCGCTCCGGGCCCAGTTCGCGATGACGAAATCGATTTGGGAAATGCAGTCCCGGGTCAATGAGCTCCTTCGCACCCTCGACAGCCTGAAGAGCCAGATCGACGATCGGAAGAACGCGGCGCGGACGCTGAAAAAGGACATGACGGACTCCCTCGACTCGGACATGAAGGGGGTTCTCGAAAAAATCGAGGCGCTCTCGGGAGAGCTCATCCCTCCCGAGCTCGAAGACCGTCCGTCCGTCGGCGAAGCGCCGCGGCTCTACGAGAAGCTGTCCGATCTCTTCTCGAGCGTGAACTCGGTGAACGCTTCTCCGACGGAGGCGCAGACCCGATACTTCGAGGAAATTTCCCGCGGGCACGCCAGGTTATCGGAAGAAGTGCAAACCTACCTCGCGTCGCTCGAAGAGCTGAACGGAAAACTCCGGACCGAAGGGCTTCCCGTCCTTCTCTGGTGATACCTCGCGGACGGGAACGTGACAGAATGAGTGGCGGGAGGTGACGATGCGAAGAGACGTGGTTATCGTCGCGGTGCTCTTGGTCGCCGCGCTGGGCTGTCAGAGGCAGGCGCCTGAAGAGGAGGAGCAGATGCGGGTGAACGCCGAGAACATCGACCGGGTTCTGGCGGAAGCGGATGCGCTGCTTCTCGACGTCCGCGAGCCGAATGAGATCCAGGAGCTGGGCACGATTGAGGGCTACCTCAACATTCCCATCGACCAGCTCGAGTCGAGACTCGACGAGATTCCGCGGGACAAGACCATCCTCACCGCCTGAAACGGCGGCGGACGAGCCGCGCGTGCCGCGGCACTTCTGACGGAGAAAGGCTTCAAGGTCGCCGGTTTCTGCGGACTGAAGGAGTACTCGGGAAAGAAGATTTACCCCGGACAGGACTCCTCGAGCTGACGCGCGCTCTCTATTTCAGACACGCGAGATAGGCCGATTGCGCTTCCGCGCGGGAGATGACCTGAAAGCGGACCCGGTCGCCGGGGAGCAACTGAGCGAGGCGCGGAATATCCACGAGTGCCGCCGTCGCAATCTTGGGATAGCCTCCCATCGTCGCGCGGTCGGCGAGCATCAGGATGGGTAGCCCGTTCGGCGGGACTTGAATGCCGCCCTGCATGATTCCGTCGGAGACGAAGTCCCCCGCCCTGTGCTCGAGGGCGGGACCCTCGAACCGCAGACCCATTCGATCGGAAGCAGCCGCGACGGTGTAGACCGAGTCGGTCAGTGTCGCGAGACCTTTCTCCGTGAAGTAGTCCTCTTGCGGACCGAGGACGAGCCGGATGGGGGCCGACTCGCTCTCCTGATTTTCCCTTTTCCCTCTCGCGCCGGGCGCCGCCGGGCGCGCCGCGGGACCGAGACCGAACCGGTCCCCGGCGCGAAGCGCTCTCCCCTCGAGGCCTCCAAACGCTGCGGTCAGATAGGTCGATCGGGATCCGAGCACCTTCGGGACGTCGACCCCACCGGCGAACGCGACGTACGCGCGAGCGCCCGAGCGGCGTCCTTCGAAGCGCAGGACGTTGCCGGGACGCAGGAGAAACGAAGACCAGGGCGGGGGCTCGAATCGTCCGATGTCCTCTCGTTCGACAACGCTCCGAGATCGGCGCCGGTGATGGCCGCGACCACCGGGCGCCGGACGACGAGGCTCGGCCCGGAAACGGTGCATTCGAGTCCCGCGGCGCTCGGCGCGTTTCCGACGAGTCGATTGGCAGCGCGGAGCGCGGGAAGATCTGCCGCTCCCGCAACGGGAACGCCGTAGCGCTGGTAGCCGATCCGCCCGAGGTCCTGCACCGTCGTCAAGAGACCGCCGTCCAGGACTTCGACGTCCGCGCCGCTCGACGCCGGCGGCGCGCGTCTCGACGGCTCGCTCCGGAAGGGAGTCGACCGGCACGAAGCGAACGCGATCGCCGGGGAGGAAGTAGCTCGGAGGATCGCGGCTCAGATCGAAAAGGTCCCGATGCTCGGCCCGCCCGAGGAGATTCCAGCCGCCGGGCGTCGCCGAGGGATAGATTCCCGTCTGACCCATGGCAATGCCGACCGATCCCGCGGGCACCCGGGTCCGTGGAGTCGATCGCCGCGGAAGGCCGAGCCTTTCGTGGGTAGAGCCCATGTACGCGAAGCCGGGAGTGAAGCCCACCATGTACACGAGATACTCTCGCTCGCTGTGGAGGCGAACGACCTCCTCGACGGTCGCGCCGATCCGGCGCGCGACGTCCTCGAGGTCTTCTCCGTCGTAGACCGTCGGCACTTCGCGAAGCCTGGAAGCTCGGCCGGCGTCCTCCGCCTTCGCTCCGAGGCTCCGCACGTGCTCCTCGGCGGTCTCGGCGGACGCCCGTGCGGGATCGAAGAACACCAGGAGCGAGCGATAGCTGGGAACGGCCTCGAGGTAGCCGTCGAAGGGCGATTCGAGAAGAGCGCGATCGAGGGCCAGAACTCGCGCATTCAGCTCGGGGTCGATCGCGTTTCCGAGCTCCACGACGAGGGCGGATTCCCCCGCGGCCAGAAATCGCATCGGGCGCGAGATCAGACCGAGAAGGCCCTTGATCTCGAGGCCTTTCTCCTCGAGCGCCCGGCGCACGGCTCGCGCGTTCTCGAGCGCCGCCTTGTTGTCCCCGTGAAGGCAGAGGGTCTCGGCATCGAGCGGGACAGTGGATGCCGTCGTGGGCCGTGACTCGGCGAGTCGTCGCGATCTCGACCGCCTGCTTCGCCGCTTTCGCGGGGTCGGTAATCACCGACCCTGGGATCCGGCGCGACTGGAGAGTGCCGTCGGGGTTGTAAACGCGATCGGCGAAAGCCTCACCGGCAAAGCGGAGCCCTTCGGATTCGGCGGCCTCCCGCATGACCTTCGAGGTCGCGAGCCCCACGAAGATGAGCTTCTCGCTCACCCGGCGCACCCCGCGCGCAATGGCTCGGGAAAGGGGCTCGTCCGCCACCGCCTGGTTGTAGAGCGCCCCGTGCGGCTTGACGTGGACCAGCGGGACTCCATGGGCGTGCGCGAACGCGAGGAGCGCGCCGACCTGATACACGACGTCGGCCTCGACCTCCTCGGGGCTTGCCTTCACCTCGCGCCGGCCGAAGCCGCGGAGGTCGTGGTGGCTCGGATGGGCCCCCACGGCGACTCCATGGCGTGCGGCGAGGGCCACCGTCCTGTCGATGATTCGCGGGTCGCCGGCGTGGAAACCGCACGCGACGTTCGCGGAGCTCACGAGCTCGAGGAGACCCTCCTCGTCCGCGCCGATGTCGTAGACGCCGAAGCTTTCGCCCATGTCGCAGTTGACGTCGATTCGCGCCATACGCGGATTTTACGTTAGAATCCGCGCCATGGGTAAAGGCGACCGAAGAACCAAACGCGGAAAGATCTTTCAGGGAAGCACGGGCAAGACCCGCCCCAAGGGAAAGCATAAGAAGACCAAGGCCCCCAGACCGCGAAGAAACCCGCCTAGCACCGGACTCAGGGAACCGGGGATTGAACGCCGTGAAGCGCTTCGACTTCGACGCCTTCATGCCTTCCCCTTCATTGCCCCGCAGACGGTGTCGCGGACAAATGGATTCACAATCGAATCTCTCGCCGGAAAAGGAGCATTCGTCGTGCGCAAGCCAGTCTTTTCGATCGCGTTCTCGCGTTCTCGCCTCTTCCGGTCGGCCGCCGACGTCACCTACGAGGAACAGACCCAGATGGGCGGCATGATGCAGATGATGGGCATGGGGAAGCCGACGAAATCCATCGACGCGGGTGAGCGGTGACTTCCTGCGCACCGACACCGAGGACGAAGCGACCATCATCGATCTCGGCGGGCGAGAAGATCATCACCCTGGACACGAAGAAGAAGACGTACACGCGTGATGACGTTCGCGGAGATGAAGCAGAAGATGGAGCAGGCGATGGCGAAGCGTCCAGGGAAAGCAGCCGGAGAAGCCCAAGGAAGGCTCGCGACGTGTCGATGAAGACCGACGTCCGCGTGACCGACACCGGCCGCACCGAGACCATCCAGGGCGCTCTCGTGCAAGCAGTACCTCCTCGAGCTCGAGCATGACCGCGCAGAGCGAGAAGGAGCAGCAGTCGGGCAGCGATGTCCACGCTGACCGAGATGTGGATGGCGAAGGACGTTCCCGGCTCGCGGAGGTGAACGCCTTCTACCGGAAGATGGCGCGAGAAAATGGGCGACGCCGGCGTCAATCAGCAGTGGGCGGCGGCCGCGGTCCAGGGACCGGCGCAGTCCATGGGCGCCGACATCCAGAAGATGTCCGACGAGATGAAGAAGATGGAAGGCCACGCCATGCGGACGGTGCGTGTACATGGGCTCGCTCGAGGCGGCGAAGAAAGAAGCGCTCGGTGAGAAGCGCCGCGGGCGCCCGAGCGGCGGCGGCGGCGGCATCGCCGAGATGCTCAAGAAGATGCAGCAGAATGCTCAGGCCCAGGGCGGAGGCTCGGGCGAGGGCCAGGGCGGAGTCATGATGAAGGTCACGACCGAGACCATCAAGATCTCGAACGACCCCATCGACCCCAAGGTCTTCGCGGTGCCGGAAGGTTACAAGCTCGTCTTCCGAGCGCTGATCCCAGCTCCGCTCCTGGATGATCCGATCCAGCTCCTCTTTCAGGCGCGGCAGGATCTCGTCGTAGCGGAAGGCCCCGATCGACTCGGGGCCGCGCTTCAGGTTCACGAACTGGGGGGCGCACCAGAGTCCGAGGTCGGCGTCGTCGGTCTCGCCGGGACCGTTCACGCGGCAGCCCATGACGGCGATGGTGATGGCGTGGTCCTCGGCGTAGCGCGTCATCTCCTTCACTTTCTGGGCGAGCTCGACGAACTCCTCGTTCTCGACGCGCGAGCAGGATGGGACAGGAGATGATGTTGAGCCGGTCGTCGGGGAACTTCGGGACGGAGCGGAAGCGGCCCGCGGCGATGTCCTCGAGAATCGCGAGCCCGACCTCGACTTCCTCGTGCTTGCGCGGATTCGGCAGCGGTCAGCGAGACTCTCATGGTATCGCCGATTCCCTGAGAGAGGAGCTGCTCGAAGGCGATGCGGGTCTTGATGATGCCGTCCGGCGGCAGCCCGGCCTCGGTGACGCCGAGGTGGAGCGGGCACGTCGGGTCGCTTCTCCGCGAACCGCAGGTTGGCTTCGACCACTTTCGCCGGATCGGAGTCCTTCAGCGAGACGCAGTAGCGCGTCGAACCCCATCTCGTCGAGCATCTCCGCAGTGCTCGAGCGCGGAGGCCACCATCGCGCCGACGGAGTCGTGCTCGAACTCCCCCGCCCTCTCGGGATCGATGGAGCCGCAGTTGACGCCGATGCGGATCGCGCAGTCGTTCGCGGAAGCGACGTCGACCAGGTAGGCCACCTTGTCCCGCGACGGGCTTCTGCCGCTCGTGGTGGTACAGATGGCCGGGGTTGTAGCGAATCTTGTCGACGTAAGGGCGCGACTTTCTCCGCGAGCCGATAGTTCTCCTGCAGATCGACGGAGAGGTTGGCCTCGGTCCGATTCCGGATCTCGGCGACGGCCTCGGCGTCCTTGTCGCTGTCGACGGCGATGCGCACGATTCCCGCACCGGCCCGCCGCAGCTGCTCCGCCTGCTCCGACGGTCGCCTCCACGTTGACGGTCTTGGTGGCGCACATGCTCTGGACCACGACGGGGTGGGCGCCGCCCAGAATCACCCTCCCGATTGCGACCGCGCGGGTCGGGTTTCTCTTCGCCGTCATGGTCTCTGATTGTAGCCGTCCGGCGCACGCCGAGGCCAGGGCCGTAACGGCCAGGCTCTTTACTAATTGATGCGACTCGGCATAGCATGATTTCCGCAGGAGGAGAGCATGGAGAAGCGCGGCGAAGCCCGTCTTCAGCCCGACGGGGCCATACGATGCACCGTCGTATGGGACAAGGGCCGCGAAGAGGGCTTCATCCACAACATCTCCTCCCGCGGCGCTCTTCTCGAGGCCTCGAACGACTTCGGCATCAGCCGGGTCCAGCTGATCTTCGATTCCGCCGAGCTCGGGGAGTCGCTGAGCCTCGATGCCTCGATCCGCTGGCACGCCGTGTCCCCCCAGAACGAGAACGACCACTACGGACTCGTGTTCCGTCGACTCGACGAGGACACCCAGGTCGAAGCTGGAGCGGGTCATCGAGGCCCTGGGCGCCCGGGCCAACCCCTACGGCGACGGTCCCGAATCCTGATTTACGAGTCCGTGCACCCACGCCAATGAAATACGAAACCTTCGTCATGGAGCGCACCCAGTCGATCTGGGAGCACAAAGTCGAGATCAATCTCTCCGAGAGCGGCGTCACCCCGCTCACCCTCGGCGAGCTACTGGAGGGCCGCGACATCCTCGACACCCGCCTGAGCTACCCGCCCACCAAGGGCACCGACGAGCTCCGCGAGCACATCGCGGATCTCTACGCCGGGGCGGATGCGGAGAACGTCGTCGTCACCACCGGTACGGCGGAAGCGAACTACATCGCGATCCTCGGCCTCCTCGAGCCCGGAGACGAGGCCGTGGTGATGATGCCGAACTACATGCAGGTGATCGGGCTCGCCCGCTCGATCGGAGCGACGGTGAAGTCCCTCGATCTGCGCGAAGAGCTCTCCTGGGCGCCCGACCTCGACGACCTCCGGAAGCTCGTCACCAACAAGACGAAGCTCATCGCCCTCTGCAATCCCAACAACCCCACCGGCGCGGTAATGAGCGAGGACACCATGCGGGAGATCGCCAAGGTCGCCGGTAGCGTCGGCGCCTGGATCCTCGCCGACGAGGTCTACCTCGGAGCGGAGCTCGAGGGAGACGTTTCCGCCGACCTTTTACGGCTGGTACGACCGGCTCGGTGGTGAACTCGGGGCTCTCGAAAGCCTACGGCCTTCCCGGTCTCCGCATCGGCTGGATGGTCGCCGACCGCGACGGCCGCGGCGAAGCTCTGGTCCTACAAGGATTACACCACGATCTCCGCAGAGCACGCTCTCCGACCGCCTCTCGGCGATCGCCCTCGAGCCGGCACGGCGTCATCGGATCCTCGAGCGCACGCGTCGGATTCTGAACGAGCAGTTCCCGACTCCTCGCGGCCTTCGTCGATCGGCACCGGGGTCACCTCTCCTGGGTGCCGCCGAAGGCGGGAGCCATCGCCTTCATCCGCTACGATTGGCCCATCAACTCCACCCGTCTCTTCGAGCGGATCCGCGACGAAAAGAGCGTTCTCATCGTGCCCGGCGATCACTTCGAGCGCGACTCCTACATGCGGATCGGCTTCGGCTACGACGCGAAGAAGCTCGAAGCGGGCCTCGCGCGCGTTTCCGAATTCCTCCGCGAGCTGTAGAGCTCGATCATGGACTTCTTCGAACGGCTCGCCGAAGAGCGGATTCGAGAAGCGATGGAGCGCGGGGAGTTCGACGACCTCCCTCTTTCGGGAAAGCCGCTTCCGCCCGAACCGAACGGATTCGTTCCCGAGGAGCTGCAAGCTGGCGTACAAGCTTCTGAAGGACGCGGGGTTCTTGCCGCCGGAAATGGAGCTGCGGAAAGAGATCCTGAGCTTGAAGGAGCTCCTGAAGACGGTCGACGACGAGCCCGAGCGCTTGAAGCTCGCTCGAGAGAATCAACGATCTCGATGCTGAAGCTGAACCTCCTGGGGAAGCGGTCGTTCGATCGCGCCGACTATCGAGGTCTACGTGGGGAAGCTGACCGAGAAGCTCTCTCGAAGCTAGCGCCTGGCCAGGAGCCATGCACGTACGCCGAGCCTTGATTCCGCTTCTGGCCTTCCTCGGCCTCGCCTGGGTCTGCGGTCTCCGTTCTCGATCCGCTGCGACCGTCCGGGAGGTTCTTCGGACCGGCGCTCGTCGCAATCGCGCTCGCCCTTCAGCTCATCAGGAAAAGGAACGCGCGGCTCCCTACGTGTTCGCGTCGGTTCTGGCCGCCGCCTGGAGCCTCTCCGCGGGCACTCTCATCGAGTTCCGCGGCGACTCTTCCTCGTACTTCGCTTACCTTCGCTCGGCGAGCTTCGACTTCGATCTCGACTTCCGCAACGAGTGGGAGGAGTTCCGCGGCGAGGATCGGCCGGGGCGCGGTCGAAGAGTCAGCGTTTTCTCCGCAGGCCCGGCCGTCGTCTGGAGTCCCTTCTACCTCGCCGCCCACGTCTACGTTCGCATCGACCGCGCTCTCGGCCGCGGTCTTCTACGAGCTGGACGGATTCAGCCTTCCTTACCGAAGGGCGACCGCGCTCGGGACGGTCGCCGTCGTGGTCTTCGGATATTCCCTGCTCTTCACCACGATCGCTCGGACACGCGGACGAGCGATCGCGGCGCTCGCGGTGTCGGGAGCCGTTCTCGCCTCCCCCGTCCTCTACTACACCTTTCAGGTTCCCGCGATGTCCCACGGGGTCGCCTCGGGACTCGCCGCCGCATTCCTATGGGCCTGGGATCGGACTCGGCGAAATCCTTCACTCCAGGGATGGGCCCTTCTCGGCGGAATTTTCGGACTTCTCGCCGCCTGCCGCTGGCAGTCGGCCGTCTATGGCGTGCTCGCGGCCCTTCTGGCCATCGAAGGACTCCTCGGAAAGAGAACGCGCCTCACCTGGCTCGCCGCGGCGGGCGGCGCAGCGCTTCTCGCTTTCACGCCTCAGGTGATCGCCTGGAACACGCTCTTTGGACGCTCGCTCCTGGTCCCCCAGGGGCGCGGCTTTCTCGATCTCTCCTCGCCGCACTGGCTCGACACCCTCATATCCGCGGACCACGGGTTCTTCAACTGGACTCCCCTGATGCTCGTCGGGTTCGTCGGGCTCATCGCGGGACTGCGCGAGTCTCCCCTGCTCCATGGAGGGGCGCTCGTCGTGTTCGCTCTCACCGCGTGGGTGAACGGAAGCGTTCCCGGATTCGATTGGGCGGCGGGAGACGCGTTCGGCGCCCGGCGTTACTGCGAGGTGGTGCCGCTCATGGCGTTGGGCCTCGGCTTCGTTCTCGAGAGCTCGAAGCGCGTTCTCACGCGGTGGCCCCTCGCCGCGCCCGCGGCGGGAATCGCGGCGCTCGTTCGTCTGGAACCTCGGCTTCGTCTCGCACTTTCGCGCGCGAAAGTATCCGGATGCCGCTCCCCTCGAGACACTCGCCTCAGACCAAGCGCGCCTGCTCCGCGAGACCGCCTCGGATGCGCTCGGTGCTTCCGCCGGCGTCGAGGGCCGGACGTCTGGCCTACAAGATTTTTTCCGGGGAGTACTTCTACGCCGGGCTCAACCCGAGCGGCAGGATCCTCTTGCGCTCGGACGAGAGATATCTTCTGCGGGGATGGCACACCGGAAGCCGACGCACCTCGCGGAGGACCTATCGGCGCGCGCTCTATCCCGAGGCCTGCGTCACCATCCCTCTGGACGCGCTCTTCCCGCTTCGTGTCGCTATCACCGCCCGCGCGCCCGACGGACTCGAGGATCAAACGCTCGCGCTCGCCGTCAACGACCAGCTCATCGGGTCGGACGCGCTCGGAACGAACTGGAGCGAGCTTACCTTCCTGGTTCCCGAGAACGACCTGGTCGAGGGAGAGAACGTCTTCTGCCTGCGCTTCCACCGCGGGCTCGACGAGCCGCCGGTCGCGGCTCTCGTCGAGAAGATCCAGCTTCCCTGACGGAGACTCAGTCCGGGAGCCGATCGCTGGCGGGCCCGGTACCTCATGTTGATGAGCTCGATCCCCAGACTGAACGCCATGGCGAAATAGACGTAGCCCCGCTTGAAGTGCTGCCCGGTGCCCTCGGCCACCAGGAGCGCTCCGATCATCACCAGGAACGAGAGGGCCAGGATCTTGATGCTCGGATGCTTCTCCACGAAATTCCCGATCGAAGTCGCGAAAGCGAGCATCACCACGATGGCGATGATCACCGCAAGCACCATGATCTCGATATGGTCGACCATGCCGACCGCGGTGATGACCGAGTCCAGGGAGAAGACGATGTCGAGGAGCATGATCTGGCCGACGACCGAAGCGAGTTTTTTCCCTCGACCGGGCTTGCCCTCCTCGACGAGAGGGTGTGCGGCTTCGACCTTGTCGTAAATTTCGAAGGTGGCCTTGGCCATCAAGAACAATCCGCCGGCGATCAGAACCAGATCGCGACCGCTCACCGAATAATCCATGACGGTGAAGAGCGGCGTCGTGAGCTTCGTCACCCAACTGATAGCCCCGAGAAGGGCCAGGCGGCTCAGGAGAGCGCCCGCGAGCCCGAGACGGGTCGCTTTCTTTCGCTCCTCCTTGGGAAGCTTTCCGGCAAGGATGGTGATGAAGATGACGTTGTCGATTCCGAGAACGATCTCGAGCGCGGTCAAGGTGAAGAGGCTCACCCACGTTTCGGGAGAGGAGAAAATTTCCAGCATGAGCGGGCTAGACTAGCGGCACGAGCCCTCCGATGCAAACCAGCCTCGACGAGCCCGGGGCCAAGATCTTGGAGTGCCCGTTCCTTCTGACCGAGCCCGGTATACACGTACACGAACTCCGTCGCCGGAACGTGCCGATCGCGGGACAGCGCCGCGAGACTCAGCAGGATTTCCTGCGCCTCTCTCGTTCGACCCAAGTACCCGTAGGCCATCCCCAGAAGACCATTTCTCATCATCGGTTCCGCCAATTCGATCTCCCCCATCGCCTCCTGGTAGGCGCCGGAGACGAGAAGGCTTCGCGCGAGGCCCGTATGCGGCATAGGGAATCCAGGAAACTTCGCGATCGCGGATCGGTAGGCGTTGGAGGCGCCGTCCATATCTCCTTCGGAGAACGAAGGGAAGGCGAGCTGGGCCAAGATCACGGGAGACAGCGGGTCCAGCTCCCGCGCTTGCGCCATCATCGCCCTGGCGTCTTCGAATCGCCCCACAGCGGAAAGAAAAACTCCATACCAGTGGTGAGCGGTCGCGTATCCCGGACTGAGTCGGATCGCCTGCTGAAAACCATCCTCAGCGGATGTCCAGTCGAAGTCGTACGTAAAGTAACTCCAGGCAAGCGAAGTGTGTGCTTCGCCCAAAGTGGGATCGATGTCGAGCGCCCTTCTCGCCATTGCCTTCGCCGTCGGATGGACGTCCTTGGGCGGCGAATGCGAGTAGATCTCCATCATGAGATACGTGTCGGCGAGTCCGGCGTATGCGCGGGCGAAGGTTGGATCGCGCTGAATAGCTCCCTGGAAGTAGCCGAGCGCGAGCGAAAGACTGTCCCGCGACCGCTGGTTCCAGTGATGTCGGCCGAGCAGATACGCGTCGTAGGCCTCGAGATCGACGCGACTTCGGGGCGTCAGCCTTTCCTCCTGCTCCGGCGTGAGTGAGAATTGAATCCCATCGACGATCGCACGCGCGACCTCGCTCTGGAGAGTCAGGATGTCCTCGAGATCGCGATCGTAGCTCTTGGCCCAGAGATGGCTGTCGGTCTCTCCGTGGATAAGCTGCGCGGTAATGCGCACTCTAGCTCCCATCGCGAATCACAGAGCCCTCCACCAGCGCTTCGACATCGAGCTCCCGTGCAATCTCGCCGAGCGGCTTGTCCGTTCCTTTGTAACGCATCGCCGAAGTTCTCGAGATGACCTTCAGTCCTCGAATGTTCGCCAGGTGCGTAATCAGAGCCTCGGTCATTCCATCCGCGAAGAACTCCTGTTCCGAGTCGCCCGAGAGGTTCTCGAGAGGCAGCACTGCGATGGAATCAATGGCCCCGGGTCCGGTGACGCGCGAAACCAGCCGGCGCACTCCGGCTACGTTCAGAGCGAAGACCGCGGCCAGCACGAGAGCCAGCAATGCGGCAGCGATGGCCGTGATGGAAAGCCGCCGGGGCGAACCCGCATCCGCATTTCCGAGCGCGATCTCGTGGAGCTCCCGCGCCAGATCACGCGTCGAGTCGTAGCGTTCTTCCCGATCTTTGGAGAGGCAGCGATCGATGAGCTTAGCGAGCCGAGCCGGAGCGGATGGATTGTGAATCGCAACCGGATGGGACGGCGCCAGAGCGAACTGCGAGCGAAAGTCGCACCGATTCGGCTGCTCTTGTTCGGGACCTTCGACGACGTGTCCCAGCGGCTACTTCGACTTCGGCGTAGGCTTCATGGCCAGCCCAAAATCGAATCTTGACGAGGCGTCGCCCCGTCAGATGAGCCGGCTTCAAATGACGGTAAGCCGCGTGCGCTTTCGCGCGAGACTCGTCGGCATCTGCGTCGCTGCGGGCTGGCTGGCACCGGTGCTCGGTCTCATACCGCCTCGCCCGAACATCTCCAAGCAGACGCCTCCGTGTCGCTTCGTAGTGTTTGGATGATTGAGGGCGGAAGCTGCACGCGCCTCCTGTTGAAACCGCCTCATCCTCTCCGGATCCGAGGCGAGCTCTTGCTGCAGCACCTTGACGGCAACGTCGCGGCCGAGCCGGCTATCCCGCGCTCGATAGAGCTCTCCCATCCCACCGGCACCGATAACGTCGAGGATTTCGTAGGCTCCTAGCCGGGTGCCCGTCGTGAGACGCATGTTCTTCGGTATTGACCGACTACGTTACCTCCCGGTCAATCGAAGGATCAAGCGGTTCGAAAAGACGGCGCTCCGCGCAACGAAAAAGGCCGCCGCGCCCTTGCGCGGCGGCCCGTTTCCTGAGCCTTAAGCTCTACTCTAGAACCGGAACGCGAAGAACATCTGGAACGAGCGGGCGGCCTGCAGGTTCCGCATCTGCAGGTAGTTCGGGTTGAACAGCTCGCTCGCGCCGTTGTAGTTGTACTGCCAGAAGTTGTCGCCGTTGAGAATGTTGAACAGGTTGCCGGCGACCTCGAGCTCGCGCGTGCCTCCGAGGGGAAACTTCTTTCCGATCTTGAGGCCGAGCGTTCCGACCGCGGACGCCCGGGTCTGCCCATCGCCGCGGGTGGCGAAAGCATTCCGGATCGTGGTGTTGAGCGGGTTCGGCTGCGTGCGCCCGCCCGCCACGGGAACCGTCGGCGGACCGAACCGGGTGACGTCAGGGTCGGTCGCGGCGAGCCGAGTCGACGACCGCGCCCGTCCAGGGACCGGCCACCAGGCTGTAGCTCACGCCGAGCACGATGCCCTTGGGAGCGAAGTACGTGCCGCCCAGACGAATCGAGTAGTCGATCCAGGTGGGTCCATAGGTGAGCGTGGTGCCGCCGGGAGCCGGAAGGCTGTTGTCCTCGTTGTTCCCGCGAGGCATGTAGAGGCCGGCGTCGTTCGGGAACGTGTCCGGCTGGATGAACCGCGCCGGGATCCGTCGGGTTGTACTCGCCCTGGATGCTCTGCCACTGCCGGTTGATGCTCGCGAGAACCTGGAAGTTGTTCTGGAGGTTCTTGGTGGCCGTGATCTCGAGCGCGGTGTAGTTCAGAGTCGACCAGGAGTTGTTCGTCTGCTGGTAGAGGATTCCGCGAGCGGGGTCGATGCGGCCGAATCCGATGAAGGGCTCTCCCGGTCCATCCGGATAGATGCCGTTCACATCGATGCGGGCGTAGGTGTCCTGGTATTCGCGATTGATGACCGCGACGTCGATCGCCAGCTCTCCCGGGAATTGCGTCCGGTACCCGAGGATCCACTCGTCGACGAAAGGCTGATGCAGGTTCGGATCGAACTCGTATCCGCCGAGGGCCACCGACACCGCGGGAGCCACGATTCGGGTCTCGAAAATCCCGTCGCCCGTGGCATCGTATTCATCGATCTCGTCGGTTCGCGCGGTGTTGCCGAAGATGGTGACCGCGTCGCGACCCATGACCTGTTCGTAGAGCCGTCCGTAGCTGCCGCGGATGACGTTGCGCGCGTCCTTGGTGAGCAGGTAGGAGAAGCCCGCCCGGGGCGCGATCGCGGTGTCGTTCATCCGATCGATGTCGAAGATATCGTCGTGCCGCTTGATGAAGTCCGCGCGCAGTCCGAGGTTCAAGCGTCAGCCGGGGATGGGGCTTCCAGGAATCCGCTATGTAGAGCGCGTAGTCCCGCTCCCGCGCCGCGCGGGTCTGGAGCGTCGTCGGATTCCGGTACTGGCGGTGAAACGGAACGGTTCCCGCCGGCGGGATTGTTCGGATCGATCTGACGGACTTCCTCCAGGATGAAGCCGTCGTTGATGAAGTTCGAGGTCTGATCGTAGGTATTCCGAGGCGCTCCGAAGAATCCCGCCTGGAACTCGTGCGATCCGGCCCAGGCGTCCTTGTAGTACGTGAAATCCGCCCGGATCATGACGAGAGACGAGGGAAGGTACGAATCGTTGCCGTTTTCGCGGCCGGTGCCCGAGATGAGCCGACCGCTTCCCGACCACGCGACCCGCGGAAAGAAAGGCGCTCTGGTGAATTCGAGTTTCGGGACCGACCAGCTCACGGCCCTCGTAGGTCGAGGCGTCTGAGCTCCCTTTGTTGTTGTAGCCGAAGGTGATTTGAGAGGTCAGGTCCGAACCCCAGACCGAGTTCACCTTGCCGGAATAGAGCGAGCCCACCGGTCGAGTAGATGGTGGAGTTCGGCGTGTAGTGGTATTCGCGGTCACCGGTCGCGAAGAGGCGGTCGTTCTGATACGTGCCGCTCACCTGATGGTTCGGATTTACCTGGGCCGTCACCTTGACGTAGGGCTGGGTGCTGCTGGTGGAATTGGTGAAGAACTCGAAGCCGGGGAAGAACGCCTCGAGATCGTTCACGTTCTTTTCCGTGCGGCTGATTCCCGCCTCGAGGTCCGCGTAACGGAGCGCGCCGAAGAACCATACCTTGTCCTGCTGGATGGGCCCGCCGAAATGTGAAATCGAGCTGCTTGACTTTGGACGTGGTCGGAAGCCCTCCCACCGTTCCGGTGTTGTCGCCGTTCCAGGAGAAAGGCTGGAGCGTGTACGCGCCGGAGCCGCTGAAGGCGTTGCCTCCGCTCTTGGTGACGATGTTGATCACGAGCCCGGTGCCCGTGGGATTCGCCGCATCGACTCCGCCTGTCCTGACCGAAGTGTCCTCGATCGCGTCGGCGGGAAGTCCCATGTAGGTAAGCTGGAAGTCCTGATAACCTCCGAACGTCATCCCGTCGAGCTGGGAAACGTGAGCGAAATGCTCCGTCGCGTGCCCGAAGTAAACCATCCGGCCGCTGCCGTCGTCGAAAGGACGAGCGTTCACGCCGGGAGTGAGCTCGAGGAAGTCACTCCAGTTCCGGCGGGATTGGAGCGGGCATGTCCTTCATGAACTCGCCCTCGATGTTCAGCACGTTGCTGGGACGGGCGATATCGAGCATGGGCGTCTCTGCGGTCACGGTGATCGTCTCTTGAACGCTCGAGAGCTGCATCTGGATATCGACGCTGAAGGTCAGCTCCAGCGCGGACCAGGATGCCCTCCCGTCGATAGGTCGCGAAGCTCGGGAGCTCGGCGGTGATCGAGTAATCCCCAGGGGGGAGATTGATGAGCCGGTAATAGCCCGTCCGAATCGGTAACCGCGCTCCTTGTGCCGCCGATGAGCACGTCGCTCGATGCGGTTACGGTCACTCCGGGGAGCGCCGCGCCCGTATCGTCCGTTATGTAGCCTCGCAGACTGCCGTCCTGTTGGGCGACCGCCGCTGCGGCCATGGAGAAAGCGAGGAGAAGAATCAATGCACTCCTGACGTGCATGCACGTACCTCCCTTGAATCCGTCCATTCGTAATAGAAGCGATTCGAAGTGCTTCGCGCCGACCCCTGTGAGGAAACCCAATGATGCTAGGGAAACAGAGAGCTCGACGCTCGGCCCTCCCATAGTTCAATCCAGTCAAATCGGCTGCAACGCACGTGCCATGGGTCCGGTGTAGTGTGTAGGGCGTATAACTCTGTTCTTGCAACAATGAAATACTGCCATGGCGCTCGCAACCAGGTCAGCGGAGAATCCGAAAAGTTGAACGTCGAATTCAACGATTGGGATCGAGCGGGGATCTGAGTTTCGAGAGAAGCTCTTCGACCGGCTTTTGGTCCGGCGACTTCTGCAGCGATTGCTCGAGGAGCTGGATCGCCCGCGCTGTGTCGCCGACCGCGGCGTAGCAGGCGCCGAGAGCATTGAGCAGCGGAACCTCGGGCCCCGCGAGCGCGAGCGCTTTCTCGAAGTGCGGTACCGCGAGCGCCGGGCTCCCGGATTGGTAATAGGCATCGCCGAGAGTCCGGCGCACCTCCGCGTCTTCCGGCCGACTCGCCGCGAGCGGGGCCAGCATCTCGACCGCCTTAGCCGGATTCCCTTCGTCGAGGAGGTACCGGCCGAGCACCAGACGCGGCGCCGCGAGATTGCCGTTCTTCTTCAAGGCCCGTTCGTAGAGCGCCCGGGCTCGCTTCCCATCGTCGAGCCTCAGGTACTGCTCGGCGAGGGCCGTTTCGACGACGCCGGGAACCGTCGGGTCGAGAGAGGACCACCGGAGCGACCAGGGTCTCTCGATGGTCGACCGCGGGCTCACGTCGAAATCGGCGGACGACTTCCCGAGGACTCCGCCTTCCGGGTCCTCGAGCGCGACCTCGAGCCGGTAGCGTCCGCCCTGGGCGCCCGTAAGCGGAATCGATTCGACGATCGGCTGGAGGCGGCGATCGCCGATGGGCGAGCGTATCGTCTCGCCGACGGCCGCGGACGTCTCCCGATCGACGACGAGACATCACGATTCGATCTTCGCGGCCGACGCCGGTCACGGGAAGGTAGACGAGCAGCGGGTCGTCCCAGGGCGTACACTCTCTTGGTATTCGGATCGAGCCTCTCGGAGCCGAACTGATACGGGCGGTACTGCGCCGCCTCCGCCTGTTCCACGCCGTAGAGCAGCACCGGAGCTCCAAGCGACACTTCCCCGGGCCCGCGCTCCGGAACCGAGAGCGGCGATTCCAGGATCGTGTACTGGTTTTGAGCCCGGTTCTTCAGCACCACCCGGAAACGAAACTCACCGGGGAGAAGCGGGAACATGCTCCGGAACGCGAACGGGCGCGCCTGGACTCCCTCGAGCTGGCTCGGGGTGAGCTGCACGAACTCCTCCCGCGAGAACGAGAGGACGGGGAGCGCGTCGACCGCGGTCGTCACTTCGCCCTGGATCTCGAGGCTCGTGTAGTAGACGCGTCTTGTCCTCGTCGAAGACGAGAGTCAGGTGCTGCGGCTCGATCTCGACTCCCCAGTGCACGATGCTCGCCTCTTCGAGACCGGGCGGTCCGGGGAGGACGTCGGTCGAGGCGTGGTTCGGCACGTAGTTGAAGAGATAGTCCGTCTCGACCAGTCCCCGGTTTCGGGCGATCGCGTCCACGTAGCTCGCGTCCACCGCTCGAGAAGGAGACCGGTATACTTCCGCGAGAAGAACGTCGGTCGAGATCGAATCCCCGCCCTGAATGATGCTGGGAATCGCGCCCTCGTCGGCACGGAAGGTGATCGAGGCGTGGGCCAGGTCCGCGGAGATGTTCTGAAGGAGCCGGTAGGCCTCCATCCGCGAGTTCTCGCCGAACTGAAGCGCGGGAAAGAGCTTCTCCGGGCCATGGATCCTGGGACTGTAGAGACGATACTCGCCGGCGAAACCCTGCTGAAAGAAAAGCAGGTAGAAGGGCGAAGAGAGTCCTTTGTTCGGCGCGGCCTCGTAGAACCAGACTTCCGAAGGATAGAGTCCCGGCGCCGCGAGGAAGCTTTCGCGGTCGCGCGGCTCTCCGAGGATGATGTACATCTTTCCGCGATCCGTCATCCAACCGGGAATGGGTGTTTCCCGTCCGAGGACCCGGTTCGCGTGCTCGATGCGGCGGTAGTGCTCCTCCCGGAACTCGTTCACTTCCGTGAGCGGATCGGGATCGCGCCTCCTCCAGAAGGCGTTGATGAAGGCGTCGCGCTCTTCGGCGGATTGGAGCTCCCGGAAAGCGTCGCGTTCGCTCTCCGTAATGATGTAGGGGACCTCTTCCTCGAGCCAGAGCCGATGCCGTTCCGCGAGCTCCGGCTCCGCCTGCGCGGCCGCGAGGGCGCCTGTCAACAAGAACAGAGTTATCGCCCTCACAGAATCTCCTCCTGCCGGGGACCATTGTAGACGATGTCCGTCGCGGTCCTGTTCTCGCTGGTCGCCGCGCTCGTCGCCCCACTTCCGGGCGCCCTCGGCCTTCGGCTCATTCGCGGAGGCGAGCCCCAGGGAGGTCTTCGGGTAACGCTCGAGAGCGGGGCGATTCGTCTGGAAAGCGATACCGGGATCGATGGAGTCGCGCGATTTCTCGGCGTTCCGCCGGGACCCTGCAAAGTGAGCGCGGGCGGGCGAGTGTGGGACCTGGTCGTCTCCTCGGAGCTCACGACCCTGACCCTCGATCTCGACGCTCCCCGCAGCCACTCCGGGCGATTCGGAAGTACGGAGCTCTCGCGGGAGATTCTCTCGCGGCTCCCGAACGCCGGAACGGTGAGCACCGTTCTCGAAACTCTGGAGCCTTACGCCATTACCGATCGCATCGATGTCGCGGGCGTCGAGAGCGCGACGGATCCGCTCTGGAGCGTGCGCGGCAGCTCATGGACGCAAAATCGCGTCCTGCTCGACGGCCTCGACATCACCGACCCCGCGGGAGGCTCGTCGCTCCTCTATCCCGACGTATCCTTCTTCGAGGACATCTCGCTCGTCACCGCCGCGAACCCTCCGGACGCAGCGGGACCGGGCGCCGAGCTCATTCTGAGAACGCGCGCGGCGCCTTCGCCTTTCGAAGGCTCGTTCGCGGTCGGCTATACCGGAGCGAACCTTCAGTCGAAGAACCTCGACGACGAGCTCGTGTCGCTCGGAGTCGAGCCTCGCGAAGTGCGTCGCTTTCCGAGCGCGCTCCTCGAGCTGGGAGGGAGAGGCGTCTACGGAGCGATCCATGGATTCTCTCTCGGCGCGCGGCTTCCCCACTTCGACGCCGAGGAAAAGGTCGGCCTTCTCGGCGCGATGGGGAAGTTGACCCGCGATCGTTGGTCTCTTCCTCGGCCTCGCGCAGCGGGTTTCCCATCCCACGTACGGCGCCGAGCCGCTCGCCGCGCCGGAGACGACCGTCGACGCGAGCGAGACCTTTCAGGTCGCGCAGCTCGCAATCGATGCCGCGAGCTTCGATCTTCGCTTCGGTTTCTCGCGCGGCGATCTGGACTCGAAGCTACGAGGGCGATGGCGCTCCCGTACGCGATCTCGCGACGGGCGAAGCGTTCGAGGCTCCGCTTCTCGTGACCAATCGCACCCGAACGCGCTCGAGCGTTTTCGCGCGCCGCGATTTCGCTCTCGACCGGCACGTGCTGCGCGGAGGCGTAGAGGTGTCGCACGCCGACGAGTCGGGACGGGAGCGGGTTCCTGGATCGAGGACGCGCCTTCTGGTCGACGGAGTCGGCCACGCGGTCTCCTTCTACTCGGGCGACGGAGAACGGGACGCGGCCGCGACGCGCTTCGCGCTCTTCCTTCAGGACGCGTTCTTCGCCGGCCCGTTCCGGATCTCTCCGGGTGTTCGGCTCGATCGGAGCGGCTCCGGTCCGATTCAGTGGACGAGCCTCTCCGGGAGCGTCGGTCTCGGATACGCGCTCACTCCTTCGAGCGAGATCCATTTTTCGCTCGGCCGCTATCCGCACGTCCTCACGACGAGACTTGCCGGGGTCGAGCAGGGCCTCTCGTGGATCTGGCGCCGATGGGACGACGGATCGGTACTGCGCCGCGGAGGAAGCGCGTACACGTCGATCGAGGACGATCTCCCTCGACCGTACACCGACGAGCTCACGATCGGCGTCGAGAAGCACTTTCGCGCGGGCTTTCTCCGGTTCTCGGGCTACCAGCGCTGGGAGAAGCGCTTGCTGCAGACGGTGAACGTCGGAATCGCGCCCTCGAGCTACGAGACTTTCTTCTTCCACGACGTGGGCGTGGACGGCGACCTCGGAACCGAGGACGACCGCGACATCCCGATCTACGATCAGCGGCGCCAGCTCGGAGAGGACCTCTTCGTCTTGACGCACCCTCCCGGCCTCGAGAGCTCCGCGCAGGGAGTCGATCTCCTCCTCGGCTTCGACCACGGACGCGTCTCCTGGCAGCTTTCGGGCCGGGCCTATCGCGACGTGGGGTCGGGAAACGTCGGAAACGAGCCGGATGAGAACGACACGGGAATTCCGGGCGACCTCTTCGATGATCCGAACACGCTGACCAGCGCGGAGGGACGTCTCTACTTCGATCGCGCGTTCACCGGAAAGCTCGTCCTCACGGCGAACGGGCCTCTCGGTCTCGATATCGGAGCCGCGGTCCGTTACTGGGACGGCCAGCCCTTCGCGCGGCAGATCTTCTTCCCCGATCTCGGCCAGGGATTCACCATCGTCCAGGCCTATTTCCGAGGACGGCTCCGCTACGCCTTCAACATGACCGTGGACGTGAGGCTTTCGCGGGAATTCGCTCTCGGCCGAACGCGCCTCGCGCTCGGGCTCGACGCCTTCAACCTCTTCAATCAGACGCTTTCGACGGGAGAGGTCGTGAGAAGCGGCTCGACGTTTCGCGATATTACCTACGTGCAGCCGGCCCGCACGCTCGCGTTGATGGCCCGCCTTCGTTTTTGATTCTTTGCGACTTTTCCTGGCTTTGCGCCTTTGCGTTCTTCCCCGTATTGGATTTCTAGCCCTTCCCTAGTTTCTCGGAGACCTCGAGGAAGCGGTCCACGTCGGCGGCGTTGTTGAAGAAGGAGAGCGAGACGCGCGCGCGGGTCACCGGGCCGGTCCCACCGTAGGCCTCCGTTCGGTCGCCGTTCTGGAGGCTCACGCGGACCCGCGCCGCGTCGAGAATCTTCTCGCCCGCGGCCGCATCGACGCCGATATAGAAGCTCACGATCGAAGACCGCGTCCCGGCCGGAGTCAGGATCCGGAACCCGCGCTCGTCGAGGCCCTTTCGAAGCCGCTCGACGAGAGCGAGTGAATGGGCTTCGATTCGCTCGAGGCCGATTCCTCCGAGATACCGGAGCGCCGCGGCGAGCTGGTAGATCTCCCCGAAGGCAAGGCTCGCGTACTCGTATTTCTTCGCCGTGCGGTAGTGCTGGTACTGGTAGCCCTCGAGGCGCTTTTCGACCTGCCAGCCGACGTTCGCCGGGTGGATCCGGTCGAGGAGCTCGCGGCGCACGTAGAACGGAGCGACGCCGAAGCCGGCACCGAGCCACTTGTAGGAGCCCGTGGTCAGAACGTCGATGTCGAGGGCCTTCACGTCGAGAGGCCCCATACCCACGGCCTGGACCGCGTCGGCGTAGAGGAGAGCTCCGTGAGCGTGGGCGAGGTCGGCGAGGGCCTTCATGTCGTGGCGAAATCCGCTCAGATTCGAGACGAGCGCGACGGAAACGAGTCGGGTCCGGTCGTCGACGAGACGGGCGAAGTCCTCCGTGCTCGTAGCTCCACTCCGGTGCTTCGCCATGCGAAGCTCGACGCCTTTTTCCTGCTCGAGGCGGCGATAGATCACCGGGGTCGAAGGGTAGACCAGATCGTTCAGCACCACGTTGTCGCCCGGCTTCCAATCGAGCGAGTTCACGACGACGTTCTCGCCCTCGGAAGTGGCGTAGAGAAATCCGATCTCGTCCTCGCCCGCTCCGATGAAAGGCGCGAAGAGCTTCCGCGTTTCGTCCGTCGTCTCGAGCATGTGGGAAACGGGTCGGGTCCGAATCGCCCGTGACTCGAGCCAGGAGCGGCCGGCATCGACGACGGCCTGTGATATGAGCCCGATGTAGGCGGTGTTCAGGAAGTCGTCCTCGCGCAGCGCCGGGAAGTCGTTCCGAACGCCGAGCGGATCGTCGTCCGCGGTCTTGGCGGACGGGGAGCGGCTCAGAAGAGCCGCGCCTGATAGGGAAGACACCGAGGAAACGAACTCGCGTCGACTGAGAGTCATGGTCTACCTCCGATCTTCCCTTACGGTGAGCTTCTGCGAGAGCGGACGGGAGCCCTGATCCTCGAACCAGGTCACATGCTCGTCGACCAGATCCAGCTTCAGCTCGTACTCACCCGGCGTCTCCGGAGCCCAGATCGCGACGTCGAGCGTCAGGATCTCTCCCGGCGCGGACGACCTGCTCCCGGTGGCCGTGGCGATCGTAGTCGATCCAGGTCGCCTTTTCTGCGATCGAAGAGCTTCACGCCGAGCTTGACTCCCCGCGCCTCGTCCGCCGTGAGCACCCAGGGGCCGAGGCTTTCGTTTCGCGCGCGGACCCGAACGTCCATTCGCTCACCCGACGACGCTTCCGACGGAAGGCCGGTGGCCTCGATCGCGGCGCTGTAAACGTACGGCACGTAGATCTCGCGCGCCCAGCGCTCGAACGCCGCCCAATCGGAGTCGTTCGCCCGCCGCCCGCCGGTAGTCGTCGAACTGATCGAAGACGCGTCCAATCTCGGACGCCGGTCCAAAGGGAAGATGGCCGTACCAGAGGCTGAGCTCCGAGCGGGCCTCGTCGAACGACGCCCCGCCGAGCGCCATGCGCGCGAGGACGCTCGCGAACCCGGCACGATCGGCTCCGGCGCTGCAGTGAATGAGGATGGGCTCCTGGAGTGCCTTCGAGGTGATCGATGAGCGCGACCAGATGCGGGTCGCGACGGGAGCCTCTCGGGAATGAGATCGACGCTCTCGAGCGCGACTCCGTGCCGCTCCGCGACCTCCGACCTCTTCGGCGATACCAGTCCCGGTTCTCCTTCTCGCCTCTCAGGTTGACGATGGACCGGAGCTCGTGGCGGCGGATGCGCGCATCGAGCTCCTCGGGAGAGAGCTGACCGCTGCGGTATACGCGATCCGGAATGACGGAGCGGAAGTTCTCCCCGAAGAGCGGTGGACCGAGTGTCAGAGCGGAAATCGCGGCGAAGGCGAGAAGGGCGACTCCGAGAAGCGTCTTCTTCATCAGGAGACGTCGCTTCGCCGGAAGCCGCGGCGGGCGGGGGCCGTGGCGAACCGCGTCTCGGAGGACCGCGTAGGCGAGCTCTTTGCGCTCCTCGGCGCTCCGCAGCATCAGGCCTCCGCGGCTCATGTCGCCCCGGCCGACGAACGTCTCGGGGAATCGAAGACGTTCGCCGAAAATCGGAAGAAGCACATCGGCGTATTTCGAGCTCGCGACGCTTCCCAGCAGGATCACGGTGAGAGCCGGTCCCGCCCTCTGGTCGAGATCGCCGGGCGTCGCGCTCGAGAGATTCCCGGTAGCGATCGTCGCTCGCGTCGATCGGAACCTCGCCGATTCGGCGAAACTCCTCGAGAGTCACCACGCTCTCCCGGCGGTCTCAGGCCGAGACCGGGAGCGATGACGAGCGCTCCCGGAAGTCCCGCGGGAGGATCGGCGAACGCGCGCGCGTACGCCATCTTTCCGCGAAAGTAGAGACTGCTGACGAAGGTGAACAAATCTCCGAGGCTCGCGCCATCGCGAGTGAAGCTTCCGGGCCAGATCGGAGTCTCCCCCGTTCAGAAGGTACGAAGCTCTCTTTCCGCGCATGCTCGCGGGTGAGAGGAGGAAGATTCTTTTCGAAATCACTGTGATAGCTTCGTCCTCGATGGCCGTCGTCACCAAGCTAGCGCGGAAGCTCCGCACCCTCGAGTACTTTACCCTCGCCTTCGGGAGCATGGTGGGCGCGGGCTGGCTCATCATCATCGACGACTGGCTCACCCGCGGCGGACCTCTCGGTGGCATCCTCGGTTTTCTCGTCGGCGCGCTTCTCCTGGTCCCGATCGGACTCACGTACGGGCGGCTCGTCGCCGGCCTTCCCGATGCCGGAGGCGAAGTCGCTTATACCGAGCGCGTGTTTCCGCGCGGTGGTCAGCTTCGTCACCGGCTGGTTCGTCGTCCTCGCCTACCTCGTGGTCTGCCCGTGGGAGGCGGTCGCTATCGGCAAGCTTCTTTCACGAGTGGTCCCGGTCCTCGACACGGTCGAGCTCTACCGCTTCGGCGGTCAGCCGGTTTTCTTCTACCGGCTCCTTCTCGGCCTCGCGGTGACGGCGTTCATCTGCTACCTGAACTACCGAGGCATCCGATCTTCGGCGACCTTCCAGAACGTTTGCACCTTCGGTCTTCTCGCGGTCTTCGCGCATCTTCTCCGCCCTCGGCTTCGTTCGCGGCGACGTCTCGAACCTGACTCCGCTCTTCAGTCATCCCGGCGCGGCGGGGGCGCTGGTCTCGATCCTTCTCGTCCTCCAGATCGTGCCCTACTTCATGACCGGCTTCGAGGCGGTCGCGAAGTCTTCGGAAGAAGCGAGCACGGAACTGAAGCCGACCGGCTTCCGCAACGCGATTCTCCTCGCGATCGGCGCCGGTGGCTTCTTCTACGCGACGATAATGCTCGTGGTGCCCGATGGTGCATCCCTGGACCGAGCTCACGTCGATTCCGTTCGGGACCGCGGTCGCGTTCGAGAGAGCCTTCGGCTCGCGTGCCATCGGCGACTTCATCCTCCTCGGCGCGGTCGTCTCGCTCTTCAAGGTCTTCAACGGCTGCTTCATCGCCGCGACGCGGATGATCTATGGAATGGGAAAGCGCGGACTCGTCCATCCGAGCCTCGCGACCGTCCACCCCGCTTTCAGACCCCGCACGGCGCCATCGCGTTCGCCGGCATCGTGACGGTGATCGCGACGTTTCTCGGTGACGCGCTCCTCGTTCCGCTGAGCGAGCTCGGCTCGCTCGCGATCGCTGTCGGATGGCTCGCCGCCTGCGTGTGCTTTCTCAAGGGAGTGTCGTGGAGCGGTTCTCGGCCGGGGCCGGAGCGATGGCGCTCGCCGCGATCGGCGCGCTCGTCGCGCTCGCCCTCGTCTTGATGAAGCTCTTGCCGTTCGTCCCCGGCCACATGAGCTGGCCGCAGTATCTCGGGCTCGCGGTCTGGATGGCGCTCGGGATTGGGCTTGTGGAAGGGCGGGGGCGCACCCGCATCCCCGCCCTCGATTGAGGACAGGCTCTAGTCTTCCCGAATCTGACCGCGGACTTCGCCGCCCGGGGAACTTCGCGCTGTGGACGTTCGCATACGTCACGTCCGAGCGCATCAGGCGCACGAGCTCTTCGAACTCGCCCGCGTCGACTCCCTGACCCGCGGGACCGATGACGTTCGCCTCGGTCAAGGTGCCTTCGACGACGCCCGAGCGGGATCGGGGCAGAAGGGCGTCAGGTCCGGTGTCGGTCCCGGGAGAGCTTCGGTCTTGCAGAGCCAGACCGAAATCCCCCCCGCGGTGTGAAACTGACCCACGTGAATGTGGGCCTGGGTGATGTCCGCCTCCAGATCCGAGTACCGCAGTCGATAGCTGATGGTCTTCCCGTCATCGCTGAGCCTTGCGGAGAAGGAGCCGCGTGCCACCGTCGAGATCGCTCCGATACCGGTTCCGACCTCGTTGATGCCCTTGAGCTCCGCTTCGAACTTTCGCCCCCTGCGGCCATCGCTGCTGGCGGTGGAAACCGCGACACCCAGGATCACCGCGACCAGTGGAAAGAATGGAATGAACTTTCGCATGAAGTAACCTCCTGCTCCGCGGCGGTGCAATCCATGTGCCGCGGGGAACGACGCTCTGGTAAGCGGATGCCAGGGGTTGAAGTCGGAATGCGTTACCTGAGTCGTAAAGCCTTACCGGCGGTGTAAGGACTACTTTCGGAATACCACCCGGCCAGAGACGATCGTCATCCGGACCTCCAGATCGCGGAGCTCGTCGGCGGGTATGGCGAGAGGATCCCGGGAGAACACGGTGAGGTCGGCGTATCGACCCGGGGAAAGCGAGCCGAGATCTTCCTCCTGGAATCCGGCGAACGCCGCCCCCTCCGTCAGAAGGCGCAGCGCCGTTTCCGTGGAAACGCTCTCTTCGCGATGGAACCCGGACGGCGGGGTGCCGTCGGCAGCGCGTCGTGTGACGGCCGAGAAGAGATTCAAAATTGGATCCCCGGAGTCGGACGCGGGATAGTCGGTCCCGAACGCGAGACGCGCTCCCGCGTCGAGGAGAGAACGGGTCGCGAGGACCCATCCCGCGCGCGACGACCCCACCCGATCCTCGGACCATCGGGAGTACTCTCCCGCGAAAATCGGCTGGACGGACGCGATGACGCCGAGCTTTCCGAACCGGGGACGGTCGGCGGGATCGACGACCGAGGCGTGCTCGACACGGAACCGGAGCCGGCGCGCGTCCGAACCCGCGGCTTCGAAAGCGTCAAGGGCGCGACGTACCGCGCGGTCGCCGATGGCGTGCGCGTTGACCTGGAATCCCTTGGCGGCCGCTGCGCGAATCAAATCTCGAAACTCTTCATCGCCCATCGTCTCGAGTCCGCGCTCCGAGGGCTCGTCCGCATAGGGCTCGAAGAGCTGTGCGCCTCGCGACCCGAGAGCGCCGTCGAGCACGACTTTGAAGCTGCGGATCGTGAGCCGGCCGTCCCCCAGGCCGATTTCGGGGCCCTTCGCGAGAACCTCGTCCTTCACGTCTCCTTCCCCATTCGCCATCGCGTAGATGCGGACCGGAAGCGCGTTCTGGCCCAGAAGCTTCTTGTAGAGAACGAGCGTCCGCCGGTCGGCACCCGCGTCGTGGACACTAACGATCCCCGACTGAGCGTAGTGCAGCAACGCCGCGCGCAGGCGTCGCTCCGCCTCTTCCTGCGACGGCTCCGGGACGATTTGCCGCACGAACGCCGTCGCGTGATCGACCAGGATTCCCGTCGGCTCCCCCGCGGCATCACGCAACACTTTGCCCCCGGAGGGATCCTTGGTCGCGCGGGAAACCGAGGCCAGCGCGAGCACGCGCGAATTGACCCAGACGGAGTGCCCATCGATCCGATCGAGGAGCACCGGATGGCGCGTCGTCGCGAGGTCGAGATCCGCGGCGGTTGGAAACTCCGCCGGCCGAAAGTGGCCTTCGTCCCATCCTCCGCCCAGGATCCAATCGCCCTCGGGAACACGCCCGGCTTCCTCTCGAACGAGCGACAGGATTTCCTCTTTCCCGAGACCGCGGAGATCCAGGGTCGCGAGCTGCTCTCCGAGGCCCGACGCATGGGCGTGAGCATCGGCGAGTCCGGGGACTCCCACTCCGGGGAGCTCGATCACTTCCGTCCGGGGTGAGACGAAGGGCGTAAGGCTCGAACGATCGCCGACAGCGAAGATTCGCCCTCGCGCGACCGCGAGCGCCGATGCCCGGGGCCGGCTCGAGTCGAGGGTGATCATCGGCCCGACGATGAGGACCTCCGCGGTCTCGCGCTGCGCCTGGGCGGGAGGCACCGCAAGGGCCAGGAGCGCGGCGGCCGATCTAAGCCGGCCCTTCATGCTCGGACCCGCCGGAATTGGTCCATGGTTCGTTTGCCGTAGACCTGCTCCGCCAGGAGCGCGTTATGCGTCTTGCACGTGAGGTGAATGTTGTGGGGGCGGTGGTCACCTCCAAGACCGTAGGGATCGCTGATGATGGAACTCGAGTCCGCGGCGCTCACTGCAGCGTTGGCCGTCTGCGTTCACGAAACGTACACTGGCGCTTGTCACGTTCGCCGACGAAGCGTCTCACCGCGGCCGGAATATAGCGTGACGCACCGGACGTGTCTGGTTTCATCGAGATTCTTTCGGGGAGCTTTGGTCGTTCCAAACCGCCTGGTCTCGACTCGCTCGAGCTTCTCCGTCACCGCGGCCTCGATGATAGCGGCCAGATCTTCATTCAGGAGCGCCTCGAGCCGCTCGAGTTTTTCGCGAAGCTCGGCGCTCGCCGTGAACGTAACCTTGTACCTCGCGGCTGCCAGCGGTTGAACGTCCGGAGCCGCCGGCGCTGTCCGTGTGGGCGGCGGCATTTCATTTTGAACTGCGTCCGGACGGAGTTGGAACCTCGCGTGTCTTCGCCGCAGGGGCAGGAAGCTTCCGCACGTTTGCGGGTACATCCGGCTTCGGCACGATCTCGGCGACCAGCTCCTCGATCTCCCGTTTGGTCTTGTGAGCCGCGCGAGCGAGCACCTGTTCGCAGTTCGCGTCGTTGAGATAGGGCGCGAGCTTTCCGATCCCGCTCAGATGGATCCGCCCGTCACTCAGCATCGCAATGAGCATGGGGTACTTTCGCGACGCACGTGCCGCAGCGATTCGAAGATACGCCTCCGCCTCCGAGAGGTGCAGCACCTCCGTGCAATACACGAACATCGACGATGCATGACGAGCGTACAACCTTCGCTCGTCCACTTCACCGACGTGTGCAACCAGCTCGGCCTCGACACGCCGCGACTGTTCCAGGAGATTCGAGAGTCGGCGAAGGAGCTCATCATCGGAAATCGATCGCAGTTCGTCTCGGTTCAACATACTTCTTCTATAGCACACGTTTTTTCGTGCCCTTCGCGACGCTTCTGTTGAACGAATACACGCCGAGTTGACTTGCGCGCTGCGCCGCGTCAAGTGACGGGCTCGCAAGCCAAATGAACGCGTTGGCAAGCGATTGAGGATCGAGCTCGGGCCTTTGCGGAAAATGCGTCGCGAAAGTTGTCAAGGGAATTCTTAAAAAAGATTTCGCGGTCACGCGGCGGCGCACTCCTGCGACAGCCAAGTCTATCTGCTCGAGCACCGCGTGCGTCACAGCGATAGAAACGACCGGCCGCACATTCACGCCGTTCATGAGGAGGCCATGGAACGATCGATTCCCAACGGCGCCGTCAACTTTCGAAGGCTTTGTTATCAGCGCTTGCGCCATGGCGATCGAACCATGATCCGTTCTGGAGGGTTGGCAACTTTGCTTCGTCTGGGGTTGGCATTCCTGCGCGTCGATGCTACTGGAAAAGTCACGAAACCGCCGGGTCGGAGCGGATTTCAATACGAACTCCGTCCGGACGGAGTTGAGATTGTAACGAAACGTCGGCACTCTCGATCTTTGGTTGACAGGAGGCGTACCAGTCGAGAAGACTCCGAGTCGCAGGAAACTCATGACATCACGATTGGCGTCCACGTTGATTTGGGTGGCGGTGGCTCTGCTCGGTGCCGCGGCTTTTGGAATCGTGGCTCTTTCCCGCGGGGAGACCATCAACTCCATCTGGCTCCTCACCGCCGCCGTCTGCACGTACGCCGTCGCCTATCGCTTCTATGCTCTCTTCATCGCTCGGAAGGTCTTCGATCTCGACGATCGCCGGGCGACACCCGCCGAGCGGCTGAACAACGGCCGCGACTTCGTCCCAACGAACCGGTGGGTGCTGTTCGGACACCACTTCGCCGCCATCGCCGGAGCCGGGCCGCTGGTGGGACCGACGCTCGCCGCCCAGTTCGGCTACCTCCCGGGAACGATCTGGATCGTCATCGGAGTCGTGCTCGCGGGGGCGGTGCAGGATTTCACGATCCTCTGTTGCTCGCTTCGGCGCGATGGAAAGTCGCTCGGCCAGATGGCGAAGGAGGAGATCAACCGGGTGGCGGGGTTTACCGGGATGGTCGCGATCCTCATGATCATGATCATCCTGCTGGCGGTGCTGGCGCTCGTCGTCGTGAACGCCCTTCGCGCCTCGCCCTGGGGATTCTTCACCATCGCCTGCACGATGCCCATCGCGGTTCTGATGGGATGG
Source organism: uncultured Acidobacteriota bacterium (assembly GCA_963820855.1). GTDB lineage: Bacteria > Acidobacteriota > Vicinamibacteria > Marinacidobacterales > SMYC01 > DAISKN01. The sequence continues at coordinate 113,824 of CAWGBY010000020.1, forward strand.
TGGATGAAGATCTGGCGGCCGGGCAAGGTCGGCGAGGCCTCGATCGTGGGCGCGTTCCTCCTGATCGTGTCGCTGGTCGTCGGGGGCTGGGTTTCCGAATCGCCCACCTGGGCGCCCCTCTTCACCTACAGCGGAACGACTCTCACGTGGATGATGATCGCCTACGGATTCTACCGCCTCGGTCCTCCCGGTGTGGATCCTGCTCCTGCCTCGCGACTATCTGTCCACGTTCCTGAAGATCACCACCGTTCTCGGACTCGGCGTCGCGATCCTGGTGCTCCGGCCGCCGCTCCTGATGCCGGCGGTCACGGCGTTCGCTACGGGAGGCGGAGGACCCGTGTTCTCCGGCAAGCTCTTCCCGTTCGCGTTCATCACCATCGCCTGCGGCGCGATCTCGGGCTTCCACGCGCTCATCTCGTCGGGCACCTCGCCCAAGATGATCACGCGCGAGGGCGACGCCCGCCTGGTGGGCTACGGATCGATGCTGATGGAGTCGTTCGTCGCCATCATGGCGATGATCGCCGCCTGCACCCTCGATCCCGGCGTCTACTTCGCGATGAACACCACGCCCGCCGCGCTCGAACAGGCGTCCGAGGTTCTGAACCAGTCCGGATTCACCGTCACTCCCGAAAGGATGGCCTCGCTCGCGGATGAGATGGGCGAAGAGACGCTCATCGCCCGCACCGGCGGCGCCCCATCGCTCGCCGTCGGAATGGCGAACATTCTCTCCTCGGTCTCGAGCGCGATCGGGGGAAAGACGTTCACCGCGCTCTGGTACCACTTCGCCATCATGTTCGAGGCGCTCTTCATCCTTACGACCGTGGATGCGGGGACCCGCGTCGGGCGCTTCATGCTCCAGGATTTGCTGGGGCACGTGTGGCCGAAGCTGGGCGAGACGTCGTGGTATCCAGGAGTGCTCATCTCGAGCGCCCTCATCGTCGCGGGATGGGGCTACTTCCTCTATCAGGGAGTGGTGGACCCGCTCGGCGGGATCAACTCCCTCTGGCCGCTCTTCGGCATCGCGAACCAGCTTCTCGCGACGGTCGCGCTCTGCGTCGCCACCACCATCATCATCAAGATGGGAAAGGCGCGATACGCCTGGGTCACGCTCGGTCCGTTGGTCTGGCTCGTCATCGTCACCATGACCGCCGGGATTCAGAAAGTATTCTCGCCCGATCCGAAGCTCGGATTCCTCGCGCACGCGCGCTCGCTCGAGTCAACGCTCGATCCGAGCGCGGCGCGCCTCATCTTCAACGACCGGCTCGACGCTTACGTGGCGCTCCTGTTCATGACCGTCGTGTGGCTGGTGATTCTCGCGTCGGCGCGCGAATGGATCCTGGTGGTCACCGGCCGAAAGCGGGCGGAAGTGAAAGAGGCGCCGTTCGTTCTCAGCGCCAGCACCGCACGGGACTAGGTAGGCAACGCCTCTTCGCTGAGGTCCAGCATCGTTCGGTAGACCGCGCGAAAGCCGTGGTCACGCCGCGAGAAAACCCAGACGTCCCTTCCCGCCGCGCGATACGACTCGCCGTCCCGCTCGTACACCATGGTGAACGCGAAGCTCGCGACGGCGGCATCGCCGAAGACGTCGACCTTTCGATCGCTCTCCTCGAACGAATGGACCCGCGCGTTCTCGCACATGTCGACGAAGCTCTGAACCAGAGCGTCCCGGCCTTCGACGCGCCCGCCGCCCGGAACCAGAACCACGATCCGCGGGTCGAAAAGGGACTCGAGGTCGCGCGGCCTTCCCTCGAGCCACGCTCGATTGATCGAGGAAAGCGCCTGCGACACTTCCTCCTGCGACACGGCTACTCGCGCGCGCGGTAGACCACCACCGTCGTCCGGGTGCTCTCGATGGCTTTGTTCACCCGCTCCGCGGTCGCGCCCACGAGATCGAGCGCGTCGATGTAGACGCCGTCGCGAAGAGGTATCGACGCCTTGTCGAGAGCATCCTGGCCGGGCGCCACGGACCGGCGGTAGGTTTCGGGCGTGCTCGACGCCGACAGAGAGAGCGCCGCTCCGACGCCGACCGCGGCCCCGGGGACGGATTTCGGAAAGCTTACGGGGAACCGTTCGATGAGAACGATCTCCTCGCGCGCGATCGCCTGGGACCCCGCCTCGAGCTCCAGAGTGAGCCTGAGGTCGGTGACGGTCATGACGCGGCCGTAGAACTTGTCCGCGTCCCGCTCGGTCACGCGAACGGCGGTTCCCACCGGGAGCTTCTCGACACTCGACCAGCGATCGAGAGCGGCCGGATCGACGTCGGCGGTTTTCGTGGCGCAGGCCGAAGCGAGAACGGCGAAACCCATCGAGAGAAGGGCAATCTTCATGTTTCCTCCTCGGCGGCGTGCGGAAACGTTAAGTCACAACTCGAGTTTTCGCAAGCGCAAGGCGTTCACGATGACCGACACCGAGCTCACGGTCATGGCGGCGCTCGCGATCATCGGACTCAGGAGGAGACCGAAGAAGGGATAGAGGACACCCGCAGCCACGGGTACTCCGAGAGCGTTGTACACGAAGGCGAAGAACAGGTTCTGGCGGATGTTCCGCATGGTGCCGCGGGAGAGGCGGCGCGCCCGCACGATGCCGCGAAGGTCCCCCTTCACGAGAACGATGTCAGCGCTTTCGATGGCGATGTCGGTCCCCGAGCCCATGGCGATGCCGACGTCCGCCTGCGCGAGGGCGGGCGCGTCGTTGACCCCGTCGCCCGCCATCGCGACCTTCCGTCCCTCCCGACGGAGGCTTTCGACCCGCTTCGATTTGTCCTGAGGGAGCACTTCGGCCTCGACGCGCTCGATGCCGAGCTTTCCCGCGACCGCGAGCGCGGTCGCGCGACTGTCGCCGGTGAGCATCACCAGGTCCAGACCCTCCTCACGAAGGAGACGAACCGCTTCCGGTGTCGTCGGCCGGATGGGATCGGTGACCGAGAGAAGGCCCGCGGGCTTTCCATCGACGGCGACGAAGACCACCGTCTCCCCTTCGCCGCGAAGCTTCCGCGCCTCGGTCTGGGCCGAAGCCGATTCGACTCCCAGATCCTCGAACAGCTTCTCGTTTCCGATCGCGACCTTCCGTCCGCGAACCGTCGCGAAAACGCCCTTGCCGGTGACCGATCGAAAATCGGACGGGGCCACGAGCGTCATTCCGCGCGCTTCGGCGCCCTCGACGATCGCTCGCGCGAGCGGGTGCTCGCTCCCTCGCTCGACGCTCGCCGAAAGCATGAGGAGCTCGCTCTCATCGAACCCGCCGAGGGGCTCGACCCTCGATAGCCGCGGTTTTCCTTCGGTGAGGGTGCCGGTCTTGTCGACCGCGAGGACATCGACCTTCTCGAGGACCTCGAGCGCCTCGGCGCTTCGTGTAAGCACTCCCGCTCGCGCTCCGCGGCCGGTCGCGACCATCACCGACATCGGCGTCGCGAGGCCGAGAGCGCAGGGGCAGGCGATGATGAGCACGGCTACCGCGTTCACGAGAGCGTGAGCGAGCCGCGGCTCCGGTCCATACAGACCCCAGAGCAGCGCGGTCGCGACCGCGACCGCGACGACCGCGGGCACGAACCAGGCAGAGACCCGGTCCGCGAGGTTTTGTATCGGAGCGCGCGACCTCTGCGCCTCGGCCACGAGCCTCACGATAGAAGCGAGTAGCGTGTCGCTCCCGACGCGCTCCGCCTTCATCACGAATGTCCCCGTCCCGTTCACCGTTCCCGACACGACGCGGCTTCCGGGCAGTTTTTCGACGGGGATCGGCTCGCCCGTGACCGTCGACTCGTCGACGGCGCTCTCGCCTTCCTCGACGATGCCGTCGACAGGCACCCTCTCTCCCGGACGCACGCGAAGGCGATCGGACACCACCACCTGCTCGAGCGGCACGTCCTCCTCGTTTCCGTCCGGGCGGACCCGGCGCGCGGTCTTCGGAGCGAGCGAGAGAAGAGATCGGAGAGCGCTCGAGGTCTCTCCTCGCGCGCGGAGCTCGAGGACCTGCCCGAGGAGAACCAGAGTCACGATGACCGCCGCCGGCTCGAAGTAGACCGGAATCGTTCCCGTGTGATGATCGCGGAGCGAGTCGGGGAAGATTCCTGGGAATAACGTCGCGACGACGCTGTACAGGTACGCCGCGCCGGTCCCGAGCGCGATGAGCGTGAACATGTTCAGGCTCCGGTTCGCGATCGATTTCGCTCCGCGCTCGAAGAAGGGGTACCCGCCCCAGAGAACCACGGGTGTCGCAAGAAGGAACTGCAGCCAGACCGCGCTCGACCCGAGGAGACGCTGCAGGGGCTTCTCGGCAAGCATCTCGGAAACCATCAGCGCGAGAATCGGAACGGTGAGCGCCGCCGACCCGACGAATCGCCGCCACATGTCCCGAAGCTCCGGATTCTCGTCATCGAGAGTTTCGAGAGTCACCGTTCGCGGCTCGAGCGCCATGCCGCAGATCGGGCAGCTTCCCGGGCCTCTCTGGATGACCTCGGGATGCATGGGGCAGGTCCACTCACCGCCCGGAGCCGGAGCGGGGGGCTCGATCGTCGACCGCGGGCCGGAGGTATTTTTCGGGATCGCTCTTGAATCTTTCGAGGCAGCCCTTGCCGCAGAAGTAGTACGTGACGCCTTTGTATTCGTGGTGTCCCGCGGCACGCTCCTTCGAAACGGTCATGCCGCACACGGGGTCGAGATGGCCCTCGCCCGCAGCGGGCATCGAACGGGAGTGGTGCTGCATGACCCTCGATTATAGTTGGGCGATGCACGACGTCCGAATCGACGGCGATCGGGTGGTGCGGCTCGCATGAAGGTCTCGGGATTCCTCCGGGTATCGTGGGCGATCGCCTCGGTGTTCGTCGTCGAGAGCGTGGTCTTCGGCTTGTCCGTGCTCCCGGCGGTCCTGTTCTGGGAATGGCACTTTCGCCGGGACCTCTCGTCCGCGCCGCTGCGGATCCTGTTCGTCAGCATGGCGTTCATCCCGGCCTACCTGCTGTTCACGCTCGCGCTCATCGTGCTCTCGGGACTCGCCACGCGCCTCACTGGGTGGCGCACTCCTTCGGAAGCCCTGCTCGACATCGACGAGCTCTCCTGGCCCCTTCTGGACTGGGCCCGATATATGGTCTCGATTCAGCTCGTCCGTATCTTCGCAGGAACCCTCTTCCGGGCGACGCCGATCTGGACGTTCTACATGCGGCTGAACGGTGCGCGGATGGGGAAACGGGTCTTCGTGAACAGCGTCGACGTCACGGACCACAATCTCCTCGACTTCGCGGACGACGTCGTCCTGGGCGGAAGCGTTCACCTCTCCGGGCACACGGTGGAGGGAGGCGTCCTGAAGACCGCTCCCGTCCGTCTCGGCCGCGGCGTCACGGTGGGTGTCGGAAGCGTGGTCGGCATCGGGGTCGTGGCCGGAGACGGATGCCAAATCGGGGCCATGAGCCTCGTTCCCAAGTTCGCGGAGCTCGAGGCGGGAGCGGTGTACGTCGGCTGTCCCGTGAGGAAAATCGAATCGACGTGAGCGAAGGCACGCTGGTTCTCGTTCCGGGCCTCGACGGCACGGCGCTCCTCTTCTACCGCCAGACCCCGATTCTCTCCCGCCGGTTCCACGTGCAGACGTTTCCCCTTCCCGACGACAGCGCCTGCACGATGGAGACTCTGGTGGGGGACCTCAAGGACACCGTAGACCGCGTCGCCCGCGAGCGCGGCGAGAACCGTGTGCTCCTGTGCGGCGAGTCCTTCGGCGGGGCCTTGAGCCTCAGCTTCGCCCTTCGGCATCCCGAGAGGCTCTCGGGTATGGTCATCCTGAACTCCTTCCCGTACATCCGGCAGCGGATTCGGATCCGCCTCGGGCCGCCTCTTCTCAAGCTGATGCCCTGGGGAGCCATGCCCGCGGTGCGGCGTTTCACGGAATCGCGCCTTCATAGCTCTCACACGCGGCGCGAGGACATCGACGAGTTCCACCGGCGCACGCGGGCGATCGGCCGGCGGGGCTACATTCGGCGGCTGGAGATCCTTCGCGATTACGACATCCGAAACGAGCTCCACCGCATCGAGGTTCCGACGCTCTTTCTCGCCGCCGACCAAGACCATCTCGTTCCCTCCGTCGCGGAAGCGCGTTACATGGCGGCCCGGATGCCGAACGCCACGGTCAGGATCCTCGAAGGTTACGGGCACGTCTGCATGATCCACGACGACTTCGACCTGCTCGCACACGTGGATCCCTGGCTCGGAACGACGACGGCGTAGCCGTCGAATATAGTTGTGCGGTGCACGACGTCGGAATTCTCCGGGATCTGGTGGCGCTGGTCGGGGTTTCCATCCCTGTCGTTGCGATCGCGCATCGCTTCGGCATTCCTTCCGTCACCGGGTTTCTCATCGCCGGCATCGCCACCGGGCCGCACGGGCTCGGTCTCATCGCGACCCCGGATTCGGTGGCGGACGTCTCCGAGCTCGGGGTGGTGCTCCTCCTTTTCACCATCGGGCTCGAGCTTTCGCTCTCGCGGCTTCTGGCTCTCGGGCGGGAGCTGATCCAGGGAGGCGGGCTCCAGGTCTTTCTCACGCTCGCCGTAGTCGCCGCGGCGGTATTTGCGCTCGGCATCGGGCTGCGGCAGGCGCTTTTCTACGGAGCGCTCGTCGCGCTGTCGTCGACCGCCATCATTCTCAAGGCGTACATGGATCGGGCAGAGCTCGACGCCCCGCATGGCCGGGTCGTCATGGCGCTCCTCCTTTTCCAGGACCTGTGCGTCGTTCCCTTCATGCTCCTCGTTCCCATCCTCTCCGGCTCGAGTGTCGAAGACGTGCACGGCTCGGTCCAGAACCTCGTGGTCGGGCTGATGGTGGTGGCGGCCCTGGTCGCGGGCGGACGCCTCGTGGTTCCCCGCGTCCTCGACCGTCTGGTGCTCTTCCGGGACCGCGAGCTCTTCACCATCTGCATCCTGTTCCTGGGCCTCGGAGCCGCGTTCCTCACCGCGAGCTTCGGCCTTTCGCTCGCCCTCGGCGCGTTCCTCGCGGGGCTCGTGATCTCGGAATCGGAGTACGGGCTTCAGGCCCTTTCCGACGTCCTTCCGTTTCGCGACACCTTCACCGGAGTCTTCTTCACCTCCATCGGAATGCTCCTCGACCTCTCGTACGTGGCCGATCACGCGCTTCTGGTGGCGGCGACCGCTTCCGCGGTCGTGATCCTCAAGACGCTCGCAACGACGGCGGTGGTCCTGACCCTCGGGCACAGCGTCGTCACGAGTCTCATCGCCGGCGTGAGCCTCGCGCAGGTGGGAGAATTCTCGTTCGTTCTCGCCGGGGTCGGCGCCTCTTTCGGTTTATTCGCCTCCGATCACTACCAGCTCTTTCTCGCTTCGTCGGTGCTCACCATGCTCGCGACGCCCGCCCTTATCGCCGCCGCGCGGCCCCTGGCGGAACGGATCACCTCGCGCTTCGCGCCCTCGAGAGCCGCCAAAGGGCCGCCGGAGCAGGCCGAGCCAGGTCGAGGCCCTTTCCGATCACGCCATCATCGTGGGCTACGGCCTCTCCGGACGTCACCTGCAGCGGGTCCTCGCGGCCGCGGAAGTCCCGCACATCGTGCTGGAGCAGAACCTGAAGATCGTGCGCGAGGCGCGGGCGGCCGGAGTGCCCATTCTCTTCGGCGACGGAACGAGGCGCGAGATCCTCGAAAAGGTCGGGGTCGCGAAGGCCCGGGCGGTGGTCTTCGTGATCTCCTCTCCCGTCGACGAGCGCCGCGGGGTCGCGACCGCCCACGATCTCAACCCGAAGATCAAGAACGTGGTGCGGACGCGCTACGTCCGCGCCATCGACGACCTGATGAAGCTCGGCGCGAGCGAAGTGGTGGTGGAAGAGTACGAGGCGACCATCGAGCTCTTCGCGCGGGTGCTGGAAGGATTCGACGTCGCCACGTACACGATTCACCAGGAGCTCGAGGCGATCCGCGCCGAGCACTACCAGATGTTCCGTTCCGAGGAGCGAACTCCGGTCGCCCTCGACGCGCTGAAGCACCTCGGCCTCCACCGGGCGCTCGAGATGATCTCCGTCGCGCACGGCTCGGAGGCGGTGGGCAAGAGCCCGAAGTCGCTCGAGCTGCGGCGCCGGACGGGAGCGGTGGTCATCGCGGTGGTGCGCGACGGAAAGGCTATCTATCAGCGCGACCCGGACTTCGCGTTCCGCCTCGGCGACCTCGTCGTCACCGTCGGCGATCGGGAGTCCCTCGAGCGGACCGAGAGAATATTTCGCAGCAGTCCTTGACGGCGATCGCGCACGCGTGCCAATACTGTCGTACTGACCCAACGGTCATAATTCTGACCGGAGGGTCATCAAGTACCGTCATGAGTCGCTCCAAGCTCCTTTCCGACCTTCGGGTCCAGGAAGTTCAGGCCGCCGCGCTCCGGGTCATCTCGCGCAAAGGGTTGAACGGCGTGACGATGCAGGAGATCGCCGATGAGGCGGGGGTCGCGAAGGGAACTCTCTATCTGTACTTCCGCGATCGCGAGGATTTGCTCGAGCGGGCGGCCGACCACGCGTTCTCGAAGCTCGAGACCAAGCTCGGCTCGACTCTTCCCCAGATCTCGGACTTCACCGGGCAAGCTCGTGGCCCTCATCCGCAGCGAGATCGACTTCTTCGATGAGCACCGCGAGTTCTTCCGGATCTACATCGCGCTGAAGCATCCTCCCGACGAGCTCCACCAGAGCGCTCGCCGAAGGAGGATGTGCCATCCCGCGCTACGCCAGTCACCTCGCGCGGCTCGAGGCGATGCTGGTCGGAGGCGATGAAGCGCGGTGAGGTGCGGAAGTGCGATCCCTCGAGGCTCGCGCTCTTCGTTTCCGAGAGCGCGGTGGCTTTGATGCTCCGGCGGCTCACCGAGGACAAGCCTCCCGCCGCGGAAGCCGACGTCGCCTGGATGGCCGACATCCTTCTCCATGGACTCGCTGCGAAAGGAATCTGATGCTGTCGCCTTCCTCTCGCCCTGCTGGATGACTCTCGCTCCCGCGCAGGAGCCTTCGGAGCCCGCGGTCCGAGGCAGCCTGACTCTGCGGGAAGCCATGGCGCTCGCGTACGATCGGAATCTCGCTCTCGCGCGGGCGCGGATCGACGTGCCCGCCGCCGAGGCCAACCGGCGGCTCTTTCGCTCCGCGGTTCTGCCGCGGCTCTCGCTCAACGGAAACGTCGTGCGCAACTCCGCCGAGGTTTCCTTCGGGCCTCCGGACGACGTTCGCACCATCCTTCCGCTGGTGAGCTGGGACGTGCGGGTGAACGTCTCCCAGCCGATCTTCGCGGGGTTTCGCGATCTCAAGGCCTATCGCCAGTCGGGGATCGAGATCGACTCCGCGCGCGAGGGGGTTCGCTTCGAATCGGATCAAGCGCTGCTCGACACGAGCCGGCAGTTCCTCCTCGCGCTCCAGGCCGAAGCGCTCATCGAAGTCGAACAGAAGAACCTCGAGCTCGCCCGGAGGCGGCGCGAACAGGCGACCGCGCTCTTCGAGGCGGGCGAGACGACGCAGGTCGACGTGCTGCGCGCCGAGGCCGACATCAAGGCGGCGGAGCGGCGGGTGGTCGAGGCCGAGCGCGCGAGAGAAGTGGCGGTGAGCGAGCTTCGCATCGCTCTCGCCCTCGACGAGGACCTCGCGCTGGTGGAGCCCGGCCGGCGGCGATCGCGCCGTTCCTCTCGTGCCGGCGAGCGCCGGAGCTCCTCTCCCAGGCGTTCAGCGCGCGGCCCGAAGTGCGTCAGGCGGAGTATTCGCGTCGAGAGCGCGAAGCTCGAAGTGGAGAAGCAGCGAGGCGCCTACTACCCGGTGGTCACCGCCGACGCGGGCTACGTCCGCCAGGCGACGACCTTCCCGCGCGAGAGCTACGGCTTCGGCGCGATCCGGGTGAGCGTCCCCATCTACCAGGGCGGCGAGATCGGCGCGCGCGTGGCGATCGCCGAGGAGCGGGAGAAGCAGGCGAACCTCGTTCTCGAAGAGACGCGTCGCGGTGGTGCGCGAGGACGTGAGGATCGCGCTCTTCGATCTCGAGGCGACGCCGCACCAACCTCGCTCTCGCGCAGGAGCAGCTGCGCGCGGCCGAAGCCGAGTACGCGCAGACCTCCGAGCTGTATCAGAACCAGGAGCTCACGTCACTCGATCTCCAGACCTCGGAAGCAGCGCTCACCGACGCGCGGAGAGGCGTCGCGACGGGAGAGCTTCTCGTCTACGCGGCCGAAGTCCAGGTCTGGTTCGCCGCCGGGACGTTGACGGAAGTGGCCTTGAATCAGGAGCCGACACCATGAGCTCCGTGAAAGTCCGAATCGTGAAAGCCTTAGCGCTCGCCGCGGCTCTCGCTTCCGCCTGCGGCTCGCAGGCGGATTCTCCCCCGCCGGCACCGGCGGCAATGGCGCAGGCCAGCGGCCGAAGCCCGCGCTTCCCGAAGACGTGAAGCAAGGGACTCGCCGAGGTCGCCGCCGTGCTCCGAGGAGCGCCGACCGAGGAGTCGGGTGTGCTGAGAGAGACGGGCGAGCTGGTCTCGCCGGTCTCGTCCGATATCTCGGCGAAGTTTCCCGGCCGCGTGGGGAAGGTGTTCGTCGACGAGGGCGCGCGCGTGCGCAAGGGTCAGCCGCTTCTCGAGATCGAGACCGACTACCTGAAGATCGAGGTCGAAGCGCGCCGAGGCCGCGCTCGCCCGCGCGAAGGCGGCGGAGGGCGAGGCGCGACGCGACTTCGAGCGCAAGGAAGGGCTGGTCGCCAAGGGCTCGGTCTCGCAGGCGGTCTTCGACCGCACCCGAGCGACGCTCGATCAGGCCGAGGCGATGCGCGCCGAGACGGAAGCGGCCCTCGACCCTCGCCCGGCAGCGGCTCGCGGACGCGGTGATGGTCTCGCCCATCGACGGCATCGTCGCGGAGCGCAAGACCGACGTCGGCGAGCGGCTGGGCGAAGCGACGGTGGCGTTCGTCATCGTGCAGATGTCGCCGTTGAAGGTCCGCTTCCGGCTGCCCGAGCGCTACCTGGCGCAGGTGGAGAAAGGACAGGTGGTGCGGGCCCGGGTCGATCCGTACCCGGACGAAGTCTTCGAAGGCAAGGTCACGATCGTGGTGCGCGCCGTCGATCCGGCGACGCGGACCTTCGTGGTCGAGGCGGAGATCCCGAACCGGGACGAGCGCCTGAAGCCGGGACTCTTCGCCCGCGTCGAGCTGGATCTCGACAAGGCCTCGTGAGGCTGCGTCGATGCATAAATTAGCCGAGCTCTGCGTCAAGCGGCCGGTCTTCGCGACCGTCCTCATTCTCTCGCTGGTGGTGGTGGGCATCTTCGCCTACGCCCAGCTGGGAGTCGACCGCTTCCCCAACGTCGACTTCCCCTTCGTCACCATCTCCACCCGCCTGGTGGGCGCCGCCCCCGAGGAGATCGAGACCGAGATCACCGACAAGATCGAGGAGGCGGTCAACACCATCAGCGGAATCGATCAGCTGATCTCCATCTCGTCGGAGGGCATATCGGTCGTCACCGTCCAGTTCGTTCTCGAGAAAGACGGCGACGTCGCGGCCCAGGAGGTGCGCGACCGCGTCAATACCGTTCTGCGCGACCTTCCGACCGACGCCGATCCGCCGCTCATCGAGAAGATCGACCCCGACGCCTCGCCGGTGCTTTCCATCGCGCTCTCGGGGCCCGCTCCCGATCCGCGATATCACCGAGTTCGCGGACAAGACGCTCCGGCGCCAGATCGAGTCCGTTCTCGGCGTCGGCCAGGTGCGCATCGTGGGCGGCCGGCCGCGGCAGATCAACGTGGTGGTGGACAGCTCCGAAGCTCGCGGGGCTCGAGCTCACCGCCGCCGAGGTGGTCGCGGCGCTCCAGAGTCAGAACGTCCAGCTCCCCGGCGGCAAGGTCGAGCAGGGCGCGAGGGACTTGACGCTCCGCACCTACGGCCGGGTGTCGTCGCCTTCGGAGTTCGCGCTCGATACCCATCGCCAACCGCGGCGGCCACCCGGTGCGCATCGGGGACGTGGCGCGGGTCGAGGACGGCGATGGCGGAGCCCGAGACCGTCGCGACCGTTCGCGGGCGAGCCCGCGGTGGTGCTTCAGGTCCGCAAGCAGTCCGGCACCAACACCATCGAGGTCGTGGATCTCTTGAAGGAGCGGATCGCACAGCTGAGCTCGCAGCTGCCCCCGGGCTGGAAGATGGACATCGTGCGCGATCAGTCGGAGTTCATCCTCGCCGCGGTCCACGCCGTGCAGGAGCACCTGATCCTGGGCTCGTTCCTCGCGGCGGGAATCGTATGGCTCTTCCTGCGGAAGGCTCCGCCCCACCATCATCGCGGCCGTCGCCATCCCGAGCGCGCTCATCGCGACCTTCGCGGCGATGGAGTGGATGGGCTTCACCCTGAACGTCATCACCCTCCTCGCCCTCACCCTCGCCGTCGGAATCGTCATCGACGACGCGGTGATCGTGCTCGAGATCATCTTCCGCTACATGGAAGAGAAGAAGATGTCCGCGCGCGAGGCGGCGATCGAGGGGACCAAGCGAGGTCGGCCTCGCGGTCATCGCCATGACCCTCTCGCTCATCGCCGTGTTCCTTCCCGTGGCCTTCATGGCCGGAATCGTGGGCCGGTTCATGAACTCCTTCGGCGTGACCATGGCCTTCGCCATCGCGGTATCGCTCCTCGTGGCCTTCACCCTCACCCCGATGCTGTCTTCGCGGTGGCTCCGCGAGAAGGACATCGGCGGCGGGCACCAGAAGTCCTCCCGGGAGTCGCGGTTCTACGCCCCCGTCGAGAGGCTGTACATGGCGATCCTCGGCTGGTCGATGCGCCACCGCTGGGTGGTGGTGGTGGCGATGGTGCCTGGCCGTCGCCTCGATCGTCCCGCTCGGCATCGTGGCGAACAAGAACTTCATCCCCAGCGACGACGAGTCCCAGTTCGAGGTCGGGGTCCGCGCACCCGAGGGATCGAGCCTCGAGAGCACCCGGGTCATCATGGAGTCGATCGCCACCCGCGTTCGGAAGCTCGATGGCGTGGCGGCGACGGTCCTCACCATCGGCGACGACCAGCAGCTCACCCGGAACCTCGGGACCGTCTACGTGAAGCTGGTCCCGGTAGCGGAGCGCGAGGAGACGCAGTTCGACATCATGGCGCGGGTCCGCGACCGAGGTCCTGCCCCAGTACGGCTCGCTCAAGCTTCGCGCTCAAGTCGCACCGGTCTCGCCCTTCCGCGCCGGACAGAACGCGGAGATCATGTTCTGGGTGGGCGGCCCCGACCTCGACCGCCTCGCGGAGTACGCCTCCACGCTTGATGGAGGTGCTGCGGTCGCAGCCCGGCGTGGTGGACCCCGACACGAACCTGGTCGTGGGCAATCCCGAGCTCGGCGTGCGCATCGATCGCGCCAAGGCCGCGGACCTCGGGGTCCAGGTCCAGGACATCGCGGCGACGATGAACGTGCTCGTCGGCGGGCTCGAGATCACCGACTACTACGAAGGCGGCGAGCAGTACGAGGTCCACGTCCGCGCCGACGAGCGCTACCGCCGCGACGCGTCGGGCATCGCCCAGGCGGAGGTGCCCTCGCGCACCGCGGGCCGGGTGACGCTGAAGGACGTGATCTCGGTCGAGGAAGGCACGGGCCCCTCGCTCATCAATCGCATCGCCCGGCGCCGGCAGGTGCTCCTCTACTGCAACATGGCGCCCGGCTTCTCGTCGCAGGCGGTCATCGATGCTCTCGAGCGCACGGCGGCGGAGCTCAACATGCCCGCAGACTACTCCTACGGGCTCACCGGACGCTCGCGGGAGCAGGGACGGGCGTTCACGAACTTCGCGATTGCGTTCGTCCTCTCGATCATCTTCATGTACCTCATCCTCGCGGCCCAGTTCGAAAGCTGGCTCCATCCGGTCACCATTCTTCTGGCGCTGCCGCTGACGGTGCCGTTCGCGCTCCTCTCGATCGTGGTCTTCGACCAGTCGATCAACATCTTCTCTCTGCTCGGCATCCTGGTGTTGTTCGGAATCGTGAAGAAGAACGGGATCCTGCAGATCGACCACATGAACAACCTGCGCCAGCAGGGGATGCCGCGCGAAGAGGCGATCCTGGAAGCGAACCGCGATCGACTGCGGCCCATTCTCATGACGACGCTCGCGTTCGTCGCGGGAATGATCCCGCTCGTGCTCTCGAGCGGCACCGGCGCCGGCACCAACCGCGCCATCGGCACGGTGGTCATCGGAGGCCAGACGCTCGCGCTGCTGCTGACGCTCGTGGGAACGCCGGTCGCTTACAGCCTCTTCGACGACATAGGAACGTTCCTCGGTCGGCTATGGTCGAGCCTTCGGCCGTCCCGCCAGACGTCGGAAGCGGTTGCGCGCGAGCCACAGCTCTCGGCTCGCTTGAGGGTTTCGCCCCAGAACGGTTACAATCTCTCGATTGGTCCCGTTCGCCGTTCGAATACAACTTCTCTAGCTTGCAAGCCGAGGTGAAGTCATGAGTGGACAACCCAGTACCCCCGCCTCCGCCCGCGTCGACCGGGCGGTCTCGAGTCGAACGTCGCCGCCGCGCTCGCTTATCTCCCCATTCTCGCGGTGGTCTGGCTTCTGGTGGAGCCGTACAGCAAGGATCGCTTCATCAAGTTTCACTCCGTTCAGTCGCTCGGGCTCGCCGTGGTCTCCATGGGGATCTACATCGTGCTCGGGATGATCCCGATCCTCGGCTGGATCCTGCTCCTCTTCGCGCCGCTCGCGTTCTTCGTGGTGTGGGTGATCTGCGCGGTCAAGGCCTTCCAGAAGGAGAAGTTCAAGCTCCCGGTGATCGGCGACTTCGCGGAGAAGCAAGCGGCGGCCTGAGGTAAGAAGCTCCGTCAGGAGCGCTTCTTCCGCGGATCGGGAGCTTCAGGCTCGAGCGGTATATAAACGTGCGGCGGCTCTTTCCGCGCCAGGTTTTTCCGCGCCGGTTCTTTCTGCGCTGGGGCCTCGCTCGGCGAGGAAACTTCGACCGAGACCTCCACCTCTTCGGTTCTCGATACGGCGCGGCCCGCCGCGCTCAAGAGCGAGCCCAGGAGCGATCCGCCTTCGATCTCGACCGGCCGATTCAAGCCTCCGCTCCGGGCGTAGAGCCAGAGCGTGCGAAGAGTTTGGCCGTCCGCCATCGCTTCGACTTCCGTGCGCGCGAGGTGAAGGGCTCCGTCGCTCAGAGGATTCACGATCAAGCGGTCGATCTCGGGAGCGAGGAGAAGATCCTTTAGGTACGGGAGGGCGATCGAGCCCGGGACCGGGAGCGTTTTGACCACTTTGCCGTCGGTTTTCCAGGAGAGCTTCTTCGCGCACTTCCGGCAGAGCTCGAGGTTCGTGAAGAGCGGGATGGCGATGAGCCCGGTATCGAGACGCAATCGATGGAGAGGAAGGCTCGCGCCGAGATCCGAGGGCCGTTTCGGGACGGTTCTTGACTCCGTCGAGGCTCGTGAGCGGAAGGTGGAAACGGGCGGAGGAAAAGCGCTCCGAGAGCGCGTCTCACCACCCGCGGGTCGTTGGTGCGCGCGGCGGTGACGAGCTCGGTGAGGTCGTGCACGGGTCGCCTTCTAGGACGTTCCGGAAGCGACGCCGACTGCGCCCTTCCTTCGTGGAGCCACTCGCGGAGAAAGGCGATGTTCTCCTTCTGCGAGCGGCTCAGAGGGATCAGGTTCACGATGGCGTCGAGGACGTCCTCCGTCGTGAACTCCCTCCGGGGCCGTTCGGGATCGTTGAACGCCCGGTACATCGCGTCGACGATCGCCTGCTCGATCTCCGCGCCCACGTGGCCCGAGGAGGCGGCCGCGAGCTTTCGGAGGTCGAATCTCGAGGGCTCGCGCTTCCGCTTCGCGAGGTGGACGGCGAAGATCGCGGCGCGCTCGCTCTTCGTCGGAAGGTCGAGGAAGAAGACCTCGTCGAAGCGGCCCCGCCGCATGAGCTCGGGGGGAGCTTCGAGATGTCGTTCGCGGTCGCGACCACGAAGACCGGCTTCGTCTTCTCCTGCATCCAGGAGAGGAGAGTGGCGAGGACCCGGAGCGACGTCCCGCCGTCGTTGTCTCCGGTCGCGATCCCCTTCTCGAGCTCGTCGATCCAGAGAACGCAGGGGGCGATGGTCTCCGCCAGGCGGAGCGCGCGCCGCGAGTTCTCCTCCGACTCTCCGACGAACCTCCCGTAGAGCGCGCCGAGGTCGAGCCGCACCAGCGGAAGCCGGAAGAGGCCGGCCACCATCTTGGCGGTGAGCGACTTCCCCGTTCCCGGAATCCCGATGAGCGCGATCCCTTGGGCTCGGGAAGGCCGTAGGCGCGGGCCTCCTCGCTGAAGGCGCTCTCCCGGAGCCGGAGCCACTGCTTCAAGACCTCGAGCCCGCCGACGTCTCCGACGCTCTCCCGCGCTTCGAGGAGATCGAGGGCGCCCGAGCCGCGGACGATCTGGCGCTTCTCCCGGCCGATGAGCGCGATGTCGTCCTTGTCGAGAACTCCTCCGGAGACGATCGCTTTCGCGAAGACCCGCTGCGCCTGGTTCGAGGAAAGACCGAGGGCCGAGCGCACGAGCTTTTCCGTGTCGTCCGCGCGTGAGATCGACCCTGGTGCCGGGAGCCGAGAGGAGACCCGCCAGGATCTTCTTGAGGTCGGGGACGTCCGGCGACGGGTAGTCGAGAAGGGCCGCGTCGTCCTCGAGCTCCTCGGGAAGCCTTCTCGCGGGCGAGGTGACCACCAGCGTCTTGTGGGTGTACTTCAGCGCGTGCGCGAGATTGCGCAGCTTGCGGACGATCTTCGGCTGATCGTGCCAGCATTGATGGAAGTCCGGGAGCAGCACCACCGCGCGCCCTTCGAGCGCCTCGATGGCCTCGAGCGCCGCGAGGGCGTCTCGCGCCTCGGGCGGCGTCGCCGAGCCCGCGAGGGTCTGAAAGAAATCGGCGGGATCCCACTTCAGGAGCGTCGTCTTCCGCCGCTCGCAGACCGCCTTCAGGTCTTCGAGGATCTTCCTTTCCTCGAACGAGACCACGTACACGAAGGGAGTCCGCGCGCGGAGACAGATTTCGAGCTCCTGCTGGAAATCCACGTTTTCATTGTACCGAATCGGTTGTCACAATAGAGACACGTGGCTCGTCTCGTCGCGATCTACTACTGGCTCACCCCGGCCTTCTGGGCGCTCGACGTCTTCTTCGGCGCGAACCTCCGCGCCGCCGCTTTCGAGGGCCATCCCCGTCTGGAAGGCGATCTATTACCTGTTCTGCTTCGCTTGTGGAGTCGCGATCTGGCTCAGGCCGGCCTGGACGAGCTTCGTGGGACTGACCGAGTCGACGGTCAATATCCTGGCGCTGATGCTGGGATTCTTCGTTCCCTATTTCCGTCTCATCGACCGGCTCGCTGCCGGCGAGACCGCGGTCGATGCCAGCGCTCTTCACCATCGAGAGGGCGCTCAGCCTGCTCCTCTCCGGTCTCGTGTGCGCGATTGCTTTCCGGATGCACGCGGCGAGCTTCCGGGGGAATCGCGGTTTACTGCCGTCTGAGCTCGTGCTCGAGAGCCTCGGCTTCGGAGATCGCCTGGTCGAGATCGAGCAGACGATTCGTCGGCGCTCGAGTCTATCGCCACGCCCCAACTGCAACCGTCGAAGCTACCGCGCATCGATGCTGTAGCCCGCGGCTTCGCACCGTGGCCCGGAATCGCACGCCAAAGCGTGCTTTCGATTGGCATGGCGATTGCTCAATGCCGGCCCGAACACCTGAATGAAGGAGACCAATGAAACTCTTGAATCGGAATCGACTGGCAACGCTCATCGCTTCGCTCGTTGCTCATGACGCTCGTTTCGGCCCAGGCTTCCGCAGCCACCGTTACCTACAAACTCGTACGGCTGACGCTGACGAACGTGAGCGACGCCGCGGGATTGTGGCAGCACGAGGGCGGCGACGTGCGCAACGCCAACAACGTGAAGATCGGAAAGTACGCCCTCCACCGCCGCGTCACCACCGGTGGCACGAACGAGCAGAACACGGCGATGGTCACTCTGACCATCTTCTATCTGGGTGGGTCGCCGCCGAGGAACATCACCCTGCAGGGCGCGCACAGCTATAACAACGGCAGATACGTCGGCGGCGTGAGCGCCACCTCACCCGGGCTCACGGCCTTCGCCGACGGCACGTTCGTCGGCAGCGCGGCGAGCTCCGTCGGTCCGGCGCGCTGGTTATCACCTACTGAGGGGGGCGTCGCGGCGAGGCCGGCGCGGGGGGCGCCGGCCTCTTCCTATCTCAGCGCACGACGAGGCTCTTCGGAATGGGCTGCGGCGGATTCATGATGTCGCCCCCGGCGTGAATCTGCCGGAGCGGCTCGAGCGTTTTCGCGTCGTACACGTGGATCAAGGGGCCCGACTCCGCCGACGAAGAGCTTGGTTCCGTCGCTCGAGACGACCATCGCGGTGTTCTGGCGGCCCTGCTCGACGCGCTCTTTTCTCGCGAGCGAGCTTTCTCGATTCGAGATCGACCGCTACCATGTCGCCCATGCCTCCGTAGGCGCGCTTTCCGTCCGGAGAGACGGTGAACCACTCCACCTGGACGTCCGTCGAGACGTCGAAGCTTTCCACTTCGCGCCGCTCCAGGTCGACACGGGTGATGCCGAACATGGTCTTGTTCAGGATCGGATCCGGACTTCGGTAGAAGCCGTAGAGGATTCCCGGCGACGCTTCGACCGGGGCGAAGCCGATGCCCCCGCGCCGTAGCCGGGAGCGCGGGGCTTCGTGAGGTCGATGGTTTCGACGATCTGGTGGGTCTCGACGTCGATGACGTAGATGTTCTGCGACACCACGTAGAGCGTCTTTCCGTCCGGCGCGGAGCGGAGCTGGGGCGGAAGGAACATGGCTGTCGATCTCCGCGAGGAAGCGGGAAGCTGTCGAGCGACCCGGTGGGACTCGAGATCGTAGCGCACGACGTCGACGTTCTCGGGAAGGAAGCGGTCGACCTCCATCCCCACCGCATCGACGGTGATGAAGAGCACTTTGCCCGCGGCGTCGGGCGCGGCCCCGTACATCCGGACCCGTCTCTCGGGCGACGAGAGCTTCACCTCGTCCACCACCGTCCGCGAGGCGATGTCCACCACCTCCACCGCCTCCATCCGGTCGGTGACGAAGAAGAAGCGGCGGGAGTCGGGGGTGCGATCGGATCCGAAAACGTTGGTGACCGCTCCGTAGCGAAGCTGCATCTCGCCGATCGGCTGCTCGGTCGACTCGTCGAAGAACCGGAGCCGGTTGGGCCAGACCCCGACCAGGAGCGCGCGGGGATCGACCGCGGCGGCAAGCGACGGGATGAGCGCTCGCGAGCGAGGCGAAGGCGCAGGATGCGGACGGAAGTCTCATCGTCACCGCGTAACCTCCCTGACGCCGCGGGACGATAGCACATCCTCTGGTGTGTTGCCTCGGCCGGGAGCGAGCCCTTATGATGCGCGTCATGGAAAAGGAGGCGCCCACCGTCAACCGCTGGACTCCAGCTCTGGGCGTGCGTCGTCGCGATGATGGCCATCGCGAACCTTCAGTACGCCTGGACTCTTTTCACCATTCCGCTCTCGGAGAGCCTCGGCGCCAAGTTGTCCCAGGTGAGCGTCGCGTTCAGCGTCTTCGTGGTCGCGCAGACCTGGCTCGGACCTTTCTACGGAACGCTCATCGACAGGCTGGGAACGCGGGTGATGGTGAGCTTCGGGGCGATCCTGGTGGGTCTGAGCTGGATCGGTTCGGGATACGCGACCTCGCTTCCCGCGCTCTACGTTCTCGTATGGGATCGGCGGCGTCGGAGCCGGGGCGGTGTACCTCGCGTCGATCGGAACCGCGGTCAAATGGTTCCCCGATCGCCGCGGGCTCGCCGCGGGGCTCACCGCGGGCGCCTACGGTTTCGGCACTACGCTCACCATACTGCCCATCCAGTGGATGATCGAGTCGAGCGGATACCGAAGCACGTTCATCCTCTGGGGCGTGATTCAGGGTGTGGTGGTTCTGGCGGCGGCGCAGTTCCTGCGGAAGGCCCCGACCGACTTCAGAGCCGCGCCGGCCGCAGGCAAGTCCTCGAAAGTCGTCCAGAACACCCTCGACTACACGCCCGGGTCAGATGGTGCGCACCGGAACGTTCTGGCTCATGTACATGATGATGACCATGGTGGCTTTCGGAGGCCTCATGGTCACGGCGCAGATCAAACCGATCGCCTCGACCTACGGAATGGACAAACATGTGCTGTTCTACGGGGTCACCGCTCTCGGCCTCGCTCTCGTTCTCAACGGGATCTTGAACGGCGCGACGCGGCCGTTCTGGGGCTACATCTCCGACCGCATCGGGCGCTACCAGACGATGGGCCTCGCCTTCTCCCTCGAGGCCCTCGGGATCCTCGCTCTCTTGAGCTTCATCGGACACCCGTTGCTGTTCGTGATACTCACGGGCCTGGTGTTCTTCGCCTGGGGCGAGATTTATTCCCTCTTCCCGGCCGCGATCGGGGACGTCTTCGGTCCCAAGTACGGCGCGACGAACTACGGCATCCAGTACACCGCGAAAGGGACAGCCTCGATCTTCGCGGGCTGGGGCGCGACCTGGCTTTTCGAGAGCCGGGGCTCCTGGGAGATCGTTTTCTGGATCGCGGTGTTCTGTGATCTGTTCGCCGCGGGGCTCGCGTTCTTCTGGCTGCGTCCCCTCGCCCAGCGACTCGCCCGGGGACGCGAGCAAACGATGCCCGTCGAGGCTTCTCGAGCGGCGACCGCATCCTGATTCCGGCCGGAGCTCTCACCATGAGAACGATCCTCGCGCTTCTATTCCTGCTGACGCCTCCCCAGTCTGGCGACCTGCCGCACGCGTTCCCACGCGAAGGGGCCCGGCAGGTCTTCGACAACGAGCGGGTGACCATCTGGGACGTCACCTGGATCAAGGGCAAGCCGAGCGCGATGCATCGGCACAAGTTCGACCTCGTCGGCGTCTATCTCGTCGGATCGCCGATCAAAGTCACCATGCCCGACGGCACCAGCCGGGAGTCGAAGGTGGAGGAGGGGTTCGTGCTCTTCCAGCCCAAAGGCGTGACCCACATCGAGGAAGGTCTCGTCGACGAGAACCCGCGACACGCGATCCTGATCGACCTCAAAGACAAGGCCGTGGCTCCCACTCCCAACACCTCCGGACTTCCGCTCGCGTTTCCGCGGGAGGGCGCAGTGAACCGCCTGGAGAACGACCGCGTCGCGATCTGGGAGTATCGATGGACCGACCGTCCGACGCCCCTGCACTTCCACGACAAGGACGTCGTGGTCGTCGTCATGGAGGGGGGCGAGGTCGAGTCCACCCAGGCGAATGGGGAGAGCCGCGTGGCGCGGGTCGCGCGAGGCGAGGCGAGCTTCACTCCGGGAAATCGGGTCCACACCGAGAGAGCGGTCTCCGGAAACCCCCGCGCGATTCTGGTGGAGCTCAAGGATTGAGGAGAATGGCGGCATGAGACCGTCGGCGATCGCGTTCTTCGCCCTTCAGACGGCAGCGAGCTCCGTGCTCGCGCAGTCGAAGGACGTCCCCGTCAACTGGAAGGAGCTGCCCCCGCCGTTTCACAGCGAGTCCGTCCGGAACCGGCCCGAGGTGATCTCGAGGCCGGAGAACGCGGAGCTGCGACTCCCCGCGGGCTTCGCCATCGAAGAGCACCTTTCCGGCTTCGAGCGGCCGCGCTTCATGCTGCTCGGACCCGGGAAGGAAATCCTCCTGACCGACAGCGGCTCGCGCGAGGCGCGGACCGGTGTGGTGTACCTGCTGAAGGATGGCTCGCGGAACGAAGCTCCTCGAAGGCCTCGACCGGCCGTACGGCCTGGCGCTCAACGACGGCTGGCTCTACGTAGCGGAGACGACGTCGGTCAAGCGCTACCGCTACGACGCGGCCGACGATGAGCGTGAAGACTCCCGGGGAAGAGGTCGTGCCGCTCCAGAAATTCGTCTCGGGCCATTGGACGCGAAGCATCCTCTTCGACCGCGAGGGCACGAAGTTCTACCTCTCGGTCGGCTCGGGCTCGAACATCGACCTCGGAGAGGATCCGATGCGCGCCGCGCTCCACCGTTTCAACCCCGACGGGACGCGGCCACGAGGTCGTGGCGTCGGGTCTCCGGAACATCATCGGTCTCCGCTTCTACCCGGGAACGGAAGATCTCTGGGCGGCGGTGCAGGAGCGGGACGGACTCGGCGACGACCTGGTGCCCGACTACGTGACGAAGATCGAGAAAGGCGGCTTCTACGGCTGGCCCATCGCGTACATCGGCCCGCATCCCGAGCCGCGACACCAGAACGTCGACGCGACGAAGATAGCAGAGCACTCTCTATCCGGACGTTCTCCTCGGAGCCCACGTGGCCGTCCTCGACATCCTCTTCTACACCGGCGACCAGTTTCCGGCGAAGTATCGGGGCGGGATGTTCCTCGCGTTCCACGGCTCGTGGAACCGCGCGGACCGCGTGGGGTACTCGGTGACGTTCGTCCCGTTCGAGAACGGAAAGCCCAAGGCCGGACCGGAAGACTTCCTCACCGGCTTCATGCTCGATCCGAAGAAGCGCGAGGTCTGGGGTCGGCCGGTCGGACTTCTCGAGCTTCCCGACGGCTCGCTCCTCGTGACCGACGACGGCGGCGGGAAAATCTGGAGGATCACCTACTCCGGATCCGGCCCGACCGATCCCTGAAGGCGGAGCGCTCGCTCCCCGTCAACGAGGAGGAGAGCAGGACTCGTTTCCCGCGCGATCCGTGGCGCAGATCCGGTAGCGGGACGGACGCTCCGAAAGGCGCGCGCGAAAAAGATTCTCGCCGTACCAGGTCAGGTCCTGCCTTCGACTCTCCTCGATCGGTTTCGTACTCGACGACGACCTCACGCCAGTCCTCGGGCCGGTTGGGAGTCTTGAAATCGTGGACCCGAGCCCGAATCTCGAGAGGATTCCCGCCCTCCGAGACGATCGCGATCACAGGCGGCGTCGTGTCCGGCGGAAGCCCGACTCCCAGGTAGACTTTCTCGGCGGCCGCCTTGGGATGCTCGCCCTGCCCCTGGACGACGTCGAGACGTCCATCGCCATCCAGATCGGCGACGGCGATGGCGAGCGTCCCCGGGGTCTCTTCGCCGTCGAAGACACCGGTCGCGGCGGTGAAACGGCCTTTTCCGTCGTTCGCGAGAAGTCGGTCCGGACCCGTGAGCGAACCGAGGAGAAAGTCCGGCGTCGCCGTCCGAATCGGCGTCGAGGAAGGCGACGGCGTTGTCGTCCTCTCCGACGTTCTCGGAGTCGGGCCAGAGCTCGGGCGTGCGGTCGCGAAAGCTTCCTTTACCGTCGTTCACGAAGAGGTGCTCGCGACGGGACACGCTTTCGCCGTCCACGATCGCGCCGTCGTTCACGGTGACGAGATCGAGGAAGCCGTCGCCGTTCACGTCCATCGGCTCGAAGGCGTAGTTGTTGGTGTATTGGGGAATCGCGCGGTAGTCCTCCTGGAACCGGCCTCCGCCGTCGTTGCGAAAGAGCGTTCCCCCACCGCACCGTTTGCAGGAGACGACGACGTCGAGGTCCGCGTCGTTGTCCACGTCGACCAGGTTCAGGTCCCACGAGAAGCGAATGAGCGCTTCCGGCATGCGCTCCGCCGTCTGGTCCTCGAAGCGCCCACTTCCATCGTTGAGCCAGAGCCGCGTTCTCCCTCCGGCGTTCGTCATGTTGTCGCCGGGACCCCAATCCGCGAGGACGACGTCGAGGTCGTCGTCGGAATCGACGTCTCCGATTTCGAGATCGCCCACGCTCAGGGGCATCTGCGGAAGATGCGTTTTCGTGGCTTCGTCGAAACGGCCGCCGCCTCGACCCTGGTAGAGCCGGCTTTGCGACTGAAAGGTCGTGCCGACGAAGATATCGACGTTGCCGTCGCCGTCGACGTCCCTCACTTGAATGACGCGCGCGATATCGCCCGTCGAGCCGAAGACCTCCTCCGTCCGCTCCTCGAAGCGAAGGACGCCGTTCTCGGTCCGGTTCAAGAACACGCGGTTGAGCTCGGGCGCGCCGGGCTCGGAGTAGTTGCCCCCGTTCGCGAAAAGGAGATCGACCCGTCCGTCCCCGTCGATATCGGCGAGCGCCACGCGATTCGTCCATTCCGCGGTCACCGGAAGCACGGAGGCGCTCACGTCGTGCCACAGGAGTTGCGGAAGAAGTGTGAGGAGAAGGAGTGTGTTCACGGAAATCACCCGGGGAACGCGAGCTTCACTCGGACGGTCATCGAGTCAACAGCAAGTCGTGGAAATCGAAGCTGAAGTCGGTCGCGGGCGAAACCGCGCGCATCCTCGCTTGTTCCACGCTTCCGTCGGGGTCGAGAGCGAAGCTGATGAAGGCGTCGGCGCGGAGCTCCCGGTCGCGCCACTTCACGACGAAGGTGTCGTGCTGCCAGTGCTCGAGGTCCCCTACGAGCGAGGGGGACCGCGCGAAGCGGAGCACGAGGCCCGACCCCGCGCGCTCGATCTCGATCTCCCCGTACCAGCGGTCCCGGTAGGTTCCCGCTATACCCGTCGAGCGGAAGCGACGGACGAGAAGCGGCGTCGCGAGAGGCCGCGGTCTTCTTCTCTTCCTCGGCGGTCTTTTCGTCCCGACGGAGCTGCGCCATGCGATAGGCGGCGACCCAATCCGTGGTCTCGCCGCCGAGGTAGTGATCGAGAACGTGGTAGGTGATCGCGTTGTAAGCGTCGCCTGACTCCTGGTTCGTGAGCACCATGACCCCGAGCTCGAGCTCGGGCAGGAGCGTGAGCTTCGAGAAGAGGCCGGGAAGGCCGCCGGTATGGTTCACCACCTTTTTCCCTCGATAGTCGTGGACGTTGAACCCGAGACCGTATCCGCGGAAGCTCATCCGCTGGGAAGCGATTTCGGTTTCGGGCTCGACGATGGGTATCGGAGTGACCAGGGTCGTGAGCTCCCGCGCCGTCTCGTCCGAATAGAGAGGAGAGCCCGCGTCGAGCTTCCCTTCATCGAGGAGGACCTTCATCCACTTGGCCATGTCCGAAGCGCTCGAGTTGATGCCGCCCGCGGGGTTGGTGTTGTCGCTCGCGAACGGTTTGATGCGCTGGACGCGGCCCTCCACGCGTGCGTGAGGCATCGCGGAGTTCTCCCCCCGGGTCGATTCGGAGTTGCGGACGTTCGAATCGTTCATCCCGACGCGCTTCAGAATTCTTCGCTCGACGAAATCCTCCCAGCTCGATCCGCCTGCGGCTTCGACGACCTCTCCCGCGATGAGATAGAGCACGTTGTCGTACGCATACGCGCTCCGGAAGCTCGTGGCCGGCTCGACGAAACGCAACCGGCGGGCGATCTCCTTTCGATCGTAAGTCGAGGGCGGCCACCAGAGGAGATCCCCCGCTCCGAGACCGAGACCGCTGCGGTGGACGAGGAGATCGCGCACCGTGAGCTCCCGGGTCACGTACGGATCCCACATCTGGAACCAGGGAACGTAGAGGATGACCGGGGCGTCCCACTCGAGTGCGGCCTTCCTCCACCAGGAGCGCGAGGGCGGTCGCGGTGAACGCCTTGGTATTGGAGGCGATGCCGAAGAGCGTGCGCTCATCGACGGCGGCGCTCCCGTCGAGCGCGCGGAGACCGTAGCCTTTCGCCACGACCACCTCGCCGTCCTGCACGATGGCGAGGCCGATGCCGGGCACTTCGAACGCCTCCATGGCGCGCGCGACGACCGAGTCGAGATCGGCAGGCGGCTCCGCGACGGCGCCCGGCGCGACAAGGAAGAATGCGGTGATCAGAAAGCCAGTGGACGTCTTCATCTCTCGCGCACGTAGCCCAGGGCTTCGAGCTGATCCTGGAGCTCCTTCTCGAGCGGCACGGTTTCGGTCGCGAGAGCTTCTCGCGCGCTGTTCCTCGCGCGATGCTCGCGCAGGTAGGACTTCAGTATCTCGACAGAAGCACCGTCCTCGAGGCTTCGATCGCGGCATTCCGCGGGGTCGAGGGTGAGGTCGTAGAGCTCGATCACGGAGCGCATTTCGTCCCATACGAGCTTCTGCGAGAGAGTACGAACGGAGGAGATTCGAGGGTTGCCATTGACCGCTTCCGCGAAAACCGCGGCCGCTTGCGGAGCTCCCGCGCCTCGAACAGCCGCCGCGAAGTCGCGCCCCAGAATCCCCGGGGGTGCTTCGATTCCCGCGAGCGTCGTGAGCGTCGGCATCAGATCGATGAGGCTGACCAGCGAGGAAACACGCCGACCGGCCTCCCGCGCGAGCGGCGTCCTTATGAAGAGCGGCACGTGGAGCTGATGATCGTAGAGGTTGTTTCCATGGTTCCACCCCCCGTGCTCCAGGAGCTCCTCCCCGTGATCCGAGGTGAGCACGAAGTACGCGCGGTCGAGGAGCCCGCTCGCGCGAAGCTCATCGAGGAAAGGACCCATGGTTCTGTCGAAGGCGCGGACGCCGCCGCCGTAGCTGGCGCGCCAGGTGTCCAATTCCTGGCGTTCCTCTTTCGTCGCGAAGTCGATGCCGCGCATATAACGGGGGATCTGGGCGAATTCTTCCTCTGTGAGTGTCCGCGACTCGCCGCGGTCGATCAGACGGAGGACTGCTTCGAAGTCCGGCCGCGAAGCCTTGTAGGGTCCGTGCACGTCCATGGCGTGCAAATACAAAAAGAAAGGAGCGTTCCTTCCCGAGGCGTTCTCCTCGAGCCATGTTCTGGCCGAAGCGAGAAGACCCGACGAATCCCGGACCCGTTCGAAGAGCTCGAACCCTTGAGAGTACCCGTGTCGGGGTGAGACGAAGGGGTTCGCCACGAACGCCGCCGTTCGATAGCCCGCGCGGTGAAAACGCTCCGCGATGGTCTCGGCTCCCTCCGGAAGCACCTGCGCGAGACTTCCCTCCCCGGACCAGCTCGCTTTCCCCATTCCGGTGACACCGTGCACGGAAGGTGGAAGCGACGTGAAGAGGGTGGCGATGGAGGGTTTCGTCCAGGGCGCGTTCGAGAACGCGCTCTCGAAAAGGACGGATTCCGCCGCGAGGCGGTCCAGGTTCGGAGAAATCTCGCCTTCGAACCCGTAGGCGCCAAGATAGTCCGCTCGCAGTGTGTCCACGAGGAGAAGGATGAACGACGGGCGCTCCTCCGGTCCGAGCGGCGACGTCAATCGGGGGCGAATCGACGGCTCGCCCCAGACGGGGCGAACGCGCGATGCCCACGGCACGGATTCCTCCCCCGACGACGGCTCGGCGGAAAGCGTCAGCGTGACCGATTTCCCGCTCCAGGCGCCGAGATCGACGCGAGCGTCGTGCCACGCGTTCTCGTCTCCGACCCGCAGCTCTCGCCGATAGACCTCGATGTCACGCCCCTCGGAAGAGACCTTGACGCGAAAATCGACGCGCGCCCGCGCGACACGACGCTCGGTCAAGAGCGCGGGAGAGAACGAGAGCTCCGCATCACGCGGCAGCTCCAGCGGAAACGAGACTTCCGAGGAGAGCGGGGAGTGAATCGCGCGCCGGGTCTCTCCGCCGAGCGCGATTTGCTCGGACCGCCTCACTTTCGACGCGAGCTCGATGAGCTCGTCCTCGCGCCGGCACGAAATCGCAGACAGGGCGCAGGCCAGGACCAAAATCCCTTTCCTCATCGTCGTCTCAGTGGGCGAGCCCGCATGGTAGCATCCATGCCCGTCGAGTCCAACCCGTGCCGCAATCGAAGCCGCTCCGCGCCATCGACCGGAACGAGCGAGAGGCGTACGAACGCGACGGCGTCTGTTGCGTGAGGGGCGTGTTCCCCGACGAGTGGCTCTCCTTCCTCGAGGCGGCGATCGAAGAGGCGATGGCTTCGCCGGGGCCTCACGCCGAGGAGTACACGCGCACGGGCGGAGAGGGTCGATTCTTCGGCGACCTGGAGCTCGCCGAGCGGCTCCCTCACTTCCGCCGCTTCGCCCTCGAATCACCCGCCGCCGAAATCGCGGGCTCCATCATGGGAGCGAGCCGGGTGAATTTCTTCTATGACCAGCTTCTGGTGAAAGAGCCGGGCACGCGCGAGCGAACGCCCTGGCACCAAGACCAACCGTATTGGGCCGTGAGCGGCCGGCAAGTGTGCTCTCTCTGGCTTCCCCTGGATCCCGTCGCCGAGGCCGTGGCTGTCGAGTACGTCTGCGGGAGCCACCTCTGGACGGAGTTCAGCCCCTATCATTTCAAGGACGGGACGCTCTACGAGGGAACGGGGCTTCCGCCTCTTCCCGACATCGACGCGGAACGAGATCGGCACCGCATCGCCCGGTTCGCGATGGAGCCGGGCGACGTGCTGGTATTCCAGGCGATGATCGTCCACGGCTCGCCCGGGAACACGAGCGCGAATCGCCGCCGTGCGCTCGCGACGCGTTGGACGGGCGACGACGCCCGCTACCGGCGGCGGGCGGGAGAGGTCGCCATCCCGACCCGGGATCCAGGACTCCACGACGGAGCGCGCCTCGACAGCGAGCGATTCCCTGTCGTCTGGACCGCGCCGTAGCCGTCGCGAAGGCCGTCGTTCGTAGTTGACCCCCCTCCGGTCGCGCCCCTACACTTACGCCCGGGGGGACGGTGAGCCCACCTGGATATCTGACTGGCCTGCTCCAGGCCTGGAGCAACGGGAACGATGCCGCGCGCGACGCGGTCGTGCCGTTGATCTACTCCGAGCTCCTCAACATCGCGAGAGCGTTCCTGAAACGAGAGCAGGCCGGACATACGTTCTGCCCGACCGACCTCGCGAACGAGTCGTATCTGCGATTGGTCCGGCAGAACGCCGCCTGGCAGAACCGGGATCAGTTCTTCGCGATGGCGGCCCGGATGATGAGGCGCGTGCTGGTCGACCACGCGCGCGCCAAAAAAGCGGCGAAGCGCGGCCGCGCGATCCGGGTGACCCTGGTCGAGGGAACGCTCGCCGCTCCGCGCGAAGCGGTCGACCTCATCAACCTCGACGAAGCGCTCGCCTCGCTCGCGCTCCGGGACGAGCGCCAGGCGCAGCTGGTGGAGCTCCGCTTCTTCGGTGGACTCTCTCATGAAGAGGCCGCTTCGGCTCTCGGCATTTCCGTCGCCACCGCGAAGCGGGACTGGGCCATGGCCAAGGCATGGCTTTATCGCCACATTTCGACTTCGACCGATAGAGGCTCGAGGCAGGCCTCCTAGATCTTGGCCAGAGAGGATGAGGCGACCATCCGGGATCCGGAATGGTCGCTGCTCAAACGACTCGTCCAGGCGGCGCTCGAGATTCCACCCGAAGCGCGAACCGCGTTCCTCGACCGCGAATGCGCGGGCGACGGCGAGTTGCGCGGCGAGGTCGATTCGCTTCTCGGCGCGCACGATCGAGCCGGAAGCTTTCTTTCGAGACCGGCGATGGAGCCGGCGGCGCTCTCGGCGGAGGGCCGTCGACTCGGACCCTATCGGGTTTTGAACGAGCTCGGACGCGGTGGAATGGCCGTCGTCTACCGAGCGGTGCGCGACGACGACCTCTTCCAGAAAACGGTCGCGGTGAAGCTCATGAGCGGCGGCGCGGGCGCGTCGGAGAACCTGCTCCGCCGTTTTTCCCAGGAGCGGCGGATTCTCGGTCGACTGCAACACTCCAACATCGCCTCCGTCTTCGACGGCGGCGCCACGAGCGAAGGACAGCCCTACCTGGTGATGGAGCTGGTCGAAGGGCGGCCCATCACGAAGTATTGCGACGCCCACGATCTTTCCACGAGAGAGCGACTCGAGATGTTCCGCGCCGTTTGCGCCGCGGTCCAATACGCCCATCAGAACCTCGTGATCCACCGCGACCTCAAGCCCGGGAACATTCTGGTGAACGAGAAGGGCGAGCCGAAGCTCCTGGACTTCGGAATCGCGAAGCTCCTCGCGGGGGCGGACGGAGAGGAAGCGCCGACGCAGACGATGGCGCCGATGATGACCCCCGAGTACGCGAGCCCCGAACAGGTGCGGGGAGAGGCCATCACGACGTCGAGCGACATCTACTCGCTCGGAGTTCTTCTCTTCGAGCTTTTGACCGGAGAGCTCCCCTATCCCATCGAGACCGGATCGCTCCAGGAGATCGTGCGAAGCGTATGCGAGGTCGAACCGCCGGCGCCGAGCACCATCGCGCGAAAGCGCGCAACGGTCTCCGCCCTCCGCGGCGACCTGGACATGATCGTGCTCAAAGCGCTCCGCAAGGAGCCGCAGCGGCGCTACGTCTCCGTTCACGAGCTTGCCGAGGACATCCGGCACCACCTGGAGGGGCGCCCCATTGCCGCGCGCAGCGATTCGCTCGCCTATCGCTTCGCGAAATTCGCGGGCCGCAATCGCGCGGCGGCGATCGCGGCCGGCCTGGTCCTTCTCAGCCTTCTCGCCGGGATCGTCGTGAGCGTGGGCCAAGCGCGACGGGCAGAGGCGGAGCGCGCGCGGGCGGAACGCAGGTTCGCGGACGTGCGACAGCTCGCGAACTCCCTTCTCTTCGAGCTCCACGACGCCATCGCCGGTCTGCCCGGCTCGACACCGGCGAGAGAGCTCCTGGTCACGCGCGCGACGGAATATCTGACCAGCCTTTCTCGTGAAGCCGAGACGGATCCCGATCTGCAGCGCGAGCTTGCGGCTGCGTACCAACGTCTCGGCGACGTCCAGGGAAACCTCTCCGGCGCCAACCTGGGCGACTCCGAAGGGGCGCTCGCAAGCTACGAGAAATCGCTCGAGCTTCGCCGAAGCCTCACGGCCCGAGGCTCGCACGCGCCGGTCGATGCCGAGAGGCTCGCGTTCCTGCTTTCGCAGATGGGTCGATTCTTCACCGGGACAGGGGATTGGAACCGCGCGGAAGAGAGCGCCCGTGAGGCCATCTCGCTGATGAAAGACCTGGAGGCTTCGAGAGCCCCTGAAGAAGACTTTCGCGGCCGACTGGCCGCGGCGCATCACACCCTCGGATACGTCCTCTTGCGAAACGCGAAGCCGGACGACGCCTACGAAGCTTTGCGTACGGCCGCCGACTACTCCCGGGACTTCGCCGCGGCTCACGAAGCGAACCCGGATGCGGTCGCGAGCCTCGCGTACATCGAGACCGACCTTTCGGAGAGCCTCCGGCTTCGCGGCGAGCTGCAGGAAGCCGCTTCGGTCAGCCAGGACTCGAGCCGCCTCTTCCGCGCGCTGCTGGAGAAGGATCCGAGCCATCCGCGCTACCGGCGGGGCCTCGTCGTCGCGCTCTCCTACGAGGCGGACGCGCTCGATGCTCTGGGTGATCATCGTCCCGCGGTCGACATTCGCGAGCGCGCGGTGGAAGCCTCGAGAAGCTTCCTCGCTTCGGACGAGAGAGACGCGAGCGCGCTCTTCGGTGTCGCCATCACCACTCGCTCGCTCGGAAGAACACTCATCCTCGCCGGAGATCCGCGAAACGCGTTCGCCCGGTTGAGGGAAGCGGTCGAGGTCAGCGAGAGGGCCGTAGTGGCGGCGTCCAGCGCCGCGTGGGCCCGGAATGAGCTCGCGAGCGCGTACGCGGAGCTCGCCTTCGCGCTCCCGGAAGACGGCCCGCCTTCAGCGGACGCCTGCGCGATGCGCGGGAGGGCATTGTCGCTCTGGGAGACGCTGAAGAGCGAGGGACGGCTTCCGGGTGACGTTCTCCCGGACTACGAGCGGCTGAAGGGTATGGCTGGCTGCGGAGCTTCGTAGCTCTTCACTCTGCCTGCGGCGGCAGCTCCAACGGTTTCGCGAGTGGAAGGCGAAAGAGCGAGCCGGGACTTATGGCTGCCGCATCGACGACGAGCGGGGCCGCTTCGAGCGTGTGGCTTCGGCCGTTTACTTCGACCGAGCGCAGCGTCAGAGTGAGCCTCGCGGTACCTTCGTCCACCGCCGTCCATTCTCCCCAGACTGGCGCCCCCGCTCTCGCGAGAAGCGTCCCGTGCGCGGAGAGCGGCGCCGCGAGAGTCGCGGCGAACGTCTCGCCGCCGAGATTCTGCTCGAGGCGGATCTTGATCTCCGTCCCGGCCGGGAGAGTCACGGGAGAAGACCCGCCACCGCAGGCGAAGAGGCCAAGGGCGAGAACGAGAAAGGCGGCTCCCAGTCGACTCACACCTTTTGCCTAGCAAATGGTGTTCCAACGCATACGGTGGCCGTAACCTATTGAAGGACATAGCGCTGGTACGGCAGCACCCGCTCTACGTGTAAGAGCTACATGGTGGGCTTTACATCACCGGTCGCTCGGCCATAGATTCGTGCCAGGAGGAAGAACC
Organism: uncultured Acidobacteriota bacterium; assembly: GCA_963820855.1. Lineage (GTDB taxonomy): Bacteria > Acidobacteriota > Vicinamibacteria > Marinacidobacterales > SMYC01 > DAISKN01. The sequence continues at coordinate 145,917 of CAWGBY010000020.1, forward strand.
CATGATTCAGCGAATCACGCTCCTCGTCGGGAGCCTCGTGCTACTGGCGTCGAGCCCGGTCCAGGAAAACTTCCATCAACACTATCCGAACATTCCCGGTGAGGTCGTGTTCGAGAACGACAAGGTCGTGGTACAGCGCTACGTCGTTCAGCCGGGACAGTGGGAGGGAGTCCACACGCATTCGGGAAACCAGCTCTACGTGCACCTCAAAGGCGGCGAGTGGACCATGCGCTACGGCGACAAGAAAGAGACTTCCGTCGCGAAAGACGGATCGGTCGGCTGGATGGAAAAAGTGACCATGAGCCAGGAGCACGAATCCGGCAATACCGGCAAAGAGCCCATCGAGTTTCTGTGGATCACGTTAAAGCAGTAGTCGCCGCCGCGCTCCTCCTCGCGCTCGGTCAGGGCGGAGACGACGGCGCCCGCCAAGTTCCTGGTCCGCCTCGAGACGACCAAAGGACGCATCGACATCGAGGTCCGCCGCGAGTGGGCGCCCCGGGGCGTCGATCGTTTCTACGACCTCGTGCGTCGAGGCTACTACGATGGAGTGCGCTTCCATCGCGTCGTGGCCGGACGCTGGGCGCAGTTCGGGATCAACGGCGATCCGCAGGTCTCGACGCTCTGGCGCGGCCGGCCGATCGAGGACGATCCCTTCGTTCAATCGAACGAGCGCGGCACCATCGCCTACGCGTTCGCCGTGCCGAACGGCCGCACGACTCAGGTCTTCTTCAACCTTCGCGACAACTCCGAGACCCATGACCGCGAGCCGTTCGTACCGTTCGGCCGCGTCGTGGCCGGGATGGACGTCGTCGATTCTCTCTACAGCGGCTACGGGGAGACCTCGGGCGGAGGCATCCGCGCGGGAAAGCAGGCGCCGCTCTTCGAGAAAGGAAATGCCTATCTCGACGAGAACTTCCCGCGGCTCGACCACATCGTGCGCGCGAGCGTGGTCGAGTAGGACTCTAGCCGCGCTTCTCCATCGGGACGAAGGGGCGGGTCTCCGCGCCGAGGTAGAGCTGCTGCGGCCGGGCGATCTTCTGATCGGGGTCGGTGAGCATTTCTTCCCACTGCGCGACCCAGCCCGACGTGCGCGGGATGGCGAAGAGAACGGGGAACATGCTCATGGGAAATCCCATGGCTTCGTAGATGATCCCCGAGTAGAAGTCGACGTTCGGATAGAGCTTGCGCGAAACGAAATAGTCTTCCTGAAGCGCGATGCGCTCGAGCTCCATCGCGATGTCGATGAGAGGATTCCTTCCGGTCACCTCGAAGACTTCGCGGGCGGTCTGCTTGATGATCTTGGCCCTCGGATCGTAGCTCTTGTAGACCCGGTGTCCGAAGCCCATGAGACGCCCTTCGCCCGACTGCACTTTCTTGACGTACTCCGGCACCTTGTCCTTGCTTCCGATCTCGTTCAGCATCCGGAGGACGGCTTCGTTCGCGCCTCCGTGGAGCGGACCGTAGAGAGCGGCCGCCGCCGCCGCCGTCGCGGAGTACGGGTCGGACTGCGAGCTTCCGACGCCCCTCATCGCGCTGGTCGAGCAGTTCTGCTCGTGGTCCGCGTGGAGGATGAAGAGCACGTCGAGCGCCCGTTCGAGCACCGGGTTCGGCTTGTAGCGCTCCGTCATCGCGAACGTCATCTTCAGGAAATTCCCGGTGTAGGAGAGGTCGTTGTCCGGATAGGTGTAGCGCATGCCGATGCTGTGCCGGTAGGAGAACGCGGCGAGGGTCGGCATCTTCGCGATGAGCCGGTAGGTCTGGAGTCTCCTCGAGGCGGGGTCGAGCACTTTCTTGGCGTCCGGATAGAAAGTCGATAGCGCACCCACGACGCCGATCAGCATCCCCATGGGATGAGCGTCGTAGCGGAACCCGTCGAGGAGCTTCTTCACGTACTCGTGGAGGATGGTGTGGTGGGTGATGTTGTGGACCCACTCGTCGTTTTGCTTCTTCGTGGGAAGCTCGCCGTAGAGGATCAAATACGCGACCTCGAGATAGTTCGACTTCTCGGCGAGCTCTTCGATGGGATAGCCCCGGTACCGGAGGATCCCTTTCTCTCCGTCGATGTAGGTGATCCGGCTCTTGCACGCCGCCGTGTTCAGAAACGCCGGGTCGTAGCTCTTCAGGCCGTAGTCCTCGTCGTCTACCCGGATCTGGCGCAGATCCTTCGCGCGAATGGCGCCGTTCTCGATCGGAAGCTCGTAGGTCTTGCCCGTGCGGTTGTCGGTGACGCTCAGCGTATCGCGGCCCATTAGCCTTTTCTTCCTCCCTCGGTGACCAATTGATTATTGTACATTTAACTTCGACCGTCATGGTAGCGCGAGAGAAAGTCCCTCCGACTCCTGCCGAGATGATGGTCTACGCGGCGTCGCGCGAGATCCGGGACTCGGAGCTGGTGTTCGTGGGCATGCGCCTTCCCCTGATCGCTTTCCGGCTCGCCCAGGCGACGCACGCGAAAAACGCCGTCGGGCTCTACGAGAACGGCCTGGTGCGCGCCGAAGCGGCCGGCGAGACGCTCTACACGATGAGCGATCCTCCCAACATCCGGGGAGCCACGTCGGCGACGGAGCTCCTGGACGTGATGGCGTTCCTGCAGTCGGGTCGCGTGGCCGTCGGATTCGTCGGCGCGGCGGAAGTGGATCGCTTCGGGAACCTGAACACCACGCGAGTCGCCTCCGCCCGGCTTCCGGGAAGCGGCGGGGCTTCGGATATCGCGTCCTGCGCTTCGCCGGCTCGTCGTCCTGCTGAATCACGCGAAGCATCGGCTCGTGGAAAAGGTCTTCTACGTCACGTCCCCCGGATACGGCGACGGGGGCGACTGGCGGAAGCGCTCTGGTCTTTCGGGAGGCGGTCCGACCGCGATCATCACCGATCGCGGCGTCCTCGAGTTCGATCCGGAAACGAAAGAGGCGCTCCTCCGTTCGTTCCATCCCTTCGATTCCTCGTCATCGCCCGATGAGGTCGTCGCTCGCACCGGGTGGGCGCTCCGCGTGAGCCCCTCGTGCCAACCGACGCCGCTCCCGACGGACGAGGAGCTCTCCCTCCTGCGATCGCTCGATCCCGATCGGTTCTGGCTCGGCGAAGGGCCGAATTGAAGATGAGCCATCGACTGGATTTCTCGCCGCCGACGGCGACTCTGACTCTCGCCAAGCCTCCTTTGAACGTCCTGGACCTCGAAGCCCTTCCCGCGCTCGAGCGGGCGCTCGAAGCGGTCGCGGCCCGCGACGACGTGGCGGTACTGGTGCTCATGGCCGAAGGAGACAAGGCGTTCTCCGCGGGGGTGGAGGTGCGGGATCACTTCCCGGAGCGGCTCGACGACATGCTCGAGTCGTTCCATCGCTTCTGCCGGAGGCTCATCGATCTGGAAGCGGTGACCGTCGCGGCGGTGAAGGGCGCCGCCCTCGGCGGAGGTATGGAGCTCGTCGCGTGCTGCGACTTCGCGATCGCGGCGGAAGACGCCTCCTTCGCGCAGCCGGAGATCGACCTCGGCTGCTTTCCGCCACTCGGCGCGTCTCTATACCCCTCGCTCTTCGGCGCCAAGCGCGCGAACGAGATCGTCCTTCTCGGAGATCGACTGAAAGCGGAGGAAGCGAAGGCGATCGGGCTCGTGAACCGGGTGGTCCCGGCGGCCGATCTCGACTCGGCGGTTCACGAGATCGTGCAGAAGCTCGCGTCGAAGAGTCCCGCGGTGCTTCGGATCGCGAAGAGGGCGCTCCGGACTTCGGCCGCGCAGGCGCTCGAAGCGCTGCCTTCGATCGAGACCCTCTATCGCGAGGAGCTCGCCGCGACCGAGGACATGCGCGAGGGGCTCGAGGCATTTCTCGAGAAGCGCCAGCCGAAATGGAGAGGCCGGTAGCTTGTCGAAGCTCGCCACTCTGCGTGAGGCGCTCTCGCGCCACGTGCCGGACGGAAGCTCCATCCTCATGGGCGCGGGCCTCGAGGCGATGGTTCCCTTCGCCGCCGGATACGAGCTGGTGAGGCAGAACCGCCGCGAGCTCACGCTCGTCGCTCCGATCTCCGACATGCTCTTCGACGTCCTCATCGGCGCCGGGTGCGCGCGAGCGGTCGTCGCCGCCTGGGTCGGAAACGTCTCCGCCGGCTCCGGGTACAACTTCCGGCGGGCGGTCGAGGATGCCGTCCCGAACGAAGTCGAGGTCACCGATCATTCGAATCTGACTCTGGCGCTCGCGCTCCAGGCCGCCGCTACGGGAGTTCCGTATCTTCCAACCCGATCGACCCTGGGCACCGACCTCCTCGCGCGAAACCCGCATTTGAAAGAGGTCCTCTGCCCTTTCACCCGACAGAAGCTCGTTGCCGTTCAGGCACTCGTCCCGGATGTGGCCGTCCTCGCGGTGCAGCGCGCGGATGAGGACGGAAACGCTCACGTCCTCGGAAACCTCGGCGTCATTCGCGAGGCCGCACGGGCCTCACGCCGGGTGGTTTTGATCGCGGAGGAGATCGTGTCTCGCGAAACGATTCGGAGCGATCCGAACCGAACGTTGATTCCCGGCTTCCTCGTCGCCGCGGTCGTCCACCTTCCGCGAGGATGCCACCCCGCGCCGTGCGAGGGGTACTACGGCCGGGATCACGAATTCTTCCATGCGTACCACGACCGCTCGCGCACTCGAGAGGGGTTCCTTCGTTGGCTCGAGGAGTGGGTCCACTCGGTACCGGACCACGAAGCGTATTTGAGCCGCCTGGGCTAGCCGCGACCGAGACTTCTCAGGATCCGCCGGCGCCTCCGCTCGAACTCGGCGTCGGAGACCGCTGGAGTGAGGTCGTGAAGTGCGACCTCGAACGGTATGGGGATGAGGTCGCCTTCCTTCTCGAGCGAGGCAATGTTGTAGTACTTGTACGAGCGGTCGAGGTGATACACCCGCAGAATGAGCGCCACGAGACCCGGCCGCCCGGACTCGTAGCGGCGCTGGGCCTCGGCGAGGGTGAGCGCGTGCTCGGAGTCGAGGAGGTGGAGCGCACCCGGCGACTGAATGGGGAGCGCGTCGACGACGCGCGCGCAGTCTCGAATGTAGGAGTGGCCGCCGAGAGGGGCCTTCAGCTCGTGCCGCAAGACCATCCAGACCGCGGGCTTGATCGCGTCGGGGTCCTGGCCCGCGTACCAGGGAAAGAGCAGGAAGTCGCGGAGCTCCGAGTCCCACGCCTTGTGCAGCGAGACGATACCCGTGCCCTCGTGGAAGAAGCGCGCGATGACCGACCAGGTCTCGACGGCGACATGTTTCGATGTGACTTTGGAATCTGTTGAATCGGTCATGCAATCTCCCGTTTCGAATTCTGCTAGGCTATCGTCGGGCTCGATCATCGTCAAGGTGGGATGATGGCAACCGTGGATCTCCGAGGAAAAGTAGCGGTCGTCACCGGCTCGACCCGCGGGATCGGCCGCGCCATCGCCGAAGAGCTGGCGAAAGCGGGTGCGACGGTCGTTATCTCCGGGACGCGCGAGGCGGACGTCGGCCGCGTGGTCGACGAGCTTCGCGCGAAGGGATTCACGGTTCTCGGGTCTGCCTGCGACGTTCGCCATTTCGACGAGGTCGAGGCGTTGATGGAGTTCGCCTCGAAGGAGGCAGGCGGCCTCGACATCCTGGTCAATAACGCGGGAGTCGGACTCTTCGCCGCGATCTCCGAGATGTCGCCGGAGGATTGGGACCGGGTGATCGATACCAACCTCACCGGAGTGTTCTACTGCTCCCGCGCGGCGATTCCGCATCTGCGGAAGCGCGGCGGCGGAGCGATCGTCAATATCAGCTCGCTCGCGGGCAAGAACGCTTTCGCCGGCGGCGCCGCGTACAACGCGTCGAAGTTCGGCCTGGAAGGCCTGAGCGAAGCGATGATGCTCGACCTCCGCTACCAGAACATCAAGGTGGCGTACGTCATGCCCGGAAGCGTGGCGACGGAGTTCGCGGGAAGGACAGCCGAAGGCGAAGAGTCCTGGCGGCTCACCGCGGGCGACGTCGCCGAGGTCGTTCTCGACATCCTCGCGCAGGACCGTCGGGCGCTGGCGAGCCGGGTGGAGCTCCGCCCGTTCCAACCGCCGAAGAAGGGTTGAACGCCTCTAGGGGCGGTCGCGCCGAGACGCGCTCGAGCTTTCGAGCATCGTCGCGAGGCAAGCGGCCCAGATCGCGAGAAAGGGCTCGATCTCCCACCTCATCCGATCGTTCTCACCGATCTCCACCAGGTTCGAGACCGCGGTCACCCAGAGGACGGTGACCAGCATGTAGACGTGGAGCGGTCGATGCGCCTCGGGACCGCGCAGCACGCTCCAGACTCCGACCGCGAGGAGCGCTGGAAAGAACAAGAGAAGGAGGTTCGGCCGCGGGATCCAGCATGCGGATCGGACGTTCCACCCGGCCGCCGAGAAAGAGGTAGCGCGTGACGACGTCCCGGTAGCGGTGGACGCGCTCGAAGTCGTAGTTCACGAGAAAGTGCACCGAGTTGGGACCCGGGCTGGAGATAGAGGAGGAGCGCGGTCGCGGTTCGCTCGAGATATCGACGCGGATAGCGGCGGATGAGGCGAAGATTTCCGTCGAGGAGCGTTTCCGAGATCACCGACGTAGTCCCGATGATTGAAGTTCGGCTCCCCGTTCGTCTTGTAGGGAGCGTCGAGCGCGGGGTGAACCGAGGGCTCATCGCCGTCGAAGAAACCGTAGACCTCGAGCTCCTTCGGCTCCTGAAACGGACGGCGCTCCCAGTACGGCGGAATGACTCCCGAATCCTTGAGCTCTCTCACTTCCTCCTGCGAAAGGGGCCAGCGCTTCGAAAGACTCAGACCGAGCCAGGTGCTGCCATTGAAGCTTCCCGACGAGGAGCGCGATTCTTCAGGAACCACAGGCTCACGACGAGGAGCGGCTGCGAAGGACGCGATGGTGAGGCCGCGCCTCCTCCGCCGCTCGAGAAAAGGACTGAGCGCGAGCACCACGGCGATGAGCCAGAGCGGATGGAAAGTGGAGCGCGTCATCATCACCGCGAAAGCGAGCCCGGCGAAAGCGGCCAGCGGGAGCTTGCGGCCCGAGTCCGCGTAGAGAGCGAGAGCGACGCCTCCCGCCACGAGCATCAACGCCACCGGGAGCGTGTAGAAGAGCCAGTTCGCGTAGACGAGAAAGTTCGGCGAGAGCGCGAACGCGAGAACGACCGCGCCCGCGATCCAGCTTCGGAGCCCCGAGGCGCAAAATGAGCCAGACCATCGAGATAGCAGCGCGAACGCGACGCCACTCATGAGTAGAGAAGAAGCGAGCGCGAACGACGCCGGGAAGAGCTTCAGCAGAAGGCCGAGCGCGAGGTTGAAGAGCGGAGGCTGCGCGTGGAGATAGAAAAGGCTTCGCCCGAGATCGAATTCGAGGATCGCCGGGTCGAGGTACTGGTAGAGGGTTCCGAGCGTCTCCGACGCGAAGCGAATTCCGAGCGAGCCGCGCAAAGAGCTCGCTCGCGGCGAAGACGAGCGCGACGAATCCGTAGATCGCGCGCGTTCCTTCATCCCGTCGACTCCGAGATTACCATGCGGATTGGGATAAGATAGCGCCGCACGACATATGAACGAGGTCGCGGTGAAAGAGGCGCCTCTCGCGGACGCCTTGGACGCGAGAAACCCACTCTCCCGACGGCGCCGCGGCTGGGTGACGCTCGGCCTTCTCCTCGGGATCTTTCTCGCCGCCGTCGAGCAGACGGTCGTCGCGACCGCGATGCCCACCCTGGTGGCGAGTCTCGGCGGCCTCAACATCTATAGTTGGGTTTTCTCCGTCTACCTTCTGACCTCGACGGTCAGCGTGCCGCTCTGGGGGCGTCTTTCCGACATCTATGGCCGCAAGCCTTACTACCTCGGAAGCATCGCTCTTTTTCTCGTGGGGTCGGTGCTGGCAGGGCTCGCGCAGTCGATGACGTTTCTGATCTTCGCGCGGGCGGTGCAGGGGCTCGGCGCGGGCGGCGTGTTTCCCGTGGGATCGACCATCCTGAGCGACATCTACTCTCTCGAGGACCGCGCGCGGATCCAGGGAGTCTTCAGCTCGGTCTGGGGGTTCGCCAGCATGGTGGGTCCCGCTCGCGGGAGGAGTGATCACCGACCTTCTCTCCTGGAGATGGGTGTTCATCGTCAACGTTCCCTTCGGGCTCGCCGCGATCTACGTCATCGACCGCGCTCTCACCGAGCCTCCGCGGGAGCGGCCCGAGCACACCATCGACATCGGAGGCGTGCTGTCGCTGTCCGCGGCGGTCACGCTTCTTCTCGTGGCGCTCATCGAGATCGGCGACGGGGTGAGGAGCGCCTCCGTGTGGCTCCTGCTCCTGGGCTCCGCGGCGATGTGCTTCCTCTTCGTTCGACTCGAGAGAAAGGCGAAAGAGCCGCTCCTTCCCATGGCGCTCTTCCGGAATCGGGTCTTCATGGTAACGAGCGCGCTCGGCTTTTTCACCGGAATGGGTCTCTTCGGCGCGATCTCGTTCGTCCCGCTCTTCGTCCAGGGGGTCCTCTTCGGATCGGCGACGCGCGCCGGATCCGCGCTCACCCCGCTGATGCTGACCTGGGTCGCGCTCTCCGTCGTGAGCGGATGGATCATCCTCCGCGCCGGCTACCGGCCCCTCACCATCTCGGGAAGCCTGATCTTCGCTCTTGGCTTCATTGGCCTCACGCGGCTCGGCGTTTCTTCGTCGTACACCGAGGTCTGGCTCGCGATGGGAGTCATGGGCGTGGGGCTCGGATTCACCATGGTCACCATGCTCCTCGCCGTCCAGAATTCCGTCCCCAGGAAGCTCATCGCGACGGCCACGTCGGCATCCATCTTTTTCCGAACCATCGGAGGAACCCTGGGAGTGGCTTTGATGGGGGCGGTCCTGACCCATCAGGTCGGCGCCCGAAGCCGCGCGACCTCGGACTCCTCGCTCATCGAGCTCGCGTCGCGGCCCGATGCGATCGTGCAGGAAGACGACCCGGGCGAGCCTTACCCCGGAAGCGCTCGAATGGCTGCGGACCGCGCTCGCCGACGGCCTGCACTGGGCGTTCATTGCCGGTATCGCGATCGCGGTCATCGGTTTTTTCGCCTCGCTCTGGTTTCCTGCCGGATCCGCCCGCGAGCTCGCGGAACGGCGCGAGCAAGCCGATCTCCTGACCTGCTAAGATCGCGGCTGAAGGAGGGCCCTCTCATCCCGGTTTCGACTCGCAAAGAGCGCTCAGCCTTCGCTCCCGTCGATCGCGTGACGGGGTCGTCGAGGGAGAGCCTCAGCGATCGGATCGCCGTCGAGGAGCCGCTCGAGATCCGCCTGAACGGAAAGAGCGTCGCGGTGGTCATGCGGAGCCCTGGGAGCGACGACGAGCTCGCCTGCGGATTCCTTCTGACCGAAGGTCTTCTGAAGGGAAAGGCCGAGCTCGTGTCGGTCGGTCACCGCCGCGATCCGCGGAAGACGGATCACGGAAACGTCGTCGAGGTGATCTCGAGCAACGACTCCGCCCTCGCGAAGCGCGGCTGGCAGAGGAACTTCGTCTCGGCTTCGAGCTGCGGTCTCTGCGGCAAGCTCACCATCGAGTCCGTGAGGCTCGACGCGCCTCCGCTGCGAGGCGACGACCTGAAAGTCTCACCCGAGATCCTCTATGGGCTGGTCGACAAGATGCGCGCGTCGCAAGCCGGGTTCGACGAGACCGGCGGGATCCATGCCGCGGGTCTCTTCGACCGCGAAGGAAAGCTCCTCATCGTGCGCGAGGACATCGGCCGGCACAATGCCGTCGACAAAGTGGTGGGAACGGCGCTCCTCGCGGACAGCCTTCCGCTCTCGGGGAAAATCCTCGTGGTGAGCGGACGCTCGAGCTTCGAGATCGTTCAGAAAGCGCTGATGGCGAGGATACCCTTCGTCGCCTCGGTTTCCGCGGCGTCGAGCCTCGCGGTCGAGCTCGCGGAGAGCTCCGGCATGGCCCTGGTCGGTTTCCTCCGGGGAAGCTCGATGAACGTTTACTGTGGTGCGGAGCGGATTGCCTGAACCCGTAGTCGCTGCCGGCGAGTACGCCGGGCGCGGCGACTACCATCGCCACCTCGATCCCCATTGGAGCTACGCTCCGATCTACGAGCGGAAGCTCCGGTGGGTGGACGAGGCGATGGAGAAGATTCCGAAGTCCGCTCGGATCCTCGACGTCGGCGCCGGCGAGGGAGCGCTGGTCGATCGATACCGAGGACGGGGTTGGGACATCATGGGCGTGGACTCGGCCTATGAGTCCCCGCTGGTGACGAGAGCCGACCTTCTCGAGCTTCCGTTCGAATCCGGCGTCGTTCGACGCCGCGCTCTGCCTCGACGTGCTCGAGCACGTCGAGCTCCTCGATCAGCCGCGGGCGCTTTCGGAGATTGCGCGAATCCTGAAGCCGGAAGGACGATTTCTCGCGACTTTCCCGAATCTCGCTCATCTCCACTCGCGGATCCGGTTTCTGCTGACGGGAAAGCTCACCCGTACCTCGGCGGTCGAGCGCCATCCCGGGGACCGGCCCATCGCGGAGTATCTGGACCTGCTCGAGAGCGCCGGGTTCGAGGTGAGCCGCCGTTCGGGGATCTTCGCGACCCTGCCGGGCGTATTTCGAGCCGTGAATCGGAGTCCTCAGAAGCTCGGCTGGCTGGTCTCGGCCGCGGACGCGGTCCTGCCTTTTCGAAGCCTGAAGTTTCTCGCGACCATCGAAGCCCGGAAGTGCCCGCGAGAGCCGTGAGCAGAGCCGGGACGCTCGGCGCGCTCGGCCTCACCGTCGCTCTCGGCGCGCTCCTCCGCTTCTGGGGCCTCGACTACGGAATTCCGCATCCCACCATACGTCCGGACGAGGAGCGGGTGGTGGGTCGGGCGCAAACCATTTTCGCGACCGGGAACTGGCACCCGGGAAGTTTCTTCTATCCGAGTCTTCCCTTCTACGCCGATGCACTGGCGCTTCACGCCTATTACGGCACGGGGAAGCTCCTGGGCCGCTATGACAGTCCGCGCGACTTTCTGCTCGATATCGCGGTGACCCGGCCCGGACTTCACTACCGTATCTCGCGTGCGGTGAGCGCCGCTTCCGGGGTAGCGACCGTACTGGCCGTCTACGCTCTCTCCCTCGCCGCCTACCGGCGGCCGATGGCGGCGCTTCTGTCCGCTGCGGCGCTCGCCGTTTGCCACGTGCACGTGCGCGACTCGCACTTCGCGACGGTGGACGTCCTGGCGACGCTCTTCGTCACGCTCTCTCTCGTCTTCTCCTGCCGGGCCCTTCACCGGCCGACGACCTCGATCTTCGTTTTCGCCGGTGCTCTCGCGGGCCTCGCCCTCTCTTCGAAGTACAACGTGGGTCTCGTCGCGATTCCAATCGGGGTTGCGGCGCTCTACGGCGGTCGTGAAGCCCTGAGCCGCCTCGGTCTCGCCGCCGCGGCCGCGATGGCCGCCTTCGCGATCACCTCTCCCTACGTGCTCCGGAACTTCAGCGGTTTCCGGAGCGACATGGGCTTCCTCGAAGAGTTCCTGTATCGGTCCGGAGATATCGCGCTTTGGCAGCATCTGAGACTCACGCTTCCGCACGGGCTCGGATGGCCGCTCACCGTCCTCGCGGCGCTCGGACTCGGGCGGGCCGTCGTGCGGCGGCGCCCGGAAGACGTCCTGCTCCTCTCGTTCGCGATCCCTTTCCTCGTTCTGATCTCGTCCGTGCGGGTCACGTTTCCTCGATACGTTCTTCCCGTCGTTCCACTCCTTCTGGTGCTCGCCGCGGAAGCCGGGGCGTCCCTTCTCGCCGGGATCCGCGCGCCGAAGCTCCGGTCGATCGCGGGCGCCGCCGGAGCGCTCGTTCTTCTGGCGCCCCCGTTTCGCGACTCCGCGCGTTTCGATCGGATCGTCGCGCGGGACGATACGCGCCTGGAAGCCGCTTCCTTCATCGCCGATACGTTCGAGCCGCAGACGCGGCTCCATGTCTGCCGGGGCTATGGGGCTCCCGCGGTGAATCAGGACCGACGACGTCCTCCGGCATTCGTGGTCGAAGAGCTCGATTGTCAGGGCGGCGCGCCTCTCCCGGCGGAAGTGCAGTTCCTCGTCACACACGAGCACCGGGAGCTCCCCTTCTCGAGAATCCATCCGGATCTCCGTCGCTTCCTGGAAGAGCGGGGAGAGACGATCGTCACATTCGATCCGTACCGCGAGGCCGCGGTCGAGCCGATTTTCTACCGCGCCGACGCGTTCTATGTTCCGTTCGCGGGGCTCGAGGCGGTCGCCCGGGGCGGTCCTTTGGTCCGTATCTGGAAGGTTCAGCCGCTGCGGTAGAACCCGGCGATCGAGGATACCACCAGGGCCTGCTGCGCTTCGGTGAGCGCCGGGTACATCGGAAGAGCGAGGGTCTCTTCCGCCGCGCTCTCCGCTACCGGAAAATCCCCCCGGACATAACCGAGGTCGCGGAAGCAGGGCTGCAGATGAAGGGGAACGGGGTAGTAGATCGCCGGTCCCTATCCCTTCATCGGTGAGGTGCGCGCGGAGCTCGTCGCGGCGCTGGGCCCGAATCACGTATTGATGGTACACGTGGTCTCCAGGGACCTTCGGCGTCGTCACCTCCGGGAGCTCGATCTCATCGAAAAGATCGTCGTAGCAGCGCGCGCGCTCGCGCCTTTCCCGGGTCCACTCGTCGAGGTACCGGAGCTTGACGGAGAGAGCCGCGCCCTGGAGCGCGTCCATGCGGAAGTTCCCCCCAACGGTATCGTGAAGGTAGTCCTTCGTGGCTCCGTGGGTCCGCAGCCGCTTCAGCGTTTCGAAGAGTCCTTCCTCCCGGGTCACCACCATGCCCGCGTCGCCGATCGCGCCAAGGTTCTTGCTGGGATAAAAGGAGAAGGCGCCGATGTTGCCCATGCTCCCCGCGCGCCGGCCTTCGGAATCGCGCGCGCCGATGGCCTGCGCGGCATCCTCGATGACCGTGAGCCCACGCTCTTCCGCGAGCGAAAGGATGGGCGCCATCGCCGCGCACTGGCCATAGAGATGGACCGGGACCAGAACTCGCGAACGCTCGGTAAGCCTCTCTTCGAGCTTCGCCGGATCGATGTTGAAGCTCTCTTCCTCGATATCGACGAATACCGGGGTCGCTCCGAGGCGCGAAATCACACCGGCGGTCGCGAAGAACGAGAACGCGCTCGTGACGACTTCGTCTCCGGGACCGATACCGTAGGCCATCAGGCTCATCAGCAGGGCGTCCGTTCCGGAGGAGATTCCGAGCGCGAACGGCACCTCGCTATAGGCTGCGATGCCCTCCTCGAGCTCCTCTACTTCGTCGCCGAGAATGAAACTTTGCCGATCGAGGCAGCGGGCTAGCCCTTCGAGGATCTCGTCGCGAATCGGACGGTGGAGCGAGTCGAGATCGACGAGGGGAACGCGCCAAGCCATGGGATAGAGCGATTGTATCGCGTTTGGCCGGTTTGAACGACGGCGAGAGCTGGCCTAACATACACAGCTTGCGGACGATCATCACCATGCCCGCCTACAAGGCGGCTCGCACGCTCGAGAAAACGTATCGAGAGATCCCGGCGGGCTCTTACGATGCAGTTCTGGTCGTCGACGACGCGAGCCCGGATGACACCGTCGAGGTAGCCCGCTCGCTCGGCCTTCCGGTGCGGCGGCACGAGGTCAACCGCGGTTACGGCGGGAACCAGAAAACCTGCTACGACTGGGCGCTCGAAGAGGGTGCGGACATCGTGGTGCTCCTTCATCCCGACTATCAGTACGCTCCCAGCCGCGTCCCCGCGCTCATCGAGCCGATACGGGAAGGGCGGTGCGACTTCGCCTTCGGCTCGCGATTCAAAGACGGCGGCGATCCTCTCAAAGGTGGCATGCCGCTCTACCGATATCTCGGGAACAAGCTCACCACCGGCATCGAGAACCATTTCCTCGGGACCGACTTCAGCGAGCTTCACAGCGGCATGAAGGCCTACTCGCGGCGCTTTCTCGAGCTCATCGGTTATCGCGGGTTCTCCGATCAATTCGTGTTCGACTCCGAGATGGTGATCCAGGCCGTGCTTCTCGGCTTCCGCATCGACGAAGTGGCGATTCCCACGCGCTACGCGGAGGATTCCTCCTCCGTCGATATCGCGAGCTCCTGCCGCTACATCTGGGAGACACTGGGCGCGCTCCATCGAGGCCTCCGCGATCGGGATCGCCTTCGCCAGGAGCGTCTCGAACGGGAAAATGCCCTCGGTCTCTGAAGCGCCTTCCTGTCTTCTGTGCGGGGAGCGGACTCGTCTCCTCTATCCGTCGAACGTGCCGCGGGACACGCCGCTCGACAAAGGCGAGCTCGCCTGCACCTCACCCTATCTCGCCGTGCACGACGATATCTACGTCTGCCGCAAGTGCGGCCTCGCGCGCTCGGTCCCGCCCGTCGACGCCGAGGAGATCGAAGACCTCTATCGCGACGTTGAAGATCCGGAATACTTCGCTTCCGAAGCGGAGCGACGCCAATCGTTCCAGGCCGCTCTCGCTCGCATCGATCGCCTGGGGCTGGTGCGGCCTCCCGGGAGGCTACTCGAGATCGGGTCCTCGGTAGGCCTGTTTCTGGAGGAAGCCGGAAGACTGGGCTGGGACGCTCACGGAATCGAGCCCTCCCGCTGGGCCTCAGAGTCCGCGCGCGCGCGGGGCCTGTCGGTCTTCAACGGAACGCTCTCCGAGTTCGCTCCCGAAGGCGGCCCTTTCGACCTGGTGGTCTCGTGGGACGTATGGGAGCATCTCGAAGATCCGATGGAGGCGTTGAGACGCGCCTACGGGCTTCTCCGTCCCGGCGGGCTCTTCGTCTTCACCACCGTCAACCTCGGCGGACTGGGCCGGAAGATCTTTCGCGGGCGCTGGCCGTGGTTCATGCGGATGCATCTTCACTATTTCACCCGGGAGAGTCTCACCCGGATGGTGCAGAGCTCCGGTTTCGAGGTGCTCTCGACCAAGACCGAAGCAAAGACGCTGAAGCTCGGCTACGTCCTCGACCGAGCCCGCGGTTTCCTCGGACCGGTGGCTGCCTTCGCCCGCGCTCTCGCGTCGACCTTGGGTGTCGTCGACCGGCCCGTCCGCATCGACTTCGGCGACATCCTCCTGGTCGAAGCTCGAAAACCGGAAACCACTTCACCGTGAGGCCCGACCGGCTTTTCCTCTTCACTCCACTTCCGCCAGCGCCGACGGGAATCGCCGACTACAGCGCGCTTCTTTGCCAGGAGCTTTCGTACCGACTCGCGATCGAGACGCTTTCCACGAGCGAGGAGGTGAGCCGGTTCCGACCGCCTCTGGATCCCCACGTTCTCCTGTACCAGGTCGGCAACAGTCCCCATCACGATTTTCTCTACCCGGCGCTTTTCCGGCATCCCGGCGTCCTCGTCCTCCACGATCTCGTCCTCCATCATGCGCGGCTCTTTTCCCATCTCGAAAGCCCGGAGGTCCGGGCCTATCGCGACGACATGGGAGATCGAGCGAAGCAGGAGAAGGCGCGCGCCCGCCTCGAGGAGTATCGCCTCGAAGCGCGGGAGGCCTATCCGGAGGTCGGGGACGACGTCGCCGAGATCGCGCTTCGCATCGGAGGCGGCGCGCTTCTCTATCGATACCCGCTCTACGAGCATCTGGTCCGGAAGAGCCGCCGCACTTTGGTGCATAGCGAAACCGCCCGCGAGGAAGTGCTCTCGAGGTGTCCCGGCGCCGACGTCCGGCGGGTCCGCATGGGAGTGCCCCTTCCCTCGATCGTTTCTCGCGAGGAGGCGCGCCAGCGACTCGGGCTTCGCCCGGACGAAATCCTGCTGGCCTCGTTCGGGCTCGTAACGCCGGAAAAACGCATCTCGACGGCGATACGCGCGCTCGCCCGGCTGAAGGCCGCGGGGGTGGGCGCGACCTACCTCCTCGTGGGAGGCCACGTAGCTCACTTCGATGCGCATCGAGAAGCGCGGGAGCTCGGAGTCGCGGAGAGCGTCCGCCTGGTGGGCCGCGTGTCCGAGGAAGAGTTCCGCCTCTACGCGTTCGCGTCCGATCTCTGCCTCAACCTCCGGTATCCGTCGGCCGGTGAAACCTCGGCAACGCTCCTCGGCCTTCTCGCTTGCGGCAGACCGGTCGTCGTGACGGATCAGTACCACGTGCGAGACCTTCCCCATTCCGTCGTCGCGCGCTCGGCGCTCGAGGGCGACGAAGACGGTCTCTATTGCGATCTCATGGATCTCATCCGCAACGAAAGGCGAAGGCGCGAGCTCTCGGAAGCGGCCCGGCGATACGCGGCGAGCGAGGCGAGTCCCGAAGCGATGGCCAGGGACTACCTGGCCGCTATCGACCTATAATGACCCGATGTACAAGAAAGGGCTGCGGAAGCTCAAGAACCGACTCACCCGCGCCCGGCGCGATTTCCGCACGCAAAAGCTTCTTCGGGCCTTCGATGGTGTCGCGGACCGGCTCCCGCACTTCGTGGTCTACGAGCCGACGCTCCTCTGTAACCTCCACTGCAGCTTCTGCTACGTCGCCGACATCCTGAACCCCGAGGATTGGCGCCAGAAGGAGCTTACCCTCGAGGAGCTCGACCGGATCTTCGGGGACGGAGGAGTCCCGTCGTTCAACCTCACGGGCGGGGAGCCGTTCGTACGGAAGAACCTGCTCGAGATATTCGACCTTTTCCGGCGCAAGGGAATGCGCTGCGACTACATCACGACCAATGGGACCGTCATCAAGGAAGACCGAGCCGATGCGCTCGCCGAGCTCGTGGCCTCGGGTTTTCTCCGGCACATCAGCGTCTCGATCGACGGCCCTCCCGAGTTTCACGACGAGGTGCGCGGGCAGAAGGGAGCGTTCCGCAAGTCCGCGGAGAACATTCTCATGCTGCGCGCGGCTTTCGAGAAGAAGGGCGTGGGGCTTCCCCTCTCGATCAACACCACGCTCACCGCGGGCAACCTTCACCTCCTCAAACAGGTGGTCGACGAGGCGGAGAAGCTCGACGTCGATCTGATCGGCCTGAACCAGCTCATGTTCGCGACACGGAAGGAAGTCGAGGAGACCCTCGCCATCATCGGTGAGACCGATCCTTCCGTCATCAGCACCCATGTGACCGACGATCCGGGCATCGACCCGACGGAGGTGCCGCGGGTGCTTCGCGAGGCCGTGGATTATGCCGAGACGAAGGGGATCACCATCAACTGGCGGCCGGCGCAGGGCTACGAGCACCTGGTCGACTATTACACTCCGAATCGGCCTCTCGACGGCCGCTGCTTCTACCCGTTCTTCGGCGGCCGTGTCACGTACGACGGCAAGGTGCAGTTCTGCCCGTTCATCCGCATCGAGATCGGCGATCTGAAGGAGACGAGCCTGGAGCAGATCTGGAACGCCCCCCGATACGTGGAGCTTCGTCAGAAGCTCCTGCAGCACGGCATTTTCCCGGTGTGCCGGCGCTGCTGCAAAGTGGAGCTGAGCTCGAAATCGCCCTCCAAGCTGGAGCCAGAACCAGTCACGATTTCAGCCTAGGGAACACGGAAGAACGCGAAGACGGAAAGGGGTAAAGACGCCAAGAAGGCGGAAATACTCCTGCCTCGTTTCATGCTCCTGCGTTCTTCTTGTCCACAAGAACCCGGAAAAACGCAGAGGCGCAGGGGCGCGGGGACGCAGGAGAAAATCGATTGTTCCTCTGCGCCGTTGCGTCTCTGCGCCTTTGCGTTCTTCTTCTCCTCCCTGTCTCGAAGAAAGTACGCATGGGTTCGTTGCGCGCTGCGCCTGCGCTGCCTCTGAAATATCGAGAATTAGGGATTCCCTTTGCGTCTTTCCCCGCCCTTTGCGCCCTTGCGTTCTTCTTCTCCTCCCTGCCCAGAGTCGGCCGAGGTAGCTTCCTTGCGGGTGGTGTCAGGCGGCCGGTATAATCCCGTCATGAAACGCAAGAAAATCAAGTTCGTCGCCGGGGCGGCGGTCATCCTGGGGGCGGTGGTGGCTCTCGCCATCTCGAGCTTCGACGAGACCAAAGCCTACTATCAGACGGTGCCGGAGTTGAGGGCGATGGGCGACCGCGCCGAGGGGCGCCGCGTCCGCGTGGCCGGCAACGTCGTGCCTGGGTCGATCGTTCGGCGCGACGAAGGCGTCGTGACGTTCGACATCGACTATGAAGGCGAAGGCCTCTCCGTGCGCTACGTCGGACGAGCGCCGCTTCCCGACACGCTCGTGGATCGCGCCCAGGCGGTCGCGGAGGGCACGCTGCAGCCCGATGGAACCTTCGAAGCGTCTCTGGTGCAGGCGAAGTGCGCTTCCAAATACGAGGCGGCCTACCAGGACGGGAAGACCGCCGTCGAATAGAACTCCGACACCCCTGAGGTAGACGGATGCATCACCTCGGCAATTTCGCCTTGATGGCGATTCTCGTTTTCGCGGCTTACGCCGTTCTCGCCTCGCTCCTCGGAGTGTGGAAGAAAAACTCCCGGCTCACGCTCAGCGCGGAACGGGCTCTTCTCGCCTGCACGGTGTTTTCGACGACCGCGTGCTTTTCGCTCGTAGCACTTCTCCTGCGCAGCGACTTCCGCTTCGAGTACGTCGCGAGCTACTCGAACCGCGAGCTTCCCTTCTTTTACAAGGTCGCCTCGCTCTGGGCGGGCAACGACGGCTCGCTCCTCTTCTGGGCATGGCTTCTCCTCCTCTTCAGCGGCATCGTCGTTTTTCAGAACCGCGCGAAGAACCGAGAGCTCATGCCTTTCGTGGTCGCGACGCTCGGAGCGATCGCGCTCTTCTTCACCTACATGAATTTCTGGGTCTGCAATCCCTTCGAGCAGCTCGGAGTGATGACCGCTTCCGGCCCCGAGTCCTGTGCGCCGGCAGACGGCCGCGGACTGAATCCGCTGCTGCAGCATCCCATCATGGCGATCCACCCGCCGATCCTCTACACGGGATACGTCGGGTTCGTCATCCCCTTCGTGTTCTGCATCGCCGCCCTCGCGAGCGGTCGCCTCGGAGCCGAGTGGATTACCTCCACCCGGAGGTGGACGCTCGTGGCCTGGGCCTTTCTCGGAACGGGCCTTCTCCTCGGCGGCCGTTGGGCTTACGTCGAGCTCGGATGGGGCGGCTACTGGGCGTGGGACCCGGTCGAGAACGCGGCCCTCCTCCCCTGGCTCACCGCAACCGCCTACCTGCACTCCGTGATGATCCAGGAGCGCAAGGGGATGCTGAAGGTCTGGAACGTCTCGCTCATCATCATTACGTATCTCCTTTGTATCTTCGGCACGTTCCTCACTCGCAGCGGTGTCGTTTCTTCGGTGCATGCTTTCGCGGAATCCGACTTCGCGAAGATTTTCCTCATCTTCATCGCGCTCGCCGCGGGCGCCTCGGCGGCGCTCGTCATCCATCGGCTACCCGCGCTGAAATCGGAGAACGAGCTCGACTCGATGATCTCGCGGGAGTCGGGGTTCCTCTACAACAACCTGCTCTTCGTCGTCGCGTGCTTCGCGGTCCTCTGGGGCACGATGTACCCGGTCCTCTCCGAGGCGATCCAGGGCGAGAAAGCCATGGTTGGCCCGGCGTGGTTCAATCAAGTGAACATTCCGATCGGGCTCGCCCTTCTCGCGCTCACCGGAGTCGGGCCGCTTCTCGCCTGGAGGAAGTCTTCGCTCGACAGTCTCCGGCGCAACTTCACCTGGCCTCTGGCCGCGGGAGTCGCGACGGGCGTCGTTCTCGCGCTTCTCGGCGTTCGCCACGCGTACGCGCTCCTTTGCTTTTCACTCTCGGCGTTCGTCACCGGCACCATCGTGCAGGAGTTCCACAAGGGCGCGAAAGCCCGCAGGGTGCATCGCGGCGGAGGCTACGCCGGCGCCCTCCTCGACTTGACCCTCGTCAACACGCGGCGATACGGCGGCTACGTCGTCCACTTCGGAATCGTGCTCATCTTCATCGGCGTCGCGGGCTCTGCCTTCGACACCGAGAAGAAAGCAGACCTGGTGGCCGGCCAGTCCATCGACATTCGCGGCTACCAGGTGAAATTCCTCGGTCTCGACGAAGGCCGGACCGCGAACTACGAGTGGCTCGCCGCCAAGCTCGAGGTCACGAAGAACGGAAGGAGCATCGGGAGCTTCGCGCCCGAAAAACACCTGTACCTCGCGAGCCAGCAGCCGACTTCGGAAGTGCGGCGGCACGCGACGTTCCAGGAGGACTTGTACCTGGTCTTCGCCGGAGTCACCGACGACGACAAGACCACCGTTCAGGTCTTCGTAAAGCCCCTGGTGCGCTGGGTCTGGCTCGGAGCGCTCGTCGTCTTCCTCGGGACGGTCGTCACGTTGGTGCCGGCGAAGCGCGAGCTGAAGCTGGCGCGAAAAGTCGAAGCGGTGAAAGAGAACCTCCTCGAGCAAGCGAAAAAGAAATATGAAGTGGCCTGAGAGGCTTTTCCGGAAATCCGTCTTCGGCGTGGCGCTCCTGGTCTGCGCCGCGAGCCTTCCCGCCCAGGAGCGGTTGAGCACTCCCGACTATCGCCAGGCGACGGCGTCTCTCATGTGTCAGTGCGGCGGCTGCAGCGCCACGGTTTACACCTGCTCCATGGAGCACTGCCATTCCGCGGAGCCGATCCGGGAGGAGATCGCCGAGAGAATCACGAAGGGCGAAAGCGTCGAGAGCGTCGTCAAGGTTTTCGAAGAGCGGTACGGCCTCGCGATTCTGTCGGCGCCGCCGACGTCGGGTTTTCATTTGACGGCATGGATCGCGCCCTTCGCAGTGCTTCTCTTCGGTTTTTTCTTTACCCGGCATGTCCTTCGCTCCTGGAAGCGCCAGAGGATAGGTGAAGGAACGGAAGGGCCGACGGTCGTGGAAATGACTCCGCACGGGCCGACGGACGCCCAGCGCGCACGCATCGAAAAAGAGCTCCGGGAACTCTCGAGTTGACCGTTGCCCTCCTCGCTACTCTGGGGGCGACGGTGGTCGCTTTCGTGCTGTACCCCGTTTTCGCCGAATCCCGCCGCGGTCTCGCGACTCTCGGCGAGAGCGAGCGCGAGATCCTGGACCTCGAGGAGAAAAAGAGCCGCCTCTACGCGGCGCTGACCGATCTCGACTTCGAGAAAGAGGCGGGGAAAGTCTCGGAGACGGACCACCAGGCGGCGAGAACCGACTACCTGTCGCAAGTGGCGGCGGTCCTCGCCCGCCTCGATGAGGTCGCGGCGACCAGGGCGGAGAAGAAGAAGGAGCGCAAGGCAGCCACCTGCGCAGAATGCGGTGAAAAGCTCCCTCCGGAGGCGAAGTTCTGCATGGGCTGCGGGAAGAAAGTCGGGTCGTGAGCCGGCGGGCGCTTCTCCTCGCCCTGGCGCTCGGCGCGACGGCGCCGGCCTTCTCGCAACCCCGCGGCGGAATCCTCAGAGTGCGGCTCACGAACGGGACGACGGGCGGGACGGGGAGCGCCGAGAAAGTGACGCTCTTTCGACTCCGGAACGAGATGGTTCCGGCGAAAGAGATCGGCGCGGTCTCGGGAAGCTTCGAGATGACGGACATCGAGGTCGAGGGCGAAAGGCCCATGCTCCTCCAGGTGACCTCCCAGGGCGTGAACTACAACGAGCCGGTTCGATTCGGCCGCGGCTACGAGGCCGAGGCCGTGATTACCGTTTTCGACGTGGTGCGCGAGTGGAACCCGAGCCTGATCGCAGTGACTACGGCTCGCGTTCTCTACCGGCGTGAAGGAGACCGGCTTCTCGTCGACGAAGTCTACGTGGTCGAGAACCGCAGCAGCCCGAAAAAGACGGTTCACGATCCCGATCGCGGCTTTCGGTTCTATATTCCAACCGGGAACCTCCGGGAGCTGCGCTCGGTCTCGGCGCGCGGGGAGAGTGGGATGCCGGTCCCTCAACAGGCGGCGCCGCTTCCGGACGGGAGCGGCTACATGACCCGGACCGCTTTCAAGCCTGGTGAGACCGAAATGGTGATCTCCTATGAGGTCGGCTATGGGTCGGACGGCTATCGGATCGACAACCGGGTTTTCTACGACCTCCCGGAGTATTACGTATTCATCGCGCCCACCGACGTGACCATCGAAGCGGAGGGTTGGGAGCATCTCGGTCCCGAGCCCGAGGGGCGCTTCGTCGCTCTGCGAAGACGGGACGTCACGCCGGAAACGCCGCTTCAAATGAAGCTCTCCGGGGGAAGCGCGACCTCGGCTTCCTCGGAGGCGGAGGGCGAAGGTGCTTCGAGCCCCGATGCGAACGCCCAGGTCGCCATCATTCCCGATCGCACTCAATATTCGAAGGCGGTGGTGGTAACGCTCATGGCGGCGGCGCTGGCGTTCGGCCTTCTCAGAACGCTCTACCCTCCTCCCGCCCGCCGAGGTTGAACCTGAATCCGGTCTCACCGGCCTTCTCGGCACGGCGCCTGACCAAACGCTTCGGCCGCTCGACGGCCCTCCGCGAAATCGACCTGGATCTCGAAGCGGGCCGCTGCCACGTGCTCTTCGGACGAAACGGCGCGGGAAAGTCGACGCTCCTCCTCGTCGCTGCGACTCTTCTTCAGCCGACGTCGGGCGAGATCTATTTCTCGGGGGAACGATACGAAGACCTCGGCGACGAGGTCCGGCAGCGCATCGGCCTCGTCTCTCATCAGAGTTTTCTCTATCCGGACCTCACGGTCGCGGAGAACCTGGAATTCTACGCGCGGCTCTACGGGAGCGATTCGAGCGTATCCGAGGCGCTCGTCTGGGCGGAGCTCGACCTCCGGCAGCACTCCCCGGTGAGGAGCCTTTCCCGCGGAATGCTCCAGCGGCTTGCGGTGGCGCGAGCGCTTCTTCATCGTCCCCAGCTGCTGCTCCTCGATGAGCCCTACACCGGTCTCGACGCTTCCTCCTCGGAGCGGCTTTCGACGCGCCTCGCGGATGCCAAAGGAGAAACGTCCATCCTTCTCACGACGCACGACGTCGATCGCGGCGTCGCCATCGCGGATCGCATCTCGATTCTCGAGGGAGGACGGGTGGCGTTCGACGCCACCGGTGCCACCGCGACGGAAGTGAAGCGCCTTCTTCTCCAGATCCGGGAGATCGCCAATTGAGCCCGAGGAGCCCGGTCAAAACGTCCGGCTCTTTCCCGGTGGTGCTGGCCATTCTCCGCAAGGACGTGAGGACCGAAGTCCGTACGAGGCAGATGATCTCCTCGATGTTCGTCTTCGCGGTCCTGGTGCTCCTGGTCTTCAACTTCACTCTCCTTCTCGACGAGGTCCGGGCCCTCGAGCTTGGACCGGGAATTCTGTGGGTGGCCTTCATCTTCGCGGCGACCCTCGGGCTCAACCGAAGCTTCGCCATCGAAAGCGAGAACCGGTGTCTTTCGGGGCTGATGATGGCCCCGTCGCCGCGAAGCGCGATTTATTTCGGAAAGCTTCTCTCGAACGTGCTCTTCATGGTCGCGATGGAGCTCTTCGTCCTGCCGCTCTTCGTGGTGTTCTTCAACTTGAGCTTCTGGGAGATTCTCACTCCCATGGAGCTCGCGACCTTCTTCCTGGTCCTCCTGCTGGGAACGGTGGGATACGCCGCGGTCGGCACCATTCTCGCGGGAGTCGCCAGCAACACCACGATGCGCGAAGTGCTTCTTCCGGTTCTGTTGTTCCCGGTCTCCGTCCCCATCGTCATCGGCGCGGCGGAGGCCACGAGGCTCCTCTTCGACGAGAACCCGGCCACCAGCCCCGGGATCTGGATCCGGGTGCTCGTGGTGTTCGCGGCGGTCTTCCTCGTCGTCTCCTGGCTCACCTTCGAGTACGTGGTCGAGGAGTGACCCTTCTTGCTGTCCGCGACCGTACTGCTCCTGGCAGCCGCCCAAACCCAGATCGAGGCCCATTTCACCGAGGAGATTCCCCGGATCGACGGACGTCTCGACGAAGCGCTCTGGAAAAAGACTCAGGTGGCGACGGGGTTCGTGCAATCGGAGCCCCGGCCCGGTGAGCCGGCGGAGAAGGAGACCGAGGTGCTGGTCGCCTACACCCGCGATCATCTCCTCATCGGCGCGCGCCTGAAAGACCACGACCCTTCGCGCATCGTCGCGACCGAGTACCGGCGCGACGCGCCGCTGAATTCCGAGGACAGCTTCGAGGTTTTTCTCGACACCTTTCGCGACCGGAGAAACGCCTTCTACTTCGCGACGAACGCCGTGGGCGCGCGGCTGGACGGCCTGGTGCGCGGCGAAGGGACCGCCCTCAACTTCGAGTGGGACGGAGTATGGGACGTCGCCGCCGCGGTCGACGGCTCCGGCTGGGTCGTGGAGATGTCGATTCCCTTCAACACTCTTCGATTCGACTCCTCGAGCGATGACGGATGGGGCGTGAATTTCGGCCGCAACGTGGCGCGCACGCGGGAGGAGTCCTACTGGAGCCCCATCAGCCCCGACTGGGGCTTCAGCGCGAAATTCCGCGTCTCCTCCTACCGGGAGCTTTATGGGCTCGAGGAAGCGAACCCGGGCGGCCGCGTGAAGCTGAAGCCGTTCGGTCTCGAGGGCGCGAGCCGGGAATACGACGAGCCGGACCGCGAGCTCGAGCTCGCCTTCGGGCTCGACGCGAAGATCGCGCTGAGCTCCGCGCTCAACCTCGACCTCACCGCGAACACCGACTTCGCGCAGGTGGAGTCGGACCAGCAGCAGGTGAACCTCACCCGATTTCCGCTCTTCTTTCCCGAGAAGCGCGAGTTCTTCCTCGAGAACGCGGGGCTCTTTCGAATCGGAGAAGTGACGAGGCCTTTCGAGCCGACCCAGACACTCCTCTTCTTCAGCCGCCAGATCGGTTTATCGGAAGACGGCGACGAGATCCCGATTCTCGGCGGAACGCGCTTCACGGGGCGGCTCGGGCACACCGAGATCGGCGCTTTCCACATCGTCACCGAGGAAACGGCGCTCGAAGAGGAGACCGTGCCGCGATCGTACTTTTCCGCCTTCCGCGTGAAGCAAGACGTCCTGTCCCGGAGCACGGTGGGAGCAATGGTGCTCCAGAAAGAGCCGGCGCACGAGAGTGAGCCCGCCGGCGTCGGTCGGAACCGCGTGCTCGCGACGGATTTTCAGCTCTCCTACGCCGAGAACGCCGAGATTCAGGGATTTTTCGCCAAGAGCGACACCCCGACTCTCGCCGGCGCCGATCACGCGGCGGCGCTCCATGCGAACTGGGTCACCGACGCGGCAAGCCTCTACGGCGACTTCGCCGACATCGGAGAAGACTTCAACTCCGAAATGGGCTTCGTCCCTCGGACCGGCATCCGCAAGTACCGCCTCAACGGTTACTGGAGCCCGCGGCCGGGAGCTCTCGGGATACGGCAGATCTATCTCGGAAACGACCACACCTACATCCAGGACGAGGTCGGAGATCTGGAAACCCAGACCAACACCTTGGGTCCCTACATCGTCTTCGACAACGGCTCGATCGTCTTCGGAGAGTGGCTCTACGAGGCGGAAGGGCTCAAGGAGCCCTTCGAGATCCGCGAGGACATCGACATTCCGGTGGGAGACTACCGATTTCACCGATTCAACGCCGGCTTTCAGGGCGATCAGAGCCGCCGCATCGCTCCGAACGTGACTTTCTCGGGAGGCGGCTTCTACGGCGGCACGCTCCAGAGCTTGACGGTTTCGCTCGATACCAAGCCCCATTCGAGGGTCCGGGCGAGCGTGGCTTATTCCCGCAACGACGTCGAGATCCCCATCGAAGGCGGAGACTTCATCACCAATCTCGTCATTCTGCGCGGAATCGTGGCGTTCTCCCCGAACGCGTTCGTGCGAGCCCTGGTCCAGTTCAACGACGACTCACGGGAAGGTCTCGCGAACGTCCTCTTCCGCTACAGCTACCGCCCGGGGAGCGATCTCTTCGTCGTCTACAACGAGGAGCGCGACGTCTACGGCGGAGGTTCGGCTCCGAGGAACCGCGAGCTTCTGGTGAAGATCACGTTCTACTTCGTGCCGTTCTGATCCTTGCGCAAACGCGCTTTGTCATTCAGAATCAATCGTATCCCTGGAACTCACATCTTTTGAAGGAGGACGCCATGAAGCGTCTCGTTTGGGCGTTGGCCGCGATCTGCATGACGGCGACTCTCGTGGCGGCCCAGTCGCTGGTCGAGGTCGCCAAGAAGGAAAAGGAGCGGCGGAAGAAAGTCGACGCGCAGAACCAGGCGTTCACGGAAAACGATCTGCGCGGCGGGCCACGACTCCCCCAGACACCCGCCAAGCCGGGAGCCGCGGCTCCCGCGGCGGGCGAGACCGCGGGAGGGTCCGGGGATGCGGCCGCTCCGGAAGAGGACCCCACGACCACGCAGTCGTACTGGCGGGATCGGGTGTCCGCGGTGAACAAGAAAATCCAGGACCTCGAAGCGAAGCTTCAAAGCCCCGAGCTCACTTCGGATGTTCGCGGCGCGTCGCGCAGACAAGCGACGGAGCGCGACCTCGCGCAGGCTCGAAGCGATAAGCAGGCGATCGCCGAGGAAGCGCGACGGAAGGGCATCCCTCCCGGATGGGTTCGTTGAAGTGTGAACCACTTCACATTTTGACGACGTAAAGAGACTCGCCTTCGAAAACAAAACGCGATAACATTTCTCGAGCTCCCTCTCATGACCAGCGCTCTTTTTGCCGCTTTTCTGTCGCTGCAGCCTGCCTCGACCGCAGCTCCACTCGATGTGCAGTTACCCGCCTTCCTGAAGGCGCTGTCCTTCGATCGCAACCTCGCGGCGTCGGAGGGAGTCCTCGGAATCGGCGTCGTCTTCGACCCTGCGGATCCGGCATCCGCGAGCGCGAAGGATCGTCTCGTCGAGATCCACCGGGAGCTGACCCGTCTTCGGGTGAAGGGCAGGGAGGTTCGCCTCGTCCCGATCGCTTACGAATCCGAAGGCACGCTCGGCGAGGCCGGTATCAAGGTTCTGCTCCTGGCCCCCCTGTCACCCGCGAGGCTCGGGAGCGTCGTACGGGAAGCCTCGAGCTCGGATTTTCTCACCCTCGCAACCGACGCCTCCTATGTCGAGCGGGGCGCAGCCATGGGCATCGAGATGTATGGCGGGACGCCCTCGTTTCGTGGTCAACCTGGACGCGGCCGTGAGCGGCGGAGCTTCCTTCGAGGCCAGCTTTCTGAACCTCTGCCGGATCGTGGAGAAATAAATGCGCGAGAGAGTCGTGCTGTGCGCCGCGGCCGCCGCGGTCTTCCTGCTTTCGCTCGATCGCGCCGATGCCTATCCCGGCTTTGCCCGCAAGTACAGTCCGGACTCCTCGTCGCTCTTCACCTTCATGCCCTGCGCGGGCTGCCACGACTCGTTTCCCAAGCTCACTCCGTTCGGAAGGCGATTCAAGGAGAACGGCTTCCGCATGGACGAGGACCAGACCACCTGGAAAGAAGCGATCCGCGCGATTCCGCTGGCGCTGAGAAGCACGGTGTTTACCACCGGCATCGGCCCCGATTCCGACGCTTCCACCAGCGGGATCCTCAAGCCGATCTCCGCCGCGAGCCTCGGGAGCGTGTTGTCTTACTGGATCGAGCAGCCCTTCGACGTGAACGGCGACGGAATCGAGCGACGCGACCTCAATTATGCCTGGGTCGGAGCTTACGACATCCTTCGAGGCGTGAAGCCGGATCTCCTGAGCGTGCGCGGCGGATCCTTCGAGCTGGAGCTTCCGTTCACTCAGATTCGGACCCACAACCTCTTCGCGTACGATCCCTATTTTCTCAGCGGCGGCGATCCCGAGTGGAGCATCGCGGCGCCCGCAGCGCGGATTCGAGGTCGCGGGCCGTCCCGTTCCCTGGGGCCGCTATACGGTCGCGATCACCGATTCCGTTCGGCGGTCCGAGGAGTACGAAAGCTCGTACGATCCCGACGTCTACGCCGATTCGCGGTGGACTTCGACGTGACGCAACGCGTCGGGGTCTTCCTCTACGACGGCCAGGACGACCTGGAGTACGCGGAAGGGTCGGTCCCGGTCGAGCACACCCGCATCGGCGCCGATTTCGATCTCCGCTTCGCTTCGAAGGGAGCGAGCCTCTACGGTCTCTACCTGTGGGGGAACGATCGCGGCTTCTACGAAGAAGAAGGCTCGAACGGGGGCTTCGTGCAAGCCGAGAAGCTCGCGACCTACTGGCTTCTTCTTACCGCGCGCTACACGCACCTGAGCGCTTCCGAAGGGGCTTCGCGAAAGGCGCAGAACAGCCTCGCCCTCGGAGCGCAGGCGTGGCTCCGGGAGAGAATCCGCATCGCCTTCGAGTATCGATTCCAGAAGGGCGACCGGGCCGACGACGGCGTGTTCAGCGTCGATTTCGTGCTTTGATCAGTGCGAGCGCGCCTCCTCGGCGCGCTCGCTCCCCGCGCTTTTCGCGCGGGGAGGACCGGCCCTCCGGGCCGGTTGCTTCACCCAGCGCATGCGATTCACCAATCCTTCGCGCGGGGGCGCTCGCCTTAAGAATGATAAACTTTCGGGCATGCCCATCGAGAGTGTCAATCCAGCCAACGGCAAACTTCTTCGCACCTACGATGAAATGACGGCGTCCGAGGTGGACGCCATCCTGGACCGCGCCCACCAGGCGCACGTGGATTGGCGCGACAGCGCTTTCTCCGATCGCTCTCGTCTCCTGCGCGGGGCGGCGCAGATCCTGAGGGACGGCGCTTCGGACTACGCCCGGCTCATGACCGAAGAGATGGGAAAGCCCATCAAGGACGGGCGGGCCGAGGTCGAGAAATGCGCCTGGGCCTGCGATTTCTACGCGGAGATGGCGGAGGAGTTCCTGAGGCCCATTCCGGTCGCGACGGACGCGAGCAAGAGCTTCGTCGCCTTCGAGCCCATCGGCGTCGTGCTCGCGGTCATGCCGTGGAACTTCCCGTTCTGGCAGGTGTTCCGTTTCGCCGCGCCGGCGCTGATGGCGGGAAACGCGGGAGTTCTCAAACATGCATCGAACGTGATGGGCTCGGCGCTCGCGATCGAGGAAGTTTTCCAGAAAGCGGGATTCCCGGCGGATCTCTTCCGCTCGCTACTCATCGGCGGAAGACAAGTGGCGCGGGTCATCGAGAACCCGAAAGTGATGGCGGTGACGCTCACCGGGAGCACGCCCGCGGGAAAGGCCGTGGCCTCGAAAGCGGGCGAGATGCTCAAGAAGACCGTGCTCGAGCTCGGGGGGAGCGACCCCTACGTCATCCTCGGAGACGCGGATCTCGAAGAGGCCGTCGATATCTGCGTGCGAAGCCGCCTCATCAACAGCGGCCAGAGCTGCATCGCGGCGAAGAGGTTCATCGTCCTCGAAAAGCACGCGCCCACGTTCGAAAAGCGCTTCGTCGAGCTGATGAAAGCGAAGAAGATGGGCGATCCGATGGAGGAAGACACCATCGTCGGCCCCCAGGCGCGAGAAGACCTGAGAGACGAGCTCCACGAGCAGGTCAAGAAGAGCGTCGAGAAAGGCGCGCGGCTTCTTCTCGGGGGCGAGGTGCCGAAGGCGCCCGGGGCGTTCTATCCTCCGACGGTCCTCGCCGGCGTCAAGAAGGGCATGCCGGCGTACGACGAGGAGCTCTTCGGCCCCGTCGCGGCGATCATCGCCGTTCCGGACGAGGACGAAGCCATCCGCGTCGCGAACGACAGCGTCTTCGGTCTCGGAGCCGCCGTATTCACCAAAGACGTCCGGCGGGGCGAGGAGATCGCGCGAAAGCATCTGCACGCGGGCGCCTGTTTCGTGAACAGCCTGGTGAAGTCCGATCCCCGCCTCCCCTTCGGAGGCATCAAGGAGTCCGGTTACGGCCGCGAGCTCGCGGATTTCGGAATTCGCGAGTTCGTGAACATCAAGACGGTCTACGTGAAGTAAAACCGGGGAAGAACGCAAAGACGCAAGGAACAAGGACGAATTCACAGAAGAAAGATTCTCCTTTGCGACTTTGCCTCTTTGCGCCTTTGCGTTCTTCTTGGATTGGTTAGAGTCAGCCGCCCTGGAGCGCGGCCGATCACTTCGTCGTTGCCTCGGCCCTCGGCGACCTGAAGCGCGGTTCGACCGAAGAAGTCGGTTGCGTTCTTGTCCGCACCGGCGGCGAGGAGCGCTTTGGTCCCTTCGACGTTGCCGCCGACCGCGGCGCGAATGAGAGGAGTCCAGCCGAGACTGTCTTTCGCGTTCACGTCCGCGCCCGGCGGCGATGAGCGCGGCTACGATGTCGTTGTGATTGAACTGTGCCGCGTACATGAGCGCGGTCGCTCCGGACTTTGTCCGTGGCGGCGAGGTCCGCTCCCGCCTTCACCAGGGCGTCGGCCACGGCCGTATGGCCCTTCATCGCGGCAACGGAAATCAGGGGCATGCCTCCGTCGGTCACGGTTTTCGCATCGGCGCCCGCTCCCAGGAGGCGCGTCACGTCGCGCACTTCGCCCGCGCGAACGGCATCGACGAGCTCGATCGAGGGATCGGCCGCATCCTCTTCCTGGGCGGTAGACCCCGAAGAGGAAAAGAAGAGGACATGTCCCGCCGCTAACAGATACTTCGGATATTTCACGTACATTCCTCCTGATTCAGGGGCTAGAGGATCGCATGCCTGGCCCGATTTTAGCCAGTCCAAAGGACCCGTGTTAGCATCGAAAGAACCCCCACAATTTCGATGGCGCACATCCTCGGACGTCCGTCCGACCTCTGTCCGACCGCCCGCTTCGCGTTCTCCACGTGATCACCCGTCTCATCGTGGGCGGCGCTCAGGAAAACACTCTTCTGACCGCCGTCGGACAGCGGACCGGCGGGGTATGGAGGTCACCCTCGTCGCGGGGCCCGATCCCGGACCGGAGGGAGACCTTCATGACGCCGCGCGGAAAGGGAGGAGTCGCTCTTCACGATCCTTCCCCGACTGGTCCGCCCCATCCGTCCGTTGAACGACCTCATCGCCCTCTACCAGCTCTATCGGTTCATGAAACGCGGGCGGTTTCGACGTCGTCCACACGCATTCGTCGAAGGCGGGAATTCTCGGGAGAATCGCGGCGCGCCTGGCCGGAGTCGAGACGGTCGTTCATACGCTCCACGGTCTCGCGTTCCATCCTTACCAGGCCGCGTGGAGGAACGCGCTCTACATTCGCGCTCAAGAGATTGGCCGCTCCCCTGAGCGACGCCATCATCGCGGTGAGCCAGAAGACTCTCGACGGCGCTCTCGCGGCGGGCATCGGAAAGCCGGAGCAGTACGTGAAAATCTTCAGCGGAATGGAGCTCGAGCCGTTTCTCGGCGTCTCCGAGCACCTCACCGTCGCGGAAGCGCGCCGACGGCTTTCCATTCCGGAGGCACGCGCCGGTGGTAGGAAAGATCGCCCGGCTCTTCCCGTTGAAAGGCCACGCCGACTTTCTGTCCGCAGGCGGCGCTCGAATCGCGGCCGACCTAGCCGGACTGCCGGTTCCTCTCGTCGGCGACGGAATCCTTCGCCGCGAGCTCGAGGAGGAGGTCCGGCGGCTCGCGCTCGCCGATCGCACAATCTTCGCGGGCCTGGTCCCGCCCGGAGGAGGTCGCGGCTCTATATCCAGGCGATGGACGTGGTCGTTCACACTTCCCTTCGAGAAGGAATCGCACGGGTGCTTCCTCAAGCGGGAGCCGTGGGAAAACCGGTCGTGACTTACGAGCTCGATGGCGCTCCGGAAGTCGTCCGGGAGGGAGTCTCCGGATTTCTGGTCCCGCCGGAGATTTCCAGGCGGTCGCCCGGAGGACGCTCGAGCTCCTTCGCGACCGCGCGCTCCGTGACGAGATGGGGTCGCGGGGCCGCGCGTTCGCCGCCGAGCACTATCCCGCCGCGAGGATGGTCGACGCGATCAACGCCGTCTACTGCGCGGGCGCGATCCGCCGGGCGGAGCGTCAGTCTTTCTTGGCGCGACCGCTCTTCATGTGGATGACGG
The DNA here is from genome assembly GCA_963820855.1 of uncultured Acidobacteriota bacterium. Lineage (GTDB taxonomy): Bacteria > Acidobacteriota > Vicinamibacteria > Marinacidobacterales > SMYC01 > DAISKN01. The sequence goes on from CAWGBY010000020.1 coordinate 177,640, forward strand.
CGACCGCCGCCACCATCATCGTCGAGATCGTCGAGAGCGCCCGCACCGCGGCGCTCGCCTCGTGCCAGAGAACCAGACCGTCGCGCGCCGCCGCCATGGCGACGGCGGTCGAGATCAGGAAAACGGTCGCGACACCGAGGAGCCACAGGACTCCGCTCAACAGATCGTCGTTCTTCACGTCGCCCTCCAAGGGTCGAGAAGCCCGGCTCCGCGAGCGCCGGCAAAGCCGTTGAAGCCGGAAGGCCTGGTCAGATTCTGGGGTTTGATCCCATGTTAGGAACCATCGAGCGATCTGTCAAGGGCTCGCATGGGTATTTGCAGCGGACGCGGTCCAGGATCGGATAGCATACTTGCCGTCATGAAGGCGTGGTACGCGAGAACACTGCCCCTCGTAAGCCTGCTATCGATGCTGTTGGCCCTCTGGGCCGCCTTTCTCTACGCTCCCAGAGAAAGCACGATGGGGGACGTCCAGCGAATCTTCTACTTTCACGTCGCGAGCTGGTGGGTGGCGTTCATCGCCTTCACCGTGACCTTCGCCGCGAGCATCGGCTATCTGTGGAAGGGCCGGCCCCGCTTCGACCAGGTGGCCTTGTCGTCGACGGAGATTGGCGTCGTCTTCACCACCATCGGCCTCGTGACCGGCCCCATCTGGGCCAAGTACGCCTGGGGCGTCTACTGGACATGGGACCCGAGGCTCACGACGGCTCTCGTTCTCTGGCTCATGTACGTGGGATACCTCATGTTGAGGCGGTACGTCCCGGCGGAAGAAAAGAGGGCGACGCTTTCCGCGGTGGTCGCGATCATCGCCTTCGTGGACGTTCCCGTGGTCTTTCTCGCGATCCGTCTCTGGAGGACCCAGCACCCACAACCCGTCATTCTGGGCGGGGAGTCTTCGGGCCTCCATCCGCAGATGTTCCAGGCGCTGATGATCGCGCTCGTCGCGTTTCTCTTCCTCTACCTCTGGCTCATGGACAAGCGCCTCGCGGTCGAATCCGTCCAGGAGGAAGTGGACCGGCTGCATAAGGAGCTCGACCCCGCATGAGCTATCTGCTGGCGGCGTATTCCCTGGTCTGGATTCTGCTCTTCTTCTACGTGCTGAGCATCTCCACCAAGCAGAAGAAACTCGAGCTGGAGCTGGAGACGCTGCGGAGACTTCTCGAACGGAAGAAATAGCGCGCCCGGCGGAGAATGCGCGAACGATGGCGCGTCGGCTTCGTGGGTCTCCTGATTCTTTTCCTGGGCGAGGCGGCGCTCTACCTCGGCTCTCTGCGCCAGGCACCGCTCGATTTCGACGTCGGTCCTTCGACCGGAGCGTACCTCCCGGGTTTCACCGAGAGCGAGGAACGGCGCCCCGTCAGCTTTCGCTGGACGAAGGAAAGAGCGTCGGTCGTCGTGCCTCTCGGAGGCGTGTCGGAGGCCGGGACGCTTCAGCTCCGATACGCGCGCTTCGTCCAGGGCAACGCATCGGTCCGACTCTTTCTCGACGGTGAGCCGCTCTCGAGCTTCTCCGCGCGGCCGGGCCGGTTCCGGACGTTCGATCTTCCGGTGAGCTTCGCCGCCAGGACATCGCTTCGACTGGATCTCCTCGTCGAGGACCCGAGTCCGGAGAAACTGGGACTCGCCGTCGACTGGATCCGCGTCGAAGGCGCACGCTTCCGGCTTCCCTTCGAATCGCTCGCGCCGCGGATCTTTCTGGCGGGCGTCTTCCTCCTCACCGTCGCTCTCGGCTTCTCCCTTCGCATCGCGGCCGCGGTGGGAGCGGGCGTCGCCCTCGCGCAAGCGGCGTGGTTCGCGAGCGACCCCTTCGGCATGGCCCACGCGCAGGCGCAGATCGCGATCGTCGGCCTCGTCGCGGCGGCGCTGCTCTCCCTCGGGTTTCGCCGCTCGGTTCCCCTTCTGTTCCTGCTCGGCTACATGCTCAAGGGAGCCGCGCTCTTCCATCCGAGCTACTTCTATCCGGATGTGCGCCTTCACCGCCGCCATCTCGAAGCGTTCGAGGCGGCGTCCGGCGGGATCCTCGAGCGGGGAATCGCGGCCCAGAAGGTCGCGCAGACCGCCTATCCGCGGATCATCGCGGGTCGTCCCTACGCGTTTCCCTACTCCCCGGTGTTCTACCTTCCCTTCACTCTCCTCGACCGCGACGCCCGGGGGATAGAGGCGTCGATGAAGCACGTGGGGCTCGTCCTCGCGGCCCTCGAGCTGCCCCTGGTGTTTCTTCTCGCGCGCGCCCTCGTGGGCGCCGAAGTCGCGACCTGGGCCGCGCTTCTCACGGTCTTTCTGCCTCCGATCGACCAATCGACTTCTGTACGCTCAATGGCCGACGATGGCAGGACACTTCTTCGACGTTCTCGCGATCCTCTTCGCCGCGCGCATGGCCCAGGCGGCGTCCTTTCGCAGCCCGATGCTGCTCTACTTGAGCGAGCGGCCTCGCCTCGGGAATTCTCTATCTCTCGAGCCTCATCAATCTCAGCTTGTTCTCGAGCCTTCCTGGCCTGGTTCGAGCGGAAACGCATCCCTTCTCTTCTTCCGTTCTGGGGACTCGTCGTCACGGCGGCGGTCGTTCTCGTCTACCTTCCGTTCACGGTGCTGTTCGTCACCGAGATCGTTCCCGCGCTCGCGAGCGGCGAAGGAGGCGGCACGGAGAATCCGCCTGCGGGGTTCGCGGTCGCGCTCCTCCGCATCACGTACTTCTACGGAATCGGCTTTCCCGCAATGGCCATCGCCGGTTTCCTGCTCGCTTGGCGAGATGGCGAGCGCTGGGCATCGAGAGTGCTCGCGGCCTACGGCCTGAGCTTTCGTTGGCCTTCTGGCGCTTCGCGCGGTCTCCGGAATGTTCAAGGACTTGAAGGAATTCGTCTACATCGGACCGTTCGTCGCCGATCACCGCGGGCGTCGCTCTCGATTCGCTCTGGCGGCGAGGCCGCTTCGGGCCGGTTCGCCGCGGTGATGGTGGCGGCGGGGCTCATCGCCTTCGGCCTCGCAAAGTACGTCGAGTACTTTCGTATGCATACCGTGCTCGCCGGCATTCCGGCCTTCGATTAGAATGCACCCACCGTGAGCGAAGGGAGACTCGAAGGCAAAGCCGCGCTCGTCACCGGAGCGAGCCGGGGGATCGGCCTTGGCATCGCGAAAGCGTTCGCGGCCGAAGGGGCGTCGGTCTTCCTCAGCGCGCGCGGCGAAGAGGGGCTGAGGAAGGCGGCGAGCAGCATCGAAGCGACGGGCGCGGCGGTCGGCTACGGTGCCGCCGACGTCTCGGACCCGAAGGATGCCGCGCGGCTCGTCGCGAGCGCGCTCGAGCGTTTTCCCGACCTCGAGATCCTCGTCAACAACGCGAGCATTCTGGGGAAGAGAGCTCCGATTGCCGAGCTCGACGTCGCGACCTGGGACGAAGTCCTCCGCGTCAACACCTCGAGCCTCTTCTACGTCACGCGGCCGCTGCTCGCCCACCTCGTCGCTCGACGGCGCGGCTCCATCATCAACGTCAGCTCGAGCGTCGGCCGCAAGGGAAAGCCGAACTGGGGCGCCTATGCCGTCTCCAAGTTCGGCCTCGAGGGATTCACCCAGGTGCTCGCCGCGGAGCTCGAAGCCGCGGGAGTCCGGGTCAACAGCGTGAACCCCGGCGCGACCCGCACCGACATGAGAGCCGCGGCCTATCCGGACGAGGATCCTCAGAGCCTCCCCACGCCCGAAGAAATCGCGGAGATCTTCATCCATCTCGCGTCCGATGAATCCCGCTCCGTCACCGGACAGACATTCGAGGCCCGCGACTACCTGAAGGCGCGAAAGTAGTCCGCTCGGGAGGCTCTCCATGGACATCCGCACGGTTCTCGACGCCCGCCGCTTCGCCCCCGAGAAGATGCAGAAGGTGAATCTCTTCGCCACCACCGATCTGTTCCTCGACGTCTACTGCCTCGAGCCCGGGCAGCGCCAGAAAGTCCACGTCCACGAGAAGAGCACCAAGTACTACATCGTGCTCGAGGGGCACGGGCGCTTCGAGATCGCCGGAGAAACCAAGGATCTCGGGCCGGGTCAAGCGGTGCTCGCAAGGGCGGGCGAGCCTCACGGAGTAGAGAACGCGACGGACGATCGGCTCGTCCTCCTCGTGGGGATGGCGCCGCCTCCGGAACATGCCTGAGATCGAGAGCGGCACCGTCGCGGGAGACGTTCGGGTCCCGCTTCGGCTCGGTGATGGTCCTCATCGGAGTGGCGGTGGGCCTCGCGAACGTGTGGCGCTTCCCCTACCTGGCTGGCAAGCACGGCGGCGCGGCTTTCGTCCTGCTCTACGTTCTCCTCAACTTCCTGCTCGGTATCCCGGCGATCATGGCCGAGTGGACTCTCGGAAGACTCACCCGCCAGGGTCCCGCGGGTGCTTTCGTCACCGCGGGCATGCCCGGCGGGCGCGGTATCGGCCTGGTCCTGTTCTTCACCGTTTTCATGGCGATGACCTACTACGGACTCATCGTGGGACAGGTGCTCTTCTACGCGGTTCACACCCTCTTCGGTTTCACCGTGGGAACGGATCCCGCTCTTTTCTACCAATCGACTCTCGGCGGGATCACGCCCTCGAACGTCGCCGTCACGACGCTCACGTTTCTTGGAGTCGCGGGAGTCATCACCCTCGGCGTGCGCAAAGGAATCGAGGCAATCTCGCGCGTCGCCATGCCCCTCGTTTACCTCTCCCTGCTGGTGGTGATCGCGAGAACGGTCACGCTTCCCGGGGCGCTCGCGGGACTCCGCTTCTATCTCCTTCCCGACCTTTCCAAGATCGACGGCCCGACCGTCCTCGCCGCCATGGGGCAGGTCTTTTTCAGCTTGTCCCTCGGCGGCACGTTTTTCCTTCTCTACGGAAGCTATCTTCGCGAAGACGAAAATCTGCCGGTGACCGCCGTCCAGACTGCCTTCGGCGATATGAGCGCGGCGTTTCTCGCCGGCCTCGCCGTGCTTCCCGCGGTCTTCGCCATGGGAGTCGAGCCGACGAGCGGGCCCTCTCTCCTCTTCATCACCCTTCCCGGAGTCTTCGCGGCCATGCCGGGAGGCGCGCTCGCCGGCGGTCTCTTCTTCTCGGCGTTCTTCGTCGCGTCGTTCCTCTCCGCGGTCGCGGGAATGGAAGTGCTGGTGGACGGGGCCCGGCACTACTTCGGCTGGAGCCGCGGGCGAGCGATCGTCGTCCTGGTGGGTCTGGATCTGCTGCTGTCGCTCCCGGCGATGGCAAGCTCGAGCTACCTCATGTGGAGCGATCAGGTCTGGGGCTCGACGATGCAGCCCATCGGGAGCGCTCTCAGTCTCGTCGCGCTCGGGTGGTTCGTGAGCCGGGGGCGGGCGCTCGCCGAGGTCAATCGGGGTAGTACGATCCGCGTCGGGGAATTCTGGATCTTCTGGATACGCTGGGTAATCCCGATATCGATCGCCGCCATTCTCCTCTATGGCTGGTGGGCCCGTATGCGAGGTGAATCATGAAGCTCGATGGAAAGACGGCCCTCGTTACCGGCGCGAGCCGCGGCATCGGACGCGCCATCGCTCTCGCGTTCGCGAAGGAAGGCGCGAGCCTGGCTCTCGCGTCGCGAGACCAGGCCTCGCTCGAGTCCCTCGCGAAGGAGATCGGAAACGCCCGGGCCTTTCGTCTGGACGTGAGCGATCCAGAATCCGTCGCGAAGGCGCGTGAACGAATCGGCGAGGTTCAGATCCTGGTGAACAACGCGGGAATCGCAAAGAGCGTGAAGGTCCTCGCGATGGACGAAGCGCACTGGCAGGAGCACCTCGAGGTGAACCTCACCGGCGCGTTTCGCGTAACCCGCGCTTTTCTCGCCCCGATGGCCGCGTCGAAGTGGGGCCGGATCATCAACGTCGCGTCGACCGCGGGAAAGGTGGGCTTCGCCTATACCGCCGCGTATTGCGCGAGCAAACACGGTCTCATCGGCTTCACGCGGGCCCTCGCTCTCGAGATGGCGACGAGCGGAGTCACGGTGAACGCGATCTGCCCGGGGTTCGTGCGAACCGAGATGGCGGCGGAGGCCGCGCGGAACATCGCCGCCAAAACGGGGAAGACGGAAGCGGAGGCGACTCGCTGGCTCGAAGCCCTTTCGCCGCAGAACCGTCTCATCGAGGCCGAAGAGGTCGCGGCGGTCGCCGTCTATCTCGCGAGCGAGGATGCCCGCGGCATCAACGGCCAGGCGATCAATGTCGACGGCGGCGCGGTCGTCTACTGAGCCGTGTAGATCGTGAACCGCGGCTCATCGCGGTAGATGGTGAGGAACCCGGATGCCTCGAACGCGCGCCTCCGATCCCACGGAGCCCCACGCCGCACCGGCGCGTAGAAAAGCACGTAGACGCGGCGCGGAGCTCGCGCGAGCGACTCCGCGAGGTTCGAGAGAACACGGGTGAGGACTTCTTCGGGAAAAGGGTTGAAGAAGTAGAGCACCAGCGGCTCCTCGGGAAAAGCGAAGTCGGCGGCATCCATCCGAATCGGCACGATCTCGGCGGCGCAGTCGCCTCGCTTTCGAAACTCGGCGAGGTTCCGTAGCAGCGATCTGGTGCAGGTCCTCCCAAAGCTCCACGCCGACGATGCGGCGAAAAGGATACTGGGCCGCGAGCATCAGCACCTTGCCTTTTCCGGAGCCGAAATCGACGAATACGAAATCCGACGGTTGGAACGGGAGCCTCGCGATCATCTCGTGAAACACGTCCGCCGGGGTCGGCTCGTAGCGGAGATCGGCGTACCCGCGCGTGTTCACGCCGAGTTTTCGATCGAAGCTATGGTGTCGATAGAGGCGAAGGAGCCCGCGCGGGCTGTAGCGCCAGACCCGGAAGGCGAGCCGGTCGAGGCCCCATCGATGAACGAAGACGTCGAGTTTGCGGCTCACGACCGGCGCGCATTATCTCAATTATCGGCCCTGTGAGAGGACTCGACCATGAGGAGCCCCGTCTCGATCCGCTCCCGGATGGGCGCGGGTAAGTCGAGAACGCCTCCGAAAGCGCTGATGTCGAAACCGTCGTGAATCTTGCCTTTTACCTTCACGGTCGCGCCCTTTCGAGGAACACCCCGTTGGGAGAACACCCAGAGGCGGCCGGTCGGGTCCTCCAGTCGATAGAAACCCTTGCCGGCAACGGAGACGCTTTCGACGACGCGGCCCGCGAGCGAGATTTCCTGGTGCGCGTAGCGCCCGGGGTCGGCGAGCACGTGATTGACGGTCTTCTGCGCGCAAGCCCCGGTCGCGCCCGCGAGCGCGAGTACCGCAAGCCAGCCTGTCCAGTTTCTGCTCATTGGTTTCCTCCTTGGATCCTGACGCGGACGCGGTAGAAAGAGCACTCTCCATGCCAGAAAGGCGTGGATCGATAAACGTCGTCGTGGTGGATACTTGCGAAAAGTCGGGCGCTGGAAGGGCCGTCCTCTTTTGCGGACGGGTTCGACCAATCAGAGACGGGTGATGATGTTCGTCTGCTCGAGAAGAGAAGAGTGCTCCTCCGTCTCGAAAACCCGCTTGACGACGAGCGCGTGCACCAGGCTCATCACGCGCAGGTCGGTCATGGCAGACGCTTCCACCGTGACCGCGAGAGTGCCCCCACGGATGAGACCGAGGAAGACCTCGATCTCAGCGGGAGTGAAGTCGCAGATCCTCATCTTGCAGCTTTCCCGGAGACGGAGCGGCGCGTCCGGCGGAGGCAGCTTCGCGAGGAGCTGGTCGAGCTCCCTCGCCTGCTGAGCCCCCTCGTTCACGAGAGTCTCGACGGGAACGCCCATGATGCGCGGTACCGAGTCGTTCGCGGGAAAGGGCTCGACCTTGAAGGTCCCGCTGCGCCACTCGAACGCCCGGTAGAGCGCTTTCTCGGCGCGCGCCTTTCCCGATTCCGCGAAAATGATCCGGCCTTCGTGAATGTAGACCGCGATCTCGGTGGCATTCCGCTTCAAGACCAGCCGCATCGACTGGCTCTGCCGGGCGATGGAAAGGAGCAGCTCTCTCAAGGTGAGACCGTGCTCGGTCGTCCCCTCCCGTCCGAAGTCTCCGGCGGCGGGAAGCGAAGACGGAGCGGGAGCGGATTCCTTGGCACCTTCGCCGCTCGTGAGCTTCACCATGATCTCATTGCCCCCGATGCGGATGCGATCGCCCTCCGTGAGCTTCCGCCGCTTCACGCGCTCTTCGTTCACGTAGGTGCCGTTGGTGCTTCCGAGGTCTCGCAGAACGAGTCCCTCGGGCTCGTTCAGAATTTCGGCGTGGTAGTTGGATACATTTCTGGAGTTGAATCGCAGGTCGTTGGAGTCATGGCGGCCAATGGCGACGCGGAAGGTCTCGACCAGATCGAAACCGAAGACTTTCTTTTCCGTCGAAAGAAGAAGGACACTGCCGGCCGCCGCCTGGAGCTGACCGTTCGGTCGTTCCATTCCCTCCGTTTGCTAAGCAATCACGATGCCAGCGATCCCGGGCCGGAGCCTCCGTCCCAATCACCGCGCAGGCAACGACTTGGTCTCGGTCTCGAGGGCTCCCGAAAGCGGACGGGAGGGCATTTCCCCCCAGGAAGCGACGCTTCCCCACGGTCTCGAATCGACTCGCGTTGACGAACGCCGGCACGCCCGTTAGCATTGCGGGCTCGCCATGCCCAAGACCATCTTCGTTCGTCACGGCCGCTTGCACTACTTCGTGCGCGAGGTATTGAAGCGGCTCCGCGTTCCCGCTCCTCACGCGTCGATCGTCGGCGACGCGCTCGTCGCCGCGGACCTTGCCGGAGTCGAGGGGGAGGGGTCGAGGCGGCTTCCGATCTTCGCGTCGCGGCTCGGCTCCGGGCTCATCAACCCCGCGGCGGGTATACAGGTAGTGCTGGAGGATCAGGCCGCGGCCATCATCGACGGGGACAACGGGATGGGCCACGTGGTGGGAGCGCGCTCGATGGAGCTCGCCATCGAGATGGCGAAGAAGTTCGGAGTCGCCGCGGTTGCCGCGCGGAACAGCAACGACTTCGGAATGGCGGGATACTACGCGCGCCTCGCGCTTCCGGAGCAGATGATTGGCATCGTCGTCTCGAACGCCGTGCCCTCGATGATCCCCACGTACGGAACGGAGCCGCTTCTCGGCTCGAACCCCATCGCCATCGCCGTGCCTTCGGCGGAGGACGATGCGCCGTTCGTGCTCGACATGTCGACCACCGCGACGTCGCGCGCGGAGCTCGAGGACGCTCTGAGGCGCAAGGCGAAGATTCCCGTCGGGCTCGCTCTCGATTCCTCCGGGGAGCCGACGAAGAGTCCCAAGACCGCCCTCGAGGCGATGAGGCTTCTTCCACTGGGAAGCAAAGCGGAGACCGGCTCGTACAAAGGCTATGGCCTCGGGCTCGCCGTCGATGTTCTCGCGGGTGTCCTGTCCGGCGGCTCTTTCGGCCGCGAGCTCGCCGGCGCCGAAGGCAAGCGGCAGGACGTCGCGGGAATCGGCCACTTCTTCCTCGTCATCCGGCTGCGGGCGTTCAGTCCCTGGGTGAAGTTCCGGAACCGCTTGAAGGAGATGCTGCACCATCTCACGACCGCTCCCGCCAAGGGGGCGCCGCGCATCTACTATCCGGGCGAGGCCGAGTTCGCGATCGAACAGGAGCGGCGCGCTACCGGAATTCCGCTCGACAAAGACGTCGCCTCCGAGCTCGAGGGACTCTCGCGACGCCTCGACATGCGCGCCGCGTGGGACCACCTGGTGGAGGGGAAGAAGTAGTCAGTGCCGTTCCAACTTGTTCGGCCGAAATGACCCGTCGAGTTGGCCCACACGGGTCTCGTCCACACTCAAGGGTTTATTGGCAAGAAATAGTTGGAACGGCACTAGTCCGCGAAGAAAGTCTCGATCACCTCATCCGGGGGAGGGGCGGTGAGCTTCGACACCACCACCATCAGAACGAGGGAGACCATCGGTCCGAAGAAGGCGGGCCAGATGCCCGCGATCCAGTTCTCGAGCGAGCCGTAGCGCGCGTAGCCGAGAACGTACCAGGCAACGCAGGCGAGAGCGCCTCCGATCATCCCGGCGAGTCCCCCTTCGCGAGTCGCTCGAGGCCACCAGAGCCCGAGGAGAAACGGAAAGGTGAAGGCCGACGCCATGAAGCTGAACGACATGGTGACGATCCAGAAGATGGCCGCGGGCGGTCGGAACGCGACGGCGAGAGCGAAGACCCCGATGACGAAAGTGGCCCACCGCGCGAGCCGCAAACCCTCGGCGGCGTCGACTTTCTTTCCGAGGAGCTTCACATAGATGTTCTCGACGGTGAGTGAGCCCGCCACCAGAAGGATCCCGGAAAGAGTCGACATGATCGCGCTCAAGACCGCGGCGATGATGATTCCTCCGAAGATCGGAGGCATGAGCTTCGCCACCAGCGTCGGGAGAGTGAGGTCCGGCTGGGCCATCTCGGGAAGCAGCACACCCGAGGCGATCGCGATGAGCGTCGCGCAGACGTAGATGAAGCTCTGGAAGATCACGGAATAGGCCATCGCCCCCTTCAGGGTGCGATCGTCTTCGGGGATGAGAAACCGGGTGACCGCGGCGGGAGAGCCTCCGATCTGGAAGAACCCCCACGCGAGGAAGTCGGAGACGACCCAGAGAGCCGGCATCTTTCCCATGAGCGAGATGGAGTCCGGGTTGAGCTGCCCGTACTGGCGGTGCATCTCCGAGAATCCGCCGGCCGCGAGCACGGCCACCGGCGCCAGGATGGCGAAGCCGGCCATCATGATGAGGCCCTGGACCAGGTCGGTCCAGGCGACCGCCAGCATGCCCCCGAGCACGGTATAAAGGATGACCGCCCCTCCGAATCCGAGGAGCCCAATCCAGTACGGCATCCCGAGAAGAACTTCGAAAACGTTCGCCGCCGCCTTGAGCTGAGCGGCGATGAGCGGCACGAACGCGATCAGCATGATCGCCGCCGCAGCACCGCCCGCCGCCTTGCTGTAGAAACGCGCCTGCAGGATGTCCGCGAGGGTAACGCTTCCGAGACGCCCGGCGATGCGCCGCAGGCGATCTCCCAGAAGGATGTACGAGAACCACGGTGCGGCCGCGGAGGACACGCCGGCGGGCGAGAAGTTGTAGCCGAAGATCCTCTCCGTTCCCACCGCCCCCATGTACGAGCTCCCGCTGATCTGGGTCGCGGAGAACGAGATTCCGATGGTCGCGGGGCCGAGCTTTCCGCGCGCGAGGAAGTACTCGCTTCGCGATCGCGAGCGCTTGTTGAACCAGACCCCGATGCCGATCATCGCGACGAAGTACGCGGCCAGGATGAGGACGTACTGCGCGACGTCGCTCAAAGGACTACCGGCCGGTCAAGACGTAGAAGATCGACGCGGCGATCACGTAGACGTATCCGAAGTAGACGACGATCCATACGCCCCAGTCGAGGTGGGCCGGACCAGGAGGCCATTCGACGACGAGCGCCACGCTCCCTCCGACGAGGAAGATCGCCATGAGCAGAATCGAGATCGATGGGAAGCCGAGGTTTCACTGCCAGACCTCTTTCAGCACCCGGAGGATGTTCCCGCCGAGGACCTTCTCGATGTCGCGATCGCTATAGTCGTCGGTCCACCAGCCACCGCAGGATGTTCTTCGAGGCCTCGGTAGGATTCTCGACCCCCTTCACGTACTCGACTTCCTCGTAAGGCGGCGAATGCCCCTCATGAGACGCCTCGATGGAGAGGGCGGCGGAGTACACGTGGTGCACCCCGACGTGATCCCCATAGAGGGTGTCGGGGCCGAAGGCCACGTGATCGATCCCGACCAGATCCGCGATGTACTCGAAGTGCTCCATGTAGGTCTCGAGATCGTGTCCGGGGCGCTTCGTGGACATCGTCGTGTGGGGCGCCGCCTCGATGCCGATGACGCCGCCCTTGCCCGCGCAGGCTTTCAACACCTCGTCGGGGGCGAGGCGTTTGATGTTCCAGACGGAGCGCGCGCCGGTATGGGTGAGGAAGATGGGCTTCGCGCTCGCTTCGATGGTGTCGAGAGTCGTCTGCGGGCTCGCGTGGGCGCAGTCGATGGCCATTCCGACGTCGTTCATTCTCTGGACCGCGCGCCGTCCGAAGCTCGTGAGTCCGCCGTCCTTCGGCTCCTTGAGGCCCGTGCCGAGGGAGTTCGACTCGCTGTAGGTGATCCCCATTTCGCGGATCCCGATCCCGAAGAGGATCTCGATGCGCTCGAGCTCGTTCTCGATCATCGCCGCCCCCTCCTGGGCGGCGATGAGAGCGATCTTCCCCGTCTCGTGCGCCCGGTAGATATCGCCGACCGTTTCGCACTTGATGACCAGGTCCTGGTGGGCGAGGTCGCAGAGCCGGATTCCCACGTCGTGGATCACGTCCGTCCATTTCCAGCCGTTCTTCGACGTGATGATCGCGGTCCCGTCCTGGAAGTTGTCGAAGAACGCGTCCCAGTACGAATCCGAGAGCGCCTCGTAGGCGGTGATGGTCCGTCCCTGCGCGTCATAAGCCGGACAGAGGCGCATGTCCTTGGGAAAGAGGTGCGGATGCTCGTGGAGCGAAATGATGATGGTGCGCTTCGCGAGATCGAGGACCCTCGTTTCCTTCTCGCTCGAAAGCGGCAGGAGATAGGAGGGAAAGAGTCCTTCACCCTCGACCAGATCGAACTCTCGATAGTCCTTCGGGCCGGTCAGATACTGATAGGACTTGTACCCCTGGAACTTCTCGTGAACGCCCATTGCACCCTTACTTTCGTCGAGGCCTCGGTCGCGGCGCGTAGTATATGCCCATGGAATCCACGGTTGAAGCTCTTCGGCGATCGATCGCGGGGCGTCGCGACGAGATGGCGGCGTTTCTTTCCGAACTGGTGCGGGTACGGAACGAGAACCCGCCGGGCCGCGACGACGAAGCCGGCCTTCAGGTCGTAGCCCGTCATCTGCAGACGCTGGGCCTCGAGTCTCGAATCGAGCCCGTGCCGCCGGCTGCGCCGGTTTCGGAAGAGGCGCGCACTCCCGAGCACCCTCGCTTCTGGCTCTCCTCCGACTGGGGCGAGGGCTCGAAGGCGGTCTACTTTCACGGCCACATCGACGTCGTGCCCGCACAGGATCCCTCGCAGTTCGAGCCGCGGGTTACCGAGGATACGATTTTTGGACGAGGGTCCACCGACATGAAGGGCGGCCTGGTGTCGATGATCTACGCAATCCGGGCGCTCGAGGACCTCGGGATCCGCCCGAACGGACGCATCGCGCTCCGCGTGGTGCCCGACGAGGAGACGGGAGGTGCCTTCGGCTCGAGGACGCTTTGCGATCGCGGCCTTCTCTTCCGCGACGATGCTTGCGCGATGCTCACTGCCGAGCCCACCGGAGGTGTCGTCTGGAACGCGAGCCGCGGAGCTCTCACCTATCGCGTTCGCGTCCGCGGTCGTACCTCCCACGTCGGCCTTCAATACCGAGGTTCGAACGCCTTCGAGAAGTCCCTGCCGCTTCTTGCGGCTCTTTCGAGAATCAAGGCGGACGTCGAGTCGCGCGCCACCCGCCATCCTCTCGAGCCTGCGGGCGCGCGGCGCTCGATCCTCATGATGGGAGGCGAGGTCCGGGGCGAGCAGAACTTCAACGTCGTCCCCGAGAGCTTCAGCTTCACCGTCGACCGGCGCCTCAACCCCGAGGAAGACTTCGACGAAGAAAAGCGGCGCCTCCTCGAGGCGTTCGATTCCGCGCGGGCGGAGGGGATCGATCTGGAGCTCGAATGTATTCAGGAAGCGCGCCCGGCGGGCATCGACTCGGAACATGCGGCCGCGCGCGCTATCGCCGATAGCGTCGAGGAGGTGACGGGCTCGAGGCCGGCCTGGAGCTCTGCCCGGGGATTCTCGAGATCCGCTTCTACGCGGAAAAGAAAATCCCGGCGTTCGCCTACGGGCCGGGCCTGCTCTCGGTCGCGCACGGCCCGAACGAGTTCGTGAAGCGGAAGGATCTCGAAGACTGTGCCGCCGTATATGCCCTCGCGGCGCTTCGCCTGATGGCGTGACCCCAGAACGAAAGACGCCAAGGATCCCAATGACGCAAGGAATGTTTTTTCTTGCGTCTTCGCTGTCCTTGCGCCTTTGCGTTTCTTCTTAGCGATTCTGGAAGGCCGCCTTCGAGCGCGGGCCGTTCTTCAAGAAGTTCGAGACCCCGATCTTCATGTCCTCGAGGCCGCAGACCTCGCCGAAGCACTTGGCTTCGAAGCGCAGGCCCTCCGCGAGCGGAAGCTTCGCACCCTCGAGGATCGCTTTTCGCATCACCTCGTCGACGGCCCGGGAGAGATGGCCGAGATCGACTTCGGGAAGCGCATCCGGAATCTCGATCGGCTCCCGCGGGATTCGCGGGAGCTCGACTTCGCCCCGCGGCGGCGGCGCGGGCGAGCTCGACTCCGGCCTGAATCAGGTCGCCCTCGATTTCCTCCCTCACCAGGCCGAGCGCTACCGCTTCCGCGCTCGAAAGGGCTCTTCCCGTGCGGAGGAGCGGCCACGCCTTCTCGAGACCGATGAGCCGTGGAAGCCGCTGGGTCGCCCCGGCTCCAGGAATGATTCCCAGGTTCGGCTCCGGCTGCGCCGCGAGCGGTGACAAACCCTTCCGCGCGAGCCGGGCGTGGCAGGCCATGCCGAGCTCGTTTCCGCCTCCAAAAGCGAGGCCGTTGTACGCGCAGATCACCGGCTTTTCGAAGTCCTCGACCTGGATCATCACCTGGTGCGAGGCCCAGGACATGCTCTTCCCCTTCTTCGCGAGAGGAGATCCTCGCGAGCATCGAGACGTCGGCGCCGGAGACGAAAGCCTTCCGGCCGAAGCCGGTGATGACCACTCCTCGAACGCTCTCGTCTTTGCGAAGCGCCTCGAGGTGAGCCGCGAGCTGACGGTAGACTTCGAGGTTGAGCGCGTTCAGCACCTGCGGTCTTCGAATGACGAGGACCGCGATGTCTTCGTAGTCGCGCCGGATGACGTGAGGGATTTCCCAAGGCATCCCGGAGGCCTCGCGGCTCACCAGCGCTTCGGACACCGGAAAGCTCGGGTAGAGCTGCTGGTAGCTCCGCACTTTTTCGAGCGCCGCTCCGACACCGACCTGGTTCATGAAAGAGAACGGCGGCCGGATGACCAGGGCGAGCTCACAGCCGAGCTCCAGGTCCGCGAGACTCACGATGCCGCTCGAGAGCACTTCGTTGGCAAGACCGAAGTACGCTCCGGTCATCCGTTCGCGAATGGCAGCGGCCCGCTCCGGGGCCACTTCGACGCTCTCGTCCCGGGAGGGCACGTCCCAGGGCGTTCCCATCGCCATGGCCTTCTTCATGATCTCCGGAGTGCGAAACCAGGGATTCACCCGCTGACTCATCTCGTCGAGCCCGTGAGCCGTGATGGGATTGCCGCCCGTCAGGTTCATCGCGGTGAAGGGACCCACCGCGAGGCCGAGGACTTCGCGAGCGACGTCGTCTACCTCGCGCGTCGTTCCGAGTCCCTCTTCCACGGCGAGCGCGGCCGCCTGGAACAAGCCCTCGAAGATGGGATCGATGGCGTAGCCGTATCGGCTCTCGACGCGGATCGGCACTTTCCCGATGGCTTCGTAGAAATCGAGAAGCCAGGCGGCGACCTCTTCCGATGTTTCCTCCCCCGGAACGATCTCGACCAGCGGGTTTCTCTCCGCGGGGAAAAAGTAGTGCACCACGGAAGCCCGGCTCGGATCGCGAAGCTCCTCGAAGATGCTCTCCGGCTCGAGATGAGAGGAGTTGGAGGCGAGAATGGCGTCCCCGCGCGGCGAGGTTCTCGAGCTGCGAGAAGATGCGGCGCTTGACCTCGAGATTCTCCGTCGCCGCTTCGATGACGAAGTCGGTGTCCTGAAGGCTGCCGTAGTCCTCGGTGAAGGTCACGTTGGCCTTCATCGCCGCCCCCTGCTCGGGGGAGAAGGCGCCGTCCTCGACGCCGCGATCGATCTTCTTCGCGAGCTTCGCGCGTCCGGCGTCGAGCGCTTTCGGCGCAATGTCGACCACGACCACCGCGACCCCCGCCGGCGCGAGCACCTTCGTCATGTGAAGGGCGATGTCGGGACCGATCTGGCCGGAACCCACGATGCCAATTCTTCTCAGAGACCGGGATCCCAGATCGAAAGGCAAAGTTGTACCTCTTTCTTAGTGGCCTGCTTCGCTTTCCGCTCCGCTCGCCTCACCTCGCGCTGCGCTCGGGGAGGAGGGGGTCGTCCGGACCCCGACGAGCTCCGAATGACGATCGAGGACCGAAAGAACCCTCCGCACGTCCTCAGGGACATTGTAATAGTGAAAGCTGATCCGAAGCCCGTTCCCTCTCGCGGAGACGATGACGTTCTCCCGCGCGAGGATCTCGACCAGCTTCGCCGCGTCGTTCACGCCGAGAACCACCAGCGGTCCCCGACGCGCGGGATCCTGTGGCGTCAACACGTCGAATCCGCGCTCCCTGGATTCCGCGATCAGCATCGTCGCGAGACCTTCGATGTGGTCCCGGATATCCTCGAGCCGCGCATGCTCGAAGAGCGAGAGCCCCGCGAGACCCGCGTAGAGGTTGGGAATCGGCGGAGTCCCCGACTCGAACCTCCTCGCGGTCCGGTGATACGTGGCGCGCTCGATGTCGAAATCGAACGGCCGCTCCTGGGCGAACCAGCCGGTGAGGAGAGGCTCGAGACGTTCGATGAGCTCACGCCGCACGTAGAGGAACGCGAGGCCGGACGAGCCCATGAGGTACTTCAAGGTGCCGGTGACGAGGAAGTCGCATCCGAGCTTCCTCACGTCGAGGGGCCGCGTCCCCGTCGACTGGTAGTCGTCGACGAAGGAGAGCGCTCCGACTTCGCGCGCCGCCGCGACCACTCCTTCGACGTCCTGCAGATAGCCGTTGCGGAAGCACACTCGCGCCACCGGAACGATGAGCGTTCGCTCGTCCAGCTCCTTGCGGTAGGCGGAGACGGGAAGCCGGCCGTCACGGGCGCGGACCCGCGCGATACGACGCACCGCGCTTTTCCTGCGCGAGCCAGTTGTGCGCGACGGTGGGAAACTCGAAGTCCCCGAGGAGAACCCGCTTGCGCGGCCCCTCGAACGAGAGCGCGGAGGCGAGGCTGGCGACCGCGGTGGAAGCGCAAAAGGTCACGGCGATCTCGTCGTCGGACGCGCCGCAGAGCGACGCGAAGCGCGATCGCGCTCTTTCCAGAATCGAGAC
This sequence comes from uncultured Acidobacteriota bacterium, assembly GCA_963820855.1. Taxonomy (GTDB): domain Bacteria; phylum Acidobacteriota; class Vicinamibacteria; order Marinacidobacterales; family SMYC01; genus DAISKN01. The sequence goes on from CAWGBY010000020.1 coordinate 194,764, forward strand.
CCATTCTTCCCAGGGCGAGCCGCCGCCCCGCCAGGAATCGAGGTACTGCCCGTAGGCTTCCTCGACTTCGCGCGAGAGCGCTCCTTTCGAGCAGGAGTTCAGGAAAGTCCTTTTCTCGAAGATGGGAAACCGCTCTCGGAACCGCTCGGGAGTCATACGCGCGCTCCCGCGGGCTCGGGGCTCCGCCGCTCGAGCTCGGAGAGAAGCCTGGACGAGCGGCTCCGGCACCGGCGTCGGTCGAAAGCTCTCGCGGTCGACGGTGGCGACGACGATGTAGCCGTCGGCGATGGCCGTCCTCTCGGGCAGGCGAAACGCGTCGAAGCCGAGCGTGAAGCTGGTCTTCCCCAGCCGATCGAGACGCATCTCGATCGAGAGGAGCTCCGCGAGCTTCGCCGGCGCGCGGAAATTACTGTGGCAGGCCACGCGCGGGAGCCAGACCCCGGTCTCCGCGAGGATTCCTTCGTAGCTCAGACCGCGGCTTCGAATCCACTCGAGCTCCGCGTTCTCGAAATAGCTGAAGTACCGGGGGAAGTAAACGATTCCGGCGAGATCGACGTCGGACCAGGCGACTCGCTGCTCGTGGATGAATGCGGTCATCGAATCGATTCTATCTTACCAAGTATTGATTCCCCTCTCCGCCCGGACATAGACTCTCGCGTCATGGGGCTCGCGCTCGTCTCGCTCCTCTTCTGGACGGCGACCTTCGAGCTCTCCGGAACGGTCCTGGACGAATCCGGCATCGGTCTTCCGGGCGCGGTTCTGACCCTCGTCGATCAATCGACCGGCGTCACCCGCACCGCCACGTCCGCGGAGACGGGCCGCTACAGCTTTCCCTCTCTTCCGCCCGGGGTCTATTCCCTCGAAGCGCGCCTCACGGGCTACGCGACCCCTCGTTACGCCGGCCTCAAGTATTTCGCGGACACGAGTCCGATCTTCAACATCACGCTCCTGCCCCGCGCGGTCCAGGAATCGATGACCTTCACCGGGGAGGCGCCCCTCCTGAACGTGAGCCAGTCGCAGGTGGGACTTTCGATCGAGGCGACGGCAACTCCAGGATCTTCCTCTCGCCCGAAGAGATTATCTCGAGCTCGCTTCCCTCGAAGGCTCGGCGCGAGACGTGAGCGAAGGAGCTCTCCATCAATGGCGCGAATGCGTACTACACCGAGTACGAGCTCGACGGCTTCCAGAACACCCGCGATCAGCATGGAGTGGTCCTCGCCGACGTCGGGATCGACACCATCGAGGAGTTTCGCGTGGTCAGCGGACCGTTCGAGGCGGAGCGCGGCGGGAGCCTTTCTGGAATCGTGAGCGCAGCGACCGAAGCCGGGGGCAACGACTGGCACGGGAGCCTCTTCGCCTTCTTTCGTCCCGGCGGCTGGGACGCGGCCGATCCCCTGACCTCTCAGGACACTTCGCTCGATCGCCAGAACCTGGGCTTCACCCTCGGGGGACCCATCGTTCGGGAGAAGACGCTCTTTTTCGCCGGGCTCGAGTACCAGAACCAGGACGAGCGCGTGGTGGTGACCGCGCCCTTCGACCAAGGCCGATATCGAGGGCTCTACGACCTTCCGAGCGACAGGGTACGCGCCCTCTTGAAGGTCTCTCAGATTCTTCCACTCCGATCACCAGCTCGACATCCGGGGCCTCTTCGCGCAGGAGTCTCGTCTCGAGGGTGTCGGCGGCTATGACGTCTTCGAGAACGCCCGCGACACCGAAGACGACGACTTCGCTGTCACCGGAACGCTCGTCTCCTCCTTCGGCTCCGCGGTCTCCGAGCTCCGTTTCGGCTACGTTTCCGAAAGCTTCCGCTCGAGGCAGGGCCGCCTCCTCTCGGCATCGCGGTCCGCGATCCGCTGGCGGGGAACATCGGCTCGCCCATGCGGCTCGAGCGCGTGGACGAAGACCACGTGGAGATCTGGAGAGACGCTCTCACTGCCCGCGGGCGAGCACAGCTTCAAGACCGGCGTCCGCTTCCTCCACATCGAGAGCGCGAGCGAGCTCGAACGTTTCGTGCGATGGGCTTTCGTTCGTACCTACCGTCCCGGAAGCGCCGACGATCTTGTGGCGGTCCACGGGCGCGACAGGAGTCCTCGAGCGGGGCGAGAGCCACGTTTCACGCGTTCGTCGAGGACGACTGGGCCCTCTCCCCCTATCTCACGCTGAACCTCGGCCTCCGCTGGGAGAAAGAGACCTCGGTCGACGACAACGACAACTTCGGACCGAGGCTCGGATTCCATTGGGATGCGACGCGCGACGGGCGAACTTCCGTGCGCGGCGGCTACGGAATCTTCTACAGCTCGGTCGTCTCGATCGTGGATACGCTCGAAGGACTCTATGGTCTTTCGGGAATCGGGGTCCGCGCGAGCGCTACTGGCGAGCCGCCGTCACAAGCGAACTTCTACGACCTCGGGGAGCGCCGCTCCCCCCGCGCGCAGCAGTGGAGCTTCGGCGTCGAGCGCGAATGGAGAGAGGCGTTCTCCGTCGGCGTCGACGTCAATACGTTCGAGGCTCCGACCTTCTCCTTCCCCTCGACGCCAATGCGCCCTCGTTTTTCGACTACACGACGGGGGACCTCCGTTCTTCCGCGGACGCCGATCTCACCCGGCCCGCGGGACTTCCTGGTTACCGCGACCTCTACCGCATCGAGTCGGGCGGCTCGAGCCGATTCTGGGGATTCAAGGTTCAGGCCACCAAGCGCTACCAGACCTCGTTCACACTGCAAGCGGTCTATCAGTGGTCGCGGACGACGAACGACGGAGACGACTACCGTATCGAGGAGTCCCTGCCGCTCGATGCGGGAAGGCCCGAGCTCGAGTGGGGCCGCAGCGCCTTCGACATCCCGCACTCCTTCGTCGCGAGCGGGGTCTGGGACGCCCCCCTCGGGCTGCGCTTTTCCGCGATCGCCCGAGCCCGCTCGGGCCGCACGCTCGATCCGAGGGTGGAAGCGGATCTCGATGGAGATCTCAAGCTTCGCGAGCGCGGATTCGCGAACGGCGGGATTCTGGAGCGAAACAGCTTTCGCGCCGGATCCGTCGCTTCGCTCGACGTCTCCGCCGGCAAGACGTGGGAGATCTCGGAAGCGCGCCGCCTGGTCGTCGCTCTCGACGTCTTCAACCTGACCAATCGCCTGAACCCGCTCCAGGTGCTCGAGACCTACGGCGGTTCGGAAACGCCCCTTCCGGCTTTCCAGCAGGTGGTCCAGGCCGCGTCGCCCCGCCAATTCCAGCTTTCCGTTCGCTTTTTGTTTTAGCGCTATTGGTTAGAATACCGCCTTCGTATCGCAAAGCCGTTTCCGCCGTCGGAACCCCCAAACGTACGGAGGGATAGGTGCCAGCCGCGAAAGGCGATCGCTGTAAGCGTTGTCAGCGTCCCCTCGAGCCGTCGACCGGAAGCCGCGGCCCCTTCGTCCGCTGCGGCTCCTGCGGGTATACCTTCCGGCCGGAACGGGCGGCCGGCGGCCGGCGGGAGACGAGCTCGAGCTTCGCTCCGACCTGGTCATCGCGCCGATCGAGGAAGGGGGCGCGTCCTTTTTCGTCATCAAGGACCCGAGCGCGAACCGGTACTTCCGGGTAAAACCGCTCGAGCACTTCCTCATCACTCAGTTCGACGGGAAGACGTCTCTCGAGACCATCCGCCGCCGCGCATCGGACGAGAGGAACGTTCTCGTTTCCGAGGAAGTGCTTTCCCGATTCGCGGACAAGTTCCGCGGCCTCGGCCTCCTGCGCGCCGGTAACGAAGAGGAAACACCCGCCGCGCGAGCGCCGGCGCAGAGCCTTTTCCATTGGAAGCTCCCGCTCGCGAATCCCGACGCCCTTCTGGACTGGCTCTACCCCCGGTTACGGGGATGCTTCACCGCCACCTTCGTCGGGCTCATGTGCGTCACGCTTCTCATCGCCTGCGCGATTTTCGTCCTGAACGCCGATGAGCTCGGCGCTCGGACTCGAGAGCGTCGTGAGCCTCGAGGGACTTCTCTTCGTCCTCCTCACCGTCTCGCTCGTCACCGCTCTCCACGAGCTGGCTCACGCGCTCACCTGCCGGCACTTCGGCGGGCGGGTCGCGGATATGGGGGCGCTTCTCCTCTACTTCCTGCCCTGCTTCTACTGCAACGTGGGCGATACCTACCTCTTTCGCGCGAAGCGCGAACGCCTCTGGGTCTTTTTCTCCGGAGGCTTCTTCGAGCTCTTCGTCTGGGCGCTCGCCGTCCTCGGGTGGCGGCTCGTCGCTCCGGGGACGCTCGCGTCGAGGGCGCTCTTCGTCGTCGCCGCCGTGAGCGGCGTCAGGAGCCTTTTCAACTTCAACCCGCTGATTCAGATGGATGGGTATTTCATGCTTTCCGAGCACCTCGGCATCAAGAACCTTCGCCGGCAGGCGCTCTCCGGCCTCGGAAGAGTCCTCCGGCGCGCGAGCGGCCTGACCATCGAGCCCGTGACACCGGAGTTTCTCGAGCGGCGCATCTTCGGATTGAGAGGCGACCGGTTCCTGACGCTCTTCGGAGCGGCGGCCCTCGCCTACACCGCGCTCCTCGTTCTGGGACTCGCCGTCTACGGGGGAGGCTACGTCTTCGAGAACCTGGGCACCGACGCCCTGGCGCTCTATGCCGTGACCCTCGTCGGCCTCCTCCACAAGCCCGCGCTCACCGCCGCATCCGCGGCGAAGGAAGTCGGGAAAGGAGAAGTGGCAGAAACTCGGCGAGAAAAAGAAGCGCTCGCGATTCCTGATCCTCTGGGGAGGCCTCGCGCTGGTCGCCGCCTTCTTCCCCTGGCAGCTCCGCGTCCGATCCGATCTCAAGGTGCTGCCCCTCGGCCGCGAGACGGTGCGCGCCCCATTGAGCGGCCGCATCGCCGTCATCCACGTTCGGGAAGGAGATCGGGTGGAGAAAGGCGCGCTGATCCTGGAGTACGACGCGACGGAGCTCGAGCTGTCGAGGGAGAAGAAAACGGCCGAGATCCAGCAAGCGAAGAACGCAGCTTCCCCTCCTCCGGAAAGAAAGCCCGACGACAGTGGAAGGGATTCGGGTGTCACAGCGCTCCCTCGACACCGCACGGCAGGTCGAGACCCGAGCCGAACAGGACTTCAAGAGAGCGGAAGAGGCGTGGACCAACGGCGTGATCCCCAAGCAGACGTTCGACCACGCCCAGAGCGCGCTCCTGGAAGCGCAAACCCGCCGCAGCCAGGCGGAGGCCGAGCTCGCGCTCGCGAAAGAGCCAGAGCCGGGCCAACATTTTCGAAGAGGACCTCATCACCCCCGAGGTGCAGGAGAACCGGATCAAGAGCCTCGTAGCCGAGCTCGGGCAGCTCGACAATCAGCTCGCCCGCACGCGGATCTACGCTTCCGTGTCGGGGACCCTTACCACCTACCGTTTCGAGGAAAAAGTCGGCGACTATCTGGAGGAAGGCGCGGAAGTCTGCGAGATCGCGAACACCGATCGCGTGGTGCTGGAAATGCCGGTGCTGGAGAAGGACATGGACGTGGTGGACGATGAAGAAACCGGTGAAGTTCAAGGTCCGCGGCTATCCCTTCCGGAGCTTCGAGGCGCAGGTGGACGAGATCGCTCCCATCGCGACGCCGAACGGCAAGTCGTCGACGGTGCTGGTTCGCGCCTACGTCGACAACAGCGAAAAGCTCTTGAAGCCGGGGATGACCGGCGTCGCGAAGATCTATTGCGGGATGAGCTTCGTCGGCAACATTCTCACGCGCGATATCGTGCGCTTCATCCGGACCGAGTTCTGGCTGTAGGCGAGGGGAGCGAGCCGAGCAGAGCCTTCAGCCCAAACGGTGGGGGTGGGGCCCCGCCGCACTGATTGAAGAGCGAGGCGAGCATTGATGCTGTGATAGCCTTCGCCGCATGAAGAGACGAAGCTTCCTCAAGACCCTGGGCGCGGTATCGACCGCCGGCTTCTTCCATCCGCCGACCGCGCGGGTGATGGAGCGCGCTTCGGCGCGCGTCGAAACCCTCTCGCCGGAAGAGGTGGCCGCGGACGAATCCTATTGGCGCGACGTCCAGCAGGCGTTCACGGTCTCGAGGAGCCTCATCGATCTCAATAACGGCTTCACCTGCCCCTCGCCGCGCGTGGTCACCGAATCGGTCGTGGACTACATCTGGCAGCAGGAGGAGTCGCCGTCCTACGTCATCGCGCGCCTCCTCCCGCCGCGGGTCGAAACGGTCCGGGCGGCGCTCGCCCGTCTCTTCGGGTGCGACGCGGAAGAGATCGCCCTGGTGCGGAACACTTCGGAGGCCATGGAGATCCTTCTCCTCGGGCTCGATCTGAAATCCGGCGACGAAGTGGTGACCACCACCCAGGACTACGGGCGGATGCGCACCACTCTCGACCAGAGACGGCGCCGGGAAGGCATCGACATCAAGTACATCACCATCCCGGTCCCGGCGAAGACCGACGAGGAGATGGTCGACGGGTTCCGGAAGGCCATCACCTCGAAGACCCGGATGATCCTGATGTCCCACCAGATCAATCTGACCGGACAGATCGTGCCGGTGAAGGCGGTCTGCGAGATCGCGCGCGAGCGCGAGATTCCGGTCATGGTCGACGGCGCCCACTCTTTCGCGCAGTTCGACTTCAAGCGCGACGATCTCGGCTGCGACTACTTCGGCACCAGCCTTCACAAGTGGCTCCTGGCGCCGAAGGGAACGGGCATGCTCTACGTCCGCCGGGACAAGATCAGGGGCCTCTGGCCGATGATGGCGGCCCCGGAGTCGATGAACGACGACATCCGCAAGTTCGAGGAGATCGGGACTCATTCCCTCGCGCCGTACCTCGCGGTGGGAGAGGCCATCGCCTTTCACAACTCCATCGGCGGCAAGCGCAAGGAAGCGCGGCTCCGGCACTTGAGGGATTACTGGGCGAAGAAGCTCATGGCGCTTCCGAACGTGCGGCTCCATACCTCGCTCGACCCGAAGATGAGCTGCGCCATCGGGAACATCGAGATCGTCGGGATCAAGCCCCGGGCGCTCGCCGATCACTTGTGGGCGAAGCATCACATCATGGTCGCGCCCATCGAGCACGAGGAGTATCAAGGGATTCGGGTGACGCCCAATCTCTACACCACGCTCGAGGAGCTCGACACCTTCTGCGAAGTCTTCGAGGGCATCACCAAGAACGGCCTTCCCAAGTCCGCCTGAGCCGCACTTCCCGAACAGAGGGAAGAGGGGAAGAACGCAAGCGCGCAAAGACGCGGAGCAACACGGGATTCCTCGCGTCCGTTCTTCTTTGCGACTTTGCGTTCTTCCCCTGAGGTGCTACGATTTTTCTAATCCCCTTCATGTCGAAAAACGACGAGACGGCCCTCCCGGCCGGTCCGCCCAAAACCGGCCCCTCGGACGACAGCCTGCGGAAGTTCCTCGCCCGCTGGGCGGCCGGAGAGCACGATCCGATTCCGCCCGCGCCGGCCGCGACACCCTCGGCTCGTTCGACGTTTGCCGCCGTTCAAGCTCTCGTGGGCGGCTCACTGCCGCTGGATCTCCTCCCGGAAGAAGAGCAAGCCGATGTTCCCAAGCCTTCGGGGGAGCGCCCCCGGTACCAGATGGTCGCGCGGCTCGGCGAGGGCGGCATGGGTGAGGTGTTCCTCGCATTCGACCAGGACCTGAGACGTCACCTCGCGCTCAAGACCGTGCGCGCGGAGTCGGACAAGCCTCAAATCTGGCGATTCCTCAAGGAAGCGCAGGTGCTCGGCCAGCTCGGTCATCCCAACATCGTGCCGGTATACGAGATGGGACTGACCGAAACACAGAAACCCTACTACACCATGCCGGTGGTGCATGGAGAGACGCTTCACCAGATCCTCTCGTCCATACAACTCGAGGATGCCGCGTACCTCCGCGTGTTCTCACTCACGCGGCTCGTCCAGATTTTTCTGCAGGTGACGCTCGCGGTCGAGTACGCGCACGTCAAGGGAGTCGTTCACCGCGACATCAAGCCGGCGAACATCATGGTGGGCGAGCACGGCGAAGTCATTCTCCTCGACTGGGGAGTGGCGAAGCTCCTGGGCGAGACCGAAGTTTCGACCGAGGCCAAAGAGGACATCACCCAGACCGGATTCGCGGTGGGAACGCCGACCTACATGTCGCCGGAGCAGGTGACCGGTGAAGATGTCGACGCGCGCACCGACGTGTACGCGCTCGGAATCCTTCTCTACGAGATACTGACCCTCGAGCCTCCGTTTCAGGGCAAGCTCCTCGAAGTGATGACCGCCCACCTCGAGACGGCGCCCCCGTTTCCGCGGGCAAGGGCGCCCCATCGCGAGATCCCGCTCGCGCTCGAAGAGACGTGCCTCAAGGCGCTCGCCAAGGATCCGGACGCGCGCCACCAGACGGCGAGAGCGCTCCACGACGAAGTGCAGGGCTGGCTCGAGTCAGCCTCCGACCGCGCGAAGAAGCGCGAGCGGGCGGGCGAGCTGGCCGCTCAGGGGAGGCTTCTCCTCGACCAGTACTACGCCTTGAAAGAAAAGCTCGACGACGCCCGTCGGGAAGTGGAAGCGCTCCGGAATCGCTACTTCGACTGGCAGAGCGTCGAAGAGAAGGCCCCCCTCTTCGAATCCGAGGACGAGGTCGAGAGCCTCCGTACCGCCATCGCCGAGGCGGCGTCCGAAGTGGTGATGTCGCTCTCCGCCGCCCTGGGCCACGATCCCGCGCACCCCGACGCCCGGCGCCTCATGGCCGAGTACTACTGGGACCGCTTCCGCGACGCGGAGCAGCGGCGCGACTTCGCGAGCCGCGATTTCTTCGGGAAGCTCGTTTCCTCGTTCCACGACGGGCGCTATACGCGGGAGCTCCGAGGCGACGGGACGCTCCGCATCGACTCCACACCCGCAGGCGCGGACGTAACGCTCTATCGTTTCGAGGAGAAGCACCTCGTTCAGCAACCGGCGGAAGGCAGCGGCCTCGGAGCCACTCCGGTCGGGCCGAAAGCGCTTCCAATGGGGAGCTATCTGGCCGTACTCAAGAAGGATGGGTGCCGCGAGGCGCGCTATCCGGTCTTCCTCTCGAGGACCCGGGAGTGGCGCGGAACGGTGCACCTTTTTTCCGACCAGCAGATTGGAGAGGACTTCGTGCACGTCCCCGCCGGGAGCTTCGGGTCCGGAGGCGACGACGAGGTTCGCGGATGGTCGCTTCCCGGCGCCGAGGTCGAGCTGGACGATTTCTTCATGGCGCGCGCTCCGGTGACCGTGCGGGAGTACCTCGACTTCCTCGAAGAGCTTTCGCGAAGCGATCCCGAGGAGGCGCTTCGCCGCTCTCCCCGGCGAGGCCCCGACGGCGGCTTCTACTTCCGTCAGGGACCCGACGGACGACTCGCCCTTCCCGAAGGCACGGGGCGCCACCGCTGGCGCTCGGAGTTCCCGGTGGTCTCGATCTCCTGGCACGACGCCGTCGCCTACTGCGCTTTTCGCTCGAGATTGGACGGTCGCGAGTACGATCTCCCCTCCGAGCTGGAATGGGAGAAGGCGGCGCGCGGCGTCGATGGACGCTGGTACCCCTGGGGTAACCGCTTCGATCCGAGTCTCTGCAACGTGAGCGGCGCGCTCTCCGGGGAGGCTTCCGCTCAACCCATCGACTCCTTTCCTTCGGACGAATCGGTCTACGGAGTCCGCGGCCTCGCGGGAAACGTCCGCGACTGGACCGCAACCGCCCTCGGAGCCAACGTCGAAGGCCTCCAGGGCCTCGAAGGCGGGAAGGACATGCGAGTGGTTCGGGGCGGCGCCTACAACCTGCCGGCGGTCACGACCCGAGCGGCGAACCGTTTCTGGCTCTCCCCCAACTTCGTCGTGAGCTACGTCGGCTTTCGCATCGTGCATCGTCCTCGATGACCCGCGACCCGACGAGGGTCCCTGAGGACGCTCGATGACGAAGTCGGGTTTTTTTTGCTATAAATGAACTAGCTCCCAACAAAACCGACAGGATCGATCGGGGCGCCTCGCCAGCGCTCCCGCGAGCGCATGACCACGGAAAAAGCCGTCGACGAGCATCGAGAGACGCCCGCTTCTCCCGCGAAGAGCCTTCGCCACGAGCTGCGCACGCCCATCAATCAGATCATCGGCTATAGCGAGCTCCTCTCCGAGGAAGCGACGTCCGAGGGGCATCCGCAGTACGTCTCGGACCTCGAGAAGATCGGAATCGCCGCCCGCGATCTCTTGAAGAAGATCGATTCCCTTCCTCTCGACGGGCTCTCGACCGACGGTGCTCCGGCGGCGCCGAAGGACAAGAAGGCGAGCGAAATCAAGAGCGGCGAGTACGTCGCGCCGGCGGGCAGCGCCGAGGACGCGAAGTCCGAGGGCGCGACGCGGATCCTCGTCGTCGACGACGTGGAGCTGAACCGGTCGATGCTCTCCCGCAGGCTCGAGAGAAAGGGCTTTCAGGTGGAGATGGCGGAGGGCGGCCAGGAGGCGATCGAGAAAATCCGATCGACCGCCTACGATCTGGTTCTCCTCGACATCATGATGCCGGACGTGAGCGGCTACGACGTGCTGAAGGAGATTCGAACCACGCACTCGGCGATCGAGCTTCCGATCATCATGGCGACGGCGAAGGATCAGGGCGAGGACATCGTGAGCGCCTTCAAGCTCGGAGCGAACGACTACATCGTGAAGCCCATCGACTTCCCCGTGGCCCTCGCCCGTATCGAGACCCAGCTCTCGAGGAAGCGGGCGATGGAGGAGGCGCAGCGTCTCACCGCGGAGCTCGAGCGCCACAATCAGTTCATCCGCAAAACCTTCGGCCGGTACCTCAGCAAGGAAGTAGTGGAGAGCCTGCTCGCGAGCCCGGAGGGGCTGCGGCTCGGCGGAGAGAAGAGGAACATCACCATCATGATGTCCGACCTGCGCGGCTTCACCGCGCTCTCGGAAAAGCTCGAGCCGGAGCAAGTGGTGGCGGTGCTCAACAACTATCTGGGGAAGATGGCGGAGATCGTGACCGTTGAGAACGGGACCATCGACGAGTTCATCGGCGACGCGATTCTCGCGCTCTTCGGCGCTCCCGTTCACCGCGAGGACGACGCCGAGCGCGCCGTCGTCTGCGCGCTCAAGATGCAGCTCGCGATGCGCGAGGTGAACGAGGAGAACCGCCGGAACGGTTTTCCAGAGCTCGAGATGGGGATCGCCCTCAACACCGGCGAGTGCGTCGTGGGGAACATCGGCTCACAAAAGCGCGCGAAGTACGGCGTCGTGGGAAGCCACGTGAACCTGACCGGCCGCATCGAGTCCTACACCGTGGGAGGGCAGGTTTTGATCTCGAAGGCGACGGCCGACGCCGTGGGATCCAAGTTGAAGCTCGGCGACGAGCTCCAGCTCGGGGCCAAAGGCTTCCGCGAGCCCGTCGTCGTGTTCGATCTCCTGGGAATCGAAGGCGAGCACCAGCTCGTCCTTCCCGCGAGGAGTGAGGAGCTGCGCCCGCTGGTTCGGGAGATCCCGATCCGGATCGAGGTCATCGAGGGAAAGCACGTGGCGGGCGAATCCGCGGAAGGGAAGCTCCTCGCGCTCTCGATGGGAGAAGCGGCGATCTCCGCGAACAGGCTGCTCGAGCGCCTCGCGAACGTGCGCTTGCGGTTCACCGGCCTGAATGGCGTCATCATTCCCGGCGATCTCTACGCCAAAGTCACTGCCTGCGAAGAGTCCCGCTACGTGCTGCGGTTCACGTCAGTGCCGGAGGACATCAAGAGTTTCCTGCGGAGCACGCTGGCGAACGAAGTGGCTTAGCAGCGATCAGCCTTCAGCCGTCAGCGCTGACGCGGCTTCGCCGCGTCGGATACTACCGAGAACCAGTGGCGTGGGCGCGCTTGCCCGCTGATGGCTGGCGGCTGATCGCTGATCGCTCTAAGACGCTTTCTTCGCGTTCAGCAACGCCTCGATCTTGGAGATGAGCCGAGGCAGCTCGATGGGCTTGGTGTCGTAGTCGTCGCATCCCGCCTGGAGCGTTTTTTCCCGGTCGCCCGACATCGCGTGCGCGGTCAAGGCGATGATCGGAATGTGCTTGGTCTCGCTCGCCGCTTTGAGCCGCCGCGTCGCCTCCCAGCCGTCTAGTACCGGAAGGCTCATGTCCATCAGCACCAGGTCGGGGTTCTCGCTCTTCGTCTTCTCGACGCCCTGCTGGCCGTCCACGGCGATGAGGACCTCGAAGCCCTTTCGGCTCAGCCGCCGCGACAGCATGTCGCGATTCATATCGTTGTCTTCGACGAGGAGTATTCTCGGCATGCGCATCCCCCCCGCTCGAAGACCCGGAGAAAACCCGGCGCTTCGAAGCGAGGCAGCTCCAACTCGATTGTGATTGAGAACCTTCGATCATTGTAACTCCGTTTCCCTTCGGACTCAATCGCTTTCGAGGCTCGGTATGTTACACTGATAGAAATTTCACAACCGACATCCGACTCGGAAACTTAGAGCTTCCGGTCCCTCGAATTTCGCGACAGCCCCGGGCCACGCGCTCCCGCGCCGTGCTTCCTTCCGGGGAGCGGTTCTGGCCGGATGCGAAGGAGAGCTCATGAGATGGACGCTCGTGGCGATTCTCGTCGCCATCGTCGTGGCATCGGCCCCACCGGTGGAAGCGCAGTACTTGAGCAAGCTCACCATCAACGGCTATTCGGGTTTCGAGTTCGAGAAACAAATCGACGAGGAGGGAAATGGCGATCCCAACGGCTCGTTCGACGCCGACCTCTTCGACCTGGTGCTCAATTTTCAGGTGACGGACAAGATCCGGGTCTCGACTGATCTCACCTGGGAGCACGGAGCCGCCACCGAGGACGGTTTCGGAAACGTCGCCGTCGAGTACGCCTTCGCGGAATACGCCTTCAGCGACCTGGCGAAAGTCCGGGTGGGAAAAATGTTCATTCCCTTCGGGATTTACAACGAGATCCACACCGCGAAGCCCGCCTTTCTGAGCGTGAAGGAGCCGGCGAGCACCAACAAGACCGAGCGCATCGTCGACAACGCCTTCCGCTTCTACCCGCGCTGGGGCGCGGGCATCGCGCTTCACGGCGACGGGCTCATCGGGGAGCGCGGTTTCAGCTACGACCTCTTCCTCTCGAACGGGGATCAGAGCGAGACCAACCCCTTCGAGGAGGACAACAACGGAGCCAAGGCCTTCACCGGACGTTTCCGATTCGAGCCCACGGAATCGCTCGAGGTCGGGACGTCGTTCTATCACGACACGCCGGACGCGGACGGCGTCGGCTCGCTCGCGAGCACCGGCGTCGAGCTTCGCTATCAAGCCCGCGCCTGGAAGCGTCTGGGCCGAGCTCGATTTCGGATGGCTCGACCCTCAGGAAGGCGACCGGATCCTGCAAATCGGCTGGTACGTGCAGCCGTCCTACGAGTTCGACAACGGGATGACTCCTTACTTCCGAGTGGAACGGGTCGACCCCTCGAGCGACGTCGACGACGACCAGGGCTACGACTTCATCGCCGGGCTCAACTACGAAGTTTCGGGCGGCTTCATGATCAAGGTCGAGAACAACTACTTCAAAGGAGCTTCGGCGAGCTCTCTCGCCCAGTTCCCGGGATCGGGCTACAACGAAATCAAGGCCGCCGTCGTTCTGGGGTTCTGAAATGATGAGACGTTCGGCAAGGGCTGGTTTCCTCCTCGCTCGCGGGCCTTTCGCTGGGAGCGGCTGCGAGCGCGCAGAGCACGTCTCGAGTGATCGTCGGTGCCGATGTCGAGGTTACCGAGATCAGTCAGTCGGAGATCGCTCGAATCTATCTGGGAAAGAAAACGTTCTGGGAGTCGGGGGCCCGCATCGAGCCTTCGCTCCTCGACGAGAAGTCCCCCGTCACCGAAACGTTCCTGGAAGAGAACTTGAAAAAAACGGTCCGCCAGTTCCGCGCCTACTGGAAGCGGCACCTGTTCTCGGGCCAGGGCACCGCCCCGAAGACCTTCTCTTCGTCGAAGCTCGTCGCGGATTTCGTCGCCGCGAATCCCGGGGCCATCGGCATCGTGGACGGAAGCTACACCGACGATCGCGTGAAGGTCATCGAGCTCACGGGCGAATGACATGCGTCTTCCGCTGAAGTGGAAATTCGGGCTTCTCATGGCGAGCTTCGTGCTCACTATCAGCACCATCATCCTCATCAATTTCCGCGCCGCGGGACGAGTCGAAGACGAGCTCAGCCAGGTTCAGGAGCATTCCTTCCCGCAGTTCGCCCGGATCACCGCCACCCAGGCTCGCTTCCGCACGTTGAGCCGCCTGATCGAGGACACGGTGGTCATGGGCGAGCAGAGCTTTCTCGACCGCGTCGAAGAGGAGCGCGCGCTGTTCCTCGCCGACCTGCAGGGCCTGGAGGAAGTGCTTCCCGAGAGCTCCCAGAAGGAAGTGGCGCTCATCCGCGCGCTCTTCGACGACTACTACACCCAGGCCTCCCTGCTCATCGAGCAGCTCCTGCTGCCGGAGGAAGAAAGCGAACCGGCGGAAGCGTTGAGCCAGTTGAACGACAAGGAGGTGGAGAACCTCTTCCAGGAAGTCGCCCGGTACAAGAACCAACTGGAGTCGGATTTGAGCACGCTGGTGGAGCGAGGCCGCAGCGAGCTCACCGCGACCCTTTCGCGAACCGTCGACGAGGTTCGGGTCCGATCCCAGCGGGCCATCGCCATCGGGTCGATCTCCTTTCTGGCGCTGCTCATGATTCTCATCAACTTCGGGCGCCGCATCACCGACCCCATCGTGGCGCTCTCGCGAGTCACCCGCGAAGTGGCGAAAGGTCAGTTCGACGCGGAGATCAAGGTTCCCTTCCAGAGCAACGACGAGGTCGGGGACCTGACCGACTCGTTCCGCACCATGACGCGAAGCCTGAAGGAGACCACGGTCTCGAAATCGTACGTCGATAACATCCTCAAATCGATGGAGGACGCGCTCATCGTCACGGACTCCAAGTGGAAGATTCGGACGGTGAACGAAGCCGGGCTCTCGCTCCTCCGCGCGACCGAGGGCGACTTGCTGGGCCGGAGCTTCCTCCGGTTCCTGGCGAACGAAGGGAGGCTGGTCAAGCCGACCGGCAGCTCGGTGAACCTGCCCTCGATCATCCGCCTCGGCACGACGGAATCCTCCATCCGAAACCTGGAGACCACCATTCTCGCCGGCGGCGGAATGGAGATCCCCGTCCTGATCTCGGGCTCGGTCCTCACCGACGCGGGCAGAAAAGTCCAGGGGATCGTCTGCGTCGTCCACGACATCACCGCTCGGAAGAAAGCCGAGGAGGAGCTTCGGGTCGCCAAGGAAGCGGCGGAGCAGGCGAACGCGGCGAAGAGCTCGTTCCTCGCGAACATGAGCCACGAGCTCCGTACACCTCTGAACGCCATCCTGGGCTACAGCGAGATGCTGCGGGAAGAGGCGGAGGATCTCGGTCAGGAGGACTTCGTTCCCGACCTGAAGAAGATCCACAGCGCGGGAAAGCACCTCCTCGGGCTCATCAACGACGTCCTGGATCTCTCGAAGATCGAGGCCGGAAAGATGGAGCTCTACCTCGAGCCGGTCGAAGTGCGACAGCTCGTGGACGACGTCGCCTCGACGGTGCTTCCGATGGTCGAGAAGAATGGGAACCACCTCGAGGTCATTTGTCCGCCCGAGGTGCAGACCTCCACGACCGACGTCACCAAGCTCCGCCAGGTGCTCTTGAACCTCCTGTCGAACGCGAGCAAGTTCACCAAGGAGGGGAAGGTCACCTTCAGCGTCGTCCGGGAGAAGCGAAC
This sequence comes from uncultured Acidobacteriota bacterium, assembly GCA_963820855.1. Classification (GTDB taxonomy): domain Bacteria; phylum Acidobacteriota; class Vicinamibacteria; order Marinacidobacterales; family SMYC01; genus DAISKN01. The sequence goes on from CAWGBY010000020.1 coordinate 210,447, forward strand.
CGACAAGGAGTGGCTCGCTTTCTCCGTGAAGGACAGCGGAATCGGGATGAACGAAGCCCAGGTCTCGAAGCTCTTCCAGGCCTTCTCCCAGGCCGACGCCTCCACCACTCGGAAATACGGCGGCACGGGCCTCGGCCTCGCGATCAGCCGCAAGTTCTGCCAGATGATGGGCGGCGACATCACGGTCCAGAGCGAGTCCGGCAAGGGCAGCACCTTCGTGGTGCAGATTCCGGTGGATGTCGTGGATCCCAAGAAGGTGACGCTGCCCGTCGAGAACGAATCGGATACCACGATCGTCGAGGGGAGCTCGGTCCTCGTCATCGACGACGACCCCTCGGTGCGCGACGTGGTGAAGCGTTCGCTTTCGAAGGAGGGCGTCGCGGTCATGACGGCTGCGAGCGGCGAGGAGGGGCTCGATCTCGCGCGCAAACACCGGCCCGACGTCATCACTCTCGACGTCCAGATGCCCGGGATGGACGGCTGGGAGGTATTGAAGACGCTCAAGTCAGACCCCGAGCTCCGTCAGATCGCGGTCATCATGATGACGAACATCGACGAAAAAACGACCGGATACGCTCTCGGAGCGGCGGAGTACATGACCAAGCCCGTCGACCGCGACCATCTCGTCGAGGTCCTGAAGAAATTCCGGAACAACGCTTCCACGCGGCCGGTCTTGGTGGTCGAAGACGATCCGGCTGTGCGCGAGATCGTCCGCCGGGCTCTCTCGCTCGAGGGGCTGAAAGTGCTGGAGGCCGCGAACGGCATCGAAGCGCTGGCGCGCATGGCCGAGACACCCGCCGAGCCTCATCCTCCTCGATCTGATGATGCCCGAGCTCGATGGATTCGGATTCATCGAGGAGGTTCGCCGCAACGAGGAGTGGAGCCGGATACCGGTGGTGGTGCTGACCGCGAAGGACATCTCGAACGACGAAAGAAAGCGGCTCGAGGGATTCACCTCTGCGGTGCTGGTCAAGAAAGGACAGAGCCCGGACGCGCTGATCCGCGAGATGAGGGACCTGATCCAGCAGGCCACCGGCCCTGGCGTGTCCGCCTAACGCCCAAACATCCGTGAGGCCCCGAGAGCGCATCCAGGCCTGGCTCGACATCCATCCCGGCGAGGGACGATCGACGTCCCTCATGCTGCTCCACTCGTTCTTCACCGGGACCGCAACCGTCTTCTTCGAGACGGCGGCGAGCGCGCTCTTCCTCGCCCACTACGACGCGGCGTATCTTCCGTTCGTCTACCTTCTCGCCGCCGTCGTGAGCATCGCGACCGGCTTCGGCTACACACGGGCGAAAGAGCGCGTCGCCTTCGCGCCTCTCATGACCGGAACGCTGGTCCTGATGCTCGCGCTCACCTGCATCCTCCGCCTGGGCCTGACGATGGGCGAGGCCGGATGGCTCATCTTCGCGATGATGATCGCCTACCGCCTCCTCTCGATGCTCACCGATCTGGAGTACTGGGCGGTCGCGGCGAGGCTCTACGACGTGAGGCAGTCGAAGCGGCTCTTCGGGCTGGTGGGCTCGGGCGAGGTGGCGGCGCGGGTCGTTGGCTCGTTCTCGGTGCCGCTCCTGGTGCGGATTCTCGGCGTCGCGAATCTCCTCTGGATCTCCGCCGCCGGCCTCGGGGTCTGCCTCGCCGTCCTGGTCCTCGTCCTCCATTGGTTTCCGGACGTCGGAAGCCGAGGTGGCGAGGAGTCCGAGGCCGGAGGAGTCCGCGAGCGCCGGATGGTTCGCTCCGCCTGGTCGAGCTCCTACTTGAAAGCGATCTTCATCCTGTCGTTTTTCGCCGTCCTGGGAAAGTACTTCGTCGACTTCGCGTTCCTCTCCGAGATGCAGACCCGCTGGCACGAGGTCGAAACGCTGGCCAGCTTCTTCGGCGTCTTCTCGGGCGTGACGCAGCTCGTCAACCTCGCCATCCGCGTGCTCGTCTCGGGCCGCCTCCTCAATCGATTCGGAATCCTGGTGGGCCTCCTGGTGCTTCCGGCCGCCCACTTCCTCTGCACGCTCGCCATCCTCGCCGTCGCCGCGGTTCCGATTCCCGCGGGCGTCTTCTGGCTCGCCATCGGAAACCAGGGCCTCTACAAGACGCTCAAGCACCCCGTCGACAATCCCTCCTTCAAAGTGCTCTACCAGCCGCTTCCGCGGCGCGAGCGGCTCGCCGCCCAGATCGGAGTCGAAGTCATCGTGACCCCGATCGCCATCGGTCTCGCCGCCGGGCTCATGATTCTCTTCAGCCGCCCCGCGCTCGCGACGACCGCTCCTTTCGCGACGCTCATGCTCCTGAACTTCGCCGGCTGGGCGGCAGCGGCGTTCTTCGCTTTCCGCGAGTACCGCAAGGCGCTGGTGCAGGCGCTCGCGAAGCGGACCCTCGATCGCACCGAGTTCTCGCTCGAGGACGAGCAGAGCATCACCCTCGTGCGCGCGAAACTCTCGAGCGAGCGCGCCGACGAGGTCATCTTCGCCCTCGATCTTCTCCAGCGGATCGACCATCCCTCGCTCGCGCTCCACTTCCAGGAGCTGCTCTCCCATCCCTCGCCCGACGTCCGGTTCTACGTGCTGCTCAGCATCGAGAAACGGCCCCTCGCGGAGCTCGCTTACTCCGTCTCCCGCGTCGTGGGCCGCGATCCGTCGACGCGCGTTCAGGCGGTCGCGCTGCGAGCCCTCGCCGCGCTCGGGGACCCGCGTGGAGAAGTTCCCACCTATCTCGGTCATGCCGACCGCGAGGTGGAGCGGGGCGCCCTCGTCGGCCTTCTCCACCTTCCTCAAGAAAGCGCCAGCCGGCGCGCGCAGGTGAGGGTCCGCGAGCTCTGCCGCTCCGAAGCCCGCGACGATCGAGTCCTCGGCGCCCGCGTCCTCGGAGAAACCGATCTTCCCGATCTGGAGATCTTCGACTGTCTTCTTCGGGACGACGATCCGGAGGTGCGCCGGGCCGCGCTCCGCGCCGCCGGGCGCCGGAAGGACCAGCGCTTCTTTCACCGGATCGTCCAGCATCTTGCCGAACCGAAGTACCGCGGCGACGCCGCGCGCGCGCTCATCGAAGCGGGGGAAAAGGCCGGCCCTCCGCTCGCGAGGGCTCTGATGGATCCCGCGACGCCGCCGGCGCTGCGAATGCGGATCGCCCAACTGACGCGGCGGCTTCCATCGTTTCCCCACTGCGACGCGTTGTGGCAGGTGTACCAGTCCGGAGCCGGGCAAGTTCGCCAGGTGGCGCTCGAGGCGCTCGAGGCGCGGCGCTACCACGTGGAGGAGGCAGACTCCGGCGAGGCTCGTAAAGAGCGTGGAGGCAGAGGTCCGCGACTCCGCCTGGAAGCTCGGAATGCTTCGCGACATCGAGCGGAAACGCGGCTCTCCATTCTCTGTCGCAATCGCTGCGGGAAGAGATCGCACAGGGCCGGGCTCGGGTCTTCCAGCTGCTCGCGTTCGTATACGATCTCGAGACAGTCGTGAGCGCGCGCGACAATCTCGAGAGCGCTTCGCGGGAGAAGCGGGCCTACGCCGCCGAGATCCTCGAGGTGACTCTGTCCCAGGAGCTCAAGGAGCTGGCCCTACCGCTCCTCGACCACGCGAGCCCCGAGGATTGCCTCGCCCGGCTCGGCCGGCGCTTTCCGCAAGCTTCCCGCAAGCCGTCCGAATCGCTCACCGAGATCCTGCGCTCGGCGGGACGGCGACCTGCGCAACTGGACCAGGGCCTGCGCGATCTACGGAGCGACCAAGCTCGAAGAGAACGGCTTCTCCGCGGAGCTGGCCCGCCTGGCCTCGGATTCCAACCCGCTCGTCGCGGAAACGGCGCGATGGGCTCGAAGCCGGACTGAGTCCGGAAATGCCTCGAATGGGGGTCACGGTATGCTGACCATAGAAAAAGTTCTCCTGCTCAAAGGAGTCTCGATGTTCTCCGCGACTTCCGAGGACACGCTCGCGGACGTGGCGTCGGTCCTCGAGGAAGTCGAGCTGCATCCGGGCGAGCTGGTCTTCTCCAAGGGCGATCCCGGCCAGAGCATGTATATCGTGGTCTCCGGACGGGTGCGGGTCTTCGACGGCGCGAAGACCATCAACTTCCTCGGTGAGCAGGAGATTTTCGGCGAGCTGGCTCTCCTCGATCCGGAGCCTCGCTCGGCATCCGTCGAGTCGGCCGAGCAAACTCGCCTCTTCCGACTCGACCGGGATACATTGTTCGAGCTCATGACCGACAACGTGGGAGTGGTGAGCGGGATCATGCAGGTGCTCTGCAAGCGCCTCCGGCGGATGACCGCCATCGCCACCGGGGACAAGAAATGAGATCGAACGGATTTTCGAGTCGGACGTCTCCCGTGGAATTCGAGATCTGGGGAGCGCGAGGGTCGCGGAGCCTCTGTCCGCCGGTCTCCACCATCGCGAACTACACCTCCTGCTATTCCGTGCGCGCCGGGTCGGATCTGTTCGTCCTCGATGGAGGCCGAGGGCTTTCGGTCCTGAGCCGCAGTCTCGCGGTCGAGGCGCGCTTCCGCGGGGTCGAGCGCGTCCATCTCCTCCTCAGTCACTCGCACATGGACCACTGGGAGGGATTGAAGGACGCGGAGTGGTTCTGGACGAACGGAAACGGGCTCGAGCTCCGCGTCCTCGGAACGGAGGAGGCCATCGAGACGGTGCGCAAGAGCTACGGCCACCCCGCGTACGTCCCCCTCGAGGTGCTGGCGTCGCGCACGCTGCGGCGGCTCCACTTCGCGACCCTCGAAGTCGACGAAACCAGACGGATCCGCGGATGGAAGCTCGAGACCTTCGCGCTGAACCACTACAGCGGCGGCGGGAATCACAAGAACCGGCTCGACACCATTGGCTACCGCCTGTCCTCTCCCCAGGGGTTCGTCCTCGCGTATCTCTGCGACCACGAGCCGAGCCCCGCGACGGAGCGGGACGAGGAGCGCATGATCGAGGGCGCGCACCTCGCTCTCATCGACGCCCATTTCGCCGACCGGGTCCAGCATGCGTACGGACACGGCTCCCAGGAGCACGCGGCTTCGCTCGCGAGGCGGCATCCCGCGACGCTGGTCCTCGCCGCGCATCACGGGCCGACGAACGACGACCGGGACATTCGGCGCGCGCAGGCGCGGCACGGCCGGAAATTGACGAACTACGCCGTCGCCTCGGAGGGGATGCGTCTCACCTGGAGTCCACGCACCAGGCAGTTCGGCGGAGCGCGGAGGCGAGCGAAGCGGCTTTGATATACTCCCGCGTTCATGGCCGTCGTCACCTATCTCGAAGCCATCAGCCAGGCCCTGCGCGAGGAGATGCGCCGCGACCCGACCGTCTTCCTCATGGGCGAGGACATCGGCGTCTTCGGGGGAGCATTCAAGATCACCAAGGGGTTTCTCGAGGAGTTCGGCGAGGAGCGGGTCATCGACACTCCTATCGTGGAGTCCGGCTTCACCGGGGCGGCGTGCGGCGCCGCGATCATGGGCTTCCGGCCGGTCGTCGAGTTCCAGTTCGCGGACTTCTTCTCGTGCGCGTTCGATCAGATCGTGAACTTCGCCGCGAAGTGCTATTACCGCTGGGGCATTCCCGTGCCCGTCGTTTTCCGCGGCCCGTCGGGCGGCGGCTTTCGAGGCGGCCCCTATCATTCGCAGAACCCTGAGGCCTGGTTCACCCACGTCCCGGGCCTCAAGGTCGTCCAGCCGTCGACGCCTTACGAGGCCAAAGGCCTCCTGAAGGCGGCGATTCGGGACAATAATCCCGTTCTCTACTTCGAGCACAAGCATCTCTACCGCCGGATCCGCGAGGACGTCCCGGAGGAGGACTACGAGGTCCCCATCGGAGTCGCGGACGTGAAGCGCGAAGGGCGGGACCTCACCATCGTGACCTACGGCGCGATGGTTCACGCGAGCCTCGAAGTAGCGGAGCGCCTTTCGAAGGAAGGCGCTTCGGTGGAGATCGTCGATCTGCGGACGCTGACGCCGCTCGACAAGGAGTGTTTTCTCGCGAGCGTGCGCAAGACCGGCCGGGCCCTCGTGGTTCACGAAGCTCACCTCACGTCCGGCTTCGGCGGCGAGGTGGCGTCGATCATCGCGGAGGACGCCTGGGAGTCCCTGGATGCGCCGGTGAAGCGCATCGGCTCGCTCGACGTTCCCATTCCCTTCAGCCCCACGCTCGAGGACGCGGTCCTTCCTTCCGCCGCGAAGATCGAGTCCGTCGCACGGTGGCTTCTGGAGTACTAGAGACCGATGCCTATCAACGTCGTCATGCCTCAGATGGGCGAGAGCCTTTCCGAAGGCACCATCACGAAGTGGCTCAAGAAACCAGGAGACCGGGTGGAGCGGGACGAACCGCTCTTCGAGATCACGACGGACAAGGTCGATACCGAAGTGCCCGCACCTGCGGCGGGAATCCTGGAGAGAATCCTGGTGAACGAAGGCGTGACGGTCTCCGTGGGGACGACGGTCGCGGAGATCGGCGAAGGAGCCGCGAGCGGCGACTTCGGCCCCCGCCGCCGCCGCGCCCGCCGCGGCCGGCGGCCACTTTCGCTCGTCTCACGAGCCCACCACGTTCCAGCGCAAAGGAGCACCGCCGCCGGCGCCTCCCCCTCCGTCTCCTTCCACGGACGCGTCATCGGGCAAGACCGCGACGCAACTCTCGCCCGCGGTGATGTCGCTCGCCGCCCAATCCGGGCTCGACGTCCAGGAACTGATGAAGAGTACCCGGGACCGGCCGCGGAGGCCGCATCAGCCGGCGGGACCTCGAGCGTTATCTTCGAGAGCGTCCTTCCGCCCGGAACGAAGCGCCGGCCGCCCTCGAGCGCGCGCCGGGAGGACCTCCCGAGCCACTACCTCTATCAGCCGGAGCCGGGCGACAAGCTCTTGGCCATGAGCCCGATGCGGAAGCAGATCGCGGAGCACATGATCTGGAGCCAGCAGATCTCCGCGCAGGTGACGTCTTTTTCCGAGTGCGACATGTACCGCATCGTCCGCTACCGGGAGGAGAATCGCGCGCGCTTCGAAGAGTCAGAGGGAGTGCCGCTCACGTTTCTTCCGTTCGTCGCCGAGGCGACGACCAGGGCGCTCAAGGACGTTTCCGATCTTCAACGCTTCCGTCGTCGGGGATCAGATCGCTCTCAAGAAACACGTCCATCTCGGAGTCGCGGTCGCGCTCGAAGAAGGTCTCATCGTGCCCGTGATTCGAAACGCCGACGAGATGAATTTCGTCGGGCTCGCGCGCGCGATTCACGGTTTCGCGGACGCCGCGCGCACGCGTCGGCTCACTCCTTCGGACGTGCGCGGGGCGACCTTCACCATCACCAACCCCGGCATGTTCGGGGGACTCACCGGGACCCCGATGATCGCGCAGCCGCAGGTGGCGATTCTCGGCCTCGGCGCCGTGACGAAGAAGCCCGTGGTGATCGACGACGCGATCGCCATCCGGCCGATCATGGTCCTTGCGCTCACTTTCGACCATCGCATCATCGACGGCGCCACCGGTTTTCAGTTCCTGGAGAGGATCCGCGCAAACCTGGAGGGATTCGAGTTATGAGCAGCGTCCGCTGCCAGCGCGTAGTCGTTGTCTTGGCTCGGACCACGATCGGCGGCGCGCTGATGGCCGATCGCTGAGGGCTGATCGCTTTTCTCCGTGCTCAGCATGATCGTGTCCGCGCTGGCCTTCGCCGGACTCGATCTCGTCCGGAAGCTTCTCGCGGGTCGCATCGACGCGCTCGCTCTCGTGCTCTTCATGTCGCTCGGCGCGGTGCCTTTCCTCGCCGTCCTTCTCGCGTTTCACGGTCTCGAAGCGCCGTCGTCGGGCTACTTCCTTCCCGGCCTCGGCGCCCTCACGCTGAACTTCCTCGGCGAGTCTGGCCTTCGTGCACTCGCTCAAGCTCTCACCTCTGAGCCGGACGATTCCGCTCCTCTCGCTCACGCCGGTTTTCACCGCCGTGACCGTCGGTGCCGCTCCTGGGGGAGCTGCCCGAGACCGACTCAGGTCCTCGGGATCGTTCTCGTGGTGGCCGGCGCGGTCGCGCTCAATTTCGATGGCTCGGCTCGCGGACTCCTGCAGGAGAGAGGGGCGCTCCTCATGGCGTCGGTTGCGCTCATGTGGGCCGTTTCCGGCCCGCTCGACAAGCTCGCCATCGGGCACGCGAGCGTCTACTTCCACGCGACCGCGATGTCTTTCGGAGTCGGAATCGGAGCGCTCGCCGCCCTCGTCTGGCAAGGCCGCCTCGCGGCCCTCCGCTCCGCGCGCGGCGAGGCGAGGCTTCTGATCGTCGCGATGATTTGCATCACGCTCGCGCTTGACCTTTCAGCTCCTCGCCATCCGCGGCGTCCTCGTCTCTCTGGTCGAGGCTTTCAAGAGAGCGGTGGGCTCCGTCATGGCGGTCGTGCTCGGTCGAGTCGTGTTTCACGAGACGGTGGGATCGAGGCAGTGGATCTCGGTCGCGCTCATGGTCTCCGGGCTATTCCTGATCCTTGGTTGAGCTATTCTTTCCGCGTGCCCGAGTACGATGCGTTTCTCCTCGTTTCCTTCGGCGGGCCCGAGGGACGAGAAGACGTGCTGCCGTTTCTGCGGAACGTGGTGCGCGGAAAGAACGTGCCGGAAGAGCGGCTCCGTGCCGTCGCCGAGCACTATTACCGCTTCGACGGCGTCAGTCCGTTGAACGGCGAGAATCGCCGTTTACTCGAAGCTCTCGAGGGAGAGCTCGCTCTTCCCCTCTATTGGGGGAATCGCAATTGGCATCCGCTCCTGGAAGACACGATGAAGCGGATGGCGGAAAACGGAGTTCGGCGGGCGCTCGCTTTCGCCACGTCGGCGTACAGCTCCTACTCCGGCTGCCGCCAGTATCTCGAGGACATCGAACGCGCGCGGGCCGCGGTGGGAGAAGGGGCTCCTCTGGTCGACAAGATCCCCCCTTTCTTCGATCATCCCGGGATTCATCGAGGCGTACCGCCAGCGCCTGATCGAGGCGCTGAGCACGATTCGCCCCCGAGCGGCGTGAATCCGCGGCGATTCTCTTCACCGCCCACAGCATCCCTCTCGCTATGGCGGAGAACTGCGATTACGCGCGGGAGCTCGAAGACGTCATGACCCGGGTCGCGAGCGGACTTTCGAACGCGACGCGTCTCGTCTATCAAAGCCGGAGCGGGCCTCCGTCCCAGCCATGGCTCGAGCCCGACATCCGGGAGGCGATTCGCGATCTCGCGCGAGAGGGCGCTCGACGACGCGGTGGTCGTACCGATCGGCTTCGTTTCCGAGCACCTCGAGGTGGTGTACGACCTCGACTATGAGGCGAAGCTCCTCGCGACCGAGCTCGGTCTCGAGCTGACGCGCGTGAGAACGGTGTCGAGCCATCCCCGGTTCGTGCGAATGGTGCGCGAGATCGTCGAGGAGTGGCTTCGAGCGCCGGCGCGGACCTGCGAGCCCGGCTGCTGCTTGCGCTAAATGCGTAGTGGAGCTCACCTGCGAGTGATAGAGTAGCGGCCATGCCCGATGAGCCCAGGCTCGCTCTTTTCATCGATCTCGAGAACGTCGCCCTCGGCGCGACCCAGTCCAAGCTCGAGGACTTCGAGATTCAACAAGTCCTCGAGCGACTGGTGGAAAAGGGAAAGATCGTAGTCAAGAAGGCCTACGCCGACTGGACGCACTACAAGAAGTTCAAGCAGGCGCTCCACGAGGCCGGGATCGAGCTCATCGACATTCCCCAGAGGCGTTACAGCGGGAAGAACAGCGCCGATATCAAGATGGTGGTCGACGCGATGGACCTCTGCAACTCCAAAGACCACATCAACCATTTCGTGCTCGCCTCGGGCGACAGCGACTTCGCGCCGCTGGTCTCGAAGCTCAAGGAGAACAACAAGACCGTGATCGGGGTCGGGCTCCGCTCGTCGACTTCGGAGCTACTCGCCTCGAACTGCGACGAGTTCATCTTCTACGACGATCTGGTCAAGCAGGAGACGTCGTCGAAAGCCGCGAGCAAGCTCTCGAACCTGCCCAAGAAGAAGAACGTCAAGGCGTTCGAGATGGTGCTGGACGCGATGGAAGCCCTCAGGCGAGAGGACAAGGAAGTCCTGTGGAGCTCGATGGTGAAGCAGACCATCAAGCGCAAGCAGCCCTCCTTCAGCGAGGGCGCGTACGGCTACTCGAGCTTCAGCGAGCTGGTCGAAGACGGCGCCGCCATGGGCCTCTTCAAAATCGCGAAGGACGAGAAGAGCGGCTCCTACATTATTACGGAGCTGGAACGGGGCGGCGCGCCGAAGCGTTAGACGGTCTTGGTTTTGGCTCTCGCGCGGCGCTTGCGCGGCGGGGGCTCTTCGCTCGTCTGGAGGGCGACGAGCCGAGTCACGAACTTCTTTCGTCCGTGCTCGTCGAACTCGATGACGGTGTACTCGGAGTCGGTCGCGGAAACAACACCCAGGCCATATTTCTCGTGCTGGACTCGCTGAGAAACCGATGTCTTCATGTCTATATTTTAACCCTATTTGCGGTTTTTTCCTAATGAAGCGCGGCCGAAGGGCGTTCGGAAGGCCCCCAATCAGAGGGGGCGGACGTTCCGCGCATGCGGTCCGCGGGGACCGGAGGTGACGTCGAAGGTAACCGGCTGGCCCTCGACGAGAGTGCTCACGCCGGCGCCGAGGAGAGCGGCACCATCGACGTAGACGTCGGGACCGTCATCCCTCTGGATGAAGCCGAACCCCTCGCCTTCGTCGAACCACTTGACGGTGCCTTTTGCCATGTGGGAACCCATTCGCATTATGGTATTCACCCCGGACGGCGTCAAGACGCGGTGAAAGCAATGTTCTCGAAGCGAATCCGCTGGAGCTTGGAAGAGAACGACCTCGCGAGAGCGCTCGCGCGGAGGAAGGCTGCCGGTGCAGCCGTCCTCGACCTTACCGAATCGAACCCGACGAGAGCCGGGATCGCCTATCCAGAACGGGAGATTCTGACGGAGCTTCGACGACGGCAGCTTTGCTTCGGTACGACCCCGATCCACGGGGAGCGAAGGTCCGCGCGGGAGGCGGTTTCGCGCTATTACCGGGAGCGCGGCGCCGAGGTTCATCCCGATCAGATTTTCCTTACGGCAAGCACCAGCGAGGGCTACGGGTTCCTCTTCAAGCTTCTATGCGACCCGGGAGACCAGGTCCTCGTGCCTCGGCCGAGCTATCCCCTCTTCGATTTTCTCGCCGCTCTCGACGCGGTCTCCCCGTAGTCCTACCCGCTGCGATACGACGGCGCCTGGCATGTCGACTTCGGCTCGCTCGAAGCCTCGAGGACCGAGAAGACACGCGCCGTGGTCGTGGTCCATCCCAATAACCCCACGGGATCGTACGTGGCGCGCGAAGATCGCGAGCGGCTTCTCGCGCTTCGCTGCCCGCTCGTCGTGGACGAGGTCTTCCTCGACTTTCCTCTTTCGCAGGCGCCCGTCGAGAGCTTCGCCGGTTCGAGCGAAGGCCTCGTTTTCGTTCTGAGCGGCCTTTCGAAGCTCGCGGGACTCCCCCAGATGAAGCTCGGCTGGATCGTGGTCGCCGGAGCGCCCGAGATTCGAAAGGAGGCCGCGCTCCGCCTCGAGCACATCGCGGACGCGTATCTCTCCGTGGGGACGCCGGTGCAAGTGGCGGCGCCGGATCTCTTTGCACTCGGCGCCCAGACGCGACGAGCCATCTCCGAGCGGACGCTCGGGAACCTCGATTCGCTGCGGAGCGCGCTCGGCAGGGCGCCCGCCGTCACACTCCCGGCGCTGGACGGCGGCTGGTATGCGCCCCTTCGTCTTCCCGCCGTTCGGTCGTCGGAAGAGTGGGCGCTTTCACTCCTTTCGAACCGAGTCGGTCTACGTTCACCCGGGGAGTTTCTTCGGCTTCGACGCCGAGGCGTTTCTCGTCGTGAGCCTCCTCAGTCCCGCGGACGTCTTCGTCGAGGGCGCTCAACGCATCGCCCGAGCGGCGCTTCTCTAGGCTCCGCTGCCGACCCGTCGCGTGAGTCCTGAAGATGGGCTTGCCTTTCCCAATCCCTCCTACGTACTCTGTGTGACTTCACTTCGAGATTCGGGAGGAGGCAAGGCAGAGGAATGAAGGCAATCTGGCGCGGCACGGTCGTCGCTGAGAGCGACCGTACCCTGGAGGTGGGCGGGTACCGGTACTTCCCCCGCGATGCCGTCCGCATGGACCTCCTCGAGCCGACTTCGAAGACCGAAAGCGACCTGGCCTGCCCCCACGGAGTGCAGTTCTACGATCTCGTCGACACCCTCGCGCGTAGTGACAGGGCGGCGTGGTCCTACGAAGCGCCGCGCGGCTCGATGCGGGAAGTGGATCGCTGGATCGGCTTCTGGGAGGACGTCGAGATCGTCTCATGAGAACGGAGTCCCCGAAGCGCAGGGGAATCTTCTTCGGCGCCGCGCTCGGCTTTCTCATCGGACTCATCGTGAAGGAGCTCGATCTCGGTCTGCTCGTTTCCTACTACGGGGATCGCGCGCTCATCGTCCTGGCTTCGGCTTCGGTCGGCGCGCTCCTCTGGCTCGCGCGGCTCGAGAAGATACTCGTCGCGATGACCGTCGCCTCCGTCTCGCTCTTTCTTCTCGTCGTGCTCTCTCCTTTGACTCATTCGATGGGCGCGGGGCTGGTTCGGCGGGATCCCCTGCGGAAGGCGGACGCGGTCTTCGTTCTGGCCTCGGGTCTTCAGGCGGACGGCGACCTCTCGACCAATGCCATGAGCCGCCTCCTCGGAGGGCTCGAGCTCCTGGGAGAAGGATGGGCGCCACGGCTCGTTCTTTCCGAGACGCCGCTTCCCTGGCCTCGCTACCGGGACGCCGCCTGCGAGCTCATGGATTCGCTCGGCCTCGCGAACGAGATTCTGACCGTCGGCCCGGTGCGAAACACGCACGACGAGGCAGTCCTCGTCGGCCAGCTCTACCGCGAGCTCGGTTTCGAGCGTCTCCTGGTCGTGACCTCGCCCAGCCATACCCTGCGAGCTTCCCTCGCGCTCGAAGCCGAAGGAGTCCAGGTGATCTCCATACCATCGCGCGAGACGATGTATGACTACGAGAATCTGGGCGCCATCGTTCGCGGCGACGATCGCGTGCGCTCCTTCGGCATTCTCCTCCACGAGCGCGCCGGCCTTCTCTACTATCGCTACAAAGGGTGGATTCGATGATGAAGATCGCGGTCCTCGCGCTGGGACTCCTGCAGCCGCAGGTAGACCTCCTTGACATCCTTATCCGGGGCGGCACGGTCGTGACCATGGACGCCGGCGGGCGCGTGCTTCCGGAGGGCGCCGTGGCCATCCGCGGCGATCGCATCGTATCGGTGCTCGAATCCGGCGCCTCCCTTCCCTCGGCCCGCGAAACCATCGACGCGACGGGACGTCTCGTCGTTCCGGGTCTCATCAACGCGCACGGGCACGCCGCGATGACGCTCCTTCGCGGGATCGCGGATGACCTCAAGCTCCTGGAGTGGCTCGAAGGCCATATCTTTCCCGCGGAGTCGAAGAACGTTTCGCCGGAGTTCGTTTACTGGGGCACGCTTCTCGGTTGTGTCGAGATGGCGCGGAGCGGGACGACGACCTACGTGGACATGTACATGTTCGAGGAGGACGCCGCGCGAGCCACGGAGCGAGCGGGAATCCGCGGCGTGCTGGGGCAGAGCGTGATCGGATTTCCGGTGCCGGATTACCGCACTCCCGAGGAAGCCCTCGCCGGGGCCCGTGCGTTTCTCGAGCGCTACCGGAATCACCCGCTGGTCGTTCCCTCGGTCGCGCCGCACGCGCTCTACACGACGCCTCTCGAGATCGTGGTGAAGGCCCGGGACCTCGCGCGCGAGTACGGTGTGCCGCTCCAGATTCACGCGGTCGAGCCGCCGGAAGAGAACGACCAGGTCTTTTCGAAGCTCGGAAAGCGCACCATCACCGCCCTCGCCGACGCGGGCATTCTCGGGCCGGGAACGATCCTTCATCACGCGATCTGGCTGTCTGAGGATGACATTCGCACCATCGCGCGGCACGGGGCTTCGACCTCACACAACCCCGAGAGCAACATGAAGACCGCGTCGGGGACTTCACCCGTTCCCGACCTCCTCGCCGCGGGGATCGCAGTCGGTCTCGGGACCGACGGTGCCGCGAGCAACAACAACCTCGACCTGTTCGAAGAGATGGACACGGCGGCGAAGCTTCACAAGCTCGTGCGCCAGGACGCGACGGCGATGCCCGCGAAGACCGTCTTCCACATGGCGACTCTGGGCGGCGCTTCGGCGCTCGGAATGGCCGATCGCATCGGCTCGCTCGAGGCCGGAAAGCTCGCGGACATCGTTCTCATCGATGCACGCGTCCCCGAGCTCACTCCCCTCTACGACGTCTACTCGCACCTGGTATACGCGGTCAAAGGCGGGAACGTGGAGACGGTGGTGGTCAATGGCCGCATCGTGGTCCGCGATCGCCATATGTCTACGGTGAACGAGGCCGACGTGATGGCGAAAGCGAACGAGCTGAAGGTGAAGATCCTCGAAAGCTTGAGAAGCCGATGAAGGCCCTGCTGTTCCTGCTCCTCACCGAGAGCATCCCCCTCGGCTTCTTCCCGGCCAATGCCGCGAGAGAGCTCGAAGCGGAGCGATTCCTTCTCTCGATCCCCACGCCCGCAAGCTTCGGCGCTCATCTCCTCTATCTGACCGAGGAGCCGCACCCCGCGGGCTCCGAGCGCAACATGGAGCTCGCCGACTACGTGCGCGATCGATTCCTCGAGTATGGCCTCGAGGAAGTGCACTTTCACGACACTCCCGCCCTCTACAGCTATGGCCGCGAGGCTTCGGCCGACATTCTCGAGCCGGTCGAGCTTTCGCTGAAGCTGAAGGAAGATCCGCATCCCGAGGACAAAGATAGCTACCTCTACTCCGATCCGGGAGTCGTCCCGTATCACGAGTACTCGGCCATCTGGCGAGGTCGAAGCCGAGGTGGTCTACGCGAACGGCGGAAGCCCCGAGGACTTCGCGAAGCTTTCCGAGATGGGCATCGATCCGCGCGGAAAAATCGTGCTGATGCGGTACTCGAATCCGTACAGCTATCGCGGCTACAAAGTGCATCTCGCGGAGGCGAGCGGCGCGGCCGCCGCCATCATTTACTCCGACCCCGCCGACGACGGCTACGCTCGAGGAGAAACTTACCCGCGAGGTCCCTGGGGGCCGCCGAGCCACATCCAATGGGGCTCGATCGTCTACGACTGGCTCGGCTACGGGACGGTCCCGTTCACGTTTCACTGGAAGCAGAATTCCGACGGCTCCTGGGTGGAGGGGCCGGAGCGGGATCGCCAGCTCGCCCGGATTCTTTCGATCCCGATGTCCCACGAGGACGCGTCCGAGATCCTCTCGCGCCTCGCGGGCCCGGCGGTGCCGCGGGAGTGGCAGGGGGCCCTTCCCTTCACCTATCACGTCGGTCCGGGACCGGTGAAGGTGAGGCTTCGTGTGAGGAACGAGGACCGTATCGGCCTCATGCGGAACGTCATCGGAAAAATCACCGGCACCGAAGAGCCGGACCAGTGGATCGTGGTCGGCAATCACCGCGACGCCTGGAGCCATGGCGCCGTCGATCCCTCGAGCGGGACCGCGGCGCTCCTCGAGACGGCGCGGGCGCTCGGCGCCGCGGTGAAGCAAGGCTACCGCCCGCGGCGGACGATCGTCTTCGCAAACTGGGACGCCGAAGAGGATCTCCTGGGCGGCTCGACCAGCTGGGCCGTCGACTTTCGCGACAAGCTTCGCCGCGACGGCGTTCTGTACGTGAATCTCGACAGCGCCGCTTCCGGGCCCAACTTCAGCGGAGGAGCGACTCCCGCGCTCGCGGACTACTTGAGGGACGTGAGCCGCTACGTCCCTCACCCTTCCGCTCCGACGTTCTACGATGCCTGGCGCTCGCGCTCATCCGCGAGCGAGCCCGAGGTGGGAACCATCGTGGGAGCGACCGACTACACCGCGTTCCAGGAGAACGTCGGAATGAGCGTCATCGACCTCTCCTCGAACGGTCCTTACGGCGTTTACCACTCGCAATACGACAACTACTTCTGGTTGAGCCGCATCGGCGATCCCGGGTTTCTCCAGAACGCGGCCCTTGCCCGTTTTCTCGCGGTGCTTCTCTTTCGAAGCGCGAGTGTCGACCTCCTCCCCATGCGTTATTCCGCGTATGCCCGCACCGTCCTCGCTCACCTCGACGAGGTGGAGAAGAAGGCGGCCCCCGTGCGGGAGATCGCTCTTTCCGCGGCGCGCGACGCGGCGCGGCGCTGGGAGGAAAAAGCCCGGAGCCTCGAAGCGGGCCTCGCCGCGCGCGAGCTCTCGCGCGAGAGCGCCCAACGTGTGAATGCGCTCCTGATGGAAGTCGAAAGAGTCCTCATCGAGGAGCGCGGCCTCAAGAGCCGGCCCTTCTTCAAACACCTCATCTACGCGCCGCAGCCCACGTATCGCGACGAGGTGCTTCCCCGGATCTGGGAAGCGATCGACGCGGAGGCGTGGGACGAGATCGCGGGCTACGAGCGGGAGCTGGTCGCGGCGTTCGATCGGGCCAGCGCCTCGCCGACGAAGCGGCCGCGCTACTGGAGCCCTAGAATCGCGTCTCGCAGCAGTCCATTGGTGCTGATGGCGCTTCCCCCATCGATGGTGCGGCGGCCGGTCCAGTCGCTGAAGCTTCCTCCCGCCTCCTCGACGATGGGAAGGAGCGCCGCGTTGTCCCAGAGGTTCATCACGGGGTCGAGCATGACGTCCGCGCGTCCCGTCGCGACGAGGATGTGCCCGTAGCAATCGCTGTACCCGCGGATGGTTCCCGCTTTCCTCTTCAACCTCTCCCAGAACCCCGGGTGCATGTCGGACAGGCTCGCGGGCTCGGTGATGCTCACCAGGGCGTCTTCGAGTGAGGCGATCGTGCTCACGCGCGCGGGCCTCCCGTTCCAGAAGCAGCCTTCGCCCCGCCCCGCGGCGACCATCTCGTCGAGGGCGGGAAGATAGCAGACTCCGACGACCGGCTCTCTCTCGATCTCGAGCGCGACCAGCACTCCGAAGAGAGGGACACCGCGGACGAAGGAGCGGGTGCCGTCGATGGGATCGAGGATCCATCGATGACTCGAATCGCCGGAGGCGCCCATCTCCTCACCGACGACGGCGTGCTGGGGAAAGCGCTCTCGAATGAGGCGCCGCAGAAGATCCTCGCCGTTCCGGTCGGCGATGGTGACCGGGGAGAGGTCGGCCTTCCGATCGGCTTCGACTCCGGTCTGGAAATGAGAAAGTGCCTGCCGACCGGCGCGGAATGCCGCGTCGGTGGCGAAATCGAGATATTCGCGGGTGCTGATCATGGGCCTACCGTACGAGAGCAAGGGTCATCGACGCAAAGCGTCTTCCGAATCTTCGCGCCTCCTCGATCTCCGCTTCGCCCACGCCCGGGTCGCTTCCGGCCGTCGTAGCCTGGGCGCCGAGAGTGCCGAAGCCGTCCGCCTCTTCGCCTCCCACCACCACGAACCGCATGTTGAGAAACGCGGCGAGGATCGAGATGCCGCGCGAGCTCCTTGCCGGAGGAGATCGCTCCCCCGGTCACGAAGGCGCCGGCCGAGCGAATCCTCGGAGTCGAGCCCGGCCCGAGCTCCTTCGCCTCGACCAGCACCTGTCCCACGCGCTCGAGAAACGATTTGCTCTCCGCCGAGAGGTTTCCCCAGTACACCGGGAGACCCCACGAGGATTCCGGACGCAGGAGAGGATCTCCTCGTCCTTGACCTCGTCTCGCCGCCGAACGACCGCGACCACGCCTTCGACGTCCGCGATTCCCTCCGCGACCGCGCGCGCGAGCTTCTCGGTGTGCCCCGTGCGCGAATCGAACACCACCAGGACCGTGGGATCGGGGGCGGGGAGGGCCGGCTCTCCCGCGATTGCCAGCGCCAGCAGGTATCTTTTTCTCAAGAATTCCTCCGAAGGGACAGGTCAAATCACAGAACGCGAACGGTGACAACCGGGACCAGGGGTGGCTGAAGGAGCGAGGAGCGAGGCGAGCACTGTAATAAGTTGCTTTCTCGTTTCCGAGGGGCTAGGATCCCCCCCCTCTAACGGCGAGCGATACCCCGTGAGTCTCCTGAACGGCACAATCGACTTCACCGACCGGAAGATCCTGTCGGCGCTTCTATCGAAGGGGCGAAGTACGTTCGCGGAGCTCGCCGCGCAGGTCGGTCTCACCGCGCCGACGGTTCACGATCGGGTGAAAAAGCTCGAGCGCAGCGGAATCATCGAGGGCTACACGGCGATCATCAATCCCGCCTCGCTCGGATACGAGATCACTGCGCTCGTGCACATCGTGACCGACGCGCGGGTGGACTCGGTGGATTTCGAAAACCATCTCGCGGAGATTTCGGAAATCCAGCGGTGCTTCAGCGTCGCCGGCGAAGAGACGTACGTCGCCTTCGTTCTCACGCGCTCGCCGAAGACCCTCGAGAAAGTGCTCCAGAGAATCAAGAGCACTCCGGGCACGGTGTCGACCAAAGCCTCGGTGATTCTCTCGTCGCCCATCAACCGCCATACGCTTCCCCAAGAGGAAGAGATCCGCGAGTACCCCGCGGAGATCGCGCGCTAAATCTCGCGCGCGAGCGCGTTCATCGCGATCAGAATCGGACTCCAGAGCGCTCCGGAGGTGGGCGCGTACGCGAGGTCGAGCTGCGACGCGGTCTCGACGGTCATTCTCGCGGTGATGGCCGTCGCGAGAACGTCGATGCGCGATGCACCCTCGGCGCTTCCGACGATCTGGGCGCCGAGAAGACGGCGACTTCCCCGCTCCGCGACCACCTTTACTTTCGCAGGCGCTCCCGAACCGAAATAGCCCGCCTGGAATCGTCCCTCGATCGCGGCCGCCACGGCATGAAATCCCTCGCGCTCCGCGCCTTCGAGCGAAAGTCCGGTCGAAGCGGCGGTCACGCCAAAAACCCTCACGATGCTCGTTCCGAGCGCTCCCGAGAACGTGCTCCTGCGCCCCGCGAGGTTCTCGCCCGCGATCCTCCCCTGCTTCGCGGCCACGGTACCGAGAGGAATCGATATCGGCTTTCCGGTCACGAGGTGAGGACACTCGGCGCAATTGCCCGCAGCGTAGATCGAAGGAACGCTCGTCTCGAGTCGCTCGCTGACCGCGATGGCGCCGCTCGGTCCGAGGCGGATCCCCGCACTCACCGCGAGATCGACCCGAGGGGCGACCCCGATGTCCACGAAAACGATGTCCGCCGGGAGTCGCAGGCCGGAGCCCTCGAGGTAAACCGCCTCGACGCGGCCCGACGCGGTTCCCTCGACCCGCTTCGCGATGCGCTCGGTCAAGACCCGCACTCCCTTGCGCTCGAGCTCCTCCGCCACCAGGCGTGCCATGTCCGGATCGAGAGATGGAAGAAGCGACGGCGATCGCTCGACCACGGTGACTTCGAGGCCCCGCGCCGACGAGCTCCTTCGGCCAGCTCGAGACCTACGTAGCCTCCGCCCAGGATGACGGCGCGCCGCGCCGAAGGAAGAAAGGACAGGATGGCTTCCCCGTCCTCGAGCCGGCTCGCGGTGAAGACGCCCACGAGCTCGGTTCCCTCGATCGCCGGCGACAAGCGGACGGTATCCGGTCGCGAGGAGCAGCTTGTCGTAGAGATGGGTCTCGCGCTCGCCCGTCGAACGATTCAGGGCGATCACTCGCTTTCGCGAAGGCTCGATCTCGATCGCCTCCCGGTTCACCCAGGCATCGATCCCGCGCTCGTTCTTGAGTCTCTCTGGAGTGAAGAGCTCGAGGTCTTCGATTCCCACGAGGCCGGCAACGGCGAAGGGCAGGCCGCAGATGCTGTACGCGATGCGCGGTCCAGCTTCGAGGATCCCGACGGAAAGGGACGGGTCGAGGCGCTTCGCCCGGGATGCGGCGGTCATGCCGGCGGCGTTTCCGCCTACCACGAGGATGCGATCCGCCATGGAGCTCAGTGGATGACTTCGGGAGTGTCCCTCGGTTCGGCGACGACCAGGGGCAGAAGCGATGCGTGATGAAGGATCATCCGCCAGCCTCCGGCTTCGCTCGAGAAGAGCCGAAAGAGGTTCGTCGCGACCGCGAGGCTCGTCGAGCTCAGAGCTGCCTCCCGAGCGCGGGGCAAGAGTGATGCGCTCGATACAGCTCACCCAGCCGAGGTCCGATGACGACGTGAATGGAAACGTCGGCGGTCTCGACGGAATGGGCCGGCCCCCCGGCGCTCCCGACGGAAGATGCCCTCCCAGCTCGCGCGAACCGCCTCCCAGCCGACGATGAGCTCCCAGCCAGGATGGACGCAGCGGACGAAGCTCTCGTGCGCCCAGACGCGGTCCATGCCGCTCAGATCGAGATCGTTCAACGCCCGGTAGAACCGCGCGTTGGCCTCCCGCACTTCGCTCTCTTCCGCACTCATCGGCATGAATGATATCAGGGCGCGCCGTAGACCCCGAGGTACTCCTCGATTCTGGTCTTCTGTTCGGGATGGAGACGCTCCACGATCTGACGCACGTTCAAGACGGGAAGCACCGGCGCCCCCAGGGCCGACTCGAGCTCCGAAAGCGTCGACCTCTCGCGGCCTCTTTCCTGACGGTCGACGGCGACCACCACTCCGAGGATCTTCACCTCCGCAGCCTCCCGCAGAAGCGCCACCGTACGCTCGATCGAGATTCCCGACGTGATGACGTCGTCGACCAGCACCAGGCGCTGGCCGGCCGCGGGCTGCGTTCCGACGAAGACTCCTCCCTCGCCGTGCTCCTTCGCTTCCTTGCGATCGAAAGAGAAGCCCACATCCGGCCCGCCTTCCGAAAGCGCGATCGCCGTCGCGACCGCGAGAGGAATCCCCTTGTAGGAGGGTCCAAAAACGACGTCGGGCGAGAGTCCGGCCTCCCGGATCCTTTCGGCGTAAGCGCGACCGACTCCGGCGATGGCGCGGCCGCTGCGGAGCTGCCCGGCGTTGATGAAGTAGGGAGACTTCCTCCCGGATTTCAACGTGAACTCTCCGAAGCGGATGACGTCGTTCTGGGCGAGCAGATCGATGAATCGATCCTGATAGGGTTTGGTCCCCATGGCGCGGAGCATAGCTCATTTGGTAAAACCCGTTGATGGACATCCGCCACCGCCCCCGCCGTTTGAGACGCTCCGAGCCGATTCGCACGCTGGTGCGCGAGACCGACCTCCGGCCCGGCCAGCTCATCGCCCCCTTCTTCATCAAGGAAGGAAAGGGGCTCTCGAGAGCCGATCGAGACCATGCCGGGCCAGAGCCGACTCTCCCCGGACCGAGGCGGTGAAGGAGGCGAAGGAATTGTGGGCCGTCGGCGTCCGCGCGGTGAACCTCTTCGGCTACTCGGCGACGAAGGACGAGGAGGCATCGGAGGCGTTCAATCCCGAAGGGATCGTTCCCCGGGCGGTCCGAGCCCTCAAGGACGCCCTTCCCGACCTGTGCGTGCAGACCGATGTCGCTCTCGACCCCTATTCGATCCACGGCCACGACGGGCTCGTCATCGACGGCGAAGTCGCGAACGACGAGACCAACGAGGTCCTCGCGAAGATGGCGCTGGCGCATGCCGAGGCGGGCGCGGACTTCGTCGCGCCCTCGGACATGATGGATGGCCGCGTGGGAAGAATCCGCGACGCGCTGGACGAGAGCGGATTCACGCAGGTGGGTATCCTGGCGTACTCCGCGAAGTACGCCTCGTGCTTCTACGGTCCCTTTCGGGGCGCCCTCGACTCCGCCCCCCGCAAAGGCGACAAGAAGACCTACCAGATGGACCCGGCGAACTCGCGCGAGGCGCTGAAGGAGATCGCTCTCGACATCGAGGAGGGGGCGGACATCGTGATGGTGAAACCCGCCCTCGCCTATCTCGACGTCATCACCCGCGTGAGGGAGACGTTCGACGTTCCCGTCGCGGCGTACAACGTCTCGGGAGAGTACGGGATGATCGTGGCCGCCTCCGACCGAGGGTGGATCGACCGGGACCGCGCGATCCTCGAGTGTCTGACCGCCATCAAACGGGCCGGCGCCGACATGATCCTCACCTATTTCGCCAAGGAGGCGGCGCGGCTCCTCGACAAGGGGGGCCCGCATTGAAGGAGTTGCGGCCGCCGACGCCCGCTGTCTAGATTGGCGGCCATGCTTCCTGCCGCGCGCCTGTCCCTCGCTATCGTTCTGTCGTTCGCCTGGGCGACGAAAGCGTCGCCACCGACGACCACGACACGGGTCGCGGAGGCAGCGGAGGCGGTGGAGGTGCCGGTCCTCGACGGCATCGTGGACGATTCGGCATGGGCATCGGCCCAGGTCATTACCGATTTCGTTCAGGCCGAGCCGTACGAAGGCGAGCCCGCGACGGAGAGGACCGAGGTCCGCCTTCTCTACGACAAGACCCACCTCTATCTCGGAGTCATCTGCCACGACACCGATCCGGGAGGAATCATCATCACCGACTCCCGGCGCGACTCGAGCCTCGACGACACCGACTCGTTTCGGGTGATTTTCGACACGTACCTGGATCGCCAGAACGGTTTCGTCTTCGGCACCAACCCGGCCGGAATCGAGTACGACGGCCAGGTGACGAACGAGGGAGAAGGTGGAGGCAACACCGGTCCCGGATCCGGCCGCTCGCAGTCCGGCGCGGGCGGTGGGTTCAACCTGAACTGGGACGCGAGCTTCGTCGTACGGAGCCATGTGGGGGACTTCGGATGGTCGGCCGAGTTCGCCATTCCCCTCCGCACGCTTCGCTACGAATCGGCGAAGCCTCAGACCTGGGGCCTGAACTTTCAGCGAAACGTTCGACGCAAGCGCGAAGAGACCTACTGGTCTCCCGTCTCCCGGATCTACAGCCTCAATCGGCTCTCGTCCGCGGGCGAGCTTCGTGGGCTCGAGCTCGAGACCCCTCGAAACTTCAAGGTCACCCCCTACGTCTTGGGCTCGTCGACGCGCGATTACGTCACCTCCGACGAAACCGACCTGGACGGCGACGTCGGTGTCGATGCGAAGTTCGGCGTGTCCCCGAGCCTGAATCTCGATCTCACCTACAACACGGACTTCGCCCAGGTCGAGGTGGACGAGCAGCAGATCAACTTGACGCGGTTCAACCTGTTCTTCCCCGAGAAGCGCCCTTTCTTCCTCGAGAACGCGGGCAACTTCGCCATGGGTGAGAACCAGGAAGTGGAGCTCTTCTTCAGCCGGCGCATCGGCATCAGCTCGACGGGGTCCATCGTTCCCATCCTCGGGGGAGCGCGCCTGAGCGGAAAGACCGGGCAGTACAACCTCGGTGTCCTCAACATGCAGACGGAGGAAGTCCTCGGTGTCGCGCCCGCCAACAACTACACCGTCGCGAGCGTGAGCCGGGAGTTTCCGAACCGCTCGAGCGTCGGCGCCCTCTTCGTGAACCGGCTCGCCACGGGTGACCTTGCTTCCGACGGCGACTGGAACCGCACGTACGGCGTCGATGGAAAGCTCGGGATCGGCGAGCCGTTCACGCTCAGCGGCTACGCCGCGCGCACCGATACACCCGGTCTCGAAGGTCGCGAGCACGCGATGAACCTGAGAGGCGAATACCAGAAGCGTCAAGGGCGGGTCTGGCTCGCGGTCAGCGAGGTCGGAGACGACTTCAATCCAGAGGTGGGGTTCCTGACCCGCGACGATTATCGCAGTTTCGAGACGGGCTTTTTCCTCAACATCCGGAACGACATCGCATGGCTTCGCGAGCTTCGACCTCACGTCACCTACACCGGGTTCTGGGACTTCGAGGGGTTCAAGGAGAGCGAGAACATCCACGTCGACAGCCACGTGGATTTCGAGAACGGCGCGTTCTTCAGTCCCGCGTTCAACCATACGGTGGAAGGCCTCACGGAGCCATTCGAGATTTACCCCGGCGTCATCGTCGCTCCCGGCTCCTACGCGAACTGGGCGGCGGCCTGGCGATGGAATACCAACCTCGCGCGGCCCATCTCCTACGAGGGCGGAATCGACTACGGCGGGTTCCTCTCCGGCGACCGCCGCGGATACGAGAACACGGTCAACATCCGCTACCAGTCGAAGGTGATCACCTCGCTCTCCTGGTTCTACAACGACATCGACCTGCTGGAGGGAAGCTTCACCACCAACCTCGGGCAGTTCAAGGTCAGCTACAACTTCACGCCTCTGATCTACCTTCAGGCTCTCGTTCAGTACAACGACCGGGCCGACTTGTGGTCGTCGAACATCCGCTTCAGCTGGCTCAACACCGCGGGAACGGGTCTCTTCATCGTTTACAACGACACGGAAGGGCTGGGAGACCTGCTCATCGGTCCCCAGAACCGGAGCTTCATCGTCAAGTACACCCACCAGTTCGATATTCTTCGTTAGTCGCGAGCGCGCTCTCGCGCGCTCGCCCCTCGCTCACGCTCGGGGGATCGGGCCCTCCGGGCCCGGTCTATCTGCAAGCATTTTTGTTACGCGTAGTAGGATGGAGCGATCATGCGATCGTCCCTCATCGTCGCTTCCGTTCTGGGAGCGTTTCTCTCGAGCTGTCTTTCGCGCGGGGTCGAGGTGGTGCCGTTTCTCCCGCCCTACCGCGACTTCGACGCTCGACGATCTCGTGGCCAAGGTGAACGCGTTCGAGGAGATTCACTCCCTGGTCCTGCGCGTCGACCTGCAGTTCGAGACGGTCGAGGAGACGGAAAAGGGACGCGCCCGGCAGTATCGCACCGCGAATGGCCGGCTCATTTTGAGCCGTCCGAGCTCGATACGCCTCAATATCCAGGCGCCGGTTCTGAGCGCGGACATCGCGGAGATGGCGTCCGACGGGCAACGATTTCAGCTCCTCATTCATCCGCCGGAATATCGCGCGCTCATCATGGGCTCGAACGAGGTTTCCTACCGGGAGGAGACGGCGAAGCTGGAAGCGGACCCGAAGCTCGGGAAGGCAGGCCCTCTCTTGAACATCCGTCCGCAGCACTTCACCGGCGCGTTCCTCCCCGCCGTCATCGATGCGGAGTCCCGTGCGTTCGTGCACGAAGAGCAGATCGTCGAGCGCGACCTTCGCCCGGGCGCTCGAAAGAACGCACAGGTCAAGAAGAGCTACTACGTCTTGAACGCCATCCGTACGGGCGCCGCGTCGCCCCACGCGCAGTTCTGGTTCGATCGGATGGATGCGATCGCTCTCGTCCGGCAGCGGAT
Organism: uncultured Acidobacteriota bacterium; assembly: GCA_963820855.1. Taxonomy (GTDB): domain Bacteria; phylum Acidobacteriota; class Vicinamibacteria; order Marinacidobacterales; family SMYC01; genus DAISKN01. Next base: position 235,537 of record CAWGBY010000020.1, read on the forward strand.
CTTCGACGCGCAGGGCGACCTGGTGAGCGACGTCCGCTACGAGGGTTGGCTCCCGCCATCGACGGACGGCGCCCCTTCCCTCCCCGCCCGGGTGCGGATCGAGAGGCCGTACGATGACTACACTCTCGTGGTGACCGTCCATCCCGATGGAACCCAAGTCAACCGCGAGCTCCCCGAGACCGCCTTCGTCCTCGAGGTACCGGCCGAATGGGGCGAGGACGTGCGCCGCATCGACCTCGACGAGACGCTTGACTTTAATTAGCTAATCCGCTAATTATTCCGAGCAGGAGGATCGATGCCGGAATCACCCGTTCGTATGCTCTGCATCTACCGGATCCGCGAAGGGAAGGACGCCGAGTTCGAGTCCCTTCTCGAGAAGCATTGGCCCACTCTCCGTGACGCCGGTCTGGCGTCCCCGAAACCCGCGCGGTGGTTCCGGGGAGCCAGCAAGGACGGCAAGAGTCGCTTCGTCGAGCTCTTCGAATGGAAAGACGGAGAAGCCTCCGATCGTCGCCCATCGGTCGCCTCAGGTGATGTCGATCTGGGAGCCCATGGGCGCGCTCGCCGAGCAGATGGAGTTCATCGAGCTCGAAAGAGCGATTGAATAAAGAAGCGCAGAAGCTCGCCGAGATCGACGAGGTGTTCTCGGCGCTCGCCCACGAATCGCGCCGGCACATCCTGCTGGTCGTGCGCTTCCGGGGCGGCGAGATGACCGCGGGCGAGATTGCCGAGCGGTTCTCCTGCGCCTGGCCGACGGTGAGCCGCCATCTGCGGGTGCTGGAGCGGGCCGGGCTTCTCGCGCACGAAAAGAAGGGGCGGAGCCGGGTTTATCGGCTGAACCGGAATAAGCTCAAATCGCTGAAAGACTGGCTGCGCTGGTTCGATTCGAAAAGCCCATGACTCTCAAAGCTCCGACCAACCGTGACGAAGCCGCCCTCAGAAAGTTCGCGCTCGGCTTTCCGGAAACCGTGGAAGAGTTTCCGTGGGACCACCGCGCGTTCAAGGTGAAGAAGAAAACCTTCCTCTTCCTCGCGGTCGACGAATCAGGCCTCAGCCTGTCGGTGAAGCTTCCCGAATCGCGGGGAGTGGCCCTCACGCTCCCGTTCGCGCAGCCGACCGGCTACGGTCTCGGCAAGAGCGGCTGGGTGACGGCGAGCTTTCCCAAAGGCAAGAAGCCTCCGCTCGACCTCCTGAGGGAGTGGATCGAGGAGAGCTATCGAGCCATCGCTCCGAAAAAGCTCGTCGCGAGTCTTTAACTTACTAGGGCAGCCTGCCCGGGCCCTAGCGGCGGCCGATGCTCACGTTGCGATAGACCACGCCCGGAATCGATTCGGCGCGCTCCTCGACACCCATCTCGATCCAGTGATCCGCCGGCTGGTACGAAGGCCCGTAGCCCGTTCGGATCACGACACGGCCGTCGAGAAGGACCCGCGCTTCGTTTCCGCCTCCACCCGGCCCCCACTCTACGCGCCAGCGATAGGCCTGGCCGGGGTTCCAGGCGAGGAAATCGAATCCCTCGTTGTGCTCCTGTCCGCCCGAGATCCACCGGAGCCGGACGTAAGGCGAGTTATGGCCCTGGGTGTCCAGCTTGCGAACGTGCACCCGGAAGGGATTCTCGCGATAGGGGCCCTTCGAGGGATCCCACATTCCGAACAGGGTGTAGAGGTCGGGCGCGGGGTTGGTCCGGGTAAGCCCGAGATTCTCCCACTCGACGAACCCCGAGGTGATGGTAGGGACGACGTAGCGGATGAAATCCCCGCGGCTCGTCACCATCCAGCCCGACGCGAGTTGAATCGTCCGCCGTGCACTTCGCCGACGGAACGTCCGTTGGTCAGTGGATCGAAGAGCTCCCCCGAGCCCGTCGGTGGCGGAGTCGTAGGGTTGTTGCCTCCTCCGATGAAGAAGTCGGAAATCGGCGAATACGGTCCCGGGCCGAGCCGCTCCGACGGCGCGAGCCCGCCAATAGTAGCGGCCATTCGAAAGATCGGCGGTGACGCGCCACGAAGTCTGTCCGCCGGATCCCTCGGACTGACCCGTGGTCTCCGCGGCCATCGTTCGGAATCCGTCGTCGAGGCCGACCTGAAACGTCATAGGTCGGCCTGGCCGAATCCGCGGACGACACGTTTCGCACCGTGAGCGTCGGACTCGGCTCGACGCTCGTGCCGGGAAGGGGATTCACGATGCTCGGAGCCGTGAGTCCGTTCACCATCGAGCCGCCCGTGGGGGGCGGAGTCGAGGAGTTGCCGGTCCCGAGGCTAGAGCCAGGGACGTTTCCGAAACTGGAGCTTCCGAGAGGAAGCGCTGGATTCTTCGAGCTTGCAACCGGAAGCGGCGAGGAGAGCGACGAGGAATACGGTCTTGGGGGAAGAGGTCAGCGTCAGCCTCCTTGATCGGCCGTCGCGAGACGGCGGGTCCAATGATTTTTGAAACGTCGCGGCGGATGGAGAGGAAATGGTCGAAGGGCGTGCCGAGCGGGGCGCTTGCATCTTAAAAAACGTAGCCTCTCAACGATTTGTCGAAAGAAACATCATAGCATCCGAGGATGCCGGGAGCCAGAAAAAGCGTGTGATACGATCAACGGGACCCGGGAGGCTCTTCTATGAATCGGCGCGATCGCAACCTTGGAATGGACCGCTCCATCACTCGCCGGGATTTCCTGAATGGGGTCGGCGTGACGGTAGGAGGGAGCCTACTCACGAGCTCCGTGGCGCGGGCCATGGGGCTCCTCGCCCCGGACCACTACCCGCCGGCGATGACGGGTCTCCGCGGGAGCCACGACGGTTCCTGGGAGGTGGCCCATTCGATGCGCGATGGGAAGGTCTGGGACGACGGCGCCGACACCGGCGAGAGCTACGACCTCGTGGTCGTCGGCGGAGGGATTTCGGGCCTCTCGGCGGCGTACTTTTACCGCAAAGTCCTGGGCAGCGACGCGCGGATCGCCGTCGACGAGATCTCCTGGGTCCAGACCAGCTACCTGATCGCCGAGGTGATCATGATCCCGCTCTCGGGCATGCTCTCGCGCGTGCTCTCGACGCGGTGGATGTTCACCATCTCGGCCGGCGGCTTCACGCTGATGAGCCTGCTCTGCGCCACGGCGACCTCGATCGAGCAGATGATCGTCTACCGCGCGCTGCAGGGCTTCATCGGCGGCGGCATGATCCCCACCGTGTTCGCCTCGGCCTACTCGATCTTCCGCGGCCGGCAGGCGCTGATCTCGCCGGTGATCGGCCTGGTCGCCACGCTGGCGCCCACCATCGGCCCGACCATCGGCGGCTACCTCACCGACCTGTTCTCCTGGCACTGGCTGTTCCTGGTCAACGTCGTGCCCGGGCATCCGGTCACCGTCGCCGCCTGGCTGATGATCGACTTCGACGAGCCCGATCTTCGGCCTGTTCAAGCACTTCGACTGGGCCGGCCTCGCCTTCATGGCGGTGATGCTGGGCTCGCTCGAATATGTGCTCGAGGAAGGCCCGGCGACGACTGGTTTCGGACGACCTGATCCTGACCCTCGCCATCGTCGGCGGCCTGTCGGCGATCGGCGTTCTTCTGGCGCGTCTTCAACGCCAAGGAGCCGATCGTCGACCTGCGCGCCTTCTCCGACCGCAATTTCGCCGCCGGCTGCGCCTTCAGCCTGATCATGGGCGTGGGCCTGTACGGCCTCACCTACCTCTACCCGGTCTATCTCGCCCGCGTGCGCGGCTACTCGGCGCTGATGATCGGCGAGACCATGTTCGTCACCGGCCTGTGCATGTTCTTCATGGCGCCCGTCGCCGGCCGGCTGGTGCGCGTGCTCGACCCCGGGTGATGCTGGCCATGGGCTTCGTCGGCTTCGCCGCCGGCACCTGGATCGTCACCGGGCTGACCAAGGACTGGGATTTCTGACGAGCTGCTCTGGCCGCAGATCCTGCGCGGCGTCTCGCTGATGCTGTGCATGGTGACGATCAACAACATCGCGCTCGGCACGCTGACGCCCGACCGGCTCAAGAACGCGTCGGGCCTGTTCAACCTCACCCGCAACCTGGGCGGCGCGATCGGCCTGGCGCTGATCAACACGGTGCTGAACAACCGCATGGACCTGCACCTGCAGCGCCTGCACGAGAAGGTCACCTGGGCCGGCGACGCCGCCCTGGAGCGGCTGGACGACCTCGAAGGAGAGTCTGCAGCGGCTGGGCTCCGATGCCGGCGACGCCGCCTTGAAGGCGCTGGCCGCCACGGTCCGCACCCAGGCCCTGGTGATGTCCTTCGCCGACGTGTTCCTGATCCTCACCGCCATGTTCCTGGCCATGGCCTGCGCCACGATGCTGATCAAGCGGCCGCAGATGGCCGGCAGGCGGCGGGCACTGACTATGTCGGTCGACAGCGACCTCGACCGCGGCGTTGACCACGCAGATCCGCCCGCCGTCGTCGAGACCGTTCGGGCACCAGCATGCCGCCCGGCACCACCTCGACGGTGACCTCGCCATAGGGCAGCGATCGCCTTGACCGCCGCCAGGTCCGGCTGGCGCCGCCTCCGCTGGCACGCCCAGCCGGACATGCACCAGCATGCGGCCACCCGACGTCCTCCAGCATGCCGGCGGACGCCCGGCAGGTAGTTGCGGCCGATCGCGTCGCGCACGGCGCGGGTCGCGGCCTTGGTCGCGTCCTGACCCTGCAGGTCGACGCCCATGCCGAGCTCGATGAACATCACTTGTGTCATGCGTCTTCCTCGCTGTCAGCCCGTGCCAGCGGGCCGATCTGGCCGCCCGCGTGCGGTCGAAGTTCGCCGGGTCGAGCCACGCCTCGAACGCCGCCCGCCGCGCCGGCCATTCGCTGTCGATGACCGAGTACCAGGCGGTGTCCCGGTTGCGCCCCTTGTAGAGCGTGGCCTGCCGGAAGATGCCCTCGAAGCGGAAGCCCAGTCGGTCGGCCGCCGCGCGCGACGGGGCGTTGAGCGCGTCGCACTTCCACTCGTAGCGCCGGTAGCCCAGCTCGTCGAACACGCGGCGCATCAGCAGGTACATGGCCTCGGTCGCGGCCGGCGTGCGCTGCAGGAGCGGCGAGTAGGCGATGTGGCCGACCTCGATCACGCCGACCGCGGGCTCGATCCGCAGGTAGGCGGCAACGCCCACCGCCTTGCCGGTCTGCCTGGTCGACGATGGCGTGGAACAGCGGGTCCTCGCCCGGCGCCATCCGCTCGGCCCAGGCCGAGATAGTCCTCGAGCCGCGCGAACGGGCCGTAGGCCATGTAGGTCCACATCCCGCCCGCCGCGTCGCGGCGCGTTGGCCTCGAACAGCGTCGGCCCCGTGCCGGGCGGGGTCGAGCGCCTCCAGCGGCAGAACCGGCCCACCATCGGCTCACGTCCCGGCCGCGGCCTGGCCGACCACCCGGTCACCGGCTCGCCGATCGGCTGGCCCAGCTCGTTCGTCCGGCTCATCTCGGCTCCTCGACCAGCTCCAGCGCCGCCAGCGCCAGGGACAGCGCCGCCTCGACCGTCGCCAGGCGGATCTGCCGACCGATCGCCCGGGAACAGGTGGCGCTGGTGCAGCACCGTGCCGCCGCGGCGCCCAGCGGCGACGTGCACCAGCCCCACCGGCTTGGCCTCGCTACCGCCGCCCGGCCCGGCGATGCCGGTCACCGCCACGGCGAGGTCGCAGCCCGACCGGGCGATGGCACCCGCCACCATCTCGCGCGCCGTCTCCTCGCTGACCGCACCGTGCGCGGCCAGCGTCTCCTCGCGCACGCCCAGCATCTCGACCTTGGCCCGGTTGTCGTAGACCACGTAGCCGCGATCGACGACCGCGGAGGAGCCGGCGATCTCGGTCAGGCAGCCGGCGATCAGCCCGCCGGTGCAGGACTCGGCCGTGGCCAGCCGCACACCGGTCCGCAGCCCCTCGGCCAGGAGTACCTCGGCCAGCCGGGTGCAGCTCGGCGGGAAACACGCTCAAGTCCTCAGCCCTCCAGCGCCACGCTGACCACGGCCTGGGCGGCGATGCCCTCGCCGCGGCCGGTGAAGCCCAGGCGCTCGCTGGTGGTGGCCTTGATGCTGACCTGGTCCTGCGCCAGCCCCAGTACCTCGGCCAGTGCGCGCCACCATGGCCGCCCGGTGCGGCCCGATCTTCGGCCGCTCGCAGACGATCACCAGGTCGACGTTCTCGATCCGCCCGTCGCCGCTCGGCCAGCAGGCCGGCGGCATGGCGCAGGAACCGGGCGGAATCCGCGTCGCGCCATTGCGGGTCGCTGGGCGGGAAATGCGCTGCCGATGTCGCCGGCGCCGATCGTGCCCAGGATCGCGTCGGTGATCGCATGGAAGGCGACGTCGGCGTCGGAATGGCCGGCGAGCCCCAGCTCGTGCGGCACCGTGACCCCGCACAGGACGAGCGGTCGGTCCGGCGCGAAGGCATGCACGTCGAAGCCGAGGCCGGTGCGCCAGCGCGTGGTCGTGCCCAGAAGCCGCTCGGCCACGGCTCAGATCCTCGGGCAGAGTCAGCTTCAGGTTCCTCTCCTCGCCGGCGACCCAGGCTACTCGCAGGCCGGCGGCGGCGGCGATCGCCGTGTCGTCGGTATAGCCCGAATGCTCGGCCGCACGGTGCGCCGCCAGGATCTCGGCGAAGCGGAAGCCCTGCGGCGTCTGCGCCCGGGCGAGGCCGTCGCGGTCGGTCTCGCCGAGCACGGCCGTGTCGTCCACCCGCTTGAGCGTGTCGACGACCGGCAGCACCGGCAGGGCGGCGGGATAGTGGTCCAGCGCACCGAGCACCCGGTCGATCACGGCGGCCGACACCAGCGGCCGGGCGGCGTCGTGGACGAGCACCCGCTCCGGCGCCAGCTCGACCAGGCTCTCCAGCCCGGCGCGCACGGTGGCCTGCCGCGTCTCGCCGCCGATCACGGGCGGCAGCAGCTCGAGACCTGTCGCTCGCCTCGCCGTAGAGCGCCGCGTCGCCGGCACCGATGACCACGCGGACCGCATCGATGCCGGGATGGTCGGCAAACGCCAGGATTGAACGACGCAGCACCGCGATCCCGCCGAGGCAAGCATATTGCTTGGGCAGGGCGGCGCCGAACCGCTCACCTCTGCCGGCCGCGACGATCAAGGCGACGGTCTGCATCCCTGCCACGCTCCACTGCGGCTATCGGCCGCCCGGATTTCTGCCCATGTCGACATCGCCCACCGCCCGTCCGGCTTGCCTCACCCTGGTCTGGGATATAGGGTCTGCCGCAAAGTTAGGCACGAGCAAGCGAGGTGCCTACCATATCAGCACAGGGCGAACCGATGCGTTCCTCCACCCGATCCACCCCACTCGGCCGCGAGCGACGATGGGCCTTCGACCCGAACGTCCTGCTGCAGAGCATTCCCAGCGCCGTCTTCTCGGTCGACGAGCGCTTGTGCTTCAGCTTCGCCAACCCCGCCGCCGAGCAGCTTCTGGGCGCCAGCTGGAACACGCTGGCCGGCCGCAAGCTGCTCGGAGTTCGTGGCCTCGCACGCGACGATACTGGCTCTGGTGCGACAGGTACAGGCAGGCGGCAGCACGATCTCCGACTACGGCATCGAGCTGGCGCTGGCGCGCGGCGAGGTGGTCGGCGTCGACTGCCATGTCTGCCCGGTGCCCGAGCTGCCGGAGAACGTGCTGGTGGTGCTGCACCCCTGCTCGGTGGCGCGCCGGCTCGACCAGCAGATCGCGCACCGGCGCTCGACCCGCTCGGTCGCCGGGCTTGCCGCCACCCTGGCGCACGAGGTCAAGAACCCGCTCTCCGGCATCCGCGGCGCCGCCCAGCTCCTCGAGCCGGCCGTCGGCGAGGAGGACAAGCAGCTGATCCAGCTGATCTGCGACGAGACCGACCGCATCTGCGCCCTGGTCGAGCGGATGGAGGAGTTCGGCGACACGGCGCCGGTCGAGCGGGGCTCGGTCAACATCCATCAGGTGCTCGAGCATGTCCGCCGCATCGCCGCCGCCGGCTTCGCCCGCCACCATCGCTTCGTCGAGCTCTACGACCCCTCGCTGCCCGAGGTCGAGGGTGATCGCGACCGGCTGGTGCAGGTGTTCTTGAACCTGGTCAAGAACGCGGCCGAGGCCACCCCGGCGGCAGGCGGCACGATCACCCTGGCGACCCAGTACCAGCACGGGCTGCGCGTGGCGGTGCACAACAGCCGTGACCGGCTGGAGCTGCCGATCATGGTCGAGGTGCGCGACAACGGCCCGGGCGTCTCCTCGGACATGATCGAGCATCTGTTCGAGCCGTTCATCAGCAGCAAGCGCAGCGGCAGCGGGCTCGGCCTGTCCCTGGTCGCCAAGATCCTCGCCGACCATCGTGGCGTCGTCTCCTACCTGCCGGGCGAGCCCGGCGCCACGTTCCGGGTCCGGCTGCCCGCCGGCACGGCAGCAGCAGGAGCCGGTGCAGCATCGGGAAGTGGCATGAGCGGCGAGAAGGTTCTGCTGGCCGAGGACGATGCCGCCATCCGCACGGTGGTCAGCCGCGCCCTGTCGCGCCAGGGCTACGACGTGCAGGCGACCAGCGTGGCGGCCGCCTTGTGGCGCTGGATCGCCGCCGGCGACGGCGACGTCGTGATCACCGACGTCGCACTGCCCGACGAGAACACCCTCGACCTGCTGCCCCGCATCCGCACGCTGCGGCCCGACCTGCCGGTCATCGTCATGAGCGCGCAGAACACGCTGCTGACGGCGGTCCGGGCGGCCGAGCGCGGTGCCTTCGAGTACCTGCCCAAGCCGTTCGACATCGGCAACCTCGTTGCCGCCGTGCAGCGCTCGCTCTCCAGCCGCCGCAGCGTGGCGCAGGCGGCGGGCGAGCACGGCCTGCCCGAGGAGCAGCTGCCGATCATCGGCCGCTCACCCGCGATGCAGGAGATCTACCGGGTCATCGCACGGCTGATGAACACCGACCTGACCGTGCTGATCGCCGGCGAATCCGGCACGGGCAAGGAGCTGGTGGCGCAGGCGCTGCACGATTTCGGCAAGCGCAAGGGCGGCCCGTTCGTCGCGGTGAACATGGCCGCCATCCCGCGCGAGCTGATCGAGAGCGAGCTGTTCGGCCACGAGAAGGGCTCGTTCACCGGCGCCAATGCGCGCCGCGTCGGCCGGTTCGAGCAGGCCGAGGGCGGCACCCTGTTCCTGGACGAGATCGGCGACATGCCGCTCGAGGCGCAGACGCGGCTCCTGCGCGTGCTGCAGCAGGGCGAGTTCGTGCCCGTCGGTGGCCACCACCCGGTCCGCACCAATGTCCGCATCGTCGCCGCCAGCCATCGCGACCTGCGGCTGATGGTGGGGCAGGGGCTGTTCCGCGAGGACCTGTTCTACCGGCTCAACGTCGTGCCCCTGCGCCTGCCGCCGCTGCGCGAGCGGGTCGACGACATCCCGGCCCTGGCCCAGCACTTCCTGGTCAAGGCGCAGGCCGACGGCCTGCCGCTGAAGACCCTGACGCCCGAGGCCATGGTCCGGCTCAAGTCCAACGCCTGGCCCGGCAACGTCCGCGAGCTGGAGAACCTCGTTCGTCGCCTGGCCGTCCTCTACAACGAGGAAACGATCGGCGAGGACGTGATCACGCTCGAGCTCGAGCAGGCCCGTACCCCGGCGCTGGCCACTGATGCCGCGCCCGCCGACGACAATCTCGGCCACGCCATCGAGCGCCACATCGACCGCTATTTCCGCGCCCACGACGGCGCGCTGCCGCCGGCCGGCGTCTACGACCGGCTGATCCGCGAGGTCGAGCGGCCGCTGATCGCGCGCGCGCTGGTGGCCACCCGCGGCAACCAGCTCAAGGCCGCCGACGTCCTGGGCCTCAACCGCAACACGCTGCGCAAGAAGATCCGCGATCTGGACATCCACGTCAGCCGGGCGCCATGATGCGCGGCTGATTGCCCGACTGGATTCTCTCCTTGCGCGCAACCCTGCCGAGCGAGCCCACGATCGGCGCGACCCTGTGGCAGCGGCTGCGTCGCGTCGACCTGGAACGCCGCTTGGCGCTGGTCCTGACCGTCAGCGCCATCGCCGCCGGCCTCGCCACCTATTGGCTGATCTCGCGCTCGCCGCCCTATGGCCCGGACGTCGGCACCGTCCTGGTCCTGCTCAACCTCGACCTGATCCTGCTGCTGCTGCTGGGCGTGGTGATCGCCCGCCGCCTTGTGCAGCTGGTCATGCAGCTGCGCCAGGGCTCGGCCGGCTCGCGGCTGCACACCCGGCTCGTCCTCCTGTTCAGCGGCGTCGCGGTGACGCCGGCCATCATCGTGGTCATCTTCTCCGTGTTCTTCTTGAGCACGGGCCTGGAGAACTGGTTCAGCGAGCGGGTCAAGAACGCGCTCGACAACTCTCTGGCCGTCGCCCAGGCCTATCTGCAGGAGCACAAGGAGAACATCCGCGCCGACGCCTTGGCGATGGCGGCCGACCTCAACCGCGAGAGTGCCAGCCTGGACTTCAGCGAGGCGCGGCTGCGCCAGGTGGTCGACGCCCAGGCGGCCCTGCGCGCGCTGACCGAGGCCGTGGTGTTCGATGGCTCGGGCCGCGTCCTCGCCCGTACCGGCCTCTCCTTCAGCATGGAGGCCGAGCAGATCCCGGCCGATGCGCTGGAGAAGGCCTTTGCCGGCGAGGTGGTCGAGCTCACCAGCGACACCGAGGACCGGGTCCGCGCGCTGGTCCGGCTGGACGGCTTCGGCGACGCCTATCTGTTCGTCGGCCGCTTCGTCGACGCCAAGGTGCTGGGCTTCATGGAGAACACCCAGACCATGGTGGCCGAGTACCAGCGCATGCAGCGCGAGCGCTCGGGCATCCAGATCACCTCCGCGCTGATCTTCATGATCGTGGCCCTCCTGCTCCTGTTCGCCTCGGTCTGGATCGGCCTGGCCCTCGCCAATCAGCTGGTGGCGCCGATCAGCCGGCTGATCACCGCCGCCGACCGGGTGCGCAGCGGCGACCTGCTGGCCCGCGTGCCCGAGGAGGGGCCGGACACCGACGAGTTCGTCCTGCTCAGCCGCGCCTTCAACCGCATGACCGCGCAGCTCGACGGTCAGCGCCGCGAGCTGATCCAGGCCAATCAGCAGCTCGACGAGCGCAGCCGGTTCACCGAGACCGTGCTGGCAGGGGTCAGCGCCGGCGTGATCGGCACCGACGCCGGCCGCCGCATCGTCCTGCCCAACCGTGCCGCCCAGGACCTGCTCGACGAGGCCGATCGTGGGCTGGCGGGGCGATCGATCGATGACGTCCTGCCGGGCGTGGCGGAATTGCTGGACGCGGCCGACCTCCACCCCGACGAGGTGGTCGAGCGTCAGCTCACCCTGTTTCGTGGCAAGCGCCAGCGCACCCTCCTGGTGCGGGTTGTCCCCCAGCGTGACGCTGGCCGCACCTTGGGCTACATCGTCACCTTCGACGACATCACCGTGCTCCTGTCTGCCCAGCGGCAGTCGGCCTGGGCCGAGGTGGCACGGCGGATCGCGCACGAGGTCAAGAACCCCCTGACCCCGATCCGCCTGTCGGCGGAGCGGCTGGAGCGGAAGTACTCGGCCCAGATCCACGAGGGGCGGGAATCCTTCGCCGCCTCGATCGCCACCATCATTCGGCAGGTGGACACCATCGGCCGGCTGATCAACGAGTTCTCCGCCTTCGCCCGGATGCCGGCTGCCGTGCTGCGCGAGGAGGACGTCGCCATGGTGGTGCGCGACGCCGTGGTGTTGCAGCAATCGGCCTGGCCGAAGATCAGGTTCCTGGTGGAATCGCCGCCGGGGCCGGTCCCGTTGGTCTGCGATGGCCAAAAAGTGTCGCAGGCACTCACGAACCTGTTGCAAAACAGCATCAACGCGTTGTCAGAAGGACAGCGCCCGCTGCCGTGGGAGATAGCGATCCGGCTGCGGTGGGCCGACAGGGTGTTGCAGATCGAGGTCGAGGACAATGGTCAGGGATTCCCGGCGGACGGCGAGCGCCTGTTCGAGCCCTATGTCACCACCCGGGCCAAGGGCACCGGCTTGGGCCTTGCCATCGTCAAGAAGATCATGGAGGAACACGGCGGTACGGTCGAGCTGCTCGCCGGCGAGGCAGGCGGCGCCCTGGTGCGGCTCAGCTTCCCCGTCCGCGGGCAGTGATCGCGGCCCGACGCGGCAAGCGCCGCCGGTGGCCTACGTCCCCTCTGGTCCCAACAGCGCGGGAACACGGCCAAACAGATGAGCAAAGACGTACTGATCGTCGACGACGAGGCGGCCATCCGCGAGGTGGTGGGTGCCGTGCTGGAGGACGAGGGCTATCGCCCGCGTGGTGCCGCCAACAGCGACGAGGCCCTGCGCGACATCGAGCGCCGGCCGCCCGGCTTGGTGCTGCTCGACATCTGGCTCGAGGGCAGTGCCCTCGACGGGGTGCAGATCCTGGAGCGGATCAAGGCGCTCCACCCCGAGATGCCCGTGATCATGTTCAGTGGCCATGGCACGATCGAGACCGCGGTCGCGGCGATCAAGAAGGGTGCCTACGACTTCATCGAGAAGCCGTTCAAGTCCGACCGGCTGCTGCACGCGATCCAGCGCGCCATGGAGGCGAGCCAGCTGCGCCGCGAGGTCATGGAGCTGCGCCATCTGGCTTTCGACGAAACCGAGCTGATCGGCAACGCGCCGGCGATGATCCGGGTGCGCCAGGCGATCGAGCGCGTGGCGCCCACGGGCTCGCGGATCATGATCAGCGGGCCGCCGGGGTCGGGCAAGGACGTGGCGGCGCGGCTGATCCACGCCAAATCGCGGCGCGCCAGTGGGCCGTTCGTGGTCCTGAACGCCTCGGCCCTGGCACCCGAGCGGGTGGACATCGAGCTGTTCGGCGCCGAGCCCGGCTGGCAGGGCGCCGAGCAGCCGCGCATCATCGGCCTGCTCGAGCGCGCCGACGGCGGCACCCTGCTGATCGACCAGGTGGCCGACATGCCCCTGGAATCGCAGGGCAAGATCCTGCGCGTGCTGCAGGAGCAGCGCTTCTCGCGGCTGGGCAGCGACGCCCGGATCGAGGTCGACGTGCGCGTCATCGCTTCGACCAACCGCGACCTCAAGGGCGAGATGGCCAGCGGCAAGTTCCGCGAGGACCTCTACTACCGCCTGAACGTGGTGCCGCTGGTCATGCCGGCCCTGGCCGAGCGGCGGATCGACATCCCGGAACTCGCCCGCCACTTCATGCTCGCCGCCGCCCGCCATTCCGGCCTGGCGCCGCGCCCGATCAGCGACGACGCCATGGCGGTGATGCAGACCACCGACTGGGCCGGCGACGTGCGCCAGCTGCGCAACGCGGTCGAGTGGATGCTGATCATGGCGCCGGGCGAGCCCGGCAGCCCCGTCACCATGGAGGGCCTGCCGCCGGAGCTCACCAACGCCGCGACCTCGGGCATGGACCCCAACGCCAACGGCGAGCTGGTCTCGATGCCGCTCCGCGAAGCACGCGAGCATTTCGAGCGTGCCTACCTGCAGGCCCAGCTGCAGCGCTTCGGCGGCAACATCTCGCGCACCGCCAACTTCGTCGGCATGGAGCGCTCCGCCCTGCACCGCAAGCTGAAGACACTGGGCCTGCATGGCGACGATTGATCCCGGATACACCGGGGCCACCACCTCGAGACGCTGACATGACTCGCATCGCCTATGTCGACGGCCGCTATCGGCCGATCGGCGCCCCTGCGGTCCGCGTCGAGGACCGCGGCCTGCAGTTCGCCGACGGCGTCTACGAGGTGATCAAGTGCCTGGACGGCCGCGTGTGCGATCTCGAGCGCCACCTGAGCCGCCTGGAGCGCTCTCTGGCAGCCCTGGCCATCCCGATGCCTGCCAGCCGCCGGGCGCTCGCGGCCATCATCGCTCAGACCCTGCGGCGCAACGGCTTGCGCGACGCGCTGGTCTACCTCCAGGTCGATCGCGGCGTCGCACCCCGCAATCACCTGTTCCCTGGCAACGTCACGCCCACGCTCATCGTCACGGTCCGCCGCGCCAGCCTGCCCAAACCCAGCGGAACTCGCAGAGGGTGTCGGCGTTGTCACCCTGCCGGATCAGCGCTGGAAGCGCTGCGACGTCAAATCGGTCAACCTGCTGGCCAACGTCCTGGCGCGCCAGCAGGCGGCGAGTGCGGGGTGCCGCGAAGTATGGCTCTACGATGCGGACGGCTGCGTCACCGAGGGCGCGGGCTCGAATGCCTATCTGGTCGACGGCGACGGCCAGCTTGTGACGCGCGCCCTGGGCCCCGAGATCTTGGGCGGCGTCACGCGCGAGGTGGTGCTGGAGCTGGCGCGGGCGGAGGGGATTCCCGTGGCGGAGCGCCCCTTCACCGTGGCGGAGGCGTATGGTGCCCGCGAGGCGTTCCTGACCAGCACCTCGTCACTGGTCCTGCCGGTGACCGCGATCGACGGCCGCACCGTTGCCAATGGAATGCCCGGCTCGGTCACTCGTCGGTTGTTGGGGCGTTACCGCGACCATTTGATGAAAGCGGGGTGACAAGCAGCTCCACTTATGGTTGTGTAGCCCGGTCACGGCCACGAAAACTTGCGTGCCGTGTTGTTGATGCGCCGCGGCGCATGCCAATATCCATCGGTGATGGGCATTGGCGTGGCGCGTGGACCTGCGTGCGATATCCTGACGTCGCCCGCGTCGGATATCGATAAAGTGCAAGAAAAGAACTAGGACAACTAAAATGGCAACCGAGAAGCAGCAGAACCTGCAGGACGTCTTCCTCAACCACGTCCGCAAAAACAAGGTTCCCGTTACGGTATTCCTGATCAACGGCGTCAAGCTGCAGGGCGTGATCAGCTCGTTCGACAATTTCTGCCTGTTGCTGCGACGTGACGGCCATGTCCAGCTGGTCTACAAGCATGCGGTGTCGACGGTGATGCCCTCGGCCGCGGTGCGCCTGTACGATCCGGCGGCCGAAGAGCAGCAGCAGCCACAAGGTTGATCCGCTACGTCGACACCTTCCGAGACTGACCTCGCGGCCGCCGCGGCGGCGGCCGCGCTTGGGTGTTCTCCCCTTACGAGCCCGGCAGCATCGGTGCTCGCACGCCCTCGGCCAGGCTCGCCGAGGCGGTCGGTCTCGCGCGCGCGATCGACCTCGAGGTCACCCGTGCCGAATCCGTGCCGTTGCGCCAGAAGGTGCCGGCCACGCTGTTCGGCTCGGGCAAGGCCAAGGAGTTCGGCCAGGCGCTGGAGATCGACCCCGCCGAGCTCGTGGTGGTCGACGCCGCCCTGTCGCCGGTGCAGCAGCGCAACCTCGAGCGGCTCTGGAAGACCAAGGTCATCGACCGTACCGGCCTGATCCTGGAGATCTTCGGCGAGCGCGCCCACACCCGCGAGGGCGTGCTCCAGGTCGAGCTGGCCTCGCTCACCTACCAGCGCTCGCGGCTGGTGCGCTCCTGGACCCATCTCGAGCGCCAGCGCGGCGGCTTCGGCTTCCTGGGCGGCCCGGGCGAGAGCCAGCTCGAGCTCGACCGGCGCCGGATCACCGAGCGGATCGTGCGGATCAAGGAGGAGCTGGCCGGCGTCCGGCGCACCCGCGGCCTGCATCGCGAGGCGCGCCGGCGCGTGCCCTATCCGGTCGTGGCCCTGGTCGGCTACACCAACGCCGGCAAGTCGACCCTGTTCAACCGCCTGACCGGGCGCCGGCGTCGACGCGCGCGACCAGGTGTTCGCCACCCTCGATCCGACCATGCGCGAGCTGACGCTGCCGTCGCGCGCCCACGTCATCCTGTCCGACACGGTGGGCTTCATCACCGACCTGCCGACCTCGCTGGTGGCCGCCTTCCGCGCCACGCTCGAGGAGGTGCTCTCGGCCGACCTGATCCTGCATGTGCGCGACATCAGCCACCCCGACAGCGACGCGCAGAAGCACGATGTCGAGATCGGTCCTGGACGAGCTCGGCATCGGCGCGGAGCAGCGCGCCGCCCGCCTGCTCGAGGTCTGGAACAAGTGCGACCTGCTGGCCCAGGACGAGCTCGACACCGCCGAGGCCACCGTCGGCGCCGGCCGGTGCGATCCTGGTCTCCGCCATCGCCGGCACCGGAGTGCGCTCAGCTCCTTGAGCTCGTCGACCGCCGCCTCGCCGTCACCCGGGCGGTGATCGAACTCGACCTCGACTACGGCGCCGGCGAGGTCATGGCTTGGCTGCACCGCCGCGGCGAAGTGCTCGAGACCACCGACGACGGCGAGCGCCTGCACCTCAAGGTGGCCATCGGCGAAGCCGAGCGCGCCCAGCTTGCGAAGATGCTCGGGCGCGAGATCTAGAACGGGCGTCAACCGCTGGCCCCCGCTGCGCACTGGATAGGGGCATGAACCGCCGCCTCGCGCGTGTCCCTGTTTCCGTACATGCGGGGACGAGTTGAGGTGCGAGCGCGAGGTCTGCGTTCACGCTGTCGCTCACGGGAAGGTCGCGAACTCCTCGACCGTTAACTGTCCGAGGGCGGCGAGCGCCACGCGGCTGACGAAAGTTAAGCCTCATTCCCGTCGACGCCCGCGTCGACGTTCCGGCGCCGCGGTTGGGCCAGGCCGAGAGCATTCGCTCGAGATCGTTCACCGCCCTGGCAGGCTGCTCCAAGTATCGGGCGACACGCGAGACGGCTGCGCCACGACAAAAAGCAGGCCGCGGAGACCGCGGCCTGCGAGTTGGGGAGGAAACGCCTCAAGTCGGGTGTCATGGGGGGAACCCCCGGGACACGCGAGGGATAGTGCATTACGGTTGAGTGACGGTCAAGCGATTTATCGCAAAAAGCGATGCTCGGGCTGCGCTTTTTTCGCGGAAGGGTAGAACGTCAGGCGGTGAGCTCGCCCGCGCGCTCGGCGATCAGCTCCATGGCCTCGCGCTCGGCGGTCTCCTGCTTGGCCTGCCGCTCGGCACGGCGGCGCGAGATCTCGTAGAGCACGGCACCCAGGACGGTGAGCAGGATCAGGATCAGCGCCAGCGCGTTCATGGTCGGCGTGATGCCGGTGCGGATCTTCGAGCCGACATAGACGGTGAGCGTGTCGGCGGTGCCGCGGGTGAACAGCGTGATGTTGTAGTTCTCGACCGACTGGAAGAAGGCGATGACGGCGGCGGCGCCGATCGCCGGGTAAAGGTAGGGCAGGATGATGCGGCGCATCACCTGCAGGTTGGATGCGCCCAGGTCGAGTGCCGCCTCCTCCAGCGCCGGGTCGAAGCTCTGCAGGCGGGCCAGGACCAGGAGCATGACGTAGGAGATGATGAACGAGCACTGGCCCAGCGTGGAGAGGTGCAGGCCCGCGGGGATGTTGAGCTGGTTCCAGAACAGGAGGGTCGAGATGCCGATGACGATGCCGGGTGTGAGGATGGGTGCCACCATCACGCCGTAGAGGAACGAGCGGGTGCGCGAGCGCAGGCTGTTGATCAGGATGGCGGCGGCCGTGCCGATCGGCAGCGAGATCGCGACCACGGCCAGCGCCACGAGGACGGTGTTGCGGGTCGAGGTCCACATCCGCCCGTCGTTCCACAGATCGACGAACCAGCGGCCGGTGAGGCCGACCCAGGGATAGACCGAGGGGAACTTGGTGTCGTTGAGCGCCGCGCCGCCCATGATGATCAGCGGCACGAACAGGTAGGCGAAGAAGATCACGACATAGACGCGGATCAGGGTCCGGCCGAGCGGGTTGTCGATCATCGGCCGGCCTTCACTTGGCGATGT
This sequence comes from uncultured Acidobacteriota bacterium, assembly GCA_963820855.1. Lineage (GTDB taxonomy): Bacteria > Acidobacteriota > Vicinamibacteria > Marinacidobacterales > SMYC01 > DAISKN01. The sequence continues at coordinate 253,143 of CAWGBY010000020.1, forward strand.
CGGTCAGGCGCACGTTGAGCAGCCGCATCATCAGCATGACGAAGCCCGTGCACAGGATGAGCAGGAGGAAGGCGTAGGCCGAGCCCTGGTTCCAGTCCTGGCCCTCGAAGAACCATTGCTGGATGATCTCGGTGAACCAGCGGGTGCCCGGCGAGCCCAAGAGGCTGGGCACGATGATCGAGCCCGCCGCGAGCATGAACACCATGACGGAGCCGGAGGCGATGCCGGGCTTGGCGTGCGGGATCACGATCCGCCAATGCGTGCGCCAGAGCGGCGAGCCCAGGTCCTCGGCGGCCTCGATCTGGTTGGAGTCCAGGGACTGGATCGAGTTGTAGATCGGCAGCAGCATGAACAGGAGATAGGTGTAGACGAGGCCCACGATCACGCCGTTGCCGCCGGTGAGCCAGCGGACCGGCCGCTCCAGCACGCCGACCCAGAGCAGGAGCGCGTTCAGCGGCCCCTGGTAGGAGAGGATGATGAACCAGGCGAAGGAGCGCAGGATCTCGCTGACCCAGAACGGGATGATCAGCAGGCAGGAACAGGGTCGGCGGCGTTCTTGGGCTTGACGATCTTGGCCAGAAAAAACGCCATCGGGTAGCACAAGACGAGGCAAAGCGCCGTCACGAAGGCGCTGGCCAGCGATCGTGCGCAGGAACACGCCGAAATGGATCGTGTTGCTGAAGAGGGTGACGTAGTTCTTCAGCGTGTAGTGATCGTCCGGCCCGCCGATCTTGTCGATGGTCAGGTAGGGCTGCAGCGAGAACTCGAACATCAGGAAGTAGGGCAGGGCGACCAGGGCGAGCAGCCAGAAGGCGGTCAGCGCCAGCATGGCCCCGGTGAGCGTCGTGCCGTAGCGCCGCGTGAGCTCGCCCACGGCCGCCCCTCAGCGCCGGCCGCCGACGTCGTCGGCAAGCACGACGCCGTGCTCGCTGGCGAAGTTCAGCTGCAGCTTCGGCGCCGACGTCCGGCACCGCGCGCGCGGATCGTTGCGCACCTGCGCCATGTAGGCGCCGCCGACGTCGCTGCGGGCGTGCACGTTGATGAAGTTGCCCTCGAACGCGACCTCGGTGATCTCGACCGGCAGGGCGTTCAGCTGCGCGCCGGCGCCCGGTGCCAGGACCGAGTGCTCCGGCCGCACGTAGAGCTTGGCCATCGCCCCCTGGCTGATGCCCGGCCCGAGACGGGCGGTGAAGGTGCCGAACGCCGTCTCGATCCGGCCCGAGCCGTTGGTGGCGGCGATCACCCGGCCGGGGAAGACGTTGTTCTCGCCGACGAAGGAGGCGACGAAGCCGTTGGCCGGGTGATTATAGATCTCCTGCGGCACGCCGACCTGCTGCAGCACGCCGTTCGACATGATGCCGACCCGGTCGGACATCGCCAGGGCCTCGCCCTGGTCGTGCGTGATGTAGATGAAGGTGACGTTGGTCCGTTTCTGGATCGAGCGCAGCTCGGAGCGCATGTGCTGGCGCAGCTTGAGGTCGAGCGCGCTCAAGGGCTCGTCGAGCAGCATCACCTTGGGCTCGACCGCGAGCGCGCGGGCGATCGCCACGCGCTGCCGCTGCCCGCCGGAGAGCTGGCCCACGGTCTTGTCGGCGGCGGCCGGCAGGTCGACCAGCCGCAGCAGCTCCTCGGCCCGCTCGCGCCGCTTGGCCTTGTCGACGCCGCGCACCTCGAGCCCGAAGGCGATGTTCTCCCACACCGGCATCAGCGGGAACAGGGCGAGGTTCTGGAAGATCAGCGCGGTGGGCCGCTGGTTCGGGCGGATGCCGCGCATGTCGCGCCCGCCGATCCGCACCGCACCCTGGGTGGGCTCGATGAAGCCCGAGATCATCCGCAGGATGGTGGTCTTGCCGCAGCCCGAGGGGCCGAGGAAGGAGAAGAACTCGCCGCCCTTGATCGTGACGTCGACATTGTCGACCGCCCGGAAGGCGCCGAAATCCATCGAGACGGTGTCGAGCTGGACGTCTTCGCTCATCTGGCCTTACCGGCTTGGGCGCATGCCTCCAGAAAAGCAAGGAGCGGGCCAGCCCCGATGGGCTGGCCCGCGCTCGCTCACGCCGCCTGGAACTTGTCGGCGTACTCGTTGCGCAGGGTCAGGTACTCGCTGGTCTGCGTCGGCCACCACCACAGCTTGCTCAGCGCGTCGCCGGGGTAGGCCGCCTTGTAGAAGGCGGTCACCTTCGGGTCGGCGAGGTCGATCGCACCCTTGGCCACCGGGTTGGCGCGGAACGCCGCGGCGTGCAGCGCCGAGCCCTCGGGCGTGGCGATGAACTTCGCGAACTCGATCGCCTGCTCGACGTTCGTCGCGTTCTTCAGCAGCATGTAGCCCTGGTTCCAGGCGAAGGCGCCTTCCTTGGGGGCGAGGTAGGAAATGGGCAGGCCCTCGCTCTGCAGGTTGAAGCCGGTCGAGTCCCAGCACTGGCCGAGCACGCAGCCATTGGTGCGGAACGCCGCCTGGGCCTCGTTCTCGCCCTTCCAGAACTGGGCGATGTTGGGCTTGGCCTTGACCGCCTCGGCCAGGATGACGTCCCAGTTCGCCTTCATCACGTCCATGTCCTTGTAGGACTCGATGAAGGGATGCGGCAGCTTGCCCTGGCTGTCGAGGTAGCGGCCCATCGCCGCCAGTGCCGAGTGCGGGCGCACGGTGACGGCACCGACATACTTGGGGTCGAACAGATCGCCCAGGCTCGCCGTGCCGTAGACCATCGGCGCCTGCTCGGTGTTGAACACCAGCGCCTCGGTGCCCCAGACCGCGGGCAGGAAGTAGCGCTTGCCGTCGATCGTCGCCATCTCGCCGGCCTGGCCGGTCGACGAGGCCGGGCTCGTAGCCGTCGAGGTCGATCTTGCGTCATGTCCCAGGGCTGGACGACGCCATTCTCGAAGTAGCCCTGGACGCGGTCGACGGTCGGCTCGCAGAAATCGACCGTGCCGGTCTGCAGCGACAGCTTCGACTGGGCGAAGATCGACTCGTTGTCGGGCTGCTCGTTGAAGTTGACCTTGATGCCGGTCTTCTTGGTGAACGCCTCGAACTCCTTGGCTGAAGTCGTAGCCGGCCCAGCCCATGTAGTTGACCTCGCCGGACGAGGACAGCACGCCGCGGCTGACGACGGCGGGGGCAGCGATCGCGCCGGCCAGCACGGCGCTGCTTTTCAGGAGGGTGCGGCGCGCGACGCCGCGACCCGCCAGCGAACGGAAATCCTCGGACATGCCTCTTTACCTCGCTCGGTTCGGCGCGACCTTCGCGGTCGCGTCCGGCTCGGAACCGGCGTGGAGTGTGCCGGGGCCGAGGCCGGACGGCAAGCGTCGCCTGCGGCTGGCCTCGCGCCGCGGGGCCGCTATGCTGCCGGGAGCCGGACCATGAACAGGGAGGGTTGCGCGTGACCAGGATGACTTCCAGCGAGGCGTTCGTCGAGACCCTGGCCGCCCAGGGCGTCACCCACGTCTTCGGCATCGTCGGCTCGGCCTACATGGACGCGCTCGACCTGTTCCCGGCCGCCGGCATCCGCTTCGTCTCGGTGGCCCACGAGCAGGGCGCCGGCCACATGGCCGACGGCTTCTCGCCGCGCCTCCGGCCGCCACGGCGTCTGCATCGCCCAGAACGGCCCCGGCATCACCAACTTCGTCACCGCCGATCGCCGCCGCCTACTGGGCGCACAGCCCGGTGGTGGTGATCACGCCCGAGACCGGCTCCAACACCCAGGGCCTGGGCGGCTTCCAGGAGACCGAGCAGCTGCCCTTCTTCGAGAAGATCACCAAGTACCAGGTCCACTGCCCGCAAGGGGCCCGCATCGCCGAGCTGCTGTCGCGCTGCTTCGACTACGCCATGCTCGAGCGCGGCCCCGCCCAGTTCAACATCCCGCGCGACCTGTTCTACGGCGAGGCCGACTACGCGATCCCGCGACCCTCGCGGGTCGAGCGCGGCCCCGGCGGCCCGGAGAGCCTGGCCGCCGCCACCGAGCTCCTGGCCGGTGCCCGCTTTCCCGGTCATCCTCTCCGGCGGCGGCGTGGTGATGTCGGACGGCGTGCCCGACGTGGTGCGCCTGGCCGAGCATCTCTCCGCCCCGGTCATCAGCACCTACCTGCACAATGACAGCTTCCCGAGGAGCCACCCCTTGTGGGCGGGCCCGATCGGCTACCAGGGCTCCAAGGCCGCGATGAAGCTCCTGGCCCAGGCCGACGTGGTCCTGGCCCTGGGCACGCGGCTCGGGCCCGTTCGGCACCCTGCCGCAGCACGGCATCGACTACTGGCCCAAGGAGGCCAAGCTGATCCAGGTCGACGCCAACCCGCGCAAGCTCGGGCTGGTCAAGCAGGCGGCGGTCGGCATCTGCGGCGATGCGCGCGCTGCCGCCACCGACCTCCTGACCCGTCTGGAGACCGGCAACCGCGCGGTGGCCGCGCATGCCACCCGCGAGGCGCGCCTGGCCGAGATCCGCAGCCAGAAGGAGGAATGGGAGGTCGAGCTGAACCGGTGGGGCCAGGCCGACGGCAGCCCGATCGCGCCGCGCCGGGCGCTGCGCGAGCTGGAGAAGGCCATGCCGGTCGACGCCATGGTCACCACCGACATCGGCAACATCTGCTCGGTCGCCAACAGCTATCTGCGCTTCGAGCGCGCGCCATCCTTCTTCGCCGCGATGAGCTTCGGCAATTGCGGCTACGCCTGGCCCACCGCCATCGGCGCCAAGGTCGCCGCCCCCGACCGCCCGGCGATCGCCTATGTCGGTGACGGGGCCTGGGGCATGAGCCTGCAGGAGACGCTGACCGCCGTGCGCGAGAACGTCCCGGCCGTGGCCGTGGTCTTCAACAACCAGCAATGGGGGGCGGAGAAGAAGAACCAGATCGACTACTATGCCGACCGCTATCTCGGCACCAACCTTCAGAACCCGAGCTTCGCCGCCATCGCCGAGGCCATGGGGGCCAGGGGCATCAAGGTCGACGCGCCGGACCAGGTCGGCGATGCGCTCCAGGACGCCGTCGCCTGCGGCCGCCCCACCGTGCTCGAGGTCATGGTGACGCAGGAGCTGGGCGACCCGTTCCGCCGCGATGCCCTGAAGAAGCCGGTGCGGCTCCTGGAGAAGTACAAGGACTACACGGTGGCGTAGGTCGGCTCCCCTGCGCTGCACGGCTCACATGCCCGGCTCGCGGCGCCATCCGCCAGCGCTCGACACCGGCTGCTGCGTCCCCAGTGGAAGGTGCCGAACTCGTCGCGGGCCGTCGCGGTCGCGCGCCAGGTGAAGCCTCGTGCCAGCGTCCGCAGCACGGTCGGACCGGCCACCTGGACGAACGTCGCCCCAGACAGCGGTTCGGCCGATGCCCAAGGGGGCGTAGACGTCGCTGTCCGGCCCGCTGCCCTTGAACCGGTCGGGGTCGAAACGGTCGGCCTCAGCGAAGCTCGCCGGATCCCGGTGGCTCTCGCGCACGCAGATCCGCACGAGCCAGCCCGCCGGGATATGGTAGCCACCGATGACCAAAGGCCGCCGTGTCGTGCGCATGATTCGACTCTTCCGGCTCAGGCGCAATTCCGCCACCGATCCTGTCTGCTCGGCCAGCAGACGGTTCCGCCTTCTTCACCGCAAGCGCAGGACCGTGGCACCCAAGTGGCTGGTCGGCGAGCCGTCGAGGTCACGTCCACAGTCCGACCATGTCGCGCCGAGACCGCTCACGACCAGCACCAGATCGCATAGGCGTCGTCGGGTGCACCGTCGCTGGTGCGAGTCAGATCCAGCGAGCATCTGGGCGGCCGTTCGTCGGCGACGGCGGGCGCTCGCATCGTCAGCGGCCTCGCGGACGATCGTCAGGATCTCCGCCAGCGCGGCCCGGAGCCTGCTCGGCCGTCGACCTTGCGCCGGGTGGCGGCATATCGAACCGCTCGGAAAGAGCTCCGGCATGCGCGCGCATGCGATGAGGCCTGGGCCGGGAGGCCGAAGACCAACTCGATCAGCGCCTCGTAGGCCGAATCCGCCGCAGGAATGGGTTCGGCGCGACACTCGGCCGTGGCTGCGATGCGATGGCCATGCGAACGATCTCGATTCGGCGGCGCTGGCGAAGATCGGCACCGCGCCGCGCACCAGTTCACCGGGCAGAGGCGCGCGCCAGCAGCGCCCGGTAGCAGCTATCGGTCCGAGGCGGAGCATGTAGCGCAGCCGCGCGGGATGAGATCGCGGGCAGCGAGCCTCGCATGACGACTCCGGCGATCGGAGCAGTTCCGTGCCGCGAGCAATGCCGCGGCCGTACGGCGGCCGAACGCGCGTTCACCGGCATGCGCGCGCCATTCGCCACCAGCTCAATGCCGTCCGGGCCGAGCGGCTAGCGCTGGTCTGTGGCGATCGGCGCCCGATGGCGAGGCGAATCAGGGGCGGCGACGATAGCGCTGCGAGCGATCCGCAACCGAGGATCGCGAGGTGCCTCGGATGCGCCGTCAGACGGCGCCGAAAGGCCGGCTGGCCAGCCAGCCGCAGGGCCATGCCGGCCACCATGCCGTTGCAGCCGGCCGGCTATCATTCCCGCGCCAGCAGCCATGGGCGATCAGCCGCCAGTCACAGCCGGAAGCCTCGATCGATGCCAGTCCGGCACCGTCGTCCGCTCGACGGTCGGCTAGGTCCAACGGGCCGCGAACAGGCTCGGCACAATGTCGCGTCATCCGCACGCTGCGTCACCGCGATCTGGCGGGCGGCACGAGGCGCTGGGGCGCGACCGGCCCTTGACACGGGCCGAGACCTCGGCCGGCCTGCGTCAGCAGCGTCGACCAGGTCCGACCGTTAGCCCTGCCTGACCGCGGCCCTGGCCGCGAAGCCCTCGTTCTGCGGGCGGATCACGCAGAAGCGCTGCCCCGTCGGTGCTTCCATCACCCACCACGTCTTGACCTGGGCCACCCGCTTCGCCCCCAGCGCCTCGAGCCGGGCGACCTCGGCGTCGATGTCGTCGGTCTCGATGTCGAGGTGGACCCGGCTCTGGTGATCCACCTGCTGGATGACGATCGCGGGCTGACCCTCCGGCACCGCGAGATCGGTGTAGCGCGGGTCGTCCGTCGCCCGGGCGGGGTAGCCCAGGGCTGCGCTCCAAAAGGCGCTTGCCGCCGCCAGATCTTCCGTGCGGCAGTCGATCACGATCGCACCCAGGCAACTCTTGTGCATTCCGTTGCTCCCTCGCGTGGCCTCACGCGTCCCACACGGCTTTCGTCGCGCTCGCGAGATGGTGCGCTTGCCTGGGTCGCTCGCCAGACCAACATCCTGGATCCAGGCCGGTTGCGACACCGGATACCACGCGCGATGGGGACAAGCCCATGCTCCGCCACACCTTCTTCCTGCTAGCCATGGCGTTGGCCGGGTGCGCCTGGCAGGGCCCGGCGCTCGAGGGGCACGCCGGGCTGCAGTACCAGGTGATCAGCTACTACAACGCCAATGCCTCCGAGCGCCAAGCGTCGTGCCCCAATCCGGAGATGCAGTCCATCACCTCCTCCCGCGTGGTCGAGGACACGCCCGAGAAGGTGGTGATGGACATCCGCTACTACTGGGTCGACTGGAGCCAGGCGACCGACGTCCAGGGCGGCAGCATCACCACCTGCCGCGACTGGGGCGAGCGCACCTTCACCTTCGCCAGGACGACCGGCGGCGGGCTCGGGGTCGTCAGCATGACCGGTGCGCAGAAGCGCGGGTGATCCTCGCCGCGGCTGGCGCCCTCGCGTCGATCCGGCTCCCGCGACGCCGAACGGCACCGGTCGCGTCCGAGGCGGGAGCATTGGCGGCAGTACATAAGTATGCCATGATCAGTGTTCGCTTCGACCGTCGGAAACGCAGGCGGGGAGGTTCACATGCTCGTGGCCAAGCTTGGCGCCAAGTGCGCGAGGTGTGCTGCGGCCAGCGTGGGATTGGCGCTCGGCCTCGGCGCGGGAATACCCGGGGCTCATGCCGCGGGCATCCTCGACGCCCCCTGCACGACGCTGGGCCAGAAGCTGATCGTGACGGACTACCAGGGCGCTGCCATCGCGAGCAACGGCCGCGGCCACGGCATGGCGGCGTTCGTCCGCGGCAAGGACGCCGCGGCGGTCGACACCGACTACCTGATGCTGGTCTGGTCGAAGGACAGCGGCAAGGGCGACGGCGGCATCAGCTTCTGGAACTGGGACACTCGCCGATCGAGCGCCCTGGAGCGCACCGACGCTGCGGTTCAAGCTCACCGACGCCAAGCTCCGCGAGGCGCACAGCACGCCGGTCACCAAGATGTTCGCCAACGACTGGCGGACCTGGGTGCTGCAGGCCACCAACGGCTTCTCGGTCTACAACCTGGACAGCGTCGCGGCACCCGTGCTGGTCAAGAATCAATTGGTCACGGGCGCCGCCAACACCGACTACAGCGGCGGCGCCGTCTGGTTCCTGGCGCTCGCGGCCCCCTACCTCTACGTGGCGCAGGCGGACGAGGGTCTCAAGATCTACAAGTTCACCGACCCGGCCGACCCCACCAAGATCGCCTGGCAGAGCACCTACGAGACACCGGCTTCTTCGGCCATCGGGTCAACCAGGTCTGGGTGCGCGGCAATCGCATCGTCGTCGCCGCCGTGCAGGACAACTACGGCGTGACCGTCGCGGACATCAGCAACCCGACCGTCCTGGCCAACAAGCAGACCTACAATCTCGACTACGAACCCGCCGATCCGCAACGCCTATGGCTGGACGCTCAACGGCAACACCCTCTACGCCGCCACCAAGCCGCAAGGCAGCAGCCTGCCGTCGGGCCTGGCGATCTACGAGCTCGATCCCGGAGAGCTGGGCCCTGCAGCCGAGGAAGGAGGTCGCCGGCCAGTGCTCGACCGGCGCCTACGTCGCGACCCAGGACGACTACGCCTTCGTCGGCCTGTCGAGCTGCGTCCACAAGATCAAGCGCGACACCAAGGGCACCACGAGCCGAGCGACGACAGCTGGGCCAAGGTCTCGCCGCCGCCGCCCGGCTCGCCACCGCCGCCCGCCTGGACGATCGGGATCGTCGGCGCCGACAACGACTTCCCCACGCCCATTCGGCAACGCGCTCTTCCTCGGCAACGACCACCACACCACGCCCGGCAGCGCGATCCTGTGCCACGCCGCGGCCGCGGACACCACCAAGCCCGCCGTGAACGGGCGCAACCCGGTCGCCGGTGCCGTCGGCGTCGCCAAGACCTCGGGCGTCGGGCTCTCGTTCACCGACAATCTCAAGCCGTGGACGATCAACGCGACCAACCTGCCGATCCGGGTCAAGAGCACGCAGGCCGTGGTCGACGGCTACTACAGCTACCAGCTCAACATCGTGAACTTCCGCCCGAGCACACCGTTCGCCGCGAACACCCAGTACGAGGTGGTGGTCAAGAGCGGCGTCAAGGATCTGGCCGGCAACGGTGCGGTCGCCTCGACCGCGACCTTCACGACTGGACCGTGAGAGCGTACGGCGCCGGGCTCGAACATCAGGTCACGCGCCTGCAGCTTGAGCTCGATCGCCCGGCGCAGGAGATAGTCGCGCAGCGCCACCGGCGGGATCCGCGCCGCCGCGCGCTCCAGCAGCTGCGCGGCGCCGATCAGCGCGGCCGAGGCGGCGTAGAGCCGTCGCGGGCCGCTCGTGAGCACGGCGATCGCGTCGCTCGTGTCGGCGCCCGCCAGCCGCAGCAGCGGCCGCGCGGCCGCGAGTGGCTGGCCCAGCGCCAGGGTCACGAACGCGTTGGAGCTGCGGATGTTCTCGATCGCGTTGAGCGTGCGCAGGAGCGCCGCGATCGCGATGATGTCGGCACTCGTCAGGCGGATGTTGAGCGTCTGGCCCTCGGTCGAGTTGGCGAAGGTCCGCGTGGTGTAGAACCGGACCGCGTCCTCGATCGTCGCCGCCGAGTTGTCGTGGAACGAGGGTGTGGTGTCCGCCGCCTCGATCAGGGACGGCGTGTTGAACCGGCCGTCGCCGCAGCCGGCGCGCGGGACCGGTGCCCGCCGGCGCGCAGGGGCCGAAGCCGCCATCGGCCGGCAGGTCGGGATCGAGCCGGTGCGCCGGCGTGTTGCGGCGGCGCTGGACTCCGATGTCGAACATGCCGTTGAGCTGGTCCCTCGTTCAGCGCGGTGGCGTTGTTGTGGCACAGGGCGCACGGCCCCGACACCTCGGCGTTGAACAGGCTGCGGCCTTCCTCGACCAGCGGTGAGCGGAAGGTCACGCCGATGAAGTTGCCGAGCTCGAGCTCGTCCGCGACACCGCGGCCGAGCGACAGCATGAATTTCTCGAGCGCGCGCAGCTCCGGCGCGGTCGGCAGGCGGAAATCCACGCCCTCGACGCGGGCCGGGGTCTTGGCGAGATGCTCGCGGACCGCGCCGGTCGCGAAGTCGCGCAGCGAGCCGCCGTCCGGCACGCCGTCGCCCGACCAGCCGACCGCGTCGATCCGGTCTGCCCACGGCGCCGAAGTCCGGCACCAGCGAGCGGGCGAGGCCGAGCAGGGTCGGCACGCCGCGCTGCACGCCCGGCCGGTCGAAGCCGTCGGCATGCACGGTCACCAGGCCCAGCTTGCGCAGCAGCACCGGGTCGTCGAGGAAATCGGCGGCGAGCAACGGGTCGCTCTTCGGCAGTCGGGCGATGTAGGCGGCGTCGATGGTGTAGTTGTTGTCGGCCGGATGGCAGGAGCCACAGGTGCGGCCGTTGCCCGCGAAAGTCTCAGTGAAGAACAGCCGACGGCCCTCGTCGACCAGATTCGCGGTTCCGGCAGCCGCCGCGCTCACCAGCGGCGCCATCGAGACGCCGACGCCAACCAGGAGCACGCGGGCCGCGGAAGCGAGCGACATTGGAGCCTGTCCTGCATGGGCCCTGCTGGAGCCGACCCGTATCCACCACTATCCGCCGGTCGGCCGTGCCGATCAAGGCCATCACCTCGTCCGCAGCAGCGCGTCCATCTGCCGATCCAGGCGCTTGAGCGCGCTCTGCTGGGTGGCGGAGAGCTGCCCCAACAGCAGGTTCTTGCTTTCGAGCGCGTCCGTGCTGAGGTCGTAGAACTCGCGGCTGCCGTCAAAGCGCTCGATCAGCTTGAAGCGTGCATTGCGGATCGCGCGCTGCCATTGCCGGTCGAAGCGCGTCGTGAACTGCTCGGTATAGAGCCAGGATCGCGGGGCGGGATGGGCTTTGGCCCGCAGGTAGGGCATGAGGCTGACGCCGTCGGTCGGCGGCACGGACGCGGGGTCGATGCCGGCGAGCTGCAGGATGGTCGGGAACAGGTCGACGGCGCTGACCAGTGCAGTGACCCGCCGATTCGGCGAGGCGACCCCGGCGCCAGCAATGAGCAGCGGCACCCTGACCCCGCCCTCGTACATGGTCGCTTTGGCCTTGGTTCGCGAATAGGGTGGCGCGATGACACCGCCCGTCCGTACCATTGTCGCCGATGAAGATGACCGTCGTGTCGGCGAGCGTGACCTCCTCCAGCAGGCGCCCGATCTCCGTGTCCATCGCCTCGACCATGGCCTCGAAGTAGGCCCGATTGGTGGCCCCTGTCGGCGGGAGAGGAGTCCAGGGAGTGCAGCCCGGCCGGCGGCGCGTGGTACGGAAAGTGCGGCGCATTGAAGGCTGTCCAGGCGAAGTAGCGCTTCTTCTGTTGCTTCGCCTGCGCGATCACCTTGAGCGTCTCGTCGACGGTGTCGGTCGTGGCGTAGACCGTCGAGGTCGTGGTCACACCGTCGACGGTCTTCGGCCAGCTGAAATAGCTTGGCAGTGTCCCGAGATCGGGATGACCTCCGGCATAGTGTATCCAGCCGTGCGCCGGGGTCGTTCTCGCCGCTGCTCAGATGCCACTTGCCCGAGGTTGGCCAAGCTATACTGTTTGCCGAGGGCGGCGGTGAATGCCTCGGGCAAGGTGATCTCGCTGGTGGATAGCGGCGGCAGGTCGCCGCTGTTGGCGTGCCCGATCCCGGTACGGAAGCCGTAGCGGCCAGTCAGCATCTCCGCCCGCGTCGGCGAGCACCACGGACTCGCCCAAGCCCTGGTGAACAACACCCCCTGTCTCGCCAGGGCCTGGAGGTTCGGCATCGGCGGCGCGGGGGGCGTCGTCTGGCGCCGTGAGCCCTTCGGATAGAAGCTTGCGACGTCGACGCCGAAGTCGTCCGCGATCAGCAGCAGAATATTCTGGCCAGCCGCCTGAGCCGCTGAGCCTGCGCTGAGGCAGAAAATCGACAACCACGCTGCAAAGCGCATGAGTTGCCCACCAATCGGACGATTGAACGCTCGGGTTTGCATGCGCGGCCCTCGTGAAACCACAAGCGTATCATGAGATGTCAACGCATTGGCAATGCTTTATTCAATACCTATGGTGGCAGTCCGCACCCGCGAGCGGCGACACGCTCAGAATTCGCTGGGCGCGCCGCCCTCGCGGACCCGGCGCTCGACGAAGGCGTCCAGCTCCTCCTTGACGCCCGGGTCGATCGGCGGCTGCTCGTAGGCGGCGACGATCTCTTTGTAGACCCGGTGGGCGTGGCGTGCGGCGTCGGGTGCACCGGCCTCGCGCCAGCTCTCGTAGTTGCGCCAGTCTGAGACGAGCGGCGCGTAGAAGGCGGTGCGGTAGCGGGCTTGCGTGTGCTCGCAGCCGAAGAAATGCCCGCCCGGGCCGACCTCGCGGATGGCATCCAGGGCGAGGGTGGAATCGTCGACCTGCAGCGGCTCGAGGAACGAGGCCACCATCTGCAGCGTGTCGACGTCGATCACCAGCTTCTCGAACGAGGAGCACAAGCCGCCCTCGAGCCAGCCGGCCGAGTGCTTGACCAGGTTGCCCCGGCCCATCACCACGGCCCAGAGCGAGAACACCGATTCGTACATCGCCTGGCCGTCGACCGAGTTGGCCGCGCAGGTGTTGGAGGTGCGGTAGGGCAGGTTGTAGCGCCGCGCCAGCTGGCCGCCGACCAGGACCGACTTCATGTATTCGGGCGTGCCGAAGGCGGGCGCGCCCGACTTCATGTCGACGTTGCTGGTGAACCCGCCATAGATCACAGGCGCGCCCGGCCGCACCAATTGCGCCAGGGCGATGCCGAGCAGCGCCTCGGCGTTCTGCTGCGCCACCGCTCCGGCCACGGTCACCGGCGCCATGGCGCCCGCCAGGGTGAACGGGGTCAGGACCACGATCTGCCCGGCCTTGGCCATCTCGATGATGCCGGCCGCCATGGGCGAGTCCAGGCGCAGCGGCGAGCTCGTGTTGATGATGGTCATCAGGGACGGCTCGCGCTCGAGCTGCGCCCGGTCGATGCCGCGCGCGATGCGGCACATCTCGATGCCGTCGCGGATCCGGCCCCAGCCCAGCGAGTAGGAGTGGGTGGGCTTGTCGGTCATCGTGTAGATGTCGCGCAGGGCCTCGAGATGGCGGATGTCGGGCGGGATGTCGATCGGCTCGACCGTGTAGCCGCCGGTCAGGTGCAGGATGTTGAAGAACTGGCCGAGCTTGAGGAAGTCGCGGAAATCGGCCCGGTTGCCCGGCCGCCGGCCGCCCTCGAGGTCCGAGCAGTTGGGCGGGCTCGCCACCGGCGAGAACATCATCCATTCGCCGCCGACCTCGAGGTTCCGGGCCGGGTTGCGGGCGTGCATGGTGAACCGGGCCGGCGCCTTGGCGACGGCGTCCATGACCAGCGCCGCGGTCGGCGCGCACGCGCTGGCCATCGACCTGCGCCCCCGCGGCCTGATAGATGTCGCGCGCCTCGGGCAGCAGCACGTCCATCCCGATCTCTTCCAGGATGGTCAGCGCCGCTTCGTGGATGCTTTCGAGCTGGTCGGCCGAGACGAGGTCGACCGGCGGCAAGAGATTGCGGGGCTGCTTGAACGGCAGCTGGGTGATGTCGCCCGCCACGCGCGCCGGGCGCCGCCCGCGCCGCTCGCCGCGTCCGCCCGCCGTCTCCACCGAGCTCATGCCAAAGCCTACCCTTCGGTTGCCTCAGAGATTCTTGCAGAGCCGCAGCGAATCGTAGATCGCCGCATGGATGTTGCGGCTGGCCACCGCGTCGCCGACCCGGAACAGCTGGTAGCGCCCGGCCGGGTTGGCGTCGATCCCCTGCGGCCGGCCGGCCAGGAGGGCATCGAGGTCGATCTCGCCATGGTTGCGCGAGCCGCGCCTTGAGCGCGTGGTACAGCTCGTCCGCCGGCAGGGTGCCGTGCTCGACCACGATGTGGTCGGCGGCCAGCTCCTCGCGGCGCTCGGTGTACATGTTCCGCAAGGTGGCCACCAGCCGGTTGCCCTCGCGCCGCACGTTCTTGAGGGCCAGATCCGGCACGAAGTGGACGCCACCCTCGTAGAGCGCCTTCATGAACTGCGACGAGTTGGTGGCCCCCAGCTCCACCGCCGGCATCCGGTCGGGCACCACGAAGGTCACCTTGGCGCCCCGCGCCGCCAGGTACTCGGCGACGCTCGGGCCCTGATGCTGGCCGTTCTCGTCGTAGACCAGAATATCGCCGGTGAGCGCGGTCTGCCCGGACAGCACGTCCCAGCCGCTGGCGACGAGATCCGCACCCTCGCCGAAGAAGCCGGCATTGGGCGTGCCGCCGGTCGCGACGACGACGATGTCCGGCGTCGAGCGCCAGCACGTCGTCGCTCTCGGCGTAGCTGTTGAACCTGACGTCGACACCGGCGAGTTCGACCTCGCGCTGCAGCCAGCCGGTGATGCCCAGGATCTCACGGCGACGGTCGAGGCGGGCGGCGAGGTTGACCTGCCCGCCCAGGCGGTCGGTCGCCTCCAGGAGCACCACGTCGTGCCCGCGCGCGGCCGAGACCCGTGCCGCCTCCAGCCCGGCCGGCCCGCCGCCGATCACCACGACGCGCCGCCGCGGTCCGTCGCCGCGGGCGATCGCGTGCGGCATGGTCGCCTCGCGCCCGGTGGCCGGGTTGTGGATGCACAAGGCCTCGCCGCCGACATAGATCCGGTCGATGCAGTAGCCGGCACCCGACGCAGGGCCGGATCCGATCCTCCTCGCCGCGCATCACCTTGGCCATCAGATGCGGGTCGGCGATGTGCGCGCGGGTCATGCCGACCATGTCGGCGAAGCCCTCGGCGATGACGTGCCGCGCCGTGCTGGGGTCGGTGATGCGGGTGGCGTGGAACACCGGCAGGCCGGTCGCCTGCTTGAAGGCGCGTGCGTGCTCGACATAGGGCGCCGTGCGCTGGCCCATGGTCGGGATCAGCTTGGAGATGCCGAGATCCGTGCTGGCATCCGCGCCGATGACGTTGAGATAGTCGATCATGCCGCTCTCGGCGTGGCGGACGGCGATCTCCAGGCTCTCCTCGGGTGCCAGGCCGCCCTCCAGCATCTCGTCGCCCGACATGCGGATGCCGACGCACATAGTCCGACCCCACCGCTTCACGGATGGCCGCGAACATCTCGAGCGTGAAGCGGATGCGGTTGGCGAGGCTGCCGCCGTAGCTGTCGGTGCGGCGGTTCATCACCGGCGACCAGAACTGGTGGGGCAGATGGGTCGAGCAGGCGATCTCGACGCCGTCGATGCCGCCCTGCTTCGCCCGCAGCGCAGCCGCCGCGAACGCCTTGTGGATGCGGCGGATGTCCTCGACCTCCAGCTCCTTGGGAAAGGAGCGGTGCTGCAGCTCGCGCAAGGGCGAGGCCGAGACGGTGGGCAGCCAGTCGCCGGCATCCCAACGGGTGCGGCGCCCGGCATGGGTCATTTGGACCATCAAGGCGCAGCCATGGGCGTGGATGCGCTCGGAGAACTCCTGCAGGACAGGCACCACGCGGTCGTGACCAAGATCGATCTGGCCGAACGACGCCGGACTGTCGGGGGCGATGCTGGACGCACCGCCGAACATGGTGAGCGCCAGACCGCCCTTGGCCTTCTCCTCATGGTAGAGCTGGTAGCGCTGCCGCGGCAGCCCGTCCTCGACATAGTTGGGCGCGTGCGCCGTGCTCATCACCCGGTTCTTGAAGGTCAGGTGCTTCAGCCGGAACGGCTGCAGCAGCGGGTCGGCGGCGGACATCGACGAGAACCTCCGAGGCGGGCACGCTGGGTCTACGCCGCCCGGGCCGGCAGTGATCTTGCCGACGCGACGCCCCGATGTCACCAAGGCGGCATGCACCCGCATCGGCACCGCCCATGCTCATGAGCTCCATCGCCGTCGCGGTGGGCGGCGCCATCGGCAGTCTCGCGCGGTTCTGGCTGGCCGAGCTGTTCGTGGCGCTGGGGATGTCGGCGTTCCCATGGGCCACGCTGCTCGCCAATGTCAGCGGCAGCATGCTGATCGGCGTGATCGCGGCCCTGACCGGGCCGGACGGGCGCCTGCTCGTGGCGCCCGAGCTGCGCCTGTTCTGGATGGTGGGCATTTGCGGCGGCTACACGACCTTCTCCTCCTTCAGCCTGCAGACGCTGACACTGGCGCAGGGGGGAGAATGGTCGCGGGCCGTGATGAACATCGGCCTGTCGGTGATCTTGTGCCTGGTTGCCGTGTGGCTCGGCTATATGATCGGCGCTTGGCTCAACCGGCTGCAGGGGGCTTGATCATGCAGCTTCCCCAGGACGCCATGCTCCTGCGGATCTTTTTCGGCGAGCAGGACCGCTTCGCCGGCAGGCCGCTCTACGACGCCATCGTCCAGAAGGCGCGCGAGCTTCAGCTCGCCGGGGCCACGGTCCTGCGCGGGCCGATGGGCTACGGCCGCAACTCCCGCATCCACCGCGCCAATCTGTTCGAACTCTCGGAAGACCTGCCCATCGTGGTCGAGATCGTCGAGAGCGAGGCGAACATCGAGCGGCTCCTGCCCGAGCTCGAGAAGATGATGGGGAGCGGCCTGGTGACCCTCGAGAAGGTCAAGGTGATCCGCTACGGCGACGGCAAGGCGACATAGGTGGCGAAAAGGCGATCAATGCAGTAGACATTCATGCAGCCGCGCGCCCCGGGCCGTAGGCTGGGCCGACCACAGGGAGGAATCCGCATGTCCGTTCTCGACGAGGTGCTCGCCGCCAATGCCGACTACGCCGGACAGTTCGGCGACAAGGGCAGCCTCGCGCTGCCGCCGGCCCGACAGCTCGCGATCCTGACCTGCATGGACGCCCGCCTGGATCCCGCCAAGTACGCCGGGCTGGCCGAAGGCGATGCCCATGTGATCCGCAACGCCGGCGGCCGCGCGACCGATGACGCGATCCGCTCACTGGTCATTTCGCACAAGCTCCTGGGCACGCGGACCTGGCTCGTGGTGCACCACACCAACTGCGGCATGGAGCTGTTCACCGATCAGGTGATGGGCGAGCTGCTCGACGACGATCTGGGGACCGCCTCGTTCGACGGCAGCTTATGGTCGAACCCGCACCACCGCGGCGGGCATGCCGCCGGGCACTTCATCAAATGGCACACGATCGCCGATCAGGAGTCCAGCGTGGTGCGGGACGTGCGGCGCGTTCGCGAGCATCCGCTCGTCCCGGGTGAGATCCCGATCTTCGGCTTCATCTACGACGTGCGCACGGGCAAGCTGAACGAAGTAGGTGCGGCCAGCGAGGCTGGGCGACCCCGCTGAGCGGGTATGAATCCGCGCTGCCGGACGCGGGCGGAAGCGACGATCCTCAGATCGCGAACGAAGTCCCGCAGCCGCAGGACGAGCTGGCGTTCGGGTTCTTGACCTTGAAGTAGGAGCCGGTGAGGTCCTCGACGAAGTCGAGCTCGGAGCCGATCACGTACATCAGGGACATGCCGTCGACGACCACGGCCGCACCGTCGCGCTCGATGACGATGTCGCCGTCCTCGCTCTTGTCGTCCAGCGCGAACAGGTACTGGAAGCCCGAGCAACCGCCGCCCGACACGCTGACCCGCAGCCTGGCCTCGGCCTTGCCCTCCGCCTTGGCGACGGCGGCGATGCGCCTGGCGGCGCTGGCGCTGAGCTGCAGCGGTGCGGGGCGGCCTTCGATCGCGGTCATGTCGGCATCCTCAAGCGAAAGCTCAAATTCCGCCTTCTTCTTCCTATTTAGGCGAGGCTCTTCTATTGTCAAACCACCCGGGAACCACGAGTGCCGCCGGACCCACTGCATGCCGCTCTCGCCTTTTGCCTGCGCCCCGGCAGCCAGCCTGGGGCGGGCGGTTGCGGAAGACGAAAGTGAGCCTGCGCAGCGTCTACCAGCGCGACCGCGACCGGATCGTGCATTCGATCCCGTTCCGCCGCCTCGAGTACAAGACGCAGGTCTTCGTCAATTTCGAGGGCGATCATTTCCGCACGCGCCTGACCCACTCCCTCGAGGTGGCGCAGATCGCCCGCGCCATGGCGCGGGCCCTGGGCGTCAACGAGGATCTGGCCGAGGCGATCGCGCTGGCCCACGATCTCGGCCACAGCGCCTTCGGCCATGCCGGCGAGGCGGCGCTCGACGAGGCGCTGGCCGACTTCGGCGGCTTCGACCACAATCTGCAGACCTTCCGCATCGTCACCCGCCTGGAGCGACGCTATGCCGGCTTCGACGGGCTCAACCTGACCTTCGAGACCCTGGAAGGGCTGGTCAAGCATCATGGCCCGGTCGAAGGCGAGGTGCCGGCGGCCGTGGCCGAGCATCCCCTGGCCGCGCGCATGGACTTGCGGCTGCAGCCGCCGCTCGAGGCGCAGTTGGCCGCGATCGCGGACGACGTCGCCTACACCAACCACGACCTCGACGACGGCCTGCGCGCCGGCTTCTTCGCTCTGGACGAGCTCGCGCACCTGCCGCTCGCCGGCAGCGCCCTGGCCGAGGTCGACCGCCGCTATCCCGGGCTGGAGGCGCCGCGCCGGGTCCACGAGACCATCCGGCGGCTGATCGACGGCATGGTGCGCGACCTGATCGACGGCGCGCGCCGGCGCCTGGCCGAGCTCCAGCCGCGTTCGCCCGGACGATGTCCGGGCGGCCAAGGCGCCGTGGTGGCGTTCTCACCCCAGGTCGGCTGCTGGCCTGGCCGAGCTGCGGGGGTTCTTGCGCGATCGGGTCTATCGCCACTACAAGGTCAGCCGCATGACGCTCAAGGCGCGGCGCGTGGTGCGCGAGCTGGCCGACGCTCTGTTGCAGGCGCCCGATTGCCTGCCGGACGGCTGGCGCGACCGGGCGGGCCAGCCCAACACGCCGGCCACCGCCGCCACCGTACGGGACTATATCGCCGGCATGACCGATCGCTTCGCGCTCGACGAGCACGACCGCCTGTTCAGGCTTAGCCGGGACCGTACATGAACCCGTTCGGCGAGCTCCTGGGCCTGGTCCACGAAGCCGTGGCGGCGGTGCAGGCCGATGGCGGCCTGCCGGCCGCGCTCGAGCTGGAGCGTGTCGCCGTCGATCCGCCGCGAGATGCGAGCCACGGCGAGGCCGCGACCAACGCGGCCCTGGTCCTCGCCAAGCTCGCGCGCAAGCCGCCGATGGCACTGGCGGGCGAGCTCGCGGCGGCGTTGGAGGGCAAGGGCGAGATCGCGCAAGTCTCCATCGCCGCACCAGGGTTCATCAACCTGACCATGCGCCCTGCCTTCTGGCAGCGCCAGGTGCGCGCGGTCCTGGCGGCCGGCCCTGACTATGGCCGCAGCGAGATCGGCTCCGGCCGCAGCGTCAATGTCGAGTTCTGCTCGGCCAACCCGACCGGCCCGCTGCATGTCGGCCATGGCCGCGGCACGGTGTTCGGCGACGCGCTGGCGGCGGTGCTCAGCCATGCCGGGTTCGCCGTCACTCGCGAATATTACCTGAACGACGGCGGTGCGCAGACCGAGACGCTCGCCCGCTCCCTGCACCTGCGCTACCGCGAGGCGCTGGGCGAGGCGATCGAGATTCCATCCGGCCTCTATCCCGGCGACTACCTGAAGCCGGTCGCGGCCGAGATAGCGGCCAGGGACGGCGACCGGTGGCTGGCCGGCGGCGAGTCCGAGTGGCTGGAACCGTTCGACCAGCATGGGCATCGACGCGATGCTGGAGCTGATCCGCGGCGATCTCGCGGCGCTGGGTGTGGCACACGATGTGTTCACCTCCGAGCGCCGGCTGATCGGCGACGGCCGGATCGACGAGGCCCTCGCCGTGCTCGACGGCATGGGCCTGCTCTACACCGGGACGCTCCCGCCTCCCAAAGGCGGCAAGCCGGACGCCGATTGGGAGCCGGTGCCGCAGCTGCTGTTCCGCTCGACCGAGTATGGCGACGAGATCGACCGTCCGCTCAAGCGCTCGAACGGTGCCTGGACCTACTTCGCTGCCGACATCGCCTATCACCTCGACAAGTTCCGCCGCGGCTTTCCCGCCATGGTCGACGTCTGGGGCGCCGATCATGCGCGGCTACATCAAGCGGATGCAGGCCGCGGTCCGTGCCGTCACCGCGGGCGAGGGTGCCCTCGACGTGCGCGTCTGCCAGCTGGTCAACCTGCTCGACGGCGGCACGCCGATGAAGATGAGCAAGCGGGCGGGACGCATCGTCACCTTGCGCGACGTGGTGGACGAGGTCGGCCGCGACGTCGTCCGCTTCATCATGCTCACGCGCAAGAACGACGCGCCCTTGGACTTCGATCTCGCCAAGGTCACCGAGCAGTCGAAGGACAACCCGGTCTTCTACGTCCAGTACGCCCATGCGCGCATCTGCTCGGTGTTCCGCAACGCCGCCGAGGAGGGGTTGGGCGAGCCCGCCGAGCCGCCCGCGGATGCCGAGTTTGGCGCTGCTCGCGGACCCGGCCGAGCTGGCGCTGCTGCGCGAGATGGCCTCGTTCCCGCGCGTGCTCGAGGGCGCTGCCATCCACTACGAGCCGCACCGGGTTGCGTTCTACCTCCAGGATCTGGCCGGCGCCTTCCATGCCTTGTGGACACGCGGCAAGGAGGAGCCGAATCTGCGGTTCCTGATCGCGGACGCGCCCGAGCTGACCGGGGCGCGCCTGGCGATGCTGGCGGCCGTGCGCCGCGTGATCGCCACGGGCCTCGGCCTGATGGGCGTGCGCCCGGTCGAGGAAATGCATTGAGCGGCGCCGGTGGCGCCTGAAGCGGAGTGATGACCGTGCTGGACGCGAGAGGGGTCATGGAACCCTGGCAGGAGCCGCGGCATGGGCGCGGCTGGCTCATCCTGCTGCTCGGGATCACCGTCTTCGCCGCGTTCGGGGCCGTCGTCGGCTACGCCTATTTCAAGGGTCTTCCCGGCATCGGCGGCGAGCCACCCTTGATCAAGGCGCAGGAAGGCCCTTACCGGCATGCACCCAGCGACCGGGGCGGCCTCGCCGTGCCCAACACCAACTCCAGCATCGTCACGGTCCTGCGCCCGCAGAACGAGCCGCCGCGGGTGGAGCGGATCCTGCCGGCCGAGACGTCGCCCGCGCTCGAGTCCGCGGAGCCGGACGCCGACATCGAGACCGACGGCGGTGCCACCCGACCAGCCCCTCGCGTCACTCAGTACCCCGGAGGAGGATGCGGCGGCGACCCTGGACCCGACCGATCCTGCTGCCGCGATCGCCTTGCCATACCCGCGCTCCAAACCGGTGCCGCCCGAGCCGGTGGTGGAGGCCGAGCCCAGCGAGACGACGATCAGCGCGCTGCCGCAAGTCGAGCCGGCGGCGCCTCCCGAAGAGCCCGCGCCGGAGCCGCAACTGCCCGAGCCCGCCCCGGAGCCCGCAGCTGCCGGCGCCGGCACCGGCGCGCCGCAGCTGCGCCGAGCCCGAGCCGCAGCGCGCCGAACCGGTACCCGAGCCTGCTGCCGCGGCGCCGCCCGTGGCGGCGGCGCCTGCGCCGGGCCCGCAGCGGCTGGTCCGCGCCGACCCGGCGGCAGGGGCGGCACCGGCGCCGCAGCGGCCGGCGAGCGGCGTGGGCATCTACCGTCTGCAGCTCGCGGCGGTCCGCTCGGAAGGCGGGCTGACCCAGGCGTGGGCCGACCTGCGGCAGCGCTATCCCGCGGCGCTCGGCGGGGTGAATCCCCAGGTCGAGCGGACCGACACCACCTCCGGCCCCCTGTTCCGCCTGCAGGCCGGCCCGTTCACCTCGCGCGAGTCGGCCGCCAACGCCTGCGGCTCCATCCGCGGCAGCGGTGGCCAGTGCTTCATCGTCGGGCCGATCGGCCAGTGAGGCAGGCGTGAGCTGGGCCACCGGCCCCCGTGCGGCGGTGGTCGGCATTGCGGGACCGGTGCTGGAGCCGGCGGAGCGCGAGCTGCTGCTGGCCCTACCTCCAGCCGGCGTCATCCTGTTCCAGCGAAACTGCGCAGATCGGGCGCAGCTCCGCGCCCTGACCGACGAGCTGCATGCCCTGGGTGGTCGGCGGCGGCTGCCGCTGCTGATCGATCAGGAAGGCGGCCGGGTGATGCGGCTGCGCCCGCCGCATTGGCGGCCCCTGCCGTCGGCGCGCGACATCGGCCGGGCGGCGGAGGCCGACCCCGATGCCGGCAGGGAAGCGGCCCGGCTGCTCGGCCGGCTGATCGCGCACGATCTGCGCGAGGTCGGCATCGACATCGACTGCGCGCCGGTGGTGGACGTCGCCGCCGCGGGCATGACCGAGGCCATCGGCAGCCGCTCCTTCGGCGCCCGGCCAGGGCAGGTGGCGACCCTCGCCCGCGCGTTCGCGGACGGGCTCATCGCCGGCGGGGTGGCGCCGGTCATCAAGCATCTGCCGGGGCATGGGCGGGCCGTCGTCGACAGCCACCTCGAGCTGCCCTTGGTCAAGGCCTCGTTGGCCGTCCTGCGCGCCTCCGACTTCGCCCCGGTGGCGAGCCTGCGCGACCTGCCCTTCGCCATGACCGCGCACGTGGTGTTCCCCGCCCTTGACCCGTCATGCCCAGCCACCACCTCCCGCGAGGTGATCGCCCGGACCATCCGCGGCGCCTTGGGGGTTCAGGGCATTCTTCTCTCCGACGATCTCGCCATGCAGGCGCTGAGCGGTGCGCCGGCGGACCGCGCCGTGGCTGCCCTGGATGCCGGCTGCGACCTGGCCCTGTTCTGCCCGGGGCGGATCGAGGACAGCCGTGCGGTGCTGCAGGCCGTCCCGCCGCTGGCCCCGTCACTGCTCGCAAGGCTCGACGGGGTGCTCGGGACACTGGCCGAGTCGGGGTCCGAACAGTTCGATCCTGACGCAGCCGAGCGGCGGCTCGCCTCTCTGCTGGTCGGCACCGTGGCATGATCGACCTCGTCGGGATTGGGCAGACCCTTTCGGTCTGGGCGCTGCCGGTGATCACCGCGATCACGCTGCATGAGGCAGCGCACGGCTGGATGGCCGACCGGCTCGGCGACGACACGGCGCGACGGTTGGGCAGGGTAAGCTTCAACCCGGTGCGCCATGTCGACCCGTTCGGGACCATCGTCCTGCCGGGCATCATGGTGCTGTTGGGCTCGCCATTCGTGTTCGGCTGGGCCAAGCCGGTGCCGGTGGCGTTCCATCGCCTGCGCAACCCCAAGCTCGACATGGTCTGGGTGGCCCTGGCGGGGCCGGGCATCAACATCGTGATGGCGGCGATCGCGGCCCTGCTGATGCATCCGCTGCAGCCGCTCACGACCACCGACCTGCCGCTCTGGGTCTACCAGAACCTGGAGAACGCGATCTTCGCCAACATCGTGCTGGCCTGCTTCAACATGCTGCCGATCCTGCCCCTGGATGGTGGGCGGGTGCTGACCGGCCTCCTGCCGGGCCGGCTCGCCTGGCGATTCGCCGCGACCGAGCGCTACGGGCTCCTGCTCGTTCTGGGGCTGGCGTTCCTGGTACCGATGATCGCCCGCGAGTTCGGCTACAGCATCAACCCACTGGCGTGGGTGCTGATGCCGATGATCCAGGCGGTCTATCACGTACTCCTGTTCGTCACGGGTTGGGCGGCGTGAGCGACGGCCGGCAAGAGGACGCCTTCATCGTCGACCTGGACGGGTTCGAGGGTCCGCTCGACCTCCTGCTGGACCTTGCCCGCGCCCACAAGGTCGATCTCGCCAAGATCTCGATCCTGGCGCTGGCCGAGCAGTTCCTGGCCTACCTGCACGGCGTGCAGGCCCGCCAGC
The DNA here is from genome assembly GCA_963820855.1 of uncultured Acidobacteriota bacterium. GTDB lineage: Bacteria > Acidobacteriota > Vicinamibacteria > Marinacidobacterales > SMYC01 > DAISKN01. The sequence continues at coordinate 277,022 of CAWGBY010000020.1, forward strand.
TGCAGATCGCGGCCGAGTATCTCGTGATGGCGGCCTGGCTCGCCTACCTCAAGTCGCAGCTCCTGCTGCCGCCGGCCGAGCGCGAGCTGACCGACGCCGAGGCCATGGCCGAGGATCTGGGCGAGCGGCTGCGCCGGCTGGAGGCGCTGCGGCGCGCGGCGGCGGCGCTGCAGGAGCGCCCGCGGCTGGGGGAGGCGCGCTTCGCCCGTGGCGCGCCTGAAGCGCCCGTGGTCGTGGTCACTCCGCTCTGGCGCATGAGCCTGAGTCGAGCTGTTCGGCGCCTATGGCTCCTTGATGCAGCGTGGCCGCATGATCAACATGACCATGCCCGCGCGTCGGCTGATGACGCCGGAGGCGGCATTGCAGCGCTTGGCGCAGCTGCTCACCGGGCAGGATTGGCGCGACCTCGCTTCCTTCCTGCCCGAGGACCTGGGCGACCCGCTCGTCCAGCGCTCCGCGGTCGCGGCCTCGCTGATCGCCAGCCTGGAGCTCGCCCGCCAGGGCTCGATCGAGCTGCGGCAGGCGGCGCCGTTCGGGCCGATCATGATCCGGCGGCGGTCGTGAGCGGGCCTTCGGCCAAACTGGTCCTGGAGGCACTGCTGTTCGCCTCGGCCGAGCCGCTGGAGGAGACGGCACTGCAGGCGCATCTGGGCGAGGCGCATGTCGCGGGCCTGCTTGCCGAGCTGCAGGCGGACTATGCCGACCGCGGGGTCCGGCTCGAGCGCCAGGGCCGCGCCTGGGCTTTTCGCACCGCGCCCGAGATCGCGCCGCTCCTGCAGCGGAGCCGGGTGCAGCCGCGCCGGCTGTCGCGCGCCGCCATGGAGACGCTGGCAGTGATCGCCTACCAGCAGCCGGTCACGCGGGCCGAGATCGAGTCGGCGCGCGGCGTGGCCCTGGGGCAGGGGACGCTCGACCTGCTGGTCGAGGCCGGCTGGGTGGCGCCCAAGGGCCGCCGCGAGACACCCGGAAGGCCGGTGACCTGGGTGACCACCCCGGCCTTTCTCGACCAGTTCGCGCTCGGCTCGCTCGACGATCTGCCGCGACTGGACGAGCTGGAGGGCGCTTCACTTTTCAATCCGCCGCGCGACGGCTAGAAGCGCGGGTCCATGCCGCCTGCGAGAAGATGCCTCATTTGCCAACCGCCGCCCCGCCGGGACTCCAGGTCGAGCAGCTATCGCATCGCTTCGGCGATCGGCTGGTCGTCGACCGCGTGGCGTTGGCGATCGAGCCCGGCCAGGTCCACTGCCTGGTGGGGCCTTCCGGCTGCGGCAAGACCACCACGCTGCGCCTGATCGCCGGGCTCGAGAACCTGCAGGCCGGACGGATCTCGCTCAATGGGCGGCTGCTCGCCGAGCCCGGCCGGACCATGCCGCCGGAGCGTCGGCGGGTCGGGCTCATGTTCCAGGACTTCGCCCTGTTCCCCCATCTGCGGGTCGGCGAGAACGTTGCCTTTGGGCTCAACGGCCGGGATCGGCGCGGGCGCGACCGGCGGGTGGCCGAGCTGCTGGCCGCGGTCAACATGAGCGCCTACGCGAAGGTCTATCCGCACACCCTGTCGGGCGGCGAGCAGCAGCGCGTGGCATTGGCCAGAGCGCTCGCGCCCGAGCCGGAGCTCATGCTGCTCGACGAGGCGTTCTCCGCGCTCGACACGTCGCTGCGGGCCCAGGTCCGCGAGGAGACGCTGACCCTCCTGCGCGACGCGGGGACGCCGACGCTGTTGGTCACGCACGACGCGGAGGAGGCGATCCGGGTCGGGGACCGCATCCATGCCATGCTCGCCGGCCGCATCGTGCAGAGCGGCACGCCCTCGCAGCTCTATGCGGCACCGATCAACGGCTTTGTCGCCGGCTTCTTCGGCCCGGTGAACCGGTTTCGCGGGCATGTGAGCCGGGGCGAGGTCGAGACGCCATTGGGCCGCGCGAGCGCCAAGGGCTTCTCGGAAGGGAGTGCCGTCGAGGCGATCGTGCGGCCGGAGGCGCTCAAGGTGCGCCGGTCCAGCCAGGGCGGGACGCGCGCACAGGTTCTGGTCAAACGCGACCTCGGGCCGGTTCACCTCCTGCGGCTGGGGCTGGCCGACGGCAGCAGCGTCAAGGTTCGTCAGGCGGGCCAGACCGATGCCCTGGTCGGCGACGAGGTCGAGATCGACCTCGACCCGCGGCATCTTTTCGTCTACCCGGCCCCGGACTGACCGTGCGCGCGTTGCCCTCCCCGGCTAATTTTGCGACAAGCCTCGCGGCTGGCGGTGGCCAGGGCCGACGCGGCCCGGCTGGGAGCGGTAGATGAGCATCGGAATCTGGCAGGTCGTCCTGATCCTGGTCATCGTCCTGATCATCTTCGGGGCAGGGAAGATCCCGCAGGTGATGGGCGACGTGGCCAAGGGCGTGAAGAGCTTCAAGTCGGGCCTCAAGGACGATGACCCGCCGCGGCCGCTGCCGAGCGAACCGCCCGTCGTCGGCGAGCCGGTGAAGAAGGACGAGCACGCCAGCGGCTAGGCCGGCGCACTTTTGGTTGGAGTACGGTCGATGTTCGACATCGGCTGGTCGGAGATGGCCGTCATCTTGATGGTCGCCCTGATCGTGATCGGTCCCAAGGACCTCCCGCGCGTCGCCCGGACCATCGGCAAGTGGACCGGCAAGGCCCGTGGCATGGCGCGCGAGTTCCAGCGCTCGCTGGACGACATGGCGCGCGAGGCGGAGCTGCAGGACGTCAAGGCCGAGATCGACAAGCTGAGCCGGGTCGACGTCCGCCATCGGCTGGAGGAGACGATCGACCCGGAGGGCGAATTGCGCCGCAGCCTCAATGCGCCGGTGGGTGCAGGACTGCGTGACGAGGACATGGCCGAGCTCGACAAGCCCGAGGCAGAGCCCGAACCCGAGCTCGAGCCCGAGCCGGTCCCCGAACACCCGGCCCCAGCGGCCCTGACGCTGCCGAGGCCGGCGCCCGAGCCGGTGGCACCGGGCCTCCGGCGGCGAGAAGACCTGATGGCTTTGATCAAGGACATCGACGAGCGGGAGATGCCGCTGCTCGATCATCTGGTCGAGCTGCGCAACCGGCTGATGTACTCGGCGGCCGCCATCATCCTGGGTTTCCTGCTCTGCTACGCCTTCGCCGACGACATTTACGCCTTCCTGGTGCGCCCGCTCGCCCAGATCTACGAGAGCAAGGGCATCACCGACCGGCGGATGATCTACACCGGCCTCACCGAGGCGTTCTTCACCTACATCAAGGTCGCATTCTGGGCTGGGGCGTTCATCACCTTCCCGTTCGTCGCCACCCAGCTCTGGCTGTTCATCGCCCCTGGGCTGTACCGCAACGAGAAGCAGGCCTTCCTGCCGTTCCTGGCGGCGACGCCGATCCTGTTCTTCACCGGTGGCGCTTTCGTCTACTACTTCATCTTCCCGATGGCCTGGCGCTTCTTCCTCGGGTTCGAGACCGCACCCAGCGCTCCGGGCGAGCTGCCGATCCAGCTCGAGGCGCGGGTCGGCGAGTATCTCGACCTGGTGATGAAGCTGATCTTCGCCTTCGGCATCGCCTTCCAGCTGCCGGTGGCGCTGACCTTGCTGGGCCGGGTCGGGATCGTCTCGGCGGACCAGCTGGCGCAGGGCCGGCGCTACGCCATCGTCCTGATCTTCATCGCCGCCGCCGTCCTGACGCCGCCCGACGTGGTCAGCCAGATCGGCCTCGCGGTGCCCATGCTGCTGCTCTACGAGATCTCGATCTATCTGGTGCGGACCTTCGAGAAGCGCCGCGCCCAGAAGGAGGCCGAGGAGGAGGCTGCCGAAGCGGGCGGCGGCCGCGAGGTCGACAAGCCCGAATGAGCGGACGGCCAGCGTGATCGACCTCAAATGGGTGCGCGAGCAGCCCCAAGCCTTCGACCGCGCGCTGGCGCGGCGGGGGCAGCCGCCGGCGGCGGCCGTGATCCTGGAGCTGGACGCGACGCGGCGCCAGCTCGAGACCGCGCTGCAGGAGGCGCAGGCGACGCGCAACCGCCTGTCGCGCGAGATCGGGCAGCGCTCCAGCCAGGGCCAGAAGCCGGCCCCCGAGCTGCTGGCCGAGATGACCGCGCTCAAGGAGCGGGTGAAGCAGGGCGAGGAGGGCTTGCGCGAGTTGCAGGTGCGGCAGGACGCGCTGCTGCCGACCTTCCCCAACATCCTGGCCGACGATGTTCCCGACGGCCCCGACGAGCTGAGCAACGTCGAGCTGCGGCGCTGGGGCAATCAGCGCAACTTCGCCTTCGACCCGAAGCCGCATGACGAAGTCGGGGCGGCGCTCGGCATGGACTTCGCGCGGGCGGCGCGGATGTCGGGGGCGCGGTTCGTGGCGCTGTGGGGCCAGCTCGCGGCGCTCGAGCGCGCGATCGGCCAGTTCATGCTGACGCTGCAGACCCGCGAGCACGGCTACACCGAAGTGGCCGTGCCCTATCTGGTCCGGGCCGATGCGCTGTTCGGCACCGGCCAGCTGCCCAAGTTCGGCGACGATCTGTTCCGCACCACCAGCGATCACTACCTGATCCCGACCGCCGAGGTGCCGCTCACCAACCTCGTCGCCGGCGAGATCGTGGACGAAGCGGAGCTGCCCTTGCGGCTCACCGCGCTCACGCCCTGCTTCCGCTCCGAGGCCGGTGCCGCCGGCAAGGACACCAAGGGCATGATCCGCCAGCACCAGTTCACCAAGGTGGAGCTGGTGAGCATCACCACGCCCGAGGAATCGGATGCCGAGCACGCGCGCATGGTGGGCTGCGCCGAGGCGGTGCTGCAGCGGCTGGAGCTGCCCTACCGCGTGATGGCGCTGGCCTCCGGCGACACCGGCTTCGCGGCGCGGCGCACCTATGATCTCGAGGTCTGGCTGCCGGGCCACGGCGGCTATCGCGAGATCTCCAGCTGCTCGACCTGCGGCGACTTCCAGGCCCGACGCATGAACGCGCGCTGCCGGGCCAAGGACAGCAAGCAGACGCGGTTCGTCCACACCCTCAACGGCTCCGGCCTGGCCGTCGGGCCGGACACTGGTCGCCGTGCTCGAGAACTATCAGGAGGCGGATGGCAGCGTCGTGGTCCCCGAGGCGCTGCGCCCCTATCTGCACGGCCGCGAGCGGCTGGTCCCGGGCGAGCGCTGAGCCATGATCCGCCGGCCGCCGCGGATCCTGGTCAGCAACGACGACGGCATCAATGCCGCTGGGCATCAAGACCCTGGAGCGCATCGCCCGCACGCTGAGCGACGATGTCTGGGTGGTGGCGCCCGAGACCAACCAGAGCGGTGCCGCGCATTCGCTGACCCTGACCCGGCCGCTGCGGGTTCGCCGCCACGGCGAGCGCCACTTCTCGGTCGACGGGACGCCGACCGACTGCGTGCTGATCGCGCTGCAGCGCATCGTCGAGGGCGAGCCGGTCGACCTGATGCTCTCGGGCATCAACCACGGCGCCAATCTGGGCGAGGACATCACCTATTCCGGGACCGTGGCCGCGGCCATGGAGGCCACCCTGTTCAAGGTGCCCTCGATCGCCTTCAGCCAAGTGTGCGAGAGCCGCCAGCACATCAGGTGGCCCACGGCCGAGCGGTTCGCGCCCGAGGTGATCGAGCGCCTGTTGTCCCTGCCGTGGACACCGGACGTGCTGATCAACGTCAACTTCCCCGACCTCGATCCGGACGCGGTGCAAGGCGTGCGCGTCAGCCGTCCAGGGCGCCCGCAAGATCGGCGACACGCTGATGGAGCGCACCGATCCGCGCGGCGAGCCCTATCTGTGGATCGGCGCCCTGCGGGAGGACACCAATCCGGGCGAGGGGACGGATCTGGCGGCGGTCGCGGCGGGCTACGTCTCGGTCACGCCGGTCCATCTCGACATGACCCATCACGCCAGCGTCGCGGAGCTTCGCCGGCGCTTTGCGTGAGATTGGCCCGCCGCCGGGCGGTTCGGCCGTGGATTGTTGCCGCAGAGTGACGCAACCAGCTCAGATCCGGGCGCCAGCTTCCTTGCCCTTGCCGCAAGTGCGTCGGTATCATCCTAGCCGTTGCTCTATTGAGGAGCGCCACTGTGCGCAGAGGCTGGGGCGTCCTGATCCTGCTCGGATTGGCTGGGTGCACGTCGTACCAGCCGGTCGATTGGAACGGGCGCGGCAGCTGGTCCCAGGCCCAGCGGAGCAGCATCTACGCCGACAGCCGGCCTGAACCGGGCGCGGGCTACCACCGGGTGATTGCCGGCGAGACCCTCTCGGAGCTGGCGGTGCGCTATCGGACACCGTTGTCGACCCTGGCCCGGACCAACGGGATCGACCAGCCATACCGCCTCTACGCCGGGCAGCTCTTGACCTTGCCGGCCGTGTCGTCACCGCCGGCCCCGAAGGCCGAGCGCGCGTTCGCCGCCACCGCCCCGGCGCCACGCCCGAGCGTGGCCATCCGCGACCTGCCGCCGCCGAAGCCCCGCCCCGCGGCGGTGCAGGTGGCATCCCTCGAGCCCTTGGCGCCGCTCGAACCCGAGCCGCAAGCGGCGGTGGTTGCGGCACCGTTGCCGCGCGCAAAGCTCGAGGCCAGCCGGGGTGCCGCCGGGCGCGAGCCGCCGCCTCTGTCGGGCAACGGCTTCCTGTGGCCGGTTCGCGGCAAGATCGCGAGTTCCTTCGGCAGCAAGCCGAACGGCACCCGCAACGACGGCATCAATATCCGCGCGGCGGAGGGCGCCCCGGTGGTGGCGGCCGAGAACGGCATCGTCGTGTTTGCCGGTGACGAGATCCCGGGCTACGGCCGGATGCTCCTGATCAGCCACGCCGACGGGTTCATGAGCGCCTATGCTCACAACCGCGAGCTCCTGGTGAGCGTGGGCGAGCAGGTGGAGCGCGGCCAGCGGGTCGCCAAGGTTGGCCGCACCGGCAATGTCAGCTCGCCACAGCTGCATTTCGAGCTGCGCGACGGCAAGGAGCCGCTCGACCCGGTCGCGTTGCTCGACGCCGCCCACACGCAGGTGGCGAGCGTCCGCTAGGCCGGACTCCCGAGCGAGGCGGTGACCGGCACGCCCAGGCGGCCCGCAACGTCCTGGATCAGCTGCCACGCCACGCGGCCCGACCGGCTGCCGCGCGTCTTGGCCCATTCCAGCGCTTCGCGGCGGAGTTCCTCGGCGTCGATCGCCAAGCGGAAATGCGCGGCATAGCGCTCGACCATGGCCAGATAGGTGTCCTGGCTGCAGGGGTGGAAGCCCAGCCAGAGGCCGAACCGGTCGGACAGCGACACCTTCTCCTCGACCGCCTCGCCGGGATGGATGGCGGTGCTGCGCTCGTTGTCGATCATCTGGCGCGGCATCAGGTGGCGGCGGTTGGAGGTGGCGTAGAACAGGACATTGCCGGGCCTGCCCTCGATCCCGCCTTCGAGCACGGCCTTGAGCGACTTGTAGCTGGTCTCGCCGGCGTCGAAGGAGAGGTCGTCGCAGAACAAGCAGGCAGCGCCGCCCGCTGTCCGCGAGGAGGTGGAGCAGGCGCGGCAGGCTCTCGATGTCCTCGCGGTGGATCTCGATCAGCACCAGCCGATGCGGCGCAGCTTCGTTCAGCCGCGCATGGATCGCCTTGACCAGCGAGCTCTTGCCCATGCCGCGGGCACCCCAGAGCAGGGCGTTGTTGGCGGGCAGGCCGCGGGCGAAGCGGCGTGTGTTCTCGAACAGCATCTCGGCCACCCGCTCGATGCCGCACAGCAGGTCGTAGGGCACGCCCGCCACCTGCGGCACCGGCCGCAACCGCTCGCCCCGCGCCTCCCAGACGAAGGCGTCGGCGGCGTCGAGGTCGACCGTCGCCGCCGGCGGCGGGGAAGACCGCTCCAGTGCCGCCGCTATCCGCTCGACGAGGCCGACCAGCAATTCCTCGGACATGGCTCCCCACGAGTCATCCAAGAGTGTGTTGCCGAGTGCTAGCAACTTCGGCGCCCGCGGCAAACCGCGCGATAGCCCTGACGGCGTGACGATCATTCGAGGCGCTCGGCCGGATCCTCCGCGAGCTTGTTCGCCAATTTGGCGAACTGCACGACCACTGTGAAATTTCGGAGGCAAGCACACAACTATTAATTGCTCAACTCATCAGTGATGGTGAGTAGTTGGCGAGGAGTGCCTATTGTGAGGCTGAGCATTCAATGTTACTATGCAGGAGCAAGAATTAATTTGAGGCGGGAAGACAATGAAGATCGGGTCCGATAACTCAAGCAACATGCTTGGCGTCAATCGTCGCGCTGCCTTTGGCCTCACCTCGGCCGGGCTTGGCACACTGGCCGTGGCGGGTGTTCTGCCGGAGACGCAGCGAGAGGCGCTGGCCGCGCCTGCGAGCCCGGGTGCCGGCGCGGAGGTTGGCGCCAACCCGGTCACCGCGGCCGTACCCATCAGCGGCATTCGGATCCAGCTCGTGGAGTTCTGCCGACCACCGCGATCCGCGAGCGCGATGCCTTACGCCATGCTGAATACACTATATCCCATCAACGATGGCTCTGGTCGCATCTTCTGCAACGACAGCCGCGGCAAGATCTGGGAGATCAATCGGCAGACCGGGGCGACCAGCAAGTTTCTTGATCTGAAGGCGATCAGGGGCAGCGCGCTGGTTCACGAGACCTATCACATGGGTCTACGCAGCTTCGCCTTCCATCCGAATTATTCGAAGCCCGGGACCGCGGGCTATCGCAAGTTCTTCACCGCAAGCACCGAGAGCCATACACGGTCCGTACCCGGGGGGACGCCGATCCTGGGTGGCACCTATCCGGTTCACCATCACGACGTGATCGCTGAATGGACCGTGGATGCCAGCCAACGGGTGATCGCATCGTCGCGGCGCGAGCTGATGCGCATCAAGATGTGGGCATGGGCGCACAACACCGACCAGCTCATGTTCAATCCTCACGCCAAGGCGGGCGACGCGGATTTTGGCTTGATGTACTTCGGCGTCGGCGACGGAGGGAACTATCCGGCCCATCCCGATCGCTACGAGCAGGCGCAGGACCTGCGCACGCCACTGGGCAAGATCCTGCGGATCAATCCGCTCGCGAAGGGCAGCGCCCGCTATCAGATCCCGGCAGACAACCCGTTTCGTGAATGTCAGCGGAGCCCGCCCGGAGATCTATGCGCGCGGGTTGCGCCACCCGCAGTTCCTGTCGTTCGATCGCGGCGGCGCCAAGGCGTTCATCTGCGCCGACATCGGCCAGGCCCGGGTCGAGGAGATCAATCTCGTTCGGCGCGGTGCCAACTATGGCTGGCCGCTCCGCGAGGGCATCTGGGTGACCGACCGCGCCGACAAGACCAAGCTCTACCGGCTGCCGGCCAACGATGCGACTTACGGCTTCACCTATCCCGTCGCACAGCTGGGTCATCAGCATTGCTTCGCGATCGCGGGCGGCTACGTCTATCGCGGCTCGGCGGTGCCGGCGCTGGTGGGTCGCTACGTGTTCGGTGATATCCGTACCGGCCGCCTGTTCTGCGTCAAAGCCGACGATTTGCGCCAGGGCGGACAGGCTCCCGTCGAGGAGTTGGTCATCCGGCGCAACGGAAACGCGGTGACACTCATCTCGCTGTTCCCCACCTCCCGGCCGCGCGCGGACCTGCGGTTTGGGCAGGACGAGGCAGGCGAGATCTACGTGCTCACCAAGCAGGATGGGGTGATACGGAAGATCGTGGCCGGGTGATCGGCTGCGGCCTTCGGTTGCAATGCGAGTGGGCGCGACTATAAGGGCGCCACGCGTCGGCCATCGCCACCGAGGACCCCATGCTGATCTCTCCGGCTTACGCCCAGGCGGCGGCTCCCGCCGCTGGCGGCGACATGTTCATGTCCCTGCTCCCGCTGATTCTGGTGTTCGCGATCTTCTATTTCCTGCTGATCCGGCCGCAGCAGACCAAGATGAAGACCCATCGCGAGATGCTGGAGAACCTGAAGAAGGGTGACCAGATCGTCACCGCCGGCGGCATCGTCGGCAAGATTGCGCGGATCGAGCAGAGCGACAATCAGCTCGTGGTCGAGATCGCACCCAACGTCCAGGTCAAGGTGATCCGCCAGACCGTGGCCGATCTCCTGACCAAACCCGTCCCGGCCACGGGCAACGACAATCGCGCCGCCCCCGCGGCCGGCGCCGGCGGCTTCCTCGGCAAGCTGCTGGGCAAGAAGTAAGCCTCGGCCTTCATGTTCAAGCTTCCCTCCTGGCGCACGCTGGTCGTGGCCGCCGTCTGCCTGTTCGGCGTTCTCGCCCTGGTGCCCAACTTCCTGCCGGAATCGGTGCGCCAGGCCATGCCGAGCTGGCTTCCGAGCCGCGCAATCACACTGGGCCTCGACCTGCAGGGCGGCTCCTACCTGCTGCTCGAGGTCGACGTCGCACCTGTGTTCAAGGAGCGGCTGGAGAGCATGGTGGGCGATGTCCGCGCGGGACTGCGCGCCGCGCGAATCGGCTATCGCGGACTGGGCGTCCAGGGTGACGCGGTAACGCTCACGCTGACCGACCCGGCGCAGCGCGACCAGGCGCTGGCCGAGATCGACAAGCTCAATCCGATGACCGTCGGCGCTTCAGGGCGGATCCGCGATTTCGACGTCACCGACGAGGCGGGGCGGATCGTGCTGCGGCTCACCGAGGCCAAGCTCTTCGAGCTTCGCCAGGCCGCGATCAACCAGTCGCTCGAGGTGGTGCGCCGCCGGATCGACGAGCTCGGCACACGCGAGGCCTCGATCCAGCGCCAGGGCGCCGACCGGATCCTGGTCCAGGTCCCGGGCGAGAAGAACCCGGAGAACATCAAGCGGCTCCTCGGCCGCACCGCCCGCTTGACCTTCCACATGGTCGACCTCGGCGCCAGCGTCCAGGAGGCGCTGCAGGGCCGTGTGCCGCCGGGCTCCATGCTGCTCGAGTCGGCCGAGCGCGATGGCGGCAGCTCCTCGCACTATGTCGTCAAGCGCCAGGTCGACCTCAGCGGCGAGAACCTGACCGACGCGCAGCCCTCGTTCCAGGACAACCAGCCGGTGGTGAGCTTCCGGCTCGACAATGCCGGTGCCCGCAAGTTCGGCAAGATCACGCAGGAGAATGTCGGCAAGCCGTTCGCGATCGTGCTCGACGACAAGGTGATCTCGGCCCCCAACATCCGCGAGCCGATCCTCGGCGGCTCGGGCATCATCTCGGGCAGCTTCACGGTCGAATCGGCCAACGAGCTCTCGGTGCTCCTGCGCGCCGGTGCCCTGCCGGCGCCGCTGAAGGTGATCGAGGAGCGCTCGGTCGGCGCCGAGCTCGGTGCGGATTCGATCCGCTCGGGCGCGATCGCCAGCATCGTGGCGTCCGTGCTCGTGGTCGGGCTGATGCTCATCTACTACGGCATCTTCGGGGCGATCGCGGACGTGGCGCTGGTCCTCAACGTCGTCCTGATCCTGGGCATCATGTCCATCCTCGGCGCCACGCTGACGCTGCCGGGTATCGCCGGGATCGTGCTCACCATCGGCCAGGCGGTCGACAGCAACGTCCTGATCTACGAGCGGATCCGCGAGGAGATGAAGGGTGGGCGAACGCCGCTGTCGGCGATCAATGCCGGCTTCGGCGAGGCGCAGCGGACCATCGTCGACGCCAACCTGACCGCCCTGATCGCGGCCCTGGCCCTGTTCCAGTTCGGCTCGGGCCCGGTCAAGGGCTTTGCCGTGACCCTGGGCCTGGGCGTGATCACCAACATGTTCACGGCGGTCTATTTCAGCCGGTACCTGGTCGCGCATCTGGTACGATCGGGTCCGCCCCGCCGCCCTGCCGCTGTGAGGGCCGCCATGCGCCGTCCCCGTCTCGTCCCCGACAACACCAGGATCCCGTTCTTCCGCTACCGCTGGATCGCGTTCGCCTGGTCGGTGCTCGTGCTGGTCGGCACGATCGCCCTGGTCGGGATCTGGGGCCTCAATCTCGGCATCGACTTCAAGGGCGGCGTGCTGCTCGAGGTCCGCACCAGCGGGCCCGGCCGACCTGGCCCTGATGCGCTCGACCCTGGGCGAGCTTGATCTGGGCGAGATCTCGCTGCAGACGGCGGGTAGCGACGAGCAGGTGATGATCCGCGCCAAGGCGCCGGAGGGCGACGAGGTCGCCCAGCGCGAGGCCGTCGAGCGGATCAAGGGTGCCCTGGATCAGGCGCTGGGCGGCGGCCTGACCTACCAGCGGGCCGAGTTCGTCGGCCCGCGCGTCAGCCAGGAGCTGTTGATGAACAGCGTCTGGGCCGTGCTGGTCTCGCTGCTGGGCGTTCTGGTCTATCTGTGGTTCCGCTTCGAGTGGCAGTACGGCGTCGGTGCCATCGCCTCGCTGGTCCACGACGTCTCGGCCTCGATCGGCATCTATGCCCTGAGCGGGCTCGAGTTCAACCTGACCAGCATCGCGGCCCTCCTGACCATCGTCGGCTACTCGCTCAACGACACGGTGGTGATCTACGATCGCGTGCGCGAGAACCTGCGGCGCTACAAGGCGATGCCGCTCGACCAGCTGCTCGACCGCTCGATCAACGAGACGCTGGCCCGCACACTGATGACCTCGCTGACCACGCTCCTGGCCCTGGCGGCGCTGTTCTTCTTCGGCGGCGAGGTGATCCGCGGCTTCACCATCATCATGATCTGGGGCGTGGTCATCGGCACCTACTCGACGATCTATATCGCGACGCCGATCCTCTACTACCTGAACCTGCGCACCGCCACCGCCGACAAGCCGAGCCCGCCGGTGGTGCAGCAGCCGGCGCGCTGACGGCGGCACCCCTTGGAGACGCAGGTACCGCATTTCGCGCCCGACCTGCAGGTCCTGCAGGGCTACCGCGCCGGCGGCTTCACGGTATCCGGCGTGCGCCATGTCGGCTCGATCCTGGTCTTCCCGGACCGGACCTTGCCGTGGGCGATCGGGGCGCCCGGCGACCTGGATCTGGTTGGGTTCGAGCCCGTGCGGATCGCGCAGCCGATGCCCGATATCCTGATCGTCGGCCTGGGCGCGGACTTTGCCCTGTTCCCAGCTTCACTGCGGCAGGCGATCCGAGCTTGGGGGCCAGTGGTCGAGGCCATGGCCACGCCGGCCGCCTGCCGGACCTACAACGTGCTGCTGGCGGAGGAGCGCCGGGTTGCCGCTGCGCTGATCGCGCTGCCGGCAGGGCTCGGTCAGGTCTAGCTTGCCCGATGCGCGATGGGGCGGTAGCCGGGCGGCATGGCGACGACCCCATACCATCGCTTTCGATTCCCGAAGGCCATCATCCAGCACGCGATCTGGCTCCATCTGCGCTTCACCCTCAGACTGCGCAACTTCGAGGAGTTGCTTGCTGAGTGGGGTATCATGGTCACCTACGAGACCGTCCGGGTCCGGGTCGCTCGTTTCGGGCCCCTGATCGCCAGGCGACTTCGCCGCCGGCGCGGTCGGCCGAGCAGAGTCTGGCGTCTCGACGAGATCTTCTTGAGGATCGGCTGCCGGCAGATGTACCTGTGGCGGGTCATTTCTGCGCCGCCAACCCGACAACGCCCTCAGGCAGCATTCCGACCGTGTCGACCGATTGACAGGCGCCGGGTCACCGGCGCATGCAGCGGCATCCATGTACGATCCGCCCGATCCAGCGCATATCGCCACGCTGCTGCAGCGCACACCGTTGTTCGCGCTGGTGGAGAGGGAGATCTTGGAACGGCTCGCCGCCGCGGCACGATTGGTTCATGCCCCGGCCGGAACGATGCTGATCAAGCAGGGCGAGGTCGGGTGCGAGGCCTTCCTGCTGGTCGCGGGCGTCGTCGACATCGTCGTCGAGTTCGAGGGCCTGGGGTCGATTCGGATCAGCGAGGCGCGGCCCTTCGACATCATCGGCGAGACAGGCGCCCTCTGCCACAGTCCCCGCACGACCAGCGTGGTCGCGCGCGAGGCCGTGACCATGCTGTCGATCCACCAGACGGCCCTGGAGTCGCTGACCGCCCACCATCCCGAGGTCGCCCTGGCCATCCTGCAGACGGTGGCTGCCCGGCTGCATCGCGCCGGGCGGCACTTGGCCTGCCTGATCTCGGCCGCGCGCGCCTTGCGGGAGGGCTCGGCCACCATCGACGCGGTCGGGCGGATGCTGCGGGCGGAGACCGACTTCGCGCCCTATGCGGAGGCGATCGAGGTCGTGGCGGGGCAGATCGCGCGCAACGAGGCGCTGCGCCAGGAGATGGAGGCGGCCGCGCGCATTCAGCAGTCGATCCTGCCGCAGGCGATGGCTTGGCAGGGGACTGCCGCCTTTGCCGAGATCGCGGCCAGCATGCGGCCGGCGCGCCATGTCGGCGGCGATTTCTACGACTACTTCCTGATCGACGAGCATCGCCTCGCCGTCGTGGTTGGCGACGTGTCGGGCAAAGGCGTGCCGGCCGCCCTGTTCATGGCGCTGGCCAGGAATGCCTTTCGCATGATGGCCCGCTCAGAGACGTCTCCGGCCAGGGTGCTAGGGGCTGTGAACCGCATGCTGTGCGAGGGCAACGACGATCTTCTGTTCCTCACTGCGGTTTACGGCATCGTCGATCGGCGGACGGGCGAATTCACCTACGGCATTGGCGGCCATGACGCACCGCTGCTGCTGCGCGCCGCGCACGACGCGAGCGTTCTCGAGACGACGGGCGACATGGCATTGGGCATCGAGGAGACCCTCGAGTTCAGCCAAAAGGCGGTGGCGCTGACCCCCGACGATCGGCTGCTGATCTACACCGATGGCGTAACCGAGGCTCAGGACGGGACCGACGCATTGTTCGGCCGGCAACGGCTTCGCGACCTTCTGACCGAGGCCAGCCAGTGCTCCGCCGCTGCCCTGATCAGCGCGGTCAACCTTGCCGTCGACAGCTTCACCTCGGCGGCGGCGCAGGCGGACGACATCACCTGCCTCGCGCTACGCCTAACCCAGACTCCCGCGGTCCGTGAGCCCCAGGCCGCGCCTCCGGCAACGCTCGTCTTGGAGTTGGCGAGCGGCCTGGACGAACTCCAGCGGCTTGCGGCCGCTCTGCACCGCTTCGGCGCCGACCTGGAGCTGCCGCCTCCGGTGGTCGGGGAGTTCGCCCTGGCGCTGGACGAGCTGGTCGGCAACATCCTCGTCCATGGATATGCGGGCAACCGTACGGGTGTGGTCGACGTCACGATCGAGTTCGAATCGGACTGGCTTACCGCGACCCTGCGGGATACGGCCCCACCCTACAATCCACTATCGACGGCTGCGGCCGACCCCGATCTGGGACTCGACGAACGCAAGATCGGGGGTCTGGGCGTGCATCTCGCCCGCACGCTCAGCGACGAGATCCAGTACCGCTATCAGGCTAGCCAGAACATCCTGACGGTCCGGAAGCGCATCGGATCCCAAGCAGCTTACTAATGGTGCCCGGCTGGCCCAAAATCCGCCGGGCGGGTTGCGCGCGACAGGCGCCGCCATGCTGCTTCGAGATCGGCGACGTCGAGATCCCGCAAGGTCTCAAGCAGCAGATCGCGCAGCCGTGCCAGCTCGGCGCTGAGTGCGCCGTCCGGCTCGCCGTCGGCGAGGGCGACCGGTGCCGGGGTGGCGTGCTCGATCAGCTGCTCGAGCCGATCGGCAATCGCATCGCGCATGACCGCGGTCGCGCTGACCCGCTCGTAAGCCAGCGTGAGGGCCAATGACGAGCCGCGCGCGCGGGCCTCGTGCCAAGTGCCGGCTGGCAGGTACAGCACGTCGCCGGGACCGAGCTCGACCGAGGCCAGGCTGTCGGGCTCGGGCCGGGTGAAGTAGCCCCAGGGCAGCTTCACGGCCGCCCGGCCGGGCGGGAACTGGAAGCCGCGCGTGGGGTTCACGACGCCCGGGACCGCGGAGTAGCGCCAGGCTTTGGTACCCTCGATCTGCAGGATAAGCACCGGATGGTCGTCGATATGCAGATTGAAACCGTGGCCATCCGGCGAGTGGTAGCAATTGAAGTAGGGTTTTCCAGGCGTCAGAAGATCGCGCCGTAGGCCGGCCAGCAGGCTCCCTAGCGGACCCGTCTCGGGCAGGAAGCCCGCGCAGATCGTCATACCGGCGCCGAGCAGATGTTCCGCCTGGTCCGGCTTGATCGGGAAGTCACGCAGCCAGCCGTCGGCGTCGTGATAGCCCGCCTTGAGCATGCGACAGCCTGGGAGTGCCGCTTTCCAAGCCTGTCGGTCGAACAGGCTCGCAGAACTTGCCGGCATGGCCTTGGATGTGCAGGGCCCGCCGGTTCCAGTGCTCACCAAGGAAATCGGTCGGTGAGACAGGGTCGAGCAGCATGGCGATGACGCTTTGCGTTCCGGTCAATTGCCTCTCCCATCAATCGCTGCACTGCGGGTGCGCCGCACAAAGAAGCCCTGCAAGTAGCGCGCACCCAGGACCACCACCTTGGTGACGCAGATGCCGATGTCCGCGTGGGTCAGGTCTACGACGAAAGTGCCGCCGAACCCGGACCGGGCGATAAGGTCGGTTAGCAGGGCGCGATCAGCTGCGACGTCGCCGGTTGCCCGATTGGTGAGGGTGGCCCAATGGAGGCTGGGTGCCAGGCGGCCGAAGAAGGCGAGCAGGCGCTCGTGATGCCGGTCATGATCGTAGGAGGACGCATCCAGGTCCTCGCGGGCGCCATGGATGAAGGTCAGGCGCGACTGGGCCGCTTCGGTGATGGCACGAATGGCAGCTGTCGCCGGGTTGAGATGGGCGCCATGGCCCATGTTCACGCGTGTGCAGGCGAGCGGCGAATGCGGCTCGAGCAGCACCGCCCACATGGTGTGGATCGGCACGCGGCTCTCGATCCGCATCAGCACGAGCTCGACGCCGGCTGCCCGAACGCGCTCGATCAGGTCGAGGACACGATCGTCGGAGATGGTGGCGGGGATGATGGTGGACGGCACGAGGCGGGCCTGCGACATGCCGCCGCCGGAAAAGGAGGCAAGAGCGTCGCGCTCCAACACCTCGAGCAAGCCGTGCACGACGGCTTCGTCGACCGTGTTGCCCGAGGCGAGGCCGTTCGACGAGAAGGTCGTGAGCTGCGGCTCGCCGATCCAAAAGGCGCTGGCAGGCAGCCAGCTGACCTCGCCGGTGACCAGATGCCGGCCCGGCAGCCAGTCCTGGAGCGTGTCGTCCGTGTAGTGCACGCCGCCCACGAAGCTCGGCATGGCCGCCGGCTCGACGAACGGCTCGCCGCCGGCCCGTAGACTTGCGACGCTGGTCGAGCGAAGCATGGCCGGCGGCAGCTCGGCGTGCAGGTGCTCGATGCTCTCCATGAGAGCCGACACCTGGGCGTGGCTGTCGAGCAGACCCTTGCCGTTCGCGATCTGCAGAAGCTGGGCCTCGGGCCGGATCGCGCAGTAGACCGGTATCCCCAGACGATCGAGACCCGTGACGTTGGCGCAGCGGGTGATGCCGAGGCCGGCCAGCCGCGGCGCCAACTCGGCAAGCGTCGCCTCGGCGGTACGGGTACGGTAGCTGCCGCCCAGGTCGATGGCGGGCACGGGCTAAGCGGCCGCGGTCGCTGGGAGCGGGGCGGCGATGCCCTGGCGCTGGAGTTCGCGCAGCAGCGCGACGGGGAAGCTCCAGGAAGAATAGCCGAAAAATGTCGGGCCGCGCTCGACCACCCAATCTGCTCGGATCAGCTCGGCCAGCGTCGCGAGGTAGGCGGGCTCGCCGATCTCGAGCGAGGTCAGGATAGCCGCGCGGTTGCCACCCAGGGCGGCCTCGAGCCGCCGCATCGCAGCCTCGAACTCATGCTTCGCCGGCGTGATACCTCTGGATGCGGCCCAATCCGCGGCGATACGCTTGCGGGCGCACGCGGTAATCGCCGACTCGGTCCCGGCCATCGCGGTGCGGCCGGACGAGGCGAGCCGACGCTGGATCCGGACCGCGGGACCGTCCGCCGCAATCGCGGGCAAAGCGAGCGCCACGGCCAGCTCCGACTCCTCGACCTCGCGCGTCAGGCGAGCGAAGCCTGCAGCCGTCAGGCCGCTAAACGGCGGCGGCTCCTTAGTGAGCTCCCACGGCCTCGCGAAGGCAACGGCGTCCTTGTCCCGTAGCCAATGCCGGGCGAACCATCGCCAGGACAGCTCCGCCCACCACCCTTTTTCGTCAGATGGCGGCAAACCGCACCTCGCGAGCAGTGCCGACGGCGCTGGGAGGGTGGGGCTCTCCAGCGCGAACTCCATTGCCGCTCGCGCTGGCGCCCATATGCCCTCGCTCAGGCATTCACGGGCGAACACACGACGTCCTGCCTCATTGCGCGGATCCGCCGCCAGCTGCAGCGCCGCCAGCGCGTCCGCCCGCTTCTGATCGACGGCACTCGTCGCCACGAACTTGGCGTAGCGGGCGCGCAATTCGGCGTCGCGCGCGAAGGGAGGGGAAGCAATGACGACAGCGTGCGAGCGCTGGGAAAAGTGGAGCGCCTTGGCGTGGGCGAGTGCTTCACTTTCCTTGCCGTCATCAATAAGCCCTGCCGATTTCGCCAGGGACAGCGTTGCGCGCAGGTTCACCATCGGCTCGGACAGCGCCGGATACCCCAAATGTGGCGGCCCATAGACCAGTGCCACCTCGTCGTCGTCGTTAATCTCACCGTCGCGGAACGCCTCGAAGATCCGGCCACAGCCGATCATGCCGAGCCCGTGCAGCTCGGCCGCGCGCAGGGCGCCCATACTGCTGGCGCCGATGACGGACGTTCCTTCGGCGATCGCATCCAGGAGCTCGCGATGCCAGACGGCCGGGCTGCCGTGAAACTCGCCGTCGATCAGCACGACTGTGCGTGGCCGGTCGCGCAGCGCACGGTAGACGTCCCCGCGGCGGGCAGGTGGGCGCATCTGCATTCCGGCAGGGGAGGCGACGACGCTGGGCAGCGACGGTCCGGCGAAGACGATGATGCCGTCAGCCATCGAGGCGCTCCCTGGGCGCGGCCGGCTTCGACAGGTTCGCGCGGATGAGGTCCTTGATCATTTTGTCCGGCACGAAGCGATGCAGGCAGGCGAGATAGGCCTTTGCCTCGCGGTGGCCGCCGGGTGCCGCCACGATTTTTACATGGTGCAGGTAACGGGCGATGCAGCTGGTGGCGCGCCGCTCGGCTATGCCGTCCCCAGCCATCAATGGCCCCGGCCAGAGTTCGGCGTGGCGGCGGCAGTGGACCAGTGCGGTCCAGCTTCGACATGCTGCGGCCTTTTCCGGCAGGCAGAGGCCGGCCTCGACCAGCCAGGCGAACATCTGCGCCTCGGCATCCAGCCGAGCCTCGGGGCTTGGAGGTGGCGACCATTCCAGGCCGATCCGCGCGCCGATCTCGTCGGTGACGTCCAGATCGAGATCGACATTGCCGCCGAATGCCGCCAGCCGTCCGAGGAGAACGTCGAGCTCATGGCGGCGACGTGCCGAGACCCAGGTCGACGAGGAACGGGCCGACCAAGTCCGGAGGAAGATCGCGAATGCACAATCTGAGCGGGGCGTTGGGCCGCGCCAGCATCTGGCCGATCTGAAAGATGACGGCTCCGTCCGGCAGGCACTGGAGCACCCTGTGGGCAACGGCCGTCGCCCGTTCGCTCAGCGCCCCGCCGCGCAGGATGGCGCTGGCATGCAGGAGAGCGCCAAAGACCTCAGGCTCGTCGGCGCCGATCAGCCGGTCATTGCCAAAGAACAGGCTCGGAGGCGGCTGGTCGAGCTGCGGGGCGACGAGGTCGAATTCGAGCCAGATGTTCGCCACCCGCGCCGCCCAGAGTTCCGCAGGGTTCGACCAGTCGTTCAGGAACCGGCCAAGGTCGCGTCGCCATCCTTCGTTTCCCGCCGACGCAACGGCTCGCATCAGACGTTCCCGCCCGCCCGTCTCCGCCTTGACGCAGACGAGGGTGTCAACGCGTTCCTCCGGCCGCGCGAGATGGACCTCGAAGCCGAAGAAGTCCGTGATCGCGCCGTCCAGCCTGCCGAGGGCCTCGGGCACGACGTCGGTCGCATGACACGACATTAGATGCGGCGGGACACCGTGCGCGAGGGCGGCGCCGACCAGCTCGGTCAGGGCGTAGCTGGCGCCGGCCGCCATCATCCGCTCACCGCGCCACAGCCTTGGCCTCGGCCAGGAAGTCCTCCGCCGCGACAGCCCGGGTCGGATAGATGCGGCCGAGCATGGTGAGGAGCCCATGCTCGATCGTGCGCCACTGATCCTCCGGCGTGTAGCCGGTCAGTCGGGAGCGGGCGACGGTGATCATCGCCGGCACCACCGCCTGGGCAGTGAGATACCATTCCAGCGCCGCGAGTCGCGCTTTGATCATGAGCTCGGTGACCCGGAGCGGGCAGCGCCCGCGCTCACGATAGTCGCGCAAGACAAAGTAGTGGCGCCCATCGTCGGCAGTTACCGAGGCCCGGCTGCCGAGCAGCAGCTTCAGGAAATGCCGGCCGTCGCGCTCGTATTCCGCGGCGGAAGCTGCGGTGATCTCCAAGCGCTCGGTACGGTGCTCAGCCTGGTCGCACGAGAAGTAGTCGAGGTCGATGTCGAGCACGGTGGCGCCGGCCGGTCCGAAAGGCGCGCGGATGGTCTGCGTGACGAACCGGAAGGTGCGACCGCGCATGCCGCCCACCGCCGCCGGGCGGGTGGACAGAATCTGCTCGTCCCGGCCGCTGGCCGACAGAACGAGCTCCTGCACGACCGGCGGATCGGCACTGTGGTTGATCCAGTAGACCTCGTCGAACAGGCCCTGATGCACGGCCGGAACGATGAAATCGTAGATCGCCATCTGGTTCTGTGTGAATGCCTGCAGCCGGTCGAGATTGTCGAGATGCAACTCGAGCGGCGTGCGAAAGTGCGGTGCACCCATATCCGCATGCTCGTCGACATGGAGCAGGGTGTTGCCGGAGCTGGGCACCAGGCCCAGGCGCACACCCGCGTTCCAGGCCACGAAAGCCTCGTTGTGCTCCTCGACGATGCAGACCAGGACCGTGTCCATCGCCGAACGCCTCAATCCATGAGCAGGATGGCAGGCAACTCCGCCGGTCGCATCGTCCGCAGCAGCTGGTAGGCGACGCCAGCGAGCCCGTCGGCAAGATCCAGGCACAGCGGGCGGCGGCAGCGACCCGAGGCGAGCGCATAGCCACCCAGCGTCTCGGCAGCGTCCACGATGCGGCCTGCGGCCGCCAGTGCCAGGTTCCGGCCCTCCGGCCCCTGCACCAGGGCAAGCTCGAGCCACCCAGCCCCACCATGCTCGACGCTGTCATCATCGGCAGGTCGCTCGGGCAGGGGATCGCCAAGCATCAGACGGTGCCGGACCAGGGCGCTCGGAGCGTGAAAGCGCCCAGAAGGCAGTGCCGCCGACAGGGCCCGGGCCCGATCGAGCAGCCCTGCGTCAGTCTCTGCCTCGGCGACCACCGCGAGAAGCTGCACCAACAGGGACAAGCCTTGCGGGTCCCGTGCCGCGGCCTCGCGAGCGGACTGGTCGTCGATCCGCTCGGCCATGGCCCGAGTTCGCCTGCTCGCTTCGGTGAGCACACGATCGTCTTGGAACGCCTGACCGCATCGGTAGAGCGCCAGGGTGGCCGCACCGCTCAGGCTGGAGCGCATATGTGGCCACGCTGCCAGGTCCGACGCTACCGACTTCACTGCGCTGAGGAGAGAGCGGCTGCCAAGAAGCTGAGCCGCGCGCAGACAGCCATAGGCCGCCTCCGCAGTGACAGCGGCCATGTGCCCATGCACCTTAGCCAACGATCGCACGCCAAGGCACTCCCGCAACTGCTGCATCTGGGTGCGCAGCGCCACCTCGAGCCCGCGCGGCAAGAGAGCTAGGTCGGCGCCCGAATCAAATCGCTTGAAGGCGGCCAGCAGGAGGCCAATGCCCACTGTGCCCCGAAACAATCCGGGGGATAGCACCAGGAATTGATGGCGTGTGCCTCCGGGATCCCGACCGATGCCGACGGCGCCGAAGCTGCCGTCGTCCGCGACGCACAGGGCGGACAGCAGCTCTTTGACAATCCCGAGCGCGGCAGCCTCTATCGTCCCCGGCGCGATGGGCGCCTGGGGCTTGGCCTCGACGGATTCGATGCAGGCGATCGGCGCCAGACGCGCGCGCAGCGAGCCCTCCAGCACCCGCGCCTCCCCTTCGGTCAGCCGCTCGGCCTCGGCCAGGTTCAGTCTCGCCTGCCCCAAGGAACAGGTGCCGGCGAGGCCGGCAAAACCCTGGATCTCATCCTTCTCGACGGCGCCGGTGAAGTAGGGAATGTCGCCTTGGGCCAGCGCCGCGAGCTCGGCATCGAGCAGGGCCGATGGCAGGCGAGGCCCGTTCTCGGTGGTTAGGTCTGCCGCCAGCCGCTCCAACGCGAGGGACCGCTCGGTCCCGTCCCGCAGGCATTCGGCCTTCAGAGACTGAACGAAGATATCCTGGTAGCGGCTGGTCGGGCGGACCACGACCCGAGCGCGGCAGGACGCGAACGGTGCCAGCAGCCGATCGACCGTTGCCTGATCTTGGCCGAGCCGCCCCAAGGCTCGCATGCCCGCCTCGAAGCCGGCCGTAACCCGCGCGACGAACTCGTCCGGGCTCAAGCCGGCCGCCAGCCAGCGTGCGGCAAGTGTGCTGATGGCCGCTGAATCCTGCCAGTTCCCCCCGGAACTGGACCGTTCGCTCACCATCAGCGTCCGCCGCACCGACAGCTGCAGTCCACGCCATGCTGTTGCAAGGCCCGATCCCAGCTTGGCCGGTAGAGGCACCAGCCCGTAGCGCGGATGCAGCATCGTTTCGGCGTCGACGATTACCGGATGCCTGCCGGCGAAAACGATGTTCTCGTCGTGGATATCGACGCCTTCGAGCAGGAAGACGATCGCGAGCAAAGCACCCGTGCGGGCGCAGAGCGCGTCCCATTCGGCGGCATCGGCCGGGGCGCGATCCTCGATCCACTCACACCAGCCGTAGCCGGGGCGTTCCAGGGTTCGCGGCGCGCGCAGGTCCGGCAGCTGGCCGGTCGCATTCAGCGCATCAAGGAAGTCGGCAAAGGCGATATCCATCGCCAACGAGCGCGGCTTGTAGACGAGGCGGAGGCCGCTAGAGAACGTGATCACCGCCACCGTGCGCAGCCCGTTGTGCGGGTCCGACAGGTCGAGGGCCACCGCAACGGGCTGGCCCAACGGCGCGCCGCCGGCAAAGTTGTGGGCGAGGAGATCGTGATCAGCCTCGCAGCGCTCGGCGAACTCCACCATCGCCGCCGACCAGCTCTCGGCCACGGTCGTCAGCAGCCGGGCCAGGACGGGATAGGCGATCATGAACCCGGCGATATCGGGCAGCGCCCCGCCCGCCCGCTGCTCCGCCACGGCTGCCGCCGCGATGTTCCCGATCCAGCGCGCGAGCATCAGCTGCAGCGCCTGCCGCACCGCCGGGGTACGCAGCATCGGCGCCGCGGACCGGGCGCGCAGCTGGTCCTCGCACGCGACGACGAGTGGCCATAGGAATTCTGACCCTGGTGGCCCAGTAGCCGAGGCCCAGTCCGGTGGGCGCCCGCAGGCGGCGGCAGCAGCGGAGTCCAGCCACCGCCGCAGATCGAGGACCCAGGCCGGCTCGGGGAGCGTCCCGGGCTGTGCGTCGTCGCTCAACGCCCGTTGCGCTGCGTCGAGCTCGATGCCGCGCTGCCGCAGGATTGCCGCGAACCGTTCGGTATCCCCGCCAGCCGCGGCCGTGCGCCACCGCGCCATGCGGAGCGAGGCTGCGAAGGAGGGCTCGACCTGGGGCGCCGCGTTCGCGCCGATTGCAGCGAGCCTCTCGCCCAAGGTCGCCGCTCGCGCGCTGAAGCCTGCCGTGTCGCTCAACAGATCAGCCATGGGTAAGCCCCACATAGGGCGGCAGCGCGTACGCTCGGACGTAGTCCGTAGCGGAGCGGCAGGCATATCGGCCATGCGGCGATCGGTCGGCGCTCGGCAGGTCGAGCACGGCGGGATCGCAGGGCTCGGCCAAAGCCATGAGCACAACGGCCGTGGTGACGATGCGGTAGCTGTCCTCGAGCAGATGCAGATCGTGCAGCTCGCCGGCCACGGCTATCCGGCCCTGAACCGGCATCGGCAGGCGACCGTCCTGCGTCTCGGCGACCCCGAAGGTGTAGTAGAAGGGTGTCGCCGGAGCGGCGGGCTCCGCGCCGTCCACCTCCCGCAGCAGGCGTAACTGGGCCGCCCGCAGCAGCCGGCCGCGCCTGCCGAGCGCCGCCAGCGCCAGGATGGCCAGCGCGGTCGACATGGCCTGGTCGTAGCTCCCGAACGAGAAGTCCTCGTTCGACGCCGGCCGCGATCTCATCCGCCAGCCGCGCGCGGATCGCCGCCGCATCGGGATCATCGCGCACGGCCTCGGCCAGGCACCAGTCGACCAGATAGGGGTTGGCGAAGAAAAGGGCGGAGCGAGCGTCCATACGTGCTGCCAGGGTGGCGAGCGGAACGCCGTAGGGCAGGCCGGCCTCGCGCCGGAGCCAGCGGACCAGACAGGTTGTGCCGAAATCGGCCTGTCGCCAATGGGCGTTGGTCGGGACTCGGCGCGCATCCGCCCCGGTGTCCCCTGCTCGTCGCTGAGCTGTGGCAGGATACCCCCGTCAGCATCGGCAAATCGGCCCAGATCCTGGATCGCCGCTGGGTCGCCGTGCCCCAGCAGGACGAGGGAGTGTCGGTAGCCGTGGCGAGACCGCCGGTGTGGAACGACCACAGCAGACCCTGCCGCTGGCGGTCGAGGTGGCGCCGAACGAGCTGTGCGCCGGCATCGACCGCCTTGTCCTCGGGAAAGCGGCGCAGCGCGCGCAGCAGCAGGCCAAGGGGGACGAGGTTGCCGTAGGGAAACGGCGCCTGCGGGGGCGGCGGCAGGCAGGTCATCGCGCGGTTGCCGGCCCTTGCATCGAGGCCGGCGCGCACGGCCGTCGCCTGCAACACCCGGACGGCGAGCTTCAGCCGCGCCTCGCCGGCTGCGAGCAGCCCCTGCTCCAGCTCGGCGTCGATGGCGCCGTGGCGCAGGAAGAACAGGTTGCAGTGATGCGTGCGCGCGAAGCCCGACACGAGGCCGGCGAGAAGGTGCTCGGGCAGCTGGTTCTCGAAGCGGACCACGGTCTGGCCGTTCGCCGTCTGCACATCCTGGCAGCGGACACCCACCGCGGGCAGCAGCTCGTAGTGGCAGCGGGTCGGCGCGCGGGCGAAGACGGCCGTGGCGGCCCCGAGCCCGTCAACGATCTTGACCGCCATGGCGACCGGTTCAGCCCCGTCCAGCGCGCCCACGCCGACGCAATCGGCCTCCCCCATCGACAGGGAGTCGAGCAGCGGTGCATAGCGGCGCGCCACGCTGTCGCCCACCAGCGGAGCAAGGGCCGGGGTGACGTGATCCCCTGGCCGAAGCCGGCAGTCCGCCTCGGCGAGATACCGGCCCCGGGCCGTCAGCACCACGAACTCGTCGCTCGGACGCCTTGCGCCGGGCTCCAACAGGAAGACGAGCTCGGGCGCCAGCCCACCGGTGGCGCACTGTGTGACGGCTGTCAGCCGAAACGCCACGACCCATTCGACGCTGGCCGAGATCTGATCGAGCAGATCAAGCACAGGCTGGCCCCGCGCTCGCTCTCGGTCAGCTCTGGTTCGGCGAACTCGACGCCGCACCACACCTCCAGGCGTCGGCACGGCGGCCGCCGCGCGCAATCGACCTTACCAGCCGTGGTTTACCCTGGTCCCCGCGTTGGCGCCCGCCACAGCACCGGCAGATGATAAATGCGGCGCGAAGTGAGGCCGACGATGATGTCGATGCCACCCGCGACCTTCTCCAGATCCTCGTCCGACAGTTCGTCGGCGTTGGCTGGTTTGGGCGGGATCACGAAGTGGATGGTCTTGTCGTCCTCCGGATGGGCGAGGATGGTCACCTCGGCCGGCAGCTTCTGACCGGAGTACTTCTCGATCGTCGCCTTGGGATCGGCGATGAACTCGTCGCGGAAGGCATCGTCCTTCCAGGCACGCTGGACGATCAGCGATTCCATCTCTTGACGGTTCAATGTCATGCTGTCCATCTCCCCACTCGCTGCCGGGCGGTCGCTACCAGCCGTGATTTGCCTGGTTCCCTCGTTCGCGGCACTAGGTCACGCGACGCTCGCTGTGCTACTGGTAGCAGCCACCGCCGATCGCGATACCGGTGATGAGGTCGACCCCGCCCGCGACCTTTTCCAGGTCCTCGTCCGACAGCTCGTCGGTATTCGCGGGCTTCGGCGGGATCACGAAGTGGACCGTCTTGTCGTCTTCGGCATGCGCGACGACCTTGTACTCGGCCGGCAGCTTCTGGCCGGAGTACTTCTCGATCGTCGCCTTGGGATCGGCGATGAACTCATTGCGAAAACCGTCGTCCTTCCAGGCACGCTGGACGATCAGCGATTCCATTTCCTGGCGGCTGAGGGCCATGGTCATTCGCCCCTCAAGTGCACCAGCGTGCACCAACTCTCTGACAGATGTCCATTACTCATGTCAGGTGCAGACGGAAGATACCGCCGGCGCTGTCAGCGTCGCTCGCACACTGCCCGAGCCGAGGCCAGGCCAACAACCATCAACATTGCGTCGTCCGGGGCGCGCGGCTGCGCCTCGATCGCGTGGCCTACCAGCCGCCGCTTCTCTTGGTTGCAACGGCGGCGGCCCCGCTCGCAGCGAACACGCCTGCCGCCACAAATGCCGCGATAAAAATGGGAGATATTACATCCAAGCCTCCTGCAACCTTCTCGAGATCCTCGTCGGAAAGCTCATCGGCATTGGCCGGCTTCGGTGGGATCACGAAATGGATGGTCTTGTCGTCCTCGGCCAGCGCGACGACCTTCACCTCTGCCGGCAGCTTTTGCCCCGAGTATTTTTCGATCGTCGCCTTCGGGTCGGCCACGAACTCATTGCGGAACGACTCGTCCTTCCAGGCACGCTGGACGATGAGCGCTTCCATCTCTTGCCGATTCAGTTCCATATTGTCCATCTCCGTGCTGTAGCTTGATCGTCGAGGTGTCCGCGTACCGTCTGGTTCGTCTCGCGTCCGCCACGCGTCGCAAAGGTGCGCGGGCAGCAATCTCGACCCCTTCGGGCCATCGTCACATGCCAATACCCGCGCATCAGCGTGAACGAAGATCCTATTCTTGTCTAGATTAAATGTCGCAACTGACCAGAGCCAATTTCAACAGATTGGCCAACGACTAAAGGGAAATGCACGCATAGGTTTTGCGCTCGGTGGCATGGCGTGGCTCGGAGACGCGCAATCGATCTTTCTCTCGAAATCGCAGCTCTGTTTCTTTACGGTCTGTTTTGGGCGCTCTAACGTTCTTGCCCTCCATTCGGTCGGGCTGCGGCGGCAGGCCGAACGGAAGGGGCCGCGACGGAGGCGGGCAAGCGGTGGCCGAGATTTTCCGCAAGATTGCTTACAACCGGATCGCGTCGCCGGACCAGCTCGACCGCATGGTGACCGTGGCGGGTTCCCAGGCGTGGCTTGCCGCCCTGATGCTCGGGCTGATGCTGGTCGCTGTGGTGGTCTGGAGCATCGTCGGGTCAATTCCCACGCGGATCAAAGGCGAGGGCATCCTGATCGGCCGTGGCGGGCGCGTGTTCGACGCGCTGGCTCCGTCCCCGGGTTACCTGGCCCAGCTCGAGACGAACGTCGGCGACCTGGTCACGAAGGATCAGATCTACGCCGTCCTCGCGCGCACCGACACCGAGCTGGAGCTGCAGAACGCCCGCGCCCGGCTGGTGGAGGCGCAGTTCAACCGCGATGAGAGCCAGCGCGTAGCCGCGGACGAGGTGCGCTTGAAACGCGAGACGCTCGCCCGACAGAAGTCCGCGCTGCAGCAGCAGGTCGACGCGGCCGAAGCCCAGGCGGGGTTCATGCGCGACAAGCTGGACGACGACGAGCGTCTCCTGGAGAAGAAGATCGTCACACGCACCGACGTCCAGCGGAGCCGCTCCGAGCTCAACCAAGCCTCGCTGGAGGTCGCCGAGGCGATGAAGCGGTTGGCCAGCACCGAGGCCGAAGAGATGGAGCTGACCAGCACGGTCGAGCAGCGCCTGCGCGAGGCCGGGCAGCGGGTCAACGAGGAGGCGCGGCGCGTGCGGGAACTCGAGGCCAAGCTCGAGCTGTCCACGGTCGTGCGGGCGCCGGCCTCGGGACGGGTCACGGAGGTCAAGGTTGCCGTCGGCTCGGCGTTGCGGCAGGGCGAGCCGGTGTTCTCGGTCGAAGCCTCCAGCGACGGCCTGGAGCTGCTGCTCTACCTCCGCAGCGAGCAGGGCAAGACCGTGGAGCCCGGCATGCCGGTGCAGATCTCGCCGAGCACGGCCAAACGCGAGGAGTTCGGCAGCATGCTGGGCGTCGTGCGCGGCGTCTCGCACTTTCCGACCACGCTGGACGCGATGCGCGCCCGACTGCAGAACGAGGATCTCGCCCGCACCTTCGCGCAGGAGGGCCCGCCGTTCGAGGCCTGGGTCGATCTCGACCCCGACCCGGCAACGGCCAGCGGCTACCGCTGGACCTCCGAGCGTGGCGCGACGCTGCCGCTGACCAGCGGCACGATCGCCGCGGCCGAGGTCACCGTGCGCAGCCAGGCCCCGATCACCCTGGCGATTCCCCTGCTGCGGGAATGGACCGGGCTTTAGCACCGTGAGCACGGCGCCGCCCAAGGACCGCCGTCAAGCGCGGGAGGCCGAACGGGCGGCGGAAGCGCGGGAGCTCGGCCAACTCGCCGAGCGCATCCGCCGCGGCCCGAAGCGCGTCCGCACCCCCACGGTGCTGCAGATGGAAGCGACGGAGTGTGGTGCCGCGGCCCTGGCTATGGTGTTCGGCTACCATGGCCGCCACGTGCCACTGGAGCAGCTTCGGGTCGAGTGCGGCGTGTCGCGGGACGGCTCGAAAGCCGCCAACGTGGTGCGCGCCGCCCGCCGCTACGGCCTGAAGGCCACCGGCGCGCGCAAGGAGCTGCCGGCGGTCACGGAGCTGCCCCTGCCGGCGATCATCTACTGGAACTTCAACCACTACGTCGTGCTCGAGGGTTATCGCGGCCGCTTCGTCTACATCAATGATCCAGGGAGCGGCCCACGCCGGGTGTCGCTGGAGGAGTTCGATCAGGCTTTCACCGGCGTCTGCCTGATCTTCGAGCGGACACCCGAGTTCCAGGCGGGCGGGCAAGCCCCGAAGCTGTCGTTCAACCTCGGCAGCCGGCTCGCGGGATCCCGCGCGGCGCTGACCCTGGTGATCCTGTTCAGCCTGTTCCTGGTCATCCCGGGCCTGATCGTGCCGGTGTTCACCAAGGTGTTCGTCGATGAGGTACTGATCGCGAACATGGACAGCTGGCTCATGCCGATACTGATCGGCATGGGACTGACCTCGCTGGTGATCGGCCTGCTGACCTGGCTGCAGCAATACTATCTGGCACGCCTGGAGGTGAAGGTCGCGCTGGCCCAGAGCGCGCGCTTCTTCTGGCACACGCTGCGGCTGCCGATCGACTTCTACAACCAGCGCTTCGCGGGCGACATCGCCTACCGCGTCGAGGCGAACGACCGGGTGGCCCAGCTGCTGAGCGGCCCGTTGGCCACCAGCGTGGTCAGCATGGTCTCGGTCGCCTTCTACGGGGCGGTCATGTACTATTTCGACCCGCTCCTCGCCGCGGTCGGGATCGGCATGGCCCTCCTCAACATCGTGGCGCTGCGGCTGGTCGCACGCCAACGCGAGGACGGCAACCGCCGCTTGCTGATGGATCAGGGTCGCCTCGCCGCGGTCTCGATGGCCGGGATCCAGCTGGTCGAGACCCTGAAGGCGAGCGGGGGCGAAAGCGACTTCTTCGGCAAGTGGGCCGGGTTCCAGGCGCGCTACTTGCTGAGCAATCAGTATCTCGGCTGGTATTCCAACCTTCTCAACGCCGTGCCCGGCCTGGTCAGCTCGCTGGTGACTGCCGCCATCCTCGGCATCGGCGGGCTGCGGGTGATCGAGGGCGCCCTGACGGTCGGCGGGCTGATCGCGTTCCAGGCGCTGATGAACAGCTTCATGCAGCCGATCGAAAGTCTGGTGCAGTTCGCGGGCAACCTGCAGACCATCAAGGGCGACCTCGCCCGACTCGATGACGTGCTACTGTACCAGGAGGACGATCGGTTCGCGGTAGCCGACGAGCCCCCGGCGGCGCTAGCGTCGCCCAAGCTGTCGGGGCTGATCGAGCTGCGCGACGTCGTGTTCGGCTACAACCGCACCGAAAAGCCGCTGATCGACGGGCTGAGCCTCGTCGTCAAGCCGGGTCAGCGCATCGCGCTGATCGGTGGCTCCGGCTCGGGCAAGTCGACCGTGGCGAAGCTCATCAGCGGGCTGTACTCGCCCTGGAGCGGGCAGATCCTGTTCGACGGAGTTCCGCGCACGGCAATCCCCAATTATCTGTTCGCCAACTCGGTCGCTACCGTTGACCAGGAGATCTTTCTGTTCGAGGGCACGGTTCGTGAGAATGTGGCGATGTGGGATCCCTCAGTCGGCGACGACGCCTTGACCCGAGCGCTCAAGGACGCCGCGATCCTCGAGACGCTCGAGGCGCGACCGGGCCGGTACGACGCCCGCATCACGGAGAACGGCGGCAACTTCAGCGGCGGGCAGCGGCAACGGCTGGAGATCGCGCGGGCCCTGGTCAACGACCCGACGATCCTGCTCATGGACGAGGCGACGGCCGCACTCGATCCGCTGGTCGAGAAGGAAATCGACGACCATCTGCGGCGGCGCGGCTGCAGCTGCCTCGTGGTCGCGCACCGTCTCAGCACGGTGCGCGACTGCGACGAGATCCTGGTGCTGGAGCGCGGCCGCGTCGTCCAGCGTGGTACCCATGACGAGATGATCGAGGGCGATGGCCCCTACCGCAGCCTGATGCAGGCGCAGTAGGGAGGCATCATGGACGATCCTCGCGCCGAGCCAGTTTCGGACGACACGACGCCGCCCGACACGATCGCGGCATTCGACGCAGAGCTTCTGGCCAAGATCTCAGGACGGCGGCTCCGGGTAGGCGGCAACAATCCCGTCATGCTTGACGATCCCTCGCGGCTTTGGCTCGTGCTGCAAGGTCATCTCGACATCTATGCGGTCGAAGCGGAGGCGGGCGAGGTCGTCGGCACCGGGACCCATATCGTGCGGGTCCTTCCCGGCAGCGTGTTGATGGGGGTGGCGCCGCTACCGATCGAGCCGACCGGGCGCCGACTTCACCTGCGCGCGGTGGCGGCATTGGGCACCTACCTCTACGAGGCGCAACGCACCGACATCGAGGGCGAGGATTTCGATATCATCGTCGTCGACTGGATCGACCGTTGGGTCGGATACCTCAGCGCGGCACTGCCGGGCGCCAGTGTGCCCCGCAACGTCCGGCAGGTTGAAGCCGAGCCACGGCAAGACGTGCCGGCGGGGATGGCCATCTCCGCGCAATACGAGGACACGGTCTGGGTAACGGTCGATGCCGGCGAATGCGCATTCCTGGGTGCTGCCGAGCTGTCGCTGCGCCCGGGCGATCCGTCGCTGCCGATCAGCGACCGTACCTGGCTCACAGCCACGGTCCCGAGCGTGTTGAGCCCGATCTACACGCCCACGGCCTTGCTGCACGGTTCCCTGTGGGCATCCCTGGACCGCTTCCACGAGCTGCTGTTGCGGCACCTGCACGCGATGATCCTGGCCAGCCGCGAGCGGGCGGGGGCGAGGCTGCAGCGCCGGTTGCTGACCAACAGCGCGATCTTCGGCCTCGCCCTGCAGCGCCTCGGGGGGGTGCTGTCGACCGCGGTCCCGCCACCGCCGGTGTCCGCTGACCAGGGCGACGAGCTGCTGCTCGTCAGTCTCCAGGCCGTAGCCGGGCACCTGGGCATGTCCATGCGCCAACCGCGCCAGGCACTCGACCGCCGCGTGGCCGATCCGTTGCTCGAATGCTGTCGCGCCAGCCGGGTCCGCAGCCGGACCGTACTGCTCGAGAGGGGCTGGCACCGCGCGGACAACGGCCCCCTGCTCGGCTATCGGGGGGCAGACCGGCAGCCCGTGGCGCTGCTGCCGACCGCCCGCAGCAGGTACGAGATGTACGACCCCGCAACCGGCGATCGCTTGCCGGTGACTGAAACGGTCGCGACCGAGCTCGCCGGCGAAGCGGTGATGCTCTATCGCCCGTTCCCGCCGCAGCCGATGACGGTCAAGGGCGTGCTGCGCTTTGCGGCGCGCGGCCTTTGGGGAGACTTCCGGCTGATCGTGGTGATGGGCTTGCTGGCCGGCATCATCGCGCTGCTGCTCCCGGTGCTCAGCGGTGAGCTGTTCTCGGAGGTGATCCCACGGGCGGACCTCAACACCCATGCCAGCATCGTGGTCGCGCTCGTGTTCGCCGCGTTCGGAACTGCGGTGTTCGAGATCGTCCGAGGTACCTCGCTCCTACGGGTGCAGGGCCGCATGGATGGCGTGCTGCAATCGGCCGTCTGGGACCGGCTGCTGGCGCTACCGCTCTCGTTCTTCCGCCGCTACAACGCCGGAGACTTGGCCGACCGAGCCAACAGCATCAACGCGATCCGCGAGATCCTGACCGGGGTGACCGTGCAGACGGCGATCGAAGCCGTGTTCTCGCTCTTCAGCTTCGCGCTCCTGTTCTACTATTCCTGGGAGCTGGCCCTTGTCGCCACCGGGCTGATGCTCGTCGTCCTCCTGGTCACCATCCTGCTGACGACTCTGCAGCTGCCGCACCAGCGCGCCTTGTTCGAGGGCATGGGTAAGCTGCAGGGCGTTGTGTTCCAGTGCCTCGTCGGGATCGCCAAGTTGCGCAGTTCGGCCAGCGAGGTCCGGGCTTTCGCGCGCTGGGCAGAGCATTATGCGGAACTCAAGCGACGCACATTCAGCATCCGCGTCTTCGCCGCCTTGCAGCGTGCCTTCAACGCAGGATTTCCTGCGGTCGCGACGCTCACCATCTTTGCCTACGTGGTCTACGGCCTGCTCCAGGCCGACCCGCCGACCGAGTTCGACGTCGGCGACTTCGTCGCATTCAACGCGTCGCTCGGCCAGTTCCTCGCCTCCGTGCTCAGCCTGACGGCGGCACTGACGACCATCGTCGCGATCGACCCCCTCTATCGCCGCGCCGCGCCGATCCTGATGGCCGTGCCCGAGGTCACCGACGACAAGAGCGACCCGGGCGAGCTGCAGGGTGCGGTCGAGTTCAGCCACGTCACCTTCCGCTATCTCGAGGAAGGGCCCCCGGTGCTGGACGATCTGACCTTCACCATCCGACCAGGGCGAGTATGTAGCGTTCGTTGGCGGCTCGGGTTCGGGCAAGTCGACGATCCTCCGCTTGCTGCTCGGCTTCGAGCAGCCTGAGGCTGGCGGCATCTACCTCGACGGCCGGGACCTGAACTCCCTGGACGTGACCATGGTGAGGGCGCAGATCGGCGTCGTGCTGCAGTCCGGCCGGCTGATGGCGGGCAGCATCTTCGACAACATCGTCGGCCAGACGCCGCTCACTCTGGATGACGCCATGGAGGCGGCCGAGATGGCAGGTCTCGGAGACGACATCCGGTCCATGCCGATGGGGCTGCAGACAGTGCTGTCCGAGGGCGCCGGGACGCTGTCCGGCGGCCAGAAACAGCGACTGATGATCGCCCGGGCACTGGTACGGCGCCCGCGGATCCTCCTGCTCGACGAGGCAACTAGCGCACTCGACAACCGGACCCAGGCCATCGTCAACCAGAGTCTGGATCGCCTCAAGCTGACCCGTATCGTCGTCGCGCATCGCCTGTCGACCATCGTCAACGCCGACCGCCTGTTTGTCGTCAGCGAGGGGCGGATCAGCGAGACGGGTACGTTTCGTGAGCTGATGGCGCTGGGTGGCGAGTTCGCCGCGCTGGCGAGCCGCCAGATGGTGTGACCTACAACTGGGCGCGGTCAGTCCAGCCCAAAGATGCGGTTGCGGGACCTGATATAGTCACCCTCCAGGTCGTAGTAGGCAACCGGCAGCTGCAGTTCGCGCGCCGTCAGCCGACCGGTGCTGGCCAGCACCACGTAGGCCGCCACTACTTGGTCCCGCTGGGCGGATGCCAGACCCACCTGGGTATTCACGAGGTCGCGCTGCGTATCGAGCAGGTCGAGCAGGGCACGCCGACCTACCCGCACTTCCTCGGCCAGGCTGGCAACCGCTCGCCGATTGGCCGCCACCGCCCGCCCGAGCGCCTCAATCCGCTCCGCGGCGGCGAGCAAATCGCTGTAGGCGCGACTGGCTTGGTCCACCACGTCGCGCCGCACCGTACTGATCGCCGCGTCGCGCTCTCGGGCGGACGCACGGGCTTGGCGAACGCGAGCGTATTCGATGCCCTGCTGGTAGAGCGGAACCGTCAGCACTCCCACCACCGAGTAGGTCGTGACCCGTCGATCGGTGTTTAGGCGGAGCTCGTCCCGCGTCACGTCGACCAACCCTCGCAGATCGACCGATGGCAACAGCTCGCTGGTCGCGATCCGGACGTCATTGCGGGCTGCGCGCGACGCGAAGTCCGCGGCGACGACGTCGGGATTTACGGCGGCTGCTTCCCGCAGCAGACTATCCTCCGTGGGTGGCAGACCCGGCGGCAGGGTCGGCGTGCCGATCGATGGCGGCGGTTCGCCCACCGCCCGCACGTATCCAGCTCGCGATCCCTCCAGATCCGCCCGCGCGAAGGCGAGGTCGCTTTCCGCCTCGGCCTGCCGGCCGCTGGCCTGAGCGAGGTCGCCCTCGGTACGGTCACCCAGCTCGTAGAGCTCGCGGGTGACCTCGACCACGCGCGTCAGATAGTCGAGGTTGGCTTGGCGAGCCGCGACGATCGCCTGATCGCGAAACAGGTCGCAGTAGGCCTGCGCCGCGTCGAACAGCGTCAGCTGCTCGGTCGAAGTGAACCGCGCACGCTCCTCTCGGATGCGGTTGTCCGCCCGCTTCAGCTCCGCCGTGCTCCCGCCGCCATTGTAAAGATTGATGGTCGCCTCCAGCGCGGCGCCGCGAAGAGCGGTGGATTCCTGGGGGTTGCCCTCGAAGTTGCGGAATGACTCCTTCTGCGTGCCGGCCTGGCCTCTGGCGACGACGTTCGGCAGCCAGCCGCCCAGTGCGACATTGCGCTCCTCGTTGGCCCGTCGCAGCCGCTCGCGGGCCTCGATCAGGCGGGGGCTGCTTTCGTAGGCGCGCACCAGCGTGCCGCTAAGGGGCTCAACTTGTGCGCCGGCGTTGCTCGGGCTCAGGCTGCAGGCTGCGGCCAGCACTGCCAGGACTATCAGGGTGCTGATCCAGACCCCTGATCGCGGCTCTGGAGGCCCGCGGCCGGCATCACTCCGGCGACGCATCATGCCGCGGCGATGGCGGCGGTACAGTCGTCGACGATCTCGATGATCTTGTGAAAGCCGCTGATCTCGAACACCTCGCGCACCGGGGCCTTCATGCCGCACAAGGTGAACCGACCATTGTCGAGCTTGAGCCTCTTCGCTGCCATCAGCATGACCCGCAGGCCCGTGCTGTTGATGTAGTCCAAGCTGCTGAAGTCGATCACAAGGTGTCGAGGTCGGCGCGCGAGTACGGACATCACCCGATCCTGCACCGTCGGCATGGTGCTGCTGTCGAGGCGGCCGGTCAATCTCAGGACGGTCGCGTCCTGGCGAGATAGTTCCTCGATCTGCACGTTGCCGGTCCTTTCATGCCACAATGCCGCCGGCTAGGCGGCAGTGCCGGCGTTTTCCAATTGCTTAGCCGCCTCGACGAACAGTGAGCAAGGGCGCCCGCGATGATGCACACCGGCGACCGCGCTGTATTCGTCCAGCAGAAGATCGGCATTGCGACTGGACATGTAGGAAGAGCGCTCGATCTGCCGAAATCCGACCCGCCGAAGCATGAACTCCAAGGTTGCGAAGTCATAGCCGTATTTGTGCTTCTCGCCCCCGTCGCACCCGCGGGCCCCGGCCCCGGCATAGCCAATCACCGTCATCAGCGGCGTGAGGCCCTCCGGCAGCCAGTGCCAGATTCGCCGGCGATCGGCGAAGAAGTCTGCGTCGCCCTGGACATATGCGCGAGCGTAGGTCTCGATGTCGGGCACTACCAGACGCAGCGTGCCGCCCGGGGCCAGGAACTCGATGGATCTCCCGCAGGGTTCCGAGCGCGTCGGCAAGATACTGGTGCTCAATGCAGTGTGCCGAGTAGGCCAGATCGACCGTACCGTCGGCCAAGGGAAGACCCCAGCGTAGGTTTAAAGCCAGTTGTGCGGGATGCAGATCAATGTTGGTCCAGCCGGGAACTCGGTTAGGGCCTGCGCCAATATTGATCCGCAAGCCTTGCGTTGTCGGGCGGATCCCGAGCGACTCGAGTTGGGCGGACAGGTAACGCTGACGGCAAGACTGCAGGCTTTCGCAGAGGGCGCGCGCTGTTTCCCGCAGCTGCCCAATCTGTAGGTCGACTGCCGCGGCCGCCTCCGGCATCTCAATGTTGAGCCAAGGCCCGAACGCACTCAGGTCGCCGACGCTACGCTCAAGCGCCATGCAAGCTTCGCGCAGTTCGTCCCGCCAGTCTCTGACACAAGCAAGCGCCACGCCCCGGCTCTGGATCATCTTGCGTGCCCCATTCCTCTGGGACGACGAAACATGATCCTACGGCAAGGGTCAACTGCAGCAGTTCCCGGGCAAGCTCAGGTCGCCATGCTCGAGTCGTTGCGACCCGGCCGTCCTGCTGACGGTCTGACAGGCGACGAACTCAAGTGGACAGAACCTCACCCTATCGGTGCAAGCATTCTCTTTCAAGAACTAGGACAACCTATCGGCCACCTGGACGTTGTTGAGATTCAACATCGGGAGGTGCGTATTGCCAGCGATGCGGATCTTGGGCACGTCGAGCAGGGCCGCGGCGGTTGATCGCGTCGGCGAAGAGCTGGGACCGCATGAGTTTGCGGCGACGACTATGCAAGATGAGACGTGGCCTGACATTGGCGGGGTCGGGCTCGTCGGCACGGAGTTGACCCAGACTGGCCGCTCCATCGCAACTTCGCCACGGACCAAAAGGTCTCGGCCTCGGAGGGACCGACCTAGCAGGCTGCGGAAAAAGGGGCTGGTCTGGGCCGCTCGGCCGTGATTCGATCGCTCGCGAGTAAGCTGGGACGGGGTTGGGGATGCGCGGGCCGGATCGGCGGACGGAAGGGCTGTTCAGCTATGTGAGCTGCGAGAGCCGGGTGCCGGCGGGGCATCCGCTGCGGTCGATCCTGCCGATCGCGGATGCCGCGCTGGCGGCGCTGATCGGGGAGTTCCAGCAGCTCTACGCGCTGAACGGGCGGCCCTCGATCGCGCCGGAGAAGCTGCTGCGGGCGCTGCTGCTGCAGGCGTTCTACTCGGTCCGCTCCGAGCGGCAGCTGATGGAGCAGCTGGACTACAACCTGCTGTTCCGCTGGTTCGTCGGGCTCGGCGTCGACGACCCGGTCTGGGACGTGACGGTGTTCACCAAGAACCGCGACCGGCTGCTCGAGGGCGAGATCGCGGCCAAGTTCCTGCGCGCGGTGCTGGCGCAGCCCAAGGTCAAGACGCTCTTGTCGGACGAGCACTTCTCGGTCGACGGCACGCTGATCCAGGCTTGGGCCTCGATGAAGAGCTTTCGGCCGAAGGACGGCAGCGGCGAGCCGCCGGCGCCCGGGCCGCAACGGCGAGCGCGACTTCCACGGCGAGCAGCGGACCAACGACACGCACGCCTCGACCACCGACCCCGAGGCCAGGCTGTTCCGCAAGGGCAAAGGCAAGGAGGCCAAGCTCTGCTTCATGGGCCATGTGCTGATGGAGAACCGGCACGGGCTGATCGTCGACGGCCGGGTGAGCGAGGCCAACGGCACCGCCGAGCGCGACGTGGCGCAGGCGATGCTGGCGGCCGTGCCCGGCCGGCACCGGATCACCGTCGGCGGCGACAAGAACTTCGACACCGGCCGGCTTCGTCGCCGCCCTGCGCGAGCTCAACGTCGACGCCGCATGTCGCCCAGAACACCAGCAACCGCCGCTCGGCGATCGACGGCCGGACCACGCGCCATCCGGGCTACGCGGTGAGCCAGCGCATCCGCAAGCGGATCGAGGAGGGGTTCGGCTGGATCAAGGAGATCGCCCTGCAGCGGCGTGCCCGGCACCGCGGCAAGGAGCGGGTCGGCTGGCAGTTCACCCTGGCGGCCGCGGCCTACAACCTGATCCGGCTGCCCAAGCTGCTGACGGCGTGATGGCCAGGGCCACGAGCTCATCCCCGCCGCTACTCGAGCCACCCGGCCC
The DNA here is from genome assembly GCA_963820855.1 of uncultured Acidobacteriota bacterium. Classification (GTDB taxonomy): domain Bacteria; phylum Acidobacteriota; class Vicinamibacteria; order Marinacidobacterales; family SMYC01; genus DAISKN01. Next base: position 315,138 of record CAWGBY010000020.1, read on the forward strand.
GCGCCAGGCGACCGCGCCCCACCGGCCGACCTCGGGCCGTCGCCGCAAGCGGTCCGCGCCAACATCCGCCGCTATTTCCGCAGCCTGCTAGGTCGAACATGAACGCCTTGGCCGCGATGCCGCCGGATTCGCCAGGATCACCGCCATGGGCACCTCTGGGGCCGCGAGACCCTTCAGCCGCACAGCGACGCCGCCCACGCGGAGCGTATCGCCGTCAGTGACGCGGGCACGGCCGACCAGGCGCTCGCCAGCGGCCACCGGTGCGGCCAGGACAGCCGCCAGTATGATCGCGCCCAGTGCGGCGCCGACGGCCGTCATGGCGTGCTGTGCCCGCGCGCCGGCGGCTTCTGGCGGACCTCGAGGTTGGAGCGCTCGATCTGGTCGGCGATAATCTCGGCGGCGGCCGAGCGCGCCTCGTCGGTGTTGTGGCTCTGCGCCATAGCCCGGAAGTGAGCCTTGCAGCGCGTGAGGGCGAACGCGATCACGGAAACGAGGGCGGTGCGAGCTGTCATGCCACCAGACTGGCATGCGAACGAACCCGGAACAAGGCTGCCGCCACAGCAAGCGTCACGCCGCCGCGGCCGCCACCGCCGGCGCAAACATCACATCACCTGAACATCTGATCTAGATGTCGGCGAGAACGGGATGCTAGGAGCCCCGGACAGGGCCGCGGCCTGGCGCAGGGCATGGGCGCCCGCCGCTCGTGGGCTGGCGCTCAGCCGGCGCCGGCGGCACAGTGCCACCAACGCAGACGCTCGACGCAGGGAGGCACGCATTGACCCAGGACGAGTTCGCCACCGGGGCCGGCGACGCGTTCGACGGTGAGCCGCGCGAGCTCGCCGGGCGGGCGGCGGTAGGGGCGAACGTCGAGCGGCATCTTCCTGGCCCGAACGGCTAGGACGCCGGCGGTGGCTGCAACCCTTCGTTTCGACCGTCGGCTCGGCTATACTCGCCGACCAATCTCAGATGGTGGTCGGAGGAACGGAAGATGAAGACGTGCCGCATCCTGGCCTTCTTTGGCGCACTGGTCGGACCTCTGGTTCTGGGCGCCCCGGCGGCATCGGCCCAGGACGTGCAGCTGTTCGCGGTGCTCAACGGCGGCAACGAGGTCGGCGCCACCGGGCTGGCGGCCGCAGGTGATGCAGACGGCACCGGCGCCGCGCTGGTAAGCCTAGTGTCGGCAGACGCGCTCTGCTTCACCATTTTCGTCAATCATCTCGACCCGCCTGCCCTCGCTCACATCCATCAGGGTGCGGGTTGAACGCGGGCAGAAGCATGCTCCCGGCGGCGGCGATCGCGACGGTACTGCTCGCGGGCTGCGCGATGGTGGGTCCCGACTTCACGACGCCGCCCGCGGAGCTCAACCCGAGCTGGCTCACCTCCGGCGAGTTGCGGGTTGCCGAGGATCCCACCAACAACGGCGAGTGGTGGCGCAGCTTCAACGACCCGGCGCTGAACCGGCTGATCGAGATCGGCTATGCGCAGAATTTGCCGCTGCAGATCGCGGGTGCCAGGGTCCTGCAGTCGCGCGCGCAGCTCGCCGTGACGGTCGGGGACGCCTACCCGCAGACCCAGCAGGCGGTGGGCGCGCTCCAGTGGACGCGGGAGAGTGCCCGCGAGCCGTTCGCTCCCGAGGGCAACGCCTCGCAGCTCGAATACACCGAGGGCACCGTGGGGGTTCAGGCCTCATGGGAGCTCGACTTCTGGGGCAAGTTCCGGCGCTCGATCGAGTTCCGCCGATGCCCAGCTGGCGGCCAGCGTCGCCAACTACGACGACGTGCTGGTCAGCCTCACCGCCGACCTCGCGACCGCCTACATCCAGCTGCGCACGTTCCAGGAGCAGCTCCGGGTCGCCCTCGACAATGTCAAGGTCCAGCAAGACGGTCTGAACATCGCGACCAGGCGCTTTCAAGGTGGCGTCACCGACGAGCGCGACGTCCAGCAGGCGAGAACCATCCTAGCCTCGACCCAGGCGACGATCCCACAGTTCGAGCAGCAGATCGAGCAGACCCGCAACTCGATCGCGACGCTGATCGGCGAGCCGCCGAGCCCGCTCTCGGACCTGCTCGACCAGTCCAAGGGCATCCCGCTGCCACCCGCACAGGTGGGCATCGGCATCCCCGCCGACCTCCTGCGCCGCCGCCCCGATATCCGGCAGGCCGAGGCGACCGCCGCGGCCGAGAGTGCCTTGATCGGCGTGCAGAAGGCCGATCTCTATCCGGCCTTCTCGCTCACCGGCAGCTTCGGCTTCGTCGCCAGCGACTGGGGACCGTTCCAGCTCGGCGACATCACCCAGGGCCGCAGCCGCACCTACGGCTTCGGCCCGAGCGTGATCTGGGACTTCCTCAACTACGGCCGGATCGAGAACGCCGTGCGCGCCCAGGACGCGGGGTTCCAGCAGGCCTACACCAGCTATCAGGACACCGTCCTGCAGGCGCAGAGCGAGGTCGAGAACGGGCTGGTCGGCTTCCGCAAGCAGCAGGAGAAGGCGAAGTATCTGAGCGAGGCGGTGCGCGCCGCCCAGCGCTCGCTCGACCTCGCCTTCGCCCAGTACAGCGGCGGCATCACCGACTTCACCACCGTGCTGGTGGCCGAGCAGCAGCTCCTGCAGCAGCAGGACCAGCTGGCCGTGACCGCCGGCGAGATCCCCAGCAACCTGGTCACCGCCTACCGGGCCCTGGGCGGCGGCTGGCAGATCCGCGAGGGCAAGGCTTCCTGCCGCCGCAGACCGTGGAGGCGATGGCCAAGCGGACCAACTGGGGCCGGCTGCTGACCTATGAGGTACTGGTGCCGCCGATCCCGGTGCCGCGGCCAGCCGATTTCCGGTTGCCCGAGCCATGAACCGTACCGCTCGCGCTCCCGACTGTTGCTCCGGCGCTGCTCGCCGGCTGCAAGGACGAGCAGCGCAACGCCTATGTGGCACCGCCCCCGCCGCCGGTGACGGTCGCGGCACCGGTGTCGCGCACGGTCACCGACTTCATCGAGCTCACCGGCACCACGGCGTCGGTGGCCACGGTGCAGCTGGTGGCCCGGGTGCAGGGCTTCCTGGACCAGGTCCATTTTCAGGACGGCCAGCGGGTCAAGCAGGGCGACCTGCTGTTCACGCTGCAGCAGAACACCTATCAGGCGCAGCTGCAGCAGGCGCAGTCGCAGCTGCAGGCGGTGCAGGCGCAGCTCCTCCACGCCCAGACCGAATTCGACCGCTATTCGGGCCTGTTCAAGCAGAAGGCCGCCTCGGCGGTGGACGTCGACACCTGGCGCGCCAACCGCGACCAGGCCCAGGCCGGGGTGCTCGGCGCCCAGGCGCAGATCGATGTCGCCCAGATCAATCTCGGCTACACCACCGTCACCGCACCGTTCGACGGGCGCATGGGCCGGCATCTGATCGACGCCGGCAACCTGGTCGGCACCGACGGCCAGACCGTGCTGGCCGAGATCAACCAGATCGACCCGATCTACGCCTACTTCACGATCAACGAGCGCGATCTCCTGCGCATCCGCGCCGAGCGCGCCAAGGCCGGCCAGACCGGCGTGCCTGCCGATCAGGTGCTCAACCTCGGCGTCGCCAACGAGGACGGCTTCCCGCACCAGGGCAAGCTCGACTTCGCCGCCATCACGCTGACCCCGGGAACGGGCACGCTCGAGCTGCGCGGGATCTTCCCGAATGCCGATGGCGCGCTGCTGCCCGGCCTGTTCGCCCGGATCCGTGCACCGCTCGCAGAGCGACCCGATGCCCTGCTCGTGCCGCAGACCGCGATCGGCCGCGACCAGGCCGGACCCTACGTCCTGACGGTCGGCGCCGAGGACGTCGTCCAGAGGACTGGGATCCAGCTCGGCCAGACGGTCGGCGACCTGCAGGTGGCCGAGAGCGGCCTGAATGCGAAGGACCGCGTGATCGTCAACGGGCTCGAGCGCGCGGTGCCCGGCCGCAAGGTCACGCCGAGCGAGGCGGCCGGCGGGCGGGCCGGCCAAGCCCGCGGCCCCGGCCGGCTAGCCGCCGATGTTCTCCAAGTTCTTCATCGAGCGGCCGATCTTCGCCGGCGTGGTCGCGATCGTCACGGTGCTGCTCGGGCTCGTGGCGCTCGCGCGCCTGCCGATCGCGCAGTACCCGAACATCACCCCGCCGACGATCTACGTCACCACCAGCTACCCGGGTGCGAGCGCCGCCATTGTCGCCAACACGGTCGGCATCCCGATCGAGCAGCAGGTCAACGGCGTGCAGGACATGCTCTACATGCAGTCCTACAGCGCGTCGGACGGCACCTACACGCTGATCGTGACCTTCCAGGTCGGCACCGACATGAATACGGCGCAGACCCTGGTCTACCAGCGCGTGGCGATCGCACTTGCCCAGCTGCCGCCCCAGGTCTCGGCCCAGGGCGTCACGGTCAAGCAGCAGTCGACCGCCATCCTGCTGTTCGCCAACCTGATCTCGCCGACCGGCGTCTATGACAGCCTGTTCCTGACCAACTACGCGGCGATCAACCTGCAGAACGAGATCGCCCGCGTTCCCGGCGTGGCGCAGGTCAAGGTGCTGGGTGCCGGCACCTACAGCATGCGGATCTGGCTCGACCCGCAGAAGATGCAGAGCTTCGGGCTGGTGCCGGACGACGTGGTCAAGGCGCTCAACCAGCAGAACGTCCAGGTCGCGGCCGGTCAGGTCGGCATCCCGCCCCAGCCGCCCGATCAGGCGTTCCAGTTCACGATCAACCTGCTCGGCCGGCTCGACCAGGTGTCCCAGTTCGAGGACATCGTGATCAAGTCGGCGCCGACCGGCGGCGGCCAATTGGTCCGCGTCCGCGACGTGGCCCGGGTTGAGCTGGGTGCGCAGACCTACAGCAACTTCTCCCAGCTGACCGGGCAGCCCACCGCGGGCATCGCGATCTACCAGCTGCCGACCGCCAACGCGCTGGCGGTGGAGAAGGCGGTCAAGGCGAAGATGGACGAGCTCAAGGGGTCGTTCCCCGCGGGCCTCGACTACACGATCCTGTTCGACACCACGATCTTCGTCGGCGACGCCATCCATGGCGTGATCGAGACCCTGGTCGAGGCCGGCATCCTGGTCTTCCTGACCATCTTCATCTTCCTGCAGGACTGGCGCGGGACATTGATCCCGACCATCACCATTCCGGTCTCGCTGGTCGGCACCTTCTCGCTGTTGGCCGCGTTCGGCCTGACCATCAACCTGATCTCGCTGTTCGGCCTCGTGCTCGCCATCGCCATCGTGGTCGACGACGCCATCGTCGTGGTCGAGAACGTCTGGCGGATCATGGAGCAGGACAATGTCGGGCCGAAGGAAGCCGCGATCAAGGCGATGGACGAGCTGGGCGGTGCGATCGCCGGCGTCACCCTGACCCTGATGTCGGTGTTCGTGCCGGCAACCTTCCTGCCCGGCATCACCGGCCAGATGTACCAGCAGTTCGCCCTCGTGCTCGCGTCGTCGACCGCGCTCAGCGCCATCAACGCCCTGACCCTGACGCCGGCCCTGTGCGCGGTCCTCCTGCGCAAGCCGCAGCCGCCGCGATTCTTCCTGTTCCGCTGGTTCAACAAGGGCTTCGGCACCCTGACCAAGGGGCAGACGGCCAGCGTCGGCTTCATGATCCGGCACAAGCTCGTCACGGTGATCCTGTTCCTCGCCGTGCTCGGCATCGGCGGCGCCGGCTTCGCGCGCCTGCCCACCGGGTTCCTGCCCGAGGAGGATCAGGGCTACGCGATCCTCGGCATCCAGCTGCCGAGTGCTGCCTCGCTCGCGCGCACCCAGGCTACCGTCAATGAGGTCGAGGCCGCCCTGAAGGGCACCCCCGGCCTCGAGGGCTGGGTGACCATCGGCGGCCTGTCGCTGCTCGACAACAGCACCACGCTCGCCAACGGTGCCGTGATGTATCTCGTCTTCACCTCGTTCGCGGACCGGGAGAAGCAAGGGCTCGACCAGCACACCATCATCGCCGATGTCCGCCGCCGCGTGGCGGGCGTGCAATCGGCGATCATCTTCCCGCTGATCCCGCCGGCCATTCCTGGGCTGGGCGTGTCGAGCGGCTTCCAGATGCAGCTCGAGCTGCAGGGCGGCAGCACGGATCTCGACGTGCTGGCGGCCTCGGCCCTGTCATTGATCGATGCCGCGCGCAGTCAGTCGGGGATCGCCGCGGTCAACACCTCGTTCCGCAACGACGTGCCGCAGATCTTCGTCGACGTCGACCGGACCCAGGCCGAGAGCCTGGGCGTGCAGATCGGCGACGTGTTCTCGACGCTGCAGTCCTACACCGGGTCGAGCTACGTCAACCAGTTCAACCTGTTTAACCAGAGCTACCAGACCTACGTCCAGGCCGACAGCCGCTTCCGCCTCGAGCCCGGCGCCATCGAGCAGCTGCGCACCCGCAACAGCGCCGGCGAGATGGTGCCGCTGGGTGCCCTCGCCGGCATCACCTACACCCAGGGTGCGGCGACCGTCTCGCGCTACAATCTCTATCCGACCGTGGGGCTGAACGGCTCATCGGCACCCGGGTTCAGCTCCGGTCAGTCCATGGACCTGATGGCGCAGGCGGCCGCCGACCGCCTGCCCGCGAACGTCGGCTACTCCTGGACCGGCATGTCCTACCAGGAGCAGATCGTCGGCAACCAGGCAGTGTTCATCTTCGCGCTCTCGATCCTCCTGGTCTATCTGGTCCTGGCCGCCCTCTACGAGAGCTGGACCAACCCCATGGCGGTCATCCTGGCCGTGCCGCTGGCGCTGCTCGGCGTCGTCGGCGGCATGATCGCGCGCCAGTTCGCCAACGACATGTACTGCCAGATCGGCATCGTGCTGATGATCGCCATGGCCGCGAAGAACGCGATCCTGGTGGTCGAGTTCGCCCGCGGCGAGCAGGCCAAGGGCGTGCCCTTGGCCCAGGCCGCGATCAACGCCGCCCACGAGCGGTTCCGGCCGATCATGATGACCTCGCTCGCCTTCATCCTCGGCATGATGCCCCTGGCCACGGCCCAGGGTGCCGGCGCCGCCGGCCAGCAGGTCCTGGGCACGGCGGTGCTGGGCGGCATGATCTCGGCCACCCTGTTCAACAACCTGTTCGTCCCGCCCTTCTACGTGATGCTGCAGGGCTTCAGCGAATGGCTGGGCCGGAGCAAAGGCGACGGCTCAACGGCCGCGGAGCAGAGCCCAACCGCCCCCGCGGCGTAGCCGAACGCGGCCGCGATTTGCTCGGTGACCTGCGGGGCGCCATGGAGCCTCTGGATATGCGCGATACTGGCGATGGCCGACCAGGTGACCGCCGGCTCGCACCCTCGAGCCGAAGACTGCGGCGAGGACCGACGCCGAGCAGCACTACTGTCCTCTGAGCATGTAGCTCAGGGCGGGCTTTGCCGTGCACCGCCACGATGATGATGGCACGGTATGGGTACGCTGCTCTCTCAGCTCACGATCATTGAGCAGCTCGAAGCGATGGGAACCAGCCTGAGCCAATGGCCCTCTTCAGCGCCTCACCCGGAGCAAGTAGTCGCGCGCCTGGTTGAGCTGCGCCGCCAGGTAGGAGCTGCCGCCATGATCGGGGTGGACGCGGGCCATCAGCTCGCGATGGGCGGCCTTGATCTCGGCCTCGCTGGCACCCGGTGCCAGGCCCAGGATCTCCAGCGCCATCCGCTCGTCCATGGCGGCGGTGCCGGCCGCGGGTGCCGTCTCGGCCTGTTGGTTGCGCCAGTCGGGAAAGCGACGGTCGAGATAGGCTTCGAGCAGCGGCACGGATGGTGGATCATCGCGCCGGGCCTCGTCCAGAGAGCTCGAGCAGCGCCGGCTGGCCCAGGCGAGCTGAGCTCGCGCCCGGACGCCCGGCCGCGCTTGACGCGGCCATCGACCTCGCCGGTCGCATGGTCGAGGCGCATCGCCAGCAGGTCGGTCTCGACGCTCGAGCCGGCGCCGCTTGCCGCCGCGTCATGCGGGTCGGCGCCGCGCGGGCCGCGCCAGAGGGCGCGCACGGCCATCACGGTCGCACCCAGTGTCACCAGCGCCAGGCCGATGCGGCCGGTGAACAGCAGGCCAGTGCCGGCGAGGCCGGCGAAGGCGGTGCCGAAGGTCTTGAGCGCGTAGGCGAGGTCGCGCGCGGGCATGGCGACGAATGAGCGCCCGAGCAGGTAGAGCAAAGTGAGGCCCAATAGGCCGAGGGCGAGATAGGCCATCATCGGCTCAGCGTAGCTGGTGCTCCAGGCGCTTGACCACGCCGCCGGAGCGGCTGGCCAGGGCGCTCAGGGCAGTCCGGCCGCCGGCAGCGTAGGCCGCGACCCCGCCCAGCAGCGCCCGCAGGTCGGCGGCCGACGCGCTGGAGAAGGGGAAGTAGGCGCCACGGGTCAGGTGGGCGATCTGCTGGAAGGCCTGCTCCGCCCGGACGTCGCGGCCCTCATGGAACATGAAGGCGCGGACGCCCAGGAGGCCGAGTTCGCCGGCCAGCCGACCCAGTTCGTCGACATCCTCCTCCATGCAGTCGCCGACGAACACCAGCGCCTGAACCGGTCGGCGTCGCGCCTCGTTGATGGCATGCTGGAGCACGCGGGCGATCTGCGTCTTGCCGGCGACGCAGCGCACCGCGCGCATCAGGCGCACCAGCTCGGTGGCGTCGCGTACCCAGCGCGCTCGACTTGCACTCGCCAAAGCCGCGGTAGAACACGAGCTGCACCTCGAGCCCACCGACCCGGCCGGCCTCCAGGAACATCTCGCTCTGCACCTGGCTCGCCAGGTCCCAGGTCGCCTGCGCGCGACGCCGTGGCATCCAGAGCGAACACCAGCCGCCCGGGATTGCCCGCGCGGGTCTCGCTGGGCAGGTTGCGCAATTGCTCCACGAACGCCGCGACGTCGCCCGTGGGTCCGGCGGTGATGTCCTTGCCACTCATGGGACTAATGTTGTGTGCGGCCGCGGCGATATCGAGCCCGCCTCGCGGACTTATGGCGTCGCGGCGCCCTGCTCCGGCTCGACCTCGCGCTTCTTCCGGCGCCGCTGCTTGCGGCCGTCACCGGCACCCTCGCCCTCCGGGCCGTGATAGTCGCCGACGCCGACGCTGAGCGCGTAGCAGGCGAGGCGGACGTGCTTGGGGATCTTGACCTTCTCGCCGTCGCGCTCGCCCTTCTCGTAGTATTGGACGATGCGGTTCTTCAGGCCAAGCGCGTCCGCCGCCTTCTTCTGGGACAGTCCCAGCGCCTTGCGCCAAGCCTTGAAGTGGTTCGGTGTCATCCGCTCAGCGCCAGCCCCGGCCGCGATCCGCCATGACTTACACGGTGCCGCACGCCAGCGGCGAGGTCAAGCTACACCCGGCGAGGTGACAGTTCGGTGCGCAGGGCGATGCGGCGCGGCCGTCGCGCCGACCAGTTCCGTGCTTGATGGCGCGCGCTTCGCCGACGTGCTGGAACGCACGAGACCATGCTCGAGACCGCGCTCGTGGCGCTTCGACCACCTTCTTCGCGACCATCGGGCCGCTCGACACGGCAGCGCTGTTCCCGGCCCTGACGCCACAGAACACCGCCCGCGAGCGGCGCGCCATGGCGCGCAAGGGCGCCTGATCGGGACCGGGATCCTGGTGTTCTTCGCCTTCTTCGGCGAGGGCGTGCTACGCGCCTTCGGCGATCACGCTGCCGGCGCTGCGCGACCGCCGGCGGCGTGCTGCTGCTGCTGATCGCGATCGATATGGTGTTCGCCCGCGCGTCCGGCGGCACGACGACGACCGCGGACGAGCGCGCGGAGGCGCAGGCGAAGCCGGACATCTCGGTGTTCCCGCTGGCGACGCCGCTGATCGCCGGCCCGGGCGCGATCGGCGCCTCGATCCTGCTGGTCGCCGACGCCCAGGACGACCTGGCGGATCGCGATCGTCATGGCGGCCCTGCTGGCCGTGCTGCTGCTCACCTTCCTGCTGCTGCTGGCCGCGACCCAGGTGCAGAAGCTGCTGGGCGTCACCGGCCTGCAGGTGATCACCCGGGTCATGGGCGTGCTGCTGGCGGCGCTCGCCGTCCAGTTCCTGTTCGACGGGATCGCGGCCAGCGGCCTGCTCCGCGGCGCGGCTCGCCTCAGTAGGTCGCGCGCCCGCCGCTGAGGTCGAACACCGCACCGGTCGTGAACGAGTTCTCGCTCGACACCAGCCAAGCCACCATCGCGGCGACCTCGTCGACCTCGACGAAGCGGCCGCGCGGGATCTTGGCGAGCATGTAGTCGATATGCTGCTGGCTGATCTGCTCGAAGATCCGGGTGCGCGCGGCGGCGGGCGTGATGCAGTTGACCGCGATGTCGAGCCCGGCGAGCTCCTTGCCCAAGGACTTGGTCAGCGCGATGACGCCGGCCTTGGCGGCGCTGTAGGCGCTGGCGTTCGGGTTGCCTTCCTTGCCGGCGATCGAGGCGGTCGAGCAGATCCGGCCGTAGTTCTGGCGCGCATCATGCCGGGCACGACGGCACGCAGGCAGAAGAAGACGCCGGTGAGGTCGATGTCGAGCACGCGCTGCCACTCGGCGACGGGATAGTCCCACAGCGGCACCGAGGGCCCGGCGATGCCGGCGTTGCAGACCAGGATGTCGATGCCGCCGAGGGCCTCGTGCGGTCGCGGCGACCGCGGCCTCGACCGTCGCCAGCTCGGTGACGTCGACCGGCACCGGCTGTGACGCGCCCGAGCGGTGCCAGCTCGGCCCGGGCCGCTGCCAGCTCGACGGCGTCATGGTCCCACAGCGCCACGCGCGGCGCCGGAGCGCAGCAGCCGCTCGGCGATGGCGTGACCGATGCCCTGCGCGCCGCCGGTGACGACGGCACGGCGGCCGTCGAGATCGATCTGGTTCACGTCATGACCCTCCCCTGGCGGCCCTGCGGTGGCCGCGCCGCGACTGCTAGCGCCGTGATCGGTGCGGAGGCTAGGTCGCGGGTTCGCCTCGTCCATCCGACAGGTCGTGCATCGCCGTGTGGATGAGTGACTGGTGCAGTCGCGAATGAGGCGTCGCCGGCACCACGAAGGCGGAAGTATATCGATTTACGGTTGAATAAGCCGATGCGCGATCCACGTCATCAGCCGCTTGCATGATCGGTTCTCCGCGCACAAGCGAGGCGTATCGAAGCGGATAATTCGCGGCTGCCGGACAGATAATCAGGGCGTCGGAACGAGCTGCCCCAGCGTGCGACAGCAAGGAGCCCGTGGCGGTGATAGGACCGGCGATTTCTCGAAGATCCGCGCGGCTGCACTCCTCGATGCCGGCTCGACCGGCCACTCGGGCGATCCATCCACTGGCATCGCAGTGACGGAGGCAGTCGCTGACCGTCGCAGCGTTCTGCTGGAGCGCACTGGTCGGTACGGCGCATGCCTCGCGGGTGGCGATTACGGCTGCGAGCCTGGGGCTGGCTGAGTTGCGGCTCGGCCGGCTCAGACGCGTCGCTCCTGCTGATCATGCGCTGGCGATCCTGGCCGCGGGCTCTGGCCTGAGCAGCTGGCAGCAACGCACGATCGTCCGGCCATGGCGCGCTCTGGCGCGTTCGCCGCGGCCGACGCTGGCCGACACCTGCCGGGACGCCGCCGCGGAGATCGCGCTCTGCGGCCAGCGGATCGAGCCGCAGCGCCCGGCCCGGAGCGCGACGGGCTGACGGGCCTGCTGACCGCGGGGAGCTGCAGGTCACCGCCCGTCGGCGCTCGGCGGCGCGGCCGAGGCAGGGCCGAGCTGCTGCTCCTGGTGATAGACATCGACCGGCTGCGCGACGTCAATGGCCTGCACGGCTTCAGCTTCGGGGACGAGGTCCTGCGCCAGATCGCGCGGCGTCTCACCGATCCTGTGCCCGACGGCCGCCGACGGTCGCCCGGATCGGTGGCGATCGGTTCGCCGTGCTCGTGCCGAGCGGCGGGCGTCGAATGCTGAGCCGGTGCGCAGCGGCCGGGCCGATGATCGAGGCGCTCGGCCGGCCCGTTCTGCATCGCCGGCTGCGAGGTGACGCCTCCGCGCCCACGCGGGGCCGCGTTGTTCCCGGACCATGGCGCGCAGCTTCGCAGCATCTGATGCGGGCGGCCGAGCTGGCCCTGGAGACCGCGCGGCGCGGCGAGGGCACGCTGGCGCCTGTTCGACCCGCACGTGAATCGCGTGCGGTGCGCGCGCAAGACGCTGGAGCAGGAGCTGCGGCGCGCGATCGAGCAGCAGGCGACTGGTGCTGCACTACCAGCCACAGGTCGACCTCGCCACCGGCCGGGTGATCGGCGGTCGAGGCGCTGGTGCGCTGGCCGCATCCCGAACGCGGCTCTGGTCCCGCCGCAGACCTTCATCCCGATGGCCGAGGCCAGCGGCCTGATCCGGCCGATCGGCGCCTGGGTCCTGGCGGAGGCCTGCCGCGCCACGCGACGCTGGCGCGATCAGGGCGTGCGCGATCGGCGTCTCGGTGAACGTCTCCGCCGCCCAGCTCAAGCATCAGGACCTGGCCGGCGACGTGGCGCAGGTGCTCGCACGCGACCGGCCTGCCCGCCGCCGGCGCTGGAGCTGGAGCTGACCGAGAGCATGTTCGTCGATCCGACGCAGCTGGCCGTGCACCGCGCGATTCAGGCGATTGCCGCCATGGGCGTGCGGCTCGCCATCGACGATTTCGGCACCGGCTACTCGTCGCTGGGCTATCTGAAGCGGCTGCCGGTCCACAAGATCAAGATCGACAAGTCGTTCGTGCGCGAGCTGGGCCGCGACGACGGCGACGCCGCCATCGTCCGCTCGATCATCGGCCTGGCGCAGAGCTTCGGCAAACGCGTGCTGGCCGAGGGCATCGAGGAGGCGAGCCAGTACCGCTTCCTGCTCGCCGAGGGTTGCCACGAGGCTCAGGGCTATCTATTTCGCGCGGCCCGATGCCCGAGACCGCCTGCACCGGGTTCCTGCAGCGGCACGCGATCGCGGCACCCGTCGGAGGCGGCCCCCCGACTTGTCGCGTGCTGACCCTGCCGCGCCGTGGCGCCGCATCCCCGTGACACTGCCGCGGAGGCAGTGCTAAGCGGGGCCGTGCTGCGCTGCGGTAGCGCCGGGGTCGAGAACGGGCAGAATGTTCAACAAGCTGCTGATCGCCAATCGCGGCGAGATCGCGTGTCGCATCATCCGCACCTGCCGCAAGCTGGGCATCGCCACGGTCGCGGTCTATTCCGAGGCCGATGCCGAGGCACTGCACGTCCTGCAGGCGGACGAGAAGGTGCTGCTCGGCCCGCCGCAGGCGGCGCAAAGCTATCTTCTGGCTGATCGGATCGTGGCGGCCTGCCGCAGCACCGGCGCCGAGGCGGTCCACCCCGGCTACGGCTTCCTGTCGGAGCGCGCCGCCTTCGCCAAGGCATTGGCGGAGGCAGGCATCGCCTTCGTCGGCCCGCCCGTCGGCGCCATCGAGGCCATGGGCGACAAGATCGAGAGCAAGCGGCTGGCCCGGCAGGCCAAGGTGTCGACGGTGCCCGGCACCCTGGATGCGATCGCCGATCCCTGCGATCGCTCTCACCGTCGCGCGCGAGATCGGCTATCCGGTCATGGTCAAGGCCTCGGCCGGCGGCGGCGGCAAGGGCATGCGGATCGCCCAGGACGACCAGGAGCTGCTCGACGGGCTGCGAGCGCGCCCGCTCCGAGGCGCGCTCATCGTTCGGCGACGACCGCGTGTTCATCGAGAAATACGTGGTCGAGCCGCGCCACATCGAGATCCAGGTCCTCGGCGACCGCCACGGCAACATCGTCTACCTGGGCGAGCGCGAATGCTCGATCCAGCGGCGCCACCAGAAGGTCATCGAGGAGGCGCCCTCGCCGTTCCTGGACGAGGCGACGCGCCGCGCCATGGGCGAGCAGGCGGTGGCCCTGGCCCGCGCCGTCGGCTACCACTCGGCCGGCACGGTCGAGTTCATCGTCGACCGCGACCGCAACTTCTACTTCCTCGAGATGAACACCCGGCTGCAGGTCGAGCACCCGGTGACCGAGCTGGTCACCGGCGTCGATCTGGTCGAGCTGATGATCAAGGTCGCGGCCGGCGAGCCGCTGCCGTTCGGCCAGGACGATGTCCGGCTGGACGGCTGGGCGATCGAGGCCCGCGTCTACGCCGAGGACCCGCGCCGCGGCTTCCTGCCGTCGATCGGCCGTCTGGTGCGCTATCAGGAGCCCTCGGGCGAGGGCATCCGCGTCGACAGCGGCATCGTCGAGGGCGGCGAGGTGTCGATGTACTACGACCCGATGATCGCCAAGCTGTGCGCCCACGCGACGGACCGCTCCACCGCCACCGCCCGGCTGGCACGGGCGCTGGACGGCTACCTCGTGCGCGGCGTCGGCCACAACATCCCATTCCTGTCGGCCGTCCTCGCCAACCCGCGGTTCGCCGAGGGCCGACTGTCCACCAACTTCATCGCCGAGGAGTATGGCGAGCGCTTTCAGGGCCGCGAGCTGGACGAGGTCGCCCGCCACGATCTCGCCGCCGTGGCGGTGGCGATGCGGGTGCGCGAAGTCGGCCCGCGCCGCCGAGATCGGCGGGCGGATGCGCACCTGGCGCTACCGCCCGGTCACCGAGTGGTCGGTGCAGTTGGGGGACGAGCTCCTGGCCGTGGACGTCGAGTTCCCCGGGGGCGACGGGATCACCTGCTCGGTGGGAGGCCGCAAGCTGCACGTCGCGCTGGCATGGCAGCCGGGGCAGAAGCTGGCCAAGGCCACGATCGACGGCCGGTTCCTGGTCACCCAGGTCGACCCGCTCCTGGAGGGCTACCTGCTCAGCCATGGCGGGGCCGAGCTGAAGGTTCTTTTGCGCACCCGCAAGGCCGCCGAGTATGCCGCGCGGATGCCGGCCAAGATCGCGCCCGACACCTCGCGCCTGGTGAAATCGCCGATGCCGGGGCTGATCGTGACGGTGGCGGTGGCACCCGGCCAGGACGTCAAGCTTGGCCAGGAGTTGTGCGTGCTCGAGGCCATGAAGATGGAGAACGTGCTGCGCGCCGAGCGCGACGGCATCGTCGGCGAGGTCAAGATCAGCCCCAAGGACACCGTGGCGGCCGACCAGGTCCTGCTCACCTTCGCCTGAGCGGACTCGCCGCGGTCGCGATGGCCGCCGCACCGTTTCGCGATGGCCAAGCCGGGCCGGCGCCGCTACGTCGGGCTGCAGCGGCCGATCGACGGGCTTGGGCAGGGAGAGGACGGATGCGGGACACAGGGATCTTGGCGGCGATGCTGGTGCTCGTCGCCGGGACGGCCTCGGCCGGCGTGCTGGACCGCGCCAAGGAGACCGGCGAGCTGCGGATCGCCTACCGCGACGATGCCCAGCCCTTCTCGTTCACGGACGCCCACGGCAAGGCCGCCGGCTACAGCGTCGCCCTGTGCGAGGCCGTGGCCCGCGAGGCCGCGGCGGAGATCGGTAGCGCCGAGCTGAAACTGACCATGGTCGAGGTGGGCGCCCCCGACCGGCTGAGCGCGGTGGCGGACGGCAAGGCCGACATCCTGTGCGAGGCCACGACCGTGACCTTCGCGCGCCGGGCCGAGATGGACTTCTCGCTGCTCACCTTCGCTACCGGCGCGACGCTGCTCTATCCCGTCGACGGTGTCTCCAGTTTCGAGCAGCTGGCCGGCAAGAAGGTCGGGGTGCTCGCCGGCAGCACCACGGAAACCGGCCTGCGCAAGGCGTTGACCGAGGCCAAGATCGCGGCCGAGGTGGTCGCGGTCCCGGACCACACCGACGGACTGCAGCGCCTGGCCAGCGGCGAGTTCGCCGCCTATTTCGGCGACGGCGCCATCCTCCTCTACCACCTGATGCAGAGCCCGTTCCGCGACCGTCTGCGGCTGTCGGACAAGGTCTTGAGCTTCGAGCCCTACGCGCTGGGCCTGCCCAAGGGCGACGACGCGTTCCGGCTGGTGGTCGACCGCACCCTGGCCCGGCTGTCGCGTGGCGGCGGGATCGCCCGGCTGTTCGAGGCGAATTTCGGCGCCGGGGCCACGCCCAGCGACCTGATCAAGGCGATGTGGATCCTCAACAGCATCCCAGAATAGGGCCGGTTGCCGGAGCGGGCCATGACGACGATCGCCACCTGGAACGTCAACTCGGTCAACGCCCGCCTGCCCAACGTCCTGGCGTGGCTGGGCGAGGCCAAGCCCGACGTCGCGCTCCTGCAGGAGATCAAGTGCGTCGACGCGGCGTTCCCGGCCGAGGCCGTGGGCGAGCTCGGCTACAACGTCGTGACCCACGGTCAGAAGAGCTACAACGGCGTGGCGATCTTGAGCCGGCGGCCGATCGAGGACGTGGTGCGCGGCCTGCCGGGCGACGCCGCCGACGAGCAGGCCCGCTACCTCGAGGCCACGGTGGGCGATCTGCGGGTCGCCTCGATCTACCTGCCCAACGGCAACCCGATCGGCACGGAGAAGTTCGCCTACAAGCTGGCCTGGATGGCCCGCCTGCGCGCCCACGCGACAGCACTGCTGGAGCTCGACGAGGCGGTGGTCCTGGGCGGCGACTATAACGTCATCCCCGAGGAGATCGATTGCCATGACCCGAGGGCATGGCTGGGCGATGCCCTGTTCCAGCCCGAGAGCCGCCGTGCCTTCCGCTCGCTCCTCCACCTGGGCTTCACCGAGGCCTTCCGCGCCCTGCACCCCGACGAGCGTGGCGCCTACAGCTTCTGGGACTATCAGGGCGGCGCCTTCCAGCTCGACCACGGCATCCGCATCGACCATTTGCTGCTCTCGCCGCAGGCCGCCGACCGCCTCGCCGGCTGCACCATCGACAAGAACCCGCGGCGGCAGCCCAAGGCCTCGGACCACACGCCGGTGGTGGTGGAACTACTGGGGTGAGCTGATGCCAGACGGCTGCACCGTCCAGAGTTCAGGCCGCGTGCCTGGGTCCGCCGGCCAAGTAATCAGGATCGCCCGCGTGCGTCGCCGCGCGGGCAACGCCCTCCGGGTCGGCCGCGATCGCCGCGAGCAGGA
>CAWGBY010000021.1:0-456456 GCA_963820855.1 uncultured Acidobacteriota bacterium
CCACCTTCGTGTCCGCTGGTCGTGCATTCGATCCAATGGAATCGATATTTCCGTTGCGCAGGACGATCGTCGCGTTCACGATGATCCGCCCGGTGCGGACATCGACAACGTTCGCATTCGTCAAGGCGAGAGGGTCATTTGAAGTCGTCGTTGGTCGCTGTGCCGCGGTGCCGACAGACGTGCACAGAGCGGCAACCAGGCAAAGTTCCGTGGCCACATGCCGGCGCATAATGCTTCCTCCTGCTAAGTGTTGCTGGTTGCCCACTTCTCGTCTTGCCTCGACAACGTTCATGGGGCCCGGCTAACAATGCGATTGAGCGGCGTCGCCAGACCGTCTGGCGGTAGCAGGGGTTTGGACGAAGCCGCCAACGAGTCATCCTGGCTACTTCGTCTTTCGAAAGGAAGGCCACGTCCGCTCCAATCGCTCGTTAGCCGGCAATTTGAATTAGAGATCTTCAGGCGTGAGACCAGTGTGCTTCGCGATGCGTGCGAGCATGCGCGGCCCAATCTCCTCCTTCTCATGAAAGGCGAACACGTAATCCGAAAACCCTTCCTTCGACAAAACGCGGTGGGATCAGTCTGTCACTTGAGCTGCCATCCCTTCTTCAACAGGGCCTTCAGCACTCGGCTGGAGGGAGCGCTGCCCCAGCGGCTCATGCCGCTCGGAACGATATCTTCATGAACTCGGAACCCGCTTCGCCGTGCTCGAGCCGGTCAGCTACCACGCGGAGTGCAAGCGCTTGAGCCTTGGCCTTCGCCTCATCCGATGTCGTGCCGTATGCCATGGTCCCCGGTAGTTCAAGAACCTCCGCAATCCAGCGACCGTCGTCCTCGCGCTCTACCTCAATCTTGAACTCCATCGAATCCTCCGGTGTGCTCAAATCCATTCTAGACCCTAAGCACACCGCCCGGTATCACCGTGTCCGGCTAACGCGGCGAATGAGCGGCGTGGCCAGCCTCGAGTAAGGCACTACGCTGTACGGAGGCGACATCAATCATTTCGACTTCATGGTGGACGAAGAGGGCCACGACCGCTCCATTCGCATGTTCGACGGCGCCGCATTCACTACCTGACCTCGACAAGTCCAGCCCAGAGCACCTTCAGCGCGATCTCCTCCTGGGCCTCTTCAATCCTCTCCTCGCCGATCGCGAGGATGGCTCGGTCTCCCGTCATAAGACCCTTGAAGGCGGCGCTGTTGTTGAACGGCTTGAGCGTGCTGGGCGAGAGCGTCGTCAGGCCTGATGGGTCCCACGAGGCTGTATACTGCCTGTCATTTCCGATGACCAGCTGAACCGCGTCGGCCGGATGTCAGGAAACAGCGACTGCGAGAAGTCGAAGGAGCGCGTGTCAACTATCAACACCTGCGCTGGTTCAACTGAGTACTTCAGACCGTCCTTGCCTTCTGGCTGGCCGAGTTGCGAATGGGCCACGTCGACAACAAGCACCGCCGCGGGCAGGTGGTTACATCCAGCAATGCCTGGACTGAGGCTCGCTGCGATCGATGCAGCTATGCCGACGCATAGACCGTCCACACGTCCGTCGAACACGCGCGATGAGCGGCGTGGCCAGCCTGCCGTAAAGCACCACGGTCCTCGTAGGCGCAACGCATCAATTCGATTCCGCCGTTAACGGAGAGGGCCACGACCGCTCCATCGCGAAGTTGGGCGGACGTACCCCATCTTCATAAGCTGACCTCGTCAGTCTTGATTTCCCCCTCAAAAGTCCATCGAGATCCCGGGCCTAAGTAGCGTTCGCACATTTCACCCGGCTTGCGGATCATTCTTCTTCTGTAGGCGCGATTGTTGGGTCGATGGCGGTTCATGGGAATCTCGCACCGCACTTGTAGCAGAACTCAGGACGGGAAAACGGGTTTTGGGTGTAGATGGTTTTTCCACACGAATCGCAGAATCGCGTGGTTGGAATGTTGAGCATGATTATCAGCGCCACCGCGGGGCCAGCCACATATAGAACTTGCGACGGGGCACCCGCTAGCCAGACAAAGCCGAGGAATAAAACTCCTACTGCGACGACGAACGGCGTCCGAACCTTCCGTCTTCACGTGCCCGCGTCCGTCGAAGGTAAAGAACGTGAACGACAGACGCCGAGCACAACCCAGGTCGCCACGAGCATCGGAAAGACTAGCTCTGGTCGCCTTGCTTGGACACTGCACCTAACGCCGTTCCGCCAGTCGTCGACGTAGCACGCGTGTACGGCGACGATGGTGGTCTCTCGAAAGACCCTGAGGCATGTCCTGCCACGAACGTCGCGCGTGCTCGGCGACTAGCGACGAGACCTAAGACGGGAGCCACGGCTACTGGTCACATCAGACGAGCCGAACCGCGTTTCGGTCGGACAGGAGCTTCGCGAAAACCTTGACGACGAGAATCGAAGGCGCCAATGTCACGTCGGCGCTGGAACTGATTAGACCTCAATGCCTTCTGGCTGGCGAAGGCAATGAGCCACGTCGACAACAAGCACCGCCGCGGGCAGGTGGTTACATCCAGCAATGCCTGCACTGAGGCTCGCTGCAATCAATGCACTATGCCGACGCATAGACCCTCCACACGTCCGTCGAACTTCTAATTGTACCGGGGCAGCATAGCAGAATGAAGCGGGGGCTTGGTCCGCTGCAATTGGCCAGAAATCAATGAGATGAGGTTGATTGACGAGTCGCGTATAAAAAAATAGCGAAGTCGGGATATTGGGCCGTGGCCGCGGCAGGCGCACCTTCGAATTCGGGCTGGGAGGAGGCCCACCCGATGCTGCGGAGCGGGCGAAGCTGTGTAATTCGGTCGTCCCGCCGACGCCCGAAGTGGCGCCATCCAAGTCACTGCGCTCGACGGTACCCGTGACCGCTCTAGCCAGCTTCCCTGACGGATCTCGGTACTTGGGCCGGGATGAGCAAGCGGGGACTCGTCAACACTCTTCTTGGAGGGCAAAACTTTCCGTCGTTCGTTTCTCGGGTGCTTCGCAGTCCATCGGACCGTTCACTGACTCCGGCACGGAACGGGCGCGGGACTCGCGTTTTCCTGAACGTATCCGAGAACCTCGAGACTCCTACGCGTCGCCTCCGACAGCGCGGCGTCCGCCGTTGCTTGCGATCGCTTCGCCGTCGTCTCTTGCTGCCACGCCACGGTCCGGGTTCCGAAGCTCCCGAGCTCCGCCTCGAGCGGCGCCACGTACGCTTCCGATCCTTCGTATCGGTCCTCGGACTCACCCGGGTCGCGGTACATGTCGTAGAGCTCGAGACAGCCCGCGCTCCCTTCGCCCAGAGGACGGTAAACGAGTTTCAGCCGTCCGTTCGAGATGGCCGTCAGGTGGCGATCGTTCTCGAAGAAGAAAAAATCCCGCAAGCGTGACTTCGTTCCGCGGATCAGCGGAAGAGTGGAGCTACCCTGGAGGCCGGGTGGTCCCGTCGGAAAGGGAACCTGCGCGAGGTCCAGGAGAGTCGGGTAGATATCGAGGCTCGACACCGGCGCGGAAACGCGCTCGCCCGAGGGCAGGAAACCCGGAAACGAGAGAACGAACGGAATGCGCAGCGACGGGTTGAAGAGATCGTCTCCATGATCGAAATAGTAGTCGTGGTCGCCGAGGCTCTCCCCGTGGTCCGAGGTGAGGGCCACGATGGTCGTTCCCGCGTGAGGACCCTCGTTCAGCGCTTTCAACACCCGGCCGATGTGCTGGTCCGAGACCAGGATTTCCGCATCGTAGCGATCGACGAACTCCCCCCAGGTGCGCGCGCCTCCGGTCTCGAGGTTGCGGTTGACCCCGCCGTGAAAGCCGACGACTTCGGGAAGTGCGTTTCCCCGCGGAACGAGCCCGTCGCCCTGGAACTGCTTCAAGACCTCGTCCGGGGGAGTGTAGGGCGTGTGCGGGTTCACATAGTGGAGCCACAGCAAGAAGGGACGGGGATCGTCCTTCGCCGCGAGAATCCCTTCTCCGAACCGGGTGATGATCTCCGTTCGTTCGATCTCGGTCGTGTCGGCGCGAAGCCATGTTTCTTCGTAGACGTCGAAGCCCTGGGCGTATCCGAGCTTGCTGTCGAGATTCCCGTTGTCGACGGCCGCCGCGGTGCGGTAACCCGCCTTCTGAAAAACCTCCGCCAGCGTTTCGTTGAACTCCGGAAGGTCCCGGTCGCGAACGGTCAAGCCGTGCTGCGAGGCGTAGAGGCTCGTGAACATCGCGGCGAAGCTCCCGCGAGTCTTGGGCCAGTAGGTGAACGCAAGATCGAAAGCGACACCCTTCGACGCCAGCTCGTCGATGGAAGGGCTCGTCTTCCGCGGGTAGCCGTAGGCGCTCAGGTGGTCCGGCCGCAGCGTGTCGACGGTGATGAGGAGCACGTTGATTCCCGCGTTGCGCGGAGCGTCCGCCGTCTCGGGAGGCGGCGCCTCGCATCGCGCCAGGAGGAACATCGCTGGCGCGATCAGGAGGCTTCGCTTCACGGATGAGCTCTCATCGACTGGAGCGCTCGCTCGACGTCGTCGGCCGCGTCCGCGTCGAGGGGCAGGAGCGGGAGGCGGGGAGCGCCGCCGTAGAAACCCATCCGGTCCAGAAGGGCTTTCACTCCGGGAATGCCGCGCTTCACCACGACCTCGCGGCTGAAACGGGCGAGCCTCGTCTGAACAGCGCGGGCCCGATCGATCTCTCCGGCCGCGAGGGCCTCTTCGAGCTCCGAGGATTCTTCCCAGGCGGCGCAGGCATCCGCCAATATCGCGCCCGAGGCGCCGACGGCGAAGGCGGCGAGCAGAATCTGGGCCGAGCCAGTCAATACCGCGAACTCCTCCGGACAGACGCGCTTCGTCTCCTGGAGCATGGAGACGTCTCCAGAGCTGTCCTTGATTCCGGCAACGTTGGGATGTTCCGCGATGCGGGCGACGGTCGAAGGCTCGAGGGAAAGACCGGTGCAGGCGGGGATATGGTAGATCACGACGGGAATGACGCTCGCATCCGCGACGCGGTGGTAGTGGTCGACCAGAGACCGTGCCGAGAACGCCCGCCGGTTGTAGTGGGGGGTCACCACGATCGCGTAGTCGGCGCCGAGCGGCCCGACCCAGCGGGTGAGGGAGAGGGTTTCGTGCGTCGATTCCGCTCCCGTGCCCGCGAGGAAGATTTTCTCCGAGGGCGTCGCCTCGCGCGCTCTCGTAAGCACCTGCTTCTTCTCGTCGAGAGTGAGCGAGACGAACTCGCCCGTCGTTCCGAGGACGGTGTAGCCCGCGAGCGACGTGTCGTTCCACCGCTTCACGTTGGTCTCGAGCGCGTCGAGATTCAGCGTCTCGTCCGGATGAAAGGGTGTCGGAATCGCCGCGATGATTCCTTCGAGTCTTATGGGCACCGTATGGTGATCCTCCGCCGGCTTTCGCCTTGGACCTCGAGAACGACGTTGATGGCGTCCTCTCGCAGTCGGCGGCCGAGCTTTTCGGCCCACTCTACCACCAGCACCGCTCCTTCCTCTTCCATCTCCTCGATTCCGAGCTCCGCGAGCTCCCGTTCGTTCTCGATGCGGTAGAGGTCGATATGGTACAGCACGCGGTTCCCGCCGCTATGGCGCGCGACGAGCGCGAAGGTGGGACTTGCGATCTCGCTCGGGTCGATTCCGTGATAGGACGCGATACCTTTGGTGAAGAGAGTCTTTCCCGCGCCGAGCTCACCGTGAAGATAATAGAAGGACGCTTCCGGATGCTGGCGGGCCAGCTCGAAGGCGGAAGAGAAGGTTTTCTCGGGGCTCTCCGTCTCCGCGACGGTCTCCTTCAATCGGCCCCCAGACTTCGGAGGGCGGCGGGAAGCTTTCCGATGAGGTCGGTCGCGACCAGGGAAGTCTGACCGATCTCGGCGGCGCCGAGGTCGCCGGCGAGTCCGTGGACGTGGGCTCCCAGAGGAAGGGCCTCCTCGACGTCGATCCCCTGAGCGAGTAGTGAGCCCACGATTCCGGTGAGCACGTCTCCGGTCCCTCCGGTCGCCATTCCCGCATTGCCCGTGAGATTCACGAGAACGTTTCCACTGGGATCCGACACGAGCGTGCGGCGGCCTTTCAAAAGCACGTGCGCCTTCGTGCTCTGTGCGAGCCTTCGAACGGCGGTCAGGCGATCGTTCTCGACTTCCTTCGCCGATGTTCCGAGGAGTCTTCCGGCTTCTCCGGGGTGGGGAGTGAGAGCGAGAGCGCGGCCGGAAGGTATGCTGCCCGGCTTGCGGGCAAAGGCGTTGAGCCCGTCGGCGTCGACGACGGTCGGAATCTCCGAAGCGGCGACGATCTCGCAAATCAGATCGACGGTCTCGTCTTCCGTGCCGAGTCCAGGTCCCACGGCGAAAGCCTGGCGTTCGCGGAGAAGCTCGCGGAGCCTGGGAGCCGCCTCTATCGAGACCGCTCCCGACTCGGTCTCGGGCAGAGCCTCCCACATGGCTTCCGGGATCTGCGGCGCCATGATCGGGATGGCGCTTTTCGCGGAAGCGACCGTGACCAGGCCGACGCCCGCGCGGAGCGCCGCTTCGGCGGCCATCACGGCCGCCCCCGTCTTCCCGAGCGAGCCCGCCAGGATCAGGAGGTGGCCGAACGTGCCCTTGTGGCTTACGGGCCGGCGCCTTGGAAGGGCCTCCGCCAGGATCGAAGGCTCGAGGGTCTCGAGCCGAGGCGTAGCACTCTCGAGAAACCGCGGCGGGATCCCGATCTCGACGACCGCGACCTCTCCGCAAAGCTCCGATGCCGGAGAAAGGAAGTGGCAGACCTTCGGGGCCGCGAAGGCGATGGTGAGATCGGCGTCGAACGCGACTCCGTGAACCACGCCGGAGTCCGATGACAGACCCGAGGGAACGTCGAGCGCTACGCGGAACGTCTCGAGCGAGTTCAGGTCCTCGATCACGTGCCGATGGAAAGCGCGGGGCGGCTCGGTCAGGCCGGTGCCGAAGAGCGCGTCGACGACCACGTCGGCGGAAGCGATCTGGGCGAGGACGTCGCTCCAGGAGTCGGCCGCTGGAGCGGACTCGACGGAGAGTCCGAGCTTCAAGGCGGCCTGGAGGTTGTCGAGCGCCTCGGCGGAGAGCGCTTCGAACGGAGCGAGAACGATCGCGCGGGCGTCGTAGCCGAGATTGGCGAGCGTCCGGAGCACGACCAATCCATCGCCTCCATTTCCGCCCTTGCCGCAGACGATGACGATGGATCGAGACTCGAGATCTTCGATGCGCTCCACCATGGTCCGGACGGCGGCGCGTCCAGCGCTCTCCATCAGGACCGACGCGGGAATTCCGACCTCACGGATCGTGCGCCGGTCGGCCTCGCGCATGGAGGCGCCGGTCAGGATGTGCATGGGAGAGGCTTCCGGCCGAGCGCGATTTCGATCGCCTCTGCCGCCGCGACCTCCATGGGATCCAGGAGTGGAACCTCACCGGCGCGCTCTCGACCTAGAACCAGCGGAATCTCGGTGCAGGCG
The DNA here is from genome assembly GCA_963820855.1 of uncultured Acidobacteriota bacterium. Lineage (GTDB taxonomy): Bacteria > Acidobacteriota > Vicinamibacteria > Marinacidobacterales > SMYC01 > DAISKN01. Next base: position 7,423 of record CAWGBY010000021.1, read on the forward strand.
GTGAGGACGAGAGACGCCCCCGCATCGCTAAGTCTTCGAGCGGCCTCCTGGAGCCGCGCGGCGATCGATTCACGGCACTTCGGGATCGCGGAACGCTCCCGACTTGATCCCGCCCCCGGCGCGTTTTCCCTCGTGCAACGGGCCGAAGATCGGTTCCATCACGAGCCGTTCCTGCATCTCGTCACCGCCGTTCAGATCGAGCAGACTCACGACGCGCGCTCGCGGCGCGAGCGCTTCGACCTTCTTCCGATAGATATCGGAGCGAACCGTTCCGGACACGGCGAGGAGACCGATCGTCCCGTCCCCACCCACGCGTTCGACCGCGCGCTCGGCGGTGACTTGAATCATGTCGAGGAAGGGGAGCGTGGTCCGCCGGCGGACCTCATCGAGAAACGCATGAGCGGTGTTGCAGGGAATGACGGCGAACGCGGCGCCCTCGAGCCGCTTCGCGCTTTCGACCATGGCATCGACGGGAGACTCCGCTCCCTCGAGAAGCGCCCGGGTCCGATCGGGAATGCCCGGCACGGACGACACGACCCAGGAAGGGTAGTCCTGGTCTCGAGGCGGCCGACCGAGAGTTTTCGCCGCGCGGTCGAGGAGGAGGCTTTCGAACTCGATGTGGGCATGAGGCCCCATGCCTCCGAGGATGCCGATCACATACTTCCAGCGGGGCTCTGTCATTTCCTGGGAGCCGGCGAACTGCCGGCTTTCAGACCGCTCAGGTGCCGCCATAGCCGACGGTCACCTTGCCGCCGTCGAGGATGACGGGGACGGCTCTTCCACCTCCCGTGACCGACATCATCTCCTTCAGACGAGCGGCGTCCTTCTTCACGTCGTAATACTCGACCCCTCGTTCCGCATAGGCCTCACGGGCCGCGGTGGTGTAGGGTCAGCCAGCTTTTCCGTAAATCTTGACTTTCTCGGACATAAATAGATCCTAGCACGACGCTTTTCAGCTCATCACCTGTCCGCCGCAGATGTTGTACGCCTGGCCGGTGATTCCGGACGCGTCGTCGGAAGTCAGGTAGAGCACGAGCTTCGCGATCTCGGCAGGATCGAGGAAGCGCTTGAGGGGGACACCCGCGATGGCTTGCTCGCGGAATGCTTCGGGAGAGACTCCCAAGACGGCCGCCGTCTCTCGAATGCCCTGGTCCGCCATGTCGGTCTCGACCCAACCCGGACAAAGCGCGTTCACGGTGATTCCGCGGGGCGCGAGCTCGAGCGCGAGCGCCCGGGTGAATCCGATGATTCCGTGTTTCGCCGTGCAGTACGCGGCGTACCCGGGAACGCCGAACCGGCCGAGCACCGAGGACATGTTCACGATGCGTCCCCCGCCCGAGCTCATGAGCGGGAGCGCGTATCTCGTCATCCGGTAGCTTCCGGTCAAGTTCGTCGCCAGGATGCGATCCCACGATTCCTCTTCGCCGTCGCGCGGCGGGCCGAGCGGCGTCCGTCCCGAGATTCCGGCGTTGTTCACGAGGACATGAAGCTTCCCCCAGCTCTTCTCGACTTCCTCGAAGGCCCGCCGGACCTCGTCGCCCGAGGTCACGTCGCAGGAAAGCGCGATCGCGCGGCGGTCTTTTCCGTTCCAGGAATCAGCGAGCCTCTCGAGCTCCGCGAGAGAGCGGGCGCATAGAGCGACCTTCGCTCCCTCCTCCAGATAGGCCTCCGCGATGGCGCGCCCGATCCCGCGGCTCGCGCCGGTCACGACGGCGACTTTTCCAACGAAACGGTTCAAGGTTTCCTCTCCTTCGTCCGGGAACAGAAGTAGCGGCGCGTGTAAGCGCGAAGCGCGTCCCGCGTGCTCGGAAAGGCGAGCTCCTCCCAGGGAATGTCCGGAGGCGCGAAGGTCGCGAGCTCGAGGCTCTCGTCTTCGGCCCGTGGCTCCCCCGAAACGAGGTCCGCGGCGTAGACCACGACCACGATGGGCGAGCCGGAGTAGGAGTACACGTCGAGAAGCTCCCGCACGCGCACCTCGACGCCGGCTTCCTCTCGCGTCTCGCGGACCGCCGCTTCCACGACCGTCTCGCCGCGGTCGACGAACCCGCTCGGGAACCCCCACTTTCCGTAGCCGGGCTCGATCGCGCGCTTCAGCAGGACGAGCTTGCCGTCGACTTGAAAGAGAGTTCCCGCAGCGACCTTTGGATTCAGGAAGAAGACGAACTCGCAAAGGCGGCAGACGAGCCTCTCGGGCTCGTTCTTCTTCAGCGTCTTCGAATCGAGGGCGCCGCCGCACTTGGGACAGAAGCGGTACTCGTCCGCGGGAATGCTCATGGTGGTCGACCCGTGATCTATCATCCGGTCCAGGGGAGAGTCAAAGAATGGCGATATTCTTCACTGAAGAGGACGTCCGGAGCCTCCTTCCGATGGCAGACGCAGTCGCCGGGGTCGAGGAGGCGTTTCGGCTCCTGGGCGAGAAGAAGGCGGTCAACCGGCCCCGGGGCCGCGTCCGGCTGAACCGGCTCGTGCTCCACGTGATGTCGGCGGGAAGCGACGCGCTTGGCTACGCGGGGCTCAAGGCGTACACCACCGGACCTTCGGGCGCGCGTTTCTACTTCCTGCTCTTCGATTCGGGAACCGGGGAGCTGAAAGCGATGATGGCGGCCGATAGCCTGGGGCAGATCCGCACGGGCGCCGCGACCGCGGTCGCGACCCGCCACCTCGCACCGCGCGAGGCGACGCGGGTGGGAATCTACGGAAGCGGCTGGCAAGCGCGCTCGCAGATCGAAGCCCTCGCGGCTTCGCGTGCAGTGTCCCAGGTGATGGTCTTTAGCCGCGATCCCGCCCGGCGACAACAATTCTGCGGCGAGATGACGAGCGCCATCAATCTTCCCGTGCGCCCGGCGTCGCGTCCGGAGGAAGTCGCGGCGGAGTCCGAGATCCTCGTGACCGCGACGAGCTCGAAGGAGCCGGTCCTCCTCGGCGCGTGGCTCGAGCCGGGGCATCACGTGAATGCGGTCGGCTCGAACGCCGTGGGCCGCCGCGAGATCGACGAAGCCGCGGTGACCAGGGCCGACGTCATCGCCGCGGACTCCGTCGAGGGCGCGAAGATCGAGTGCGGCGATCTGATCGCCGTCGTGGAGGCGGGGAAGTTATCCTGGGACAAGGTCCGGGAGCTTTCGGACATCGTCGCCCTTGGCTTCACGCGGGAGCCTCGCGCGGTAACGCTCTTCGAATCGCAGGGGCTCGCGATCGAGGATGTCGCGGCGGCGAAGACGGTCTACGAGAGGGGACTGGAGCAAGGGCGCGGACGATCGATCGATGTCTAGATCCAAACGGGAAATTCTCGAGGCCGCGGCTGCGGGAGACGCCATCGCGGAGCTCCTGATTCCGGTCCTCGAGGAGCCCACGGGCGTTTCGAGCGCGGGATTCCCCTACTTGCAGCAGAGCGCGTGGGAGACGTTTCGCGATCGGGTCCCTCATCTCCTCGGAATGGGACAGAGAGTGGTCGATGCCTGCGATCGGTTGAGCTCGGCCTTCGACCGCGGAGACTCCGCGCTGGAGGATCGGGAAGCGATTCGAAACGCGTCGACCGTCGTCCGGCAGGTCGCGCTCACCGCGGCCATCACCGCGCCCCCCGATCTCTGGCTCTTGCGGCACGTGCTCGGCGCTTTCGCGGATCTCGGGCTTCTCGAACGGCTTTCGCAAGGGGAAGCCATCTACCCCGATGCCTGCGCCGTTCCAATCGACGGCCGGACAAGGCGGCTCGATGCCGCCGAGCTCGACAAGGACCTCCATTTCCTTCTGTCCCGGGGGCTCGTCGAACAATACGACGAGGGATTTCGCATCGCGGGTCATCCCCGGGCAAGAGACCTCTTCTCTCGCATTGGACCGCTTCCCTGCCCGAATTCCCGCGAACCTGACGAGTCTGTGGAGGCGTCTTTTCACCGGTTTGGTGCTCTCGAACGAGGAGCTCGAACTTCTCCTCGATCTCGGCAAGGCGGCACGGCGCCGCATCGACACCGCGCAGAACCACTGGATTCCCGACCGCGACGAGCTCGGGCTCGGATTTCGGCTGCTGCCGATCGTCCTCGGCCTCCGGGCGAGCGGGCGGACCTCCGCGCTGGTCGAGTCCGCCGCGACGCGGCCCGAGGAATGGAGCCGCCCGCATCCCGTGGTCGCCGCCTCCGCACTCGAGGTCCTCACCGCTTCCGGTTGGATGCGGCGGGACGGCGAGAGCTACAAAGTGACGGCCTCGGGGGCGAGAGGCTTCGCGAAAGGCCCCGGGCCCTTCGGCATCATCGAGACCTACCACCCGTACATGCAGCGGGCTCGCGAGATCCTCCTCCACGGGACATCGTCCGCTCACGTGAGCCGCGGCGAGAACGTGGGAGCGAGCCAGGACGCGAACCGCGCTACCTTCGAACAGGCGAACGACGCGCTCGATCGCTTCTGCCAGGACACGGGCTTTCAGTATCAGGTATTCATCGAGCACGCGATCGGCCGCGGCGAGGCGACGCGCCAGAGGTTCGCCCGGTCGGGCGGCGCGCTCCACTACGTGGGGGCGGATCTCGAGGACGCCGCGATCGACGCGGCGATGGAGGAGCAGCGCCGGGGCGCCCTACCCGCGAGCATGATGTTCGTGCGGCAGGCGGACATCGGCCGGCCCGAGGTCCTGACCGCGGCGCTCTCGAGCGCGGGACTCTCATCCGACGGCGCGGTGATGCTCGTCGGAAACGGATTTCACGAAGTGCGCGGCCAGTCGGACGAGAGCATGGTGGAAGTCTTCCGCGCCTATCACCGCGCGGGATTCCTGCTGCTCTTCACCGAAGAAAGCGCGCTCTCTATCGATGATTTGAGGGCTACCGCCTGGAACACCTACCACGCGGGGTTCAAGTACGTTCACGACAAGAGCGGCCAGGCGCTGCGGCCCGCGGAGCCGCTGCCGCGACCCGCGCGGCTCGGCCGTCCCATGCTCGCTCCGTGGAGCGAATGCGCCCGGCACGCCGGCTACGTGCGCGCGGACGCCTACTGCACGAGGACGCGCACCGTTTACCCCTACCGGCCGAAGGGCGGGTTCAACCCTTCGATCAGCGTGAACCACTTCTTCGTGCCGTCGCGGCTCGCGGGAACGATCCGCTCGGCGAAGTCGGGCTCGGAACCGTAAGCGTCAGGGCGCTCTTCTTACCCCGCCGGGCACGGCGAGATTCAGAGGCGGCGGCGGCGCAAGCTTCCGCGGGAGCGAGGGCGAACCACGCGACTCCCGCGCGCTGGGGAAGCCGGCGGACCTCTCGTCCCGTCGCGCGATCGACGAAGACCGCATCGAACGTTCCGTTCGTTCCCAGAAGACCGCGCCACATCACGGACGGGTTTTCGAAGAGCGCCTTCTCGGGCTCGAAGTAGGACGCCTGCGCGATGTGCTCGGGAAGCTGCGCGAAAAGATCTCCGCCGTTCATGATCGTCACGAACACGGGCTCCGCGGAATGTTCGACTTCGATCGTTCTCCCTCGACGGAACCTTCGAAGCCCCAGGCAATCCTCAGAGGATAGCCTCGGCGGACGGAGTCGAAGAGAGCCTCCTTCGTTCCCTCCATCGCCTGGCCGTCCGCGTCGTGGCGGTAGACGAGGCGCCATGCGGGAATCGCGCAGGCCGAAGCGCGCTCGTCGACGCACCACTCGCTCGCGACGCGATGAGTGCTGGGGTCGCTGCCGTCGTCGAAATGACTTTCGAGAACACCGTTCGTGCCGAGAAGTCCGGTCCATCGCAGACCGCCCCGCGGAAGCTCGATGCGGCCCTCGCCGCGCCGCGGCTGCTGCCTCTGGATGTCGTGGAGCTGCGCGAAAACGTTGCCTTCGAACTCGGTCAGAAAACCGGAGTCGGCCCAATGCGAGACGTCGGGGGAGCCGTCGCCGTCGCCGTCGAGGGACCAGGAGACACGCAGGGGAAGTCCCGCGCGAAACGCCGAGAGAACGGCCGCCTTCGTTCCGTACTGCTCACGGCCATCCTGGTCCAATCGAACGAGAGGATGAGAGCAGAGAGACTCGGGAGGAGCTGCGAGCGCCGCGGCCAGAAGGAAAGGCGAGAACATCTCACCCCTGTGTCATCTGCGAAAGGAACTCTCGAAGCTCCTCGGGCTCGAAGCGGAACGGACCCATTCCGCCCTTGTAGGCGATGCGGCCCGCCTGGTCGATGACGTAGATCCGCTCGGGCCACGCGGCGTAGCAGGCCATCGCGGTGTTGCGGATGTCATCGACCAGAGTCTCCGTCTCGACCTCCATCCGATCGACGAAGGTGCGAGCGAGCTCGACGCGAGCCTCGAAGGTCTGGGGCTGGTCGAAGACCACCTTCGGACTCGACGTTGGAGTCCATCTGCCATTCGTCCTCCGGGTGGGCTTCCTTGATGTACACGAGGACGAGCTCGACGCGGTCCTTGAAGTCTTCCCTGATTTTTTCGATTTCGGCCAACCTGGCTCGAAAGGGCGGTCACGTGTAGCTGCCGAAGACCAGGACCAGAGGCTTCTCACGATAGAAATCGGAGATCTTCCTCGGTCCCGAGCCGTCGGCAGACGCAAGCTCGAGGTCGGGAGCCAGGTCGCCGACCGCGAGCGAGCCCTCGGAGCGGATGTCGTACTCGTTGTAGCGGATCCACGCCCGCTTCAGCGCTTCGAAGTAGCCCCACGCCGCCGAGAAGAACGAGGGCTACGGCCGCGAGGAGGAGTCTTGAGCCATCTCTTCTTCTTCAAGGTCTCGAGCCCTCCGGAGTCCGCGCCGTGCCCGCCTCACGGCGAACGAAGGCGCCGTCGGTGATCGCTCCGACGTGCTTCTGGTCTTTCACGACCACTTTGCCTCGGAGGAGGACGGTGTCGGGGATGCCGGTCACCTCGGTGCCCTCGTAGGCGTTGTAGTCAACCTTCATCCGATGGGTCTTCGCAGCTGATGGTCCACTTGCGCTTCGAGTCCCAGAGGACCAGGTCGGCGTCAGCCCCGACGGTGATCGACCCTTTGCGCGGGTACAACCCGAAGATCTTCGCGGGACGCGTGGAGACGAGCTCGACGAAGCGGTTCATGGTGATGCGGCCCCGGTTCACTCCGCCCTCGTGCAGGAGCATGAGCCGATTCTCGATCCCGGGAGCGCCGTTCGGGATCTTGCTGAAGTCGCCCTTGCCGAGCTCCTTCTGCTCCTTCATGCAGAAGCTGCAGTGATCGGTCGAGACCGCCTGGAGGGCGTCGGTCTTGAGACCGTTCCAGAGCCTCTCCTCGTTCCCCTTGGGCCGGAGGGGCGGCGACATCACGTACTTCGCGCCCTCGAATCCAGGCTTCTCGTAGTCTTCGTACGACAGGAAAAGGTACTGCGGACAGGTCTCGGCGAATACCGGAAGACCCCGCTCGCGGGCGCGGCGGACCTCTTCCATCGCGTCGCCGGCGGAGAGATGCACGATGTAGACGGGAACGCCCGCCATCTCGGCGAGCGCGATCGCCCGCCGCGTCGCCTCGGCCTCGGCGCTCATCGGACGGGTGAGGGCGTGCCACTTGGGCTCGGTGTGGCCTTCCGCGAGAGCGCGTTTCACGAGCGTATCGATGACGCCTCCGTTCTCGGCGTGCATGCAGATGAGGCCGCCGTTGTCGCGCGTTCGCAGCATCGCCTGGAAGATGGTGGCGTCGTCGACCATGAAGACGCCGGGGTAGGCCATGAAGAGCTTGAAGGTGGTGATGCCTTCCTTGACGAGCGCGTCCATCTCCTTCAGATGGGATTCCTTCAGCTCGCGCACGATGGTATGGAAGGAGTAGTCGATGGCCGCTTTCGCCTCGGCGCGCGCGAACCAGGCGTCGACTCCCTTTCGCAGAGAGCTTCCAAAGTCCTGGATGGCGAAGTCGATGACGGTGGTGGTGCCGCCGCAGGCCGCGGCGATGGTTCCGCTCGACCAGTCGTCCGCGGTGACCGTGCCTCCGAAGGGCATGTCGAGGTGCGTATGGACGTCGATGCCTCCGGGCATGACCAGCTTTCCCGAGGCGTCCAGGGTCGAAGCCCCCTTCGAGCTCGAGGCCGATGACGGCGATCTTGCCGCCGGCGATGCCGATGTCGGCACGGTAGGTGTCGTCGGCGGTGACGATCGTGCCGCCGCGTATCACGGTATCGAGTACGCATCCGCGGAGGATAAAGGCTCCCCGTTCGCGAAATCAAGCTCGCGTGGTAACGTAGCGCGCCTTCGCGTTCGCGGCGGGTTTACGCGCCGAAGCGTACTCGCGAAGGCGGAGGTTTTCGATGCGAACCGGCTCTTTCATCGACGGAGAGTGGATCCAGCCCCTTCCGGGCGCGTGTTGAAGAACGTGAATCCCGCCGACCCGGACGACGTGATCGCGGAGTTCCCGATGGCGACGGCGAAGGACGCCGAGCGCGCCATCGAGGCGGCGCGGAACGCCTTCGAGAAGTGGCGCAAGGTCCCTGGTCCCGAGCGCGGGCGGGTCCTGTGGCGCGCCGCCGACATCGCCCGCACCCGCGTCGACGAGATCGCGCGGGTCATGACGCGCGAAGAGGGGAAGATTCTGAAGGAAGCGCGAGGCGAGGTCATGAAGGGCATCTCTCTCATCGAGTACTACGCGGGTGCCGGGTTTCGCATGGGAGGAAAGACGCTCCCGTCCGAGGCGCGAAACACGTTCACGTACACCATCCGCCAGCCGGTCGGCGTCGTCGCGCTCATCGCTCCCTGGAACTTTCCCTGGGCCATTCCGGTCTGGAAGTCGGCGCCGGCGCTGGTCGCGGGAAACGCGGTCGTCTTCAAGCCCGCGAGCCTCACGCCTTCGACGGCCGCGCTCCTCGCCGGAGATTTACGCGGATGCCGGGCTCCCTCCCGGAGTCTTCAACGTCGTCGTCGGCTCCGGCTCGGAGGTCGGAGAGACGCTCGTCCACTCGCGCGACATTCCGATCATCTCCTTCACCGGCTCGAACTCGATCGGGACCGATCTGTACGTCAAAGCCGCCTCGAGAGGAGCCAAGGTGACGTGCGAGATGGGAGGGAAGAACGCGGTCATCGTGATGTCCGACGCCGATCTCGACAAGGCGGCTCTCGCCATCCGCGACGGAGCCTTCGGGTCGACCGGCCAGCGCTGCACCGCGACCTCGAGGGTCATCGTGCTCGAGGACAAGAAAGACGCGCTGGTGGAGCGGCTCGTCGAGCACGCCCGGAACATCCGCGTCGGCAACGGGCTCGACGAGAACGTCGACATGGGGCCCGCGGTCGACGAGAGCCAGTACAAGACCGATCTCGAGTACGTCGAGATCGCGAAAGCGGAAGGCGCGCGACTCGTGTCGGGAGGCGGCAAGCCCCGAGGGACTCGAGGACGGCTATTTCGTCGAGCCCACGATCTTCGACGACGTCGACGCCGGGATGCGTATCTTCCAGGAAGAGGTCTTCGGGCCGGTGCTCGCGGTCTCGAAGGCGAAGAGCTTCGAGGAGGCGATCCGGATGGCGAACTCGGTTCCGTTCGGACTCACCACGTCGATCTTCACCCGGGACGTGGACCAGGTGATGCGCTTCGTCGAGGACGTCGAGTGCGGCATGGTGCACGTGAACGAGCCCACCATCGGCGGAGAGGCGCAGCTTCCGTTCGGCGGAGTCAAGGCGACCGGTGTCGGCGAGCGTGAGATGTCCGAAGAGGGCCTGAACTTCTTCACCGAGCTCAAGACCGTCTTCGTGAACTATTCCGGCGAGTCCGGGAGGCAAATGTTTCGTTAACCACAGGAGCACAAAAGTTGTTCCGTTTTTCGCGATCCATTGCCTTTTGTCATCCGATGTAGCCGCCAGCCTTTCCACAGGTCGATTCCTCGAACGACCATAACTGGCCTATTTGCATAACTTGATACCTTCGCCTCGCATGCCCCGATCTGGCCTGGTCCTTGCAATGAGAAAGGGGCAGGGAGGTGGGTTATGGGGGAGGCGGAAATCCTGGGAGCGAAAGGGAAGCGCTGCACCGTCAGTCTCGAAGCCTGTGACGACGGCGCCAACCCCAAGACTCGGTCTGAAAGCTCTTCTACGAGACCGGACGGGCGTGCATGTCGTCAGCCGTGTCTTCGATAGCCTCGACGAGGCGCTCGCATTCGCTCAGACCCTGTATCAGACGGCGGCCTGACTCAGTTCGGCCAGAAGGACGTCTCGGAATCCGGAACCGGAGTCGTCGGCCGCCTCACGACCTCACCGTTCAGGATGACCCACGACGGGCGGACGGCCGTCGCCGGCGCCGCCAGGACGTCTCCCTCGACCACGATGATGTCCGCCCATTTGCCCGGCTCGAGAGTTCCAAGCCGGTCGCGAAGCCCCGCCGCCTCCGCTCCAATGCGCGTCGCCGACTGTAGCGCTTCGTGGGCACTGTATCCCCAGGAAATCCACCTCAGAATCTCTTCGGCGTAGAACGATCCAATCTCGCCCTGGTCCTTGCCGCCGGCGTCGGTTCCCATCGCCATGGGCACGCCCGCGGCGTGCAATTTGCGGAACCTCTGCTCGTAGTCGGTGGGCCTCGTCAGCTCTCGTGCGTCCCGCTCTGTCGGCTCGTCCCAGCGCGCCCCCGCGAACCGCCGGGTCGCGTGCAGTGTGGGAACGACGATCGTCCCGCGCTCCTTCATCAACGCGATGACCCGGTCTTCGTGCTTCATCGGCGCCAGGTGCTCGATGGTGTCGGCACCGGCTTCGACCGCGTGCTCGACCATCATCATTCCGGGGTACGCCTGCCCCGCGGCGTCGACCGCGATCCGGGCCCCGAAATTGTGGGCCTCTTCGACAGCGAGCGCGATCTCGTCGCGGGTGAAGGGCGGCGTGACCTTCACGTAGTCCGCTCCCATCTTGAAGTTTTGACGGATGTTCTTTCTCCACTCGTAGGGGGAGTCGGACTCGCGAAGCCACTTCGGCGTCTCCATCCGATCGCCTTCGGTTCCGTGTCCGCCGGTGACGCCGACGATCTGGTTGCAGATGACGAAGCGCGGGCCTTCGATGTAGCCCTCCTCGATGGCGCGTTTCAGGGCGGTCGCGGTGTAGTTCCGCGCGCCCGCGTCCCGCACCAGCGTGATGCCGGAGTCGAGCGCTTGTCGGAGGAGAGCCGCCGCTCTCAGCGCCGACATCGCGTCATCCTCGAACGCCCGAGGGCTCGCGATGAAATGGGTGGCGTGGGTGTGGAGGTCGGCGAGTCCTGGAAGAACGCTCGCTCCAGTCGCGTCGAGAACGAGCGCCCCATCAGGGACGGGATCCGGGAGCGAGGCCCGACGGCTCGGATCTCGTTTCCTTCGACGAGCACGACACCGTCCTCGATGGGTGCTCCGGGCGTACCGTCGATGACCTTGCCTCCGACGATGGCGAGAATGCCTGTTGCGGTGACGGTTGCGAGCGAAAGCATGGGCTAGTGCCGTTCCAACTTGGTCGGCCGAGTTGATCGGTCGAGTTGGCCCACACGGTCTCGTCCACACTCAAGGGTTTTATTGGCAGGCAAAAGTTGGAACGGCACTAGGTTCCTCCCGCGAACGTGTCCATCATCAGGAACGGATCGCCGAGCGGGTAGAGCACCGGGCAGGTAGCGCCGCGCTTCACGTACTCGGCGACGCGAGCACGCACCTCTTCCGGCGTCCCCGTGGCGGTGATTCCGAGGACGAGGTCGTCGCGGAACGTGCTGCATCGCCTGACGCACCTGCTCCTTGGTCGCGGGCCAGCCGAGAATCGACTGGACCTTCTTGCACGGTGTCTTCGCTGACTCCGGACGCTTTCGCGATGTGCGGCTGCTGGGCCAGGTACTGGGTGATGAGGGCTTTCGCTCCATCGACGGCGCGCTCCCGGTCACGGTCGACGGAGCAGACGATGAGCTGCGGGCGGTCGATGTCTTCGAGCTTCCGGCCCGCGCGCGCGGCGCCTTTCGCAAGGAGCTCGAGCGCGCGGTCGTTGTAGGAAGGCGGGACGCAGTAGTTCAGAAGACAGCCGTCCGCGATCTCGCCGGTGAGCTCGAGCATCTTGTCCCCGGTGGCGCCGATGAAGACCGGCACCGTGGCGCGGCTCTCGCCGGCCGTGGACCACGTCGAGCTCGATTCCCTGGACCTGGTGAAACTCGCCCTGGAAGGTAACGTTCTCCATGCGCAGGAGCCGGCGGAACACCTCGATCGTCTCGCGCATGGCGACGAGCGGCTTCCTCCGTTCGATCCCGACGTTCGCGCGAGCGGGTCCCACCAGGCGCCGATGCCGCAGAGGATCCGGTCGGGCGCGAGGTCGTCGAGGGTGAGAAACGTCGCGGCGAGCAGGCCGATGTTGCGCGTCCAGTTGTTGATGACTCCCGAGCCGATCTGGATGCGCGAAGTGACCGCGGCATAGGCCGCCATGGGAACGACCGCGTCTCGAACCAGCCGGCTTTCCGCCTGCCATACGGCCTCGAAGTCCCTTCTCCTCGGCGTACTTCGCATAGCGGATGCAGTCGGCGAGCGGATGGGCGTCCTGGAGGTACAGGGCGACTCGATTCACGCATGACCTCTCGAAACGCGCGAATCTTCTCGTCGACTTCAGCGACTTTCTTCTGGTGCGCGATCCACCACTCGGGGTCCCGCTGGGCGTCGAGCTCTTCGACGGTCTTTCCCTGCTGTTCGACCCAGGTGTAGTACTTGAGGTTGTGCCAACGGTTCCGGTTGTGCACGGTGCCTTCCTGGATCCAGTCGAGCTCCGGCGCCATGGAAGATCGCTGCGAGTCTCGCGGTCGCCGCCGCCTCGTCCAGGGGACCGTCCTTTTTCGTGAGCCACTCCATCACGCTTCGATAGCGCCCGATGTCGTCGGTGAGCACGGTGACCACGACGTCGTTCCTTCCGAAGACCGTAGAACTTCGCGGTCTTGATCGCGCCGAGAAGATTGCAGACGCCGCTGATGCCGAAGATCGATGCCAGCATCGAGGCGTCCTCGGGCGATACGCCGAAGCGGCGCTCCATCACGAGTCGTCCCATTTCTTCGGTGAAGAGCTGACAGCCCGCGTACCGAGGACATGTCGTCGATGCAGATGAGGGCGTCCATGTTCGCGACGTGGTGGATCCAGGTGACGTGCTTGTCGCCGATTCCCTGAATCTCGTGCGAGCCGTAGCCGTTGTCGTAGAGCGTGCGGCACTGGATGGGCTCGAGGCCCACGATCTTGTGCTCGGGCCAGATCTGCTTCAGGCGATCGCCCGCGGCGATGGTGCCCGCGCTTCCCATCGATGAAACGAATGCGGCGATGCGGCCGTCGCCGATGCCCTTCTCGCGCAGGCGAGGGGCGAGGGCGGCGACGCTTCCGCCCGTCACTTCGTAGTGGAAGCGGTAGTTCCCCATGACCTCGAACTGGTTCAGCACGCGCACGTCGGGGTCTCTGCCGGAGCTCCCAGGTCTTGTCGTAGATCTCCTTGACGTTCGACTCGCTTCCCGCGGGTCTTCACCACCTCCGCCCCGTAGCTCTCGATGAGCTCGAACCGCTCCCGGCTCATCCCTTCGGGAAGGACGACGAGGCTCCGGCAGCCGAGACGCCCGCCGACCCAGGCGCCCCCGACACCGTAGTTGCCGGTGCTGGGCCAGACGAGGCGGTGCTTGCGGGGATCGACGGCGCCCTCGACGATGAGCTCGGCGAGGACCGAGTAGGCGGCGCCCACCTTGTGGCTTCCGGTGGGAAAGTCGCGGCTGTAGATCGCGACGATGGGCGCGTCGACGCCGGTGACTTCTTTCGGCACGACGAAATGCCGGACGTTCGTCGTCGGCTCCGTACCAGTGAACGTTCCAGAGGTTCACCGGGTCGAGAGGGTCTGACTCCGCGGGCAGCGTTCGCCCGGCTGCGCAGCGTGCGCTCTTGGGTCCACGGCTCGCGCATCTCGGAGAGCGTCGGACCCAGTCGTTCTGAAAGAATTCATCGTATTCGTGCTCGAGTCGAGCCCAATTATACCCCTGGCTCCTCCTTGACATCCCTCCCGCGCATCCCCTAACGTTCCGCCGGTCGCGGAATCGCTGTGCGGGGAGCTTTCTCCACCTCGCCTTGTGCCCCGCGGTCTGCGGTGGTTCCTTACTAAGGAGGTAGCTGTGCCCAAAACCCTGTTAGTGCGTTTCGGCGTAGCCTTGTCGGTTCTCGGTCTTTCGATTCCATGGCTGGGAGCGCAAACTCGCGACCCGAGCGAGCTCCGCTCGCGCTCCGGAATCGTCACCATGGGCTCTCAGAGTCTCGAAAAAGAAGCCGACATCGCGGAACGGCCGCATGGTCCCGGTGGTCGTGAAATTGGACGTGCCGTCGGTCGCCTCCTATCGAGGCGGGATCGCGGGTTTCGCGGCCACGAGCCCTCGGGCGAGAGGGCAGTCGCGCATCGCTCTTTCGAGTCCCGAGGTGAGGGCCTACCGGACGTTTCCTCGAGACGAGAACGGCGACGCTCGAGAACGCCATCCAGCGCTCCGTTCCACGCGCCCGGATAGTGCACCGGTTCCACACGGTGGTGGGCGGAGTCGTCGCTTCTCGTGCCCGAGGAAGAAGTCTCCGAGCTCTACCGGCTTCCGGGCGTTTCGGCCGTCTACAAAGACGAGCTTCTGCACCCTGACACGTATCGAAGCCCGAGGTTTCTCGGCGCACCCGCTCTCTGGGCGCAGCTCGGCGGCGAACGGAAGGCCGGAGAGGGCATCATCGTCGCCAACATCGACACCGGAGTCTGGCCGGAGCTCGAATCTTTCGCCGACCCGGATCCGTCGGGTCGCCCATATCCGGCGCCTCCCGCCAAATGGACCGGGACGGCCTGCGACTTCGGCAACACGGCCTGGAACTCGAACGACGCGGATTTCGACTGCAACAACAAGCTCATCGGCGCACAGCGTTTCATGAATACGTACGACACCGTTCGAGATCGTCGACGCGAGCGAGTTCAAGTCGGCGCGCGACGATGACGGCCACGGGAGCCATACCCTGAGCACCGCGGGAGGGAACTCCGGCGTCGAGCCGTCGGTCAGTTTCGACGCTCCGACCCTTCCCGAAATCTCGGGCATCGCCCCGAGGGCGCACGTCGTCGCGTACAAGGTGTGCGGCATCGAGGGCTGCTACGGCTCGGATTCGGCCGCGGCCGTCCAGCAGGCGATCCTGGACGGAGTCGACGTCATCAATTTCTCCATCAGCGGCGGCGAGAGCCCGTACTCCGACTTGGCGAGCCAGGCTTTTCTGGATGCCTATGAGGCGGGGATCTTCGTCGCCGCTTCCGCCGGGAACGACGGACCGGGCGCCGAACACCGTCGCGCATCGCGAGCCCTGGACCACCACCGTCGCCGCGAGCACCTCCGACGTGTACATCGCGGGCAGCGTCTCGCTCGTGGGAAGCTCGACCCTGGAGCTCGTCGGAACGTCGGTCACGGGAGAGTTCACCGCCCCGGTCGTTCTGGCCGCGGACTTCGACGGCGGCGATCCCGGCTGCTTCGACTCCGTTTCCCGCCCGGGACCTGGAACGGCGAGATCGTCGTCTGCGCTCGGGGAACCGTCGCGCGCGTGACGAAAGGCGAGAACGTTATGGCAGGTGGAGCCGGAGGCATGATCCTCTATAACCCGACGCCGAACAGCCTCGATCACGACAAGCACTTCCTCCCCGCGGTCCACGTGGACGCGGCGGAGGGAACCGCTCTCCTGGCGTTCATGGCGGCCCAGACCGGGCCCCGTCATGGGAACGATCCATCAGGGAGTTCCCCGAAACGTCGAGACCCACCCCGGCGGGCCTCCGTCCCTTTTCCCGGGCACCGCCGGCGGCGCGGACGTCATGGCGGATTTCAGCTCTCGAGGCGGACCGCAGCAGACGCTCGGCATCAGCAAACCCGACGTCACCGCGACCGGTGTCGCGATTCTCGCCGGCGGCACGCCGATGCCGAACGACTCGGGAGAGACGGCTTCGTTCGGAGCTCCCGGCGAGTACATGTTCATCAGCGGAACGTCGATGTCGAGCCCGCACGTGGCCGGCGCCGCGAGCGCTCTTGAAAGATCTCCATTCGGACTGGACGCCCTTGGCAGATCAAATCCGCTCTGATGACGACGGCCAAGAACCACGGCGTCGTCAAGGAAGACGGAGCGACACCTGCCGATCCGTTCGACTACGGCTCGGGACGCATCGACCTGCTGCCGAGCGGGATCGCCCGGCTTGACGTTCGTTTCCCCGACCCGAGCGGACTTCGAGGGACACCAGAACGACCTCTGGAACGTGAACTACCCGAGCCTCTACATCCCGGTCCATCCGGGAAAGACGGAGGTCGAGCGCACTCTCCGAAGCGAGCGCAAACATACCGTCGCTGTGGTTCGCCTGGGTGTCCTCTCCCAGAGACCTCGACGTCGACGTGGAGCCTCGGTTGTTCCTGATCCGGCCCGGGCACGAACAAGACGCTCGAGATCGAAGTCGACAGCCGCGACGTGCCCATCGGGGAAGTGCGCCACGCCACTCTGCATCTCGCGGATTTCCACGATCGGCTCGACTTTCCCATCACGATCGTGAAGCGGCAGGGTGCGGTGAGCCTGACCAAGACCTGCGAACCAACGGAGCTCGAGAAGGGCGAGAAGACCGAGTGCGTCATCGAGATGACCAACACTTCCTTCGACACCGCCGCCGTGCGGCTGCGTGATCACGTTCCGTCGGAGCTCGAGGTCCAGACGGTCAGCGGCGCCTCGGGCCGCCGGGTCCTCACCTTCGAGGGCAACCTCGCCGGCGCCCAGCCGCCGAACGTGACCGCGGTCGTGGACCCGTTGGCCTCTCCCTTTGGCTATGTCCCCCTCGCGGCTTTCGGCATTCCGCCGATAGCCGCCAGCGACGAAAGCCTCGCCAACTTCGGCATTCCAGCCGTTCCTCTACGCGGGCGAGACGTACGGCACGATCGGCGTGGTCTCGAACGGATACATCGTGGTCGGCGGCGGAACGGCGGACGATATCGACTTCCTCAATACGAACTTTCCCAACCCGCTCAGGCCGAACAACGTTCTCGCGCCCTGCTGGACGGACCTGGATCCCGGATCGGGAGGAGCGATTCGGATCGACGTGCTGACCGACGGCGTCAGCGACTGGACGGTCGTGGAATGGGACCGAGGTCCCGAACTTCACCGACGGGGAACTCAACACCTGTCAGGTCTGGATCGGCGCGGAAGCGAACACCTTCGGCGAGGACATCAGCTTCAACTATGGGCCCGAAATCTCCAACGGCGACGGCACCTCCTTGACGGTTGGCGCTGAGAACAAGTTCGGAAACAGCGGAACCGCTGTCTACTTCAATGGCGTGGGAACGGCACCGACTCCGTCGGCCAGAATCCGCCCTACGAGGTCGACGTCTTCTCGACTCCCGGGGCTCCCGGCGAGACCCACACCGTGACCTTCACCGCCAAGGGCGTGAAGCACGGCGAGTGGAAGAACTGCGCCGCAATGGAGAGCGCGTTCACCTTCGGGACGACTCTCGCCTGCGTCGAGGGCGAGGTGACGAGACGAAGGCACTGAGCTAGCGCGATGTCGGGCGGGGCTCTCGCAGAAAGGGGGCCCCGCCCTTACGGCTTTCCTTTTCGGGTCGTTACCGCGGCATGTCCGGGCAGAGGTACGGCACCGGCGCGGGGCGATAGCGCTGCTCTTCTTGTCCGCTCGAAAGCTCGAGCCGCAACACCAGCTCGTCGACGCTGAGCGCCACGATCTCGGCCCGAATTTCGGAAGCGTCCTCTTGCCAGACCAGCGTATGGTCCGAGTCCTTTCTCCAGCGGGAGAGGCGGTGGGTCTCCCAGCACGAGTCCATCACGAGCGTCCCGTCCGAGAGAAAGATGCGCAGGATACCGGGAAGCTCGGTCGAGTCCGATCGCGTCCACGCGCGGTCGACGAGGGCGCTTTCTCTTCCGTGGGAGCGGGGTCGACGACGGACTCGGGCCGGCATCCCGTGAGCGCGAGAGCGACCGCGGCGAAGTAAGCTCTGCTCCTCATGAGCCCGGGGTTCGAGCGGGGCTCTCGCAGAGAAAGGGCGCCCCGCCCTGACTGCCGTGGTAGCGGTAGACTCGCTTTTGCAGCCTCAGTCGGATGAGAAACCCGTCTTTCGTGACCTGCGGATAGACTTTCCCGGGACGAGGGCAGCCGAGGCTCGCGTCGGGCCAGACGACTTCTTCGATCGCGAGGAGCTCGATGCTCTCCTCTGAGGCCGAAAGCCTCCCCGCGAGATCTTTCCGCGCCTGAATCACGCAGCTCACGAAGCTTCTGCGCCTCGGGAAGCTCGATGGGACTCTCGGGCTCGAAACTCTCTTTCGCGACAGCGCCTTCGACCGCGCGCAGCGCCGTCCCGCACACAACAGCCCTTCCGTCGCCGACATGAACCGAGTACACCTGCCCCTCCGCCTGAGCCGTGACGAGGTATCCGGAGGTGAGGACCTGGGCGTAGCTCTCGCCATCCTTCGGGCAGCCCAGACTCGAGTCCGGCCAGTCGACGGGTGTCGCGCGCCGCACCTGCACCCGATCGACGCCAACGTCGAGATGGTGCGCGAGCGCCTCCATCGCGAGCTTGTCCGCCTCGTCCTTCGTCATCTGAAAGACTGAGAGAACGAGCGCGAGCCACATTGCGACCATCCGCGTTCTCCTACCCTTTGCGGAATGTGAAGCTCCCGCCCGAGTCCACATCGACCAGGACCCGGTCGCCCTCGCGGAATTCACCCTGAAGGAGCCGGAGCGAGAGCTCGTTCGAGATCTTCTGCTGGATCAGCCGCTTCAACGGGCGCGCGCCGAAGATCGGATCGTAGCCCTCTTCCGCCAGGCGTTTCTTCGCGGCTCTCGTCGAGCTCGAGAGCGATTTTGCGGTTCGCGAGGAGCTCCCTGAAGCCGGGCGAGCTGGATGTCCACGATCGCGACGAGGTGCTCTCGGCCCAGGGGGCCGAAGACGATCACTTCGTCGATGCGGTTCAGAAACTCCGGACGGAGCTGGTCGCGAAGCTCCTCGAGCACCCGGGTGCGGATCGCGTCCTGGCTCGCTGCGCTCCGGGTCATCTCCTGGATGGTATGGCTCGCGATGTTCGACGTCATGATGATGACCGTGTTCCGGAAGCTCACCACGCGGCCCTGGCCGCTGGTGAGCCGGCCGTCGTCGAGAATCTGGAGAAGAACGTTGAAGACGTCGGGGTGGGCTTTCTCGATCTCGTCGAAGAGCACCACGCTGTACGGCTTGCGCCGCACCGTCTCGGTGAGCTGCCCGCCCTCGTCGTAGCCCACGTAGCCCGGAGGAGCGCCGATGAGCCGCGCGACGCTGTGCTTCTCCATGTACTCCGACATGTCGATGCGGATCATCGACGTCTCGTCGTCGAACAGGAACTCCGCGAGCGCCCGGGCGAGCTCGGTCTTGCCGACCCCGGTCGGGCCGAGGAAGAGGAAGGAGCCGAGGGGCCGGTTGGGATCCTGGAGCCCGGCCCGCGCGCGGCGGATCGCGTTCGACACCGCCCGGACCGCTTCTTCCTGACCGACCACCCTCTTCTGGAGGCGCTCCTCCATCCGCACGAGCTTGTCGACCTCGCCCTCCAGGAGCTTCGTCACCGGGACACCGGTCCATTTCGAGACCACGGCGGCGATGTCCTGAGCGTCGACCTCCGTCTTGAGGAGCGTCTTCCCGCCGGACGAGAGCTCGGCCTCCGCTTTTGCCAGCTCCTCCTCCAGCTTCGGCACCTTCCCGTAGGAAAGCTCCGCCGCCTTGTTGTAGTCGAACTCGCGCTGGGCTCGCTCGATCTCGACCCGGGTCTGGTCGATCTCCTCCTTGATCCTGCGAATCCTCTGCGCGACCTCCCGCTCGCGCTGGAGCTGGGCTTCGAGGGCGCTTCGCTGTTCCCTCAGATCCGCGAGCTCCCGCTCGATGCGCGAAAGGCGCTCCTTGCTCGCGGCGTCTCGCTCTTTCTTCAGCGCCTCCCGCTCGATCTCGAGCTGCATCGCGCGGCGCTTGAGGTCGTCGAGCTCCTGCGGGTCGGAGGTGATTTCCATCCGGAGGCGCGCCGCGGCCTCGTCCATCAGATCGATCGCCTTGTCGGGGAGGAAACGGTCGGAGATGTAGCGATCCGAGAGCACCGCGGCGGACACGATGGCCGCCGTCGGAGATGCGGACGCCGTGGTGGGACTCGTAGCGCTCTTTCAAGCCGCGGAGGATGGAGATGGTGTCCTCGACCGTGGGCGGCTCGACCACCACCGGCTGGAAGCGCCGCTCGAGCGCGGCGTCTTTCTCGATGTGCTTCCGGTACTCGTCGAGGGTCGTCGCGCCGATGAGGTGCAGCTCGCCCCGCGCCAGCATCGGCTTGAGCATGTTGGAGGCGTCCATGGAGCCTTCCGCGGCGCCCGCGCCGACCACGGTATGGAGCTCGTCGATGAAGAGAATGACGTCGTCGCGATCCTGGATCTCCTTGAGCACCGCCTTCAGACGCTCTTCGAACTCGCCGCGGTACTTGGCGCCGGCCACGAGCGCCCCCATGTCGAGGGTGACCACGCGCTTTTCCTTCAGCGATTCGGGCACGTCCCCGCGGACGATGCGCTGGGCGAGGCCCTCCACGATCGCCGTCTTGCCGACGCCGGGCTCGCCGATGAGAACGGGGTTGTTCTTGGTGCGCCGGCTCAGGATCTGGATGACGCGGCGAATCTCATCGTCCCGGCCGATGACCGGATCGAGCTTGCCTTTTCGCGCCAGGTCGGTGAGGTCTCTCCCGTATTGCTCGAGCGCGGCATAGGTCCCTTCGGGGGTCTGGCTTCTGACCCGCTGCGTCCCGCGGACTTCCCGTAAGGCGGCGAGGAGTCCGTCGCGCTCGACTCCGGCGTCCTTCAGAAGGCGCGCGGCCGGGTTTCCCGCGTGCGCGAGGATCGAAAGAAGGAGGTGCTCGGTCGAAACGTACTCGTCGCCGAAGGTGTCGAGCTCGTCGTGCGCCCGAACCAGCACTGTTCGCAGCCGAGGAGAGATGCCGGGCCCACCGGTCGCGCCGCTGACGCGCGGGAACTTTCCGATCTCCGTTCGAACCTGCTGGATGAGCGCGCCGAGCGCGACGTTCATCTTCGAGAGGACCTGCGGAACGACGCCCTCGGCCTGCTCCAGCAGGCTCAGCAGCAGATGCTCCGGCTCGACCTGGCTGTTTCCGTTCCGCTCGGCCAGGCTCTGGGCGGCTTGGGTCGCCTCCTGAGATTTCTGAGTGAAGCGGTTTATGTCGAACGCCATAGGCGACCTCTTTCGTCGCTCCATGATAGCGCTCTCCTCCCGGATCGGTTCCCCAGGCGCGATGCTAGAGTGTCGCCATGGTGAAGCGCTACTTCGTCTGCCCTGATTCGTCGCCGCCGCGCGAGTCCGCGTTTCGCCGATACCTATCCCCGCCAGCCGGGAGTGGACGCGCTTCACTATGCCTTCCGGCTCACCCTGAGCGACGACACCGACGAGATCGAAGGCGAGTCGGTGCTCGACGTGCGCTTTCTTCGTGAGGACGTTCCATCGATCGCTCTCGATCTGGTGAACGCGCGAGAGGGGAAGGGCATGACGGTCCGCGCGGTTCTTTGGGATGGCGTCCCTGCGGAATTCGAGCACCGCGACGATCGTTTGACCGTGACTCTGCCCCAAGCGCCTTCTGCCTCCGACCGGAGGCAGCTCACCGTTCGGTACCGTGGGACGCCCGCCTCGGGGCTTCGCATCGGGCCGAACCTCCACGGGGATCGCACGTTCTTCAGCGACAACTGGCCGAATCGGGCGCGTCACTGGCTTCCGACCATCGATCACCCGTACGACCGGGCCACCTGCGAGCTCATCGTGACGGCGCCGTCCCACTATCAGGTGATCTCGAACGGACTTCTCGTGGAAGAAACGGACTTGCAATCCGGGGCGCGTCGCACCCACTGGAAGCAGTCGGTGCCCATCGCTACCTGGCTCTTCGTGCTCGGCGCGGCGCGCTTCGCCGTCGATCACTATGACCAGGTCGGAGGGCGATCCCTTCAATCCTGGGTCTATCCCCAGGACCGCGATCGCGGGTTCCGTGACTTCTCCTACCCCACCCGGCAGGCGCTCGAGTTCTTCAGCGAGAGCGATCGGGCCGTACGCGTACGAGAAGCTCGCGAACGTGCAGTCCGCGAGCATCGGCGGCGGAATGGAGGCGGCGACGGCGATCTTCTACGGGGAGGAACTGGTGAAGGGGGAGCGCGATTCCCGCCTTCGCGACATCATCATTCACGAGATCGCGCACCAGTGGTGGGGGAACTCGGTGACGGAAGCCGACTGGAATGACGTCTGGCTCTCGGAGGGCTTCGCCACGTACTTCACGCTTCTCTTTCGCGAGCACGCGTACGGCCGCGACGACTTCGCGCGGGGCCTCGAAGACGCTCGCCGTCAGGTGCTGGAGTTCCACGCGAAAGATCCGGAGTACCGCATCGTCCACGAGAACCTCGACGACATGTCGCGGGTGACGACGAGCCAGACCTATCAGAAAGGGCGCTTTCGTCCTCCACATGCTTCGCGGCGTCGTGGGCGACGAGGCTTTCTGGCGGGGAATTCGGTCGTACTATGAGGAGTTCTCGACGAGGAACGCGACCACCCTCGATTTCCGGCGAGCGATGGAGGAGGCGTCGGGGCAGCGATCTCGCTCGGTTCTTCCGGCAGTGGCTCGAGCGCGGCGGGACTCCCGCGCGTCGAGGGGACCTGGCGAGTAGCAGGCTCCGCGCTCGAGGTCGATCTCCGTCAGACCCAGGCGGGAGAGCCGTTCGAGCTCGAGATTCCCGTCGTCATCGAGACTCGAGGGCGGCTCGCTCGCCGCGGGTCGAGAAATTACGGATGACGGAGCGAGAGGCGAAAGCGACCTTCCCGCTCGAAGGCACAATGCGGGCGGTCGCTCTCGACCCTGAGCTCTGGGTGCTGATGGAGTCGAGCATTCGTTCGAAAGTAGCACATACGCCGTCGCCGCCCCCTCGAGACGCTCCGCGGCTCTCGCGATGGACAGGCGAACTCAGAGCGTTTTGAGGAAGGCGATGAGCGCCCGTCGGTCCTCGACCGCGAGGTCGAGCCCGAACTCGTGCCCCGGGACGGCGCGCGCCTTGCCGTCCGCGCCGTTGAAGCCCGTCGGCACGTAGTCGTCCCTCAGGCGCCGCGGATCGAACCAGTCCTCGAGCGTGGCTACCGAGCCGTGGTGACCGAATGGACCGCGGTACCACAGGCCCTTGAGCGACGGGACCTTGTAGTAGCCGGTGCCCCTCCGCGACCTCAACGTCAGGTCCGGGTCGGTGCCGACCGAGACCGGCATGATGTCGAACTTCGTTGGGTGGGCCGCCGGGACCTGGAAGCCCGCGGCGGGCGTCAGCATGTTGTTCGTGTAGAGCGGCGGCGCGTGGCACGCGGCGCATCCCTCGCGGTCGAAGACTTCCCGGCCGCGCGCCGCGAGCGCGTCGAACCGGTTCGGGTTCGCCGGCGGCTCGAGCGAGTAGATGAAGAGCGCGAGCGCGTAGAGCTGTTCGTCGCTGTACCGGTCGCCCTTCTCGGGGTCAGGAAGGTCGCCCACGGGCCGGAAGCCGTCGTACGTCGAGAGCATGTCGGCGCCCTGGTTGAGCGCGGCGTACCGCATCAGGTCGCCGACCGTGCGGTGCCGGACGAGGCCCGAAGCGTCGAGGTAGCGGCGGTCCCTGACGCCGATCAGATCGGGGATTCGCGCGGGGTAGTAGGCGCTCGACCCCTGTCGCGCGCACACGCCCGGCGGGATCGCCTCGAGCGCGGCGAGAATGTCGTCGAGCGACGCTCGCTCGGGGACGGCGTTCGGGTCCGGCCGCAGCCACGGCGCGGCGTAGAACCGCCGCATGGCGCTCCGCATCTCCTGAAGGACGGCGGCCTCGTCCTTCGCCCGCGCCGCGTCGAGCCGTGTCTCATAGGCGAAGCTGCGGTCGTCGGGGAAGTTCCCCTGCGCGCCTTTGATCGCCGCACCGTCCGGCATCACGCGCGTGTGGCACATCCCGCAGGCGCTGATCCCGATCTCGACTTTTCCGCGCTCCCGGACGACGTAGCGCATGAACGGGAAGACGCCCTCCTTCGTCAGCGGAATACGGAGCTTCTCGTACCACTCCCGCGACCGCACGACCGAGTAGAGGGTCCCCTCGGAAACGAACTCGATCGGCGCGTCGAAGACGACCTCGCCCGCCCGGATCCAGTCCTCCTCGGTCTTGAGGGCTGAGGCGTCGAAGGCGACCTCGGGCTCCTGATTCGCAAGTCCGTCCAGGTAGCCGGGCGGCTCCCGATCCGGATGATAGATCGGATAGCTCTCGTAGATAGGCCGCACGGGCATGCGGTAGTAGTACTCGGCGGAAACGTGGCGCGGGGACGCGGACGCGACGGCGAGCGGGACCTCGAGGTCCCGCATCACCTCGTCTTCCCATGTCCTCGGAACGGACGGCAACCAGGCTTCGGGGCTCTGGGCGGCGCCGGCGAGGGTCGCCGCCGCCGCGAACGCAATGGCCGCGAGAATGGGCACCGTTCTTTCGCAAGGTCGCATTCGCGCCCTCCCTTCCGAGCCCGCGACGCTCGGCGATCCTATATCGAACGGGAAGGGACTGATATTCGGTCCAAAAGGAAAGCTCAGCCCGGGCATTCGGGGAAGACCCAGCTTCCCGAGGAGTCTTTCTCGACCGGGACGTGGGTCGATACGCAGCACGTATAGAGAGGGACGATCAAGTACTTCATCCCCAGGAGCTCGCTCGCCGGGCTCGTGGGACTCAAGACCGCGCGCTCCATTCGGCGGGTGTCGAGGTTCTTTTGAGCCTCCACCCAGACGTTCTTCGCTTCGTCGCACAGGGCTTTCATGTCTTCCCGGTCGTGCTGCGTCACGTAGTTGATCACCAGGTCGCGGTTCTCGTTCAGGTGCGTGCTGAGCACGGGAATCTCGAGCCCGGAAGGAAGCCGAAGAACGGGCTCACCCTCGACCGGGCTGCACGACCGCTCTCCGCAGGCGCGGAACTCGCGGTATTGCCAAAGAAACCAGCCCGCCGCGGCCACTCCGATCGCAAGAAGCGCGAAGCCGAAGCTTCATCCCACGATCCTTCGATAACTCTCGGGGTCGGTCGCGCCTTCGGTGACCAGGACAAGTACGCGTCGCGTTCCGGTCGAGTCCGATATCGCCCCGGTCCGGCCGGGCGAGAAGGGCTTCGAGACCGGCGAGGGCCGCGGCTCCGGTCTCGCCCGATACGATCCCGGAGCGAGCGAGCGCGCGCATCGCTTCTTCCGCGAAGGAGTCGTCGATCGCGACGCACGCGTCGAGCCCCGCGAGGAGTGTGGGAAAAGCAATCGAGGACGGCGTGCCGCAATTGAGGCCGGCCATGATGGAATCCTGTGGACCGGGAACGGTCACGAGCTTCCGCGCTTCGATGGACGCGAGAACGCAGGCGGCGCTCTTGGGCTCGACGCCGATGACCGAAGTGCCGCTGGTCCGCTTGTAGAAATCGACGGCGGCGGCGCCCAGAGCACCCACGCCGATGGGCACGAACGCTGCCGTGGGAGGCGAATCGATCTGCTCCGCGATCTCGCTGAAAGATCGTTCCGTAGCCCTGGATGACCCAGCGCGGGATTTCCTCGTAGCCCGGCCACGATGTGTCGTCCACGACGAGACACCGTTCGCTCATCTCCTCCGCGGAGCGGGCAATCGTCGCGTCATAGTCGCCGTCGACGACGGTTACGGTCGCTCCTTCGCTCTCGATCGCGCGGATGCGCGCCTCGGCCGTTCCCCGCGGAACGAAGATCCGCGCCTCGAAGCCGAGAACGCGCGCGAAATGGGCGACGGCACGGCCGTGGTTCCCATCCGTAGCCGCCGCGAGTGTGAAGGGATGGAGCACCTCGACCTCCCGCGCGAGGTCCTCGAGAGTCGACCAGCGGTCGAGGGCGAGACCGGACTTGTCGATGAGCGCGCGGTAGATCGCCCAGGACGCGCCCAGGAGCTTGAACGAAGGCAGACCGAAGCGGCTCGATTCGTTCTTCACCAAAACGCGCGCGACTCCGAGCCTCGAGGCGATAGCGTCGACCGAGACGAGTGGAGTGGGGGCGTACCTCGGAAGCTTGCGGTGAAACGGAGATCGGAGAAAGCGTATCCGACGCCAGCGGTGGGGGAGCTCCGGTCGAGCGATTGCGGAGATACCTCGTCATCCGAGTCTCGCGAAGAGTCTCTTCTTCTGCTCGTCCGCGCGCCTCCGGATCTCCACGGGATCGACGCGCGTCGGTCGTCCGTCCTCGAGAACCGTCTCGCCCGCGACATCGACGCGAAGCGGCCGCACTCCGGGAGTGAACGCGAGATGCCAGGGCTCCATCGGGTCGTAGGACCAGGTGACGCGGTCCTCGCGCGCTTCGGGGAAGAGATCCCACCCCGCCTCGAGCCACTTCCACGCGGCCTCTGGAGACGCGGCGGAGTCCGCCTCTCGATGGCGCAGATACGCCATGCGAAAGATCTCGATCATGTCGGCGCCGATTCCATCCGAGCCGAGCACGATGCGGTTTGGCTTCGACGCGGGGAACGCGTAGCCCACGGAGTTGTTCATGTTCGAGAGCGGGTTGTGGGCGATCGTTCCCGGAAGCTCGCCGATCGAGGTGCACCGCGTGGGCGAGGAGCCAGCCGTCGCGCGCGCGGCCCTCGAGGCGCTTTCCCGATTCGATGTCCTCGGGGCCCTCGGCGACGTGGATGTGGACTCCGGCGTCGAGATCGGAGGCGAGCGACGCAGACCCTGTCGAGGGTATCGTCGGAAAGCGTGAAACAGGCGTGGGCCCCGACGATATCGCGGCCCTTTCCATCGAAGGTCTTCAGGTGCCGCTCGTTCTCCGCGAGCCCGGCCTTCGCTCCGTCGAGCCCGTGGCGGTCGGTCACTTCGTAGCAGGTCGCGACTCGCACGCCGACTTCGCGGCAGGCGCTCGGCGATGACCGCGAGCGACCCCTCGATGGCATTCGGGGAGGCGTGGTGGTCGATGATGGCCGTGGTGCCGCGTTCGAGGGCCTCGAGGGCGCCGAGCTTGGCCGACCAGCGGATCATCTCGAGGTCGAGGGCCTGGTCGAGTCGCCACCAGATGAGCTCGAGGATCTCCCGAAAACTATGCGGAGCCCGTGGAGGCGCGGGCATACCCCTCGCCAGTGCGGAATACAGATGGTGATGCGCGCAGACGAGACCGGGGGTGGTCGCTGACATCGAACCCTCTAATGATAATGATAGTGGAGAACGTCGGCGGGGCTTACAATTTCGAGGAATCTTTCCAACTCCTTTCGTCTATGTCATTTGGCTCCCGGCGACCCGGATTCCTGTGTCGAGCGTTCTGACACCCGCGACGATTCGGGCGTTTCCCTGGATTCGACAAACAGCCTGTCCACATACCTTTAGTGCGAGGTGCCAGAATGGCCCGGCCTTTGCAATCCCGTTGAGCTCACGTCGTCTGCGAGATTGGGAATGGCGCACCTCGTTCAGGACCGTGATGAGATCGGGAAACCTCGCGCGGAGGACCGTCGTCCTCGTGGAGGCGCCGAGCTCTCCGTCCCTTCGAATCCGGCAGATTGCCACGGAAGGCGGCTTCCGCGTCGTCTCCGCGATCTCAGGGCCGATGCTGCAGTCTTACGCCCGAAGGAACGCGCCGGACCTGATCCTCCTGGCTCCCGAGACCGGACCACCCGGACCGGCGGAGATCGCCCGCTCCATCAAGGAAGACCCGGAGACGCGCGAGATACCCGTGTTTCAGCTGATGCGCTCGAGCCGGTTCGGCGTGGAAAACGCCCGCCACACGTACCCGACCGAGGCGCTCCTCTCGGACGACGCTCCGGCCGATGAAATTCTGCGCACCATGCGGATGCTCACGACCCGAGCGCCGCGAATTCGCTACGAAAAGAAGACGGCGTCCCAGCTCGAAGGAGACCTCGAGAGCGACACCTTTCCCGAGGTGCTGCAGTTTCTCTTCGCGACCGCGAAGACCGGCCGCATCACGCTCCACGCCGGATCGCGAGAAGGGATGATTTGCCTCGAGTCGGGCCGCGTGGTGCACGCGGAGCTCGGCGAGCTGGAAGGCCTCGCCGCCTTCCGGCGCATGTGCTTCTCCCAGCAAGGCTGGTTTCGATTCGACCCGGGGACGCCCGGCCCCCGCCGCACGATGCGAGCCGACGGGATCGCGCTCCTCCTGGAATCCGCGCGGCAGAAAGACCTCGGGGATCGCGACAAGACTCCCTTCCCCGTGAAGAAACCCAGGACTTCCTCGACCGAGCTCTTCATCGTCGCGCGAGAGCGACGGCTGACTCGCGAGCCTCTCAGCTCGGCCCCGCCGGCATCGCAATTCTGGTCGGACTCCTCCTGCTCGTCGCCTACGGGCTCCTGCCCTAGCGCTTTCGCCGCATCGGAAGCTCGCTCCGCCAGACACCGTCCAGGTCGTGGAGCGCCGCCGCCACCGCGCCGGCCGTTGGGACGAGTCCAATCTCGCCGACGCCTTTGATCCCGTAGGGCGCGTTCGGCTGAGGGCTCTCGACGAGAATCACGTCGAGCTCCGGCATCTCCGCGGGCTTCAGGATCCCGAGGCTCTTCAAAGTCAGGTGGGTCGGACGGCCGTTCGCGTCGGCGGGGAAGTCCTCGCTGAGGGCGAAGCCGAGGCCCATGTGCACGGCGCCTTCCACTTGCCCCTCGCACAGGAGCGGGTTCACGGCGCGTCCCACGTCGTGCGCGGCGACGACCTTCTCGATCTTTCCGCTGGCGCGGTCCACTACCACGAGCTGCGCCGCGTATCCGAACGTCGAGTGGATGACGGGATTCTCGACGCCCTCATAGAGCGAATTCGTCCAGTCGACCCGGTACTCACCCGGATAATCGACTCCGGGACGGCGGCCGTCCGCATCGGCCGCCTTGCACGCGGCGAGGACCGAGCCCGCGGTCATGAGCGTCGCGCGGGAGCCCGTGGTCTGGCCGGCGCCGAGCTCTCTCGTCGTGTCGACTTTCACGGTGACACGGCTGGGATCGATTCCGAGCTCCTCGACCGCGACCTGAAGAGCCACGGTGTGGACTCCCTGGCCCATCTCGGTCCAGCAGTGCCGGACCTCGATGCCCCCGTCCTCCGCGAAGCGAACGATCGCTTTCGCGACTTCCTTGAATCCGTTGCCGAGTCCCGAATTCTTGAGGCCGAGAGCGACCCCGACCGCTTTCCCGGCGGCGACGGAATCGTCGTACGCGGTCTTTACCGCATC
The DNA here is from genome assembly GCA_963820855.1 of uncultured Acidobacteriota bacterium. Lineage (GTDB taxonomy): Bacteria > Acidobacteriota > Vicinamibacteria > Marinacidobacterales > SMYC01 > DAISKN01. The sequence goes on from CAWGBY010000021.1 coordinate 36,518, forward strand.
GAGGCAGCGGAGGGCGCCGAGACATCCGTCGTCCATGATCTGTCCCGGTCCCCAGACCGCGCCAGGCGCGATCACGTTTCGCCGCCGCATCTCGTATCCGTCGAGGCCGGCCTTCTCCGCGAGCCGATCGAGAACGCCGTCCATCGCGAAGTGCGCCTGGTTCGCGCCGAATCCGCGGAAAGCGCCGGCGATGGGATTATTGGTGCGCGCGGCCACGGCCTCGACGTCGACCGCCGGCACGTGGAAGGGTCCGGTCGCGTGCCCCGCGGCTCGCTCCAGGACTTTCATTCCGACGGAAGCGTAGGCGCCCGAGTCGCCCACCATCCGCGCTTTCACCGCGGTGAGCTTTCCCTCCGCGTCGCAGCCCGCCCAGTACTCCATCCGGATCGGGTGCCGTTTGGGATGCATGAAGAACGACTCTTCGCGGGAGAGCGTGCACTTCACCGGCTTTCGCAGGAGAAACGCCGCGAGCGCGGTCTGCGCCTGGTTCGATAGGTCTTCTTTCCCGCCGAAGGCGCCGCCGTTCGACACCAGCTCCGCTTCGATTCGGTCGGGAGCGACACCGAGCACCGCCGCGGTCTGGTTGCGATCGTCCCAGATCCCCTGTCCCCCCGAGTAGAGCTTGAGGCGCCCGTCGGGAAGCGGCACCGCGAGCGTCGACTCTGGCTCGAGAAACGCGTGGTCGACGCGCTGCGTCTGGAAGACCTCGTGCACCCGATGGGCGGACGAAGCGAGCGCGGCCTCGACGTCTCCGCGGCGATACTTCGAACGGGAGAGAACGTTGTCTTTCGTTCCCCAGACCGCGATCTCGGCATCCTCGATCGCCGCGAGAGGGTCGGTGATTGGACGAAGCACCCGGTAGTCGACGTCCACGAGAGCGGCCGCGCGGCGCGCCGTCTCGCGATCGCGCGCGACCACGATGGCGAGAACGTCCCCGAGGTAGCTCGTGAGACCGCCCTCCGGAATGAAAACCGGCCAGTCCTTGTGGATGAGCCCGACGCGGAGCTCGCCGGGAACGTCTTTCGCGGTGAAGATGCCATCGACGCCTTCTTCACGCGAGGCCCGCGTCGTATCGATCCGGACGATTTCCGCCCGCGCATGGTCCGTGAGCCGCAGCGCTCCATGGAGCATTCCCGGGACGCGCATGTCGTCGATGTAGGGCCTCCGGCCAACCGCGAGATCGCACCCCTCGTACTTGATGCCGGAGCTTCCGATGCCTCGAGGGAGCTCGATCGCGACTTCGCCGCCCTGGGCCAGGAGCTCGACCGCGTCCAGAATCTTCACGTAGCCGGTGCAGCGGCAGAGGTGCGTTCCGAGAAAGCGCGCCGCCTCGTCCCGCGAAAGACTCGACCCCCTCGAATCGACGAGCGCTTTGGTGCGCATCACGATTCCCGGCGTGCAGAAGCCGCACTGAAGGGCGCCCTTCGAGGCGAAGGCGCGGGCGTAGCGCTCGAGCTCCTCCGGATCGATTCCTTCGAGAGTTTCGACGCTCTTTCCCGCGGTGGCCGCGAGCGATTGGGTGCAGCTCGTGACGGCTCTTCCCTCGACCAGCACCGTGCAGCAGCCGCACTGACCCGACGGCGAGCAGCCGTCTTTCGGAGAGATGACGCCCAGCTCTTCGCGAAGCGCGGAAAGGAGATGAGGGTGGCTTCCCTCGATTTCCACCTTCTCACCGTTCAGCGTGAAGACGGTCACAGCGGAGCCCTCCTTGGGCGGCACCGCGCCCCGGCGCTCGGTGATGAGCTTGTACTGGTCGGGCCTCCGGTAGCGGTCGAAATCGAAGAGCGTCTCCTTGTAGCTCCTGCACAGATCGAGGTCGCAGTCCGCGACCGCGAGCTCGTCTCCGTTCGTGTGGCACCGCGCGGCGATGACCCCCGAGGGAGCGATGATCGCGCTCTGCGCGAGGGAATCGACGCCCTCTTCGATTCCGCCCTTCGCCACTCCCACAACCCAGGTCCCGTTCTGATAGGCGCCGGCCTGCATCACCAGATGGTTGTGAAACCCGGCGAGCACGTCCTGGCTCGGATCCGGCGCGTAGTGAATGGGCGTGTTGTAGCCGATGAGAATCATTTCGACGCCCTGGAGCCCGAGCACCCGATAGGTCTCGGGCCAGCGGCGGTCGTTGCAGATCGCCATCCCGACGACCCCACCGAACGCGCGCCACACGGGGAAGCCGTCGCTTCCCGGCTCGAAATAGCGGCGCTCGAGGTGCTGGAATCGCCGCCACGGCTCGTGCTCCTCGTGTCCGGGAAGGTGGACCTTTCGATATTTCCCGACGACGCGCCCGTCGCGCTCGACGAGAATCTGCGTGTTGTAGTGATGCCCGTCGGGGGTCAGCTCCGCGTAGCCGAGGCAGAAGCCGATGCCGAGCCGTTTCGCCTCGTCGAAGAGAGGCTTCGTATCCCGTCCCGGCATCTCACGCTCGAAGAACGAGTCGATCTCGCGCGGGTCCTCGATGTACCAGCGGGGGAAGAACGTGGTGAGAGCGAGCTCGGGGAATACGACGAGCTCGCAGCCACGCTCGTTCGCGCTTCGCAGGAGCGCGAGGAGCCTCTCGACGACCTGCGCCCGCGTCTCGCTCCTCGCCACGGGACCGAGCTGCGCGGCTCCCGCCGTGACCACCCGGCTCATGAGGAAACCGCGTCGGTCTCGGTCAGTGTGAGGACGGTCTCGAGGAGGACGTTCGCCCCGAGCTCCAGGTCCGCGGGGTCGGTGTGCTCTTTCGGGTTGTGGCTCAGCCCCTTCACGCTGGGCGTGAAGATCATCCCCGACGGGCAGACGCGCGCGAGCATTTGGGCGTCGTGTCCGGCTCCCGCGGGGAGGCGCTTGACCGTCGCTCCGAGTGACGAGGCGGTCTCCTCGACGAGCGAGATCATTCTCGGATCGAAATCGACGGGCTCGAAGCGCGCGAGTCTTCGGGTCGAGATTTCGACGCCCTCGTCGTCCCCCGTCCGCCCGAGGAAATCGTCGAGCCTCGCTTCCGCCGACTGCAGGAGCTTCTCGTCGGTATTGCGGAGGTCCACCGTGAAGACCGCCTTGTTCGCGACGACGTTCACCAGGTTGGGCTCGAGCGTGAGGTAGCCGACCGTGCCGACCTGCGCGCCTTTCATCTCTCTCGTCAGTTGCCGCACGAACGCCGCCGTCGCCCCCGCCACGTACCCGGCGTCGTGCCGGTACGACATCGGCGTCGTGCCCGCGTGGTTCGACTGACCGCGCACGGTGACTTCCGTCCAGGAGATTCCCTGGACTCCGGTGACGGCGCCGATGCGGAAGCCCTCGGCCTCGAGGACCGGACCCTGCTCGATGTGAAGCTCGACGTAGGCGTACGGCACCGGGCCGGGGACCGGGGCCTCGCCTCGATAGCCAATGCGTGAAAGCTCGTCTCCGACCCGCTTTCCGTCGATGGTGACGGCGTCGTGAGCCTCCTCGAGCCCGAAGCCGCCGACGTACACCAGGCTCCCCATCATGTCGGGGGCGACGCGGCTGCCTTCCTCGTTCGAGAAGAAGGCCACGGCGAGCGGCCGCCGGGTCGTGACACCCGCGTCTTTCAGCGTTTCGACGACCTCGAGACCGGAGAGGACTCCGTAGTTTCCATCGTACCGCCCGCCGGTCCGGACGGTATCGATGTGAGAGCCGACCATGACCGGAGGACCGTTCTCGAGGCCGGGACGGAAAGCGACGCCGTTTCCGATGGCGTCGATCGTGACCTTCATCCCGAGCTCGCGCATCCATCGGGTGACCAGATCGCGGCCCTCTTTGTCGGCGTCGGTGAAGGCGAGCCGGTTGCATCCGCCGTCGTCCCGCGCCCCGCGGGTCGCGAGCTCGGAAAGGCGACCGAGGAGCCTCTTGCCGTCGACGCGCAGTGATTTCTTCGTCATCGGGAAATGCCCCCGGGCCTCAAAGGTTATGATAGCCTTTTTTCCCATGGCCAGAATCGTCAAGGGCGGTCTCATCCAGTGCGCGAACCCCGTGAACGACGAGAGCCGTTCGGTTCGGGAGATCCAGGCAGCGGCGCTCGAAAAGCACCTGCCGTTCGTCGATCGGGCGGGTCAGGAGAAGGTGCAGCTCCTGTGTCTCCAGGAGATCTTCAACGGGCCTTACTTCTGCCCGTCGCAGGACGCGCGGTGGTACGACGCGGCGGAGCCCGTGCCGGGACCGACCGTCGAGGCTCTCGTTCCCTATGCGCGGAAGTACCAGATGGTCGTCGTCGTTCCTGTCTACGAGAGGGAGCAGGCGGGCGTCTACTACAACACCGCCGCCGTCCTCGACGCCGATGGGAAGTACCTCGGCAAGTACCGCAAGAACCATCTCCCGCACACGTCGGGCTTCTGGGAGAAGTATTTCTTCAAGCCGGGAAACCTCGGCTACCCCGTGTTCCAGACCGCCTACGCGACCGTCGGGGTCTACATCTGCTACGACCGCCACTTTCCGGAAGGCGCCCGGCTTCTGGGATTGAAAGGCGCGGAGATCGTCTTCAATCCTTCGGCCACGGTCGCCGGGCTCTCGCAGTATCTCTGGAAGCTCGAGCAGCCGGCCCACGCCGTCGCGAACGGCTACTTCATGGGCTGCCTCAACCGGGTGGGGGAAGAGGCCCCGTGGCGTATCGGAAAATTCTACGGGCACAGCTACTTCGTCGATCCGCGGGGGAAGTTCCTCGCGGAGGGAAGCGAAGACCGGGACGAGCTCGTCACCGCGGAGATGGATCTCGACCTCATCGAGGAAGTCCGGCGCGTCTGGCAGTTCTACCGCGATCGCAGGCCCGAGACCTACGGAGAAATGACGGCCCTTCTTCCTTGAGGCCGCCGGGAGGCACGACATGTCTTTGACCGATGCACAAGCTCACGCGGAGCGGGAATCTCTCGTCGAGCGCTACATCCGCAAGCCCGCCTACACCGGGTTCGAGAGCGAGGCCGCGGGGGTCAACCACCTCGCGTTCATCAGCACCGATCTCGACAAGACCATCGAGTTCTACACCCAGGTCATCCGGCTCAAGATGCTGCGGGTGAGGGCGCATGACGAAGACCCGCGATCGACCCAGGTGTTCTTCGACATGGGACGAGGGGAGCTTCTCGCGTTTCTCCGCGTGAACGACATGAAGGAGAAAGCGCGCCTCGGACTCGGCGGATTCCACCACGCCGCGCTCACGGTGACCCGCGAGCAATACGAGGCGGCGAAAAAGCGCCTCGACGAGAGGGGAATCAAGTACAGCACGATCTCGCACGAGATCCTGGACACCATCACCCTCACCGACCCGAACGGGATCACGCTCGAGCTCTCGGTCTGGAACGTCGACCCGAAAGACGTCCAGATGTGACAACGGGACTCTCGGGCCCCGTCGTTCTCGTCTCCTATCTCGTTCTGGTCCTCGCCATCGGGTGGCTCTCGTCCCGCGGGCAGGGAACCCCCGAGGATTTCTGGGTCGCGGGACGTAGCTTTGGAGTGCCGCTTCTGGTGGCGGCGAACGTCGGCTCCATCCTGCACGGGGGAGCGATTCTGAGCCACGTCGGATTCGCCGCCCACGTCGGGGGAGTGGCCGTGACCACGAACCTGTCGTACGCGCTCGGGTTCGCGGTGATGTTCTTTTTCTTCGCGGCGAAGCTCCGCCGCTCGCGCGGGTTCACCCTTCCCGACTTCATGGGCGACCGGTTCGATTCGCGCCTGCTCCGAGGCTGGACCGCTCTCGTGGTCGCGGTGACGAGCATCCTCTATCTCGTCGCGCAGATCCGCGCGATGGGCTTCGTGATGGAGCGTCTTCTCGGGCTCGAGTTCTGGGTGGGCCAGCTCGTCGGCACGGCGATCTTCGTCGCGTACGTCGCTCTCGGAGGCCTGAGCGCCGTCGTCTGGACCAACGTCCTCCAGATAGCCCTGATGTGGATCGGACTCCTGGTCCTGGCGCCTTCCGTGTATCGCGCGATCGGTGGGTTTCGCGAGCGTCATGGACGCGAGCGGAAGCGGTGGCTCCCGGCTGGACCTCTCCTTCCGGAGTGCAGTGGTCGACGGGATATCTCATCTCCTGGTACCTCCTCGTCTTCATCGCCTACAGCACGAGGCTCGAGCTCCTGACGAAGGTGTTCGCCGCCCGCGACGAGGCCGTCGCGCGCCGCGCCATTCCGTGGACCGCGGTCATCGTGATCGCCTTTCTCGTCTTCGGCGGGACTCTATCTGGCCGCCGCCGCGCGCGTGCTGGTATGGGACTCGATCGCGTCGCCGGACGAGGCCTTTCCGGCGATGATCGCGATGCTCCTCGGACCGCTCGGCGACGTCGCTCGCGCTCACCGGCGTCGCCTGCGCCATCATGTCCACGACCGACTCCCTTCTTCTGATGACCGGATCGGCGGTGGCGCACGATTTCCTGAGAAGGTGCGTTCACGAGCCGAGAGGAACGAAGAGGAGCGAGGCCTACTATCTCAGGGTCTCGCGGCTGACGGTCGTGATGGTGGGCGCCCTGAGCTTTCTCCTCGCGCTTCCTGACGTCGCCCTCATTCTCGAGCTCGTGGCCTACGCGCTCGCGATCGTGGGGTCGAGTTTCTTCTTCCCGCTGCTCGCGGGGCTCTGGTCGCCGCGCGTGAGCCGCGAAGCGGCGACGATCGCCTCGATCGCGGGCGGCCTCATTGCGGCGTTCTGCACGGTGTTCGCGATCCGGGAGGCGCCCTGGGCGCTCCAGGTGCACCCGGTCGTTCCCGGGCTCGCTCGTGTCCGGCGATGCTCATCGTGGTCGTGACTCTCTTCACCCGCCCGGTCCGCGACGAGGCGGTGCGGCTCTACTTCACCTGAATTCCAAGGAGTGAACTCCATGTCGCGTCGGTCCTTCCTGAAATCGGTCGGCCTCCTCGGAGGCGCCAGCTTCACCGGACGCCGGGAATCGCAGGCCGGCGGGCTTTCTCTCGGCGATATCGACGTCATCGACGTGCACGTCCATCCGCCGCAGCCGATGACGCTTCGGCAGTCGTACGACGGCTGGAACTCGTCTTTCGTCGACGCGCTCTTGCCCGCCTTCGACTATCCGCAGAAAGAAGAGCTGCGGGAGAAGCTCGGAGGCGTCTTCAAGGGGCACCTCTACCGCATGCCGCGGCAGATCGGCTACTACAACTACATGGCGAGGGTGTACGGCGTCGAGCCGACGCTCGAGGGTTTCGACTCCGTCCTCGAGAAGAAGCTCAAGGGCGACTTCAGCGAGTACATCTCCTCGATCCTCGACCGGGAGAGGATCCCGGCCGTCGTCCTTCAGTCGCGCTCCTCCGATCCGGTTCGGCCGGAGAGCGCGATTCCCCGGCACCGCTTCGTCTGGACGTACTCCGTCGGCGATCTGATCCAGCCGACCTGGCCGCAGGCGCAGGAAGCGCGCGAGCTCGGGGAAGTGCTCGAGCGGGTCGACTTCGATTCTGAAGCGCGCCGCCGAGAACGATTGCCGCGGAATCAAGATTCCGATCGCCTACTACCGGCCCATCGTCATCGAAGCGGTCGAGAAAGACGAGGCCGAGCGACGCGCTCTGAAGACTTTTCGCGACCTCCCACCCTCCGGGCAGCGCGCGTTTCCCGGCCCGATTCCTCTCTACGACGACCCCGCCGTCACGAGGGCGGTCCACCGGTATCAGGACTACCTCCTCAAGCACATGTACGTTCGGGCGGGAGAGCTCGGCCTCAAGGTCATCATCCATACGGCCGTCGGGCTCCATCCCGGGACTTCGCTTCGACTACAACAGCCCGGTCGACATGTACCACACCTTCCAGAACGACGACGTGAAGCGGGCCTATACCGAGTTCGTGCTGATTCACACCGGTTATCCCTACCATCACCACGTGGCCGCGCTCCTGAGCCAGTTCCCGAACGTCTACACCGACGTCTCGTTCTACGCGAAGTTCCCGGGGACGCTCGAGGAGACGATGAAGGCGTTTCTCTCGCTCGCCCCGTCCGAGAAGGTGATGCACGGGAGCGACTCGAACAACGTGCCGGAGGAGATCGGCTACTGCGCCGACAACAGCCGCCGGGTGCTCGGGAAGCTTCTGAACGAGTTCCAGAGCTACTACGGCTGGACGGAGAAGGACTGCCGCATCGCCGCCGAGAACGTGCTCAGCGGGAACGCGCGAAGGATCTATCGAATCCCCGCTTAGCGGCCTGCCTTTGTCGAACGTCATCGTCGCGCCGCCGCCGAGCTCGAGCGTAAGACGGTCGCCTTCCCGGCGGAACTTCGTCTCGCGGCGCGAGTCTTCCGCCTCGACGAATCCCTTTCCGCCGACGCAGTGGATCGAAGCGAGAACTTCGAGCGCGAGCGAGTCCCCCGCGATGGTGAACGATCCGCCGTGAGTCCGGCCATCGAGTGTGCCCGCTTCGTTCCTCATGTTGTAGACGAGCGCGAACCGGCCGCCCTCGAAGAGAGCGAGTCCTTCGGCCGCGCCGGTCTTCGCCCGGCTCTGGTAGGACGTCATCCGCCACGCGCCGTCGGCCGGCCCCGCCGGTCCTTCGGGGAGACGTTTGAGGCGCTGGACCGAGCCGCTGTCGAAGCGGATGACGAGGCGATCGCCCTGGATCTCGAACCGGCCGCCGGCTTCGACCGGACTCTGGATGACGTTCGGCTTCCCCTCCACGAATTCCGACCAGAAGGGAATCGCGAAGACGATTCGGTCGGCTTCGACCCGGTATCGGCCGCCATGTCCGCGGCCGGAGTCCCGCGCCGGGTCCCATGCGGTAGACGAGCCCGAAGTGGCCGTCTTCGAAGATCATCGTCCCCGAAACGGGGATTTCCTTACCTTCCCGCTCGTAGCCGTCGAGGGTCCAGGAGCCTTCGAGCGCGTCGCTTCGATGCACGATCTCTCCGTTCTGGATGACGAGGCCAGGCCGAACGAGAGCGCCGATGTCGGCGAGCGGATCCTGTCGAACCAGAATCACGTCGGCGCGCTTGCCGGAAGCGATGCTGCCCGCCTCGGCGCCGAGCCCCATCGCTTCCGCCGCGTGAAGCGTCGCCGACTGGATCACCTGCATCGGGGTGAGGCCGCCCGTCGAAAGACCCTGGAGCTCCTGCAGGTAGAGAGCGCCGATGGTGTCGAGATCTTTCGCGTTCGAATCCGTTCCGACGCCGAACTTGACCCCGCTCTCCCTCATCTGGCGGAAGAGCTCCATCATTCCATCGCGGGTGTGGCCCAGGTTCGCCTCGAGCCAGTCCGCTTTGTAGGTGTACTCGCCCGCGAGCTCGCGGAGGTGATACCCCATGGTGGGGATGACGTAGATTCCCTTTCGTGCGAGCTCCTTCACCACCTCGGCTCCGCCGTAGGGGTAGAGGTGCTCGACACTATCGACGCCGGCCTCGACCGCGAGCCGGCCCGAGACCTGGTGGAGGTCCTGGGCGCCGCCCACGTGCGCGGTCACGCGAAGCTTCCAGTAGTGCGCTTCGTCGACCACCGCCGCGAGCTCCTCGCGGCGTGTAGGGCGGCGTGAGCTTGATGAGATCGACTCCGAGCTTCACCGCCTCGCGAACCCGCTTTCGGAACTCCCAGGGACCGTCCGCCTCGACGGCGAAGACCGGGGGCGCGAGCGGCTGGAACTCCGTCGCGTGCCCGGCGGTGGTCGTGATGAGCGGACCGGAGACGTAGAACCGCGCCCCTCCCGCGAGTCCCTCGCGCTGCGCCCGTTTCAGGGAGTAGCCGACGTGGTAGCGGGAGGCGACGTCTCTGCACGGTCGTGACTCCGATTCTCTGGTATGCCTCGAGAAACCGCTCGGAGCGCAAGGCATTCACGACGTCGTCTTCGAGGTCGCGCGCGCCCGCGAGCTTGAAGGTGATGTGCGCGTGGAGGTCGAACATCCCCGGAAGGATCCATTGCCCCTCGGCCGAGATTCGCGCGACGCCGGCCGGCGGTTTCTCCCCGACGGACTCGATGACACCGTCTCTCAGAAGGATTCCGGGGTTGGCGCGGGGCGCGGCCCCCGAACCGTCGATGAGCGTTCCTCCCTCGATGTAGAGCGGAGCCTCTCCTTCGGCGAAGCTCGCCGCGGCGATGATTACCGTGAGCGCGAGGAGCGAGCGATGCACCATGGACCTCCCTCGGTTTGTGAAGCGACGCGATGATAGCCGCCCTCCCGCGTTTTGCAATAGCCGGAGGAGAAAACCGTAGAATGATCCGTCGTGAGAATCGTCTTTCTCATCGTCGACGGCTTGAACCTCATTCGCCGCGTGTATGCGGCGACGCCGGAAGCCGAGGGCTCCCTTCATTTCGATGCCGCCCTCGCCGCGACCGTGCAGTCCTTGCGCCGAGCCCTCCTCGAGGCTTCACCGACGCATGCGGTCGTCGTCTTCGACGGAGCAGGAGCCGACTTTCCGCCACGAGCTCTACCCGGAGTACAAGGCCGGAAGAAAGCCGATGCCCGAGGAGCTGCGCCTCGGGCTCGATCGCTACCCGGAGGCGTTCTCGAAGCTCGGAGTGTCCTCCGTGAGCAAGCCCGGAGTGGAGGCGGATGACGTCGTCGCGACGCTCGCGTCCGGAGTGGCGGTCCATGACGGCGACGTCGTCATCCTCTCGACCGATACCGCCTTCTGCCAGCTCATCTCGGAGCGCGTCACGGTTCGCGATCACTTCCAGAAGCGGCCTCTCGACGCACGCTACGTTCGGGAGAAGTTCGACGTCGGACCCGAGGAGCTCATCGACTTGTGGGCCCTCGCGGGCAGCAGCACGACTCACATCCCGGGTGTGCCCGGCGTGGGAGCCAAGACCGCGGCGCGGCTTCTCGGGGAGCACAAAACGCTCGAACGAGTGCTCGAATCCGCCTCCGGGATGAAGGGTAAGCTCGGCGAAGCGCTGCGGACGCACGCGGATCTCGCGCGATTGTCGCAGAAGCTCGCCCGGCTGCGAGTGGACCTGGACCTCGGCTGGAACCTGAAGTCGTTTCGCTACCGGGCGCTCTAGGTCTGCCGCTGGCGGGAGGCGAGGTAGAACCCGATCACCGTCCCGACCACCAGGCTTCCGAGGGTCGTGAGGTCGCGGGTGAGCTCGGTGGCGGTGATGGTGTCCATGACCCCGGCGAGCTTCGAAAGCTCGATAGCCCCCGCGAGCAGGATGTAGACGCCAGCGACGAAAAGGATGAGACGGCGTGCCGTCCGCACGTCGAGACCATTCATGATGTTGTGCTCTTCCTTGATGTTAGAAACTCGCGTCCTTTCTGTCAAACCGGGCGCTCGGAGGCCGCGTCCGCTCGCAGGGCTTCGTAGCCGAAGGCCTCCCGGGTGGCTTTTCAGCGGCGGTAAGCGTCTCGCGCCGTTGCCGGGTCGGTGATAGTATCCCAATCCGCAGGGTGCGAGTCCGTCTCTTCCGGAAGGAGGATCTGATGACTAGATTCAAAGCATTGGTCCTGGGTGCTTTCGTGACTTCTCTCTGGGCGGCCTGCGGCAGCCCGGAGCAATCCACCGTTGAACAATTTTTCCGCGCCGCGCAGAGCGACGACACGGGGACGGTTGCCTCGATGTCTGCTGTCGGCCCTCCGGGGAAGATAGAATCGTGGAAAGTCGTCGAGGTCACCTCCCGCACGACAGAACCGTTCACGCTTCCCGAGCTCGTCGCGAAGTTCGAGACGGCCCAGGCGGAACGGAAGGCGAGTCAGGAGGCGCGCGACAAATATTTCAAGGACAACAAGGACGCGCTCGAGGAGATCATCCCGAAGCTTCGCGACGATCCCGAGTATAAGTTCAGTGGCAAGCTGGCGCCGATCCAGCAAGAGTGGGAAACGATGCTCGCCGCCCGCAACGAGCAGGAAAGCGCGTTTCAGGAGCTCAAACGGACGGTGGACCGGGAAAGCGGGATTGCGTCGAAGTCCGTCATGCGCCAGTTGGACCTCGGGACGCTCCACGGAGCGATCGCGGTTACGGACATGCTGCTCAACCTCAAGCCACCGGATGGCGCGGAGCTGCCCTTCAAAGTCCAGCTTCGGAAGTACGACCTCTCCGAGCCGGAGAGCGATCGCGTCGAGCCGGCGCGTTGGGTCATCGTCAACATCGAGGGCGCGACGGAGGAGGCCAAGGCCGCGGCGGCCGCCGCCTCCACCGCCGGCAGACGTCCCGCGGAATCCTCCGGTGCCGTGACGGATGCCGCCGACAAACCCAGCGCGGCCGCGAGCAAGCCACCGGCCGGCGACGAACCGAACTACGTGCCGAAAGAGCTGCGCGGCTCCGCCAAGGTTCAAATTCTCGCGCCGAACTCGAGGGTCGCCGGCGACGAGGTGCTCACCACGATCAGTGTTCGCAACGTGTCGAAGGACTGGATAACGGGACTGACGGTGACCGAGCTCTGGTACGACAAGCAGGGAAACGAGGTCGGAACCGGCTCACGGACGCACCGGGAACGGTTCATGCCGGGCGAGGTCATCGAGATCGAGTTGAAGATGAAAAAGCGCCCCGACTTCTATCAGAGCCAGTACCAGTTCACGCACGCGAACGGGGACGTAACCACCACCAGGGTCGGAAGCTTCCCGAAGGCGATGTAGCCTGTCGCGACAAATTGAACCGCGGTGAGCGCGGCGTCTCTCGCTGAGCGCCGCGCTCGCTCGGTTCCGGAATGCTTCCCACGGTCGACCTGCATCGCCATCTCGATGGGAATCTGCGTCTCACGACGGTGCTCGATCTCGCCCGCAAGCATCGGGTGAGGCTTCCCGCCGACGACCTCGAAGGCTTGCGCCCTCATCTTCAGATCCGGGATCGGGAGCCGGACCTTCGCGCGTTCATCGCGAAGGTCGAGCTCATGGCGAGCGTCCTGGGCGACGACGATGCCTGCCGCCGGGTCGCTCGCGAGAACGTCGAGGACGCGCACGACGAGGGGATTCAGCACGTCGAGCTTCGATTCAGCCCTTTCTTCATGGCGCGCGCGCATGGGTTGAGCCCGGAGAGCGTGGTGGGTGCGGTCGTCGAAGGAGCGTCGGAAGGCAGGCGCACGCACCCAATCTCCGTGAAGCTCATCGGCATCCTGAGCCGGACCTTCGGGCCGGAAGCGGCCACGGTCGAGCTCGAGGCGCTCCTCGCACACCGGGAGCACATCACGGCGCTCGACCTCGCGGGCGACGAGGACGGCTGGCCGGGAGAGCTCTTCGTTTCCCATTTTCGGCGAGGCCGCGATGCCGGGTTTCGCATCACCGTGCACGCGGGGGAAGCGGCGGGGGCCGAAAGCGTCTGGCAGGCCATCCGCGATCTCGGCGCGGAACGGCTCGGCCACGCCGTGCGCGCCATCGACGATCCTGCGCTTCTCGACTACATCGCTGAGCACGGGATCGGAATCGAGTCTTGTCTCACGAGCAACGTCCAGACTTGCACCGTCAGGAGTTACGAGACTCACCCGCTGCGCCGCTTTCTCGATCGGGGGATTCTGGCCTCGATCAATACCGACGATCCGTCGGTCAGCGGAATCGATCTCGCCCACGAGCTCACGCTCGCCGCCGAGGCGGCGGGGCTCAACGAGCGCGACGTCCAGAAGGCGCAGCGAAACGCCGTTGCCACCGCGTTTCTTTCCAAAGAGGAGAAGGCGCGCCTCCTCTGAGCGCGCAGCGCTCTACTCGGAGCGCAGGGTGGCAATCGGATCGATGCGGGTGGCCCGGTATGCGGGGACGAGCATGGCGACGAGACCCACGACGATCACGATGGCCGTGACGGCGGTGAACGTGGCAGGGTCGCGTGCGGTGATCCCGAAGAGGAGCGTCGCCAGGACCTGCACCAACCAGGCGGCGCCGAGAAGCCCCAGTCCAACGCCGACGAGCGTCGGCTTCAACCCCTCGACCACGATCATCTTGAGGACGCCGCTCGAGGGCGCTCCCAGCGCCATGCAGATGCCGATCTCGCGCACGCGCTGGCGCACAGCGTAAGCGAGCACGCTGTAGATACCGACCGATGCGAGCACGAGCGCGAGAGCCGCGAACGCCGAAAGGAGGAGCATCGCGAACCGCCGCTGGCCCAGCGAGTCCTCAACCACGCTCTCCATCGTCATGATGTCGAGTACCGGCTGTTCGGGATCGAGAGTCCGAACGGTGCCAACCATTGCCCGGGTCAGGCTCTCGGGCTCGATCGCAGTCCGCAACACCAGCGTCATTCCGCCGAAGCCCACTTGCGCTAATGGAAGGTAAATGGCAGTTTCGGGCTCTCGCTCGTCGAGCCGGTCGGTCTTGACCTCGCCCACGACCCCGATCACCTCACGCGGCTCATCCGACATGAGGCTCAACGTCAAGCGCTTTCCGATCGGGCTCTCGCCGGGCCAGAAACGAGCGGCCGTCCCCTTGGAGACGAGAGCTACCCGTGGACGGTCGAGTCCCTCCGTATCCGCGAAGTCGCGGCCCTCGCGAAGCGGGATGCGAGCGGTCTCGAAGTATCCGGGGGAAGCCACGCGCACCGCCACTACCGGCAGCTCGGATTCGGGGACGGGCGGTGCGCCTTCGACCGCCACGTACTGCGAGGAGCCGCCCGAGAGGGGCAGGTTGTCGATGAGGGCCGCCGACTCGACGAGAGGAAGGGCACGGATACCCTCCAAGACGCGGTCGAAGAAACGGATCCTCTCTTCGGGCGTCGGGTATTTGGCCTGCGGTATCTCAATGGTCGCGGTCAGCACTCGATTCACGTCGAATCCCGGATCGACGGCGCGCAATCCGGCGAGGCTGCGGAGGAGCAAGCCCGCTCCGACGAGAAGCATGATGGCGAGCGCGACCTCCGAAGCGACCAGGAGCTTCCGGACGCGCCCGTCGCCTTTCGAGGAGTTCCCCCGGGCCGAGCCCTGCTTCAACGTTTCGTTGGCATCGCGCCGCGCGATCTGCCACGCCGGCACGAAAGCGGCGAGAAGTCCCGTCGAGACCGCAATCGCCGCGGTGAAACCGAGGACCCTCACATCGAGAGCGATTTCCCCCGCGCGCGGCAAGGCCGGCCCGAAGACGGCGACGAGAGCGTCCACACCGAAGACGGCCGCGAGGAGCCCGAACGCCCCGCCGCCGGCTCCGAGGAGGAGACCTTCCGCGAGCGTCTGCTGCATCAGGCGAGTGCGGCTCGCGCCGAGCGCGGCGCGCAAGGCGATCTCCTTCGCGCGGCCGTAGGTGCGCGCGAGCATCAAATTGGCGAGGTTGGCGCAGGCGATCAGCAGAACCAGGGCGACCGCGCCGAGGAGCATGAGAAGCGAGAGACGCGCATCGCCCACGAGATCGTCCTGGAGGGGCACGACCAGCGCACCCCAACCTTTGTTGTCTTCGGGATACTGTTCTTCGAGCCGCTTCGAGATGGCGTCCATGTCGGCCTGCGCGCGCTCCCTGTCGACGCCCGCCTTGAGCTTCGCGATCCCCCGGTAGTTGTGATTGTTGCGGATCGCGCGCTCCTCGGCGCTCCAGCCGAGCGGGATCCACAACTGAACGTCGTCGATGAATCCCGGCGGCCTCGGCACCACACCGATCACCGTGTGGGGCATGCTGTTGAGCAGAACGACTCTCCCGAGCACGGACGGATCCGCGCCGAATCGAGATCGCCAGATCCCTTCGCTCAAGAGCACGGTTCTCGGGCCGCCCTCCCGGTCTTCCTCTCGCGTGAAGCCGCGCCCGAGGCTCGGAGACACTCCGAGAATGGGGAGAAAATCCGCCGACGCACGAGCGGTGCTCACCGCATCCGGCTCACCCTGCCCGGTCAGTGTCCGGCGCCCGATGCGGTAAATCGCCATGCGCTCGAAGACCTGGTTCTGTTCCTCCCAGTCGATGAAGTTCGCAGGGGACAAGGGAAACGTAGGGGAGTTGAAAAGATGCGGCGGCGGTGTGTGCCAGACGCTCATGATCCGATCCGCTTCGGCGAAGGGAAGGGGCTTGAGAACGACGGCGTTGACCACCGTGAAGATCGCGGAGTTCACGCCGATGCCAAGCCCGAGAATGGCGATCCCGGCGAGGGTGAAGCCCGGATTCTTGATGAGCGTGCGCACCCCATAGCGCAGATCGCGCAGGAGAGAATCGATCGCCGGAACCCCGCGGCGATCGCGGTACTCTTCCCGCACGCGCTCGATGCCTCCGAGCGCGAGGACGGCGTTCCGGCGCGCCTCGGCGGGATCCATTCCCGCGCGGATGTTGTCGTCCATGTGAAGCTGCAGATGGCTTTCGAGCTCGGCTTCGAGCTCTCGTTCGGAGCCGGCGGATCCAAAAAGATTCCGGACGCGGACGAGCCAGGCGCGCAAGGTCCTCACGTCGCCTCTCCGCTGCCAGTGAGGAACCGCGCCATGATCTCGGAGGTCTCCTCCCACTGTTTCGTGTCGCGCTCGATCCGGCGCCGGCCTGCCTTCGTCAGTCGATAGAATTTGGCCCGGCGGTTGTTGTCGGAGACGCCCCATTCCGACGCGATGAGTCCCTCCTGCTCGAGCTTCAGGAGGGCGGGATAGAGAGTGCCGTAATTGATGGAGAGCCGGCCGGCGCTGGTCTGCTCGATGCGGCGCGCGATGCCGTAGCCATGCTGCGTACCCATGGTCAAGAGCGTCCGCAGCACCATCAGGCTCAGCGTCCCCTGCCAGACCGAATTGCGCTCGCCGCTCGTCATATGGCTCTCCCATAGGAATCTAGCTCGATTCCTATGGGAATGCAATAGGGCGTCGCTGGTTACGAGCTCGAAGGCCGAGTCGCCCAGCGAGCGATAAGGAGCAGCGCGCCGACGAGCAGGTACGCAACGCCGTAGTCCCAGGCCGGGACCAGAGCTGCCGGACGTCCGTTCACGAGCGCTTCGAGGAGCGGTATGTGGACCACGGTGTCGCCTGGCGTGAACTGCCAGGAGTGCATCAAGCCGAGGAGCGAGAGAACCGCGGCTGAAAGGCTCCAGACCGCCGCGGCGGCGAATCGACCTTCGATGATCAGCACCGTCATGGCGGAGAGGATCATCGCCGAGTAGATGAATCCCTGCTCGAGCGCGAATCCGCCGTCGATGAAAAAGTTGTTCGCCTGCGCGGCTTCCACCAGCGCCGGCGAGAGCGCCATACCGGATGCGGTCCCGAACCCGGCGGAGCGCAGCGCGGTCTTGGCGACGAGCGTCGCCCAGGCCACGAGGGCGGGCACCATGCCGACAGCGACCGCGGCCATGTGCCGCGGCTCCGTGACTTCGAAGGCCTGCGCGGTGATGATGATTCCGATCCAGACGATGATGGCGATGCCGGCATCCGGCGGCACCGCCCAGGCCACGAGCGCGAAGGTGCCGGAGAGGCACATGAGCGCAACCGCCAACCCGTTGAGGGCCGAATAGCCGGCGCGGGCGCCCACGCGTTTCAACGCGGGCTGTCCGATGTAGATCGACGTCGGAAACGGGGACCCGAAGAGAGCGGCCCCCACCGTACCGAGACCGTTCGCGACGAGACTCGGCTTCGGCTGAAACGTGTCGCCCGCCGCGGCGGCGGACTCCAGATTCTGGAGCGAAGAGATGGCGCTCAGAAGTCCCATGGGAACGATGATCGAAAGGTACGGAAAGAGGTGGCCTCCCTCGATCGCTGCCCAGGTCTCCCCGAACGCGCTCTTCGGGAAGTAGAACCCGAAAGGCCCGAAAGGGTCCCCTCCGATCGGCGCGAGTCCCGTCATCCAGGAAAGCACGCCGCCGAGGACCAGGACACAGAGACTTCCCGGCAGCTGCCACGCGACCTGACGGCGACCGAAGAAGAGGATGAATACCGCGAAGAGCGTCGTCAACCCGACGATGGGCCGTGCGTAGGTCTGAAACACGAACCCCAGAGCGAGAAAGCCCATCCCGATTCCCGAGAGCGTTGCCAGCATGGCCGCGCGCGGCGTAACGTCGAGAATCCGCCGGGCGACGAACGCGGTCACGATCTCGATGACTCCCGCCGCGAGAGTCGCCAGAAGACCCGCCTGCCAGGCGACCCGCTCGGGATCCGGAACGCCCTGGGCCATCGCGATTTGCTTCGCGGGCAGCATCACGAGAAACACGAAGGCGATGAGACTCGGAGTGTTGATCCCATAGGGGAGAGCGCAGACGTCGTCGCGATTCTCGGCCTTCGCGAGCCGAAGAGCCTGCCACGCGTAGAAGAGGTTTCCGATGAGAAACGAGATCGCGACGCCAGGTAGAATGCGCCCGTACACGAGCTCTGGCGAAAAGCCGAGCACGTCCTGGCAGAGCGCCACCAGGATCAGGAACTGGACCAGGTGGTTGATGAAGATGGAGAAGAAGCCTTCCCAGTCTCCCTTGACGAAGAGCTTCACCGGCTGGCGAGGCTCCGGACGAAATGCATCGTGAACCGCGCCGCCTGATGCGCCGCGATCTGCCCCAGGCGCCGGTAGTCTTTTCCCGGGTTCGGCTGCGCGAGGTTGCTGCCGCTCCGGATCACGAGGTGGGGCACGCCGAGCTGCCAGCATACTTGCGCGGCGGCGGAGCCTTCCATCTCGATGAGATCGCATCCGAGCTTTCGCCGGATGTCGTCGATCTTCTGCTTCGTCAATCCGAAGACGTCCCCGGAACAGACTCTCCCGGTCCTCACGAGCGGCTGGTAGGTGTGGCCGTTCGCGGTCACCTGGTTTTTGGGAAAGGTGCGAATCGCCGATCGAGCGAGGCTCAGGAGAGCGGCGTCCGCGGAGTACTCATAAGGCGTCATTTGTCCCGCGAGCGGACCGCGGACCTTGCGGTAGATCATCCCGGACTCGGTCCAATTCCCGGCGTTGTGATGCGATGTCTTCTTCGAAATGATGACGTCTCCGGTTCGAACTTCCGGATTGAGGCGCGCACCGGAGCCGGTAAAGATGAGCTCGGAGGGTCGGAAGCGGTGGAGGAAGAGCGCCGAAGTCATCGCCGCGTTCGTGATGCCGACGCCGGTGACGGCGACGATCACGGCGCGTGCGCCGAGCTTGCCTCGGTGGAAGGGATACCCCTCGAGCTCACCATCGCTTCTCGAGGACAAGCGCGGGAACGATGGAGGTGACCTCCGACGGCATCGCGCCCAGAATGAGGGTAACGGCTTTGGCCATGGCCGGCGCGCGATGCTATCACGAGCCGCCGCCGCTCCCCTCCTTCCGCCGATTGGAAACGAGATCGTCTGCTGCTACGCTTCCTGAAGTCTCGAACGGAGGGACTCGGCCATGCCTTCAAGCCGGATACGTCGTCTCTCGCGCAGGGAATTCATCCACACGAGCGCAGCCGGTGCCACCGCTCTGCTCGGGTCGGAAGCGATCCCGACGAGCGAAGCTAGAAATGCCGAAGTGCGCGGCGCCTGCATGCACGATTGCCCGGATACCTGCTCCTGGATCGTCACGACGGAAAACGGCCGTGCGGTCGGATCTTCGGGGGGACGCCGACCATCCGCTGACCCGCGGCTCGCTCTGCGAAAAGATGGACGGCTTTCTCACCGACGTCCTGTACAACCCCGATCGGCTCGTGCATCCCCTGCGTCGAGTGGGTCCGAAGGGTGAGGCCCGGTTCGAGCGAGTCGGCTGGGACGAAGCGCTCGACGATGTCGCGTCACGGTTGAAGAGGATCCTCGACGAACACGGAGGCACGGCAATCCTCCCGTACAGCTATATGGGAACCGAGGGGATCGTCCAGGGGAAGTCCCTGGATCGCCGCTTCTTCGCTCGTCTCGGGGCGACGCGGCTCGAACGAGACATTTGCGGCGCCACGGCGCACGCGGGCTTGACCGTAACCCTGGGCACCAGCACCGGGATCCTTCCTGAGGATATCCAGAAGAGCCGCATCATTGTTATCTGGGGCTCGAATCCTGTCGTGACCAACCCCCACGGCTGGCCGCATGTCGAGGAGGCGCGGCGTCGAGGGGCGCGCCTCGTGGTCGTCGACCCGCTGAGAACTCCGACCGCCGAGAGAGCCGACTGGCACCTGCGGCCGCGCCCCGGAACCGACGCCGCACTCGCCCTCGGCCTGATGCACGTGATCGTGCGAGAAGGGCTTCACGACAAGGAGTACATCGAGAAGTACACGATCGGTTTCGAGCGGCTCCAGGAACGGCTCCGGGACTATTCCCCCGAACGGGCCTCCGAGCTTACCGGGCTCCCGGCGCAAGAAATCATCGACCTCGCGAAAGCCTACGCGACGACGCGGCCCGCTCTGATCCGGACGCAGATTGCCATGGAGAAACACTCGAACGGGGCGATGATGTATCGGAGCATCGCCTGTCTTCCGGCGCTCGTCGGTGCGTGGCGGGACGAAGGAGGCGGTCTCCTCCAGTTCACGGCGGGTTGGTTCCACGAGGCGATGGCTCTCGGCTCTCTGATGATGCCGGAGCTGGAGGATCCGAAGACGCGATCCGTGAACATGGTGCAGCTCGGAAACGCGCTCACCGATCAAGCGATGGATCCTCCCATCAAGGCGCTCATCGTCTACAACAGCAATCCGGGAACCATCGCGCAGAATCAGAACCTCGTTCGCCAGGGCTTGAAGCGGGAGGATCTGCTGACGGTCGTTCTCGATCACTTCGTGACGGACACCGCCCGCTTCGCAGACTATGTATTTCCCGCGGCGACACAGGCGGAATATCTCGACCTGGTGACACCCTGGGGCAGCCCCTATCTGACTCTGAACCTGCCCGCCGTGGAGCCAGTCGGCGAAGCGCTTCCGAACACGGAGTTCTTTCGACGTCTGGCCCGCCGATTGGGACTCGACGAGCCGTACCTTCATGTCTCCGACGAGGAGCTCGTCGAGCAAGCTCTGAACAGTAGTCATCCCTACCTGAAGGGCATCACCTACCAGAGGCTTCGCCGGGAGGGATGGGCGCCTCTCGATTTGCCGCGGCCGTTTCTTCCGTTCGCCCAGGGCGGCTTTCCGACTCCTTCGGGAAAATGCGAGCTCTATGCGGAGCGGCTCGAGGCCATCGGAATGGATCCGCTTCCGCGGTTCGACGAGCCCGGAGGCGATCCGTCCGACCGGAAACGATATCCGCTCACCTTCATGAGCATGAAGTCGAATCGCTATTTCCTGAACTCGAGCCACGCGAACCAACCCCGTCATCTCAGGGCCTCCGGAGAGCCCCGCCTGCAAATCCATCCCAAGGATGCCGCCGCGCGCGGCATCGAGGACGGTGACGAAGTGCGCGTCGAAAACGACCGAGGGTCTATCGAGATCAAGGCCTCGGTGAATGACGCCACCCTCGAAGGTGTGGTCACCATGCCGCACGGTTTCTGGGCCTCGCTCCTGCCCGGAGGCTCGTCGGCGAACGCTCTCACTCCCGACGGCCTGAGCGATCTGGGCGGCGGCGGCTCCTTCTACGACGCGAGGGTCGAGGTCGAGAAGACCGTCTGAGCTCCGTGGGGCCGGCCTTGCGACTCAGGCGCGGCCGCAGCACTTCTTGTATTTCTTGCCGCTTCCGCACGGACAGGGATCGTTGCGGCCGATCTTGGGGCCCTCGTGCCGAACGGTCCGCGGACCGAGGACCCGTCCGTCCGAGAAGTACCAGATGCCGTCCCGCTTGACGAAAGTGCTGAGCTCGCGGTGCTCGTGCTCGACGCCGTCGGATCGATACCGGGCCTCGAACTCGACCGTGCCTTCGTCATCTTCGGGACCGCCGTTTTCCGTCGAATGGATCTGAAGACCCAGCCACTCGGAGCTCTCCGCCCACTTCCGAGCCTCTTCGGGATTTTGTTCCTCTCGGGTCTCCGGGTCGTGCGTGGCGGTCACGTAGTCGATGCGCGCGAGAGTAAAAGCCGTATAGCGGGAGCGCATCAACGCTTCGGCCGTGGGCGCGCTCTCGCCGCCCTCGATGAAGCGCCCGCAGCACTTCGAAAACGTCTCTTCCGATCCGCAGGGACAGGGCGTCATGATCTCGTCGTCCGCATGTTGCGCCATGGGAACATGAATCGTCCCACGGGAACAAGCCTCCTCGCCTATTTGTTCTCGATCCCGCGCCGGACCACCTTCTTGGCGCCGGAATCCTTAAGTTTCTGAGGCTCTAACCGAGCTCGGGATGGCGCTTATGATGCGACGTCTTCTCCTGATAGGCCTTCGCGAGCGCCAGGAGCTGGGATTCACCGTACAGATTCCCCACCAGATGCATCGACGTCGGCATTCCCTTGTCGTTGAAGCCCGTGGGAACCGCGACGCCGGGATGGCCGGTCGAGTTCGCGGCGCGTAGATTCCGGTCTCCCTGGGGAGTGAAAAAGGGAGCCGCGTAGGCGTCTACTTTTTCGAAAACACGCGCCATTTCCTCCATCAGACGCATGCGGACCCGGCTCATCTGAAAGTACTCGACGCCAGGGACGAGACGATGGGCGCGAAGAAGCATCGCCTCGGGGTCTTCTCGATCCTGGATGAGAAGCTCGTCCCGGCCGCTTCGGGTGAGCTCGTCGAGGACGGCGCCTTCCTCCACGAGCAGCATCATGAGCGCCTCCATGTCGGCGAGGTCGGGGAGTGAGACCGGCACGAGCTCGATGCCGAGAGAGCGCAGGTCAGCGAGCGCCCGGTCGTCGTTCTCCTTGGACGCGGCCTCGTTCGTCCGCTCCTCCGCGAAGGCCTCCGCGAGATAACCCACGCGGAGCTTCGTCACGTCGAGATCCGGATCCCAGTCGTAGGGTTTGTCGGCGAGCGACAGATCCCACCCGTCCGGACCCGCAATGCCGTTCAGCACCAGTGCACAGTCCTCGGCGCTCCGGCAGATGGGCCCGACCTTGTCGAGGCTCCACGCGGCTGGCATCACCCCATGCCGGCTCACGCGTCCGTACGTCGGACGAAGTCCCGTGACGCCGCAGGTGCGGGACGGCCCCAGGATGGATCCCAGTGTCTCGGTGCCGAGCGAGAAACCGACGAGGCCCGCTGCCGTTGCCGATCCCGGTCCGGCCGAGGAGCCGCCCGACCCTTCTTCGGGGTTCCACGGATTTCGCGTGCGGCCGCCGAACCAGCGATCGCCCCGCGCGAGCTCGCCCGTGCTGAGCTTCGCGACGAGCACGGCACCCGCCTCCTCGAGTCGGGTCACGACCGTCGCGTCCATGTCGATGACCTGATCGCGAAATGCTTCCGAGCCGCCGGTGGTCTTGTAACCGCGTTTGGCGATGAGGTCCTTGGCGCCCCAGGGGATCCCGTGGAGCGCTCCCCGATAACGACCCGCGGCGATCTCTTCGTCGGCGCGGCGCGCCTGCTCTAAAGCCAAATCCTCGGTGAGCGTGATGACGCAGTGGAGGCGCGGGTCGTAACGGTTCAGCCGTTCGAGATAGAGCGCCGTGAGCTCACGCGAGCTCACCTGGCGCGACTCGATGAGCGCGGCGAGTTGGGTAACCGGCCAGAAAGCGATCTCGTCGAGGTCGTTCGGCCGAGACACTCGCGGACCGGAGCTCTTGAGCAGAGACCTCCGGGGATTCACGGGAGACGTTCCCGGCACGACGGGGTTGAAGTAGAGCGGCGGCACGACGGTGAAGGGAAGCGAAACCGCGCGCGTCTTCTCGTAGTTGACGAGGTTCTTGTTCACGGTCGCGACCATTTCGCGCCGTTCCTCGGCGGTGAAATCGAGTCCCGCGACCCGCGCCGCATCGGCGAGCATCATCTCGGTGACTTCGGATGCGCCGGATTCCTGAAACCGGGCCCAGAGCACTCCGGGCAGGAGACTCGAACCGGCAAACGCCGCCAGAAAACGCCGCCGCGCCGCTACGTCCGTCAAGAGAACACCTCCGTGCGGCGCCAGTGTACGCATTCGAGCGAACAATGGGAACGACGAGCCTCGAGATCGGCTTCGACTAGCGGGTCAGCAGCAACCGTTTGCCGATCAGCATCTCCGGCTCGGCATCCGGTTTCGGCACGAACTTGTCCACCCAGCCGCCGCTGTAGGACGCGACGTAGAGCGTTCCGTTCTCGTCCACGTCGAGCTGATGAGGAAGCGAGAGTCCCCCGGCCAGGTGTCTCGACCCATCGTGCCCGCCTGGGCGTAGGTGCCCCAGTGATACAGGAGCGCACCGTCGCGGCTGTACTTCGAGACCCGGTTCAGGCTCGCGTCCAGCACCCAGACGGCATGCCGCTCGTCGACCCAGATCTCGACGGGGTCGAAGATGTCGGGCCATTCCTCGAGGAATTTTCCCTCGCGGGAGAAGACCTGGATGCGGCGGTTCTGGCGATCGCCGACGTAGATTCGATCTTCGTCGACGGCGAGACCGTGAAGGAGGTCGAACTCGCCCGGGCCGTCGCCGAGAGCGCCGAACTCCGACACGTGCTTGCCGTCCGCGGTGTAATGGATGATGCGCGAGTTCCAGTATCCGTCGGCCAGGAGAAAGCTCCCGTCGGGGAGAAACGCGAGCTTCGAGGGCCAACCATAGGTCGTCGGTGCTGGCTTCGGGTTCGCGCGGGCTTCCTCTCGCGTCTTGGGATGGTCCTTCTCTCCGAGCTGCATCACGACCGTCTTCCCGTCGTTCGAGAACTTCAAGACCTGCATGTGGCCTTCACCGCCGCCGCTGTCGATGACCCAGACGTGGCGGTCCGGGTCATAAGGGCTGATGTAAGCCTGGTGCGGAAGTGTCAGGATCGAGTCCCACTGGGTCCACTGCTCCACGATGGTCCCGTTTCCGTCGGCGACGACGATGAAGTTCGTCCGCCGGAGCCGGTCCTCCCGAGGCTGCGATCGGTCTTTGGGCCAGTCTCCTCGAGTCACCACGATGACGCGGTTTGGCGTATCGACCGCGACACCCGCTACCTGACCCCACGACCACTCTTCGTCGTGATTCGGCGCCGGCTTCCACCAGCCCTCGACGACATCGTAGGGACCGGTCCGGTCGTCGCCGCCCTTCTTCGCGACGACGTCCGTGTCGGCGGGCGGCGCGGCGCGGTTCTCAGCGACACAGCCGGCGAGAGCCACGAGCGTGGATACCGCGAGCGCCAGAACGGTCCGTTTCATTTCTTCTCCTCATGTCGCGAGTTCGGGGGCGCCCAGGGATCGCCGACGCCGGCTCCCTTGCAGAAGTCGCCGGTGTCGAGAAAGTGCGTGTGCAGGCACTCGAGCGTCGAGCCGAGATCCGTCAGGAGCGAGACCGTTTCGGGATACTCCACCCGCGTGAAGAAACCCGCGCGGCCGCCGCGCGCCATGTCCGCCGTCGACTGGCCCAGGCGCGTGATCGCTTTCACGTCCCCGCCTTTCGCGACGAGATATTGGATGAGCTCGTTGTCGCCCCGGGACGCCGCGTAGTGCAGCGGTCGATAGCCCCAGGAGTCGGAAAGGTTCACATCGGCTCCCTGCTCCTCGACGAGGTACTTCACGGCGGGGAGGAACTGGTCAGGAACGTTCCGCACGCTGAAGGCGCCGAGACCGAGGTAGCCCCCGCCCGCTGCGGCGTGGATTGGATAGGCGTTCGGCGCGCCCTCCGGGATGAAAGGCAACGCGGAATCCTCCTGCTGCCGGCCGTCCTCCTGCCGGTGCTCTCTCATCCCGACTTCGGGCCACGTCGTCGGGAGGTTCGGATCCGCGCCGTGCGCCACGAGAAGCTTCATCGCGGGAAGGTCTTGTGCGAAGGCGGCCCGCCAGAACGGAGTTGCCCCCGTGAGGTCGATGCCCATCTTGTTGAGCCCGTACTCCCAGTACCACAAATGGGTTTTCAGCCGAACGTTCGGATCCGCGCCCGCGTCGAGAAGCGCCTTCAGAACGTCCAGGTAGCGGGACGCCTGCTCGTCCTGCGCGCGCGGCTGAGGATAGTTCGATTTCGGGGCCCATTCCGTCTGGAGAACGGCGAAGAGCGGCGTCACCCCGTCGGTGTCCGCGGCGGCGTTGGGATCGGCGCCGCGCTCGAGGAGGAGCAACGCCAGATCGAACTGGCCGTTGAGAGCGGCGATCAGAAGCGGACTCGTTCCATCCGCGCTCAGCTGGTTGACGTTCGCATCTCCCTCGAGGAGTGCTTCCGCCGCCTCGATGTGACCTTCACGAGCCGCATGCAGGAGAGCCGTCATGCCTCCGGTTCTCCCGACGAGAACTTCGCGGAAGGGAGGACGCGCGACGTCGGGACCACCGGGATAGTCGGGCCTTACCCGTGCGAGCGAGTGCGCATTCGCATCGCCGACGTCGTAGTCCGACTGCAGGAACTCGCGCTGCGCTCGAATCGCCGCTTGCACCTCTTCCGGATCCGCCTCCGCGCGGCCCGCGTCGGTGTAAGGACCGTCATCATCGAAATCCGCTCCGGGCTCGGCCTGGGCTTCCGCCTTTCCGGAGGTCGTCGCGCGAAAGCGGGCTTCCGCCTCCCGATCGAGAGCGAGGCTCCGGAGCACGTCGACTTCTTTCGTGCGCAGCGCGGGATCCGCGCCGCCCTTCAGGAGCTCGCGGATCGCCGAAGCGCCGTTCGTTCCGGCCGCGAACATGAGGGGCGTCTGGCCCGCCGAGGTTTCGCGGGCATTCGGGTCGGCCCCGCGGGCGAGAAGCGCCGTGATGGCCTCCGCGGCTCCGGTCGAGGCGGCCGCGAGGTGCAAAGGGGTGACACCGCTCGTCGTGGTGACAGCGCGCGGATCGGCCCCGAAGTCGAGCAGCATCATTATTACCGGAACGTGTCCGCCTCGGCTGGCCAGATGGAGAGGGGTATAGCTGCCGATGCGGGTCTTCGATTCCACATCGGCGCCCTGCTCGAGAAGCGAGCGGACCGCTTCCGCATCTCCACGGAGCGCGGCATCGAGGATCGGGGCTTCGGTCGAAGGAGACGCGGTGACGACGAGCGCGAGACTCAGAAGCAGGCTCATGCCATATGTCCCAAGGGGAACGCGCCCGTGCTGTCTCCGAACGCCGTCATCTCGTCGTGTCCGATCTTCTGCATCAGGCTGACGAACACGTTCGCCATCGGTGTCCCCTCCGGGGCTCGGAGATGGAGACCTCCCTCGAGAGCGCCGTTGGCACGGCCGAAGAGAAGGAGGGGCGCTCGGCGATGGTTGTGGAGGTTACCGTCGGCCATCGCCGATCCCCAGACGATCGCCGTCTTGTCCAGGAGCGACGCCTCGCCATCGACGGTGTCGCGCATTTTCGAAAGGAAGTAGTTGAGCTGGCTCAATCGGTACGTGTTGATCCTGTTGAAGTCGAGTATGTCCGCGGGAACGTTTCCGTGGTGAGAGGCGCCATGGATTGACTTCGTGGTTCCGCTCTCGGGAAAAACGCGATTGGACTGATCGAACCCGGTCTTGAAGGTGATGACCCGCGTCAGGTCGCTTTGCAGCGCGAGCACTTGAAGGTCGAACATGAGCTGCATGTGCTCCGCGAACGATTCGGGAACGCCCGAGGGCGCCTCGGGCATCTGGCGCGCGTCGCCATCGGCGGCTCGCGCCTCGACGAGCTGAATGCGGCGCTCTAGCTCACGAATGTGCTCGGTGTACTCGTCCAAAGCCGCGCGGTCCGCGGCGGAGAGCGTGCGCTTCAGCCGCGAGAGCTCGGTCGATATCCAATCGATGAGGCTGCGGTCGGTGTCTCGCCGCGCCGCCCGTTCTTCCGGAGTGTCGCCCGCGCCGAAGAGGCGCTCGAAGACGACCCGGGGCTCTCGAATCGCCGGAAGTGGGCGGGTCGAAGAGGCCCACGCGAGAGACGTCGTATAGACGCAGTGGTAGTTGTAGGCGCAGCCGCCCCCGCGGTCGATGCCCTCGATGCAGAGCTCCAGCGAGGGGAGAGCGGTATCACGCCCGAAGCGCTGCGCGTGAATCTGATCGATCGAGATTCCCAGCTCGACATCCGAGCCCTGGGTCTGTTTCGGATGGGCCTGAGTCAGGAAAACCGCCGTCGTCCGATCGTGGTCCCCTCCGATCTCCTCGGCGCGAAAGGCTTCCGCCGCTCGACAGTCCGTGTTGCTGACGATGGTCATGTACTCGCGGAAGGCTTCGAGCGGCTTCAACTCGCTCGCGGGACCGAATTCGAAGTCGCGGCCGAGACCGGCCGGAGCGAAGAGGTGCTGCGAGTCGCCCCAGTCGCTCGAGCCCGCGACTCCCATCGACTCCTCGATGCAGACGAGACGGGTGAAGCCCGTCGCGTCCCGCACGGTCTCCGCCCACGCCCGCCCCGCGGGAACCATGGCGTCGAGGAATGGCAACGCGACGCTCACGCCCGCGCCGCGGAGGAAGGTGCGCCGCGAAAGATGCTTTCCGGTGATGACGGCCATGACGCTACTCCTCCTCGTCGGTCTTCGCGCTCTGGCCCATCTGGAAGGGAGTGCTCTTCACGACGCCCAGGATGAAGGAAGACATGCGGTAATCGCTTGCTTCGGCTTCTCGCGCGATGGCCCGAACCGTGGGCTGGTCGAAGTATTCGATGCGCCGTCCGGTGGCGTATGCGAGGAGGTTTGCGGTGAAGTTCCGCACGAGCGGGATCGGCCGCTTCAGGAGCGCCTCGACGAGCTCGTCCGGCGCGCTCACGTCGGTGCCGTCGTAGAAGGTGCCGCGCGTATCGAGGGGTACTCCGTTCTCCCGAGTGCGCACGCGTCCGGTGACGTCGTAACCATCGAGCGCGAGCCCGATGGGATCCATGAAGCGATGGCACGAATGACATGTTGGATTCGCCCGGTGCATCTCGAGCCGCTCCCGGGTCGTAAGGCGTCGGCCTCCCGAAGCGCTCGCGGTGTCATCGAACGCGGGGATGTTGGGAGGCGGCGGTGGAGGGGGCGTTCCCATGAGCACCTCCATGACCCACTTCCCGCGCAGCACCGGGGAGGTCCGGGCGGACATCGACGTCGAGAGGAGGACGCTCCCGTGTCCGAGCACACCGCGTCGAGTTCGATCGGGATACGAGACCCGGCGGAACCGGTCGCCCGAAATTCCCGGGATCCCGTAGTGGCGCGCCAGACGTTCATTGAGAAACGTGTAGTCCGCGGTCAGAAGCTCGAGGAAGCTCCGATCCTCACGTACGAGATTGTCGAAGAAGAGCTCCGTCTCGCGCACGAGATCGAAGCGCAGCTGCCCGGTGAAGTCCGGATAGAGATAGGGCTCGGGCTGGTTGTCCTCCGCGTCCTGGAGGCGGAGCCACTGCGACGCGAAGCGCGCGGCGAGCGCGCGGGAGCGAGGGTCGGCGAGCATGCGTTCGACCTGCTGCGACAGGACTTCCGGATTCGACAGCCGGCCCTCGGCAGCGGCCTCGAGGAGCGCGTCGTCCGGGCTCGTGTCCCAGAGGAAGAACGAGAGCCGGGAAGCGAGATCGAGATCGCTCAAACGATAGCTCTCCCCGGAGTGTTGGCCTTCGGGGGTCTCTTCCAGCCGAAAGAGGAAATGCGGGCTCGCCAGGATCGCCTGGAGCGCCGGTCCGTACGCCGGCCTCGAAGCCCTCGCTCGCGGCGCTTCGATCGTAGAAGGACATCGGCCCTTCGAGATCCTCGGCGGTGACCGGCCGCCGGTACGCCTCGCGCGCGAGCGCGCGAGAGGATGTCCTCGGCGCAGGATCGCTCCTCGTCCGATGACGCCGGGGTGCAGCGGAAGATCTTCTGGCGGCTCGACGTCATCGACACACCGATGGGGTTGTCGGGCCCGGTAATCACGAGCTCGCTCAGGTGCGGGAGCGCTGTGATTCCGTAGTTCGCCCAGTCCTGCGAGTCCTCGCCCCCGACGAACGACCAGGCATGCGGGCTCAACCGGTCGTCGTAAGGCCCTTCGATCGTTCGAACGAAGGCGGCGGCGATCCGGTGCTGGCCCGCGCGCACGAAGACAGGCTCGGTCTCGATCGGAACGCCCTTGGACCCGCCGTTTGGAAGTCCCAGCAGCGCGACGCCTTCGCCGTCGATCGAGATGTCGACATCCTCGAAGCCGGTGCCGTCGCCGAAAAGGGTCTCGATCGAGAAAACGTACTCACCGTCCGCCGGAAAGTCGTGGGTGACCACGAGCCCACCGCGCGTTCCGTAGGGCGCGCCCTCGATGTGATCCCACGCGTGCTGCGAGACCTCGATGGGATTCGTGTACTTGACGCTCGTCGATCGCGCCGCCGGATTGCCGACGGCGAGCCGGCTCACCTCGCTCGCGGCCCTCATGTAGGCTTCGAGGAGCGTCGCCGAGAGTCCCTGCGCCGCGGACATGTTGTCGAAGCTGCCGAGGTAGGTGTCGGGAGGAAGCCACCGGCTCGCATCGATGTCGAGCGCGAGAAGGTCTCGGACCACCCGTTCGTACTCGGCGCGGTTGAGTCTCTGAAATCGCCGAGCTCCGGGGGTGGGGTGTTTCGCCGCCGCCTGGTCCACGACGGTCTCGAGCGCCGCGACGAGCGCGAGAAGAGTTTCCGCAGGCGGACGCGGGACGTCGGGAGGGGGCATCATGCCGGCCCGGAGCTTGCCGATCATTTTCTCGGCGGTCTCGGCGC
This sequence comes from uncultured Acidobacteriota bacterium, assembly GCA_963820855.1. Classification (GTDB taxonomy): domain Bacteria; phylum Acidobacteriota; class Vicinamibacteria; order Marinacidobacterales; family SMYC01; genus DAISKN01. Next base: position 66,687 of record CAWGBY010000021.1, read on the forward strand.
GCTCGAACGCGCGAGAGACATCGAAGGTCTCGAGCGAGAGGTTTCCCGAGAGCGTCGCGTCGTTGTGACAGACGACGCAGGAATCCTCGACGACGCGATTGAGGTCTTCCGACGCCTCGCCCGGGAAGCGCCGCGGCGATCCCGAAGGCGAGCCAGAATCCAAGCCTTGCGGTGCGTGCGGGGGCGCGTGTTTTCATTCGAGCTCTGGCGGCCCGGACCCGGCGATCATCGCAGAGCCGGACAACCCGTGGCAAGTGGAAGGGCTATGCAGCTCGACGCCGTCACCACGCGCGGGGCACGCGCTGGAATCTCCTTTTCTCCTTCGGTCTATTTCACTTCAGTGATGAACGTTCCACTCTGAACCACGCTTCCATCGGGGAGCGTCGCTTCGACCTGCCAGAGAACCTTCGCGCCCGCGAGGAAGCTCTTCCAATCGTCTCCGCGGGAACCACGTACTCCGGCGACGAGAGATCCGAAGCGGTGTCGAGGATGCGAAGGTCCTCGGTCGTCACCCGGATGTCGAATCGCGCGCCCTCCGGGGGCCTGCCATCTCAGCCGGAAATCGTTCCGCGGCAGGCTCTCCTCGGCGCCGGTGAGCGGGACGACGACCCCCCCTCGATAGACGGGCTCGTCCGGCGGAGTCCTCTGCGACACGAGGACACCGAGCAGGCCAACGACCAGTACCGCGGCCGCGGCCAGAACGTAGGGCGACCACGAAAGAGTGCACTCGCAGGCCCGCCGGCTTTCCCCGCGGGCCTCCGGGACTGGGCTCGAAATCGAGCCGCCCGACGCCTCGAAGAGCTCGGTCGCCAGACGCCACGCTTCGGCGTAACCCGGCTCGAGAGCCACTTTGTCGATGACCTCGAGCCGCTCTTCCGGGCTGAGCTCGCCGGCGACCGCTTGCCAGACCTTCAGCGTATCCACGTCTCCCTCACCCACACCCTCGGACTCGGAAAGCGCGCGAAACGCCTCCCGCAGCCGGGCTTCGTCCCATTCCCGTCTCATGGCTCGAAGCCTTTCGCGGCGAGACAGCGGCGCAGGTCGTCGAGTCCCCGATACACGAGGTTCTCGGCGCGCTTCTCTCCGCAATCGAGGAGCCTTGCCGCTTCCGCAATCTTGTGGCCCTGTAGATGCAGCGCGACCGCGAGCCGGCGTTCCCGTTTCATCGCCGACAGGCACTCTCGAATGCCGCGGCCGATCTCCTCGGCGGCGGCGCTTCGCTCGGGATTTTCATGGGCCACGGCATGCCCCTCGTTCCCGCCGTCCACCTCGAGGGCGACCTCCCGGCGCCTTCGAATCCTCCGGATTTCGTCGACCAGAGCGGAGTGGGCGACTCTGTAGAGATAAGACGTCGAGAGCTCTCGATTCCCCTCACTTTTTCTGTGAATTTCCATGACCCGCATCATTGCGGCCTGCACCAGATCGTCGCGGCGGTCGACGAGCCAGGAGGGACAGACGCGCGATATCGCGGCGCCGATGTCGTGCCGGAGCTTCGAGTAGGCCTCTTCGCTCAGATCGAAGCGAAGTCCCACATCCGAGGTGTCGTTCACCGCCCGCATGTCTCCTGGCGGGATGGTAACTCCTCGTGAGGGACACCACCACTCCGGTCGTGACCACCACCGAATCCGACAATTCGAAGCAGGTGAGTCGCACTTGTCTAGAAAGGAAGTTGTCCTACCCTGCGATTCCGACGCCACGACGAAAAAGATCGACATCGCCGCCATGGAGAGCCTACGCGGGGAAGTCGTGGGCTCCCGATGGATATGCAATTTGCGGAATTTCACGTCCACGGCGACGGCAGGCTCACCCTCTATCCCCTCAAGATCGATCGCGTCCCGCGGCGATGGAAACCTCGTTCCGAGGCCCGCACCGACACCGAATCGCGGATCGTTCCGGAGGATCCGCTACGGATCGAGCTCATCGAGCCGCCGATCGTGCTGAAGCGCTGAAACGTTGAATCGGGAGCTCTATCGCGCGGCTTTCTCGCCGTACATCCAGGCGCCGAAGACCGTCGCGATGGGCAGCTCGAAGAGCCTCCACACCGATTCGGCGAGGGGCAAGGTTGCCGGAAAGACCCCGAGTCCCATCAGCACGAAGTTCGCATAGAAGACAGCGAAGAACCACACGATGAGCCCTGCCGTCACCGCCGTCTTCGGCCCGGCTCCCAGCCGCGGGCGAATCAGGGCGTAGAGGAACAGCGCGCCGACTCCCAGCAGGAACCCCAGGACCACGAAGATCCCGATCGAGCCTCCGCCGATCGGAGGCTTGCCGAGCGCAGCCATCGCCGCGTCCCACCTCTTCGCCAGGAGCGTCCCGTTCAGAAGAAACTCCGAGAGGTTGATCACGAACCCGGCCACGAGTCCGCCCACGATCACACGGACCCAGGAAATGGACTCCATGAGCGCCTCCTGCCCAGAAGGCGCGACTCTACCACAGGCGGGAGGGGACGATTCGAGAAGAGGCTGCGTCAGGAGCGGTGAGTCGGATGAGTCTTTCCGTCCTGGCTCCGGTTCACTTGAAACTGCGTTACCAGGTCGCGCATCAAGCCGGCCTGGCGCGAGAGTTTGTCGGCCAGGGAGGCGAGGCTTCCGGCGCTCGACGCGTTCTCGTGGGCCATGCTTCGAATCTGCTCCATCGAGCTCACTACCTGCTGCGTGCCGGTCGATTGTTCCTGCGTGGCGGTATTGATTTGAATGGTGAGGTCCGACAGTCGCGCCGAAGCTTCCCCGATGCTGCGCGCGCCGGCCGTTTGCTGCGCGATGGCCTCGCCGATCTCGCGCGAGCAGCGGAACACCTCGGAAACCGAGGCCCCGATGTTGTCGAACCGCGACCGGAGATCGTGGATCCGCGTCATCCCGGCTTCGACGATCGATGAGGATTCTCCCGCGTGCCGAACCGCCGTGGTCACGTGGGTCTCGATTCCGCGAATGCGGTCGGAAATCTCCCGCGTCGATCGGGCGCTGCGCTCGGCGAGCTTGCGCACCTCGTCGGCGACCACCGCGAATCCCAGGCCGTATTCGCCCGCGCGAGCGGCTTCGATGGTCGCGTTCAGAGCCAGGAGGTTGGTCTGCTCGGCGATGTCGTCGATGGTCTTCACGATACTGCTGATCTCTGAAGTCATTCGGCCCAGGGCCTGCGCGGAGTCAGCGGACGTTCCGATGACCCGCTGGATCTCCACCATGGCGTCACTGCTGGAGGTCATCGACCTCTTGCCATCGACGACCGTCTGGTCGGCGCGCTCGGCAATCGAGAGGAGCGTCTCCGCGGCGCCGGCCACGGTCCGCACCGAGCCGAGCATTCTCTCGGCCGAGCCCTGGTTCTCGGCGCTGGACGCCGCCTGCGACTCACTGCTCCTTGTCACGGTCTGGATTGCCGCCTCCAACTCCTGCAGCGCGGCCGTGATCCCTTCGACCGCCTGGACCGCTGACTCGCTGCCGCGAGCCACGTGCTCGGCGGACTGGGCTACGGAGCCACTGCCCGAGAAGACATCGGTCGCGGTGCCCTGGACTTGAAGGACCACCTCTCGAAATCGGCGCGAGATGGAGTTGAGCGCGTCGGCGACCTCGCCGACCTGGTCCAGCATGCGGTTGAAGGAGGCCGCCATCTTGCCCACTTCGTCCCCGGTATGCACTTCGAGGCGGAGCCGCTCGAGATGCACCTCGCGCGTGAGATCGCCCTGGGAAATCAGACGGGCCTCGGAAGAGAGGTAGACCATTTCTCGATCGGCGATGGCCTCCGCGAAGGCCGCCATCTCCTTCAGGCGGGAGCTCACCCGATTCGTCGCCAGAAGAAGGGAGACACCCACGACCGCGATCGCGGCTCCGAGGATTCCGGAAGCTTCGAGGAGAACCCTGCGATCGTTCTCGTCCTTCCGAATGACCGCGGCCTGGGCATCGCGCTCCGCGACCTCGGTCAGGGTCTCGATGAGCGCGATGTAGTCATCCTGCACCGGCGCGTAGTCGGTGAAATACACGCGTTTGGCCTCCGCGGGATCGCCGGAGAGGACCAGCTCCAGGATTTTCGTGTCGAGCGGCCGGAGCTCCCGCTCCTCGGCGGCCTCCAGTTGGCGCACGATGTCGAGGAGCTCCTCGGAGTCGGTTACCGAGACCATCTTCTCCCGCGTGGCGATGTTGTCATCGAAGGCCTGAATCTTGCGCTCGGAGAGCGGGGCCAACCGATCCGGGTCGAGGAGAATCGATTTGGAGAGATCGTCCTGGAGCAGCACCAGCGAAAGCGATTTGACCGCCAGCTCCTTTACCTGGAGAGCGCGGGTCAGAGCGGCGACGTGGCCCGCCTTCGACCCCGCTTTGATGCGGCTGCCTACGAGAGCGGCGACGCCGATGAGCGGCAGGAGTACGCAGAGCAGTATCAACCAGTACAGCTTGGCGAGGAGTGAAAGCCTCCTGGTTCGCTCGAACATTCTGCGCTGCGAAGGGACCTATTCCACTCGAACGGTGAGCTTCATCTTCGGGTGAATCGCGCAACGAACCACGAACGTGCCCGTGCTGTCGGCGGTGACGCGCGTTTCTTCGCCGGGATTCTGGGTGACGTTGAAAGTCTTCACCTCGGACTTCGCGAAGATGTTGTGGACGACGGGGTCGTCGTTCTTGAAGAGGATGGTGTCTCCCGAGCGAACCGCGATGGTGCTGACGGAGAAGTTCTTTTCCTTCTGGACGACGACGTGCTCGGATGCCTCGGCCGCGGCCGAGAGCGTCAGAAAGAGGGCGAGCGTCTTCAATCGGCTGTTGGTTGTCATCGGTGCCTCCTGGCGGATTGGGATTCGTGCGCAGCCGATCGCAGTCGCATCATCGCGGCATCGCAGGAATCTGCGCGGTCGGATCGGCGCTGGTGAGCGTCCGAAGAAACGCGGCCAAGTCGTTCTTTTCCGCCTCCGTGAGCTGGAGCGCTTTGATGAGCGGGGAGAGGCTCGGCCGTTTCCGGCGTCCGCCCAGGTCGTAGAGCTCGATGGTATCTTCGAGCGTGCCTTCGCCCGGATAGGCGTTCTCGAAGAGCGCTTCGTACTCCGCGATCCCGCGGAGCTCCTCCACGAGCTCGTCGAGCGGCTGGTTCATTTCCGCCGTCGAGCGAATCGGCCCGAGACACTGTTCTTCCAGCGTCTCCGAGCGTCCATCCCAGAAGAGGGCTCCGGCCCAGGCCAGATTGAGAACGGTGGGAGTGCGCCGTCCAAGCGGCTTCATGTTGTCGCCAATGGCCGTCGGCAAGCCGTCTCCCCAGGCGAAGCCGGGGTTATGGCAGGTGGCGCAGCTGATGAAGTTCGAGCCGGAAAGGCGCGGGTCGAAGAAAAGCGTCCTTCCCAGAAGCTCGCGATCCGCGTTGAAGGTGTTGTCCGCGGGAAATTCGATACCCTCCGGGCGCCGGTGTTTTTCGAGGTAGGGCCGGTAGAGCTCCGCGTCTTCCTTTTTTTCCGTTGCCGCGGCGGCGCCGAGCGTCGCCCAGACGGCCAGGGTTGCCAGGAAAATTCTTGTCACGGTCGTGTCTCCGTACGAACTCGGCCCTTACCGGAGCAAGAACCACGCCATCGGGGACGGGGCGCGCGTCGAGTCAACTTCATGAACCCATGGGAAATCGGGAGGGCCGTCCACTCGCTCCCGGCGAGGATGCGGGCGAATCCCCGCAGGCACCCCGGGAGATCCACTCATTCTTAAACGCGGGGCGGGTCGATCAGCGTTTGGACCGGGTAATGAAGTAGTAGAGTGCCCCGGCCACCAGCATCGATGGAATCGAGCCGCCCACCGGCCACTCCAAAAGCTGAATCGATTCGTACGCCGCGAACCCCGCGGCCCACGAGAGGAGCGCTCCGCCGTGGTAGCCGCTCGAGTACCAGTACGGACCGCCGACGCGATTCAGAGCATCCTGGTCCACTCGTCCTTCCCGCACGAGGAAGTAGTCGGTCAGAACGACGCCGAAGAGAGGGATGAACATCGCTCCGATGAAGTACAGGAAGCCCTGGTATCGCTCCATGGGGAAGATGAGTGCGATTCCGATCGAGAGGACTCCGGTCGCCGCCATCACCGTCCCGGGGCGGATTCTTTCCGGAGATGTTGAGGACCGAGCACGTCGCCGAGTAGAGGTCGGGGAAGTCCGATGTGACCGTGGAGAAGACCACCGTGAGGAGCGCCGGGGTCAAGAGACCCATCCCGCCGAGAAGGCCCAGGAGCTGCATGTGCGGCTCCGCGTTTCCGGTCCAGATCGTTGCGCAAAGCCCCAGGAGGTACATCCAGGACGAGACGAGGAAGTAGCTCCACCACGTGCTCCAGAATGCGGTCGAGGATTTTTTCGCGAATCTCGAGTAGTCGGCCACGAGGGGCATCCAGGAAATCGGCATCGCGATCACGAGGTCGAGCCCGGTCATGAAGGGCATCGGTGGACCTGGCGGCGCGGGGGCGATCCCGGCGCCGAGTCTCCGATACGCTTCCCAGCTCATGATCAGCAAGACCACGACCAGGCCACCCACCGAAGCCACTTGCAACCATTTCCAGAGTCTTCCGCCCGTCAGTACGGCCCATGCCAGGGTCCCCGCGCCGATGAGCACGATCCAGAACTCGTCGGTCGAAACGATGCCTCCCCGGGACGCCGCGAGCATGGCTCCCGCGCGGCCGCCGATGATGAGCATGATCGAAGCCCAGGAGACGAGTTGGACGATGTTGAGCACCGCCGCGAGATTCGAGCCGAGGATGCCGAAAGAAGGCCGGATCGATACCATGGAAGCGATGCCGTGATCGGATCCGATGCGGCCGGCGAGGGCCATCAGAGTATTTCCCACGAGATGGCCGAGAAGGATCGCTGCGATCGCGCTCCGGAATCCCATCGGAGCGAGGAGCCCGCCGGCCCAGATCTCGGCGAGGGAGATAGCGACTCCCGCCCAGAGCAGGAAGAAATCCAAACCGCCGAGATTTCGTTCGGAATCGGCGACCGGGCGTATATCCATGGGATCGGCGATGAAATCACGAAAAGTTTCGGCGCTCAAGAGCGTTCGCGTGATGATCGAGTTAGCCCGGCATAGGAGATCTCCCTCATGGGGAAAAGGCTTTCGCTAGTCGATCGATCGCTCGGTTCCGCCGCCTGCTCCGGCGCTCGGGAACCGGAAGCGCGCACGTACGACGTTTCCATCCGAACGGCCCCAGCGGTGATCTACACCGCTCATCAGGGCCAGTTTCGGAACGCCGACGATCGCGAGGCGCGGGCCTACGCCGAGACCGAGAACGTCACCTGGCTCTTTCACGTCGTCTTCGAATCGAAGGAGAGCGGCGCCGCTTTCGATCGAGAGCGCCGAGGTGAGCTTCCGGAAAAGCGGTAACGAGCTCTGGCGAGAGTCCTATACGCAGGTCCTACCTCGAGCGGCTCGAGTGGATCGAGGGGGCTTTCGACACCACGACCGACTACTTCATGAAGAACATCGTGTTCGAGGACAACCACATGGTCTCGCGCGAGGTCCCGGCGGGACCGGATCTGCCTCCCGGGAGCGCGGTCTCCTGGGTCCGGATTCCGGTGGGGAAGCCGTGGTTCGCTCTCGCGGACGAAGCGGTGATGCGCTTCGAAGTCGCTGGATCCCGAAGGCAGCCACGGCGTGCTCGAGCACCGAGTGCCGTTCGTCGTCGTACGAGCAGAAGGTGCGCTTCCGGCTTCCGTTCACCGGGTGGTGGGCGATCCACGCGGGGAACGACCTTTCGACGGGCCATCGCCGGACCGGGATCAACGCTCTCACCATGTACGGCTGGGACATCCTGAAGCTCGGTCCGGACGGCTCACCCTTCCGGACCGACGGCTCGACGCCGCAGGACTATTACGTCTACGGGGAGCCGGTGCTCGCGGCAGCGGACGGTGTCGTCGTCGACATGAGAGACGACATCGAAGAGTACGGAATCGGCGAGACTCCACCGCAGGAAATCCTCATGCGCGACGGAGACGTCTGGGCCGGAAACCTCGTCACCATCGATCACGGGAACGGCGAGTACTCGTTCACGACGCACATGAAGCCCGGCACCATCCCGGTGAAAGTGGGAGACCGCGTCGAAGCGGGGCAGAGAATCGGACTCGTCGGAAACTCCGGCGTCGCGCAGCTGCCGCACATCCATTTCAACCTGATGAACGGACCGAAATGGCTCGAGGCGAAGGGAATGCCTTCGCTCTTCGACGACTTCGAAAGGCTCCGCACCGGCGGCGCCCCGCTTCGAATCGAAAGAGGGAACCCGATGACCGGATGGATCGTCCGTCCGTCACGCGGCGACTAGCGGCCAGGCCCGGACGTCGTCGTTCCGCTTCCCATCCGGTCGCGCACGATCTGCTCCGTCGGCGACGAGGAGCTTCAGGTTCTCGAGGTTCCGGTGGTCCTCGAGGGGATTTCCGGAGACCACCAGGACGTCGGCGATCTTTCCCTTTTCGAGAGTTCCGAGCTTGTCCTCGATTCCCAGGATTTTCCCGCCGTCGCGAGTCGCCGCGTAGAGGATCTCGGCGTCGGTGTAGCCCGCCTCTTTGAAGAGCCGTAGCTCGACGAAGTAGTCCGAAGGGTAGCGCTTCTCGTTCTCGAACGGGATGTCGGTTCCGATGCCCACCAGGAGTCCCGCCGACCGCGCGTTGCGGAGAACGGACATGATTCCCTCCTCGGTCACGGGAAACCTTCGGGACATCGTGAAGTAGAAACCGCCGGGCGGAATGCTCGCGGGCGGATAGCCGGTCTTGATCACGTTGTAGAACGCGGTCATGGTCGGAACGAACATGGTGCCGTGCTGTTTCATCAGCGCGATGCCCTTGTCGGAGACGTCGAGCGGGTGCTCGAGGGTGTCGAGTCCGGCCTCGGCTCCCATGTCCACGAACTCGCCGAACGCGTCGGCGGCGACCCGGATGCCGTGCAGGTGAGCTTCGGCGACCGCGGCTTCGACTTCCTCCTTCGAGTAGGGCGCGGTGATCTTGATCCAGTCGGCTCCGTTCCGGATCTGCTCGCGCACGGCGAGCCGCCAGTCGTCCGGACCGGTGGCGATCCGGACCCGCGCCTCGTCGGCGGAGCGGGGACGGCCGGTAGCGGTCGAAGTGGTCTCGTCGCCGTGACCGCCGCGGGAAGCGATGAGCTGCCCGCTCCAGAAGATACGCGGGCCGTCGATCATCTTTCGCTCGACGGCCTCCTTCAGCTTCAGCGCGACGTCGTTTCGCGTGCCCACGTCGCGGACCGCGGTAATTCCGCCGTCGAGGAGCTGATCGAGGAGAAGCATTCCACGGATGGTCGAGGCGGCATCGGAGTCGCGATAGAGGCCCATGTCGTTGCCGCGCTGCTGCGTGAAATGGATGTGAAGATCGATGAGCCCCGGAACGAGGTAGAGGCCGGAGACGTCGACCGTCGCGCGCGCCGCCGGGGCCGGAAACGCGAGAGGCGGGGCCGGCGTCGATGATGCGATCGCCCTGCATCACGAGAAGCGCGTTCGCGATGGGCGCGGCTCCGGTACCGTCGATGAGCGTTCCGCCGCGGAGCACGAGAACCGGCTCCTTCGATCGATCGCGCGGCGGAATCGGAACGCGCCGCGGATCGTCCGTCGTCTCCCAGTTCGATGCTTCCTGCGACGACGCGGCTCTCGTTCCCAGAACGACGAGCGAGATCGCAGCGAGGAAACTGGAAACCCTTCTGTTTCTCATGGTTGTCGGCTCCTTCGGTGCCGAGACTACCAAACAGAATGCTTGACGGGAAGAGGTCATCTCACTACTCTCCCTTTTCTTCGCACCTGTCGAGGAGGTCCCGTGAGATCGAGTCATCGTTTGCTTCCGCTCCTCTTCGCGACTGCGCTCGAGGCGCAGGAGCTCACGCTCGATCGCGTGGCTTCGTTCCCGAATCTCTCCGGCACGGCGCCTTCTTCTCCCGAGTGGTCGGGCGACGGCTCGCACGCTCGCGTTCCTCTGGAACGAGAACGGGATGCCGTTTCGAGACCTCTACGTCGTCGCTGCGTCGGGCGACCGGCCCACGAGAGTGACGAACGTCGCGACCGAGCAGGGAGGAGTCTCGGACCTGGTCTGGGCCCCGGACGGCGAAAGCCTCTTCTTCTCGTTCTCGGGAGGCGTCTACGAGGTCAGAAGAGACGGAACCGGCCTCGAGCGCAGGGTCGCGCCTCCCGGCGGCAAGTCTTCGCTGGCGTTCTCTCCCGACGGCAAGATCCTCGCGTACCTGCAGGAGGGCGATCTCTACCTCTGGCATCGCGCGACGAACGACCTGGTGCGAGCGACGAAGGTCGCCCGTCCCCGCATCGGAAACGGTCCGCTCGACACCTGCTGCGGCCCGGGATTCAGCCGCCCCGACGTCGAGCTGACGTCGCTCTCGTGGTCGCCCGATTCCGGGCGCATCGCTCTGTCCTACGCCGACCGGAGCGCCGTTCGGACCATCCTCATCCCCAACTACCTGGGGGAGGAGACCCGCGCCGAGCCCGTGCGGCGCGACTATCCCGGCGACAACGATCACGTGCGGGACCTCGCGATCTACTCCGTCGACGAGGGCCGCTTCCGGCGCCTCGAGCTTCCCGATGCGGCCGATCGCGGCGTCGCGAGCATCGACTGGTCTCCCGATGGCTCGACGCTTCTGGTCGACCAGTACCCTCAGAGCGCCAAGCACCGTTGGCTCTTCCTCGTGAACGCGGAGACGGGCGCGCGCGCAGGAGATCTGGCACGACCACCGGGCGACCCGGACCACGCTAGAACTGGGCCTCCGCTTTCTCGAGCGACGGACGCGAGCGTCTATTTCGTGAGCGACGTCGACGGCCGGCATCATCTCTATCAGCTCGCGTATCGCCGACAAGAGCGTTCGCAGGCTGACCGAAGGGGATTGGAGCGTCGTCGGGGAATCGGGTCCCTCGAGCCTCTTCGTCTCCGGGCCGTCGAAGATCGATCTTCTTCGTCTCGACCCAGAAGAGTCCCTACGAACGCCAGGTGATGCGGCTCTCCGAAAGCGGCGGAGCGCCCGACCGACGGTGACGACCCTTCCCGGGGTCCACTTCCCGTATCCTTCGCCCGACGGATCGCAGCGTGGCGCTTCTTCGTTCCTCGGACGACTCGCCGACCGAGCTCTATCTCTCGAGCCTCTCGGGAGCACGGAGAAGCGGATCACGAAGTCGACTCCCGCCGGATTTCGACTCGATTCCCGTGGGTGCGCCCGAAGTACGTCACGTTCCCGAGCCACGTGGACGGAGTCACGCTCCACGGACGGATCTTCCTCCCGCCGAACCTCGACTCGTCGAAGAAGTATCCGGTGATCCTGGGACCGGTCTATCCGAACTCGGTGCGCAATCGCTGGGGAGATCGGCAGGAGTGGCGCGGCCTCTACACCTCGTTCCAGCAGTACCTCACGATCGAGCGCGGGCTTCATCGGCTTTCAGGTGGACGTGCGCGGAAGCGTCGGCTACGGCCGCGAGTTCCGCGACAAGCTCCTCGGCGACTACGGTGGGATCGACATCGAGGATCTGGAGAGCGGAGTGCGTTACCTGAAGACCCTCGGGTACGCCGACACCGATCGCGTCGGAATCTGGGGATCGAGCTACGGCGGGCTCATGACGGCGATGTCGCTCTTCAAGAAGCCGGGGCTCTACAAGGCGGGAGTCGCGGCGGCGCCCGCGACCAACGTGCGTCACGCGATGACCGGGCAGGTGAACGTCGCGGGAAGACCCAATACGCAGCCCGAGGTCTACCGGAAGACGTCGGCGGGCGAGCTCGGCGAGGAGCTTCAGGACGCGCTCCTGATCGTCCACGGCATGCAGGACGGTGTCGTCCTCTTCAAGGACTCCATGGTGCTGGCGGAGAAGCTGATGATGCTCGGCAAGGACTTCGACATCGTCATGTCCCCGAGCTCGGTCCACGAGTGGTCGGTGAAGCCCTACGTCGCCCGCCACGTGCTCGGAAAGATCGTGTCGCATTTCGAGCGGAACCTGGGCGGCGGGCCGCGTCCCGCGCTCACCGTCGACCGGATCGCCTCTCTTCCGCGCCTCTTCGGGAACCGCGCCCTCGTCGCCCGTCTGGTCCCCGGATGGACGGCGCCTCGCGTTTCTTTGGAACGACGCCGGCCTTCCGTTCAAGGACCTCTGGGTCGTCGGCGTGCCGATGGCTCGGGTCTCTCGCGCGTCACCGACCTCTCTCGCGCCGCGGCGAGGCGTCCCCGAGGCAGGCACCGCTCGGAAGCTCGTTCGAAGACGTGCGGCGGAAAACGGAGGCGCGGCTCGCTTCCGGGATCTCCGAGGCGCGCTTCACTCCGGACGGAAACGCTCTGGTCTTCGTCTTCGAAGGCGATCTTTATCGAACGTCCGTCGCCTGGAGAGGATCTCGTCCGGTTGACCGAAGGGCGGCGGCCTCACTCGCGCCCTCGGTTTTTCTCCCGACGGCACGTTCCTCTCGTACCTTCGTGACGGCGACCTCTGGCTCTGGAACCAGAAGACGAACTGGCAGGTACGGGCGACCGAGGTCGGCGTCCTCGCGAAGGGCGTCATCGCTTCGGATCCGTCGACGTTTCTCGACGCCGGCATCGTCTCGTATCGCTGGTCGAAGGACGGATCGGCCCTCGCCCTCGAGTACGAGAACCGGGAGCGGGTGCGGAAGATGCTCTTTCCCGACTACCTCGGAGAGGAAACGATCGCGCCTGCGGTGCGGCGGGACCTCCCGGCGAAGAACGACGCCGAGCGCAAGGTCGCCCTCTACCGCGTAGCGCGAAGGACGGCTCCACTTCCTGGATCTTCCCGAGATCCACGACCGGCGCATCGCGAGCATCGAGTGGTCGCCGGACGGAAAGACGCTCCTCGTCGACGAGAACTCGGAAGACGCCGAGGACCGCTACATCTATCTCTTCGATGCCGAGAGCGGCGCGAGGCGCGAGATCTTCCACTCCCATTACGCGCCCAACGGAAGCACGACGTCGGCGTCGACGCTCTGGACCTCGACGTTCCGCAGCGACGGCAAAGCGGTCCTCTTCGTCTCCGATCGGGGCGGGCGCCACCACCTCTGGTCGGTCGGGATCGACGGCGGCGAACCGGTCGCGATCACCTCGGGCGACTTCGAGACCGTGGGGCCGGCCTACGAGGGGTCGGGACTGACGCTCTCTCGCGCGGCGAAAAAGGCGTTCTTCGTCGCGACCAAGAAGAGCCCGTACGAGCGACAGGTCTACGAGGTGCCGGAAGGCGGCGGGGCGGTCGTCGCCGATCACGAGCCTTCCCGGGACGCACGCGTTCTCGGTCTCGCCGGATGGGACGAGGCTCGCGCTCATTCACTCGAGCGACCTATCGCCGCCGGAGCTCTACGTGACCGAAGTCGGTCCGGACGCGGTAGAGAAGCGCGTGACGACGTCGCCTCTCGCCGGAGTTCTCGAGCTACCAGTGGATCGCGCCGACCTACGTCACGTTCAAGAGCCACGTCGACGGCGCGACCCTGCACGGCCGGCTCCTCGCGCCGAGAAACGTGCAGCCGGGAAAGAAGTATCCCGCGGTCATCGGTCCGGTCTACTCGAACACCGTGCGGAACAAGTGGGACGAGAGGTGGTCGCTCCTCCAGCAGCACCTCGCGATGGAAGGCGAGTACTACGTGCTCCTCGTGGACATCCGCGGAAGCGTCGGCTACGGGCGGGATTTCCTCTCGAAGCTCGTCGGGAACATCGGCGACATCGACGTCGAGGACCTGGTGAGCGGAGTCCAGTACCTGGAGAGCCTCTCTTCGGTCGATCCGGATCGAATCGGGGTCTGGGGCTGGAGCTACGGCGGGCTTCTCGCGGCGATGTCGCTCTTCAAGAAGCCCGGCGTCTATCAGGCGGGGATCGCGGGCGCCCCCGCGACGAACGTCCGGCACGCGACGACCGGCGAGGTGGATCTCTTCGGCCGGCCGGAGGCGAACCCGGAGATCTATCGGAAGGGCTCGGCCGTCGAGTTCGCGGAGAACCTGCAGGATCCGCTTCTCATCATCCACGGGATGCAGGACTCGACGGTGCTCTTCCAGGACACCATCAACCTGGCGGAGAAGCTCATGACTCTGGGAAAGGACTTCGACCTGGTGCCGCTCCCGAGCTCGCTCCACGACGGCACGCGAAAGGACTACACCGCGGTTCACCTCATGCGGAAGATCGTCCAGTTCTTCGACCGGCACCTCGGGGCGGCCTGGGATCCGTCGCGAAGCAACCGGGGAGGCCGTCTCCAAGCGAGGACAGCGAGGCGCAGGAGCTGCTCGCAACTAAATGGGCCCATGCTCCGCCGCCCTTTTACTTCTGCGTCTCCAGGCGCAATTCGGTCCCCCGGAGCCTCCCTTCGTGCCGGGCCCGCCGATCGCCATCGTCGGCGGGATGCTCGTCGACGGGACGGGCGCGCCCGCGCGTCTCGATCAGGCGGTCCTGATCGAAGGAGAGCGCATTCGATGGGTCGGCCCCAAAGAAGACCTGAAGCTTCCCCAAGGCGCCCACGTCATCGACGCCTCCGAGATGACGATTCTTCCGGGGCTCATCAATTCGAACCAGCACATCCAGTTGAACCCGCTATTCCCCGCGCCCGAGGGCGGGCTTCCCGGAAAGAGCTCGAAGAGCGGTGGGAGTCCACGTTCCGGCGCATGCCCGATCGCGCGTTTCACTACCTCATGCAGGGCGTCACCAGCATGAGGCAGACGAGCGGTCCCGCGAAGCGGCTTCTTCCGGTGAAGCAGGCGATCGACCGCGGGGAGATCCCCGGGCCCCGCATCTTTCTCGGAGGCGCGCTCCTCATGAGCCCGGCCTCCTGGCAGAACTATCTCGAGCGTCAGAAGACACCGCCGGAATCCGTGGAGTGGCTGAAGAACGAGTTCGCCTTCACGGTGCTCGACGACGTCGACCGCGACACCGATCAGTTCCTGGGACCGGAGTTCCCATACTGGAAGCTCCTGATGTCGGGCGAGCGCTATGACGGAAAGAACGACTTCACCGACGAGCAGGTGCGATTCATCATCGACAAGGCGCACCGCCACGGAAAGAAAATCGACGTTCATTGCGGAGGCCACAACGACGGACTGAGACGGATGGCGGCGTTCGACATCGACACGCTCGAGCACCCGTTCTACGGAGGGGAGCTCATCGAGGAGGAGATCATCCGCGCTTACGTGGACAAGGGCGCGATCGTGGCGACTCTTCTCACCGTGATGGTGTCGAACGCCGAGCGCGCCGCCGACCCCCATCGTTTCAGCGAGACCCTCTACGCGATGACCATGGACCCGAAGGAGTATCGAATCCTGATGCGCTACCGCGACAAGATGCTCCAGAACCAGAGGAATCCCGATGCTCCCGGGGTTGCGATCTACGAGTCGGCTTCCGGTGGAGAGGAGGAGCTCGGCTCGAACGGGCCCTCCTACGACACTCTCCAGAAGAGGCGGCTCACGTCGCGGGAGAACATGCGCCGCTTCCTCCGAGCGGGAGCGAAGTTCTCCATGGGCACCGACACCCCCGCGTTCCTGAACTTCATTCAGGAAGACCCGAACGCGGGCGAGATCCGGGCGATGGTCGAGCTCGGCATGTCGCCGCTCCAGGCGATCGAGGCGTCGACCCGCATCGGCGCCGAGGCGCTCGGTCTCGAGAAGGATCTGGGCACGATCGAGGTGGGGAAGCTCGCCGACGTCATCGTGCTGGCGGGGAACCCTCTCGCGGACATCCGCGCCTTCGAGAGAGTGTATGGAGTCATCAAGGGCGGCGTTCGCTACAAGTAACAGGAGATCGAAATGCGAGCTGTCTCTCGTCTGATTCCTGGCGCCGCGCTCGTTCTGGCTGGAGTCGCCGTCGTCGGTCGACCGCAGGATTCCTGGGGTCCGCAGGAACCGCCCTTTCGTCCCGAGCGGCCCATCGCCATCGTGGGCGGAACGCTGGTCGATGCGACAGGGGCGGCTCCGCAGGCTCGATACCACGGTGGTCATCGAGGGGGAGCGCATCACGCGCATCGGACGAAAGGAGGAGGTGCGGATCCCCGAAGGCGCGCGGGTCATCGACGCCACCGGAATGACCGTCATGCCGGGGCTCATCAACTCGAACCAGCACATTCAGCTGAACCCGATGTATCCGTCGCCGACCGCGAACCTCACCCTCGATCAGATCAAGTCGCGCTGGGAGGAAACCTGGTCGCGGATGCCGCAGCGCGCCTTCGTGTATCTCATGCAGGGTGTCACCAGCATGAGGCAGACCAGCGGACCGTCGAAGCAAATACTGCCGGTGAAGCACGCGATCGAGCGCGGAGAGATCCCCGGGCCCCAGGATTTTCCTGGGCGGCGCGCTCTTCACGAGCCAGGCGCATTTCGACCACTACGTGAAGTCCAGCAATACCCCGCCCGAAGCGGTCGAGTGGATGCGGAACGAGTTCGCCTACAACGTGGTCGACGACATCGAAGCGGACACCGACCCCTACCTCGGCCCCGATTTCAACTACTGGAAGCTCTACATGTCGGAGGAGATCTTCGACGGCAAGAACGATTTCACCGACGACGAGCTCCGCCGGATCATCGAGAAAGCCCACGCGCACGGGAAGATCGTCGACGTGCACTGCGGCGGGCACAACGACGGACTGAGGCGCATGACCGGCTTCGACGTCGACACGCTGGAGCATCCGTTCTACGGCCAGGAGCTCATCGCCGAGGACGTCATCGACGCCTACGTGAAGAACGGGGTCATCGTGGACACGCTCTTGACGGTGATGGTGGCGGGAGCGGAGCGGGCGTCCGACCCGCATCGGTTCGACGAGACTCTCTACATCATGTCCGTCGAGCCGAAGGAGTACCGGCTCCTGATGAAGTATCGCGACAAGATGCTGCAGAACAAGAGAAATCCCGACGGAGGGAGGCATCCCGATCTACGACGCCGGGCCGAGGCGCGGCAGCGGCTCCGATCGCGCCGACGCCTTCGGCTTGCGTGGCCCGTCCTACCAGGAGCTCCAGAAGCGGCGGGAGACGTCGCGCGAGAACATGCGCCGCTTCATCCGCGCGGGCGCGAAGTTCTCGATGGGAACGGACACCCCGGCGTTCCTCAACTTCCAGCAGGAAGACCCGAACGCGGACGAGATGCTCTACATGGTGGAGATGGGGATGACGCCGATGGCGGCCATCGAAGCCTCGACGCGCATCGGCGCCGAAGCGCTCGGGCTCTCGAGAGACCTCGGCACGATCGAAGAAGGAAAGCTCGCCGACGTCATCGTCGTCGCGGGAAACCCGCTTCAGGACATGCGCGCGATGAAACGCGTCTACGCCGTCATCAAGGGCGGCGTGCGCTACAAGTGAGGAGTCGTTCATGAACTCGACGCTCTTTTGGCTCGCGCCTTTCGCTCCTGGCGCCCGACGTCAAGGACGGCACCTTCGATTCGAACGGGGTTTCGATCCACTACCGCGATTGGGGGACGGGAACGCCGGTGGTGCTGATCCACGGATTCGCCATGAACGCGTCGCGGTGGGAGGGGGCGGGAGTCCCGCAGAAGCTCGCGGCGGCGGGCTATCGGGCTCTCGTCATCGACTGCCGCGGACACGGTCAGAGCGGGAAGCCCCACGACCCGAGCGCCTATGGCGCGGAGATGGCCGAGGACGTGGTGCGCCTCCTCGATCATCTCGGAATCGCGAAGGCGCATGTCGTCGGCTACTCCATGGGCGGCTTCGTCGCCGGCAAGGTGCGGGAGCTCCATCCGGAAAGGCTTCTCTCCTTCGTGATCGGAGGCTCGGGGTGGTACCGCGCGGGCGACTATGCGCATCGCCGATCTCACCGGACCGGACATCGCGGATTCGCTCGAGAAGAACGGGAGACTTCAAGCTCATGCTGCGGAAGTTCGAGGCGAACCGCGTTCCGCCCGTGAGCGAGGAGCAGATCGAGGCGAGAAACGCGCGCATGATGGAGGGGAACGATCCGAAAGCGCTCGCCGCGGTGATGCGCGGCTGGGCCACCTTCGCGGTCCCGGAAGAGAGCCTGCGAGCGAACACCGTTCCCGCGCTCGCGCATCGTCGGAAGCGACGATCCCATCAAGCCGAAAACCGACCGTCTGAAAGAAGTGATGAGAGGCCTCGAAGTGGTGGTGCATCGAAGGCGCGGATCACGGAGCGCTCGCCGATCCGAGCTTCGTCCAGGAAGTCGTTCATTTTCTTGATCGGCAACAAGACTGAGCGGTCAAATCATATTGACTCACCCGGCGGATGTTACGTTAAGAACGTGGCGGGTCCGTGCATCTCTACGAGCGCACCAGCGTCCAAAATTTTGGTTTCTCATCGCGAGTCGAAGAGTGGAGGTTGATCACGGTATGAAACGACTCCTCTTGGTCTTCTCTGCTTCTCGGCATTCTTCTCCAGTGGACGAAAGTCCCTGCTCTGGCCCAGGTGGGCTCGACGGAAGTCGTCGGCACGGTCTCGGATTCGAGCGGCGCCGTGCTCCCCGGGGTCACCGTCACCGCGACTCAGGTCGGGGTCGGCGTCACTCGCACCACGACGACGGACACCGAGGGTCGATTCACGTTCACCCAGCTCCCCGTCGGACGCTGGAACTTCGAGTTCATTCTCGCCGGGTTCAATACCGTGAAGATCGAGAACTTCGAGATGAACGTCGGCCGGAGGCCCACGCTCACCATCACCATGGAGATCGCGGGGGTCGCCGAGGTGGTGACCGTCCAGGCGACCACGCCTCTCATCCAGACCACGCGGTCGGAGCTCTCCGACACCATCCAGGACATCCAGGTGCAGGAGCTCCCGGTTCTCGGCCGCGACTGGCTCGGGTTCGCGGTACTCGCCGCGGGTATCAAGTCCGACGGCTCGGAGACCACGCAGGACTCGGCGCCGAAGGCGGGCATCGGCCTCGGGCGGCAGGACAAGGTGGTCATCGACGGCGCCGACGTCAACAACCGCTCGACCTCGAGCGGCGTCGACATCAAGCTCTCGAAAGAGGTCATCGCCGAGTTCGAGGTGAAGACCAACCAGTTCGACGCCCAGTTCGGACAGAGCGGCACCTCCATCACGCAGGCGGTCACGAAGTCCGGAACCGACGAGATCTCGGGAAGCGGATTCTTCTACTTCCGCGACGAGTCGCTCAACGCGCAGGAGTTCTTCCTCACCGACAACCCCGCGACGCCCGAATAACGAGGCCAAGCCGCCGTATCAGAACAAGCAGACCGGGCTCACCCTCGGTGGTCCCATCATCAAGGGCAAGACGCACTTCTTCTTCAGCTACGAGTACCAGACCACTCCTCGCACGGTCTCGTCGAACGTGGGAATCCCGTCGATCGACTCCCAGCAGGTCGACGGGACCGACACGCGCAACCTGTGGTTCGTCCGCGGGCGATCACCAGATCAACGACGACGCACCGGGCGGCGTTCCGCTACAACCGCTCGACGCGGCTGCACGCCCGCGTCCGGGACCGGGGGAACCACGGTGCCCGGGGCGTCGCTGGACTTCGATTTCTGGATCAACCGCTACAACGCCTCGCTCGACTCCGTCATCGGCAACAAGTGGTTCAACGGGTTCATCTTCAATGTCATGGACACGAACCGCCTCTTCGGAAAACGCGGCGAAGAGGTCATCGGTCCCTCCGTCAGCCCGAGGCTCACCACCGCCGGTCCGACGCAGACCTTTCCCGCGGCGACCCTCGGGGGGAGCGTCGGCGGAGGCTTCGAGAACCCCGATTACTGGTCCATTCGCGATGACGTCTCGGTCTTCTTCGAGAAGGGCGGCCAGCACAACCTGAAGTTCGGAGGCTACGTCGAGAGGGCCAAGCTCGCGGGTTTCTTCCTCGCGGGGACCAACGGGAATTTCGTCTACGACCGGAATCCTCCCGAACCTCGCAGACTTGCTGTGCCTCGGAGAACCAGAGCGAGTGGGACACTTCTCAATTTCCTCCCGCGGTTCGCTACTCGCAGAACCTCGGCGAGCCCAGCATCGACACCGAACAGAATTTCTGGTCCGGCTACATTCAGGACGATTGGACCATCGGAAGCCGAGCTCACCCTGAACCTCGGCCTTCGGTACGACCTGGAAACGGGCTCGCTCGAGAACAGTGGAGGCGACACGTTCCTCCAGCCCGAGTTCTCGGACGACAAGGACAACTTCCAGCCGCGCCTGGGCTTCGCCTACGACGTCAAGGGAGACGGCAACACCATCCTCCGCGGCGGCGCGGGAGTGTTCTATTCCCAGGCCTTTCTGAACATCGCCCTCCTGGTGCAGCGATCGAACCGGCCGCAGGAGATCAACGTGACGGTGCTCAACGAGGACGGCGACATCGGATTCAACACCGATCCGCTGGACGGAAGGACGTTCGAGGATTTCCAGGACCAGATCGGGACGGTCCCCGTCGACGTCACCATCTATCCCGAGGGGACGGAGATCCCGAACCTCTGGTCGTACTCCATCGGCGTCGCGCACCAGCTCACGCCGACCATCGCCATCGAGGCCGACTACGTTCATCAGAGGAGCGACAACCAGTTCAAGTCGGTCGACACCAACCTGTTCTACGACCAGGCGAACGATCGGGCGCTTCCCGTCCGGAGCGGCAACTTCGTCGAGCTCGGAGGGCAGGTGACCGGCGTCGGGCGCCCGGATCCAGCTTTCAACCAGATCTGGGAGGTCCAGAACGCGGCATCGGCGCGATATCACGGACTCTCGCTCGCCGTGACCAAGCGGTTCACGAACCGCTTGTCCTTCGGAGGGACGTACCTGCTTTCGAAGAACGAGGACAGCACGGACGACTTCGACTCCTTTCCCAGCAACAACTTCGACCTCGAGGACGAGTTCGGCACGTCGCTGAACGACCAGCGCCATCGCTTCACTTCGAACTGGGTCTGGGAGATGCCGTACAACTTCGTGTTCAGCGGGCTGGTTTACGGGGCCTCCGGGACGGCGAGGCGGACGGTGGCGAACGGTCTGGACCTGTTCTCGACGGCGCCTCAGCCACGGGGTCTCCTGCCGCGCCCGACTTGCGGTCTGGATCCGCGGTTCAGCGCGCGCCTGCGGCATTCTCGGCATCCCGGACGGAACGCGGGTTCCGAGAAATGCATTCCGCACAGAGTCGGTGTTCCGAGTCGATGTCCGCATCGGCTGGAGAGCGTTCGTCACGGAGAAGGTCTCCATCGAGCCTACGTTCGAGGTGTTCAACCTCTTCAACCGGAACAACCTGGATCCAGCGGCCTTCAACACCAACCTCGGAAGCGCCGGCTTCGGCAATCCCGGCCGCTCCTCGAACCAGCCCTATCTGCCGAGGCAGGTGCAGCTCGGCGTGATCATGCGTTTCTGATCTCTTTTCAACGCAAAGGCGCAGAGAAATCGCAAAGGCGCAAAGAAGAAAACATCGATTGTTTTTCTCCGTTGCGTCTTTGCGTTCCTCTTCGCGTCTTTGCGTTGAAGGTCATCTGAGGTGGCGGTCGAAGTGCTCCGCCACCTTGGTCAGCACGAAGCGGGCGACGTAGTCCTTGAGGCCATAGCTGTGGGTCGCCGAGGGAAGGACGACGAAGTCGAAGTTCTTCCCCGACATCATCAGCTTCTCCGCCAGGGTCACCGAGTCTTTGAACAGCACCACGTCGTCCTGAAGCCCGTGGATGAGCATCAGATGGTCCTTCAGGCCTTCGGCGTGGGAGAAAGCGGAGCTCTTGCGATAGGCCTCTGGATGCGTTTCGGGGCGGCGGAGGTTCTCGACCTGGCCGGTGAGCGCGTGCCAGACGTTCGTCGCGGGGGCTCCCGCGACTCCGGCTTTGTAGACGCCGGGCTTCTTGAAGAGAGACATCGTGGTCAGAAGACCTCCGTAGCTCCATCCCCAGATACCGACGCGCTCGGGGTCGACGTAGAGGAAGCGACTTCAGGTAGGCGGCGCCGCTCGCGAGGTCCTCGACGTCGATGCCCCCGTAGTCCAGGAACAGGTCCTCCCGGAACTTCCGTCCGTGACCGCTGCTTCCGCGGATATCGACCTGGAGGACGAGGTAGCCGCGCTCGGCCATGTACTGCTGAAAGCCTCCGGTGAGGCCGGGCCATTGGTTCCTCACGGTGTTGGAGTAGACCGGTCCGAGGATGGCCGGGTACCTCTTACCGGGCTCGAGATGAGGGGGCTCCTGCAGCCGTCCGTGGATTGTCGCTCCATCGACGTGGCTCGTGAACGTCACGTAGCGGGGCGCGACCCAGTCGTACTCGGCGAACTCCGCCGGCGGCGAATGCGTGATCCGGCGTTCGACGGCGCTGCCGTTCGAAACGTAGAGCTCCGGAGGCGTCGTGTCGTCCGAACGGAGGAGCGCGAGCTTTTTCCCATCCGGAGAAAGCGTCGGAGCATGGACGCCGGGAAGGGTCGTCACCGGAGTCGGAGGCTGCCCTCCCGCTTCCGGCATCCGGTAAACCTGGCGCTCGTAGGGGCTCTTCTGAGTCGACACGAAGAGGACCTCGCCCGATCGCGCGGATACGTCGAGAAAGGGGCCGCCGAAGGCGGGGGCCACCACGCTCCATTCGCCTTCGGTCAATTGCTCGACGCTGCCATCCTCGACCGAGAGCGAGTGCAGGTGGTGTCGGCCGCTCCGATCGCTCGTGAAGAGGATGGCGCGGCCGTCGCTTCTGAAAACGGAGCTGGTGAGCCTCGCGGAGTTTCGCGTCTCGCGCCGGTCGTGCCAGAGCGTGCGCGTGGAGCCGTCCTCGGGATCGAAGAGCCAGAACCACCGATCGACGGCGTCCTCGCTCACCTGATCGATGAAGAGACGCAGAGGACCCGAAGGCGACCAGCCGTAGCCGTTTACGTTCGAGCGTGTGATGTCCGACGTCTCCGGCGAGAGCCGCTTCGCTTCGGCGACGGAGTAGACCTCGACCGAGCGCGCGAAGTCGTTGTCGCCGGGGTAGTCCCGCCGAAGATACCGAACGCGCGTCTCCTCGCCGAGGTAGTCGGGGATGGCCTCTTTCCGCACCTTCGATCGATCGTCGATCTCGATCGCGACGAACCGGCTGTCCGGAGACCAGCGGTAGGAGACGATCTCGCGATCGAGTCGGCTGTTCCGCGCGCCCGGCACGACGCCGATCGGAGGCGCGCCAAGCTGCGTCGCCCGGACGCGCTCGTTCGTCTCCTGATTCCAGAGCCACAGATCGCCGTCCTCGACCCACGAGAGAAACCGTCCCTCGGGAGAGAAAGCGAGCTGGCCGCGCGCCGCGGAGATCTCCGTCAGCCGTTCGGGAGGCGCTCCGTCGGAGCTGACTCGAAACATCGCTCCGTCCAGCACGAAAATCAGCGCCTTCCCGTCGGGCGTCCAGGTGACATCGGAAACTCCGCCGCCGCCGCCTTCGAGGCTCGTGAGGCGGCGCGCTCCGCCGGAGGCGGCGTCCACGACGAAGACGTCCCGGAACGGCATCGCGCGATCGTTCCAGAGAAAAGCGATTCGCTCGCTGTCGCGGGACCAGACCGGTCGAAGGGGAGCCGTGCCGGTGAGAGCGGGGAGCGCCGTGAGGCGAGCGAGCGTCAGCTCTTTCGCCGCGGCCGGCGAAGCGAGCGACGAGAAAGAGCGCGAGCGCGAGCGCGGGTTCCGTAAGTCATTCTCACCTTCCTGATTTCGTCGCGGACGGACGCGATATACTTCGCGGCCGCCGATTGGGTCAACCTTTTTCTCGATAGCGAGGGTTATGGCGAGCGAAAGCACGCTGGCGCGAGAGATGGGGCTTCTGGGCCTGGTTGCGACGGGCGTGTGCTCCATGGTGGGCGCGGGGATCAACGTCATCCCCATCATGGTGCAGCGCAACGTGCCGGGCATCGGCCCGCACGTCACGGCCGCCTTCGCGCTCGCGATGATCCCCGCGGTGCTGGCGGCTTGTCCTATGCCGCCATGGCCTCGGCGATGCCGCGCGCGGGCGGAAGCTACGTGTACGCGAGCCGGAGCCTCCATCCTTATCTGGGGCTCGTGGCGAGCTTCTCGCAGTGGCTCGGCCTTTCTTTCGCGATGGGGGTGGTCGCATACGTCCTGGTTCCCTTCGTTCGGGACATCGCGCTTTCCTTCGGGCTCTCCGGGGCTGTCGCGCGCTCATGGAGGCCGGCCCGGTACGTCTGCTCCTGGCGCTCGTGTTCCTCTGGAGCTCGACTCTTCTGAATCTCATCGGCATCAAGACCTACGAGTGGGTGATGGTGGTTCTCATGATTCTCGGCCTCATCGGAGGGTTCATCGTGATCGCGACCGGGTTCGCGTTCGATCAGGCCGATTTCCTCGCCGCGGTCTCGGCACGGGAGGGAGTCGAAGTCGCTCCCGTGGCCGCTCCTCCGCTGTCCATGGGAACGTTGATGGCGGCAGTGGCGATCCTGTTCTCTTCGTTCATCGGCTTCGACTCCATCGCTCAGACGGGAAGCGAGGCGAGGAACCCGCACATCACTCTTCCTCTCGCGACGGGGATCTCGATTCTCGGTGTCGGCGCGTTCTACCTTCTGTTCACCGCGGCGGTCTATCACGCCGTCCCCTGGTACTACATCGCCGAGCGCGGCATGAGCACGGATCTCACCGCACCGGGTCTTCTCGGCTACCTGCTCGCGCCCGCATGGACGGCGGCGATCGTGGGCTTCTCTTCCTTCGCTCTCTTCAACAGTCTTCCCGGCATGATGCTCGCGGTGTCGCGCCTGATGTTCGCCTGGGCCGAGGATGGAATCTTCTTCCGTTCGGTCTCGCGGGTTCATCCTCGATGGCGAACGCCGCACGTGGCGATTCTCCTGAGCAGCTTCATGGCGACAGCCGGGATTTTCGGCTGCCATTTCGCGGGCGATTTCTTTCTCGGTGTGGACATGCTGGTGATCGGCATGCTCGTGAACTTCACCCTGGTCTGCCTCTCCGTCGTGTTTCTCGCGCGCCGCAACCCGGCTCTCGCGTCCGGGTTCCGCGTGCTCACCGGGAGGACCTCCCAGGTGATTCTCGGAGGCGCGGGGGCGGTCCTCCTCGCCGTGCTTCTGGTCGCTCAGATCGCGAAAGACCTGAGCGCGAACGTCTCCGCCTGGTACTACCGTTCGACCTGGGTGTATCTCTTGGCTCTGGCCGCGGTGTCGCTTCTCTTCCTCATCCGGTGGCGAGGGCTGCGAAATGCGGGAGTCGACCTCGACACTCTCTACGCGACGCTTCCGCCGGAGTGAAGATGAGCGAGCGCGCGGAGGTGGTCATCATCGGAGGCGGCATCATCGGCGCCTCCATCGCCTACCATCTGACCCGCCTCGGGTGTCGCGACGTGGTCCTCCTCGAGAAGGAGCGGCTCGCGTCGAAAGCGACGGGAGTCTGTCCCGGCGGCATTCGCTCCCAGTGGCAGGACGAGACCGCGTGCCTCTACGCGCGGGAGTCGGTGAAGTTCTTCGAGAGAATCGACGAGGAGCTTCACCCGGAGTTCCCGCTTCCTTTCCGGCAGACCGGGTACCTGTTTCTCGCCCACGCCCCCTCGACGCTCGATCAGTCTTCGAAAGAACGTGGCGCTCCAGAACCGGCTCGGTATTCCTTCCGAGCTCCTGGCTCCGGACGACGTCGGCGGCGATCGTGCCCGGAGCTCAACCTCGACGGCGTCGTCGGTGGAAGCTTTTGCGCGCAAGGACGGGTTCATCGAGGACTCCGACGGACTGACGCAGCTTCTCGCGGAGCGCGCGAAAGACGAGGGCGCGCGCGTCCGTCTCGAACCGGCACTCGCCATCGAGCGCAAGGGGAGCCGGGTCACCGGGGTCACGACTCCTTCGGGCCTCATCGAAGCGGCATCCGTGATCCTCGCTGCAGGCTGCGATAGCGCCGGCTCTCGCGAGAGCCCCTCGGACTCGAGCTCCCCATCACCGTCGAGCGGCGCCGAATGCTGTACACCGAGCGAATCGAAAGGCGGGTCCTCGAGCCGCTGGTCGCCGCGATGGACGTCGGGATGGGCGGGAAAGCAGCTCATCGACGGTGTCATTTACATGGGATACCTCCGGGAAGCGAAAGAGCGCAAGGACGACTGGGCCTATACCGAGCAGGTCGCGGGACTCTTCCTTTCCATGATGCCGTCGTTCTCGGACATGGGGATCAAGAGACTCGTCGACGGGTACTACGACACCTCGCCCGACGGCCATCCTTTCCTCGGCCCGGTTTCGGGGCTCGACGGCTACTTTCAAGCCGCGGGCTTCAGCGGGCACGGCTACATGCTCTCGCCCGCGGTGGGAAAAGTGATGGCCGAGATGGTGTTGGGGAATGGAGCCGTCGCTCCCGGTCGCGCCGTTCGCGTTCGATCGTTTCGAGTCCGCGGCGGGCCCGGACGGTTTGGTGATTTGAGCGAGCGAGGCAGGCACCGACTTAGGAGGCACCGATGAGGAAAGCGAGAATGACGATGGTGGCGTTCGATCCTGTTTGCCGGCAGCGGAGCGCTCTTCGCGCAAGGAGGCTATCCGGAACTGGTGAAGCTCGACGCCGAGTTTCTGGAGTTTCGAAGGCCGACGATGGTCGACGGCGTCGCCGAGCGCGGCGCCGCGGCGATGGATGCCCAGCGAAAGGGTCTCGACGCGTTTCGCGAACGCCTCCGCGCGATCGATGCTTCCTCCTGGAGCGTTCCGGAGAAAGTGGACTACCTGCTGGTCTGGGCGAAGCTGAACGCCCTCGCTTTCGACCATCGGGTGATGAAGCCCTGGGCCCGCGACCCGATTCTCTACCTCGACGACGTGAGCGAGATTCCCTACGCGTCGACGCCTCTTTCCGCGGAAAAGAAGGCGGAGCTCGCGGCGAAGCTCGCAAACCGTGCCGAAGGTCATGACGCAGGCGCAGAAGAATCTCGACCGAGGCGAACGGGGAGCTCGCGAAGCTCGCGATCTTCTATCTCGAGAACTTCGACGGGGTCGGGCAGGGCGAGCCCTATCGAGACCAGCCGCCCGCCGGGACCATCGGATGGTATCGCGATCTGTGCGGGAGGCTGCGAAAGCACCATGTCGGATCTCGTCGACGCCTGTCAGGCGGCGGTCGCCGCGGTTTCCGGCGTATCGAGACTGTCTCCGCGCGAACGTCTGACCCGCATGCCGCAGTCCGCGGCCGTCGGCATGGAGAACTTCAACTGGTATCTGAAGCACGTGAGACTCCTTCCCTACGACTCGGAGGATCTGATCCTGCTCGGTGAGCGCGAGCTCCACCGCTACCGGCTGAACTACGTCGTCGATCGAAACCGCAATCGGAACCTACCCGAGCTCGACCTCACCAAGACCCGGGAGCAGCACGAAGAACGCACGCGGGAGGCGGAAGAACAGATCCGCGCGATGGTCGCGCAGCAGAAGCTCATGACCATCCCGCCGGGCATGCCGGAATCTTTCGAGACCGACGTGTTCTGGAGCCCCCGCGCCGCGACCAAGCGCCACTTCTGGGAGGAGCTCCAGTTTCGGAACGCGCTCGACAATCACATCCACGCCTCGATCCCCGGCCACCGCTTCGACGGACAGCTGCGAGCAGGGGCTCGACGAACCCGATCCGCAAGACCTACCGCGACACCGAGCGCGGCGAGGGCTGGGCGACCTATCTCGAGGAGCTCTTCGTGCAGGCGGGAATCACGGACGAGAACCCGCGCGCGCGGGAGCTCTTCTGGGCGGCGCTCATCAAGCGCGGAAGCCGGGTCTTCGCCGAGAACGGGAATGCACGCGGGGAAGATGTCCCTGGACGAGGCCAACGACTACATGATCGACTGGGTCCCGTTCATGGAGGAGGACCTCGGCCGCTACGATCTCGTCGGCTATCTCCGCCGGCCCGGCGCTGGAAGCGCCTATCTCGTGGGGAAGATGCAGATCGAGAAGCTTCTTTCGGAGCGCGCGTTCCAGCTCGGGGAGGCGTTCGATCTGGGGAAGTTCCACGACGAGTTCCTCTCGAAGGGAATCATCCCGGTGACCCTCATCCGCTGGGAGATGACCGGCCACGACGACGAGGTCACGAAGTTGTGGTCGGAGGTGGTGGGCGCCTCTTGAGGCGCCAGGAGACGTAGAAAAGGGGAGCCAGCACGAGCGCGGGAAGAACGAACAGGAGAACGAAGCTCGAGACAGGGAAGTCCGAACATCCTCAGGGCCCTCGGCGTCGATCCGCGCTCTGTTCGATCTCACCGCGCTCGTCGAGAGCGACGCCGTATTCTTCGAGCGCTTTTTCCCGACTCACGTAGCCGTCGAGAAAATCGCGGCGAACCTCCTCGGGATCCCGCTCCCGCGCTCGACCGTAGCCGCCACCCCCTCCGGTCTCGCAGACGAAACGGGAGCCCTGGGCGAGGGGGAGCTGCTCCACCTTCAAAACCTCGATGACTTCCTTTCCGTTCGAAGGGCGCACGGTGACTCGGGGACGCGCCCCATCGCCGCCGCCGAAGAGTCCCCACTGCGGCGTGAGCGCCCGGTCGAAGTGCAGGGTGAGGCGGCAGTCGGAGAGGACCTCGTACTCCTTCACCACGTTCAACCCGCCGCGCTGCTTTCCCGGTCCCGCGCTGTCGCGGCCGAGCCCGAAGCTTCGGACGCGCAGGGGGAACCGGCCCTCGAGGGTCTCGACCGGCACGTTGCGAAAATCTCCGGCGGCGGAATGGATGAGCGCGCTTTCGCCGTCGTGATCCGCCGACGCCCCCCAGCCTCCATCGAGGGCCTCGCCGCTCACGAAGAACTCTCCACTCCCGGGACGCTTGCCGATGACGAACACGTTCCAGGAATCTCCGGGAAGCCCGGCCGCCACGTTCCGGGGAAGCACCGGAGCGAGGGCCTTGATCACCAGATCCAGCATCAGCATCCCGGGATGAGGATGCATGCAGGCCGCGGGCTCGACCGCGGCGAAGACCGAGCCCGGCTCGGCTACGACCTTCAGCGGGAGGAAGCTTCCGTGGTTCACCTCCGGCCGGGGGCTCGGGAACAGGAACGCGAGGGCGAGCCTCGCGGCGGAGACGGTGTTGGGGAAGCCGCAATTCACGTTCCCGCGGCACTGCTTCGCGGAGCCCGTGGTGTCGATGACCATTTCGTCGCCCGCGACGGTCACCGTCACCTTCACCCGAATGGGATCCCGGGTGACGAAATCGTCGTCGGCGAATCCTTCCGCCTCGTAGACCCCGTCGGGGATGGAGGCGATGAAGTCACGGTACTTCTTCTCCGTCGCCTCGAAGATCCTCTGGGTGCATCCCCGGACGCACGTCGAGACCGAACCTCCGGATGAGCTCGTGGTAGCGGCGCTCGCCCATGCGCGCCGCCGCCACCTGCGCGCTCAGGTCTCCCATGAGCGTCCTCGGCGCGCGGCTGTTCAGGAGGAGGAGATCGAGCACGTCTTGAACCCACTCTCCCTCGGACAGGATCTTCGTCGCGCCCCAGCGCACACCCTCCTGGAAGATCTCCGTGGTGTTCACGGGAAAGCCCGGCTCGGCCATTCCCACGTCCAGCCAGTGCGCGCGTATCGCGGCGAAACCGACCACGTCGCCGCGGTGGGTGAGGACGCTCACCACGTCGACGTCGTTGAGGTGGCCGCCGGTGATGTAGCTGTCATTGACGGTGAAGACGTCGCCTTCCTGAAGTCGATCGATGCCGTACTTCTCGATGACCGCCTTCACGCCGGAATCGAGTCCGCCGATGAAGAACGGATGGCCCGGCGCCTGTCCGAGCGTCTCCACTCTCTCGTTGAAAAGGGCGACGCCGTAGTCGTGGCTCTCGTAGATCACGGGGGAGAACGCGCTTCGGCCGAGCGCCGCGCTCATGTCCTCGGCGATGGCGTTGAAGGCGTTTCGGATGACTTCGGTCGAAATGGGATCGATTCCGGCGCTCACCGCAAGGACCTCCTGCGCTCGATGAAGAGATTTCCGAAGGGATCCAGACACACTTGAAAGCCGGGTGGGACGACGGTAGTGGCCGAGGTCTCCTCCACGATCACCGGGCCTTCGATCACCTCGCCTTCGGGAATGCGGCTCCTCGCGATGAAGAGCGTGTCGAAAGCCTGGCCTTCGAAGATGGTCCGGCGTTGCAGAGGCTTTCGCGCCTCGTCGATCTCCGCCTCGAGCGGCGCCTGGATCACCATCTCCTTCCGGCCCAGGATTCCCGTTCCCTCGACGCGAAGGTTCACCGTCTCGACTCCTTCCGCCAGGTTCTTGTGGCCGTACGTGCGCTCGTACTGGTCGTCGAAGAGCGGTTTGAGCTCCGCCGCCGAGGAGAGCTCTTCGGGGAAGAGCCACGTTGATGAAGTACTCCTGGCCCCGATACCGCATGTCGAGCGACCGCTTGAATCTCATATCGGAGGGCGCGACTCCTTCCGTATCGAGGAGAGCCCTCACGCTCTCCTGGAGCTCCGCGAAGATACGCTCCAGCTCTTCGGCGCGGAGCGTATCGAGGCTCGCGATGAACGTCTGGGAGAGATCGTGGCGGAGGTCGGTGGTGAGCATGCCCCAGGCGGAGAAGGCTCCCGCCGCCCGCGGGACGATGATCCGGTCGATTCCGAGCTCCGTCGCGATGAAGGTCGCGTGCATCGGACCCGCGCCGCCGAACGCGACGAGCGCGAATCCGCGGGGATCGATCCCCTTCGACACGGTGACCGAGCGAATGGCGTTGGCCATCTGCGAGTTCACGACGTCGACGATCCCCTCGGCCATCGCGCTCCGCGAAAGACCGAAGGCTGCCGCCAGTCCGTCGACCGCGGCCTCGGCCAGCCCCCGCGAGAGCCGCATGGCTCCTCCGAGAAAGGCGTCGGGGTCCACGCGGCCCAGCACCAGGTTGGCGTCGGTCACCGTCGGCTCCGTCCCGCCGCGCCCGTAGCAGGCCGGACCCGGTATGGCGCCCGCGCTCCTCGGACCGACGCGGAGCGAGCCGGCGTCGTTCCAGGCGACGCTGCCTCCGCCGGCCCCGATGGTGTGGATGTCCACCATCGGCGCGAGAAGGGGGAGGCCTCCGAGCTTTCTTTCCGAAGTGCCCGCCGCTTTGCCGTCGACGACGAGGCTGACGTCGAAGCTCGTCCCTCCCATGTCGGCGCAGATGAGGTTGCGCTCGCGTATCTGCGCGGACAGTGCGAGGCTCCCGACGCTGCCTCCTACCGGCCCGGACATCAGGGTCAGGACACCCCGCGTGGAAGCCTCGTCGGTGTCGATGAGACCCCCATTCGACTGCATGAGGTAGATTTTCTTCCCGTAGCCGCGCTCCGACAGCTCTTCCCGCAGTCTCGCGAGGTACCGGTCGAGGATGGGGGAGACGTAGGCGTTCATGACCGCGGTGCTGGTGCGCTCGTACTCCCTCCACTCCCGGCAGACGCGGTGCGACGGGGAGACGAACAGATCGGGCGCTTCCTTCTCGAAGTACTCGGCGGCCTCTCGTTCGTGGAGCGGATTCACGTAGCTGTGAAGGAAGCAGATGGCGAGCGATTCGACCTGGTGATCGCGGAGCCGCGCGAGGATTCGGGGAAGCTCCGCGCGATCGAGCGGCGTGAGACTCTCGCCTCTCGCGGTCATCCGCTCGTCGATCTCGAATACCCGGCGGCGGGGGACGAGAGGCTCCGGGTTGCGGTAGTGGAGGTCGTACATGCGGTCGCGGCTCCCGCGCCCCATCGCGTACACGTCCCCGAAGCCGCGCGTCGTGAGGAGCGCGGTCTCGGCGCCCTTCCTCTCGAGGAACGCATTGAGCTGCGCGGTGGTGCCGTGCGACGAAGAGACTCATTTCCTCGAGCGATGGCGAGCTTCGCGGCGAGGGCGTCCACGACGCCCCGGGAGTAGTCGGGAGGGGTCGACGGTACTTTGCCGAGCGCGAGGCCCTCTCCCTCGCGGTAGAGCACGAGGTCGGTGAACGTGCCCCCGATGTCGATGGCGACTCGAGATTTCGCCTGGCCTTCCATATTAATGTTGGCTCCCCCGACGGAAGATGATAGCGGAGGCGGGCCGAGGAAAGGTAACATCTGGTTATGCTCGGGTACGTCGCGCGCCGGATGGGACAGGCGCTCCGGTGGTCTTCGGGAGTCACCCTTCTCGCCTTCGTCACGGCGCGGCTCCTCCCCGGAAACCCCGTCTACCTCATGGCGGGAAGCCATGCCGACGATCGAACGATCGAGGAGCTGAAGGCGCGCTACGGACTCGACCGGCCGATCGCGGTCCAGTACATCCTCTATATGAGCGACCTCGCGCGAGGCGACTGGGGACGTCGCTGGACCACGTCGAACCCGGTGCTCGAGGACATTCGCGGAGGTTTCCCGCCACTCTGGAGCTTTCGCTTCTCGCCCTCGCGGCGTCGCTTCTCTTCGCCATTCCGATCGGCATCGCGGCCGCGCGCCGTCCGGGCTCCGCGCATCGACCGTGTCGCCTCCGCGGCGTCGACCGGCGGTGCCGCCGTTCCGCAGTTCTGGCTCGGCCTCATGCTCATCTACGTCTTCTTCTACCGCCTGGAATGGGTGCCGCCGCCCGATGGGACGGCTGCCTCTCTCGGAAGGCGCCTCCGCGCTTCGACCGGACTTCTGCTGGTGGATACGCTCCTCGCGGGCCGCGGCGATCTTTTCTGGCTCGCGTCCCGCGCGCTCGTTCTCCCCACGCTCACCCTGGCTTTCGCCGTGCAGGCTCCGATCTTGAGCCTCGTCCGGGCGACGATGCGGAAGACGCTCGACTCGCCGCCGGTCGTCGCGGGCCGCGCGCTCGGTCTTCACCCGGCGGCGATCCTCTACCGTCGCGCTCTCCGCCTCGCTCTCGGTCCCATCGCGAGCATCGTCGGCATCTCCTTCGGCTACCTCCTCGGAGGAACGGTGCTGGTCGAGACGGTGTTCTCCTGGCCGGGGATGGGCCAGTACGCGCTCTCCGCGATGAACGCCTCGGACTACGCCGCGATTCAAGGCGTCGTGCTCTCGAGCGCCTTCGTCTACGTCGCGCGTCTACTTCGCTCTCGACACGATGCAGACTGCTCCTCGACCCGAGGACCCGACGTTGAGCGCCGGCTCGATGCCGCGCTCGCTCGCGCTCGTCCTCGGCCTCCTCGCGCTCGCTCTCCTCGCGACCGGCCCTGAGCCCCGTACGACCCCGAAGGCGTCGACGCCGTGCGAACGGCTTCTTCCGCCCTCTCCGGGCCACCCGCTCGGCACGGACGGATTCGGCATGGATATCGCGACTCGCATCCTCTTCGGCGCCCGGAAGGATCTGTCTGCTGGCCTTCGCCTCCGCGGTTCCCGCGCTACTCGCCGGTACGCTTCTCGGCGCGGGGAGCGGTTTCTACGGAGGCCGGCTCGACGACCTTCTGCAGCGATTGACCGAGGTGCTCCAGGCGTTTCCGGTGGTCCTCTTCTCCATGGCCGTTCTCACCGCGATCGGCGATCGTCTCCTGCACTTGATCCTCGTTCTCGCGGTGGTGAACGTTCCCGTGTACGTGAAGATCGCGCGGAGCGTCGTCTTGCCCCTGCGCTCGGCCGAGTTCGTGGAAGCGGCCCGCTCCGGCAGGCCACGGAGGCCTCGGGATTCTGGTGCGGCATCTCCTCCCGAACACCGCGGGCCCCGCGCTCGCGCAGTTCTCGATCAACTGCGCCTGGTCGCTCCAGGTGGTGACCGGTCTGAGTTTTCTGGGTCTCGGTGTCGAGATTCCCGAGGCGGAGTGGGGCCTGATGGTTCAGCAGGGAAGCCACTATCTCGTGACCGGCCAGTGGTGGGTCTCGTTCTTCCCCGGCATGGCGATCGTGGTCGCGGTCTACGGGTTTCAACGGCTCGGATCGCTCGTCCGGGATTGGACCGGCTCCGGATGAGGGCCCGGTGAGAGCGCCCTCGAGAATGTTGGCAGCGCTCCTCGCGGGAGCGGCCTGCTCACCCGGAACGCCGCTCCCGGACGAGCAGAGCGAATCGGTGCTGAACGTCGGAGTGCCCGACGACGTCACCACGCTCGACACGGTCTTCGCGTCCGGCGATCGCTCGCTCGAAGTGATCATGAACTGCTACGAGCCCCTGATGACCCACGCCTGGACGGACGCGAGGTTCGTCCCCGAGGAGCTCGCGGGAGCGGCGCTCGAGGCCGTCGCGGTCGCCGACGGACGGCGTCACCTGGACTCTCCGCGTGCGTCGCGGCGTGCGCTTTCCCGGGGGAGGGGAGGTGACGGCGTCGACGGTCCGAAACGGCTCTTCGAACGCAACTTCTCCGTCCCCGGCTCGGGCGGAAGGTTCGTCCTCTCGGCGATCGGAAGAGTCGCGGGTCTCCAGTCGATCGAGGTGACGGGCGAATACGAGCTGACGGTGCGTACCGAGGAGCGGAATCCTCTCTTCCCCCGGATCCTCGTTCTCTCGAACGCGACTCCGTTCGACCCCGCGCTTCTCGCGAAGCCAGGAGACGATTCTCCGTGGGCCGAGACCTTCCTGGCCTCGAACACCGCGGGCGCCGGTCCCTATCGGCTCGAGCGATGGACGCCGGGCGTCGAGATCGAGCTCGTTCGAAACGAGTCTTACTGGCGGGGACCGGCTCCGCTCGAGCGGGTGGTCATGAAGATCGTGCCGGCTGCGGCGGACCGCATGATGCTCCTTTCCTCGGGCGCTCTCGACGTGGTCGAGAGACTCTCCGCGGAGGAGATCGAAGCGCTCTCGAACGTCGCCGGCCTGCGGATCCTCTCCGTTCCCAGCACCAGCACCGTCCAGCTCGGAATGAACAATCGGATGCCGCCTTTCGACGATCCCCGGGTGAGGCGGGCCATCGCGTACGCTCTCCCCTACGAGGAGCTGCTCGAGCACGTGTACTTCGGCCGGGCCGTCCGGGCGATCGGCCCCGTGTCCTCGGGGCTTTCCCGGGCGCGTTCGGAGCGACGCCGCCGCTACGCACACGGATCCCGCGAGATCGAGGCGAGCTCCTCGTCGAGGCGGGATTCGCGAACGGATCTCGACGTCGAGCTCGCCATGGACAGCGGGAGCCCCGACGACGAGACCCTCGCCGTTTTCGTGCGCGCAGCCGCTCGCCGGGGTGGGCGTTCGGGCACGCATCCGGAAGCTCACTCCCGCGGTCTTCGCCGAGGATGCGCGCCCGAAAGCGTCTGCCGTTCTTTCTCGACGAGTCGTTCTGGTGGGTCCACGACCCTGCCTACGCGCTTCTCATGGGCTACACCAGCGAAGGCTTCCTCAATCATGCGGGCTACTCGAGCGCCCTCGTCGATCGAATCGTGGCGAGCGCCCGCTCCGCCGAAGGCCCGGAGCGCGAAAGGCTCCTCGGCGGAGGCCGAGCGTCTCATCATCGAAGACGTCCCTCGGCCTGGATCGTCCAGCCCAACTTCAACCTGGCGATGCGCGTCGAGTGCATGGATACGTTCACTTCAACGACCACATGGTCCGGTTCTTCTTTCTTCGGAAGGACTAAGCGCCGTCACCGCCGACGTCGACAAGAAGACGAAGCGCGGTCGTCGCGCGGAAAGAGCCGGCATGAGTGCCGGGCACATTGGCCTGGCGCTATCGAAGGACGTGCAGGCGCGAATCAAGAGAGGTTGTGGGTCTCGTCCATTTCGCCGGGGCGAGCGCGCCTCGAAGACGCCCTTGGCGAGAAGGGACGCGATGAGCCGCGCGACGCGCACGTCGGTCCAGGGCGATTTCTCGAGCACTCGTTCGATGGTCTCGTGCCGGATGATCGCCTGGAAGATCTCGATCTCCGCGGGAGAATGAGCGGTCAGCGGCAGCGGGCAATCCTCTTTCGAGCCGGAGCGGAATCGCGAGCGGCGGAAGCGCGGCGACGAGCTTTCCGAGCTCCTGCGCGTGGTCCATGCCCTCGACCACCAGCGCTTCGAGAGGAAGGCAGAGCGTCACCGGCTGTGAAGCCGGGATCGGCGAGCGTTTCGATCTCGTAGCTTCCGTCGTGCCAGCTGAAGAGCCGGTAGAGCGCCTTCTCTCCGACCACGTCCCCGTACTCGACGTGGAACAGGCGCTCGCGGTCGAAGAGGAGCCGCGCCATTGCGCCGTCGCGCGTCGAGAAGCGCCCGATGAGGCTCGGGCCTCGAGGAGAGCCGGCGGAGAAGATCGGCGAGAGGAAGATCGGTCGTCCCGTTGGAATCGACCGGGCGCGCTTTCGGGGGGAGGATGCGCCCGCGGGCAGCCCGTGACCGAATCCGTCCGGGCCGATGCCGGAAGCGAATGCGGGAGTGGCCGCCGGCGCGCGCACCTGCAGGGACAACACGTGGTTTCCGATCCGGATCGAGTCCCCCGGCGAGACCGGGCTTCGATCGACGCGCTCGCCGTTCACCCGCGTTCCGTTCGTGCTTCCCAGATCTCGAATCACGAGCGTGCCGTCTTCCTTCAGGATCTCGGCGTGGAAATTCGAGACCGCCCTCGAGGGAAGCTGGATGTCGTTCGATTCGTGTCGTCCGATGCCGACGCGGGAGAATCCGGCGAGGTCGTAGGCATGGACCTTCTGGTCGGTCGCGAGGACGAGAAGCTTCGTTTCGTTCGCGGCCTGCGGGCTCTGAGAGCGCATTGGAGTTGCCCCTGATGACCAGCAATCGCCGTGCCACGGCGAAACCGGCCGATTCCGCGGGGTTTCCCACCCGGATTCCGCCTCTTCGGATTTCAAAACGAAATCGTCGACGGTGCTTCGCACGGATCGATGGCGGGCTTTTCTCAGGGCGGCCAGCGCTTTCCGCGATGCCGACCGGCGGCACGGTCCTTGTATAAACCCGAAGGATATGAACGCCTCGCCATCCGTCGCTGTGGGGAAATCGCGGCAATTTGAGGTCTTTTGACCGCGCCGAGTCGTCCCGCGACGGTCCTGCTGGTCGAGCCGCGGAGCACGACCGCGAGACGCCTCGCTGCTGCGCATCGCGGAGATTCTGCCCCCGGGCGGGCGGGTCCTCGATGCCTCGAGTCTTTCCGACGCGCTTCGGCTGGCGAAGGACGAGCACCCCGATTGCGTTCTGGTGGGGGAAGGCGTTTCCGGGTTCGATCTCTCGCGTTTCTCCTCGCTCGCGCGGCCGAACGGCGGCCCGGCCCTTCCGGTCGTCTTCATCGCGCAGAACGATTCCGACGAGCACGTCGCGAAGGCGCTCGAGGCCGGCGCCTACGAAGTGCTGTCTCGGAACCGTCTCGACGGACCCGAGCCCGTTCGCGCCGTCCGGAACGCTCTCGAAGCCTCGCGGATGAGACGGGTCATCGAGAACGCCGGCCTCAATCCCGAAGAGGACGCCGTCACCGCGCTTCCCAGCCGCCGGCTATTTCTCGAGAGACTCGGAAACGCCCTCTCCATGAAAGGAGAGGGAAGAAACGTGGGCGTCCTGCTCATCGGGATTGACGGATTCAAGGGCATCAACAGCGGCTTCGGTTACGACATCGGCGACGAGCTGCTGCGCATCGTCGCCGGCCGGCTCCGGCATTGCGTGCGAAACGCCGACACCCTCGCCCGCTGGGGCGGAGACGAGTTCGCGGTTCTCCTCGAATCGATGTCCCGGCCCGAGGACGCGCCGTTCGTGGCGCAGAGGATCCTCTACGCCCTCTCGAGGCCCTTCGCGCGCAAAGGTCAGGACTTCTATCTCACCGCGAGCGTCGGCATCGCCCTTCACCCCGTGGACGGAACCGACGTCGCGAGTCTCATCCAGCACGCGGATGCGGCGATGTACCGCGTGAAGCGGCTCGGTGGCAACAATTACTACGTCTACTCGGCGCAGATGAACGTCCATCTCTCGGACCGCCTGGCCATGGCGAACCGGCTGCGGGGAGCGACGAAGCGAGAGGAGTTCGTGCTCCACTACCAGCCGCAGTTCGACGTGCGCGATGGCAAGGTGGTCGGGCTCGAGGCGCTCTTGCGGTGGAACGACGCGGCGCGCGGGCCTCGCTTGCCCGACGAGTTCATCCCCGTGCTGGAAGAGACGGGTCTCATCGTTTCCGTCGGCGAATGGGTGCTGAGGAAGGCCTGTACCCAGGCCCGGGCCTGGCAGTTCGCCGGGCTCTCGCACTTGCGGGTCTCGGTGAATCTCTCGCCGAAGCAGTTCCGGGAGAAGGGACTACCGCGCAAAGTGGAATCGATCCTGAAGGAGACGGGGCTCGACCCGGCTCTTCTCGAGCTCGAGCTCACCGAGAGCGTCATCATGGACGATCACAAGTACAGCGTCGCAGTGCTCGACCAGCTGAAGGACCTCGGCGCTCTCATCGCCCTCGACGACTTCGGTACCGGCTATTCTTCTCTCGGCGTCCTGAAAGAGTTTCCGGTCGACACGCTCAAGATCGACCGAAGCTTCATCCGCGACATCGGCGACGATGAAGAGGACCGGGCGATCTGCTCCGCGATCGTGAACCTCGGCCGGGCTCTCAAGCTTCAGGTCATGGCGGAGGGTGTCGAGACGGAGGCGCAGATGGGAATCCTGCGACAGCAGGGCTGCCACCTGATCCAGGGCTTTCTATTCGCCCGGCCCATGCCGCCGGACGACGTCTGGAGCTGGCTCACCGCGGGTCATCCCGTGCTCCAGGCTCGTTGAGGGCCTCCCGCGCGCGCGCCCGCTCGCGGGAGAACTTCGCGTCCGTCGAAATCTCGAGAAAGCGCCGGTAGAGAGCGAGCGCCTCTCCCCGCGCTCCGCTCCGATCGAGCTGCACCGCGAGGTTGAAGACCCCGCCCGGCTCCTGCGGATCGAGCTCCACCACCTTCCGAAACGCGCCGAGCGCCTCCTCGGTCCTGCCGCCGCGGGCGAGGCTCATGCCGAGCCCGTTCCAGGAGTAAACGTACCGGGGATTGAGCGCGAGCGCTTCCCGGTAGGCGCTGATGGCTTCTTCGTCTCGCCGCTGCGCGCGCAGAGCGTCGCCGAGGTGATGGCGGATGACGACGTTCGTCTCGTCGAGCGCGAGCGCGATGCGAAGCTCCCGCTCCGCGTCTTTCGGCTTTCCCTGGCGGAGCGCCGCCACTCCCAGGTCGCGGTGAAACACGGCGGACTCGAGTCCTCGATCGAGGGCTTCTCTCGCGACCGCTGAAGCGCTCTCCCACTGCCCCAGCGCGAGCTGGCACGATGCGACGAGCTCGTACACCAGGGGAATGGATGTCTCGGCGCGAATCGGAGCGAGCGATTCGAGGACGCCCCGGCAGTCGCCCCGTCCCATTCGATCCTGCGCTTCCTGGATTCGGCGAAAAAGCTCCATCTGGTCTTTTGGATCCGGGAGGGTCTCACCGGTCTTCGCAGGAGCGCGCGACGGGAGGTAGCCGAGACTTCGGAGCTTCTCTTGCGTTTCGGCGTCGACTTCGAGCTCCGCCGAATCGCCGGTCTCGAGTCTCGACCGAAGCTCGGTAAGGGCCTGAAAGAGCTCCCGGGAAACGGACCGCTTCTCCTGGAGAAGATCCGTCGTCTCGCCGGGGTCGAGACCGACGTCGTAGAGCTCCCGGCGCGGAGCGTCGATGAACCGATGGCTCTCCGACTCGAGAGCGTAGAGCGGGCTGAAGCCGAGATGGTGAAAGCCATAGAGTGATTCGGCGTACGACGCCCTCGGCGGATCCGGCTTCCCTTCGACCAGCGGGCGCAAGCTGCGGCCGGAGCCCATGTCGGGAGCGAGGCCGAGATAATCCAGAATCGTCGCCGGAAGATCGATGGTGCGCGTGAGCACCGATACCGACCGGCCGCGCGGGATCCCCTCGCCCGCGACGATCATCGGAACGGCGATGGTCGAGTTATAGATGAGAAGCGAATGGGTCGCCTCCGCATGCTCGCCCAACCCTTCCCCGTGGTCTCCGACGACGGCGACGAAAGTGGTCGGGGGAACGACCGACAGGAGGTTGCCCACGAGCGAATCGGTGTACGCGATTTCCGAAGCGTAGGTGTCGGCTCCGAATCGGCTCGCAT
Source organism: uncultured Acidobacteriota bacterium (assembly GCA_963820855.1). GTDB lineage: Bacteria > Acidobacteriota > Vicinamibacteria > Marinacidobacterales > SMYC01 > DAISKN01. The sequence continues at coordinate 106,305 of CAWGBY010000021.1, forward strand.
ACGGCTCGGGAGCGCGGTACGGGAAGTGTGGATCGTAGAAATGGACCCACGCGAAGAAAGGCTTTCCACTTTCGCGTCCCCGGAGCCATGTCTCGAACGAAGCGAGCACCCGATCTCCCGTGCGCTCCGCTTCGGGACTTTCCAGCTCCGCCGTCTTCGTCCCCAGATCGTCGTCGTAGACGTCGAATCCCTGGGCCAGGCCGAACCGCGCGTCGAGCACGAAGCTCCCGACGAACGCGGCGGTCTCGTATCCGGATTCGCGAAGCGCTTCCGTAAGGGTCCGTTGCCCGTCGCCCAGGCGGAAGTTTCCGTTTCCCCGCACACCGTGCTCGGGTGGAGTGAGGCCGGTCAGGATCGAAGCGTGGGAAGGAAGGGTCAAAGGCGCGGAAGAGCGCGCCCGGGTGAAGACGACTCCACGCCTCGCGAGCTCGTCGAGCTTCGGGGTGGACGATTGGCGAGAACCGCTATCACCGAGAAAATCGGCGCGGAACGTGTCCAGAGTCACGAGCAGGACCGACGGCTTCTCCGGAGCGCCCGCGAGGGCCATCGCGGCGAGAAGCGAAGCGAGCATCGAGCCCGATTCTAGACAAAAGGCCGAGGCGCGCGCTTAGAATGACAGCCGAGGGAGGATTCCGTGCATCTCTCGATTGCGCTCGTTCTCGCGTCCGCTCTCGCCTCCGAAGCGCCCGTCGATCAGGAAATGGTCGCTCGCATCAAGATGGAGGGGTTTCAGCGATCCCAGGTCATGGAGGTGCTCTTCTACCTGAGCGATGTGTATGGCCCACGCCTTCACGCCTCGGAGACCTACGACAAAGCCGCCCTCTGGAGCCGGGATCGGCTCCGCGAGTGGGGCATCGATTCCGCGGAAATCGAGACCTGGCCTTCACCCGTTCCGGGGTGGTCCCTCGACGCGTTCTCCATCGAGCTCCTCGAGCCCTCATACCAGCGCCTCATTGGCTACCCCATGGCCTGGACTCCGGGAACGGAAGGAGTCGTCGAGGGCGTGCCGGTTCTGGCGCCGGTCGCGGGAGCGAATGATTTCGAGGCCTACCGCGGGAAGCTGCGCGGCAGAATCGTTCTCAACGGCAAGTCCGCGTCCGCGACACCCGTGGCGGAGTCGGAGCGGCTTCCTCCCGCGGAAATCGAGAGGCTCGTTTCGGCCATCGAGCCGGGAAAGCCGCGGGACTATTTCGAAGAGAGCGCCGAATGGAAGAAGGAAGAGGAGAGGGACCTCGCGGTGCCGCGATTCTTCCGCGCCGAAGGGGCTGCCGCCGTCCTGCAGCCGAGCCCGCGCGCTCGAGGCGTGGTCCTGGTCGGGTTTCCGGGGACCTATGAAGCTTCGGAGAGCGCGCCTACGTTCGTCCTCGCGCGCGAGCACTTCAACCGGTTGGCTCGGCTCGTAGAAAAGGGGATCTCGCCGAAGCTCCGGCTCTCGTCGAGCGCCGCCTTTCACGATGACGCCCGGGGGAGCAACGTGATCGCCGAGATCGCCGGTAGCGATCCCGGCTTGAAGGACGAAGTGGTGCTCGTGGGCGGGCACTTCGATTCCTGGCATTCCGGGACGGGAGCGACGGACAACGCCGCGGGCTCGGCGGTGATGATGGAAGCGATGCGGATTCTCGAAGCGGTCGGCGCGAAGCCGCGTCGGACGATTCGCATGGGGCTCTGGGGAGGCGAGGAGCAGGGATATTGGGGCTCGAAGCACCACGTCGAGACGCACTATGCGAATCTCGAAACGATGGAGCGGAAGCCCGACTACGGAAAGCTCGCGGCGTACTACAACCTCGACAACGGAACGGGAAAAATCCGCGGCATCTACCTGCAGGGAAACGAAGCGGCCCGTCCGATCTTCGCGGCGCTCCTCGAGCCGTTCGCCTATCTCGGAGCGGGAACGCTCACGACGGAGAACACCTCCGGCACGGACCATCTGCTCTTCGACGCGGCGGGTCTTCCTGCCTTCACGTTCCTACAGGATCCCATCGAATACTCGTCGTTCACGCACCACACCAACATGGACGTCTACGACCACGTGCGGGAGGAGGACTTGAAGCAGGCCGCGGTGGTCGTCGCGTCCCTTGCTTACCTCACGGCGATGCGAGACGAGAAGCTCCCCGCCAAAATGCCCCCCGGCTCTCGAAAGGATCCGTGACCGCGCCCGAGAAGCTCATACGCCTTCTGGAGCAGATCCAGGGCGCGACCGATCCGCCTCTCGCGCTTCTCGACGAGTTCCGACTCGTCTACCGGCAGTCCCCCCGGGCCGTCCGCGAGGCGTTCTTCTCCCTCCTCCTGACTCGTATGGAGGTCCTCCGGGAGCCCCTCGAAGCGCCGCTCGCCGCCGTGGCGTCGGCGGCGCCGGATGACCCCGTTCGCTGGACGTCCCTTCTCACCGACCTGCGCAGGAAGCTCGAATCCCCGCGGATGCGGGCGTTCCGGCGTTTTTTGAACGCGTCGGGAGGCCTCAAGTTCCTTCTCGACCTCAGGGCCGACGTCCTCGCGGCGCCATCGGACCTCGGCCCCATCGATGAGGAGATCGCCTATCTCTTCACTTCCTGGTTCCAGTACGGCTTCTTGTTCCTGCAGGAGATCACTCAGGACTCGTCGTACCGGCAGATTCGCTTTCTCAAGGAGCACGACATGGTGCACCCGATGGCGAGCCTCGAAGAAATGGGGAACCGACTCGGAGAAGACCGCCGCTCGTTCGCTCTCTACCACCGCGCCATGCCCGAGGAGCCGATCGTATTCATCGAGGCGGCGCTCACGAAGCGCATACCGACGTCGATCCACGAGATCCTCGACGACTCCCGCTCGGGACCGGAGAGCAACCCCGATACCGCGATTTTCTACTCGATCAACAACGCCCAGAACGGTCTGGTGGGCCTCGGCCTCGGGAAGCTTCTGATCTATCAGGTAGTCGATGCCATCCAGCGAAACCGGCCTCGCGTCTCGACCTTCGCGACGCTCAGCCCCGTTCCTGGATTCTTGCCTCGCTATCTGAAACCGATTCTCGCGGGAAACGACTCCGCGTTCCGCATGAGGCGCGCGGATCTCGTGAAGTATTTTCCGGAATCGACCCGCCGGAAGGTTCTCGCGAAAGCTTCGGGTCCTGACTTCAGTGACGCGCTCTCGCAGGTGCTCTCGGACCCGCGATGGCTCGAGGACCAGAAGCTCGCGAAGGAGCTCGAGAAGCCGCTCACGCGGATCGCTTTCTTTCATCTATCCGAGGAGACGGATGCGGCGGGAAAACCTCTGAACCCCGTGGCGGGATTTCATCTGGGTAACGGGGCCCGCCTTTCCGCCAAGCACGTCCACTTCGGCGCGAACCGCACCGAGCGGGCGATTCTCGACTCCTGCGGAATCATGGTGAGCTACGTCTACTCGGGCACCTGGCTTCAAGAGCTGTCGCGCTCGGTATCGTCGATGCTTCCGTGGCAGAGTTGACAGATACCGAATGGGATTAGCGCTTGCCACCTTCTGCGAGGTCATCGAGGCGATGCAATGCAGCGCGCGGTAGAAGAAACTCTCCTGAGCATAGTCGTCGGCCTCGTGTTCTGCGCCGCCTTCATGGGACTCGCTGCAATCGCCAGCGAGATGGGCGACCCCTGGGGCCTCTTCGTTCTGCTGGCCCTTCTGCCTGGAATGCCTTTTCTCGGAAACCGCGGCGATCCCCATTGGCCGGCTCTCGCGGCGTGCGCCGTTGCGTGGACGACGGTGGGCGCAGTGGCCTGGGCTGCACATCGTTCGACCCATCCTGGCCCGCAATCCCCGAAGCCGCCGGCGCTGACAACCGGTCAGGTTTCGGATTCGAGGGCGCTCCGGATTGCCCGAATCTGAGCCTCTACCAGCTCCTCCATCGCGTCCCGAATGACGTAGCTGTGCGTGATCGCGGCGTAGACTCCGGCGGGGACCTCGTAGGACAGGCGCATGCGGAGCTCCGAGCTCGCTCCGTGAGCCGCGAATCTCGTGCTCCATCGCCCAGCGCGGAAAATACCCCTTGGCTTTCACGTTGGTGAAGCGCTGCGGCGGACGGTAGTCCGAGACCACCACGTCCCATTCGAAATCGAGCGGCCAGCGACACAGGCGATAACGGAAGAGCGTTCCCGGCCTGAGATCGTCGGGGTGCCGCTCGAGCGAAACGGCGAGGCTCACGGGGAAGACCCGTTTCAGATTCGACGGACGATCGAAGAACCCGAAGACCGCCTCGACCGGCCGAGAGATGATCTCTCGTCGCTCGACGACGGTGACAGGCGGGCTTCGGCTTGGGCACGCCGCCATCCTAGAATGCGGCCCGGGGTGAATCAACGATATTCACAGAACCTCGGCAATCTCGCGCGCGCGCTTCCGGATTGCGCTCGCGGAGCCTTGCGGTCGCGGAGCGGGGCAGCAACACCACGAGGAGGGCGCGCGGGCTCAGCCGCTCCACCACGACACTCGACAGGTCGCGAGTCTGAGGTTCTCCTACGAGCGCCTGGAGAATCACGTCGGCCTCGCCCTCTTCGACGAGGTTCGCGAGCGGAAAGGGAAGCCGGAACTCGACGTGGCCCGTGGTCGCGAACGGAGTCCCGCCTTCGTCGACGAGGAAGGCTGCCGTGGCGCCGCAGGCGCGGGCGACGTTCTCGACCCGCTGCCGCAGTCGTGTCCGCCGGTCCGGGTCGGCGACGATTTCGTCTGAAAGAGGCATCGCGTGGTATAGTACGCCTGTCTTAAGACAGGAGATTCGAATGTCGATTCACCCGCTTCTCATCGGGCCTGTGGGGCTTCCGGAGCTCCTGATCATCCTCGCCATCGTGTTCCTGATCTTCGGGGCCAACAAGCTCCCGCAGCTCGGGGCTGGACTTGGCGAGGGCATCAAGAACTTCAAGAAGTCGATCAAAGGCGGCGGCGACGACGACGACAAGGAATAGCGTTCGTTAGCGGTTCCCCTTCCTTCCGCACCTACCGCCGCACGTCGGTTACGATCAGCGTATTGGTTCGCTCGTCGAAGACTACCGATCCGCGAGGTGACAGGAACTTCGAGAGAATCGGGCGCCAGGTCGCGCGCTTTCGAGTAGGCGAGCCGAACGTAGCGCGTTTCGAGCGGGCCCGGCGAGCGCTTTCTCCTCCTGATACTTCCGCCGGGCTTCGTACTCTTTGCGAATCTCCTCGGCGGGCGCGACCCGGACCAGATTTTCCCCGAGCCGCTCCTGCTCGAGGCCACAGGTCCGCAGTGAAAGCTCGAGCACCTGGGGCCAGGGGACCTGCGTCAGCTTGAGCGTCGATCTTGCACGACACACCGGGATCGACGGCGAGATTGAAGCCCCCGACTTCCGCGAGGAGTCTCAGGACGTCCTGAACGTCCGCCTCACGAACGTCGATGTCGATGAGGGTCTCCGCGGTGTCCTGAAATAGACCGAGCGCGAGCGAGGACGAGAGCAGCAGGAATCCCATGACACCAGTCTAGCGCTCGCATTCACCGCAGACGAATCCGGCCCCTTCGTGCTCCGTCTCTACGACGCTCCCGCACCGTTCACATTCGCGGCGGCGGGGCCCCACGAAGAGCGCCGATTTTCGATCCAGGAGCTCGCAGAGGTAACGCTTGAGCGCCTCGACGTCCCCCGAAGCGAAATAGCGGCTTCCTTCGAGCAGGTCCTCCGACGGACTGCTCCCGCTCCGAGACGCTTACTTCGACGCGGCGCCCTTCTCCGTCGTCGGTGTCCCAGGTGCTTTCGATCCGGATCTCGATGGCCATTCCAGCACCTCGTTCAGGCTTCCGGTCCGATAACCCTCGAGGTCGACGGTGACGAAACGATAGCCCGAGCTTCTTCATCTCGGAGACGAGCGTAGCGCGCATCTCGGGTGCGAGCGCGCGGGAAAGCTCCTCGGGGGCGAACTCGAGCCTCGCGAGAGCGTCGTGATGGCGGACTCTCATGTGCCGGAAACCGAGCCTCCGGAGCGCCTCTTCGCCCTGCTCCACCTGGTCGAGCTTCTGGATGGTGATGGGAGACTCGTAGGGAACTCTCGACGCGAGACACGCGGAGGCGGGCTCGCTCGCGGTTGGAAGCTCGCGCTTCGCCGAGAGGAGGCGGATCTCCGCTTTCGTGAGGTCCGCTTCGTCGAGAGGGCTCCTCACGCCCATGAGCTTCGCCGCGCGCCGGCCCGGGCGAAAGTCCATTCGATCGTCGGCGTTCGCGCCGTCCAGTATGAAGCGGAAACCGCCGGCGTCGGATACCTCTTTGAGGCGTGTGTAGAGCTCGCTCTTGCAGTGAAAGCAACGATCGGGATGGTTCGCGAGATATTCCGGATTCTCGATTTCCCCGGTCGGAACGAACCGGTGCGAGAGCCGGAACTTCTCGACCACCTCGCGCGCGAGCCGCCTCTGGTGGTCGGGATAGCTCGGACTGTCCCCGGTGACGGCAAGCGATCGGCCGCCGAGCGCCTGGTGGGCGACGACGGCGAGATAGGCGCTGTCGACCCCGCCGCTGAAGGCCACGATGGCGGATTCCATCGAGGCGAGGATCGCGAGGAGCTTTCGTTCCTTCGCGATCGCGGACATCTCGAGCTCGGTCACGTCAGGAGTCCTTCCATTCGGAGATTTCTTCGTCGGCGATGTCGAGCTCGATGGGGGAGATGGAGAGGACCTGAAGCGTGACGCCGCACTCCGGGCAGCCGATTTTCTGACCTCGATCGACGTCGAGCTCGTCGAGCTCGATCTCGCTGTCGCAGGCGGGGCACAGCGGGTATTCGGCTTTCATCCAGGACGCGAATTATAAGCCGCGCTGCGGCATCCCGAAACCGGTTCCGGCAAACGCCGAAGGCTAGGGCTGGAGAAGCAGCTTGCGGCTTGGCGCGGCTTCGATGGCCGTCCGCTCGAGCGGGAGCGCGTGGCTTCTGCCTTGAAGCCATCCAGGGTTCTGATCGAAATAGTGCGGACTCAACGGGTGCCCGGAGGCGCCGGTGGGGATGACGGAGCGGGAGAGGTCGGGGTTCGAGAGGTCCGCGAGGAAACGAAACGACGTGCCGAGGGGTGTCGCGAAGGGGGAGCGCAGCGAAACCACGGCGTTCGCCACGGTATGGGTCGATCCGCCGAAAGCGACCGGGCCGCGGCTGAAGAGCCACGCGAGGGGCTCTTCCTTTCCCATCGGGTGCTCGAACGGGATCGCGTGAAGCGTGCGCCAGTCCCAGGCGTTCACGTCGTCCCCCTGGCGGCTCGAGAGGAGCTCGACCGCCTCGCCGAGCGACTCGACGAAGATCCGCTCGCGGGTCTCGACCGCGGGAGTCGCCCGATCGTCCCAGTAGGGCGAGGCTTCATCGTCGAGCACCGCGGTAGAGGCCGCCGGAATGACCGAGCTCGAGGAAGTCGAGGTACGACGGGAAGAGCTCGTCGCCGATTTCGTCTTTGAACGTGTTCTCGATGAGCCGCCGGTAGAGGGCCTGGTAGATGGCGGGCGCGGGACCCTCGGTCATCTGGCCGTTCCAGCGCGCGAAGCTTTTCGATCGCCGCGACCCCCATGCCTTCCGTCGGCTTGAGACCGAGCGCGACGCGGAGCACCCCCTCCGTCGACGAGTCGTATCGATCGCCCTGGATTCGAGCGAAGTCGTCGAGACTCGATTTCGGAATCGTGCGCAGCAGGTCCCGGATTCGATTGGCGCGATTCGGAGCGAGAGTGTCGAAGCCGAGCGGATAGGGAGCTTCGGGTGGAAGGATGGCGTGGTTGGCGCTCACCAGGATCCCATCCTCGGGGTTGAAGATCATCGGCTTGAGCTCGTGCGGGAATGCTTCCCTGCCACTCGTAGGCATCCGTCGAGCCGTCGACGGGAATGGTCCCGTCGTGCGCCGTTCGCACCGGAATCTCACCCGCGGGGAAGAAGCCGATGTTCCCTTCGACGTCGGCATAGAGAAAAGCGAGCGGAGGGCTCGCCCAGGTGCGGAGCGATGACGTGAACTCCTCCCAGGAGCCCGCGCGATTCAACGAGAGGAGCGCCTGGAAATGGTCGCCCGACCAGAGAGCGTCCCAACGCTGCGCGAGGAGCCGGCCGTCTTTCGTCTCTCCCACGATCACACCGTGGCGCGAGACGCGAACCTCCTCGGTTGCGGCCGCGTCGTTCTTCACGGCGATGGTTTCGGCGACGACTTCGAGGTCGCGATATCCGTCCGGTGCCGCGTACTGCCGCGGATTCTCCGGGTTCGTCGTCTCGAGGTAGAGATCCTGGACGTCGGCCATGAGCGCGGTGATTCCCCACGCGATGCGCCGGTTTCGCCCGATCAATACGAGAGGCACTCCCGGAAGGCTCGCTCCGGCGACGTCGTAGCCTCCACCCGAAAGGTGGATCTCGTACCACGTGGAGGGAATCGACAGGCCGAGATGCGGATCGGACGCGAGAAGAGGCCTTCCCGTCGACGACTTGCCGCTTCCCACCACCCACGCGTTGCTCGCTCCGGGCGAGATACCGAGAAGCGCCGGGGCTCGTCTCATCGAGAGCGGCCATCCGGGCGGCCGCTCCTTCGAGAGAGGAAGTGGGGAGCGCTCCGGGCGCGTCCGCGGGGACCGCGAGACCCGTGAGACGATAGGCATCCTCCCAACCGATGGCGGCGGCGAGATTCCCGCGAAGCATCTCGACCCGGCCGTTGTAAGAAAGGATGTACGACATCGATTTCCCGATGGTGAGGCTGTCGGCGGCCTCCCACGGGGCCGGAGCGAGATCGAGGAGACGGAGCTCCGGCGGCAAGCGATCCGCGTGAGCGGCGAGATAGGAGTTCACGCCGGCCGCGTACGCTTCGAGGACTTCGCGGCCTTCGGGAGCCATTCTCTCGAGCTCCATGCGCGCCGCGGAGGCGAGGCCCATCCGGCGCGCGAGCCGATCCGTCGAAAGAGCGGAAGCGCCGAAGATCTCCGCGAGCCGACCCGCTCCGAACCGCCGCGAGAGCTCCATTTGAAAGAACCGATCCTGGGCGTGGGTGTATCCCATCGCGCGCGCGAGATCCCGGATGTCGGCGCCGAAAAGGTGAGCGACGCCGTGCTCGTCGCGGAGCACCTCGACGGCCGTCGTGAGTCCTTGGAGCTTCGATGTGCCTTCGACCTGGGGAAGCGAGGCTCGCAGCTGATAGAAAACGAACCCTCCGATCCCGCCAGCGACGAATACCACGACCGTCAGGGCGAGAAGGAGGAGCCGGAACCATCGCCTGCCGGAACCGGGGGAGCGTTTCACCCGGCGCGCGGGCGCGGCGCCGCTCGGCCGACTCCGGGAGGCCGGCGCCTGAGGCGTCATGGGCTTCGCGGGCCTCGCGGGGCGCGGAGGAAGGACGGCAGCGGCCGCTCCGGACTCGCCCGGCCTCTTCGGCGCTTTCGCGGGCGAGCGGGGCTGCGGAGGGAGGGCCTTTCCTCCTCCCGGCCGTCGAGGCAACTTCTTGTCTGACACTATTCAGCGCTCCCTCGGGGCCCGACTGCTCACGCTTTCCGGCTCCGTTGCCTCTTTCCGAACGTATTCGCCGGATTTACCGCCTTTTTTCTCCATGACCCGGATGTTCTCGATCACCATCGTCTTATCGGCCGCTTTCACCATGTCATAAACGGTAAGAGCGCAGACCGCGACGGCGGTGAGGGCTTCCATCTCCACACCCGTCGGGCCCCGTGACCGCACCCGGGCCTCGATTTCGAAACCGTCGTCCGAGGGCTCCAGAGCGCGACATCGATATGGTCGAGCGCGAGCGGGTGGCAGAGGGGAATCAAGTCCGAAGTTCGCTTCGCCGCGAGAATTCCCGCGAGCCGGGCGGTCCCGGTGACGTCGCCCTTTTTCGCGCGGCCTTCGCGAACGAGCTTCATGGCTTCTTTCGAGATGCGGATGAATCCCCGGGCCACCGCCTCGCGCCCCGTCGGTGCCTTCTCCGACACGTCCACCATGCGGGCGGCGCCGTCCTTCCCGACGTGGCTCAGCCGGGGTTTTTCGCGCCGAGCCATCGATCCTCTTTTCGAAGGAAGCTGTCGAGCGGGTATACCGACACGGGCATTCCCCGGTCCAGGGAATCCTGGTCCTCGGGAACGATGAGGAGCGCGTTCGCCTTGGAAAAGGCGACGATGTCGGCCGACCCCTTCGTCGGTATGGGCTCCGCCACGAGATCACCCTCGTCGCCGACGCGGAGCCAGCCCGGGAGATAGGCGCGTCGCGGTCCGCGATTCGAGAGTCCGCCGAGGAGCCGCGCTCTCAGGATCTCGCGCACGGGGTTCACCGCTCCTTCGAGGCGGGCGAGCGCCGTGCGTACGAAGAGCTCGAACGTGACCATGGTGGAAACTGGATTGCCGGGGAGTCCGAAAACCAGCTTACCACCTTCCGCCACGGCGAAAACGAGCGGCTTCCCCGGCTTCAGCGCGACCGCCTCGACCAGAATCTCGATACCGAGCTCCGCGAGGACCTTCTCCACGAGGTCGTATCGCCCCATCGAGACACCGCCGGAGAGGAGGAGAACGTCGGTCTCGAGACCCCTTCGAATGAACGCTCGGAGAGACTCCTCGGTGTCTTCGGCGACCCCGAGGAAACGCGCTTCGATGCCGATCGACTGGCATTGGGCCAGTAGAGAGAACCCATTGCTGTTTCGAATCTGGCCGGGACCGGGAGTCTCGGAAGGATGCACCAGCTCGTCGCCGGTCGCGGCGACCGAGAGCGTCGGTCGTCTTCCAACGCGAAGGCGCGTTTTTCCGACGGTGGCGGCGACCGCGACCGCGGCAGCGTCGAGCCGGGTTCCGCGCCGGAGAACCACCTCGCCTCTTCGGACCTCCGCGCCCTGGGGCGCCACGTTTTGACCGGGGACGACGCCCTCTGTCAGAACGACGCGGCTCGCCTCCTCGCGCGACACCTCCACCATCTGCACGGCGTCGGCGCCCTCGGGTACGGGTGCGCCGGTCATGATGGAAGCCGCCTCGCCGGGACCGATGCGGAAGTCGGGGAAGGTTCCCGCGGGAACGTTCCCGACGAGCTTCAGGGTCGCGGGGACGCTCGCCGTGTCCGACGCCCGCACTGCGTAGCCGTCGACCGCCGAGCGCCGAAAAGGGGGAAGATCGGTGTCGGCTTCCGCGTCTTCGAGGAGAATCCTTCCGGGGCCTTCCGTGAAATCGATCTCCTCCGACGAAAGCGGAGTCGCCCGGGAGAGAACGATCTCGAGCGCGCGCTCGACGGCAATCACGATTTTTCCCCGGCGATTTCGCGGAGCTCGCGCACTTCTTCCTCGAGCCGCTTCAGCCTTTCTTTCAGCCGATCGAGTCCGCGCAGATCGGCAGCGGCCTTCAGGACCTCACGGTGAGGCCTCGCGGGGTAGCCCGAGAGCGTGGCCGCCTTCGGGACGTCGCCGATGACCCCGGACTGCGCGATGAGGACGGCATCGTCTCCGACTTCGAGATGGTCGACGAGACCGACCTGTCCGCCCATGAGCACGCGCTTTCCGATGACGGTGCTTCCGGAGATTCCCACCTGGGCGGCCATGGCGGAGTCTTCTCCCACCTCCACGTTGTGCGCGATGTGGACGAGGTTGTCGATTTTCACGCCCCGGCGGATGAGCGTCCGGCCGAGCGTCCCGCGGTCGATCGCCGCGTTCGCTCCGATCTCCACGTCGTCTTCCACCACCACGATTCCCACGTGGCGGATCTTGACGAACTTCCCCTCGCGGCGGGCGAACCCGAAGCCGTCCGCGCCGAGGACCGCGCCGGCGTGGATCACCACTCGGTTCCCGATTCGGCAGCCTTCGCGGATCGTGACGTTCGGCCAGAGAACCGTGTCCTCGCCGATCGAAGCGCCGGGGCCGAGAAAAACTCCCGGATAGAGGACGGCTCGAGCGCCGACGGATGCACCTTCTTCCACCGACGCGAACGGATACACCGTGACATCTGCCGCGACCTTCGCGGAGGGAGACACGAAGGCGCGCGGGTCGATCCCCGGCGCGTGGCTCGGGCGCGGGTGGAAGAGATCCACGAGCGCGGCTAGGGCTAGGAACGGATCGGGATGGACGATTTGGGGGATCGCGAGCTCGGAAAGCGGCTCGCGGGTCACGAGCGCACCCGCCTTCGTGGATGCGAGCTCGCGCCGATAGCGGGGGTCGGCGTAGAGGCTCACGTCCGACGGACCCGCGTCGGCGAGCGAAGCGACTCCCGAGATCGGGGTCGCGCCGTCTCCAACCAGACTTCCGCCCAATCGATCGGCGAGAGCGTCGACTCGAAAATCCTGGCGTTTTTCTTTGCGGCTCAACGGTAAAGGCTCAGAGGAGAGACCGCGGATGCAACCGAAGATTTAGGATATGCCATCTTCCGTTGCCGTTCCAAATGTTTCCATGGGAGAATAGGAAGACCAGCTTTCCCGCGCCCAAAGTGACCCGTAAGGACCTGTTTGGTAGACTGTTACGCATTAGGCGCGCTTAGAGCTCGAAAATCACCCGATGTCTGAGATTCCACTGAAGACGCTCGGCAAATACCAGATCCGGCAAGAGCTTGGAAAAGGGGCCATGGGCGTCGTCTATCTTGGCTTCGATCCCGCGCTCGAGCGTGAAGTCGCGCTGAAAGTGATGGCGAGCGCCATCGTCTCGGACAACGAGCTCAAAGAGCGTTTCGAGCGCGAGGCCAAGTCCGTCGCCCGGCTCCAGCATCCGAACATCGTCACCGTCTACGACCTCGGCTACGACGCTCAGGGCGCGCCCTACATCGCGATGGAGTACCTGAAGGGCCAGGACCTCGAGAACCGGATACGCCGGGATCCGCTGACGTTCCGCGAGAAGCTGGACGTCGTCGGGCAAACGTGCCGCGGGCTCGCGCACGCCCACAAGAACGGCATCGTCCATCGGGACATCAAGCCCGCGAACGTCTTCATCACCGAGGGCGGCGAAGCGAAGATCATGGACTTCGGGGTCGCCCGGTGGCAGGCGTCGTCCCATACGCAAACCGGCGCTGTCCTGGGAACGGCCGACTACATGTCGCCCGAGCAGATTCGTGGTCAGAAAGTCGACGGCCGCTCCGACATCTTCAGCGTCGGCGTCATCCTGTATCGGCTCCTGACCAACAAGAAGCCTTTCGCCGGGGAGAACATCCAGTCCGTCTTCTTCAAAGTCCTGAACCAGGAGCCGCCCGAGCTCGTGCTTCCCGATGGGAACTCCATGCCGGAGCTCCAGGCGATCGTCGACAAAGCGCTTTCCAAAGACGCCGAGGAGCGCTACGCGGGCGCCGACGACCTCGCCGACGACATCCGCGACCTCGTGGCGATGTATCGGGAGGTCCTCAACGAGGACACGGTCTTCGACACCATGTTCGACCCGGCCGCGGCCGGCGGCCCCGCCGAAGAGGGCGGCTCCGATGGCAGTGGCCGAAAGAAGGTAGCGACTTCGACGGGTCGTGTGCTCGGAAGCACGGCGGGAGGGGGCGTTTCTCGCACCCATCGTCCCGGGACCGCGTACCCGACGACGTCGACGGGAAAGACGGCTTCGGGGCGTACAGCCCCCGGACGGACCGTTGCCGGGCGCACGGTCGCCGGCTCACCCACGCGCATGATGCCGCGCGCCGGAACCTCGGCCTCCCAATCGGGCAGCGTCGGGATTCCTTATGAGGAGCCAAGCTCGGCGTGGAAGTACATCGCCGCCGCCGCTCTCCTCGCTGCCGTCGGCGGTGGCGTCTTCTGGTTCACCCAGATGAGGAATCCGCCCGACGTCGCCGCCACGACGACTACCGTCCCGGTCGCTCCGCAGCTTCCTACCGTCGAAGAACGACTGGCGACGGTGCGGCGCGCTCTCGAGGGCGGTCTTCTCGCCGCGGCGACGAACGACGTGGAACAGATTCTGCTCAGCGATCCGACCAACGCGGACGCCCTGGCGTTGAAAGCGGAGATCGAGGCGGCGCAGCAGAAGTCGCAGCCGGTGCAGACGGTGTCATCGGCGCCGCCGACAGCACCGCCCGACGTACCGAAGGGACCGTCTCGAAGCGAGCGGGCATCGAAGCTCGCCGTCGACGCGTCCATGGCGCTCGGCCGGGGAAGCTTCGACGAAGCGGAGGCGTTCATTCGCGAAGGGCGACAGCTCGATCCGGCGAACGCGGCGTGGCAGCAGCTCTCGCAGCAGATTGCAGAAGCGCGACAGAACTCGGCGCGCGCCGCGGAGCTTCGGGAGCGGCAGGCGGCGATCGACGGCTACGTCACGCAGGCGTCGGCTCACCTGAAAGATCGAAACTACGAAGCAGCCCTGGCCGAGTACGACAAGGCCCTCCAGCAGGACCCGAACAACGTGCAGCTCATCACTCTGCGGAACAGCGCGCAGATGTCGCTCGAGCAGCAGAAGGCCGCAGCCTCGGTGAGAGCGCTCCAGATTCAAGAAGGACGGACGGAATATGTGCCGCCGGCGGGAGGTCCCGAGGGACCCAAAGGCTTCGAGGCGGGCGGAGTCCAGGTGCAGCAGGCGACGAAGGCCCCGGAGAACCCCGCGGAGCTCCTGGTGCAGATCCGTCCCGAGACCGTCCAGTCCGGCGATCCGTACGACCTCCTGGTTCGCGTCCATAATCAGGGGAACAAACCCATCGGAGTGAAGTCGGTCGAGCTCATTTCCACGTTCGGCGCGAAGACCACCGGGAAGGGCCAGGCCCTCACCCCTCTCGTGCAGCGGGTGAACGCGCGCGACACGAGCGTCATCTTTCAGACTCGCGGCACATGGAGCGAGGACCAGAAACAGGGAAGCATCGAGGCCGTCGTCACCCTCGTCGGCGACGCCAAGCTCCGGAAGACGATTCGATGGGAGTAGCGCGACTCGTCGCGGTCGTGTTCCTCAGCAGCTCCGCCGTGACGCTGGCCGAAGAGCCCACCATCGACCATCAGCCGGTAGAGTGCTCGACCCCGGAGAAGAACACCCGGATCTGCGCCTACGTCCTCGACGACGGCGAAGTGAAGCGGGTCCGCGCCTATTTCCGCGCGGAGAAACAGGAAGCCTTCTACTGGAGCGACATGGCCTTCGATGGAATCCAGTTCTGCGCGACGCTCCCCGTGGCGAAGAAGAACGTCGTCACCCTCGAGTATTATGTGTGGGCGGTCGACGACGAGTTCCAGTCCACCCGCACCCGAAGCAATATCGTTTCCCTGTCGCCAACCGCGCCCTGCGCCTTCCCGGTCATCGACGAGGAGCCGGAACGGATCGGGAATCTCGTCGTCAACGCCACGTCCGAGAAACAGGGAACGGCGATCGAGGAGTTCGAAGAGCGCGGCATCACCCAGTTCATTCCCCTCCGGAAGAAGTAAAGCCACGCAAACCGTGCCCGAGCGAGGCCGCGTCACCGTCCTCATCCCTGCGAAGAACGAGGCAGCGACCATCGCCGAGGTGGTTCAGGGCGCGCGGCTCCATGTGGACGACGTCCTGGTGGCGGATGGCGGCTCGACGGACGGCACCGGCGCTCGCTCCCTCGAGGCGGGAGCGCGCGTCATCGTCGACCGCGGCCGGGGAAAGGGGCGCGCCATCCGCGCCGCCGTCGCTCATCTCTCGAGTGAGGTAACGGTCTTCATGGATGCCGACGGATCCCACGATCCCGCCGATATCCCGAAGCTCGTCGCTCCGATTCTCGCGGGCGAAGCGGACCACGTCTCCGGATCGCGGCTTCTCGGGGGATCGAGCGAGCTCCACGGCGGATTCGATGAATGGGCCCGCCTCGCGGGAAGCTCGTTCATCACCGCCTGCATCAACCGCCGCTACCGGGTCCGCCTCTCGGACAGTCAGAACGGTTTTCGAGCGATACGTACGGACGTTCTGCGAAGGCTCGCCCTGCGCTCGCGCCATACCACCATCGAGCAGGAGATGATCGTGGAGACGCTTCGGCGCGGTTGGAAGGTCGCGGAAGTGCCGACCCACGAGTACCCGCGCCGCTCCGGAACCTCGCACATCTCGGTATGGCGCGACAGCCCGCGCTACCTCCTCTCCCTGATCCAACTCATGTTGTAGCGCCCGGCTGCTATACTGGACCTCGTGAAAGTTCTTTTGTTGAATCCGCCCACGCTGGAAGGCAAGGGGTTCATCCGAGAAGGGCGTTGCACGCAGGAGGGAGGGGTATGGACCACCCTCTGGCCGCCCATCTCGCTCGCCACCATTGGCGCCGTCCTCGAGCGCGAAGGTCACCAGGTCGAGGCGAAGGACGCGGCCGCGGTCGGCTATCCGCGGGCGAGTCTTCTCCGTGACATCGGAGCGACGCCTCCCGACGCCGTGATCTGGTCGACGGGAACTCCGTCCATCGCCGACGACCTCGCGCTCGCGAACGAGATCAAGGCGGTCGCGCCTCGAACGGCGACCGCGGTCTTCGGAACCCACGTAACCGCGCTCGACCGGAGCTCGCTCGAGGAGACGCCCGGGCTCGACGCCATCTTCCGGAACGAGCCAGAGGCCACTGCCGCCGAATGGATCGCGCGGCTCGACAAGAACGAGTCCTTGGAATCCGTACTGGGTTTGAGCTACCGCAAGGGAGGCGAGATCGGAAGGGGTCCCGACCGGCCTTTTCTCTCCGACCTCGACGCTCTTCCCGATCCCGCGTGGCACCTCTTCGACCTCGACGTCTACCGCCTTCCTCTGCGGGGAGACCGGTTCCTGATGGTGACGCCGCACCGCGGCTGTCCCTATCCTTGCAGCTACTGCACGGCGCAGACGTACTACGGCGCGAAGCTCCGGAGGCGCTCCGTCGAGAAGGTCGTGAACGAAATCCGCCGGAACGTCGAAGTGCACGGCGTGAAAGAGCTCTTTTTCTGGTCCGATACCTTCACGCTCGACAAACGCTACGTGATGTCGCTCATGGAAGCGATAACGCCTCTCGGCGTCTCCTGGGCTTCCAACAGCCGGGTGGACACCATCGATGAAGAGCTCGCCCGGGCCATGCGCGCCGCGGGCTGCTGGATGATCTCCTTCGGAATCGAGAGCGGAGATCAAGAGCTTCTCGATGCCGCCGGAAAAGGGGCGACGGTCGCCGAGGCGGAGCGCGCGGTCGAAGTCGTGAAGGCGGCCGGGATCAAGGCCGCGGGCCATTTCGTTCTCGGTCTCCCCGGCGAGAGCCGCGAGAGCCTCGAGAAGACGCTCGCTCTCGCGAACCGGCTCCCGCTCGACTTCGAGCAGTTCTACTGCGCCGTTCCATTCCCCGGCTCGCGGCTCTACGAAGAAGCGCGCGAGAAGGGTTGGCTTTCGGAGAACGACTTCTCGCGGTACCGGCAGGACGAGGCGCTTCTCGAGCTCCCCGGCCTTTCGCGCGAAGAGGTCATGGCGTACCGCCAGACCGCGTACCGCCACTTCTACACACGGCCGAGAGTCGCCGCGAGCGCGCTCGCTCTTCTTTCTCCCCGGAATCTGGGGCGCGCCGCATCCGCCTTCAAGCGCTTTCTGGGCTGGACCCACGCCTGACCCATCTTGCCAATCCTGGGCATCTGGGATGGCCACGACGCGGGAGCCGCGCTCGTGGACGAGTCGGAGGGGCGCATCGTCTGCGCCGCCAACGAGGAGCGCTTCACCCGGCGCAAGCTCGAGGTCGGCTTCCCGGCAGGCGCGATCGAAGCCTGTCTCTCGGAGGCCGGGCTCGAAGCCAAGGACATCGAAGACGTCGCGATCTCGACGTTCGATCCCGCGAAAACGCTCACGCGAATCTTCCCGTCGCTCAAGGAGAGCTACTACCTCTTGCGGCGGCGCAAGGTCCGCCCGCGCGCGCTCGATTCCTGGAAGCGAGGGATCAAGTACGAGCTCACGACGTGGCGGCCGAACGGGCTTACCCGCCGACTGAGTGAACGAGCGCTCGCGGGAGAGCTCTCGAAGGTAGGGCTCGGGCGATCCCGAATCCATTGGAGCCATCACCACATGGCTCACGCGGCCACGGCCGCTTACACTTCCGGCTTCGACGAAGCCCTCGTGGTCACTCTCGACGGTGTCGGCGACGGCCTCTCCGGAACGATCTCGACCCTCGCCGCGGGAAAGCTCACGCTCCTCTCCGCCATCGGAGCGAAGGATTCTTTCGGGATCTTCTACGAAATGGTGACCCGTCTCCTCAACATGAGAGAGCTCGAGGACGAAGGCAAGGTGATGGCGCTCGCCTCCTACGGCTATGCGCCTCCCGACGGACGGAACCGTTTGATGGAGCTATTCGAAGTCGATGGCCTGAAGGTCCGCTGCCGTCTTCCCCCGTCGGGTCTCGTGCGGTTTCTCGCGTCGGAGCTGGCGATGATGCCGTCGGAGCAGTTCGCGTTCCTCGCGCAGGAAACCCTCGAGACGAAGGTGGTCGAGCTCGTGAAAAACGCGCTCTCGGCGACGGGGATGAGGCGGATCGCGTACGCCGGCGGCGTCGCGAGCAACATTCAGGTAAACCGCAAGCTGCGCTCCCTTCCCGGTTGTGACGCGATCTTCGTCTTCCCGCACATGGGAGATGGGGGCATCGCGCTCGGGGCCGCGCTCGCGCGCGCGGTCGATAAGCGGGGCGCGACGAGCTATCCGCTCGGCGACCTTCGTCTCGGACCGTCTCTGAAGCCCGGTGAGATCGAGGGCGCGCTGCGGCAGTCCGGCCTTCGCTTCGAGCCCGTCGCGGACGCCGCGGCTGCGGCCGCGCGCCGGATCGCGGCCGGCGAAGTGGTCTTCTGGTTTCAGGGGCGCATGGAGTTCGGGCCGCGCGCGCTCGGAGGCCGGAGCATCCTGGCCCGGCCGGACAGCGAGTCGCTCCGCGACCGGCTCAACTTGAAGCTGAAGCGCCGGGTCTGGTATCAACCCTTCTGCCCTTCGATGCTCGACGAAGAGGCGGAACGCCTTCTCGAAGGAGGGGAGACCAGGAACCGCTTCATGACCATGGCCTACACCGTGCGCGAAGAGGCGCGGGAGCTCCTGAAAGGAGTCGTCGGACGCGACGGCACGTGCCGCCCGCAGATGGTCGACGAAAGCTATGGTCCGTACCATCGGCTCCTGGTCTCGGTTCGCGAGGCGACGGGGGTGGGAGCCTTGCTGAACACGAGCTTCAATCTTCACGGTGAGCCTCTCGTTTCGAGCCCGGCGCAGGCAATCGATTGTTTTCTTCGCTCGGGGGCAGACGCTCTGCGTGATCGGCGATTTCCTCATGGAGCATTGCGGAGCGGCGTCGTGAAGAATCGAATCTCGATCGGCATCGCCCTCGGCTTCGTTCTCACCGCGGCGCTTCTCGGCTTCTGGCTCGCCTCGTCGACTCCCGACGGCGTCAAGGAAACGCTCCGCTTTCTCTCCCCCCGCGCGGCCGAGATCGCGTTTCTTCTCCTCCTCGCGGGCGCGGGGCTCTGCGCGTCCGAGATTCGGGACTCGCTGCCGCACAAGAGCTTCTTCTATCCCCTCGCCGCAGGGTTTCTCGCGCTCCTCGCGGTTTCGCTCATACCGCCCGAGACCCATCGCATCTACTACGACGAGGACATCTACGAGAACGTGGCCCAGAACATCCTCTGGAATGGCCGGGCCCAGATGTGTAACGAGGGCACGATCGAAGCGGACGCCTTTCGCTGTGACGCCTCCGAGTACAACAAGGAGCCGAACGCGTTTCCGTTCCTGCTCTCGCTCGCTTTCCGCCTCACCGGAGTGCGGGAGAGCGCGGCGCACGCGCTGAATCACGTCGTCTTCGCGCTCGGAGCGGCGGCGCTCTTCTGGCTCTCGGCGATGCTCTTCGAAAGCGCCGCGGCCGGCTTCGGCGCGGCGATGGTCTATACCCTGACGCCCCAGAACCTCCTCTGGGGAGCGACGGTGGCTGCCGAGCCGGGATCGGCCTCGTTCGCGGCGGTCGCGGTCGGCGCGATCGTCCTCTTCTGCCGCCGCCCGTCGATGCGTAGCGGTCTCTTCAGCGCGTCCGCGCTCGCGTTCGCTTCCCAGTTCCGGCCCGAGTCGGGCCTCGTCCTCGCGGCCGCGGCCGGCGTCGTCCTTCTCCTGGCGCCCGGCCTTCTCCGGCAGCGGACGCTTTGGGCGACGGCGCTTGCTCACTTTCACGCTCCTCGTCCCGCAGCTCGCTCATACCTGGGCGGTGCGACACGAACGATGGGGTGCGGCGGACGGCGGCAAGTTCTCACTCGACTACGCGAAGGCGAACCTCGGACCGAACGTGCGGTATTACACGGCCGGCGAAGATTTTCCGCGGCTCTTCACCGCGCTCGCGATCCTGGGCCTGCTGCGTCCCGGTCGAAGGCGCGAGTCTTTGGCGATCCTCTCCTGGTTCCTTCTTTTCTTCGGGATCTTCGTGCCGTTCTACGCCGGAAGCTATCGCTACGGCGCCGACGTCCGGTTCTCCCTGATGAGCGCGGCGCCTCTCGCCGCCCTCGCGGGCGCCGGTCTCTCCTGGCTCGCCTCCCGATCGGGGCGTTTTGCGGCGGCCCCGTACCTCTTGACGATCTACGCGGCCAGCGTCCTATCTGCCTTTCACCCGCGCCATCTCTCGGGAATCGTGGGCATCGCGCGCCGATCACGCGGCGGCCGTCCGGATGGTCGCCGAGGTGCCGCAGGACGGGATCGTGCTCAGCCACAACCCCGGGATGATTCACGTGATGGGAAGGAGCGCGGCTCAGACCTCGCTTGCGACGTACCAGCCGGAGCGGGTCGATGAGCTGTTCCACCGCTTTGCCGGGGGTGTCTATTTTCATTACAACTTCTGGTGCAACGTGGACGACTCCGTCCAGAACGAGTTCTGCCGGAACGTCCTTGCGACCTTCGAGACTCGGGTGGTCCTCGAGGAGTCCGAAGGGTTCTACCGGTTCGTTCTCTACCGTCTCCTTCCTCGTTCGACACCGCCTCCGCCGATGCCTCCCCCGGCAGGGAGGTGACTTGACATCGACCAGCGAATCGAGCCACCCTACCCACACCCCGACAGTGTCCCGGAACCCGGCTTTCAACGTGGAAGGGGTTTCCGGTGTTTTATCGTATAACGGTAGGGCTCAGAAACCGCTTTTTTACCGGGGTGAGCGACATGTTTCATTTCAGCGCGAGGAATCTGGTTTTTTTGCTGTCCGGGCGCGCTTCTTTCGAGCGTGGGGACGATCCAGGCAGGCCATGCGGGCCAGGCGCCGGCCGAAATCGCTCTCGATCCGGCCATCGAGTGCTGGTCGCACTCCGAGTTTCCGATGCTCGGGGCCACGGTGAAGCCTCCCGAGGGCGTCGTCCGCTCCCGTCTCTATTTCCGATGCAGCCTCTACCCGGATTACTACTTCGTCGATCTCTCCGATGAAACCGGCGCCTATCGGGGCGCCGCTCCGCAGGCGGACGAGGCTTGTCCGCAGGTCCACTACTATGTTGAGGCGCTCGGGAGCGATTTCAGCTCGGTTCGGACGGAGGAGCGGATCGCGGAGGTCGCGGGCCCCGACGAATGCCGCCGCCGGTATCCGGGCTCCGCCTGGTTCGCCGGCGAAAATCCCAACATCTATCTCGGCTCGCTCGGCACGACGGGAATGGCGCCCGGGTTCAAGACTCTGGGAATCGTCGGGTTCATCTCGTCCACGGGAAGCATCGTCGCCGCGTCGAGCGGAATCTCGACCGGGGCTATCGTCGGAATCGGCGCGGCAGCGGGCGCCGCCGCGGGAGTGGGCGTCCTCGCGACCGGCGGAAACTCGACGACCACGACGGCTCCGATCGTCGTGCCGCCGAGCGTCGACCGACGACAACGCCCGCGACCACGACAGCGCCGCCCTCGCCGACCGGCATCGCCGCTTGCTTCACTCTCGATCCTCCGAACGGTCACATCGAGGTGAACGATACTCTGAGGATCGACGGCCGATGCTCCCAGGGCGACAATCTCTCGTATCACTACGAACTGGGCGACGGTCGCACCAAGGACGGCCAATCGTTCGTGACCGCGATCTGGCCGAATCCCGGCACCTATACCGTGACCCTTACGGTGACCCAGCCGAGCCTGATGGCTCGCTCGGGCGCTCCGGTTCTCGAAGACAGCTTCTCGCGGGATGTCCTCGTCACGCTTGCCGCCCCCCGACCCCGACCCGGCGACGGTCACCGCGGACTTCACCGCCCGTCAAATCTTCGACTCTGATTCGTCGTGCGAGGGTGAGTTCGACGGTTCGCCTTCGTCGGGGGATATCTCGAGCTACCTGTGGGAGCTCGACATCGACAATCACCTCGGCGACGGTGTCGTGCGGACCCAGGGACGGGTCGTGACGCACGACTGGGGCAGTAACTGCTTCGAGAGCCAAGGCGACCTCCGGGCGAGACTCACCGTGGTGGGTCCCGGCGGGGTCCAGGACTCCATCATCAAGACGGTGGATATTTTCCGCCAAGGCGACCTGAGGGTACGGTCGAGCCTCGTCGAAAGCTCCGTTTCGAGCGAGATTCTCGAGGGTGAGGGAGTCGAAGGCCAAGTCATCCTCGCGGGGCGCGGTTTTTCCGTCCGCGCGACGGCGCCGACTCGCATCCAGTTCGCCTCCCGGCGGGGCCCGGTTTCGGTCGAGGCCGTCGCGACCGCGGCGTCGGCGCCCTTTCTCTGGCGATTCGACTTCAGCGGCGCGAAGGGGTTCGTGCCTGGCAGCCTGCGGACGATCTCCGGACAGGAAGTCTCGCGGGACGCCTATTCCGTCGTCCTGCGGTTCTCGGCCGGCGGTTTCGAAAGAGCGCGCTTCGAGTATCGACTCGAGCCGTAGCATTCTCGGGCAGCGCCCGGTAAGATCATGTTTATGTGGAGTCTTCTCGGGGCGGCAGCCCTGGCTTCGCTCGGCGCAGCCTCCCGTGCCCACGCGGGTGCTGACGCTGGAAGAAGCGGTGAAGCTCGCGCTGGTCGAGAACCTCAACCTCCAGTCGAGCGTCGACGTCGTCCAGGGGGCGATGATTGGAGAGAACCTCGCCGAGTCCCGCTTCAACTTCAAGGTGACTCCTTCGTACGAGCGCGGGTTGGGGGAGTCGTCGCTCCTGGACCAGGGAGTGGGGGTCGAAGTCTCCAAGCTCCTGCCGTTCGGCACCACCATCACCGGCGGCCTTCGCAGCGATTGGGCGGGAAGCGAGCTCAGTAACGCCAACGCCACCAATGTCTCCATGCAGCGTGACCCAGCCCCTCCTCCGCGGGTTCGGAAAGAAGACCACCGAATACGACCTCGTGAACTCCCGGCGAA
Source organism: uncultured Acidobacteriota bacterium (assembly GCA_963820855.1). GTDB lineage: Bacteria > Acidobacteriota > Vicinamibacteria > Marinacidobacterales > SMYC01 > DAISKN01. The sequence goes on from CAWGBY010000021.1 coordinate 129,345, forward strand.
ACCTCCAGAGCTCGGAGCGAAACCTGGATCTCGCGAAGCAGCGGCTCGCGGTGGACGTGGTCGCGAGCTACTACAACATCGTGCGCCAGTCGGGGCTCGCCGACGTCGCCGCAGAAGTCCCTCGATCGGAACAAGGAGCTGCTGCGGGCTTCGGAAGCGCGGCCTCGAGGTAGGCCTGGCCTCGAAGCTCGACGTTTTTCGCGCGGAGCTGCAGCTGTCCCAGGCGGAGGACGCCGCCATCTACCGCAAGGAAGCCCTCGATCTCGCTCTCGACGCGTTCAAGTTCAACCTGGGCCTCGCTCCGACCGACGACGTGGCGCTCGAGATGGTCGAGCCGGAGTATCAGCCGGTCACGGTGGACATCGATACCGCGACCGCCCTCGCTCTCCAGAATCGCATCGAGATGCGGGAAGAGACCGATCGCATCCAGGACGCCCAGCGCTCGCTCTCGGTCTCGAAGCAAAACCTGCTGCCTCAGCTCGACCTGAACCTCCGCTACGACCGGAGGGGGATTGGCGATTCCTTCGCCTCGAGCTTCAATTTCATCGACAACGCCTTCAACTTCTATCTGAGCACCAGCTATGCTCTCGATCGCTCCTCGGAGAACGCATCCTACGCGATGACCCAGATCGACCTCGGCGCCCGCCGCCGGCAGTTGAAGCTCGTCGAGTACAACATCACGAACGAGGTGCGGGCCGCGGCTCGGAACGTGGAGCGCATTGGAAAGAGCATCGTTCTCCAGGAGCGCAACACGGATTTCGCCGAGAAGCAGATGCGGCTCGCGACGCTGCGGTATCAGCGCGGGCTCGCGAGCAACTTCGACATCATCGACGCCGAGAACAATCTCATCCAGGCGAGAAGCAACTACGTGTCCCTGATATCGGACTACCACGTCGCGCAGATCGAGCTCAAGCGGGTGACGGGAAGCCTCGACGTCGAGGCCGAGTTCGCGCCGGGGAACTTCCTTCCGAGCGCCAGGCACCATCCATGAGCGAGAACGCGCAGAGAGGAGAGTCACGGGAGTCCACGCTCGACGGCGCCGTCGCCGGGCTGAAGGGCGGAGTGGCTACCGCGACGCCGTGGTTGCGCCGGCCGCGCGCGGAGCTCGATCGAGGCCGCAAGACGGATTCGGGCGAATCCCCGGCGCGCGATCGTTCCCGGCGCCGGTCTCGCGCTCGTCGCCATCGCTTCCGCATTCTTCCTCTCCCGCCCGTCCTCGAGCTCCCTCGTCGCCGCGGCGCAGAAGGGCCCCTTCGAGGTCAAGATCGTCGAAGGCGGAACCCTCCAGGCGCTTCGGTCGGTGACCTATTCGTCGTCGATACCCGGAAGCCAGGCCAAGATTCTGGAAATCGTCCCCGAAGGGACGCAGGTGCAGGTGGGCGACGTCCTGGTCAAGTTCGATCGCGAGCCGTTCGCGGAGGAGCTCGAGCGCTCGAAGGCGCAGCTCGCGCAGGCGGAAGCGGAGCTGGTGAAGGCGGACCAGGAGTTGAAGCTCCTCCAGATCGCCGCGCAAGAGGAGCTGACCGAATCGAAAGACAAGCTGCGGCTCTCGGAGCTCGAGCTCCAGAGCGTCATCGAGGGGAAAGGGAAACTGGCGGAGGCGGAATCGGCGGCGCTGCTCGCCCAGGCGGAGCGCGAGCTCGCGAAAGCGGAGTCGAGCTTCGAGGACTTGAAGCCGCTCCTCGCCGAGGGATTCATCACCAAGCTCGAGCTCGATCGCGCGCAGCAGGCCGTGGACAAGGCGAAGGAAGACCTCGAGCTTCTCCGGATCAAGCACCGGACGTACATGGAGTACACCCGGCCGACGGAAGTCGAGGCGTCGCGCTCGGCTCTCGCCAACAGCAAAGAGGGCGTGCGCCAGACCGAGCGCGCGAGCTCCTATCGGCTCTCGCAGGCGGAGGCGGCGTTGAAGCTCGCCGAGAGCAAGCACGCGGAGCTTGTTTCGCGGGTGGAGACGGGGAGTCAGAACCTGGAGCAGTGCGAGATTCGCGCCACCGTCTCCGGCCTCGTCATCTACAAGGACGTGTTCTTCGGGAGCGAGAAGCGGAAAGTGCAGGTCGGCGATCAAGTCTGGCCGAACCAGCCGCTGATCATGCTGCCCGATCTCTCGAAGATGGTGGTCGAGACACAGGTGCGGGAGACCGACATCTACAAGGTCGAGAAGAACCAGCAGGTGGCGATCTCGGTCGACGCCTATCCCGAGCTCGAGCTCCGCGGTCGAGGTGGACTACATCGGGACGCTCGCGCAGGAAGACGAGGCCCTCTCCGCCGGAAAGTACTTCACCGTGACCATCGTGGTCGACGAGGCGGACGAGAGGCTCCGGCCGGGGATGTCGGCGAGGGTCGAGCTTCTGGTCGAACGGCTCGCGAGCGCGGTCTACGTGCCGCTCGAGGCGGTTTTCGAGCGCGGGGGGAAGCACTACTGCTACTCTCGCCGACGGCGAGACCCGCGAGGTGCTGGTGGGCCCGAGCAACGAGAATCACATCGTGATCGGGACCGGTGTCGAAGCCGGCGAGCTCGTGCTGCTCGGAGACCCTTCGGACGAAGGACGGCCTCTCGGCGGCGAGAGCGTTCCCGGTTTTCTCGACGTGGTAGCGCCTTCGGCCGAATCCGGCGCGCGGGAGCCCTGACTCCCGGTCTTTCCGTGAGCCGCTCGCGACTCCCCTCGTGCCGTTCCAACTATCGAGCCCCGGGAAACGCATCCGAAGAACTCGGGCATAATTGCCACGCGATGCTGCGGAATCCGGCGGAACAAGTTGGAACGGCACTCGTCGAAACCGTCGAGGCCCGCCGCGTCCACGTTCGGGCCGGGAAGGAGATTGTCGCGCTCGATTCCGTGAGCCTGCGGATCGAGCGAGGAAGCTTCGTCGCGGTGGTGGGCCGTTCGGGCTCGGGTAAGTCGACGCTCTTGAACCTCATCGGCTGCCTCGACTTTCCCACCAGCGGCCGGATCCTGCTGGACGGGAAGGATACCGGCGCGCTCGACGACCGCGCGCAAAGCCGGCTTCGGAACCGGACCATCGGCTTCCTCTTCCAGTCTTTCAATCTCATTCCGCAGATGACGGTTCGGGAGAACGTCGAGACGGCGCTCGCCTACAGCGACCGGCCGGAGGCGGAGTGGAAGGCGAGATCCGACGCGCTTCTCGAAAGGCTCGGAATCCTGGAGCGGGCCTCGCACAAACCGGGCGAGCTCTCGGGCGGCGAAGCGCAGCGCGCCGCGCTCGCGCGGGCCCTGGTGAACGAGCCCGAGCTCCTCCTCGCCGACGAGCCGACGGGAAACCTGGACTCGCGAACGGGGGCGGAAGTGCTCGCAGCTGCTGACCGAGCTTCCCGCGGAAGGACGAACTCTCGTCCTCGTCACCCACGATGCCGCCATCGCCGAGAGAGCCGACCGGATCGTGTCGCTCTCCGACGGAAAGGTCGAAGGCGACCGCGCCCCTTCGAGCCGATGACCACGCGGAGCCTGATCCAGCTCGCGATACGGGGGCTCGCGCTTCACAAGCTGCGCTCGACTCTGTCCGCGCTCGGGATCGTGTTCGGGGTTGCCGCGGTAACGGCGATGCTTTCCGTGGGGGAGGGCGCTCGGCGGGAGATTCTGGCGGAGGTCGGCCGCCTGGGAATCAATCGGGTCACGGTTCGGGCCGGATCGGTCTCACTCTCGACCAAGCTGGAAGCGGGAAAGCTCCAGTCGCAGGGCCTCTCGCTCGCCGACGCCGAAGCGATTTCCGAAGTCTCGCCGAACGTGGCGAGCCTCGCGCCCGTCCGGACCGCTTCGGAGCAGCTCTCGAACGGGGAGCGGCGCGCGGATGCGATTCTTCTCGCGACGACTCCGTCTTTCGCGCGGACGGAGGAGCTCGCGCTTTCGAGCGGCCGCTTCGTAGCGGATGCGGACGTCCTCGACGCGAAGCGGGTCATCGTGCTCGGGCACGAGCTTCGGGAGCTTCTTTTCCCCTATGACGACCCCGTCGGTTCCGGAGTGAGGGTCGCGGGCGAGTGGTACTCGGTGGTCGGGGCGCTCGCGCCCCGGGAGCTCTCGCGGCAGGGCGGAAGGATGTCAGGGAGAAACCTGAACCGTGTCGCGTTCGTCCCGCTCTCCTCGATGCCGCGCGAGCGGGGACAGCTCGACGAAATCGCCGTCCGTATCGACGATCGCGGAGAAAGTACGGGACTCCGCGAGACTCATCGAAAGCGTCGTCCAGCGCCGCCATCGCGGGGCCCTCGATTTCGAGCTTCTGGTCCCGCAGGAGCTCCTCGCGGGCTACGAGCGCGCCCGGTTCCAGTTCAACGTCGTCGTGGGCGCGGTCGCCGCGCTCTCGCTCCTGGTGGGAGGAATCGGAATCATGAACATCATGCTCGCGAACGTGACCGAGCGCATCCGGGAGATCGGAATAAGGCGTTCTCTCGGCGCGAGCCGCGACGATATTACCCGCCAGTTCCTCTCCGAAGCTCTGGTCTTGACGACGGTCGGCGGAGTCGCGGGCGTCGCGCTCGGCTTCGTCCTCGCCCTCGGGATCTCGAGCTACGCCGGATGGCCGACCGCGGTGAGCTTTCGAGCGGTGCTCGCGGCGCTGGTCCTCGCTGCTGCGACGGGTATCGGTTTCGGACTATACCCGGCGATGCAAGCCGCCCGCTCGAGCCCGGTCGATGCCTTGCGGCGGGAGTAGCCTCCGTCGAGGCGCAGAGACGCAGAGAAAGAAACCCCTCTGCGTCTCCGCGCCTTAGCGTTCGATCTGGCCCTCCTGCTCGTACTCAGCGATCGCGGCGGTGGATCTCGTAGATGGTGCCGCGTTCGAGCGAGACGACGTAGAGGTTACCGTTGGGGCCGGTCTCGACGTCGACGACCGTCCCGAAGTTTCTACCGAAGAGCAGACTCTCGCTTTCCTGGATGTCGAACTTGTTACGGTTGTCCGCGACGCGGTCCAGAAGGCGCCTGTCGCTCACGCGAATCTCGCGGCGACTGCCGGACAGATTGAAGCGAAAGAGGTGGCCTCCCTCGAGCTCGGGACGGGCGTTTCCCATGACGAGGTCGTTCTCGTACCTCTCGCCGAGGCCGCGGCCGACGAAGCCGATGCCCCCCGGGGACACTTCGAATTTCCATGACATCTCCGGCCGGCTGTAGTGGGCGCCCGGGAGCATGAACAAGCGCCGGAGGGCCTCCCTCGGCGAATCGGCGATATTGGCGGGAGACCAGCGGATCTGCTGCAGGCCGAAGTAGCCGTTCGGCGCGAAGGGCTGCGGGGCCGTTGGATCCGTCTCGATGGCCTTGTACTGCGCGATGCGCTCGACCGGGCCCATGATCTGGACCCAACCCGAGTTCATCCCGGGACTCACGCGGTTCAGCTCCGAGAAGGAATCGTCGCCGTTCTCCTGTTCCCAGAGGTTGCCGGTCAACGGGTCGACCGCCATGCCGAAGCCGTTACGGATCCCGTAGGCGAAGATCTTCTGGATGTTCTCTCCCACCTCGCCGCCGACACGCGCGCCGTACTCGAAGAAGGGGTTGTCCCGGGGAGCGCTGCCGTCGTCATTGAGGCGGAGAATCACGCCGGTCAAGTGCGCGTCATCCGGCTCGGGTCCGCCGAACTGGTCATCGGGCTCGCCCGGTCCGAAGGGACCGTCTTTGAGATTCTGCAACTGGCCCCTTCGGCCGCCGTCGCCCACCTGGATGTAGAGCCTCGCGCGCGAGTCGTCGGAATCGTGATCTCCGCCCCTTTCACGATGGTGGTGCCGGCCGCGTTCCCTCGACCCGAAGGTGATGACGCCGCCGTTGTGGTTGCCGCGCAAGGGCTGGCCCTCGTCTGCCTGAAATGCCCGCAGGTGGATCAGGTTCAAGTCGAACGTCAGTGCCGAGCCGTTCCAGACGTACCGGTCGACGCGGTTGCCGAGGAGCGGCACGTCCTCGAGCACCGCCGAGTCGGTTCCGCTGCAGACTCTCCGTCCAGAACAGGTAGACGAACCCGTTTCTCCGGAAGCTCGGGTGGAGCGCGATTCCCAGGAGTCCTCTCTCGGAGGCGGAGTTGACGGCAAGATCGAGGACCGTGGCGCGGACGACCCCGTTCACGACTCGCTGCACCCGTCCGGTGCCCTTTTCCAGCACGAGCATGTCGTCGTTCCCGAGAAATGCGAGGTTCACTGGTTGCGACAACCCGGTCGCGGCGGTCCGTACGGCCAGATTGCGGTCGACCAGGCTCGGCGCGGGACTCTGCGCGAAGGCGCCGCCTCTCCCGGCGAGAAGCGTCAGTCCGAACAAGAGCGGCGTCCATCGCGGTGGACGAGCGAGAAAAAATTTCATGATTCCTCCTGAGAAAGCCGCGCGCGTCCGACGCATCCGCGCGAGGCGGGTTGACTACTGCGGGCAGGAAAGCAATCGCTGTGCCGATGAGAACAACGCAGAAATGCCGCGACTGCCAGTAGGAACCATTACGGACGACGTAAACGTTTTTCGCTGCACGAACGAATGCGCGTCGAGTCGCTATGGAAAACTTTCCGCCTTCGGTTCGCCTTAGGGCGGGCGCTGTAGACGGACCGAACTACCGCGGTTGGAGCAGCGTTCTGCTCGAGAGCCTCGGTCACTGTCTCGAGGTCGTCGGCTCGATGTTCAGCGGCGGGAGAAGCCTCAGCACTTTCGGACCGGCCGCGAGCGCGAGGACGCCTTCGCCCGCGAGGGCTTCGAGATACGGGCGCGACCTTTCGATCGAGCTCGATTCCGATCATCAATCCCATGCCGCGAATTTCCTCACGACGGGAGGAATCGATTCGCCGGAGGCGCGCGCGCCACGTTCGACCCATCTCGAGCGCCCTCTCGGGAAGCGCCTCGTCCAGAAGGCAGTCGAGGACCCGATTCGCCAGCGCGCAGGCCAGAGGGTTTCCTCCGAACGTCGAGCCGTGCGATCCGACCGCCGCCCGGATTCGATCGCTCACGAGGAGGGCGCCCATAGGAAAGCCTCCGGCGATGGATTTCGCGAGGCAGAGCAGGTCCGGCTCGAGACCGAAATGCTCGCACGCGAAGAGCCGCCCGGTTCGTCCGAAGCCCGTTTGCACCTCGTCGACGGCCACGAGGATGCCGCGCTCGGCGGCGAGCTTCGCCACCTCGGCGACGAAGCGCGGCTCGGCGGGATGGACACCGCCCTCGCCCTGGACGAGCTCCAGGACCACGCACCCGACCGCTTCCGTCAAGAGCGCATCGAGGCCATCGATGGCGTTGTACGCGCCGAACGTCACGCCGGGAAGAACCGGTGCGAACATCTCGTGGTGCTTCGGCTGGAAGCTCGCGCTCATCGCGCCGAAGGTGCGCCCGTGGAAGCTCCGCTTGAAGGATGACGATTCCGCCGCGTCCGGTGGCGAGGCGCGCGAGCTTGAGCGCCGCTTCCACGGACTTCGGTCCCCGAGTTGCAGAGAAAGACGCGGGTGAGGCTCCGAGGAGAAAGCTCGACGAGACGCGACATGAGCCGCGCTTTCTCCGGATGGAAGAACGCTCCCGTCGCGCAGGCGAGCTCCGCCGCCTGGGCACTCAGCGTTTCGAGGAGCGCCGGGTGGGAATGCCCGAGATTCAGAGCTCCGTGACCGCTCATGCAGTCGATGTACTCGCGCCCTTCGTCGTCCCAGAGCCTCGCTCCTCGGCCGCGAACGAGCGTGATGCCGCGCTTGCCGTAGACGTCGAGCTCGTAGCGTTCCTGGAGCGATCGGGCGTGTACGGCCGACGTAAGCGTTGTCATTCGACGACCGTCCCTTCGCGGTCGAGGGCCGCACGGAGCGGGTGAGCGAGCGTCCGTCTCCGATCACGATCCGCCGGCATCCCGAGTCCATCATCCTGCCGAGGGCCATGAGCTTCCGGCGAAACCTCCCCGACGACTCCGTCTCTCTTTTCGCGATCTCCTGTCGTCCCAGGCTGGACACGAGGCTCTCCGGTCTCGACGCCTCGTCCAGGATCCCCGGCGCCTCGATGAGCTGCACCACGACGTCCGGCCGCAGCGATTGGGCGAGGAGCGCGACGACATCGTCGTTCTCCGTATTGATGGCGCGATTCTCCTCGTCCAGGATGGGAACGGTCAGGAGCGGGGTGTAGCCCGAGTCGAGGAGAAGCTTCAGGAGCGTCGACGTTCGCGGAGAGCGGCTTTCCCGAGTGGTCGTGGAGAAGCCGGCGCCGCCCGTTCTGCGACACACGAATCCCGCGATTGCGCCGTCCGCGGACCAGAGCCTCCGTCGAGTCCCGATGAGGCCGACGGCGTTCACTCCATGCCGCTGACAGAGAGCGACGAAGCGTTTGTTCGCGAGACCGGCGTAGGCCATGGTGAGAACGTCGAGGGCCTCGTCGTCGGTGAAAACGCTCTCGACGCCCGACTCGGAAGTCACGGTGCGTTTGCCAGCGCCGAGCCGCTCCGCGAGCTCGTCCCGAGCCGCGTTCGCGCCGTGCACCACGACCGCGGCGTCGCGCAATTCCCCGAGATCCGCGGCAATTCCCTCGAGATTGACTCCCGCGCCGCCGCCCACCTTCACCAGAATCATGATCGCTCAGAGCACGAGGGTCTCGCCGTTTTCCATCGGGCGGAAATTCCGGTCGAGGGGCTCGGAGGACACGCCCCTCACTTCGCCTTCGCGAACGTGCAGGGTGAAGTACTCCGGCCTCTCCGAGAAGCGGCAGTGCGCGTAGATCGAGGGGTCCCGTTGAGCGAGGTGAGCGCGACGTTCATCGCCACGACATACCGCGATCGCGATCGGACGAGACGGTCGATCGCGCCGATCGCTTCCGGCACTCCGCTCCGCCGCCGCTCGAGGATCAGATGGAAGAGCTTCTCCGCGCCGATCCGACCCGGAGCCCGAAGGCGGACTCCGCGGATCTCTCCGTTGAAGACGAAGCTCAGCTCGTCGCGGTCGAAGGGCATGTTGTTCTCGACCGCGATCCCCTCGTTCCGAAAAGCGCTCCGGGCGTGGACCACGCAGGACGTCGACGCTCCTGGGAAGCGGAAGCCGCGTCCTCCCATATGGGGGTGAGGCTTCGCCGCCGCTCCCAGCGGCCTGAAGCCCGGAGGGTTACGCCGAACCCGTGCCCCTGGTACTCAGGGCTCCTCCGGCAGCGCTCCTTGAACGAATTCATGACCGGAGACGGATCGAACTCGCGGGAGCTTCGAAGGATGAGGAATCGGCACATGGGCGGACGTCAAAGAGGATGCAGTCCGCCGAAGCGGAGGCCCGTCGTTTCGTCGAGTCCGAGCATCAGGTTCATGCACTGGACCGCCTGTCCCGCCGCGCCCTTCATGAGATTGTCGATGGCGCTCACGACGACGACACGTCCGCGTCTCTTCGTCGAGCTCGAATCCGACGTCCGCGAAGTTCGTTCCCGCGAGGAGCTTCGGATCGGGATAGCGATGGGTGCCCTGACGTTCCTTCACGATGCGCAGGAATGGCTCTTCCCGATAGGCTTCCCGATAGATCTGCCACAGGTCCTTTTCCGTGATCGGACGCTTCAAGAAAACGTGGCTCGTCGCCAATGCACCGCGCACCATCTCGACCGCGGTGAGCGAGAGGTGCGCGCTTATCGCGACTTCGGGTCGTCCCTGCGACAGCGCCTGGACGATTTCCGCGGTATGCCGATGGCCCGTCGGGGCGAAGGAGCGCACCGAGCCGCTGCGCTCGGGATGATGGCTCGAGGAAGTCGCTTTCCGCCCCGCTTCGCTCGATCCGGCCTTGACCTCGATGACCGTCCGGTCCTCTTCGGCGAGATCCGCGCGAAAGAGCGGGTAGAGGCCGAGAATGGCCGCGGTGGCATTGCAGCCGGCGCATGCCACGAGGCGGCCTCCGCGGATGGCGTCACGGTTCAGCTCGGGAATGCCGTACACGAACTTCCCGAGCAACTCCGGGGCCGGATGGGGACGTCCGTAGTATCGCGCGTAGACCGACGGGTCACGCAACCGGAAATCCGAGGAGAGATCGATGATTCGCTCTCCGAGCGGAGCGAGCGAGCTCCACTTATCCGCGGCGAGTCCGTGGGGAAGGCAGCAGAACAGGACGTCGCACGGGCTCGAGCTCATCGAGGCTCTGAAAACGAAGATCGGTCAGCCCTCGAAGGTGAGGATGGGCTCTCGCGAGCGGCTTTCCCGCGAAGCTCTCCGAGGTCGCCTGCTCGAGCGAGATGCTCCCGTGTCCGAGAAGGAGGCGAAGGAGCTCCCCGCCTGCGTATCCCGAAGCGCCTACGATGCTAGCCGACCACACGCCTCGACTCCCGCGTTCAACCGTGACAGCACGTGGTCCACGATGGCGCCCGGGATATCGACTCCCGTCGGCTCGATGCTGTTGCGGAATTCCATAGTGTCGTTCACTTCGTTCACCAGGTAGCCGTCCCTGGTCTCGAAAAGGTCCATCGCCAGGATGCCGCCGCCCACCGCCTGCGAGGCGGAGCGGCAGAGGGAAGCGAGCTCGTCGTCGATCGAAAGGGCCTCGGCGCGGCCACCCCGATGAGTGTTGGTGCGCCAGCTCGCGCTCCACCGCCGGATGGCGGCGATCGCGCGATCTCCGGCGACGAATGCGCGGATATCGCAGCCGCCTTTGTCGACGTAACGCTGCAGGTAGTAGACGTGGTGCATGGGGCTCGGGAGCGCGGCCCGGTGCTCGAGAAGGCTTTCCGCCGAGTCGCGATCGTCGGCGCGCGCGACGAGCCGTCCCCAGGAGCCGATGACCGGCTTCAGCACGACGGGAAACCCCATCTCTTCCATCGCCGCGAGGGCCGTCGCTCTCGTCGAATGCCGCGCGAAACTCGGGCTGGGGCACTCGCCGCCCGCTCGAGCGCGAGCGAGGTGAGGAGCTTGTCCCCGCAGGTTTCCGCCACCCGGGCGCTGTTGATAGCAGAGGACTCCGCGGGACTCGAATAGCCTTCGCGCGTAGAGGCCTCGGGAGAAACTGACGGTCCGCGAGAGGACCGCGTCGAGCTCGTACACGGAGGAGGGAGAGAATGCGATCTCGCGGTCGTCGAGGAGCGTGAGCTCGACCGCCTTCACGCGGCGAAAGGCCTCAACGAGGAGCTTCTCCTCGCGCCGCAAGACGTCGTGGAGAATCGCGACTCGATACGAATCACTCACCCCAATCCTCCTCCTCCAGGGGCGCCTCGCGGAGAAGGGGAGGCTTCAGAGAGGCGATCTCGAGCTCGGTCGCGCACTCGCTGCAGTCGAGGAGCTCATGGGCGAGGACGCCTTCGGGAAACACCACGATAGCGTCACAAACAGGACAAACCGGCATGCATACCTCCATGTAATGCGCGCGCGGGCTGCAGATGAGTTTTCGGCAGCCCGCTAGCCCGCTGTCATCCCTTGTAGCAGCGGGCCCTCCCGCGAGCGAAGAAAGACGAGCGAAGCAACAGAAACACCGAAAAAGTGTTATGTTTGTGACACTGAATGAGATGCGGTTGAATAGAAGCAGCCGGCCCGGAGACCCGGTCCTCCTCGAGCGGAGCCTTCAGCCCTTGGCCGCGGGGGTGGGGTCCCCGCGGCATTGATGAAGAGCGAGGCGAGCACCTAAGGGAAGCCAATGAAGAAGATCGGAGACGCGGTCGAGGCCATCATCGAAGCGAACCCGGCGCTCACCTTCGGCATTCACCACCGCCTCTTGAACCTGACGAGAGTCTCCCGTTTCCTCCGTCCGAGCGTCGAAGCGCAGACCCGGAAGGAAGTGAGCGACGCCGCGCTCCTCATGAGCCTCTCGCGGCTCCAGCGCCGTTGGGCGAAGGCGCGCCCGCAGAAGACCGACGCCCTGGTCCTCGACAAGGTCAGCATCGTCTCCGGTCTGTGCTCGGTCACTCTCTTGAAGACCCAGACCACGCACCGCGAGCTGAACCGGCTGTTCACCGCCGTCCAGGAGCGGAACGGGTTCATCACCGTGACCGAGGGCCTGCGGGAAACGACGGTGATCGTGGAGGAAGAGAACTTCGTCCGGCTCCGGAAAGCGCTTCGCTCACGGCCGAAGATCGTTCACCGCAACGTGGCTTCCGTCGGCATGACCTTCAGCGAGCGATACCTGAGCGTGAAAGGAGTGCTGCACCAGCTCCTCGAGCAGGTGGCGCTCCAGAACATCAATGTTCTCGAGGTAGCGTCGACCGCGACGGAGTTCTACATCTACGTCGAGGAGCGGGACGTGGAGGTCGCCTTCGCGGCGATCTTCCGCCGCTTCGGCCGCACCCAGCGAGCTTAAGGCAGGGAGGAATTTTAACGCAGAGGCGCAACGACGCAGGGACGCAGAGGAAGAAAGACGAAATTTCCCTGCGTACTCTGCGCCTCTGCGTTATTCCGGTGAAGCTGCGGGGAAGCTCGCGACGGCCTGTTCCTCGTCTTCGAAGACTTCGAAGATCGGGAGGAGCTTCGACATCGTGAGCGAGTTGTGCACGCGCTTCGACGGATTCAGGAGCTTGAGCGTGCCTCCGAAGCGCTCGACCGTCCGGTGGCCCGCGACCAGCTCCCCCATGCCCGCGCTGTCCATGAAGGTCACATCGCGGAAGTCGACGAGGATTCGGTTCCGTCCCGAAGCGAGGAGCGTGTCGATCGCCTCGCGGAACTCTTCGTCTCCGCCGCCTCCGGTGAGCTGTCCGGAGAGGACCAGGATCGCGATGCCGTCTTTCTCACGCAAGATCCAGTTTCATCGCATCGACTCCCGTCAACCGGTTATGGTCCGAATGGCCTGCCAGTCGACACGAACTTCATAGCGGGCGGTGAGGCTCTCGACGAAGGCGTTCCAGACCCGGACGCGCTGCTCGTTCGCCATCTGCTCCAGGAAATCCGACTTCTGCGCCGAGAAATCGGCGGGGTTGAACCCGGTCTTTTCAAGGACGCGCACCAGCACGTAGCCGTTGTCCGCGCTGAGCGGCGCCGAGAGCTCACCCGGTGTAAGCGAGAAAGCCCTGGCGTTCACCTCTGGAGAACGGCCCGCTTCCGGCAGCTGGCCTCCCCGGAAGAAACTCTCCGTCGTCAGGAGCTGCGAGGCCCGCTTTCTCCGCCCCCTCGCTCAGAAGCGTCGCGCGAAGCGCATCCGCCCTGAACTCGCGCGAGCTCCATGACCTTCCGCTCTTTCAGCTGGCTCCGAACCTGCTCTTTCACTTCTTCGAAGTCCGGGATTCCCGCGGGGCGCTCCTCGAGCACTTGAAGGAACGCGGACCCGTTGCCGAGCCGGATCGCGGAGGAGACCGCTCCGACTTCGTTCTCGAACGCGGCCCGCGTCGCTTCCGGCGAGTTCCCGAGCTGCGGCAGAGTGTCCCCTCGTCCGAAGAACGCCGTCTCCTGCGGCACCAGCACCGGATATTCCGCGGAGAGCGTGTCGACGCTTCCCGACACCTGGAGCTTCTCGGCCGCGCTGTCGACCGCCAGATTCCATCGCTTCGCGGGCTTTCTCCTGGGTGATGGTGCTCCGGATCTCGTCCCGGACGGCGTCGAGCGGTCTCACGAATGCCGCCTGCTTGCCGTTCAGCTTGATGATGTGGAACCCGTAGGTCGAGCGAACCAGATCGCTCACCTGGCCTTCCTGGAGCGCGAAGGCGGCAGCCTCGAACTCAGGCACCATCTGCCCTCTTCCGAAGAGACCCGAGATCGCCGCCCTGCTCGGCGGAAGTGTCCTCGGAGTTCGTGCGCGCGAGCTCGGCGAAGTCCGCGCCCGCCTTCGCTTGCGCGAGAACCTCTTCGGCCTTCTTCCTCACCGCCTCCTCGTCCTTGTCTGGAGCCGGTCTTGAAGAGGATGTGGCTCGCCGAGACCTGTTCGCCGGTCTCGAAGCGCGAGGCGTTCTGCTGATAGTAGCGCTCGATCTCCCGGTCGCTCACGCTGACCGCGGTCGCGAAGAGCTGCGGAGTGAGAGTGATGAAGCGCACCTTGCGCTGCACGGGCCGCTCGAACTTCTTCGGGTCCGACGTCGAACCAGCCCCGGGCCTCCTCGTCGGTCACCTGGACCTGCGCTTCGAACTCGGACTTGGGGACGAACGCATACTCGAGGCGCAGCTTTTCGTTCCGACGTCGGTACTCTTCCTCGAGATCGGCGCTCGAGACCACGACCCCGTCGGTCACCAGGTTCTGCAGCTTCTGCCGCATGAGGTCCTGGCGCATCTGCCCGCTCGAACTGCGTTGCGGAGAGCGACCGCTGCGCGAGGAAGCTCAGATAGGCTTCGCGACCGATGAACTTTCCTTCGCTTTGAAACGCGGGAAACGAGACGATGAAGTCCGAGATCTCCTGGTCGGTGACCGAAAGACCCTGACGCTCGGCCTCGATAAGCAGGATCTGGTTCTGCACCAGCTGGCGGAGGATGAGGTTGTCGAAGCCGAGCTGGCGCATGAGGTCGGGGGAGTACTGGGCGCCGAGCTGCTGCCGGTACTGCTGTTCCTGCGCTCGATAGCTCCGCAGGAACTCCTGAGAAGAGATGGGCGTGCCTTCGACCCAGGCCACTTCTCCGGTGCTGGTCGCACCCGTCGCATTGAGGAAGTCGGGAATATAGAAGGCGACGAAGGCCAGAATGACGAGGACCCAAGAGAATCGCTCCCACGAACCAGCCGAGGCTTTTGCGGTCGCGAAAATACTTCAGCATCTAGAAACTCACATTCTCACCGGGACGGCCGCCGAGCGACGAATCCTTTTGCGATCACTCTTTCCGAACCCAACATGCTATCCGAAGCTTCGAGCGCGATCAAGTTGGGCGAAGAAGGCGTTGCCGGGCCCCGCTCGGCTGTGTTAAGCTTTTAGAAACTCAGCGGTTAGACGATGGCGAAGTACAATCCGTACCGGACCAATACCGGTATCCATATCGAGTGGTTTACCGTGCGGCGGTCGACAGTGTACACCTCGTCTTATCCATCCTCGGCCTCATCGGCGCCGGCGCCTGGGGCTATCATCAGGTGTACGGACCGAGAGAAGAAGTCGACGCTCGTGGCGGCTCCTCCCGTAACCGACAACAGCGCGCGCTTTCTCGATCTCGACGGCGCGGTGAAGGTTCGGAAGTCGGGCACCTACGAATGGATCAACGCGAACATGGCAATGACATTGAGCCGCGACGACACCATTCGCACCGTGGGTGATTCGCAGGCGCGCGTGAGCCTTTTCGACGGAACCGAGTATCTCGTGAAACCCGACTCGATTCTGGTGATCGAGGAAGCATCGGAAGATCCCGACGACCAAAGCCAAGGTCGTACAGGTGAAGTTGACGGCGGGACAGGTGAACCTGAAAACGCCGAGCGGAAACGTGGAGGGCTCGCGCTCCGACCTCGCGACGCCGACGACCGAGGCGACGTTCGATAGCGCTACGAGCGCGGACGTGAGCTTCGATACGTCGACCGGGGTCTCCGGCTTCACGGTCTTCACCGGTGGCACCGATCTCAAATCGGGCGATTCCACCGTGAGCCTCGGATCCTCTCAAGCCGTCGACGTCAGGGCCGACAATACGTTCTCCAACATCATCGACCTTCCCGGCGTCCCGGTTCTGGTCTCGCCGGCGAACCTTTCCGTCGTGCCGGTGAGCCCCACCACCGAGTTTCGCTGGAGGGAGGTGGAAGGAGCCCGGCGGTACCAGGTGCTCCTCGACCGCTCGCCCTATTTCCGCGATCCGATCCTCGAAAGCACCGTACCGAACGTGTCCGTGCTCCATCGCGGTCTCGCCGCCGGCACGTACTACTGGCAGGTGACCGCCATCGATGCCGACAACCGGCGCGGCGCTCCGAGCCAGTTCGCGAAGTTCACCATGACCTCGCGCGCCATCGCGACCGACAGCGCGCCGCCGGGGCTCACGGTGTTCAAGCCGACGGTAGGGCTCGACGGTCTGGTCACGGTGACCGGCAGGACGGACGCTGGCGCTTTCGTCACCGTCGATCGGGGCATGGGAGACGATCGCGTCCAGGTGAAGGGCGACGGTTCGTTCACCTACTACTTTCAGGTGCGGGAGACCGGCAAACATCCGGTGGTGGTCAAAGCCCGCAAACGCGACGGCGGCGGTGTCGCCGAAAAGACCGTCTACGCGGAGATAGGGACCGAGGAAGGTGACTGATCTGCCGGTTACCGGGCATCGACGGCCGCCGTCGTCCCGGGTCCCGAGCGCCGTCTCCGTCGCTTCGAGCGCTCCGACGAGCGACGCGGCTTCGGCTCGCACGCGACGGCGCGTGCGCGAAAGCGTCGAGTCGGCGCGAAGGAAGCGGCCGCGGCTTCGAAGGAGCGGCGCCCGGAAGAGCCGTCGTTTCAAGATCGCTCTCGTCGCCCAGTCGTCCCAGCTATTCGAGACCTTCTCCTCGCTCGGCGCAGGCCGAGGCGCTCGACGTCGTGCGCGTCGATCCGAAGAGTGTTTCCCGCTCGCCCCGCGAGGCGCAGGGCTCCTTCTCGCGATTCGACGCCGTGATTCTCGACGAGCGCTCGCGCAACGCCGGAGGCGGGTTGGTGCGAGCCATCCGCAAGGCGAATCCCGAGGTTCCTCTCATTTCTCTCGGAGGGCGCGCGGGCAGCGGAAGTCCGGGCGGCACTTCACCCTGCACCTCGCGGACCTCCCGACATCGGGGAGTCTCCGGTCGCTGATTCAGGAAGCCCGCCACCAGCTGCTCCTGAACCGCAAGGCGGGGAATCTCTCTCGAAGGCTTCGCGAGACGTCGCGCCGGCTGCAGGTGCTCGGGGAAATCGTGGCCACCGCGAACTCCATCCTCGAGCCGCGGCGCGTGATCAACGTGATCATGTCCCAGATTCAGGAGCTCATCCCTTCCGAGGCCTGGTCCATCCTCCTCGTGGACGAGGAGACGGGCGAACTGGCGTTCGAGATGGCGCTCGGGGAGAAGAGCTCGGACCTCAACGACACGCGGATCAAGCTCGGAGAAGGGAGTTGCGGGCTGGGTGGCGCAGACGGGAGAGCCCGCGATCGTGAACGACGTCCGGCGCGATCCGCGTTTTCAGGCGAAGTTCGACGAGCTGACCCGCTTCCGCACCCGTTCCATCCTCTGCGCTCCGCTGATTTCCCGCGGAAGGACGATCGGCGTCGTCGAGATCATGAACCGCGCCGTCGGCTCCCGTTTCACCAAGAGGGACATGAACCTGCTCCTGACGCTGGTCGAGCCCGCCGCCATCGCCCTCGAGAACGCGTTCCTGTTCCAGAAAACCGAGCAGCTCGCCGTCACCGACGACCTGACCAAGCTCTACAACTCGCGATACATCAATAGCTACCTGGAGCAGGCGATTGGTCGCGCCCGGGAAGTCCTCCGGAAGGCTCGCGGTCATGTTTCTGGACCTGGACGGGTTCAAGTCGATCAACGACCGCCACGGACACTTCTACGGAAGCCGCAGTCTCCGGGAAGTCGGAAGCCTGATTCGCTCCGCGGTGAGGGAAGAGGACGTGGTGAGCCGCTACGGCGGGGACGAGTTCGTGATCGTTCTCCCGGATACCGACGCCGAGGGAGCGCTCGCGGTCGCCGAGCGCATCCGAAGCGCGCTCCGGGACCACCGGTTCCTGGCCGAGTTCGGACTCGAGGCGAGACTCTCGGCGAGCCTGGGACTGAGCCTGTACCCGGATCACGGCAAAGAACCGCAAGAACTTATGCAAAAAGCCGACCAGGCAATGTATAGTGTGAAGGTACGCGGCAAGGACGCGGTTTGCGTCGCGAAGTGACGTGCCGTCGCCGCCAATCTGACAATTTCGTTGATCCCTGAATTGCTAAAGTTGACGGCCAAAAATTTGACTGTTGATACCGCAGTTCACCGACTCGAGCTCGAAACGCATGTATCTCCGGTCCGTCTTCAGCCTCTTCTCGAATGAGCTGGCCATCGATCTCGGAACCGCCAACACCCTGGTTTTCGCCAAGGGGAAAGGCATCGTGGTGTCCGAGCCTTCCATCGTCGCGATCAACGACGCGACCGCCAAGGTCGAGGCGGTCGGAAGAGAGGCGAAGGAGATGCTCGGGCGCACGCCCGGGAACATCACCGCCATCCGTCCCATGAAGGACGGCGTCATCGCCGACTTCGAGGTGACGGAAAAGATGCTCGCCTACTTCATCCAGAAGGCCCACAACCGCAAGGTATGGGTGGCCCCGCGCATCGTCATCGGCATCCCCTCCGAGATCACGCAGGTGGAGAAGAGGGCGGTGAAGGACAGCGCGCTTCGCGCGAAGGCGAGCGAGGTGTTCCTCGTCGACCAGGCGATGGCCGCGGCCATCGGCGCGGGCCTTCCGGTCACCGAGCCCTCCGGCAACATGGTGGTCGACATCGGCGGCGGGACGACGGACATCGCGGTCATCTCGATGGCGGGCATCGTCTATTCGAGCTCGGTGCGCGTCGCCGGGAACGAAATGGACGAGGCGATCATCAAGTACCTCCGGAAGAAGTACAACCTTCTCATCGGAGAGCGCACGGCGGAACACGTGAAGATGGAGATCGGTTCGGCCTATCCGCTGGACAAGCCCATGACCATGGAGATCAAGGGAAGGAACCTGATCGAGGGCATTCCCAAGACGCTGGTGGTGACGGACGAGGAGATTCGGGAAGCGCTCGAAGAAACGGTGTCGATCCTGGTGAACGCGGTGCGCGTGGCGCTCGAGAGAACGCCTCCGGAGCTTTCCGCGGACATCGTCGACCGCGGCATCGTTCTGACCGGCGGCGGCGCGCTCTTGAAGAACCTCGACAAGCGCCTCCGGGAGGAGACCGGTCTTCCCGTCTCCATGGGCGAAGACCCGCTCTCGTCCGTGGTGCTCGGAGCGGGCCGCATGCTCGAAGACGTCAAGCTTCTCCGGAAAGTGTGCCTGGAGTGATCGCTCCCGAACTCTGATTCATGGCGACCACGACATCCGCCCCCCTGGGTTCCAGGGGAGGGCACCTCGTCTTTTGTCTGGTGCTGGTGGGTCAAGCGCTCCTGCTCTCTTCCCAGGTCACGACCGAAGCGGGCCATTCCGCGCTGCGGTCGCTCTCTCATCGGCCTCTTCTCCCCGATCCAGCGAAGCGCGGACACCGGGCTCGGCGCGATTTCCTCCTTGTGGTACGGCTACGTCGATCTGAGGGGAGTCCGCGAGGAGAACGGACGCCTCAAGGAAGACGTCGCCCGTCTCGAGCAAGCGCTCTGGATGGAGCGCGACGTGGTCGCGAGCTATCGCCGACTGAGCACCGTTCTCGACCTCGCGGAGCGGATTCCGGGAAACCCCATGGTGGCCGAGGTGGTGGGACTCGACGCGAGCGCCTGGTTCCAGACGGTGACCGTCAACCGGGGGACGGCGCACGGGGTCGCGCTGAACGCTCCGGTGATCGCGGCCGGCGGGCTCGTCGGGTCGCGTGATCTCGCTCGGGACGGACGTCGCGCAGATTCAGCTCCTCACCGACAGGGACTGCTCGGTCGGCGCTCTTCTCGCGCGGACCCGCGCCCGTGGGGTCGTCGCGGGAAGCGGCGGGGAGGCGAGCCCGACCGGCCTCACCCTGAATTACGTGAGCAACCTCGAGGACGTCGTCGAGGGCGATCTGATCGTGACCTCGGGAATGGACGGTATCTATCCCAAGGGCATCGCCATCGGCCGCGTGGCCTCGGTGAGGAACGGTCCGCGGCTCTTCAAGCTCGTCACCGTCGAGCCGGCGGCGAACCTCGACCGTCTCGAGGAGGTCTTCGTCCTGGAAGCGGCTTCGGTCAGCGAGATCACCGAGCGCGTCGAGTGAGGCGTGCTCGATATCGTTGCTCGCCCTCCTCGCGGCTTTCGTTTTTCAAACGGTTCTCGGCCGCTACCTCCCGTTCTTCGGCGGCTACCTGGACCTATTCGCGGTGGTCGCCGCGGGCTTCGGTCTCGTGCGAGGACGGATGGCGGGGCTCGTGAGCGGCGCTTCGGCCGGTCTTCTTCAGGATGCCTTCTCCGGCGGTCTCCTGGGATTCAACGGCATTTCCAAGACCACGGTCGGGTATCTGGCGGGCATCGCCGGCCGACATCTGATCATCCGCGGCTGGTCCACCCGGATCCTGTTCTTCGCCGTCGCGACCCTTCTCGATCTTGCGATTCTCGCGGTGTGGGATATGCCGCGGAGCTTCCGAGGGTGGTGGGCGAGGGGCTCGCGCCACTTTATCTCTGTATCGGAAACGCCTTCGCTGGTATTCTTTTGGTGAGGGCTCTGGAGCGGCGACCTCCAGGCGAGCTCTAAGCGAGCGGTGCCCCGTCCCGCCCGCTTCGCGAAGCGTCGGCGGGGGGATGGGCGCCAGACGCATTCATTGAAGAGCGAGGCGAGCATTAGTAAAGGCAAGCTCCTGCCCCCATACGACTTCGACTAGAATCGCGCGAAATGAACGTTTACGAGGATCTGAGGCCCCTGCGATCGCGGCTCGCCTGGTGGCGGGCCCTCGTGGTGCTTCTCTTCGCCGGATTGGTTCTTCGCTTCTGGCAGCTTCAGGTCGTCCGTTCCACGACCTACGAAGAGTCTGGCGCGGGCCAATCACGTTCGTCCGATTCCGGAGAGCGCCCCTCGCGGTCTCATCCTGGACCGCCACGGGAGCATCATCGCGGAGAACCGGCCCGTCGTTCAATCTCACGCTCGAAGAGGAGCGCGCCGATACGCTCGTGGCTCTGAAGGAGCTGGTTCCGCTTGGCGACCCGGACTTCGACGTCGAGAAGTATCTGCGGGAGGCGCGCCTCGACGCCGCCATCCTCAAGGAGGACATTCCGCTCGAGGAGGTGGCGCGGGTCGAGGCCCGGCAGCTCGAGCTCCCGGGGGCCCATATCCAGTTCGTTCCGCGACGCTACTACCCGGCGGGAATGCGCGCCGCTCACATCGTCGGTTACGTCGGCCGAATGTCCGAGGAGCAGCTCGAGGAAAAAGACTTCGAAGGCGCTTCGCGCAATGACTACGTCGGTCAGTCGGGAGTCGAGCGCATCTACAACGAGCTCCTCATGGGGCGAAACGGGGTCCAGAGGGTCGTGGTGAACAGCCTCGGCCGCCGCGAGCGGGTTCTCGATCAGGTTCCGCCGGTCTGGGGAGAGTCGGTGCAGCTTTCCATCGACCTCGAGCTCCAGCGCGTTGCCGAGGAGGCTTTCGAGGGTTTCGCGGGGTCCGTCGTCGCTCTCGACCCTCGAAACGGGGAAGTGCTGGTGATGGGAAGCTTCCCCGCCTACGACCCGAACTTCTTTTCCGGCCGATTCGAGCGGAACAAATGGCTCGCCCTGGTGAACGACTCCGAGCATCCGCTCTCGAATCGCGCCATCCAGGGCGCTATGCGCCCGGCTCGACGTTCAAGCTCGTCGTCGCGGCGGCTGCTCTCGAGCAGGAGATCGTGACCCCGGAGACCGAGATGTTCTGCGGCGGATCGGTGCGCATGTACGGGAACGTCTTCCACTGCCACAAGGCGGGCGGACACGGCCGGCTCAACCTCATCGACGCCCTCGCGCAGTCCTGCAACAGCTACTTCTATCAACTCGGAGCCAAGCTGCAGATCGAGACCATCGCCCGCTACGGGCGCGTTTTCGGGCTCGGCACTCCGACCGGGGTCGATCTTCCGCACGAAGTCTCGGGACTGATTCCCGATCCCGAGTGGAAGAAATCCGCGCGCAACGAGCCGTGGTACGCGGGAGAGACCATCTCGGTCGCGGTGGGGCAGGGCTCGGTGCTGGTGACCACGATGCAGATGGCGAGGCTCGCGGCCACCGTCGGGACGTCCGGCGATATCCACCGCCCTAAGCTTTTTCTTCGAACCCTTCCGGTGGGAGCGACCCCGGAGCCTTACGTCGAGACCGGCCTCCAGGAGCCGGTCCGCAAAGTGAGCCTTCGCGAGGGGACGTGGCGCGCCATCCAGGAGGGAATGTTCCGGGCCGTGAACCAGCACGGCACGGCGGGCCGCGCCCGGCTCGACGGAATCAGCGTCGCAGGGAAAACGGGCACCGCTCAGGTCGCATCGCGACAGCGCATCAGTGCGTCCGCCGATGCGAACCGGCCCGAGCATCTCCGCAACCACGCCTGGTTCGTGGGGTTCGCGCCCCGCGTGAATCCGGAGATCGCCATCGCCGTTCTGGTCGAGCACGGCGGCGGAGGCGGGGCGGCCGCCGCTCCCGTCGCGCAAAAGATCTTTCAGACGTACTTCGATCAGCAGAAGGAGGCGCGAGTCAGGAATGGTCCTCGACAGACGACAATGGCATTCCATTGACTGGATGACCATTCTGGGGCTGGTGGTCGCCTGCGCCTTCGGCCTCCTCGTGATCTACAGCGCTACACAGGCGGGGCCGACGCCGGAGCTCTACAAGGCCCAGATCGCGCGGCTTCTCATCGGGATGGCCCTTCTCGCCCTCACGATGGTCTTCGACTACCACAGCATCGTCGATCGCGCCGAAGTGATCTACGTGACCGTGCTCGTCGTTCTCGTCTATCTAGTCTTCTTCGGAGGTCTGCGGGCGGGAACCAACCGCTGGCTCGAGCTCGGCTTCGGGACGTTTCAGCCGGGTGAGCTCGCGAAGATCGGCGTCGTCGTCTTCCTCGCGAAGTACTACTCCGCCGTCCGGAAGAATCAGCTGGGGTCGTCGGAAGTCGTGATTACGGGGATCTTCGCCGGACTGCCCATCGTGCTCATCGCTCTCCAGCCCGATCTCGGAACCGCCGCGACCATCGCTTTCGTGTACGTCTCGATGGCGCTTCTCGCCGGGGTGCGGAAACGGCTTCTCGTGGCCGGGATCATTGCGGTCGCCCTGGCGCTTCCCCTCGGCTGGCGCTTCGTTCTCAAGGAGTATCAGAAGGAGCGGATATACGCGTTTCTCGACCCGAGCCGGGACCCTCGCGGCTCCGGCTACCAGAGCATCCAGTCGACCATCGCCGTCGGCTCCGGAGGCTTCGCCGGCAAGGGATGGCTCAACGGAACGCAGAGCCAGCTCCAGTTTCTGCCCGCGCCTCACACCGATTTCGTGTTCGCGGTCATGGCCGAGGAGTTCGGATTCGTCGGCGTCTCGACGGTCATCATCCTGTACCTGGTCATCATCCTGAGGTGTCTCGACACCGCCCGCCGTTCGCGGGACCGCCTCGGGCTCTACTTGGTCTTCGGCGTGTTGTCGATGTTCGTCTTCCAGACGCTCTATAACCTTGCAATGGTCGCTGGCCTCGTGCCGATCAAGGGTTTCCCGCTTCCTCTGATGAGCTATGGCGGGTCGTCGATGCTCGCGACCATGCTGGGCTTCGGTCTCATCCTGAACGTGCGTATGAGAAGGTTTGTGAACTGATTGACATTTCGTGGTAGTGTCAAGTCGAGTAAAGCCCTCCATTTGGAGGGTCCGGGCGTTTCTCGGCCCCTGAGCCCGTTGTGGAAGGGCGAGAGCGTCCGCAAGAGAACAGTTTTTGAGTGGCAACGCCGGCCCGCGGCAACGGGCAGGCAGTGAGGGAATTTCAGACTCCGGATCGAAGGCCCGCGAGCCAATCGACGATTGAGCTGAGGTGAGCCTCGAGGCCGCGCCCAAAACGGCGCGAGCGTTCCGGATAGAGCGTTCGAAGGGTTCGCAAAGATTGGAACGGAAGCAGGTAGGCTCGAGCCATAGACCGGGGGTGCCCGGTCGAAGTCCGCGGGAGCGCGAACGTCGGCTCTCTTGTTCGAGTCCGCCAGAACCGCCTTCTTCCAACCCGTCCGCAATCCCGCGCCCGCTGAAGCCCCTCCTCCTGCTCGCCGAGGCCCGTCCTTGCCCGCTGAGGCGAAACATGTCGAAGGAAATGATCGTGAGTCACAGCCCGCTCCAGACGAGGTTGGCCATCGTCGAGAACGGCGTCGTGTCGGAGGTCGCGTTCGAGCGCGAGCGCAGCCGCGGCGTCGTGGGCAACATCTACAAGGGAAGGGTCAATCGGGTGCTTCCCGGAATGCAGTCGGCGTTCGTCGACATCGGTCTGGAACGGGACGCGTTCCTCTACGTCTCCGACGTCCTCGAGGACGAGGAGTTCCTCACCGAGGAAGAGGAGAAGATCGTCCAGACCGAGCGCGAGATCCGCGCCGCCGCGGGACCTCCCCAGTCGATCGACCAGCTTCTGAAGCAGGGCCAGGAAGTATTGGTACAGGTGGTGAAAGAGCCCCTGGGAACCAAGGGAGCGCGCATCACCTCGTACGTGAGCCTTCCAGGGCGGCTCCTGGTCTACATGCCGACGGTCGACCACGTCGGTGTCTCCCGGAAGATCGAGTCCGCTGACGAACGGTCGCAGCTTCGGAAGCTCATCCAGCAGTCCAGACAGCGGGGCGGAGGATACATCGTGCGCACCGCGGCCGCGGGGAAGGAAGAGGAGGCCATCGTCGCCGACCTTCGCTACCTCGAGCAGAAGTGGCAGGAGATCGGCCACCGCGCGGAGCACATCAAGGCCCCGGCGCTGATCCATCGCGATCTGGGCCTCGTCTTCAAATACATCCGCGATGTTCTGTCGACGGAGTACTCCGCGATCCGCATCAACTCGGAGGAGCTCTTCGACCAGGTGCTGAACTACGTGCGGCAGATCCAGCCGCAGATGCTCCACCGGGTGAAGTACTACTCGAGGAACTATCCCATCTTCGAGGAGTACGGCGTTCAGGCCGAGATCGACAAAGCGCTCCGGAGCAAGGTCTGGCTCAAGTCCGGCGGCTACATCGTCATCAACCAGACCGAGGCGCTGGTAGCGATCGACATCAACACCGGCCGCTACACGGGCGACCGGAGGCTCGAAGACACCATCACCCGCATCAACATCGAGGCGGTCGAGGAGATCGTCCACCAGATCCGGCTTCGAGACCTCGGCGGAATCATCGTCATCGACTTCATCGACATGGAGGAGAGGCGAAATCAGCAGAGGGTCTTTCAAGCGCTCGAACAGGCGCTGCGGAAGGATCGCTCTCCCACCAAGAGCGTTCAGATCAACGAGTTCGGTCTGGTGGTTCTGACTCGGAAGCGCGTCAAGCGGTCGCTAGAGCGCGTCCTCTGCCGACCCTGCCCTCACTGCCAGGGAAGCTCCTGGGTGAAGTCCCCGACGACCGTCGCTTTCGAGATCGTCGACCAGGTGCGTAAGACGCTGGCGGAGTTCTCCAAGGGCTTGACGGTGCGGGTCCACCCGGAAGTCGCCCGGGCGCTCAAGGGAAAGGAAGCTCCCGTCATCGAGGAGCTCAAGTCCATGATCAAGCACGAGGTGGACGTGCGCGCCGACGCGAACATGTACGAGGAGCAGTACGAGCTCGTCGCGCGAAAATGATGTGGAGCCGATCTACATCGGTTCCGCGGGTTGGGCCTGGTAGATCGTCCGGGGATCCAATGTCGGATCCGCCTCGAAAGCGCGTCCGAAGATCTCCACCGCCTCGCTGTACTCGCGGACCATCGGTGGCTGTAGCCGAGGAGGTAGAGCGCGTCGGCCCGCGTCGGATCGAGCTGGACAGTCCGATTGAGCTCGGCGATCGCGGCGCGGAAGTCGCGGCTGCGATAGTGCCTCTTGGCGTTGCTCCATCGACGCCTGGGCGTCGTCCTGAGCTGCAATCGGGGGCGAAAGAAGGGCGGCCGCTAAGCATGGCCGAGAGGGTCAGTGCAAACATTCGCGTCGACTTCATCAGAACTTCTCCTGAATTTCGAACGTGCTCGGCGCTGAGCGTAGTTTAGCATCGATCGCCGGCCGCCGCATCCTCGCCATCCGCGCCGGAGCTCTCGGCGACACGATCCTCGCGCTTCCTTCGGTCAGCGCTCTTCGCCGGCTTGCGGGGCCCGGGGGCGAGGTCGACCTCGTCGGGACCGAGCCCGCGATCCGGCTGGCGCTTTCCGCGAGGCTCGCGAACCGCGTTCATTCGATCGATCGCGTGCCCTTTCGCGCGCTCTTCGATGAGGCTCTGGACGACGCCGAATCGACGTCGTTCTTCCGAGGCCTTCGGGCTCGTCGTTGCGTGGGCGAACTTACCGCTCCTCGAAGACAAACTCTCGAGGCTCGCGATTCCTCTCCTTCACGCGAGCCCTCATCCTCCGCCGGGCATCCACGCGAGCGACCACCTCTATCGTTGTCTTTCGCCGCTCGGCGTCCTGGGCGCGGCGCCGCCGCCGGAAATCGACATCGAGCCGGAAAGCCGTGTCGCCGCCCTGGAATTCCTGGACAGAAACGGGCTTTCACGCTTCCGGTTTCATCGCTCTCCATCCTTCGAGCGGAAGCCCGCGCAAGAACTGGCCGAAGGAGCGTTTCCTGGACCTTGCCTTGCTCCTCCGCGCGGCGGGACGGCCTTTCGTCTGGATCGAGGGAGCGGCGGATGCCGAAGTCGTGGCGTTTCTCGCCGGGCGATTGACGGCGCCCATCGCGCGCGACCTTCCGCTCCCGGTCCTGGCGGCGCTTCTCTCGCTTTCCGGCGGCTTCGTGGGCAACGACTCCGGCGTCAGCCACCTCGCCGCCGCTGTCAAAGCCCGCGACGATTGCCCTCTTCGGTCCCACCGATCCGGCGGTTTGGGCGCCGCGGGGTCCTTTCGTCCGAGGTGGCATCCTGCGACATGAGCGCCGAGGGGCTGTGGGGGAAGGCCCGCTCGCTCTTCTTTCACCTCTTAGTCCTTGGCCTTCTTTGGGTTTCTTTCCAAGGGGGGATAAGCCGTCGGGAAGACGTGGGGGATTCCCATCGTTCAGTCTGAAATGTGTCTTTCGGATTTCAATGCGCGGAGCTCGGGGAGTTTCCACTACCCCGATAAATGGGGCCTTCCGCGACGGACACCCCACGATTCTGTATCGGCCTAAGGGCGTCTAAGGGCACGAATCTTGCTTTTCTAGGGGGCATAACCACGAACACTAACTCTGAAGGAGCACCCGAAATGCCCGGGGCTTCTAAAAAGGAGTCAGCGACAATGGCGATGGCATTGCTCGATACGCAGGAGTTCGGCATCGGCATCTACCGCGGTTCGGAGCGCGTAGGAAGAATCCGCTTCCACATCGGAATCCGTGCCGCCGAAGGCGAAGTCTCATACTCCGCCGCCGACCCGGAGCTTCGGAGATCTCTCCGAAACCTCATGGGCCGGAAACGCAGCTGGCGATGGCAGGATTTGACGCGCAGGCTCATTGACAGTCTCTCGCTGTCTACTGGAGGGCGCTTCGTTCTGCGGTTCGGCACGACTCCTTCGGATGAAGGACGTGGCGAAGGAGAGCACGGCCTGCGACGAGCGATCAACCGCGCTGTCAACGAATGATTTCCCCCCAAAACATGTAAGTCCCGCCGGACACCGAAACCCTCGGGTGCTGGTCCCCGCTTGCTGCTGGCACTCGAGGGTTTCTTTATTTTCAGTTCTCGGTTCTCAGTTCTCGGTTCTCAGTTCAACATTCGACCGCCTACACCACTCCACCGCATCGGCGCTTCCCTACGTGCCGCCCTTCCCGTGTTGATAGAGTTATTCTCTTGAAGCTCGCGCCTTGCCTAACCTTCGTCGTCACGCTCGCCTCTGGCAGCTGTGACAGCGACACGAGCTCGACAGCGACCTCCTCGACACTGTCTCCGGAAGGCGACCGCGTCCTACTCGTCGGCAACAGCCTCACCGAAGCGAACGACCTGCCTTTGATGGTGGAAGCGCTCTCGCGTGCCGGCGGTCACTCCTTTACGGTCGAAGCCGTTACTTACGGCGGTGTGTCGCTCGAGGACCACTGGAACCGTGGGACGCAGAACCGGATCGCCGCCGGCGGATTTCGGTTCGTCGTGCTGCAGCAGGGCCCATCCGCGCTGCCGGCCAGCCGGGCCAACCTGAGGGAGTGGACCAAGCGCTTCGATGCGGTAATCCGTCAGGCCGGGGGCGTCACATCACTCTATATGGTCTGGCCGGAGAGCTATCGGCCCGAGGCCTTTCCCGAAGTGAGCGCGTCGTATCGCCTCGCCTCGGAGGACGTCGGCGGAATCCTTCTTCCGGTGGGAGACGCCTGGGTCGCCGCCTGGCGCCAGGATCCGGACTTGCGGCTCTACGGTTCGGACGGATTCCACCCGACCGTCCTCGGCTCCTATCTAGCGGCGCTCGTCATCTACGGCGGGCTCGCGAACGCCACGCCCTCCGGTCTGCCTGCCCGCCTCCCGCTTCGCGACGGCCGCACGGTGGAAGTGTCGGCGCGTGAGGCTTCGATCGCGCAGGCCGCGGCGGCGGAAGCGCTGCGCTGAACCGGCGGACTGCGGAGGCCGGCGAGGGTGGGATCAGCCGGTCGGTTTCCGACTTGTGAAATCGAGCGTTCCGCCTCGACGAAGCAGCGAGTCCGCCGTGTGGACCATTGCTTCGACGATGGCCGCCGCCGGCGGGCGATCCTGAAAGAGCCCGATCGCCTCGCCCGCGACGATCGGGGACACATCGAAGTTCTGGCTCGACCTCGCCTCGGCGAAGTGTGCCGCGAGACTTCCGAAGGCCTCTGCGGCTTCACGCTCCCGGTGGGCCCACTCGCGGGTGAAGTCGTTCTCGACGACTCGGAACGAGAACTCGTCGGGCCACGGAGTTCCGCGGAGAGCGTCGATCGCCTTCGTGCGGACGGTCTGGTCTCCCGTCGCGCGAGCCGCTCGGTCCGTGGCCGCCGCGGGGGTCAGAGCTTCCTTCGATGACCAGAACCGGCTCCCGACGACGACGCCATCCGCTCCCAACATCAGAGCCGCGGCCAGCCCGCGACCATCCGCGATGCCGCCGGCAGCGAGAAGCAGGGTCCCGGGAGAATGGCGTGCCAGATGATCCGCTGCTTCGGGAACGAAGGGGAACGTCGATCGGCGGGCGCCGTGGCCGCCGGCTTCACTTCCCTGGGCGACGATCGCATCCGCACCGGCCTCGAGCGCATCGTCGACGTGCCGAAGGGACTGCACCTGGCAGATGAGCTTTGCGCCGCTTTGCTTGATCGGTTCCGCGAAGGGCCTCGGATCGCCGAAGGAAAGGAACACGCAGTACGGGGAGTGGCCGAGAGCCTCGTCGAGCGCGTGAGAAGCGCGCGCGAGCGCCCAGGTGATGAAGCCCACGCCGAACTTCGATCCATGCGACCCACGGACCTGCGCCAGCTCTTTCTGAAGATCGGGCTCGCCTCCGAGAGCGCCGGCATAGCCTCCCCCGACGATGCCGAGAGCTCCGGCTTCGGAAACCGCGGCTGCGAGGCGACCCCCGGTGACCAGTGCCATCGGCGCGCACACGATGGGATGTCGGATTCCAAAAGCCTCGGTGAGCCGTGTTCGCATCGCTCGACCCGTCCTCAATCCAAGCGGCGAATCTGGATCACCGACTCATCGCCCTTCTGGCTGGTCCAGGCCACGAGGATTCCCGTTCCGGACGGCGCGGGAACGGGATAGCTCGAGGAGACTCCTTCGCCGCCGTCGTCGAGAAGCAAAGGCTCACTCCATGAGAAAGCGCCATCGGCGGATTCCTGCGCACGAGTCATCGCGATGCGCCGCTTTCCAGCAATCACCTCGTCCCACACTACGACCGGATTTCCGTTTCCGTCGAGGGACATCTGTGGGTGCGAAGGATCGGTCCCGCCCGCGGTGGGAACGGAAATCCGCGGCGAGAACGTAAGCCCGTCGTCGGTAAAAGCGGTAAAGAGTCCCATGTCCATCTTCTCTTTGACCAGAGTCGGCCACACGAGGTGGACGCGGTCGCGCGAATCGACCGCCATCGATGGTCCATCGTCGGGGCAGCCGTTGATCTGCCATCCGTCTTCGTGCACCCGGACGGGGTTCTCGAAGCTCCGGCCAGAATCGCGCGAGGACGCGAATGCGATGTCCCGGTAGTTGTCCTCGTAGATATTTCGCCAGGCCGTGTAGATCGACCCATCCTCGCCGATTGCGATCGAGGTCTTGCAGCACTCACAAACCCGGTCGAAGAGTCGCTCGGCCCTCGGTGACGCGCCGCCGTCCCAGCCCGCATGGTAGAGACCCATGGTGTTTCCGCCGTCGGGTCGCGAGTCGAGCCAGACGGTATGCACCTCGCCACCGGGAGCGACCGCGAGCGAGTGCCAGCCGCGATCGCCGGGAAGATCGGTGTAGTGCAGGGTCACAGCGGGCTCGAACGTCCTCCCGCCGTCGCGCGAGCGGGCGAATCGCAGAAAGCTGCGCTGGTTCTCGTCGCGTTCCCGAGTGGACGACGTCCAGGCGACGTAGACCTCCGCGTCTCCGCCCAGGGCAACTCGCGGCGGCTGCTCGCCGTAGACGTTCACGTCGGAGGCGACGTCGTTCACTCGTCGCGGCTCGGAAAAAGTGCGCCCCCCGTCGGCGCTCACCGCCAGAAACAAATCGGTTTCGCCATCCTGGTCGGCGCTCCACGCGACAGCGACGAGCTCTCCCTTCGATGCAACGTACGGGGTCTGGTTGCTTCGTTCCGCGACGGACAGGACCGTCGTGTCGCCGGCTGGCTCGAAATGACAAGCTCCCTGGAAAGAAGCAACAACCGTAACGAACGCGAAGGTCGCGGCGGCTTGGTATCCGCGGGCCGAGCAAATCATGCCAGGATTCTATACCGGAGAGTGACGCCTCTCGCAGGGACGCTATGTCGTCGTGTCTCTCTTCCGAGAACGTGAGCGGCATGACGAAGGCTTCGAGCGCCTCCTCCTCCGCTTGGACATGAGGGCTCGGAGACAACACAATGGTCCGCGAGGTGGCACGTGAAAATCTCAATCTTCTGCGCTCTGACAGCGAGCGCCCTATGTCTCGCATGCGTCGATCCGGAGGGACCGAGTGTGGCGCGGGAGACCGAGGGGGAACCGCGGTCGACGATTGCCCAATCCCTCACCCCGCCGACCTATTCGTTATCCCGGATCAACGACGCCTTGATTCAATTTCCGCTGCCCAAGGGGGAGGAAGCCTACGTCTCGATCGACGGCAGGAAGATGCATGGGTATGTAATCGAGTTGGCCGAGATTTCACGCCGCTACCGCGACGCAGGTCATCCCAAGTTCTGGGGTCGAATCATCGGCACGTCCGCCGACAAAGAGACCGGAGAATGGCTGGCTGCCAAATTCGAGGCGCTCGGCCTCTCGGACGTTCGCATCCAGCCGCTCGATCTTCCGCCGCAATGGACGCCGACCTCTTACGACGCGACGATCACGAGCGGAGGGAAGTCGGTCAACCTGAGCTCCGCCCAGCCGGCATACGACGCTAACCCGTTGCCCAAGGGCGGCGTGGAACTGGACGCGGTCTATGCGGGGCTCGGCACGGAAGCCGATTTCATGGGAAAGGACGTTCGGGGCAAGGCGGTCTTCCTCTACGAAATGCTCGGCTTGAGGGACGAGACCGCGGATCAGGCCATCAAGCGCGCCGATGCCAAGGGCGCAGCCGTTGTCTTCAGCGCATCGATGCTGCCCGGAAACATGCGCTACCAGGCTTACCCGTCCGGCACGAAAGCCTCCGCCTTTGTCCTGGGCAATGACGACGGCACCGCCGCGCGCGAATTGATGGAGACGGCCGCAGGCAAGGCTCCGCGGGTGAAGGTCCATCTGGATATCGAGAAAGTTCCCAATCTCAAGACGTCGCTGGTCTGGGGAACGCTGCCCGGCGCAACCGACGAAACGATCTACATCATCGCGCACAAGGATGGTTGGTTCGACGGCGCCGGCGACAACGCCAGCGGCGTTGCCTCGATGCTCGGCCTCGCGGAGTTCTATGCAAAGATCCCGCAGGCCCAGCGCCGCCGGACAATGATCTTCATCGGACTCGACGGGCACCACAATCTGCCGGACGGCAACGTCGGCCGCGAATGGTTCGTTCAGAACAAGCCCACGCTGTTCTCAAAGACCGCCCTCATGATCAATGTCGAGCACCCCTCGACGATCCAGACCCAGTCGCGGCCGCGCTATTACCCGGGCGACGAGATCGCCTGGGCGAACACCTACATGCCGATGCAGTGGTATGCGGGAGGCAAGGAGCGGCCGGAGCTACAGACGATTGCTTGGAATGCGTTCAAGCAATTCGGCGTCCCCGTCGAGCTCGATCCCAGCCCCACGCCGCCGGCGAGCGATCTCATGTATTTCTATCGCTTCGTGCCGGGTGTCGACGCCAGCGAGTACCACCACTATTTCCATACCGACTGGGAAACGCCCGAGACGGTGCCCTGGACGGGTCTCGAGGCCTCGACGCGCGCCTTTGCCAAGATCGTCGATGAGGTGAACGAACTTCCGCTCAGCGCTCTGCAACGCCCGGAAGATACTTCCCCGCCAGGTAGATACGGGGAGTGATCCCTTACTGCGACTGAATCTTCGGTACGAGATCGTCGTTCAGCCCTGTTGCGCGGTACGACGTCGCCGTCAGTTCACGGCGCTCCAGAGGATCTCGCCTCCCACCATCGTCGTCTCGACGTCGACTTCCAGGATGCGACTGGGGTCGATGGTGAGAATGTCCTCGGAAAGCACAACGAGGTCCGCGAGCATGCCGGGCTCGAGAGAGCCCTTCACTTTCTCGTCGAAGGTCAGGTAGGCGGAGCCGCGGGTGTAACCACGAATCGCATCCTCGATGCTCACCGCCTCGGAAGCACCGTAGACGCGCCCGCTCTTGCCCTTCCGGGTAACCGCGCCGTAGAGGCTGACGAGCGGCCCAATCGGGAGGTTGTCGTTTCCGAGGCCGACGGGAATGCCGAGCTTCTGGAGCGTCGCGAGAGGGTTGACGTTCTCGAGACGCTCGCCCTCGAGGTTGTCGTTATAGGGGCCTTCGAGGGTGTAGGTGAAGGACGGCTGCTGGGCGACGAGAAGGCCCAGCTCCCGGATTCGAGCGAGAGTCGCCTCGGCAGGCTTCACCGTCATGTGATTCAGATAGTGGCGGTGGTCGGCCCGAGGGTGCTCTGCGAGGACCCGCCCAAACGCGTTCACCGCGATCTCGATCGCCCCATCCCCGATGGTGTGCACTCCGAGCTGCCATCCCCGCACGTGAGCTTCGCGCACGAGCTCGGTGAGCTCCTCTTCCTTCAGAAAGAGACTCCCGTAGAAGTCGGGCCGTCCTTTGTAGGGGAGAAGAGTGTACGCAGCGGAGCCGGTGTACCCTCCGTCGATCGAAAGCTTGATCGCGCCGATCTTGATGCGGTCGCTTCCGAGCCCCGTATGGAACGGAATTCCCTTCAGGACCGCGATCATCTCGTCCACGGGCTTGTCGCGCGGGAGACGAACCTGGAGAGTCGCTCGGGGTAGCGCCCTTCCGTGCTCGGCGTAGACGGCTTGAAAGCGGCTGAGGTTCTCGATCACGACACCTGCGTCATTGAAGCTCGTGATGCCGAGCTTCAGTAGATCCTTCAAGCTCTTGAGGAGCGACGTCCGAACCTCTTCGTCCGTCGTTTCGGGAACCTGGTCCCCGAGAAGTGTCTGCGCTCGTTCGCGTATCCAGCCGGTCGGCTCACCGCTCGAGTCCTTGTCGATGATCCCGCGCGGAGGGTCCGGGGTGTCCCGGGAAATCCCGGCAAGTGACAGAGCCAGGCTGTTCGCAACCGAGCTATGTCCTCCCGCCCGCGTGAGGGTCACGGGATTCTCGGGCGCCGCCGCGTCGAGGTCGGCGCGGGTCGGGCGCCGCTTCTCCTGAAGGTCGTCCTCGGCCCAGTCCCAACCCGTCACCCACTGCCCTGGACCGAGCTCGGCCGCCTTCTCGCGAACTTTCTCCTGGATCTCCTCGACCGAACGTGCCTCGCCGAGATTCACGCTCCGCGGTGGATCCGCGCGGACGTGAAGGTGCGAGTCGTAGAAGCCGGGAAGGACGGTCTTGCCCTCGAGGTCGACGACCCGCGTGCGGTCGGAGCGAAGCCGG
Organism: uncultured Acidobacteriota bacterium; assembly: GCA_963820855.1. Lineage (GTDB taxonomy): Bacteria > Acidobacteriota > Vicinamibacteria > Marinacidobacterales > SMYC01 > DAISKN01. Next base: position 162,933 of record CAWGBY010000021.1, read on the forward strand.
CTGATTTCTTCCGTCGTGCCGACGGCGGCTACCTTCCCGTCGCGGATGGCGAGAGCTTCGACCAGTGTGAATTCGTCGTCGACGAGCGCGATCTTGCCGTCGATCAGAATCGTATCCGCTGGCAAGCCCTCCGGGCTCTTAGCGCAGGACCCGAGGGCGAGCCCGAGGAGCCCGAGGAGGACGCGAAGAATATTTCTCATGGGCGGGGATGATAGCGGAAACCTTTCGCGATCTCTCCCCGTCGAACCTCGATAGGAGGAACTGCCGACGATGGAATCCTGGATTCAAGATTTTGGGCACACCTTCAGGAATCTGGTGCGTTCCCCTGGCTTCACGCTCGTGGCTCTCCTGACGCTCGCCCTCGGCATCGGTGCCAACACGGCGATCTTCGCCATCGTGAACGGCGTCCTTTTGAAGCCGCTCGCCTACCCGAGCCCCGACGACCTGGTTCTGGTGACGAGCCAATTCCCCCAGATGGGATTCGATCAATTCTGGATCTCGCCTCCGGAGTTTCTCGAGCTAAAGGAGCGGAGCCGGTCGTTTCAGTCCATCGGCGCTTACTCGACGGGAGAAGGCAACCTGGGTACTCGCGATCGCCCCCGGCGGGCGCGAGCCGCCCGCGTCAGCGCCGAGTTCTTCGAGGCGCTCGGAGTGGCGCCTCTCCTTGGACGAACGATCCGTCCCGAAGAGACGCTTCCCGGGGCCGCGCCCGTCGCGGTTCTGACTTACGCCCTGTGGCAGTCGGTCTTCGCCGCCGACCCCGCTCTCGTGGGGAATACCATCGAGGTCGACGGCGAAACGATCGAGGTCGTGGGCGTGATGCCCGAAGGTTTCGGCCTCGCTACCGAGCCGGTCGATGTCTTCGTGCCCGTCGCGATCGATCCCGCGAACCGAAAGAACCGCGGAACCCACTACCTCTACCTCGTCGGTCGACTCGCTCCCGGCGTCAGTATCGAACGGGCGCGCGCGGAGCTTGAGACGCTTCTCGTGGACTGGCCGGGCGCGGACTTCCACGCTCCGAACCTCACGACCCACCGTCTGCGAATCGACTCTCTTCAAGAGCAAGTGGTGGGAAACGCCCGGACCGCGATCTGGGCGCTGCAGGCGGCGGTGGGATTCGTACTTCTCATTGCTTGCGCGAACCTGGCGAACCTGCTCATGGCTCGGGCGGAGTCCCGGCAGAGGGAGTTCGCGATTCGCTCCGCGCTCGGCGCCGCGGGCGGGCGTCTCGCGCGGCATTTCCTCGCGGAAGGACTCGTGCTCTCGTTCGTCGGCGGCGGGATCGGTGTCGCCCTCGCTCAGGCCGGCCTTGGTTTGCTGGTGGCCGCGTTTCCCGACGCGCTTCCGCGCGCGGGCGAAGTATCGATCGACGGGGCCGCTCTTCTGTTCATGATGGCGGTCGCCGTCGGCACCGCAATCGCATTCGGACTCGCCCAGATGTTCCATTTGAGGGGAAGCTCGCTCACTGCGACGCTGCGGGAAGCCGGCCAGAGAAGTGCGACCGCGGGGCGCCGATTCCTCCGGCGCTTTCTCGTCGCCTCCGAGGTGGCGCTCGCCGTCGTCCTTGTCACCGGCGCGGGCCTCATGCTGCGTACGGTCTGGAACTTGACTCGCGTCGATGCCGGCTTCGACCGCGCCGGGCTCGTAACGTTCGCGCTCGACCTTCCCTCGTCCACTTACAAGGATGCCGGCGAGGTCTACTCCTTCTACGCGCGCCTTCTCGAGGATCTGCGCGCTCTTCCCGGAGTTCGAGGGGCTGCGATCGCGAACGGTCTTCCGCCGCTTCGCGACGTGAACGCGAACGACACCGACGTCGAGGACTACCAGCAGTCCGAAGGGGAGGGCCCGGTCGAGAACGTGGACTACTGGCAATCCGCGTCGACCGGCTATGTGGAAACCATGGGGATTCCCGTGCTCGAAGGTCGATCGTTCCAGGCCTCGGACGAGGGAGGCGACCTCGTGGTCCTCGTCAACGAGACCATGGCGAAGACCTTCTGGCCGGGGACGAGCCCGGTCGGCCGGCGCTTGAAACCGGGCTTCGGCGATGAGCTTCCCTGGCTCACCGTCGTCGGCGTCGTGAAAGACGTCAAACAGGGCGGCGTCGACAAAGAAACCGGGACCGAGCTCTATTTCCACACCGAGCACATCGGAAGGGCGCTTCGGTTCGCGGACCGGAACATGAACGTCGTCCTCCGCACGGACGCCGGGGCTGCGGCGCTCGCGGGAAGCATCCAGCGCATCGTGGCCGCGAAAGACTCCTCTCTTCCCATCATCGATTTAAGGGACATGGATGAGGTCTTTTCTCAGGCCATCGGACGCCCCCGGCTTCTGGCGCAGCTCCTCGTCGGATTCGCCGTCCTGGCGCTCCTCATGGCGGCCCTCGGGACCTACGGCGTCCTCGCGTACGTCGTGGCCGAGAGGCGCCGCGAGATCGGAGTTCGCATGGCGCTCGGAGCGGCGCGCGGAGCCGTCCTCTCGATGGTGCTCCGCCAGGGAATCGGCCTGACGCTGGTCGGCCTCGTCGTGGGCCTCGCGGGCGCGCTCGCGGTGAACCGCCTCGCGGCGGCGCTCTTCTTCGGCGTCGAGCCCGCGGACCCCGTGACCTATGTCTCGGTCTCGCTCTTCATCTGCGTCGTCGGTCTCGTCGCCTGCTACGTTCCCGCGCGTCGGGCAACCCGGGTGGATCCGATCGTCGTGTTGAGGCAGGAATAGAGCCAGAGCGAGGGAGCGAGGCGCGCTTCAAAAAGGCTCCTCCCCGCTCAGATGTCCGGGAGAGACTAGTAAAGCCGGGCCTCGGATTCGAGGGATGAACCGCCGGCGCGCATCCGAAGCGCACTCCGTCTCGAGCTGCGTGCATGGCCTTCTCGGTTTCGGAAATCATGCCGGGGATTTTCGCGCAGTTCTCCGGTCCGACGCCCCAGCTCACGTCTCCGTTTCGGCTCGACATCGGGTCCAGGACGCCGACCGGCATCTCGTTGCTGTCGCACTGCTCCTTCACCTGGAGAAGAAGGGCGAGCCGTTCTTTCTTTTCGGCATACCGCGCTCGATACTCCGCGAGCCGCTCGCCCCAGGCAGCTTTCTCGGTCTCTTTCGTCGCCCGCCATTCTTCGAGACTGGAAGCGCTCTTAGGAGCCGCCACCTCCGAAGGTCCTTCGGACTCGGAAGGCACAGACTCGTCTTCTTGCGGGACGGCCAGGTCGTCGTCCGTGTACACCTTGGCGGCTTCGGTGCGTTCGCTTTCGGCTTTGCGTCGATCTTTCTCTTTTTTCGCGACCTCGCCCAGGGACTGAGTTCCGGCGAGAGCAAGGATGAGAAGGTACGCGCTCGTGGACATGGGGCACCCCCAACCCAAACTACATCGAAGAGGCGGATCTATTCAAGCATTGAGTTGCGATGCTAGACGTTGTTCAGAATCGCGAGGGCGGTGCCGCCCGACGATCTGCGCTGCGGTCGGCGGCGGAAAGTCCGTCGAGCGCCGCGACGGCGCCCGGACATCGAGCCCGGGAGGTGCGGGTAGTCGGAGCCGAACGCGATGTGGTCGGCTCCCGCGAGCTCACGAACGAAGGCGATGGTCGACGGAGCGGCGGAGACCGTATCGAAGTAGAGCTTCTTCAAATAGAAGCTCGGCGGCTCCGCAATCTTCGCGCGGCACTGGGGAAAGTCCCGATATCCCTGATCGAGGCGCGGCAGGAGATAGGGGATCGCGCCCCCGAGGTGCGGGCACGAGAAATCGGATGCGCGGGAAGTCCTGAAAGAGGCCGTCGAAGCACATCCGCGCGACGGCGAGGGTGGAATCGAAGGGAAACCCGACCAGCGGACCGAGCACGTAGTCCTTGAGCTCCTCCGCCATTCCCATGGGAAGCATCGGATGAATGAGGACGAAGAGACCCCGGCGATCGGCCTCTTCGAAGAACGGCCGAAAGCGCGGATCGGTGAGCGGCTTCCCGCGAATGTGGCTCAGGAGGAGGACACCCTGGAGCTTGAGCTCGTCGAGCGCGCGCGCGAGCTCCCTCGACGCTTCGTCGGGTAGGTCCATGGGAATCGAGGCGAGGGCCTTGAATCGCCGCGGATGCCGGCTGATGAGCTCCGCGTAGGCGTCGTTGGTTTTTCGCGCGATCTCGGCCTCTCGCTCCTTCGTCCGCGAAGTACACGTTCGGGACGGAGAGCGAGAGCACCTGAACGTCGACGCCCACGCGGTCCATCTCTTCGATGCGGAGCGCCGGCGTCGGTCATCGGCGGCTGGATCCCGAAAAAGCGCGTGCCGCGGAACTCGATGGTGGTGGTGCCGGAGGCGTCCGTCGCGAATCGGTAGTCCGGAGCTCCGAGCTCGCGAATCATCTCGAACTAGGATGGCGGGATAGAAGTGGGTGTGGATGTCGATCCGGGGCGTGGGAGACTGGCGTCCTCGCCGAATCGCGCCGAGGGCGAGGGCGGGCACGGTCTGCGAGAAACTCTCGTCGTTTCATGACCATCGGGGGCCTCGAAAAGAAAAAAGGCTGCCGCCTCCCTCGAGGGAAGCGGCAGCCTTCGGAACGCTTCGCGTTTTGCCTAGGCCGCCTTGGCCTTCGCCGCGGACAGCACCTTGTCGAATACCTGGACCGCGCGCTGCATCTCGTCCATCGTTCCGATCGAGATGCGGCAGTGCGTCCAGTAGCGGCGGGAAGGGACGTCCGACCTTGACGCCTTCCTTGGCGCAGCCGGCCTGGAAGTCCTCGACCGGCATGGCGACGTCGACGAAGGTGAAGTTGGCCTGCGCGTCGGTCGCCTTGTAGCCGCGATCGGCGAACCACTTCAGCATGAACGCCCGCGCCTCTTCGTTGCGCTTGCCCTCGTTCGGGATGTAGCTCGGATCGGCGGCGTCGCGCTCGAGCGCGGCGAGGACGGCGCTGTAGCTCAGCCCGGAAATGGTGTTTCCCATGTGGAACTTGTCGAGCTCCTTGATGGTGTTCTCGTGAGCGATCGCATAGCCGACGCGAAGTCCCGCCATGCCGTACGCCTTCGAGAAGGTGCGCGCGACGATGAGCCGCGGCTCCTGGATCGCCATCGGGATCATCGTCTCGTGGCCGGGAGTGGTCACGTAGTCGATGTAGGCCTCGTCGACGAGGATGCGGAGGTCCTTGTTCGCCTTGAGCGCCCGCGGGAGGAACTCCTTCGAGTCCGAGGGGTTCACCAGGGACGCCACCGGGTTATTGGGGTTGCAGTAGAAGAGCATCCCCGAGCCCTTGAGCGCGTACATCGTCTTGTCGAGGTCCATCCGGAAGTCGGCGGTGAGCGGAACCGCCTTGGTGCGGCTTCCGATGAGCGACGCGTAGCCGAAGCACTCCTCGTAGGTCGGAAGCGATCCGACGACGCGCCTTTTCCTTCGAGGTGTAGATGTGCGTGGCGTTCACGAGGATCTGGGTCGATCCCGCGCCCACCAGCACGTTCTCGGGCTTCACGTTCCACTTCTTCGCGATCAGCTCGTTGAGCGGCGTCAGGAGCGCGAAGGGATACCGTCCCGCCGACGCTCCGGTCGGTCCGAGCGCCCGTTCGATGGCGTCGAGAACGCCCTGGCCCGGCCCCATGGGGTTCTCGTTGTTCGACAGGTTGATCACCTGGCTCGGTGACACTCCGGTCTGGGCGGCGAAGGCGATCGCCTCCTGCCGGCGCGTGCTCACGAGTGACGCCGCATACGCGCCCGCGGCGCCGACGCCCAAGGTCCTCACGAAATCGCGTCGCGAAAGCGACATGGACAGCCTCCTTCTGAGCAGTTTTCTCGTTATTCGATTTCTTCATGTCGCACCTAGCTCTTTCCCTGGGCCGCCGCATCGGTCGGCGCCGATCCCAGCACCTGGCGGAAGACTTCCGTCGCCCGCTTCATCTCGTCGAGAGTCCCGATCGAGATGCGCGCGTGGGTCTTCTCGTACGGCGGGAAGTCGCGGCCCACCTGGCCACCTTGAACTTCGCGCATCCGTCGCGGAACTGCTTCGCGGGCATGTTGGTCTTCACGAAGATGAAGTTGGTCTGGCTGTTCGTCGCCCAGTAGCCCGCGTCGCTGAAGAAGTCGAGCGTGTACTTCCGCGCTTCGGTGTTGCGGGCGATCTCCTTCGCGAGGTGAGCCGGATCGTCGAGCGATGCGCTCACCGCGGCGAGGCCGAGGACGTTGGTCCCGAAGGTCAGCTTGTAGGGGGCGAGCTTCGAGATGGGGTCCTTTCCGCCGACCGCGTAGCCCTGGCGGAGCCCGGCCATGCCGTACGCCTTGGAGAACGTCCGGCTGACGAACACGTTCCGATACTGGAGCGGCGAGCTCGACGGAGCTCGAGTAGTTGGGATCGGTCACGTAGTCGTGGTACGCCTCGTCGATGAGGATGTAGGTGTACGGCGATTCCTTGGCGACGTAGCGAACGAAGTCCGCCATCGCGGTCCTTCCATGCGCCGTGCCCGTCGGGTTGTTGGGGTTGCAGAGGAAGACCAGACCGGCGCCGAGCGCCGCGCCGGCCATCTTGTCGAGGTCGAGCCCGAGATCATCAGCCATGGCGACGGTCTTCACCGGCACTCCGAAGTACTCGGAGTCGCGAACGGGATTCTCGTAGGAGCACTCGCCGCTCACGAGCGGCCGATCCGGGCGCGCAGAACGCGCGGATCGAGTTGCGGAGGATCTCGGTCGATCCGGGAGCGAGGACCACGTTCTCCGGCTTCGCTTCGAACATCGTCGCGATGCGCTTCTGCGATCGCGGAGTCGGTAATCTTGCTGTTCATCGGATAACGGTTCGCCTCGCCGAGGTTCTCCCGGATCGCGGAGACCGCCGAGGGGCCAGGCCCCATCGGGTTCTCGTTGCTGCTGATGCGAATCTCGTCGGCGTCCGGAGGCGGAATGTAAGGGCGATGGAACATGAGCCCATCTCTCCTTCGATCGCCTCTCGCCCGCGGGCGGCGATGAGCGCGGGCGACAGGGCGCCGGCTCCGGGACGTACGGTGCGCAGAAACGCGCGGCGGGACAGCGTCATGGGATCCTCCTTGGGAACTTCAACCACAGGCGCGGCGGCAGCTGGACCCTCGGATATTGTCGAGGACCCCCGGATGCATTCGAAGTACTTACCGCCAGAAAGTTACATTAAATTACAACTGAACGCCGGGCAACGCAAGCGGGATAATGCACCGAGACAATGGTTTGAAGGCGCACGGTGTGGGAATCGCCTTACATCATTAATTAATGCGGACTTCCGTGCTGTTTCCGGGTTATTCCTGTCTCAACGTTCGTATCGGGTCGATCCGGCTCGCTCGCCTCGCCGGGAGATACGTCGCGAGGAGTCCGGCGGCTGCAGCCACGATCACGACGGAGGCGAGGGTCAGGGGGTCTAGCCTTCCGATTCCAAAGAGGAAGCTCTCGAACGTCCTTGCCAGGACCACGGCGAGCGCGACTCCGAGCACGATCCCGAGCGCGGAGAGACGAGCGCCTTCTCCCAGAACGAGGCCGAGGACGTCCTTCGGCCGCGCGCCGAGCGACATGCGCACGCCGAGCTCCCGCGTTCTCTGTCCCACCGCTTGAGACATGAGCCCGTAGATTCCGATCGCCGCGAGTCCGAGGGCGAGCGCGGCGAAGAACGAGAAGAGGATCATCGTGAATCGCGGCTCGGCGACGCTCGCGGAGATCCGCTCGTCGAGAGTCGCGACGTCGCCGATCGCGAGCTCGGGATCCAGATCGTGAATCACCTGTCGCACCCGGTCGAGGGTCGGCGCCCCTTCCTGCGAGCGCACCAGCACGAAGAACCCGGAAAAGGGGGCCTGCGAGAAGAGGGGATAGATCGCCGGAGGCGACTCTTCCGCGAGCCCTAGAAATTTCTCGTCCTTCACCACCCCCACGATCTCGCGCGTGAGGTCCCACGAGAAGAGCCGCGCGCCGAGCGGCCTCCTCGTCGCGGAAGTAGCGCCGAACGAAGGCGTCGTTCACGAGAATCACCGGCGGCGAGCCTGCGCGATCGTCGTCCTCGGAGAAGTCGCGGCCGCGGAGCACGGGAACGCCCAGGGTACGGAAATAGCCGGGGCTCACCGTGCGAATGCGCACTTCGTCCAGCTCTCCGGGCGCGACCGCCGGACGGCCCTCGATGGTGAATCGGCTGGTCCAGCCCGGATCGAGAGGGGTATTGAGGGCGAGAGCCGCGGAGTCGATTCCCGGCGTCTCCGAGAGCCGCGCCAGGATCTCGGTCTGAAACGCGCGCACCTCGTTCCACCGGGGCCACTCGGGAAACCGCTGGGGATAACGCGACGCCGGAAGATCGAGAGCCACGGCGAGGACGTTTCTGGCCCCGAAGCCGGGGTCTACGCGCAAGAGGGCGACGAAGCTTCGAATGAGAAGACCCGCGCCGAAGACCAGCACCACGGCGAGAGCGATTTCTGCCACCAGCAGGCCGTGACGAATTCGGCGGGTCGCGCGGCCGGCACCCGCTTCGCGCGCTCCCTCGCCCAACTTCGCGCGGAGGTTGAACCTCGATCCGGCGAGAGCGGGAAGAGCTCCGAAGAGGAGCGCCGCGGCGAACGAGAGCCCGAGCGCGAACGCGAGCACCGCGGGGTTGGTCTCGACGTTCGAGGCGCGCGGGAGGTCGGATGGGGCGAGCGCGAGAAGAGCGCTCCGTAGCCCCGCGGCGACCCCGAGCGCCAGGAACCCTCCCGCGAACGCGAGGACGAGACTTTCGACGAGCTGCTGCCGGAAGAGCGTGAAGCGGTCCGCTCCGAGCGCGGACTGGATCGCGCCGCTCGTGCGCGCGGGCGAGCGCCCGGGAGGACAGGATGCCCGCGACGTTGACGCAGGCTACGAGCAGCACGAAGCCGACGGCGCCGAAACAGGAGCAGGAGACCGTCCCGAGTTTCTCCCACCGTCGACTGGTAGAGCGTCTCTCCCCACATGCCGCGGCCGGCGTTGTCATCCGGATACGCCGCCTCGAGTCGGCTCGCGAGACCGCGAAGCTCGGCGTTCACCGCCTCGAGATCGACGCCTTCCTTCATGCGTGCGACGACGGAGATTCCATGTTGGCCGCGATTAGACTCGCTCGGCGCCTCGAGCGGGAAGTAGAGCGCGACCTCCGCGGACGGAAAGTCGAGCCGCTCCGGCATGACGCCCACGATCTCGCGGGAGACCCCGTCGAGAACCAGTCGCTTTCCCAGGATGTCCGACCGCTCTCCGAAACGCGTCCGAAAGACGTCGAAGCTCAGGATCACGACGGGAGGAGCGCCCTCCCGGTCTTCTTCGGCGCGGAAGCCGCGGCCGATGGCGGGAGAGACGCCGAGCACTTCCGAGAGCGAAGCGCTGACTGCGCACCGCGCTCTCGCGCCGCGGCTCGTCTTCCTCCGAAGTCCAGGTGGTCGTGAGGAAGGTGAACGCGGCCATCGAGTCGAAAACGCTGGTTGTCCGTCGCGGACGTCGACGTAGTCCGGAAGCGAGAATCCCTCCTGCGTCGTGCCGCGGAGCCGGTCGTTCTCCCAGAGGCTCAGCAGGCGATCGGGATCCCGAGTACGGAAGCGGCCGCAGGAGCACGCCTTCGACGACGCTGAAGATCGCGGTGTTGGCGCCGATTCCGAGCGCCAGAGTGACGAGGATGATCGCGGTCGGCCCCTTCGTCTTCGCGAGCGAGCGAACCGCGAAGCGCAGCTCTCGAATCAGGGTGCTCATCGGGGAACGTTCTCCTTTCGTGCGCTCGACCATGAGAAGGCGCCGGCATTCCCGCCTCACGAGGGCTTCGTCGCCGAAGCGCTCTCCGAGCGAGCCCGCGGGCTTCCTCCTCGGAATATCCGCGCCTCGCGGTAGTCGCGGGCCCGCAGATCGAGGTGGAGCTGGATCTCGTCGTCGATCTCCTCTTCGACCGTCGACGAGTCGACGAGGGCGCGGAGCCAGAGACGAAGCGTCTTCACGGCGAGCCCAGGATCTTCTGGACCGCGGTCTGGAAGCCGGCCCACTCCGCGCGCTGGGAGTCGCAGCCGCCGCCGGCCGCTTCGGGTGATGCGATAGAACTTGGCGCGGCGGTTGTTCTCGGTGGTGCCCCAGGAGGACTGGACGAAGCCCCGGCGCTCCAAGCGGTAGAGCGCCGGGTAGAGCGAGCCCTCGTCGACTTTCAACGCGTCGTCGGTGAGCTCCTCGATGCGGCGTCCGATGGCGTAGCCGTTCACCGGCTCCGTCCTCGAGAAGGCGGAGCAGCAGGAGCTCTAGGGTTCCGTGCAGAAGCTCCGAGCCGTGAGGAGGCATTGGTCGCGCCTTCCTTAGATAATCTAAGGGAGACGTAGTTCGGATTCGGCCCTCTGTCAAGAGAGCTGCTAAGATACCGCCTCGTGAAAACTCTCGCTCTTCTCGCCTGCGCTCGCCACGGTTCCGCAATCGCAGGGAAAGCTCGACATTCGAGCGCTTCTCGACATCCGCCATCCCTCGGGTGCGGTCTGGTCTCCCGACGGAAGCCGCGTCGCGTTCCTCTGGGATCGGGCGGGTGCCCAGAATCTCTACGTCGTCGACCGGGTCTCGGGCTGGCCCGAGCCTCTCACGGATTACGCGAGCGGCCTCATGTCCGAGCCGTTCTGGAGCGCCGACGGGATCCAGCGCTCTACTTCGAGCGGGAAGGCGAGCTCTGGTCGGTCATGGCGCGGAAGGGGAACGCGCCGAAAGCGGTTTTCGGAACGGTCGGGCCCGAGACGGAAGTGAGACCGTCGCCGGATGGGACCCACGTCGCGTTTCTCCGGCTCGGGGACGTCTGGGTGCGGAAGATTCGAGGGTGGCAGTGAGAAGCGGCTCACCGTCACGCTCGTGGCCGAGTCCGGTCTCGTCTGGTCGCCCGACGGAAAGCGGATCGCGTTCGGCTTTTCCCGCGCGACCACGCGCGAGGAAGCGCAGTCGTTCGTCGGCGAGAAGATTGCGTTCCGGCGCGTGGAGCAGGAGCCCGCCGAGATCGGCGTCGTCTCGGTCTCGGGAGGCGACGTGGTGTCCGTGGCCTCGAGCCCTCAGTCGGAGGAGTCGCCGCGGTGGATCGACTCCACCCGGCTCGTGCTCGAGCGGTTCTCGCCGGACTACCGCTCGCGGGAGATTCTCGCTGCCGACGTGGTGACCGGAGCGGTCGAGACGCTTCACCGGGAGCACGACCAGAAGTGGTGGAGCCTCTCGTTCCTCGGCGCCGAGCCGCGGCCTTCACCCGACGGCAAGTGGGTCGCGTTCCTGAGCGACGCGAGCGGTTGGGACAGCCTCTACGTCGTCTCGAGCTCCGGAGGGACCGCGCACCGGATCACCGCCGATGGCAGAGGACGCGAGCCGGTTCGCGTGGTCGCCCGACGGCACGCGTCTCGCTTTCGATACCAATCGTTCTCACCCCGGTCAGAGGCATCTCGCGGTCGCCGACGTTTCCGATCCGGCGAAGCCGGGCATCGTCGTCCTGACCGAAGGGCGGGGAACGAATACGCAGCTCGCGAACGCGGGAGGCTTCGTCCTCGTCCACGAGCGGGGAGGCTGGTCTCCCGACGGCCAGAGGATTCTGTACCAGCACACCGATCCCGGTCGTCCCGCGGATCTTCACTGGATCGAGGCTTCGGGCGGCGCCCCGCACGAGCTCACTCAGTCGCTTCCCTCCGCCGTCGATCGCTCTCTCCTCGTCGAGCCGCAGCTCGTCCACTACCCGTCCGATCGATGGGCGCGAGGTGCCCGCGTACCTCTTCGTTCCGAAAGACCTCGATCGCTCGCGAAAGCATCCGGCCATCGTGTGGATCCACGGCGACGGGATCGCCCAGAACTACGACGGCTGGCACATCCGGCGCGACTACGCCGTCTACTACAGCTTTCATCAGTACCTCGCGCAGCAGGGCTACGTGGTCATCGCGCCCGACTACCGGGGAAGCGTCGGCTACGGCCGCGAATGGCGGCTCGCGCCGTATCGCGATCTCGGCGGCCTCGACTACGAGGACGTCGCCGCCGCCGTTCCGTACCTCGAGAGCCTTCTCTACGTGGATCCCGCGCGGGTCGGCGTCTGGGGGCTGAGCTACGGAGGATTTCTCACGCTCCAGGCGCTCACCCGAGATCCGGAGCTCTTTCGATGCGGCGTCGACGTCGCCGGGGTGCAGGACTTCCGCGATTGGTTCCGCGATCCCGGCGGAAACTGGGTCGGAGGAAGGCTCGGCGATCCGGCGAGAATCCCGCGGCCTACCGGCAGGCGGCGCCCATCGAGCGCGCCTACCGGCTCGTACGCCCGCTCCTCGTCCTGCACGGAACGGCCGACGTGAACGTGCCGTTTCTCGAGTCGGTGAAGCTCGTCGACGACGCTCACCAAGGAGGGAAAGGACTTCGACTTCGTCGTCTATCCCGGCGAGTTTCACTACTTCCACCGCGAGCACGTTCTTCGGGATTTCTTCCGGCGCGTCGCGAGCTTCTTCGATAGAAATCTGCGAGAGGATCGAAAGTGAAGACGAATGCGAGCGGCGAGAGGAGCTCAACATCCTGACGGGCATATCTGCAGGAGCACGGCCTGAAGCATTCCCAGCAGCGCGAGACCATCCTGCAGCATTTTCTCGAGACCGGCGGCCACATGACCGTCGACGACCTGTACCGGGTCATCCATCGCAAGCACCCCGGCATCGGGCGCACCACCATCTACCGGGCGTTGAAGCTGTTCGTGGACGCGCAGCTCGCCTCCGCCATCGAGCTCAAGGACGGGCTCACCCGGTTCGAGCACAAGTACCGCCACGCGCACCACGACCACATGATCTGCACCGAGTGCGGGACCATCCTCGAGTTCCTGAGCCCGGAGATCGAAAGGCTCCAGGACGAGATCGCGGACGCCTACGGATTCACCATCGAGTCCCATCGCCACCAGATCTTCGGGCAGTGCCAGAAGTGCACGAGGGACAAGTCGTCGCCGCCCGCGCGCGGCAAGAAGAACAGGGGGTAGCGCCCTCAACCCTCCTGCATCTCTTCGATGCGCGCGGCGAGCGCGGCGAACTTCTCCAGATAGGCGTCGAGGTGCTCTCGCGACAGCGGGTCCACTGTCTCGAAGGCGAGGCCTACGCCCGCGATCTTTCCGCTTCCCTCGGCGCCGCCGGCGCTCCGCCAGGCAACGCGCGTCGAGGCGCGCAGCTCGCCGAGTCTCCAGGGAAGGATCGCGCGAATCTCGATCTTCGCTCCGAGCGGCGGCGGATCGTCGACGGCGAGAAACGCGCCGCCTTCGCTCACGTTGGTCAGGTATCCCTCTCGCCGTTCGGAGCCCACGTGAAAGGAGGCCTTGATCACGAGCGGCCCGAATCTCGGATAGCTCCTGCTTATCGGTCATCGGCCCTCGCGAATGACGGGCGTGAGCTCCTGGGTCAGCGGACCCTGGTCCTCGAGAGAGTATCGGCTCCCCATCGAATGAAGCCTCCGGTGGAGAGTCGATCCGTTCGCGCGAGACGCGCGGACGTCGAGCGTTCCCGTCTTCTTCGAGAACGCGACGATCTGGAGGATCTCCAGAAGGTTCATGTCCTCGAGGCGTCCGTTCAGGGCCATGGATGGAAGAGCTCGCTTTTCAGCGCAAAGTCGCAAAGGAAACACCAAAAGACGCCGAGAAAGACGAGGTTTCCTTCGCGACCGATTGCGATGTCGTTGCGACTCTGCGTTGAGCTTTTCTCGATCTTAACCGACGAAACCAGGCATGTATACTGACGCCGCGATGAAGCCGCTCGAGAGCAGGGCCTGGTCGCTCCTCTCGCTCGCGGGAGTGGCGTCGGCCTTCGTCGCCACCTTCGTGAACGAGCCCCCGATCTCGTCTCCTCGCGCCTTCGTCGTCGCGAAAGAGTCGGCGCCGTCTTCTTTCGACGCTCTTACTGGCGAGACCCGCATCGTTTCGGGAGACGTTCCCAAGTCCGTCCACAGCGCGACCGCGATCGAGATCGCGGGAGGCGGAATCCGGGCGTTCTGGTATGGCGGAAGCCGCGAGGGGGCGACGGACGTCGCTATCTATTCCTCGGTTTTCGATCCGTCGTCCTCGAGCTGGAGTCCGCAGGAAGTCGTGACGACCCGAGAGGAGACGGCGCGCGATCTCGAGCGCTACGTGAAAAAGCTCGGAAACCCGGTTGCCGCGCGCGACGCCAAGGGGCGTCTGTGGCTCTTCTACGTGAGCGTCTCGGTCGGCGGCTGGTCGGGAAGCGCCGTCAACTTCCGGATATCGGAGGACGACGGAGCGAGCTTCGGTCCGGCGCGCCGGCTGGTCACCTCACCTTTATTGAACGTGGGAACTCTGGTGCGAGGTCCCGTGGTTTCGTTCGAGGATGGGACAATCGGTCTTCCCGTCTACCACGAGCTCCTGGGTAAATTCGGGGAGCTCCTCCGCATCGGGCCCGAGGGCAATCTTCTCGAGAAAATTCGTCTCTCGCATGGACGTTCGTCGCTCCAGCCCGTGGTGGTGCCGATCGGCGAGCACGAGGCCGTCGCCTTCCTCCGCTCGAGTGGCGGAAGTCCGAGACGCGTGCTGGCCGTTCGGACCGAAGACGGCGGCCGCACGTGGGGCGATCTGGAACCGACGGACCTCCCGAATCCCGACGCGGCCGTCAGCGCTCTCCGTACCTCGGGGGGAGAGGTGCTCATCGCCTATAACGACAGCGAGGTCGACCGGAGCAATCTCAAGATCGGTCTTTCCCGCGACGGCGGACGGAGCTTCGAGAGTCTCTCGACCGTCGAGCCGCCCGAGCCTTCCTCGTCCCAGGAGCTTTCCTACCCCTGGCTTCTCGAGTCGAGCGATGGATCGCTCCACCTTCTTTATAGCTGGAACCGGAGCCGCATCGTTCACGTCCGCTATCGCGCAACGGTCTCGGCGGGCGTCCCTTGAGGCGGCTCTTGCCACTGGCGGCGGCGGCAGCGCTTTCGATGGTGCCGTTCGGCGGAATCCCCCTTCTCGGGCTACGCGCGCGGCATCGTAGGCGATATCAGCATCACGACGGTGCTCCTGATCGCATCCGCGGCGGTCGCGCCCAAGCTTCTCGACCGGGAGGAGCTTCGGGCGCTCGGCGCGTTCGTTCTCGCGGGCGCTCTCGTCTCTGTACCCGATGGCTCTCGGGCTCTCTCCGTTCGATCCCTATGCGCTCGGCTACCACGGACGCGTCCGTGGACTTCTCGTCGCGCTCGCGCTCGTCGCCTTCTTCGCGTGGTGGCGGGGCCGGCTCCTCCTGCTTCTCGCGCTTCTCCTCGGCGTCGCGCGCGTTCCGCCTCGAAGCTCTCGAATCCACCAACCTCTGGGACTATCTTCTCGATCCATGGCTCGCCGCCGGTTTTGCCGGATTTACGATCTTCGGCCGATTCTCCAAATCTCGGTAAGGAAGCGCCTGAATGGCCCGCCGGAACATCCTTGCATTCTCGAGGTTTCGCTCGAGGCTCGCTGGCATCGTCATTGCACTCCCGGGGTGAGAAAGCGAGGAGGCCAGTATGCGGGCGAGCGCTGCGCTCCCAACGTTTCGCGAATTGCCTTCGTTCTCGCAGGAGATTCGCGAAGCTCTCGATACACTCGGAATCGGAGGGCGGTTCGTGAGGCTGCCGAAAGGCAGCATGGTTTCGCTTCACGAGGATGGGTCCCGGTGCGGACTCCATCTGCTCGTCGGCGGCCGGATGAAGACCCTCCGCTTCTCGGCCGACGGCAGGGTCCTGATTCTCGATCTGCTCGACTCGGGCGAGGTATTCGGGGAGATGTCGCTCGTCGCCGAGGAAGCGAGCGAGCCTACTTACGCGGAGGCGCTCGAGGACGTGGAGATCGAGACCTTCCCGCGATTCGCGCTCGACGGGGTCCTTCACGGTCGGTCGCCTCTCGCGCTCGCCATCGCCCGTCTCATCGCGGCTCGGCAGAAGCGGCTCGAACGACGACTCGAAACTCAGGTGTGGGAGCGCGTTCCCGCGCGGCTCGCTTCGCTCCTCCTCGAGCTCTCCGACCGATTCGGCGAGCCCGCGGACGCCATCGGAAGCGGGACGGTCATCGACATTCCACTGAGCCAGCAGGATCTGGGAAATCTCATCGGTGCGAGCCGCGAGATCGTGAGCCTCACCCTCTCCGAGTTCCGGCGCCGGGACGCGGTCTCGATGCGCGGCCGTCGCATCGTCGTGCACGAAGCGAAGCTCCGCCGCGAAGCGACCAGTTTCACGACGTAACGGCGATCGGGACGACGTGTTCCGCGATCTACGATACCCAGAACCGTCCGGGAAGGGCGCTTTCAGGCCGATAGAGGTCGCCGATACCGAAGGCCGAAAGCGTCTCCATCGCGCGAGCGACGTCGGCCGGTTCGGCCTTCGCTTTCCACTTGTCGATGAGCCACGTCCGGTCGGCGTCGCCCAGCCGGTCCCGAGTGGCCTGGTCCGACTGATGCGTGGACGACGAGGGAGTGGTGAGCCGCCGCTCCATCCGTTCCGGTCTCGGAAGCTCGAGTCGAAGCGAGAGGGCTCGAAGCACCGGCAGCGGATCCACGACGAGCTGCTCGTAGGTCACGATGGTCCAGTCGGGCTCCGCTCTCGCGAGCGGTATCGCCGTCTGGAGGCACCAGTCGAGGACCGCCCGGTCGAGATCGGACCCCGCGGCGACGATGCGCTCGGAGAGCGCGGCCTGCTCCGCGGTGAGAAGCTCGCGGAAGTCGCTCGAGAGCAAAACCTTTAGCCGCGGCAGGTCTTTTCGCGACAGGGATACCGGAATCGGGTGCCGCAAGAGCAGCACGATGAACCCGCCGAAACGCTCTCGAAAGGCGCGTATGCGCTCCTCACCGGCATGGAGGATCTTGAAGCAGATGCGGCGCGTGAGGAGCCGGAAGCGGTTCCTGTGGAGGAACGGGTTCAAGGCGCCGTTCGCTCCGGAACGAATGCTCTCGATGTACGAGAACATCGCGTCTTCCTTCCGCCGATCGTGGAGATCGGCCCACTCCGTGATACCGCGCCTCGCGAGCTCGGCCCGGACCGGCGGGTCTCTCAGATTGAAGGGCTCGTCCGCGGGCTTGAACCCGGGCTGGGTGAGCACGAGCTCCGCGAGCCACGTCGAGCCCCCTCGCGGAGTGGAGAAGAGAAAGACGTCTTTTTTCTCTCTCGGGCGGTGCAGGTTGCTGTTGCGGGCGATCCGATGCTTCAGGGACTCCAGCATCAGATTTCGGAGAGCTTCTCGAGAATTCGATCCTGCTTCTCTTCGATGCGCTCGAGCGCTTCGAGGAGCTGCGAAAGGCTCGCCGCCCTGTCACCGTCCTCGGTGGTCCTCTCCTCCAGCTGCTCGGCTTCGAACCGTTTGATGTCGACCTCCGCCGCCTGCACCACGGCGAGGTCCACCCGCTTGAGCCCGCGCGCGAAGGCGGCGACGAGCGCTCGATCGCAGAGAAGATTGATGAGCCGCGGCACACCGCCGGTCTTGTCGAAGACCGCCGCGACCGCAGCGGCATCGAAGAGGGGCTCGTCCGTTCCCGCGACCCTCAGGCGGTGCCGGATGTAGGAGTCCGTCTGCGGCGCGCTCAGGGGCTCGACCGTCGACTGCACCGCGACCCGCTGGCGTAGTCCGGCGAGCTCGGGAAGCTGAAGGCGGTCCCGCAGCGCCGGCGGTCCCGAGAGGACGATCTCCGCGAGGCGCCGTCCCTGGTGCTCCAGGTTCGTGAGGAACCGAACCTCCTCGAGCTGGCGCGGCGTGAGCGCCTGCGCCTCGTCCAGGAGGAGCACCAGCTTCCTACCGCGGAGAAGCTGGTTCTTCAGGTGATCCGCGAGAAGCTGCGGCTGGTTCTTCGCGGCCCTCACGCGCAGCATCGAGGCGAGCTGTCCGACGAGCGATTCGCCGCTGAGCGAGTTATCCGACATCATGAGACCGTTGAGGTTGGTGGGGAGGCTCAAGAGCAGTCTCTTCAGAACCGTGCTCTTCCCCATGCCATGTGCCCCGATGAGGATCGCGACCCCCTGTTCCTCTTCAATCGAATAGCAGAGCTCGTTCAAAGGAATCTGATGGGGGGGGCCGAAGTAGTACGACAGATCCTGTGTCAGCTTGAACGGCCGGTCCCGGAGCCGGAAATGTTTCAGGTACATGGCTCGAATTTCAGTGTATCGCGTTTCCCGGCGG
This sequence comes from uncultured Acidobacteriota bacterium, assembly GCA_963820855.1. GTDB lineage: Bacteria > Acidobacteriota > Vicinamibacteria > Marinacidobacterales > SMYC01 > DAISKN01. Next base: position 180,962 of record CAWGBY010000021.1, read on the forward strand.
TAGAATCGGTCGGACTTCACGAGCTATGGCGCATCCGGTGACCGTTCTCTACCTGATCGACAAGCTCCACCGCGCGGGAGCGCAGACGAATCTCGTCGCGCTCACTCGTGGGATTCTCACCACGCGTTTCCGGCCGATCGTCGTCTGCCTCACGAGCGGAGGAGCTCTCGCCGACGAGCTCCGCGGGGCCGGGGTCGACGTCCGTGTTCTCGGTATCCGGAAGATTCTACGGCGGCGCCGCCTTCCGGGCGTTGGGCTGGCTTGCGCGCCTGCTCCGCGAGGAGCGGGTCGGGATCGTCCATACGTATCTCGTGAGCGCGAACCTTTTCGGAGCCGCGGCTTCGGCGCTCGCGGGAATCGAAAATCTCGTCACCACCCGGCGAGACCTCGGCTTTTCGCGCAACGCCCGGCTCGCACTGCTCGAAGAGACGTTCGTGAACCCGCGGGTGAGCCGCGTGGTGACTCCCTCGGAGGCGGTCTCCGACGCCGCGCGGCGGGAGCGCGGTCTTTCCGCATCCAGGGTGACGACGATTCCGAACGGCGTCGACGTCGAATCATTCCGCCCGCTCGCGGGTCTTTCGGACCGCGCGCGCTCGAACCTGGGTGTTCCCGATGGCGCCGTGGTCGCGGGCGTCATCGCGAACTTCCTCGCAGTGAAAGGGCATGACGATTTCCTGCGCGCGGCGGTGCTCGTACGGAAGCGCCTGCCCGACGCGCTCTTCGTTCTCGTGGGTGATGGGCCTCTCCGGGCGAGAACGGAAGGTATCGCGCGCGATCTGGGAATCTCGGACCGGGTCCTCTTCACCGGCGCGCGCCCGGACACCCGCGAGCTTCTTTCCGCGTTCGACGTGCTGGTGTCACCGTCCCGCTCCGAAGGGATGTCGAACGTTCTCCTGGAGGCGATGTCCATGGCGCGGCCCATCGTGGCGACTTCCGTCGGGGGGACGCGAGAGCTCCTGCGACACGAAGTCACGGGACTTCTCGCGCCGCCGTGCGATCCATCGGCGCTCGCAGAGGCGATGATTTCCCTTCTGTCCGATCCAGCGCGGGGAGCCGTCCTGGGACGGGAAGCGCGGCGAGACGCCGAGGAGCGGTTCCCTCTCGACGCCATGGTGCGCCGCTACTGCGGCCTCTACGAAGAGATCCTCCGCCGTGTTTGATATGCTGCGATCAGAGCCGGCCCATTCATGAGCGTTCAGCGAAGAAGCAAGGCCGATCTCCTGGAGGAGATGCGAGAGCTCGAGGAAAGGCTCGAGCATCTCTCCGCGGCCACCGCCGAAGGAGTATTCGTCCACGAAAATGGGCGGATTCTCTACCTCAACCAGAGCGGCGCCTCGATGTACGGGTTCGGAGCCCGAGGAGCTCCTGAACCGCGACGTCCTGAACCTGGCCCCGCCGGACTGCCGGCCGGCGATCCTCGAGCGAATCGCGGCGGGATGGGAGAAGCCCTACGAAACGGTCGGGTTGAGGAAAGACGGAACCCGATTCCCCGTCGAGCTCCACGCCCGAAACGTCGCCGTCGGCCGGAAGACCATTCGCGTGGTCACGGTCCGCGACCTGACCGAGAGAAGGGAAGCGGAGCAGGAGCTGCGCGAGAGCCAGGAGCGCTACCGCTCGATTCTCGAGAATCTGCACGCCGTCTCCTACCGCGTACGCGTCGCCGACTGCCGCCTTCTGTTTCTCGCGGGAAGCGTTTCCGAGATCCTGGGCCGAGACCCGGTCGGAGCTCGTTTCGGGCACCCTCCGCTGGGAAGACATGGTGCACCCCGACGATCGCAGCGGCCCCAAGGCGGAGTGCGCGAAGCTCGGTTCCGGGTCGGGCAATTTCGACTGGACCTACCGGATTCTCCGACCGGACGGCTCGATGCTCTGGGTCCGCGACATGTCCCGGGCGACCCAGGTAGGCGCGGACATGATGATGGACGGGCTCGTCGTCGACGTCTCTCTCTCGAAGGCGACGGAGCAGGAGCTGAGAATGACCAGGGACGTGCTCCTTCGCACCGAAGAGCTCGCGCGGATCGGGAGCTGGTCCTGGGAGCCGCAGTCGAACCGAACCACCTGGTCTCCCGGAATGTACCGTCACTATGGATTGACTCCCGACGAGTCCTCGTCGCCGATCGACATCGCCACCCAGCGATTCACCCCGAGGACTTCCCCGTCTCCGGGCGCACATGCTGGGCGCGCGCGAGACGGGACATGCTCGATCCGATCGAGTACCGCGTTCGCGTCGGGGGAGAGGTCCGCCACCATCGCACCGAAGGCGAGGTCCAGCGGGATCTCGCCACGAATTCGGTGCGGATGGTCGGATTCGTTCAGGACGTCACCGCCCTCCGCCAGATCGAAGAGCAGCGGCGTCGGGTGGAGCAGGAGCGCGACTGGCTGTTCGACATTTCCGTCGACTTGCTCTCGGTCGCGGGATTCGACGGGCAGCTTCAAACAGGTGAACCCGGCCTGGACCCGAACGCTCGGCTGGACCACGGAGGAGCTTCTCTCCCGACCCTGGCGCGAGCTCGTCCATCCGGACGACGCCGCATCCACCGCTGCCGCCGGCGCCCGTCTTCGGACGCGGAGAGTCGCTGACCAGCTTCGAGAACCGCTACCGGCACAAGGACGGCTCCTACCGTTGGCTCTCCTGGAACAGCCGATCGATCCCCGACGCGGAGCTGATGTTTTCCGTGACCCGCGACGTGACCGACGAGAAAACCGCGCGGGATGCCCTCGAGAGCGAAGTCTCTTTCCGCAACTCCATCGTGAAGGGAGCCGCCGAAGGCCTCGCGGTCTGCCACGAGATCCCGGAGTTTCCCTACGTCGCGTTCACGGTGTGGAACGACCGCATGACCGAGATGACCGGCTACGACATCGAGGAGATCAACCGGCTCGGATGGTACCAGACGGTGTACCCCGACCCGCAGATTCGCGAACAAGGCCATCGCGCGCATGAACCGAATGCGGGACGGCGACGACCTCCACGGAGAGGAATGGGTCATCACCCGGAAGGACGGGGAAACGCGGGTAGTCCGGATTTCGACCTCCGTGCTGAGGACGCCGGACGACGGGGTCCACGTGCTCGCGCTCATGGACGACGTTACCGAGAGGCGCCGCGCCGAGGAAGCGCTGCGCGAGAGCGAGGAGCGCTACCGGTCTCTCTTCGAGGGCGCGCCCTACGGGATCTACCGCTCGACGCACGGACGGCCGCTTCGTCGCGGTGAACCAGACCCTCGCGGCGATGCTCGGCTACGCTCCCGCCGAGCTCGAAGGAAGAAACGTGCGCGAGCTGTACCAGGATCCCGCGGAGTGGAGTCGTCTCGTCCCGGGATCCGGAAACGGCAAGCCGATTCAGGGAGTCGAAGTCGTCTGGACGAGAAAAGACGGCGCGGCGCTGACGGTGCGGCTGACCGGCCGCCCTCTGGCCGGAGAGGACGGGCTTCCCGCTCGGGCATCGAGATGATCGCGGAGGATGTCACCGAAAGGCGACTTCTCGAGGAGCAGTTCAGGCAGTCGCAGAAAATGGAGGCGGTGGGTCGTCTCGCGGGAGGCATCGCGCACGACTTCAATAACCTCCTGACCGCCGTTTCCGGGCTACGCCGATCTGCTCCGGGTTCGCATGCCGCTCGACGATCCGAGGCGCGGCTACGTCGAGGAGATTGGCGGCGCCGCCGATCGCGCCGCGGCGCTTACCCGGCAGCTCCTCGCCTTCAGCCGCCGGCAGATCCTCCAGCCGAAGGTGGTGAACCTGGAGGAGATGGTCCGGAACGTGGAGCGCATGCTCGGTCGGATCATCGGCGAGGACATCGAGCTCGAGACGCGGCTCTCGGCGCGAGCGGCTGCGTCCGCGCCGACGTGAGCCAGCTCGAGCAAGTACTCTTGAACCTCGCGGTCAACGCCCGTGATGCGATGCCGGAAGGAGGGAAGCTGCTGATCGAGACCGCGGACGTCGAGGTCCTCGAGGGCGACGAGCATCCACCATCCCGGGAGAGGACCGATGCCCAAAGGCTCGTACGTCTGTCTCTCGGTGAGCGACACGGGAATCGGAATGGACCGCCGGGCCCTTTCCCACATCTTCGAGCCGTTCTTCACCACCAAGGAGCCGGGGAAGGGCACGGGCCTCGGCCTCGCCACCGTGTACGGAATCGTGAAGCAGAGCGAGGGCTTCATCTGGGTCTCGAGCGAGCCGGGACGAGGCGCGCGATTCGAGGTCTATCTTCCCGCGCGTCGCCGAGGAAGCCCAAACCCCGCGAGCGGCGCCGACGAGCGAGCTCACCCGGGGAAGCGAGACCATTGCTCCTGGTCGAGGACGAGGAAGGTGTCCGCTGCATCGTGAGCGAGATGCTGGAGTGGTACGGATACAAGGTGCTCCGCGCGAACGGCGCCTCCGAGGCGGTCGCGCTCGCCCGCAGCCACGACGGTCCGATCCATCTGCTGCTGACGGACGTGGTCATGCCCCGGCTCTCGGGCCGAGCTCTGAGAGACGAGATCGTCGACCCATCGGCCGCGAATTCCCGTTCTCTACATATCCGGATATGCCGGCGAGGATCGCACCCAGGAGCTGCTGAAGAACGGCGCGGCGTTTCTGGCGAAGCCCTTTACCGCCGCCGCGCTCGCCCAGAAAGTCCGCGAGGTCTCTGACCGCTGCACGGCGAGGCCTCTGACCTCTCGGGCCGGTTTGAGATAAGACTTCCAGGATCGTGTCGCTGACGTTCGAAAGCTATTGGCCGTTCGCCCTCCTTCCGGCGCTCGTCTACCTCTGGTGGGTGCGCCGACGCACGAAAACTTCGCTCGACCGTCGCCACCAGAACGTGCTCTGGGTTTTGAGGGCTCGATCGTCCTGCTGCTCCTCCTGGCCCTCGCGCGGCCCCATCTGGAATCGCCCCGGGACCGCGATTTCCGCGGTTTTCCTGCTGGACGTGTCCCGGAGCATCTCGCCGGAGTTCCTGAGCGCGGCCATCCAATGGAGCGGAGACGCCGTGGCGGAGGGCGAGCCCGAGCATTCCCGCTTCATCGGCTTCGCCGCGAGCTCCACCATGGTCGAGCGCGCGTCCGAGCTTCCGCTCGCTCGCGGTCTACGACGGAGCGGCGATGGAGTTCGGGCGCCGCGCCGCCCCCTCCGGGAGCGATCGATCAGAGCGGCACCAATATCGAGCGCGCGGTCGACAGGCGCTCGCGAGCTTCGCTCCGCGAATCTTTGAAGCGGCTGGTGCTGGTTACCGACGGGCACGAGACGGAAGGGAATCTCGCGGCCGTCGTTCCCGAGCTCGACGCGGCCGGTGTGCGGGTCTTCACCGTTCCCGCGGCGGTCCGGGCGGAGGGTGACAGCTGGATCGAGGGCATCGAAGTTCCGAAGGACGTGCGGGCGGGGGAGACGGTCGCTGTCGAGGTCGTCGGTCTTCAGCCGCGCCGCCAAGAGCGCCGTGGTCTCGCTCGAAACCACTACCTCGCGCCTCGCTCAGCGTCAGGTCGATCTCGCCCCCGGATTCAGCCGGGTCGCGTTCGAGACGAAGCTCCCCCAGGCGGGACTGCTGGATCTGCAGGCGCGCATCGAGACGGACCAGGATCCGTTCGTCGGCAACGACTCCCGGGTCGAGACGGTGAGCGTCGCTCCTCCGCTGCGCGTTCTCTATATCGAAGGGCATCCACCGAGCGCTTCCTATCTCGAGCGCGCGCTCGAGGGGGAGGGTCTCGAAGTCACCGTGGTCCCCGGCGCTTCCGCGTCCGCGGCCGCGCGACGATTGTCGCCCTACGACGTCGTGATCCTGAGCGATGTCTCCGCGAAGAACCTCGACGCGCAGGCCATGCTGGCGCTCGAAGCTTACGTGCGCGACGAGGACGGCGGGCTCATCTTCGCCGCGGGCGAGACCAGCTACGGTGAGGAGGGCTACACCGACACCGTCGTCGAGCGGATTCTCCCGGTCGAGTTCCGCGTGGAAGAGAAGTGGAAGGATCTCTCGCTCGTCATCGTGCTCGACAAGTCCTACAGCATGTACGGGAAGAAGATCGCCCTCGCCAAGGAAGCGACCAAGGCCGCTCTCGACCTCCTCGAGGAGACCCACCGGTTCGGCGTCGTCACTTTCGATTGGAATCCGTACGTCACCATTCCTCTCCAGCTCGCGACCAACAAGGATTGGATCAAGGACGGCATCAGCCGCATCCAGGCGAGCGCCCAGACCAACATCTACCCGGCGCTCGAGCGCGCGTTCGAGCAGCTGCTGGAAAGCCCCTCGAAAGTGAAGCACGTCATCCTTCTCTCCGACGGCAAGACCTACCCCGACGACTACGAGGAGCTGATCGTGCGCATGACGGAGAAAGAGATCACCGTCTCGTCGGTGGCGGTGGGGGAGGAGGCCGACCGGGAGCTCCTCGCGCGACATCGCACGGTGGGGCAACGGCCGCAGCTATTTCATCGAAGATCGCCGATAAGGTCCAGCAGATCTTCATCGAAGAGACCCAGATCGCTCTCGAGGCCACGCTGGTCGAGGAGTCGTTCGCTCCGCTGGTGAAGCGGGAGATCGAGGCCTTCCGGGGCATCGACTTCGAAAAAGCTCCCCAGCTCAAGGGCTACGTGAGCACGCTCCCGCGCGACGCCGCGGAAGTGATCCTCGAAGCGCAGGACGAGGACCCGCTTCTCGCTCGATGGCACTACGGCATCGGGCGATCGGTAGCCTTCACCTCGGACGTGAAGAATCGCTGGGCCGCCGACTGGCTCAAATGGGACGGCTATGGAAAGTTCTGGTCTCAACTGGTCCGCGAGACAGCGCGCCGCAACCACCGTGCCGAGGTGGATTTCAAAGTGGACCGACGGGGGAGCGCCGCCGAGGTCGAGCTCTCGGTGGTCGACGCGAGCGGCCATTATCCCCGAGGCCTCGAGCCGGCTCTCCGCGTCCTCGGGCCCGCGGCGGACGTGAGGACGGTGCCTCTTCGGCAGACCGCGCCCGGCCGCTACCACGCTTCGGTGCCCGTCTCGATTTCCCCTTCGTCTCCGTGGCGGTTCGAGCTCGACGCGGAGGGAATTCCGGAAGAGGATCTCGACCAGGTGGGGCGGACGCGGACCGTCTTCTATCCGTATCCGGACGAGTACCGCTTCTACCCGCCCGACGTCGCGAAGCTCGAGGGGCTCTCCCGGGAGACCGGGGGAAAAGTCGGACCGACCGTGGAGGACATCTTCGCGGTGGGCGACGAGCGCGCGAGCGTCGAAACGTCTCTCGCGCCGATATTCATGGGCCTCGCGCTCCTTCTGTATCTCCTGGACATCGCCGTCCGGCGCGCGCCGTGGCTCTGGCAGAAGCTCCAGCCTACCGGTCGAGCTAGGTAGGTTGGCTGCGACCATCGGCAACGCGGCTCCCGCCCGCAGTCGCGTCATCGGTCGTCTCACCGCGGAAGCGCCCGGACCGATGCTCGATCGTCGTGGGCTCGATCCACGGAAACGAGCCCGCGGGAGTGGAAGCTCTCGAGTCCGTTGTCGAAAGGCTCGCGCGTGAAAGCCTCATCGCGCGCGGCGACTTTCTCGCGTTCATCGGAAACGTCGAGGCGCTCACGCACGGGCGTGCGCTACCTCGACTACGACCTGAACCGGCGCTGGAGCCGGGAGGCGCTCGATCGTTTGCGCTCCGGCGGACGCGTCGAGTCGCAGCGAGGATCGAGAACGAAAGGAGCTCTACGAAGAGTTGGAGAAGAGCTTCGCTGCGGCGCGCGGTCCCGTCGCGCTTCTCGATCTTCACACCACGTCGGGGGAGGGGAAGCCGTTCGCGGTCTTCGCCGATACCCTGCGCAGCCGGCGCTTCGCGCGCCGCTTCCCGGTGCCGGCGATACTCGGTCTCGAGGAGAATCTCGAAGGCACTCTCGCCGATTACGTAGGTGTCCTGGGCCACGTCGCGGTCGCTTTCGAGGGCGGCCAGCATCGAAATCCGGACTCGGTGTCGAATCTCGCCGCGGTCGTCTGGATCGCGCTCGCCGAGCTCATGATGGTGGACCCGGCGAGTGCCGGCGTCGACCGCGAGCGCGCGCGCCTTCGCCGGGCAACGGACGGCATTCCTCCGATCCTCGAGGTCACGTACCGGCACGCGATCGTTCCTCAGGACCGCTTCCAGATGAGGCCCGGGTTTCGGAGCTTCGATCCGGTCTTCGCCGGGCAGGTCATCGCGGAAGACGCCCGCGGGAGCGTCGGTGTGCCTTCGGACGGATTTCTCCTGATGCCTCTCTATCAGAAGCTCGGAAACGACGGCTTCTTCGTCGCCCGACGCGTGAGGGGCTTCTGGCTCGCTCTTTCCGCGGCGCTTCGGACTCTCCGCGCCGGACGCATCGCCCATTGGCTCCCGGGAGTCACGCGGTCGAAAGACGATCGGAACGCGCTCTGCGATCGATCGCCGGGTGGCGCGCTTTTACGCTCTTCCGATCCTCCACCTTCTCGGCTTTCGCCGCCGGAGCGATGACGGAGAACGCCTCACGGTAGAAAGGCGGGCGGAGCTTCCTTAGTGCGAGCGCGCTCGCCTCGCTCACTCGGGGGATCGCGCCCTCCGCGCTCGTCGCGCGGGGAGGACGGGCTCCGGGCCCCGCTGCTCGGTCGGCGCTCCGCAAAGGCCCGTGGGCTCAGAGTGTCCGGTGCTTCGCTTCTCGCGAGCGGGCCGTTGACGCTCGGACTATTTGGCGGCGGCGAGGGCGGCGTCGTACTTCGGCTCTTCCTTGATCTCGGGAACGAGCTCTTTGTACTTCACGTTGCCTTTTTCGTCGACGACCACGACCGAGCGCGCGAAGAGCCCGGTGAGGGGTCCCGAGGTCATGAGCACTCCGTAAGATTTGCCGAACTCGGTGTCCTTCATGGCGGAGAGAGGGACCACGTTCTCGATGCCCTCGGCGCCGCAGAAGCGCTTCTGCGCGAACGGAAGGTCCCGCGAAATGGCGAGGACCACGGTGTTCGAAAGGCCTGCCGCGGCCTCGTTGAACTTCCGCACCGACGTCGCGCAAACCGCGGTGTCGATGCTCGGGAAGATGTTGAGGATGACTTTCTTCCCCGCGTATTTCGAGAGAGAAACATCCGCCAGATCGCCCCCGGTGAGACTGAAATCGGGCGCTTTCGTTCCGACAGCGGGAAGATCACCCGCAGTCGAGATCGGATTTCCTCCCAGCGTCACAGTTGCCATGTAATCCTCCTGTACGTTGCCGGGAGTTTAGCGGATGGACCTATACGTGCTCCGAGGAGGAAGGATGTCGCCTCTTGCGAAGATGTTTCTGTTCGCGATGCTGCTCCCGGCGTCGATGAAAGGGGCGAGGCAGACCGGTTCGCTACGAGATTCGTTTCGATAACGCCGACCATCACGAAGCCGAGGTGACCGCGACCTTCCGGTCGATCCCGAGCGGCGTCTTCGAGCTCTCGATGAGCCGCAGCTCGCCGGGAAGGTACGCCCTCCACGAGTTCGCCAAGAACCTCTACGGCCTGCGCGCCGAGGACAGCGCCGGTCGGGCCCTCGCGATGGCCCGGCGCGAGCCGTCGCGCTGGGAAGTTGACCGGCCACGACGGAAGCGTCGTCGTGCGCTACACGATCTTCGGAGATCGTCTGGATGGCACCTACCTCGCGATCGACAACACTCATGCCCACCTCAACATGCCGGCCACGTTCCTCTGGGCCCGGGGACTGGAGTCGAGACCGATCGAGCTCACGATCATCCCGCCGCGATCCGGATTGGAAGGTGGCGACACAGCTCCGCCCGACGGCCCGGGCGAATCGATTCGAAGCGCCCAATCTCCAGTATTTCTTCGACAGTCCGACGGAGATCGGACCGATCGAGCTCCACGAGTGGGGCGCGGGCGACGCCACCATCCGCCTCGCGGTCCACCACCAGGGCGGCCTGGCGAAGGGCGAGGCCTTCGCGCGGCTCGCGCGCGCGGTGGTGAAGGAGCAGGTCGCCATCTTCGGGGAGCTTCCGGGATTCGACTACGGGACCTATACCTTCATCGCCGACTACCTTCCCTATGCCTCGGGCGACGGCATGGAGCATCGCAACTCGACGGTCCTCACCGCGAGCCGATCTCTCGACGACCCGCTCGACAACATCGGAACGCTCGCGCATGAGTTCTTTCACTCGTGGAACGTCGAGAGAATGCGGCCGCGCTCGCTCGAGCCGTTCGACTTCGAGAAGGCGAACCTCTCGGGGGAGCTCTGGTTCGCCGAAGGATTCACCAGCTACTACGACGACCTGACTTTGAAGCGCGCGGCGATTACCGATCTCGACCGCTATGCCCGGGACATTTCGGGCTCGCTCGACGCCATCGTGAACGCTCCGGGACGCCGTCTTTTTTCGCCCATCGGCATGAGCGAGCAGGCCGCCTTCGTGGACGCCGCCGTCTCGATCGACCCCACGAATCGCGAAAATACCTACGCTTCGTACTATCCTTACGGGGCGGTCCTCGCGCTCGGCCTCGATCTTTCGATCCGCGAGCGTTTCTCTCCGCGATCGCTCGACGACTTCATGCGGGGCCTCTGGCGGGCGTACGGGCGGAACGAGACGCCCTATCAGCTGTCGGACCTGGAGACGATGCTCGCCGAGATCACCGACGCGACCTTCGCGAGGGACTTCTTCGCCCGCTACGTCGAGAAGGGAGGGCTTCCTGACTACAAGCGTCTCCTCGCACTCGCGGGCCTCGAGCTCCGAACCCCGCGCGCGAAAGAGGTCTGGTTGGGGGCGCGGATCGACATGGAGTCGAACGAGCTGCGCGTGGCGTCGCGGCCGCTCGCGGATAGCCCGCTGTATCAGGCGGGGCTGGATCGAGGCGACCGCGTTCTCGAGATCGCGGGAAAGGCGGTCGGGCAGGAACGGAGCGCGGCCGAAGCGCTCGCGGGTTTTGCTCCCGGCGATCGGGTTCCCATTTCTTTCGACAAGCGAGGCGAGCCGCGAAAGGCGGAGCTGACGCTTCAGGGCGATCCGACGATCGAGGTCGTCTCCTTCGAGAAAGCGGGAAGGGAAGTCACCGCGGCCGTCGCTCGCTTCCGGGAAAGCTGGCTTTCGAGCCGCACGGCCGGGAACTGACCCTGTTTCATCCCGCGGGCCCGACGTTCCGGGAGCTGGCCCGGCAGGCCCTGTCCTCGACGGAAAGGGGCTATGACCTCCTCGCGCCGAAGTTCGACGTCACGCCGTTTCGCACTCCTCCAGAAATCCTGGGAGGTGCTTCGGACTACCTGCGTCGGGATCCACCTCGCCGGGCGCTCGATCTCTGCTGCGGCACGGGCGCGATGCTCGAGGTCCTCCGTCCCCTCGCCACGGAGCTCACGGTAGGGCTCGACTTCAGCCGGGGAATGCTCGAAGTCGCGCGAAAGACGCGGGCCTCTCTGGTTCGGGCCGACGCCCTCGCGCCTCCCTTTGGGGAGGCATTCGATCTCGTCACCTGCTTTTCGGCGCTCGGGCACTTCCTGCCGAGCGAGCAAGTGAGGCTCGTGCGAGCGGTCCGGAGCGCGCTTCGACCCGGAGGCCGTTTCCTGTTCGCGACGGGAAACATGCCCCACCCGCTCTCGAGGTCATACTGGCTCCACCGCGCGTTCAATGCGGCGATGCACGTGAGAAACGCGGTCTGGTCGCCGCCGTTCGTCATGTACTACCTGACGTTTCTCCTGCCCGAGGCGCGGCTTCTCCTGGAAGCTGAGGGGTTCGAAGTAAGAGTGAAGTCCGGACTCTTTCCTTCACCGTTCGAGCGCTACCTGTTGGTAGACGCCCGCCGCACGTGAAACAAACCGGGGAAAAACGCAGCGTTGAATGTTTGGGATCTCAGGTGGGCGGATACCAGCGGCCGGGCGGCTCCCACGTGCCTTCCTTGTTCTGGACCGTCAGCACGCGAACACCCTCTTCGGTCACGGCGAGGCTGTGCTCGAACTGTGCCGAGAGCTTGCGGTCCGCGGTGATCGCGGTCCAGCCGTCTTTCAGGAGCTCCATCTCCCACGTGCCTTCGTTGATCATGGGCTCGACGGTGAACGCCATGCCAGGCAGCAGTCGCTTCAACATCCCCGGAGTCCCGTAGTGCGGGACCTGAGGAGCCTCGTGAAAACCGCGCCCTACTCCGTGACCCACGAAGTCGCGGACCACGGAATAGCCCAGAGGCTCCACGTGAGACTGGATGGCGTGCCCGATGTCCCCGAGCCGCGCCCCCGGCCGCACCGCCTCGATACCCAGGCGGTTCGCTTCGAGAGACGCCACCAGCAGGCGCATGGCCTCGGGGCTCACCTGACCGACGGGAATGGTGGCGGCGTTGTCCCCGTGGAAGCCGTCGACGAGGAGCGTCACGTCGATTCCGATGATGTCGCCTTCCCGAAGGACCTGCTTCGCGCTCGGGATCCCGTGACAGATGACTTCGTTCACCGCGGTACAGATGCTCTTGGGAAAACCGCGGTACCCGAGAGGAGCGGCCACCACACCCTCCCGACGAACGTAATCCACTTGAAGGTCGTCGATGTCCTGCGTGGTCATGCCGGGCTCGACCTGGCGGAGAATCCATTCGAGGCATTCGGAGGCCATCCGGCCCACCGTCGCCATGGTCTCGAGCTCGGCGCGGCTCTTGATGAAGATTCTCCCGCTGGACTCGTAGAAACTGGTGCGCGGTTTCACATCCCTATTGTAACTTTGATAGCGTAAACGTCAGAATCCTGACGGGGGAACCCATGACTCGACACATTGGCATAACGTTGACAATCTGGCTCCTGGCGCTTTTGTCGGTAGCGAGCGCCGAGAAACGGCGGATCGATTTCTCCGACCTCGCTCTTTTGCGGGACGTTTCGGATCCCGAGCTGTCCCCGGACGGCGAGTGGATCGCCTACGTGGTGCGGACCACGAACCTCGAGAAAGACCGAAGGTACGGCGATGTCTGGATGGCGAGCTGGGACGGGACTCGTTCGATCCAGCTCACCCACACCGCGGACGCGAGCGAGAGCGAGCCCCGCTTCAGCCCGGACGGACGATATCTATCGTTTCTCGCCACGCGGAGCAGCGGAGACGACGACGACAAGGAAAAGGCGAAAGCCCAGGTATGGCTCCTCGATCGCTCCGGGGGAGAGGCGCGGAAGCTGACCGATCTGCCAGGAGGCGTTTCCGACTACACCTGGTCCCCGGATTCCTCGAAGCTCGCCATCATCGCGTCGGATCCCGATCCCGAAGAGACGAAGAAAGAAGACGAAAAGAAGGACAAGGCGAAGACTCCGAAGCCGATCGTGATCGATCGGTATCAGTTCAAGCGGGACGGGGAAGGCTATCTCCGGAGACTCCGGGAGCACCTCTATGTATTCGACGTCGCGACGGCGAAGTCGGAGCTCCTGACCCCCGGCGACTTCGACGAGTCTCTCCCGTCGTGGTCCCCCGACGGGAAACTCATCGCGTTCTCGTCGAAGCGCGGCGGCGATCCCGATCGGCACGAGAACACGGACCTCTACGTCATCGAGGCGCGCGCGGGAGCGACGCCGAGACAGGTCACACGGTTCGGCGGCCCCGACAACGACTTCGGAAGTCCCGCGGCCTTCAGCCCCGACGGGAAGCTCATCGCCTACCTGCGGGGCTCGTCGGAAACGTACACCTCCTACGATATGCCCAGGCTCGCGGTGGTCCCGGTCGCGGGCGGTGAGGAGCGTCTCGTGGCGCCCGCTCTCGACCGTTCGGTATCGGATCCAGCGTGGTCCGGAGACGGGACGTCCCTCTACTTTCTCCTCGAGGACGATCGGAGTCAGATGGTCGCGAGGGTGGCGGTTTCCGGAGGCGCGGTCGAGCGCCTCGCGGAGGCGCCGGGCGTCGTCTACGACATGAGCGTCGGGAAGGGCGATCGGATCGCCGTCGTCGCTTCGACACCGCATGCGCCCGCGGAGGTGATGGCACTCGAAGGGAAGAGAGCCCGGGCGGTCTCGACCCAGAACCGTGAGCTCATCGCGGCCCTCGATCTCGGCGCGCTCGAGGGGATCGAGCTCGAGAGCCGCGACGGGACCGAGGTGCACGGCATCCTGGTGAAGCCGCCCGACTACGAGCCCGGCCGCCGCTATCCGACCATCGCCTATATCCACGGCGGTCCGGTGGGACAGGACGGATTCGAGTTCGATTTCACGTGGCAGCTCCTGGCGGCGAAAGGCTACGTCGTGGTGTCGCCGAACTATCGCGGTAGCTCGGGACGAGGAAGGGATTTCACCCGCGCCATCGACTCCGACTGGGGGAATCTCGAAGTGCAGGACGTGATCGCGACGGTCGATCACCTCGTTGCCCAGGGGATCGCGGACCCCGAGAGGCTCGGCATCGGAGGCTGGAGCTACGGCGGCATGACGACCAACTACACCATCGCGACCGACACCAGGTTCAAGGCGGCGGTGAGCGGAGCCGGAGTCTCGAACGCACTCGCGGCCTACGGAACGGATCAGTACATACGGCAGTACGAGAACGAGATCGGGCTTCCCTGGAAGGACATCACGCCTTATCTCAAGATCTCGTATCCGTTCTACGAAGCGGAGCGGATCAAGACCCCGACGCTCTTCATGTGCGGCGAGTACGATTTCAACGTGCCTCTCATCAACTCCGAGCAGATGTACCAGGCTTTGAAGAGCCTCGGAGTCGAGACGCAGCTCGTGATCTACCCCGCGCAGTACCACGGCCTCAGCCGGCCCAGTTATCTTCGCGACCGGGCGGAGCGCTACGTCGCGTGGTTCGATCGTTTCCTCAAGGGCGCCGCGACGAGCGGGGAGCCCTAGACAGCCATCAGCCATCAGCCATCAGCCACGGGTGCCGTGGCGGTCGGCACTCGCCTGTCCGTCATGTATACTGATCTCACCCCGAAAACTCATGGACAGCGAGCCGGCCCTGCGCCGAATCGAAGAATCCATCGGACCGCTCATCGGCCGCCATATGGCGAAGGCCTCGATCCAGGTTCAATGCAAGAAACTGGGCGTGACCGGCGGAAAGATCAGCCCACAGCAGCTCCGCGCCGTTCTCGAAGGAATTGGCAAAGGCATGTTCGTACTGGTGGGGCAGGAGAAGACGAAATCCCTGCTGCGTGAGCTCGAGAAGGGCCTCGGGCTCGAAGGCGCTACGTCATGAGCTTCGATCGGGTGATGGGCCTCCTGTCGCTTGCCGGCATGGCGCTCATGGGCGCGATCTTTCTCCCGAAGCTCCTGGCGCCCGATGCCGCCATCTACCGCGACGTTTTGACGCCCGAAGCGATTCTGTTCATCGCGGCTCCGGTAAAACTGGTGTTTCTTCTCATCGCCGCGATCTACGCCTGCCGCTCCGCCGCTTCCTTCGAGAGAACGAACCCGGTCCGGACCGCCTGGACCCTGATGGCGCTCGGCCTGTCGGCATACGTCGCGGCGCAGGCCGTTCTGGCGTTCTACCAGCTCGTGCGCGGGCACGCCGCGCCCTTTCCTTCCATCGCCGACTTGTTCTTCCTGCCCGCGACGGTGCTCCTCGCGGTGAGCCTTTTCCTCTTCGTGAAAGTCTACAAGAGCGTCGGGTTCGAGGTCGCGGAAGCGTTCGAAGTGGGGGTCGTTTTCTTCTTCGTCCTCTCACTCCTCGCGGTGTTCTTTCTCGTGGTCGGCCGTCCGGTGCTCTCGTCCGATGCTCCCTGGCCGGAACGGGCGCTCAACGTGGCTTATCCGGTACTCGACTCGATTCTCCTCATCCCGGCGGTGCTTCTCCTCAAGATGGCGCTTTCCATGCGCGGCGGGGCGCTCTGGAAAGTCTGGATGGCGCTCCTCCTCGGCTTCGTGTTTCTCGCCGCGGGCGACATTCTCTTCGCCTTTTTCACCACGCTCGGCAAGAGCGGCCTCGACCCGCTCCTCGACGTGGCGTTCGCCTGGAGCTACATTCTCATCGCCCGCGCCCTCGTCACCCAGCACGGGATCCTCGAAGTCTCAGTCGCGGCCTGACTACCGGGCGCGCTCGCGGGTGAACGTCGCCTCCTGCTCGAACACTCGATCGATCTCGCTCAACTCCTGGGGGTGGTTGAGACCGGGAACGACGAGAAGCGTCACTTTGGTCCCCGGGAGCTTTCCCTCGTAAGCGCGGACGCTATCCATGGCGCCTTCGTTGAGTGAACCGGAGAGCCATAGGGTGTCGCACTTCAGATCGGAGGGCTCGACGGGCGGATAGTCGAGCATCGCTCCGAGCCACGCGAGCGTCCAGGGCACGATACCGCTCTCCCAGCGGGCGCGGTCGGGCTCCGGAAGCGAAGCGGGCTCGAGCGTTCCGGCCCGGGCTTTCTCGACCACGGGCGTCCACTTCGAACGGGTGTCCACGATGTACTGTCGGAACGCTCCGGCAGCCGCGGGTCCGAAGGGTATGCCGATATAGATCATGGCACTCACTCGATCGGAGCGTGCGGCGAGATACCGCCCGATATTCGCACCGTACGAAAAGCCCCAGAGAGCGAAGCGCGAAGCTCCCGCCTCGTCCGCAACCGCGATCAAATCGTCGCAGAGCCGGTCGATGGCGTACGCCGCGGCGTCCTCGGGGCGGCCGCTCTCACCGTTTCCGCGGAGGTCCACCGCAATCACGGTGAACTCCCGCGCGAGCCGCGAAACGTATCCGGCGTCATGCCACGCTTTTCTGGTCTGCCCGCCTCCATGGAGCAGCATCACCGCGGGACCCGAGCCGGTCACGTCGAACGCGATTTTGATCCCGTCGCTCGAGACGGCGAACTTCGTGGCCGCGCTGGAATCGCGGCTCATCGAAGTGAGGGACGCGGCGAGGAGAAGCTTCGATGCGGTTCGTCGAAACATCTCATATCTCGATCCGGCGCATGACGAAGCGCGGCAGGTTGCGTATCAACAAGCATGACCCATCTCCAGGCAAACGGTGTGTAGACGACGGGGCGCCCCCGTTCGATCGCGGCGAGGATGTCCCTCGCCACTCCTTCCGGCTCGCCCGCGAAAGGCGGCGGCGAGAGCCCCGCGGTCATGCCCGTCTTCACGAAGCCCGGCTTCACCGTGATGGTCTTCAAGCCGCGGCTCCGGAATTTGTGATCGAGCCCCTCGAGATAGGCCGATAGACCGGCCTTCGCCGCGCCATACAGGACCACCGGCTTTCGCCCCCTGCTCCCCCGCGACCGAGGACAGAACGGCGAGAGTGCCGCCGCCGCGCGCGAGCAGGCGCTCGCGGGCCTCCTCGCAGAAGAGCACGGTGTGAGCGAAGTTGGTCGTGAGGAGCTCCCGCGCGAGGTCGCGATCCGATTCGAGCGTCTCCTGTGGCGCGAAGATCGCCGCGGTGACGACGACGCAGTCGAAGCCATCGAGCTCCGCCGCGGCGTAGTCGAGAGCGGGACCGAAGGTTTCTGGACGACCGAGGTCGCAGTACGCGACGCTCACGGCCTTGCCGTTCGAGCGCACCTTCACGTCCGCCGCCGAGCGCTTCATATCTTCCAGATCACGCCCGAGAAGACAGAGGTCGTGCCCTTCGTCGCCGAGGAGCCGCGCGAGCGCGCGTCCGATGCCTTTCGTACCACCGAGCAGCGCCACTTTCACGAAGGATCTCCGAAAACGCGCACCGATTGAGCGCTCCGGATGCGAGCCTCGGGATCCCACCGCTTCCGGACGGCGCTCCATTTCTCGAGCCTTGGCTCCATCGCGCGGAAGTGCTCGGCCCGCGTGAAGGAATCCTTCGCCAGGTAGATGCGGCCGCCCTCGGCGATGACCGCCTCGTTCAATCGGTCGACGATGCGCTGGGTCCCGTCATGGACGGCGAGGTCGAGGGCGATGGAAATGCCGGCACGGGGAAACGAGAGCATGCCCTGACCCTCGGCGCCGCAGTCCTTGATGACACAGAGGAACGAATCCGCTCCGCCCGCGCCGATGAGCACTTCGAGAAAGCGGCGCGCCGCCGACGGCCCCGCGGAATCGGGAAGCACGCATTGGTACTGGGTGAATCCGCGACGGCCGTAGATGCGGTTCCACTCGAGGATCCAGTCGAGCGGGTACCAGAAGTTTCGGGATGCTTCGTGCGCGGGCGGTTCCAGGCGTGGCCGTGGTAGATGGCCGTGTTGAAAGCGCGGATGGTCCATTTGTTCAGAAACCAGTTCGGGAACTCGAAGGGAACGGTCCAGCGCGAGAGAGGCTCCGGTGGGGACGCGGGCGCTTCGGCCGGAAGGGCCCACCGGCCGCGGCTCAGGACTCCGCGTCCGAGCGACCGACCCCGCGCGATCCCGTCGATCCATCCGACGGTGAACGGCCACTCCTTCGCCGAGCGCTTGAGACCCTCGATGAGCGCGTCGACGTTTCCGAATCGCTCGCGCTCCTCGTAGATCCAGGGCGAGGAGATCCGCTTCATGCGGAAGCTCACCTCGAGAATGTGACCGGTCAATCCCATCCCGCCGACCGTCGCCCAGAAGAGGTCGGGCTCGGTCGCGGGCGAGCATCGAACGATGCGGCCGTCGGCGACGCGGAGCAGGAGCTCTTCCACGTGCGCCCCGAACGTTCCCTCGACGTGATGGTTCTTGCCGTGCACGTCGGCGGCGACCATTCCGCCCAGGGTGACGAACTCGGTTCCGGGGCTCACCGGGGGAAACCAGTTTCGGCGGAGGAACACCCGGATCAGATCGCGGAGGGAGAGCCCCGCCTCGGCGCGCAATACGCCGGTGGTCTCGTCGAACTCGAGGATTCGATCCGCAAGCACCGTCGAGGCGACCTCGAATCGGCTGGGCGGCGGAAGAGACGAGTCTCCGTAGGAACGACCGAGGCCGCGGGAAAGGACCGCGTTCTCGGTGAGCTTGCGCAAGTCCTCGGAGAACGCCTCCCGCGCGGGCACGGGAATACGACCCCACCCGGACAGTTGGGGCGTTACGCGTCGCGGCATCGAGTTGCTCTCGAAATTTATCACGAACCGCCTCGCGTCTTGCTTTCGCCGGGCCTCGATTGGTAATCTCCGGCGATCGAGATGCGAACGCCGTCTTTCCTCCTTCTCCTTTTCACCGGAGCGATTCTCTTGGCTGTTTCCGACCGATGCGCAGGCGCCGTCGAAGGAAAACCCCTTCCTGACGCTGCTCGGATCCGGGAAAGCGGTCTTCGGCGCGTTCTCCGAGAAGACGCGGGAGAGCGCCGCGAAATTGTCCGGAGACAATCAGCTCGACTTCGTTTTCTACGACATGGAGACCGGGCCCTTCGACGTCGATGGAATGCGCGATTTCATGTCCGCGCTCGGCTCTCGAGCCGATCGCGGCGCGCCTTCCCCCGATTCGAGAGGGACGCGAGGAAGCGAGGGAGCGGACGCGCCTTCTCCTCGACGCAGGCGTCGCCGCCGTGGTCTACCCTCACGTCGAGGATCGCGCCCAGGCCGAGCTCGCCGTGAGCGCGCTCCGGAGCGGAGCGGGGAAGGCTCCGGGCATTCTCATCATCGAAGATCGCAACGGAGTCGCGAATGCGCGGGAGATCGTATCGACTCCCGGCGTCGACATCGTGTTCCCCGGACCCGGCGACCTGCGGCGCGCGTACGATGGCGACGCTTGCCGCCGTCGAGAAGCGCGATCCAATCCGTGCTCTCGGCCTGCAAGGAGTTCGGAGTCCCCTGCGGCATCACCGCGGGGCCCTCGGATATCGAACAGCGCCTGAAGGAAGGCTTTCGGGTCTTCATCGTTCACAAACCTCGACGCTCTCCCCATCGGACGGCGGGCGGCCTCGCGGTGAGCCGCGGAGTGAATCGAAAGGCGGAGTGATTCCCATGGCAACCGCATCCGTCTCCTCGAAGAGCGAGCTCCTGGCGCGCGACCTCGCGCATCTGATCCACCCGCTGCACACTCCCGCGCTCCACAAGAACGCCCATGTCTGGGTGCGCGGTGAGGGGGCGCGGCTCTTCGACGCCGACGGCAAGGAGTACATCGACGGGCTCTCCGGACTATGGAACGTGAACGTCGGCCACGGGCGGAAGGAGCTCGCGGAAGCTGCCTACGATCAGATGGCGACGCTCGGCTATTGCTCCGGGTACACCGGAAGCTCCAATCGTCCCGCGATCGAGCTCGCGGAGCGGCTCGTCGTCCTGGACGTATCCCTCGATCAACCGATTTTTCTTCACCTCGGGCGGAGGCGAGTCGAGCGACAGCAGCTTCAAGACCGCGCGCTACTACTGGCGGCTGCGCGGCAAGGCCCAGAAGACGAAGGTCATTTCCCGCCAGTGGGGCTACCACGGCGTCACGCTCGCGGCGATGAGCGCGACCGGCATCTCATCCTATTGGCCGATGTTCGAGCCGCGGGTTCCGGGGTTCGTTCACATTCCATCGCCTTACCCCTATCGGTATCAGGCTCCCGCGGGTGTTTCCCAGGGAGTCGCGGCCGCGAACGAGCTCGAGAAGGCGATCCTGGCGGAAGGGCCCGACACGGTCGCGATGTTCCTCGCCGAGCCCGTCCAGGGCGCGGGCGGCGTCATCGCCGCCGCAGGACGACTACTTTCCGCGCATCCGGGAAATCTGCACCCGATACGAGGTGCTGCTGGTATCCGACGAGGTCATCACCGGCTTCGGTCGAACCGGCACGAAGTTCGGCCTCGAGCACTGGGGAGTCGAGCCGGACATGATCTCAGTTCGCGAAAGGCATTACGTCCGGCTACTTCCCGCTCGGCGGCATCGGCCTCTCCGACGAGATCGCGAAGACCATCGACGCGGCCGACCCGGTCTGGATGCACGCCTACACCTACAGCTCTCATCCGGTGGGGTGCCGCGTGGCCCTCGCGAACCTGGACATCCTCGAGCGCGAGGGGCTCGTCGAGCGAGGCGAAGCGCAAAGGGAAGAAGCTTCTCGACGGTCTCCGCCAGAGCACTCGTCCGCCCATCCCGCACGTGGGCGACGTCCGCGGCCTCGGAATGATGTGCGCGGTCGAGATCGTGAAGGACAAGGCGACCAAGGAAGAGCTTCCCGGCCGCGGACAAGATCGGATTCCGGGTGCACGAGGAGACGCAGAAGCGCGGACTCTACTCGCGGCACCGGGCGGACGTTTTCTTATTGGCACCGCCTCTCGTCACCTCGGATGCCGAGATCGATCGGGTGGTCCAGATCATGGGGGAATCCGTTCGAAGCCGTGCTCGGACGTTGAAAGACCACGTGCGCGTTCGGATGTGTTAGCCTTGGGAGAAGGACACCGGAGGACGAACATGAATCCCCATCGACACGCGCAGGTCGACCTCAATCGCGAGGGGAACCGACTGTCGAGCCTGATGAGCGAGTCCGAAGAAGTCCCGAGGTTTCTTCGAGATCGAGGAGGACGCGCGCCGACTGAAGAGACCGATACCTCAAGGAAACGGTCGTCCCCGAGGGCGGGGAATAGGAACCGCTACGAACGCAGGGCACTCCCCCGTGCTCTTCTGGCCGCCTTCTCGGTCAGGAGACCGAGTACGCCATTCGTTTCGCGCCGGAGCGCCAGCACCCGGGCAACGACGTCATTTATGACGCGCTCGCGGGCGCCATCGCCGCGCGCGTCAAGACCGAGCCGGGCTTCTACGCGGAGCGGCCCCAGATCTTCACCGAGAACGGCGGCGCATTTCATTACGAGTACCTTCCCTATTGCGCGGAAGGCGGGCTCATCGAGGGCGCGACCCCGGAGTGCCGCGGTCCGGCGCAGCTCCTCCTGTACCAGAAGGCGCAGGAGGACCTTCTCGCCCGGGCCGTTCCCGAAGCGGAGAGAACGCTTCGCGCTTCCGGATTTCCGGGCAAAGCTCGGGCTTCTCAAGAACTGCCGCGACGCCGAGGACCACGTCTACGGGGCCCAGGAGAGCTTTCAGTTGCCCATCGCGATCCGGCTTCGGCTCTGCGCTCTACCGTCTCTCGCTCGCGCGCCCTCATTCCGCTCCTCGCGGCGACCGTGGTCATGGGGTGGGTCGGTGTTCGTGCTGCTCGCGGTGCTGGTTCTGGGCGCGGCCCTCCTCTCGACCATCGCCGTCGCGCTTGCCCCCGTTTCGAAGGAGGAGTTTCTTCGCGCGGCTGGTCGCTCGAGAGGACCGAAGCGTCGAGAATGCGATTGGGGCGATTTCTCTACGCGCTGAGCTACGTGGTGACGCTTCCCTTCATCGCGTCGTTCTCGCTCGTCCTGCACCTCTTCGCGTTTCGGCGCGTCCGGCGCTCCGCCACGGCGTTTCTCGTCTCGCGTCCGATCGTCTCCGGAGCCGGGCTCGGTCGACCGGGAACGCCGATTTCGTCGCTCTCGGAGAAGGCGCCGGCGATGCGTCGACTCCTGCGCTGGTCTCGATCAGCCCGAACGACCGCTCGATTTTCGACGTGGGCAACCTCATGAAGCCGGCGCTTTCCGCGGCGCACTTCCACGTGGCTCCTCTCGCTCGCGCTCTTCCGGCGCGAGCAGCGCCTGCAGCTGGGTCTCGCCGATTCCTCGATGCTTCAGGAGGCCGAGTTTCTCAAGGCGGGCTCGACGGCGCTGGTGCTCGAGATGGTGGAGGCGGGCGCTCTCGACGACGCGCCGCGTCTCCGTCGACCCATCGAGGCGCTCCACGCGATCGTCTCCGATCCGAATCTCGAGACCCGAGGTCGAGACCGATCGAGGTCTCATGACCGCGCTCGAGATCCAGCGGTTCTATTTCGAGCGCGCGTGCGAATTCGTCCGCGACCTCAAGAGCGACATCGATCGAGGCGCTCCAGGTCACCGAGATCTGGGGGCAGGTTCTGAGCGCACTCGAGCGGCGGGATCTGTCCTCGCTCGTCGGCCGCGTCGACTGGGTCACCAAGCGATATCTGCTCGAGACCTGCGGCGACCCTCGAGATCCGGCGCTCCTCAAGACGATCGATCTCCGTTACCACGAGCTCGGCGGAGGGCTATGCCGCGAGGCTCGAGCGAAGCGGATTCGGCCGGCGCCTCGTGCGCGAGGAGGAGATCGAGCGCGCGACTCGACGCCCGCCCGAAGGCACTCCGGCCTTCACCCGGGGCCGGTTCATCCGCGGCCGGGAGCCCAGCCTTTCACCCGTCCGCATCTCGTGGGAATCAGCTCGCATCGGCGGACGTCTTCAGGGGCGAGTGGTGCGTTTCCCGTCCGCGGGAGAAGACGTCTGAAGCGCAGAGCAATGCCGGGAAACAGCTTCGGTCAGGCATTCCGCATCACGACGGCGGGGGAGAGTCACGGGCCGTCCTACGTCGTGATCGTGGACGGCATGCCGCCGGGACTCGAGCTCTCGGAAGCGGATCTGAAACCGGACCTCGATCGGCGCCGTCCGGGCCAGTCGAAAGTCACGACCCAGCGCGACGAGAGCGACGAGCCGTCGATTCTCTCCGGAGTCTTCGAAGGCCGGACGACGGGGACGCCCGATCGCCATCGCCATCCAGAACCGCGACCAGCGATCGCGGGACTACAGCCGAGATCCGGGAGAAGTATCGTCCCGGCCACGCCGACTTCACCTTCGACGCGAAGTACGGCTTCCGCGACTACCGGGGCGGCGGCCGCTCGAGCGCGCGAGAGACGGCGGTGCGCGTCGCCGCGGGCGCGATCGCGAAGAAGCTGCTCCGAGTCCGCTACGGAACCACGATCGTGGGCTACGTGAAGCAGGTCGGCGCCGTGTCGGCCGACGTTCCCGACCCGGCCTCGGTGACTCTCGAGGAGGTCGAGGCCAACATCGTGCGCTGCCCCGATGCCGGAGCGGCGAATCGAATGATCGAGCTCATCGAGCGCGTGAGGCGCGAGGGGGACTCGGTCGGAGGCATCGCGGAGATCGTCGCCACGGGCGTCCCCGCGGGCTGGGGTGAGCCGGTGTTCGACAAGCTCAAGGCCGACCTCGGGAAAGGCGATGTTGAGCCTCCCCGCGGTCATGGGCGTCGAGTACGGCGACGGGTTCGCGGTCGCGACGATGAAAGGGAAGCGAAGCGAACGACCCGATCGAGATGAAAGAGGGGCGGGTCGCGACCCGCGGCCAACCGCCACGGGGGCATGCTGGGCGGAATCTCGTCGGGAATGCCGATCGTCCTGCGGTGCGCGGTGAAGCCGACCTCGAGCATTCCCCGCGAGCAGGAGACGGTGACCCGCGGTGGCGAGCCGACCACCATCGCGGTGCACGGGCGCCACGACCCCTGCCTCCTCCCCCGCTTCGTGCCGATGGCGGAAGCGATGATGGCGATCACCCTCGCCGATCACGCGCTGCGCCACGAAGCGGGGAAGCCTTAGAGAACGCAACGGCGCAAGGATCGCAGGGCGCAAAAAGATCATCGGCTCGCCCATGCGACGCGTCCGGTCTGACCTACTCCAGGCGAAGCGGGGCTCACCGAAGCCATCGACGCGAGTGGCCCGCCCGTAGAGCAGCACCTCGCGCATCTGGTAAGATCAGCGCCGCCGTGGGCGCGTAGACGACGGTCTCGGGACTCTCGAGCGGAAGCGTAAGGAGCGGCCTCTCCGGGTCGGGACCGTCGACGATTCGTGGCGACACCGAATGAATCGCGCGAAGAGGCACGAGATAGGCGGCCGCGACTTCCTTCGGATTGGGCGCGAGCGCCACCTCTCCGAGGGCCCCAGACCACG
The DNA here is from genome assembly GCA_963820855.1 of uncultured Acidobacteriota bacterium. Classification (GTDB taxonomy): domain Bacteria; phylum Acidobacteriota; class Vicinamibacteria; order Marinacidobacterales; family SMYC01; genus DAISKN01. The sequence goes on from CAWGBY010000021.1 coordinate 205,389, forward strand.
AGCGGCGTGATTCGGAATCCCGACCGGGTCTCGAAGTCGTCGAGAGCTCCGAGGACGTTCTCGGCGACCGACGTCGACCCCGACCTCTTCGTGCAGCTCGCGGAGCGCGGTCGCGACCGCGGTCTCGCCCGCGCTCGATGCGGCCGCCGGGAAGCGCCCACTGGCCCCCGTGGTTGCGAAGCCCGGAGGTCCGCCGGGTGAGAACGAACGCGGCCTCGCCTCCTCTCGCTCCCACGATGATCGAGACGACCGCGGCTGGAGTGAGATCGGGCGCGGTGACTTCCAGTCGTGGAAACCGATCGAGGTCGGCCTGGAATCGCTCGCGAAGCTCCGTCGTGTGTGAGAAAGATTGCACTCGGCGATTATGGTAGCATCCTCGCTGGAGGGGCTCCATCCGAGAGCCAGGAGGTTTTCCGTGAAGAGATTCGTTGCGATTCTGATCGTGCTCGTGGTCGTCGCGGCCCCGAGCGTTTCGCTGGCCCACCCGCATTTCAACAAGACCATCACCTGCGCGCTTCCGGGCGGAGCCGAGGCGACGCTTGCGTACAACACCACTCCCGCGAACGAGGCCCATGCGGAGAGCGCCAAGGTCGGTGAGTTCGTGACTCCGCGCCGTCCTTCGCTGAAGCTTTCGGCGGAGGTCAAGGCCGGGGCGGTAACGCTCCCGGCCGGCGAGTACACCGTCGGCGTCATCAAGAACGGGCCGAGCGACTTGGGTCATGGCGCTCTACAAGGGCGGCCTCGCCCGCGGCGCAACGCCCGACATGGCGAACGTGATCAAGCTCGATTCCGCCTATTCCGCGAGCGCCGGAACCGCCGACCACATGCTCATCGACATCACCCCGGGAAAGGGGAAGTTCGAGGGCAAGGCGGTTCTCACGCTCCACTTCGGCAAGCTTTTCCTCGAGGGCGCGCTTTCCTGAGCGGTTCGCGCCGCGCCTACCAGATCAGGGTTTGGACGATAGCGGGGAGATGCCCATGGGCTCTCCCTCCCCGCTGTCATCGTCTCCGCTCGAGGCCCTGCGCCGTTTCGAGGTAGTCGAGAATCGCCTTTCGAAGGGCAGGCTCGAGAGGGACCATCCCCTGTGTCTCCGACATCCAGGTGAGAGTCGTCTCCCAGTTCTTCCGGCTCATGTGGGAAGAGACGATGATCTCCGCGGTGTGGCATCCCGTGCAGGCCGAGACCACGAGCTCCCGTCCCGCGCCCGGCGCGAGCGACTCGGAGCCGCTCTGCAGCGCTGCCGCAAGCGCGACAAGAAGAACGCTTTCGAGCGTCACGCCACCACTCGCACCGCGATGCGGTGCATCGCGTTATTGAGATAGCCTCCGGGGTTCCAGCCGGGGACGACCATCGGCTGCTGGCGGCCGGCGTGGTCCGTAGCCCGCGCCCAGACTTCGTAGTGTCCCGGTTGTCGGAAACCGCAGATCCGCGCTGAAGCGCTGCCAGGCGAAAGGGTTCACCGGCGGACGGAGAGTCGCCTCGATCCACGTCGCTCCGAAGTCGATCGAAACGTCGACGGAGCGCACCGGGCCGTCGCCGCACCACGCGTGGCCGCGAAGAGCGAGCGGTGCCGCGACTCCGTGCTCGATGCCCGTCGCTGGCCGCGTGATGATGGACTTCACCGGCATCGCGCCGATGATCTCCATGTCGTCGTCGGGAACGTCGGCTCCCGGCGCTACCGGATGGCGAGGCACGCGGTAGGAGTGGCCCCCCATCTTCTCGCCGTCGTGGACGCGGTCGCGCACCCAGAGTCGGGTCAGCCACTTGCCCGAAACGGATGCGGGCCAGCCGGGCGCGACGAGCCTCAGCGGAAAACCGTGCTGGGCGGCGAGAGGCTCTCCGTTCATTTCCCACGCGAGAAGCGTCGATTCGTCGAGAGCTTTCTGCGAGGGGAACGCCTCTCGAGATCGGAATCGCTTTCGGGTCGCCGCTCAGGTGCGGGTCCTCGCCGTAGTACGCGACGTAAACGGCCGTGGACCGGACTGCCGGCGCTCTCGAGGACGTCCTTCAGACGGACCCCGGTGTACGTCGAGCAGCCGATGGCGCCCATCTTCCATTGCAGGCCCGTGGCCGGGGGGCCGGAATCCCGCGCGGCCGTTACCCGCGCACTCGAGTTGGAGCTGGAGCGTGCGGTGCGGGTAGCGCGCCTTCAATTGAGCGAGGTCGAGCGAAAGAGGCGTTCCTACTTCGCCGTCGACGGTGAGCTTCCAGCCCGTCAGGTCGCGCTTCATCGCGCGCTCGGGAACGAGACCGTTGTTCCGGACGTAGTGCCGCGACGTCGGAGTGACGTCGTCGTCGAGAAGGGAGATCGGAGTTTCGGCGTTGATCGGACGATCGCGTCAGGAGCAACGAGGCCTTCCTTGCCCTCGATGGCGAAGGGTTTCTCGCCTCTGCGCGAGAGCGGCCGGAATCAGTCCCTTCGGCCGGAGGTGGCCGAACGGCATCGCCTCGGAAAGGAACCAGGCCGGCCGACAGCGAGCCGATGACGCGAAGGACGCGCCTTCGGCCGTCGAGCCCGAGAAGCGCGTCGGCTCTTTCCGGGATCGTCGGCGTAGATCTCTTCGACGCCACGCGTCTCTTTTCACGGGCGGGGATTATACGTCAGGCTCAGACCTCGCGACGATCACGTTTCCCTCGAGCCGCCGCTCGAGCGGAAAGCCCGCGTTCTCGAAGACCTCGAGCATCGCCCGGTTTTCCGCGAGCACGTAGGCCCGGAACTCGAGGAGACCCTGGCTTCGCGCGATGCGCGCCAGGTGGTGGAGAAGCAGCGTGCCGACTGCCGAGACCGTGGTGAGCTTCGTCGACGGTGAAGGCGATTTCCGCGGCACGGATCGTCGGACTCGACGATGTAGCGGCCGACGCCGATGGCGAGCTCGGCTCCGTCGTCATCGAGGATCGCGAGGAGCGCGACGTGGCTCACGAAGTCGACTTCGGTCAGATAGCGGAGCTCCGACTCGCTCAGCTCCTTCTTCGCCTGGAAGAATCGATGATAGATGGACTGCAGGACTGAGCCGCTCGAATCCGTCGCGTAGCTTCGCCTTGTCCTCGGGGCGGATGGCGCGAACGAGGACCGGCCTCCCGTCGAGAAGCCGGCCCCGTTCGGAGTAATTCCGGGCGTCGATCTCAGTACCGGTAGTGCCCCGGCTTGTAGGGTCCATCGACGGGGACTCCGATGTACTCCGCCTGTTCCTTCGTGAGCTTGGTGAGTCTCGCACCGAGCTTGTCGAGGTGCAGCCGGGCCACTTCCTCGTCGAGCTCCTTCGGAAGGGTGTAGACCTTCTTCTGGTACTTTCCCGCGTTCGCGAAGAGCTCGATCTGCGCCGCCACCTGGTTGCTGAAGCTGTTGCTCATCACGAAGCTCGGGTGGCCGGTGGCGTTGCCGAGATTGAGGAGCCTGCCTTCGGAGAGGACGATGATGGAGTGCCCGTCCGAGAACTTCCACTCGTCCACCTGCGGCTTGATGTGGATCCGCTCGACTCCCGGGATCTTCGCGAGACCGGCGATGTCGATCTCGCTGTCGAAGTGACCGATGTTGCCGACGATGGCGTTGTGCTTCATTTTCTTCATGTGCTCGGCGGTGATGATGCCGACGTTGCCGGTCGCGGTCACGAAGATGTCCGCCTTCGCCACCACGTCGCTCGAGCAGCACCACTTCGAAACCGTCCATGTACGCCTGGAGCGCGCAGATGGGATCGATCTCGGTCACCACCACCCGGCAGCGCTGCGCGGAGAGCGCCTGGGCGCAGCCCTTTCCGACGTCGCCATAGCCGCAGACCAAGGCGAGCTTTCCCGAGAGCATGACGTCCGTCGCCCTCAGGATTCCGTCCACGAGCGAATGCCGGCAGCCGTAGATGTTGTCGAATTTGCTCTTGGTGACCGAGTCGTTCACGTTGAACGCCGGGAAGAGAAGCGAGCCCTTCTTCTCCATGTGATACAGGCGGTGGACGCCGGTCGTCGTTTCCTCGCTTACGCCCTTGATGTTCGCGGCGATCGCCGGTCCAGAAACCCTTGCGCTCTTCCAGCACCTGGCCGAGGAGCGTGAGCACCACGCGGAACTCTTCGTTGTCGGCGGTCTCGGGCGACGGCGCTTTCCCCGCGTTCTCCACCTCGACTCCCTTGTGCACGAGAAGCGTCGCATCTCCTCCGTCGTCGAGGAGCATGTTCGGCCCCTTTCCGTCGGGCCAGAGAAACGCCTGCATCGTGCACCACCAGTACTCGGGAAGGCTCTCGCCCTTCCAGGCGAAGACCGACGGGCCCTTTCGGATTCTCGGGAGTCCCATCCGGGACCGACGACGACCGCGGCGGCCGCGTGGTCCTGGGTCGAGAAGATGTTGCAGCTCACCCACCGGACTTCGGCTCCGAGCTCGCGGAGAGTCTCGATGAGGACCGCCGTCTGGATGGTCATGTGGAGCGAGCCGACGATGCGCGCGCCTTTGAGCGGCTTCGACTGCGCGATACTTCTGGCGAAACGCCATGAGGCCGGGCATCTCGTGCTCGGCGAGCTGGATTTCCTTTCGCCCGAGCCGTGACGGCCTCGGGAGAGAGGTCCTTCACTTTGTAGCGAAGGTCGGAGAAGAGGGGCAGCCCCGTGTTCATGAATGTTGACGTGGCCGTAGCGCTCTTGGTCAATCGAATCCAGTGCGCTCGCTCTTCGCTCGCTCCCGCGCTCTCGCGCGAGGAGGATGGGGCTTAGGCCGCCCTGTCGGGACGGCGATGTCAGACTCGCTCGGCGCCGTCAACTGCGGTCTTGCGCTAAACTCCTTCTGTTTCATGAAGATCCTGAGCTGGAACGTCAACTCCGTGCGCCTCCGGATGCGGGCCCTCGCCGGATCGTCGAGAGCCACCGGCCGGACGTCCTCTGCCTTCAGGAGACCAAGGTGCAGGACGGCGAGTTTCCCTTCGACCGTTTCCGGAAGCTCGGCTTTCCGCCATCACGCGCTCGCGGGACAGAAGAGCTACAACGGGGTCGCCATTCTCTCGCGGCTTCCGCTTGAAGACGTCGTCGTCTGCAACTGGTGCCGGCGGAAGGACTGCCGCCACCTGCAGGTCACGCTTCCGCGGCGGAATCGAGCTCCACAACGTCTACGCTCCGGCGGGGGGAGAGCTTCCCGATCCGGAACGCAACCCGAAGTTCGCCCACAAGCTCCGCTTCTATCGCGAGCTCACGCGCTGGTTTCGCGGCAAGAAGCGCGACTCGGGCCGGCTGGTGCTCGTCGGCGACCTGAACGTCGCCCCGCTTCCCGAGGACGTCTGGTCGCACGAGCGGCTGAAGCGAGTCGTCACGCACACGGAAATGGAAGTGAAAGCCATGGAACGCCTCGCGGCGTCTCACGATTCTGGGTGGATACGCTGCGCCACTTCGTCCCGGCGCCGCGAAAGCTCTTCACCTGGTGGAGCTATCGCGCTCCCGACTGGAAGCGGGTGAACAAGGGACGAAGGCTCGACCATGCCTGGGTGACTCCGGGCCTCGTGCCGGCGCTCGTCGACGCGCGCGTGCTCGAGAACGTTCGCGGCTGGAGATGCCTTCGGACCACGCTCCGGTGCTGCTCTCGCTGGACGCGTGAGCGTTGTATGATGAGCCGATGACGATCCAGGATTCGAACCCGCTCCTCCGGCCGGCTACGACGCTTCCCCGCGTTCGACGAGATCCGCGTCGAGCACGTCGTTCCTGGAATCCGCGCCCTGGTCAAGGAGGTCGAAGGAATGCTCGAGGCCCTCGAGCGCGACGCGAAGCCCGAGCTGGGAGTTCCTCGTCGATCCCATCGAGCGCATGCAGGACCGGCTCGGCTTCGGATTCGGCATCGTCGACCACTTGATGAGTGTCTCGAACAGTCCGCCACTGCGCGAAGCCTATGACGCGGTGGAGCCCGAGGTGGTGAAGCTCTCGACGCGGATCGGACAGAGCGAGCCGATCTATCGCGGCTCTTCGTCGCGCTCCGCGACGGTGCCGCGGGGAAGGACCTGGAGCCCGCCGCAGAGACGCGTCCTCGAAAAGCTGATCCAGGAGGCGGAGCTCTCCGGAGTCGCGCTCGAAGGAGAAGCGCGGGAGCGGTTCCAGCAGATCCGGCTCGAGCTCGCCGAGCTCTCGACCCGTTTCGGAAACCAGCTTCTCGACGCCACCAAGGCCTTCGCTCTGGACCTGACGACGAGCTCGACGAGATCGAGGGACTTCCCGCGAGCTTTCTCGAGATGGCGGCGCAGGCGGCGCGCGCCGCGGGAAACGAGTCGGCGACTCCGGCTTCGGGACCCTGGCGGGTCACGCTCGACGGCCCGAGCTACATCGGTTTCATGAAGCACGCGAAGCGGCGCGACCTGCGCGAGACCTTGTATCGCGCGCACCTTCGCCGCGCGAGCGAGGGAGCGCTCGACAATCGGCCGCTCATCGACGCGATCCTTCGCCTCCGGCGCGAAGAGGCGAAGCTCCTGGGATTCGAGACCTACGCCGATCTTTCGCTGTCGCGAAAGATGGCGGGCACCGTCGCCCGAGCCGAACGCCTCCTCGAAGAGCTTCTCTCCGCTTCGCACGACGCCGCGGTGCGCGACCTCGAGGAGGTCCGCGCCTTCATGATCGAGCGGGGCGCGTCCGAGGAGGCGCGGGACATCCGGCACTGGGACGTTCCCTATTGGAGCGAGCGTCTGCGCGAAGCGCGCTACGACTACAGCGAGGAGCAGATTCGGCAGTTTTTTCCCATGCCCCGCGTGCTCGACGGGCTCTTCGCTCTCGCGAAGCGGTTGTTCGCGGTCGAGGTGACGCCCGCCGACGGAGAAGCGCCGGTCTGGCACGAGGACGTGCGCTTCTTCAAGGTGCGAAGCCTCGAAGGCGAGGAGATCGCCGCTTTCTACCTCGATCCGTACTCCCGGCCCGGCGGAGAAGCGGGGTGGCGCGTGGATGAACGAGGTCTTCGGGAGGAGCCGGCTCTTCGCCTCCGATGGACGAAAGCGTCCGACTCCCCGTGGCGTATCTCATCTGCAACGGGTCGTCTTCCGGTCGGGGACAATCCATCGCTCATGACGTTTCGCGAGATCGAAACCCTTTTCCACGAGTTCGGCCACGCGCTCCAGCACATGCTCACCCGCGTGGACCTCGGGACTCGCCTCGGGCATCCGGAACGTGGAGTGGGACGCGGTCGAGCTTCCGAGCCAGTTCATGGAGAACTGGTGCTATCACCGGGAGACGCTCGTCGGTCTCTCCGAGCACGAGGAGACGGGAGCGCCGCTTCCCGACGAGCTCTTCGAGAAGATCCGCGCCTCGCGCACTTTCCAGGCGGGGCTCATGACCTCCGGCAGCTGAACTTCGGGTTTCTCGATCTCGAGCTCCATCACCGCTTCACCGCCGGGAGGCGCCGAGACTCCCTTCGACGTGCAGCGCCGGGTCGCGGCCCGCGCCACGGTGCTCGCGCCGATTCCCGAGGATCGATTCCTCTGCGGCTTCTCGCACATCTTCCAGGGGGGCTACGCCGCGGGCTACTACTCCTACAAGTGGGCTGAGGTGCTCTCCGCCGATGCCTTCGCCGCGTTCGAAGAGGCGGGGCTCGAGAAGAGTCGACGCCGTCGCCGAGACCGGCCGTCGCTTTCGCGAGACCATCCTCGCTCTCGGCGGAAGCGAGTCCCCGATGGAAGTGTTCAAGAAGTTCCGCGGGCGCGAGCCGACCACGGCGGCCCTCCTCCGGCACTCCGGCCTTGCCGCTTGAACGACCACCTCCTCGTAGCCGCTCTCGAGCGGCGGAAACCGCTCCTCGAACGGCTGGCGGCGGAGGGGACCGATTGCTATCGACTCTTTCACGGAATCGCCGAGGGCGCGCCGGGGCTCGCCATCGACCGCTATGGCCCGATCCTTCTGGCGCAGACCTGGCGCGAGCCGCTCGAGGAGGGCGACCTCGAGGGCATCCACGGCGAAGATCGAAGAAGCGCTCGGAGCGCCGCTCACTTCCCGTCTGGAACCACCGCGCGAAAGAGCGCGGGGAGTCTCGTTCTCCCGGTTTCACGATCCCGCGATTCCCGAAGCGTCCGAGGGAAACGAGCTCGGACTGCGCTACGACGTGAGGCCGCGCCACCACGGGCTCGACCCGCTGCTCTTTCTGGATTTCCGCACGGGGCGCCGACGGGTGCTCGCGAGCTCGCGGGGAAAGTCGGTCCTGAACCTTTTCGCCTATACCTGCGCTTCGGGAGTCGCCGCCGCGGCGGGAGGCGCCCGCGAGGTCTGGAACGTCGACTTCTCGCGGACCGCTCTCGAGATTGGATCGAAGAATCTGGAAAGGAACGCGCTCCCGATCGCCGACGAGTCGATTCATCGCCGAAGACGCGATCGCGGTCTCGCGCCAGCTCGCGTCGCTTCCCGTCTCGAGCTCGCGCGGCCGCGGCATGGCCCGGCGGGAGCGGCGCTTCACTCGGTTCGAGCCGAGGTCGTTCGACCTCGTGATCCTCGATCCTCCTCGATGGTCGAGGGGAGCCTTCGGCGCGGTGGACGTGGTCCGGGACTACGCGACTCTGTTCAAGCCGGCGCTACTCGCGACCGCCGAAGGAGGCTCTCTCCTCGCGACGAACCACGCTCCCGAAGTCGCGCGCGATGCCTTCCTTCGCGTCCTCGAGCGTACCGCGCGCAAGTGCGGACGAGCGATCCGGGGAATCGAATGGCTTCCGCCGGAAGAGGACTTCCCGTCGTTCGACGCCGCTCCGCCGTTGAAGGTGGCGTGGATAGAGGTCTAAAGGTTCGGCCCAACTGCGTCCGGACGCAGTTAGAGAGGCCCCGAGCTGCCTGAAGGACAAAGATTTTTTTGTGCGAACCGATGTTTTTCTATTGACAACTTTCTGGAGTGCCTCCCAGCAATCTGCCGAACGCGATCCAGAATGCGTCTGTAGCGCGTTGAGTGGCTTTGCGCGTCCGTCGATATGCACTGGGAGGCATAAAAGTCATCCCGAATCGCAAACGTTCAGCAGAAGGTTCGCGAAGGGCCTCCGAAACACGTGTGCTATAGAAGAGTATGACCAGCTCATCAAGAACTGCGATCGCTTTCCGATGACGATCTGCTTCGCCGGCTCTCGGATCTTTTGTCGCAATCGCGACGAATCGAATCCGAGCTCGTCGCACACATCGGTGAGGTAGACCATCGGCGGCTTTATGCAGGCCGCGCTTGCTCGTCGATGTTCGCGTATTGCACCGAAATCTTGCACTTGTCCGAAGGTGAAGCTTACCTTCGCATCGGTGTGGCTCGGGCATCGATAAAGTTCCCCGTGCTGCTCGCGATGCTGAGCGACGGACGGATTCACCTGAGTGGGATCGGAAAGCTCTTGCCCCACCTCACCGAGTTGAACTGCGAAGACGTTCTCGCTCGTGCTGCTCACAAGTCGAAGCGCGAGATCGAGGAGCTCGTCGCTGCGCTCGTGCCGAAGCCGGATGTGCCGCCAAGCGTGAGAAAATTTCCCGAACGGGTGGAAGCGGCTCGCATGATTCAACTGCGTCCGGACGCAGTTAAAAATTTGATGCCGTCGGCAAATGCGCCGGCTCCCGCGCTCCCTCCTTGGCCTCCGGTCGTGCAACCTTTGGCGCCGGCGCGGTACAAGGTGACGTTCACGGCGAGCCGGGAGCTGCGCGAGAAGCTCGAGCGACTTCAAGCCCTCACGCACCGCGACCTGGCAGCGGTTATCGAGGCCGCGGTGACGGAGACGCTCGAGCGGGTCGAGGCCAAACGATTTGCTGCGACCAAGGCGCCGCGTAAGAGCCTCGACCAGGCTGATACTTCGGGCGCTTCGCGTTACATTTCCGCATCGGTGAGGCGGTTCGTTTGCAGGCGGGACGGCAACCAATGCACGTTCGTGGATGCGGCGGGCCGGCGCTGCACCCAGCGGTTAGGGCTCGAGTTCCACCATCAGAATCCTTACGGCATGGGAGGCGATCATGGCGCCGACAACGTTTTTCTGATGTGTCGTGCCCATAACCTGTATCTCGCGGAGATGGACTACGGCAGAAAGACCATGGACAGGTACCGGAGCTCGGAATCGAGTCTCTGAGTCTGCCGTTGCGTACCTCTGCTAACCCGATGCGAGGCGTCCCGCGGGCGCGACCCTGACTTCAGCTCAGGACCCGTCCCACCAACGTAGAACGCGCAACGCGCGAAGCGTGTTCCACCTCGAGGGTGTCCCGAGGCGCTCCATCTCGAAGAAGACCTCCCCGCCGTAGCGGTGCTCGAGGCCCCACCGTCCGTCGGGACGCCGTTTCTCCTTCAGCAGCGAGACGGCGTCACTCAAGCGCTCGTCCCTGGGAGCGCCGACCTCGCGGAAGTAGTCGAGGGCGCGCAGGATGTCGTAGTGCCAGCGAGGGGGATACGCGAGGCGCAGGAAGTCGCGCTTGATGACCTCACCCGTGCGGTGCGAACGGAAGAGCCGGTGCCGAAGCAGAAACTCCCGGCCTTGAAGTTGAGCGGAGCGGATGGCGCGCGTTCGAAGGCGGCGATGCTTCTCGTACATCCGCAGTCCTTCGAGGACGGAAATCGTCGTATGCATCGAAGCATGGGTCGCGCCTCGCGGCCGCCGGCAGTTCCAGCCTCCATCCTCCATCTGCTGGCGGAGCAGATGGCCGGCGATCGTGTCCAGCCGTTCGTCGTCGTAGTGAAAGTAGCTCAGGATCGAGAGAATCATTCCGGTGATACAGGTTTCCGATTGTCGGGAGCCGTAACCGATCCCGCCATCGGGGCAAATCCCCTGGTCGAGTAGGAGGGCGCAGGCCCTCCGAGCCTTCCTGTTTCGAGGTGCGAGGCCGAGGTCTCTCAACAAGAGCGTGGTGTAGGTCGTCGACTTCCATTTCGGCGTGTAGAGGCCTCCGCCCCAGGTAGCGTCTTTCGACTGGTGCTCGAGGAGCTGCGCTCCCCATCCTTCCGTCGCGACTTTCTCCCGCTCGCGCTCTACCGTCTTCCTGGGCGCGTTCGCGAGATCGCGCAGGGTCTGCCAACGAATCGCGGGGTCGCCCGCGAGAAGCCACTCCGTCACGTCGACCGTGTCTGGCTCACGCATCGCTTTGCCTCGTTGCGGTTCCGAGCAAACATACGTTAGCATTTCCTCCCCCCGTTCGAAGGGAACAACCGATCCCGGACCCCTGACGCCGCAACGAAGCGCCGTCCTGGCAAGGAGACCGCGGGTGTAGGCATGGCCTTTGTGATCGCGACTGCATGGGGGACCCGGGGTGACGTCACGCCATACGTCGCCATCGGCGCCGAATTGGTGAAGCGCGGCCACGAGGTGGCGCTCGTCTCGAACCCCGTCTTCGAGCCCCAGGCTCTCGAAGCCGGTCTTTCGTTCGTCCCGGTCGGGACCGCATCCGAATACGACGCCTTCGTCGCCGAGCCCGGCCTGTGGGATCGGCGGTCCCATATCGGAACCGGCGTGGCTTACATGCTGCCTACCGTCGAAGGGTTCTACCGCGCGGTCGTCGAGACATACCGGCCCGGCGAGACCGTCCTTCTCGCTTCGCGTCACGGATCCTGGATCGCCCGAGAGAAGCTCGATATCCCGTCCGTCGTGCTCCGCCTGTCTCCGCGCGCTCTCAGCCGTCTCGATCCGCCGCATCCGGGGCGGCCGTTTCCGACCTGGACCGACTGGATCGTGCGCCGGCCGTGGGGGCTTCGGCAGCTCCACGCGATGAGGGCCCGGCGGAAGCGTCTCCTCACACGCCTCGGCCGACCCGCACTCACCGGATCGGAGTGGACGTTCAAAACCGAGCTCCAACGCGTTCGCGCCCTCGCCGGTCTTCCGAATCACCCGGCCTCGGAGGTCCTGCCTGCCCTTACCATCTGTCTTTGGCCTTCCTGGTTCTCACCCCCGCAGGCGGACTGGCCAACCGATACCCGAACCGCCGGCTTTCTGTTCCACCCGAAGCCGCCCCCAAGCCCCAGGGCAACGGATGGTGACGGCCAAAGTCGACCGATCGTGTTCACCCGCGGAAGCGCGGCGCGAGGTCAACGAGCGTTTTTCGAGGAAGCGCTGCGGTGCTGCCAGGAGCTCGGGAGTCCCGGTGTGCTTCTCACGCCTCACGCCGCGGATGTCCCTTCGGAGCTTCCCGCTGACGTTCGCCACACCCCCTTCGCCTCTCTCGGCGAGCTCTTCTCGAGCGCGCGGGCGGTCGTCCACCACGGTGGAGTGGGCACGATGGCCTACGCCTTCGCGGCGGGCCTTCCTCAGGTCGTCGTCCCGATCGTGGCCGAGCAGTTCGATCTGGGATACCGGATGGAGCGGCTTGGCGTCGGATCGATGTTGGCGGCGGATCGGGTTCCGTCCGGCCGACTGGCTCGGGAGCTCTCCTCGCTCTGCGCCTCGGAGCGCGTCCGTCGGCGCTGCGAGTCTTTGCGGGACCAGGTCGATCCAGAGGCCGGCTCCTTGCGCGCCGTCGATTGGATCGAGGAAGTGATCTCTTCGTCGCTCCTCGGGCGGCTCCGCGCCTAGTGCCGTTCCAACTTGTTCGGCCGAAATGACCGGTCGAGTTGGCCCACACGGTCTCGTCCACACTCAAGGGTTTTATTGGCAAGAAATCGTTGGAACGGCACTAGCCTTCTTCGTCCAGTCGGATCGTGCTGAGCGGGTCCAGGGCAAACGCCTTGCGCGCGGGAACGAGCGAAACGGACCCGGCGACGAGCAGAAGCACGATCGAGACTCCCGCGAATGTGAAGGGGTCGTGGGGCTCGGTCTCGAAGAGCAGGCCGGAAAGGAGCCCCGCGAGCGCGAACGCCGCGGGGAGTCCCAAAGCGAGGCCGGCGAAAAGTAGTCCCAGACTCTGTCGAAGGACCAATCGAGAGACGTCGCGAGGCTTCGCGCCGAGAGCGAGCCGGATTCCAAACTCCCGCGCGCGGCGCTCGACTTGAAGGGCGAGCGCTCCGCCGAGGCCGACCGCGGTGACCGCGAGGGCCAGCGCGGCGAAGATCGAGAGCAGCGAGGCGAGGAGGCGCGGGGCCGCGACGGACTGGAGCCGCGCTTCTTCGAGAGTGCTCACGTATGCCACCGCTTGCGCGGCGTCGATTTCGTGGACTGCCTTTTCGATCGCTTCCGACAGCTCGTGAGGGTTCGCTTCGGTGCGCACGACGAGCTCCGTCACGCGGAGCGGAACCTGGCCGAGCGGAAAGTAAACCGACGGCTCGGCTTCGCGCTCGAGGCCGTATTGGCGAACGTCTCCCACGACGCCGACGATCGCATAGCGCCTTCCACCCCAGACGAGCTCTCGACTTGCCCGGAGCATCGAGGACGCGGCCTCGTTCAGGATGGCGACCGGGGCCGAGCCGGCGCTGTCCGTGCTCGAGAACGCCCGGCCTTCGAGAATCGGCACGCCGATGGCGCGGAAGTACCCGGGGCTCACCGCGTGGGCATCGAGGAACGACCGGCTGCCCCCGTCGAAAGAGATTCTTTCCGGAGCGGGACCGTCGCGCCCGCTGAGCGGCACCGAGCGGCCGAGTGCCGCGGCCGCCACTCCCGGGATCGCGTGGAGCTTCGTAAGAAGCCGCGAGTGAAAGGCGCGAATGGAGCTTTCGTCCCGATAGCGATGCCAGTCGAGATCGAGGTGCAGGGTGAGGACGCGCTCCGTCTCATACCCTGCTTCCACCGTTTCGAGGCGATAGAGGCTCCTCAGGCTGAGCCCCGCTCCGGCGAGAAGCACGAGCGATATCGCGAGCTGCGCGACGACCAGCGTCGATCGGGCGCGGGGAGAACGCCCTCGCTCGAAAGCCGCCAGGGCGAGCGGAGCGAGCCCTGCCGCGAAAGCGAGGCCGAAAGCGAACAGGAGAGCGCCGGGACCGAGACGGGCGGAAAGATCGATCGGCGCGAGCCTTTCCGCCAGCGCCGCGAGCGCGGCGACCGCGGCCGCGGCGAGAGCGATGCCGAGGAGAGCTCCGCCGATCGCGAGAAAGAGCGATTCGGTCAGAAGCTGTCTCGCGATGCGGAACCGATTGGCGCCGAGCGCGGCGCGGAGCGCGAGCTCGCGTCCCCTGCCGGAGATCTCCGCGAGGTGCAGGCTCGCGAGGTTCGAGCACGCGAGAAGAAGAACGAAGCCGGCAGCCGCGAACAGCAATAGAAGCGCGGGACGCGCGCTGCGGGTGATCGCCTCGGTGAAGGGAGTGGCCGCGAGTCGCTGGACCTCGATGTCCCGGTAGGCTTCAGGGTTCTCCGCGCGAAGACGCTCGAGAACCTCCGCGAGCTCCAAGGAAGCGCTCTCGGACGTCGCTGCCGGACGCAGCCTCGCCAGAGCTCCCACCATCCTCGAAGAGAGGCTCGTCGCGATACCGGGAGCGGACCGGAAGGGACACGAAGAAGCCGGCATGAAGACGTCGTTCGATTGCGGGAACCTCGGGAGCGGCGGGAGGACTCCGACGATGCGATGCGCTCGGTCGTTCATCTCGACGAGGCGGCCGACGACACGCGGGCTTCCCTGGTAGCGCCGCTGCCAGTACTCGTGGCTGAGGACCAGCACCGGCGCGGCTCCGACCGCATCTTCTCCCGGAAGAAAGAGGCGGCCCAGGACGGGCTGCACTCCCAAGACGCTGAAAAAGTCCGCTGACACGACGCCGGTATCGACTCTCTCGGGAACGTCTTCCTCGAGGAGTGTGAAGGGCATCGAGTGGTACTCGACGATGGTTTCGAAAGAACGGCTCGAGTGCCGAAACGCTTCGAGCTCGGGGATGGAAAACGAAAGAGCGTTCAGCTCACCGCCGGAAGGGGACGCCTGTCGCTCGAGCACCACCACCCGGGATGCGTCGGCGTAGGGGACGGGCCGAAGCAGCACCTCCTCGACGACCCTCAGAATCGCGGTGTTCGCGCCGACGCCGAGGGCGAGGGTCGAAATCGCGACCAGAGTGAAGCCGGGAGAGCGCTTTCGCGCGCGCAGCGCCGTGCGGAGGTCCTGAGCCAGTCCGTCGAGGAGCGCGAGCCCGCGGTGAACCCGGACGTCTTCCTTGACGCGGGCGATGCCGCCGAAGGAGCGCGTGGCGGCGAGCCGGGCTTCGACCGGGTCCATACCCCTCGCGACGTTCTGCTCGATCTCCATCTCCAGATGGAAACGAAGCTCTTCGTCGAGCTCCCGCTCGAATCGCCGCCTTTTGATGACGGCGCCGAGCCGACGAAGTAGGCGATGCATGGAATCAGGCCGTCGCGAGGATCCTGGCGATGGCGTCCGAGAGGCGAGCCCAGTTCTCCGTCTCGTCCTTGAGCTTGCGGCGCCCCGCGGCGGTCAGGCGATAGAACTTCGCGCGCCGGTTGTTCTCGGACGCGCCCCACTCCGACGCGATCCAACCCGCGACCTCGAGCCGGTGAAGCGCGGGGTAGAGCGAGCCCTGGTTCACCTGCAGCACGTCTTTCGAGATCTGCTGGATGCGCTGGGCGATGCCCCATCCGTGAACGGGCTCGAGAGAGAGCGTCTTCAGGATGAGCATGTCGAGAGTTCCCTGGAGGATGTCGCTTTTCGGCGGCGCCTTCGCAACGTTGGACATGGCGTGTAGAATTATCCCATGGCATCGACGTACAGCACGAATCAATTTCGCGCGGGGCTCAAGGTGACCCTCGATAACGACCCATGCGTCGTCAGCGAGGTGGAGTTCGTGAAGCCGGGAAAAGGCCAGGCGTTCACACGGGTAAAGCTCCGCAACCTGAAAACCAACCGCGTCCTCGAGCGGACCTTCAAGTCGGGGGAGACCATCGAAGCCGCGGACATCGTGGAGACCGCCATGCAGTACCTCTACAAGGATGGAGAGTACTGGCACTTCATGGATCCCAAGTCGTACGAGCAGCATCAAGCGCCGGTGGAGTCGGTGGGTGACACCGCTCTCTGGCTCAAAGAGGAAGCGGAGTGTCTCGTCACCCTGCACGACAACGTGGTCATCCAGGTCACCCCACCGATGTTCGTCGAGCTCGAAGTGATCGAGACCGAGCCGGGCATCCGGGGCGACACCGCGGGCACGGGCGGGAAGACCGCGAAGCTCGAGACCGGCGCGGTGGTTCGCGTTCCGCTCTTCATCGAGGTCGGGGAGAAGCTCAAGCTCGACACCCGCACCGGCGAGTACGTGGGCCGCGTGAAGTGACGGCCGGGTAAAAAGTGACCGGCGGGCTCGACTGGGAGCCGACCGCGACACTCGCGGCGCTCCGGCTCCGGGCGCGGCTTCTGGCCAGCACCCGCGAGTTCTTCGCGGCGAGGGGAGTGCTCGAGGTCGAGACCCCGATCCTGGGCTCATCGACCGCGAGCGATCCACACATCGAAAGCATTCGCTGCGCGGCAGGCGGTAAGGAACGCTATCTTCAGACCTCTCCCGAGCTCTTCATGAAACGCCTCCTGGCCGCGGGCTCGGGGCCGATCTATCAGCTCGCGAGGGCCTTTCGCGACGGAGAGAGCGGCTCTCGCCACAATCCCGAGTTCACGCTTCTGGAGTGGTACCGGCCGGGGCTCGACCACCACGGTCTCATGGACGAAGTCGAAGCAGTTTCTCCAGGAGATCCTGGGATGCGGGGTCGCCGCGCGCGAGACATATGCCGCGGCCTTCGAGCGGGAGGTCGGCGTCGATCCGCATCGGGCTTCGGCCCGGGATCTCGCGGCGAAGGCCGAAGCGCGCGGTCTCGAGGCCGTCGGCTCCGGATCCTTTACCCGGGAAGACTGGCTTCACCTGCTGATGGCGGAAGCGGTCGAGCCCCGTCTGGGAATGGAGCGGCCGCACTTCCTCTATGACTTTCCCTCCGAGCTCAGGGCACTCGCGCGGGTCCGAAAGGGCGAGGGCGAAGCGGCCGACGTCGCCGAGAGATTCGAGGTCTTCTTTCGCGGGATGGAGCTCGCGAACGGGTATCACGAGCTGACCGACGCCTTCCGAGCAGCGGAGGAGATTTCTCGCCGATCTCGAGTCCCGGCGCTCTCTCGGACGCGCGGAGACGCCGATCGACGAAAGGATGATCCGCGCCCTCGAGCAGGGTCTTCCGCCGTGCGCGGGTGTGGCCCTCGGGTTCGATCGCCTGGTGATGATCGCCGCGAGCGCCGGGACCATCGGCTCGGTGATCGCTTTCTCGAGCGAGCGGGCCTGAACTACCATCGCCCGATGCTCCTCCTGCTCTTCGTCGCAGCGCTCGGCGGCGAGCCGGTGCGCCGCGTCGCGATCACCATCGACGATCTTCCGTTCGTGTCCGCGAGCGCTCTTTCCTCGGAGGAGGTTCGTGTCCGCACGGAATCTCTTCTCGAGCATCTCCGTACCCGTGCCGTTCCCGCGATCGGTTTCGTGAACGAGGGAAAGATCTTCGAGGGCGGAAGCGAAGATCCGGCTCAGGTGGCGCTCCTGGCCCTCTGGCTCGAGTCCGGGATGGAGCTCGGGAACCACACCTACTCTCATCTCGATTTTCATGAGACTCCGCTCGCGGAGCTCGAGGAGAACGTGTTGCGGGGAGAAGTCGTGACCCGGCGCCTCCTGGCAGCGCGAGGCGCAACGCCTCGGTTCTTCCGGCACCCGTTTCTTCACACGGGGAGGGATCTTCAGGCGAAAGCCGCGTTCGAGGCCTTCCTCGCGGGCCGCGGATACCACGTCGCTCCCGTCACCATCGACAACTACGACTATCTGTTCGCGCGCGCCTACGATGCGGCCAAAGGCGGAGAGAAGGGCCGGGTCCTCGACGCCTACCTTCAGTACATGACCGCCGTCGTGGAGTATTACGAAGCCCAGTCGAAGGCCATCGTCGGCTACGAGCTCCCTCAGATCCTTCTCCTCCACGCGAGCTCGTTGAACGCGGACGGTCTCGGACGGCTGCTCGAGAGCCTCATCGGACGGGGTTACCGCTTCGTCTCGCTCGCGGAAGCGCTCCGCGATCCAGCGTTCTCGCTCCGCGGACACCTACAGCGGACCCGCTGGAATCACCTGGCTTCACCGCTGGGCGATCACCCGCGGGCTCGCGAAGAGCACGTTCCGCGGGCGAGCCCGAGCCAAGCGCGTTTCTACCCGGGCTCGAGTAGCGCGATAGAATGCGCCTCTTGCCGGAGGCAGAATGAAACACGCGATTCACGCTCTTGTCGCGTCCATGGTGCTCGTGGGCGCCGTTTCCGCGGTCGAAGCCCAGGCCGTCGTGATCCTCGTCCGCCACGCGGAGAAAGTCGACGAGAGCTCCGATACGGACTTGTCGGAGGCCGGGCGCGCGCGGGCCCGCGCGCTCGCGGCGATGGTGAAGGACGCGGGGATCCAAGCGATCTACAGCACCGACACCCGCCGAACGCTCGAAACGGCGAAGCCGACGGCCGAGGCGATCGCGAAGCTCATCGAGGTCTACGACGGAGACAAGTTGGAGTCTTTCGCCAAAGATCTGCGCGCTCGGGGCGCCCGGGCGCTCGTGGTGGGACATAGCGACACCACTCCGGAGCTCGTGACGCTCCTCGGCGGCGATGCGGGTTCTCCCATCGCCTCCGACGAGTTCGATCGGATGTACCTGCTTACGCTCGCGAAAGACGGGAAGACGTCGACGACGCTTCTTCGCTTTCCCTCGGGCCGTCAGGAGTAAGTCAAATGCGGACCCTCTCGAGTTTCCTGATATACGCGCTTCTTACCAGCCCCGGTCTCGCTCTCGGTCAGGGGAGCTACAACGACTACGTCGAAGATCCGGCGAACGTGAAGGTCGATCCGTCGATGCTCTCGGGCTTCAAGTTCCGCGACGTCGGGTTTTCCCGCGGCGGACGGTCGACGGCGGCAACCGGAGTTCCCGGCCAACCGCTGGTCTACTACTTCGGCGGAACGGGCGGAGGCGTCTTCAAGACGCTCGACGCCGGGAACACCTGGACCAACGTCACCGACGGGTTCCTCGGCGTCGGCGCCGTCGGCGCCATCGCCGTCGCGCCCTCGGACCCGAACGTGGTCTACGTGGGCACGGGCTCCGCGTGCCCGCGAGGAAACATCTCGGTCGGCGACGGAGTCTACAAATCGACCGACGCGGGCAAGACCTGGAAGCACGTCGGTCTTCGCCAGGCCGGGCAGATCGGAAAGATCCGCGTCCACCCGCAGAACGCGGACCTGGTGTACGTCGCGGCGCTCGGCCACATCTTCGGGCCGAACGAGGAGCGCGGCGTCTTCCGGTCGAACGACGGAGGGGCCACCTGGGACAAGGTGCTCTACGTCGACGAGAAAACCGGTGTCGTCGATTTGTCGATCGATCCGAAGAACCCGCGGAACCTCTTCGCTTCGGCCTGGAGCGCGGAGCGGAAGCCGTGGACGCTGATGTCGGGAGGAGAGAGCGACGGCGTCTATCGAACCACGGATGCCGGGGACACCTGGAAGAAAGTGGCGGGCGGGCTTCCGGAAGGCGTCGTCGGTCGATCGAGCGTCGCCGTGTCACCCGCGAACCCGAACCGGGTCTTCGTGCTCATCGAGGCGGAGGGCGAAAAAGGAGGGGTCTACCGCTCCGACGACGGCGGGGACTCGTTCCGGCGCGTCAACGGCGACGCGAACCTGAGGCAGCGTCCCTGGTACTACATCCATATCTACGCCGACCCTCTGGATGAGAACACGGTCTACGGACTGAACGTGAATTTCTTCAAGTCGGTCGACGGGGGCAAGACCTTCGATCAGCGCATCGACGTTCCTCACGCGGACAACCACGACCTCTGGATCAACCCGGACGACCCGCTCAACATGGTCAACGCCAACGACGGCGGAGCGAACGTCTCGTTCGACGGAGGGAAGTCCTGGACCACGCAACAGAATCAGGCGACGGCGGAGATCTACCGGCTGGTGGTCGATGAACAGTGGCCGTACCGCGTCTACGGCGCGCAGCAGGACAACTCGACCATCTCCGTTCCGATGCGCGGGAGAGGCTTCCGGCAGATCGTTCCCGACTGGTACGCGGTCGGCGGCTGCGAGAGCGGGCATATCGCCGTCGATCCGCGCGATCCCGACGTGATCTACGCCGGCTGCTACGGCGGAAGCATCGAGCGCACGAACCGGAAGACGGGGGAGGTCCGCGAGATTCTCCACTACCCGCAGCTCCAGCTCGGGCAGGCGCCGCGCGACCTCAAGTACCGGTTTCAATGGAATGCGCCGATCCGGCTCTCGCCGCACGACCCCGACGTTCTCTATCACGCGTCGCAGGTGGTGCACCTGTCGAAAGACCGCGGGCAGAGTTGGACCGTTGTCAGCCCCGACCTCACCACCAACAACGTCGAGCAACAGGACTACTCCGGAGGCGCGATCACCCGCGACAACACCGGAGTCGAGGTGTACAACACCGTTTTCGCGTTCGAAGAGTCGGCTCAGGTGCGCGGGCTCCTGTGGGCCGGCTCCGACGACGGCCGGGTGCACCTCTCGCGGGATTCCGGCGCGAGCTGGACGGAGGTCACGCCGAAGGAAATGCCGCGTGGCGGAACCGTGAACGCGATCGAGCTCTCCGCGCACGACCCGGGCCGGGCCTTCATCGCCGTCTACCGCTACCGCGAGAACGATTTCCGTCCCTACATCTTCCGCACGAACGACTACGGCTCGAGCTGGGATCTCCTGACCGACGGAAAGAACGGAATTCCCGCGACGAGCTTCACCCGCGCCGTCCGCGAGGATCCCGATCGGAAGGGCCTTCTCTACGCGGGCACCGAGTTCGGACTGTATCTATCCGTCGACGACGGGGCGCACTGGCAGCGGTTTCAGCTCAACCTTCCGGTAACACCGGTGACCGACCTGAGGCTTCATCGGAAAGACCTCGTGGTCTCGACGCAGGGGCGCGCATTCTGGGTGCTCGACGACGTGAGCCCTCTTCACCAGATGAGCGACGACGTGAGGAAGGCCGCGGCCCATCTCTTCGCCCCACGGACGGCGTATCGCGGCGGTATCGTCGAGGGCGCGAGCTTGTCCTACTACTTCGCGGAGCTTCCGGAGAAAGACGTGAAGCTCGAGGTGCTCGACGTCGCGGGGAACGTGGTTCGAGTGTTCGAAGGCAAACCGGGAGAAAAGATCGAGGAACGTCCGGCCCGGCGGTTCGGGCCGGGCGGCGGGGAAGATCCGAAGCTTCCGGTCGAGAAGGGGCTCAACCGCTTCGCCTGGGACCTGCGAGAAAAAGCGCCACAGATCCCGCAGGGAGTCGTCCACTGGGGTGGAACGCCCGGACTGAAGGTGGTGCCGGGATCCTTCCGTGTGCGGCTGTCGTCCGGCGAGTGGAGTCAGACGGAACCTCTCGAGGTCGCGCTCACCCCGAACTCTATCGACCACTATCGCGGAGCTGAAGGAGCAGTACGACTTCGGCAAAGAGATTTCGTCCGAGATCTCGTCGCTCTTCGAAGTTCTGAGCGGTGTTCGCGACGTGAAGACGCAAGCGGAGTCCGTGCTGGAGCGCGTGAAGAAGGCGGGTCTCGAGAGCGACCAGATCAAAGCCGCCGTCGCGTCCGCGAAGGACCGGCTGACCGAGCTCGAAGAAGCGGTCACCCAGGTGAAGAGCAAGTCCGGCCAGGATCCCATCAACTTTCCGCCGGGGATCGACAACCAGCTGACTTCGCTCTACGGGTACGTGGCCGATGGGGACTTTCCTCCTACCAGAGGCGCCCGCGACCGGCTCGCGGACTTGCGGCCCGAGCTGCAGGAGCTGCGAGCCCGGTTCAACCAGGTCGTGGAAAAGGAAGTCGCGGCGCTGAACGAGAGCGTGGCAGGCCTGAATCTCCCACCCGTCGTGGTTCCCTCGAAGGCATCGGCAACCGACGGACAGCAGAACTGAAGCAAAGGTGCCGAGGACGTCTTTGACCGAGCGGCATCCGATTCGTCTGCCGCGAGAACGGCGCGGAGCGCCGGACATTCGTGGCCGCGGGGGTGGGGCCCCGCGGCACTGATGTACGCTAAGGCGGGAAGTCGGCGAACATTTTCTGAACGACGGAAGGGATTCGGCCGCGGGCCTTCTTCCGGTCGCCGGTGACGGTGGCCGTGGCGATCGCTCTCCAAACGACGCGGTTCGCTTTCACGTCGACGAGGTCCACCACCAGAGTTCCGGCGACATGACTCTCGACCTTGACTTCTGCCGAGTCCTCCCAGGTGCGCTGGTAGCCGCCCCCGACTTCGAATTCCTCGTGGGCGGAAGCATGGTAGACGGCGTACAAACCGGGCTCTTCCTCGTCGGGGAAGATTCCGCGAATCGAAAGCTCGTTCTCGATCGTCTCCAACAGCATCCGGTTCACTTCGGGGTCGACGGCCGCGGAGCCCTCGATCCACGCGAAGCTTTGATAAACGGAGAAATCCACTTTCCGATTCCATTGAACGCGGACGGTTTGGGCGTCGGACATCTTGGCCAGGGCGGGCAGGAGCGTGAGACCGAGCACGGCGACGAACGCCTTTCGTATCATGGCCAGATTATAGAATGAAGCTGACCGAAGACGACGTGGCGCGGCGCTTCCTCTCGCCCGATGGCATGGAGATTCTGGTGGGGCGAACCGCGCGGGACAACGACGCGCTCACGTTCCAGATCGCTTCCCAGCGGGATTTCTGGCTGCACGTCGCCGGCTGCCCCGGCTCCCACGTGATCGTGCGGAACCCCGAGGGGCTCGACAGTCTCTCGCGGGAGACCTTGCGGTTCGCCGCAGCGCTCGCCGCGCGCCACTCGAAGGCCCGGACTGCGGGCCAGGTCTCGGTGCACGTCTGTCAGGTGAAGGACGTGAGCAAACCCCGAGGCGCTCCGCCGGGACAGGTATCGCTCAAACGCTATCGGAGCGTGCGGGTCTCCGCGGGCTCCTGAAGAGCCGCTTCGTCCGCGAAGAGCACCTCGATGTGGTAGGAGGCGGCGTCGTCGTACCGGGAAAGGAGCCAGGTGCGCACGAACTCCGTGGTCTCCCTGCGGCCGACCTCGCGGACCAGGGCGACGTTCGTAGACGCTCTCTCGAGCGCGAGCTGGCCGAGGCCGCGCCTCAGGTTCTCGAGCGCGAGCGCCTCGTCGCGGAAGACGCTTCCGGACTTGATGTCGTATCGAAGGCGGGAGACGTCGATGGCCGGCGTGTTGAAGCGAATCGGCGGCGCCTTCACGCGGACCGTATTGCCCTCCAGAACGAGATCCCATCTCTCCTTGAGATCGAGGTAGTAGGTGTACTCCACCGGAGCTTCCGCACGGACCACCACCTCGGGAAGCTCGAGCTGGCCCCAGAGCACCTGGGCGCGGTCGGTCCTCTCGAAAACCTCCATTTCTTTGAGCGTCGCGAACTGGAGCTTCTGGCCTCCGCTCACCTCAGTCGCGTAGCTGACGAAAGTGGTGGTGATGGTTCCGGTCTTGAACGCCGCCGCGACCGAGCGGAGCTCGTTCGCTATGCTTCGGCCGCCTTCGAGGAGCTCGCCGGGAAGACGCTGAGCGCGGTGAAAGACGTAGGACAGCAAGGGCCAGGAACCCGAGACCGAGGAGCGCCACGACGAGAGGCCATCGCCATCGGGTTGAAGCACCTCCGACCGATTGCGAGTCCATGATCCGATTGTAGCAGGGTGCGAACGTCGACCTCCGAGCCGCCATGGTAGGATTTGCGCCGTGGAGCAGGCGCATTTCCTGGCGCAAGTGATCGATCTCTACACCGTCATCGTTTTCATCGCGGTGGTCTTGAGCTGGTTTCAGCTATCACCGGACAATCCGGCGGCTCGGATCAGCCGCGCGCTCACCGAGCCGGTCCTGGCGCCGATCAGAAAGCTCATTCCTCCGGCCGGCGGACTGGACTTCTCGCCGATGATCCTGCTCATCCTGCTGCGAATCCTGCGCGGAATGTTCTGATCAGGCTCGATCGAGCACCTTCATCCCTCGCAGCACGAGACGAACCTTCTCGCTGAGCGTCGCGGGAGTGAAAGGCTTCGCGAGAAAGGCCACGTCCTCTTCCACCACACCGCGGTGGACCACCTGTTCTTCGGCGTAGCCCGACATGAACAGGACTTTGAGCCTCGGGCGCGTCTCGCGGAGGCGCCGGGCGACTTCCTTACCGCTCATCGCCGGGAGCACGACGTCGGTCACGGTGAGATGGATTTCCGCCGGATGCGATCGGGCGATGGTCAGCGCTTCTTCTCCGTCCCGCGCGGTGAGCACTCGATAGCTTCTCGATGTCAGCACCTCGAGCGCCAGGTCTCGCACCAATGGCTCGTCTTCGATGAGAAGAATGGTCTCCCCCCCGCTCTTTGTGCCGTCCTCCTCCTGCGTCGAGGGCGCGACGGACTCGGTCTCGTGGACCGACGCGGCGACGTCGGCCGCGCGGGGAAGAAAGATCCGGAACGTGCTTCCCTCGCCCGGCTCGCTGGTCGCCCAGAGGTAGCCGCCCGCCTGCTTCACGATTCCGTACGAGACGGCGAGCCCGAGGCCGGTCCCCTGGCTCCGGTCTTTGGTGGTGTAGAAGGGCTCGAAGACCCGCGACAACGTCTCGGCGTCCATTCCGACGCCGGTGTCCCTGGCGGAGAGGGTGGCGTAGGCGCCCGGCGACCTCTCGCACGTGTCGTTCCCGCTCCAATGGACGTTCCGTGCAATCGATCTCGAGCCGGCCGCCCCCCGGCATCGCGTCGCGCGCGTTGATGGTGATGTTGAGGATCACCTGCTCGAGCTGTCCCGGGTCTACTTTCACCATCCACGGCTCGCCTTCGCTCCGAATGACGAGCTCGATGTGCTCGCCCAGGACGCGCTTCAGCATGGGCTCGATGTTGAAGGCGAGATCGGGAATGCTCACGAGCTTCGGCTCCACCAGCTGCTTTCGGGCGAAGGCCAGGAGCTTCCGCGTCAGATCGGCGGCGCGGCCCGCCGCCTTGGCCACTTGCTCGATGTCGCCCCGGACTTTGTGGTCCTGGGGGAGCCTCGTCAGGGCGAAGTCGCTGTGACCGATGATCGCGGTGAGAAGGTTGTTGAAGTCGTGGGCGATGCCGCCGGCCAGGAGTCCCACCGCTTCCATCTTCTGCGACTGGCTGAGCTGCTCCTCGAGAGCGAGCCGCTCGGTCACGTCCCGCACGAAGGCCTGGATGCGGCCGTCCTGGAGCCGCTTGATGCTCACCTCGGCAGGGAACGTGTCCCTGCCGCCCTCTCGAGCCACGTGCCACGAAGAGATCGCCGCTTCTCCCGGAGGAAGCTCGGAAACCAGCCCGCGGACCCGGTCCCGATCCCGAGGCGCGGCGAGATCGGAAAGGCTCCGGCCGAGGACGGCATCCCGCTCGAGTCCCAGCATGTCGTAGCCGCGGCTATTGGCCTCGGACACCCGTCCGTCTCGATCCGTCGAGAAAATACCGTCCGCCGCCTGCTCGATGAGCGTGCGGAATCTTTCCTCGCTCTTGTGCCGCTCCTCTTCGGCCCTTCGGCCTTCCGTCACCACCGCAGCCAGGAGGAGCGTCGTCACAGCACTCACGTTCACGAAGCTCCAGGTGAGGAGGAGATCCTCGCTCGAGGAGCCCGAGGCGAAGGGAGCCCAGCCCGCGGCGGTTCCCCAGACCGCCATTCCGGAAGTGATGAGGTTCGCCGAAGCCGCGCCGTGCACCCCGAAGCGGAACGCGGCCCACACCAGGAGCGGGAACGGGAGATACTCGAGATCGTACTCGCGGAGGAACCCGGCGCCGCCCCAGAAGGCGATGGCGCCGACGCCGAACAAGAGCAGGAACAAGACTGACGCTTCGGAGCACGAACCGGGGTGCCGCCGGGATGGGAACCAGGAGCGCACCGTCAGGACGAAGGGCGTGACCACCACGACTCCCATCGCGTGGCCGAGCGACCATTTCCATCCGATTCGCGGAAGCGCATCGACTGGCGCCATGTCGGTGAGGTGCAGGCCGAGGGTTCCGAAGAGAGCGCTCACGCAGGCTCCGACGGCGCCGCCGCAGATGAGGAGCGCGACGACGTCTCGAGCGCGTTCCATGCGAAGGTCGAAGCTCGTGACCCGTCGGAGCAGGAGCGCCGCGGTGACGGCTTCGAGCGTGTTCCCGGCGGCGGTGGTCAGCGAGTAGAGGATTTCCCCGGATGTCGTCTGGCTCGCGAGGAAGGCTCCGAGAGCGACACCCGGCCAGAGATCGAGTCCGTAGAGGAGAAGACAGGCGAGGGCGAAGCCGCTCGCGGGCCAGATGACTTTTCCGAGATCCCCTTCGAAGAGCTGCGGCGCCAGGGCGGCGTCCGCCAGCAGGAAGTAAATCCCTGCCAGGAGCACCACTCGCGAAAGATGACGAACGTCCGCGACCCAGGAGAGAAGCGACATGAATTGGCCCGACCCCCTCTCGGATGCGGGTCCGGCGGCTATTGTATCCGATCGAAGCGCGCGAGAAGCGAGCGCTATACTGACAAGCGGGCGAGCAGAAAGCCATGGCGCAACCCGCGAAGCGTCTCTCTCACAACGTTCCCGGGGACTTCTTCGTGGATTCGAGCTGCATCGACTGCGATACCTGCCGATGGATGGCGCCTCGAGACCTTCACCGAGCGGGAGGACCAGGCGAGCGTCCACCATCAGCCGGAAACCGCCGCGGCGCGAAAGCGGGCCCTCATGGCGCTGGTCTCGTGCCCGACGGGGTCGATCGGGACGGGGGTCAAGCACGACATGGCGGAGGCCATCGAGGCTTTCCCCGATCGCGTTCACGACAACGTGTTCCACGCCGGCTTTCACAGCGAGTCGAGCTTCGGAGCGGCGAGCTATTTCATCGCGCGGGAGTCGCGGGAACGTGCTCGTGGACTCGCCTCGTTTCACACGTCCGCTGGTCCGGCGCCTCGAGGATCTCGGGGGCGTCGCGCTCATGTTCCTCACCCATCGCGATGACGTCGCCGATCATCAGAAATTCCGGGAACACTTCGGTTGCGACCGGGTGATGCACGAGCGGGATCTGGGACACGGAACCCGAGGCATCGAGCGACCCATCCGGGGCGAGGACCCCGTGGCGCTCGACTCCGATCTTCTGGTAATCCCGACACCCGGCCACACCCGGGGCTCCGCCTGTCTACTCCACCGGAGCGAGTTTCTCTTCACCGGCGACCATCTCGCCTGGAGCGAGAGCCGCGGCCACATCTACGCCTTTCGCAGCGCGTGCTGGTACGACTGGGCGACCCTGGTTCGTTCGAGCGAGAAGCTCTTGCCGTACTCGTTCGAATGGCTTCTTCCGGGCCACGGTCGGCGGTGCCATTTCCCTCGCGAGCGGATGGCGAAAGAAATGGACAAGGCGCTTCACTGGATGCGGGAAGCGGCCTGAAGGCCTGACGGTCACGACGAGCTCGAGCCAAAGAACCTTGGCCCAGGTCCGGTTTCTACCCTAGGGAGGAGGCGAGTTCCGAAACGCCCGAACTCGGCAGAACCCCTTATGCCCTTGTCGTCACTCGCCCACTAACATCGGTCCTCAACCTGGTTCACCTCACGTCTTTCCGTGGGACTGGCCGGGAAGATGCGACGGTACGTCGGCCCGTCACAAGAGAGGAGACGACAATGGGTAACCAGAAAAGGGGAGCGGCGGACTTATCCTTCTTTGCCATCGCATTCGTCGCTTCGATCGTAGGCGCAGCGCTTGCCGGCTGCGAATCGAAGGAGATCGTTGCGAAGGAGAGCGAGAAAGCCGCGGCGGAGAATCGTCCGTCGACGGAGGGAGAGTCAGCCGAGGACGTTGCCGAAGGGCAGCGTATCTTCCGCTTCGAGACGTTTGGTGACGAGCAATTGTGGACCGATACGCTCCACCTGAACGAGGTGGTCGAGAAGAACGTGGACCCGACGACCGCGCTCAAGGTCGGGCTCAAAGTCGACGCCGAGGTGCTGCCCCCCGGGATCCTGGAAAAGGTCGATCTCAAGAGTCCCGCGACGACGGTAGAGCTCCTCAAGATGAACGCCGTGGTCGGTCTGAAGGCAACGGTGGACGCGAACAACCATATCGAGCGCCTGGGCATCACCTGCGCGCTTTGCCACTCGACCGTAGACGACTCCGTCATGCCCGGCATCGGCCGGCGCAAGGACGGCTGGCCCAATCGGGATTTGAACGTCGGCGCTATCGTCGCCCTCTCGCCCGCGCTTTCGGCGGACAAGAAGGCGGTCTACGAATCGTGGGGTCCCGGGAAATACGACCCTCGGTACAACATCGACGGGAAGAACACTCCGCTGGTCCTCCCGCCCGCCTACGGGTTGGCCAAGGTCAAGAACGAAACATACACAGCGGAAGGGCCGATCTCTTATTGGAATGCCTACGTGGCCGTCAC
Source organism: uncultured Acidobacteriota bacterium (assembly GCA_963820855.1). Lineage (GTDB taxonomy): Bacteria > Acidobacteriota > Vicinamibacteria > Marinacidobacterales > SMYC01 > DAISKN01. The sequence continues at coordinate 233,485 of CAWGBY010000021.1, forward strand.
CCAGATGGGCGGGCAAGGCAACTTCTCGGATCCCAAGCTAGGGATCGACGTAAAGCATTCGCCGGACCAGGTGAGCCCGAAGCTCGCGGCGCTGCGCGCCTACCAGCACAGCTTGCCGGCCCCACCGCCTCCGGCGGGAAGCTTCGACAAAGCGGTCGCGGAACGTGGACGCGCCGTTTTCGACGGGGCATGCTCGAGCTGCCACGTCGGCGGGAGCGGCACCGATAACAACGACGGGAAGTTACATCCGCCGGCGGAGACGGGTGTCGACGGCGCGTACGCGGCGCGAACGGTAAACAAGGCGTACCGGACCACCCCTCTTCGCGGGCTCTGGCAGCACCCGCCGTACTTTCATGACGGGAGCGCGGCAACGCTCGCGGACGTCGTGGCGCACTACGACCGGGTACGCAAACTCGGTCTGACGGCGGACCAGAAACGAGATCTCGTCGAGTACCTCAAGTCGCTCTGATCCGAGAGCCGATCATCGCGAGGCGCGAATCAGCGCCTCGCGATGACGACTTCCTCGAAGACGTCTCCCTCCTGGATCGTGTCGACGATCTCCATCCCTTCGATCACGCGAGCGAATACCGTGTAGTTGTGGTCGAGCCGGAAGTTGTCGATGAGGTTCACGAAGATCTGGCTGTCGCCGGTATCGCGTCCGCGAGTGGAGATGCCGAGGGTGCCGCGGAGGTGGGAAAGCGCCGAGACTTCGTCGCGGAGATAGCCCGGAGTCCCCACGTACTCGTTGGCGCCGGGGCTTCCGCCCTGGATGACGAAGTTGGGAACGATGCGGTGGAAGGTGAGCCCGCGTGTAGTAGCCGGACTCGGCCAGTTTCGCGAACCGCGCCGCGGTCAGAGGCGCCACGTCGGGCAGGAGCTCGATCGTGAAGCTTCCCGCTTCCTTCATCTTTATAGTCGCCCGCGCGCCCTCGAGGCCAAGGAGAAAATCGCGTGTGGGCAGGGGGTCGGCCGCGAAACGCTTCGTTTTGGGGCTCACCTTTCGCCCGGTCTCCTTGGAAAGAATCTCGGCCGCCTGGGCGGCGATGACCGGGTCGAAGTCGGAGAGAAGGTACTCGAGCTGCCCCTGGAGCCGGACCCCTTCGGTCTCGTGGAGTCTCTCGAGAAGTCGTTGTCGCGGGTCTCGGGAGGTCGCTTCCTTGCGCGTGCTGACGCGCGACAGGGTTTTCAGGAGGGTTGGCGCCGCCGACGCGCTCGTCTTTCCTTTCAGAATCTCGAGCGCTGTCATCAGGAGGCCGTAGTCGTCGTTCGCGAGGGCGGCCAGGGCTTCCTCCGGAGTCCGAAGAGCTTCCGCGACGACATTCGGGTGCCGGTCGGAGCGTAGCTTCTCGAGGGCGCCGTCCTCGCCGAGCTCCTTCGCGGCCCGCGCCGCATACGTCCTCGCTTGCCACACCGGATGGGAAACGAACCGCGGAAGCTCGCGGCGAGCGGCGTCCGGGGCGACCTTCGCGAGGGAAACGAGAGCGCGCGCCGGGCGGCGCCATCCGGCGTTCGCCCCCAGGATCCGTTCGAGCGGCGCCGACCCGCAACCGTTTCCCAGGACGTCGATTGCGAGAAGGACGACGTGCTCGCTCGGGTCCTGTAGGGCAGCCTCCGCGCGGGCGCAGCTCCCGTCCACTCGGAGCGCTTCGTAGCGGACGAGAGGAGACGGATCGTCTCGCCACTCTTTCAACCCCGCGACGGCCAGCCGGCGAACCAGGGGATCGGAATCCCTGAAGGCGCTCTCCAGGGTTTCGCGATCGCGATCTCCCGCGCGGTTGAGCGCGAGAAGGCCGAGCTGACGTACGGCGGACGAGCGCGACTCGCGCGTCGCTTTGCGGATTGCCGCGAGCGCGGATTCGCTCGGCGTGGCCTCTCGTACTCGATAGAGCGACTCGAGACCTTTCATCGCGCCGAGGCGGGCTCCGTCCTCTTCGAGAAGGCCTGGAAGGAGCATCTCCTCCGTACCCTGCGGGAGCCGTCCGATCGACTCGTAGAGCACCGCTCTGACTCGCGGGTCGCGCTCCTTTTCGAGAAACGGCGAGAGGGGAGTGTCGGCCTTCATTTGTGCGAGCGCGGTCGCGGCCTCCATTCGAAGGTCGGGCTCTGCGGACGAGAGGAAACGCGCGATCGAGGACGCGAGCTCGGGACGCTCGAAACGCCCGAGGGCGCGTATTGCTTGCTGGGCGTGCGCTCCCTCGAGCGCTTCGACGAGGGGCGCCGCGTCGTCGCGGGCATCCTCGACGGCGAGGAGGCGGTCGTCGAGAGGCCATTGAAGCACGAAAAGGAGCGTGAGGATCATGCCGGCGACGATAGCACCGTTGCGCGGAAGCGTCATCCCGACTAGTCTCTCCGGCCATGAGCACCAGCCTACTTGTTCGCGTTCCTCCTCGCGGCAGCGCAGGATCGCGCGTCGGATCTCCACCGCCGCGCCCTCGTTCTCGACACCCATGCGGACACCACGCAGCAGATGATCTACGAGGGGTTCGACCTCGAAGCGAGGGCAAAGGAGGGGCACGTCGACATCCCCCGGATGCGCGAAGGTGGACTCGACGCCGTCTTCTTCTCGATATGGATGCCGTCGACTCTGTCCGGCCCCGACGTCGTGAAGCGGTCTCTCCGGCAGATCGATGCCGTGCGCGAGCAGGTGCGCCGCCATCCCCAGGACCTCGTGCTCGCGACCACGGCGGGCGAAGTTCGTCGGGCCCAGCAAGAGGGAAAAATCGCCGCGCTCATGGGAATGGAAGGCGGCCACATGATCGATGACGACCTCGGCGTCCTGCGCATGTACGCCGAGCTCGGTGTCCGGTATCTCACGCTGACTCACTTCCACAATAACCACTGGGCGGACTCCTCGACCGATGTTCCCGCCCACAACGGGCTGACCGAGTTTGGAAAGGACGTGGTGCGAGAGCTGAATCGACTGGGGGTGATGGTCGATATCTCCCACGTCGCCGACAAGACGTTCTACGACACGCTCGAAGTGTCGAAGGCGCCGCTCATGGCGTCTCATTCCTCGTGCCGCGCGATCAGCGGCCATGCCCGCAACATGAGCGACGACATGATCCAGGCGCTCGCGGCGAAGGGCGGAGTGATCCAGATCAACTACGAGATCACTTTCTTGAGCGAGGAAGCGAGGGCGAGTAAGGAGGCCCAGGGCCAGCGCGTGCAGGACCTCGACACGAGGTTCGAGACACTCTGCGGCGAGAACACCGCCTGCGAAATCCGGGAGACCGAGCGCCTCGACCGCGAGGCGATGGAGAAGGGGGAGCTTCCGCAGGTGAGTTGGCAGAAGATCGTCGAGCATATCGATCACGTCGTGAAGCTCGTCGGTCCCGATCACGTCGGCCTGGGGTCGGACTTCGACGGCGCCTCGATGCCTCTCGGGATGGACGACGTTTCGAAGCTCCCGCGGCTGACGGAGGCGCTGCTCTCGAAGGGCTACCGCGAAGAAGACATCGAGAAGATCCTCGGCGGGAACCTGCTTCGAGTGATGGAAGCCGCCGAGCGAGTCAAAGCGGACCTCAATCGCTGAACGCGTCTCCCTGTTCGAAGGGCGTACGACTTTCGTCGCATTCCACTCCCGGGACACTTTCGTACAATCCGACTCGGGGATTCCGTTGGTCGAAAACCCGGTCATCTGCGTCGTCGATGACGACTTCTCCGTCCGGCGCGCGCTCCGTCGTCTTCTCGAGGCGGCCGGGTACCAGGTCGAGGCCCTCGAAAGCGCCGCCGCGTATTGCGAGCGCTATTCGGCGTCGCAGCCGCACTGCCTGGTCCTGGATATCCGCATGGCGGCGATGAGCGGGCTCGATCTGCAGCGGCGACTGCGCTCGCAGGGGTGCGCCCCGCCGATTGTCTTCATCACCGCTTACTCGAAGGATGACGTTCGCGACGAGGCCCTGGCCTCGGGCGCCATCGACGTGCTCCACAAACCGCTCCGTCGCGACGCGCTCCTGGAAGCGATCGGCCGCGCGTTGCGGTCGTGATCTTACTCGGCGGAAAGACACCGACAGGAACCCGACCACGCCGAGGAACGAGATCAGAGCCGCGAGGAACGTCGCGAGCGAGTAGGGAACCTCGCGATACTGGGTCCGCAACTCCTTGAGGCGGATCCGGTGCTCGATCGTCGCCAGCACGAGCACGGTGATGCCGATGCCGATCATGGTCAACGCGAACTCACGCGGTCCGAAGAGCGTCGCGCTGCGCGACTGTCCGCTCTCACGCAGGTATTCGAAGAACTTGTGGATGGTAAAGCCGAACGAGATGAGAGACGTCGACGTGCGTACCCAGGCCATCAGGGTACGTTCGTGAGCGAGGCGCGTGCGTTCGACCGCCAACTTCGTGGCGTCGGAGAGGGGAGTCTCGGCGCTGCTCATGTCAGCCCCTAGCTTGGAACGGCCTCTCGTCGAGGAACGTCCGCCGACGCCTCGGTCGGCCTCGAGGTCCCTTTCGAGGAAATAGTTGAGGAAGGTCCGAATCACTGCAATTGCCCCCAGCTTCCCCAGGTCGTCCCATGTGGGGGCCACCACGCTCGCGATGATGTCGGAAGCGAGCTCGAACTCGAGTCCGAGAAGAAGCCACATACCGAACCGCCGCCAGATCGCTTTCCGCTCCCCATGGGTCGCGCCGGGAGTGACGACTACGCGCAGGAGCTTCACGAACGCTTCGACGGATCCGTAGAAAACGACGAGCACGGCGACGACCTCGATCGCGAGCGCGGCCTGGTCAGCGAACGCTTTGAACAGCGCTTCCACGTCAGGACCCGCTGGCGGAGCGGACGATGCAGCGGAAACCCACGTGGCAGGTCGAGGTGTCCACCGGCTCCGGGAAGCGCGCGGCGGGACGATAACGGCGGCAATAGTTGGGAGCGCAGAGGTGCGAGCCGCCTTTCAGCACTTTGCGAGGGATCTCGATCCGCGGGAGTCGCCGATCGTAGCTCTCCTCCTTACGAGGACCCCGCGGGTTGTGAGGAATGCAGCAGGCCTTCGCTTCCTCCTGCGGATGCTTGGCAACGTACCAATCGGTCGTCCACTCCCACACGTTGCCAATCATGTCGTGGAGCCCGTATCCGTTGGGCGGGAAGGCGTCGACCGGTGAGGTCCCCTCGTAGCCGTCGCGGCAGAGGTGCTGCCATGGGAAGTCGCCTTGCCAGGTGTTGGCCCTGTGCCTCTCGTCGGGCACGAACTCGTCGCCCCAGGCGTAGGAGGCGCCGTCGAGGCCGCCTCGCGCGGCGAACTCCCACTCGGCTTCCGTCGGAAGGTCTTTCCCCTCCCAGCGCGCGAAGGTCTCGGCATCACCGAACGTAACGTGCACGACGGGATGTCGGTCGAGTCCCTCGATCGAGCTCTTCGGCCCGTACGGATGCCGCCAGTCGGCCTTGGGCATGAACCTCCACCAGTTCGCGATGTTCCGCAAATCCACGGGACCTGCCGGCTGCACGAAAACGAGCGAGCCCGCATACAACATGTCCGGCTTCGCGCCCGGATACTGAGCGGGATCCGGAGGAATCTCCGCGAACGTCCGATGATTCGTCGCCTTCACGAAGCGGGCGAATCGCTCGTTGGTCACGGGGTAGCGGTCTATCCAGAAGCCATCGACGCTCACGCGATGGACCGGCCGCTCCTCCGCATAGTGCTTGTCCGAGCCCATGCGGAAGGTGCCCCCTGGAACCCAGATCATGTCGGGGAAGGGGGGAAGTCCGGGAGTCTCCTGCGGTTCGCCAACCAATGGCTCAGGGCTGCTCATAGCGGTGCTCCCCAAATACGTAGTCTTAGCCAGTCGAGTACTTCGAGGACTATTAGACTTTGGTTTCATGAAGGAGGTGTCCAACCTTGCCGTCAATTTCGTCTCCGCTCGAGCCCTCGCCGACCTACCGCAGACTAATTGCCCTTCAGGTTCCGGGCAAATCGTCTTCCGTACGACCAAAGGCTAATTGCCCGTAGGTCGGAGGACCAATAGGCTTCGGGTGCAGGACCGTCCGCATGCGCATGGGGACTGTCTGACGCGCCTGGACACGACTGTTCGGGATGCACCCAGCTCGTCGTAGGCCTCACGTTCCATGTTCGTGAATAGGAGTAAATGGCATGGCAAAAACGGATAAACCCAACATTCTCTTCATAATGGCCGACGACATCGGCTGGTTCAATGTCAGCTGCTACAACCACGGCCTCATGGGGTACCGCACGCCGAACATCGATCGCATTGCCAGGGACGGCGCGATGTTCACCGACTTCTACGGCCAGCAAAGCTGCACCGCCGGCCGTGCGGCCTTCCTCACCGGCCAGCAGCCGATCCGCACTGGCCTCACCAAAGTCGGCATGCCCGGCGCCACGCTGGGCCTCAAGGCCGAGGATCCCGACGATCGCGCAGGTCCTCAAGAGCCTCGGGTACGCGACCGGCCAGTTCGGCAAGAACCACCTGGGCGATCGCAACGAGCACCTGCCCACGGTGCATGGCTTCGACGAGTTCTTCGGCAATCTCTATCACCTGAACGCCGAGGAAGAGCCCGAGTACGCCGACTACCCGAAAGACCCGAACTTCCGAAAGAAGTTCGGACCGCGCGGCGTCATGAAGTGCAAGGCGACCGACAAGGACGATTCGACCGTCGATCCGGTGTTCGGAAAAGTCGGCAGGCAGACCATCGAGAACACCGGTCCGCTCACCAGGAAGCGGATGGAGACGGTGGACGAGGAGTTCCTGAGCCTCCGCGCTCGACTTCATGGAGCGCAAGACCAAAGAAAGCGTGCCGTGGCTCTGCTACTTCAACCCGACGCGCATGCACGTGTTCACGCATCTGAAGCCGTCATCGGTGGGCAAGACCGGTCATGGCCTCTACCCGGACGGGATGGTCGAGCTCGACGGCCTCGTCGGCCAGCTTCTCGAGAAGCTCGACGATCTCGGCGTCGCCGACAACACCATCGTCGTCTTCACCACGGACAACGGCGCCGAAGTGCTGTCGTGGCCGGACGGCGGCGCGACGCCGTTCCGCGGCGAGAAGGACACCAACTGGGAGGGCGGCTGGCGCGTCCCCTGCGTCATGCGGTGGCCTGGCGTCATCAAGCCGGGACGGGTCGATCAACGAGATCTGTGTCGCTCACGGACTTCCTGCCGACGTTCGCGGCGGCCGCCGGTGAGCCCGACATCGTCGAGAAGACTCAAGAAGGGCTACCAGATCGGCGACACCACGTTCAAGGTGCATCTCGATGGCTTCAACCTGCTGCCCTTCCTGTCGGGCAAGGAAAAGGAATCGCCGCGTAAGGGCTTCGTCTACTGGAGCGACGACGGCGACCTGATGGCGCTTGCGCGTGCAGCAATACAAGGTCGTGTTCGCCGAACAGCGCAGCAAGGGCCTCGATGTCTGGCGCGAGCCGCTGTCGATGCTGCGCATCCCCAAGATGTTCGACCTGCGCTCCGATCCGTTCGAACGCGGCGAGGAGAGCTTCAAGTACAACGACTGGTTCGTCGAGCACGTCCCGTTTCAGTACGCCGCGCAGGCGATCGTTCACCAGTGGCTCGAGAGCTTCAAAGAGTTCCCGCCGCGGCAGAAAGGATCGGCAGAGCTGTCACCGATCGATCGCGAATGGAGTTCCGAAGTCGAGACGGACTCATGCCGGAAGCGCTGGCGGAACCGGTCGAACTGGATTCTGAACGGGACGGAAGTTTCATCGTGCGTCACGGCGCAGGAGCGAAGTGAAGTCGAAGGGAGTCTTGATGGCAACGCAGTTTCGACAGAATCAACGGCAACGGCGTCCATCTCTCCCGACGAAGCCAAGTCCATCGCGCAGGAAGGCTACATCTTCGGTCTGCCGCCGTCTACATCGGTATCCAGGCGGAGGTGCAGCCGAACGTCGCCAAAGCCGAAGGCGGGCGGGCGCCGTTCAACCGGTTTGACAACCACCGCGAGTTCCCCGACGCCAAGAACAACAAGATTGTCGGGATGAACGTGGACACGCTGTATTCGCTGGCCAACCGTCGACCTCACGGCCGAGCCAATCGTGCTGGTGGTGCCGGCCGATGGAAGGCAATCGGTGGTGGATCATGCAGATTCAGCGACGCGGCCCGAATTCGCAGCGGCGATTGCGCGCACCAACTCCTTCGATTCCGACGACCCGGCGCGCCTCGTCTACGCGGATCGAGCCTGGGAGTGGGCGTTCGTCGGCGGTTCGGCGAGTTGGGACTCGCAAGGCTATGTCAACACGGACCGTCGCTCCAGCTTCGCCTATATCGCGATTGGTATGTCGCCGGCAATGGTCGAGAAGCATGTGGGTACGGGCTCGCAATATCTGTGGACGCCACGCGACGCGAGCGGGGATTTCCTCGACGGCGGCAAGCGCTATCGGCTTCACATTCCGGCGAACATCCCGGCGAAGAACTTCTGGTCGGTCGTCGCCTATGACGCCGATAGCCGCTCGATCTTGCGCAGCGGTCAGCCGTTCCCGTCGGTGAGCACGTACACCAAACCTGTCACGGGTGCCGATGGCTCCATTGACATCGACTTCGGGCCGGCGCCGAAGGATTCCGGGATCGATTCCAGGAGCTGGATCCAGACAACGCCCGGCAAAGGCTGGTTCGCGCTTTTTCGTTTCTACGGTCCGCTCGAGCCGTTCTTCGACAAGACGTGGAAGCCTGGCGACATCGAGATGGTGAAGTGAGCCGTACGACCAAAGGCTAATTGCCCCGCGGGTGAGAGACCAATAGGCTCCTGGTGAGGACGTTACTGTAATGGAGGATTTTCTCACTCGCTTCTGGTCGGATCTCATCGCTCGGCCGACAGGTCCGATGAATTTCCGCGTCCTGCTTCAGCCCACCATGGCGATGCTTTTTGCCACACTGGACGGAATCAAGGATGCCAAGGAGGGACGCCCCCCGTACCTTTGGACCATCTTCACGGATCCTGGCGAGCGAGATCGGCTTTTGCGGGAAGGTTGGAAGCGCGTCCTCCGAATCATCGTGCTCGGCGTCGTCATGGACGGGATTTACCAGCTCAAGCTCTTCCGATGGATCTATCCCGGTGAGCTGGTCATCGTCGTCCTCGTTCTCGCGTTCGTTCCATATCTGCTGATGCGCGGCCCGATCAATCGCGTGGTGAGATCGTGGCTGCACGGGAAGAGGAGTAATCCTGGTGGCAAAGACGGATAAACCCAACATACTTGTCATATGGGGTGACGATATCGGTATCTCGACCTGAGCTGCTACTCGCACGGGCTCATGGGGTATCAGACCCCGAACATCGACCGCCCGGCGAAAGGGCCTCGGCCGGCGGGTAATCACCGACGTGGAATGGGGAGCGACGGTCGGCGGGCGGCGGGTGATTTCACTCGCCGCCCGCGATGGAGGTTACTGGCCCTGGAGGAGCTTCGCTCGGCAGAAACTCCGCACTTTTGACATCGGGGGTTCTCGAAATTTACTGACAATTCACAGACTTCACTTTGCAGATCCCCCACTGGCGCGGGTAAAATGCCGCATGTTGCGGGGCATCTCCTAGAAAAGGCGCGGAACCGCTTTCTCCCACGCCGAAACGTCTCCACGACCGCCCCTCTTTAGCGCGCTCGCTATCGCGGGAGGAGCCGCCGGAAGAATGATGCGGGATGGAACCTCGAGCGACGATTTCCTCAATCGGCCGCTCGTTTGTATCGTGGATGACGACCCGTCCATGCGGCGGCAGCTGCAGCGCCAGTTTCGTCTCGAAGGCTACGACGTCGAAGTTTTTGATTCTGGCGGAGCGTTTCTGAAGTTCGCTATGCCTTCACGGCCGACATGCCTGCTGCTCGACGTGCGCCTTTCCGGTACCTCCGGAATCGACCTGTACCAACGACTGCAAGAGGAGGGAACGCCGCCCCCCGTCGTATTCCTCACGGGGTTCGGCGGAATACCTCTTGCCACGCGAGCGATGAAAGTAGGCGCCGTCGATTTTCTCGAGAAGCCGGTGCGCAAGAGCGTACTTCAAGCCGCGGTCCGGACCGCGCTCGACAGAAGCCGTCAGACCCTGGTCGAGCGTCGCGAGCTCTCGAGCCTGCGGAATCGATACGAGTTACTCACACTCCGCGAGCGGGAAGTCCTCGACCACGTCGTCACCGGTCAATTGAACAAACAGACCGCGTTCGATCTCGGAATCACGGAGGCGACGATCAAGGTACATCGCGCGCGAATCATGCAGAAGATGGCGGCAGGCTCACTCGCCGACCTCACGCTCATGGCTCTCGCTCTGGGAAGAGTCGACAGCCGCGCGACGCCCGCCTCGGGAGTGCGGACACGACAGGAAAGAGCCCAAGCGTGAGCATGACTGCACGGGCCCAGCAATTCGTGTAGCGGGGCGTCGCACTCATTGGAACGCGAACACCTTCTTCCAGTCCCGCTTCATGTCCACGAGGACCCAGCTCTTTGCCTTTGCCTCGTCGAGAGCCTTGTCGAGCTTTCCAATACTCGACTGCCAATCGTAGGCCCACTCCCGCTCCGCGTCGGTGTGGTGCACGATCAGGGCTAGTCGTGGTCCTGTCCCGGCGGCGACGTATTGCAGCATCTGGAGGTCGCCGTCAGAGTTGCCGAACGCCGCAATCGGACGGCGTCCGATGAATTTCTGGATACCGACAGGCTTTCCGGGTCCGTCGTCGATGTGGTCCACCTGAGGAAGCTTCATCAGGACGGGCTTCCCGTCGCGCATCTGGAGCTCGAGCTTGCCCATGCTTCCCACGACCTGCTCGGGAGGGATACCGTAGACTCGCTCCGTCCAGGGACGCATGAAATCGACACCGCCTCCAGAAACGATGAAGGTCTTGAACCCGTTCGCGCGGAGGTAGGCGAGCACTTCGAGCATGGGCTGGTAGACGACTTCGGTGTACGGGCGGCCGAACTTCGGGTGCTTGGACTTCGCTATCCAGTCGCTGACGATGCGACGGAACTCATCGGAGCTCATTCCGCTATGGGTCACCGCCATCAGCTCCATCAACCCCTTCTCGCCTTGCGCCATGAGGGCCTTGATGTCGTTATCGAGGACCGCCTTGAACGGTTGGGTCGTCTTCCAGTCCGGATGGGTCGGAGCGAGCTCCTTCACACGATCCAGCACGAACGCCACCTGGTTGTAGAGGGGCTGCTCCGTCCACAGGGTGCCGTCGTTGTCGAAGACGGCGATCCGCTCGGCAGGCTCGACGAACGAAGAGGACCCTTGCGTAGTGACGTCCGAAACGAACTTCACAATGGCCGCTTTCGTCGGACCTTCGTTCCAGGACGGAAGAGGCGCGCTCGACTGAGCTCCGAGAAATGGCGAAAGACCGGCCAGCACCGTGAAGACGAAGACGAGGACAGAAATCGCTTTGAGCTTCATGGACAATCCTCCAAGCGAACGGATCTTCTACGAATCTGGCAACGTTTGGGAATTAGACTTTGGTTCAAGCGGGGGAAGGACCGCGAGCGAGAAGGTAAAGACGGCGCCGCCCGCCGGGCGGTTCGACGCGCGAAGGCGACCTCCGTGCGCTTCGACGATGGAGCGCGATATCGAGAGGCCCATTCCCATTCCATTCGCTTTCGTGCTGTGAAACGGCTCGAAGATGCGCGCCTCGAACCCGTCCGGGAGTCCCGGCCCGAAATCCTCGACGGTGACCTCGACCGCGTTCTCCACGATGGCAGTCCGCACCAGGACTTCATTTTTTACCGGCACCGCCTCCGAGGTTTCGAACGCGTTGAGAATGAGGTTCACCAACACTTGTTGAATCTGAACGCGGTCGCCGAGTACCAGCGTCGTTCCAGGGTCGAGGTGGAATCGAAGCGTCACTCCGTGGGCGAGGGTGTCGCCTCTGAGAAGATGCGCGGCGTCCCGTACCGCCTGATTGACGTCGAAAGGAAGGTGCCGGCTATCCCCTTTCTCGAGCATGCTCCGGATCCGGGCGATGACGTCGCCCGCGCGCTGGTCGTCATCGACGATGTCCGTCAGAATCTCGAGAAGCTCTTCGCGGCTGGCCGAACCCTCCCGGACCCGCTCGAGCGCGGTCTCGGCATTGGCCATGATCGCGCCGAGCGGCTGGTTCAGCTCGTGCGCGAGTGAGCTTGCCATCACCCCAATCGTCGAGACCCGCAGCGAATGCGCCAATTCGTCCCGGTTTCGCCTGGCTTCTCGCTCTGCGCGGTCGCGCGCGAGCGCGTTCGCGAGCACCGCCGCGACGAGCCGCAACTGCGGGGCGAGATCCGCGGGAGGCTGTCCAGAGCTTTTGGTCAGCACGGAAGATCGCCCAGCCGGACGCCGTTCATGACGAGCGGCTCGACGAGAACGGGCTCGCCCCGCGACCCTGAATCGGCGCTCGCGCTCCAGGACCACTCTTTGCTTCGCTTCGACTCCGGAAAGAACGATTCGGTCCAACCGCAGCGATTCGCCGAGGCGGGCGAGAGCGCTCTCGAAGGCGGTATCCAGACGGTCGCTTCCGGTGTGGATGAACGTTCCCGAAATCTCCGACAGCATCCTTTCGAACGCGAGGTTTTCACGGAGGGCGCGCTCGACGCGGCGATTTTCCTCGGCGAGCGCGGCGACGCAGGTCAGCGGGATGCCGATGATCAAGAGGAACACCTGCATCGCGAACACGCTGTTCGCCGCGGGCAGGTTCCCGAGCGGGTGCAAGCCCTGAGTCGCGGCCCAGGACGCCAGCACGACCGTTGCCAGCAGGGACAAGCTGGCCCCCGCCACTCCGAATCGGACCGCCGACCAGAGAAGGAGCGGCAGGAGGAAGCTCAGGGAAGTATAGGGAGCGCCGGGAAGATCGATCTGCCCCTCGGTGGGACCGGTGAAGACGACGTTTCCTACGGCGAAGAGCGTCAGAGCGAGGAGCGCCGCTTCCCCCTTTTCTTCGCCGGGGAGCGCGCCGGATCCACGCCCACCCCACGCTCGCGAGACTGACGGCCGAAGGAACGACGGTGAGGCCCGCGAGCGCGTTCGATGGCAGGCGCCGCTCCCAGACCGTCCAATAGGGTTCCCCGCGAAAGTGGGCTACGGCCGCGGCGTCGACGAACGTGCTCACGAGAGGCGCAATCACGACCGCTCCAGCGATCAGGACCAGCACTCTGTTGAGCGAATCGAAACGAACGGGCGCGTCGCTGAGACCGCGCAAGATGGACGCCGCGAGGAGCGCTTCCCCGCAATTGGTCACATAGAGAGCGAGCGCGAGCGTGAGAGGAAAACCGGCCTGGACCTCGACCAGAAGGTGCGCGGGGAGAACGAACAGGAGACAGGCGAGCCAGCGGTCCTTGGGAAGGAGCAACAACGATGCGGTGAGGATCGAGTTCGGAGGCCATAGCACCGAGGTCGTCGCGGGGGAGAATCGAAGGACGAACCCGACGCGACAGGCCAGGTAGTAGGCGACGGCCACGACAATGAGAGCGAGGACAGTCTTCGCAGAGGATGTTGGCGGAGAATCAATTTTCTCTGCGAAACGTGCGTCGGGGCCCATGGCGGCCGCAGCGTACGTTCGAGTCGGCCCACTGTCAATCCGCGGCGGCCCGCGGCGAGCCAGCTGCGCTTCATCGTCTCGCTCCTCTTTCCCAGCGCACGTGGGAAATAGCTTCTCATCCGAGTCCTAGAATTCGAGCGGCGTTGTCGCGGTAGACCTTCTTCAGGATCGCTTCTTCCAGCTCCAGTCCGTAGATCTTCCACCGTCCTTGAGGCGGCACTGGCGCCGGGGCGTAGTCGAAGTGCTCGTCCGCGGTCTCGAGGAAGCGGAAGTAAATCTCGTAGAGCGCGTCGCCGAAAATCTGTTGCGGTGTCTCGAGTCCGAGAGGCGCCGGAACGGCGTCCGTGCCGAAGAGGATTCGATCCTGGTATCGCTCGAAGAACCGCTTCGCCGCCCGCGGCTGGCGTCCGATCTCTCCGATGCGCGCGCCGATCTCGACGTGCATGTTCGGATAGCGGTCGAGGCAGGAGGCGACGTAGCCGAGGTCCTCCGAGCGGTTTCCCACGTGGAGCGCGACGAACTGAGTGCGCGGGTGCCGTTCGAAGACTCGATTCCGAGCCTCGAGAAGGGAATCCTTCGACGGAAAGTCCTTCCCGTGAAAGGACCAGTCCGGATGGTTCGAAAGCTCTTCGTAGCGCTCGTTGAAGCGGTCCGTCGGAAGGAAGAACGCGTCTGGATCGGATACGTGAATGGCGACCGGCATTCCGAGTCCCGCCAACCGTTTCCCACATCGGGTCGAAGCGGGGGTCGTCGACCGCGACGAGCGCGCCTTCCGTGACTCGCTCGCGGAGGTAGAGGCCCAGGTTCTTCGTCAGCTTCAGCCCTCTCGCCCCCATGCGATGCGCCTTTTCGATCTGCTCCGCCTGGAACGTCGGGAAGTCGGAGCGCGTGAATGCATTCCACGAAGGCTCGGTGAACGTGAGAAAACGTCCTGGGTGCGGCCCGATCGAGCGCCGCGAGCACCGAGTCGAGACCCTCTCCCACGCCGCCGGTGAGATTCACCATCGTGGCAAGGTTTCGCCGGTCCATGACATCGAGAAGGGAACGTGACGGACGCGAGGAGGTTCATGCGCTCGCCGTACGGCTCGGGTCCGAGGCCCACCGCCGACCAGCTGAGATGGCTGTGAAAATCGATCGCGGGAAACCGGGCCACGGCGACTTTGCTCTCGGGAACGTGGAGCATGCTCCGAGGCTCGAACTGACCGAGAGGAAGATCCCCGCGGCTTCGGCAGGCGATCGCAGCGGGCAGCAGGGCGGCGAAGCCGAGAAGAAAATCGCGGCGCGTGCCGGTCCTCATTTCAGTACTCCATGGAGGCTTCCGCCTTTCGCGGCAAGGCGGTCGACCCGTTTCGTGATTCCGGGATCCTCGAGAAGCGGGGGGGCGTGATGCGGCTTCAGTCGCGCATCGATGACCAAGGACCCGGTGCAGCCCCAGTGTTTGTGCTCGACGAAGCTTCCTACGCCGTGAACGTCGTGCGAGGGATTGGATCGAGTGAAGGTGACCCAAAGGAAGTTCCGGAGATGACTCGCGGTGAACCTCGCGTCGTCCGCGAGGACGATCAGCGGGAACCCGGCCAGGTCCTTTTGCGCGAGACGCCGGGTCAGTTCGTCCATTTCCGCTTCGACGCGCGAATACCCGGGGAACGCGGCCGTCTCGAGCACGAGCACGCCGGGAAGAGCCGGAAGCCCCGAGATCGGAAGGCGGAGTCATCGAAAGCTCACGCGTCACCCGACCGGCCGCGGCCACCACCAGTTTCGAGCCGGAGTTCAATCCGGTGCCCGAGTAGTCGAGCGTGTCGATCGTGGTGCGCGTCTGGAAGTGGAGGTCGCGCCGGAAATCGACCCGGGACAAGAGGTGGCGGAAGACGGCCTCGATGTCGTTCACGTCGAGACCTGGATCGTCCTCTCCGGCGACGATGAAGAGGTACTTCGCGAGCGAGGCCTGGCCGAACCCGAGAATGGCGTTCGCGCAGGTGAGGATCTCGCGCGGCTCGCGCTCTTCATAAGGCCCATAAGGAACGTAGCGCTCGCTTCCGATCGCGAGAAGCAGAGGATGGACTCCCGCGGCGTCGACCGCGTGGAGGGCCTTCACGCCGGGGAGCGTGACGGGAACCATCGGCTCGGTCAGCTCGTGAATGAGCTTTCCGAACGTGGTGTCCTCCTGGGGAGGCCTCCCTACGACGGTGAAGGGCCAGACCGCGTCATCGCGATGGTAGACAGACTCGACCTCGAGAACGGGAAACTCGTGAGCGAGGCTGTAGTACCCGAGGTGATCGCCGAAAGGCCCCTCGGGCAAGCGTTCGGGTCGGATCGATGCGGCCGGTGATGACGAAGTCCGCTTCCGAGGCGATCGCGAAGCCGTCGCGGTGGGCGAGACGAAACCGCCGCCGGTTGAGCATCCCCGCGAAGAGGAGCTCGGTCAGTCCTTCGGGAAGCGGCATGACCGCGGCGAGTGTATGGGCGGGCGGACCACCGACGAAGACGCTCACTCGGAGCGGCTCGCCGCGTCGAACCGCCGCGGCGTGATGGACGCCGATCCCTCGATGAATCTGGTAGTGAAGCCCGACTTCTTTCTTCTCGTAGCGGTTGCCCGAGAGCTGCACGCGATACATCCCGAGGTTCGACTTCAGCGCCCCCGCCGTCGGGATGCTCCGTGTAGACCTGGGGAAGGGTGATGAAAGGGCCGCCGTCGTCGGGCCAGCTCTGGATGCGTGGAAGATCGTCGATGGCGCCGCGGTTCGAGAGCACGGGTCCCGAAGCGACAGACTTCGGAAGCGAGCGCAGAGCGGTCCAGGGTGCGGAAGCGAGCCCGCGCGGGCTCCTCCACGCGTTCCCGCGGATCGGCCTTGATGCGGACGATTCGTCTTCACGGGGTCGAGCGAATCGCGGAAGAGGAAGCGCGCGCGGTCGAGAGTTCCGAAGAGGTTCGAGACCGCCTGGAAGCGGAGAGCCCTTGACGTTCTCGTAGAGAAGCGCCGGCGCTTCGGAGAGGTAGGCGCGCCGCTGAATCTCCGCCATCTCCAGATGCGGATCGACTTCTTCGCGCACCCGCAGGAGACGGCGGTGGCGCTCGAGGTCCAGAAGGGCTTCCCTCAAGCTTCTGTAGCCCATTCGCGCCCCGCATCTTACAATGGCGGGAATGAAACGGACCGTTTTCGCCGCGATTCTGTTTTTCGCCCACCACGGGATCGGAGGGGAGGCCGCGTACACCGAGAAGGACTTTCTGTCGCGCGCCCGGCGGTTGACCGTCGAGGGCCGGCGCGCGGGCGAAGGGTATTTTTCGCCGACGGAAAGCGGATGGTATTCCAGAGCGAGAGAGAACCGGGCAACCCGTTCTATCAGATCTACGAGCTCGACCTCACGACGGGAGACACGAAGCGATTCTCTCCAGGGAAGGGGAAGACCACCTGCGCCTTCTTCCAGGGCCACACCGGGAATGTGCTCTTCGCGTCGACCCACCACGATCCGGACGCCGAGAAGCAGCAGAAGGCCGAGCTCGATCTCCGAGCCGCGGGGAAAGAGCGGCGCTACGCCTGGGACTACGACGCCCAGATGGAGTTGTATCTGTACCGCGCATCCTCGGGAGCGCTCGAGCGTCTCACCGAGGCGCTCGGATATGACGCGGAAGCGAGCTTTTCGCCGGACGGCAACTGGATCGTGTTCTCCTCGATGCGGGACGCCTACAACCGGAAGCTCGACTCGAAGGAGAAGAAAATCCTCGAGACCAACCCCGCCTACTTCGCGGAGATCTACATCATGCGCGCCGACGGCTCGGGAGCGACCCGCATCACGCGAACGCCTGGATACGACGGTGGTCCGTTCTTCTTTCCCGACGGCGAGCGCATCATCTTTCGACGCTTCGACGAGGAAGGGCTCATCGCCGATGTCTATTCCATGAAGCCGGACGGCACCGATGTCCGGAGGATCACCGAATTCTCCTCGATGAGCTGGGCGCCGTACGTCCATCCGTCCGGCGAATACCTCCTGTTCGCGTCGAACAAGCTCGGCTTCGAGAACTTCGAAATCTATCTGGTGGACGTCGCGGAGAAGGAGCCGGTGCGCGTCACGTCTACCGACGGCTTCGACGGACTTCCCGTGCCCTCGCCGGACGGGGAGCAATTGTCGTGGACGTCGAACCGCGGCTCCGGTGGTGGGGGACGAATCTACCTCGCTCAATGGAGCCACGAGAAAGCCGTCGAAGCGCTGAAGGCCGCGCCACTGCGAACCACTACGGAGCGGAAGACCCCATGAGGCCACTGGCAGGCGCCGTTCTGCTGTTGACGGTTCTCGCGAGCGAAGAGCCGCGGGACGTGAGGACCCATGTGGTGTCGCTCGCATCGGACGAGATGGAAGGCCGCCTCACGGGTACCGACGGCGCGCGCCGGGCGTCGGACTACATCATCAAGGAGCTCGAGCGGATGGGAGCTCGTCCGCTTCCCGGTCGAGACTCGTTCCGCATTCCCTTCGAATTCACTTCCGGTGTCAGCGATCGGGGCACGACGCTCTCGGTCGCCGGAGAGGCGACAGCCACGGAGTCGGTCCGCGGCCTCTCGTTCTCCGACAACGGGGAGGTCTCGGGCGGGGTGGTCTTCGCCGGCTACGGCATCACGGTTCCCGAGAGCCAGGGCTTCGGCTACGACAGCTATTTCGGGCTCGACGTGAAGGACAAAATCGTCCTCGTGCTGCGATATTTTCCCGAGGACGCGTCGGTCGAAACGAAGGCGCATTCTCGCGCGCTATTCCGGGCTTCGCTTCAAGGCCATGAACGCGCGCGAGCGCGGCGCTAAGGGGCTCTTGCTCGTCTCCGGTCCGCGCTCCCCGAACGCGGGAGAGCTCGTGGAAATGAGCTTCGACAGCGCCGTGGCGTGGATCGGGCATCGTCGCGGCGGCGATTCGCGGAGAGGTTGCGGAGAAGCTCATCGGGCGAGTCGAGGGGAAGTCGCTCGAGGACGCGCAAAAAGCGCTCGATACCGCGAACCCCCACGTGACCGGGTTCGACATCCCCGGGGTCGAAGTCGCTCTGAACGTCCGGCTCGAAAAAGAGACGGGCACGGCGGAAAACGTCGTGGGCTATTTTCCGGCGGCGGATGGCTCGACGCGCCGAACCATTCTTCTCGGCGCGCACTACGATCACCTCGGTCGCGGAAACGATGGGAACTCTCTCGCGGGGAAAGACGAAAAGGGTCAGATTCATCACGGCGCCGACGACAACGCTTCCGGGGTCGCCGCCGTGCTCGCCATCGCCGAGAGGCTGAGGAGCCTCGCGAGAAAGACCCCTTACGCGTTCGCGTTCTGGTCGGGGGAGGAGCTCGGCCTCCTCGGCTCATCGGAGTTCGTGCGAGCCGGCGCGATAGCTCCCGGAGAGCTTGCCGCGTATCTCAACTTCGACATGGTGGGCCGGATGCGCGACAACAAGCTGGTGCTGCAGGCGGCGGGAACGAGCTCCGTGTGGCCTCGCCTCATCGAAGAGGCGAACGTCGTGGTCGGATTCGACGTTCAGGTCAGCGACGACCCTTATCTACCGACGGACGTCACGAGCTTCAACCAGGCCGAAGTGCCGAGCCTCAATTTCTTCACCGGGAGTCATTCTGAGTACCACCGCCCCGGCGATCGCGCCGAGCTCATCAACTACGAGGACCTGGAGAGAGTGGTCGAGTTCGGATCTGCTGCTCGCGCAGAAGCTCGCGACCCTTCCCGAGAAGCCGGCTTTCATCAAAGTCGCTCGCGCGACCCAGTCGGGAGGGAGCCGGGACACGGTACGGGTTTTCACCGGCACCATCCCGGACTACGCGACCGAGGTCAAGGGACTTCTTCTGAGCGGCGTCATCGAAGGCGGTCCCGCGGAGGAAGCGGGTCTCCGCGGCGGCGACGTCATCGTGGAGTTCGCCGGCCGCAAGATCGAGAACATCTACGACTACACCTACGCCCTCGACCTGGTGAAGATCGGAGAGCCGGTGACCGTGGTCTACCTCCGCGGGAGTGAGCGCGTGGAAACGAAGCTCACGCCGCGCGCGAGGAAGTAAGCGATCAGCCCGGAGCCTCGGTGGTCGGGTCGATCATCTTCCTGATCTCCGTTACCTTGTTGGCCGGAAATCCGCTCAACTTCGCATGCTTGTGGATGAACGATTCGTCCTTCGCGAGGTAGACGCAGAACGTCTTGTCTCCGGCCACGTAGGATTCGATCCACTGGACGTCGGGAGCGAGCTCCGCGAGGGCGGCGTTCGATTTCTTGGCTGCGGCGCGGAGAGCTTCCCGATCAGCGCTTCCGATGGCGGGAATTTCCCGCTCGATAATGAATCTGCGCATGCAATCCCTCCCGGTTCGAAGGGATTCTAGCCGATCGCCGGGCTTTGGTCAGCGAATGACCCGGGCCAGAGTTCAGGAGCTCCGAGGAAAGCTCGTGCCGTTCCGTCGTGAGGCGAGGCATGTTGACCACGATCTCCGGCTTTCCACCCTGCACGCCCACACTGACCGCCACATGTCCGGCTTCCGCGAGCGTGCTCACGCCGGAGATGGAAAGGAAGCCCATCTTTTCCGCGAAGTCTTTGACGGTATCGTAGGGGATGCCGGGCATCACGTAGAGCACCGCCGATTGCGGAGTCAGAGTCGAAGCGAGGTCCTCGGAGAGATCCCCGCGGTGATGACGGCAGGGAAGAAACCCTTGTCGCGGAACACCGACGCCACCTTGTCCACTTCGGTGCCGCCGCGGGTCTCGCCCACGATGATCACGACGATCTTGGGGCTCCCGCGCAGATCTTTGTCGTACGAGAAGATTCGCTTGAACATATCGCTTTGCCGCACCGGATCGGACATCTCGGCGGAAGCGGCCAGCGCGCCGGTGGCAAGCACGATCGCGCCGGCAATCCAGGGAAACGCGGTGCGAACGTTCCGGGCGATGTTGTTCATTGCAGTAAGGCCTCCGATACGTCGTCCTGTACTGCAATGGGCATGCCGCGGCCCCGCCCGGAAGTCGCTTGCCCGAACGTGTTTTCGTTGAGTTACATCCGAGGGTGTCCCGATATGGACAGCGGAACGCGTTTCAATCTGCGAGACGAGCGCTGCTGCAGTTGGGGGGAGTCCCCCTCGAAAAAGCGTTCAGCGTTTGCCTTTCCTTGCCGCGTCCACGCTCCAAATACCGGAGCCGCGGGCAGCTATATAAAGGAAGACGAAGCAATAGAGCACCGCGAGCTCGCCCCGGTTCTGGATGGGGAAGAGGCCGTTTCCGGCATGCGCAATGAAGTAGGCCGCCGCCATTTCACCGCTCGAAATGAATGCGGCGAGGCTCGCGAAGAGTCCGGCGGCGATCAGGAGTCCCCCGACCAGCTCGATGACGCCGGCAAGGCCCGCGCGTGAGACGAGCTCGACCGCCTCTCCTCCCAGCGCGCCGAATAGTTTCTGAGCGCCGTGCTGGACGAAGAGAAGCCCGGCGACGATGCGCAAGAGCGCGTAGATCTGGGCGAGAACTTACCGAGTACGTGGTCCATGAGTACCTCCTGGTCAACACCGCACGGGTTATACGCGATTTCGCTGTGCTAAACTAGTGCGTTTAGCCAGGCAAGTCCATGTCTTCCGAACTCGTTCGCAACTTCTGCATCATCGCGCACATCGACCACGGCAAGTCCACGCTCGCCGACCGCCTCATCCAGAGATGCGGAGGCGTTGCCGATCGCGAGTTCCGCGATCAGATCCTGGATTCGATGGATATCGAGCGCGAGCGCGGGATCACCATCAAGAGCAACTCGGTCACCCTCCTCTACAACGCGAACGACGGCAAACAGTATCAGTTGAACCTCATCGACACGCCGGGGCACGTGGACTTCTCCCACGAGGTTCGCCGTTCGCTGATGTCCTGCGATGGCGCTCTCATCCTGGTCGACGCCTCCCAGGGCGTCGAAGCCCAGACCCTCGCCAATCTCTACGTGGCGATGGAGTACAACCTCACGCTCCTTCCGGTCATCAACAAGATCGACCTTCCCGCGGCCGACGTCGATCGTATCCGCGAGGAGATCGACTCCGACCTCGGGCTCGACCCCTATGAGGCCATACCGGTCTCCGCGAAGCTCGGCACCGGAATCGACGAGCTCCTCGAGGCCATCGTCCGGAAGCTTCCTCCGCCCACCGGAGATCCCGAAGCGCCGCTGAAAGCGCTCATCTTCGACGGCCAGTACGACTCCTACCGCGGTGTCGTCGCTCTCGTTCGGGTGAGGGATGGCCACGTCGCCGCGGGCGATCGAATCCGGTTGATGCACACCGGCAAAGAGTACGAGGTGGAAGAGGTCGGCCTCCTCCAGCTCAAACGGGTGAAGACGAAGGAGCTGGTCGCGGGCGCGGTCGGCTACGTCATCGCCAACATCAAGGCCATTCGTGATATCGCCATGGGCGACACCATCACCGACGCGGAGCGTCCCGCTGCTTCGCCTCTTCCCGGTTACAAGGAAGCGAAGCCGGTGGTGTTCTCCTCCATCTACCCGATCTCGACGGACGACTACGAGGACCTCTCGAAGGCACTCGAGAAGCTCGCCCTCAACGACCCGGCGATCATCTACGAGAAGGACTCCTCCTCCGCCCTCGGGTTCGGATTTCGGTGCGGTTTTCTCGGACTCCTCCATCTCGACGTGGTTCAGGAGCGGCTCGAGCGCGAATACGGCCTCGCTCTCCTTCTCTCGGCCCCCTCGGTCCGCTACCGGGTGACTCTCGAGGACGGGGAAGTGAAGGAAGTCGACAACCCGAGTCTCTTTCCCGACCCCTCGCGAATCGCCAAGGCGGAAGAGCCCTTCATCAAGGCATCGATCATGATGCCGGAGCGATACCTCGGCCCGATCATGGACCTCTGCCGCGAGCGCCGCGGCGAGAACTCGACGTTTCACTACCTGGCGCAGAAACGGGTGGAGCTGACGTCCGAGCTTCCGCTCGCGGAAGTCCTCTTCGACTTCTACGATCGGCTGAAGACGCTGACCCAGGGATACGGTTCCTTCGACTACGAGATCCTCGACTACCGCGAAACGAAGATCGCGAAGGTCGACATTCTCGTGAACGGGGAGAAGGTGGACGCGCTCTCGCAGCTGGTGCACGAGGACAAGGCGCGACTCCGCGCCATGCACTACTGCGAGAAGCTCGCCGAGACCATACCCCGCCAGCAGTTCCGAATCGCCATCCAGGGCGCCATCGGCGCCAAGATCATCGCCCGCACCACCATCAACCCGTTCCGCAAGGACGTGACCGCCAAGTGCTACGGGGGAGACATCACGCGCAAGCGAAAGCTCCTCGAAAAGCAGAAGGAAGGCAAGAAGCGGATGAAGATGGTGGGCGCGGTCGAGATCCCTCAGGCCGCGTTCATCGCCGTCCTGAAGTCGGATGAGTCCTGAACATCCTCAACCGGGGCTCTACGTCCACGTCCCGTTCTGCGAAGCGCTCTGTCCCTACTGTGATTTCGCGGTCAACGTCGGCACCGAGGCCCGCCTCTCCCGATACGTCGATCTCCTCTTGACCGAGGTCTCGCTCCGAGGGACCCCCGCGTCTCGCTTCGATACGCTCTACTTCGGTGGCGGAACGCCGAGCCTCCTTCCCGCTCCGGCGCTTCGCCGCGCCATCGAAACGCTCAGAAGCCGGAGGATGGCTTCGAGCCGGATTGCCGAGTCTTCCTCGAGGCCAATCCCGAGCACATCCACGAGAGCTCGCTCGCCGGCTTCCGGGAAGCGGGCATCTCGGTGCTGAGCCTCGGCGTCCAGTCGCTCGATGCGGAATCGCTCGCTTTCCTCGGACGGGGCCACAGCCCGGCGCAGGCCGCGCGCGCGGTATCGCTCTCGAGGGAAGCCGGGTTCGACACCGTTTCGGTCGACTTGATTTACGGTCTTCCCGGTCAGACGGAAGACGGGCTCCGAAAGGGATCTGGAATGCTGTCGCCGCTCTCGAGCCCGATCACCTCTCCTGCTATCAGCTCACCGTTCACGAGAAGACGCTCTTCGGTCGCCGGAAAAAGGAAGGGTCCTTCGAAGAGCTGCCGGACGACGGCGCAGGCCGCGCTCTTTCGACTCGTTCATCGGACTCCTCGAAGGCGTGGGCTACGGCGCCTACGAAGTCTCGAACTTCGCGCGGTCGCCGGAGCATCGCTCGCGGCACAATCAGAAGTACTGGGTCCACGCTCCCTACCTCGGGATCGGACCCGGAGCGCACTCCTTCGACGGCCGCACGCGGACGTGGAACGAGCGCTCGTTCTTCGACTGGGCGCGGAGGCTTCGCCTCGGAGAAGTCCCGATGGCGGGAAGCGAGCAGCTTTCCGATGAGGATCTTCTGCTCGAGACCGTGATGCTGAGGCTCCGCACGCGCGAGGGGCTCGACCTTCGGGCCGTCGAAGAACGCTTTGGCGTGGACCTTCTCGAGCTCAACCGCGCGCTCGTCGAAAGAAGCGTCGAGGAAGCTCTTCTGATTCGCGATGGCGCGTGGATCCGCCCGACTCTCGACGGGCTCGCCGTTGCCGATGGCATCGCGGGCGCATTTCGCCTGTCGCCGCAGGGATCCCGGAAAGAGGCGCTTCCCTGAGCTACACCCGGATCTTCCGCCTCTGGTTTCCTCTCGCGGCGACGTGGCTCATGATGTCGATCGAGGGACCGTTCCTCGCCGCGGTCATCGCGCGGCTTCCGGATCCCATCATCAATCTCGCGGCCTACGGCGTCGCGTTCTCCTTCGCGACCATCGCGGAGGCTCCCATCATCATGATCCTGAGCGCTTCGACGGCGCTGGTGAAGGACCTCGACTCGTACCACAAGCTGCGCAACTTCAGCTTCACGTTGAACCTCGCGGTAACCCTGGTCATTCTCGTCGGCCTGATCCCGGCGGTATTCGACTGGATCGCCTCCGATCTCATCGGCCTTCCCGCCTCGATCGCGGAGCTCACGCACCGGGCTCTCCTGCTCCTCGTCCCCTGGCCGGCGGCCATCGGGTATCGCCGGTTCTACCAGGGCATTTTGATCCGCCAGGACCTCACGAGACGCGTGGCCATGGGGACGGTCATCCGCGTGATGGGGATGAGCGGCGCCGCGATCGCTCTCTACCGCTGGTTCGATCTCCCCGGGGCGCTGGTGGGAGCGGGAGCGCTCTCGGTCGGCGTCGTGGTCGAAGCCATCGGCACCCGGTTCATGGCGTGGGGTGTGGAAGAGCGAATCGAAAGGATGTCGGCGGAAGGCGCGTCGGAGGGGCTCACCCTGCGCCGAATCGCCGATTTCTACGTCCCGCTCGCTCTGACTTCGCTCATCGCCCTCGGCGTGCAGCCGATGATGATCTTCTTTCTTGGAGGGAGCCGTCACGCCATCGATTCCCTCGCGGTTCTCCCGGTCATCACGTCGCTCACGTTCCTCTTTCGCAGCATCGGACTTTCGTATCAGGAGGCCGCGATCGCGCTTCTCGACGGCACGCGCGAGAATTTCCGCCGGGTGTCGACCTTCGCCGTCGTGGTGGGCGTGGTCGCGACCGCCGGACTCGGGCTCATCGCGTTCACACCGTTGGTCCACGTCTGGTTCCGCGACGTTTCGGGCCTGAGTCCGGAGCTCTCGGATTTCGCCGTGCTTCCTCTCAGGATCTTCTCCACCATCCCGATTCTCTCGATGCAGCTCGCCTACCAGCGGGCGATCCTCGTCTTCGGACGCGCGACGCGATCCGTCACGCTGTCGACGATCCTCGAGGTCGCGACCATCATCCTGGTCCTGCACCTCACCATCAACGTCCTGAACTGGATTGGGGTGATCGCGGCGGTTACGGCGCTCCTCGCCGGACGCCTCCTCGGAAACGCCTACATGATGTACGCCTGTCACGTCGTGCTTTCCGCGAGCGGAATGTTTCGAGTCGCTTCGAGCTCGAAATCCCCGGTAATTGCGCGGGCGAGCCACCCCGACGTATCTTGAGCCAATGAGCAAGCACTGGCTTTGGCTGTTCGCGGGCGCTCTCGCCGCGCTGGGATGGGGCGCCGGCTTCGCCGACAAGATGACCGTACCGGCATATGACGGCGCGGGAAACGTTCTGCGGCCCGAGGGCTACCGAAAGTGGGTCTTCGTGGGAACGTCTCTCGGACTTCGCTACATGGGCGAAGGGCGGAAACGATGAGGGACCGGGAAGCTTCCACAACGTCTACATTCAGCCGGAAGCCTATGACACGTTCACGAAGACCGGCGCAGTTTCCGGAGAAGACCATCCTCGCGATGGAGGTCTATAGCGCCGGGACGAAGGAGCCGAAGTCGGAGCTGACCGGTGGGTTCTACGGCGACAAGCTCACCGGATTCTCCGCCGCCATCAAGGACAAGGAGCGATTCCCGGAAGGCTGGGGCTACGTGAGCTTCATGCGCGACGGCTCGAATCTTGCTGGCCAAGGCGGAGCCCTTCCGCAAGTCGCAGTGCTTCGACTGCCACGCGAAACACGCCGCAGACGGACAACGTCTTCACGCAGTTCTACCCGCTCTTGAGGCGGTGAAGCGCTCGAACTTTCTCAGCGGGCTCGAGCTCGATCGCGCGCCCGCCCTGCGCTCGAGCCCCGAAAGACTCGAAGAAGCCTGGGGCCGTCCCGGATACCCTCGTCGTTCCCGTTTGGAGGTCGAAGCACCTCGTGCTGCGGGAAGAGGTGACGACGTCCGTGCTCCTCGGCGCCGGCGAGCTCGAGTCCTACCGCGACGTCCCGGGTGCTCCTTGGAACGTCCGGCGGCGCGGCGTTTTTCGCCGTCGACCTGTCGCCGGTCGAGGAACCGGCGGAGACTCTGGGTCTCTCTCCGGTTCACGCGCGTCCTCGGACTTCGCGAAGTCGCTCCTCTCGTTTCCCAATCGGATGGCGCTCTTCTCGCCTACGCGTCCGGAATCTTGAGCTGGCACCGGAGGAACTCGCTTCTGCGGGCTCGTGCGGAAGCGAGACTAGCGTCCACTCAGGGAGGCCACATCCGCGTCTGCTCCAGTGACGCGCTGCCGCGAACAGCATTTTCCTCGAACCGACCCGGCGGTCATCATGCTGGTGACGGACGGGGAGACGGGCACTTCTCGGAAGGCAGTCCGTCTGGCCTTCGCGGGTCTACTCGACGCTCGCGGGGTTCGTCGAGCCCGGAGAAAGCCTCGAAGAAGCGGTGAGGCGGGAAGTCTTCGAAGAGACGTCGGTCGAGATCGACGACGTCCACTACCACTCGTCCCAACCCTGGCCGTTTCCGAGCTCGCTCATGCTGGGCTTCGACAGCGCGGGCGACGACGCGCGAGATTCGTCTTCGCGCCGGACGAGCTCGAGGACGCGCGGTGGTTCACCCGCGACGAAGTGCGTCAGACGCGAGGGAGTCGAGCTCCCCTCCACGATCTCCATCGCTCGAAGGCTCATCGAGGACTGGCTTACGGAGTAGCGCTCTCCCGGCGGAGCGTGTAGAGACCCGCGCCCACGATGATCGCGACTCCGAGCCAGACCGCCGGCTTGGGGAAATCGCCGTAGATGAAGAGCCCGAAGAACGTCGCCCACACGAGCGCGGTGTACTCGAAGGGCGCTACGACCGATGCCGGCGCTCTCTGAAACGCGGCGGTGACGCCGAGCTGACCTCCGAGCGCGAAGAGGCCCATCGCGAGCGTGAGAGCGAAATCGAAACCGGTCATTTCCTTCCAGAGGAAGAGAGCTCCGGCCAGGCCCACCAGCAGCTGAAACGACAAGGTGTAGATCGAGGAACGTGAAGGTGCGCTCCGACCCCTCCGCTGCGTCTCGCCATCCACCGGGTCAAGACCATCATGAACGCATAGCAGGCGCTCGAGGCGATGATCAGGAGCGCCTCGGGCCGGATTCCCTTCGCTTCGGGCTGAACGATGAGAATCATCCCGATGAAACCGACCACGACCGCGAGCCATCGTCCCCGATCGACGCGCTCTCCCAGAATCGGAACGGAGAGAGCCACCACCAGGAAAGGGCCGCCGAACTCGACGGCGACCGCGTCCGCGAGCGGGAGGTATCGCACGGACGCGAAGAAGAAAAGAAAGGCGAGCGTGCTGCACAACGCCCGCCCCAGGTGCGCCCCGGGCTGGCGAGTTCGCGCGACTGCAACGGCCGCCGAGGAATGGGGCGAGCGCGAGAAGCAGCCCCACCGCGGACGACGCTCCGAACCAGAAGGACCTGAAAGACGGAGTACTCGGAAACCACCCATTTGCCGATGGCATCCGCGGCGGCGAAAGAGGCGATCCCGAAGACCATGAAGAGAATTCCGCCCATCTTCTCGCTTCGCACGGGGCGAAATCCTAACTTAGATCGCGGACTATGGCTGCTTGCTTACGACTTCCAGGGGATCCGGCCCGCGGGCCGGGTCAGCGCTACTTGCTCTTGAGCTTTTCCACGTTCACCGCGGCGAGCAGGACACCGATGGGCTTTCCCTCGTCGAGGACCGGCACACCGACATGGATCGAATACGTTTGGATGCTCTCGTCGAGAGAAAGCTCTCCGATGTGGACGCCGCCTTTGCCGCGATTGAAGGCCTCGAGGTACTGCGGCTCGTCCCCCTGGTAGAAAGTCGGAGGTCTTGTTGGTGATGGCGACATTCGCGCCGATCGCGTCCGTCAGGAACGCCTCCTGGATCTCCGGGCTCGAGCTTCGCAGTTCCTTGAGCCGGCGCGCCGCCGGGTGATCGATGAGCGAGCGCATGAACGGCGTCACCCCCGTCGCCTCTTCCCATTCGCGATTGAGCTTCTGGACCTCGCTCATCGAACGCTCGTGCGCGTTGGCCTCACGAACGGCCTGGACCAGTATCGGATCGGCGGCCCAGTCCCGCACGACCGAGACGCGCTCTTCGACCTGGGCCGAAAGCGCGGGGTCGAGCTTGGGCCCCGCGGGCGCGAGGGAAAGAGCTGAAAGAAGAATGGAAGCGACGTATGCGTTCATCGTCGGCACCTCCGCTGCGTGTGAGAGGTGCAACACTTGTGCCAGCGAATTCGACCGGAAAAACGCGCCCCGATTGGGGGGAAGGCCCCACGACGGGGCCTCGCTCCCTTCGAATTTGCAACGAGGCTACACTAGCCCGCGACTCGCTGACCCGAGGAGGATTCATGACGCATCGCTCGACTCGGCTTCTCGACAGTGGCCTCGCGAAGGAGCTTTCTCTCGCGAGCGATGGCTGCCGTCGTCGCGCTCAAAGCAAAGCCTGTCCTCGCGCGCCCGAACGACCCGGAACGGGAGCGGCTCTCCCGGATTCTCGCGCGGTACGGAAGCGAGATCGGCGACCTGCGGCGGGTCGAGGGGAGCGAATGACCATGGCGATCTTCGAAGTCGAAAGCTGGCTCGTGGTCGAGGGGAAAGAGAAGGAGCACCAGCAAGCGATGCGCCAATGGCTCACGTGGGTGCGCGACCACCGGGAGCTGTTCCAGGAGTGGAAGAGCGTCCGCTATTTCAACAAATACGTCTCCGGTGAGCAGTCGGGGCGGCACGTCGTCATCTGGGAGTACGAGAACCTCACCGCGTTCGAGGCCTACAAGAAAAAGCGCGCGAACTACGAAGGTCCTTACCAGGAGTACAAGGAGAACGATCCTTATTACAAGGGAGTCTTCATCCACGACCGCATGACCATGGAGTTCTGGCAGGACGTGGAGAGAGACCTCTGGATCGAATGACCGCGTCCGCCTCGAGTCCTCGAAAGAGGCGGAGCCGCTACAGCACCTGAGCGACGGCGGCCGCGACCATCCGCCGCGCGAGGAGCACGGGCTTTCCCGTTTTTTGCGCGAGCTTCCGGCGCATCGGCTCGGTGTAGCCCATGCAGTGCATGACCACCAGATCGGATCTCTTCGAGCTCGCGGGCCGCCGTCTCCCATCGGTCGCCGCGAGTAGGGCGAGGCGTGGCTCAGGACGAAGCGCCGGTTCCCCGCGGGCTCGCAGCGAAAGCTCGCCTTCTGGCCTTCGTTCGGGAGGAGCACTCCGATCGAAGCCGCGGACTCGGCGATCGCCGCGAGCCCGTGATCGACGACCGGGCCGGCGGCGAACGAGAATCCCTTTCGGGGCCAGCTCGTCGAGGCCATGAAAGTGACCCGTGCAGAGAATCACGAACACGTCGATTCCGCCGTCGCCGAGGCCGCGGACCAGATCCTCGACGCGGTGGTGCGCCCATCCGGCTTCGAGGAGGACTTCGGTTCCATCGTGAAGGCGGGACACGAGCCTTTCCTCCGATTCCTTCGGAGCGGCGCGGGCGATCTCCTCGCGGCTCAGGCCGTCGAGCGCGCCGTGCTCCTCGATGTCGAGGCTCGCGCCGTCCCACCAGGGCCGCATCTCGTCGAGGATGTCGGGCCGCGGCGACTGGCCGATGGTGATGAAGGCGGCGCGTTTTCTCGCCACGATCGAGAAAGCTAGCACAGTGTCCGGCCGGCGCGATAGGATCCCGCCTCCCATGAGGCACAGGAAGTCGATCTCGAAGAGATCTCGGCGCTCGCGACCGGCGCCTGGATCCTCGGCGCAGGCGGAGGCGGGAATCCCTATCACTCGTTTCTCAACTTGCGCGAGCTCTACCAGAAGGGCGTGAGGGTCGAGCTTCTGGATCCGATGGAGCTCGCGGACGACGACTGGGTGGCCGTCGTCTCCAGCATGGGCGCGCCTCTGGTGGGTGAGGAACGCTTGCAGGATCCCGAGGTCGCGGCGAAGCCGGTGAGAGATGATGGAAGCGTATCTCGGCGTCTCGTTCCGCGGAATCATGTCGGTCGAGATCGGTGGATCGAACGCGCTCCAGCCCTTTCTCGCCGCCGCGGTGCTGGGTCTTCCCGTCGTCGATGCGGATGCGATGGGACGAGCGTTTCCCGAGGCCCAGATGACGAGCTTCGCGATCGGCGGCCTCTCGCCGTTTCCTCTGACTCTCGCCGACGTTCGCGACAACGAGGTCATCGTGGCCCGGGCGGCGAGCTGGAAATGGATGGAGCGGTTGAGCCGCAAGGCCTGCGTCGAGGTGGGCTCCGTCGCCGCCACCTGCAAGGCCCCCCGAACCGGAAAGGAAGTCAAGGAGTGGGGCATCCCGAAACACCACGTCACGAGCCATCCGGCTCGGGCAGGTCGTGCGCGAGGCGCGGCGGGTGAAAAGCGATCCGATCCGAGCGCTCCTCGAGGCCGAGAAAGGGATCGCCCTTTTCCGGGGAAAGGTGAAGGACGTGAACCGCCGCACGACGGAGGGCTTTCTGCGGGGCTTCACCGAGATCGAAGGTCTCGATGACCGATCGCGGCCACGTCTTCCGGCTCGAGTTCCAGAACGAGTTCGCGGTCGGCGCTCTCGACGGCGAGGTGACGGCCATGGTGCCGGAGATCCTCTGCGTTCTCGATAGCGTGTCGGGAGAGGCGGTGGGGACCGAGGCGCTGCGGTACGGCCAGAGGGTGACGGTCGCGGTTCTTCCCGCGCCCTCGCTCCTCACGACCGAGAGAGGACTCGAGCTCGTGGGACCGAGGGCGTTCGGCTACGACCTGGACTTCCGATCGGTGTTCGCGTGAGCACCATCGGAATCGACGTCGGAGGCACCAACACCGACGCGGTCCTCATCGAGGGCCGGGAGGTCCGGGCCTCGGTGAAGACCACGACCACCGAGGACGTCACGTCGGGCATCGTCCGGGCGGTCTCGGATGCTCGTCGCGAAGTGGCCCGGACCTTCGAGGCTCGGTCCGCGCCGTCATGATCGGCACGACGCATTTCACAAACGCCGTGATCGAAAGGCGGCGTCTCTCGCGGGTGGCCGCGGTCCGCATCGGACTTCCCGCGAGCTCGTCGCTTCCGCCGTTCGTGGATTGGCCGGAGGATCTCCGAAGTCTCGTGCGAGGCGAGGTCTTCGCCATCGAGGGGGGCCACGAATACGACGGCCGGCCTATCGTGCCCTTCGACGAGAGGGCGATGCGCGAGGCGGCCCGCCGTATTCGTGCGATGCGGAATCCAATCGGTCGCGGTCGCGAGCGTGTTCTCTCCTTTGAAGCCCGATTGCGAGGAGAGAGCCCGGGAGATCCTGGAGGAGGAGTGCGACGGGGTCGACGTGACTCTCTCGAAGGACGTGGGCCGCATCGGTCTTCTCGGTCGGGAGAACGCGACGCTCCTGAACGCCGCCATCATCGAGCTCGCACGCCGGACCACGCGCGCGTTCGTCGAGTCGCTCGAGAAGAGCGGAATCGAAGCACCCCTCTTTCTGACCCAGAACGACGGAACGGTGCAGCGGGCGGAGGTCGCCGAGAAGATTCCCGGTCTTCAGCTTCGCTTCGGGTCCGACCAACAGCATGCGGGGCGCCGCGTTTCTCTCCGGCATCGAGGACGCGCTGGTGGTCGACGTCGGGGGAACGACCAGCGACGTCGGGTCGCTCAAGGCGGGTTTTCCGCGCGAAGCCAACAACGTGGTCGAGGTCGGAGGCGTCCGGACGCTGTTCCGGATGCCGGACCTCCTGTCGATCGGGCTCGGGGGCGGAAGTCTCGTCGAGGGAGCCGCGGTCGGGTCCCCGAAGCGTCGGATTTCGGTTGACGGAAAAAGCACTGGTCTTCGGAGGCGACACTCTCGACGGCGACGGACGTCGCGGTGGGTCTTGGTCTCGTCGATCTCGGCGACCGGGCCCGGGTGAAGCATCTCGACGGGAATCGCCTCGAAGCGGCGCGGGCCACCATGGCGTCGATGCTCGAAGAGGCGGTCAATCGGATGAAAACGGACGCGGCGCCCGAGCCGCTCATCGCGGTCGGCGGAGGGGCGTTTCTGGTTCCCGAGAGCATGAGCGGTATCTCCGAGGTCGTTCACGTCGCGCACCAGGGAGTCGCGAACGCGGTCGGCGCGGCCATCGCGCAGGTGAGCGGGGAAGTCGATCAGGTTTTTAGCGGCGTTTCGCGCGAGGAAGCCATCGAGCGCGCGACCGCGCTCGCGCGGGAGAAAGCGGTCTCGGGAGGCGCTTCGGTCGAAAGTCTCCGCGTCGTGGACGTGGAGGATCTTCCGCTCGCGTATCTGCCAGGGAATTCGCTGCGGGTACGGGTGAGAGTGGTGGGTGACGCCGCTTCGGCGCCCGGGGGAGTACGGCGCCCGGAGCGCCTCGTCCAGCGGGAGCGGGGGCGAGCCGACGAAGAGCGAGGCGACCCCTGATTAAGGATTCACCGCCAGACGGTTCGTGACCTGGAGCACTCCAAACGTGCTCCGCACGATCGATTCCGCCTGGCGCTTCTCCACGTTGCTGCGCACCGCACCGGTCAGAGTCACGTTGCCTCTCTCGACGATGATGTGGATCGGCGGGTGCGCCTGCTGGGCGTAGCCCACGAACATCTCGGAGCCGTAGATCCGCTGGAAGAGGTTCTCGCGCAGCTGGTCGTCCGAGGGTGAGGCCGGAAGCACGTGGATCTGGCTCTTCAGCTCCCGCACACCGCGCACCTTTCCCACTCGCTCCTCGAGCTCGTCCTTCTTGAAGGGCATGGTGACGTAGCCCCCAAGAGTCACCGCTCCCTCGTCTTCGAGCATGAACGTCACGTCGTCGAAGACGGTGTAGTGAGGATAGGTCAGCACTTCCGTTCACCAGATCCTTGGTGAAGTCCTCCATGCTCTCCGGCTCGGCGACCTCGAGATCGCTCT
The DNA here is from genome assembly GCA_963820855.1 of uncultured Acidobacteriota bacterium. GTDB lineage: Bacteria > Acidobacteriota > Vicinamibacteria > Marinacidobacterales > SMYC01 > DAISKN01. The sequence goes on from CAWGBY010000021.1 coordinate 266,451, forward strand.
CGACCTCGGCCACTCCTTCGACGCTCAGAGCCGCATCGATGGCTTTCATTTTGGAATAGGCGTTCTTCGGCTTTCCTCGGAGGGTCACCACGAAGTCCTTGACCTGAATCTCGGAGACCTCCTCGTCGAGCTTTTCCTTCTTGAGCTTCTGCCAGACCGCTTCCTCGAGTTTCTTCTGAGGATCTTCGGTCTGAGACCCGGCTGCCGCGGATGCGAGCGCAATGCCGGCCAGAAGGACGATAAGAACCCGCACGAACGCCGCGGCGCCTCATGATCGCATTGTATCCCAAGGCACATCCTGCAGTTGCCCGGGGCGGGCGCGAGCGCTATCGTGACATTGCTCCGCCTTGGGGGATACATGTCTCGATTACTCTACGGGTTTTTCGCCCTCGCTTTCCTGCAGGAGCCGTCCGAGCACGAAGCCTCGCTCCGGCTCGCCGTCCAAACCCTCGCTACGAAGCTCGGGGTCTCGGAGGAGGACGTTCGCACGCTCGAATGGACCCCGATGACCTGGCCCGATTCGGGCCTGGGTTGCTCGAGGGACAACGCCGCACCGGCTGCGACTGCGGGGCTCCGCGTGGTCCTCGAGGCTCCGGGCTCCGCGATTTACAGGGTGCACGTCGGCGCCGGGCGCGCCGTCGTCTGCGGAAGGCCGCTCGCGTTGGCGTCGGAATCACCGCGCTTGGAGGAGCCGCCCGGAACGGAGGAACCCGTGGATCCTTCTCTTGGCCCGCTGGTGGAAACGGCGCGAGAGGATCTCGCGCGCCGCCTGAAAGTCGCGCTCGATGCCATCGAAGTTGTCGAAGCCAAGGCCGTCGTCTGGCCGGACGGAGGCCTAGGTTGTCCCGAGGAGGGGATGGTCTACCCGCAGGTCACTGTAGACGGCGCTCGGGTGCGCCTGAAGCACGGCGTTACGACGTACGACTATCACAGCGGCGGCACCCGCAAACTCTTCCTTTGTGAGAAACCGAAGTCGGCGGGCCGTTGAGACCCGCCGACTTCGAACCGGACTACGGACGCCGAACTCTTCCGCTGACGCAGTCGATGACTGAGCGTCCGGCGAATAGATCGGACGTGAGCACCGCGCAGTTATCCCAATTGCCCTTTTTGATTCCCTGCGCGTCGAAGGTGATGGTGTGGGTCGGTGCGCCTGTCCCCGGCACAGACGTAACTACGAGCTGTGTGCCGTTGACAGGAAGCGTTCCCGTTCCATCGACGTAGAAGTTGTCACCTCGGTTTCCGAACTTGTTCTCGGCGCCGACGGTGAGAAAACCTCCGTCTCCCCCGGTCACCGGACCATAGGCGTAGCTGATGTCCTCGACTCCATTGATACCGACCCAAATCTGGAAGGAGTTGACGCCGACATCCGAGAAGTTGCGGACGGCCTGCCAATCGAGCACAACCCAGTCGTCGACACCGTCAGTGAGGATCCCGATGCGCAATTGACCGCCTGCGGGCGGTCTCAGATCCGTCCAGAACGGCGCGAGAACGTTGTTGGGCGGATCCTCGTCGGGGAACGATTGGTTGATGAAGTCGATATCGGCCCCAGTTCCTCCTCCGACGACGGCGTAGCCGTTGCTCACGATCCCGATGCGGTTCCACGTCTCGCCCCCGAACTGGAAGGGGGGAACGGTAAAGTTGACGAGCGTCTCATCTCCCACTCCTCCGATCGGGGCGATTCCGAAAAGCGAAAGGGGTAGGTACCCCCCCGCGGGGCTGCTCCCGGGCCCGACCGTTACGTCTGGCGGCGCGGGGCCGCTGAGAACTCCGTCGAAGACCACGTTGTTTCCAACCGCAGTGGCTCCGGAGACGCTTCCGTCGACGAGATCGAGCACGGACGGAAGCGCATCGACGAAGTGCACCGTGGCGGGATCGAACGAGGTGTTCTGGAGGGTGATGGTGCACTCCGTGTTCTGTCCCAAGACGACATCGGTGGGCGCGCAGGTCTTATCGAGAACGACGTCCGCGTTGCGTTTCACGATGGTGATGGGAAAATTGTTGGTAAACGAACCGAATTTGAATCGGACGTTCGCGAAGCGTGTTTCACCCAGCGGAACCCGCCGCGCGTCGACTTGGATCTCGAACGTCCGCTCGCCATTCGCCGGAATCGACAGCGACCCCGGGACGACGACCTTGAGGTCGGAGGGCGCCTCGGCCTTGACGGTCCAGGTCGAGGCGTAGGGCAGCTGGCTCTTGGCCGTCCTCAGCACGGTGGTCGAGCCCGGATTCGCCGGCACGTAAAGGCTCGGGTAGTTCGAATCCCAGAGATGCGTCTCCAGAGCGAGAAATCCGGCAGCGCCCTCGGAGAAGGTGATTCCCGGCTGTCCAGCTCGCGTCAGATCGACTCTGCCGGAGCCGTAGTCGAAGGGATCGGCTGGAGTGACGCCGTCTTCCTTCTTCGCCTTCCGCTGGGCCGTCGTCATGAGCGCCGATTTGATCTCTCCGGGCGTCCACGTGGGGTGGAGGTCCTTCAGAAGAGCGCCCGCTCCCGCGACGTGCGGGCTCGACATCGACGTGCCCTGGATGACCTGGAAAAGCTCACCCGGGAGTCCGCCGTCGACGCTCGCCGGCATGGGAGTATGCCCGGCGAGGATCTGGACTCCGGGCGCGGTGACGTCGGGCTTGCTCACGCCGAGGCTCTGGCCCGCTCCGCCGCGGGAGCTGAAGGCCGCCATCACATCCCCTGGCACCGTCGTAGCCACGCCCTGGGTAAACGTTGCTTCAACGTTCCCGTGGGCGGCCATGAAGGCAAGGAGATCCGCGCCGGCGTCATTCTCGAGATGCACGCTCGGAATGAAGTGATTGTCGGTCGCGAGTCCCTGGAGCGTAGGGTTATACAGGAGCATGCCGCCGCCGCCACCCGCGGCGACGTTGAAGCTCTTGGCCACCCGCGCGTTCACGCCACGGCGGCAGATCACGATCTCGCCCGAGAACGTTCCAGCGGGAAACGGATTGAGACAAATGTCGTTATTCGGCCCCGCCGGCGGAAATACGACGGGGGTCGAAGCCGCGATGCCATCCGTGACAGTGGCGCCGGTGAGGACCAGGTGTCCGCCGCCATCGCCGGTCAGGGTGACGTTACTCAGAAAGTGCCGGTTGCTGGTGCTCGCGGCGACCGTCGTGGTCCACGGGCCGCGATGGTCGACGGAGTCCGGCGTAGGCCCGGCGTTGCCCGCCGATGCGGCAACGAAGACTCCGGCGGCATAGGCGTCGAGAAACGCGAGCTCGACTGCGTCGGCATAGGGACTGCCTCCCCCGCTGATGGAGAAGTTGATCACGTCCACTCCGTCGAGGATCGCTTGCTGCACCGCCGCCATCGAATCGCTGCCGAAGCAGCCCTGGGCGGCACAGACGCGGTACATGATCACGTGAGCTCTCGGAGCGACACCGGAAACGTTGCCCCGCGGAACCCCGAAGACGCTGGCCGAGACGTTCGAGTTTCCGGCGGCGGTACTCGTGGTGTGCGTTCCATGCCCGTTGTCGTCCCGCGCCGAGTCGAACTCCTCCGGCAACAGGCCCCTGACTGCCCTGTAGGTATTGAGGAAAGTCCGCGCTCCAACCAGCTTGTTGTTGCACGTGAAGGAACTGTCGCTCGGGTTGAACGCGGTATTCCCGAAGTCGCAGGGGATACCGGGTGCCGTCGGAGGAATGGGATATGGAATCCCGTCCGGATCGGGATCCGAGAACGAGGGATGCTCCGGCCAGATGCCCGTGTCGAGAACGCCGACGACGGTTCCTTCTCCGGCGGCGATTCTTCCTCCGAGCTGACTCCAGAGCTGTTTGGCGCCCATGAACGCGGGGCTCTTTTCGGTAACCGGCTGCAAGAGCGTGTCGCGGTAGACCGCGCGGACCCCAGGGACGGTCTTGAGAAGGTCGACTTTTTCCCTCGGGACGAGCATCGAAACTCCGCTCAGCACGACGCTGTAGCGGTGGACCGCCCGCGCCTCCGGCACGACTCGGGAGAAGGCTTCCTCGAACGCCCGGTGCTCCCTGTCGAGGTGCCGAAGGTAGGCGCGTCCGCCCGCCGTCTGCGCGTCGAGTGCGCGGCCCGTGAAGAGGGGGCTCGTCGCCGCAAGCCCTTGAATTCCGCCCCGATAGCTCGCGAGCGAGTCGCTCTCGAGCTGGACGATGACGCTCACGAGATCACCGCGCGATGCGGCCTTTTGGGCCTCGTACTGCGCATCGGCCTCGAGCGGCCGGGCGGTAAAACGCGACTCTTGCGCTGCCGTTGGGAGCGGCGCGGCAAGGGCCGTTAGCGAACACACGAGTAGGCAAATCCAGATCTTCCTCATAAAGCCCCCTCCTAAGGGTGAGGCGGCCACGAGGCGTCGGGGATCACACCCTCAACGATCGAACGTTGCCCGATCGAATCGCTCGGTGTTCCGCGGCTGCCCCCTTCCCCAACCCATGTAGCCGCAGCTCGTCGAGAAAACTATCTCAGAGCGTCGAGGGCTGTCAACGGCGCCCAGTCCAACTCACGCAGTCCATTGGTTTGCCCCGGCCATCGGTCAGGGTTATCGTTCTCGTCCCATGACCGCGAACAAAAGTTATTGGCTCATGAAGAGCGAGCCCGACGTCTACGGGATCGACGACTTCGAGAAGGATCGGACGACCCACTGGGATGGAGTGCGCAATTTCAAGGCCCGGAACTACATGCGCTCCATGGCCGTCGGCGACGGTGTGTTCTTCTATCACTCGAACGCGGACCCGAAAGCGATCGTCGGGATCGCGCGCGTTTCGAAGCTGGCTTACCCCGACGGATCGCAGTTCGACAAGAAAAGCGACTATTACGAGCCGAAGGCGACGAAAGAAAAACCCTACTGGTACATGGTCGAGATCGAGTTCGTCCGGAAGCTCGCAGAACCACTGAGCCTCGAAAGGCTCCGTGAGGTGAAAGAGCTCTCGGGAATGGCGCTCCTGAAGAAGGGCCAGAGGCTTTCAGTCCAACCGGTGACCGAAGCGGAGTGGAAGACGATCTGTGACCTGGCGCAGGTTCCGACGAAGGTCTGAAAAGAATCGAGTCAGTGATCTTTGGGTTTCGACGGGTTTCCCGCGCGCCGGCTGCGCGGGCGCTCGGCCCAGCGGAGCTTGTGGCGCAACACCTGAAAGTAATTCTTCCCGGGTGGGCTCACGAGCTTCACCTGGTGGCGGCTCTGCCTGACCCGTACCACGTCGCCGGGCTGCATGGGCTTGCTGCTCTGACCATCGAAGGTGACGTAAACCTCTTCTGAGTTGCCTCGCAGCGTGAGCTCGACCTTCGCCTCTTTCGAGACCACCACCGGACGGTGGGTGAGGGTGTGCGGGCAGATGGGCGTCAAGATGATGGCGTCGAGGTTCGGGTGGAGGATCGGGCCGCCGGCGGCGAGGGAGTACGCGGTCGACCCCGTCGGAGTCGACACGATGAGGCCGTCCGCTCGGACCAGGGCGACGAACTGCTGGTCGATCTCGACTCCGACCTCGATGATGCGCGCGATGGCGCCCTTGGTGATCACCACGTCGTTCAGGACCACCTCGCTCGCGAGCGTCTCGTCCTTCCGCAGCGAGCTCGGCGCGCAGCATCATGCGGGAATCGATGGTGGCCTCTCCCGAGAGCACGGAATCCAGAGTCTGGTAAAGGTGCTGGAGCGCGACGTCGGTCAGAAAGCCGAGGCTTCCTAGGTTCACTCCGAGGATCGGGATCTGCTTCGCGCCCATGGCTCGGGCGACGGAGAGGAGCGTTCCGTCTCCTCCGAGGACGATGACGAGAGAGACGTCTTTCGGAAGGGTTTCGAGGGTAAAGCTCGCGCTCCCGCGCCGTCTCGAGGCGAGGGTGGATTCGAGGAGCGTCTCGATGCCGCGCTCGCCGAGCCACTTTCGCAGCGAGCGGACGACGCTCGAAGCTTCCTTCGCGTGAAGCTTGGCGACGATCGCTACCTTCTCCAGCTCGAGCTTGTCGTGGCCTTTCACGACTCCTCCCGTCGGGCGAGGAGGAAGTACTCCTGGTTGCCGGAGGCTCCGCGAATCACGGAAGGGACGACTCCTTCGATGCGAAGCGCGAGAGCTTCCACTTCCGCGGTGACCTTCTCGACGGCCTCACGTTGCTTGCCTGTGTCTCGCACCAGTCCACCCCGTTCGATGTCCGCGGGCGACAACTCGAACTGGGGCTTCACGAGCATCAGGAGTCTTCCTCCGGCCTTTACCAGGGGAACGATCGAGGGGAGCACCTTCCCGAGAGAGATGAAGGAAAGGTCGAGGGTCGCGAGATCGAAAGATTCGGAAAAGTCACCGGGGTCGACGTATCGGGCGTTTACCCCTTCGATGACACGGACCCGCGGGTCCGAGTAGAGCTTCCAATCGAGCTGACCCTTTCCTACGTCGAGAGCGGTGACGGCTTTCGCGCCGCGCTTCAGGAGGCAGTCCGTGAATCCGCCCGTCGAAGCTCCGACGTCGAGAACGGACAAACCGCCCGGATCGAGGCCGAACGCGTCGAGGGCGCCCTGGAGCTTTTCGCCTCCCCGGCCGACGAAGCTCTTCTGCGGACGCCGGAGGCGGACGTCCGCGTCGTCCCTCACCAGGGCGCCGGGTTTTTCTACCGGTGTCTCGTCGACGAGCACTTCCCCCGCGAGGACGAGTCGGCGCGCCTTTTCCCGGCTCTCCGCTAGACCTCTTTCCACCACCAGCTTGTCGACGCGGCTCTTCTGCGCCTTCCCCATTTCTCCGATTCAGGAGCTCCGCCGGACCATTCGCTCGGCGAGCTGCGCGAGCGCATGGCCATTGGGTCCGAAGGGCTCCAGTCGCTCGAGCGCCGACGAGACGAGCTCCTCGGCTTGAAGGCGCGCGACGTCGATGCCGTGAACGAGCGGATACGTGGCCTTGCCGGCCTTCTCGTCTTTGCCCGCGGATTTTCCGAGAGTCGCGGCGCTTCCCTCGACATCCAGGATGTCGTCCACGATCTGAAACGCGAGCCCGGCCTCCTCGGCGAACCGCGTCAAACGGTCGAGCTCTTCCTCGCTCGCGCCAGAAACGATTCCCCCGACCCGCGCCGCGGCCCGGATCAGATGCGCCGGTCTTGTAGCGATGAATCCGCTCGAGGCCGGCCGCATCGACCGGACGCCCCTCGGATTCGAGATCGAAGACCTGCCCTCCCACCATCCCACCCGCCCCCGCGGCGCTCGCGAGCTCGGCGATGGCGCGGAGCCTTCTCTCGGCGGGCACCCGGCACGGAGGAGGGGGATTCGCGAGGAGCGCGAAGGCATGGGACTGGAGCGCGTCGCCGGCCAGGATCGCCATCGCCTCGCCGAACACGACATGGGACGTCGGCCGGCCCCGGCGAAGCGAGTCGTCGTCCATCGCCGGGAGGTCGTCGTGGACGAGAGAGTAAGTGTGGATCAACTCGAAGGCGGCCGCCGCGGGAAGCGCATCCTCGATCTCTCCCCCCACGGCCTCCGTGGCGCTCAGGACCAGAAGCGGACGAAGTCGTTTGCCCCCGGCGAAGAGACTGTAGCGGACCGCGCGGGAGATCGTTTCGGGAGGTGTCGACTCCGGTGGGAGGTAACGATCGAGGTACTCCTCGACGAGCGCCGTCTTCTCCAGCGTTCGGGCCGCTTTGGTCACTCTTCGTTCGAGTCCTCGTCGAAAGCGACGGGCGCGGTGCGGAGCGCGCCGGTCGCGTCCCGCTTCGGCTCTCCCGACTCGCTCACCTGCAGGACCTCGATCCGCTTTTCCGCCTCTTCGAGCTTCTCGCTGCAGAACCTCGCGAGTCGGATGCCTTGCTCGTAGCGCGCGAGAGAGCCCTCGAGCGAGAGCTCTCCCTTTTCGAGATCCTTCACGATGCCCTCGAGCCGCGCGAGCGCGTCCTCGAAGTCTTTCGGCTCGATCTCGGGAGTCTTTTCAGTCATCACGTTTTTCAACACGGCAATACAAGCGGCCCCGGGCCAGGTCGAGGCGGACGGCGTCGCCGACCTCGGCTTCGTCCGAGCTCCGAAGAAGCTTACCTTGAGCGGACCAGGCGAGGCTATAACCGCGGCCGAGGACCGACAGCGGAGAAAGCGCCTCGAGCTTCGACGCGACCTCGCCGAACGCGCGCCGTCCCCGATGAACCCGCGATCGCTCCGCGGCTTCGAGGCGCCCGAGGAGCCGCGTGAGCCGCGTCCGAGCCTCTCCGAGGCGACGATCGACCCTGCGCTCCGCAAGACGCGCCGAGAGGCCCTGAATCTGGTGGCGAAGCCGCGCGAGGCGCCGGTCCATGCCGAATCGCGCCCGGTGAAGCGATTCGTCCACCCGCTGAGCCCTGGTCTCGATTCCGTGGCGGACCGCTGCGAACGCCCTGTGGGTCGCGATGCCGTCGACGCGGGAGCGAAGCTCCCGGAAGCGATAGCGAGCGGTTTTGTCGAGGCGGCGCTCGAGGTTCAGCACTCGCTCGCGGAAATCCTCCTTGTTCCGGACCACCATCTCCGCCGCCGCGGAAGGGGTCGGCGCTCGAACGTCGGCGACGAAGTCGGCGATGGTGAAATCGACTTCGTGGCCTACCGCGCTCATCACCGGAATCCGGGACGCGGCGATGGCCCGAGCGACGGACTCTTCGTTGAAGGGCCAGAGATCCTCGAGCGAGCCGCCGCCGCGCGTCACGATCAGGACGTCGAAACCCGACAGGCGATTGAGAACCTGGATTCCCTTGGCGATCTCGGCCGCGGCGAGGTCTCCCTGCACCTGCGCCGGGTAGACGAGGACTTCGAGATTGGGAAAGCGCCGGTGGAGCACGCGGCAGATGTCGCGGAGCGCGGCGCCGGAGGGAGAGGTCACGATCCCGAGCCTCTGAGGCAGGAGGGGAAGCGGCCGCTTGCGCGCGGCGTCGAAGAATCCTTCCTTACCGAGCTTGTCCTTGAGCTGCTCGAAGGCCAGCTGCAGCGATCCTTTTCCGCGCGGCTCCATGCGCTCGACGCGTATCTGGTAGGCGCCCCTCGGCTCGTAGACGGTGACGTGGCCCCAGACGAGGACCGCCATTCCGTCCTGAGGACGGAATCTCAGGTGCCGGATGGAGCCGCGAAACATCACCGCCGGAATCTGCGCCTGATCGTCCTTCAGCGTGAAGTAATAGTGGCCGGACGAGTGCAGCTTCAGGTTCGAGACCTCGCCCGCGACCCAGAGGTTACCGAACGTCTTCTCGAGGGTGAGCTTGATGTCCCGGGTGAGCTGGGTGACCGAGCGGATAGTTCGCGCTTCGTCGAAGCTCGCTTGTGTGCTCACCGGGACCGGGAAACAAACGCAGAGACGCAGGGACGCAGAGACGCAGAGACGGATTCGGATTTTCTTTGCGCCTCTGCGCCTCTGCGCCTCTGCGTTGAAATTCCGTTTACCGCGCTCAAGCGACGTCGCTTTCGGTGATTTTGAAACGCGTAATGCTCCGAGCCCTTCCTGTTCGCTCGTCGATGTCGGCTACCACGCCGCACATCCACGGGTTTCCTTTCGCCGTTTCGAACTTCGTCGGCATCGCGGTCAGGAAGCGGGGGAGGGAAGTCGAAGCTTCGATTCCGATGACCGAGTCGTAGGCGCCGCACATGCCGAGGTCGGTGATGTAGGCGGTGCCCTTCGGAAGGATGCGCTCATCGGCGGTGGGCACGTGGGTATGCGTTCCGAAGACCAGCGCCACGCGTCCGTCGAGATAGGCGGCCATGGCCATCTTCTCCGAGGTGGCGTCCGCGTGCACGTCCACCACGATCACCTGGACCTTCCCCGCGAGCGCCTCGAGCTCTCGATCGATTGCCTGGAACGGACAGTCGATGAGCGGCATGAACACGCGGCCCTGCACGTTGATCACGGCCGTCTTGATCCCCGAGGCGGTGGTCGTGACGCAGGTGCCGACACCCGGACAACCATCGGGGTAGTTGATGGGGCGCAGGAGACGCGGCTCCCGTTCGAGATGCTCGAAGATCTCCCGCTTGTCCCAGATGTGGTTTCCCGTGGTGAGAACGTCGATGCCGAGATCGAAGAGCTGGTCCGCGATGTCGGGAGTGACGCCGAATCCGGCGGCCGCGTTCTCCACGTTGACCACCACGAGGTCGAAGTCCTCCTGGGACTTGAGACGGGCGAGACCTGCCTTGAGAATGTTCCGCCCGGCTTTTCCAACGATGTCGCCGGCGGCGAGTACCCTCACTTGAGGGCCGTCCTCGGCGATCGGGAAGAGCTGGCGCGCGGTTTCAGGCGCGCCTCGGGAGTGCGAAGGCTCAGGACCCTGCCGTCGTCGGCGAGAGACGCCTTGAGCGCCTCGTCGACGTACTCCACCAGACGAAAGTCCAGATCGCGCCGGACGTAGCTCGGAAGATCGTCGAGGTCCTTTTCGTTGAGCTTCGGAACGACGACCGTCCGCATCTTCGCCCGGCGGGCGGCGAGGATTTTCTCCTTGATCCCTCCCACGGGGAGCACGTTGCCTCGAAGAGTAATTTCACCGGTGAGGGCCACGCTGTGGCGCACCGGGGTCTCGGTGAGGGCCGAGATCATCGCGAGCGCCATGGTGACGCCCGCCGACGGCCCGTCTTTCGGGATGGCGCCTTCCGGGATGTGCACGTGAATGTCCCGGGTCGCGAAGAGCTCCTCGTCGATATGGAACTCGACCGCGCGCGAGCGAGCATAGGAGAGAGCCGCACGAGCCGACTCCTGCATCACGTCGCCGAGGGTGCCGGTGAGGATGAGCTCACCCTTACCCTTCATCACCGTCGCTTCGACGAAGAGGACATCACCTCCGGTAGGAGTCCAGGCGAGGCCGGTTGCGACTCCCACCTGGTCCTTCTGGAGTGCGTCCTCCCCCAGGTACTTCGGGGCCCCCAGGAACTGCGACACGCTCGCGGCGGTGATCCGGGTCAGGGTCTCGCGCCCGTCCGCGACTCTTCGCGCGACCTTGCGGCAGATCCTGGAAATCTGGCGCTCGAAGCTGCGGAGACCGGCCTCCCGCGTGTACTGCCCGATGATGGTCTTGAGGGATTCGTCACTGAACGCGATGCGGCTGGAATCGAGCCCGTTCTCGGACACCTGCTTCGGGATCAAGTGCCGCTTGGCGATCTGGACTTTCTCCTCTTCGGTGTATCCGCCGAGCTCGATCACTTCCATTCGATCGAGAAACGCGGGCTGTATCGGGTCGAGCTGGTTGGCGGTGGCGATGAAGAGCACGTTCGACAGATCGAACGGGACGCCGAGGTAGTTGTCGCGGAACGAATAGTTCTGCTCGGGGTCCAGCACTTCGAGAAGCGCCGAGCTCGGGTCGCCGCGGTAGTCCGAGCCGAGCTTGTCCACTTCATCGAGCATGAACACCGGGTTCGAGGTTCCCGCCTGCTGGATACCTTGAATCACCCGGCCGGGCATGGACCCGACGTAGGTGCGCCGGTGCCCGCGAACTTCGGCTTCGTCGCGGACGCCCCCGAGAGAGATGCGATGGAACTTGCGCCCCACCGCGCGCGCGATGGAGCGACCGAGAGAAGTCTTCCCGACTCCGGGCGGGCCGACGAAGCAGAGGATGGGCCCCCGCATCTTCTTCTTGAGCTTCCGTACCGCGAGGTACTCGAGGATGCGCTCCTTGATTCGCTCGAGGCCGTAGTGATCCTCGTCGAGGATCACCCGGGCCTGCGACAGATCGAGATTGTCGCGGCTGAAGCGGTTCCACGGAAGGTTGACCATGCACTCCAGGTAGTTGCGGAGCGTGGCGGTCTCGGCGGCGTCGGGATGCATCCTCTCGAGCTTCGCGATCTGCCGGTTGACTTCCTTGAGGACTTCCTTGGGCATCCGCGCCTTGTGGGCTTTTGTGCGGAACTGCCGGACTTCCTCCGCCAGCTCGTTTCCCTCGCCGAGCTCGGACTGAATGGCTTTGAGCTGCTGGCGCAGGAAGAACTCCCTTTGCGAGCGATCCATCTCGCCCCGAGCCTGGGAGCTGATCTGCTGCTGCATCGTCAGCACCTCGAGCTCTTTCGCGATGAGCTCGTGGACTTTCTTCAGCCGCTCGATGGGGTCGATGGTCTCGAGGATTTCCTGCGCTTCGGTCACCTTGAGATCGAGGTTCGAGACCGCGAGATCGGCGAGGCGTCCCGGGTCCTCCAGGTTCGCGGCGATGACCATGACCTCGGGAGAGATCGATTTGCCCAGGTTGACCGACTTTTCGAGCGCCTCTTTGACGTTTCTGCGCAGCGCCTGGAGCTCGAGCGACTCCTCGTCCCAGGCTTCTTCCTGGACGGGAGTGAGGCTCGCGAGAAAAAACGGATCGGACTGGGGAAAACCGTCCACCTGAGCCCGGTTCATGCCCTGCACCAGCACGCGAATGCGCCCGTCCGGGAGCTTCAGCATCCGCATGATGACCGCGACCGTTCCCACGCGATGGAGATCCTCGACCGCGGGGTTCTCCCGCTCCTGCTCCTTCTGGGCCACGAGGCAGATCATGCGATTCTCGGAGAGCGCGGAATCGACCGCCTTCACCGAGCGATCCCGGCTCACGTAGAGGGGAACGATCATGAAGGGGAAGATCACGATGTCCCGGAGCGGGAGCACCGGGAGGTACTCCGGGATCTGCGGCGGCTCCTGGGTCTCTTTGGCGTCGACTTCCATCGGGATCTACTTGACCTTCAACTCTATCTCTTCGACGTCCAGACGGAACTCGCTCCCCCGGCGGTCCTTCAGCTTGGGGATGGTCACCGTCAGCACTCCGGATTCGAGCGCGGCTTTCGCTTTGGTCAAATCCACCGCGCGATCGATATAGAGCGACCGCGAGAACTTGCCGAAGCTCCGCTCGAGGCAGAGGTAACCTCGAACCGAGCGGTCGATTTTCGCCTGCTTCTTCTCTCCGGAGAGGATCAACTTCGGTCCTTGAAACGCGACCACGATCTCGTTCTTCGCGAGCCCGGGAGCCTCCACTTTGACCACGATGTCTCTCGCCGTTTCCAGCACGTCGACCCGAGGGAACCATTCTCCGAGCCCGACGCCGCCGGCGTCGCTCGTGTCGAGCTGGGTCAGCTGATCGAAGATCTTGCTGAAATCACGCTGGAGGCTCGAAAGACTCGAAACCTCGGGAAGAGCACCGCGGCGCTGTACCATTGGGAGATTAGAGCGAAAGTAGCACGAAGGCCCGGAGGGCGTCAACGCTACGGCATCAGGCGCGCTTCACGACGATGAGCGTTCGATCGTCGGTGGCGCGGGCCCCGGCGGTGAAGGCCTCCACCTCGTTCTGGATCCGGCGCTCGAGCTCTTTCGCCGGCAGCGAAGCGTTCTCCCGGATGAGGGCTCCCATGCGATCCTCGCCGAACTCTTCCTCGTCCTGGCCCCAGGCTTCGCTGAGCCCGTCGGTGAAGACCAGCAGGATGTCGCCGCTCTCGAAGGAAATCTCCCCGGCTTCGAAGGGCGTCTCGGCGAATAGACCGAGGACGGTGCCTCCGGCGGCGAGCCTTTCGATCGTCCGGCTCTTGCTCCGATACAGGATGGGAGGAATGTGCCCCGCGTTGACGTACCTCATCCGGCCCGAACCGGTGTCGAGGTCTCCGAAGAAGAACGTCACGTAGAACTGCGCGGGAGAGTTGTGGTACATGACCCCGTTGGTCTGCGAAAGGATCGAGAGCACCTCGGACTCGCGCTGGCAGGCGAAGTGCACCGTCGCCCGCAGCACCATCATCATCAGAGCGGCGCCCGCGCCTTTGCCGGAGACGTCGCCGAGAGCTACCGCGAGCCCCTTCGGTCGATCGATGAAGTCGTAATAGTCGCCGCCGATGGTGTAGCACGGGGTGTTGGTGCCCACCAGGTCCCAGCCCGGATAGCGAGGCGCCTGGCTCGGCAGGAGGTTCTGCTGAATCTCGCCCGCGAGCTCGAGCTCCCGCTCCATGCGCTTTTTCTCGATCATCTCCTCGAGGAGCTTCGCGTTCTCGAGCTTGACCGCGGCGACGTTCGCGAGCGAGCTCAGGAGGGTGAGGTCGTCGGGGCTGAACGAGTTCACCTTCAAGCTGTCGACGTAGATGAGTCCGGTCACGTTGTCGTCGTGCCAGAGGGGCACGCACATCACCGAGCGGATGCCGAGGGAGATGATGGACTGCTGTCGATCGAATCGCGGATCGGAGAGCGCGTTCTGGGTGAGGATCGACACCTTCTCCTTCACCACTTTGTCGGCGATGGTGCGGCTGAACGCAATCTCTTCGGAAGTGCTCTTCCCGTCGGAAGTGCGAACCGCCTCGACCGACAACCCCGCCCCGTCGGACAGGAGCATCAAGACGCCCCGCTCGGCGCGAATGACCTTGAAGGCGAGCTCGAGGATGAACTCCAGGAGCTCATTCAGCGGGCGGTTCGAGATGAGCGCCATGCTCGCCTCGCTCAGAGCGCTCAGGATCTGGTTCTGCTTCAGGATGCGCGCCGAGTCGTCGGCGAGCGAATGAGCCGCCGGACGCGGCCCGCGGTTACCCGCGATGTTGTCCCAGGTGTCTTCCTTCGCTCGCGCCGCCTGGAGGAGCTCCTCCGTCGAGACCACGAGCGTTCCCTCCACGTCGAGCCCCCCCGGGGTCTCTGTCAGGACGACGCTTCCCGACGCGTCGTGAACGAAGCGAATCTGCTGGTCTCCGAGGGTGACCACGTCGCCGTTCTGAAGGGGGACTCTCTGCGAGAGGCGCATCCCATTGACGTAGGTACCGTTGCGGCTATCGAGGTCGCGGATGAAGTGCCTGCCGTTCTCGCGCCGGATTTCCGCGTGGATGCGGGAAAGCCATTGATCGGCCAGCACCAGGTCGTTCTTCTTCGACCGGCCGATGGTGATGACGTCCTTCTCGATCGAGAAGCGGTAGGGCTCACCGTGGAGCGGCTTCACGTAGAGCTCTGGGATTCGGGCCATTGGTGATACTCGACGGGGTGCGAGGCTCAGGAGACTGCGGTGTCCTCCTCGCTTTCAGGATTGGCTTGATCGGTTTGGTCGGCTTGATGGATGTCAGTTACTTCATCGACGGGAGCGCGGTGAAGGGATTGGGCGGCATCGATTGCGGCCGCGTCCGACTTCTTCTGCTCTTTCGCCACCCGCCTTCGCTCTTTCGCGTCTTCTTTTTCCTTCAGCTTGTGGGCGGACATCGCGTCCTGGAGCACCCGGGTCATGAACGCCTGGGCTTCCGCGCGGGTGCATTGTCTCGCGATGGCCACTTCGGCGGCGAGCCAGCTTCGGATCTTCTTGCGAATCTGCTCTTCCTCGCGCGCGAGGCCCGTGGTCTGGCGCAGAAAATGGAGCCGCTTCAGGGCACGGGCCAGACTGCGCGGCGAGCCCTCGGTGATGAGCTCCTCGATGACCCGGTGCCGGTCGGCATCCTCCGGGATCGCTTCCTCGAACCGGGAGGAGAGCTCTTCCTGGACCGCTTCCATCGCGAAGCCCGCCGGCCTGAGGTTCAGCGCGGGAACGCGCGACAGGGGAACCAGGATTCGGCTTCCTTCCTCCGTGTCCTCCAGCTCGACCAGCCGGGCACCCGGGGCCGCGGGATCCTCGATCACCCCGCGGAAGACGCAGTGCCCCACTTTGGGATAGAAAATGGGCTCGCCAGGCTTGGGAAGCCTCGCGAGGGTGTCTTCGTCTGCGCCCAACCGTGCACCCTCCTTTCGGGACCACAACATATCATAATTACAACGCTTTGCTCTTCGAAGAGAGGCTCATCTACTTCCCAGCCCGGGAGCTCCTCTCGACGCCCTCGTCTCTTGGCCTCGAGCACGACGAGGTCCTCCTCGATACGGGAGTTCACGGATGGTTCCTGCCTTCGCCGCGGGGCGCTTCCGCCACGGTCCTGGTCTGCCACGGCAACGCCGGCAACATATCCGGACGTTTGGATCGGGCTCTTGCCTTTCACGGGCTCGGATTGGATGTCTTCCTTTTCGATTACCGCGGCTTCGGGAAAAGCGTCGGGCGGCCGAGCGAGGAGGGAACGTACGAGGACGGCGTCGCCGCGCGCGCGTATCTGGTCGATGGACGACGGATTCCGCCCAAGAACCTGGTCTTGTTCGGGGAGTCGCTGGGAGCGGCCGTCGCAATCGAGCTCGCGCTTCGGAGCGAGGCCAAAGCACTCGTTCTCGAAGCTCCCTTCACGTCGATTCCGGACATGACCCGGGTCGCCTATCCTTTTCTCGCGCCCCTCATCCCGTGGGTTCGAACGCGGTACGACAACCTGCAGAAGATTCCGAGGATCGCGCTTCCCCTGCTCATCCTCCATGGACGCCGCGATCCCGTGGTGCCGTTTCGGCAGGGAATGGCGCTGTTCCAGGCGGCCCGCGAGCCGAAGACGTTCGTCGCCTTCGAGAACGCCGGACACGCCGACCTGTTTCGGGCGGAAGGGGAGAGCTACGAGAACGCCTGGAAGGCGCTTCTCGATTCAGTGCGCGAACGGTAGAGCGGCCGAAGTCCCGCTCTCGGCGCCAACGGAGAGCTCCGTCCCCGGTTCCCAGATAGCCGCGCTTCAAATAGGCGAACGCGAGAGAGCAGCCGAACCCGGGAGAGAAACATGAGCTCGTGACCCATCCCGCGTCTTCGCTTCCGCGAAGAACCGCGGTTCCGGGTGCGGGCGGCTCTCTTCCCCGCGAGCTTCAGCCCCGAGAGCTTTCGATTGAGGTGCCCCCGGTGAGCGAGGCGCACCACGTATTCCTGCCCGATGTAGCAGCCTTTTTGAAAGCTGATCGCGGCGTCGAGTCCGGCTTCGAGCGGGAAGTGCGACTCGTCCATGTCCACACCGAATCGAGGTCGGGATGCTTCGATCCGTCTCGTCTCCCGAAGGCGGTCGTCCCCCCGGGCCGCCCCCTTCTGGAGAGCGTTCTCGAGGAGACTCTTGGCGGCCTCGGGACTCGCGGTCACGTCGAAGCGCGGAGTGAGCTCCCCCTTTCGAGCTGCGACCCGCGCCGTTGCGCTCGATCGAAAATGAAGATCGGCCAGGCCATCGAGCGCGGAGGCTTCGAAGCCGGCGATCTCGGCCGCGATTCGGCTTGCTTGCGGGCCCTCGAGCGAGATCTTTGCTTCCTTCTCCGCGAGGCTCTCGAGGACGACGTCCTCGGAGATGATGTATCGGTCGAGCGCCTTCCGGAAGGGCTCGACCCGCTCGCGCTCGAGCTCGAGAAGGAAAGAATCCTCGTTCTTGAAGACCACGAAATCCGCGACGAGCTTTCCCTTGACCGTGAGAAAAGCCGCGGGGATGCCGGTCCCGGGCTCGAGCGAGCGCACGTCGTTGGTCAGCATGTTCTGGAGAAAGGACTCCCGGTCCTTTCCCCGAACGGC
Organism: uncultured Acidobacteriota bacterium; assembly: GCA_963820855.1. Taxonomy (GTDB): domain Bacteria; phylum Acidobacteriota; class Vicinamibacteria; order Marinacidobacterales; family SMYC01; genus DAISKN01. Next base: position 283,675 of record CAWGBY010000021.1, read on the forward strand.
GATGGTCGCGAGATGGGAGCGGTCCAGGGCGACAGCGCCCTCCATCACGGCGCGATACTCCTCTTCGAAGGTCATTGCGAGCGCATCTTAGCTCTCATGGGCTCATGGCCTTATGGGCTTACGGGCTATGGCGCCCGGGCCGGAAGCGCGCTATCTTTGCCGCCATGGATTTTCCGCTCGACTACGTCCGGGGCTGTTTTTCCAGGCCGGAGAGCCCGGACACCGTTTATTTCAAGAATGCTTCCGCACCCTGGGTGCTCAGCACCGTTCGCGCGCTTTCGAGCCGGCCTTCTCTCGCTGACGATCCCGACGAGATTCTCGAGGACACCCGGGAGAGCCTCGCGGTCTTCCTCAACAGCAACGAGTCATGGGCCGAGGAAGAGATCGTCTTCGCTCCGGACGTGCGGGAGCTCGCTCGCCGATTGAGTCTGGGGCTCGCGCCCACCTTCCCGCCCGGATCGGAAGTGGTGGTGACCGAGATCGACGACGAATGGAGCCTCGCTCCGTGGCTCGCGCTCGAAGACCGGGGAGTCAAAGTGAAGTTCTGGCCCCTGAAGAGGCCGGGAGCGGGCCTCGACCCCGCGCGACTCAAAGACCTTCTGAACGAGCGCACCCGCCTGGTCGTGGCCGCGAAGGCCTCCTCGACCATCGGTACCATCGTGGAGCTCCTGCCGGTGGCGCTCCAGGTGCGCGATCGGGAGAGCGCTCTCGTGGTGAACTGGACGCCATTTCTCTCCCACGGCGCCATCGACGTGCGATTCCTGCGGTCGGATTTCGTCCTCGCCTCGACTTCATCGCTCTTCGGATCGCGCGTGGGCTTTCTCTGGGGGCGGCGCGAGCGGATGCGGGAGCTTCGCGAGAGCGACCCGGGAATCTTCGATGGCCTCGAGACGGAGCCGAAGGAGATCGACGCGCTCGGCGCGGCGCTTCGCTATGTCGAGGAGCTGGGTCTCCTCGCGCAGGAGATGCAGATTCAGCCGTCGGAAGACTACGGTCGGCGAAGGCACATGAGGCGGGGAATGCAGGCCATTCGCCACTACGAGCGGACGTTGACCGCGCTCGCGCTTCGACGGCTCGCGGAGATTCCCGGCGTCACGGTCTACGGCATCGGCGACTCGGATCACTCCGCGAGACGGATGCCCCATCTCTACTTCCGCGTGAAAGACCAGGAGCCTGCCGCCGTGGCGGAGGCCCTCGCGCGCGAGAACGTTCGCGTCGAGCACGGATCGTTCGGTTGTCCTCGCGCGGTGCGCGCGCTCGGACTTCCCGAGAGCGAAGGCGCCGTATCCGCGTCGATGGCGCACTACAACACCGAGGCCGAGGTGGAAAGATTCGCCGGGGCGCTCTACGGGATCGCCACGTGAAGCTCCTCGCCGATCCGTTCTTTCCCGAGGGGGTGGTTCAGGACCTGAACGACGCCGGCTACGACGCGGTCCACGCGCTCGAGATCGGCGCGGGGGATCTTCCTATCCGGGACTTCCTTCGCCTCGCGGCATTCGAGAGCCGCGTGGTGGTCACCCGGAATCGCAGCCTTGCTCGCCTGGTCGAATCCGACACCGGAGTCGCCTGGCCCTCGGTGATCTTTTTTCGTCAGGACGCGGTCGAGGCCCAGGTCATGACCTCGACGCTCTTCAATCTCCTCAAGCTCTTCGACGAGGACCTCAAGGACGGCGCCCTGGTCATCGTGCGCGACGGCCAGACGCTGCTGCGGAAGTTCATCAAGCCCTAACGTCAGTTCTCGGTTCTCAGTTCTCAGTTCTCGGTCCGAGCTCCTGGCGAGACTGAAATGAGGAACTCGGTCGCGGCCGGCGAGCACAATCGTCGACCGCGACCAGCGGGTTGGAATCAGAAGGTCGATCGATTAAGGGCTTGGCGGGTTGTATGAGTCACAGGAGACGTTGGCGTGCCAGTTCACGAACGCGCCGGTGGGATTCGGCTTCCACGCCCAAACGTGAAGCGTGTAGAAGTTGGGGAGCCCGAATCGATTGGGACTCTCGAACAGATGAAGGAGCTGTCCCATCAACTGCGGAGTTTCCGCGTGGTTCGTATGCCAGATATCTGCGCGAACCAGGAAATCGGCGCCGATGAGCCGGAGTCTCCCGTTCGGCAGCGGCTCGTAGATCACGATCTCCGGATGAGTCGGGTCCAAACGTCGTCGCCTATCAGGGATTCGTTCACGTAATGGAGTCCCATGGCCCCGGCGGCGTCTCCGACGACGCAGCCGAACATGAGCTTGTAACCCTCCTCCTCTGCAGCCGCCACGTCGCGGAAACGCTCGGTCGATTCCCGAACGATCTTGATCAGGTCGTTTGGACGCCCGCCGTGCGCCGCGGATTCCCGATGTTGCTGCGCCAGGATCGGGGACGCCCAAGCGCCGACGAGAACGAGAACACCCAAAAACGAGCCACTGACTCGAGTCACGAATCGAAAAGACTTCACACTGCCTCCTTGCGTAACAGTTACGCTGAGAAGAGTAGGAGACCCGCCAGTGAAGTCACTTTGCCGGGATTTATCCGGGATTCTGGTGGGTGAGCTGCATAGTATTGAGAAGCGACTGTTCCTTCATTGACAGTCCGACAATCGACCACTAACATCCCTGCCGAGCGGATCCACGCGGAAATCTTCATGCTGACTTCCGGGCAAGTGCTCTCGCATTACCGCATCCTGGAGAGGATCGGGGCGGGGGGTATGGGAGAGGTCTGGAAGGCGTTCGACACCCGGCTCGACCGCACTGTCGCTCTCAAGGTTCTTCCCCCCGAGGCAGTGCGGGATCCCGACCGGCGCGGTCGTTTCATTCAGGAAGCGAAGGCCGCCTCGGCGCTCGACCACCCGAACATCGTCGTGGTTCACGACATCGACGAGCTCGAGGGAGTTCACTTCATCGCCATGCAGTACGTCTCCGGAACGACGCTGCGAGATCGTATCGGGCGGATGAAGCTGTCGGAAGCACTCGGCTATGGAGTCCAGATCGCGGACGCCCTAGCAGCGGCCCACGCTCAAGGAATCGTGCACCGAGATCTAAAGCCGGAGAACGTGCTCGTGACAGAGCAGGGGGTGGTCAAAGTCCTCGACTTCGGCGTCGCAAAGCTTACCGAGCCCGCTGACCTCGACGAGGCTCCGACCCGCGCGCAGGCCGCTCCACGCACGATCGAGGGGCACGTGGTGGGCACTCCGGCGTACATGTCCCCGGAGCAGGCGGAGGGACGCAAGGTGGACGCGCGAAGCGACGTGTTCTCGCTCGGAAGCGTCCTCTACGAGATGGTCACCGGGCAAAGAGCGTTCGAAGGCACAAGCCTTCCCGCAGTCCTCGCGTCGGTCCTGAGAGACGAGCCGAAACCCTTGAGCGCGCGCCTGCCGCAGGCTCCTGTCGAGCTCGAGCGGATCCTGTCGAGGGCGCTCCGGAAGGAGCCGTCGCGGCGGTTCCAGTCGATGGCGGAGTTGAAGATCGCGCTCGAAGATCTGAGGAGCGAGGTCGATTCGGGCGTCGCGATCACCGCTTCGGTCCGGAGAGCGCCGAAACGGAAACGGGCGTTTCTGGTGGCCCTTTTGGGCCTCGCGGCCGCGCTAGGGCCCATCGCATTCTGGAAGTTTGGGACTACGGCGAGAGATTCACTCCCTCCGCTCAGAGTTGTGCCCCTCACGAGCGCGCCAGGCTACGAGGCGGAGCCCGCGCTGTCGCCCGATGGGAGACAAGTCGCTTTCGTGACGGAAAGAGATCTGTACGTGAAGCTCATCGACGTTGGTCAGGAGCTTCGCCTGACCGACAACGAAGAGAGCGAGGTGCGGCCGGCATGGTCCGCCGACGGAAGCCGCATCGCTTTCATCCGCCACGTTCTGGAGGACGGAGAGACCCGAGACGGTATCTTCGTCATTTCCGCTCTGGGCGGACCGGAGAAGCGCGTCGGCACTTCCCTCGCAGAAGCTCACGGTCTTTCGTGGTCGGCAGACGGGAAGGATCTCGCCGTCGTGAGCGCGGAGAAGGCGGGCGACGTGCAGGCCCTTTATCTGCTGTCGGTGGAAACGGGGGAGATGCGGAAGCTCACCGATCCTCCGAGAGAGTGCATGGAGTCGCTCGTTAACTGCGGGGACGTCTCTCCCGCCTTTTCGCCCGACGGCCGCGAAATCGCGTTCATGCGCCTCGCAAGACCTCCCGGGATTTACACCGTCACCGTCGCCACCTCGGAGTTGAAGCAACTGAACGAAGAGTACGTTGACGCGTGGGATGGATCGCTCACCTGGGCAGCGGACGGAGGGAGCGTCGTCTTCTCCATGTACCCTCTGGGAAGGTACGGGCTCAAGAGAATAGCCGCCTCGGGAGGGAAGACCGAGCCAGTTCCTATTATCGAGGCAGAAGCGCTCGCCCCCAGCATCTCGCGGCAGGGAAATCGTCTGGCTTACGAGAAACGGCTCTCGGACTGGAACGTTTGGAGATTTCCCGGCCCCCGAGCGAAAAAAGGGGCTCTTCCCCGACGGCTCATTGCCTCCACCCTCATGGATCGTGGTGCACATTTTTCCCCCGACGGGAGCCAGATTGCCTTCATCAGCGACCGTTCCGGTGCCAGAGAAGTCTGGGTGAGCGACGCGGACGGCGGGAACCCACGGAAGCCTTTCCAGGTCTCCGAGGCGTTGGGAGTGTCCTGGTCGCCCGATGGCCGGTGGCTCGCGTTCTCTCAAGTAACGAGCGACTCCGACGCCCTCCATCTCTTCGTCGGATCCATCGATGGAGGGTCCCTACGCCGCTTGACGGATTTTGGGGATGCGGCAGAGTACGGAGCTTCCTGGTCCAGTGATGGAACATGGATCTACTTCACGAGACGGGAGGGCGCGGGAGAGACCGATCAAGTCTTTCGGATTCCGGCGATCGGGGGCGAGGCTCTTCCGGTGACGCACGAGGGAGGGCTTTCCGGTCGCGAGTCTCCCGACCCGAAGTTCGTACTCTTCACGAGACAAAACGCGACGGGGATATGGCGCGTGCCCGCCGGGGGCGGCGCCGAGGAGAAGCTCATCGAGACCCGGACGCCGGTGGAGGAGAACTGGAGCTTCTTCGAGGGCGGAATCTGTTATCTTGACTCTTCCCCCGACGGAGGGTGGATTCTGCGCCTTCACGATCTGACGACGGGCCGCGTGACGGATATGGGGACCGCGGAAAGCACGGCCGGCAGCGGTCTCTCGATCTCGAGGGACGGGGAGTGGATCCTCCTGTCCAAGCAGGATGCTTCAGGAACCGACCTCATGCTGGTCGAGAATTTTCGTTGAGTGCCTCGCTCCTCGTCTTTCAGATACTCACCGGGACGCTCGTCGGAACCGTCCGGGACGAGACCTCCGGCGTGCTTCCCGGCGTGACCGCGACCCTCTCGTCCAGCGCCCTTCCTGGCGGTCCCTCGATTGCGGCCACGAGCGCGGAAGGGCGGTTCCGATTCCCCGCTCTGCCCCCGGGACTCTACGACTTGACGCTCGAGCTTGGCGGGTTTCGAACCGAGGTCGAGCGCGGACTGCGCGTCTCGCTCGGCGCGACTCTCGAGACTAACGCGACACTGAAGCTCGCGTCCGTCGCCGAAACGGTGAACGTATCGAGCGACACTCCGCTTCTCGATTCGACGGAGCCGGGTCACTCGACCCACTACGGGGTCGAGTACGCCGAGAACCTGCCTCTCCATCGAGACAGCTTCTTCGATCTCCTCAAATCGGCTCCGGGGATGTCCGCCGCGCTCCCCGGCAACAAAGGGGACCAGGTCTCGGCCTTCGGCTCGTCGGCGAACGAGAATCTCTACCTCGTGGACGGCACGAACTTCACCGGCAAGGGCGCCGGGGGAGCCGTTCCCTGGCTCGATCCTGACGTGGTCGAGGAAATCCAGATCGTCGGTCTCGGCGGCTCCGCGGAATACGGTGAGTTCCAGGGAGCGGTTTTCAACGTGGTGACCAAGTCCGGGGGAAGCGATTTCCGTTTCGACGCCTCGTACTACTCCCAGTTCGACGCGCTCACGTCGCAGCCGACGCGAATTCCGTGCGATTGTCTTGAGGGAGAGAGCGGATACGTTCGGGACCATTACAACGATTTTTCGGCCCACGCGGGCGGCCCTTTGTGGAAGGACCGGATCTGGTTTTTCGGAGGCTACAACCTTCAGTTGGACGGCGACAGCCTTCCCGGCGCCGACAGCCGCTCCCCCTCCGCGTACGATACACAGCGCGTCTTCTTCAAGATCAACTGGCAGATCACGCCGAATCTGAAGCTCATGGTCAACTACCATGACGACCTCTGGGACGAGATTGGAAACGCCACCCTGAGCCGCCCCTACGAGGTGCTGGTCAACATCAAGGGCCACAATCCTTCCATAACATTCTTTCATTTGACGCACCTCGTCTCGGCGTCGACGCTCTGGGAGGCACGGGTCTCGGGCTACTACGGCACGGGGGATTGGTTTCCGACGACGGAGAACTTGGGTCCCTATCATGAGGACGTTTTGACGGGAATCGCGAGCGGCGGGCCTTGGCTTATCGGTCCCGGGACGTGGCGGAGGACGGACGGCCAGGGGAAGCTCAGCCATTACGCCACGGACTTTCTTTCCGCCGATCACGACTTCAAGTTCGGCGTTCAGCTTGGCTTTGCGAAAGACGAGGCGGTAGGCGTGATTCCCTTCAACGCACGGTATTTCGACTACGGGGGGTATCCGTATTACGCCATCTTTCGCGACCCCTACGCGTACGGCGGCGCCTCGAGGAGCCTGGGTCTCTTCGCGGAAGACGTCGCTCGAGTGGGAGAGAGACTCACTCTTAGCCTCGGCCTGCGGTATGACCACCTGTGGTCGTTCAGCCCGGATCTTCCGGCCGTCGACAAGGCGGGGAACGAGACGGGCGAGACGATCGAGGGGGACGGAACCGTCTCCGACTGGAGTGAGCTCTCACCTCGAATCGGGCTCACTTACAAGCTCACCTTCGATGGCAAGACACTTCTTCGCGCGAACTGGGGGAGATTCCGGCAAGGGGTTTTCCTGAGCGAGCCCGCGGTCGATCATCCCGCGCTCACTCCCATAACCAATGCTTACTATGACCCCGCCACCGGCCGGTATTCAGACGTGATTTCGGTCGTCGACCCTACCACCCAACTTGGGCTCGATCCCGATGTGAAGGGGCCTTTGACGGATGAATTCTCGATCGGATTCGATCGAGAGATCGCGAATGGAGTCGTGATGGGGGCGATCTATGCGCACCAGAACGGGCGACATTTCATTGGCTGGAAGGACGTCGGTGGCGTCTATGAGCCTGCAGACGGAGGTCCTTTCGGACGGGAGCGAGATCGTCCTCCAGGCGCTGGTGAGCCCTCCCGCCGAGCGGTTTTTCCTTCTGACGAACCCCGAGGAGCTCTTTCTCCGCTACAACGGGCTCACTCTCACCCTCGAAAAGAAGTGGTCGAGCCGTTGGCAAGCTCTCGTCTCCTACACGTTCTCGGACGCCTTCGGGCTCCTTCCCGGCGATCCTCGTCCCGGCGCGAACCAGACGAGCTCGTCGTTCGGTGGGGGTGAATACGGCCGCGATCCCAACGACTACGTGAACGCCGTGGGAGACCTCAACAACGACCGGACCCACATGTTCAAGACGCAGGCCACGTTCGAGATCCCCCGGATCGGGGTGGTGGTCGCGGCGAACTTTCAGCACGTCTCGGGGCAACCGTGGGGCGCGATCCAGCTCTTCCGCCTACCCCAGGGAGAACGCCGGGTGTGGATCGAGACACAGGGGGCGCGGCGCCTCTCGTCCCAGACTCTTCTCGACCTGCGGCTCTCCAAAGTGTTTCGTTTCCGGAACAACGGCCGATTCGAGATCCTCGCCGACCTTCTGAACCTCACGAACGATTCCGCCGAGACGGGCCTCGTGACCGCGAATTACGCCAGCCCGAACTTCGGCGCACCGAACACGTTCGTTCTTCCTTTCCGCGCGATGCTGGGAGTCAAGCTCTTCTTTTGATCTCCAGTAGCGCGTCTCTGAAAGCGGCCATCGAGTCGAATCGTTCCTCGACATCCTTGGAGAGCGCCTTTCGCAGGATCCCATCGAGCGCCCCGGAGCCAGGAAGAGGAGGGTTGTCCCTCAAGACGGACGCGATCACCTCGAGGAGCGTCGTCCCGTCGAACGCTTTCCTTCCCGTCGTCATCTCGTAGAGGAGCGCGCCGAGGGAGAAAACGTCGCTCCGCCCATCGACAGGATGAGCCTGAATCTGCTCCGGTGACATGTAGGAGGCGCTGCCGAGCACGACGCCCTCGCGCGACAGAGACTTCTCGTCGGGAGTGGGAGCCTCATGGCGACTCCTCGGCTCCACGAGCTTGACGGTTCCAAAGTCGAGGAGCTTGACGTCGCCTTCGGCCGTCACCATGACGTTCTCCGGCTTCACGTCCCGGTGGATGATCCCGAGCTCATGCGCTCTCACCAGGACCTCCGCGACGGCGACCGCATGGTCGAGCGATTCCGAGACCGAGAGGCGACGCTCATTCAAGATCTGCCGGAGCGTTCTTCCCTCGACGAGATCCATCAAGATGAAGGGCCTCGCCCTCCCACTCGAGAAATCCTCGCACCCTCACCGCATTCGGGTGGCGAAGCGCTATCGCCGCTCGCGCCTCCTGGCGGAACCGGGCGGCCTCCTTCGGATCCAGGGCGGAGTCTCCTCCGAAGCGTTTTACGGCGATCTTCTCGCCGGTCGCGAGTACCGTCGCCTCGTAGACCTCGCCGCGACCGCCGGATCCGATCCGTTTTCCAATGCGGAGCTCCCCGACCTCGCGGCCTTCGATCCTCGAAGACTCGCGAGACTCGAGCACGAAAGGCGCTTCCAGAAACTCCTCCGCATGGGCGGCCAGAAGCGAAGCTACTTCTCCATGAAGCTCAGTGTCGGCGCCGCAGACTCCCAACAGGAACGCCTCTCGCTCGCCATCGGGAAGCGCGAACGCCTCGGTGAACACGGACTTGATCCTCTCCCACCTCTCGCGGGTCATCGGCTTCGGAGGATTTCACGCCGTAGCCAGGCCTTCGCCATGGTCCAGTCGCGTTTCACGGTCGCCTCGGAGAGGCCAAGCACCTGCGCGATCTCCTCGATGCCGAGTCCGGCGAAGGAGCGCATTTCCACGATTCGACCTTGCCTCGGGTCGATCTCCTCGAGCTGCCGAAGCAGGATATCGAGCGTCAACACATCGACGGACCCCGCCGGCGCATCCTTGGCTTCGTCGAGGCTCAGCGGGGCGAGATGCCCGCCTCGCTTTTCGGCCCGCGCGCGCCGTGCGTGGTCGATCAGGATGCGCCGCATCGCGGTCGCTGCAAGGGCGAAGAAGTGCGACCGGTTCTGGAGTGGCGTCGCGGAGCCCGCGGTCAATCGCAAAAAGGCCTCGTGCACGAGGGCGGTCGCCTGAAGCGTGTGTCCCGTTCGTTCTCCCCGGAAGTAGCTCTGCGCGAGACGCCGGAGCTCCTGGTACACGAGGGGCATGAGGTCGTCCAGGGCCTCTCGCTCTCCGTTGCGGTAGCGCGCGAGAAGCCGGGTCACTTCCCCCTCGGTCATCTTATTTCTGGCCTCGTGAGCTTCTCGCTCCTCCTTCTGCGCCTATTGGGCGAACGAGGAGGGCGATATGAAAAGAACGTTCGCCGCGATGGTGATTTGGGCTTCTCTCGAGCCGGTCGTGGCCGCGGAAACCTGCGGCATTCCGACTCCGCTGACAATCTTCCTCAACGACGGTCATCGCCTCGTGCGGGGAGGAATCGATTCGGTGGGGCGGGCGCTCGAAATCGAGCTCCGTCGTCTCGGTATACCTGCCGTGGTGCGCCAGAGCCTCGAGCCCGGTGAAACTGGAATCCACGTCGTCATTCTCCCCCACGATGCCCAGGACTGGGACATGGCACGGAAAACGTTAGGGGCGGTGAAACGACCACCCGATGGAAGCTGGTCTCCCGTCTTCATCTTCTTCCCCGCGGTCGAGCGAATACTGGGATCATCGGCGGCGCGAGGGTCTATATCGCCGGGTCCCCCCGGGAGCCTCTGGGTAAAGGGACTTTCGCGGATCATCGTGCACGAGATCCTCCACGTGCTCCTGCCAGGACGGCCGCACGACGCAGCCGGCCTGTTCGGACGCACACAAACGCGACATGGTCTCTTCGCGCGCCATATCGAGCTCTCTCCAAGGGACGCGCGCGGCTCTCGACTGCCGCGTCCTCTCTCCCCCGTTGACACTTCACATCCGAGCGCAGTATACCGGCTGCGCCGCAGGACAGTATCAGAGCGCCGAAACGCCCAGCTTCACGAGGATCCGGTGCACTTCGCCGTCATCCACGAGCGGAGGGCCCGAGAATCGACCGCCACGCCGTCGAGCTGGGCCCTCCGACTCCTCGGCATCGCCCCTCGGGATTTCGAACCGTGATCTCGTAGCGAGTCCGTCCGGACACCAGACCGCGGCGTGGGTGTACTGCCCGCCGCTCTCCTCACTCCGGGCGGGTATCCTTTTATATACCCGGGCTCCTGCGTCGACTGGCCGAAGGGCGGAGTGAGGAGCAGAAGCACCTAGGAGTGGCTCCGGTCGCTGAGCTCGAGTTGATGTGGAGGTGTATATATATTACGATGTGGTATCCAATAGCTATGGAGTCCAAGCATGAAGACCGTCCAAATGACGCTGGATGAGGAACTGGTCGGTGCCGTGGACAAGGCCGCCAAGCGGCTCGGGACCTCGCGTTCCGGCTTTACCCGAGATGCGCTTCGCGAAGCTCTTGCTCGCCTGCACGAAAGGCAGCTCGAGCGAAAGCATCGAATCGGGTACGAACGGCGTCCCGTGAAACCCGAGGAGTTCGATGTCTGGGAGAGCGAGCAGGTATGGCCCGACTGAGGAGGGGCGAAGTCCGCTGGTACAAGTTCCATAGACCGGACAAGAAACGGCCCGTCGTTATTCTGACGCGCGATTCGGCTCTCGATTTCCTCGGCGAGGTCACGGTCGCTCCCGTCACTTCTACCGTGCGAGACATCCCCTCCGAGGTCCTGCTCACGACCGGTGACGGCATGACTCGCGATTGCGCCGTCAACCTCGACCACGTGCAGACGGTCCCCAGGGGGAATATCGGTTCGCTTATTACGACACTCAGCCCGCAAAAGCTCGCCCGCGTGGGTGAGGCTCTCAGCTTCGCTTTGGAACTGTAACAACGAGTTCCGAGTCGGGCGCGCCGCTCGCTAGAGTCCGCTCGTTCGGAACGGCTCCTTCGGAGCTCCCCAGGTTCGCGTTCCCGGGGCGACTAACACCTCTTCACTCGACACCGGCAAGGACCGAACGGAGCTTTCCCGTGCCGGTCTGGAGGGATATGGAGGCAGAGGAGTGCCACCAGGACGCTCACTGAAACTTCACGGTTTCAGCGTCGTAGCAGACGGGCTCGTGACCCTACGAACGTCTTGATCCCCGAAGAGAAACGACAACAACGCAAAGCGCTCACCCGAGGTCACCTCGGCCACCTCATGCAGAAGCGAGCACGAGAATAAGAGCGCCTCCCCGGGGGCCGGTCGATATCGAACGGCACCGTATTCAGGGAATGAGATCTCACCGCCTTCATAGCCCTCGTTGAGATTGAGGCTCAGCGCAAAACGCCGATGGGCCGTGGCCGGGCTGAGGTTGTCTCGATGAGCCCGGAAGTAGCCCCGCGTGAAGCCGTCGTAGCGAACGATCTTGAACCCCTCGAACTGGGTGGCGGAAAACGAGAAGGCGCGCTGTACTTCGGGGAGCACGCACCGACCGACCGTCAGGACGAGCATCTTCATCAGACGCTCGTCGGTGACCGTATGGTCGCGCCGGCGCTTCAGATCGCTTCTGAGCGCGTTGGTTCGCGTTCCGTACTCCGACGCTTCCACACCCGTCTCCTGATTGCCGCAGCGACTCCACACCTCCATCAGATGCTCGCAGACGTCAGGCTCCAGCACTCGGGGAACGAGAAGAACTGGTGCTTGCGCCAAGATCGTCCGCGATTCCACCGACGGTAGCTCCGAAACCGCAGCGAGCACCGACGCCGCCAGCGCTCGGTCCATCTGGGCTTCGGTCGCGACGGTCCGTATTACCCGCAGGCTCGGGTCCAGCACCACGACCCGGCCTTTTCCTTCGGGCACACCGTAGGCTTCGGATACCGCGCCCTCTCCATCGATGAAGACCGGCACCGGAAGCCGCGTCTTGGGTTCGCGGCGGGTGACGACGAACGTCGGTAACTCCGCCAGCGCCTCGAGGAGCGCCGAGCTATCGTCTTCCGCGTTCCCGGGAAGAAAAACGAGAGCGGTCGGCGCCCCGCCCGCGCACCCGTAAAAGCGCGTGGGCGTTCCACTGCAATGCAGCACGAAGTCCGGGGCGCGCTCGCCGCGGCCGAGATTCGAGTGAACCATGATGAACTCGTTCGAGCGCAGTATACCGGCTGCGCCGCAGGACGGCTTCAGCGCGCCGAAACGCCCAGCTTCACGAGGACCCGATGCACTTCGCCGTCATCCACGAGCGGAATGGCCCGAGAATCGACGGCCACGCCGTCGAGCTGGGCCACTCCGACTCCTCGGCATCGCCCCTCGGGATTTCGAACCGTGATCTCGTAGCGCGTCCGTCCGAGACGCCAGACGATCTGGTACTCGCGCCAGGACGACGGGATGCAAGGATCGATTTCGAAGCTCGAGCCCCGGCGCCGAAGGCCGAGGATGTTCTCGAGGCCCGCGCGGTACATCCAGCCCGCGGAGCCCGTGTACCAGCTCCAGCCGCCGCGGCCCGCCTGACCCGGAAGGGCCGAGACGTCTCCAGCCACGACGTAGGGCTCGACCTTGTAGCGCTCGACGTCTCCGGCGGTCCGGGTTTGGTTCAACGGGTTGAGCATGTGGAAGAGCTCGACCGCCTCATCGCCGCTTCCGAGCCGCGCCACCGCCATCACCACCCAGAGAGCGGCGTGGGTGTACTGCCCGCCGTTCTCCCTCACTCCGGGCGGGTATCCTTTTATATACCCGGGCTCCTGCGTCGATTGGCCGAAGGGCGGGGTGAGGAGCAGAAGCACCTGGGGGCCTCGACGAACCAGGTGTGTGCGGACCGCGTCCATAGCACGGTCGGCGAAGCGCGAGGGAACCGCTCCCGAGAGCACCGCCCACGACTGCGAGATCGAGTCGATCTGACACTCGTCGTTCTGGGCCGAGCCCAAGGGTGTGCCGTCGTCATAGTAGCCGCGGCGATACCACTCCCCATCCCACGTTTGCTCGAGCCTCGACCCCAGGCGGCTCGCCTCGGCACGGTATCTTTCGGCACGGACTTCGTCGCACAAAGGCGCGAACTCCATCAGCACCGTGTGGAGGAAGAAGCCAAGCCACGTGCTCTCCCCACGCCCTTCGCGTCCCACACGGTTCATGCCGTCATTCCAATCGCCGCTTCCGAAGAGCGGAAGCCCGTGGGCCCCCGAGGTCATCCCTTTGTCGATGGCGCGAAGGCAATGCTCCAAGAGCGAGCCCGATTCGGACGAAACCCGGGGGTGGAAGTAGGACTCCTGCGCCTCTACCGCCAGAAGAGGACCCTCGAGATAAGGCACGCGCTCCTCCAGAACACCGTTATCTCCCGTCGTCCGGACGTAGTGCGCCACCGCGTAAGGAAGCCACAGCATATCGTCCGAACATCGGGTGCGAATCCCTCGGCCGCTCGGCTCGTGCCACCAGTGCTGGACGTCGCCTTCGACGAACTGCCGGCTCGCGGCCCGCAGCAGGTGCCCTCTCATGAGATCGGGTCGCGTGAACGAGAGCGCCATCACGTCCTGGAGCTGATCCCGAAATCCAAACGCCCCGCCCGGCTGGAAGTAGCCCGAGCGGGCCCACAATCGAGAGCTGATATCCTGATAGAGGAGCCATCGGTTCATCAGAAGATCGAACGAGTCATCCGGGGTTTCGACCCGAACCGCTTCGAGGATCTCGTCCCAGTGAAGTCGCACGGTATCGCGCGCGGCCTCGGCGGCCGGGACACTGCCGTGTCGGCGCAGGAGCTCCCGGGCGTGGTCCAGCTCTCTTCCCTCTCCCAGCAGGAACGCGACGCGCCGGGTTTCCCCCGGAGCCAGCGTGAAGGAGACGTGAAGCGCCGCGCAGGGATCGAGCCCCGCTCCGAAGCGGCCCGAGAGCGCTTTTCGGCCGAGCGCCGCCGGTCGACTCAGTGAGCCGTTTCTTCCCAAGAACGATCGGCGGTCGCCCGTCGCCGACGAGAGCTCCTCGCTCGCGTGGGCGAACGCCACTCGTCCCGCGAACTCCTGGTTGAACGGATTCCGCGCGAGTACCGCCCCCGTCTCTGGATCGAGCTCGGTCTTCACGTGCAGGCCCTGACCGGCGCGAGGCGGTCCAAGGACCCACTCGTTGTAGGCGAAGAGGCTCAGCGAGCGAGGCTCTCTGCCCTCGTTCGTGAGCTCGATAAGCGAGAACTTCACCGGGTCCTTGGCCGCAACGAACACGTCGAGCTCCTGGCGGATTCCGTTCGTCACTCGGGCGAAGTGCGTGAGCCCGGCGGTGTGCCGGATCACGAATCGTCCACTCGCCGGCGTGCGCGGAATCGGGCCCGGTGTCGGCGACCACACCTCTCCCGTCTCGTCGTCGCGGACGAATATCGCTTCGGCCGTCGGGTCTTCGACCGGGTCGTTCGCGAAGGGCGTCAAGCGGTTCTCTCGACTGTTCAGAGACCAGGTGTGGGCGGCGCCCGAGGCCGTAACCACCGTTCCGAACTCGGGACTCGCGATCACGTTGGACCACGGAAGCGGCGTCTCCTGATCCCCCTCGAGGACGATCACGTATTCGCGACCATGGTCGGCGAAACCGCCGACGCTGTTCGCGAACACCAGAGCGGGTACCGCAATTTCGGACCGAGATGAGGATGAGAACGAGAGATCACGAGAGGGCTCGAGCTCCTCCGGCTCCGGCCACTCGGAAGGTAAAACGTCGAGCTGGTGGGACAGCTCTCCCTTTTCGCCGTTCAGCACGACGCGCGCGACTGCCGCGAGAAGGATGCGCTCGGCTTCGGTCATGCGGTCGCCACGCAGAAGGTAGGCCCCGCCGGGCCGATGCTTCCACGTTCTCCAGGGTTCGTTATCGAGGAGGGCCGCGAGCGAGGCGTGCATCTCGTCGAGGTAGCTTACGGGATGTTCGTTGAGGATCACGACGTCCGCGCTCAATCCTTTGAGGCGCCAGTACTCCTGGGCCTGAAGCACCTGGCGCACCAGCGGCAGGTCGTTCTCCTCGACCACGCGCACGAGCAGGATGGGGAGATCGCCCGAGATGCTGTGAGGCCAGAGTCCTTCCTGTCCAAGCACGTTCTGCGCGTGCAGCTCCGTGCGCGCTCGAAGAGACCCATCGGTGTAGAGGACACGAGACGCGAGACGCTCGAAGAGAATGGCCTCCTCGTTCGAGATGCCCAGATGACGCAAGCCACTTTGCGCATGAGCGAATGCAAGCGCGAAGGTCCGCGCCGTCGCGCTCGGGTCCCGGTACTTCTGGGCGAGGGCCACGGCTGCCTCCCGGGAGGGCGTCATTCCCGTGGCGAAGGAGAGTTTCACGAAGCCACCCGGGACCAGACGAAGGCGCTGCCGCAAGCTGACGATGGGATCGAGGAGCGCGCCGGTGGTGCCGGAGAGCGAGCGGCCATCGAGCGCCTGAGGATTCTCGGGACCGCGTCCGCGGCCGAGGAAGTGCCTCCGGTCGCACTCCCACTCGACCTGCCCCTGTGGGCGGCCTTCGATGCTCATCACGTGAAAAGCCCAGGCGCCCGCTTCTATCGGAGAGCGCGGTCGCCGCCGGCAAAGAAGAGCCGCGCTCTCCGGAAGGTACTCCGTCTCTACGAAGAGCTTTCCGAAGACCGGATGGGCCAGATCGTCGGCGGGGGCCGCGAGGACCATCTCGGCGTAGCTCGTGACCTCGATCTCGCGCGGGCGATCCCCCTTGTTGGTCACTGCGAGCCTCCGCACCTCGACGTCGTCTTCGGTCGATACTGCGATATCGAGCTCGGTCGTGATGTCGTCGTCGCGGCGATGGAACGTCGCCTTCTCCGGGAGGAAGGTGACCACGTAATCCTCCGGCTCCTTCGACGTGGGCCGATAGGTGGCGGACCAGACCGAGCCGCTTCGCACGTCCCGCAGGTACAGGAACTGACCTCCAGGATCGCGCGTGGGATCTTCACGGTATCGGGTCACCGAAAGGCCGCGGCAGAAGCTCGCGCCTCCTCCCGCATTCGTCACCACGGTGGTGTAGTTGCCATTGGACAGGAACTGGGCGTGAGGATACTCAGTGAGGGCCGACCGGAAGCGGCGTACTCCCGGCGACGGCGCGAGCGCCGCCACCCGGGTTTCCTCCACCGGGCGTGGCGTCATCACCGGCGCCTTTCGCGGCACCCGCTCTTGAAGCAGCAGCTCCGTAGCCTGCACTCGAGGGTCGGCATGGAAACGGTTGACCATCACGTCGCCCTTGAGGACGTTCGCGAGTGCGACCAGGGTCATTCCCTGGTGATGGGTGAAGTAGGCACGCACCACGGCGCCCTTGCTGGCAGGGTCTGTACCCTCCGGCCTTCCGATCTTGTCGTGCGAGTAGTCGATCGACTCGTAGAAGCCGTATTTGCCTTCGAGTCCCGCGGCCGTAAGGCGCCTGAAGTTCCGGGCCGCCTCTCGCGGGTCGAGCATCGCTCCGAGCGCGGTCGCATAAGGGGCAATCACCAGCTCGTCTCCCAGACCTCGCTTCAGTCCGAGTCCCGGGACTCCGAAGGCTTTGTACTGGTAGGTGTCGTGACGATCCACGAGGTTGTAGGCGGACTCCGAAAGACCCCACGGCACGCCGCGCTCGGCGGCGTAACTCTTCTGCCGACGCACCGCCATGACGCACGATCGCTCGAGAAGTGTATCGGGATAGCTCCTCATCACCAGGAGCGGCATCAGGTACTCGAACATCGTCGCGCTCCACGACAGAAGCGTCGGCGTGCCCTCGACGCCCGTGACGAGCCGCCCGAGGTGGAACCAGTGCGTCTCGGGGAGATCGCCCTTGGCGATGGCGAAGAAGCTCGCGAGGCGAGCTTCCGAGGCCAGGAGGTCGTAGTAAGAAAGATCGAGACGACCCGGTCCCCCGGCGTCGGCGAGGCGATAGCCGATGGAAAGGATCTGACGCTCGCGGTCGTAGAGGAGCTGGAAGCTCATTTCATCGGCGAACGCGAGCGCGCGCGATGCGAGGCAGTTGAGGCGCTTCGAAACTGCGCTCGTCGTCTCTTTCGATCGCCCCAACTCGCGTAGGCCTTCCGCGAGAGTCAGGAGGGCGCCGGCGAGGTTTCCGCTGTCCACCGTTGAGACGTAGCGCGGAGTCAAAGGAGCGAGGCTCTCGGTGTCGTACCAGTTGAGAAAGTGTCCTTGGTAGCGTTCCAGGCCTTCCATGATCGAAAGCGTGCGCTCGATCCTCTCGGCCACATCGCTCGTTTCGATGAAGTCGAGGTCGTGGGCGGCGAGGGTCGCGAGGAGCGCCATACCAATGTTGGTGGGTGAGGTCCGGTGAGCCAACCTGAGCTCGGGCGCCTCCTGCACATTGTCCAGAGGAAGCCCATGATCCTCCGGACCGTTGAACTTCTCGAAGTATTGCCACGTGCGTCGGGCGATACCATGGAGAAGCTTTCGATCTTCTTCTCCGACCTCCGACCGCCGGGGATTCACCGGCTGGCTCAGGAGGTAGGCGATGAACGGTGCGGCCGCCCACAGAATCAGGACGGGAGCGGCCGCGAGGAGAGCTTCCGAACGCAGCACCGAGATCAGAACGAGAGCCGAAAGCGCGATCGAAGGGCTCGCGATCATCTTGATCAGAAACGAGCGCGCGTCGGAAGCCCGAGCGGCTACGGCCGCGGCCGTCTCCCACTCCAGCAACCGCCGCTGGGTGACCACGAGACGGAGGAGGGTGACGGCGATGGCGTGCGCCATCTCGAAGGCCTGGTTGGCCAGGAACGTGAGCTGCAGCGATGCGCGAGCGAGAGCGGTCCTGGCGTCCTCCCACGCCGCTCGCGCGTAGGCCCGCAACGGCTGTTGCGGCTCCGGTCCCGCCAGCGCCTTCAAGAGCAGCGGATAGAGAGGAAAGGCGATGGCCGCCACGACCGCGAACGTCCATCCCGCGGGGTTTCCGGGCAGGAGCGTCCAGGCGGCAAGCAGAAGGGCGACGGTCGCGGGAGCCAGGAGGCTCCGCCTCAGGTTGTCGAAGATCTTGAACCGCGAGATGAGGGGCAGCCGATTGCGCGCAAGGCCCGATTGGGTGGGAACGACGGGCAAGAGCCACCAGAAGATCTGCCAATCGCCGCGGACCCAGCGGTGCTGGCGTCGCGCATGGGCGAGAACACTCGAGGGATAGTCGTCCACCACCTCGACGTCGCTGACGAGCGCGGTGCGAGCGTAGAGGCCTTCGAAGAGATCGTGCGACAAGAGGGCGTTGTCGGGCACGCGTCCCTCGAGCGAGTTCACGAAGGCGTCGACGTCGTAGAGTCCCTTTCCCGTGAAGATCCCTTCGCCGAAGAGGTCCTGGTAGGTGTTCGACACCGCCCTGGTGTAGGGATCCACTCCGGTGTGGCCCGCGTAGAGACGAGCAAAGAGCGAGCCGGCGGCGCTCGCCAGGTTCACGCTGACCCTGGGCTGCAGGATTCCGTAGCCCTCGGTGACGCGGCCGAGGCGAGGGTCGAAGCGAGCACGATTCAGGGGATGTGCGATGACCCCGACGAGCTTCTTGGCTGCGTCCCGGGGAAGTCGCGTGTCGGAGTCGAGGGTGATGCAGTAGCGCACTTTCGGCAGGATCTCGATGTCGCCGACCTGGACGTGGTAGCTCGTGTCCGTAGCACCGCGGAGGAGTCGGTTGAGCTCCGCGATTTTCCCGCGTTTGCGCTCCCAGCCCATCCAGGAGTCTTCCCCCGGATTCCATTGACGCACGCGATGGAAAAGGAAGAACCGTCCCTCGCCGTAGCGGTCGTTCAGAGATTCGATACCTGCCCTGGCAGCCGCGAGAATCTGGTCGTCTTCCGGCATCTCCACCGCCGGCGCGTCTTGGAAGTCGCCGAGGATGGCGAAGTGGATCCGCGGGTCGAGATTTCCGAGGGCCAGCACCTCGAGGTGCTCGATCCGCTCGTTCACGTCGGGAACGCTCGTCAAGAGCGTGGGCACGACCACCAAGGTGCGCGCGGTCTCGGGGATTTCCGTCGTGAAGTCGAGCCGCACCAGGCGCCTCGGCGGCGCCAGACGAGCGGCAAGGCTCTGGATGAAGGCGATCGCCACCTCGCTCGCCGGAAGCAGCAGTAGTAGAGCCGCAGCCGCCTGCTCCCACGGCGAGCCGCCTTGCGCGCGGACGTAAGCCAGGCCGAGGGCCGAGAGAAACGCCGTGAGAAGGGCGATCGAGCCCAGGTAAATCGCGGTCGCGTGAGCGAAAACGAAGCGCCGCAACCGCCCGCCGAGACCGGGCCGATAGGCGATGTCGACCTCGAGGTCGCGGCGGCCCTTGCCGATGAGGTGATGGCCCACGTGCGCAGCGCGCTCGTCCGTCGAGCCCCCTTCGGCCGCAAGCCTGGCGCTCTCTACCGCCCGCAGAGCCACGCGCACCTGGGCCTCTCCGGTGGGCTCGGCCAGCTCCTCGGCGGCCTGGCGGTAGCGATCTCGGCTGAGGAAGTCCATGTTCCCGTACAGGCCGGCGGGGTCGCCTACCAGAACCCGCTCCACCCGGCTCACGGCCTCGAAGTACTGGCTCCAGTCGAGAGTGGCGCAGAGGCGGAGGCTCACGATCGCGTTCGCCACCGAGACCTGTGCGGCGGCCAGACGTTGGTGCTCGTTTCGGATGGCCTCTTCGGACGTCAACTGCTCGGATGCCAGGTGCTCCTCCACCGTCGCACGAACCACCGATAGGCGGCGACCGTACTCGCGGATACGTTGAAGGAGCTGCAGGACGAAGGCGGGATGCAGGACCGCCGGCAAGGGAGGCGGTCCTCCTCCGCCCGAGCCGTCGCTCCGCGCGACGTAGACGTCGGCAGTTCGCCGCGCCTCGCGCGCTTCGAGCATCTCTTCCGCCAGCCGCCGCAGGTTCTCGACGAGCGAAAGCTTCAGCATGCTGGGCCATGCCCATAGCTCGCCGATGGTCAGGGGAGCCACCGTCTGGTAGCTGTTTACGAAGCGAAGGAGTTTCTGTCGATCGAGCCGACTATCGCTGTGGCGGATGAGCTCCACCGCCATCGCATAGACGCGCGCGTCCCCGGAGAGCTCTCGCGCCGCGAGCTTCGGGAGCTCGCGATAGTAGCCTCGGGGAAGGTTCTGGTGAACATCGCGGATCTCGGAAGCCACCAGGTAGAAGTTGTCGAGAAGCCATTCCGCGGCAGGGGTGACGAATTCCCCCTCGTGGACGTCCCGCGCCAGCGTGCGGTACGCCTGCCACAAAACGCGAGCGTTCTCCTCGAAGCGAGGAAAAACGCTGCGCGACTGGCGCCGCGGGTTCGGATCGACGGTGAATCGAGCGGCGAGGGTTTTCGCCCGGTCCTCCAGCCGCTCGATGCTCAGAAGCTCGTCGCGCAGTGGCTTCTCTGCCCTCGGCGAGGGGCGCCGTCGCAGAAGACGCTGTATGAAGGTAGGAGACAAGATTGCGATCGCTCACCGAAACCACCGAGCCGCACGAGCGACCCGTAGCCGAGACAGGAAGCCTGGCAAGATTGCGCCGTCCTCTGCGAGAAAGGAACTCGAGAGGTCGACCGGTATTATCTTCGATCCGCGAGCGATGCGCCGTGTTTTTCACGGACTTTTTCAGCGGTCAATCGTAACGATTCACGTCGCGAACCGGACCTGACCTCGCGTTACCGCTCGCTCGCCGTGCAAGCCATTCCAGAGCGTCGGTAACCCGAATCGCAGTCCCAGTCGTTTCCAGAAGAGCTGACGTGGCCGTTCAACGGGACCTCGAAAGCCACACACGAAGCGCCGAGCTTCTTGTAGCCTCGATCGCAATCCCATTCGCCTCCCGACGGTCTGAGGTAACCGTTCGCGGGCACGTCGACCCGGACACAGGATTCTCCGGTTTTCCGAAAGCCGTAGTTGCAGTCCCAGTCGCTGCCGGAACGCCCGAGAAAGCCTTCTTCCGGAATGTCGACGGGCACGCAGGTGTTACCCTTTTGGACGAATCCTCGGTCACATTTGAAGCGCCCCCCGCTGCTATCGAGATACGCGTTCGCCGGGGTCACCACCCCGGCGCAGGACGTGCCGACCCTCTCGTAGCCGCGATCGCAATCCCATCCGCGCCCGCTGGAATCGAGAAAGCCATTCGCAGGTACCTCGACCTTCTCACATCCCTTCTTGACCTCTCGGTACCCGCGGTCGCACTCCCATCCGCTTCCCGTGGAGCTCAGGTAAGCGTTGGGGGGAAGGCGGATTGCGACGCATTCTTGACCAACCTTCTGATAGCCCCGAGCGCATTCCCAACGGTGCCCGGTAAAGTCCAATCGGCCGTTCGGAGGCACCGGGACCACGTCGCACCCGCCTTCGACCTCGTGGTAACCGCGGAGGCACTCCCATCCGTCCCCGAAAGTGTCGAGAAACGCGTGAGCCGGCAACGGGATTGCCACGCAGGATCCATCAACGACGGTGTATCCGCGGTCGCACTCCCAGCCGCTCGCGGAGCTTCGGGAGTGGGAGTTCGAAGGTCGTCCGGGCTGATCGCTCTGGGGCCATGCGAGCCCCGGTGCGATCGCCAAGGCCGCGAGGAACAAAAGATTCCCTGGACGCATATTCGAAGCTCCTTCTCGGCGGCGGGCGAATAGGGGCCGCTGGGTAACTATTTGTGGTTCATTTGTGGTTAAGTGAGTAAGCAGCACTGAACCAGTATCGGTAAATTGCCTCGATTTGTCAATTGAACGCCCAGACACTTAATCGAGGTAACTCGCACGGTTAATCGAGTGAGCGGAACCAGATTGGAATTGCGAGCGGCTGCGGCGGGTACGTCCCCACCACCGAATCGCTCCATTGAGTTAACAGAATCAAGTTATGACCTCGCGGCATGAGTGTGCGCTACTTGACAATGGAAGTTAACTAGCTGATAGTGAGCCCTGGAGTTACCGTTACCGAGGAGGTCGAGATGAGTTTATGGAACAAGTGGAGCCGCAAGCTCGATGGCTGGGTCGAGCGGAGACGTCACTTCCAGAAGAAAAGCGTCGAGAAAGCGCACGACGCCGTGGAGCCGAAAGTACCGGCAGCTGACGTGGCAACGAAACCGAAGAGCGTGCCGAGCTCCGCTAAAGCGATTTAGCGGCTCGGATCGCAAGCGGGCAGACGCCTCTCGGGCGCCGAAGCGGGCGCTTCACGTCCCGTCTGAAAACGCGCCGCGCTCGGCCCGCCTCGACGCAATCATTTCGCGGCCGTCATGATGATCTCGACGAGCGCCTCGGGGGCCATGAGCTGGCTTCCCACCGTCGCTCGGGCCGGAAACGGGCTTCCCACCATCTCGCGGTACACCTCGTTCATCGCGTTGAAGTAGCGGATGTCGGAGAGGTAGACCATGGTCTCGACCACGTCTTTGAAGTCGAGTCCGCCGGCGTTGAGCGCCGCCTTGAGGTTCTGGAGAGTCAGCCGGGTCTGCTCCTTCACGTCCGCGGAGTAACCGTTCGGGCCGCGGCCCAGCATTCCGGACACGAAGAGCCTTCCGCCGGCCTCGATCGCCGGGGAAAGGGGAACGGTCGACGGTCCCGCTCCCGCGGGAGCCACCACGCGCCGCGCCGCGTCCTTGACCGCAGTGCACTGAATTTCGGCAAGAAACTGCGCGTTCATGAGGTCGGAGCGGACCGTCGCGCGGGTCGGCGGGGCTTCCGGAAAGAACGTCCGGTAGACCTCGTTCATGCCCGCGAAGTCCCGGGCATCGTCGAGCCAAACCCTGCAATGAGTGACATCCTTGTAGCTCATGCCCGCGGCCTCGAGAACGAGACCCACGTTCCCGAGAATATTCTTGCGTCTGTTCCTGGACGGTCTTCCCCTCGGGCTCGAGCGTTTTTGGATTTCTTGCCGTCGCCCCGGCGATGAAGAGCGTCGATCCGACCTGAATGCCCCAGCTGTAGGGAAGCTGCGGGCTCTGCATGCCGGCGGGCGTGATGACCTTGCGCTCGACCCCGGGCCGCGCGGCAATCATCGAGACTTCGACGAGAGCGCCGGGAATCGCGATGTCCGCCTCGACGGTCGCCCTCACCGGCGGGTCTTTCGGAAAGTAGGTCTTGTACACGTCGTTCATCGCGGCGAAGTGCCGGACGTCGGTGAGGTAGACGTTCGCGCTCACGACGCGCGAGAAATCCATCCCGGCGGCTTTCAAGCACGCTCTCGAGGTTCGCCATCGTCTGGCGCATCTGCGCCTTCGATCCCGGACGAAACCTCGAGGGTGCCCGGCTTGTTCCCAATCGAGCCCGCGAGATAGAGGAAGTCGCCCGAGAGAACGCCCGGGCTGAAGGGAATCCCTAGGTCCGATCCTTCGGGGGCGATGATTTTCTTGTCCGAGGCTTTCACCGTCGCCGCGGCCGCGATCGAGAGGAAGAGAACGCTGGCAATGATTCTATTCATGCGGCGGAATATATCTCATCGCGAGGAGGAGGACCATCGAAGAGGATATAATGCCGCGGCGTTGATGACTCCCGACGTATTCCGCTATCAGAACGATCAGCTCTCGGCCGCCGGCGTGCCTCTCGCCGAGATTGCCCGCTCGGTGGGAACGCCTTTCTACGTCTACGATCCGGCCGCGGCGCTCGAGCGTTTCCGCGGGCTTTCGCGCGCATTCGAAGGCGTTCCCCACCTTCACTGTGTCGCCCTCAAAGCGAACAGCCAGCCGGCGCTCCTGCAGGCCCCTCTTCGCCGCTGGCGCGGGAGCCGAAGTCGTCTCCGGGGCGGAGCTCGCACTCGCGCTCGCTCTCGGTGTGCCTTCCTCTCGAATCGTCTTTTCCGGCGTCGGGAAAACGGATCGAGAGCTCGCCGCGGGCATCGCCGCCGACGTGCTCCTGTTCCTGGTGGAGTCGGAGTCCGAGCTCCGGGCCCTCGATTCGCTCGCCCAGGAGGCGGGTGCGACGGCGAGAGTCGCGCTCCGGCTGAATCCGGATATCGACGCCAAGACCCATCCCCACATCGCGACGGGAGTGGCGACGGCGAAGTTCGGAATCGATCCGGAGGAGGCGCTGGCGCTCTACCGGAACCGCCGCGACTTTCCGAGCCTGGATTTCGCGGGAATTCATTCGCACATCGGATCGCAGATCACGGAGCTCGGTCCGCTCGCGGAGAACGCGCGGGCCCTCTCGTCGCTCGTTTCGGAGCTCCGCGCGAGTCGGGGTCACGATTCGTTACGTCGATATCGGCGGAGGCCTCGGAATTTCTTATCGCGGCGAGTCGACTCCCGCTTTCGAGGCTTACGCCGAGGGCGCGATCGAAGCCGCTTCGCAGTCTCGGAGTCACCGTGCTGACCGAGCCGGGCCGGGTGCTCTTCGGTCCGGTGGGCGCGCTCGTGGCGCGTGTGCTCTACGTCAAGCGCGTTCACGGCCGCGAGTTCGTGGTCCTCGACGCGGGTCTCAACGATCTCCTGCGGCCCGCGCTCTACGGCGCTTACCACCGCGTCGTCCCCCTCGCTCGCCGGGAGCGGGAAGTGCGGAGCTTCGACATCGCCGGCGCGGTCTGCGAGAGCTCGGACGTCTTCGCCCGCGAGCGCGAGCTTGCCGCTCCCGAAAGGGGAGAGCACCTCGCGATTCTCGACGCGGGGGCCTACGGCTTCGCCATGAGCTCGAACTACAACCTCAGACCCCGGCCGGCGGAAGTCGTGGTCGAAGATGGCGGCTTTCCGAGTGGTGCGCGAGGCCGAGACCGAAGCTCAGCTCGTGGCGCGCGAGCTTGGAAGCGTCGCTGTGAGTCCCGTCACCCGAAAGCTCGTCCTGGTAGTGCTTCTGGTCCTTCTCGTCGTCGCGCTCGCGTTTCTACGTGCTGGAGGGGCCGACCTGGACAGGTCTTGGTATGGCTGTCTTTCTGATCGTGATCTGGACGCCGGTGAAGGGGCTCATTTATCGGCGGCTCGAGGGCGCGAGGCCGTACGAGAGCGCGCTCGCGGCGAACGCTTCGTCGGAGCTCGCGGGGCTTCCGGTCCACCTGGCCCTTTCGTTCTGGCCTCTCATGGGGGTGAGCTTTCTGGTCTCGGCTGCGATCGAGACTCTCGCTCTCGCGGCGATGGGGAGCGCCACTTCGTGGCGTCGATGCCTCTTCCTTGCCTTCTACGGAAGTCTGGTCGTGCACCTCATGACGGTGGGCTGGTTCGCCTCCCAGCGGAGCCTCGCGGTCGGAATTCCCTTCGTTCTCGCGGGAATCGTCCTCTTTCACCTGCCGGCGATGAAGTAGGGCGGGTGCGGAGCCCAGCCCTCCGCACCCGCCTGCCCCAGCCCTTTACGTCTGAGCCTGAAAACAAGTACTTCAATGTTCATGCCAGGCCAGCCAGACGAGACCGCGCACCGATATCCAAAGTGACCGTCGAGGCTTATGAGCCACGGACGCGAAACGAGGGCGAGTTTCGATCGTAGCGTGCCCGACTACAGTCGGCCCGGACGGGTGAGACGTGTAAACGACCCGACGACAGCTAGAACCGTCGAGGCGTCGCGCCTTCGACCACTACCACCCGTATGGACTCGATGAGCGTATCGACGTCCTGGGAGTCGATGCGTTCCATCGGCGCTCGTCTCGACGTAGGACCGCGTGACCGTGAAGAGCCCGTGGAGGCTCAGGCTGCCGGCGTCGTTCGCGGCGGCGAGAGCGCGAAAGGCGTCGGCGATCTCTTCCTCGCGATCGGCGGCGTCGGGGTCGAGCCGCGACGCGATCTCCCGGGACATCGTTTCGAGAAGCGTCTGGTGCATCGTCTTCGGGTCG
Organism: uncultured Acidobacteriota bacterium; assembly: GCA_963820855.1. Classification (GTDB taxonomy): domain Bacteria; phylum Acidobacteriota; class Vicinamibacteria; order Marinacidobacterales; family SMYC01; genus DAISKN01. Next base: position 309,550 of record CAWGBY010000021.1, read on the forward strand.
CGGAGGTAGATGGAAGAAAGAAAGAGGAGGAACAGCACCGTACTCCCCAGGACGACCGCGGCGCCGATCACCAGAAAGCCGAGCCTCCTCCGGCCGGCGGGGACCGACCCGAGCTCCTGGGTGAGGGAAGGCGCCTTCCCGAAGGAAGGCGTCGCGTGTCAGACAAGAAGCCGCCTCGAGTAGTAGAAAACGCAGAGCGCGAAGATCGCCATCGCCGGAAGGAGAATCTCGGCCGGAATCCAGATGGGATCGCCGAGCGTCTCGAGCCCCGCGAGGTTCACGAGAGCGAGAGCGGATGCGTTGTTCAGGAAGTGAATGACCACCGGCACGACGATGCTCCGGGTCGAAAGCGCGGTCAGTCCCAGCACCATTCCCGCGACGGCGAAGGAAGGCAGCGGAAGGATGTGGAGCGCCATGAAGAGGAACGACGTCAAGAGGACCGCGGTCGCACGCCCTCGAGAAGCGTCCGAAGGCGCTCTGGATGAAGCCGCGGAACATCAGCTCTTCCGAAATCGCGGCGCCCGCGCCGATGGTCGCGAGCTTCGAGAGCCACTCGACGGGCGTCGAGGCGCGCAGCCAGCGAAGCTGGATCTCGCGGAGCTGCTCGGCAAGCTCCTCAGGAACGAGGTCGGCGGTGAGCGTCGAGAGCTGGTCGCTCAGGATCACGAAAGAGAGCGCGAGGGGAACAGCCATCAAGAAGTCCGGCAGGCTCGGGAAGGCGCAGGAGCAGCGTTTCCCTCGCGTCCAGGTGAAACCCGACGATGAAGAGCAGGGTGAACGTGACGACGACCAGAGGAGTCGCGACGCAGGAGCCAGTCCGGGCTGATCCCGAAAGAAGCGAAGATCCTGCCCAACGCCAGGATCGAAAACGAGGACCGCGCCGAAGAGCGCCAGGGCCGCCGAGATGGAAGGCAGCTTCGGCGGATCGGAGGTCGCCATAAGGACGCCCAATATACATTGCCGCTGCCGCCGGGATTGAGATATTCTTCGCCGTTTGGTTCCTGTCGTCTTGTCGCGGAGGTAATTGGATGAAAGCTCCGGAGCGGCTCCGAGTGGTGCTGTACGGACTGGGTCAGATCGGGCTCGAAACGGCGAAGGTGGTTCTCTCCCGCCGCGACCTCGAGCTCGTGGGCGCGATCGACGTCGATCCCGGGAAGCTTCAGCGGGACGTGGCCGATCTCTCGGGTCTCTCGCGGCCGTCCGGGATTCGGGTCTCGGACCGGGCGACCGAGGTCCTGCAGGTCACGAGACCCCACGTGGCGATCCTCACCACCAGCTCCCGCTTCAAGGACGCTCTCCCGCAGATCAAGCAGTGCGTCGACGCCCGGGCCCACGTGGTGAGCTCGTGCGAGGAGCTCCTTTTTCCGCACGTGCGCTACGCCGCCCAGGCGAAGGATCTGGACCGGTACGCGAAGGGGGTGGGAGTCGCGGTCCTCGGGACCGGAGTGAACCCCGGTTTCGTGATGGACACCATGGCGCTCGCCGCGACCGCGCCGTGCCTCGAGGTGAAGTCGATCCGGATCGAGCGTGTGGTGAACGCCGCGACCCGAAGACCGAACCTGCAGCAGAAAGTGGGGGCGGGAATGACGGCGGCCCGGTTCCGAAAGGGAGTCAAGAAAACGAGCTCGGCCACGTAGGGCTCCTCGAGTCCACCCACCTCGTCGCCGAAGGGCTGGGATGGACGCTCGAGCGAGTGGACGAATCGATCAAACCGGTGCTCGCCAAGAGCCGGGTGAAGACGCCGCACGTCACCGTTCAGGCGGGGCAGGTCGCGGGCATCCATCACGTCTGCCGCGGTTTCGTGAACGGCAAGGAGGCGGTGAGCCTCGACCTCCAGATGTACGTCGGCGCCAAGAAGCCTGTCGACCGCATTACGGTCACCGGCCGGCCCGAACGTAACGGTTCTTTTCGAGAACGGAGTCGCGGCGACGAGGCGACTATCGCGATGCTGGTCGCCATGGTTCCTTCGATAGTCAAGGCCGAGCCGGGGCTTCGCACCATGATCGACTGCCCCATGCCCCACTTCCGCACCGGGAATTGAATCGTCTAATCTGAGCGCATGGATGAGAGCCCCGTCGGCTCGTCGAAGCACCCGGTCTGGCGCGGAGTCAAGATCACTCTTGGCTTGATTCTTCTCCCGCTCGGCGTCGTGGGACTCTTCCTTCCGTTCCTGCAGGGGGTGCTGTTCCTTCTCGTCGCCGTCGCCCTTCTCTCGAGCGAGGTGCCCTTCGTCGCGCGCTATCGCGACCGGGTCCGGGAACGTTATCCGGGACCGTGGGAGAAGGCGGAGGAGTTCGGGGAGCGCATCAAGGCGCGCTTCCGCCGCAAAGGAGCCGATCGTTGACGAAGCCCGAGGCGCGAGAGCGCATCGAGGCCCTCAGAAGCGAGATCCGGCGCCACGACCATCTTTATTATGTGAAGGGGAGTCCTTCGATCGCGGACGCCGCGTACGACAAGCTGCTCCGGGAGCTTTCCGAGCTGGAGGAGGCGTTCCCGGATCTCAAGACGTCCGACTCGCCGACGGAGCGCGTCTCCGGCAGGGTCCAGGCGGCGTTCGCCGAGGTGCGCCATCTCGCCCCGATGCTCTCCCTCGAGTCCCTGATGAGCGAGGACGAGGTGCGCGAGTTCGGAAAGCGTGTGGAAAAGGGTCTCGGACTTCCGCGGGTCGACTACGTGGCCGAGCCGAAGTTCGACGGCCTCTCGGTCGAGCTGGTCTATCAGGACGGCCGATTCCTGCGGGGCTCGACCCGCGGGGACGGCTCGGTCGGCGAGGACGTCTCCGAGAACCTGAAGACCATCCGATCGCTTCCGCTCTCGCTCTTCACCGCGGAGCAGGCCCGCTCCGGGCACCATCGCGGTGCGCGCCGAGGCCATCATGCGCCTCGAGGAGTTCGAGGCGCTCAACCGTCGCATCACGGAGATCGGGAAAGGAGCCTTTCGCCAATCCGAGAAACGCCGCGTCCGGCTCGCTTCGACAGCTCGATACGCGGGTCACCGCGAGCCGTCCTCTCGACCTCTTCGCTTACGACGTGATGTACGCGGACTCGGTCGCGATACGCTCCCAGAAGGAGGCGCTCGACATCCTCGTCGGATTGGGGGTTTCGCGTCGACCCGACGAGCCGGCTCTGCGAGGGACTCGACGACGTCGTCACCTTTCACCGGGAGCTCGAAGCGAAGCGCGACGAGCTCGACTACGAGCTCGACGGAATCGTGGTCAAGGTCGATCGCCGGGATCAGCAGGCGGAGCTCGGATCGCGCTCGCGGAGCCCCCGCTGGGCGGTCGCTTTCAAGTTCGCCGCGCGGCAGGAAGTCACGGAAGTCATGGACATCGCCGTCTCCGTGGGCCGGACGGGGAAGCTCACCCCGGTCGCGCTCCTCTGGCCCGTCGACGTCTCCGGGGTCACGGTGAGCCGCGCGACGCTTCACAACCAGGATGAAGTCCGGCGGAAGGACGTCCGGGTCGGCGACCGGGTGCGCATCCAGCGCGCGGGAGACGTGATTCCCGAGGTCGTCGAGGTGCTCCTCGATCACCGCACAGGGCGATCCGCCGCAGTTCCAGATGCCCTCTCGACTGTCCGGTCTGCGCCTCGAAGGTGGAGTCGAAAGGCGCCTACCACGTCTGCACGCGGCGGCTGGAGCTGCCGGGCGCAGCAGATGGGACGCATTCAGCATTTCGGGAGCCGTGGCGCGATGGAGATCGATTATCTGGGCGCGAGGACGGTGGCCCAGCTGGTGGAGCGGGGGCTGGTTTCCGACCTTTCCGATCTCTACCGCCTCGAGAAGAAGGACATCCTCGAGCTCGAGGGCTTCGCGGAGAAGTCCGCGGAGAACCTGCTGCAGGCGATCGCAGGCTTCGAAGAAGGCTCCTCTCGACCGTTTCCTGTACGGGCTCGGAATCGCAAACGTGGGCCAGCACGTGGCGCGGGTCCTCGCCGCCCATTTCGAAAGCCTCACCCGGGTCATGGATGCGAAGGAAGACGAGCTCCTCTCGGTCCACGAGATCGGAGACGAAGTGGCGCGCTCCGTCGTCGAGTACTTCGCGGACGAAAAGAATCGCCGCGTGATCGAGGACATGACGCGCAACGGGCTCGATCTCGTCTGGGAGGCGAGCCGTGAAGGAAAAGACGCTCGCCGGAACGCGGGTGGTCTTCACGGGAACGCTCGCGAAGGTCCACCGGGACGAAGCGAAGCGTATGGTCGAGGAGCGCGGTGGAAGAGTGACCTCGTCGGTCAGCAAGAACACGAGCTTCGTGGTCGTGGGGGAGGACGCCGGCTCGAAGGCGGAGAAGGCGAAGGAGCTCGGCATCGAAATTCTGACGGAGCAACAGTTTTTAGAGCGTATCGGCCAGGACCGTTGAACCTGGTCTCGAGGAGTCTCGAGAGTTGCGAGCCGAACGTCCCTTACCGAAACGTCAGCCCTGTCCATCTTCCATGAGAATGAACTCGAGACGCGCCTTCGCGAATACATCGAGGAGCGCTATGGTGGAATTGGTTGTCGCGAAATCGGGCATCCAGTTACACCCGGCACCGTCCGCGTGCCGCAATCGAATCACATCCCTGACGGTCGCCCCCTTCCCGTGCGGGAGATTTTTCAATCGTCCATTCAAAATTCGAATGAGCGCGTCCTTCGAGACAAGATCGGGCAGCATGAGAGAATCCACGTCTGGCGCGCGGAAAAGACTGTACTCGGGTTTCTCGGTAACATGCATACAGGAAATTGCGGAGATTCCCCCGAAGTTCCGCGGAGGAAGTAGCAGACACCGCCGAACCTCCTTCTCACCTCTCACCAAGGGAGCCCCGGGGGCGAAAGCGCTATTGGAATTGACGAAACGGCTATTTGAGTAGATAGTTGCGCCGCAAATGAGCGCAAGTGAAGACAGTGGGACCGTTCACGCGGAGCTACTGAAACTCAAGGCGCAAGTCGACCTTTTGGAAGGGCTTTGCGGCGAAGATTTCTCCGAAGAATCGGTCAAGGCAGCGGCGAGGGATATTCGGAAACACATTGACCGCATAGCCAAGCTGATCGATACGTTGTAAACCGGCGGCCGGGCCGGCTGTCTCAAGGATTCGTTCGGCGGCGTGACCCCCATAAGTCTTCAACTCGATGGCCGATTGTCGCGGGAATGCGCGCTTGAACCTTTCGCTCGCATTCTGCGTAACGATGAACAAGGTCGATTGAAGATGACGAAGTTCCTGCTCTGGATGATCCTGCTGGTGGTGTGCTGGCCCGCGGCGCTCCTGGCTCTCTTCCTCTACCCGTTCGTCTGGTTGTTCCTTCTGCCGTTTCGCCTCGTGGGAATCGTCGTGAACGGGGTTTTCGAGCTACTGAAGGCGGTGATCTTCCTGCCCGCGCGCCTTCTCGGATCGAAGCCGGCGTAAGGGTTGACTGCCGTCATTCTCGGGGCGACGGCGCGACGACGATCTCGTACACGATAGCGTCCTCGGTCCGGTGCGCGACGGAGAGCCCTGGATCGGCTTCGAGACGTCGTTCGAGCTCCGCCGCTCGGCTCCGCAGATATCGGTCCCGGTGAAAGATCACGTAGCGGAATCCCAGCTCCGAAAGCCGCGAAGTCCCCGCGCCGCCGGGAAACGCCTCGACCGCCGAGGCGATCTCGGCGTAAACCGGTGGAACCACGGTGCCGTAGCCGTTCGCGAGAGGTTGAAAATGCGTCGTCGACCAGTAGAGGTAGACGGCATTCTCACGCTGGCGCTTTACCTCGGGAAGCGGAAGCTCGACGAGCGGCGTTCCTTCCGGGAGCCGGGCGACCCATTCGTAGACGGAGGGAATGGGTGGCGCCGCTCGTGTAGCCGATGGGATTCGAGAGCGACTCGAGGAGCGGTGTCAGGGCGAGCAGTGACGCCGCCCACGGGAAAGCGCTTCCTGGAATGCCGGCGGAGGAGAAGGAGAGCGCCTTGGGCGGCGAGGATCGCGACCGCCAGGAGCACGTAGATGGCCAAGCGAGGTGGGACCCGTATACCGCTGAGCCCGGGAACAGCCGCATAGAGAAACCGGTAGAGGCCCCACGCGGGCCCGAGGCTCGCCCAGAGCGCGGTCGCGCCGACGGCGACAAAAAGCACGCTAGAGCGATTCGGCCGGGTTAGCGCAAGAGCGCTCAGTCCCAATGCCAGGATGCCGGGAAAAAGACTTCGCTCCGGTGAGGACGGCGGGAAACCGAGCGCCTCGTGGACGTGCGACGCGGAGCGAAGGTAGTCCGCGGGCCGGGCGGACGCGCTCTGGACGGTCGAGAGCGGCCTTCTCAGCCCGAAATCGCTTCGGAGCCTCATGAACGGCAGAGCGAGAGGGAGGTAGGCCAGACCCGAAAGCGTCAGTGCGAGCGCGAGGCCGAGAACCCTCTTCGGAATTCTCCACGACGACGTGCGCCACAGCTCGCAGGGAATCGCGACCGCGAGGAGAATCCAGGTGAAGAGACCGTAGTAAGCGGAAGACGCCGAGGTGAGCCAGAGAAAGACCCCGATTCCGATCGCGTTGCCGAAGGCCGCCTTCCGCAAGATATCGCCTCAGGCACAGGTAGAGGAGCGGAATGAATCCCGTCGATTGGAGCTGTACGTGGGCGAGGTGATCCACGCGATAGGAGTTGAACGCGAAGACGCTTCCCGCGACCGCCGCCCGCGCCGCTCGATCCGGTAACCTCTTTCCCGAGACGATAGGCGCCGTAACCGGATAGGGCCAGCGACAGGAGCATCCCGAGGTTCAGCGTCAAGACGGGCTCGCCGAACGTCCACTGGAAAGGCGCGAGGAGAACGCTCAGCGCCGGCATGGGATCGTGGAAGGCGAGCGAGCCGCTCTCGGGATAGAAGCGGTTGGCGTCGAAGAGGTGCGCGGGGTCGCGAGGAAGTTGATGCGCCACCCAGGCGAGAGTCCACGCGTCGAGAAGCGGATCGAAGTGATCCGTGACCGCTGTCCGAAGGTTCTTGACGAGCGGATAGGTGAAGGCGACCGCCCCGAGAAGGAAGAGACCGAAGACGGACGGCTCGCGGTACTTCTTCCAGAGGTCGCGCATCGATGAGGCCGCTATACTCTAGCGCCTTCGCAGGCGCACTTCGAAGCCCGCTCCGCCGAGCGAGGAGTCGACGAGCGCGACCGACCCTCCGTACCTCTCGACGACGGTCTTCACGATGGCGAGCCCGAGCCCGGTATGCTCGCGCGCCGTGTCGTCGTTCGGCCGGTAGCTGAAGAACCGATCGAAAATCCGCGTCCCGGTGCTCCTCGGGGACGCCCGGTCCTTCGTCCTCGATTCTCACGACCGCTTCGCGCGATTCCGCTCGGAGCTCGACTCGAATCCTGCCTCCCGGCGTGAATCCGGAAGCGTTGTCGAGGAGGTTCTCGAAGACCTGAGCGAGGCGGTCGCCGGGAACGGGCACCTCGACCGGGCCTTCGAGGCAGCGCGAGCTCGATAGCGCCCCGGTATCGCGGAGCTCCGGCCATCGTCTTCAGGAGCTCCGACCAGGTCGACCGCTTCCGTTTCGGGCTCTTCGAGGCCCGCGTCGACGAGCGTCACCTCGCGCACGGTCGAGAGCAGGCGCTCGAGTCTCGCGATCTCACGCTCCACGACTCCCGCGAACCGCGCGCGCTCTTCCGGGTCCTCGACGTCCTTCAGCATTTCCGCCGCGGCGCGGATGGAGGTGAGAGGGTTCTTGAACTCGTGCGAGACGTCGCCCGCGAAGGACTCGATGAACCTCATGCGCTCCTCGAGGCGCGAGGAGAGCTCGGAGAGCGCGCGGCTCAAGTCTCCGATCTCGTCGAAGCGGTTCGATCCCGGAAAGCGTCCGGTGAGGCGCCCGCGCCGATCGACGAGGGCCTTCGCCTGGGAGCGGAGCTTCTCGATGGGCCTCGAGATCGTCGCCGACAGCATCAGGCTCAGGATGGCGGCCACGCCCGCGGCGCCGACGACGTACCGGAAGACGGCGAGTCGCACCTCGTAGAGATCCTGCAGGATATGGAAGGTGGACTGCGAGACCAGGACCGCTCCCACGACTTCGCCTTCGTTTCGAACGGGAAGGGCGCTGTAGAGCGTGACCGAGCGCTGCCCTCCGCGGGTAATGCGGGTCGCGGCGCCGTAGGATCCCGCGAGCGCCTGTCGGACCTCGACGCCTTCGAAGGGCGCATCCGGAGAGTACGCCTCCTCGTTCGAAGGCCCGATGTCCGGCGGCGCATCGGCGAGGAGCGGGCCCACGAGGCGAAAAAGGGCGCTCCCCACTCGATAGAGGACGAACGAGCGCGGGCCGGTCTCTTCGATCGCAGGCTCGTCCGCCTCTTCCGCTCGCTGGGGCCCGAGCCGGCTCGTGTCGCAGAGGAGCCAGCCGCCCCGATCGAGCACCCGAATTCGCGACGGAGTCTGGCGCTCGAGCCGCGCGAGAATCGGCTCGGCGAGAGTGAAGTCGAGCTCTCCGCGCTCGGAGAGCGCCGCGGCGAGAAGCCGTCCCTGCTGGACCATCGACGCTTCCTGCGCCTGAAGGAGCTTTCGTTCGTAGATGGTGAGGTAGGAGACCCCCGCCGCCGGAAGGAACACCAGGAGCACGTTGAAGGCGAGGAGGCGTATCCAGAGCCGGGAGAAGAATCTCCGGACGCTAGCCTTCCCGATAGCGATAACCAACTCCGTACACCGTGTCGATGGCGTCGTACTCGGGGTCTACCTGAGCGAATTTCTTCCGGAGCCGTTTCACGTGGCTGTCGATGGTGCGCTCACTGACGTACGCGTCGTTCGGGTAGCACTCCTCCATCAGACGGCCTCGGGATTTCACGTGTCCGGGCCGGCGCGCGAGCGACTGGAGAAGCAGGAACTCCGTCACCGTCAAAGGAAGGAGCTTTCCTTTCCAGGTGGCCTGATAGCGCGCGAGGTCGAGCTCGAGCTCTCCGAGAGAGAGCTTCTCTTCGGGCTCCGTCGGCGGGCTTCTCGAGGAGCGCGAGTCGGCGGAAGAGCACCTTGACGCGGGCGAGGAGCTCCCGGACGGCGAACGGCTTCACCAGGTAATCGTCGCCGCCGAGCTCGAGGCCCAGCACGCGGTCGAACTCTTCGTCCCGGGAGGTCAGGAAGATGATGGGAAGCACCTCCGTCACCTTGCGGATCCGGCGGCAAAGCTCGAGCCCGTCGAGCCGCGGCATCACGATATCGAGCACCAGCACGTCGGGAAGCTCCCGCCCGAACTTCTCCCAGGCCGCGAGGCCGTCGGGATAGAGGTCGACGCGGTATCCTTCCCGCTTCAGCGCGTAGCCCACCGTTTCGCGGATGTTCTCTTCGTCGTCGACGACGGCCACCCGCCCGGCGTTTTTGCTGCTCATGAAGGGCTATACACAATCTAACGTATGAAACCGCGCGCGGGAAGGGCTGCCACAGGAATGCCACAATCGTTACTAATAATGAAGGCATGAAACGCTGGCTGCTCTTCGGGCTCATCTTTCTCACGCTCGCCGCTCCGGCGGTCGCTTTTTCGCGGGGCGCTCTGTCCCCGGGGGACGCCGCGGGGATCTTCGCGCTCTTCGGGTTTCTCGCGCTCATCGGCGGAATGCTCTTGCACTGGAGCGCCGACCCGTCGGCGAAAGATCGGCCAATTCGGCCAATTCAGCCAATTCAGAAAGCCCGGTGGTAAAGTGACCGGGTGCTCCCCGGACTGGATGACCTCTCTCCCTCCGAAGCCGATCGGCTGAAGAAACGATACGATCTCTGGCGAGAGGCCATGGATCGCCTCAAGTCCGAGCCCACCCCGGACGAGCCTCTTTTCCCGAGACGAGCTCGAGATCTCGAAGTGAGCCCGTTCGCTTCGATCCGGGAAGTTGCCCGGCTCCTTTCCCGTGGTCGAGATGAGCTCGGAGGAGCTCGTGAAGAGCCAGCTCGACCGCGCGGAAAGACTTTCCGATCTCAACGCCTTCATCTCTCTTCGCCGCGAGGAATCGATCGAGGAAGCGCGGCATCTCGACACGCGGCGCCGTCAGGGGGAAGTGCTCGGCCCGCTTCATGGGATCCCGATCACCTGCAAAGACCTGGTCTGGTCCAGGGGCGACCGGACAACCTCAGGATCGAAGATTGACGCGGAGTTCGTGCCGGACCGCGATGCTCCGGCGCTCGCGAGACTGCGCGACGCGGGAGCGGTTCTCCTCGGGAAGACCAACCTCCACGAGTTCGCATACGGGGTCTCGAACGTGAATCCGCACTACGGGCCCGCGCGCAATCCGTGGGACCGGACGAGAATCAGCGGCGGGTCGAGCGGCGGCTCGGCGGTCGCGCTCGCGAGCGGCGTCGGCTGCGGCTCCATCGGGACGGATACGGGAGGCTCGATCCGCATCCCTTCCTCGCTCTGCGGAGTGTCGGGGCTGAAACCGACCTACGGAAAAGTCCCTCGTGAGGGCGTGACTCCGCTCTCCTGGAGCCTCGATCACGTGGGGCCGATGGGGCGGAGCGTCGAGGACGTGGCGCTGCTCTACGAAGCGATGTCGGGAGAGCCGGTTCCGCTCGACGGAGCGATTCGAGATCTGCGAGTGGGCATTCACCCGAAGCACTTCTTCGAGAATCTCGATCCGGAAGTCGAGACCGCGGTGCGGCGCGCGGTTACGACCCTCGGTGGTTCCGTCGTCGAGATCGACGTTCCGGAGATCGAGCTCCAGGCAGCGTGCCGGAACACCATCGCCTTCGCAGAAGCCTCCTGTTATCACGAGAAGAACATCCGGAGCCGACCGCAGGACTACGGTGAGGACACGAGAGAGCTTCTGAGGCTCGGCCTTCTCATACCCGCGAGCGATTACCTGCACGCGCTTCGGGTTCGTCGGCGCATCGTCCGCGCCTTCCGGAAGGCATTCGAGGCGATCGACGTGCTCGCCGCGCCCTCGACTCCGGCGGCCGCGCCGCCGATCGGCGCCACTTCGCTCGAAACGGGAGAAGAGCTCCGAAGCGGGCTCCTCCGGCTCGCGGGGCCGTTCAACACGGTTGGATTTCCGGCGGTCTCTCTTCCTTGCGGTTTCACCGGAAAGGGGCTTCCGATCGGACTGCAGCTCGCGGCGGCGCCTCACCAGGAGCCCCTCCTCCTTCGCGTCGCCCGGGCTTTCGAGATGCAATCTAGCCTCGGACGCGCGCCTGCTGTATAGTCCGCCGTCTCATGCTCCTTTCGGGAAAACGGGGTCTCGTCGTCGGGGTCGCGAACAAGCGCTCGCTCGCCTGGGGAATCGCGCAGTCGGCGGCGCGGGAAGGGGCGCGGCTCGCGCTGACGTACCAGGGAGAGCGGCTCGAGGAGAACGTCCGGAAGCTCGGCGCGGAGCTCTCCGATCCCGGTCATTCTCCCGCTCGACGTCACCAAAGAGGAGGAGTTGGATGCGCTCGGGCCCGCTCTCACGGAGCAGCTCGGTGGTCTCGACTTCGCCGTTCACGCCGTCGCATTCGCGCTCCGGGAGGAGCTCGACGGCGAGTTCGTGCAGACCTCGCGCGAAGGCTATCGCATCGCTCAGGACGTCTCTTCGTACTCTCTCACCGCGCTCACGCGCCGGGTCGCGCCCCTGATGACCGGTGGGGGAAGCATCCTGACGCTCAGCTACCTCGGCGGTGAGCGCGTGGTTCCGAATTACAACGTCATGGGAGTCGCGAAAGCGGCCCTCGAGATGTCGGTGCGCTACCTCGCGGCCGATCTCGGACCGAGGGGAATCCGAGTGAATGCGATCTCCGCCGGACCGGTGAAGACCCTCGCCTCTTCGGGAGTCCACGGAATCTCGAAGATGCTCGAGCACCATCGGACGTTCGCTCCTCTGAGACGGAATACCGACCAGGGTGAGGTGGGAGACGCGGCCGCGTTTCTTCTCTCCGACCTCGCGCGCGGCATCACCGGCGAAATCCTCTACGTCGACTCGGGCTATCACATCCTGGGGAGCGCCTTTCCCGTCGAAATGCGATGAAGCTCTCCGCGACGCCGGAGTTTTTCGAGCTCTTTCCCGACGCTTCGCTTTCGGTCGTCGTCGCGCGCGGCATCGACAACTCGCGACGCGGCGACGAGGCCGAGCTCCTTCGCGCGGCGCAGGCGAACGCTCCCGCGCGGCTCGGCGGAAAACCGCTCACCGAGCACCCGCGGATCCATTGCTGGCGCGAGGCCTACCGCGCCTTCGGAGCGAAGCCCAAGGACTACCCTTCGTCCATCGAGAATCTCCTTCGGAGGGCCCTCAAGGGTGAGGCCCTCCGATCGATCAACCCGCTGGTCGATCTGTACAACGTCGTCTCGCTGACCCATCTCCTCCCGGCCGGCGGGGAAGATCTCGACGCGATCGAGGGAGACATCGTTCTCACGAGGGCCTCGGCCGTCGAGCCCGCGGTGAAGCTTCTCGGCGAGAGCGAAGAAAAGGCGCCGAAGCCCGGCGAAGTGATTTACAAGGACGACCGCGGAGCGATCTGCCGCAGGTGGAACTGGAAGGAAGCGGACCGAACCAAGCTCACCGAGAGCACGCGAAACGCGGTCCTGGTGCTCGAGGCCCTTCCGCCGATTCTGGACTCGGAGCTGGAAGAGGCCGCGCGAGAGCTTTCGCGGCTCGTCCTCGTCCGCTGCGGCGGCGAAACGAGAATCGAGGTTCTCGACCGTCAGCGCCCGGAAGCGGCGATATAGCCGACGAGCCCGCGGGGGAACCGAAGCTCGCCGTATCCCGGGAGCGCGCGCGCCTGAAAACCGGCCTCGCGCAAAAGGCGCAGCACGACCTTCTTCTCGAAGAGCCTCTGGGTGTGCACTTCTTCGGTCCTTCGATACATTGAGCCCGAGCGTCGAAACGTTGCGATGCGCCGAGTGAGCACGAGACGCTCCGGATCTTCTTCCGTCGTCGCCAGGATTGCCCAGTCCTTCTCTTCGAAGTGAGTCTTGCGAAGACCTTCCGGGCCGACCCGGCCCGGCGCGGCCAGGTCGAAGAGGAGGACGCCTCCGGGCACGAGAGCGCGCCGGATTCTCCGAAAGAGTCTCTCGAGCCGCGCTTCCGACGTCCGACGCCCCACGAAGTAGTTGAAGGACTCTCCGATTCCCGTGACCGCCACCGCCCGCGGAAGCGTGGCGTCGTGCAGTGACCCGAGGCGGAACGCCGCCTTCGGGACGCGCCGCCGCGCGAGCGCCAACATCGCGCCGGGAGATGTCGAATCCCAGAACGTCGTACCCGGCCGCCGCTATCGGCTCCGCGAAGAGCCCGCTTCCGCAGCCGAGATCCACGACGAGCCCTTCCGGAAGTCTCGCCCGTTTCAGGGCTTCGAGAAGCACCGGCGACGCGCTGCGAGCGATTTCCCCGAACCGAACGTCGTGAATGTAGGCGAGATCGTCCTGGTAGAGCACGTCAGCCGCGCCGCCCGCCTCCGAAAGTCGAAACGATCCAGGTGACGAGAAACGCGGACGGCATGGAAAAGAGCGCGGGGTACTTGTACGGGAAAACCGGAGCGGCGTTTCCGAGAATGTCGACCCAGATCGTGGGTCCGAGGAACATGAGCCCGATCGAAAGTGCCAGTCCTACGCTGCCGCCGACGATGGCGCCCGCGGCGGTGAGGCCGCGCCAGTAGACCGAGAGGATCAAAAGAGGAAAGTTCGCGCTCGCCGAGATCGCGAACACCATGCTCGCCATGTAGACGATGTTCTGACCCTCGAAGAAGATCGCGAGGACGATGGAAACGAGGCCGAGGCCGAGCGCGGCAATGCGGGTCACCCGCAGCTCTTCCTTCTCCGTCGCGCGGCCGCCACGAAGGGCTCTCGCGAAGAGATCGTGAGAGAGGGCGGAAGCCCCGGCGAGGGTGAGACCGGCCACGACCGCGAGAATGGTGGCGAAGACCACCGCGCCGATGAACCCGACGAAGACGTCACCGGCGACCACGCGGGCCAGGTGGACCGCGACCATGTTGCTTCCTCCGATGAGCGCTCCGTTCGGGCCGAAGAGCTCCGGATGCTCGTGGAGCCGAGGAATCGCGCCGAACCCGATGATGAAGAAAACCAGGATGAAGACGAAGCCGATGAGAACGCTCGCGACCAGAACGGAGCGATAGGCCGCTTTCTCGTCAGGAACGGTATAGAGGCGCATCACGATGTGGGGCAGGCCCACGAAGCCGAAGACGAGGGCGAGCGAGAGCGAGATGGTCGACCAGGAGTCCTCCAGGAGGCCTCCCGGCGCGAAGAGGCCCGCACCTAGACGATGCACGTCGGCCGCTTCGCGATACATACGCGCCAGATCGAAATCGAACGAGTGAAGCGTCGCTCCGGCGAGTACGGTGATCCCGAAGATCATCAGGACCGCCTTGATGATCTGAACCCAGGTCGTCGCCATCATTCCGCCGGCCGACACGTAAAAGACCATGAGGGCCCCGATGACCATCACCGCGCGGCCGTAGGGGATCCCGAAGAGGAGCTGGACCAACGCGCCCGCGCCCACCATCTGCGAGACGAGATAGAGGAGAACGATGACGAGCGAGGTGAGAGCGGCGAAGACTCGGACCGATTGCGTCTCGAACCGGTGGGCCGCGACGTCGGCTACGGTGAACCGCCCGAGCTTCCGGAACGGCTCGACCATGAGCATCAGCAGCTGAGCGAGCCCCACCATGGGCGCGAGGACGTAGATGGTGGTATCGAGCCCCGCGAGGTAGGTGAGGCCGGTGATCCCGAGGAAGGTCGCCGCGGACATGAAGTCACCGGCGATCGCGAGCCCGTTCTGAAATCCGGTGATGCGTCCGCCAGCCGCGTAGAAGTCCTTGGTGCCTTTCGTGTGGCGGGCCGCCCACCAGGTGATGGCGAGCGTGACGCCGAGGAAGAGGAGAAACGTGAGGACCACCACCGGGGAGGAGCCCGCGGCCTCAGTCATCGATTCGCGCGATCCTCCACCAGGAATAGCCTCCCATCACGGCGAGGGTGAGCAGGATGAAACCGAGCGAGTAGATCAATCCGCGAGGCCCCGTGACGAACTGGGGCCGGAAGGCCATGACCAGAACGAGCGCGAAGTAGATGGCCGTAAGCGCGGCGGACAAGGCGAAGCTCACGCGGCGCGTCATGGCTCAGCGGCGTAGTCTACTCGATGCGAGCCGCCTCCGCCGAGCTTCGGCGAGCCGAGGCCTTGCGCGGGCGCGGCCCGCGGCGTAGCATCGGCTTCGGGTTTCACCATGTGCCGAAGCATAAAAACGCTCTTCAACTTCGAGCCTCCGGCGACGGAGGAAGAAATCCGGGCGGCCTCGCTCCAGTTCGTGCGCAAGCTGAGCGGCTTCAATAAGCCGTCGAAAGCGAACGAGGAGCGGTTCGACCGGGCGGTCGAGGAAGTCGCGGAGATCGCTCGTACCCTTCTCGAGGGCCTCGAGACCGCGGCGCCGCCGCGCGACCGGGAGGTCGAAGCGCAGAAAGCGCGGGCTCGCGCTCTCGAGCGGTTCGGCACCCGTTGATCGTCGTCCTCGCGCCTCTTTCTATTCCAGGCCGCACCGTCGATCCTCGGGCCTGGCGTGATCTCGAGTCCAGACCCGGAGTTCGCCGCCTCGTTCACCCCGGATGGCGCGACCCTCTTCTTCAACCGCGCGTCCGCGGATCGAAGCCGGTTGTCGATTCTGATTTCGCGCGCTACGCACGACGGCTTCCGTCCGCCCGAGATTGCGCCTTTCTCCGGGACGCATCGCGACGTGGATCCGTTCGTGACGCCGGACGGGGAGAGGCTCTACTTCAGCTCTTCCCGGCCGACGGAGCCCGCGGACGAAACGCCGGATTTCAACACCTGGTTCGTGCGCAAGGAGGGAAGCGGATGGTCCGAACCGGTCGCGCTTCCCGAGCCGTTGAATACCGCGAGCCAGGAGACCTTCGTCTCCGCCGATCGAGAGGGAACGTTGTATTTCGGCTCGGACCGCGACGGCACACCGCGGGTCTGGAGCAGCCGGCTCGTCGACGGCGAGTATGGAGCCCCCGAGGTCGTCTCGTTCGATATGAATCGGGCGACCGGAGCGGGCAACCCGTGGATCTCTTCCTCGGGAAAGCTCCTCGTCTTCGTCGCTCCGAGACCCGGCGCCGCCGACTCCGACCTCTACGCTACCTGCCTCGGTGAAACGGGATGGCTTCCGAGCGAGAACCTCGGCCGCATGGTGAACTCGGACTTCGGCGACTTCGCGCCTTCGCTCACGCCGGATGGGCTCGCACTGGTCTTCACTTCGGAGCGGCCCGGGATCGTGGCGGCGGTCCCGGCGGTGAGCGTCCTCCGGGAGACCTCTACCGCATCGAGCTCGCCGCGCTTTCGCTTCCTGCCGCTAAGCGGCTTTCAGGCCTTCAAGATCGTTCGCAGCGTCTCCGCGATCTGATCGATCTGCCCCTTTTCCACGATGAGCGGGGGCGAGAGAGCGATGGTATCGCCGGTGGTCCGGATCATGAGTCCCTTGTCGAACGCCTGGCGGAACACGCCGACGGCCCTTTCCGTCGGACGTCCCGGGATCGGCTCGAGCTCGATGGCGCCGACGAGACCGAGATTCCGAACGTCCACCACGTGCGGCAGCCCGCGAAGCTGGTGAAGCGCGTCTTCCCAGTACTTGCCGAGCTCCGCGGCGCGGGTGAAGAGTCCCTCTTCGCGATACACGTCGAGGGCTGCGTTTCCGGCGGCGCAGGCGAGGGGATGACCGGAGTAGGTGTAGCCGTGAAAGAGCTCGATTCCGTCCGGGCCCTTCATGAACGCGTCATAGATCTCGTCGCGAACCAGGACCGCACCCATGGGCACTGCCGCGTTGGTGAGGCCCTTCGCGAGCGTGATCATGTCGGGAACGACGTCGAAATAGTTGCTCGCGAACGGCGCGCCCAGACGGCCGAATCCCGTGATGACCTCGTCGAAGATCAGAAGGAGCTGGTGCTTGTCGCAGATCTCGCGAAGCCTCTTGAGGTATCCCTTCGGCGGCACGAGGACTCCCGTCGACCCCGCCACCGGCTCGACGATGACGGCGGCGATGGTCGACTTGTCGTGCAGCGCGACGATCGCTTCGAGGGCGTCCGCGAAATGAACGCCCCACTCCGGCTCCCCGCGGCTGAAGGCGTTGTGCGCGAGGTCGTGCGTATGCGGCAGATGGTCGACGCCGGCGAGGAGCGTTCCAAAGAATTTCCGATTGTTCGCGATTCCCCCGACGGCGATGCCTCCGAATCCGACTCCGTGGTAGCCGCGTTCCCGTCCGATCAGCCTTTGCCGGGCGCCCTCACCGCGAACCCGGTGATAGGCGAGAGCGATCTTGAGCGCCGTGTCCACGGACTCGGAGCCCGAATTCGTAAAGAAGACGTGCTTCAGCGGCGAGGGAGCGATCTCCGCGAGTCGATGGGCGAGTCGGAATACCCCGGGATGTCCCATCTGGAAGCCAGGCGCGAAATCGAGCTCCGCGGCCTGCTTCTGAATCGCCTCGATGATTTTCTTTCGCCCGTGCCCCGCGTTCACGCACCAGAGCCCGGAGGTGGCGTCCAAAATCTTGCGCCCGTCCTCCGCGGTGTAGTGCATTCCTTCGGCGGCGACGAGCAGTCGAGGATTCGCCTTGAACTGCCGGTTGGCGGTAAAGGGCATCCAGAAGGCTTCGAGGTCGAGATCGAGTCCGGGTTTGGTCGTGGCCATGGCACTCCTCTTCGGTTCGAAAGGGAATTTAGCATGTCCAATAATTTGAGCGCAACGTCTGGGTCGTCTCCCGGAGCTAAAGTTCCCGAAGATACCTTTTGATTTCGTCGTGAGCACCGACCCGCACCAAGGTCAGGAGATCGAGCTCGAGAGTGAAAACCAGCCGGAGACCTGGGCCTACGCGAGCTTCCCAGATGCCGCTTCGATGGAGCTTTCGGATTCCAAGGCCGGAGTGCTGGTGCGGCTCTCCCATGGCTCGGGGAAGCGACAGCATGGCCTCGAAGAGCGCCGCTTTTCGATCGGCTGCGAGATTCCGCACGTCGCGCTGAAAGTGCTCGGTGAGAGCGAGCTTCATCTCCGGCGCGTTTTGTTTTTGGCGGGCCGGAGACGTTTGCCGCGGGTGTCAGGTGCGTCGGCGACTCGAAGACCGGCGACAGCCGCATCGGCATTCTCGTAAACGATCGTCGTACTCTCTCGGCGCTCCCGTTCGATTCGCTGCCAGAGCCGCTCGGCTTGCGCGTCGGCCAGGCTCGGCGCGAGCTCGATGTCCTCCTCCGACAGCGGCACGATGGCAGCCACGTGCTTGGAGCCTCTCATGAGGACTACCTGCTCGCCCTGCTCGGCGGCCTCGACCAGCGCGTTGAGACGCGCCTTCGCTTCCCGAATGGTGACAGCCTTCATGCTGCGAGGGTACCTCACTGTGAGGTCTCTGTCAAAGGACCTGATATCAGGTCCTCTTATTGAATCGTCGGTTGAGTAGAAACGTTACTCGGTCCGGAACCGAGCTCATCAAGCTGCCCCCGCCGGGCACCTTGCGAACACTCGGCTCGCCAAAATCGTCTGAACCGATTGGCCTCCTGCCGCGTTTCATGAAACGATCCGCACTGGAGGAGCGTCATGACCCTCGAGATCCGGCACGCCCTTCGCCGTCTCCGGAAGAAGCCCGCGTTCTCGCTCGCCGCCATCGCCACTCTCGCGCTCGGGATCGGATTCAACACGGTGGTCTTCAGCCTGGTGAATTTTCTTCTGCTCCGGCCGCTGCCGATTTCCGATCCGGAGAACGTCGTGAGCCTTCAATCCCGCGGGCGCCCCAACTTCTCGTTCCCCAACTATCTCGACGTCCGCAGTGGCAACGAAGTCTTCACCGATATCGCCGCGCTCCGCGTCATGCCGATGCACGTGAACGCGGGCGGCGAGAAGTGGCGCCTCTGGGGATACCTCGTCACCGGTAGCTACTTCGATCTCCTTGGTATACAGGCGTGGCGGGGACGGCTCCTCTCCCCGAGCGACGACGTGACCACCGGAGCGCATCCGGTCGTGGTCGTGAGCCATGCCTCGTGGCAGCGCCGGTTCGGCTCCGATCCCGGGCTCGTCGGAAGCACCGTGCGCGTCAACGGATATCCCTTCACCGTCGTCGGCATCGCCCCTCCCGGGTTCGCCGGCACGGAGCGTGTGCTCTCGGCCGAATTCTGGGTTCCGTTCTCCATGATTCGCGAGATCGAAGGACGCGACTGGCGGGAATGGCGAAGGACGTCGAACGCCTGGGTCCTCGGCCGATTGAAGCCGGGTGTATCGCGGGAGGAAGCCGAGGCCTCGCTCTCGGCCGTCGCGGGCCGACTCGCGCTCGACTATCCGGAGGAGAACGAGGGCTTGTCCATCGATCTCGCGCCCGCCGGCCTCCTCGGCAGTCTCCTTCGGCGCCCCATCGTCGGTGTCGCGGGAGCGCTCCTCGTCGTCTCCGGACTCACGCTCCTCGTGGCCTGCGCGAACCTCTCGAATCTCCTCCTCGCGCAGAGCGGCCGATCGCCGGAAGGAGTTCGCGCTCCGTCTCGCCCTCGGCTCTTCCCGGGCCCGGCTTCTCCGGTTGGTCCTCGCCGAGACGACGATTCTCGCGCTCGCGGGAGGCGCGACTTCTCTCATTGCCTCCTTCTCGCTGGGCCGCGCGCTCGCCGCCTTTCTTCCCACGCTGGATTTTCCCGTGAACACCGACCTCGTCACCGATGGACGAGTGATGGCCTTCGCGCTCGCGCTCGCGCTCGGGAGCGCTTTCCTCTCGAGCCTCTGGCCCGCGCTTTCGGGAGCTCGAGTGGACCCCGCGCCCGCGCTCAAGAGTGATGCTGCCCTTGGCCGTCTCCGGCGTCTCGATCTGCGTGACGTCTTCGTCGGAGTCCAGATCGCCGTTTCGATCGTTCTCGTTTCGGGGTCTCTGGTAATGGTGCGGACGCTCAAGAGCGCCCTCGACACGCGGCACGGATTCGAGCCCCAGGGAGCGGCGGCGCTGCGCTTCGATCTGGCGATGCACGGCTATGACGAGGCGCGGGGCGCGCGGTTCCAGCGGAGCCTTCTCGATAACGTGCGCGCGCTTCCGGCCATCGACGCCGCGGGCCTCTCGAACTCGATCCCGTTCAGCGTCGATCAGTCCTTCAGCACGATCTACGTCGAGGGAGAGCCCGTTCCTCCGATTTCGGAAGCTCCGTCCGCGGTCGTCTACCAGGCGACGCCGGGCTTGCTTCCCGCGCTCGGAACGCGGCTCGTCGCGGGGCGCGATTTCGAGGACCGCGACGACGCGGACTCGCCCGGAGTGGTGATCGTGAACGAAGCCATCGCGGGAAAGCTGATACCCGGCGGGCGACGCCCTCGGAAAGAGAATTCGCTTCAACCCGGCCGCCGATGCTCGCGAAATCGTAGGAGTGGTCGAAGCGGGGAGGTACCAGACGGTCACCGAGCAGGACGAGTTCGCCGTCTGGATCCCCCTTTCGCAGAGCTACAACAGCACCTCGACCCTGGTGGCGCGCTCCCGGCTCCCGCCGGACGAGACGCTGGCGCTTCTCCGGAAGTCGATCGAGGACCTCGATCCGGACCTCACCGTGTTCGACGACAAGCCGCTCGCGGGCTATCTCGACCTTCCCACGACTCCGCTCCGGCTCATCACGACAGCGCTCTCTGCCATGGGCGCTCTCGCGGCGGTGCTGAGCGCGCTCGGACTTCACGCGCTGGTCGCCTTCGCCGCGTCGCAGCGGACGCGGGAGATCGGAATCCGGGTCGCGCTCGGGGCGAGACCGGCGGACGTGATTGCGGCGCTCATGAAGCGCACCGCGTTCGTGGTAGGGGTTAGCTCGGCCGCCGGACTCGCGCTCTCCTTTCTGGTGATTCGTTCTCTTTCGGGATTTCTCTACGCGACGCCCGACTTTTCCGCGAACCTACTCGCCGCGGGCATCCTCGTGGTCACTGCCGCAGTCGCGGGATGGATGCCGTCGCGCCGCGCTCTCCGCATCGAGCCTCTGTCCGCGCTCCGCTACGAGTGACTCTCCGTGGTGTCTCTTTTTCTCCTGCTGAGCGTCGCGCTCGGGAGTACCGAGCCGGACGCGAAGGACATGCGGATCGTAGGCCGGAGCGATCTCCTCGGGCACGGAAACGGAGGGGAAGGTCTCGCGCTCCGCGAGTACGAGGATGGCCGACGGATCCTCTTCCTGGCGCACGAGAGCGCTCCTTTGTGCTTCAGCGTCGTCGACGTCACGGACGTGCGGGCGCCGAAAGTAGTCGCACAAGTGCCGACCGTCACGCCCGAAGTGCGCTGCAACTCTCTCGGGCTCTCGGGGGCGGTCCTCGCCGTGGCGCATCAGACCGCGCGCGTGGGGCTTCCTCATGCGGGAATGCGGGTCTACGATGTGTCTTCTCCCGACGGTCCGAAAGAGACTTCCTTTTTCGATACATCGGGACCGCACTCGAGAGGCGTCCACTTTCTCTGGTTCGTCGACGGGGAGTATGCGTACCTCGCGACCGGCGCGAGGGACTTCGAGCCGACACATCCGAACGACGATCAGTTCTTCATGGTCGTGGATCTGCGCGACCCGCGGCAGCCGCGCGAAGTCGGTCGCTGGTGGATGCCTGGCACGCGGCGTGGCGACTCCGAGGCCCCTCCGCCGCGCCGTCCCATCGATGGTGGATATCGACTGCATTCGCCGTTCGTCGCCGTCGAACGGCCCGACCGTGTCTACGCCGGCTGGATCGACGGAGGCGTCGTCATCCTCGACATCGCGGACCGCGCGCATCCGAAGCTCGTGGCGCGGCGGTCGTGGTATCCGCCGGAAGTCGGGTACACCCACACCGCGCATCCGCTCTTCGGTCGAAATCTGCTGATTGCGGCGGAAGAGGCCGTGCGTGATGGGTGCGAGGACTGGCCGAAGCGAATCTGGATCGTGGATATCGCCGACGAGAGGAACCCCCAACCGTCGGCCGTTTTCCCGTCACCTCCGGATCGGGACGAGCTCTGCAAGAGCGGAGGACGATTCGGAGCGCACAACATTCACGTGAACCGGCCGGGTCCCTTCTCGAAGACCCTCACGGAAACTGTCGTGGGGACGTTCTTCTCCGGAGGGGTCCGCGTCTATTCCATCGCGGACTCCGAACATCCGGAAGAAATCGCGTTCCTCGTTCCCGAGGCCCCGCCCGGAAACCGCACGGGCGCGATCCAGTTGAACGACGTGTACGTCGACGAGAAGGGATGGATCTACACGAACGATCGGGACACCGGCGGCCTCTATATCCTCGAGTACACGGGGCCTACCTCGCTTCGCTGACGGACCCGTTCAGCGCTTCTCCTCCGCGATCTTCCGCCAGGCATCCCAGTCGATGTCGCGCCCCGGGAACGCCGCCTTCTTGAAAGGCCAATCTCGCGCGACCCAGTCCTTGACGGCGGCATAGAGCCGGGACTCGAGACCGGAGGCGAGCTCGCTCTGGCGAGCCCAGAGGTAGATCTCCGCGTCGTAGCCGCGCTTGCGAGTCGGATTGATGTAGACGCATCCCGTCACGACGGTCTCGGAAGGTGTGACCACGGTGTATGCGAAGGAGCGGCGCGTCTGGAACTCTTTCTGATGCC
The DNA here is from genome assembly GCA_963820855.1 of uncultured Acidobacteriota bacterium. Classification (GTDB taxonomy): domain Bacteria; phylum Acidobacteriota; class Vicinamibacteria; order Marinacidobacterales; family SMYC01; genus DAISKN01. Next base: position 331,980 of record CAWGBY010000021.1, read on the forward strand.
AGCCCAGATCGATCAAGTCCTGTTCGAAGGTCAGACCCTCCGGCCAGGAGCTTCCGGGCCAGATCGTCTTGAGATGCTCGACGCTCGTCATCACGGCATCGTAGTCCTTGACGACGTCGTTCACGGTGAGCATGCGCAAGCGAAACTCCGTCGTTTCCAGCTTCTCCGGAACTTCGAACTCTGGCGGAACGAAGTGCGAAGGCGACTGGGCCATGGCGTCAATCGCTGCCAGCACCAGGAATGGAAGGTGGACGATCGCGAGGTATCGAAGGGGTTGTCGGGGTTGACGCACGGAATCCTCCATGGGGTGCGCTCCGAGGACGCATGAAACTCCGAGCATAGTATTCGTTCCGGACCGAGTGGCGCATGCCTAAGCCTCTTCGCTGAGCCGTCGGGTCGGGTCGATGACGAGCCAGAGGAGTCCTCCCACCGCGTAGATCGCGGCGGAGACCTGAAAAGCGACCGTCCAGGAGCCGAAACGCTGGACGACGTACCCCACGACGAGGGGCGCGAGCATGCCGCCCAGGTTTCCAAAGGTGTTCATCGCGCCCGTCACCACACCCGCGTGCCGCCGCCCGACGTCGAGGCATACCGCCCAGGCCGCGGCGAGGCCGAGATCGGCGGAGGCGAGCGCGAGCGCGATGAGAATCGCTTTCGGGAGCCGGTCGTCGACGACGGTCGAGCCGAGGAGCAGGAACGCCGAGCCTAGAAACGCGCAGCACCCGAGTAGGGAACGGCCCACCTTGAGACCGCGACGGGACGATAGCCGGTCGGTGAGAAACCCGCCGAGAAGGTCGGCGCCCCCCGCGAGCACGAACGGCAGTCCCGCGAGCGCCCCTCCGGCGAACGCGGAAAAACCAAGGACCTGGATGAGATACGTCGGGAGCCAGGTGAAGTAGAAGTACAGGCCGTAACCGAACGCGAAGTACATGCCGCAGATCGCGTAGAGGTTCGTGCTGCCGAAGAGCTTCGACCAGGGAACGGGCTGCGCGTCTCTCCTTGGGCCCATCCTGCCGTATCCACTCGATCTCGCTCGCGCTCGCCTTCGGGTGTTCCTCGGGCTCGTCGCGAAAGAAGCGAAACCAGAGAAATGCCCACACGAACCCGATGCTTCCGAACGCGGTGAAGCTCCACCGCCAACCCCATTGGTGGATCAGGAAGAGCGATAGAGCGGGAGCGAGGGCGCCTCCGACGCGAGAGCCGAGAAAAAGGATTCCGTTCGCGCGGCCTCGTTCCTGGAGTGGAAACCACCGGGAGAATGCGCGCGAGACTCCGGGGAACGCGCCCGCTTCTCCCGCACCGAAGAGGAACCGGTGACGAGAAGAGAGGCGTAGCTCCACGCCGATCCCGTCAGTATGGTGAACGCGGACCACCAGAGCACGATGCGCGTCAGCACGCTCCGCGCCCCTCGGGTATCGGCGAGCCACCCGGTCGGAATCTCGAAGATCGAATACGCGAGAGTGAAGGCGCTGAAGACCACGCTCATCTGGAGCATGGTGAGGCCGAGCTCTTCGGTGATGTAGGGGGCCGCGGTCGAGATACAGACGCGATCGAGATACGTGATGACCGAAAGCGCAAAGGCGAAGCCGAGGACCTTGCTCCGGACGGGACCGCTCATGAGCCGGGGGAGTATACTCTCCGCCCATGTTCGGCTCGAACGCGCTCCTCGTGCTCGCAGCCTTCTGGCTTCCGTCCGACGCCGCCCCGTGAAGCGGACCTGGTCCTGCGCGGTGGAAAAGTCATCACCGTGAATGCCCGCGACGCGATCGCTTCCGCGGTCGCGGTCGTCGGAAACCGGATCGCCGCCGTGGGAACGGACGAGGAGATCTCGCGCTTCATCGGATCGCGGACGGAAGTGGTGGAGCTCGAAGGACGCGCGCTCCTCCCGGGTTTCATCGACGCCCACACCCACATCGACGGAACGGCGGAGAACGAGCACTTTCGGGTGCAGATCCAGGCGCCGGAAGTTTCCGGGCCGGAGGAGATCCTCGCGAAGCTCAAGATGCGAGCGAGCGAGCTTCCGAAGGGTTCCTGGATCGTGGGGCAGGGAACCTACGCGCAGCCCATGCCGAGCCGGGCGGAGCTGGATCGTGAGATTCCCGACCATCCCGTTCTTCTTCGCTGGAGCGCGCACGATTTCCTCATCAACCGGAAAGCGGCCGAGGTCTCCGGCATCACCAAAGACACCCAGAATCCCGAGGGCGGCACGATCGAGCACGGCCCTTCCGGAGAGCCGGAGATTCTGCGTGAGACCGCGACCCGCCTCGCGAAGGTGCCTCCGCCGACGTACGGCGAGATGCGTGAAGCGATCAAGACGTCGCTTCACGACCTCTTCCTCGCGCAGGGCGTCACCACCGTCTACGAGATGCCACACTCCGCGGAGCCCATCCGCATCTACCGGGAGCTGAGGGATTCCGGCGAGCTTCCGGTGAGACTCTCCATCAGCTATTTCATCGGTCCCGGATACGCCTTCGAGCTCGAGGACCTGCTGAAAACGGGACTTCACACCGGATTCGGGGACGATTGGCTCAAGGTCGGCGCGGTCAAGGTGATCCTCGACGGGGCCGGCGTGAGCGCTGCCACCTACGATCCACATCCGGGAACGGCCGACCATCGCGGGACGTTGTCGCGCACGCCTGAGCTCCTCGCGAAGCAGGTCCTCGCCGCGCACGAGGCCGGCTGGCAGATCTGGATCCACGCCATCGGCGATCGCGCGCAGGACATCGCTCTCGACGCGTTCGAAGCCGCGCTCGCGAAGTACCCGCGCGACGATGCGCGGCATCGCATCGAGCACTTCGGAAACGCGGTCGTCGCGAAAGGAGCCGAGGAGAGGTACCGGCGGATGGAGCGCTCGAAGATCATTCCGGTGCCCGAGGCGTCGTTCCTCTGGGCTTCGACGGGGGCGAGGCGGCCGCGGCCGGGAGTCACGCAGTACGCGATCAAGACGCTCATCGAGCGAGGCTTTCACCCTCCGGGAAACTCCGACACCCTCGGCACCATGACCCGGGCGATCAATCCCTGGTTTCCCATCAGCCGCGCGGTTCTCCGCACCTCTCGTGATGGCACCGAAGTCGCTCCGGAAGAGGCCATCACCGTCATGGACGGAATCCGCATGCACACGATCTGGGCCGCCGAATCCGGATTCGAGGAAGGCATCAAGGGCAGCATCGAGGTCGGCAAGCTCGCCGACCTGGTCGTCGTCTCCGAGGACCCTCTGAGCGTGGCCCCGGATCGAATTCTCGGCCTTCGCTGCGAGATCGCGGTGGTCGACGGCAAGATTGCCTTCCGGAGATGAAAGCACCCGTCATCGACGTCCACACCCACATGCTTCATCGGGAGTGGCTCGCGCTTCTCAAGAAGCGAGGCGGGCCGCGCTACCGCGTCTCTCCGGTCGGCGCTCTCGACGACGTCATCCATCTCGACGAAGCGCCCTTCATGACGCCGCTTCCGGAGATGTTCGACTACGAGCTTCGCATCCGGAACATGGATCGCGCCGGCGTCGACATGGCCATCGTCTCGCTCACCTGCCCGAACGTCTACTGGGGCGATGCCGCGACGAGCCTCGAAGCGGCGCGGATCGTGAACGACGACATGGCCGCCGCGCAGAGAACGTACCCGGAGCGGATTCGGTGGTTCGCCTCTCTACCCTGGCAGCATCCTCGACTCGCGCTCGAAGAGCTCGCGCGCGCCCGAGGCGCGGGAGCGGTCGGAGTCATGGTGCTCGCGAACGTCGACGGGAGGTCGCTGACCGACGACGCGTTCGCGCCGATCTGGAAGGCGATCGATGACGCCGCCCTGCCGGTGCTGGTTCATCCGACGGCGCCCCCGGGTGTCCGCGAGATGGACATGGCGACGCACAACCTGGTGCCTCCGGTGGGGTTCGTCTTCGACACGACGCTCGCGCTCGCCCGGATGCTCTACGATGGCTTTCTCGACCGCTATCCGAATCTGAAACTCATCGCCGCGCACGGCGGGGGAGCCCTGCCATACCTCGTCGGGCGGCTCGACATCTGCCACGAAAAGATCCCGACCTGCGGAAGCCGCACCAAAGAGCCTCCGCGCGACGGTCTGCGGCGTATCTACGTCGACTCGGTCCTCTTCCGGCAGGAAGCGCTCGAGCTCGCCGTGGCCGTTTGCGGACCCGAGAACGTGCTCTACGGCTCCGACTATCCTCACAACATCGGAGACATGGCGGGGTGTCTCTCGCGGGTCGACGCTCTCGCGGGCGGTGTTCGAGACAAAGTGCGCGGCGAGAACGCGCGGCGGATTTTCGGGCTCTAGCGCCGCGGAAGCTCGCGCGCGTGCCCGTGCTCGGGATCCGTGCGATGGGCTTCGTAGTGCTGGCGCAGAAGGTCCTTCCCGTAGTCGTTTCCGTTGGGCGTGCGCACGAGCGAATGAACGTGGCGTCGCGAGGGAACCTTCGGACCTTCGAGCGCGATCGGGCCCTGGTGATCGAACTCGATGAGAATGACCGGACTGTGCACGCGGTAGTAGAAGATGCTCTCGGGGCCGACATCTCCGATCCAGGCGAAGTAGGTTTCGTCGAGGTGAGCCGAGACTTCCTCCATCTTGATCCGGGCGTGGCCGTCGTCCATGTTGCCCACATACTCGCCGATGAGCTCGAGGAGCTTTTCCTTCTGCGTGCTCGATAGCTCCCGTCCCGGGATCCCGGCGTACGCGAGGACCAGGTTGTCCTGGAACGCCTGAGCTTTCGCGTCGTTCGTCGTCTTCGCGACCTCGAGCCTTGCCAGCTTTTGCTGGCGCTCGTCGAGCGCGGTCATGAGGGCGAGCCCCTTGTCCTGCTCGTCCTGCAGCATCGCGGTCCCCTTGTATTTTCCCGAAAGTGCCACCACCGGCTCTGAGCCAGCGAACGACGGAGTCATGACCACCTGGTCGCGGAACACGAAGTAGTTGACGACGAGATGATGGCCGTCGAGCTGGAAGCCCCACGGCGCGATCTCGGAAGGCTCGCCCATGATCGTGAGGTAGTACAGGTACTCGCCGTACTCCTCGTGGTTGGCAACGAGCTCGGCCAGGTGCTCGTTGAGACGCATGACGTTCCGCGACTTCTCGAATCCCCGCGCGGAGAGCGCGGCCCGAAGGAGTCCGAACGCCGGCCTCGCGCTGCCGCTCGTCCATCTCCTTGAAGCTCACTCCCTGCCGCGCGTAGCGATGCACGTTGTTCCACCGTCGCCACTCGACGTCGTCGACGGAGTACTCCGTTCGCGAGCGCTGGTCGGTCGTGAGCGTCTCCAGAAAGCGGGCCGCGGCGCTCACCACGGGCGCCGTCGAGACTCCCGTTACCTGGATGGGAAAGAGGTCGACGACGGGAGTTCCGTTCGTCGTGACGCCGCGAAAGGGCTCGGCGAGGGCGGCCTGCTCGCGGGACGCTCCACTCTGGGCGGATGCGCCGTACCAGAATGCGGGACCGCGAGCGCGGCTGACGCGAGAAGGAATGCCGACGCTGCGTGACTTTCGCACATGCCGCGATTTTATCACCGCAGGGAGTCGAGCGAGCCGCTCCAGGCGGCGCGGCGCCGTCGTTGTGAACGCCGTAGATCGCGGCCGGCTCGATCCCGTTCTCGCGCAGGAATCCGGCGAAGAAACGATTCATGTTCTCGCGGCCGGAGGAAACGAGTCGCCTTCCGAGTAATAGAACAGATCGCCCTGGCATCAGTAGTTTCTCGGCGGGGAGCCAGACGAAGAGGTTCTCGTCGGTGTGCGGGTTCCTGCCGGCGTTCCGGATCTCGAGAGACCGCGCGCCGTCCGAGATCGTTCTGCGATCGGAGACGGTCTCGATTCTGCCCTCGCCGCCGAGCGACGCGGCCGCGGCGCCTCGATGACCGGGGGCGACGATCACCGTAGCGCCCGTGGACGCGAGCTCGCGAATTCCCCCGAGGTGATCCCCGTGGTGGTGGCTCACGACGACGTAGCGAAGCGGCTTTCCCGGCACCGTGCGCTCCAGGAGCGCGCGGTAGTCCGAGGCGACCGTGCTCGACGAACGCGAGCCGGGAATCGCCTCGAGGCCGACGAACGCTTCCGGCGCATCGAAGGCGACGACGAAGTCGCGAAACTCGACGAACATCACGACGAAGCCGGAAACTTCGGCGACGTGGACACCCGGCGCGACTTCGCCGGTAGCGGGAAAGGAGGAAGGACTCGGAGGAGCCGACCCGCCGGAGCGTGCTGCAGATCCTCCGGCACCTCGAAGAGGGAACGCACGTCGGGAGAGCCCGCCTCGTAGCGAGAGTAGGTGACTTCCTGGAACGTCGTTCCATCGACCAGAACGCGGTGCCCCGCGGGAACGAAGCCGAGAGAGGCGTCTTTCTTCCACCCCGTCCATTCCCAGGCGATCGTCGCTTCGCCGAGAGTGGGCATCGGGCGCTCGAATGCGGCGCTTCGCAGGAGAGCGGGGTTTCTCGAGAAGGTCAGTCGGATGCTTCCCGCGTCCGGTAGATCGATCGCGACGACGTCGTGCGGCTGGCCGTCGATCTCAATCTCCCGCTCCCACGCGCATGCGCGTCGCCCGCGTGGCCGCCTCCTGAACCAGAAAGTGAGGAACGCGGCGCGCGATGCCGCGCCGGTCGGCCTCAGGCGCGGGCGATGGGCGAATCGCGCCGAAGCCGGCGTTGAAATCGACGAACCCCGACGAATCGGGCGTGCGGATCATGCGCCGCCACCGTACGCTTCCGTCGTTGCGAGGCGTCCGACGGTGCCAGGCGACCGCAAGCGTGCGAGTGTCGACCCCGATCCGTTCCTCATGAGGACGCCACGTCGGCTCGTCCGGTGAGAGGCCCTGAATCTCCGCGGTGAGGTTCTCCCGACCCTCGCCCGCGACGTCCCAGGTCTCGATCGCCTCGAGGCGTGCGGCTCCTCCGAGTGCGGCGAGCGCGGCATCGAGAACTTCCCGGGCGCGATCCTCGGAAGGCGCCACGGTGAGAAAGAGCCCGAGGGCAGCGGCGAGAGTCATATCCGGTCCGGGCCTACTGGCCTTCTCGCAGAGGGCTCGTCACGTCGGCGATGAGCTTCCACTCGCCGCTCCCGTCGCGCTTCCAGACGTGGGTGAAGTAGCCCTTCTCCGTTCGCTTTCCGGCCGCTTCCTGATGCTCGAGCTCGTAGCGGCCGTACGAGTACGCGAGCTCCCCGGATGACGCGACTGCTCCGTCGATGCCTTCCCACGCGACCGCCGAAAGCTTTTGATTCGCGAAATAGTCGCCGATGGCCTTCTTCCCCAGCATCGGAAACGTGTTGAGCCGATGAAGGCGCGCGTTGTCATCGACCGCGCCCACGTAGCCGTCGCGCACACCTTTCCGGAGGGCGACGCCGAACCGGGATTCGAGCTCCAGGATCTCCGCGCGCCCTTGCGCCTCGTCGCGGGGCGGAATCTTCTTCGTCGGTCCACGATGCGCCCGCTCGTAGCGAAGCCGATCCTGGTGCGCGGGATCCGGACCCGGTGAATTGGCGCCCATGTCCACGGCGACGCGCCACGTTCCGTCCGGCTGCTTTCTCCAAACCGAGAAGAAGTACCCGTGTCCCGAGGGGCGTTTCTTCTCGGTGAGATCGGTGAAGAGGGTCGGCCCGGTGTTGTAGCCGAGGTCTCCCGAGTCCGCCACGTCGCCATACACCGGCCACCACTCGAGCCTGAACTCGCGCGGCGGCGGAGGGTCGGGGGGCGGATTCTTCCGCGCGAACTCGCGGAACTTCTCGGGATGCGGGTTGAAGCTGATTCCGTCCTCGCCGAAGAACTCGTAGAAGGAGTCGTAGACGCCTTTCTCTGCTCCCATCGCGGCGAACGCCCGCTCCGTCTCGACCATTTCGTTCAGGGCTTCGGGGAAAGCTTCGGCGCGGCCTGGACCGCAGCGGCGATACCCACGATCAGGAAAGCTCGCGTCATTCGGACCTCCGGTTCTGCCGCCGCCATCCTAGCAAGACTGCGGCAGCGCCCGGAGTCAGCGAAGGGCAGGAAGGCTCGCGAGGAACTGAGGATGAGCTCCTTTGAGGTACGCGTATCCCTCGTCGATCTTCGTCGGCGTGAGGATCTGGGCGCCGACGATGCCGACGACCGCTCCGACGAGAAGCGAGAAGAGGAACGCCCAGAAGCCGACCAGGCTTCCATCGGTGGCCACGATCAGCAGGAACGTCACGATCGGAAGGCCCGATCCCGGCGGTGATACACCATCGCCGCCGGCTTCGATGCCGCGGACAGAGCGCGACCTCGAAAGAAGCTTTCTTGCGAACGACCATCGCCACGATGGCGTAGATGAGAAGGTTCAGGAGCACGAGCGCGTACCAGTTCGGCGGGTGCCAGTAGAACGTCTTCTTCAGCCGGAACCCTTCAGCCGCATGGTTGCAACGAACGCAGCGATCGGGGAAGGGCGTGCCGTCGCGGGCGACAAGGAACCCTCCGTCGCGGAAAATGTCACCGGCTGCGTCCGAGGGGATCCGCGAAGCGCGAGCCCCAATCGGCGGCGCGTACGGATTGTCCGAAGCGAGTGGTGCCGCGGTAGCGTTCCGGGACGCGACGGCACTTCCGCACCGCTTACATCGCGGTTGGCTCTTCTGCATCAAGCCGCACTGCGGGCATTTCATTTCCGTTCGCCTTCTTGGAGGGGAATGAATCCAGACTACCGAACAGAATGCCCTCTGTCGATACGCCTGGTGCGGTCGAGACAGCGGGCTACTCGAGCTCTACCGGGGCGGGCGAGGACGCGGGCTCGGGCCGGATGTCGGGGGAGCTCATGAGGAGGCGCGCGCACGCGTTCCAGCGAAGGAGGGCGTCGTCGTTTCCAAGAGGCCGGAGTTTCTCGGCCCGCTCGTAGTGATCCATCGCCGCTTTGATCCCCTCGTACGCGAGGTGGCCCGATTCGGGCGTGCCCTGCTGATACTGGCACTTGGCGCGGCGCTCGCTGATGATGCCCGAGTAGTACTCCTTCTCGTATTCGCTGACCAGGCGATCCGCGAGCTCTTTCGCTTCGCGGTGGCGGTTCTTGAGGCCTCTCGTGAACTGATCGGTCAGCGCCAGGAGGAGCGCGGCGATCGCCTCCTGGTTGTCGGGATCGATCTCGAGGATGTCGCGGCAGATGCTCTCCGCCTCGAGTGGCTCGTTCAAGGCGCGGTACCAGACCGCCTTGTCGAGGGCGGAGCGGATCGCGTCTTTCTTGATGGCCTTCAACTTGAACTCGCCGGACACGATGCTCCTTACCTCCCGGTGAAGACGCGGAAGAGCTTCTTCAGCGGATCGTAGAACTCATCCACCACGCGCTCCTTGAGCGGGATGATGGCGTTGTCGGTGATGGTGATGTGCTCGGGACACACCTTGGTGCAGCACTTGGTGATGTTGCAGTAACCGACGCCCATCGCGTCCTTGAGCTCCTGCAGCCGGTTCTCGGTGTCGAGCGGATGCATCTCGAGCGCCGCCACGTGCACCAGGAATCGCGGTCCGATGAACTCGTCGTGCTTTCCGTGATCGCGTAGCACATGGCAGACGTCCTGGCAGAGGAAGCACTCGATGCACTTCCGGAACTCCTGCACCCGGTCGATGTCCTCCTGCGCCATGCGCCACGTGCCGTCCGCCGCGTCGGGCGGCCTCGGCTTGAACTTCTTGATCTTCTTCTTGACCTCGAAGTTCCACGAGACATCGGTCACCAGGTCCTTGATGCGGGGGAACGCGCGGATGGGCTCGACGACGACGGGCTCGTCGAGCGCGATGTCGGCGAGCCGCGTCATGCACATGAGCTTCGGCATGGCCGTTGATCTCCGCGGAACAGGACCCGCACTTGCCCGCCTTGCAGTTCCAGCGGAGAGCGAGATCGCTCGCCGACTCCGCCTGAATCTGGTGCATCGCGTCGAGGACGACCATCCCCTCGGTCACGTCGGTCACGTAGTCCTTGAGCTCTCCGCTCTCCCGTCCCCCGCGCCAGATGCGGAACGTCGCCTGCGTCATTATTTATTCTCCTCGATCACCTGCTGTAACGCTGCAGGCATCTCCGCGATGGGCTCCCGGAGGAGCTCCATCTCGCCGTCCCGTCCTTTCCGCAGCACCAGAGTGGTCTTACCCCAGGTCGGGTCCTTCTCCGGGTAGTCCTCGCGGAAATGCGCGCCCCGGCTCTCCTTGCGTTCGATCGCGGCGCGGGCGACCGCCTCGGAAACGGTGAGGAGGTTCTCGAGGTCGAGCGCCGTATGCCACCCGGGGTTGTACTCTCGGTTTCCGGGCGCGGAGACTTTCTTGCTCCGCTCCTTCAGGGCGCGGACGACCTCGAGCCCTTTCTTCATTTCGTCCTCGCTGCGCACGATTCCGACCAGCGCCTGCATTTTCTCCTGGAGCTCGTGCTGAATCGCGTAGGCGCCGTGGTCGCCCGAGCCGTCCTGCCGCTCGAGGGGAGCGAGCGCCCGTCGGGCGGCGTCGTTCACCTGCTCTTCCTGCTCGCCTCCGAACGTCGCCTTCGAGCCGTGCTCGCGCGCGTAGCGCGCCGCCTGCTCGCCCGCGATTTTCCCGAAGACGAGGAGGTCGGAGAGCGAGTTCCCGCCGAGACGGTTCGCGCCGTGGAGACCGCCCGCGCATTCCCCGGCCGCGAAGAGGCCCGGGACGCGCGACATCTGGGTATCGCCGTCGACCCGCACTCCGCCCATGACGTAGTGGGTGGTCGGACCCACTTCCATCGGCTCACTCGTGATGTCGATGCCCGCGAGCTCCTTGAACTGGTGGTACATGCTCGGCAGCTTTCGCTTGATGTGCTCCGGCGCGTTCGAAATCTTTTCCTTGATCCACGAGATGTCGAGAAAGACGCCTCCGTGCGGGCTTCCGCGGCCTTCGCGGATCTCTCGCATGATGCAGCGCGCCACGTGGTCTCGTGTGAGGAGCTCCGGAGGCCGGCGAGCGCTCTTGTCGCCCTGGGTGTACCGCCAGCCCTCCTCTTCATTGTCGGCGGTCTGACTCTTGTAGAGGTCGGGAATGTCGTCGAACATGAACCGGCGGCCCTGGCTGTTGCGGAGGACGCCTCCCTCGCCGCGGACGCCCTCCGTCACCAGGATGCCGCGCACGCTCGGAGGCCAGACCATTCCCGTCGGATGGAACTGCACGTACTCCATGTCGATGAGATCCGCGCCCGCGTGGTACGCGAGCGACTGCCCGTCGCCCGTGTACTCCCAGCTGTTGCTGGTGATCTTGTAGGCGCGGCCGATGCCTCCCGTCGCGAGGACGACGGCCTTCGCCCTGAAGACGCGAAAGTGGCCCCGCTCGCGGTCGTAGCCAAACGCTCCCGACGACTCGTTCGCCGTTCTTCAGGAGCTGCACCACGGTGTGCTCCATGTGCACGTCGATACCGAGGTGGATTCCGTGGTCCTGAAGCGTCCGGATCATCTCGAGCCCGGTGCGGTCGCCCACGTGCGCGAGCCGCGGATACTTGTGGCCCCCGAAGTTGCGCTGGAGGATTCGCTGGTCCGGCGTTCGGTCGAAGACCGCGCCCCACGCTTCGAGCTCCCTCACCCGGTCGGGCGCCTCACGGGCGTGTAGCTCCGCCATGCGCCAGTTGTTCACGTACTGGCCGCCCCTCATGGTGTCGGCGAAGTGCGTACTCCAGGAATCCCGTTCGTCCACGTTCGCGAGCGCGGCGGCGATGCCCCCTTCGGCCATGACGGTGTGCGCCTTCCCGAGAAGCGACTTGCAGACGAGTCCGACCGATGCTCCCTGAGCCGAGGCCTCGATCGCCGCCCGCAGCCCCGCTCCGCCGGCGCCGATCACCAGAACGTCGTGCTCGTGAGTCCTCGACTCCATCAGAGGATTCTCCAGTCGGAGATGACCCCATCGAGCACAGTCGAACGTAGAGGTCGGAGAACGCCGACCCAGCAAAGGCTCGTCCAGGCCCACTTCATGTGCCGCTGGTTGAGCCAGCTCGAGCAGACGTAGGCCCGCTTGCGCACCGGGGCCCCCGATAGCCGATCGAGGAATCCGCCGATCAGGTGCCGGAAGGAGTGACAGCCGAGCGTGTACCCGCCGAGGAAAACGACGTTCAGCGTGAGAACCAGCGTCCCGACGCCGATGCCGAACGCTTCCGCTCCCGACGCGGGGTCGACGAAGCGCGTCGCCTTCCAGGCGTCGTGCGCGAGGAACACGAGGAAGAGCAGAGCGAAATAGAGGAAGTACCGGTGCACGTTCTGGAGGATCAGCGGCAGTGAGTTCTCGCCGCAGTACGACTTTCTCGGCTCGCCGACCGCGCAGTTCGGGGGATCCGCCCAGAACGCCTTGTAGTACGCGCCGCGGTAGTAGTAGCAGGTGAAGCGGAAGCCAGCCGGGGCCCAGAGGATCAGAAGCGCGGGGGAGAACGGCAGGAAAGCCGGGCCAGAAGGCGGGCTTCGGTCCGAACCAGCTATGCGGCGAATCGCCGAAGATCTCCGGCGAGTAGAAAGGCGAGAGGTAATTGCCGTAGGTGTAGTGCTCGCCCTGGAACGCCGCCCAGTGCGCGTACGCCAGAAAAGCGGAGAGCCCGAGGAACGTCAGGAGCGGTTGAATCCACCATCCGTCCCGTCTCGACGTCTCTCCGAAGCCGCGCTGACCAACCGCAAGATTCGGAATGTGCTCATGAAGACTCCACAGCAACCGTCGATCTTAACTCAACCGATGCCCTTTCCGGGAGAGGAGCTTCGTCTATAATGCGGGCCGCCCATGGCCGCCGTCAGCACGCTCTTCGACGAGGAGTTCCTGAAGAAGCTCGAGTACCTGAAGCTCGTCTCGAGCCGCATGCTTCCGGGACACATGCGAGGCGAGCACCGGGCGCGCAAGAAGGGGACGGGAGTCGAGTTCGCCGACTATCGCCCCTACGTGAGCGGCGACGACACCAAGGACGTCGACTGGAAGGCCTATCTCCGGCTCGACCGGCTCATCCTTCGCATCTTCGACGAGGAGGCGGATCTTCCCATCTACCTCTTCGTCGATTCGAGCCTTTCGATGGACTTCGGTGAGCCCGCGGAAGTTCGACTACGCACGTAGAGTGGCGGCGGCGCTCGCGTACATCGGCCTTCTGAACCTCGACCGGGTGAGCGTCATCGGCTACTCCGACGGGGTCTCCGAGCAGATCGCATCGCGGCGGGGACGAAACCAGATTTGGCGCATCTTCAGTTTCCTCGATCGGATGAGCATGAGCGGCGAGACGTCGCTCCAGCGCACCTTTCGCACCTACTTCGGTTCCAAGCGCCGGCGCGGCCTCGTGGTGGTGGCGTCGGACTTCATGGACCCGGCCGGAGTCGAGCCCGCGTTCGACTTCCTTCGCTTCCAGCGACACGACGTGTTCAACATCCAGATTCTGAGCCCCGAGGAAGTGAAGCCGCAGTTCCCCGACGAGGCGATGCTGGTCGACTCCGAGAACGGCGGCTCGCACCGTGTTCGCGTTTCGCCGAACCTCCTTTCCGCCTACGATGAGCAGATGAAGAAGCATCAGGCGGGGATCGAGACGTACTGCTCGAAGTACGGCTGGGGCTACGTCCAGGCGGACACGTCGATTCCCTTCGAGGACCTGGTCATCCAGATCTTCCGGCAGGACAGGTTCCTTCGATGACTTTCTTCGGCATCGGCGGCCCGACTCTGGCGGCTCCTCCTCGCGCTCACGACGGCCGCCGTCCTCTTCCTCTACTGGCTCAAGCCGCCGCCGCAGCGAGTGGTGGTGCCCTCGACATTCCTCTGGCACCGGGTGCTGAAAGAAAGAAAGCGGCGCTCGGACTTCTGGCGGTGGCTCGTCTCTCTCCTCGTGGCGCTTGCCGTGGCGATCGCGATCGCCGCCGCGCTCGGAAGACCTGAAATCGAGGCGCTCTCGGGGAAAGCCCGCCGCATCGCGGTGGTGATCGACGACTCGCCGACGATGGGCGCCTCGACGGCGTCGGGCGAAACGCGTTTCGATCGCGCTCTCGAGATCGCACGGGAGCTCCTCGGCGAGGGAAGCGCTTCGAGCGAGTATCTCGTGACCGACACCGCCGGCCGGCTTCTGGGGACGGAGTTCGGCGCGCGCCGGACCGCGCTCGAAAGGCTCGAGGGCCTGAGAGTCTCGCTTCACGAGAGCGCTGCGTTCCCGCCAGCGGATCCGGTCCTGTTCTCCGACCCGGAGACGGAGATCTTCTTCATCACCGATGGCGTCATGGTGCGGGAAGCGCCCTCGGGTGTTCGGGTGATCTCCGTCTTCGAGCCCGTCGACAACGTCGGGGTCACCGCGTTCGATCTTCGTGCCGTGCCGGCCGAGCCGAACCGGTTCGAAGCGTTTCTCGAGCTCACCAACCACTCCGCCGAGCCGAAGCGCGGTCGCGCTTCGCGTCGACGGCGTCGGCGGGCAGGCGATGGAGCGCGTCGTCCCGCTCGCCGCGGGACAGGTCCTGGGAGAGACCCTCACTCTCGATCGGTTCTCTCCGGGTGCGGTGCGGGTCCTCATCGATGCCCCCGGGGACGGCTTCGAGATCGACAACGTCGCCTATGCCTACCTCGGCTCGCCGCAGAAGGCGCGGGTGGTGCTGGTGAGCGAGGGAAACGAAACGCTCGAGACTCTCCTCGGTCTCGACCCCCGGGTCTCGCTCGAGCTCGCGGCTCCTTCCGATCCCATGCCGGCGCCTCCGCCGGACCTCTTCATCTTCGATCGCGTCGCTCCGGACACGCCGCCTGCGGCCCCGGCGCTTCTCATCCGTCCCGGTGCGGCTTCGTGGCTTCCGATTCCCTCGGGTACGGAGCTCGAGAATCTGTCGCTTGTCAGGAACGGAACGCGAGCATCCTCTGATGGAGCACGTGGCTCTCGACGACGTCGTGGTGGAGAAGGCGGCTCTGGTCACGCCGCGGCGCGTACCGCGTGGTCGCGGGAAGCGACGAGGAGCCCTCATTCTGGTCTCCGAGACCCCGCTGCGGTCGCGCAGTCCTCACTTTCGCGCTCGAAGATTCGAACCTTCCTTTCCAGTCGAGCTTTCCCATCCTGCTCTCGAACGCGGTGAGCTGGCTCTCGGGAAACGAAGTCCTCGCCTCGAGCCTCGCGACGGTCGCCGTTCCCATAACGAGCGGTGTCGTGACGGACATCGAGGGGCAGCGACGTTCCGTCTCGCGCTTCCGGCGCCCGCACTTCGTTCTCGCCCGACGCTCCCGGGCTCTATTCGGTGACGGGATCCGAAGGTGCTTACGTGGTGCGCGCGAACCTCTTGAGCCCTCGCATCACCGCGGTGAACGACTCTGTCCTACAGGGCTCCGGCGCGGATTTCGCGTCACCGAAGGCGTCTCGGAAGGAGGGAGAGCTCTGGATCGCGCTCGCGATCTTCGCCCTCGCTCTTCTCCTTCTCGAGTGGTGGACGTACCACCGGCGGCTTACGGTCTGAGTCCGGCGGTCACTCCTTGCCTCGAAGATGGGATTCGAGGAACCAGAGCATCTTGTCGGAGCCCCGCGAAATCTCCGTGAAGATGTCGGCGGTGTCGGCATCGCCGGCGCGGGTCGCCGCGTCGATCCCTTCGCGAGCGCATCGCCCGTAGACGGCGAGCACGTCGCTCAGCGCCTCGAGGTGATCTCTTCCGCTCGTGAGCTCGACCTTGTACGGATTGAGCCGGGTGTTGCCCGACACGATCTGGAGCGTCCCCTCCGCGGTCCCTCCGAGCTGCACCGCGCGCTCCGCCACGAGATCGTTCCACTCCTGCGCTTCGCCGTAGAGCTTGTCGAAGAGCTCGTGAAGGGTGAGAAAGTGCGGTCCTTTCACGTTCCAGTGCGCCTGCTTCGCCTGGAGCGCGAGGTCGATTCCGTCCGCGAGATGCGCGTTCAGGAGAGAGATCACTTCTCGTCGCGCTTTCTCGGGAAGGTCGTTTCGAGTCGGATGAAGGGTGGTCATGATTTCCGCTCCTTTTTTAGATGTTAGCTCGGCCGGTCGCCGGCCTCTCTTTTTTCTTCGCCCGCGCAGCACCACCTGGTACTCGGAAACTTCGAACTCGGAGAGCCGCTCGACGTTCTCGACGGAGAGTGCCTCCCAGGGAACGTCGTGAATCCTTCCACTGCCGTTCTCGATGAAGTGGTGGTGGTTCGACACGTTCGCGTCGAAGACCACGCGTCCTCCGCTGAGGACGAACTGGCGGAGCAGCCCCTTCTTCACGAGGAGGTTCAGCGTGTTGTAAACCGTCGCCCGCGAGACCATCGGAAATGTTTTCCGCACTCGGGCCAGGACCTCCTCCGCCGTGGGATGGTCGCGAGTCGTGAGGACGTAGCGCGAGACCGCCACCCTCTGGGCGGAGGGGTGGATGCCCTTCGCCCTCGAAGAATCGCCGCCGCGCTCGTTTCCATGCATTTAGACTATGTCTAAAACTAGACTCTGTCAAATACCGATCCCGCTCGCTTTGGCGATAGAATCGACGCTCCATGACCGTCCGAGTTCGCGTCGCGCCTTCTCCCACCGGCGACCCCCACGTCGGAACCGCGTACCAGGCGCTCTTCAATTACGCGTTCGCCCGGAAGCACGGAGGCCAGTTCCTGCTTCGCATCGAGGACACCGACCGGGCCCGCTCCACCCGCCAGTCGGAGCTCCTGATTCTCGAGTCGCTGAGGTGGCTCGGTCTCTCGTGGGACGAAGGTCCCGACGTGTCGGGGCCCCACGCGCCCTACCGGCAGAGCGAGCGGCTTTCGATTTACCGGGACCACGTCGAGGAGCTCCTGAAGAAGGGGCACGCCTATCGGTGCTTCTGCACGCGGGAAAGGCTCGATGCGATGAGGGCGCGAGCACATCGAATCGAAAGTCTTCCCGGGCTACGACCGTCTCTGCCGCGCCATCCCGCCCGAGGAATCCGAACGCTCGGGCGGGAGAGAGCCATGTGGTGCGCATGAAAGTCCCGATCGAGGGGGACTGCGTTTTTCAGGATCTGCTGAGGGGCGAGGTTCGGAAGGACTGGGCCTCGGTCGACGACCAGGTGATCCTCAAGTCCGACGGGTTTCCCACCTACCACCTGGCGAACGTCGTCGACGATCGCCTCATGGAGATAAGCCACGTGATCCGCGGCGAGGAGTGGCTGAGCTCCGTCCCGAAGCACGTGAAGCTCTACGAGTACTTCGGTTGGACGCCGCCGGTCTTCTGTCATCTGCCGCTTCTCCGCAACAACGACGCGAACAAAACCAAGCTCTCGAAGCGAAAGAACCCGACCTCGATCCGTTACTACCGGCGCGCCGGGTTTCTCCCCGAGGCGATGCTGAACTTCATGGGTCTCTTCGGCTGGACCCGCGCCGAGGGAGAGGAGAAATTCACGCTCGCCGAGTTCGTCCGGAACTTCGAGCTCGAGAAGCTCTCGCTCGGAGGGCCGGTCTTCGACGTCGAGAAGCTTCGGTGGCTCAACGCCCGTTACGTCCGGGAGAACTACGATGCCGCGGGACTCCTCGCCGAGCTTCGCAAGTGGGCTCTTTCCGACGAGCATCTCCTCCGGATCGTTCCTCTCGCGCAGCCCCGGCTCGAGACGCTCTCGGACTGGGGGTTCCTGACGGCGTTCTTCTTCGCCGACGGCGTTCCCGTGGATCCGGCGAAGCTCGCGCTCAAGGGGAAGACCGCGGAAGAGCTCGCCGGAATTCTCCAGATGGCGATCTGGCTCTTCGAGGAGCTCCCGGACTTCACCCATGAGGCCATCGAAAAGGCCTTTCGCGATCTCTCGGAGAAGCTCGACGTCAAGCTTCGCGACCTGAGCCGGCCTTTCTACGTGGCGATCACCGGGACCGAAGCGTCGACCCCGCTCTTTCGGTCGATGGAGATCCTCGGACTCGACCTCGTGCGGGTTCGCCTGCGGAGCGCCATCGAGGCCCTCGGAGGGATTTCCACGAAGCGGGCAAAGGCCCTGGAGAAGGAATTTCGCCAGCTGGCAGCGGGAGAGGCCTCGTGAAAGAAACTCGCCGCGTCCGGATCGAGCTCGCCGCCGCCTACCGGCTCGCGGCGCGATTCGGGCTGAACGAAGGAATATCGAACCATTTCACCGCGCGCGCGGGAGAGAATTTTCTCGTCATCCCCGACGGCCTCCATTTCCGGGAGGTCACCGCGAGCCGGCTGCTCCTGGTCGATGGCGAGGGCCGGGTCCGCAAGGGAAAGGGGGAAATCGAGTCCTCCGCATTCTTCATCCACGCGACCGTACTCAAGGCGCGGCCCGACGCCCACGCGGTTCTGCACACGCACCAGCCGTACACGACCGCAATCACCCTTCTCGAGAACGGACGTCTTCTCCCCGCGAGTCAGAACGCGCTTCGCTTCCACGAGCGCATCGCGTACGACGATGTCTATCAGGGCGCCGCCGACCACGCTCGAGAGGGAGAGCGTCTCGCCTCGGTCCTCGCGACGAGAGACGTCCTGTTTCTGGCGAATCACGGAGTCGTGGTGGTGGGATCTTCCGTCGCGAAGGCTTTCGACGATCTCTACTTCCTCGAGCGCGCGGCGATGGCGCAGGTGCTCGCGCTCTCGACCGGCGGCCGGCTCCGGTCGATCGGAGACGACGTCGCGCGCGGCTACGTGCGCTCGGACCGGCCGAACAATCTGGGTAAGCAGGCCCGCAAGCACTTCGCGGCACTCCTGCGCATCCTCGACCGCGAGGAGCCAGACTACAGAGACTGACGCCTTCCGAAGTCGAGAGCGAGCCGGGTCATCATTTCGACCCCGGGCGCGAACGTCTCGTCGTCGACCTGGAAGTAGGCGGAGTGGTTGAAGGCCGCTTCCTTCGGATCCCGCTCCGGGCCGGTCACACCCATGAACACGTACATGCCCGGGACCTTCATCGCGAAGTTCGCGAAGTCCTCGGTCGCGAGGATGAGCTCGGACTCGAAGACTCCGTCCTTGCCCGGCGACCTCCTCGAGCGTCGGCCGCATGCGGCGGACGAGCGCGGGGTCGTTGACCGTGGCGGGATTGACGGCGCGGATCTCGAGCTCCGCCGCCGTACCGAAGCTTCCGGCGACGCCGTCGACGGTGCGCTTCAATCGCTCCTGGATGTCGGCGCGCATTTTCTGGTCGAACGAGCGGATGGTGCCCTCGAGGCGGACTTCGTCCGAGATGACGTTCGCGTGCGTGCCGCCGCGGATGAGGCCGAAGGTGATGACCGCGGGAGCGGCTGCGAGGTTTATCTGCCGGCTCACGATGTTCTGGACCGCGCTCACCATCTGGGCGGCCACCGCGATGGGATCGATTCCGTCCCAGGGTCGTGAGGCGTGCGTTCCGCGGCCGCGGACGGTGAGGATGAGGTTGTCCTCGCTCGCCATGATCGGCCCCTCGCGGGTCATGAAATGGCCGGTTTTCAGCCGCGGCGTCGTGTGGAGCGCGAAGACCGCGTCTGGAGCGACTTCGTCGAAGACGCCGTCCTCGAGCATCAGCTCGGCGCCGCTGCGCTCTCCCGGGAAGAGCGGCCTCTTCGGCCGGCTGGAAGAGGAACATCACGGAGCCCGCGATATCTCCTCTTCTCTGGGCGAGCACCTCGGCGGCCCCCATGAGAATCGCCGTGTGGGAGTCGTGTCCGCAGGCGTGCATCACTCCGACGTCCTCGCCTCGATAGAGGGTACGCGCCGTTCGAGGCGAACGGAAGGCCGGTCTTCTCGGTGACGGGAAGGGCGTCCATGTCGGCGCGGAGCGCGACGACCGGACCCGGCTTCGATCCTTTCAATAGACCGACGACGCCGGTCTGGCCCACTCCCGTCCGCACGTCGAGTCCGAGCCCGCGCAGGTGGCTCGCGACGATCCCGGAAGTCCGGATCTCCTGGAGCCCGAGCTCCGGATTCTGGTGGAAATCGCGAAACCAGGCGCGGACTTTCGGCAGGACGGCATCGATTAGCGGCGAAGTCATGCCGGGATTCTAGTTTTTTCGCTCCATTGAACAAAACCTTCGGGGTCTCCGTATCGTCATAACGGAAAGGGAAGGAGACGCAGCATGTCGTTCCTCGGAAAGTTGTTCGGACAGAAGGCAGAGCCCAAGAAGAGAGTCCGGGTCTGCGTCGAGTGCGGGATGCCGATCGAGGAGCACAAGGACTGGTGCGCCATCCTCAAGGGACAGAAGTCGATGGCCGCGGCCGCCGCCAACCCCGCGGGCTCCACCACCGGTTCCTAAAAGCGCTTTCACGGACTCGATCGCTCGCCCGCCCCTGCTAGAATGGGGTGGTGAGTGACGCCGACCGCAGGCGGGAAGGCGGGGTCGCGGAAAAAACGCGGTCCAAGACCGACCAGCCCAAGCTCTACAAAGTCCTCCTCCATAACGACGACTACACCACGATGGAGTTCGTCATCGCCATCCTGGAGTCCGTCTTCGCCAAGTCGCCCGCGGAAGCGTATCGGATCATGATGCACGTACATACCCAGGGCACGGGAATCGCCGGGATTTACTCGTTCGAAGTCGCCGAGACCAAGGTGGTCATGGTGGACGAACGCGCAAGGGAAGCCGGACACCCGCTGCGCTGCAGTCTCGAGCAGGAATAGCAAGCCGGATGCGTTCCCAAAGAAGCTGGAAGAGAGAAGAGCGAGGGGCGAGCCCGCTCGCATTCGAGAGGATGACTTCCTGATGTTCACGACGAATCTGGAGCTGGTCTTGAGCCTCGCGTACCGCGAAGCGGATTCGAGGAGACATGCGCACCTGACGCTGGAGCATCTCCTCTTCGCGATCGCCCACGACGCGAAGGGCGAGGAGATCCTGTCCGCGTGCGGCGTCGACCTCGACCGCCTGCGCAAAGACCTCAAGCATCATCTCGAGGGCGGAGTCGAGCTCCTCCCGAAGGACTCGGGTCAGGAGCCCATCCAGACGCTCGCGTTCCAGCGGGTGTTGCAGAAAACCGTCCTCCACGTGCAGAGCTCCGGGAAAACCGACGCCGACGTCGGCGACGCTCTCGCCGCGCTCCTCCAGGAGCGGCGCTCCCACGCGGCGCGGCTCCTCGAGGCCCAGAACGTCACGCGGCTCGACATCCTCAACTACATCTCGCACGGTATCTCGAAAATCCCGCGCATTCCCGCGGGGAGCCCGGCGCCCGCCGGTGAAGGGGACGAGGACGCTCCCCGCGCCGGGGCGGATCCGCTGACGAGCTTCGCCGTGAATCTGACCGAGCGAGCCAGGAAGGGCCTCCTCGATCCGCTGATCGGCCGAACGGCCGAGATTCGGCGCGCGCTCGAGGTTCTCTGCCGGCGTCGCAAGAACAACCCGGTCTTCGTCGGGGACGCGGGCGTGGGGAAGACCGCGCTCGTCGAAGGGCTCGCCCAGAGACTCATTTCCGACGACGTGCCTTCGATTCTGAAAGGCGCCGAGATCTTCGCGCTCGACTCGGGGGCGCTTCTCGCCGGCACCCGCTACCGTGGTGATTTCGAGGAACGCTTCAAGGCGGTCATCGGCGCCCTCGAGAAGAGGGAGAAGCCGATTCTCTTCATCGACGAGCTCCACACCATGGTGGGCGCCGGCGCCACCACGGGCGGAACGATGGACCTCGCGAACCTCGTAAAGCCCATCCTGACCGAGGGGCGGGTGCGCTTGATCGGGTCGACCACGTTCGAAGAGTTCAAGCACCTCGAAAAGGATCGGGCTCTTCACCGGAGGCTCCAGAAGATTGCCGTCGACGAGCCGACTTTCGAGGACGCGGTCAAGATCCTGGAAGGGCTGCGCTCCCGCTACGAAGACCATCATCGCGTCGCCTACACCAAAGGGGCACTCGAGACCGCGGTGCGGCTCGCGCAGCGCCACTTGAGAGAGTACCGGCTCCCGGACAGCGGCGTCGACGTCATCGACGAGGCGGGCTCTATGATGAGGCTTCAGTCGGGCCCGGACGAGAAACCCACGGTCGACGTTCCCGAGATCGAGCGCGTCGTGTCCCGCATCGCCCGGATTCCGGAAAAGCAGGCGTCGGCCTCCGATCGCGAGCGTCTCCGGACCCTCGAGGAGTCATTGAACCGCGTCGTCTTCGGCCAGAAGCAGGCGGTCGAGATCGTCGCCCGCGCCATCCGGCGCGCCCGCGCCGGCCTCGGTCATCCCGATCATCCGGCGGGGTGCTTCCTCTTCACCGGCCCGACGGGCGTCGGAAAGACCGAGCTCGCGCGGCAGCTCGCGCGCCATCTCGGAAACGAGTTCCTCCGGTACGACATGAGCGAGTACATGGAGAAGCACGCCGTTGCAAGGCTCATCGGCGCTCCCCCGGGCTACGTCGGTTTCGACCAGGGCGGGCTTCTGGTGGACGCGGTGCGCCAGCATCCCTACTGCGTCGTGCTGCTGGACGAGATCGAGAAAGCCCATCCCGATTTCTTCAACATCCTCCTTCAGGTGATGGACCACGCCACCCTCACCGACAACACCGGACGGAAGGCAGACTTCCGGCAGGCCATCGTGATCATGACTTCGAACGCCGGCTCGCGGGAGATGAGCGCGCTCGGCATCGGCTTCGCGAGCGACCAGGCGAAGGACGCTCCTCAGAGGGGCAAGAAGGCGATCGAACAGCTCTTCAACCCGGAGTTCCGAAATCGGCTCGATGCCATCGTGAGCTTCGATCCGCTCACCATGGAAGTGATGGAGACCATCGTCGAGAAGTTCGTCCTCGAGCTCGAAGCGCAGCTCCGGGAGAGGCGCGTCGCCTTCACTCTCACTCCCGAGGCAAGGGCTTACCTTGCGAAGAAGGGCTACGACACCCGATACGGCGCCCGGCCGCTCGCGCGGCTCATTCAGGTCGAAGTACGCGATCCGCTCACCGACGAGATCCTCTTCGGGGAGCTCGAGAACGGAGGGACGGTCGAGATCGGATTCGATTCCGAGAAGCTCACCTTCACCGTGGATCCCGCGAGCGCGCCTTCGAAGGAGCCCGAGCCCGCGGACGCCTGACCGCTCCATGCCGGTCTATCGGCTCGGGGACGAGATCCTTTTTCCTCCCGTGGAGCATGCCGAGAACGGGCTTCTCGCCGTTGGGGGAGACCTCCGCCCCGAGCGGCTTCTCGCCGCGTACTCGCAGGGAATCTTTCCCTGGTATTCCGAGGGCGAGCCCATTCTCTGGCACTCACCCGATCCCCGGTTCGTCCTGACCAGGGAAACCTTTCGCGTGCCGAAGAGACTCGAGAGGCGGCGTAGGAGCGGGAACGGGTTCTCCGCTCGCGCTCGACACGGCATTCGACGACGTCATCGACGCCTGCGCGAGGACGCCGAAGGCCCGCCGAGCGCGGGACCTGGATTACCGACGACATGAAGGAGGCGTACGGGGAGCTCCACCGCCTCGGCTTCGCGCACTCGGCCGAAGCCTTTCGCGACGGGAAGCTCGCGGGCGGACTCTACGGGGTCTCTCTCGGGGGCGTCTTCTTCGGCGAGTCGATGTTCGCGACGAAGAGCGATGCCTCGAAGATTGCCTTCGTTGCTCTGGCCGACCAGCTCTTCCGGTGGGGAATCGACTTCATCGATTGCCAGGTCGAGACGTCGCACCTCGCGCGCTTCGGCGCTCGATCCATACCGCGCTCCCGCTACCTCGAAACGCTTCGCCGCGAGCTTCAGAAGCCCACGAGGCGCGGTCGCTGGCAGCTTCAGGGCACGTAGCGGACGGAAGGTGTTCAAAGGAGAGTTACTGAGGTAGGCTCTCGAGTCGTGTCCGCTCGCGCGTTTCTTCGGCACGCTCTCATCATCGCGATCGCGCTCTTGCCCTCCGCATCGTGCCGCGAGGCGCGTCGGCCGAACGTGATCTTGATTTCCATCGACACGCTTCGCGCCGATCATCTGGGCTGCTACGGCTATCTGCGGAACACCACGCCGCGCATCGATAGCTTCCGCAGCGCCGCGGCTCTCTTCGAGCAGGCAATCGCGCACGCGCCGTCGACCCTTCCGTCGCACGCTTCGATCTTCACCTCGCTCCTTCCGAGCCACCATGGAGCCTCCGTCGCGAGAAGCTCCGGGGTCGATCCCGGCGCGCTCACTCTCACCGAGATCCTGCGGCGCGAGGGATACCAGACCGCGTCGTTCAACGGCGGGATTCAGCTCGATCCACTGTACGGGCTCGGGCGCGGGTTCGACGTGTACGAATCGGCGCGTCCGAGCGTCGCAAGCGCCGAGGTGCTGGTCGACCCGGTGGACCGCTTCGATCACGCGGTGAACGAAGGGGTGAGCTGGATTCGCGAGCGGAAGAACGAGCCGTTCTTTCTATTCCTCCATACCTATGAAACGCATCACCCCTACACCCCCGACCCGGATCGGCTCGCGCCGATAGATGTCGATTACGAGGGCTCGCTCCCCGACCACATCTCGGTCGATCTGCTGAAGCGCATCAACACGGGCGAGCTCGATGCCGACGAACGCGACCTCGCGCATATCGTCGCCGCCTATGACGCGGAGATTTCCTCGGTGGACGCGGCCTTCGGCGAGCTCGTGGATTTTCTGGAGCATGAAGGTCTCTACGAGGACGCCATTCTCATCGTGACCTCGGACCACGGCGAGGAGTTCGGGGAGCATGGATTCGTCGGCTGGCACGCGCATTCCCTCTATGACGAGCTCCTCCGTGTGCCGCTTCTGATCAAGCTGCCCGGCTCGCGGGGAGCGGGCCTCTCGATCGAAGCGCAGGTCCGCGGGATCGATCTGGCTCCGACGATTCTGGAGGAGCTGGGCCTTCCGATTCCGCCGTCCTTCGAGGGCTCGAGCCTGGTCCCCGCGATCGCCGGCGCCAAGGTGCCGCCGGAGCACGCGGTGAGCCAGAAAGACGTCGTCATCCCCGAGGAGGAAGCGTCGCTCCGCACGGTGGAATGGAAATGGACGCAGGGCCGGCTCTTCCACCTGGCGAGCGACGCGCTCGAGACCACGGACGTGTCCGGCGCGAATTCCGCTACGGGAGAAGCAATGTCCCGCGCGCTCGGAGAGCTCCTGAAGGCCCGCCCGAAGCCACCCGACCATCACGTCGAGCCGGACGAAGAGCTTTTGAAAAAGCTCCGCTCGCTCGGCTACGTCAAGTAGAACCGAAAAGAATGTCTCAATTCTGGGTATAGCCCAGGGTCTTGAGCTTCTCGAGGCTCTCATCGTCGAGGACCACCGGGTCACCCTGGCGGAGGGCGCGCGCCGTCCGCGCGGCCTCGAGAAAGGAGCGCAGCTCGGCGCGGAAGCGGTTCAGAGACTCTTCGTCCCGACCGAAGAGATCCTCGCGCTCTCCGGGGTCTTTCACGAGGTCGTAGAGCTCCTCGCGGTCGACCTCGGTCGCTCCGAGGTCGTCCCCGGCCGGGCCGGAGAGGGTCGCGATGTATTTCCGTCCGCGATCGCGAAGCGCGACCTTCATGTAAGAGCCGGACGGCGAGCGCCAGTTCACCTCGCTCAGAACGATGCGATTCTCATCGGGCGGGGCGGTGAGCGAGCGCCGCGCGATCGCGCCTTCGCCGCCCGACCGTCTCGACCTCGACCCCCGCCGCTTCGGCAAAGGTCACGTAGAGATCCACCAGACTCACCGGTGAAAGCTCGCGGCCGGGCTCCGCCTGACCGGGCCACTTCACGATGAGCGGGACGCGGGTGAGCTCGTCGTAGAGGGTCTGGCTGTGCTCCCAGTGGCCGTGCTCGAGGAACGCTTCGCCGTGGTCGGAGGTGATCGCGACGAGGGCGTTCTCCCAGAGCCCCATCGATTTCATTTCTCGAAGCAAACGCCCGAGCTCGCGATCGGCGGAAGCGATCTCCGCATCGTAGAGCCGTACGACCTCTTCGCGCTCCTCGGGGTCGGAGGTGGGCTTTCCGTCGCGGATGAGCTCGTGAAGAGAGGAAATGTCCCGGGGCCGACCGCCCATGCGCGCGAGATCCGAAGGCGCGGGCATGTAGGGCCAATGGGCGTCCCAGAGGTGAACGAACAGGAACTGCGGCTGTCCGCGGCCTCGAGTCAGCTCCGCGATCGCGAGATCGACGATGTCACCGGCCTGCGGCCGGTCGAGGACCTGGTAGGAATCGAATCCCCGCTCGAAGCCGTAGACCTGCGACAGGTAGACCCAGGAGACGACTCCGGACGATCGATAACCGGAACGTCCGAGAATCTCGGGAAGATAGTCGATTCCGCTCGAAAGCTTCTCCCACTTCGTCGCCCCGTGAAGGGAAGGGACGAGACCGGTGAGCATCGACATGTGGGAGGGCAGCGTCCAGGACGCGGTCGCGAACGCGTTCTCGAAGACCGTTCCCTCGCGGGCCATCGCATCGATCTCGGGCGTGGTCGGAAGGGTGTAGCCGTAGGCGCCGACGTGGTCCGCGCGCAGGCAGTCGATGGAGACGAGGACCAGAGTCGGCCGATTCGGTCGCTCGCCTGTCGATCGGAGACCACCGGGTCGCCCCAGGAGACGAGCGCCGCTTTCGCCGGATCGCCCGCGGTCTTGAATCGGCTTCTGAGCTTGAGGGCGATCGCTCTTGCCCGCCCAGGGCGTCAAATCCACCTCGTGGTCCTGCCATCGGTCGACGGCGCGGCGCCTCAAGAGTCCCGAAAAAACGAGCGCGGCTTCGCCACTTCGCCTCGACTTCCACCTCGAGCTCGACCGAGGCGGGAAGCTCCTCGTCTCCGAGGGAGGGAGCTCCGATCGCGAAGCGCAGCACGGGATTCTGCGGCACGTCGACGTCGAAATCGATCGAGGAGGGGACCGGGGGCGTGAGCGAGAGGAGCGTGCGGCCTTCCATCGTGACCGGCGAAGCGAGCTGTCCGTCCTTACGGATCGATCGAAAGGCCACTTCGTCGTAGGAGACCCGCGCGGTGCCGATCTCGCGCGCGCGAGGGCCTTGGCCCGACTTTCGGATGCTCCCCGCTCACAAGCGGCGACCGCCGCGGCGAGAAGGAGCGCGTTCCATTTCATCTCGCTTTTCGCACGCCAGTGTAGCAGAAGCTTGCACCACCCCCCGGGCTACACTAGCGCTCCATTTCATTGATGGCATCGATGGCATCGAGGTTGGGTCGGGCGGCTCTCGTCTCCCTCCTTCTCGCGAGCTGTCGATCGCAGCCCGCGCCCGCGACGAGCATTTCCTTCGCGCGTGAAGTCGCGAACGCGCGGGCCGAGTTCGACCAGGTGCGGTTTCGATCGTTTCGCAAGGACGGAAGCCTCACCACGCGGGTCTCGATGGACGGCGTCGAGACCCGCTACGCTCTCGTTCCCCCGGTGCCGTCCCGTCTCGAGTACGCGGTGGACGTTCCCGAAGACCCGCGCCTCGACGTGGCGTTCGGCGTCTCGAGCTTCGACGACGCGGCGGCGCTCCCCGCTCCGATCGAGTTTCGCATCCTCATCGACGCGGGCCGCGGCGAGGAAGTCGTGTTCGAGGAAACCGTCCGCCGCCGGTTCGCGAACCGCTGGTCCGAGCCCGCGATCGATCTGAGCCGCTGGTCCGGGAAGCCGGCGCGCATCGTCTTCGAGACGCGGTTTCAGGAGACGGAGTTCACGCGACCGGACGATTCGGGAGAGTCGTTTCTCGCGGCATGGGCGAACCCCGTCCTTCGAGGCATGGCGGCCGCGCCACCCAAGCCCGACTTGATTCTCATCTCCATCGACTGCCTTCGCGCGGATCACGTGGGCGCGTACGGCTACGGCCGCGAAACGACGCCCGCTCTCGACGCGCTCGCCAAGGACGGAGTCGTTTTCGAGGACGCGGTGAGCGTTTCGAGCTGGACTCTCCCGACGCACATGTCGATGCTGACCGGAGTCCTGCCGACCGAGCACGGCCTCAGGCACGATCAGAAAAAGTTCCCCTCCGTCCCCTACCTCCCTGAAATGCTCGCGCAGAACGGCTACGAGACGATCGGGATCGTCTCGAGCCTCCTTCTCACGCCGACTTTCGGTTTCGACGAAGGCTTCGATCGCTATCACGCGCTCGTCGACGTCCCCGCGGCTTCTCTCGTCGATACCGCGATTCGCGAAATGGCGCTCCACGATGGCCGCAGCCGCTTCTTGTTCCTTCATCTCTTCGACGCGCACTGGCCCTACCAGCCGCCGCCGGATCTCCTCACCCGCTTCGGCCCGCGCCCGAAGGACATCTCCGACCTGCTGAAGAAAGTGATCGACCGCCGCCCTCCCTCGGGTCCGGAAGAAATCGAAGGTTTGAAGAATCTCTATGACGCGGAGATCTTCGCCGCCGATCGCGAGCTCGGGCGGCTCTTCCAGGCACTGAAAGAGTCAGGCCGATACGACGGCGCTCTCATCGTGGTGACCGCCGATCACGGCGAGGGGTTCTACGAGCACGGCTTCTGGCAGCACAGCGAGGTCATCTACTCCGAAGTCACGCGCGTCCCCCTCATCGTGAAGTGGCCGGGAAACTCTCCGGTCGAGGACGCGAGCGCAGGGTGGTCGATCAGCTCCATCTGTTTCCCACCCTCCTCGAGGCCGCTTCGCTCGAGACCCCCCACGCCGCGAAAGGCGCTGGCGGCGCGGAGGAGGTGGAGGCGATGACCGAGATCACCTGGGAGGGCAGCGAGGCCAAGGGGCGGCGATGAAGATCGCGATCCGGAAGGGGCCGCTGAAGTACGTGGCGACGTTCGAAGGGGACGTCTCGGATCCCGAGTTCGTATCCCGCCTGGTCCGGGAGGAGCTCTACGACCGTTCCCAGGATCCCGGCGAAACGAACGACCTCTTCGGAAAGCGGGACGCGGCCTCGTTTCAGAGCGACGCGCGCCGGTTCCTCGAGGAGGTGCGCGCGAGGCGGGCCTCGGATCCGTCGAGAGCGATCGTCCTCGACGAAGAGATGCGCGACCGGCTTCGCTCGCTCGGCTATCTCGACCCCTCGTGAGAATGTACGCGCGCGGAACGCTCGTCGCCGCGGCCCTCGCCCTCGCCGCATGCGAGAAGGGCCCCGAGCAAAGAGTCGTGCGTCGTAGCTTCGTCGACGTCGAGGCCGGACGCATCGACGGCGCCGTCTCGAAGCCGGGGAGAGGCCGCCGCGCGGGAGCTCACGGTTCATGGCGACCGGCGGCCGGGCATCTCTCTCGAGACGTCCGGGCCGGATCGCCTTTCGGAGCGACCCGGTCTCGGCGCCGGAGCTTCGCTTCGGTCTCGCGGTTCGTCCTCCCGACGCCGACGTCTCGCTCCGGGTCGTGGTGAACGGCGCCGTCGCCTTCGAGGAGAAGTGGGTCGAGGAGCGCGGCTGGGCGAGCGGCGCATCGAGCATCTCCCGCCCGTCGAGGCCAGGCGAGCCACTCGAGATTGAGCTCTCGAGCTCGAAGGCGCGCAGGCGACGGTGCTTCTCGCGCCATCCGGAAATTCTCGGAACGGCCGAGGACCGCCGTCCGAACGTCATCGTCTACGTCGTCGACTGCCTCCGCGCCGATCACGTCGGCGCCTACGGCTACGGGATCGACACGACGCCCGAGATCGATCGTCTCGCCGGGGACGCGGTGCTCTTCGAGGACGTGAGCTCCTGCGCCTCCTGGACCAAGCCTTCGACCGCGTGCCTCTTCACCTCGTCGCTTCCGACGTTTCATCGAGCGCGCACCGTCGACGACGCTCTTCCGCGCTCGCGGACCACGCTCGCCGAGGTCTTCCGAAACGAGGGCTACGTCACCGCGGCCTGGGTCGCGAATCCCGTCATCGACCCGCGCGTCTTCTTCTTCAATCAGGGATTCGACCGGTGGGTGGACGTGAGGAGCTTCGAGGAGAGATCGCGGCGCTCGCACCTCCACGACATGGATCCCGATGCCGCGGATATCACGCGAAGCCGTCCTGCCGTGGCTCGAGGCCCATCGGAGCGACCGGTTCTTTCTCTACCTCCACTCGCTCGATCTCCACTACCCGTACGTGGCGAGGCCGCCCTTCGACTCGCGGTTCGTGTCCGCGGACAGCGAGGGCCTCGACCGCGACCGGGAGCTCTACGACGCCGAGCTCGCTTACAACGACCGCGAGATCGGAAAGCTCGTCGAACGGCTGAAGGACTCTCGACCTCTACGACGACACCGGCGATCCTCGTGACCGCCGACCACGGCGAGGAGTTCGGCGAGCACGGCGCCTCGCGGCACGGGAAGACGCTCTACCAGCAGGTGCTCCATATCCCGGTGATTTTGAAGCTCCCCGGCTCTCGTTTCGCGGGGCGGCGCGTCGAAAGCGCTCGCGAGCAACATCGATACGGCGCCCACTCTTCTCGACCGTCGCGGGAATTGAGGCGCCCGAAGGCGTTCCAGGGCCGAAGTCTTCTCGACGTCATCGAGAAGGGAAGCGGCGCCGACCGGGAGGCGCGCGGTCGCCGAGCTCCTGGCGCCGAACGTCGTCGCCTATTCCATGCGCGACGAGCGCTTCAAGCACATCAAAGTCCTGGTGCCCGAGCCCGCGGAGATGCTGTTCGACCTCGCGCGCGACCGCGGGGAGGAGGTGAACCTGCTCTCCTCTCCGCCCGCGGAGAGCGCTTCGCTCGCATCCGACCTCGAGAGGTTCATCCAGCTCGGCCAGCACGGGGCGCACGTCTCCGTTCGAGGCGAGAGACGCGGGGCGGAAGTGAGGGTCGACGATCGAGACCGACGCCGCAATCGCGAGCGCTTTTCGATTCGGGATCTCGACGGGAGACGTTCTCGATCTCGCTCCGGAGGGAAAGCGGCTCACACTGAAATTCGTCGCCGACGGGAAGGCGCGCCACCTGGTGGTGCAGACCGCTCCTCCCGGCGCCGACCTCTCACTCGCGGTCTCTGAAGGTGGCGCCCGCGCGACGCGGTCTTCCTTGAGGATGTCGGAAATCGCGGTGCCCGAGGCCGAGGCCGAGCGTCTCCTTCACGACCCGGAGTCTCCACTTCGCGTCTGGTATCTCGCTCCGGGCGGCGAGCAGGTCGAGCTCGACGAAGAGACGCTGAACGTTCTCCGGGCCCTCGGCTACGTTCAGTGAGGGCCGAGCGCACTCGCGGTAGAGGTGGAGCTCGGGAAGGCTCCAATCCGGTAGAGAGAAGTCCCACTCCTTCCCCTCGCGAATCCAGAAGCGAAGGCACCGGGCCTTCGTCGGCGGGAACCGAAGGACGACCGCGGCGCTCGAGGGCTCCTCGACCAGGGCTTCCACCAGCTCCCACTTCGTGGCGCGATCGTCGCGATGCTCGATGCGCTCGAAGCCGGCTCCTCCCTCGGTCCTCACCTTCAGCGTCAGGTCTCTCGGGAACTGGTCGTGCGGATAGGCGAGCTCGAGACGGACGGCGGAGAGGGTCTCCTCGCGTCCGAGATCGATCTCGAGCTTCATGCCCGGGAAGCTGGCCGTCGGTGCGCCACTTCGTCTCGCGGTTCCGATCGACGATCCAGTCGACCGGGTCTCGGGAATCGCCCCGACAGGGTCCAGCCCTCGGGCGCGATCTCGTCTCGCCGGAACGCAGAGATCGGAAGTCGAAGGGATCTCACCCGACCGGCGAAGACGAAAGACGCGCTCGTCTCCGAATCCGTAACGTACCTGAGCGAGGATGCACCGCGGGGCCGAAGCGCCCTTCGGGCTCGAGCCGATCCGCGAACGCTCGAAGGCAGTGCGAGCTTCGCCTCGCGCTCTCCGGGGGGCCAAAGGTTCGGGTGCACGACGATGCGCTCGACGCCGAGACCTTCGAGGAGGGCGAGCGAGTCGGCGTCCGGGAAAGCCGCGCATCTCCCACGCCAGGTAGCCGGTGAGCGGCGGATAGAACGACGTCCGGCCGAACGACGATCGGCTTGAAGTGAACGGTCGAATAGAGCATGTAGAGCGAGTGGAGCCGAAGCTTCTCTCGAGGATAGAGCGGAAGCTCGACGACGGCGCCTTCACCGGTCTTCTTCTCGAGCCATCGAAAGACCTCCGGTGTGAGCTCGGAGGTGGGGAGGCGGGTGAACGGCTGGCCTCCCGTGAAGTGCTCGTAAGGGAGAGAGACCAGGAGCGCGATTCGAAGCCATCGCGCGTCTCGAAGAGCGCGCGATCGCCGCGGCGCCGACCCCGGCCGCCACCGCGAGCCCGAAATGGACGAGGACGCTCATGCGCTCGGCGTTCCGCAGAACGCGGAAGAAGGGGAGCGTCTCGTAGAGCCACGCGTACGGTCCCGGCGCCGAGCTCGATTCCGAAGAACCGCAGCGTCGGTCCGAGCGACAGGACTCCGCCAATGACAGCCGTCACCATCGAGAGCCAGAAGAAGAGAGCGCGGCTTCGAGACTCCTCCGCGCGGGGGAAGCGAGCGCAAGCCCCAGAGCGCAAGAGCGATCGCGAGAAAGCCGAGGAACTGAGGGGCGACGCCGGAAGTCTCTTCGAAGGTGACGAACGTCGCGAAGACGCTTCCCGAAGGCGGCCTCACGTACTCGGCGATATCGACACCTTCCGCGAGCGCGCGCGTGAATCCGAAGCTCTCGCATCATCCTCAAGTACGGGAAGGCGACGACCGCGAAGACCGCCCCTGAGACGGGAAGGGGATCGCGAGCGTTCGCTGCCTCGGGTGAAACCGCGCTCGGTGAAGATCGCGTACCCGGAAGCGAAGACGAGAAGGGCGAGAGCGAAATAGAAGAGGTAGTAGGTGCAGGAAAGACCCTGGAGCGTGAAGAAGAACGCCGAGAGTGCGGCATCCCGGAAGCGGCCCTGGAAGAACGTCCGGTGAAGGTAAGAGCGCCGCGAGCGGCCACCACTGGATGCTCAGAAGCTGGAGGCGAGGCGCTTCGTGAAAGCCGTAGGCGTGAAACGTGTATACCAGTCCCGCGACGAGCGCCCCGAGCTCGCTTCCGAAAACTTCGCGGGTGAGGAGGTACATGGCGAACGCCGAGAGCGCGAGCGTCAGCACCAGCGTCGACGTTCTGGGCGAAGAGCGCGTTCCCCGTCGCGTAGAAGAACGGAGCGGCCAGAAGCGCCGGGCCCGAGAAGGTGCTCCGAGAACGCGAGCGGATGACGGGTAGGGATAGAACGCGTTCGAGTCGAAGAGGTGAAGCGGATCGCGGACGGCCTGGTGGGCGTCCCACGCCAGAATCCAGGAGATGTGGAGCGGGTCGCCGTCGTTCACCGCGAGATCCGCGGGGTGAAGCGAGACCGGGGCCAGTGAAAACCACGGAAAGCGCGAGATAGAAAAGGAAGACGGCCAGCGGGCGGAGACCTTCATCGAGGCTCGCGAGCCTTTTGCGACAAGACGGCTGTTTTATCGTCTAGAATGTCTCGTGCCTCCCGGTCCTTTGAGCCCTGCCAGTATGCCGGAAGGCCTGTGATCCGGGCTATAGACATTTGGCGAATCCCTCGCGTAAGTTACAACAAGCAAAAAACATAAGAGAAACCCCATCCGGAGGTCCCTGCACCATGACTTGCTCCTATGTGGCGCGCTGCCTTGTCGCGACGAGCATTTTCTTGTCGCTTTCGGCGCCGTCTCAAGGCTTCGAACTCGTTCCCCGGACGGATTCGCAAATCCGGCAGGCCTCCAGCTTTTCCAGAAGATAATGTACAACCCCATCCTGGACGATTACCTCCTTCTTTACGAGGACGGGCGGGCGCTGGTCGGCCACCTGAGCACGGCGGGAGTTTTCAGCGGGCAGACCGTGATCTCAGCCAACCTTGGCGTCACCCACGTGAACGGGCTTTCAACCCCGATGACGGGACTTTCCTTCTGGTTTATCGGGTCGGCTCCCCGGCCACGATCTACGGGCGTTACCTCGACTCCGACGGAATGCCGATCGGAACCGCGTTTCTCATCGGGACTGGCGGCGGTGGGTTCGGGCCGAGCGTCGCCTATAGCCCCTCGGACGGCGGCCGGTACCTGGTTACCTGGGAGCAGTTGACCAGTCGGAACCATCAAATATCGCGTCATCGACGGTGATGCGACGAGCTCCGTGCCTACGATCACCGGGTCCGCGACGGTCTCGAACGGTCTATTCCGACCATGTGGCCTACGGCTCGGTGGCCCAGAAGTTCCTCGTGGTCTACGTGCGGGAAGTTGCCGGGAGCAAGGGCAATATCTACGGCCGCTTCGTTTCTGGAAACGGCATGACTGTCGGACCGGAGTTCCCGGTTTCGAACGCGAACGAGAACCAGGGTTACCCTCACGTCGCCTACGCGTCGTCCACCAACCGGTGGATGGTCATGTGGGAAAACTGGAGCGGTTGCGGAGGGGGATGCCCGCATATCCGCGCCGCCCTCGTGAGCGACACCGGAGCGGTCGTCAAGAACTTCAACGTAGCCACGACCCCGGGCTGGGACCAGCCAGGGCCCATTACCTACAACCCGGTCACCGATACGTTCATCGCCGGCATGGCGGAGCGCTATTTCGGACACGAACGTCCAGGCCCGAGCTGGTGAGTTCAGTCCCGTCGACGGCTCGCTCGTGAGGCCCACGGTCCTCCTGAGCGATCTGGACACGGGTGTCGAGGGCGCGGCTGCGCGTCCCGACGCGGTGGACGCCTCAGGTAGTTTTTGTTTCGAGACTAGGCTTTGGGTGGCGACGGAATCCACGCCCACATCGTCAACCTCCCGCCTCCGGTTCCCGACACGTTTCCTCCGGAGAACGTTATCGACCTGAGCGCCGCTCCGGAACCAGGAGGGAGTCCGGTTCCCGCGACGGCGATCGCTTCGACCAGTCCGGGTCCGTCCGCCAACGGACATGACGAAGACGACCGATGGAAATGCGGCGACGTATTGGCAATCGCCTCCGCGGGCGACGATAATGCCCGAGTTCATCACCTGGGATCTCGGCGCGCCCACCGACGTGAGCAACGTGAGCCTCCTCGCGCGCAGCGCGGGCAACCTCTTTCCGGTGGACTACCAGATCCAGGTCAGTACGGACAACGTGAACTTCACGTCGGTGTTCAGCGTGGTCGGGGCCGCCCCGGCTCTCGGCACTTGGGTCGACCACCCGCTGCCGGACCCGAACGCTCGTTACGTGCGCCTCCGGATCACGAAGACCAAGAAGGCCGCCACCGGCAAGTTCATGGCGCAAGTCGCGGAGGTCGAGATTCTCGAAGCGACTCCGGGAGAGACACTCTCCATCCATTGGACGGCGCCCGGAGACGACGACGCCGTCGGGACTGCCGCCGACTACGATCTGCGTTGGTCCCTGAACCCGATTACCGCCGTGAATTTCAATGCGGCAAACTCCATTCCCACACCGAACCCCCGACCCGCGGGCACCGCGGAATCCGTGATTGCCGCGGGATTCCCTACCGAGGACATCGTCTACTTCGCTTTGAAGACGAGCGACGAGATACCGAATACGTCGGGTCTCTCGAACGTCCTGCAGTTCACGACTCCTGGCGTGCCCCCGGCGCCGGTTCTCGGCCTCGCCGCGTCCGATCCGACAGGGAGCACCGTCGATCTCGTCTGGCAGCCGAGCGGAGACAACGGCAACAACGGCAACGCGACGTCGTACGACATCCGATATTCGCCGGCTCCGATCACCGGAGGGAACTTCGCGGCCGCGCCGTCCGTGCTGAGGCCCGCGACCAATCCCAAGCCGGTCCTCGAATCCTTCACTCTTACCGGGCTCGCCAATCAGACGACGTACTTCATCGCGATCAAGGCTCTGGACGACGTCGGCCTCACCTCCGGACTGAACGCTGGCCCGCCGGTCATCACGACGACGCTCGATGTCGCGGAGCCGGCCCAAGTCACCGATCTCACCGCAGCGATTGGAGGGGGAACGCCGGTGCGCCTGAACGCTCCCGCGATTGCTTCGTCGGGAGACAGCTCCGCCACGAACGGCAGGACCAAGGCGACGGACCGCATGTTGACGAGTTACTGGCAGTCGCTGAGCCACAACACCATGCAGAACGAGTTCATCACCGTCGACACAGGTGCGGTTCGGAACCTTCGCGGCGTTCGACTCCACTCCCGCCCGGCGGGCGCTCTCTTTCCGCAAGACCTGCAGATCCAGGTCAGCAACGACAATGTGAGCTTCTCGACCGTGGATACGGCCGTCGGCCTTCCCGCCACCCCGGGCATCTGGCATCCCTTCGACTTCGGGTCCGCCATCGGGAGATACGTGCGGATATTCATCACCAGGACGCGTCTATCCGCCGGCGGACAGTTCATCGCACAGATCGCGGAGATCGAAGCGTACGAGGTTGCGGGGAGCAATGAGATGACCCTCGACTGGACCGCGCCTGGCGATGACGCCAGACGTAGGAACGGCCGCGCTCTTCGATGTGAGGTACTCTACGTCCTCCATCGACAACCTGACCGAATTCAACAACGCCACTCCGATCGACGGTGAGCCCACACCAGGACCCGCCGGCTCCGCGGCGAGCGTCACGTTCGAGGCTCCCGAGGAAGGAGTGAACCTGTTCTTCCGGATGAGGACTCACGACGAAGCCGGAAATCCGAGCGCGCTTTCGAACCAGGCATCGGAGACCTCGAACCTGGTTCCACCCGCTGCGGTGAACGACCTCCTCGCGTTCAATCCCACGTCGACGAGTATCGAGCTCTCCTGGACGTCGACGGGAGACGACGGGGTCGTCGGCACGGCCACGAGCTTCGACGTGCGACGTTCCGCATCACCCATCACGTCCGGGAATTTCAACGCAGCGACGCCGGTGACCGGCGAGCCTGTGCCGGCGGTCGCTGGAACCCTCCAGGGAGTGATCGTCGACGGGCTCGACCCGAGCACGACCTACCACTTCGCGATGAAAGTGCACGATGAAACCGCGACGCCCTCGCCCATCTCGAACGTGGTGTCGGCTGCGACCGATGCGCCCGATACGACGGCGCCGTCGGCAGTGACGGACCTCGCGGGAAGCGCTCCCTTCACCGTCGACCTGCTGGTGGCGCCCGCCATCCAGGCGTCGAGTGTCGAATCGGTCGCGGCTGGTTTCACGAAAGCGACCGACGGGATCAACAACGAGCTACTGGGGCACGCTAGCGAGGGCTACCCCAATGGTCGAGTTCATCACGGTGGACACCGGCTCCCTTCACGACATCGGAGAGGTTCGGCTGCTCTCTCGACCGGCGGGGGCGCTATTTCCCGAGGATCTCGAGATTCAGGTCAGTAGCAACAACGTGATCTTCACCACGGTCGAGACCGCGACCGGCCTCCCCGCGACGCAGGGACTGCTTCACACCTTCAACTTCCCGGCGGTGTCCGCACGGTACGTCCGGATCAGAATCACCAAGGACTCGCGTGACGGGAGCGGGGCTCTACGCCGCTCAGATCGCCGAGATCCAGGTCTTCGAGGCGAATTTCCTCGCCGGTCCGGTGACGCTCGAGTGGACCGCGCCGGGCGACGACGGCCCCAGCGGAACGGCGGCACTCTACGACGTCCGGTATTCGACGACTGCCGATCGTCACGCTCGCGGACTTCAACGCCGCGACCGCGGTCGTCGGCGAGCCTCTGCCGCAGGCCGCAGGGTCCCACGAAACGCTCGAGGTCAACCTGACGCCGGGCGTCTACTACTTCGCGATGCGTACGAGAGACGAAGTCCCGAATCAAAGCGGTCTTTCGAACGTGGCCATCGTCGTCGTTCCCTGAGCACTGGTTTCAAGGGGTGAGCGGGCGGGCTTTCCGCTCGCTCACTCCGACCGTGCGCCCCCGCCACGCTATCGGTGCTGGATCCGCGAAATCGCATGAGATAGCATCGCGCTTCAAGCCCGAACGTGTTGTCACCGCGAGCGTCCGAGACCGTCGAGTTCGTCTCCTTCGACGGCGGCGTCACCGAAACTTGTGAGCGCTTCCGCCCGGACCGATATCGCGCCATCCAGACCGGGTGGACAAGCGCTCAGGCTGACGATCGCCCGAGGCGGCGGCTATTCCTACGCAGCGGCCAGCTTCGGCGGCGGCAGCTCCGTCCTCGATCTGACCGAGTTCGATCGCATCCTCGGATTCGACGAGAACGCGAAGCGGATCGAAGTCCAGGCCGGAGTGACGCTCGGAATCGTTCTCTCCGTCACCGGTCCCAGGAACCTGATTCTCTCCGTACAGCCCGGCTACCCGCGGATTACCGTGGGTGGATGCATCGCGGCGAACGTGCACGGGAAGAATCCCTATCTCGAGGGCACGTTCACCGATCAAGTCGAGAGCCTCACGCTCTTCCATCCCCGCTACGGCGCGCGGGAGATCGATCGCCGCTCGGCGCCGGAGCTCTTCCTTCTCACCTGCGGCGGGCTCGGTCTCACCGGAGTCATTCTCTCGGCGACCCTTCGGCTGAACCCCATCGCCGGGTGGACCGCTCGGGTCGACCGGACTGAGATCGCGAGCCTCTCCGATGGGCTTCGAGCCGTACGCTCGATGACCGAAGAGAGCGCGTTCGCCTATACGTGGCACGACGGCGTTCCGCGCCGCTCTACCTTCGGCCGGGGGTTCGTCTATCGCGGAAGCATCGTGGACGGAACGCCTTTTCCGAAATCGGTGAAACCGTATCGCCCGATCGACGCGGGCTCGCGCGGAGCTCTTCCGATTTCTCTCCTCGGCGGCGTCAGTGCCGGCTTCTTGACTCGGTTTTTCTGGACGAGCGAGCGTCTCAAATCGGCGACCGTCCGCATGCCCTTGTTCGAAGCGATGTTTCCCTTCGCGAGGCGATCGGAGTACTTTCTCCTCTTCGGCCGGCGCGGTCTCGCGGAAGCCCAGGTCATCGTTCCCGACGGACAGATCGAAGGATTCCTCGACGAGCTCGAACGAAGGCTCGGCCGCGATCAGCCGCCTTCGGTCATGATCTCCATGAAGCGGTTTCGCGGGACTCCGCGGCTTCTGTGCTTCGAAGGAAACGGAATCTGTCTCACGCTCGATTTCGCGCGCGACGACGCCACGGAAAAGTTCCTCCGGGCGTTCGACGAGATGTGCGTCGACGCCGGAGCACTCCCGAACGTGATCAAGGACTCGAGAATCCCGAGGGAGACGGTCCGGCGCTGTTATCCCGAATACGAGGAATTCCGGGAAAGGCTGAACGCGTACGACCCCGAGCGCCTCTTCCGGAGCGAGCTCTCGCAGAGGCTCGGGATTTGAGCCACCTGATTCTCGGGGCCTCGGGGGGCCTCGGGCGCGCGCTCTGCTATCGCTTCGCGGCCGACCGGCAGGACCTGGTCATCGTGGCTTCCGACGAGCGCGATTTGAACGCGCTGAAGTCGGACCTCGAGATTCGATTCGGCATTCGGGTGTGCGCCGTCGCGGCGGACGTTTCGGGAGCACTCGGCTATCGGGACTCGCTGAAGGCCGCGGTCGGCGAGCTGACTCCGCTTCGCGGGCTCCTGTTCCCGATTGGCGCCGTGAGCTCCGAGGACACGGGCGATCTCGATCGGGAGAGCGCGGAACGATTGCTTCGAGTGAACTTCCTATCCGTCGTCGATACCGTCTCGCTGTTTCTTCCTTCCATCCGCGCGAATGGCGGGGGCGCCATCGTGGGCTTCGGCAGCATCGCGGGAGTGCGAGGCCGGGGCGCGAACGTGATTTACTCCGCCTCGAAGCGGGCGCTCGAGAGCTACTTCGAAAGCCTCAGGCACCTCTGCGCGCGGACGGGACCGCTCGTCCAGTTCTACGTGGTGGGCTATCTCGACACCAGCCTCTCCGCCGGAAGAACGAAGTTGTTTCCCAAGGCCAGTCCGGTTCGTCTCGCCGACCGCGTCGCGCGGAACCTGGACCGCGACTTTGGAAGCGTGCACTATCCCTGGTTCTGGGGCCCGGTTTGCTCCGTCCTTCGCTCGATGCCCTGGTTCTTCTATAAGAGAATGCAATTCTGAATCCGATGAGCAATCTGCGCGCCAGCCTCTTTTTTCCAGTTTTCCGAGACGAGCGGTCCGTGAGAACCGTGGCGGAGAAGGGCTTGAAGCTCCTCTCCGAGCTCTGCTCCGAGTACGAAATCATCATCGTCGATGACGGCTCGCCGGACCGCTCCGGCGAGATCGCGGATGAGCTGGCACGCGAGCACGGCACCATCCGCGTCATCCATCACGAAAAGAACCTGGGATACGGCGCCGCGGTGCGCTCGGGTCTGGCGGCGAGCCGGTTCGAGTACATCTGTCTCACCGACGGCGACGATGAGTACGAGGTCGAGGACTTGAGGAAGCTCCTGAGGCTCCGGGATCGATACGACCTCGTGATCACTTTCCGCTACAAGAAGATCTACTCGACCTCTCGCATCTTCGTGTCCTGGGTGTACAACCGGCTCCTGCGGCTCTTGTTCCGGATGCCCTTCCGCGACGTCTCCACGGGGCTGCGGATGGTCAAAAGATCGGTGGTGGACGATCTGGATCTCGAGTCGACCAGCCCCTTCATCGGCGCCGAGATCGCCATCAAGGCGATGCTCAAGGGTTATGCGATCGGGGAGGTGGGCATTCAGACGTTTCCTCGCGCGTTCGGAAAGGGCGCTACGGTCAGCTTTCCGAACATACTGGCGACTTTGTCCGACGTCCGTCGCGTGTATCGCAAAGTATTCTCGGACTCGTACGATCTCCCCGCGAATCGGATGCGGAGGTAATTCGGGTGGAGCGGCTCGACATTCTCTACGGTCACCGTTTCTCCGAGGAGGACCGCCGCCGTCGCCGGCAGATCTGGAAGGTTCTCTGCGAGGACTTTTTCCAGCGCTACGTTCGGGAGACCGACACGGTGCTCGAGCTCGCTTGCGGCTTCGGGGAGTTCATCTCGAACATCCGCGCCGCGCGCAAAATCGCGTTCGATCTGAACCCGGACGCGGCAGCCGCGCTTCCACCGGATGTCGAGTTCCACCTCGAAGACGCGAGGAGCCTCGGTAGCCTCGCCGATGCCGAGGTGGATGTGTGCTTCGTCAGCAACTTCTTCGAGCACCTGAAGAGCAAGGACGAGATGGACGAAGTGCTGGCGCAGATCGATCGCGTTCTTCGGCCGGGAGGGCGTGTCGTCGCGCTCCAGCCGAACATCAAATACGCCCCCGGCGACTACTGGGACTTCTACGACCACCACCTTCCGCTTGTCCCATCTTTCGTGTGCCGAAGCGTTTCGGAAAACCGGGTTCGAGGTAGAGGAGCTCGTCGGCCGGTTCCTTCCTTTCAGTACGCTCTCCTCGCTTCCTCAGCATCCGTTCTTCGTCCGCTGGTACCTCCGTCTTCGGCCCGCCTGGCGCCTTCTGGGAAGGCAGTTCCTCATCGTCGGCCGTAAGCCGGACATTTCGAAAACTTCCGGTTAGCGTGATAGTCCTCACAATTTACTTTAAGAGACTAGACATAAACTCCCTCAAATATTAGAATGCGTCCTTAATTCGTGAATCGGCGCCGGAGAAATCCAAGGGTTTTCTCATCGGGGAGGTCTCATAAATGAACCGAATTCTCTGGGCTCTCCATTTCCTGGCCAGCGTCGTCCTTATCCCTGCTCTCGCAAGCGGTTACGAGCTTAGGCCGGGACGGGTCCGCGATCCCGCGGGCATTCAGCTCTTCCAGACCGCGGTCTACAATCCAGAGCAGGACAGTTACCTCCTGCTCTACGAAGATGGGCGGGCGCTGGTGGGCCATCTGAGTCCAGGTGGCGTGTTCAGCGGAGAGACGGCGATTTCCGGCAACATCGGGGTCACGCATGTCGCCGCCGCGTACAACCCCGAGGACGGGACGTTTCTCGCTGTTTACCGTGACGGCGAACCCCCGGAAATCTATGGCCGGTACTTGACGGGGAACGGGATGCCCATCGGGAACTCGTTCTTCATCGGACCCGGCGGCGCACCGCATGTGGCGTTCAGCCCCGAGAGCGGTCGCTACGTCGTCACCTGGGAGCAACTGACCTCCGGGTTCGTTCGCTACCGCGTGATCAACGGGAACAGCACGTCGGGCGCTCCCCATGTCACCGCGATGTCGTCGGTCGGCGGCGGCCTGAGTGACTCCATCGCCTACGGCTCGGGCCCGGACAAGTTCCTGGTCGTCTACGTGCGCGAGGCTCCAGGGTCGAAGGCGAACGTCTACGGGCGGTTCATCTCCGCCAATGGACAATCGGTCGGGCCGGAGTTCGTCGTTGCGGGCGGGACCGAGAGCCAGGGGGTTCCTCGAGTCGCCTATGCTCCGACGACCAATCGATTCATGGTGCTCTGGGAGAACTGGGCAAGCTGTAGTGGAGGCTGCCCTCACATTCGCGGCGCTCTCGTGGCGTCCAATGGCTCCGTCGTCAAAACCTTCAACGTGGCGGTGACCGCCGGATGGGACCAACCCGGTCCACTCGGTTACAGCTCCGCGACCAACACGTTCGTCACCGGCTGGCGGAGCGCCTACTCCGACACGCGCGTCGAAGCCCGGGCCGGTGAGTTCAGTCCGGTGGACGGAAGCCTCGTGAGACCGACCGTTCTCATCAGCGATCTCAACGTCGGTGTCGAGGGCCTGGCCCTCCGTCCAGACAGGACGAACCCTCAGGCGATGTTTCTGACCCGGCTGGGCTTCGGCGGCGACGGCGTTCACGCCGGTATCGTCAATCTGAGGGGGCAGGAGGACCCGGGCCAGGACCCGACGACGATCCTCCCGCTGCCGTCGACGATCTCAGGGGCAGGGCCCTAACGGGGGCAGCTACCGTGACGGCGAGGGCCATCGCGTCCACGAACGCGGGCACTTCGGGTATGGAGATGGCGAAGACCGTGGATAACCGACCCGGGAGTTACTGGTCGTCGCCGCTGCGCTCGGGTGTCGTTTCGGAGTTCATCACGTGGGACCTCGGCGCGCCGAAGAAGCTGAGCCAGGTGAGCCTCCTCGCGAGGACCCCGGCGGCGTTCCTGTTTCCCCTGGATTATCAGATCCAGGTGAGCACCAACAACACGACCTTCACGACGGTTTTCAGCGTTACGGGAGCGCCGATCACCCGCGCCTGGGTCCATCACACTCTGCCCGAACCGACGGCTCGCTACGTGAAGCTCTTGATCACGAAATCCCG
This sequence comes from uncultured Acidobacteriota bacterium, assembly GCA_963820855.1. Classification (GTDB taxonomy): domain Bacteria; phylum Acidobacteriota; class Vicinamibacteria; order Marinacidobacterales; family SMYC01; genus DAISKN01. Next base: position 374,587 of record CAWGBY010000021.1, read on the forward strand.
GCGGGTCTCGGGAAAGTACAAGGCTCAGCTCGCTGAGGTCGAGTTCGTCGAAGCGAACGAAGGGGCCTCGGTGACGCTCGAATGGACGGCGCCCGGCGACGACGGGAATACCGGAACCGCGAGCGCCTACGACCTGAGATGGTCTCCAAACGTGATCACCGCTGCCAATTTCGGATCCGCATCGGCCCTCCCCGGCCGGACGCCGTCGAGCGCGGGAACGAAGGAGTCCGGAATCTTCTCGGGATTCCCGCGCGAGAGCCGGGTCTACTTCGCGATGAAAGCGCGGGACGAGGCGTCGAACGTTTCGCTGCTGTCGAACGTGATCTCCGTACCGACTCCGGGGGCCCCGCCGGCGGCTGTGCAGGGATTCGCGGCCACGATAGCGGCCGGTAATAGCGCCAACCTTTCGTGGCAGCCAAGCGGTGACGACGGCAACGTCGGCAATGCAACGAGCTACGATATCCGGCGCTCCACCGCTCCCATCACCGACGCGAACTTCAGGGCAGCGGTGTCCGTGATCCGGCCCGCGACCAGCCCGAAGCCCGCGATCGAAAGATACACGGTGACGGGGCTCGCGAGCCAGAAGACCTACTACTTCGCGATCAAAGCGATCGACGAGCTTGGAAACGTCTCGCTCATCAATGGCGGGGGACCGGTGACGGTGAGAACGTCGGATGCGTTTCCCCCGGCGGCGGTGACCAATCTCGCCGTTGCCGGACGAAACGCGACGAAGTTGACCGCCACGGCGATAGCGGCCTCCTCTCAAGCTACGATCGCCGAGGCCCGCACGAAGGTGACCGATGGGAGCCTCACGAGCTATTGGTCGTCGCTCGGGGTTTCCGTGGAGCGAGACGAGTTCATCACGCTCGATCTCGGCGCCCTTCAAAGCATCGAGAAGGTCGACCTCCTCGCGCGGCCGGCGGGATTTCTCTTCCCCAGGGATCTGGTGGTTCAGGTTAGCCGCGACAACGCCAACTGGTCGATCGTCGGCCGGGGAGTCGAGCTCCCGGTTACCCAGGGGATGCGGCACACGTTCGAGTTCCCGGCGACGTTGACGCGGTACGTTCGAATCCTCATCACCAAAACGCGCATCTCCGGCGGAGGCCTCTACTACGCCCAGATCGCGGAGATCGAAGTCTCGCAGGCGGTCACGAGCTTTCTGCTGAACCTCGCCTGGACCGAGCCTGGAGACGATGGAAGGGTGGGGAGCGCGGCATCCTACGACGTGCGCTACTCGCGCTCGCCCATCACCACCGAGGCTCAGTTCGCAAACGCCACGGCGATCAATGGCGAACCGGCGCCCACGAGAGCCGGTAACCGTGCGAGCTTCAACTTCGATCCGCCGGTAGAGGGCGTGACTCTCCATTTCCGGATGAGAGCGTTCGACGCCTCCGGAAACGCAAGCCCGCTTTCGAACCAGGCGTCCGCCTTCGTCGCTCGTCGTGGCGCCGAACGCGGTCTCCGATTTGACGGCGCAGAACCCGGCTCCCAACAGCGTGGACCTCGCCTGGACCACGACAGGGGACGACCAGCACAGCGGCACGCTCACCTCACTCGACGTGCGCTATTCGGCGAGTCCCATCAATGCGGGAAACTTCTACGTCGCGACCGAGGTCCCGAACGAGCCCACGCCGGCCGCTCCCGGAACGCGCCAGCAGATGACGGTGAGCGGGCTCTCGCCGAGCACCACGTACCATTTCGCGATGTGCGTCCTCGACGAGAGCGGAACCCCGTCCAGCCTCTCGAACGTCGCTACCATCGCGACGGGCGCTCCCGACGAAACGGCCCCATCGGAGGTGACGGACCTCCGTGGAAGCCTCCCCTTCAGCGGTATCCGGGTGCCCGCTCCAGCGATCGCAGCCTCGAGCGTGGAGTCGGCAACGGCCGGTTTCGCGAAGGCGACGGACGGAATCTCGACGAGCTACTGGGGGTCTTTCGGCCGCAACACACCGTCGACGGAGTGGATCACGCTCGACACCGGATCTCAGCACAGCATCGGCGAAGTGAAGATCTGGTCTCGTCCCGCGGGCGCCTTGTTTCCGGAGGAGCTCGAGATCCAGTTGAGCGCCGACAACTTGAGTTTCGCAACCGTCCACCGCGCAACCGGTTTGAGTGCGGCGCAGGGAACGTTGCACCGTCTGACCTTCCCGGCGGCCTCCGGCCGTTTCGTTCGGGTTTTCGTCACCAAGCCGCGCCGGTCGGCGGGGGGCGCCTACGCCGCGCAGATCGGGGAGATCCAGGTCTTCGGGGCGACGTTCGTCCCGGGTCCGGTGACCCTGAACTGGACCGCTCCCGGCGACGACGGGCCGAGCGGGAGCGCCGCGAGCTACGATCTCCGGTACTCGAGGTCGCCGATCGTGAGCGTGGCGGACTTCGCGGCCGCGACGCCGGTCGCGGGAGCGCCCGTGCCGCAGGCGGCGGGAGCGATCGAGTCCATGGTAGTGAGCCTCCCGCAGGGCACGTACCATTTCGCTCTTCGCTCGATGGACGATTCCGGCAATCAGAGCGGGCTTTCGAACGTTTTCACGATCGCGGTTCCCTGAGCGCGCCCGAGTGTCGCGAAGCCCCTCATCCGAAGAGCTCTTCGAGAAGATGAGGGCCAACTTCACGCTGTCCTCGCGTCTCGGGCTTCCGAAGTTCGAGGGAGAGTACTGGAGCACCCTTCTTTCCCGCGGGCGGCAGGAGCACGGAGGTAAGGAAGGTGTCCTCGATCGTGAGGAGCTCTGGGCGAACTTTCGCAACAACGTGATCACCAAAGGGCTCGATAACGCCAACGTCCCGGAAGAGGCGCTCCCGCGAGTCCACCGCAAGTGGCGCGAGATCTACGAGCGGCTCTCGAATCGAATCCCTGAGAAATTTCGTCCGCTTCTCGAGGAGTCGCCCGTCGGAAATCCGCGAGTCCTCGAGATCGGCGGACTCTCGGTCAGTCAATCCTCGCTCGAGTACACCTACATGCTCTCGCGCCTCTTTCCCCATCTCGACCGGGTCCGGGTGATGGTCGACATCGGCGGAGGCTATGGAGGGCTCGCGCGCATCCTCAAGCTCGTGAGGCCCGACATTCGTTTCGTGCTCCTCGATCTCCCGGAAGTGAACGCAATCCAGACGTATTTCCTCACCGAAGCGTTTCCCGAAGGCGAAGGTGCTCGGACTCTCGGATGTCCTGGACACCGGGTCCATCGATCCCGGCGCGCTCGATTTCGATTTCCTCGTACTTCCGGGGCAGCTTTTCGAGCGCATTCGCCCGTTCTCGTTCGAAGGCGTGATCAATACCCGCTCCATGATGGAGATGGATCCGAGCACCGTCGCCTTCTACTTGCGGCAGATTCAAGAGAGGCTCGCGCCCGGCGGGGTCTTCTACTGCTTGAATCGATACGAGAAGAAGACCCGTCTGAAGGACTATCCCTTCGATGAGAAGTGGCGAGTCGCCCTTTCCGAGCCATGGCCCCGCTTCATCGACGAGAATCCCCATCACGAGCTCGTCGCCGTGCGCGAAGCGAGCGCGGTTCAGAACGGCTTGAAAGAGCACGTGGCCGGTTTTCCGCCGCACGATGGGATCGTGGGCCGGATGCGGAGCCTCCTGAAGCGTTCCACGCCCCTCTCTTGAGAGTCGCCTGTCACGATCAGTGTATGTAGCCGAGCGATCGAAGGCGGTCCTCGAGCTCCTGGTCGATTTTCATCTCCTCGGCCCCGTCTTCGAGGGAAGCGCGGGCCTCGAGCGCTTTCCGGAACGGAGTCGAATCGACGGGATTGCCGGCCAGATTCGCTCGCTGCTCCGGATCCCTCCTCATGTCATAGATCTCTTCCTCATCCCCGCGACAGATGTAATAGAGGCCGCGGTGGATGACGGCAAATGACGGCGGGCCGTCCTCGGGCGCTCGGGAATCCACCCGTGCGCCATCCACCCAACGGTACGCATGCTCCATCGCGTAGAACGTTCTCGGATGCGAGGTCCCTTCCGATTTCGCATGGCCCAGGAGGTCGGTGACGAAGGAGACGCCGTCGTAGTCGCCCGCGGTTTCGGGGGCCAGGAGCTCCCGTAGGGTAGGCGCGATGTCGACGATAGAAACGGTGTCGTCCACGATGCGAGGAGGGAGCCGCGCTCCTCTGACCAGGAGAGGAATCCGAACGACGTCTCCATGGAGTCTTCCTCCATGATGGATGCGGCCCCGCTCGGGGTCGAAGCCCTCGCCGTGATCCGACAACAGGATGACAAGGGTCGAGTCGCGAAGGCCCGTCTTCTCGATCGTCGCGAGGAGCCGGCCGAAGGCTTTGTCGAAGCCGACGAGTCGATCTCGATAGCGCGATCGCAAATCGTTCCAGAGGTCCTGTCCGCAGGGCTTTTGCCCGAGAACGCACTCTTTCAGCTCTTCGTTCTCCTCGATCTTGTAATAGTCGTGAACGAAGTACGTGTGGAGGAAAAGAAAAAAACGACGTTTTTCCCTCGACACGTCGTTGAGGTACGCGATAGCGCGATCGAAGAGCTGGCCGTCCTCGGAGCCCGCCTCGTGGAGCCTGAGCTGCGGCCGCCATCGCGGCGCCGCCGTCCATCCGTCATAGCGGTCGAAACCGCTCGAGAATCCGAAGGAGCCGCTCAAGAAACCGCCACCGGTGAACGCGACGGTTTCGAATCCCTTTTCCCGCAGGAGCGAAGCTACGGTTGCCTGAGCTTCTCCCAAGCGTTTTCCCGGGCGGATCACTCCGTGGCGATCGGGATAGAGGCCCGTGAGGAGCGAGGCATGAGCGGGAAGCGTCCAGGTGGCCGAGGTGAACGCATTCCGGAACAGGACGGCGTCGTCGGCGAACTTGTCGAAGTGCGGGAGGGCTTCGGCGGCGGGCGTGTAGGGGCGGAGGAAGTCGGTGGTCAACGTGTCTACCGAGAGCACGATGACGTTCTGGATGTCGTTTTCCGGAGACGTCTCGAAGTAGGAACAACCGGCCGCGAGCCAGACGGCGAGGGCGAGGAAAGCTCCTGTTCGGTACATCCTTGGACGGTTCGTGGATTCTACCGTGGTGAGGGCTCGCGGCCGAAGCGGGACGATGAAAACGATCCCGCCTCAACCGCGAGCGATAGCAGCTTCGAAGGATCGGCGCCGATCGCACGGCAGAGACGCGTGCCATCGCGCTGGCGAAGCTCGTCGTGGAGCTCCGTCCCGGTGAGACCGACCAACCGTCGTGATCTCTCGGTCCGATTCCTCTCTGGGTGTGGCCCTGCGCGGTTCCTGAGAGCCAGTCGGTTCGATTCCCTGGGCGCCTTTCAACAAGAAGGCCGACCCCGATGGGTTGATTGGGATCACGGAACTCGAAGGGCCGCTGCCCGGGTGTGACCCTCGAAGGCGAGAATTTCTAGGAGTTCTCAGGCCCTCGAGGGGCCCTTCTGGTCCGGCGGTGAGGTCATTTCGCTGTGCCTCCCTTCCGACGTTGAACCCTCCATATAGACCTTTCTTGTCTCCTTGTCAATGCGATTTGTCATCCCCCCCGAGCGTTCTCCCGCGTGCTATCCTTGCGCCGCCATAATGCTCGGCGGCAAGGACTTTCGCGGCGCGCTTCTCGCCGCGATGGTGCTTCTCGCCGCGTGTCGGACGTCAACGCACCGGCCGCTTCTGACTCCGCCGAACGTCGTCCTGATCTCCATCGATTCGCTGCGCGCCGATCACCTGAGCTGCTACGGTTACCCTCGGCTGACCTCCCCCAACCTCGACCGGCTCGCCCGGGAAGGCGCCTTGTTCGAGAACGTCGTCGCGGAGAGCTCCTGGACTCTTCCGGCCCACGTCTCGATGCTCACCGGGCTCTCGAGCTCAGTGCACGGCGTCGAGCTCGACCACCTCAGTCTTGCCGAGACGGTTCCCACGCTCGCGTCGTTTCTTCGTGAGAAGGGGTATCGAACCAAGGGCATCTACAGCGGGCCGTACCTCCATCCCGTCTTCGGCTTCGGCAAGGGATTCGACGAGTACGAAGGCGTCTTCGGCAACGACAGCGAGCTCGAACAGGTCGATGGATTCGGTCGCGGCCGCCGGCGACCGGCGGGGCGCCGTTCTCGAGGCCAATCGCTCGTCGCATCGGACCGTGACCAGCCCCGCCATCACCGAAAAGGCCATCGAGTACATCCGCCGCAAGAAAGACGAGCCGTTTTTTCTTTTTCTCCACTACTTCGACGTGCACTACGACTACATGCCGCCGCCGTCGGTCTGGCGGCGATTCGACCCGGACTACGAGGGCACGCTGTCCGGGGAGAATTTCGTCAGGAGCCCGGACATCCATTCGAAGATGGACCCGAGAGATCTCGTCCATTTGTTAGCTCTTTACGACGGGGAGATCTTCTTCACCGACGAGCATGTCGGCTACCTTCTGGACGCGCTCGAGGAGAGCGGCGTTTCGAAGCGAACCTTGATCGTCGTCACCTCCGACCACGGCGAGGAGTTCTTCGAGCACGGCCGTAAGGGTCACCGGCGCACTCTCCATGACGAAGTGCTCACCGTGCCGCTGCTCGTGCGGTTGCCTGAGCGCATCCCGGCGGGACTCCGCGTGGAGGAGCTGGTCCGTCACATCGATCTGACCCCGACGATTCTCTCGCTCTTGGGGATGGAGCCTTTCGGCCCGATCTCGGGTACAGCCATCGAGGTGTCCGCGAGCCGATCGAAACAAGCAAAAGTGGATCCTGCGGTATCCCGGCTCGTCTTTGCCGACAGCGACAACCTCTGGATCTCCGCGCGAACGCGAGAACACAAGTATCTCCTGAACATCGGGCCCGATCGCCGCCGCGAATTCTTCTACGACCTGACGAGAGATCCGTCGGAGCAGGAGCCGATTCATGGCCGGGAGGGGCTCGAGGCGCTGGATCGTCTCCGACGGACGCTTGCTGAGGTCGATTCGCGGGAGCGGTCATTGCGTGAAACCTATGGCGCCTCGAGCGGCGTGAACATCGAGCTCCCAGACGATGTTCGGGAGCAACTGCGGTCTCTAGGATACGTTCCGTAGCGGCGCGCAACGACCATGACGTGGACCGGGAGTGATCGTTCCCTGATTCGATGGCGATCCGTCGACTTCGGGTTGTTGCTCGTCCTCTTTGGCTCGCTGGCCGTCCAGGGGTTCCTCCTCGCCCGCACGCGGGACATGGAGTGCGCCGGCGATGCTTGCATGTACGTCCATTGCGCGCGCTCGCTCTTGAGAGGCGACGGGTGGGATTACGCCGGGCCGTGGTTGTCGTGGGACTCCGGGCACACTCCTCCGCTCTACGTCTTCTTCATCCTGTTTCATCTCGCGCTCTTCGATTCAGGGCTGCTCGCGAGCAAAGTGACGCAGGTAGTGTTGGTTGTCGCGATGGCAGCGCTCGCGTACCAATCGGCACGGAACGCCTGGGGACGTCGGGCCGGCCTATGGGCGGCGGCTCTGGTGGGCTTCTATCCGAACCTGATCGCCTTCGCGCACTACAACTTCAACGAGATTCTCTTTTCGTTCCTTCTTCTGCTCGCGCTCACGCTGCTCTTGCGCGCCAAGCGAGACCGAACGGCTCGTGAGCTGCCGACGCTCGCACTTGCTGGAGTCGTGTTGGGACTGGCTACGCTGACCCGGGAGACGACCTGGTTTCTTGCTCCCGTCCTGGCGGCGTGGATTTCTTTCGAGAGACCGTGGAATGCCGGCCGCGCGCTCAAGCGCTTCGCCGCGGTCGAGCTCCCGGTCATAGCTCTCGTCGCGCCGTGGGCCGCCTACAACACCTCGCGTTTCGGCGAGTTCCTTCTTTTGAGCACGAACGCGGGCAACGTCCTGTATCACAACCAGAACACCGGCCCGCCCGAGAACCACGACTTTCGCGCCGCCCAGCTCGGTCCGAAAGCCTACCCGGAGCCCCCGCGGCCTCGATGCGGTTTGAAGAACCCCGTCGCGAACTACCGTTGTGAGATTGCGAACGCGCGAGACTACATGCGCGCGCACCCGGAGCGTGTCGCGGCCCGCGCTTTCCCGAAACTGGCCGCCCTGATGAACCCGGTCTCGTTTCCGCTTCGCTTCCTTCGAGCGGGACGATATGGCAACGCGAGTGTCGGGATGGTGAGAACCGTCACTCTCGTCACCGCCGGTTCGTTCATGGCTCTGACGCTGCTCGGAGCCGTCGCCATCTGGTTCGGCCCGCCCGGCCCGGAGCGCCAGCTCACGGTAGTCGTGCTCTTGTTCTCTCTTTCGGTCGTGGCCGTGACCTTCGGCATGTCGCGATACCGGCTGCCTTTGATGCCGCTTTGCGCGATTCAGGCGTCTTCCGTTCTCGCCAACTTCCGCGTCCTGGCTCCGCAGCGGAGCTCGCCCGCGCGCTGGACCGGGATCGTCGCGACGCTCGCGTTCCTCGGCTGGGTGTGGATCAGATACCTGCCCCTCATTACCGACGTCTTTTGACGCGCTTCTGCTTACCGTGCGATGAGCTCCAGCCTGTAGAAGCGCGCGCCGAGAGGCCGTGTGTCGCCGGCTGGCAGGACATCCGATGAGTTACGACTCTCTTGGAAATCGAAGCGAAGCTCGTTGAGCCCGGTGCGAAAGAGTCGAGGCTCCAGCTCCCAGAGGAGAGTCGTATCGCCTTCGACGTCGAGGCTCTTGTCGACCTGGCCGTTGACCCGGAGCCCAATCCGGTTGTCGCCGGCTTCATAAGGCCGTACCCAGGCCGATAGAACGTAGCGATGCGGCTCCCGGAGGGGAACGAGAACCGTCGCTTCGTCCCCGAGAGACCAGCGAAACCATTCACCTCGAGCGTCCTGCTCGGCAGCGCCCCATCCTCGCCCCAGATAGCCGTCGGCATCGGCGTTCATGGGAAGCCGAAAATTCCCGAAGCCCCGGTGCCCGAACAGCAGGTCGAACTTCTCGGGAGACAACTGGTGGCGCCGCGCGAACAACCAGTTCGCGGGCCACGCCGCCGGAAATCCAAGGCGATCGTAGTAGCGGTTGAGGCTCCGGCCGGCGACCTGCCGGAAGGCGACATTCCCATCGGGCGAAACGTCCCCTCTCTTTACCTGCAGCATCAGGCCGACGTTCCACAAGACGAGGATTGCCGAAAGAACGACCGGGAAGACGAACGGGCGGCGCCGAATGAAATCGAGCGCCACCGCGAAGCCCAGGACGAACAACACGAGAGTGTTGTCGAATCGTCTTCCACCGTACGCCCAGCCTCCGTACCACATCTCGACGCTGCTGTTGATGTAGAGCTGCAGGAAAAAACCCAGGAGGCAGAGTGACGCGATACGCGGTGCGGCGCGGAGCCAGATCAGGAGCCCGATGAATCCCAGGTAGAGCACCGGACTCCAGGGAAAGAGACCCCGGTTGGTCGAGAACAGCACCTCCGCGACGCTCAGCTGCGTCCATTGCACCGCGTGCCGTTCCGTGGAAATTGCGAACGGGCTTCCGGCCATGGCCTGCCAGTACGCCAGCTGCGGCGTGAAGGCCACCGCAAAACCCAGTAGAGACGACGCGACCTGTCGGAGAGGGCGCCGCGGTTTCATCAGCGCGTCGAGGAGGGGAAGAGCCAGGAACGCCACGTTCTGCCAGCGCGCGAGCGATGCGAGACCGAAGAGGATCCCGAGCACGATCCAGTCCCGGGTTCCTGCCAGTGGACGCCGTGCCAACCAGTAGCCTATCGCGACAGCCACCGCGGCCGCGGAAACCGCGTGAGGCATCGCTGGCTCGACGACCATGTACCACGCCAGAAAAGAGCTCATCCCCACGGTCACGACGCTCAGAAGTGCTACGCCCGGAGAGAAAAATTGGAACGCCAGCCGAAGCATGACGATGAGGCCGATCGCACCGACGAGGTAGCTCGCGAGGCCGAACGCGGTTTCGTAGGGGTACCCGAATCCGTCCGCCACGAGATCGAGTCCAGCGAGTTTCCCGAGCTTCAGCGAGAGATGCGCGAGAGCGAGAAACGGCAAGGAAACGAGGGGCAAGCCCATGGCCCGCTCGGGCATGCCGGGAACCATTCCGGGGACGCGCTCGAGCTCGTTTCCGTAGTCGATGTCGAAATCGAAGAGCAGGGATCGCGCCTGCGCGAAGTAGTTCGGTCCGTCCGCGCCGAGACGGGTTCCATGGCGGAAGTAGACTGCGGCTCCAACGAGACAGAGGGCAACGACAACGAGTCTGGCGGCGCGGTATTGGTTGGTCTCGAGCTTCGTCGAGCGGAAGCGGGTGGCTTCCCTCGAAGCGAGAAGTAGCGCGGCCAGGACGGCGTGATATTGAAAGCTCCGGAATCGATCGGGCGAGAGCTCGAAGATCTGCAACGCGCCGTGGCTGATGGCGATGAAGAAGAGATTCAGAAGCTCCAGGAAGAACAGAGACAGAAGCAATCTCTCCGTCCATCGTGGAGCGGGCCCGGCCGCATCACTGCTCATTTGAAGTCATGGTTCAACGTATCCGAGAGAGCGGAGCGTTTTGAGGAGCTCGTCGTCGAGGTCGACTTCGACGGTGTCCGGCGCCGTCTCTCCCCGATCCTGCTTGGCGCGGTCCAAGAGCGCGACGAGTGCCCGGGCGCGTTCCGGTCTGAGAGCGTACGCCTCCCGGAGCTGGTCCACGTCGGAACGATCGAATAGCTCGTTCTCGCCGGAGTTCGTCTCGATGAGATAGGAATCGCGATCGAAAGCGGCCCACCGATGCCGGGCGTTTCCTCTTTGCGCCAGATGCGCGTAGAGGGTCCTCTTTCGCAGCGTCGCTTCGAGCGCTGGCGCGTCCGCGGCGTTCAAGAGAAGCGGGCGGAGCGAGGTGCCCTTCCAGCGATCGTCGCGCGCGCCTCCGACGAGATCCATCAGCGTCGGCAGTACGTCGATGAGGCTCGCGTTGACGTCGACGCGACGAGGCTCGATTCCCCTTGCCGGTGAGCTGAACATCATGAGCACCTGGGTGAGCTCCCGGTAGAGCGTTGCGCCGTGAAAGGTGCCGCCATGATCCCAGAATTCCTCTCCGTGATCGGAGAGAAATACGAAGATGGTGTTCTCATCGTCCCCCAGCAGCTCGTAGATCTTCGCCAGGTACTCGTCGACGAAACCAATCTCGCTGAGGTAGCTGGAGCGAGTCACCTCGCGCGGGTCCTCCGACGACGGAGGCTGGTAATAGGGTTCGCGCTTCTCGAAGGGAGAGTGCACGTCGTTGAGGTGAAGGTAAGCGAGAAACGGCTTGGACCGGCTCATCTCTTCCTTCCATTTCGCGAGAATTCCGTGAAGGTGGCGGGCCGAGAGTCCCGGTTCGAAGTGGAACTTGTCGAAGCCCCGCTGGAACCCGAGCTCCGGACCGAGATTCACGTTCGCCGCGATGCCGTACGTCGAGTACCCGAGCCCATGCAGGTGCTCCGCCAGCGTTTGGGTGTCCATCGACAAACGGTTGAGAGTCAGCTTGGCTCGTTCCTCCTCGCCGAGTGCGTCGAGCTGGTCCCTGTGGGCCATCAAGCCTTGCACCACTTGGTGTTGGTGGGGATAGGCCGAGGTGAAAAGCGAAGCGACACTCGGCACCGTCCAGGAGGAGGTGGAGAAGGCCCGTTCGAACACCACGGACTTCTTTGCCATCTCCGAAAGGAAAGGCGCGGTCGATCGGGGATAACCGTAGGCATCGAGGTAGTCCGGCCGAAGGGTATCGACCAGGATGACGACTACGCTCGGTCTCCGCGCGAAGGCGCTCTCGCGGGCGGCACCGCAGGCGCACTCCAGTAGCCCGGCGATGGCGATGGAGAATCGTCCAATCGCCCGCACCAGCGCGGGAATGGCTCGCATTTCGGGGATGTTAGCACGGCGTTCCGGGAGCGCTCGTGGAAGCACACGGGAATCGACGCCGGCTTCGAGAGCACTTCGATGAGCTCGGTTCGTGCGAGAGGCGCCGTGCGAGGAGCGCCTCGCCGCGACCCTTGGATGAAGGATGGTCGTTTCTACAGGAGGAAGCTCCGCCTACGTTTTGTTATTTCCCGTCGAGAATTTAATCGACAACCCGGAAGTGCGGTTATCGGCGTATTGCAGAGACGGAATATAGTAAGGAACGCGAGGAATCCAGAGAATGGCCGAAGACAGCTTCGATAAGATTCGACAGGAAAAACGTCCCGGGCTGGTGTCAGAGTTCTGGGCGTTCCTGAGAGAGAGCCGCAAGTGGTGGCTCGTCCCCATTCTGCTCGCGATCCTGGTTCTTGGCGCCCTCGTGTTCCTGGGCGGAAGCGGTGCTGCGCCCTTTATCTATACGCTCTTCTGACGGCAGCGATCGAGTTACGGGTGCCGACGACTTCTGAGAGGTCTTTCTCGATGAAGCGGGCAGCGTTCTCTCTCGCTGCGATGGCCCTCAGCGGGCTTCTGTTTCTCGTCATCGTTGAACTGGGTGCGCGGATCATCGAGCGATCTCGCGGCAACCCACGTCGAGGCGAAGAGCTCGACCTCCTCATGCCGAATCCTCACGGGACCGGTTCTTATCGGCTCAAGCCCAATGTGGATATCAAAACCCAAGCGGGAGGCCGCGCGGTCACGATACGCACGAACCAGCATGGAATGCATTGGCGCGACGTAACGATCGAGAAGTCCGATCAGCGCCGGCGCATCGCTTTCCTGGGGGACTCCTTCACATTCGGCTCTTGGGCCGACAACTATGAGAAGAGCTTCGTCGGCGTCTTCGATGCGAACGTCTCATCGGAACGCTGGGAGGTCTTGAACTTCGGTGTGGGCGGTTACGGTCTCGGAGATATGGAGCTACAGCTTCAGGAAAACGTCTTGGCATTCTCGCCGAGCTACGTCGTGGTCGTGGTTTTCGCGGGCAACGATTTTCGGGATACCTTTCTCGGCATCGACAAAGAGAGAATCGAGAACGGCGTCGCACATCTGAGAAACCAAGTGGTCCGGACTCGCGTTCCCGAGGAGCTTCTGGTCGAGGACACGACGGTGCCCCAACCCTGCCGACGCGAGTCCGCCGTCTTGCGTGGGCTCGACGTCTTCAGTTCGTTCCGCCTGCTCTCACCGATCCTCGACCTCGAAAATCTTTGTGTGGAGTTTGCGGTGAATCGCAATTTCACGATGTTCTCTTTCTGGTCCCAATACCCCTACCCGGAGGCGGCTTTGCGGGCCAAGGACACGGTGATTGCCACTTTGGACCGTCTGGATTCTGTTCTTGCGGGTCGCGGAGCTCGACTGGCGATCGTCGGTCTACCGACATCCGAGCAAGTACACGCCCGCGTCAACGCGGGGCCTGGCTACGACACCGCCTTTCCGCAGGTCTACCTGCAGGTCTTCGCACGGGAACGAGACATCCCGTATATCGACTTTCTCCCGATCTTGCGCTCGCACGTACTGCGCACGAACGAGCGCATCTATCTGAAATCGGACACCCACTTGAATAATGAGGGCCACGAAATCGTCGGCCGTCACCTGGCCGAGTGGTTTCGATGCTGCGTTAGAGACCGCGAGCAGTTGAGGGAACGGAGCCAAAACGAAGACGTTGAGCCCGGACAGCCGATGGATAAGTGATAGCCGGCGACGGCGCGTGAATCGTCGAGCTCGCGGACGCCGAGCTCGATCCCGTTCCTTCAGGGCGAGGTTCCTCGCACGAAGTTGATTAGCCCAGCCCGTTAGAACACTATGGCAAGTCCAACTCGGAATCCGAAGCTGGGGATTCCGACGCACAAGCATGAACATTCTCGGGCTCTCGGCGCTACTACCACGACAGTGCCGCATGCCTCGTTCGGGACGGCGAGATCGTGGCGGCCGCTCAAGAGGAGAGGTTCACGCGGAAGAAGCACGACCACGAGTTTCCCTCGCGAGCGGTCGAGTACTGCCTTCAAGAGGGAAAGATTCGAGCCTCGGAGCTCGATCTGGTGGCGTTCTACGACAAGCCGATCCTGAAATTCGATCGGATTCTGGAAACCTACATTGCCTACGCCCCTCGCGGTTTCAAGACGTTTCTCAAAGGCCTTCCCCTCTGGCTGAAGCAGAAGCTCCATACCCCGCGGGAGCTCGATCGCGGGCTCGGAGGTCAGTACCGCGGCCGGTACGTCTTCACCCGGCACCACGAATCGCACGCCGCGAGCGCGTTCTTTCCGTCGCCTTTCGAGAAGGCGGCGATCCTCACTCTCGACGGGGTCGGCGAGTGGTCGACGGGAAGCGTCGGCGTCGGAGAGGGAAACCGGATTCGCCTCTTGAAGGAGCTTCGATTTCCTCATTCTCTCGGTCTTCTCTATTCGGCCTTCACCTACTTCTGCGGGTTCAAGGTGAACAGCGGCGAGTACAAGCTCATGGGCCTGGCACCCTATGGCGAGCCGAAGTATGCGGACCTCATCCGCGAGAAGATGCTCGATCTTCGTCCGGACGGCTCGTTCCGCATGGACATGTCGTACTTCGACTTCTGCACCGACGAGGTCATGACGTCGAGGAAGTTCGAGGAGTTGTTCGGAGGTCCGCCGCGGGCGATGGAAAGCCCGCTGACCCAGCGCGAGATGGATCTTGCCGCTTCGATTCAGGAAGTGACCGAGGAGATCATGCTGGCCGCCTCCCGGTACGCCCACGAGCTCACCGGTTGCCGCGACCTCGTGATGGCCGGCGGCGTCGCCCTGAACTGCGTCGGTAACGGCCGCATTCTGAGGGAGGGGCCGTTCGAGCGCCTGTGGATTCAGCCCGCGGCAGGGGACGCCGGGGGCGCTCTTGGAGCCGCCACCTTCGTCTGGCATCAGCTCCTGGACAAGCCCCGAACGCCGCTCGCCGAGGGCGACCTCCAGCGAGGCTCGCTTCTCGGGCCGGCGTACTCCGACGAAGCGATCCGCGCGTGCCTCGAGGGTCGCGGCGCCGTCTACCGGCACCTCGAAAGCGAGGAGGATCTCGTCGAGGAAGTCGCCTCGCTCATCGCTTCCGGGAACGTGGTGGGTCACATGGATGGCCGCATGGAGTTCGGTCCGCGCGCCCTTGGAAACCGGTCGATCCTCGGGGACGCCCGCTCCGAGAACATGCAGTCGGTGATGAACCTCAAGATCAAGTTCCGTGAGTCCTTCCGGCCATTCGCGCCCTCCGTCCTGCGGGAGCGTGTGCAGGACTATTTCGACATGCGGGAAGCGGAGGACAGTCCCTACATGCTGCTGGTGGCGCCGCTGCGAAGAGACAAGCGGGTTGCCTTCCCCGAGAACGGGGCGCGCGGGCTCGACAAGCTCAAACAGCTCCGCTCCGTGGTCCCGGCTATCACGCACGTGGACTACTCCGCCCGGGTGCAGACCGTCGACGCCGACCGCCATCCGCGCTTCCACCGGATCCTGAGAAAGTTCGAGGAAAAGACGGGATGTCCCGTCCTCATCAACACCAGCTTCAACGTCCGGGGCGAGCCGATCGTGTGCACGCCGGAGGATGCCCTTCGCTGCTTCCGGGCGACGAACATCGACGCTCTCGTGATCGGACGTTTCCTGCTGCGGAAGGAAGACCAGCCGAAGACCGCGAGTGGAGAAGCGGAGAGATATCTTTCTCAGTTCCAGCTCGATTGAAACCGATGTTGATTCAGCTCGACTTACGACCGGATGCCCGGCAACTGAGACAGTTCGGGTTCATCGCCTTCGCCGTGCTCGGTCTCCTGGCTGCCTTCGCCTACTTCAGGGGCACTTTCTTCGGCTTCGAACTTGGTGATTCTGCTCGTCCTCTTGTCGCGGTGCTCGGAGCCGTGGGCTTCGTGTCCGCACTCTCTCTCTCGCCTGGCCTCAGGGAAACCGCCCGCTTTACGTTGTGTTGTCGGTCGTGGCGTTTCCGATCGGGTTCGTGGTTTCCCACGTCGTTCTGGCGGTGCTGTTCTTCGGGATCCTCACCCCCGTCGGCCTTACGCTCCGGCTTCTCGGCCGCGATCTCCTCGATCGCGGCTTCGAGCGTGAAAAGAAGAGCTACTGGGTCGACCTGCCGCAATCGATCCAGAAGCGAGACTATTTTCGGCAGTTCTGAGGGTTGAGATGTCATTTCCCAGCTCGATGAATTTTGACTAAAACATGGGAGCGGTAAGGATCCCACCGTCCACGACCAGATTCGCGCCGGTGATGAAGGCCGCTCGGTCCGACGCGAGGAAGAGACAAGCCTCGGCGACTTCTTCGGGTCGGCCGAGTCTTCCAAGTGGAGCGCGTGCTGTGAATGAGGCCACTCCCTCCGGCCAGGCTTCCTCGATGCCTTCCCTCCAGATGAGTCCGGGTGAAACGGCGTTGACCCGGATTCTGTGCGGGCCGAGCTCAAGGGCGGCGGAGCGGGTGTAAGCGAGGACGCCGCTCTTCGCGGCGACGTAGTGGCTGTGCGCCGGCGCCGGCTGGAGTCCTTCGATGGAGGCGACATTCACGATGGAGCCAGGAGCGTTTCTCGCGATGAGACGCCGCGCGGCGGCCTGGGTGGCGAGGTGCACCGACATCAGGTTCGTCTCTACGACGCTCTTCCACTCCTCGGGAGGCGCATCGACGAGCTCGTGGAGGGGATAGCTTCCCGCGTTATTCACGAGTACATCGACATCTCCAATCATCTTCGCTGCATCGCGGAAAAGTCTTTCGACCTGGTCAGCCTCACGAAGGTCGGCGCCGATCGCACAGGCACGCGCACCGGTCTCCCCGAGTCTCGTGGCGAGCTTCTCAGCGTCCGCTTCACTTTCCCGGTAGTGCACGACGACGGCCGCTCCGGCAGCAGCGAAACGAGAAGCGATCGCGCTCCCGATGCCGCGCGAAGCGCCGGTCACGACGGCGACTTTGCCCTCGAGCTCGCGCGATTCGCTCACGAGACCTCGCGGTCCTGGTAGCACGCGGGCTCGAAGCGCGGGGTGCAAACGCACAGGAACACGAGGTCGTCGCTTCCCAGGTTACGGATACGTTGCGTGGCGCCCCGGGGAATGGTGACCGCGTCGCCGGGAGCGACGTCCGTTTCAACGCCGTCGACCTCGACTCGGCCAAGTCCAGCTTCGATGAGGTAGCGCTCATCCACCGAGAGGGAATGTCGCGCCGTCGTAACTCCCGGCGCAACGCGGGCGCGAGCGAGAGAGACCTCTGGATCCGACGGATGGTTCCAGATTTCGACGATGGTGCAGCGTTCCTCGGTGAGAAAGCCCTCGCGGGAGGAGGGAGGGCTTGCGCCGCTGCGATCACGATTGGCTTCAGCGCGACCTTCGCGCTCCTCGGGGCCAAGCGTAGACACCATCGAGGGCTTGTGGGACCATAACGGTTGATGGCCTCGATTTGGCTCATTGCTTCGTGGAGCGCTTCCGTGATGGCGTCGCAGGAGGCTTCCATGAAGGCGAGCGACGAGCTCATCTGGACCTGTCCGATTCATCGCGAAGAGACTTCGGCGACGGAAGGGCTCTGCCCTCAATGCGGATCGGCTCTCGTTCGCGCACGCGTGAGCGTCGTCTGGACCTGCGCCCTTCACGCTCTCGCGGAGGCGGCACCGGGAAAATGCCGCGTCTGCGGCCGAGACCTCATCCCGTGAGCCAGGAGATTGCCTACACCTGCCCCATGCACGCCGAAGTGCGGGAGCTCGAGCCCGGCGCTTGCCCCATCTGCCATATGGCCCTCGTTACCTCGACGAGCGCGAGACCTCACCAGGATCACAACCCGAAGCACGGCGGAATCCTCTTCATGGCGCCGGACGCGTGGCATCATCTCGAGGGCACCTACCCGGAGGCCGGGACGTTTCGTGTGCATCTCTACGACAACTTCTCGCAGCCGCTGTCGGCGAAAGCGTTCAAGGGGCGGGTGGTCTTGAAGGAGACCTTCGACCCCGCGACGCGGAGGTATCCGTGAGCTCGTTGCCTACCCGCTTCTTCCCGCGCGCGACGGGAGTTATCTGGAGGCAAGAGTCCCGACGGCCACGATGCCCATCGAGCTCGCGGCCAAGGTCCAGTTCGAGAAGGACGGTCCGTTCGAGCGCTTCGACTTCGTGTTCTCGGGATTGTCGAACGCCGGGCCAAGTGCTCCGACGGTTGCCGGGGAGCTGGTGGTGCCGCAAGAGCCCGCCGCGATAGCGGACGCGATCGTCGAGCGAGCGAGACGCGTCGAGGCCGTCCTCGCGCGCGGCGCCTTCACTGAGATCTACGTCCCCGCGCTCGAGGCCAAAGACCTCGCGCTCGCGCTCGAGGCCCGACCTCTGACCGTGAGGGATCCGGCCGCGCTCGCCTGGGCTATCAAGGAGCTGGTGCGCGCCGCCTGGCTTCTCGACGATTACGGCGACCTCGGAAATCGGGAGAAGCTTCTGACCGCGCACGAACGCTTCGAGGAAGCGACTGCGACCATCGCATCTTCGTTCGGGATACAGAGGTGAAGATCCGAATCCTCTTGGTGGCGTGCGCTCTCGCCGCTCCGGCGGCGCTCCTCGAGGCCCACAAGCCGACCAAGACGCGGTTCACCTACCACAAGGACGTCTTTCCGATCTTCCAGCGGCACTGCGGATCCTGTCACCGGTCGGGAGGCGTCGCGCCGATGTCGCTCCTTCAATACAAGGATTCGTTTCCGTGGGCGGTCTCGATCAAGAACCAGGTGTTGTCCCTCTCCATGCCCCCCTGGTTCGCCGACGAGCGCTACGCGCGTTCCGGCATCTTCCTCGCTCTCGGCGACCGAGGTCGACACCATCGTCGACTGGTGTCTAGGGGCGCGCCCGAGGGCGAGCGGAACGACGCGGACGCTCCACCGGAACCGCGCGCCGCGACGGAGTCCGACCGTTGCTCGCGATTCCGGAGGCCTTCGTCCTCCGTGCGGAGATGGCGGAAGCGCGCCACGAGGCGCTTCTCGAGACCGGACTTCGGCGGGAGCGGATTCTACGATCGATCGAGTTTCGGCCGGAGCGGCCGACCGTGGTTCGCTCGGCGGTCTTCTTCGTCGTTCCGAAAGGGAAGAAGGCGGGTGCCCCGGTCGCTTCCTGGATTGCCGGTCAAGGAGCCGAGATCTGGCCGGAGGGCACGGCGTCCGGGTTCCGGCGAACGCCTCCCTCTTGATTCGGATTCACTACAAGAAGACGTGGCTCGAGGAAGGAAAGGAAATTCGGGACGGAGCGAGGTCGCACTCTCCTTCGCCGCAAAGGCAGTGCCCATCGAAAGCGTTGTCGTTGGGTCGAGCGCGGTCTACTCGCTTCCGCGAGACGTCGAGGTGCTCTCGGTTCTGCCCTCGATTCGCATGCCGGGGTCGAGTCGCTTCAGGCGGAGGCCATTCTCCCCGACGGAACCACGCGTCCGCTGATCCGCCTTCGCACTCCCGACCGGCGTGGCCCCGGACGTACTGGTTGGAGGAGCCGGTCCAGCTTCCGAAGGGGAGCCGCTTCTCGTGTCATGAAGACCCCATCCGACGCGCCCGACTCCTCTTTAGTTTTCAATATCGCACCCAACTGATATAAGATGCCCGCCTCCCCTACCGGCGGGCATTCCCCCAAGGCTCGTAGTGTCGTTGGTGCGATATTGCTCCGGCAAAACGTCCGGACTTTGGCAGGAGTGAATGCGATGAATCGAAGGCTCGCGAGAATTGGGGTTTTCTGCGGTGCAGCGCTGCTCGGCGCGTCTTTGTGCAGCAGGCGTTGGCGGGGCGAACGTGACTCTACCGTCGGCGGCCGGGTGACGGTCGAGCTGATTACCTCCGAAGCACAGTTTCGGAACACGCTTCGGTGGCGTCGCCCGGTGTCGCCGTGGCTCTCACCGGCTGCAAGCTCGAGCCCGCGGTCGGTCTCGCGGCAGCACACATTCGGAGCGAAAACAACTCGCAGAGAGGATGCCGCGTCGAGCTCGATTCCGATGCCGGGACCGTGGGATTCAGCTCTTCGCTTCGGGAACGGTTTTCGTGCTGAACTTCTGCGCCAGACGGACGCGGACACGACGCCTGTGAATTCACCTGGTCCTCTTTCGGCATCCGCCGGTAGCTCGGACGGCGATGACCATTTGAGCACCACCACGACTTCTCCCGGGCAGTTCCACTCGCCTGGGAAGACCAGCCCGACCTCGGCGACAATGATTTCAACGATCTCATCGCCGACGGCGAATCAGCAACGACTCGGACGGTGACGGACTTGGACCGATTGGAGCAACGACGGGCATCGACTCGGATGGCGATGGGGTCGTCGACCTCGTCTCGATGATCACCCCTCAGCACAAGGACATCGACATGTCGACATGTTCGATGGATGGACTGCGCCGTGCAGGGCGACTGCCCCATGGGCGATACTCACAGCCATGAACCCAAGCAGGCGGCCATCGACGCTGTCGTGGATGGGTTTGCGGCGGGGAACGTGACAAACCCCGGATGGGATTAACGGCATCGACCTGCACATCGACGTGAGCAACTCCATCTCCATGATTATCCCGAACGCCTGTTTCACCGGGACGGCGGGCACGGGATTCGACGCCATCAAATCCAACGCGGCGAACTTCGGGAACGCCTCGCCGCGGCGCTTCGCCTACCACTACAACCTCTGGACCCATCGGCAGACGACGGGAGACGGCGGAAGCTCGGGGGTGCGGCCAGCTTCCCGGAAACGACTTTCAGGTGACTTCTTCGGCAACTGGAACGTCGGCAGGGCGATCTCGACGGTGACGGATTGGCCGACGCGATGGTGGGCACGGTGATGGAGCAGGCGGGCACGCTGATGCACGAGCTCGGACACAACCTCAATCTGCAGCACGGCGGAAGCGACTGGCTGAATTTCAAGCCGACTCAGCGTGATGAACTATTCGTTTCAAACTGGGGCTCTCCTGCCACGGGACCCCAGGTCCGCCGATCGGACGGGGCGAATCGACTACTCCACATCCACATTGCCGACGCTCACCGAGCTCGAGTGAGCCCGCGGGGATTGGAGACGGCGCGGACAACACCACTTTCACGTGCGCCGGAGGCGCCGCCGGCGCCGGCACCGGAACGGGGTGCTATTCGATGGAACTGCGACAACGATATGGGCGTGGACACGGGCCTTTCGACGGACATCAATGCGGATTAGGAACCCGAGCTGGCGCGCGAGGGTACGAGGAGATTGAGATACGACGGCCGCGGGAGACGACGTCGTGGATGGAGTCCGCATCTTCGAGGGCGCGAACCGACAGTGCGATACCACCGCCGCCGCTGGCGACGTGCACGCGCTCCCCTCGGGCCTCGGACGGCTTCTGGGACGGGAACAACAGTACCACTTTCAGAACTCCAACTTCCAGGACGGCGTCCACAGGCTTTCAGAGTAAACAGCTTCGTGAGCTCGATTTCGAGACGTATGTCGAGCAGATTGCTCCAGACCCCGCGCTGGGTATGCTGGCTGACGCGAGGGGCTCCGACATTACGTACAGCATTCAGCTTTCGAACCTGCGGCGGCGCTGCCCTGAACGTCTCCATCGCCGACGCGCTTCCCGCTTCGACGACGTTCGTGTCCTGCGGCTCGTCGGGCAGGGAGTGTGCTCCGGCTCCGGGAACACGCGCGCCATCGATTTCGAGACCCTTGCGGAGGCTCGCTCGAGACCGTGACTCTGGTCGCTACCGCAAACTGCGAAGTCCCTGACGGGACGCTCATCACGAACCAGGCGACGGTCACCTCTACCACCATCGACTCGGAGGCAAGCAACAACGTCGCGGGCACGACGATAACGGCGCAGAACCCTCCGCCTGAGATCGTCGGTCTTACCGCCCACCGCGCTGGCCGCCAACACAAGATGATTCACATCTTGGTCGGTTACGACATCGCGGACAACTGCGGCGGTGACCTGCTCGCTTTCGGTCGCGAGCAACTCAACCGCCGAACGTGGCTCCGGAGAATAACGCTCAGCCGACTGCAGGTGCTGGACGATCACCCAGTTTCCAGTTGAGACAGAATGCTTCGGAGGTCTCGGTCGAATCCTTACTACGATTACGACGACCTGCTCGGACAGTGGTGGAGGCTCTTCCAACAAGTCCGTGGCGAGGCAGCTGTTCCAAAGAGCCAGGGACGATAGAGCTCAGCAGCTACTCCAAGCTACCACGACCAGGCAGCTCCGTCGCGGCCGAGGGTGACGCAGGAGTCCTTCGTGGATCGATCTTGACGCCATAGTTGGCGGCAGGTGTCCCATCGAGCGCCTTCAGCTCGTAGCCGATGGCGATCTCGCCCTCTCGCTTCTCGCGCTACCCGCATCAGATTGCCGAATGGCAGGTGATGGGAAGATATTCCGAGTAGAGCCACGCGGGCTTCACGTAAGATTCCCAGCTTCTTCACCGGAAAAGGTTCGCGTAGATGTCCTCGATTTGCGCCTTGTTCTTGCTCAAGCCGCAGATCGAGGGCGTCTACGCGAACCTTTTCCGTGAAGAGAAGGCTCGGAGATCATGCGTAGCTCGCGTGGCTCTACTTCGGATCTCTTCCCATCACCTGCCGATTCGGCGATCTGATGCGGGTCGCGCAGAAGCGAGAGGGCGAGATCGCCATCGGCTACAAGCTGAAGGCGCTCGAATCGGACGCCTCCGCCAACTATGGCGTCAAGATCAATCCCGCGAAGGACTCCTCCGTCACCCGGCGGCGACGACTGCCTGGTCGTGGTGGCCGAAGATGACTGCTGAGCTCTATCGTCCCTGGCTCTTTGGCAACGGTGACCGCCACGGACTTGTTGGAAGAGCCTCCACCACTGTCCGAGCAGGTCGTCGTAATCGTATAGATCTCCATCCTGACCCTCGCCCGAGCGTTCTGCTCTCAACTGGACGAGCGGATGCCCCAGCACCAGCTCCGGCCTACGTATTGCCGTCTCCCGGCAGTCGCTGCGGTTGTTGCTGGCGACCGAAGGACGACTGGCCCGCAGTTGTCCACGATGTCGTAACCGACCAAGATGTCGATCATCTTGTGGTTTGGCGGCCACAGAGCACCGGGGCTGGCGGTAAGACCGACGATCTCAGGCGGAGGGTTCTGCGCCGTTATCGTCGTGCCCGCGACGTTGTTGCTTGCCTCCGAGTCGATGGTGGTAGAGGTGACCGTCGCCTGGTTCGTGATGAGCGTCCCGTCAGGGACTTCGCAGTTTGCGGTAGCGACCAGAGTCACGACTCGAGCGAGCCTCCCGCAAGGGTCTCGAAATCGATGGCGCGCGTGTTCCCGGGAGCCGGAGCACACTCCCTGCCCCGACGAGCCGCAGGACACGAACGTCGTCGAAGCGGGAAGCGCGTTGGCGATGAAGACGTTCAGGGCAGCGCCGGCCCGCAGGTTCGAAAGCTGGATGCTGTACGTGATGTTGGAGCCGGTCACCACCGGATCGGGGTCAGCCAGCATACCCAGCGCGGGGTCTGGAGCGATCTGCTCGACATACGTCTCGAAATCGAGCTCACGAAGCTGTTGCTCTTGAAACGTGTGGACGCCGTCCTCGAAGTCGTTGGAGTTCTGAAAGTCGTACTTGATGTTGTTCCAGTCCCAGAAGCCGTCCAGAGGCCCGAGGGGACGCCATTGCACGTCGCCAGCGGCGGCGGTGGTATCGCACTGTCGGTTCGCGCCCTCGAAGATGCGGACTCCCATCACGACGTCGTCTCCGCGGCCGTCGTATCTCGATCTCCGTCCGTACCCTCGCGCACGCAGCTCAGGTTCTGATCCGCGTTGATGTCCGTCGAAAAGCCCGTGTCCACGCCCATATCGTTGTCGCAGTTCCAATCGATGGCACCCATCCCGGTGCCGGCGCCGGCGGCGCCTCCGGCGCACGTGAAAGTGGTGTTGTCCGCGCCGTCTCCTATTCCCGCGGGCTCACTGAGATTGTTCTCGGTGAGCGTTGGCAATGTGGATGTGGAGTAGTCGATTCGCCCCGTCAATGGGCCGCCCATGTCGGGGTCCGTCGGCGGGACCCCCCCGGTTTGAAACGAATAGTTCATCACGCTGAGGTAGTTCGGCTTGAAATTCAGCCAGTCGCTTCCGCCGTGCTGCAGATTGAGGTTGTGTCCGAGCTCATCAGCGTGCCCGCCTGCTCCATCACCGTGCCCACCATCGCGTTCGCCGAACCCTGTCACCGTCGAGATTGCCCATACCGACGTTCCAGTTGCCGAGAGTCACCTGAAAGTCGTTTCCGGGAAGCTCGCCGCACCCCGAGCTTCCGCCGTCTCCCGTCGTCTGCCGATGGGTCCAGAGGTTGTAGTGGTAGGCGAAGCGCCGCGGCGAGGCGTTCCCGAAGTTCGCCGCGTTGGATTTGATGGCGTTGAATCCCGTGCCCGCCGTCCCGGTGAAACAGGCGTTCGGGATAATCATGAAATTCTGGTGGGCGATGGAGTTGCTCACGTCGATGTGCAGGTCGATGCCGTTGATCCCATCGGGGTTTGTCACGTTCCCCGCCGCAAACCCATCCACGACAGCGTCGATGGCCGCCTGCTTGGGTTCATGGCTGTGAGTATCGCCCATGGGGCAGTCGCCCCCTGCCACGGCGCAGTCCATCCAGTCGATCTCGATGTAGATGTCCTTGTGCTGGGGGTCGGCCCCGTCGAGAACGAGGTCGACGACCCCATCGCCATCCGAGTCGATGCCCGTCGTCTCCCAATCGTCCCAGAGTCCGTCACCGTCCGAGTCGTTGCTGATTCGCAGTACGGCGATGAGATCGTTGAAATCGTTGTCGCCGAGGTCGGGCTGGTCTTCCCAGGCGAGTCGAAATACCCCGGGGAGAAGTCGTGGTGGTGCTCAAATGGTCATCGCCGTCCGAGTTACCGGCGGGATCCGAGGACCAGGTGAATTCACAGGCGTCGTCCGCGTCCGTCTGGGCGCAGAAGTTCAGCACGAAAACCGTTCCCGAAGCGAAGGGCTGAATGCCGCCGGTCCCGGCATCGGAATCGAGCTCGACGCGGCATCCTCTCTGCGAGTTGTTTTCGCTCAGAATGTGTGTGCCCGCGAGACCGCCCGCGGGCTCGAGCTTGCAGCCGGTGAGAGCCACGGCGACACCGGGCGACGCCACGAGAGCGTGTTCCGAAATTGTGCTTCGGAGGAATGAGCTCGACCGTCACCCGGCCGCCGGACGGTAGAGTCACGTTCGCCGCCAACGCCTGCTGCACAAACGACGCGCTGAGCAGCGCTGCACCGCAGAAAACCCCAATTCTCGCGAGCGTTCGATTCATCGCATTCACTCCTGCCGAAGTCCTGGTTTTGCCGGAGCAATATCGCACCAACGACGCTACGAGCCTTGGGGGAATGCCCGCCGGTAGGGAGGGGTATCTGTATCAGTTGGATGCGATATTGAAAACTAAGGAGGAGTCGGCCGCGTTGGATGGGGTCTTCGTGACACGAAGGCGGCTCCCCTTCGGAAGCTGGACCGGCTCCTCCAACCAGTACGTCCGCGGCCACTCGGGTCGGGGGCGCGAAGGCGGATGAGCGGACGCGTGGTTCCGTCGGGGAGAATGGCCTCGGCCTGAAGCGAGCTCGACGCCGGCATCGATTGAGGGCAGAACCGAGAGCACCTCGACGTCTCGCGGAACCGAGTAGACCGCGCTCGACCCAACGACAACGCTTTCGATGGGCACTGCCTTTGCGGCGAAGGAGAGTGCGACCTCGCTCCGGTCCCGAATTTCCTTTCCTTCCTCGAGCCACGTCTTCTTGTAGCGAATCCGGATCAAAGAGGGACGCGTTCGCCGGAACCCGGACGCCCTGTGTGTGCCCTCCGGCCAGATTTCTGGCTCCTTGACCGGCGATTGAGGAAGCGAAGGGGCAGCCGCCTTCTTCCCTTCGGGACGACGAAGAAGACCGCCGAGCGAACGACGGTCGGCCGCTCCGGCCGTAACTCTATTCATTGCAGTATCCGCTCCCGCCGAAGTCCGGTTTCGAGAAGCGCCTCGTGGCGCGCTTCGGCCATCTCCGCACGGAGGACGAAGGCCTCCGGAATCGCGAGCAACAGGTCGGACTCCGTCCACGGCGCGCGGTTCCGGTGGAGCGTCCGCGTCGTTCCGCTCGCCCTCGGGCGCGCCCCCTAGACACCAGTCGACGATGGTGTCGACCTCGGTCGCCGGAGAGCGAGGAAGAATGCCGGACGCACTGTAGCGCTCGTCGGCGAACCAGGGGGGCATGGAGAGGGACAACACCTGGTTCTTGATCGAGACCGCCCACGGAAACGAATCCTTGTATTGAAGGAGCGACATCGGCGGACGCCCCCCGACCGGTGAACAGGATCCGCAGTGCCGCTGGAAGATTGGGAAGACGTCCTTGTGGGGGAGGCGAACCGCGTCTGGTCGGCTTGTGGGCCTCGAGGAGCGCCGCCGGAGCGGCGAGAGCGCACGCCACCAAGAGGATTCGGATCTTCACCTCTGTATCCGAACGAAGATGCGATGGTCGCAGTCGCTTCCTCGAAGCGTTCGTGCGCGGTCAGAAGCTTCTCCCGACTTCCGAGGTCGCCGTAGTCGTCGTAGAGCGAGGCGGCGCGCACCAGCTCCTTGATAGCCCAGGCGAGCGCGGCCGGATCCCTCACGGTCAGAGGTCGGGCCTCGAGGCGAGCGCGAGGTCTTTGGCCTCGAGCGCGGGGACGTAGATTCGAGTGAAGGCGCCGCGCGCGAGGACGGCCTCGACACGTCTCGCTCGCTCGACGATTGCGTCCGCTATCGCGGCGGGCTCTTGCGGCACCACCAGCTCCCCGGCAACCGTCGGAGCACTTGGCCCGGGCGTTCGACAATCCCGAGAACACGAAGTCGAAGCGCTCGAACGGACCGTCCTTCTCGAACTGGACCTTGGCCGCGAGCTCGATGGGTATCGTGGCCGTCGGGACTCTTGCCTCCAGATAACTCCCGTCGCGCGCGGGAAGAAGCGGGTAGGCAACGAGCTCACGGATCTCCCGCGTCGCGGGGTCGAAGGTCTCCTTCCAGACCACCCGCCCCTTGAACGCTTTCGCGGACAGCGGCTGCGAGAAGTTGTCGTAGAGGTGTACGCGAAACGTTCCGGCCTCCGGGTAGGTGCCCTCGAGACGACGCGAGCGTCCGGCGCCATGAAGAGGATGCCGCCGTGCTTCGGTTGTGATCGGGTGTGGTCTCTGCGGGCCCCGTCGAGGCAAACGAGGGCCATACGACAGATGGGGACAAGCGCCCGGCTCGAGCTCCCGCACTTCGGCGTGCATGGGGCAGGTGTAGGCGATTCTCGGCTCACGGGATGGAGGTCTCGACCGCAGACGCGGCATTTTCCGGGTGCGTCTCCGCGAGAGCGTGCAGGGCGCAGCTCCAGACGATGCTCGACGCGGTGCGAACGAGAGCCGTTCCACATTGAGGGCAGGAGCTTCCTTCCGTCGTCGAAGTCTTCTCGCGGTGAATCGGGCAGGTCCAGATGAGATTGTCGCTCGCCTTCATGGAAGCCTCCTGCGACGCCATCACGGAAGCGCTCCACGAAGCAATGAGCCAAATCGAGGCCATCAACGGTTATGGTACCGCAAGCCCTCGATGGTGTTACGCTTGTGCCCCGGAGGAGCGCGAAGGTCGCATGAAGCTGATCGTGATTCCGGGCGCAAGCCCTCCTCCCTCCCGCGAGGGGGTTCTCACCGAGGAACGCTGCACCATCGTCGAAGTCTGGAACCATCCGACGGATCCCGAGGTCTCTCTCGCTCGCGCTCGCGTTGCGCCGGGCGTGACGACGGCGAGACATTCCCTCTCGGTCGATGAGCGCTATCTTATCGAGCAAGGACGACGCCGAGTCGAAGTCGACGGCGTCGAGACCGACGTCGTCTCCCGGCGACGTGGTGCTCATCCCCCGAGGCGCGACCCAATGTATCCTGGAATCGGGGATTATGCATTCCGGGTGTTCCTCTGCGTTTGCACTCCGCGATTCGAGTCGGCCTGTTGACGGGATCTCGAGGACTCGTGAGCGAATCGCGCGAGCTCGAGGGCAAAGTCGCCGTCGCGACCGGCGCTTCGCGCGGCATCGGGAGCGCGATCGCATCTCGGTTCGCTGCAGCCGGGCGTCCGTTGTCGTGCACTACCGCGAAAGTGAAGCGGACGCCGAGAAGCTCGCCACGAGACTCGGGGGGACCGGTGCGCGTGCCTGTGCGATTGGCGCCGACCTTCGTGAGGCTGACCAGGTCGAAAGACTTTTCCGCGATGCAGCGAAGATGATTGGAGATGTCGACGTACTCGCGAATAACGCGGGGACGCTATCCCCTTCACGAGCTCGTCGATGCGCCTCCCGAGGAGTGGAAGGGCGCGTAGAGACGAACCTGGTGTCGGCGCACCTCGTCACCCAGGCCGCCGCGCGGCGTCTCATCGCGAGAAACGTCTCCGGGCTCCATCGTGAATGTTGCCTCCATCGAAGGACTCCAGCCGGCTCCGCGCACAGCCACTACGTCGCCGCGAAGGCGGCGTCCTCGCTTACACCCGCTCCGCCGCCCTCGAGCTCGGCCCTCGCCGGGTTCGGGTCAACGCCGTTTCACCGGGACTCATCTGGAGGGAAGGAATCGAGGAAGCCTGGCCCGAGGGCGTGGCCTCATTCAAGGCGCGCGCTCCCCTCGGGAGGCTCGGCCGCCCCGAGGAAGTCGCCGAAGCCTGCTTGTTCCTCGCCTCGGACCGAGCGGGCTTCATCACCGGCGCCAATCTGGTCGTGGACGGTGGGATCCTTACCGCTCCCATGTTTTAGTCAAAATTCATCGAGCTCGGAAATGACGCCTCGGACCCTCAGAACTGCCGAAAATAATCTCGCTTCTGGATCGATTGCGGCAGGTCGCCCCAGTAGCTCTTCTTTTCACTCTCGAAGCCGCGATCGAGCAGATCGCGGCCGAGAAGCCGGAGCGTAAGGCCGACGGGGGTGAGGATCCCGAAGAACAGCACCGCCAGAACGACGTGGGAAACCACGAACCCGATCGGAAACGCCACGACCGACAGCGCGACGTAGAGCGGGCGATTTCCCTGAGGCCAGGCGAGGGAAAAGAGTGCGCGACACGAAGCCCACGGCTCCGAGCACGGCAGCGAGAGGACGAGCGGCGACTCACCAAGGTCGAAGCCGAAGAAAGTTCCCTTGAAGTAGGCGATGGCAGCCAGGAGGCCGAGCACGGCGAAGGCGATGAACCCGAACTGTCTCAGTTGCCGGGCATCCGGTCGAAAGTCGAGCTGAATCAACATCGGTTTCAATCGAGCTGGAACTGAGAGAGATAGTCTCTCTTCTTCTCCACTCGCGGTCTTCGGCTGGTCTTCTTTCCGCAGCAGGAAACGTCCGATCACGAGAGCGTCGATGTTCGTCGCCCGGAAGCAGCGAAGGGCGTCTTCCGGCGTGCACACGATCGGCTCGCCCCGCACGTTGAAGCTGGTGTTGATCAGGACCGGGCAGCCCGTCTTTTCGCTCGAACGTTCTCAGGATCCGGTGGAAGCGCGGGTGGCGCTCGGCGTCGACGGTCTGCACGCGGGCCGAGTAGTCGACGTGCGTGATCGCCGGGACCACGGAGCGAAGCTGTTTGAGCTTGTCGAGCCCGCGCGCTCCGTTCGTCGGCGAAGGCGACCCGCTTGTCTCCTCGAACCGGCGCCACCAGCAGCATGTAGGGACTGTCTTCCTCGGCCCGCATGTCGAAATAGTCCTGCACGTGCTCCCGCAGCACCGAGGGCGCGAACGGCCGGAAGGACTCGCGGAACTTGATCTTCAGGTTCATCACCGATTGCATGTTCGCGGAGCGGGCGTCGCCCGAGGATGCTGCGGCTTCCCAGGGCTCGCGGACCGAACTCCATGCGGCCGTCCATGTGACCCAACCGACGTTCCTCGGAGCGATAGGGCGGCGACTTCGCTCGCACGAGCTCGTCCTCGTCGAGAGTGCCGGTAGACGGCCCCGCGATCGTCGAGACAGTCGGATCTGCTTCGTCGGAGTACGCCGGCCCGAGAAACGAGCCCGCTGGAGTCGCCATCGGCGAGCGGCGTTCGCGGCTTGTCGAGGAGTTGATGCCAGATGAACAGTGGCGGCTCCAAGAGCGCCTCCGGCGTCGCCTGCCGCGGGCTGAATCCAGATGTGTTCGAACGGGCCCTTCGCGCAGAATGCGGCCGTTGCCGACGCAGTTGAGGGCGACGCCGCCGGCCAGGCACAAGGTCGCTTCATCCGGTGCTCGTGCACGTACCGTGCGCGACCGCAAGCATGATCTCTTCGGTCACTGCCTGGATCGACGCGGCAAGGTCCATCTCGCGCTGCGTGAATGGGCGATTCCGGCGCCCGCGGCGGGCCACCGAAGAGACTGGTGGAACTTTTCGAGGTCATCGTCAGGCCCTGGCAGTAGTTGAAGTACGTCATGTCCATGCGGAACGAGCCGTCCGGTTTCAGGTCGAGCATGCTTCTCGCGAATGAGGTCCGCGTAGTTCGGCTCGCCGTAGGGGGCCAGGCCCATGAGCTTGTATTCGCCGCAGTTCACGCGGAACCCGCAGAAGTAGGTGAAGGCCGAGTAGAGCAGCCCGAGCGAGTGAGGGAAGCGCAGCTCGTGCGAGCAGCTCGATCTGGTTGCCCGCGGCCGACGCCGACGCTGGCCGTGGCCCATTCGCCGACACCGTCGAGCGTGAGGATCGCCGCGCTTCTCGAACGGCGACGGGAAAGAACGCGCTCGCGGCGTGCGATTCGTGATGCCCGGTGAAGACGTAACGGCCGCGGTACTGCCCTCCGAGCCCGCGATTCATCTCCCGCGGCAGATGGAGCTTCTGCTTCAGCCAGAGCGGCATCGCCTTGAGAAACGAGCGAAACCGCGCGGCGCGTAGGCCAGGTAGGTTTCCAGGAGGCGATCGAACTTCAGGAGCGGCTTGTCGTAGAAGCCGACAGTCGAGCTCCGGGCTCGATAGCTTCCCTCCGAAGACAGTACTCGATCGCGTCGCGTGGGAAACTCGTGATCGTGCTTCTTCCGCGTGAACCGCTCCTCCTGCGCGGCGGCGACGATCTCGCCGTCCCGAACGAGGCGGCGGCACAGTCGTGGTAGAACGCCGAGATCCCGAGAATGTTCATGCTTGTACGTCGGAATCTGCAGCTTCGATTCCGAGTTTCGACTAGCCATAGTGTTCCAACGGGCCGGGCTATTCAACTTCGTGCGAGGAGCCTCGCCCTGAAGGAACGGGATCGCGCTGGGCGTCCGCGAGTTCGACGATTCACGCGCCGTCGCCGGCTATCATTTATCGATTCGGCTGTTCGGGCTCAACGTCTTTGTTTTGGCTCTGTTCCCTCAACTGCTTGCGGTTTCTCACGCAGCATCGAAACCACTCGGCCAGGTGACGGCCGACAATTTCGTGGCCCTCATTGTTCAGGTGGGTGTCCGATTTCAGATAGATGCGCTCGTTCGTGCGCAGTACGTGCGAGCGCAGGATCGGGAGAAAGTCGATATACGGGATGTCTCGTTCCCGTGCGAAGACCTGCAGGTAGACCTGCGGAAAGGCGGTGTCGTAGCCAGGCCCCGCGTTGACGCGGGCGTGTACTTGCTCGGATGTCGGTAGACCGACGATCGCCAGTCGAGCTCCGCGACCCGCAAGAACAGAATCCAGACGGTCCAAAGTGGCAATCACTGTGTCCTTGGCCCGCAAAGCCGCGTTTGGGTAGGGGTATTGGGACCAGAAAGAGAACATCGTGAAATTGCGATTCACCGCAAACTCCACACAAAGATTTTCGAGGTCGAGGATCGGTGAGAGCAGGCGGAACGAACTGAAGACGTCGAGCCCACGCAAGACGGCGGACTCGCGTCGGCAGGGTTGGGGCACCGTCGTGTCCTCGACCAGAAGCTCCTCGGGAACGCGAGTACGGACCACCTGGTTTCTGAGATGCGCGACGCCGTTCTCGATTCTCTCTTTGTCGATGCCGAGAAAGGTATCCCGAAAATCGTTGCCCGCGAACACCACGACCACGACGTAGCTCGGCGAGAATGCCAAGACGTTTTCCTGAAGCTGTAGCTCCATATCTCCGAGACCGTAACCGCCCACACCGAAGTTCAAGACTTCCCAGCGTTCCGATGAGACGTTCGCGTCGAAGACGCCGACGAAGCTCTTCTCATAGTTGTCGGCCCAAGAGCCGAATGTGAAGGAGTCCCCGAGGAAAGCGATGCGCCGTCGCTGATCAGACTTCTCGATCGTTACGTCGCGCCAATGCATTCCATGCTGGTTCGTGCGTATCGTTACCGCACGGCCTCCCGCGTGGGTTTTGATATCCACGTTGCGCTTGAGACGATAAGAACCGGTCCCGGTGAGGATTTGGCATGAGGAGGTCGAGCTCTTCGCCTCGACGCGGGTTGACGCGAGATCGCTCGATGATTCGCGCACCCAGTTCAACGATGACGAGAAACAGAAGCCCGCTGAGGGCCATCGCAGCGAGAGAGAACGCGCCCGCTTCATCGAGAAAGACCTCTCAGAAGTCGTCGGCACGCGTAACTCGATCGCTGCCGTCAGAAGAGCGTATAGATAAAAGGCGCAGCACCGCTTCCGCCCAGGAACACGAGGGCGCCAAGAACCAGGATCGCGAGCAGAATGGGGACGAGCCACCACTTGCGGCTCTCTCTCAGGAACGCCCAGAACTCTGACACCAGCCCGGGACGTTTTTCCTGTCGAATCTTATCGAAGCTGTCTTCGGCCATGTCTCTGCATTCCTCGCGTTCCTTACTATATTCCGGCTCTGCGATAGGCCGGTAACCGCACTTCCGGGTTGTGTTTCCGTGCGCCATGGATGCGGCTCGGCTACGCGGGTCGGGAAATGTCGCTCCATCGAAGGACTTCACCCCGCTCCGGCGCACAGCCACTACTGTCAACGCCGGCCCTCACCGAGTACGCGTCAACGCCGTTTTCACCGGGACTCATCTGGAGGGAAGGATGGAAGCGCCTGGCCCGAGGGCGTTGCCCCATTCAATTGGTTGTGGATGGTGGAATCCTGACCGCGCCGGCATTTTGGACCCTCCGTCCGCGGCCAGGTTCTCGATTGCTTTTGGGGACCGACTGCCCGGGAACGATCTTTCGCTGAATGGGCAGCGTGTGACGTTTCATAATTCCTTGACCGTCCCTCTTACCACTTACCTGTTGTCGGTGATAGGTGGCCGCTGTATCGTGCGGATTTCTATAGTCGTGGGCGCAAGGAAAAAAACCCCACAGTCCTCGACAGGTGCTTCCTTGGGCAAGAGACGAAACACAAATTCAATTGTGAACCTGCTGCTGCCTTCCTGCGGCTCAAACTTCCAGCGCATGACGCGGCCTAGAATCTCAGAGTCAAAATACTTGCCAGGGGATTCTAATACCTTCGCGTCACCCACGTGACCGGAGGGCAATACGGTTAGATCCACCAAGAATTTTCCTTGGATCCCCGCGGCGTACATCATGTATGGGTACTCCGGTACGGAAGCCTGGATCACGCGGCGCGGCTCCTGCGCCAACACCAAAGAATCCATACAAACCACGAAGAAAGCTAGAGAACCAAACAGCCCATTGTGCATAGCGACCACCGTTTCTGTCAGAACCTGAGTACAATGGGTAATACCCTTTAGTATTACCGGACTAGATCGTCCTCCCTTGACGCAAGAAACAAGGCAAGAAAAAGCCTTGCAGCCCACAACCTTGCGATGAAACATCAACAGAATCACCTGACTCCCTGCGTTCTAAGTTTCGGGCGGCCACAACATATTCGCTGGCCGCTTCGTCTCGCCATCACTTATGCGGTCGCCTGGCGTCTTTGGCGTTACGTTGTACGGTGGCTGGCTGAGCAACTTATCCAGCCTTTGTTGGTCTACGGCCCCGTTCCAGTTCTCGTGGGCTGCATCCAGGACGGCGTTCCACGAACCGGTTGCCAGGGCCCGGGGCCGGCGTTCCCAAGTTCGATCCAAACCGTTGCTTCTGCGTGATAAGCGAGGTTCTCCCGCTCATACTGAGTCAAGTCCGTGGGTCCACCGTGGGCCAGAGTGTGGTTATTACGGTCTCGCGCCGCCGCGATATCATCCTTGGCGTACTGCTGAAACAAATATGCGTGATAACCCTCGTGCACCAGCGCGGCCATGAGAACCTCTTGATTGCGGGGTCTCAACAAATTGATGTCCACTAAGGCACCACCGTAACCATTGGCGTCGGTCACGGGTTGTCCATTCTGTGGGTTAATGAGCCAATAGATCCAGTTGGCTTCGCCAATGGCACCCTGCCCTTGATGCGCCACCGTATTGCTGAACTCTACCATGACGCCGGGTGCCGCTAGAGCTGCAAGTGTAGGGTGCCCGACCATACAGTGGGAGCGTGGATGTGGGTGTAAAAGACGGAAAATACCGCATTACCTTTCATACAATACAGCTTACGGGAGATATCGGCTATAAAAAAATTACCGCAAAAGATAATCTTACGAGTTATGCCTGTAAAAATAATGGCACCGTGCTAGCGCCGGACTGGTGTCGTCCTAACATGCTTGGTTTGCTGGATCAAGCCTTTACAGACAAACTTCAATATCAGGAACCCAAGAAGAAAAAAATCAATGATGATTGGTAGAAGAGCTGTCAGCATTCAGTTATCAGCTGACAGCTTCGGGGTTGCAAAGGCCGCTCTAGATTTGGTGTGAATTTGATTTTCGAGTCAGAGGAACGTCTTTGTTTGCACGTTAGCACACTCGTGCTGAATTTGGCGACTCATGCGTCAATGATTCAAATTCGTTAACTTTAGTTTTTATTAGTGAAGCTCGCCTAACGACTTTGGATAACGTCAACACCTAGAACTTCAACACCTCAACACTCCAAAATGGACATAAAAGTAATTGCATTTGATGCTGATGATACCCTTTGGGACAATGAAAATTATTTCCAGGAGATAGAAAAAAAGTTTTGTGAGCTCATGGAGGAATATCTGCCTCAACATAGCTCAGCCCGGGAACTGCTTCGCATTGAAATAAAAAATTTACCACTTTACGGCTACGGTATAAAAGCTTTTATGCTTTCGATGATCGAAGCCGCCCTGACGATCTCAAACAACACGATCAACATAAGCGCAATTGAAAAAATCATTGGATATGGACAAGAGCTGCTTCAAAAACCAATTCAAAAACTAGAAGGCGTCGACGAAGTGTTGCAAAACCTGAAGGGACGTTACCGGTTGGTAGTCGCGACGAAAGGAGACCTTCTTGACCAGGAAAGAAAATTAAAAAAATCAGGGATAGAACATTACTTTCACCACACCGAAATTATGTCGGAAAAAGGCGAAGACGATTTTCGAAAATTAATTAAACACCTCGACATCCAGCCTGAAAATTTTCTAATGATCGGCAACTCACTGAAGTCAGACGTTTTGCCCGTCCTGAACATCGGCGGCCACGCATTTCACATTCCGTACCACATTACCTGGGGACACGAAAAGATCGAACATGAAGTTAAACACGACAACTTCAAACAGTTTACCAGCATTAAGGAGATTTTAACCCATTTATAACGGGTTTTCAAATCATTTTTTCAAAACCAAAGTGGGTTCAATTTGTTTGGTTAGACAAGCATGTATCTTTTATAAGCACAATAGATAAACCGTATGACTATTTTCAGCACCTCGGTACCTATACTGTATGCTAATTTGAGCCTTTTGGTGGTGAGACTTACAATTGGTACAATCATGATGGTTCATGGATTACCCAAACTTAACAGACTCACTTCGGGCGAAGAGATAAAATTCGCGGATCCGTTTGGGTTTGGACCGATGATTTCCCTTGGTCTTGCTGTATTTGCGGAGGTAATCTGCACGATATTCATAATCCTTGGCTTAGGGACCCGGCTGGCGTCTATTCCTTTGATCGTGACGATGGCGGTAGCCGCATTTTATGCACATGCCAGCGATCCGTTTGCCACAAAAGAAAAGGCGATTTTGTTTTTGCTGATATTTCTCCTGCTGCTCGTTTTTGGAAGTGGCAGATATTCAATCGATCGATTGATGACCAAACCGTCTCTGGAAACGTAACGTTGCATGGTTATCTTTTAAGAGAAGATAAATACTCCACCAAGTCGACCAACTCTTGTTCAGTCATAGAACCTGCGAGGAAAGGCATTAATGATTTATCACTTGTGCTCGTCTCCTGTATTTTTGTCTCGCGGATGTGTAATCGGAGATCCTCCAGGAAGGTTGAGAACAATCTCATCTGCGGTTTCACTTGCAACGATACCCATAGACTCCGATCCGTCAGTAAGCTTGACAAGCGTACTTTCATAACCATAGCTGACACCTTCGTCGGGATAAATGATAGCTCGATATAGGCCCTCTTTAGAAAGCTTGTCGCCGATCAGGGAAAGTTCAGGACCGAATTTCACGCCATCTTGTTTTATCTTATGACAACTGATACAATACGTTTTAAAAATCAATTGTCCATTGGCGGAATTGCCGGTTGACGCCATCAGTTGCTTAATGGTTGGCAAATTGCTCTCTTTTGCAGAAGGTTTAGGAAGGTATTGAGCAGCTTCGCGTTGAATTCGACTTCGGTAAACATTGAATAGCACGCTGGCCGCAGCAGGTTTCAACGCATTGGCAAAATTTGGGTCTTTAACGAGTGAGAGTAATTTTTCTTCGCCCGGCCAGCTGCTTCCCAGTACCTGGACGGCAGTTTTCCTTGAATTTGTCGACTGGCTGCTGTCTTGTACAACTTCGCTGATCAATGCAACAACGTCAGCATTGCCCTTTCCTTTCAGACTTTTTAACAACCCTATTGAAGTGGAGTCATTGGCATGTAGCGCTTTTTTTAAAATATCAGAAGCGTTGAATTTTATCAGAAGATCCGCAGCAACAGGACCGGCACCTTGATCACCTTGTTTAATAGCAATCTTCAGTAACTCGTGTTGTTTATCCTTTAAAGAAAATTTATCGACAAGATTGACATAGGCAACAGTTCCCCTTGTTTCCTGAAGAGCATCCTCTAGCGCCTTTTTCAATATTGGCGTCATCTTTACCTGGTCGCTGTCCATTTGTCGCAATGCCAACGCCGATAGTTCTTTGCTATCGGGGCGTTGTAGGGATACTAACGAAGTGAGAACAGGTGTTTTGGATTTGTCGGAGTGAAAATCGAACGCGCGGAAATATCGCTGATATAATTTTGGATCCGTTGTATTTCTAATGATCTCAGCCAACAACGGTAATGCGTACTTCGATCTCGAGCGCCATATTATATCCTGGTGGGCCTTGTTGTTAACGTCTACGGTAACCTTTTGCCGCCACGTTTCAAAGAATAAGTCAGCGTGCAAATCCGCGGCGATGCCGAGCGCTTCCAGATACCATCGATCTTTGCCATCATACGTTTTCACTAATTCGACCCATAGATCTGCTGCATCCTGAGTTGAAATCGTAACGCAAGGCGACTGCGCTCTCTCGACGCACAGCAGCATTATCATCACGCACCACGGATGATAAGTAGGGAACAACATTCGATTTGTTTTGCGCAACAGCGCGTACCGCTGCAATGCGGATGTCAACATTTCTATCTGTTAGTGCTCTTTGCAGGAATGCGTCACTTGAATCAAGTTTTGCCAGTATCCATAGCGCCCTTGCCCGAAAAACATCATTTTCTGATTGCCACATTTGTTGAACCTCAGAAAGCGCTTTAGCGCCAGCTTCAATCAACTTTTGAAATGCGAGATAGTGTGTTTCAGGATTCGGATTCTTGAGTGCCTCAATCGCTCCGGAAACGGTTGACATATCGGTTGGCGAAATCGAATAAGCATTTGCCCTTGGAGCAACACGATAAATTCTACCTTTCGCGGCGTCCGCGGCGGCGCCGCCTCCCAGAATAGGATCGTACCAGTCGGCGATAAATAATGATCCATCGGGAGCAGTAGCCACATCGATAGGACGAAACCACTTGTCTTTACTTTTAAGAAGATCTTCGATTTCCAATGTGTACCCAGCGCCTTTTCTGGCTGGTAGATAAGCGCGCACGACGTTATAATACGGCTCGGCATGAATGGGTGTATTCTGAAAAACGGGAGGAAGCAACGTACCTTCGTAAAAGGTCATACCCGGCGGGTGACCCAGCACCCGTGATCAAGACATTAGGAACTACACCAGGATCGCCTTGATGCCAATGCCTTTCAGGAATGGTTTCTTCAAGGTTGATTCTGTTGGTCGTCCACGAAGCTTTCGACTTTTCGTCCAGGAAACCATAGTTTCCATAGTACATGACGAAATTGATCCGACAGGATTCGTTTCCATCATCATCGTTGTCGGATTGCCATACGTTTCCATAGGAATCAACACAGGGCTCGTAATTGTTTCGAAAATTGTGACCAAGGACTTCTATATTTTTTCCATCGGCGCTGCATCGCATTACCATTCCACCAAGAAAGGGATCTCCGGATTGTGAAATGATAAATCCACTTTTGTCGACGAGAGGATTTCCAGCACTATCGACGATATTACGGGTATAATTGCCGACGGAAAAATAAATCATCCCATCAGGTCCAGGTGACATCGAATGTGTAGAGTGCTCACCTTTGCTCATGCGGGTAAAAAGAACATCCTTTCTTTCCGGAACCAAATCTTTATTTGCGTCTGTAAAAATGAATACGTTAGGGCTGCACGTAACGTATACTTTGTCACCCAACACCATAACGCCCAAAGGAAGAAGCAGATCAGTCCCCTGATAAAAAATAGTGCGCTTGTCTGCCTTACCGTCGTGATCGGTATCCTCCAAAACAACGAGGCGGTCTCCTTTCGCATCTTTTTGTTCAGGAGCGACATCGTAATTATACGCTTCACATACCCAAACCCTTCCCATGGGATCAACGCTGATATTTGTTGGGTTTGTGATCATCGGCTCGGAGGCAAATAATTCGACCTCAAGACCGTCCACGACCTGCATACTTGATAGCGCATTTTCAGGTAGCCTTTTTTCATCCTCTGTCAATAAATCAAAATTTTTGTTGTCTCGCGAACGTTCGCAATTCAACAAGGTCAGGCACATAGAAAAAAATACTAATTTTTTTAGCATCGCCGTCAGATGGATCAGACTTGAAACTCGTAAACTTTATCAATTATTAACACTCTATCCAAACAAAAATTTCGTCGCCAGTCCTCACACGAAAGGAGCACTGCATGATTGATGCGCATTTTTTTAAACAAGTTTTCCATATCCTCAGGATTTAAATGATCCATGATTACTTTTGATCTGTTCCTCAATATTTTCATTATGGATGATTTTCTGGCAGCGCGATCACAAATGGCCTTGTCGCTTGGCTTCCATATCATCTATGCCTGCATCGGTATGGTAATGCCGTTTTTTATGGCGGTGTCGCATTATCAATGGATCAGAACCAATCAAGATGTCTATAAAAATTTGACGAAAGCCTGGAGCAAAGGTGTCGCTATTTTTTTTGCAACGGGCGCAGTATCGGGTACTGTGCTTTCATTTGAACTTGGACTACTATGGCCAACATTTATGAGGCATGCGGGTCCCATATTTGGCATTCCTTTTTCGTTGGAGGGCACAGCATTTTTTATTGAAGCCATAGCATTGGGATTTTTCTTATACGGATGGGATCGTTTCAATAAATGGTTTCATTGGATTACAGGCGTTGTCGTAGGACTGAGCGGACTTGCATCGGGAATTTTAGTCGTATCGGCCAACGCCTGGATGAATAGCCCCGATGGATTCGATTTTGTGAATGGACAATACCTTAACATCGATCCGATAGACGCAATGTTCAATGACGCCTGGTTTTCGCAAGCCTTACACATGACCCTTGCGGCATTTGCTTCTACTGGATTTGCGGTGGCAGGCGTTCATGCAGCGATGATCCTGCAAAAGAAGAATGTCCTTTTTCATTCCAAGGCTTTCAAGATTGCAGCCATCTTTGCTGCTGTCGCGGCCATCCTTCAGCCCGTTAGCGGAGATTTCTCCGCCAAGGATGTAGCACGACGTCAACCGGCAAAACTAGCAGCCATGGAAGCTCATTTTCACACACAAAAATCGGCACCTCTGATTATAGGCGGAATTCCCGATGTGAAAAATAAAAAAGTCGATTTTGCTATCGAGCTACCGGGCATGCTCAGCTTCCTGGCCCATGGTGACTTAGAATCTGAAGTAAAGGGCCTTGATACTATCCCGGAAGACCAGCATCCGCCCGTTCCAGTTGTCCACTATGCTTTTCAGATCATGGTGAGCTGCGGTGTTGTTATGTTGCTTATATCCATAATATTTTTTGTGGCAATGGCCAGGAAAAGCTGGTTTTATTCGTCGTGGTTGCTCAAGCTCTTCGTGTTAGCCCTTCCGTTAGGATTTATCGCGGTAGAGGCGGGATGGACGGTAACGGAAGTCGGGCGGCAGCCCTGGATAATACAGGGCGTTATGCGAACGGTCGATGCAGTTACGCCCATGCCAGGGATCGTATGGTCGTTTTACCTGTTCACAGTGGTGTATATTTCGTTAAGTATAGCCGTAATCTATCTGCTGCGCCGGCAGATCAAAATGGTTCCCGTTCTGTATGACAAGGGTTCGGATCTTTCAACATTAACTTCGTAATGATGGAGCACGTTGTGATCGCCTTTCTCTATTTGGCAATTTTGTTGTATGTGGTGTTGGGGGGTGCGGATTTCGGTGCTGGGATCATCGAAATGTTTACCTCACAACGAAACATCCGGCGCACACGCAAGACGTTGTATCACGCGATCGGGCCGATCTGGGAGGCCAACCACATGTGGCTTATCATTGTGATTGTAATTTTGTTCGTCGGCTTTCCCATTATCTACACCGATCTTTCCGTGTACCTGCATATTCCGTTGTTGATCATGCTGATGGGAATCATTGCGCGGGGAACGGCTTTTGTCTTTCGTCATTATGATGCCGTTCAGGATGAAATGCAGGAGCTTTATAACAAGGTATTTGTGTGGTCAAGTTTTATCACACCATTTTTTCTGGGCGTGATTGCCGGAAGTACAATTTCAGGTCATATCGACAAAGGAGCTCAGACGTTTTTAGATGCTTACATTTTTTCATGGTTCAACTGGTTCTCACTGGCTGTGGGCCTATTCACAGTAGTGTTATGCGGCTTTCTTGCCTCCGTTTATTTAATAGGGGAGGCGGACAACGAAAACGACAAGCAACGGTTTATCCAAAAAGCAAAACGAACAAATATCATTGCTGTTGTCGCTGGGGTACTGGTATTTGCTGCCGCACTTGCCGATGAGATACCGCTGTTGAATTGGGTATTTGGAGAGTCGGTGGGATTGATCGCTGTAATCGCAGCAACGTTATCCTTGATCGTAATGTGGAAATGGATCAATACAACGATAAGGTTTCTTCCGCGCATACTGGTTGGGTTCCAGGTAACGATGATCGTTCTGGCGATCAGCTATGCGCATTTTCCAAATTTTGTAATTCTTAAGGGGGATGAAAATCTTTCATTGTATGAGCACATTGCTCCTTTGAAAACGATGCAGGCATTGGGCTGGGCCCTCTTGTTGGGAAGCATATTCATACTACCAGCGCTGTTTTATCTGTACTATAGTTTTCAGAAAAAGGAGAATGGAAGTTATTGAAGGGGAGTAGAGCGTATTCGACCAATTGTCCCATAATTTAACCGCAGAGGAAATTCAGGAGATTTTTCGCTGAGATCCGCTGAGGTCGTCAATGCTTCTTGCGATCTCATTGTCATTTGACCTCGGGATTTTTCTCTGCGGTTAAATAACACCTTATCAAACACGCGCAAACATTGGCTACAGCTGCAACCTCGAACTTCAAACCTCGAACTTCAAACTATTTCTTCTGAAGCGCGCTCTTAAAATATTTTCCCTGACGTGATGGCGTAAAACTCCAATCCGTGAAAAGCATCGGTGACCAGTTTGGATCAAATACCCAGACGGTATATGAAATTCCTCTTTCTTTGCAATACTTGGTAATCGCATCACCGTAAGACTCATCGCTGATGACGGGAACATGAGCACCTCTGTCATCGGCTCCACAAAATCCTATTTCGGTTAAAATCAACGGATATTTTTCAGCTACAAATCCCCAATCTTCGGTCCATTGTTTTTCCCACGGTTTACTACGCTTCATCGGGTAGGGGTGACTAACATAACCGATTCCGTCTGCGTTTATGGGATCGGTGGCCACCGGTTTCAAGTCATAGGCCCAATTAAAGCCACCGACCAGCGGTACCGTTGTGGCGCCGTGAGCACGGATGATGCCAATCATTTCCTCGACCAGCGCCTTCCATTGCGGCCACGTGCATTGCCCGAGTTGACCATTGTAGATCGTGGGTTCATTAAAAAGTTCAAAGAATGCTACCGTAGTATTGTCTTTATACCGGCTTGCCATGGTGCGCCAGAATTCAAAGGTCTCCTTCTGAGTAGTCTCATACATATCATTCTGATACATCTCGGTTCTTAGATTGCCGATACTATGCCAGTCGATGATGACATACATTCCCAATTCTTTGGCCCAGGCAATTCCTTGATCTAATAGTTTAATGTAATTTTCCTTTCCTTGTTCGCGCCACGCCACGGGATGCACAGGAAAACGCGCAATGTTAGCGCCCCAGCTTTTCATTTCCTGAAAGTATTCTTTATTCCAATGGCCGTCTTTTACTAACTTGTTTGGATCACTGGTATCGAGTCCTCTGAATACGATGGGTTTACCATCGGCTGTTACAAATTTATTACCCTTTACACTGATACGGCTTAATTCGTTCGGCTGCGCATAGGTACACGTGGAAATTACCAGGGCTAAGAACAACGATAAATGATTAAACGAATATGTCATGGTTGCCATTTTTTTTGGCGCCCTTAAAGTAATAGAAAAAATCGGTTAAAGGATTAACTTTTTCGCAATCTGAATTTTTATGTAAATAGAACCACATTGAAGGCGCAGTTCAACGGAAACATGAAAACGTACCATCTCATCATTTTACTTTGGACTTGGATAAATAGTTTTGTTTTGTGTCACGGACAAAAACAAACCATTGACGCCTCGTTGCACCACGTGCGCAATAGCCAGCCAAGAGAATGGTCAGAGTTCCCAATAGACGCAAAAGAGAAAGAGCTTTTAATTCATTTTTCTTCTCATGCCAACAAATCCGATCAAACCATTTCCTTCCGGCAGTATGATGTAAAGTTGAATTGGCGAGTAACATTGAATGGCCGCGATATTGGATCTTTGGTAACCGACGAAAAAGATTTGGTCACCTATCTCACGGTTCCCATTGGTACACTTCATGACGGTGAGAATGAATTGCTTGTCAAATGCAGTGAATCAATTCCCGACGATATACGCATCGGCGAAATAGCAATAGATCGCCGCCCGCTGAGGGAGGTGCTATCAGATGCATCGGTAGAGATACAGATTTTCGACGGCAACACCAATAATTTGCTGCCGTCAAGAATTACAATAATTAGCAAGGAAGGAGTCCTTCAGACGGTATCTTCATCCGCCAACGAAAACCTGGCGATACGTTCGGGCGTTGTTTACACAGCAACAGGAAAAGCATTGCTCGATTTTCCTGCCGGCGCTTACAAGATCTATGTAGGACGTGGATTTGAATATGGAGTTGATTCTGCTGACGTGGTAATAAAACCCGGTGATCGTCTCCAAAAAACTTTTCGAATTAGACGTGAAGTGTCAACCGACGGTTGGATCAGCAGCGATACGCACATTCACACCTTCACCTATTCAAGACATGGTGACGCCACAACGGAAGAGCGCGCTATTACGATTGCAGGTGAAGGAATTGAATTGCCCGATACTCACAGATCATAATATTCATGTTGATATAACTGCAGCTGCAAAAGCTACTGGCACCCGTAATTATTTTACTCCAGTTGTGGGTGATGAACTCACGACAAAATTTGGTCATTTCAACATTTTTCAAACTGCGACTACGGCACCGGTGATTGATCACAATGTCAAGGATTGGAATGATGTCACGCAAAAAATCCAGGATACCGATAAGACCAAGGTTATTATTCTGAATCATGCTCGTGATGTTCACAATAACTTTCGTCCATTTGGGCCCGCG
Source organism: uncultured Acidobacteriota bacterium (assembly GCA_963820855.1). Classification (GTDB taxonomy): domain Bacteria; phylum Acidobacteriota; class Vicinamibacteria; order Marinacidobacterales; family SMYC01; genus DAISKN01. The sequence continues at coordinate 418,325 of CAWGBY010000021.1, forward strand.
AGGCATTTGTCGACGGCAGGTGTGAGCAAGGACGACTGGGCTTTTCCGGCGAATGCCATGGAGGTAATTAACTCTGGATCACAGCAGAGCAATTTTATGAATCTATTCAATGACTGGTTTGGAATGTTAAATCACGGTGTTCATCTAACACCTGTCGGATCAAGCGATTCTCACGATGTAAGCCGGTATATCGTAGGACAGGGGAGAACCTACATTCAAGCTAATGATGATGACCCGGGAAAAATAGATGTTGATGCAGCGATCAGCAATTTTCGTGATGGTAAAGTGATGGTGAGCCTCGGCTTGCTAACGAAGATTATGGTCAACGACAAATACGGCCCAGGAGACTTGGTGCCATCTTCCAATAAGCTTACCGTTGCAGTGGAAGTACATGGTCCGGCATGGGCAACAGCTGATCGCGTGAGTCTTTTTGCCAATGGAAAAAAAATCAGAGAGACAAAGATTGACAAGCCGCGTGGCGGTGGACTGAAATGGAAAGGTACCTGGGATATCCCATTGCCTGGACATGATATATATCTCGTTGCCATGGCTGAAGGACCTGGTGCCGGAATTCCTTATTGGCCGATTGAAAAACCTTATCAACCCGCTTCGACAGATTGGACACCCAGGCTCATTGGTTCAACGGGAGCCGTTTGGATTGATGGTGATAATAATAAAAAGCGAGACGCTGCGTATGACTATGCGAAAGCTATCATGAGTTCTTCTGGAAGCAATATCCATAAAATGGTTGGCCGCTTAAATGATTATGATGAAGCCGTAGCCGCGCAGGTAGCCGCTTTGTTATGGAAGGATGGCGTGGATCTTAGTTCCCCCGAAGTTGAAGGAGCACTGAAGGGTGCAAAACCTGAAATAAGAACTGGCTTTGAAAAGATTATCAATGAAATAAAATTATTAGAAGAGTAACATCGATTGGCAGATTATGGGCCGCGGACGTTATGATCGCTCACCCATAATCTGCCTAAATCGTGTTTTGAAGGACCAGACGTCAATCATTGAAAACTGGACTGGCTGAATGTCGTCTGATACATTCGCTCTTCTCTTGAGCCTTCCACGCCGGCCGTAATGGTCATGGTGTGACAAGAGAACTTCAAATCACCGGCCGCGAGCCATAGCCACAAATTCCGATCGGATCATCACATGCTGAACGGGTCGTAATGTAACGGATGTTCGTGTCTCCTGGTGCATAGTCATGCGTGCCATAGTAATCTACATATGAGTCCCGCGTGCTATATCCGGGTATTTGCGCGCACCAGTCCGTAGTTTCGGCATTAAAGTTTCTGATATTTTCCATCGTCGATCTCCTGAATGTTCCATCTTTGAAGAACGTGAAGAATTCAAAGTCAATTGAATAAGAAGTTTGTGCCTTTACTTTTGAATCATACTCATACTTCCATGTATTGGTGACTAGGATCTTTTTTAAGAATTGGACAAGCAGGTGCGTCTGCACAGCATCCAGTCGGTTCCTGCGTTGCAGCAAATACCCGTCCTGGGGCATTGACAAATTTGGGATCTCCGTTATGATCAAAAACGACCGTATAGTGCCATACCCATTCCGGAGGTCCGATACTTGTCGTATCACCGTCTTTCAGGAAATCACAACTGCCATTTTCTGGTTCTTCGATTGTGATAATCCGTTCTACAATGTCCACGGGGTTTTTACTCTGATCGTAGGGAATGATCTCCAGGGGAACATCATTCGGAACATCTTCATCTTCCGGGAATTCGATAATAATAACGGAAACGGTGTCGCTGTCTTCCTCTTCGTCTAGGGGAACGTCGAGGTAGAACGTTGAATTTTTACTGGCGATGTATACCCCTTGCAAAGCTACCGCTTCAGGGTGCGAAATGCGAACGGGTATTTTCTGACCTGGCATTGTATAAATTGTATCCTTGCTATCCATTTTTATTATGGATGTGTTCGTTACCGTTGGAGCGCTCCCGATGACTTTTGAGCTGGTGGTAAATCCAAGAGATTCCAGAAAGCTCTCAATATCCGCCTGCGTAATTTCTTCGTCTTCTTGTTTTGTTGTTGTTGCTGTTGTTGCGTAGGCGGTAGCAATCTCCTCTTCAGGATCCGAACAACTGGCATAAAATAGGGAAGCGAGCATCACCGTTAACAGGTAGCTCGGCCGTGTGAGAAAAGTCTTCATAGTGTTTGTTTTTTACTATGAAGGTAGATGCACGATAACCCCAGCGAAACTTCCGATTCACATCTGGCAGGAACACTTTAACAAGTGGATATTTTCTTCGACAACTGCAAGCTTTGAGCTTTCTGCTTTAAGCTTTAAGCTTAAAGCTTACTCGTAGCGCAAAGACTTTACCGGATTTGCCCGCGCAGCTTTTATGGTATGGTAGCTTACCGTTAATACCGCCAGAAATAACGAAACGATTCCCGCCAAAATAAAAATGAAAACACCAATGTCAGTTCGATAGGCAAAGTTATCAAGCCATCTGCTGCCGAAGTAATAGGCCACTGGAACGGAAATTACAAATGCGATCAACACCAGCATGGAAAAGTCTTTTATCAACAACGTTACCAATTCGAAAGTAGTCGCCCCGTTGACTTTTCTCACACCAATTTCTTTCTTGCGATTTTCGGTGGCATAGGACGATAGGCCAAGCAATCCCAGACATGCGATGAAAACCGCCAACACAGAAAAATATTGTATCGTCCGGCTAAAGTTGTCTTCCTTGGCGTATATGTTATTGAAATTATCATCCATAAACGAATATCTAAAAGGATCTTTTTCAAATTGATTCGTCCATTTGGATTGGATAGAAGCTATCGTGCCAGGCAAATCTTCCGATTTGATTTTGACTGAAAGTACATTTCCTCCCAGAATAATAACCAACGGCTTAATAGGAACATAGAGCGGCTGGTAATGAAAATCCTTTACCAGTCCTATCACTTCACCGATTGCCTGATTAGGGCCAGTAACCCGATTCAGAGTTTTGCCGGCAACATCCGTTCCCCATCCTAATGCTTTTGCTGCCGACTCATTTATGATGTAACCAACGGAATCGGTTGAACTTCCAATCTGAAATGAATGACCTTGAAGAAATTCCACGTCCAGTACCTTTTCAAAGTCGTGCCCTGCAAACATGACACTAAACCACTGCTGCTGCTCCACGGGCGTACCTTTTGGTGCAAAACCATTTTCAATAACCTCTTCCTTCCCAGGCACACTTCCTCCCAATAAACTGACGGCCTGTATATCCGAATCCTTCAGCAATTCAGATTTGAAAGCGCCAAACTTGTTAAATTGATTGAAATCAACCATGGCAATCTGGTCCTTGTTGAATCCCATATCCTTATTGTGAATGTAATGGAGTTGCTTATAAACAATACCGATACAAATAATCAGGGATATAGAAATAACAAACTGACTTACGACGAGAGCTTTCCGTAAAAAGTTTTTGCTACCCATGGTTCCCGTCTTACCCTTCAACGATTCCGTGGGCTGAAACGACGACAGGACAAATGCCGGATAACTTCCTGCGACCAGTCCTACGCCAGTGCCAAGGACCAACAGGCCAACAAGCAGCGGCACATTTTGAAATAAATTGACGGTTATATTTTTTCCCGTGAGCTGATTGAACCACGGAAGGGCTAGATAAATCATGCCAACAGAAATAAAGAGCGCCAGAAAACTTGTAAATACTGCTTCGCCCATGAATTGAGAGATCAGCATCCTTCTGTGAGCTCCTAATACTTTTCTCAGTCCAACTTCTTTTCCTCGTTTCGCGGCGCGCGCTGTAGCCAGGTTCATAAAATTGATAATGGCGATGAGTAAAATGAGAATGGCGATGAAGGAAAATAAATATACATGCTGAATATTACCGTTTTGTTCAAACTCTAGTTCGAGGTGCGATGTCAAGTGTACATCGTTGGCTTTTTGCATGTGCAATTTCAAACCGGTATCGGAAAGGTTGGCTGGAAAATGTGCCTTTACAAAAGCAGGTAACTCTTTACTTATTTTTTCTGCATCCTGTTCATTGTCGACAGTAAAATACATCCAGGCTGCTACCCAAACCCACTGTGTTTCAAAAAATGTAGGATTGTTGGCAAAAAAGCCTTTGAAGGTCTCAAATGACCCGATCATGTCAAATTGGAGGTGCGTATTATCAGGCAGGTCCTGGATTACGCCGATCACTTCCAAATCGACGAAGTTGCTTAGATTAATTCGTTTACCAATTGGGTCTTCGTCGCCAAAGTATTTTTTCGCAGCCGTTGCTGTCAGTACCAATTCATTGGGGCCCATCAAAGCCTTCGCTGGATCTCCTTTAATGAAAGGAAACTTAAAGATCTCCAGAAAAGAATGTTCTGCGAATATGAAGTTGTCCTCAAAATATTCTTCATCTTCTAGTTTTAAAACAACCGATTGACCCCAACTGGATGGCCGGAAAATCAAGGCTGCGTTGGTCACTTCCGGAAAGTCATTCATCAAATTATTCTTGGTAGGGAAGGGTACCGTTGCAGATTGAGATAAGTGCGGTCCCATGGGAAAATCTTCGACCAACCTGTATATCTGCTGATTATTTGTGAAGCCTTTTTCAAAGCTCAACTCATCTTTCACAAACAACAAAATGAGAATGCAGGCAGCAGTCCCAAGCGCAAGGCCCAAGGTGTTAATGAGTGAATAGTACTTTTGCTGGACGAAATTGCGAACGGCGATCTTGAAATAGTTTCGGAACATAGGATAGGGTAAAAGAAGGCAATAATTTACTAATTCTTTAACGAGGTCACAGTGGTAAAGGATGCTAAAACTTGATTTCCTGATTTAAAAATAAGACACCCAAAAAAAGTTCTGGCCTCTAAAATGAAATGGAAACGGGGAATTGTCCAGATTTTCTTTTTCAGCTCGTCACAAGAAGGAAATCTTAAACAAAACGTTTTATGACGATGAGAAAATTAAAATTGTTAACGCAGGCTGTCAATCGATGGATATGTCGCTGATTCCTCGAGCAAAACAGATTGGATGGTGTGGAATTGGGGGCCGACATGGAGTTGGGATAAAGAATTACAAGAATGGTTTACAGACTTAACCATGTCGATCGGTTGTATTTTACTGAGCAGGAAAATGGCCGAGGAAGGCTTTATGTCACATTGGAGAAACGTAATAGAAAAACCCGATGACCCTCAAGTTCCATTTGCCGGGAAAATTGTAAGCACGCCTAAAGTCGTTTTTAGCAGGAAGCTTCAGGAAATCTGATCCGATCGTCCGTGGATGGGAAAACGCAACCCTCGCGCAGGGGGATGCAACGGAAGAAATCAACCGGCTTAAAGCGACCAAAAAGGTAATGACATAATTGCTTACGGAGGCGCTTCTTTTGCTTCTCACCTTATTCGGAGCCATCTTGTTGACGAGCTGATCTTGATTGTTAACCCGGTTGCGCTGGGGTCCGGAATGAAAATATTTCAAGAGAAGAACCGACGTTAAAATGTGCAGGCGTCCAATCGTTTAGTTGCGGGGTCAATGTACTGACTTATAGCACTTAACCGTGGCCTTTAAGCGTTCCGACGGGATTTTCCATGGTTAACAGAAGGTCACGGAAACAATAAAAGTTTAGATCTGTTAAAAAATAATGTCCCGTATTAACCTTAAATCCTTCATTATGGAAAGACATCAATTTAAGACCACGATCAATGCGTCGCGTGAAAAAGTGTGGCAGACCCTCTGGAATGACGAAACGTATCGCCAATGGACATCTGCATTTGCAAAGGGCTCACGGGCTGAAACGGATTGGAAAACAGGGAGTAAGGTTCTTTTTCTGGATGGTAAAAACCGGGGAATGGTGTCGATGATCGCGGAGAATACCCCAAATGAGGTGATGTCATTTAGACATTTAGGGATCTTGAAGAACGGTGTTGAAAATTTGGACGAAGGTCGAAGAAAGGGATGGTCCGGGGCGATAGAAAACTACACGCTTAAAAACGTGGATGGAAAAACTGAATTAACCATCGACCAGGATGTAACAGAAGAAGACGGAGAACATTTTTCATCCATGTGGCCAGAGGCTTTACAAAGGTTAAAAGCATTGGCTGAAGGAACTCCGATTAATGAACTAATTGCTGAGAATCAGCGCTAGCCAAGGAAATACTGCCCAATCAAAAAATGTTAGCGCTGAGCATTGATCTCAGCGCTACAATTTTTTTTATGCACCCATTATTTTTTCACGAACGGTGTAGCGTTACAACTAGAAACTTCAAACTAGAAACTAGAAACTACACGGGTATCCAGGCGATGTGTGCGCTCGGGGTGAAGTCTATGATAGTAAACATATGACACGCCGAGAATCAATAAAGCGATTAATGGGGAGACGGCTTCCGATCCCAGACCGTATACAACGCTGTTACTGACGCAAGCAGAAATAAAATCAAACGCAAATCCCGCGTATGCCCATTCACGAAGTCTCTTTGGAAATTGCGGAAACATAAGCACAACAGCACCAGCAACTTTAAAAATTGTAAGCATGGTCCCGAAGTATGCAGGATAACCAAGTTGTCGAATACCTTCCCGTGCCATTTCGGTGTGAGAAGTAAGTGCAGGCATTACGCCTTGAAACAAGAACATAATGGTGGTCGCTGACCAGAAAATAATCTTATCCTTTTTCATAGTTGTGGTGTTTTATTTTGATGTTTTAAATATTTCGTGTTACAAACATATAGCACAAAAACAAGGTCGAGAGTGTGTAAATACGACTATATTAGGGTGGGTTTACGACAACTTAGCAGGATCACTTTTCTGCGATACTTTTGGCGTATCAGATATAATATACAGTAGTCTGTCCGTTGTTAAATGATAAATTGACCAGGTAGGGCAATGATTTCTTCGGGTCTACGTTGTGTCTTTGCAGTCGATTACGGCTGAATGAATACCAAGATAGTTGCACGAGGCTAATGCCAATAGCAAGGAGAATAAATAATCTTGGTAACATACGATTCATCCGGCACGTCTAACCTGGTGAATTTGCTTCTACCGGCGACTGCTAACGACATCTCAGGATTGAAACATGGCAAAAGAATTCGATACTTGATAGCGTAACCTACATCAATTTTCTAAGTACTTTAGTTTATTGACTTTCATATGATAAAAAATTACCTGCTCATTTCCCTACGCAATATCCGGCAAAGTCCGTTGTACGCGTTTATTAATATTTTCAGTCTTGCTATTGGACTGACAGCCTGTATGGTCATTTACCTGTTCATCCGGGATGAAAGAAGTTTTGATGCCTTCCACGCCAAAAATGAAAGCATTTATCGGCTGGATGAGGTTCAAAATTTCCCGGGCACGAACCTTCAGAAAGTCGCGTTGTCCATGCCTGGAATGGCGCCCGCCATGTTGAAGGATTTTCCGGAAGTGGCAAACTATACCCGTTTCATGTGCCGGCCAAAGCAGTTGTTGGTCAAAGATGAAAAACGTTTTCTCCTTCCATTCCTCGCGACCGTTGACAGCACATTTCTTGAGGTTTTTGATTTCGAAGTAAAACAAGGCGATCGCCTTACGGCGCTGGATGAGCCCTATAGCATCATGATCACGGAAAAAACTGCTTTGAAATTTTTCGACAGTGCAGAAAAGGCGATGGGCAATACCATTACTTTCCGGAACAAGGAATACAAGGTAACGGGAATTCTGGAGGAGGTCCCCGAGAACTCTCACATGAAGTTTGATGCGTTGGCATCGATGACTACTATCACGTCCGAAGAAAAAGACTTCAACGACAGTTGGGGAAGTAATTTTCTAAATACCTATTTGATTTTACATCCCAACACCGATATAAAAGCGCTGGAAGCAAAATTCCCCGCATTCATGAGTCGTCACATGGATGACCCGGACATTAACAAATTCTATGTATTGTATTTGCAACGACTTCAGGATGTTCATCTTGCATCTACCGATATTGAACACGATTACAACAACTATAGAAAGTTTAATGGCGAATACCTGGATATATTTTCGATTGTCGGAATTTTTATCCTGATCATCGCCAGCCTGAATTTCATGAATCTCACTACGGCGCGGGCCTCGCACCGCTGGAAAGAGATTGGCGTTCGAAAAACGGTCGGGGCAAAAAAATTGCAGCTCTTTTCGCAGTTTATTTTCGAGTCGACCGTCCTTGCTTTTTTTGCCTTAGTACTAGCTGCTGCGTTGAGCCTGTTTTTTATTCCGTTGGTCAACGGTGCGCTGGATCGCCAGCTGTCCTTACTTAGTTTTCTGGACAATCCAATCAACCTATTGTATTTATTCGTGGTCACCATAGGCCTTGGGTTGATCACGGGGTTTATCCGTCATTTTACATGACATCGTTTACGATGGCGCGCGTTTTAAAAGGCGGAAATAAAGGCGGTGGCCGATCAATATTTCGCAGTAGCATGGTCGTCGTACAGTTCGGACTGGCGTTGGCGATGATTGTAAGCACGCTAATCGTTATCCAGCAATTGTCTTTTATGCAGAATAAGGATCTTGGATTCAACAAGGAGCAAATGATGCTGGTCGATATGAATGGGGAGGCAAACGAAAAATTCGAAACCCTTCGAACTGAGCTAAAGAGAAGTCCGCTCGTACTTGGCGTCACGGCCAGCGGACAGCGATTGGGTGAAAATTTTCATCAATCAGGTTTTAAGGTTAAAGGGGATACGGGGGTCTTTGACATTACGCCGTCAAATGTTAATGTCGACTATGAATACCTTAACGTATATGGTATTAAACTAAAGGAGGGGCGAGGTTTCTCGAAAGATGTTGCCACGGATAAAGACATGGCATTCATCATCAATGAATCCTTTGCCAAAGAGCTTGGCATTAAAGAAATTATTGGGACCCCAGCTGGGCACGGTTGGTATCATAATGATTCATTGGGAACCATTATTGGTGTCGCTAAAGATTTTAATTTCAATTCCCTTCACTATAAGATCAATACATTACAAATGTCCGTGCACCCGGAGTGGGGTTATGATGAGATGTCCGTTAAGATTGACGCAGCCCGGGCAGAAGAAGCCATTGCCTTTGTCAAAAAATTGTGGGATGAACATGTTTCCTATCCGTTTGATTATTCATTTCTAGATGAACACTTCGAAAAGCTTTACCGCACTGATCAGCAGATGAGTTCCGTTGTTGCTATCATGGCCGGTCTGGCGATCCTGATTTCCTGCATGGGTCTTTTTGGTCTTGCGGCCATTACCACATCTCGAAAAATAAAAGAAATCGGTATTCGAAAAGTACTTGGCGCAACCGAAGCTCAGATCACTTTCTTGCTTTCCCGAAATTTTACACTCCTTTTAATAATTTCTTTCATCATAGCCAGTCCCATTACGTATTGGCTATTGCTGAAATGGCTGGAAAGTTTTGCATACCGCGTTACTATTAACCCTTTGCTATTTTTCCTCGGTGGATTTGTGGCCTTGACAATTGCTTTATTAACGATCAGTTATCATACTGTCCGTTCAGCGAGAAGTAATCCTGTTGATTCATTGAGGTACGAGTAAGAGATGGATTTAGGTCGAAGTTTTTTAGCGCAGAGGAAATACAAGAGATTTTTATTGAGAAACGCAGAGGAATATCGGATGAGTTAGTAACGCTCAGCGCTCTCATGCATTTAACCTCGGTATTTTCTCTGCGCTAAAAAGTCGAGGATTTTTATCCGAGGGTGACAGTCCTTAAAAGTTTTTGCAAGCTGCCACCATTAACTGATAACGGATAACGATTTACTTCCGTTCTAATTCTATAACCATTCTCAAGATGACAAGACAGAGAATAGCGCATATTGCCTTAGTGGTAGACGACTACGACGATGCGATCAAGTTCTATACTGAAAAGCTGAATTTTAATCTCATTGAAGATACCCGGTTAAGCGACTCGAAACGCTGGGTTTTGGTTGGTCCGCCAGGCGCCAAAGAATGTTGCTTGCTGCTAGCCAAAGCTGCGGACGATAAGCAACGGGCTTCCGTCGGGAATCAAACGGGCGGCCGTGTATTTCTTTTTTTGTATACCGATGATTTCAACCGGGACTATACACAAATGCAGGAAAGAGGAATTCGTTTTGTGAGGCCGCCAAAAGAAGAGGTGTATGGGACTGTCGCGGTCTTCGAGGATTTGTATGGTAATCTGTGGGATCTGTTACAACCGAACGACAGCAAAAGCAGGTCGCAGTGAAAGGAAATTTTAGCACAACATAGTTTGCGTTTGTTGTTTCCCGTGAGGGAATTAGTCTGGTCGAAGTTTAATCGCAGCGGAAATGCAAGAGATTTATAAAGAGGGGCGCAGCGGTAATTAAGATTAGCCGCTCAGCGCTCTCATGCATTTAGCCCTCGGTATTTTCTCTGCGATAACAAGTCGATAATGTTGAGCAACTAGATCTTGATTCTAATATTAGCCTGTAAGGACCAACTTCATCTCGCAAAACTTGATTCTGTCAGACGCGATGACCATTAATGCCTAAACCATGAGTGAACATCCAAGAAACTAGCTGCATCTGCTTACTATTTACCTACGTTGCTTTTTGCGGTACCAGCTTACTTTCCTGTTAATCAATGACGCCTGGTTATGCGGACAATGCGTTACGACAAGACCTGTGGAGAGCCGGGCATGCACACGCCAGGGTGCTTTTAATTTTATCATAGTTATTCTCCGGTACGTGGACGAGGCTAAGTCTCTCAGAGATTGGAAGACTCTTCGTAAGAAATGGTACCCGTGCTGCAATTCTCATTCTGCTGCATTTTTTACTTCAATACTGATCCTGCAGCAAAGGAGCCAATGCGTTGATCAATTTAGCTTATGTTGGATTCGGTGTACTTGTTATCACATTAATCTCGCTGGGAATAGGCCTGGTGAGAAAATGACATTTAAATTTGTACGTTGGCCAAGATTTTCTGCAACTCCGTATTTAACCCTTGATGCCATGAAATTTCCAGGGATAGGTAGAAGAAAATTTATTAAGGACGGATGCCTGGTCGTGGCTGGTGCTCACTTTGTTTCAGCGACGTCGAAGGGTGTAGGTTTGCAAGCGACCATCATGACCGTAAAAGGACCTATCAACGCCAATGATCTCGGCTTCACGCTTTCACATGAACATATTCTGGTTGATTTCATCGGAGCCGAAAATGTTAATAAAGAACGATACAACGCCGATGAAGTCTTTGCAACTGCTTTACCGTTTCTTAAAGAGGCTAAGCAAAAGGGATGCAATACTTTTGTAGACTGCACACCTGCTTACATTGGAAGGGACGTTCGACTGCTACAACGCCTTTCGAACGCTTCGGGTTTGAATATTATTTCCACGACCGGGTACTACGGAGCAGCACAGGAAAAGTACTTACCCCAACACGCCTATTCAGAAACCGCAGACCAGTTAGCAGCCCGATGGATTGCTGAATGGAAGAATGGTATAGATGGAACCGGTATAAAGCCGGGGCTTATAAAATCAGGCGTGGACAAAACGCCCCTTTCAGAAGTCCAGCAGAAAATAATTGATGCGGCTGCGCTTACCCACCTTGCAACGGGCTTGACAATTGGAATCCACACCGGCAGCGGCGATGCCGCCAAGGAAGAACTTAAAATTTTGGAACGCCGTGGCGTTGCACCTTCCGCAAGAATTTGGATTCATGCACAAAATGAAAAGGATCAGAACTACCATGTTGAAGCTGCGCAACGTGGAAGCTGGGTGTCCTTTGACGGTGTGAGTCCCGAGTCTATCGATGAGAACCTGCGTTTTCTGCAAATGATGAAAGACAAAAAATTGCTGGACTCTGTTTTGGTTTCCCAGGACTCTGGCTGGTATCACGTGGGCGAACCCAAAGGCGGAAAGTACAATCATTACAACTGCATCTTTACGGATTTTATTCCCGCGTTAAAACAAAACGGTTTCACACAAAAGGAAATCGATACTATTTTCATCACAAATCCGGCGAAAGCGCTAACTGTTAAAACCAGAACGACTTAAATAAGTAGGTAAAATAATAATTCATGGCGGGCAACACAGATATATATTTCATTGAGATGGCCGTGGACCTTGCGCGTCAAGGGGTTGCGCAAGGTGAAGGTGGACCGTTTGGCTGTGTCATCGTTAAGGATGGCCAGGTCATTGGGAAGGGAAACAACAAAGTGATAGCCACCCATGATCCGACTGCACATGCCGAAGTGGTGGCTATTCGTGATGCCTGCCGCCACTTAAATTCGCATCAACTCGAAGGCTGTACGATCTATACATCCTGCGAACCTTGTCCCATGTGCCTGGGTGCGATCTACTGGGCAAGGCCTGACCGCATTGTCTATGCGTGTACTCGTGAAGACGCAGCTGCGATAGATTTTGATGATGATTTTATCTATAAGGAAATTCTTAATCCCATTGACCAGAGAAAAATTCCAACGGATCAATGCGGTACGAGAGCAAGGCCTCGAAGTCTTCCGCCTATGGTCGGAGAAAAATGATAAGATTGGCTATTGACTGCACTTTAAGCTTTAAGCTTTCGGCTTTAAGCTTTAAGCTACTCTCGAAGGCTTCATTCCAAATTTGCGCTTAAAGGCAGTGGCAAAATGATTTGCATTTTTATAACCAACGACAGCAGCTACTTCGCCTACATACATGCCCTGATCATACAACATATTTTTGGCGTGCTCCATCTTGAGATTATATAGGTACTCAATTACGGGTACGCCAAACAATTCTTTAAATGACTTTTTCAACTTGTTCTGATTTATTCCAAATTGTTTTGACAAATCAAGCAAAGAGTGATTTTCACGGAATGTCTTATGAAGGTGATCCTTCACAGCGTAAAGGATATCCCTGTCCCGGGTTGTCATGCTTTCCCTTCTTAGAACGGGTTGGACGAACGGTGCCAATTGCATTGCTATGAACTGCTGCAAACTTCCTTCCATCATTAAATTACCCAACGAACCTTCCAGGGGACAATCACACATGGCCGCAGCGATCCGGTAATGCGCCGGCATCAACGATGACTTCATCCCGAAAAACTCACGCTTCGAAATCTTTTCTTTTAAAGTCCCGGTGAAAGTATCACTTCCATCCAGCAGCGACGTAAAATAATCGGCCGTTACCTCCAGATAAAGTGGCTTGGTGGATTGAGCATCAAAGCGATGAAGTTCGGGTAAAGAAGGACTGAAAGCCATATACGATTCGCCGCCGCTAATATGTCTGGAGGGCGAAAAATCCGATTCACCGAAAGCGGCGACCCCGCCGCGTCCATGGTCAAGCATGTAAAAACCGACCTTATCGATCAGGTTATCCTTTGCCTCTATAATGGCATTGTATTTAAAATCGAGGTCTATCTTGGTCAAGGCAAAACAGCGCCCGTTAATAGCGTCTACCTTTAAACTTCCGATGTCCGTAGCTACCTGCATGAAAGCACGTCGGGGACTATCAGGGTAGATATTTGGAACATCTTCAACAACGAACCTGTCGTAAAAATCGGCTGTGGTGGCTCCCTTCATTGGGTTGTAAAGGTGTTATGAGGTTAATGGTTACGTCCTCAAACGGTGAACTTTTGCGTTGGGTTGCGCTTTTTTTACCTCCGAACCCAACTTTTGCGCTAGGTGAAAGTGCCCGGAACATCACGCAACAAACTCCCTTTCGCGTACATATAAAATCTTTTTGCGTAGACCTCAGGCAAAACGCTGCCCGTATAGGGACTTATAAAAAAACAACGATGTTACGCTAAATCCAAGTTTAATATGATTAAGAAAGTTTTCAAAATAATAAGTATTTCCCTTGGGGTCCTCGTAGGGATTCTCTTGATCGCATATGTCTTCATTTATTTTGACATACGATCCCGTGCAAACAAAAAATATGACACCAACGCTGAGGCCATTGATGTCAGGTACGACTCGGCATCTCTTGCGTTGGGCAAACGGTTGGTCAACACGCGCGCCTGCACGGAATGCCACGGAAAAGATCTCGGGGGTACGACCCTCATCGAAGATGGTTTAATAGGCACGTTTGCTACGAAAAATATTACTAAGGGAAAAGGTGGATTGCCCGCAGACTTTGCAGTATCCGATTGGGTACTGGCCATGAAGCACGGAGTGAACAGAAATGGAAAGCCACTTTACCTGATGCCCTCCCATGAATTAAGTCAGTTGACTGAAACCGACATGGCGGCAATTATTGCTTATTGTTCTCAAGTTCCGCCTGTAGATCGCGAACCTAAGGAATTTAAAATCGGGCCGTTAGGGTACGTACTTAGCGGGCTAGGTCTGATACCTTTGCTCCCCGCTGAGTTAACGGACCATCAGATTCATTTTGCGAAGGAGATCAAACGGGAGATTTCCGCCGCGTACGGCAAGTATTTATCCACGATCTGCATCAACTGCCATGGCGCGAACCTGAAAGGCGGGGATTCTCCTGTCCCAGGTGGAAAATATGTTGCCGATATCACTTCCACTGGAAATCCAGGGAAATGGTCACACGAGGAATTTATCACAGCGTTACACACAGGCGTTACACCTGAAGGAAAAGTGCTCAAGCCAGACGAAATGCCCTGGACCATCACCAAGTCTTTCACCAAGGATGAGCTTACCGCGCTTCACTTGTATCTTCAGAGCATTAAATAGGTGTTTACGTGTTTAGGTGTTTAGGTGTTTAGGTTCGCTTTTAATCAAGCTTTGCAAGCTCATTGAAATGCGCAACATAAACACCTAAACACTTAAACACGTAAACACACTACGAAAGCCGTTTGTCTGATAAAAGCTTTGTATATCTAGACAGCTCCCGCCTTCGTCCAATATTCTGGCATCGAGTAGATTTTTAGCAGTCATTTGTTTCGAAATCGTCAACGAAAAACAAATGGACCATGGCAACTTTTCATTTATCCGTTAATGGAAAATCATATTCCGTGGATGTTGATCCGCAGATGCCATTACTTTGGGTTATCCGTGATTTCGTAGGACTCACAGGAACAAAATATGGATGCGGCATGTGCGCAGTGTGGCGCTTGTACCGTTCACCTCGACGGGAAGGCAGCGCGTTCATGTTCTATACCCATATCGACAGTAGGCAATAAGAAAGTTACTACGATTGAGGGTTTGTCGCCTGATGGACGGCATCCGCTTCAACTGGCATGGGAAGAAGTGGATGTACCACAGTGTGGCTACTGTCAGACAGGTCAAATCATGAACGCTGCAGCGTTGTTGCGTGAGAAACCGAATCCCAGCAGATGAGGAGATCATTGCGGCAATGTCTGGCAATTTGTGCCGGTGTGGCACCTACCCGCGAATCAAGGAAGCAATTAAAAAAGCAGCATCGATCAAAAATCAAAAAGGATGAAACGAAGGCATTTTATATATACCGACAGCACTCGCCGGTGGGGGACTCATGTTAAGCTTTCAGGCAAGTATTAGCAGGGCGGGATCAATGATGCCTTTGCCTGCGGCGGAAGGGGTGGAAGAACTTGGCGATTTTATCAAGATAATGCCCAACGGCGATATTTTGTTCCAGGTTATCAAACACGAAATGGGACAAGGGGTTTCCACCTCCATGGCACAAATTCTGGTCGGAAGAGCTGTGTGCCGATTGGGAAAAAGTTAAAGTTGATTTTCCCCTCGTCAACATGGCGAGATACGAGAATGAAAAAAACGGCGGGTATGGCACCGGAGGAAGCTGCACGCTGACTTATGCATGGGACCTTATGAGAACAGCGGGCGCTACAGCCCGCCAGATGCTGACAGAAGCGGCTGCCGCCCAGTGGAATATTGCTCCGACAGACTGCTATGCGCATAACCACTACGTGATCGATAAACGATCGGCAAAAAAACTATACTTTGGCGAGTTGGCGAGTCTGGCCGCCAAACGCTCGATACCGGAACAGGTGAAGCTGAAGGACACTGGTGATTTTACTGTGATCGGCAAAGGGAAACCCGCTAAGCTTGTTCCACTCATGGTCACAGGCAAACTTAAATATGGATTGGACACCCAGGTTCCGGGCATGCTGTACGCGGTGATTGCAAGATGTCCGGTATTCAAAGGTAAGCTGAGAGAGTTCGATGCATCGAAAGCACTCAGTGTAAAGGGTGTAAAAAAAGTATTTTCCACGGCACCCATCAGCGGGCTTCAGCTTCACGCTTACTTGCCTTATGATATCCGCGCCGGGGTGGCGGTGGTGGCTGATTCTTTTTGGGCCGCACAGAAAGGGAGGGAGGCACTACTCATTGATTGGGACGAAGGCCAAAACGCTCAATATTCTTCTGCTGATTTTGAAAAGCTTGCCGAACAGCGGGCGATGCGGCGCACCGATCCGACGGGTTACATCGGAGATGAAAATGCGATTTCGGATCTCGCCCATGTACGAAAAACGCTGCATGCGTCTTATGTGTTTCCGCACCAGGTACATTCTTGTATGGAGCCGCTTAACTGTACCGCGCACATGCATGCTGATGGCTGTGATATTTGGACAGGCTCTCAGGCCCCTAACTTGATCGTCGAGGAGATGGAACGGGTGTTTCGTATTCCGAAAGAGAAAATTAAGGTCCAGCTTTTTCCATCAGGAGGAGGATTCGGCAGGAGGGTTTACCCCGACATGGCGCTGGAGGCCGCTTACATTTCCAGGGAAGCCGGTAACCTACCGGTGAAAATGATGTGGACACGCGAGGATGACCAGCAATGTAATCTTGCCCACCTGTTTCAGCACATGGAATACCAGGCTGCACTTGACATGAACGACAAGCTGTATGCATGGTATGAGAAGGAGATGGTTACCTATACATGGGCCGCGAAATATGCCGACCCGCAATTACCACCGATGCTCTATGACATACCCAACATAAGACTGGATTCCGAAAATATGATCCAGGATGAATTGGTTCACTCATCTGCCTGGAGGGGCGTGGTCTGTCATGGTAAATTTTTAAGCGAGTGCTTCATCGACGAGATCGCAGCCAGGCTGAAAGTGGATCCGGTTGCCTTCAGGCTATCCATGCTCAAAGAAGGCCGCGACGTTTTTGTGGGCGGTGAATATGTACTTTCGAGCTCCCGGCTGATCAAGGTCATCAAATTGGCGACGGAAAAGTCAGGATGGGGAAAGTCGTTGCCACGAGGAAAGGGCATGGGCATTGCAGCCGCACCCTATGGCAACAGCTTCTGTGCCGTAGTGGCGGAGGTAAGCGTATCGAGCCAGAAACTAAAAGTGGACAAGATCACGATAGCCGTCGACTGTGGTAAACTTGTAAATCCATCCGGGGCGAGTAACCAGATCGCAGGCGGAATTGTATGGGGTCTCACGGCTTTGTTCTATGGCGGTCTTCCTATCCGCAACGGCCGGGCCATTCAAACCAATTTTCATGAAAATAAATTATTACGAATGAACGAATGTCCTTCCATGGAAGTACATTTTGTAGATAGTCAGGAAGAAAAGCCTTGGGGTATTGGTGAAATATCGAGCCCGCTAGGCGTTCCCGCTGTGCTGAACGCGATCTTTGCAGCTACTGGCAAACGAATCAGGAAAGTACCTATCGTCTTAGAGGACTTAGGTGGTTTGAGTGAGTTCGAGGTTCTCCAAGATCGACTTGACTATTTGTTCACCACAGAGCCACGGAGAGCACAAAGGTTACACAGAGAATTGCTTTCTTTTCTTTGTGAAACTCTGTGCTCTCTGTGACTCTGTGGTTAAAATTTTGTTGCTGCAAACAAGTTTGGATTTGAGGTTCGAAGTTGAGCGACTTCCGCGTTCATTGCTAATAGAAGGGACCTAGAAGCTTTCCTATACTCAAAACGCTTTGCGAGCACAACCTCGAACTTCAAACTTCGAACCTCGAACTTAATGTATCCGGGGATTTTCGATATTCAAAATGAAACTTCTTCTCTTACTATCCAACGAATGGCCAATCACCTCTTTCTTTTCTACTGAGAGCTTTGCGTCCTGGAGACGGAATGCCGGTAATCTTTTCGATCGCTTTGCTTAGCAATTCCTCACGGGTGTCACCCAATGGATAGATGAAAAGGTCGTTGTCTTTATTTTCAACGTCAGGCGAAAAGCCGTGACTATAATCGGATTGATTAAGACTGTTGTAAACTTTTACAACGATAGGTTGCATACCCCACGTATTCTGACGATCATTTTCATCATAAATCGAAATGGACCCTACATTTTTTCCATAGGTGACATCACCGATTAGAAATATATCCATGTATGGATTCAGTCCGTTGATGATCAGTTCGCTCGCCGAGGCTGTGCGTGAACCGGTAAGGATGTAAACCCGACCGGATAACTGATCGCCGATGTTCTGAGTTTTCGCTTTTAGTTTGCTTAATAGAAACGACTCGCCAGCATTCGGATCGGAAAGTATTTCATTTTCGACCTGCGTGTTATATTCTCTCCTAAAAAATATTTTGTTGTCTGGACTCGGAGCAATAAGGCTTGCAAGGTTGTTTGCAGATACTTCAGATCCACCGCTGTTAAATCGAAGGTCGAGCACAAGATCAGTAATTCCTTTTGCCTTGAAAGCAGCAAAGATGTTATCCATCTCAGCGTCATATTTTACACTATCTCCATCGATTCCAGATGCAAAGAAATTGTAAACATAGTAACCAATTTTCTTATCGCTAACCTCTATGACCTTGCTGAGATAGTTGGGATTCTCACTGTATACTACAGTAGATATTGAAATGGTTTTTGCGACATCAAATTTTTCTTCCTCAACCAAAAGTGGTTTATAGCTAATGCTAAATGTATTATCGCTAATACCTTTCAACACGGTTTTATAATTTGTCGTGTTTAATTGTTGACCGTTAACATGGGTTATGGCGTCACCGCGTTTTAATCCTGCATTGTCGGCAGGCGAGCCAGGTTTAATGTATAGAATTTGAGCAAGCACATTACTGCTTCCTTCTTCCTGATATAGTACAAATTCAAACCCTGCTTCCTTGCTAATGCCTTTTAAAGAATTCAATAGCTCCTGATAGTTTTCCTGGATCCATGAAAATCGGTCGTCATCGCTGAGCAATGATTGAAAGAAAGCATCGGGATTCAGATTTTTATTTGGCGATGCTGGCAACTCATTCGACCACAAATACCAGAAATCCATGTTCTCCGATATCCAATCATTGACATGTCTATTATTTTCATTAACGACGGTGTTAGATGGCTCATCATCGTCATCACAGGAGGTGACGAATGCAAAAAGTGCAACAATAGCGATGGAACGAAGGGCGAAGTGAAGCGATTTAATGAGATCAGCCGGCATAAATTTTCAGTACTTTGATGAGCATAACGAAATAATGATGCCCATATATACGAGTATTTCTAAAAACTTTTAGGCAAAAAAGGTTCCAAAGTTAAGGCGGAACGGGCATGCTCGAGCAGCAGTATTTGGCCAATTTTAACCGCAGAGGAAATTCATGAGATTTTCTGAGATCCGCAGAGGGGCCAATGCCACTAGCTAATTGCTCGCGGACTCGTGCATTTGACCTCGGGATGTATGAAGCGTGGGGAAGTCGAGACCTGTGTACCGATTTCTTAATAGTAATGATAAATGTGAAATACCTTTTCTAGTGCTTTGATACCAGATTCAATTGTTGTTTGTATTGGTTTGACGTCTCGAAATCACGCAAACCAAAGTAAATCCCGGCGAGGCCTTCGAGGGTATTGGGATCCTTTGGATTCGCACGATAGGCACGCTTCATGTATGGTAGTGACTTGTTAAACTGCTTGATGACATCATCCTCGAACGAGCTAAAATTTTCAAAGTTTAACGCGTCATAATCCAATAACGAGATCCTGTTCACCGCCTCATTGTAATAGATCACGGCGATGTTATAGTTTGCTTCACGATTCAGAGAATCAATCGCCAATACCTTTTCAAAACAAGTCACCGCCTTACCAGCGGCTTGTTTTTCCTGCTTGTTTTCTTTTCCTGAACGCATGATGGCCGAGCCGAGCGCCAACTGGAAACTGATCTTGTTGTCAGGGCGGTTAAGGACTGTGTCCTTGAGGGTTGAGGCAACCTGCTCGAATTTTTCGTAACTCTTAACGGCATCATCATACTTTCCTTTTTCAATGAATCCCATGCCTTCGTTGTAGTAAGAGGAGCCGAGGAATCTCAAGTTCTGAACGGTCTCCTTTGCGTATTTCTGTTCCTTATCCAATTCCCTAAACTTGATGAAGGATTCGATTGCTTTTTCCCGGTAGTGCGACGTACGGGGATTAGCTTTGAAGAGATCCTTATTAATAAAACCCTGCAGGTACCAGGCTGTAGCTGATTGCTGATACTCGGCGACCATCATCGCGGAGTCAATGACTTCCTTCGCGCGTTGAAGGTCACCCGATTTGTAGAACTGGAGCGATCGAGTTCACCGGGCCGCTTTGGCCGGCCGCTGCCAGCGCTACACCCATGAAAACAAAAAGTAGAAACGTAACTCTCATAGGTTAGTCGATTACTTTGGCAATGGAGCTTAACTTCGTGCTGATCTTCAATCCTTGCTGCTTTACATTTTCGTTGCTGACTTCAAAGCGTTGCTTGTTGTCCTCATAATAGAAATTGATGCAGGCGCCCTTTTTGATCATGCCGTCCTTGTCGGTAACCAGCAACGTATTTTTCCCTTTTAGCTTTTCCAGCACCTTCGATATTTCTCCGTCAATTTCGGGTGTAAGGTACAGTACATGGCAGGGCTTTATCTCGGATAGCTGCTTGTACTGGATAATAACATAGGGTTGATCTCCGCGCTTCTTTTCCGCGGCCAGCTTGTTAAGCTCGCTGAGCAACTCAGGGTATTCTCCATACAAACCAATCGTAAAGCCGTTTTGTGATGGCTCGACCGGCCACATTACGTACTTCGAAATCTGATACAGGAATAGAACCTTGACCTTCGCATTAATGTCCGGTTCCACCATCCGGTAAGATGAAAGCAGAAGCCACGCGCACGCGCCCAAAAAAAGGGCTGACGCGAACCGCCTTGCTTTTTGCTGCAGTATTTGTCGTCTATCAATTTTTAACCTTGGGCTCATAGGTCGGTAATATTTGATATTTGATTAAATCTCTATTCGCTTTGTTTGTAAACTTGTATATGGTGCCCCCATTCTGATTCTGGGCCTCGAATTCCAGATTTAGGAATTCATCACATTCATCAAGCAGGACGAAACAATTGGCTTTACTAAAGGAAACCACGCCAAAATCGAATTCTCCGCGACTATTTGTCGTTGCGCAACCCAGTTGGTACCCTTTTCGATCAACCAAAATGACCTTATGGTCAGACACACCTACTACCCTGATCCATTAACGTACCACAAATCCGGAACCCCTTGCCGGCCACACCCCTTACCCTTGCATAATTCTGCCTGGGTCTGTACCGAAATACCGTCGCCCGGTTGTCGCTTGAAAATCCGTCCAGCACCTTACCGTCCTTGTCACGTATGATTACACGAATGGTGCTCTCGCTGTCATTCGCCTCCAGCATAAAACCATAATGATCTCCTGCCTCCAATTCTCTAAACTCAAACGCGCCGGTTTTCCCGGTAGCGGCTACCTGCTGAACTTTCCTTTTCTCATCGACGAGATACACGTTGCGATTCGGAAGTGGATTGCCGTTTTCAGCGGTCACTACGCCTGAAATTGTAGCGTCATCGGCGGATATCGTAACGACGGATGATTTAACGTCGTCAAGTGCTCTGAACGCGAATACTTCCTTTCTATCCTGGCTATTGAATTCTTTAGCACTCTTGTCGTTGTCGTCACTAATGCTAATCTGTATATCGAGTTCCTTGTCATTTTCATCCAACAAAAACGAATAGTTACCAGACGCTGGTAACTCCTTGAATTGGAAATCACCTTTCGCGTCCGTGTTTGCCTCATCGATTACCTGACCTTTATCGTTCAGGAGATAGATCTTCTTTGAAACGACAGGTTTACCGTCATCCAGAATGGTTCCTGAAATCGTTGACTCGTCTGCGTCCAATTTGACCGTTCCCCTCTCGACTTCATCGAGGTTCCGATAGGAAAATACTTCCTGGCTATTCTTGCTGCTCATCCGGCGGACAACGTCACCTTCTTTGTCAGTGACCATTACGCTGACCACCATCGTGGGATCGTCCTCATCCAAAACAAAACTGTACTGCTCCTGGCCGGGCAACGTTCTGAATTCAAACTTCCCATTTTCATCGGTTCTCACCTTGTCGACTACGTTACCCCGTTTATCGACCACCAGGACTTCTTTATTCGATGCCGGTTTATCTTCAACCATGGCGAGACCCGAAATAGTAAGGTCTTCCGCCGGGAGGCTAAAGGTGCCGGACTCATACTCTGACAGCTCGCGGTACCGGAACACTTCCGGATTAGTAGCGGTTGAGAAGCTATCGATCGGATCACCCTTGTCGTTTACAACGACGACATTCATTTCAATGTCTTCGTCTTCCTCGGCCAGTACAAACGTATATTTCCCCTTAGACGGAAGCTCGCGGAATTGAAACTTTCCAGCGCCATCCGAAGTAGCCGTATCGATTACCTTACCCTCCTCGTTTACCAAAAGCACTTTCTTGTTTGACGCGGGCGCCTCGCCGATACTGAGTGTTCCTGCAATACCAGCATCTTCAACGTCAATGGAGCGCGCTCCGCTTTCATAATCAGACAAGTTCCGGTATTTGAATATTTCCCGGTCGGCTTGATTGTCGAGTCGTGCCAGCGCATTCCCTTTTTGGTCTGTGACCAATACGTTGATATCCATATCTTCATCGCCTTCCTCCAGCACGAAGGCGTACTGATCGCCCGCATCCAGCTGGCGGAAATGGAACTTACCGTTCTTGTCAGTTCTAACCGAATCAATGATCTCACCTTTGCCGTTTACCAGGAATACCATTTTGTTGTTCACGTCCTTCCCTTCGCCGGAGAGTTGTCCCACAAAGTCAGCGTCTTCCTGTTGTAAGGTCCACACTCCCACAGCATAGTCATCCAGATTTTTATACCGGAACATCTCGCCCTGCTGGTCACTGCTAATCGTGTCCGTGACTTTTCCGTCCTTGTCCTGAATGGACATTCTGACATCAAGTCCACTATCCTTTTCATCTAAGACAATTCCATATCGCTCGCCAGCCTTCAGATGACGGAACTCGAAATTGCCTTGAGTGTCGGTAACGGTGTTATCAACCACTTTCCCATCGTGATCGGTCAACATGATTTTTTTGCTTTCGGCGGGTGCGCCATCGACCGTAGCAAGGCCGAGCAGGCTACTTTCTTCTTCCAGGATAAGAAAGCCTGGTTCGTTGGTGTGGTGTAGGAGTTTCTTGTATTGAAATGCGCTTCTCAAATTAAACGGTGTATCCGTCGCTTCGAAGCCACCAATCTGAACCAGTTGATCCGGTAGTTTATCAAAGTAAAATGGAATGATAAAATCGACCGCATAGGGTTGATCGCAACACGAGGATTCGCGATTCGATGTGAGATAGGCGCGTGAGGTGGGGCCATGCAAATAGAAGTAATAGTCGTCAACACTTGAATTCACCGGGCTGCCCAGGTTATAAATCCGGCTGGAGCCGTCGAGGTTTGTGCGAACCATGAGGACATCCATTTGCCCCAACCCGGCATGACCGTTGGAGCTGAAGAATAGAATTCCGCTGTAGGGATCAAAGTTGGGAGTAACTTCATCGCCTTTCGAATTGATCTGCTTTCCCAGGTTGGACGGGATCATGAAATTCCCCTGAGCCATTTTGCTAACCCACAAATCCATGCCGCCAAAACCGCCCTTCCGGTTGGAGGAGAAGAATAGAATCTCCTCACCATCATCATTGGTTGTAACAAAAGGGTGTTTGCTGGAATGCCCCGGAGGGTTGATCGTTTCGCTAAGCTTAATGGGGTCCGACCACGCATTCACCCCCCGCTTCTCACTATAATAGATGGCGCAGTTGTTTTGATCTTCAAACTGCGGACAGATCGTGTAATACAGTCTTGTGCTATCGCGATTCCAGGAAGGACTTCCGATGTTATGGGTTACATCCGGTGGTTCAATGCCCAGTTTAGTGAAAGATTCACCCTCCATCTCAAACATCCGGTTTACAAACAGGGTATCGATTGCAATGACCATCTCATTGGCAAGCCTTATATTCTTATGGTACGGAATTGCTTCTACGCCGGTGACGACCATTCGCGACCCTTCAAAGGGTGATAGCGATAGCATATGATTCGGCTGATGAGGTCCCTTCCAGGGATCCACCTTAAACCTAAATTTCCGGGTACTAATATCTTTCGCGATGGAAAGGGTATGGAGCCTGTCCTGCAAATCCTTTTGAACCTCCGGATCGCTCGCGAACTTTTGTTTCATGGAATCGTATACAGCCTGCGTCTTATCATACTTGCCTAAAGCCTGATAGACATCCGCCAGGTTGAAATATACCTGAGCCGGTTGAATGGAATCGTTTTTAAGAATGGATAAGTAAAGTTCTCCGGCCTCTGCATAGTCCCTGTTTTTTAATTTCGCCTCTGCCAGGCGCACACTGTCTTCGGTTGTACTTTCACCCGTTTTGATTTGCTCGTAACTGTGAACGGCTGCAGCATATTGGCCCGTCCGCAAAAAATACAATGCCGAACTTCGAAGCTGAGCGGTTGATGGAACAGCCTTGCTATTTTGCATAGCCCCAATCCGTTGTGCCAATCCCATCGAGGAAGCCAGGCAGAACACAAGCGATATCAAAATAGATCGACTCAGCATCAGAATCGGGGGCTTGGGTTTGATCGGTATTGCGTTGCGCCTTTCAGCTGTTTGGAAAATTTATATCCCACCTTAAATTCAATACCCCCTTGCGTTGACGCTTCGCGAATGGAAGAAATCATGAGGTCATAGCTCAAGGCGGCACTGAATTGAGCATACTCCATTCCGCCCATCAACGTACACGCGTCGAAATTCCTGATCCAAGCGCCACAGGATAGCTTTTTGATTTTGTCCAGGGCATATTCAAACTCAGCACCTGGATATAGAACAGCGATTCCGTTTTGAACGGAAAACATAACCATAGGCAAAGCGGTCACCTTCCTGCTCATTTGGAAACTCGCGCTGGCATGCGCTACGTACTTTTGGTTTAGTTCATAGGACTGTCCCAGGAAACTCCGATTAACCGGCATGATGTGAAACGTAGCGAGCCCAAATAACAGGGTGGATTTGTCTGACAGAAACGAATACCACAATGCACCGGCCTGAAAATCAACTACGGAAACAGACTCGGAACCGAAACTCTCACCGCTGGGAAGCGTAGCATCGTGACCCGTAGGTGTCCATTGGCTTTGCGTGGATAGTCCTTGATAGTTCAGCCTCGAATTGTCTAACCCCGATTGTATGCCGAAGGCTACGTAGCTCTTACGCGCACGCCCCACGGATTTGTGGTAGGACACCGTAACCATGGATTTCAAATTCTCGAATGTTCCGGCCTTATCCTTCATGATGTGAAGTCCGACGCCCATATAGTCGGGGTTGCGATCGTTCTCCAGAAGTGACATATCAGCGGCAATGGCGCTGGTTTGAATTTGATCGAATTGATTGAGCGAGCTTCTGTAATTGAGGGATGTGCGCACGGCACCATACGAAGTTCCGGCCAACGCAGGGTTTAGCGTGAGGGGCGAGTTGTAGAATTGCGCAAAGAAAGGTTCCTGCGCTTGTACGTGCACAGCAACCATCAGTAAGCAAACGAGTAGAATTCTATTCATATCAAGACCTCATCGTATTAATTTGAGTGAACCTTTCTTTGTTATCTGCTGACCAGAATACGACGTTGCTGAAATGAAATACACATAGGTATCCATTCTCTGCAGCGTCCCATTATACGTTCCATCCCAACCCTGACTTGAATCGTTGGCTGCGAAAATTTCCTTTCCGGTTCGGTCGTATATCTTGAATTGAAACTGCTCAACCCCGCGGGTGTTCACAAACAAGACATCGTTCGATTGATCTTCATTCGGGGAAAACATATCCGGAACAAAAATTTCATAGGCGTCGTCAACGGTGATAGTGACGGTGGC
Organism: uncultured Acidobacteriota bacterium; assembly: GCA_963820855.1. Taxonomy (GTDB): domain Bacteria; phylum Acidobacteriota; class Vicinamibacteria; order Marinacidobacterales; family SMYC01; genus DAISKN01. The sequence goes on from CAWGBY010000021.1 coordinate 444,283, forward strand.
CGTCGCAGTACAATTGAAATCATTGGTACCGGTTACCGTATAGGTTGTGGATGTTTGTGGTGAGGCTACTGGATTCGAAACCGATGAATTATTCAGACCCCCGGACGGCGTCCACGTGTAGGTTGTTGCACCCTGTGCCAACAGTTGAACAGATTCTCCGGCCGTCAGAGATGCTGTATTCGGCACGATCGAAATCGTGGGTGAAGGATTGACGGTTACGACTACCTGAAGCGTCCGGTCGGGACAGTTCGATCTTCCGACGGAAACAGAATACGTGGTGGTGGTCGTCGGTGATGCCATGGGATTTGAAATCGATGTGCTGTTTAGTCCTGCTGAAGGAGACCAGGCAAACGTGTTACCTCCTGACACGCCCAGTTGCACGGATTCGCCGGCACATAAGCTGGCTGTCGTGGGTGTAACCGTGGGAAGAGGACTGGAGGTAATGGTCACTTCATCAACCTTGAAACAGGCAGCGCTTGTGGATACCGTCCAGCGCAACGTGGCCGATCCGGCCAGACCCGAGACGGTTGCCTGCGGATCATTTACATTTGAAAAACTAAGCCCGGAGCCACTTACAACGGACCATCGACCCGTTCCGGTAGAAGGCGTCACGGCCTGCAGCGGTGTCGAGGTTTCACCATTACATAATACTTGATCGGGGCCTGCCTGCGCTGCTGCGGGGGCAATGGCAATATTTACCGTTTCTGCCGTGCTCTGTAAACTGAAACAGCTTCCATTTCCGACTGCGACCTGGTAGTCACCACTCGCAGGATTCGTATTCAGCGTTATGCTTTGTGTGGTGAATGTTCCGTCCACGACGCCGTTCTTATACCAGGTGTAGGTTCCTCCAGCGGACGCCGCGCTCGAGGTCAGTGTTACATTCGTTCCTTCGCATACGGTGCTTCCTGAACTGGTTATGGTTGGCGTTGCTGGAATTGACTGCAGGGTGATGGCCTGGGTATTACTTTGTACACTCGCGCAATTCGGGGCATTGCCATCGGTAACTGTTACGGTGTAGCTTCCACTTTGGGCAGCGGTGGTGAGGACTACGCTCTGTCCGGTAAGTGTTGCATCAATCGTTCCGTTCTTATACCAGGTGTAGGTTCCTCCATTGGGTGCGGCGCTTGAAGTCAAAGTAACATTCGTGCCTGCGCAAACGAGGTTGCCGGATGTTGAAAGTGTTGGTGTAGCCGGTGATGTTTGAATAGTTACTACCTGAGCAAGACTTTGTGTACTTGTACAGTTTGGTGCGGTGCCATCGGCAACGGTTACGGTGTAGCTTCCACTTTGAGCAACGGTGCTCAATATAATACTCTGACCTGTCAGCGTTGCATCAATCGTTCCGTTCTTGCGCCAGGTGTAGGTTCCTCCATTAGGTGCGGCGCTTGAAGTCAAAGTAACGTTCGTGCCTGCGCAAACAGAGTTGCCTGAGGTTGAAAGTGTTGGTGTAGCCGGTGATGCTTGAATAGTTACTACCTGAGCAAGGCTTTGTGTACTGGTACAGTTTGGTGCAGTTGCCATCGGTGACGGTTACGGTGTAGCTTCCACTTTGGGCGGCGGTGCTCAATACAATGCTCTGCCTGGTCAGAGTTGCGTCAATCGTTCCATTCTTATACCAGGTGTAGGTTCCTCCATTGGGTGCTGCGCTTGAAGTCAACGTAACATTCGTGCCTGCACAAACAGAGTTGCCTGATGTTGAAAGTGTTGGTGTAGCGGGAGGAGTTTGAATCGTTACTACTTGGGCAAGGCTTTGTGCACTTGTACAGTTTGGAGCAGCGCCATCAGTAACCGTTACGGTGTAACTTCCACTTTGGGCAGCGGTGCTCAATATAATACTCTGCGTGGTCAGGGTTGCATCAATCGTTCCGTTCTTATACCAGGTGTAGGTTCCTCCATTGGGAGCTGCACTTGAAGTCAAAGTAACGTTCGTGCCTACACAAACAAGTTGCCCGATGTTGAAAGTGTTGGCGTAGCCGGTGATGTTTGAATAGTTACTACTTGAGCAAGACTTTGCGTGCTTGTACAGTTTGGTGCAGTTGCCATCGGTGACTGTTACGGTGTAACTTCCACTCTGAGCAGCGGTGCTGAATACAACGCTCTGACCTGGTTAGGGTTGCATCAATCGTTCCATTCTTATACCAGGTGTAGGTTCCTCCATTGGGAGCTGCACTTGAAGTCAAAGTAACGTTCGTGCCTGCACAAACAGAGTTGCCTGATGTTGAAAGCGTTGGTGTAGCCGGTGGTGTTTGAATCGTTACTACTTGGGCAAGACTTTGTGCACTCGTACAGTTCGGAGCAGCGCCATCGGTGACTGTTACGGTGTAGCTTCCACTTTGCGCAGCAGTGCTCAATATAATACTCTGCCCGGTCAGGGTTGCATCAATCGTTCCGTTCTTGTACCAGGTGTAGGTTCCTCCATTAGGCGCGGCGCTTGAAGTCAAAGTAACGTTCGTGCCTGCGCAAACAGAGTTGCCTGATGTTGAAAGTGTTGGTGTAGCCGGTGGTGTTTGAATCGTTACTACTTGAGCAAGACTTTGTGTACTGGTACAGTTTGGTGCATTGCCATCGGTGACCGTTACGGTGTAACTTCCACTTTGAGCAGCGGTGCTCAATATAATGCTCTGCGTGTCAGGGTTGCATCAATCGTTCCGTTCTTATACCAGGTGTAGGTTCCTCCATTGGGAGCAGCGCTTGAAGTCAACGTAACGTTCGTGCCTGCGCAAACAAGGTTGCCGGATGTTGAAAGTGTTGGTGTAGCCGGAGGGGTTTGAATCGTTACTACTTGGGCAAGGCTTTGTGCACTCGTACAATTCGGAGCAGCTGCCATCGGTGACTGTTACGGTGTAGCTTCCACTTTGCGCAGCGGCGCTCAATACGATACTCGGCGTGGTCAGGGTTGCATCAATCGTTCCGTTCTTATACCAGGTGTAGGTTCCTCCATTGGGAGCAGCGCTTGAAGTCAAAGTAACGTTCGTGCCTGCGCAAACAAGAGTTGCCTGAGGTTGAAAGTGTTGGCGTAGCCGGTGGTGTTTGAATCGTTACTACTTGGGCAAGACTTTGTGTGCTCGTACAGTTCGGAGCAGCGCCATCGGTAACCGTTACGGTGTAGCTTCCACTTTGGGCAGCGGTGCTCAATACTATGCTCTGCCCGGTCAGGGTTGCATCAATCGTTCCGTTCTTATACCAGGTGTAGGTTCCTCCATTGGGAGCAGCACTTGAAGTCAAAGTAACATTCGTGCCTGCACAAACAGAGTTGCCTGATGTTGAAAGTGTTGGTGTAGCCGGAGGTGTTTGAATCGTTACTACTTGCGCAAGACTTTGTGCGCTCGTACAGTTTGGTGCATCGCCATCGGTGACTGTTACGGTGTAACTTCCACTTTGGGCAGCGGTGCTCAATATGATACTCTGCGTGGTCAGGGTTGCATCAATCGTTCCGTTCTTATACCAGGTGTAGGTTCCTCCATTGGGAGCGGCACTTGAAGTCAACGTAACATTCGTGCCTGCACAAACAAGGTTGCCGGATGTTGAAAGTGTTGGTGTAGCCGGAGGTGTTTGAATCGTTACTACTTGGGCAAGACTTTGTGCACTCGTACAGTTCGGAGCAGCGCCATCGGTGACTGTTACGGTATAACTTCCACTTTGGGCAGCAGTGTTGAGCACTATGCTCGGTCCGGTCAGGGTTGCATCGATCGTTCCATTCTTATACCAGGTGTAGGTTCCTCCATTGGGAGCAGCGCTTGAAGTCAACGTAACATTCGTGCCTGCACAAACAAGGTTGCCTGATGTTGAAAGTGTTGGTGTAGCCGGAGGTGTTTGAATCGTTACTACTTGTGCAAGACTTTGTGTACTGGTACAGTTTGGTGCGTCGCCATCAGTAACCGTTACGGTATAACTTCCACTTTGAGCAGCGGTGTTGAATACTACACTCTGGCCTGGTCAGGGTTGCATCAATCGTTCCATTCTTATACCAGGTGTAGGTTCCTCCATTGGGAGCAGCGCTTGAAGTCAAAGTAACGTTCGTGCCTACGCAAACAGAGTTGCCCGACGTTGAAAGTGTAGGTGTAGCCGGAGGAGTTTGAATCGTTACTACTTGAGCAAGACTTTGTGCACTCGTACAGTTCGGAGCAGCGCCATCGGTGACTGTTACCGTATAACTTCCACTTTGCGCAGCAGTGCTGAATATGATACTCTGCGTGGTCAGGGTTGCATCAATCGTTCCATTCTTATACCAGGTGTAGGTTCCTCCATTGGGCGCAGCGCTTGAAGTCAAAGTAACATTCGTGCCTGCACAAACAAGGTTGCCTGATGTTGAAAGTGTAGGTGTAGCCGGAGGTGTTTGAATCGTTACTACTTGGGCAAGACTTTGTGCACTCGTACAGTTCGGAGCAGCGCCATCGGTGACTGTTACGGTGTAGCTTCCACTTTGGGCAGCGGTGCTCAATATAATACTCTGCGTGGTCAGGGTTGCATCAATCGTTCCATTCTTACACCAGGTGTAGGTTCCTCCATTAGGAGCAGCGCTTGAAGTCAAAGTAACATTCGTGCCTGCACAAACAAGAGTTGCCGGATGTTGAAAGTGTTGGCGTAGCCGGTGGTGTTTGAATCGTTACTACTTGTGCAAGGCTTTGTGCACTCGTACAGTTCGGAGCAGCGCCATCGGTAACTGTTACGGTGTAGCTTCCACTTTGAGCAGCGGTGCTCAATATAATACTCTGCGTGGTCAGGGTTGCATCGATCGTTCCGTTCTTATACCAGGTGTAGGTTCCTCCATTGGGAGCAGCACTTGAAGTCAAAGTAACATTCGTGCCTGCGCAAACAAGAGTTGCCTGAGGTTGAAAGTGTTGGTGTAGCCGGAGGTGTTTGAATCGTTACTACTTGGGCAAGACTTTGTGCACTCGTACAATTCGGAGCAGCGCCATCGGTGACTGTTACGGTGTAACTTCCACTTTGGGCAGCAGTGTTGAGCACTACGGTCGGCCCGGTAAGGGTTGCATCAATCGTTCCATTCTTATACCAGGTGTAGGTTCCTCCATTGGGAGCAGCGCTTGAAGTCAACGTGACATTCGTGCCTGCACAAACAAGGTTGCCCGATGTTGAAAGCGTTGGTGTAGCCGGAGGAGTTTGAATCGTTACTACTTGCGCAAGACTTTGTGTGCTTGTACAGTTTGGTGCAGCGCCATCGGTGACCGTTACGGTATAACTTCCACTTTGAGCAGCAGTGTTGAGCACTACGGTCGGCCTGGTCAGCGTTGCATCAATCGTTCCGTTCTTACACCACGTATAGGTTCCTCCATTAGGAGCAGCGCTTGAAGTCAACGTAACGTTCGTGCCTGCACAAACAAGGTTGCCGGATGTTGAAAGTGTTGGTGTAGCCGGTGGTGTTTGAATCGTGACTACTTGTGCAAGGCTTTGTGCACTCGTACAATTCGGAGCAGCGCCATCAGTAACCGTTACGGTGTAACTTCCACTTTGGGCAGCAGTGTTCGATCACTACACTCTGCGTGGTAAGGGTTGCGTCAAGCGTTCCGTTCTTACGCCAAGTATAGGTTCCTCCATTAGGAGCAGCACTTGAAGTCAAAGTAACGTTCGTGCCTGCACAAACAAGATTGCCGGATGTTGAAAGTGTTGGTGTAGTCGGTGGTGTTTGAATCGTTACTACTTGGGCAAGGCTTTGTGCACTCGTACAATTCGGAGCAGCGCCATCGGTAACTGTTACGGTGTAACTTCCACTTTGCGCCGCGGCGCTCAATACGATACTCTGCGTGGTCAGGGTTGCATCAATCGTTCCGTTCTTATACCAGGTGTAGGTTCCTCCATTGGGAGCAGCACTTGAAGTCAACGTAACATTCGTACCTGCACAAACAAGGTTGCCTGAGGTTGAAAGTGTTGGTGTAGCCGGTGGTGTTTGAATCGTGACTACTTGGGCAAGACTTTGTGCACTCGTACAGTTTGGTGCAGCACCATCAGTGACTGTTACGGTGTAACTTCCACTTTGGGCAGCGGTGCTGAATACAATACTCTGCGTGGTCAGGGTTGCATCAATCGTTCCGTTCTTATACCAGGTGTAGGTTCCTCCATTGGGAGCAGCGCTTGAAGTCAACGTAACATTCGTGCCTACGCAAACAAGGTTGCCGGAGGTCGAAAGTGTAGGTGTAGCCGGAGGAGTTTGAATCGTTACTACTTGGGCAAGACTTTGTGCACTTGTACAGTTCGGAGCAGCGCCATCGGTGACTGTTACGGTATAACTTCCACTTTGAGCAGCGGTGTTGAGCACTACGCTCTGCGTGGTCAGGGTTGCGTCAATCGTTCCATTCTTATACCAGGTGTAGGTTCCTCCATTGGGAGCAGCACTTGAAGTCAACGTAACATTCGTGCCTACGCAAACAGAGTTGCCGGAGGTCGAAAGTGTTGGCGTAGCCGGAGGTGTTTGAATCGTTACTACTTGAGCAAGGCTTTGTGCACTCGTACAGTTCGGTGCAGCGCCATCGGTAACCGTTACGGTGTAACTTCCACTTTGGGCAGCGGCGCTCAATATGATACTTTGCGTGGTCAGGGTTGCATCAATCGTTCCATTCTTATACCAGGTGTAGGTTCCTCCATTGGGAGCAGCACTTGAAGTCAACGTGACATTCGTGCCTGCGCAAACAAGATTGCCGGATGTCGAAAGTGTAGGTGTAGCCGGTGGTGTTTGAATCGTTACTACTTGGGCAAGACTTTGTGCACTCGTACAATTCGGAGCAGCGCCATCGGTGACTGTTACGGTATAACTTCCACTTTGGGCAGCGGTGTTCAATATGATACTCTGCGTGGTCAGGGTTGCATCAATCGTTCCATTCTTATACCAGGTATAGGTTCCTCCATTGGGAGCAACACTTGAAGTCAAAGTAACGTTCGTGCCTACGCAAACAAGGTTGCCGGATGTCGAAAGTGTAGGTGTAGCCGGAGGTGTTTGAATCGTTACTACTTGGGCAAGGCTTTGTGCACTCGTACAATTCGGAGCAGCGCCATCGGTGACTGTTACGGTGTAACTTCCACTTTGGGCAGCAGTGTTGAGCACTACGCTCTGCGTGGTAAGGGTTGCGTCAATCGTTCCATTCTTATACCAGGTGTAGGTTCCTCCATTGGGAGCAGCACTTGAAGTCAACGTGACATTCGTGCCTGCGCAAACAAGGTTGCCTGATGTCGAAAGTGTTGGTGTAGCCGGTGGTGTTTGAATCGTTACTACTTGGGCAAGGCTTTGTGCACTCGTACAATTCGGAGCAGCGCCATCGGTGACTGTTACGGTATAACTTCCACTTTGGGCAGCAGTGTTGAGCACTACAGCTCGGCGCGGTAAGGGTTCCGTCAATCGTTCCATTCTTATACCAGGTGTAGGTTCCTCCATTGGGAGCAGCGCTTGAAGTCAAAGTAACATTCGTGCCTGCACAAACAAGGTTGCCGGATGTTGAAAGTGTAGGTGTAGCCGGAGGAGTTTGAATCGTTACTACCTGGGCAAGACTTTGTGCACTCGTACAGTTCGGAGCAGCGCCATCGGTGACCGTTACGGTGTAACTTCCACTTTGGGCAGCAGTGTTGAGCACTACGCTCTGAGTGATAAGGGTTCCGTCAAGCGTTCCATTCTTATACCAGGTATAGGTTCCTCCATTGGGAGCAGCACTTGAGGTCAAAGTCACATTCGTGCCTGCACAAACAAGGTTGCCTGAGGTTGAAAGTGTTGGTGTAGCCGGAGGAGTTTGAATCGTTACTACTTGAGCAAGGCTTTGTGCACTCGTACAATTCGGAGCAGCGCCATCGGTGACTGTTACGGTATAACTTCCACTTTGGGCAGCAGTGTTGAGCACTACGCTCTGAGTGGTAAGGGTTCCGTCAAGCGTTCCATTCTTATACCAGGTGTAGGTTCCTCCATTGGGAGCAATACTCGAGGTCAAAGTAACATTCGTGCCTGCACAAACAAGGTTGCCTGAGGTTGAAAGTGTTGGTGTAGCCGGAGGGGTTTGAATCGTTACTACTTGGGCAAGACTTTGTGCACTCGTACAATTCGGAGCAGCGCCATCGGTAACCGTTACGGTATAACTTCCACTTTGGGCAGCAGTGTTGAGCACTACGCTCTGAGTGGTAAGGGTTCCATCAATCGTTCCATTCTTATACCAGGTGTAGGTTCCTCCATTGGGAGCAACACTTGAAGTCAAAGTAACATTCGTGCCTGCACAAACAAGGTTGCCTGAGGTTGAAAGTGTTGGTGTAGCCGGTGGTGTTTGAATCGTTACTACTTGGGCAAGACTTTGTGCACTCGTACAATTCGGAGCAGCGCCATCGGTAACCGTTACGGTATAACTTCCACTTTGGGCAGCAGTGTTGAGCACTACGCTCTGCGTGGTAAGGGTTGCGTCAATCGTTCCATTCTTATACCAGGTGTAGGTTCCTCCATTGGGAGCAGCGCTTGAAGTCAACGTAACATTCGTGCCTGCACAAACAAGGTTGCCTGATGTCGAAAGTGTTGGTGTAGCCGGAGGAGTTTGAATCGTTACTACTTGGGCAAGGCTCTGTGCACTCGTACAATTCGGAGCAGCGCCATCGGTGACTGTTACGGTGTAACTTCCACTTTGGGCAGCAGTGTTGAGCACTACGCTCTGAGTGGTCAGGGTTCCGTCAAGCGTTCCATTCTTATACCAGGTGTAGGTTCCTCCATTGGGAGCAACACTCGAAGTCAAAGTCACATTCGTGCCTGCGCAAACAAGGTTGCCTGATGTTGAAAGTGTTGGTGTAGCCGGAGGTGTTTGAATCGTTACTACTTGGGCAAGGCTCTGTGCACTCGTACAATTCGGAGCAGCGCCATCGGTGACTGTTACGGTGTAGCTTCCACTTTGGGCAGCAGTGTTGAGCACTATGCTCGGCCTGGTCAGGGTTGCATCAATCGTTCCATTCTTATACCAGGTGTAGGTTCCTCCATTGGGAGCAGCGCTTGAAGTCAACGTAACATTCGTGCCTGCGCAAACAAGGTTGCCGGATGTCGAAAGTGTTGGTGTAGCCGGAGGGGTTTGAATCGTTACTACTTGGGCAAGGCTTTGTGCACTCGTACAATTCGGAGCAGCGCCATCGGTGACTGTTACGGTGTAACTTCCACTTTGGGCAGCAGTGTTGAGCACTACGGTCTGCGCGGTCAGGGTTGCATCGATCGTTCCATTCTTATACCAGGTATAGGTTCCTCCATTGGGAGCAGCGCTTGAAGTCAAAGTAACATTCGTACCTGCGCAAACAAGGTTGCCTGATGTTGAAAGTGTAGGTGTAGCCGGAGGGGTTTGAATCGTTACTACTTGGGCAAGGCTCTGTGCACTCGTACAATTCGGAGCAGCGCCATCGGTGACTGTTACGGTGTAACTTCCACTTTGGGCAGCAGTGTTGAGCACTACGGTCTGGTCCGGTAAGGGTTGCATCAATCGTTCCATTCTTATACCAGGTGTAGGTTCCTCCATTGGGAGCAACACTTGAAGTCAAAGTAACATTCGTGCCTGCACAAACAAGGTTGCCTGATGTTGAAAGTGTTGGTGTAGCCGGAGGGGTTTGAATCGTTACTACTTGAGCAAGGCTTTGTGCACTCGTACAATTCGGAGCAGCGCCATCGGTGACTGTTACGGTATAACTTCCACTTTGGGCAGCGGTGTTGAGCACTACGCTCTGAGTGGTAAGGGTTCCGTCAAGCGTTCCATTCTTATACCAGGTATAGGTTCCTCCATTGGGAGCAACACTTGAAGTCAAAGTAACATTCGTGCCTGCACAAACAAGGTTGCCCGAGGTTGAAAGTGTAGGTGTAGCCGGAGGGGTTTGAATCGTTACTACTTGGGCAAGGCTTTGTGCACTCGTACAATTCGGAGCAGCGCCATCGGTGACTGTTACGGTATAACTTCCACTTTGGGCAGCAGTGTTGAGCACTACGCTCTGAGTGGTAAGGGTTCCGTCAATCGTTCCGTTCTTATACCAGGTATAGGTTCCTCCATTGGGAGCAGCACTTGAAGTCAAAGTAACATTCGTGCCTGCACAAACAAGGTTGCCGGATGTTGAAAGTGTAGGTGTAGCCGGAGGCGTTTGAATCGTTACTACCTGAGCAAGGCTCTGTGCACTCGTACAATTCGGAGCAGCGCCATCGGTGACTGTTACGGTATAACTTCCACTTTGGGCAGCAGTGTTGAGCACTGACGGTCTGGCGCGGTCAGGGTTGCGTCGATCGTTCCATTCTTATACCAGGTGTAGGTTCCTCCATTAGGTGCTGCGCTTGAAGTCAACGTGACATTCGTGCCTGCACAAACAAGGTTGCCGGATGTCGAAAGTGTTGGTGTAGCCGGAGGGGTTTGAATCGTTACTACTTGGGCAAGACTCTGTGCACTCGTACAATTCGGAGCAGCGCCATCGGTAACTGTTACGGTATAACTTCCACTTTGGGCAGCGGTGTTGAGCACTACGCTCTGAGTGGTAAGGGTTCCGTCAAGCGTTCCATTCTTATACCAGATATATGTGCCTCCATTGGGAGCAGCACTGGATGTTAAAGTCACGTTCGTGCCTGCACAGACCAGGTTGCCTGAGGTTGTAAGGGTTGGTGTAGCCGGTGGTGCTTGAATCGTTACTACTTGGGCAAGACTCTGTGCACTCGTACAATTCGGAGCATTACCATCCCTAACTGTTACGGTATAACTTCCACTTTGGGCAGCGGTGTTGAGCACTACGCTCTGAGTGGTAAGGGTTCCGTCAAGCGTTCCATTCTTATACCAGGTATAGGTACCTCCATTGGGAGCAGCACTGGATGTTAAAGTCACATTCGTGCCTGCACAGACCAGGTTGCCTGAGGTAGTAAGGGTTGGTGTAGCCGGTGGTGCTTGGATCGTTACCACTTGGGCAAGACTCTGCGCACTCGTACAATTCGGAGCATTCGCCATCCCTAACCGTTACCGTATAACTTCCACTTTGGGCAGCGGTGTTGAGCACTACGCTCTGAGTGGTAAGGGTTCCGTCAAGCGTTCCATTCTTATACCAGATATATGTGCCTCCATTGGGAGCAGCACTGGATGTTAAAGTCACATTCGTGCCTGCACAGACCAGGTTGCCTGAGGTAGTAAGGGTTGGTGTAGCCGGTGGTGCTTGGATCGTTACCACTTGGGCAAGACTCTGCGCACTCGTACAATTCGGAGCATTACCATCCCTAACTGTTACGGTGTAACTTCCACTTTGAGCGGCGGTGTTGAGCACTACGCTCTGAGTGGTAAGGGTTCCGTCAAGCGTTCCATTCTTATACCAGGTATAGGTGCCTCCATTGGGAGCAGCACTGGATGTTAAAGTAACATTCGTGCCTGCACAGACCAGGTTGCCTGAGGTAGTAAGGGTTGGTGTAGCCGGTGGTGCTTGAATCGTTACCACTTGGGCAAGGCTCTGCGCACTCGTACAATTCGGAGCATTACCATCCCTAACTGTTACGGTGTAACTTCCACTTTGAGCAGCGGTGTTGAGCACTACGCTCTGAGTGGTAAGGGTTCCGTCAAGCGTTCCATTCTTGTACCAGATATAGGTGCCTCCATTGGGAGCAGCACTGGATGTTAAAGTCACATTCGTGCCTGCACAGACAAGGTTGCCTGAGGTAGTAAGGGTTGGTGTAGCCGGTGGTGCTTGGATCGTTACCACTTGGGCAAGACTTTGCGCACTCGTACAATTCGGAGCATTGCCATCCCTAACCGTTACGGTATAACTTCCACTTTGAGCAGCGGTGTTGAGCACTACGCTCTGCGTGGTAAGGGTTCCGTCAATCGTTCCATTCTTGTACCAGGTATAGGTTCCTCCATTGGGAGCAGCACTTGAAGTCAACGTAACATTCGTGCCTGCACAAACAAGGTTGCCGGATGTTGAAAGTGTTGGTGTAGCCGGAGGGGTTTGAATCGTTACAACTTGGGCAAGACTCTGTGCACTCGTACAATTCGGAGCGTTGCCATCCCTAACCGTTACGGTGTAGCTTCCACTTTGGGCAGCGGTGTTGAGCACTATGCTCTGACCCGGTCAGGGTTCCATCAATCGTTCCATTCTTGCGCCAGGTGTAGGTTCCTCCGTTGGGAGCAGCGCTTGAAGTCAGCGTGACATTCGTACCTGCACAAACAAGATTGCCTGAGGTGGTAAGCGTTGGTGTAGCCGGTGGTG
>CAWGBY010000022.1:0-65187 GCA_963820855.1 uncultured Acidobacteriota bacterium
TGCTCCATGACCAGCTGACGAGGGGCTGTCGCATTCCAGGCGGACCACGCGATCACCCCGACCGGCCGCGCAGCGTCTGGCCGCGATCACGTCCGGTCCTCCCTCGGGGTGCACGGGGCTCGCAGCGCTTGCACCAGATCAAGACCACCGATGTGTTCGAGTGTCGTCGAAGCTGATCTCTGGAGGCGACACCGATAGGTCGATGACGGCCAGGAGGAGTCGGTACTCAGCGGAGCGAACATGCTCGTCGAGGTCTTCCCGGGTCACCCACCGGTCGCAGATGGTCAACGCCTCGGGGTTGGCCACGTCCTGAGCGAGCGAGAATCCCGCGCAGCCCGCTTTGGCGGTGGCGTGCCCCATGAAAACCCGCAGCATGCGAAGCACCTCGGACTTCTGCGGCTCCGCGACCACGAGTCGGACGGTCGACAGGATCATCTGTGCGGATCTGCAGCAGGATCGTGCCTCAGCCGGAATCGGACGCGACGATTCACGGCAAGCCATTGCACTGCAATGACTTGATTGGCCCGCGTGCACGTGTGCCGCCTAGATTCGAGACGTCCCAGAATGCTGGGATTTTCCCAGTGGGCCGTGAAGTAGAATCAGCAGCAGCTCATCAGATATTCATGCCGAACTCTGTTTCCGGCCTCGATCTCAGCGTCTTCGAGCGGCTGCTCACCGACATCTCCACGCGGTTCGTCAACGCCGACGCCCGCGAACGTGGATGCCGAGATCACGGGTGCGCTTCGATTGCTCGTCGAATTCCTCGGCGTCGATCGCAGCACGCTGTTTCAGTGGTCAGCCGATGGCCGAAATCTGGAGATCACGCACCACTGGGTGGTCGCGGGATACGAGCCCGTTCCCCCTTTCATCCCACAGGAGGTCTTGCCGTATCTCCTTCGCAAGACCCTCGAAGGCAACCCCTTCTCCTACTCGAGTCTTGCTGAGCTTCCGCCGGAAGCGGCGGTCGACCGCAAGTTCCTCGAGACGCACGGCCCAAAGTCGAACCTGTCGTTCCCGCTGGCCGCGGGAGGATCCGTCGTGGGTGCGCTCGGATTTGGCACGCTGCGGCACGAGCGCGAGTGGCCTGATGTGCTGAGGGATCGGCTCTCGGTCGTGGCGCACATCTTCGCGAACGCGCTCGAACGAAAGCGGTCCGATCTCGCTCTGCAGAACGCCTACGCGGAGGTCACACAGCTCAAAGAACGGCTGGAGCTCGACAACCAGTACTTGCGCCAGGAGCTCGCGACCGACGCCGGCGACGACGGGATCGTCGCGCAGAGTGTGGCGATGAAAGCCGTGCTGCGCGAGGTCAGGCGAGTGGCCGCCACCGATTCCACGGTGCTGTTGTCAGGCGAGACGGGCACGGGCAAGGAGCTGCTCGCCGAAGCGCTGCATCAGGCCAGCAAACGGAAGGAACGGTTGCTGGTCCGGGTCAATTGCGCGGCGTTGCCCGGGCCGCTGATCGAAAGCGAGCTGTTCGGCCGCGAGAAGGGTGCCTATACGGGTGCGTTGACTCGGGAGAGCGGACGGTTCGAGGTCGCCGATGGCGGCACGCTGTTTCTCGACGAGGTCGGCGAGCTCCCGCTCGAGTTGCAGGCCAAATTGCTGCGGGTTCTGGAGAACGGCACCTTCGAGCGACTGGGCAGCAGCCGAACGGTCAAGGTCAATGTCCGCTTGGTTGCGGCCACCAATCGCGACCTCGGTCAGGCGGTGCGCGAGAATCGGTTCCGCCAGGACCTGTTCTTCCGCCTGCAGGTGTTTCCCATTCAGATTCCGCCGCTACGCGAACGTCGGGAGGACATTCCGCCGCTCGTCTGGGCCTTCATCAAGGAGCTTGGCCGGCAGCTCGGTAAGGTTATCGAGAACGTGCCGCGTCAATCGATGGAGGCGCTTCGAACCTACCCCTGGCCGGGCAACGTCCGCGAACTTCGCAATGTCATCGAGCGGTCGATGATTCTGACGGACGGAGCCGACGCTTCGTGTGGTGCTACCCGATGGCGTGGCGGCCCCGCAGCGGTTGGAGCCGGCGATGACGATGGAGGAGGTCGAGCGCCGCCATATTCTCGACGTGCTCGGACAAACAGGATGGCGCATCAGCGGTGGCCACGGGGCGGCTCGCGTTCTCGGCCTCAAGCCCACCACGCTCGAGTACCGGATGAAAAAGCTGGGTATCGAGCGAAAGCGTCTCGCGATTCGGCCTCCCTCCTGACCAGCCTAGTCGTTCGCGCGTGGCGCGGCTGTCCTCGTTGTGACCACGAAGGGCTCGGAGCCAACTCAAACGCGGCTCTAAAGGTGACGTACGGGGGCGCGGACTCGGACACGCCCTCACCGTTTCTCCGATATTTCTTCATCACCTCTTTGCCATACTCCCGCTCGGCGAAATAGATGTTGTGGCGCTTGCACATGAGCGAGATCTTGTCGGGGTCGTGGCCACCTCCACGGCCGAACGGCTCCTCGTGGTGGAACTCGAGACCGCGCCGCTCGGGGCAGCGTCTACCGGTCTCGCTCACGAATCGGCACTGGTTCCCGTCGCGCAGGCTCACGACGCGTCGCACCGCGGCCGGCACGTAGCGCGACTTCGGCGAGGTATCCGTCTCCTCCAGGTTTTTTCGCGGCGACTTCGTTTCGGCGAAACGCTTCGCTTCGAGCCGTTCGAGCTTCTCCGTCACCGCCGCCTCGACGACCGCCGCCAAGTCGGAGTCCATGAGGTCCTGGAGCCGCTCCAGCTTCTGCCGAAGCTCCCCGCTCGCCGTGAACTGGATTTTGTACCTCGATGGCGAAAGGGGCTCGACCACGGCCCGAAGGGGCGGAGAAGGCGGAAGCAGCGGACCCGACTGCTGCGTGGTCAGAACAGGGACTCGGTCCGGACCGAGTTCCCCCCTCTCCATCGCAGACGGAGTCGGAACATCACGTCTAGGGCGCTCGGGCAGCTTTCGCATCACGGAAGGCACGTCGGGCCGGGGCGAGAGCTCGGCCAGAAGCTCCTCAATCTGACGTTTGCTCCTGTACGCGGCTCGGGCGAGGAGGGCCCCGTGGTTCTCCTCCGTCAGGTGCGGAGCGAGCTTTCCAATGCCCGACAGATGAAGGCGACCGTCGCGCAGCATTTCCAGAAGGAGCGGATACCTCCGTGAGGCTCGCGCCGCGGTGATGCGCTCGTACGCTTCGTGCTCCGAGAGGTGCAGCACGTCGGTGGCATAGGCGAACATCGACGAGCAGGCCTCCCTGGCATACAACCTCCTCTCGTCAACCTCGCCGATATGAGCGACGAGATCGGCCTCGACCCGGCGCGACCGTGACAGGAGATCGGATAGACGCCGGAGTAGCTCATCATCGGAAATCGAATGAAATTCTTTTGCAGAAGTCATACTTCTCTATAGCACGGTGTTTTTTTCCTCAATCGCCGCGCTTCCCCGGGACGTTTGCGGCATCGAATGACGCCGCCGATTCCCATGGCGTTCGCGTCCGCAAAAAACGCCTTCAGGCGCGAACAGCGCACACTCTGGACGGGATTCGGGCCTTTCCTAAAAGGCACTCCAGAAAGTTGTCAAGGGAAATGGTCCGGACCGGGTACATAGGTGACAAAACGGACCGGCGACATGGGTGACACTCCCTTGGGGTGGGAGGGAGGTCACAGATGCCATGGGAAGAGACGAATGGCATGAATGAACGAGTGAGATTTATCGCGTCGAAACTGGAAGCGGCAGAGCCGTTCAGTTGTCTGTGCGAGCGATTCGGAGTGAGCCGCAGGACGGGCTACAAGTGGGTCGCACGTTACGAATCGGATGGTGTGTCGGGACTGGAAGAACACTCTCGAGCACCCTTGTCGCATCCCCACGCGGTCACGGATGACGTGGTGGAGAAGATCCTGGCGATCCGGAAGAAACACCCTCGCTGGGGACCGCGAAAGTTGCGCGTGCTCTTGGAGCGGCACTATCCGCAGCTCGCGCTGCCGGTGGCGAGTACGATCGGAGAGGTCCTGCGCCGGAATGGGCTCAATCGGAAACGAAAGCGGATACGCCGGAGCTCACATGAAGGGAGAGCTCCTGTTCGAGAACGATCAGATCGTCCTCCAGTAATTCCTGTTTCCACCGGGCGAGTGGGAGGGCATTCACTCTCACCCCCGGGAATCAGCTCTTCTCCACATCCGCGGCGGTGAGTGAACGGTGGGACGAGCACCCGTGAGGTCGGGGGCAAACCTGATATAGCATCCTTCCTTCGTTATCCGCGGAGGACCCCATGATTCGACGCCTGATTGTCCTTGCTTCCGCCGCTTTTCTCCTCGTCTCCCCCGCACTCCCACTCGAGGCTCCGGACGTCCGACCGGAGTCGGTCGGGCTCTCGAGCGAGCGCCTGGAGCGGCTCCGCGCGGCCATGCAGCAATACGTGGACGAGGGACGGGTCGCGGGGCTCGTCACCTACGTCGCCCGAGGCGGCGAGGTCGTGCACCTCGAGGCTTACGGCAAAGCCGATATCGAGGCAGGAGCCCCCATGAAGACGGACTCCGTCTTCCGGATCGCCTCTCAGACGAAGGCCCTCACCAGTGTCGCCGTGATGATGCTGGTCGAGGAGGGGAAGATCGGTCTCGCCGATCCCGTCTCGAAGTTCATTCCGGCCTTCAAGAAGACGACCGTGGCCGTGGCTCCTCCGGCCGGAGCGCTCGAAGGCTCGCCGGTGAGTGTTGTTCCCGCCAGCCGCGAGATTACCATCCGCGACCTGCTGACGCACACGGCGGGCGTCGGCTACGGCTACGGTGCGGCGGAGGCGCAGTGGAAGGCGGCGGGAATCCAGCACTGGTACTTTGCGGATCGTTCGGAACCCGTGGCCGCGGTCGTCGAGCGAATGGCCGCCCTTCCCATGGACGCGCAGCCGGGAGAAAAGTACGTCTACGGCTACAACACCGACATCCTGGGAGTGGTGGTCGAGAAGGTCTCAGGGGTGACGCTCGCCGATTTCTTCCAGAAGCGCATCACCGGACCTCTCGGGATGGTGGACACGCAGTTCTATCTGCCTCCCGCGCAGAAGGGGCGCCTCACCGCCGTTTACGCCGCGAAGGATGACGGCCGTATCGAGCGCGCCCCCGACGGCATGGCCGGCCAGGGCCATTACGTCGACGGACCGCGCCTCGCGTACTCGGGCGGGGCAGGCCTCCTCTCGACGGCGCGCGACTACGGCCGTTTCCTGCAGGCGCTTCTGAACGGCGGCGAAATCGACGGCGTGCGGATTCTGAGCCCGAAGACGGTCGAGCTCATGACGGTGAACCACGTCGGGACGCTCTTCGCCGAGGCCTGGGAGAACAACGCGGGCATGGGCTTCGGGCTCGGCTTCGACGTCGTCGAGGACCTCGGGGCGAACGGACGCTACGGCTCGCCGGGTGCCTTCGGATGGGGCGGCGCCTACCACACGAACTACTGGGTCGATCCGGAGGAGAAGCTGGTGGCTCTCGTGATGGTGCAGCTCCTCCCGGCCGGAAATTCGGACCTTCAGCGCAAGTTCCGAACGCTGGTCTACCAGTCGATCGTGGGTCCGCCGGGGACACCGGCGAGGCTCACTTCGGCACGATGACGCGGAGACTTCCGGGGATCCCTCCATCGAACACTGCAGGGCGTTCGAAATGATGGATGGAAGGAAGGAGAACCATGCACCGAACAACCCTGATCCTGTGTCTCGTCGACCTGCATCGGCGGCTGCGCGTCGGCGCCGCCCCCGCGCACGGCGAGAATGACCGAGATCGGCGTCGAGCAGACGAACGCCCAGGTGAGAGTGCACCTTCACGAGTACCTGAGGTGGTTCACGGCGGAGACCGTGACCGCCGCCGATGGCGTCATCGAGGCTGAGACGGATCTGGCGGTTCAGGAGGCGGCCCTTCGACTCAAGGTGAACGCGGTCACCTCGATGCAAGCGGCCCTGTTCCAACGGGACCCGATCGCGGCCCTCGCGGACGCCTGGGCCCTCACCGCGGGGATCGCTCGCTTTTTCGACCAGGGGAACGGGAGGGATCTCTTCGGTTCATCCCAGTCCCTGGTAGTCGACGCGTTCCATGGGCTCGAGCGCGAGATCGATGCGCTGGTGCAGTCTATCGTCGGGAAAGAGCGCGCGGACGCGGTCCGTCCAGAAATCGAACAATTCGTGCGCGACAACCCTCTCCGCGACCTTTCTTTCGGCCGCCGCTCGGCGGGGCTGCCGGGCCTCGTCGGTCACCGCCGCGGAGTGGAACGCGGACGGCCTTCGCTCCGTCGCTCAGATCGACGAGACGGCGCGGGATCTGTCGGACCGCATGACGATCTACGCGGAGCAGCTTCCGCAAATCGTCCGATGGCAGGGCGAGATCCTGCTCATTGAGTCCCAGCACAAGTTCGTCGCGAAGCCCTTCGCCAATCTCGATGGGGTGGACAGAAATTTGATCTCGATCGAGGAGGACGTCGATGCCGCCGCGGGATTTCTGACCAGCACGCCCGAGCTCCTCGCCGCCGAGCGCGCCCTGCTGCTGGACGCAGTTCGGAGCGAGCGCGCGACGATTCTCGCTTCGATCGACGAGCAACGGGTCGCGACTCTCGCGGCAGTGACCGCGGAGCGCGAGGCAATCCTCGCGGCGGTCGAGGAGCTGCGGAGGACGAGCTTCGAAGACCTCGGAACCGAGACGGAAGAGAGCCTCGGTCGGATCGAGAAGCTCTCGACGGCAACCGTCGAGGATCTCCGCCGGGCGTCGCGGGAGGCCGTCGATCATCTATTCTGGCGGGCCGTCCAGCTTCTCCTCATCGGATCGGTGGCGTTCGCGGTCCTGGCGTTGGTGCTCCGTCGGACGCGGCCGCGGGTGAGCTCCTGAGCCCGCGAGCGTCCGTCTGATATCGCTCTACTTGGGCTTGATCTTCGTGATCTTGTTGCCCTGGATGCCGAGACCCGCCATCAGTCCCTCCTGACCGAAGACGAACGCATAGATGTCGTCCTTGAGGGTGTTCGTGGTCGTGGTCTTCGCCAAACCTTCGTCGACCAGCACGATGCTCGGTCCGACACCTACCTCGAAGCCGTTGGCATTGTCGAGCTCCGCCAGAGCCTTCTCGTTCATGAAAAACATCGCGTAGCCGTATTGCTGGGCGCCAGCCTGGAGCCCGAACGACGCGCCGGTTGTCTTGTAGTAGGCGGCCGCCTTTCCGCCCTTCAGGAGCGTTCCCTCTCCGTACTGACCGCCAACGCCGAGGCCGGCCTTCTTGACGCTGGGAAACACGAGAATGGCGTGCGCCTCCGGTGTCAGCACCTTGGCCAGTTGAGCGCTTCCATTCAGTTTTGCCAACGCCTCCTGTGAGCTCTTGGTGAGCTCAGCGGCTGCGGTCTTGCCCTCGTCCTGCGCGATGGATGACTCGGTGGCGAAAAACAGTGCGGTGGCAAGCAGCATGGCCAATGATGCCGTTTCTCGATCTCATCTCTATCCTCCTTGTGTAATTTGTGTATCAGTCGCATCCTCATTCACTTATCGCAGTCCCAGGAGCGAGCCCGTGTGACGGGCAATCATGAGCTCCTCGTTCGTCGGGATCACCCACGCCGAGACCTTGCTTCGCGACGTGGATATCCGCGGACCTCCGCGACGCGTTCGCCTCGCTATCGAGCTCGATGCCGAGCCAGGCGGACGCTTCGCAGATTCGTTCCCGGATCTCGGCGGAGTTCTCACCGATGCCGGCGGTGAAGACGAGGCCGTCGATTCCGCGCAGGACCGCGGCCAGGGCTCCGATCTCCTTCGCGGCGCGGTAGACGAAGTACTCCACGGCGAGAACCGCCTCGGGCTCGCTCTTGCCCAGGAGGTCGCGCATGTCGTTGCTGATTCCAGAGATTCCGAGCAAGCCCGACTTCTTGTAGAGGATGCCCTCCACGTCTTTCGCGGAGAGTCCCAGATTCTGGAAGAGATAGAGGACGACGCCGGGATCCAGGGCGCCCGGCCTGGTCCCCATGCAGAGTCCATCGAGCGCGGTGAAGCCCAGAGTGCTGTCGACGCTCTTTCCTTCTTTCAGAGCACAGAGGCTCGCGCCGCTGCCGAGATGCGCGACCAGGACGCGCTTCTTCGCGATCTCCGGGTGCTACCTCCGGAAGGACGGAAGCGATGTACTCGTAGGAGAGTCCATGGAAACCGTAGCGCTGCACCCCGGAATCCCGAATCTCCCTCGGGAGCGGGACCAGGTCCGCAACGGCGGCATGGCCGCGGTGAAAGCCGGTGTCGAAGCAAGCGACCTGCGGCACGTCCGGCAGACGCTCGAAGACCGCTTCGATGGCGGCGAGGTTGTACGGTTGATGGAGCGGAGCCAGAGGGACCAACTCGTAGAGCTCCTTCAGGACCTCCCGGGTCACGACCACCGGTCGGGCGTAGCGCGCCCCTCCGTGGACGACGCGATGGCCGACCCCGAGAACCCGCGCGCCGCCGTACTTCGATCGAAGCCAGGCGGCGAGCGCGTCGAGTGCGTTCTTCCCATCGCGCACCGTCGCATCCAGCTTCTGATCGGCCAGTCTCTCGCCCGCGGCATCCTTGACGGAGAGTCGCGGCGACGTTCCGATGCCCTCGATCTGTCCCCGCGCTTCGAGCCGCCAGCTCTCGGCCGCAGGCCGCCGGTACACGCAGAACTTCAGGCTCGAGGAGCCCGCGTTCAGAACGAGAGCGTAGTCATCCATTCAGCGCCATCCGAAAGTTCGCCCGCTCGTAGGCGGCGGGATCCGGTATCCGGGAGAAGCCCATGTTGCCGCGCATCTCCTCGAGGGAGCTCCACTCGTTCTCCCCCATCCAGGCTTCGAGGTCCTTTCGGACGGCGCCGAGATGCCGGGGTCCATTTCGGAGGAGGGCCGAGACCATCTGCGTAGCGTGGGCTCCCGCCATCGTCGCCTTCACCACGTCGAGGGCGGTGTGCACTCCGCCGGTGACCGCGAGCGACGCCTTGACGCGGCCCGAGATCGCCGCGACTCCCCGGAGCCTCAGAGCGAGGTCGGAGGAGTCGGAGAGCGGAAACGTGCGGATGACTTCGAGCTCGACGACGTCGATATCGACTTTGTGGAATCGCGTGAAGAGCACGATTCCGTCCGCTCCCGACTGGTCGAGCTCACGAGCGAAGTGGCCGAAGGCGGTGAAGAGGGGCGCGAGCTTGACCGCGACGGGAATGCGAAGCTCCCGCTTCACTTCGCGAACGGTCGCGAGCATCTGCCGCTCGACTTCGGCCCCGCTCGTCGAGGGGTCGCTTGCCGCATGGTAGAGGTCGAGCTCGAGGGCGTCGGCCCCCGCCTGCTCCATGAGGCGGGCGTAGGAGGTCCAGCCGCCGTGGAGTCGTGCCGTTGAGGGAGGCGAGCGACGGGAATCTTCACCGCGGCCTTTACCCGCCGGAGGTGCTCGAGGTATTCGTCGGGACCGAGGGCGGACTCGGGCTCGGGAGAGTAGCTCGTGGCTTCGGCGAAAGATTCGTCGTGGCTTTCCGAGGCGAAGAACGCGGACATCTGTTCGCCTTTGATCTCCTCCTCGAACAGCGACCGAAGCACCAGAGCCGAAGCACCCTCGTCCTCGAGCTTCCTGACGGTGTCGAGGTCGTCCGTGAGAGGCCCTGAGCCCACCATCAAGGGATGCGGCAGACGAATTCCCAGATAGGTCGTGGCGAGATTCATTTCTCTCCTCCTCCTCGCTCTTCGCCGCGATTCTTCCGCCGGCACCGGCACGGTGATTCCCGCGAGCTGCTGATAGACGGCGTACCGCCGCTCCGCGGCGGCCTGAGCCTCCTCGAGGAAGTGTTTGTAGCGGTCGGGAGCGGCGCGCTCGACCACGCGGAAGCGCGACTCGTTCTTCATGTAGTCGGCGACCTTCGCCTTGGGGGGACCGTAGTCGAGGTGGAGAGGCGGCTCGCCCTTGACGAGACGCTTGGGGTCGAAGCGGTAGAGCGGCCAGACTCCCGAGTCCACCGCCAGCTTCTGCTGCGCGACACCCTGGGCCATGTCGTATCCGTGCGCGATGCAGTGGCTGTAGGCGACGATGAGAGACGGCCCGTCGTACGCTTCGGCCTCGAGAAACGCCTGCGCGGTCTGGGCCATCTTCGCGCCGAAGGCGACGCGCGCGACGTAGACGTGTCCATACATGCTGGCGAGAAGACCCAGGTCTTTCTTTCCGACGGCTTTCCCGGAGGCGGCAAACTTGGCGGAGGCGCCGAGGGGCGTCGCCTTCGACTGCTGGCCTCCGGTGTTGGAATAGACCTCGGTGTCCAGCACCAGGACGTTGACGTTTCGACGGCTCGCCAGCACGTGATCGAGCCCTCCGTAGCCGATGTCGTAGGCCCAGCCGTCGCCTCCCACGAGCCAGACGCTCTTCTTCACCAGGTAGTCGGCGAGGTCTTCGAGCCGCCGCGCCTCGGGAACTTTGAGCGCCGAGAGCTTCTTACGCAGAGCTTCGACCCGCTCGCGCTGGGAGACGATTCCCGCCTCGCTTGCCTGATCGGCGCCGAGGAGCTCCTTCGCGAGCACATCTCCAATCTGCGGCGCCAGCCGCTCGACGAGGACCACGGGCGGCGGCGACGTGAGCGTCGAGGGCGAGACGGAATCCGAATCCGAACTCCGCGTTGTCTTCGAAAAGCGAGTTCGACCAGGCCGGTCCCCTGCCGTCGCGGTTCGTCGTGTACGGGGTCGTCGGAAGATTGCCGCCGTAGATCGAAGAGCAGCCGGTCGCGTTCGCGATCAGCAGCCGGTCGCCGAAGAGCTGGGTGAGCATCTTGAGATAAGGAGTCTCGCCGCAGCCGTTGCAGGCCCCGGAGTACTCGAAGAGAGGCTCGAGGAACTGCGAGCCCTTGTGGTCGAGCCGCACGACGTCCGTCCGCGCGAGCTCGGGGAGATTCAGGAAGAAGTCGTAGTTGGCGCGCTCGGCTTCGCGCAGCGGAGCCTGGGGCTCCATGTTGATGGCTTTGTGCTTCGGATTGGTCCGATCCTTCGCGGGGCAGACGTTGACGCAGAGGTTGCAGCCCGTGCAATCCTCGGGCGCCACCTGAATCGTGAACGCCTTCCCTTTGTACTCAGAGCCCCTGTAGGCCGTCGACTTGAAGGTCAGAGGCCCGCCGTCGAGCGCCGACTCGTCGTATACCTTGGCGCGGATCGCGGCATGCGGGCAGACGAGCGCGCAC
The DNA here is from genome assembly GCA_963820855.1 of uncultured Acidobacteriota bacterium. Lineage (GTDB taxonomy): Bacteria > Acidobacteriota > Vicinamibacteria > Marinacidobacterales > SMYC01 > DAISKN01. Next base: position 11,124 of record CAWGBY010000022.1, read on the forward strand.
TGGTTGCACTGGATGCAGACCTTCGAGTCCCAGACCGGAATCTCGAGAGCGAGGTTCCGCTTCTCCCACTTCGCCGTTCCTACCGGCCAGGTGCCGTCGACGGTAAAGGCGGAGACCGGCAGGAGGTCGCCCTTCCCCGCCAGCATCACCGCCGTGACCTTCTGCACGAAGTCCGGCGCCCGCTCGGAGACGAGGGGCGGACGCGTGCGCGTGGCGCTCGCCTTCTTCGGCACCGGAATCTCGTGAAGTTGGGCGAGGGCCTGGTCCACCACCTCGCAGTTCCGGCGCACCACTTCGGGACCGCGCTTGCCGTAGGACTTCTCGATGGACTTCTTGATGTGGGCGATCGCTTCCTCGCGCGGAAGAATTCCGGAAATCCCGAAGAAGCAGGTCTGCATGATGGTGTTGATGCGGCCGCCCATTCCCACTTCCTTCGCGAGGGCGTAGGCGTCGATGGCGAAGAAGCGGATGCGCTTTTCGACCATCTGCTCCTGCATCTCCCGCGGCAGGCGATCCCAGACGGTGTCGGCGGCGCCCGGGGCGTTCAGAAGAAAGATGGCGCCCGGAGCGGCGTGCTCGAGCACGTCGATCTTGTCCACGAACTCGAACTGATGGCAGGCGACGAAGCTCGCGTGGTCCACGAGATAGGCGGAGCGGATGGGACGCGGGCTCGAGCGCAGGTGGGAGACGGTGATCGCACCCGACTTCTTCGAGTCGTAGACAAAGTAGCCCTGAACGTACCGATCGGTCTCCTGGCCGATGATCTTGATGGAGTTCTTGTTGGCGCCGACCGTGCCGTCCGCGCCGAGACCATAGAAGAGCGAGGTGGAGACATCCTCCCCTTCGGTCCGGAACGAGGAGTCCCACGGAAGCGAGGTGTGCGTGACGTCGTCGATGATTCCGAGGGTGAAGTGCCGGCGGGGAGACTTCTTGTCGAGCTCGTCGAAGACCGCCTTCACCATCGCCGGGGTGAATTCCTTCGACGAGAGCCCGTAGCGGCCGGCGATGACGCGCGGCTCGACCTTGAAAGGAGATTCTCCGTCGGCACGCGCCTCTCCGAGCGCGGTCATGACGTCGAGGTAGAGAGGATCGCCCGGGGCGCCCGGCTCCTTGGTCCGATCGAGCACGGCGAGGGCTTTCGCGCTCGTCGGAAGCGCGGCCAGAAACGCCGCTCGCGAGAACGGACGGTAGAGCCGCACCTTGAGAACGCCGACTTTCTCGCCGCGCCCGGAAAGATGCTCCACCGTCTCTTCGACCGTCTCCGCCCCCGAGCCCATGATCACGATCACGCGTTCGGCGTTCGGGTCGCCCGAGTACTCGAAAAGACCGTAGCGGCGGCCCGTTCGCTCCGCGAAGCGGGCCATCGAGCGCTCGACGATCCCGGGACAGTTGTCGTAGAAGGAGTTCGCGGCCTCGCGGGCCTGAAAGAACACGTCGGGGTTCTGGGCCGTGCCGCGGAGCACGGGCCGGTCGGGAGTGAGGGCGCGCTTCCGGTGGGCCTTTATGGCTTCCTCGGAGATAAGGCTCCGCAGGTCGTCATCGGAGATCTCCTCGATCTTCGCGACCTCGTGCGAGGTGCGGAAGCCGTCGAAGAAATGGATGAAGGGAATGCGCGACTCGAGGGTCGCGGCGTGAGCGATCGCCGCGAGGTCGTGCGCTTCCTGGACCGAGTTCGAGCATAGAAGAGCGAAGCCCGTCTGGCGGCAGGCCATCACGTCCGAGTGATCGCCGAAGATCGAAAGCGCGTGCGTCGCGAGCGCCCGGGCGGTCACGTGCATGGTGAAGGGCGAGAGCTCCCCCGCGATCTTGTACATGTTCGGGATCATCAGGAGGAGGCCCTGAGAGGCGGTGAAGGTCGTCGAGAGCGCGCCGGCCTGGAGCGCGCCATGGACCGCCCCCGCCGCGCCGCCTTCCGACTGCATCTCGGCCATCTCCGGGATGACACCCCAGAGGTTCGTCTTGCCCTTGCTCGCCCACTCGTCGCAGAGCTCGGCCATCGTCGAGCTGGGCGTGATGGGAAAGATCGCGATCGCCTCGCTCACGCGAAAAGCGACCGAGGCCGCGCCTTCGTTGCCGTCGACCGTGATGCGTTTTTTCTCCGGCATGACTCAACCCTTTCCGCCTTTGGATATCGCCTGGCGACGCGCATGCGCCGCCAGCATGGCGACAGCGCAGCTGGCGATCCGGGACCGCACGCTGTCGGCCCGGCTGGTGAGGATGATCGGAACTCTGGCTCCGAGCACGAGCCCGGCGCTGTCGGCATTCGCGAGGAAGCTGAGCTGCTTCGCCAGGATGTTTCCCGGCTTCGAGGTCCGGCGCGAGCAGAATGTCGGGATCGCCGGCGACCTCCGAATGGATGCCTTTCGTCTCCGCCGCTTCCCGGCTGATGGCGTTGTCGAACGCGAGCGGCCCGTCGAGGATGCCGCCCTTGATCTGCCCTCGATCGGCCATCTTGCACAGCGCGGCGGCATCGATGGTGGCGGGCATCTTCGAGGTCACGGTCTCGACCGCGGCCAGGATCGCGACCTTGGGTTTCTCGAGTCCGAGAGCGATCGCGAGATCGATGGCGTTCTGGCAGATGTCCACCTTGTCTTCCAGAGTCGGAGCGATATTGATCGCGCCGTCGGTGACGATCAGCACCTTGTGATACGTGGGCACATCCATCACGAACACGTGGCTGATGCGCCGCGCGGTGCGCAGTCCTCCTTCGCGGGAGACGACGGCCGCCATCAGCTCGTCCGTGTGGAGGCTTCCTTTCATCAGGAGCTCCGCCTCGCCCTTCGCGGACGAGCTCGACCGCGCTCGCCGCAGACGCGTGGCTGTCGGGAACGTCCACGATCCGGATGTCGCCGAGATCGATCTTCGCGGAGCGGGCGGTCTCCGCGATCTCATCGGCCGGACCCACCAGGATGGGCACGATGAGCCTCTTCCTCGCCGCCTCGACGGCCCCGGAGAGCGCCGATGCCTCGCAGGGGTGAGCGACCGCGGTCGGAACCGGCTCGAGGCTGAGGCACCTCTCGAGGAGTCGTTCGTACTTTCCGGTCCCCGGCTCTTGTTTCATTGCGAAGCCTCCTTCAGTTTCGTGCGCGCTCGCGAGGGTCCAGTCTCCTTCAACAGAAGAGCGAGGACGAAGGCGATGCCCACACCATACAGCATGGGCGCGAACGCGGTCTGGTATTGCGCAAGCTCCATCGACGTGGCGCCATCGGACGCCTCCTGCAGGAGACCGGCGAAGACAGGACCCAGAAGCGCGCTGAACGTGAAGTTCAAGAAAGTTGACGACTCCGGTCGCGGTGCCCCCGAACTCCGGAGGATTCGCCTCTTTGATGACGGTATACGTGAGCATCGCGGCACCCGAGGCCAGCCCCGCCACGAGGCCGAGGACGTACGGGGGGAAGACGTTCGAAGGGCCGTAGAGGATGAACGCCATGCAGGCGAGAAGCACCGCCGCTCCACCGAGAATCACCGGTTTTCGCCGCCCGAGTCGATCCGAAAGGAAGCCGAGCAGCGGGCAGCCGAGAATCCAGCCGAAGGGAACCGTCGAAGAGCGCAAAACCGCCGTCGCGTAGTCGATGTCGCGGGCTTCCTGGAGATACCGCACCCCCCACACCATGTCGAAGATGGTCGTCGGGATGAAGAGGAGCCCTGCGATCAAGCCGCACAGGATCGACTGCGGATTCCGGAACACGGTGCCGAAAGCTTTCATCGCGCTGCCTGAACCAGTTCCCCGATGAGCTCGGTGTTCGCGTCCTTCGGCAGGAGAAAGAAGAGAGTCGCTCCGATCGCAAGTCCGAGGATCCCCATTCCCGTCCAGAAGGACTGCCAGGAGAGTCCTCGACCGATCAGTGGCCCCACTACGAATTGCCCCGCGGAGCCTCCCGCCATGCCGAACATCTGAGTCGCCCCGATCAATGTCGCGGCACGGGAGGGCGGAAAGCTCGTGGTCGCGATGTAGATCGCGCCTACGAGGGCGAAGACTCCTCCGGCTCCCTGAAGAAATCTTCCGACGCTCGCGACTTCGCTGCTACCAGTGGCAAACAGCAGGGCGCCGACGCCCACCACCGCCGCTGCCGCCGGCAGGAGTTTCCTCGGCCCCAATCGGTCCATGGCCGCCCCGGCGACCAAACTGAAGGGAGAATACCCGTAGTAGAAGAGGCCGACGATGGAGGCGACGCCGAGCGGCCCGAGGCCAAAGGCCTCGGACAACTGCGGCATCATGACGCCTGGCGCCGAGCGAAGCGCGTACTGGTAGAAGTAGTAGACCGCGGTCAGAAGCCAGGCAACGGCAGCGACCCTCACAGCTCGCCTCGCTCTTCTCAGCGCGCTGAGGCACCCACGGCCTCGGGCTCCCCGGCGACTCACTCGCTCGCGCGGGCGGCCTAGCACTAGCAGAGCACCACCGAGACGGCGAGCCCGCCCTCCGAAGTCAGCGGCGTTTCCATGGCGATGACTCCTTTCCAATACTCGAGCTAACGGTAATTCGTGTGCCTCACCGAATCCGCGATTGTCTGCGAGCACGAGCGGAAGATCACCCACTCACGAGGAAGCCGCTGCGACTCCCGCCAAGGCCGATCGCGACGGATTGTAAGTGGGGGCGGCCGCACCGGGAACTGGTAAAACTACGAGGCGGAGCAGGGAGAATTTACGAGCCCGAGTTTAGACGCCCCGCTCACTGCTCCGGTCGTCGCACCCGGCCCCGGCCGCGCCGCCGGGCCGGGTGCGCGTCGACCGCCCGCTTACGCAGGCTCCCCTCTCCGTTCTACTGGTGCGCCCCGGGACATTTCCGGGAGCTAGCGAATCCCGCTCTTCGGAGAGACTGAACTCTCCCTTCGCTGAGCAGCACCAGCAGATTTCGCCGCGGGCGAACGCTACGTCTTCGGGCCCACGCCCGTGACGACGTTGTCCTCTCTGACCTCGGTGTACGGCGCTTCCACGATCTTGGTCGCCGTGACGTTCTGGCCAGGCTTCAGCTCCATCGCTTCTTTCATCTGGCCATCTACGTTGAACTTGAGCCCCTGCGGTACTTCGTACTGCCGATTCTCGCCGTTCTCGAGGGTCAAGATGACCGAGGTCGGCGTGGCATACCAAACGGTGCCTTTCAGGGTCGTGACCGTCCGGTCCACAATCTCCCGTTCGGTGACGGTCACATGCGCGGTCAGCACCGTGCCGGTCTTGACCTTGTTGAGAGGCATCACCTTTCCGTCGATCGTAGCTGTTTTGCCGGGCTTCAGATGGAAGAGCCGGTATTCCCCGGTCGGGATCATCTTGGCGATGAGGTCGTCGCCCTTGATGTAGGTCACCTCTCCCTTCAATTGACTGGTTGTGTACTTGGGAGTGCCTGGCACCTTCTCTTTTGTCGCTGTGGCCTGGCCGGAGGCAAACACCGTCAGGCTGAGCGCGGACGCTGCCATTGCAATAACGCGGACCGTCGTGTTCCTTGAGTAACGTCATCTTCTTCTCTCTTTCGTTGCACCCTCAGTGAGGGATTCGATGCTCTCCGGCGCTGAGGGTGAATCCGCCGTTGGCACCCGTGTGAACCTTCGATTCGTTTGCGGGGACGAGACTGTCATCTTTCCCTGCGTGCCCGTCCCCCGGCATCGGAAGGCTCGCGTAGCTCATCACAACCTCCATCGTCACCAGCGGTAGACGCTGGCGCTGAACTGCACATAGCTCGAGTTGATCCCGGGATTCTCGACCGCTGTCTTGTGGCCGGCGGAGATGTGATGGATGCGATACTCCGCATAGAACGCGAGCTTGCCGCGGAAATCGAACCGCATTCCCATGCCCGCCTGTGTCGTGAAGTTGAAGCTCGCGGTGTCGAGGGGTATGCGCTCCAGGGTTCCCAATGCTCCGATTCCGAGAACGGCATACGGTCTCCATCCGGACTCCGGCATGAAGAAGTGACGCCCGAGAAGCGTCATGGCTGCGCCGTAGGTCGTGTCGCCCGGATCCACCATAAACGCCGGCAGGATCTCTCCCGCCACCTCGAGATTGCCCCTGAGAAAGCCGGGCCCTTTCGGCCCGCTGAGGACGTATCCGAAACGAGCGCCGAACGCCAGGAACCGGACGCCGGGCTCACCTTCCCAGAGGTCGTGGGCGAAACCGAATCCGGTGATGGCGGCGAGCTCCATCTCGCCGCGGTGCATCGTGGATTCGGCGACGACCGGCTGACCATCGGCGGCTTTCGCGGGGTCGTCGGGTCGTCGAGAGCGAGCGCGTCGAAGGCGACGGCACAGAGCGCCGCGGCGAGGACCAGGCGTTCCAACATCGTTTTCACCACAAGGAGCCCACGCGCCACAGGAGATAGCCGACCCAATTGCCCCCCCCCTGGCCGATGATCGTCATCGGCCCCGTCGGAATGTTCCGCCAGGAGTCGAATGCCGGATTGTTCGTCGAAAAGACCCTGCTGCTGTTATCGGAGAACGTCGCGCCGCGCCCGGCAAGGAATGTCTGCACCTCCTCCGAAAGGGCGGGGTCGACGAGCTCGCTGAAATTGATGTCGCCGAATCCCTCGGCACTCGTCAGGTTCGAGAACCGCTGGTCCCCGTCACCGGCATCGTTGAACAGAATCTGCCAGCCCATGCCGATGGCCACATCCCGATACCAGGGGAAGTCGAACTGGAGGGCGAGACGCGCTTCCGCTGGATGCACCAGCCTCTCGACGATCCCGGTCCCCACGTAGCGGGTGTACGTAAACTCGCCCAGGAGCCAAACCTGGTTGCCCTTCACCGAGAACGCGGGAAGCGACGTCCCGGCGGTCAGAAACACCTGATCGTGAAGGTTCAGCTCGGTCTCGACCGGCTCGCCCACCAGAAATTCCTCGGGGCTCGTTCTCGAGGAGTCCACGTATTGAATCCGCAGCCCCCGATCGGGATCGCCCACGAGCTTGTAGCCGACGTTGAACAGAAGCTCCGTGATCCAGAACTTCTTGGCGAACAGGAGATCGACCCCGAAGTCGGTCTCGCCGGAGACACCAGCGTACTTGTGCCATTCGTCCGTGGTCTCGAACGTGTTGAACGTGGGCGTTTCGGTCGGGATCTGCGCATAGCCTCGAACGCCGAAGCCGAACGAGTCGTCACGCTCCTCGGATGTGAGCTCGATCTTGCCTCCGATCACGATGTCGCCCGTCGACGACGCGAAGGCGCCGTGTCCCGGCGGATCGATTACGACGTTCGGAACGAAATAGGTCTTGTACGGCGCCTCCTGGTCGTGCATGAAATAGGGCTGGGGCCGCGTCGCGTCGTTCGGGTAGATGTCCACGAAGAGATCGAGCGGCGGCACCGGATAGCCGACCGGATCCTGCCCGACGCTGTTCGTTCGCAGCGTCGGGCTGAAGCTGAAAAAAAACTCGGTACCCTTCGGCAGCCCCAGCGTGAACCCGATCGGAAAATCGAAGAAGTCGATGTCTCCAGGGTTGCGATCGAAATTGACGACGTAGGAGCTGGCGACAAGCTCCCCGGACCCGAGTGTGTACGGAGAAGCCGCCCGAATGAGTCCCCGTCCTCCGGTTACGGCGATGTTGGACTCACGCGGTGGGTGCGCCTTGGGGTCTTTGGAGGACTTGACCTCTGGTTTCGCCTCCGGGCCGGCGCGCTCCGATTGGTTCTGCTCCGCCCACAAAGAGACCGTGGTGCAAGCCATGACCATGGCGAGGCTCGCCAGGCACCTAAGACGCAGGTATGTAGTGCCGCGCCTTCCGACCAAGTCCAGCCCGGACCGCGATGACTCCCTTTCGAACGCTCGAGCTGACTGCAATTCGCCTGCCTACCGAAAACTGTGCAATCGCCGCGATGCCTGCGAGTGCGAACGACAGAACACCCGCTGACGAGGAGGGGTCGCTGCGATTCTCCGGAGGGTCATCGCAGCGGAAGGTATAAGGAGGGAGGCCGCGCAGGGAACTCGTAAAAGTACGAGGCGGAGGAGAAGAATTTACGAGCCTGGCGTTGGGACGAGACTATAAGTTGCCAAAAGAAGTCGGGCGTGAGCCGAAGGTGGAAGGCCAAGGGGTGACAAGAGGAACCGCTGGAGCAGAAGAAGAGCTCCGGCCGAGGAGTCGACCGGACCGGAGCTCTTGCGGAAGAAGGCTAGGACACAGGCCGGGCCGCTTTTATCGAATTGATGTACTCGGTGGCTTTCTTGGTACTTGCGTCGATCTTCCCGAACAACTCCTTCGCCGTGACGTTGAGCTTGTCCCGCTCGGGTTTCAAGCTCGCGATGCCGCTCGGGTTCAGGTCGTGTCCGAGGTAGGTGTACTGGTCTTTCACGCTGGTGATGAAGGGCTCATACGCCTGCCGGGCCTCGGCAATCGAGCCGTGGATGCCGTCGAACTTGGCCTTCGTTTCCCCCATGCGAGCTTCGCTTTGCTTGCGCAAGTCCGCGTTTGAGATCTTCGCAAGGCTCGCCTTCCAGCTCGCGAAGTACGCGTCCGCTTCGACTTTCATCTCGTCCAGCTGCTTTTTTACGTCCTCCCGCTTCTCCTCGGTCTTCTTCATTTCGCCCTCGACCGACTTGTACACTTTTTTGACGTCCTTGGTGTCGTCGGCCCAGATGGAGTTGTAGGTATCGAGCGTCTTCCCGATCTGCTCCCGGGCGGACGTCGTTGCCTTGACCAGGCCCTCCGCCTTCTTGATCAGGTTGTCGGTCTTCTTCACCCCCTCGGGATCGGAGCCGAAGATGAGCTGCGCCCCCGCGGTTCGCGCAGAAAAAGCCGCCGCTAGCAGGAGCGCCAGCCCGAACGAGCCCGCTCCCCATGATTTCGAGACTTTCATGGTTCCCTTCCTTTCGTGCGCGCTTGAGAAATGACCGCAATGGAATTGCGAAAGGGTATCGGACGGAGCTCGCTCCGGGAACTCGTAAAATTACCAGGCTGGAGAGGTGGATTTACGGGGAGACGAGCGTCAGATCTCCACTACACCGTGCTTTATGGCGAAATGGACGAGCTCGGCGCTGGTTTGAATGCCGGTCGACTGCATCATCTCGTACTTGTGAAACTCCACCGTACGGGTCGAGATCCCGAGGATGGTTGCGATCTCTTTCGCCGTCTTGCCCTCGGCCAGAAGCTGCAGGATCTCCCTCTGGCGGGGGGTGAGCGACGACACCGGGTCGTTCGAGGAGCCGGGGTTGTTCTGGATCGAAGCGAGAACGTCTCCGGCGAGAGCCGGAGTGATGTACGTCTGACCGTTCAGGGCCGCGCGAATCGCCATCACCAGCTCGTCGGGGGCCGAGTGTTTCAAGACGAAGCCATAGGCTCCCGCCTCGAGCGCGCGTCTCGCGTAGGCGACCTCCCGATGCATGGTCAGGAAGACGACTTTGACGCGCGGGTCGTTCTTCTTCAACTGGGCGAGTGCGTCGATCCCGTTCAGATGGGGCATGGTGATGTCCGCCACGATCACGTCGGGCCGCAGCTTTTTCGCCTCTTCCACCAGCGCCCGGCCGTCCTCGACGATCGAAAGGAGCTCGAACTCGGGGAGGAGGAGCTCCTTCAGACCTTCGGCCACGATCCGATGATCGTCGGCCAACAGGATTCGCGGGCGGCTCACGACGTGCCTCGCTTCAGCGGCACCGCGACGTGGACGGTGGTGCCGCGCCCGGGAGCGCTCTCGACCTCGACTTCTCCGCCCACCAGTCGAGCTCTCTCCCTCATGCTCGCATGCCCAAGGCTCCTCGGCCGCCGCTGCGCCGGCACGAAGCCGACTCCGTCGTCGCTCACCGTCATGCGCACGCTGCCGTTCCTCGTGGTGACCGCGAGACTCACCCCTCTCGCGCGGGAATGCCGGGCCGCGTTGCGGAGCGCCTCCTGGGCGATGCGGAAGAGGCAGACCGCGACGTCGGGGGGTAGCTCCTAGGGAGCCTCGAATCTCGTCAGTCGAGCAGGAATCGACTCCCTCCGTGCGAATTGCTCGCACTCGACGTTCAGCGCTTCGTTCAACCCGAGGTCGTCCAGCACCGAGGGATGGAGCTGGTAGGCGAGGTCGTGCACGTCATCGCTCAGACGCGAAAGATCCGATCGCATCGTCTTCGCTGAGTCTCTTCTCCGCCGAGGGGGAGAGCGACCGCTCCACCCGGGCGGCGTCGATCGAGAGCCGGGCGAGCCGCTGGCTGAGGTCGTCGTGGAGCTCTCTCGCGAGCCGCCGCCTCTCGTCCTCGTGCGCCGTGAGAAGGCGATGCGCGAGCCCGCGGACCTCGTCCTCGGCGACTCGACGTCCGTAACGGTGAAAAAGGAGTCCGCCGATGAGGGCCGTCTGCAAACCCACCAAACCGAAGCCGATGGTGAGAGGCACGCGGTACTGGCTCCACAACGATTCTGGCCGGAACAGGACCGTGCTCCCCAGGGGAAGGAGCGACTCCTCTATGCCCCATCGCTCGAGCTCTCGAAAGTCGTAGACCGGAATCCCCGCGGTCACCGGCACCTCCCCCATGTTGGCAGGAGCCACTCCGCTCAGTATCCGGAGGGCCGTCGAAGCCGTCTGGCGGCTCGACTCGAGCTCCGAAACGAGCGGACCGCCGACGATACCCTTGCCCATCTGGGTATCGAACATGCCGAAGATGGGAGCGCTGGCAACAGCGTGAAGGCTCGCGATCGGATGGTCCGCGCCTTTTACGTCGCCCGCGTTGTCGCCGTACTCGCCGAAGAGAATGGCCGCCTGCGGCGGAAGAGCCGCCACTTGCGCCTTCAATTCCTCGAGAGAGAGGCCATGAAGCCAGCGGAAACGGACCCGGTCCGAGAAGCTCTGGAACTCTCGCTGAGTCTCCTCGAGCCAGAATTGGCTGATGGCCGAGCCTCCCAGGACCACGGCGATTTCGGTGGTTTCAGGAGCGACCTGCAGGATGTTCTCGATGGCCAACGTGAAATCGATGACCAGCGGAACGGCGGTCGTAAGGGGCGCGGATGAGGTATTCCTCAGGATCCGTCTCTCGAGACCGCCGAGCACCATCGGTGTCGAGGGGAAGAGATCTTCTCGATACTTCACGCAAAACCTTGCCGCGGGTCCGGCCACCGCGATCACCAGATCCAGATGACGCTCGGCGAAGAGGGCGTGGAGGTAGTCGACGAACGGGCCTTCGGCCGTCGTCTCCGGGAACCGCGCCGTCTCGAGGGAAACCTCGAATAACTCCACCGGCTCCGTCCGCAAGCCTGGCAAGCTCCGTTCGGAGCCCAAGACCGAACCCCTCGAAATACTCCCGGCCGAACGAGTAGAGGACGAGGATCCGCTTGGGCTCCTCCTGGGCGGCGATCGGGGCAGCGAGCGTGATGGCGAACATCGAGAGAAGAGCCCATGCCGCCGGCCTCGAAAACCGATAGCGCGTATCTCCAGCATCGGATGCCGGGTGCAGTTCGATGGCCAATGACGTGCTCCCCCCTCTGCGACTATCTGGCGCGCCCGGTTGTGCTTACGAAGGTGGCACGCAGGATATCTCGATATCGCCGGGGGATCCAACCGGCCGACGATCGACGCCGCATCCTCCAGGAGTTACTATCCCACCCGCAATCACTCGGCGAGGTGCGCGAACGACTTGGGCGTCGATGGCTATTCTGCGATTTACAGGATGAACGGCCTCCGTTCCTGCCTTTGGCTCGTTTTCGTATTCTCCCTCTCGCGAATCGCTCCCGCACAAGTCATCACCGGAAGCCTTCGGGGAACGGTGGTCGACGAGAGGCGTGCGCCCCTCCCGAGCGTTATGGCAATCCTCGCTTCCCCCGCTCTTCTCGGTGGGTCTCTGAGCGCGGAGACAAACCGCAAGGGACAGTTCCGATTCCTGGGGCTTACGCCCGGTCTTTATGACCTGACGATTCGCGCCGATGGTTTTGCACCTTACCGGGAGGACGGAATTCGAATCCAGGTGGGCGGGACCTTGGAGAGGAACGTGACGCTGAAGCTCGAGTCCTTCACCGAGTCGATCCTCGTATCCGGCCAGGGCCCCATGATCGATACCAGAGAGTCCGGGGTCGGCACCAACTACGACTCCGTATCCATCCGAAATACGCCGGTTCCGAGGTTCAGCGTGTTCGATCTGATCAAATCGGCGCCTGGCGTCTCCGCGACCTCACCCAGCACCCGGCAGCGCAACCTCTCGGTGTTGGGTGCGGGGATCAATGAAAGCACGTATCTTCTGGACGGCACCGACATCACCTCCCCTCGGTATGGAATCGCGCGGCCGAGCCCCGGTCCTGACACCGTGGAGGAAATCGAGATCCAGGCGTTCGGCGCTTCCGCGGAATACGGAAACCTCCAGGGAGGCGTCCTCAACGTGGTCACGCGGCAGGGCGGGGACCGTTTCCGCGTCGATGCTTCCTACTACGGCCAGTGGGCGTCCCTCACCAGCGAGCCCATCCTCGAGGAATGCAACTGCCCGGAAGGCGAGAGCGGCTTCGAGAGGGATCTGTATCGGGATTTCAGCGCGTACGTGGGAGGTCCGATCGCCAAAGATCGGGCGTGGTTCTTTGGAGGATTCAATATCCAGTGGGATTTCAGCTCCCCGCCGGGAGCCGACCCTGGCTTCCCATCGGAGAACAAGATCGACGGCGCGTCGGGCAAGCTCACCTGGCAAATGACGCCGCGGCTGAAACTGATGTCCTCGATGCACTACAACCGCTGGTCCGTTCCCGACCGCACTCCCAGTGCGTTCATCCCGTTCGAGACCACGGCCATCCAATCCGGGGACAGTCCCGCCGCCACGCTGGCACACTTGACGTACGCGTCCGATGCGAACACCTTGTGGGAGCTGCGCGCATCCACCTCCTCCTTCACTTCCGGCCTCACCCCCATGAACGGCAGCAAGACTCTTGCGGCGCGCCTCGACATCGCAACGGGCGTCTTCAGCGGCGGCGCCCTGTACTTCGGCGACACCAGCGAGAGGAAGACCGACGTCCGAGCGAAGCTGAGCCGGTATGCCGCGGACTTTCTCGAAAGCGATCACGATTTCCAGTTCGGAGTCCAGTTCATCACCGCCGAAAGCCAGGGCTACTACGCGTATCCCGGCGGCGCCCATTACCTCGACTACGACGGCCAGCCTTTCATCGCGCGGTATCGCGACACCTACAGCTATGGCGGAGCCTTCGACAGCCTGGGGGTTTTTGCCGAAGACAGCGTGCGAGTGGGCGATCGTTTGACCGTCAATCTGGGTGCTCGGTTCGATTACAGTCGGGCCGAGAACCCCGAGGTTCCCGAGTACGACGCTCTCGGGAGCGCAACCGGAAATACCATCGAGGGCCGGGGCTTCCTTTATAGCTGGAGCGTCTTTTCTCCGAGGCTGGGCGTGAATCTGGCGCTGACCCGGGATGCCAGGACGACCCTACGCGCCTTCTACGGGCGATTCCATCCGGGCATCCTCACGACCGAGCTCCAGGCGGTATCGCCGGGCTTCGGGCCCATCACTGTCGCTTTCTACGATCCCGCGACGGGGCGGTACTCGAACGCCACCTCGATCATCGACCCGCTCGCGAACGTCGGGGTCGACGCCGACACGAGGAGCCCCCACACGGATCAATACTCCATCGGTATCGAGCGGGGGATCGGTCGCGACTGGTCCATCGGGGCGAGCTATGTCCGGCGTTCCGGGTCTCTCTTCACGGGCTGGAACGACGTGGGGGGTATCTACGGGAGAGAGGTCATCGCTCTCCCGGACGGAAGGCCACTCGAGGTCTTCCCTCTTCAGAATAGCCCCAGCGAACGGTTCTATCTCCTGACCAATCGCGAGGATTACTTCATTCGACATCGCGCCTTTCTTCTCACCGCCCAGAAACGCTGGGCGGATCGGTGGCAGCTTCTCCTCTCCTACAGCCATTCGGAGGCGACGGGCCTACAGTCCCAGAACGGGGACGAACCGAGCGGAATGCAAGGGAGTCTGACCACGAGCTTCAACCCATTCGGTCGCGACCCGAACGACCTCACGAACGCGACAGGAATCCTGCCGACGGATCGGACGCACATGCTGCGAGCCCAGGGAAGCGTCGAGATTCCGAAAATCGAGATCCTGGTAGGCGTCAACTTTCAATACGTGACGGGGCGACCCTATACCGCTGTCGCGAACGTAACTCTTCCGCAAGGGCCTGCGCCCCATCTTCATCGAGCCCCTGGGCTCCCGGCGCCTCTCGTCTCAGGAGATTCTCGACCTGCGCCTCGCCAAGACCTTCCGCACGGGGACGGGGAGTGTCGAGCTGCTGGTGGACATCCTGAACGCCTTCAATGACACGGCCGAAGAGGGAGTTGCGACACGGAACTTCTTCAGTTCCAACTTCGGCATTCCCACCGATTTCGTGCCGCCGAGACGGGCAATGGTGGGAGTCAGGCTGTCGTTCTGAATCGCTCTCCGGGCCTCAGGGAGAAGCGTGGTTCGAAAGGCCGAGATTCGATTTCTCCGCGTTCGACGATCACGACGGTTTTCTGAGGAATTTCGGTCCAGCCCGCCGCCGCGTCTCCGGGCGGCTCGGAGACGATCGCCCGGGCATCGGCGGAGAACCGTTCCCGAAGCGCCGGGTTGAGCCGGTAGAGATCCTCCATCGCCCGGCTGTGATACAGCGTCGGGGCGTCCCCGTCGGTCGCGTAGCGCACCGCGTACAGCTTCTCCCCGTCGCTGAATCCGAGCGTCATCCAGATCGGGTCGGCGATACCGTTCTTTCGCGCCACGTCCTCGACGAAGCCCGCCATCCGCTGAACGGCCTCGACGGGCTCGCTCTCGAGCCCGAATGTGAGGGCCAGAAAGAACATCACCTCCGAGTCCGTCGTTCCCTGCACCTCGGGAAACAGGCGAGGGTCGATGCGGAAGAGCAGATCGCGACGGATCTTTTCGATCTCCTGGATCTCGCCGTTGTGGACGAAGAGCCAGCGCCCGTGGCGGAAAGGATGGCAGTTCGTTTCCTGGATGGTGGCCTGCGACGTCGCGCGGACGTGAGCCAGGAAGAGCGAAGATTCCGTGAGTGCAGTGATCTCCCGCAGATTGAAGTCGTTCCACGCGGGCCGGATGGATCGAAAGAGACCTGCCCGTCCCCGCGCGTCGTACCAGCCGACGCCGAAACCGTCGCCGTTGGTCGGAGTATCGGGTGAGTGGGAGCTCATGCTCTGATCGATGAGCGAATGCTTGGGCTTGAACAGAAGTTCTTCGAGGAGCACGGGCGCTCCCGAGTAGGCCATCCATCGACACATCGCGGCTGAATCCTAAAGCGAACCAGGGGGAGCGACAAGCCCAGAGGTTTCGTGACGTCTTCCCGTTTCATTTCACCGCTTCGGAAGGGGAAAGTGACTCTCTCCCCGGAGCACCGCGTCTACCGCGGTCAGCAGCTCCGTGGCAATCTCCCGCTTGCCGACCAACCCTTCGGCTCCAGCACTCCTGGCAGCTTCGACGATGGCCGACTCGTCGTGCGCGCTGAGCAGGATCACTTTCAGTCCGGCGCAACCGAGCCGCAGCCGGGCGATCAACCCGCGGATGTCTCCATGGGCGAGCGCCAGGTCCACCACCGCCAATTGGGGGTTGAGTCGCACCGCGCTTTCGCACAGCGACTTTTCGTCCGCCACCATCACGACCGCGTCGAACTCCGTTGCGAGAAGCGATCGGATCCCGTCGGCGAGGCCGTAGTGTGGCGCCGCCAGGAGAACGGACGACGCCAATGGAGCCACCAACCGAGAGTAACGGAAGCGTCACATCTAAAAGAACTCGTAAAACTACCAGGGTGCCTGCGAAAGATTACGGTCTCGCGCGAGAGCTCACCCGCTAGGAGAGTCGAACAGCCAACACATCAAATACGGCTACCGCCTCCGGCCGCCGCCGCCGCGGCGAGCGCCGCCGCCGCCGCCGCCCCGGTAGCTACCTGTCGATCGGTTACTTCCACCGCTTCCACTCTGGTAAGAGCTGTAGTCGCGAGTACGCTGCGATCCCTCCGCGCGCGTCGACCGGTCGCGCTCGAGCTGCCCGTAGGTCGAGGAGTCCATAGTCCTCGAGGTCGAGCCCGTGTTGGTCGATCGCGTCGTCGGTTGCCTCTGCGGCGTATCGACGTCGTTCCAGCTTCCTCCGTCGTTCTTCTGCCAGTTGCCGTCCTCCCGGCGGTAGACGTTTCCATCGCGCCCCGCGTAGACGTTTCCGCCTTCGCCGACGGCAACGGCGCCGCCGCCCGCGCCGCGGCGGCTCGCCATGGCGCCTTCGTCCGTACGCGTGACGCGGGTGGTGTTACCTGTCGCACGGTTGGTCACCCGCGCTGTCTGCGCCCAGTCGTCCCCTCGCTGCACGGACGTCGAGCCCCAGCTTCCGTAGACGTTCGAGCCCTGCCGCGTCCGTCCGTAGGTGCCCGTTCGGGGATTCCACGCCTCGGCGACACCGCGCAATCCGTAGGGACCCCAGGCGGAAGCCCCTCGCGCGTAGGTGCCGGTCCGCGGGTTGTAGCGAGCGCCGGCGCCGACGCCGCCGTACGGACCATAGGCGGCGACGCCCCGTCCGTAGCCGCCGGTGTAGGGGTTGTACCAGGCGCTGTAGCCGTACGCCCCGTAGCGAGGATAGTAAGCAGGATAGAAACCGCCGTAGCCGATATACGGAGGGTAGTACCAGCCGCTGCCCCAGACCGCGCACCCCCAGGCGATCATCATTCCCGTATAGCCGGCCACCACCGCGAACGTCGCCCATTCGTCGCTGTCGTCGTCGTCCTCGACGGTGACGTAGGTGACGTGATGGTGCGAAGAGCTCGCGGGAATCTGGTAAATCTCTTTCGGAACGTTGGTCTCGACTTCCCAGGGACCGTTCGCGGCCTTCGCGGAGAACCAGACGCCGTTGTAGCACATGTAGTACATGTCGCCGATCTTGAAGATGTCCTTGTCGGTATTGACGGCGCTCTCGACGGGAGCGGCGCCCTTCTCGGGCTCGAACTTGGGGTCGCCCTGATACGAGACCTCGGGCGCCTTCAGCGTCTTGATGTTTACGCGCGCCGTTTCCGGAATCTCAGCGAGAAGAATCGCTTCCGCCGCCTGCCGCGTTCCCGGCACGGAGGCGAGGACGCGTGACCGGGGGTGCTCGAGAGGAATCTTCTGGAAATCAGGCGGGAGTGCGGGGGTGGCGAACGTCCAGGGCCCAGAAAAATCATTCGCCCCGAACCATCGTCCGGCGACGAGGTAGTAGATCGTCCCGCTCGTTCCCGCACGGAACACGTCGCTCTCGGTGTTGCTCACCCAGAGGAGAGACGTCCCCTCGACCTTTTCGTACTCCGGCTTTCCCTGGAGCAGGATGAGCTCCGCGGGCTCGAGGCTCACGAAGACTTTGGGCGCCTTCTTCGCATCCAGCTTCGTTCCTGGCACCGCCGCCTTGACCTCTGTCCAGTTCGCATCCGCGGGCAGCTTCGTGAAGCTCTCCGGAAGTTTTCCGGCGGGGGCCCAGGGTCCCTCGAGGCTCGATGCCGCGAGCCAGGTGCTCTCGTGCCGCAGGTAGAAAGTCTTCGTCGGTACGTGCTGGAAGAGGTCCCAGTTGGTGTTCACCGCGTACTGAAGATCGTTCTCGGGAATGGGACTCCAGATTGCCTCCCCGTCGACGTTTACCAGAATCGCGGGTGTGTTGCTGAAGAAGATCTTGGGCGGATCGGCCTTGACCCCCGGAACGTCCTTCGGAACGATGGCGCTCGTCTCGGTAGCCGCCATCATGCGGTCGAGAGCGATGACCCGCTCCTTCTCCGGGATCGTTTCTCGAATGAAGCTCGTAATCTCTCCGATCTGCTCCCTCGAGAGCTTCGGGAAGTTGGCTTCGGTGAGATCGATGGTCCCGAAGCCCACCAGTCGCTCTTCCAGCGATACCGCGGTATCGGACTCGAGCTTGATCGAACCGAGGTCGGGTTTGGCAGTCGCGGACGTGCTATAGGCGACAGCCGCGTAGGCGACCACGTGCTTCTGGCGGTCCCAGCTCGCCACCTGCGGCTCGTAGATAGTGAGGTGTCGGGCGGACGACATCTCGTAAGAGCGAGGCCATCCTCCATCGACGGCTGCTTCACCCTCTCCCGAGGCCGGGGTCGTTTGGGCCGGCAGCATCGGAACCATCGGCGACAAAAGAAGGTTCACGCAGGTGAGTATCGCAATGGCATCCCTTCCGGGGGTCGATCGGGTTGTCATGACATGAGGTCCTTTCTCGAGGAAGCTATGAGGACTATAGCCCCAATCTTCATCCGGACACAGGGTGACCTGGCGCACTCGTAGAATTTTTCTCGTCTACCTCGTAGTTTTACGAGTTCCCGGGGTGTGTGCGGCAGTGCTCATATCTGTCGCCATAAAGGACACCCTTGAACGTTCTGGTCCGCGAAATCCGGCACAATCCCCTCCTCTGGCTCCTGGTCTTTGTTCCCACGGTTTTCGCGGGCGAGAGTGTCGCGCCGGAAAGGCATACCCTTCTCTTCGTGCTCTCCGATCCTCGCCATCGTCCCGCTCGCGGCGCTTCTCAGCCACGCCACGGAGTCGGTTGCGGCCAAGACCGGCGACTCGGTCGGCGGTCTCCTGAACGCCACGCTCGGGAACCTGACCGAGCTCGTCATCGCGCTCACGGCGCTCCGCGCCGGAGAATACATGCTGGTGAAAGCTTCCGTCGCGGGAGCGATCGTCACCAACACGCTCTTCATGCTGGGCGCGTCGTTCCTCATCGGCGGCATCAAGCATCACGAGCAGCAGTTCAACCGCGTCGGCGCGCGGCTTCAGGCCGGACTCCTCTTTCTGGCCGTAGTCGCGCTGCTGATTCCCTCCGCGGTCTCCGAACGCGATTCGGCGCCGGGGGGCGGCTTTTCGCAGTCGCTGAGCGTGGGCTTGTCGGTGCTGCTCATCACGGCGTATGGTCTGGGCCTCTTTTTCTCGCTCAAGACGCATCGCGAAGAGTTCGGCAGCAGCGCGGAGCACGAAGAGAGCGACGAAGCCCCCTGGCCGATCGGACTTGCGCTCGCGACTCTCGCCGGAGTCACAGTGGTGGTCGCGTTGGTCAGCGAAGTCTTCGTCGAGTCGGTGCAGGGCGCCTCGGTGGAGCTCGGGATGACCCCGGCCTTCGTCGGCTTCATCGTCGTGGCGCTGGTGGGCGCGGCGGCGGAGATGGCATCGGCGTTCTCCGGCGCGTGGAAGAATCGGCTCGATTTGAGCGTCGGCATCGCTCTCGGAAGCGCGGCCCAGATCGCGCTCTTCGTGGCGCCGGCGCTGGTGCTGCTCAGCTACGTTCTGGGGCCCTCTCCGATGAGCCTGCAGTTCTGGCCGGGCGCGGTGGTCATGATGATGGTCGCGACGTTGACGGCGTTTCTCGTGACGAACGGTGGCCGGTCCGCGTGGTTCGTCGGCGTGCTGGTGATCATGGTGTACCTGGTCTTCGCAATGACGCTCTACATGCTGCCGCCACGGGCGCAGTGACGAAAGCCACCGTGCCCAAAAGGAAATCCGCGAAGCGAGGATCCGACGCTATCGGTCTCGCGGACGAGGAGGCTGTCAAGGAGGCCGTCTGGTCTTTGGTTCTCGGACTCTGGGACGTAGTCAACACCCTCACGCGGCTTCGGCCGTCGCGGCGCGAGCGCTATGCGTGAGCATTTTCGGCTCCGCCAGGGTCGCGCGGGGAACTTTCGCGTACGAGGAGACCAAACGCGCGGCGAAGGCGCTCGCCGAGATGGGCTGCGACATCGTGACCGGCGGCGGCCCCGGGCTGATGCAGGCCGCGAACGAGGGCGCGAGTGAAGCGCCGGCTCGCAGCCGCTCGTACGGCATCCGCGTCGAGCTTCCGTTCGAGCAGGACGTCAACGCATTCGTTTCCGAAGCTTTCGAGCATCGTACGTTCTTCACGCGGCTGCACCAGTTCGTCCTTACCTCCGACGCTTTCCTCGTCACCCCGGGAGGCATCGGCACCGTGCTGGAGATGATGATGATCTGGCAGTTGCTCCAGGTGCGGCACTTCGAGAACACTCCCCTCATCCTGGTGGGAAAGATGTGGCCGGGCCTCATCGAATGGGCACGGGTCTCCATGCTGGCGCCCGAGGCGCGGCTCGCGAACCCTGAAGACATGTTGGTTCCGGTCTCCGTCGCCGATGCCGATGAAGCGATCGCGCGCATTCGCGCGCACCATCGCACATGGCTCCGGGAGCAGAAGAGGGCTGGGGAAAGGCCTCGTCGAACGTCTGCGCCAGTTCGCAAACGGAGGACGTGATCTCCGGGATCACAGCTGCCTTCAGAGTTGGGCGCTTCCACGGTGCTCACCGGTGCGGCTGATCTTCGCAGTAATCCTGATCCTTGCGAGGCCGTCGGCATCGAACGCCGGACAGTCCCAGAGTAAGCCACCGGACGCAATCGACGACACGATCGAGGCCGGGGAAGCCGACGCCGAAGAGCCACGGCGCAAACTGGTCCGATGGAACGAATACGAGGGGCGCTTCTTCACGATTCGACTGGGGGCTGGCGTGCTCTACGATTTCGCCACCTTCGCGCAAGACGACGCCAGCCGACAGCAGTTCGATCTGGACGCGGGGGCCAAGCCTCGGGATGCCCGCGTACTGCTCAAGGGACGACTCAAATTCAAGCGGGCGGTGACCTGGAGCGCCGGGGTCATGTACGACGGTGCGACGGATGAGTGGCTTCTCCGTGAGACCGGGGTGATGGTCGAGGTTCCGGAACTGTGGGGTCATGTTTTTGTCGGCCGCACGAAAGAAGGGTTCTCGCTGAACAAGGTCATGGTGGGATACGCGGGCTGGACGATGGAAAGAGCAACGATCAGCGACGCGACCATTCCGATCCTTGCCGACGGCGTGAAGTGGCTGGGCTACCTACCGAAGCTCGGTCTGGTCTGGAACCTGGGAGCTTACGGAGACTGGCTGTCCGAGGGGCAGACATTCTCCACGTACGATTATCAGATCGTGGGCCGGCTCGCATGGCTCCCGGTGATGTCGGAGACCGAACTGCTCCACGTGGGCATCAGCGCCCGCTACGGAAAGCCGAACGAGGGCCTGCTGCGGCTGCGCTCGCGCCCGGAACTCTTCCTCACTCCGTACTTCGTCGACACCGGTGAGTTCCCGGCGGATGGCTCCAAGACGATGGCGTTCGAGCTCTACCACCGGCACGGCTCTCTTCTGCTCGGTTCGGAATACTTCGTGCAGAGAGTCGAGGCCCCGCAATCCGGCGACCCATGGTTCCATGGCGGAGATTTCGTCATCTCGTGGCTCCTCACCGGTGAAACGCGCGCTTACAACACGCGAGGCGGATTCTTCAATCAAGTTTCTCCCGCGACGACGGTCTTCGAGGGCGGGCCCGGGGCGTGGGAGTTGGTCGGACGAGTTTCCTTTATCGACCTCGACGGCGGCACGCTCCGCGGCGGCAGGTTCTGGCGGGTCACGCCGATGATCAACTGGCATCTCTCCGACCACGTGCGTCTCGAGCTCGCCTATGGCTACGGCTCTCTCGATCGATTCGATCTCGTCGGCGCCACTCAGTTCTTCCAGTCGCGCGTTCAGCTGGTGTTCTAAACTTTCCGGCCGCAGTCGCCAGAACGTCTCGGGGCACCGAGCGAGCCTCGTGGCAGTAAAGGAAGCATTCAACGACGATGACGGCGCTCTCGCGACGAACGGCGTCCGGTCGGCGTGGTTCTTCGGCGTGCTGGTGATCATGGTGTACCTGGTCTTCGTCATGACGCTCTACATGCTGCCGCCCCGGGCATGACGCAGGCTGTGCCCTCCAGGACATCGGCGAGGCGAGAACCCGATGCTGTCAGTCTCGCGGACGATGAGGCCGTCTGGTTCGGTACTCGGACCATGGGACGTCGTAAACACCCTGACGCGCCTTCAGCCCTGGCGGCGAGAGAAGCCGCCGCCTGGCGTGGCCAATGAACCCCTCGACCGTCGGCGCCACGTGGGCGATCACCTCGGGATGGCGTTTTCTTGAAGAGCGCCATGAGCTCCGTCAGCCTTGGGTGGCGCGTCACCAGGTCCTGCTCGAATATCGTGCTCGTGCAGAGCGGCAGCGGAAAGAGCAGTGTTGGTTTCCGCATTCGCACCACAAGCCGAGGCGTCCGGCGTCACACCGATTCCGAAGGATGACGGTAAACGTCGACCCGTTTCCCTTCTCGGAGACGACCTCTATACGGCTGGCGTGGTTTTTCACGATCCGATCGCAGGTGGCGAGCCCCCGCCCGGAGCCGAGTCCGGCCATTTGGTCGTGAACTCCCGGTCCAAGATCCGCGGAAGCACCGCTTCGGGGATGCCTCTCCCGGTGTCGGTGAACGAGACGGCGGTGAGCGACGTTGCCGACTCGAAACCACTGAACGCGAGCCATCGGGGCCGTCGTCGGGGCGGGTTGCCTCTGCCGTCGCCGGCCCTCGCTTACCCTTCCTGTTCCATACTCCTCGAGGGATCCATAAGATACGTACCGGATGTCGGAGCCGGTGGGACTTTCTCGCTACGCGATCGTTTGCGCTTTCGTGGCGTCGATCTGCTGGCAAGGGAGCGTGCTCCTCGCGAGGCCGGCCCAGAGCCGCCTCGAGCTCGAAACCGGCAGGGACATCTATGTGGCCGGCTGCGTCTCCTGCCATGGAACGGACGGCACGGGACAGTTCGAGAGCGTTGCCGGCTTCGAGCGTCCGTCGACGTTTCCGGACTTCACCGACTGCGCGGCCTCGACGGCGGAGCCCGACGTGCAGTGGCGGGCCATCATCACGAACGGCGGTCCGGCGCGGGGCTTCTCTCCTATCATGCCGTCGTTCAAGGACGCCCTCACCCAGGAGCAGATCGGAGAGGTCATCCGGTACATGCGCGGTCTCTGCAAGGTCGAGGCCTGGCCTCGAGGGAACTTCAATCTTCCCCGGCCGCTCGTCGCCGAGAAAGCCTTTCCCGAGAACGAGGTGGTGGTGAGCGGCGCCTTCGACGCCCGCGAAGCTTCGAGCGGGGGAATGAAGGTGATTTACGAGGCGCGTATCGGACCCTCGGGGATGCTCGAGATGACGCTTCCCTACGAGTACTCGCACGACAGCGGAGTCTCCCGCTCCGGGTTCGGCGACGTCGCCATCGGCTACAAGCGCAAGCTCTACGATGATCTGACAAAAGGCTCCATCCTGAGCGCGGGCGGCGAGTGGAGCGCCCCCACCGGCAATGCCGACATCGGAACCGGCGGCGAGTCCGCCGCGTTCGAAGCGTTCGCGGCCTTCGGACAGATTCTTCCCGGCGAGGGTTTTCTCCAGGTCCATTCCGGAATCGAGCTTCCCGTTCATCCCGACAAGGTGCCCCGGGCGTTCTTCGTTCGCGCGGCGATCGGCAGAACGTTCAGCACCGACGAGGGGCTCGGCCGCAGGTGGTCGCCCATGGTGGAGATCATCGCCGATCGGGACTTCGAGACGGGAGCGAGCACGAACTGGGACGTGGTGCCCGAGATCCAGATTCCCATCAACAAGCGGATGCACGTTCTCGGAAGCGTCGGTCTGCGCGTTCCCCTGAACAATCGGGAGGATCGGCCGAACCAGCTCCTGTTCTATCTGCTCTGGGATTACGTCGACGGAAGTCTGACGCAGGGATGGAAGTGAGAATGCGCGGAACGAATGCTTCGTCCTGGATCGGCCTGCTGGGCCTGGCCATCGCGGTGAGCTACGCGTCCACGGCCTACTCGCAGAGTGACGAGACCGCGAGCCAGCTCTTCGAAACCTCGGACCGCTGCGTCGCCTGCCACAACGGAATCTCCACGTCGACGGGCGAGGACATCTCCATCGGTGTCGCCTGGCGAGGCACCATGATGGCGCATAGCGCCCGCGACCCCTACTGGATCGCGAGCGTTCGCCGCGAGGTCCTCGATCACCCGACCGCGCAAGCCGACATCGAGGACGAGTGCAGCATCTGCCACATGCCGATGGCGCGCTACGAAGCGCGGCGGGCCGGGCGGAAGGGCAAGGCCTTCGCGCATTTCCCTCCCAACGAGGGCGGCCCCGACGATCGCCTGGCGGAGGACGGCGTTTCCTGCTCTTTGTGCCACCAGATCACCGCGGAGAACCTGGGCAAACCGGAGAGCTTCGTAGGTGGGTTCCACATCGATGAAACGACGGCTCCGGGGGAGCGCCACGCGTACGGGCCTTATGACGTCGACAAGGCGCACCTGACCATCATGCGGTCTTCCTCCACGTTCCAGCCGACCCAGGAGCAGAAGGTGATCGGCTCTTCGGAGCTATGCGCTACTTGCCACACGCTCTACACCAAGGCTCTGAACGCCCAGGGGGAGGTCGTCGGTGAGCTCCCCGAACAGGTTCCCTATCAGGAGTGGCTTCACAGCGCGTACAAGGAGACCCGGAGCTGCCAGTCCTGCCACATGCCCGTCGTGGAGGAGGACGTGCCCATCACCTCGGTGCTCGGCGAGCCGCGCTCCGGCTTCTCGAGGCATACCTTCGTCGGCGGGAATTTCTTCATGCAGCGACTTCTGGACCGTTACCGGAACGATCTCGGACTCCGCGTGCTTCCCGGCGAGCTGGATCGCGCGAGCGAGCGCACCATCGCTCACCTGCGGTCCGAGGCCGCGCGCCTTCTCATCAGGAACGCGGAAATCACCGGCGACCGTATCGAAGTCGAGATCGCCGTCGAGAACCAGGGAGGCCACAAGCTCCCCACCGCCTACCCGTCCCGCCGGGTGTGGCTGCACGTGACGGTACGCGGCTCGACCGGCAAGCTCGTCTTCGAATCCGGCGCGCTCCGCCCCGACGGCTCCATCGTGGGAAACGACAACGACGAGGACGCGGAACGCTTCGAGCCTCACTACAGCGAGATCACCCGGCCGGATGAAGTGCAGATCTACGAGTCCATCCTGGGGGACCCTCAGAACCAGCCGACTACCGGGCTGCTGACGGCGGTGGGCTTTCTGAAGGACAATCGATTGCTACCTTCCGGCTTCGACAAAGCGACGGCGGACAAGGACGTCGCCGTCCATGGCGACGCGGAGACGGATCGCGACTTCGCCGCCGGGGGCGATACGATCCGGTTCTCGGTGAGCCCGGGGGCCGAGCCGGGACCGTTCCACGTGGAGGCGGAGCTCTGGTATCAGCCGATTTCGCATCGCTGGGCCATGAACCTCGAGCGGTACGAGAGCGGGGAGACGGCGCGATTCGTCCGCTACTACAAGGACATGGCCCATGCCTCGGGCGTGGTTCTGGCTCGCGCCGCCGCGGCGGCGAAGTAGCTCGACTTCACCGAGCCCGAATCACCGATGCCACCATCGAAGCGCACCGAGCGCGCTTCCCGACCCTTCTTCCTTCTATCGCTTCTCCGCCGCCAGCGTTCCGCTCCCCTTTCTTGCTAAGCTTGGGTCATGCGGTCTCCTTCCCAAGGGTCGAAGTGGACACCCGAGCAGGTGGCGCTGGCGAAACGGTGGGTTCAGACGTGGAAAAAAGCGGGACCTGAATTGGAACGATTGAGGCGGGAAGAGCTGCGCCGGCTGGACCCGGAACGCTCGATGGAGTTTCTCTTCGGCCCCGCGGACTATACCGTCGCCCCGAGAGCGCCGAAGCCGACATCGGGGCTCGTGGAGCAGCAGCGGTGGTTCCAGAAGGCCCGTCACCGTGATTGAACTGGTCCGCGCGGCTCATGACCTTCAAACGCTGTGTGAAACGGAACGTTGGCGATTCTCCTTCATCGGCGGCTTGGCGAAGATCTCATCGTCCTGAAAGCTTTCGCGTCGCGCCCTCGCGATTGGATCGATGTCGAGGGCATCATCGTCCGGCAGACCGGAAAGCTGGACTGGGCGTACATCGAGCAGGAGCTTCGCCCGCTTGCGGAGCTGAAGGAAGCACCGGAAATTCTCAGCGAGCTCGAGAGACGCCGCAGGGAGCTCGAGCAGTAGCTCCCGGGTACGTGCGGCCGCGACGCGCAGTCGATCCCGAAAAGGACACTACCGACTCCCGCGGCCAGGGGCAGGGGGACGTTCACCAGCTCGAAGCGGACCGAGGTTATGAGAAAGGGAAGGCTCCTCGCCACGCTCATCAAGAGCATCCCGCCAATCGAGCCGCGATCCTAGCGCAGCCACCACGGACGGTCTGGCTCCCCGAAGTAGAGCGGGCTGCGGTCACATCGAGATCGACGCTCGAGACGGGCAGGTCCTGGAGGGCGATCCTCGGCCCCGACGAATGTGTCGAGCTGGTCGAGTCAGCCCGATACACCCAACCGCCGGAGAAAAGCCATCATCGGGCACCAGTCGGTGAAGGCGGACTGAATCAGGTTGACCGCCACGAAGGCGGTGAAGGCATAGAACGCCGGGTGCACGGTGAATCCGAGCACGAGAGACAGCAGCACGAAGCTCCCGGCGATGAGCCGGAGATAGCGGTTCACGTTCACGACGATTCCTCCTTGAAAGGGTTGGGAACGATGAGGAGCGGCTTTCTCAGGACGCGCATGACACGTTCGGTGGTGGAGCTCACGAGCTCGCCCCAGAGAGACGACTTCGGTTCGACGCCCATCACCACGAGGTCGTAGTCCCCCATGTGGGCCGCGCGCAGAATGTTCTCGACGGCATCGCCCGGCTGCAGCACTTCCTCCAGGCGACACCGGCCTCGGAGCTCCTCCGTCGCCTGCGGACAGACGTCCTCCGCGAAGCGCGTTCTCCTTCGCGTGGAGGACGGTGAGAAGCGAGCCGAAGCTCTCGGCGACGGCGGCCGCGTAGCGAAGGGCTCGCCGTGAGACCGCGCCCGCATCGACGGGACAGAGGATGTGCCGGAAGGGTGTCGTCTCCGGGGGCGTTGCCGTTGCCAGGACCGGGATCCTCGCCTGGCGCACGGTTCGTTCGGTTACCGAGCCCATGAAGAAGCCCTCGACGGCGCCTCGACCATGAGATCCCATCACGATGAGATCGGCCGGGATCTCCTCCGCCGCGGTCAGGATCGCTCTCGAGGGGGGTCCCTCGACGATTCTTACGCTCGGCCGGAAGCCGAGGACGGATTCGGCCTCTCGTCCCACGTGCTCGAGCGCGGCCGTCCGCGTTGCCCTTGCCTGTTCGAGGAGCTCATCGGCCTGCTCGCGGGTGAAGTAAGGCGGGGCCTCGAAGCTCTCCGCATGGACCACGGTGATCCGGGATCCGAAACGCTCGTGGAAGAGCCGGGCATAAGCGAGAGCGGCCCCCGAGAGATCGCTCAAGTCGATCGGAGCGAGGACTTCCCGCGGCGGAAAGTTCGTGAGGTCACTCATACGATTCTCCCTTGTCTTCATGCGATACGCGCACTCGCCCCGGAGCTCGAAGCTCCGGTCTCGACCATGGGAGCCGCCTCCACTGCCTGCCTTCGGCGGAGCAGGTAATAGGCCACCGGCACCGTCACCCTCGACAGCAGGAGCGATGCCACCTCTCCCGCCATGAGCGAGATGGCGAGCCCCTGGAAGATCGGATCGAAGAGAATGACTCCCGCGGCCACGACCACCGCGGCCGCGGTCAAGAGCATGGGTCGGAACCTCACCGCACCGGCATCCACCACGGCATCGGCCAGCGGCATTCCCTGCGCCAGCCGAAGCTCGATGAAGTCGACGAGGATGATGGAGTTCCGCACCACGATGCCGGCGCCGGCGATGAAGCCGATCATCGAGGTCGCGGTGAAGAAGGCGCCGAGGCCTCCGTGCGCCGGAAGGATTCCCACGAGAGAGAACGGAATCGCCGACATGATCACGATGGGCACCGAGAACGACTGGAACCAGGCGACCACCAGGATGTAGATGAGCACCAGGACGGCGGCGAAGGCGAGGCCGAGGTCCCGGAAGACCTCATAGGTGATGTGCCACTCGCCGTCCCACTTCATCGCGTAGCGATCGGTGAGGAAGGGCTCCCGCGCCGTGTACTGCTCCATCGCGTAGCCTTCGGGAAGCTGGAACTGGTCGATGCGAGGTCCGAGCTTCAGGATCGCGTATACCGGGCTTTCGATCTCGCCCGCTACGTCCGCCGTCACGTAGACCACCGGCAGCAGGTTCTTGTGGAAGATGCTCTTGTCTTCGTCGACCCGCTCGACCGAGGCGAGCTCGCCGATGCTCACGAGCCGGCCGCTCTCGCTCGCGACCCGAAGGCGGAGGACCTGCGAGATGTCGGAGCGGGTGGCGCGGTCGAGCCGGAGAACGACGGGAACCTCCTCCTGTGCTTCTTCCTGGTGCAGAAGACCGACCTCCTGCCCGCTGCTCGCGAGCGCGACCGCCCGCACGATCGCTTCCATCGGGACCCCGCTCAGGGCCGCCTTTTCTCGATCCACGTTCAGCCGGTACTTGGGCTGGTCGTCCTCCACGTACCAATCGACGTCCACCACACCTTCGGTTTTTTCCATTTCCTCCCGCACCGCGCGGGCGATCTCGATCTGACGGGAGTAGTCGGGACCGTAGATCTCGGCGACCAGCGTCTGGAGCACGGGAGGGCCGGGCGGCACCTCGGCAACCTTGATGCGCGCCCCGAGCTCGCGCGCCGTCCCGCTCAACTGTTCGCGCAGGCTCTTCGCGATCTCGTGGCTCGGGAGGCTCCTCTCCCCTTTCGCCGTCAGGTTGACCTGGATGTCCGCCACGTTCGGACCCCGGCGGAGGAAGTAGTGCCGGACGAGCCCGTTGAAATTGTAGGGGCCCGCGGTGCCGGCGTAGATCTGGTAGTGAGTGACTTCCGGATTCTCGCGGATGCTCGAAGCGAGCGTCCGCGCCACGCGGGTCGTCTCCGCGAGCGTCGTGCCCTCCGGCATGTCGATAATCACCTGGAGCTCGCTCTTGTTGTCGAAGGGCAGCATCTTGACCTGGACGAAGCCGATGCCGACGAGCGCCAGGGATCCGATGAGGAGCACCACGACTCCGGAGAGGAAGGCGTTTCGGTACCGGTCGTTTCTGACCAGGGCGCCCATCACACGGCGATAGATTTGAGTGGATCGGCTCTCCACGTGGTCCTGGTGCTCGCCGTCGCATCGCAGAAGCCTTATCGTCGCCCAGGGCGTCACCACGAAGGCCACCACCAGCGAAAAAAGCATGGCTGACGATGCCCCGATTGGAATGGGACGCATGTAAGGACCCATGAGACCGCTCACGAAAGCCATCGGTAGAATCGCGGCGACCACGGCGAGCGTCGCGAGAATCGTCGGGTTTCCGACTTCGTCCACCGCTCTCACCGCGATCTGGGTCGTCGAGAGTCCGCGGTTCTCCGGAAGCCGGCAATGCCGGGCCACGTTCTCGACGACCACGATCGCGTCGTCTACCAGGATCCCGATCGAGAAGATGAGAGCGAAGAGCGTGATGCGGTTCAAGGTGAATCCATAGAAGTAGAAGACCGAGAGCGTCAGCGCGAGAGTCGCCGGGATGGCCAGGAGCACGATCAGGGCCTCCCTGCGTCCGAGGGTCCACGCGATCAGAAGAGACACGCTGAAGACCGCGATCGCCATGTGGAGCAGGAGCTCGTTGCTCTTTTCCGCGGCGGTCTCGCCGTAATCCCTCGTAACCGTCACCTCGATGTCGGAGGGAAGAAGCGTCTTCTCGAGAGCGTGCACCTTCTCCTTCACCGCGTGAGTGAGCTCGACGGCATTCACACCCTTTCGTTTGGCAACCGCGAGAGTGATCGCGGGAACCTCCTCGGAACGGTCGCCGTGAAACACGTACTGGGTAGGCTCCTCGCCCGCGTCCCGGATGACCGCGACGTCCCGGAGGAACACCGGCCGGGCTTCGTGGACGCCCACCACGATCTGCCCAACCTCCTCGGCATCCTGGAGCCACCGCCCCGTCTCGATCCGGAACTCACGATTGCCGGCCGAGATCTCGCCCGCGGGCAGCCGCAGGTTCGCTCCCCGCACCGCGTCGGCGATCGCGAGAGGCGAGAGGTTGCGAGCGGTCATCGCGTTCGCATCGAGGAGCACCTGGACTTGCCGGCGCTCGCCCCCGATGAGCGTCACTTCGCTCACGTCGGGAATCTGCTTCACCGAGTCCGCGAGCTCCGCTCCGATCTGGCGAAGCGAGAAGTGATCGTACCGGCCGCTCGAGAGGGTGAGGGCCAGGACGGGAACGTCGTCGATGGAACGCGGCTTGACCAGGGGAGGAGAAGCTCCCGGCGGAATGAGATCGAAGTTGGCCTGGAGCTTCGACGATAAACGGACCGCGGCGTCCTCCTCGTCCTCTCCGACGAGGAATCGAACGACCACGAAGCTCATCCCCGGGCTCGAGGTCGAATAGAGGTACTCGACGCCGGGAATCTCGCGAAGGAGCTTTTCCATCGGACTCGTGACGCGCCGCTCGACCTCCTTCGCCGAGGCGCCGGGCATGGAGACGAAGACGTCGAACATCGGCACCACGATCTGAGGCTCCTCCTCCCGAGGCAGCTGCCAGAGGGTGAAGAGACCGAGCAGCGCCGCGGCCACCAGAAAGAGCGGTGTGAGCTTGGAGTCGATGAACGCCTCCGCGATCCTGCCCGCGGGGCCGAGGGTTGATTTCTTCATGATTGCCTCGCCACCCGCATGCCTTCCTCGCCGATTTGCTGCGCGTTCATAACCACGGCCTCACCAGGGTCGAGACCCGAGAGGACCTCGACGAAGCCCTCGCGAGACCGACCGAGAGTGACCAGGCGCAGCCGGGCGCGCTCGGCTTCGATCACGTAAACGAGCTCGAGCTGGCCCCGGCGCATCACCGCAGACTCCGGAACGACCATTCGCTCCGTTTCTCCGATCCGGAGTTCCACCCGGACGAACCTTCCCGGCGCGAGGCCATCGGAAGCGACGTCCGCGGGAAGATCGATCTTCACCAGGAAGGCACGGCTCGCGGGATCGATGGCGGGAAATACCTCGCTCACCCGGCCTTCCACCTCGTCGGCTCCGGAAACGACCACCGTGGCTTCGTCTCCGACGTGGATGCGCCCCGCCTGAGATTCGTCCACCGAGACCTCGGCTCGGAGAGCACCCGCCCCCTCGAGAACAAGAAGCGGTGTTCCCGGCGCCGCGAGGTTCCCTGCGTCCACGTGCTTTTCGATCACGCGGCCATCGAAGGGGGCCTGGATGCGGGTATAGCCCCAGTAGGCTTCGGCCGTCGCGACCTCGGCGCGAGCGCGCTCGATGCTCGACCGGGCTCGGGAGACCCGGGCCCGCGCCATACCCAGATCGGCGTTGGCGGAGAGAAACCGGCTCTTCACCTCGTCCATCTCCTGCGCCGTCACCGCGCGGCTGGCCTCGAGCTGCTGATAGCGTCCGAAGGTAGACTCGGCGACCGCGGCCCTTGCGCTCGCGGCGTCGAGCGCGGCGACCGCCTCGCGCTCGCCGTCCTCGGCTTCCTGGAGCGCCGCTTTCGCCGCTCCAAGCCGCGCTTCGATGTCCGCGCCCTCGAGGAGTGCGAGCGTCTGACCGAGCTTCACGCGATCTCCCGCGCTCACGTAGAGCTCGCGAACGTGCCCGGGGATCTTGCTCGTGATCACGGCCGTCTGCTTCGCGCGGAGGGTGCCGCTCGCTTCATAGATCCCGTCCTCGGTCGCGCGCTCGACGACATGGACCGCAACCGCGACGGGAGCGGCTTCAGCCTCGCTGCGGCTTTCATCGCTGCCGCAGGAAACCGCCGCGAGTCCGCTCGCAGCGAGAATGAGAAACAACGCCGTCTTCTGGATCACGGTTGTATCGCCTCCGAATCTGGTGTGAGGGTTCCCGTCGCGAGCTCGAGCGCCGCGGCGGCGAGCCGCGCTTCGAAAACCGAGCCCAGGTGACGCACCTCCGCCTGGAGAAGGGCGTTGTGGCTTCGAAGAAGCTCGGTCACGCTCGCGAGCCCGCCCTCGTATCTGGCTTCGGTGATGCGGTGGCTTTCGCGCGCCTGGGCCACGGCCTTCTCGGCCACTCCGAGGCGCTCCCGCGCGGCGCCGCGGTCCAGATAGGCGCGGCGCACCTCGAGCCGAACCCGGTTCTCCGTCTCCTTTTCCCGGGCTCGAGTCGCGCGGAGCGAAGCTTCGGCCTCGCCAAGCCGCGCGCTGTCGCCGAGGCCGTTGAAGAGGTTCATCCGCAGCGAGAGGCCCACCATCCAGTTCGTTCCTCCGGCGCCGGTGAAGCTTTCGCGATCCGATTCCCAACCCGCTTGAACGTCGACGGAAGGAAGAAAGGCCGCCCGCGCCTGCTGCTCACCGATCGAAGCGCTCTCGAGCTCGAGCCTCGCCCGGCGCATCTCTGGGCTTTCCGAAAGCGCCTGCCCTTCGTGAGTGGAAAGCTCGCCGGCCTCCGCCGCTTCGCCCGGCGTCAAGGGCGTGAGGAGCGAGAACGCGCGGTCGAGCGGCTCGCCGATTCTGTCGTTGAGCTCGGCGCGGCGGATTTCGAGCAGGTTCGAAGCCTGGATGCGCTGCTCTTGCAGGTGCGCCCCGTGCACCTGAATGGACAAGAGGTCGGCCTCCGTGGCCAGTCCCGATTCGAAGAGGGCTGTCGCCCTGCGAGTATCCTCTTCCGCGACCGCCACGGCGTCCTTCATGACCTCGAGGTTTCGCTCGGCTACCTGAACGCCGTAGTACGCCTGAACCACGGCGAAGATCACCTGCATCTCCGTCCGGCGCCGATCCTCCTCGCTCGCGTCCCGCCCGAGATGGGCGCCCGAGAGCGCCAACCGGTTGCTGCCTCCGGCGTAGATAGTCTGCCGAACGACGAAAGCGGATTGGAAGTTGTCGATGGCGTCCGGATCGTTGAGGCGGGCGACGTCGAAGTTCTCCTCGGTGAAGAGTCCCTGGTTGAGGAGCGTTCCGAACACGAACACAGGGTTGTCGCTGCGGTGGTACGACTCCACGTAGTCGACACGAGGAAGGAGCTTCGACCGGGCCTGGCCCACGCGCGCTTCCGCCGCCTCTGCCGCGGCCACGGCGGAGGACATGGTGGGATTCTTCTCGAGGGCCATCGCGAGGGCGGCTTCGAGCGAGATCGAAGCCTCCTGTGCCGGAGAGGCGGAGGCGATCCCTAGAAGAACCACCGCGCTCAGCACCGGTCTGAAGCCCGTCGGCTGCATGATCTAGCGCTCCGGAACCGGATGGGTCTTCCTCATCTCGGCATGACCGTTCACGAGGAACTGAGTCACGACCTCGGCGTGGCTCTGGATGAGCTTGGCCACGTATGGGTCGGTTGCGGTTTCGCGAACTCGCAGGCCGCGCTCGGTATCCTCGATCGACATCTCGATCTTATCCGCGTTTCGAAAGATCTCCGCGAACAGGGGATCGCGAGCGTGAATCGGTCGGTTTTCTTCGAGCCGCTGGTACATGGAACGAACGTGCTCTCGAATCTTCTCCGCCGTTTCCTGCACGTCGGATTCGGTCAAGGTCTCGACGCCATCCGGAAGCACCTTGACGCTTCGCCGAATCTCGTCCCGGTGGTCCAGCAGGAAGTGAAAGAGCGCCATGTCTTCGCTGTGATCGCCGCCTCCCGCCATGCCTTGGCTCGACCCACCGCCCCTCCGATGGCAGCAGGTTTGGCCCATCGGCATCTCCTGACCAGCGGCGAAAGCCGCGCCGACCAGCAACATAGCGGCGGCCAGGATCGTCCAACCTCGAGTCGTCATCGTTTTTTCCCCTTTCACCCGGTTAGAGCCGGATTCCCGCGAAAGGGTTCGGAATCGGAAGCCGTGTGTCATATTGAGGGCCGGGGGAAGGATGCCGAACGAGACCGACCGGAAGCTCCTGGACGCCGCACGATCCGGCGATCGCGAGGCGCTCGAGGAGCTCCTCGCGCGCCACCAGTCGCAGGTCTATCGGTTCGGGATGAAGATGTGCGGCGACCGTGAGGACGCCCGGGACGTCCTCCAGGACACGCTTCTCGCGATGGCGCGCGGTGTCCGGGATTTCCGGGGCGAGTCTTCGATCTCGACCTGGCTCTACACGGTCGCGCGAAGCTTTTGCATCAAGAAGCGGCGGAGGAGCAAGTTCGCCCCGGAGACCGTGCACTCACTCGAAACCGACCTCCGCGTCGATGCGAAGGGGCTCGCCGATCCTGCGGAGAGTCCCGCCGAGGCGCTCGTGGGGAAGCGAATCGAGGAGGGGCTCGCGAAAGCCATCGGCGATCTCGAGCCCACGTATCGTGAGGTGCTCGTCCTTCGAGACATGGAGGGGCTGAGCGCGAAGGAGGTGGCGGAAGTGCTCGGTATCGGCATCGACGCCGTGAAGAGCCGACTTCATCGGGCCCGGCTCGCGGTGCGAGCCCAGATGGCGCCGCTCCTGGGAATCTCACCCGATGGGACGACCTCGGCCTCCGGGACTTGCCCCGACGTCCTCACCTTCTTCTCCAGGCACCTGGAGGACGAGCTCAGCCCCGAGGTCTGTTCCGAAATGGAGCGGCACCTCGAAGCTTGTGGTCGCTGCCGAGGCGCCTGCGAATCCCTGCGGCGCACACTCCGCCTGTGCCAGACCGCTCCCGCTCCCGCGGTTCCCGAAGACATCCAGCGGAGCGTTCGCGCCGCCGTTCGCGCGTTCCTGACCAATCGGAAGTGAGCGTCTCACAGGGTTCCCTGGATAATCTCCAGACGTCGTCCTTGGGCCACGGCCGGTCGAGAAAGGAACCCTCACGAACGCCCACCGACTCAAATGTGCCGTACGGGAGCGCGGCCTCGGACACGAAGAAGAAGTAACGCCTCGAGTCCGGACCTATTCCACGACGCGTCGTCCTTCCATCGTCATCTCCCAGCTGACCCCTCTCCGTCGAAGCTCGGCGGTATAGATCGATTCCCGCCCGAGCCACCGCGAGACCAGCGTGGCGACCGCGGTCGCGAGCATCAGTGGGAGCGCGATGGCGTAGTCCCCCGAGAGCTCGAAGACCATCACTGCAGCCATGAGCGGGGCCCGGGTCGTCGCCGCGATCGCCGCCGCCATTCCCACGAGCGCATAGCCGCCCGCGGCACCGAGGTGGAGCCAGCCCGATGCGGCGTTGGCGTAGAGGAACCCGATCGCTCCTCCCACCAGGAGCGTGGGCGTAAAGACGCCTCCGGGGCTTCCAGAGGATACCGACGCCGTCGTGGCGAGACACTTGCCGAGGAGCAGGAGTGCCACGAAGCCGACCGTGAATTGCCCGTCGAGGAGAACGTTGAGAGGCTCGTAGCCGTTGCCGGCGACCTCCGGAATCAAAGCGACGATGGCTCCCGCGAGGAGTCCGCCCGCGGCAGGGCGCCACGGAAGATGGAGGGGTGAGCGGCGAAAGGTACTTTCACCGTACCACAAGAGGCGCATGAATCCCTGGGCGCCGACGGCGATGACCAGTCCCAGCAGTGCGAACGACAGAAGCTCGCTCGACGCCTGGAGGTGGAACGCGCGCTGACCGTAGATCGGACCTTCGCCGACGACCGCGCGCGTCGCCGCGGAAGCGATGACCGTGGCCGCTATCGCCGGAACAATCGCGTCGAGCACGACGACTCCGGTCACGACCTCGAGGACGAATAGCACCGCTGCGAACGGCGTGTTGTAGGCGGCGGCGAAGCCCGCCGCGGTGCCGGCCGCGATGAGAGCCCTGGTTCGATCCGCGGCCAGCGCGAGACGATCGCCCGCGAGCTTGCCCACCGCTCCCCCGAATTGGATCAAAGGACCTTCGCGACCGATGGAGCCGCCAAAGGCAATCGCGAGCCACGAGGCGAGCGACTTCAGGAGCGTGACACGCATCGAGAGTTGGACGCGGCCGAGGACCACGGCTTCCATGACGTCGCCCACCCCGTGACCCGCGGGCGCGCGCGCGACGAAGAGGCCCAGCCCGCCGGCGAGCAGTCCTCCGAGAGCGGGAAGGAACAAGCGCAGCCAGACAGGGGCCGCGCGCATCGCCGATACCACGTCGGGAGCATCCGCGAAGGCCCGCAGGACGAAGGCCAGAGCGGAACGAAAGGCGATGGCGAAGGCAGCCGAGCTCAGGGCGACGAACGTTATACCGAATGCGAATCGCAAGCGGTCACGCAAGAAGAACCGTCGGAGACCGGAGCGAGGTGCGTCATCCGAGCGATCGGGCACGCCGGAACCTTATCACCGCGCGCGGGGGCTTCGTGGAGGCGACTGGAGTTCGCGCGCCCAATCCCGCACGACGAAACTCTGCACCTTCCCCGTCGAGGTCTTGGGGGAGCTCTCCGAACACCACCGCCTTCGGCGCCTTGAAGTGCGCGAGGTGCAGGCGGCAGACGTCGATGATTTCCGCCTCCTCGAGCGGCGGCGCGCCCGGCTTCAGGGTCACCAACGCGCATGGGGTCTCTTCCCACTTCTCGTCGGGGCGGGCGAATCAAGAGCAATAGAGGCTGCTGAACGAACATCCGTCTTTGGATGCACGCCTCGAACCCGGTGCCTCTCAGCTGGTCCCGGCGGCTTTCTTCCGCTGCTCTCCCCAGCATCATCAGCCGACAATTTGATCCAATGAATTGGAGTCGAGGCCGGGAGAGCTCGCTGCCGGGTCCGACTGTCGAGGTGGTCGAGGATTTCGACCGATGACTTCAGCTCGATGATGAAAACCAGAATGCAGTAGAGGAAGCGTTCAAGTGGTTGCCTTTCGCTCCCGCGGCCCTTAGGCTCTTCACCGCTTCGAAAGGGAGGGCGGTCGATGGGAGGAACGTTCGACGCGAGAACCAGCCGGGCCCTGGGCTCGTTCGGAACACCGCTTCTCTATGCGTTGGGCGCGATGGTCCTCGCGATGGCCGTCCCGCGCCTCGAAGCGCGGTATCTTCCGGATCTCACGTCGGGGGCCGGCTCATCCGCGGCTCTCGCGGTTCTGTCCGCAATCGCTTCGGGAATGATGCCGCTCACCGGCCTCGTCTTCTCGCTCGCCTTCGTGATGGTTCAGTTCAGTGCCACCGCGTACTCGCCGCGCCTGGTGTCCTGGCTCGCCGGCTCCTCGATCATGAACCACTCGCTCGGCATCTTCACCGCGACCTTCATCTACGCGCTGGGAGCGCTCGCCTGGGTGGACCGCGGCGGAAGCGCGGGGGTGCCGCTCCTGACCGTCTGGCTCGCCATCGTCCTCATGATGGTGAGTGTCGTTTTCTTCGTCATGCTGGTGGAGCGTCTCGGCATGCTTCAGATCTCGCGCGTCCTCGCGTACGCGGGTGACCATGGGCGGGCGGTGATCGAGCGGAACTACGCTCTCCTCGGTGGTCGAGACATCGAGGAAGCGAACCGCGGGGAGGAGCTGCCGGCCGTCACCCAGGTCCTCGTGCACCGGGGCGGACCCGCGGTGATCCAGGCGCTCGACCTGCGGCGCCTGGTCGCGCTCGCGGCGCGCCGGGAGGCGGTAATCGCGATGGCTCTCGCGGTCGGCGATACCGTCGTCGACGGCATGCCGCTCTTGCGCGTCCATGGCGGCACGCGGCCTCTTCCCGAGCGGGCTCTGCGGCGGCGCGTAAAACTGGGAGCGGAGCGCACGTTCGAGCAGGATCCCAAGTACGCGATCCGGCTCCTCGTCGACGTTGCGATCCGAGCGCTCTCGCCCGCCATCAATGATCCGACGACA
The DNA here is from genome assembly GCA_963820855.1 of uncultured Acidobacteriota bacterium. Lineage (GTDB taxonomy): Bacteria > Acidobacteriota > Vicinamibacteria > Marinacidobacterales > SMYC01 > DAISKN01. The sequence goes on from CAWGBY010000022.1 coordinate 48,447, forward strand.
GCGGTCCAGGCTCTCGACCAGGTCGAGGACCTCCTGGTGCGTCTCGGTCGCCGGAGCCTCGACGCCGGACGTTCCCGCGATGCCCAGGGGAAGATCCGTCTGGTGTTCCCGGTACCCTCCTGGGAGGACTTTGTGCTGCTCGCTTTCGACGAGATCCGTTTTTATGGAGCGAGCTCCATCCAGGTGATGCGGCGGATGCGGGCGCTGCTTCAGGACTTGACGGAGCACGTGCCGCCCCCGCGGCGAGAGGCGCTCGAGCGCTACCTGGCGCGCGTCGACAAGGGGATCCGCAAAAACTTCGAGGACGTCGACGACCGAAACGATGCCCTGGAAGAGGACCGCCAGGGACTCGGACTCGCGCGGGAGCGGGAAAGGGAGGAATGAGAGGGAGGCGGTTGACGTTGATCCTCGCCGGCGTGACTCTCCTGGTGCTCGCGCTGTCGATACCGGGTTCGTTGCGCGAAGCGTACGAGCGCGGCGGCTTGTATCTTTTCTCGTGGGAGTTTCTGGCGGACATACCCAAGCGACTGGCCGGAGCGGGCCGGTTTCGGTTTCTACTGCAGCCGGCGATGGCCGCCGCGATCGGCATCGCGGCCGGGAGGTCCGACGCCCGGGCGGGAAGGACGCCGTATCTCTACGCGCGTGTTATTCAGAGGAAAGGACCGCGCTCGCTCTGATCAAGAGCTCCGTCGAGAGCATCGCTCACCTCCTGCTCATGGGCATCCTCGTCGACGCTGTCTGCCAGTGGATTCTCCTTGGCGTCTCGTACCCCGGCGCCGCCCTGGTCGTAGGTCCGGTGCTCATCGCGGCTCCCTACGCGGTGGCGCGGTCGCTCGCGAACCGCTTCACGAGAGTCACCACATGAACGAACTTCGAAGGAGGAGAACATGATCGTTCGTACCGTTCTGCTGATGGCGGCCGCGCTGACGTTTCTTTCGGCGGCACCCGTGCGAGTGCCGGAACGACCGCAGGCCGAAAAAGCGAAGAAGCCCTGTTGCTTCAAGAATCCCGGCTACGCGGGGACGTGCAAGGTCCAGCCCGCGGAAGACGAGACCTGCGCGACCATCCTGGCCTACCTGAACAATCCGATGGCGGAGGGCAAGAGCTATTGCGGGGGCACGACCGTCCGAGCTGGCTGGACCGAAGTCCCGTGCGAAGAGCAGTAAGCCCAGACCGAGCGGTAGCGTTGCCGGAACTGTAAATTCTTCCGGCGGGACCTCGTAGTTTTACGAGTCCCGCTCCAACGCGGCCTCGGATAACCTCACAGGTCATGGCCGGACGCACGCTCCTGCTACTTTCGCTTCTTTTGGCGGGCCTGGCACGCGCCGATGACGACGAGCCCGTCCTCATCGTGCTCGAGCCGGAGGCTCTCGCCTCCGATCTCGGAGCGAACGGATTCACCGTCGTGGGAGGGACCTACAGCGGCGAAGCCTTCTACTGGATGCCCTCGAGCGGTGTGGTCCGCATCGGCGGACTGGCCGCTACCGCGGTGAGCCGAGACGGGCGCACGATCGTGGGAGACGCCCTCGACGCCAACGGCAAGGAGAATGCCGCGATCTGGCTGGGCGGGACAGAGTGGCGCCTTCTCGGCTCGTTCCATCCGAACGCTCTCCCTTGCGATCGCCTACTGAGCGGCCCTTACGGCGCGAGCGACGACGGCCGAGTCATCGTGGGCCTCGGATGGGATGGGTGCAGCATCGCCCGAGCCTTCCGATGGGAAGAGTCGACCGGAATGGTGGACCTGGGAACAATCGTGCCCGGCCAATCGACGCGCGCCAACGACGTCTCGGGCGACGGTCGCGTCGTCATCGGCTGGCAGGAGAACGATTTCGGCTTCCGTCAGGGCGCGATGTGGGTGGACGGAAGGGAGGAGGTTTTCACGGGACCTAACGGTATCGTGGGTGAAGCGTTCGGCGCCAACTCCGACGGCTCCATCATCGTGGGCGGAAATTGCAGTCCCGGAGAACAGGCCGGATGGATGCGTCGGCGCGAAGGCGGGATCACCTGCTACCCACCTCCCCGCCAGCGGCGCCCGGGCTTCGTCGTTCTGATGCTTTCGACGAGCGAGGACGGCCGTGTGGTGGGCGGGGCGCATTCCTTCGGACTCGAAAGCGAATCCCTTCTCTGGCTCGATGGCGAGCCCCACTACCTGAAAGACTACCTCCGGGAGCATGGCATCCCTGACGCGTTCGAGGGCTGGGTCAATACTGGTTTCATCAACGCGGTCTCCCCTGACGGACGCGTACTCGCTGGTTACGGGGCCGGCCCCACGACCTTCACGGGGTACGTCGTGATCCTGGAGGAGTGACCGTGAAGACATACCTCCAGTTGCTCGCAGTCCTCCTCGTAGCGGTGCCGGCTTCCGCGCAACGATTCGAGGCCGCAGGTCTCTTCGGATACACCACCGCGGGAAGCCTCGAACCGGTCGCATCGGAGCTCGAGGGCTACGAGAATCGGGGGTGGCTTCACGTGGCAGGCACAGTTCGACTACTTCTTTACCCCTCACCTCGGGGTGGAAGCCTCCTGGGCTCAAAGGGAAGGCGATCTCTCACTCACGGCCTCTTCGGGAACAGGAGAGCTTTTCGAAATCGACATGAGACAGCTCCTTGGAAGCGTCGTCTACCAGTGGGGTACGGAGGAATCCAAGATTCGACCGTTCGTCCTCGGAAGTCTCGGAGCCACGTTCTTCGGAGCGGACGACATTCCGAGCGAGACCAAGCTCGCCTGGGCGGTCGGAGGCGGCGCCAAGCTGTTCTTCCATCGCAGGCTCGGAATCAAGCTTCAGGCGAAGTTCAATCCCACGCTTCTGAACGATGAGTCGTCCGATTTCTGCGACCCCTTCGGGTTCTGCGCCGGCTCGGTCAGCTCGTTCGAGCTCTCGAGCGGCCTCGTGTTCCGATTCTGATCGATGTTCCGATGACCCTGTCGAACAACTTCCTCGACCGATTCCTCGACCCAGGCGACAGCCTCTCCGAGATCCTCTTCGGCCTCATCATGACGCTCACGTTCACGCTCGGGGCGGGGATCATCGGTCCGTGAGGACCCCGACGCCGCCCGAGAGCTCCTGATCGCGACGGTCGGCTGCAACGTTGCCTGGGGGCTCATCGACGCCCTGATGTACCTCGCGGGCCAGCGCTTCGAGCGAGGACGACGCGCGCGGCTGGCGGATGCGATCCGCGCCGAAGCGAACGAAGAGAAAGCGGTGCTTCGGGTCGCGGGAGAGCTCGATGAGCTTCTCGAGCGCGTGACCGAGGAAAGCGACCGCGCCTCCCTCTACCGCAGGATCGTGCGCGCCGTCCGGGAGGGAGAGTCTCCTTCCACGAGACTCACGCGGCAAGACGTTTCCGGCGCCATCGCGAGCTTCTTCCTGGTCTTCTTCTCGAGCATTCCCGCGGCACTGCCCTTCGTCTTCTTCGACGAAGCGTGGATCGCTCTTCGCGTCTCGAATGCCATCCTGATCGGTCTGCTGTTCGTGGTCGGTTACCGCTGGGCCCGGCATACCAACCTTCCGCCACTGAGAGTGGGTTTCTCTCTCATGGTCGGAGGCCTGGCGCTGGTGCTGATGGCGATCGCGCTGGGAGGGTGAGTGAGCTCAGAACTCGTATCCCACGGCGTAAGCGAAGATCTGGTCCTCCTTCCGATCGGGATTGAACCAGTGAAACCCGAACGAGAGATTGCCATGGGAGAGCTCGATCAGGAGGCCGCGCTGAATGTCGAGGTCCGTCTCGTAGGCCCTCGTCCGCTGGCTCACCAGGCCGAACCGCAGCCAGTCGACCGGCGCGATGGTAGCCTCGATCCACGTGTAGAAGAAGCTGTCGTCGCTTTCCTCGAGGTCGAAGACGTACTCGGACTCGGCATAGAGCTCGAGCCGCCGCCAGGAAATCCCGACTTCCGCCCCCGGTGCTACCCCCATGGTGTTCCCGAGCACGACACCGAACATAGGGACGACCGTCAAGGTCACGTTCTCGCCCGCTTCGAAGTTTCGTCCGACGAAGACCGACCCCGTCTCCCGGTCCTCGTAGTTGTAGCGAGCCTCGAGGTGAAGGGCGCCTCGATCCGCGTAGAAGATCGGGGAGAAATAGGAGCTATCGTCGGGAGGATCGAAGACGAAGCCCGAGATCGCGAAGGACCACTCCTCGGCCGACGCGGGACCCGCGATCCAGAGGACCGCAAGGAACGGGAGCGCCCTTCGAAATCTATCGGACATATAATGCCGCCTCTACAAGTAATGCCGCCTCTACAAGCGAGGAAGTGTGAGTGATGAGTAAACCTAATGGATTCTATGCCGCGGGAGTCGTTTTGGCGCTCGCGTTTTCTTCCTGCAAGGAAGAAGCTCCGCCGCCGCCGCCTCCTCCTCCCGATGTGAAAGTGGCGGAAGTCTTTACCCGAGACGTTCCCATCTTCGTCGAAGCCATCGGCCAGACCCGGGGGAATACGGAGATCGAGATCCGAGCCCGAGTGGAGGGTTTCCTCGAGACGGTGAACTTCGAGGAAGGGACGTTCGTGACCAAGGGCAAGGTCCTCTACACCATCGACCCGCGACCCTTGGAGGCGGCCGTCGCGCAATCGAAAGCGAACCTGGCGCAGGCGGAAGCGGAGCTCGCGCGCGCCCACCAGGACGTGGCTCGCTTCGAGCCTCTGGTCGCGAAGAACGCCATCTCGCGGCAGGAGTACGAGACGGCGGTCGCCATCGAAAGGGCGCAGGAATCGGCCGTCGCGGCGGCCAAGGCAGCCGTCGATACCAGTGAAATCGACCTGGGCTACACCAAAGTCCTGGCACCCGACGACGGCCTGGTGGGAAAGACAGAAGTCTACCCGGGCACTCTCGTGGGCCGCGGACAGAGCGAGCTCCTGACCCACATCTCCAAGGTCGATCCCATCCACGTGCGATTCACCATCGCCGAGCGGGACTACCTGTTTTATGCGAGGCGGGAGGAAGAGAGGAAGGCGGCCGAGAGCGCCGAGACGCCGTTCCAGCTGGTGCTGGCGGACGGAACCGTCCACTCCCAACCGGGGAAACTGGTCTTCATCGACCGCAACGTCGACGCCCAGACGGGGACCATCCTTCTCGAGGCCTCGTTCCCGAACCCCGGCCGCATCGTTCGCCCGGGACAGTACGCGCGGGTGCGCGCCGCGGTGGACTTGAAGAAGGGCGCGATCCTCGTGTCCCAACGCTCGGTTCAGGAGCTCCAGGGAATCTACAACGTGGCGGTGGTAAAGCCGGACGACACCGTCGACATCCGCATGGTGACTCCGGGGGAGCGCATCGGGAGTCTCTGGGTCATCGATTCGGGGCTCAACTCCGGAGAACGCGTCATCGTCGAAGGACTGCAGAAAGTCCGGGCCGGCGTGAAGGTGACCCCCGAAACGGTGACCGTCGAGGAAGGGAGCTAGCCCCGTGGCCGACTTCTTCATCCGGCGGCCGATCGTCGCCATCGTGATCTCGATCCTCATCGTGCTCCTCGGCCTCAATAGCCTCCGGGGGCTGTCCTTCGAGCAGTACCCGTTCCTGGCGCCTCCCACGATCCGCGTCACCGCCACCTACCCCGGCGCCTCCGCGGTCGCGGTCGAGCAATCGGTCGCGACCCCGATCGAGCAGGAAGTGAACGGGGTCGAGGGCATGGTCTACATGAAGTCGTCGAACACCAGCGACGGCCGCATGCAGCTCGACGTGAACTTCGAGGTGGGCACCGACCAGGACATGGCGAACGTTCTGACCCAGAACCGCGTGTCCACGGCGAACGCTCGCCTGCCCCAGGAAGTGACCCAGCAGGGCGTCACCGTCAAGAAGCAGAGCCCCAGCATCCTGATGCTGATCTCGCTCTTCTCCCCGAACGGGAGCTACGACGCCAACTTCCTCATCAACTACTGCGGCATCAACCTCCGCGACCAGATCCTGCGCATCCCGGGCATCGCCCAGGTCGACCTCTTCGGGGGCACGGACTACGGAATGCGGATCTGGCTCCGGCCGGACCTGATGGCGAAGCTCGGACTCACGCCCGCGGACGTCATCGGCGCCGTCCGGAGCAGAACCTCCAGGCGCCGGCGGGACGTGTGGGGATGCGCCCATCCCCCCCGGACCAGGAGTTTACCTATACGGTAAGCGCCCCCGGCCGTCTCGTGACCGCCGAGGAGTTCGAGAACATCATTATTAGAGAGACGGCGACGGGCGCCCAGATCCGGGTCAAGGACGTGGGACGGGTGGAGCTGGGCTCGCAGGACTACAACTCCTTCGGCCGGCTGAACGGCCAGCCCTCGGGGGCGATGGCGGTCTATCTCCTCCCCGGGGCGAACCAGCTCGTGGCGGCGGAAACGATCTACGAGACGCTGGAACGGGCGAAAGAGCTCTTCCCCGCCGACATGGACTACACCATCGTCTACGACACCACGCCCGCGGTCGAGGCTTCGATCGAGTCCATCGTTCACACTTTCATCGAGGCGATCATCCTCGTCACCCTGGTGGTCTTCATCTTCCTCCAGAATCTGCGGGCGACCATCATTCCCCTCATCACCGTGCCGGTGTCCCTCATCGGGACGTTCATCTTCTTTCCCCGTCCTCGGCTTTTCGGTGAACACCCTCTCGATGTTCGGACTGGTCCTCGCCATCGGCATCGTCGTCGACGACGCCATCGTGGTGGTCGAAGCGGTGATGCATCATATCGAGCACGGAAAGAGTCCCCGGGACGCGACCATCCAGGCGATGAAGGAAGTGTCGGCTCCCGTGATCGGAATCGCTCTCATCCTCTCCGCGGTGTTCGTCCCCGTGGCGTTCATCCCCGGGCTCACCGGCCGCATGTACCAGCAGTTCGCGCTCACCATCGCCATCTCGGTCCTGCTCTCGGCGTTCTCCGCGCTCTCGCTCTCGCCCGCGCTCTCGGCGATGCTGCTCAAGCCCGCGAAGCCGATGAAGGGTCCTCTCGGCTGGTTCTTCGGCAAGTTCAACGCGGTCTTCGAACGAGCCACCAACGGTTACGTCCACGGCGCCCACCTCCTGGTGCGCAAGGCCATTCTCTCCGATCGCGGTCGTGGCGGTGGTCGCCGGAGGCGCCGCCTTCTTCGGCGGCCTTTTGCCCGCGGGGTTCATCCCCGAGGAGGATCAGGGAATCCTGGGCATCAACGTCACGCTTCCCGCCGGCTCGTCTCTCGAGCGCACCAGCGCGGTCCTGAGCCAGGTCGAGGAGATCGTTTCGAAGACCGAGGGCGCCGAGTCGTACCAGACCATCGGAGGCTACGGCGTCGTCACCAGCACCTACCAGCCGAACTTCGGGACCATCTTCGTGAGGCTCCACCCGTGGGAGGAGCGGCACGGCGATGCGCTTCACGTGACGGGCATCATGGCCGGGCTGCAGCGGCAGTTCGCCCGCATTCCCGAGGCAGTCGTCTTCCCGTTCAACATCCCCACGATCTCGGGCTTCGGCGCTTCCGCCGGCTACAACTTCGTCATCCAGGACCGGAGCGGGAGCCTGTCCGTCGATCCAGCTCGGCGAGCTGAGCCGTGAGTTCCAGCAGGCGGCACGGCAGAGGCCTGAGATCGGGAACATCTTCACCTCTTTCGACCCGCTCTACCCCCAGGTGAGAGTGGACCTCGATCGCGACAAGGCGCGAAAGCTCGGCGTTCCCATCAACGAGGCGTTCCAGGCGCTTGCCTCGAGCCTCGGCGGCAGTTACGTCAATGACTTCAACCGATTCGGGCGCCTCGTTCCGGGTCTACGTGCAGGCGGAGGCGGACTATCGCCGAAGTCCGAACGACATCGGTCAGATCTACGTCCGCAGCAACACCACCGGCGACATGGTCCCGCTCTCGACGCTCGTCACCATCACCTCACAGGCGGGCACCGAGCTCACGAACCGTTTCAACCTCCTCCGCTCGGTGGAGTTCCAGGGCATCCCCGGTCGCGGCTTCGCCTCGGGACAGACCCTCGACGCGCTCGAGGACGTTTTCCGGCAGACCATGCCGCCGGAGATGGGCTTCACCTACTCCGCGCTCTCCTACCAGGAGAAGACGGCGCCACCGGCGGGTCCGACCTTGGTCGCCGCCATCGTATTCGTCTTCCTCCTCCTCGCCGCCATGTACGAGAGCTGGCGGCTTCCGTGGGCGGTGCTGCTAGGCTCGCCCCTCGTCGTGCTGGGGGCCTTCTTCGGGGTCTGGCTCCTGGGATACGACAACAACGTGTACGTGCAGATCGGAAACATCATGCTCATCGGCCTCGCCGCGAAGAACGCGATTCTGATCGTGGAGTTCGCGAAGGCCAAGCACGACGAGGGCATGACTCTCCACGAGGCGGCGCTCGAGTCCGCCCGCCTGAGGTTCCGCCCGATCTTGATGACCGCGTTCGCCTTCATCCTCGGCGTGGTGCCTCTGATGAGCGCGAGCGGGGCAGGAGCCGGCGCCCAGAACGTGATGGGGACGGCAGTGTTCTTCGGAATGGCGGTGGCGACGGCGCTCGGTGTATTCCTCATCCCCGGCAACTATGCGTTCGTCGAAGGCCTTGGGCGGTCGAAGGCGAAGAAGGAAACACCGGTCGCGGCGACGCCGTCTCACGAGGGGGCGCACTGAGATGGACCTTCGGAAGTTTCTGTCGTCGTCTTGGCGCTCTCGTCGGCGCAGTCTCCTGCAAGCTCGGGCCCGACTACGAGCGCCCGCCGGTGGTCACCCCGGAGAAGTGGCGGGAGCTCGCGGCCGCGGAGGCGTCGATTGCGAACGTGCCCTGGTGGGAGCTCTTCAAGGACGAGGAGCTTCGAAGGCTCATCACCCTGGCACTCGCGGAGAACCGCGATCTGAAGATCGCCATCGAGCGCATCGAGGAGGCGCGGGCCCTCTACGGGATCAGCCGGAGCGAGCTCTATCCCCAGGTAGATGCGGGTTTCGCCGGGGGCGGGCTTCCGCTTCAGCGAAGGGAGCCTCACGCACACTCCCGACACCGACGCCGACCCAGACGTCGACAACACGAAAGGCTACTCGTCCCTGAACATCGGATTCTCCTGGGAGCTCGATTTCTTCGGGCGAATCCGGCGAGCGAACGAGGCCGAGCAGGCGCGCCTTCTCGCGACCCAGGAGGCGCGGCGGGCGGTCGCGCTCACCCTCGTGGCCGACGTGGCACAGGCGTACGTCGATCTCCGTGGCCTGGATCGGAGCCTCGAGATCGCCCGGCGCACGCTCGAATCGCGGCGCGAGTACGTCGCGCTCGCGCGCGATCGTTTCGAAGGGGGTGTCACTCCCGAAGTGGACTTTCGCCAGGCGGAAGCGGAGTTCTTCCGGATGCAGTCGCTCGTCTTCGAGCTCGAGAAGAACGTGGTGCAGAAAGAGAACGAGCTCTCTCTTCTCCTCGGCCGCAACCCGGGCGCGGTCCCGCGGGGACGAGCGGTGGAGCTGCAGCCGATTCCTCCCGAAGTTCCCGCCGGACTTCCCGCGGCGCTTCTGGAACGGCGGCCCGACGTGCGCGAAGCGGAGATGAGGCTCTGGTCGGCAACCGCCCGAATCGGAGAGGCGAAGGCGATGCTCTATCCGCGGATCAGCCTCACCGGCTCCTACGGATTCGCGAGTACCGATCTGAGCGAGCTCCTCGACGGCACATCTCAGAGCTGGAACATCTTCGCCGGGCTCCTGCAGCCGATCTTCAACGCGGGAAAGAACCAGCGACGAGTCGAAGTCCGGGAGTCGCAAACGAAACAGGCGGTCTACGACTACGAGAGGACGCTCCTCCAGGCTCTGAGGGAAGTCGAGGACTCGCTGATCGGGCTCAGGAAGTCGGGAGAGCAGCGAGGCTCTCAGCAGAAGCGGGTCGAAGCCGAGCGCAAGGTGGTGGAGCTCTCGGAGCTTCGCTACCGGGGTGGAGTCGCCGCCTACCTCGAAGTCCTCGATGCGCAGCGGTCTCTCTTCGACGCCGAGATCGACGAGACCGCGAGCATGAGCGAGCACGTCAACTCTCTCATTCGCTTGTACAAGGCCCTCGGAGGCGGATGGCCTACCACGCCACCGCCGGAGCATGCCGCCACCGCAGCCGGCCAACGGGGAGAAAGAACAGTGAGCGAGTTGTCCGAATGGATTCGAGAGCACAAGTGCACGTACGACATCCAGCCCGTGGTGGAGATCGAGGAAGGCGGGCCGACTCACCTCGGCTACGAGCTCAATCTCCATGCGGAGCTTCCGGTCGGTGAAACGCTGACGCCGGCGGTCGGGAAAGACCTCGACGAGATCCGGGACCGTCTGGGAGAAGTCCTGGAGTCCCTGATCCCGAAAGACACCAAGGCCCGCATCGAGCGCGCTCGCCTTTCGCCGCGCGGTGCGCTTTCCCAAGGGTGGGAGGAATCCGATGGTCACCCGCACCGTTCGCGTCTTCCATCCCGGCAATGAGGCGATGAAGCCGGGCGACCGGGAGAAGCTCCACCCGACGGAGCAGCGCCTCGAGGAGATGGGGTTTACGAGAGCCTGACAGCGCCGGCTTTCGGGCGAAAGCATGAAAAGCTCCTTTCGTCGCTTTCGGTCTGCTGTGGCTCGTCTCCGCGCGCGCATGGCCGCAGGCACGTCAACCCGCGCCGCCAGCTCCCGCGCCCCAGGAGCCGGAGGAGGAGATCTACGGTCAGTACACTCCGGGCGGCGGTTTTCAGTCGCGAATACCGAGCTCGGCGACCTCACCGTCCGTGTCTTCACCTACCTCCGTTACCTGAACCAATCGGGTCTCGACCCGACGTACACGAACGCCTTCGGACGGACGAGCGACGTGCAGCAGCGGGAGGACCTTCAGCTCAACAAGGTGCAGATCACCACCTTCGGATGGATCCTGTCTCCCGAAGCTGCACTACGTCGCCTACGTCTGGAGCGCGAACACCAGCCTCGGGCAGCTCTCGCAGGTGGTGGTTGCCGGGAACCTGACCTACACGTTAACTTGCCCACGATGTCGGCCTCGTTGCCGAGGCTCCGCGTCCACAGACTCTCGCTGATCATCGCCACGCGAGGTTCGCGCGGCGAATCCTCCTCGGACGAGAATCCGCGACCGCGGACGATGGGCGTGCTCATCGGCACCCGATTGTGCCTGGCCACCGTGTTGTTCATCGGCTGCTTCGGCCCGCGCGGTCTCGCGTCCATCGTGCTGGGACTGCTTTACCTGGAACAGGCAACGCAGCAACCCGGCGAACCCACCATCCGGCTCGCGGTGATATTGACGGTGTTGGGCAGCATTTTTGCGCATGGCTTGAGCGCGATGCCGGGCATGGACATTTTCGCGCGAACGATGAGCAACATTGCACCCGACGCGCCCGAGTTGGAAGGCGCGTCCACAGACGGCCGGCGCCGAGCACGACCAGCACACAGCCATCGGCGCTCGCCGCGATTTCGCGGAACGACTGGCCCACGCCGTCTACCTGGTACTCGACGTCGAGGGAGGGAGCGGACGCCAGCGACTCGCCGGTGTTCGAGGTCACGAGCCGGCCGCCCTCGACCTGCCCGTCCGCATGAAGCCGGTAACCGTCTCCCGGCGCCGCGAGGAACAGCTTGCCGCTCGCCCGGCCGCCGGCCACTCCGGTCCCGTCGAGGTGGTCGAGCGTCCTGGGTGTCCACATGATGACCCGCCCGCCTTCAGGCAGCCGGGATCCGGAACAGGTGGATCGACTGGTCCTTCTCGGCGCAGCGCTCGGGTTGCCGGGCCTTCTTCTTGTCCGAGACGGCGACCAGCGTGTCCTCGGTGAGCCAGGCGATGCCCTCGACGTTGCCGTAGCTCTTGCTCGGAAAGCGATGGACGGCTTCCGAACCGGGCACCAGCGCGCGCGCGCGCGCGTCGATCCGCGCCGTCCACGACGCGCGCGGACGCCTGCGAGACGACGGCATGCGCCCATCGCGGTAGGCCAACGCCGCGTAGTCCTCGAACTCGGCCGTCCTCGGCAGCGGATCCGGTGCGAGTGCCTCCCAGCCGCCGTTCTTCGCCCGGGTGAACGCATCGATGCGCCCGCCGCCCTCCTTGGCGTCCGTGCCGAGGTTGCCCTCGCACAAGCGCGAACAGGTATTCCCGGCTCCCGCGCCGCACGTGGGCCAGCCCCTCGAACCCCTTGTTCTCGACTCTCGAACTTCGTGCTCAGACGGGTGCAGCCGACGAAGCTGACCGGCGGCGTCGTACTCGGCGACGAAACCCCGGAAGAACCCGTCGACGTCTTCCAGCGCCTCGATCAGGCAGAGCACGCGCCCGCCCTCCCGGTCGAAGGCGATGTCCTCGAAGCCCGTCCCGAGGCTCGGCGCAGGCAGGAGCCGATTCGTCCTGCGGGGCTTGAGCGACAGGTCGATGCGCGCGACCGGGTTCAGGTTGTCGAAGACCACCAGGGCGGTCTTGTCGTCGACCAGCGCGACACCGCTCGCTTCCAGCCGGCTCTCCTTCTTCCCCGGGAGGAGGCGATAGAGCTTCTCCTCGCGGACCAACTCGAGCTTCCTGGACATGCAGTTCCCTCCTTGGAACCCTTCGGTGGAGCATAAGTGATACAAGGGCGGCTCGCCAGTCAAGTCGGGCCGTCGCGGGCGGCCAACCCCTGCCTTGGCCCGCCGGTTCGCGCACGGCACAGTCGCTCGCCGACCGCCCCAGGGGGTGCTCCGTCGCGCCGACCCCCAGATGCGCAAGTGCATCGCCGCCAACGTGAGACACGCTGACGCGACCGTGGACCATACGATCGTGACCCAGCTCATGGCGACGCGGGCGGCAGGGTTGCAGCCGGCACTCTCGATTCAGGGCGCCGTCGCCGTCAATCTCGTCGGGGTGTACCTCTCGCTCGGGGGCGGGTGGGAGGGCCGCCAGAGCGCGAACGCCGTCGACCTCATCCCCGAGCAGACCAAGGAGGAGATGCGAGCGCGCGGGAAATACTGGGGTTTCCCTTCGAAGGACAAATGAGACACCATCGCCTCCCATGGCTTCGGTACCAGCCGGTTCATGGGCGTCCGCGAACAGGGCCCAGCCGGCATCGACATCTCCATGCGAACCAGGGGCTAGTGAGAGCAGGAGCCATTGTTGTCGTACTCGCTCTCACATTGGCGGTCGCTGGCGCGTCCTTGCGCTGCCGCACGAGGACGTCATCGTCATGTGGATGATCGCGGTCGTCGTGCTGGGGCGGTTGTCGTACTTCCGCCGGCTCGTCTGGTTCAGGTAGACTGGGGCAGTCCGTCGAGCCGCGTACTGACACGCCTTCAGAGGTCATCCATGCCCGATCGTCCCGTGAAGTCCTCCAAGCACGTGCTGGATCCGATCGATCGCGCGTCGGAAGTGCTGTTCGGGCTGATTATGGTGCTGACGTACACCGGCTCGCTCAGCGTCACCCAGGCGGGGCGCGACGACGTGCGCGTGATGCTCGTCGGCGCGCTGGGATGCAACCTGGCCTGGGGCATCATCGACGCGATTCTGTATCTGATGGGATGCGCCGCCGAGAAGCACGGACGCCTCGCGACCTTCCTGGCCGTGCGCGCCGCCACCGACCCGCAGCAGGCCCAACGCCTCATCGCGGACTCGCTGCCGCCGATGGTCGCGTCCATCCTGCAGCCGGAGGAGCTCGAATCCATGCGTGTCCGGCTGGTGCAGCTGCCCGAGCCGGCGCCCACGGGCGCGCCTGGGCCGCGACGACTGGCTCGGCGCCGCGGCCGTGTTCCTGCTCGTGTTCGTGTCGACCTTCCCGGTGGTGATCCCGTTCATCGTCATGACGCACGCGGTGCCAGCCCTGCGCGTGTCGAACGCGATCGCCATTGCGCTGTTGTTCCTGGCCGGCTACACCTACGGACGCCAGACGAACTATCGCCCGGTATGGCTGGGCTGTTGGATGGTGGTGCTCGGTGCCGCGCTGGCCGGCCTGACGATGGCGCTGGGAGGGTGAAAGGCATGCGCACGGCGACGTTCCTCGCGCTTGCCGTAACCTTGCGGGCGGGAACGCGGGTGCGGCAAACGGCGGACGCGCCGCGCGAGACTTCGACCGCGACGCAGGCCGAGGCCACCCAGACGGACGAGAAGCCCTGGCCGCTTCGACGCCTCGGTCTACACCTACCTCCTGCCGGACAGCCGGAACTACGCGCAGCCCACGTTCGCGCCGGATCGCGGGTGGCTCCACCTCGAAGCCCGCGTCAACTACGAGGATCTCGACACCGGATCCGCTGGGTCGGCTACACGCTGCCGCGTCGGCCCGCAGGGCACGTTCGAACTCACGCCCATGGTCGGCGCCGTCTTCGGAAACACCAACGGCGTCGCGCCGGGCTACAAGGGGTCCCTGGCCTGGCGGGCAGTCGAGCTGTCCAGCGAGGCGCAGTACGTGTTCGACGTCGGCGACCGGCAGACAACTTCCTCTACACGGGGTCGGAGCTCGCCGTGGCGCCAGTTGACGGGTGCCGCGTCGGCATGACGGTCCAGCGCACGAAGGTCTATCAGACCGCTTTCGACATCCAGCGCGGGTTTCTCGTGGGCATCTCCTACAAGCGCGCGGCGACGCGAAGAAAGTCCTCGGTCCGGAGGACATCAACCGGCTCGCAGCCGGATGGGAGGCTACGATGAGTGGAGTCATCTCTGCGGCGATGTGGGGCGGGCTTGCGGCGGGATCGCTGCTGCTCGGAGCGGGACTGACGCTGCGCTGGACCCTGTCCGAACGCCTGACGGGGGCGATCATGGGTTTCGGGTCGGGCGCCCTCGTCTCGAGCATCGGCTACGAACTGGTGCCGGAATCGCTCGTTCACGGCGGCGGCCGGGGGATGATCTTCGCGTTCGCCGCGGGTGCGCTCGTGTTCTTCGGCGCCGACTGGCTGATCGACCGCAGCGGCGGAGCCGAGCGCAAGAGCCTCGCGGGAGGCGAAGGAGGCGGGTCGGGCACGGCGATCTTCCTCGGAACGCTCCTCGACGGGGTTCCCGAATCGTTGATTTTGGGCATGGGCCTCGCGACGGGGGGCGCGATCAGCGTCGCGTTCCTGACGGCGGTCTTCGTGTCGAACGTGCCGGAAGGCGTCGCGGGAACGCGCTCGCTCGTCGCCTCGGGCCGGTCGGTGAAGCACGTGGCATTCATGTGGTTGACCCTCGTGATCGCGTCGGCGGTCGCGGCGGCCGCGGGCTACGCGATCGTCCGGTCGATCCCGGCGGCCGACGGCCGGTACGCCAAGGCGTTCGCCGCGGGGGCGGTACTGACGATGCTTTCCGACGTGATGATGCCGGAGGCCTTCGAGCACGGCGGCAAGATCGTGGGACTGCTCGCGACCCTCGGGTTCCTGACGGCGGCGATTCTCTCGGTGATGGAGTGAGGACATGACGGGAAACTCCGGAGGCCGATGCCACCTCCGGGGCCGGGTCCAAGGCCGTCTCCCCACGGCATCGTCCGCCGATTCTCGAGCGTGGCCACGTTCGTTGCGCCGTGCGCGACGATCGACTGTCGCCGGTCCGGCGGAACGACGGCCGCGATCGTCAGGTGGCAAGTCTTACACGTCGGCCAATACCGAACGATTCGGGGATCCACAGCGATGCCGTGGCGTTCGATCGTCTCGTGGCGTCGATCTTCGTCGTCGCCTCGCCTCCGACCGACACGATCCGCTTCCTTGTCTCACCCATTTCCTTCCGGAGTGCGCAACGGTTCGATCCAGTCGATCGACTGATCTACGACAACCGCTTGGCCAGGTTCCGCGCCGCCGAGCCGACGGAGATCATGGAGATCCCGCTGAACAGCAGGTTGACCCCCACCATCGTGCCGATGGCCCACAGCCCGGACACCGGCCACTCCCGGAGCAGCAGGAATCCCAGGATCACGCCGATGACGGCGCTCACGAGCATGAAGCCCCATCCCTTCTCCGGCCGCACGTGGAAGGCGAGGAGGGCGCGCGGAGATTCCATCCACCAGCAGGTAGCCCCCGAGCAACAGGGTCAGGGTCGCCAGCCCGATTCCGGGTCGGGCCGTAAGGACGAGGCCGGCCCCGACCGTGAGCATGCCGCCGATGAACGCGAGGGTGCCCTCGCCCAACGACCCGGCGCTGAACGCGCCGATGGTCCTCGGCGACGCCGGCGATCGCCATCGCGACCCCGATGAAGACGACGACGCCAGCGCCCAGCTGGCCAAAGGAGATCCCATGGCCAGGAAGCCCGCGATCACCGTCACCACCCCCAGCCCCACGATCCACCCCGCGTTCTTCGCGGCCTTCTGGGCCCAGCTACCGATCGTCTCTCTCAAGTCTCCCATATCGTTCCTCCTTTTCGAGACTGAACCTCACCCAACGAGCGGGCGGCTACTTCTTCGCCGCCATCTCGACCTTGATCGTGAGCGCCTCGGCGTAGGCGAGCTCGACTGTGTCCCCCACGCTCACACCCTTGAGCTTCTCCGGGTCCTTCACCTTGATCGTCCGAGAATGGCTATCGCGGCTTCGACGCATAGGGGTTTCCCCCGAGCGCGTTCGAGATGTCCGCGATCGCCTTCTGGGCTCGCACGCTGTTGCCCGCGTCATCGAGAGGCGGCGAGATGACGGCGATGCCGAAGCTCCCCGGAGACACGGCGATGATGCCGCCGCCGACACCGCTCTTGCCCGGAAGGCCCGTGCGGTAGAGCCACTTCCCCGTATCGTCGTAGAGCTTCACCGTCGCCATCACCGCCAGCACCTCGGGAACGTCCTCGACCTTCATCACCTGCTTCCCGGTCATCGGGTTCTTCCCGCCGTTCGCGAGGGTCGCCGCCATGGTGGCGAGGTCCTGCGCGTTCACGCTCACCGAGCACTGCTCGGTATAGATGTCCGTGGCTTGCATCGGGTTGTCTTTGATGT
>CAWGBY010000023.1:0-70024 GCA_963820855.1 uncultured Acidobacteriota bacterium
AGCTTTCTCGAAGCGTCGTAGAACACCTGGCCGGGAACGGTGTAGAGGTGGAAGCGCGTCTTGAAGCCGCGCACGTTTCCGAGCTCGAGCGGGAGGAAGTCGAAGAAGAGCGTGCGGTCGGTCTCGGTCGCGAGCGAGATGAGCTTCCCTTTGGAGTTGGGATTGGTCTTCTCGTAGATGAACTGGAGGTTCGTCGTCTTTCCGCAGAGTCCCGGGCCGTAGTAAACGATCTTGCAGTTAATTTCGCGCGACGCGTAATTGATGAAAGTCATCGCCCGAACCTATTCGCTGAACAAGCTGTCGATGTCTTCATCGGTGATTTCGGCGAACGGCGATTCGAAGTTCGCTCCGGAGTGCGCTTTCTCCGCTTCGACCTTCTGCATGATGCTGTCGAAGACGCCGTTCAGGTCGAGAGAGGCCTTCTTCACCCGCAGTCGAACGAGTCCGAGCGACGAGCGCTCGTCGAAGATCACCACCAGGATGACCCGGAGTCCCACGATGGAGATATGGATGTTGTCGCGCTCACCCTCGTGGAAGAGGACGGAAAATTCCTTCTCTCCGATGAGCTTCGCAAGAGCGTCGGTGGCGGCGACGTTTCCCGCGGTGAGGGAAGCGAGCGACGTGGTGTCGAGGTTGTCGATGTTGCCGTGGGCCGCGATCTGCTGGCCGTTTTTGTCTACGAGGAAAACGAGCTTGGCGTTCGCGTCGGTCCGGAGCTTGCTCAGAATCGTCTTGATCTGATTGAACTCCTCGTCATACATCACCACATCAGTGGTCGCCATGACTCTGATTTCCTCCGTCGAGACCTACACGCGCTTTTAGGGATGTGAAGAGGTGCGAGGTTTAGATTTACCTAATATGTATAGCGGAAACAAGGGGTTTTGGCAAGCGCTGTCAGTATTCTCGACGCCCTTCGAGCGCCTTTCCCACGGTGATCTCGTCGGCGTAATCGAGCTCCGAGCCCACCGGGATGCCCATGGCGATCCGGGTGACCCGCACTCCCAGAGGCTTGATGAGCTTCGAAAGGTAGATCGCCGTCGCCTCCCCCTCGACGTTGGGGTTGGTCGCGAGGATGACCTCTTCCACTTCGCCGCCGCGCAGCCGATCGAGCAGTCCCGCGATCTTCAGCTTGTCCGGGCCGATGCCTTGGAGCGGGGAGAGGCTCCCCATGAGGACGTGGTAACGACCTTTGAACTCGTGAGTCTTCTCGATCGCCACCACGTTCGGAGGCTCTTCGACGACACAGACGACTTTCGAGCTCCGCTCGGGGCTGACGCAGTAGTGACAGGGGTCCTGATCGGTGACGTTGTTGCAGACCGAGCAGGTGACGATGCGCTCCTTGACGTCGAGGATCGCGCGCGCCAGGTGCTCCGCTTCCTCGGCGCGGTTCCGGAGGATGTGGAACGCGATACGCTGCGCCGACTTGGTGCCGATTCCGGGCAGCCCCTTGAGCTCGTTGATGAGCCGCGAGACCGGCTCGGGATAGTCTTTCACGAGATCAGAAGAGGCCTGGAATGTTCCCGGCGAGCGCCCCGATTTCCCGCTGCGCCGCTTCGTCCACCTTGCGGGAAGCTTCGTTCACCGCGGCGGTGATGAGATCCTGGAGCATCTCGACGTCGTTCTTGTCGACGACTTCGGGGTCGATCTTGACCTCGGTCACCGTTTTGTTTCCGTTCATCCGGACCGTCACCATGCCCCCGCCGGCGGTCGCTTCGACCTTGATCTCGTCGAGCTGCTGCTTCAGCTTGTCCTGAAGCGCCTTCGCCTGTTTCATCATCTGGTTCAGCTTCATTCATCGGCTCCCATCGGAAGAGACTATGTCTTCGACCTCGCCCTGGAACGTCTCGACGAACCGCTGCACCAGCGGATCCGCTTTCGCGCGCTCCTCGAGCCCTTCTCGATCCTGCGGAGGCTTGGGCGCTTCGGCTTCCGGCTTGCCTCCGTTCTCGACGACCTCGACAACGATCCCGACCTTCCGTCCGAAGACCGCGCTCGACTGCTCTTCCAGAAGAGAAAGAAGGGTCCTGTCCCGTAGCTGCTCCGCGAGCACTCTCTGCTCCGGGAGGAACTGAATCCGCAGCCGACCGGCGTCGAGCTCGGCCCGGTGATGGCGGGAGACGATCGCGTGGAGCATCGGCTTTCCGGTTTTGAGTCGCTCCCAGAGCGCTTCGACGGTGCCGCGGTTTTCGGAAGGAGCCGCCTCGCGAGGACGCTCCGCTTCGGGAGCGCGCGGCGGCGACGGATCGGTTTTCTTGGGAAGAGTCGCGGGACCGCCACGTGGGGATGGCACGGGCGGAGCCGGGGAGCCACCGGAAGCGAGCTTCTCGAATCTCGCGAGAAGCTCCTCGAAGCTCGCGAGCCTCCGGAGCTGCGCGATCTTGAGGAGCGCCATCTCCAGGTGGAATCGCGGCTCGGGAGACAGGCGAAGCCCGTCCTCCGCCTGCGTCAAGACCTCGAGGCACCTCACGAGGTCCTCTTCACCGAGCTCTCGCGCGAGCGCTTCCAGATCGGCCGTCTCGCCGGGAACCGACAGGAGGTCGGAGGCGTGGGGAGCGACTCGGGTCACGAGCACGTCTCGCAGGTACTGCATCAACGACGAAGTAAAGAAGCGCAGGTCGCGGCCGCTCCGGGAAAGACGGTCGACGACGCGCAGAATCGCCTCGGTGTCCCGAGCCACGATGGCCTCCGCGGTCTCCCGCAGCACCTGGCGCTCGACGAGACCCAGAATCTCGGTGACTTCGTTCTCGCCGATTTCGCTTCCGGCGGCCGCGATGACCTGATCGAGGGCGGAGATTCCGTCGCGGAGACTTCCCTCCGCGGTCCGGGCCAGGATGGCGAGCGCGGCTTCCGACGCCTCGAGCCCCTCCGCGTCCACGATGCGCCGGAGCTGCTGCGCGATCTCCGCTCGGGAGACGGTCCGGAACTCGAACTCCTGGCACCGGGAAAGGATGGTGTCGGGGATCTTGTGATACTCGGTCGTAGCGAAAATGAACTTGACGCTCGGGGGAGGCTCCTCGAGCGTCTTGAGGAGCGCGTTGAACGCGGGCGTCGACAGCATGTGCACTTCGTCGATGATGTAGATCTTGAAGCGGTCTCTCGAGGGCGCGTAGCGCGAGCCCTCGATGATGTCGCGCACCTCGGCGACACCGTTGTTGCTCGCGCCGTCGATCTCGAGGACGTCGAGCGAGCTTCCCTTCGCGATCTCGAGGCACGCCGGGCACTCGCCGCAGGGCCGGACCGTCGGGCCGCTCGCGCAGTTCAGCGCCTTCGCCAGGATCCGCGCGGTGGTGGTCTTTCCGACACCCCGCACGCCGGCGAACAGAAAGGCGTGCGCGATCCGGTTCTGCTGGATGGCGTGAGTCAGGGTCCGGGTGACGGTCTCCTGCCCGACAAGGTCCTCGAAGACCTTGGGACGATATTTGAGAGCCAGCACCTCGTAGTTCATCGTCATTCGTTCTGGCGTCCCGCGGCCCAGGCTACCCGCGGCACAATCGAGGGTCCTCTTACCGCTGCTCCCTTCCGGGCCTGACGGGGTTCGTGGGCTCGACTCGCACGGGGCCTGAACCGCGAGACATAAATTAAGTACTCGCTCGCCTCCTCAGCCAGTGCCTGGCCGCTCCTCGCGGCTGGGCTGCCGCTTCGCGCATTGCGCTTCGCGTGGCGGAGGGGGTGGGATTCGAACCCACGGTACCGTTGCCGGTACACTAGCTTTCCGGGCTAGCCAAATAAGCCGCTCTTGCACCCCTCCCCGGGGCGAAGCGGTGAATTATACCGCACGGCTCCGGCCTTCGGACCAACCGCGATCTCGGCTCGGCGCGAACGCTACCGGGACGACAGAGCGAGAACCGCGAAGGCCGACGCTGCATCCGACATGAAGCCGGCGATGAACGGGTCGTCGCCGGAACGATCCTTGTTGGCGGACTCCGCAATCCATCCGCCGCGCTCGTCCTGATGAGAGATGAGCCAGGAAATCCCCCGATCGACGGCGCTCCGGGCCGCCGGATCGGCGAGATCCTCGAGGACGAGAACGGCGAGCCCGGTTGCATACGCATCCGCCTGCGGGTTCTTTCTCTTCCAGGGCCCGAGATCGGAGAGAAGGAAACCTCCGTCATCCTTCTGCGCACTCAAGACGGCTTCCAGAAGAGATTTTCTCTGCGCCGAAGAAAGGACCCCTGGCCGGCTCGCCTCCGCCCACAGAAGCCCGAGGCGACTGTGGAGGTTCTTGCTCGAGGCAGCGCTTCCGCGAAGATAGGTCACGAGACGTTCGTAACGGCTCGTTCTTCTCCGCCTCCGGGGAAGGTCCGATAGACACCGCTACCGCGGCGAGGCACGAGCCGAAGAGGTCGCTTTCGTCGGTCTCCCAGGGAGCGAGATCGAAGTGAAGCCAATCGAAGCCTCCGTCGGCGCGCTGCACCGTCCAGAGGTTCTCGAGCGCGCGCTTTCGGAGCTCGCTTTGTTTCCCTGGCTCGCGATACGAAAGCACGAAAGCGTTCAGAACCGCCTCGGTCGCCCTCGACTCCCGCACCTTCGCTTCGGTGTGCGAGTACCAGGGCTCGACCTCGCTCCATCGGGTCACGCGCACCGCGACGTCATCGAGAAGCGCCTTCTCGGCGGGCGGCGAGCCCGCTCTCCCCCGTGAGCGCGCGGAGCGAAGGACGTGCGATGAGGTAGGGAGCGCCGCTATGGCACGAGATGCAGGTGGTGTCATGAGAACGGCGGGTCCGCTCGTGGGTCTGCCACATCGCCGCGCGCTCATCGAGCTTCCGGCTCGCTTTCGCCGGATCCCAATCGGCCGGAGACAGAACGATCGCCATCGCCAGAATCGAGATCATGGTTTCGAGATGCTAACACGAAGGCGATGCGGATAAACTCATCGCCATGCTCGCGAGGAATCGCGTCTCTCTGGTAACGGCGGCGCTCTTCCTTCTGCACACCGCTTCTTCGAGCGGCGCGGATGGAAAGACGCGCTTCCGCATCACGTATCCCGCATCCGCCCATGCGGGTCCGCTGACGGGACGCGCGTACATCATCATCTCGCGGACGAACGAAAAGGAGCCGCGCCTCCAGGTCGGGCGCACCGGAGTTCCGTTCTTCGGAAGGGACTTCGAAGGGGTTGCGCCGGGAGAGCCCATCGAGATCGACGCCGACGACCTCGGCGCGCCTGTCGATTCTCTCTCCGAAATTCCCGCCGAAGATTTTTACGTCCAGGCGTTCCTCAATATTTACAGCCGGTTCGAGCGGAAGGACGGACACGTCGTCTGGATGCACGACGACCGCTGGGAGGGCCAGCACTGGCAGACCTCGCCGGGAAACCTGTACAGCGCTCCCGGAAAGATGCGCCTCGACGCGTCTTCCGGCTACTTCCACGAGATCGCCGCGGACCAGGTGATACCGCCGATCGATTTGCCCCCCGATACGGCCTGGGTGAAGAGGTTCCGGTTCGAAAGCAAGCTTCTCTCGGAGTTCTGGGGACGCCCCATCCATCTCGGCGCAACGGTTCTCCTCCCGCGCGACTACGAACGGGAAACGATCCCTTACCCGGTGGTGTACGTGCAGGGTCACTTTTCTCTCGCCGATCCCATGAACTGGAAGGAAGGGGAAGATTTCTACCGCGCGTGGACGTCGGACCACTTTCCCCGGATGATCGTGGTCACCCTCCAGGATCCCAACCCTTACTTCGATACGTCGTACTCGGTGAACTCCGCGAACGTAGGTCCCTATGGAGACGCGCTTCACGAAGAGCTCATCCCCGAGATCGAACGGCGCTTCCGCATCCTCCGCAAACCGTACGCGCGCGTGCTGACCGGCGGGTCGACGGGCGGCTGGGAAGCGCTCGCGATGCAGATCTTCAACCCGGACTTCTATGGCGGCGCCTTCGCCTACGCGCCCGATCCCGTGAGCTTCGTGAACGTGGAAGGGATCGACATCTACAAAGACGGGAACGCCTTCTACAAGCAACATGAGTGGCGAAGGGTCCCGATCGCGAACACCCGGTCGCAGACCGGCGAGGTGCGGCTCACCTCCGAGCAGAGAAACCGGTTCGAGCTCGTCTCGGGGACGAGAGGGCGATCGGGGGAGCAGTTCGACATCTGGTCCGCGGTCTTCGGGCCGCTCGGGCCGGACGGCTACTCTCAGCCGCTCTTCGACAAGGAGACGGGGCGTATCGACCGCGCGGTCGCGGAGCACTGGCGCGAGAACTTCGACCTCGTCCACCATCTCAAGAACAACTGGGCGGGCCTCGGGCCGAAGCTGGTATCGAAGCTTCACGTCTACTGCGGCGACATGGACGATTTCTCTCTCAACGTCGCGGTGAAGGAGCTGGAGATCTACTTGAAGTCGACCGAAAACCCCCACTACCCCGGAGTCTTCATCTGGGGCGACGGTCAGGGCCACCGGTTCGGGCGCGAGTTCTCGACGGAAGCGGAGAGGATCCGGCGGATGGCGGAGCACGTTCTCGCGTTTCGCCCGGAAGGAGAAGCCCATCCCTGGTGGGAGTTTCCGACTGCGATACAATAATTATTCATGAGTCAGGACCCCACCTTTCGCGTGCTGGGCCAGGCGCCTTCCGCGCGAAGCGTCCGCTATGAGAGCTATCGGCGCGAGTGGGACCGAAGGGGCGCGGAGCTCGACCCGTCCGATCACCCGGTCCACGTGGACCTCGAGACCGTCGCGGTCTGCGATCTCCGCTGCGGGAGCACGGAAGAGGACCCCCAGGGGTTCTGTCAGATCTGGACCCACGAGCACATCCGCAAGCTCGGCTTCGACGATCACACTTACAAACGCGGCTACATGGACCCGAGGCTCTATCGGCGGCTCCTGCAGCAGTGCGCCGACATCGGAGTGAGCTCCATCAAGCTCAACTACCGAGGCGAGCCTTCGCTCCATCCGGAGATCGTTCCCTTCGTCGCTCTCGCGGCGGACCTCGGCTTTCCCGACATCATGATGAACACCAACGGAAACGGAGGGGCCCGCACGAACCCCGAGCTCTTCGCCCAGCTCGTCGAGGCGGGCATCACGGACCTCATGTTCTCCGTCGACGCGGGCGACCCCGACTCGTATCATCGGCAGCGCGTGGGCGGCGACTGGGAAGTGCTGCTCCACTCCGTTCGAAGCGCCGTCGCGGCCCGCGCCGCCGGCAAAGGCGCTCCCGATTGCCGCATTCGCGCCTCGGTCGTGAGAACGTACATGAACGCCTCGGACGTCGACAGCGGCGGCATGGAAGGGTTCTGGAAGAACGAGATGGGCGTGGATTGGATGTCGGTGAGCGAGTGCTATTTCCCCGCGGGAATCGAGCACAAGTGGAAAGCGGCCGAATGGCGGCAGCTCGCCGCGTCGGAATTCCAGTGTCCCGACCCCTTCCGGCGAATGGTCGTCACCTGGGACGGAAAGCACACCATGCCCTGCTGCCAGGGATTCACGCTCGAGATCGACGGCGGCGCGGTCACCGCGGGAACCCGGACCATCCAGGAGGCGTGGGCGAAGCCCGAACTTCGACCGGCTGCGCGACGCTCACCGCCTCAAGACCTGGGATCGCGCCGGCGCTTCGGGCGAGCCCATCTGCCGCAGCTGCGCCGTCACGAAGAAGCCCACACCGGTCGCCGTTCAGGTCTGACCCCGAGCGCTTTCGCGCGGGCGAAGGCGGTTTTCCCGAGCCCGAGTCTCGTCCCTCTAGCGTGGGCGGCCGATCCGGCGGCGCCGGGGCGAGAAAAGCACCGGCTCCGGTTGGGGTTCTACTGGGTCGCCGCCTCGAACAAACTCAGGAGCTTTCCGCGCTCTTCCGCGTGCTCCCAATGCCATCTCTCTACCGCGGCGTTCCAGGAAGCCTTCCGGCAGTCCAGAAGATGACCCGGCTCGTTCGCGAAGCGCTGAAGACCCTCCGAAAGCGCGACGACATCGCCGGCGGGCACGACGAGCGCTCCGCCTCCGAGAGCATTCGCAAGGACCCGATGGCCTTCGGTGTCGGTCGCCGCGAGAGCGAGCCCCGCGAGGAGATACACCAGCGCCTTATTGGTGAGGCAGAGAGAGCGGTTGATGCTCGACGGCTGCTCGAGCGACAAGCCGATATCGAAGGGGCCGGCGAGCGCTGTCATCTCATCGGGAAGTCCCGGCGGGTGGATTCGGAGCGCGAGATTCGGAGCCTTCTCTCGCGCGAGCCGATGCAGCGTCTCCGCGTACCCCTCGGCGGCTGATCCCCTCAGGTGGAGCTCGCACGAGATCCGCGCTCGTCCGGCGGCGTCGATCGCGTCTTCCAGCCCTCGTCCAGGACCGATGGTCTGACTGAACCAGTACATCCGGAGCGGTCCTTGTCCGGACGAGTCCAGCCGCGGGGGCTCGAGCCGGCAGGGGAAAGACGTTGTGGATCGGTCGCGATCTCGACGCGGTACTTCTTCGTATAGGCCTCCGCGATCGGGCCGCTCGAAGCGGTCAGAAATCGCGCACCGGGGAGAATCTCCCGCTCGATGCGCTCCGCGAGCCGTGCGTCGAGCGACCCTTCGGGGGGCTCGCCGGAAAAAAAATCCTCGAGGTCGAGAGCGTAGGGTTGCCCGGACTGACTCGCCGCCTCGAAGGCGGCGGCGATCCCTCCCGTCGTTCCACCGTAGTAAAAATCGGCCCACGTACCGAGAGCGGCCAAGGTGAGCTCCTCGTGCACCCGCGTGAAGGCGCGCGTCGCGAGCCGATAGGAAACGTCCTTCGCTCGCGATGCGATGGCGCGCGCGATCCGGCGCCGCAGACCGCTCTTGAGATAGAGGCCCGGGCGATTCCCGCGCGAGTAGTCGATCGTCTCCGATCGAAATCGGCCCAAGCGCCGCGCGAGGACGTCGAAATCCGCGTCCTCCGCCCAGGCGGTCGAGGACGTCGAGACGACGATCACCTCGTAACCCTCGCCGGCGAGCGCGTCCGCCGCCTTCAGCATCCGTGGACAGGTGGAAAGATGGCCCGCGGTCACGAGCGCAACGCGTGGTTTCATGAACGGCTCGAGTTCGAGATAATGGAGGAGATCTCCCGGGAAAGACAATCTCCATGAGCTACAAGTCGGGCTTCGAGCTGCTGGGGATTCCGTTCGTCCACATCGCCGTCGGCGGCGGGATGGCGGATGGTCAATGGAAGCGAGGCATCGCTCGAGGGTGGATCGCGATCGGAGACATCTCCTTCGGAATTCTCTTCTCGGCGGGCGGCCTCGCTTTCGGCGGCGTCGCCCTCGGTGGAATCTCTCTCGGGGCTCTCACCCTCGGAGGACTCGCTCTCGGCGGCTATTCCTTGGGTGGGCTCGCCGTCGGCTATCTCGCGATGGGAGGCCTCGCGATAGGACTAGAGGGAGCGGTCGGAGGTGCTTCGATCGCGAAGGATTTCGCCATCGGCGGACTCGCCCTCGCCGAGCACGCGAACGACGCGGCGGCCGAGAAATTCTTCTCCGAAGGCGCGGCGGCCGCGGGCCGGACGATCATGGAGCACTCGGAGTGGTTCGTGCTCCTGGCGCTTCTTCCCCTTTTCACGCGCCGCGGCTCGCGCCGAGCGGACGCGCCGCCGTAACGACTTCACGGATCGCCTCGACGACCAGCTCCGGCTCCTCCAGAGGAATCCAGTGCCCACTGCGGGCGGCGACGATGTGCCGCGATCGCCGGCTCCGGCGCGCTTCGTCTTCCTGAGCGCTCATCCGGTCGGGAGAAGGAGCGGCGGCGGTCAATACCGCGAGGGGCCGCGCTCCGAGATCCTCCGAAGCGCCATCCACCAGGACCGCGCTTCGAGGCGCTTCTTCGATGAGACTCGCGAGCGCCCGAAGCGTGAACGGCCGCACCCAGAAGGTACGGATGGCGGAGCGATGCCGCGACGGAAGCTTCGCCAGTACACCGCCCAGACTCGCGAGCCGCCTCGATCCGGCGAAGCGAAAGACGAGCCGGGTGACGCCGAAGTGGGCGAGAAGCCCGGCGACCCGCGCGAGCCGCGCTCCACGGGCGATGCGCCCCCGCTCGAAAGAGTCCGGCTCGACCCACTTGCGGGGGTGAGGCACGTCGACGAGCACGAGGCCCGCGACCTCCGCGGGATGGCGTGACGCGAAGAGCTTCGCCACGAAGCCGCCGTAGGAGTGGCCCACGAGAACGTAGGGGGGCTCGAGAGCGAGCGCTTTCAGGCCGCGGCGGAGCTCGGCGACGAGGCAATCGACGCGCCGCGGTTCGGGCGATGGGTCGCTCCAGCCGAAGCCGGCGCGGTCGTAGCTCACCACCCGAGCGAACTCCGCGACTTTCGGCTGGACTTCGCACCAGCTGAGTGACGTTCCCGCGAGCGCGGAATCGAGCACCACCACGGGAGAGCCTCTGCCGCTTTCATGGAAGTGCATTTGAAATCCGCCGGCGTCGACGCGCACGCCGGGCGGAGGAAACCGATGGCGCTCTCGACGGCAGAGGACGTGCTGGACCAGGAACCCGATGCCCGGAAGGGCCGCGAGCGCGAGCCACGGATTCACCGCTCGGCTCTCAACGCCTCCATGGGCGAGAGTCGGGTCGGAAAGGAGAAATTTTCGCCGGTACCGATGAGGTTGGTCATGGTCGCTCCTTGGGACGGAGCCCGCATTTTAGCTCCGGGCACGTTGGAGTTCGCGGAAATGCCGGGCTAAAATGAATCGTAACCCCGCGATTCGAGGAGGTGGTGTGTGCGGCACCGCGCCGACGGGGAGTCTGCCGAGAGTCTCGGCCCCCTCATCCTGAGGCTCGTTCTCTTCTTCAACGCCTGCGCTCTCGTTCTCGTAGCGCTTCGCTCCGATACCGCGCCTCCGGCCGCTTCCGGCGCATCGATTCTCCTTCCCGTCCGGGGGGTGAGTGAGTCCGAGCTGACCGATTCCTTTTCCGACCGACGCGACTACTTCCGCAGCCACGGCGCCCTCGACATCGCGGCGCCCTGGGGGACGCCGGTGGTCGCTTCCGTCGACGGCGTCATTCATCGCCTCTCGGAAAGCGCGCGGGGCGGTATCGGCATCTATCAGATGGATACCGGCTCCCGGCGCTGCTACTACTACGGACACCTCGCCCGGTACGCCTTCGGGCTCGAGGAGGGGATGCAAGTCGCGCGCGGCGACGTTCTAGGGTTCGTCGGCGCCACGGGAAACGCGAGTGAGGATGCGCCCCACCTTCACTTCGCGGCCTACGAGGTGGAGCCGAACGGGAGCTGTTTCGCCGGGACTCCTTTGAACCCCTTCACGCCTTCTCGTCGCGGACTGACCCGAGTCAGTCCCGCCATTCCTCCGCTTCGCGGACCGTCTCCTCGTCCATTCCCATGTGATGTCCGATCTCGTGATACACGGTGTCGCGGATCTCTTCGACGAGGTCGTCCCGGGTGGGGGAGATGTTCTCCAGGTTTCTCTGGAAGAGGAGAACTCGATCCGGAAGATCCCAGCTCTCCGACTGAATGGTGGCTCCCCGATAGAGGCCCAGAAGATCGAACTCGAGCCCCTCTTCGAGGAGCGCGGCATCCGGGACGTCTTCGACCGCGATCTCGACGTTCTCCAGATAGCTTTCGAACTCCTCCGGCAGCTCGGCCAGGGCTTCATCGACCACCTCGTCGAAGTCCTCGCGGCTCACGCGGAACGGCTGGAAGTACGACGCGGGGTCGAGAGCGGCTGCCCGGGCGAAGGCGGCGTCCGCTTCGTCGATTCGGCCGAGCTGTGTAAAGGAAAGACCGAGAGCGTGGTGTCCTTCCGCGAGCTCCGGGTCGAGCTCGATCGAGCGCTTCGCCGCGGCGAGGGCTTCCTCGGGCTGCCCGCGCTGTAAACGCAGAAGAGCTTCCAGGTGACGGAGCTCGGGAAGCTCTTCGATGCCGAGCGCCCGGCGAGCGAGCTCGTCCGCCTCCTCGTGCTCTCCAAGCTCGTAAAGCGCGGACGCCGCGAGGTAGAGCCCCTCGATCGAGCCTTCCTCACGAAGCGTCTCGATGGCGTCCTCGTACCGGGCCTCGTCGTAGAGCACGCGCGCCTTCTCGAGGCGCGCGGCGCTCAAGCCGGGAGAGAGCGCGAGCGCGCGATCGAGCGATTCGATCGCGGCCTCGGTATCGCCGCGCTGCGCGGAAACCATCCCGACGAGGCAGTGTGCGTCGGCGGACCCGGGTGCCTCTGCCAAGGCGCGCTGCGCTTCGAAAGCGGCCTCGTCGAGCGATCCCGCTTCGAGAAGCTCATGGATCCGGTCCCACGGACCCACGCCATTCGCCTCTTCGGACATGACGCCCAGCATACTCCAGAGGCCTCAGAAGAACAGTTCGGCGAACGCCGGGGTCGCCCTCTCTTCGACTCCGTTCTCGGAGCGGACGAGGAGAAGTGCGGCCAGCTCCCGCTCGGCCGCGATTCGAAGCGCCTCCTCCGGTCCGAGCACCAGGAGGCCCAGCGCCATCGCCTCGGCGCTCAAGCACGTCTCGCCGAGGACGGTGACGGAAACGAGGCCGTGATCGATCGGGCGCCCGACACGAGGATCAACCAGGTGTACGTGGAGCTTGCCCGAAAGCTCTTGCGCGTCGCCGGTTCCACGATAGTCCCCCGCGGTCGCCATCGCGAAGCCGCTGAGCGGAATGCTCCGCTGGATTTCCCCTCGGCCGGGCCCCGGCTTCATGACCGGGACCAGCCACGGCGCCCCCCCGGGGTCCTTCCCGCGAGTGCGCACCTTTCCTTCCGCTTCGATCAGGTAGTCTTTGTATCCCTGTTCGTCCAGAGCCGACGCGGCGAGATCGAGCCCGCGGCCCGTGGCCAGGCCCGACAGATCCACTTCGAGCGCTCCAATCCGCTTCGTGACGGCGATCGCGTCGTCGTCGAGCACGAGATGCTGGAAGCCGACGCGGCCGCGCTCTCGGTCGATCGCTTCGGGGAGCGGCTCCGCCCCCATGTCCGAGACACCGGTCCCGAACCCCCAGAGCCTCGCCAGCAGGCGCGGCGGTGAGGTCGAAGGCGCCGACGGTTCTTTCGCTCACCCGCGCCCCTTCTTCCAGCATGGCGAAGGCATCGATCGAGACCGGGGTTTCCACTCCCGCCTCGGCGCGGTTCAAGCGGGAGACGTCCGATTCCGGAAGGGAGCTCGAGGCGACCGCCAGGACCTGGTCCAGGGGCGTGGCGACGAGATCGTGGACGAGGCCGCGCTCGTTCTCGGAAAGCCTCTCGGCGAGCCGCACGACGAAGCGAACCCCCCGAACCTCCCCTTCGATATGCTCGCCGACTCCGGGGTCGCGCGCGCACCCGGAGCAGACGAGAGCGAGCAAGACCGCGGAAGAGCGCATCATCGAAAGGCGGGGCCGCAACCCTAAGCATACCAATAATTTCACAGCCTGGCCTGGACCGCAATCCGGGCTGGATCGGGCGCAATCGATCCGGCATACTAATAAAGGTCCATCACAAGTCTCTTGCGTCGTTGCGGGCCGGGAAACCGGAGGGGTCGCCTGGTCCGGTGTGTGGATTCACTCGAATGTCAGAGATTCAATCTCGCGAAGCTCGGTTGGCCCAGTGGTGCCTGGAGAGCCTGGTCGACGGCGGCACCACGCTCCAACGGTTTCCAATCGTGAACGTGCCTTTCCGCATCGGGAGGATCGTGGGACTCGACCTCACGCTCCCCTTCCAATCCGTTTCGAAACGGCATGCGGAGATCTATTGCGAGGGCGAGGAGCTGATGCTCCGCGACCTCGACAGCACCAACGGGACGTTCGTGAATCGCAAGCGAGTCAAAGGAGCGCCCCTGCACGAGGGAGACATCCTTCATTTCGCGGAGTTCGAGTTTCGAGTCGGCCAGCAGTCGAGCGAAGGCGCTCCTGACGATACCGCCAGCCGCCGAGCGAGGGACCCTCGCGCTCGATCGTCTCGAGCTGCCCCAGAAGTTCGTTTCCGGAACGCGGCAGCTCGCGGAGCTTCTGGAGCGCGGCCTCACCACGCCGGTGTTCCAGCCCATCGTCACTCTTCCCGACGGGATCACCGAGGCGTACGAGGTCCTCGGACGCGGAACGCATCCCGAGCTTCCGTCGAGCCCGAAGGAGCTCTTCCGCATCGCGGAGACGCTCGATCGCGCCGCCGAGCTCTCGCGCCTCTTCCGCCGCCGCGCGGTGGAGCTTCTGGTGGCGGCGGACGCCGCGCCGCCGCTGCTCTTCCTCAATACGCATCCCTCGGAGCTCGGAAAGCCGGAGCTAGTCGAGTCGCTGCGGGCGGTGCGCGCCATCGGTCCCAACCTCGATCTCGCAATCGAGATCCACGAGGGCGCGCTCGCCGAGCCGCAGGTGATCGCCGAGCTGAAACGCGAGCTCGACGCCCTGGGCATGCGCCTCGCTCTCGACGACTTCGGCCTCGGCGAGCGCATTCTGCAGCTCGCCGAAGTGCCGCCTCATTTCCTGAAGTTCGACATCAGCATGGTCAAGGACATCGTGAAGGCGCCCCCTTCGAAGCGGCGCCTCCTCGGAATGCTGATGGCCGCGGCGCGCGAAGTGAACGCGGTCCCCATCGCCGAGGGCATCGAGAACGAGACCGAGGCCTCCGTCTGCACCTCGGCAGGCTTCACTCTGGCGCAGGGCTATCTCTTCGGACAGCCCGTCCCGCTCGCTGGTCTCAGAGAAAACGCCTGACGACGTTCCAGAGCACCGTCAGCAGGATCGAGATCAGGACCATCGAGGTGAGGGGAACGAACACTCTCGTCGACTCGGTCTCGTATCGGATGTCTCCGGGAAGCCGTCCGAACCACGAGAACCCTCCCCAGTAGACCGCGAGACCCACGACGGCGAGGAGCGCTCCCGCACCTACGAGCGCGAGCCCCAAATCACGGTATGTACCCAAGCGACTTCAGCTCCCGCAGGGTTTTTTCCTGAATCTCCCGGTCGAGGTCTGGATCGGCGCCCCGCCCCGCCGTTTTCATCATCTCCCGGGAGTACCGTTCGAAGCGGACCTGGCGCTTCAGGTCCAGAAGCTCCGTCGCCGCTTCGCCGTCCATACGGTCGCCGACCGGAAGATCGAAGAGATGAAGAAGAGTGGGAGCGACGTCGTAGACGTCGACGGATGCGGTTCGCCCCGGGCGGACCAGAGGACCGTGCATCAGAAAGATCCCCTCGGGCGCGGGCTCCTTTTCCGGGATGTGATAGTGGTCGTAGCCCCCGGCGTGAAGGGTGAAGCCGTGATCGGAAAGAACGACGAAGTGAGTGTTCTCGCTCCCTTCGGCTTCGAGGAAGCGTTCGAGCAGGCGCTCGATGTTCCGGTAAAAGGGAAGCAGCACTTCCGCGATCTCTTCCTGGACCCGGACCCTGTCTTCCGGTATCTCTCCCGCGGGCTCGATGAGCCGGAGCGCCGCGTGCTGCACGATGTCCGGAAGCCGAAAGTAGGCGGCGAAGAAATCGAACTCCTCGCTGCGATAGAGATCGAGCGCGACGTTCTCGATGAGCGCCTCCTGGAGGACGTAGACCGCGTAGTCCTTGAGCACCGGATGGTCCTCGACCCGCAGGTCGGGAAGCTGTCGCTCGTTTCGCACGACGTCGTAATCGAGGTCGAGCATCGGAAGAAGCCGATCGAAGAGCTCCGGCGGATACACAGAGTCCCTCATCCGCGCGCGCCGCTCGGGACCCAGGAGGAGCGCTCGGCGGAAACGATTCGACACCATCACCCCGTCGATCGCATCGGGCGGATAGGTGACGAACCAGTTGACCACCACCGAGCGCTTTCCGAAGTGGTCGAGGATCTGCCAGAGGGACGGCTCCCGCCGCTCGGAGTTGTCGAACGGGACCGGGAGATCGTTCTCCTTCAGATAGACGAAGTCGAGGATGCCGTGCTTGTCCATGGTCATCCCCGTCGCGATGCTGGTCCAGATGACGGGCGATTTCGTCGGCTTGAAGGTCTCGAGAGGGCCCCACGCGCTTTCGTTCCGCAGACGCTCGAGGTAGGGAAGCTTCCCCGCTCGAATCAGCGGATCGAGCGTGTCCCACCCCGCGCCGTCGAATCCGAGGACCACGACTTTCGTCTTTGGCTCCTCGCGGTCGCAAGAGACGGCGAGCGCGAGAGCGAGCAGAGCGAGCCCGGCCACGCGCATTCCTCGGAAGCCTCCTAGATCCTCGCGAGTCTCTCGGTGAGCAGATCGAAAAAGCCGTCCGCATCGACTCCGTGCATCCAGACCGCGTTCGGGGCCTTCCCGGTAACCGCCCAGAAGTCGACCGCGGTCGCCCCCATGGTGAGCTCCGATCCGGTCTCGACGTCGATGCGCACGCTCTTTCCGCGGAAGAGCTCGGGCTTCAGCAGATAAGCGATGGTGCAGGGGTCGTGGAGCGGAGCGCCCTCGCTCCCGTATTTTTCGGTGTCGAAGCGGTTGAAGTACTGGAGCATCGAAGCCACGGCCGCGCCCGCCTTCGTGCCGAGTGCGCGGATGCGCCGAAACCCGGGACGGAGTCGCGAGCACCTGGTGCGTCACGTCGAGGCCCATGACCGTGAGCGGCCGGCCGCACTCGAAGACCGCTCGCGCCGCGTGAGGATCGACGTAGATATTGAACTCGGCCGAGGGGGTCGTATTTCCCCCTTCGCGCATCGCTCCGCCCATGAGCACGATCTCGCGGATCTTGGGAAGAATTTCCGGCGCTTTCACGATCGCGGTCGCGATGTTGGTGAGCGGACCCACCGGGACCAGAGTGACCGCGCCGTCCTCCGCGGCGCTCAGCGTATCGACGATGAAGTCGACCGCGTGGCCGGCTTTGAAGCGGCGTTTCCGGCTCGCGGATCTCGGCGCCGTCGATCCCTTCCCGTCCGTGGACGTACTCCGCGGTATAGAGCGGGCGGAGGATGGGCCGGGAGCAGCCGGCGTAGACCGGCACGTCTCTCCTCCGCGCGAGGTCGCACATCAGCCGGGCGTTCCGCTGTGTCTTCTCGAGCGGAACGTTTCCGGCGACGGTGGTGATGCCGAGGACCTGGAGCTCCTCGGTCGAAGCGAGCGCGAGGAGAATGGCGACGGCGTCGTCCTGTCCGGGATCGCAGTCGAGGATGATGGGTCGAGACATGTCGGAAGAGAGAGTGTACCCAATCCGCGGAGCGAGCGCCGGAAGCTCCGCTTCTGTGCTACATTCCCGGGCCCAATATGCGCATTTTTGCGATTCTTTTCGCCGCGTCGCTCTTTTGCGGGAATTCCTCCGCCGCGAGGCGGATCATCCTGGACGTCGACCCCGGGATCGACGACGCCCTGGCGATGCTCCTCGCGATGCGATCGGAGGAGCTTCGCATCGAGGCGGTGACCGTGGTCTCGGGAAACGTGATCGTGGACCTCGGCGCCGAGAACGCTCTGAAGCTCGTGGCGCTCGCGGGGCGGGAGGAGCTGGTCGTCGCCAAAGGCGCGAAGTACCCGCTCCAGCGGAAGCTCATCACCGCGGAGGCGGTCCACGGCGAGGATGGGCTCGGCGGGAAGAAACTCCCGGACACGACGAAGCCACTCGACCCCCGCCACGCGGTCGATGTGATCATCGAGATCGTGAGCCGCAATCCCGGCGAGATCACGCTCGTTCCGGTGGGTCCACTCACCAACATCGCGCTCGCTTTCCTGAAAGCGCCCGAGATCCGCGCCCAGATTCCCGAGATCATCCTGATGGGCGGCTCGATCGTCGGCGGAAACGCGAGCCCGGCGGCGGAAGCCAACATCTATAACGATCCCGAGGCGGCGAAGGTCGTCTTCGAGTCCGGAATTCCGATCGTGATGGTCGATCTGGGAGCGACGGCGCAGGCGCGGCTCACCCGGAAAGACCTGGAGCGGCTTCGCGCCTCGTCGTCGAAAGCGGCGCGCTACGCGGCGGAGCTCGGTGATTTCTATATCGCGTTCTCCGAGAGGCTCGGCTTCGATGAGGGGG
Source organism: uncultured Acidobacteriota bacterium (assembly GCA_963820855.1). Lineage (GTDB taxonomy): Bacteria > Acidobacteriota > Vicinamibacteria > Marinacidobacterales > SMYC01 > DAISKN01. The sequence goes on from CAWGBY010000023.1 coordinate 17,812, forward strand.
CCGACCTCCACGATCCGCTCGCGGTCGGGCTCGCCATCGACCTCTCGATTGCGACCGACCTCCGGCCGATGCACATCCAGGTGGAGACCAAGGGAAGCCTCACCTACGGCGAGACCGTCGCGAACCGATTTCTGATGCTGGAGGCGGTCGAAGACGCGGGCGACCACTACCGCATCACGTCGTTTCCGAAGGTGAAGCCGAACGCGCGCGTGCCCGTGACGATCGACTCCGCCAGGTTCCTCGATCTCTTCCTGGACCGCCTGACGCGCTGAGCCCCGCTCGAAAGCGGCAGAGGCTCAGCGTCTCATGATCGGCCGCGTCTTCGAGCGGCGCGCCACTTCGCGAAACCCGACGGCGAGAAAGGCGGAGGCGATGCCCGGATACGCGAAGACCGCGGGAATCGGTTTTTTCCCGGGATCGATGGGATAGGCTTCGACGGACCGGGCGCCCTCGTTCTTCGCGTAGCGGACGGCGGCCTCGATCATCCTGCGGGAAAGGCCACGGCCCCGGTACGCCCTTGGCGAGGAACAGGCACACGATCGACCACACCGGCTCATCGTCGACCGGGGCCAGGATCCGCGAGCGCGAGAGACTTCCGATGCGCTCTCGCGGCTCGATGGAGCACCAGGCGACGGGCTCTCCTCCGACGTAGCCAAGAATGCCGGTCACCCGTCCGGAGTCGACCAGCCTCTTCATCGCGCGGCGATTCCCGTCTCCTTTCCGCTTTTCGTAGTCCGCGCGCGTGAGCCGAGGGAACATGCACCAGCAGCCGCCGCAGGCGCCCTTCTCACCGAAGAGCTTTTCGAAATCCTTCCAGCGCTCGGGGGTCAGCGCGTGCGCTTCGAATGACTTCATGTCTCCGAGACGATCTCGCGCGAAGCGCTGGACACCTTCCGCGATCTGCGTTTCGTCGAGGCTCCCGTAACCGAAGAGTAAGCCGGAGCGAGGCGGCGCCGCGAGATAATACGGCGCGACCGCATAGAGCCCGACTCCGGCTTTCTCGGCGGAGGATATCCACGCGTCCAGATCCGCGGGAGTGCGCTCGGGAAACCACACCACCACGTGAATTCCGGCGTTGGCGCCGGAGATTTCGTACGGCTCCGACAGACCGGCTCCGGAGCGCTTCGAGGAGAGCCTCCCTCCGAGACTCGTTGCGGACGCGAGCGCGCCGCAGGTGCTGGTCGAACTCTCCCGATCGAAGGAGCTCGGCGGCCGCGCTCTGCTCGAGGACGGACGCCTGGCGGTCGGAGAGCCACTTCGCGCGGAGGAATGCCGGAACGAGGTCCGGCGGAAGGACGACGTAGCCGAGGCGAAGCGAAGGAAAGAGGACTTTGGAGAACGTTCCGAGGTAGACGACGCGGCCGTGGACGTCGAGTCCGTGAATGGATTCGAGCGGTCGGTCTTCGTATCGATACTCGCTGTCGTAGTCGTCCTCGAGCACGACCGCGTTTTGCTCGTGGGCCCACGCAAGGAGCTTGAGCCTTCGCGCGAGCGGCATCGTCGCCCCGGTTGGAAATTGATGGGATGGCGTTACGTAAACCCCCTTCGCGCGGCACGGATTCGGCCATTCGAGTCCGTCTTCGGAAACGGGGCAGGGAACGAGATCGAGGCCGTCGGCGCGGAAGATCTGCCGCGCGCCCTGGTAGCAGGGATCCTCCATGAGGATGGGGTCGCCCGGCGCGAAGAGCACCCGCGACAGCAGGCTCAGGCCTTGCTGGGAGCCGCTCACCACGACGAGGTTCTCGGCGGTCGCGCGCACGGCGCGGCTTCGGAAGAGGTACTTCGCGATGGCCTCGCGCAGCTGCGGATCTCCCTCGGGCGGCCCGTAGTCGAGCGTCTGATTCTCGCTCGCCCGACGGAGCGCTCGCTGCCAGTCCCGGAGAGTGCGGGCATCGGGCCGCGAGAGACCGTACGCGAAGTCGTACGGAAGAACGCGCCGGCGCGTCACGAGCTCCGTCGCGGACGCTCGCCGCCCGTACTCCGAGAGCGGTGTCGGCGCTTGTTCCGCAATCCCCGACCCGGGAAGGCTCGCGGGACCCATCGCGTCGGGAATTTCGGAAGTGACGTAAGTCCCCGATCCGCGAGCCCCGCCGATGTAGCCCTCCGCTTCGAGTTGACCGTATGCCTGGAGCACCACGTTTCGGGAGACGCCGAGCGTCTTCGCCTCGGCCCGGCTCGAAGGCAGGCGGCTCCCGGGCGAGATCTTTCCGGAGAGGATGGCCTCGCGGAGCGCGCGATAGATCTGCAGGTGAAGAGGCGCCTCTCCCGACAGCCGGACGAGCACGGATTCAGGGCGAAACGGTGTAGTACACCTGCAGGGTTCCGATCCCATCCCAGAAAGCGAGTCGCCTTCACCAGCTCCGTTATCTGGCGCAAGTGGCTGAGGTCATGGAACGCCCACAGACTCAGGAGCTGGGCGAGATCGACTTCGCCCACGGCGGGATGCATTCCGCGGCGCTTCCAGTCCGAGGGTTTCAACGTCTCGAGCCAGGAGAGGGACGCTGTCCGCGCCTTGCGGAAATTCTCGAGCGCGAGGACGCCGTCGTCGTTGGCGTAGGCGCCCGCGGCGTAGCGCGCGTCCCGGTCGTAATCGACGAAGAGAGGCATCTCTTCTTCGAGCGTTCGTTTCGCGCGAAGACCGACCGCCACGTTCTCGACGTCGGTGAGATGATTCAGCACTTCGCAGATCGACCAGCGATCGGGCGATGGCTTGAAGAGAAGCTTCTCCTGCGTCGTGAGCGCGCAGAGGTTCTCGAGCGCGGCGGGAGTATCCTTGAGACATCGGACGTGAGGAGTCATGTCCTTCCCTCCGGATAGCGCTTGATGTACTCCGGAACCGCCAGGTCCGTCCGGGTGTGCTCGTCCCGGATCGGCGTTCCTGGCCGCCTCTCGAACGGGAGGACCCCGGCCCAGATGTCGAGCACGAGATCGCTCGTCTCATCGATCGGAGGCCCCACCCGAATTTTCGCGGAAGCCTCGTCGATCGGAACCCGCACGACGCGGGTTGCGAGTAGCTCCCCGGAATCGGCAGGCCGCGCGTCGCGGCTCCTTCCGGGAACGAGGTGCTCGACGACAGCTTCGAGAGCTCTCGCTTTTTCCTCCGGATCTTCGATGGCGACGGGCTTCCCGTAGAGAACCACGGAGCGGTAGTTGATCGAGTGGTGGAACGTCGAGCGCGCGAGGACGAGCCCGTCGACGAGAGTCACCGTGACGCACACCGGGGCTCCTTCCGACATCTCTTCGAGAAGCCGGCTCCGCGCGGAGCCGTGAAGGATCAGCTCGTCGCCGCGCCGGGCGTAGCCCATGGGAATGACCACCGGCCCGTCCGCGCTCGCGAGCCCCACGTGGCAAACGATGGCCTGGTCGAGGATCCCGTAGACAACGGTTTTGTCGTAGGAGCCTCGTTTTGGAAGCCTGTGAATGGTCGACCGCGGCGTGGACGGAAAGTTTCCGGTACCCATACGCCGTAGCTTAGCGAGAAAGTGGTACTTTAAAAAGATCCAGTTTTGGTCCGATCGACAGGACCACTCTGGCTAGCGCGCATCTCTTACCGGGCCCGGATGTTGAACGGGCTGTTCTGCTCGGCGACCTGGCCCGTCGTCTCATCGGTGATTCGTGCGCGGAGAACGTAGTCTCCCGGCGGGAAAGCTCTTGAGCGAGATCTCGCTCCGCACCGATACCTCGCCGCCACCGCCCGGCCGGTGATGAGACGGCGCCACCTTGGAGTAGAGCCTCCCTTCCTTGAGAAGAAAGAAGTCCACTCGAAGGCGTGCGTCGTCGGTGAGCCCATAGGCCTCGACGTACGCGGTGAGAGTTCGCCCGCTGACAAAGCTCTTCGAGAGATTCGGGATCAGGCGCACGCCGCCGAACTGGAACGGCGCCTCGGTCGCTTCCTCGAAAGCCGGCGTCTCGACGGCAGCGCTCGCGAGAAGGAGGCTCGAGAGCGCGAGCTTTCCGCTGGTAAGGGTCGGAACCGAAACCTTCGTGCTCACCTGCCCGACGGCTCCGCTCGGGTTGTCGCGGACGGTGGCGACGAGCTCGTACTCGCCGGGGGGAAGCAGGATCGAGGCATCGTAGAGGAGCTCGCTCCGCCGGTACTCCTCGATGGCGTCTTTCTCGAGAGTCACTTCGATGCGATCCTCGAGGGCCTTTTCGACCCCCGCCACCTGAAACTGGACCACGAGGTCGACCTGGTAGCGATAGCGATCTTCGAAAGGCTCCGGGGTCAGACGCGCGTAGGGGATGGAAAGAGTCACGGGCACTACCGCGGAATCCGAACCGGCGTGGAACACCGAAGCATCCGCGAGGAGCGGGACGGTGAGAAAGCGGGCGCTCGCTTCGGTAACCGTCCGCAGTCCGCCGAGCGTGAGCTGGGGGACCTTCGCGATCTCCTGGAGATCCCGCTCGAGATCGAACCTTCCGATCGCGAGGCCGCGTGGGGTTGATCTCGCTCCTCATGCCCGTGGTCTGGTCCATCAGCGTTCCGCCCGAGCGCATGAGACCGATGGCTTCGAGCTCGCTCATCGCGTATCCCAGGTTGGTTCTCAAGGGCGCGACGACGTCGAGGTTCGAAGACGAGACGATCTCGAATCGTCCGGTCGCCGTGAAATCGACGAAAGCAATGTCCATCGATGCCGGAAGCCGGGGATTCTGGGCGTTGTTGTAGGTCCAGACCTCGGAAGGACGCTCGAAGGCGGTTCGTCCCGCGGGATTGCGATCGATGGTATGCGGCGCCCCGAGGAGAATGTAGATCTTGCCTCGATCCGTCGCCCAACCCGGCGTGCCCGCGCCGAAATTCTGCAGGGCATAGGCGAACCTCCGCGCGTGCTCCTCGCGGGCTTCGTTCGGAGGCGATTCCGGAGTGGGATCCCGACGCTGCCAGAAGGACTCGATGAATCCCAGCTTCTCCGCGGGATCGCTCAGGGAATCGAAGCGCGCGCGCTCCTCGCGCGAGATGATCCATTTCACGTACTGGTCGATCCACCGATCGAGGAGCTCGTCGATTCGAGAGACGTCCTCGTAGGTGACGAAGCTGAACGTGTCGCCGGGAGCGAAGGGGATCGCTCCGGGCTCGATGCGAAATCCGACGCGGGATTTCTCGTCGCGGTAGATCTCTCCCGCGCGGGCTTCGGCGGGGCTGCCGGGCTCGCCCGAGCGGTAGACTTCGAAGACCGCTCTGCTCTCGTCGACGCGCGCGCACTGGACAACGAAGAACTCGAGGGATACGTTCTCCGGCACCTCGAGGAGGACGATCTTCCCGTCGCCCGCGCCGCGAAAGCTGGGCGCGGTCGCCCGGTCTACCTGAAGCGCGGTGAGAGCTGAAGCGATGAGGAGAACGATCATGGCAGGGAAACGAACCGAGTCTAGCACGCTCTTTGCGGTCCTCTTTTTCGCAACCTCGTCCTTCGGCCAGGGGCGCGTGGACCTTTTGATCGCGGGGGGCACCGTGGTCACCATGGACGACGAGTACCGCGTGGTCGAGGGAGGCGCGGTCGCGGTCGAGGGAAATCGAATCGTCTCCGTGCTCGACCGGGGAGCGCTCTTCCCGCAGGCGGAAGAAACCCTCGACGCCACGGGAATGCTCGTCATCCCCGGACTCGTCAATACCCACGGCCACGTTCCCATGTCGCTGCTCCGTGGCATCGCGGACGACAGGAAGCTCATGGAGTGGCTGAACGACTACATTTTTCCGGCAGAGGCGAGAAACGTCGACGAGGAGTTCTGCTACTGGGGAACGCTCCTTTCCTCGATCGAGATGGCGCGGAGCGGTACCACCACCTTCATCGACATGTACTACTTCGAGGAGACGATCGCGAAAGCGGTGGACGAGGCGGGGCTTCGCGCGGTTCTCGGCCAGACCATCATCGGCTTTCCCGCGCCCGACTTCGAGACGCCGGACGACGCCCTCCGCGCGACCGAGGCTCTCATTCTCAAGTGGAAGGATCATCCGCGCATCGTTCCCTCCGCCGCCCCGCACGCGCTCTACACCACCGATATCGAGGTCGTGGCGAAAGCCCGGGAGCTCTCCCGCCGCTACGAAGTCCCGTTCCAGTTGCACGCGCATGAGGCTCCGGAGGAGGACGTGGCGGTGCGGGCGAAATACGGGGAGACCGCGGCGACGATCCTCGAAGAAAGAAATCTTCTCGGCGCGGGGATGATTCTTCATCACGCCATTACGCTGAGTGACACCGACATCGCCCTTCTCGCCAGGCGGGGGGTCGCCGTCTCCCACAACCCCCAGAGCAACATGAAAGGCGCCTCGGGGCTCGCGCGCGTGCCGGACCTTCTCGCCGCAGGCGTAACGGTGGGCCTCGGGACGGATGGCCCCGCGAGCAACAACAACCTCGACCTCTTCGAGGAGATGGACACCGCCGCCAAGGTCCACAAGCTGGTTCGCTCCGACCCCACGGTGATGCCGGCGAAAGAGGTCTTCCGGATGGCGACCCGCGGCGGAGCGAAGGCCCTTGGGCTCGACGCGCTCGTCGGCTCGCTCGAGGTCGGAAAGCGGGCGGACGTGGTTTTGATCGACGTGCGGCAGCCGGAGCTCACCCCGATGTACGACGTCTACTCTCACCTGGTCTATGCCATCAAGGGAGCGCACGTGAAGACGGTCCTCGTCGAGGGACGGGTAGTCCTCCGCGACCGGAAGATGACGACTCTCGACGAGAGCGCGGTGATGGCGAAGGCGAGAGAGATTCAGAAGAGGATCCAGGAGAGCCTGAAATGAGAGCGGCGCTCTTCTCGCTCCTCGTCCTCGGGCTTGCCTGCGAAAAAACGGAGACGACTCGCTGGAAAATGGCGGAGCCTTTTTCCGACCCGGATCTCGAGCGGGACGTTTTCCGCGCACTCGATGCCGCCGCCCAGGCGGGCACCTATCCTCCGCTCTCGAAGTTCCAGGTGCGGGCGGCGACGGTGATCGACGACCGGGTCGTGGTCGGCGGCAACACCGAGTACGAAGTCCCGGAGGCCATTCACGGGGAGTCGTCTCTCGTGAACCACGCCATCAGCCTCTTCGGTCCCGAGACGACGAGGGAGAAGGTTCGCTTCATCGCCTACTACGCCGAGCGCTGCGGGGAAAGCCTCTCCTGCGGCGACTGTCGTGACTACCAGGTGGCGACGCTCGACGTGGAAAGGCTTCTCGCGATCTGCGGCGAATCGTCGACCGGTCGTGTCCACGTCCGCCATTTCCGTGACGCCCTCGTGTCCGAGGAAGCGTTCCCGGAGGTGGCCGCTACGGAGATTCCGCTCGCTTCCGAGATCCTGGACCGTCTCGTCGCCGAAGCGACACGGGCGCGCGAAGGTGGGGTCGATCTGTTCACTTCGAGCGCGCAGCACGCCGGGGCCGCGGCTATTTCGTACTCCGGCGCGATCTACCGCGCCGCCGGAGTCGACGATGCGGCCTTTCACTATCGGTATCCCATCGGCGGTCTTCTGCAGCAGGCGGCAACGGAAAGGGATTACTTTCTCGAGGCCATCGTCGTGGTGGGAGAGAAAGGCACGTGGCCGCGGGTGAGCTACCGCGACCGGCAGTACGGCTACGAGTTCTCGAGCTTCAACGTCAAGAAAGGCCGGCCTCCGATTCGCCTCATCCTCACCGACGGGAGCGGACGCTTCCGTCTCACCACCTTCGAGGAGGCCCTGCCTCACGCCTTCAGCGCGGCGAGCTTCGAGCCCGGGAGGGTGGACGAGTTCCTGGCCGGGAAGAGGTGAGTCCGAAGAGGCAGCGGTTCATACGACGCTCATTGCGTCAGGAATCCTTCCACGGTAGACTAAGTAGGAAATTCCTACCGAGGACGAGGATCGTGGGAACCGTAGACACCGTCGAGCTCCTGGCGACCACTCGGCTCGGAGAGAAGGGGCAACTGACGATCCCCAAAAAGTACCGGCGGTCGCTGGACCTCGATGCCGGTGCGCCTTTTGCCGTGGTGCAAGTGGGAAACGCCCTCCTTTTGATTCCGGAGCAAACGCGCTTCCGTGAGCTCTGCGATCGCGTGGCGAAGGCGTTCTCGAGTCACGGGGTCGAAGCCGCCGACGTCCTCGCAACTTTGCCCGACGCTCGGGAGGTCGTTTATGCCCGACTCTATCCCGATCTGGCGAAGGGCCGCCCCAAGCCGAAAAGCCGTAAGGCGAAGTCCTCGATCGCAAAACGCGGATGACGCGAGCCGTACGGCTCCGGCTTTTCCTGGATTCCAACGTGCTTACGGGCGGGATCCTCGCACCCTGGGGGTTGGATAAAGCTGTCCTGTCACTCTGCGCAGCGCGCATTTGTCGAATGGTGCTGCCGGAGGTCGTTCGACAAGAAGTCGAGGCCAACCTTCTGTCGCGGGCTGCGAGTTTCGGTGGAAGGGAAGCCCGGCGAATCGTCGACGACTATCTCGGACTCGTCAAGCTGGCGAAGCCCGAAATCGTAGTTCCCCCGGGAACCGCCGAAGTCGCCCGATCCCGCGCTCTCATCCGTCACGAGGCCGACGTACCCGTATTGCTCTCGGCGCTTCACAGCCGTCCTGACTGGTTTCTCACACGACAATCGCCGGCACTTCTCGTCCGCAGTCGCCGAAAAGACGGGACTGCGGATTGCCTCCCCCGTGGAGTTCTTTCGATCCCTGGCTTCGGTTTGAGTCGGTCTGGACTCGCGCGGACACGTGGCGGAACTTCCGTCGGTGTGTCTCTGCTAAACTACGGCCGCAGGCATCCATGAGCGTCTCGATATCGCGAAGGCTCTTCACGACGAAGGAGTTTCGCAAAATGATCGAGGCGGGGGTGTTCCAAGAAGACGAACGGCTGGAGCTCGTCGACGGAGAGATCGTCGTGAGGGCCCCTATCGGGGAACGACATGTTTTCGGTGTGAGGAAGCTCATCCGGGTTCTTCAGCGGATGGGCAAACGCACCCTCCTCGACATTCATACCCCTCTCGGGATCTCGCAGGACAACGACTTTTACCCGGACGTCGCCTTACTAAGTACCGTATCTCGAAAGTTCGGTGACGTATTTTAAGTGTTCAGGCTACTCGAGCGAAGCGGGTCTCGTATTTGGCGAGCCTATCGAGGAGCGCTGCGAGGTCCTTGCGGGTGAATTTCCATTGAAAGGGATGGGCGACCTCCTGGTAGTAGCGTTCGAACTCAGCGAGGCGCTGAGGAACGTCGTCAAGAGATCGGAAGTCGTTCGGGGTAAGGACCTTTCTCTGAACGACGGAAAAGAAGATCTCGACTTGATTGAGCCAGCTGGCGTGGTTGGGTGTATGAAGAAGGACGGTGTTCGGCCACTGGGTTTGAAATCGGTCGATCGCAGGTTGGCCTCGATGAATGGAGGCATTGTCGACGATCCAAAAGACGCGCTTGGCGTTGCGATAGGGCTTCCGGTTCATCACGCTGGCGACGAAGTGATCGAAGGGAGCGATGCCGACCTTGGGCACGCAGCAGCCAAAAACCTTGGCGCGGTGAACATCCCAGGCTGCGATATAGCTCCAGGCACCTTCACGGGAGTACTCATGCTCGACACGCATCGCACGACTGGGCGCGGTCGGCGTGGTGGTGTATTTACGTCGGCGACACTGGATACTGGGCTTTTCGTCGGCGCTGATGACGAACTCGTTCTCGGTGAGATGCTTACGCCGCCAACGTCCTTCGTAGAGATCCAAGATGGGGTTGGCTTTTTCGGCAAAGAGCGGGTCACGCGGAAACACCCAACTGCGATAGTTCCAGGGCTTTGATCGCATCCTCGCTCAACCAACGCCAAAGAGTGGTCTGCCCGATGCTCGCCACGATCCCGCGGGCAAGGACTTCACGATGCAGGTCTGCGGTGCTGATGCGCGACAGCGGGAGCCCCAGCTCGAAAGGTAGCTCACATGCGAGAGCCTTTACCGCGACGACCACGGACCCTGCGGTCTCGATCGATTCCTCAAGAAGCCCCGTTACGGCCGCGGGAGCCCCGGAGCTCTGGATCGTCGACTTCGAGGGATCGCGCGTCTGGGTCCACCGGAAGCCTCTCGAGGGCGACTACGGCGAGGTTTTCGAAGCTCGTCCCGGCGATGTACTGAGGGTCACGGGAATGCCGGACGTCGAGATCCCGGTCGCGGATCTCATCACCATTCTCGACCGGGAGCGAGCCGCTTCAGATCCTCGACCCAGTTCAGGACGACCTGAAGCTGCATGACGAGCGCGGATGCATCTCGCGAAGGGTGTCCGCGCGAGAACCTCGATTCTCGCCTCTGTCATCGAAAGCGTCCAGAGGTCTTCATCGGAGACGAATGCGATCGTGCTTCCATCTGCCGACGCCGAAGAAGGGTAGTTAAGTCCGGTGGAGAGACGCTTCGGGGATCCGCTTCCGTCAGCGGCAATGGAAAAGATGCCGGTTTCCGAGTCGCCGGGAGCTCCAAGGAACACCAATTGCGTGCCATCCGAGCTCCAAAGCAGTTCCTGGGAAGTCACGCCGTCGTGAGTCAGACGGCTCGCAGTGCCACGGCGCAGGTCATGAACCCAGATGGACGAGTAAGCATGATTGAGAGCCACAAAAGAAGCATCACTTGAAAGGCGCGGATTGCTCCACGCTCCGGGCGGGACTTCCGCGGGCCGCTCCACGCCCGCTCGATCGAGCAAAGGAGGTGCCGTTCTTCGGTCGGATGAACGCCACCCTCGACGTACGCCAACGTGCCCTCCTGGAGAAGCTGAACTGCGCCGCTTCTGTTTCAAGTCTTTCGTTCGTGCTGTTCACCGCCTGCATCACGGGCGAGAGCACGGGATCGATGCGCCTTTTGCTTGCATTCGATTGAGCTCGAACGGGACTGCCATGAGAACGCTTTCCCGCGCGTAAAGAAGGTGGCCGCTCTCCGCGTATCGCCGTCGGAAGCGCTCATCACCACCAGCCGGCGTTATTCTAAATCGAGCTCAACAGCGCAACTGCGCTTTCCCGCAACACCCAGTAGAGCGGTCGTGACTGTGAAGAGCAATCCTTTCCGTTCGGAGGAAATGCGTAGGCGGTGGCTTCGCTCTCCCGCTCCGGTGCCAATGTCGTGAGCGTCTCTGGTTCACCGCCGAATCTGATTTGCCAAACCACCGATTCAGGGGAACGCGATACGGCGTTTAGTCCAGCTCGTCCAAAGGTCAGGGACGTCTTGCAGAGCGGAACAGGGAGGCGCTTCAAGGCTCGCCGATGGGAGCGGACGCTTCCGTCTCACCACCTTCGAGGAAGCCTTGCCTCACGCCTTCAGCGCGGCGAGCTTCGAGCCAGGAAGAGTGGATGAGTTCCTGGCGACGAAGGAGTGATCCGGGAGAAGACCGGTGAAGTGCGCCGGGGTCGCGCCCCCTCGGCTGTGTTAAAGTGCTGCGGTTTATTTCGAGCGCGGCGCACGGGCCGCGCGGGGGATCGCAATGTTCGTTCCCGAATCGTTTGGATTGGCACTCCTTCTCGTGATCATCTGCGCGATTTGCTGGGGCTCCTGGGCCAATACCTACAAGCTCGCGAAGGGCGTCCGCTTCGAGCTTTTCTACTGGGACTACGCCATCGGCATCTTCCTCATGGCGCTGGTCCTCGCGTTCACCCTCGGAAGCACTCCCAGGGGAGAAGACTCGTTCCTTGCGAATCTCGACCAGGCGAGCTCCGAACGAATCCTCCAGGCCATGATCGGAGGCGCGATCTTCAACCTCGCGAACATTCTCCTGGTCGCCGCGATCGCCATCGCGGGGCTCTCCATCGCGTTTCCCGTTTCGATCGGGACGGCGCTGGTCCTGGGCACGGTGCTCGCGTACGTCGTGGAGCCGAAGGGGAACACCACCCTCATCGCGATCGGCGTTGCCCTCGCCGTCGCCGCAATTCTCGCGGACGCCCTCGCCTACAAAGAGCTCGGTGGCGGCAAGGTGAAGGTGACCGGACGCGGCCTCTGGATCTGTATCGTGAGCGGTCTTCTGATGGGAAGCTGGGTCCGCTTCACGACCGTGGCCATGGCGCCCGGCGAGGGACGGCTCACTCCCTACACCAGCACCGTGTTCTTCACGCTCGCAGCGCTTCTCTCGACCATCCCCTTCAACCTTTATTTCATGAAAAAGCCCCTCGCCGGCGAGCCCGTCTCGATGTCTGGATACTTCAAGGGCGGCGTCCAGTGGCACGTTCTGGGACTTCTGGGGGGAGCGATCTGGAGTCTCGGCACTGCGTTCAATCTCATCGCGGGAAGCCGCGTGGGATTCGCGATTTCTTACGCAATCGGACAGAGCGCTCCCATGGTGGCGGCGCTCTGGGGTGTCCTGGTCTGGAAAGAGTTCGAGGGAGCGAACGCCAAGGCGAAGCGCAACCTCGTTCTCATGTTCGTCTTCTACATCGGCGCCATCGTGGCGCTCGCCTCGGCTTCCTGAGGACCGCGAGAGATCTTATGTCCAAAAAACCACGCGTCGTCGTCGTCGGCAGCGCCAACATCGACCTCACTACCTTTACCGATCAGTTTCCCCGTCCCGGAGAGACGATTTTCGGAGATCGCTTCGACCTCGGCTTCGGCGGCAAGGGGGCGAACCAGGCGGTGGCGGCGATCTACTGCGGCGCCAAGACCCACATGGTGGCGCGCGTCGGCGACGATCTCTTCGGACCGCCCACTATCAAGAACTTCAAGGCCCTCGGGATCGGCGCGGGGCACGTCAAGATGGTCAAAGGGGTCTCGAGCGGCGTCGCTCCGATTTTCGTCGACAAGAATGGGCAGAATCGCATCTTCGTCGTCAAGGGGGCGAACGATAAAGTGACTCCCCGCGTGGTCGACGACGCCTCGAGCCTTCTGAAGCGGGCGGATGTGATCGTGCTGCAGTTCGAGATTCCGCTCGAAACCGTCTACCACACCGTTCGCCTGGCGAAGAAATTCGGCGTGCGCACCATCGTCAACCCGGCCCCCGCGATGCCCGCCGACCTCGGAAAGCTCGCGGCCGCCGACTACTTCATTCCCAACGAGAGCGAGGCCGAGACCATCAGCGGTAAGCCGGTCAAGACGGTCGAGGACGCAACCGCCTGCGCCCGGCACCTGCTCGATCAGGGATTCGCCCGCGTCATCCTGACGCTCGGCGAGCGCGGCGCTCTTCTCGCGACGCGCGAGGCGATGGAGCTCATCCCCGCCTTCCCGGTCACTACGGTGGACTCGACGGGGGCGGGCGATGCGTTCATCGGAAGCTTCGCGGTGTTCCTGGCCGAGGGCCTCCCCGAGCGCGAGGCCGTCTTGCGCGCCAATCTCTACGCCGGAATTTCCACGACCGCGATCGGCACGCAGAAGTCTTTCATCAAGCGCGCCCGCTTCGACAAGGAGTGGAAAAAGCGCGCTCGGGAGGCGGGGCCCGGAGGGTCACCTTCTCCCAGTGCGAAGAGCGAGGGGAGCGAGCGTCGCGAAGAGGGGCGCGCGCACTGAGGATGCTCTTCCTTCTCGCGGCCTCGGTGCTCGCCGCGAGCGCAGCGGCTGCCCAGTCGGGCCCGCCGATTCCCGTCATCGTGGATACGGACTGCGGGTTCGCGAGCGACGACGCGATGGCGCTTCTGGCGCTCCTTCAATCGGAACGAGTCGAGCTCCTCGGGATCACGGTCGTGACCGGAAACGACTGGTTGAAACAGGAGGTCGCGAACGTTCTGAGGCTTCTCGAGATCGCGGGACGGCCCGAAGTGCCCGTCTTCGCGGGCGCCGAAAGGCCTCTTCTCACGAGCCAGGAGGAAATGATCCGCCGCGAGAAGGTCTACGGGGAGACCAGCGATGGCGGCTACAAGGGCGCCTGGCGTGAGGGAGGACCTGCCTCGAATGAGGTCGTACCGCCCGACGGCGTTCTCGCGTCCATCCGCCCGCGCCCGCAGCATGCCGCCGATTTCCTCATCGAGACCCTTCGCAAACGTCCGCGCGAAGTCGTCGTCGCCGCGATCGGCCCTCTGACCAACGTCGCCCTCGCGCTCGCCAAGGATCCCGAAATCGCCTCCCTTTCGCGGGAGCTCGTGGTGATGGGAGGCGGCATCGGAAGGCTCCCCGAGTTCAACTTCTGGATGGATCCCGAGGCGGCGCGGCTCACGTTGAGGGCGAATTGGCCCCGCGTGACCGTGACCCCCATCAATATCGCGGAGCAGGCCCCGTTCACCCTCGAATCGGCCCGCTCTCTCGCGTCCATCGATTCCCCCATCGGACGCTACTTCCAGTCGGCTCACGTCGGCCGCGTCACCGCGCATCCGGTGACCCCTCTGATGTACGACCAGATCGCGATCCTCGCGCTCCTCGAGCCCGGGACGGTTCGGCGATCCGAGGAGATGTTCCTCGACGTCGAAGTGGATCACGGCGCCTTCTACGGGCAGACGATCCACTGGGATTCCGAGAGACGGCCTCCGGAAGGCGTGCGCAAGGCGACGGTGCTTCTCGATCTCGACACGGACCGTTTCATGAAGGTTTTCGTCGACCTGATGAAGCGCTAGCCTTGTGTTAGATTGCCCGCCATGTTTCTACGAACGTCCGCGCTCGCAGCGTTTCTCGTCGCTACTCTTCCCGCTTTAGCGTCCTCCCAGACCACGAAAGTCTTCATCGATCAGGACACGTCCGGTCCCGGAGGGACCGATTCGATGTCGATCGCCATGCTTCTGAAAGCGCCCAACATCGAAGTGGTGGGAATCGGAGTCGTCGCCGGAGACGCCTGGATCGATCAAGCGATCTACCACACGCTCAAGATCGCCGAGGTCAGCGGAAAGCCGAACGTTCCCGTCGCGGCCGGCGCCGCCGAGCCTCTTCTTCAGAGCGGCGAGTCGATGAAGATGCGACACGCTCTCTGGGGGCCGAAGCCCGGCGACGGCTGGTACGGCATGTGGGGCGACGAGGTTCCACCTTCCGGGACCATTCGTCCCGCCCCCGGCGGCCCTCCAAAGGGAAAGCCCGTCGAGAAACACGCTGCCGAGCTCCTGATTGAAATGGCGAGGAAGTATCCGGGCGAGCTGGTCCTCTACACCGCGGGACCCATGACGAACGTGGCCCTCGCGGTGAAGCTCGCGCCGGACATCGTCTCCAAGATCAAGAAGGTCTACACCATGGGCGGCGCCGTTCACGTGAACGAGAAGTTCAACTTCTGGTGGGACGCGGAAGCCGCGGGAATCCACATGCGCGCGCCCTGGCTCGAGAAGGAGCTCACCCCCATCGACGTCTGTCACAAGACCAAGATGAAGAAGGCGTTCGTCGACGCCATCGCCAAGGCGAATACACCGCTCGCCCGCTACGTCCAGGAGTCCTACGCGGACCACGACGACGAGCTCTTCAACTTCATGTGGGACGAGCTCGCCGCCGCGTCGATCATCGACCCTTCGATCATCACCGAGACGGAGATCTGCTACGTCGACGTCGACTGGAGCTGGGGGCCGAACTACGGGAAGACGGTCTGGTGGCGCGCGGGGGAGGGCGGACCCTCCTGGGCGAAGAAGGCCTGGCGGGTACAGACCGACATCGACCTCGAGAAGTTCGAGAAGCTCTACCTCGAGCTCATGACGCGTCCGTAGCGAACGGAGGTCTCACATGACCACTCGCAGACAGTTCGTGATCAAAACTCCGCTGGCGCTCCTCGGAGCCGCGGCGGCGTGCCGAACACGGGAACAGCCCGAAGGGCCGCGCGCGTCGGGCACCGAACAGGACCTCGCGACCCCGGGAGCGCCTCCGACCTTCGGAACCATGACCCAGACGGGGCCCGAGGTTTCGCCCGCGACTTTCGCGGAGGCCGAAAAGCTCGTCCAGGTCACGATGACCGACCGCGAGCGCGAGCAGATGGCGGCCTCGTGGCGAAGATCCATGGCGGGCATGCTCGAGCGGCGCGCGGGACCGCGCACGGTCGCGATCGCTCCCGAAGTCGCACCGGGGTTCGTCTGGAATCCCGCGCTTGCCGGAGTGACGGTGACGGACCGACGCGAGCGTTTCGTTCGTTCGCAAGCGGACCCCGGGCCGCTTCCGGCGAGCGACGACGACATCGCCTACGCGCCCGTCACTCGACTCTCGCGATGGATCGAGAGCAGGAGCCTCACCGCCGAGCGTCTCACGCGCATCTACCTCGACCGCATCGATCGGTTCGACGGAAAACTCAAGAGCGTGATCACTCTTCCCCGCGAACAGGCGCTCGCGCAGGCGAAAGAGGCCGACGCCGAGATCGCGGCCGGAAAATACCGTGGCCCTCTCCACGGCATTCCCTGGGGCGCGAAGGACCTCGTCGACACCGCGGGCGTCGCCACGACCTACGGGGCGGAGCCCTACCGGAATCGCGTGCCCGATACCGACTCCGCGGTGGTCGCCCGGCTGCGGGAGGCGGGCGCGATCCTGATCGCGAAGCTCAGTCTCGGAGCCCTCGCGCTGAACGACATCTGGTTCGGCGGGCAGACCATGAATCCGTGGCTCCTCGAAGAGGGCGCCTCCGGTTCGAGCGCCGGACCGGGCGCGGCGACGGCCGCGGCGCTCGTCGCGTTCTCGCTCGGAAGCGAGACCGGCGGATCGATCATCAGTCCCGCGATGCGGTGCGGTGTCACCGGGCTCCGTCCGACCTTCGGCCGCGTCCCTCGCTCGGGCGCCATGACTCTCTGCTGGTCGCTCGACAAGCTCGGGCCGATGACCCGCACCGTCGAGGACGCGATGCTCGTGCTCTCGGCGATCTCCGGACCCGATGCGGGAGACGTCGCGAGCGTCGCCGCGGCACTCGAGTTCGACGCGGGCGCTCCGACAGACGGGCTGCGGGTGGGCTACTTCCCCAAGTGGATGGAGGAGTCTCCTTCGACCGAGGTGGACCGAGCGGCTCTCGACGCCGTCGGTCGGTTGGGTATGACCTCCGTTCCGGTGTCGCTCCCGGATTGGCCCTACAGCTCGCTCATGCTGATCCTCTTCGCCGAGGCCGCGGCCTCGTTCGAGGAGCTGACGCTCGAAGGCAAAGACGACACGTTGACGGCTCAGGTGCCGGACGCGTGGCCCAACCTCTTTCGTGAGTCGCGTTTCCTTTCGGCCGTCGATTTCGTGCAGGCGGATCGGATGCGCCGTCTGGTCAGCCTCGAGATGGCCCGCGTCTTCTCCGAGGTGGACGTGCTCCTCGTACCGTCCCTGCGGGACGAGATGCTCACCATCGGCAATTTCACGGGGCACCCGTCGGTGACACTGCGCACCGGTTTCGTGGAGGTGACGAAGGCGCGAAGCGACTGGGCGGCGGACCCGAAGAATCCGCTTCCCGAGTTTTCGACGCCCCGGCGCGTGCCGCACGGAGTGACGCTCCTCGGCCGCCTCTTCGACGAGGGCACCGTCGCGCGCGCGGCCATGGCGCTCGAGCGCGAGTTCGGAGCCTGGTCCGAGAGGCCGCCCGGGTTCTAACCCTCAGCGGGAAAGAAGATCGACGAACAGCGCTCGGAACTTGGGAACGTCGGTCTCGAGGTAGACCTTCGCGGTGCGGCGGTCACAGGGCGACTCGAGAGGCAAGCTCGTTCGGATCAGGGACTGCAAACCTGGCATTCCTGTGATGGAATCGACTACTATCCGCGGAGCCTTCGATCAGACGTTTCGCGGAGGAACCATGAAGCGACCTTGGATTTCAATCGCCTCGCTCGTTCTGACTACGCTTCCCGCCTATGTCCTGGCCCAGAATCCGCGCGGGACAGTTGAGGCGCGCCTGGCGGGAAAGAAGGTCTCGATCGAATACGGCCGTCCGAGCCTCAAGGGACGAGACGTTCTCGCCGAAGCTCCGCCCGGGTCCGTATGGCGAACCGGCGCCGACAAATCGACCACGTTCACGAGCGAGGCCGACCTCGCGTTCGGTAGGACCACCGTCCCGAAAGGTTCGTACAGTCTCTTCACGAAGCGCACCGGCGACAAGGGATGGGCACTCGTCTTCAACAAGCAGACCGGGCAATGGGGAACCGATTACGACACGAAACAGGATCTCGTCGAGGTACCGCTCACCTGGGCGCAGAAGGACTCGGGACCGGAGCTGTTCACCATCGAGATGTCCGCGTCGGGTGCATCCGGCGAGCTTCGATTGCTCTGGGGTAAACACGCGCTCAGCACTCCTGTGATGGCGAGATAACTCGCCTCGACGGATCACCCCTCGGAGTCAGTGGGATAGGGCACGGCGCCTGGTCCGAGAGGCCGCCGGGGTTCCAGCCCTCAGCGGGAAAGAAGCTCGACGAACAGCGCTCGAAACTTGGGAACGTCGGTCTCGAGGTAGACCTTCGCGGGGTGCCGGTCGTACGGCGGCTCGAGGTGCGAGCTCCACTTCGATAGGTCCGTCGGATCGGGCCCGCTGTAGGAGAGAAGGAAGCTCAAAGGCTCCTCGGGCTTCCTCCAAACCAAGGTGTGTCCGTACCTCGGCCCCGGGTCGATGACCGCGTCGAGATACAGGGTCTCGGACCGGAGGATCACGCCGGGATCGAGAAGCGCGGCAACCGCGACCTCGTCCCACATCGCCGACCATTGCGTGTTGTCGTCCGGGCTTTCGTACTCGAGATAGAGATCGCGAACGTGCTTCGCGAGCCGGCCTCCGGACTCCGCGATGGGACGCATCAAGGCCACGTCGGAGAAGACTTCGAAACCCAACTCCCCGCTCGTGACCACGATCTCCTTCCAGGGCTCGCGCATCACGATCGCGGCGGCCTCGGGATCCCACCACCAGTTGAGCTCGAAGCCTCCGCCGCGGCTGCCTCCCATGATGTGGATCGAGCGGGCGAGCCCGACGATGTCCGGCGCGAGCCTCACGGCGAGCGCGACATTGGTTAGAGGACCGGCGCAGTAGAGGACCACTTCTCCCGGATTTGCCCTCAGCGTCTCGATGATGAAATCGGCGGCATGGCCTTCCCGCGGCTTCAGTTTCGGAGGACCGCCGGGCGGATCCCAGGTCCGCTCCGGAGGAGGCGCGTCGGGGTTGAACGAGCCGTGCCACGACGGGTGAGAGCCGTAGAGCGATTCGCGGCCTTCGATCAGGTTCCCGCGGTTGAGAAGGGGCTGCTCCGCTCCCTCGACCACGGGCACGTCGGGCCGTCCCGTGAGCTCGAGCGCGTGAAGGGCGAAGATGGTCGCTGGGCGAACCCATTGATCCCCGCTCACCGTGGTAATCCCCAGGAGCTCGACGTCTTTCGACATCAGGAGCATGAGAAGTGAAAGAAAGTTCGTGCCGTGCGGCCCGGCGCTGTCCTGATCGGCCAGAACCTTGATGCGCTCCGCGGCGTCGGCTGTAGTCGATGAGAGGACGGCGGCCAGGACTACGGCGGCGCAGCTCTGTTTCATGGGCATGGGCGAACCCTCAATACGCGGTGGTGACGGTGAGATGATGCGGCCAGTAGGTGGTGTGATAGTGGGTCCAGATCCGGCCGTCCACGACCGGCTCGATCACCTGTCGATCGGGAGGCCGAAGCGCGTTGATGGCTTCTGTCAGAAGGTGCATTCCCCAAAGCGTGAACGCCCGGATCTCGACTTCCTCCTCGCCGTGCACGGGCAGGAGGCGGCGCGCGTTGATGGCCGCTTCGAGCTCTTCGGTGTAGGAAGTGATCCGAAAAAGGCGCAGCGCCACCGGCACGATGTAGTCGGCGAAGACCGTCAGCTTCTCCGCGTCCTCGAGGCGAAAAAATCCTTCGTCTCGAAAGCGGGCGTGGAGGTTCCAGAACAGGAGCTGAGCTCGCTTCTGGAAAGCGACGCGATGGCCGTGATAGTCGCTCTCGTCCCGAAACGAGGGAAACTCCGCGAGGAGACGCTCGAGAACACCCTTTCCTTCTTGGTATAGCCGCGGCGGCGCGTCCTGGACGAAGCGGTGGAAGCGCCCTTGGTACCGTTCCTTCAGAACTGTCCCGACCTCGTGAAAGATAGCGAGGCGCTCGTCCAGCATGGGCATGACGATGTTGCCGCGGAAGATCTCCTCGAGATCGGTCTTTCGAATCTCGGCCAGATAAGCGCCCTCCAGAATCGGAACGCCGCGATCGAAGGCGCGCTTCAAGCACGCCACCATCGCATCCGAGTCCGATCGCTCCGCACCTGCGTAGTCGACCTTGAACATCACGTGCTTTTCGAAGTCGGTGAAGGCGAAGTTGATGGTCGACGTCAGGAAAATGAAATCCATGGCATCCGCATCGTTCCCGTCGGGCTGGAGAGGCGAGCGGAAGTCGGGCCAGGGGAGCTCTTCATAAGCCATCCAGCTCGCGACGTCCCGGATGCGATCTTCGTCGAGACGGACGTGGCGCGCGGAAGCGATGACCGGAGCGAGCGTCTTGAAGATGGGGTGGTCGGCGCTTGGAGTCATCTCGATCCTCACCTTCCGCAGAAATGCCGCTCCGGAGAGAGCGCTGACGAACCCCCGGCGAGACAAGGTGGAGTCGGCCATGACTATCTACGCTCGCGGTCGATCACGCCCTCGCCTTGGAGGACCGTGTAGGCACCGGGCTCGAGGCCATCGAGAACGTCTTCGCCGCCACCCGGCCACTGTATCCGAATTTCGTCCGCACGGTTGGCCGTTCCGAGGCCGAGATATATCCGCACATCACTGTGAGAGAGGTAGCCGCGGTCGCCGCTGACTTCGCGCAGGACTTTCCGCTCTCCGATGCGCGCGCGGACCAGCGCGCCGAGACCGTCCCGATTCGCCGAGCGGCCGATGAGCTCGAGCACGACGGCGCGCGTCGCTTCCGGAATCTCGTTTCGAATCAGAACCGGCGCGTCATCCATCACGTTCACCGCGATGTCCAGGCGGAGATCGGAGTCCAGGTCCCCCACGGCCGCACCTCTCGATGCGCGCGGCTTCGAGAGCGCCGCTCCGAGCTTGCCGCTCGCGTCCTCGAAGGTGCCGTCGCCGCGGTTCATGAAAACCTGCATCGGCTGTCGAAAACTCTCCCCGATTCCCGCGTCGTCGACCTGCGGATAGACGTGTCCGTTGACGACGAAAATATCCAGATCGGCGTCGGAGTCCAGGTCGGCCAACCGCGCGCTCCATCCGAGATACGGAAGGCTCGGAAGCGCCAGGTTGGCCACGTCGGAGGCGTCGACGAAGCGAAGGCCGCCTTGATTGAGGTAGAGCGTGTTGTAGTCGTCCGAGAAGTTCGTGACGAAGAGATCGAGGAGTCCATCCTCGTTCACGTCCCCCGCGTCGACGCCCATGCCCGCCTGCGCGGTCCCGTTCCCGGAAAGCGCCGCTCCCGAGAGAAGCGACCGGTCCTCGAACGTGCCGTCGCCGCGGTTCTCGAACAACAGGTTCGAAGTAGTGTCCGTTGCCACGTAAAGGTCCTGATCGGAGTCGAGATCCAGATCCGAGAACACGACGCCGAGTTGATAGGTCTCGTGGTTCTCGACACCGGCCTTCTCCGTCCAATCGTCGAAAGTGCCGTCGCCGCGATTCCTGTACAAGACACCGGACTCGAAGCCGAAGCCCCGAGGCCCGCACTGCACCTTCAGCCCCTTCCATTCACAGAACCGCCTCGGGATGGCTCGATCGAGTAGCTCGCGATCGAACTCCAGATAGTTACAGACGTAGAGGTCCGCGAATCCATCGTTGTCGATGTCGGCGAACGCGGCGCTCGTCCCCCAACGCTCGTCCTCGACCCCGGCAGTCCAGACGGAGAACGTGCCGTCGCCCTGATTTCGATACAAAACGTTGGCCCCGAAGTTCGTCACGTAGACGTCCGGGTCTCCGTCGTTGTCGACGTCGGCGACCGCGACTCCCTGACCGAACCCCCGATCGCCGAGCCCCGAAAGCTCGGTGACGTCGGTGAATGCGAAGTCCCCGTCGTTGCGGAAGAGACGATTGGGCTCTCCCGGCTCTCCCTTCGCGAGCCGCTCCAGAGTCGAGCCGCTCACGAAATAGAGGTCGAGATCCGAATCGAGATCGTAGTCGAAGAGAGCGAGCCCGGACCCCATGGTTTCGACGATGTACGGCTTGTCCTTCGTCCCCGCGAGGTGCCGAAAATCGAGGGTCGGCCCTTCGACGAGCTGCGGCGGCGCAGCGAGAGCGAGGAGGAGAAGGAGCGACACGGGCGAAGTCAGCGGGGAGCCGCCGTCTGCTGCCGATAGCGCTCCATGGCGAGGGCGCTCTTTTCCGTCTCACCCAGCCGCGCGTACGCGCTCGCCAGGTTCAGGTTGAAGGCCGGATTCTCCGGGTCGAGCTCGAGCGCCTTCTCGAAGGCCGCGGCGGCGCCGGCATGATCCTCCACTTCGTCCAGCACGACCCCGAGGGCGTTCCAGACCAGGCTGTTGCTCGGGCCGAGCGCCAAAGCCTGCCGCGCCGCCTCGAGCGAGCCCGGGAGATCTCCTCGGTCTCGAAGGAAGATCGATAGAAGGTACGGATACTCCGCCGCACCGGGGGCGAGCTCGATGGCCCGGCGGACGTAGCCGATCGCGACATCGATCTCCCCGAGCGAGCGATAGCACTTCGCAAGGTAGGCATAGCCCTGGTGGCTCTTCGGATCGAGCTCGGTCATCTCGAGAAAGGCTGCCACCGCTTCCTCCACGCGATTTTCCTCGAGGAGCTTCCGACCGGCGCCGAGAGCCGCGATCGCCCGCCGCGCCTGGGTTTCTTTCCGCGCTTCCGTGTCCTTCTGCGCCTTGAACCGCGCGAGGTAGTCCTTCGCTTCCTCCGTTCGCCCCTCCCGGCTCAGCAGGTTTCCGAGAGCGTACGTGGCTTCCGAGAGCTCCGGCGCGAGCGCCAGCGCTTTCTCGAAGGAAGCGATCGCCTCGTCCTTCCGACCGCGCTTGTCGAGAAGGGCCCCGTACTCGTAGTGGGTGAGCGCGTAGTCGGGATCGAGCTCGAGAGATTTCTCGATAGCTCCGGAGCGCGTTCTCCATGGTCTCGGGCGACTGGGCCTCGAGACGCCCCTTGTGAAACCAGGCGAGCGCGTGATCGGGCTTCTTCTCGAGGACCTGGTTGAAAAACGAAAGAGCCTCTTCCCGTTTCTTCTGACCGCTCAGAACGCCGGCCAGATGGTAGAGCGCATTCGTATCCTCGGGGTGAATCTCCAGGTACGAGCGAAGGGCCTGGGTCGATTTGTCGAACTGTTCCGTCGTCAGGTAGAGATCGGCGAGGGAGAGATAGGCATCGCCCGACTTCGGATCGGCGCGGAGAGCGCCCTGATAGGCCGTCCTCCGCTTCCGCCAGGTTCCCGAGGGTGATGAAGATTTCACCCTTCAAGAGATAGAAGAGCGATTCTTCGGGGTCGAGCGCGAGCGCCTGATTCACGGCGGCCAGAGCCTCGGTCGCAAGCCCTCTTTGAAGCCGCACCCAGGCCAGACTGTAGTGTACGCGTGGATGGTCCGGCCGGAGGCGCGCGGCTTCCTCGAAGGCCGACTCCGCCTCCTCGAGTCTTCCTTCTCGCTCGGCCTCGACCGCCCGCTGGATGACGGCCTCGAAGGCCGGCTTCTCCTGCGCCGCGCGTGGAGGAAGCGAAAGAAGAGCTCCCACCAGAAGCGCCTGCGCCGAGGTCCTCATAAACACGAATGCCGGGGCCCGAAGACCCCGGCATCCAATCTAGCAGTTTGGCACTGACGGATTGCGATCAGTTCCCGCCGAACCTCCACTTGATTCCGATCTGTGCCTCCCGGGAGACCCCGTCGAACGTGTTCGCAGTTCGTGGTATTGGGATCGCGCCCGCACAGACCGTAGATCGGCGAGGAGAACTGGAACGTCGTCGTTCGGAAGTTGTCGTTGTTGAAGACGTTGAAGAGCTCGAACAGGAGGTCGATCTCGCCTGCCGATCCGAGGTTGCGCGTCCACATCACGCGCATGTCGACGTTGTAGAAGTTGGGCTGGCGCCGAAAAACCGCGGAACGATGTTGCCATTCGCGTCCACCGGTCGATCGTCGTATTGCCAATCGCCATCACCGTCGATGTCGCCGTTTCCTGAGGCGGGGATGGGGAGACCCGAACGGAAGGTCCCGAGCCCGCTCAGGTGAAGCCCTTCCCGACCTCCGCCGTTCCCTGGAAGACGAAGCGGTGTGGTGATGTCGTCGCTCGTCGATCCCGAAGTCGCTCTCGAGGTCGAAGGCGTTCGAGGGGCCCATGGTGAAGCCGATGTCGCGCTCGGCGTCGGCGTTCGATTCGTCCTTCGACCAGGTGTAGTGGGCGAGAAACTGCGCGCGGTCCGTGAATCCCTTCTTGAGCTTGACGGTGATGGCCTTGTAGCGCGCCCGGCCCAGGCTCGAGAGCATATCCGCCTGGAAGACGGTGCTCGAGGGTCGGCCGCGGGTGAACGACGTCGATGCCGATGGGCCGCCCGTACTGGTCCGTGCCGGTGGGGGGAACGTGTTCTGGTCGAACGTGGTGTTGAATCCGCCGATGCGCTCGCGTTCTCGGTCCGGGAGTAGATGAAGTCGACGCCAACCGAGAGATTCGGGAATGACCTCCCGCTCGACACCGATGTTCATGTTCAGGACCCGGAGGTTCTGGAAGTCCTCCGAGACGAAGTTGACCGACGATACCAGTCCGGGGGTCACCGGGGATGACGCTCGGGGGAGTCTCGGGAAACGTCGAGCCCGGCGGCGGGGGCAAAATAGAAGCCGGTGCTGTCGCGGAAACCGGCGCCCCCCGCGGGCATGAAGATCGTCGCGGTGCGCCCGTAGTAGATTCCCGCGCCTCCGCGAATCGACGGTCTTGCCGTCGCCCATGGGATCCCAGGAGATGCCCAGCCGTGGACCGAGGTTGTTGAGGTCGCTCTTGATGGTCTGCGGAATCGGTCTCAGGTCGTTGTCCGGGGCCTGGCGGACCGAGCCTATCGTGCCATCCGGATTCGCGATGGGGTTCTTGGGATCGCCATTGAACTGCGCTTCGTAGCGCAACCCGAAGTTGACGGTCAGGTTGGGAGTCGCCTGCCACTTGTCCTGAATGAAGAGTCCGAGCTCGTTCGTCCAGTAGTTGTCGGTGGTCGCATTGGTTTCACTGAAGGGCTCGAAGAACTGCCGGAAGATGAAGGCGATAAGGCTGCCGGGCCTGGAAGTCCTCGAGCGAGAGGAACTAGTAGCTCCCCCGCGACCAGCCGACGAAGGCGTTATTGGTGAGCTCGGTCGAGTTCCAGTCGACGCCGAACTTCACGTCGTGATTGCCGAAGAGATAGCTGAAGCTGTCCGTGAACTGGATCCGGTTGTTGTCACCGGTGATGGGAAGGAAGAACTCCCGCCCGAAGCAACCGAGCACTGCAGGTGTCGGTAGATCTGCACCTCCGGCAGATCGGATTTCGCATCCCGCGGCCGGATCTCGTGAATGTAATGGAACTTGAGCTCGTTGAAGGCGCGGGTCCCGATGACGCTGGTCAAGCTCGCGACGATCGAGGTCGCGGTGTTGTTGAAGTCCTCGAAGTTCTCCGCGGAAGCGCCCACGATCGACTGGCCGCGGCCGCCGGTGAAGTTGATGGTGTCGTTGTTCGCTCCGGTTGAACCGCACCGACAGGCGATGGTTCTCGCCGAGGTCGAAATCGACCTTCCCGAAGAAGGTCAGCAGGTCCTGCTGTCTCCGGATTCGGCCCTTCGAGGTCGCCGAGATTGGGGATGCCGTACTCCGGGACCGCGACGCCGTCGACGTTGCGCGAGAATCGCGTGATGACGTTGTCGTCCCGGTTCTGCGCGTCGAAGGCGAGGAAGAAGAAGGCCTTGTCTTTCGCGATCGGCCCGCCGATGCTGGCGCCGAACTGCTGCTGATCGAACTGATCGGAAGGGTTGCCGAAGGGGTCGTCCGCCTTCAGCGCCGAATCGCGGAAGAAGGCGAATCCTCCTCCGCGCATCTCGTTGGTCCCCGACTTGGTCACCACGTTGATGACTCCGCCGGTGGAGCGGCCGAACTCCGCGTTGAAGCCGTTGGTCAAGACCTCGAACTCCTGGACCGCTTCCTGCGAAATGGCGAAGTTCTTGGTCTCGAGCGAGCCGGTGTACTCGGCGAAGAACGGGTTGGTCATATCCGCGCCGTCGACGCTCAGCATGGAGTAGTCGCCCTGCTGGCCGCCGAATCGAAGCGGCGAGCGGAGACCGGGGGTCTGCTGAACGCCCGGCGCGAGAAGCGCGAAATCGCGGAAGTCGCGGCCGTTGATCGGAAGGGTCGCGATCGCTTTCTGGTTGAGCGTCGTGCTCACGATCGATCGCTGGATCTCGACTACCGGAGAGGCGGCGGTCACGGTGACCGCCTCGGTGACCGTCGCGAGAGGCATGGTGATGTCGATGACCGGCGCCGAGCCGACGGTCACGACCACTCCCTCTCGGGTCACGGTCGCGAAGCTCGGAAGCTCCGCGCGAATGGTATAGGCACCCGACGGGGAGGAGCGGCGCACGGTAGCGGCCCGCGTCATCCGTGGTGACGACGCGGGTGAGGCCCGTTTCCACGTGAGTGATGGTGATCGTCGTCCCCGGGAGCGCCGCTCCCGTCTCGTCGCGCACGTTTCCCGAGAGCTCTCCCCGATCGAGGACCTGGGTCAGAGCGGGAGCCGCGATCCCGATCGATCGTGCCGAGCATCATCGCGCCGAGGAAAACTCGAGAGGGCCAACTATTCTTCATGAATCCTCCGGACATGTCCCATAACAGCAGTTGCGCACGAGGAGGTTCCGAGAACCCGACCGATTTGGCGGCGTAATTCTAGAGCCCGTCGAACGGCAGTGTCAACGGACGCGCGCGCGAGGACCACTTCAGGGGCGCGCATCGACGACGAGGCGAAACCCGACGGCGCCGGATCGATCGAGAGAAGGCGCCATGAGCAGGTATTTCCCGTGGGTGGTGAGCTCGTAAGCCTGCGGAAAGTACCAGCGCGACCCCTGCGGCCGGTAGTAGCTCCCGCCGCGAAGAATCGCGGCGCGCGTATGGTCGTCCACGTACTCGTCGGTCCACTGCCAGACGCTGCCCACGAGATCCTCGACGCCGAAAGGACTCGCTCCTCCGGGAAAACCTCCCACGTCCGGGGGCGGCCCCATGCTGCGGCCGGTGTCCGTCGAAGGGACGGCCTTCGGATCCCAGAGGTCGCCCCACGGATACCGCCTCCCATCGAAGCCCTGCGCGGCGAGCTGCCACTCCCATTCGTGGGGAAGGCGCTTTCCAGCCCACCGCGCGTAGGCTCGCGCGTCATCGAGAGAGACCCACGTCACGGGCTTCTCGGCCCATCCCGCGGGATATGCCCCGCCGCGCCAGTGCTTCAGAAAGTTGTGGTCGTCCTCCGGGCGATAGCCCGTCTTCTCGAGGAAAATCTGGAACTCCGCGTTCGTGACGGGATGTCGATCGATGAAAAAGGGAGCGATGGTCATCTTCCGCCGGTGATGCCGCCGCGGAGCTTCCTCCCCGGGTAGCTGCACGTCGACTCCCGCGAGGTCGCCTCCTTCGATCTCGATACCGGACACGGCGAAGAGGTAAGGGCCGCCTTCGATGCGAATCATTTTCGGCGGCGCTTCCCGAGCCGGCTCGGTCGGGAGAATGTCCACGAGACGCTGACTCGCGGCGGCCCAGGCGGTGGACTCCGAGCGGAGCGGTGTCCCCGACCACTCACGCGCGCGGGCGAGAAGAGTCGTGGCCGGCTCGTCGAGAGGAACGGTCGTCTTCAGGACCGCCCCGAATCCACCCCCTTCCATTCGAAACCCGAGAGTCGCGGAACCGCCGCGCGTCTCCGGCGTCAGCTCGACCCCGTTCCACAAATCGAAGTAACGCGCTCCCCCTTCGTGCGGCACGGTCAACTGCGGTCCTTCGACGTCGAGCTCGTTGCGATTCACGAGGGTCCAGAGCGTCCGTGACTCTCCCGGAAAGGCGCTCGCGAACACTCCCGCCTGCTCGGTGGGCCAGAAGGGCTGCCAATCGCGGCTCGTGAGGAGTTCCGGAAACGATCGGAGAACGGCGGAAGTACGCCGCAAGGCGCTCCGGTCGCGAGCCGTGAGCTCGTTCCAGATACCCCAGATGTTCTCCCACGAGACGATGCCGACGCCGTTGAAGAACGCGAACTGGAGATCGTTCGTCTTGTCTCTTCCCCAACGAGGCGCCACGTGGACCATGTGCCTGGGCTCGAGCCATTTGAACGTGCTGACCAGCGGCTCGAAGGAGTATTTCCAGCAAAGGCCCCAGCTCATCGTGTTCCATGCGAGAGCCATCGCCGGGGGCGAATCGGTCGGCTCGAGCGCGAGCGGCCGCCCCGCCGCCTCCGACTCCTGCCGGAAAACGCGGGGAAATCCCGCGAGCGTGTCGCCGTTCAGACCGTCGGCGCCGACGTCCGCCATCAGCCGCGCGATCGCGACGGGGTCAGACTCGCCCTCCGTTCGCGTCCCCTGGTCCCAAAGATTGATGGGGAAGAGAACGCGCACGCCGCGCCGGTGGAACGCGGAGACCGCGTCTCGCACCCCCGCGACGCCGCCGGGCATGTCTCGAATCAGGTCGTACTGGTTGCGGTCGTCGATTCCGAGGTTCGGATAGCTGTGCCAGAGAAGCACCGCGTCGATGCCCCCGAAGCGCCGCTCGTAGTCGTCGAGAAGACGATCGACTTCGTAGCGGCGGGCGACCGGGTCGTAAAACGATCGATCGTGAATCATGAGCAGGTGCTCGACGAAAGCACTCTGCGTCCAGGAGAGCTCCGCGCGCGAGTAGTCGAGGTCGTCGTAGCCCGCCCGAATGAGCCGCTCGCTTCGAAAGTGGCGGAGGTCTCTGAGCCACTCCGCGGCCGCGCTCGAATCTCCCGGACCGGGAATCTGCCCGCCAAGCGGAAGAAATCCGGCTTCACCACAGAGCTCGGGACCCGGCACACCCTCTCCGAGCGGCGGATACTTCGTATCTTGCGCCCCGGCTACCGCGGCCATCGCCGCGGCGACGGCTACCAGAAAGCTCCTCACCCCTCCGCCTCCCCTCGAACACTCCAAGATCGTGCCCACAATCCTTTATCATTGATCGGCGCTCATGAAGCTCAACCTCTTCTTCCGCGTGGTTCGAGCGAAATAGACATGGCAAGCCCTGCGGTCGGGAAGACCGTGCTCCGCGAGATCGAAAAGCACGGGATCCTCCTGGTCACCGATCCGGTGCTGCCGAGCGTCACCGCGATCGTCACCGGCGAATCCGTGTCGGGGTCGTGGTGGTCTCACGCCCGCGCCCACGAGATCTTCGCGGTCCTCACCAGCCTCGAGGAGGAGCACGAACTCCTCCGCGCCAAGCTCATCGCGAAGAAGGAGACGTTCGTTCACCGCTCGCTCTGGCCGGAGCTCTTCGCCATCGCGACCTCGCGGGAGGACTGGCAAATGTCGGGTCTCTCGGCCCGGGCGAGAGCGCTCTTCGAGAAGGTCGAGCGCTACGGCGCGGTGCGGCTCGACGAGCTCGGCCGGGGGTTCGATCGCAAGGCTCTCAGCCGCGCCGCGCGAGAGCTCGAGGAAAGGCTTCTGGTCCACGGGGACCAGGTGCATACCGAGAAAGGGTCGCACGCGAAGCTCCTCGGGACCTGGCCCGAGCTCGCGAAGAAACGAAGCGTTCGCTACGACAATGTCGACGCGCCTTCCGCGCGCGCTCTCTTCGAAAAACGAACCGAGGGCCGGCTTCCCTGGCCGAGGGCACCCAAATGAAGTACGACCTCCATACGCACTACTATCCCGAGAGCTACTTCGACAAGATCCGGGAGCTTTCCTCGGATTTCACCTTCGCCAAGGATCCCACGGGCCGCACCATCATCCAGCTCCGGGGCGCGCGGTTTTTCGGTATCACGCCGCCCATGACCGATCCCGCGGCCCGGCTCGAAGCGATGGACCGCGTCGGGATCGACGTCGAGGTGCTGTCGCTCTCGACTCCGAACGTCTATTTCGCCGGTGCGGATCGTCAGGGCGAGATCGCGCGCATGGTGAACGACTCCTACGCCGAGCTCGTCTCCCGGCACCCGCGCCGGTTCAAGGCTTTCGCCTCGATTCCGATGGACTCGCCCGACGAGGCCCTCGAGGAGCTCGACCGCGCGCTCGGCGAGCTTCGCATGCAGGGGGTCGTGCTCATGTCGAACGTGCAGGGACGGGCGCTCACTTCCCCGCAGTACCGCCCGTTCTTCGAGGAAGCGAACCGGAAGAAAGCGGCGATCTTCATCCATCCCATGCTTCCCGCGAATACCGAGCCGTTTCAGGAGTACGTCCTCGGGCCCCTCGTCGCGTTTCCCTGCGACACGACGCTCGCGGTCGCGAAGCTCTGCTTCGCCGGCGTCTTCCGCGAGCTTCCGGACATCAAATGGATCGTCGGTCACGCCGGAGGGGCCATCCCGTGGCTCATGGAGCGGCTCGACAACGGCTTCCGCGACTTCGCGGAATGCCGCGTGAACATCGACGAGCTGCCGAGCGTGTACCTGAAGAAGCTCTACTACGACACCGTGACCTTCAGCCCTTACACCTTGAACATGCTCCGCGACCAGGTGGGCGCGGAGCACATGGTGATGGGAAGCGACTTCCCGCACCTTCTGGGATCGATCGACCGTGCCGTGACGTCGATCGAGAGCTTGAGCATCCCGGCGGCGGAGAAGGAACGCATCTTCAGCGCCACGGCGCTCTCGATTCTGAACAACTTATGAAGTGCTCGCCTCGCTCGCTCAGCTAGAAGCGGTCCGCGAACACGTCGTCCTCTGGCTCCATGATGTCCGTCTGGTCGCCGCGGTCCGTCCAGGCCAGATGGAACCGCCGCATGGTGGTCGCGGTATCGAAGTAGTCGCCCACGTACTCGAAGTCGCTGAAGGAGACCACGTCCGTGACGGTGACCGGCGGCCCGAACACGACACCCCCGTTGAGCGACCTCCGATAGCGAACGTCGTAGAACCGATTCGGGGCGGACGGCGCGGACCGATAGTGGTCGTAGTAGGAAACGTAGACGTAAGCATTGGTGGTCAGATTCGAGCGTTGAGCCACGACGTTCGGAAACCCCTGGGCCCGGGGCCCGGAGCCGACGGTCATGGGCTTGGTCCACACGGGGTAAGGCGGGTTGAGAGCGCCGCCGGTGCTTCGCACGTACACCACGTTTCCGGACTCCGCGTCCAGTTTGTTCGCGGTCGGATCGATGGCGAGGGTGACATGCGCAATGCCCCGATGGTCGATCGCAACCGAAGGGAACATGCCCGGGAACCAACGGTGATAATTCTCGTTCGGCCCCAGGAAGTAATTGAGCTCGAATCCAAAGTTCATGACGGCATTGAACGGCAAGGAGCCGGTGGCCAGTCGATCGCCGGAGCTGTTACAGGTGATCCGAAAACGATTGGAAGGAGTGGTGACGGGATCGAGAATGGAGAACCCATCGGGTCCCGCGTTGAAGTAACAGACCAGGACCTGCTGGCCCGGGCCCGCCGCGACTCGCGGCCCCTGCAGGGCGCCGACATCGCAACCGGTGGAAGTGTTGAGGACCATACCGGTCGCGAGAGAACCAGGTGACTCCGTAGTCGTCGGAAGCGTTGAGCACGATCGAACAGTCACTGCCTTGAAAGACCGTGCCGGCCACGTATACGTAGGGTGCGCCGTCCGGGTTGCCGTCCGCGGCGTCGAAGGTATGCACGGCGAGCCAGGGCTTGTCGGCGATATCGGCGCCTCCAGGGATGACCACCGTCGGCCCGGTCACGATGGTCGCGGGGTCGTCGCCGTCCGCGATCGAGACCACGATGTCCGAGCTGGTCCCGTCGTTCCGGATCGAAAGGTAGCTGTAGTAAACCTGCAGTCCATCCGGGGAAAAGCGCACCACGGGATCGGCGCAGGTATCGTCCACGTTCACGAGCGGAACGTCGTCCGCGTAGGAGTAGGTGACTCCCGCGTCGAAGCTGACGTATATGGAGCAGGCGACGTCGACTCCCAGGAAATTGGACTCGTTCTGGGCGAAGACCACGACGCTCGATTCGTCCGTCGGGTCGGCGGCGATACTCGGCTGGTTCTGGCTGCCGTCGAAGCTGTCCACGGGCTGGTCGATCGCCATCGGCATCACGAGCGAACCGCTGGACGACTCGATGGGCTTCCTCCCGATACGCTTGCCGCGATATTCGGTGACCCCGAGTGTCTGCGCGACTTTCCGAAACGCGACATCGCTTCCAAGCCGCGGCATGACGTGCCGCAGGAACTTCAGTTCGTCCATTTTGCTGCTTCTTCGCGGAGTCTGGGGCCGCGGGAGCGGCGTTACTTTCCTACGACTCCTCGCGCGGGCCGCCGCCGCGCGGGCCGCGGGTGCCTCGGACACGAGGAAACTTGTCGCGAGAGGCGCGACGATGGTGAGTCCAATCGCGAGAAGGACGACGCGAACGGTGTTCATTACAGGCCTCCTGGGCTCAACGGCAGGGAGACGCAGATGCGGGTCTTGAAGTACGGTCTCCTGGACGTGATTTAATTTGTTATAAACACCGTACAAGAATCCGTCAATCAAAATCGGCGGGGCGCGCCCGCTATTCAAACCTCGCCCCTTGCCTTACAATGAAACCGGACCCTCGAAAATCAGTTTCTCGTTCGCGACAGGAGGCCCAGGCTTGGCCCGAACCCCCATACCCCACAAGGGGAAGTTCGACTGCTGGAACCAGGGCTTCGATTTCTGCGATCTGCTTCTTTCCGTCTGTAGTTCGGGACAAACCGGCGATCTCACTTTCCGGAGCCCGGAAGCGGAGAAGGTCGTCGTCATCCAGTCGGGAAGAGTGGTCTTCGCGCGATCCTCCTCCGCCGACGACAGGCTCGGTCCCTACCTGCTCCGGACGGGCAAGGTGCGGTTCGACCACCTGATGGATCTCACCAAGTTCGTCTCGCCCACGAAGCGATTCGGTACGGTCCTCGTCGAGAACCACGTGCTCGCGCCGAAGGACCTGGTGCAAGGCGTCATCGGCCAGGTGCGCTCCATCATCCTGAGCCTCTTCAACTGGACGGCGGCGGAATACTTGTTCGAAGCGAAGGACCTGGAGAAAGAGACCATCACCCTCCGCATCGCGACACCCAAGCTGGTGGCGGACGGAGTGCGCCAGGTGACGAGCTGGCGACGGGTCACGGGCGGCATCGGATCTCTCGATGCCGTCTACCAGACGAACGTCGGCATCGACGAGGCGGCGGCGAAGGCCGAGCTCGAGCCCGCGACCCTCGAGCTCCTCTCCGATATGCGCGGTCCCAAGACCATCGCCGAAGCCTGCGCCGGCTCCGAGCTCTCCGATTTCGAAGTGTGCCAGCTCCTCTGGGCCTTCAGCTCCCTCGACTGGATCGCGCCGGTGACGGAGCTGGTGCCGTCGCTTCCCGTCGTGGACGCGGAATCGGAAGACGAGGAGTCCGTCGGGGACTGCGACGCGGACGGTCTTTCGAGCGTTCTGGGAAAAGGCTGAGCCTCAGCGCTCGGAGGAGAGCTCGAGGGAGTTTCCCAGGAGCGGATGAGAGCCCGCCCTTTCGAGCGCCGCCTCACGCTCGGCCTCGATGAAGAGGAGAAGCCTCTCGATGCGAGGAAGAAGAGGAGAGAGCGAAAGACCCGTCATCTGCGCATCCGCCTTCGCGCGCTCGAGCGAATCCATCCGGTCGAGATGGGAGAGAATCTCCCCACGCTGCGAGCGAATCCACGTGTCGAGATAGCGCGGGAACTCGTCGCGGCCGAAGGTATCGAACTCCGCGCGCGAATAGCCGAGCCATTCGAGCGCGGTCGGCGCCAGATCGAGGAGCGTCGGCACGTGCCGCGCGCCGTCCGGCGAAACGGAAACGAGATCGCCAGGCGCTACGTCCGGACCCGACGCGAGGAGGAACGTGGTCTTCTCGAGCCGTTCGACGCCGCCGTGCCCACCGAGATTGTCTCCGAAATTCCATCCGGGCGCGTGCATCAGGAGAACGTCTCCGATCGCCGGATGGTTCGAGTAGAGGTAGGAGCCGATTCCACCCACCACGTTGACATAGTCGAGACGAAGCGTCCGGTCGTTCCACTCGTTGTAGCTTCCAGAGCTTCCCCCGTCCCGGCCCCACTCTTCATAGCCCAGTGGATCGCGCAGCGAGCCCGGATCGCTGCGGTAATGGAAGGAAAGCGCGTCCGTCGCTTCATCGCGAAGGACGGTTATGGTGCCCCGATTCCCCGCACGATCGAGAACGTCGATCTGCGCGCGCGCGGGAAGGGGCGATAGATCCGAGAAGAGCTCGTTCTCCTTGCGGATGAAGATCAATCCCACGGCTTCGTGATCCCGGAGCGCGTCGAGAAGCGCTCCATCCCGGTATCCGAGAATCTCCGCGTGGCTCGGCCTTCGTTCCCACGAGCAAGAGCTCGGTTTCGCGCAGGCGGGAAGAAAGAGCTCCGCGTTGTTCAGAGCGCCGCCGCCGTATACCAGGCGCACCTGTCGATCGAAGAACGCGCGGTTCGCATCGATCTCCGCGCTCCGGTAGCGAGGAACTCCTTTCAGATAGAGCTCCTGGAGGACCGCCGTCGCCTCCTCGGAGACGGGAGCGAGCGTCTCGTCGAGCTTCGGGTCGATGAGGAGCGAGCGCAGAAAGAAGAGCCACCAATAGCTCTCGTGGAGGTTCTCCCGCAAGAGCCCTCGGATCTCGGCGAGAAACGATCGGGACCACTGATCGGCTTCCGCGGTGAGCTTGCGGGTGTCCTCGGACTGCCAGTCGGCGTGCCTTTCGGCATGCTTCAATCGGTCCGGCATGTGCGAATCGTCGATCCCGAGCTCGCCCTCCTCGCTCGAAAGCGACAACCGGCGGTTGAGGTACTCGATGAAAGGCTCGCTCCGGGGGAAACCGTTGGGGGTATCGACCATCCCGTGGTCGCCGAACACGAGGAAGAGCGTGCGGTCGAAGAGCGATTCCCCGGAAGCGCCGACGATCGTTCGGAAGGTCTCGAGCAGTCGGCCGAGCTCGATGTCGAGCACGATCATCGAGAGCACGGTCGTGGGGCGGGCACGACCGCCACCCTCGAGCGGAGGAAGCGCGACACAGAGGAGCTCGGCGCGTCCTGCCCATGTCGAGCGCTCCACGCGGGTGAAGTACGTTCGATCGAGCGCCGGATTCTCGTCGAGGAGCCGAAAGGCGGTCTCGTCGGCCTCTTGCGCGCGCTCGATGCAGTGCTCGCTCGACCCGTCGAGCACCTTCACTCCTTCCAGGTGCGCGAACTCGTCCGCGGCGGCGAGGAGAAGGCTCGAGAGCCGAGGAGACGGCTCGGAGCTCTCCGCGATGCGGCGATGGATGTCGAGAAAGGCGCTCATCGTCGCGTCCGCCTGGCGGAGGTAGGTATGGCTTCCGACAGCCTCGATTCCCTCGAGATACGCGCGGCCGTAGTTGAGAAACGGCACTCCTCGGCGCGCGAGGCTCATGCCCGAAACCAGGTTCCCCCCTCGCGCCGAAAGAAAATCCTGGATGGTGGGAGCGCTCGGAACGCCGAGGCCGAGGGCGTAGCTCACCACCTCCGCGGGATCCATCCAGAAGTTGCGGAAGCGGAAGTCGCTTCGGTCGAACTGCCACCATCCGGACACACCGAGAAGCGAGCTATCGAGCTGCGACGTGAGATAGGACGGGATCACCTTCATCGTTTCCGACTTGTCCACCGTTGCCGCTTCATAGGTGATGCGGCCTCTCGATGCGAGAACCGACAGGTTCGGAAGAAGCCCCTGCTCGAGGAGCGTCCGCGTCAGGTCCGATCGGTAGCCGTCGAGGTGCAGGAGGAGTACGTGCCGCGGTATCGGACGGGGCGGAGAAGTCGATTCCTGGCATCCGCCGAGGCCGATGGAAGCGACCGCGATCCAGACCAGAGCTCGTTTCATGGACCCGCCAAGCCTAATCGCCGGCCGCGAGCGTTCGCAATGCGATTGGTCTATCCTCAAGGGCGCGATGAAGCTGCTCCAACGATACCTCCTTCCGGACGAGGAGACGCACAACCCCGCTTTCCGCAGCGAGGTGGGACGGCTTTCCGTCACCGGCCTGCGTGTCATCGCCGCCATCGGAGTCGGAGCGAACCTTCTGAGCTATCTCCTCTGGCTCATCTGGCTCCCCGAGCTTCCCTCGTGGATGCTCTGGTCGGACGCGGTGGGAATTCTAATCGTGACGGCGGGGCTAGCGCTCACTTTCTGGCGCGGCTTTCGCCCGCACGCGCGCTCGGTTTGTCTCCTTCTTCTGTTCGTCGGTTTTTCCGACCAGATCGTAGCCGCGGTGGGAAAGAACGATCTTCCCGTGGAGATGACCGCTTTCGTTCCCATCCTGGTGACGATGACCCTTCTGCTCGCGGTCACCGCACTTCCGGTGAAGCCCCTTCAGACGCTCGCCCTCGGGGGAGGTCTCACCGCCGTCTTCTTCTGGGCGGCCTACGGACCCAGGCGCTACCTGAACCTCTCCTTCGAGGAGGCGTTCCCGGTGTCGGTGCTCATCATCGTCGTGCTGATGGCGACCGCGTTGACCGCGGTTCTCTACCAGCAGCGGGTCGCGGCCTTTCACGGGAGGCACGCGGCGGAAGAAGCCCTCGAAGCCCTCCGTCAGGCGCAGGGGAAGCTTCTGATCTCGGAGAACACCGCTTCGCAGAACCGCTTCGCCGCCGCGCTCTGCCACGAGCTCAATACTCCTCTCGGCGCGCTCTCGAGCTCGTTCGCGACGCTCGTCGCAGCGTATGAGCGGTCCGCGACCAAGATGGACGAGCGCATTGCGATCGTGGTGAAGGACGCCGCCGATGCGGGACGGGCCTCCGTTCTGCGGCTCGAAGAGACAGTCGCCCGTATGAAGGTTCTGACGAACCTCGATCGCGCCGAGGTCCAGCTGGTCGACCTCAATCAGCTCTGGCGGGATACCGTCCATTTCATGGACGATTCACTTGCTCCGAGAGTGAGCTTCGTGCTCGATCTGTCTCCGATCCCGAAGGTCACTTGCCGGCCTCAGCAGCTCGCCACCGTCTTCTCGAACCTGGTGCAGAACGCTGCCGCCGCCATTCCGGCGAATGGCACCATCCGCGTTCGAACCGCAGCCAAGGCGAGCGACATTCTGATGGAAGTGGAGGACGACGGCAGGGGAATCGCCTCTTCGAGGCTTCCGAATCTCTTCGAGCCAGTGTTCAAGAACGAGAATGGGCGGATGAGCGCATCGAACTGGGGCCTCTTCGTCTCCCGAGGCATCGTCACCGACCACGGAGGCCGGATCGAGATCGAAAGCGAGGAGGGCAAGGGAACTGTCGCGAGGATTCGGCTGCCGCTTCCGCCCTCAGGGTAACGACTCAGTTCGACCGAAACAGACGGTTCGCATCGAGATAAGGCACCGCCCCCTCGAGGAAGCTCGAGTAGGTGCCCCACTCCTTCAGCTCCGCCGCGATCCTCTGGACCAACCCGAGCGTCGCGCGCATCGGTCCCGAGCCAACGGTCACTCGCCGCACTCCCATTGCCTCGAGCTCGGAGATCTTCGGCGTGCCCGCGACGGCGAGGACGTTCAACGGTCCTTTGATCATTCGCACCAGCTCGCCCAGGGTCTCCCGGTCGGAGACGCCGGGAACGAACAGACAATCGGCTCCCGCGTCGCGGTAGGCGTTCGCGCGCCGGACGGCCTCGGCGAGGCGGTCCTCCGGCTTTCCGATCGCGGCAAGGAAGATGTCGGTCCGCGCGTTGATGACGAGGGGGACGCGAGCGCGCTCACTCGCGCTTCGCGCCGCTCGCACTTTCTCGACCAGAGCCTCGAGCTCCAAGCCGCGATCCTCCAGGTTGATGCCGACGGCGCCCGCTTCGAGAAGATCCTCGACGTTTCGCGACACGTCTTCGGGACGAGCCCCGTATCCCATCTCGAAGTCGACGCTCAGCGGGACCTCGATGCTGCGGACGATTCGCACAACCGTGTCGAGAAGATCCGCGAAAGGCAGCGCTTCGCCGTCCGGATAGCCGAGGGCGAAAGCGACTCCCGCGCTGGTGGTGGCGACCGCCGGAAACCCGGCCTCCTCGAAGATTCGCGCCGAGGCCACGTCCCAGGCGTTCGGGAGCACGAGCAATTTCGGTCCCTGGTGAAGCTCCCGAAACCGCCGCCCGCGGAGCGTTCGTTCCGTCATGTTCGTTTCCTCCGCTTCCCTCGAAGGGGACTTCGCGAGATAATAAACAGTTTGCGGACGAAGCGCGTTTCCGTGGAGGTGGCCTTCCCCTTCGTCCGCGACGGAGTCTATGTGAAAACTCGGGAACTTCGAACGACGCGCTGCTACGCCTCAACTGTCGGCCACGCCACTCGACGCCACTGACTTAACGTCCCATGACCACCCTCGTGAACGTAGACGGCAAGCTCGGCTCCGAGGAAGACCGTCTCCTCTCGCCGCTCGACCAGGGGTTTCTCTTCGGAGCGAGCGTGTACGAGACGATTCGCACGTACGGGGGGCGGGTGTTTCTTCTCGGACGGCACCTGGGACGGCTCCGCGAGTCGGCGAAAGCCCTCGACATCGCTCTCGACGTGTCCGATGAGGAGCTCGCCGCCCGCGTCGAGGAAACTCTGGTGGCCGCGGGGAACGAGGAAGCTTCGATACGGATCGTCGTTTCCGCCGGAGTCGGATCGATCGACTACCGCGCCGGATCCGCGTCGCGACCGACGGTGGTGGTCATCGTGAGGCCGCTTCCCGAATATCCCGAAAGCCTCTATCGAGAGGGCGCCCGGGCGGTCTTCGTTCCGATGATGCGCGCGACGAGGGGCGGTCTCGATCCGCGCATCAAGTCTTCGAACCTGCTCACGAACGTCCTCGCTCTTCGCGAGGCGCAGCGCCGGAAGGCTTACGAGGCTCTCATGTTGAATCCCGATGGGGACGTCGCGGAGGGCTCCATGTCGAACGTGTTCGTCGTGGCGAAACGCGTCATCCGGACGCCTCCTCTCACCGCCGGGCTCCTCGAAGGGATCACGCGCGAGCTCGTGATCGAGGTCGCCCGCGAAACGTCGTTCGTCGTGGAAGAGCGGAGCTTCAAGCCCGCGGAGCTCCTCGGCGCGGATGAAGTCTTCATCACCGCCTCCGCCCGCCAGATCGTGCCCATCGTGCAGGTGGACGAGACCCGTATCGGAAACGGAAAGCCCGGCCCCGTCACCGCCTCCCTCATCGCCGCGTACAAGGAAAAAGTGAAGAAGCTGATTCGCCAGAAAGAACAAGGATGAAGAGCGACATCGAAATTTCCCGTTCCATCACTCCCAGACCCATTACCGAGATCGCCGCGAAGCTCGGGCTCGAGCCCAAGGATCTTCAGCCCTACGGGCACACCATCGCGAAGATCGAGCCCTCGGTCCTCTCCCGCCCGAAGCGAAACGAGCGATCGAAGCTCATCCTCGTCTCCGCGATCACGCCGACTCCCGCGGGCGAAGGAAAGACCACCACCAGCATCGGGCTCGCCCAGGGGCTCGCCCGGATCGGCGAGAGCGTCTGCCTCGCGCTTCGCGAGCCTTCGCTCGGGCCCTGCATGGGAGTGAAGGGTGGCGCGACCGGCGGCGGCTAGAGCCAGGTCTATCCGATGGATCGGA
The DNA here is from genome assembly GCA_963820855.1 of uncultured Acidobacteriota bacterium. Lineage (GTDB taxonomy): Bacteria > Acidobacteriota > Vicinamibacteria > Marinacidobacterales > SMYC01 > DAISKN01. The sequence goes on from CAWGBY010000023.1 coordinate 57,092, forward strand.
TCAACCTCCATTTCACGGGCGACTTCCACGCCATCACCACCGCGCACAACCTGCTCTCCGCGGTCCTCGACAACCACCTGTACTTCGGAAATCCCGCTCGGCATCGACCCGAGGCGCGCGCTCTGGAAGCGGGCCCTCGACATGAACGACCGCTCGCTCCGCACCACCATCGTCGGACTCGGCGGCCCGCTCCAGGGTGTGCCGCGCGAGACGGGCTTCGACATCACCGCGGCCTCCGAGATCATGGCCATCCTCTGCCTCTCGGAGAACGAGGAGGATCTGAGAAAGAGGATCGATCGCATCCTGGTCGGCTTCACGTACGACAAGGCCCCGGTCGAGGCGTCGAAGCTGAAAGTCACGGGAGCGATGCTCGCGCTCCTCGCCGACGCCTTGAAGCCGAACCTGGTGCAGACTCTCGAGGGCGTGCCGGCGCTCATCCACGGCGGACCCTTCGCCAACATCGCTCACGGCTGCAACAGCGTCCTCGCGACCCGCTACCGCGCTTCATCTCGCGGACTGGGCGGTCACCGAGGCGGGCTTCGGCTGCGATCTCGGCGCGGAGAAGTTCTTCGACATCAAGTGCCGCACCGCGGGATTCGACCCCGCGGCGGTGGTGCTGGTGGCGACGGTGCGCGCGCTCAAGATGCACGGCGGGCGGGCGAAGGAAGATCTCACCAAGCCCGACCCCGCCGCGGTCGCGGCCGGGCTCGAGAACCTGGAAAAGCACGTGGAGAGCGTGCGCGAGTTCGGCAAGCCCCCGATCGTCGCCCTCAACCGATTCGGCACCGATACCGACGAGGAGATCTCGATCGTGAGGAAGCGCTGCGGAGGAGCTTTCCGTTTCCTTCGCCATCTCCGATCATCACGCTCGTGGAGGCGAGGGCGCGGTCGAGCTCGCGAAGACCGTCGTCGCCGAGACGGCGAAACCGGTCGCTCCGTTCCGGCCGCTCTACGAGCTCACGGATTCGATTCCGGAGAAGGTCCGAAGCGTGGCGCGCAAGATGTACGGCGCGCGCGACGCGATCTTCACCAAAGACGCCGAAAAGCAGATCGCGGAAGCGGAGAAGCTCGGCTTCGGCTCGGTTCCCATCTGCATCGCCAAGACCCAGAACTCGCTCTCCGACGACCCGAAGCTCCTCGGCCGGCCCCGGGACTTCGACGTCACCGTTCGCGGAATCGAGATCAACGCCGGCGCGGGCTTCGTCGTGGTGCTGACCGGAGAGATCCTGCGCATGCCCGGACTTCCGAAGAAGCCGCGCGCGGAAGACATCGACTTCGTGAAGGGAAAGATCGAAGGGTTACAGTAACGAACAGTTCTCGGTTCTCAGTTCTCGGTTCTCAGTTCGTCCATTCCGTCGATCATCACGGGATCGTTCTGCTCGAGAAGGTGCGGCTTGCCCTCGAAGTCGATCCAGTGGCCCGATCGATCGCGCTTGGTCTCGAGATAGAAGCGGTTGTGCCCGTTCGGCGGAATCACGTGCGGGAGCCTTCGTTCCACCTTGATCCCGTGCTGGGTCAGAGCGCCGATCTTCCTCGGATTGTTGGTCATGAGTGAGATCGATCGGACGTTCAGACTCTCGATCATGTGCGCCGCGATCGCGTAGTCGCGCTCGTCGTCGCGGAATCCCAGAGCCAGGTTGGCCTCGACCGTGTCGAGTCCCCTGTCCTGGAGCGCGTAGGCCCGGATCTTGTTCACGAGCCCGATACCGCGTCCTTCCTGCCGGAGATAGAGGAGAAGCCCTCGCGGCTCCCTGCCGAGCCTCTCGAGCGCGGTCTCGAGCTGGTCGCGGCAGTCGCACCGCAGAGACCCGATGGCGTCTCCGGTGAGACATTCCGAATGGAGCCGCGTGGGAACGTTCTCGGCGCCGATGACGTCGCCCCGCACCAGGGCGACGTGCTCCTTCTCGTCGCGGTTGTTCCAGAAGGCCGCGATGCGAAACCGGCCGAATCGCGTAGGGAGCTCTGCGACGGCGATGACCCGTACGCAGACCTTCATCGACCCCACGCCGCCGCAACAATGGTCCCGGTCGCGGACGATCAGATCTTCAAGGTCTGTTGTTTTTTCCATTTCCTTCGGGACTCCCAGCTTAGCTCATGCGGGAATTCTCTGTAGTATCGTTCCCGCCCATGAAGCTCGTATCTTATCGCTACGGAAACAGCTCCCACGCCGGCGTCGTCGTGGGCGAGAACCGCATCGCCACCCTGCCGCGAAGCTCTCCGCGACGTCCTCGTCCGCCGGCGATGAGGGGCTCGCGCAGGCGCGAGCCGCTCGCCGCCGCGGGAAAATCCGATCGGTCTCTCGACGAAGTCGAGCTCCTTCCGGTCATTCCCGATCCCCCCGCGATCTGGTGCGTCGGCGTGAACTACGACGACCATCGGCAGGAGACGGGACGCGAGCCCACGAAGTACCCGACGCTCTTCCTGCGCATCGCCGCGAGCCAGGTGGGCCATCGTCAGGCGATGGTGCGTCCGAAGGCTTCCGTCGAGCTCGACTACGAAGGCGAGCTCGCGGTCGTCATCGGAAAGCGGGGCCGCCACATCCCGGAGAGCGACGCGATGGACTACGTCGCGGGCTACTCCTGCTACAACGACGGCTCGGTCCGCGACTGGCAGCGCCACACGACCCAGTTCGGTCCGGGAAAGAACTTCCATCGCACCGGCGCCTTCGGTCCGTGGCTCGTGACGAAAGACGAGCTCCCCGATCCCTACGCGCAGACGCTCGTCACGCGGGTGAGCGGCGAGGAGATGCAGCGGACCGAGATCGCCGCGATGACCTTCAAGATCGAGTTTCTCATCCACTACCTCTCGACGGCCTACGAGCTCCAGCCGGGAGACGTGATCTCGACGGGCACACCGGGCGGGGTCGGCTCCAAGCGCAAGCCGCCCGCGCTTCCTGAAAGCGGGTGACCGCGTGGAAGTCGAGATCTCCGGGAGTGGGTGTGCTGTCGAATTCCGTGATCGACGAGCTTGAAGCTCCATCGCAACGTCTGGGTCACGTCGGCGACGAGCTTTCTCACCGACGTGTCCAGCGAGATGGTCTTCGACGTCCTCCCGCTCTTTCTCACGGGCGTCCTCGGAGTGCGGACGACGGCGATCGGCCTCATCGAAGGGGTGGCGGAGGCCGTCTCGAGCTTTCTGAAGGTCGGCTCCGGGTATCTCTCGGATCGAGTGGGGCATCGAAAGTGGCTCGCGGTCGCCGGCTACGGAATCTCCGCCGCTCTCGAAGCCGCTCCTCCTCTTCGCGAACTTCGTGGGGCGCGATCCTCGGCATCCGCTCTCTCGATCGCTTCGGAAAGGGAGTGCGAAGCGCTCCCCGGGACGCGCTCCTCGCGGAGAGCGTCTCGACCGGTTACGCGCGGTCTCGCGTTCGGCTTGCATCGCGCGTTCGACAGCGCAGGGGCGGTCGTCGGGCTCCTCATCGCGCTCGCCGTCGTCTGGTCGGCCCAGAAGGGCGCTCTCGCCCTCGCTCCCGAAACGTTCCGGCAACCTCGTCCTCGCGAGCCTCGTTCCCGCGTTCGCCGCGGTCGCGGTCCTCGCGCTCGGCGCGAAGGAAATCGGAGGGCCGTCGCCGAACGGCCCGACTCGTCCGCGGCTCTCGCTTCGCGGGCTCGACCCGCCCTTTCGGCGGTTCCTCCTCGGCCGTCGCGCCTCTTCACGCTCGGCAACTCCTCCGATTCGTTTCTCGTTCTGAGAGCGTCCGAGCGGGGTCTTTCGGTCGTGGGAATCCTCGGGAATGCTCGTCGGCCTTCAACGTCGTCTACACGGCGGTCTCGGCGCCCGCGGGGCGTCTCTCGGATCTGTCTCGGAAGAAAACGCGTCATCGCCGCCGGCTGGCTCTTCTACGCCGTTGCTCTACCTCGGATTCGCTCTCGCGCGGGAGGCGTCTCACGTCGTTGCGCTCTTCGTGTGTACGGCGTCTACTACGGGCTCGTCGAGGGCGTCGGCCGCGCGTTCGTGGCCGATCTGGTTCGAGACCGGGGAAGCCTCGGAAGCGCCTACGGCCTCTATCACGCCGTCGTCGGCGTCGCCGCGCTGCCCGCGAGCCTCGTCGCCGGAATTCTCTGGGAGAGCTTCGGGGTCCCGAGAGCCCCCTTCCTCCTCGGCGCCGCGCCTCGCGATCGCGGCGACGTCGTGCTCCTCACCGTGAAGCCCGAAACGCCTGTGCTATCCTCACGCGAGTGAGCTCTTTCCGCTACCAGCCGATCTTCGAGCTCGGCGAAGACGATACTCCGTACCGCAAGCTCTCGCAGCGACGGCGTCGGCGAGGCCGAAATCCTCGGAAGAAAAGCGCTCGTGGTCGAGCCCGAGGCGCTTTCGCTTCTCGCGAGCCAGGCGGTTCGCGACATCTCGCATCTCTTCCGCACGTCTCACCTCGAACAGGTGCGGAAGATCCTCGACGACCCGGAAGCGAGCGACAACGATCGTTTCGTCGCCCTCCAGATGCTGAAAAACGCGAACGTCTCCGCGGGCATGATCCTTCCCTCCTGCCAGGACACCGGGACCGCGATCGTGCTCGGGCGCAAGGGCCAGTACGTGCTCACCCGAGGGAAGCGACGAGGAAGCGATCTCGCGGGGAATCTACGAGACCTATACCCGGACGAACCTCCGGTACTCGCAGATGGCGCCTCTCTCGATGTACGAGGAGAAGAACACCAGGACCAACCTCCCGGCGCAGATCGAGATCTACGCCGGCGAGGGCGACGAGTATCACTTTCTCTTCATCACCAAGGGCGGAGGATCGGCGAACAAGAGCTATCTCTACCAGGAGACCCGCGCCATCCTGAACCCGGGGACGCTCGCGGACTTCATCGAGAACAAGATGAAGACCCTCGGGACCGCGGCCTGTCCTCCCTACCATCTGGTGGTGGTCATCGGCGGCACGTCGGCGGAGATGACCCTGAAGACGGTGAAGCTCGCGAGCTGCCGGTACCTCGATCGTCTTCCCGACGACGGGGAACGACCTGGGCCGCGCGTTCCGCGATCTCGAGCTCGAAAAAGAGATCCTCGATCGGTCGCGAAAGCTCGGCATCGGCGCCCAGTTCGGCGGCACGTACTTCTGCCACGACGTGCGGGTCATTCGACTTCCGCGGCACGGAGCGTCGCTTCCGGTCGGGATCGGCGTCTCCTGCTCCGCCGACCGGCAGGCGCTCGGAAAGATCACGCGCGACGGTGTCTTTCTCGAGAAGCTCGAGACGAACCCCGGCGCGCTTCCTTCCCGAGGTCGAGGCGAAGGATCTCGCGGCCGAGGTCGTTCCCATCGACTTGAGACAGCCGATGGCGGAGATCCGAAAGACGCTTTCGCGCTATCCCGATCAAGACCCGGCTCTCGCTCACCGGGCCCGATCATCGTGGCGCGCGACATCGCCCACGCGAAGCTCAAGGAGCGCATCGATCGCGGTGAAGGGCTGCCGCAGTACTTCAAGGACCACATGATCTACTACGCGGGTCCCGTCGAAGACCCCCGAGGGCTACGCTTCGGGTCGTTCGGCCCTACGACCGCCGGGCGCATGGACTCCTACGTCGACCTCTTCATGGAGCACGGAGGAAGCTACGTCACTCTCGCGAAAGGGAACCGCTCGCGCCCGGTGACGGACGCCTGCAAGAAGCACGGAGGGTTCTACCTCGGCTCGATCGGAGGGCCGGCGGCGATCCTCGCGGTCGAGTCGATCAAGAAGGTCGAAGTCGTCGAGTACGAGGAGCTCGGAATGGAAGCGATCTTCCGCATCGACGTCGAGAACTTCCCGGCGTTCATCGTGGTCGACGACAAGGGGAACGACTTCTTCTCGCAGCTCTAGCTCGCTCGAGTTCTCACTCGAACCGGCGGATAAAGAGCGCAGGCGACTCGATAGCAAAGGGAACCTCGTCCGCGTGCGCCAGGAGGTCCCTATCCCCGGTCACCAATATCTCCGCGCCACCGGCGGACGCGAGATCGAGAAATTTCTGATCATCGGCGTCGCGGCATTTGGGCGCTCGGTCGAGGGGTTGCTTCCGCTGGTGAAACCACCTGGGCATGGAGGACGTAGGATCGCAGGAGAGTCATGATCTCCAGTTCGGTGAGTCCGAACTTGGGATAAGCGAGTGCTCGTAGGAGCTCCTCGATCGTAGCGTCACTGCAGAGCGGAATGAGTCGACCGCTCTCCCAGCTCTCTCGTATCCACGTAAGCCGGCCGTGCGCGAAGAGCAGCGCTGACAATATCGTGTTCGTGTCGAGGACGACCCTCAACGCATCCGGCGTCTCGCCCATTTCACCGCTTCCCGAGCGTCCTTTTCGTCGAGTCCCAGCTGTTCGAGCTTCTCCCGCACCCGGTCCGCGACGTTCAAATCCACGGGATAGAGCTGGATAGCTCCACCCTGGATCTGAACATCGAAGTACTCGACGTCGGGAAACTGGTCGACGATCTTCTTCGGGAGAGTGATCTGGTTCTTGGAAGTCTTCTTTGCCAGTATCATTGTTTCCCTGCTACAAGGATATCTTACTTCCTTGCATTGGCGTGGGCAAGGAGCTTGACCCCTCGGCTGGGAGCATCGGCGCAGGCGGGGAGTTCATGATGTGCGCGCGCGCCAGGGCTCCCTTGTGCCCGTGGATTGATACATCTCCAGCCCTTACTCGTCGAGAAGCCGCTCGGCGAACTCTCCGATCTGGCGAAGGTAGTCGCGAAGGCGGCGGCCTGGCTCTTCCTCGAACGTCTCTTCGGTAGGGGTGAGCTCGACGATGCGGTCGAGGCGGAAGTTGCGGAAGTCGTTCCGGAGCTCGCACCACGCCGCGAGGGTCCAGGTCTTTCCCCAGAAGAACGCGCCGAGGGGCCGGACCACGCGCTCCGAGTCTTCGCTCTTCTCGTTCCGGTAGCGGAGCCGGAGCTTCCTCTTCTCGCCCATCGCGGATCGGATCGAGAGAAGCGTCGCGGAGCCGGCGCGAGAAGCGAAGGTCCTCGGCGCGAAGAGCGGAGGGCGGCTCAAGCGGCGATCGAGCGTTCGGCGGGAGCGCCGCCTCGACCTTGGAGAGCGCCGAGCGCGCCGGGCGGACGAGCGACTCATCCCCAATCGCAGCCGCGAGCCGGGCGCCGAGAACGAGGGCTTCGAGCTCCGCCGGCTCGAACATGAGCGGCGGAAGGTCGTAGTCCCGTCCCAGCCGATAGCCGACGCCCGCTTCGCCCTCGATGGGCGTGCCCGAGGCCATCAGATCCCGGATGTCGCGGTAGACCGTTCGCTCGGAGACCTCCAGCTGCTCCGCGAGCCAGCGAGCCGTCACCGCTCGCCGTCGCCCGCGGAGCCACTGGATGATCTGGAAGAGTCGGTCGGCGCGGCGCACGGTCCGACTATCCTATGCCTTTCGCGTCAGGCGTCCTTCTCTTCGACGAGCCCGATGGCGTTTCCCTCCGGGTCGGCGAACATGCCGATGACGGGTCCGCCCGGGAGATCGGTGCGGCCCATGAGGACGAGGCCCCCGAGCTTCGTCACCCTTTCGAGAGAGCTCGTCACGGACTCGGTCGAGACGTAGAACGTGACCTTGGGCCAGGGCTTGTCCGCGAGTTGGCCCACCCCGCCGGGAATTCCCCGGCCGTTCGCCGCTTCGACCATGCCGTACTTCGTCGGGTTGTTGGCGTCGATCTTCCAGTCGAAGAGACGCCCGTAAAACGACCGAAGCTTCTCGCCGCTCTCGCCCATCACTTCGAACCAAACCACGGGATGTTTCATGGTTCCTCCTTGTGTGACCGCAGGATGCACCAGGCCTCCTGACAGCCTTCCGTCAGGAGACACATGCACTGGAGCATTTGTTTCGGCGGCGCCGCGCGCGAACGCCCGCGTGGCCGCGATTCTCCCCGTAACGCTGCTCCTCTGGGCCGAGCCTTCTCGCTCTCGCGGGCGGTGCACTCCACAATACTCGGGGTGGTGCTGGTGCGCAGAAGTTAAGCCTTGAGTCGGGCTTGAAAGAGGTTCTCGCGAAGCACCCGAGGATGTCGCGCGGCGATTCGCAGGAGCGCCAGGGCCGGTCCTTCGGGACTCCGGCGTCCTTGCTCCCAGTTGCGCAGGGTGTGAACGCTGATCCCCAGCGCTTCGGCGAACTGGTCTTGCGTCAGTCCGGCAAAACGGCGAAGCGCAGCAACGTCTCTTTCAGGGTCTATGCGGCCGCGCAGGATCCGTTCACGCTGTCTTCGAGGAATCGCCCGCGCGAAATCGTCCTCGGTCAGTTCGGGATTATCGTCAATCATGGGCACTACCCTGATATTTTTCGGAAGAGCCTCGACTTCGTTCTTCGTGGCTTTCCTCGCACTGACAATGCGGATAACGTCGTCCGAGCGTTCGGTGTAGACGACGACTAGGAGCCCTGCACTTGTCGGACCGATCGCGATGAATCGATCCGCTTCCTCCGAATGATCGCTCGTCGTAGATCTCAAGAAAGTCAACGCCGCTAGTGAACAGTGCCTTGGCTTCCTCGAACGAGAGGCCGTGCTTTTGCCGGTTAGCCTCGTCTTCTGTCCGAGTCCCAATCGAAGGCCGCACGCAAATCCAGGTATACGCCATTGACCTAGTATGTCAATGGCCTACTCTGCTAGCGCACCTCGAACGAGAGCTCGACTCCGCCGGAATCCGCCGCGCCGCGGCCGATCTCCTCGTCGAACAGGCGTCCGGGCTTGTTCCCGGCGAGATCCTCGATCTCGGGATCGACGAGAAGACGGTACCTTCCCTTCGACCACGTCCGGTCCGGGGTGAAAACGAAACGCGTCTCGTTCGAGCTCGCGCTCGAAACGCCGGGCACTTCGGCTCCGGAGTCGCTCGTCACTCGAAGGAGTCGAAGGAGGAGCGCGCGATCGAGGGGCTCGTCGAGAGTGACTTCGAGCGGCGAGCTTCGGTCGCGCACGTAGAGAGACCAGCGTCGAGGGATCGGGGGACGTCCGATCGTCCGCCCCCACACGGAGCTCGTGCTCGAAAGACCCCTCGAGCTCGTAGCCGCGCGTGTCTCGCATCTCTTTGTCGACGACGAGCCGATAGACGCCTCCTGCCGTGAGCGGAGGCCCGAGCGCGAGGTTCGGCCCGACCCCCCGCTTCACCCGGCCGGGATGGAAGAAAAGCGTGAGACGCCTGCCTCTCGGAGTCCCAGAGGCCCGTCTCGATCTCGACGAATGGCAGCGGCACTTCCCGGCCGGCGGCGTCGAACAGGTGGATTCTCTTCGAAACGTCCTTCGTCCACATCGGATGCGAGAAGGTGATGTACAGACGGAGAAGGTTCGCAGGGACTTCGGACGAGGACGGATCGACCGCGACGACCCGCGGATGCTCGCCTGGATCGCGCGTCGGCATGGTGAAGAGAAGGGTCGTCTCACCGAATCGCGCGCGGTAGGTGAGCCCGGCCGCGAAAGCGAATCGCGGCCGGAAACGAACCGACTCCCCTTCCACGATGTAGTCGCCGAGGACGGGCGGAGCCTCGGGGTCGGCGCCTTCGAGATGAACGGTGAACGCCTCGCGCCAGTTCATCGAACGGCGAGGCGCCCGTGAGGACGACCGTCCCGAAGCGCTCGTCGTCCGGATCGCTCACGAACGCGAGACGCGCCGCGAGGAGGAGCGTCAGAACCACTTGACCGGAAGGGAGACCAGATCCAGGTTCCCGCCCGGGTGGCGCCTCAACGTGACGATGGTCTCCGGGTTCAGTAGATCCATCTGCTGGACGCCCACGCCGGAACGGGGCTCGTAGCGGACGCCGGCGACATAGGTCTCGGTCGGAGCGGCAATCTCGCCCTGGTAGCTCTCGATGTCCTTCGGGTCGACGATCAGGAAGGGAAGATCGCTGTTGGCGATGAGGAGCTTCTCGCGCCCATCCTTCTTATAGACGAGCATGTCGAGCGGGTAGTTGCCCGAGCCGAACTCGCCGACGGTCCTCCCCTTCACGTGCTCGCCGTCCTTCAGGTCGGCGAGGGGAAACGTCACGAGCGGCGTGCAGAGGTAGGCGGCGAGAATGTGCTCCGTACCCCCGAGCGCGTAGGGAACGAACGTCCGGATGGGCGCCTCCGTTTCGTACTCACCATGCGCGCCGTGATAGTTCTCGAGAGTCGTCGTCGCCGTCGCTTTGCCGGTGAAAGGATACGGGATGCGCCAGAGGGTCGCAGCAAACTCCTCGTTCGAGAGTCCGGCGACGTAGAGCGTTCCACCCGCAGTAGTACATGTCCGTGATGGTGTCGGTGCGGAGCGCAATCCCTTCCTTCCAGGCATGTTTCTTGTCCGGGGAAACGGGATTGGGGAGAGCCGCCTTTTCGACGCGAGCGCCGTCGATCGCGACCTCGCTCAAGCCGCCCTTCGGGTCGACTCTCACGAGGACGTTCGCGTCGGCGATGTCATTCGGGAGGAGCCACTGCTGGTCCCATTGTCCCCGTCCTCGCGAGACGGCAAGGTAGACGTTCTGAGAGATCGGATTCACCGCCATGTCGTGGATCAGAACGTCGTCCTTGCTCGTTCCGAGGAAGCCCGCAATCTTCCCCTCGAGGTTCGTGACGTTGAGCTCGCCCCTGGCGGGGTTGGCGGTCCGGTCGTTCAGATCGACCGCGAAGACCGCGCCCGCTTTTCCGTCTCCCACGAACAAGATTCCCTCGGGGCCGAAAGCGAGCGCCCCCATGGACCGAATCTCGTGACCGTATCCGTTGGAAACGAAAGCGAGCGAAGCGAGAGTCAGCAAGAGGAATGTCTTGCGCATCGAATCCCTCCGACGGTTTGGTGAGCCCCCCGGAACAGTAGCACACGGCGGGGAATAGGGGATTGACAACGGGAGGAGGAAACGACGGATAATAAGCTGCGGAAAGGTGCGTTTTCCCGCGAAACGCGCCCGGGAGTGCGCCGTGTATAAGCCTCGCATCTGGAACCACTTGAGTGTTGCGGCGGTCCTCGCGTCGGGAAGCCTGGCGAAAGCCTCGGAGTTCGACGCGGAGAACGCCCTGGTCTCCGACTACTGCGTCATGTGCCATAGCGATCAGTCGATGACCGCAGGGTTCTCCCTCGAGGCGTTCGACGTCAGCCGCGCGGAAGACAAGGCGCCCCTGGCCGAGAAGATGATCCGGAAGCTCCGCGCGGGGATGATGCCACCGTCCTTCGCCCCAAAGCCCGACCCCGCGGAGATCGCGGATCTCGCCCGGACCCTCGAAGAGCGCATCGACGAGGTGGCGGCGAGAAATCCGAACCCGGGCGCGCGCACGTTCCAGAGGCTGAACCGCGCGGAGTACTCGCGCTCGATCCGGGAGCTCCTCGCGCTCGACGTGGACGTCACCGCGTTTCTTCCCCCGGACACGATCAGCCACGGATTCGACAACGTGGCGGACGTGCAGACCATGTCGCCGACGCTGATGGAAGGCTACCTGCGCGCCGCGGGCAAGATCAGCCGGCTCGCCGTGGGAGATCCGAGGACCGGCGCGACGGAGGCCACCTACAAGGTCCCTCGGACGGCCTCGCAGATGGACCGCGTCGACGGGAGCTCCTTTCGGCACGCGCGGCGGAATCTCCATGGTCCATCACTTCCCCGCGGACGGCGAGTACGTGTTCAAGATGATGCTCCACGGAAGCCCGACCGGGCAGCTCTATGGAGCGCCGGCGAAGGACGAGCAGATCGAGATCTCGATCGAGGGAGAGCGGGTGGCGCTCCTCGACATCGACCCGATGATGGACGAGTCCGATCCGAACGGGATGAATCTCGAGAGCCCGCGAGTCTTCCTCAAGGCCGGTCCGCATCGGGTGTCGGCCGCCTTTCTCCAGAGGTTCGAGAGTCCCGTCGACGATTTGATGGCGCCGATCGACCATACCCTCGCCGACACGACCATCGGAACCGACTACGGAGTCAAGACCCTCCCGCACCTCCGCGAGTTCCGGATCAACGGACCGCACAACGTGACCGGAGTCTCGGACACCGTGAGCCGCCGGAGAGTCTTCACCTGCCGGCCCACCACGGCCGAAGACGAGCATCCCTGCGCCCAGCGAGATCGTTTCCCAGCTCGCGGCCAAAGCCTACCGGAGGCCTCTGAACGAGATGGACGTCGAGGGACTCATGTCGTTCTACGAGACCGGCGCCGCCGAGGGAGATTTCGAGTCGGGGATCCGGACGGCACTCCAGGCCATCCTCGCGAGCCCTCATTTCGTGTTTCGTCTCGAGGAAGCGCCATCGGCCATCGAGGCCGGAGCGATTCGTCGTTTGAACGACCTCCCGCTCGCCTCCCGACTCTCGTTTTTCCTGTGGGCGAGTGTGCCCGACGAAGAGCTGGTGAAGCTCGCGAGCGAAGGAACGCTCTCCGATCCGGCGGTGTTGTCGGGACAGGTCGAGCGGATGCTCAAGGACCCGCGCTCCGATGCCCTCGCCACGAGGTTCGCGTCTCAGTGGCTGCGCCTTCAGGACCTCGAGAAGATCGACCCCGACTACCTCTTCTATCCTCTTTACGACGATACGCTCGCGGACGCGCTGCGGGAAGAGACCGAGCTCTTCTTCGAGAACCTGGTTCGGGAGGATCGAAGCGTCCTCGACGTTCTGACCGCGGACTACACCTTCGTGAACGAGCGGCTCGCTCGTCACTATGGGATCCCGAACGTGTCGGGAAACCAGTTCCGCCGCGTGAAGCTCGAAGACGACTCCCGGAGAGGCGTTCTGGGCCAGGGAAGCGTCCTCACGCTCACCTCGGTCGCGGACCGGACCTCCCCCGTGAACCGAGGCAAGTGGATTCTCGAAGTGCTGCTGGGCTCTCCGCCGCCGCCGCCGCCGCCGAACGTGCCGGACCTCGAAGCTTCCCGTGACGGAGCGAGGAAAGGCCCTCTCGGTTCGAGAAGCGATGGAGCTTCACCGCTCGAACCCGGCCTGCACTTCCTGCCACCAGGTCATCGACCCTCTCGGCCTCGCGCTCGAGAACTTCGACGCGACCGGAGCGTGGCGCATCAAGGACAACGGCGTTCCCGTCGACGCTGCCGGAG
>CAWGBY010000024.1:0-203248 GCA_963820855.1 uncultured Acidobacteriota bacterium
AGAAGGCAACCACCGGAAAGTCCGGTGGAACTCCAAGATACACTTGCCCGAAGGTCCCATACCGAGCCTCGGAGGCGAAGACATGATGTTTCATTGTCTGGACGTCCCGAAAGCAACGTTCCAACGGGCTGGTGGCTCGAAACGCAGTCGTTCCCGCAATGCTACACGCGAGCTCCACTGCCTGTACCGCGCTGCTCATCGCGTGGGTCGTTGCAAGCAATAAGTCCGCTTTTTGCCTCAGCGAGTGGCTCCGACCGTCAACGCATCTTTGCCACGCTTCGCTCACAGTGTCGAGAAGCAGTAAGCGGCCTGAACGCAAGACCGCTTCCGCTTTTCCCAACTGGACTTGTGCCGACGAGCGTTCTTTTAAGAGGCCGCTCGATGCCACCGGAGTCTTGGTAAGGGCGAGTTCGGTCACCTCATCGAGAGCTCGTCGCGCAACCCCCAGCATTGGCGTCGGTATGCCAGTCGCAGCAGCGCCCACAAGCGGGAGTCGATAAAGTGGACCCTGATAGTGGGACCCCGGCTCGAATTCCGGCACCATCCGAAAAGTCCTGGACTTGGGTACATAAACGTCGGTCACCGATATGTCATTGCTGCCCGTGCCTCGCATCCCCATCACGTCCCAGGTGTCAATTATTTCGCAGTCTTCTCTGGGAAAATAGACCATCACCGTCTCCGGCTCGCCTTCGGAATGTTGGTCAACATCCACCAAGGCTGTCGATGAGATCCAATCGGCGTCATAGCAGTTGCTGACGAACGGCGCTCGACCGGAGATACGGTATCCGCCTTCGGTCGACGTTGCGTTTAGTGGGCGGCCAAATTGGGCGGCGATCAAGATGTCCGCGCCACGGCTATAGATCTCCTCTGCTCCCTCGTCGGGGAGACGCGCACAAAAAAAAGCCCAATCCAAAGGGTTCTCCAGGGTCCAGCCGGCCGCAGAGTCGTGACGACTGATTTCTTCGACGACGAGTGCGCGAGTGATGGGGTCTGTCTCCAATCCCCCTAGAGACCGGGGAGTTGACATTCGCAAGAGACCCGTCTCGCGCAATGCAGTTAAGACTGGCCGGGACAGGCGTCGTTCCCGCTCTGCTTCCTCGTTGTGTTTCTGGATGATTGGAGCGATTTCTCGCGCCGCGTCGATGAGCGATGTGTCTGCCTCCCAATGCATTGCCTGCTCCTATGCGTTGACTGGATGACAGCGAGGATGCTCAGCTCCGCTTCGCCGGAGCGATGTTCTGGTTGACATGGAAGAGGTTGTCCGGGTCATAGGTCGCCTTCACCGCTGCGAGCCGCTCGTAGTTGGCGCCATAGTTTGCAGCCGCACGGTGGTCGTCGTCGCCGGACATGAAGTTGATGTAGCCGCCATCGGTGCCCGAGTGGGGATGAATGGCCGCGTAGTAGTCCTTCACCCACCTGATGTTGACCTCGTTGTCCGCTGGGTCGGGCCAATTCCCACAATCACCGGAGCGAAGTTCTTGTCTCGATGTCCGAAGGCGGTCTCGTCTGGCGCCGACGCGGTGAGCCGCGCCGTTGATCGGATGGAGATGCATGGACGAGCTCACGTGCGGTGTCTTCTTGCCATGCTCGATGTGAGCGGCGATCGCCTCGTCGGTGAGCTCGGTGATGAAGTCTGCTTTCCAGTCGTGCTGCATGCCCTTCGGGACGAGATCGTCGAAGGCGCTGTTGAGGGCCGGGAACGGCATGACGTTGACCTGCTCCGCTTTCACTTCGGCCACGTCGCGTAGTGGCCGGAGTACCTTGTCGGCCTCCTCGTGTGGGCCGTTCCAGCAGGCGACCAGCGCGCAGAACAGATCTCCGACCGCGGTCCTCGGGGACAAACGGCACGGGAGGCGCGATCTGCCAGCCGAAGAAACATCCGAGCTGTTCGGGCGCATCGGCGATGAATTCGCGGTAGCACTCCAGGACCGCGGCGGCATCGTCGAGCTCGTAGAACATCGGGCCGCCCACGATGTCACCCACCTCGTGCAGCTGAAACTCGAAGCTGGTGACGACACCGAAGTTACCGCCGCCGCCGCGCAACGCCCAGAACAAGTCTTCGATTCTGGTAGTCGCTGGCAGTGACCTGCCGGCCATCGGCGAGCACAACATCGGCTGACAGCAGGTTGTCGATGGACAACCCCACGCCGCGAGTCAGGTAGCCGATGCCGCCACCGAGCGTCAGGCCACCCACCCCGGTCGTCGAGATGATCCCGCCGGGCGCGGCCAGGCCGAACGGGTAGGTCGGCATGATCGACATCACCCCACGTCGCGCCGCCGCCGACCCGGGCGACCTTCTTGACCGGGTCGACCCAAACGTTCTTCATCGGCGACAGGTCGATGACCAGACCGTCGTCCACCGTGCCGAATCCGGGAACGCTGTGACCCCCACCGCGAATCGCCAGGTCGAAGCCGCCGTCGCGGCCGGCAGCGACCGCGGCCGTCACGTCGGCTGAATCCATGCACTGGATGACGGCGAGGGGCTTGCGGTCGTGCATGCCGTTGTAGACAACGCGAGCGGCGTCGTAGTCCGAATCCGAAGGGGTGACGACGCCGGCCCCGCACCGCTTCGGTCATTGCTTTGATCGTGTCTCCCATTGCGTGCTCCTCTGCTGGGTTTCCCCGAGGATACGCAACCAGGCGTTCCCGAAGCGTTCCCTCTCAAGCGGACTCGCTCAGAAGGCCAGTTGCCGCGCGCAACGCCGGGAGATCATGACCCGACGGAATCGTCTCGACGAGGTTCCCGAGTTGCTCACGCACTGTCTGATCCGGAAATCGACTGGCCAGAGCGTCGAGCGCCCGAAGTTCCAACCAGCGTGCCCCTTGCACGGTGGCGATCTCGATGGCACGGCTCAGAGAAGCGGTGGCGGCTTCGGCTTCTCCGCCGCGATGAGCCAGCTCACCATCGACTCGCCACAGCTCGGCCTCGAGATAACGCTGGTTGTGGGTGTGTGACCACGAGAGCCCCTCGCGTGTGGCGGCTCGTCCTTCTTCACACTCGCCGGCCATGGCACGAGCCCGGGCGAGCAGAAGGAGTGTGTAGGTGAGGTGGAGGGTCTCCCCGTCGGTCCGCGAGCGCGCCGCTGACCGCACAATCTTCTCAATGCCCCCGGCGATCCTTCGCAGACGTCCAGCCAGCCCCGAAGAGCGTCTCCAACGATCATGAGGTAGGGCATCGGAAGACGCTTCCACAGAAGCTCGGCATCCGCGAGGAGCTCGGCGAGGCGGGTGAGGTCTTCGGATTCGGCCGCGATGATCGCCGCGTAGGTGATGACGTACCACAACGTCATCAGATGATCGAAATCAACGGCCAACTCGAGAGCAGCTGGGCTGTCTCCTTGGCCCGGCCCGCATCTCCGGCCCAGAGCTCGACCCAGGCCAGTCGTACGAGGCACACCGCCTTCGGGTCCTGGGCGTACAACGCCAGATGCTGGTCGTGATTGGACACGTCATAGGCGTCGATGGCGCCATCCAGATAGTCACGGGCCATGGCCAAATCGCCTCGCCAGAACGCGCTCACGCCGAGGAGATATCGGCCCTCCGTCCTGGCGATCGGATCACGACTCTCGTGGTCGAGCAGGGCTTGGCCGAGCTCACTGCAATCGTCGAAGCGGCAGCCCTGCAGCCGGGCGAGGCCGAGGCCGCGGAGAATCGGTGGGTCCACGGGTCGGTTGAGCTTGCGGCAGAGCGAAAGGGCTCGCTCGTAGAGTTGGTGCGCACCCTTGGAGCCGTAGCCCTGAAGGGCCACGAGGGGTGATCCGAGGGCGATCCGGATGTCGAGCTCGAGCGCATCGCGGTCGGATGACGTTGGCACCTCCGCGAGCAATGAGAGCGCTCTCCGAAACATAGTGACGGCTTCATCGAGGGCCGAGACCGCCACGGCTCTGGCCCCCGCCCCGCGGTAGGCATCGATGGCCGGTTCGACCATGCCGGCCTGATCGTAGTGAGCGGCCAGTTGCGGGGCGGCCGCGTCGATGTCGTGTTGGAGCTCGACGGCGATCGCCGCGGCGACGTC
Source organism: uncultured Acidobacteriota bacterium (assembly GCA_963820855.1). Classification (GTDB taxonomy): domain Bacteria; phylum Acidobacteriota; class Vicinamibacteria; order Marinacidobacterales; family SMYC01; genus DAISKN01. The sequence continues at coordinate 4,016 of CAWGBY010000024.1, forward strand.
CCGGTGCAGTTGACGTCGACGAGCTGGACTGACCATCTCCAGGGCAACCGCCCGGAGCTTGTCGTGACTGAAATCGTACGTGAGCCCCTGATCGCGGATGATCCGCCGACGCCAGAGTTCGTCGACATGATCAACGAGCTCGTGCTCACCGATCCCAGTGGCCGAGACCATCAGACCAACCGAGAAGGGCCGACCGATGACCGCCGCCACCTCGGTTAGTCGCCGAGCCCCGTCAGGGAGTTGGCCCAGTCGGGCGCGCAGCACCGCCCGCATCGTCGGTGTGAGCACTGCCCGACTTCGATCAGGAGAGATCCCGGCTCGAAGAACTTCGATCACGAAGAGTGGGTTGCCTTCGGTCTCGCACCAGAGTCGTGCCGCCAGTTCCGGATCAATCGCGTCTGAAAGGCGTATCCGAGCGGCGAGCCTCGCCGTGGTGGCTTCGTCGAGCGGGTCGAGTGGCACCGTGGTCACTGCCCGGTCGTGGCCCAGAGCGTCGACGAGCCGGCCAAGGGGATGATGCTCAGGGAGCTCCTCCGAGCGGACAGTACCGATGAAGAGGACCGGTGCCGTTCGTGCGGAACGGACAACGAAACCGATCAACTCGATGGTCTCGGCATCACACCACTGCAGATCGTCGATGATCAGCAAACGCGGACGGTCGGCGACGACGATGGCTCGGCTCACGGCATCGAACAACCGTTGGCGCTGAGCCAGATCGCCCGACCGGCTCTGTCCAGATGGCTGGGAAGCGTCGAGGAGCTCGGGGAGGAGACGAGCGAGCTCGGTCCTCCAGACCGTGTCGAGCGTGTCGATGTGGCTCCGGAGCGCCTTTGATCGGAGTAGGTCGACGACAGGACCCCAGGGCAGCCTGCCCGCCGCCTCGTACGCACGAGCCGAAGCCACCACGTGTCCCTCTGCTCGAACGCGGCGGCCGAGTTCCTGTGCGAGACGCGTCTTTCCGATCCCCGGCTCGCCGGTCACCAACACGAGATGCGCCCCACCCTCCCGCGCGGTGTTCCATGCCTCGTTCAGCTGGTTCAACTCGAGGTCGCGGCCCACGAACGGCGATTCGGCGACTGCTGCCAGGTCCTCGCCATGCACGTCGCCCTGTACTTCGAGGTGGTCGAGTGTGCCAGCCCTCAGCCGTTGGTACATGGCCCCGATCGCCTCGCCGGGTGCCACCGCAAGCTCGCGCTCGAGCACCTCCGCGAACCGGTGGTAGGCGCGCAACGCCGCGGCTCGGTTGCCAAGCGCGAGATGGGCTTCCATCTGAATTCGAACGGCCACTTCGTCGGTCGGCTCCAGGTCGATGATGCGTTGGGCGTACCTGATCGTGGCTTTGTGGTCGTTACGCCCCGCAGCCTCCACTGTCAGCCGCATGAATGCCCCATACGCCTCAGCTCGAAGTTTCGCTCGCTCGTCCAGGACCCAGTCGTCATAACAAGCAGGAAGGAGATCGCCCGCATAGAAGCGCGCGGCGAGCTCGAGATCACCAGCCGCCAGTGCATCGCGGAACCTCAGCACGTCGACGTCGGCTGGCCCAGTCGGAATCCACCGCACAATCTCGTTGTCGATCTCGACGAACTCACCCGTGTGGGGAAGGGAATTACGGAAGTCGTGGATCAGCTTTCTGAGGTTGGTCCGCGCCTGATGTTCGTCGGAGTCTGGCCAGAGCTCGAACGCGAGTCGTGAGCGTTGCTGCAGGTCTCTCCGCAACGCGATCAGCGCTAGAAATCGTTGCAAGCGAAGAGAGTTGAAAGCGCGAAGACGCCGGCCGTCCAAGATGATCTCGACTCCACCAAGAAGTCGGACCTCTAACCGAGCCGGGAGTTCGCCAGCGACCCCCCTCGTGTCACTCGGCATAACCTAATTTAGACGTTTGCTTCTGCAGCCCCGACGGGGACGCTGCCGTGGAGGGTTTGCCCAGCACGGGTCGCCGCGGGGTCCTGCCCTCAACATCACCCCAAGCCCTGTGTTTGAGCGGCGGGGCGCGCCGCGACGCATCCTCGCGGCTCTCCTTGAGCGTTGCGGAGGCAGGCTACGCCCCCTCGGGAGAGACGGTCAAGGGGAATCCGGCGCTGCTCAGAGCGCCTCGATCTCCCGATCGAATCGAGGGTGGCAAGGTCGGCCACCGTCGTGGATTCTTTTTGAGGAAACGGAACGGTACGATGAGGTGCTGATGCGCGCTCGCCGTTCGCCGCGAAGGATCGCCGCGACTACATCAGCCGCTAGCCTCGCGCTTCATGATGCTTGCGGCTGAATCTCCGCGATGATCCATCGAGGAGTCGGAGACCGGTTCTGCTTGGTGTCGACGAGCTCGTAACGCTGCAGAACGATTGTATAAGTCCGGTCTCCGGAGCCCTCGTTGATTTTGACCTGTAGCGGTTTCACTTTGACCTGCCCCTCGAAGCTCGTATCGACCGGTGTACTCAACGAAAGCGTCGCAGCGTTCTTGAGTGCCTCGACGTCAAGGGCCATTTGATCGGCGTCGGCCTGGAGCTGGGCCAAGCGCCCCTGCCTCTCCTGCAACTGTTCGTGAAACGTTAAGAGCGCTCCTTGGAAAGGCGCCGATGGATTTGCGGCGTACGTGCTCTTATAAGACTCGTAGGTGTCACTGTTGTCGCTGATGAACTTCGCGTTTCCTTCTTTCTGAGCCCTGGCTTCATCTCGTTTACTCTCCAGCTGCGCCTCGAGATCCGCGAGCTGGAACGGTGCGACCGATTCGGTCCCTCGCTCGACGATTTCCCACGACTCGGGCTTACCGTCGAACGGGGCTAGCGAGACTCGCTCGGACACCCGCTCGGTCGCTCTTCTTGACCGCATTGAAGAATGCGCCTATGACGTCCGCTTCTGGATCGCCGCCTCCGCATGCAGAGAGAAGAATTGAAATCCCGACCAAAATCTTGAAGAAGCTTCGCACGAGTTACCTCCTTGGACGCACGGTACGGCTCAACCGGAAGGCCACGGGTCCGCGTGCAGGGTGGTTAGCCAGAGGTGCGTTTGCGGGATATCAGCCGCGCCGGGAACCCTCGAGGTGGACAATATAAGCCCCGGTCCCGGGTGCGGGCAAGTGGTGCCACGCCGACGGCGGCAGACCCGCTTTAACCGCCGGCCTAACGAATGATATGATTCCGCCCTGGGGGGGGTCGGTGTATTCCGCTTATTTTGGGTTGCGCGCGAATCCATTTCTCCCGCTCTCGGATCCGGAGACGATTCTTCGGAGTACCCACGTCCGGGAAACGCTCCAGCACTTCCTACACGCGCGGCAGAATCATCACGGCGTGTTCCTGCTCACCGGGGAGGTGGGCACCGGAAAGACCACGGCGATCCGCGCAGCCGTGGCAGAGCTGCCATCAAAGACTCCGGTTGTTTTCTTGCCGCCGACCCTCTCGACTTCGGGGGAGCTTCTCGATGAGCTGTGCCAGGCGCTTTCACTTGGGGGCGCTCGAGAATCCAAGACCGAGCGGCGACGAAGGCTCGAGACCGCTCTCGCGGTGTTCGCGGCCGACGGTCACAAGGCCGTCGTGGTCGTCGATGAAGCCCACCTTTTGCCGGATATCGTCCTCGAGCATTTGCGTCTTCTGACGAACGTTCGCGGCGGGCGTCATCCCGTACTTCAGATATGCCTCGTCGGTCAGCCGGAGCTCGTCACGCGGCTCCGCTCGGAACACCTCCGTCAGCTGCGTCAACGAATCACGCTGCGATACACCATGATGCCGCTGAGCCTCGGCGAGACCGAGCTCTACCTGATCGAAAGGCTTCGTGCCGCTGGCGCGAGAAATCCCGACGCGATCTTCGACCCCAGGGCGGTGCGAGCCATCTACGGGATGACTGCCGGTATTCCGAGGGAAATCAACGTGGTGGCGGACCAGGCGATGACGAACGCATTCGTCAACAATGCGAGGGTAGTCCGCACAACGCACGTGCTCTCCGTGGAGAGCGAGTTCGGCTTCGAGGGGGTATTCATCGCTCCAGGCCAAAGCACCACCCCGACGTTTCCCGAGCGAGACCCTCTTGCCAAACCTCGTCCATTCTCGCTAAACGAGTCTCCGCCCGAGCCGATGCCGGTCCTCGATGCAGCTGCCCCGGACGACCGAGCGCCATTGCCAGGGACGATGGAATCGTCGTCTCATCTCGATCCCCAGGTCGAGCTGCCAGCGCTACCGGAGTCGACCCTATCGTTCGAAGACGCGCCGAGTTTCCTGGATGTTCTAGACGAGCGTGTGCGTTCCATTTTGACGAACGCCCGAAACCTCTGGCACGTGCCACGGACGACGATCCTCTTCGTGCTGACGTTCGCGGTCGTCGGCGTCGTGCTCCTCCTTTCCGTGAGGGGACTCCCCACGGAGAGTGCGCGAACGACACCGCCGATAGGGCCGACAACGCTCGCCGCACTATTCCAGACGGCACACGCGTCCACCGCCACCGGGCTCCGATTAGGCGTGACGTCTCCGCCTCCTTCTGAAGCCATCGAGCCTCCCGATGAGGCCACGCGAAAACCGCGAAACCTCGGCGATGACGGGGAGACGAAGCCCGCGAATCGACGACGAAAGCCGCACCGTCGTCTCGGCCGTCGAGCCCGTTAAGGAACCGGCGCCGAACGCGCCTCCAGCGGACCCGTCCGGGGTCGAAGAACGTTATCCATCGACGCTCGAGGTCGAGAGCGACATTCCCGCGGTCATTTGGCTCGGAGAGGAACGGTTGGGGACGGCCCCGGGAGGTTTTTCGCCGGTGCCACCCGGTCGGTACCAGGTAAAGCTTGAGCTCCCCGACGGACGGGTGTTCTTGAAGGACGTTATTGTGACGCCCGGCTCGACGACGTACGTCCGGGCGAACTGGTCCGAATCCGTAGCGGTCCGCCACGGCGCGTTCTCGTCTTCACGTAGTCTGGGAACTCAGCGACGGGCGGGCAGGACCTTCGCTTTCAGCTCTTCGGCCCAATTGAGGACGATCTGGATGCGCGCGGATTCATTCTCCTGGAGCATGACGAAATGCTCCCCGTCAGGAGCGACGTCGTACGTGGCGCGCCCGAGCACGTTATAGGAATAGGGGCCCGCTGCTCCCACAAACCGTCCTTCGAAAAGGAGCCTTGCCTTCGAAAGACGGAAGGCCGGCTCGGTCTCGACCCCGACCGCCATCAACTTGTCTCCATTGCGGTAGAAAATCTCGCGTCCGCTACGGGACCAGGCAGGCTGGATGCCGCCCTCGGTCGATACTTGCGACTTTCCGCCAGGGCCGGGATAGGACCGGACGTAGACCTCGTAGCGGCCCGACTCGTTCGAGATGTAAGCGATCCAACGCCCGTCGGTCGAGAACACGGCGCCGCGCTCGTCAGCTGGCGTCTCGAGAAAAGGTCGAAGCCTTCGGTCAGCCTCGAGGGACAGGAGCCAAATGTCGGCAAGTTTGTCATTGGTTCTGCTGAAGGCGAGCAGGCGTCCATCGCGTGACCATGAGCTCAGGGTAAAGTTGTTCTGGAACGCGCCTCGAAGGAGCGTCTCGGCGTCTTCAGACCCATCCGCCGCTTGCCAGACGATGTCGCCCCCCGAGATATAGGCGATGCGCGCCGCATCCGGACTCCAAACGGGAAAATAGTCACCTACCGTGCCGGAGCTGAGGCGGTTTAGGGCATCCCGATCGAGGTCATAGACCCAAATGTTGTCCTTCCCGCCGGTCGAGATCGATACGGCGAGACGCGTTCCATCGGGCGAGAGACGAGGACCGAAATAGAAACTGCGCCGGATCTCGCTGAGAGGCCGGCTTTGTCCCTTTCGATCCACCCACATCAGGGTGGACTCCACCGGGCCTGCCGGGACGTACGCCAGCGAGCCGTTCCGAGAGATCGAGAAGAGCTCGCGTGCGACTCTCTCGACGATCGGAATCGGCTCGCCAGAGAGCGCGAGGTTCTCGAGATCGAAGGCAGCAGCCATGAGCCGTCCGTCCCGTGCGTAGACGATATGTCCGCTCGGCGAAAACCACGGATTGTATCCGCCTTCCAGGAGAACCCGGCGCTCGCCTGTCTCGAGGATGAGCAGAGCAATCTGAGACTCCCGGGTCGGGTTTTTCAAGATAGTGAAGAGAGCCGCCTTTCCTCCCGGGAGAAACTCGGGATACCGGTGGGAGAGCTCTCCATGGCTCGAGTCCGGTGTCGTCACGGAGAGCAGGCGGTCCGCCGGAAGCCGGGACCCGCGAGAGACCCGACGTTCCCGTCGGCGCAAATAGAATCGTGCCGTCGTCGCCCCAGCTCCCCCGGACTCATCCGAGGCATCGCAAAGAGGAATGGGTAGCCCGCCTCGCAGATCGATTTTCGTCAGCTTCCCGTCCCCAAAAAACGCGACCCACTGGCCGTCGCGGAGAAAAAACAGGGTCAGAACCGCCTTCGGTTCCGGGGATGGCAGACGCCTCCATTTGATCCAGTGTGGTGAAGGTAGAGCCTTCCGCCACTCGGGTAGATCGAGCCGGTTTCCGTCGGGAGAGAAGGCCGGCATCCCTTGAACTGAGGTTGCCCCGGGAGGGAAGTCGAGCGCGAAGCGCGTGACGGCACGCGGCGGAGAAGGCAAGGGGCGCAGTAGGGCCCAGAGCGCAACGGCGGAAGCGAGGATGGCGAGAGTCCACGGAACCGCGATGTGGTGCACCGCAGGTGCGGCGAGCGAGGGGCTCGAAGGCTCGGCCAGTGCTTCTGCAATCTCGATCCCCGCGTCTCCGATGTCGCGCAGTCGGCGACGCGGGTCTTTCTGAAGACACCGCCGCAGGAGGTCCCGGATCTTCACCGGTGTCTCTCGCCGGGAGCACCGTCCAATCCGGCTCGCGTTCGAGAACGAGCTCGATGGTGTCCGACACCGTCTTGCCCGTCAAAAGCCCTCCGTCCGGTGAGCGCCTCGTAGAACACACATCCGAAAGACCAGATGTCGGTGCGCCGATCTAACGGTCTTACCTTCTGGCCTGCTCCGGGCTCATGTAGGCAGCGGTTCCGAGAATCACTCCGCGCTCTCTGCCTTCGCGCGTGACGATCGGCGATCGTGACAAGTTGGAGGAAAATGGGTCCGCGGCAACGGTCCTGGCGAGACCGAAGTCCAACACTTTGACGTTCCCTTCGGAGGTCACCTTGACGTTCGCCGGCTTCAGATCGCGATGGACGATCCCCTTTTCATGCGCCACCGAGAGCGCGTCGGCAATCTGCTTCATGATCGGGAGCGCTTCTTCGACCGGCAGGGCGCCTCGGGCGATCCGCCGAGACAAGTCCTCTCCCTCGACCAGCTCCATGACCAGAAAGTGGACTTCCTCGGAACGTCCGAGCTCGTGGATCGTCGCGATGTGAGGATGGTTCAGGGTCGCCAGAAGCCGAGCCTCGCGCTCGAATCGGGCAAGCCTCTCCGTATCTGCCGAGAACTCCTCCGGCAGCACTTTGATCGCCACCTCCCGGCCGAGCTCGTTGTCCCTGGCCCGGTAGACCACTCCCATGCCGCCCTGGCCAATCTCATCGAGGATCTCATAGTGGGTCAGCGAGCGGCCCACGAGCGGGCGTTCCGAAGAATCATCACGATTCTCGAGACCGGTTGCCGGAGGGTTCTCCAGAAGTTTCTCCGCGTCGCCCGCGCGGGCGAGAAGAGACTCGACTTCGGATCTGAGGCCCTTATCGGATCCGCACTCTCGATCGAGCAAGAGACTCCATTCTTCCGGCGGTCGTTCCAGGGCTTCCTCGAGAACCCTCGCACGCGTTTCCACCGCTCGGGGTTTATCAAGCCCTAGCTCCGATTCAGCTCACGATGCAGCCAGATCTTCGCGGTTCTCCAGCCTCGTTTTACCGTGGCGGGTGAAACTCCGAGTACCACGGCCGTCTCCCGAACCGTCAAGCCTCCGAAGAACCGCAGCTCCACCAATCGACTCAGCTCCGGATCGATCTTCGACAAGCTGGTCAGAGCGTCATCGAGGGCGACAAGCCCTACGCCTTTATCAGGGTTGACTTCGGAAACCCGCTCGTCGAAGAGGAGCTCATCCTCACCCCGTCCTCGCTTCTGCGCATGACGTTTGCGGGCATGATCCGCAAGGATGTTCCTCATCGTGCGCGCTGCGATGCCGAAGAAATGAGCCCGATTCTCCCAGCCGATCCCGTTCTGGTCGATGAGTCGAACGAAGGCCTCGTTGATCAGGGCCGTGGTCTGCAGTGACGCGTGAAAGCGCCTTCGGTTCAAGTAGTGGCGCGAAAGCCGACGAAGCTCCGAATACACGAGAGGCACCAGCCGATCGAGCGCCTCGCGGTCCCCCTCCGCCCAGTCTTTCAGCAACTGAGTGACGTCTCCCGCGGATGTGTCGCTCAAGAGGTCCGCCTCGTCGGTCAACGGAGGCCGATGAAAATCGAAAAGACAATCTATACGCGCTGTCGGGCGGGATCAAACTGCCCGCCCATTTTGGAGATGTTTTTTCCCTTCGATGACCCCTTTGGCCCGCTGAATCCGACTAAAGGGAGACGAGACGGATAAGCCAAACCATAGGAGAGGACGTATCGGTATGCGCGTGAGGCAGGGACGGCCGATGGCGATACGAAGCGCGCTGTTGGTGGTCTTGATCGTCGCCGGGACAGTGACGGGCGAGGAGCGGCGGACGTCGAGCTTATTTGGCTCGACGCCCACGGCTCTTCCCCGCCTTCGAGCGCGTGCGCTCCGAGGCGATTCGATTCTTGGGACCTCGGTGTCACCGTGCGTTGGGAAGTGGCGTCCGACCCGAGACCCTCGACGGAGAACTCGGTTCGCGTTCAGGTCGTCCTCATGCCTTCGGAGCCTTCCGGATGGGGCATTTCGCCGAATGCGATGGGAGTCGTTCTGCTGCCCGACCGTGGCCGGCGGGACAACGTGTTCCTGCTCTATCGACCGATTCTCAGGAACGTCGGGCTCGAGAGAGTGGAAGGTGGGATGCTGAAGCCAGGGCAGATACGAGACGTCGCCAGGGCGCTCGGCCGCGTATTGGTGCACGAAACCGTCCACGCGGTCGCCCCCAATTTGTCTCACTCAGACCGCGGGGTGATGCACAACGCTCTCCTGATGAGGGTGCTTTCGAAAGACGAGAATCGAGATCGACAACCGTACGAAGGAAGAGTTTCTTCGCGGACTTGCGGAGTAGCGTGGTAGTGGTGCCGTTCCGTGTGGGCCCGTGGAGAGTCGATCCCTGCAAGAACGTCATCGAGCGGAACGGCCACCGCGTGCGGATAGAACCCAAGGCGATGCGCGTCCTGGTCCACCTCGCGGAACGCGCGGGCGAAGATGTCGGCCGGGACGAGATTCTGCGCGCGGTATGGGACAGTTCTCCCGTCAGGACCGACGTGCTCACGAATGCAATCTGGGAACTCCGGAAGGCTTTCGATGACGACGCCCACGAGCCTGACGTCTCAACAAAGGTCTCGAAAGGCGTATCGCCTCGTTGCTCCCGTGACGTTATCCCGGATCTCGTGGCTGCGCGGGCTTCTTCAACGCTGAGCCGGTGTGTTTTCAGCATATGCGGAGACACCTTCAGGGACTACGGCACTCTCTTCGAGTACACATTCAAGGGATATGCGCCCTGTGCGCCGAGTCGCAAGATCACCATCCCGCGTCTGCAAGCACGATGTTCTCCGGAAACTTACCCGAGATGAATATCACGCTTGGTCGGTCAAGGAGGTCGTTGAAGACGAAGAGACAATCCAATACGCGCTTGTCGGGCGGGATCGAAACTGCCCCCCATTTTGGAGATGTCTTTCCTTTCGATGACCCCTTTGGTCCGCTGAATCCGAATTAAGGGATTAGGAGGCGGGCCCATGATTGGACCTCCCTTGAGATCCTGACTCCTGTGAACCTGTAGCTCCTTTTTGCGCCACCCAACCTGTAGAAAGGAGATCGACCATGCCGAACCTGAAAAGCTCTAAGGTCCTTGCCCTCTGTGTCTTTCTTCGATCCGCGGCGATCGGCCAGGCGAACGTCGTCACCGAGTGGAATGCTCTCGCCGTACAGTGCCTTTCGCTCGCCACGCCACCGGTCCGCGCGACCACGTTTCTCGACCTGGCCGTCGTCCACGCCGCCATGCACGATGCGGTGCAGGCGATCGACAAAGACTTCGAACCCTACCTGGCCACTCCGCGCCGCGACCGGCAGGGAATCGCGCTCCGCCGCGGCCGCTGCCGCTGCCCATGACGTGCTCGTCGTGATGTGCCCGGCGGCCGTCGCGACCCTGGACGCGGCGTTCAAGCCTTATGCGGACGGCCACGACCCCGGCCTCGCGGTCGGCTCGGCTGCAGCCGCCACGCTGCTCGCGGTGCGTCGTCCTACTCCCGTCCTTCCGGATTTCAACGGCGGTACGGGCATCGGCGAGTGGCGTCCGACGCCCCTCCTCTTTCAGCCCATGCAGTTACTGTTCGTGGCCACGACCGAGCCTTTCACGCTCGAAGCGCCCGACCAGTTCCGGCCCGACGGGCCTCCTTCGGTCGACAGCCGCGAGTACGTCCGTGACTACAACGAGGTGAAGAAACTCGGTGCCGTGGAGAGCCACCCTGCGGTTGGCGCCTGTCCGCTCCGAGCAGACGGATCTGGCTCGGTTCTGGGGGGGGAACTTCGTCGTCCAGTGGAACGAAGCCGTCCGGAATATCGCGATCGACGCACAGCTATCGACCGGCGACAGCGCCCGGCTCATGGCACTCGCCAACCTCGCGGGGGCGGACGCCTTCATTGCGGTATGGGACAGCAAGTCTTTTTCAACTTCTGGCGGCCCATCACCGCCGTAAGGGAGGGGGACAACGACAACAACCGGCACACGGCCGGTGATCCGGCCTGGACGCCGTTCATACAGAGCGGCCACTTCCCACCCGGTTTCCAGACGCCGGCCTATCCGGACTACGCGTCGGGGGCCAACGGTCTCACGGGTGCCATTACCACGCTCCTGCGACTCTACTTCGATACCGACTGGTTCGAGTTCGAGGTCTACAAGGCGACTCCCCCGACCGTACCAATATGCACCAACCCCCGCTTGTTCCGCCGGTTCTCCGACGCCGCCGAGGAAGTGGTGGACGCCCGTATCCTGCTCGGCATCCATTTCCGGTTTGCGGACGAAGACGGCCGCCGGCTCGGTGGCCAGGTAGCCGAGTGGACGTTCAACGAGTTTCTGCGACCAATCCGAGGCCACGGGAAACACTAGCCCGGGAACACCGAGGTAGGCGCTTGACGTTTGCGGCATCGGAGAGTTCTGCTGACGGAAGTGAGGCGCTGATGGGAGAATGTACTCGGCGCGGGGCGGTCAGGGAACGCGCCCGCAGTGAAGGGAGCAGAAAGGACACGAAACACGCAGCCAAACGCGAAAACCCCATCAAAAACATATTTCTGAGGAGGATCGAAATGACCCAACATAGTCTCTCTAAAATGCTGCAAGCGCTGTTGCTTTCGACAATTGCCCTGGTTTTACTTGCAGCACCCTGACTGCTGACCACCGTCGTTTCAGACAATGCTCGAACAGGACCTTGACAGGGCAGCTATGGCATATACGCGGATGGGGCTGTCGTTCGCGTCGGTCCAACTGCGGTGATTGCAATATTCACTTACGACGGAGAGGGCGATCTGACGGGGACTGGAACCGGGAAGACCAATGGAAATGTGACTCACTTCACTTTGACCGGTACCTACACTGTAGACGAAGACTGCAACGCTTCTGATGTCGTGGTGTTCCCGAGCGGATCGACGGCTGACCACGATTATGTGATCGTTGACAACGGTCAGGAGTTTTATCTTTTGAATACAACTCCCGGTACAACGACATCTGGAAATGTGAGTGTCGGTGTCGGCAAGAAGCAATTTCCGAGGAATGACGACTAAATCGGATTACGCCGGCGGTAGTCTTCGCCACCCGATGTACATGGCCCTCCTTCCCCGGCGTGTGGTAGGGCGGTTAGACCGCCGAACTAACAGGTGACCGGACGGCCGACTTTCGGTGAAGCAAACTCCAAGAATCGAAACTCGGCCGAGCCGGCACCGCGAGCGGCCCGGAACGCGAGTTCCGCTCGTAACCAATCGAGACCCTATCGTCGCGACTGCGTCAGTGTGTCATTCCAGTCATGTTGCCGTAGGGCGTCCGACTCTCGTTCTCGACCTCCGGTCGCTCCGACACCATGGCCTCCGTCGTCAGCATGAGTCCGGCGATCGAGGCGGCGTTCTGTAGCGCGCAGCGCACCACTTTCGTCGGATCGATGACACCCGCCCGGACCAGGTCTCCGTACTTCTCGGTCTCGGCATTGAAACCGTGGTTGCCTTCGAGCTCCTTCACCTTCAACACCACGAATGCGCCTTCATGACCGGCGTTCTGCGCGATCCAACGGAGGGGCTCCTCGATGGCCCGGGCCACGACGGCAACGCCAAGGCGCTCGTCCTCGGTCAGCGCGCTATCCTTGCCGAGCGCCTTCAAGGACGCTGCTGCGCGCAGGAGCGCGACGCCGCCGCCGGCGACGATGCCTTCCTCGGCGGCGGCCTTGGTCGCATGCATGGCATCCTCCACCCGCGCCTTCTTCTCCTTCATCTCCGTCTCGGTGGCGGCGCCGACCTTGATCAGGGCTACCCCGCCGATGAGCTTCGCGAGCCGCTCCTGGAGTTTCTCTCGATCATAGTCGGAGGTGGTCTCCTCGATCTGGTTGCGGAGCTGGTTGACTCGACCTTCGATGTCGGCCTTCTTTCCGCACCCTCGATGAGTGTGGTGTTGTCTTTCGTCACGATGATTCTCTTGGCCCGACCGAGATCTTCGAGCTCGAGGCTCTCGAGCTTGATGCCCGAGATCCTCGAAGATGGCCTTCCCGCCAGTCAGAATCGGCGATGTCCTCCATCATGGCCTTACGGCGGTCGCCAAAGCCGGGAGCTTTCACCGCCGCCGACCTTGAGGGTGCCGCGAAGCTTGTTCACGACCAGCGTCGACAGCGCCTCCCCGTCCACGTCTTCAGCGATGATGAGGAGGGGCTTGCTCGACTGTGCCACCTTCTCGAGAAGGGGCAAGAGCTCCTGCATGTTCGAGAGCTTCTTTCGTACACCAGGACGTAGCCGTCCTCGAGCACGACTTCCATGCGCTCGGGATTGGTCACGAAGTAGGGAGACAGGTAGCCGCGGTCGAACTCGGTGCCCTCCACGAGCTCGAGCGTCGTCTCCAGGGTCTTCGACCTCTTCGACCTGGATGACGCCGTCCTTACCGACTTTCTCCATCGCTTCGGCGATGATGCCGCCGATGGTGGCGTCGCCGTTTGCGGAGATGGTCCCGACCTGAGCGATCATACTGCCCTTGACCGGCTTCGAAAGCTCCTCGAGTTCGGCGACAATCGACGCGACACCGCGGTCGATTCCTTGTTTCAGCTCCATGGGGTTGGCCCCCGCCGCCACGCTCCTCACGCCTTCACGGTAGATAGCGTGAGCCAAAACCGTCGCGGTGGTCGTTCCGTCGCCCGCGAGATCGGAGGTCTTCGAGGCCACCTCGCGCACCATCTGGGCGCCCAGGTTCTCCATCGGGTTCTCGAGCTCGAATTTCCTTGGCGACGGTGACGCCGTCCTTGGTTATGACCGGCGAGCCGAATTTCTTGTCGATGACGACGTTGCGGCCCTTCGGACCGAGCGTCACCCGGACCGCATCCGCGAGCTTGCTTACGCCCCTCAACAGGGCCAGCCGAGCATCTTCCTCGTAACTGACTTGTTTGGACAATTATTTCCTACGTTTCTCGCCTATTCGATGATGCCGAGGACGTCGTCCTCGCGAAGAATGAGGTACTCGACGTCACCGAGCCTGACTTCCGAGCCAGCGTACCGGCCGATGACGAACTTTCGAGCCCTTCTCGACTTCCAGGGGTACGCGCATGCCGTCTTCGAGAACTCGTCCCGTCCCACGGCGACGACCTTCGCCGTCATGGGTTTCTCTTTCGCGGTGTCGGGGATGATGCAGTCCTCCGACTTTCTGCTCGCCCTCTTCGATCCGGAGAGCAACGATATGATCGTTCAAAGGTCGAATCTTCACTTTCCACCTCGATGCGGGAGAGAAGGCGTGAAGCCCGGGAGTCCTTCGGGCCCGTCCGATACTCGATTCGGGACGGTTGCGGGCGAGAGTTCCGGAACTTCTGGCCCGACGAGCTTTCGCATCGTTCCCGCAAATATCGTGGAAAAGCGACGTCTCCGGTCGACCCAGCCTTCGAGCTTCCGAGTCCAATGGTTTCTCCAACTCATTTCCTGCCTCCTCGTTTTGCCGTGGCCTGGTCGATCATCAAATAACCTGAATCAGTTCAGAATATCCAATGAGTGCCTGGTTGACGTAACCAGTATCGGTTAATTAGCTAGGCTTGTCAAGTGTTTCATACACAGAAGCGGTCGATCACTCACACAGGACGAAACCTTCGCCATCGAGATGATTAACTACAAAGAGTTAATTAAGCGCTATTCGCGACAAACAATAGTTGACACAGATGGTCAATTCGTCTATGCTTCTGCGCACGTGAGCAGTTCTCGCCTCACGCACTGGATAGTCGGAGCCAAATCCGTTGTCCTGCTGCAAGCCCACCGTAGAGAAGGAAAGGCCGTCGGAATGTTTGCCCGTACGGTTCGTATGCAATTGAAGCCGGAGAGCGCATCGGCGTTCGTCGATTTGATGGAGAAGGAGGTCATTCCCCTGCTCCGGAAGCAGGATGGCTTCCAGGACGAGATCGCATTCGTCCGTCCCAGCGGGACAATGGCCGTGGGAATCAGCCTTTGGGAGAACAGAGATGACGCGGACGCCTATCAGCGCGAAGTGCTACCCGCAGGTGTTGATGGCGCTCTCGAAAGTCATCGAGGGGACTCCTCGAGTCCGAAATTTCGAGGTGACCAACTCGACCTGGCACAAGGTCGCCGCCGGTTAAACGGTCTTCCTGGTCCGCATTGGAACAGCCGGCGAGCGCCTTCGCCAATCTGGCGCTCTACTCATTTCGTTACGCGTGCGTCCAGGTGCTATGGGCCCATCCTTCTTCGGTCTCCAGTGCCGCGAAGCGGCATCGTAGAGACCGTGCCCTGTTCTACCCCGCTGCTAGAGTCTCCAACTGCTTGGCCCAATTTTCGTAGGGCCCGCAGCAGAGTCCACTCCATATCGATGATGTAGTCATAGCCCAGTTTCCAAATAGGAAGGCTGTGCATGATTTCGTCTATCTGGTCGTCCGAGTCAACTTCCAAGACAACAACCACGTGGTACTCGCCAGTCACTTTCCAGATGTTTTTGATGATCCCTGCTTCCACCGCTCCGAGTGCAGCCTTGGCTTCCTCCTTCCACACTCCGAAGAATTCCTGGTCCGACATCCGATCCGGCTTGTGAAGCTTGGCCGATCACGGCGAGCAGGAAGTTGATAACTCCGTCCGGACGGAGTAACGGTTCTACCCATTTCGGAAATGTTCTCGGCTACAATTTCGTGGCGGCGACTTTGTTCCGCGACTATGACGAAGCTGCGACATCAAATCGGCATCGCGTCGGTGCTGCTGCTCGCGCTCGTGTCGGCCGCCCTCGCCACCACCTGGTTGCCCAAGGAAGTCACCTGTCCCGTCTGCGGGGCGGTGAACACCTTTCAGATTCCGGGGAGTTACGGAAGCTACGTGTATCAGGAGCCTTCGAAGTACCAGTACGTCTTCTGGCCGGCGACGACGGACAAGTTCCTGTACACGTGCAAGCAGTGCCGGTACACGGCGTACATGGGGGACTTCGAAGACGATCCCGAAAGACAAAGTCGACGCGCTCGCGAAGATGCTCGAGCGAGAAGCGAGCATCGAGGGGCCGCTCGTTCCGTACTTCGAGATCCCGATGACCGCGAGGCTTCCCGTCGCGGAGAAGGTCTACGAAGACGCTCGGAAGGGACGACGACTTCTGGTGCGAGTTCCGGCGGGTCGAAGGGTATCACCTCGAGGCGGCGGGCAAAGCCGATGAGGCGCGGAGCCGCGCGGCTCGAAGCGCTCGAGCTTGCCGAGAAGCTTCTTGCGCGACTCCGTCGTCGACGCGGAAGGAGACGCTGGTGATTGCCGCGGCGATGCGAAAGCTCACCGGCGACGCCGCCGGCGCCTCGCGCGAGCTCGCCGAGGCGAAGACGCTCACGTTCGATTCGAAGGACCTCGGCGCCGAATCGAGCGAGGGGCTGAACGGCTATCTCGACTCGCTCATCGAAGAGCTTCTGAAGCGTTAAGATAGCCTTCTATGACCGATTCCCCCCGTTTCCTGAAGGCGGAAGCCATCGTCGACTTCCCGCAAAGCCGAGGAAGCGGTCCGCGCCTTCTGGAAAGAGAACCGCATCTTCGAGAAGAGCGTCGAGGGGCGCCGCGGCGCTCCGAGCTTCGTCTGGTACGACGGGCCTCCGACGGCGAACGGAAAGCCCCACAACGGCCACGTGCTGACGCGGGTCTTCAAGGACATTTTTCCGCGCTACCGGACGATGCGCGGCTTCTACGCGCCGCGCAAGGCGGGGTGGGACACGCACGGGCTTCCGGTCGAGGTCGAGGTCGAGAAAGAGCTCGGAATCCACGGCAAGGCCGACATCGAGGCCTACGGCATCGAAGCCTTCGTGCAGCGCTGCATGGAGTCGGTCTTCCGCTACACGCAGGAGTGGGAGCGGATGACCGAGCTCATGGGGCACTGGCTCGACCTCCGCGACGCCTACGTCACCTACCACAAGGACTACGTCGAGAGCGTCTGGTGGGCGCTCTCGCGGCTCCTCGAGAAGAACCTCCTCTATAAAGGCCACAAGGTCGTCTGGTGGTGGGCGCAGGGCGGGACGGCGCTCTCCGCGGCCGAGGTCGGTCTCGGCTACAAGACCGTCGACGATCCTTCGGTCTTCGTCGCGTTTCCGCTCGTCGACGAGCCCGACACGTCGCTTCTGGTCTGGACCACGACCCCCTGGACTCTTCCGTCGAACATGTACGCGGCGGTGAAGCCGGAGTTCGACTACGTCGTGGTACGAGACGGCGACCATCAGCTCGTCGTCGCGGCCGGCGCTCCGCGAGGCGCTCGCAAGAAGTTCGGGCGCGAGCTTCCCGTGGTGCGCGAGGCGAAGGGCGACTGCGTTTCTCGGAAAGCGCTATCGTCCGCCGTTCGACGACTACTACCAGAAGCACGGCGACTCGACAGTCGAGACGAAGCACGGCGGATCCGAGCCGCTCTACTGGAAAGTCCTCGCCGCCGACTTCGTCGAGCTCGATCAGGGAACCGGGCTCGTCCACGAAGCGCCCGCCTTCGGCGAGGTCGATCACGAGCTTCATCGGAAGATCGTCTCCGGCTACCTCGATCCCACGGAAGCGCCTCTTCTCTGCGCCATCACTCCGGACGGGCGATTCACCGCCGAGATCCCGCGGCTCGAGGGGATGTGGGTGAAGGACGCCGACAAGGAGATCGCGCGCTACCTCAAGGAGCGCGGCCTCCTCGTCCATCACGAGACCTACCGCCACGAGTATCCGTTCTGCTGGCGCGCGGACGAGGATCCGCTCATCCAGTTCGCGCGGCCCGCCTGGTTCATCCGCACGACCGCGCTCAAGGATCAGGCGATCGCGAACAACCGCGCGGTGAACTGGATCCCGGAGCACATCAAGGAAGGGCGCTTCGGCGACTTCCTCGCGAACAACGTCGACTGGGCGCTCTCGCGCGAGCGCTACTGGGGAACGCCGCTCAACATCTGGATCAACGACGTCACCGGAAGGATGGCCGCCCCGAGCTCGGTCGACGAGATTCTCGCGAAGAACCCGGAGGCCTTCGCCTCGTTCGAGGCGGCGAAGAAAGCTGAACCCGGATCTCTCGCGATCACCTCCTCGTTCACAAGCCCTGGATCGACGAGGTGACGTTCACGGAGCCGGGCGAGCCCGGCGTGTACCGCCGCGTTCCCGAGGTCATCGACTGCTGGTTCGACTCCGGCAGCATGCCGTTCGCGCAGTGGGGCTACCCGCGCACGGGGCATCGACGAGTTCGCCGCGACATTCCCGGCGGACTTCATCGTCGAGGCGATCGATCAGACGCGCGGCTGGTTCTACTCGATGCTGATGATCTCGACGCTCGTCTTCGAGAGAGCCGTTTCCCGCACCCCTACAAGACCTGCATCGTTCTCGGTCACGTGAACGACAAGGAAGGGAAGAAAGAGTCGAAGTCGAAGGGGAACTACACGCCGCCCGAGGTCATCCTCGAGCGAGTCGCGATGGATTTCGCGGCGATCTCGGGGAAGGACGCCGGCGTCGAGTCCTCGGCCGGGAATCGCGCTCATCGCGCGCGAGGATCTCGAAGGGCTCGATCTCAATCCGGGCGTCAAGGTGAAAGTCTGCGAGCGCCTCTCATCCGCGATCACGTCGTCGAGCTCACGGTCGAACCGGCGAAGGGGCTTCCTCGCCGAGTCGCCGTGCTTCCGGACGACGTCGTGGCGCGGCTCGGGGTGGCGCTCTCTCCGCGCGGGGTGGATCTCCTTCCCGCGGACGTTCCGCGGCTTCCTCCCGAGGAGCGAGTGACCATCGAGGATCCGGCGACGCCGGCCCCGGGCGCGGATGCCTTCCGCTGGTTCTTCCTCGCCTCGAACCCTCCGTGGAACAACAAGCGGCACTCGCTCGGAAACGTGCGCGCGCTCCAGAAGGAGTTCCCGATCAAGCTCCGGAACGTGTACTCGTTCTTCACGATCTACGCCTCGATCGACGACTTCGATCCGGCGACGCGAGAAGGGCGCGTCCGGTCACGGAGCGGTCGTTTCTCGATCGATGGATCCTTTCCGAGCTCTCTGCTCTCAACCGCAAGCTCATCGCGGACCTCGACGCGTATCAGGCGTACGATGCCTCGCGCGCGCTCACGGACTTCGTGGATGCGCTTTCGAACTGGTACCTGCGGCGCACCCGCGAGCGGTTCTGGAAGTCGGAGCGGGACGAGGACAAGCTCGACGCCTACGCGACGCTCTACGAGTGCCTCACGACCGTCGCACAGCTCGCCGCGCCTCTCGTGCCCTTCGTGACCGAGGAGATCTATCAGAACCTCGTTCGGAGGCCTCTGCGGCTCGAAGGCGAAGGAGAGCGTCCATCTCGACGACTATCCGGAGCCGGACCTGTCCCGCGTCGACGCCGCGCTCAACGAAGAGATGGCGGTCGTGCGCGGCATCGTTTCGCTCGGCCTGCGCGTTCGCACGGACAACAAGCTCAAGGTGCGACAGCCGCTCTCGAAGGCGGAGGTAACGCTCTCCCATGCGGAGCTCGACGCGCGGGTGTCGCCGGTACGCGGGTCTCATCGCGGAAGAGCTCAACGTGCACGAGGTCCGCTTCGTTCACGGGGCGGAGGAGCACGTCGAGTACAAGGTGAAGCCGAACTTCCGCCGCCTCGGCCCGCGGGTTGGGAAAAAGATGCCCGCGGTCAAGAAAGCGATGGAGTCCGCGGACGGAAGTCGGCTTCGCGCGTCGCTCCTCGCAGCGGGGAAAGCGGAGATCGACGTCGAGGGAGAGCCCTCGCGCTCGAGCTCGAGGACATCGAGGTCGCGGTCCAGGCCAAGGAAGGCTACGCCGCGGCGGGCGACGACGTCGCGGTGGTGGTGCTGTCGACGGAGCTGACCCCGGACCTGCTCGAAGAAGGGAAGTACCGCGAGCTTCTGAACCGCATCCAGACGCTCCGGAAGGAGCTCGGTCTCGAGTACACCCAGCGGATCCGGCTCGCGATCCAGGGCTCGGAGTCGGTGAAGAAGATCGTGGAGTCTCGCCGAGACGATCTGATGAAAGAAACGCTCTGCATCGAGCTCGTGTCGAACCTCGAGGGCATCGACCCGAGAAGTCGATATCGAAGGCGAGCCCGTGACGATCACGCTCGCGAACGCCTAAGCGAAGGAGGCGACCCATGTCGCGGCTTCCGGTCATGATGCTCCTGATCGCGGTCGCGTGCTCGTCTCCGCCGGTGGATTCCACCGTCCCGCTCGTCGACCGCTTCTCCACGGCGGTGGTGGAAGGGGCCACGACGCTCGGAAACCGAGCCCCCTGGCGTGGCGTTTCGACGGGCGTCGCACGACTTCGAGGCCGGAGCCGGGAGTGTCGGATCTTCGCGTCGTCGACGGGCGACTCACCGGACGAACGACGACCGACGTTCCCATCGTCCACGTCGAGCGCACCTCCGGTCTCGACGAGCAGGACACGCTCCATGCCGTCGAGGTGACGTCTGCGTGCGTCCCGAAGGGGCCAACTTCTCGGTCTCGTTCGTGGGAACGGAGACCATCGACTTCGAGGTGGAGATGCGGAGGGCGCGGGCGCGGGTTCTGGCCGCTCTCGAGCCCGCTCCTTCCTTCGGACAAGCTCGAGACCTACTCGCTCGTCGTGGGCCGGTCGATTCCCGGTCGAGCTCATCCGGCACGTCCTCCTCCGCCCGACCGACGAGAAGGACGCGGAGTTCGAGATCGAGTCGGTGCGCCTCATCTTCCGGAAGGAGCACCTCGCGGGCATTCCCTCGGGCGTGAGCTGGCAGGGGCTGTCAGAGATCTACCGGGAGACGCTGGTCACGCGGGCGCCGCAGACGGTGCGGTTCGAGCTGACGCTTCCGGAGCGCCCGTGGCTCGACCTCGCGGTCGGAACGGTCGAAGCGGACCCCGTGCGGTTCCGGGTCGGGGTCGGTGACTCCGGGAGGAGAGGAGCGGATCCTCGAGGAGCGCACCGTCGAGGAGCCCGCACCGATGGGAGAGCGCCCCGGTCGATCTCGAGGAGTACGCCGGCGAGAAGGTGACGGTGTCGCTTTCCGCTTCAGGCGGAGTCCCAAGGGGCTCTCGGATTCTGGGGAGCCCCCGTCGTGCGGAGCCGCGGCGATGCCGACGTCCGCGGCCGATGCGCCTCGAGGGGTCATCGTCGATCCTGGTCGATTCGCTCCGTCGCGACCACCTCGAGACGTACGCCTACGAGAGCGAGACGGCACCCCATCTGAAACGCATGGCGGACGAGGGAACGCTCTTCCTCGACAACCAGTCGCAGGCGGATTTCACGAAGGTCTCGGTCCCGTCGAGTCCTCTCGTCGCTCTACCCGAGCACCCAGCGGGATCGTCGAGTATCTCGGACCGGCTCCCGAGCTCCGCGGTGACGCTCGCGGAAGCCTATCGTCAGGCGGGCTATGCGACCTGGGCCTCCGCGGCGAACGGTTTCACCGGGAGGATGACGAACCTCCATCAGGGCGTCGAGGAGCTGCACGAGCCCGGCTCGGTGAAGCTCCCCGACGGCTGGAGCAGCAGCAAGAACGGCCGGACGTTCGTGGATCGACTGCTCCCGTGGCTCGAGCTCCACCGGGACACGCCGTTCTTCGCCTTTCTGCACGTGCTCGATCCTCATCCTCCCTTCGAGCCCTACGCGCCCTACGACGCCGACGTGGGCGGATCCCGTCGTGGAGGGCGGAGCACCTCGACGGAGATCGAGAAGCTGCGGCCGTTCATCGCGCCGGTGTCCGGCGAGGGCTCGCGATGGCGACGAGAGAGGAGCTCGATCGGGCGGGAGTCGACTCCGACCGCTTCGTGGAGCGGGAGATCGACTGGTACGACGGCTCGATCCGCGGCGTCGACGCCGAGATCGGCCGGGTCTTCGACAAGCTGCGCGAGCTCGGGCTCGAGAAGGAGCACCGTCGTCGCGTTCCTCAGCGACCACGGGGAGGAGTTTCTCGACCACGGCAGGCACTTCAACGGGAACAGCCTCTACGGGGAAATGACGAACGTTCCTCTGATTCTCTGGGGACCGGGCCGCGTGCCCTCGGGAAAGGTCGTCGAGGAGACGGTTCAGTCCATCGACCTCGCCCCGACGCTTCTCGCGCTGAGCGGCGTTCCCGTCCCGGAGACGATGCAGGGTCAGAGTCTCCTGCCGCTCCTTCGCAGGACGGTTCGGAGCGGTGGCGGCGACGGCCCGCGATCTCGGAGCGAAGACGGAGCGACGGCTCTCCGCGATCCGCGAACGGCGTTCGGCATCGCCATCGTCTGGGACGGATGGAAGCTGATTCAGAACGCCGAGCGTCCTGCCGATCGTCCGGAGTACGAGCTCTTCGACCACCAGAAGGACCCGCTCAATCTCGTGAACGTCGCCGAGCAGCATCCGGAGAAAGTGAAAGAGCTCGCGAAGCTCCTCGACGGCTGGCGGCTCTGGGTCGCGGATCGGCGCCTCCCGACGGACGCGGAGCTCACCCAGGGAGTGAGCGGCGAGGAGCTCGAGCGTCTTCGAAGCCTGGGCTACGTGCAGTGAGTTAGAATCCTTCTCCCGGAGGTAACTCCATGCGTTACGTCCTGGCATTCGCGATTCTCGCACCGTCGACGACGACCTTCGCCGCGAAGAAGGTCCTGACTCTCGAGAGCTACCTCGACTTCGAGCGGGTCTCCGATCCGCAGATCTCTCCCGACGGGACCCAGGTGGTCTACCGGCGGGAGTGGGTCGACAAGCAGAAGGACAAATGGGAGTCAGCGCTCTGGATCGTGAGCGCGGACGGAAGCAAGAACCGCTACCTCGCGAAGGGGAGCTCTCCGCGATGGTCGCCGGACGGGACGCGCATCGCGTTCCTGAACGACGGCGAGCCGAAGGGGACGCAGATCTTCGTCCGCTACATGGACGCCGAAGGCGCCACGAGCCAGGTGACGAGGGTCGAGAAGACGCCTCGCGCCATCACCTGGTCTCCGGACGGTACGTCGATCGCGTTCGTGGCGGTCGCGCCGAAGAACGACTCCTGGAAAATCGATCTTCCCGCGGCACCCGAGGGCGCGAAGTGGACCGAGGCGCCCCGCATCGTCGAGCGGCTCGACTACCGGCAGGATCAGATCGGTTTCAACGAAGAGGGCTATCAACACGTATTCCTCGTCACCGCATCGGGAGGAACCCCGCGCCAGCTCACCGACGGCGACTACGACGACGGGCGCAACTCGCCGATATCCTTCACTCCCGACGGCCGCGAGATCCTCTTCACCGGATTGAGGACGCCCGATTGGGAGTACGCCTGGAGAGAGACGGAGATCTACGCCGTCCGCGTCGACGACGGCACGATCCGGCAAGTCACCGACCGCAAGGGACCGGACGGCGATCCCGTGGTCTCGCCCGACGGTCGTTCCGTCGCCTACACCGGCTACGACTGGACCGACGACACCTTCATCAATTCGAAGCTCTACGTGAGCGGGATCGACGGAAAGGGCGCGAAGCCGCTCACGCCGGGTCTCGATCGCACGCCGCAGGACCTCGTCTGGGAACCCGATGGACGCGGGGTCTACTTCAACGTCGCGCGAGGAGGGGCAATCGAACCTGTACTTCGCATCGACGGATGGCGCCGTGAAGAAAGTAACGAACGGCAATCATCTCCTGTCGATCGCGAGCCTTTCGACCTCTGGTGTCGCGGCGGGCACGCTCACGAGCCCGCATGAGCCCGGAGACGTCGTCATCCTCGATCCGGCGAAGCCGGAGCCGAGACAGGTCACCTTCGTGAACGACGACATTCTCGAGGGCGTCGAGCTCGGCCGCGTCGAGGAAATCCGGTACGACTCCGTCGGCGGGCTTCGCATCCAGGGTTGGCTCGTGTACCCGCCGGACTTCCAGCCGGATATCAAGTATCCGCTCATGCTCTCGATCCATGGCGGTCCTCACGGAATGTACGGCGTCGGATTCAACTACGGCTGGCAGGAGCACGCGGCGAAGGGTTATCTCGTCCTGTACACGAATCCCCGCGGCTCGTCCGGCTATTCGAGCGAGTTCGGAAACGCGATCAAGAACGCTTATCCGAGCAAGGACTTCGACGATTTGATGGCGGGAGTGGACGACGTCGTCGCGAAAGGCTTCGTCGACGAGAGGAACATGTTCGTCTACGGGTGCAGCGGAGGTGGAGTTCTCACCGCCTGGGTCGTCGGGCACACCGATCGTTTTGCGGCCGCCTCGTCGAACTGCCCGGTCACGAACTGGATGTCATTCGTCGGCACGACGGACAGTCCCAACTGGTACAAGAACTTCGCGAAGCCCTTCTGGGAGGACCCGAGCGAGTACCTCGCGCGCTCGCCCCTGATGTACGTGGGAAACGTCAAGACGCCGACCATGCTCATGACCGGAGTACAGGACCTGAGGACTCCGATTCCGCAGACCGAGGAGTACTACCAGGCGCTCAAGATGCGGAAGGTGCCGACGGCGATGGTGCGCTTCAACGAGGAATTCCACGGCACGACCTCGAAGCCGTCGAACTTCATGAGGACGCAGCTCTACCTGAGATACTGGTTCGAAAAGCACGGACGAGGCCCGGGAAGAGAGACGACGTCGGTGAACTAAGGGCTCTCGCCGTACTTCCCGTACTGGCTTTTCATCTCTTCGAGCTTTCGAAGCACGTCGCGGTACTCGGCGTCTCTCGCGCGCTGCTCCTCGACGACTTCGGGTTTCGCTCCGGAGAGAAACTTCGGGTTCTCGAGCTTGCGCGTGACCTGTTCGAGCTTTCCGCGCGTGTCGGCGATCTCCTTGTCGAGGCGCTTCCGCTCCGCGGCGACGTCGACGTGCTTTCCCGAGATTCAGATAGAGCTCGAACGACGGGTCGACGAAAGCGATGCTGCCCTCCGGCCGCGAGTCGCCGAGCGTCAGCTCCTCCAGGTTCGCGAGCCCTTTCGCGACCGTCGCGGTCTCTTCCAGGATCTCCCGGAGCCCCGACTGGAGCGGCCGGACCGCCGCCGTGAGCGCGACGTTCTCCGCGAGCTCTCGCGTTCGCGCGGCTCGTGCGGATGCGTCCGACGAGTCTCTGCAGCGATTCGAAGCGCGCTTCGAGCTCGAGATCGGGCTCGCTTTCGGAGACCGGCGTCTTCTCGAGGACCAGGAGCTCGGATTCCGGCCGCTTGCCCATCCAGAGGTCTTTCGCGTCCATCGCCGGGAGGAGCATCGACCAGAGCTCCTCGGTGATGAACGGGGTCACCGGATGCAGCATCCGCAGGATCTGAGCGAGCGTCGTGCCGAGAACGTGGGCCGCCCTTCGCGCGGCGGCCGGGTCGTCGCCGCTGATGCGCGGTTTCGTGAGCTCGAGGTACCAGTCGCAGTAGTCGTTCCAGACGAAACGATAGAGCTCCTGGCCGACGGTGCCGAAATCGAAGCTCTCGATACCCCGGCGCACCTCGCGAATCGTCGTCGCCGTGCGAGAGACGATCCAGCGGTCCTCGACCGTGGGCGCGGCTTCGCCCGCTTCCGGTCCGGGCGCGGCCTCGAGTGTGAGGAGCGCGTAGCGGCTCGCGTTCCAGAGCTTGGTCACGAACCGGCGGCCGATGTCGTGAAAGCGCTGGAGGGAGAGACGGAGCTCCTGGCCTTCGGAGCAGGTATGGACGAGCGTGAACCGCAGCGCGTCGGCGCCGACTCCTTCGAAGCCCTCGGGGAAGTTCTTTTCCACCCGGACGAGAAGCTCTTTGGCGTTCTCGGGCCGCGCCTCGAGGATTGGCCCGGTCAGCTCCTCTCTCGTCGCCCCGTCGATGACCGCGAGGGGATCGATTCCGTTCCCCTTCACCTTGCTCATCGTCGCGCCGCGCTCGTCGAGGACCGTCGGATGGATGTAGACGTCGCGATAGGGAAGCTGGCCCGTCATCTCGAGTGAGGCGAAGTTCATGCGGGCGACCCAGAAGAAGATGATGTCTTTCGCGGTCGAGAGAACGCTCGTCGGAAAGTACCGTTTCAAGTCGGGAGTCTCTTCCGGCCAGCCGAGAGTCGTCATCGGCCATAGCCACGAGCTGAACCAGGTGTCGAGAACGTCTTCGTCCTGGTACCAGGCGTCGGGGTTCTCTCGTACTTTCTTTGGCGTGTCGACGTCGACGAGGATCTCGCCCGTCTCCTTGTGGTACCAGGCAGGGATGCGGTGGCCCCACCAGATCTGCCGGCTGATGGTCCAGTCGCGGATTCGCGAGAGCCAGTCGAAGTAGATCTTTTCCCACCGCGGCGGGTGGAAGAAGATCTCCCGCGCGCCGGTCGAGACCCACTCGTCGCCGCGTCGAACGTAGCCGCTCGCGGCGAGCGCTTTCTCGGCGAGAGGCTTCATGCGCACGAACCACTGGTCGGAGAGGCGGTACTCGATGACCGCTCCCGACCGCTGGGCCCGGCCGACCGGCACCATGCGCTCCTCGACCTTCTCGATGAGACCCTGCGCTTCGAGCGCCGCGACGGCGCGCTCGCGCGCGAGCGAAGCGATCGAGCCCGCGGAACTCCGTCGGCACGACGTCGTTCAGGGTCGCGTCGTCGTTCATGACGTCGATGGGAGTGAGGCCGTGGCGAGCGCCGACTTCGAAGTCGTTCGGATCGTGCGCGGGTGTGATCTTGAGGCATCCCGTGCCGAACTCCCGGTCCACGTACTCGTCGGCGATGACGGGAATGATGCGTCCTTGCAGAGGAAGGCGAACGCTCTTCCCGAGAGCGGCGCGATAGCGTTCGTCTTCGGGATGGACGGCGACGGCGACGTCCCCGAACATCGTCTCGGGCCGTGTGGTCGCGACCGTCAAGTGGGTGAGCTCACCCGAGGGCTCGACCAGCGGATAGCGAATGTGCCAGAGATGGCCGGGCTCGCCGCCGTCCCGCGCGTCGACCTCGTCGTCGGAGAGCGCGGTGCGATCGACCGGACACCAGTTCACGATGCGCTTTCCTCGATAGAGGAGTCCGCGATCGAAGAGCGCCTTGAAGACCGTGCGCACGGCTCGCGAGAGGCCTTCGTCCATGGTGAAGCGCGTCCGCCGCCAGTCGCAGGAGCAGCCCATCTTCTCGAGCTGATTCAGAATGACGCCGCCGTACTTCTCTCTCCACTCCCAGACCTTCTCGATGAACTTCTCGCGCCCGAGGCTCGCGGTAGTCGATTCCTTGAGCGTCGAGGTGCTTGCGCACCACGGTCTGCGTCGAAATGCCGGCATGATCGGTTCCCGGGGACCCAGAGCGCGTCGAAGCCGTCCATCCTCTTGAAGCGGATCGAGCACGTCCTGGATGGTGTTGTTGAGCGCGTGACCCATGTGAAGCCGTCCGGTCACGTTCGGCGGCGGAATCACGATGACGAAGGGCTTTTTCGCCGATTCCGCGGCCGAGCGGGGACGACCCTCCGGGTCGAACACGCTCGCGAACGCACCCCGGTCGATCCACTTCCGATAGATGCGCTCCTCGGTGGCCTTGAAGTCGAAACGCTTCGGGATTTCCATGTTTCGGCATGTTGCCGCAAAGCTCGTCGCCCTTGCAAGACGGGCGGAGTCAGCGCGGCCCGGCCAGCTTCGCGATCATCACGCGCCAGTGAGCGAGGCTTTCGTAGAAGCTCGCAACCGGAACTCGCTCGTTGAGGCCGTGTGAGAACTCGTCGCTCTCCTTCATGAAGATGCCGCCGACTCCGTAGGTCGGGATGCCCGCGGCGCGGAAGAAGACGCCGTCCGTCGCTCCAGCCGCCATCGCCGGCGTCAGACGGACAGCCAGGATGAATGCTCTGCGCGGCGGCGGTCGCCGGCCGCCACGACATCATCGCGCAGAGGCGACGCGTCGCTCGCGGTCGGGGAGCCGAGCACGGCCACGGCAATGCCCGCGCCCGCGAGCTGCTGCAGCTGCTCTCGAACGCTTTCCACGGTGACCGCCCGGAAAAATGGCGGCAGTTGATGGTGGCGACCGCCGACTGCGGCAGAGCGTTATCCGCGTGCCCCGCCTGCAGAAGCGTCGGGATGCAGGTGGTGCGCACCTGGCCGACGTAGGAAGGATACTGCGGACAGCGCGGCTGCCGCCTCCGGCTCCCCGCGGCTTCTCGGCGAACCGCCGCATCGCGGCACCGCGCGGGCCCTCATTCTCGGCGCCCGCGGCGCGGAAGCTTTCGATAGTCGTCTCGTTGCCACATCACCGGGAACTGCGTAGGCGCGCACGCGCGCGATCGCATCCATCAAGTCGAAGATCGCGACCGTTGTCAGGTCCGGAGCTGAGAGGCAGGGAGCGCATGACCGCTCCGGCTCGCGGCGCCAAACGTTCGTGCACAGCCTAGCTAAGCTAGCGCGGAAAGGCCGGCATGATCTATTCCCGTCGAACTTTGCTTGAAATTTCCCTTGACAGATTCGGCGCGTGCGTTTCAGGAATGAGGTAATGACTCTTCAGAATGCGTACTGGAAGCACAGGCATGCGACAGCGCCAGCGTTCGCGACTTCCGAGTCTCGAAAGTCATCGATGAGGAAGCGATGCGCCTGTACTGACCGCCAGGGCCGTTGAAAATGCCTGTGGTATACAAAGAGAATGGTTCACAAGAACATTCTTCAGTCGCTTTCCGATCGCGATCTCCTTCTCCGTCGCTCGGCGATCGTTTCACAATCGCGGCGTGTCGAAGCGGAGCTCGTCGCTCACATCGCCGAAGCGGATCATCGCCGACTCTACATGGAAAAGGCCTGCTCCTCTATGTTCGCCTACTGCACCGAAGTCCTCCACTTGTCCGAGCCCGAGGCATATCTGCGCATCCAGGTGGGGCGAACGGCGCGGAGGTTTCCGGCGGTCCTGCCAATGCTCGAGGAGGGTCGACTTCACCTGAGCGGGATCGCGCTGCCTGGCACCGCACCTCACCAACGAGAACTGCGCGGAGGTTTTCGCCCGAGCGGCCTACAAGTCCAAGAGACAGATCGAGGAGCTTGTCGCCGCGCTGGCACCGAAATCCGACGTTCCGGCGAAATCCGGAAGCTTCCGGCCTCTCCTCGGGCGCCCCTTGCTCAACTCCGTCCGGACGGAGTTGAGATCTCACAGGGTCCGACGCCGCTTCCGGCACCGGAGCAAGCGAAACCGGCTCCACAATCTGCTTCACGGCCGATGCCTCTCGCGCCGGAACGCTTCAAGGTCACCTTTACGGCGAGCCGGGAGCTCAAGGACAGGCTCGAGCGCCTTCAGGCGCTCGTCGAAGGAGACCTCGAGGCAGTCATTGACGCTGCCGTGACCGAGAAGCTCGAAAGGCTCGAGGCGAAACGCTTCGCCGCGGCCAAGAAACCGCGGAAAAACCTCACGAACAGCGAAACTGCACCCAAATCCCGGTACATCCCCTCTGCGGTGAAGCGCGCTGTTTGGAAGCGCGACGGAAACCGCTGCGCGTTCGTCGACCGGAGCGGCCGGCGCTGCAGCGAGCGGCAGAAACTCGAGTTCCACCATCACGATCCCTTCGGCCGCGGAGGGGCCCATAGCCTGGACCAGATCAGCTTGATGTGCCGCAGCCATAACCTCTACTACGCCGAACGGGACTACGGAAAGAGCGTCATGGAGGCGTAGCGGAAGAACGGCGATCGTGTCTCTTGAAGCTGCGGCTGTCTACGATTCCTGAGTTGCCTTCTAGTACCGCCCTTGCAAGACGGTCCGTGCCGGGATACAAGAGTGCTGGATTCATCATGGGTGCAGCACTCGTTCTGCTCTTTTTCGCCGCTCCCGCAGCGTGGATCGAAGTCCGAAGCTCTCATTTCCGCGTCGTGAGCGACGCGGGCGAGATGGACGCCCGGCGCGTCGCCTTCGAGCTCGAAAAGATACGCTCGATCTACGACATGGTCCTCGGATCTGAGATGGAAGCGGTGGAACCGGTGGATCCGGTGCTGGTCTTCGCCTCCGCGGACGCGACCGGCTTCGAAGCACTCCTGCCGGGGGACTGGCGTGAAGAGGGCGGACGTCGCTGGGCCGGGCTCTTCGTCGACGCGCCCTCCGGTGAGGCGCTTCTCCTGCGCCTCGATTTGCGAGGCGACCTCCGCTTTCGCACCGTCTATCACGAATACTTTCACTACCTCGCGAGGCGGAACGTCGGACCGCTGCCCCCGTGGCTGAACGAAGGGCTCGCCGACTACTGGGCTACCATCGACGTTCGCGACGAAGAGGTTCTCGTCGGGCGGCCGGACTACGACTATCTGAGGCTCCTCAAGCGTTCGGCTCCTCTCGCGCTCGAAACGCTCTTCGCCGCCGGAAACGAATCGCCTCACTACCGGCGGGAAGAGACATCGACACTCTTCTACGCTCAGTCCTGGGCGCTCACGCATTTCCTCCAGTCGGACGAGCGCCGCCGGCGAGAGCTCGCGGCCTACGTCTCGCGGCTCGGAGCGGGAGCGGATCCCCTCCTCGCCGCGCGAGAGGCATTCGGTGACATCGGCGTCCTGGGAGACGAGCTTCGCGCTTACGTGAGAAGCCGGAGGTTCCACGGCGCGCGCCTTTCGACGCCTCTCGTCGAAACCCAGAACCTTCAGGTTCGACCGCTATCCGCGCCCGAAGTCCAGGCGGCGCGCGAATCCTATTCCGGCCCAGTAAACTAGAGCGTTCCAGGAGGTTTGCATGTTTGCTCTCGCGCTCTCGGTCTTTCTCGTCTCCATGCCCCAGGGCCCTTCCAGCATCGCCGACAAGACGGCGGGGATGCAGCGTCTCGAAGGCTTCCTCGATCTGTACTGGGAAGAGTCCACGGGAAAGCTCTACTGGGAGATCGACTCATTCGATCGCGAGTTCCTCTATCAGGTCTCGCTCGCCTCGGGACTCGGGAGCAATCCGGTCGGCCTCGATCGCGGTCAGCTCGGGAATACGGTGATCTTGAAAGCCGTCAAGGTGGGTCCGCGCGTGCTGCTCCTCGAGCCCAACTATCGGTATCGCGCCGTAAGCGACAACCCGGACGAGGTGAGAGCGGTCGAAGACGCGTTCGCGCCTTCCGTTCACTGGGGGTTCGAAGCGATCGGCTTCGACGGGCACGGCCGTACTGGTGGACGCGACCGATTTCTTCCTTCGGGACACGCACGGAGCGGCGCTCGCGATGGAGCGGGCGGGGCAGGGAAGCTTCCAGCTCGACCGGAGCCGGAGCGTCTTCTACATGCCTCGCACGAAGAACTTTCCGAAGAACACCGAGGTCGAGGTGCTCCTCACCTTCACGAACCCGAAGCCCGGCGAGCTCGTGGAGTCGGTTGCGGCGACCGGGAATGCGGTGACGCTCCGCGAGCATCACTCTTTCGTCGAGCTTCCAGCGGAGCGATTCGAGCCTCGCGCCGCCGATCCTCGCATCGGGGTCTTCGGGCCGACGTTTCAGGACTACGCGAAGCCGATCGACGAGAACGTCCGCGTGAAGCTCGTGGCCCGACACCGCTTGAAGAAGAAGGATCCGAGCGCCGCGCGGTCCGAGCCGGTCGCGCCCATCATCTATTACCTGGATCGCGGGAGTCCCCGAGCCGGTGCGGAGCGCTCTTCTCGACGGGGCGCGCTGGTGGAACCAGGCCTTCGAGGCCGCGGGCTACATCGACGCCTTCCGGGTCGAGGTCCTTCCCGAAGGCGCGGATCCGCAGGACATCCGGTACAACATGATTCACTGGACCCACCGCTCGACGCGCGGCTGGTCCTATGGCGGAGGCGTCATCGACCCGAGGACGGGCGAGATCCTCAAAGGGAACGTGAACCTCGGAAGCCTTCGTCTGCGGCAGGACTATCTCATCGGGAAAGGTCTGGTCCCGCAGTTCTCGGCGGAGGGGACCGGCATCCAGGGCTGCGAGCTCAGCGCGACTCCGAGCTTCGCCTATCTCGCGCAGGTGACTCCTGGCGCGGACCCGGTGGCGATGTCTCTCGCCCGCGTTCGTCAGCTCTCGGCGCACGAGGTCGGACATACCCTCGGCTTTCCTCACAACTATCTCGCGAGCACGTACGGCGGACGCGCGAGCGTCATGGATTATCCCGCGCCGCATGTCCGCGTTCGGGACGGAAAACTCAATCTCTCCGACGCCTACGCCGTGGGAATCGGCGAGTACGACAAGCTCGCGATCCGCTGGGCCTATTCGGATTTTCCAGCGGGCACGAACGAGGCCGAAGCCCTCGATGCCATCGTTCAGTCGGGCCTGAGGAGCGAGGTCCGCTTCATGGACCATACCGACAACCGCATCATCGGCGGCGCTCATCCGCTCGCCTCGGTCTGGGACAACGGAGCGAACCTCGTCGACACGCTCCTCGACGAGATCGAGGTGCGCCGCATCGGGCTCGAAAGCTTCGGACCCGAGGTCATCCGGCCGGGTGAGCCGATGTCTCTTCTGGAGCAGGCTCTCTTGCCCTTGTACCTGCACCACCGCTTCCAGTTGAACGGCGCCCTCAACAGCCTCGGAGGCGTCGATTATTACTACGCCCTTCGCGGCGACGGCCAGCTCCCCGTGACTATCGTTCCGGGCGATGCGCAAAGGGCCGCGCTCGACGCCGCGTTGAAGACGCTCGAGCCCGAGTTCCTGGCGGTGCCCGAACGAATTCTGGAAATGATCCCGCCGCCCGCGTACCGGTACGACGAAGGGGAGATTTTTCCGCGCGCGACCGGGCTCCTCTTCGATCCGCTCACCGCGGCCGATGTCGCGGCCGATTTCACCGCCTCCCTCATCTTCCATCCGGAACGGATGGCACGCCTCGTCGAGTACGGAAGCCGAAGCGACGAGTATCCCGGCCTCGACGACGTCGTCGACCGAGTTCTCGAGAAAACGTGGGCCGCCCCGCGGCCGGCCGGCGGATACCTCGCGCAAGTCCAGGAGGTCGCGCAGAGGAGCGTCCTCGACACGCTTCTCGATCAAGGATCGAGCGCCGATAACCCCGCGCGGGTCCGAGCGGTCATCACCGAGAAGCTCGACGGGCTCGCCGACCGTCTGGAGTCCGAATCCGGGGCGAGCGCGAACCGGAAGCTCGCGCTCGACGACATTCGGAGATGGCAGAGCCGGCCCGAGGGAACCGTGCCGCGTCCGAAAGCGCCGCCCCTCCCGGCGGGCGACCCGATCGGAACGCGAGAGCCCCAGTGACGACGCGAGCGAGTCTTCTCGCTCTGGCAGCCGCAGTCTCGCTCTCTTGTGGGGGCCCGCCGAGTCCCTGGACCGAGCTCGACTCCATCGACGACTTGAAGACGGTGTTCCAGCGCGATGTCGGCAAGGCCCGTATCGTCCTTCTGCTCTCGCCCACCTGAGGGGCCTGCGTAAGCGGCGCCCGGCGGGTGCAGAAGGAGATCCTGGAAGCGAGACCTGACGCTGATCTACGCGTCTACGCGATCTACTTCGAGATGGTCGAGGACGATCGGGGCGCAAAGTCCCGCGTGAACCCGAAAGATCTCCTGAACGATCCCAGGGTCACGAGCTTCTGGGACGATCGAAAGGTAGCCGGCCGCTGGTTCGACGAGAACGTGACCAAGCTCGGGGCGCGGCAAGGAGAGGCCAATCGCATCGAGTGGGACGCGTTCATCCTCTATCGGACGCGAAGCGCAGTGGGGATCGAGGCCGCCGGACCACGTGAGCTGGGGACGTCCGGTGGTGCAGGAGGCGGAGAGGCTCGGAGCGGACCTGGACGGAGTTCTTCCATGAGGTGAGCGAGATTCGTTCCCTTATGTAGCCGTCCGAAGTAATTTTTCTCTTGACAACTTCGGCGAGCACCTGCGCGTAAGGTCGGTGGCCTTTTTCAGAATACGCGGCCTTCGCGTCTGTAAGCCCACGATGAGCTCGAATCGATCCAATCAGCGCGAACGTCATCTCGACTCCGACTCGTTCCCTGCACACGCCGCAATGCAGGAAAAAAAGTGCGTGCTATACAGAAAGTATGCAAGTCGTCAACGCACTCCAAAAACTTTCCGACGAGGAACTTCTCCGCCATCTCTCCGAGCTCGTTTCGCGGTCGCGGCGTGTCGAGGCCGACCTCGTTGCCCATATCGCTGAAGTCGATGAGCGCAGGCTCTACGCAAGCAAGGCCTGCTCGTCGATGTTCGCGTACGCGACAGAGGTGTTGCATTTCTCGGAAGCGGAGGCCTATCTCCGTGTCGCTGTCGCTCGCGCGACGCGGAAGTTCCCGACTCTTCTCCTGAGCCTCAAGGATGGTCGCCTTCACTTGAGCGCAATCGCTCTCCTTGCTCCACACCTTACGGACGAGAACTGCGAAAGCGTGCTCGCTCGGGCGGAGCACAAGTCGAAGCGGCAGGTTGAAGAGGTCGTGGCCCAGCTCGCACCGAGACCCGATGTGCCTTCGACAATCCGGCGCTTGCATGCGCCGATGGCGCCAGTGGCGCAACTCCGTCCGGACGGAGTCGAGCGACCTGTGCTCGTTCCGCCGCCGCAGTGCACCGACAAGGCTCGCGTCACCTGCAAAGCTCGAGCCACTCGCTCCGGAGCGCTACAAGGTCTCGTTCACCGCAAGCACAGAGCAGC
This sequence comes from uncultured Acidobacteriota bacterium, assembly GCA_963820855.1. Taxonomy (GTDB): domain Bacteria; phylum Acidobacteriota; class Vicinamibacteria; order Marinacidobacterales; family SMYC01; genus DAISKN01. The sequence goes on from CAWGBY010000024.1 coordinate 38,076, forward strand.
TTCTTTGCCGTACTCACAATCTCTTTCTAGCGGAGCAGGACTTCGGCAAAGAAGTGATGGACAGGCACCGGAGGAACACCGACAGAGTCTATGAAACCGCGCTGATCTACGGCTTCACTGAAGGGCCCAGTTCTCAATTCACTTGGGGTTGAAGCCCTCGCCTCCGCTTCCATCTCTTCGAAGCTCTCGGCGACCTTAGTCGGGACTTCGACGTTCGCGAACAGGGTCTCGACGTCCTTGAAGCCCGTGCCGGTGACGTTGAGGACGAGAACGTCCTCGCGATCGAGCTGTTCTTCCCGGGCGAGAGAGAGCGCGGCGGCGAGCGAGATCGCCCCCGAGGGCTCGCTGAAGATGCCGAGGCGGCCGAGGTCCCTCCATGCGTCGAGAAGGACGTCGTCGGCAACCGCGACGGCGAGGCCGTTCGAGCGGCGTATCGCTTCGAGCGTCGCGTCTCCGAGGTTCCCGGGGTCGGCGAAGGCGAGGGCGCTCGCGACGGTCTTTCCCTTCGGGACGGCGCTCACGGATGTCTCTCCCGCCTTCCACGCTTTCACGATGGGCGCGCACGCCTCGGGCTGGCATGCGATGAGCGCGGGTGAGCCCGGCGCGAGGCCGAGCTCTCTCATCTCCTCGAAGCCCTTCCACATCTTCACGATCGACATGCAGCCCGCGGCGGGGTGAAAGATCTTCGTCGGAAAGGAGTCGCCGAGTGCCGTCGCGACATCGTAGGCGTAGGTCTTCTTGCCCTCGTAGCGATACGGGTTGTCGGTTCCGCAGTCGTACCATCGAAACTCGCCGCTCGAGAGAAGGCGCCGGTAGAGAGCGTTGACCTCGGAGAAATGGCCGCGAACGCGAATCACTTTCGCGCCGTAGAAGAGCGCCTGGGCGATCTTGGGAAGCGGCGTTTCGGCCGGAACGAAAACGACGCTCCCGATTCCGGCGCGCGCCGCGTAAGCGGCGACGGAGGCGGCCTTGTTCCCGGTGGAATCGCAGCTCAAGACCGGATACCCGAACTCGACCGCCTTCGTGGCAGCGACGGCGACCGAGCGATCTTTCAGCGAGCCGGAGGGCATCGAGGATCCGTCGTTCAGCACGAATACGCGTCGAACGCGCATCCGCGCGGCGAGGGACGGACAATCGATGAAGGGGCTTCCACCCTCGCCCAGGGTGACGATCTTCGAGGGATCGAGGACGGGAAGAAGCTCCCTCCACTTCCAGATCGTGGGAAGGCGCTCCTCGAGGCGGAGATGGGGAAGGTCCTCTCGAAGACGCTCGAGGTCGTAGAACGGATCGAGGAGGCTCGAGCACGAAGGGCAGCGAAGGAGGTCCGCGGTGACCGGATAGCGCTCCGGGCACCGGGTGCATCGAAGTCCGGTGAAATAGACGTCAATAGCCAAGGGCGACCCCGACGCGGTAGGGCTCCATACCTCCGCGATAGCAGCCGTTCTCGGAATCGACGTGAATGCCGCTCGGCCGGCCGAACCAGGAGCTCAGAAGCCCCTCCTTCTTTAATAGAACTTCGTGCCCGCGGGCGCGCAGTCCGTCCTGGACGGCTTCCGGGAAGTGCGACTCGACGAGGAGCGGCGGCGCCGCCTCCGTGTGCAGTCGTGGGGCTTCGATCGAGGCCTGGATACCCAAGCGATGGTCGAGGAAGTTGAGGAGCACCTGGAGGACGGAGCTCATGATTTTTCGCGCCCCCGGAGACCCGAGGGCGAGGACAGGAGACGAGCCCCGGAAAACGATCGACGGAGCCGCCGCATGAAGGGCTCGCTTGCCTGGCTTGATCGAATTCAGACGGCCGGGCTCGGGGTCGAACCACATCATGCCGTCGTTGAGAAGGACACCCAGAGACGGGACGGTCACACCCGAACCGAATCGGTTGCCGAGCGTCGCGGTGAGTGCCACGAGATTGCCGTCGCGGTCGGCGGTGTTGAGGTGAGTGGTGTGCTGTCCCGGATGTTCTCTCGAAATCGGGACGGCCGAGGGGGCAGGAACCTCGGAGAATCTCCACGGGTCGCCGTCTTCAATCGCAGCGACTCGCGCTCCATCGGGATCGATCCAGCGCCTTCGCTCCGCGGCGTACCCGGGGGAAACGAGAGCCTCGAGAGGGACTCGCTCCGCTCCCGGGTCGGCGAGGAAACGGAACCGATCCTGGAAAGCGATGCGGAGAGTCTCCGCGACGAGATGCAGACGCGTAACGTCGTCAAACGCCTTCGCCTCGAGCTCGAACCCCTCGAGTATGGCGAGAGCGAGCGCGAGGGTAGGGCCTCCGCTCGGTCCACCGAGGGTCTCGATGCGGTGCCCCCGATAAGTTCCGCGAAGCGGATCCACCACTCTCGCTCGATAGCTCTCGAAGTCATCGAGAGACAGGATTCCGCCCTTCGCGCGAACAAAGGAGACCATTTCCTCGGCGATCGTGCCTTCGTAGAAAGACCGCGGGCCTTCCCGCGCAACGAGGCGAAGAGTCCGAGCGAGGGCGGGCTGCATCAGTCGCTCGTCGAGCGCTTCCGTCCGATAGTAGACGTCGACGGTCTCGGGGAACGATCGCAGCCGCGGACGCGAGAGCGCGCTCTGCGCGAAGAAGTGCTCGTCGATGCCGAATCCCTCCTCCGCCAGACGCACCGCGGGCGCCGCGAGCTCTTCCCAAGAGCGAGTCGCCTGCGCGCGGTGAAGCTCGTCGAGCGCCGCGACCGCGCCCGGAACGGCGATGGATCGGAAGCCGGTCTCGGATTCGTCGTTTCGGGTCGGCCGCCAGCCATAAACGGAGACGCGCGGATCGCCCGGGCCGGCGAGCTCGTACATGTCCTCTCGCGCCTGCCGAGGTGCGACGGCGGTCCCGTCGAAGGTGCGAGTTACACCGGACGAAGCGCTATACACGACGGCGTAGAGCGTGCCGCCGAGACCGCTCATGAAGGGCTCGACGACGCCACTCGCGAGCGCCGCCGCGATCGCGGCGTCGACGGCGTTTCCGCCGCGCTCCAGGATCTCGACCCCCGCCTCCGCGGCGAGAGGATGCATGGCGGTGACCATGCCGTTCTCCGACCTGGCTTCGGTCTTTGTCGTGCGCTGGACGCTACGCGCGCTCACAGGTTGGCGGCGAAGAACGCGAGCGTTCTCTCCCGGGCGAGCTTGGCGGAGGCCTCATCGTATTGCGCGCGGCGATCGCAGTTGAACCCGTGGTCCGCGTCGTACTGGTAAACGAGAGCGTCCGGGTGCTCCCTCTGGATGGCCTCGACGTCGCTCGGAGGAATCGAGGCGTCGCGCTTTCCGAAGTGCATGAGAAGGGGACACCGCTCCTTCTCCTTCACGTAAGGGAGTATCTGCCCCCCATAGTAAATGACCGCGCCGTCGAGGGGCAGCCTCACCGCGGCGAGGAAGGAGATGGAGCCTCCCCAGCAGTAGCCGACCGTGCCCACGCGGAGGCCCTCTCCGCGAAGGGCGGTCATCGCCGCCTCGACGTCCTTGGCGGAATCCTCCCAGGAGAACTCTTCGCGGAGCGCTCGCCCCCGGGCGATGTCGTCGCTCGTGTATCCCATCTCCACGTCCCGGACCGAGCTGCGATCGTAGAGAGCGGGCGCGAGCGCGAGATAACCCTCGGCGGCGAAGCCGTCCGCGACGTCCCGGATATGGGAGTTCACGCCGAAAATCTCCTGGAGCACGATGATGCCGCCGCGAGGGCGGTCCGCCGGCTGCGAGCGATAGGCTCCGAATTCGTGGCCGTCCGGGGCGCGAAGCCGCACTCGTTCGCCCATCTCACCCTCCGAAGATGTATCGCTTCACGTCCCGCTCGCCGGCGTTTCCGCCTCCGATGAGGAGGAGGAGCCGCTGGCCGCGAAAGCGATCCCGGTATGCCGCCGCCGCCGCGTGCGTGATCGCGCCCGCGCCTTCCACCACGATCCCGAGCTCCCGAAAGAGAACGCCCATCGAGGCCCCGATCGCCTCCTCGTTTACCAGAAGGACGTCGTCCGCAACCTGGAGCATCGTGGCGACGGCCTCGGGTATCGGGACACGCGTTCCGACGCCGTCGGCAATCGTCTCGACGGGCTCGTCGAGGACCACCGGCTTTTTCGCGCGAAAGGATCGCTCCATCGCGGGCGCGCGCTCGGCCGCGACTCCGACGATCGCGGTCCGGGGCGAATGCTCCTTGAGCCAAACGCCGATCCCGTTGAGTAGTGCTCCGTTGCCGAGCGGAATGAGGACCGTGTCGAAGCGGCCCCCGTCGCGAAGAATCTCGACCCCGATGGTCCCGGCGCCTTCGGCGATCGCGGCGTCCCGGCCGTCCTCGACGAAGGTCGCGCTGCGCTCGGAGGCGTCGGCGCGAGCGGTCTCCTTGGCGGAGTCGAAGTCGCGGCCGGTGAGCCGCACGTCGGCTCCAAGGCTTCTCATGCGCGCGACCTTGAACGGATTCGCCGTCTCGGCGGCGTAGACCTGGAGTGGGATGCCGCGCGCCCGCGCGGCGAACGCCAGACCCTGGCCGAAATTTCCCGCCGAAGCGCAGACCCAGGGACGCGGCGCGCTTTCCGCGTTCAAGTGCGTGAAGTACGAAGCACCCCGCCCCTTGAACGATCGCAGTGGGTTCAGGCACTCGATCTTGACGCTGACGTCGGCACCGAGAGCGTCGCTCAGCGCGTCGCTTCGGAACTGCGGCGAATCGAGGAAAATCGGGTCGATCGCCGAGAGCGCCTCTTCGATCCGCTCGGGCGAGATCACGTGCCGGAGCCGGGGCGAGCGGCTTTCCGGTCCCGCCACATCCCGAAGAGCACGGTGAGCGCCCCGAGGAACATCTCGTCGAGGAAGGGAATCATGTCCGGCATCAGGAGATCCACGAAGAAAAGTCCAGAAAGCAGGAGGAAAACCTTGGGAAAGGAGAGTCCCGACAAAAAGCGACGGAAGAAGCCTTCCCTGTCTTCTTTGGTTACGGGCAGCGCCATACCTCATCATAGCCGGACTATAATTCGATCGAAAATGAACGGGGAGGTCGCCTCAGTCGTCCCCACGCGGTATTGGCACCGGCTCGAAGACGGACGCGTGCAATGCGACGTCTGTCCGCGGTTCTGCAAGCTCCAGGAAGGCCAGCGCGGAATGTGTTTCGTCCGCGCGCGGGAAGGGGACGAAGTCGTTCTCACCACCTATGGCCGTTCGAGCGGGTTCTGCATCGATCCCATCGAGAAGAAGCCCCTCAACCATTTTCTCCCCGGGACTTCCGTGCTCTCCTTCGGAACCGCCGGGTGCAATCTCGCCTGTCAGTTCTGCCAGAACTGGGACATCAGCAAGTCGCGCGAAGTAAGCCGACTTTCGGACTCCGCGAGCCCCGAAGCCATCGCCCGCGCCGCGCGGGAAGCTCGGAGCGCGGAGCGTCGCCTTCACCTACAACGATCCCGTCATCTTTCTCGAGTACGCCGTCGACGTCGCCGACGCCTGCCGGGAGGCCGGAGTCAAGAGCGTGGCGGTCACCGCGGGCTACATGACGGAGGAGCCGCGCCGGGAGCTCTATCGGCACATGGACGCGGCGAACGTCGACCTGAAGGGATTCACGGAACGGTTCTACAAGGAGATCTGCGCGGGACATCTCGCGCCCGTCCTCGAGACGCTCGAGTATCTCCGGCACGAAACGAGCGTCTGGTTCGAGATCACGACGCTCTTGATCCCCGGCGAGAACGACTCCGAGGAAGAGCTCCACGCGATGACGGAGTGGGTGGTATCACGACTCGGTCCGGACGTGCCGATTCATTTCACGGCATTCCATCCCGACTACCGCATGCTCGACAAGACCCGGACTCCGCCCTCGACGCTGACCCGGGCGCGCTCCATTGCGATCGAGAAAGGGATCCGCTACGCCTACACCGGCAACGTCCACGATCCGAAGGGCGGCAGCACCTATTGTCACCGCTGCGGGCGAACGCTCGTCGAGAGGGATTGGTACGAGCTCGGCGAATGGAACCTCGCGGCGGCAAATGCCGGTTCTGCGAGACGCCATGCGCCGGCGTCTTCGAGGAGCGTCCGGGCTCCTGGGGCGCTAGGCGGCTTCCTGTGCGGATGTCTCGCTTCGCGTGAAGCGAGCTCGGAACCAGACGAGCGAGATCGTCTGGAGAGCCAGGGCCGAGCCGAAGGCGACGCGGTAGCCCTCGGTCGAGAAATCCCTCCCGGGCGACCACCAGGCGATGATGGCCCCGATCGCCGCCTGAATGGCGAAGGCGGCCGCGAACACGAGCACGTTCAGGCACGCGTTCACTCTCCCCGCCATGTCCTTCGGAAAGCGCCGCACGAGGATGACGTAGCTCAGCATACCCGAGGCGCCGAAGAGCCCGAACGCGATCCAGAGGAGCCGAGGCGCCGCGAGGAAGCCGAAAGCGATGGCGCCCTGGACCACCTGAAATGCCGTCGCGCAGACCGTCAGGACTCCTTCCGGCGCGACTCCCCGCCGCCCGATTCGCTCCGCGACGAAGCCGATTCCGAGAAATCCGATCGCCATCGAGAGAGCGAGAGTGAAGAGGCGGCTCGCCACATCGGCCCGTCCGAACCCCGCCACGTCGCGAAGCCAGGGACCCGCCCAGAGGCTCTGGATCGCGAGATAGGTCCCCTGTTGCGTGACGGAGAGGGGAGCGACACTCCAGAAGATCCGGCTCGCATAGACCTGCCTGAGGCCGCGGACGGTCTCTCGCAGGCTTACTGCCTCGCGCGTTTCGGGATCAGGCGCCGAGCAGACGAACGAAGAGCGCGACTGCGACCGTGACCACGGCGAGCGCGGTGAAGAGCTCCCGCCACGTCACGTAGGAGAGGGCCCATTCGACGGGCGCGGTCGCCGAGAGCGCCCCAATCGCTCCGACCGCCATCGCCGCGCCATTGAGGAGCGGCGCGCGCGCGGGCGGCGCCCAGAGGACGAAGGCGTGGAAGGACGCCATGAGACATGCGGAGACGCCGAGTCCGATGAGACCTCTTCCGACCATGAGGCCGAGCGTCCCTTCGGAACGCGCGAAGACGAGGGCTCCCGCGGCCGCGAAGAGCAGAAGGAAGCTTTCCGTTCGTCGGGGCCCGAACCGATCGAGGGCCACTCCGACCGGGATTTGACCGATCGAGAAGGCGAGAAAGTAGGCGCTGGTGAGAAGGCCGACCGTCCAGGCGTCGAGAGAGAGCTCGTTGATGAGATCCGCCGAGACGACGGCGTTGACGGAGCGGAACCACTGCGAGAGGAAATAACCGACCGCGAAGGGCAGAAAGACGCGCCGAAAGAACATGCTAGTATGGCCTCATGTCGAACGTTTTCATGTCGATATGGATGTTCTCGAGCGCGCTTCTGGTCCAGGCGCAGCCGACGACGCAACCTACCACGACTCCCCCCGAGTTTCCGGAAATCGTGGCCAAGGTGAACGGAACCGAGATCACCCGGACGGCGCTCATGAACCGCGCGGAGGCCCTCAAGGGCCAGATCGCGCCGCAGCAAGTGGGAGCGGATTTCTATCAGCGCGTGTTGGGCGACATGGTGGACGGCGAGCTCCTCTACCAGTCGGTCGAGAAGAAGGGGCTGGTTCCGACCGCCCAGGAAGTCGACGCCGAGGTCGAGTCCCAGAAGGGCCGGTTCGGAGGGGAAATGGAGCTCGCGAGAGCGCTCGAAGCCCAGGGACTCACGCTCGAGGACCTGAAGCTCGAGCTCAAGAAAGAGCTCGCGATCCAGAAGCTCATCGAGAGCGAGTTCCTTCCCGCCATCGTCGTGACGGCGGACGAGAAGAAGAAGTTCTACGATGAGAATTCCGCGCAGATGCAGCGCCCGGATCAGTTCCGCGCCGCTCATATCCTGATCCTGGTCGAGCAGGACTCGACGCCGGAAGTGAAGGAGGAGGCGCGGAAGAAGGCCGGCGGCATCCGCAGCATGCTCGACTCGGGGCAGGACTTCGCCGAGCTCGCTCGGAAAAACTCGGACGATCCCGGCTCGAAAGACTCCGGAGGCGAGCTCCCCTGGATGTCCCCGGGTCAGACCGTTCCTCCGTTCGAGGCCGCGGCGCTCGCCCTCGCTCCCGGTCAGATCAGCCCGGTGGTGGAGACCGATTTCGGCTTTCACATCATCAAGCTCCACGAGAAACGCTCCGCCGGTTTGATGCCCTACGAGGAAGTGGAGGGGCGAATCGACGAGTTCCTGAAACGGCGCAGTCTCCAGCAGCGGATCGAGACCGAGATCCAGACGCTCAAGACGCAGGGGAAGGTCGAGGTCTTTATCTGATATGATCCTGCCTCGAGCAGGAGGTTCCAAGATCATGGGAAAGAAACTGAGCCGCCGTGAATTCGTCAAAACCGGCGCCGCCGCCGGTCTCGCCGCCGCTTCGACGCGGTCGGCCCTCGCGTCCTCGCCCACGCTGCTGCTGCAGAAGACGGTGAAGCCCGTGGTCATCGCCTCCGGCAACGGTAACGTCTACAAGAACGGCGGAAAGGAAACGGCGGTCGCCCTCGCTTTCCGCATGATCACCGAAGGCAAGGACGTGCTCGATGCGCTCGTCGCCGGCGTGAACCTCCCGGAGCTCGATCCTCTGGACATGGGCGTCGGCTACGGAGGCCTTCCGAACGCGGACGGCGTCGTGCAGCTCGATTCCTGCTGCATGCACGGACCGACCAAACGGGCGGGCGGCGTCGCGGGGATCGAGGGAGTCCGCACTCCGTCGCTCGTCGCGAAAGCGGTGCTCGAGGACACCGATCATCATCTCCTCGTGGGCAAGGGCGCGCAGGATCTTCGCGCGGAACATGGGCTTCAAGGTCGAGGATGACCTCAATACGCCGGAATCCCGCAAGCTCTGGCTGGAGTGGAAGCGGCGGATCGACCCGGAGCACTATCTCGATCCCGAAGAAGCGCGCCGATGCCTCGCTCGAAGCCGGGCTTTCCATGGTTCGAGACGGGCTCATCGATCCGAACCACTTTTTCGGGACCATCAACTGCGACGGGATCGCGCCGAACGGCGACATCTGCGGAGTGACGACCACGAGCGGGCTTGCCTGGAAGATTCCGGGGCGGGTGGGGGATTCACCGATCCTGGGCGCCGGCCTCTACGTCGACGGCTCGGTCGGCGCCGCCGGCTCGACGGGACGCGGCGAAGCGAACCTCTACAATCTCTCCTCGTTCTTCGTCGTGGAGGAGATGCGCCGCGGCAAGCACCCGAAGGACGCCGGGATGGAAGCGCTCCGGCGGGTGAAGGCCAACACCGTCGAGAAGCGGCTCCTGAACGAGCGCGGTCTTCCCGCATTCGGGCTGAGCTTCTACGCGCTCAATGCCAAGGGCGAGTACGCGGGAGTCACGATGTACGGCGGGAAGGACTCGACCTACGCCGTCTGCACCGAGAACGGACCGGAGTCGGTCGTGATGGAAGCGTTCCTCGAAGGCGCGACGGACTAGGGACTTTCGTCGCTCTTACTGCAGTGGCCAGCCCGTCACCGGGTCGCGCCACATGCTCGTCGAGAAGCCATTCCCCCAGATCCGCAGGGGCGGCCCGAGGTACGGACCCGACTCGTGCCCGGGGAAGATGTGCACTTCCGAAATTCCGAAGATCCCGAAGAGCTTCTTCCATCGAAGGGCTTTCTCGAGATCGGCCGATAGGTTCTTGTACTGGTCCGAGAAATCGAGGTCGATGCGCTTCTTTTCGGACGGTCCCTCTTCCAGGGTCGGCTCCTGGAGAAGCAGAACGAGGAAGAGCGCCGCTGCCGTCATCTCACGCCCAGCCTAGGCCCGGGCTTCCGCCCTGTCAAACCGCTCACTCAGGTTGCGAGCCCCGAATCGGCACACTATGATCGGCGTTCCTGGAGCGCGTTTGAGGATTCTCGCCATCACCGCCGGCGCCGCGAACATGTACTGCGGCAGCTGTCTTCGCGACAACGCTCTCGCCCGAGAGCTCATGCGTCAGGGCCACGAAGTGACGCTCGTGCCGATCTACACGCCGACGCGGACCGATGAGCCGAACGTGAGCGAGCGGCGCGTCCTCTACGGCGGCGTGAACGTTTACCTCCAGCAGGTGATGCCTTTCTTCCGCCGCACGCCGCGCTTCATCGACCGCCTTTTCGATTCCCGCCCGGTGATGAAGCTCCTCAGCCGCCTTTCGGTCTCGACCGATCCCGAGCGGCTCGCGGATCTCACCGTTTCCACGTTGAAGGGCGAGGATGGTTTCCAGCGAAAGGAAGTGGAGAAGCTCGTCGAAGGCGTTCTCCTTCTGCCGCGTCCCGACGTGGTGCTGCTCCCGAACTCGCTCATGATCGCGCTCGCGCGCCCGCTCCGAGCGGCGCTCGGTCTCCCCGATCGCGGTCACCCTTCAGGGGGAGGACCTGTTCCTCGACGGAATGCCTGCCGCCCAGCGGAAGGAAGCGATCCGGCTCATCCAGGAGGAAGTGCGGTTCGTCGACGGGTTTCTCGCGGTGAGCGAGTACTACGCGTCGTATATGGGTAGAGCTTCTCTCGATCCCGAGCTCGAAGATGGCCGTCGTGCCTCTCGGGATCAATCTCGAGGGCTTCGAAGGCGCGCGTCGAGAAAGAGGGCGGGCCGGTGGTCATCGGCTACTTCGCCCGCGTGGCTCCGGAGAAAGGGCTTCACAACCTGGTCGAGGCCTACCGACTCCTGCGAAAGCGGAAGGATCTTCCCGCCGACGCGGCTCGAGGTCGCGGGCTATCTCGGACGCGAGCATCGTGCCTATCTCGCTCGCCTCGAGAACGAGCTCCGCGCGGACGGGCTCGCGGGCGACTACCGCTACCACGGGACACTCGATCGCGGCGCGAAGATCGATTTCCTGCGATCGATCGACATCGTTTCCGTCCCGACCGACTACGTGGAGTCGAAAGGACTCTCGCTTCTCGAGGCGATGGCCGCCGGCGTCCCCGCGGTGCAGCCGAGGCATGGAACGTTCACCGAGGTGCTGGAAACCACCGGCGGTGGGAAGCTCGTGCGCCCGGGCGACAATCGCGAGCTCGCCGACGCCCTCGCGGAGCCTGGTGGTCGACCCGCGCGCGCGGCGCGAGCTCGGCCGGAGGGCGCAGGAAGGCGTGCGGCGCCACTTCGGAGTCGAGCGCATGGCCCGCGAAACGGTGCGGTGCGCTCGAGAAGCTCGCGAAGGGCCAGCCTTTGCGGGACAAGGAAAACCAGCAAGCAGGAGTGCTGTCGCATTGAGCCTGGAACAGCGGATCGACGACGCCAAGAAGAAACTCGACACTCACGTTCGCGAGATCGTGCGCTGGCACTTCGACCCCGAGAGCGGGACCCCTTTCTGGCTCGACTTCGCTTCCAAGCTCGACTTCGATCCCCGCGAGGACGTGAAGGGCTTCGATGACCTGAGAAAGTTTCCCATCTTCGAGGACGGGTGGCTCCGCGGCGGGCCGGTGCGCCGCTGGGTGCCGAAGGCCTACCAGGACCGTCCGATCTTCGTCTTCGAGACCGGGGGAACCACCGGCATTCCGAAGAGCCGGGTCTCCATCGACGACTTCCGCGTCGACTACGAGCTCTTCAGCGAGACGCTTCCCGAGGACCGCTTCCCGCGAGGATCGAACTGGCTGATGCTGGGTCCGTCGGGCCCGAGGCGTCTCCGGCTCGCCGTCGAGCACCTGGCCCAGTACCGCGGCGGCATCGCGTTCTGCGTCGACCTCGATCCGCGATGGGTCATCAAGCTCATCGACCGGGGCTGGACCGAGCACCTCGAGGCTTACAAGAAGCACGTGATCGATCAGGCGGTGACCATTCTCAAGGCGGGCCACGACATCAAGTGCGTCTTCGCGACCCCGAAGCTTCTCGAGGCGCTCTGCCTGCGGCTCGAGGACGAGGGCTACTTCGCTGAAGGCTCTCGGCGTCCTCGGCGTCTTTTCCGGCGGAACGGAGTTCACGCCGCAGTGGACCCGCTTCGCCGTCGAAGAGCTCCTCGATGGCGTCTACATCACGCCGACCTACGGGAACACGCTGATGGGGCTCGCCGCTTCGAAGCCCGTCGGGCCGGAAGACGGCTACAAGATCACTTACTACGCCCCGCAGCCCCGCGCGGTCGTCGAGGTCGTGAATCCCGAAGACGGCACCACGGTCGTCGACTACGGGAAGACCGGCCGGGTGCGGCTCACGACGCTCACCAAGGAGTTTTTCGTTCCCGGATTCCTCGAGCGGGACGAGGGGGAGCGCGAGCGGCCCTACGAGGCCTATCCTTGGGACGGCGTCAGCGGGGTGCGACCCTTCGCGAAGCTCGCGGCGACGACCACGGTTGGAGTCTACTAGATGCTCCAGATCCCAGCGCTCCGATGGGGACAACCCTACGACAGCCTCGAGAAGGACAGCGTCGTTCACTTCGCGACCGGTGAGAAGCTCGCCGAGGTGAGCCTTGCGAACGCGGGACTGGTCTGCCCGCGACCTGCGGAAGGCGGAGCGCGCGCGAGAGGTGCTGCGAGAGATTCCGCCGAAGGATCTTCTCTCGATGGTGAAGAAGGCGGCCGACCTCTACATGGAGGCGGAGCTTCCTCTCGGCGACGGTACCCAGGGTCCCGCGGACTTCGTGAAGTACCAGTCGGCGACGACCGGTCTTCCGGAGCACATGTGCCGGGCGAACATGCAGAAGAACCACTTCGTCCTCACCCGCATGGACGAGGTTCTCGACGCCCTCACCCGGGGCCTCGACCTTCGCATCCTCGCGGAAGGCCGCGGGGTCGAGGCGCGCGGCGTGCCCTTGAGCTATCAGGCGCAGACGCCGGTCCTCGGTCTCGTGCTCCCCTCGAACTCTCCCGGCGTCCACACGCTCTGGCTTCCGGTGATTCCTCTCCAGATCGGCCTCGTGTTCAAGCCCGGTCCGCAGGAGCCGTGGACGCCGTATCGCATGAGCGAGGCGTTCTTCCAGGCGGGCGTTCCTCGCGAGGCGATCTCGATCTATCCCGGTCTCGGAGATATCGGCGCGGCGGTTCTCGCGAGCTGCCCGCGAAGCCTCATCTTCGGCGGGAGCGCCGACGGTCGAGAGGTATCGCCACGATCCGAAGGTGCAGCCGCACGGTCCCGGCTTCAGCAAGATTCTCCTCGGAGACGACGTGGTCGACGACTGGGAGAAGTATCTCGACATGATGGTGGAGAGCGTCTTCGTCAACAGCGGCCGGAGCTGTATCAGCTGCTCCGGTATCTGGGCGTCGCGCCACACCGAAGCGATCGCCGAGGCTCTCGCCGAGAGGCTCGGGCCGGTGGCACCGCTGCCACCGGAAGATCCCAAGAGCGCGCTCGCCGCCTTTACCGTGCCCGGTGTCGCCGACGCCATCTCGAGCGAGATCGACCAGCACCTGAAGGAGGAGGGCGTCGTCGAAGTGACCGCCGAAGCACCGCGGCGATTCCGGAGCGCGCCTGGTGAAGCGCGAGCGCTGCGACTACCTGCGGCCGACGGTCATCCACTGCGATTCGCCGCAGAGATGGCTCGCGAACAAGGAGTACATGTTTCCGTTCGTCTCCGTCGTTCGCTGCCCGCAAGACGAGATGGTCGACGCCATCGGGCCGACGCTCGTCGGGACGGGCATCACCGTCGAACCCGAAGCTCCAGAGGCGGCTTCTCGACGCCGTCCACATCGACCGGCTGAACATCGGTCCGGTCCCCACCATCAAGCTCAACTGGCTCCAGCCGCACGAGGGCAGCATCATCGACTTCCTCTTCCGGGCGCGCGCGTACCAGGAAGGCTGAGGGCGCCTCAAAACGGTGTCGCTCGAGGTTCGGGATCTCGTCAAGGATTACGAGACCCCCGCGGGACCGCTCCCGGTGCTTCGCGGAATCACGCTCGACGCTCGCTCGCGGCGACGCGCTCTCGATCATGGGGCCCGTCCGGCGGCGGCAAGAGCACGCTTCTCTTTCTTCTCGGCGCTCTCGACGAGCCCACGTCGGGAACGATCCTTCTCGACGGCAGGAATCCGTTCGCGCTCGCGCCCGAGGAGCTCGCGCGCTTCCGCAACCAGAGCGTCGGGTTCGTGTTCCAGGACCACTGCCTTCTTCCGCAATGCTCGGTCCTCGAGAACGTTCTCGCGCCGACGCTCGTGGCGCCGAAGGCGCGACTATCCGATCGCGCGCGGAAGCGCTTCTGAAGCGCGTCGGCCTCGAGCACCGGGTCGCTCATCGGCCCGCGGAGCTCTCCGGGGGGGAGAAGCAGCGGGTCTCGATCGCGCGCGCCCTCGTTCGCGAGCCGAAGCTCCTCCTCTGCGATGAGCCGACGGGAAACCTCGACTCCGCGACCGCGGACTCGATCGGGTCCCTCCTCCTCGACCCCGACCTCCGCGACGGGCGCATTCTCCTGACCGTCACCCACAGCGCGGCTCTCGCCGATCGTTTCCCGATGCGGATGGAGATGAAGGACGGCCTCCTGCGCGTTCGCGACTGAGCAGTTGACGTTCTGGTCGCTCCTCCGAAGCAACCTACGCTACTACCTGCGGACGCAACCTCGCGGTCGTCGCCGGGGTCGCCGTCGCGGTCGGCGTGCTGACCGGAGCTCTTCTCGTGGGCGACTCGGTGCGCGGAAGTCTTCGCGACCTGTTCGTGAGCCGGCTGGGAAGAACCGACCAGGCGGTGCTCTCGAACGGGTTCTTTCGCGAGGCGCTGGCCGAGGAGATTCGACCCGGAACGGCGCCCCTCATCGTGTTTCGAGGGCATGGTCACGAACGAGCGAACCGGACGGAGGCGAGCCGTCGGTCCAGGTCTACGGCGTCGACGGCAGGTTCTGGAAGTTCCACGGCGCGATCGAGCCCGAGATGTCCGCGCGCGGCGCTCTCCTGACGGCGAGTCTCGAAGCGGAGCTCGAAGCGCAGGAGGGCGACGGCATCCTATTGAGGGTGGAGAGGCCCTCCGAGGTGTCGCGTGGATCTCTTCATGGGATGAAGGAGGACGTCGGAAGGACGATTCGTCTCACCGCGCAGCCGGGCCTGAACGAGACGGGTCTCCCGGAGTTCTCGATTACTCCCAGTCAGGAAAGCGTCTCGGCGATCTTCGTTCCGCTCGCGCGGCTTCAGCGGGATCTCGAACAGGCGGAGCCGAGTCAATACACTCCTGCTCCAGGGGCTATCGCGAGACGAAGTCGTTGCCGCTCTGCGGGAATCTGCCTCTCTGGAGGATCTCTCCCTTCGCGTGCGCTGCCATCGAACGCCGGCGAGCTCTCGGTCGAGTCGGCGGGACTGATGCTCTCCCCGCCGATCGTCGAGGCGGTGGAGGCGGCGGCATCGGAGCTCTCGCTCCGGACCGACTCGGTCTTCACCTATCTCGCGAACACGCTTCGGGTCGGAGATCGGGAGACGCCCTACTCGCTCGTCGCGGCCGTCGCGCCGGACCGCTATCCGGGCGGCATGGCTCCGGACGGCATCGTCCTGAACGACTGGGCAGGGAACGATCTCGGCGCGCGTCCGGGAGACCGCCTGACGATGGAGTTCTACGTCTGGGAGGACGAGGGACGAATCGAGACCCGCGAGGCGAGCTTCACCGTCGAGGGAATCGTCCCCATGACCGGAATCGCCGGCGATCGCGACCTCGCGCCGATCTATCCCGGGATCTCCGAGACCGACGACCTTTCCGACTGGGAGCCTCCGTTTCCGGTCGACCTGCGCCGCGTGCGCGACAAGGACGAGGACTACTGGGATCGGTTCCGCACGACTCCCAAGGCCTTCCTTCCACTCGCCCGAGGGCAGGAGATCTGGCCCGTGCGCCAGGGAAACGTGACGTCGATTCGAGTCGCCCCGCCGGATGAGAAGGCCGCTTTCGAGCGAGCTCTACGGGAAAAGCTCGATCCGCTCGCGCTCGGCTTCACCGTCGTCGCGGTCCGGGAGGAGGGTCTTCGGGCCGCGAGCGGCGCGACCGACTTCGGGCAGTACTTCGTCTACTTCAGCTGGTTCCTGGTGGCCGCGGCAGCGCTCTTGAGCGGGCTTTTCTTCAAGCTCGGTGTCGAGCAGCGCCACCGAGAGATCGGGACGCTTCTCGCGACCGGGTTCACGCCCGCCCGCGTGCGGCGCCTCTTCCTCGCCGAAGGCCTGATGCTTTCCGTCGTCGGAGCTCTTCTCGGCACGCTCCTCGCCCTCGGATACGCCGCTCTCATCCTGCACGGTCTTCGCACCTGGTGGGTCGATGCCGTGGGGACCCGTCTCCTGACGCTCCACGTGTCGTCGCTGTCGCTTGCGATAGGCCTCGCCGGCGGAATTCTCGCCGCGCTCTTCGCCACCTGGCTGACTCTTCGCTATCTCGCCCGCGTCCCCGCTCGAAGTCTTCTCGCCGGTGACGTGGCGCCGACGGGGGAGAGAGTCGCGAAAAGCCTCTCGGCGCGCGGTCTTGCTCTCGGCCGGAAGTCTCCTCGCGAGTGCTCTCTTGCTCGTCGTCGTCCTTCGCGTCTCTCGTGGGCGAAGCGCTGGGCTTCTTTGGATCGGGCTCACTCCTTCTCGCCGCTCTCCTTGGCTTTCAATGGATCTGGCTCCGCAGCGGCGGCAGAAGAGGCGTCTTCGGCGCCGGGGCCGCAGCACTCGCGCGGCTCGGCTTTCGAAACGCGACCGCCCGGCCAGGAAGAAGCCTCGTCGCCATCGCTCTCATCGCGTTCGCGACCTTCACCATCGTGGCGGTCGAAGCGTTTCGGAAGGATCCGTCCGCTCTCGACGCACTCGATCGAACCTCGGGAGGCGGGGGTTATGCTCTCGCGGCCGAGTCGCTTCTTCCGCTCCATTGGGATCCCAACACGGAAGAGGGCCGAAGCGAGGCGAATCTGCCGTACCCCTCCGATCCCGAGTTCGTCGACATGACCGTCCAGACCTTCCGCCTCCGGAGCGGGGACGATGCGAGCTGCCTCAACCTCTACCGCCCGCAGAGCCCGCGGATCCTCGCCCCCACCGGCGACTTCCTCGAAGAAGGCCGGTTCCGCTTCGGCGCGACGCTCGCGGAGACTCCGGAGGAGAAGGCGAATCCGTGGCTCCTTCTGAAACGAGAGCTCGTCGACGGCGCGGTTCCGGTCATCGGCGATCAGAACTCGATGACCTACGTGCTGCATCTCGGCCTCGGCGAGGACTTCGTCCTGTCGCGCGAGGGTGCTGCTGCCGCTTCGTCTTCGGCTCGTCGGAATGCTCCGGGACAGCGTCTTTCAGAGCGAGCTTCTGATGGGCGAGGAGAGATTTCTCCGGCATTTCCCCGAGGTGTCGGGCTTTCGCTATTTCCTCGTGGAGACGTCGCCCGGTGACGTCGCGCGCGCGGAGTCCCTTCTCGAGGACAGGCTCGACGACTTCGGCCTGGACGCCTCGACGACCGCCTCGAGGATCGCTTCGTTCCACCGCGTCGAGAACACCTATCTGTCGACGTTCCAGAGTCTCGGCGCTCTGGGGCTCCTTCTCGGAACGCTGGGACTCGCCGCGATCGTGCTGCGAAACGTGTTCGAGCGGCGCCGGGAGCTCGCCCTTCTTCGAGCCGTGGGTTATCGGCCCCGCGCGATCGGAGTGCTGCTCCTCGCCGAGAACGGACTCCTTCTGACGCTCGGCCTTTTCTCGGGCGCGCTCTCGGCTCTCGTCGCCATCGCTCCCGCGATTCAGGAGCGCGGGTGGAGCTTCGGCTCGGGGGCCGGCGCCGTCTTTCTCGGTGCGGTCGTCGCCGCCGGGACTCTCGCGTCTCTCGCCGCGGTCGCTTCGTATGGCGCACGCCGCTCCTCGGCTCGCTCCGCTCGGAATAGCCGCCTCCGCTTTGCTACGGCGAGCCCCGCCGAAGCCAGGCGAAGGCGGGTTTGACGTCCTCCGGACCGGGTCTGACAATTGAAATATGGAGATTCTCTCGCCCGAGCTTCGGGCGGAGCTCGAGCAGTCGCTCTCGCAGACCATCCAGGTTTTCTTCGAGCGGAAGCTGAAGCCCCAGACCGACGGCTCGTCGCCGGCCGCGATCGGTCCGCGAGTCACCGATCGCCAGCTCCAGCTCGCGACCGCCGTGCTCCTCCTGGAATCGGCCCGCTGCGATTTCGATCTTCGCGCGGACGAGTTCAAGGCGGTCCTCGGCGCGGTGCGGCGCATGATGGGCCTCTCCGAGGACGAGGCGGTGGCGGTCATCCGTTTCGCCGAGGACGAAGTGCGGCAGTCGAAGCGGCTCTACGAGTTCACCGGTCTCATCGACGCGAACTACACGAAGGAGCAGAAGAAGGCCCTCGTGCAGTGCCTCTGGCAGGTGGTCTTCGCCGACGCTCAGCTCGTCGCGAGTGAGGAATACATCGTGAGGAAGATCTCCGATCTCCTCAAGGTGCCTCTCGCGGATTTTCTCGACGCGAAGATCCGGGCGAGGGACGGGTTTCGCTAACAACCAGTTCTCGGTTCTCAGTTGCTCAGCCGGCAGTTGCGCTTGCGACTTCACGCGCGAGCCAGACTTCGGGCATGAAGAAGCTCGACATTCCCACCGCAAGCGAGGCGCTTCCTGGTCGTTCGGAGAAGATGTCCATCACCGGGCGTCACCACGTTCTCGGAACACCGATTACACCTCCGTTTCCTGCCGGCACGGAGAAGGCACTCTTCGGCATGGGCTGCTTCTGGGGCGCGGAGAAGGCGTTCTGGAAGCTTCCCGGCGTTCACACGACGGCCGTCGGCTACGCCGGCGGCATCACTCCCAACCCTAACTATCGGGAAGTCTGCACCGGTCTTACCGGGCATAACGAAGTCGTATTGGTGGTCTTCGATCCAAAGCGAATCTCCTACGAAACGATTCTCAAAGTCTTCTGGGAGAGCCACGACCCGACGCAAGGGATGAGGCAGGGCGCGGACTTCGGAACGCAGTACCGCTCCGGTGTCTATGCGTTCACGCCGGAGCAGAAGCGGCTCGCGGAAGCTTCACGCGATTTGTACCAGAAGCGGCTCTCGGCCGAAGGCTACGGAACGATCACGACCGAGATCGTCGATGCGCCGGAGTTCTACTACGCGGAGGAGTACCACCAGCAGTACCTCTCGAAGAACCCGGGAGGCTACTGCGGTCTCGGCGGCACCGGCGTGAGCTGTCCCACCGGGGTCGAGGTCAAGATCTAGTTCTGCAGAGTGCCGAGGAGCGCTCTCGCCTCGTCCACCTGGGCTACCAGGGATCCCACCACGTCGGCCACGACCTTCACGTAGTACTTCGCTTCTTCCCAGGCTTCCTCTTCGATTCCCTCACGGATGCCGGGGATGGTCTTCACGCCGTAACCGGTGTAGAGGCCGGGCGCGTAGATCTGGTGGCGGAACCACTCGCGCTTGGGGAGCCCCTCGTCGTTCGCGAGACGCCGTTCGGATGAGTAGAGAAGCCGGTTGAGGCTCCGGAGCTCGGGCTGTGCTTCGAGCGCCTGGGTGCTGACGCTTCCCAAAGAGGCGAGCGCCGCCTCGTAGGCCTTTCCCGCTTCCCGCAGCCGTTCAATCGCCCCTTTCACCGGAGCGAGGTCGATTTCGGGAGCGTCCTTCGCTTTCTCCCGCGACTTCTCGATCTCCACCACGTACCGATCCATGGTGTCCGCCAGGTCGACGAAGTTGAAGGGGAGTATGGTCGCGTTCGCGAGGCGCATCATGGTGGTCCCGATCACCTGCGAGAGCGCGCGTCCGTAGACGAACTCGCCGTCCGAGAAGCGCGTGTACCAGTCGAACGAGTCGTAGTTCGAGTGATAGATCCCACCGTCGCTCTCGCCGCCGAATCCGAGGTTGAGAGAAGCGACCGTCAGGTGATCGAGAAAGGCGGTGTAGTCCGATCCCGATCCCAGAGCGCCGATGCGGAGATCTTCGCTCTTCTCGATCTCGGCTTTCTCCTCGTCGTCCGCCTCCTCGAGGGCGTTCGCGCGGGCCGCCTCCCAGAGACTCACGCCTCGAACCGGGTCCTGGACGGTGCGGGCGACGTCGTTCAGGAGCTCCTGCAGCGTGTGGCTTCCCTGCATCCCGAGCCAGCCCTTCCCGCTGCTGTCGCTATTGATGTAGACGACACCTTTCTCCATCAGCTCCGCCTTGTGGGTCTCCGCCCACTCCGTCGAGCCGAGAAGGCCCCATTCCTCACCGTCCCAGGAAGCGAAGACGATGGTCCGCTTCGGCTTCCATCCCTGCTTCACCAGCTCGGCGAAGCCTCGCGCCGTCTCCATGAGAGCCACGTTTCCAGCTCGTCGGATCCTCGGCGCCGTTGTTCCACGCGTCGTGGTGGTTTCCGTGGATGATCCATTCGTCGGGAAAGAGCGTTCCGTCGATCTTCGCGATCACGTTGTAGAGCGGCCGCGATTTCCATTCGAGCGCGAGCTTGAGCCGGGCTTTCGAGGGCCCGGGCCCGATGTGATACGTGATGGGAAGGGCGCCCCGCCACTCTTCCGGCGCGACTTTCCCGCGCAGGTTCCGGAGGAACGGAAGCGCGTCGCCGTAGGAGATGGGAAGGACGGGAATCTTGATGAGCGTCTTCGCTTCCGCAATCTCGAGCCGGCGCTGGTCCGTCTTCGCGCCGAATCCGGGGCTCAGCGGATCGCCGGGATGGACCGGCATGTCCATGATGCTGCCGCGCTGCACGCCGTGCTCGGGCCGGAAGGGCCCTTCCGGGTAGGTCGCGCCTTCGAAGTAGCCGTCGTCCCGCGGGTCGGAGTAGATGAGGCAGCCGACCGCGCCATGACTCTGTGCGAGCTTCGCCTTGATCCCCCGCCAGCTCCGCCCGTAGCGCGCGATGACGATCTTCCCGCGGACGTCGATCCCCATCTCGTCGAGCTCGTCGTAGTCTTCGGGCGTTCCGTAGTTCACGTAAACGACCTGCGCCTCGACGTCGCCGTCACCGGCGTAGGCGTTGTAGGTGGGAAGCGAGTCGAGATCGGCGGAGTCCTTGTCTTCGGAGATCGCCGGCTCTGCGAGCTTCGCGACGTACGACTCGGGTGCCACGAGCTCGAGATGCCGCTCGGTCGGGAAGAGGCATCAGCGCCTGCGTCTCTTCGATCCACGCGTTCAGTCCGAACGATTGGAACTTCGCGAGGACGTAGTCCGCGACCCGTTTGCTTCCGGGAAGGCCCGCGATGTGCGGCTCCTCCGTGATGTATCGCATGTACTCGCGAAGGTTCGCCGGACTCGGGATGGCGCGGAAGCGCTCCTCCCACTCGCGGGCCGAGGCGATCTCGTCGGAGAGGAACCCTTTGAGATCGCTCTCCGACTCCTCGGCATGGCCGAGAGCGGCCAGAAAACCGAGGCAGACGGCGGCGAAGACGGTCCGTTTGGGGAAAGCCATCACGATACTCAGCTCCTTTCAGGCATTCTGCGCAAAAGCTCGGCGATGTCGGTCCAGCCGTTTCGTTCGGCGTTCTCGAGGAGTCGGCGCGCACTCTCGGGATCGAGCGAGGCGCCGAGGCGCGAGAGCGCCGCCATGAGATCGGCGTAAGCGCGCTCGGCGGCGACAGCGAGAGCGGTCCTTCCGCGGAGATCCGTGGCGCCGACGTCCGCGGAAGCGGCAGCGAGGACCTCCACCACGTCGGTATGCCCCTCCTCCGCCGCCTTCAAGAGGGCGGTCTCGCCCGCTGCGTTGCGGAGGTCAACTTCGGCTCCTCGCTCGAGAAGAAGCTCGACCAAGGGGCGGTAGCCGCCGTGGGCCGCGGCCATGAGCGCGGTCCAGTCGTTCTCCGACTGGAGATCGCAATCGGCGCCGCGCGAGAGAAGGAGGCGCGCGATCTCGAGGTGCCCGCCGGTCGACGCGAGAATCAACGCCGTCCGGCGGAGGTTGTCGCGCTGGTCGATGGCGACGCCGCGCGTAACGAGGTCCTCGACCAACTCACCGTGTCCGTACATGGCGGCTTTGAGAAAGGGAGTGAGCCCGTGGGAGTCCCTCGACTCGAAATCGGCGCCGGCTTCGAGGAGCAGGTCCACCATTGCCGATTTTCCGACCGAGCTCGCGATGAGGACCGCGGTCGCGCCGTCGAGCCGTCGCGCGTCGACGGAGGCACCGGCATCGAGAAGACGCTTCGCGATGTCGAGGTCCGACGCCTCGGCCGCGAGCATGAGGGCACGGGTTCCGTCACGGTCGGGGGTATCCGGCGAGACGCCGCACTCGAGAAGGAGCTCCACCACGTCGACTTTGGATCCTCTGACGGCAAGGGTGAGCGCGGTGTGCCCGTCGTCGTTGACCGCGGTCGGGCTCGCGCCTCGTTCGAGAAGCAAGCGCGCCGTCGAGAGCCGGCCGTTCTCGCAGGCGATCATCAGAGCGGTTCCCGATTTGCGGTCCTTCGACTCGAGGTCCGCACCCGCATCGAGGAGCGCCGCGAGCGTCTCGTCGCGTCCGCCGAACGCGGCGAGCCCGACGGGAGTGACGCCCAGCGCGTTCCGCGCGTTTCCGTTCGCTCCCGCCGCGAGGAGCGCTTGCGCCACCTGCGTGTGGCCTTCCTGAGAGGCGAGCATGAGCGCCGTCGCGCCTTGCGGCCCTCGTTCCTCGACGTGAGCGCCGCTCAGAAGCATCCCGCGCACGGCTTCGAGAGTCTCCCTGGAACGCGCTTTCCAGAAGGCTCTTCGGGGCGCTCTTCCTGCGGAAGAGGTCGAGAATCGGCATGCGGTGGGATTCTAGCCCGAACTCCCGCGGAAGTCCTCTTTGCGAAGGCCGTGCCGCCGCATCATCGCGTAGAGAGTCCGCTCGTTCACACCCGATCTCCGCGCCGCTTCACCCACCCGCCCCCGGCAGCCGCGACAGGACGTGCTCCAGGTAGTCCTTCTCGAACGCGGACGACACTTCCTCGCGGGCCTCGGCGAGAGGCCGATCGAATTGGTGCTCGAAGCGGTCGGGGAGCGCGCTCCGTCGGCGGCCGCTCCTCCACGGACTCCGCCCAGCTTTCGCCCCCCCGAAAGTCGCTCACCCGGATCTCGTTCTCCGGAGCGAGAAGGACCGCCCGCTCGATCACGTTGATGAGCTCGCGCACGTTCCCGGGCCAGTCGTGGCGGATGAAGCGCTTCCATGGCATCGGGATGAAAGCGTGTCACCGGCCTTCCCAGCTGACGGCGGATGCGATCGAGAAATCCGCGGGCGAGCTCCGGGATGTCCTCGCGCCGCTCGCGAAGCGGCGGAACGGTGAGCGTCACGACCGCGAGCCGGTAGTAGAGGTCGGCGCGGAAGCGTTGCGCCTCCATCTCGCTTCTTCAGGTCGCGATTGGTCGCGGCCATGATGCGAACGTCGACGTCGATCGGCTTTTCGCTTCCGACTCGCTGGATGCTCTTGTCCTCGAGGACGCGCAGAAGCTTCACCTGGAGGTGCAGCGGCATCTCGCCGATCTCGTCGAGGAAGATGGTTCCGCGGTGCGCGAGCTCGAAGTATCCGCGGCGCGCGCGAACCGCGCCGGTGAAAGCGCCCTCCTCGTGACCGAAGAGCTCGCTTTCGAGGAGGCTCTCCGGGAAGCGCTCCGCAGTTGACGGTGACGAACGGGCCCGCCGGAGCGCGGGCTCTCCGAGTGGATCGAGCGCGCGAGGCGTTCCTTGCCGACGCCGGTCTCGCCGAGGATGAGAAGGGCGCTCTCGCCTTTCACCACGCGGCGGGCGAGTCTCAGAAATCTCTGCATCGAGGGGCTCGTGGATGCGAAGTCGTCGAGCTTCGAGCGGCGCGCGGCGCGCGGAGCTCCGGTCGCGGTTCGCGAGCGAGGCGAGAGCGGCGCTCAACACCTCGTCCTCGAGACCGAGCCAGAGGACGGCGAGCGAGCCGGCCGAGATGAGCTCGGCACGCTCCCTGGGAAGATCCTGCGCGCTGAGGACGACGACCGCCGGATGCTCGGGAAGCGCCTCGAGCGACGCGGAGGGGTCCTCCCCGAGGAGAACGCGCTCGAGAAGGAGAAGATCGTAGTCGCCTTCGGCGATCTTCTCGCCGGTGGCCTTGAAGCCCTGAGCGATTTCCGGCTCGATCCCCCGCCGCGCGAGAAGGGCCGCCACGCGGTCGCCGACAGCGGCTTCGTCGATTCCCAGACAGACTCGGATCATTCCTACCGATTTTAGCTGAAGAAATCGGTATTCCGATACCGATGTTTTCGGGCGTACCGATCCGGGTTGATCTAGTCGCCCTACAGTAACTAACGGTCAGAATGAGGTTAAACGGCGAGGTTTTCGTGGCCGGCTTCTTGCTATGTGTGGGTGGTTATGAAGCCACAGCCGACAGACGAGCGGACATCGGACAGCCCCGAATGATTGCGGAGCGGAAGCCCCTCCGCCCCGTACGGATCGAGGCCGTTCGCAGTCCCGATCAACGTGACGAAGCCGATTTCGTTCGGCGAGCCGCGGTCGCGCCCGTTCGTTCCGGTCAACGCATCCGCGCTCGAGCCGCGGGCTCAGCGGAAGAGCCGCACTTCGATCCCGCCGTGGGCGACTCGCGGCGCGCCCAGGTTCTCGATCGGCGTAAGACGCACCACGTACTCCGTGTCCGCGACGTTCTCGATCGCGAAGTACGCCTCGACCTTCTTCGACAGGGGAACCCGCAGCGAGAAGATCCAGCAGGTTGAAAGCGGGCAGAAGCAGCTGATTCAGGTCGTCGTCGTACGCGTCTCCGACGAGGCGGAAATCGACGGTGACCTGAATTCGCCCGTCGTAGCCCACTCCCAGCACGCCTTGATTCCGCGGAGACTGCGGAATGTCGAGTCCGGTGTCGTCGACCACCGCATCGGAGAAGAGATAGGCCCCCCGCACCGACCACCCGGCGGCGAGCTGCTGTACGACCTCGGCCTCGAATCCCTGGATGGTCGCGCTTCCCAGGTTCTGGCGCTGCCGCGTGATGAGCGCGGGCGTCGAGCTGATGGTCACGTTCGCGACCGGGTCCTGAAATGAGTTGTAGAAACCGTTCAATCGCACGAGAAGCGAGCGGTTCGGATGAATGTCGACTCCGCCTTCGAGCCCCCAGAGGTATTCCTCGGTGAGATCGGGATTGGCTTCCGTCACCACGTTCCCGAGACGAAAGGGCCGATAGAGCTCGTTCAATGACGGAGCGCGGAAGCCGCGATAGCGCGGAGGCGCGGACGGTGACCTGATCCGCGGCGCGATAGACGAGCCCGGCCCGGGGATTGAAAGTCGCCTGAGTCGTGCGGTTCTCCCAGAGATCGAACCGACCGCCCAGCAGGACGTCCCACCGCTCGTCGAACGTGAAGAGATACTGGAGGAACGCTCCCGCGAAGTTCTGACGGTGGTCCTCCGCTCCCACGTAGCGCCAGTCGACTCCGAACTGCAGGCCACGATCGGTCCGCATGGTGAAGCTCGACCCGAATCCGACGGAGGGGACGTGCTGCTCGTTCGTCAGGACCTCGCCCGTCCTGCCCGGGAAGGATGCGCGAGAAGCCGCTGTCGAAGACCTGGCTCTGGCCGTAGAAGGTGGCGCTCCACCTCTCGGTGTCGTAACCGGACTCGAAGAGATAGATCTGCGAGTCGTTCTGCTGGATCGGCGTGCCGTTGCTGCGCTTCTCGTTATAGAGGTTGACGCCCACGTGGAAGTCTCGATACTCGAGCCGTCCGAGAAACGTCTGGAACTCGGCGGACACCGGAATGTCGACCGCGCCCTGCTGATCTTCCGCGATCTGCATGTAGCCGCCGGTGTCGAAGGCGCGGCCCGAGGCGATCCAGCCCCAGTCGCCGGAGCGATCGGACGCGAACACGTCGACGTCGTAGGTATCGAGGTTTCCCGCCTGCACGCGCGCGTCGAAGGTGCGCTCCTGCGGGAGCGCGGGGGAAGAGCTGAATCGTGCCCGCCGAGCGCGGAGCTTCCGTAGAGCTGGCTCGTGGCCCCTCTCGCGACCTCGACGCTTCCCATCGAGAGCTGAGGAAGCCGGTTGAAGTAGATCCAGTTGCCGTAGGGATCGTTGAGCGGAATGCCGTTCCAGAGGACGAGGCTCCGGCTCGCGCCGCTCGGACCGATGCCGCGGAGCGAGACCCCTTGCGCGGTGGGATGCGAATAGAGACTCGACGATCGCCGGAAGAGACTGAAGCCCGGGAACACGCCGCAGCTGGTCGTCGATCACGAGCGCGGGCGAGCGCGCAAGATCCTCGGCGTCGAAGGCGCTCACCAGACCCGACGGAGTCGACCAGAGGCTCTGCGGTCCCGGTCGCGGTGACGACCACGATCTCCTGATAGGTGAGAGGCTTCGTCTCTTCCTGGGAAGCGGCCTCGTCGTCCTGTCGGCTTCTTCGTCTTTCTTCGGTTCTTCTTTTTGAGGTCCGCTTGCCTGAGGCCGCGGCGAGGGCGATGATCAATAGGAGAGCGTTCGAGCATGATTCCTCTCTCGATTCGACAGCGAGCAGCATAGCACGGGCCCCTCGGCGTCACCGGTTCTGGACGAACTGCCAGCCGAAGCGGCCCTTGATGCAGAGGTGGCCGCTGGTCACGTCGTGGTCGAGAGGGGAAGTGACCTTGACGATCTCGTTGTCCTGGACGTGGAGCTCGAGGTTACAGCCGACTCCGCAGTACGGACAGACGGTCCGCGTGACGCTCTGGCGTTTCTCGTCCCAGGTCCCGTCTTGCCTTCGGTCGTGCTCGCTCTTGAACATGAGAGCCCCGGTGGGGCATACCCCGATGCAGTTGCCGCAGTAGACGCAGGCGGACTCGTCGAGCCTGCGGTCGAGCTCGGTCGAGATGCGCGCGTCGAACCCGCGGCCGGCGACGGCGATGGCGAAGGTGTTCTGCGCGTCGACTCCGCAGGCCTCGACGCACTTGTAGCAGAGGATGCAGCGGCTGTAGTCGCGGACGTACATCTCGTCGTGGATCTTGATCGGCTGCGCGACGGTCTCCGCTCGGCTTCCATCCGAGACGTGATGGTGGCCCGGATGCCGTCGAGTCTCTCTCGCCCGCGCCTCGCCGGAGCGCTCTTCGGGCCGAACTTCGACGGAGTCGACTCCGTAGCGCTCCATGAAGCCGCGAATCTCGGCGCTCGCGAGCGAGAGATCGACGGAGGACGCGAGAAGCTCCAGAACCAGCTTGCGGCTGAGCCGCACCCGCGCGCTGTCCGTCGAGATCTTCATCCCGGGCTCCGCTTTGCGCGAGCAGGCGGGCACGAGGACCCGCGAGCCCTCGAGCTCGACCACGCACACGCGGCAGGCGTTCACGGGAGTCAGGGTCTCGAGATAGCAGAGAGTCGGGGTCTCGATGCCCGCGCTCCCGGCAGGCGTCGAGGATGCGTCGCACCCTCGGGAACGCCGACGCTCGATCCGTCGAGCGTGATTTCGATGCGCCGTTCGCTCATCGTGTCTCCGTTCCAGGGCGGTTCAAGAGGCCCATCGAGAGCGCGGAGGCGATGGCGTTCGCCGCGGTCTGCCCGAGCCCGCAGATGGAGGCGTCGCGCATCACCTGGGCGAGCTCGTCGAGGAGGACGGACTCGCGCGCGCCGTCACCGTTTCGGGCGAGGCGGGAGAGCGCCTCTTCCTGCCGCACTGTTCCGACCCGGCAGGGGACGCATTGTCCGCAGGACTCGTCGCGAAAGAAGCGGGCGATGCGGGCGGCCGCGGCTCTCATGTCCGATGTCTCGTCGAAGACCATGATGACGCCTGAGCCGAGGGTGGCTCCGATGGTTCTCGTGCCCTCGAAGGTGAGGGAAGTGTCGAGCGTCTTCCGGTCCGACGAAGCTCCCCGCGGCGCCTCCGAGGAGGATGGTCTTGATCTTCCTTCCTCCGGGAACGCCTCCGGCGAGCTCGAGGACCTGGCGCAGCGTCGCCCCGAAAGCGACTTCGTACACTCCGGGCCGCGCCACGTGGCCAGAGACGCAGAAGAGCTTCGGTCCCGCGGACTCCTTCGTGCCGATGGCGGCGAACGCCGGTCCTCCGTCGAGGACGATGTCGAGCACGTTCACGAGGGTCTCGACGTTGTTCACGACGGTCGGTTTCTTGAAGAGGCCGACCTGGGTAGGGAAGGGAGGCTTCGATCGCGGCTCTCCGCGAAAGCCTTCGATGGAGTTGAAGAGAGCCGTCTCCTCGCCGCAGATGTACGCGCCCGCGCCCTTCCGGACCTCGATCCGGAAATCGAACGCCTCGCCCATGATGTTCGCGCCGAGAAAGCCGCGCTTCTCGGCGCTCTTCGATCGCGTGCTGAAGCCTCCGGATGGCGAGCGGATATTCGCCGCGCACGTAGATGTACCCCTTGTGCGATCGCCGTGGCGTATCCGGCGACGGTGGTGGCCTCGATCACGGCGAAGGGATCCTCCTCCATGAGGGCGCGATCCTTGAACGTCCCGGGCTCGGACTCGTCGGCGTTGCAGACGACGTAGTGGGGGCGCACCGGCGCTTTCGCGACCGCCTCCCATTTCACGCCCATGGGAAAGGCGGCGCCGCCCCGGCCGCGAATGCCCGACTCCTTCACCTCGCGCAGAACGCCTTCGGGCCCGAGCTCGAACGCGCGGCGGAGCGCGCGGTAGCCGCCCTGCTCCCGGTAGTCGTCGAGGCTCGAAGGGTCTCGCGCGGCCGATTCGCCGCAGAATGCGAAGCCCTTCCGCTCGGGGCGCGTGGGTTTGAGGGGCGGCGCTCGGAAGAGGGGACTCCGATCCTCTTGCCGGAAACGGACTCCGCGATCGAAGCCGCTGTCGCCGAAGTGAGAGTCCAGTCGTCCTCACCCGCGAGCTGCAGGAGAGCCGCGGGAGCGCGCTCGCATTGGCCGAGGCAGGGACTTCGAAACCACGCGCCTCCCTCGGGACCGAGAGTCGTCTCGAGCTCTCCGCACATTTTCTCGGCGCCCGCGAGCTGGCAGGCGATGTCGTCGCAGACGTGGGCCACCCGCCGCGGTCGCGACTCCGTCGACAGAAGCGCGTAGAAGGTCGCGACGCCATAGGCTTCCGCCGGCGGAACGGTGAGCCGCCGCGAGATGTAGTCGAGAGCGCCGGGGCTGACCCAGCCCACCTGGCCCTGAACGGCGTTCAGCGCGGGAAGGAGCAGATGACGCTTCGAGAGCGCTTCCTCGAGGCCGCCGCGCGTGTCACTCGTCGTCGTCCGGCCCCACCGATCGCATCGACCGCCGAGCGTTCTTCGTCCGTGGACTCGGCGCCGATGTAATGCAGATCCATCTAGGTGGTGACGGGTGCGCCGAGTTTCTCCACTGCGTATCGCGGTTGCTTTGAACTCCGAGGTCCCCGACTTCGGATCCCAGGCTTCGATGGTGAGCTGGTTCGTATCCACCTCGTCCGGGAAGTGGAGCGTGATGAAGGCGAGACCCGGCTTCAGGTTCGGGTCGAGCCGCACGGGCGCTTCGATCTCGCCTCTTCGCGAGACCACGCGAACGCGCTCGCCCTTCGGTGAGCTCGAGCTTCTTCATGTCGAACGGGCGAGAGATCCAGCGTTTCTCCTTTTCGCCGCGGCGACCGGTATCCTCCCGTCTGCACACCGGTATTGAACGAGTCGAGACGCCGGCCGGTCGTGAGACGGATGGGGAACTCCTCGGTGAGCGTGTCGACCGGCGGCGAGTGCTCGACGGCGTGGAACGGAGCTTTCATTCCCTCGACGGGACGCTTCCAGAGCCGGCCGTGGAGGAAGGGACTTCCCGGGATCGTTCTCGTCGCGGCACGGCCATTGGAGCCCGCCGAGCTTCTCGAGTCGCTCGTAGCTCATGCCGGCGTGCATCGGCGAAAGGCTTCGGAGCTCGTTCCAGATGTCCTCCGCTTTCGGCGTGGGCCAATCGTGCCCGAGAGCCGCGCGCGAGAGAGCAGATGATCTCGATGTCGTCTTTCGCTTCGCCGGGCGGCTCGAGCGCCTTTCGAACCCTCTGCACGCGGCGCTCGCTGCTGGTCACCGTGCCGTCGCACTCCGCCCAGGCGGCGGCCGCGGGAAGGACTACGTCCGCCATCTCCGCGGTGCGCGTGAGAAAGATGTCCTGCACCACCATATGGTCGAGACCCTCGAGAAGATGGTGGGCGCGCTTCGCGTCCGCCTCGGACTGGGCCGGGTTCTCGCCGATGACGTAGAGCGTGCGAAGCTCGCCGCGCTCCATCGCTTCGAGCATCAGCGAGATGTGCAAGCCGGGAATCGCGGGAACCGGAAGCCCCCCAGACTTTCTCGAACTTCGCGCGGTACTCGTCGTTCGCGACGTCCTGAAATCCCGGGAAACGGTTGGGAAGGGCCCCCATGTCCCCTCCTCCCTGGACGTTGTTCTGACCGCGGAGCGGGGCGAGCCCGGAGCCCCATCGGCCGACGTGCCCGGTGAGGAGCGAGAGGTTGATGAGCGCGAGGACGTTGTCCGTCGCGTTGTGGTGCTCGGTGATCCCGAGAGTCCAGCAGAGCTGCGCCCGATCGGCTTTCGCGTAGGCATGGGCGAGCTCACGGATGCTGCTCGCGTGGAACCGGATGTGATCTTCTCCGCCTTCTCCAGAGTGTAGGGCTCGACCGTGCGGCGATACTCCTCGAAGCCTGTCGTCGCGTTCTCGATGAAGCTCCGGTTCTCGAGACCCGCGTCGAGAATCTCGCGCCCCACCGCGTTCGCGAGTGCGATGTCCGTCCCCACGTCGAGCCCGAGCCAGCAGGTCCGCCCACTGCGCCGACGAGGTGCGCCGTCGGGTCGACGGCGTAGAGCTTCGCTCCGCGCCGCAGCCCCTTCAGCACGTGATGGAAATAGATCGGGTGCGCCTCCCGAGCGTTCGAGCCCCAGAGGAGGACGACGTCGCACTCCTCGACCTCGCGGTACGAGCTCGTGCCTCCGCCCGCTCCGAAAACCGCCGCCAGACCGGCGACGCTCGGGGCGTGTCACGTGCGGTTGCAGCTATCGATATTGTTGCTTCCGAGGACGACGCGGGCGAACTTCTGCGCCATGAAGTTCATCTCGTTCGTCGCCTTCGAACAGCTGAAGAGACCGAACGACTAGCCGCCGTGGCGCGAAACCGCGGCTTCGAATCCGCGGGCGGCGCGCTCGATCGCTTCGTCCCAGCTCGCGCGACGGAGAACACCGTTGTCGCGGACCAGAGGATGCGTCAGTCTCGTATAGTTTTTGCCCATCGGTGAAGTTTATCACGGCGGTTCCGGCGGTCTCGTGTATGGTGGGAGCTTCGTGTCTATCGGAATCGCGAGCTGGGGCATTCTCGGGCGTGGCGCTCCTGCTCGGCCGCGCACTCTATTCGCTCGCGCCGTTCGCGCTCGAGGCGGTAGTCTCGAGCGCTCTCGGTCCGCTGCATTGGCTGCGTTCTCACGGCCTGGGTCGGTTTCAACGCGTACGCCGAGGGTTATGTCGGATTCCACCAGAAGTTCTCGCCCCGGGTCGTCCAGCGCGCGCTCGACCTCGGACGGAACTGGACGCCTCTTCGCGCCGTGCTCGCGGCCCCTTATTGCATCGGCCTTTTCGACGCCCCGCGGAGGACGATGATAACGAGCTGGCTCGTCGTCGTCGTCGTTACGTCGCTGGTCTTCGGAATGCGCTTCGTCCCGCAGCCCTGGCGGGGAATCGTCGACGCTGGGGTCGTGGTCGGCCTCGGAATGGGGCTCGATAAGCCTTCTCCTCAGGTTCTTTTCCGCACTTAGCCGGGTATCTTGAAAACCGGTTTCATGTTCAGGTAAACTGCAGCCCATGGGTTCCCTGGGCGGCACGCGTTCGGTTCTGCTCTTCCTTCCGCTCTTCCTCGGCGGCCTTCTGGTCTTCTTCCCCCGGAGGGGCACGACCGAAGGTCCGGCTCCGGAGGCTCCCCGGGTCTCCGCCGGGCTCACGGCGAGGAGCTCGTCTTCCTCTTGCAGTATGTCGGCTCCGACTACCGCGGCGCGGTCGCTGACGGTCGAATCCTCGACGAGTTCGAGTACGCAGGAAATGACGCAGTTCACGCGGATTCTCCTGGAAGAGCAGGCTCGAATCGCGCCGGAGACCTCGGACGTCGGAGAGGGCCTCCGAAGGCTCTCGACGCTCGTCGAGGAGAAAGAAGACCCCGCGAAGGTGCTCGCGCTCACTCGCGAGCTGGTCGTGTCGATGACCCGCGAGCTCGGCCTCGTGACCTATCCCGCGCGCGCTCCGATCGTGGAGGAGGGCAAGAGGGTATTCGCGGCCGCCTGCGCGCAATGTCACGGCTCTTCCGGAGATGGTATCGGGCCGTCGGCGCGCGGGGCAGAACCCGCCTCCGACGCTCGTTCCGCGAGGCCCGGATGAAGAAGGTCGCTCCGCACCAGCTCTATAACGCTGTCGGCTTCGGAGTCGACGGAACGGCGATGCCGTCCTTCGAAGACGCCTTTTCTCCTTCCGAGCGGTGGAACGTCTCCTTTTATCTAATGACGCTCCGGAATGACTTCTCGCCGCGAGCGCCGTCGACGCCGCTTCCGGTCAGCGTGCGCGATCTCGCGACCCTCTCGGATGAGGAGCTTGCGTCGTCACGGGGACTCGATGGAGGTGCCCTCGATTTCTATCGCAGTGCGGTGCCCGAGACGCAGGAGGAGGAGCTTCTCCGCCTCGCCGATCGGAAACTTCAGGAGAGCTACGGGGCTTTCCAGAGTGGTGAGCGGGATCGCGCCGTGCGTTTGAGCATCGAAGCCTATCTCGAAGGCATCGAGCCTACCGAAGCGACGCTCCTGTCGATCGACACCCGTCTCGTGCGAAACCTCGAACGGGAGCTCACGCAGTATCGCGCGGAGCTTCGCGAAGGAGGCGACCGGGAATCCCTCGCCGCGCGGCTCGACCGAATTCAGGCGCTCACCGCGGACGCGAGGAAGACGCTTTCCGAATCGGGAACGGGCTTCACCTTCGCCTTTCTGCAATCGGCGGCGATCATCCTTCGGGAAGGAATCGAGGCCGCGCTCCTGGTGGCGCTCCTACTGAGCTACCTCGCCGCCTCCGGAATTCCCGAGCTGCGACGCTATATTCTGGGCGGCGCCTTCGCGGGGCTCGTCGCCGGAGGCGTGACGTGGCTCCTCGCCCAGGTCGTCATCGAATCGAGCACGCTGCAGCGGGAGGCCCTCGAGGGACTGACGTCGCTTACTCGCGGCGGGCGTCCTTTTCTCGGTGAGCTTCTGGATTCTCCATAACGCGGACCTGAAGCGATGGAAGAGCTACATTCACGAGAAAGCGACGACCGCGCTCGGGACGGGAAGCGGCCTCGCTCTCGCGTCGCTGTCGTTCCTCGCCGTGTATCGCGAGGCTTTCGAGACGGTCCTTTTCTATCAGGCGCTCTGGCTCCGGAGCGGAACTCATGAAGCGGGAGCCATCGCCGCGGGGCTCGCTTTCGGCGTCGTGGTCCTCCTCGCCATCATCGTTCTGATGTTCCGCTACGGAAAGAGAATTCCTCTCAAGCCGTTTTTCGCTATCACGGGGCTATCTGCTCGGACTTCTGTCCCTGGTCTTCGCCGGCTACGGCCTCGCGGAGCTGCAGAAGATCGGCTGGATTCAGGAAACGCCTCTCGACTGGGTTCCGTACATCCCGTTCCTCGAGCTCCAGCCGACGTTCGAGGGACTCTCGCTTCAGCTCGGCATCTTCCTTTCGTTCGTGCTCTCCTGGTTCATGAGCGGAGCCAAGCGACCGATGTCCGAAGCTCCCGCGACCTGAAGCGGTTCGCGCTTCTTGTACCGCCCTCGCGTGAAATCCGGGACATCGACGGGAAGCGAGCGGTTCGCGACCGATCTCTCGCTGAGAGGTGCTATCGCCGACCAGCTCGCCGCGTCGTAGACGTCCTGGTCGAGGGGGAGTCCTTCGCGCAGGCAATGAACGACGCGCCAGAGCATCACGAAATCCATCCCTCCATGTCCTCCGGCACGCTCGGCCTCGGCGCCGACCGTTTTCCACAAAGGGTGCTCGAACTCGCGCCGATAGGCTTCGAGGTCCTGCCACTCGTGCGTCGCTCCCCGACCTTCGACGG
Organism: uncultured Acidobacteriota bacterium; assembly: GCA_963820855.1. Classification (GTDB taxonomy): domain Bacteria; phylum Acidobacteriota; class Vicinamibacteria; order Marinacidobacterales; family SMYC01; genus DAISKN01. The sequence goes on from CAWGBY010000024.1 coordinate 71,727, forward strand.
TGATGCGATCCGGATAGCCGGCGAAGATGCCGCGCGTTCCCTGAATCAGGTTCAGGCGGCTGTAGGGCCGCGGCGTCGTCTCGTCCCACTGCAGGAGAATGGTGCGCCCCTTTTCGGTGCGGATGAGACTCGAGTTCATGTCGCCGCAGATGTACGTCACCTGATTCCTCGGATGATCGGGAGGGAAGTGCTCCCTGGCATAGAGCGCGCGTCCGGCGGCGCGGGAGCTCATGGAGACGAGGTAGTCGAACCGGTCCCCTCGATTGATGTCCATGTACTGCGCGATCGGCCCGAGTCCGTGAGTAGGGTAGAGGTTCCCGTTCCGCGTCGTCTGCTCCGGAGTCCTCCAACTTCCCGTGCCCCGCTCGAGATCGTTCATCTGGATGCGCAGGTCGTGAATGTAGGCCGCTTCGCCATGGGTGAGCTCCCCGAAGAGTCCGCGCCGGCACATGTTGAGGACCATCAGCTCTTCACGGCCGTAGCAGACGTTCTCGAGCATCATGCAGTGACGGCCGGTCCGCTCCTGCGCTTCGACGAGCTCCCAGCATTCCTCGAGTGTGACCGCGGCCGGCACTTCGATCAGCGCATGCTTGCCCGCGTTCATTGCGTCGACGGCCATCCTCGTGTGCCACCTCCAGGGAGTGGCGATGACGACGGCGTCGAGGTCCTCTCGTTCCAGCATCGCGCGATAAGCGTTCTCACCTTCGGTGTAGAGCTCGGGCCGCGTCCGCCCGCTCCGAGCACACTTGGCCGCGCTTTCTTCCGCCGCGGGCGCATGGATATCGCAGAGCGCCTTCACGTCGACGCCGTCCAGCAAAAGAAGAAGCTCCACATGGGCGGTCCCGCGGGCGCCGAGGCCGACGACCCCCACACGCACGGTGTCGAGTCGGCGCGCGGCCGGAAGTATCGTCCCGATACCGACCGCACCGACCGATTTCAAGAATTCCCGTCGTTTCATGGGCGGAGTATAAGGGAATGCTTGAACCCCGGTGCGGCTTGTGATTTCCTTCGCGCGGAGGGAACCGATGAAGATCACCCGCAGAGAAGCTCTCGCTCAGGTCGGAGCGCTCGCGCTCGCGCAGTCGAAAGCGATCGCGGCCGCACTTCCGGCGCTGCCGGGAGAGGAGGTGGTTCCGTTTCTCGACCAGCCTCCGGTGCCGCCCGAGGCACCGGGCCCCTGGCCTCTCAATGGAGTCAGCATGCTGGACTGGCAGAAGCTGGGGTCCTGGATCACCCCGAACGAAGGCTTCTTTCGCGTGGGGCACTACGACAAGCCGGTCGTCGAAGAAGGCCGGTGGCAGCTCGACGTTACCGGTCTCGTTCGAAACCCATCGACCTACCGCCTGTCGGATCTGAAAGCGATGCCGCGGCGAGACGTGACGTTCACGCTCGAATGCTCGGGCAACAACGGATTTCCCTGGTTCTGGGGTGGGATTGGAAACGCCAAGTGGACGGGTTGTGCGCTCGCGCCCATCCTGGAGCGCGCCGGGCTTCTCGATGACGGCATCGAGGTGGTGTTCTATGGCACGGACGCCGGCGACGAGGAGGTCCGCGGGAACAAGACCCAGCAGAACTTCGCGCGCAGCATGTCGCTCGAAGACGCGATGAATCCCGAGAACCTCCTTTGCTACGAGATGAACGGCGTTCCGCTCGCGGTCCACCACGGATTTCCGCTCCGGCTCATCGCCCCCGGCTGGTTCGGAATCGCGAACGTAAAATGGCTCAAGCGGATCGAGATCATCGACACGCGATTCATGGGTCGCTTCATGGCGAAGGACTACGTGACTCTCCGCGAAGAAAAACGCGGCCCCGAGACGGTCTGGAACATGACGTCGGTGGGACGGGCTCTGTTGAAATCCGTTGCCGCGAAGGTGACGAAAGAGGGCTCGACCTACCGCATCCACGGCGCCGCCTGGGGCGCCCCTATCGAGAGAGTCGAAGTGCGGGTGGACGACGGCGACTGGCGCCCGGCGACCATCGGAGAAGGGAAGGACCAGGCGTTCGCGTGGAAATTCTGGCACCTCGATTGGGCGAATGCCGCCCCCGGCGAGCACACGATCGTTTCGAGGGCGGTCGATACGTCGGGGAAGGTGCAGCCCGCGATGGACGACCCGCTGCTCGCGGGTAAGAAGACCTACTGGGAGAGCAACGGACAGCTCACCCGGCGGATCCGTCTGGGGTGACGGCCCGGGGCAAAGCAAGAGCGGCCTGGATCCGAAGCGCGGCGTTCTCCGGACTGAGCTCGGCGGTGTCGACGGTCAGTCTCGCCGGCGGCATCGGGTAGCCGAAGGCGCCCGAATCGCGAAGCTCACGGAAGAGCGCCCTCGAGCGCAGCTTTCCGAACTGGGCGCGGGAGCCGTCCTCGACGCGCCGGTCGAGCTCCGCCGGCGGACAAGCGAGCTCGACGAAGAGCACGTGGCCACCCTCCTCCTCGACGGCTGCGATCGCGTCCGCCACGAATGATTCCCGCACGGTCGGCTCGGGCGCGAACGTGAAGATCAGACTCACACCCCGGCGGGCCGCTTCACGAAACACGGAGAGCCACATTTCCTCCCTCAGCTGGACGAAAGACTCGGAGCCGAAGTCGAAAACGGCGGTGACCGCATCGACGACCAGGTGATTGTGAAAGAGACGATAACCGGTGATTCGAGAAAGCTCGCGGCCTACGGTGAGCTTTCCCGAGGCCGCGGGACCGTACAGAAAGATCAGATTCACGTTGCGTCTTCCGCGCTGCGCCAGAGCCAGATGCCGGTCAGAAAACGGCCGAGCGGTTGAATGGCGGGATAGGCGATAGCCATCACGTCCTCATGAAGGACGCCTCCGCCGTAGGACGTGAGCAGGCTGATGAGCCCGAGTCCAGCCGCAAGAACGAAAAAAAGAGAGATGGTCCGCGAGAGCCGCTCACGGTCCCACGCCGCGAATCCATAGCACAGGTTCGCGAGGATGAAGGCAATCAACAGAAAAAAGAAGAGCCCGTCCGAGAGCGCCTCGAAGCCGTGGATGTGAGATTCGAGCGCGAAGTCTCCACTCTTGGAGTACGCCGCGCGCCACGTCCAGTTCAACGCCACCAGGACCAGTGACTGCTGGATGGCCTCCGTTCCCGCCCATAGGAGAAAGAAGAGAAAGCCGCAGCTCGACGCACCGGGCGATTTGTGAAAGCGAGCCAGAAGGACGCCGAGAGCGCCGACGAGCACGATGAGCGGATGGCAAAGAGCCACCCAGACGCGGGTCATGTACGCGGGCTCGTTCAGGAGAGCGGCCTCGCTCGCGAGGTCGGGCGTTTCCGGGACGAGCCGAGGAAGGAAGATCAATGCCAGCGTCGTGACGCTCGAGATCATCCAGCACGAGGCGGCGACCCGAAGAAAAGCGCGGCTCACGCGTGCTCCCCGGCAATTCTCTCGAAGCGGCGATCCGGAATGAGCCACCAGACCGCGACCAGCACGTAGATGGCGCCCGCCATCCAGGGCTGGAAAAAAGCGAGGGCGATCGCGACGGCGTAGGCCATGACGGATGCCTTGCCCTTGAAATCGTTCCCGAGGGCGTTCGCGATGGACGAGTCGCTGCCGTGCCGGGCGACGAGAGCCCGGGTGAGCACGTAGTAAGCGGATCCGGCGGAGAACAACACGACGCCATAGAGCGCGACCGGCAGGGAAGCGAAGTGGTTCTCACCCATCCAGCCGGTGACGAACGGTATCAGCGACAGCCAGAACAGGAGATGGAGGTTCGCCCAGAGAACGCGGCCGTCGACGTGTCGGACCGCCTGGAACATGTGATGGTGGTTGTTCCAGTAGATCCCGACGTAAACGAAGCTGAGAACGTAGCTGAGGAACACCGGGAGGAGCGGGCGCAGCGAGGCGAGGTCCGTTCCGTGGGGCACCTTCAGCTCCAGCACCATGATGGTGATGATGATGGCGAGGACACCGTCGCTGAACGCTTCCAATCGGTTTTTGCTCATGGCGTCCTCACGATTACCACAAATTCCGTCAACTTTTCGACCTTCTCGTCCGTATTCAGGAGGACGGTACAGGAGCCGCACGATGAGTGACTTCGCCCGCGATCTCCGATACGGAGCCAGGATGCTGTGGAAGTCCAAGGGGTTCACCCTCGTAGCGGTGATTTCGCTCGCGCTCGGCATCGGGTTCAACACCACGATTTTCAGCGCGGTCGACGCCCTGGTGCTTCGGCCCAAGGCGGGTTTCGAGCCCGAGTCGTTGGTCGAGATCTACTTGAGCGATTCCTCGGGTTACCCCTACGGCGGGTCCTCGTATCCGGACTTCCGAGACTACCGGGACCGCACCGATGCCTTTTCGGAGGTTGCCAGCTATCACACGACGATCTCCCGCTATCAAACGGGCGGCGCGAGCGAATACCTCATGGGGGAGATCGTTTCGGGGAACCTCTTTCGACTTCTCGGCGTCCGCGCGCTCGCCGGGCGCACTCTCGAACCAGAGGACGATCGAAGCCCCGGCGCACATCCCGTCATCGTCGTCAGCGAGAGCTTCTGGCGAACGCGGCTCGGCGGCCGGCGCGAGGCCGTCGGAGAGACGCTCGACTTGAACGGGCGACCCTACACCATCATCGGCGTCATTCCCTCGACGTTCAGCGGCGGAATCCCCGGCATCGGAATGCAGTTCTGGGCTCCCTCGGCGATGGTCGATCATCTCAATCCGAGAAGTGACGCGGGCCAGAGCCGCCTCGACCGACGGGGGGCCCGGAGCCTCATGGTGAAAGCCCGCCTCGCCGACGGGGTTTCGATCGAAATGGCGCAGGCTCAGCTCGACTCCCTGTCCGCTTCTCTTCGCGAGGAGTATCCGGAAGACTACGAGGGCGACCGCGCCGCGCGGCTCTTGCCGAGCACGGAAGTGCGGCTTCACCCGTTCGTCGACGGCGTCCTTTACCCCGCCGCCTCGGTGCTCATGGGAGTCGTCGCCCTCGTTCTCCTCATCGCGTGCGCGAACGTCGCCAACATGCTTCTCGCCCGCGCGACCGAACGGCGGAGCGAGGTAGCGCTCCGTCTTGCTCTGGGCTCGTCCCGGTCGCGCCTGGTGCGCCAACTCCTCACGGAAAGCGTCCTTCTTTCGAGTCTCGGCGGCGCCGCCGGGCTCTTCGTCGCGTGGGTGGGAACGAAGCTTCTGCTCGCGCTGAAGCCGCCGATTCCCATTCCTCTCGCTCTCGATCTGACGTTGAACCACCGCGTCCTCGCTTTCACGATCCTGGCCTCCCTCGTGACCGGAGTGCTCTTCGGAGTCGCTCCGGCGCTCCAGGCGAGCCGCAGCCTCGTCTCCGCCATGAAGTCTTCCGAGCGCCGCCTGGGTCTGAGAAGCCTCCTCGTGGTGGTTCAGGTCGCGCTCTCCCTCGTTCTTCTCATCGGCGCCGGGCTCCTCCTGAAGAGCGCGGCGAACGCGCAAGCCATCGACCCGGGCTTCGAGACGGAGCGCGTGGTCATGTTGAGCTCGCATCTCGGGCTCCATGGCTACGACGAGGCGCGCGGGCGTCTCTTCTACCAGAGGGCGGTCGAGCGCATCGCCAATCTTCCCAGCATCGAGGCGGCGTCGCTCACCGGCAAGGTGCCTCTCGGCGCGAGTATCGAGACCGAGAACGCGGCTCCGGAAGGGCGCGAGCCGGAGGGCGTCGGCGGAATGGCCGGAAATCGACACCGCAACGATTTCACCCGGTTACTTCGTCACCATGGGTGTTCCACTGATCCAGGGACGCGACTTCGATTGGAGGGACGAAAAGGGGACCCCTGCTGTCGTCATCGTGAACGAGACGGCCGCGCGGCGATTCTGGCCCGGCGAGAATCCCATCGGAAAGCGAGTCGTCCAGGGGAGAGGCGAGCGGGCGAAGAATGCCGAAGTCATCGCCGTGGTCCGAGACACCAAAGTGCGGACGCTCGGCGAGGATCCGCGGCCACACCTGTTCTGGCCCTTCACGCAGGACTATTCGCCGATGATGTACGTCCTCGCCCGGCCGCGCGCCAATCCGGACGCGGCTCTCGAGACCGTGCGCCGCGAGCTCCTGTCGATGGACTCGAGCCTCGCTTTCTTCGAGTCGAGGACCATGCGGCAGAATCTCACGATCACGCTCTTCCCGGTGCGCGCCGGAGCGGCTCTCCTCGGTGTTTTCGGGGCGCTCGCGCTTCTCCTCGCCGCGATCGGACTCTACGGAGCGGTTTCGTATACGGTGAGCCGGCGCACGCGCGAGATCGGAGTGCGCATGGCGCTCGGGGCCGCGCGCAAGGACGTCGTCGCCCTCGTGACCCGTCAAGGAATCTTCGTGGTCGTCGTGGGAGTCGCGATCGGATCGGCCATCGCGGCCGCCGCGACGAGAGTGCTGGCGTCCGTTCTCTACGGCGTGGGATCGACGGATGCCGGGATCTTCATCGGCATGGGGACGATTCTGCTCGCGGTGGCGGCGCTCGCGAGCTACGTCCCCGCGCGCCGGGCATCGCGAATCCAACCGGTGACCGCCCTCCGCTACGAATAGGTGAGCCCGCGAGATCGCTCGGAAATACTCCCTCGCCCTTTCTCCTTGACACTCGAGAGAGTGGGCTGTAGCATCCCCGCTCCGTAGGCAGGAAAGCGTTCGGAGTGAACGCTTTGGGGGGAGCGTGGCTCGCATCCCTCGGATCGCGGCCTGCCCTTTTCGGGCCTTCGATTCGTTGGGTTTTCTCTCTCGCGTCTCGCCCGCCCCGGCGCTCGCCCGGACGCTCGGCATGGTAGCCAACGTCAGGGAGGGAACTCATGAAACGGCTCGTCTTCGTTCTGTTATTTCTCATCGCCTTTGCATTTGAAGGGAGCGTCGCTTCGGCGCAGCCGCAGCAGGCGGCCGAGCGCGCGCCTCTCGATCGAGTCGCGGTAGAGCGCCTGCAGGGCGAGACCGCGGCGATCGTCCGAATTCACCCGGCGACCGGCACTGCCCGGTTCGTCCGCTTTCCGCAGGGCGCCGCGATGGCGCTCGGCTCGCAAGCCCGCACGGCCGCCTCGGAGCAGGACCGGCACGGTCAGTCGCTGGCGTTTCTCCGGGAGTACGGCGGCGCCTTCGGTCTTCGGGAGGAGCCCGCTTCGGCACTACGGCTTCTCGGTCAGAGCTCGGATGCCCTGGGCGGGACGCATCTGACCTATGCGCAGAGCTACCGCGGCCTCCCCGTGTTCGCGGGGGCGCTGCGGACTCACTTCCGCGCCGACGGAAACCTCGCGGCGATCAGCGGGACGCTGGTTCCGGAAATCGACCTCGATACAAGGCCCTCCGTCGGTCAGCAGGCCGCGCAAGGAGCCGCGCTCGCCGCCGCGAGCAGTCTCGGGACACAGAATCTCGGCGTGCGCTCGACCCGGCTCCTCGTCTTTCGAACGGGCCTGATGCAAGGTGTCGAGGGCAGGAACCACCTTGCGTGGGAGGTGGAAGTCGGCAACGGAAACGACGTGCGCGAGCTGGTCTACGTGAGCGCGCACACCGCCAAGGTCCTGGATCGGATCAACGCCGTCCAGGACGCGCTCAACCGCCGCGCCTACAATACGGAAGCGGCCTTTCCCAACACACCTTTCTGGGTGGAAGGCGAACCCTTTCCGACGGCGCTCACGGAAGCGAACAACGTGATCCAGGGCTCGGGAGAAAGCTACGATCTGTTCTCCAAAGCGTTCGGACGCGATTCTTATGACGGCGCCGGAGCCACCATGCACGGCGTCTTCAACAGGACCTACCAGCTGCCCGAACGCCTCCTGGAACGGAATCTTCACCAGCTATTGCGCGGGGGTGACTCCGGACGACGTCGTCGGGCACGAATGGACCCATGCCTACACGGAGTTCACGCACGGGTTGATCTATCAGTGGCAGCCGGGAGCTTTGAACGAATCGTACTCGGACATCTATGGGGAGGTCATCGACTTCCTGAACGGAACCGGAAGCGATTCGCCGGGAGGGACTCGGACTGAGGGCGTCTGCTCCGCGTTCTCGTCGTTCCCGCCGGTGGTGCGGGTGAACGCGCCCGCGAGCATCGCGGGAGTCTATCCCGCCGGTCCGGCCCAGTTCGGGCCGCCCCTCACCGAGACCGGTCTCACCGGTGACGTCGTCCTCGTGAACGACGGCGTCGGCGCCGGGATCCCGCCGGCGTTGTCCACGACCGACGGCTGCGAGACGCCATTCGCGAACGCGGCGGAGATCGCGGGCAAGATCGCCTTCGTCGATCGCGGCACTTGCGGCTTCGCGGTCAAGGTCAAGAACGCGCAGCTCAACGGAGCGATCGGCGTCATCGTGGGGAATCACTCCGTCGGAGGGGACGCCCTCCTCACCATGGTCGGCGTCGACCCGACCATCACGGTTCCCTCGGCGTTCGTCGGCTTCTCCAACGCCAACATCATCAAGTCGGCGGCGGGCGTCAACGCGACTCTTCGCGACAACGCCCCTCTCGTGACGGAGGATTCGTACCGTTGGCTGGTGGGAGAGGACTCGAGCGCTTTTGGTGGCGCGATCCGGGACATGTGGGAGCCCACCTGCTACGGCGATCCCGGAAAGGTATCGGATGCGCAGTATTTCTGCGCGACCGGTGATGGCGGCGGCGTTCACTCGAACTCCGGCGTGCCGAACCATGGCTTCTCGCTCCTCGTCGACGGCGGAACCTACAACGGGCAGACCGTCGCGCCGATCGGGATGGTGAAGGCCGCGCACGTCTACTATCGCGCGATGACGGTCTATCAGGGACCGGCGAGCGATTTCGCGGACCATGCCGATGCGCTGGAGCAATCCTGCTCCGACCTTACGGGTGCGCCCTTGAACGCCCTCACGGGCGGGCCCTCGGGCGAGGTCATTGCGCCCGCGGACTGCGCGGAGATCGCTTCGATGATCGAGGCGGTCGAGCTGCGGCTCCCCCCGACGCAGTGCAACTTCCAGCCTCTCCTCGCTCAGAATCCGCCGGACAAGTGCGAAACGGACACCGACCGCGTCAATATCTTCCGAGCGGATTTCGAGAGAGAGCCCGTCGGCTGGACGGCGACGCATACCACGCCCAGCGCGTCCTTCACGCCGCGGGATTGGGAATGGGTCAACACTCTTCCGAACCGCGACGGCTCCGCGTTCTTCGGAGTCGATCCGGACATCGGCAACTGCTCCGCCGCCTCGGATGAGTCCGGCGTTCTGCATCTCGCGAGCCCGACGGTTTCCCTCGCGAGCGGAGTCGTCGCGCCGCGGTTGACCTTCGAGCACTGGGTGGCCACCGAGGCTGGCTTCGACGGCGGAAACCTGCGGTTGAGCGTCGGGGGAGGCGATTGGCAACTCGTCGCTCCCGCGGACTTCACCTTCAACTCTTACAACGCCACGCTCGCCACCGCTCCCAACAACACCAACCCGCTTCAGGGCCAGCCGGCGTTCACCGGCACCGACGGCGGACAGGTGGACGGGAGCTGGGGGAGATCGCACGTGAACCTCGCGCCCTACGTCGGCCCGAACCAGAGCTTCCAGATGCGGTGGGACTTCGGTACCGACGGCTGCGCCGGAGTTTTCGGATGGTACGTGGACAACGTGAACGTCTACACCTGCACGTCCAAAGCCCGGCCGACGGTCACCATCAATGACGTGGCCGTGGTCGAGGGAGATTCCGGCTTCACGGACGCGGTCTTTACGGTGACGCTCTCCCATGCCATCGACGAGCCGGTCAAGATCCACTATCGCCTGAAGGAGGGCACGGCAGACAAGGGAAGCGACTATGTCGATGGCCATGACGATAACGGCCATCACCGCGACGCGTTTGCCAACTGGGGTGGTCATGACGATCGTCACGACGACTGCGACGACGACCACGACCGCCGCGGCGGTCACGGCTGCGACGATGACGACGACGACGATGACCTCAAGCTCGTGATCCCGCCGCTCAGCATCTCGGGTCAGATCACCGTTCGCGTTCGAGGCGACCGGAAGAAAGAAAACGACGAGACGTTCTTCGTGGTTCTTTCTCGCCCGAGGAATGCCACTCTCGCCGATGGAGTCGGGAAGGGAACGATCCTGAACGACGACGCCGGTTGGAAGCACTTCTCCGAGGGGAAGGAAGGCAACTCGCGAGAACAGTAAGTTGATTTGAATCAGCCGGGGGGGAGACGAATCCCCCCCGGCCGATTTGTCGCTATCGAAGCGCGAGGGGACAATAGGCATCGAACGATGCTCGCCAGGATGCTTCTGTTTTCGGCGCTCTCGGTGCTCGCCTCCGCCCGTCAAACGGCGGACTCCGACCTTCTAGCGGACTCGGAGCTGGTCTACGACGTGAGCGGGGGGATACAGGGCATCGTTCGCAGCGCGAAACTGGTCGCCAAATCGGGAAGCGTCACGGCCGTTTATACCGCCAACGATGAACGCCTGCCCGGCGGCCGACTAGAGGGACCACGGGAGCCCGCGCCCTACCTCGAGCTCTGGGCGGAAGCGGAGCGGGAGGGGATCTGGACGCTCGAGATTCCCGGCAAGGAGGAGGGCGCCGATCTGATGTACCACACGCTGACGGCTCGGGTCGGCGAGCGCCGTCACTCCGTTTCCTGGACCGGGTTAGAGCCTTCTCTCTCGGTGCAAAAGGCCGTTCGCATCGCGGACCGCATCCTCGCTCTCGCGAGAGAAACGGCCGCGGAGCGATGAGAGCTGGCGGCCGAAGCGCCAATCACTCTTCGGGTTGGTCGTCGAGCGGCTGCATGGTCAGCGCAACGATCTGGCAAACACCGTCTTTGGACTTGTAAACCCTCAGAATCACCGCTTCGAACTCGGTGCGCTTTCCGTCGTCGTCGTAACCCATCTGAACGACGCCGTATTCATAGGCCATGTCCCCCGACGCCATCGACACGATCCGATGGTCAGACGCCCAGGAGCGAGTGACATTGGTTCGGCCGGAGAAGCTCTTCGCGTTCGCCGACTGGATCGCGGGTTTGCCAACCACGGGCTTGCCATACGGGGGCATGTAGGAGAACGCGTCGTCGGCAGTGGGTAGATTGCCCTGCTGGATGGCGCTTTCCGTACACGGGCCGCCAGCCCGGGCGATTCGAACCGCGAAAAAAAGGAAGAAAAACGGAACGAGATAGAGACGAATCATGTTTCCTCCGGGAACGCACGGTCGAAATCGCGCGTTCCCTAATACCTGCGCAATCCGACGGAGAAATTAGAGCGCGAGCGATATTTTTTTTCGCGGATTGACTCGGGCAGTTCCCGCGGCCGGTCAAGGAGAGGGCGATTCCGCCAGTTGCCGGAGGACGAAGGGATTCTGGGGGAGCTCGCGGTCCCAGTGACGCCATAGGGAGAGACGCTGCGCCTCCAACGCGGAGGCGAGATCGGCGCGTCCATTGCGACGCTGGACCGCGGCCATCGATTGATAGACATGCGACACGTCGACGGCACAGGCCAGGCTGGTCTCCGGTTTCGTCGGGCCGGCCGCGAGCCGATCCAGCAGCTCCTGATAGAGCTCGATCGCACCCGCGACGTTACCCGTATCGGCTTCGTGCTCCGCCAGCGCGCGGAGCGCCTTTTGCGCCTCGGAACCGGCTTCTATCTTTTCCGCCGGATAGAGCTCCAGCGCCCTCAGGCTCGCGAACGCGCGATTCAGCCGCTGTCGGGCCTCGGCCGGACGGCCAAGCTGGCGAAGAGCGTAGCTCGAGCCGGCCAGGAGATTCACCGCCCGCAACTGCAGGAATTCGCCACGGACGTCGTCCATGTCCTCGAGCGTATGGTCGTAGATGGCTAGCGCGCGGCGGGGATCGGAATGGCGCAGGATGTCCGCCATCGGTCCTCCCGCCAGAAACAGACGGCTTCTCGAGCTCTCATCGTTCGGGTCCTTGTGGACGAATCCGTCCACGATCTGGAAAGCGCGCTCCAGAACCGCCACGGCTTCGTCAAAGCGTCCCAGGCTCAATCCCTCGTCTTCTCCCAGAATCCAACCTTCGCGAACGAGAGCGAGCGCGAAATTCATTGCCGGCCCAGGGGCGGTTTCGGTGGGCCCAGGATCCAGCAGTCGCACGGACTCCCGCGCCGCTTCGAGACCGCCGTAGAGGTCCCCCTGGTAGCGCAGCGCCAGCGCTGCGATATTGAGGAGGCTGCCACTCACGAGTGGCCTATCGAACAACCGGGCCAGCTCGCTCCCGCGGAGACAAAGTCGCTGAGCTTCGTCGAACCTCTCGGCGAGCATGTGTTGATGGGCGACGTACGAATAGGTGTTCAGGATCGCAGCGGCTTCCAGCTCATCGCCCTTACGGGCACGAAATTGTTCCAGCCACTCCGCCGATCTCCCGGCGAACGCCAGGGCTTCCTCGCCATGGCCTCGCTGCCACGCCAGCACGCTTCGACTCGCCGCGACTTGCGCCGCTCGCAGGTGCGCCGTTCGGTTCGATGGCTGTGACTGCAGAACGGAGGCGGTGAGCTCGTCTGCGATCTCGAGATCCCGCTCGGCCGGCTCCAGCTGTCCCAGATTCGGTCCCGTGGTCAAACCCTCGACTTGCGCCACGGACAGGTAGGCATTGGCCAGCTCGAGCGCGAGCTCGGGATCTCTCCGGACGTCGGCGGTGAGCCGCCGCAGGTATTCGAGCGACGTGTCCACGATCAGTTGCCGGGCCTTCGCGCTTCCCGGCAATTGGCGTACCTCGCTGTCGATGTCGAACAACTTGTTCGCCAGTTGTCGGACGTCGGCGAATCGCCGCTGAGCGATGGCGCGCTCGCGATTCACCAGATACAGGCCGGCGGCGAGACTCGCGATCACGACCGAAGCGGCGGTCACGGGCACCCAGTAGTGCCGAAGAAACTTGCGGGCCCGATACCAGACGTTGCCGGAACGAGCGCGCACCGGTCGCGATTCGACGAAGGCCTCGAGGTCTTCCGCGAATTGTTCGACCGTCGCGTACCGCTCCTGCGGATCTTTGCGCAAGGCCTTCAGCAGGATGACCTCGAGGTCACCTTTCAAGTCGGGCGCCCATTTGCTCGGTGGTGTGACGTCACGCGCGATGACGACCGACGGCATCTCCTGCGGAGCGCGGCCATCGAAATCGTGCGCCGGCTTGCCGGTAAGCAAGAGATACAGCACCGCGCCCAGCGAGTAAATGTCCGTGGTCGTCGTCAATCGTTCGCCGGTCAGTTGCTCCGGACTGGCATAGGCGGGAGTCAGCATGCGCATGCCGGTCATCGTCCTGTCCGTCGTCAAGTCGAGAAGCTTGGCGATCCCGAAGTCGAGCAGTTTCGGCTCTCCGTCGGCATTGACGATGATGTTGCTTGGTTTCAGATCGCGGTGGACGATCAGATGCTGGTGCAGGTGAGCGACCGCGGCGCAGACCTTCCGAAACAGCTCGATTTTCCGCCGCAGGCTCAGCCCCGCAGCGAAGACGTCGATCGCTTTACCGTCGACATATTCCATGACCAGGAATGGTTGGCCATGCTCCAGATGCCCGGCATCCAGCAGGCGTGCGATGTTGGGATGTGTCAGTGTCGCGAGAATCTGACGCTCCTGGAGGAAGCGTTCGCGCTCCGGCTCGCCGGAGCCGGGGGGGAGCAGCTTTACCGCGACTCTCTGGTTGATTTCACCATCGTCGCGCTCGGCGAGATACACCGCGCCCATCCCGCCACGGCCGATCACTTTCAGCAGCCGGTATGGGCCGCAGCGATAACCGCTGGCTTCGATCAGCGGAAGCGCGCGACCCGCCGCGACGCCGACCTCGCGCAGCAGAAAGGCGCTGGCGCCGGGTTCGTACGCCAGGAGAGCCTCCACTTCCCGGCGCGTCTCTTCGTCGACGTCATGCTCCTCGAAGAAGTGCGTCCGCGTCTCTGCCGGCAGGTCGGCCACACGGTGAAACAACTCTTCGACGCGGCCGTTCATCGGTTCATCTCCAGGAGCAGCCACGCCTTCGCGAGACGGAGCTCGCGGCGAACGACGTGCACGGAGATCGCGAGCGCCGCCGCGGATTCCTCCGCGGTCATGCCCCCGAAAAAGCGCATTTCGATGAGTTGAACCTTGAGGGCGTCGGTGCGCGCCAGCCGGTCCAGCGCTTCGTCGATGAGCAGGAGCGACTCGACGGGTTGCTGGCCCAGGTCAGGAATGTCGGCGAGCGGCACCTGCTTCATCGCGCTTCGCTTCTCGGCGGTCCGGGCGCGGGCCAGGTCCACCAGAACTTGGCGCATCAGTCTCGACGCGATCCCGAAAAAGTGCGACCGATTTTCGTATGCGGGATGCCGGCCGCGCGCGAGACGGAGGAACGCCTCGTGGACCAAAGCCGTGGTGTCCAGGGCCCGCGCGTGGCCTTCGCGGCGCAGGTGGCCGGCGGCCAGTTTCTTCAGCTCCTGATAGACCAGGGGGATGACGGCCTGGAGAGCCTGCTGATCCCCGGCATGAACACGTTGCAGAAGCTCCGTGATCTCCATGGGCTGGGCGGCATGTTAACCGCTGCCCGGTTGGGCCGCCAGGATCTCGTCAGGGTTCGGTGAGGGAGATTTCGTCGCTTACGAGCGCTAATTCCTCGCTCGGATCGCGCAGGTAGAGGGTGCGCACCGAACTTGGATGTTCGGAATCATGAGGCGCCTTCAACCTTCCAACACACGCGAGGTTATCGTGCGAAACCGACGTGCTTTCGTGTTCGCAGTGCTCGTCTCGATCGGATCCGTGGGCTTTGGGCTGCTCGCCGCCACACCGGAGAGGGGCGATTGGCTCGACCGGCGGCTCACCGCAGCTCTCCGCCGAGCGGGGTTCACGGGCAGGATTGAATCCACTCTCCAGCAGCGGCTCGGCCGCCCTCTCGACGGTCGTCTCGTGGAGGTGGGTCGCCTTTTGTTCTTCGACAACGTCCTCGGCCTCCATGAGGACAATTCCTGCGCAGGCTGCCATTCCCCGGCGTTCGCCTTCGGCGACTCGCAGTCGATCGCGATCGGTGTCCAGAACAACGGCGTCGTCGGGTCCGACCGCGCCGGTCCGCGGAACCAGCGAAAGGCGCCGCCGGTAATCAATAGCGCTTTTTACCCGAAGTTGATGCTCAACGGTCGCTTCGTAGCACTTTCCGGCGACCCGTTCGACAATGCCCTCGGGTTCCAGTTCCCGGCACCGGAAGGCATGGCGCGATTCCCGCCCGGTGATCCAAGATTTCCGACGCTGCTGGCCGCTCAGGGACACATTCCCCAGACCGAGCTCGTGGAGATGGCGGGGTTCACCGGCGCCGAGCGCAATCCGATCTTCGACCCGAAGTTCCACCCGTTCGATGACGGCCTCGGTACCAGGTTGCCACGGGACCGCGACGGCGACGGATTTCTGAACGAGGAAATCCGCAAGGTCGTGCTTCGGAAGCTGAACGAAATACCGGAGTACGTAACGCAGTTCGCGGAGATCTTCGATGACGGCGGGTCGCGGCGGTTTCTCATCACGTTCGACATGGTCGGTCGGGCGCTCTCGGAGTTCCAGGTCTCGCTCACGTTCGCGAACGCTCCCATCGATAGATACGCGCGCGGAAATCCGCGAGCGATGACGACGCGCCAAAAGCGCGGAGCCCTTCTCTTCTTCGGCCAGGCGGGCTGCGTGAGCTGCCACGCTGTCGGCGCGAATGAGATGTTCAGTGATTTCGAGAACCACGTGCTCGGAGTGCCCCAACTGGCGCCGCTGTTTGGCGCCGGCACCGGAAACGTAGCCTTCGATGGGCCGGGCGGGGACGAGGACTTCGGAGCTGAGCAGATCAGCGGGAACGTGTCGGACCGATACCAGTTCCGAACCTCACCGCTGCGCAACGTCGTCCTTCAGCCGGCGTTCTTCCACAACGGGGCATTCACGCGGCTCGAGGACGCGATCCGCCATCACCTGCGGCCGAGCTTCTCGGCCCGGGAGTACGATCCCCTGGCCGCCGGCGTGGATTCCGACCTCGCCGGTCCGCGTGGTCCGATCGAGCCGGTCCTCGAGCGGCTCGATCCGCGGCTTCGCACTCTTCGCCGCCTGTCCGACGAATCGTTCCGAGATCTCGTCGCCTTCGTGCGCGGGGGACTACTGGATCGACGCGCCGAGCCGGGTCATGCATGCCGACTCATACCGCAAACCGTTCCGAGTGGATTACCGGTGGCGTTGTTTCAGGGGTGTGATGCGGGAGACCGCTAGAGGAAGCGCTCTTGCGGCGCATCGCGCGTGGATTCGTCGATGGCCGGGCGCCGGTTCGATCCCGACGCCTCGGCCTATAACGAGATGCGCTAGAAGTGGATCGAGGCTCTTACCAGCGCTTGCCGCCGCCGAAGCCCGCCGCGGCCGCCGCCGCCGCCTCCGTCCGTCTTGGGTTTGGCTTCGTTGACGTTCAGGGTGCGCCCACCCAACTGGGTTCCGTTGACGCTCCGGATGGCGTTCTGTGCCGCTCCTGGAATCGGACATCTCGATGAACGCGAACCCGCGCGGGCGGCCGGTATCGCGATCGGTGATGACGCTCACGCTGGACACATCGCCATAGGCGCCGAATACGTCGCGGAGCTGCTGCTCGGTGACGTCGAAGGAACAATTCCCCACGTAGATTTTGGACATGAAAGACTCCCTGGTCGGAAGGCCTAAGCGAGGGCTAACGGAGGTGTTGGTGAGAATCACCAGCAGGAAAGCTACGAAAAGCCGTCGAGTAGCCAAGCCATACTCTGCTTATCCGAATCGATTGTCAATGCGCGCCCAGTCGGGCTCGCTCAGCGGCCGAAGGCGTAGAGCACACCGTCCTGGCTTCCGATGACGATGCGTCCGGAGGCGACGGCCGGAGAGGCGACAATCGACGCTCCGGCGTCGAACTCCCAGATCTTGGCGCCGGTCGCGAGATCGAGCACGTAGAACTTGCCGTCGCCCGAGCCCACGTACACGCGGTTCCCCGCGGTGACCGGGGAGGACTCGACGCGCGCTCCGGTCGCGAACGTCCAGACGCCCTGTCCCGTTTTCTGATCGATGGCGTGCACCATCTTGTCGCGGCCGCCGACGATGACCTTGCCGTCGGCGACGGCGGCGGAGGAGTAGAAGGGGAAGTGCCGCTCCGGATGCTCGTAGCGCCAGAGGATCTTCTTCTCTTTCAATTCGACGGCGAGAACGTCGTTGTTGAACGTCCCGTAATAGCCGATGCCGTCGACGAGGGCGGGGCTCGCCGCGGTGTAGGCGCCGGAGTCGAACTGGAGAGCTTCCGTACCGTCCGAGAGCCGGATGCCCCGGAACACGGAATCGCAGCCCGGTTACGTAGACGAGTCCATCCTCGATCGCGGGAGTGCTGTGGAGCGGACCCATCGCCTGGAATTTCCACTTCAAGGCGCCGGTCTTTCGATCGAGGGAATAGAGGTGCTCGTCGTAGGAGGAAATGAGAACGTCGTCTCCCGCGACCACCGGCGAGGATTTGATCTCGCTTCCGGTCTCGAAGGTCCAGAGCGTTTCGCCGTCCGTGGCGCGAAACGCGTGGAGCGTCCCCAGCAGATCGCCGACGTAGACGACGCCTTCCGAAACGGTCGGAGACGATTCGCCGAAGCGATCCGCTTCCTCGCCGAAGTCCCTCTTCCAGCGCACCGTTCCATCCTCCAGGTTCAAGGCCGCGACGAGACCCGGAAGGGCGGTCATGTAGACCACGCCGTCGACGATGGCGGCGGACGAGTCGATGGAAAATCCCGCTTCGAAGCTCCAGAGGAGCCGGAGGTCGTCGGAGATTTCCGCGGCCGAGCGGCCGGTCCGGAGCGTGTTTCCTCGAAACTGGCTCCACTCATCGCCCGGGGTGACCGCATCCGGTTCGAGACCGAGGAGCGCGAGTCCGAGGACCGCAAGCCGTCAGTACGCGCACCGATAGACCTCGAGCGCCGCGCCTTCGTCGAACGGCCGCGGGTTGAACGTTCCCGTCCACTGCTTCGAGGCTTCGAAGGCGAGCGCGGGAAAATCGTCCTGGGGGATTCCGTCGTCGCGGAGGCGCGTCGGAAGACCGCCCGCGCGCGCGAGCCGCTCCAGGTGAAAGGCAAGCGTCTCGCCCGGGTCGTTTCCGCGAACCGCCACCCCCGCGAGACCCAGGAGCTCTCGATAGCGTTCGGCGGCGACGTTCGCAGTTGAAGCGCACGACGGAAGGGAGGCACATCGAGATGGCGCGGCCGTGGGCCGTGCCGTAGTGGGCGGTCAGCGGATTCGCGCAGGCATGAGTCGCTCCGAGCATCGAGTTCTCGATGGCGACCCCGGCGAAGTAGGCCCCGAGCTGCATGGACGAGCGCGCATCGACGTCGAGCGGTTTTTCCATGACCCGCTCGTAGTTCGAATAGAGCAGCCGGAACGCCTCGCGCGAAAAAACATCCGAGACCGGATTCTGCTTCCGGGTCACGTACGTCTCGACCGCATGTGAGATCGCGTCGAACCCGGCGACGGCGGTCACTCCCGGCGGCTGGGTGAGCGTGAGGTCGGGGTCGAGGAGCGCGATGCGAAACATCGCCGTCGTCGTCGCCGCAGGCCATTTTCTCGTGCGTCTCCGCGTCCGAGACGAGCGCGTACGACTGAGCCTCGCTTCCCGTGCCGGCGGTCGTGGGAACGCCCAGCATCGGAAGAAGCGGCGTCCGCGCTTTGCCGAAGCCACGATAGTCGGCCATGGTCCCGCCGTTCGTGAGGAGGAAGCTCACTCGCTTTGGCCGTGTCCATGGAGCTGCCGCCCCCGAAGCCGATGAGCGAGTCGACTCCGAACTCCGCGGCGAAGGCGCGCCCTCTCTCCATCATCAGAGTGTCCGGGTTCTCGCTGAAATCGCTGAAGACTCCGACCTCGATTCCCGACGCGCGCAGAATGCCGATCGCTCTCTCGACGTGCGGCGTCGCCATCAGCCCCGGATCCGCGGCGAAGAGCGTGCGACGGAACCCTTCTCCGCGCGCGAGGTCGCCCAGCTTCTCGATGGCGCCTCGTCCGAAGACGAGGCGAGGTCTCGGCTGGAACTCGAAGCTATTCACTCTTGGCGAGTGCGAAGAGCTGGTTGCGGCTCGCGATGAAGAGCGCTCCGTTCGCGGGGACCGCCGTGCTGTAGACGGAGCTTCCCATGTTCATCTCCGCGATGACCGCTTCTTCTTTTCCCGTCTTCAGTACGACCACGTCGCCGTCCTCGTCCCCGAGGTAGATCTTGCCGTCGATGACGATCGGGGAGGACCAGACCGCGGCGAAGGTGTCGTGGACCCAGAACGGCTCGCCCGTCGCGACGTCGAGAGCGTGCAGAAAGCCGCTGAAATCCGGCATGTAGATGATGCCCTCGTGGATCGCGGCGGTCGAGATCGAGCGGCGAATCTTGTCGTAGTGCCAGACGAGGCCGCTCTCCGTGATGTCACCTCGCTTGGTCCCGTCGATGGCGTACATGTGCCCGACGCCTTCTCCGTGCTCCGGGTCCTGTCCGTTCGCGATGAAGACCTTGTTGTCGTAGATGACCGGCGTCGAGATGACCTCGTTGCGGGTCTTGGGCCAGACCGAGTCCTTGGGGTTCGAATCGAACTCCCAGAGCTTCTCCCCGGTCTCGGCGGCGTAGCCGCGGACCCATCCGTCGCCCTGCCCCATGGCTACCTGCACCACGCCCCCGATCTCTCCGACCGCGGGGGAAGACCACTGCCCGTGAAGGATTCGATCCTCGACGGAGTTGTCCTCCCACACCAGCGTTCCCTTGGTCTTGTCGAGAGCGATGACCGCGGGCGCCTGCGGGGAAGGGATGTTCACGTGGCTTTCGTCCTGCCCGTTCGAGGTGCTGACGAAGAGGAGGTTTCCGTAGGTGACGGGGGACGAATTCGACATGTTGTGAGGAAAGGCGCTCACTTCCTCCATCATGTCGAACTTCCAGATGATGTCGCCGTCGTGGGGCGCCTTGTATTTTTCGTCGGTGAAGGGGCCGTCGTTCTCGCCGTCGAGGAATCCCTCGGTGTCGAGGGCCAGTACCTCACCGCGATTGGTGACGTAATAAAGGATGTTGCCCTCGACGAGAGGCGAGGAGCAGACGCCTTGATAGGGCCAGTCGTTCACCCGCCCGGAGGCGAGCTTGTCCGAGACCATCTGCCACAGGAACTTGCCGTCGGCCTCGTTGAACGCCAGGAGCACGCCCTTGTCGCCGGGAATCTCCTTGTCGTAGAGGGCTTCGTTGTTCGTGCCGACGAAGACTTTCCCCGCCGCGACCACCGGATTTCCGTAGGTCTGCGAGCCCAGCCCCGCCACCCACTTCACGTTCTTCTTCGATTCCACGTCCCAGGTATCCGGGAGGCCGGTCATCGTCGAGACCATGTTTCGCGCCGGGGCTCCGCCCCACATGGGCCAGTTTCCATCCGGCGGATCCTCGCTCCACGAAAGAGCCGGCGAGGCATCCGAGAACTCCGACCGCAAAAGCAATCCGTTTCATGGTTCTCCTACTCGCTTTCGCGCACTTCCAGATTGTCGAAGAAGACTTCGACCGGCTGCGCGTCGGCGTAGATGCCGACGCTTCCGCTGAGATTGGGAGACGCATCGCGCCTTTCGATCAACCAGGCCGAGGGCTCCGCTTCTCCTCGCGGCCACACTTTGCCCCGCGCCACCACTTTGCCGCCGTCTTCCTTCACGACTTCGAGCTTGAGTCGATACCACTTGTCCGGCTCCCAGCGGAAGTCAGCCTTCGCCGTTCGCGTCGTCTCGGGCTGCCAGGACTGAAGCTCGACCTTTTGTGTGTTTCCCGCGAGCGTGAGCTGGTATCGCTGCGCGATGACACCGACACTCCCGATCTGCCGGCCTTTGCGCGTGGCCCGGGCGTCGACCTCGATGGTGTAGCCGGACCAGTCGGTCGGACCCATGAAGACCCGGGCCCTTCGGGTGAAGGGGTTATCGGACTTCTTCACCAGGATCTTGCCTTCCCCGACCCCGGGCATCGTGGCCGCGTCCCGGATCTCGAACTTTCCGGTGGCGTTGACCCAGGCGCCGGGAACACCCGCAATCGTCTCGAAGTCTTCTTTCCACGGAAGCGGCGGGAACGACGCGAATCCGCGAAGCTCCCTTGAGAGCGCCGGCCGTTGCGACGACCTTGCCGGACTGGAAACCGGAGTCGGGCGCGGGCGTGAAGCTCTTTCCCGACACCGCGCCTTGGAGCCCGTCGAGCGAGAGCGCGGCCTCGGTCTCGCGCACGAATCGTCCCTTGTCGTCGAAGAGTCTCGCGGTGAGATCGAGGCTCTTTCCTGGCGCGAGGATCGACTTCGGTCGGTACCAACTGCAGGTAGGCGGGCTCTCCCGGCGTTCCCGCTGGAAGCGTCGAGATGGCGCTCGGTGGCGCGGGCTTCCGCTCTTTGCTCCCGATCGCGTAGAGAGACGTGGTCGATGCCAGGTAGACTCTTCCGCCGGAGATCGCCGCCGAAGCGTAGATTTCTTCGGGAGCTTCGGGTGTCCCGAGCTCGTCGCGGTCGAGCACCGTCGCGCCGTCGGCCCGCGGCTCCAGGATATAGAAGGTCCCGCCGACCGACCCCACGTAGATCTTCCCGTCGGCGACGACGGGAGAGGCTCTTTGGGTATGCCCGATATTCATCCGCCAGAGCTCTTTCCCCGTCGCGAAGTCGAAAGCACCCAGGTTCGCTCCGATGTCGATGACGTAGAACCGATCGCCGTCGAGGGTCGGAGTCGAATAGGCCGCGAGGAATCCTTCGGTCTTCCACTTCGCGCTCTCGATCTTGACGTCGCCCCGCGCCCGCGCATCGATGGCCGCGAGGAGACCCATCTCGCTCGTGTGCAGGTTCTCTTCGCCCTGGCTCACCACGACGATGCCGTCTTTCTCGATTGCGCCGGTATTGACTCCGCGCTTGGAGAACTCGAACCGCCATACCGGCTCGCCGGTCTGCGGCTTCACCGCGAGCATCGATCCGTCGCCTCCGCCGGTCATGAGGATTCGGGTTCCGTCCACTTCCGTGGCGTAGAGCGGCGCGTACACGGTGTCGTACGGCTGGCCTCCCGGGGAGCTCACCCAATACGTTTCGCCCGTGGTCTTGTGGAAAGCGAAAAAGCGATGGCCGCCGCGCGCCTGGTCGCCCCAGCCCGAGCTCAGGCCGCTCACGATGACGAGGTCGCCTTCGACCACGGGGGACTGCGTTCGGCCTCCATGGGTCGTGATGAGCCCGAACTCCTCGTTGAGAGAGCGGGTCCAGAGCACCTTTCCTTCGGGCGTGAAACCGATGAGCGTGCCCGAGACGGTGAACGCGTAGACGTTGCCGGTCCCCGGATCGGCGACGGGGGACGCCCAGGCGACGCGGTGCGGGGGAACGTCGCTCATATAGAGGTTGATGCGGTGCTCCCAGAGGAGCTCACCCGTATCCACATCGAAGCACTGCAGCCGCTCCTGGAGCTCCGCGCCCTCTCCCGCCGGGTTCTGCAGGTAGAGGTGGTCTCCGAAGACGACCGGCGCCGAGCGCGCGCCGTAGGGAGCTTTCCATGCGAGGTTCTCGCCGTCGGCGGACCAGCTCGAAGGAAGGCCCGTCTCCTGGGAGTGACCGTCACGGGCGGGCCCGCGCCAGTCGGTCCAGTCTTCAGCGGCGAGGAGCGGGATGTGGAAGAGAAAGCGTCGCGGTCAGAACGAGAAACTTGGCGCTCATGAAGTGCCATTATCGTGCGCTATAAACGATGAGTCAAAGAATGCCGGCGAATGCCAGCTAATGTAAGATGGGCTGTCGAGTTTGGAAGGAGCATCGTTTCATGAGTTTGGCAATTCGCGCCGTCGCTTTCGTCGCCGTTCTCGCCTCCTCCGCGATGGCCTCGGAGTGGTCCCGCTTCCGGGGCCCCAATGGAACGGGAGTCGATACTTCCGAGCAAGCTCTCCCGCTCCGGTTCGGCCCGGCGGAGAACGTGATCTGGAAAACGGAGCTGCCGCCCGGGCACTCGTCGCCGATTCTCACGGACGACCGGGTCTTTCTGACCGCGTTCGAGAACGACAAGCTGCTCACCTACGGCCTCGACCGAAAGACGGGGAAGATCCTCTGGACGTCGCGAGGCGCCGAGGCCGCGGACCACGAAAGTCGACGATCGGAACAACGCCGCGTCTCCGAGTCCCGCGGTGGACGAGAAGGGCGTCTACGTCTTCTTCCCGGACTATGGCCTTCTCGCGTACGACTTCGACGGGAAGGAGAGGTGGCAGCACCCGCTCGAGCCGTTCGAGAACGTCTATGGCATGGGAGCCTCGCCCGTCGTCGCCGGCGATAAGGTCATTCTCGTCTGCGATCAGAACCTGCACTCGTTCATCGTCGCGCTGAACAGGGACACCGGCGAAGTGGCGTGGAGAGCCGACCGTCCCGAAGCGACGAGCGGCCACTCGACGCCGGTCCTGAATCGCGACTCTTCGGGAGAGCTCGAGGTCATCGTGCCCGGATCGTTCCAGCTCACTTCGTACTCCGCGGCGACCGGCCGGAAGCTCTGGTGGGTCACCGGGCTCTCCTTCGAGATGAAGTCGACGCCGGTTCTCGCCGACGGAATCGTCTATATCAACGGGTACGGAGCTCCCGAGAACCAGCCGGGGACGAACGTCCAGGCGCCTTCCTGGACCGAAGCTCTCGCAGCACAGGACAAGAACCAGGACCACCTGCTCTCCGGTGAGGAGCTCCAGGGGCATGCGCGCTCCTGGTTCGGCTTCACGGATCTGAACGCCGATGGGCATCTCGACGAGCCGGAGTGGAAGTACTACGAGGCGGCGCTCGCTTCGCGCAATGGCATTCTCGCGATCCGCGTCGGCGGCGAAGGCGACATGACGGAGAAGAACGTCGCGTGGGCCTACCACAAGCGCGTTCCGCAGCTTCCGTCGCCGCTTCTCTACCAGGGTGTCCTCTACATGGTGAACGACGGCGGAGTCGTCACGTCTCTCGATCCCGCCAGCGGGGAAGTGCGCTCGCAGGGCCGGCTCAAGGGTGCGGTCGACAACTACTACGCGTCGCCCGTCGCCGCCGACGGAAAGATCTTCATGGCGAGCGAGCTCGGAAAGGTCGCCGTCGTGAAGCCCGGCGGGAGACCTCGAGATCCTCGCGGTGAACGATCTCGGAGACCTCATCTACGCGACTCCGGCGATCGACAGCGGACGGCTCTACGTGCGAACCCGCGGCGCGCTCTACTGCTTCGGCGAATCATGATTCTGGCCGCGCTTCTCATTTCGCTCCTGGCTCTCGACGCGGGGGAGGATCTCCGCGAAGCCGTGCGGCGGGGCGACATCGAAAAGGTAAGGGCCCTCCTCGATTCGGGAGTGCCCGTCGACGCGAAGAACCGCTATGGCGCGACGGCGCTCTTCTTCGCCGCGGACAAGGGGCACCTCGCGATCGTTGAGCTCCTGGTGGCGCGGGGCGCGGACATCGACGTCGAGGACACGTTCTACCGAATGACGCCCGTGGCCCGCGCCTTCGATCGAAAGCACGAGGACGTCGCCCTCTTCCTTCTGAATCGGGCGCTTGCCGCGAAGCCGCTGGATCGCAAGTCTTACGATGAGATCTTCGCAGGCGGCGAAGTCTCTCGGCTTCGCGAAGGTCATTGCCCTTCTCGAGTCGACGCCGCCTCCTGAGACGGTGACTGCGGTCGATGTCTCCGGCAAAGACCGACCTCGCCCCGCTCGTGGGAAGGTATCGCAACGAAGCGACCGGGGAAGTCTTCGCGGTCGAGCAGCGGGGAGACGGTCTGGTGATGCGGCTGGGAGAAGCCGTGACGTCGCTCGAGGCTACCGGAGAGAGGGAGTTCGAGCTCGACTGGAAGCGCCGACACACTCGCCTTCGGAGGCCGCGGGGGGATGGTGGAGTTCGCTTCGCTCACGCGAGGAGGCAAGACGGTCTCTTTCCGGCCGATGGAGGAGGGAGAAATCCTCGGGGTGGACGGAAGACTGGCGGCCGCGGCGTCGGCCGATCTCCCGGGCGAGGCGCAAGCCCGCGGCTCCTTGGCCGTCCTTCCGAGGCCCGAACGGCTCGGGCATCGCCGACGGGCAGCGGATCCCGCTCGAGTGGGATTCGGCGGCGAAGAAGAACATCCGCTTCGCGACACCCATCGAAGGCTTCAGCGTCTCGAGCCCCATCGTCTGGGGGAATCGGATCTTCGCTCTGAGCGCGGTCAGCGGCGCCGCGGACCGCACGTTCCGTACGGGTCTCTACGGCGACGTCGCTCCCATCGAAGACGTCTCCGAGCATCGCTGGCTCCTCTACGCTCTCGACACGCGGGATGGCCGCATCGTCTGGGAGCGAGAGCTCGAGCGTCGCGCGCCGGGCACCAAGCGGCACTCGAAGTCGAGCCAGGCGAATGCGACCCCGGTGACGGATGGCAAGCGGATCGTGAGCCTCCTCGGCTCGACCGGTTTTCTCTATTGCCACGACTTCGAGGGAAATCTGCTCTGGAAGAAAGAAATCGGGGTCTTGAACTCCGGTTGGTTCTACGACCCGGATTACCAGTGGGGTCACTCGAGCTCGCCGATCCTCTACGACGGGCAGGTCATCGTGCAGGCCGACGTGCACGGGAGCTCGTTCATCGCCTCCTACGACCTCGAGAACGGAAACGAGCTCTGGCGGACGGCGCGTGAGGGCGAGATCCCGACGTTCGCGACACCGACTATCTTTCGAGGTCCGACGGGCGACGAGCTCGTCACCAACGGCACCCGGATTCGCGGCTACGACCCGAAGACCGGGACCCTTCTCTGGCACCTCGGGCCGAACTCGGAGATCCCCGTCGGGTCGCCGGTCGTGACGGCCGATCTCATCTATGTCACCGCGGGGTATCCGCCGGTGAAGCCGATCTACGCGATCCGTCCGGGGAGCCGCGGCGATCTCGCCCTCGCGGAAGGTGTCGAAAAGAGCGAGGCGCTCGCCTGGTCGAAGAGCCGAGGCGGCACTTATATCCCGTCGCCTCTCGTGTACCGCGGCTACTTCTATACGAACGAGAACAACGGGCTTCTGGTCTGCTACGACGCCGCGACCGGAGAGCTCGTTTATCGCGCGCGTATCGGAGGCACGGGCGGGTCTTACGCCGCGTCGCCCATCGCTGCCGACGGACGGCTCTACTTCACGACCGAGGAAGGCGAGACGTTCGTCGTCGAGGCGGGTCCCGAGTATCGCCTGCTCGCGAAGAACCGCGTCGAGGGCGTGGTGCTGTCGACGCCCGGCCGCTTCGGACGGCCTCGTGGTGATAAGGACTCTGGAGCGGGTCTATGGAATCGCGAACCCATAGAATGCTTTTAACGCAGAGCGCGAAGGGAGAACGCAAGGGATGGTCCTTCCTGCCCTGCGGCCTGCGCCTTGCGTTTCTCCGATGGAGAGTTCTCTATGAACCGGATTTGGGCTCTAACTCTCGCCGCGATCGCGCTCTCCGCGAGCGCTTACGCCAACGGCAACTGGCCTCACTGGCGTGGTCCGACCCGCGACGGCATCTCGACCGAGACCGGACTGCCCGTCAAGTGGAGCACGACCGAGAACGTTCGCTGGAAGATCCCCATGCCCGATCGCAGCGGCGTCGACGCCCATCCTCTGGGAAGAGACGATCTTCCTCAACGTCGCCGAGGCCGGGGATCTCCACCTCTGGGCGCTCGATCGAAAAGACGGAAGCCTGAAGTGGAAAAAGTTCCTGAGCGGCGGAGACCATCGCGAGCGAAAGCAGAACATGTCGTCGCCGTCGCCGCTCACGGACGGAAAGACGGTCTGGGTCATGACCGGAACCGGCATCCTCAAGGCGTTCGACTTCGCGGGCAAAGAGCTCTGGTCCCGCGACATCCAGAAGGACTACGGAAAGTTCGGGCTCAACTGGGGCTACGCATCGTCGCCGCTCCTGCACGAGGGCTCGCTCTACGTCCAGGTCCTCCACGGGATGAAGACCGACGATCCCTCGTATCTCCTCCGGATCGACGCCGCGAACGGAAAGACTCTCTGGCGCGTCGAGCGGCCGACCGACGCGATCCGAGAGTCGCCCGACTCCTACACCACGCCCGCGCTTCTCGAGTACGACGGCAAAAAGGAGATCGTCGTGACGGGAGGCGACGTCGTCACCGGACACGACCTCGAAACGGGCAAAGAGCTCTGGCGCTCCGACGGACTCAACCCGGAGAACGACGCCAACTATCGGATCGTCGCGTCGCCCGTCGTCAAGAACGGCATCATCTACGCGCCGACCCGGGTGAAGCCGTTTCTCGCGCTCAAGGCCGGAGGACGCGGCGACATCACCGCGACCCATCGCCTCTGGGAGTTCGACAAGGGACCCGACGTGCCCACTCCGGTCACCGACGGCCAGTACCTCTATATCGTCGACGATCAGGGGATCGTGTTCTGTCTCGACGCGAAGTCCGGCGCGACGATCTGGGGCCCGAAGCGCATCGCGCCCGGAATCTACAGCGCCTCGCCGGTGCTCGCGGACGGAAAGATCTACGCCACGAGCGAGGACGGCATCACGACCGTGCTGCGAGCCGGCGCCGCGTTCGAGGTCCTGGCGGAGAACCACCTCGAGGGCTACACGTTGAGCTCGCCCGCGATCTCGCGGGGCGAGCTCTTCATGCGAACGGACAACGCCCTCTATTGCATCAACGACTGAAGCCTTTTCAACGCAGAGGCGCTAGAGGCGCAGAAGGATCGAAAGTCAGGGTCGATTCAGCGCTAGGTCGTCGCGGTAGACCACTCCGCCCTTCATGACCCACTGAACTTTCTCCAGAATCGAGATGTCGTTCAGGGGATCGCCTTCGACGGCGATGATGTCGGCGAACTTTCCCGCCTCGACCGTGCCGATGCGGTCCTCCCAGCCCATCACCCGCGCGGAGATCTTCGTCGCGGAGACGATGGTCTGCATCGGCTTTTCGCCGACGCGCACGCGAAGCGACAGCTCGCGGCCGTTCAGCCCGTGCGGAAAGACGCCGGCGTCCGTTCCGAACGCGATCGGGATCCCGGCGTCGAGAGCGCCGCTGAAAGGTGGAGTTCCTGTGCTCGGACATCTTCCGGGAGCGCTCGATCTCGGAAGCGGGAATTCCGAGCTCGATGCCGTCGTTGACCACCGCTTCTCCCACGTACAGCGTCGGCACGTAGAACGTTTGCGGATTGGCTTTGAGGAGCTCGATCGCCTCGTCGTCCAGCATCGATCCATGGTCGATGCTCCGTACGCCGGCGCGGATCGCGGCTTTGATGCCTTGCGCCCCGTGCGCGTGCGCCGCGACATAACGTCCCCAGCGCGTCGCTTCCTCGACCGCCACCCGGAGCTCCTCGTCGGAATACTGTTGGGCGCCGGGGTCGATGCCCTTCGAGAGAACGGCGCCCGTCGCCAGGATCTTGATGAAGTCCGAGCCGTACTTGAAGTTCGTGCGCACGGCGTGGCGGACGGCGTCCACTCCATCCGCCAGGTTCTGGACCAGCGGAACGTCGACGTACATCGAGAACTGGCGGGCGTCGCCCGCGCCACCGGTGGCGCTCACGTAGTTTCCGGCGACGGAGAGCCTCGGGCCGGGCACGAGGCCTTCGTCGATCGCTTTCCGCAGTTCGACGTCGACGTAGGGCCACTCCGGACCCATGTCGCGGCAGGCGGTGAAGCCGGCGCGGAGGGTGTCGAGCGCGTTCTTCGCGCCATGGAGCGCGGCGCTCGGAGGCGTCGTCTTCACGAGCGCGTCCTCCCAATGGACCGCGCCGCCCGTCAGGTGGGTGTGAAGGTCGACCATACCCGGGAAGGAGCGTCGCCCGCCCGAGGTCCAGGACCGTGGCACCCGCGGGGATGGCGAGGTCCTTGCCCACCGACTCGATCTTCTCTCCGCGAATGAGAACGACGGCGGGAGAAAGCGGCGGGCCCGCCGTTTCCGTCGATGAGCCGCTGCGCCCGGACGGCGATGACTCCGTCCGCGGGAGCCAGAAAGAGAACAGGGAAGGCCAGACCGAGAGCTCGTCTCCGCATGGCCCGGGATGATAGCGGATTCCGGCGCGGGCTTACATCTCGTAGTCGAATCCGACGTAGGCCGTGAAGGGCGGCGCCGGAATCACCGAGCTCGATCCGAATCCCCTCATGTAGTACTCGCGGTCGGTGATGTTCTTGAGATTCACGCGAAGCCTGCAGATCACCGAACCGGTAGAAGGCGGTGGCGTCGAGGGTGAACGACGGCGTCGAGCTCGAAGACGTTGTCCTCGGCGATGAACTGCGAAGAGACGTAGCGGGCGCCTCCACCCACTCCGAAGCGGTCCGTCACGTCTTTGGCTACCCAGAGATTGAGCACGTGCTCGGGAGCGAAAGCGGGCTTGTTTCCGGAACGGTCGATGGTCGCGACGGCGGGCGGAAAGAGCGATACCTGGACGCGCTCGGTGAAGCTCGTGAGCTCGCCGTCGTTGAAGGCATACGAGAAGAATGTCCGGAAGGTGGAGCTCGGCTCGGCGGCGACGTCGATCTCGAACCCGCGAGACCTTTGATCGCCCGATTGCTGCGTGAAGCCGTTGTCGTCGGGGATGGGAATGTTGTCTCGCTCGAGCTGATAGACCGCGAATACCGTCTCGGTCTTCCAGGCCGAGAAGCGCTTCTTCACTCCACCCTCGTACTGCGTGCCGCGCTCGGGCTCGAGCTCGCCCACCACGCGGGCGGAGGGCGGAGCGAAGGCGCGGGAGTAGTTGCGCGTAGAAGCGACAGATCCGGAGTGGCGGCGACGAGGACCCCGGCCATGGGAGAGAACTCGCTGTCGTCCCGCTCGAAGCCGGTCACCTCGTCGCTGAAGTCGATGCCGTCGAAGCGGCCGCCGAGGAGCACGTTCAGTTTCGTCGCCGAACTGGATCTGGTCGACCACGTACGGCGCGGCCACGATGGCGCGCGAGTCTCCGGCGAAGCGACTGGTCGGGAAGGGGGAAGGGCGGCGTTCCCGGATCCACGGGATTCAGGCCGTCGACCATCGGGAGCAACCCCACTCCGAGCGTGAAGTCGTCGGCGAAGCGCGAGAGCTCGAAGCCCGTGAGCACGCTGTGCTTCACCGAGCCGGTCGAGAAATCGAAGATCGCCTCGAACTGGTTGCCGGTGAAGGTCTGGCGGTCATCGAGATCGGAGGCGAGCGCGCACCACCGCGAGAGACGTCGGGCCGGTCGGGAAGACACCACCGAAGATCGTTCCGACCGACGCCCAGTCGAGCGTTCTCTGGTAGAACTTGTCGCGGAACGAAAGCCATTCCGAGAATCGCCATTCGTAGTCCGCCTGGAAGCGGAAAATCTCCTGCGCGGAATCGTCGAACGAGCGACTGATAGTTCGTGCTCGGATCGACGGGAAGGACGGCCGTCCCGGCCACCGGAATGCCGGAGTCGGGAATGTACTCGAGATCGAGGTACTCGAAGTTCAGGTTGAGCCGGCCCCGGTCGCCGAAGCGGAAGGTGATCGCGGGGTTGATCGCCCCGGTGCTGCCACTCCTTTCCGTCCCGATAGCTTCCCTGATCCCGAAGGAGCCCGTTCACGCGGAAGTCGACGCTCCCGTCGGGATCGCCGTAGTTCCAGTCGACGTAGCCTTCGTAGTTGTCGTAAGAGCCCCCGGTCGCCCCGAAGGAGAAGAGCTTCGCCGGGAGCGGCTGCTTCCGGACGATATTCACCGCGCCCGCGAGGGGGTTGCTTCCGTAGAGAAACCCGCCAGGCCCCTTCAGCACTTCGACGAGCTCGACGTTGTACATCTGGAAGAGCGTCGCCTCGGGCTCGGGAGCGCCGTCGAAGAGCACGAGGCCGCTCGAGAAGGAGTCGAAGCCGCGGATGTAGAAGAAGTCGGTGACGCCGTTCTGGGTCTGGATATTGACGTTGCTCACGTTGACGAGGGCGTCGCCGAGAACCCGGTCGAACTGCTCGCGAGCGAGACGGTCGGTCACGAGACCCCACGTTGTTGGGGGTCTCCCGCCGCTCGAGGGGGAGCTTGGTCACGATGGTGCTCGAGCGCGGTACGTACGGAAGCGAGCCCTCGACGAAGACGTACTCTTCGACCGTCGGAGGAGCCGGCTGAGCCGGCGGAATGGGCTTTTTCTTTGCCTCTTCTTCTTTCGACTGAGTCTCTTGAGGACGAGCTTCGGAGCTCAGAGCTGAGGACGAGCGCAGCGAGGACGAGGTGAAGGAGCTTGGGCATCGCAATTCGCATGAAACCCCCGTGAGTGAAGGCACGGGAGCATCTTAGTGGGCGGCGGGAATCCGGGCAAATCAAAGAAATGAATTGCAGCGATCAGCCGTCAGCCGCCAGCCGTCAGCACTAAATTGGCGCCGCCGCGGGCATTCGAAACGGACGGGGAAAAAACGCCTTCCTCAATGAATGCGCGGCAGGAGCGGCAGGTTCGCCACGATCTCGGCTTCCGCCCGGGACAACACCGACAAGCCGTGCCTCGATCGACTCGCTTTCGTCGTACATCGCCGCGAGCTCGCGAAACATCTCCGCGTGCCGCGCTTCCGCTTCGGACAGCTGCTGGTAGAAGCGCGCGAGATCGGGGTCGGTAAGGTTCTCCGCGAGAAGAGACGAGCCGCTCCTGCGAGCGCGCCTCGATGAGCCCGAGGAGCAGAAGCCGGTCGGTGAGCCGGCCCCGGTTGGGCCTCGCGAGCCCGAGAAGCTTCTTGGCGTAGGGATCGCCTTTGTCCCCGCCGAGACTCCGGCCGCGGGCGAGAAGCCGCTCGTGGACCAGCCGGAAATGCTGGAGCTCTTCGACGGCGAGGGCGCTCATCCGGCGCACCAGCTCGTCGTGGTCGGGGTAGGCCACGATGAGCGAGAGCGCGGATGCCGCCGCCTTCTTCTCGCAGTGCGCGTGATCGTCGAGGAGCGAGTCGAGGTCGGACAGTCGCGAACTCTACCCAGGCCGGCGGTGTTCTGGAAACGAGCACGAGCCCATTGGTAATCACGGAACGCCTCTCGCTGCGTCCTGAGGCAGCGATTCTCGCTCTCGAAATCCAGCTACAGGTTCGGACGTTTCTTGTGCCAGTCGGTCGCGCTCTCGTAGGCGTGCGCCACCCGCAGAATCGATGCCTCGTCGAACGGCTTCCCGTAGAACTGGATCGCGATCGGAAGCGACGGCGGCCCCTGAGAGAATCCGCACGGGATGGTGATTGCGGGAAGTCCGGTCATGTTCCCGAGAAACGTGTTGCCGCCGCGGAAGGCCGGCGAGGTCGATCCGGACTTTCACGTCGCTTCGCGCCGCCGTCTCGTCGTCGAGCTGCGGACGCGACCTGGGTCGAGCCAGGGACCGCCATCACGTCGCAGCTCTCGAAGACCCGCGCCATCTCGTCCTGCAGGAAGGTTCGCACCCGGAGGGCCTTGATGTAGTCCGTGGCCGAGTAGAACTTCGCCACCTCCAGTCGTTCGCGCACCAGGGGATCGAAGAGCTCCGGAGTCTCGCGAAGCCGTTTCTCGTGGAAGGCGGACGCTTCGGCCATGGCCACGATCCATCCCGCCGAGCCCGCGAGCTCCGCGTGAGGAACGTCGACTTCGACGACGCGCGCGCCGAGCGTTCCCAGAAGGTGAATGGCCGCGCGCACCGCTCGGTCGACTTCTTCGTTCGCCCCTTCGAAGAAAGTAGCTCGAGGGAACTCCGATGCGAAGCCCTTCGACTCCCGCCGCGAGCGCGGCGTCGTAGTCGGGAACGGGCTCGGAAGAGGTCGTCGGGTCTTTCGGATCGCGACCGGCGATGATCCGGAGCATGATCGCGGCGTCGGAAACGGTTTTCGTCATCGGGCCGGCGTGGTCGAGAGTCCAGGAGAGAGTGGTGACACCGTAGCGGCTCACGCGGCCGTAGGTCTGCTTCAACCCGACGATCCCGCAGGCGGCGGCCGGAGCGCGAATCGATCCTCCGGTATCCGTTCCAATCGAGAGCGGAGTGAGGTAGGCGGCGAGCGCCGTCCCCGAGCCGCTCGAGGATCCGGAAGGACTGTAGTCGAGATGCCACGGATTGCGGCTCGGACCGAAGCCCGAAAGGACACCGCTTCCCATCGCGTACTCGAGGAGGTTCACTTTTCCGAGGAGGACCGCGCCGGCCTCGCGAAGCCTTTCGGTAATCGTCGACTCGTAGTCCGGAACCCAGTCCGGCGTCACCCGCGAGCCGTTCGTGGTGCGGATGCCTCGGGTCGCGAGGATGTCTTTCGGCGCGTACGGAATTCCGTGGAGCGGACCCCGGTAGTTGCCGGACGCGATCTCCCGTTCGGCCTCGCGTGCGGACGCGCCTCGCTTCGTCCGCGGTCACGGTGATGAACGCGTTGAGCTTCGGGTTCAGCTCCTCGATTCGGGCGAGGAAGGCGTCCGTTATCTCGACCGGCGACACTTCTTTGGATCGAACGAGCTCCGCGAGCTCGCGGGCGGGACGGAAGACCAGCTCGTTCTGCATCAGCGTCCTCCCGAGCGATTCGCCCGAAAGATCGGCGCGGGCTCGACGTCGTCTCCGATCGAGAGCTCTCGCACCGACTGGAAGAAGTCGCGGTTCCTCTGAACCGCGGGAAGAATCTCGCGGATGCGCGCGGGCTCGATCCCCGCGTCGAAGAGCGCGACCGCTTTTTCGAGGATCTCGGTCGTGAGCTGTCGCGTCCTCCTGCATCGCGGCTGCCGCGGCGGGTCCGAGAACGCCTCCCGCGACGAGGAGCTTCAGCAACTCGCGTCTATCGTTCTGGCTTCATGGCATTTCCACGTCGCCCGGAAGCATGCGCGCGCATCGTATGGCCTCATCCTCCGGGTTTCAAAGGCGATTGCGCTTTCCAAGCCGCCGCGACTGAGGGTATGATTGGTTGGTTGGGGCTACGCAGAGGCCTCCAAAGTGGTTCTTGAGAGGTAGCAGCGTTTGAAGAGCGTCTCGCGAATCGTTTCGTCTTCCTCCTTCTTTTCCTGGCCGTAATCCCCGTTCTCGGTTTCGCCGAGACTCCGCAGGATCCGCTCGCGAAGAAGCTCGACCCTCTGCGACGGCGTTTCAAGCTGCGAACCGCCATCGGCATGCTGGTGAAGAGCGTCGAGACGGGTGAGACGATCTACGCTCACAACGAGAACCAGCGCTTCATTCCCGCTTCGGGAATGAAGCTCGTCACGATGGGGGCGAGCCTCCACTACCTGGGGCCCAACTATCGGTTCGAGACGCGCTTTCTCGCCGACGGGCCGATCGTGGACGGCGTGGTGGAAGGAAACCTCTACGTCCATGGGACGGGCGACCCGTCGCTCACCCGCCACGAGATGGACTACATCGCCCGCTCGCTGAAGTCCGCGGGCCTTCGGGAGGTGCGCGGCGACATCGTTCTCGACGATAGCGTTCTTCGACGACCAGCTTCGTGGTCCCGCCTCCTACGACGACATTCTGAAGAAGGGCCTCCCCATCCAGTCGGCGCTCTCTTACAATTTCAACCTCGTCGAGCTGCGCGCGCGTCCAGGCGCTACCCGGCTCGACGAAGGCCGAGCTCCACGACGAAGGCTACGGCTACTTCGACGTCCTCAACCGCGTGACGACCGCGACCCGCGGCCGTCCGTGGCTTCGGGTGTCGAAGCTCCGTCAGGACCGGGTGCTGGTCAGCGGTCGCGTCATTCAGGGCGACGAGGAAGACCACGTGGGGACTTTCGTGGCACCCGACCCGACCGCCTACTTCGCCTCGGCGTTTCTCGGGAAGATCCGCGAGCAGGGAATCCTCGCCCTCGGCGCCGGTGGTCAAGGGACGGACCGAAGGGCGAAAGCTCGAGACTCTCTACGTCCATCGCTCCGACCGCCTGGTCGAGGTCCTCTCCGCGCTCGGAAAGTTCAGCAACAACTTCTCGGCGGAGCAGATGCTGAAGACCCTCGGCGCGCACCGTTTCGGCGCTCCGGGGAGCTTCGTCTCGGGCGGGCGAGCGGTAGGGGAGTACCTGGTGGGTCTCGGGTTCAGCCGCGACGATTTCCGCATCGAGGACGGCTCTGGACTCTCCTACGACAATCACCTGAGCTGCGGCGATTCTCGTGCGGGTGCTCGAAGATCTCTATCGCGCCCCCGAGCTCCGCACGGATTTCATCTGCTCACTCGCCGTCGCGGGTGTCGACGGGACGCTCCGGAACCGTTTCTTGAACGAAGAGCATCTCGGGCGTATCATGGCGAAGACTGGGAGCCTCGCTGGGGTCAGCTCGCTTTCGGGGTTCGCGTTTTCACGGTCGCGTGGGCCGCTGGTTTTCTCGGTCCTCACGAACGGAATCGGAAGGCAGTATCGCGCGGATTACGTGGAGGACGAGATGGCGCGCATCCTCGTGGAGGAGTGATTCCGGGAGAGCGGGCAGGCGGGAATGGAAAAGAACCTGGTCACCACGACTTCGATTCTCGACGAGGAGAAGCAGGAAGTGGTGGTGCCGCGCCACTGCACGCTCGCCGGCTTCACCGAGGCGATGGCCGATCGGAAAGGGCTCAACGTCTCGCGGCTCGAGCCGCTGACCCGGCTCGAAGTGCGGACGCAAGAACAGCCTCTACGAAATCACGGTGCTCCATCCGAACCACTGGAAGATCCTCGTCCGCGGCGGCCGTTTCTTTCCCACGGAGACCGCGGCCTACCTCTGCGGCTCGGGCTACGGCGGAACCCTTCTGAAGGTCGCCTGGATTGGGGTAGGACTTTGCTGCGAGCTTTCGACCGAGGGACTCCGGGTGGTGACGTCTCCGGTAGAGGACGTCCAGATCGTCGAGAAGGCGCTTCCCGGCCCCTTCTGAGAGGTGCTCTTGCAGCCGGCGAGCCCGGAGAGTGAGGCCCGCCGAGCGGCGGACCCCACGCTGCGGCCGGCCCGTGAATCCGACCTCGAGTTCGTGCGTCGACCTCTGCCGCAAGGTGTTTCTCGAGTTCGGAAGCTACGACCGATACGTCGCGGATTGGTTTCGCGAGGAGATCGTGCTCGAGCTGTCATCGCCGAGGTCGGATTCCGTTCCCGCGGGGTTCTTCATGCTCGCGATACATCCGCAAGCCCGCCCGACGAAGCCGGTCGCGGAGCTCCTTTCGATTGCGGTCGTGCCGAGGCACCGCTCCCGGGGAATCGCGGTGGCGCTCCTCGATCGGTCCATCGCTCTCGCGCCGGGAGTCGAGCCTCGATCTCGCGCGAGATTCGTCTTTCGGTCGCGGAGGGAAACGCGCGCGCGCAGCGGATGTTCGCGCGGCGCGGGTTTCGCATCGGGCACGTCATCGGCGTCTACCCGGCGGGGCAGCGCGCGCTCTTCATGAGCAAGGCGTTGAAGAAGGAGAGGAAACCGTGAGGACTCGATCGAAGAGAGTTCATCGTGTCGCGGCCGCGGGACTGTCGGCGGCCCGGAGGATTTCGGGCGGAGCCGCTTTCGACGCCGTCCGCCGCTCGCGCGGATTTTCCCGCCGCCGGCAGCGGTCCTACTTGAATACGCCGTACATCGGTCCCGTCCCTCGGTCGGTCGAGGAGGCGGGGACGATTTCGTCCGCTCCAAGGCGCGAAGCACCCATCTCCCTCGGCGCGATGCTCGAGAAAACGAACGAGGCGCGGAAGAAGTTCGCGGATCTCTTCGGAGCCGCTCCGCAGGAGATCGGATTTCTCTTTGCCACGAGCGAGGGCGAGAATCTCGTGACCTCCGCTCTCGATCTTCGTACCCGGGGACAACGTCGTCGTCGACGACCTGCACTACACGACGTCCTACGTGCTCTACAAGACGCTCGAGAAGGACAAGGGCATCGAGCTCCGCATCGCGCCTTCGGTCGAGGGACGCGCCGACCGGGAGAACTTCGAGCCCTACGTCGACGCGCGGACGCGGCTCGTGTCCGTCTCGTGGGTCTCCCACCAGAACGGCTTCCGCCATGACCTGAAGGATCTCGCCGCTCTCGCCCACGCGCACGGTGCGCTTCTCTACGCCGACGGGATTCAAGCGCTCGGGATGTTTCGAACCAACCTCCGCGAGGAGGGCGTCGACTTCGTCGCGAGCGGCACCTACAAGTGGCTCTTCGCGAGCTACGGGGTCGCCCCTTTCTTCATCCGGGAAGAGCACCTCGATCGGATTCGCCCCGATCGGATGGGCGCGCTCTCGCTCGAATCCGAGGGGCCGAACCACGAGTTCCGCCTCTATCCGAGCGCGCGGAAGTACGAGTACGCGACTCTCGCCTTCGGACCGCTCTACCAGCTCGACGCGGCCCTCGACTACCTGGCGAAGACCGGGCTCGGGAACCATCGAGGACCATACGGTGCCGCTCGCCCGCGAGATGCGCCAGGGCCTCGTCGACCTCGGTTTCCGGGTGAGGACGCCGGACAGAAACGGCTCCGCCATCGTCGCCTTCATCCACGGAAAGGACCCGGAGAAGGCGCAGAAGGTCTTCGAGCGGAAGAGACGTCCGGGTGAGCTTCCGCGAAGGCGGCACGCAGATTCGCGCCGGTGCCGCTGTGTTCAATAATAAAGATGATGTCGAGCGGTTTCTCGAGGCCGCCGATGAGCTCAGAAGTCTATAAATCAGATCAACGCAGAGACGCAGAGGCGCGGGGGCGCAGAGAAAGACCCCTCTGCGTCTCTGCGTCTCTGCCTCGAAAATCGTGAAATCCCTTGCTCCCCTATGCGTATGCCCGCAAGGGGGTGAGTGTGACCGCGTTGCCAAGCTTCTCAAGCCGCCGCACAAGGTACTTGGTGAGTCGCGCAGGATTCTGATGTTCGTAGAAGTCAGCACCGAGTTCAACGTAGTCGATCTGGTTTTTGAGCATGGTGTAGATGATCACCAGGACCGAATGCCCGACTGCGACGAGCGCTCGTTTTTTGCCACGCCTGGCAGCCAAACGGCGGAACTGTGCCTGCAGGTAGGTGTCTTTGCTGTGGCTGGCTGCCCATGCGACTTGGGTCAGGGTGCGACGAAGCCATCGGCTTCCTTTGCGCGTTTTCCCACTCTTTTGCTTTCCAGCGCTCTCGTAATTCCCAGGACACATCCCGGCCCAGGAAGCGATGTGCGCTGCGGTGCGAAATCGGCTCATGTCGGTTCCGATCTCGGCCAGAATGTTCTCCGCAGTAACTCGCTCGACGCCGGGAACTCGTCGAGAGCCGTCGTATCGCCTCCTCGTTAGGGCGGAGGGTTTCCTCAATGCGTACTCCCAGTAAGTGGATCGCATTATCGAGATGGTCGAACTGTTCCATCAAAAGCCGCAGCATGAAGCGATGGTGTTCGTGCACCTGCCCTTGAAGAGCCAACTTCAACTCCGGGATCTTTGCCCGAAGCCGCCCGCGGGCAAGCGTCGGCGAGTTTCTCAGGATCCGTTTCCCCAGCGACCAGCAATCGAATCATGTCGCGCCCAGAAACTCCCATGATGTTCGTGGCAACCGCGCCCAGCTTGATGTTCGCATCCTCCAGGATCTTGTGAATCCGGTTCGCCATCCGATTCCGGTCCTCTACCAGCGCAACTCTCTGCCGAGTCAGTTCCCGCAGTTCGCGATGGGGCCGTTCCGGAACAAAGCTCGGGCGGATCAGACCATATTGAAGCAACTGCGCTATCCACTCGCAATCCTTCACATCGGTCTTTCGTCCAGGAACATTCTGAATATGCCGCGCGTTCGCCAGAATCAATTCGAACATGACTCTCCAGAATATTGAACACCGGTTTCCAGAACACACCCGTCGATTCCATCGCAACGTGAGTGACTTCCTCTTCCCCCAGCCAGTCCGAAAGCTTCAGCAACTCCGCAGTCGTCGTGCCGAAGGTTCGGATCTCCTTCTGCACCTGCCCACCGGCTCCGCAGATGTCTGCACGCAGGCCATGACACTCGCCTTGTGAACATCCAGGCCAGCACAATGTGGATAAATCACGTCCATCCCAGCCCCCTTTCCATCACGTCCTGGCCATGGATGGACACCGAGAAGGGCATGATCTGCCTCGCGTGCTCTCCGCGCCGGTTTCCCGGTCACGGATGCAACAGTTTCAGGTTCATCACGATGCCCGGGTCAGACTGCGTTGCGGGCTCACAGCACCACAGAGACGCGACCTCCTTCCCGGCCAGGTCGCAGACGACAACACTATCGGAACTAGCCTCTATTTTCATCGGTTCCAGGTGCCGCAGCGCGGCATGACCGACTGCGTTAAAAAGGATCGTGAAACGCTATGCGGCGTTCGATCCTCCCGAGTACCGGGACTGGGACCCCGACCCCCTCGTGATGGAGGAGTTTCGCTCGCGCTTCCTCGCGGACCCGAGCCGGAGAAGCACCGATCGCCGCGTTGACCGCGAAGCAGCATCTGCGCCCTGTACCAGGGTCTGGTGAGAAACCGGCTCCACGACATCGCGCT
Organism: uncultured Acidobacteriota bacterium; assembly: GCA_963820855.1. Classification (GTDB taxonomy): domain Bacteria; phylum Acidobacteriota; class Vicinamibacteria; order Marinacidobacterales; family SMYC01; genus DAISKN01. Next base: position 110,782 of record CAWGBY010000024.1, read on the forward strand.
GAAGCGCTGGGTGCGCACCGGCGTTCTCTCCAAAGCCTGGCTCGGAACCGGGCGAGGAGGCGGTGACCGTCGGCGCGGTGCACGCGCTCCAGAAAGGGGACGTCGTCGGCCCCATGATCCGAAACGCGGGCGCGGCGCACGAAATGGGAATGCCTCTCGCCGATCTTTTTCGCGCCTACCTCGCGACCTCGGACTGCTCCGGGCGGAGGAAGAGACATCCACGTTGGCGATCTCTCGAAGGGCGTCGTCGCTCCCATCAGCATGGTGGGCTCGCTGGTTCCGGTATGCGCGGGTCTCGCGCTCTCCTTCAAACTGTCGAAGACAGGAGAACGTCGCTCTCACCTGGGTGGGGGATGGCGCGACCCGAACCACCGCTTTCCACGAGGGGATGACCTGCGCGAGAGCGCTTTCGCTCCCGCTCCTGGTTTTCGTTCAGGACAACCAGATCGCTCTCGGCACTCCGAGAGCGTTGCACAGCGCCGCGCCCGATGAGCTCGGTCGCTACGCTCTATTCCGCAACCCGGTACGAATGCGACGGCAACAACGTCCTCGACGTCTATGCGGTCACCGTGCTCGCGGCCGACCTCTGTCGGTCGGGGCGCGGACCGGTCATCGTGACCGCGAGGACGTTTCGCATGGGAGGCCACGCCACGCACGACGAGGGAGAGTCGCGCGCGATTCTCCCCGCGGCGGACTTCGACGCATTGGGGCAAGCGCGATCCAATCGGAATGTACGAGAGCTATCTCGCCGAGTCCCTCGATCGAGCTTTCGGCCTCGCGCTCGAATCGCGAGGCGCTCGAGAAGGCCGAGGCCGAGGTGGAAGCCGAGATCGAAGAGGCGGAGCGCGAGGCGCTCGAGAGCCGCGAGCGTGAGAAGCCCGATCCCGGCGACGCAGACGACGGGAGTGTTCGCTTCGTGAGCTTCATCAAGGACGATCACCGACGAGCAGTTTCAGACGGAAGTCGTCGACCGGTCCTACGAGGTGCCGGTCGTCGTCGACTTCTGGGCGGCGTGGTGCGGTCCTTGCCGCGATACTCGGTCCGATCCTCGAACGGCTCGCGAACCAGAGCCAGGGACAGTTCGTCCTCGCCAAGATCGACGTGGACAAATCCCCGCGCACGCTCAGGCGTTCGGAGTGCGGGGAATCCCGACCGTCATCGCGTTTCGAGACGGAAAGCTCGTCGCGGAGTTCAGCGGCGCTCTTCCGGAGGAATCCGTCCGCGAGTTCCTTCGCAAGGTCATGCCGTCGGCTGCGACGATCTCGTCGCGCGGGCGGAAGAGCTGCGGGAGCGACGATCCCGAGAAGGCCGAAGCGCTCTACCGGGAGGCGCTCTCGAGCGAAGCCGAGCCATGCCGGCGCGGCGGTGGGCCTCGCCGAGATTCTCTTCGCGCGCGGGGAGACGCCGGAAGCGGCGCGTCTGGTGAATCCGCTCACCGCCGTCGGGTCCTCTCGCGGACCGCGTCGCGCAGCTCCAATCGGAGATCTGCGTTCGTCGAGCAGAAGCCCGAAAATCGATGAGAGTGAGCTTAGGAAGAGAATCGCCGAGAGCGCGGACCCGGGCCCTCTCCTGGTCGAGCTCGGGAAGACTGCTGGCCGCCGAAAAGCGTTTTCCCGAAGCTCTCGAGGTGCTGCTCGAGGCCGCGCAAGTCGAGCCGGAGCGCTCGCGGAAGGCGAGGCCAAGGAACTGATGGTCTCGATCTTCCACGCCGTCGGCGTTCGCAGTCCGCTCGCCGACGAGTACCGCACGAAGCTGACGCGCCTCCTCTATTGATAGAGGTTCGACGCGACCGGCATGCGCTCGCGTACAGAAGCGGTCGCACTTGAGCGTCAGCGTCCGGGCATCGAGCCGGATGTCGATCTTGTGGCGCTGCCTCACGGCCTTCTTTCCCAGTGTCGAGGTCCTTCGTGTTGTGGGCGGTGTGAATGCCGTTGGGAGTGATGGCGAGCTTGGCCACGAACGGGCGCGCCGTCCACATAGGAGCCCTCGACCCTCACCTGGACGATCTCGGGGAGAAGCCGCTCGAGATCGGGGTAGTAGGTGAACTGGAACACCCGCCGTGCGGGCATCGACGAGACCGCCTGACCATCTTGAAAGAGAACGGCCTTCTGGAGGTGCTCGCAGAGGACGAACTCGAACGGTATGTAGACGCTCCGGGGAAGTAGACTTGCGTTTCGCGTTGGGCGGCCGGCGCGACGAGCAAAGCCGCCGCGTACACTGCGATTCCGAGAGCCGTCGTTGCCTTCATACGTTCCTCCTGTCGAGCACGGTCCTCGATCACTGCAGGGTTTGTGCCAGCCGCGCCCTCCCCGGAAGTCAATGATTTCAAAGAGGGACCGAACGGGACTGAGCTGTGATCGGGGACGGTACAGTTTTCGAGCTTGACGACGGCACGTGTACTGGAGGCACAATCGCGTCCGAGAAAGCCATGGACGCGAAATCGATTCCCTCCTGCGCGGCCGGGTACTTCTTCTATTTTGGCGCCTAGCGCCAAACTACCTTTCCACCCAAACCTCACATTCTTCCAAGACCGATCCCTTTTTTTTCCTTAGATTCGAGGTTAGGACCATGAGCGAGACGGAGCAGAAGCAAGAGAGCACGAAGGCGATACAGGACATTCGTCGAGACATCGACTCGATCGACCGGGAGGTCTTGAGGCTTCTCGGCGAGCGTCGGAAGAAGAGCGTCGAGGCGGCGAGAGCCAAGGAAGTCGAGTCGGACTGGTTCCGGGATCGCGCCCGCGAGGAGCAGCTCCTCTCCGATCGCATCGGAGTGGGCCGAAGCCTGGGACTCGACACCCACTTCGTCGCGACCCTTTTCGAGGAGATCGTCGAGGATTCTCTGCGGGTCCAGCTGGAGTACTTCCAGGACCGGGCGAACGACAACGTGCGCTCGCTTCTCGTCGCGTACCAGGGAATCGAGGGCTCCTACAGCCACCTGGCCTCCGAGAAGTTCCTCGCCCGGCGAGGCGACGCGACCTCTTACCTGAGCTGCCATCAATTCCAGGAGGTCGTGGAAGCGGTGGAGCAGGGGAAGGCGGATCTCGGGCGTGCTTCCCATCGAGAACACCACCTCGGGCGCGATCAACGAGGTCTACGACCTCCTGCTCCACGCGCAGCTTTCGATCGTGGGAGAAGTGAAGCTCAAGGTCGACCACTGTCTTCTGGGAATTCCGAAAGCGCGCCTCGCCGAGATCAAGACCATCTACTGTCACCCCCAGACCGTCCTGCAGTGCAGCCATTTCCTCGCGCGGCTCCCGAACGCGAAGATCGAGTACTTCAGCGACACGGCGCTCTCCGGGCCGCAAGATCAAGGAAGACGGCGACCCGACCCAGGCGGCCATCGCGAGCGAAGAGGCGTCGAGGCTATTCGGCCTTTCGATCCTCGAGAAGGGAATCGCGAATCAGGAGGAGAACTTCACGCGCTTTCTCGTCGCCGCGCGAAAGCCGGTGAGGGTCGACAGCCGCATTCCCTGCAAGACGTCGATCGTGATGATGACCGGAAACGAGCCCGGCTCGCTTCTCGAGGCGCTTCTGGTGTTTCGGGACCACGGGATCAACCTCGCGAAGCTCGAGTCGCGCCCGGTGCTGCAGAATCCGTGGGAAGAAATGTTCTACGTCGATTTCGAAGGCAACGTGGAGAACGCAGAACGTGCGCCTGGCCATCGACGAAGTGACGCGGAAGGCCCGCTTCATCAAGGTGCTCGGCTGCTACCCGTCGCAGGATCTCCCGGCGCCGCGCGCTTCGGCCGAGATCCGGAGCCCGCGGAAGAACGGGAGTCGGAGTCCCCCCAGATGGCCTTCACTCCGGTCCCCGAGAAGAAAGCGCCCTGCCGGTTACCGTCTCGCGAGCCGCGAGTACAAGTCCGAGGACACGGTCATCGACGTCCGCGGCGTGCGCATCGGAGGCGATCACCTCGTCGTCATCGCCGGCCCCTGCGCGGTCGAGTCCTTCGAGCAGATCCTGGCCTGCGCGCGCGAGGTGAAGGAGCAGGGTGCGCACATTCTCCGCGGTGGCTGTTTCAAGCCGCGCACTTCGCCCTACAGCTTCCAGGGGCTCGGCTACGAGGGCCTCGACATGCTGGTCGAAGCGGGCCGCAAGTACCGCCTGCCCGTCGTGACCGAGGTGCTCTCGCCCGAGGACGTGACGAGAGTGGCCGAAAAAGCCGACGTGCTCCAGATCGGCGCCCGCAACATGCAGAACTTCACGCTGCTCTCGGAGGTCGGGCCGCTCGAGACGTCCGGTGATGCTGAAGCGAGGCATGAGCTCGTCCCTCGACGAGCTCCTTCAGGCGGCGGAGTACATCCTCGCCGGCGGAAACCAGCAGGTGTTCCTCTGCGAGCGCGGGATTCGAACCTTCGAGACCGCGACGCGAAACACTCTCGACGTGAGCGCGGTGCCGGTCCTCCGCGGGCGCACGCACCTTCCGGTGATGGTCGATCCCGTCCCACGCCGCGGGAAAGCGCGAGCTCGTGGCTCCTCTCGCCGTCGCGGGCAAGGCGGTCGGCGCTCACGCGGTCATGGTCGAGATCCATCCCGATCCGGAGAAGGCGTTGAGCGACGGACCGCAGGCGCTGCGGTTCCACGAGTTCTCGGAGCTCATGGGCCGGCTGCTGAACGGGAAGAGGAAGCGGGCGGAATCAGTGATCAGCCGGATCACTGACCACTGACGGCGATCACTGATCGAGGCGTTTTTCCGCCCGGCCAGCCATATCGCCACAGTCGCTCTTCGACGAGCGCGCGCCGCGCTCGATGCAGGCGAATCGCGGATGCCACGCGAAACGAAAGGCTTAGTGTCCCTGGCCGCTGTCGGTCTGGGCTGGCATCCCGTTTGCAGTCTGGTGGGACTTCGTATCTTAGTGCCGATCGCCATGTTGGCGGTCGCGTTGGAGGTTTGAACAAAAATGCACAGAAAGTTGAACGTCGCGCTCGCCGCGACCGCTCTTGCCCTGCTTGCCGCCTGCGCGCAGGCGCCCCAGCCGCAGATCGACGCCGCGAACAGCGCTCTCGAAGCGGCCCGGGCCGCCGAGGCCGCTGACTATGCTCCCGAAGCCTGGACCCTCGCCCAGGACGCGCTCAACTCCGCGATGAACGAGGTCACCGCGCAGAACGAGAAGTTCGCGCTGCTCCGCTCCTACGACCAGGCGACGCAGCTCCTCGACAAGGCCGACGCAGGCCGCGAACGCCGCCGCCACTGAGGCCGCTGACCGCGAAGGAAGCCGCCAAGGGTCGAGCCGAGGCCGTTCTGGCCGAGGCTCAGGCCGCTCTCGACGCCGCGAAGACCGCGCTCGCGACCGCCCCCAAGGGGAAGGGCACCGAGGCGGATCTCATGGCGATGCAGGGTGAGCTCGAGGCGGCCACCGCCAGCCTCGCGGCCGCTCAGCAGTCCTTCGCCGACGGGAAGTATCTCGCGGCGGAGTCGAGCGCCCAGTCGGTCCGCGACCAGGCGAACGCCATCGCGGCGGACATCGCCCAGGCGAAGACCAAGAAGCGCTGAAGATCGAACCGTATCGAACCGCGGGAGTGGGCTCCGAAGGGAGTCTGCTCCCTTTTCGTTTTGCTATATTCTGAATCTCGTGAGACCAAGGCTTATTCTGGATTGCTCTCGGTCGCGATCGCAGCTCTCGCCGGCTGCGGCGGTGAAGCGCGCGAGCAGGCGCTCGCGGCCATCGACGAAGCGCGGCGGGAGCTCGCGGCGCTCGCGCCCCGCGCCCGGACCGGTCTCGCGAGCGACTCGATCCAGCTCGCGCGCGAGGGACTTCTGGACGTGGAGAGCACGGTCCGCCGGAGCTCGGTTCCGCCGCTCGCCACCCCCCCGTGGGAGCAGCCGCTCGAGCGGGCTCTCGACAACGCCCGCATCGCCGCCTGGGTCGTCGAGCGCCAGGAGTCCGCGGAGAAGGAGGAGGCAGGCGCTTGGATCGATTCGGCCGCCGCGTCCCTTCGCCGCGCGACGGGGCACCGGGCTTCACAACGAGCACTTCGCCGTCGAGACCAGCCTGAGGCGCGCCCAGGTCGCGCTCGACGAAGCGCGGAGGCTCTTCGATGCCTCGGAGTACGAAATCGCGACGGAGAAAGGCGCGCGAAGCCGCGGACCTCGCGGGCGAGCTGCCCGCCGGAGACGAAGGCCATCTTCGCGCGGTTCTCCGATCCGGCGAACCTCCAGAGATGGCGCGAGTGGGCGCGCGCGGGAATCGAAGAGTCGCGCCGCACCGGAAAGCCCGCTCTCGTCGTCGACAAGCGGGCGCAGATGGCGGTCTTGTGGACGAAAGGCGCTCCCACGAAAGGGTTCGAAGTCGAGCTCGGCTACAACGGGCTCGAGCGCAAGCTCCGAATCGGGGGACGGGGCGACTCCCGAAGGGCTCTACCGCGTCCTCAAGAAGAAGAGCCGGGGGAACACCAAGTACTACAAAGCGCTCCTTCTCGACTATCCTAACGCCGAGGACAAACGCCGATTTCGTGAGGCCAAAGGCGAACGGAGAAGTTCAAAAGGACACCTCGATCGGAAGTCTGATCGAAGTCCACGGCGACGGGGGCCGTGGAACGAACTGGACCGACGGCTGCGTCGCGGTGACGAACGAGGACATGGATTTTCTCTTTCAGAAGCTCGCCGTCGGAAGTCCGGTCGTGATCGTCGGGAGCTACGAGAGCATTCACGAGGGCGAAGGAATGGGGGAAGCGATGAAGACCCGTGATGCGATGGCGGCCTCGACCGGGGCCGTCGAAGCCGCGCTGCCGAAAGCCGCGCCCGTGCCGAAGGAGTGGAAGCTCGATCGCCATCGGTGGATCCTCGGTGGCGTCGGAGCGACGCTCGTCACGCTTCTCGTGCTGTTCTTCCTCTCGACCCGCCTTTACGTGTACGACTCGCTCGTTTCCATCGAGCCTTCGGCTCGACGAGTGCGTCGACTCCCGAGGAAGCGGCGCTGTTCCAGAAAGAGATCAAGGATCTGGACTCGAAGACCAAACGGGCCGAGCGGAGCGTCGCCGGACTGGTTCCGTCATCCGTCTTCATCGTCGTCGATACCGCGCAGAACAAGCTCTATCTTGATGAGGCGTGACAAGGTTCTTCACGAGGCCCTCTGTTCGACGGGGAGCGGAGGTCTTCTGAAGGATCCGGACGGCGAGCGCCAATGGGTCTTCGAGACGCCGCGGGGCAACTTTCGCGTCATCCGGAAGGCGGAAGATCCCGTCTGGACGAAGCCGGACTGGGCCTTCGTCGAGGAAGGCAAAGCCGTGCCCGAGCGACTGGTCCGAAAGGCGGGACTACGACACTCTCGGCGACTACGCGCTCTACCTCGGCGACGGGTACATGATTCATGGAACGCTCTATCAGCGTTACCTCGGCCGGGCCATCACTCACGGCTGCATCCGCCTGGGCGACTCCGATCTCGAGCGCGTCTATCGCTCGGCGCCGGTCGGGACCCAGGTTCTGATCTTCTGAGACCCTCGTGAAAGCGCTGCTGTTCGCGGTTTTCCTCGGCCAGGGGGACGCGGCGGGAGACGTCGCGGCTGCTCGCGAACGGGAGCGAGTCGCGCGGCTTTCGCTCGAGGCGGCGAAGTCGAAGGAGTTCTACTTCCTCGCCGACGTCGCTTCGCTCACGTTATCGCTCCGACTGGGGGGAGTCACGCTCGCCGCATACAAGCTCGAGTCCATCGATCTCGGGCTGCCCCTCGCTGAAGTCCGGCGAAGCCCTGGCACTCGAGGACCTCTACAACTGTGTCGGCCCTCCTCGGGAGCCGGTCGAGATCATTCCCGGGCCGCCGCCGGCGCCCGCGGCTCCCGGTACGGACGAAGGAAAAGAAACCGCCCGTCCCGCGAAGCGCCATTCTGAGCTGCGAGCCGACACTCGCGGTCCATCTGGTGTCCGCTTCGAAAGTCCTGGGGCTCCGGGAACGGCTGCGGCTCTTCGGCGACAGAGAGGACGAGCCTCGGGTGCGATTGGTCGTCGCCGAGGAGGACGCGGACCGGCTCTTCTCGTCGCTCCCCTCGAAGCCGCTCGTTTTGTTTTCGCGAGCGCCCAAGCCGCGCGGCGGAATCGACGGCGCTATCGAAAGAAGCCCCGTGAGCTCCTCGCTCACCCCGCGGCGTTGGGTGGGCCTCCAGACCCGGCTCACCGCGATCACGGCCATTCTCGTGCTCTCCGCCGCCGGCGCGATCACCTATCTCTTCCATCGGCTGAGCGTCGAATCCGTCGAGCGCGGGAGGTTCCTCGCGGCTTCCGACGTGGCCGAATCGATCGCGCTCCGCCTTTCGGCCGGCGTTCCGCAGAAGAAGATCCTGGACAGCGTCCTTTCGGAGTACGTCCACGCCAACTCGGAGATCGTGGCGACGAGCGTCCTCATCCGCAACAAGGCCGGTGAGAGCGAGATTCTCTCGGCGGCCGGGAGGAGCTGGGACCGCACGATCGAGCAGGAAGAAGCGATCTCGACGGGGGCTCCGGTCGCGCGGGTCTTCGAGGAAGGGGGCGAGCGTTTCTGGAGCGTCGCGCTTCCGATCCAGGGCGGGAAGCTTCCCCGTGGAGCGTCGGGAGCGGTCGGCGTCTGGTCCACTCTTCAGGCGGTCGAGCTTCTGTCGCGCGAGACACGGCGGCTCGCGCTCATCGTTCTGCCCGATCTCTCTCGCCTCTCTGGTGCTTCTCCTGAGCCTCGTCTTTCGCCGCGAGGTGCACGGACCGATGGAATCCCTCCGCCGGGCGATGGTGCAAGCGGAGGCGGGAGACTTGAAAGCCGAGGCGCCGGTCCGCCGCTCCGACGAGATCGGTTTCATCGCGCGGCAGTACAACCAGATGCTCGCGCAGATCCGGCGGACCCAGGAAGAGCGGGAGGAGCTCCTCCTCCGGGTCCAGGGTTTCAACGAGGAGCTCGCGAAGAGCGTCGAGGAGGCGACGGCGGAGCTCAAGTCGCGCAACCAGGATCTTTCCCGACTCAACGACGAGCTCTATCACCTGCAGCGGCGCGTGCTCAGCATCGAAAGAAGGAGCGTCGCCCAGCAGATGACGGCGCGCCTCGCCCACAAGATCGGAACGCCTCTCAATCTCATCTCCGGCCACGTGCAGATCTTGAAGCGAAGCCGCGCCGGCGACGGGGAGCTCCAGGAGAAGCTCGCTCTGGTGCAGTCGCAGATCGAGAAGCTGACCGACACCGTTCAGGACATCCTCGACGAGACCCGCGCTTCGCTCCGCCGGGAGCCCCTCGACCTGGAGCGCCTCCTGAAAAACATCGGCGCTCTCCTGCGCCCGACGCTCGCCGCCCGCGGCGTCGAGTTCTCTCTTCGTCTCGGGATCGAGGGCGGCGCGGCGCTCGTCGAAGGAGTCGAGGACCAGATCGAGCAGGTCTTCCTCACCATCATGAACAACAGCCTCGATGCCATGCCCGGCGGGGGACACCTCACCGTCACCACCGAGGCGGCGGGGGAGTGGGTTCGCGCGCGGGTTCAGGACGACGGCGAGGGAATGTCCGAGAGCGTCCTGCGCGCAGATCTTCCGGCCGTTTTTCACCACCAAGACCGGAGGGGCGGGGGACGGGGCTCGGGCTTTCCATCGTCCAGGAGATTCTCGCCGCGCACCGGGCGACGATTCGAGTCGAGAGCACCGTCGGAAAGGGCGCGATCTTCACCATCGACTTCCCGCGGATTGCGGCGGCTTGAAGGCTACGGCGGATCGCGCGTCAGAATCGAAACCCCTTCGAACGTGTATTCCCGGCTCCCGTCGGTGAGGACGAACTCGGCCTTCGACGCGGCCACGGCTTCGAAGGCGTTCCGCATCCCGATGAGACGCTCGCTCGGAAAAATGGGCTCGTTGTGCGCGGGAAGAACGAAATCGACGTCGTCCACGAGCTCCGCGAGGCGTGACGCGGACTCGCGATAGACGTTGAAGTCGGAGCCCGGCAGGTGGGCGTAGAGCGCCGCCGGATAGTACGTGTCCCCGGTGAAGAGGAGGCGGTTCTCGCGGTCGAGAAGGCATAGCGCATCGGGCGCGTGGCCCGGAGTGAGGATCACTTCGAGCTTGCGGCCGCCGAGGTCGATCACCTCGGAATCCGCGATGGTCTTCGTGATTTGGAAGGGCTTGCTCTCGTAGCGGTCGCGATCGAAACCCTCCGGGGTGTCCTTCCAGATCCATCCCTCGCCGACGAACTCGGCCACCTCTTCGTGCTTCTGGCCCCTTCGCGTTCTCCGCGGTGTAGTCCGTGGCGGTCCCGTAGATGGTTTGGAACTGGTGATTTCCGCCCACGTGATCGTAGTGGGTGTGCGAATTGACGACGATCGGCTCGAGAGCGGTCAGCGCGGCGACGACCGCCCGCATGTCTCCCGATGCCGAGTCCGGTGTCGAAGAGGAGAGCTTTCTCGGTTCCGATCATGAGATACGAGATGACTTCCTCGAATTGTCCCGGCTCGTAGATGGCGAAGAGGCCGGGCCGAATCTCGTAGACTTCGAACCATCCCTCGAGCTTTCCATCTCCTTCGTGAAAGGCGCTCCAGCCGGGGCGCGGGAGCTCGTCCCACCAGTTCTCCGTGGATGTGCCGCGGTTCTGAATCGAGGGCTCGTCCGAAGTCCCGCAGGCGGAGGCCAGGACCGCGGTCAGAAGGAGGGCTCGCCGCATCACGCCGTCGCGGTCCTTGGACCTCGGACCTTGGCGGCGATGAGCCCCGCGATCATGCCCGTGCCGACCGTCCAGATGCAGACCCAGAAGACGAGCTGCGCGACGACGCCGCCGAAGAGGAACTTCATCATCGGGGACATGTCCGCCATGTCGGGCGGAAACGCGTCGTAGTGGGTGCCCCAGTTTCCGAAGATGGCGAATCCCATGATGAGAATCACCGGAATCCTCGCGGCGAGGCCATACGCGAAGAGAGTCTTCAAGAGGTTCTTCCAGAGCTTTCCCGGCGCGCCCGCGAGCTTCCCCGCGAAATAGACTCCGAAAACCGGAGCGAGCCAGGCGATGCCGATGAGGGCTCCGGGGCCGCCCGCTTCCTTGTTGGCGAGCCACGCGGGAAGGTTCATGAACTCTCCTACCAGACGAAGCAAAGTGACGGCGAGCGTGATGAGAGCCGGAATCGTGATCAGCTTCTTGATATCGATGTCGTTTGGGTTCGGCATTTGTGCGCTCCTTCTGCCACTGTTCTTACTCCTCCTCGGGCGCCGGGGCAAGTTGCTTTCCCGCGGCGGGCGCTCGTATTCTCGTTCGGGACCATGCCCAAACGAATTCTCGTGACGGATGACGACCCGTCGACCTGCGAGTTCTTCGTCGAGCTCCTGGAGGACGTCGGCTGCGCCATCGAGACCCGTCAGGATCCACGCGCCGCGATCGAGCTCGCGGCCCGCGAGCGCTTCGACGTCGTGGTGAGCGACATCAATTTCGAGGACAGCGCTCTCGGGGATCGATGTCCTGAAGGAAGTGAAGAAGGCGCATCCCGATACCGAGGTGGTGCTGATCTCGGCCTTCGGAACGCTCGACGCCGCGATCGAAGCCGTTCGTCTCGGTGCCTTCGACTTCGTGAGCAAGCCCTTCGACGTCGAGGGCGTGCGGCAGACGATACGGCGCGCTCTATCCGCGCGGAGCGTCTCGCCTTCGCCCGAGAGCGTCAAGCCCCTTCCGCGCCGCGAGGCCGAGGAAGCGCTCATCGGGGCGAGCGCCAGCATGCTCTCGGTCTACAAGAGCATCGCTCTGGTCGCGGAGTCGAAGACCACGATTCTGATCCAGGGAGAGAGCGGAACGGGCAAAGAGCTCGTCGCCCGCGCGATCCACGGCAAGGGTCCGCGGGCCGCGCGCGCCGTTTCTCGCCGTCAACTGCGGAGCCTTGACCGAGACCCTTTTGGAGAGCGAGCTCTTCGGCTACGTGCGAGGGGCGTTCACCGGAGCCACGGCGGACAAGGAGGGGCTCCTCCACGCCGCCCAGGGCGGAACGCTCTTTCTCGACGAGATCGGCGAGACCAGCCCCGCGCTCCAGGTGAAACTCCTTCGCGTCCTGCAGCAGGAGGAGTACACGCCGGTCGGGGGCACGCGGAACGTCGCGACGGACGTTCGCGTCATCGCCGCTTCGAACCAGAACCTCGAGAGTCTGGTCTCCGAGGGCCGGTTTCGGATGGATCTGTATTACCGGCTGAACGTGGTCACTATCGTCGTGCCGCCTCTCCGCGAGCGTCCGGAGGACATTCCCAAGCTCATCGCCCATTTCGTCCGCCGGATGAGAGCGGATGGCGTCTCGCCACCGCGCCTGTCGGCGAGGGCGCTCGATCGGCTCATTGCCTATCACTGGCCGGGGAACGTGCGCGAGCTCGAGAACACCATCGAGCGGCTCGCCCTTTTCAGCCGCGGGCGGACCATCGAGGCCGAAGACCTGCCCGAGAAGTTTCACGAAGCGAAGCCGCGGGCCGAAGACTCGCTGTTCGAAGGGCTTACCGTCGCTCGACGAAATCGAGAAGAGGTACCTCGCGCACGTTCTGTCTCGCGTCGAGGGCAATCGCACCCGCGCGGCGGAAGTCCTCGGTATCGACCGGCGAACGCTCTACCGGATGCTGGAGCGTCACGGGATGGCCGAGCGCGAAGCGGACGAAGGAGCCGACCAGGAGCGTTAACTCAAGGTAGGGAACCCAGAAGAACGCAAAGGCGCAAAGGGCTCGCAGGGTCGCAAAGAAAATCCCAATTCAGTCACTGCGTCTTCGCGTCTGTCTTCGCGTCTCTGCGTTTTTCCCGGTTCAGGTCTTGCGGCTGGCCTTCGCGGGGAAGTGATTGAGTCCCATCTTGGCGGCCGCGCGGTCGGTCATGTCCACGATCGCGGCGGCGTTGATGCCGATGGCGATGACGATGGCCTCACTGATCTCTTCCTTGGTCGCGCCCTCTTTGAGCGCCTTTTTGATGTGGCCTTCGATACAGCCGTCGCATTTCGCCACGAGTGAGCAGGCGAGAGCGATGAGCTCCTGGGTCTTGGTGTCGAGCGCTTTCTTGTCGGTGAAGTAGGTTTCCTTGTAGAACTGCGCGTAGATGTTCTTCAACCGCGGCTCGATCATCGAGTAGGAGGCCGGCCCTTCCTGGCCCGGGTCGTAGTCGATTCCAGGAATATGAGCCTCGTCCTTCTGGGCCGCCTCCCGAATCATTCGCCATACTCTTCCACCTCCAAAACGACCGATCGAGCTCCCGACTCGGTCAAGACATCATATCACGCCGAACGGGAAGCCTATGGCGGGCCGGGAGTTAAGGAGAGTTGCCCGGACGCTCCGCTGGTGAGAGGATGCGCTCGTGGACGCGGCTTCGCTTTCCCGTCTCTTCGAAGACTACGGCTGCCTACCACCGCCATCCGGCGAACAAGCTCTGTCATTACGTCGGGATCCCGCTCATCGTCTTCACGCTCGTCGGCCTTCTGTGGAAGCTCAGCCCGGCGGTCGCCGTCGCTCGTCGCTCTCGGAGCCGTTCTTTACGATCTGAAGCTCAGCGTGCGGCTTGACGGTGCCGTTCGCCGCTTTTCGTCCTTCTGTCCGCGGCAGGAGCGCCGGCGCTTCCGACGACGCTCCTCTGGGCGGGATTCGTTCTCGGCTGGGCCCTCCAGTTCATCGGACATTTCCTCTACGAGAAGAAAGCCCCGGCGTTTTTCGAGAACCTGCGGCAGCTCCTCGTCGGGCCGCTCTGGATCATCGGAACGCTAGTAGAGAAGCGTGACGGCTCCTGCGGCCGCTCCTGGTATCGGGCCACGCGCAGAGTAGAGGCGAACGCCGCCAGGAGCTCTCCTTCCTCGAGGCAGTACTCCTCTCGGAAAATCGGGGCGCTGTTCGAGGTAGCGACGGTTGAAGGTTTCGACGACGAGAGCGCCGCCGGGCTTCAGCGCATCGACCATCGAGGGCCAGAGAGAGCGGTCGAGAAAACGGAACGAAACCAGAAGGTCGTAGCGCTCTCGGGGAAGGGGAAAGCGACCGACGTCGCACGCGACGGCGCGCGACGAGGCCGACCCTTCTCTCGCGCGGCGGCCGTGAGCTTTCGGAGCGCCTCGAAGCTCCAATCGAAGGCCTCCACCGAGAAACCCTCGTCGGCGAGGTAGAGAGCGTTTCCACCGAGGCCGCAGGCGAGGTCGAGGGCGCGTCCGCGCGGAAGCTGAGGCCGGCACTCGACGAGAAACGGAGCGGGCCCCGAGAGATACTCGGCGTCGCGGTGCTTCTGCTCCCAGCGCCTTCGATCTAAGATGCGGTCGGTGTCCGGCATCGCACTCGATTGTCGACTGGCTCTGCGGTGGCTTTCAAGGCGCCGGGGGCTCGCCGCGACGGCCATCGCGAGCCTCGCGCTCGGAATCGGGGCGAACGCGGCCGTCTTCAGCTTGATCGACGCCTTCCTCTTCCGTCCTTTTCCCGTTGCGAGAAGCGAGGAGCTGGTCTGGATCGAGTCGGGGAGAGAAGAAGACCGGAGCGGCGTTTCCAGTCCCGACTTCGAAGACTTTCGCCGCACGCAGGACGGTGTTCACCGACCTCTCGGCTCGCGCTCCGTTCACCTTCAGCGTCCGCGTGCGTGGACGCGACGGAGCGGCTCGAAGGAGATCTGGTGTCGTCGAGCTTCTTCGACGTCCTTGGAGTCGAGCCGAAGCCGGGAAGAAGCTTCACTTCGCACGGAAGAGGAATCGCGGGCGCCCGTCGCGATCGTGAGCCATCGCCTCTGGCAGAGCCGATTCGCCGGAGACGAAGGCGTCCTCGGAAGAACGATTCGCGTCAATGGCCGTGATCTGACCATCGTGGGCGTCGCTCCTGCCGGGTTTCGCGGAGTCGTGGTCGAACGTCCCATCGACCTCTGGATGCCTCTCGCGCTCCTGGACGAGCTCTGGCCCGGACAGAGCGACTTCTTCGAGCCGCGAGACCAACCGGCTCTCGCCGTCATCGGTCGGTTGAAGCCGGGCGTGAGCCTCGAGCGCGCCGACGCGGCGATGAAGTCCTATGCGCAGGCTCTAGAGCAGGCGTACCCGGATACGAACACCGGTGTCTCTGCGAGCCTGCGCTCCTTCTCCGCGGGTCGCCTTCGGGAAGGGGAGACGACGCGCTCGTATCTCGCGCATCGTCCTCGGCGTCGTCGCTCTGGTCTTTCTCATCGCCGTCACGAACGTCGCCGGGCTGCGGCTCGTGGAGCTCTCGGACCGCGAGGCAGAGCTCTCCCTGAGACGGGCGCTCGGCGCGACTCGCTCCCGCATCGCGAGGCAGTTCCTCGTCGAGAACCTTCTTCTTTATACCCTCGCCTTCGGCGCCAGCCTGTTCGTGGCTTTCGCCGCCCTTCGTCTCCTCGAGCGGCTCACTCTCTTTCGGATCGCGCTCCAAGACCTCGAGCTCGCGGCTCGACGTCCGCGTGATCACGGCGGCGCTCGGCGTCGCGCTTCTGGGAGCGGTCGCGGGAAGTCTCGCGGCGCTAGTCGGGGACCGCCGGCATGATCCTGGCTTCTTCGCGCGTCGTCGGAAAGGGAAGCCGCGCCCGGGGCGGTTTCCTCGCGGTTCAGGTGGCGCTTTCGCCTGACGCTTCTCGTCGGCGCGGGCCTTCTCGCGCGAACGCTCGCAGAAGGCGTACGCGATCGATCCCGGCTTTCGCACCGACCAGGTGCTCTTCGTTTCGGTGGAGCTCTCGTCCCTCGAGTTCCGCTACGACGAGACGCGAGCGCGCGGTTTCTACGCCGACGTTCTCGAGCGAGTCGAGGCCATTCCCGGCGTCCGCAGCGCCGCCTGGTCGGCCGATACTCCGCTCGAGCGCATGACCCTTCTCACGTTCTTCCTCCCGGAAGAGGTCCCGGTCACGGACCCGCCGGACTGGATCACAGGAGGACTGCGACATCGTGACGCCGGACTACTTCACCACGATGGGCATCGAGCTCCTGCGCGGGCGCGGCTTCGCCGAGTCCGACGACGAGGACTCTCCCGGCGTGGTGGTCGTGAACGAGACGATGGCGAAGACCCATTGGCCGGGCGTCGACCCTCTCGGAAAACGAATCCGTGCCTGGAATCGGCGCTTCGTCCGCCACGACTTCTACGAGATCGTGGGCGTCGTCCGCGACGCGAAATATCGGACGCTCTGGGAGGAGCCGCGACCGTATCTCTACTTTCCCCTGGCGCAGCGGTTCTTTCAGCGGATGAACCTGCACGTCTACACCGGGCCGCCTGCGATGGCGCTTCTTCCCGCCGTGCGCGAGGCGTTCCGCTCCGTGGATCCAGACCTTCCGATCTTCGACGCCCGCCCCGTCGGCGAGGAGCGGGCGATCCTCCTCGTGAGACAGCGCTCCGTGGCCGCCCTTCTCGGGGCGTCAGCTCTTCTCGCGCTCGTGCTCTCCGCGGTCGGGACCTATGGACTCGCGGCGCATCAGGTGGCGAGAAGGATTCCCGAGGTCGGCCTGCGAATGGCTCTCGGCGCGGAACGGCGGGACATCGTGCGCTTCATCCTGCGCCTGACGCTCGCTACCGGCGCTCGCGGGCGCGGCTCTCGGGCTCGCGCTTTCGACCCAGCTCGGAAAAGCACTCGAAAGCGCTCCTCATCGGAGTCGATCCGAGGGACGCCTTGACTCTCTTCGCGGGCGGTCTGGTCGCGCTGACCGCGGCGGGGGCGGCGGCGCTCGTTCCCGCGAGGCGCGCGTCCCGGATCGAGCCAGCAGCGGCGTTGCGAAGCGAGTGACTGACGCCTCACCGCCGAGCGGCGGCAATCTTGCGCTCGATGAACTCCGCCCCGAAGTGACGCTCCGCGCTCAGTCGATTGTGGTTTCGGCAGTAGAGCTTGAGGAACCGCTCGTCATGGCTGCGGTAGCAGCGCAAACGGCCGCTCGTGCTCGATCTCGAGTCCAGCGCGGGCCCGGCATCGGGTTCCATCCGGCCCTAGAAACTCACACTGGTAGCCCGCTCTCGCGTGGACGCGCTCTCGAACCTCGGAAGGAGATGTAGCGGGACGTGGCAGGTTCCTTGACTGGCAAAATCTCGTCCGGACGAGATTTTGTGCGCCGCTCGAGCTTCCGCTTCAGGTCTTTCTTTTCGAGGGCGAGGTCAACGGCTCGCTCCAGGATCTCGGCCATGTGCTGCAACGGATTCTCGACCCCTAGCACCTCCGCCAGCCGCTCGAACTTGTCCTTGAACTCCTTGCCGGCCGAGAATCTGAAGTTGTACGAGGTTGGCGTTGCCGGCTGAAGGAGGCTAGGAGACTTAAGTCGGCGGCGTGGGGAGCGGTTGCTGCAACTCCACCATCGGCACCGGAACTGGGGCTGGTGTCGGTTGCTTTCGAATCGAGGGGATGAAGACAGGCTTGGGCCGAAGCGTGACAAGGTGCTCTTCCGCCTCGCGCTTCGTCATTCCAGAGCACTCCGAGACGAGCTTCTCGACGTTGTCTTCCGTGAGATGGGGCGCGAGAAGACCGGCGACGGTAAGGCTCATCCGATTCTCGGCCAACGCCACGAGAAGCTGCGGAAAGCGCCTCGAGACGTTCGCGACCTGGAGCCGGAGCGCTACCGAACCTTCGCTCAGATTCAAGCGCCTCACCGCGTAGTCGAAGAGATTCTTGTACCCGCGCTCGAGAGCGCCCTTTCTCCTCGACATCTCCGCCAGGTGTGCAATCACGAGCGCCGTGCTGCGATTCTCGGCGCGGACCAGTTTCTCGACCGAACGGTCGAGCTCCTCCGTCGAGAGACTCTCGAGAGTCTCGAAGTACGTTTTGAATTTGTCGATCATCGGCATCGCTCCCTCTCTGATCGCGAGTGTAGCAAGAGGGTTTTGGACGCCATTCTTGGGCGAGCACAAGCAACGCCTAGGGGTCGAGACGAAGAAAAACCCGAAGCTCACTGCGGACCTAGGTGAGAAGGCATGTCCGTGCGTGCGGAGCCTATTCCTGCGAAGACCAGGCTGATTGTCAGACAGGCATCGCGAAATCTGTCAAATATTTTTAGGCGTTCGGACGCGCCACAAGACCGCCGACTATCGTACTCGCCGATAACGCCGGATGTCGGGCGGCGCCGCGAGGAGCGGCACCGCTTGCGCGATGGCCGCGGCCACGTGCTTCGAGTCCATGTGGGACTGGAACGCGGCGTCGCTCTCGTACTCCTCCACGAACACGAAGTCCGCGGGGTTCTCCTTGTTCACGAAGAGCTCGTACTTGAGGCAGCCGGGCTCGGCGCGCGTCGGCTCGATGAGCTTTTCGAGCTCGGCGAGAACCCGGGTCTCCTCGCCCTCACGGGCGACGATGTGGGCGACGATCTGCACGCTGTCTTTCTCCATGGCCGAATCTCTACATCCGATCGGAGGGATCGATTCGAACTTCGAGAAAGCGGACGCGACCGCTGTCGACGGCCTCTCGAACCAGACGCTCGCGCGTGCTGAGGGCCGCGGAGGGCCCCGTCTTGATCTCGACGAAGACGATTTCTTGAACCTCTCCTTCGCTCAAACCGTCGAAGACGATGAAATCGATGGGGGACCCGAGGAAGCGGGCGTCCCTAGGGTCGAACTCGAAGCCGGGAAGGAGGGGAGCGAGGTGCTCGGTCGCTTTTCCCGCCACCATCGACTGGCTCCTGCGCAATCGTGTCGTCGCGGATCGCGCCTCTCGGATCTTCAGCCGAAAGAGCAAGTAGCCGAGAACGGTGATGACGACAAGGAGAGTGAGCGTGAGGGAATCCATCGGGCCGCTCATCGTGTTACGATCCCGGGCTTCGGAGCGGAAGTGTGCGGAACGCTTCTTCGTCTCTATTCTCACGAACGTCCCGCTTTTCTGGACGGGAATGCTGGGAATCGCTCTCGGAGCGGTCTGCTTCATCGGCATGGCCTTTCATGGCGTGATTGTGGAGCCGGAGGGAAACCTGTACAAGGCCGCGAGCTTCGACATCGCCGTTGGACTCTTCGCACTGACTCTTGCGCTGATACGCCAGATCGCGGGATTCTCCCCTCGAGGCCTCCGGCGGTTCCGCCGCACGCTCATCGGGCTCACGCTCTTCGGCTACGGAGTCGAGACCATCCAGATCTTTCGCGGCTACGATCCCCGCTTCAGCCGGGTTTCGAGCCCTCTCGACCAGGCGATCGGAGGCATTTTCTTTCTCTCCGCCCTCGGAATCCTCGTCTGCTTCCTCGTTCTCATGATGCGGTTCTTCTTCCGCCCCACGACGGGTGAAGGAGGTGTCCTCGTTCTCGCTCTCCGATACGGAACGGCGGCCTCGCTCCTCGGGTTCGCGAGTCGGCATCACGATTTCCGTCTTCGGAGGTCCCCGCGTCGGCGCGACCGGAAATCTTCTCGCCGCTCCACGCCGCGGGATTCCACGGACTTCAGGCTGTGCCTCTGGTCGCGCTTCTCCTCGGCTGGGCGCGGGTTCCCGACGGGGAATCCCGGAGGGCGGTCCATCTCGCCGGAATCGCGTGGCTCGCTGTCTGTCTCTGCCATCGCCTGGCAAACGTCCGCGGGTCGATCGGTGCTCGAGCCGTCGGCCGCGATGGTCTTCGCCTTCGCGGTGCTTCTCGCCTGGGCATTCATTCTCTCGAAGGCGTTCCTCTCGTTCCGGCGGAGCGGCGCGAGGCTCGACTTCCTCGCCGCTTGAGGGCACGCTTCCGCTGGTAGAAGCGCCGCGCCTTCGCGCGGTTGCCGCAGACCGCCATGTTGCACCACTGGCGCGAGCGGCTGCGGCTTTCGTCCAGGAAAAGCCAGTCGCAGTTGGCGGCTCCGCAGACCCGCACCCGGTCGAGCTCCTTCGATGTGAGAAGCTCGACCGCCGAGCGGACGATCGGGTCCGAGCATCCGGTCGAGCGCATTCGGCTTCGTCCCCCCAGGCGAGCTGGTAGTCCGGTTCCGCACGAAGAACGGGATTGCGATAGGCGATCGGAAGCGTTCGCCGGAGCTCGTCGAGGGCGGCGGGTGCGCGGCGCGAGAAGAGGAGGAAGAGGGCCTCCCGCAAAGCCCGCGCGCGCTCGAGCGCTCTCACCGCCGCGAGTGGTGCTCTGTACGCGCCCGGGACAGAAGCGCTTCCTCTTCCCGCGGGGAAAGGATACCGCTCTGCCGCGACCAGGCGGCGAGGTCGGCATAGGTCTCGAGAAGGTCTCGCGGACTGCTCCGTCGGCCGGCGGTCCACGGTGTTGACGAAATCGAGACAGATCCTGCCCCCGCTGAGCTCGAAGAGGCGACGCGATTTCATCGAAAGTCCCTTGACGCCCGGATCGTCGCACAATAGTATCTAACCGTCAAGACAGGATATGATGGTTATACAGCGATCGATGGAAGCGAATCCTGGCGTTCGCGTCGATCTACCTCATCTGGGGCTCGACCTACCTCGCCATCCGCTACGGCATCGAGTCTTTCGCGCCGTATCGCATGATGGGAGTGCGATCGCTGATCGCGGGCTCGGTCCTCTACCTCTGGGGACGCCGTCAGAGCACCGAGCGCATCACCGCGGCTCATTGGCGCTCCGCGTTCGTTCTCGGGGGCCTCTTCTTTCTCGGGGGACACGGCTGCCTCGCGTGGGCGGAAAAGCGCATTCCTTCGGGAGTCGCGTCACTCCTCGTGGCTACGATTCCGGTGTGGCTCGCTTTGTTCGAGATCGGCTCGGGGCGGATTCGGCTGACTTCCCGGCTCGTCCTGGGACTCGCGCTCGGCTTCGGCGGAGTGCTTCTTCTCACGGAGCCCGCACAGCTCATGCCGGGCGAGTCCATCGATCTCTTTGCCGCCGGGGTCGTTCTGGCCAGTGCCACGAGCTGGGCGATCGGCACGGTGGTTTCTCGAAGAGCTCACGCTGCCGGGAAGCTCGATTTTATCGTCCGGAATGAGCCTTCTCGGAGGCGGCACGCTCCTGCGTCGCGGTCAGCTTCGCCGCGGGAGAGTCCGCGCCCTCCGCCGAGGTCACCTGGAAGTCGATCGCGGCCGTCGCGTACCTCGTCGTCTTCGGGTCCATCGTGGGGTTGGTCGCCTATATGTGGCTTCTGCGGAGAGAGACGGCGTCGAAGGTCGGGACCTACGCGTTCGTCAACCCGGGGATCGCCGTCTTTCTCGGCTGGCTCGCCGGAGGCGAGTCGCTTTCGGGACGAATCCTTCTCGCGACGGCGCTCATGGTGAGCGGAGTCGCGATTCTGGTCACGAGCAAGGAGGAGAAACGTCATGATCGCCCGGCTGTGGCACGGACGGACGCCGCGAGCGAAAGCGGATAGTTACGTCGAGTACCTCAAGAAGACCGGAGTCCAGGATCAAACTTCGATCGAGGGGAACCGGGGAGATTTCGTCTTCCGAAGAATCGAAGGAGACGTCGCCCACTTCATCGTGCTCTCGCTCTGGGACTCGTGGGACGCGGTCCGCCGCTTCGCGGGTGAGAATCCGGAGATAGCCGTTTACTACCCCGAGGATGAGAAGTATCTCCTGGAGATGCCGCCCGACATCGAGCACTACGAGGTTTTCGTTTCTCCGAAATAGTCCGAACGGCGCGGCCCCGCGCCCTGTGGGCTACACTACGTGGCCCAGAGGGTTCATGACGCAGCCTGTCGAAAGGGTCGCGCTCGTCACCGGCGCCGGTTCGGGCATCGGAAAAGCGGTCGCGCTCGGCCTTCTCCGCGAGGGATGGAGCGTGGTCCTCGCCGGCCGGCGCGCCGAAGCCTTGAGCCTGGCTCGCGATGAGGCGGGAGCGCGAGCGGACCGAACGCTCACGGTCAGAACCGATGTACGGGAGCCTGAATCCGTGCGAGCACTTTTCGCGGCAACCGTATCGGCGTTCGGTCGTCTCGATCTCCTTTTCAACAACGCCGGAGTCAACGCACCCGGGATCCCGATTCCGGATCTCGACTACGAGACCTGGCGCGCCGTCCTTGATACGAGCGTCACCGGTGCCTTCCTCTGCACGCAGGAAGCGTTCAAGATCATGAGGAGTCAGCTCCCTCGCGGCGGACGAATCATCAACAACGGGTCGGTCTCCGCGCACGTCCCGCGGCCCGACTCCGCCGCCTACACGGCGGCGAAGCACGCCATGACCGGCCTCACGAAGTCGACCTCCCTCGACGGACGGAAGTACGACATCGCCTGCGGCCAGATCGACATCGGAAACGCCCGGACCGAGCTCGCGGAGCGGATGACCCAAGGTGTCCTCCAGGCGAGCGGGGACATCGCGTCCGAGCCAATGATGGACGTCGACGACGCGGCGAAGGCGGTGCTCTTCATGGCGAGCCTTCCGCTCGATGCGAACGTGCAGTTCCTGACCGTCGTCGCGACCAAGATGCCGTATATCGGCCGCGGCTGATTGACAAGGAAGGAAGCGAGACCTACTCTTTTTTGCCATGCGTTCCGACCAGCGGGAGTTTCTTTCACGCGTCCTCGAGAAGGTAGAGGATCTTCCCGAAGGTCTCTCGGAGCGGCTTCTGAAGCTCGTGGACGAAGCGCCGGAAGATCGCGCCGACGCCCTCCGCCGCCTCTTCGAAGAGCACGCCCGTGACTGAGCGCGTCCACCGCCTCACGATGCGCTCCTTCCGCGGAGTGCCCGGGCACGATGGAGATCGACTTCGAAGCGGGGAAGAGCCTCGCGGTCTACGGCGACAACGGCACCGGCAAGAGCACCATCGCCGATGCCCTCGAGTGGTTCTTCACCGGAGGCATCGAGCTTCTCTCTCACGAAGGGCGGCAGCACGCGATCAAGAACCTCGGACCGGCCGCGGAAGGAGAGACCGCGGTCGAGCTCGTCACCTCGGGAAGCCTCGGAGGGAAGGTCGCGTTCCCGGACGAAAGAGGGCCGGAAGCGTTCGGGGTCGCGAGCCGCGAGACGTTTCTTCTGCGCGGGCGAACGCTCGCGGACTTCATCAACAAGACGAAGACGGAGAAGTGGAAAGCTCTCGCCGAGCTCCTCGGGCTCGATGCGGTCGAGCTCCTGCGGCAGGACCTGCAGCGCGCCCGCTCGGACATCAAGAAGCAGGTGAAGGCGGCGGAAGACCGGATCGCGTCTTCGAAACAGGCGCTCTCCGCCGGAAGCGACGAGGAGCGTACTCGCAGGGCCTGCAGCAGATCTGCCGCGGTCTCGGAGTCGACGTGCCGGAGTCTCTCGATCAGGTATCCGAGCCCTCCTGGCTCTCCAGGGTCGTCGGGGGAAGCGAAGGCGGATCCAAAGTGGAGGGTCTGGCCGCGACGATCGCCGGTCTTACACCACCCCGCGTCGATCTGGCGCCGGTCCGGGCGTGGAACGAGCTGGTGTCCTCGGAAAGCGCCAAGGACCTCCCGCGTCTCGCTCTTTATAAGGATGCCGACGCTCTCCTGTCCTCCGCCCCCGACCACTGCCCGCTTTGCGCCCAGCCGGTGGACGGAAAGAAGCTCACGACGCAGATCCGGGAGACCCTGAAAGGATTGCTGGAGGCCTCGCGAGAGATCGAGCTGAGCGCCGAAGCGGTTCGCCCGAGTCTCGACGCCGTGCTCGCGGCGCTCGAAGCCCGTCGCTCGGTTCTGGCACAGGCCAAAGCTCTCCGGATCGAGCTTCCCGCCCTTCCCGCGGGAGCCGCGGCCTTCGACGGCCAGGGATCGATCGACGAAGCGCCCCTCGAGGCGTTCGCCTCCGACAATCGAGCGTTGGGATCGAGCGGCGCGGCGAAGCCGTTGCGAAGAGCACCCCCGCCGGCGGACCGCGCCCGAATCAGCTCGCGATGCTGGCGGCGCTCGTCGAGCAGCTGCGGATCTGGCGCTCGGCCCAAACGGACCTGGATCGCGCGAAGAAGAGCTACGAGCTCGCCGATCGCGTCTACGAGGCTTACCAGGACGCGCAGAAGGAGCAGCTCGAGGAGATGCTGAAGAGCATCAGCGCGCGCGTCGCGGAGCTCTACTCAGCGCTCCACCCGGGGGAGGAGCTCGGAGGGATCACCGTCGAGCCCTGGACGGCGAAGGGGCTCGAGCTCGCCGTCGACTTTCACGGCTCGCGCCAGAGGCCGCCCCACGGGGTTTTGAGCGAGTCGCATCTCAACTCTCTCGCCATCGCGCTCTTCCTCGCGATGGCCCAGACCTTCAACGAGAAGCTCCGGTTCCTGGTCCTCGACGACGTGATCAATAGCTTCGACCTCGAGCACCGGGGACAGCTCGCGGAGCTCCTGGCGGAGAAATTCAACGACTGGCAGCTCATCGTCCTCACGCACGACCGCCAGTTCTTCGAGCACCTCTCGCGCCGCGCGCCGACGTGGAAGCGGCTCGAGATCACTTCCTGGAGCTACGACCAGGGCCCGCGCACCACGAAGTACTGCGTCGGGAGGAATTCTCGCGGGCGCGTCGGAGCGGCTCGCCGAGGGTGACATCAATGGTGCTGCGACCAAGGCGCGGCGAGCGCTCGAGGAGCTTCTGCAGGAAGTCTGCGAGGCGCTCGGGGCGGAGCTCCCGTTTCGCCGCGGCGCGAAGAACGACCAGCGCGAGATCGGCGAGGTCCTCAAAGGCATCCGTCGCGGCGTGAAGGAGCACGCGAAGGGAATGCTCTCCGAGCTCGAGCCCCTCCTGAAGAACCTGGAGGCCGACGTGCAGGCGTCACTCAACGTCGAGGCGCACGCGAGCCGCGGCCGGGCGGCGGCGTCGGAAGTCGAAGCGGCTCTCGGCCGCATCGAGAAGCTCGACCGCTTGTGGTCCTGTCCCGCGTGCGGCACCCGCATCTGGCACAAGGGGACGCCGGAGGCCTCGCGCTGCAAGTGCGGCAAATCGCATTTCCCGCCGACTCCCTCGTGATTGGAAAAACGCTCGCCCACTACGTCATCCGCGAAAAGCTGGGAACGGGTGGGATGGGGGAGGTCTACCTCGCCGAGGACACCAAGCTTTCCCGCAACATCGCGCTCAAGGTGCTTCCTCAGGAGCTCGCCGCGAGTCCCGATCGACGCGAGCGGTTCCATCGCGAGGCGAGGGCCGTCGCGGCGCTGAATCATCCGAACATCGTCACCCTGCACTCGGTCGAGGAAGCCGATGGAGTTCTCTTCCTCACTCTGGAGCACGTGGAAGGCGAGACGCTGCGCGACAAGATCGATCGAGGCCCTCTTCCCGTCGACGAGGTCTTCACGCATCGGGGTCCAGATCGGAGAAGGGCTCTCGAAAGCCCACGCCGCGGGCATCCTTCACCGGGATCTGAAGCCTCACAACGTCATGGTCACCGTCGACGGGCGGGTGAAGCTCCTCGACTTCGGACTCGCCAAGTTTCTCGCGCGCGGCGCGACCGATCCCGACGCCGCGACCATGGCCCGGGAGACGAGCCCGGGCATGACCCTCGGGACCGCCGGATACATGGCGCCGGAGCAGGCTCTCGGAAAGGCCGTCGACGCGCGGGCCGACCTCTTCGCTCTCGGTGTCGTGCTCTACGAGATGACGACGGGGAGGAGCCCGTTTCGCGGCGATACCCTGGCGGCGTTCTTCGATTCGCTCCTTCACGATGCGCCGGAGTCGCCGTCGGCGGTGAACCCGGATCTCCCCATCGATCTCGTCCGCGTCGTCGAGCGGGCGATGGAGAAGGACCCCGCTCGCCGGTATCGCCTCGGCTTCGGAGCTCGTTTCCGATCTGCAAGGGATCGCGACGGCGAAACCGGCCCGCTCGAAGCGTCTATCGATCGCCGTCCTTCCGTTCAGCGATCTGAGTCCGGAGCGGGACCAGGACTATTTCTGCCAGGGACTCGCGGAGGAGCTCATCAACACCCTCGCCGCGATGCGCGGTCTTCGCGTCCTCGCGCGGACGTCCGCTTTCGCGATTCAGGGGCAGGGGCTCGACGTGCGCGAGATCGGGCGGCGGCTACGGGTCGATACGGTGCTCGAGGGGAGCGTTCGCAAGTCCGGCAGCGCGGCTTCGCATCACGACACAGCTCGTCGATACGTCCGAGGGATATCAGCTCTGGTCGAAGAAATTCGACCGGGACCTCGACGACGTCTTTTCGGTCCAGGACGAGATCGCGGAGACGGTGGCCGCGGAGCTCCAGTCGGAGCTCGGCTTCGCGAAGGAGAGGAGCGACGCCCGCCGGGCCTCGAACCTCGAGGCCTACGACGCCTACCTCCGCGGGCTCTTCGCGATGAACCGCTGGACCGAGGATTGGGTCGAGCGCGCTCTCGCTTCGTTCAACGACGCGGTCGCGCGGGACCCGGGCTACGCCCTCGCGCACGCCGCGATCGCGGAATGCCTGGTCTGGTTCTACTCGGGAATCGGAACGCGATCGGCGGCGGAGACCATCCCGCGGGCGCGGGAGGCGACGGCGAAAGCCCTCGCTCTCGCCGCCGATCTTCCCGAGCCGCACAAGGTCCGGGGACTGATCGCGATGAGCCACGACTGGGATCGGAAGGCGGCGGAAGCGAGCTTCGCCCGGGCGATCGAGCTCAATCCGAGCTCGGCCGATACGCGGGTGTGGAACGCGTGGCGGCTCTCCCTTCTCGAGGGGAGCTACGAGGAGGCGCTCGCGGAGCTCCGGGTCGCGGAGGACCTCGATCCGCTGGATCTCAAGATCAAGACCCAGGTCGGATACGTCTACTACTTCCTGCGCGACTCCGATCGCGCCGAGGCGCAGTTCCGGAAAGTGCTGGCCATCGACCCGCACTTCGCTTTCGGTCACTACGCGCTCGGCGACGTGAATGCCCAGCAGGGACGCTACGAGGAGGCGCTCGCCCATCTCGAGGAGTCCGTTCGCCTCGGAGGGACCTCGGTGAATCACCTGGCGATCCTGTCCTACGTGAACGGACTCGCCGGGCGCACCGACGAGGCTCGAAGACTCCTCGCGGAGATCCGCGCCCGCGCCGCGCGCGGGTACGCATCGCCGATCTGGAGCGCCCTCGCTCACCTGGGCCTTCAGGAGATCGATGCCGCCTTCGAGTGGCTCGACCGGGCGTTCCAGGAGCGGGACGGCTCGCTCCTCCTGGTCGCCGCGTCGCCGGAGTTCGATCCGCTGCGGAGCGATCCGAGATTCGGAATGCTTCTCGATCGGATGGGGCTCGGCCGAGAGCGCTAAAAAGGCCAGACCCGCGGGGCTATGGTCACGGTGATCACCCACACGATGAGGTTCAGGATCCCCCCGAAGCGGACGTAGTCGCTGAAGCGGTAGCCTCCCGGGCCGTAGACCATGAGGTTGGTCTGGTAGCCGATGGGTGTGGCGAAGCCGCAGGAAGCGGCGACGGTGATGGACATGATGAACGGCATGGGGTTGACGCCGAGCGAGTTCGCGGTCGCGAGCGCGATGGGGAACATGAGGACCGCGGCGGTGTTGTTCGAGAGCACCTCGGTGAAGACCATCGTGACCCCGTAGATGACGGCGAGGACCACGGCGGGATCCGTTCCCGCCATTCGCGACCAGCGCGCTCGGCGATGGCTCGGTGCGCTCCCGGTCTTCTGCATCGCGGCGCCGAGCCCGATCGAGGCGGCGATGACCAGGAGCACCTGCCAGTCCAGACTGCGCCGTGCGACGGTGGGCGAGCAGCAGCGGGTGAGGATCATCAGCGCCGCGGCGGCGAGAGCGACCACGACCTCGCTTCTCACCTGGAAGGTCAGTCCGAGCACCATCGGCGCCGAGGATCGCGAGGGCGATGTAGCCGCGGTCGTGGCGCACGGGAGTCGAGCCCTCGACCGGGCTCACGAGAAAGAAATCGCGGGAGTTCCGCTGCAGGTCGACGAAGGACGGGTGGGTCGCGAGAAGGAGCGTATCGCCGGCCTGGAGGACGATGTCTCCGATCTTCTTCTGAATGCGCTCGCCGCTCCGGCCGACGGCGATGACCGCCGCGTCGTAGAGACTTCGGAAACGGCCCTCGCGGACGCTTTTGCCGACGACCGGGCAGGTGTCGGAAACGACCGCCTCGACGAGGCAGCGCTCTCCCGGGGGAGCGTCGAGCTTGAAGACCTGGTTCGTCGCGGGCTTCAGCCCCCGGATTCGCTGGAGCTCGACGACCGACTCGACGATCCCGACGAAGATGAGCCGGTCCTTCCCCTGGAGCTTCGTTTCCGGCGCGACCGCGGTCAGAATCTGCGCGTTGCGGTCGATCTCCATGAGGTACATGCCGGACAGGTGGCGGAGACCGGCCTCCTCGATGCTCTTGCCCTCGAGCGAGCTTCCCGGCTCGACCATCATCTCGACGGTGTAGGCTCGCGGATCCTCGAGCTGGGTCATGCGCCGGCTTCCGGTCGGGAAGGAGAAAGCGGCTCGCGGCCGCCATGTACGACGATGCCGGCGATCGCCGCGGGGATCGCCGATCGAGGCGAGCTCGAACATTTCCATGGGCCGCCCGAGCTGCGTCAGCATGAGCCGCTCACGATCACGTTGGTGCTGGTCCCGATCTTGGTCGTGAGTGCCGCCCGAGGATGGTCGCGAAGCTCAGCGGCATCAGGAGCTTCGAGGGCGAAAGCCTCATTTTCTTGGCCCAGTCGTTCACCACCGGCAGGAGCATCGCCACGAGCGGCGTGTTGTTCATGAAGGCCGAAAGGGTCGCGACCGGGAGCATCATGCGGAGCTGAGCTCGAATCACCGAGCTCGGACGGCCGAAGACGCGGTCGGTGACGAGGTGCAGAGCGCCCGTCTCGCGGATTCCCGCCGCGACGATGAAGAGCGAGGCGACGGTGATCATCGCCGGCTCGGCCATACCCGCGAGAGCTTCCTTCGGCGCGACGATGCCTACGATCAGGAGGATGACGAGTCCTCCGATCATGGCGAAGTCCGCGGCGATGTTCGTCGTCGCGAGGAGCGCCAGAATCGAGAAGAGAACGCTGACGGTCACCCAGGCGTCGAAAGTCATGGCCGCCTATTCTGCCTCAACGGACGACCTTGACATATAGTTAACGATAGCGTTAATATTTGCTGTTACAGAGAAAGGTGGACCGTCAATGGCAAGAAACCCGCCCGAAGGATATCAGCGCATCATTCCCTATCTCGGCTACCGGATTGCCCGAAGGCTCTCGACTTCCTCCGCGACGCCTTCGGATTCGAGGAGCGATTTCGCATGCCGATGCCCGACGGACGGATCGGCCACGCGGAGATGATCCTGGGGGACAACGTCCTCATGCTGGCGACGGCCTGGGAGGAGGCGGGCCAGCTCAGTCCGCTCGATCTCGGCGGGGTCCATTCCGTGCCTCTATTGCTACGTGGACGACGTCGACGCGCACTACCGCACGGCGCGAGCGGCCGGGGCCATCATCGTCGGGGAGCCCGAGGACCAGTTCCACGGCGCGCGAAGCTATCGGGCGATGGATCCCGAGGGACACCGCTTCATCTTCGCGACGCAGGTGAGGGAGGCGCCGCATTGATTGCGGCCGACGTCGACGGGGTACTCGCGGCCCTCGCCGATCCCACCCGGCGAGGCGTCGTGGACTCTGCTGCGGCGCCGCCCGCGGGCCGCGGGGGAGCTCGCCGCCGCTCTCGACGTCAGCCCTCCGGCGCTGAGCCGCCATCTTCGCGTTCTGCGAACGCGGGGACTCATCGAGGAAGAGCGGGACGAGAGCGATTTCCGGCTGCGCATCTACCGGCTTCGCGCCGAGCCGTTCGCGGAGCTCCAGGACTGGCTCCGTCAGGTGGAAGGTTTCTGGGGCGAGCAGCTCGGGTCGTTCCGCGCGCATGTCGAGCGCAAGAAGAAAGGCGGTCGGAATTGAAGTCGAGGGACAGCATCACCGTCACCACACTGGTCGCCGTGGACCCTGGCGAGGCGTTCCGCTTTTCACCCACGACGTCGACCTCTGGTGGAAGCGCGGCCCGCTCTATCGTCCGGAAGTTTCCGGCGCGGGCACGATTCGCTTCGAGCCCGAAGTCGGCGGCCGCCTGGTCGAGGTCTATAAAGGCGGAGAATCTTTCGAGATCGGCCGCATCCTCGTCTGGGAGCCGGGGAATCGCCTGGTCTTCGACTGGCGGGCCCGGAACTTCGAGCCGGACGAGAAAACGATGGTCGAGGTGCGCTTCGAACCGGAGAGCGAAGGCACTCGCGTCACGCTCGAGCATCGCGGGTGGGATTCGATTCCCGCGGGACATCCGGCGCGCCACGGATGGAGCGGCGAGGCTTTCTCCTCGATGATCGGCCTCCGTTGGGCCGATCAGCTCTCTCTCTACGCGCGCGTGCTGAGGACCGCCGATGAGTCCGGAAACACTTCCTCCGACCTTCCTCCTCACGGAGATGATGTTGAGCCTCTGGGTCCCTCAGGCGCTCCATGCGGCGGCGGAGCTCGGCGTCGCCGACGCGATGGGATCGAGCGCGCGACCGAGCGAGGAGATTGCCGATGCCGTGGGAGCGCATCGCGGATCGCTTCATCGTCTCCTCCGCGCGCTCACCGTCATCGGCGTCTGCGAAGAAACGGAGGAGGGCTCCTTTCGTCTCACTCGACTCGGGGAATCTCTCCGCGCCGATGGACCCGATACCGTTCGGTCCTGGGCGCTCCTCATGGGGAGTCGGGAGATCTGGCGAGTCTGGGGCCGCCTCGCCGATTGCGTCCGCACGGGAGAGCACGTCTGGAAGCTCGAGGGTACGGACCCCTTCACCTGGCTCCAGCAGAATCCGAGCGAGGGTGCCATCTTCAACCAGGCGATGTTCGAGGTCTCGAGAAGGACCGCTCGCACCGTGGCCGAGGCCTATGACTTCTCGCGGGCGGGGACCATCGTCGACGTGGGTGGAGGCTACGGCACGGTGCTCGCGGCGATCCTCGCCGCGAACCCCCAGGCGAAGGGCGTCGTTTTCGACCTCGCTCACTGCCGCGACGGCGCTACGAGCCTCTTTCGAGAGAAGGGCCTTTCGGATCGCGCCGAGTTCCAGGACGGAGACTTTTTCAAGGCCGTGCCGCGCGGAGCTGACCTGTACCTCATTAAGAGCGTCCTCCACGACTGGAACGACGAGAAGAGCGCCGAGATCCTGCGGAACTGCCGGGACGCCATGGGGGCATCGGGCGTCCTCCTCGTCGTGGAGCCAGTGGTGCCCGATCGTCTCGGCGGCTCTCGATTCGACAACATCCTGGTCGCGAGCGACCTCAACATGATGGTCAACACGGGCGGCCGTGAGCGCAGGGAAGGGGAGTTCCGGCAGCTGTTCGATGCCGTCGGCCTTCGACTGCAGCGGATCGTCCGGACCGCCTCGGCGATGTGTCTCCTCGAAACGGTGTCGAGCTAGTGTCCCGTCTCTGAAATCGTGTTAACTCCGAAGTGACGGGAGACGAGCATCCCCGGACAATTTCCTGGGCCGAGGCGGATCTAAAAGCGAACTGCTTCCCCCAGCGCACGCCTGTCCAAGGTGCCGTACAGGGGTGCGGTTTCGGACACCCCCTCGCCGTTTCTCCGGTACCTCTTCATCACCTCTTTCCCGTACTCCCGCTCGGCGAAATAGGTGTTGTGGCTCTTGCACATAAGCGAGATCGTATCCGGGTCGTGGCCACCTCCGCGCCCGAACGGCTCCTCGTGGTGGAACTCGAGGCCGCGCCGCTCGGGGCAGCGTCTCCCCGTCTCGTTCACGAATCGGCACTGGTTCCCGTCGCGCCGGCTCACGAAGCGTCTCACCGCAGCCGGTACGTAGCGCGACTTGGGTGAGGTATTCGTCTCCTCCAGAGTTTTTCGCGGCGACTTCGTTTCGGCAAACCGCTTCGCTTCGAGCCGTTCGAGCTTCTCCGTCACCGCCGCCTCGATCACCGCCGCCAAGTCGGAGTCCATCAGGTCCTGGAGTCGCTCCAGCTTGTCCCGAAGCTCCCCGCTCGCCGTGAACTGGATTTTGTACCTCGAGGGCGCCAGGGGCTCGACCGTGGACCGAACGGGTGGGGAAGGCGGAAGCACCGGGGCCGGTTGCTGCGTGGTCAGAGGAGGTACTCGGTCCGGGCCGAGTTCCCCTCCCCTTTCACTCGCAGGCGCAGTCGGGCGTTCGGGCAGCTTCCGAATCAGAGGCGGCGCGTCGGGTCGGGGCGAGAGCTCGGCGAGAAGCTCTTCGATCTGGCGTTTGCTCTTATGCGCGGCTCGGGCGAGGAGGGCCCCGTGGTTTTCCTCCGTCAGGTGCGGAGCGAGTTTTCCGATGCCCGACAGATGAAGGCGACCGTCGCGCAGCATTTCCAGAAGGATCGGATACCTCCGGGAGGCTCGCGCCGCCGTGATGCGCTCGTACGCTTCGTGCTCCGAGAGGTGCAGCACGTCGGTGGCATATGTGAACATCGAAGAGCAGGCCTCCCGGGCATACAACCTCCTTTCGTCTACCTCGGCAATGTGAGCGACAAGATCGGCCTCGACCCGTCGCGACCGCGACAGGAGCTCCGATAGACGCCGGAGTAGCTCGTCATCGGAAAGCGACTGAAATTCTTTTGGAGAAGACATACCTCTCTATAGCACGGTGGTTTTTTTCTCAATGGCCGCGCTTCCCCGGGACGTTTGCTGCATCGAATGACGCCGCTGCGGCCCGTAGCGTTCGCGCCCCTCAACAACGACTTCAGGCGCGAAGAGCGCGCATTCCGGGAGGGATCCGTGCCTTTCCTGAAAAGGCACTCCAGAAACTTGTCAAGAGAAATTTTGTCGAAACATTTTTGCCCGTCGCCGGGATTCGGCGGAGGCCCAAGGAAACATCACTTCCGGGACATGACACTAGTTTCCGACGCGGGATCGCTTGTAGGACTCCCACTCCTCCGGAGTCATCGAAGCCACTTCGAGAAGACGCATCCGGCCGTCGACGAATCCCGGCTCGTCCGGAATCGCGAGCTCGAATTCGACGATGTGGCCATCCTTCTCGTCGATCCAGAGCAGGCCCTCGGTGTTCAGCAGACCCGGCCCATCGAGCCGGTAGCGCCGCGCGTGAACGCCGCCGCGAGTCTCGCTCGCCTCGAAACGGGCCCGGACCGCACCGACCTCGCGGAAGTCCACGTTTCCCTCCTCCTGCAGGATGTCGGTCCGATGGAAAGAGAAGTCCGCCTCGGGACGCACGAGGTGCGGGAGGGTGATTCCAAGACTGGAGAAGTCGAAGTCGTAGCTGTGCCAGGG
This sequence comes from uncultured Acidobacteriota bacterium, assembly GCA_963820855.1. GTDB lineage: Bacteria > Acidobacteriota > Vicinamibacteria > Marinacidobacterales > SMYC01 > DAISKN01. The sequence goes on from CAWGBY010000024.1 coordinate 143,604, forward strand.
CCACATCCCGAGTTGGATGGGCTTCTCCGGAAGAAACGATGCGAGCGCGACCCCATTGGCATCGACCTCGAGTGTCGCGCGAAGTACGGGCGCCTCTCCACGTCGAAGCTGCCAGGACTCGAAGCGGCGCACCGAAAAGCGGGTCCAATCCATGTGGGCGACCACGTAGGACGCGGTGTCGCCCCCTTCGTCCCATTTCAGCGCTTCGAGGCGATCCCCCGCGGCGACGTGCACGGTCACGTTCGCGGGATGAGAGCCGTCACGGTTCGACTTCAGGTATTGATACACCCTCCCGACGGGCACGAGCTTGGAATCGTAGCGGAAGGCCTCGAGCTGAGCCGAAGCGCTTGCCGCCGGGGAGAGTGCCAGTGCGAGCAACCAGTGCCGATAGTTCATGGCGTCCTTTCCGTTTCGGGCGGAATCGTATGTTACCCTCGCCGCGATGCGAAAAGCGCTCGCTCTCGTCGGTTCGATCCTCGGAATCGTGGTCGCACTCGTCCTGGTGAGAGCGGCTCTCTTCCGGCCTCGCCCGATCGAAGTCGAGCCCGCGGAGATGCCCGACGTCGACGCCCAATCGGCCGCGCTCCACCTTTCCCAAGCGCTCCGCTTTCCCACCATCTCGAACGAAGATCCGACGAACATCGATTCGGCGGCGTTCTCTCTCTTCCAGGCGTATCTCCGCCATTCGTATCCGAGAGTCCACGGCGATCTCGCGCTCGAGGTGGTCGGCCCCGCGAGCCTTCTCTTCACCTGGGAAGGGACGTCGCCCGATCTCCCGCCTATCGTTCTGATGGCGCACCAGGACGTCGTGCCGATCGAGCCCGGGACGGAAGAAAAGTGGAGCTATCCCCCCTTCGCGGGAGAGATCGCCGACGGCTTTATCTGGGGCCGGGGCGCGATGGACGACAAGGGTTCGCTCGTGGCCATCCTGGAAGCGGTCGAGACGCTCCTCGAGCGCGGCTTTCGCCCGAAGCGAAGCGTGCTCTTCGTATTCGGTCACGATGAGGAGGTCGGTGGGACGACCGGCGCGGCGGCGGTCGCGGAGCTCCTGAAAAGCCGGGGAGTGCGGCCGTTTTTCGTGCTCGACGAGGGAGGTGCCGTCGCCGACGGGTTTCTTCCCGGGCTCGAGCGGCCCCTCGCAACCGTAGGAATCGCCGAGAAGGGCTCGGCGAGTATCGAGATCGCGGTCGAAGTCGAAGGCGGGCATTCCTCCGTGCCGCCGCGGCAGACGGCGATCGGGATCCTGAGCCGCGCGATCGCGCGTCTCGAAGACAACCCGCTTCCCGGCGGGATCCGGGGTCCGTTTCGCGAGATGCTCCTGACCATAGGCCCGGAGATGCCTTTTTCGCGACGCCTCGTGCTTGCGAACCTCTGGCTCTTCGGACCGCTCGTGGAAGGTCAGCTCTCGAAGGTTCCCGCCGCCGACTCCATGATGCGCACTTCGACCGCGGTCACCATCGTCGAGGGCGGCGTGAAGTCGAACGTCCTTCCATCGCGAGCGCGCGCCGTCGTCAACTTTCGCATCGCTCCCGGAGACACGGTCGAAGGCGTCCTCGAGCACGTGCGGCGGGTGGTCGGCGATCCTCGCGTGGTCGTCGTCGAAGCGCGGGAGACCCGTGAGCCGTCTCCGGTCTCGCCGACGGACTCGGAGGGATTTCGCCTCATCGAGCGCACCATTCGACGGATCTTCCCGGAGGTGATTGTCGCTCCGTACCTTCTTCCGGGAGGAACGGATTCGCGCCATTTCACCGCGCTCACGCCCGAGGTCTACCGCTTCGGTGCGATGCGAGTTGGCGCCGAGGACCTCCGCCGCGCGCATGGAACGGATGAGCGGCTCTCGGTCGACGGGCTCACGCAGATGGTCGGGTTCTATCTGCTGCTTCTGATGAGCAGCTGAGAGCTCAAGGCGTTTCGAGTCTGAGGCCCTTGCGGTAAACCGCCGCGCGCTGAGTCGACTCGGCCCGGACGCAGTTAATCCTGAATGGTTTCCGATCGTGTTGAGGGATGATGGGGTCGCGCTGTTGGGACTACAAAGGAGGCGGTGCGCCACGACTACTGTGCCAGAAGGCGAGGACTTCGACGATATCGCCGGAAACCCGGTAGTAGAGGTGGTAACGCACCCGGCTCAAGTGAATTCGCATTAATCCTGGAACTCGTACATTGGTGGTACGAGAGCCCACGAGTGGCTGGCTCCGTATCAGCTCGAAGCCTTTTCTGAGCTCCTCGAGAAGGGCGCGAGGAGCTTTGGGCCTGTTCTCGCTCCACCACCGGCAAGCCTCGCGCATTTGTTGGGCCGCCCTGGGCGCGATCAGAAGCGAGCGCCCGTCGGTCAAGTCTCTCTTTCAAGCTCCTCGAGGAACCGACGCCCATCGATGCCCTTGCCCTGCTCGATCTCGGAGATAGCGATGAGAATCTCGGTCTCTTGCTGAGGAGAGAGCTCAAAAGTCACCTCGTCGTCTGGAGCGATGACCGTCACTTTGGAACCATCGGTTAGAGGCTCCCCATCGACGACAATCTTTCCCTCGACGACCGTACCGGACATGACCTTCATACGACCATTTTACATTCACTTTGCCTCGATGACACGAGGCTTAAACGCGGCCGCGATCGCGCACCCTCCTTCTTGATCAATGTTCTCGGTCGACGGGCTCACGCAGATGGTCGGGTTCTACATGCTGCTTCTGATGAGCAGCTGAGAGCTCAAGGCGTTTCGAGTCTGAGGCCCTTGCGGTAAACGGCCGCGATCTTCGTCGTGTTCGCGATGTTCTCGAGGGGGCTCGCGTCGAGCACGAGGAAGTCCGCGCTCTTCCCGGGAGCGAGGGTCACCGAGGTCGTCGAGCTTCAGAATCTCCGCTCCCACTTTCGTCCCCGCCGTAATCGCTTCGAGAGGGGAGAGCCCCGCGTCGACGAGCGCCTGGAGCTCCAGGTGCTCGTTGTACCCGACGAAGCGCGTGGGGATCCCGGTGTCGCCTCCGAGCGCGATCCGGATTCCCGCTCCCTTCAGCTTCGAGACGTTCTTTCTCATGAGGGCCTTGAACGCCTCCGTTTGTTCGGGCGTGGGCGCTCCCGGAAGACCGGTGTCGCCCCGCTCGAGACGCGCGATCGCATCGGGCGATGCCGCCCTGCGGAACGCCGGGTCCTGCAGCCAGCCGCTCTCGACGGGCTTCGCCTGGATGGCGAGGGCCGCCGCCTGAAAGACGTTGCGCTCTTTCGCCAGGCGAAGAAACTCCTCGTCCAGCTCCACGTCGCGGACCATGTGCGCGAACCCGTCGACTCCCGCGCGGAGGAGCTCTTTCGCATCCGCGAGGTAGTAGACGTGAGCCATCACTCTCAGGCCCGAGCGCGTGCGCTTCCTCGATGACCGCGCGATAGATCTCGGGCGGGAGCTTCGGGCGCGTGCCGTTCCGGTCGTCGACCCAGACTTTGACCATGTCCACCCGCTGCGCGGCGAGATCGCGCACCAGGAGCCGCGCGATCTCGGGCCGATCGACCTCGTAGGGGACATGCTCGAGAGGGGAGACCGTCGGACCGCCGCCGGGAGCGACGAAGCCGCGGCCCGCGACGAGAAGCCGCGCTCCGCCGATCTTTCCCGCGCGCTGATCCTCTCGTACCTGGAAGGCGTCCGGACCGATGTCGGTCCCGAGGCTCAGAAAAGCGCCGACCCCGAAGGACTCGAGCCTCTTCAGCTGGTCGATGATGTTCTTCGAGCCGTAGTGCGCCGCGGAAAAGACGCCGTCCGCGAGATATCCGGTGTGCCCGTGGATATCGATGAGAAGCGGCATGACGGTCTTTCCCTGGAGCGAGACGACCGAGACGCCCTGGGGGAGGGAAGGCCGCGGCCCCACGCTCTCGATGTCGCCGTCACGGACGACGAGAACGGCATCCTCGACGACGGTGCCGTCGCCCACGATGACCCGCGCACCCTCGAAGACGGTGAGAGCCGCGAGCAGGAGAGCGGGGGCCGTCAATCGCCGCTCCCCGCGTTGAAGCGGCGCGCGATATCGACGGACTCGGACGCGCCAACGATCCTCGCGTACTCCTGCGGCACTGACGGCAATCTCCTCGTAGCGCTGAATCCGTCCCGTGGTCTTGATGTCGTTGAGCGCTCTTTGGACCGCTCCCATCGCGATGGCCATGAGCTGATAGGCGTAGCAGGCGATCTTGACGCCGGACGCTCCGCACGACGTCGGGCGACGAATCCGGGTCGGTCGGCATCGTCACCGTCATCACCGGCCGTTTCGAGGCCTTCGCGAGCTCGGGCGTCCTTCGGATCGGCGCGCCGGCCAGAAACACCACGTCGGCTCCCGCCTCGGCGTACGCGGCGAGCCGCTCGACGCCCTTCTCGAAAGGCTCTTTCGCGGAGAGAGCATCCGAGCGCGCGATGAGGACGAGGCCGTGCTTTCGCGCGTCGACCGCGGCCTTGATCTTGTCGACGAATGGCGGGAATGGAGCGTCATCGGCCCCTCCGGGAGACCGGGAAGGTGCTTCGCGCCGTACATGTCCTCGATCATCACGGACGCGACGCCCGACCCGCTCGTAGCTCTGGATGGTGCGGTGGACGTTCAGAGGATTGCCGCCGCCGTCGTCCGCGTCGCCCACGACGGGAATGTCGACGACTCCGGCGATGCGTCCGGCGAACTCGATGAGCTCCGTCATGGTGAGCGAGCCGAAGTCACCGGCGCCGTACATGCTCGCCGAGACGGGCTGGCCTCCGGCGAAGATCGCGGGAAACCCGAGGTCCTCGGACATCTTCGCGGAAAGAGCGTCGAAGACGACGGGGCACTGGAGAACGTCCGGTCCCTCGAGAAGCTGTCGAAAGCGCTCCCCGGCGGAGCGAGGCGCGGCCGCCGACTGGGCGGCCGGGGCCGGCGCGGGAACGAGAGCGCTCCCCGCGAGAAGACCGTGCTTGACGAACGAACGGCGCGAGCTTTTCATGAGAAGCTCCTTTCGAAGGCTCACGCGTAGTGGAGGCGCGGGCCCCGAATCAACCGAAGCGGCGTCACACCGTGAATTTGCGCCCGATGGAAGAGGTCGATTAGAGTAGTGCTTCCAACTGCAAGGGCGAGCCGGAGCGCTTCATGCATGACCTCGAGTTTCGAAGGAGGCAAGCGATTCTCGTGTCCGAGCGCTTCTGGGAACGGCTGTTTCAGCGCCTGGACGAGGAAGACGGTCGTTCCCGATACTCGGAGCGGATCTCCTCACGCTGAGTGACGAGGGGAAGGAGACTCTTCTTTATCCGCTTCTGGCGAAGAAGCTCGCCGCCCGTCTGGACGTCGACGGCGAGGATCTCTCCGCGGGCTCGGAGCTCCAGGAGGTCTCACGCCGCTTTCTGGCGAAGTCGAAAGACGTCCAGGAGATCTATCGGAGCCTGCGCGTCGTCTTTCGCGAGCTCGAGCCCATTCCGATTCCCGAAGCCGCTCCTCGATCTCGCCCGCATCCCCACGGCTCAAGCTCTTCGTCACCACGACCTTCGACGTTCTCATCGAGCGCGCGGTCGACCGCGAGCGCTTCGACGGCCAGCGGCAGACTCTCGCCTTCGCCTACGCCCCGAGCGACCGCCAGGATCTCCCGCCGGAGTTCCATCGGTTGGGACGACCCGCGGTGTTCCATCTCATGGGAAGGCTTTCCGGGACTCCCCATAGCTTCGCGGTCACGCGCGAGGACACGCTCGAGTTCATGGACTCGCTCCAGTCGCGCCCTCCCGGATTCCTGTTCGACAAGCTGCGCGAGGCGGACCTCCTCATCCTCGGCATGCCGCATTCTCGGCATGGCTGGCCCGCCTTCTCGCGCACGAAGCGGCGGGAGGGAGACGCCCCGGTGCTGTTCGTCGACCGGGCAAAGGGGACGACGGAAGCGCCCGCGGTCGGAAGCGCCCGTCGATTTCGTCCGCGAGCTCTACCGCCGGTGGAGCGGAGTTTTCGCCTCGAGGAAGAGACGTCCGAACCGCCTCCGATCGCCGCGTCTCTCGCGGCTCCCTCGGGTGCGGTGTTCTTGAGCTGTGCTGCGTCGAGGACCGGAGCGTGGCGAGAATCGATTCGCGAGGCGCTCGACCGCGCGGGCGTCGACGTCATCCTCGACCACGACGACGCGCCGCTCGCTCCCCGGTGGGAGAAGAGGCTGAAGAGCGCTCTCGCGACTTTCGCTCCGCGTTCGTGCCCGTGATTTCCGAGCGGTCGGTGAAAGCCGGACAGGAGATTCTTGCGGGAGGAGTGGGTCGAGGCCATTCTAGAGGCGGGAAGAGCCGCGCCTTCGGGGCGGTTCGTGCTGCCGGTGGCGATCGACGACACGTCGCCGGGAGAGCCCGGCGATTCCCGGGGAATTTGGAGACCTGACAATGGGAGAAACTGCCAGGCGGCAAGCCCAGCTCGGAGCTCGTGAAGACGTTGATCGAGCTCCAGAGGAGCTATCGCCGCGCGAAATCCGCCTGATCGCGGAGTCGAGCGCCGATCCCCGAGAGCGTCGGGCTCAGCGACGAGAATCCGTGGCCGGGACTTCTGCCGTTCGGCGAGGCGGATTGGAAGTATTTCCACGGCCGCGATTTCGAGACCGACTTGCTCTATCGCAAGGTCGAGCGGGAGCGACTCACCGTCCTCTTCGGCCTTTCGGGCCTCGGCAAGTCCTCGATCCTTCAGGCCGGACTCTTTCCCATGCTGCGGCGCGAGAACGTGCTGCCCGTCTATATCCGGCTCGACTTCTCGCCGGAAAAACCGGACCTGACGGGCCAGGTCAAAAACGCCATCGTCCGCGAGGCGGAGCGGTCGAAGGTCGAGGCCCCGAGCGCCGCAGCCCGAAGGAAACTCTCTGGGAGTACTTCCATCGCAACGACGCCGATTTCTGGAGCGCGCGGCACCGCATCGTGGTTCCTCTTCTCGTGTTCGACCAGTTCGAGGAGGTGTTCACGCTCGGGCGCACGCGACCGATCGCGGGCGCAGGCGACGAACGCGTTTCTCCTGGAGCTCGCGGACCTGGTCGAGGCACGGCCTCCGCTTCAGCTCCGGGCTCGTCTGGAGCTGGAGCCTCCGGGGAAGAGACCGAGCGAGGCCGCGCAGTTCACGTTCGAGCGGCACCGCTACAAGGTACTCCTGACGCTCCGCGAGGACTTTCTCCCCGACCTCGAAGCGCTCGGGGACAAGATGGGCTCGGTCGCCCACAACCGTTTCCGCCTGGAGCGGATGAACGGCGTCGCCGCTCTCCAGGCCGTCAACCAGGCGAAGCACATCATCGCTCCGGACGTCGCCGAGCGCGTGGTCCGGTTCGTCGCCGCCGCGGACCCGCACGACGAGCTCGTGAACCTCGAAGTCGAGCCCGCGCTTCTGAGCGTCGTCTGCGGCGAGCTCAATAGCCAGCGCCTCGAGAGGCGCGAAGCCCAGATCACCGAGAGGGCTCTCGACGGGTCGCAGAACCAGATCCTCTCGAACTTCTACGAGCGCAGCATCGCCGACCTGAGCGAGTCGGTCTGCACCTTCGTCGAGGAAAAGCTCCTGACGCGGCGAGGGTTCCGAAACCTCGTGGTCTACGACGAAGCGCTCGGCTCGCCCGGGGTGACCGAGGAGGATATCGAGGAGCTCGTGAAGCGCCGCCTGGTGCGCGTCGAGGAACGGGCCAGGCGTCGCCTCCTCGAGCTCTCGCACGATCTCCTGACCGGCGTCGTGACCGCGAGCCGCGACGAGCGCCGAAGACGACAGAAGGAAGCGGAAGCGGTCAGAAAAGCTCGAGGAGCGGCACCGGCAAGAGCCTGCGGAGGGCGGCGCTCCTGTTCCTCGTGCTGCTCCTCGCAGTCGGAGCGCTCGGCGGCCTTCGCGTGGGCCTACGTCGCCGAGAAGCAGGCGGACGAGCTCGCCCGCGCGAAAGAGGAAGCGGAGAGGTCGGCGGCCGAAGCTTCGAACCAGCGCGCGATCGCGGAGTCGCGGCGAGCTCGAGGCCGATCGCCAGCGGCAGGACGCGGAGAAGGCGAGAGAGCTCGCGGAGATGGCCGCCGTCGAAGCCTCGCGCCAGCAGCGAATCGCCGACGTGCAGCGCGAGGACGCGCTCTGGCAGCGACACGAAGCGGTGACCGCGCGGGCGGATGCGGAACAAGGCGTTCGACGATGCGCTTCTTCAGAAGAACCTGGCGGAGGAGCAGCGGCGGATCGCGCAGGCAGCGGCAGACGAGAGGTGGAAGAGAGCCAGAAGCAGGTCCAGCAGACGAACGATGCTCTGGTCGAGGCCCTGCGCGAGCGGCTCTCGAGTCAGGACCCGGGCGAGGTCCTCGGCGCGCTCGCCATTCTCGATCGCGGAAGCCAGGACCCGCAGCCGTTCCTCGCGCGGATCGACGGACAGGTGGTTCCAGTCGGCCCGCGAGTTCGTTCCGCTCCTGGTCGCGCTCGACGAGAGAGCGCGAGGATCAGCCGAGCGAGACGGTGGAGCGAGCCTTCAGGAGCCTGCTCGTGAAGCGCTTCACCGAGGAGGCGGGTATCGCGCGCCGCCGCCCGACCGTCCGCGGACCGCGTCCAGCTCGCGGGCGGTGAGGTTCGTGATGGGCGATGAGCCCTTCCGGCGAGAGAGTGAGCGTCTCCGCCGTTCTATCTCCAGCCTCGTGAGGTGACGAACGCGGAGTACCGGCGATTCGACCCGGACCACGACCCGGGCGCGCCCGGCGATCATCCCGTCGTGAACGTGAGCTGGTACGACGCGATGGCCTACGCGGCCTGGCTCGGGGGAACGCTTCCGAGCGAGCCGCAATGGGAGCTCGCGGCCCGAGGAACTTCCGGTCGAACGTACCCCTGGGGAAACGAGCGGCCCTCGCGCTCGCGAGCGAACTATCGACCACGCGGCGCGGGACGCATGCCCGTGGGATCGTTTCCGGAAGGAGCGACGCCGGAGCGGAATCGACGACCTCGCGGGCAACGTCTGGGAGTGGTGCCGCGACAGTCTTCCGAATGCCCGCGTTCTGAAGGGCGGATCGTTTTTCAACGACGAGTCGTTCCTCGTCGCCACCTCGAGGAATTCGCTTCATCCCGAGGGGCGCGGAACCGTCGTCGGCTTTCGCGTCGCGTGGCTGGCCGAACCGTAGCATGACTCTGGTCCTCGCCTTCGCTCTCGTTTGTCCATCGGTCGCCGGCCAGGCGCTCGATGACATCGTCCATACACCGCCCCCCTGCATGAGCACCGAGGAGTTTCCTCTTCTCGAAGCGAAGGCGTCGAGCATCGATGCGGCTGGCGCGAGACGGCTCATCCGTTCGCTTCCAGGCGGAGGACGACCCCGGCTGGTACGAGGTGGAAGTCCCGTCGGCGGTGGCACTGACCTACCACGCGGCGCTTCCCGTGCCGACTGCCCGAAGCCGTCCGCGTTCATTATTACTTCGCGTCCGGAAGGCCCGAAGTGAGCGCACGCCCGGAGTACGTGGTGAACGTCCTCATGGGCGGCTGTCCCGGCGCGCGGGCCGCGGCGAACGGAGCTCATCGAGCGAATCCGGGTGCGGCGGACGGCGGACGAACAGCGCGAGTTTCCCGTGGGATTCGACGCGATGGGAATCCGGACCGGCGGCATCTCGGGGACGACGCTCGGCATCGTTGCTGGCGCCGGCGGCGGACGCCGGCCATCGCCGCGCTGACCGTCTCTGGCGATGACGAGAGCGGCGGCTCCGGCCGACCCGACGAACCCGACAGCGATCCGCGCCTGCTTCGTGCCCGACCCGATCCCGGACATCGATTCCGGAGGTACGGTCGTCTTCGACGCTTCCTGCACCACTCCGACGACCGTCGCCACCTATCAGTGGAACTTCGGCGATGGAGCCACGGGACAGGGGAGGAGCATCGAGCACCTGTTCCGCCCGGGAGGTCTCTACACGGTGACTCTCACGGTGAGCGACGGACGGACGGACCGACAGCACGTCGCGCCTGGTGAACGTGCGGGCGACTCCGATCGCCTGCTTCATCACCAACCCCGACCCTCCGCGGATCTTCGTGAACGCGTCCGTCGACTTCAACGCGGACTGCTCCGTCGGCGACCGCGACGGCGGCCCGACGTTCATCACCACCTACGCCTGGGACTTCGGCGACGGCGACCCCGGCGGGGAAGGCCGCTTCGTCTCGCACCTCTTCACGCGAGCCCGACCTCTACGGGGTCACGCTCATCGTGACGAACGAAGACGGCCGTCAGGACCGGACGACTCAGTTCGTCGTGGTCGAGACGGCGTTCGTCGTCGACCCCGCCCGGGCTCGATTTCGTGAGTCAGCTCGAGCTTCCCGCCGGAGCGAGCGCGCAGATCGCGATCAACGAGAGCGAGACCGTCGGCGATCGGCGGTCCCGCGCCGCAGCGTCATCGAGCGCGCGGCCGGTCGGGAGAGAACGTGGTCGAGGGGCGCCTCCTCTCCGAATCGAGCGAAGGGGGACAGTGGCGCTTCGACTTCCGGGGAAGTGCCGGGTTCGTCCCCGGAAGCCTCCGAGTGGATTCGGGCGACGTCCTCGCCGCTCGACCGTGAGAGCGTCGTCTTCCGCGTCACGGGAAAGCCGGGACCTCCGATTCGATTCCGATTCCGCCTCGAGGAGTAGGAAAGAGCGCCGTTGAACTGGATTCAATAGGCGAACAAGCTCATCCAATCCGGTGGAACTCCGGTCGGTATCTCCGCCTCGCTGAAGAACCGCCCCCAGCGGTCGTGACCGATCAGAAGCACACCCCCGCCCGGCGCGGTACCGAACCGCCCGGCGAAGCCGAAGACGCGGCCCCCCACGGGCGAAGCGGCGAGGAAATAGGAGACTCTGTATTTCTTGAGCTCGCGCCACCGCGCGCGGCCGTCATCGGATACGTACCACGTGCTCGTTTCCTGCACCATGCCGTAGGGGTATGGAATCCGCTGCACCTCGAGCTTGATGATGTCGTCCATGTTGTCGTGGTCGAGATCGGCGAAAAAAAGCCTGCGCACATCATCGGAGAGATGCTCGTTGAGCCTCCGCCAGGGGGTACGGGCACTTTCGGAGATCGCCCAGCGCCCGCTCTCGACGGCGAGCACGTCGGTGACGCCATCGCCGGTGAAATCGGCGAACCGCAGTTTGCTCAGCGGGAACGATGAGCTCTGCGCGGGCTCCCATGCGGGCGCGGCGAGGGCGGTCAGATACCATTGGCCATCCGGCGCTCGACGGAACGCGTGTGTCGTGCGGCGTGTCTCTCCGGGGCGAGGGTCCTGGATATTGGGATCGAAGCGGCCGAACACGACTTCGCTCAGCGGTACGCCGAAGGCACCGATGCTCGTCCAGTCGCCCTTCCCGCCGCTCGAGATCACCCATTCCCTGCCGCTTTCGGTGAGCACGTCGCAGAGCAGATCGTCGTCGAAATAACCCAGGCGAACCTGACTCGGGCGCTCGATGCGAGTGGCAAGGAACGACCACGGGAATTCGCCGCCACTCGAGTACCACCAGGTGCGGCCCGTCGCGAGGAACAGATCGTCGATGCGGTCCCCGTCGAAATCGCACACGCCGTACTGCCCGTACGGATCGAACTCGATCGTGTTGTTAGGCACGAGCGTGATCTTCCCGCCGATGTCATCGCGGTCTTGGACCGCGATCGCGTCATCGCCCCAGTCGTCCTCGAGGCCCTCGTGCGGAAAGATGTTGTCGTGGATGCCGACGTGTTCGAGGGGAGTGCCGCGAATGTAGATCGCGTTGTCCTTCAGATATTGGAATGCGTTGTGAGCATAGGTGTCGCGCACGCTCGCCTGGCCGCCCTTGCCGCTGCCGCCGGTGCCGTGGATATCGAACTGGTGGGTGTGGACGGTGAAAAGACCTCGGTAGTGAATTCCGCCGCCCTTCAAGGTCAGGTTGCGGAGGGCGTCGTAGCCTCCGGTGTCGCCGGCCGCGGCGATCGCGTGGCGGTTGAAGTCGAACAGGTTCTCCGTGATCAGGCCCCATGCGCCGTGATTGATCTCGACGCCATAGCCGGCGGTATGGCTGTTCCACGCGGTCCGCGGATGCTGATTGTTGTGGACGAAGTTCCCGAAGATCCGGATCTGCTCCACGCGCCCGATGCGCTCCCCCTCGACGTTCGTCGGCGCTTCCTGACCCGGACCATCCTCCGGCTCCGGATCGTCCACGACGTGGATTCCGACGCCGCCCCATCCAGCGATCTCCATGTTGGAGACCTCGATATCCAGGCATCGGAAGACATGGATGCCAATGTCGTCGTGCTCCTGATTGCCAAATGAGGGCCCGAAGAGGCGGAAGCCGGAGATGCGCACGTGGTCGTTCGGTTGCGAGCCGGCGCCGCAGCTGATGTCGAAAAAGACATCGTGATCGTCGTCGCGGTGCGGTCCGAACTTGACGAGCGGACCGAGCGAGCTCGGCGTGCGCGCCGGGATCGGCTCGAAGGCCCCAATGACACCGGTTGCGTCGGGCGGTAGCTTCGGCGGAAACACGGTGCTGCTCATGAGCGTGACGCAGGGGTGGAAACGGAGCGGAATGTCATCGTCGCCCGCCCCCGTGAAGTCCAGGATGACGTTCGGTCCGAGCAGGATCGTTGTGTTGGCGACCTGAACTTCCTTGACCAGCAGGTCCCTCATGTCGTCGTGGTGCTGCATTTCAACGGGATCGTCCGGGTTCGGGTTCGCCGTCTCAATCGAGATGATCCGGTGCTCGGAATCCGGGCAGAACCGCCGCTGGGGTGGGGGAGGATCTACCACCACGGCTCCGTCGGACGGGGGGGCGACCGAGTCGTTGAGGTCGTCGCGCGGAGAGCCGCATCCACCAAACCCTGCGATGACGAGCAGGCACGCCGCCTGAATACGGATATCCATGAGCGTTCCTCCCTCTTCTTAGTACCGCGCCGGGTGACGCGCGGCCGCACAAGGATCGACCCGCGTTCAGCGGGGTCTCGCAATTGCGTCGATCACGAGTCGCTCCAGCACCGCGTACGGCTGGGCTCCGACGACGCCGCGGCCGCCGGCGACGAAGGTCGGTACTCCGGTGACTCCGAGCTCCGCGGAACGGGCCCAGTCCCGGTCCACGCTCTCGCGGAAGAGGCGCGAGTCGAGCGCCTCCCGAGCCTCGTCCGCCGGAAGCCCCAGCGAAGCCGCAATGGCGACGAGCTCGTCGGGCCGGGCGATGTTGACGCCATCGACGAAGTAGGCGCGGAAGAGGGCGTCGTGGACTCCTTCTCCCCCGGGCCGCGCCTCGGCCCATTTCGCGAGCTCCTGCGCGAGACGGCTGTTGTAGGTGTGGGTCCTCTGCCGGTAGGGAAGACTTTCCTGCTTCATCAACGCCGAGAGTCGCTCCTGCGCGGCTTCGAGATCGAACGCTCTCCCCGCGAACAGATCCTCGAGAGCCATGCCCTCGGGCGGGGTATCCGGGTGCAGGGGGAACTGGATGATTCGGACTTCGATCGAGAAGCTCTTCTCGAGTCGCTCAATACGCACGGTACTGAGGTAGCACCAGGGTCAGACGTAGTCGGAAAAGACCTCGAGGACCGGTTGGCTCATGATCGGAATCCTACCGCAGTCTTGAGTGTCGACAGGGGCTTACCCATCTCCTGTCGACACTCACATACCAGCGGGCGGGGAGGCCGTCGCCTCCCGCGAGGGAGCTCAGTTGGTCGGGGGTGCGCTCGTCGGCCTGCTCAGGTCGGGACGGTAGCGGAGAAGCCAGACTTCACGGCTCTGGATGCCGCTACTTCCGGCATCGATGATGGTCTTCGCGCTCTCTTCTCCGTAGGCGTTGCGCATGACGTCCATCGGGCTCGGAATCCGATCCAGATCGGCTGCGGTCTTCAAGTAGGTCGCGGAACTGTAAACCGCCGCCTTTCCGAGGGCTGAGACTCTCCGCGTCGTCGGCGGATAGCCCGACGCCTTCTCCTGGGCGGCTCGCAGTTTCGCCAGATACCCCTCGAAAGCACCGGCCTTCGCCGGGTCCACCTCGGTGCGGACCAGGCGGATGAAGGGAGTCGAGGGCGGGTCGTAGGGCTTCATGTTGGTGCTGAGCTCGCTCAGGGTTCGAGTCACGCGGGTTTCCGAGGTCTCGAACGTGGCGCGACCCGCCTTGAGGATCTTTGCGCCTTCGACGTCGCCGTTGGCTTTCATGATCATCTCCGGGATGGAGGACCATCCTCCCATCTCTTCGAAGCTCGAGAAGGGGGAGGAGAAGAGATAGGTGAACTGCGGACCTCCCGCCACGAGCTGAAGCGCGTAGATCCGCTGCGGCGATCCGGCCTTCTCCGTGGCGGCGAGCACTTTCTTCACATAGTCCTCGAATTCCGAGACCGAACCGGGCTTGACGGTCACGACGATCGAGTGGACATAGTTCTGGGCCTCGCAGACGACGCCGAACAGCAGAAGCGCGCCGAGGGAGAGAGCACACTTACGGACTGGTTTCATGGGGGCCTCCTTGGTGTGGTTGTAGGGAGGCATCCTGCGCCTTTGCGGCGCATTTGTCAAGACGATAATTCGGTCTTTTTTCACTACGAAAAACCGTGGTCTCTCGGCTCGAGCGACTTTCGGCGCCGGCCGGGCGAGCGGGGTGGTTCCCGACTTCGAATGATGTGGAATCGGGTGAGGGGAACGCTCGTCCCGTTCGTTCTGTAGAGGAAAAGGCCCTTCCGGGATTCGTCTCCATCGTCGGCGACGATCCCGGGGCCGGGAGATCGGGACCATGAACGCCATCAAGCTCATTCTCTTCGGCGCGCTTCTGCTCGCCTTCTCGACATCAACCACTTGGACTCTCCGCGCGAAGGAGCCGGCGGGTACGACCGTTTGCAACCTGGCGACGGGAGAGGCGCCCATCGTCTCCCTGGAATGGCTCGAGCAGCCGAAGCCGGGCGGCGTGCGCTCGCTCGACCGGGACTCCCTCACTCTCGTCGCTCGCAATCACAGCCGTAAACCGCAGCTGCGCCCGGATTGCGTTCAGCACCCACGGCAACCAAAAGCACCCGAAATCGAAGCCGCTCTCGGTGAAGCTCGCCCCCGGGGAGAGCCGCAAGATTCTGGTGAGCCTGAAGGGACTGGGCTTCGAGCCGCGCGCGCTCAAGACCTCGGGCAGCCTCCGGGCAAGCGTCAAGGTGATGGGTGGTGGGGATCAGAGCCTCAGTTCCAGAATCTACTTCCACGGCGTGACATCGCCACAGAGCTTCGGGGCGAGGCTTCTCGTCTATGACGCCGCCTCCCGAAGAGACCGTTTCCATTCGGGAGACGTCCGCCAGGCCCTCTCCGAAAACGTCCGTCGGGATCTTGCCGCCATCCGCCGTCCCGAGATGCCCACCGTCCTCGCTTCGGTGATCGATGCCGGGGACGGCTCGCGCCGGCCGGACGACATCGTCTTCGGCGGACCCGGGAATGGAGACCATACGTTCTGCGTCCGGATCCCGTTCGACACGCAAGACAGCGGCGTCGGCGAGGACTTCTTCGACGATCCGGGCACGCAGTGGGCGCCGGCGAGCTACGCGCGCGTCGACGTCACGAACTTCAACTTCGGAGACGAGCTCCGTCGTCGTCGACGACGGCCGACTCGATGCGAACGGCTGCATCAGCTTCGACCATAACGCGACGAGCGACGTCTGGAGCGTCATCGTGCTCTCGCAGGCGGACGTTCCCCGGAGCGACGATCCGACGGAGACGAACCGCTTCAACGCCCTCGACAGCGGCGGAAACCTGTCGACGTGGTGGTGGAACGGTGACATCGACAGTCCCGGCGGCGTCCACTATTTCTACCTGGACGGCGACTCTCGCTCCAACCTTTTCGTCGCCGGGACTAACTCCAGCTCGCGATTCGCGGCCGCTCCGTCGACCGGGAGTTTGGGGGAGATTCAATCACGGACTACGGTACGATCGCGCTGACCAGCCAAGCGCCCCTTCCCAGCCAGTACTGGCATTCGGGTCGGCAAGCAGCGACAACACTCGGGAGGTCGGGCTCGGCCTCACGCTTGAGGAGCATTGGCAAGGCGTGGGTTCGTTCGCGGTGGGGGTGCTGAACGATCACTACCGCCGCACCGTGCAGAAGCCCTCTGCTGCGGCCGACATGGACCAAACGAACCCTTGGCTGCTGAATCTGCGACTGGCCACTGACCTTGCCCGTCCCCTCATTTTCTATAGCAGTTATGTACAGGGCCTGGAGGACTCGGCACTCGCACCGGTGTCAGCGAATAACCGTAACGAGCCGCCTCCGGCCACTCGAAGCTGGCAGGTCGATGGCGGAATCCGCTGGGCCCCGTCTGCGAGACTGCAACTAATCTTCGGGGCATTTGAGATCCACAAGCCGTACTTCAATGTCGACGCTGACAACGTCTACAGGCAGCTGGGCAGCCTTCAATACCGCGGCCTTGAAACTTCGCTGTCTTACAACGACGGCGGGCTCACAGTACTGGCCGGGGGTGTATACCTGCAGCCCAGAGTTCACCGAGTGATTCCTGAGCCGGGGGCGACCGGAAACGTACCGCTCGGGCCGGTTCCGCTGACCGTTACGGCCAACGTCGATTACGCCCCGCCGCGATGGGGTCCGTGGGCAGCGTCGCTGCAGTGGAATCGCCTTTCGTCGCGGGTCGCGACTGCGGACAACAGCATCTATCTGCCGGCGTTCTCAACCCTCGAGGCGGGCGTTCGCTATCGCTGGACCCTGCGCTCTCGCCCCTGGACCGTGCGGCTTGATGGCTTCAACCTGACCGACACCCACGGCCTCCACGTGTCGAGCCTGTACGTAGTGCTGCCCGAACAAGGTCGGCGGTTCATGCTGACCGTTGCGACGGACCAATAAACGCCGCGAAACCTGCTGTCGCCATGCCAGCCTCGGGTCGGAATCGAACCGTTTAGTCCGGAACCAAGAGTCGCTCACCCTACGCAGAACGAAATGTCTGCTTCCGGTAACTCTATCTTGATGAGGTGAAGGGCCGGAGTTGGCCGGTCAGAGACGGTCGAGTACGGGTATCGGACGTCAACTTATCGGGCGGACGGTCGGCGGTGTGGATCTCGGTGCCGCCGCGCCACGATGGGTTTATGTGGTCCACTGGAATGGCGGCCTGCGAGCTGGAGGGTCGGGTCCGAGGTCCTAATGCTCCCGATCGTCCTCCGGTGCGTCGCGGCGCAATCGCGTACGGGCGGGAGGATTAGTAAACCCCCATGAAATCACGCTTGCCGATGGTTAGCCCGTTGTGGCGCAAAATCGCGTAGGCGGTGGTGACATGAAAAAGAAATTGCGGCAAGCCGTAGTTGGCCAGATAGGCCTGACCACTCAGTTTCTTTTCTTTAGGCGTACCAGGACGCAGTACGATTTCGTTCGATTCGCTACCTTCAAATTTGGAAGAGTTCACGCTATCAAGAAATCCCATTGTCTGTGCCAATAGTCCGTCAAGATCGGCAAAGCTCTTCTCCTTGCCTTCATAGATGGGAACATCAACACCTGCTAGGCGTGCCGAGATCCCGCGCGCAAAATCGGCAGCAATTTGCACCTGTTTGACCAGCGGAAACATGTTCGGATACAGACGAGCCTGCAAAAATGCGTCTGGCTCTATTGAGTTGGCGACAGCGTGTGCATCGGCCTGAGCCAGAATGGCTTTCAAAGCCGTCAGCAATTGCTTAAAAACGGGAACTGAGTTGGTATACATCGGGCTAGTCATGGTCGTTCCTCGATTGGGTTGGCGGGTGACGTTATTCAAGTGGGCACGACGCCAAATTGGCATTTACCGAGCAAGACCCAACGCAGCTCGAGGCTCGCCGTCAAATGGAAACGTCGCGTTTATCGCTTGCGTAGCCTATCGCAACCCGGGAATGGCAGCTTCAGGAATGTTCAGTCAGGGCGGCTACAGTCCGCAGTTGGCCGAAACCCGCCGCTCAACTCACACCTGAACACGCTTCGGGCCGAAATCGAACCCCTACGCACGAGGTTGTTCATATGCATCGCTCATAATTAGCACATCGTTTTGCGTTTCGGACTGGAGACCGCATGCGCCGCTGCTGCCCTTAGGTTGTGGGGCGTCGAAAGGGAATGACGTTCGAGCCTAGCCTCAATTCGTCGAGGAAATCGGCCCAGGATTGCATCATCGTCCGTCGTTCCTCGAGGCGCTGAGCGCGATTGTAGGCCGCTCGAACCTCATTTCGCTCTTCATGGGCGAGCTGCAGTTCGATGACGTCGGGCGGAAAGCCTTTTTCATTGAGCATCGTCGAAGCCATTGCACGAAACCCATGCCAGCTCATCTGTTCGCCCGTATAGCCAATTCTCCTCAGAGCTGAGGTAATGGCGTTGTCGCTGAGGGGTCTTGTGAAGGTACGCGGGGAAGGAAAGACGTACCGTCCGCGCCCCGATAGAGGATGAAGGTCCCGCAACATTGTCACCGCCTGGTTAGCGAGCGGCACGATATGCTGACGGCGCATCTTTGTGCGGTGCGCTGCAATACGCCATTCCGCAGCGTCAAGGTCGACCTCGGTCCACTCAGCTGCGCGCAGCTCCCCGGGACGAACGAATACCAATGGGGCGAGCCTGAATGCCGATTCCACCGAATAGTGCCCGCGATAGCCGTCGATTGCCCGCAGGAGCTGTGCAATGTCTCGGGGATTGGTGAGAGCTGCCCGATTCTGAACCTTAACGGTCGCCAAGGCGCCGCGCAGATCTGCCGTGGGATCGCGCTCGGCACGACCCGTGGCGATTGCATACCGAATGACCTGGCCCACACGCTGTTTGGTTCGATGCGCTGTTTCGATTTTTCCTCGTCGCTCGAGTCGCCGGAAGACTTCCAGAAGTTCCGGCGCGGTCAAAGTGGCAACAGGCCGCGTACCGATAAAGGGGAACAGCAAGTCCTCGAAGGTCCAGCGCGCTTTCGCGCAGGTCTTCGGCGTGAACGGTTGCTTGGCGAGCCATTCCCGAGCGACCACCTCAAAGGTATTAGCGTTGCTTGTGCGGAGCGCCCTCTTCTCGGCCGCGGGATTTCTTCCCGCCTCGATCGCCGTTCGCATCTCCGCACGCTTCTGGCGCGCCGCCTTAAGCGAGGTTGCGGGATAGGTACCCAGGGCGATCATGGATTCCTGGCCCCCAAAGGTGTACCGGAGGCGCCATTGCCGTGTATCCCCGGGCGTTACTAACAAATAGAGTCCGCCGCCATCCTTCAACTTATAGGGGCGCGCCTTGGGCTTTGCGGTGCGAACCATGGAGTCCGTCAGAAAGTCGGTGCCGGCCAAATTGTACCCGTCCCGACTTTTTTGTACCCGTCATTGTACCCGTTTTGCATTGGAATCGGGAGTTGAACGCTGATACGAGGTGGTCCGGCTAATGGGTACAAAATGCCTATTTCTATAGCCTTTAATGATACGCCACGGTATGCGGCGAGACGCGGTGAGACGGGTAGTTGGCGCCCCCGGCCGGAGTTGAACCGACGACCTACCGCTTAGGAGGCGGTCGCTCTATCCACTGAGCTACGGGGGCGTATGGGAGACAAGTCTACCGGCCCGGCGCACGAAGCGGCCATCCCCGTAGCCGGCCGTCCAGGCGTACGATGCCAGTGAACACTCCAGTCCATGAGCCGTGCCGCTGACCCACAGGAGGCCTTCATGACTACGTCCATCAGTGTCGGACACTCGCCCGACCTTCACGTCGACGTCCGCCACGTCCCCGTGGGCCGCCCCGTCGAATGGCTGGGTCGCGGCTGGGACGACTTCAAGGCGATCGGCGCCGCGGGTCTGGGATACGGCGCGCTGATTTCGATTCTGGGCGGAGTGCTCCTGATGCTCGGAAGCACACATCTTTATCTGGTCGCGGCAGCGGTGACCGGCTACCTGCTGGTCGGACCTGTCATGACGACCGGCCTGTGCGAACTCGCACGTCGCCACAGCGCACGCGAGCCACTCGGGTTTGATGAATCACTGCAGGCGCTGACACGCAACCCCGACGGGCTGCTGCACTTCGGTGGCGTGCTCGCCCTCGTTGCGCTGCTGTGGTTCGCACTGTCGGCCGTGCTGCTGCAATCGGCCTTCAGCGCCGAATCGCCAAGCCTTGCGGTGGTGCTGTGGGGTGGCGCGCAGACCCTGGGCACGCGGCAGCTGCTCGGCTACCTCGGCTGCGGAGCCGTGCTGGCCGGGGTCGTATTCGCGGTGTCGGTGGTTGCCGTGCCTCTCATCATTGACCGCCACGCGACGGCATCGCAGGCCATTCGCGCCAGCATCCGCGCGACGTTTGCAAACCTTCCGGCCATGTTCGTATGGGCCGCGCTGATCGTCGGCCTCACCGCTCTCGCATTCGCCACCTTTCTCGTCGGCATGGTGGTGATTGCGCCCTTGCTGGGTTACGCCACCTGGCATGCCTACCGCGACCTGATCGCCTAGCGAGGAGTTCCCCAGGGACGTCGCCGCGGCGGAGCGGTCGCCCTGACAGTCAGTCGAAGTGAGCTGCAAAGTGCGCCGCGGCGGCATCGAATAGCTTCATCCAGGACGCGTAGCGCGCCAGATCATGAATCTCGTCCGGCATGATCACCACTTCGTGCGGGACATGGTGGGTGCGCAGGGCCTCGAGCAGCTCCGATGCCTGCTGCGAAGGCACCGCGCGATCGTCGTCTGCCTGCACCAGAAGCACCGGCGCCCGCCAGCGGTCGATGGTCGCAATCGGCGATGACTCCACGGCGCGGCGGGTCGCTTCCGGTGTATCCGGAGGCAACCCGATCGAGGTGAGGAAAGTAGCCCAGTTGTAGACACCCGCATAGTCGACGCCGGTCGCAAAGGCATCGGGCGCCCGTGCCAGCCCGAGCGCCGTCATCAGGCCCCCGTAACTGGCGCCCCAGATACCCAGCTTCGCGGGGTCCACGTCCTTGCGCGCCTTGAGGTAGGCCACCGCACCGAGCAGGTCGTGCAGCTCGCTGCCGCCGCCGGGGCCAAAGTCGTCCGCTTCGCGATACTCCAGTCCGTAGCCAATGCCGCCGCGGTAGTTGACGGACAGGACGATGTAACCCTTGGCCACCAGGTACTGATTGAGGCAGTACATCCAGTTATAGGCGCCCATCGGGTGGAAGCCGACGAGCATCTGCCGGCGCGGGCCACCGTGGAAAAACAGGATCGCGGGTCGTGGCTTTGCAGCGCGGTCCTGCGGCGTAAAGAGCTGCGCGTGCACCTCGTGCCCGTCCTCGGCCCGAAACGTCACCGCTTCGGGAGTTACGAGCTGCGCGGAGGGGAAGTCCGCCGGTATCTGCTGCGGCGCGAGCGCCTCCCAGCGGTTGTTGCTCGACAGCATGACTGGCTGCAGGGGATGCGTCCCATCGCTGCGCAGCGCAAACACGGCGCCGGCGTTGTTGATCTGCGGGGTGTCCTCGATCCCGGTGTCGGCTGCCAGGATTCTTGCACTGCCGCGATCGGTGTCGAGGGCGAAGATGTGAAGCCGGTCCGGCTCCCCTTCCTTACTCGGCGGAATACACGATGCGCCGCCCGTCCGCACTCAAGGACGTGTGGGTGATCTCGGAGCGACCGGCGGTCAGGGCCCGCGCGGTACCACCGCCGGCGGGCACGGCGTACAGCTGCAGCCAGCCACTCTTCTCCCACGGAAACACCAGCTGATCCGCCGCGTTCCAGAACAGGTTGCGCGGCGACAGGGTCGGGGCAAAGACGCTGCCCGCACCCGCGTCGGCGGTCCAGATCGCGCGCCCGGCGCCGCTGCGCACGTCGGCGATCCAGATCGACCAGGACTGGCCGCTGCGGCGCGAGATGAACGGCGGCGCCCGCTCCGCGGGCACACGGATGAAGGCGATGCGGCTGCCGTCTTTGGAAAATACCGGCGAGGTATCGCGGTCGAGGCCGGGACTCATCCACGCGATGCTCTGGCGCGAGAAATCGTAGACGCCGACGAGGGCGTGACTGCCGCGATCGCTGACGAAGGCCACAAGCTTACCGTCCGCCGACCAGGTCACCGACTCGATCATCCCCTTGTCCACGATCAGGGCTGCGGTGCGCCGCTGCCCGCTGCGGCCGTGAGGATCTGACGCTTGTCGAGGTACAGAAGACGCGTGCCGTCTGGGGAGAAGGATGGGCTGTGGCCCGCGCCGATGCGGCGCGCCACGGCGCCTGAGCGGGATGCCAGCCACACCTCGCGCGGCTTGGGGCCGGATGGGGAGCTGTCGACGTTGGCGGGCTGATCATCCTCGATGGAACCGCCCCGAGTGAAGGCGATCGAGGCTTCATCAGGCGACCAGGCGAGGTCGTCGATGTGAGACCCGTCGTCCTCGTCGAAGGACGTGATCGCGTGCGCCTCGTTGCCGCCCGTCGGATCCGCCACCCAGATGTTGCGACGCCCCTTGGCATCAAAGACCCACGCCACCGCCCCACCGCGCGGCGCCGCCGTGAGGCTCGAGGGAAAGGGCGCCTGCATGATTTGCGCGAGCGTGAAGGCGGCCGGGTGGGCACCGGCCGGCTGGGTGCGCAGCGCTGTCCCGCAGGCGAGAGTTGCGAACAGCAGCCACACCAGCAGAGGGCGATATTCGATCATGGGTTCACCTGCGCGCAGAGTTTCCGCGGTGGTCGCTTCGAGAGTGTTCGGACGAAAACGTAAGATTCCCATGGCCTCGGTACAGGCGTATGCGTGGCAAGGCCCCACCGCGGGACAACAGTCGGCAGCACCGGCCAGACGCCACTCCTCGGTATCGCTCGGCAGTGTCATGTCACCCCGGACGGCCGGGCGACCTCTACTCCGGACGCTTGCGAGCCCGCCACAACCTGGCCGTCCCCAAGGTCAGCACCGGCAGGACGTAGACGATCAGGAATACATACGCCAGCAGCCGATAGCCACGCGCGATCAGGGCCACGAGCCCAAAGCGGTCCGCCAACAGCATGCACACCGTGAGCAGCGTCAGCGTGATCGCGAGGCGCGCGCCGCGCGTGAGCGCTGCCCCGCTACGCGTCCGCCAGGCGAAACTCACGCGCTCGTTGATCGCATGGACCGCTCCGGTGCCGCTTTCGAGCAGGGCGGCAAAAATCATCACCTGGAAGAGCAGATGAAACAGAGGAAGGTCCAGACGCCGCAGCAGAAAGTCCGAGGGCAGCGTTGCCGAGGCGACCTCCGGGTAGTAGGCGATCATGCAGGTGAAGAAGAGCAATGCGGGGATCATGGCGAGCGGTCCGGCGATCAGCCCGGCGACAATCGCGTCGCGGTTGCTCGTCAGGTGGCGCAGCACCGGCAGGATCACGACGGCGCCGATGATGTTGTAGCTGGCATACGTGAGGCCGCCCGTGATCCACCCGTGCATGGGCGCGTGCACTGCGAATCCCGCGGCGATGCGGCCCCCGAAGTGGGTGAGGGACAGAATCACGAAGAGCACGTACACGCCGTAGAGCAGAAACGACACGTACTTAAAGAGCCGCTCCACCGACAGATTGCCGAAGGTTGCGAACAGCGCTATCCCTGCCATCAGCGTCAGCGTGCCGAGTATCCGCGGCAGGCCAAAGGTCGCCTCCGCAATGGCGCCGGCCGCAGCCCCGAAGACCGCCAGGATCAGCACGACGAAAAGCAGGTAGGCCGCCTCGAAGGCAATCCAGCCGGGGCCGAGCAGCGCGCGCACGAACGTCAGATAGTCGCGCGCCCCGCTCAGACGTGCGAACAGGAACGTGGCGACGCACACGATGCTCCAGATCAGCATCGCCAGCAGCATCGCGGCGATGCCGCCCCACGGGCCGCTCGGCAGGAAGAACTCGGCGAGTTCCCGGCCGGTCGCATAACCGCCGCCGATCACGACCGCCTTGAAGGCGAAGCCGGGGAGCAGGAAGCGCTGAAAGCGTGAAGACATCGCCGCTCCCCTCAGCCGAGGGCTTGCATCCCGCTGGCGTGACTCAGAGCCGGACGCAAATCCACGAGGCGTTCGAGTTTGCAGCTTCAGGCGACTTTCTCGGACTTCTCGGCGAGACTGATCAGTTCGCCGGCAAGATCCGGTTCTTCGCTCGAGCACACGCCGAGGACCAGGGCGCTTTCGCAGTCCTTGGCGAGATAGGCGTGCCCCATGGTGCTGTCGATATAGATGCCCTGCCCCGCCGTCAGCACGACCGGAGTGTAGAACTGCAGGTGTACCTCGATCGTGCCTTCCAGCACGAATATGAACTCCTCGCCCTGGTGGCGCACGAGCTCACCGAACTCGGCAATGTCGTGCGCGCGGATGCGGGTGAGGATCGGGACCATGCGCTTCTCGCGCAGGTCGGCGCACAGGTACTCGTAGTCGTAGTTCGGGGTCGCGATCGGAATGGAATTGCCGTCGCGCGTGAGACTGCGCCGGGCGGTCACCACCTGCGGCGAGTCGCTCGCCGGTGTCTCGGCCTGCGCCAGGAACTCCGCCATCGTCAGACCGAGTCGCGAGGTGAACTGCTGCAGCTTGTCGTAGGTGAGCGAAAGCCTGTCGGCCTCGACCTTGGCGAGGGTGGAAAGCGGAATGCCGACCTTGTCGCTCATCTGGCGCAGCGTCCAGCCGTTCTGCTGCCGCACGAGGTAGATCAGGCTGCCGAGCGTGCGCCCTCCCTTGGCTGCGGCCTTCGCAGGTTTGACGCGGGCGCGCTTCATACGCGCCGGTGGCGTCGGCTCGCCACGGCTTCAATCTCCACGCGCGCCCCGGGGATCACGAGGGCCGAGACCACGCACGAGCGGCTCGGATAGGGCGCGCGCAGGCGCCCGGCATAGGTCGAGTTAAATGCGGGAAAGTCACGGGCGTCCGTGAGCCATATCGTGGTCTTCACCACGTTGTCGAGGTTAAGACCCGCCTGGGCGAGGATTGCCTCAAGCGAATCGAATATGGCGCCCGTCTGCTGCGCGATGTCGCCTTCCACTTTGCCGTCCCGCAACGCCAACTGGCCGGATAGCAACAGCAGGTCGTCCAGCTCCGTTGCAAGAGACAGCGGCAGCACCCGTCCGCCGGGCCCGAGCACCTCGCCCCCGTAGGTCTTCATCCGTTCCGCTGTCTCCTGATGGTTACTTCCTGCAAACCGCTCCGGCGAAAGATCGACCGTGGTGAGTCCTTCGGCGGAAATATCCGCGGGCAAGGGCTCTTTCTTCGCCAGCGCCGCGGCCGCGCGGGCCATGGCCGGCGAGGTTTGAATACCGTACCCGCCCTGGCCGGCACACCAGAAAAATCCGGATATATCGGCGTCGAAGCCTAACACAGGGGCCCGATCCGGAGAGAAGGTGCGCAGCCCCGCCCAGCTGTGCGTCACGCGCTGCACCTTGATGTCGAGCGCCGCCTCCACGCGATCGACTCCGATGGCGACGTCCATCTCGTCCGGGTGCGCATCGCCGGGTGGCGCGGGCGTCTCATCCGCCGGTGACAGCAGCAGCTTTCCGGCATCGGGCTTCAGGTAAAATTCCTCGTCCGTATCGATGACCGCCGGCCAGGTGCTGACGTCGATGCCCGGCGGCGGCTCCACCAGCAGCGCCGTGCGGCGCAGGGGCTGAAGGCCGAGCGGCCGCGCGCCGCACGCGTGCGCCAGTTCATCGGCCCACGCTCCCGCGGCATTTATCAGGACCGGCGCCGTCACCGTGGCGCCCGCGCACTCGATGGACCACAGTCCGTGCTCGCGGCTGAGTTGCCGGACCCATGAGCCTGTGATGAGCGTCGCGCCGGCAGCACGTGCTCCGCGCAGGAACCCCTGGTGAAGTGCGTTCACCTCGATATCCATCGCATCGGCATCGAAGGCCGCCGCTGCCAGGTACTCCCGGCGCAGCAGCGGTACACGCAGGAGTGCGTCCGGAACGCTCAAGAAAGCCACCTGCCCGCCCGAGGTGCGGATCTCGCTGGCCATCTCATCGAGACGTTCGCGCTGATCGGGGCGCGCGATGTAGAGACAGCCACGATCGCGAAGCAGCGGCGGTTCAGAAAACCCGGCGGGCGGACGGTTGAAGAATGCGCGGCTCGCCCGCGTCAAGGCACGGATTTCCCGCCCCCCATAGCTCGGGGCGAACAGCGCCGCGGAGCGGCTGGTGGCGTGCATTCCGGGCCGCTCCTCGCCTTCAACGACGCACACCCGCGCTGACTGCGAAAGCTCGTACGCCGTTGAGACGCCGGCTATGCCGGCACCTACTATGATGAAGTCGTGCGTCGCCTTAGGTGGATCGAAATACACCGTCACTCCTAATCCGCCGCAGTGCCCGCGACGGCGGGCGCTGCTTGACGTCGCCGCATAGCCGTCCCCGAAGGAACTGGGCTTCGTGCTCCGACTTGATCATCAACTGCGCCATCTTAGCGCTCGGCGTGCCGCATCCACATGGGCGTCTCCCGGTTCGGGACACCGGTCTTGGATCCCGACAGCGTTTCGAGCGCACGCCCTGAAACACCAGGGGCGCCCGCGTCACTGCTGCAGCCGAGCGCTAGAACTTCACCCCCAGCTGCACGCCGATGGTGCGCGGCTGGAGGAAATTGGCCAGCCCGCGCTGGTTGACGCCACCGTTGTTCTGGTAGTCGGTGATGCCATGCGAGTTGCCGACGTTCTCGCCGTAGAGTTCGAAACTGTAACGGTCGTCTTCGAATCCGAGATGGAGCCTGAGCATGTCGTAACTCGGCAGCTTCGCGTGCGACTCGGTGGCGGCACCGGTCGCGAAGTTCGTGTACGCATTACCCACGTAGCTCCAGGAGCCTCCGGCAAAGCCCGAGAAGTTGCCGAATGCATGCCAGGTGTAAGTGGCATTCAGGGTAGCCGTGATGTCGGGAACGTACGGCAGTTTGTCCCCGTTGAAGGCGCCGAGACCGGGGGCATCCTCGGTGATCTTGGCGTTCGACATAGGAACCTAAGAGACCCAGCGTCAGACCGCTGACCGGCTGCCAGGAAAAGTTCCATTCCACGCCGACATTGCGCGCCGATCCGGAGTTGCCGTTGATGCCGACCGGGCCTGCCGGCGTATTGACGATCGAGAGGATCTGCACGTCCTTCCAATCGATGTCGAACACCGCAATGTCGAAGCTGAAGCGGTGATTGAGAAGATCGGACTTGAATCCGAGTTCGTAGTTGCGGGTGCTGTCCGGCGCCAGCGGCGGCGGATTGGGCAGCGTGGGCGTCGGCAGATTCGGACCACCCGGCCGATAGCCGGTCGAGTAGCGCGCGTACAGCATGCTGTCCTGGCTCAGGTGGAACCGCGGCGCCACCGACCAGGTCGTGCTGTGCTCGGACGTGTCGATCGCCGGGAAATCGGTCGCGGGACCGAACAGCACACAGCAGGCCAGCTGCACGTTGGAGCTCTGATCGGTGTGCGAATAGCGTCCGCCGAGCGCAAGATCGAACGCGGTGGTGAAGTGGTAGGTAAAGTCGGCGAAGACGGCCTTTTCCTTGTAGTCCGCCGGAATGTTGGCGCCACCGAGCGGCGGCTGCAGGACCACGCTGGTATCTGCCGGATCGCGCGCATCGAAATACTGGTTCAGAACGGTGCTTTCGCGGGTAAAGAACAAGCCGCCCTGCCAGTCAAAGTCGTGACCGAAGAGCGAGGAGCCGGGACGGGACGCCAGGCGCAGCTCCTGGTTGAACTTGTGCACGAACTCGAGCTGGCGTTGGGCAACGACGATCGGCTGGTTGTAGACACCAATGAACAGACCCAGGAAGTCACTGTAAGTGACTCCGGGAGCGACATTGACGTTGGTGAAATCCGTCGCAAACCGGTTCTGGATCTCCCCGTAGCTGGTCGAGGACATGAGCGTCGCCGCGCTGAAGTCGTATTGCAGGTTGAGCCCATAGACACGCATGTCGTAGTGGACTTCATGCGGCCAGGGAGCGTTGTTAATAAAGTCACCCCCGATCCGTGAGAACTGATCCGCCGGGGGGTGGGCAGGGTCGGCCGCCGCCCCGACCACCTCCGAGAAGTTGTTGGTGCGCACCTCGAGGCCCTGGTCGAAGAAGGTGAAGCGGGCGCTGAACTGATCCACGGGCTTGGCGAGCAGCGAGGCGCGGATGCTGTACTTGGAGCCGTGATTGATGTCCGTGGCGCCGGTGGTGGGGTCATCGATGTAGCCGGGGATGCCTTCCTTGACCGCACTCACGCGCAGCGCCGCCTTATTGCTCCAGAACGGCAGGTTGATCATTCCCTTGGCGGAGCCCGCCGTCGAGCCGCCATCGATCGTCGAGCCGCCCAGGTCGACGCGGGCTTCGAACGCGTTCAGGTTGGGGGCGTTGGTCACGTACTTGATCAGGCCGCCCTCGGCGGTCGCCCCGTAGAGTGTGCCCTGCGGGCCGCGCAGCACCTCGATGCGGTTCATGTCATAGGTGTCGATGTCGGCGGCGAAGAACGCGCCGTTGGCCTGCGCACCGGACATCGAGAACGGGATGTCATCGATGACGGTCGCGACCGTCGAACCGACGCTGCCGACGTTCAGGCCGCGCAATACGAGGCGCGTCTGCCCTGGATTGGGCTGCTGCAGGGACATGCCGGGCACCTGCGAGGCGAAATCGCTGAGTTGCGTTTGCTGCCAACGGTCCAACTCCGTGCCGCTGAGCGCCGTGACGCTCATGGGGACGTCTTTCAGCGCTTCCTCGCGCTTACTCGCCGTGACGATCACGGTCTCCAGGTCGGTCGCGCCGGTATCCGTGGCGGCCTCCGCAAGAACTGGTGCACTCGTTACGAGCAGTCCGACGACAACGGACTCGATGCTGATTCGCGGCGTGGGCATGTACAGACCCCCTCTGGTGGAACTGGTAGTCAACTGCTGCTGACGGTAAGCAACCGCTGGTGCCGCACGTCCCCGCGCCCGGCTCGGCCCTGCGCGCTCAACGTTACGGTGTGCACTCGGTTGTGACCGGTTTTCATGCGCAGCAAAATTTTTCTAACTGCGTCATAGAGTTCTCTTTGGGGAGTATAGTTGCGTATACGGAACTGTCAACCCGGAAACGCATTCCCAAACGCCGGTAACGCTGCTAACGTCAATCGGTGACAGCCGGTCCAAGTGGCGCGCCGACCCCAGCCGCGGCGAGTACTGAGAATGGCGAGGGCTTGCCCAATCTCGGGGCGAGCCTGCGCCGGCTGCGCTTTCAGCGCCGCCTCTCCATCGCGGAAGTCAGCGCCCTCACCGGCATCGCCAAATCCACGCTGTCGCGGGTGGAAAACAGCCAGCTCTCGCTCACCTATTCGAAGCTGCTGCAGCTGTGCCGCGGCCTGCAGATCGACGTTGCGGAACTGTTCTCCGACCAGGCGACCCAGGAGGCCGCGCGTCCTTCGGCCCGGCGCACGTTCACGCTTCCGGAGACCGGGCGGCCGGTGGCCGTGGGCCTGCAGGGCTACGCCTATCTGTGCACCGAACTGTCCGGCAAAAAGATGACGCCCATGACCGGGATCATCCGCTCGCGCACGCTCGCCGAGTCCAATGGCCTCTTGAAGCACGAGGGCGAGGAGTTCAGCTACGTGCTCGAGGGTCGCCTGGAATTGCACACGGAATTCTACGCGCCCCTGGTACTCGACCCCGGCGGCTCGGTCTACTTCGACAGCACGATGGGGCATGCCTACCTGTCAATCGGCAGCACCCCGCTCAAGATCCTGTGCGTGTGCACCACGCCCGAGCACGTGCTCGAGCATGCACTCGAGGTCAGAGACGGCTCCGGCCACGACGCTGAGCCCGCGCTCGAAGTCGCGCGCACCGTAAAGCCGCGCGCGCCAGCCGGCGCCGCGCGACCGGCGCGACGGTCGCGCCCCCGCCGCTGAAGGGCCTGCGCTCGCGGCGCTACCTCATCGGGGCGCGGCGGGCTCCGGTTTGCGCGTGAAGTCCAGATCCTGGAAATCGAAACTGAAATCCGTGGCGGCGGAAACCGCCTGCATCCTGAATCCGGAAACCTTCCCCGTAAAATCCTCGCTGAACCGCACGTAAGCATCCGCATTCAGGGTGCGGTCGTCCCAGCGCACGATGAACAGATTGATCCCGGCCGGAGTCAGCTTGCCGCTCAGCGCCGTGGTACGGCTGAAGGTCAGACGCAGGCCAGTGCCCTCACGGCTGACCGTCGCTGCACCGCGCCAGGGATCCTCGAACGTGCCGACGTAGGCATCCGGGTTGCTCGGTGCCCAGGTTGCGGCACTGGCCTCCGGAGCACTCTTCGCATCGGCCTCGTGGATGCGCTGCTCACGCGCCTTCTTGTTCTCGCTCGCGAGCGCCACCCAGTCGCGCTTGGGCACGCCGGTGTAGGCCTCGAGCACCTGCAGTGACACTGCCTCCAGCGCCGCGCCCTCCTGCGCGTTGGTGAGGACGATGACGCCGACGTTGAGCTCCGGGATCATGCCGACGTGCGTTACCATGCCCGGCAGGCCGCCGTTGTGCGACACGCGCTTGTAACCGTCAAAGTCCTCCAGACCCCAGCCGAGACCGTAGGCGGCGAAGTGGGAGTGGGTCAGCTCTGCACGTTTGCCGGCCGGGTGCAGGATCGTCTGCGGTGTCCACATTTCCTCGCCCTGCTGCTCGCTGAAGAGCCGCGTGCCGTCCGGTGCTCTGCCGTGACCCAGTTGCGTTGCGACCCACTGCGCCATGCCGCTCACGTTGCAGTAGATCGAGCCGGCCGGCGCCACCGAGGTCACTTCGAGCGGCGGGATTGTGTGCACGGTGCCCTCTTCTGCCAGGTGCGGCGCGGCGACGTTGTTGCCGTGCAGGCGATCGCGGCTCACGGCGCAGCCGTCCATGTGCAGCGGCGCGAAGATGCGCTGCGTCACGAAGTCTTCCCAGCTTTGCCCGGAGGCGGCCTCGACCACCTGCCCGGCAACCGCGTACATCAGGTTGTCGTAGGCGAACTGGGAGCGGAAGCTGCTCGCGGGCTTCAGGTATCGCAGCCCATGGATGATGTCGCGCCGCGTGAAATCGGTCGGCGTCACAAACATCAGATCACCCGCGCCGAGCCCCAGTCCGCTGCGGTGCGTCAGCACGTCGCGGATCGTAAACTCGCGCGTGACGTACGGATCCCACATGCGAAAGTCGGGCAGGTAATCGATGACGCGGTCGTCCCAGCGCAGCTTGCCCTCGTCCACGAGGATCGCGAGTGCCGCGCTGGTAAAGGCCTTGGTATTGGAGCCGATGGCAAACAAGGTATCGGGATCCACGGCGGCGGGCTGGCCGACGGCGCGCACCCCGTAGCCGCGGGCGAGCACCAGGTGCCCGTCCTTGACGATCCCCACCGCGATACCCGGAACTGCGAAGGCCTTCATGGCACGCGTCGCCACGGCATCGACGTCGGCTGCCCGGGCTGCGCGCGCGCGCCGCGTCCGCGGCCACCGCGTACAGCAACAGCAAGCCGGCCGCGACCACCATTCGTATCGAGTTCATCCAGCACCCACTTTCACGACGGCCGTGCCGTTGAAGTTCTCTCGCAGATCCGCGAAGCCACGATCCGTGGCATTCGCAGCGCAACCCGCCGCCGCAAATGAAGCCGCCGCACGCTGGGCCCCACGCAGGACGGCAAACGCGCGCGTTAGGCCATTCAGCATGGCTGCGGTGACCCGCCCGACCGCCGGCGGCGACGTCCGGTCGTTGCCCGGCGCCGGCGGAGCCGCGCGCACGCGCTGACGAAAGGTTGCATTACACATGGACCTCTTGTTTTCATAATAGGTACATATGTTGCTTAAATGCAGTATAGTTGCGGAAGCGGAACTGTCAACCCGACACGCGATGTACCAAAGGGCGCAGATATCGCGACTGTCTGGCGAGGGGCGCGCCGCGCATTGAAGAACCCAACACAACTTGATTCGACGCAGGTGGCCTGCGGCAGCCGCCCTTGGGCGTGCGCGGTCGCCGCGCAGCCCCTGTTCCCCGTGCTCGCGCCCTTACGCCGTGCCCAGCCCTTTCCCCTTACACCAACGCAAAGAAAGGCCGTTATGCGCCTCGCTGCCAGCATAATCACACTCACTCTCACCTTGATGGCCTCCTCTGCCGACGCCGCGCCGACTTCGCGCGCCAGTGCGCCGCCCTCGGTCGGTCCCGCTCCGGCGGTGGCACCGGCGACACCCCCAGCCTCACCCCACGACAGCGGTGCGCCGATCTCCGCCAATCCGGCGGCCGGTCCGCATGCGCTGCAGCGGGCCGATCTTGAGGTCTGGCTCGATGGCTTCATGCCGTACGCGCTCGAGAACGGCGATATCGGTGGCGCGGTGGTGGCGGTGGTCAAGGACGGCGAGCTGCTCTTCGAAGAGGGCTATGGCTACTCGGATGTCGAGGCGCGCAAGCCGGTCGATCCGAAGATCGACGATGTTCCGTCCCGGTTCCATCTCGAAGCTGTTCACGTGGACTGCGGTGATGCAGCTCGTCGAGCAAGGCAAGCTCGACCTGGACCGCAACGTCAACGACTACCTCGACTTCAAGCTCCCCGACCGCGGCGACGGACCGATCACGCTGCGCAACATCATGACCCACACGGCCGGTTTCGAGGAGCAGGTCAAATCCCTGATCACGGAGGATCCGAAGGCGCTGGTGACGTTGCAGCAGTACGTCAAGACCTCTACGCCGACACGCATCTTCAAGGCGGGCTCCACCCCCGCCTACTCCAACTACGCGACCGCCCTCGCCGGGTACCTGGTCGAGCATGTCTCGGGGCAGAGCGTTCGATGACTACCTCGACGCCAACATCTTCAAGCCCCTCGGCATGACGCATTCGACGTTTCGCCAGCCGCTGCCCGAGGCGCTCGCCCCGGACATGTCCAAGGGCTACCAGCTCGCCTCCGAACCCGCCAAGCCCTACGAGATCGTGGTCGCGGCGCCCGCCGGCAGCCTCGCTGCCAGCGGTGATGACATGGCGAAGTTCATGATCGCGCATCTGCAGAACGGCGAGTACAGGGGCAATCGCATCCTCAAGGCCGAGACGGCCAAGATGATGCACGAAACGCCGACCGACATGATTCCGCCGCTGAACCGCATGATGCTGGGGTTCTACGAGCAGAACTACAACGGCCACCGCGTCATCAGCCACGGCGGTGACACGCAGTACATGCACAGCTATCTGCATCTGTACCCGGACGACAACGTCGGCATCTTCATGTCTTTCAACAGCCTCGGCCGCGAAGGCGCGGCGGGTGCGATCCGTCAGGCGTTGTTCGACGGATTCACGAACCGCTATTTCCCCGGCAAGGCCGCGCGCAGCCAACGTGCCGCCGGAAACCGCGGCGGCGCATGCGCGCCTGATGGCCGGCTACTACGATGACTCGCGCCGCCCCGACCGTTCCTTCCTCAGCATCCTGTCGCTGATCGCGCCGGTGCGCATTCAGATCGGCAAGGACAACGAACTCACCGCATCCCTGATCAAGGAGCGCAACGGCCAGCTGCGTAACTACCGCGAGGTCGAACCCTTCGTCTGGCGCGACACCAACAGCAACTGGCGCATGGCAGCGAAGGTCGTCGACGGGCGCGTGGTGCGCATCAGCATGGACGAACTGTCGCCGTTCATGGTGTTCGAGCCTGTGCCCTGGTCGACCTCGCCGGCGTGGCTGCGCCCCGCGGCGCTGGTGGCGTTCGGCGCGGTGCTGCTCACCGCGCTGCTCTGGCCGGTCGCGGCGATCGTGCGTCGCCGTTACCGGGTGCCGCTCGCCCTCGCCGGGCGCGCGGCCACGGCGCACCGCTACTCGCGCGTGAGCGCGGTCGCGCTGGCGGCGATCAGCGTGGCGTGGGTCATCGTGGTCGTACTTGGCCTCAGTCACCTCGGTGTATTTACCGCCGCGCTCGATCCTTGGCTGCTGCTGCTGTATTTCCTGTCCGTGATCATCTACATCGGCAGCGCCGTCGTCATGCTCTGGTGCGCATACGTCGTCTGGGTCACGCCGCGGCCGTGGACGGCGCGCCTGTGGACCAGCGTACTTGCCCTCTCCGCGCTGGTGCTGCTGTACATCGCTTGGACATATCACCTGATGTCCTTCATGACGCGCTACTGACCGAGCGAGCGCTCGCGTCAAGGCACGCCCGGGCGCTCGCGGCCCGGGCAGGTTCTCGCTGGAGTGCTGGCATGAAACCAACCCTGCAACCCGCCCGCCTGTGGCTGCGTCACGCGTTGAGCGCTCTGGGCGCGGTCACCGCGCTCGCAGCCCTGCATCCGGCGCACGCCGCCGAGCACGACACGATCATCCGCCACGGCATGATCTATGACGGCGGGGGCGGACCGCCCTTCGTGGGCGACGTGGCCATCGACAAGGACCGCATCACCTACGTCGGCCCGCACGCCCCCGGACACGGGCGTTCCGAGATCGACGCGCAGCGCCAGGCGGTGGCGCCGGGCTTCGTCAACATGCTCGCGCACCCCGAAGAGTCGCTGCTCGTCGACGGCCGCGCGCTGAGCGACCTACGCCAGGGTGTGACGCTCGAGGTCATGGGGGAGCTGTCCATGGGACCGCTCAATGACAACCTGAAGTCGCTGTTCAAGAAGATGGAGACCGACATCCACTACGACATCGACTGGGCGACGCTCGGGGAGTACCTGAGCAAGCTCGAACGCAAGGGCATGGCACCGAACGTGGCCTCGTTCGTCAGCGCCGGCATCGTGCGCCAGTACGTGCTCGGCGAGGACGACGTGCAGCCAACCGCGGCGCAACTGGAACAGATGCGCCGTCTGGTGCACGAAGCCATGGAGGAAGGGGCGCTCGGTGTGACCACCGCGCTTATCTACAATCCCTTTACCTACGCCAAGACGCCCGAGCTGACTGCGCTCGCACAGGAGTCAGGTCGCTGCGGCGGCATGTACATCGCCCACATGCGCAGCGAGGGCGACCGGCTGCTGGAGGCAATCCAGGAGACGATCTCCATCGCCAAGGACTCCGGTGCGCCCGCCGAGATCTATCACCTCAAGGTCGCCGGCAAGGACAACTGGGGCAAGCTCGATGAGGTCGTCCGCGTGATCGAGACAGCGCGCGCCTCTGGCACGCGCATCACCGCGGACATGTATGTGTATACCGCCGGTGCGACCGGGCTCGACGCCTCGATGCCGACCTGGGTGCAAGAAGGCGGCCTCGACAAGTGGATCGAACGGCTGAAGGATCCGGCCATCCGCGCCAAGGTCGCCGCCGAGATGCGCGAGCCGTCCAAGACCTGGGAGAACCTCTATCGCGCCGCGGGTCCGGATGGAATGCTGCTGTTGGCCTTCAAGAACCCGGCGCTCAAGCCCTACACGGGCAAGACGCTCGCCGCGGTCGCCAAGATGCGCAATCTGAGCCCCGAGGAGACCGCCATGCAGCTGGTGGTCGAGGACGGCACCCGCGTCGGGGTCGCCTACTTTCTCATGTCCGAGGACAACATCCGCCGCCAGGTGGCACTGCCGTGGGTCAGCTTCGGCTCGGATGCTGCCGCGCCGGCCCCCGAGGGGGTGTTCCTGCTCTCGTCCGAGCATCCACGCGCCTACGGCAACTTCGCGCGCGTGCTCGCCAAGTACGTGCGCGACGATAAGGTGCTCACGCTGCAGGAGGCGATCCGCAAGCTCACCTCCTTTCCTACCGAGACCCTCTCGATCAGCGATCGCGGCCGCCTGCGCAAGGGCTATTTCGCGGACGTAGTCATCTTTGATCCCGCCACGGTGCAGGATAACTCCACCTACGAGAAGCCCCAGCAACTCGCCACCGGCGTACGGGACGTCTGGGTGAATGGCGTGCTCGCGCTGAAGGATGGCGAAGCCACGCGTACCTGGAGCGGGCGCGCCGTCCGCGGCCGCGCCTGGACCGGGGCGCCTCAGGGCGGTTGCCGCGCCGCGAGCCAGGATTGGAAGTGGAATCCCTAGCGAAGCGCCGCTACCTGGTGGCCGGGAGCATCGGGTCAGGCCGCTGTCGCACGGGCTGCAGCTCGCCGGGTCGTCGTGTAAGGCTGTGCTTGGCCGCGAGACTTAGCTGACCAGAGACCCCGCCTCCGGCGGCGGGGTCTCTGCTTGCTGCTTCGGAACGGGGTCCCTACAGGCCGATTGTCACGGCCTTGGTCGCCAGATAATTGTCCAGTACCGCTTCACCCATCTCGCGTCCCCAGCCGGACTGCTTGTAGCCGCCGAAGGGCAGCGCCGCATCGAAGATGTTGTAGCAGTTGATCCACACCGTACCGGCCTTCAGACGCGCGGCCAGCGCGTGCGCCTTGCTGACATCACGCGTCCAGATACCGGCCGCCAGACCGTAGATCGTATCGTTGGCTTCCTGCACCAGGGTCTCGTGCGCGTCGGTAAAGGGTGCCACGGTGACGACGGGCCCGAAGATCTCTTCCTTGACGATCTTCATGCCGGGCTTGGTATCGACGAACACCGTGGGTTCGACAAAGTACCCCGCGCCTTCGCGCGCCTTGCCGCCCGCGGTCGCCTTGGCCCCTTCCTTCTTGCCCGCCTCGAGGTAACTGGAGACGCGATCACGCTGGATCTCCGACACCATCGGACCCATCTGCGAGGTCGGATCAAGACCGGACCCGAGCTTGATCGATTTCGCATGGTCGGACACCCCGGCCACGACCTTGTCGAAGTGCCGCTCGTGCACGTAGAGCCGCGAGCCGGCGCAGCAACACTGGCCGTGGTTGAAGAAGATCGCGTTGGCGGCCCCGGGAATGGCGACGTCCAGATCCGCGTCCTCGAGAATGATGTTGGGGGATTTGCCACCGAGTTCGAGCGACACGTGCTTCAGGTCGCGTGCCGCGGCCTGCACGATCAGGCGACCGACTTCGGTCGATCCGGTGAAGGCCACCTTGTCGACACCCGGGTGAGCGGCCAGTGCCGCGCCGGCGGTTTCGCCGAAGCCGGTGACGATGTTGACCACGCCTGGCGGGATGCCTGCCTCCAGCAGGATCTCGCCCAGGCGCAGCGCGCTTAAGGGAGTTTCTTCGGCGACCTTGAGCACCACGGTGCAGCCGGTGGCGAGCGCCGGGGCGAGCTTCCAGGCTGCCATGAGCAGCGGGAAGTTCCAGGGAATGATCTGGCCCACGACGCCGATCGGTTCAGGACTCGTATACGAGTGGTACTTCGCACCCGGGGTGTAGATCACCGAGATCGGGATGGTCTTGCCTTCGATCTTGGTGCACCAGCCGGCCATGTACTGGAAAATATCCGCGGCCAGTGCGACATCGGCGACGCGGGCCACCGCCATCGGCTTGCCGTTGTCGAGCGCCTCGAGCTCCGCGAGCTCATCGGCGTACTTGGTAATGAGGTCGCCGACGCGCCAGATCACCTTGCTGCGCTCTGATGGCGTCAGCGTCGCCCAGGGGGCGGACTCGAAGGCGCGGCGCGCGGCACGCACGGCGAGATCGATATCCGCCTTGTCACCTTCCGCCGCCCGGGCGATGGTGCTCCCGGTCGCGGGGTTTTTTACTTCAAAGGTCTTGCCGGACGCGGCGGCGACCCACTTGCCGTCGATCAGCAGCTTCTTGGGGGTGGCAATAAAGTGGGCCACAGGGCTGGAAGCCTGTGCTTCCTTAATGACAGCGCTCATCGTGGAGTCTCCTTGCGATGCAGGGTTAGCAGGCTCACCGTTCTGTCGATATCGCAGGTAGCGGTCGCTCTGGGCTCCGGAGCGAGCCAGGCCGGTAATCCCCTGTGAATATCCTCCAATCACCGCTCTGAGTCTTCGTCTGCGAATAAGAACCGCCAATCGTGGGCTTTGCGGGCGGACCCATCACGTGAATTTGTGTGTCGGAACGTATCCGCACCTTCGGCTCAAAGCTGGCGCCCCCATCCCTGACTCCCTACGGCCTCCGACGCCGATCGTTATCGGACAACGACGCGCTGATCTAGACAATACCCGCCCCGAATTCCTCTACAGCCCCTTAATGCTTCGTTCAAGTCGGCGGTGGTAGATTGGTAAGCCCCCCGGCGGGAGCTACGGCGGGGCGGGCCGGGAGTTCGGTACCCTTAAGTGACCGCGACCACCGACCGCGATACCAAGGGCTGCGAGCTTCAGCACGATCACAGCCTCGGAGGTGAAGCTCCGCAGGGCCACTACCGGACGGCCGTCCCGTCCAGCGAACGGGAGCTAGCCCTGCGGGTCCTTTCTCGCCTTGTGGACGTCGCGCTCTGCGACCGCCGCGGCCGCGTGCCCCCAGCTGTTGCGGATGAAAGTCGCCACTGCGGCAATCTGCACGTCCGTCAGCTGAGGCCCGAAGGCCGGCATCGAGGCGCCCGTGGGCTCGGTCGTTGTGGCCACGCTCTGTGTGCCGTGCAGCAGCACGCGGATGATCGACGTCGGCTCACGCGAGGACACGGATGATGCGCCCGCCAGGTCAGGAATCAGGTATGGCACGCCCGTGCCGTCCAGCTGGTGGCAGGCCGAGCACACGTCCTCATAGATCGCAGCGCCCGCCTTCATCGCCGGATCATCCGTTGCGAGCGGCCGGGTAACCTCGGAGCGGGACTGCCCACTTTTCAGGTAGGTGGCAATCGCGCGCAGATCGCTCTCCTGTAAGTGAGAGCTTCCATCGGCCACCACCTCCGCCATGGGACCTGATGCCGCGGCGATACGGTTATGTCCGCCCTTCAGATAGGCGACGATATCGGACTGCGACCACGCTCCCAACCCCAAAGCCTTATCGTCGGTGATGTCGGGAGCAAACCAGCCTTGCAGTGAGTAGCCCTGGTACGCCCGGTCGCGGTGATCGCCACCCAAGATCGTCTTTCGGCGTATGGCAGGCCGCGCAGTGCGCCCGGCCCCTGTACCAGATAGGCGCCGCGGTTCCATTCAGCCGGCCGGCCGGGATCCGGCTTCCACGGCTCGTCGCTGAAATACATTGCATTCCACAGCCCCACCGAGGCGCGAATGCTGAATGGGAAGGGCAGACGATTTGATTCCACCAGGTTATGCACGGGCGGCACGGTCTGCAGGTACGCGCGGATCGCCAGCACATCCGCGTGCGTCATCTTGCGATAGTACGGATAGGGCATCGCGGGATAGAGGTGCGAACCGTCCCTTCGCTTGCCCTCGCACACGGCTGCTTCGAACTCGGCATCGGTCCAGCTGCCGATCCCGGTTTCCTTGTCCGGTGTGATGTTGGATGCGGCTACCACCCCGAATGGGGTCTGGATGGGACGGCCGCCGGCAAAGGCTCCCGCATGCGGAAGGTCGGTATGGCAGGCGGCGCAATCGGCCGCGGCCACCATGTAGCGTCCGTGCTCGATCTGCGCGAAGTCCTGCTCGTCCGCCGCCGGGGCGGACGAATTCCATGCGAGCGCCACCAGCGCGGCCGCGCAAGTCGCACACCTTAGACCCACACGAGTGCTACGCATGCACCAGCGGCCCCGGATTCTTGAGATAGAGCTTGCGGATCGCGTCGGCTGACCAGTACGCGAGCGCCGCGACCGTGCCGGTCGGGTTGTAGCCGGGGTTCTGCGGAAACGCCGTCGCGCCCATCACGAAGAGATTCGGCACGTCCCAGCTCTGCAGGTAGCGATTCAGCGCGCTGGTGCGGGGGTTATCGCCCATGATCGCCCCGCCGCACAGGTGCGTGGTCTGGTACTTGGTGATGTCGTAGGGGCCCTGGCGGTATTCCTTCTGGATCTGCTGCGCGCCCATCGCGTGGAAGATCTCGGCGAAGCGATCCGTCAGGAAGGCGTTCTGCTTCAGCTCGTTGTCGTGAAAGTCGATCGTCATGCGCGCGAGCGCGTCGCCCGAAACGGTCCCGGTAGGTCGGATCCAGGTCCACGTAGACATCGCGGTAGCTGTACATGCTGCCGTGTACGCCCGTGCCGGGCTTGATGGTGCACTGGTAGTTGTCCCGCACCGCCTGCTTCCACTTCGCGCCCCACTTGGGGGTGCCGGGGGGCACCGGCGTGGTTTCGATGGGGCGGCCGTTGGTCTGCACGTTGCCCATGTAACCGCCGCCCACGAAACCGTGTGGCCCGTGGTCAAAGTTGTCACCGTTAAACTCATCGATGCACATGCCGATGGAACCGGAGGCGATGAAGGGGTTGAAGCGGTACTTGGCCTTGTCGAAGAACCCGACGACGTCCGAGGTCGTCTGATGGGTGAAGTTCCGGCCGATCACGCCCTGGTTGGAGCGCGGGTCGTACGGGGTGCCGATACCGGAGTGCAACAGCAGCTGCACATTGAAGATCGTGTAGGCAGAGAGAATCACGAGGTCTGCCGGCTGTTCCCACTCCTTGCCTTCGGTGTCGACAAAGGTGATGCCGGTCGCGCGAGTTCCCGTGGGGTCGAGATTGATCCGGGTGACCTCGCTGTTGTCGCGTGCCTTGAAGTTCGGCTTACGGACCAGGACCGGTAGGATCGTGGTCTGCGGACTCGCCTTGGAGTAGTTCGCGCACGCGAACCACTCGCAGAAGCCACAGTAGGTGCAGGGCCCCAAGCGCACACCGAGTGGATTGGTGTACGGGCGCGACATGTTGCCGGAGGGCTGTGGAAAGGGCTTGTAGCCTAGCTTGCGCGCGCCTTCGGCGAAGAGCGTATGAGCAAAGGGCTGCTCCTGCGGCGGATTGGGGTACGGTCGCGAACGCGGTCCCTCGAAGGGATTGCCGCCGTCCTGGATCTTGCCCTGAAGGTTTCCGGCCGTGCCACAGGTACCGCAGAGATACTCGAACCGGTCGTAGTGCGGCTCGAGCTCCTCGTAAGTGACGCCCCAGTCCTGGATGGTCATGTCGGCCGGCAGAAACTTCGCGCCATAGCGCTTCAACAGGTGCGTGCGCAGCACGAAGTCCGACGGCAGGAATCGCCAGGTCTCCGCGTTCCAGTGCATGCCGCCGCCGCCCACGCCATTAGGGGGCATGAAGGCGCCCCAGGTACGAATCGGCAGGGCCGTCTGATCCATCTTGTTGCGGAAGGTGAAGGTCATTTGCTCCGGACGCAGGAACAGCTCGTGGCGGATGCGGTAACGCAACTCGTCCTGTGCATAGTTCGGAGGAAACTGCGCGGTGTCCCGCCACGGTCCGCGTTCAACGGCCACGACGTTCAACCCGGCATCGGTCAGCTCCTGAGCAAGGATGGAACCGGTCCATCCGAGGCCGACGATCGCGACGTCCGTGTGCGGAAGTTTTTGCGTCATGATCGGCTCAGCTCTTGGGATTCCATTCCGGTCGCCCCTGGATGCTGACCGGAGGATGCGGATAGGGCTCGTTGTGGCGTGACACCCAGTCGCGGTAGTCGTAGCGCGCGCCGGGAAAGCCGATCATCTTCCACGCGCACATGTTGCGGTTACCGCCATAGAGCGGGTCGGCGAAAAACCCCTGCTGCACGTCCGTGACGAGATTCTCGAAGAACTTCTTGCCGTCGAGTCCCTCAAGTTCGATGGAGCCGTCCTCGATGCCCTTGAGGATCGCGTCCTGCTGCTTCCGAGTTCAGTTCGGCGAATGCCCGGCCCGTCTTCGCGGCCGTGTCGTGAGCGCGGCTGTACTGATCGATGGCCGCGAGCGCGGCCCGATACTGCTGCGCCGGATCCTTCTCGGACTGGGGTCCCTGCTGCTTGTCGCCGTCCTGAAAGGGTCCAAGGATATACAGTCCTTGCCGGTGTCCGTATCCGCCGGCGAGCTGCCGGTCGATGAAGGTCGCGCAACCGGCCTCCTTGCCGCCCGGCGTCTGCGGGTCGGTTGGGATGATGCGATCGACGATCGCCTCGATGGACGCCACTTCCGCGGGCGTGAAGAATCGCCACCCGGCCGGATTCACTGCGCCTGGTAACGGCGCCGATTCGGCCGGAAAGGGAAGTTTGCCACTGATGACTTCCGCGGCGACGAGCTTCTCACCAAGCACCAAGGCGGCCGCGCCGGACAGTAACTCGCGTCGACTGAAGCCTGTCATCGCCGCCCTTTCCGTCCCAGGAACGATGCAACGTCACCAAGAGAATTGGCCGATCGGGCGCGGCAGGCTGTAGGTAACGCAGAGGTTTTGATGTCGGACGCCAGCGCGTCGCGACCGAGGAGCCCCAGGCTTCTCCCGCGTGCAGGTGAGAGGAACATCCAGCGCTATGAGGTGTCGGCGCCGCCGTCGACTTTAGCGAAGAGAACGAGATCTACAAACCAGCGGCTTGCTGTATGTAAGGAATGACCGTGGCGAGGTTTTCG
Source organism: uncultured Acidobacteriota bacterium (assembly GCA_963820855.1). Lineage (GTDB taxonomy): Bacteria > Acidobacteriota > Vicinamibacteria > Marinacidobacterales > SMYC01 > DAISKN01. Next base: position 185,436 of record CAWGBY010000024.1, read on the forward strand.
AACCATTCGGCCGGCAGAGCGTGCCGCTGCAGAACATATTCAGGATCGTTGTAGGCTACCCAGGTCTTGCCGCGCTTGTCCTGCCAGGCCAGGGCCTTCGAGGGCAGGTCCAAACCGGCGGTTGGCGCGGCCTGTATGAGGGGGGCGCTGAACCTGGGGGCTCCAAAGATCAGCAGCTCCTCAGGTGGCATGGGCAACCCCGCGCGGGCCGCATCATAGCTGAAGCGCACGTGAGCGAAAATCAAGATGCCACGGCCCTTGAGGAGTGCCGTGAGTCGCCCCATGGTCTCGGTGACCGAATGGCACGAGCGGATGCGTACGATTCCCCTCTCTGAAGCGATCCACTGCCGCATCGGAGCCGTGTCCACTGGGGTTCTACTCCTGCGGTCCGGTGCACTGCGACCGCCCCTCGGCGCCCTATTCAGCTGCAGCGCCTCCGCCGGGTCGCTCGATATGACCGCACGTCCTGTTTGTGTCGCCCGACGGATCAAAGTCGGCTGCGCGCGTTCACCCCACCCTGCTCGAGCAGCACGCAAAGTGATGCCCAGGCGCGCACTTGCGCACTCTCGCGCGCGCACTTCTCACGCGCAGCGTGCTGCACGGAACGAGGGATTCAGATTACATCTGGGGTTGCGTCTGCGATTGGCGCTTTCCAGGTGCCGCACTCCAGTGCTGGCGAGGACGCACAAGCCACCAGCGCTTTCCCGATCAACTCTCCCAGCTTTGCGGTTTTCGTGACCTGGATGTCACTCAACTTCAACTCGCCTGGCGTCGGTTGGGTAACTTTGTGCTCTTGTGGGAACGGCTCCCGCTGGCCAGCAGTTCTCGTCATCGTTTTGGTGCCCATGTCCGCTGCCTCTTGCTAGATCAATCTCCGAAGATTTCGACTTAACGCTAGCGCGCTCGCCCCGTCTGGGTCGCCGGCAGACTTCGCGAGCGCCTGTCAGACGGACCCGCGATCGCGTGCCGGGCAAACGCGGACATCCGCACCACTCTGGCCGCGTCTAAATAGCTCTCCGGCAGCGTTTCTGGCCCTCGGCGGCCCCCAAAGGCTGGCTGCTGGCGCCGCCTACATCACTCTGTTGTGGTGTCAGATCTGCCCCATCAGCAGCAATACCAACAGGACCATGACTACGAGTCCGAGGCCGCCGCTCGGGTAGTAGCCCCAACCGCGGCTGTAAGGCCAGCTCGGCAGCGCGCCGATCAGAATGAGCACGAGAACGATCAAGAGGATGGTGACCATGACTCTCCCTTGGGCTCTTCTCGCGATGGCTCACGCGCCCTGTCAGGCACGGGCGCACGTTCAGCGCTAGGAGCTTTGCGCGCACTAGAGCACCACCGCACGCTAGAGCCAGAGCGTAAGGGATTCTGTAGGTGGCACGTGCGCGGACGGGTCAGACGCCGCCGCCTTACAGCTGATCACACAGCTGACATTCCACTAGAAGGCCATTGTCGTCGGCAAGTTCAAGAGTGCTGCGCTGCACCTCTACGCCAACCGAGTTGAGAGAAAACCAGGCGATACGCTGGGGCGAGGCCGAGCCACAGACGCGCCGCGAGCGGTCCCCCAAGGAAGTCACTCATGGCCCTATTTTCTGGCGGCGCGGGTCAGGAAACGGTCATATCGACACGGTTTGGATAGAAAGCGACGTGATCCTTGATCGCGACGACGGCCGCATAGGGTGCTTCATAGGTCCACACCGCATTTACCGACCGCTCTCCGCCAAGCGGAATACTGTAGTAAGAGCAATCGCCCTTGTAGGGGCAATAAGTTCGATGGTCCGTTCGTTCCAGCAGCGTCATGTCGACGTCCTTTAGCGGGATGTAATGGACCGGCGCATAAGAAGCTTCCCTCAGTATGAGTGCATTTCGGCTATCTGCTATCGCGCGCCCGGCTACCGACACGGTGACTCGCGCCGGCTGCGGCTCGATCGTAATTGGGTGGTCAGGTCCTGGTAGCTTCATCGCTTTCGTTTCCACGTTCCTGATTCCTGCAAAATGGCTAATTTCTCGCTAACGAGGATTGCTGGGGCGCTCGACACCGCCGCATGCACGATGTTTCGTGCGAGCGCAGACGACATGCTTTTTTATCACCACATCGCGACTGAAATCGTAACTTCCTCTGGTGCTGGCTGCTATCGCGTGCTAATCATGGTGCAGAACTGCGATTGCGCATGGGCTTTCGCAACCCCTCCATCCCTTCAAACTCCACAAACTGCGTCGTCGTAGCCCACAGGTAGTCTCCGTACAGGAATGGCTCGAACTGCGCGGCATTCGGCAGTGGCAGCGGTGCGATCTCAGCGTCAGCGCGTGCCTCGTAGAAGAATGGGATCGAGCGACGCTCACGCCCGCTTCCGATGACCCGATGCTCGGTCGCCTTGATCCGGCCGCCGCACCATCGTTCCAACACCTTGCCAAAATTTACGGCGAGAGTGCCTTCCAGCGGCGGCACGTCGACCCAGTCGCCGCTGCTGTGGCGCGCCTGGAGGCCCGCGACCCCATCCTGCGCCAGCAGGGTCAGGAACCCGGAGTCGACATGCGGGTTGCCGGTCAGATAACGGCGCTCGCCCGCGTGCGTGACCCAGAGCTGGGGGTGCATTTGGCCGCCCGCATCGATATCGTCGCGCACTGGATAGCGGATCAGTCGCAACGTGGACAGCCCTCGCTCGAAGGAACGGTCGAAGAACCGCTCCGGCAGCCCCAAGCCGCGCGCCACCGAGCACATCAGTGCGTTGGCCAGCCCTTCCATGCCGCGGTAGTAGGCGGCGACCGCGACGCGCCATCCGGGCAGCGCTTCCTCCGCTGGCAGCGGTGTCCCCTCGCGAAGTGGATCGGATGAGTCGACCACGCCCGCGCCGTAGGCCACGTCGGCCCCGATGTCGATGCCTTCCTTGGCGGTAGGAAATCCCTTCTGCAGAGGGAACCAGCCGCGATAGACGTTACGATGCGTCGGATCGAATTTCTGGCGCCACAGCTGCCGCACGGACTCGGCCGGCAGGTCGAACAACCGCAGCAGTTGCGCGCGTGCGTTTGCCCCGATGGGCACATCATCAGGAACGGCATGGATCAGCATGAAGCCGCTGCCGGCCGCGGCGGCCATGATGGCCCGGTCCGTCCCCGCCCGCGCCAGCCGGATCTGCGGCAAATAGTGCACTAATGTCGATCGAGGGAATCGCGCGCTGCACAACCAGTCCTCCTTTGCTTCGGTCGTTCTACTCCGTTCTCTCCTCCCGGGCGATTGAGAGATTCGTCGCGCCCTTGCCAGGGTGCCCGGGAGGCCTAGTCGGCACCTCTATGGCCTTAGGTTCGAGTCTTGATCCGTCACGTAGCCACTGCCTGACGACCCGCGCCTTCGCTCGCGCCACAACTGCTAGGATCGCCCCGTGCCGACTGATTTCGCGACTACTTCTTCGACCGACCCGGCGCCCGGCGACAGCACTGCAGCAGACGGTGTCGACGCCCCGGACCTGCGCCTATTCGTCTTCGCCCTGTTCTTTGTCTTCGGCGGAATAACCAGTCTCAACGACGTCATCATTCCGAAGCTCAAGGAGCTGTTCACACTCAGTTACGCGCAGGTAATGTTGGTGCAGACGGCCTTCTTCGCCGCCTACTTCGTCGTCTCGATCCCGGCCGCCGCGGCCGTTCGACGGATCGGCTACCTGCGCGGCGCGACGCTCGGTCTCGTGGTTATGACGGCCGGCTGCCTGCTGTTTGTCCCGGCCTCCTACACCGGCGTCTTCGGGGTATTCCTCACCGCCCTCTTTGTGCTCGCCAGCGGCATTACGATTGTGCAGGTGGTCGCCAATCCGTTGATTTCCCTGCTGGGCCCGCCGGCCACCGCGCACAGTCGCCTGACCTTCGCGCAGGCCTTCAATTCGCTCGGTACCACCATTTTTCCATACGTCGGCTCGCTGCTCATTCTGGGCACGCTGGCGAGCGTGGACCCCAGGACGCTCACGGGAGCTGCGCTCACGGCCTACCGAATCGCAGAGACCCATACCGTCATGGGGACGTACCTTGCGCTCTCCGCCGTGCTCGCGGTCGTGGCCCTGATCGTGTGGTTACGTCGCAATCGGCTGGCGGAGTCACATGCCGCCGACGCCAACATACTGCGCGCCTTTGACTTGCTAAAACAGCCACGGTTTGGTCTCGGCGCGCTGTGCATCTTCCTCTACGTGGGAGCCGAAGTTGCCATCGGCTCCCTCATCGTCAACTACCTGATGCAGCCCGCCGTGCTACATCTGTCCCAGGGAGCCGCCGGCAAGCACATCCCTTTTTACTGGGGCGGCGCCCTATTCGGACGATTCCTTGGCGCGGCGATCCTGCGGTGGATTTCCCCCGGGAAGGTCTTGGCTTCTGTTGCCTGTGCCACCATCGCCCTATTGACGATATCGGCCAACAGTACAGGCGCGGTCGCCGCCTGGTCACTCTTGGCCATCGGCCTCTTCAACTCGATCATGTTTCCGACCATATTTTCGCTCGCCTGCGAAGGTCTCGGAAAGCGCGCAGCCGAAGGTTCAGGAGTAATCTGCGTCGCTATCGTCGGCGGCGCGGTTATTCCTCCGATTACCGGCAAGGTCGCTGACGTGACGAGCCTGTTTGTAGCGCTCGGTGTGCCGGCGATTTGTTATGCAACGATCCTGGCGTACGGAATCTACGCTCGGCGTCCGCGGTAGGAGCAAACGAGGGCCGGCGCAGCCACGCGAAGCCATCATTGCAGCTCTGGCACGGCCGATTCGGCGCCTTGGGCACTCCCCGAGCCAAGATTCGCCTATTTTTTGGCCGATGTCCCTTCCCGACGACACGCTCGGAGTCATCGAGACGACGGTTCAGCTGCTCCTTAAAACCGGGCAGTGCTTCAGCGAGCGTACTAGTCACTTTCGCCGCGACCATGCCGACAAGCGCGCTTTTGATTTCGTCCCAGGCTCGTAACGCGCGCTGCTGGCTGCCGCTTCGCACTCGGTTGAAGGCGACGTGACGCGACACTCTGCGCTGCCGCTGGCTTGCCTCTGCCCGCCCGACCGCGCTCGCTAAGAGTACGCCGCCGATGAAGGCCACGGCGAACGTCGCAGCCGGATTTCGCCGGAACGTCTCACGCCAATCTGTCGCGGATTTCATTCGATCCCCCAGCTCATTGAGGTTTGACCGCAACCCCTGCCGGCTACGTTCGATGCGCTGTTCTATCTGATCGACGGTCTGATCCATTTCAGATCCTCCTCTATACTCGCAGCAGTACCGGTGCCAGGGCTGGGCACGGGCCTTCGACGCTTGCTGGCGCGGCGCCTTGCCAAGACGAATGCGATCGCACTAACCATGGCCATCGCGGCCGCGATGATCAGTGCCGCCTTCCAGCCCGCCATGACACAGGGCAAGGGCGTACATTCCGGAGAGCAGGGCAAACAGCAGGGCAAGCGCGCCCGCCAACATCGCAAACCCCATACCGAACGCGGACGATTTGGCGCTGCGCAGCTCCTGCGCTGACCTCTGCCCGCGCGAGACGGATTTCGGAACGAACTATCTCCTGGAGATTGCCGAAAATATCGTCGAAGACATCTACCAGAGATCGCTGGCCCCGCACGCGACTCCTCCCTTATCCTTGGATCAATCGCGCGAAGACAATGCCCGCGCGACCAGAAAACCAACCGCCACCGCACCCAGCAGCGCAACGCCCGGATTATTTTTGACCACTTCCATTGCATCGCCCATCATGTCGCGCGCACTGGTGTCGCGAACATAGTCCGCGCCCGCGGAAAACGCGCGCGCGGTGCGTCGTGCGGCGCCTGCGGCGCGCGGACCACCCGGCATATCGTCGGCACGCTCATCCAACTTCTCGGCGGCAGCGCTTAAGCCGGAGGCCGCATCGGAGCGGGCCTGATCCGCGCTCTCGACCGCTTTGCGACCCAGGTCAGTCGCGCGCGACTTCGCCTCGCCCGCGACATTTGAGAGCCTGTCGCCAAAACCTGAGGGCAGTGGGATTGAATTCGCTAGTCATTGGAGGACCTCCTTTATGTGGAGTGATGGTGTATCACCCCGGAGGCGCCCATCGCGTCAGAAGCCGACCGCAGCCAGCGTAGGCGAAGCGCCGTGATTCTGTTTAGTCTGCGTGACCATAAGCGGGACATTGGTACGACCCCGCGTGCTCGAGAGGCCAGCGGTCGCTGACGAACAGCGTGAGTCGGCTTAGCGCGCCCTGGCCGGGTGCCGATCTAGGTCAGCTCCCCTCCTGTTCCCGGCGCGGATACCTTTCCCTGAAACCGCAGACTTGCTTTGCGGGCTCTGATCCCCTAGGAGGTCCACTTGGCATTCGGGCTGATGGGAGACGGGTCAATCCGTGAACCGAAGCTCTGCGTCGGCGGGAGAACGATATCCGCTTCGTCACCCGGCGTATGACCAGGCGGCGGCCTTCATGGCCTGCGGCTTTGCGAAGCACACTGGCAAAAACGTGCCGTATGCGTTGGCGGCATCGTCTTGGAGCAGGCCCGCCCGGTCCTCTACCGAATAGCAAGGGAGATCGTTGCAGCGGGACTTGGGTCAGGGAGCGATTCGTGAGGCATGCGGGACTCTAAGTTGCGATTTGCCGGGAACGGCGAGACTCTCCCTTCCCCTCGCTGAGAGCACTGAGAAGGCCGGCGATATGAACTCGCGGGCTGCTTATGGTCACCCTGAGGCCGCGCCAGACGCGCTGCAACAAGTCGCATATACAGTCGCCGTCGACGGCGAATACTGGTTGGACGCACTGTAGCGGGGGCGCGAAAATCCATCGCATGCCCCGCGATCCTTCGGGAAATCGAACTTGAAACCGCCGCGCGATGCGCATCAGGAAGGCAAGCGAGCCAAGCGGATGGAGAATCCGTCCACGCGCGGCCCGATCGAGAACGCCCTGAAGCGCTATGCGCTGGTCGAGGTTCGGGGCACAATGAAGCCCCGGCAAGCCGATCACGCTTCATGAACGGCGCCAGATCATTTGGAAGCCAAGTCCGATACTACGGTCCGAGCAATGTGGAGAGTCCTATGCGATCACGCCCTCCGTTCATCGTTTCGAGCGGTGACCTGCCCGAGCGAGCCCACGTCTACCCACAGAGTGAGGAGCGGATGGGCCCCGCACGTGGTTTGGGCACCGCGGCCGGGCTGGTTCGCATTGGTATCAACGTTCAGCGTCTGCCCCCTGGCACGCGCTCGTCATGGCCTCACGCTGAGGAGCACGAAGAGGAGTTTGTCTACGTGATCGAAGGTGAGGTCGACGCCTGGATCGACGGAGACCTACACCGAATGGTGGCTGGCGACTTGGCTGCGTTCCCAGCCGGCACCGGAATCTGTCATTGCTTCATCAACAACACCGGTCGCGAGGCGCTGCTCTTGGTCGGCGGTGAGGCAGCAAAACCCGACAATCGCATATTCTATCCACTCAATCCGTCGCGGCGCGCGGATCTGCAGGCAAGCCAGTGGTGGGACCATCCGTCGCCGGCGGCGACTCGGACCACACGACGGCCTGCCGGATGCGTTGCGTATTTGAAGCTGGTGATGCGCCGCGGTCGATGTCATGCCCGGCGCGCCTCGACACAGTCGACTCGCTGCGTCTCGTGCCTGGCTCAATCGCACGGTGCGGGATGGCGTTTGTAGCCGCGTACGCCAGCCACAATGAAAGCCGACGTTTCTGAGACTATCGCCCTTCTGTTCCGCTTCAAGCGTTTCTGACGACGGGGCCATATTCAAATGAACGATCACCAGATCCGTGAAGCGCTGACTCAACACTGGACCGCGTCCGATGCTGGGGACTTCGAATTGGAACACAGCATCTACCACGAAGACGCAATCCTGGAGTATCCGCAGTCGGCCGAGCGCATTCGCGGCCGAAACAACATACAAATGACCCGCACGCTTCAGCCCAATAGGAAGCGCTTTACTACCCAGCGAATCCTCGGAAGTGGCGACCTTTGGATTACCGAATACATCCTGACCTACGACGGAAAGCCGTCGTACACCGTCAGCATCATGGAGTTTAGGGACGGTAAGGTCGAGCGGGAAACGCAGTACTTCGCAGATCCCTTCGAGTCCGCGGCGTGGCGCGCACCGTGGGTGGAGCGAATGCGGCCATAACTTCCATGTCTGGCAGCCAAGGATCCGATTGCCTTCGACGGGGACGCCTGCGGCACATCCCACTGCGGTTACTCACATGCAATGCTAGGGCGGCGGTGGCCCCCTCCGGGGGGCGGGTCAGCAAATCCGATGCGTCGTACTCATCGTTTCGGCTCTCGGCCATCCGAGTGCCTACGTAAATAAAATCGCCCCGCATCTCCTACGTGCTGTGGCAGCAAGTAATCGAGCCAAGGGCTGGTTTCGGAAGAAGCTGCACTTTCGAACGCCTGATTCTCCAAGTCGTGCGGCACGACCTGGAGGGCACCTTGCTTCTCAAGAATCTCGGTGGCCCGGGATGTCTCGATTTCCCCGCGAGGATGCACAGCGATCGTCACAATGCTACCGCTTGCCACGCGCTTAGCGAGTTCTTCGACGAACACACGTTCGCCCTCCTGGTCGAATAAGGCCCCGTAGTACTGTACAAACTGACCCCGGGAGGGGTCCGCCGGCTGCAGACCCGCGCATCCCTTCTCACGGCTGGCGGTGAGTTCGACGCGGTCCGTCGGAAACCCCTCTTTCACAAGCTCAGTGCGCACGCTCTCCGCGTCGCTGAACCTGTTGAATATCGCGACCATTACTGCACTCATACGGTTCCTCTGGCCGGTGTGGCAACGGGATAGGCCAATGCTGAAATGGGCACTCCACTCATCCAAAAGCCGCTGCGCCGTGAGGGACCCCGGACGTTACCGACGGTCGCCGCCCATGGTGCGCGGCGATCGCTTCCCCCGGAATTTATTTCCCCTGGCCCTGGTGGCTGGCAATCTGCATCATGCACTTCTGCTTGACCTGCTCATCAGAAAGGCCCGAGTTCTTGCCCTTTTCCGAGCTCATACAGGCCTTCATCTTCGGATCTTGCGAAGACGTGGCTTTCGAGGCAGAGCTGTTGCTCACGCTGTCGGCCGGGGTTTGAGGCGAGGAGGAACTCGACGGGGTCATGGTCGAATTCGCCGGGGGCGTTGACTGCGCGAAAGCATTCGCAGTCGCGCCCAGCGCCAATAAGGCCACGAGGGCCGTTGTGCGGTACATCATTGGGAACTCCAGATGGTTTCGGATTCGCAGCGTAGACTGAGCGCGATAACGCGCCGCCGCTGTAGGCCTTTGCTCATTGCGTCAGTGAGGGAAGGCCCACCTCAAAAGAGCGCCAGCTTGTACTTGAACTTAAAGGACAATGGCGTGGCCGTTACGAGCCTGCCCGTCCGCGGAAAGGCAAGCCTCCTGGGCTTGAAGATCATGCAGACGTCGCAATATAGCGCTGGAGGGCCGACGCAGGCGGGCCGCCCGACAGGCTCGCTCAATTCATTCCAGGCTCGCACATTGCTGACCTGCCGGGTAAATTCAGGATCGGTATGAGTAGGCAATTACGTGATGGCGCTCTGCGAGCTCTGGCCGTGCAGACAAATACCCCGATAGAGCTTGTCGAAGATCTCTATCACCAAGAAGTGGAGAATTTACAAGCCACCTCAAGCGTCAAGAAGTTTATCGAAGTGATCGCTGGCCGACGTGTCAAGCAACGACTATTAGAGACGCGCCGCTGAAGCGCTCGAATGGCGGTCGTTATTACGGCGACTGCCTTTCGATGGTGGTGCCGCCCCGAATGGTCAACGAGATATCGACGCCCTCCTCCTAAACCCGTACCCCTTAAAACGACTCCTTGTAGGGCCGCACGTCCAGCTCATGCGTCCAGGCGCTGCGATGTTGTTGATGTAACTGCCAATAGGTCTCCGCGATCGCATCCGGGTTCAGCAGTGCGTCGGCGCCAGAAGGCGCTACGACGTGCGGAGCGTTTGTGCGCAGTCGCTCGCCATCGATCCCCCCATCGATGACGACGTGGGCGACATGGATGCCCTGGGATCCGTACTCGCGAGCGAAGCTCTGCGCAACCGAGCGCAACCCGGCCTTTGCGGCGGCGAAGGCCACGAACGGCCCGCGTCCGCGGATTGATGCCGTGGCGCCTGTGAATATGAGGGTACCCCCGCCGGCCTCCAGCAAGCGCGGCAGCGCTGCGCGCGCGAACAGGAACCCCGCAAAGGTACTGCCGCGCCAGGTGCTCTCAAACTGCTCGGGCGTAAGCTCTAGCGGGGTTCCGCGGACCGCGTTGCCCGCGTTGAAAATCGCGACACGCAGCGGACCGGCCGGTAGCGCCGCAGAAAGCCGCGCCACGTCGCTGGTGGAACTCACATCGCCGGGCAGCGCATAGGCGGTGCCACCGGCTTCCACGATCTCCGCGGCCAGCGCCCGCAAGCGCTCAGAATTACGACCGGTGAGCGCCACGCCGAGGCCGCCCTTGGCAAGACGCCGGCCGAGCGCGGCGCCCAATCCGGCCGAAGCCCCGACGCCGGCCACCCAGGCCACGCCCTTGGCCAAGTTACTTGTTGCGCCCTCAGATCTGGTGTCGATTGTCACGGAATCTCTCGCCCTCGGATCGCAAACCTAGCGCGCGGCGGTGACGGTGCCAACTTCGATTTTCCTATGAGCTTATTCCGCTCGCCACGCCTCTGCTCGATGCCTGAATCGATGCGTCTAGGACTCCTTGGTGCATCGTCCGTTGCGCTTGAGAACCGCCAGGGAGGGCGAATCGGCACGCCGCGGGATGAGGCCGCGCGCACGAACTGGCGACGCCCGGGCTCCGTGTGCCTCACTCATCGCGGCAGTCCCTCAAGAGAGGCCGTGAGGGGAACGAGTTATTCGGGCGCCATGCCCTTCTCGGCCAATTCGTCTCTTGCGCTCTGGTTCTTCTCCAGGTGCGTGAGGCCCATGCCACGCAGGACATTGGGGGCCTTGGTGAACTGGATATTCGAGTAGTCCACGATCTCCACGCGGTTGCCCCAGGGGTCGCGGAAATCGAGGAAGGGGCCATCAAGCAAGCGAACCCCTGCTGCCTGGAGCGCCTTGCGGGCCGCGACCTTGTCGTCGACGACAAGACCGAAATGACGGCCATCGTCGGCAGGTTGGTTGCGACCCTTCTGGAGCGCGATGAATTGGTCGCCCAAATCGATGAAGGCCATGGTGTCGCTCTTGGCGCGGAGCTCGAAGGTAAACAGCCGACCGTAGAACGCGAGCGCCTCTTCAATGTCGGCAACCTCGAGCGCGACGTGGTTGAAACCCACGCAGGCGTGGTTTCCCAGATTGAGTCATCGGTTCCTCCAATCGTCGATTCACCTCTTCGGCCCTATGAAGCATGATCAGAGTGTAAACCGGCTTGCAAGGGGAAAACTAAACCTCGGCTGTAACCGACCGATCAAGCCCGGTCAGCGCCGTGCAGGACTGCCTCCGTCATGGCAGCCCGGAGTTCTGCGGTTCCCACGGGCAGGTCGTATTTGCAGCAGTCCCACAGCTCGCGTGCGCCGAGCGCCGCGAACAAGCAAGCGCATCACTGGTACCCGATACCCAGTACGTAGTCGCGCAGTAAACCCTCCTCGTTTTCGACCTCTTCGAGAAGCGCGCGCGCAACGTCACGCGCGTGCACCACTCCCTGCGGCCTTCCAGAGGCATCAAGCACTGGCGCGCATCGCAGGCCCCGCACTCCCATGCTTGCCCACAGCGATTGAAGCGTCTCGTCGACCCGGCACGAAAGCATTAGCGTGGTCATTACTTCTTCTGCGTTCATATTGCAGGCTTCGTCATGGGGCCGGCTGAATGCCTTGATGAGATTCGTCCGGGATATCACGCCAACCGCGATGCCATCGCTATCGCATACAACGACGAGAGGCGTACTCGTGTTTATCAGAATGTTCGCAGCGTCGTGAACCGACGCCTCGCGACTGAGGACCGCGAGCCGCCGCCGCGCATCCGGCAAAATGTGCTGGACCAGCATCATGACTATCTTCTCCGTCCTGACTTACTTGAGCATCGTAACGAATCAACGTTCTCTAATGACTATGAGGAATGCACGCGAACCTTGTCTTGACCAGACGAGCGGGCTTTTGAAGCCCTCATCATGCGGGAACAAGCAACCGGCCTGCATCATCGGTTGTCGTCGTCCCGTACCAGGAGCAAGCACTTGGTCGCCACGCGTTCGGCGATGGCCCCCGCGAACGAACTGGTCACGTGTTACGCTTTCGATCGACACGCTCGCATTCGAATTTGAGCCCCGCCTCGTGCAGCGTGAGGTGGTCTCCCAGGCTGCACGCCCCAGGCAAGTCGTCAGTTTCACTGCCAAGGTCTCCCGCGCACCAACGGGTGGAAAGTCCGTGCCTCTCGCAGCCGACTCGACAATCTGACACCCGTCGCCTTCTCGTTACGACGGGCGGAGTGCAACTCGCTATTTCGCCGGCACAAACACCTCAGCACCTTTGTTCTTAAGGAAGAACACCAGGAATTTCGCGGGCTCAGTGCTGCTTGCATTGCGCCCAACGGTGTGAATGTCGTTCGGTCCCTCGTAGAAAGTCTGTCCCGGTGTGAGAGTCACCTCCTTGCCTCCCCTGACCTGCATCACAATTGATCCCTGTAGGACGTAGATGAAGCCGTGGGCGTTGTGACGATGGACAGGATCCGTGCTCCCGGGCGGATAGACCACGGTAAGCACCACCACCTCCTTGCCTGGGAAATCTGGGAGATCCTTCTGCATGAGGGGATTCACCACCGCCTCGTCCGCCGCCTGAGCAAACGAAGGGCTACACAAGGCGGCGACCAGCACTAAGCCGTAAAGTCTGAGATTGCGCATGGCAACACCCTATTTTTCGATCCCGTGATGTGTGACCCTGAAAGGCACGCTATGGCTCTCAACCCACTATTCGGCGAACGGAGCGCCCATTAGAAAGTCGACGACCGATGGCGGCTTGTAGCCCGGCACGAAGCGCTCGCCGAAATCGCGCGCGAAGTTGTCGTAAGTCGAAGCCGGTCTCGTCTCGACGATGCGGCAAACGGCTTGCGTGAATCGCTGCTTCATTTCCAGCCGCGGAAACATCTCGACGATCTCCGCTATTCGCGGCTGGGGCAGCGACTCGTAGCCCCAGCCGCCCCAATCGAGGGCTATGCCTGCCGTACTGAGGGCAACCTCCGCTTCCTTGAATAGGGCAATCGAAGGCGTCGAGTTGAGGGCCACGCCATCCCAGATCAGCTGGCAGCGACGAGCGTCGAGTCCAGCGTCTTGTCCAAACTTCCGCGCGACATTGGCGCCTTCCACTTCAAATCGCAAAGGCCCGTTGAACGTCTCGGCCAGTCCGATGTCGTGGAGGATCGTCGCGACCGCCAGAACTTCACCGTCGTACACGGCCCGCCTCTGATCCGCGAGGCTCACAGCGAATAGCCAGGACCGCATTACGTGATTGAACAGGTACGGCTCGGAGTAATCTTTCGCATACTTGATGGCACTGGTAATTAGAGGCGTATCGGGTACAGACACCCCCGCCACAACTCGCTTGTCTTCGGATCCACCGACTATCGGATCGCTCTTGTGCGTGGGCCGCGAAGCCGGTTCGTTGTCGACGATAGCGTTCATGGTCTGTTCCTCTCTACCTGCGGCCGGGGCCTGCGCAAATCACGTCCGTGATGTGGAGCGAGTGAGCCAACTCTCAAATCGCGTCGCGCCGATTCGGGCCTGGTTGCTTTCAGGCACTAACGACTGATCGTCCAGTTCTGTACCGAAATAGCGAGCGTGAACATCGGTTGTCACCTCTCGCGCGTCGTGCTTGTTGTCGAGGACACGCCGGATGAGCTCGTCAAATCGAACTTTCTCGGGACCCGCAACCTCAAGCGTTCCATTGGCTGGTGGCCCAACCGCGAGATCCGCCAGCGCCGCTACAACGTCGTCCGAAGAGATCGGCTGTACTAAAGCCGGCGGAACTCGAAGCTGTCTTCCCGTCACTGAACGAATCGGCGGCACGACCCATGAACTCGAAGAACTGCGTGGAGCGCAGAATCGTGTACGGAATCCCAGACGCCTTGATAATGCGTTCCTGAGCCATCTTCGCGCGCAGGTAGCCACTGTCTGGCAGCCGGTCTGAGCCGACGATCGAAAGCGCTAAGTGATGCCCCACGCCGGCCGCCGCTTCGGCGGCCAGAAGATTGCGACCTGCCGTTTCGAAGAACTTTAGGACCGCCGCGTCTTCGAACGAGGGAGAGTTTGCGAGGTCGACGACGACCTGAGCCCCGGCGAGCGCTGCAGCCAGCCCTTCACCCGTTAGTGTGTTGACGCCCGAATCAGGGGATGCCGCGAGGACTTCGTGACCCCGCTGGCGAAGGGCCGCCACGAGCTTAGATCCGATGAGTCCCGTGCCACCGATTACAACGATCTTCATGTGAGCTCTCCCGGATGCCGCAAGTGAACAAACGCGCTCATACCGCCGTCAGAATGGCCCCGGCGGACGGTGATGAAGCCTTCCTTGGTGATACCCGCCGCCCTTATCGGCGGCGGCAACGGTCAGCGCCGGAATCTGGTCGACGTCGACGTAGAAGAGCAATCCAATCCACATAACACCCGAGAGGATGTGGACCCAGCGCGCGACCGACAATTCGTTGAAGCCCGACCCAGGAACGATCACGATTACGATGATAGCGAGGACGACGCCCCTGAGGATCGTGGCCGAGACCGGATTGAGCGGACTCATCTCGTCCCCCCCTGATTCTTAGCGGAAGAAGCCGCCACTGCGTTCCGCCCCTCGCGCCGGCTGCGCGCGACCGTCCCCAGGCGCGCGTCGATCCAGGCCTGGATGTCCGCCATGACCTGCTGCTTGCCGACGTCGGCCAGCAGATCGTGAAAGTGGCCCTCGTACAGCTTCAACGTCTTGTCGCTCGAGCCGGCCTTCTCGTAGAACTCCTTGCTGCCGCTCGGTTTCGTCACCTTGTCGGCGGTGCCGTGCAGGATGAGGAGCGGCAGGGTGATCAGCCGGAAGCTTTTCTCGAGCAACTCGTCGGCGCGCACCAGCTCGGCGACCGTCTCGCTCGGCTGCGACTCGTTGGCGATCAGCGGGTCGGCGTTCAGCGCCGCCACGACCGCCGGGTCGCGCGAGAAGTCCTCGTTCTTGAGCTTGAGCACGCGCGCGTGCGGCGCCACGTGGCTGACCCCCTTGACGATGGCCAGCGCGATGTCCGGCGCCGGCACCTGGTACGCGAAGTCCTCACAGATGAGGCCTGCGATCTCGTCCTGGTGTTCCAGCGCGTAGCCACAGGCGATCACGCCGCCGGCGCTGTGACCGAGCAGGAACACCGGCAGGCCCGGCTCGCGCGTCTTGACGATGTCGATGAAGGTCGCGAGATCGTTCGTCCAATCCGCGAACTTCTTCACGAAGAAGCGCTCGCCCTCGGAGCGGCCGCGGCCGCGATGATCCAGCGCGTAGACGGCGAGCCCGTTGGATGTGAACTGCTGCGCGGCCCATTCGTACAGGCCGCTGTGCGCGTTCAATCCATGGGAGATGACGACCACGCCGCGCGGCTCGCCCGCCGGCTGCCACTCGCGCGTGAAGATCTTGACGCCCTCGACACCTTCGAAGCTTCCTTCAGTCATGTGCTTGAACCTCGTCGTCTGGGAATGGTTGCCGAGGTCAGGTTCGGCGAACCCGTGGAGCGGTTCTTGACGAGCTTGGCGGCTATTTGGACGGGATTGCGACGAGCAGCTCTTAGGCCGCCTCGAGATCCGCGGTTCCGTACCCTTCGGTGAAGCGGTTGTAGACGGCGGCCCGCGATCGATGGGCTTGCGCGAATGCGTCGCGCGGCGCTCGAAAGCGGGCGAGCGCCGTCGCGCTGCGCAGCGGCAGCTCGCGGTCGACTGCCGGCGCGCGCGCTCTAGCGGCCGCGCTAGACACGTCTACGCTTCGGCGTAGTCCCGGCGCGGGCCCGGACAGCAGGGCTAATGTAGAGACAGGAGAAAACAAGATGTGCACCGAGGCTGAGTTCTCGACAACGCTTCCTTGATCCATGAGGAAACACATACCGTAAAGCGTAACAACTGGGTGAATCCTAGCGTCTATTTTTTCAGGATCGGCCGACCTTCGTGCTGGACGAGCAGATCGTGCATGTCGTTCGCGTGCTCTTCCTCCTGCGCCAGGATGCGTTCAAGCATCGTTCGGGTCGTGGGGTCCTTCTCGCCAAAATAGCGGACCATCTCGCGATAGGTCTCGATCGCCACTCGCTCGGCGACGAGGTTCTCCTTGATCATGTCGATTAGGTTCTTACCTTCGACGTACTGCGATGCGGCGCGTGACAGCAGGCCTTCCGGGTTCATGTTGGGCTTACCACCCAGTTGATTGATGCGTTCGCACAGCATGTCCAGGTGCTCTTCCTCTTCCTTGGCATGCTGGGAGAATTCCTCCTTTACCGCATCGCTCGAAATGCCGGTCGCTACGACCGCGTGATACTTGTAACGAAGTACGCAAACGATCTCAGTGGCCACGGCATGGTTCAAGAGGTCAATCGCCTGCTTCACGTCCCCCTGGTAATTGTCGGTGACCGCGCCGGCTTTGAGCTGCGCACGTGCCCGGCGGCGAATGCTTTCCATGTCAGCGAGAAACCACCCTGCCTGCTGCGGTTCACCCTGGCGCCCGATGGCCTCGGCCGCGGCCATCTCCTCCGCCTCACGCTTGTTCTTCGGCGCTGCCGCACGTGCCGCACGCCCAATGTCCGCGCGCCGCACGAACTTACGCACGTCGCTGTCATATCGGCGCGCGGCCTCGTAGTCTCCCTCTCCCTGCACCTTGCCGGTCATCCGGGTCTTCGCGAGAATTACATTGGGCTTCGACTTTTTCGGCGTTTGTTTGCTTTCCATTCCTAGCCTCCTTCAAGGGTGCCTTCAGCCGTTCGCTCGCTCCCGGGCGGCCCGCGCGGGTGATCGGCCTTTGGTGGCCGCTTACAATAGTGACCGCGCGCACAAAGGTCGAGTACAGCGCCGTCGACTGGCACCTTCTTACCCGAACTGCGTTCATGCATCGAAGCGATCCTTCTCCAAGCGAGTGAATGCGGTCATTCTCAAGCTCAAGGTACCTCGTGCCGCCACTGGGTCCCTCCGAGACCGGTTATTGGTTCCAGATCACGTGGCAATGCACAAAAGCGCCGCGCTGCACAAAACCGCGTGACTGCGTTGCGAACCGCCGCTTGGCAGGTGTTCAATTCTCCGAACATTCTATGACGAGCTGCTGAGTGTGCGACTACAGCGATGACTTATGTTGGTCGTCCATCAGAATGAGTCGACCACCTCCGCGGCGAAAAAATGACGGATCGATAAACAGTGCTTCGAGGCTTTTGCCATCAAGCCGGATGAATCCGACTGTCACGGCTTTGGTGAGCAATCGACCGCTCAAGTCGGTGCAACAGAATGGCTTGAGCTTTTCGATTCTCAGCGATCACGGTGGGCGTGTCGCCGACGCGTTCGGCATCCGCTTTGTCCTTCCCGCGGACTTGATCGAGATCTACAAGGGCTTCAGCGGTGGATCTCACGGTCATGAATGGTGAGCCAAGCTGGACATTGCCGATGCCCGCTCGCTATGTCATCGCGCCCAACGGATTGCTCGCTTATGCCGAGGTCAATCCGGACTGCACACGTCGTCCGGATCCGAGCGAACTGCTGCCAACGCTCGAGCGCCTGAGCAGAGCACCGGCCGCCTAGAGTGACGAGCTTTCAGGGGCAGGCCGTTTGCAGGATCAAGCGTCGCGTTTTATTGGCGTTGCTTGTTCCCGACCGGGGCTCGCTTTATCGACCAGTGAGGGGCATCCGGAGGGACTCGAACGGTGTGAGTCAACCCGCTCAA
>CAWGBY010000025.1:0-51561 GCA_963820855.1 uncultured Acidobacteriota bacterium
CATCGGCCCCTCAGTTCTCTCCCGCTCGGTAGTCCCAGTGCCGCGCCGCGGACTCCAGGATTCGCGGCAGATCCTCCGGAAGGAGATACCGCTCACCGATGAGACGGATCGCCGCCTCGGCGACGAGGCCCAGGTAGTGCTCCCGGCTGGGATACCGCTCCGCGATCGAGGGCCGCGGATCTCCCTTCGCTTTCCTCTCCGCCTCGTCGCGAGCGAAGGGAATGTACGAGCCCTGCATGCTCGAAAGGACGGATTCGGGGCCGGACTTGGAGTTGAAGAGGTTCCACCCGGTATACGTCGCGAGAGGCGCCTCGAGCTCCGGCAAACGAATTCCCGCTTTCTCGTTCCCGTCGGCGTCGACGGCGGGAACCATCATGGGAAACGATCCATCGATGGAAGGCGGCTCCTTCGTAACGATGCCCTCGCTCCGGAACGATTCGCCGTAGCTCGCGCGATAGGCCTTGTGCACCCGTGAGCTCGTACCGACGCCGGGAATCGCCGGAAAGCCAAGAGCTTCCGGTTTCACGAGCGTCTTCTCCTCCACGCGCGCGTAGCGGCTCTCGGGCGGCGAGTCTTCCTCACGGATCCATGAGTCCATCGAGACCAGGAGCGCCCGCATCGAAAAGCGAAAGTCCATGGGGTTGCTCTTCTGCTGTCCGAGCGTCGCTTCGGGCGGGAATCGCGCCGGCCCGTGCTGGGAGCCCGCGAAGTGGTATACCCGGACGTTCTCGGGAATCTTGGCGTCTTCGAGAGCGTCGATGCTGGTGTGAATGAGCGACGCGGCGCGGCCCCAATACTCGTAGGAAGAGTTGGTGTAGAAGACCTTCGGCTGGTGCTCGGGTTTCTGTCGTGTGAGGATTCCGTCGTGAACGCCCGTCTTCCCGTCGACCTGCTCGAGGTCGGTGAAGGGGAAGATATCCGTGGGATAGAAAAAGTTGATGTAGGGATGAGCGTCCCGCGAGGCTTGCGCGAAGCGGTGGTTGAAGCTCCCACGGCCGCCGCCGGCCACATGGGCGATTACCCCGTCGAAGACTCGACGCCTCGACTCGTCCTCGTTGAAGCCGTAATAGAGAAACGTGCGAAGGAACCGGCCGCTCTGGGAGATGCCGAAAGCGATGGCGCGATCGATCTCGCCTTCGCCGATCCCGAGCTCTTGCGCCCCCTCGTACTTGATTCGAGAGACCGCGTCGCGAATGCCCGCGGGGCCGAGGCCAACCAGCGGCGGATTCTCCGACACGTAGACGACCTCGTAAATCTTTCGAGGCTCGAAGCCGCCTTCGAGATAGACGCGGCCCGAGTCCGGCACCACCTTCCCGTTCTCGACCCGCGCGAACCTCCACTGCGAGCGCGGGATGACCTGCCTCTCGCTCTCGACGTCGTCGCGGACGGTGAGGACGTTCTCCGGCGCATCGGGGTCCGCGACGGGGTACGGCAGATGATCCCGATCGGCGAGGGAATGATCCGTCTCCGACTGAATCGGAACGAAGTCGCTCCGCACGATCCCGCGGATGGGTTTCCCACCATCGGTCGCGATGGGAGGATACATGCGCATGATGCCGTCTCGCTTCGGGCGTATCCCATTGCCAGCCGACCCAGAGGAGACTGAAGCCGCGCTCGAGAAGAAAGCCGTCGCCGAACTCTTCCGCTGTAGTCGGCGAGAGACTTCCCGATGCGAGGTTGAAGAACGACAAGAGCCCCTTTCCTCCTCGATTCCCGACCTCGAGAAGAAGAGTGCCGTTGCCTTTCCCGGATCCCTTGGGCTTCAGGAGGTAGAAGTCCGCCGAATGGCTGACCCGCCCATCGGCATCGACGGGAGCTTTTTCGAGATCGGTCACGATGCGGTTCGGATCGAGCCTCCGATCGAAGCCGAAGTGCAGCCGTCCTTCCAGGATCTCGTACGCGCCGGCGAGACCGAAGCTCTTGCCATCGAGGACGTCCCGTCGGCCCTGGACGTCGATGCGCACGAGCTCGGCTCTCGCGCTCGCGCCGAGGCAGAGGATGACGATCGCGATGCCCGTGAATCTCATGACGACACCTCTTTCTCTCCCAGAATCCACTTCGGCTTACGCTCCCAGTGGAGTCCGAACTTCGTCGTCGCCGCGTTCAGGATGGTCGCCGCGGCTTCCTCGGGCGAGTCCGTGACGAGGATCCGATCCAGGTCTCGAGGGTCGATGGTTCCCGCGGGAATCATGGTGTCCCGCAGAAAGCTCAGGAGAGGCTCCCAATAGTCTCTGCCCATGACCACGATCGGGAAGTCCCTCATCTTTCCTGTCTGGATCAACGTCGCCGCCTCGAACACTTCGTCCATGGTTCCGAATCCTCCGGGAAACGCGACGTACGCATACGAGTATTTCACCAGCATGACCTTCCGCACGAAGAAGTATCGGAACTCGACCATGAGGTCGAGGTACGCGTTGGGGGACTGTTCGTGCTCAAGCTGAATGTTGCAACCGATGGAGCGCCCTCCCGCTTCTCTCGCGCCCCGGTTCGCCGCCTCCATGATGCCCGGCCCGCCTCCCGTCATGACCGTGAAGCCGGCGCGCGCGAGTCTCTGTCCCACTTCGCGCGCAAGAGCATAGTACCGATGGTCCTCCTTGAAGCGGGCCGATCCGAAGATGGTGACGCAGGGCCCCACGAAATGGAGTCGCGGAATCCGCGAAGGAACTCGAGTGTGATGCGGAGGAGACGGGAGAGCTCCGAGAGCCGGCTCCCGGGGCCTTCCAGAAAACGTCCTTCGTCCCCTGGGGAGCCGGTCTTCGGGAGAGAAGCATCCATGAGCCGAACATACCACGGGAGCCCGATGCGTTATCATGAGCCGCGAAGAACGCCCGGAGGAGCCTGTGTCGACCAACGTCGTTCTCTACGAATCTCAAGACGGAATCGCGGTCATCACTTTGAACCGCCCCGAGGTCCTCAACGCCATGGACGAGGACATGTGGGGAGCGCTCGAGGCCACCTGGCGGCGCTTCAACAACAGCGAGGACCGAGTCGCGATCCTGACCGGCGCGGGGAATCGCGCCTTCTGCGTCGGGGCTGATCTCAAGAGCCCTTCTCTCGACGTCTGGCGCGCCATCCCCGGGCACATCGTCGAGGTGGAGAAGCCGGTCATCGCGGCCGTATTCGGCCATTGTCTCGGCGGCGGTATCGGCCTCGTGCAGTTCGCGGACATCTGCATCGCGAGCGAGGAAACCGAGTTCGCGTTCCCCGAAGCGAAGGTGGGAATCGCCATCGGAAGCGCGAGCTCTCTCGTCGCCCGGATTCCCCACAAGATCGCGATGGAGCTCATGCTGACGGGTGAGCCCATCTCCGCCCAGAGAGCGTACGAAGTCGGACTCGTGAACAAGGTGGTCCCGCGGGAGAAGCTCCTTCGAGACGGCGCTCGATTACGGCCGGCGCATCGCGGCGAACGCGCCCTTGGTCCTCGGAATGCTCAAGCGCTGGGCGCGCGAGATGATTCCCAAGGGTCCGCTCGAGAACGCGGCGCGGTTCCGCAGGGAGCCGGAGACGATTTTCGCGAGCCGCGACGCCCGGGAGGGAATCGCCGCTTTCCGGGAAAAGCGAAAGCCGAAATTCCTAGGGAGCTGAGGGCTTCGGATAGCCGAGCCGCTTCAGGTCCGCCGCGATCTCGTCGAGAATCGCCGGGTCGTCGATGGTCGGCGGAACTTTGTAGGTTTCTCCGTCGGCGATCTTGCGCATCGTCCCGCGGAGCACTTTTCCCGAGCGCGTCTTCGGCAGACGCTTCACGAGCGCGGCCTGCTTGAAGACCGCGACCGGCCCGATGCTCTCGCGCACGAGCGACACGAGCTCGGGCACGACCCGATCTTCCTCACGCTCGGCCCCCGCTTTCAGGACCACGAGCCCGAGAGGAACCTGTCCCTTCAACGCGTCCGCGACGCCGATGACCGCGCATTCGGCGACGTCGGGATGGGAAGCGATGACCTCTTCCATCGCGCCGGTCGAGAGCCGATGCCCGGCGACGTTGATGACATCGTCCGTGCGGCTCATGACCCAGAGATAGCCGTCCTCGTCGCGGTAGCCGGCGTCCGCGGTCTGGTAGAAGCCGGGGAAGCGTTCCAGATACTTCGCTCGGAAGGCCTCGTCGTTCCCCCAGAGGGTCGGAGCGCATCCCGGGGGAAGGGGAAGCTTGATGGCGAGGTTTCCCATGACGCCGTCTTTCACTTCGTCCCCGTCGTCCCCGAGAACGCGCACGTCGTAGCCGGGAACCGCTTTGGTGGGCGAGCCCGGCTTCACCGGAAAGGGCTCGAGGCCGAGACAGTTGGCGGCGACGGCCCAGCCGGTCTCCGTTTGCCAGTAGTGGTCGATGACGGGGATGCCGAGCTTTTCCTCCGCCCAGCGAAGAGTGTCGGGATCGCATCTCTCGCCCGCGAGGAACAGGGTGCGGAACTTCGACATCCGGTATCGCTTGCGGTGCTCTCCTGCGGGGTCCTCTTTCTTGATCGCGCGAAACGCGGTCGGAGCGGTGAAGAAGACCGCGACCCCGTGCTGATCGATCACTCTCCAGAACGCGCCCGCGTCGGGAGTTCCCACGGGCTTTCCCTCGTAGAGCACGGTGGTGCAGCCGTGGAGGAGCGGGGCGTACACGATATAGGAGTGTCCCACCGTCCAACCGAGATCGGACGCCGCCCAGTACGTTTCGCCCGGCTCGACGCCGTAGACATGTTTCATCGACCACTTCAGCGCCACCGCGTGCCCGGCGTTGTCGCGGACGATTCCCTTCGGTTGTCCGGTAGTTCCCGAGGTGTAGAGGATATAGAGCGGATCGGTCGCGAGAAGGCTCTCGCAATCGACGCCTGCCGCTCCTGCGATCGCCTCCTCCCAATCGAGGTCTCGTCCCGGCACGAGCGCCGCCGGGTGCTGCGGGCGCTGCAGGAAGATGCATCGCTCCGGCTTGTGGCTCGCGAGCGCGATCGCTTCGTCGAGGAGCGGCTTGTAGGGGATGATGCGCTGGCCTTCGATGCCGCAGCTCGCGCTGACCACGAGCTTGGGCCGCGCGTCGTCGAGCCGAGCGGCGAGCTCCTGCGCCGCGAATCCTCCGAAGACGACGGAATGAATGGCGCCGATACGGGCCGCGGCGAGCATCGCGATGACCGCCTCGGGCACCATGGGCATGTAGATGATGACGCGATCTCCCCTCGTGACGCCGAGACGGCGGAGGGCAAAGGCGAAGCGGCTCACCTCGTCGCGAAGCTCCCGGTAGGTGAAGGATCGAACGACGCCCGTCACGGGGCTGTCGTAGATGAGGGCGGTTTGCTCTCCTCGTCCATCATCGACGTGCCGGTCGAGGCAGTTGTAGCAGGTGTTGAATCGTCCGCCCTCGAACCATCGGTGAAACGGGGCGCGCGACCGGTCGAGCACTTTCCGCCACGGCTCGAACCAATGGAGAGCCGCCGCCGCTTCTCCCCAGAAAGTCTCGGGGTCCTCGAGCGAGCGCCGGTAGACGGAGGCGTAGCTCACCGCTCGGAAGCCTTTTTCCGCTGGAGAGCCTCGGGTGCCCGTTCGCGTCGTGGGGCGCGAGCATCACATCGAGGCTGAAGTGGACCTTCTTGGGCGCGTAGCATACGCGGTCGTCGCAAGCCTGGTAGGAAAAGGTCAGCGGGATCGCGATGCGCTTCTCGCGAAAGCGAGGGGAGATGGTCACATCCTTCAGCAGGCGCACCTTTCCATGGTAGACCGGTACGGTCTCGCCTTATGGCCTCGAGGCGAAGGATCGAGGGCTCGGGAAAGTCCGTCTCGTGAGCGAGCAGGGATGGGTGCTCGTCGACTTCGACCGCCACCGGACGGTAGCCCGTAACCCCGGGTGCGTAGACGTGCATCTTCGGCGGGAGCTCGAGATCGATGCGCCACCGTGACGCGGTTTCCGCGGCTGGCCACGTCCTGCGCGGGAAAGGCCTCGAGCTTGAGGTGGTCGGTCTCGACCACGACACGCTTTCCTCCGGAGGCGCCGTACTCACGAACGAGGATGCTGTCGGCGGTGTAGCGCTGCCGGTGCATCTGCTCGAAGTATTTGGCGCGCACGATCCCTCGTTCATCGACGAGAAACGTTCCAGGGAAGGGAATGCCGTAGAACTCGTCGCCTTCGGGGATGTTGTGATTGAAGATCCCGAACGCGCGGATGAGCCTCGAGTCTTCGTCGGAAAGGAGCGGGAAGTGGAAGCCCCCCACCCGATCGCTGAAATGTCGGAGTACCTCGGGGCTGTCATAGCTGATTGCGGCTACGCCGAGGCCCTGCGCGCGGAACTTCTCGAGAGATCGTTCCAGCTCCACGAGCTGGGTCTTGCAATAGGGTCACCAATCGGCCGAGCGGTAGAAGTGGAGGAGAGCGCCTTTCGGACCCTTGAGCATCCCGAAGTCCCAAAGCTTTCCGTTCGCATCCGCGACGCGGAAGTCCGGGATTCTCGCCCCGACCTCGATTCCGGTTCGGAAATCGGCGTCGAGGGGGTCATCGGTATCGAAAGGCTCCTGTGCGAATAGGGCCGTGGCGAGAACCATCGAGGGCCAGAACATGGACGCATCGTACACCATGCGGCAGGCATGGTATCGTACCCCGCCATGGCGAGCTCCCATCGCTATCCGGAGCAGGCGCGTGCTTCGGGACGGACGAAGCGTCCTCATCCGGCCTTTTCGGAAGGAAGACTCGGAAGAGCTGCATCGTTTCTTCCTCGGCCTGCCTACGGACATCCGCCGGTTCGCCTGGGACAAGATCGAGCAGAGGGCCCTCGTCGAGAGCTGGGCGTCCAACATCGACTACGACAGCGTCTTCCCGCTCCTTACCTTCAATGGATCGCGTATCGTCGCGGACGCGACGCTCCATCGCCGAGAGCACGGACCCTTGAGGCTCGTCGGCCGCATCAAATGGCTCATCGACCCCGCGTTCCGCGGCGCGGGTCTCGGGGCGCTGCTCGTGAATCTCCTCATGGACGCTGCGCGGGCCCGCGGCCTCCGTCACCTGACCTGTATGCTCATCTCCGATCTCGAGCACGATGCGATCGAGGTCCTCAAGCCTCTTGGCTTCAAGGAGTACCGCATCCTCGGCTACGGAGCCGACCCCGACGGAAACGCCCACGACATGAGCAAGCTGGTCTATACGTTCGACTGAACGAGTCGAGAGTTTCAGCGAGGGTCGTAGCCGAGCCGGCGGGCTTCCGCGATCTCGCGCTCGCCGGCCTCGCGATTCCCCATATCGATAAGGGTGACGCCGAGCGTGTAGTGCGCCTGCGCAAGGTTCCCATCGATCTCGACGGACCTCTGGAGCGCTGTGGCCGCCTCCGCGAGCTGGCCGGCCTGCCGAAGGGCGAATCCGAGCTCCTGCTGGAGGCCCGCATCGTTCGGCGTGATTGCGACAGCCTTTCGTGTCGCGTTGATCGCCCGGTCGACTTCTCCCGAATCCAGCAGAACACGTGCGAGATGGCGGAGCGCGAAGACGTCGTTCGGCAAGAGCGCGACCGCCCGGTCAAGAGACGCGGCGGCCTCGATGAGCTGACCCGACTTACTGAGCGCGATTCCCAGGGAGCGCTGCGCCAGACCGTGATTCGGCGATTCCGCCGTCGCTCTTTGAAGGGTCTCGATCGCCTCTCCGAGCTCTCCTTTATCGAGAAGCGTCACGCCGAGGTTGTACAAGGCGTCGACGTAGCCGGGCTCGAGTGCGAGCGCCTCACGGAAGGCGGCGATGGCCTCATCGAGGCTTCCGTTCCGTGCGAGCCATGTGCCGCGCTCTAAACGGTCGGCCGCGGTGGCGGCACGGGAGACCGGCTGCGGTGCGATCGAGATTGCCTGCGGCGCGGGATCGATGCGCGGTGGCGGTTCTCGCCTTTCCCGTTCCGGCTCGGGCTCCGGCAGGGCGCTCGTGGTCGGCTGCGGCGGCTCCGGAGCCGGCGTCGGGGCACTTTCGGACGGCGGCGGCTCCGGGGCCGGCGTCAAGGCGCTTTCAGACTGCGGAGGCTCTTTCGGAACTGTCGAGCTCGCGGGACCCGGCCGGGGAACCGCATCGGGAACCACTTTGCTCTTCACGTCCCTCGGATAGACCAGTAGGGCAATGGCCGCGAGAACCCCCATCGCCACGATTGCGGTGAGTGCCAAGGTCCGCTTACGGCTGGGGGTCGGTTGTTCCTCGAAAATCGAAAAATCGTCATCCTCGAGCAGCAAATCCGCCGGGTCGGTCGCGGCCGGCTCGGGCAATGACTCGGCCATCGCCTGGGACAATGGCCGGGACAGAGGCTGGGACTCTGGCCGGGGCAGTGGTGGTGCCACCGGCTGGGACTCTGGCCGGAGCAGCGGCTGAGGCACGGGAGCGGGAGAGCTCACCGGAACGGGCTCGGGTGCCGAGGATTGCGCGACGCGGACTCCTTCGAATCCATAGTCGTGCTTCGTCGTGCGCACGTGCCGGCGCTTCACGACCGGCGCATTTTCGAGGTACGCATTGACCATGGCCTGGCCCGCGACGACGTTGATCTCACGAGGAAGACCCTCGGCCAGCTCATGCACGGCATCCGACGCGTCGTCGGAGAAAATCGCGGCGGGCTGCGCGGAACCGGCAGCCGCGAGACGGTATCGGATGTATTCGCGAGTTTCGGTCCGAGTGAGATTGGAGAAGACGTAGCGGACGCCGATTCTCTGACGAAGCGGCCGGAGCTCGTGCTGGCGCAGCCGTTCCAGCAGCTCCGGCTGACCGACGAGGCAGATCTGAAGCAGCGGTCGGTCCCTTTTCTCCAGGTTCGAGAGGAGCCGAACTTCCTCGAGAGCGGCCTGGGAGAGAAGATGGGCCTCATCGAGGATCAGAACCGCGGGCAACTCCAGGGCCGACTCCGAAAGAAGGCTCTCGAGCCGCCCAAGGAGCTGGGATTTGGAGCTCGGGCCGCGGCTCGGGACGCCGAACTGACGCAGCACCTCCTCGAGGAGCTCTCGGGCGTCGAGACGCGTATGCCTCAAGACCGCCACGGGAAACTCCGGGCCCAGAGAATCGACGATCGCGCGCACGGCTGTGGACTTTCCCGTGCCGACTTCTCCCACCAGCAGGAAGAAGCTCTCCCGGTTCATCCGGGCGTACTGAAAGTGCGCGAGAGCTTCCTCGAGCTCCTTGCTTCGAAACGGACCGGAGGCGGTCGACAGCGGCGTGAACGGATTTTGAACGAGACCGAAATGGTCCAAATACATCCGGATCTCCGCCGGTCGGCGCGCTATCCTCCTTCTCTACATTGGCCTACTCGAGCAGGTGAAAGCAAGCGAGCGAGAATTCCCGTTTGTTTTCGGCTTTTTCAACCTCTTACGGCGCGTCGCTCGCCACTACGATTTGAATATCCCCATGGGTCAGACTCCCTGCGGCGAAGAGCGTGTAGTTGGTGCCGCTCGCGAAGTCGTTGTTCCTCGAGGTCGTCACGACTTCGTTCGTTCCACCGCGAAGAAGCTCGATGTTGTAGTCGCCCGCGATGACTTCCGTCACATCCGTCGCCTCGAGGTACGAGACGCCAGCGAAGAGCGTCGGCCCGTTCATGACTCGCGCGTCGAAGGGCGCCGGGAAGTCGGGCACCGTGTTCACCAGGCTCACTCCGGCCTCGGAGCCCGTATCGCTGCGGTCATCCTCGAAAACGCTGATCGAAGGAGCCGAGAGTCCGACGAGGGCCACCGTGACCGCGTCGTCGTCGTCGAGGTCCACCGAGATTTCGGCGATGGACGTCGTCCGGCTGCCGGCGGGGAAGAACTGAACGCGATACTCGCCCGGGTCGAGCTCGATATAGCCGCTCACCTCGAGGTAGGACAGAGCGGAGATGGTTTGGCTCCCGACGACGACGTCGACGTTGCGCGCGTCGAAGGTGAAAGGCGCGGCGCGAAGAAAGGCCTCCCCGCTCGACGTCGGTGGGGAGGTGGTCGTGGTGGTGGTATTGCCGCCGGAGGTCGGGGTGTCATCGTCGCAGGCGACGAGAGAGAGCGCGAGAGCGACCGTGAAGAGAGCGATAGGAGTGCGGCAATGGTTGCGACTCGTCGTCATGAAATCACCTCCTCGAGTTATGGCGCGCGCGTTGGTAATGGTCAACGCTAGCCCGCACGTACGGCGGGAACCATAAGGGGTAAGGAGTAGGGCTCCTGAGAGCGGCTCGCTCAGTGAAAATCCCGACTCCTCACCCTCGAAGGCTCGAGAGTGAGCCTCGGCTTCCAGAGCTCTTCGACCACGAGGTGGACCACTCCCGATTCCGCCTGGACTTTCCCCGTCGCTCCGAGAAACGTCGTGGTCTTGATGAGAAGGGCGTACTCCGAGAACTTCTGCGACCAGATGACGAGGTTCACGAAGCCGGTCTCGTCCTCGAGGGTCATGAAGGTGACGCCGGAGGCGGTGCCCGGTCTCTGGCGGCAGATGACGAGCCCGGCGTAGCGGACGCGGCGTCCGTTCGTCATGCGGGCGACCGTCCGGGCGTCGGGGAGCCCCTGGGCCTTCAAGGCTCCGCGAAGCGGAGCGAGCGGATGGCCGTGGGTGCTGTGAGACGACGCTTCGTAGTCCCAGGAGATCCTCTCGAACTCGTGGAGCTCGTCGAAAGAGACCTCGCCCTCGGGAACGGAGAGGAAGACGTCCGGGTCGTCCTTGCGAAGCCCGCGGGCCTTCCATAGAGACGATCGTCTCGTGGGCTCGAGGCCGTCGAACGCTCCCGCGCTCGCGAGGGCGGCGAGGGCTTTCTCGCCGACTCCCGCCCGCTTCGAGAAATCCTCCATCGACGTGAAGGGCGCCGCCGTTCGCGCGGCGACGATGCGTTCGCCGTCGGCTTTTTCGCTCAAGCCCTTCACGTAGCGAAGACCCATGCGCACCCGGCTTGTTCGCCTCCGCGCGATCGCGCAGTCCCAGTCGCTCTCGCGAACGTCGACGGGCAGGAACGTCGACGCCGTGGCGCTTCCCGTCGTCGACGATCGTCGCGGGGGAGTAGAAGCCCATGGGCTGCGCGTTCAGGAGGGCGCAGATGAACTCGGCCGGGTAGTGGCAGAGGAGATACGACGCCGCGTAGCTGATGAGGGCGAAGCTCGCGGCGTGGCTTTCGGGAAACCCGTACTCGCCGAAGCCGCTGATCTGCTGGAAGACCCGCTCCGCGAACTCGAGCGCGATGCCCTTCGCCTGCATGCGGGTCACGAGCTTCTCGCGGTGCCGCTCGATGCGGCCGGTGCTCCTCCAGGCGGCCATGTCGCGCCGGAGCTGGTCGGCCTCGCCCGGCGTGTAGTCCGCGGCCACGATCGGCGAGCCGCATCACCTGCTCCTGGAAGAGCGGAACGCCGAGCGTCTTCTCGAGGACCGGCTTCAGGATCTCGTGGGGGTAGGTGACCGGCTCTTCTCCGCGCCGGCGCCGCAGGTAAGGATGCACCATGCCGCCGGTGATGGGACCGGGCCGCACGATGCTCACCTCGATGACGATGTCGTAGTAGTTCCGCGGCCGCAGGCGCGGAAGCATCGCCATCTGCGCGCGGCTCTCGATCTGGAACACGCCGACGGTGTCGCGCGCGGCAGATCATGTCGAAGGTCTTCTCGTCGTCGGGAGGGATGGTCGCCATGCTGAGATCGATGCCGCGGTGCTCCTGCAGGAGCCGGAAGCAGAGGTCGAGCTGGGTCAGCGCGCCGAGCCCCAGGAGGTCGATCTTGAAGAGGCCGAGGGCCTCGATGTCGTCCTTGTCCCACTGGATGACGGTGCGGTCCTCCATGGTGGCGTTCTCGATGGGCACGATCTGGTGGACCGGCTCGTGGCCGAGAAGAAAACCGCCGGGGTGGATCGAGAGGTGCCGGGGGAAGTCGAGGATCTCGTTCGCGAGCCGGAGAAGGTTCTGATGATCCGGGAGTCTCGGGTCGAACCCCGCCTGCTGGAACGCTCTCGGCGGTCGGGTCCGTCGTAGTGGGAGAGGAGCTTCGCGAGCCGGTCGAGGCTCGTCTCCGAGAGCCCGAGCGCCTTTCCCACGTCGCGCACCGCCGAGCGCGCCCGGTAGCGGATCACGTTCGCCACCATCGCCGCCCGGTCGCGCCCGTACTTCTGCGTAGACGAACTGGATCACCTCCTCGCGCCGCTCGTGCATGATGTCGAGGTCGATGTCCGGAGGCTCCGCCCGCTCCCTCGAGAGGAAGCGCTCGAAGAGAAGCCCCATCCGCACCGGATCGACGGCGGTGATGCCGAGGCAGTAGCAGACGGCGGAGTTCGCCGCCGAGCCGCGCCCCTGGCAGAGGATCTCGTTCCTCCGGCAGTACTGGACGATCTCGTACATCGTGAGGAAGTAGCCGCCGTAGTCGAGCTCCTGGATGAGGTCGAGCTCCTTCCGGAGCTGCCGGCGCATGCCGTCGGAGACCTCGCCTCCGTAGCGCCACCGCGCGCCTTCGAAGGTGAGATGCTCGAGCCAGGCCGAGGTGGTGCTTCCTTCGGGAAGCCTCTCCGCGGGATAGCGGTAGCGGACGTCTTTCAACGAGAACTCGCAGCGCTCGGCGACCTCGAGGGTCCTGCTCGACCGCTCGCGGATCGTCGGCATAGAGATCGCGAAAGGCGATCTCCGTCTTGAGCGCGTACTCCGCGTTCGGCTTCAGGAGCCTCCCCGCGGTCCTGACCGTGGTCCCGTTCCGGATCGCGGTGAGAACGTCTTGAAGGTCGCGCCGCTCCCGATGGTGGTAGAGCACCTCCATGCCCGCGACCACGGGAACGCCGCACCGGCCCGCTTCCTCGCGAAGGCGCTTCTCGTGGGGAACGTCGAGATCGCGGCGATGCCGGGTGGCGAGAGCGTAGAGCCGTTCGCCGAAAGCCTCCTTGAGAAGATCGAGCGGTCCCTCTCCGATCCAGAGAGCGAGGAGGCCCTCCTGATGCTCGGCGACTTCGAGCCAGGAGACCCGCGAGGTTCCCTTCTCGCAGCGCCGACGCCCGCGGGTCACGAGGCGGCAGAGGTTTCGATAGCCTTCGTGAGATGCTCGCGAGGAGCACGAGAGTGGCTCCGTCGTCGACGGTGACCTGCGATCCGACGATGAGGTGGACTCCGAGCTCCAGCGCTTTGACGTGGGCGCGCACGATGCCGTAGACCCCGTCGCGATCGGTGAGGGCGAGAGCGCGAAGCCCGAGACGGTGCGCCTCCTCCACGAGCTCTTCGGGATGACTCGCCCCTTCGAGAAACGAGCCGTTGGATTTGCAGAAGAGGGGGACGTAGGGAAGAGAAGACATTTAACGCAGAGGCGCAGAGACGCAGAGGGATGGCAATCCGATCTTTGCGCCTTTGCTCCTTTGCGCCTTTGCGTTATGTTTTGTTTTTCATTCGACTCGGCCTTCCAGGAACCACCGCCGTCTCTGGCGATCGAAGAACACCCAGAACACGTCCCCCTGCTGCATCTTGATGAAGTAGTACTCGCGCTCGACGGTGCGCCTCCACCAGCCGCCCGAGAGGATGTAGGGGCCGAGAAAGTCGCGCACCGGACCGAACTCGAGCCCCCGCAGGAGCCAGCCGTCGGGCTCGTGGCGCGAGCGCGGCGGGAGCACCATGGGCTTTTCGTAGATGCGCCGGACGAGGGAGCGCCCGGATCGATTTCGGGAGCCGCGCTCTTCTCCGGCAAGGCCGCGAGCGGGCTCCACTCGAACCTCGAAGCGGGAAGATGGCCGTCCCGGAGCTCGGCGCCTGAACCACCGCTCCGTCTCCGAGCTCCGCCCGAAGGCGCGCGAAGGCCCGGTTGCAGCTCTTGGGATCCCGCTTCGGCTTCTCCACGATGAGAGAGAGCTGCTCGAACGCTTTTCGCGCCGACGTCCGCCCGGACGTCGAGCTCGACGGCGCCGGCTTCGAGCTTCAGCGTCTCGAGCCGCAGCCGCACGAGGCCGAGAAGAAGCGGTCCGTTCAGAGTACGGCTCGTCGGGCCGAAGCGTCTCTTCGAGGACGTTCCGGTCGTCGAGCGAGAGCCTCAGATGGAGCTTCACGAGGGCGAGGCTCTTCCCGTAGAGCTCCTTCAGCAGATCGTCGAGCAGCTGCTTGACGAAGAACAGAAGCCTCTCGGCCTCCGTCTCCGGCGCGGGAAGCTCCATCTTTCGGAGAAAGATCTCCTCCTCGGGCTTCGGCTGAGAGAGGCGAGAAAAGCTCGCCGGCCGCGAGCCGGTGAAGATCGTGCACCTCGGGTCCGAATCGCTTCAAGAGTCCTTTGGGCGGCAGTCGAAGGAAGTCCGCCACCGTGCGGATGTGGAGCTTGAGAAACGTCTCCTGCGCGTCGGGAGGGATGTCGAGCCTCGCCAGAGGAACGCTTCGGCTCACGGTCTCCTCTTCCTCGATGCTCTCGAAGGCGCGGGCGCCGCGATAGGCGCGGGCGACGGCGTAGGTCCCGAAGCGGGTGAACCCGACGGCGACCGACGCGTAGAACTTCGAGACCCGGAGCGTTTCGCGAATCGCATCCGCCCAGGAATCGAGAGAAGGGTAGAGGCGCTCGAGCCCCGAGGCGTTCAGCCAGAAGAGGCCGGGAATGCCCGCGGGCTCGACGTCGGGAGTGAAGCGCCTCAGGATCTCGGTGAGTCTCTCGACGCCTTTCCCGACCTCGGCCTCGCTCACCGCTCCCGCGCGAAGCTCGGGCGAAAGCGCGAGCGCGGCGGCGTAGCGGTGTCCGGGGCGGATTCCGAGCGCGCGCGCTTTCTCGTTCACCCAGAGAAGAAACGCCTGAGGCTTCTCTTCGGC
Organism: uncultured Acidobacteriota bacterium; assembly: GCA_963820855.1. Classification (GTDB taxonomy): domain Bacteria; phylum Acidobacteriota; class Vicinamibacteria; order Marinacidobacterales; family SMYC01; genus DAISKN01. Next base: position 14,662 of record CAWGBY010000025.1, read on the forward strand.
CACCACCGCCATGGGCTTTTCGAGCCAGGCGGGGTTCTGCTGCGCCAGGAGCTGCAGGGGAAAGGCGGGGAGGTCAACGCAGGCCAGCCGGCGCACGGCACACCTCGCGGTAACGACGTCCCGGTCCACGGCGCTTGTCCTTGAGTACATCGATCTCGACCTCACAGGGTTTGTCGGGATTTCGCCGCGCTTCGCAGCGGAGAGAGATGAGGGAGTTGAGAGAGCTCGACTCGCGCGTCTTCTCGGTGAGCACCACGACCGCGGTCGAAGTCTTCTGCGCCAGGCCGACGAGCTTGGTGATGAAGGGAACGGAGAGACCCGCGCGCTTCTTCGAAAGGCGCCGAGCGCTCGGCTCGGGCTTGGAAAGCTTCTCGTAAAGAGCGGCCGGACCGAGGTCGAGGACCACGAGCCCGAAGCCGCCCGAGCGGGTGAGCTCGACGACCGCCCGGCAGGCGGCGATTCCTCCTTCGACCCGCACCACCGCGAGCCGGGTGAGATCGATCCCGGACTCCGCTGCGTCGGGCGGGAAGAACGTGCTTCGAGAGAGCGTCACCCAGGCGGCGGGCTCGTCCTTCTTCTGGGCTTCGAGGACGAGGCCGAAGGCGACGGTCAGGTTCGCGGAAGCGCGATACCCCGAGATCTCGACGAGCCGTCCCGCGAGAGGATCGAGTCCGAAGACATCGGAGGCGGGCCAATCGGAGGAGACGAGTCCGGTCGAAAACGGTCTTGGGCTCGCCATCGCGCTTTACTCAATGGGACCTATTAACCTGCGAACCTCGATGACCTTTCCTAGAATCCTGCACTCGCCGCGCTTCGGAACGATGACCTCGAAAGCCGGGTTCTCCGGATGAAGCTCGAGTCTTGGCTGCGGGAAATCCGGAGACGCTTTACCGTGGCCTCGTCTTCCACGAGCGCCACCACGATCTCTCCCGAGCGCGCCGTATCCTGACGACGCACGAGAACCAGATCTCCGGGGAAGATCCCGGCCCCGGTCATGCTCTCGCCGCGCACCCGTAGCGCGAAGATTTCGTCGGAGCTTCGACTCTCGACCGGGACATAGCCCTCGAAATCCTCGACCGCGGTCGAGAGCGCTCCGGCCTGCACCCGTCCGAGGATGGGGACGAGCCGGGGGAGTTGGGAGCCACGCGGGAGCGGAAGCTCGAACCCGCGGGACTCGCCCTCTCGCTTCGAAAGCCGTCCTTCCCGGACGAGCGCTTCGAGATGCGCGCGCGCCGTCTCGACCGCGCGGAACCGGAACGCCTGCTGGACTTCCCGGATCGTGGGAGGCCGGCCCTCGAGAAGCCGCTTCTGCACGTACTCGAGGACGCGGGCTCTCGTTTCTCCCGGAGGGGTCGCCGGCATGAAGGAACGATACCAGACAAATGTCTGGTATGTCAAGCGCTCGCTAAGGAGTCTTCACGCTTCCGGGCTCGAGGATTCCCCTTGTCCTCCTCATGAATTCCCAGAACTCCTCCATCTCGGCCACTCGGTCAATCGCTTCGCGCACCACTTCCGCGTCCGTCGACAAGCCCAGCGCCTTCTTTGCCTGCCGGAGCCGGCGCTCGTCGATGAAGAACACTCTTCGCTTCACACCGCTTTTTTGGGACGTAGGCATGCGCTAGTAGTCCGAATAGGCCTATCCAGAGCCCGAATCTACTTTTCTTGCGCGCTGAGGTCGAACGAGGCTTCCCCGATCGCGAAGCGGGACACCTTCGTGCCCTTGGGAACGCGGAAAGAAAAGCTGCACGAGTGCGAAGAGGACGAGGTAAGGTCGCCGAACGCCTGCGCCGTCTTGTAGGGCTTGTCCGCTGCGTCGTACAGCACGGGCTTCGGAAGCGGGAGCGGGCGCGAACGATGGGAGAACCTTCACGTCGATGCCGACCGTCACGAACTCGTTCTCCTCGACCGGCCGGATCACCGCCCGCACGGTGTTTTCCCCCGGCGGGCAGTCCTGAAGGCTCACGTTCGTCGCACGCTCCAGGCTCTTGACCTGAATCTCGAGACCCTTGGAGACGTCAGGCGGCTCCGTGACGGTCGCCAGCAGCAGGACAGAACGGAAGTACCACTTACAGCGGACGATCCGGCCAGATCATCGTCCGCCACATGTGCGACGACGGCGTGTCGTCCCAGCCGAGGCCTTCGGCCGGCTGTTTGAAGTGGCGCCCGATGACGTCGACGAAGGGATCGATGCTCACGACGGCGTTCTTATCGAACGCGTAGAGGTCGTTCACCGTCACGAGCCGAGGATGCTCGTACCACTTGTGGTTGCGAACGAAATCGTAGGTGCGCTGCAGGTACGGCTCCGGCTGGTAGTCCTCACCGAACAGGCGGAAGTAGCTGTCCGGGTACTCGTAGCCGAACTCCGCGTCCGGATAGAAGCGCAGCGTCTGATGGTAGCGAATGGCGAACGTGGTGATCTCCGGCACGTACGGCTCGACGAGCTGAGCGCCCCACCACCCGTGGTCGGGGTGGATCATGTTCAGCACCACGTCGTGAAGGAGGCAGGCGAGGATGATCTCCTCCCGCATTCCTGTCTTCAGGGCGCGATTCGCGCTCTGCAGCACGTGGTTCGCCGGCGCGAAGCGGTACTGGAAGAAGTCGAGGAGCGTCGGCTTCGCCGGCATCTTCTCGATCGGCCGGAGCTTTCCTTCGCGGTTCTGGCACGAAGAGGTTCCCCGCGCCGCGCCGGCTGGTGCGGCCGAGATCCTGGTTCTCGGCCTCCAGATCGGCAACCGAGGGGAACTTCGCCGGCTCGTCGAGCTGCTGCTGCATGTAGTGCTCGAGGGCATCGGCTTTTTGCTCCGCGGTCATGACGGCGAGGGCGGCGGCCCCGCCCACACTCGTGATGAAGGCACGACGATCGATTTCCATGTCGCCTCCTGTCCGCGTCGGGACGCGATTTCCGGCGAGGATACGCCCCTCGCCTCCGGAGTCAACGAATTCGCCTTCTGTCGTAGAATCTGTTCTCCATGGGTAAAGAGGTTGGGGCGGACAGCTTCGACCAGACCGTCGTTCAGGACGACGCGGAGCGTGCCCGTTCCAAGGCCGAAGCGAGACCCTCCGCGCCCCGAAGTCCCCGGCTATGAAATCGAGCGCCAGCTCGGCGCCGGCTCCTACGGCGAGGTGTGGCTCGCCATCCACAAGAACACCGGCCGCAAGGTCGCCATCAAGTTCTTCTCCCGCTTCAAAGGCCTCGACTGGCCGCTCCTGAAACGCGAGGTGGGAAAACTGGTCGAGGTGGTGGGGGAAAGGCGCGTCGTGCACCTCCTTCACGTCGGCTGGGATGCGGACCCTCCGTACTACGTGATGGAGTTCCTGCCCGGGGGCTCGCTCGCGGATCGGCTCACCGGCCGCACGCTTCCGGTGCGCGACACCGTCGGCGTCGTCCGCGAAGTCGCCGAAGCGCTCGTCTACCTCCACGGCAAGGCGATCCTGCACTGCGACTTGAAGCCGGCGAACGTGCTCCTCGACGATCACGGTCAGATCCGCCTCGCCGATTTCGGCCAGGCGCGGCTCAGCAGCGAAGCGGGACCGGCGGTCGGGACGCTTTTCTACATGGCCCCCGAGCAGGCGGACGCGAGCGCCCGGCCCGACGTGCGCTCCGATATCTACTCGCTCGGGGCGCTCGCGTATACCATGCTCACCGGAAAGCCGCCCTTCGCGCGCGCGTCGGGAAGCGAGGAGCTCTCGAGCAGCCGCTCCACGCGCGAGCGCATCGAGCGCTACAAGAGGCTCATCGACGAATCGCCGCCGCCCACGGAGCATCATCGAGCCGCGGGAGTCGATCGCGCGCTCGCCGACATCGTCGATCGATGTCTGCGAGAAGGATCCCGAGAAGCGGTTCGAGAACGTGCCCACAGGTTCTCGAATCTCTCGCCGTCCGGGAGCGCCGCGCGACGAGAAAGCCTCTCGTGGTCCTCGGGCTACTGGGTCCTCTCGCGCTTCTCGCCGCGTTCACGGGTGTGGGCCTTTTGGCCAAGCACCAGGCGGTCTCCCGCGCGAGCTCCGCGCTCACCGAGCAAACCCTCGAGAGCTGCCGAAGGCTACGCGGACCTCATCGCCGCCGTGGTCGATCGCAACCTCTCCGCCGTGAAGCGGCAGGTGGAGCGGGAGACGGTCGACGCCGACCTGGTCCGACTTCTGGAGCGCGCCGACGGCGCCGCCAGGTCGAGCCTCCAAAGCCGAACCGACGCTCTTTATCAGAGCTATCGCGACCGACACATCCACAACTGGGTCATCGCCGACGCGAACGCCGTCGTCCTCGCGCGCACGCCCTTCGACGAGCGGGTGGTCGGCTCGCGCTACGCGTACCGCGAATGGTTCTCCGGGAGTCGAGGACGTGGCACCGGAGGCGGCCCCGGCCGCGATGCCGCGGAAGGAGACGGGAGTCTCTCTCGCCTTCGAGAGCACGGCTTCGGGGAAACCTCTCGTCGTGAGTGTCGCGAGTCCGGTCTGTCTCGGAAGACGGCACGCGCGTCCTCGGGGTCATGGCCGCGACGGTGCATCTCGCGACTTTCAACGAGTGGATTGCGGAAGCCGAAGGTCCCCGGAACGAGACGGGATGTCCCGACCGTTTCGCCGTCCTCCTGAACCGCGGCCAGCTCGTCCGACATCCCTGTCCCGCCGAGTCCGGCGGCGCTTCCCATCGGCCGCGAAGGACTATTTCGATTCCGAGCGAGTGCAGCGGCTCGTCGCGAGCGAGAGCGGGCGCGAAGACAGTTACCTCGACCCGCTTCGCGCGGGCCGCGCGTATTTCGCCGCGAGGGTCCGCTTCCGGGAGAACCCGGACTGGATGACCATCGTGGAGCACGACCGTGTCCTCGCCATGTCTCCGATAACGAGCTTGTCGGAGCGCTTCGCGACCCTCGCCTGGCTCGGAGCCGGGCTCGGACTCGCGGTGGTCGTCGGGCTCTGGGCGCTTCTCTACCGTCTCATCCGCGAGGAGCCCTCTTCGGCTCGACCGAAGGGCATCCTGTCGCTCGGACTCTGATTTCGTCATGCCGAAGCTCGTCGCGCGTGGACCCGGTGCGGAAGAAAAGCGCTGCCGGCATCCGTCCGGAGAGACCGGTTCGACTCGGCCGTCGGCCCGAATCCGACGACACCGCCTTCGATCCTTTCGAGGTCCCATGGGAAGGCAAGCTCTCCCGGAACCAGGCCGACCTGAAGTGGGCGAGGGGACGGCTCGAAGTCGCTCGGGCCGCCGATTCCAAGAACCCGATCTATTTCAAGGGCGAGGAAAAGACCTCCTTCTCCATGGTCCTCGGAGAGCACTTCGTCGTGGGGGAGACGACGTTCACACTGTCCGAGGATCGAGTCAGCGTCGCGAGCGACGATCCGACGCCTCTCGAGATCGTGGGCTACACCATGGCGGAGATGCGCGATACCCGCTACCGCGATCCCGATCAACGCATCGAGGTCCTCGCCACTCTTCCGGACGTGCTGCGGAACGCCGCTTCCGACGAGGAGCTCTTCTCCCGGCTCGTCTTCCTTCTGTTCGCCGCGATTCCGGACGCCGGCGCGGCGGCGATCGTCCGGGTCCTCGGGACGGACCATCGGGTCGAGGTCTTCTACTGGGACAGCAAGAGCGCGACGACGGCCGAGTTCAAGCCGAGCAAACGACTCATCGTCGACGCGGTGGAGCACCGCCGGCAGAGCGTGCGAAGCCTGTGGGGCGGCGTCTCCGAGGACGTTCCCGAGTACACCATCGCGGAGTCGCTCGACTGGGCGTTCTGCACTCCGGTACCGGGAGAAGCCTGCGCCGGGTGGGGGTTATACGTCGCCGGCAAATCCGGGGACCGGCGGGTCGATCTCCGCCCCGACGTGAAATTCACCGAGCTCGTCGCGGATCTGCTCGGCGCGATGCGCGACTTCCGGTCCCTTCAGCGGCAGCAGGCGACGCTCGGCCGCTTTTTCTCGCCGGTGACGCTCCCGATGCTCTCGAGCGCGGAAGGGGAGAAGGCGCTCGAGCCGCGTCAGACCGAAGTGACGGTGTTGTTCTGCGACCTCCGGGGGTTCAGCCGCGAGGCGGAGAAATCCCGCGACGACCTCATGGGGCTATTGAACCGCGTGAGCCACGCCCTCGACGTGATGACCAAGTGCATCCACTCCCACCAGGGCGTCATCGGAGACTTTCAGGGCGACGCGGCTCTCGCGTTCTGGGGATGGCCGCTCGACGACGGCACCTCCGCAATCCAGGCTTGCCGCGCCGCGGTCGAAATCCGGGAGCGATTCGCCGCGGCGGCGATGAGCTCTTCCGACCCCCTTTCGGGTTTCCGCTGCGGTATCGGGATCGCGACCGGAGTCGCGGTCGCGGGAAGGCTCGGGACGGCGGGGCAGTTCAAGATCGACGTCTTCGGACCGGTGGTGAACCTGGCGTCGCGGCTCGAGGGGATCACGAAGCAGCTTCGAGTACCCATCCTCGCGGACGAGAACACCGTCTCCCGCGCGCGGGGCTCGAAAGCCGGCGGCGATCTCCGGTTCCGCAGGCTCGCGACCTTGAGGCCCTACGGCATGGACCGCGCGGTCACGGTGAGCGAGCTCCTGCCGAAGGGGGGCGAGCCGAACCTTCTCGACGACGCCGGCGTCGCGCTCTACGAGAGAGCGCTCGATGCCTTCAAGGCCGGTGAGTGGAACGAAGCGTTCGCGCTCCTTCATGAAGTTCCGCCGTGGGACCAGGGAAAGGATTTCCTGACGTCGCACATCCTGAGCCACCGGCGTGAGCCTCCTCCGGGATGGGACGGGGTAGTCGCGCTCGAGAGCAAGTGATCGATGAAGACCATCGGGAAGTACGCCATTCTGGGCGAGCTCGGGAAGGGAGGGACGGGCGTCGTGTACCGCGCCATCGACCCCATTCTCGAGCGCGAGGTGGCGATCAAGAAGCAGACGGTCGACGGCGTTCACAAGGAGGAATCCATTCAAAGATTCCTCCGCGAGGCTCGGCTGATCGCAAGGCTCGAGCACCGGAACATCGTCACGGTGTTCGAGCTCGGCCTCGAGACGGACGGCGTCTACATCGTCATGGAGCTCCTGCGGGGCGAGGACTTGTGCACGAGGCTCCGCGCGCGCCGGCACCTGTCGCTCGAAAGGAAGATCCGTATTCTGGTCGAGGTCGGCCGGGGCCTCGCCCACGCGCATCGACAAGGTGTGGTCCATCGAGACGTCAAGCCGCGAAACGTTTTCCTGACGGAGGAAGGGGAGGTAAAGCTCCTCGACTTCGGTCTCGCCCATATTTCGCAGTCGACGCTCACCGCGACCGGACAGGTCATGGGCTCGCCCCACTACATGTCTCCGGAGCAGATTCTGGGGAGAAAAGCGGACCCGCGCTCCGATATCTTCTCGCTCGGTGCGCTCTTCTACGAGATTCTGACGGGAGAGAAGCCCTTCGACGCCGCCACGCTTCCCCAGGTCTTCGACCGAATCCTCAGCGCAGAGCCCGCGCCGCTCCGGGACCTGACCCCGGAAGTCGCTTCGGAGCTGAGTCGACTCCTGTCCCGGATGATGCGTAAGAAAATCGACGAGCGCTACGGCACCGTCGACGAGCTCCTCCACGACGTCATGCGGTTTGGACGACAGCTCCAGCGGCAGAAATCCGAGCTCCGCCACGAAGTCGAGGGGAAGGCTCGAGCTCTCAGGAACGCCCTCGCGGAGCATCCCACGGCCCCGCAGTCGGGAGCTTCGACGGCGCGGCTGCTCACGACCTCGGCGCGCGAAGACCTGAGCTTCATGGCTCTCGTGGGTCTTCGCGACGGAATCGATATCGAGCTCTGGCGCCTCCAACGAGGAGGAGAGCCGGCCTCCTCGGGCGCGCGTCGGATGGACGAGGCGAAGGCGGAGGAGACCTATCAAGACGCGCGCGCGCGTTTCGAGTCCGGCGACCTCGCGGCCTGCCTGCTGCGCGTGAGCGAAGCGTTACGGCTCGCTCCCGAGCACGATGCCGCCGGTGCGCTCGGCGAGCAGGTCCGCCTGGCGGTGGTCGAGCGGGCGAGCTTTTTCGACAACGAGAGCGAGGCGGACCTCGACGTCCTGGTCGCCGCGTTTCTCGCGTTCGACAAGGGTGAATCCCCGAAAGGCATTGCCCCGGGTCCCTCGAGCCGGACTCGGGAGAGCATCACGAGCCTAAGCGAGCTGCTCATCTCCGAGCCCCCGCAGCCGCCGGAGAACGGTTGAGCCCTCGTCGGGGCGTCGACGCGACCCATCGCGCAGTCACAGCCGTGGTGGGCAAAGACCAGAGCGTCAGTCTTTCGATGCGTGTCGGTCGGAAGGAGCTTCGCTCGAGGTAACGCAGAATGTCGATCGGCCGGCAATCGATCAAGTTGGGGTAGCGAGAGTGTAGCCACGCGTATGCGCGGGTCAGGACACGCCGCTGCTGGCCCGTCGCCAGGCAAACGACAGCGAGGCGACCGGTCGGGTGAAGGACTCTCTTGACCTCTGCCAACACGAGATCGATGTCCTCTGGCTCGAAGATCTCGAGCGTAAAGCTCATGTAGACTGCGTCGAATGTCGAGGCGAGGTACGGAAGGGAACGGCCGTCGCCTTGCTGGATGTGAATTTGTCGCTGTCGGGGCGACTGCCGCTCTCGAGCGCGTTGCAGCATCCCTGCGGAAACATCCAGTCCGCAGACCAGGCCCGTGGGCCCGACGGCTCGGGCCAACTTCGCGAGCGCGTGACCGGTCCCAGCGCCGATCTCCAGAACGCGTTCGCCGGACTTGGCACTCAACAGATCGAGGCCCCGGCCTCGCGCTTTGCGCTCCGCGGGACCCGCAATGATGTCGTAGGCGCCGCTGATGGAGTCGTAGCGCGCTCCGGAGCCGGGTCGAGTCACCGGACTCATCATTCCTTGACCGCCAGGATACACCGGCGTGAAGGTTTGAGCTCAAACAAAATCCTGCTATCGTTGGGTACTCGAAGCCATGAATGGGCGGAATCCCGGGAGGAGCGGCAGGGGAACCGGCGTCAGATGGCGGCGGGTCCAGGTCAGACTCCGAAGCTTCTTCAACCGGGTACCGCTCCGGGAGAACCAGAAACTCCATCTCCTCACGTTCCTGATCGGCGGGCTCTGCGGGCTGGCCGCGGTCGCGTTTCATTGGCTGCTCGAATCCTGCCAGAGCGGAATCATCTATCGCGTAGCCGGCACACCAGGCCCGTGGCGCCTTCCCCTCCTCATCCTCGTCCCGGCATTAGGGGGCCTGCTGGTCGGGAGCGGCTCTCCACTTCTATTCCCCCGAGGCGCAGGGTAGCGGCATTCCCCAGGTCAAGGCGGCCTTTCTCCTGAAGGGAGGACGCATCCCGGCCCGGGTGATCCCGGCCAAGATGCTCCTCCCAGCGCTGAACATCGGTACGGGAGCGAGCCTTGGCCGCGAGGGTCCAACGGTACAGATCTGCGCGGCGATCGCATCGCTTCTGGGGAGGGTCTTCGATCTCTCGCGAGAGGGGCTGCGGAGCCTGGTACCGGTCGGCGCCGCTGCCGGTCTCGCCGCCGCATTCAACACCCCGATCGCGGCGGTGACGTTCACCCTCGAAGAGATCCTCGGGGACACGGCTGCGAAGCCGATGGGGTCCATCGTCATCGCGTCCGTCATCGCGTCGGTCGTCGAGCGGTCGCTCTTGGGCGAGCACGCTCTCTTCAGCGTTCCGCCGTACCGTCTGAACAGCGTCAGCGAGCTGCCCTTCTACCTCCTGCTCGGAGTCGTGTCGGGCGTGGCGGCGGTGGCATTCAACGTTTCGCTGCTGAGTTTGCGGGCGTGGTTTCGGGCGCAGCGGCGGATTCCGGCGTGGGCAGCCCCGGGCGCGGGAGGGCTCGCTCTCGGCCTGCTCGGCGTGTCCGCATCTCTGGCTGACCGGGTCTCCGAGCGTGTTCGGCGTCGGGTACCAACAGCTGGCGACGGGTCTCCAAGGTGGGATGCCCTTGAAGCTCATGCTCATTCTGGGCGTCTTCAAGCTCGCCGCGACGGTGGTGTCCTACTCCTCCGGCTCGTCGGGGGGAATCTTCGGCCCCTCGCTCTACATCGGCGGAATGCTCGGTGGGGTCGTCGGGGTCTGCGCGGCCGCCGCCACCGGCAATCCCGTCACCCAACCGGGCGCCTTTGTACTTGTTGGCATGGGGGCGGTCTTCGCGGGAATCGTGCGCGCTCCCATCACTTCGATCGTGATCATCTTCGAGATGACCAACAACTACTCCGTGATCCTACCGCTCATGGCCGCCAACATCACCAGCTACGCGATTGCTCGTCGGCTCTCTCCGATGCCGATCTACGATGCGCTGTTGATGCAGGACGGGCTCCATCTTCCGCGCCCCGGCGGACATCCCCTCGAGGCAGGTCCGAGTGGCCGCCGCGATGACCCGGGAGATCGTGACCCTTCGCTGCAGATTGGACCGTCGAGGAGGCCCACCTCCACCTGCAGAGCACCAACGCGTCGCATCATGCCTACCCGCTCGTCGATGGCGAAGGTCGGCTCGTCGGGATGCTCGACGGTGCGGAGATTACTCGAGCACTGAGAGCCCGCGAGGCAGGCAGGAACGCTCGTCGATCTGAGGTCTGGTACCGTTCGGGCACGCGCACCCGGATCACGCTCTCGATACCGTCCTCGTCAAGCTCGGCCGGCTGGGCGTGTCGGAGCTGCCGGTGGTAAGTCGTCAGGACACGAGAAAGCTGCTGGGCCTGATCAGCATGCATCACGTGGCGGCCGCCATGGCTCGGGCCGCGAACGGCGAGGACGGATGACGGGCCCCGCTACGCTACCGGCGCATCTGTTGGATCTTCGCTGACCAGCCGGTATCCCAACTCGCGGAGCGCGGCCACACACTCGGCACAATGCGTGTCTCTGACCTCGGCGCTTCGCGGTCCTCCGTCTTCTGACCCCTGCCAGGTGAATGTGCAGTGCTGGCGAAGGCGGATCAAGCCCACGAGCCCCCGTTTCTTGGGAGGATGCGTCATCCAAATCAGTCCTCGCCGCCCAGGGCCGAAGCCACGGCGATCAGGACCTCACTGGCGTTGTTCAGTTTCGCGCGAGGCGTCCGGGAGACAATCCGTTCTACGGCCGCTTCGACCGTTCCCGATCGCACGGCGTCGATACGTTTTCCTTTCTTCGTGATCCCGAGGAAGGCCCGGCGGTGGTCCTTGGGGTCCGTCCGCCGGCGAATGAGTCCCTGCCTGCTCGAGGCGCTTCAGGATCCCGGTGAGCGTGCTCGGATGCACGTGCAGCAGTTGTCGCGATCTGACCTGCGGGAATGCCGGGGAACCGCGCCACGATCCGGATGACCAGCCTCTGCGGTCCCGTGACTCCGATGGCCGACTTCATACGCTTGGACGTCTTTTGCAGAGCATGATCTACGGCCCAGATCAGCCGCATGAAGTCCAGCACATCGCCCAGGTGCGGAAGCGCGGGGGCGAGAGCGAAACCGCTTGGGCGCGTCACGAATGCGCCGCCAGGGCCAGGTCCGGTTCCTGCTCGCAGGCTCAGGAGCACGGCCAGAAGCTCGTCGATCGCCGCCTGGCTTTTCACGCAGTACGACGCTTGGGACGCCGTTCTCGCGGCCTACGCGGACCGTCAAGAGGCGGCCCGGTTGGTCGAGTTCGAAGACGTCCTCGTCCGTCTCGTCGTCGCCGACGTAGATCGCAGTGTCGCAGCCCAGTCGATCGCGCTCGCTCTCGAGTGCGATGCCCTTGTGCGGGGCCCCGATCGGGAAGGATGTTGATCACCTGCTTCCCTCCGATCACCCGCACGGCTCCGAGCTCGGCGGCAGCCGCAAGGACCGCCGCGCGCGCCCTTCTTCTTCTCTCGAGCCTGTCGGTAGTGGACCGCGACCGAGTAGATCTTGTTTTCGATCCTCACGCCCCGGAACGGCGCCACGCATCGATCGAGCGTGGGCAGCCATCGCCGAACCTCCGTTCTGTAGCGCTCGGCCGAATGGCGGGGCTCGATCCCGTGGTTGCCGATTACCTGAAATACGCCGGCTCCTCGCAGCTTGCGCAGGGCGTCCGGCTGCGCGCGGCCCGAGATGACGACGACCGGATAGGCCTTGGTGAGCGTCTGGAGCAGTGTGCGAGTGGTCTTGCGCATCAGCGCACGTTCCGGATCGGCGACGATCGGGGCGAGCGTTCCGTCATAGTCGAAGGCGACGAGCACGTTCGACCAGGCGAACTGTTGAAGGATCTCCCTGCCGCCACGCGAGAGTATGTCTTTCATCGTACGGCGGCTGCGGCCAGGTGGTCTGTGAGACGGCCTGTCAATCGGTCACGACTGCGCAGGCGCGCCGCGTCCGCGAGCATCCGTCCGGCCCATCGATACACGTTGAACTCGGCGAGGAATGCCCGCATCGAGCGCATCCGGTCGCGTTGCTCTTCGACGGAGAGACTGAGGGCCGTCGCCAGGGCGTCGCTGGCCTCGTCGAGGTCGTAGGGATTGACGATGAGCGCCTCGGTCAGCTCGCGGGCGGCCCCGGTGAATTGGCTCAGCACCAGGACCCCCCGCTCGTCTTCCCGGGCCGCGATGAACTCCTTGGCGACGAGGTTCATGCCGTCGTGGAGGCTGCTGACGTAACAGACGTCGGCGGCGCGGTAGTAGCGGAACACCGCCGGAGGTTCGTGATGGCGTCGAAGCAGCACGATCGGGACGGTAGTCTCCCTCGCCGAAGCGCTCGTTGATGCGTGCCGCCAGCCGCTCGACGCTCTCGTTGTACTGCTGGTATCGCTCGATCACCGTCCGACTCGGCGCGGCTAGCTGAACGAAGGTGAACCGTCCTCCGGAACTTCGGGAAGCGCTCGATCAGACGCTCCACGGCCAGCAGCCTCTCCTCGACTCCCTTCGTGTAGTCGAGCCGATCGACTCCGACTCCGATGAGCGCGTCCGGGCGGAGCTTCAGATCGTTCGCACAAGGCGCGACGGCATTCGGCTGCCGAAGGAGTGGTGCTAGACCACCGAACGGGCCATTCCAGGGAGATCGGGTACGGACGGACGAGGGTGCTCCGTCCGTGCTGCACGACGCCATGCTGCTCGCGGTCGATGCGAGCCTCGAGGAAGCGGTCGACGGACTCCACGAAGTTGTTGCAGTCGAACTGCGTGTGGAAGCCGAGGATGCTCGCACCCAGCATCCCTTCGAGCAGCGCGTTGCGCCACGGACAGATGCCGAGGCGCGCCGAGTTCGGCCAGGGTATGTGCCAGAACATGATGACCGTGGCGCGGGGCAGGCGCTCGCGGATCAGACGTGGGGCGAGGGCGAAGTGGTAGTCCTGAACCAGGACGATGGGATCCTCAGAATCCACTTCCTCGCAGACGGCCTCGGCGAACTTCTGATTCACCGCTTGGTAGTGCTTCCAGTCCTCGCTGCGAAAGATCGGACGGGCGTGCGCGATGTGGCAGAGCGGCCAGAGGCCCTCGTTCGCGAAGCCGTAGTAGTAGCCCTTTTCTTCCTCGGGGGACAGCCACACCCGGCGGATCAAGTACGATTCCTCGCCCGGAGGAACACCGCACGCGGGAGTGCCGGTCGACGGTTTCCCTGTCCGCCGATCCGCTCCCGTGAGCGATCCACACACCCGAGCAGGCCCTCATGACCGGCTCGAGGGCGGTTACGAGGCCGCTCGCAGGGTGGAGGATCGCTATGTCGCCTTCCTGGGTCCGCTCGTGCACATAGGGCTCTCGATTGGCGACGATGACCACCTTCTCACCGTGAAGGTATCCGGTTCAGAGTGTGCTTCAACCGTTGCGGAGTCCAGGGCCCTCCTTCGTGATCGGACTCTTTCTCGGCGACGATACGGTCGACCAGATCGCGCACGTCCCGGAGGATCGGCTGGAACTCGGGCCGTTGCGCCTCCGCTTCGCAGGAAGCCCCGCAGCTCGTCGCTCCAGCCGCGCCAGGAAAGCCGCGCGGTGACGAGCGTCACCACCGCCGCGGTGAGCGCGAGGACTCCGAAGGCGAGCAGCAGGAATCGCCGCGTCGTCGCTTCTCGCCGCTGCACAAAGCTCAGATCGTGGACCAGTACCACGAATCCCACAGGCAGCCCGGCCTCCATGACCGGGATGGCGCTCACGTGAACGTCGCCGCCGGGAAGCGCCGCCACGTCGCTCCACGCCGTCCAGTCCGGTCCGGGCGCGTCTTCGTTCGTGCGGACGTGCGATCCGAGGTCGGCACAGTCGAGCTGGCTTGGGTAGTCCTTTGTCGACGTGAGCAGGGTCAGATCCGCATCACAGGCGGCGGCCGCCATGATCCGTTCGTCGTGGGAAATTTCTGCCAGCAAACCCTGGAGCTCAGCTCGCTGCGCTCTGTGCCAATGGGCGATGAGGGTCTGACGCGCCACCGCTCACCGCGAGCTGTGCTCGCAGGCGGATGTCCTTCTCGAACCACGACCGCGTGGTCTGATGAACGATGGCCGACCCCAGCCAGGCCACGAGCCCGAGAGACATCACCAATGCGGCAACGAAACGCACGGCACGGCGCATGACATCGTATTGCAGCACAAACTAGTTGGAGACACAACTAATATCCGCTATATTCCGGCGGTGCGCCTCGAAGACCTCGGCTTGATCGGGAATTGCCAGTTCTCCGCATTGATCGAGCGCACGGGTGAAGTCGTCTGGTGCTGCTTCCCGCGCTTCGATGCGGAGCCGGTCTTTTCGACTCTCGTCGACCACGCCGCGGGGGGGCGGTTCGTCGTCGGGCCCGCCGACGGCACCCCGGGGATTCAGCGCTACTGCGAGAACACGAACGTACTGGAAACGACGTTCGACACGAAGAGCGGTGTGTTCCGTCTTCTGGACTTCGCGCCCCGCTTCTTCCAACACGATCGGGTCTTTCGTCCGACCGAGCTGTTCAGAATCATCGAGCCCCTAGAGGGAACACCCCTGGTTCGCGTGGAATGCGAGCCGCGACTCGGGTGGTCCAAAGCCTTGCCCGCCGTGCTCCAGGGATCCAACCATCTCCACTTCGAAGGCTTCGCGAGCCCGTTGCGGCTCACGACCGACATCGCTCTTTCCTATCTGACGGGCCGCCCGTTCGCCTTGACGGCTCGGCGGCACCTGGCGCTCACCTGGGGATCACCCATCGAAGAGCCGCTGGCCCCGCTTTGCGACCGCTTCCTCGGCGAGACGCTGCGCTATTGGCGACGTTGGGTGAAGCACTGTGACATCCCGCCTCTCTACCAGCGCGAGGTAATCCGCTCCGCCCTGGCCCTCAAGCTTCACTGCTTCGAGGACACAGGCGCCATCGTGGCTGCGATGACGACGTCGATTCCGGAAGCCGCCGGCAGTGGCCGGACCTGGGACTACCGTTATTGCTGGCTGCGCGACGCCTACTACGTCATCGGCGCGTTTCGCCTCTTGGGGCAGTTCGAAGAGCGCGAGCACTTCACAGAGTTCCTGTTGAACGTCGCAGCTTCTGCCCCCGACTTGAGGCTCGCGCCCCTGTACCGCGTGGACGGCAGATCGGATCTCGAGGAACGCGTCCTCGATGACTGGCCCGGGTTTGGTGGGGAGGGGCCCGTCCGGGTCGGAAACAGCGCCGCGCGGCACTCGCAGAACGACATCTTCGGAGAAATGGTGCTCGCGTTGACGCCGATCTTCCTGGACGAGCGGTTCAGCGCGGAACGCTCCAAAGCGACCCTGGATCTCGTGGAGCGGCTGGCGCGTAAGGCGATTGCCGTCGCGGGCGTCCCCGATGCCGGGATTTGGGAATATCGGACGGAATGGAAGCCCCAAACCTTCTCGAGCCTCATGTCCTGGGCCGCAGCCGACCGAATGGCTCGCATCGCCGCACGCCAGTCGACCGGTTCCGAGCGCGAGTTCCGGGAGGCCGCCGCTCGCATCCAGGACGAGATTGTCTCGAACGCGTGGAACGCGGAGCTCGGAGTTTTCGCCGGGACTTATCGAGGCAGCGACGTCGACGCGGCTCTGCTTCAGATGGCGGCTCTGCGATTCCTGCCCATCGACGATCGAAGGCTGAACGGAACGATCGACGCCATCCGCCGACAGCTTTCGAAGGATGGCTGGCTCTTCCGATACTCTCTCGACGATGGTTTCGGGCAGCCGACCGTCGCCTTCATCATCTGTACCTTCTGGCTCGCGGAAGCGCTCGCAATCGTGGGGCGGAATGGGGAGGCCAAGGCGGTGATGGACCGCGTCCAGTCCGCTCTCTCACCGCTCGGGCTGCTCTCCGAGGACTATGAGACTGGGAACCTCCGTATGTGGGGCAACTTCCCACAGGCGTACTCGCACGTGGGCCTGATTCATGCCGCCTTCGCGGCCTCTCCCAACTGGTCGGATGTGTTGTAGACAACCTCATCCGAAGCTGCCGAACACACCCTGGTCGTAACCGATCTCTTGGGTTTGTCGTTCGACGAAACGGCTACTCGATGCTCGTCTGGCTCTGTTCGCGCAAGAACTGCTGCACGTAGTAGGGGCCGCACACGCCTTTGCCGCTCGAACCGCTCGATTTCCAGCCGCAGAACGGATTCACGCCCGGCCAGGCGCCCGTGGTCGATCCGGTTGCTCGGTTGGCGTAGAGGATCCCGGCCTCGACTCGGTCGAAAAAGGTTTCGACCTCTTTCTTGTCCTCACTGAAGATTCCCGCGGTCAGACCGTACTCGACGCGGTTCGATTCCTCGATGGCTTCCTCGAGCGACGAGACCGGCGCGAGAGCGACGAAGGGGACGAAGAGCTCTTCCTGGAACAGGCGGTGATCGCGGGGAAGCTCGTCCACGACCGTGGGGGCGACGAAGTAGCCCCGAGCAAGGTCTCCCTCGGTCAGGACCTTCCCTCCCGTGAGAATGCGCCCGCCGCTGGCGCGAGCTTCCTCGACGTAGCTCTGGTAGGCGTCGTAGGCGCGCTGGTTGATGACCGGACCGGTGTAGCTCTCGCGCTTGGTGGGATCGCCGACCGAGAGGTTCCGGGTCTTTCCGACGAGAAGGTCGCGAAAGCGCGACGCGACGTCGCGATGCACGTAGACCCGGCTGGTCGCGCTGCACTTCTGGCCGGAGAAGCCGAAAGCGCCCCGCATCACCCCTTCCGCCGCTTTCTCGAGGTCGGCGTTCGCGGTCACGATCGGTCGGGTTCTTGCCGCCGAGCTCCAGAAAGCACGGGCGCGGCTTCGCAGCGCTGAAGCTCTGGTAGATGGCGAAGCCCACTTTCTTCGAACCGGTGAAGACCATGCCCGCGACCTTCGGGCTCGCGACGAGCGTCTTACCCACCTCGGCGCCGGAGTCGGTGAGGTAGCAGAAGGCTCCCGCGGGGAGCCCCGCCTCGCGCAGGATCTCGAACAGCTGGCTCCCCGTCGTCGGCGCGTCGGGCGAAGGCTTGAAGACCACCGTATTCCCCGCGAGGAGCGCTCCCGCCGACATGCCGGCAGCGAGCGCGAGAGGGAAGTTGAAAGGCGCGATGACTCCGAAGACGCCGTACGGCTTCAGGATGTCACGGGTGGTCTCGCGCGGCGAGAGCTTTCCCATGGGCCGATCGAACCCCGAGGCGTCCTCCACCTGCTGCGCGTAATAGCGGATCAGATCCGCCGACTCTTCGGCGTCCGCGAGCGCTTCGTAGCGGTTCTTCCCGACTTCGAGCGTCATCAAAGCGGCGAGCTCGTTCCGGCGCTCGCTGATGAGCTCCGCGGCGCGGCGAAGGATCGCGACCCGCTCCTTCCACGGGGTGCGGCTCCAGCCGATGAAGGCCTCGACCGCCGTATCGATGGCGGCTTCCGCATCCGCCGCGGTCGCTTCCTGGTGCTTTCCAATGAGGAGGTTTCGGTCGATGGGCGATCGGTTCTCGAACGTGGGCCGGTTCTGGACGGATCGCGCGCCGATCCAGATGGGGTGCGTCTTTCCGAGACCGGCGCGGACGCGCTCGATCGCGGCGTCGTACTCCCGATGCATT
This sequence comes from uncultured Acidobacteriota bacterium, assembly GCA_963820855.1. Lineage (GTDB taxonomy): Bacteria > Acidobacteriota > Vicinamibacteria > Marinacidobacterales > SMYC01 > DAISKN01. Next base: position 32,515 of record CAWGBY010000025.1, read on the forward strand.
TCCTCCGGAGGCGCGGAAAGGCTGCTGTAGGTGATCTTGAACGTGCTCGGCGTGGGCGTGCTCATGGGGAGAATTATAAGCTCGGCCGTCTTCGGTGCCATTCCGTCGACTGTTCGTACGCGTGGGCGAACGCGAGCACCCGCTCCTCTTCGAAGGGTCGTCCGAAGATCTGGAGGCCGACGGGAAGGCCGCGCGAATCGAATCCGCAGGGAACCGTCGCCGCGGGAAACCCGGTGATGTTTCCGAGATTCACCGTTCCGTACTCGAACCAGCGCACTTCCTTTCCCAGAAGCCGCGTCGGCTCGCCGAGCTTCGCGGTGAGAGTCGGGTCGTTGAGCGCGACCAGCACGTCGGCGCCGGAGAGCGCCTCGGTGAGCTCCTTCTGAAGGAGCAGCCGCGCCCGTTGGGCCTTCACGTAGTCGGTCGCGAGATACATCCTGCCGGCGGTGACGTAGAGCCGCACCGCCGGATCGATCAGCGCGCGCCTCTCCGGCTGCGACATGTTCTGTTCGTGGTAGACGGCAGCCTCGGCGCCGATGAGAATCTCGTCCGCGATATTGGCGGAAGCCGCATGAGGGATGGCGGCGTCGATCCGGCGCGCGCCCTGGCCCTCCAGATGCCGGATGGCCTCTTCCACCACCTGAAGCACCTCGGGCTCGACCGGCGACATGAGCTCCGGAGCGACGGCGAACGTCTTTCCCTTCAGAGTGCCCGGAGCTTTCGATCGCGGCCTCGAAATCGGGCACCGCCTCGTCCGCGCTTCCCGGGTCGTTCGGATCGTGGCCCGACATCACTCCGAGGAACCGCGCGACGTCCCTCACGGTCCGCGCCATCGGGCCCGCGTGATCGAGGGTCCAGGCGAGAGGCGTGACTCCGTGCCGGCTCACGCGGCCGTAGGTCGGCTTGATTCCGGCGATGCCGCAGCGTCCAGAGGGATTCCGGATCGAGCCCCCGGTGTCGGTCCCGAGCGCGACCGTCGCGAGCCCCGCGATCGGCGCCGCCCCGCTTCCACTCGAAGAGCCTCCGGATTCGTACTCCTGGTTCCAAGGGTTTCTGGTTGGGCCGAAGCCGGACTCGGTACCGCTCCCGGTCGCGAACTCGAGAAGGTTCAGCTTTCCGAGGAGGACGGCGCCCGCTTCCTCGAGCTTCGCGACGGCGGTCGCGCTCTCCGAAGGAACGTTCTCGCGGCCGAGCTTCGACCCGTGCGTGGTCAGAATTCCGGCGGTCGCGAAGATGTCTTTCGCCGCGAAGGGAACTCCGTCGACGACGCTCGCGGGCTTTCCGGCCCGGTAGCGCTCCGAAGACGCCCGCGCTCTTTCGATCGCGCGCTCCCGGGTCACGGTGATGTAGCAGTTGAGCTTCGGATCGACGGCGGCGATGCGCTCGAGGTGCGCTTCCGCGACGCTCGCGGGGTCGAGCGACCCCTGGCGGAATCGCGACACGAGCTCGACGGCGCTGAGGTAGAAGACGTCGTCCTGCATCAGCCGCTCGCTCGCTTCGCGGCGAACGCCACGGGAAGATCGAGCGACGGATCGAGCTCGATCGGCCGGAGACTCTTCGCCGCCTCGCGGTAGGCGCCCGCGGCATAGCTCAGCGAACGGTCGAGGTCGTCGTCGGCGATTCCGAGACCCGCCGCCCGGTTGAGCTCCCGGAGAGCGCTCTCGATCTCGATCCGCCTCATCCACGGGAGCCTCGCTTGGAGGCGGGCTCCCGGAACAAGCCGCTGCCGCGGCCCGTGAGCAGGGAAAGGAAATGACGCCGGTCGGCCATGGGGACCTCCACGAAAAATGTGCGCAAGATTACAACACGCGCCTGCGGTGTTTCCATGGTTGACGTGGACGGCATCCTGGGCGAAAATCGCCCTTCCCAACCGAGGCTTCATGGAAGGAACTCTCGACGAGAACCCCGTCCCTGAGGTCGTCCACAGGTTCTCGACCGGCGGTACGTCCGGAGTCCTGCACCTCTCGCGCGGGAGCACCACCAAGAGAATCTATTTCCGGGACGGCGCGATCGTGTTCGCGAGCTCCGACGAGGCCGACGAACGCCTCGGGGAGCGGCTGGTCCGGGCCGGAGCGCTCCAGCGCTCGGCAGCTCGATCTGGCCTGTCAGGTTCTCGCCCTCTCGCGCCTCCGGATCGGCGCGACCCTGGTCGAAATGGGATACCTCTCGACGGAGGAGCTCGACCGCCGCGTCAAGGAACAGATCACGTCCATCATTCATTCGCTCGTTCCGTGGGACACGGGCGCCTTCCGCGGTGAAATTCGAGACCGCCCCATCTCTCCCGATCTCGAGCGGGCCGATCTTTCGACCGCGGCGCTTCTGCTCGAAGGAGTGCGCCGCATCGAGGACTTCCGGACCATTCAGCGAGGCCTCGGAGATCACGCCGGGCCTCTCGAGCTTCGCTCTCGACCCGACCAAGCTTCAGGGGGATCTCGACCTCACGCCGGCGGAGGGATTCGTTCTCTCCCGCGTCGACGGCGCGACGAGCCCATGGGAGATCGCACAGCTGTCTCCTCTCGGGGAAGAGGAAACTCTGCGCTGCGTCTACGCGCTTCTGGCCGCGGGAATACTCGAGACGAAGTCCGCCGCCGAAACCTTCCGCCGAGTCGCGCGTCAGCGAAGCCGGCGGAGTTCTCCCCGGAGACCCTGCGGCTTCTCGAGCAGATGCGTGAGAAGCAGAGACGCCTCGCCGGACAGCACACTCTACGAAATCCTGGAAGTCGCCCCTTCCGCTGTCCCGGAGGCGATCAAGGCCGCGTATTTCCGGCTCGCGAAGCAGCTTCATCCCGACCATCGCACCGGGCTCAAGCTGGAAGACGACGGCGGTGTCCTCGACGAGCTCTACCTTCGCGTGAAGGGCGCTTACGAGGTCCTGTCGAGCGAGACCGAGAGAAGGCGCTACGACTTCGGACTCTCACAAAAAGCGGGGAGGGAAGCGCGAGCCCAGGCCAGCACAGCCGCCAATCCGGCGCCGAAGGGCGAAGCGCCGCCGCCTTCGCCGGCCGCGGATGCCGGGTCGAAGAGCACCTTCACCACGTCACAGACCGCCCGTCTCCATTTCCGAAACGGCGAGCGATATTTCGAGGAGGGACGCTTCCACGAGGCGATCGAAGAGCTCCGAGCGGCGGTCCGGCAGGACCCCATGAAGGCCGAATACTATCGGGCGCTCGGCCGGGCGCTCTCGAAGAATCCGAAGTGGCGAAGGCAGGCGGAGGATGCCTTCGCGAAGGCGATCGAGATCAATCGCTTCGACGCCGACGCTTACGTGGAGCTCGGCGAGATCTATCATCAAGGCGGGCTCGAGAAGCGCGCGCGAAAGATGTTCGAGGAGGCGCTGGCGGTCGATCCCGACAACGTCCGACGCCCTCGAAAGGCTCGGCTCGGTAAGGCCCGGCAGCTCCACTCTGGAGAAGCTGAAAGGGATGCTGAAGCGTCCGCGGCAGGAATAGAGCGGGAGCTCAGCCCTCGACCGAATACGCGTCCAGCCTCTCGAGGTAGGGCGTGAGAAAGCTCGAGAAGCTCTCCGCGTCATCGAAGTAGATCCCCGAGACCAGGAGATACACCACCCGCTTGTCCTTCTTCGCCACGAAGACGTTTCCGAAGGGAAGTCCTTCCGCGACCAGAAGTCCGAACCGGGACTCGTCGCCCCACTTGAAGACCTCGTTTTTCTCCTGTACGTCGACCTGCACCTCGCCGAACACATAGAACGCGACTTTGGTTCCGCCCCAGAGCGAGACGTAGGTGGTGTTCGCGTCGCTCACGCTCGGCTCGAAGGTGAGGGTATAGGAAAGATAGGGCGCTTCGTCGTTATCGGGAAGGTCGTAGACGTACTCGATTTCGTACGAATCGTCGATGTACCGCGTCTTCTCGACCGTCTCTCCTGTGGGGTCGGGCGAGTAATCCTCCATCCAGCCCTTCAAGTGAGAGATGTCGACCACCAGATCGCGCTCTCCCGCGGCGAGGGCGACGCTCGTCCCGCTCATATTGAAGAGCGCTCCGAGCCCGATCACCGCGGCGACCGAGGCCAGAAGGCCGACCGGTATCAGGACCAGGATCCAAAGCCAGGGTCGCGGGCGAGCCTGGGGGACTGGCCGATGGGTGGGCCGAGGACGCAGATGGGCGGGGCGGGTCGGTTCCATGACGATTTTTCGCCTCGTTTCCTCGTTTGCGGTTTTTGGGAGGGGACGACTCCATTGTACCGAAGGGTTGGCTCCGAGGGAATCCATGGACTGGCTCACAGACCAATCCCGAAGGAATGACTACAGTCTGGCTTCGGCCGGCAATGACGCCAGCCGAACGGGCGGTGTGGGGCTTCTTCTCCGTAGCCTCACACCGCTTTTTCCGCCTTCGCCCTGCGGGCTACGGCGAGACCGAGCCGCTTCGCCTGCGGGCTACGGCCGACCAGGTCAGCGTCCTTGAGGGCTTGCGGGACAGGCCCGCTAGAACGGGACGTCGTCTTCGGTCGCCTGGAACGACTCTTTTCCGAAATCTGACACGTCCGGTGGCGGCGGTCCCGAATCGCGCGGCATCGCGTCTCCGCTCCGGCCGCCGAGCATCACCATCTGATCCACCCGGACCTCGGTCGTGTAGCGTTTGACGCCTTCCTTGTCCTCCCAGGATCGAGTCTGCAGCTTGCCTTCGATGTAGACCTGTTTGCCCTTGCCCAGGTACTCCTTGGCGATCTCCGCGAGCTTCCCCCAGGCGACCACCTTGTGCCATTCGGTGCGCTCCTGGCGCTGGCCTTGGCCGTCGTTCCAGGTCTCGGTCGTCGCCAGGTTCAAGTTCGCGACCGCGGTTCCCTCGCGCGTGTAGCGGACTTCCGGATCCCTTCCCAGGTTCCCGACCAGAATTACTTTATTGACGCCTCTCATGAATTTGCTCCTCCTGGGTACTTAATGACGAAATAATATCCCGCGAGCCTCCTCTTCGGTTAGTGCTCGCCTCGCGAAGGTGACCAGCTCTGGCTCACGGCTGGGGCTGACGCGGCGTGGTCCGCATCAAGTCCTCGAGCTTCCTCCGAGCCACTCGCTCCTGGTTGGTGCGAGGAAACTGCTCGATCACGAGCTCGTACATGACGTTCGCTTCCGAGCGGCGTCCCATCTCCTCGAGGGTCATCGCCTTCTTCAGGTACGCGTCGGGACGCTTGTTGCTCTGAGGGTAGTCCCGGATGATTTCGTCGAACTCCGCGAGCGCCAGATCGTGCTGCCGCTGGGCGAGGTAGCTCTCGCCCATCCAGTAACGAGCGTTATCGGCGAGGTCGCCCTCTCTTGTCGAGATCGAGCACGTCCTTGAACCCCGACACCGCGAGCGCGATAGCGGCCCTGGGTGTAGTCGTTTCTCGCCTCGTTGTAGATGTCGATGACGCTCGGACCGGAAGCGACGACCGCCGGGGGCGGCGCCTGTCCGTTCGCGGCCGTCGCCGGCGGGGGAGGAGCCTCTCCGGGCGCAGGCTCGATGGTAGGGACGACGATCGGCTCGCGGCTCTGACGGAGCGTCACCAGGTCCTCCCGGAGACCGCCCAGGCGCGAGTTCGTCTCGTCGATACGCTCCGAGAGAATGGACATGTCCTGTTGCAGCGCTCCATCGCGATTTTCGAGTCGGCGAGATTCTTCCGCAGCGAGTCCTGCTGCTCCGCCGCTCCGGCGTTCAGGGAGTCCACCACCGTCTTCAGGGCGGCCTGCGACGTCTGGAGCTCCGAAAGCTGCGCTTGAATCTGCCGGAGCTCGGCGAGGATCATGTCTTCTTTTTTCTGGGCCCAGGCGGCGCTCGCCGCCATGAGGGTGAGCCCCAGAGAGATCCATACGGATTTCTTGCTCACGACGCCCTCCCTTCCTTGACTACTTGGAGGTCACCTCGAAATGACCCCTTCGATTGCGAGCCCAGGCGTCTTCGGTATGACCGGGATCGAGCGGGAATTCCTTCCCGTAGCTGATGGTTTTCAGCCGGTTCGCAGGGATGCCGAGGCTCATCAAGTAATTGTAGACCGCCGTCGCCCTCCGCTCCCCGAGCGCCAGGTTGTACTCGACGGTGCCCCGCTCGTCGCAGTGCCCTTCGATGAGGACGCGTGACCGTGGAGTACGATCGAAGCCACTCCGCGGTGCGATCGAGGATGGGCCGAGCCGCGGGGATGAGCTCCGCGCTGTCGAAATCGAACGGCACGTCCCGAAGTGGCGAGTCCGCGTTGATCTCGTCGATAGTTCTTCCGAAAATGTTGTCCGGGTCCCCGACCGTGCGCAGATTGTCGTCGTCCACCGGGTTCAAATCGTCGGCGACGCGGGTGGAGCCCTGAGGCACGGTGGTGGTCGTCGAGCGCGGAACGTTTCCCGTGCCGCCCGTGGTCGTGGCCGGGGCTCGATTGGATTTGCCGCCGCAGCCGAGCGAGAAGCTCAGCACCGAGGCGCAGAGAATCCCGAAAATCCTACGCATGCTCTCTCCTTTTGCGAATCGGTTCATGATTCCTGCCCCGGCACCGGACCCCACTGCGGCGTGGTGTTGTTCCCCTCGCGGGTGAGCTGCCTCTGATTCGAGCCGTCCCGGTTCATCAAGAAGATTTGGCTCGTTCCGGTGCGGGTGGTGGTGAAGACGAGATGGAGCCCGTTCGGCGACCAGTCGGCGCTCTCATTACTGCCGCGGCCGGTGGTGAGCTGCCGGGTCTGCTTGGTCTGAAAATCGTAGACCACGATGTCGAACGGTCCGCGCTCGATGCGCGACGCGTACGAGACCTCGCTGTACTCGCGCGAGGGGGACCAGCTCGCCGAGTCGTTGTAGCTGCCTTCGAAGGAGATCCGCCGCAGGTTCAACCCTTCGGTGTCCATGGCGTAGATTTGAGGCGATCCCGTGCGGTCCGACGTGAAGGCGATCTCGCGTCCGGTGGGAGACCACGAGGGCGACGTATCGATCGACGCGTGGTGCGTCAGCCTTCGCATATCGCTTCCGTCGGAATTCGAGACGTAGATCTCGGAGTTCCCGTCCCGAGTGGAAGTGAACGCGATGAGCTTGCCGTCAGGGGACCACGCCGGGGAGAAGGTCATTCCCGCCCCCGAGACGATGGTGTCTCCGCGCCCTTCGTAGATGAACGCGCGGTAGAGCGACGGCTGGCCGGTGCGATAAGAGATGTACGCGAGCGCGCGCCCGTCCGGCGACCAGGTGGGCGTCAGATTCAAGGACTTGTTCGCGGTGAGCGGCTTCTGATCGAAGCCGTCGTAGTCCATGAGGTAGATCTCTTTGCTCTGCTCGCCCCGACGATCGCTCGCGAACGCGAGCTTGGTCTGGTTGACCCCACGATAGTTCCCCGCTTGCAGCAGAATGTCGTCCGCGATGCGGTGCGCCATGCGGCGCGCCGCGGTGAGCGGGCCGTCGTAGCGTTTTCCGAAAACCATCTCTTGCGCGAGGACCGCGTAGATGCGCACCTCGGTCACGAGCCGGTCGCGCTGCACCTCGCTCACGGCGCGAATCAGGATGTCGGCGCCGATCGACTCCCACTGGTAGAAATCGATCTTGCGGGCGTCGGTGGGATTTCCCGCGATGGCGTAGAGCCTCTTCGGGATCAGCCGGTAGATGGAGGCGAACTCCATGTCGTTCCAGACCACTTCCGACAGCGTCTTTCCCGCTTCCGCCGCGTCCGGAGTCCCGATCTCGAAATCAGGAATCGCCATCGTCACCGGCCGGCCGGGCCGCGCGATGTTGACGTACCAGTCGCCGCCGGTCGGGCTCGGCTGGCTGCAGGTTCTCCTCCTGGATCAGGCCGGCGGAGTGGATTCGACTCTGGACGAGTGACAACGCGGCGACCACCACGCCCATCGAAAGAAGCGCTCTCAATCAAATGTCTCATCGCTGTCCTCTTCAGAGCTGATCGGTATAAGTGAATCGCAGATGGACTCCGACCTGATCTCGCGGATAGGAGTTGGGAAGTGGCGGCATCGGATCCGCGAGCATCACCGCGCGGAGCGACGATCGATCCAGAATCGAGACGCCGCTCGAGGTTTCGACCGACGCGTCGAGCACTCTCCCGTCGCGCGCGATGGTGAAGCGGACGATGACCACCGCCGTGCCTCGAACCGCGGTGCGCTGCCACCGCTGGTGGATCCGGGTGAGCATCTGCTGAACGTAATACGCGTACTCGAAGTCCTGATCGAAAGGCGACCCGCCGCCGGAACCGCCGAGCCCGAGTCCCGGCAGGTTTGGACCGGAAGCGAGCTGCGCCGATGCAGCGCTCGCCGCGTCGGCGCCGCGGAGCCCGGAGTCCGCCTTCGGCTCCGGAGTGCTCTTCCGCACTTTCGCGTCCGGGAGCGGCACTTCGTCGCGGACTTCTTCGGTGGGGCGGACGACCGTTGGCTCTTTTTCCTCGGGAGGGGGCGGCGGTGGCTCCGGCGCCGGCTTCGGAGGAGTCTGGACCGCTCCGCCTCCGGATCCGGAAACGGGCCCCGATTGGCCGAGGCTCACGTTCATGAACGTCGCGTCCGGCAGTGGGAGGAGATTCGGCCGGGGCCTCAGGCTCGCCGCTAGAGTGACGGCCGAGAAGAAGAGGACGTGGAGCGCGAAGGACCACACCAGCATTTGCTGAAAGCGCTCCTGCGGCACCCGCGCTCATTTCTCGTCTTTCTCCTCGGGATAGACGTAGACGAGACCGACGTTGTCCACGCCCGCCCGCTTCAGCAGATCCATCACTCGAATGATCTGCTTGTATTGTAGCCTTTCATCGGCTTTGAGGTAGGCGAGCCTCAGCCCCTCGACCTCGACGCGCATCTTCATCTGCTCTTCGAGGAGCTCGATATTGACCGCGCGGTCGTCGATGAACGTCCGTCCCTGGGCGTCGAGGGTCACGATGGTCCGCTCCTCGGCCTGGTCGCGGCGCATCGTGGCGGAGGGGAGGCTCACGTCCATCGAGCGGATCAGCATGGGAGCCGTCACCATAAAGATGATGAGGAGCACCAGCACGACGTCGACGAAGGGCGTCACGTTGATTTCCGAGATGGTCGTGAGCCCGCCGTTCGACCGCCGGGAAAGCAGCATCGCCGTCGCCGAAGTTCCCCGCGAGCTCCGGCCGCCGCCTCCGCCTCCGGAGAGGCTCGCTCCCATTTACGTGAAGTTCCTCTCGATGATGTTCAGATACTCGAGCGAGAAATCATCCATCTGCATCGAAAGACGCTTCACCCAGTTGACGAAGAAGTTATAGAAGATGACCGCGGGGATGGCGGCCGCGAGACCGGCGGCCGTCGCGATGAGCGCTTCACTCACCCCGGGCGCGACGACGCTGATGTTCGCCGCCTGGGTGACTCCGATGCGCTGGAAAGCGGTCATGATGCCCCACACCGTTCCGAAAAGGCCGATGAACGGGGTCGCGCTTCCGGTGGTGGCCAGAAACGGAAGGCGGCTTTCGAGCTTCAAGAGCTCCTGATTCGACGCTCGCACCAGCGCACGCGCGACGCTCTCGAGATTCTGGATCCGGGCGGAGTCGTTCTCGCTCGCTTCGCCGCCGCCCCGGGCTTTGAGCTGGTAGTTGAGCTCGTTGTAGCCCGAGAGAAAGAGCCCGACGAGCGGACTCGTCCGGAGCTGATGGCAGACGGCGTGGACCTCGGAGAATTTCTTGCTGCGGCGGAAGATCTCGAGAAACGCCTCGGAGTGCGACTCCGCCCGCCGCAGGAGCGTCCACTTGCTCAGGATGATCGCCCAGGAGACGAGCGAGAACACGAGCAGAATGATGAGGACGCCGATCCCGACGGGTCCGGAGTCCAGAACGATGTGAAAGGGATTGAGAGCCGGAGACGCGTCGATGGGAGCCGAGGGTATGTTCTGCAAGAGTCGAGCGCTCGCCTCTTTCTCGCTATCCTTCGCTTCAGGCTAGCGTAAGCTACTTTAGGTTGTTTTCCACAAGATACGGTACGCCGCAGCTCGACGCTACCACGAGGGTTTGTAGACTGTCAACGAATTGCGTCAAAGAGCTTCGAACCGCATCCCCTGTGATATAGGTGATTTCGTGCTTCGATGGATGCGGATCCGGAACGTGGCGGTCATCGATCGGCTGGAAGTCGATTTCGAGCCCGGGTCTGAACCTCCTGACCGGCGAGACCGGGGCAGGGAAGTCCATCCTCATCGACGCCCTGGGCCTGGTCCTCGGGGCCCGCGGCGTCGAGCGACCTCGTGCGGAGCGGAGCCGACTCCGCGGTGGTCGAAGCGGGGTTCGAGCTCGACTCCCATGCCGCGCTCGCTCGCGAGGCGGCTCAAGGAGATTGGCGTCGAGGTCGAGGACGAGATCGTCGTGCGGAGGGAGCTCCAGGCGAGCGGCCGGGGCAAGGTGACGGTCAACGGAGTCGCCACGGCGCGTCAGCTTCTCCGGGAGATCTCCCCCTACCTCGGAGACATCCACGGCCAGGGCGAAAGCTCCTCTCTTCTGAGAGCCGGACGCCGGACTCGACCTCCTCGATCGATTCGGAGGGACGCGGGACGAGAGGCGCGAGGCCCGCGAGCGGTTCCGCGAGTCGCGGCGTCTCGAAGAGGAGATCGCGAGGGTCGAGCGGCGCGGGCGGGAGCGCGACAAGAGGAAGCGCGAGATCGAAGAGACGCTCGAGGAGATCGAGAAGGCAGCCCCCCGCGCGGGCGAGGACGAGGACCTGCTTGCGGAAAGACGCCTCGTGGGCCATGCGGAGAAGCTCAAGACCCTGTCCGAGGAGGTCTTCCGATCGCTCTACGAGGACGAGGATTCGGCGCTCACCCGGCTCGCCTCCGCGTGGAAGAGGGTGTCGGAGCTCGCGAGCATCGACCCCCGCTGGCTTCCGTATCTCGGCGACAAGGAGAGCCTGATGAGCGCGCTTCAAGACCTGGCGCTTCACGCGCGCGACTACGCGCGCGGCATCGACGTGACGCCGGGCCGGCTCGATGAGCTCGAAGGCCGTCTCGCGCACCTCGAACGTCTGAAGAAGCGTTACGGGGGAAGCCTCGCGGAAGTGTTGGCGCTCCGCGACCGCGCCCGCCAGGAAATCGTCGAGCTCGAGGGATCGGAAGAGCGCGTGTCCGAGCTCTCGGGCCGTCTCGAGGATGCCCGCGCTCGATATCGGGCGCTTGCGAAAAGCCTCTCGTCCACGAGGAGGCATGCGGCGGCGCGGCTCGAAAAGCAGGTCGCGCGTGAGCTCAAAGACCTCGCGCTCGAAAAAGCGCGCTTCCGAGTGGAGATAACGACGGCGGACGACTCCGATCCCGCGCTCTGGCGCGAAAGCGGTCTCGACTCCGCGGAGCTTCTCTTCACCGCGAATCCGGGGGAGGACCCGCGACCCCTCGCCAAAACCGCTTCCGGCGGAGAGCTCGCGCGCTTCGTTCTCGGACTCAAGGCTGTCTCGGCGAAAGGCGAGCGCCCGAAGACCCTGGTCTTCGACGAAGTCGACGCCGGCATCGGCGGACGGGTCGCGGACGCCGTCGGGGAGAAGCTCCGGGAGCTCGCCCGCGTTCACCAGGTCATCTGCGTCACGCACCTTCCGCAGATCGCGAGCTTCGCGCCCGCTCACTACCGAGTTGATAAGATAGAGCGCGAAGGGCGTACGGAGACCCGCATCGCGCGGCTCGATCGGGAGTCGCGAGTCGACGAGATCGCCCGGATGCTCGCCGGTGCGGTCGTGACCGAGACGGCGAAGCAGCATGCCCGCCAGCTCGTAAGGGATAAGACTTAACATTTCTATTTGAATTATGTCCAATCTCGCCGGCTACGACCGCTACTGGATCGAGACCTGGGGCTGCCAGATGAACGCCCACGACAGCGAGAAGCTCTCCGGCAGCTTGAGGAAGCTCGGGCTCGAGGCGGCACCGAGCGAGCTCGAAGCCGACGTACTGATCTTGAACACCTGCAGCGTCCGGGAGAAAGCGGAAGAAGCCGTTTTCACCCGACTTCTGAGCTTCGCCCACCTCAAGCGCAAGCGACCCGTGGTCGTCGGGATTACCGGGTGCGTCGCGCAGCAGGAGGGGGAGTCGATCCTGAAGCGCGCGCCCCAGGTCGATTTCGTTCTCGGAACGCAGAGCCTCGTCCAGCTTCCCGAGGTCCTCGCGACGGTCGTGGCCACGGGGGAGCGCGTGGTCGAGATCGGCCGACATCCCGAGAACCTCGACGTTCCTCCCGAGCAGATCGAGCGGGTGCCCGGCGTCAAGGCCTACATCACCATCATGGAGGGCTGCGACAACTTCTGCTCCTTCTGCATCGTCCCGTTCACGCGGGGACGGGAGCGGTGCCGTCCGATTCGCGACATCGTGAAGGAAGCCCGATCCCTCACCGATTGGGGCTTTCGGGAGATCCAGCTCCTCGGCCAGAACGTGAACTCGTACCGCGACCCCGAGGACGGCCGTGGATTCGAGGATCTCCTCGACGCGGTGAACGAAGTCGAAGGGCTCTGGCGCATTCGGTTCACGAGCCCGCACCCCAAGGATTTCGGCGAGCCGCTCATGCGGCGGTTCCGGGACCTCTCGAGGCTCTGTCCCCACATGCATCTTCCCGCGCAGTCCGGCTCGAGCTCCGTTCTCGCGCGGATGAAGCGCGGCTACACCCGTGAGGAATATTCGAAGAAGGTCGCCCGCGCTCGCGAGCACGTTCCCGGGATCGCCATCTCGACCGATCTCATCGTCGGCTCGCCCGGCGAGACCGAGGAGGAGTTCGGCGAAACCCTTTCGCTCATGAACGAGCATCGCTTCGACAGCATTTATTCCTTCAAGTACTCCGAGCGACCGTACACCCTTTCCGCTCGGGAGCAACCGGATGACGTTCCGGAGGCCGTCAAGAGCGAGCGTCTCACTCGTCTTCTCGACCTTCAGAAAGCGATCCAGCTCGAAAAGCACGCGGAGTGGATTGGGCGAACCGTCGAGGTGCTGGTCGAGGGCGAAAGCCGCAAGAATGCCGCTGAGTTTTCGGGACGGAGCGCGGACAACCGCGTGGTGAACTTCCCGGGAGGACGCGATCGCGTGGGTCAGCTCGTTTCCGTGCGCATCACGCGCTTCGGAGCCAACAGTCTGTTTGGCGAAACCACGCCTGTGTGGCATCCTTGAAGAGTACTGGGTTGGGCGCGACCACTAAATCCTGTTGACAACATTTCTGACCGCCCCTATATTTAGGGCCACATCACCACAGGGGCGGTGCGAGGGGTTCCACCGATGGAAATCGAAATGATGATCAAGGGCCTCATGATCGACCCCATCACCAACATGCCCATCGTCATTCTGAAGGACAAGGCGGGGGACCGGGTTCTTCCCATCTGGGTAGGAGTCTTCGAAGCCAACGCCATCGCCCTTCAGATCGAGAACATCTCGACACCCCGTCCGATGACTCATGACCTGCTCAAGAACATCCTGACCGAGATCGAAGCGGAAGTGCAGCGAATCGTGGTGAGCGATCTCCGCGACAACACCTTCTACGCGATGATCTATCTCGATCGGGATGGAGAGACCATCGCCATCGACGCCCGCCCCAGTGATGCCATCGCCCTCGCTCTCAGGACGAGATCACCGATCTTCGTCGAGGATTCCGTCGTTGAGAGCGCGAAGGGGTTGGATTTGTCGAAGGAATCCACCGACTCGGAAAGACTCCAGAAGTGGTTGGAAGGTCTCAATCCCGACGATCTCGGCAAATACAAGATGTAGCACCTCGATTTCCGAGGTTCTCGTCTCGCGCCGATTCCCCTGTTTCATCCGGCATTCGTGTGTGGAGTAATCCGTGACTGTCATCATAACGATTGCGAACCAGAAAGGCGGGGTGGGGAAGACCACGACCGCCATCAATCTTGCCGCGGCCCTTGCGGCCAAGCGCAAGAAAACGCTCCTGGTCGACATGGACCCGCAGGCGAACACGACGATTTCGTTTCTGCAAGAAGGCGAAGTCCACGGTTCTATCTACGAGGCCCTTCTCGACCCCAAGGTCCCCCTCGAGGAAGTGACGCATGAGACCGCGGTTCCCAAACTTTCGCTCGTGCCCGCGCGGATCTCGCTCGCGAAGCTCGAGGGCAAGCTCGTCGGAGATTTCGACTCGCACTTCCGCCTGCGCGATCGGCTCGAGAGCGTCCGTGGCGACTACGACTTCATCATTATCGACACGCCTCCGACTCTCGGAATCATCACGGTGAACGCATTGGTCGCGGCGACCCATCTCCTGATTCCGATCCAGTCGTCGTACTACGCTCTCGAAGGAACGGACGACTTGCTGGAAACCCTGGACAAGGTGAAGTCTCGACCGAACCCGGCCATTCAAGTGCTCGGAGTTCTCATCACGCTTCACGACAAGAGAACCACGCTCTCCCGCGATGTCAGCGACAAGATTCAGGAGGCGTTCGGCGACAAGGTCTTCAAGACGGTGATCAGCAAGAGCATTCGGCTCGAGGAAAGCCCCGCTTACAAAGAGTCCATTTTTTCATTCGCTCCACATTCGAGCGGAGCATTCGAATACTACAGTCTCTCGGAAGAGGTAATGTCCCGTGTCTAAGCGAGCAGGTCTCCCGGAAACGATCAAATTTCGCAACGACGCCCACTTCGTCGATGAGCTCGGCTCCCGCCGCGGCGCCGCCATCGGAAGGATGATTCCTGTCGAAGACATCGAACCGAATCCCAATCAGCCGCGACAGCAAATGGGCGATCTCTCCGAGTTGACCGCGTCGATTCGGGAGAAGGGGATTCTCGAGCCTCTGATCGTTCGACGCCAAGAGGATCACTACCAGATTATTTCGGGAGAGCGTCGCTATCAGGCAGCGCTTCAGGCGAACCTGAGCGAGACTCCCTTGCGTCGAGCGGGACGTCGACGATCTGGAAACGATCGAGCTGGCCCTCGTCGAGAACATTCAACGCAAGGACCTGACTCCCTTCGAGGAAGCGGAGGCATTCGCGCAGCTCGTCAACCAGCACGAATACACGCATGAGGGATTGGCGTCGCGGATCGGAAAGTCACGGTCGAGCGTCACCGAAACACTGAGCCTGCACTCGATGCCCGAAGAGGTGAAGAACCTTTGTCGGCTTGCCGACATTTCCTCTAAGTCGTTGCTTTTACAGATAGTTAGGCAAGAGTCTGTCGAGAAAATGGTGGCGCTCGTCGAGAAGATCTCGAAGGGGCAAGTCAACCGCGAACAGGCGCGCCAGCTTACGCGGCCCCCGCAGCGGGGAAGACCTCGAAACTTCGTCTTCAAGTACGGAGTGCGCGGAAAGCCATTCCGTTTGCAAATGACATTTCAGAAGAGCCAAGTCGAAACGGTCGAGATCATCCAGGCCCTTCGGTCCCTCATCGCCGAGCTCGAGGGTGGCTCCTAGGGACGATTTCCACAAAAAAGTGGTCTTGCCAGTCGATAAACTGTGCATTTCCTGTTGACATCAATTCAGGACGTTTGATACCTTGCAGTTGCGCCGGGTTGAGGTCCTCACATCCACTGACCTCGTTACAAACGAACAAGTTAGCTGACTAATGGGGGCGTGATTCGTCTAGGATCCGCCGCTACAGGTTTCTTCTGAATAGCGGGGAAGGGGGCTCTTAGATGGGCTATCGGGGCAAGTCGCTCAAGGCACTCCGCGAGACCAAGGAAATTCAACTCCGGCGCATCGCGAATGAGACAAGGATCAGCATAGCCTATCTGGAAGATCTCGAAGAGGAGCGATTCGATCGTTTCCCCGGGAAATTCTATTTCAAGAGCTTCGCGCGCGCGTACGCGCGCTCTCTCGAGCTCGACGCCGAAGAGGTCATGGGCGACCTTCTCCTCGCCTACGAAGATTGGTCCGGAGAGAGCTCCGGCGCTCCCGCGTCTCCGCGAACGGAACGAAAGAGCGAAGGGATCGCGGGTCTCTTTCGAGGAGCCGAGGAGGTTTGAGTCGGGCTAAGATGGCGTTCATGCGATACGCCTTCGTTGCCCTCTTCGTCCTCGCGACATCGACCTCGTTCGCGCAGTTTCAGAAGAAGAAGATCGAGATTCCCAATTGGGAGAACGCCGTTCGATTCGAGCTCGTTGCGTCCCAGTCTCCGGTGCGCCCGGGAGACACCTTGGAGCTCGCGCTTCTCGCGGAGATCCAGGAGGGCTATCATCTTTATGGGCCCGAAGAGCCCGAGCCGACTCGCACCTCGGTATCCCTTCAGAGCCCCGCGTTGAAGCCGGGGAAGCCGTCGTATCCGCCTCCGATTCATCGCGAGCTCGAAGGTCTCGGCTCCTACAATCTGTATGAGGGTGCGATCGCGATTCGCGTCCCGGTGACGGTGACCGGAGATTTCAAAGGACAAACCCTCGATGCTCCGCTCGAGGTTTCTTACCAGCTCTGCACGGACTTTGCCTGCAGCGCCCCGACGAGCAAAGTCGTCTCTACCACGCTTCCCGCTGCGGCGCCCGGAGCCGCGATCAAGAAACTCCACGCAGACGTGTTCGGTAAGAAGAAGTAGACCTCCTCTCCACAGTTAAAGTGATACTTTAACTCGGCGATGACGACCGTCGAGCCGCAGTTCTTACCCCCGGAAAGGCGAATCCGACGAGGATCCGCGCGCGGCGAAGAAGCGTCTGGCGATGATCGCCGGTGCCGCCTTCCTCGCGATCGCGGGTCTCGCCACGGCTTTGTTTCTCGGCACGGTCGGCTACGACGTCCGGCGTTCGAACATGCACGACGCCCGGCTCAAGCGAATCCTGGTCCAGACGCCTACGGTCTACCAGGTCACCGAAGGCCTGAAGGAGAAGGCTCCCCTCGTTTCCGTCGTCGAATCCCGCGAAGATCTCGACGACGCGCTCGACCGGTGGGCGGGAACGGCCCGCGCCGTGGTCGAGGAGAAAGCGAGCCGCTTCCCGCAATTGCGGATCTTCGCCGCCGGCGACATGATGTATTTCATCTTTTTCGACGCCGAGCACATCATGCGTGACTACGTGTACGTGAGCGCGGATGCGGGAGGGAAGTGATCATGGGGAAACTGGTCCACACGTCGAGAATCCGCATCGAGAAGGACAAGGGTCCCAGGCGGCGAGCCTACATCGAGGGGTTCGAGACGCCGGTCGTCTTCGGCGTGCACTCCAACATCAAGAAGTTCTACGGAATCGAGCCCGAAGAAGAGAATCCGGCGACTCTCGACTACATGATCGCCGCGGTCGGCGGCTGAATGACGGGAACCCTGGGGCGCGCGCTGGAAGCGCGCGGAATTCCAAGCTATCCGGAAAAGCTCTCCTCGGAGGTCGAAGGCGACATCGAGGACCTGGATGGAGTAATGACGATTACTGCCATTCGCCTCCGCTATCGAGTGCGAATCCCCAAGGACCAAGAGGGCGGAAGCCGAGCGGGCTCTCGCCTTCCACGAAAGAGGCTGCCCCGCGGCGATGAGCATCCGGGGGTGCATCCGGGTTACGTACACCGCGGAGTTTCTCGAGGAGGATCCCGTCACTTGAGCGACGTCGGCTTGCGCGAAGTCATGCGGAGTTTCCCCCAGGGCGTCGTCGTCGTGACGGCGATGGGGGACGAGGGTCCGCGGGGAATCACCGTGAGCTCGTTCGTCTCGCTGAGCCTCGACCCTCCCCGGGTGCTCATGAGCATAAATAAGGAGTCGCGCGCCCACGAAGCGATCGCGCGCGGGCGATTCGCGGTGAGCGTCCTCGCGGAGGACCAGGGAGCGCTTTCGGACCATTTCGCCAGGCCGAACCTGGGCTCGGAGGAGCAGTTCCGCGACGTCGCCGTCGAGGGCGATCCGCCGAAGCTCTCCGGGAGTCTTTCGCATCTCGACTGCCGTGTGGTGGAGGAAGTCCCGGCTCTCGACCATACGCTGTTCATCGGTGAGGTGGAAAAAGCCCGGGTCGTGCGCGAGGGAAAACCACTCGTTTTTTTCTCGCGCCAGTACTGGGCCCTCGGCTCCACGGCCTACCGAAGGGATTGAGGTCATGAACCAGCTTCTCGATAGCCTCGAGTACGATCCGCAGCGGGGGAGTCTCGCGCTCCAGAGCGCGCGCTACGTCTTGATGACTCCGACTCTCCTGATGGAGATTCAGAAGAACCTCGAGGGCGAGCACGGCCGCGAGGCGGCGTCGTTTTTCATCGAAGCAGGCCAGGGGGAAGGGGCGGCCCTCGCCGGCCGATTCCGCGACGTCTTCGGCTACCCACCGGAGCAGGTTCTGAGCTCGGTCGCCTTCCTGCTGTCCGAGTCCGGATGGGGAGCCTGCTCCGTCGAGATGACGAACTTCGAGGGACGGGAGCTGGTGTTCAAGGTCGAGGAGTCGCCGTTCGCCGAAATCTACGGCCCGTCGATTCAACCGGTCTGCCACCTGGTTCAGGGCCTTTTTCGGGGAGTCGCGCTCGCGCTCTTCGACGTCGAAACGACGGGAATGGAAGTGCAGTGTGCCGCGAAGGGCGACACCTGCTGCCGGTTCGTGGTGAGCGCGAAGTAGTCAGGACGCCGTCGGTCCCTCTTCCTCGAGGTAGGACACGACTCGCTCTCGATCTTCGCCCGAGAGGTCGGTGAACTCGACTCCGACCCGAAAGATGGCGGCGTCGCGCGCCCGCGCCCAGGCTTCGCAATGCCGCACGACGCCCCGGACGCGAACGTCGCCCTCGGGAAGGCTGAAGACGAAATCGTGCTCGCTTTCGAACTCGAGCGGCTTTCCGACGGAGAACAATCCTCCGAAGAGGCTCAGGTTCAAGACCCGGAGCTCGACTTCCTTGCGAAGCTGGGCGGGCTGTCCGAGGAAGACTCTCGGCTGCTCGCGCCGCTCCTGCTGCAGGCTCGTCCGGATGAGGTCGCGCACCCGGTCGCGAAGCTCGGCGGGAAGGGCCTCGAACCGCACTCCGATGCGAAAGATGTCGTCCTCGTGCAGCGTGCAGTGAATGACCCGCGCGCGCACCGATAGCGGCGAGCCGCCGATTGAGAACTGGAGCGTGAGGAGCGAGTTCCTCTCGAGAAAGCGCGGACACTCGAGAAGCGCACCGGTAGGACTCACGTCGACGACCCGCACGTTGCTCCAATACTGCGCGAGCCCTTCGACGCGCGCGCTCAGAGTCAAGCGTGGGGCGCGGCGAGAGGAATCCATCACGCCTTATTTTAGCACCCGCGCCGGCGCCCGCCCCTCCACGTGTTAGAATTTCGCCGTG
>CAWGBY010000026.1:0-296822 GCA_963820855.1 uncultured Acidobacteriota bacterium
GACACGACAGCGCCCGAGAAGCGCCTTTCGAGCTCGGGTTGCGCCGGGTCATGCACACGGACTTCGTTCTCGCGAAGATTGACCACGAGCTCCATCGTTCCGCTCGGGAGAATCCTTTCCTTTGTTCGGTGTGGGCACCCTCGAAGGACCAGAAATAGTCGACGAGCCCGGAAAGCGGCGGTCGAGGAACGCTGGTTCTATAGAACATCGAGCTTCGCCGAGAATACCCCACGTGGCGGTCCGGTCAGAACGGAGACCGGCGCTCGGGCGTAGACGTCCGTCGTGCCGCTGATCTCGTTGGAATCCGCCCGTTGCGCCCGCCGATCGAAAGTGCTATCACTAGCCTGCGCGCGGGGTCCTCCGAGATCGGGTACTGCTCGACAATGTGAGCGAGCAGCGTTCGGGGAACAGCTTCATCACCTTTCGGCGTAACAGCTCTCGAGCGGATCAAGGTGCAGGGGGTTACGCCATGTCGCTTCGCCGCCTCGTCGTCACCGTCCTCTCGATCGTCGGGGCAATCGTCCTCGCGATCGTGCTCTACCTCGCCTTCGGCGACCTCAGCCGGCACAAGGGCCGCATCGAGGCCTTTGTCACGAAGAAGACGGGGCGGCCCTTCGCGATCGACGGGGCCTTCGAGCTCAAGGTGCTCCCGTCGGTCTCCGTAGCGGCGGAGCGCGTGCGCCTGGGCAACGCGGCGTGGGGCTCGGCGCCACAGATGGTCGAGGTCGGGCGCTTCTCGACCGAGATCGGCCTGTGGTCGCTCGTCTCCGGGCCGGTCGACGTCCGTTCGCTCGAGCTCGGCGACGTGTCCGTCGTGCTCGAGAGGGACGAGGACGGCAAGGGGAACTGGGTCCTCGGCGACGGAAGGGAGCCCGAGGAAGCGGAGGAGTTCGACCCGGGCGCGACCGAGGTTCCGGCCGTCATCCGGAAAGGCAATCTCAGCAACGTACGTGTCGCCTATCGCGCCCCCGACAAGCCGGACCGCGTCGCGCTCCTCGAGACGCTCACCATTGCACCCGGCACGGACGACCTGCTGGCGATCTCCGGCAAGGGCCGGGTCGGCGACAAGTACGACACCACGTTGACGGGAGAGGTGGGGCCGCTCGACGCCCTCTTCTCGGGGCGGGACATCCGCATGGCGCTCGAGGCCGGCATCGAAAGGCTCCGGCTCGACGTCAAGGGCGGCCTGGGCCGGCTGAACCCCCTCGACGGCGCCGACCTGACGCTGAAGGTCGAGCACGAGGACGTCGGCACGATGCTCGAGAACCTCCAGCTGCCGGTGGTCGCCACCGGCAGCTTGAACGTCGACGCCCGGTTGAAAGACGAGGGCGAGCTCACGAAGCTGGACATCGACGCGAAGCTCGGTGACATCGCGGCGAATGCGAACGGCACGCTCCTCACGCTCGGCCTTCCGGGGTCGGACCTGCGCGTCTCGGTCTCGGTCGCAGACGCTGCCCGTCTCGCGTCGGCCTTCGAGGTGACGGGCGTGCCGGCCGAGGCCCTCGAGGTCGGCGGGCACGTCGTGTCCTCGCGCAACGAGATCAAGCTCGACGGGGTCGAAGCGAAGTTCGCGGGAGCGGAGGCAAAGGCCGACGGCAGCATCCGCGCGGGCCGGGACCGGGGCGCCGCGATCCAGTTCACGGTCGAAGCCGAGAGCCTGACACGACTCCGTGAAGGGCTGCCGGAGATTCCCTTCCGGGCGAGCGGGAGCTACGCCGGCAGCCGGGACACGCAGGAGCTGAAGGACCTGAAGGCCATCGTCGGCAAGACCGAAATCTCGGGATTGGCCAAGCGGGGCCGGACGGGTGGCAAGCCGGTCGAGGCCGAGCTCTTCTTTCCCAGACTCGACCTGACGCCCCTCGCGAAGAAGGACAAGAAAGCGGAAGAGGAGGCGCCGGCCGCGAGCGGGGAGCCCGCGGCAAAAGAGCCGAAGAAGAAGTACGTCTTCGAAGAAACGCCCCTGCCGCTCGACAAGCTCGAGGGCTTGAACGTCAAGCTGCACGTCATCGCCACCGAGGTCGCGCTCGAGGCGGGACTTCTGAAGGACGTCGACAGCAGGCTGACCGTCGACGGCGGCCAGCTGGTGCTCGAGTGGCGCGCCCAAGGCGCCTACGAAGGCTCGTTCAGCGGCACCGTGAAGCTTCTGCCGGCAGGCGACGGCGCCGCTGACCTGAGCGTTGAGGCCACGATGGAGAGCGTGCGCGCCGGCTTCGCCGCCGCGGAGGGTGTCGATCCCAGCGAGGTGCCCCCAACGAGCGTGGAGATGAAGCTCCAGGCGAGGGGCGCCTCGCCGCGGCAGATGGCGGCGGGCGCGAACGGGAACGTCCTGGTGACGATGGGACCGGGCAAGGTCAAGAGCGGGCTCGTGGGCATGTTCGGAAGCGGCATTCTGAGCCAGCTCGCCTCGAAGCTGAATCCGTTCGCGGCGCAGGACCCGTACACGAAGCTCGACTGCACCGTGACCCGGGTCGACATCGTGGACGGCCAGGTGAAGGTCGAGCCCGTGCTGATGCAGTCCGAGAAGGTCACGGTCACTGCGGGTGGCAAGGTCGACCTCGACACGGAGGAGCTCGTGTTCGACTTCAACACCCGCCCGCGCGAAGGCATCGGGATAAGCGCCGGCATGTTCACCAACCCGTTCATCAAGGTCGACGGCACCCTGACGAGCCCGCGGATGGCGGTGGGGGCCAAGGGCGTCGCGGCCGGCGGCGTCGCGGCGGCGACCGCCGGCGTGTCGGTGGTCGCAAAGGGGCTCGTGGATCGCATCGCCGGAGAGGTGGACGTGTGCAAGTCGACGATCGAGGAGGCCACGCGCCCGCCGACGTCGGCGAACACACCGTGAAGGACGGCGTTTACTAGGCTCCCTTCAGCCGCTCTCGCTCCAGGAGCCGGTAGCCCAACACCACCGTCCCGGCGAGAGCCCAGCCGGCGAAAACATCGACCGCGTAGTGGAACCTTCCGTAAACGGTGGCCACGACCAGCCCTGGATAAATCGGGAGAAGCCAGAGGCCGAGTCTCGGCTCGTATCGAAGGACGGTCAGCAGAATGACCGTCGAAACCGAAACATGGGAGCTCGGAAAAGCGCCCCCGCGCGCGCCGCCGCGCTCCGATACGAAATGCACGAGGTCGTAGAAGAAATTTCCGGCGAAAGGCGCCCCTGGAGGATCGGAGAGGTAGAAGGGGCTGTCCACCGGAAAAAGGATGTAGATGAGATAGCTCACCGAGAAAGTCACCGAAACCAGGAGAACCAGCTCACGAAACGCCTCGAGCTTGCCATGAAAATACAAGTACCCGCCGACGAGAGGGAGCCATAGCACGTACGAGAAGTAGCAGAAGTGCAGATATTCGGAGAGAGCCACCCACGGGAGCTCGCGGCTCAGGGTAAGGCTCGGAGCTCCGAAGAGCGAGCTCTCCAGCTCGACCACGGCTTCGGTGAGCCCCCAGTTTCCGAACGCGGCGGCGAGGAGCTCGACTTCTTTATAGAGCACGGGGAAGAGCGCCACGGGGTACCAGTCGCGAACGAACCGAAAGCGCATGAAGCGCAGGGAAGCGACGAGGGCCGCTGAGGCGAGGTGGGCCGCGGCGACGAGCTTCCAGGACGGGAGGCTCTCGCGGAACGCGACGACCAGCCCCGCGGTCACGACGAGATAAAGGACGATCACCGCGTCGGTACCGCTCCGCCGGTCCATGGTCCTTCCGTCGGGACATGAAGGAATCGGAAACCTAGCGCGCCTCGACGAGCTCTCCGGTGTGCGTCGTGTCGTAGCCTCCGAGGGCATCGAGCTCGCTGCGCACGGCCCGGGTCGAAAGCGCGTCGAGAAGTCGCTGGACGCCGGGGTTACCGTCGACCAGCTCCTTCGGTATGACGAGATCGTATCGCTCGGTCTCGAGCGGGACGAAGTCGAGACCGAGAAGGCGCGCGACGGCAAGGGGAGCGACCGCGGCATCCGCCGCTCCATCGAGTACCCGGCGGGCCACCTCGGCATGCTGGCGAAGGACGATCTCGTAGCCCGCGATCCTGGCTCCTGCGATCCCGGCCTCGGCGAGCCTCCGGTCGAGAAGCTGTCGCGCCCCGGAGCCTTTCTCCCGATTCACGATGCGTATTCCTTTGGAGGTGAGGTCGGCGACCGATCGGATCGACTTCGGATTTCCCGAAGAGACCACGAGACCCATCTGCCAGAAGGCGAGGGTCACAACGGAAGTGCGTTTCCGCCCGAGGTGCTTTCGCAGGAACGGCAGGTTGAATTCGCCGGAGGGATCGCGAAGATGAACGCCCGCGACGTGCACCGTTCCTTTCGCGAGCTCCGAAAGAGCATCCGTGCTCCCCATCGACCAGACGACGACGGGAAGCGGGTCCGGCCCGCGCATCAGGCGATCGGCGATGACGACGAGCGCCGGGTCGCACCCGGCGACCGCGATCTGCCGCTCCAGGATTGCGGGATCCTGAAGCGGCTGGAACGCGGTACGGCGCTTCGCGCCGCGACCTCGATCGACGACGATTCCGTCGGCCGAGAGCAAGCCGCGAAACGGGTCACCCATCGCCGAAACGGAAAGCGCGCGAAACCGGCCGCCGGCCTTCCAGAGCTTCACGCGGTCGCCGGAGTCCGACAGAAGCTCCGCTTCCACGCGAGGGACCTCGTCCTCGATGAGAAAGAGGTCCTCGACCTTGCAGGCGAGAGACCTTGCCAGGCGAAGAGCGGTCGCCGCGTTCGGGAGGTATCGTCCCGCCTCGATCATGTAAATCGCCTGGCGGGTGAGGCCGACTTTCTCGGCGAGCTCACCCTGCGAGAGGCCGCTCGCCGCTCGGAGAATCTTGAGGCGACTCTCGACGCGTTCGGTCGCGGGTGGCGGTCGGCTCATCGCGCGCGAGGATACCACGCTCAGAAGTTGAGCTTCAGCCCGAGCTGAACCACGCGTGGGTCGCCCGCGGTGGTGATCGTCCCGAACGCCGGATTTCCGAAAACGGTGTTGGGCGCGCCGAACGGAGTCGTGTTGGTGAGGTTGAAGATTTCGACGCGCACCTCGACGTTCCACTCCTCGCTCAGATCGATTCGGCGGATGAAGGCGACATCCAGGTTCTGATATCCGGGACCGCGCACGGGATTGCGCGAGCTCGAGCCGAGCGTGAACTGCGGCGCCGCCGCGAAGGCCGTTGTGTCGAACCACTGGGTCGGACTCCGCTCCGAGGAGGGGAGCTCCGGATCGCCCACCAGGTTGGGCCGCTGCGTCCCGAAGCCGGCGAACGCGTTGAAGTTCGTCTGCTGGGTGACCGCGAGGGGAATCCCGGATTGAAGGGTCGCGACCCCGTTCACCATCCAGTTCCGAATCAGAGCGCCGACGAATCCGCTCGCGTCGAAAGGCAGGTCATAGGTGAAGCTGCCGACGAAGACGTGAGGGATGTCCCCGTTCGAGACGTCCCACTCGAGCTCGCGATTGTGGCTGTCGGCCACGGGATAATTCGCCACGGGCCCGGCGAGAAGCGTGGCGTCGAAGACGGAGGAGGCGTCGTCCATGAGCCGCGACCAGGTGTAGCTCGCGAGAAACGAAAGGCCCTTGGAGAACCGCTTCTCGAGCTTCATCTCGAGCGCGTTGTATTTCGTGTCGCCCGACGTTATTGCGGTAGAAGCTCACGCTCGTGAACCGCGGATACGCGGCGAGAAGCTGGGCGCGCGTGAGGGTCGGGCCGCCGAGAGAGGACGAGGGGGGAATTTCGCCGAGGAACGGGTTCGGCACGCGCTGCAGGAGCGACGATCCCTGCGCCAGCTGGTCGACGGTGAGCTGGTTGATGTTGGTGTCGGGGATCCCGATGTGGGTGCCCTTGGATCCGGCATAGGCGATCTCGAAGGCGAGATCCGGCGAGATCTCGTGCTGATACGCGACGTTCCATTGCTGCTGGTATCCCGAGCCCAGATCCCGGTCCACGGTGAAGACCCCCTGGCCGAGACCGGCATTCGGGTTGGGCGGTACCGGAACGACCGTGGGCCCTTGTGAGAGAACGAACGCCGGGCGGATCGAGTCGAGCGACCGCTGAGTGACGGTCTGCAGGAAGGGAAACTGGGGAACGGTGAAGGGTGTGGTGATCCCCGCCTGCTCGATCCAGATGAGGGCGTAGCCCGCCCGGACCACGCTCTTTTCGCTCGCCTCGAACGCGAGGCCGAATCGCGGCCCGAGGTTCAGCTTGTGAAGCTCGCGCGCCGATTCCGGAAAGCCGTCCTGTCCGAGGTACTCGAGCTCCTCGGTATCGAGGTTGAAGACCGCGCCCTGATCGGACACTTCGGTCGAGGGGAAATTGAAAGTGAAGCGAAGCCCGGCGTTCACCATGAGCTTCGACGACGCCCGGAAGTCGTCCTGAATGAAGTATTCCTGAATGTGGGCGCGGGGCTGCAGGAGGCTCTCCTGCAGGTCGACGGTGTAGTTCTGGACTTGCCCCAGGAGGAAGCTCGCAAGCGCGGAGCCCGTCCCCGTCGTGCCGGGAAGGTCGGTGGTCTGGGTCGTGAATCGGAAGGTTCCCGTCGGCGACGGCGGCTGGATGACGTCGGCCCCCTCCCACCGAAAATCGAGGCCCGCCTTGATCGAGTGGCGCCCGATCTGCGTCGAGAACGTATCGACGATCTGGGTCACGTCGGTCGTGAAGTCGGAGTTGGTATTGAGAGGGCTTCCGAGCTGCTGCAGGCCATCCACCAGAAACGTGGGAAGGGCGTTGTCGAACGCGGCGTTCGTGGGAATCCCGGGGATTCCGAGCTCTCCCGACGGCGGGGCGTCGAGGAGGAGCCCGCTGCGGAACACTCCGCGACGCGTGTAGCCGGCGCGAAACTGGTTCACATGTCCCTTCTCGAACAAGTGGGTATGGCTCATCGCGAATGACTGCACCGAGGTCTCGGTGTCACCGATGGCGCCGGTCGTGATGGCCCCGCTCCCGTCCGGAAGGGGAGTCACCGGCACGCTCACGTCGCGCGAGTACGAGAAGCGGCCGAAGAGGCGATCGCTCTCCGAAAAGCGGTGGTCGATGCGAACGTCGAATTGATCCTGGTCCTGATCCTCGGGAGCGACGCGGCGGTAGTTGTTGGCGGTCCCCGAGAGGTTCGGGAGCGGATATCGATTCAGGAGGTCGAGCGCCGCCGGATCGAAGCGGGAGGCGGGAATGGTGTTTCCGGGAAAAGGAGTGCGGGTCGCGCCCCCGCTCGGCACGGGCGTCGTCGTCGCGGGATCGTAAATCGTCGGGACGCGTCCGCCCACGGGCTCCGTGAAGATGCCCTGGCGCTGCAGAAGAGTGGGCACGGTCGAGATGCGCACGCGCTCGATACTCTGGCGGGTCCCCTGGTAGTCGACGAAGAAGAACGTTCGATCCTTCGCGATGGGGCCGCCGAGGACGAACCCCGCCCTGATTGCGACGGAAGAGAGGTTTGTCGGGATTGGCTTCGGTCTTCGGAGCGAAATAGTTCCTCGCGTTCAGCGCTTCGTTCCTCACGAACCCGAAGACCGTGCCTCCGAGGTCGTTGCTACCGGCGCGCGTGGTCAAGTTGATGACGCCGCCGCTGAACCGACCGAACTCCGCGGGTGGGCTGTTGGTCTCGACCTTGAACTCCTCGATCGCGTCGATGATGGGAAAGAAGGCGACCGTGCCGGGCTCGGGCTGGAGGACGGAGACACCGTCGAAGAGGTACTCGTTCACTCGAGGCCGGCCCCCGTTGATACGAGGGAAGGCGGAGCCTGGAGGAAGGGCGACGCCCGGGACGAGCGCGACCAGCGGGATGAAGTTGCGGCCGTTCAAGGGAAGCCCGACCACGCTCTTGCGCGAGATGACCTGCCCGAGGCCAGAGGACTGGGAGCGAAGGAGCGACGCGTCGGCGACCACCGTCGTCGTCTCCGACCACGCCCTGGAGCTGGAGCGTCGCGTCGACGCGAAGCCGCTCCCCGGTCGTGACCCGCACGCCTTCCCGAAAGAGCGACTGGAAGCCCGACGCTTGGAACTCGATCCCGTAGAGGACCGGGCGGAAGGTAGTTCAGGAGGTAGAGACCCTGCGCGTTGGTCGTCGCCGTGTACTCCTGATTGGTCGAGACATTCGTCGCGACGACACGGACGCCGACGAGGGCGCCGCCGGAGGGATCCCGGACCTCGCCCGCGATCTCTCCTTGCGCGGTTTGGGCCGTGGCGAGCCGTTCGGTGGAAATCCAGAGCGATCGAGAACAGAAGGATGAGGTATCTCATGGGCGACAGAAATATAGGTCATCTTTAAAGTAGCAGCAAGTCATTCAAAAGAATATACGGGTTTGCGGATGAGGTACACTCGCGGAATGCGGAAAAGTACTTCTCTCGTCTTCGCGCTTTCTCTGTGGATGGTCTCGTGCCGGGTCAGCGCCCTCGATGACACTGCTTTGGCGAAGCAAATCGAAGCGCACGTGGCCGAGCTCGCCTCCTCCGATCAGTTCTCCGGTGCGGTGATGGTGGCGCGGGAGGGGAAAGTCATCGTTCAAGGGGCGTGGGGCCTCGCGAGCCGATCATTCCACTCAGCGAATCGCGTGGACACCAAGTTCAACCTCGGCTCGATGAACAAGATGTTCACCGCGGTCGCGATCGCGCAGCTCGCGCAGCAGGGAAAGCTCGCCTTCGACGACAAGGTCGGAAAGCACCTGCCCTCCTGGCCGAACGAAGACGTACGCGAAAAGGTGACCATCCATCAGCTCTTGACTCATACCTCGGGGATGGGAAGCTACTTCAATGACGAGTATCAGGGCGCGGCGAAGGAACGGTTCCGGAAGGTAAAGGATTATCGAACGCTGTATGCGGAGGAGCCGCTCGAGTTCGAGCCGGGATCCAAGTGGTCCTACAGCAACTCGGGCTTCATGCTGCTCGGCGAGATCGTGGAGTCCGTCTCCGGCCAGGACTATTTCGAGTATGTTCGCGAGAAGGTCACCGCTCCGCTCGGGATGGCGAATACCGCTTGCTACGAGATGGACCACGACACGACCAACCTGGCGATCGGATATACGAACGAAGGCCCGAGCCCGCTCCCGGAAGGGGAGAAGTGGAACAACCTTTACCTCCACGTGGTCAAGGGCGGTCCCGCGGGTGGCTGCTTTTCGACCGTCGAAGACCTGGTCAAGTTCGCATCCGGACTGCGAGAGGCGAAGCTTCTGAGCCCGGAGCTGACGGCGACGATGACGACCGGGAAGATCGCGCCGAGCACCGACAGGCCCGAGAGTCTCTATGCCTACGGCATTTTCGAGAAGAAACTGCCCTCGGAGCGGATCGTCGGACACGGGGGCGGCTTTCCTGGAATCAACGGTCAGCTCGACATCTACTGGACCCGAGGCTACGCGGTCGCGGTGCTTTCGAACTACGACCCGCCCGCCGCGGAAAACGTCGCTCAGAAGATCCGAAGCTTCATCCTGGGAGAGTGATTTCCTCGCATCGCGTAATGAGAGCCTAGAAGCTCGCGATCAGGGCCCGCTTCATCGCTCTCAATCACGCCGAGCGAGGTTCCACGTCCCGCTCGATCCGAGCGCTCAGCGCGCGCCGCGCCACCCTGAGGTGAGGCTCGATTCCGCTGAAGAGCGGGCGGCCGGGGAGCTATCGACTACAACCGGCGGTTCATTCAGTCCCATGCACCGTCAGACCGCGCGACAGCGCTGCGGTCGCCTGGCGATCGTCGTGCGTCCAGAATTCCAGCGGCTCGCCCTCGGCTTCGGCGGCCAGGATCTCCGCGGTCACAACGTGGATCGCATCGAGTGCGCGCACGTTCACCGCAAACGAGCTCTTCGCCCGGTCGATCACCATGCGATCGATCGGAGCGAGGTCGAGCTTGGTGAGAAGCTCTGTCAACTCCTTGCGCTTGCGCGCCGTTTCGCGATCGTCGAGGTTTCCGAGCAGACGTTCGCGGTCGACCGCCCGGAACGCCTCGATCTCGATGAGCTCCGAGGACGCCGCGCGATCGCCGGCGGCGAGAACGACGGCCGGCCCCGGCTCGGCGAAGAGGACCCGCAGAACCGCGCTAGCGTCGACGTACTTCACGCGGATCCTCGCGCACCGCGCGAAGCGACGCCTGGATGTCGACGCGCCGATCGAGCTTGGAAACCGTGAGCTTCGCCCAGTCCTGCGTACCGAGCCGGAGGCGGCCTTCACGTGCCAGCCGGTCGCGCCACGAGAGCGCTTCACCCGAAGGCGGGCCAAGCTGCGCTATCGGCTCGTCGCGATCCTTCACTACGATGCGCGCCCCGCGCGAGGCCAGTCGAAGATACTTGCTCAGATGAGCCTTGAGCTCGCTGACGTTTATGGCCTTCATGCCCTTATGATAAGACCTTCATGGTCCCATTACAAGCTTGGCCATTGATGACCGCCCCCCCCGACGAAGTCGATGTTTGTGCCGGTCGTCAAGGCTTCGAATGCGAACGCGATCGCGATCGACTTGCTCAGAACTCCAGGAAGTTGGCCTGCGCGCGGAACAGGAAGAACGTCCGTTCGGAGCTTCGGCCAATGCCCGCCTCGAAGAGCGCGAACCGGCTGAAAGGAGCGTAGAAGATCCCGGCGCCAAGGGAGGGATGCCACTTCGAGGACGGTTCTCCCTGAAGCCAGACTCGTCCCGCGTCCACCTGAAGCGTGACGCCGAGCTCACCGGGAATGAGCTTCCGCACCTGACGTAAGGTAATCTTCAGGTCGGCGAGCCCGTAGAGCGATGCGTCGCCGGCAAAGCGATTCCAGTTGTAGCCCGCGGTGGTCCGATGTCCGCCCAGGTACGCGGCTTCGAAGAACGGAAACGATTCTCCCCAGACCTTCTTTCCTCCCGCGGCCAGGCCGAGAAAGAGCCGGCGGGACAGCGGACGGTAAAAGTCGAACCGTCCGCCGAGGTACCCGAATTCGCCGTCGACGTCCCACATCTCCGGGTAGAAAGCGCTCTCGGCGCGGACCTCGAAGCCTTCCGCCAGCACGGGCCGATTGACGCGGGAGTCGTAGCGAAGCTCCGCTTTGACGCCGAGCTGGGCGACCTTACCGAACCCCGGTGGCGCCTCCTGCGCGAGGATGGTGAATGGCTCCGAGCCGCTGGAATCGGAAAGCTTGATCACCGGACCGAGCAAGAGCCGTCTCTTCTGTCCACGGCTGAAAGCGAGCGCCGGATAAAGAGTGAACTGATAGAGCGAGATGGCGTAGGGATCGTCGGTGCCGTCGTTCGAGGTCTCGTTGCCGAGTCCGTAATAGCGAAGCTGGTCGAGCCCCGAGAAGCGCGCCTCGAGAGCGAAATGCGTTGCGCCGGACTTTCTGCGAAACTCGCCGGCGTAATCGAGGAACGGCCGATTGACACCGATCGCAAAAGCGCCGACGAGCGTATGCCTGCGGGACCAGGGATAGGTGCGGAATCCGTAGCCCGTGCTCTCGACCCCTCCGCCCAGAAGCAATCCGGCGTCGGAGTGGTAACCCAGCACCGCCTTAGGACCCACGACCCGCCCCCAGTCTCTCGAGGGGATCCAGGGTACGTCGTCCTCCGCATCCTTGAGTTCCGGATCGCGATAGCTCCCGTCTTCGTCCCAGAAGTCGACGAACGGCGGGGCGTTCTCGGCGGTATCGTCTCCATCACCCCCGATGACGTGCGCATGGATAGAGCGGCCGTGCGCGGGGCCTGCTTCCACGCGGTCGTCGCCTCCGTGCAGGTAAATCCTGAGCTCGCCGGTCTCCCCGGCGATGAAGGTGCGCTCGAAGTACGGGTCGCTCTCGCCCGCCAGAGCGAGCCGGACGGTCATGGCTCCCTCTTCGAGAGGCTCGAAGGTGACGACGTCGGCGCGGTTCGACCCTTGGACGTCGACTTTGTCGGCGACGCGGGAGTAAAAGTCGAGAGCGAGCTCCTCCAGGCGATCGCGGCGCTCGCGCAGGATCGCGGTGAGCGGCTCTCCCACGAGCTGGTAGTACTCCGGCGGAAGGCGCCGAAGGCCTTCGTCGATCACTTCATCCGTGATCCGCGCACGCATCTCTGCCGCGGCGGACATCCACATGGGTCGATCGAGGTCGCTGAGGAGAAACCGATCCAGGTCCCAACCATTCTGCGTCGAATCCTCGAGAGGCGCGTAGTCTCCTTCGAAAGTGACGCAACTGCGCTCCGGCGGATCGCGCGATCTTCATCGCCAGTCCTTCGAAATCGCTGAAGACCTGATCGCGATCGTCGGCGATGGGTTGTAGAAAACGTTCTCCAGGCACCCTCGCCCATCGCCATTTTCTGCGGTGGCGGTCCCAGTCTCCGAGGTACAGATCGAGAAGACGGGCTTTCAAGAAAGAGGCAGAGTCGGCGCGATTCCACGGATCCTCCTGACGCCGTTTCCAGAACGTATCCGCGTCCTGGATCTCGCTTGCGTTTTGGAAGCCCGCGCCCGTGTACTCCAGGAATACGCCGAGCCGGCCCCCGAAGCTCTCGCGAAACGAGCCGAGGCTCGCGTCGTCCGGCATCACGCCAAGGCGCGCCTCGGGCTCGATGAGACCGAGCGCTCTCGCGAACGGATAGACCACCACCCGGACGCCCGGAACGGTGGCGGAGAGTTGATCCTGTGCGATGTCCACCACGGATTCGACCCGAAGAAACCAGGGAAGCGCCTGGGTGAGATCTTGCTCCACGGGCCGGAAAACGAACTCCCTCCCAGAGGCGTCTCGGAGGATCAAGGGCGACTGGTCGCCGTCCATTCGGCGAACCGGTGTAAGCCCCGGCCCGAGATCCAGAACCTCGGCTTCGATCGGAGTCGACCAGAGCGCGCGATAGTTCTTTCCCAGAATCCAGGTCTGGCCTCCGGGGGGCTTCGCATATCGCTCTCCGGCAACGACGGTCGCGGTTCGCGCCGGCTGGGCACGCACCCATACCGGCGACAGCAACACGAGCGCAACGACGGCGATTTTCAAAGGGACTCGAGCTCTAGCGACGCCAGCTGAGCTCGAACTCGTAGGCGGGGTAGTCGTTTCAGGAGCAACCGTAATCCTGGTTCTGCACGGGTTGAGCTTCCAGATGGTGGATGCGCGCCCGATCCCCGCGAATCAACGTTGAAAGAGATCGAGTCATTCTCTGTTCTTTACTGTTCATACCTTGCCTCCTTTGGAACGCCGTTCCAATACAGGGAGGCATTGAGCTCGCCTCGGGTAGAGACGCAACTCAATCTACGGCGATCGTCGGAGTGTGAAGCGTTAATGACGCCGGGTTCGCGGGCCGGACTTCGCTGCCTTGCTCCGGCTCCTGGAAGCTTTCTCGAGGCGGGCGCGGAGGCCGTCGAGGAGACGCTCGTGAAAAACGAGAAACGGGGCGCTCCCGGTGCTCGTTTCGACTCTTTGCTTCGTCTCCTGCCAGAGCTCCTCGTTTCGCGCGGCATCGAGGAACTCGTGCCCCGACCAGGTCATCCGCTCCGGCCACCACTGTCCCGAAACGATCTCGTCCGCTTCGATGAGCCCGGCATCGTGGAGCAGACGGACGTGGTATTGGATCGCGGGGAGCTCGTAGCCGTCCTCGATGAAGCCGCCGAACCCCGAGGTGCTGCCTTCGACTCCCTCGAGGTGGAGAAGAATGCGCCGGACCAGATCGAGGTCCCGTTTCATCCGTCAATCAGAGGTCGGCGAGCCGCTCCGCGCGGTACAGAACCTTGCCGCCGACGATGGTGTAGACGCACCTTCGCTTGCCGAATCTCCTCGGGAGGCACGGTCAGGATGTCTTTCGAGAGCACCACGATGTCCGCGTACTTGCCCGGTGACAGGGAGCCCTTCACGTCCTCTTCGAACGCGGCGTACGCGTTCAGGATGGTGTACGAGCGGAGAGCCTCCTCGCGAGTCATCACCTGCTCGGGGAAGAACGCCGTCGCCATCGGACATGATTCTCGTCACCGAAGCGTAGAAGCTCGCGATCGGGTCCGCGTCCTCGACCGGCACGTCGGTGCCGTTCGTGACGACGGCGCCGGAGGCGATGAGATCGCGCCAGACATAGGCGCCGGACTTCGCGCGTTCCTCGCCGAGCCGCTTCAGCACCCACGGTCCGTCGGAGGTGCAGTGGATTCCTTGCATCGAGGCGATGACGCCGAGCTTCGCGAAGCGGGGGACGTCGGCGGGATCGATGTGCTGGGCGTGCTCGACGCGCCACCTCAGATCCTTCCCGCCGTTCGGCGCCGAGGCGAAGGCCTTCTCGTAGATGTCCAGGGTCTCGCGATTCGGCGCGATCGCCGATGGCGTGGGTGTTGACCTGGAAGCCGTGCTTCACCGCGATCGCCGCCGTTGCCGCGATGTCTTCGACCGGCTCGAGCACGAGGCCCGAGGATCCGGGGAGGTCCTGCGTACGGCTCGAGGAGCCACGCGCCATGGGGACCGAGGGCGCCGTCGATCTGCCGTTTGATCGAGCGAACGGTGAGATGACCGTCGTAGGCGTTCGTCATCTTGTATTGAGGAAGCTTCTCGTCCATGGCCTCGTTCGTCTCGCGCCGGACCATGGCGTAGAGGCGGACCGGGAGCTTACCGGCTTCGGCCATCTGCTTGAAGAAATCGATGGTAGCGAAGTCGGCGCCGGCATCGTGGAAGCTCACGATCCCTTTCGACAGAAGATCCTGACTCGCGAGCTCGACCCGCCTCTCGTCGTCGGCTCGCTTCTGCTCGGGAGGACGCTGATCCAGATACTGCTGAAGGGCGTCGCGGACGAGGCGCTGCGCCGTTTCACGAAGGGCGCCGATGGGCTCGCCGTCCGGTCCCTTCACGATGGTGCCTCCCGCCGGATCGGGAGTGTTGCGATCGATTCCCGCGAGCTCCATCGCTTTCGCGTTCACGAACCCGGCGTGGCCGCTCGCGTGCGTGAGGATCACCGGGTTCTCGGGAGAGACTTCGCTGAGGCCGATGTGGAGAGGAAGTCCCTCGACGGCACCCGGCGGCGGGGAAGCCCACTTCTCCTGATGCCAGCCCCGGCCCTGGATCCAGGCTCCCGGCTCGGCGGTCTTGGCCGCTTCGCCCACCATGGTGACGATCTCGTTCCAGTCTTTCACCTTGGTGAGGTCGAGGATCATTTTCGCGTTTCCGAGTCCCATGAAGTGGCCGTGCCCTTCGATGAAGCCGGGAATCGCCAGCTGACCTTCGAGATCGAGGACCTCGGTCTCGGGGCCGATATAGGCCTCGATCTCCTCGTCGCTCCCGACGGCGACGATCGTTCCGCCGCGAACGGCAACCGCGCTCGCTTCCGGGCGCGATTCGTCCACGGTAACGACCTTCCCGTTCCGGAGCACGAGGTCCGCGGGCTCGCGGGGCGGAGCTTGACTGCATCCCGCGGCGAAGAGCAGCACGGCAAACGTAGGGAGCCATCGCATGGGTGTCACTCCATTTTCGAGAAGCGGGAAGCTTATATCAGGCGTTTCGTGAGCGCGAGAAGGGCGCTCTTCTCTTCGAGGTCGGCCTCGAGCGGAAGCTGCGCGACGCCGATGAGCCTGCGCATGATCTCGGCGCCCGCGAAGGCTTTCGCGGTTGCGTCGAATACCGCGAGCTCGACGGGCTGCCGCGCCAGGTGGAGGTGCGCGTAGAGCACGCCGAGGTCGAACGCCGGCGGTCCGAGAAAGCAGAACTCCGGGTCGATGATCGCGGACACCGTCGGTCGTCGAGAGCCAGCTCCCGGGGAAAAAGTCGCCGTGGACGAGAGACGGCCCGTCCGAGAGGTAGAGCTCGCCGAGCTCTCTCACTCGAGAGAGGTAGCGTCCGTCCTCTTTGAGGGACCGAGCCGCCTCGCCGAGCCCGGGAGTGATCCGGTCGAGGTCGAGTCCGTTCTCCGGAGCGAGCGGAAGGCGGAAGATGTGCTCGTGGTTCAAGGCCCGCATGTCGCGGTTCTCGAAGAGTCGCTCCTTCTCGCGGAACGGTTCATGGAGCGCCGCGAGGTAGGAAAGGAGCGAATCGAGATCGCGCTTCGAGAGGCGCGCGCCGCGATAGAGTCCGGTGAAGTCCTGCGCCGCGCCCAGGTCCTCGAGCACGATGACTCCAGAGTCCGCGTCTTCGCCCGAGGAGAGCCGGCATGGCGGCCTTCAGCGCCGGCCGAGAGGAGACCGCGCGGTAGAAGGCCGCCTCGACGCGAGCGCGGCCGAAAGGTGCGGCAATCGAAGGGTACTTCTCGACCCAGGGACGAGCCTGCTTGACGATGAAGCTCCTCCCGCTCGTCGCGAGCCGAAGCGTGAGGTTCATGTTCCCCTCTCCGGCCTTCGACACGGCGAGGAGCGGTTCGTCGGAACGGAGGAAACCGCGGGCCCGACAGTAGCCCTCGAGCGCCGCGTGCGACGTCTCGTCCAAGAGTGTTCCACGCGGGTAAGCGGATTCGAACAGAGCCCTGCTAGAATTCACTGTCGTGCATTTTAGCGCTCCCTCATTTTTCTTCCTCCTCGCCGCGCTCGCCGCGGGACGGGTGTCGGCACAAGACGAGAACGAAACCCGGGCCGTCGTCATTCATCCGGCGCCTCCGATCCCGCCGGCCATCATCTCCAGGGACGAAAAGGGTCGGGTGACCCTTCGCGCGACCCGCATCGCCGAGCCGATCGTTCTCGACGGAAAGCTCGACGAGTCGGTCTACTCGCTCATCCCCGCCATCACCGATTTCGTTCAGCAGGAGCCGCACGAAGGCGAGCTCGCCACCGAAAAGACCGAGGCTTGGATCTTCTTCGACGACGAGAACATCTACGTGAGCGCGCGCTGCTGGGACAGCCACCCGGAGCGGATGGTCATCAACGAGATGAGGCGCGATAACTTCAACATCTTCCAGAACGAGAACATCACCATGGTGTTCGACACCTTCTACGATCGGAGGAATGGATTTTTCTTCCAGACCAATCCTCTCGGGGCGCTTCGCGATCAAGCGGTAGGAGACGAAGGGCAGGTCAACA
Organism: uncultured Acidobacteriota bacterium; assembly: GCA_963820855.1. Taxonomy (GTDB): domain Bacteria; phylum Acidobacteriota; class Vicinamibacteria; order Marinacidobacterales; family SMYC01; genus DAISKN01. The sequence continues at coordinate 16,849 of CAWGBY010000026.1, forward strand.
ACCAGGATTGGAACACGGTGTGGGACGTGAAGGCGACGGTCTTCGACCAAGGATGGATGGTGGAGGTCGAGATTCCCTTCAAGTCTCTGCGATATCGCGAGGGCCGCGATCAGATCTGGAGCTTCAATCTGAGGCGGTCCATCCGTTGGAAGAACGAAGAGACGTTTCTGTCGCCGGTCGCCGCCTCGCATCGCTTTCGCGGGATCTACAAGTTCTCCGAGGCCGCGACACTCGTCGGGATCGAAGCGCCCCTCGGGTCGCGGAGCCTCGAGATGAAGCCGTACGGGATTGCGACCGCCGTCACCAACCGAGCGACGGACCCGCCGCAGGAGAACGACCTCGACGCCGATGCCGGTGTCGACGTGAAGTACGGCCTCACTCCCGGGTTGATCGCCGACTTTACGTACAACACCGATTTCGCGCAGGTGGAAGAGGATCAGGAACAGGTAAACCTCAGCCGCTTCAGCCTTTTCTTTCCGGAAAAGCGCGACTTCTTCCTGGAAGGACAAGCCATCTTCACCTTCGGCGGTGTCGAGCTCCGGGGCGGAAACCGCAACAATCCAGGCGACGACGAGACCGAGCTCACGCCCATTCCCTTCTTCAGCCGTCGCATCGGCCTGACCGAGACGGGGATCGACCCGATTCTCACCGGCGGGCGCCTCACCGGCCGGGCGGGCGCCTATCGCGTGGGCGCGATCAACATACAGACCCGCGGCGTCGACGGATCCGCGATCGATCCCACGAACTTCAGCGTGATCCGGCTGCGTCGCGACATCTTCCGGCGAAGCGATATCGGGATCCTCGGGACTCATCGAACGACGTCCCTCACGGCGGGAGCGGATGCGAACAGCCTTCTCGGAGTCGACGCGAACTTCTCCTTCTTCACCAACCTGCGGGCGAGCCTCTTCTATGCCGTGACCCGAACGTCCCTCACGGGAGGAGGTGACGTCGCGGGAAACCAGACGAGCTATCGCGCTCACCTCGACTACGGCGGTGAGCGGTACGGGCTCATGCTCCAGCAACTCCTGGTCGGGGAAAGCTTCAAACCCGAGATGGGCTTCCTGAGCCGCGAGGCGTTTCGCCGGAGCTTCGCCCAGGCCCGATTCAGCCCCCGGCCGGATATCGCGGCGATCCGGCGATTCGTTTTTCAGGGCGAATTCGACTACATCGAAGGCCAACCGACGGGAATTCTCGAGACCCGGCGCATGCAGGGGCGGTTTCAGATCGACTTCCAGAACAGCGACGAGGCGCGGGTGGACTACACCCGCCAGTACGAGTACCTCCCCGAGGCGTTCGAGATCTCGGAGGGGGTGATCCTTCCCGTGGGTGGCTACGACTTCGAGGATGTGCGGTTCGTCTACCGCCTGGGCCCGCAAAGGCCGCTCAACGGGGACATTCTTTTTCGCACCGGAACGTTTTTCGGCGGCGAGCGACAGGAGCTGGCCTTTGCCGGGAGGGTCGATATTTCACCGCGGTTCTCCGTCGAGCCGGCCTTCGGGTTCAACTGGATCGACCTGCCGCAGGGGAAGTTCCGAACGGACCTGGTCAGCTCGCGCTTCAACTGGACGCTGAGTCCGCGGACGGCGGTCATCACCTTTCTCCAGTACAACTCGTCGACCGAGGCGCTTTCGTCGAGCGTGCGACTTCGTTGGGAGTACGAGCCAGGGAGCGACTTCTTCGCGGTCTATACCGATGGCCGCGCGACGGACTACGACGGGTTTCCGCTTCTGCAGAGCCGGACGTTCGCCCTCAAGTTCACGAAGCTTTTCAGGTTCTAGGAACAGCTATCAGCCATCAGCCATCAGCCATCAGCCATCAGCGGAGATCGCCAATGGAAGCGCTTTTGCTCATTCTGACCGTTTTCGCGCAGTCGCCCGTCCACGTCATCATCGAGACCGAGATCGGCAACATCGAGATCGAGATCGACTCCGGGCGAGCTCCGATCACCGCGGCGAATTTCCTTCACTACGTGGACGCCGGGCACTACGACGGCGGACAGTTCCATCGCACCGTCACGCCGGACAACCAGCCGGACAGTCCGGTCAAGATCGAGGTGATCCAGGCCAGCATCTCGGAAGCGAAGGAGAGCGAGTCGCGCGGCCCGATCGCTCTCGAGCGCACGAAGGCGACCGGCCTCTCGCATCGTGACGGCACGGTCTCGATGGCTCGTGGCGAGCCGGACTCAGCCACCTCGAGCTTCTTCATTTGCATCGGCGATCAGCCGGAGCTCGACTTCGCGGGCAAGCGCAACCCTGACGGCCAGGGGTTCGCCGCGTTCGGGCGCGTGGTGAAAGGGATGGACGTCGTGCGAAAGATTCAGGCGTCTCCGCGCGAGGAGCAGCGGCTCACGCCTCCCGTGCGGATCCGCTCGGTTCGGCGAGCGCGCTAGGAGCGGCAGCGCCCGCTGAGGCGTCGCCTCCGTCTCAGTGGATGAGAAGAAAGACATCCTTCGAGCCTTGCGCGGGCGGCTCGGCGCTCGTGAAGCGAATCGCGGTCCCGTCGCCGATGAGATCTGACGGTGAGATTCTGTCCGTACCACTCCTGGATGCGCGGCGGACCGCTCTTGAGCCACATCCAACCTTGAGGGACCCACCGGGATCCCTCTTGCACATTTACCCGATAGAACCGGTCGCCAGCCTGAGGAGCGATCGAAGGCATCGGCACGGTCCGCGAGAGATCGAAGTGCTCATGGGGAAACGTGGTCCAACGATAGGCGGAATAGTTGGGGACGGCCTCGATGGGCACGAGCGTGAACGAGCCTCGCCAGGCGGCGCCCTGGTTCCAATTCCAGTACTCCACCCCGGCCGTGTAGCCCGTAGGCGGATTCGGATTGTCGCACCCCACGACGACCACTCGACCGATCACCCGGCCGCCGAAACACGATTTGATACGCCTTGAGACTGGTCATTCCGTCCGATCAGCTGCGTTGCGTGGGTCGATGCCGTTGTTGCTGCACACACCCCGACGAGAAGCGCAAGCGAGCGAAGCGTGATTCCTCGGGAGCGTAATGAGGTGAACATCTCGACAGTCTCCTTATGCGTTCCGTCTCCGTAAACTGCCTCGGCCGCAGCGCCCACTGAGGCGTGCCTCCGTCTCAGTGGATGAGAAGAAAGACGTCCTTCGAGCCTTGCGAGGGCGGCTCGGCGCTCGTGAAGCGAATCGCGGTCCCGTCGCCGATGAGATCCGACGTGAGATTCTGTCCGTACCACTCCTGGATGCGCGGCGGACCGCTCTTGAGCCACATCCAACCTTGAGGGACCCACCGGGATCCCTCTTGGACATTTACCCGATAGAACGCGATCGCCGGCCTCTGGAGCGATCGAAGGCATCGGCACGGTCCGCGAGAGATCGAAGTGCTCATGGGGAAACGTGGTCCAACGATAAGCGGAATAGTTGGGAACGGCCTCGATGGGCACGAGCGTGAACGAACCTCGCCAGGCGGCGCCCTGGTTCCAATTCCAGTACTCCACCCCGGCCGCATAGCCCGTTGGCGGATTCGGATTGTCGCACCCGACAACGACCACTCGACCGATCACCCGGCCGCCGAACACGATTTGATACGCCTTGAGAGTGCTCATTCCGTCGTTCAGCTGCGTTGCGTGGGTCGGTGCCGTTGTTGCGGCACAAATCCCGGCGAGAAGCGCAAGCAAGCGAAGCGTGATTCCTCGGGAGCGTAATGGCACGAACATCTGAAAAGCCTCCTACGTCCGGAACTCTGAGTCCGAGGCGCTTATTTGTAGGAACGCGTTCACGGGGGGAATCCGGACAAGAAATGACCTCGCGGTCACAGGGAGGGACGCCGTGCGAAGAATTCAGGCGTCTCGCGCGCGAGCGCGCTAAGCGGGCTTTCGCGGGTTCCAGACGCCGCGGGCGACCTGAGGCACGAAGCCGTCGAGGGGTGCGCTCGCGAAATCCACTGCCGCGTCGCGCTCGGCGCTCAGATAGGCCGCCATCAAGAGCTCGGTCACGTTGACTCCGTCGTCGAACGTCTCTCGCGGGCGCTCGCCGCGAAGGAAGGCTCGCACCATGTGGCGGTTCTCGTCGACGTAGCCGTAGGAGAGGGTCTCATCGGTCACGACCGGCATGAGGCCGAGCTCGGCGTTCTGTTTTTCGACCAGGTCCTCGCCGGAGGCCTGTCTCAGCTCGCGGCTGAAGAACAAAGACAGCTCCGTCGAGAGGGTGTTGACGTTCATCGAGTACTCGGGCCCGAGGAGCTCCATCGAGAGTCGAAGTCCCGCGCCGACGTAGCTCCAGGACGTCGTGGCTTCGACGATGACGGGCTCGCCCGCGTCGTCCACGTACTCGACGAGAGCGCGCGCGAAGTCCTCGGAGGGCGTCTTCTCGTAGTCGACGGCGTCTCCGTAGGCGGCCTTCAATTTTTTCGCGTAGACCGGTCTCTGCCACTTGAGGCAGGCGACCTGTGCCGTGACCTTCTTCGGCGTGAGGCTTCGTCGCGGCTTCTCCGGATCGGTGAGAAGGAACCGCGCGGTCTCGATCGAATGGCACATCATGTCGTTCAGGACGCCGCCGCCCTGGAGATCTCCCCGCCAGAACCAGGACGCATGAGGACCGCTGTGCTCTTCGGCGGCGCGCGCGAGGTACGGCCGTCCCGCGAGTCGCGCGCCCCTCGACCAGACGAGCTCTTTTCCCCGCACCACCGCGGGCGAGAACACCTGATTCTCCAGGTAGCCGTCGGAGGACGCCCGCACGCTTCGCGAGCTCGCGCATTTTCTTCGCTTCCGCGACGTTGCGCGCGAGAGGCTTCTCGCAGGCGATGCCCAGGAGCTCGCCGCGCTTCGCCTCGAGTGCCTCGACGATGGCTTCCATGTTGGCGACGCGCTGGTGGTTGGGTCCGCAGATCCAGATGGCGTCGATGGATGGATCGGCGACCATGGCACCGATCGAATCGAACGCTCGCGCGTCTCCGACGCGAGAGCTCGCGCGCGAGCGCCGACGCCTCTTCGGCATGGCTCGCGTTCGGGCTGAAGACGCCGCGCACCTCGGCATCGCGGACGGATACGAGCGACCGAATGTGAAACCGGGTGACGAAACCGCTCCCGATGAACCCTATCCCGAGAGGGCGCCTCGAGCCTGTTATCATAATTGCCTAGGTTTGCAGACCTGGGGTCGGCGAGTCAACTTGACTAGTTACTTACCGGTCGGTAAAATTCAAAGTCCATGAAACGCACGGGGGCTCAAATCGTCTGGGATTCGCTCGAGCACGAGTCCGTGCGATACGTCTTCGGCTACCCCGGCGGTGCCATCCTTCCCGTCTACGACGCGCTTCTCGAGTCGCGGATTCACCACGTGCTCGTGCGCCACGAACAGGGCGCGGCGCACATGGCCGACGGTTACGCGCGGGCATCCGGCGAAGTCGGAGTCGCGATGGCGACGTCGGGGCCGGGCGCGACGAACCTGGTGACGGGAATCGCGACGGCGATGATGGATTCTTCGCCGGTCGTCTTCATCACGGGCCAGGTGCCGAGCAAGGTCATCGGCACGGACGCGTTCCAGGAAACGGACATCACGGGAGTCACGCTTCCCATCACGAAGCACAACTTCCTCGTCACCCGCACGGAGGAGATCGGGCCGACCATTCGTAAGGCGTTCGCCATCGCGAGGAGCGGACGCCCGGGACCGGTCCTCGTGGACATCACCAAGGACGCGCAGCAGCGCGAAGCCGAGTTCGTCCCCGATACGACGCCGATCGAGGTCCGTCCGCGAGGTCCACGGCGCGAATACACCGCCGAGGACGTCGAGCGCGCGGCCGATCTGATCGCCGCCGCTCGCAAGCCCGCTGATTCTCGCGGGCCGCGGCGTGATGCTCTCGGGCGCATCCCCGCTCCTTCGTGAGCTCGTCGAGAAGACCGGAATTCCCGTCGCCATGACCCTTCTCGGAATCGGAGGGTTTCCCGCGACCCATCCGATGAACCTCGGCATGATGGGGATGCACGGGGAAGCGTGGGTGAACCGTGCGATCCAGGAGGCGGACCTCTTGATCGCGATCGGCATGCGCTTCGACGATCGCGTGGTGGGCGATCCTTCGAAGTACGCGCTCGGCGCGAAGAAGATTCATCTCGAGATCGACCCGTCCGAGATCAACAAGATCGTCCGCGTCGACGTGGCGATGGTCGGCGATCTCGTCGTCGAGCCTCCGGGACCTGTTGCCGCGTGTCGCGACGAGCGATCTCGCGGCGTGGCACGGATTCATCGACGAGCTGAAAGGGGATACCGCCGTCCGGGACATCCAGAGCCTTCCCGAAAGCGGTCATCTCTACGCCGCTCACGTGGTGAGCGATCTGTGGAACCTCACCTCGGGAGACGCGCTGGTCGTGACCGATGTGGGCCAGCACCAGATGTGGGAGGCGCAGTATTACAAGCACGACCAGCCGCGAAAGCTCATCACCTCCGGCGGTCTCGGCACGATGGGCTTCGCGCTCCCGGCCGCCATCGGGGCCAAGTTCGCGCGGCCGGAGGAAGAAGTCTGGGTGATCGTCGGGGACGGCGGATTCCAGATGACGGCGGCCGAGCTTTCGACCGCGGCGCAGGAGAACATCAAGCTCCACGTGGCGATCATCAATAACGGCTATCTCGGCATGGTCCGCCAGTGGCAGGAGTTCTTCTACGACAAGAGGTACGCGGCGACTCCGATGAAGAACCCCGACTTCGTGAAGCTCGCCGACGCTCATGGACTTCTCGGCCTTCGCGTGGAGAAACGCTCCGAGATCGCGGAGGCCGTCTCGAAGGCCCGGAGCTCTTCGGGCACGGTGGTCATCGACTTCCGCGTCGAGAAGGAAGACACGGTCTACCCGATGGTCGCGCCGGGAAAGAGCATCAACGAGATGATCCGGCGGCCGCTTCCCGCTCTCGCGGGACAGGAAACCGAATGGTGACCGAGAAACCCCGCACCTTCGTGGTGCTGGTGGAAGACGTGCCGGGCGTCCTCGACCGCGTCGCGTCGCTCTTTCGCCGGAGGGGCTACAACATCGAATCGTTGAGCGTCGGACATACCGACCGGGAGGGAGTGTCGCACATCACCGTGGTGATGAACGCCGACGACCGCACCGCGGCGCTGGTGGAAGCGAACCTCTACAAAGTGGTGCAGGTCCTCGAGGTCAAGGACGTCTCGAACCTGCCCTCGGTGGTGCGCGATCTGGCTCTCATCAAAGTGCGCGCGGACCACAAGAACCGCGCCGAGATTCTTCAGATCGCCGAGGTCTTCCGCGCCCGCGTCGTGGACGTGAGCCCCGAAGCGCTGATCTTCGAGATCACCGGAAGCGAGGATAAGATAAACAGCCTGGTCGACGTGCTGCGGCCGTTCGGAATCGTGGAAATGGCCCGAACCGGAGTCGTCGCGATGGCCCGAGCCACGGAATCCGTCACCGTTTAGACAGGAGCGCAATCAATGGCAACCATTTACTACGACAGCGACGCCGACCTCGACATCATCCGCAAAAAGAAGGTCGGCGATCATCGGCTACGGCTCTCAAGGCCACGCCCACGCGTTGAACTTGAAGGACAGCGGCGTCGACGTTCGGGTGGGTCTCCATCCCTCGACCCGGAGCCGCGCGAAGGCCGAAGCGGATGGCCTCACGGTCGCCTCGGTCGCCGACGTCGCGAAGTGGGCCGACGTGGTCATGGTTCTCGCTCCCGACACGCGGCAGCCCGCGATCTACGAGAAAGAGATCGCGCCGGGGTTGAAGCCCGGCGACACGCTCATGTTCGCGCACGGGTTCTCCATCCACTACAAGACGGTGACGCCGCCCTCGAACGTCGACGTCTCCATGATCGCGCCGAAGGCGCCGGGCCACCGCGTGCGCGAGACCTACGTCGAGGGAGGCGGCACACCGGCGCTCCTCGCGATCCACCAGGACCCGTCGGGGAAGGCGAAAGCGCAGGCGCTCTCCTACGCGAAAGGCATCGGTGTCACGAGGGCCGGCGTCCTTCAGACGACCTTCTCCGAAGAGACCGAGACGGACCTCTTCGGCGAGCAGACCGTGCTCTGCGGGGGAGTGAGCGAGCTCGTCAAGGCGGGATTCGACACGCTGGTCGAGGCCGGGTATCAGCCGGAGATGGCGTACTTCGAGTGTCTCCACGAGCTCAAGCTCATCGTGGATCTCGATGTACCGCGGCGGGCTCAACTACATGCGCTATTCCGTGAGCGATACCGCGGAGCACGGAGATTACACCGGAGGACCGCGTGTGGTCACCGCCGAGACGCGCAAGGAAATGAAAAAGATCCTCGACGAGATCCGGAACGGCACCTACGCCCGGAACTGGATCCAGGAGAACGAGAAGGGCCGCCCCTGGTTCGAGGCGACCCGCTCGAAGGAGCAGGATCATCTCATCGAGCGGGTCGGCGCCGAGCTCCGCTCGATGATGCCCTTTCTCGATCCCGTGACGGTGAAGCCGGGCGAGGGTCCGATTGCGGCGAAGCCTTCCGAGAAGAAAGAAAAGACCCCCGTCGGCGTCTGACCCAACCCGACGTCAGAAGCTGTTGTCGTCCGCGGACGGACCGTAGATCGCGGGAACCGGCTCGCCGAGAAGACGGAGATAGACGGTCAACTGCCCGCGGTGATGGGCCATGTGCCCGAAGGTATCGGCGATCACCACCTGCCGGGGCTGCTCCATCACGACTTTTCCGGCGACGAGTAAGCGCCACGGAGTCATCAAGTGCGCGTCCGTGGTCGTTCGGAGCGCGTCTTTTCCCTTGGACACCGATTCGTCGTTCATCTGGAGGAGCTCCCTCCGGGTCGTGAGGTTCGGTGGTCTCTGTCCCCCGCCCGGTGGATTGAGGTCCAGCTCATCTTGCGAAATGGCCATCGCGACCCACGAGGGCATCATCGCGACGAGAGTCGAAAGATAACCGAGCGGCATCGACTTCTCGTGCGGTTTCCAGTCCGGACGCCCCTCCGGCACGCGCTCGAGCGCCTTCGCGTTCAAAGGCGCCTCACGCTCCAACTCCGCTAGAAAGAATTCCGTCAATTTCATGATTCCTCCATTCGAGTGAAGCCTAACTCGCGATATATGTCATCTACTGGCATAATTCGAAAGTAAAATCGGGTACGGAATCATGAAAGCCGATCGACTGCTTTCGACGCTCCTTCTCCTCCAGGGGCACGGCCGGCTCACCGTGCGCGACATCGCGAAGCGGCTCGAAGTATCGATGCGCACGGTGCACCGGGACATGGATGCGCTCGGCGCGGCGGGCGTACCCGTCTTCGCCCTTCGAGGCGCGCGCGGAGGGTGGCAGCTCGACGAGCACTGGCGGACCCGCGTGCCCGGGCTCGATAGCTCGGAGCTCCGGGCGCTCCTGATGGCCCAGCCTCGCTTCCTTGGCGACGAGCGGCTCGCGCGCGCCGCGGAGCGCGCGATGGCGAAGCTTCTCGCGGCCCTTCCTCCACCGCTTCGTCAGCAGGCGGTGTCGATGCGCGAACGGCTCCACGTCGATACGACCGGTTGGAGTGGAACGCCCGAGAACCTCGCGATGCTTCCGGTGGTCCAGGACGCCGTCGCCCGCGATCGCAAGCTCTTCATGCGGTACTGGAAGGCCGGCCGCGAGCGGGTGGAGAGAACCGTCGATCCTCTCGGACTCGTCGCGAAGTCCGCGGCCTGGTATCTCGTGGCGAGCGCGCGGACGGGCCTCCGGACCTACCGCGTGTCGCGAATCGAAGAGGCGAGACTCCTCGACCGGCCGAGCAAGCGGCCCGCCGGGTTCGACCTCGCTGCCTACTGGAAGGCTTCCACGGAGGAGCTGAAATCCAGGCCCCGGTTCGAGGCGACTCTATGCCTCGAGCAGGAGGCGGCTCGGAAGGTCCTGGTCTGGCGGAACGCCACCGAGGTGGGGAAGGCGGCCGACGGGGGATGGGTCACGCTGCGCGTGCAGTTCGATGACGAAGAGCAGGCATGCTTCGTGGCGCTCGGGTTCGGCTCGAAGGCGAAGGTCGAAGCGCCCGAGAGCTTGCGAAAACGTGTGGCGTCCGAGAAAGTGGCCGTCTCGAAATAGTCTCAAGTGGTCATTGTGCCGCTCGTCGTTCACGTCTAGATTGCGCTCGAAGCGGAGTGAGCAGGATGGGAAGCGGGCAGGAAGACTTCGATTTCCTGATAGGCACCTGGAAGGTCAGAAATCGGCGCCTGCGTGAGCGGCTGAAGGGGTCGGACGCGTGGGACGAGTTCGACGGCACGATGGTCGCCCGCCACATCTGGGGCGGTCGAGCCAATACCGACGAGTACGAGGCCGAAGCCCCGTTCGGGCACATTCAAGGCATGACTCTGCGTCTCTTCGATCCCGCGTCGCGTCAGTGGCGCCTTTACTGGGCCAATAGCGCCGCGGGAATTCTCGATAGACCGGTGGTCGGAAGCTTCCAGAACGGACGTGGGGAGTTCTACAACGAGGATACTCACGAGGGCCGGAGCATCTACACACGATATATCTGGTCCGATATCACCGAGAGCTCGTGCCGGTGGGAGCAGGCGTTTTCCGCGGACGGGGGAAAGACCTGGGAGACCAACTGGATCATGGAGTTCACTCGTGAGCCGTAGAGGACGACTCGAAGGCGCGCTCTCGCTGACCGGGATCCTCGTGACGGTAGGAGGGAGTTATTCGATGGCCGGGGAGACCTGCTGTCCCGTAGTCGAGCTGCGCCAGTACACCTTGAAGCCGCAGGGGCGCGAAACGTTGATCCGAATCTTCGACGAGTATTTCGTCGAGGGGCAGGAGCGGACCGGCATGCGCATCATCGGGCAGTTCCGGGATCGTTCTGATGCGAACCGATTCGTCTGGTTTCGAGGTTTCTCGGACATGGAGACCCGGCGGCAGGCACTTTCGGACTTCTATTCCGGGCCGGTATGGAAAGAGCACGGACCGGACGCGAACGAGACGATGATCGACTCGGACAACGTGCTGCTCTTGAAGCCGGTCGGCGGGCGCGGATTCGCGCTCGATTCGCGCCTGCGGCCCTCGGGAGCCGAGAACGACGCCTCCGCCGACGTCGTCGTCGCTACCATCTACACGATGGGGGAAGGCGTTTCGCCGTCCCAGATCGAATCTGCGGCCGCGGCGATCGAAGCCGCCTTCTCCGAAGCGGGCGCGACGCTCCTCGCTCTGCTCGTAACCGAGCACGCCGTGAACACGTTTCCGCGGCTTCCGGTTCGCGAGGATGCGAACGTGCTGGTCTCGGTCGCCTCCTATCCCGACGAAGAAGAGTACGGGCGGTCCATGAATCGGCTAAAGAGCTTACAGATCTGGAATGAGAGCGTGAAACGAGAGCTCGAAGCGATCGGTGGAGGTCTACCTCCCGATACTTTGCTTCTACAGCCGACGAGCCGATCGCTTCTTCGCCATCGCTAGGAGTAGCGGCAGAACTCCGCTTCGACTTCCGGCGCGTTCACCTCGACCTCTCCCGGAGGCGGGAAAGGACGTCGGAAGGTGAAGGCGCTCGGGCCGGGACCGTGGGCAGTGAGGTACTCGAGCTTCTCGATGGCTTCCTCGACGGTCGGGATGTGACCCGCGGGGATCCACCAGAGAACCAGAATCGGTGTCGTGAGCGGCTCGAACCAATCGTGCCGGTCGCGCAGCGGGCCGACATGCGGGCTCTTGTAGACGTATTCGTGCAAGGCCTCGAGCGACTCCCATACCGACATGTTCACGGCCATCAGGGGATCGGGGTACGCGCGAATGGCCGTGGCATTGCCCTCCGGGGTCTGTAGTCTCCACACGAAGCCAGGGCTCGCGTCGGCGATGGCATTGATACGATCGAGCTGCGATCGGAAGCCTTCCATGATTGCACTGTCGATCGGCCCCCGCATACGGCCCATGTTGAACTGAGCGAGATGGTACTTGGTCTCTGTCATCGTCGTGCTCGCTATCGCGCGTTCCCTCGAAGAGCCTTCACCGGATCGATCCGCGTCGCCCGCCGGGCAGGAATGTAGCTCGCGAGCGCTGACACCGCCACGAGAACCAGTGGAACTCCGATGTACGTCGCGGGGTCGGTCGGTGTGACTCCGAAGAAGAGGGTCGACGCCATGCGGGTGGCCACGACCGATACCGCGAGTCCCAGCACGACGCCGGCGAGCGCGAGAGCGATCCCGTGGCGAAGGATGAGCCGCACGATGCTTCTGGCTCCCGCGCCGAAGGCGACGCGGACTCCGATCTCCTGAACGCGCTGGCGAAGAGAATACGAGATGACTCCGTAGAGTCCGATGGACGCGAGGACGAGCGCGAGAACCGCGAAGACCACGATGAGAGTGAGCGTGAAGCGGCTCTGGGCCATGGCATCGGCCACGTAGGCGTCCATCGGGCGAACGTTCGCGATCGGAACGTCCGGGTCGAGCGCGTCGATTTCCGCCGCGGATGGCCCCGACGAGACCCGCGGGGTCCGTGGTACCTCGAACGGTAACGGCCATCGGCCACCAGGGGAAGAAGCGGTAGGGATAGAAAATGGCGCCGCGGCCGTCCGATGTGAGGGACTCGGAGCGAACGTGCTCCACCAACCCCACCACCTGGACCGGCATCCTTTGCAGCGACATCGATTCCATGTCGAAGCGCACGATCTGCATCCCCTTGCCGATGGGATCTTCATCGGGCCAGGTCTGTTCGGCGATTCTTTCGTCGACCACGACCACCTGCTGGGCTCCCTCTTGATTGTCGGCCTCGGTGAGGGTACGTCCGGCGATGAGCTTGATGCCCATCGCCTGGCTGAAGCCGGGAAGCACGGCTCGATAGTCCGCGCGGTTCTGGTTCCAATCCTCTTCCGTCGCGTCGTCGCGGCCGTAGGGCTGTACCCAGTACTGGTCGCCGCCCGCGAGCGGTAGAGGCGTCATGCCCCCGACGCTCTGGACTCCCGGGAGCGCTCCCACCCGCTGCTGGAATCGCTCGAAGAAGCTAATGCGCTGCTCCGGATTGGTGTACTTGAAGAAAGGAAGCGGGACGGAGAAGGTGAGAACGTTCTTCGGGTCGAACCCGGGGTGGACCTCTTGGAGCTTGGCGAAGCTTCGCACCATCAGGCCCGCGCCGATCAGGAGCACCAGCGACAGACCTACTTCTGCCACCACGAGCACGGTGCGGATTTTGTTCCCGCGCACGCCGCCCGCGTCGCTTCCTCGATCCTTGAGCGCGTTCGCAAGATCGGGCCGCGCCGCCCTGAGCGCGGGCGCGGCTCCGAAGATGAGCGCCGACAGCGAGCGAAGCCGCGAGAGCAAAGAGCAGAACATTCCCGTCGATGCCGACCGTCTCGAGCCGCGGAATCCCTTCCGGCTGCATCGTCACGAGGACGCGAATGCCCGCCCATGCCAGGCCGAGACCCACGAGACCGCCCGCGATCGCGAGCACCGTGCTCTCCGTGAGCGTTTGCGCGATGATGCGCGCCTGTCCTCCGCCGAGCGCGGCCCGGACCGCGATCTCCCGCTCGCGCTCCGCCGCGCGCACCAGCATCAGATTCGCCACGTTGGCGCAGCCGATGAGGAGGACGAAGCCCACCGCCACGAGGAGCGTCAGGAGCAGGGGACGCACGTGATTGACCACGTCCCGGTGCATGGAGTTGACGACGATCTCCATTCCCACTCTTTTGTGATGCTCGTGCAGCTCGCGGAAACGCGCGGAGAGAGCGTCCATTTCGGATTGCGCCTGTTCGAGAGTTACGCCGGGCTTCACGCGGGAAACGACCGTGAGAAATTCCCCGTCCCGGGGCGCGCTCGAAAAGTCGAACGGGAAGGCCCGAAAGGCGTCGATGTTCGTCGGCATGCCGGCATAGGACGGCAGATAGACGCGGAAGTCGGGCGGGAGGACCCCGACGATGTTGCATGCCTGTCCGTCGATTTGAATGGTTTTCCCCAGGACCTTCGGGTCGGCGCCGAACTGCCGCCGCCACATTCCATGAGTCAGGAGGAGCGCTCCCGGAGGAAGCTTGGAGTTGGGATCCATGAACTTCTTGGGGTCGATCGGGATCCCGTCGGCCGGCTCGAAGTCGCGGCCGATGAAGGGACGAACGCCCAGAACCTTGAACAGGTTTTCGGTGCCCCATCCGAGCATGACCTGCTCGGGGCGCGACTCCCCGGTTATGGTCGCTTCGACGGCAATCGCTCCGGCGAAGCCCTCGAACATCTTCGTCTCGTTCCGAAAGTCGACGAAATCCGGGCCGGAGACGGGGGCGTTGGGCCGGTTGGCCGTGGTCATTTTGTTCCAAATGAGGACCAGGCTCTCCGGGTTCCCGTAGGGAAGCGGCTGGAGCAGAACGGCATTCGCGACGCTGAAGATCGCGACGGTGCTGCCAATCGAAAGAGCCAGAGTCAGGACCACGACCGCGGTGAATCCGGGCCTCTGGCCGAACGTCCGGAAGGCGTATCGCGCGTCTCGCAAGAGCAGCGAAAGCACGGTATTGACTGGAATCATTTTTCCCTATTCTCCCCCAATGGTACGTCGAACGGTAGGGCCCGAAATCGACACCGCGGTGTCTCGAAAACCACTCTAGCGCGCCATTCGCCACGCGGGGGTGTCTGGGTGAACGCGCGCCCAGGGTGTGACGCGATCGATCTTTTGCTCTTGACACCGTCGGCTCGGTGGTGTATTAAACCAATGTGTTAATTAACCACTTGGTTTAAAACATGCCTACCGATCGGTTGAGCGTGACCTTCTCTGCACTGGCGGATCCCACCCGACGGGCCATTCTGGCGCGACTGGTATCCGGCGAGCGTTCCGTGACGGAGCTCGCCGAGCCGTTCGATATGAGCCTCCCCGCGGTCTCGAAACACCTGCGCGTTCTCGAGCGCGCCGGACTGATCGCCCGGGGACGCGAGGCCCAGTGGCGGCCGTGCCGGCTCGAGCCCCGGCCTCTCAAGGAAGTGGCGGAGTGGACGGAGCGCTACCGGCATCTCTGGGAAGGACGCCTCGATCGGCTCGGCGCGTACCTGAACCAACTGAAGAGGAAGGAGAATCGACATGCCCGTAAGCCGCGCGGCCAATAGCGACACCTTCAAGACGACGACCCCCTCGGATCGCGAGATCTTGCTGACCCGTCTCTTCGATGCGCCCCGCCGTCTCGTCTTCGACGCGATGACAAAGCCGGAGCACGTCCGGCGATGGTGGGGGATCCTGGACGAAAGGCACTCCGTCGCCGTCTGCGAGATCGATCTTCGCCCCGGCGGCGCCTGGCGTTTCGTCGGGCGCGGACCCGAGGGCGACATGCCGGCCTTCTACGGCGTCTACCGCGAGATTTCCCCGCCGGACCGGCTGGTGTACACCGAGATCTTCGAGCCCTTTCCCGACGCAGAGTCGCTCGTGACGTCGGTCCTCACCGAGGAGTCCGGGAAGACCCGTCTCACGGTGACCTGTCGTTATCCCTCGCGGGAAGTGCGGGACATGGTGCTCGATTCGGGAATGGAGCGCGGCGCTGGCATCAGCTACGACCGCATGGAAGATCTCCTGGCCGGGCTCGAGAGGTGAATCATGCGAGCGAAAGCGGAAAGCGTCGACGAGTACGTATCGTGGTTTCCTGAAGACGTTCGAAAGCGCCTGCGACAGATCCGCGCCACCGTGAAAAAGGCGGCCCCGAAGTCGGAAGAGACCATCAGCTACGGAATACCTGCCTTCAAGCTGAACGGCGCACTCATCTATTTCGCCGCCTTCAAAGAGCATCTGAGCCTCTATCCCGTGACCGCGGCCTTGAAAAAGACGCTCGGGAAAGAGCTGGCACCACATACGAACCCGGAGCGGAAGGGGACGATGAGATTTCCGCTCGAGAAGCCCCTTCCGCTCGCGCTCATCCGCCGGATCGTAGAGGTGAGGGTCCGGGAGAACCTTGGGCGATCGAGCTCGAGAGTGAAGAAGAGGTAATTCGACGCCGGAGGAACAGTCCCTTTCTCGATTGAGAAACTGTAGCGACGCCAGCGACAGGGCGTTCGTCGTTATGAAGTGGCGACGAGGGCTTCGAACCGCGGGAGCGCGCGCAGGCTCTCGAGCGCGGGCTCGACGCGCGCGCGAGCGCCCGTGAGCCGTCTTCGCGACCTGGCCGCTTTTTCGAGCGAACAAAGAGCCTTGTCGGTCTCGCCGCGAAGCGCGTAGGCGCACGCGGCGTAGTAGCGGGTGAACGGATCGTCGGCGCCCGTGCGGAGGCGCCGCTCGAACGCTTCAATGGCCAGGTTCAACGCGGCCCTGCCCCCGGCGGCATCCCCGAAACGAATGCGGGCATCGCCGATGCGTTGGTGGAGCTCGATGAAAATACGGCTCCGGAGCGCGTGGTCCACGCGCTGCAGAAACTCCACTTCCCGCCCGAACTGGTGGAGCGCTTCCTCGTAGCGGCCCTGGAGCGCGAGCGCCTGACCGAGGCGCACGTACGCTCCCACGATGAGCTGACCTTCGCGGCCGGAGAGGAACTCTTCCTGAAGGACGACGGCGCGCCACGCGGCCGCCTCCGCTCGGGTCGCGTCACCAGCGAGGGCCGCCGCGTGCGCGAGCTGTAGAGCCGACCATCCGGCGTGCGGGTTCAGGGTCAGCGCCTTCTCGTAATGTTCGGCGGCGCGCGCGAAATCGCCGAATCCGATGAAGTGGATGCGCCCGAGAGTCTGATGCGCGTAGGCCGCTCCGGGATCGAGCGCGAGAGCCCGCTCGATCGCTTCCAATGCCTCGTCCTCACGGCCGAGGTCGAGGAGAACGGAAGCGCGAGTGCGATGCGCCTGGACGAAGCCGGGCCTCAGGACGAGCGCGCGATCGACGCTCGCGAGAGCGCGGTCGTAGAGCTCCGGCATGCTCAAGTAGTCCGCCTTCAGCTCGTACGCCATGCCGCGCTGCACGTGAGCGGCGGCGTAATCGGGGTCGAGCGCGACCGACCGCTCGAAATGAAGGATGGCGCGGTCGAGCGCGTCCGGGCTTTCGGCCCGCAGATTGATGAGCCCCTTGGCGAAAGCCTCATAGGCCTCGATGGAACGAGTCTCGTACAGATCGCGGCTAGCGGTCGCGGCGCTCGCGGGAAGATGAAGCCTCAGACCGGCGGAAAGCTCGCCAAGAATGCGGTCCTGCAGATCGAAGATGCCGGCCATGCTTCCGTCGACCTTCAGCGTCTGCACGACGGTTCCGGTGGAAAGGTCGGTGACCCGCGCGGTCACCCGAACCTGATCGGAAAGTCTTTGATAACCCCCGCTCACCACGAGACGAGCTCCGAGCTCCCGTCCGAGCCGCGGGGCGAGAGTCTCTTCGTCTCCCGAAGCGCCGCCGAGCTTTCGCAGCACCTCCGAGACGCGCGCCCGCGAAACGACCGCCAGATCCGGAACCGTCGCGAGCCCCGACGATACCGTTTCGGCGATGCCCGTGCCGAGCCAGTCGTCTTCGTCGCTGCGGGTGATGTTGGTGAAGCTCATGACCGCGATGCTCGGAGTCTCGGACTCCGCGGTGGATGCCGCGGGCGCGCGCCCCGAGAGAAGCGACTCCAGATCGCGGCGTACGGCGTCCATGTCCCGGTGGCGGCGCTCGGGCTCCTTTTCGATCATGCGGACGACGACCTGACCGAGCTCTTTCGCGAGCGGACCCTCGTGGCGCACGAGTGGCGGCGGAGGCTCGCGCAGAATCGCCTCGAGGAGCTCGACGGTGTTCGAGCCCGTGAAAGGCCGGGTCCCTTCGAGAAGCTCGTAGATCAGGACCCCGAGCGAGAAGACGTCGCTGCGCTCGTCCACGACGCCGCCTCGAGCCTGCTCCGGGGACATATAGGCGAGCGTTCCCATGACCGCGCCGGGCCGCTCGACCAGACGGTGCGCTCCACTCCAGGTCGCGGTCTCGGTACCGGCGGGGGCGTACTTCGCGAGACCGAAGTCGAGGACCTTGACCAGGCCCCGGTCGGTCATCATCACGTTTCCGGGCTTGACGTCGCGGTGCACGACGCCGCGGTGGTGGGCTTCCGCGAGGGCCTCGGCGATCTGGCGCGCGATGCCGAGGATCTCGCCGACCTCGAGCCGCCGCTCGGAGGCGATCTCCGCGAGCGTTCGGCCGGGAACGTATTCCATGGCGATGAAGCCGCGGCGGCGTCCCTCCCGCTCGATCTCGCCGATCTCGTAGATGACGGCGATATTGGGATGGGTCAGCGCCGAGGCGACTCGGGCCTCGCGCACGAGCCGCGCGGCGGCGGCCTCGTCGTCACCGGCTTCGGCCGAGAGCATCTTCAGCGCGACCGGCCGGTGAAGGCGCGTGTCCTCGGCCAGAAAGACTTCACCCATCGCACCGGCGCCGAGCCGATCCGTCAGGCGATAGTGCGCGATGGTTTCGCCGAGCATGCCCGGCCCATCATAGCTCTCGGTTATCTCCGCAGCATGCGCCTCATCAAGTCGGAATGAACTCGGGTGAGGCGGTGTGGCAGTAACGCGCCCGATGGGAGAGAGGCAGGTCTCCTTCCCGGCCAGCAGGTAGGGTTTCGTCTCGCCCGGGTTTGACGTCGTCGGGCTGCGACTCGATCGCAATCGGGAAGCTCGTCGCATTGGATCCATGCCGGCGAGGTCAGAGAGGCGACGGCGAGAGTGTCGAAGGGAAAGATGGCGCGCAAGCCGAAGCGATCCTCGTACCAGTCGACGTAGTCGCGGAGCGGCTCGAGGAAGAAGTCCGCGATCTCGGGCGCGCTCGCGAAGCGCTCGATGTCGTCCTCGGCGAGCGGCGTCTTCGACGAGATCTCGAAGGGCGCGAGCGTCAGGGGCACGCCGGAGCCGAGAAGCACGCGGAAACCCTCGGGGTCGAGCTCGAAGTTGAAGTCCATGAGAGGCGTTCCGCCCTCGCCCAGAACGAATTTCTGTCCTGGCCGCCGTCCGGCGACCGCGACGATCTGGCGCATGCGCGGGGCGAGATCGGGATGATTCTTCAGAACGGTCGCGACGTTCGTCACGGGCCCGAGAGCCAGGATGGTCAGCTCTTCTCGTCTCAGCGCTTCCGCGAGCGCACGCGAGGCGTCGGTCTCCACGCCGAGCTCCCCGCCGCTCGAGGCGCCGCGGAGGACCGGGAGGCCGCTCGGGCCGAACCGGCGCGCGATCTCCTGCGCGATCGGATAGCCCGTCTCGAGAGGAGAGTTTCCGTAGACGACGCTGACCCCTCGCACCTCGAGCTCCGGCGAATGAAACGCCTGAAGGAGCGCGAGGCCGTCGTCCGGCTCGTGGCCGCCGCGGAGGACCGCGGGATCGACGTCCATCCAGACGGCGAGCGCCGCGAGAAGGACGGGGAGCGTCATTTCGCGCACGCGGCGCACGAGGCTTGCGATCCGCTCGGAAGACGTGACCGAACGCGTGTACTCCGGTGGCCGCAGAAGACCGCCCATATACACCCGCGGATTCCGGAAGGTCATGCCGCTCTCGACGTCGACGAACCCTGTGATGTGAAGCTCCTTCGCCTTCGTTTCCTGCGCGACCCGGTCGATGTTCTTCTCCGTGAGATTTCCACAGACCATGACGATGATGCGATCTCCCGCGCGCGCGACCAGATCCCGCAGCAGGTCGAGCCCCTCGAGCGCCGATTCCTCCTGTCCCGAGGTGAGGACGCGGTCGACTCCGAGCGCGATGAGGGCCTCGAGCGCCGCGAGGGGGTCGCGCGTCATGTCGAAGGCTCGATGAAAGGTGACCGACATCGGCCGGGCGCGCCCGACGAGCTCCCGTGTCCGCGCCGCGTCGACCTCGCCGCGACGCGGTGAGGACTCCGATCACGACGCCGTCCGCTCCGAGCTCTTTCGCCTTGTCGACGTCGCGAAGCATCACGTCGTGCTCGGCGTCGGTATAGAGGAAATCTCCGCCTCGCGGCCGGATGATGACGTTGAGGCCGATGCCGAGCCGCTTCCGAGCCAGGGCGATGGCGCCTGCGCTCGGGGTGAGCCCGCCTTCGAGAAGCGCGCAGCAAAGCTCGACGCGGCGCGCCCCGCCCTTCTCGGCGGCGACGGCGCTCTCGACGGACTCGACGCAGACTTCGATGATCATGTGACCCATGGGGAGAAGTCGAAGAGCGAATGCAGTTCTTCTCGAGAAGTCATACTTCTATATAGCACGGTGTTTTTTTCCTAAATGATTGCGCCTCCACTCGGCTTTTGGACGCCTGCAACTCTGCCGCCGTTTTCAAGTGGCATACGCGCGCGACAAGGTGCTCAGTCGCTCTCTCACCGGATCTCGGGAGCGACGAACAGTCCCTGCAACACGGCAGCGGCCTGCAGACGGGGGTCGTATGTCACGAGTGTCGCCGCATCAGCGTCGAGGGCGAGGGCGATGTGAAGGGCGTCGAGCGCTCGAAGCGGATTCTCCCGGGACGTCAAGAGGAGACGCTCGGCGCGCCGATGAACCGGCGGCGTGAGCTCCGCGCGCCGGCAGGATGCTGCGAGCTTCGCAGCCTCGCGGTAGAGCCGGTTGGATTCCGCCAGGACCAGGAGGCCCTCGCGAGCGCGACGCCCAAGTGCGGAGGCCGTTTCCGTCAGCGCGAGGTCCGAAAGAATCACGTCCTCCGCGCCGACGAGCGCTTCGTTCAAATCGTCGCTGTCCGCTTCCGGCACGAACAGCTTCACGACCGCGCTCGCGTCGAGGTAGATCGGTCCAGCCCACTTTTCGGCCTGCGAAGTGCTCACCCTCGGTCCTCGCGGTCTTCGATTACAGCCTGTGAGAGGGGAGGATGGATCCTTCGGGCTACTAGACGCACCTTCCTCAGGTCTGGGAACGGCCGTGCCGGCTTCACCGGGACCAAGCGCGCCACCGGGCGTCCGCGATCGGTGATGAGCACTTCTCGTCCCTTCTGGACGTCGTCCAGCAAGCTGCTCAAAGCCTGGCGCGCTTTTCGAACTCCGGCAGTCCGCATTTCGGAATTGTGTCACATGTAGCACCTACGTGCAAGCGCCGTTCGAATGGCGGGCACCGAACGCCCCGTGATACAACACGCGCGCTATGAATCGACGAGAAATGATGAAGCGTGCCGGCCTTCTGACGGCGAGCCTGGCCGGCGCGTGCTCTTCGAATCCGGCGCCGAGCGCGCCTCCGAAGCCGCGCTTGAAGCTCGCGCCGGTCAAGGTTTCGAAGGATCGCATCCTCCGCACGGTGGTCGGTCTCCGTCCGTTCCGGTCCTCGGGTTTCCGGGTGGAGAAGGAGAAGCTCGGGCGGAAAATCGTCGTCCACAACTACGGCCACGGCGGGGGAGGCATCACGCTCTCCTGGGGAACGTCCGAGCTCGCCATCGACGAGCTCTTTCGAGACGAGCCGCCCCAGGGCCCAGTCGCGGTCCTCGGGGCCGGAGCGCTCGGGCTCGCCTCCGCGAGGCTCCTCCAGAGACGCGGGATCGAGGTGACGATCTACGCGAAGGCTCTTCCGCCCCAGACCACGTCGAACATCGCGGCGGGCCAGTGGTCTCCGTATTTCGTCTCGGACTTTTCCAAGCGGTCGGCCCGATTCAAGGAACAGTTCGCGAAGGCAGCCCGGCTCTCTCACCGGCACTTCCAATATCTTCTGGGTGATCACTACGGAGTCCGCTTCCTCGTGAACTACGTGCTGAGCGATCACGCCTTCGGCGGGGGCGGCGGTGACGATGACGCCGGCGGGGAAGAGAACCTCGAACGATCTCTTTCCCGAGTCGAGGGACGTTCCTCCGGGCGAGCACCCGTTCCCGGTGAAATTCGTGCGCCAGTACCAGACGATGTTGATCGAGCCCCCGGTGTACCTCGAGGCGGTCCTTCGCGACTTCTTCATCGCCAAAGGAAACCTCGTCGTCCGCGAGCTCAAGAGCGTCGAGGAGCTTCAATACTTGAAAGAGACCGCCATCGTGAACTGCACCGGACTCGGGTCGAGCGCTCTCTTCGACGACAAGGAGCTCGAGCCGGTGAAGGGCCAACTCACTTTCGTTCTGCCGCAGCCCGAGGTCGACTACGTCGCCCTCTACGGAGACCTCTACATGATGCCGCGCAAGGACGGAATCCTTCTCGGCGGAACGCACGAGCGGGGGAACTGGTCGCTCGAGCCAGACCAGGAGGCCTTCGAGCGAATCGTCGCCGGGCACCAGAAGCTCTTCGGCGCGCTCGCTTAAAAAGCCCCCACCTGCTGAATGGTCCTCGCCGCTTCGGCGGCTCCCCGGGCGAGACTTCGGGGCACGTCCCTCGAAAGCACGTATTCCGACAGAAACGCGGCGGCGAACGTGTCCCCCGCGCCGGTGGTGTCGACGACTTTCGCGACCGGCGCCGCGGGGCAGTAGACTCGCCCGGCTCCGCCGAGCGCCACGCTGCCTTCCGGGCCCAGAGTGACGATGAAGAGCTTCTGGCGGCTTCGCGCGATCTCCTCGAGCTCGTCGATGAGCTCCTGATGCTTCGCGTGAAGCCCGAAAAAAGCGATGTCGAGCTGGTCGATGAATTGCTCCACGTTCGACGTCGCGGGATTTTCGGCGATGTCCGCGA
Source organism: uncultured Acidobacteriota bacterium (assembly GCA_963820855.1). Lineage (GTDB taxonomy): Bacteria > Acidobacteriota > Vicinamibacteria > Marinacidobacterales > SMYC01 > DAISKN01. Next base: position 39,219 of record CAWGBY010000026.1, read on the forward strand.
AGTCCACCGCGCGCAGACCGCGAGAGGGAGACGCCATCAACGAGCGAAAGAACCCGTCGATCTGCCGGTAATGAGGGGCGACGAGAAGGTCCGACTCCGCGATCCGTGAGCGCTCTTCCTCGCCCACCCGATAGTCGCCGAGCACTCCCTGGTGGTACGAAACGAAGATCTTTTCTCCCGAGGGCTCGAGGTCGATGAGCTGGAGCGACGTGCTTCCGTCGAGCTCGCGCACGAAGCAGTCGACGCCGAGCTCGTGCAAGGCCCTTCGCACCAGAGCGGATTCCGGATCCGTCCCGAGCGCCGTGAGGACGGTTACCGAGGCGCTGCGCGGGAAGAGCCGGCGCGCGTGAGCGGCGACGTTCAGGGTGATCCCGCCGGGACGGTCGATGCCGAGACCGACGTAACGGTCCACGCCGCAGTCTCCCGCGAGCACAACTTTCAACGGCTTCAACGGAAGCCGCCCGCAGAAGCTCTCTCACTTTCTCCGGATCGATCGCCTCGCGGAGCTTGAGGCTGGTTCCCACGATGGCGCCGTCGGCGGCGCTCAGGAGCGTCGCCGCGTTCGAGGAAGAGAGACCGCTCCCGACCAGGACCGGAATTTCGCCCGCCCCCTGCCGCGCCGCCTCGATCTCGGGGATGCGGGGCGGCTCGCCCGTCCTCGTTCCGGTGACGACGACCGCATCGGCCCCCGCCTCGCGCGCGAGCCGCGCGGACTCCGTGAGGGTGCGGTCGACGAGCATGCGGGCGTACTTCACCTGGACGTCGGCGAGGATCAGGATGGATTCGGCGCCGAGGCTCCGCCGGTAGCGAAGGAGTCCCTCGGGGTCGATGCGCATCGGGCCTCCGTGCTCGGGCCGCTCCATCGGGTCGACGAAGTAGTCGGTGCGAATGAAAGCGGCCCCGGCCATCGCGGCCGCGGCGATCGAGGCTTCCGGATCGTTCAAGAGAATCTCGACACCGATGACGGACTTTCGCGCGGCGGAAACGAGCTCGCGCGCGACGAGGGTCATCGCGGCGACCGTCTCTCGCGCGGCCTCGACTCGATGCGGGCGGTCTTCCTCGTTCTCCACGAGCACGCCGTCGACGGGGCCTGCCTCGAGCGCTTCGAGGTCCCTCAGAGCTTTTTCGATGACTTTCGCGATTCCCGGACTCGCGGGATAACCCGGAAGGGGAGGGAGGTGGATGACGCCGATGAGGACCTTCCTCGCCCCCCTCGCCTCGAAGAGTCGAGCGAAGCGCGTCATTCAGGCCGCGGCGCGGATGCGCTCGCGATTCATGTAGATGAAAAAACCGAGGAGATGCGCCTGGAGGACCCAGCCGTAGCCGAGAGCAAGGCTCTGGAGGACACGGTCGAGATAGGGGATGAAGCTGAAAACGGTCATCGCGGCGACGACGCCGACGGCGACGGCGATGAAGAGCGCGAGGTACAAGAAGTACTCGTCCCGCAGGGCCCAAATGGCGTTGACGACCGTCTTCGGCTGAAGCGCGCGGTCCTTGTCGTTTCCGACGAGAAGGAGCGCGACCGCGAGGGGGTAATAGAAGAAGAGGAACAGGAGCATCGGGAACTGCACGAGCACGGCGAGCCACGACCCGAGGACGAGGGGAATCAGGAGAAAGGGAAGCGCGAGGATGGCCGAGATGAACGCGATCGGGATGGCCTCGCGAAGGAGCGCGCCCCAGTCGGTGTCGGAGAAGCGGGAAAGGATGGTCCAGGTTTTCGCGCCCTTCGACGAGCGAATGACCGCGTCGAGAAGGATCGGGAGCGCGAGAAGGTTCAAGGGAAAAAGGTAGATCGACGATCCGGTGAGCCAGATCAGAGCTCCGAGAAGGAGGGTGACGATCCATGCGCTCTCGTCGATGGGAAAGCGGAGGATCTCCTTCGGCCTCTGCCAGGGCGGCGTTTCTCTCAGGCGGACGTCGGGCTCGGCGCAGGGACCGTTGCACGCGGGACAAAGGCGCGGCTGGATCTTGAGCAGTGCTGCGGCGCACTGGCTGCAATAGCTGCGGCCGCACCTCCGGCAGGTCGCCGCGGGCATGGAGTCCGGGTGATTGGCGCAGCGCGCCTGCACGTGGGGAACGAAGTCTCCGGCGAGAAAGAGGCGGCGCAATTCAGGCCGTTCCGATGCGGCGTCGAAATCCCGTCCGTTGTCCGAGATCTGATCCCAGGGAAGGATGCGCCTCATCTGGATGCCCTGCTCGAGCGCCTCCGGGCTCAGAGGCTCGATCTTCCCGCTCGGCATCCGGATGAAAATCGCGAGAGACTCCGCCGGCGCCTCCTGTGCGGGCACGACACTCACCATCGCGCCGCCGTGGCTCTGCGGCGCGCGTCACTTTGATGGGACGTTTCACAGTGGGGGCAGGCGCGGAAATCTCCGTCGGCGGGGAGCTCGTCGAGGTCGACGAGATGTGGCTCCCTGCATGAAGGGCAGATGACGTCCTGAAAGTCGCTCACGCGGATCCTGGGATAAAGCGATTCTAGCCGATCTCGGGCGCCGGGAGTACAGGAAACGACGGCGTTTACTCGGCCCTGAGCGTCGTGATGGGATCGACCCGGGTAGCCCTTCGCGCCGGCAGCCAGTTCGAGACAAAAGCGACGGCGACCAGGATCAGGGTCACGGTCGCGAAGGTGGCAGGATCGAGGAGGCTCACTTCGAAAACGACACCCGACAGGAGCCGACCGAGGACCACGGCTCCGGCGAGGCCCGCGAGCGCGCCCCAGGCCACCCATTTCGCTCCCTGAGCAGCGACCATTCTCACCACCTCGCTCTGGTCCGCTCCGAGCGCCATTCGAATCCCGAGCTCCCGCTCCCGCTGGCTCACGGCGTAGGACATGACACCGTAGATTCCCATCGCCGCCATCAAGAGGGCGAATCCGGCGAAGATCGCGAAGAGTGCGATGACGCCATCGGCGCTCGCGAAGACCTCTCTGCGGAGATCCGAGAGCGTTCGGGTCTGAACCGACGCCTCGGGCTCGATAGAGAGGACGAGAGCGCGAAGAGGATCGGCGAGCGCCGCCGGGTCTTCGTCCGCGCGCGCGACGAGCGACATCGCCGACGCGGGGCTCTGGTGCGAACGCAAGGTACATCTGCGGGACGGAGGGGTTTTCATCGTCCAGGTGAGCGACGTCTCCGACCACGCCTACGATCTCGAGCCAGGCGCCGTCGACGCCCTCCTCTGCGAGCTGGATGCGCGCGCCCAGAGGATCCGCGCCCGGAAAGAAACGCGCGGCCCCCGTTTCGTTCAGGAGCGCGACTCTCGGCGCGGCACGGTCGTCTTGCTCGGAGAAGTCGCGGCCGCGAAGGAGCGGTATCCCCAAGACCGAGAGATAGCCCGGGACTCGAGGTAAAGAAGTACGCGCTCGGGCTCTCTTCACCTTCCGAGACGGGGCGTCCTCGATCGTGAAGTTGCGCCTCTGCGGAGTCGCGGCGAGGGGGACGGGGCTCACGAGTGCGGCTCTTCCCGGTCATCGCGCGCGCTCGTTCGAGGATCTCCCGATAGAAGCGATCGGCTTCGCCGCCCGAACCGTTCTCCGCGTCGGGAAGCTCGGGCAGCAACCGAAAGAACGCCTTCCGGCTCGAAGCCGAGCTTTGCGCTCTTGAGAGCCGCGACGTGCCGGGCGAGGAGACCGGTGACCGCCATGATCGATACCGCCATCGCGATCTGACCGGTGACGAGAAGGCCGCGGGAGCGAAGCGCACGGCGGCTCGTGCCGGCCCGGGAGCCTTCCTTGAGGTTCGTGGTGAGATCCGGCCGGGAAGCGCCGAGCGCCGGAAGGAGCGCGAAGAAGAGCGGCGTGACGGAGGCGATCGAAAGCGTGAAGAGAAGCACCCGAGAGTCGAGAGAAGCCGCGCGCAGGATCCAGATCTCGCCGGCGGTGATGAGTACCAGCAGGTCGAGCAGGCCCCGCGCAAGAGCGAGGCCCGCGAGAGCGCCTCCGAGAGACAGAAGAAACGCCTCCGCGGCGAACGAGCGAAGGATGCCGCTCCGGCGCGAGCCGAGAGCGAGCCGCACCGCGATCTCCCGCGCGCGGGACGCGCTCCGCGCCATGATCATGTTGGCGACGTTGGCGCATGCGATGAAGAGCACGAAGCCGACGGAGACGCCCAGAACGAGAAAAATGGAACGATCGTCCCGGTTGAGAATCTGCTTCGGCGACGGAGCTGACGCGAAAGCTCCAGCCGACGCTTTCCGGATGCTCCCGTTGCAAGCGGGCAGCGAGCCGCTCGCACTCCTTCCGCGCGTCGTCCGCGCTCGCGCCGTCCCTGAGCCGCGCTTGAACGAAGGCGAGCCGCTCGCCGCGACTCGCCGTCGAAAGCTCACGGGCCAGGGGTACCCAGACGTCGACGCGCGACAAATCCCCGAACTCCATGCGTGGCGAGACGACACCCACGACGGAATGGGGTTTTCCGTCGAGGTCGACCCGTCGCCCCCAGGATCCCGGGATCCGAACCGAGCTCCCGCTCCCAGAAGCCGTGGCTGAGGAGCGCCACTGGCGCGGCTCCGGGACGGTCTTCTCCCGGAAGAAACCCGCGACCGAGGACCGTCCCGACGCCCCAGACCTCGAAGAAGTTATCGGTCACACGAAAGGAGTAGGCGCGGCCGGCCTCTCGCAGGGAGGAAACTTCGAAGGATTCCTCGACCGCCATGGCGACCGACTCGAAGCTCGCGATCTCTTCCCGGAGATCGGCCACTTCCGGAAGAGTCAGGGGAGAGCGGTTCTCACCCGCTCGTTCGTTCCGTCCCCAGAGGAACACCATGCGCTCGGGATCTTTCACGGGCGACTCGGCGAAGAGGAGCGCGCTCACGAGACTGAAGAGCGTCGTGGTGACGGCGATTCCGAGACCGAGCGTCAAGACGGCGAGGATCGTGAAGGCAGGCGCTTTGGCGAGCGTGAGGAAGGCGTGTCGGAGCTCCGTTCTCATTTCCATCCTCCTACGGGGGCGACGGCTCCGGCCTCGCGATCGGGAGCGCTCGAGAGCGCCCGCGAGCGTGATGCCGGCGAAAGTCCGGAGGGCGAACCAGTGAAGCGCGACGAAACCGCGGCGCTCGGCGTCGTCGCGTCTCCGCGAGAACTCCCTCGTCATGTCTTCCGCGAAGCGATCTCGGAACTCGACGGGATAGACGCGAAGAAGCCGGTCGAGAACGGCCGCGAGAAGTCCTCGGTTCCCGCTCATTCGCGATCGGCCCCGGCGGCACCGAGGGCGAGCTTCGCGAGGCGTCCGAGCCGGCGCGCTTCGGCGGTGAGAGCGGCTCTCCCGGTTCGAGTGATGCGATAGCGCTGCCGCGGACGGCCTCGGCGGACCTCGTCCTCGGGAGGCAGAATCTCGAGATGGTCGTCGTCGAGGGCTTTGTTGAGCGCCCGGTAAAAAGAGGCCAGGGGCGGATCCTTCTCCGACCCGCTTTCGCGCATCCGGGCGACGATTCTCTCGGCGTCGAGAGGCCCCTCCTTCAGCGCCAGGAGAACGTGGAACAGCACTGGACTCACGGGTCCATTATTTCTCATTATGAGAAATAATGCCAGACGCTTGCCCCGCCGACCGGATCCTGTCAGCATTGCCACGCCCATGACTCTCGCCCTTGCGCTCGCTCTGTTAGTCTTCGCGCCCGAGAGTCAAGACCCCGTTCGCATTTTCGCCGCCGCGAGCCTCACGGATGCGGTGACCGAAGTCATCAAGGCCTTCGAGGCTTCTCGTTCCGGCGTGCGTGTCGTGCCGCAGTTCGGCGGGTCGAACGACCTGGCCCGACAGATTCTCGCCGGAGCTCCCGCTCACCTGTTTTTCTCCGCCGACGAGCGGCAGATGGATCGGGTGGAAAGCGCGATCGAAGCAGGATCGCGGCGGGATCTCCTGTCGAACCGACTGGTGATAGTCGAGCTCGGCACGGGTCCCGCGCGGATTCGTTCACCGAAAGACCTCGAACGCGTCGGAAAAATCGCCCTCGCCGATCCCGAAGCGGTTCCCGCGGGAGTCTACGCCCGGCAGTATCTCGAATCGCTCGGACTCTGGGACGCGGTGCGCTCGCGAGTGGTTCCTACCCTCGACGTGCGAGCGGCGCTCGCCGCCGTCGCCTCCGGAAACGTCGACGCGGGCTTCGTGTATCGAACCGACGCGCTCATCGAGCCCCGCGTGAAAGTGTCTTTCGAGACGCCGGAAGGCGAAGGGCCGAGGATCGTTTATCCACTCGCGCTCCTTCGCGGCGCGGAGGAGCCGGCGCGGGCTCTCTATCGCTTTCTCACTTCCGCGGAGACCGCGCGCATCTTCGAGCGATACGGGTTCGGGCTGCCGGCTTTCCAGTGACTCCCGATCTCCTGTGGCTCGTCGCCTTCACCGTGAAGATGGCGCTCGCGGGCGTCCTTCTGACGCTCCCGTTCGGCGTTCTCCTCGGTCTCTGGCTCGCGCGCACGAAGTCGCCCGCGAGAAGCGTCGTCGAAACGATAGCGACCCTTCCGCTGGTGCTCCCGCCGACGGTGGTAGGGCTCGTGCTTCTCGAAGTCTTCGGGCGGAATCGCCCCGTCGGACGATTTCTCTACGAACGGTTCGGCTTGAGCGTCGCCTTCACCTGGCGCGCCGTCGTCATCGCCTCGGCCGTCGTGGCGTTTCCACTCCTGGTGCGAACGGTGCGCGCCGCCTTCGAGGGCGTCGACCCGAGGCTCCCGGCGCTCGCCCGAACGCTCGGGCGCGGGCCGCTCCAGGTGTTCTACACCGTGACCCTTCCTCTCGCCGCGCGCGGCATCCTCGCGGGCGCGGTGCTCGCGTTCTCCCGGGCGCTCGGGGAATTCGGGGCCACCATCATGGTCGCGGGCAACATTCCCTTCGAGACGCAGACGATGTCTCTCGCCATCTTTCAGCTCGTTTCCATCGGCCGCGATCCGGAGGCTTACCGCCTCGCGTTCGTGAGCGTCGCCGTCGCGTTCGCCGCGATCTGGCTCTCCGACCGGCTCGTGCGCCGGGGCGCGCATTGATCCGGATACGGCTTTCCATTCCTCTCTCGGAGTTCGAGCTTTCCGTCTCGCTCGATCTGGAGCGGCCGGTGACCGCGCTCTTCGGTCCATCCGGCGCGGGAAAGACGACGCTCCTCGAGGCCATGGCCGGTCTGCGGCGTCCGCGGGAAGGGGAGATTCGAGTCGAGGACGAGATCGTGTTCTCGAGCGAACGGGGGATCTCCCTCGCGCCGGAAAAACGCCGATTCGGCCTCGTGCCGCAGGAAGCGCTCCTGTTTCCTCACCTCGACGTCCGAGCGAATCTGCTGTACGGCTATCGCGACGGGAGCCCCTTGTCTCTATCGTCGGTCGCGCAGGCGCTCGAGATCGAGCCTCTACTGGACCGGCGCCCCTCCCGCCTTTCGGGAGGGGAGCGCCAGAGGGTCGCGCTCGGGAGAGCCCTTCTTTCCCAGCCGCGGCTTCTGCTCCTCGACGAGCCCGTGGCCTCCCTCGACGTCGGCCTGAAGGACAGGGTCCTTCCGTATCTGACCCGGGTGCGGGAGCTTCACCGGATCCCGGCGCTCGTGGTGAGCCATGACGTGGCGGACGTCCTCACACTCGCCGACGAGGTGGTGGTTCTCGATCGGGGAAAAGTCGTCGACCGGGGAACGCCTCGAACGGTGCTGACGGGTCCCGTCGCGCGCGGGAGCGCTCTTCCAGGACCGGTTCGAGAACCTCCTCGAATCGCGCGTCACGGCGCACGAGGAGGAGGAAGGACTGACCCGCGTCGAGACCCAGGGGGGACTCACGCTTTCCATTCCCTTTCGCCCGGCCCCTATGGGAGAGCGGGTCCTTCTCGGTCTTCTGGCCGAAGACGTGCTCCTGTCGAAGGAGGCGCCCGCGGGCCTGTCCGCCAGAAACGTCTTCCCGGGCGTCGTGCGGACCGTCGAGGAGCATGGCGGGGTCGCCATGGTGGAAGTCGACGCGAAGGAATCGATCTATGTTCGAGTCTCCCACGGCGCGGTCCGCTCTCTCGGGCTTCGAGCGGGTCTTCCCGTGCACCTCATCGTGAAGACGCACTCGATCCACCGTGTGCGCTGAGCTGTAGCGCTACGCGCTACAGGGGGAAGCTGAAGAAGCGGCCGCTACAGCCCCGGACGCGAAATCCCGTGTTTTCGGGCCATTCGTGAGTGGAACGAAGGTTGCACTCCGGGAGGTAGAGGAAGCCCCAATGACCCGAGAGCTCGGCGTCGGACTCACGTATCACCCCGGGATCGCGGACTTCGTCGCTTCCAGCATCGATGGGATCGACGTTCTCGAGATCGACTCCTCGGCGTGGCTCGATTGCCGGGACGAAGACGCTCTCGAGCGGCTCGCGCAACTTCCCTGCGCGAAGATCGTCCGCGGCTTTCCCGTCGGCTCGTCGCGCCTGCCAGACCCATCCGTTCTCGAGGGGCTTCGCGACCTCGTGGCCGATCTCGACGCGTGCTGGGTGACGGGAGAGCTGGCTTTTCAGCGCGCGCAGACCGAGGGGATGAAAGGCGAGCCCTTCCACACCGGCCTGACGCTCCCGCTCCGCCAGACCGTCGGGGGCGCGCGACTCGCGGCCCATTCCGTGCGATCCGTCAAGAGCGAGCTCCGGACGCCGGTCACCCTGCGGAACGTCGAGAACTACTTCAAGCCGCGTCGGGACGAGATTGGAGACTCCGAGTTCCTCTCGGAAGTGGCGGAAGACGCCGATTGCGGCATCACCCTCGACCTCGGGACCCTCTGGATCAACGCCGCGAACGAACGCGGCTCGGTGAGCGCGTTCCTCGACGAGATTCCTCTCGAGCGCGTGCGGGATCTGCGCCTGGGCTCTGGGAGCAGGCGCCGCGGCTACGGTTTCGGCGCGCGGCCGGGCGCGATCCTGGATTCTCTCGTCGAGATCGCCGCGACGCTGGTGCCGCGGCTCACGAATCTTTCCGCCATCCTCTTCGAAGTCCACGCCGAGGCCCCGTCACGGCTGGGGGCCTCGGGTCTCTCGGAACAGATGCGAATCTTGAGATCTCTCTGGGACAATCGGCGGAGCGGAGCCGGTACGTCCGCGCGACTGCCGCGGCGAAGCTCCCGATGGAGGCACGAGCGTTCGATCGCCCCGCGCGAGTGGGAAGACGCGCTCGGCGGGCTCGTCGTGGGAAAGTGCGTGTCCGGGCCGCTCGCGGAAGAGCTGGCTCGCGACCCCGGGCTCGTCGTCACGCAGCAGCTCCTCGCTGATTCGCGGGCCTCGATGGTAGCGAAACACCTCACGCTCACGTCGCGACTGGTGGCCAGCACTTCGGGGCCCGCCTTTCTTCGATCGCTCCTCGAGGGATATTGGAGGAAGGAGCCGCCTCTGCCATCCGCTCCCCTCGAAGCGCTCCGTTTCGGACGCTACCTCGCGAACCTCGCGCTCGAGATTCCGTACCTCGCTGAAGTCCTGGAATACGAGAGAGCCATCCTCGCCTCCCGGCTCGACGGCGAGAGGCGCGTGGTCAGTTTTCAGCACGACCCGGAGGTCGTCCTTCGCGCGCTCGCGAAAGGGCGCGTTCCCGGGGCCTCCTCCGGCTCCGGGATCTACGCGGTAGAAGTGGCTTCGGTCTGACGAGCTTCTCCTCGAGATCACCGAACGCGGAATTCGATCTCGCTCGTGGCGGCGCGTCCCGACGACGGGTCCTCGATTCGGACTTCGACGCGGTAGGTTCCGTAGGCGAGCGAGCGCGTGGGAAGGCTCAAGGATCACGGGCGTGCCGTCGGCCCGCGTCGGAGAGCGCGATCTCGTCCTTGACCCTGTCCTTCAGAACTTCGGTTCCCTGCGAATCGAGGATTCGATAGCTCGACGCGGGCGCGGGTCGACGGCGTCTCGCGCCCGGCGAGGATCTGGAAGAGCACGTGGAAGCGACTTCACCGCGGCGTACCGCCGAGACCGGGAAGAAGGGGGAGGTCCTTGGCTCCCACGCCCGCGGCCGCGTCCCGCGAGACGACGGGCAGGATGCTCGAGAGGCCGAACCGATCTCCGAGGCCGGAAGGAATCTCGATTCCGGTCGAGGCGCGGTGGAGCTCGCGCCCGCCCGCGCTCACGATGACCTCCAGAGCGTAGGTGCCCGGCTCGAGCGAGAGGCTCGAAACCACGTAGAAACGCTCGAGACTCACGGGCTCTTCGAACGACTGGACGGATCTTCCCGCTCTCGTCTCGCGCTTACGAGCCGCAGCGTCCGCTCCGTCGCCACCTCGCCCGTCGAGAAGCTCCGCCGGCAGCGCGACGCTCACGGGGACGAGAACCGTCGCCGGCGCCGTCGGGAAGGAGGTAGGTGCTGAGCTCGACCGCGAGAGGAAGCTCCGCGTGACAGTGCCTTGGGAGGATCCGCCGGTTTCTCCTCGTCGGCTTCCGTCGTGACGGCCTCGGACTCCCGCGCGAAGTAGCCGGGTCGCGCGATGACGGTCGCGCCCTCGCGGGCGACCTTGACCTCGATCTTGCGATAGGAGCCGTCGAGCCTCGGGGTTCGTGGAGACGTAGCTCAGGAGGTAGTAGCGCTGGTTCTCGGCTCCGATTCGCCGCAGCGGCGGTCCGAAGGTGGGTTGTTGCGGAAGTAACGTCCCCCCGGTCTCGGTCGCGAGCGGAGACAGGCCGCCCTCGAGAGCGAGGTGAACGGCGTATCCGGACCGCGGATGTCGAGCGTGTAGACCGACACGTTCGCCTGGTTCAGCGACTCGACGGCCTCCTTGAGGGAGAAACGCGTTGTTCATCTCGCGGCTCCCCGGCGCGGCGAACGTCTGCAGCTCGTTCGAGAACAGGATCACGATCTTGCGCCCGGGAATCTCGAGAAGCGCCTCGCCCGAGGGACTCGAGATCGCGATAGATCTGCTCGCGCCGCCCGATCGGGACCCATCGGATAGTCGATCTGCATCTGGCTCAGCTTGCGGACCGTCTGGAGCGTCTCTTCCTTCCCCGCCTGGAAGTCCTGGAGCGACCTTCAGCGAGTAGCCCGATGTCGATGACCATGGCCTCGTCGCCTTCGGCCATGGACTCCACGATGAACTCCGAGAGGTCGCGCTTCGCGCGGTTCAGGTACTCGAACTTCGCGCCCTGGCGGTTGACGATGAAGATGAACCGGCGGGGATAGGTGTTGACGCCGCCTTCCGGTGAGCGCTCCCGCGGTCCGCTCTCCGACGTACGAGGTCCAGTCGGTGACGTCGAACGTGGCGATCGTCCTGCGGGACTCCGTCCTCGAGGACCTGAAAGTCCTCTCGGGTCGAGGCCGGAGATCGGCTTGCCCTTCCCGATCGATGACGACGACGTCGACGAGGACCGCGCTCACGCCGCCTCGGAACGTGGGAACTCCTGGACTGGCTGAACCTGGCGGCTCCTGCGCTTCCTGAAAGAGCCCGAACGTGGCGAGCAGGCCGCATGCGAGGACGAGCGCTCGCGCGAGTCTCGGGCGGAACCTCATACGTGAACCTCCAGGGTAACCGCGCGCCGAGCCCGGCCCAGGCGGCTTCAGGACGGGAAGGCTTCGAGGGCATTATAGAGTAATGTAGTCGACGCGCGTCGGCAGGAGCGGACACGTGACTGGATACGGAGTTTCCAACGCGTACGGCGATCTGAAGCGGGTTCTCGTGCATCGGCCCGGACCCGAGCTCGGCGATGGTGACCGACAAGACCCTGGCCGAGTTCAACTTCAGCCGGCCCGTCGACCGCGAGCGGTTCCTCTCGGACTACGACACCATGCTCGGCCTCTTCCAGGCGCACGGCGTCGAGACCCTTCTCCTGAGCGAGGTCCTCAAGGAGGACGACGACGCCGTCGGCTACATGGCCCGCCGGCCGAACATGACCTACACCCGTGACCTCGCGACGGTCTTCTCCCGCGGGGCGGTGCTCATGTCGCCCCATCTGAAGGGCCGGTGGGGCGACCAGGTGATGATGGCCCGGGCGTTCGAGCGGCTCGGCATCCCGATACTCGGCGCCGTCGAGCCTCCCGGCTTTCTCGAGGGAGGGGGAGTGACGCTCCTCGGGGACGATACGGCCGTCGTGTCCCTCTGCGACCGCGCGAACGAGACCGGGACGCGCATGCTCCGCGATCTCATCCTCGGGAAGGACGTGAAGTACTTCCTCGAGGTCCCGCTTCCGTTCGGGCACATTCACATCGACGGCATCTTCATGGTGCTCGATCGGGAGCTCGCGCTGATCTATCCCGAATCGCTGCGCGTCTTTCCCTGCCGGCTCTACGAGGACGGCAAGCCCGGCGTCCGCCACGTGATGTTCGAGGAGTTCCTGAGAAAGAAGGGCATCCGCACCATCCCCATCACGGCGTCGGAGAGGAAGGCGGGCCATCTCAATCTGGTGGTGACGAAGCGCTCGGAGACGGCGTCGGGTTCGCCTCGGCGAACGCGAATCGCCTCCGAGCTGACCCGGCACGGCTGGCACCTCGCGACGTTCCCCGCGGAGGAGCTCTTCCTCGGAAACGGCGGGGCCCACTGCATGACTTGCCCGGTCGAGGTGGGATGAAGGGCTGGGAGGCGCATGAATCGCCGAAGCTTCCTGCAGATCGGGACCGGCCGGCATTCGGCGCGCTCGGACTACGCGCGCGAAAAGACGCCCCGAGAGTCTGGTCTCTTCCTTCGACCCCTGGGTCGAGGTCCATCGCGAGAACCTCGCCCATAACGTGGCGGAGATCCGCAAGCGCGTCGGCGGACCGGCCGATCCTCGCCGTCATCAAGAACAACGGCTACGGCGCGGGAGTCGCGAACGTGGCGCGGCTTCTCGAGCCCTCGGAAGCCATTCAGCGGTTTCGCGGTGGTGAAGCTCCCGGAGGCCGCGGCGCTTCGCGACGCCGGAATTCGAAAGCCGGTCCTCCTCATGGGTCCCTTCGACGAGAAGAACCTGGAGGAGGCGGCGGCCCGCGACATCACCCCATGGTCTACACGCCGATCGGAGACGTCTCTCGATCGCCTGGCGGCGAAACGCCAAAAGCCTCTCGGTGTCCACGTCTGCGTCGACACGGGGATCGGAAGGGTCGGCGTCCCTCATCGCGAGGCGGCGGCCTTCGTGCGCGATCTCGCATCCGCGGAAGTCGGTCCGGATCGAAGGGATCATGATGACCTTCGCCGAGGACGACGGCGTTCGACGAGGAGCAGAAGAAGCGCTTCCTCGCCCTCACGAGCGGGCTCGCCTCGGAAGGGATCGCCCTCGGAAGGCGCCACGCGATCTCGAGCTTCGGCCTCTTCCAGCATCCGGATTTCTTCCTCGACATGGTGCGGCCGGGCATGGCGATCTACGGCGTCTATTCGGAGCAGGAGTTCCGAGGCTCTCCCGCGCTCGCGCTCCGCTCGGCGCTCGCGCTCAAGGCCAGAGTCGCGTACGTGAAAAGGCTCGAGGCGGGGGACAGCGCCGGATACAACCGCGCGTATCGGGCCGAGAAGCCCGTCTGGATTGCGACCCTCCCCGTCGGCCACACCGACGGGCTTCCGCGGGGCGTTGCGGGAAAGGCGAAGGTGCGCATCGGTGACGCGCTCTATCCGATCGTCGCGAGCGTATCGGCGAGCCACACCATCGTCGAGATCGGACCGGAAAAGACCGTCGAGATCGGGGACGAAGTCAGCATCTTCGACTGGCGCGACGGCTCACGGCCCGAGGATCTGGGAAAGAGCTCCGGAGCCTCGGTCTACGACCTCACGATGCACCTGAACCCGCTCCTTCCGCGGAGAATCGTCTGAACGGGCTTCTCGCCGGAATCGTTCTCCTCAACGGAACTCTCCTCGACGGCACGGGACGGCCTCCGCTCGATCGGGCCTACGTGAGAATCGAGGACGGCCGCATCAGCGCCGTCGGAAGCGCTTCGGAGTTCCGCCGGGCGCAGGACGACGTCGTCGTCGACGCGGAGGGGAAGTCGATCGTTCCCGGCTACGTGGACGCGCACGTGCACCTCTTCGACTCCGGGAGCCTTTACACGAGCCCCGACGACTATGACCTCACGCGATTCCGTCCACACGAGGAAGAGCGGCGGCGGATCCTGAGCGGCATCGAGGACACTCTCGATCGGTTCCTTTGCTCCGGCGTAACCACCGTCGCGTCCCTTGGCGGACCGACATGGGAGGTGGAGCTTCAAAAACGCTCGAGGCCTCCGCGCGTCGTCGCCGCGGGGCCCTTCCTCGCGAATTTCCCCGTCGACGAGATCACGCTCTGGACGCGAGAGGATCCGGTGCTGGTCCAGGTGGCGACTCCCGATGCGGCCCGACGGAAGGTCCGCGAGCTCTTCGAGAACGGCGTGGGATTGGTGAAGGCGGGCTACGCGGGGCCGCGGCCCCTGGAGTTCGCTCCGGTGCTCGCAGCGCTCGTGGACGAAGCGCACGCGAAGGGACTTCGCGTCGCGATGCACGCGGAGGAGCTCGAAGCGGCGAAGATGGCGCTCTCGTCAGGAGTGGACGTTCTCGCTCATACCGTCGTCGATCGTCTTCTCGACGATGACGCCCTTTCGCTCGCGCGGGCTGTCGTCGTGACGACCGGACTCTCTCACTTCGGGAGCTACCGCGACGTGCTGGAGGAGAAAGTCGAGCTGCTTCCCATCGAAGCTCGCTGCGGCGACCCGGAGGTCATCGCCACCTGGGACGATCTCGAGCGCATTCCCGCCGCGGAGAGGCCGACGATACCGGCTTCCATCCGTTTCGGCAGCTCGGCGGAAGGGCGCGCCATTCTGATCGAGAACACGCGGCGTCTCTACCGGGCCGGGGTTCGTCTGGCCATCGGAACCAACGGCGGGAACGTGGGAACTCTCCAGGGGCCGTCGTTCCACCGTGAGCTGTCGATGCTGGCGGAGGCGGGGGTCCCGCTCGGAGACGTTCTGGTGGCCGCGACTCGAAACGGCGCGGGAGCGCTCGGGCTCCTCGAGATTCGAGGAACGATCGAGCGCGGGAAGGCGGCGGATCTGCTCGTTCTCGCCGAAAACCCGCTCGAGAGCGTCGACGCGTTCGCCGCAATCGAGAGAGTCTTCGCCGACGGGAAGGAAGTGACTCGCCCTACTGGAGCTTCGCCGCCTTGACGATCTCGCTCGCCCTCGGGCCCATGTGCGTTTGCACCATTCGGAAGTAGATGCCCGACTGCTTGAGCTTCTTCACGTGGGCGGTCAGGGCCGCGGTCAGGGGAGAGCCCTTGGGAAGCGCGAAGCCGAAGCCGCTCTCCGCGGTCAGAGCCATCCCGATTTTGAGGTTCGGGAAGTTGTCGAGCTCGGGGATGATCGCGCTCGAATCCGCCGCGGCGGCGCGCATCTCACCGCGATCGATCGCCTTCATCTGATCCTGGAGCGTGCCGTCGTTGACGATGAGGATTCCGGGAACGGCCCTTAGGGCGTCCTCGGCCGTGGTCTTGGTGAAGGCCCCCACTCTCTGGCCCACCAGGTCGGTGAGCGACTTCGCTTCCTCGCCGATCCGCTCGACCAGGATGACCTGAACGGGGAAATAGGGAGCGGTAAAGTCCATTCGTCTCTCGCGGTCGGGAGTGATGGTGATGGTGCCCGCGCCGATATCGACCTCACCCTTTTCGACGCGCTCGAGGATTCCGGCGAACGAATCGACCCACTCCACCTGGAGCGTCGCTCCTCGGGACTTCGCGAAGTAGTCGAGAACGTCGTGCTCGATGCCGGTGATTTTTCCGTCCTTCTGATAGAAAAAGGACTCCGACTCGAGAGCGAGCACTCGGATGGTCTCCGCCGCCTTCGCCTCGGAAGCGAAGGCGACGACGAAGAGCCCAAAAACGGCGAGACGGCTCACGCGCATGAGGCAATCTCCTTTGGAACTTCGGTTGTCAAAGGGAACACCTCCAGTGTAGCAAACGGAGGAAAACGAGGGGGAGTCGTCGATCCCGAAACGCTACCGGGGCAGAGATCTTCCGTCGCGCCGTTCGGCGGGTCCTTCGCTGGCGCAGCGGTCGGGTCAGCGAATCTTCGGCGAGTGGTTGTTATGCCGTGTGAAGCGAGTCACTTTGCCGTTCTCGACGGTGAAGACGACTTCTTCCGCGAGCTCCCCGTCGTCCTTCCGCACGCGCCGGAATCGGTTCTCGGAAACGGCCTTGAGCGGCTCGAGCGACTCCATCGGGTTGTCCGACGGGAGGAACAGCATCGCGAGCCCGTCTTTCCAAGGCACGACGGCGATTTCGCCGCCCCATCCGCTGGCGTAGGTTCCGACGTACCGCGCGAGGGAAGGATCCGGCGCGACGGCTTTTTCGGGCGCCGCCGCGGCCTCGGCGATCGCCGGCGCCACGATGCGGTACGCGTTGCGGGTGAAGGTCGATGCGTCGACGTCGCTCGCGTTCGCCATCGATACGGAAGCGAACTTCTCCTTCGTCTGAAGCAGCAGATCGGAGCGGAACCCCGGGCAGGCCCCGCCATGGCCGACGAACGTCTTGTCGTCCCGCCGCGAGATCGAGAATCCGAGGCCCCAGCTCGTCTTCCAGTCGGGGTCCATCCACTGAACGCGCTGCATCTCCCGGAGCGTCGAAGCCTTGAGGACCTCCTCGCCTCCGGTCGATAGGAGGCGGAACTGCCAGGACGCGAATTTCGCGAGGTCCAGGACGGTCGACGCGTAGCCCGCGGCGGGCGCGATGCCTTTGACCTGGAAGAACGTCAGCGGCTCCCGTCCCCCCTCGCGCCTCTTGCCGCCGTAACCCATCGCGAATCGTTCGCCTCGATGCGCAACCGGAAT
This sequence comes from uncultured Acidobacteriota bacterium, assembly GCA_963820855.1. Classification (GTDB taxonomy): domain Bacteria; phylum Acidobacteriota; class Vicinamibacteria; order Marinacidobacterales; family SMYC01; genus DAISKN01. Next base: position 55,849 of record CAWGBY010000026.1, read on the forward strand.
CTCCGTCGAGGTGTCCCTCAGGCCCAGCGGATCGAGAATGTGCTTCTTCGAGTAGTCCGCGTACGGCTCACCCGAGACCTGGGCGACGATCTCGCCCGCGAGAGTGAGCCCGAGATTCGAGTACTGGAAGTAGCGGCCTTCTGGATAGAGGGTCTTCTGCTCCGAGAGATGATCGATGATCTCCTCGCGGGTAGGGAAGGAGTACTCGGGATAGGTCCAGTACGGATGGTCGGACTCGCGGGGAAGGCCCGCGGAGTGGGTGAGGATCCCGCGCACGGTGCTGGGAGGGGCGTCCTCGTAGCTCTGCTGGATGTCGAACCAGGGGAGATGCTGGGCGACGGGATCGTCGAGCTCGAGCTTTCCCTGGTCCCGCAGCTGCAGGACTCCGATCGCGGTGAAGAGCTTCGAGATCGAACAGATGCTGTAGATGGTGTCCGTCGACGCCGCGGCCTTGCGCTCCCGGTCGGCGAAGCCGAAGGCGCGGCTCCAGAGGAGGTCCTGATCGTGGACCACCGCCATCGAGACGCCGGGAATGTCGGCGTAGGCCATCTCCGCTTCCGCCCAGACTTCGAGAAGGTTGAGCGCGGTCTGGACTCGCGGGTCGTTCTTGAGATCGTTGGCGGAGGCGGCGGAGGAGACTAAAGCGAGCACGAGGGAGGCTAACGTGATCCGACTCATGCGGGGACTATACTCCTCCCGACCGGATGCGGGTACCCTCCTGGCCTCCGAGTGTCATGTACATGATTCGTGATAACATGTACATACGAGAGGAGAGCAGAGATGGCAACCTCACCGGTCGTTCGTCACAAACACGTGCGCATCGACGAAGTGAAGCTCAAGAAGGCCAAACGAATATTGGGTGCGGCAACGGATACGGAGGCACTCGACCGTGCGCTTTCCGTCATCGTAGCGGAGGGCGAGATTGATGAGGCTCTGCGCGAGATCGGGGGCAAGGGCAGCGTCAAGAAGGTATTTCGTTGACATGCGTCGCCTGATCATCGATACGGGCGTTTACATCGACTGGGTGAATTCGCGTCGGCACGAAGATGTCCTTTTCCGAGCGCGCCACCGTGAAGTACCTGAGCGCTGTGGTGCTCGATGGAACTGCGAGCCGGCGCGTTTTCGAATCGGGATCGACGACTCGTGCGAGCGCCTGGAGACTGCCTTTCAACGAACCGACCGCGTCCTCGCGCCGACCGCGGCCGATTTTCGCCGAGGCCGGAGACGTTCTGCGCCGCTTGCAGAGGGAGCGTGGCTACAACCTCAAGGGAAGACACTCCGTTGTCAACGACGTTCTCATCGCGCTGTCGGCCCGATCGATCGGCGCGACGGTGGCAACCCAGAACGCGCGAGATTTTCAAGCGATTCGAGCCATTACGTAAGTTCGACCTGGAGCTGGTACCGGCGTAGTCCGAGCAGTCCGAGACCGCCTCGTTGACGGTGTTACACTCCTGAGCCGAGACGGAGGCCTGAATGACGTATGGCACTGCTGAGCAATGGCACTCTCGCTGACGCTCGCAGGTCGGAACGGTCGACTTCGAGACCTCGGCGACTCCGCCGGCCCAGGCGGAGTTCCTCCGAGGCGTCGCCATCCTCCACAGCTTCGGCTTCGAGGACGCGATCGAGGTCTTTCAGAAGGCGCAGGCGCTCGAGCCCGACTTCGCCCTCGCGTACTGGGGTGAGGCGATGGCGCACAACGGAAACCCCCTGACCACTCCGACCGAGCAGGACCTGCCCGCGGCGCGAAAGGCGCTCGCGAAGCTCGGGCGCACCCGGCGAGGAGCGGGTCGCGAAGGCGAAGACCGAGCGCGAGAAGATGTGGATGGAAGCGGTCGAGACGCTCTACGGCGACGGCGAGAAGGAAGCTCGAGACTGGGCCTACGCCGAGGCGATGGAGAAGATCGCCGACCGCTATCCCGAGGACCTCGAGGCCCGGTCGTTCTATGCCCTCGCGCTCCTCGGCACGGTGCGGCGCGCGGGAAACGACTTCCGCGCAGCAGATCAAAGCGGCGGCGGTCGCGGAGGAAATCTTCCGCGAGCATCCGACGCATCCGGGCGCCGCGCACTACATCATTCACGCCTTCGACGATCCGCTCCACGCGCCGCTCGCACTCTACGCCGCCGACCGCTATGCCGAGATCGCGCCCGACGTGGAGCACGCGCTCCACATGCCGTCGCACATCTACGTGCAGCTCGGTCTCTGGGACAAGGTGGTGATGGCGAACCGGCGGGCGTATGACACCTCGGTCGCATGGGTCCGCCGAAAGGGCTCTCGGACACCCAGCGCGACTTCCACGCTCTCGCGTGGATGGAGTACGGATACCTCGAGCGCGGCGAGCTCTCGAAAGCGAAGGAGTGCATCGAGGAGATCCGGCCGCTCGCCGAGCGCGAGGAAACGACGGACCGCATCAAGGCGACGTTCGCCAACATGAAGGCGCGCTACATGCTCGAGACCGGCGACTGGAACGCGTATCCGATTCCCGTCGACGAGCTCCTGAAGATCCCGGCAGGCCGGCGACCTCTATCTTACTCCTCGCCGCGGGATTCAAGGCGGTGAATCAGAACGATCTCGCGACCGCGGAGTCGTATCGAGCGCCGCCTCGCCGAGCTCGAGGGACAGGAGACCGCCGGGCTCAAGTCGTATTTTCAGGGACAGGTCACTCTCGAGGATCTCAAGGTCTCGACGAGCGTCGCCGCAGCGCGAGCTCGCCGCTCTGATTCGCCTCGTAAAGGGAGAGCACGACGAGGCGGTTCGTCTGATGAAAGAGGCCATGGCGAAGGAAAAGGAGATGCACCCCGCGTACGGGCCCCCCGAGCCGATCGTTCCTCCGTTCGAGCTCTACGGATACGTGCTGCTGGAGTCGGGGCGCGCCGAGGAGGCGCTTCCGGTATTCGAGGAGATGCTCGTGAGGATGCCCAATCGCTCTCTCGCGACTCTGGGCGCCGCCCGGACCGCCGACAAGCTCGGCCGGCGTGAGGCCGCGCGCTTGCACTATGGCGCGTTGAAAGCGATGTGGTCCGCGGGGGAGAGGACCCGGCGCTTCGAGGAAGCGGAGCGCTACCTCGGTGAGACGAACCCCTGATGTCGGGAGACGCGGATCTCTTTCGACAGAAAGGCGCCGTCGCCATCCGCGGCGCGTTCGACCCCATCTGGCTTCAGCGACTCGCCGAGGGACTCGAGCGGAACTTGAAAGACCCGAGCCCCTACGGGTGCCGGTACACCAAAGAGGGAAATCCAGGAGCGTTCGTCGACGACTACTGCAATTGGCAGCAGGATTCCGGAGTACCGGGATTTCATCTTCGACTCGGGAGTCGGAGAGCTCGCGGCATCCCTCATGGGCTCCCGAACGGCGCGCATCTTCCACGAGCACGTTCTGGTGAAAGAGCCGGGCACCCGGGAGGTGAGCCCCTGGCACCAGGACCAACCTTATTATTGTGTGGACGGCGAGCAGGTCCTGAGCATCTGGCTTCCCCTCGACCCGGTGCCCCGATCGGTCTCACCGGAGTTCGTCGCGGGCTCGCACCTCTGGGGTAAGCTCTTCACCCCGCGCAAGTTCGTCGATCATCGTCCGTACGAGGGATCGCTTTCCGCCTTCGAGACCGTGCCCGGACATCGACGCCCGCCGGGCGGAGTACGAGATCCTCTCCTGGGACCTCGAGCCGGGCGACTGCATCGTCTTTCACATGAAGACGCTCCATGGCGCGCCGGGCACCGCGGAGCACCCGTTTCGCCGCCGGGCGTTCTCGACGCGCTGGCTCGGAGACGATGCGGTTTTCGCGACGCGGCCCTTTCCGACCTCGCCGCCGTTTCCGGAGCTGACTCTGAAGCCGGGCGACCGATGGAGCACGAGCTCTTCCCGGTGGTGTTGGCGACTCTACCTCGCTGCGATGAAGTCGATCTCGACGACGGCTCCCGCGGCGAGGGCCGCGACTCCGACCGTCGAGCGGGCGGGGGAATCGAGCCTTCGGGAAAGTAGGTCGCGTAGATCTTGTTCATCGCCTGAAAGTCGTCGATGTTGGTGAGGAACACCGTGGTCCGAACCACGTCTTTGAAACCGAGCCCGGCGTTCTTCAGCACGGCCTCGGCGTTCTTCATCACCTGAGTCGTTTGCGCGTCGATCCCTCCCTCGACCATTTTTCCGGTCGCGGGGTCGAGGCCGATCTGTCCGGCCACGAAGACCAGGCTTCCGATGTCGACGCCGGGGGAGTAGGGCCCGACCGGTTTCGCCGCGCCCATGACCGCCTTCTTGTCAACGGAAGGCGCGGGAGGCGCCGCAGCCAAGAGGAACGCGACACCGAGCAGGAGCCAGAGTGCGATCACGAGTCTTGGATGAGGTTGTCATTCTTTCTTCCTCCACGTTCGGGCCGCGGCGAGCTCGCGAGCCGGAAACAAGATATCACAGGAGTTGAAGTAGACTTCCGCCGTGTCGAACCCGAAGGCGAAGATAGGACTCTGGACGGCCACGTTCATGGTCATCGCCAACATGATCGGCACCGGAGTCTTCACTTCGCTCGGGTTCCAGGTCGTCGACATCAAGTCCGGGTTTCCGATCGAGATGCTCTGGGTCCTCGGAGGCATCGCCGCTCTCTGCGGCGCTCTCACGTACGGCGAGCTCGGAACCGCGCTCCCTCGCTCGGGAGGCGAGTATCATCTTCTCTCGCGGATCGTCGCATCCCGATGGTGGGATTCCTGTCGGGATGGGTATCGGCGACGGTGGGATTCGCCGCGCCCACCGCTCTCGCCGCGATCGCGTTCGCGACTTATCTCTGGCCGCGTCGTTCCCTTCGATTCCCGTCGTTCATACTGCGGCGCTCGTGGTTCTCTTCTTCACCGCGTCTCCACTGCTGGAGCATCGTCTGGGGAAGTCGGTTCAACAACGTGCTCACCTCGTTGAAAGTGATTCTGCTCCTGTCTGATCATCGTCGCCGCGTTCCGTGTGCCGGCGGCTCACGACGTCACGTTCCTCCCGCGCCCGGGAGACTTCGGGCTCGTGCTCACTCCGGCGTTCGCCGTCTCGCTGGTCTACGTGGCTTTCGCTTACACCGGCTGGAACGCCGCGATCTATATCGTGGGCGAGATGGAGGATCCGCGTCGGCACCTTCCGCGGGCGCTTTTCACGGGACCGCGGTGGTGCTGGTCCTCTACGCTCTCGTCAACTACGCGTTCCTGCACACCGTTCCCTTCGAGGTGCTCGAGGGGCAGATCGAGGTCGGCTACCTCTCCGCCTACCCGGATCTTCGGCGAGACGGGAGGCGCCATCATGTCGGTCACCATCGCGCTCATTCTCACCTCGACCATCAGCGTGATGATCTTCGTCGGACCACGCATCGTCCAGGTGATGGGCGAGGACTTCCCGCTGCTGCGAAAGCTCTCGCACCGCAATGCGACGGGAATCCCGGTCTACGCGATTCTCGTCCAGTCGCTCATCACCCTGGCGTTCATCTACACGGCCACGTTCCAGCAGGTGCTCTTGTACGCGGGGTTCACCTTGAATCTGATCACGGCGGTGACCGTCGCGGGAATCTTCGTGCTGAGGCGAAGCGAGCCCGGGATCGAAAGGCCGTACCGCACGTGGGGCTACCCCTGGCCGCCGATCGTGTTTCTGCTGCTCAGCGGCTGGAGCCTGACGTTCATGATGATCGACAGGCCGCAGGAATCCCTCGCCGGTCTCCTGACGTTGAGCGCGGGCCTCGTGATCTACTTCCTCGATTACGCGAGGAACCGCTTCGCCGCTGCGGCGCGGTAGTGAAGCACCGCCTCCGTTGCAACTCCGATTTCCCGGCGATAAGGTCACGAAGAAACGCGAACTGAGAACCGAGAACCGAGAACTGAGAGAAGGAGTTTCTGATGCGTCACGCTACCTCTCGCCGTCGCGCCATCTCGTCTTCGGAGCCGGAGTCACCGTGGGAGCTTTCCTCGCGCCGCAGGACATGAGCCTCACGGGACACCTCTACGAAAGCCCGGGCGGAACGCGGATTCGCATGCTTCTCGAGGAGGCGAACCTCGGAGGGAAGGAGATCGAGATCGGGGAGATCACGTTTCCCGCCGGGCGTCAACTCGGGGGAGCATCTGCACGGAGCGACGGAGATTTTCTACATTCTTTCGGGCGAGCTCGAGCACGTCGTCGACGGCAAGAGCCACCTCCTGAAGCCGGGAATGCTCGGATTCGTTCGTCCTCCCGCCAAGGTGAACCACGTGGTTCCGGGAAAGGAGCCCGCGAAGGCACTGGTGATCTGGGCTCCCGGAGGCGAAGCGCATCGCATCGTCGATCGCTGGAAGAAGATTCAGTAGCTACCGGATCCGAGCCTCGTAGATCCATTCAAAAAAATGGAGGCGACGGACTCGACGTGGGCGCCTGGGCGAGCGACGTGGAATGGCACTAGCAAATGCTTTGATGTCAGCGAGATAGCTTCGGTGCAGATTCCATCCCGCTGACACACCCGTCGTATTGGCGCGAGAATTGCTCTTTTAACCGACTGGTTGACAACCGGTCGGTGAAGCAATATTCTCACCGCCGGTCCGAGACCGTTCGGAGAAGACGGGATTCGCATTTTTATGGAGACGAGGCGCCACGAGGCTCCGGAGCAGCGAAGTCCGAGTGCCATGATGGTGCGAGCCGCACTCTCCCGTCGCGGGGAGCTTCTTCACAGCCCAGTGCATCATTCACAATCAGGAGGGACTTGCATGAGAGCCTTCATCCTCAAGGTCATCGGTCTCATGCTTCTCGTTCCGGCTCTGGCGACGTCGCAGACGTTCCAGGGCGGCGTTCGAGGAGCAGTGCGAGACGCTGACGGCGGTGTCTTGCCAGGAACCACGGTCACACTCACCAACGCTGCAGACGGGCGCGATTCGTACGTCGGTCTCGAACGAGCGCGGCGAGTTCGTGTTCGCGAGCGTGGCGCCCGGAACGTACAACCTGGCAGTCGAGCTCAGCGGCTTCGCGCCCTTCCGGCGTGAGGGACTCGAGGTCGGCGTCCAGACCTTCCTGGTTCAGGACGTTTCGCTGCAGGTGGGCGGTATCGCGGAGTCCGTCACGGTGACGGGCGAGACTCCGCTCATCGAGACGGCCAACGCCTCGATCGCTTCGGCGATCGACAAGGCCCAGCTCGACGTGCTGCCGACGCCCGGCCGCAACGTCTTCATCTACTCGGTCACGACTCCGAACGTGGTCCACACCGGCGACCCGGTGTTCGTGCGGAAGCAGGACCAGATCGAACTCGTCCCTCCTGTCCCTCGCCGGCGGGCCGCTCCGCGCGAACAACTACACCGTGGACGGAGTCTCCATCAATCGACATGCGCGAACCGCGCGGTCGTCATCCCCAACAACGACGCCGTCGAGGAAATGAAGGTCCAGGTCAACACCTACGACGCCGAGATGGGTCGCACGGGCGGCGGAGTGTTCAACGCGCTGCACAAGAGCGGAACGAACAACTGGGGCGGAAGCGCCCTCTGGCAGAACGCGGCCCCAGTTCGGCCGCGGTCTCCTTGTTCTTCGAGGAGACGGACGACGGCGGCTCGGGCGAAGCGCCGGAGTCGCCCTACGACCTGTGGAGCTTCGCCGGCGGCGGCCCGATCGTCAAGGACAAGACGTTCTTCTGGGCGAGCTACGAGGGCTACAAGAACACCGACACTCGAAACACCCGGGTGAACCTCCCGACGGCCGCGCAGCGCGGCGGCAATTTCGCCGGTGGGCCGACGATTTACGACCCGGCGACCTACAACCCGGCGACGGGAAGCGTTCGCCCTTCCCGGGAAACGTGATTCCCTCGAATCGGATCGATCCGGCGGCAGCCAACATGGCGGCACTCTGGCTCAGGTCGGCGAGGGCCCGATCAGCATGACCGCGCTCCTCAACAACACGGCGAACGAGCCGACGTTCAAGATCAATCACAGGTTCAACGACAAGTGGCAGCTGTCCGGCACGTACCTGTATTACAAGTCGGAGGAGCCGGCGAATCCGTTCTACACCAACATTCTCGGTGAGACCGAGCTGCTCCCCTTCGACACGGGCGCCGCGGTGCTCTTCCGCGACGTGAACACCCTGGCGATGAACCTGACCAATATCCCGAGCGACGACTCGGTCGTCACCGTTCGGTACGGCTATAACAAGTTCAACGACAGCACCCGGATTCCCGACTTCGACATCGGCTCTCTCGGCTTTTCGTCGAACTTCGTTCGGACTTCGAAGCAGCGGGAAACAGCAGCTTCCCGACGTGTTCGTCGAGGGCTACGGCGAGAACGAGAACGCGACCGACATCCTGTTCGGAAGCTGGGCGCACGACAACGTCGTCTGGAAGTCGTCCGAGATCAGCGGCGTTTACTCGAAGTTCGTGGGAAGCCACACCTTCAAGGGCGGACTCCAGTACCGGAAGATCGGGGTCGACACGTTCCTCCCCGCATACGGCGCCGCGTTCTACTTCGATCCGGGATTCACCAGGGACCGAGCGCGACCAATCCGGCGCGGCAGCGGAGACGCCTTCGCGTCCTTCCTCCTCGGGCAGCCGAACGGCGACTCGAACTTCGTGAACGCCAGCCCGACGAACGTCTTCATCAAATACTACGGCGGTTTCGTCCAGGACGACTGGCGCGTGAACGAGAACCTGGTAGTGAACCTCGGGCTGCGCCTGGAGCACGAGAACGGTCTCGCCGAAGAAGAGAACCGCTTCATCGTCGGCTGGGGCTACGACGACCCGTTCCCGGTTCAAGTGCCGGGGATGAATCTGACCGGCGGCTTTCAGTACGCCGGCACCGGCGGTAAGGACACCCAGTCCGATCCTCGGGGATTGAAGCTCGGTCCTCGCGCCGGCTTCGTCTACTCCCTGAACGACAAGACGGTGGTCCGCGGAGGATGGGGCATCTTCTGGGCTCCCCATCAGTACCCGGGACCCGGGGCGAACACCTTCGCCACCCGCGGCTACACCGCGATCACGAACGTCGTGCCGAGCAACGACGGCGGGCTGACTCCCAGCTCGGCGCACGCTCTCGAATCCCTATCCGAACGGCGTCGATAGTCCGGTCGGCAACAGCCTCGGAGCGCTCACGGGCGCAGGCTCGACCGTGCGGTTCAACGACCAGTTCGCCAAATCGCCGTACATGCACCAGTACTCCATCGACGTCCAGCACGAGCTCGGCGCCGGCATGGCGGTCAAGATCGGCTATCTGGGAAGCAAGGGGACGGATATCTGGATCGGCGGCACCAACGACAGCGAAGTCAACATCAACCAGCTCGATCCGAGCTTCCTGTCGCTCGGCTCCGCGTTGAACGATCCGGTCCCGAACCCCTTCTTCGGGAATTCGGCTTTCGGCTCTCTCGCCGACAGCTCGACGATTCCGCGCGGACAGCTGCTCCGGCCCTACCCGCAGTTCCGCGACGTCTGGGCTCGCCACATCAGCGAAGGCAAGTCGTCCTACGACGCCCTCCGCCTCGAGTTCGAAAAGAGGTTCCGGCAGTGGGGCGCGCGCATGAACTACACCATGAGCTCGTACAAGTCCAACATGTACGAGAACAACACCCGGGTCTCGGACGAGGAGACCGCGATCTTCAACTCGACCGACCTGAGCACGACGACCTCCCGACGGGAATCATCGACTCCCCGCAGTGGCTCAACATCAACGGTCTGTATCGTTTCCCGAGCCCGGACGGCGGCGCCGCGGAAATCATCCTGGGCGGCTGGTCGGCTTCGGTCTCGACCATCATGCGGAGCGGCTTCCCGCTCACGGTCAAGCAGAGCGCGAAACCTCGGAAGCGGCTTCGGATTCGACCACCAGCGGCCGAACATGGTGGGCGACCCCGCGGTCTCGGGAGGGGCGATCGACAACTACGAGCAGTTCGTCAACCCCGCGGCGTTCTCGAACGCGCCGCCTATACGTTCGGCGACACACCTTACACCGTCACCGACCAGAGGACCCCTTCGCTCTTCAACTGGGACGTCTCGTTCGACAAGGACACCCGTATCGGCGGCGGAGCGGAGCTGCTTCTTCGGTTCGAGTTCGTCAACTTCTTCGGCCAGCCGAACTTCAACGGCCAGCGCACGATCTTCGGGCAGTCCAACTTCGGTGCCATTACCGGAGTCGGCGGTTTCCCGCGCACCTTCCAGTTCATGGCGAAGGTGGTGTTCTAGCTCGGACTTCGCTTCGTCGAGAAAGGGCGGGCCTCGCGGCCCGCCCTTTCTTTTTGCCTCTACGCCCTCTTCGACCTGGATCGATCGAGGTCTTTACGTGGCTCGGAAACGCAAGAAGACCGCCGCACCGCCCGCGCGCTCGCGGCGTCCCGCGCTCGATCGCCGGCGTCGCGCTCCTGGCTGCGGCGCTCGTCGCGATTTCTCGTCTTCGCGCACCGGTCTTTTCCGAAGCGGACCGGAGGTTCCGGACCCGGACCGCTCCAGCATGGAGCCTCAGGTAGCGGCGAAGCTCGAGGAGGCTCGGAAGGCGGTGCTGGCGTCGCCGGAGTCGTCCGAAGCCTGGGGACGCCTCGGGATCGTGCTTCATGCCCATCGGATCGAACCGGATGCCGTCGTGTGCTACCGCCGGGCCGCCGAGCTATCGCCCGGGGAGTTTCGCTGGCCCTATCTCCTCGCGCACGCTCTGCGGGATGCGGATGCGCCCGCCGCTCTCGCTGCTGCCGAGCGGGCCTCCGGCCTGAGACCGGACTACGCACCGGCTTATGTTTTGAGAGCTCAGCTTCTCGAAGCGGCGAACCAGAACGATCTCGCCCTCGAGCAGTATCGCAGGGCGGCGGAGCTCGAACCGGAAAACGCCGATGGCGGAATTCGGCATCGGCCGGCTGCAGCTGGCCCGCGACGAGACGGAGGAGGCGCTCGGCCATCTCCTCCGCGCGCGAGACCTGAGCCCGGAGGCGTCCGCGGTCCATGGAGCTCTCGCGCAGGCCTACCGGCAGCTCGGCGACTCCGACTCCGCGCTCCGCGAGAACCGGATGGCGTCCCAGGTGACAGAGGTCGTCGGCATCGTCGACCCCGTGCACTACGCGATGCGGAAGGAATCGGTAGCTTCCACGGCGCTCCTCGAGCGGGCGCTCGAAGCGGAGCGAGCATCCGATGACGCGAGGGCGGAGGCTCTCTACCGCGAGCTGTCTGGTCTTCGCCCCGATGATGCCAACGTGAAGGCGCGGCTCGGTGACGTTCTCGCGCGCCAGAGCAAGCTTCAGGCAGCGAAGGAGCAGTACGAAGCGGCGCTCGCAATCGCCCCCGAGCTCGCGCCGGCTCATTATGGTCTCGGCAACACCCTGAATTTCGAGGGCGACTACGAGGCCGCTGCCCTTCATTACCGGGCGGCGCTCGCGGTCCGTCCGGACCACGCGGGAACCCTATTGAACCTCGCGGGAATCCTTGCTTTTCGGGGCGAGCTTGCGGAGGCGGCTTCTCTCTGTCGCCAGGCCCTCGAATCGGATCCAAAAAGCTTCGCGGCGAACCTCCAGCTCGGCGAGGTGCTGACGCAGCAGAAGGCCTATCGGGACGCGATACCCTTCATCGAGGCAGCCCTCGAAGCGCGCCCCGACTCCGGCCCGGCGCATCGCCGGCTCTCGGTGGCGCTGGTGGGAGTCGGCGATTACGGGAACGCCTTGAAGCACGTCGAGCGCGCTCAGGAGCTCGGCGAGACCATGCCTCCGCATCTCGTCGACGAGCTCCGGCGGCGCGCGGTAACGGTCGGCCAACGCCCGAAGGAATGACTCGGGCAAAAGGGAGACGTGTCCAGCGGTAGGGGAAACAATCCCCCGAATCAGAATCTACGCGAGAAGGGGATTCGACACTCGAACGCCTCGAATGACTTGTCCGTGATTCATGTCTTCCGTGAGTAAGGTGACTGCGCCGCTGCGCGCGGCAGAATTGACGACGAGAGCATCCCAGAACGAGAGCCGCGACTCCTCCGAAAGCAGGACCGACTCGCGAATGAGATCGTAGTCGACAACAACGATCGGCCAGGAAGTCAGATCGTCCAAGACGTCCAAAGCCTCCTCCGCCTTCCATGGCCGCGCCACCTTTCGGGTCATGGTCACGTAGAACTCTTGAAGGATCTGCGTGCTCAAACGGAAGCGATCTTCATGGAGCAGCGGAGCGACAGCGCGTTCGGCTCGCGTGTGACGCTCGTTGTCGGAAGCATCGAACGCGTAAACCAGAATGTTCGTGTCCACGAACACCGGCAGCTCATCGGTCATAGAGCTCTTCCCGGGTCCAGCGCCGTTCCCCAACCTCGACCTGCCTCGTTTTCATGAAGCGCAGAAGCCTCTCCCGCGCTGCCCGGCGCCGGTTTGTTTGGCGAGCAATCCGCGCGAGGTAGTCCCTGACCAGTTGATTGACTGTCGTATCGTTCTCCAAGGCGAACTTCCTTGCTTCCAGCAGGATATCTTCGTCGATGGATAAGGTCAGATTTCTCATCGATTCCCCACGTAATCAGTGTACCACATGTTACGTGGAGCCTTCTGTCTGCGCGGAGCGTCCGAATCAGCCGCCGCTCGCGCGCCGGCGCAAATCGACGATCCGCTTGTCGGCAATCGGGGTGGCGCGATAAGGGTCCACCCGCTTCGCCTTTTGATACCACTCGAGGGCTTCGCCGTACTTTCCTTCCGCTGCGAGGAAATCGCCCCAGGTGATCATGACCCCGCCGTGATCCGGCTCGAGCTCCATCGCTTCCTTCAGCATCGCTGCGCCCTCGGGTCTTCGCCCCGTCTCGGCGAGAATCTCCGCGAGGAGAATGTTGATGTTGGGATTGCGCTTCCGCTCTCGGTACTGGCGAAGCGCTTCCTCCGCTTCCGGCAGGTGATTCATCTCGATGTGTACGAGCGCGTTCTCCTCGATCACTTCGAGATCCGCCGGCGCGAGCTGGAGCGCCTTCTGGGCGCGCTCGAGCGCTTCCTCGAGCCGTCCCTCCCGCCGCAGGCTGCGCGATTCGATGGCGAGCTTGAGGATCTCGACCATGTCCTTCGGGTCGGGTAGAGCCTCCCCGGTGGCGGCGCGCCCCGCTCCCGAGAGATAGCCGAGCGCCTGGAGCCTCTTCAGCGACTCCGGGTCAGGCGCTTCGGCGCCCGCCGCGATCTCTTCGTTCGATGCGCCTTCCTTCAAACGAGCGGCGAGCTCCTCCGCGAGAGATCCGCCCGCCTTCGCATCGAAGAGATTTCGGCGCTCGTCGGGATCTGCGGCGAGGTCGTAGTACTCGGGCCGTGGCGCGAGGATGTACTTCTCGCGATGCTGTCTCAGCGCGTGAAGAGGTGCCCACCCGTTGTCGAGGTACGCCGCCATGGTCTCCATGTAGAGGGCACGATCGCGGTTTTGCTGCGAGAGCCGCAGCGTGAGTCCATCGCGCGGCGCCGGATCCTCGATCCCGAGAAGGTCGAGGATCGTGGGGAAGATGTCGACCAGACCCACGACGACGTCGTCCACCACTTGAGGTCTCGAGATCGCGGCTTCCGACCAAAGGAACAGGGGGACGCGCTGAGTGGTCTCGTACAGGAGACGCGCATGAGAGTACTCGGAATGCTCGCCGAAGCTCTCCCCGTGATCGCCCGCGACGACGACGAGGAGCTTTCTCTTCTGTCGCTCCAGGGCCGCGACCAGGCGTCCGATCTGCGAGTCCATGTAGGCGATCTCGCCGTCGTAAGGGGTCGCGGAAAACTTGCGCGCGAACGCTTCGGGCGGCTTGTACACCGCATGAGGGTCGTAGTAGTGGACCCAGAGGAAGAAAGGCTTCTGTTCCTTCCTGCCTTCGAGCCATTCGAGAGCCGCCTGGGTGACGGCTTCGGCGTTACGCTCCCCAAGGCCGCCGAAGGGCTGTCCCGGGAAGGCCTCGGTTCGATCGTCGTAAAGATCGAAGCCCTGCGCGAGTCCATAGCGAGCGTCGAGAACGAAGCCGGAAACGAACGCCGCCGTTTCGTAGCCGTTCGCCTTCAGGGTTTCGGCGACGGTGGTTGCGGAAGGGTCGAGCCGATACTGCCCGTTATGACGGACTCCGTGGTGATCGGGATCGAGACCCGTCAATATCGAAGTGTGCGCCACCAGAGTGATGGGCGCGGGAGAAACGGCATCGGTGAAGCGAACTCCCTCGCGGGCGAGCCGATCGAGGTTGGGTGTCTCGGCCTTGTCGTAGCCGTAGACGCCGAGGCGGTCGGCCCGCGTGGTATCGAGGGTGAGGAGCAGGACATCGGAGGAAGCGGCGGAGCCGGACCTCAGGATCTCCCCGGAGCCGCAGGCGCTCAGGAGGAGGAGCCCGAACCAGGGGAGGCGAGGCACCGACGATCTATACTGTGTGGGCACAGTGGGATCAAATCGAGAAAATTGCTGCGCGGCGGCGGCCATGGTTCTCGCTTTCGCGCCTTCGGTCCTCGCGCAGCCCATCTACACCGATGTCGCGCGTCAGGTCGGAATCGATTTCGTCCACGACCCGGGCATGGAAGGAAAGCACATGGCCCCCGAGGTCATGGGCTCCGGAGCCGCGTTCTTCGACTATGACAACGACGGAGACCTCGACGTCTATCTCGTCCAGGCGGGGCCGCTCCCGGAGTCGAAGAAGCCGAGGCCTCCGGATCGACTCTACCGCCAGAACCCGGATGGAAAATTCACCGACGTGACCGCGGCCTCGGGCCTGGGAGACACGGGCTACGGAACAGGGGTCGCCGTCGGGGACTTCGACAACGACGGCTTCGTCGACGTTTTCGTGACGAACTACGGCCCCAACAGCCTCTATCGCAACCAGGGGAACGGCAAGTTCGTGAACGTGACCGCCAAGGCCGGTATCGGGGGGAGCCACTGGTCCGCTTCCTCCGCCTTCTGCGACTACGATGCCGACGGCTTTCTCGATCTCTTCGTCACGAATTACGTGAAATTCGATCCGGCGAAGGTCTGCGTGAAGGGCGACGGGGCGCCCGACTACTGCAGCCCGCAGAGTCTTCCGTACGAGACGGACCTCCTCTACCACAACAACGGCAACGGCACCTTCACCGACGTCACCCGGCCGGCCGGCATCACCGCCGAGCGTCTTCCCGGCCTGGGGGTCGTCTGCGCCGACTTCACGGGCGACGGCCGCATCGATTTCTACGTGGCGAACGACGGTGAAGCGAACAACCTCTGGGTGAACCAGGGTGCCGGCAAGTTCGAAGATCAGGCCTTCCTGATGGGCGCGGCGGTGAGCGCCATGGGCCGTCCCCAGGCGAGCATGGGGATCGCTCTCGGAGACATCGACGCCGATTCCGATCTGGATCTGTTCTTGACGCATCTCATCAACGACTACAACACTCTCTACGTGAACGACGGGAAATACGGCTTCGAAGACCAGAGCGCCGCCGCCGGCCTGGTGGCCCCGAGCCTGCCGTTCACCGGCTTCGGCACGGCCTTCATCGACTACGAGCACGACTCCGACCTCGACATCGTGGTGGTGAACGGCGCCGTCGATCGTCACAAGCCCTATCCCGGGCGCGAAGATGTCCGAGTACTGGAACCGGTACGCCGAGCCCAAGCACCTCTATCAGAACGACGGAAAGGGGAAGTTCAAGGAGATTGGCAAGGAGGCGGGCTCGTTTTCCGACGACGTCGATCTGAGCCGGGGGCTCGCGGTCGGGGACGTCGACCGCGACGGCGACCTGGACCTTCTCGTGAACAACACCGCCGGACCCGCGCGCCTCTACCGCAACGACGCGAAGAAGACGGGGAGCTTTTTGCTGGTGCGCGCCTGGGACGAGAAGCGAAAGCGCGATGCTCACGGAGCGCTGGTGGTGGTGTCCGCGGGTGGAAAGGAGTACGTGCGTATCGCCGATCCCGCCTTCAGCTATCTCTCGGCGAACGATCCGCGCGCTCATTTCGGAATCGTTGGCGCGAGCCAGGCGGAAAGCATCCGGGTTCGCTGGCCCGATGGGCCCGATGGGGAAGACGAGCTCTTTCCCGGAGTGCCGTTGAACCAGAGCATCGTTTTGAAAAAAGGGCAGGGCCGAAAGGCGACGCAGTGAGCCTGTGCCCGAATTTGATAACTTCGACGACCGCCGTATAGAATGAGCCCACCTCGCGTCGGAGCCACACGAACATGACCAACACCCGGGCGTTCCTCCTCCTGATTTTCGGTATGTCGGGCCTTCTGACGGCCGACGACCGCATCGACAAGCTCGATCCGGTTCATCGGAAATGGCTCGAGGAAGAAGTGGTCTACATCATCACCGACCAGGAACGGGACGTATTTCTGTCCCTCCCCACGGTCGAGGACCGAGCCCGGTTCGTCGAGGCTTTCTGGGAACGGCGCGATCCAGACCCCGCGAGTCCGAAAAACGAGCTCAAGGACGAGCACTACGAGAGGCTGGATTACGCAAATAAGATCTTCAGCCGCGACGCGCCGCGCCCCGGGTGGAGGACCGACATGGGAAGGTTCTGGATCATCCTGGGGAAGCCCCACGAGATCCAGCGCTTCGACGGTTTGAACGAAGTGGTCGCGACCCAAATCTGGTTCTACAACGGGGACCCCAAGCTCGGTCAGCCTCCCCGCTTCAACCTGGTTTTCTTCAAGCAGCAGGACATCGGTGAGTACGAGCTCTACAGTCCGATGGGCGACGGCCCCGAGGCCCTGCTGCGTGCGGGCTCGGGCGCCGGATACCGGACCAATCAGCACCTTGCGGTCGATGCGCTCGAGATCGTCTCGATGGATCTGGCGCGGGCGAGCCTGACCGTGGATCTGACCGAGCCGGTGGGAAGTTTTCTATCCGGTCGCAACTCGCGCCAGCCGATTAGCGGCTTCGTCAAGGTGCCGATCAACGTCGAGGTCGTGGTCGCCAACATCGAGGAATCCCGCAGGCGGGGCGTCAATACCGACTATCTCGACGGCTACTTGCGCTACAAGGACAAGGTCACCTCGGATTATTCCTTCCGCTTCGTCCCGAGCCGGCGCTATCTCGCGGTTCTCTACGGGCCCGAAGGCGCGCCCTTCGTCCACTACAGCGTGGAGCTCGATCCCCAGAACTTCTCGCTTCAGGCGAACGACAACCAGACCGCGTTCTATACCACGCTCGAAGCGACCGTCGAAGTCCGGGACCTGAGCAACAACCTGATGGCGGTTTCGGAGAACATGCCCTATGTCGAGCTCTCCCGGAGCCAGATGCAGGCGGTCGCGGGTCTTCCATTCGCGTATCACGATGACTTTCCTCTCCTCGCGGGTGATTACCGCCTGAGCCTCATCGTGAAGAACCGCGCGACGAAGCAGTTCACCGCGGAAGAAGTCGAGCTGCGCGTGGATCCTGCTCCCTCGGGACCGGGTATGAGCGGAATCGTGGTGGGCTACAAGACAGAGCTCGGCTCCGCGTTGGAGGGTAAGGATATGCACCGGGTGTTCCAGCTCGGGCGCGAGATCGTGTACCCCTCGACGGACGGCGCATTCATTCCGAGCGAGACCGTGTACGCCTTGATTCAGACCTGGAACGCCCCTCCGGACTATCGACTGCGGATGGCGCTCTCGAGTGAGAAGGAAAAGGGCTCCCCTCGCGAAAAAAACGTTGGCTCCTACGGCGGGGGGGCAGCCGTCGAAGCCTTCCCGCTCGCCGGGCTCGAGAGCGGGCCCTATCGGATCGAAGCCGAGCTCCTGGACGCGAACGGAAACGTGGTGGCCCAGCGCGCCGCGGATCTGAGCATTTCGCCGCGCACGTCGATTCCCCGGGCGGGCTTCGTCTTCCGGCACAGCTTCAATACCGATGCTCCCGGGCTCCTCGCGCTCGCGCTCGGGCAGCAGTACCTGGCTCGTGGCGAGCTCGCCGAAGCCGAAACGGCCTTCACCCGAGCGGTTGCGGCGAAGAACCCCGACCTCGTCGTCGCGAATTGGAAGCTCGCTACCGTCCTGCTGTATTCCCGCAAAGCCGACGCCGCGCTCGAGCTCCTGTTGCCGCTCGCCGATGCCTACGGCTCCGAGCCGGAGGTGGTCGAGGGGCTCGGCCTCGCTCACTACCTGAAGAATCAGTATTCCGAAGCAGTGCGTCTTCTGGAGCACGCGATCACCCTCCGTCCGCCGGAACCGCAGCTCCTGAACGCGCTCGGCGACAGCTACCAGAGCCTGGGCCAGCACGACAAGGCGAGGGAAACCTTCGAACGCTCTCTCGCGCTCAACCCCGGGCAGGAGGCGGTGAAGGCCCGCCTGGATACCCTGGCGAAGAGTAACTAGCCCTTGATCGCGATGCCGGACCTCTTGGTGGTCCTGCTCCTCGCAGTTCAAGCGGAAGATTCACCGCCACAGCACGCGCACGGAGAGATCGCCGCGGAGGCGCCCCTCTACGAGCAGACTCCGGGACATCGAAAGATGCTCGAGCTTCTCGCGGACATTCGAGACCGCGCGCCGATGGAGCACTACTGGCTCAACGATCGACAGGCCCGCGAGCTCCGGGCCCGCGCGCTGAACCTGCGAGCCGATGCACCCGACTTCAGCCGATTCGAGCTCTACCTGAAGCTCGGAGAAGCGGAGCAGAGGCTCGGGCGTGAGCGGGAAGCCATCGATAACCTCACTCGCGCCTACGAGCTCCTTCCGAAGGTGGAGCACGAGCTCGACGAGGGCATCGTGCCGAGAGTCATCTTCAATCTCGGCTTCGCTCACCTGCGCTTCGGAGAAACCCAGAACTGCGCTCTTGGAAACAATGCCGATAGCTGCATTCTTCCCATTCGCGGCGACGGAGTGCACCTTCTTCCGGAAGGCTCCCGGAGAGCGATCGAATACTTCCAGGAAGTTCTGACCCGGGTGCAGAAGAACACGCCCGGATACCTCTCCGCGCTCTGGCTCCTCAACATCGCTTACATGACCGTCGGCGAGTACCCCGAGGGAGTTCCGGCGGCTCACCGGATTCCGCCCGAGGCCTTTGCTTCCGACGAAGCGTTCCCGCGGTTTCCCAACGTCGCGCGGCGCGCGGGCGTCGATACGTTCAGCCTCTCGGGGGGCGCGGTGGCCGAGGACTTCAACTACGACGGCTATCTGGACCTTCTGGTCTCGACCTACGATCCCGCGGGGCAGCTGCGGCTGTTCCTGAACCAGCAAGACGGAACCTTCCGCGATCGAACCACGGAGGCCGGACTCACGGGAATCCTCGGCGGTCTCAACATGGTCCAGGCGGACTATGACAACGACGGCGATGCCGACGTTCTGATGCTGCGCGGCGCGTGGATGGGGAAGAACGGACGGCACCCCAAGTCTCTTCTTCGAAACAACGGCGACGGGACCTTCACGGATGTCGCGTTCGACGCGGGGCTGGGAGAGGTGCACAACCCGAGCCAGACGGCGTCCTGGAGCGATTTCGACAACGACGGCGATCTGGACCTCTACGTCGGGATCGAGAGCAACCCGGATTGGAAGGCTCCCTGTCAGCTGTTCGTGAATGGGGGAGAGGGGACCTTCGAAGACCGGGCCGCCGCCGCCGGAGTCGAGAACGGACGCTGGACCAAGGGCGTCATCTTCGGAGACTACGACGGCGATCGTCTTCCCCGATCTCTACGTCTCGAATCTGGACGGGGCGAACCGTCTCTATCGCAACAAGGCAGACGGCACCTTCGCCGATGTGGCGCCCGAGCTCGGCGTCACCGGGCCCTCGGTCAGCTTTCCCACGTGGTTTTGGGACTACAACAACGACGGGGCTCTCGACATCTATGTCGCCGCCTACGACGCGCTCATCGAGGACCTGGCGGCGAGCTACCTGGGGCTCGAGACCGACGCCGAACGGGCCCGCCTCTACGAGGGAGACGGCAGGGGCGGGTTTCGAGACGTGTCCGCGGAACGAAACCTGGATCGTCCGAGCGCCCCCATGGGCGCGAATTTCGGCGACCTCGACGGCGACGGCTTTCTCGATTTCTACCTGGGCACCGGGTACCCGCCGTACTTCGCTCTCATGCCGAACCTCATGTACTGGAACCGAAGCGGACAGCGTTTTGCGGACGTCACCACCGCCGGCGGCTTCGGAAACCTGCAGAAGGGGCACGCGGTGCTCTTCGCGGATTTCGACCGGGACGGCGACCAGGACGTTTTCGAGCAGATGGGCGGAGCCCTCGCCGGCGATCGATTTCACGACGCGCTCTACCTCAACCCGGGGTTCGGCAACCGCTGGCTCGTGGTCGAGCTGACCGGAGTCCGGTCGAACCGGTCCGCCATCGGCGCCCGCATCCGGGTGCAGGTGAGCGAGGGCGGCGCCAGCCGATCCATCTACAAATGGGTCAATAGCGGCGGCTCTTTCGGCGCGAGCCCCCTCGAGCAGACCCTGGGGCTGGGGAAAGCCGAGCGCGTCGAGCTCCTCGAAGTGTACTGGCCCACGACCGACGCCACGCAAACCTTCCGAGACGTGCCGCTCGACCGGTCGATCCATATCCGGGAAGGTTCGGATCGGTACGTGATTCGCTAGTCAAGGGCGCGCTGGCTCGACGAAGGGCTTTCCTTCCTGGTAGAGCCGAAGCCGCGCGCGAATCTGCTCCGCAAGGGCGCTGTCGTCGGCGAGCCGAATGGCTTCTTCGGCGGTCCGCGTCGCCCTCTCGAAATCTCCAGAGGCCGCGTACGCCGCGGCGAGCGTATCGAGGATGCGCGGGTTCTCGTAGCCGGTCAGCTCCGCCGCCCGGTCCGCGAGCCGCACCGCTTCCCGCGGGTCTCGCCGGCCGCGCCTCGGGATGGGTGGCGAGAATTCGAGCGAGCGCGTTCTGCGCCACCGGCCAGTCCGGCTTCGCCCGCAGGGCCTCCTCGAATTGAAGGCGGGCTTCGTCGAAGCGTCCCAGACGCTGGAGCGCCAGGCCCAGATTGCTGTGCGCCTCGGGATACCCGGGACGAATCTCGAGAGCCTTCTCGAAATGAGAGATGGCGTCTTCCAGCTTCCCCTGAGAGCCGAGAACGCTTCCGAGGCTGTTGTGCCCGGCCGCGGAGCCCGGGTCCAGCTCGAGCGCCCGGCGGTAACGAGCCTCGGCTTCGTCGAGCACTCCTTGCTGCTGCAGGAGCTCCCCTTTCTGGAGCTGTGCTTCGGCGAGATTCGGGGCGCTCGCGATGGCCGCATCGAGGGCACTACCGGCTTCGCGGAACTGTCCCGTCTGGCGATACAGGGCCGCGGCGCGTAGCCACTGGGAGGTGTTGGGAGAAGCGGCGAGCGCTTCCCGCAGCGTCGCGAACGCGGCATCGTAGCTCTTGCGCGCGAACTGAATCTCGGCGAGACCGACTCCGAGCTTCGACGCTTTCTCCCTTCCGGCACCCGCTCCCGCGATCCCGCGGCGGTAACTCTCTTCCAGGTACTCGAGGTATTCATCCCGCTCGAAAGAGTCGACGGGCGAAGGGGAGCCGGGAACGCGAATCCAGTGGTCGGTGAAGCCGGCTGCCCATGAAGGTCTTTTCCTCGACGGGCATGTGGCACGAAACGCAGTTTGCGGTCGCCGAGATCGTCTGCGACCGATGATCCCGCTCCGGGGCGCTGTGACAGCGCATGCAGGAAGCGCGGAATCGGTCGGCGGAAATTCCCCTGTCATGAGAGTCGTGGCAGTCGAGGCAAGTGATCGTGCTCTCCTTCGGAGACCGGCGGAAGCACTCGCTCATCATGAGGCTCGCCCCGGCGTGGCGGACCATCGACGGATGGCGGCTCATGACGTCCAGAGGATCGATATCGAACGGCTGGCGGTGGCACTGACCGCAGAATTCGACTTGCCGGTCGGCCCCGAGAGATCCGGGGTTGAAGATGGCGGAGGGGTTGCCCGATTGAACGGATTCCAGATGCGCGCTCCCGGGACCGTGGCACCGCTCGCATTGAATGCCGAGCTCCGACTCCTTCAGATCGAGGATGTCGTTCGTCCAGACGAGTGACGTGGCGTGGCATCCCAGGCACTCGCCCGATTGCTCTTCGGAATCGCTCTCGCCGAGAGGATCTCGATCCAGCTCCGATCCGGGGGTCATGAGCCAGGTGTCGTGCAGCGAGGAAAAAGAAAGCCGCAGCTCACGGAGGGTGCGCCCGTTTCCCGCTGCGATGGGCGTGAATCCCCGGGAGCCGGACCCGAGCACCGCATCCACGCGGACCGATTGATTTCCCGCGTCGAGGAAGACTCCTTCCGGAGTCGTTCGATAGCGCGGCGCATCCGCCGCGCGCCACGCCATAGGCTTGCGCAAGCGCTCCGCGGAGAACCAGACGTCGGCGTTGTCCGAGGTAACGGCGCGGCCGGTTTTGGCCATGGGGTGGTCTCGCTGCTGCGCGGAAGTGCTCGGCGTGGCAACTGCCGCACGTCTCCGAGCCGACGAGATGCGCCTGATAGGGGAGAGATCCGGAAGGGAAGCCGACGACTTCTCGTTCGACCGCGCCCGGCGCGAGCAGAACGAAGGACAGCCCGAGGAAGACTCTCACCGTGATGATGAGGCAGTATAATCACCGGCGCCATGAAACGTAATCGCGCTGGCAGTGGTTATCCCTTTTCGCTCTCGCCCTCTCCCGATGCTCGTCACCGGCCCCGAAGGAGATCGCGGACCTCGTCGTCAAAGGCCGCGTCTACACGCTCTCCTGGGAGGAGCCGGCTCTCGACGGAACTCCCGCCTCCTACCGCGCCGCGAGGAGCGGAGGGCTGGCAGCCCGATGCGGAAGCGGTGGCCGTTCGCGACGGGAAGATTCTCTTCGTGGGAACGGCGGACGAGGCCGCCCGCTACGCGGGAGAATCGACCCGGACCCTCGACGCGGGCGACGCGACCGTGATTCCGGGTCTCATCGATTCGCACACCCACGTCGCGGGTCTCGGAGAGCTCGAGTCTCAGGTGAGCCTCTTCGGTGTTGCGACTGAGGAAGAGGCGGTGCAGCGCGTCGTCGATGCGGCTTCGAACGTTCCCAAGGGCGAATGGATCCTCGCGCGGGGATGGGACGACAGCGACTGGGCGAGCCACTATCCCACCTGGGACCTGCTGAACGAGAAGTTTCCGAAAAACCCGGTCGTGATGCAGAGCCTTCACGGGTTCGCGGTGTGGGGGAACAGAGAAGGCCTTCGAAGCGGCGGGGATCGACGAGACGACGCCCGCGCCGAGCGGAGGGCGCATTCTGAAAGATGCCGAGGGGAAGCTGACCGGGATCGTTCTCGACCGCGCGGGGCGCTTCTCACCGACGCCATTCCCGAGCCCACGCCGGAGCGGTTTCGTGCCTACGTGAAGGCGGGACTCGAGAGGATGGCGCGCGATGGATACGTCGCCGTCCACGAGGCGGGAGTCGACCGAAGCCTCATGAACGCGTTCACGTCGCTCGAGTCCGAGGGGAGCCTTCCCGTCCGCGTGTACGCGATGCTCTCCGCTCGCGACGGCGATCTCTGCCGCGAGTGGCTTTCGAAGGGACCGGACCGAGGCAACGATCGGATGTTGATCACGCGCTCGGTCAAGGCGTACTACGACGGCGCTCTCGGCTCGAGGGGCGCGCGTCTCCTCGACGACTACTCCGACATGCCCGGCCACAAAGGAACTTCCGGCGGCGAGTACGGGTTCGACATGGAGCTCGTCGCCGAGATGATGCGCTCGGGGTTCCAGGTCGGCGTGCACGCCATCGGCGACGCGGGAAATCGGGAGACCCTGGACTTCCTGCAGTCCGTCGTCGACGCGAACCCCGAGGCGCGCGAGCTCCGGCATCGGATCGAGCACGCACAGGTGGTGCACCCCGACGACATTCCGCGATTCGCCTCTCTCAACGTCATCGCGTCGATGGAGCCGCCCCACTGCGCGGAAGACCGAGATGGGCGGAGGATCGGATCGGTCCGGAGCGGGTCAAAGGCGCCTATGCCTGGAGAAGTCTCCGGAAGGCGGGGGCGCGGCTCGCCTTCAACTCGGACCTCGCGGGCTCCGACCACGACATCTTCTACGGACTTCACTCGGCCATCACGCGCCGGGACAAGGAGCAGAACCCGCCCGACGGATGGTATCCGGAGGAGCGCATGACCCCGGAGGAAGCTCTTCGCGGCTATACCGTGTGGAACGCTTACGCGGCCGCGCAGGAGAGCGAGACCGGAACTCTCGCACCCGGAAAACGCGCCGACATCACCATTCTGAGTCTCGATCCGCTGGCGGTCGGCGAGACGGCTCCGGGGAGACTGTTCGAGGGCACGATCGTCGCGACGATCGTCGGCGGCAAAGTGGTTCACGAAGCGAAGTGAGGTCGTAATGGAACGTTTCGATCGAAGGACGTTTCTTGAAGGCGACGACCGCGACCATGGCGGCGCCGCTCGTTCGAGCCCAGCCCACGCCGGATGTCGTGGTGGTCGGCGCGGGTGCCTTCGGCGGCTGGACCGCGCTTCACCTCCGGGAGATGGGCCACGCGGTCACGCTTCTCGACGCGTACGGTCCCGGGAATGGTCGCGCCGCTTCCGGCGGGGAGACACGCCAGATCCGCGTGGGCTACGGCGACCAGGAGATCTACTCCCGGTGGGTGCTGAGAGCGCTCGAGAAGTGGAAGGCGCGGGAAGGGGAGTTCGGCCAGAGCCTGATGCTCTCGACGGGTCGGCTCCAGCTCGCGTCCTCCTGGACGGAGGAGCTGCGCGCGACGAAGGGCGTCTTCGAGAAGCTCGGAGTCGCCCACGAGATCGTGGCTCACGACGAGCTGAAGAAGCGCTACCCGCAGATGCGGCCCGAGGGCATCGAGTTCGCGCTCTTCGAGCCGGGCGCCGGTGTCCTTCGAGCCCGCTACTGCGATGCAGATCGTCGCGCGGAGCGTTCGAGAAGAAGGGCGGCCGGGTCGCGATCGGGCGAGCCGAGCCGCCATCGGGATCGGGCTCGACGCTCTCGCGAATCTCGCTCGGGAATGGCGAGAGCCTTTCGGCGGCGACGTACGTCTTCGCTTGCGGGCCGTGGCTTCCCAAGGTCTTTCCGGAGCTCCTCGGACGGAAAATCTTCACCCCGCGCCGCGATACGTTCTTCTTCGGAACGCCGGCGGGGGACGTTCGGTTCAACCATCCCAACCTTCCCAACTTCGCGGACGCCGGCTACTACGGCTTCTCGAACATCGACAGCCGCGGCTTCAAGCTCTGCCCCCAGGGAGAGCAGGTGGCGTTCGATCCCGACCTCGACGAAAGAGTCCACAACGGCTACCTGCTGGAGCGGGCGCGGGCTTTCCTGAGGCATCGGTTCCCCGACCTCGAGAACCAGCCGCTTCTCGAAAGCCGGGTCTGCCAGACGGAAATGAGCGTCGACGAGAACTTCATCGTGCAGACGCATCCGCAGTGGGAGAACGTCTGGATCGCCGGCGGCGGCTCGGGCCACGGATTCAAGCACGGACCGGTGGTGGGAGAGTACGTCGCGCGCCGGGTCGCAGGAAAAGACGAGGAGCCGGAACTGGAAGCGATGTTCCGGATCAAACCGGAAACGTTCGCCGCGTCGATCTTCTCGGGAGCGAGGCGGTATTGAAGGAGAGTCGAAGAATGACGAGAGCGAAATCATCTGCTGTTGGTCGTGGTCAGCGCCTTGTGTCCGTGACGGCGACCCTCGCCTGGCAGGAACAGAAGTCACGCCGCGAGCCGCAGTTCGAGAACGAGCACGTCAAGGTCTGGAAGAGCATCATCCTTCCCAACCAGCCGCTGAGCCTCCATCGACACGAGCACGGGCGCGCCCTCATCGCGCTCAAAGGGGGAACGCTCAAGGTGGTGGACGAGGCGGGGAAGACCATCGACACCTACGTCTGGGAGGACGGCAAGGCGTACTGGCTCGACAAAGACCCGCCCGGGAACGCGCCATGGCGATGTGAACGAAGGTCCGGGGACGGTCGAGGTCATCGTCGTCGAGCTGCAGAAGTAGCATCGTTGATAGCCTGTGATAGTGATATCACAGCGAATGGCTGCGATCCACGTCCCGACCTACGCATCGAGCTTTCGCAGGCGCTGAAGCGCCGCGCCTCGAGGAACCACGATCCCTTCGGAAGAGCTGAACGACAGTCTCTCGCGAACTCGGCGCTGAGGAGATCCTCGAAATCGCCATCTTGCAGCCGATTCAGCTGGATGTCGGACGCTCCTTCGGGACCCTCCTGGGGACGCGACGCGATCTATGGGGACGATGGCCGTTAGCGCCAATCTTCTCGACGCGAACGTCCGGATGAGCGCCACGACGCCCGCGCGAAGTCTGCACGAATCCGCGCTGCTCGCCCTGAACGAGTGGCCCAACGACGGGATTGGAATCTGTACGAGCGGGCAGGTGCTCCGGGAATACCTCGTCGTGGCGACGAGAGGTCTGAGATGAACGGACTCGGACTGTCGATCGCAGACGCCCTGGCCAACCGAGACAAGCTCGAGGCCAGGATGAGATTTCTGGAAGAGAGCACGCGGTCGCCGTCCGACTGCGTCACCTCATAGAGTCGGTGGGATGCACCGGCAAACAGATTCACGATGCGAATGTAGTCGCGACCGCCCTCGCTCATGGCGTGGAGAGTATTCTCACGGAGAACGCCGGCGACTTCGTCGCGGTTCGGGGAGTTCGTCGAGATCATGCCGCTCGAGCGACATCGTCGAAGCAGCCTGAGCTCCTAGCGCCAGCCCTCCCGCTCCCGCAGGGCCTCGATGTGCGCCACGTGATGGCGTCCGTGCCATGCGTAGAGCGCCATGTTCTGATCGACGCGCATCCGGCCGAGCTCGGAATGATGGAACCCGCGGGCGCATTCGCCCGGGCCGAGCGAGCGGAGGAACTGCACCCAGCGCTCGTGAAGAGCCGACAAGAGGGCGAGCGAGGTCTCGACCGACGCGGTCTTGCCATCGGAGAGCTCGGCCCAGGCCGCCTCATCGTAGCTTTTGATCGTCGGCTCGTCTTCCGTGACGGCGAGCTTGAAGCGGACGTAGCTGTTGAGGTGGCTGTCGGGCAGGTGGTGCACCACCTGCCTGACCGTCCATCCGCCGGGGCGGTAGGGGGTCTCGAGCTGGTCCCGGCCGAGGCCTTTGACCGCTTCACGAAGGCGTTCGGGGGTTTCCGCAATCTGCTGGATGTAGAGAGCGCGCTCGCTCTCGCTCACCGCCTCGGGGCGCCGGAAAGGTCCAATCGGATAGCGCAGGTCTCCCATCGCGCGCCATCGTAACACGACCGATTGACCTTGACCCCGCTCATCGCCTCGCCCACAATGAACGACGGTCCTCGTCCGTATCGCATCACCAAGGAGGTATTTCCATGTCGGCCTTTGCCGGCATCATTGCCGGGCTCTTTCTCTACTTTCTCTACCGCTGCCTCCTGAGCGGCTTCTACACCGTGCAGCAGAACGAGCGCGCGGTCATCACCAGCTTCGGCCGGGCCGCGAGGCTCGAGGGGCACTCGACGATGGAGCTCCCCATCGCCGAGGGGTTGAACGAAGATGAGCGCTACGCGCTACTCCTATCCACAGCTCCAGGTGGTGCCCCCGGGAGGACCCTACTTGAAGCTCCCGTGGCAGAAAGTCCACAAGGTGGACGTCGCGATCTGGACCACCAGCATCGCCTACGATCCCGAGGATCCGGAGGCCAACCGGGGAAACACGATGCTCGAGGCGGTCACCAAAGACCAGCTGAACATCGGCATTACCGGTCAGCTCCGCTTCAAGGTGTCGGAGCACAACCTCTACGCGTTTCTCTTCGGAGTGAAGAACCCGGTGGCCCACATCATGGGCTACTTCATCTCGATCCTCCGCGAGCGCATCGCGAACTTCGAGGCGCAGAGGGAAGTCGGCCTCGCCGAACGCGCCGGTCGCGGCGCTGACCGACGTGAGCAAGGTCGAGGGTGTGTCGATCAACGACCTCCGCAAAAACCTCAACGACATCAACCAGCAGATGGATCAGGAGTGCCACTCGTCTTCCGCCCGGTACGGCATCGTGCTGGACGCTTCGCTCATCACCGGAATCGATCCTCCGGCGGAGATCGAATCCGCGCTCGCCGCGATCAATACCGTGCACAACGAGGTCTCGGCGCAGGTCAGCCTCGCGCAGGCCGAAGCGGACCAGAAGATCGAGCAGTCGAAGCGCGCCGTCGAGATCCAGACCATGCGCACGGAGGCGGAAGTGCAGCCTCTGCTGCGCCTCGCGGAAGAGCTCGAGACCCTGAAGAAGAACGGCCCCGACGGTGCTGGAGGCCTACCTCCGGAGCGTCCGGCTCGGCCTCTTGTCCCGGGCCAAGCGGGTGATTGCCGAGGTGAAGCCTTGAGTTTTCTCATCGGTTTCTTCCTCACCTTCGTTCTCGCCGGTCTCGGGACCTCGACCTTCTTCGGAATCCTGCGGCTCCTCGGCCTCTACACCACCGTCGACGAGTGCCGCGCCAAGGTCTACGTCCTCTTCGGGAAGGTCATCGGGGTCATCGAGGAGCCCGGGACTCCGCTTTCCCATCGTGGAGATGGGCCCCCAGGCGGCGCTGGTCTCCTTCTTCGGAAAGGTGCACGAGCTCGATCTGCGGCTCGATCAGAAGTACCTGCGGAGCCTTCCGGTGAATACCGAGGAGGGAACGCCCATGGGAATCGGCGTCTGGTACGAGATGCGGGTCTCGAACGCGGTGTCGTTTCTCTTCGAGAACATGGACCCGGCGGGCTCTCTCCAGGCGAACGTCGCGAACGCGACGGTGCGCTGCTTGAGCAACATGCCGCTCGATCATATGCTCACCAGCCGTCACGGAATGAGCCGGCTCGTGCGCACGGAGGTTTCTCCGCGCTCCGAGAGCTGGGGCTACCGTCTGGGCTCGGTCTACATTCGCAAGGTGCATTTTCGCGATCTCCACATGATTCAGCAGATCGAGCAGAAGGTCGTGAACCGTCTCCGTCAGGTGACCTCGGCGATCCGTCAGGCGGGAGCGAACCACGTGGACGTCATCGGTTCCGCCGCGGAAAAGGAAGCGGCGGTCGAGTTCTCGAGAGCGGAAGCGGTCCGGCCGCGGCTCGTCGGGCAGGCGCTCGCGGAGATCTCGAAGGATCGAGAGGTGCTCCACGCGCTCATGGAGATCCTCGAGACGCAACGCCTGGTCGAAGGCAAGGCGGAGATCACGCTGGTGCCGGATGGAGGAGCGTCGCTCTTGCCTCAGCTTCTGGCGGCGAGACCCGGCGAGCCTCCAGCGCCCGGAAGCGGCAGAAAGTCGAGCTGAAAGGTCCGTATGAAACGTCGTCTCGTTGCTTTTCTCGGATGGGCGGCTCTGGCCGCCCCCGTCGCGGGGCAGGACAACCACTACTGGACGTCGCAGTTCGGAAACCGCGCCCGTCTCCTCGGAGGCTCCGTCGTCGGAAGCGCCACCGATCTGAGCGCCATCTATTACAACCCCGGGGCGCTGGCCCTGGTGCCGAAGCCGGAGCTCCTGCTGTCGGGCACGGTATTCCAGTACGAGCGTGTGGGCGTCTCGAACGCCCTCGGACCGAACTCCAACGTCGCCGATAGCCGGTTCGCCATGGTGCCCTCTCTCTTCGCGGGGGAGATCCACTTCGACGCACTCGGGGAGAACCGCGTCGGTTACGCGTTTCTTACTCGCCAGGACGCCGAGTTCCGGATCAACGAGCGCGCGGATATCACCGATCGTCTCCAGGCTGCGATCCCCGGTCTCGCGTTCGCGTCCACCGGAGTCCAATACGAGAGCCGCCTCCGGGAGTACTGGGTCGGTGGAAGCTGGTCCCGTAAGATTGGCGAACGAATCGGCTTCGGAGTGAGCCCCTTCATCGCCGTGCGCAACCAGCGCGGCCCGATCGCAATCGCTGACCCAGGCACTCGGTCAGGCGGGAGGAGGCGGAATCGCCCTCACCAACCGGGATTACGATTATTACCACTGGCGTTTGCTGCTGAAGGCCGGCGTCTCCACGGACTGGGAAGAGTGGAAGCTCGGATTCACCGTGACCACGCCGAGTCTGGGGCTATTCGGAAGCGGTGACAGCGGGCTCGACGTGAGCGCGATTGGGCAGGACGTGGACCAGGACGGACGCACCGCGACTTTGATCACCAGCGATTTCCAGGAAGGTATCTCCGCGGACTATCACTCTCCCTTCTCGTTTGCCTTCGGGGCCGCCAAGAGCTTCGGCAGGAGCCGAGTCCACATCAGCACCGAGTGGTTCGATGGCATCGGCGAGAGGGCGGTTCTCGAACCGGAGCCCTTCGTTTCCCAGAGCTCGGGGGCGACGATCACGTACGACACCCTCTACGAGCTCGATTCCGTCCTGAACGCTGCTTTCGGGATCGAGCACCGCTTCGAAAGCGGCCCCCAGGCTTATGGGGCCTTCAGTACCGATTTCAGCGCGGCGCCGAGAGGCGTTCCCTCGCGCGCCAGTCTCTCCACCTGGGATATCTATCATCTGTCGGGCGGGGCCACACTCGCGGTGGCGGGCCAGGAAATCACTGTCGGACTCATCTACTCCTTCGGAAGCTCGGACATCGGGGAGAACGGTCTCGGCTTGAGTCCAGAGCTCGGCGTGTCCTACCGGCGCCTCACTTTCGTGCTGGGCGTGGGGTTCATTAATTTTTAACGCAAAGACGCGCGTCTCTACGTTCTTCCCCGTCTGATTTTTTCGAGCAACCAACCCGCGGCCTGAGACGTCCAATGGGGCGGAGGCGTTCTCATGCCGTCGCTCGTTCAGGACCTGCGGATGGCCCTTCGCTCTCTCGCGAAGGCGCCGATACTGACCGTGGTGGGCGTCCTTTCTCTGGCCCTCGGGATCGGCGCGAACACGGCGATTTTCACGCTCTTCGACCAGGTCCTGCTGCGGCTCCTGCCTGTCAAGGACCCCAGGTCCCTGGTGATGGTTGCGACGAAGGGCTCCCACAGCGGGAGCAACCGCGGCCCGAACGCGATCTCCTATCCCATGTACAAGGACTATCGGGAGAGGAACCAGGTCTTCGACGGGATTCTCTGCCGCCGGGGCGAAACCGTGAACGCGGGTTTTCTCGGAAAGACCGAGAGGGCGGAAGCGGAGCTCGCCTCGGGAAACTACTTCGAGGTCCTCGGAGTCGGGCCCGCCCTGGGCCGCGTCCTTTCGCCCGAGGACGAGCGCGCGCCGGGCGCGGAGCCGGTGGTCGTGTTGAGCCACGATTACTGGAGAAATCGTTTCGCGGGCGACCGGGACATCCTTGGAAAGGCCCTTCTCGTCAACGGGCATCCGATGACCATCGTCGGGGTCGCCGCCTCCGGATTCTCCGGCGTGAGCCTCGGATTCCAGCCGGACTTGTACGTGCCGGTCACGATGAAGAAAGCAGGTGACCCCGTCCTGGGACGACCTGGAGGATCGCCGGAGCCGTTGGGTGCAGGTCTTCGCGAGGCTCTCGCCCGGTACGTCCCGGGAGACCGCGGAGGCTTCCCTCGATACGCTCTACAAGCAGATCATCGCGGACGAGGTCGACGAGCCCTACTTCGCGAACATCACGCCGTATTGGAAGGAACAGTTCCTGAAGTCCTACGCCGTGGTCCTCCCCGGAGGCCAGGGATACTCCAACACGCGCGAGGAGCTCACGAAGCCGCTTCGCGTGCTCATGATCCTCGTCGGACTGGTGCTCCTCATCACCTGCGCCAACGTGTCGAACCTCCTGGTCGCGAAAGCGACGAGCCGCCGGAAGGAGATTGCGCTCAGGCTCGCGCTCGGCGCGCGCCGCCGGGCCATCGTGAAACAGCTCCTGGTCGAGAGCCTCCTCCTGGCTTTCGTCGGCGGCATTCTCGGCCTCCTCCTCGCGTACTGGACCACGCGTGGCCTCATTCTTCTCGCGCCGACGGAGCAGGCTCGGCTCTCCCTCTCCGCCACACCGGACGTACGGGTCTTGTCGTTCACCCTCGGTCTTTCGGCGCTCGCGGCGGTGGTCTTCGGCCTCCTTCCGGCGCTCCAGGCCGCGCGCACGGATCTGCTCTCGACGATGAAGCAGGCCTCGGGGACGAGCGCCGCGGGGCATGCCGCGGGCGTTCGAAAGACGCTCGTCGTCGTGCAGGTCGCGGTGGCGCTCCTCCTGCTGCTCGGTTCGGCGCTCTTCGTTCAGAGCTTGAAGAACCTGAACCAGGTCGATCCGGGATTTCAAGCGACGAACCTCGTGCGATTCAAGATCGACCCCATGCTCGGCGGCTACGACGTCGAGGGGACGAAACAGTTCTACCAGCGGCTCCTCGATCGACTCCGCGCCCTTCCCGGAGTCGAGTCCGCCGGACTCGCCGTCGTCGCCATCATGGAGGGGAACGAATGGGACTCGACGGTGAGCGTCGAGGGGTATCGGATCGCCGAGGGGGAGGACATGAACCCCCACTTCAATTCGGTCTCGTCGCGGTACTTCGAGACCCTCGGACTCGCGATTCGCCTGGGCCGCGACTTCGACGAGCGGGACCAGATGGGGAGTCAGAAGGCGGTCATCGTCAACGAGACCTTTGCCCGGAAATATTTTCCCGGAGGGGTCTCCGCTCGGCTATCACATCGGTTGGGGGGACGGACCGGACACCGTTTTCGACATGGAGATCGTGGGCGTGATCGAGGACGCCAAATACGAGGATCTCCGCGACGAGATCCCGCGGCAGGTCTTCGTCACCTACCCGCAGTCCGATTGGGCTTCGGAGATGACGGCCTACGTGCGCACCTCACGGGACTCGGAGACGATGTTCGCGACCATCCGCGAGGAGATCTCGAAGCTCGACGCCGCCATGCCCATCTTCGACATGAACACCATGGAGGACCAGCTCGATAGCTCGCTCTCCGTCGAGCGCCTCGTCGCGCTTCTTTCGAGCGCCTTCGGTCTTCTCGCGACGCTCCTCGCGTTCCTCGGACTCTACGGCGTGACCGCCTTCGGCGTCGCGAGGCGCTCAGCGGAGATCGGTCTCCGCATGGCGCTCGGCGCCCGGGGCGGAAGCGTGGTGGGTATGGTCTTGAAGGAGGTCGCGCTCCTCGCCGGTATCGGCGTCGCGATAGGCCTCCCGCTCGCGTGGTGGCTCGCGAAGCTCGTCGAAAGCCAGCTCTACGGGGTCGCGCCGCGCGACCCCGTTCACGCTCTCGCTCGCGACGCTCGGACTCCTCGGAGTCGCGCTCGCGGCGGGCGCCGTCCCCGCGTTCCGCGCGAGCTCGGTGAGCCCGACCTCGGTGCTGCGCTACGAATAACTGCTTGCCCTAGAACCTCAGCCCGTACACTGCCTTCAGCGACCGGCTGATCTCCGGCGTCAGGTCCTTGATGTACGAGAGGTGATTCCGGTAGAGCTCATCGGTGGCGTTGTCGAGCCGCACGGTGAAGGTATGCACGGTCTTGCCTTTCGTGAGCTGGTACGAGCCGTGGAAGTTCAGAACGGTGTAGCCGTCGGTGGGTGTTTCCGCACCGTAGACCCGAGTTTGCTCGCCGACGTTTTTCACCTCGCCTTCGAGATGGAAGCCGTTCTTCTCGTAGCGAAGTCCGGTCCACAATCGGTACGGGGGGATACGGGGGAGCGGGCTTCCGTCCGTCCGTGAGCGCTCCCCGAACCGTGTCGCCGCCGAAAATCAACCACAGGTCCGGCGTGAGCCCTGCGTCCAGGTGGGCCTCGAAGCCCCTGAGCTCGCTGTCCGCGGATATGAAGTTGACGACGAGGAGCCCGTCCTCGATCTCGCCGGTCTGGAACGGGAAGATGAAGTCGTTGATGCGATTCAGGAATCCCGTTCCCTCCACGAGCGAGGCGATTACTCCGGTACCGCAGCGAGACATCGAAGCCGTAGCCCACCTCGGTCGGCAAGTTGGGATCGCCGATCTCGAACGCGAAGTTGCCGGGGTGGGGACCGAGGTTGTAGAGCTCTTCGAGACTGGGGTTCCGCGCGGCCCGGGCGAGATTCACGGCGAGAGTCAGGTCGTCGCGCAGGTATCCGAGGACACCGACGGATCCGGAGAACTCGGTGAAGTCACGGGGGATGACATCGTCCCGCTCGACGGCGGCGCCGTCGGGATCGAACGACGTGTGGTCGAGCCGTCCTCCGAACTGGAGCGACAGGTGCCGGAAGTTCAGCTCTTCATAGAGAAAGCCGGCGAAGCTGTTTTGGGTGGTGGGAGGCGCGAGCGCCTCTTCCCCGACCGAGGAGTAGTCGCGGTCGAGGAGCCAAACGCCGAACGTGCCCTGGAGGGGTCCTGCCGGACGGTGGTGAAGAAACAGCTCTCCCTCCCAGGTCTTGTTCTTGAAGCTGGTGGCGATCTCGCCGCTGCCCTCGATCTCGTCGTGCGCGTAGTCGCGGTAGGCGCCCTGGAACTTGACACCCTCGATGAAGGAGTCGAGGTTTCGACGCTCACCGCGAAAATCGAGCTTGTGCCGGCGCGGGTTCAAGGTCGTCTCGCCTTCTTCGACGAAGGGGACTCCGTAGCGGGTGTTCACGTACTGATAGGAGGCGCCCGCGAAGCCGTCCTGCCCGGTGAAGGAGAATCCGCCGCCGCCGGACTTCGACCGGCTGAAGGTGTTCGGGACCGTCTCGAGAATCTCATCCGGCGTCTCGTAGTCGCTCGTGCGCTGGGCCGAGCCGTTGAAGCGAGCCGCGAACCGTCCGTTGCCGAGGCTCACGTCTCCCGCGATCGCGCCGTTCTCGTCGGCGGTCGCGCCCTGCACCGTCATCGATCCATGGACGTCGTTCACCGGCTTCGTCGGGATCTCTTCGGAGACGAGGTTCACCACGCCGCCGATCGCGCTGCTTCCGTAGAGGAGCGTGGCCGGACCGCGCACGACTTCGATGCTTCCCGCGGTGGCCGGATCGAGGTTGACTCCGTGGTCGGCGGACTGGCTCGACAGGTCGCCGGTGCGGACTCCGTTCTCGAGGATCAACACTCGATCATTGTCGAGGCCGCGAATCACCGGCCGCTGATTCCCGGCCCCGAAGGATCGGACGTTGACGCCAGGCTCGCTCGCGAGAGTCGCTCCGAGCGTGGACCCGAGTCTCTGCTGGAGGTCTTCGCCTCCGAGCACCGTCGCCGGTTGGTAGGACTCGAACGTGTCTCGTCCCGTGGGAGTCACGGTGACCGACTCGGAGAAGTGCAGGGCCTGGGAAAGCTCGACATTGAGGCGCAGCGGCGTGCCATCTGCCACCGTGATGTCGGAGCGGTTGGACTGGAACCCCGGCAGACGCACCACCAGCTCATAGTTTCCCGCGGCAACGGAATCGAACCGGCCGACTCCTTTCTCGTCCGTGACGACCTCGAGGCCGGTTCCCAAGAGGGAAACGACGGCGCCGGGAATCACCCCACCTTCGCCGTCGGTGACGGTCACCTCCACGGCCGAGGCGGCCAGAAGCAGAGGGGCGTCCGCGAAAAGAAACGAGACGACGAAGCGGGAGAGAACTCCAGAACGACGGAAGCGATCGATCATGAGGGACCTCGCCGGCGGTGCCCACTTCGGGCCCGCATGGACAGCTGAACTTGAGCGAAAGAGAGTCGGAGTTCAGACCGCGGGAGGACCGCGCGGCGCGGTGGAATCGGCGGCGAAGGGGCGGAGGACGCGGACGTCCTCGCTCGGAGCTAGAGAAACTTTGGACCGGGGCGCGACCAGGACGTGAACCGATGCGATCTTCTCGATCGGCTGGTGACGCGCTTTGCAGGCGAGGCAGCTCTGGTCTTCATCGCCGTGGGGCACGACCCCGACCGTCGCCACGAAGAGCAGCGAGAGGCCGGTGAGCACGATGAGCCAATGCGGGACCCAAGCGCGCGGCGCACGTCGACCCATCACTTCGTCAGGCTAGCAGAATCCTCCGCGGCGGTGCAAATCTTGACGAAGGGGAGGCCCTCATGTTAAAAATTAGTCCCCCCAAGTCGCTGCCCCATCGGAGGTTTCTGATGATAGCGGGGATTTTTCGCCACACGTGGTCTCGCGCCCGAAACGTCGTCAAAAGGCCCTTTTATTCCGCCAGCCGGCTCTTTTATCACCTGGCCGGGGGCAAGAAGCGGCCCGTGACGTTCGATATCGACAAGACCAGCCCGGCCCTCCGAGCACTCGACACGAACTGGGAAATCATCCGCGACGAGGTCCTCGGTATCCTGCCGGAAAAAGACAAGATCCCGGGCTACCACGAGCTCGATCGCGGCCAGAAGCGAATCGCGAGGCCGACCGCGACAGGCGCGACCTGGAAGGTATTCATGCTGGAGGCGATGGGGGTCAAACCCGAGGAAAATCGGCAGAAATGCCCCCGAACCGCGGCGCTTCTGGACGGGATTCCAAACCTCTATGCGGCCTTTTTTTCCATACTCGATCCGGGAAAGTCGATTCCCGCCCATGACGGCCCTTACTGCGGCTATCTGCGCTATCACCTGGGACTCATCGTTCCGGAGAACAACCCGCCCACGATGCGGGTGAAGGACCGCTACCACACCTGGCGTCCGGGAGAGAGCCTGCTCTTCGATGACAGCTTCAACCACGAAGTCGTCAACAAGAGCGATGGGGTCCGCGTCATCCTCATCGTCGATATCCTGCGGCCGATGCCTTTTTTTGCCCAGTTCCTCAATCGGCGGATTACGTATCACTACCTGAAAGAGGTCTACGCCGAGCCGATGATGCAGAAGGCGTTGCAAATCGCCGCGCAGAAGTGAGGCCAGGGAAAAACGCTAAAGCCAGTTTTTGCCTTTGAACCACGCCAGCATCCCCGTCGGTATCGCAACGCAGGTGACGATCATTCCCCACATGAGGTGGTCGTTATGGACCCACTCGGGGAGGAACGGCAGGTTGTCGAAGTTCTGACCGAAGAACCCCACCACGAACGCGAGCGGCAGGAACACCGCGCTCATGATGGTCAGGTACTTCATGATCTCGTTCGTCCGCTGGCCGACCGCGGATAGGTAGGCCTCGAGAGCGTTTCCCAGGAGATCGCGGTTCGCTTCGATCGACTCGTTGATCCGCACGAGGTGGTCGTACACGTCGCGCAGGTACAGCGCGGTGCGCTCGCCGATCCGCGCGTCGCCGCGCTTGGTCAGGAGGCCGAGAACGTCTCTCTGTGGGGAGAGCACCTTGCGCATCGTGACGAGGTGGCGCTTCAGCTCGAAGATGCTCTGCAGGTCCCGCCGCTGCGGAGCCGCCAGCACGGAATCCTCGAGCTCGTCGAGCTCGTCGGCGATACAGTCGAGGATGGGGAAGTTGTCGTCGACGATGCCGTCGACCACGAGGTAGTAGACAAAGTCCACGCCGCGCTCCAGGAGCTTCGGCTCTTTCGAAAGGCGTTGCCACGTTTCCTCGAGCGCCGCGATCGGCGTCTCGTGGACGGTGACGAGATAGCGCTCCGAAAGGAACGCGTGGAGCTCCTGGAGCTCGAGCTCATCGACTTTTCCTCCCTTGATGGAGAAGCCCTGCGTCACGAGGAACAGGTGATCGCGGTATTCCTCGAGCTTCGGGCGCTGATCGAGGTGCGCGCAGTCCTCGATGGTCAAGGGGTGGAAGTCGAAGCGCTCGCGCAGCAGCTCGAGCTCGGGTGCGGTCGGAGCCGTCAGATCCGCCCAGCGCAAGACGCCCGCCGGAGGCGGCTCCACACGCTCGCTCCCCTCCGAAAGATCGACGCGCCGGTCGCGGAGCTCCATGACTCGGAACATGAAGTATTCTAATCCGGGGAGACACGAGGAATGCTGTTCATGATCCTCGCCGCTTCGCTTTCCGGGGCTTCGCCGTCCGGAACATGGGCCTCCGAGGGGTACGGTTTGGTTTTCGAGATCGCCGGGGACGCCCTCGAGAGTTTCGAGGTAACCAAGGTCTCGTGCCTTCCTTCGACGAAAGCCAGCGCCGTTGCCTACTCCCGAGGGGGCGCTCGGCGCGTTTCGGGAGGCCGAGGATCCGACGACCCTTCTGCTCCTTCCAGACTCCCAGCCGGACCGGATGCGCCTCCACCGGAGCTGGGCGGCATCCGACATCGTGCTTCGAAGGATCGAACGGAAGCCCGACGCTTGTCTGAAGCCGCCTCCGAGCGGCCCCGTCGCGAGCTTCGACGTGTTCGCGGAGACCTGGGCCGAGCAGTACCCGTTCTTCCAGATGAAGGGAGCCGACTGGCCGGCGATTGTCGCGCGCAGCCGCGCGAAGATCGGCGACCAGACCACGCCGCGGAGTTGTTCGGTGTGCTCGAGGGAATGATTGCCCCGTTCGAGGACGCGCATACCTTCATCGGAGCGGAAGTCCCTGGATCGCCGCTTCTCTCGCGTGAGAAAGAGTCCAGCCTCGGTCGGCGTGAAGAAAGAGAACGCGCGTACGGGCTGGTCACGAAATATCTCGCGCGTCCCCTGCGCTCTTTTTGCGAGGGGAAGGTCGAGTTCGGCATGCTCGATCCGACATCGGCTATCTCCGACTCCGCAGCTTCAGCGGTTACCATTCCGATGGCAGCTTCGAGAGCGGCCTCGAAGCGCTCGATGCGGCGCTCGACGCCGCCTTCGCCGCGGCCGAATCCTGGAAAGGACTGGTGATCGACGTGCGGATCAACGGTGGCGGCGCCGATCCCTACGGATTGGCCATCGCCTCGCGACTGACCGATAGTGAATACGTCGCTTACGCCAAGCAGGCGCGAAGCGATCCCGCTGACCCGACTCGATGGACCGCGGAGCAGGTGAGCGTCGTCACGAAGTCGATGCGCCCGGGGTTCCGGGGTCCCGTGGTGGAGCTGATCGGCATCGACAGTGTGAGCGCGGCGGAGACCTTTACGCAGGCGCTCCTTGGCCGGCGTCCGGCCGTGGTCCGGGTAGGAGAGAACACCCAGGGTGTATTCTCGGACGTTCTCGCGCGGAGCCTTCCGAACGGCTGGCGCTTCGGGCTTCCCAACGAGCGATTCGTGACCGACGGGCGCACCTATGACGGACCCGGAATCGCCCCCGACGTCGCGGTACTGAGCTTCACGCGCGAAGGACTCTCCTCGGGCAAGGATGCGGGAATCGAAGCCGCGCTCGCTCGTCTGGGCGTGAAGTGAGACGAGGACGATGCGAGCGGTAGTTTTTCACCAGCACGGCGGCCCGGAAGTCCTGAGGCTCGAGACGGAGTGGCCGAAGCCTCAGCCCCGGGCCGGTGAGATCCTGGTCAAGGTCAAGGCCTGCGCGCTCAATTTCCTCGACGTATTCACGCGTGAGGGGATGCCAGGTGAGCCCACCCCTCTCCCGCACATCACGGGGGGAGACATCGCCGGAGTCGTGGACGCGGTCGGCGCCGGGGTCGAAACACCGACCGTGGGAACGCGAGTCCTCCTCAACCCTGCCTGGGGCTGCGGGGTTTGCGAATACTGTATCGACGGGGACGAGCCGCTTTGCCTGAAGCCGCACATGCTCGGAGAAATGGATCCGGGCGGTCTCGCGGAGTACGTCGCCGCTCCGGCGGGTCAAGCGATTCCGATCCCCGATCGCTACGGCTTCGACGAGGCGGCCTGCCTTCCGGTGACTTTCGGAACCGCGTGGCGCATGGTGGTAAAGTTCGCCCGCGTGCAGCCAGGCGATGTGGTTCTCGCGCACGGCGCCGGCGGGGGAGTGGCCATCGCCGCGATCCAGATCGCGAAGCTCATGGGTGCTCGCGTGATCGCGACAGCGTCGGAGGCGCGCAAGCTCGAGCGTGCCCGCGGGTTCGGCGCGGACGAAGTCATCAACTACGTGGAAGATCAGGAGTGGGACAAAACCGTGCGCCGGTTGACGGGCAAGCGCGGGGTCGATGTCATCATCGATTCGGTCGGCGCTGCCGTGTGGGAGCAGAGCATCCGCGCCCTTGGCAAGAGAGGCCGTCTCGTGACGTGCGGCGCCACCTCCGGACCGATCGGCCCGACGGACATCCGTTATCTCTTCCGGCGCGAGCAAACCATCCTCGGGAGCAACGGCTGGACGCACTCCGAGCTCAAGAAAGTCGCTTCCCTTGCCTTCGAGGGCAAACTGAAACCGGTCATCGATCGCGTCCTGCCCCTTTCGAAAACCGCGGATGGCGAACGCGCGCTCGAGCGGCGAGAAGTCTTCGGCAAAGTCGTGATCCACCCGGAGGAGTGAGTGCTCCCGGATAACCTCGGTCATCTCTTCGAGGCGGCTTTGAAGCTCGGGCCGGAAAGCCCGGCCCTCCTGCAGGACGACACCGTCGTCACCTTCGAGGATCTCGACGCCCGGACCAACGCCGTGGCGCGGGCGCTCCGTGGGCTCGGAGTCGGTCCGGGAGATCGCGTAGCGCTCCTCTTCACCAACCACTGGAAGTTCATCGAGTCGCTCCTGGGGCCGATGCGAATCGGGGCGGTCCCGGTGCCTCTGAACACCCGCATGGGCGATGAAGCCCTCGGATTCGTGCTCTCGGACTCCGAAGCGCGCGTGATGATCGCGAATGGCGATACCGCCGAGAGGGCGCTCCTCCTCTCGCGCGAGTCCTCGGCGGTCCGCGCGATCGTGGCCGACGCGCCGGAATCCAAAGGCATCCTTCCGTACGAACCGCTGCTCGAATCGTCGAAGGGGGAGATGCCGCGGAGACGAACCGATCCCGACGAGATCGCGATGCAGCCGTACACGTCCGGCTCGACAGGAAAGCCCAAAGGAGTTCTCCTGACCCACGGAGGACAGATCTGGAACGCGGACATCCTCCGCAAGGAGATCCAGGTGGACGATACGGAGCGGGCGCTCGTTTGCGTTCCGCTCTACCACAAGAACGCGATGGCGGGGGCAGTGAAACCGTTTCTTCTCGGCGGCGGCTCGCTCGCGATCCTGCCTGGATTCGACCCTCGGCGGGTCATCGAGGCCATCGATCGCTACCGGGTGACGTACCTCACGGGAGTACCCGCGATGTACAAGATGATTCTCGCGGAGAAGGAGGCCATCGCGCGCCACGACGTCCGCTCCGTGCGGTACGCGATCTGCGGCTCGGCCGAAGTCCCCCAGGAGCTCCTCGACGAATTTCAGCGGGTGTTCCAGGCGCCCATGGCCGAGAGCTACGGTCTCACGGAGGGCGGTCCGGTGCCCCTCATCAACAGCCGCTGGGGCCTGAAGCGGCGGGGAAGCTGCGGGATGGCCTTTCCGGGCTGCGACGTGAAGCTCCTCTCCGAGGACGCCTCGCGAGAGGTCGGCGCGGGAGAAGTGGGGGAGCTCGTCACCCGCAATCCGGGCCTCGCCAAAGGCTATTGGAAGCGGCCGGAAGCGACGGCCGCGCGGTTCCGGGACGGCTGGCTCCATACCGGCGACTTGATGCGCCGCGACGAGGACGGCTTCTACTACTTTCTCGGCCGGAAAGACGACATGATCAACGTCGCCGGAGAGAACGTGTACCCGAAGGAGGTCGAGGACATCCTCCTGAGGCACCCGAACCTGCGAGATGTCGCGGTGGTTCCTGTTTCGCACTCCCTGAAGGGCTCGGTCCCGGTGGCATTCGTCGTCGAGCGCGCGCCGGGGAAGACGACCGAGGAGGAGCTCAAAGCTTTCTATCTGGAGCGAGGCGCCCCCTACGCACACCCTCGCCGCGCGTTCTTTCTCGACGCGTTGCCCCTCGGAGGCACGGGCAAAATCGACCGCGCTCGACTTCGCGAAATGGCTCGGGAGAACCAGGCTCATGAGTCCAGCTCATAAGTTCAATCTCGCGGAATCTCCCTTCCATCGACTCCTCGGGCTCGAGCTGGTGCGCGCCGAAGCGGGTCTTTTCGAGATCCGTGTTCCGTATCGCCCGGAGCTCTTGCGAGCGGACGGAGAGGATTGGCTCCACGGCGGCGTCCTGAGCGCGGCCATCGATATCGCCGGAGACTACGCCATCGCGACACAGGCGGGTGGCGACGTTCCCACCGTGGACCTTCGTGTCGACTATTTACGGCCGGCTCGGGGGAGCCTCCTCGTCACCGCTCGCGCGGTCAAGGTAGGGCGCACGCTCGGCGTCGCCGATGTCGAAGTGCGCGATGACGAAGGCCGCCTCGTCGCGCTTGGCCGCGGCACCTATCTCGTGACGAAGCGCTGACCGCTCATCGCGCGGGCCCGGCGGCCGTGAGCTCCGCCACCGCCCGCGACAGAAGTCGATTGAACTCCTCGGGCTCTTCGGCCATCAGGAAATGCCCGACGCGCGGCATTACCGTGAGCTCCACGTCCGCTTTGTGGCGCCTCGCCGCCGCGAGGTCGGTCGGAAATGCGTCGGCATTCAGCAGTCGCACGGGTATCGTCGTTCTCGCGAGCGCCGCAGCCTCGTCGTACTGGAAGAGGTTCGCCATCGCGGGGAGCGCGACCTCGGGCGGCGCCGCTCGTCATGTCAGCGACGATGCGGTCGATGAGCTTCGGGTCGGATCGCTTGGTGAACATGAACTGGCGGACGAATCCTTCCGTCGCTCCTTTGAAATCGGCTCGCATCGAAGCGAGGAAGCTCTCGAGCTCCTCGGGGCTCATCCGTTCTTCCACATTGTTGAGTGTGTCGACGGGAACGAGAGCCGCGACGCGATCGGCGGAGAGCTTTGCGGCCTCGAGAATAACCGGTCCTCCCATCGAATGGCCGACGAGAACCGCTCTCGCGGAGATCGAGGGCCTCGAGGACGGCGCCTACGTCGGCGCCGAACGCCGCCATGGTCCATTCCTTCCTCGCAGTGCCGGATTCGCCGTGCCCCGCGAGGTCGACGGCTACGACGCGATTGGACTTGGCGAAGTGCTCCATCTGTGGCCGCCAATACGTGCGGTCGCAGGACCAGCCGTGAATGAACACGATCGGAGGAGATCCGCTCCCGTCGGTCTCGTAACGGATATCGACCCCGTCGGGCGACTTCACCGTCCCGAGCGTCGGGGCTACGGCGAGAACGCTGAGAAGAACGGCGCCGAAATCCATGGTCCCTCCTCTAACGGTACGCAGCTGCCTGAATTTCGTAGAGCTCCTTGTACTGCCCGCCGCGAGCCATGAGCTCCTCATGCGTGCCGACCTGGGCGACACGGCTTCCGTCGAGCACCACGATGAGGTCGGCCATGCGCACCGTGGAAAAACGGTGCGATACGAGGACGGTGATGCGTGAAGCTCCCTCACCGCTACGGGCCGCCGCGGCGTAGCGCTCGAAAAGGGCGTGCTCGGTCTCTGCATCGAGAGCGGCCGTGGGCTCGTCGAGGATCAAGAGCAGCGGAACATCCCGCATGAAGCCGCGGGCGAGAGCCAGCTTCTGCCATTGGCCGAAGGAGACCTCGACCCCGGAAGGCCAGGTCGGACCGAGCTGGGTCTCGAGCTCCGATGGAAGGCGGGAAACGACATCGTTCGCCCCGGCGCGGTCGACGGCCCTTCGCACGGCGGGCACGTCGTCGACGTGAGGCACATCGCCGACACCGACGGTTTGGCGCGCGCGGAGCTCGAATCGGAAGAAATCCTGGAAGGCGCCCGCGAGCCTTTTCCGCCAGTCATCCGCCGCGACGCGCGCGAGAGGCGTCTCGTCCACGACGATGGCACCCGAAGTGGGCTCGTACATCTTGGAGAGGAGCTTCACGAGCGTGGTCTTTCCCGCGCCGTTCTCTCCGATGACGGCAATGACCGAGCCCGCTGGCAAGCTCAGTGATACGTCGTCGAGAACGAGCCGGTTCGTGCCCGGGTAGGCGAACGAGACGCGCTCGAGGCGAATGCCCTCCCGCAGTCGGTCGGGCGCCGGCAGATCGGCGGACTGGGTGAGGGAGGCGGCGTAGTCTTCGAGCCATGCGAGCCGGCGCGAGCCATCCATCCAGAAGCCTCGCAGAAAGCCAATCTCACCGACGGTCGCGCCGACGTATGCGGAGAGGCGCGAGCCCGCCGCGAGAACGAGAAGCACCTCGCCCGCCGGTGAGCTGAGGACGTAGGAAACGAAGACAATCGCCCCGACGTACGCGCTTCCGAAGATCGTCCAGGCGAGCGTGTGCCATGCGGCCGAGCCGACGCGGGCGGGCGATACGAGGGCATAACCTCGCTCCCAGGCCTCACGTCGGTCCTTCACGAGACGAGCTCCCATGCCCGTGACGCGCACCTCCTTGCCCGGGGGTGCCGTCGTGGCGGTGGTGAAGAGGTGGCGAGCGAGGCGCTCGTGCGCCGCGGCGCGCTCCTGGGCGACGCGCTCGACCGCGGGACGCCAGGTGGAGGTTACGACCGTCGGCACGGCGAAAACGGCGAGAAGCACCAGGACAGGATGAATCGACGCGAGGAGAGCCACCGTGATGCCGAGCCTCAGAATCCATCCGCACGTGGAGAAGACCGACATGTACATGTGGTCGAGGACGAACACCTGGTCGCGCAGCATGGCGAGCCGGTCGAGGTACTCGGGGCGCTCGTGGTGCGCGATGGTCGCGACCGACGCCTGAAGCCTCGCGACGTGCGATTCGAGAGCGATGGTGACTCTGTCGCGGAACCGCCGCTGCAGGCGCGTGCTGAGGATACTGAGAAACCACGTGGCCGTGGCGGAGACCGCCAGGCCGAGGGCCGCGGCCTGGACCAGGTCGGGCCTCGACTCGAGAACGCCTTTCCCGAGAAGCATGAGCCAGAGAGCGAGAAGCGCGTCCGGAAGCGCCGAGAGCTGGGAGAGCACGAAGGCGGCGACCATCAACCGAGGCTCGTGACGATAGCCGAGCTTCACGAGCCGCCACATCGAAGAGAGAGCCGGAGGCAGGTCGTCTCGCCGAGGCTCAGGAGAGGACGTCATAAGCCTTTCCTTCCTCGTCCTCGGCGGCGCCGAAACGCTGCGCCTGGAGATCGAACATCGTGCGATAGCGGCCGCCGAGCGCCATGAGCTCATCGTGCGTCCCGAGCTCCTCGACTCTGCCGCGCTCGAGGACGCAGATCCGATCCGCGTGGCGCACGGTCGAGAACCGGTGCGATATCAGAATCGTCGTACAGTGCCGGGTCGCCTTCAGGATCCGTTCGAAGATCTCGGATTCTCCCCGCACGTCGAGCTGCGCCGTCGGCTCGTCGAGGAGGACCACTTCCGCTCCGAGCTTCACGGCGCAAAGCGCTCGGGCGAGGGCAACCCGCTGCCACTCTCCTCCCGA
The DNA here is from genome assembly GCA_963820855.1 of uncultured Acidobacteriota bacterium. GTDB lineage: Bacteria > Acidobacteriota > Vicinamibacteria > Marinacidobacterales > SMYC01 > DAISKN01. Next base: position 100,561 of record CAWGBY010000026.1, read on the forward strand.
AAGGTCGGTTCCGCCGTCGTATCCGCGCGCGAGGATGGTGTCGAGCTCGGCGAGCTTCGAAGCGCCGGCCTCCTCGAGCGCGGCGCGCACGGCTTCCTCGGGAGCTCCCGTGGGCGCGACGTTGTCCCGAAGCGGAAGCTCGAAGCGGATGAAATCCTGGAACACCGCGGTCAGTCGGCGGCGCCACGACGGAATCGAGAACGTGCGAACGTCGATGCCGTCGACCTCGATGGCGCCTTCCTGCGGGTCGTAGAGGCGGCAGAGGAGTTTGGCCAGGGTCGTCTTGCCGGCGCCATTCTGACCCACGATCGCGAGGGACGAGCCCGCGGGAACGGTCAGATCGAAATGCTGCAGGACCGGAGGGCCGCCGGGATAGGCGAACGTGAGGTCTCGGAATCGCACATCCCGCGCGGGAGCGGCTTCCGCGGAGCGGCTCCCCGAGGGGAGCGATCCGGCCGCGCTCATGGCAGGCTCGAGTCGGAGCACCGCGGTGACCGGCGCCGCGGACCCGTCGAGCACCCAGTTGAGCCCGCCGAATGCGATTGCCGACGTCCCGATGGCGGCCTGGGCGAACACCACGACTTCTGCCAGGCTCACGCCGCCGTTCGCGGCCGCACTCGCAAGAGACCAGAAGACGAGAACGTTCGCGCCCGTGACCAGAAGGAGGCACCAGGCGAGCGGCTTCTCGCGGAGCCGCGTCGCCTGGTACTGGAGCCTGTGCAGGTGGGACCGTCGATCGACGAAGCGGTCGAGGACCCATCCCGCGAGACCGAAAAGACGAAGCTCCTTCGCCGCCGGCGGGTCGACCGCGAGCCGGTAGGCGTAGTCGGAATCTCGCTGCGCGTTTCGTACCTCTTCCGTATTGCGGTCGCGCCAGACCGCGCTCTCCCTGAGAAGCCAGTGCGTCGAAAGCCAGGCGCCCGCGAGCACGAACGGCGCCCACCAGGCGTAGGCAGCGAGCACGACGGCGCACGCGAGGCCGGAAATGAGTTCCACCAGACCGCTCGCGATGAAGTCCATCGAGATGGAAAGGGGCGGGCCGGTCATGCCGAGGTCGAAGTCTCTCGCGACGGTGAGGTCGCTCGTGAGGCTCGGGTCTTCGAGATGCCCCACTCCTTCGGGGCGCACGCAGGCTTCGGTCAGCCGGTCGTAGAGCCACGCCGCCGTGCGGTCGCCGAGATTCGCGCTCACCGCCTGATGGATCGGCGTGAGCACCTGAAGCAGCACGAAGACGGCGCCCGCGAAGCCGAGCGCGGGGCCCAGCGCCTCGCCCTGCTCGACGGCGGCTACGAGCGCGCCCATGGCGATGGCAAAGACCGCGGGCAGCACGCCGCGAAGGAGGAGGATTCCCCACCAGAGGCCGGCGAGAGGCCCATCGGCCTTCGGAAGGACGGCGAAGAATTTCCACTCGATCCGCTCGGTGAGGCGTTTCACAGCCGCAGGATACGAAAAAAAGAGCGCTTGGATCTTGGAAAAAATTACGTCGCCCGAATATCGGCGGCCGTGGTGCCGTCCCCTACCGGGTGGCGGGCCCGGAGGAATTCTCTGGGGGTCATCCCGGAAAGCTCGCGGAACTCCGTGGTCATGTGCGGCTGATCGTAGAAAGCGGCGTCGAGCGCCACTTCGGCAAGAGGCGCCGTTCCATCCTGGAGCACTTTCAACACGCGGCGGAAGCGCACGACCCGTGCGTAGAACTTCGGCTTGAGTCCGATCTCCTCTCGAAAGAGGCCCGCAAGCCGCGCCGGTGAGAACCCCGTCTCCCGGCGAAGGGTTTCGATGGGCACCCCTCCGTGCGTGCCGTCGATCCTGGCGGCGGACCAGGCGATTTCCGGAGTGGTGACCCGGGACTCGCCGATCCGACGACGGATCCAATCGGCCAGAATCCGGAACAACTCGGGGGTGTCCGCGGCATCGTGGCAGCGATCGTGAAGCTCGCGGGCGGCGCGGCCGAAGACGTCCTCCAGACCGACGACCAACCCGCTCGTCTCCCGCAAGGGCGCGGCGAGGAGAGCGAAGGCTCCCGCGGGGCGAAGGCGCACGCCGAGCACGTTCTGTCGTGGCGGCTGCTCGAGCACCATAGGCGCCGACTGCATTCCGGAGATGCATCCCTCTCTGAGGACTTGGAGACCCCGCCCTTCAATGGTGCGGTACGGCTCGCCCAGGTTGACGAGAAGCTCGACCTTCCCGTTCGGCATGATCCGTTTTCGCGGGTGACCGCTCGCTCCGCGGAAATGCCAGAGCAGATCTACATATTGCGACAGGTCCGCCGGCCGCGATTCGGCGTATGTCCAGCGCATACTCGTCAGCGTTTCCCGCTTCCAGGAACCAGCCGCGTCTCGGATCGTTCTAGCTTTCGGGGCGGCGCCTATCTCCCCAATGCCAACCGATCGGCGAGCGGGCTGGGAAGGCCCGCCGCCCGGATCTTCGCCTGCGTCTTCTGGTAGGGGTAGGCGACGCGGTAGATCGTCATCGTCATGCGCTCGGAGTCGAGGATTCCGAAGCTCGCGCGGTTGTCTCCGTCGCGCGGCTGGCCGATGGATCCGGGGTTGATGAGGTAGCGCGTGCCTTTCTTGAGCTTCACCTTGTAGGAGCCGCCGTTCGATCCGTCGTGGGTCGGCACGTAGGTCGTGAGCGCCTGCTCGTCCAGACCGAACACGACGGGAAAATGGCTGTGGCCGAAGAAGCAGATCGGCGTCGCGAAGTACGGAAACATGTTGAGGGCTTCGATCTCTCCGAAGATGTACGCGTCCTCGTCGAGAGGCGTGCCATGGGAAATCGAGAAGGTGTCGTCCACCCGGACCGGACCTTTGGGGAGCGCCCGAAGCCACTTGCGGTGGCGCGGAAGGAGCTTCTTCTCGGTCCAGCGCGCCGACTCGAGGGCGACCTTGTTGAACATCTCGCCGGGCTCGAGTCCGCTGCAGACCTTGTCGTGGTTGCCGCGAATGATGACCGCCCGCTTCAGCTTGCGCACCTTGTCGACGATCGGATTGGGATCGGCTCCGTAGCCGACGAGGTCGCCGAGGATCACGACGCGGTCGAAGCGCTTTCTCTGCACGCGGCGAAGAACCGCGGTGAGCGCTTCCAGATTCGAATGGATATCGCTGAGGATGAGATATTTCATGAAACCCTTCGACACTCGAGGAGCAGGCGGTGAAGACTCTCGACGGCCTCTTGCGGCTCGGCGCCATCGAGCGCGAGGCGGTGGTGCGCTTCTTGATAAGAAGCTCGTCTCTGCTCGTGGAGCGCGCGAACTTCTTCCGGGGTCTTCCAGAGCGGCCGCACCGCCGCTGGAGCTCCTTCGATCCGGGTCAGGATCTCTCCGAGCGGAACGTCGAGCCAGACGACGATCCCCGCCGACTTCATGGAGCTTCGATTCTCCGCGACGGTGAAAGCTCCGCCGCCCGTCGCGACCACGAAGGGGTCGGACCCCTCGATGATTCGGGCGAGAGCCTCGGACTCACGGCGGCGAAAGGCGTCTTCGCCCTCGCGCGTGAAGATCTCGCGAACGGTCATTCCGCTCGATTCCTCGATCCGCTCGATCGAGGTCGACGAAGGGGAGACCCATGCGTTCGGCAACCTCGCGGCCGAGCGTCGTCTTGCCGGTGCCCATGAATCCCACGAGGAAGAATCGCTCCGTTCCGATAGCCACGGTCACGTTCAACACGCCAATCGTCCGAGGGTCTGCCAGAATCCCGGATAGGAGATCTTCACCTGGTCGAGGTGGTCGATGTCGCACTCTCCGTCGATCCCGAGGGCGGCGACGGCCCAGGCCATCACCATCCGGTGGTCGCCGAAGCTCTGGAGCCGCGCGGCCCGGAGCGGCCGTCCGCCCTCGAATTTCGAATCCATCTTCGAGCTCGGTCACGTCGGCGCCGAGCCCGCGCAGACCCTCGACGATGGCAGCGAGACGATCGCTCTCCTTCACGCGAAGCTCGGAGGCTCCCTCGACCCTCGTGACGCCGGAGGCGAAAGCCGCGACCACGGCGAGAATGGGAAGCTCGTCGATGAGCGCCGGGACTGTCTCTCGCGGGATCCGGACCCCGTGAAGCTCCCGGCCACGGACCACCACCCGCCCCTGCGGTTCGCTCACGCCGGGAGTCGCCTCGATCTCGATGTCCGCGCCCATGTCCCGAAGCGCGTCGAGAAACGCGGCGCGCGTCGGATTGAGGCCCACGTTCTCGACGACGAGCTCAGAGCCCGCGAGGAACGCCGAAGCACCGATGAAGAATGCGGCGGTCGAGAAATCTCCCGGGATTTGATGTCTCCCCGGCGAAAGAGATGCCGGGCTCTCGATCTCGATCTCGCCGGGCCGCACGACGGGGGAGGCCCCGAAAGCCAGGAGAGCGAGCTCGGTATGGTTTCTCGAGGGAAGCGACTCCCTCACCCGCGTGGTGCCGTCGGCGTAGAGTCCCGCGAGCAGCACGGCGGTCTTCACCTGGGCGCTCGCGACGGGAAGCTCGTAGTCGATCGCGCGGAGTCTCCCACCTCCGGCGATCGTCATCGGAAGACGGCCCTCGCGGGTCTCGACGGAGGCGCCCATTCGGGTCAGCGGAACCACGATCCGGTCGAAAGGGCGGCGCGAGAGGCTCTCGTCCCCCACCAGGCGGCTTTCGAAGGACTGGCCGGCGAGGATGCCGGCAGCCATGCGCGCGGTCGAGCCCGAGTTCCCGCAGTCGAGGGCCGTCTGGGGTGCTTCGAGACCTCGAAGTCCGCGTCCTTCGATCTCGACGCGTACCTTCGGTCTGAGCGATCTCGATCGAGAGCGCGCGAAGGATCCCGAGGGTGGACGCGCAATCCTGCCCCGGGGGAAACCCCTCGAGCCGCGAACGGCCGGAAGCAATCGCGGCGAGAAGCGCGAGCCTGTGCCCGATGGACTTGTCGCCCGGCGGCTCGAAACGGCCGCGCAGCCGTGCCCGAAGCTCCGATTTCATTGAAGGAATGGTAACACGCGGGCTCGCGGGGGGGCGAGCCCGCGATCTTGTGTTGGGCCCTCGATTCCTGTAGCCTACGCCCTCGGAGCTTTCGAATTGGAGACGAGCCGCGACAAACCGGGAAGCGTTTCGATCGACATTCAGAGCAGCTTCGAAATGGTCGACCTGGTCCAGGTCGTATTCGAGTCTCTGTCGACCCAGGTAGGCTTCGATGCCGACTCCGCCCACTGGATGAGCGTCGCCATCCGCGAGTCCGTCACGAACGCCGTCCGTCACGGAAACAAGCTCGACCCCAGGAAGAGGGTCATCGTGCGTTTCCAGTACGACGCGCCGGAGTTCACCGTGGTCGTCGAGGACGAAGGTGAGGGATTCAATCCGGAAAAAGTCCCCGATCCTCTCGCGGAAGAGAACCTCCTGCGGGCGAGCGGACGCGGCATCTTTTTCATGAAGAACTTCATGGACGAGGTGAGCTACCGCTTCGAGCCGAACCGGGGGACTCGCGTCACCATGATGAAGCGGGTGAACGGCGGCCGCTGAATTTGTCGAGAGGGCCACAGCCGCTCGCCGTTCTGATAGAAGCCGCGCTCGCCGGCGGGGACATTCTCAAGGGCTACTTCGGCACCGAGTTCCGCATCTCTTACAAAGGCGCCCTGAATCTGGTCACCGAGGCCGACGTCGCTTCGGAAAAGGAAGTGGTCGGAATCCTGAACCGCCGGTTTCCCGGGTCCTCGATTCTGGCGGAAGAGGGGGGAGAGGCGAGCGGTGAGTCCGGCTTCCGCTTCATCATCGACCCCCTCGACGGCACGACGAACTTCGCCCATGGATATCCGGTATTCGCGGTCTCGATCGCCTGCGAAGCCGTGGGAGCCTCCGAGGTCACGGCGGGCGTGGTGTACGACCCGACTCGGGAGGAGCTCTTCACCGCGGCTCGAGGAAAAGGCGCCTTCCTCAACGGCCGCAAGACTCGCGGTCTCGGCGACGAAGAAGCTCGACGAGGGGCTCCTGGTCACGGGGTTTCCTTATGACGTCAAGGAGGACTTGAGCGGAAACCTGCGGCTCTTCTCTCGCTTCATGGGGGCGTCCCGAGCCATCCGTCGCGACGGCTCGGCGGCGCTCGATCTCTGTTACGTGGCGGCCGGCCGTTTCGACGGTTTCTGGGAGGAGAAGCTCGGTCCGTGGGACACGGCGGCGGGCGCTCTCATCGTCGAGGAGGCGGGCGGTCGGGTCACGGACCTCGCCGGCGGGCCCTTCCACTACCGGCGCGGCGCCATCGTGGCGTCGAACGGAGGCCTCCACGAGCAGATGATTGCGCTTACCCGCTGACGGGCTCCCGCCTATTGCTATAATGAGGTTGCTTTTTTCCGAAAAGAAACCGGCTTGGAGAAACCCCCAATGAGCACGTCCACGAACTCGAAGCGTTCCGGGCCTTTACGCCCGTTGGCTCTGGCCGCGGGCATCGCGGCGCTCTTCGCGGCGCTCGTCGTCGCCGTCGGACCCACCACGTCCGGATGGCAGCCGGAGCAGGAGCAACCCTCGCCCCCGTCGGCTCGGTTGACGGCTTCCCCCACCGAGACGCGACAAGAGCGTCGGCGCGGGAGAAGGACACCGACCTTCCGGGCGTCGACGACCTCTCTCGGACGTTCGCATCGGTTGCGGAGACGCTGAAGCCGGCCGTGGTGAACGTGTTCACCGAGCAGAAAGCGGGCGAGGTGCCTCATCCGCCCACCGGAAGTCCGTTCGATGAGTTCTTCGAGCGCTTCCTCCCCGACCAGCAGGATCAGCGCCGCCGCAGCCTGGGCTCGGGTGTCATCATCGACGAGCGAGGCTACGTGGTCACCAATAACCACGTCGTCGAGAATGCCGACAAGATCGAGATCCAGTTCTCCGACGAGCGCCGGTTCCAGGCCGAGCTGGTCGGCACCGACCCCCCGACCGACCTTGCCGTCCTCAAGATCAAGAATGACGCCGACGAATCCTTCCACCACGTCGAGTTCGGGGATTCCGATGGGCTCGTGGTCGGCGAGTGGGTGCTGGCGATGGGGAATCCTTTCGGGTTCGGCCACACCGTGACCGCGGGGATCGTGAGCGCGAAAGGCCGCTTCATCAACCAGGGCGCCTACGACGACTTCATCCAGACCGACGCCGCCATCAATCCAGGCAACTCCGGCGGACCGCTCGTCAACATGAAAGGGGAGGTCGTCGGCATCAACTCGAACATCATCTCCAACTCGGGCGGCAGCATGGGCATCGGCTTCGCCATCCCCTCCAACATGACGCGGGGGATTTACGACCAGCTGGTTTCCGAGGGAACGGTGACCCGCGGCTGGCTGGGTGTCGGCATCCAGCGCCTCGATCCCAAGCTCGCTCGCAGCTTCGGGTTGGAGGGCAAGCACGGGGCTCTGATCTCCGAAATTCTCGGAGAGGAATCGCCCGCTGCGAAGGCGGGGCTGAAGGCGGGCGACATCATCGTCGAGCTGAACGGCGTACCCGTCGACTCGAATACCCATCTGGTTCATCTCGTGGCGGACGTCCGACCGGGAGAAACCGTGGCGGTGAAGTATTACCGCGACGGGAAGCTCGCCTCGACGAAGGTCACGGTCGCGAAGCGGACGGTCGAAGAAGCGTTCACCGCTCCTCCTCCGGACATCGAGGGCGAGAAAGGGCGTCTCGGAATCAGCGGTCAGAGCCTCACGCCACAGCTCGCGCGGGAATTGAACGCCAGCTCCAAAGCCGGGGTGGTCCTCGTCGAGGTCGATCCCGATGGTCCCGCCGAGGCTGCTGGGCTCCGGAGAGGAGACATTCTCATCGAAGCGAATCGAGAGCCCATTCGGAGCGTCGACGACTTGCAGCGGATCCTCGCGGAAGTCCCGCAGGGCGGAGACGTTCTGCTCCGGATCGAACGGGTGATCGGAGGAACTTCGACCTTCAACTGGGTGCCGGTGACCCTCGACTGAGTCGGCTCTCTCCTCTTCCGAGATGGAGAGCTTCGCCGAGAGCCTGGACGCTTTCGTGCGAGGACTTTCGAGCGAAACGGCAGGGCTCGGCCTTTTCGGGATAGCGTTCTTCGATTCGTCCCTCCTTTCGCTTCCCGAGATCAACGACGCTCTCCTCCTGTACTTCGGAGCCCGATTTCCGCGGCGGGCCTTCTACTACGCCCTGATGACGATGCTGGGCTCGGTCGCGGGCGCGAGCCTTCTCTACGGCCTCGCGCGATGGAAAGGCTTTTCGTTTCTCGAGAAACGATTCCCGAAAGGCAAGCTGCAATCGGTCTTCGGGCTCGTGCGGCGCTACGGCGCTCTCGCCGTGCTGGTGCCGTCGATCCTTCCGCCGCCCTTTCCCTTCAAGATTTTCGTGCTGTCTTCGGGAGCGCTCGGCCTGAGCGTGCCCCGGTTCCTCCTCGCCATCGCGTTAGGGCGCACGGTGAGATACTTCGGCGAGGCGTGGCTTGCGGTGCGATACGGAGACCAAGCTTTGAGTTACCTCCATGCGAACGCGGGCAACGTTCTCTTCGCCGCCCTCCTGGTCGGGGCGGGCGCGGTTCTGTTCCAGTTCTTCCGAAGCCGGAGAGGCCTCGAGGAAAGCTGAATGTCCGGCGCGATGGTACGCAAGTCGCCCATCGCGGGTACGTGGTATCCGGGCGATCCGTCGGAGCTCGAGGCGACCGTCGCGCGCCTGCTCGATGCGGCCCCGGAGAGCGACGCTCGGGAACACCTCACCGCCCTCATCTCACCCCACGCCGGCCTGACGTATTCCGGGCCGATCGCCGCCGCCGGGTATCGCCTCGTCGAGGGTCGGTCCTACGAGAGCGTGCTCCTTCTCGGCCCCTCTCATCGCGTGGCCTTCGATGGGCTCGCGGTCTACGAGGAAGGGGCGTTCGCGACGCCGCTCGGCCTCGCGGCCGTCGATTCCGATCTCGCGGCTTCGTTCGAACGCGCGACTCCGAGAGCTCGACCCATGCCGGAAGCTCATCGAAGCGAGCATTGCCTCGAGATGCAGCTCCCGTTCATACAGAAGCTCCTCCCGAAGGCTCGGATCCTGCCGGTTCTGATGGGAACGCAGAGCGCTCGAAACATCGAAGCGGCCGCGCACGCGGTCAAGGGGGCGGTCTCCGAAGCCGCGTATCCCGTGCTGATCGTCGCGAGCTCCGATCTCTCTCACTACGAAAGCCGGGGCCGTGCAGGCGAGCTCGACTCCGAGGTCCTCGATCGAATCGAGCGTTTCGATGCGCTCGGCCTCGCGCGGCTCCTGCAGGAAGAAAGAGGGCACGCCTGCGGCGGAGGGCCGATGGTGGCGGTCATGATGGCGGCACAGGAGCTCGGCGCGATCCGCTCGAAAGTCGTGGCCTACGGCGATTCCGGGGACGCGAGCGGTGATACGGATTCCGTCGTCGGATACGCGGCGGCCGCTTTCTACGGTGCCGCTTGACTGTTTCGGAGGAAGGTCGAAGGCTTCTCGAAGCGGCGAGGCGCGAGCTCGAACGGCACTTCGGCCTCGATACGCAAGGCTATGTCGAACACGAGGTCGAGTGGCTTCATCCGCTAGGCGGCGTCTTCGCGACCCTCGAGCTCGAAGGCGAGCTCCGGGGCTGTATCGGGTACTTTCGGCGCGACGAGGGAGTCCTCGCTTTGACCCGCCGCGCCGTGGTCGCCGCGGCGCTCGACGACCCCCGTTTCGGGCCGGTATCCCCCGAAGAGGTTCCGAAGCTCACGATCGGCCTCACCGTGCTCGCGCCCCCGGAAGTGGTCACCGACCCGACGCAGATCGTAATCGGACGGGACGGACTGCTGATCGAGCGCGGTAGCTCCCGCGGCCTGCTACTGCCGCAAGTGGCGGTGAGACGAGGCTGGACTCGGGAGGAGTTCTTGAGGGAGACCTGCCGCAAAGGCGGCCTAACGCCCGACGAGTGGCGCGACGGAGCGACGATCGTGCGCCGCTTCGAAGCGATGCACTTCGCGGAACAGTGATCAGTGACAGTGATCAGTGATCAGTCGGAGGCGCGGCGCTGAGCTCAGCACAGTCCACTGATTACTGATCATACTGATCACTGATTAGCCTCGCCCCGTAACCCGGATGACTTCCTGTACGGTCGTGAGCCCGCTCACGAGCTTCATGATCGCTGACTCGCGAAGCGTGCGCATTCCTTCCTCTCGCGCCGTCTTGACGATCTCGGGACTCTGCGTCTTTCCAATGATCAGCTTCCGGATCTTCCGCGAGATGGGCATGATCTCGTAGATTCCCGACCGGCCGTGGTAGCCGGTCTGGCGGCAGTGGATACAGCCCTTTCCGCGCCGGAAGGTGTGCCCCTGGATCTTCTCGAAGGGCGCGTTGAGAGCCATCGCGTCCTCCTCCGTCGGCCGATAGTCCTCGGCGCACTTCGCGCAGATGCTTCGGACGAGCCGCTGCGCGAGGACCCCGAGGAGGGTCGAGGTGATGAGAAACGGCGGGCACTCGAGGTCGAGGAGCCGGGTGATCGCCGATGGGGCGTCGTTCGTGTGGAGGGTCGAGAAGACGAGGTGGCCGGTCAAGGCCGCCTGGATCGCCATCTCCGCGGTCTCGGTGTCGCGGATCTCGCCGACCATGATGATGTCCGGGTCCTGCCGCAGGACGGTGCGGATGGTGTTGGCGAAGGTGACGTCGATATCCGTCTTTATCTGGACCTGATTGAAATCGTCATACACCAGCTCCACCGGATCTTCGATGGTGACGATGTTCACCTCGGGCCCCGACAGATGCTTGAGGACGGAGTAGAGAGTGGTGGTCTTGCCGCTACCCGTGGGGCCGGTGACGAGGACGATTCCCTCGCGGTGCTCGAGAAACGGTGTAAAGACGGGGAGCTCCGACTCCGAGAATCCGAGCTCCTGGATCGACTTCAAGAGAATGTCGGGATCGAAGATGCGCAGGACCGCCTTCTCGCCGAAGACAGTGGGCATGGTGGATACGCGAATCTCGATCTCCTTGGCTCCCTCGCTCCTCTTGATGCGACCGTCCTGAGGACGTCTCTTTTCGGCGATGTTGAGTCCCGCGAGCATCTTCACCCGGCTCACCACCGCCTGGTAGACGATCTTCGGAATCACGTGGACGTCATGGAGCACTCCGTCGATTCGCAGGCGCACGAGCGCGATGTTCCGCTTCGGCTCCATGTGGATGTCCGACGCCCTCTGATCGAAGGCGTGGGTCAACATGCTGTCGAGGGCGGTAACGACCGGCTGCGTCGTGGGGTCCATCTCGACGCCAGGGCCGGAGAGGAACTCCTGGTTTCCGACGTCGATGGCGGAGACGCGGCCTTCGGTGAGCTGGGTCTCCGCGGCCTTGAGCGAGCTCTTGAGGTCGTAGAAGCCCTTGTTCACCATCTCGATGTCGGTACGAGAGGCGACCACGAGCTTGACCTCGAGCCCCCCGAACTGCTGGAGGTCTCGAAGCGGGGACCGGTTGAAGGGGTTGGCGATCGCGAGAGTCACCGTCGTCCCGTGCTTCGAGACGGCGCACATCGTGTGCTTGCGAGCAAAAGGTGCCGGAAGGGCGCTCGTGACCACGTCGAGGTCGAGATCGAGCGGATTGATCTTCAAGTAAGGAAGGTTGGCCTCGCGGGCGACCGCCTGCGTTATCTCGTCCTCGCCGTGCTTGCCCATGCGCTTGAGCGCGGCCTCCTCGGAGATCTGCTGCACTTTGATGACCCGCAGCAGCTGTTCTTCCTCTTCGTGGCCGAGGAGTCCCTGGCGCTTCAGGATCGAGATGAGGTTGGGAATGGAGCTCGACTCCAGGGTCGGGGAAGGGCGCCGCGGAGTCGTTGCCATCGTCTCGAGAGTGATTCGCCGGATTTTGAACATTATGGCCGCGCGGGTACCTTCCGTCAATGACGAGAAACCGACCGCCGGACCTCCCTTTTTCCGTATCTCTCTGTGAAATTTGTGTTTGTTGTCTTGACACCAGGAGGGGCGCGCTGCTACTATCCTTGCGGATTGGAGTCGATAGGCGCGTAGCTCAGGGGGAGAGCGCTACCTTGACACGGTAGAAGTCGGCGGTTCAAATCCGCCCGCGCCTACCACTTCCGAGGCGTCGTCCGCGCCGGTCCGCTCTGCGGATTCGCGCGGACTCAATTTTTTTTAGGCGGTAATGAGCAGCGAGAATATCAGCATCACGCTTCCCGACGGGAGCGCGCGAGAGTATCCCGCCGGGGTTACCCCGCGGAAGATCGCCGAGGACATCAGCGCCGGGCTCGCGCGGCAGGCCATCGCTGCCGTCGTCAACGGAGAGCCCTTCGATCTTTCGAGAGGCATCGAAGAGAGCGCGTCGGTCCGCATCCTCACGCCTCGCGACGACGAGACCCTCGAGATCTTCCGGCACAGCTCGGCGCACCTGATGGCGGCGGCTGTCACGGAGCTCTTTCCGGAGGCGAAATACGGGGTGGGACCACCCATCGAAGGGGGCTTCTTCTACGACTTCGCGGTCTCCCGTCCGTTCACCCCCGAGGACCTCGAGAAAGTCGAAGAGAAGATGAAGGAGCTCGCGTCGAAGAACATTCCCTTCGAGCGCGAGGAAGTGAAAAAGCGGGACGCCGTGGCCCGGTTCGAGGAGCTCGGCCAGCCCTTCAAGCAGGAGCTGGTCGACGAGAAGGGCGGCGACGTCGTTTCCTGTTATCGTCTGGGAAAGTTCTACGACTTCTGCGAGGGCCCGCACGTACCCGCGAGCGGCGTCATCAAGGCGATCAAGGTGCTGGGCAGCTCCGCCGCCTACTGGAAGGGCGAGGAATCGAACGCCCCGATGCAGCGGATCTACGCCACCACGTTCTACGACCAGAAGAGCCTCGCCGAGCATTTGACCCGCCTCGACGAGGCGAAAAAGCGCGATCACCGGAAGCTCGGTCGCGAGCTCGACCTCTTCGTCATCCGCCAGGAGGCCCCGGGGCAGGTGTTCTGGCTTCCGAACGGCTTGCGCGTCGTGAACGGCCTCGTCGACTACATGCGCGAAAAGCTGGACCGGCGCGGCTATCAGGAAATCAAGACGCCCTTGATCATGAACACGGACGTCTGGCGCCGCAGCGGCCATCTCGACCACTACCGGGAGAACATGTACTTCGTCGAGTCGGACGAAGCGGAGTTCGGCATCAAGCCGATGAACTGCCCCGGCGCCGCGATGGTCTACGAGTCCTCGCTCCGCTCCTACCGCGAGCTTCCACTGCGTCTTTCGGAGTTCGGGCACTGCCATCGCTACGAGCGCTCGGGAGTGCTTTCCGGACTCACCCGCGTTCGCTCCTTCGTCCAGGACGACGCTCACATCTACTGCACGCCGGCGCAGATCGAGAGCGAAGTCTCGGATCTGATCCTGCTCGCGCGGGAAGTCTACGAGGATTTCGGCTTCCAGGGATTCCGGATCGATCTGGCGACGCGGCCCGGGAGCTCCATGGGGACCGACGAGCAGTGGCAGGACGCGGAAGCGGCCCTGGTGAAAGCGCTCGAGAAGACCAAGACCCGCTACAAGGTCAATCCGGGCGACGGAGCCTTCTACGGTCCCAAGATCGACTTCCACGTCGAAGACGCGATCGGCCGCACTCATCAGTGCGCGACCATACAGCTCGACTTCAATCAGGCCGAAAGGTTCGATCTCTACTACGCCGCTGATGACGGCACCCGCAAGCGGCCGGTGGTGCTCCACCGCGCCATCCTGGGCTCGCTCGAGCGCTTCATGGCCGTCCTCATCGAGCACACCGGCGGAGCCTTCCCGCTTTGGCTCGCCCCGCTCCAGGCGCTGGTGCTCCCGATTACCGAGAAACACCACGAGTACGCCGAAAGCATCGGCGCGACCCTCCGCGGGCGCGGACTGCGTGTCGGCGTCGATTCGCGGGCGGAAAAAGTGGGCTTCAAGATTCGCGAAGCCCAGCTGAAGAAAGTGCCGTTCATGCTGGTGGTGGGCGACAAAGAGATGGAGTCGGGAACGATCGCCGTCCGGAACCGCAAGACGGGGGACCTCGGTCCGTCGACGATCGAGGATCTCGCCGAATCGCTCATCCGCCTTTCTCGTGAGAGGTCGATTGCGGAATAGCGCTCATAGTGGCAATCGCCCGGCCCCCAAAGCATAATGTCCCCCCAGGAGAGTACGAGTTTGCAGGATGTAGTCCAGGAGGTGCGAAATCGATAGATCGACCCGAGTGAACGAGAGGATCCGCGCGCGAGAAATACGTCTCATCGACGAGAACGGCGAGCAGGTGGGCATCGTGAGGCCCGAAGACGCGCTTCGAATGGCGAAAGAACGAGAGCTCGATCTGGTCGAGATCGTCGCCAAGGCCAACCCGCCGGTTTGCCGGATCATGAACTACGGCAAATACCTTTACCAGAAAAACAAACGCGCGCACGAAGCGAAGAAGCACCAGAAGCAGATCCAGGTCAAGGAAATCAAGTTTCGGGTCAAGATCGACGAGCACGATTACAACTTCAAGAAGAACCACGTCGAGCGGTTCCTGATGGAAGGGAACAAGGTGAAGACCACCATCATGTTCCGCGGAAGAGAGCGATCGCACGGTCAGCTGGGTGTCCGGATCCTCGATCGTTTGGCGACGGAGCTCAAGGAGATCGCGCTCGTCGAGAACCGTTCGGGAATGGAAGGCAACCAGATGTACCAGATCGTTTCGCCGAAAAAGTCCATCGTGGAGAAGTTGAAATCCGCCCGGGACGGCGGCGGCGCCCCCGCCCGGGTCGCGGTGGAGACGAACGGCGAAAACATCGAGGGATTGGAGTAGCTCTTGAAAAAGAAACTGAAGACCCATCGAGGGGCGGCGAAGCGCTTCCGCAGGACGGCTACGGGAAAGTTGAAGCGCAGCCATGCCTTCGCCAAGCACATCGCGACCAAGAAGACACGACATCGAAAGCGGAGGCTGAGGAAGTCGACCCTGGTTTCCAAAGCCGACCATTCGTTCATTTCGCCGCTTCTTCCGTACTCCTGATGAGGAGACCGCTGGAAGGAGCGGGCTGGAGATTCTCGAGAGATGCCTAGAGTAAAAAGAGGTACCAACCGCCGCGACCGGCGCCGCAAGGTGCTGAAGCTCGCGAAGGGTTTTCGCGCCACCAAAAGCAAGCTCTATCGCTCCGCCAAGCAGTCGGTCGACAAGGCCCTGGTATCGGCGTACCGCGGCCGCAGGGAAAAGAAGCGCGACTTCCGCAGCCTCTGGATCGTTCGCATTGGGGCCGCGGCGCGCGCCCACGAGATGTCGTACAGCACGTTCATGGCCGGCCTTTCGAAAGCCAAGGTCGACTTGAACCGGAAGCAGCTCGCCGAGCTCGCCATCCACGACGACAAAGCGTTCTCGGAGCTGGTTACGGTCGCTCGTCAATCGCTCACCGGCGGCTGAGCCCGTCTCGCTCGAGTCGAAGCCGTGGCGGAGAAAAAGCCGAACGCCGACGACACCGCGGGCCCTCTCGCGGAGCTGCGGGACCGGGTCGAGCGGGCGACGAAGCTCATCGGCGAGCTTCGCGAGGCGAATTACTCTCTCACTTCCGAGATAGCGGAGCTGCACCGGAAGCTCGGCGCGCTCCCGTCCTCGCCTCCGCCCGGAGTGACGCCGGCACCCGCCGCCGCGGGAGAGGAAGTCCACGAGGAGCTCCAGCAGCTCCGGGACGAGCGAAAGATCATCCGCGCCAAGGTCCAGAACCTTCTCGAGCGAATCGAGCGGATAGATCTTTAGTCGGACGCTCGCTTCGCTTAGAATGAGCGGGCTATGAGCGAAACGCGGAAACGAGGGAGCGCCAAAACCGGCGGAAGCCTGGTCTCGGTCACCATCTTCGGACAGAGCTACAGCCTGAGGGCCGAGGAAGACGGAAACTACGTCGAGGACCTGGCGCGATACGTCGATAGCAAGATGAGAACGCTCTCGGAGTCGACCGCGACGGCAGATTCGCTTCGCGTAGCGGTCCTGGCAGCGGTCAACATCGCCGATGAGCTCTTCAAGCTGAAAGAGCGGCACGTCTCGGGCGAGGCGCGCCTCGAGACGACGGCGCGCGAGCTTCTGACGGCGCTCGACGAGTCTTTGCGCGAGCCGACGGAAACATCGCCCGCCCTTTCCTAGGCGCGGTTCGGGTTATGCCCTGCCGTGCGCGTGATGAGGTATTTCGTTTGAGCCAACATCTATTTGAACGGGGCTCAATCCGGCCGGTCCGAGCAGGGGCTCCCTTCGGGGGAGCTCGCGACGACGGCCGGGCGGGCCCTGACCTTAACGGGTGGTTCAAGTAGAATCCCTCACACGGCACGGCGGGGCCACGACCCGATGCGCCTGAAAGATCTCGGAGAGGACGCCTTCCTCCGAGAGCTGCAGAAACGCTTTCCCGCATCCGGTGGGAACGTCATTCTCGGGATTGGGGATGACACGGCGATCGTCGAGCCACCGGAAGGTGAGCGCCTCCTACTGACGACGGACGCGCTCGTCGAAGGTGTGCATTTCTCGCGACGGTGGATGCCGCCGCGCTTTCTCGGGCGAAAGGCGGTGGCCGTGAGCGCGAGTGATATCGCCGCCATGGGAGGAGAGCCTCTCTCGGTCCTCCTGTCGCTCGGAGTGCCTCGCGAGAGCGAGGTCGAGGCGTTGTGGCAGCTGGTCGAAGGAGTCCACGAGCGCGCCCGGGAGCTCGGCATGAGCCTCGTGGGGGGGAACCTCGCCTCTTCTCCCGGCGGGATCTTCATCGATGTGACGGTCGCGGGTGCGACGGTCTCGAAGCGCGCTCTTCGCCGTTCGGGCGCGCGGCCGGGGGACGGGATTTACCTTTCCGGCAAGATTGGCGCATCGTCGACCGGCTTGAAGCTCCTCGAGCAGGGGGCGGTCCTGGCGCCGGGAGGGGGTCTCGTCGTCCCGGAGACGTTGCGAGGCGGCCCCACCGCCCTCTCCGAGGCCTGCATCCGCGCCCATATCGACCCTGAGCCACGCGTGGCCCTCGGGCGCGAGCTCAATCGGCGGAGGCTCGCGACGGCGGCAATCGATGTTTCCGACGGCCTCGCCCTGGACCTTCACCGCCTCTGCCGAGCGAGCGGCGTCGGCGCCCGCATCGAGGAGACCGCTCTTCCGATATCGCCGGGGCTTCTGGCCTGGGAGCGATGGTGGAAGCGGGATCCCGACGTTCTCGGCGATCGGCGGGGGAGAGGACTACGAGCTCCTGTTCACGAGCGGCAGCGAAACGAAGCTCGAGCGCTTGCGTACAGAGACAGACGTCGCCGTGACTCGCATCGGTGAGGCAACGGAAGGGGACCAAGTGGAGCTCGCTCGCCGGGACGGGACGGTCCAATCCTTGTCTCCGTCCGGATGGGACCATTTCGGTAACGAGCCGGGTTAGTGATAGGGTAGCCGCCGAATATGGCGGAAAAAAAGCTCGGCCTCGCAATGGTGACCGCTCTCGTGGTCGGGAACATGATCGGCTCCGGCATCTTCCTTCTGCCGGCGTCGCTCGGTCCGTTCGGCGCCGTGAGCATCGTGGGGTGGCTGGTCTCAGCGGCGGGCGCAACCCTGATCGCGCTCGTCTTCGCGCGCTTGAGCCGCATCGTGCGGAAATCCGGCGGTCCGTACACGTTCACCCGCGAGGGGTTTGGTGACTTCCCCGGGTTTCTCGTGGCGTGGGGCTACTGGATCTCCATCTGGACCACGAACGCCGCCATCGCCGTCGCATTCGTCAGCTACCTGTCGTTCTTCTGGAGTGCGCTCAAGACGAGACAACATTCTCGCGGGGGTGGTGGGGCTTGCGACCCTCTGGATCCTGACCTGGGTGAATGTCATCGGTGTCCATGTGGCGGGAATGGTGCAGCTCGTGACCACGGTGCTGAAGCTCCTGCCTCTGCTCGCTGCTCTCGACCGTCGGTCTTCTCTACGTCGATAGCGCGAACTTCACGCCGTTCAACGCCACCGATCAATCGACGTTCGGCGCCATCACCTCGACCGTGGCCCTCACGCTCTGGGCATTTCTGGGCCTCGAGTCCGGCACGACACCCGCCGAGCACGTGATCGATCCCGAGCGCACCATCCCCCGGGCCACCTTGCTCGGGACGGGTCTCGCGGCCTTCGTCTATATCCTCGGCACGATCGCGGTGATGGGAGTCATCCCCCCGGCGCAGCTCGGAGCGTCGAACGCGCCCTTCGCCGACGCCGCGGTCAAGATGTGGGGACCTTGGGCGGGCACCTTCGTTGCGCTCGGCGCGGTGGTGTCGTGTTTCGGTGCGATCAACGGTTGGCTGCTCCTTCAGGGGCAGATTCCTCTCGCCGCGGCGCGGGATCGCCTGTTTCCAGAGCAGTTCGGAAGAGTGTCGAAGTTCAACACTCCCGCGTTCGGCCTCGTGTTCTCGAGCATCCTCGCCAGCATCCTCATGGTGATGAACTACAACAAGAGCCTGGTGCAGCAGTTCACCTTCATCATTCTCCTCGCGACGCTCAACACCCTCGTTCCCTATACCTTCTGCACGATGTCGGAGATCATGATCTACCTCAAGGACCCGTCGCGCTTTTCGGGAAAGCGCCTGGGAGGCGGCGTCGTGCTGTCGATCGCCGCCTTCGCCTACTCGCTCTGGGCGATCGCCGGCGCCGGCCAGGAAATCGTCTACTGGGGGTTCATTTTTCTGATGGCCGGTGTGCCCGTCTACGTCTGGATCCGCTCGAAAGAGGCTGCGGTCACCTAGCTGGAGTGCTCGCCATCGGCGGACGCTTCTCGTGATGGTCGGTCGCCCCCTGGAACGCGTGGGCGAGCCTCAGGATGGTGCTCTCGTCGAAGTGCCGTCCCACGAGCTGGACGCCAATCGGTAGTCCTGCCGAATCGAAGCCTGCGGGGAAGCTCACCGCCGGAACTCCCGCGAGGTTCGCGGTGATGGTGAACACGTCCGCCAGATACATGGACAGAGGGTCCTCGGACTTCGAGCCGATGGGAAAGGCCGGCTCGGGGCTCGTAGGGAGAAGGACGGCGTCCACTCTCTCGAACGCGCGGGCGAAGTCGCGGGCCACGAGGCTCCGGACCTTCTGCGCCTTCTCGTAGTAGGCGTCGTAGTAACCCGCGGAGAGAACGAAGGTGCCGAGCAGGATGCGGCGCTTCACCTCCTGACCGAAACCGGCGTCCCTCGTGGCGCTCATCATTTCATGAAGACCCGAGCTGCGAGCTCCGGAGGCCGTAGCGGACGCCGTCGAAGCGGGCGAGGTTGCTGCTCGCTTCCGCGGTCACGAGAAGGTAGTAGCAGGCGACGGCGTGCTTCGCGGCGGGAAGCGACACGTCCTCGAGCGTTACTCCGAGCCGCGAGAGCTCCTCGGATGCTTTCGAGAAGGCGTCGAGTACGCTTCTTTCGACACCTTCGCCCACGACGTCGCGCGGAATACCGACTCGCAAGGACCTGACATCCTGGCCGATCTCTTCCGTATACCGGGGCACCGGAAGAGTCGAGCAGGTGGAGTCCCTTGGATCCGCGCCCGCCAAGATCTCGAGGAGGAGCGCTGCGTCCTCCGCGGTCCTCGCAATCGGTCCGATCTGATCGAAGGAGGAGGCGAACGCTACCAGGCCATATCGCGAGACCCGGCCGTAGGTCGGCTTCAGCCCGACGACACCGCAGAGCGCGGCGGGCTGGCGGATCGAGCCTCCGGTGTCGGTTCCGAGCGCCGCTGGCGCGAGGCGCGCGGCCACCGCCGCGGCCGATCCTCCGCTCGAGCCTCCCGGAACCCGGTCCGGGCTCCACGGGTTCCTCGTGATCTGGAATGCGGAGTTCTCGGTGGACGAGCCCATCGCGAACTCGTCGAGGTTCGTCTTTCCCAAGATGACCGCCCCTGCGGCGGAAAGTCGTTCGATTACCGTTGCGCTATAGGGAGAGACGTAGTCTTCCAGAATGCGCGAGCCCGCGGTGGTGCGGGTGCCCTCGACGGCGATGATGTCTTTCACGGCGATGGGAACGCCGTGAAGGGGACCTCGCTCGTCGCGAGGCAGCCGGTCGAGCGAGAGCGCTCGCTCGAGCGCGGAATCGGTGAGCGAAAGAAGAAACGCTCCGAGCTCACGGTCTTTCGCCGCGATGCGATCGAGGAACGCCCGCGTGGTCTCTTCCGCCGAGAGCTCGCCTTCGGCCAGACGATCGCGAAGCGAGCGGAGCGAAAGCTCCCAGGGGCTCACGGGAGCACCCGGGGCACCTTGAACAGGCCATCCCCGGCATCGGGAGCGCGCTCGAGGAGCCGCTCTCGTTCGAGTCCCGGCCGCGGCTCGTCGTCGCGGAAACTTCCTTCGCCCTCGAGTCCTCTCTCGAGGAGCGCGTGCGACGTGGGCTCGACGTCCTTCGTATCGAGTAACTGAAGGCTCTCTGCGTACTCCAGGATCCGTTCGAGGTCCCGGGTAAAGGAGGCGCACTCTTCGTCGGTCAGGGCGAGATGGGCGAGGGCCGCGAGCTTCCGCACCTCGTCGAGAGTGACCTTGGCCATGGGGTCTTGTCAGCGGTAGTATATACTTCCGCCAGATGGCCTCCGATACGGAAACGCGCGCCGTAGTGGCCTTGGAAGGACGCGTCGTCCCGACTTCATGCGCCGGAGCCCGAAATTTCGGTGGTGGTTCCCGTCTTCAATGAAGAGGGGAACCTGGCCGCGCTTCATCAGGAGCTGACCGCGGCGCTCGAGCCCTTCGGAAAACGGTACGAGCTCTTGTTCGTCGACGACGGGTCGACCGACGCGAGCTTCGCGCTCCTGAAATCGCTGCATCATCGGGACGAGCGCGTGCGCGTGGTCCGGTTCCGAAAGAACTTCGGTCAGACCGCCGCCCTCGCCGCGGGTTTCGCGGAAGCGAGGGCTCCGGTGATCGTGACCCTCGACGCCGACCTGCAGAACGATCCCAAAGACATCCCGCGCCTGGTCGAGCGGTTGGACGCGGGATTCGACATCGTGTGCGGCTGGCGGAAGGATCGAAAAGACGCTTACCTGGCCAGAACGCTTCCGTCGCAAATCGCGAACTGGCTCATCTCGGTCACCACGGGAGTCCACCTCCACGACTACGGCTGCACCTTGAAGGCTTTTCGCTCGGAAGTGGTGAAGAACCTGCAGCTCTACGGCGAGATGCACCGTTTCATCCCGGCCGTCGCCAGTGGCTTCGGCGTCTCGATCGACGAGATGGTCGTCGGCCACCGGGAGAGGCGCGCCGGGCAGTCGAAGTACGGCATTTCCCGGACGGTGCGGGTCGTCCTCGACCTCATCACGGTGAAGTTTCTCCTCGATTTCTCGCACCGGCCGCTTCAGGTCTTCGGCCTCGCCGGCCTCTCGGCGGGAGCGGTCGGTTTCGCCCTTGGCTGCTACCTGACCTGGGTGAAGTTCGGGCTGGGGCAGCCCATCGCCGGAAGGCCGCTCCTCCTTCTCGCGGCGCTCCTCATGGTCTTCGGAGTCCAGCTCGTGAGCCTGGGCCTCCTCGGAGAGCTCCAGGCGCGGAGCTACCATGAGAACAGCGCCCCCCGGTACGCGATTCGCGAGAAGCTAGACCAATAGTTCTCAGTTCCCGGTTCTCAGTTCTCAGTCCTAGACTCGGGGTCGGCGTTTCCATTTGAGACCGAGCCGAGACCGAGAACTATGAACTATCTGGTTCCGATCGCCACGTTCGAGTAGATCGCGCCCTCCGGTGTTTCAGCCCGGGCCGCGGCCCCGAGCTCGATCCGATGGATCGCGGGGATGTACGGCCTCGGGTACTCGAAGAAGAAAATCTGGTCGCCGTCGATGAACTGCCGTGCGAAGTTCCCGTTGCTCTCGGCGCCCCACTCGAAACGGATGCGGAACGTCCGAGTAGGCTCCCAGGCGCGGAACGAGCTCCCGACGTCGATCTGCCGCCCCTGGGAAATGAATCGCAGCCGAAGCCAACGGTCGTTGATGGAGCTGCGGTTGTCCAGCTTCTGGAGGCTCACGCGGAATCGATTCCCGGTCATGTCGCTTCCGAGGCTCGGGTCCCACATGAAGAAGAGGTGCCGGGCGTCCCGCGTGGCGTTGCGGATGTCGAGGCCTTTGACGTCGAACTCGAGAAATCCCGTCTCGATGGTCGGCATGTCGTAGACGATGAAGTTCGAGGACGCCTCGACCAGCCATCCCTCGGGGGTGAGCTGGCCGCCGCCGCGATCGCCCTGAGTCGTCCCGTTCGTGAGCGGGTCGAAGAGAAGGACGACGTCGGTCGCCCCGCCGGTTTGCGCCTGCCCCTGAAATCGAACCCTGGCGGACGCGGAGAATGGGCCCTGGGTCGTGCCGGAAGTCGCCCTCGCGCGCCAATAGAAATCGCCGCTCGCGAGCTCCGAGCCGACCGTCCAGGAGGTTTGCCCTCCCGTTCCTTCGGGGATGTCACTCGCCTGAGCGATAACCGTGGCGAAACCGGAATCGGTCGAGATCTGAAACGAGTAGCGAACGGGTCCAGATCCGCCGGTTACCGAAGCGTTCGAGACGGTGAGAGTGACCTGCCCCCCGACCTGGGCGCCATCCGCCGGGCTGACGATTCCCGGAGCGCCGACGGTCACCGTCGGAGTGCTCGGTGACTCGTCGCCGCACGAGGTCGAAACGAGGGCGAGAAAAGAAGCTGTGAGAACCTTGTTGGGAATGCTCATACTCCTAGCGTCTCACCACGGTGAAGTTTCTGTAAATGGCGTCGATCACGGATTCATGGCGTTCCTGAACGCCGAGCTCGATCCATTGGGTATCGGGCTGATAGGCGTGTCCGTAGCGGAGCGACATGATCTCGATGCCGTCGAGCAGCACTTTCGCCGTGAATGCGCCGCCGGAGGACGAGGGACCCCAGTCGACCCTCCAGGTATATACCTGGGAGGGATTCCAGCTGGTGAAGTTGGACCCGGCTTCTTCCTCGCGTCCCTGCGAGATCCACCGGAAACGGATGTAAGGAGGATTGTGCGTAGGACCCCAGAGCTTCTGGACGTGCACACGGAACGCGTTCTGCCGGAAGCCCCCCGCCGTTGGATCCCACATCCCGAAGAGCATGTGCGAGGCGTCGTTGACGCCTTGGGGAGTCAGCCCGACGTTCTGCCACTGGACGTACCCGTTGTCGACGGGAGGTACCTCGTAGCGGAGGAAGTCGTGGTTGTCATTGACCCTCCAACCCTGGGCGGTGAACGTTCCACCCTCCCGATCGGTCGCGAGGGTCGACCCGTCCGTCAGGTCGTCGAACACGACGAGGGTCTCGCCGGGTCCGGGCTGCGTTCCGAGTATCGCGAACTGCGCGACCTGGGAATAGGGGCCCGTCGTGCCCGACGCCTCCGCGCGGGCGCGCCAGAAGTAAGCGCCCTCGTTCAGAGCCGGACTCACTTCCCAACTGGTCTGTCCCGAGCCCTGCGCGATGCCGCTCACCTGCGCGACGGTGCTCGAAAAGCCCTGGTCGGTGGCTACTTGAAAGGAGTAGGTCGGAGTCGCGCCCGTCGAGACGGTCGCGTTCGTGACGGTGAGCGCCGGTTGGTTGTCGCCGATGGGCGTTGGACCGTTCGGCTCAACGACACCGGGGGCGGTGATGGTGGCGGTCGATCCGGTGCCGTTGTTGTTGCCGCTATCTTCGCACCGGGCGAGAGTCAGGGCGATGGTCGCCACCCCGAAGGGGAGCGTGGTCGGCCTTCGTCGCAGTTGGGTCCTCATGCTGGGGGAATAACCTCCATATTGTTTTGGTTAAAACAACCAAGCCTAGCAAAAGGTGTCAGTCAAGTCCAGGAAACGAATGAGATATCCTGACTCCCGCCGGAGGAATCGTTGAAAGTCCTGGTCACGGGCGCGAGCGGGTTCACGGGAAGCCACCTGGCCCGCATGCTGGTCGAGTCGGGGAGCGAGGTGCGGGCCCTGGTTCGTCCGTCGAGCTCGCTCGCCGGTCTGAACGGCGTCGAGATCGAGCCCTTCGAGGGAGACCTCTCGGATGAGGCGCGACTGCGGCGCGCGGTCGCGGGAGTCGATCGGGTGTTCCATGTCGCCGCTGTCTATCGGGAAGCGAAACTCCCGGACTCTCACTACCACGACGTCAACGTCCTCGGAACGCGAAGGCTTGCCGAAGCCGCGCTCGCGGAGGACATTCCGTTTCTTTACTGCAGCACCTGTGGGGTGCATGGCGAGGTCCAGGGAGTAGCGGACGAAAGCGCGCCGTACAACCCTGGCGACATCTACCAGCGAACGAAGGTCGAAGCGGAGCGAATCGTCCTCGCGCTCCATCGAGATCGCGGGCTTCGCGCCGTCATCCTCAGGCCCGTCGGTATCTACGGTCCGGGGGACCGGCGGTTCTTGAAGCTCTTCAAAGGCGTCGCCCGGCGGCGTTTTCCCATGATCGGCACGGGCCAGGTTTCGTACCACCTCACGCACGTGGAGGACGTCGCGCGTGGATTCATGAGAGCGGCCGACACTCCGGGCGCCGTCGGCGAAGCGTTCATTCTGGCCGGCGCGCAGCACACGTCGGTCGAAGATCTCGTTGGCCTGATTGCCGAGAACGCTGGCGTGCCGCCTCCGCGGTTTCATTGGCCCGCGGGACCGCTCTACGCCGCTGCCGCGCTCTGCGAGGACGTGTGCCGTCCCCTCGGCATCGAGCCGCCACTCCACCGGCGAAGGCTCGACTTTTACCTCAAGAACCGGGCCTTCCGCATCGAAAAGGCGCGGCGCATCCTCGGCTGGGAACCGAGCGTCGACCTGAAGACGGGAATCTCCCGGACGCTCGAGTGGTATCGGAAGGCGGGATGGATCTAGAGTGAGCGGATCGATGTCGACCGAAGCGCAGCCGAACGACCGCCGAATCCAGGTCGCCCAGAGCGAGATCGCCGACGCCGGGAAATCGAAGCTGCGGAAGTACGCCGAGCTCGTGGTGGGGAAGGCCACCATCGGGTCCGTGCTGCGGTACGAGCTGGTGATGCTCGTCTCCTCGTGGGTTCCTGGCGCTCTCGGACTCTTTCTGCGCTCGAAGCTCTACCCGCTCCTCCTCGGCGCCTGCGGGAGCAACGTCACCTTCGGCCAGAACGTCGTTCTGAGGCATCCGCACAAGATCCGCATCGGAAGCGACGTCGTGGTCGACGACAACGTGCTTCTCGACGCGAAAGGGATCGATAACCGGGGAATCGTTCTCGAGGACGGCGTTTTTCTCGGGCGCAACACCATCCTCTCGAGCAAGAACGGCTACATCCACCTCGAGCAGGGGGCGAACCTGGGCTTCAATTGCGAGATCTTCGCCGCCGACGAAGTCCGAGTGGGGAAAGACGTGATGCTCGCCGCCTACGTGTACCTCGTCGGGGGGGACCACATGCACGACCGCGTCGACGTGCCCGTCTCGAAGCAGGGACGGATCGGGCTTCCCATACACATCGGCGACGGTTCCTGGCTCGGGGCCCATGCCGTCGTAGCGGGCGGAGTTTTCGTCGGCGAACAGGCTATAATTGGCGCTGGCGCCGTGGTGCTCGAAAGCGTCCCCGCGTACCATACCGCCGCCGGAGTCCCCGCGAAAACGATACGGGATCGCAGGAAGATGGACTGATCGCTCGTGTTCGGTGACAAGAGCTACGTCGGAAAGCTTCTGAAGTCGAGCCTTCCCTCGCTTCCGGCGGACTTCGTGAAGACCCAGGTGCTGGGCCGCTTCAAAGCGATTTCTCCGACGGTCCTCATCTTCAACGTTTCGTACAAGTGCGACTCGAAGTGCGTGATGTGCAACTCGTGGAAGATGCCCTACCACGACGACCTCACGACCGACGAGTACCGCCGCGCCTTCGGGAGCCGTCTGTTCCGCGGGATCGAGTACGTCGGCATCACCGGTGGAGAGCCCACGCTCCGCAAGGACATGGTGGAGCTGGTCCACATCATGGCGGATCACATGCCGCGCCTGCGCAAGATGACGCTCAATACCAACGGCTTCGTGAAGGAGCGCGTGGTGAAGACGCTCGAGCAGATCGTCGACGCGGCGAACGATCGGGGCTTCGTCTTCGGGACCCGGGTGAGTCTCGACGGCGTCGGGGACGCCCACGAGGACATCCGGCGGGTGTGGCACGCTTTCGAGCGGGCGATGGATACCGTCCGGGCGATGCAGGAGCTGCAGAAAAAGAAGTTCTTCAACTTCGGGGTCTCCTTCACCTTCACCGCCCAGAACATGGACGAGGGCGAGAGAATCTACGAGCTCTGCAAGAAGGAGGACCTCAACGTCGTCTTCTCCATCGCTCGCTATTCCGAGCTCGCTTTCGGAAACATGGACCTGGTGGAATCGACCGAGTTGAGGGACGAGGACTTCCCCCGCCTCGCGACCTTCTTCCGGAAGCGGGTGCGGGAATCGACGCTCGTCGACGGCGACGCCCTCCTTTACCAGGGCTACGTGAAGATGTTCGAGAACGGCATGAAGCGGGCGATGCCCTGTCCTTCGATGGATCAGGGAGTGCTTCTGAACCCGAACGGCGACTTCACCTACTGCGAGAACAGCCGCATCCTCGGAAACCTGCGCGAAAAGGACGCCCAGGAGCTCTACTTCCATCCCGAGAACCTCGCGCTCCGGCAAGCTCTTCTCGACAAGGTATGCCCGACCTGCGCGAGCCCCTGCTTCGTGAACGCGGCCGCGATGAAGCAGGTCTTTCCGTACCTCAAGTTCGTTCTCGAGCTCGGCGGCGAGAAGCTCTTCGCCCCCAAGAACGGTTCCTGAACGGTGTGCGGGATCGCCGGCGTCGTCGCCCGTGACCCCCGCCGCTCTCTCGATCCCGCGGTCATCGGGCTCATGGTGGAGAAGCTCCACCACCGCGGTCCCGACGACACCGGCTCCGTCACGCTTCCCGGGGTCTCGCTCGGCCTGAAGCGCCTCTCCATCATCGACGTCAAGGGTGGGCGCCAGCCGATCTCGAACGAAGACGAGACGATTACGTTCGTCGGCAACGGCGAGATCTACAACTTCCGCGGACTGCGGGAAGAGCTTCTCGCGAAGGGCCACCGCTTCAAGACCGGCTCGGACATGGAAGTCGTCGTGCACGGCTACGAGGAGTGGGGCGACCGCGTGGTCGAGCGGATCTCCGGCCAATTCGCTTTCGCTCTCTGGGACGGCAAGCGCGCGAGGCTCCTCGCGGCGCGCGACCGCGCCGGCGAGAAACCGCTGTACTACCACGAAGGAGCGGACGACATCGTCTTCGCCTCGGAAATCAAATCGCTTCTCTCCCGGGCCGACGTTCCCCGGAAGCTCGACGTCGAAGCGCTCGACCTCTTCCTGAGCTACGAGTTCGTCCTCGCGCCGCGCACCATCTTCGAGGGAATCAGGAAACTTCCGCCCGCTCACGCCATGAGCGTCGAACGGGGCAGGGTGAGCACCTGGGCCTACTGGGTGGCCCCGGACACGGTGGAAGACGGGCGGAGCGAAGAGTCCTGGGCTCGGGAGCTCCGGGAGACACTCGGAGCGGCCGTTCGCTCTCAGATGATGTCCGACGTCCCCCTCGGGGCGTTCTTATCCGGCGGTATCGACAGCTCGACGGTGGTGGCTCTCATGGCGGAGGCCTCCGCCCGTCCGGTGAAGACCTTCAACATCGCCTTTCGCGAGGGGAGCTACGACGAGTCGTCTTATGCGAGGGAGATCGCGAAGCGATTCGGGACCGAGCACCGGGAGGAAACGATCGCTCCCGACCTCGCCGCGCTTTTCGACCGGCTGGTGGTGCACCTCGACGAGCCGTTCGCGGACGTCTCGCTCTTTCCCACCTACCTCGTCTCGGAGGTCGCCTCGCGCGAGGTGAAAGTGGTGCTTTCCGGAGATGGGGGCGACGAGCTCTTCGCGGGTTACGACTGGTACGTCGCGGATCGCATCGCGCGAAGCCTCGCGAAGTTCCCGGGCCGGGGGGCCCTCCGAGCGCTCGAGAGCGCGAGCGAATGGTTCCCCGGAAGCGCGAAGAAGAAGGGTCTCGTCAACAAAGTGAAGCGCTTCCTCGAGGGCGCGTCGGCTCCGGCTCCGCTCCAGCACTACCGCTGGCTCTATCATCTCGGAGCGGAAGGGAAGTCGGAGCTGTACTCCGAAGACTTGCGGCGGGAGCTCGCTTCCGTCGATGCCGTCGCTCCCGTGGCTCGAGTCCTCGCGGAGGAGCGAAAGGGTCTTCTGAACCGCCAGCTCTATGCTGATTTCAAGCTCTTTCTCGCGGACGACATCCTGGTGAAGGTCGACCGGATGAGTATGGCGACCTCTCTCGAGGCGAGGGCGCCCTTTCTCGACAAGGAAGTGATCGAGCTCGCGTTCCGCATGCCGGGCTCGCTCAAGCTTCGAGGCTACCGGCGGAAGCACATCCTGAAGGAGGCGATGGCCGACAGGCTTCCGGCGAGGATCCTGAACCGGCGCAAAGAGGGCTTCAGCATCCCGATGAAGAACTGGCTCCGCAATGACCTCCGGCCGCTGATGGAGTCGCTCCTCTCCCGCGATCGCGTCGAGGCGCGCGGCCTCTTCGAGTGGCCCGCCGTCGAACGCCGCATGCGGGAGCACATCGACGGGAGAAAGAACTACGCTCACCAGCTGTTCCCGCTGATGGTCTTCGAACGCTGGGCTCAAGAGTTTCTGGGATAACTCTCTGCAAGAGCACGCCGGACTGGTAAGCCTCATCCCGGCAGCCTCGGTTCTTCTCCTCGCGCTACTGACGCGCCGGACGTTCGAATCCCTCATCGGCGGAACCCTCGTCGGCTGCGTTCTCACGAGCGGCTTCGGTTTTTTCTCCGCCTTCACCGACTCCATGCTCTCGGTCATGAAGGACGAGACCGTCGGCTGGATTACCCTGGTGGTCGGGCTCTTCGGTGCGCTCATCGCTCTCCTGGTACGCTGTGGCGGAACCCTTGCTTTCGGCAACAAGGTGGGAGAGCTCGTCGGCGGCCGCACGGGGGCGCTCCTCGCGACGTGGTTCATGGGGCTCGTGATTTTCCTCGATGACTACTTGAGCGCTCTCGCGGTCGGCTCTTCCATGCAGCGGGTGACCGACCGCTTCCGCGTGTCCCGGGAAATGCTCGCCTACATCGTCAACTCGACTGCCGGCCCGGTCTGCGTTCTCGTGCCGCTCAGCACCTGGGGATTCTACGTAGCGGGGCTTCTCGAGGGTGTGGGAGCGGCGCCGTCGGGGGAAGGGCTCGCGCTCTACGGCTCGGTGATTCCCTACGTCGTTTACGGCTGGGTGGCGGTACTCGTCGTCCCGCTGGTGGCGCTCGGACTGGTGCCCCTCTTCGGACCGATGCGCAAAGCGGAGATGCGAGCGCGCGACGGCGAGGTCGCGCCCCCCGAGTCGCCGGCGTCCGACGTCGCGTTCGGAATCGACAAGGCGCCTTCGAGTCCGCGGCTCTCGAATTTCGTCGTTCCCGTCGTCGCCCTCATCGGCGTTTCCTGGTATCTCAATGACGCGCTGAAAGGGGTCATGGTGGCGGTTGCGCTGACGATCCTGCTCCTTCTCGCGCAACGGCTCCTCAGCTTCAAGGAGATCTCGGAGAGCTTCTTCCTCGGCTTCCAGTCGATGGTTTATCCTCTCGGCATCGTGGTGGGGTCGTTCGGTCTCAGGAACGTGAACGAGGATCTCGGGCTCACCCAGTTCGTCATCGAGAGCGTTCAGCCGATCATGAGCGGCGCTCTCCTCCCCGCGGTCACCTTCGTGACACTGTCTCTCATCGCTTTCGCCACGGGCTCGTTCTGGGGAGTCTACGCGGTGAGCCTCCCCATCATCGTGCCCCTCGCGCAGTCCATGGGAGTCTCGCTTCCGCTGTCGATCGGCGCCGTGGTCTCCGCCGGCGCTTTCGGCTCCAACGCGTGTTTCTACGGCGACGCGACGGTCCTCTCGGCACAGGCGAGCGGATGCAACCTCTTCGCGCACGCCTGGACGCAGCTTCCGTACGCGGTCTTCGCGGGCACGATCTCCGCTCTCCTGTACGTCGCTCTCGGGTACATTTCGTGACTCGAGTAGCGCTTCTGCAGCTCTCGGCCGGAGACGACGCCGCCCTCAACCTGCGAAAGACGGAGGAGAAGATTCGCGAGGCGGCATCCCGCGGCGCCTCGATCGTCTGTCTCCAGGAGCTCTTTCAATCCCGGTA
The DNA here is from genome assembly GCA_963820855.1 of uncultured Acidobacteriota bacterium. Taxonomy (GTDB): domain Bacteria; phylum Acidobacteriota; class Vicinamibacteria; order Marinacidobacterales; family SMYC01; genus DAISKN01. The sequence goes on from CAWGBY010000026.1 coordinate 130,462, forward strand.
CTTTCCTCAACGGGTGGACGTACGAGGCTACCGGCTCGCGGAGCCGCTCCCTTCGACCTGTACCGAGCGCATGGCGGCCCTGGCCGCGGAGCTCGGCGTCGTTCTGATCGTGCCCGTATTCGAAGAGGCGCGGCCCGGGGTCTACTTCAATACCGCCGTGATCATCGACGCCGACGGGCGCGAGCTCGGAAAATACCGCAAGACCCACATCCCGGACGGACCGCAGTATCACGAGAAGTTCTATTTCACTCCGGGAAACCTTGGCTATCCGGTGTTTCGCACCCGCCACGGGACCATAGGCGTCGCCATCTGCTGGGACCAGTGGTTTCCGGAGGTGGCGAGAATCCTCGCGCTCCAGGGCGCCGAAGTCCTCTTCTTTCCTTCGGCGATCGGCTCCGAGCCCGACCGGCCGGGGTACAGCTCCGCCGAAGCGTGGCGGACGGTGATTCGCTCGCACGCGATCGCGAACGGAGTCTTCGTGGCGGCGGTGAACCGCGTGGGAGTCGAGGACGAGATGACCTTCTACGGCGAGAGCTTCGTCGCCGACCCGTTCGGTGAGATCCTCGTCCACGGCGGCGCCGCAGAAGAGGTCCTTCTGGCCGAGCTCGATCTCGGGCGCATTCGCGAGCTCCGCGAGCTCCTGCATTTCCTGAGAGATCGCCGCATCGACACCTATGGTTCCCTCCTCGCGCGGATCGTAGAGTAAGAGAAGGAGCTATTTCCGTGGATACAATGGTGCCATGATCCGAAAGGGAATCGTTCTCGCGGGCGGGGCGGGCACCCGTCTCTACCCGATGACCGCGGCGGTGAGCAAACAGCTCCTGCCCGTCTACGACAAGCCCATGATCTATTACCCGCTGTCGACGCTCATGCTCGCGGGAATAAGGGACGTCCTGGTCATCACCACACCCAACGACATGCCGCTCTTTCAGGGGCTCCTCGGCGACGGCCGCCCCCTGGGCATCAAGATTGCCTATGCCGCGCAACCCCGCCCCGAAGGGCTCGCGCAAGCGTTCTTGATCGGAAGGGACTTCATCGGCGGCGAGGGCTGCGCTCTCGTTCTCGGAGACAACATCTTCTATGGCCACGAGCTGACCCTTCACCTGCAAGCGCGCCGTCGAGCGCGATTCCGGTGCGACCATCTTCGCCTACTGGGTCCGCGATCCCGAGCGCTACGGTGTCGTGAGCTTCGGCTCGAACGGCGAGCCGCTGCGTCTGGTGGAGAAACCGCAGCACCCCGAATCGTCCTACGCGGTGACCGGCCTTTATTTCTACGACGCCAAGGTCGTCGAGCTCGCCGCGACGCTCACGCCCTCCGCGCGGGGCGAGCTCGAGATCACCGACCTGAATCGGCTCTACCTCGAGCGGCACGAGCTCCACGTCGAGAAGCTCGGTCGGGGATTCGCCTGGCTCGATACGGGCACCATCGAGGCGCTGCAGCAGGCCTCGATGTTCATCGAGTCGGTCGAGCAGAGGCAGGGGCTCAAGATCTGCTGCCCCGAGGAGATCGCCTACCACATGGGCTTCATCGATGCGACGAGACTGAGGGCGCACGGGGAAGCGCACCCGGGGAGCGACTACGGACGCTATCTTCTTTCCCTCGTCAGCCAGGATCGTCCGTGAAGGTCTTTCCCGACCGCGCTCAAAGAGGTCATCCTGTTCGAGCCGGTTCTTCACCGGGATGCCCGCGGGCTCTTCGTCAGAAACGTACAAGGAATCGGCTTACCGCGAAGTCGGTCTCGACGTGGTCTTCGTTCAAGACAATCTCTCGATCTCCCGCCGCGGCGTTCTTCGCGGGCTTCACTATCAAAGACGGCAGGGAAAGCTCATCACCGTCGTCCAAGGCGAGATCCAGGACGTCGCCGTGGATATTCGCCCGGACTCCGAGACTTTCGGGAGATCCGTCGAGGCGCGGCTGTCGGGCGAGGACCACCGGCAGATCTACGTCCCCCCGGGGTTCGCTCATGGGTTCTCTGTGCTCTCGGAGGACGCTTGCGTCTGGTACAAGGCGACGGACGTCTACCGGCCCGCGGAGGAAGGGGGGATTCGCTTCGACGACCCGGACCTCGCCATCGATTGGAAGGTCGAAGACCCCATCGTGTCCGAGCGCGACCGGAGCCACCCGCGGCTCAAGGACGTCGATCGGAGCGCTCTCATCACGAGGAGAGAGCTTCAAAAGGGGTGACGCTCAGACCGTAACGACGATCTTTCCGAAGTGCGCGCCCGCCTCCATGTGCCGGAGCGCCTCCGGGAGCTCTTCGAACGGGAACTTTCGATCGATCGCGGGCTCGATCGGATGCTTCTCCAGGAATCCCACCAGCTTCTCGAAGTTGACTCGCGAATCGACGAGAACCCCGAGCACCCGCAGCCGCTTCATGGTGAGCGGAGCGATATTGAGCTCTCCGGAGAGTCCGGTGACTCCGCCGAGGACGGCGACCAGCCCGCCGGCGCGCGCCGCCTTGAGAGACGCGTTCATCGTCGCGATGCCCCCGGTCTCGACCACGATGTCGAAGCACCTTGTCCTTTCGTGGCGTCGAGAACGTCCTTGTCCCAGCGAGGGGTTTTTCGATAGTTGATGCCGACGTCGGCGCCGAGGGCCCGGGCCCGCTCGAGCTTCTCGTCGCTCGAAGAGGTCACGATGACCGAAGCGCCCAGCGCCTTTCCGATCTGGATGACGAAGACCGAGACCCCGCCCGTTCCGAGAGTGAGCACCCACTCTCCGGGTGCGATCCTTCCCTCGGTCACGAGCGCGTTCCAGGCCGTGAGGGCCGCGATGGGAAGGGTCGAGGCGGAGGCGGCGTCGAGCCGTTCCGGGCGCCTTCAGGACCGCGCGCTCCGGGAGGAGGACGCGCTCCGACGCGACCCCCGGTCCGGGGACTCCGAGAGTCGAAGCGACGTAACGCTTCTCGAACGGCCCGTCGATCCAGTCGGAGACGAAGTGAGTCATCACTCGATCTCCGGGGCGAACCCGGGTCACGCCTTCGCCCACCGCGGCGATCGGTACCGGCGGCGTCGCTCGCGGGAATCGCGGGAAGCGCGATGTTCGGGTTGTAGGAGCCCTTGACCACCAGGAGATCGCGGTAGTTGAGACTGAAGGCCTCGACGTCGAGGACCACCTCGCCCGGACCGGGAATCGGGTCCTCGCGCTCCACAATCTTCAGCTGATCGAGACCAAACGACGGCGAGCTCGTATCGACGCATGGGCACATTATGCTAGATTTCGGAAATGGGTGAAGAACCGACGATCTTCGATCGAATCATCCGAGGGGAAATCCCGAGCCACAAGGTCTACGAGGACGATCACGTCTTCGCGTTTCTCGACATCAACCCGATCTCCAAAGGCCACACCCTCGTGGTGCCGAAGGAGTCGAAGGCCTACCTCCACGAGCTCAGCGACGAATCGGCCGCGCGCACTCGGCCGGGCGCTCCCGCGGCTTTGCCGCGCGGTCCTGAGAGGCGACGGGAGCGACCGCGTACAACGTCCTCCAGAACAATGGGAGCGCCGCCCACCAGGCGGTGTTCCACGTGCACTTCCACATCATCCCGCGCTTCGAGCGCGCGGGGCTCGACATCGGGTGGAATCCTTCAGAGCTCGAGAAGGAGACCGCGGTAGAGCTGGTGCACGATATTCGGGAGGCGCTTTCGGACGAGTGAGCGCCGCCTTCGACCGCGACGGCGGGTCAGCGGCAAAAACCCAGGGATTCCAGCGTGAGCTGCGACGAGAAGCCCGTGCGGGAGCTCGAAGTGTTCACCGTGACGAAAAGCGAATCAATCGTGCCGAGGGGGATCGGCCGCTTCGGTCCGAGCGTCGGGTAGAAGCGCTCCCAGGGAATCACCGCGGATCCAGGGGAAAAGGACCGAAGCGTAGTGCCAGTCGCTCCCGCTCCGAACCTCTACCCAGTATCGCATCGGCTCCGGCGAGTCTCCCCGAACCTCGACTCCGCGATATCGAGTGAGAGTCCATCGGCCTTCGAAGGGCGAGCGCGACCCACCGGTCGATTTTCTCCGGAGTCTTCTCCGAGAGCGTGTAGGTAAGGGTCAGAGCTCCGGTGCTCCCGTGCTCGATCGCGGCCTCCGACTCGTCGTCCGTTTCGAGGCCGAGATCGTCGAGCGCGACGGAGTCGACCGAGTCGCAGGCAATCGCCTCGCGGGGCACGGGAGCGCGCGTGGGGCCGACGAAGAGGGGATTCGAGAGGATCCAGGGAACGTCGCCTGAGAGGAGCGGATGGTCCTCGAGGTAGACCTCCACGCGGTAGACCCCCGGCGCCGGGCGAGGGCAGGCGCAGCTCCTTCTCTTTCGTCGAGCTCACGACCGTGCCGTCGCGCTTGAGGTCGATGCGCGCGCCGCTCGTGGCGGTCTCGAGGCTCACGACGAGGGCGCCGTCGCGCTCCACCATCTCGAAGCGCTCCGGCTCGCCCGCGGCCCTCACGAGCGGAAAAGAACTCGCCGCGCCGGATCGCGTCCTCGGGCGCCTCCCGATAGCGGGGGTCGACGGCGAGCCCGACGTAGCTCATTGCGGTTCGATAGGACGGGATTCCGATGGTTCTCGTCTCGGTGAGCGGAAATCCGCCGTGCGCGTTCACCGCATAGAAGCCATTGACCGGACGACGCGACAAGAGCTCGTCCCATCGTTCGAGCGCTTCTGTAGGAGCCTCGAAGCCGCTGATGTAGTAGTTCCGGTTGAACACGGAGAAGAATGCCCAGGACAGCTTCTGGAGAAGCGAGCTCCTCCGGAAATAGGACGTCACGTTCACGATCTCGATCCCGTCGGGAGCCAGGTCCTCCTCCCAATAGCTCCACCGGTGCACCGGGTCTTCGGGGTAGGTGACGACGCTGATACCTCCCCAGGTCGCGACGTCCGACAGGGCGTCGGGAGGAAAGGGCGGCAGCGTATAGAGAGGCAGCTCGCGGACGTCGGATACGATGAGGTGGCCGTCGGGTATGCCAACCTCCGAGCCTCCGATGAAGCGCACGCCGTCGATGGTGCGCTTCAGGGACATCGCCTCGGGATGGGGCGGCCCGTGGTCGCTCAGCATCACGAAGCCGACCCGTGCTGCCTTCGCCTCCCGCGCGATCTCCTCGACGGGCAAGAGACCGTCGGACAGGGTCGAATGCACGTGAAACGCTCCCCAGACGTAGGCGTCGGTGGTTACGGGCGCATAGGTAATTAGGGAAAGCCCCCGGACCAGGAGGACGGCGAGTCCGAGAGCGAGAGAGGCGACGAACGCGCGCCGAACGACTGCCGTCACTCGACCGCTGGCTCCTCGAGGAGGAAATCGTTCCAGGCGGCGACCGTCAGGTCGCGCGGGCCCTTGACCCGCAGCGCTTCGACCACCACGCGGGCGAGCTGAAGATCGGTGAGAAGCGGCACTCCGTGGTCGACCGCGCTTCGGCGTATGAGGTAGCCATCCGGCCGCCCGAGAGCGTCGAACTCCCGTGGCACGTTGATGACCAGGTCCACTTCGCCGCTCTCGATGAGCGCGATGGCGCTCTTCGAAGAGCCGTCCGACGTCTCGCCCTTTTCCACCCGCACGCTCTCGATACCGAGCGTCTTCAACGCCTCCGCCGTGCCCGCCGTGGCATAGAGCGGGAGCCCGAGCTCTTCGGCGATGACCCGAGCTTCGTCGGCGAACCAGTATTTGTCGGCCACCGGGCCGAGCGAGAGCAGCACGCCGCGCTTCGGGAACCGAAATCCGGTCGCGAGGAGTCCATGGAGGAGGGCTTCGTGAACGTCCGGCCCGAGGCATCCGACTTCGCCGGTGCTCGCCATCTCGACCCCCAGCATGGGGTCCGCTCCCACCAGACGTGAGAAGGAGAACATCGGGACCTTGACCCCCACGTAATCGATGTCGAGCGCCCGATTCGAAACGTCCCGCCGCACTCCGAGCATGCGCCGCATCGCTTCCTCCGCGAAGTTACGGCCGGTCACCTTGGAGACGAAGGGGAAGCTTCGTGAGGCGCGGAGGTTGCATTCGATGACTTTCACCGCGTTGTACTTCGCCAGGAACTGGATGTTGAAAGGGCCCGTGATCTCGAGCGCCTTCGCGATCGCGATCGAGATCTCCTTGATGCGCCGGATGGTGGCGATGTAGAGGGTCTGCGGCGGGAGGACCAGTGTCGCGTCCCCGCTGTGGACGCCCGCGTCCTCGATGTGCTCGCTGATGGCCCAGAGGATGAGCCGGCCCCGATCGGCGACGCCGTCGAGCTCGACTTCGCGGGCGTGGGTCTCGAACTTGGAGACCACCACCGGATAGTCCTGGGAGACCCGTTTGGCGCGCGCGAGGATGCGCCGGAGCTCGTTCGGCTCGTGAGCGACGCTCATGGCCGCGCCGCTGAGCACGTAGCTCGGCCGCACCAGGACGGGATATCCGCCGAGACTCTCGACGATGGCATCGACCTCCGCGAGGTCGGTCGCGTGGGCCCAGGTGGGCTGGTCGATCCCGAGCTCGTCCAGAAGAGCGCTGAACTTCGACCGGTCTTCCGCCCGGTCGATGTCTTTCGGGTGGGTGCCGATGATGGGGACGCCCGCCTCGTGCAATCGAAGCGCGAGGTTGTTCGGAATCTGGCCGCCCATGCTCACCACCACACCCTCCGGCCTCTCCGTCTCGCAAACGTCGAGGACGCTCTCGAGACTGATCTCGTCGAAGATGAGCCGGTCCACGACGTCGTAGTCCGTGCTGACCGTCTCGGGGTTGTGGTTGAGCATCAGCGTTTCATAGCCGAGATCGGATGCGGTCTTCACTGCGTGGACCGCGCACCAGTCGAATTCGACGCTCGACCCGATGCGGTACACCCCGGAGCCAAGAACGAGGATCTTCTTTCTCGTCGAAGGCGCGACGTCGCTCTCGGACGCGTGGTAGCTGGTGTAGAGGTAGTTGGTCTCCGCCGGGAACTCGGCCGCCAGCGTATCGATCTGAGCGAGGCGAGGCTCGATTCCCGCGCGCTTTCGGTGCTCGCGGGTCGTGCCGCGAGGCTCCCTTCGCAGGTCGTCGACGGCATGGTCCGAGAAGCCGAGCCGCTTCGCGCTTTCGAGAGCGTCTCGAGACAACGGGCCGCGCGCACGGGCGAGCCTTTCGTGCATCCCCACGATCGCTTCGATACCGTGGAGGAACCAGGGGTCGATGTGGGTGAGCTCGTAGACGCGCTCGACCGGCGTTCCCTTGGCGAGCGCTTTCGCGACCGCGAAGATTCGAAGCGGGGTCGCGTTTCTGAGCTCGGACTCGAGGTCTTCGAACTCGAAGGCGTCCGGGTCGAGACCCTTCGCCCCGATATCGAGCATGCGCAGCGCTTTTTGTATGACCTCCGGAAAGCTCCGGCCGATGGCCATGACTTCGCCGACGCTCTTCATCTCGCTCCCGATCCTCTCGAGCGCGCCGCGGAACTTTCCCATGTCCCAGCGCGGCGCCTTGCAGACGATGTAGTCGAGAGCCGGCTCGAAGAAGGAGGTGGTGCGAAGCGTGATTCCGTTCGGGATCTCGGGAAGGGTATAGCCGAGAGCGAGCTTCGCGGCAACGTAGGCGAGGGGATACCCGGTGGCCTTGCTCGCGAGAGCGCTCGAGCGTGAAAGCCGCGCGTTCACCTCGATCACGCGGTAGTCGGCGGCGCGCGGGTCGAGCGCGAACTGCACGTTGCACTCGCCGACGATGCCGAAGTGGCGGACCACCCGGATCGCGACGGTGCGCAACATCTGATACTCCTCGTCGTTCAGGGTCTGCGAGGGAGCGACCACGATCGATTCGCCCGTATGGATACCCATCGGGTCGAAGTTCTCCATATTGCAGACCGTGACGCAGTTGTCCCGGAGGTCGCGGACCACTTCGTACTCGATCTCTTTCCAGCCCCGGAGGTATTCCTCGACCAGCACCTGGCGGATCCCACCGGAGAACGCGCGGGCGAGTGCCTGCTCGAGATCCGCCTCGGCCTCGGCGACACCGCTGCCCTTGCCTCCGAGCGCGTAGGCCCCCCGCAGCATCACCGGAAATCCGAGCTCCGCCGCAGCCTTCCGCGCCTCGTCTGCGCTCGCGCAGGCGTGGCTTCGGGCAACCTTCACTCCGATCTCGGCGAGCCGCTGGTTGAACGTCTTCCGATTCTCGGTCTCCTCGATGGCGGTGATGGGGGTTCCCAGGACCTCGATTCCGAGCTCGCTCAAGAGGCCCTGCCGATGCAGCTCGAGCCCGCAGTTGAGCGCGGTCTGTCCGCCGAAGGAAAGGAGAATCGCGTCGACTCCCTCTTTCTTCGCCACTTCGCGCACCACCTCCGGCGTGACCGCGTGAAGGTAGAGACGGTCCGCCATGCCTTCGCTCGTCTGGATGGTCGCGATGTTCGGGTTCACGAGGACCGAAGGGATGCCTTCCTCCGAGAGCGCTTTGATCGCCTGTGAGCCCGAATAGTCGAACTCGCCCGCCTGGCCGATCTGGAGCGCGCCCGAGCCGAGGACCAGGACTCGTTTCGGTTTCCGGGAAAGAAAGATGCCGCGCATTGTCAGCGAGGAGACATCGCGGAGGCGAGCTTGAGAAAATCGTCGAAGAGGAATCCCGCGTCCTTGGGGCCGGGGCTTCCTTCCGGATGAAACTGGACCGCGAAGTGGGGACGATGGCGCGAGCGAATCCCCTCGTTCGTCCCGTCGTTCACGTTGACGAACCAGGGCTCCCAGTCCGTGGGGAGGTCGGACTCCTTGACCGCGTAGCCATGGTTCTGGCTCGTGACGTAGCACCGCCGGCTCAGGAGGTCCTGCACGGGCTGATTCACGCCGCGATGCCCGTAGGGAAGTTTGTAGGTTTTGCCGCCGGCGGCGAGAGCGAGGATCTGGTTTCCAAGGCAAATCCCGAAGATCGGCTTGCGGAACGAGTCGAGCAGCGCGCGCACCTGCGCCGTCAGCGGAGCCAGGTCCGCGGGGTCGCCGGGTCCGTTGCCGATGATGATCCCATCGGCTTCGCCGACATGGTCGGCGAGCCGGGCATGCCAGGGAACCCGGTGAACGGTCGCGCCGCGTTCCAGGATCGATCGAACGATGTTGTCCTTGACCCCGGCATCCACGACGAGGATCCGAAGGGGTCCGCCTCGATAGAGGATGGGCTCGGCGGGAGCGACCTGCCGGAAGACTTCCTCTCTCATCTCGACCCGCGCCGCGTTCGCTTTCGCGTCCGAAAGGGAGAGGGTCGCCGGGAAGAGCCAGCCGTTCATGGTGCCCCGTTCCCGCAATCGACGGGTGAGGGTCCGCGTATCGATTCCCGTCACCGCGGGCACGGATTCAGAGCACAGCCACTTTCCGAGCGAACGGCGGCCGGCATGGTGGCTCCAGGCGTCGATGTAGCTCTGGACGACCAGACCCTGGACCTGGATCCGACTCGATTCGAACGGCCGGTCGATGCTTTCGGGAGGGCGAGGCGACGGCACTCCGTAGCTCCCCACGAGCGGGTAGGTGCAGACGAGGATCTGACCGCGATACGAGGGGTCGGTCAGAGTCTCGATGTAGCCGGTCATTGCCGTATTGAAAACGACTTCCCCGGCGACGGGGCGCGAATCGCCGAAAGCGCTGCCCTCGAGCTCCGTCCCGTCTTCGAGAACGAGCTTCATCGCAGCCGCAGTCGATCGATCGACCTGGCCCATCGGCCTACTATAACAAGTCCAACTATAAGAAAACCGGAGACATCTCTCCTGATTCGCTTCAGCGGAGCGGAGGAGAGCACCGGAGGATCGGTGTGAAGCGATTCGCGAACCGGATCGCGTTTCAATGGATTCGGATAGCTCCCTCGAGCGGTCGTGCGTAAAACATTTCGACACTCGTTCTACGGCGGCCTCCCGCAAATGACTGACTTGACAACGCCAAGCAAGTCACTGTAAAACAGGCTGACACTAGGCCTGTCGAACCCCAATCTGCGTCAGGGCTGGTTTGGGAAAGCGCAGTGGGTCCCCAATCCCCCTCCGCCGCCTTTCGTGTAAAGGCAATGGACTCTTACGCTTGGCTGCTATCACACCGGCGCCTCCCCACGGGCGGGTTCGGGGTTGAAGGACGACATGGAGAAAACCAAGCTTTTGATTGTGGATGATCTCGAGGACATCCGCACGCAGATGAAATGGGCGCTCGCGGACGAGTACGAGGTGTTCGAGGCCGAGGACTTCACCTCTGCCATGGAGCTGTTCGAGACGCACCACATGCCCCTCGTCACGCTCGACCTCGGCCTCACCTCCGAGCCCAATGGAGTCGAGGAAGGCTTTCGTCTCCTCGGCGAGGTCCTGCGGTTCCGGAGCGAGACCAAGGTCGTCGTGATCACCGGTCAGGGCGAGCGCGAGCACGCTCTTCGGGCGATTTCCGCCGGCGCGTACGATTTTTTCAATAAGCCCATCCACCTCGACGAGCTGAACGTCGTGCTGCGCCGGGCGCGCCACGTGCACGACCTCGAACGGGAGAACCGGGAGCTCCAAGAGGGGGGACGGCGTCCGACTCCTTCGAGGGAATCGTGGGTTTCTGTCCGGCGATTCAGGACGTTTTTCGCTCCGTACGAAGGGTCGCGAGCTCCGACGCCCAGGTGCTCATCGCGGGAGAGAGCGGCACGGGCAAAGAGCTCGTGGCGAGGGCGATTCATCGTCTCAGCGAGCGGTCGGCGAGCCCGTTCGTCGCCATCAACTGCGGCGCCATCCCCGAGAACCTCCTCGAGAGCGAGCTCTTCGGACACGAGAAGGGCGCATTCACCGGCGCCCACGCCCGGCGCGCGGGCCGGATCGAATCCGCCCACCGGGGAACGCTCTTCCTCGACGAGGTCGGCGAGCTTCCGGTCGGTCTACAGGTGAAGCTCCTCCGGTTTCTCCAGGAGCACCGGCTCGAGCGGGTGGGCGGCCGGCAGGAGATCGCGGTCGACGTTCGCGTCATCGCCGCTACCAACGCGGATCTGGACCGCAACATGCACGAAGAGAAATTCCGCGAGGACCTCTACTACCGGCTCGCCGTGGTTCGGATCTCGCTTCCCCCGCTTCGCGAGCGGGGAGAGGACATCACCGTTCTCGCCAAGATCTTCCTCGAGCGGTTCGCGGTGGAGAACAAGAAGAATATCTCCGGATTCGCGGCGGACGCTCTCGACGCGCTCCAGACCTACGATTGGCCGGGAAACGTACGCGAGCTCGAGAACAGGGTGAAGCGCGCGGTCATCATGACCGAGGGACGGAAGCTGACGACTGCGGACCTCGAGCTCGACTCGGCTTCCGGGGAGCGCTACCGCAGCGTCACCTTGAAGGAGGCCCGCGAGGAGCTCGAGCGAGACCTCATCCGGAGGACGCTCCGAAAGCACAACGGGAACATGACCCGGACCGCGGCCGAGCTCCAGGTGAGCCGCCCGACTCTCTACGAGCTCATGGAGAAGCTCGGGATTACGAAAGCCGGACCGGGCCACCGCGTGACCTTCGTGTGATGCCGAGCTGGGAGAGCCTCCTTTCGTACGGGGCGGCCGCGGCGGCCCTTCTGCTCGGCGGCTGTCGTTTTCTCGAGAGAGCGCCGTCAACTGGCGTACGGCGCTTTTGCCCTCGGTATGGCGGCGCTCGCGGCGCGTGAGATCCTGGGGGCTCGTGCGCTCGACGCGGTCTTCGACTCTCAGGCGCTGCGCTGGCATCGCTATCGGTTCGCTTCGGAGGCGGCGATCCCCGGAATCTGGCTGCTCTTCGCTCTGACCTTCGCCCGCGCGAACCCGATGCGCTTCGTTCGTCCGGCTGGCGGTGGCCGCTCGCCGCGGCTTTCCTCGTTCCCGTCGCGATCGTCGTCTTCGGATGGGATTCTCTCGTGACCCGAACGTCCTATCGCCACTGCCGAGCTGGCTCATTCCCGTCGGCTCTGCCGGGCTGCTGCTCCACGCGGCGCTCCTTCTTTCGGCGGTCGCGATCCTGGTCAATCTCGAGAACACGCTTCGTTCCGCGGTCGGGACGGTGCGCTGGCAAATCAAGTTCACCGTGCTCGGGATTGCGCGTGCTCTTCGGAGTCCAGGTGTTCGCCTACAGTCAGGTGCTTCTCTATTCGGCGCTTCAGACTTCTCTTCTTCCGTTCAACTCCGTCGTGCTCCTGATCGCCTGCGCCTTCATCGTGGTGTCTCTCGTCTGGCGCCGTCTGGGAAGCTTCGACGTCTATCCCTCTCAGGCTTTCCTGTATCGACTCGCTCACCCTTCTGGTGGTCGGTCTCTATCTTCTCGCCGTCTCCGGACTGGTCGAGCTCATCGAAGTCGTGGCAGGCCGACAGAGGGCTCCGGCCGTCGCTTTCGTGGTTCTCATCGCCATACTCGGTCTCGTCCTCCTCCTCCTCTCGACGGAGCTTCAGCAGAGGGTCAAGGGATTCCTGAACCGTCATTTGAAGCGCCCGACGCACGACTACCGCCGCATCTGGGACGAGTTCACGAGGCGAACCAGCCCTCTCGTCGAGATCGGCCCTCTCGTCGACCGCGATCGGAAACCTCGCCTCGGAGACGTTCGGCTGCTCCTCGGCGACGATCTGGCTGGTGAAGGAAGGCGAGAGAAAGCTCGTTCTCGGCGGCTCCTCCGCGCTGTCGGCGGACGAAGGGGCGTCGATCCTGAAGGAGTATGGGGAAGGACGGGCCTGGCTCGAAGTGATGGAGACCAAGCTGAGCGAGCCGCTGCACCTGCGCGGTCCCGCGCTCCCGGCGCGGCTCAGGATCTGGTGAGAGTGGTCGACGCCGCGTACAGCGTCGCTCTTCTCGGCGGCGAGGAGAAACCGATTGGCTTTCTCACCGTCAATCGGACAAAGTGACCGGCCAGCGCTACAGCTTCGAGGATTTCGCGCTCCTCAAGACCTTCGCCGATCAGGCGTCGGCGACCATCCGGAACCGCCAGCTCACGAAAGAGCTCGCGCGCGCCAAGGAGATGGAGACCTTCCAGACGCTTTCGACCTTCTTCGTTCACGATCTCAAGAACCTCGCGTCCCGGTTTTCCCTCGCCATGCAGAACATTCCGACGCACTTCGACAAGCCCGCCTTCCGCGAGGATCTGCTGCGAACGATGCAGAAGAGCGTCGCCAAGATCGAGACCATGACCACGCGCCTTTCCTCGCTCTCCAAGGGAAGCTCGCTGAACCGAGTCGAGTGCGATCTGAACGCACTGGTCAAGGATGCCCTTGCGGGTCTGACCGGATTGGACGGGGAGACGAAAGCGAGCCTCGACGTCGAATGCCGTGAGCTGCCGTCGATCTCCGCGGATCCGGAGGAGATCCACAGCGTCGTGACGAACCTGGTCCTGAACGCCTACGAGGCCACGGACGCCGAGGGAACCATCAGAGTCGAAACGTCGAGAGAGAACGGCTGGGTGCTGGTCTCGGTCACCGACAATGGGTCCGGTATGTCGAGGGAGTTCATCGCCAACAGCCTTTTCAAGCCCTTTCAAACGACCAAGAAAAACGGGCTCGGGATCGGGCTCTACCAGAGCAAGACCGTCGTGGAAGCTCACGGCGGACGAATCGAAGTCGAGAGCGTTCCCGGGCAGGGGACGACGTTCCGGGTTCTCTTGCCTTCGGGAGCGAAGGCGCGGGCTCCGCAGGCCTAGAGCCGCCAGTAACGGAAGCCGCTCGCCTCGAGCGCTTCGCGCTCGAAGAGCCACTTCAAGTCGAAGAACGGCGCCGGCGTCGTCTTGACCATGGAGGACAGCGCTTCCGCGGACAGCTCCCGGAACTCCCGGTGGGCGACGGCGACGACGATTCCATCGAATCCTTTGAGAGCGTCCTTGGAGACGAGCCGCGACGTCGAAATGGGCGCGCGCTTCCTCGGGCGACACGTTGGGGTCCCATGCGGCGACGTCCACGTGGTAGTCCCGAAGCTCGTCGATGATGTCGCGCACCTTCGAGTTCCGCGTGTCGGTCACGTTCTCCTTGAAGGTGAGTCCGCAGACCAGGACCCTCGCCCCCCTCACGTGCTTGTCGCACTCGATGAGCGACTTCACGAGCTTCCGGCCGATCCAGCGTCCCATTCCGTCGTTGATCCGGCGGCCCGAGAGAATGGTCTGGGGCATGTGCCCGAGCGACTGAGCCTTGAAGGTGAGGTAGTACGGATCGACTCCGATGCAGTGCCCTCCCACCAAACCCGGCCGGAAATCCAGGAAGTTCCACTTGGTGCGCGCCGCCTCCAGCACCTCACGGGTGTCGATTCCCATCCGGTCGAAGATGATGGCGAGCTCGTTCACGAAGGCGATATTGATGTCGCGCTGGGCGTTCTCGATCACCTTGGCCGCCTCGGCGACCCGGATGCTGCTGGCGCGGTGGATGCCCGCGGGAACGACGGCGCCGTAGACCTCGGCGACGACTTCGAGCACCTCGGGAGTCTGCCCCGAGACCACTTTCATGATCTTGTCGATGGTCCGCTCCCGGTCCCCGGGGTTGATCCGCTCCGGGGAGTACGCGAGAAAGAAGTCGCGCCCGCAGCGAAGACCGGAATGCGTTTCGATCGCGGGCCCGCAGGTCTCTTCCGTCACGCCCGGATAGACCGTGGATTCGAAGCAGACCACGCTCCCCGGCGTCAGGTTCTTCCCGATCGTTTCCGACGCGAGCTCGAGCGGCGTGAGATCCGGGTTCTTGTTGTCGTCGATGGGCGTGGGGACGGCGACGATGATGAATCGGGCCTTCTTCAGGTCCGCCGCGTCGCTCGAGTACTCGAGCTCGACCGCCTTCAGCTCTTCGGTCGATAGCTCACTGGAGGGGTCGCGGTGCTGCCTGAGGTCGGCGACGCGCTCTCGCGAGATGTCGAAGCCCACCACCTTGAACTTCTTCGCGAGCGCAACCGCGAGCGGGAGCCCGACGTAGCCGAGCCCGATGACCGCGATCGCGGTTTTCCGGGAACGAAGGTCTTCGAGGAAGCGGGCAGGGTCGATCGAAGCGGCAAGGCGGTCGGACGTAGTCATCGATACCATTTTGCGTCCTGAACGGCGCGAGGCGCTACCGCGCGCCCCGTCCGAAGACTATGACCTTGAAGGTATCCAGCAGGATCTGCAGGTCGAGCCAGAAGCTCATGTTCTTGATGTAGTAGAGATCGTAGCGAAGCTTGGCTTCGGATTCCTCGATGGTGGAGGTGTAGCCGTGTCTCACCTGGGCCCATCCGGTGATTCCGGGCTTCACCGAGTGCCTCTCTCCGTAGTAGGGGATGTGTGCCTGGAGCTCCTCGACGAACACCGGCCGCTCCGGCCGCGGCCCCACGAAGCTCATGTCGCCGACGAGGACGTTCACAGAGCTGAGGGAATTCGTCGATTCGCGTCTTGCGAAGGAAGTTCCCGACGCGGGTGATCCGAGGATCGCCGTTCGCCGAAGCCCAGACGGCGCCGTTTCGCTCCGCGTCCTGCCGCATCGTGCGGAGCTTGAGAAGAGTGAAGTTCGCGCCATGCTGACCCACGCGCACCTGGCGGAACAGGATCGGAAAGCCGCTCTCGATCGCGATGGCGATCGCCGCGAGGAGACACACGGGCAAGGTGACGACGACGCCCACGAGGGCGAGTGCGAATTCCAGGAGTCGCCGGGTCGTCATGAAGAACCGCGGTTTGCGGAAGCCCTGGGAGAAAATGATGGAGCTCGGCCGGAGGTTGCGAACCGGGAGCTGTCCGGTGAGCGACTCGTAGAATTCGGCGGACTGCGCGACGTTGATTCCGCGGAGCTTGCAGGTCAGGAGCTCCGAAAGCGGCAGGACGCCCCGCTGGTCGTCCAGCGCCACCACGACCGAGTGCACGTTGAACTGCTCCGCCGTGGCCAGCAGATCGTCGTAGGTGCCGACTACGGAAGGATTGAAGAGGCTCTTCCCGACGTCCGCGGATTCGCGGCTCAGGAAGCCAACCACCCGGAAGCCCTCGCTCCGATGTCCCAGGAGCTCCCGCGCGAGCCCGACCGCCGCGCTGCCGGTCCCGAGGATCGAGCACGTTCTCGACGAACTGCTCCTGCTGGAGGGCCCAGTAGTAGATAGATTCTCCAGCCGAGGAGAGCGACGAGGGCGATAGGCGGGTGGATGACAGCGATGCCGCGTCCGAGAGCGAGGTCGGGGAGGAAGAAGTAGAGAAGCGCGAGGAGTACCCCCGCCGCGACGAATCCCTGGATGACCCGGAGGGCGAGGATGGTGACGCTCCGGGGAGCGCGACCGCTGTAGAGCTCGTTGTAGTAGAAGCCGATGAGGAGGGCGACGACGAAGATGGCGCCCTTGAGCCACGCCCCCTCATAGTCCGGGAGGAGATCCGCGAATCGAATCGCGACCGCGAGCCACAGTGTGGCGGCGATGACGAAAATGTCCGCGAGCACGCATGTAAGCGTGCGTACCGACGGTGTCGTTAAAAAAACTCCGCTCACTGAAACCTACAATAAGGTTAAGAAACGCCTCAGTTACGCGGGTAGACCAGGCACCGGTACTTGGGATCTCGAACCTCGAATCCGAAATCCCGGCTCACCGACTCTCCGCACGAAGCCAGTGCGCATACCGTAATCTCCCCGAATTACAGTACGTCGTTGCACCCCTGGTTGGGAAGGGAGACACAGTTGTAGCAGGTCTCGGGGAATCTGTCAACGGGAGAATTGGACCCTCCCCTCACAAAGAGGGCAAACTCCCGGCTTTTCTCAGAAGTTCTCTTGACTCATCGTTCGAGATGCGGTACAGAATGTAGACCCCACCAACCTCAGCTTTGCGGAATTTCCCGCCCGTCCGATTAGGGGAGAAGGCATCGATGCGGAGCTTGGACGAGCTACTGTCGCGCTCGGCGACCGCTTTTCCGGAGAAAACGGCCGTGGTGGACCCCGGCCGTGGGGTTATCACCTACCGGGAGCTCGACGCGCTCGCCACCGAGCTCGCCGATCTCCTTCGCCGCCAAGGAGTGATGCGGGGCGATCGGGTCGGTGTCTACGCACCGAAGTCGGCCGGGACGGTCGCGGCCATTTTCGGCATTCTCCGAGCCGGAGCGGCGTACGTGCCGGTGGACCCGAGCGCCCCTCCGCGGCGAAACCTCGAGATCCTGTCCGATTGTTCCGTTCGAGTGGTCGTAACCGACCGATCGCGCGCGGTGAAGCTTCGCGAGGAATCGGCGCGAGACGCGAAGACGCTCGACGAGATGCCGGCGCTCGCTCGCTTTGCCACGGACCTCGTGCTGCTCGAAGCACCCCACGGAAATGAGGTAGAGCCCGCGCCGGACGGACTGGCTTATATCTTGTACACCTCGGGATCCACTGGAAAACCCAAGGGCGTGATGCATACTCACGAGAGCGCCCTCAGCTTCGTCGAATGGTGCTCCGAGGAGTTCCGCCCCACGAGCGACGACCGGTTCTCCTCCCATGCTCCGTTTCACTTCGACTTGTCGATCCTGGACCTCTACGTGCCCATCCGCCACGGCGGCGCCGTCGTCCTCATCGGCGAGGATGCCGGAAAAAAGCCGCTCCATCTGGCCGAGCTCATTCGCGAGAACGGGCTTACCATCTGGTATTCGACGCCCTCGATCCTGAGGCTGCTCCTGGACTTCGGGAAAGTGAACCGCGAGGACGCGTCCACGCTGCGCATCGTGCTCTTCGCCGGCGAAGTGTTTCCGATGAAGCACCTCCGGGCGCTGAAAGCGCTCTGGCCTGCACCCCCGGTACTACAATCTCTACGGCCCGACGGAGACGAACGTTTGCACGTACTACGAGGTGCCCAGGGATCTGCCTTTCGAGGACGGCGAGACCCTTCCCATCGGAGCGGCCTGCTCGAGCGATGAGCTCAAGCTCGTCGATATGGAGGGAAAGGAAGTCGCAACGGGAGAGGAGGGTGAGCTCCTCGTCTTCGGGGGTTCGGTCATGATCGGCTACTGGAATCGCCGGGAGCAGACGGAGAAGTCGTTCTCCGTCGATGAGTCCGGCCGACCCTGGTACCGGACGGGAGACGTCGTCGTCGACGGGGGCAATGGCTCTCTGCGGTTTCTCGGACGGCGAGATCGAATGGTCAAACGGCGGGGCTACCGGGTCGAGCTCGGGGAGATCGAGTCCGCTCTCTACCGTCATCCCCAAATCACGGAGGCGGCGACGGTGGCTCTCCCCGACGCCGAGAGCGGCGTCCTGATCAAGGCGTTCTTGAGCTGGTCGGGAGAGGCGCCGCCTTCCATGGTCGAGCTGAAAAAGTTCTGCGCGTCGAATCTGCCGCTCTACATGGTGCCCGATCGGTTCGAGTGTCTGGACGGGCTTCCGAAGACTTCCACGGACAAGATCGACTACCAGACGTCTCGCGAGGCGGGGCTGATGGATTTCACGCTCAGCGAAGAACAAAAGCTTCTGCAGCGACAATATCGTCCGCTTTGCCCAGAAAGAGCTGAACGACGGGCTGCGCGAACGGGACCGCCTCATGGAGTTCCCGCACGACTTGTGGCTCAAGTGCGGCCAGATGGGCCTTCAGGGGCTGCCGGTGCCCGAGTCCTATGGCGGCGCCGGCTGCGATCCCTTGTCCGTCGCGATCGCCCTCGAGGCCTTCGGTTACGGTTGCCGCGACGGCGGCCTGGTGTTCGCGGTCTGCGCGCATCTTCTCGCCTGCGTCGTCCCGATCTGGAAGCACGGGAACGAGGATCAGAAACAGCGCCTGCTTGCCCCGCCTCTGCGACGGGACGCTCATCGCCGTGAACGGCATGACCGAGCCTCAGACCGGCTCGAACGCCTTCGCCATGACCACGAGGGCCGTCCCCGACGGCGACGGCTTTCGCCTCAACGGCACCAAGACCTTCAGCTCCAACGGTCCGATTGCGGACCTGGCGCTCGTCTACGCGGTCACCGACGAAAAAAAAGGCTACCACGGCGGGGTGACCGCGTTTCTCGTCGAGAAGGGCACACCCGGATTCTCGAGCGGGCAGAAATTCGAAAAGCTCGGACTGCGCACCTGCCCGATCGGGGAGCTCGTCGCTCGAAGACGTCCGGGTCCCCGCGAGCGCCGTTCTCGGAGGAGTCGGCGGCGGATCGACCGATCTTCACCGCAGTCGATGGACTGGGAGCGCGCCTGTCTCGGCGCCTGCCACGTGGGAACGATGCAAAGAATCCTCGAGGAAGCGATCGAGCACTCCCGGACCCGCTCGCAGTACGGACAGGTCATCGGAAAGTACCAGGCGATCTCGCATCGCATCGCCGACATGAAGGTGCGCCTCGAAGCGTCGCGGCTCCTCGCCTATCGCGCCGCGTCCCGCCTCGACAAAGCGAGAGACGTCGCTCTCGACGCTTCCATCGCGAAGCTATTCGTGAGCGAGTCGCTGCTCCAGTCCGCCCTCGACGGAGTGCAGATCCTTGGAGGCTACGGTTTCATGGCGGACTACGACGCGGAGCGGGTGCTTCGGGATTCCGTCGGCAGCCGGCTGTACTCGGGCACGTCCGAGATACAGCGCAACATCATCGCGCGGTGGCTCGGGTTGTGACAGGTCGATGCGATCCGAGGAGAGCTCCGATGAGCACAGCGACCGGCGAAGCGGCGACGACCTATCGCGCCGCCCTTGGAGATCGCGTGGGAAGTCTCCTGGGGGTGCGCGGTCTCGAACGGGCGAAGCTGGCGCTGATCCTGTTCCAGCTCGGCCTTCTCGCGATCGTCATCCGCCAGTTCCAGATCGAGAGCGGCGCCTTCCTGCGAATCGCGCTACTGGCTTTCGCCGGGTTCTTCGTTCACTACTTCCTCCGATGCCTCGTACCGGCTTCCGTTCTTCGCTGCTCCTCTCTTGTCGGGGATCGCCCTGGTAATGGGCGCCGGCAACGCGGCCGCGCTCATCTCGATAGGAATGCTTCTCATCGCCCTTTGCCATCTGCCGGTGCCCTTCGGAGCGCGACTTCGGGCTTCTCGCGGTCGCCGGAGTGATCCTCGCGATCTTTCGCCTGGAGCTGATCGCCGTTCCCTGGTCTTCCGCGGTGTGGCCGATCCTGGGTTCGATGTTCATGTTCCGGTTGATCGTCTACCTCTACGACCTCCGGCACGACAAGGCGCCGGTCTCGCCCTGGCGCACGCTGGCCTATTTCTTCCTCCTCCCGAACGTGTGCTTCCCGCTCTTCCCGGTGGTCGACTTCAAGACGTTTCGCCGGAACTTACGTACGACGAGGAACTCCTACGAGATTCTACCAGGTCGGCGTCAACTGGATGCTGCGCGGGTGTGACTCACCTTCTTCTCTATCGCGCTCATCTATTACTACGTCGCTCTCGCTCCGTCCGAGGTGTCGACGCCGCGCGAGCTCGCGCAGTATCTCGTGGCGAATTTTCTCCTCTATCTGCGCGTTTCGGGCCAGTTTCACTTCGTCATCGGCATGCTTCACCTGTTCGGCTTCAACCTGCCGGAGACCAACCATCGCTATTGTCTTGTCCTCGAGCTTCACCGATTTCTGGCGCCGCATCAACATTTACTGGAAAGACTTCATGATGAAGGTCTTCTACTATCCCGCCTACTTCAAGCTGCGAAAGCTGGGAGAGACGCGGGCCCTGGTGCTGGCGACGCTCTTCGTTTTCGTGGTGACCTGGGCTGCTCCATTCCTATCAGTGGTTCTGGCTTCGCGGCGTCCTTTCCCGTCATCTGGCAGGACGCGGTCTTCTGGGGAATTCTCGCGGTCGCTCGTGGTCGCCAACTCGCTCTACGAGATGAAGTACGGCCGGAAGAGAGTCCTCGCAGTCCAGCGACGCGAAAAGTCTCGAGCCTTCCCACTGTGCTCAAGACGGTGGGCGTTTTCACGGTCATCGTGGTCCTATGGTCGCTATGGACCAGCGCCAGTTTTGCGGACTGGCTATCCCTCTGGTCGTCGCTGAGCTTGACGGCCGGGCTTCCGAACCTGACCCTCTTTCTCGTCGTCGCCGCGGTGCTGACCCAGGGCGGCGCGAATCCCGGCCGTCGGCAAAGCACCGGTGGCCGCGCCGCGCGCAGGAACGACGACCACCATCGTCCGTTCTGCTGGCGCTCTCGGCGCTCGGGATGCCTCAGTTCTACACCGGGCTCGGGCCGGAAGCGGCGTCGTTCATCGTTTCGATGAAATCGGGAAAGCTCAGCCGGATCGATATGGCTCGTCTCGAGCGCGGTTACTACGAAGACCTGATGGGTGTGAATCAGTTCAATAACCAGCTCTGGGAAGTCTACATGCAGAAGCCCCTTCACTGGCTGGACGTGCAGGGCGCGGGGCTCGTTCGCTTCACGGGCGACTTCCTGCAGACCGAGCTCGTTCCCGCTTCCGTGGCGAACGACAGCTTCAGCACCATATCGACGAATCGATGGGGAATGCGTGACCGGGACTACGAGGAGGAGCCCTCGGCCGATACCTATCGAATGAGTCTTCTGGGCGCCTCTTCGACCATGGGTTGGGGTGTAGAAGACGATGAAACCTTCGAGTCGATCGTCGAAAAGCGACTCAACGAGGAGCTGGCGGGCTCGGGGTACGAGCACTACGAGATCCTCAACCACGGTGTCGCCGGCTACTTCCCCCTGCAACAGGCGCCGGTCATCGAAAAGGCTCTGGCGTTTCAGCCCCGGACGGTCTTGTACGTCGCGACCGGTCGGGAGCTGTCGCGAAGTGCGGCCTACCTCGCCCAAGTGACGAACAAAAGTATCGAAGTCCCTTACCCCGAGCTCCGGGCGATTTCGGAGAAGGCCGGTCTCACGCCGGGTATGAGCCAGGACGAGGCGACGAAGCGTCTCGCCCCGTTTCGGGAGGAATTGCTGCGCTGGCTCTACCGTCACATCGTCGAGAGATGTCGGGAGCAGGGTGCATTCCCGGTCTGGATTTTTCTGCCCTCTCTCGAGCCCGGCCCCTGGAGAGAGGAGACGGCACCCGCCAAGAGTATCGCTGGAGAAGCCGGATTCGAGATCATGGACCTGAGCGATGTGTTCGAGGACGAGCAGCCAGGGAGTCTGCGAGTCGCCGCTTGGGACGAGCATCCGAACGCGCGTGGGCACCAGCTGGTCGCAGACCGGCTCTACGATGAGATCCGAAAACGCGAAGAACTTCTGACGCTGCGGACGGCAGCAGACAACGAACCCTGACAAAAGAGAGGAACGAAGCTTCCATGGAAGCCGATACGGTCGAGAAAACAGTAAAAGAATATATTCTTCGGGAGTTCCTTCCCGGTGAGAGCGCGGAAGCGCTCACGTCGGACACACCGCTGGTCACGGGGGGAATCCTCGATTCACTCGCTACACTCAAGCTCGTCGACTTTCTCGAGAAGAAATTCTCGATCTCGCTCGAAGCGCACGAGGTCGACGCGGAGCATCTCGATACGCTGAGCACGATCGCATCTCTCGTGCGGGCGAAACAAAGAGGGTGATGTCCGGCAGCGTGGTGAGCCAGACGATGGAGCCGGCTGAACGAAAGCCCGCGGTCACCGACTCCGCGAAACGGCCGGTTCCGCCCCTGTTCATGTTCGGCTTCGAGCGAAGCGGCACGACGCTGCTGTCGATGATGGTCGGAGCCCACCCCGAGATCGCTGTCCCGTTGACCGTCACCGGGATGTGGTATCGGGTCGCTCGGAAGCTTCGCGTGAGCGGCCTCGAAACGCGGGAGAAGCTGGAACGACTGGTCGATGAGCTGCTCGCGGAGGAGCGCATCAAACTGTGGGACGTCGTTCTCAATCGCGAGCAAGTGCTGCACCAGCTCGAGCCGGGGAGCTACGCTTCGGTCGTCGAGCGCTTTCACCAGCTCTACGCGCGGGACAAGGGGAAACCGTTCTGGGGCAACCTCGATATCGCGACCCTCGACGAGATGGACCAGGCGACGCGGTGGTTTCCGAGCGCGCGTTTTCTCCATATCGTGCGGGACGGTCGGGACGTGGCGCTGTCCCACGAGACAATGCCATACGGCACCTCCAACACGCTCGAGACCGCGGAGATCTGGAATCGGCGGCTGCGCACCAACTTCAAGATGGGCGCGATGCTCCCGGAGGGTCAGTACAAGATCGTTCGCTACGAAGACTTGGTTTCAGACAGCGAGAGGACGCTCGAGTCGATTTGCGAGTTCTTCGGCGTCGCCTATTCGCCGGCGATGCTCGACTATCCCAAGATGGTCGATGAGAAAGTGCCCAAGGAGCGGAGGTGGCTCTGGCCGGCTCTCGACCAGCCCCCGGATCGAAGCAAGGTCTTCGGCTGGAAAACCAGGATGAGCGGCACGAAACGGGTGGTATTCGAAGGCACGGCGAGACCGCTCCTCGAGGAGCTCGGCTACGAAGTCTACGCGCAGGTGCCCAAGCGACCGCTCGCGTACTTGTACGAAGTCTGGTGTTTTCTGGGACGCCGGGGGAGATTCAAGCGTCTCGCGTCTCGATTCCGGCTCAACCGCCCGAGCCGGCTCGAACGCAACTGGCCGAAGTCTCAAGCCGATTCGGACTACCGGGCGGTGCAGAAGGAAGCCTTTGGCTCGCTGGTTCGCGGCGGCGTGTACGATTCCCAGTTCGAGCACGCCCCGCACGTCCGGGCGTTTTTCGAAGGTTCGCATGAAGACAGTCCGCGCGAAAATAGGCGCGGAGGGCGAGCTCCGCGTGCTCGATTGCGGGTGCGGGCCGGGCGCCTGGCTGGACGTTCTGTACTCCGCTAACCACGGCCGCGCGCAGCTCTACGGATTCGATCTGACGCCAGAGATGGTGGAGATGGCACGCGCGCGGCTGGAAGGAAAGGTTCCCGCCGGACATTTGCAGCAAGGCAACATCCTCAACGACGCCTCCTACGTTTTCTCGGAAGACGACCGCCCCTACGAGATCATCTACGCCTTCGATGTAGTGCAGCAGCTTCCGCGAAAGCTGCAATTTGAAGCGACGAACCGGATGCTGCAGCGCTTGGCCGCCGACGGCTGCGCCGTGATTTTCGACCACGAGCGCTGGTCGGCTCACGGCCTTCGAATGGGTTGGCGTAAAATCGCGACGAAGTACCTTCACCTGCGGCTCGTGCCGCGCTACTACTGCAATGCCCGCTATCCGTCGCTCGCCCGATTCGCCGCCAGGCTTCGCGCCTCGGGCCAGTACACCGCCGATATCCAGATGGCGTCTGATGGACGGAAACGAGCTCTCATCGTGCGCCGTCGGTCCGTGACGGTCTGACCCTCTCAACGATGTCAACGATCCTGCGGCGCCTACGCGAGGCAATGGCGCCTTCCAGAGGCCGCGAGAGCGGAGCGCTCCCGCGACAGCGGGGGACCGAACGGTCCGGATCCTGGGAGTGAGGCCGTCATTGAGGAAGGGATTCGATGGCTCGGGCGGGCGCAGGATTGCAGCGCCTCGAAGGACGGCGGCGTTGCTCGCGACTACAGTCTCCTTCGCGGATGGGCGACTTCCTATCCGGAGACCACGGGGTACATCGTTCCCACCTTGCTCGAATATGCCCGACCGGAAGCACGACGATGCCGTCCGCGAACGAGCGCGCCGCATGCTCGATTGGCTCGTATCGATTCAGCTTCCCGCGGGTGGGTTCCAGGGCGGCCGGATCGACTCAGTTCCAGTGGTGCCGGTCACCTTCAATACCGGCCAGATTCTCATTGGCCTTGCGGCGGGACAGTCGAGCTTCGGAACCTACGAAGAGCCGTTGATTCGCGCCGCCGATTGGCTCGTGGCGACCCAGGACGAGGACGGTTGCTGGCGAAAACACCCCACACCCTTCGCCGCTCGGGGAGAGAAAGCGTACGAAACGCATGTCGCCTGGGGCCTCTTCGAAGCCGATCGCATCGTTCCGGGCCGAGGGTACGGAAAAGCCGGCCTGCGGCAGGTTCGCTGGGCGCTCACGAAGCAGCGTGAGAACGGGTGGATCGATTCCTGCTGCCTCACTCAGCCGGAGGCGCCCTTGACGCACACACTGGGATACGCCCTCCGCGGAATCCTCGAAGCCTATCGCTACAGCGGAGACGACCTCCTGCTGGACGCAGGCCTGCGGACGGCCCGCGGTTTGCTGAAACCACTGGGTCCGGAGGGTCATCTGCCCGGGCGTCTTCGTGCCGACTGGGAGCCGGCGGTGAACTGGGTGTGCCTCACGGGGAGTTCGCAAATCGCACATTGCTGGCTCCAGTTGTACGAAGCCACTGGCGAGGAGGACTTTCTTCGCGCCGCGCGCCAGGCGAATTCCTTTGTGCGGCGAACCGTCCGCTTGAACGCCCCTCCGGAAACGCGAGGGGCGGTGAAGGGTTCCTTCCCCGTCGACGGAGGCTACGGCCGCTACGAGTTCCTGAATTGGGCGATCAAGTTCACGATCGACGCGAACGAATACGAGCTCTCGATGGAGTCCACGCGGCGGGGATCCGAGTCGGTGGCGCAAGCGCGTGATTCCCAGGCGCGGGAGTGCTAAACTTGAAAAGCCCAGCCAGGATCTCAGGGGAGGAGATCGACGACATGAGTTCAGGCGAGCGAACCGCGCGGGCGCGGCGCGAGCGTTCCGCTCCAGCGCGCGTCCTGGCCCTTGTCGCTCTCGCTCTTTTCTCCACGGCCCCCTCCGCTTCGCCCTTCCAAAAGGACGAGATGCGCCCCGGGGCGAAGTTCACCCATGAGGAATACCTGGCGCTCCCTCGCTATTGCGTCGCGCAAAACGGGATCGCCAACAAGATGGCGTTCCGGGTCGTGCCCGAGGAAGAGGTCAAATACTGGTACACGACGATGGGCGAGGCGTACCATCACATTCACCACTTCTGCATTGGTTTGATGCTGGTGAAACGGGGCAACGGCGCCCAAAAGCCCATGGACCGGAATGCCTTTTACAAGTCGGCCGTCGAAAACTTCAACTACTCGATTCGTCGATCGCCCGACACGTTTCAATTAAAACCCGAGATTCATCTGCGAAAAGGAATGACCCTGCGGCTCCTAGGTAACGATGGAGCCGCCGCAACTGAGTTCCAACGGGCCATCGCCCTCAAATTGGACTACACACCGGCTTATTCCGCGCTCGCCGACCTCTTGGTCGATCTCGGAAAGCCGAAGGACGCTCTGGAGTTGCTCGAGGCCGGGCTCCGGCACGCCCCGGATTCCAAAACGCTCGCGTCCAAGAAAGCCGAGCTCATGCAGCTCCCGAGCGGTTCGAGATAGCCTCCTCTCGCGGACTCGGAACACCGAGATTGCGAGAGCCCTATGAACGTTCGGTCAGCGGGTAAACGCCTCTTCCGCCGCCTTGGCATCAGCCGGGGCTTCCTGCCCGATTGGCGCGACGATAGGTTTCTGGCGTCGTTATCCTCCCGATACGGCCTCTTCCGCGAGTTTCGGCGGAAGCATTCCACACTGCCGAACCTCCAGGCGGCAGCCCTCTTCTTTCGCGAGCGCGAAACGCCCAGATTCTTCGTCAGCCCGCCGGAAATCCCGCAGCTCGTTTCACGGGTGGAGGTCGAGCATCCTTCATGGAAAGAAGGAACCCTCATCCGGGTTCGGCGGGAATGTGAGGAGGGCTTGGACATCTACGCGGGACGAGGCCCCAAGCTGGACCGCATGTTCCCGTGGGGCCGCCTCGAGCGCGGACCCGGAGGAGACAAGCTCTACCGAAAGCGGCCTCACCGTTTTGCCTTCGCTCCGCGGCTCGCTCTCGCTTCCCTGTACGGTGAGGCCAGCGACCGAGTGCTCCACGAGGTGCTTCTCGGCTGGATGGCGTTCGCCTCGGGGAGGGCCAACGATCTCGCCTACGATAGCAATCTGGCGGTGATCCAGAGAACCCTTGCGTTGAGCTGGGCCTGGGCGTTTCTCGCGGCGCGCGGAAATCCGGGAGACGACGGTCTCGCGCTCGAGGGCCTGGTGCTTCAAGTTCTCCACCAGGACGTGGCGTTTCTCGCCCCTCGGCTCGGCCACTCCCACGCGAACAATCATCTACTGGCGGACGGTTTCGCCGGCTGGTTCCTGGGCTTCTTCTGGGCCGAGCTCTCCGCGGAGTACGACTTGAAACGCCAGTTCGAGCCGCTATGGCTGCGAGAGCTCGAGAGGCAGACGCTCGCCGACGGCACGAGCTTCGAGCACTCGACCCATTATCACGAGTACGCCTGCGAAATGGCCGCCTCGTACACGATACTCTCGCGCCGGAACGACCTTCCGGTGCCCGAATGGGTCCTCGATCGGACCCGTCGGCTGCTGCAGTTTCAGGTGGCTGTCGCGGAATCGAGCTCGCACGCTGTCGCGTTCGGTGATGCTGCTGAAGACCCTCTGTTTCCGCTCGATGGCGGTGATGGCTGGGCCACGGCGGCGTGGCCGGACGTGCTGAACCGGTTGTTCTCTGTGGGCTGCGCATCCGTTTCGGAGAGCAGCGCCTCCCGCGAGCGTGCCTTCTGGCTTCTAGGCGGCGCGTTGTTGGACCGACCGACCGATGCGGCTCCGCCGGGCGGTCTAGAACGATATCCGCTCGGAGGCTACTATCGGTTTCGGGACAACACTTCCGGTTCCGCGCTGATTTTCCGGACTGGCCCGAAGCCAGGCGAGGCTTGCTCGCCGGGTCATATGCACGCCGATCTCATGAGCATTTATCTGACGGCAATCGGTCGGGAATTTCTCGTCGACGCGGGAACGTTTACGTATCGCAGGGGCTCGACGCGGTGGCCTCAAGGTGAGCCGGACTGGCGCGGCTATTTCTCGGGACCGTCGGCGCACAACGCGCTCGCCATCGACGGCCACGATCCACTGGGCGCGTACGAGGGAGACTTCCGCAAGTGCGTCGGCAATTTCGTGTCGACCGAGAAGGCGCTGAGCGATCCGCTCACGTCGTGGGTAGATGCGAGGATCGAAGGCGAGGGCCCATATGCCGGATACCGGCGCGGAGTCATCCACGTTCCGGGCGAATACTGGATCGTCTACGACCTCCTGCCTCGTTTCACGGAGGGCGAAGAGAGAAACCTCGGCTTCCAATTCGGCCGCGATTGCCGCGTAGCCCGCCTCGATGCACTCGACGTAGAGATCCGCTGCGAGGAAGTGGCCCTTCTCCTAACCGCCAGCTCGGGTCTTTCAGGAGCGGTCGCGTTGACCGGGAGTCGGCAGCCTCTTGGTGGATGGGTGTCCCCGGTGTACGGCGAGCTCGCTCCGGCGCCTCAAGTCAGGTTCCGAGTCGAAGCGACGGAGACTGCGGCCTTTCTTGCTCGATTCCTTTCCGAGCGCGGCGAGAAGCGCGAGCCGGCTGCAATCAAGGTCGAGCGTCTCGAGCCAGACGGCCTGCGGTTGGACGTGGGCCTCGGGCCGTTCGAGGACACGCTGATGTTGAACTTGCAGTCGTCGGACGGGGAGCTGAATTCGCGGGGGACCCGCTATCGCGGCGAGTTTTCCCGGGTCCGCCGTCGAGCGGGACGGCTCGAGCTCGTTCACTGGTTGAACGGCCGGAGTCTTGCCGTGCCGGAAATAGGGCTTCTCGTGGAAAGCGAGAAGGTGGTTCCGTCGATGTCGCTCGATTCCACGGCTCTCCTGGACGCCACCCCGGAGGCGGGGCTAACGATTCGCTGGCCGCTAACCGATCGATAGAAGTCGTTATGCCTCATGGAGGGCGAGCCCGCGACTTGACAGAGGGACGCGCTTGCGAAAGCATGGGACCTCCCCAACCGCAGCAATCGAACCTCACGGACCGGCGGAAAAAGCGGCGCTGGTTCCATATGGTCGTCCGTAATTCAGGCTTTTCGCGTTTCGAGAGAAAATGACGTTTCGTTTGGCAGAAGTGGAGAATTCTTGAGCGAACTCGTGGATTCCGTCCGACGGGGGATGGCGTCGGGCGTGGTCTGGATGGTTGGGTTTCGATTGCTCGATCGCCTGATCGGGACGATCTCGACCATCGTTCTTGCGCGGCTACTCACACCCGAGCACTTCGGAGTCATCGCGCTCGGACTCGCGCTGATTGCTTTCCTGGATGCCATCGGCGACTTCAGCTTCGAGCTCGCGTTGATTCGAGATCAGGACGCGGGCGAGGAGCACTATCACACCGCTTGGACCGCGAGAGTCATCAATGCATTGATTACGTGCGCGATCGTGAACATTTTCGCTTCCACGGCGGCGACTACGTTCGACGAGCCTCGGGTCCGGGCGGTCGTCCACTGGCTGTCGCTGACGCTGGTCCTTCAAGCGGTTCAAAGCATCCGCATTTCGGACATGCGGAAAGACCTGGATTTCCGTGCGGAGTTCAACTTCCGTATCTGGTCGCGGGTCGCCGGATTCCTGATTACCCTGGTGTTGGCCTTCTTGTGGCGCGACCACTGGGCGCTCGTGATCGGCACGCTCGCGACCGGCGGCCTGCGGGTGGTGCTGAGCTATGTGATGCGTCCTTACAGGCCCAAACTGACCTTGAGCCGGATCGGGGACATCTTCGGATTCTCGAAGTGGTTGATCATCGGAAACCTGTTGTCGGCGCTGGTGAAAAGATCGCCTGCCTTCGTCATCGGCCGTCTGGCAGATGCGCAGACTTTGGGTCTCTACACGATCGCCAACCAGATCTGCGGCCTCGCCGCGACAGAGCTCGTCGCTCCGATCAAGCGAGCCCTCTTTCCCGGCTACTCCAAACTGACCTCGGACTTCGAGATTCTTCGTAAGGTCTACATGGAGAACTTCTCGGTGATCGTGTCCCTGGCGACCCCGATCGCGGCAGGGATTGGACTCACCGCTCCTTTTCTCGTTCCAGTTTTCCTGGGTGAGAAGTGGCTCGCCGCGATCCCGGTGATGCAGATTCTGTCTCTCAACGCGGCCTTTCGAACCGTTCATACCAACAGTAATCCGCTCTTCTATGCGACGAACAACCCGCGGTTCCAAGTGATCGAGTTCCTCGTGGAAGCTTCGATTCTCGTGCCCGTGATGTGGTTCGCCGTCGGTTCAAAGGGAGTTGTGGGAGCGGCCTGGGCGACCGCCTTGAGCGGCTTTTCCGTGATGGTGCTCGACGCGTTCGTGGTGACTCGCCTTTTGTCCATCTCCTGGACGAAGTTCGTGGTTGCCACCTGGCGGACTCCAGCATCCATTGCCGCCATGTGGTACACGGTGGGGGTCGCCAAGACCGCAATGGTGGGCTGGTCCACGACCTCGATGATCGGTCAACTAATCATTTGTGTAACGACCGGGATCGTCACTTACGTCAGCGTGCACTTGCTCCTCTGGTGGGTCAGCGGCACGCCGCACGGCGCGGAGAGAATCCTGCTCTCGTACGTGAGGAGCCGCTTCGACCGTAATGCCGTTGGACGAAGCGCTCTTTCGCAGGCGGAGTGAGCGTGGGCCTCTCGGAGGCGGCTCGTGGCTCTGTTGATCGTGCTCCGCTGCGTGAAACGACGTGAATTTCTGTCAACAGAATCGATCCTGGATTGCCGGACCGTCCTCTTCGATCTCACATCCGTCGGAGCATCGACCCGTGACGAGGTGCGGTTGGTGCTGGTGATTTCAACAACCTCACCCTCGCTCTACCGTCAAGGTCTCCGGAATGCCCTCCGCCCCGGCATCCCAGGTGAACGTGTCGCCGTCCCGCACCGCGGGGCGCTTTGTGAGGACATCGAGCGTCGGCCGGTTCTTCTTCGTCGGTAAGTACGTGGCCGTAACATGCGTGAGCCCGGCCTGACGCGCCTGCTCACACGCGAGGGCGAGCATCGCCTCCTCGATCCGGCGCCCCATCACACGGCACGAGAGCAGCAGATCCGTGATCTCCAGGCTCTCGCCCGAGTCAGTCCCGAGGACGCCACAGAGCCCAGCGTCCCCGAACCGGTCCGTCACGCGGATCCCGAGCATGTGACGTCCGCTCACTGCCAGCCAGGCGTCGAGCTCCGCCTCCGTCATCCGCCGCGTCGCGAGGTTGAACTGGTTGGTTTTGTTCAGCAGCTGGGCGATGCGGGTCCGGTTGCCGGGGCCGTACGGCTCGACGTGCAGCCTAATCCTCAGGCTCCGAAGCCACTCTTCGTGAGACGGGATGTCGCGCTGCAGGTCGCGGCGCTGGCGCTCGGCGACGTACAGGGCGCCGCGCGACCTGTCCTCGTCCGTCAGGGCGGGGATGTCGAAGCAGTCGAGCTCGTCGAGCGCATTCGGGTACAAAAGCTTGTCGGCCGGCCACTCGGGAACAAGGACCTCCGGGAGGGCCTCGGCCACCCGCGCCCGCTGGCGCGGGTCGTCGTCAATGAACACCACGCTCTGCAGCCCGAGGCCGAGCTCGTCCGCCAGCGCCGCGATGTTCGCCGCCTTGTCCTGCCAGTTGATGCGCCAGCCCGCGAGATCCTCGACTCGCAGCACCATCTCGGGGTGGCTCCGGATCGCCTCGAGGGCGACGGCCTCATCATTCTTCGATACGACGGCCAACACGATGCCGCGCCGCGTGAGCGCCTTGAGCCGAAGCTGGAAGTCGACGAATGCCTCGCCGATTGGGTCGTGGCCTCCGAGCCGCAGGTTCTCCCAGCCCTCTTCGCCGACGATGCCGCCCCACAGCGTATCGTCGAGATCGAGCACGAGGATCTTGCGCGCGAGCCCGCCGATCCCGCGGATCGCCGCCGCGATGTCGCGGGCCGCGGCCCTGAGGACCTTGGGGTCGAACGGCGTCTTGTTCAGGTACCAGAGCTTCGGCGAGTGACCGCCGCCCAGCGCGACCCAACGCCCCGTGTCGAGCAGGTACACGCCCGCGGCGCCCGACAGCCGCTCCACCAGGAGCGCGTTCATCCTGAGCAGCGCGCCACCCGCGCCGCGCGACAGCTCGAGCAGCCCGAGGCCCCTGCGCGAAGCCGGAAGCGTCCAGGTGGGTACGAAGATCCCTCGCGCCCTGCCGGCCGCGGCGGCCACCCGCGCCGCAAACGTTTCCACCTCGCCGGAGAGACCACCCGGGTCCACGTCCTCGTACGCGAGCAGGCGTCCGAACGACGAAATCGCGCGTTCCGGACGGGTCCACACCACCGCCCAGCCGCCTTCGAGCGCGGCCGGGTCGAGGAGCGTAGCCTCCACAGCGTCAAACGGCGCGGCGGAGGCCGGGAGCCCGGCGCGCTCGAGCTGCGCGACAAGGTTGTCCGCCAGGAAGTCCGCGACAACGAGGACGCGCCCGCTCACGACCGCGCCCGCTCGACCGCCCGCGCCACGTGGGCGCACAGGGTGGCGAGGCTCCGGAGCGGCGTCCTCTCGGGATCCTGGAGCAGGCGGAGCGTCTCCTCGTCCGTGAGGCTGATCTCGACGTCGCCGGCGGCCGCGACCTCGCCCTCCACGGCGACGATGACGTTCGTCACACCGAGCGAGTCAAGTTCGCGAAGCGAGGGGTCGCCTTCAAGGCTGATCTGCGAGTCGTTAGACAGCGTCTCGTTGTACGACGCCAGGGCCCTAAGCACCGCGTCACGGATCCAGCCGTCCATGGTCACGCGCTTCTCCGCGTGTGGACATGGGCCTCGACCCCGTCGTCGCGGAAGCCGAGCCTCTGGTACGTGGCGCGCGGGCCGGCCTTGTCGGCGTCCACCCACAACACGGTCTTGGAGACGCCGCCCCGGGCAAGCTCAGCCACCATTTCACCCAGCAGGCCAACTGCGACCGCCGGGTGGGTGCCGGGACGTGTGGTCCAGAACTTCCATCGGCAGGTGGGTCCGTCGAGGTGCCAGACGCACAGGCCGTCCACCACGTCTCCCGTGCGGTGGACCAGCACGTGGCCGAGATCAAGCCACCGGAACAGCTCCTCCCGGCGCGGCAGGTGGTCGACGCGCGGGTCGAATTCGAGCTGGAGCAAGTCGTCCACGGCGTCGGCGTCCGCCCGCGTCGCGACCACCACCTCGCGCCTCGACGGGTGCATGGCGATAGCAGTCGCGGTCATCCGGATGTATCGCGCGATCTGCTCGAACCCCGCCGCCTGGAACGCCGCCGGGATCTCCGCTCCGTACGCTGATTCCCCGACGCGCACCAACACGTCGCAGATCAGCGGCTCGGGGCTCAGGTGCTGCAGGAGCCGTGTGAGGTCAGCGGGCTCACGTGTGGTGTAGAACACCTGCCATCCCGCCGCCCGCAGGTCGAGGAACACTAGCGAGTGTGCGCTCCGGAGCACCGGAAACGACGACGCCTCCAGTGCATCAAAGAAGTGGTTCGTCACCACGCCGGGCCCGCGCTGGGCGACCCGGAGCGCGGCTCGCAGCTCGTCGGTATCGAGCGTCTCCATCTACGGCTTCGGTCTGGCGCTCAGGTTCGCCACCATCCGCCCGAGCTGGTACTTCCGCCGGGCCTCGCGCGGTGTGAGCCCCTCCGAGATGGGCAAATCAGTGTATCCGAGCTCCATTGCCAGCGGACCGACGATCCCGACCAGCCGGGACACTACCGGCGTTGGGAGCTCCTTCCAGCGGCCCACACTCTCGCGTGTGAGCGTGCGCTTCTCGTACGTCTTCCAGTCGCCGAGACCCACCTCCCCGGGCGTCGCGAGCGCGGCCTCAAGCAGGGCCTCCGGATCACCGTCCAGCCCGAGGAAGGCGAAGATTCGGGCCAGTTCACGCGGCGCGTCGTCCAGTAAGTCCTCGTACCGGAGGGTCACCACGTTCTCCGGCCGCGTCTTCGCGAGCGCCTGGGCATCGCGGTTCGTGTCGACCCACACGTGCCCGAAGGCCTCGAGCGGAGCCGGGAACCGTCGGACGTACTCATGAAACTCGAAGGGGTAGACGCCCATCTTGTCGAAGAGCTCCTTGGTGGAGCACACGACGTCGAGCGGGTTGCGGACGAGCCAGATGTACCGAACGCGATCGCCGCACAGCCGAGCGATGACGGGCACGTGAAACATGTCGTACGGGCTCTTCTCGACCCAGAGCAGCTTGCCTGCCTTCTCCCGGAGCGAAGCCAGCAATCCGAGCGCGAAATCGGCGGCGCGACGGTGCAACTCGTCCTCGCTCATACCGGCGAACGCCATCCCGGACACGATGCCCACACCGAAGCCGCTCGCGACGGGATCCTCGCGCAGCAGTCGAGCCGTGGCGTTGAGCACGTTCGTCTCCGGCGGACCCGAAAGCGACGGGTGCATGCCGAGGATCCGCTGGAACAGCGTCGTGCCGCTCCGCGGGGACGCGAGGATCACGACACCCTCGAAGCTCATGTGAGGCACGCGTCGCAACTGCTTCTGGCCATTTCGATATTCCCGCGAAGGTCGGGCTCGCGCTTGCCGCCGCCGACAACCATCCATTCGACGCTCGACACACGCAAGCTGTGTGCCTTCTCGTCGTCCACATTCATCGGGACAAGGCTACCGATCCCGTTCTCGGTCGCTGCTCAGCACTTGCCCTTCCTCTTCGGCAGAACGGGGACTCCTGAGGGCTCCATGGCGTGTCAGCCTTTCGGCGCGCCACGAAGGTGACGCGCTCCTTGAGACCGTAGTCCGTGAGCGCCGTCCAGTCCTTGGTAGAACTGTCGTGCCAGTTGTAGTACGTGCACATGAAGCCCTGGTCGCCAAACAGGAGCTCGATCGCCTTGATGGTCGGATAGCCGACGAGCATGGCCGCGGTCGCCCGTACCGGGGTCACGGCGTTCTGCTCGATCGCGGGATTCTCCTGGCCAAGTCTGATGACGCATTCGTTCGGGGTCGTTTCGATCCCACTCCCGCAGGAACTGAATTTTTGAAAGAACCCGACGTGGTGTTCGGCCAGATCACCGTGTCGACGATGACATGTTGCGCCCCGATTCTGCCGAACTGTTGCACCAAGAAGTGGTGGTGCAGCGTGTGATAGAAGAATCCGCGACAGAAGATAGTGTCCACCGAGCCCGCCTCGATCGATCGGAAGTAGTCGTGAACATCAGCCACGGTGAACAAGTACTTTTCTCGTGAAACGCCGTACTGCTCCATCACGCGGAGGCTCTTTTGTACCAGCTCGGCCCGCGCCTCCAAGCCATGCACGTACCTCGCCCCGGCCTCAAGCGCGGCCAGACTCCCGCGTCCGTCGTGGCTCGCGATGTCGAGGATCGAGCGCTTCGCGACGATGGCGACGTTGTGCTCGATGATCGCCCGGTGCCGTGCGCGCAGGCGATTGGGGTGAGCACCCGTTTGGCTTGTCTCGAAAAACTCGGGGTGCTCGGAGAAGAAGTCCGGCTTAGGTGCGCCCTGCGCCCCGAGGTGGGTGGGACTTCCGTCGCTCATGGCGTCGCTGTCAGTCCGCGCCGGTCTCTTGGTTGCTGGGTCGTGCCGAGGAATGTACTTCAACCTGCTGTCTGTCGAGGAACTCCTCCATTGCGGCTGCGCGGTCAAGTATGTCGGCACGAGGCGGGTCCGTCAAGATGGAGAGCAGGAAGCTTTTGGGACGGGAGGAGTCCGCCACAATCTGAACGGTGCCCGACTGGGAGGAATCGAATTGCTCACCAACGTGGCCGGCGCTGATGTGGGGGAGGCCATGGCGCGCAGCGCGCTCGAGCCGGGTCATCATGTCGCCTGAATCTCTGCCTTCAAGGCCGGATAGTCGGTCTTGCCGGTCGTTGTCTTCGGAAGTGCAGCCTTCACCATATATCGGCGGGGCATCATGTAGGGTGACATCGTTTTCCGTGAGTACTCCTTCAAGCGCTTATTGACGTCGGCCGCATCACCGGGCCGCGGCACGATGACAGCCCAAATCTCGTCCCCCAGCACCTCGTGCGGCTTGCCGACGACGGCAACCTCCGCCACGAGTCCCGATTCGTGGAGCAACTCCTCCACTTCGAGCGGGCTCACGCGCACCCCCATCGACTTCAACTGACTGTCGCGGCGACAGCTGAAGTACAGGTAGCCGTCCTCGTCGAGGTGCCCGTAGTCGCCGGTGAAGAGCGCGACAGCCGGATTCGGGCACCCCGGAACCGCCAGCGGATCGGGCCGCAGCGATTGTGCGGTCGCTTCGGGATCGTTCCAATATCCGAGGCAGATGAAGTCGCCACGATGCACGATGTGACCGATCTCGTTCGGTTCCGCGATCGATCCGTCATCCCTGACGATCACGATATCCACACCGGGAATCGGACGTCCGATCGACGTCGGGCGCGTGGCAACCAGCGCCGGATCGAGATAGCTCGTGCGATAGGTTTCTGTCAGGCCATAGTTGAGGAACACTCGTCTTCCGGGCAGCACCTGCAGCAACTCGTCCAGGATGGGGCCGGGAATCTTGCCGCCGGTGTTCGTGATCACCGCGATCGATGACAAATCTGTGTCGCGGAACGGCGAGACCCCGCGAAACAGATAGGTAAACAACGATGGGATGCCGGCCAGCACGGTGGGGCGATGTGCGGTAATCGCGTTGCAGATGCCGAACGCATTGGGCGCCGTCGGTAACACCTGCGTTGCGCCGCGCATGATAGTCGACAGGAGTTGGCCGTACCCATAGTCGAACGACCACGGAACCGTGCACAGGATGCGATCGTTGTCCGTAAGTCCCAGATAGCCAGTCACCGACTCGCACGCTCGCAGCAGGTTGCGGTGGCTCTGCGTCACCCCCTTTGGACGGCCTGTCGAACCGGAAGTGAACACGATCGACGCCGGATCAGTCGGGAGCGCCCGCGTAACGACGTCCGGGCGGTCGATCTCGAGGTCGAGGTCCTGGAACATGAAAACCGATACGCCCGCGTCATGCACAGGAAGAGTCCCCAGGTCGTCGCAGACAATGGCGAACGGTTCAATTCGTTCGACGGCGTGCCGGAAGTGGCTGGCCTTCGCCTTGGGGTCCATCAACGCGAAGATCGCACCCGCCTTCCAGAGTCCCAGCATTGCAACGGCCATGTCCGGAGAGGAGTCCATCCACAGCAGCACTCTCCCACCACTGCAACCGCCTTGCGCGCCGTACCAGTTTCCGAACGCCCCCGCGCGACGGTGCCAGTCTGCGAACGTCATCCGCCGTTCGCCTTGTACGATGGCATCGCGTTGACCGTCGCTTTGCGCGCGCGCGGCGAGCAGGCTCCAGTAAGTCGACGTCATCGCCAAACACGCACGAAGTTGTCCACTGGCTGTTGCTGGTACATCTCTGTCGCGTCGACCATCGGACCGCCTGCCACCCGTGCGAGGATTTCTCGTGGAGCCGGGTGACTGATGAAGTTCACCGGGCTGGCAGTGACACCGTACGCTCCGGAGGCGCCCACTGCGATCACGTCGCCGGCTTCTACGGTTTCGAGGTCCACATCCTGGGCCAGCGTATCGATTGTGGTACAGAGAGGGCCGACGATCATGTAGCGCTTCATCGGCCGCGAGGCGGACGCACTGACGTTCTGCATCGACCAGTTGCGCCGAATCACGGTACCCATCAGGCCGAACGCTGCCAGGTGATTGTTGAAGCCGCCGTCCACCAGGCAAATGTCAGTGCCACGGCTCCTCTTCTGAGTGACGACGCGCGTCAAAAAGTAGCCCGCGGGACCCACCAGAAAGCGCCCCATTTCAAGCACGCAGACGGAATGCGAAAGCTCTGGTACTTGCTTCAGCGCGTCGGCCATCGGGTTGACGAGCGCCGCAAGCCGGGTCAGCTCCAGCGGACGCTGATCGTCGTGATATGGGATACCGAAGCCGGAACCGAAGATCAGCGTCGCCGGATGGACCGCGAACATTTCGGCAAACCGACCGAACAGATCGCGAAAAATCTGAAAATTCTCGGCAATCGCTTCCTCACTGAGCGAGTTGGTGCCGGAGTAGATGTGGAATCCGGTCAACTCGAGGTTTTTCAGCGTGCCGATCATCGGCGCCACCGCCGGCATGTCTTCTTCGTCGATCCCGAATTGACTGGATTTCCCCGCCATGCTGACGCCAAATTTCTTCGGCGCGGTTCTCGGATTGATCCGGATGGCGACGCACATCCGGCGCCCGGCCCGCTGCGCGAGTTCGTTCAGCCGCTGCATTTCCGACGCTGATTCGCATACGATGAGGCCGGTCTCCGACGCGACCGCCAGTTCGAGCTCGAAGTCCCGCTTGGCGGGGCCGGAAAACGTGATCCGGGCAGGCGCAACGCCGGCGGCAAGCGCTCGTTGCACCTCTCCGCCCGAGGACGCATCCACGGTGTGCACCGCGGGCGACAACGCTTCGAGCAGCTTGGCGTTCGGGTTGCTCTTGATCGCATAGCTGATCTCAAAGCGCCCGCCGAACGCGTCGCGCACCGCGCGCACGCGTTCGATCGCCGTGTCGACGAAATACACGTAACTCGGCGTGCCGAATTCGGCTGCCGCCTCGGCGAGCCGCCGTCGCACCTGATCATCCATCACCGCCGCCCTCTCTTCACAGGCTTACGCCGGCGCGTCGGTTGTCCGCCGGTTCGCGAACCGGAGGAGCCGGCCGATCGTGTCAAAGTTGTCGAGGTTGACATCAAGCGGAGCGACCCTGATTTCAGCCTTGGTCTCGATGACCACGATCAGCGAGAGCAGCGAGAAGGAGTCAATCAATCCCGAACTGAACAGAGGCGTTTCATCCTCGACACGCGACGTGTCGACGCCCAACTCATCACGCATCGCTTCCAGCAGATTCTCTTTCGTCAACGTCATAGCTTGTTGTCCCAGCGAGGTAGCGTCCCTAAAATAAAATGTGTTCCTTGCCAATTCAGACACCCGAAACGGGGCTCTAGCTCGTCGTCACGGTGCGGCCTGCATCCAGGTATCCGTTGTCTTGTCGGCAGGTATCCAACGCAAATGTATGGCAACGTTCCTGGTCGGCGGTGAAACACGTCGCCTGCTTCCCGGCACCCCTGTTCTTGAAAGCATCCACCCCGCGAAGTCCAGCCTGAGGATCCGCACGGCATCGAACATGGCGATAACTTATCGTCCAAGAATTCGGACATCTTCTCGGTGATCTCGATTCCAACGGCCTCCTGGACGAAAAACACCTTCGCATGAAATCGATCCAGTGCCCCGTCCCGCTGCCGACGTCCAGGAGCCGCTCATTCCGGCGGATCTTCAGGGCTGTCCACAGCTCGATCATCGCGGGATGCGGCGGCGGCGTGATGTGGAGGAGAGCACTGAGGATGCTGTTCTCGGTGGCGTTGTAGTGAAAGCGGGCCTCCGGTTCCGAGACAGCGCCGTCGTTTCGCTGTCCCGCGGTACGCCTCGCACGTTGGCCGCGTAAAAGCTCTCGAAGAAAACACGCTCATTATGGGGAATTCCTTCGAGCGTGCCCCCCATCGAACGGGACCAAACGGGCACTTTGCATTGCGCATGCCGTGTTACCCTCGATCCGGCGCGCGATGTGATGAGAGTTGCTGGTCTTCGGCGAGAAATCAGCAGACGTCTTGTCGTGTCCAGTGCATCGTTTGGCGGTCGGGCCTCCCAGGCCCGCGGAAACGGGTTCGAGTTGTTACGTCGGCGCCCAAAGTAAGCCGCTCCCCATGACGGAAGCACTCGGGTCAATCCCTTAGAATGGCGAACCCTTCTTTTCTCCGCCGATCTCGTGTTGCCAATCCCGCAAACTGTTTTGCCACTGCGGCATCGATCCGGCATCGGCAGGCGTGAGCCGCGCGCCGATGCGGAAGACGCTAGTATGCGCGTGATTCGCGCCATACGGCAGATCTCTCCGTCCCTCGTGGCCGATCCGCGGGTGCTTCTCATCATCTTCACGGACATGGAGTGGCGCTCGCCGGTGTGGGGCGGGTCGCCGAGCGGGCCTCTATGGTCGACGCAGGTGCCGCCGGCGAGAACGTGCTCCTCGCAGCGACGGCATTGGGTCTCGGGTCGCAGTTCGCCATGATCTCGGTCATGGCCGGAATCCGGACCATCCTCGGGCTTCCCGATCACTGTCGCGTCGACTTGATCCTCCCTATCGGTCATCCGTCCTCGACCGCGAGATCGGTCAAGGCGTCGGAGAAGGCCAACGTCGTCTACCACAACCAATACGGAACGCTGTTGTGAGTCCCGACGCGAGGCAGGCATCCTGATCTCTTCCCTCTCATGACCTTTCTCTCGACGGCCGCGCGAGGGGGACTCGAGGAAGGGTCTTCGCAGCTGAAGGCTGGCGCCGTCATCCACTGGACAGAATCTCCTTAGGGCGTCAAGCATTTTTCTCTATCACTGCTTGAGGCGATCGAATCAATCTGCTCGGCGGGTTACTTTACATCAACCATCCATGCAGTGCCGATAGATAATGGCTTCTTACTCACAATTGACAATTGCATTTTCCTCGCAGATGGAATGATCCTGCATTCCCGCTGCAAATCAGGCGACAAATACGTCACATTTTCGCAAACAACGCCTTTGGCCTTGATCCGATGCTGATATTCAGCAGCTGCCGACAGCAGGGCACAGCCAACTTCCGCGGTCTCCATCAACAATCCTTCGCAGACCGCAATCGTTGCGCTGCGGCCCGCTTTGATTGTTTCCAGACGATAGAGTGCGACTGCACCAGAGATTCGGCCGCTTTCCTCCACGACGAATACTTCTCCATCTGGCGCATCAAACCAATGATGGGCCAGATGGGCAGGAGAAAGTTCTGCCTTGAGGTCGCACTTCACGGAACGTCGAAATTCGGCGATCGCGGGTGCATCTTCGATTGTGGCGCGACGTGCGGCAGTTTCACTCGGTTGCAGAGCAATAATTGACTGGTTGAAGAAACCGGATGTCATTTGAAGCCCCAGCTCAGACAATATTCGATAATCACGGCCGATTCTCGGCGTCTCGGATTCGGTCAAGAAAAAGGTGACATCAATTTCGCGACCGAAAATCTCGGGCTGCCACGGCGCCAAGTTCGATGCGTGTGCAAATGCCGCTCGGTCCGCGAGAGGTAACGCAGGATCGATAGTCAGATGTGTAACCAGGCTTGCCCGGTACGCTTGCCCCGAGATGACCAGGTCGCGTGCGAGAAATGCTTTGAGCGCAACAAGCTTTTCCTGACGTCGCTCGCCCAAAATGATGGTTTGTTGCGCTTCGGGACCTCCATAGAGCCACGCCAGATACTCAGGAGAAAACCTGGGACACCCTGACGGTCCGTAAGCCTCATGCCAGGTTTTATTCAGGAATTCTGCAATTTCGTAACTGTCTGCTACGGAAAGACGCTCCAAGGGCACCGGCGACCTCCAGTTTCAGTCAGTTGCTTTGTGTAAAGTTTTTTCCTTGGCGTCCGATTACTTTATCGGGTCACTATCCTCCAAACCGTGTGGCAGCGACAGTGACATAGCGGAAGGAGGGCTGCCGATGCCTTGCCGCAGGGATGCCGCCCCCCGGAACGGCGAACATCGCCGTCTGCGGAGTCCGGGTCATGCTACGCTAGCGCCGGAGAAGCGATGAATCGCGTTCGACTCCTCGGGACGCTGGTCGCGCCTCGAGTTCGTCCGGACCGTCATGATGAGAACGATAGATCTCGACGACGTGGTCACGGTGTCACAACTGACCGCGATGGCATTGACGGACCGGATCTTTCCTGAGTCCTATCGCCAGCGCGTCGCCGCTTGTTGCGCCCATCTTCACATTGCTCTTCGCGGCTCGAAAGTGCGGCCTATCCTCGGGCCGGCGGCGGAAACCGACCCCGATTGGGATCTCCGGGAGCTCGAGAAGAGGTTCATGGCCGGTGTGTACGAGAGCATACGCCACATGCTCGCCGAGTATCGTCCACAGGGGTGGAATCCGGAGATTCAACTGCAGGGTGAGCATAACATCACGGACGCGCTGAGTCAGGGAAACGGCGTCGTTCTGTGGGGGTATCCCTCTTTGGGAGGCCTGGTTCTATTCAAGGCGCTTCGTTCGGCTGGATTCGAAGTCGCTCTGTTGTCGACCGACGTGCATCCGTACTCCGGATCGAGATTCGGACGCCGGTTCTTGAATCCGATCGCAACGAAGATCGAGAATCGCTACCTCACGCAGCGGGTGACCTTCCATCCGGGCGCAGCGGCCGTGGCGGTGTGGCGGCTGACCCAGTTGCTTCGCGAGAACAAGGTCGTGGATATCGCGGCGACCGCCGCGAGCGACGCTATCGGTAGCTTTCCATTCCTCGGAGGCACTCTGCACCTCGCGCTGGGGGCGCCGATGGTCGCCACCATGGGCCGC
Organism: uncultured Acidobacteriota bacterium; assembly: GCA_963820855.1. Lineage (GTDB taxonomy): Bacteria > Acidobacteriota > Vicinamibacteria > Marinacidobacterales > SMYC01 > DAISKN01. Next base: position 172,199 of record CAWGBY010000026.1, read on the forward strand.
GCTCCATTGATCCCCGTGTTTCCGATTCCTGTCGGGAGGGAGCGATTCGAAGTGCACGTCGAGGCGCCGCTTTCGGGCCGCCCCGGCCTGAACTCTCGAGAGAATGCGCTTCAACTGGCCGCTCAGTACCCGGCCATTCTCGAGAAATACGTGAGGAAAGCGCCGCACGTCTGGGCCGGCTGGTTCTCCCGAACGATCTGGGTACCTCGGCGCGGATCCTCTGACGGCGCGGAAAGCGGCCGCGGGTAGGCGCTGCGACAGGCCGACTATTTCCGCTCGGTATCCGCAGCTTCCCCCTTGATGGCGTTGACCGCGAGCCCGAGCTCGTAGCGACGTCTCGCGACTTCGTCGCCGCGTGAGGCGCCTTCTGTGGGCACGGGCTCGTAGCCGCACTCGACGAGAAGCGGGTTCACGATCGCTCCCAGTTTGGAAACGGTGCTCCTCGACAGCTGCTTCCAGCGCGACACGCTGGTCGTCTCCACCGAGCTCTTGCCGTAGGTTTTCCAATCCCCCAAACCAAGATTCTCCTTGCGCTTCACGCCGGAACGGATGAGACCGTCGGCCCACTCTTCGCCTATGAAATCGAGGATCGACCGCATCGTCGCCTCGGGCTGTCCCACCAAATCCTCGTAGCGGATCAGATTTGACATTTCCCGGACGTCGATTGGCGAACGCGCGAATCGCGGTCGTGAGATCTACCCAAGCGTGCGCAAAGGCCTGAAGCGGCTGAGGGTATCGCTTGATGTATTCGTGCAGCTCGGGAAGGTATATGCCGTTCTTATCGCACAGCTCCACCAGGCTGCAGGCCACGTCGAGCCCGTGGCGCTGGACGCAAATGAAGAACGCATGGTCCCCGCATAGCGCCTCGATTTCGGCGAGATGGAAGGCATCGAACGCCGTCTTTTCGGCCCACCGCGCTTTCTTTTGACGCCGCGCGTGCTCGCGGTGAAACGAGAAGGCGAGCTCGCGTACGCGGTCCAGCACCTCTTTTTCAGAGAAGCCCGCGTAACTCAAGCCGGTGCGAACGCCGATGGTAACACCCTCCGCTATCTCGTCCGAGTGCAGGAAACGCGCGCAGGCGCTGAACAGACCGGTTTCGCCAGGGCAGGCGATTTGGGGATGGGCATCCAATAGCCGCCGCAGAAGAGTCGTACCCGACCTCGGCGTTCCGAGGATCAGAATCCCTTCATGCTTTGGTGTGGCCATGGCCTCGTTTCCGTTCAGCTCGTTCTAGGGTGAGGGGTCGCTGATATCTCGAAGCACAACGGCATCACCGACCCTTTCGACCAGAATTTCTTTCGGCGGCGGATGATGAATGAAGAAAACGGGACTCGCGGACGGGCCATAGGCTCCGCTGCAGCGAACCGCGATCACGTCGCCGATGTCGAGCGACGGGAGCTTCACACGATGGCCGAGGGTGTCGATCGAAGTGCAGAGCGGTCCGACCAGATCGTATTCCGCCTGCGGAATCTCGTCGGCGCCGCCCGTAACCTTGAACATCCGGTAGTTGCGGTGAATGACGCTTCCGAGGTGACCGCAGGCGCCCAGATGGTGGTTCATGCCTCCGTCGCAAATGCAGATTTCGGTGCCCCGCGAGCTCTTGCGGTCGACGACTCCCGTCAGGTAGAACCCCGCTTCTCCTACCAGATAGCGCCCCATCTCGAGCACGAGCCGGGTGGTCCGGAATCGCTCCCGTGATTTGAGCTCATCGAGAGCCGGTTTGACGCGCCGGGCCACCGCCGTCACATCGAGCGGACGGTCGTTCTCGTAATAGGGGATTCCAAAGCCCGAGCCGAAGATGAGGAGCTCCGGCCTCAGGTCGTGTCGCTCGGCGCACCGGATGAAAACTTCCTTGTGAATTTCGATATTCTCGGCGATTGCGTCTGAGCTGAGACATTGAGTTCCGGAATAGATATGCAGTCCGCGAAGTCGAAGGGCGGGCAGCTTCAGGATCAGGGGGAGAACCGCATCGACGTCCTCTTCGTCGATTCCGAACTGCGTTGGTTTTCCCGCCATATTCACACCGAATCCGCGGGGAAGCTTTCGGGGCGCGATCCGGACCAGGACATCCTGCCGAACTCCCCTCCGCGACGCGATGGCCGCAAGACGCTTCGCCTCGTTGAGGGACTCGACGATGACTCCTCCGATCCGGCTCGAGACGGCTTCCTCGAGCTCCTGGTCCCGTTTTCCCGGCCCGGTGAAAGTGATCAGCTCCGGCGTCCAGCCCACTTCCAATGCCCGTTTCAACTCACCGCCGGACGAGACATCCACAAGGCCGATGAACTGCCGCAAGCGCCGCATCAGCTCGGGGTTGGGGTTGCTCTTCACGGCGAAGCTCAGTTGAAACCGCCGCTCGAATTCCGCGTCCGAGCCGATCCGCCTGCGCGCGAATCTCGTCGAGGAAGTACACGAAACAGGGCGTTCCGTGCTCTCTGGCTGCTGCGGCCAGGACGTCCTTCACGAGCGGTCTTTCGAGGCCTCGCAGGAAGCAACGAAAGCAAGGATACGCGCGATGGAGTCGAAATTGTCGAGGGTGACATCCGACGGCTGAACTCGGAATCCCACCTCAGCCTCGACGAACATGATCAAATCGACCATGCTGAAAGAGTCGAGCAGGTTCGAGGAAAAGAGCGGCGTTTCGTCCTGGAAGTCCGCCAGGCTCAACCCCATTCTTTCGTGGAGGTAGGTTCGAAGCGATTCTGGCCCGAGTGCCATCAGCCCCCTTTTCAGGACCGCGTCCAATCTAACAGGATCGCGAGATCATTGTAGCATTCCGCCCGAGGATGGAATCAGACTCCCCTGGCTTCAGGATTCCGATCGCGCGCGTTCGCGAGATGACGCTCGGCTTGGGCTTTGAGAGCGGGCATATCCGGCTTGCCGCTCGCGGTGCGCGGAATATCATCGAGGACTATCACTTCGTTGGGAACCATGTAGGAAGGCAAGCGCAGGAGAAGCTCCCGCCGAAACTGCTGCGGGTCCAGCGCGGCTCCCGCGGACAAGACCAGGAACGCCACGAGGCGGAGCTTTTCCCCTTCATCGACGGCGCCGACCACATGCGCTTCGCTCACCGATGCCAGGCGCGCGATATGGGCTGAAATCTCCTGGGGATATACTCGATTTCCCTCGACTTTCAGCATCGCGTCCTGACGGCCCTTCAGGAAGAGGTACCCCTCCCCGTCGACGAATCCAAGGTCGCCCGTGAATACTGCCACCGGAGCACCGTCGTGCTCACCCAGGAACGGATTCGGCCGAAGCTTTTCCTGGGGATCGTCGCCGTCGAGGTATCCGACCATCGTTCCCAACCCGGTGTGCACGATTTCACCGACTTCTCCGGGCGCGCATCGACGGCCTTCCGAGACGACATAGACCCGCGCGCCCTCGAAAGGGCGTCCGATGCTTTGGTTCCTGGAGGCGTACTCCTCCGGCCGCAGCGCGGTGGAACGAAAGGTCTCGGTCTGACCATAGGTCTTGAAGATGTCACAGCCCGTTGCGAGAGACGGAAGCCGTTCGAGCTGGTGGGGAAGCAGATCGCCTCCCGAAACCGTGATGAAGCGCAGCGTGCTGTGCTCCAGAGCGGTATCGAAGTGAAGACTCGCTCGCATCATGTCCTGCCAGAGAGAAGGAACTCCCGAGATGCCCGTCACGCGGCACTCGGCCGCCGCTTTTCGTATGTCTGCCGGCAACCAGGAATCGAGAAGCACGAGGGAGCATCCGACCGTCAGTGCTGACAGCAGCTGGTTCAATCCCACGTCGAAGGAAAAGGGGAGGACGCTGAGGAGGACATCGGTTCGCTCGAGGCGGTAAAGGCGCACTTCCGCCTGAGCACGCTCGATGAGATCCCGCGCCGAGATGAGGACACCCTTCGGGGTGCCCGTCGATCCGGAAGTGAACAGGCAGCATCCAACGCGCTCGGCGTCCGCCAACCCGGGGGGGACCGAGGAATCTTTGATCGAGTGCGCGAGGTCCCGGAGTGACCATCCTTTTTCGCGCAGAGTCTCCGCCATGCGTCCGTGCGGCGGCAGATAGTTGTGGTCACGCACGATCCACCACTCGGCTTCCCGCAGTGGCGGTGCGTCATCGGATCCGTTCCCGAGCACCATGACGCCAGGACCGTCTATCAACACGGTTTTCGCCTCGGCCTGACTCACCACGGCCTCTAACTGCGGTACGCGTAGTTTCTTGTTGAGATAGGCGAACGCTCTTCCAGCTCCAAGCGCGCCTACCATCGCCGCGACGCACGTCGCGGACTTCGAGAGATAGAGGGGGATGATCGCGTCCCGTGGCGTCGAGGCTTCAATGGTAGCGGCGAAGCGGCTCGCCTCCTCAGCCAAGTCGGCGTAGCAAGTCACCTTCGTCCCGCCCGAGGCTCGCTGGACTAATGCGGGCGAACGTGGATGCCGGGCGGCATGCTCCTGCACGGTTTCGAAGAGACCCGATAGCTCCTTGCCTTCGCCCATCAACTTCATTCCCCGCGATTCCGCGGACGCCGCTCAGAAATGCTTCCGAACTCTGCGGTCCCGACCGGAAACCGCTGTCGCTTGCGAGGTCGTCGAACACGACAGATAGCAGTCAACTTCTTCGCGAGTGTAGTAGGGGTGCATAGGATAGAGATTTTTCTCTTCACTGTTTGACGCCATCGAATCAGTCTGCTCGGCGGGTTACTTTACTTTACATCAACCATCCACGCAGTGCCGATAGATAGTGGTTTCTTACTCCAAATTGACAACTGCATTTTCCTGGGAAACGGAATAATCCTCCATGCCCGCTGTTTACTGACGTCTGGATTGGGTTATCGAAGCGGACGGGTTAACTATCGTCAAAGCATGTGCGCGTGACGGGCCTGGGGATTTTCGTACCAGCTGAAGGTTGAGAGAATGGCGCTCTCGAGGTCAGGAGAGAGCCATGAGGAAGACGCGGTTCACGGAAGAGCAGATGGTGACGATCCTCCGGGAGGCGGACGAACGGCCTGTGCCGGAGGTGGCGAAAAAGCACGGGGTGAGCTCGCAGACGATCTACGGGTGGCGGAAGCACTTCGGTAAGTTGGAGCCTGCAGACGTGAAACGTCTGCGTCAGCTGGAGCAAGAGAATGGTCGGCTGAAGAAGATGGTGGCTGACCGAGACCTAGAGATCGACGTTCTGAAGGAGATCACGAGAAAAAATGGTAGGCGCACGCGTGCGTCGGCAGCAGGTCGCGTATGCCCGGACGCGTGGCCTGTCGTGTCGCCGCGCGTGCGCCTTGCTTTCGGTAGCGCGGTCGTCGCTCGGCTACGAGTCGCGGTTGCAGAAACGCGATGCGCCTGCGGTGCAGGCCATGCGAGAGTTGGCTGGTCAGTACCCACGGTACGGCTACCGGAAGATCCGGATCTTCCTCGCGCGCCAGGGCCATGTGATGAGCGCCGAGAGGACTCATCGTCTGTGGCGACAAGCTGGGCTCCAGGTGCCGAAACGACGTCCTCGGCGCCGAGTCGCCACGAGCCGTCCGAGGCCACTGCCTCCCACGGAGATCAATCATGTGTGGGCGTATGACTTCGTGTTCGACACCTGTGCCGACGGACGGTTGCTGAAATGCTTGACGATAGTCGATGAGTTTACCCGCGAGTGCCTGGCCATCGATGTAGCCGGCAGCATCCGATCTGGGCGGGTAATTGAAGTGCTGACCCGGCTCATCAGCGTCCACGGCACCCCGCGCTACATCCGGTCGGACAATGGCCCAGAGTTCGTGGCGACCGCAATTCTGCGATGGCTGAACGCGGCGCAAGTCGAGACTGCGTTCATCGACCCGGGCAAGCCCTGGCAGAATGGTACCGACGAGTCGTTCAACGGGAAGTTCCGGACCGAGTGTTTGACCTTGGAATGGTTTCGCAATCGCCTCGAGGCGCAGGTGAGCATCGAGCGGTGGCGCCGACACTACAACGAGGAGCGCCCACACATGAGCCTCGGCGATCAGACCCCCGCCGAGTTCAAGGCGAAAGATCAACAAACCGAGCGGGTCAGTTGAGAGCCCGAGGGCCGTCATTCTCCAATGACCAGTGGTTCGAAGAAACCGGGCACGTCAGTTTGAACTCACGGTGACGCGGCGATGCGGGCTTTCATCTCTTCGACCGCAAATACTCGCGGATCAAGGGTAGTTGGGGACCTTCACGCAGAGTTGTCGGCAGATGACCAACTGTCCTTTAATCAACAAGCAGAATTTGAATTACGATAAGCGGTGCTGCATCACGCAGAATTCGTAGTCGCAGAGGAAAAAATCATGGAGAAGCGCTATATCATGTTGGCCCTGGTCGCGGGAATCGCGCTCGGCGCGTTTGGCGGTCAATCGATCAACGCCCAGCGACCGCCGGCGGGATATTTCATCGGCGAAGTCCTGGACGTGACTAACCAGGCCGATTTCAGCACCTACGCGGCCAGTACTGCAGAGACTGTCGCCAAGGGCGGCGGCCGGTATCTGGTTCGCGGCGGTAAAACAGAAACGCTAGAAGGCGATCCGCCGCACCGCATCGTCGTGTTGGCCTTCGACAGCGTGGAAGCCGTGCGCAAGTGGTACACCTCACCTGAATACTCGGCCATCAAACCCATTCGACTGAGTTCGTCTAGCGGGCGTGCATTCATTGTGGAAGGGGTGCCATGAACATCTACCTTCGCGTTCGAATGAGCGGCGACCTTCGAAAGGCCTGTCCGCCCATTTCGTGTCGCGGCTAGTTCATTGAGAATGAGAATACGCCCTGGAATTCTATAGGCGAATCTCTAGGCGTGCGGTGCCCAGGCTTTGTCGCCCGGGGTGTAGGGGACGCAGGGCTCGTAGCGTCTTCCCGTCTCGCGCGACCGAACTCCGCCAGTCGAGAATTCACATTGGAGCGGAAACGTCTCGACGACAGGAATTGTGATGAATCCGTGACTAGGAATCAAGCGACGCGTCTCGGCTTCTATCGAAATGACTGATGCTACGATTGCGGCGCCCGCGAGACCCGAAGGATAGCCGCGTCAGTGACGCCATCGCACGAGCTCGTCCCAACGGCAGGCTCTCGATCTAACCGCCTCTCGGGATCACGAACGACTCTTACGACGTCCTCCTGATTCTTTTGGCGTCACTTGCGAAGCGGATACCTTTGGTGTTAATCGGATGGGTATTGATGATTTTGGCGCGCTTTCAGAATCAGAGAAATCGGCGCTATGTGACCTACGCTATCTTCTCCGCCCTCGTGCTCGGCGTTGACCTGATTCATCTCGAGCGAGCTCAGCTCCACAGATGTCCTCCGCTAGAGCGATGATTCAGCGCTCGTTCGTGGTCCATCTCTTGGCGAGCCTCATCGTGCCGTGCGTCTCGGGCTCCTTGGCCGCATCGGAATGTCCCACCGGCAATCTCCTCGAAGGGCTCGAGCCGCTCGACGCTCCTCCCATCGTTCACCTGGACCGCTTGGCGGACGGCATCGTCGTCGCGGAAGGAGGGGATTGGGAAAGCACGACTTCTGCGATGGTGCTCCGTGACGAGCCGCTGGTTTTTGACTTGGGCCGAGTGCTCCCGGTCCGAGCGGTCTTCGTACAAGGCGATCACGCCGGCAGCTACCGCTTTGAGGGCTCACGTGACGGAAGAGTGTGGTATCCGATCTGGTCGTCTCCAGGCTCCGAGCACCGCGGGATGCGAAGGCGCTACCAGGACGGTATCGACGTCGAGGCGCGGTTTCTTCGATTGTTGGCGCCTCGTGAGGGGAGTGCTTATGCGATCAGTGAGCTTTGCGTCTACTGTACGCGGCCCTTCGTTTGGCCGCCAGAGCTCAGGGTAGAACCCAACTCTGGAGACAGGACCCTGTTGGGGGACTGGTGGTCTGATCGCGCGACTGTGGAAGTGCACCGGATGATGATCGGCTTGCTGGGACTCGTAGCCTTCGTCGCCCTCTTCCTCGCTGACGGCGTCGCGCCCTCAACGAGGACCCGGTGGGCACTGCTCACGTTGTTCGGAGCCACGACAAGCTATTTGGCTCTGGTCATCTCGATTGGGGGAGCGGAGGGAGAGCTCGTCGACCGCTGGCTCCAAGGCGGCGCGGTCGTGCTCTTCGCTATCCTGCCAGCCGTGCTCGTGGCGCGTGGAGGAGTCGCCCGCGCGCGAGCGGCTCTCCTCGCGTCCGGTGGCGCCATGCTCTATGCCACTCTCGTCGCAACTGCCTACGACCAGCACTCATTCTGGGTGCCGCTCGTCGCCCTCGTCCTATGGGCTGCGGTGGGGTTCGCGGCCTGGACTGGGAACGGGGCCCAGTGGGCGCGAACGGCGTCCCTTCTCATGATCTCGATTGGCGGGATCTATGGCATGGCGTTCTTTGGCGCCCACTTTCGAGTGCAGGGGCTCGTCGCGGGCTCGGGTGCCGGCGCGCCCGTCAATACCGCGAACGACTGGGGCCGGGTCGGACTTCCCGACCAGTTTCACTACTTCATGGGCGCGAAGTACTTCCCGGAAATCGGCTACAAGAAGCTCTATGACTGCATGGCAGTGGCGGAGATCGAGAACGGACGCGGGAACTTCGTCGCCGAGGGACGCGTTCGAGATCTCGAATCGAACTTGCTCGTGAGCGGGGCGCGCTACCTCGAGAAGGAAACGACGTGCCGCGAGGCTTTCAGCGCGGCGAGGTGGGACGCCTTCCGTCGGGACGCATTCTATTTCAGCTCGCGGGTCGAACGCCGTGGGCGTCTTCTGTATCTGACCGACCACGGCTTCAACGCGACGCCATCCTGGATTGCCTTGAACCACTGGATCGTGTCAAGAATGGCGGCAAGCGACGCGTCGTTGGGCGGGCTAATGCTCGTCGACGTGGCGCTCCTTTCTGTCGCCTTCGGAGTCGTCTGGTGGGCTTTCGGTCTCGAGGCGTCGGCTCTGATGGCGCTCGTTTGGGGTGTATCCACTATCTGGATCTTCTATAACGTCGGGAGCTTCGGCTCGTTCGGCCGGTTCTACTACTTGTGCGCTGCGGTGTTGTCCCTGTGCTTGCTAAAGAAGGGTTACTACGCATGGGGCGGCGCCATGTTGTCGGTAAGCATGCTCTTTCGCGTCTTTCCCGGAGCGATGTTCGTCGGGCCTGCCATCGTCATGGCGGCTGCGGTGCTTCGCGGACGCTGGCCGGCTGCGTCACTCGTGCACATGACTCTAGGTGCCGCAGCTTCCGCAGCTATTCTGAGCGGAATTACCGTCTACTCATTGGGCGGTGTGAGAACCTACCAGCAGTTCATCGAGAACTCGGTCAAACACGTCGGGACGCCGCTTCAGAACTACATGGGCCTCAAGACTCTCTTCTCGTTCAGTCCGAGTCAATATCGGATGGAGTTCCCCTCGGATGAGGATCCCCGCGCCAAGTGGAAGGCAGCGCGGCGCGAGACGTTCGAGAGCAGGCGTCTAATCTATGCCGTCACAGCGCTCGGACTTCTGGGTATCTATGGATACGCCTCGATTGTCATGAAGGACCCGTGGAAGCTCGTGGCGACGGGGATTCTTCCCGTCTTCTGCCTTTTCGAGGTGACGTCCTACTACTACGCGCTCCTCGTCCTCCTAGCGCCGCTCGTGCTCGTGGCGCGCGAGAGACTGCTCGCGCTCGCGGTCTACATCGGGCTCGTCTTGTCGGGACAGGTCATCGAGCGGCTGACGAGCCAGACGCGTGGCCCCCTCGGGCTCGACACACTGACCTATCCGATCTTCTCCGGCCTCGTGCTGGGCGTGCTGCTCTTCTTCTTGTGGGGCGAGGTCTATCCCCGCGCCGCCAAATCCTAATACGTAAGGTCGTCTTCTCTCTCAGCTCTTCGATGTGTCGGGGAAGATCGAACTGCGGTCGGCAGACGTTACCGCCGAATGCGATCGTTTCCTTGAAGCCGGTTGGGACCGCGTGTTGACCCACGCTCGACGAGACAGGGGTGAGGAGCGAAAAGGCCACGCCCATCGCGCTCCGGGCGAAGCCTTCGGGCGCGTCCCGTCCACAGGATGTCGATTCAAGATGACTCTCCTTCCGCACAGTGACACTCCGACGGGGAAAAGCATTCCGCAGGGCTCCCCGGCGGTGTTCTTTGGTGCGAAGGGAAGGAGCTTGTTAGCGATCGACGGACGCCAAGCCGAACTCCTTGCAAAGGCATACGATTTTCCATTTTGCAACTCGACTGTCGCGCGCATTCGATTGACGGCCCCGCTACTTCGCGCTCGGAACGGAGCACATCCTCCTGGGAATCGACCATCTGCTATTCGTTCTCGGACTCCTTCTCCTGGTTCGAGGTCTCGGGCCCTCGTGAAGACCATCACCGCCTTCACGGTCGCTCACAAGGTTACGCTGGACGCGGCGGTGCTTGGCGTGGTTTCCATGGAAACCGGACCGGTCGAAGCCGCCATCGCTCTTTCAATCGTGCTTCTCGCCCGGGAGATCGTGACGGGGCGCCGAGGCGAAACGCAGCAGTAATCCGTAAAGGTGGTGATGTTGGGATCATCGGTTGCGCCGAAACCCCGGAAGTCCGTGCATCCAATCCCCTCGCATACCTCGAAATAGAAAGCGATCTCGTTCAGGGTATGGCGCTCGGCCCTGAGCTATCCGCGCAACGGCCGACTACACACAGCAGGGGGAAAAACCATGTTCACGCGACTCGTTTCGATGATCGACGCCCCGCGGTCGTCAGCGGCTGGCGCACCTGCGAGGCGTACATCGTCGCGGTGATTCCGGCAACGAACAGCGCCGACTTCACTCGCGATTGTGATAACCCCTTCGCCCTGTATAATTCGCTCGCTCAATGCCAACTCGTTCGCTCGCCGTCATCTCAGCGCTTGCCGCGGCTCTGTGCGGACTGGCGGCGCTCCACATCGCTGCACCTCCGTATCTGTTCGGTCAGGGATTCCCTCTGGACGATGCGTGGATTCACGCGGTGTACGCGCGTGAGTTCGCCCGAAGCGGGGCGCTCGCGTACAACCCGGGTGTACCGGCCACGGGAGAGACGTCACCGTTGTGGGCCATCGTGCTCGCGGTGCCACACGCGATCGCGGGCACATCTATCGCTGTTCTGCTCACGAAGCTGCTCGGGTTCGCGATGCATGCGGCCTCGGCTGTTCTCATCGCACTTGCGATCCGCGATGTTTGCGGCGAAGCGTGGCTGCTGCCGGCATCAGGCGGTGTCCTCGTGGCACTTCACCCGGACCTCCTCGCGGCGAGCGTCAGCGGGATGGAAGTGCCGCTCGCCACGCTGGTAATCGGGTGGGCCGCCCTGGCCGCCGTCCGGGCGAACGTGCTGCTGGCGGCGTCACTTGGCGCTGCGTCGTTCCTCGCCAGGCCGGAGAGCACTGCAATCGCCGTTCTGTTGCCGCTCGTCTACTGGATCCGAACGCAGCCGCGCGTGGCGCTCAAACTGTCGCTGTGCGCACTCCTTGGCGCGGTCGTTTCGATTGTGGTGATCTGTACGCGAAACATCCTGGTATCGGGGATGCCGCTGCCGGCGACGTTTTACGCGAAGGCCAATGTTGCGTCCCTCGTCAGTATTCACTGGCAGCGCGTCGGATTCGGCCAGGTCCTCGGCCTGATGCCGCTCGTCAACGTCGCCGGCGTGCTGGCTGTGCTGGCGGGCGTGTGCGCGCTCACCCTGATACGATCGCAGACGACATCGTGCGGACGATTGGCGGCAGCGCTGTATGTGTCAGGTGTCGGGTTCTGTGCGATCTCGTTCGCCCTCGTGCGACCGATCGATCCGCCCGCGTTCTATTTCCAGCGATACGTGCTGCCCGCACTCCTGCCGATCGTTGCAGCGCTGCCGTTGCTGGCACACGAGATGTTGCGCGTGGCGCACGTCCGCGCCCGTGTGGCTGTCGGCGTCCTTGTGATCGTCATGAGTGCTGTGCTGCTGGCATCCGCGCCGGGGCGCTACCGCCGGCTGTCCAACGACGCTCGAAACATCGACGACGTGCAGGTGGCGTTCGGCCACGCGCTTTCAACGGCCGCTCCTGCCGCGACAGCCTGGGTGGTGGACGCCGGTGCCACGCGCTACTTCGGCCGCGCATTCGTCGTCGACCTCATGGGGCTCAACACGTTCGAGCTGCTCAAGCCCGGCGCGCAGGCGTTCCTGGACCGTCACCCGCCGAGTTATCTCGACGTGTTCAAGAGGTGGTCGTCGATCGAATGGAACCATCATGGCACTATTCGATCGCAGTCATTCGTCACGTCGACACCGTACACCGTCACGAGCACTCGGGCGATGCGCGAGCACACACTCGTGTTGTGCGAGCCCGGCTTGACCGGGCGCATCAAGGTTCGTGCTCGCATGTACGCCTTTCGGTGCGCAGACGAGGCCGCGTCAGCCAGGTGAAAGCGGGACACCGCTCGCGTGCCGTGGCGATTGTCCGTTCAATCCTGCTCTTGCCGCACCTGCTCGCCTTCGGATACGGGCGCGATCTGGGCATCCACGCCGCGAGATCTACACGCCCGAGAACGATGCGGCGATCGTCGAGAAGACCGAGGCGGCGATCGCGCTCTATCGCGCGCGCGGGACGGGGCCGAACGGGCATGGCGGGAGATCGGGGAGCTTCTCGCGCGCGACGCGGTCGCCTCCGAATACCTCGGCCGCATCGAGACGCATCGGCACGAAGGGGTCGACTCGGATTGGGACGGCACGTTCGAGCTGGACAGCAAGTGACTCCTCTGGCTTCCGGGTGCGGTCGACTCCAATAGCGTCGAGGCGGGTAATGGAGCACGCGCGCCGATTCTACATCGCCGCTGATCTGGGCATGCTTCTCGCGTAGAATCGACTCATTATTAATGAAAGGAGGGCTCGTGCGTTCGTTCTCTTCTTACCGTTTCCTGCGCTCGGCCGCCGTGTTCGCCACCGCCCTCGCGGGGGTGAATGGGGCAGAAGGTTCGGCTATCTACTTTTCAACCGGCGATGCCACGTTACAGTTCTTGACCATCGAGCACGCGGGCGGCGGAGCCGGTGTCAACGTCTCCGGCGACGCCGTGAGCTGCCCCTGCGTCGAAGAATTCACTGGAGGCGCGTTCGCGGACCAATCGGTCGACGCGGACCTGTCGTCTCCGCATCTCCTGAATCTGAGCTCCTCCGCGAACGGCAGCGCAACCGACGGACAAGCTCGCTCGGGCTCGATGATCGAAGGCTTCTTCCGCGTCGATAACCAATCGCTCTTCAAGGTCACGGCGTTCTTCGTGGTGAGCGCCGCCATCTTCGCCCAGAGCGAGGTCGAAGCCAGCCTCGGCTCGTCGCTCGCCATCGCGAGCCTCGATATATCCTCGACCACCGACGGCTTTCTCGAGCGTCAATCGGTGCGAGCGGAGCTGCCGGGGGGGACGAATGAGTCCAGCTTCTTCTTCCTCGGCCGGGTGTTCTCGATGAAGGTTCAACCGGGCTCCGACGAGTTCTTCACCGTCTCACTCCGGACCGAAGGCTCCGCTGGCTCCGCTCCCGCGGTTCCGGTTTCGGAACCGGCCACTTCGTTCCTGGCTCGCACTCGGGTTGGCCACCGCGGCTCTCGGCGCCCGAGGCGCCTCTCTCCCCAGAGCTCGTAGAGGAGGCGCGGCCCGATGAGCTTCTGCGATCGCGAGTCTCTTCGCTGCACTTACTATTGGAAAACGACGTTGTAGGTCGTCGGGACAGAAGGGGCAACGATGGTATGAGTCGCTGCCCCGCCGTCCGACCAGGATACGAACGTGTAGCTCTGCTGTGCTCACCGATTGGATCGGGTTGACGCTTATCGTATTCGAAGAGCCGATGATCACGATCCGGTTGAAGGGGGCCCGCTTTTTCACCCCATTGAACGCCACGGTGAACCTCTTGGGGCTCGAGGTGAAGGTCAGCACGACCGTCTGAGGATCCAGCCGAGCCGTCGTCGTGCTCCGGAGGCCCCCCGAATCGGTGACGGTAAGTTGAAGCTCCAGATACGAAGGGTACTCATGGTCCGGCGCGGTGAATGAACCCTGGTTGACGCCCACGAAGTCCTCGATGGTGTGCGAATGGCAGTTCGAAGGGCAATGCTGCATCACGAGCGACCAGCTCAGCGCCGATTCCGGCAGCTCTCCATCCTCGTCGTCGGTCGCCGTGCCCTCGAAGCTGATCACGTCGCCCACTTTCCACGTCGTCGCTGAAAGATTGATGGCTGCGGTGGGCGGGGTGTTGCCGGACTGGATGACCACCTGGTCGGTGCTCGAGGCCCCATCGTCGTCGGTGACGCGAAGCACCGCGATGGTCGTGGCTGGCTCGGTGTAGGTGAAGGTGGCGGTCGGAGACGTCGAGTCATCGAACTGGCTGTCTCCATCCAGGTCCCAGGCGTAGCTGAGAATATCGCCGGTGTCGGGATCGCTCGAGCCGGTTCCATCGAAGCCGACAGTAAGCGGCACCAGGCCCCACAAGGGATTCGCGGTCACGACCGCGGTCGGGGTATGGTTCACACCGACGTGGACGATGCGCCGAATGGTTCCACCATTGAGATCGACATAGTAGAGCTCGCCATCGGGTGAGACCTGGAGGTCGACGGGATTGGCGGCTGCGGCTACGAAGGTCTGGATGTTGGTCTGCTTCGGAAGCCCGTTGGTGCCCGGAAACATGGCCCAGATGCAGTCCCGCGAATAGTCGGCGAAGAAAAGCGCACTCTGGTAGTTGCTGGGGTACGATCCCCCGGGATAGAAAGCGAGACCGGTGATCGACGAGCTCCCGGTGGGGCAGGTCTCACCGGCGACGACCTTGCTGGAGTGGGAGTAGGAGTAGAAGGGCGCAGTGGCCGCTCCCGTTTGCGCATATAGACTCTCGCAAATCGCGAGGTTCGCCAGGTCGTACCCCGCCTGGCGTGGCGAGCCTTCGTAGCAGGGCCAACCGAAGTTCCTGATGGACGCGACCGTTGGAGTGATGATCCGGTTGATTTCCTCCCGCTTGTTCCAGCCGACGTCGCCGATCCAGATCTCGTTGGTTCCCGGACGCGACGTGATCCGGAAGGGGTTCCGGAGCCCGTAAGCGACGATTCGTCGAGCGTTCTCATCGGGGTCGTTGAAGAGCGGGTTATCCGGGAGGGCGGAGCCTGTGTTGGGATCGAGGCGGAGGATGGCTCCATCGAGCGTCACCGGATCACCACTGGTGCGCAGGTCCTGGCTGCGCAACGATCCGCCTTCCGCGGTGGGCGGCGTCATCGAGCCGCCGACATCCCCCGGTGGATCGCCGCAGGGGTTGACGGGGTTTCCGTCCTGGCCCCAGTCCACGAAATTAAAGCTCGCGCCGTCTCCGCCGCTCACGTAGAGCGCGCCATCCGGGCCGAACACCAGGCTTCCGATCGAATGAGTCGGGTACTGTTGGCACCAATCGGTGATCAACGGATCCTCTTGCATCATATGGTTCCCGTCGGCCACGAGCCGCGACAGTCGCCCGGTCACGACGCAACCGTCGCCGGTGGCGCCGGGCGGGCTGGGACAGGGGTCAGAATAGACGCCGGGAGTTCCCCACCGAGGCGCGGTTCCGCCGGGTTCGGCATCGTACGTATAGAGGACGTAGACATAGGGCGTCTGGGGGAAGTTCGGGTGGAGCGCCAGGCTCAGGAGCCCGCGGTCCCAGAAGTTGTAGACATTGACGTTGAGGTCGGCGAAGACGTCCGGGGTCGAGTCGGTGAGACTATCGAAGACCTTGACGACACCCCCCTTCTCCGCGACGAAAACCCGGCCGTCCTGGGAGAATCGAACGGCTGTCGGCTGGGTGAGGCCGCTGAAGACGACTTTCTCCTGGAACCCGGGTGGCAAAGTAGCGGCGTAGGCGATGGACGGGCCGAGCGCTGCGAGGACGAGCGAGACCCATCCAAGATGACGAAGACTAGCGCGACGCGACGCGCAGGCAGGCTGAATTTCCATGGTGACTCCCCTTCACCGACACGAAGCGATGGCAAAAGGCGGGTTCTAGCGAACCGCTGCGCGTCTATGCTTATGAAGGTCAGAGTGTACTACCGATCGGAGCAAAATCAAGGAGATTCATCCACGAGAAGTCTCCGATTCTCGACTTGTCAATGAGGCCTTGTCGCCCGAGGATTGCTACGTGGCGCGAAAGCTCTCATTCGTTCCTCGGACTGACATTGACGGACATACAAAATGTCTATCAGTTGATTTGAGATAAATTATGAGGAAGATAGCAGTATGGGAATCGTGGCCACTGAAGTAATAGGGACGGTATTCCGAGTGTAGGACATCATCGACTTTCACTCCCGGGTTCGGCGATTGACGACTCCACTCCGGAAGAAGTGAAATGCCTGGATTCGAGCTCGTCTCTGATTAGCGCCACGTATAGTCCAACGAACCGCACGACAAAGATGGCGACACGCAAGACGAGCACTGTACCGGTCATCACCCTGCTCGGACTTCTGGCTAGCCTCTTGGTCGGCTTCGTGTACAACCTCTACGGCCTTCGCGGATCGTACACGTTGCGGAAAGCACTTCGGTGGGTGGAAGGTAAGCGTTCACAGAAGGATCTTGGACAATTTCATCTTGAAGAAGAGCCAGGCCGTTGGGTATTGGCCAAAGATGCTGCAGCGTCCGAGGACCTCACCGAAGAGCAGCGCGAAGCGATGGCCAATCTTCAGACTATCGGCTATTTGGAGGGGTACGAGCCTGCGACGAGCTCGATGGGTGTGACGATTCACGTTCCGGAGATTGCTTCGCCTGGATTCAATCTCTACTCGTCGGGACACGGACCGATCGCGGTCTTGACAGACATGGGAGGCGACATCCTTCACAGCTGGAAACATGCGAACCCGTTCCCGAGCACGAAGGACCGGAATCCCCTGGCTGAGTTTTGGCGCCGCGTTTACCTATACGAGAACGGCGATCTTCTCGCCATCTATGACGGGATCGGCCTAATCAAGCTCGACAAGGATTCAAACCTACTCTGGGCGGCGCCGTGCGGAGCACATCATGATCTGGAGGTGGATGAGAACGGCTTTATCTACGTACTGACCAGAGAAGCGAAAATGCTCGCCCGTATCGATGAGAACAATCCGATATTGGAGGACTTTGTTGCCATTTTGGATTCGCACGGGAACGTCGTGCGGAAGGTATCGATACTCGAGGCGTTCGAGCGCTCCTCGTATAGCTCTCTACTGTCGAAGATGCCGAAATCAGGCGACATCATGCATACGAATACCCTCGAACTCCTTGATGGCGCCCACGTTGGTCGCTCTCGAATCTTCAAGAAGGGCAATGTGTTAATTTCCGTCCTCGAGCTGGATGCCATTGCTATCATTGACATGGACGAAGACAGAGTCGTTTGGGCCCTCACGGGCCAATGGAGGCGGCAGCATCAGCCGACGTTGCTCGACGATGGAAACCTCCTACTCCTGGACAATCTCGGCCACAATGGCATGTCCAAGGTAATCGAGTTCGACCCCTTCACGCAGGAAATCCTATGGGCATACGAAGGAGACGAGGCGAACGGTTTCTCTACGGCGACCTGTGGCTCCAACCAGCGACTGCCGAATGGCAACACTCTAATCACTGAGTCGGACAGCGGACGGGCCTTCGAGGTTACGCCTGACAAGAAGATCGTCTGGGAGTTCAGGAATCCCGCGCGTGCCGGTGAGCGCGATGAGTTCGTTGCGACGCTTTTCGAGGTAATCCGTCTCCGCCCAGACTTCCCGATCGGATGGCGCAGGCGACACCAACAACCGACGGGGCACGCAAGATGAAACTGCCGGAAGCCAGTTTCTCTGAGAGTTCTAGAGACAACCGCGCGGTGAAACGGTTGCCGGACTGATCCGCCCCCGGAGACTGCCCCGTTTCGAACTGGAGAACGTCGCGTGCCGCATCAAAGGATTTCAGACTGCCGGCCTGTAGTGCTGCCGCCAGTTTACTCGTGCGGGCTAACGCACTAACTTTTTGTAGTACGTGAAAACAATCGACCGCCTATCGCCCTGTTCTACAGGACGCCCGGACTTTCTATCCAGGGTCACCTGAACGAGGGCGTATTCCCGCTGGAAGTCTTCAGCGCGACTTAACTCCAGATCCGACAAAAACATGGGCTTCGACGCAGGGCCACCGCTCGCGGGACCGATTATGATGAAGTCAGGACTTCTGGAAAGCACATAAGCACCGTCGCCCTTCAAATGACCTGGCACGTGCTGCCAAAACAGCTCGACTTTCTCGATTGTGCGCCTGGAAATCACCGGATCATTCAAACCCAGCATGTCGATGTAGCGATGCTGCCCCGCATAATACGGTGTGGAACCCGCTGTATTCAGTGCAACCAGCGATCCTTTCGGGCCAGGCATTGGCAATGTACTTGCCGACGATGGTTCCAAGCCGTGCGGCAGGATCCTGCCCGCGTGGATTTAGCCTCCAGTCCGTCAGCTGCAGGCTTGAGACAATTATGATCGCAACAGTGACATATTTGACGATGGCGGCGTTCGCGTTCAACGCGGGCGGCAAGCGTCATCACCAGCAGCACGCTCATCAACGGTATAACGGGTAACAGCAGGCGAAACGATTGCATGTGATCTCCGCCCACTGAAACAACAAAAAAGACGTAGCTGACAACCGACACGACAAGATAGGCAAGTTTTGGGTTCAATGCGCGTTTCTCAAACACATACACAAGCGCGGCAAACACCAGAACCGGCAGGAAGGGAGGACGCAGCGCGAAACTTGCGACGTAGCGAAGTCCTGACGACAATCTGATATCCAGCGGCGCACCCGTCTTCGCATAGAACGTGTTGGGCACGATGTCACCGTAATACGACAGCTGCCAGACGGTGTAGGGCGCGACAACAATTCCAACACCCACAGCAAAGGCTATCGGGCCCGGCATAGGCCCTCGGTCTGCTGCGCCACGTCATCCATAACAGCCATGCAGCAGAGACCGCAACGAATACGATGCCGTCGGGGCGGGTCAAACAGCCAAGGCCAAACGCCAGGCCGCTGGCGAAATGGAGCCAGCGCCTGCGAGCGGCATCGGCATCTATCAGCAGCAGAAAGGCACCCACTGCAACCAGCAGGCTGAACAGCGGTCCTTCCAGACCACCGAGCGACCATACCAGCAGCGGCGCCGATGTCATCACCAGTATTACCGGAATGTGCCAAAGACGCTCGCATGCTTCACCACGATTCATGGTTCGGAACACCAGCATGGTTGCAGCCAGTGCTGCGATCGAAACCACACCGATGATGCGGGAAGCGGTCCGCAAATCAATTCCCAGTTCCCCAAGCCATGAGACAAAGAGAAGCTGCAGAAAATTGGTGTATCCCTGAACATATTCGCCAGGGTTCCACACAATTCCCTGGCCGGCCATGAAGTGCCTTGCATAGCGCAGCGTTATGTACGCATCGTCATGATAGAAGCTGCGGTTCCAGTACAGGATGAAAAGAGCCGTCAGAACCGCATACAAAATGGCAAAACCCCTGACACTTCGCTCAGACATCAGCGGTGGCCTCGGTTGTTGGACAGCATTTCGTAGGAGATAGTGGATGAACCGGGGTTCTCAAAGAAGCCCGGAGCGCCGCATCCAGCCGATGTTAGCAAGCCGCAGTGCATGGGCCACCTGGATTCTCATCAGGCCGCCTGCTTCAGGGTCTCGGATGCGAAGTACGACGCGTCCGGGGTGCTCTGGTCAAGCGATTGGTGAGGACGCGGCCCATTGTGAAAAGCGAAGTACCTGACGAGCGCGACGTTGACCTTCTTGGGAGTCTCGTAGGCATGCAGTAGATAGATCTCCTCGTACTTGACACTGCGGAGCCACAGCCGCACGACGAACAAGCAGTTACGGCTAGGGAATTGTAATCGAGGCGGTGGCGGAGGGCAGTCCGGAGAACCCGCTCGGGGAGGAAGGCTGGGAGAAGTCGGGTTCGCGAAGACGGATTTGGAGGTCGGGAGAACGCGGAAATCGAAGTGATGGAGCGTGGAAGGAGGGCGGGCAGGCAGAGCTCGCGCGTGGATCCATAAGGTCGGGGCTTCTAAGGAGCGCAGCTCAGCTCGGTGGAGCTGGCACTTGTCAAGAATCTTGTGTCTCTCCCCCCCAGCCCACCGCGGATTCATTCGGTCTCGAATCGGGCCTCGAACATGGCGTTGAAGTGGTCGAGCGCGGCGGTGATGTTCGCGGCGACTCGGCGCCACCTTGCACATTCGAGGGAGCTCGCGGCGATCCCGAGTTTGAGTTTTGCGGTTTCCTCGGAATAGAAGTATCCACCGCTGTTTCGGCGCAGGATCTCGAGCTGCTGGTTGATGGCCTCGACAGCGTTGGTAGTCGAGAGGGTACGTCGGACGCCGTCTGGGTAGTTGAGAAAGAAGAGATAGTGTGGCCGCTTTTCGCGTAGCTCCTTGAGGAAAGCTGGGGCAGACTTTTCGAATCGTTGGCAGAGTTCCTCGAACTGAGCGCCAGGGACCTCGGCGTTCCAAGCATGCCTGATGGTTCGGAACCTTTTGCTGAACTCAGCGGAGTCATCCTTGGAGAGATGAGTTTTGGCGTTTCGGAGCATATGGACTGTGCAGAGCTGAACGTCGGAGTTGGGAAACATTCCTCGAGTACATGAGCCCGAGGGAGTTTCGTCGTGAACAAGAACAGAAGGTGGCTTGAATCTTAGGGAGCACTACAGTATCCCTTTGCGGGGTTTTTATTGTAGCGGCGCTGTGTTGTGCCAATCGCCATGACGCAAGGCCGAAACGGCTGCCGCCAGTTTACTCGTGCTGGCTAACGCACTATCTTTTTGTAGTACGTGAAAACAATCGACCGCATATCGCCCTGTTCTACAGGACGCCCGGATTTATCCAGGGTCACCTGAACAAGGGCGTATTCCCGCTGGAAGTCTTCAGCGCGACTTAACTCCAGATCCGACAAAAACATGGGCTCCGACGCAGGGGCACCCCTCGCGGGACCGATTATGATGAAGTCAGGACTTCTGGAAAGCACATAAGCACCGTCGCCCTTCAAATGACCTGGCCTGCGCTGCCACGGCAGCTCGATTTTCTCGATTGTGCGCCTGGAAATCACCGGATCATTCAAACCCAGCATGTCGATGTAGCGATGCTGCCCCGCATAATACGGTGTGGAACCCGCTGTATTCAGTGCAACCAGCGATCCTTCGGGCCAGGCATTGGCAATGTACTTGCCGACGATGGTTCCATCCCGTGCGGCAGGATCCTCCCTGCGTGGATTCAGCCTCCGGTCCGTCAGCTGCAGGCTTGAGACAATTATGATCGCAACAGTGACATATTTGACGATGGCGGCGTTCGCGTTCAACGCGGGCGGCAAGGTCATCACCAGCAGCACGCTCATCAACGGTATAACGGGTAACAGCAGGCGAAACGATTGCATCTGATCTCCGCCCACTGAAACAACAAAAAAGACGTAGCTGACAACCGACACGACAAGATAGGCAAGTTTTGGGTTCAATGCGCGTTTCTCAAACACATACACAAGCGCGGCAAACACCAGAACCGGCAGGAAGGGAGGACGCAGCGCGAAACTTGCGACGTAGCGAAGTCCTGACGACAACCTGATATCCAGCGGCGCACCCGTCTTCGCATAGAACGTGTTGGGCACGATGTCACCGTAATACGACAGCTGCCAGACGGTGTAGGGCGCGACAACAATTCCAACACCCACAGCAAAGGCTATCGGGCCCGCGTAGGCCCTCGGTCTGCTGCGCCACGTCATCCATAACAGCCATGCAGCAGAGACCGCAACGAATACGATGCCGTCGGGGCGGGTCAAATAGCCAAGGCCAAACGCCAGGCCGCTGGCGAAATGGAGCCAGCGCCTGCGAGCGGCATCGGCATCTATCAGCAGCAGACAGGTACCCACTGCAACCAGCAGGCTGAACAGCGGTCCTTCCAGACCACCGAGCGACCATACCAGCAGCGGCGCCGATGTCATCACCAGTATTACCGGAATGTGCCAAAGACGCTCGCATGCTTCACCACGATTTATGGTTCGGAACACCAGCATGGTTGCAGCCAGTGCTGCGATCGAAACCACACCGATGATGCGGGAAGCGGACTGCAAATCAATTCCCAGTTCCCCAAGCCCTGAGACAAAGAGAAGCTGCAGAAAATTGGTGTATCCCTGAACATATTCGCCAGGGTTCCACACAATTCCCTGGCCGGCCATGAAGTGCCTTGCATAGCGCAGCGTTATGTACGCATCGTCATGATAGAAGCTGCGGTTCCGGTACAGGATGAAAAGAGCCGTCAGAACCGCATACAAAATGGCAAAACCCCTGACACTTCGCTCAGACATCAGCGGTGGCCTCGGTTGTTGGACAGCATTTCGTGCGAGATAGTGGATGAACCGGGGTTCTCAAAGAAGCCCGGAGCGCCGCATCCAGCCGATGTTGGCAAGCCGCAGTGCATGGGCCACCTGGATTCTCGTCAGGCCGCCTGCTTCAGGGTCTCGGATGCGAAGTACGACGCGTCCGGGGTGCTCTGGTCAAGCGATTGGTGAGGACGCCGCCCATTGTAAAAAGCGAAGTACCTGGCGAGCGCGACGTTGACCTTCTTGGGAGTCTCGTAGGCATGCAGATAGCATCTCCTCGTACTTGACACTGCGAGCCACAGCCGCACGACGAACCAGCAGTTCACGGCTAGGGAATTGTAAGCGAGACGGCTAGGAAATTGTAATCGAGGCGGTGGCGGAGGGCAGTCCGGAGAACCCGCTCGGGGAGGAAGGCTGGGAGAAGTCGGGTTCGCGAAGACGGATTTGGAGGTCGGGAGAACGCGGAAATCGAAGTGATGGAGCGTGGAAGGAGGGCGGGCAGGCAGAGCTCCCGCGTGGATCCATAAGGTCCGGGTGTAGTGCTCCCTAAGATTCAAGCCACCTTCTGTTCTTGTCCTCGACGAAACTCCCTACGTCTGCTCCTCCGATACCTAGCAACGCAACGAGCAGGACGATCTCTGCGTACAGTAGGCCTGCACCGGCGGAGCGAGGGAGTCGACTTGGGGAAGTCAATCCAAATTCCGCTGCAAATACGCAGTGGGTTATGATGTTCTAATGTCGCCACGGTTCCGCAGGGCGACGACCAAGATGTCTATCACCACTGCACTCGCGCGGTGGGTTGTGTAACTCGGGAACCCGGCGCAATGTCGCGGCGGAGGGGAAGAAGAACATGCCAGTAGAAAAGTCAACAACACCAATGAGTTTTTTGACCATAGCCGCAGGGATCGCAGCAGTTGCTACAGCAATAGGACTCGGGGCTTCAGGGGCATCGGAACCCGCATTTGCCGCAACCGCCAACCTCTCGCCGGGAGAGAGCGCAAAGTTCCGCCCGATTGCCCAGTTGCCAAAGTCGTCTACGGATTCCGCCGCATCGGTAGCAAACATCGTCAACATCACGAAGCATCCTGCGCTGGCGGGGTCGTCTTACAACGGATGGCTGACTGTTGCCGACAGTCGCGGCCCCGTCTACCTCGTCAACACCAGCTCTTACAATCAGGGGGTCACTAACCAGACCCATACAATCGTCAATCTCAAAACAGCGACGCAGGGACTTCACATCGGCAATCCTACTTCCGGCAATTCGGAACTGGGCCTCCGGTGGATTGAATACCATCCGAATTTCGCCAAGCCCAGGGCAAGCGGTTACCTTAAGTTCTATACCATGTCCTGCCATGCAACCTCGACCAGATCCCTGACGGGTGCCGTGGCGCTCGACCATGAGGCTCCCTCTGGTGCGCCTACGGAATGCGACAATGTACTGAGGGAATGGACAATGGACCTCGCAACCATGACCGGAAAATTGCCGCGCGAAGTCCTGCGTTTTCCGCAGCTTTACGCCAATCACGGAACTGATGCGCTTGTGTTCGATCCGGCGACAAAACTGCTTTACATTGGTGTCGGCGATGGCGGCAATCAGGGCGACCCCCACAATGTGTCGCAGAACAAGCAATACCTCTACGGCAAAATCCTCCGGATTGATCCGAGAAAACCCGGCGCAACCCTTCCATCCAACATGGCCAAGGCCTCCGAGGGGACTTTTTCGTATCCCAAGGACAATCCCTATGCTGCACCCGGCGACACCGGGCGGGACGCCATCTATGCGATAGGGTTCCG
Source organism: uncultured Acidobacteriota bacterium (assembly GCA_963820855.1). Classification (GTDB taxonomy): domain Bacteria; phylum Acidobacteriota; class Vicinamibacteria; order Marinacidobacterales; family SMYC01; genus DAISKN01. The sequence continues at coordinate 196,209 of CAWGBY010000026.1, forward strand.
TCATCCCGAGACCATGATCAGGGACGGCAACCACCTCATCGTTTTCGATATCGGCGGCAACAAGTTTGAGGAAATCGATATTCTCAAGCTGGACGGCGATGAAGGCAAAAATTTTGGTTGGGACAAGGTCGAGGGACGTTCTCCGCAATTAACAACCACCATTCCGCCAGTCGCGGGGTATACCCACGTCAATGGAAACAAGGCTATTATCGGTGGTGCAGCACCCGAAAGCGGCCCGTATGGGGGGCTGGTCATCCTCGGGGACATCGTTTCAGGAAACGTATACTATGGCGATCGCGATGCCATGAAGGCTGCCCGCTCCTGGAGCATACCTATGGTGCCGTTGCAGCGATTCGTTATGCACAACAACAGTGGCACTCCGCAAACGCTGATGCAGGCTTTCGGCAGGAACAGCCGGGTCGATCTGCGTCTTGTAGAGGACAATGGCAGGGTCTTTGGCGTTACCAAGCAGCGAGGGATAATCTTCGAGATATTGCCGCGTTAGATTGTCCCGCAGACCGCAGAATACCTTCCAGCAGTGCTGATGCAAGAGTCCACCATTTTCTGGGCCGAGTCACTTATCGGCTTTCTTCGGACCACTGGTCATTGGAGAATGCCGACACTCGGACGGGCTCTCAACTGACACGCTTGTTTTTGTGATTTTCGCCTTAAACTCAGCGGGGGGTCTGATCGCCGAGGCTCATGTGTGGGCGCTCCTCGTGTAGTGTCGGCGCCACCGATCGATGCTCACCCGCGCCTCGAGGCGGTTGGCCCCCCTCACACGAAGGGTGCGTCGTCGATGCGGGGAGCAGTCGGAGCGGGGTTCCCGACGTGCGAGAGAACCGCGCGCGCTCTACTTCCTGGTGGGTTCCCGGAGTCCGAGGATGATCCCGAAGTACGCCCGTCCAGAGCCCGGCTTTCCTGTGGGGAGCCGTTCTGGGTTAAAGCGAAGTCAGTTGAAGTTCCCAGGATTTGGTGGACACACTTTCTCCGCGGGGTCTGAGCCGCTTCGAACTGCTCGGGACTCACACAGGTGGAACCTTACTGCTCGGTTATTTCAAAATGACGTGCATCGACCAGCGAGGAGTTGAACACAAAAGCACCAGCACCGTCTCTCCTGAGGCATCTGGGAACTCCTTCAACAGCGGCTGGGACATCGCCCAAGACAAGGAACAAACGCGGTAACGCCTATCTTCAAAGGCACCTCCCGTTCTTCATGCGATGACGCGGGCTATCGTCTCGTGTGCAAAGGTTTTGTACTGTGATCACCTCTGTTTACTTTTCCGCACTCGCCCATGAGGGTGATTCCCTACTCCCATCGATTCCCGAGGCGCCACCGTTGTTTAGTGTCTTCGAGTTATCATGGTGAACCTTTCTAGCGAAGCTGCCATCGAGTCCATCGGGGAAGACCGCAAAGCGAACGAGCAGTGAATAGATTGGGACCCATCACCCCCGTACGGAATCGCTCATGACGATAGTCGGATGAATTTGAACCAGGCCCAGTCGGCTGAAGAAAGTCTCGTTGAGAGTGCGCGCCCCTTGCGCGTCTTTCTTACGGTGGACGTAGAGCTCTGGCCCACGTCGTGGCAGGACTTTCGGAGTGAATTCTCGAGCGCCTTCGATCGGTACATCCTGGGTCGAACCGCGCAGGGCACGGTGGGGCTTCCTTACCAGCTACGCATGGCTAAGGATCATGGACTGCGATTCGTTTTTTTCGTGGAAACCCTGTTTGCGTGTGAGTTCGGCCTTGCCGCGCTCTCCGAGATCGTTCATATGATCCAGGAAGCGGGACAGGAGGTACAGCTGCATGCCCACCCGGAATGGGTCCGGCACGCTTCGCGTCCCCTCATCGATACGGGAGAGCGTTTCATCTTCCGCGACTTCTCCGATGAGGAGCAATCGCGTCTGATTGAGGTTGCGCTCTCCAACCTAACGGACGCCGGTGCGAAGAAGGTACGGGCGTTTCGGGCCGGCAGCTTCCAGGCGAACGCCGGGACGCTGCGAGCGGTACGGAACGCTGGCCTTCCGATGGACAGCAGCTTCAAACTGGGCACGACACTGGACCGCGAATCCCGCATCGTCGTGGACCGATGCTCCCTGATCGATGGCGTCGTGGAGTACCCGCTTTCTGTCTTCCACGACTGGCCCGGGCACCGCCGCCACCTGCAAATCGGTTCTTGTTCTTCCCGCGAGCTCGCCCACGTCCTGCGTCGAGCGCATGCCTGCGGGTGGGAATCGGTCGTGATCCTCTCCCATAGCGTGGAGATGATGAACCGCGATCGCAGCAAGCCGGACTCGGTGGTGCTGCGGCGTTTCGAACGGTTCTGTCGATTCCTGGCTGATTCTTCCCGTGACCTGCGGACGTCTGGGTTCGAAGCGGAAACCGGAGCGGAGACCTCAGGCAGAGCTATGATGCCGATCCATTCTCCTCCCTGGTGGACGCTCTTGAGGCAGGGCGAGCAGATGTCCCGGCGGATACGGGTGTGATCGTGGAAACGATCTCGGCGGTCCCGTTCAAGTTCCGCGCGGGCGAAATGCATCTCGGTTCCGTGAAACGGCGATTGGTCACGCGCAACGGCAGCCCCTATGCTGAGGGGCGGGCTCGCTTCGAAGCGGAACTGGAGCCAGACGCCGTACCTGCGCAGGCGGACGGGATCCTACTGCGCTCCGCCGCGACGGATCGGCGGTTGCCCAGGATCCAGCTGGGCGCACGTTGGGTCCGCTACGTACCGAGGCAATACGAGAGGTATTTCGCCGATCTCCGATCGACGTATGACGATTATTTGAATTCGTTCTCGAGCAAATCCCGTTCGACTCTGCGGCGCAAGGTCCGCCGGTTCGAGAAGGAGTGCGGCGGAACCGCGTGGAAGCGCTACCAGACGCCTCAGGACATGGAAATCTTTTACGCAATCGCCCGTGAGGTGTCCCGCGACAGCTATCAGGAGCGTCTGCTGGACGCGGGGCTTCCCGCGGATGAATTTTTTCGTCAGACGATGATGGAATGGGCTGAGGCCGGAAACGTCCGGGGTTACGTAGCCTTCGTTGAGTCGCGGGCCGCCGCCTATCTGTATTGTCCGATTCACCAAGGCGTCGTATCCTATTCCTATCTGGGCTACCGCTCGGAATATGAACGCTTGTCGCCCGGCACAGTCCTGCTGTGGTTGGCTATCGAGGATCTATTCAAAGAGGGGTGCCATCGCGTCTTCGACTTCACGGAAGGCGGTGACGCGGACCGGCACAGCCAGAAGAAGTTGTTCTCGACCGCAAGCGTGCCCTGCGCGGACATCTACTTTCTAAGACGGAGCCCCCAAAACCTTCTCCTCGTCCTGTTCCATACGGCCATCGAGTGGCTCTCCGAGTCGATCGGAAGCCTGCTGCAAAGGATGGGGGTTAAACGGCGGGTGAAGCTGCTCGCGAGGCGTTTGTGGCACGCGAGGGGCCAAGAGGATGGTCCTGCTTCCGGGGAGACCGCGGGACTCCCGGTGAACGACGAATGAAGCGTTTCGGTCGGGGAAGGCACGAAGATTGTGTGAGGGGCATGTTGGACGGTGCGGAAGGAATGGCGCTCTCGTTCCTGAGCGACGGCTTCAGTCGTCAGAGCGTCGGGCGAAGCGCGCTCTCACGGGGGGAGTAAGAGATGCGCCGAGCTGCGGGACCCTTGGGCTTGGTGCTCCTATCGCTTCGCGCCGTAGGCTCGATGGCCCAGAGCGACCAAGGGTCTGGCCATCCGCCGTCGCTTTCGAACTCCGCCTGGGTGAGCATCCCCAACTCCGCGATGAACACCGTTTTCGTTCCCGGCGTCGACGACGTCTTTAAGAAGGCCCCGAACTCGTGGCGCATGATTCAGGAAGCGTGGAGCGGCGGAGTTTGCGTCGGCGACGAGATGTTCGTCTGGGGCGGCGGACACGGTGACGGCGCGCACAACGGCCTCCTCGCGGTGAACGTCAAGAACGGCAAATGGAGAAGGTTGACCGAGCCGTCGCCGCTATGGACCGAAGAGCTCTGTCCGGAAGGAGTCTGTCCGGCAAAAACGGGTGATTGCGGTTTGCGGGAGTGCAACACCGGTCCTGATGGACGACCTGTGGCAAGACACACGTACTACCTGCTTGCCTCGGACGGCCGGTCCATCTACAGCATCGGCGGCGGCAAGTGGCCCGGCGGCGGAGGCGCCCCGCCGCGCGCATGGAAATTCGATCTAGCTCAAGGCGAGTGGTCGCCGCTGAAAAACGACAGCCCGGTTACGAAGCCCCACGGCAGTGTCGTGTACGCGCAGGAGAAGCTTTACCACACGACTGCGGACGGCTTCGCGATCCTGGACATCGCTACGGGTGAGTGGCGGGTGACGGGGAAGGGCGTCCCCGGAGTCAGCGGGCTGACGGGCGTCGTTTACGTTCCCACTCTCGATCGTCTTTTTGCCCTCGGCAATGGAAAGGCATGGTTTACCGAAAGGTCCGAATGGGGTCGTTCGGCGCGGCCGATACCGACGCCACCCGCAATGCTCGAGGGCCGCTATCTGGGATTGACCTACTACCCACCGGAGGATCGGATCCTGATCTGGGACGGCGGACGAAGTATCACCACGCTCGACCCGCGGACCAACAACTGGGGGGAGATCACGCCCGCAGGGGATCCCGGACCACGCCTGACCAATGGCACGTTCTCGCGATTCTCCTACTGCGGGGAGCGCGTGGTGCTGGTGGATGGCGCCAAACGAGACTTGTTCTATCTGGCGGGCGAGCTTCCGACTGACGTCGCGAGCGCTACGAGTGCGAGCGTTCCTGTCGAGGAGGGCGCCTCGCCGCCTGAAGGACCTGAGAGAAAAGCGACGACCGAGCGCTCGACTGTCGCGCGCGCCAAGGCCAAGGCCAAGCCCAAGGAGCCCAAGGCCAATCGCAAGAGACGCGAGCCGGATTCGCCGCCGGATTTGAGGAAGTCGCCTTCCAGTGCTGTCGCTCCATACTATGCGACTCCACCGGGAGACCGGCTCGTCGAGGAGCAGTGCGGCCCGGTCGCGTCGTGGGACATCGTCGACGTGCGCACGAACGAGGCTATGGAAGGGCTTCGGCGGCTGGTTCCGGGAAAACGTACCGTTGCTCGGATTCACTGGAAATCGGAGCCTTATCCCCTCGCTTACGTCAAGGGTGCCGAGTGCCTGAAGCTCGAAGGAATCCCCGGGCCGAATGGTGAGAAGCCGCTGGTGGGAGGCGTCAACGGGACTCGCGCGTGGATGGGGACTATCCGCAAAGGGGGGATTTTGATCGAAGGACTGGAAATCAGCCCTGGTAAGGTAGCTCAGTCTCATCCAGAGCTGGAAATCAATGTGAACTGCCTCGGTATCCCCAATGACCAGATGTTCTTCATCCTCCGCAACTCTTACGTCGGGCGATGCGGACACCACGCGTTCATCACCGGTCACGCGCATCATCTCTACCTCGAGGTCGCCGGTTCGCATTTCGAGCAGGCTTCGAGCCACCTCGCGTACATCGACCACATCGCCATGGCGTATATCCATGACTCGACGTTCCAGAGCCCTGGTTGGGGCCATGCGCTCCGTTGTATCGCGCTCCGATGCATCATCGAGCGCGTGCGCGTGAGCAACGTTCAGCTCGATGGAACGACTCTGCCCAGAGGAGGGGACAACCCGCTGCAGCCCAAGCGCACCTATATCGGGATGCACCCGTTCGAGATTTACACCTGCGGTGAGAACGAGATTCGGGACGTCGAGATCGTCTTTCGTTCGGAGCCCGATCGAAACGGTCGCTTCGCGGCGATTCTGCGCGGTCGCGAGGCGTTCAATACTTGTGACGTGGGGGAGGTGGTCGACGGCGCGTGGACACCTCTCCTTTGGGGCGAGCCCGATTTCGCCCGTCCCGAGCGTTGGGCTACGGTGACCCCTCTTCGAACTCGCGTCGATGGGATGAAGATCACGTGCGCCGGAACGGAGCCATGTGCCGGATGGAGCGTCAGGGGCTCCTACCCCACGATGGACGACGAGCAGAAGGCCGCGCTACAGGTGTGGCTGAAGTCTCGGACGTTCGCTTCTTGGGATGATCTGCGGGCGCAGATTCCCCCCGAAAAGCCTGAGTGGCGTTGGCTCTCCGAGGTGGTACTTCCCGGACATCGATCGGCCTTCATGGAGGGCAGGATCACGAACAAAGTGCCCCTGCCCGTTCCCGTGCCCGGCTGGTTTCAGCGCGCGGAGCTCGTTCTCAAGAACGTCTCCGTAGATCGGGGAGGGGTATTGGTGTCCCCCGAGGACCCGGACGCTTACTGTTACGGCGTGCCTCCAGTAGCTCATGGCAGTGACAATGCCTCCATCGAGTGCCCGGACCAGTACGATGGCCTGCGTTTCCGCCAGGCACAGGTCACGGTTTTGCCCTAGCTCGAGAAAGGTAGGTAGAGTTGGTCTCGTCGCCGCGTCCGAATCTGTTTCTCGTGGGGGCGATGAAGTCGGGCTCGAGCAGCCTCACCAGGCACTTGCGTGCGCACCCGTCGATCTTCATGGCCCGGAAGCCGAAAGAGCCCAGCTATTTCGTCGAACGGCAACAGCTCCTCCAGGTCTATCCTGCCATTGAAAAGATGGGGTTCTGGAAGAGCGAGGAGAGCTATCTCCGGCTCTTCGCGGACGCCGGAGATCGCCCGATCGTAGGTGAGGCGAGCCAGAACTACGCTCGACTCTCAAGGGTGACCGGTGTCGCCGAGCGGATCGCTCGATTCTGCCCGGAGGCTCGGATTCTCTACATCATGCGGCATCCGGTGAAGCGCACCATCAGCCACTATTGGTACATGGTGAACTTCTTCGGTGAGGGTCGCACCATGCTCAAGGCCATCTGTGAAGAGCCGGACTATGGCGAAACCAGCCACTACGCCATGCAGCTCCGTCCCTATATCGAGCTTTTCGGCCGCGATCGAGTCAAGACTGTGACGCTCGAGCGGTTGGAAAAAAAGCCGGCGGAAACGATGCGGGATCTCTACGGATGGCTCGGCGTCGCGACGGATTATGTTTCTCCCGCGATTGACGAGCGTGCGAACGTGACGCGGGAAGAGAGCACGCAGGTGCGCGGCCTGGGCTTACTTCACGAGTTTCGCCATTCCGCGCTGTGGAGCGCGGCCGGGCGTTTCGTGCCACCATCGCTTCGCAAGTTCGGTCGAACCCTGGCGGTCAAAGAGGTCCCGCGAACCGAAGTCTCGACCGACGAAGTGAAGGCTTACTTGCGGCCGATCCAGGCGGAGCAGACGAAGGAGCTGGAGGAGCTCCTTCGGACGCCGTTCCCCGAGTGGCAGTTTTGAGGACGCCCTGCCGGTCGCTCATCTCCTGATTCCAAAGTAGACCGCGTTCCTGACCCGACTTGCGAGGGAGCTCGGTAGTTTTTCCCGGTCGTAGCCGAACCGCTCCAGCGCATCACCGGCGATTTGTTCGAAAAGGATTCGGTCGGTTCGAGAGAGCTTGTCCCGCCATTCCCCAATCTTGCTTGGATCCGGCGGCCGGACCGAGTTGCGGTGCCACTTCAGGCTCTCCTGAGGCACTACGCGCTCGGCAGTGTGGTGATAGAAAAGCATATCTGCCGAGTAGGGCTCGCCGAGAAAGTGACAGATCGTATTGAGCGTTCTCTCCGGGCTCGTGACCAAATCCTCGTATCGAATCTCGAGGAAGTGGCCCGGGGGGAGTACGCTTCCGACTTTGTGGCAGATGGTCGTCTTGTGCCGCCAATCCGCCGCGATCTGCGGAACGTTGTTCGGCAGCCAGCTGATTCCTGTCTGCGACAGCGCCACGTCACGCCCGTCCCGTATCAGGTGGATGAACTGGCATCCGGGAAAAAGGTTCCAGAGAACATCGATGTCCTCCGTGTAGAACGGCGTCTTGTCGCCCCATCGATTCTTCCCTTCCGCTCTGGCGTACTCGCCCATGATCGCACGCACCAGATCGGAAAAGCTTCGAATCCGGTGCGAAAGAATTGCTTCCTTGTCCTTGATGTGGCCTCCGCGAACCACCAGATGATGGCTCGCGATGTCATCCAGAAGACGAGTCGCGTTCCTCCGATCGGCGAGGTCTCCATACTCCGAGCTCTTGTTCTGGAAGACGGTGATGAACGCTGTTTCGTGGGGCACGGCGATTCTTGGATGCCCATTGAGCATCAGCCGAAGCATCGTGGTGCCCGACCGCTGTGCCCCAAGAAGGAAGAACGGCACGGGCCGCGCTTCCTCGGCATACACCGACGGTTGGAACTCGGTCTCGACTTCGAGATTCACGGCGGAAGGCTAACAGAGGCTTGTTATGACCCGATGAAACCTGTGTTGCGGTGCGGTGAAAAAGCGATGACAGACAGGCTGAGCCTGAAGGGAGTTGGAGATTCGTAACTTGGCGTCAGGAGGCCGGTAGGTTCTTCCGCCAGGGGCACCGCTTGATGTAGTCCCGCACGAACTCCCAATCCTGCCGATACGCGGCATCGACCTCGGCCCGCGTCGCGGAGCTCAAGAGCGGTGGTGACGGTATCCATCCCAGATATGACCGACAGATTCGCGGTGGATCGATGCGAAAGGGAATCGCTCGCGCGTACGGTCTGTAGCGGCCGGTCCGCGAGGCTTGCACTCCTGCCATGCCGTTGACCCGGCGAAGCAGTTCTCCCTGTCTCTTCTTGAGGCTGGGGTTGTACCGCTTTCCTCCCGGACGAACGGTCGGTTTTTCGGTGCCGAGGAACGTGGCGAGATCCGAGAGGAGCCCGTCGAGATTCCCCCGAAGCTCGTTGTTGTCGAAGATGAACGGTGGCGCGCCGAAGCACCGCTCCGCCTGACGGATCACCGGCTCGAAACAGAAGTCGTCGCGATGCACGAACGATTTCTTGTCGTTGCCGTCGAGAGCGATGAAATCATGAAACGTGCCGCTACCTCCGTATCGGAGGTACTGGCTGTAGAGTGACGACAGGTAGTCGCTGGGACGCCGCACGCTGAGAATGCAGCGGGCGCCAGGGAACATCTCCGCCAGGCGCGCCAGCGAGCTCTGCTTCTCCTCGATGTCGCCGAACATTCGTCCCGTGAAGCCCTCGCACGACACGAGGTAGCGCTGGTCGGATGCGAGGTTCACGAAATACTCCAGGTTGCGAGAGCTGAAGTAACGCACGCCCGGCCAACGTGGAAACACCTCGTGCTGCACGAAAGTGGTGCCGGTCTTGCACATGCCGACATGAAAGAAGAAGTTCTCGAACGTCATCGGACGGGGCCCGGTAGAGTAAGCCGAAGCATGCAGCTATAATCAAAATTACATGGCTTTCCCGGCGAATTCAAACTCAACGCTTCCTTTCTCGAGAAATTAACGGAGACCCAAGCAGGAATGTTTTCTGGAGCAGTCTGTTTCGACAAGTCCTGGTCGGTGAGAGACAAGGCCCAGAGTATTGCCGCGGCCAGCAGCGAATTCGGTATCACTGCCCCGAAGCCGCTCTACGAAAGCGATACGATTCACGTCCATTCGCTCGAACGAACCGCAGACGACTTCCACGTCACTCGCCTCAGTCCTCCGACCGGGGGCATTGAATGGATTCTGGCGGATGTTGGCTACGCACCACGCGGTTCGAAACTCCCCGATGGGGCAGCGGTATCGGCGGATGAGATCCTTCCATCCTTGCCTGGTCGATGGCTTTGCTTGTTCATCGATCCCCAGTCGAACACCATTCGTATTTCCAGCGACAATCTCGGCCTTGCTTTCCTGTATATCGGCCGATTGCCTGGGGGGTACATTTTTTCTTCTGACTTCGGCGCGATAGTGCGGAATCTCCCGAAAAAGCCGACCGTCAACGAAGACGTTTTGCTGGCCGAGCTCGCCGTGGGGCGGAGCTACGACGAGTCGACGATTGCGAACGAGATCACGGTGGTGCCAGCCGGGAGTGCGGTGGACCTTCAACCGAAGGGCCTCAAGACCCGCGTCAGACATCGCTACCCATCCGGAGACAAGTTTTTCAGCTCGACGAAGCAGGAAAAGTTTTCAACCTTGGACGGCATCTACGAACGGATCATGCGGGACTACGTCTCCGGCTTCGGTCCAGAAGCCGTAGTGTCCTTGTCCGGAGGATACGACTCTCGAACGGCGCTGGCATGCATTCATCGATACGGCATGCGACCCGCGCTCTTTACCTTCGGCAATCCGGGAGGAAACGAAATACGCGAAGCGCGAAACGCGGCCAGCAAGGTGGGGAGCGCGACCACGGTCTTCGAAATATCCAACACGGACTGGCAGGATTGGAAGAGTCGCGTGGAAGCGCTCGGCACGAGCGGCATGATCCAGCAGTCTGGGTGGTGCCAACAGTGGCTATCGTTGATCCGAACGAAGGGCACTGCGCTCTTGCTCGGCTTTCTGGGGGAAACGATCGCCGGTAAGAAGATCGCGAAATGCGAGAAGGGAGCCGATGGCGGTGGCTGGGCGGAAGGTTTTGCGAATTGGGAGCTGGCAAGCAAGGGAAGCGATGCCTCCGCGCTCCTCCGTCCTGCAAAGAGGGCTCTCATTCGAGAGTTGGTGCACGAGAACACCAAGAAGGAATTTTCGCGGCTCGACTGCGCGTTCGATTTTCAAAAAGTGTTGCACGTCGATCTTTACGGACGCCAGGCAAAACGAGTGGGTGCCCAACCCAATACCCTCTCTCGTTTCGTGACCCCGATACTGTTCTTCTACGATAGTGAGTTGATCGACTTCTGGTGCAACGTGCCCATCGACGACCTCCGTCACCAGGACCTCTACTATGCGTATGGAACTTCGCGATTCCCGGAGCTCTTTCCGCCGAGGGACGGTAAACGCGCAGGTGCACCCATCTGGACGCGGGCAGCACGGTTCGCCGGGGGAGTGCTCGATCGGGGGAATCGGAGCAGGCAATCAGGCGTGATCGACCACTGGTCGATCATCGACCGGCACAAAACGGAGATTCTGCGGCTTTCGAAAGCAACCGCCGGTATTCTGGGTGCCTATATCGACGTGGATGCGCTCGTTCGCTGCGTGAACGGAGATGAGCACTCGGAGATATCCCCGTCCGAGGCGGTTCAGTCCATCAACCTGATGATCCTCCTCGACATGATGCAGTAGGGGCCTATCCCGACGATTTCTTGGAGTCCAGAAGATCCCAATACCAGACGATCAGGGACAGCTTGTCCAAGACGGTGAGCCCGTCACGAACCTCGGACGCGAGTCTTTCCTCCTGGGTTTCGCCGAGCAAGGGATCGAACTCCACGCCCGACACCAGGCGAGCGCCGGCGGCGATGCGCAGCGCGGCGATCCAGACACCCTGGTCCTTGTACACCCGAACCGGCTGCCCGATATGGCAGCGTTTGGAGGCGAGCGTTCTATCCTGTTGGGAAGCCCCGTCGGGGAGGAGCCCCGAGATATCGCGGTTGAGCCAGCCATGGGCGGCCCAGGCTTCATCGAAGTTGAGCGGCGAGGCGGGTCCTTTTTGCCGCGATGGCTTTTTTACCAGGAAGGAAAAGATGGTGGGTAGCTCATCCCATTCGGCGGGAACACCACGGCCGTTTCGATCGTGACCGGGCGCCGCTACGAGCTCGAAGTCCGGGTTCTCGGCGATGCGTTGAAGCACGGCATCCCCAAAAGCCCGGATGGTATTGAATCGGTTCACCGCCGGCACCGCATGAAAAGCCCTCATCTCCCAGAGCGCGGCGCGCCAGCGTGAAAGAAGGCCGATGTTGGGGCTCGATGACAGCCGCTCGGTAAGCGGGGCCCATGCGAGCGGAAAGTCGAACCGGCTCGAGTAGTGAGATAGGCCAGGCGGAAACGGCGGCAAGGCCACTGCGCCGTCGGCGAGATGCGGCGGCACCAAAAGCGCCCCCGAGAACGGAGGACCGGTAAAGAATTTCGAGCCGGTGATCAAAACCATGAAACCCGCCTCGAGATATTTCAAGAGAGCCTGAGAGCCCAATCGCATCTGGGCGGCATCGACCATTACATTGACGGAAGCCCCGTGCGTGGACCGCAGCTCCCGGACCACTTCGAAGCTAGGCATGTGCAGACCGGTCTTGGAACTGTCCACCAGGCGGATCAGCACCCGATGGCCCGCCGCCACGTTGCTGTCGACCAGCCGGCGCATGCTTTCATCGACCGCCTCGATAGGCAGGGCGGCTCCCGATGCGTCGCGACTATCGAGGAGCGCGACTTCGACCATGTCCGCGGACCAGCCCTCGATGGGAGAGCCCCGCTGCACGCTGTCGCCAAATGGCGGAGCTTCATCGAAGTGGAGTCCGGCGGCGGCCGATGAAGTACCGCTACCGACTTCGTTGGGGGCGACCACGATGCTCACCAGTTTCCTGGCGCGATCGCCCAGGGCGAAATGGAGTGCGTAATATTCGGCGTCCGTGCCTGATGACGTGAGAACGAACTCAGTTCCCGGATGGACGGCGAGCCCGAGAACGTCGCGCAAATCGCTGCGCAGACGCTCGATCTCGGTGGCGACGGGTTTCCAGGGCTCGTCGGGCGCGACTTGAGCCACGAGGAATTGGCGCAATCGCTCCGCCTCCGTGTAAGCGATGTCCGATATGGAGGTGGCCGTGCAGGATGCGAACGTAATGGCCCAGGGCCGAGGCCTCGGGCTGCAACCATATTGATTGAGTACCGTGTCTTCGCGGACGTCCAGGCGAGTATCGCCGCCCAAGGTCAATAGACGTTCGCACGGCACGGAGAACGGCAATACGGCGGCAACGGCGTCAATCTGGTCTCGTACCATCTCAGAAGCGGTTGCAAGCGAGGCTTCGTCCACCACTCCTTGAAACGCGAGGAGCTCACGGATCCGACCGCCGATGGCATTGACCACGTCCTTCGCCGTGCGGCCCGACGTCGAGATGCTTCTCACGTCCTGGTGCAAGGCGTTCATCCAGTCGGGAAAATTCCTCTCGGCCGCCATCTTGTCCGGCGCGATCATCAGCTCGTGGTAGGAGAACACCGTATGCCACGCGGCGATGGCGCAGCGGACGCGCGCGGCGATGTCGGGTCGATGACCGAGGGCACGGTACCAGACCGCGATTTCCAGCGCGTGCCTCAGATGGAAGGCTCCGAGGGCCGGCGTCGCGAACAGGTCCTGCGCGATGTCTATGCTGCCCGGCTCGACGACCTGAAACGCGACGGGCAGCGGATGGCGAACCCGTAGACGCACGTCGCGCAGCAGTGGTTTGAGCTCCGGCCACCGCCTCAGTGCGCGAATCGCGCGCGTTCGCTCGAAATCGTCGAGGCCACCGATTCCGGGCGTATCATCGGCGCTCGCGACGAAGGCTTCAGCGACCAGTTCGACTTCTTGATTGCCGTCCATGACAGCGAGAATCGGAATCGTTCGGGTGGAAGAAAGGGTTACGAAACAGACTCGAACTGGACATCCATTTGCGACCGCATGGCTTCATCGATGGAACCATCGGCGATCGGGCCGGCGGTGACGCCGTAGAGCATGGCCGAGGCGCCGTTCGTCTCTCGACTTGGGTTGCTGCGTTCCGCAGCTATCGCCGAAGCCAGATCCTGGAGGAACGGTTGAACCGATCGGCTGTGGTTTGCGGTCGCGATCATGTGCAATGAATCGGGGTTGCGCTGACGATCGAGCCGCCAACCTTGTCTCGTCATCCGTTCCGCCAATGCGAAGACAGCGACCTCTTCGGCACCGAACGAGATGACGCTCATGTCTGGCTCGCCGACGATATAGAGTCCGGGAATGGCGGCGATCCCGCGTTTGAGGTGCTCGGCCACGCTCATGGTCTCTCGGGCGAGACGGAGATAGCCTTCCTCGCCGAGTGACATCATCGCTGCCCAGGCGGCCGCGATGGCGCCGCCCGGCCTCGTTCCCAGCATCGTGGGTGAGCCCGTAGATACCGCCGGTCCAATCGGGATCGACGAAGTACTGAAAGCGCCTCAACTCCGCATCTCTATACAGGATGGCCGAGGCACCTTTTGCGGCGTAGCCGTTCTTATGCAAGTCCGCGGAGATCGAGGTCACGCCCGAGATTGTGAAGTCGAAAGCCGGCACGGGAAATCCCAGCTTACGCATGAACGGCAGCAGGAACCCGCCGAGGCAGGCGTCCACGTGCAAGCCGATGTTCCGCTCTTCGGCGAACGCGGCGACAGCGGCGATGGGGTCGATGACGCCTTGGGGATACGACGGCGCGGAAGCGACCACGAAAATGGTCTCTGCGCTGAACTTGTCCCGGAGCTGGTCGAGGGCGACGCGATACCCCGAGTCCAGCCCCACGCGAATGGGTTTTACGTCGAAGTATTGCGCGGCCTTGAAGAACGCCGGATGGGCGGAAGCAGGGACGAGCATTTCCGGCCGCGTTACCTCGGGCCGATGAGCTCGCGCCCAATCGCGGTAGGTCTTCACGGCGAGCAGGATGCTCTCCGTGCCGCCCGACGTCATGGTACCGCCGGCGCCGCTCTTCCCTCCGAGGAGCGACAGAATCATTGCGACGACATCGGACTCGAACTTCCGCAAGCTCGGAAAAGCAGAGCCGCTCAGCCCATTTTCCGAGAAATAGAGTGAATAGGCCCGCTTGAGAAATTCCGTATGCTCGTCGCCGCCGTAATAGACCAGACTCCAGCTTCGGCCATTTCGCCAGTCGGCGTCGTGCGATTTCTCGGCTGCCATTTCACGCAGCAGGAGCTCCCGGTCAAGCCCCCGCTCCGGCATCGACACGTATTTTGTCACACGCCCCCCGATTTCCAATAAAACTGTAAAGAAGCCGATTGTCGTTGTCAATCGGGCACTTACCGAGAGTTCGCTCACCGGCGCCGCTCCGCAGCGTGACCGAGAGTGCTGCGAAGCGGCACCGGTAGCCTTCTATCGACTAGTGGTCGAGATCCAAATCGACGAGCTCGATTTCACTCTTCTTCCTCTGCGTCCCACACTACCCGAGCTCCGCCCAGATTGATCAGGTGGATCGATTTCTCCGGGCAGTCCGCCCCATAGTCTCCGCGCGGCCCGGCGAAACATTCTCTCCCCGGCGGGTGGAAGAAGTTCCGCTCCTTGTTGTCGAGCTTGAGATCGATCGTTCCTCCAGGTCGGCACGAGGCGAGCGTTGTGGGGCAAACCAACATTTTATTCCCATGGCCCCACGTGAAGTACTGGCGCTCTCGCCAGTTCGGTGGTGCGGGCCTCGGGATGTACTGTGGCAAAATTCCCTTTTTGCACAGCGTATTCACAAAGTTGTCCTTCACCTGGGTGTACAGCCATTTGAGCTCCGGGTCATTCGTGAGCTTCGCGAGCTGCGCGCAGGTGGAGCGGGGATTCTGGAGAGCCAAATTCCTCACCTTATTCTTGACAACGATGCGGTTGCGGGGATCCTGCGATGGGTAGTTGGAATTGTTGACCACCGAGATCGCCATGTCCGTTCGCGGGCCGAGCGTCATGGTGGTGTTGTTCTCGTAGAGCATATTGAAGGCGAACCGGCTCTTGTTACCGCGCAGATCGAGGTCGGCGCCCACGTCGTCCCACAACTTGGTGCTCTGGAAACGGGGCTCGGTCGCATAAAGCGGAATCCATTTCTTCCCGTCCGGCGTCTTGCCTTCCACGTCGCAGTAGGCGATGTCCGTCCTGCCGCGAAAAAGGATCGTGCCCCGGGCTTGATTGGCCTGCCACTTGATGGCGGTGTTGTTTCGGACCACTCCATCGGAGCAGTTGTACGCTTCCATCGGGTGCATCCCGATGGAACAGCCCGTGTTCTCATCCTTATAGGGATTGGGGCAGGTAGCGCCCGGCTTGTTCCACCTCGTGATCACCGTCCCATCGAGCTGGACGTTCGAAACGAAGTTGCCTTCGATATGCGAATAGTGGGCGACCGAGCGGATGCAGTGGCCCCAGCCCGGCGATTCGCAAGTGTTGTCAATGATGTCTGCGCGCGCCACGCGGTCGACGTAAACGAGATGCGAGTCGCCCTTGGCCCAATGGCTTCGCAGGATTCGTACGTAGAGCTGGTGGTTCTCGGAACCGGTGAGCAGGCCGTGTCCGCAGTGCGTGACGCTCGAGTCTTCGACCGCGACGAAGGACCGATTGTTGGGGACTCCAATGCACACGCCGGCGCCCTGCCCGGTTACGTGCACTTTTCGGACGATGAGTCCGCCGGGAAGGACGCGGTCGCCCCTCTGGTAGGCATGGACCATGTTGATGCCCTTCACCGTCGGCATTCGTCCCTGCCCGTCGGGAACTCCAATCACCTCGACGCACTTCCTGCCCTTGACTCTCAGTACCGGATAAGGTGTCGATTGGTACCGAAGCTTCACAACCGCTAGAGAATCTACCGGCATCGCCGCGACGGCGGCCGTCGTATCCTTGAACCGCTGGCCCGGGCCAACGTCGTATATCTTCCATTTGGAGCGCGCTGCGCCGCACTGGCCATCGACCCAGCCGTCGAACGCCTCGAGCGAGCCTCCCGGAGGGACCGCATAGACCGGCCAGTCACTCGCGGATGGGGGCGGCGGCGGCGGCGGTGGCGGCGGTGGGGGGCGGCGGAGGCGGCGGAGGCGGCGGATCGACCGGCGGCACCGGAGGCTCCGGCGGCGGCTTTACCGGCGGCGGGAGCGGAACCTTGCCCGATATGTCCAGATAAGCGAGATCCTGACTCACGCCGTTGACGAGCACGACGCGCCCGCCGCAGTAGGAGAGGCGTCCCATCGTTCCGTTGGTCAGTTCCGGTCCGGGGTTCCCATTCGGAGTGAACGTGCCCCACTGATTGGTGCGCGGGTTGAGGGTCGTGAGGGTGGGACCGCCGTTCCAAATCAGGATCAAGTCATCTGGTGGGTAGTAGGTGAGTCCCAGGTACTTCTCCTGGATCACCGCTGGCTTCTTCGGAATGTCCTGACCTTTCTCGCCCCACTTCGCGAGCGGAACGTGCCACGCCGAACCATTCCCCAAAGCGTAGAAGCGATTCACCGTCGGAACGTACACGAGCCCTACCAGGCCGCCCAGCCCTGCGCGAGTCGTAGGCTTCCTCCAGCGGCCGGTATCGATATCCATGGTGGCAAATCCGCCCGTAGTCATGTGATACAGGCGGCCGTTGACGGCGAGGAGACTCCCGTGATTCTTGGCGACGGGACTCGTGTCGAGGGGGAACCATTGACCGGCTCGGATGTCGAAGGTCCAGGTCGAGCCTTTGAAGTCCCCGTCGGCACCTCGTGACCAGATTCCTCCACCCGAGGCATACAGGGCCTCTCCGTCTGCTGCCAGGAGGCTATAGGTATGTCTCGCGACCGGACGACCGTCGGGACCGGTTTGGCAACTTCCGAGCTCGCACGGGCCGCTCACCGAGGAACAGACCCCCTTCGGGCACATTTTTTCCGTCCATATCGGCGACGGCTCCGTCATCCGTCGCCATCGCCCCGAAATGACGTTTACGGCGAGGAGCCCATTGTGGGCACCATCCATGTGCCCGCCGCCCCATACAAAGAGCTCTTGTCCGACACAGACACCGCCACTCCAGGCTTTCTGGATCATCGTCCAGGAGTTGGGAGCCTGCTTGAAAGCGTCGTCCACTCCTCGGATGAATACAGAGTTCATGGACGAACCGGGGATCTTGCGCCAGCTGGCTTCCGCCGTCGAAGACGCTTGGGATTGGGCTTCCGCAAATCTGAGCGATGTGACGAGAAGCAGAACAAGAAACGAACCAGGAACGCGCATGTCTAAGGCACCTCCAGTTGTTGGTACTTGCGAGAAGAGAGGAGACATCGTCTCGCGCGCGCCTGATTATTTCTAGTGATCGTTATGTGTGGAATTTCCCCACTGAGGAATGTAGGAAGAACCCTACGGCCGGATAAACCCTAGAAGCGCCGACTGTTCTGGTGTAGCTTCCTACCTCTGACCGCGTTTGACTACGAGCGCGACGTCCGTCAGGAGGATGGTGATGCGTCAGCCACTGTTTCACAATTTGCACATCGCAATCGTATCGGGGCTCTTGTCTCTCGTCGCCGCGCCTAGCTTCGGCGAGTTCACGGCAACGTGGACTTCACGCGGTAACGTCGCGAAGTTGCCGCTGGGACCAGGGGCGAGACAGTGGCACAAAATCATCTACGACCCGGTGCGCAAGAAGGTCGTCGTGTTCGGAGGTTCCAGCGGTTACTACAACGATATATGGCACTACGACACCTTGCTGCACCAGTGGACGCAGATCGAGCCCTGGATCTGTCCCGTGGTGCTCGATTTCACCCCTCCGCTCGGGCGCGACGATTTTTCATTCGCTTACGACGAGCACAACGACCTCTACTGGCTGCACGGCGGGGGCGGATACAAGTGCAACAAGGGGACTCTTGAGGGGCTGGCCGAGGCGGGCACCACGGCAGTCAAACTGGTTCTCGGAGCGGAGATACCCGTAAAGGCGAACGATTTCTACAAAGACTTCACCGTCCTCGTGAGTGGGAAGAAAGTTTACGTAACCTCGTACGACGCGGCGACGCATTCGGTGGCGCTCGATACGGCTGTCCGCGCATTGGAGCCGGGTGTGCGCTTCGGAATCTACCCCCAACGTGGCGGAGGGACGTTCTTTTACGATCCTCCGGCGGGGGAGTGGACCGGTTTCGACGGCCCCCATTGGAACTACAGCGGAGCCAGTCCAACCAGCCGAAAGGGTGGCGCCTTCGCCTATTCGTCGGCGAGCCGAGCGTTGGTTTTGTTCGGCGGGGTCGCCGGCCTCACCGATACGTGGGTGATGAACGTCCAGACGAAGTCGTGGACCAGAGTCATTCCGCACGGCACGACGAACGCGCCTCCGGCTCGAAACGAGGTCGCGAACGGGATGGTCTATGACCGGGAGCACGACGCCTTTGTATTGTTTGGAGGAATCTGCCTCGACGTAAGCTGTATCCGGAAGGCGAGCCTCGGCGACACGTGGATCTACACCTCCCATCGAACACCTGGACCGTGGTGAGCCCCGTCGTCTCGCCGCCGCCTCGACAAAATCACATGATGGCCTACGATCCAGTCAATCATGTGACGGTGTTGTTCGGCGGCCGTAACGAGAGCGGAATCCGTTACAACGACCTTTGGGTCTACGACTATGGGAGCAATACCTGGACCCAGGTCTTTCCGGCTGAATCGCCAAGCGCGCGGAGCCTGAGCTCACTCGTTTATGACGAGGACCAAAACCTCTTCGTTCTCTATGGTGGCGGCGGCGCGAAGGGGGGGCTGCGCGACCTGTGGGTTCTGAGGCTCCAGGACGACGGGGTCGGTGCGACGAGCACCAAGCGGTTGACGCTCACCGAGCAGTAAGAAGCGAAAGAGCGGCGGCGCCGCGGCCGCGTCAGGCCGGCGCGGCCGCTATCGCGATTTCTCATCGCGTAGAGGCGCGCCGCCAGTCGGAAGCGGAACTGGTTGATGTGGTACAGGCGGCGGAATTCGTTCGTCCAACGGGTGTGCCACTCCATCACACGTCCGTAGAACTCGACTCTGCGGAAGCCGCCCTGATCGAAGACCTTCTGCATACTCTCCTGCCGCAGCAAATAGCTCGGCGACGTGGTTTTCTGGCCCTCATCGTGAGTGGTCTTGAGCAGAATCAGAACGCCGTCTCGATGCAAGCACAGGTCGGAAGCGACCAGAGCGTCGTTGTAGAAATACTGCAGCGCGGAGGCTTCGCCGTTCGAGCAGTAGCGCTCCAGGAGGGCGCGGTAAAAACGGCCCTGCGCATTGCTGGAGTGCAAAGCCGTTCCCTCCGCCGCCTTCCAGCCCCGCGATTCCATATCTCCAAAGGCGTCGACCGCGGCGCCGACGCTCGCCGAGTCCCGGAACCATTCGAAACGGGTTTTCATCCCTTCGCGCGCCAGTCGATTGCGCTGTCGCTTCATGTTGTTCTGCAGATTCTTTCCTCGACTCGACCAGTACTCGTCGAATGTGCCGCGTACCGTCACCCGGGCGGTATCGATGTAGTCGAGCGTACCGAGCCTTGTCGCCTCGGCCGGCCGGGAGATGATGTCGGGGTCGAGCTGCGTCGCGCTGAATAGATAACTTCCCGGAAGCGAAGCCGACGAGAGAGTCGAGCAATTCCACGGTCGAGACGGACGAGCTCTGCACCCAGGGACCCAGAGGCGCTTGAGAGGGCTGAAACGTCTGCCACACACCGAAGCGAGAGCGGCGTATCAGGGTGGCGGCGATCGGGCGAGACCCGTTCTCACAGACCGCGAGCTTTTCGTCTCCGCTCCCGAATTCCTTCAGGAGCAATAGGAAAAACGCGGCATCCTGGATCGGCATGCTGCCGTCTGGAGCGGTGATCGAGTCCCAATCGCGCTCGAACTCCTTCATCGTTTCGATGCTGTGCAAACGCCACTTCATGGTTTGAGTTTTGACCTTTCCACGGACGACCGAGCGCTATGGTCCGCTCGGATGCAAGAACCTCTTTTATCTGCGTCGAGATCCAATTCACGTCTTCCGCATCGAGCTCCTGGTGGCAGGGTACGAGCAGGAGATGCCGAGAATACGATGCGCTGACCGGACAAGTCGTCGTTTCCGCATCCTCCCAGCGCAGGAGCGGCACTCCGCGCAGCTTCAAGGAAGGAAAAACGGACTCGGGGTTCTCGACGTAGAACGGAAACACGTACGGGACCACCGTCGACGGTAGCTCTCGATGAAGCGCGCGCCCACCCGGAACGCCGTCGAGGTTTTGCGAGGAGGCGAGTATAGTTCACCCTTCTCGCATCGACGCAGCGTTCGGCGGATAGAAGGCCGAGAAGACCCGTCGAGGACCAGGACATCTCGACGTCCATCCAGGCATTCTCGAATGCGTACCCGCCGTCGACCGACCCGGGCGCCGCGACCACCGCCCCGGCGCCACGTACCGATTTGGCGGCGCGCAGCAGACGCTCCTTGCCGAAGAATGCGAGATTCCAGAGCGGGTCCAAAGGCAGACGTCCATACGCATGAGAACGTTCCAGCACGTTGAGGAGCGCTTTCAGCTGGAAGCCCGCGCCGCCCCGTCTCGGTGCGGGCGCTTTGGCGATACCCTTCGCCGACACCAGGCAGCCGCCGTCGTACACGGGAAAGAATTTCATCAGGCTGCCGAACGCGAAGTCCCCCACTCCGCCCACGGGCTGTCTCGTTCACCTCTCCATAGAGGGCATGGGCGCAATCTTCGATGAGAACGACGTTGCGCTCGTTGCAGAGGCGGCGAATCGGCGCGAGATCTTGAAGGAATCCGAAGTAGTGAACGGCGATGAGACACCTGGTGGTCTCGTTCACTCGACGAGAGAGGTCCTCGACATCGATGGATAGATCCGGATGAACCCGATAGAAGCGCGGCACGGCACCCAACCAGCGTATGGGCGACACCATCGCCGGACAGCTGTACGCGGGAACGAGGACTTCCGTGGACGTTCGTGACGCCCGAAAGCATCAGCGCTTTCGCAAGACCGTACCGACCGCTCGTGAAGCGAAGCATCGGGCCCACCGACGTGAGCGAGGGGAACGGAGTGCGTCGACTCCCGCGGAAGCTCCGCGCGGACAACACCGGGTGAACGGGGAGTCGAGGTATCGGGTGATGCATGGCCTATCGCCGGCGCTCCAGTCTAGGATGGATGTTCTTGAAGCAATCGCAGGCCGGCCCGCGCGGGCGGCTCAGAAGCTTCGCGAAGGTTCCCCGTCGTGGCGGCGCCCAAAATCTCTTTGTTCTACCAGGTGGGGTCTGTCGAGTAAGGTGAAAGCTTAGGATAGAAGCCTCCTGAGCGCAACTGCGCCACCCGAACGAGGTCGTCCGCGGCTCGCGATCCGAGCGGCCACTTGATTCACTCTGGCACCGGCTCGACTTCACGAGTAGGATTCCAAACGATTGACGGATACTCCATCGCTTCTAATCTGCCCACGCTGCAGCGGGGAACTGTTACAACGGGACGAGCGCCTCGATTGTGACTCCTGCAAGGGCGAGTTCGGAGCTCTCGGACGCGTGACGGACTTCCGGCGAGCGGCGCAAGGTTCGCCGGATTTCCGCTCGTCACGGGCCGAATTCGAGGCAAGTGCGGGAGATCGCTCCTGGCCAGCGATCGTGCGGGAGTACGCAAAAACGACAGCGAACCCGACGGAAGCGCTCTACGAGTCGGCGTCGGTGGGCCGGAGCGCGTGGAAGGTCTTGCTCGATCTCCATCCGGGAGCCGTCGTTTTGGAGATCGGCGGCGGCACGGGGTTGGTCGCCTCGAGCATCGCTCGACACGTGTCTCTCGTAGTGACGGTGGAGGCCAGGCTCCGCCTTGCGCTGCTGGCATCCCTTCGGTTCGAGATCTTCAACCGTCTCGACAACGTTACGATGCTGCTCATCGATGCCAACGGAACCCTACCGGTTCATAGCGCCGCGTTCGACTGCGTCGTGCTGTCCGACTGTCATTGGATGGGCGTCCGCGAAGCTCGAGACTCGCCGCGCGAGCTCAATTGCGGGAGATTCGCCGCGTTCTCAAGCCCGGAGGCCAGGTCTTCTGGATCGCCGACAACCGCTTCAGCTATCAGCGACGAATCCGGTCGTATTTCGGGTATCGGCGGCTTCTGCGCGAGGCGGGATTCGAAGGGATCGCTGTCTTCGGGTTGACGGAGAGCCGGTCGCATCTCGAGAGTCTCCGACCTTTGACCGATGGGCCCGAACGCTGGAGCCCGCCGGTTCCGCGCGGTTACAAGAACCGGCTCAAGATGCACGATTCCTAGCGCCCCGTTACGGATTTCTCGCCGGCGACCAACGAGGGCGCTCCGAAAGCTTGCTCAGCCGCATCACTCGCGAGATCGGCCGCTCGCTCGCGAAGACGGACGTGAAGCCGGAATTGACCATAAGGCACTTTCGCGTCAGCAGAAAGGACAAGGCGGTCCTCGTGGTGCGATCGCGCAATGGGAAGCTGGATCGTTCGGCTGGCGACTGAGCGATGCGGCGCTGGCCTCGGACGAACGGAACGCGAGGATGTTGGAGCTCCTGAGCCGCTCGGAGCGCGTTCATCACATTCTTCCCAGGTTGGTGCTCCGCGGAAGCGTCGGAGGGCAGCCATACTTCGTCGAAACCCGGGTTCCAGGGAGGCCGCTCCGCCAGGTCGTCGCCCGGCTTGGATTCGAAAGGATCACCGCGCAGGTCCAGACCGTGATGGACGGCTTCGGCGTTCGAGTCCGTCTACGAGACGATGAGTGGTCCCTGTTTCGAAAAGGAGGTAGCGCAGCCCGTGAGCGCGCTCCTGCCCGTTCTGGGACCGGCCGGTCCCATCGGTCGTCTTCAAGAGTACTTCGAAAAAAGACTTCACGGGCTTCGTCTTCCCTTCGGAGTGACTCACGGCGATTTCAGTGTGAGCAATATGTTCGTCGACGAGAGAGATACGGTGAGCGGTCTCATCGACTGGGAAGGGGGTGCGGAGAGAAGTCTTTCCATCCTGGACGCCATCCACTACGTCGAGAGCCATCACCGCATGCTCACCGGTGAGAAAGTGGGGACCGCGGTACCCCGACTGGCTCGAGGCGATTTCGCCGATGCCGCGCACGGGCGGTTCTTGTTCGCGCGCTACGAGCGAATGGGTATCGATCCCGCGGCGCACGAGGCTCTGGTCTATTTGAAATGGGTCCGCCACATGGCTTATCTCGGCAATTTCTGGCTCCCCTACGATGCCCGGGGGATTCAGGGCTTCGTCACGCCCGTGGTGGATTCGATCCTGGGGGGGCGTTCGTCCGCTAGCTAGAGGAAGGCGAGCGGTCACGCCTCTGCCAGAGAGAGCTCACGCGATGGCGCAGGGACGGTAGATCCAGAAGCCCGATGCCTCGCTCCTCGATGCGCCGAAGATCGGCGAGCATCGAGTCATCCATGTGGTTCTTCCAGTCTCCCGTCGTGCCTTTGCGAAAGAACTTCTCGCCCTCGAAACGCGGCTCGCGCTGATAGTCTTTTCGCAAACTGCCTAGAGACGTTTTCTCCCGCATTTCGTCTATCGCAGAATCGCTCAGCGAGAGCTCGAGCACTCCGGCGATTCGTTTGACCTCGGAGGAGAAGTCGGCGTGCAGCCTTTCGTACGACGATATGTAGACCTGCGGACCTGCTTGCCTCCAGAGGTCGTGATAGCGGATGAGCTTCGCCACATCGATTCGCCCGACGCTCCAATAGAAGTCCTGGAACGTGCCCTGGTAGCCGTTTCGGAAGGTCTCGTGGAAGTAGTGAGAGACGATGACGTCTCTCGGATCTCGTTCGATGTCGAACACGTAGACTTTGGGTCGGCTCACCAGCAGCTCGCGGTGATCGCGGCTTGTCGTAGTGGTTCTTCGAAAGATAGTTTTTCGAGAGGTAGTCCTCGTTCTCCAGGAAATCCTCGAGTCGATCGGGGCGGATGCAGGGGTGTCGAGGGTTCTTGAGAGTGAGGTACTTCTCCGGCGGTGGGGAGAAGACGAGCAGGTGGGTGAGGATGTTGTAGAGCCAGGTCGAGCCGCTCTTGATGGCTCCGTTACAGACTACGAGCATGGAAACTCCGGACAACGGTCGGGACTGCTATGAATGTTCTCATGAGCCGTTGGTTCTGCCTTCCGCTCAGAGAGACGCGCGGCGCGCGTGAATCGGCTGGAGCCGAGCTCTTGGACGAGCGGGCGACGGGCGCTCCGTCGCCGGGTCCGTTTCCGGCACATGACGTTGAAGCAGCGAGCGTCCGATGACGACGATCGAAACGAGGTGCCACGGATAGTCGAAATACGCCAGGCTTTGAAAGGCGCCGCCCGTCGCGTACGCCACCAAGCTTACCTGAACCATTCGAGCGAGATCCCCCAGCCAGGCGAGTTCTTCCATGTTTCGGGTCTGACGGATGATCTTGCTTGCCGTTCGCCATGCGGCAAAAAAGACCCCGACGAACAACAAGAGCCCGATCCAACCATGCTCGCCGAGCACGCTGAAGTAGATACTGTGAGCTCCTCGCGTTCCCGGAGGCTTGCCCGTTATCTTGGGACCGTACCTCGCGTACATTTCCGGGGACCACATTCCGAAGCCGCCGCCAAAGAACCGATCGTTGGCGGTGTTGTACGCCATGGTCCAGGCTTCGATTCGGTTCATGGCGGATGCGTCCTGCTGATAGTTGCTGATGGTGTCCATGCGTTTATGCCATTGTTGCGGCATGAACAGGGACAGTGCCGGAACCATCAGACAGATCGCGATCGCCACCAACACCTTGTGGCGGCTCTTGATCAGGAGAAAAGCGGCCATGGAGAGTCCCGCGAGGAATCCTCCACGAGAGTACGACCCGACTGCGGACACCGCCATCAAGAGCATGGACAGGAGAAGTCCATGACGTACGTAGACATTCTGCGCCTGTGAACGAAGGTAGAACACGAGCGGCAGGAGCATGAAGGTCGCAAGAGCGAGAGCGTTGTTGTCCTCGATGTAGGACTTTGGTGGGCCCCAAACGCGGAACGCGCCGCCGCTGCGAATGGTGAATACGCCGCCTTTTACCGCGTAGAATCCGATGCAAAGCACGATCGCCCAAATGAGCCAGTGAATCCGCCGACGATCGTGCATGACCATGATCGTCACGACGGTCATGAGCAGCATCTTGAAAACGCTCACGTACTTGGGCAGCGCCAGGTCCGGGAATACCGCGAACAAGGACGTCGCTCCCATCCACAAGAAGAAGAGGGCCCAAAGAGCGGTAACGAGAGTCAGGGGCGGGAAGCGGATCCGGTCGACGCCGAGCAGCATGCCCGCGAAGATCGCGATGGCGATGATTTGGGCAAAGGGAAGACTGTACGCGAAGCTCCAGGTCAAGCGGTGCGGATTCATGTAACTGATCCAGCACCACACGAGGACCCCGATGGTGGGACGCCGGATGATGAACGGCACGGAGCCGAAGACGATGGCGGTTACGAGTATGTCGCGTATCGGCATCTGAAACGTCGGCTCTGCGACCTCATGGCGTCCCTAGCGAGAACCAGGCGCACGAATTGGGGTTGGGAATTGATTTGTAGCGCGATTCGCGCGTTTGCGTCAAGCGTCAGGCCGGCTCGCGGAACTGGCTCGAGCGCGAGTCGGCGAAGCCCGCCTCCTTGGCGTCCCACATAGCATCTGCTATCTTTGCCGACACCCAATCCGTAAGCCGGTTCAACGAGCGGGCTTTCGTCGCCAGTCGCAGTTCAGGAGCGGTCTTTGAAGTTCGTGATGATGATCGCCTATCACTACCCACCCGAAGGGTCGAGCAGCGGCGTGCAGCGGACGCTCAAGTTCTCGCAATATCTCGGCGAGCACGGATGGACGCCCCTGGTTCTCACGGCGCATCCCCGCGCCTATCCGGTGTCGAGGGCCGACCAGCTCGCCGACATTCCGGAAGGCGCCGTCGTTCGGAGGGCGTTCGCCCTCGATTCCGCTCGGCACCTGTCCGTTGCCGGCAGATATCTCGGGTTTTCCGCACTTCCCGATCGATGGGTCAGTTGGTGGCCCTCCGCCGTCTGGGCCGCAATCCGTCTGGTCCGAAAGTACCGACCGAAAGCGATCTGGTCGACCTATCCCATCGCGACCGCGCATTTGATTGGATGGTCCGTGCAGCGACTCACCGGACTTCCCTGGGTCGCGGATTTCCGCGATTCGATGACCGAGGACGAATACCCGCGGGATCCGCGACAGCGGCGAATTTATCGGCGGCTCGAGAGACGAACGGTCGAGCGATGCGCGAAGGCCATTTTCACCACCCCGGGCGCGGTGAGAATGTACCGGGAACGCTACCCGGATCTCCCTGCGAGTCGATTCGCGCTCGTTCCGAATGGTTTCGACGAAGAGAACTTCATCGAAGCGGAGTCATTGCCTTCGCTTTCCCTCGCGGCTCGCGGACGACCGGTAGTGCTCCTCCATAGCGGAGCCCTCTATCCGAGCGAGCGCGACCCGAGCAGCTTCTATCGCGCGATCGCCGCTCTTCTGAGAGAGCGGCGGCTGGATCCTTCGATGCTCCGTATCGTGCTGCGCGCGACGGGACATGACGCGCACCACCGGCGCCTGATTCAGGAGGTCGGCATCCAGGAGATCGTCACGCTCGAGCCTCCGCTTCCGTATCGCGAGGCGCTACGGGAAATGATGGACGCCGATGGCCTCCTGGTGTTTCAGGCGTCCAACTGCAACCACCAGGTTCCGGCCAAGATCTACGAGTACATGCGGGCCCGGAGACCGGTCCTGGCCCTGACCGACCCTTCGGGGGACACCGCGGCGACCCTGAGAAGCGCGGGACTGGGCTTCATCGTGCCCCTCGACGACGAAGAAGCCATCAAATCCGCCTTGCCGGAGTTCGTTCGGGCGATCCGGGAGGGCCGGATCGAGATCGCGAGCGAAGCGGAGGTGGCCCGTCATTCCCGCCGCGCGCGCTCGGGGCAATTGGCGGCGATCTTCGACGAGATCGTGCCGCCCGAGCCGACCTATTCGGCGGGCCGCGGGCGCCGATTCGAAGTTGTCGGCTCCCGCGTAGAGCTTGCCGGATTCGGTCTGCGCGGCGATTTCGAGAATGCACTCGACGATCTCGGGCGCGAGCTGCTCCTTCCACTTGTGCGCCGACCGCAGCGGGTCCTTGACGACGGCGTAGTAAGAGGCATCCTCGCCAGACGTGCTCATCGAGATGAATCGCTCGGTCTGCGCGCTACAGCTCAACCCGAGAATTCGAACAATTCGCGGCTCACCTGATGTGGCCGTTCGCAGAGGTCCTCGTACCGCACGACCCGGCAATTGGGGAGTCCCTCGAGGTCGCTGAGGGCCTTTTCATTGAGCAGCGCCCAGCGCCACGCCACGCGCTCCGTGCGGGACATTCCGCGAAAGCGATCGACGGAAAGGCCGCGCGCGCGAGCCTGCTCTGTCTCGGCGAGAAGTCGAAAAAAACCGTAGTCTTCGCTCGCCGGACCGTCGGAGAACATCGTGGCCAGCTCCCCCTGCAGAAGCGATGCCGCCACTCCACAGGGTGACGGGCGATGAATATCATTCGGCATCGGGAAAGATTCGCGCGAACGCTCCGAGGCGGCCGGTCGATTCGATCGACTTCCAGACCCAATAGCGATGCTCGATCGGAGCTCCCGAGATGGAAGTGGGAACCGAGATGTCCCCGAACAGTCGGGAGAAGGCCTTCAAAGCGAGGAGCCCACGGTTGCGCGCCCAGTCGGGGAGTCGAGGTTGGTAGCTCTTCGGGAAAAGGGGCTAGCTTCCCGGCAACTCGCATCGTGCGCAGCTCGCGCATCTCTGCGACGTGGCTCTCGATTACTGCGCGATGCTCCTCGGCGGAGTCCTTCGGAATCAGGAGGGAAGAGCGGGAAACGGACGCGCGGAATCGGGCTCGTGACTGTAGAACGTGTCGGGATGGCTGTCGAAGATTTTCCCGAGCCACGTGGTCCCGGATCGGGGAAGGCCCAGGAGCAGGATCATCCGAGCCGGCTTGCGGTCGGTCAAGCTGGGGCCTCTTTCATGCGGGGGGTGAGAACGAAAAAGTATCAACCGGAGGGCTTGCGAAAGCAAGGAAAAGACGCTGAGAGTTGTTGGGGGAGGGAACCTGTGCTACCTTGTCACCTCCCAACCGCAGAACATCGCCTCTTGGTAAACGTCACCTGGCGGCGCTACGGCCCGCAAAATCCGCGATGAAGACATCACCGTTCGGCTTGGCCGAAACGACCACGGCTCGACTCCGAGGGAGCGGCGCTTGAAGCTCACGGTCCGAAAAGCGGACCCCTCGGAAGATCGAGACGGGCTCTTGGAGCTGCTCTCGCGCCACTTCGAGGACTGGGGGGGCCGCGCCAAGTTCGACTGGCTGTATCTGCGAAACCCGTTGGGTCAAGCGAGGGTCTGGGTGCTCGAAGACGAGGCGAGAGGCGTCGTCGGCCTTTCCAGCGCTTTTCCCCGTAAGTTCAAGGCGCAAGAACGCGAGATGAACGCTTGGGTTCTGGGAGATTTCTGCGTCGAGAAAGATCTGCGCGTCCTCGGGCCCGCGATCGCGCTCCAGCGCGCGGCCTGCGAGGCGGTGGACCGGGGAGAGGCGGACCTCTGGTACGACTTTCCGAGCCGCTCCATGCTCGCCGTCTATGCCCGGATGGGCCTCCGGCCCTCGGGCGAGCTCGCGCGGTGCGTCCGGCCGCTCCGGGTCGATCGCCTCGTCACGGATAAGCTCGATGACGGCGCCATCGGAAAGGGCCTCGGATCTCTCGGCACGGGTCTTTTGTCGATGCGAGATCTCTTCTGGCGTCGAGACTCCTCGGTTTCCGTGGAGGAGGGCGACGAGGGGTTCGAGTTCTTCGAAGCCCTTCCGCGTCAAGACCACGGGATTCGGCTCGATCGCTCGGCCGCCTATCTGAATTGGCGCTACCGAACGGATCCACGCGGTTCGGCGTCGGTGCTGCTGGCCCGCAAGGAAGGGACCCCGAGCGGAGCGCTCGTCTTCCGCTCGCGGGAGGACGACGTCACCGTACTCGACCTCCTTGGAATATCGGAGGAGACCGTTCTGCGGGAGCTCGTGCGGAGCGTTGTCGAGATCGCCCGCTCCCGCAAGGCGGAAAAAGTGATCGCCGTTTTGTCCGAGGGCCATCGATGGTTCGAGGCCTTCGGGAGGCTCGGCTTTTCGCGCCGCGACGGCGCGCCTTTCGTCGTATACGCGCGCGCCGGGCTCCTCGATCCCCAGGCCGCGTGGTCGCTCACGAGTGGAGACCGCGATCCGTAGATTCGTGGCTATCAGTGGAGGTTTCATGGAACGGGAGACGCTCAGAAAATTCATTCTCGAAAAATTCCCCATCGCGAAATCGCGCAAGCTCCAGGATTCGAGCCAACTTCTGGAGGAAGGGATCCTCGACTCGCTCGGCGTCCTCGAGCTCGTGAACTTCCTCCAGGACGAACGAGGTATTCCGATCGAGGACGAGGAGCTGACCCCGGAGAACTTCGCGAGTATCGACGCCATCGCGGCGTTCGTCGAGGCAAAGCTCGCGGCGAAGGGGACTCGTTAGGGTACGGCCATGGACTTTCTCGTTCATCACATGCTGCGCTCGAGCGCCGGCCGCGCGCCCGAAAAGGAAGCGATCGTCTGCGGCGACGAGCGACTGAGCTATGGCGAGACCTGGCAGAAGGTGTGCGGGCTCGCCTCGGGGCTACGCGCGCTCGGAATGGAGCGCGGGGATCGAATCGGCGTTTACATGGAGCCGTCCGCGGCCCAGGCGCTCTCCATTCTCGCGATCTGCAGGGCCGGGGGCGTGTTCGTTCCCGTCAACGAAGTGCTGTTCCCGGATCAGGTCGCGCACATCGCGAACGATTGCCGGATGAAAGGGCTCATCACCAGCAAGGCGCGGCTCGATCGGGCGAAGGAAACGCTCGGCTCGGCGGAAACGATCCGCTTCGTCGTCGCGGCTACCGAGGAGGCGCTTCCGGATCTGGGTCTCGAAACGAAACGATTCCAGGACCTGACGAACAGCTCCGTCCCATCGGCGTGGCGCGAGTGGTCGATCGAGAAAGACCTGGCGGCTCTCATCTACACTTCGGGCTCGACCGGCCGGGCGAAGGGCGTGATGCTCAACCACGCTCAGATCATGGCGGGAAGCCGGATCGTTTCGACCTATCTCGAAATTGGCGCTTCCGATCGGACGCTCGCCGCCCTTCCGTTCAGCTTCGATGCGGGGATGAACCAGCTGATGACGGCGATGGAGCACGGCGCGACCGTCGTCATCAAGCCGTTCGTGTTCGCGCGGGAGCTGGTGAAGACGCTGGTCGATGAAGAGATCACCGGAATGGGCGCGGTCCCGCCTCTCTGGAGTCTCATGGCGCAGCCGAGCTCCGGTCTTCACAAGAACCAGTACCAGCACCTCCGCTACATCTCGAACACGGGCGGAGCGATGCCGCCTTCGGTCCTCGAAGCGCTGCGCAAGAACCTTCCCTCGACGAAGGTCTTCCTGATGTACGGTCTCACCGAGGCTTTCCGATCGACCTACCTTCCTCCGGAAGAAGTCGACCGCAGACCGACTTCGATGGGCAAGGCCATTCCCGATACCGAGATTCTGGTGGTCGACGAGGGTGGAAAGCCGGTCGCACCCGGCGAAGTCGGGGAGCTCGTGCATCGCGGTCCCACCGTCTCGATGGGTTACTGGGGTCAGCCCGATCTCACCGCCAGGGTGCTCCGCCCGCATCCGTATCACCCCGCGGAGCTCGGGCAGGAAGAGAAGGTCGTCTACTCCGGCGATCTGGTGAAGACGGACGAGGAGGGGTTTCTCTACTTCGTCGCGCGCCGGGACGCCATGATCAAATCCTCGGGGTTCCGTATCAGTCCGACCGAGGTAGAGCAGGTGCTGTTCCAGAGCGGACGCCTGCGGGAGGCGGCGGTCATCGGGCTTCCCGACGAGATCCTCGGGCAGTCGATCAAGGCCTTCGTCGTTCCCCGGGACGGCGATGAGATCGACGGCGAAGCGCTCATCGCTTTCTGCGCCGAGCGAATGCCTCGCCACATGGTGCCGAAGAGCGTCGAGGCGCTCCCGAGCCTTCCGAAGACGGGAAGTGGGAAGATCGATTATCCCGAGCTCCGCCGCCGCGAGGGGCTCTCCCGTTGAGTCTCGCCGATCGTCTTGCCGAGAAGCATTTCGGATCCGCCGCCGGCGAGCTCACGGTCGGGAAAGTTCCGATCTCCCGCATCGCGGAGGAGTATGGAACGCCGCTCTTCGTCTATGACCAATCGGTGCTGAAGACGAAGTGGTCGAATCTCCGCCGCGCGCTTCCGGAGCGGGTCGAGATCTACTACTCGGTCAAAGCCAACCCGACCTCCGCCATCGTGAAGACGTTTCTCGATCTCGGATGCGGCCTCGAGATCGCGTCCGGCGGCGAGCTCTACCAGGCGCTCGCCGCGGGTTGTCCCGCGGATCGGATCGTGTTCGCGGGACCGGGAAAGCAGGACGCCGAGATCCGCGAGTTTCTCACAGCCGGCGGGGGTGAGATCCACGTGGAGTCCTTGAACGAAGCTCGCCGCCTCGTCGCCGCCTGCGATTCCCTCGGGAAAGAGACGAGGGCCGCCGTCCGCATCAACCCGAGCTCCGAGGTGCAGGGGGGCGCGATGCGCATGGGAGGGAAGTCCGCGCCGTTCGGGGTCGACGAGGAAGCGATGGCGGAGGTCTTGGAAGCGCTCGAAAAATCGCCCCGCGTGCGCGTCGGCGGCGTCCACATCTTCGCCGGCACTCAGATCCTGGATGCGGCGGTGCTGGGAGCGCAGTACCGCAAGTGCATCGACCTCGCTCGGAGTGTCGCGGCGATACTGAAACGGCCACTCGAGACGGTGGACTTCGGAGGCGGCCTCGGAATTCCCTATTTCGAGGGGGACCAGGAGCTGGACCTCGACGCTTACGGGCGGGAAGTCCGCGATCTTTTCGCCAGCCTCGACGAAGGATTCGCCTCGACCCGGTTCCTCGTCGAGCCTGGGCGCCATCTCGTCGGGGAGGCGGGCATTTACGTCGCGAGAGTCCTGGACGTCAAGGTGTCTCGTGGCAAGACGTACGCCATCCTCGACGGCGGGATGAATCACCACCTCGCGGCGTCCGGGAACCTCGGCCAGGTGATCAAAAGAAACTTTCCCGTAGCGGTTTTGAACCGGGTAGGCGAGACGTCGCGGAAAGCCGTCGACCTGGTCGGACCGCTTTGCACACCGCTCGACGTTCTCGCCCGGAGTGTGGATTTGCCCCCGGTTCGAGTCGGGGACCTCGTCGGCGTCCTCCAATCAGGGGCTTACGGCCGTTCGGCAAGCCCGCTCGGATTCCTCAGCCATCCGGCGCCTCCGGAGGTCCTCGTAAGTGACGGAAAACACAGGCTTATCCGTCCCCGAGGTACCTATAAAGACCTCGTCTCCGAGCCCTAGTATCCGGTTGCGCGAAGGCCATCGGATGTGGTATCGTCTCGTTCTCCCAACCGCGGTTTCAATTTTCCTAACGTAAATAGCCCCTTTTGCGCGGGGCGGGGCCGGTTTACATTTGAGCTCGATAGTCGCGGTCGTGGGCGCACGGCCGAATTTCATGAAAATTGCGCCGGTGCTGGACCGCCTTCGGGCGGCCGGCGTCAGCGCGTCCCTGGTCCATACGGGCCAGCACTACGACGAATCGATGAGCGATTCGTTCTTCCGGCAGCTTTCCATTCCGGAGCCGGACGTCGATCTGGAGGTGGGGTCGGGAACCCACGCGGTCCAGACGGCTGAGATCATGATTCGGTTCGAGCCGGTTCTCGAACGGTTCGCTCCGAGCGCGGTCGTCGTGGTGGGGGACGTGAACTCCACGATCGCCTGCGCTCTCGTCGCGGCGAAAAAAGACGTCGCGGTCGTCCATATCGAAGCCGGACTCCGGAGCTTCGATCGCGCGATGCCCGAGGAAATCAATCGGGTCCTGACGGATCAGCTCTCCGAGCTCCTCTTCACGACGGAGCGCGAAGCGCGGGAGAACCTGAGCCGCGAGGGCGTCTCCTCTGACCGGATTCACTTCGTCGGCAACGTGATGATCGACAGCCTCCTCTCTCACCTCGATCGCGCCGTTCCCGTGAATCGGACTCTCGCAGCGCAGGGACGAGAACCGATCCCGG
This sequence comes from uncultured Acidobacteriota bacterium, assembly GCA_963820855.1. GTDB lineage: Bacteria > Acidobacteriota > Vicinamibacteria > Marinacidobacterales > SMYC01 > DAISKN01. The sequence continues at coordinate 229,662 of CAWGBY010000026.1, forward strand.
ATGGCGCCGCCTATGGGGTGGTGACGCTTCATCGACCTTCGAACGTGGATGAGCCGGACCAGCTCCGCGCGCTGATGGCATCTCTCGTTCGCGTGAGCGAGCGCGTACCGTTGGTGTTTCCCGTGCACCCTCGCACGGCATCGAAGCTCGAGCACCTCGGATTCTCGTGCCCCCCGGGGCTTCGGCTGACCCCCCCCGTCGGCTATCTCGAGATGCTCGGGCTCATGAAGGACGCGAAGCTCGTTCTGACGGACTCCGGCGGAATGCAGGAAGAGACGACGGCCCTCGGCGTCCCTTGCCTGACCCTGCGGGAGAACACCGAGCGGCCCATCACCGTGGTCGAAGGGACGAACACCATCGTTGGAAGGGATCCGGCGAGGATCGAGCGCGAGGTCGACGTCATCCTCACCACGGGCGGGAAATCCGGCCGAAGGCCCGAGCTTTGGGACGGGAAGGCTTCGACGCGGATTCGGGACGTCCTCGTATCGTGGCTCGAGAAGCGGGGAGAGCTCGACGCGGTGATGGAGGACGAGGATCGTGGCTGAGCGCCTCGTCAACGCGATGAGCTGTGATGTCGAAGACTACTTTCAGGTCTCGGCGTTCGAGGGGCACGTCGACCGTGGAGACTGGGATCGGCTTCCCGGTCGACTCGAGCGCAACATGGAAAGGGTGCTCGCCCTCATGGAGCGCCGCGGCGTCAAGACCACTTTCTTCACCCTCGGCTGGGTGGCGGAGCGGTTTCCGAACATCGTGCGCTCGTTCGCGGACGCCGGGCACGAAGTCGCGAGCCATGGCTACTCGCATACGCTGGTCCACCATCAAAGCCCGTCGGAATTCCGGGAAGACGTGACCCGCACCAAGAAGATTCTCGAGGACCTGTGCGGACAGCCCGTTCACGGCTACCGCGCGCCCAGCTATTCGATCGGCAGAGACACGCTCTGGGCGATCGACGAGCTGGAGAACGCCGGATATCTCTACTCCTCGAGCATCTACCCGATCCACCACGACCTCTACGGCATGCCCGAAGCCCCGCGGTTTCCCTTTCGCCACCGGGGAGGCAGCGGGATCCTCGAGATCCCGATCTCGACCGCTCGGATACTGCGGATGAACCTGCCGAGCGGCGGCGGAGGCTACTTCCGGCTCCTGCCGTACGCGCTCTTCGAGCGGTTCATACGGAGGATCAACGAGCGCGAGTCGCAGTCCTGCGTTTTCTATTTCCATCCGTGGGAGCTCGACCCGGAGCAGCCGCGCCCGAAAAACCTGGGTTTCAAAACGCGTTTCCGGCACTACCACAACCTGGACCGCATGGAGTCCCGCCTCGATCGGCTGCTCGGCGACTTCCGGTGGGATCGCGTCGACCGCGTCTTCTTGAACGGGGAGGCGTCGAGTTGAGTACCGCGCCGACCCAGACCATCTATGGTACGGACGTGTCCGCCAAAGTCCGCCTCTGGACTCTCGGTGAAGGCGACCGCGACCGATGGGATGCGTTCGTTCAGAGCTGCCCGGAAGCGACCTTCTTCCACTTGACCGGGTGGAAAACCATCCTCGAGAAAACGCTCGGCCATCCGACGTTCTATCTGTACGCAGAGTCCGACAATGGGATCGAGGGCGTCCTGCCTCTCGCGCACGTGCGCAGCTACCTCTTCGGAAACGCGCTCGTCTCCACACCTTTTTGCGTCCATGGGGGGGTCGCGGCGAAGACCGAGGAGGCGCGGCGGGCGCTCGAAGACGAGGCGGAGCGGCTCGCGCTGTCTCTCGGGGTCGACTATCTCGAGATGCGGAATCGAGCCGTCCACCGCAGCGACTGGCCGACGAAGGATCTATACGTGACGTTCCGGAAAGCGATTCACCCGGATCCCGAGGCGAACCTGAACGCGATCCCGCGCAAGCAGCGGGCGGTGGTGAGAAAGGGAATCGCGTCCGGCCTCGAGAGCGCTATCGACGACGGCGTCGATCGATTCTTCGGCGCCTTCGCAGCGAGCCAGCGCAACCTCGGGACCCCGGTCCAATCGAAGCGGTTATTTCGAGGCGCTGAAAAAGGAGTTCGGGGACCGCTGCGAGGTCCTTACCGTGACCAATGCGGGAAAGGTCGTATCGAGCGTCCTCAGCTTCTATTTTCGTGACGAAGTCCTTCCCTATTACGGCGGAGGTCCGGCGGAGGCGCGGGACCTCAGGGCGAACGATTTCATGTACTGGGAGCTCATGAGACGTTCCGCCGAGCGGGGAATTCGCGTATTCGACTACGGGCGCAGCAAGGTGGGAACGGGCTCTTACAGCTTCAAGAAGAACTGGGGGTTCGAGCCCGAGCCGCTGCCGTATCAGTATCGGTTGGTGAAGGCACAAAGCGTTCCGAACGTGAGCCCCAGCAACCCGAAGTACCGGCTGATGATCGAGGCCTGGCGGCGTTTCCCTCTCGCCATCGCCAACAGGCTCGGACCGGTCCTCGCGAGAAATCTAGGCTGATGAAATCGGAGTCGGTCCTCTTCCTCGTGCACCGGATTCCCTATCCGCCGAACAAAGGGGACAAGATCCGCTCGTACCACATGCTGCGCTTTCTCGCGGAGCGGTACCGCGTGCACCTGGGAACGTTCGTCGATGACGAGGGTGACTGGATCCATCTCCCCGAGGTCGAGAAGCTCTGCGCGGACGTTTGCGCGGTGAGACTCAATCCAACCTGGCGGCGCGTCTTGAGTCTGAAGGGACTCCTGGGCGGCGAGCCCCTGAGCGTTCCATACTATGAGAGCTCGGAGCTCGGCGCCTGGGTCCATCGGAAGGTCTACCAGGAGGGCATCACCCGCATGGTGTTCTTCTCATCCCCGATGGCCCAGTACGCGCCCTCGAACGGCGTCGCAGTGCGAAAGGTCGTCGATTTCGTCGACGTGGACTCGGAGAAGTGGAGGCAGTACGCCGAGCGGCATAGCTGGCCCATGAGCTGGCTCTATCGCCGCGAGGGCGAGCGCCTCCTCGCGTTCGAGCGAGCGGTGGCGTCGTCGGCGGACGCCAGCGTTTTCGTGACTCCCGAGGAGGCGGATCTCTTCCGCCGCCGGGCGCATTTCGACGACGATCGGGTCCGCTCGGTCGTGAACGGCGTCGACACCGAGTATTTCTCTCCGGAGCGCGCTTTCGACGACCCTCACGGATCGCCGGGGCCGGTCCTCGTCTTCACCGGTCTGATGGACTACTGGGCGAACGTCGACGCCGTCACCTGGTTCGCGAGCGAGAGTTTCCCTTCGATCCGCCGGGCAAGCGAGGGAGCCCGCTTCGTCATCGTCGGGGCTCGGCCCACCCGGCAAGTCGACCGGCTCGCCTCGCGCCCGGGCGTCGAAGTCACGGGCGCCGTCGCCGACGTCCGGCCGTACCTGGCCCACGCGGACCTGTCCGTCGCGCCGCTGCGAGTGGCCCGCGGCATCCAGAACAAGGTCCTCGAGGCCATGGCGATGGCGAGGCCGGTGGTCACCACGACCGCGGCCCGGGAAGGACTCGCTCTGCACCCGGAGCTCCAGCGCGGCGGCGATTCCGCGGAAGGATTCGCCGACGCGGTGCTCGCGCTTCTGCGCTCCCCCGAGGAGCGGCGCAGGATCGGGACCATGGGGAGAGATTGGGTTCGACAAAATCACGATTGGGCGCGAACCCTCCGGCCCGTCGGGGACCTCATCGAGAACGGGGTGACTCATGGACGCGCCTGAGGTCGAGGCGCTTTCGGCGCAGTCGCGCGGACCGGATCGAAGGCGCCGGCGCGACGGCATGGAAGCTCTGCCTCTGCGCTCTTTCGCTTTCGCTCGCGGCCGTAGTTCCTCGTCTACTTCGACACGTTCCGGTCAATGGCCGCCATCTGGTCCCGGTCCGACACGTACGTGCACGGATACTTCGTTCTGCCGATCAGCCTGTACCTGGTCTGGATTCAGCGGGAAGCTCTTCGAAGGATGACGCCGACCGTCGATACGAGAGCGATCGCACCCATCGCCCTTGCGGGTGTCGGCTGGCTTGCCGCGCGGCTCGGCGGTGTCCTCGTCGCCGAACAGTATTTCGCGGTGGCGACGGTTCCGCTGATGGTCTGGGCCATCGCGGGTCCATCCGTATCGCGGCGGATCCTCTTCCCCCTCTGCTATCTCCTGCTCCTGGTGCCGGTGGGAGAAGCGTTGATTCCGTACCTGATCGACTACACCGCGGCCTTTACCGTCGCGGCCTTGCGGGTAACGGGAGTTCCCGTGCTCCAGGAGGGGAACCTCCTCACGCTTCCGAACAGCCAGTGGTCGGTCGTCGAAGCCTGCAGCGGTCTTCGGTATCTCATCGCGTGCGTCACCATCGGACTGGTCTTCGCCTATCTGACCTACCGGAGCTGGACGCGACGGGCGCTCTTCATCGCGCTTTCGATCGCGGTTCCGATCGTCGCCAACTGGGTCCGCGCCTACTTGATCGTCTTCATCGGCTACAGCAGCGACATGCGGCTCGCCGTTGGCGTCGACCATCTCATCTACGGCTGGATCTTCTACGCCTTCGTGATGTGCCTCCTCCTGTGGGTGGGCTCGCGCTTCAGTGACGAGAACGCGCCGGAGCTGCGGAAGACACGGGCCGAGCCCGCGGAGGTTCGTCCCTCCTCCCTTTCCCGGACGGTTACCATTGCTTGCGCGGCCGTTCTGGCTGCCGCCGTCTGGCCGGTCTGGGCGGGCTTTGCGGAGGCTCGGGCCTCGACGACTACCGTCCGGTGTCGCGTTCGCGTTTCCGGAGAGCGTCGCGGAGTGGAAGCACACAGGCGACGGCTATCCTTGGGAGCCGCGACTACGTCGGGGCCAGCTTCGCCGGCATGGGGGTTTACGAATCGCCGGACTCCCGCGTCGGTCTCCACGTGGCGCTGTACCGCGAGCAGCGTCAGGGGGCGGAGCTCGTGAGCTCCGCGAACTCGCTCGTCCGGCCTCGAGCGCGATGTGTGGCGTCAAGTGAGTCTCGAGAACCGGCGAGGTGTCGCTTGCCGGCGGCAGCCTTGCCGTGCAGGAGGGGATTCTCAACGGACCGGGCGGGGACCTCCTGGTCTGGAAGTGGTACCGCATCTCCGGCCACCGCACGTCGAGCCCGGTCTGGGCGAAGGTGATCGAAGCGACCGATAAGCTTCGGTTCCGGCAGCCCTCCGCCGCGGGATGTGATCGTCTTCACCAATCTCGACGACGAGGAAGCGGCGCGCGCCCGGCTCGGGAGCTTCGTGGCCGCGGGACTTCCGGCGATCGAATCCGCACTCGAGGAGCTGTCGCGATGATCGCGGACGGGCGTCCTCTCATCGCTCACGTCATCTACCGGCTCGACGTGGGCGGCATGGAGAACGGTCTGGTAAATCTGATCAACGGGTTGCCCGCCGATCTCTATCGTCACGCCGTGGTGAGCCTCACCGACAGCACGGATTTCGCGAAGCGCATCTCTCGAGACGGACGTGCCAATCGTCACTCTCGGAAAGAAGCCGGGACACGACCTGGGTCTTCACCAGCGGCTCTTCCGGACGTTTCGCCGGCTCCGCCCGGTGGTCGTCCACACGCGAAACCTCGCGGCGATCGAGGCGGTCGCTGCGGCCGCCGCCGCGATGGTTCCCTATCGCGTTCACGGAGAACACGGACGAGACGTCCAGGATCCCGAAGGAACCATCCGCCGCTATCGTCTGCTGCGGAAATCGCTGTCGCCCGCTCGTCCATCGGTTCATCGCTCTCTCCCGCGATCTGGAGCGCTATCTCCTCGGAACCGTAGGTGTCCCGGCCTCGAAGGTCGTCCGCATCGTGAACGGCGTCGACCTCGAGAGATTCCATCCCGATGCGCCCGGAAAGGGCTCGCTTTCCGAGAGCGCGCCGTTCGATGCCTCGGGGAGAGTCGTCATCGGATCAGTCACCCGGATGCAAGAGGTGAAAGACCCGCTCACGCTCGCGCGAGCGTTCGTCCGCCTGGTACAGAGAGGATACGCCTCCAAGGCCTGCCTCGTCCTCGTGGGCGACGGCCTGCTCCTCGACGAGGTGCGCCGGAGTCCTCAGTGAGGCCGATGCCCTGCGGCACGCCTGGCTCGCGGGCGAGCGAGACGACGTGTCTTCGGTTCTGCACTCGTTCGACGTGTTCACGCTCTCGTCCCGGATGGAAGGAATCTCGAACACCATTCTGGAAGCCATGGCGAGCGGACTTCCCGTCGTTGCCACGCGGCGTCGGAGGAAACGCGGAGCTGGTGGAGAATGGAATCACCGGAACGCTCGTTCCCCCGCGGGACCCGGAGAGGCTCGCCGAGGTTCTGGCGCGCTACGTCGACGACGAGAAGCTCCGGCGGGAGCAGGGACAGGCGGGCCGCGAGCGCGCCGAAAAAGAGTTCGGCCTCGACGGAATGATGGCGCGCTATCGCGAGGTCTACGACGGCCTTCTCGCGAGAAGGCCGGCGGAGTTGCGAGGGAAACAACTGCGATGTGCGGAATAGCGGGCATCTTCGACCTGTCGCGGGCGAGCGTCCTATCGACGAGACTCTCCTCGTCGCGATGCGGGACTCGATCCGGCACCGTGGACCGGACGGCGAGGGCTTGCACGTCGAGCCGGGAGTCGGACTCGCACACCGGAGGCTCTCGATCATCGACGTCGCCGGTGGACAGCCAGCCTCTCTACAACGAGGACGGTTCCGTCGCTCTCGTCTACAACGGCGAGATCTACAACTACCGGGGCCTGGTCGACGAGCTGCGCTCGCGCGGCCACGTGTTCCGCACCCATTGCGACACCGAGGTCGTGGTCCACGCCTGGGAGGAGTGGGGTGAGGCCTCGGTCGAGCGCTTCAACGGGATGTTCGCCTACGCGCTCTGGGACCGGAACCGCGGCAAGGGCTTTCTCGCGCGGGACCGGCTCGGGATCAAGCCGCTTTACTACGCGGAGCTCGAGAACGGCCAGGTCCTCTTCGGCTCCGAGCTCAAGGCGCTCCTCGCTCATCCCGGGCTCGCGCGCGGACATCGACCCCAAGGCGGTCGAGGAGTTCTTCGCCTACGGCTACGTCGCCGAGCCGCGCAGCATCTTTCATGGCGTGCACGAAGCTCGCCCCCGGTCACACGCTCACCGTCGAGGCCGGCCGCCCGCTCGAGCAGCGGCGGTACTGGGACGTGGTTTTCGAGGCACGGCACGTTGGCCCGGAGCCGGAGCTCGCCGATGAGCTCGTTCTCCGTTTGAGAGCCGCGGTCTCGAGTCATCTCATGTCCGAGGTGCCGCTCGGAGCGTTTCTCTCCGGCGGTGTCGATTCGAGCGCGGTCGTCGCGATGATGGCCCAGGTCTCGCCCGATCGCCGTCAATACCTGCTCCATCCGCTTCGGCGAGAGCGATTTCGACGAGTCGCGCTACGCGGCCGAGGTCGCGGAGCGCTATCGAGACGAACCACCTTTCCTCCGCGGTGCGATCCGTCGGATTTCGGTCTCGTGGACCGGCCTCGCGTCGCTCTACGACGAGCCGTTCGCCGACAGCTCCGCGATGCCGACCTACCGCGTCTCGGAGCTCGCGCGGCGGCGGGTCACCGTCGCGCTTTCGGGAGACGGCGGCGACGAGAACTTCGGCGGCTATCGCCGTTACCGATGGCACACCTATGAAGAGCGCGTGCGAGGATTCGTGCCCGGGTCGCTGCGCGGGCCTTTCTTCGGTCTTCTCGGCCGGCTCTACCCGAAGGCGGACTGGGCGCCGAAGGTGCTTCGGGCGAAAAGCACCCTCGAGGCCCTGGCGCTCGATCCCATCGAGGGCTACTTTCACAGCGTTTCCATTCTCGGCGACGAGCTTCGAGGGCGGCTCTTCCGCGATTCGTTCCGGCGCGAGCTCCAGGGCTATCACGCCATCGAGGTGCTGAGGCGCCATCTGGAGCACGCCCCGGAGCATCCGCTCTCGCGCGTTCAGTATCTGGACTTAAGACCTATCTTCCGGGCGACATTCTCACCAAGGTGGATCGCGCGAGCATGGCGCATTCGCTCGAAGTGCGGGTTCCGATTCTGGACTACGAGCTCGTCGAATGGGCGGCCGGCCTTCCTCCCGAGACGAAGCTCCGGGAGACGGGAAGGGAAGTATCTCTTCAAGCAGGCGATGGAGCCGTACCTCTCCCGGGATCTGCTCTACCGCCCCAAGATGGGCTTCGCCGTGCCGCTCGCGTCGTGGTTTCGCGGACCGCTCCGGGAGCGGGTGCGCGCGGCGGTCGACGAGTCCGGTTCTGCTGGACACCGGAATCTTCGACGAGCGGTTCCTGCAGCGGATGGTAGACGAGCATCAGTCGGGCCTGCGCGACTTCAGCGCTCCCCTCTGGTCGGTATTGATGTTCGAGGCGTTCTGCCGGCAGCGGGATGGTGTCGAGACCGCCGAAGGGAAGGTCGCGCCGGAGCCCGCGGCAGTCGCCGCGAAGTAATTTCCGCCCGGACGAGCCTCTACGATGCGGATTCTGCACGTCCTCGACCACTCGGCGCCCATTCTGAGCGGCTATACGTACCGGACGCTCTCCATCCTGCGCGAGCAGTGCCGGCTCGGCTGGGAAACCACTCACGTCACGAGCTCCAAGCATCCCGCCGAGACTCCGGTCGAGGAATCGGAAGGCTTTCGCTTCTATCGCACCGCCGCGCCGCGCGGACTTCGCGCGAAGCTTCCCGTGATTCGACAGCTCGCGGTGGTTCGAGAGCTCGCAGCGTCGGCTCCGCTCGTTGATGCCGGAGCTCGAGCCGGACATCCTCCATGCCCACTCCCCATCTCTCAACGGTCTCGCGGCCCTTCGCGTGGGTAGAGAGCTGGGTGTTCCGGTCGTCTACGAGGTGCGGGCGTTCTGGGAGGACGCGGCCGTCGATCACGGGACGAGCCGGGAGGGAGGGCCGCGCTATCGCCTCACCCGGGCCCTCGAGACGCACGTTCTGCAAACGGGTGGATGCGGTGGCCGCGATCTGCGAAGGACTGAAGACGGACCTCCTCGCCCGCGGGATTCCGGAAGCGAAATTGACGGTGATTCCGAATTCCGTCGACGTCGAGCGGTTTTCTACGGTCGCGCGAGCGCGACCCCGAGCTCGCGCGGGCGCCTCGGGCTCGAGGGCTGCGAGGTGCTGGGGTTTCTCGGCTCGTTCTATGCCTACGAAGGGCTCGAGCTTCTCTCGATGCGTTCCCCGCGCTCCTGCGGAGAGCGCCCGCGCCTTCGCGTGCTTCTCGTGGGGGAAGGACCGAAGGAGGACGCGCTCCGTCGTCAAGGCGCGCGAGCTCGGCGTCGCCGACAAGGTCCTCTTTCCCGGACGCGTTCCGCACTCCGAGGTGCGCCGTTACTACGATCTCGTCGACGTGCTCGTCTATCCCCGCTTCGCGATGAGGCTCACGGAGACGGTGACGCCGCTGAAGCCGCTCGAAGCCATGGCCATGGGGAAGCTCCTCGTCGCTTCGAACGTCGGAGGGCATCGAGAGCTCATCCGGGACGGCGAGACCGGGATCCTGTTCCAGGCGGGCGATGCCTCGGATCTGGTTCGGAAGGTACTCCTCGCTCTCGACGACCAGGAGCTCACGCGGCGGATCCCCCTTCGGGCGCGCCGCTTCGTGGAAGAGGAGAGGACCTGGGCGAACGGCGTCGCCCGTTACCGGCCGGTGTACGAGCGTTTGATGAAGGAACGAGTCCTTGTTTGATTTCGCGGGCGCCCGAATCGTCGTCGTGGGGCCGCTGCCTCCGCCGTCGGGCGGCATGGCGAACCAGACGAGACAGCTCCAGAGACTGCTCTCGGAAGAGGGGGCGGAGGTCTCTCTGGTGGAGACGAACGCGCCCTACCGTCCGGCTTTCGTGGGCCGCGTTCCCGGCGTACGCGCTTTCTTCCGGCTCGTTCCCCTATCGCGAGCGGCTCCGTGGCGCCGCACGAGAGGCGTTCGCTCTTCCACGTCATGGCGAACTCCGGCTGGTCCTGGCATTTTTTCGCGGCGCCGGCGCTCGCGTGCCGCGGCGCGCGCCGGGGTTCCCGCGGTGCTCAACTATCGAGGCGGAGACGCCGAGCGATTCTTCTCGCGCTCGTTTCGCGCGGTCGAGAAGACTCTTCGCACCGCGGCGGTCGTGGTCGTCCCCTCGGACTTCTTGAAAGACGTATTCGCGCGGCGCGGGGTGTCGACTTCGGTGGTCCCGAACGTCGTGGACCTCGAGCGCTTCTTTCCGGAGACTCGTTCGAGGAACGGCTCCGGTCCGCATCTTCTCATCGCGCGCCACCTCGAGCCGATTTATGATGTCGAGACCGGGCTCCGCGCTTTCGAGCTCCTGCGGCGGCGCTTTCCCGCCGCCGTCCTCGACGTGGCGGGCGCGGGGCCGGAGCGCGCTCGGCTGGAGCGTTTGAGCCGCGAGTTGGGTCTCGAGCGGTCGGTGCGCTTCCTGGGCCAGGTCGAGAACGAAACGATGCCGTCTCTCTATCGATCAGCGGATATCGCGCTCAACCCGAGCCTCGTCGACAACATGCCGATCTCGATCCTGGAAGCGCTGGCGAGCGGCGTTCCCGTCGTCTCGACGAGCTCCGGCGGAATTCCCGCGTTGGTGAAGGCGGACGAAGAGGCGCTCTTGGTCCCGCCGCGGGACCCGGAGGCCATGGCGAATGCGCTGATCGCGCTCTGGGAGGCTCCGGCGCGTCGTTCCGCGCTGCGAGAGGCGGGCCTCCGCAGGGCCAGCGCCTTCGGATGGAGCTCGGTGCGCGAGGAGTGGCGGCGCGTCTACGAACGGGCGACGTCGAAATGAAAACTGGCGTATGTATACGCAGCTCGTCTCGTCCGTTCTCTTCCCACTCCACGAGCTCGCGAAGGGGCATGGCACCTTTCGCATCCGGCGAGCCCTCGAGCGCAGTCAATGGTGGTCGGCGGAGCAGCTCGAGATCTACCAGGTCGTCACGGCTGCGATCGCTTCTGACTCGAGCGGAGAAGAGGGTGCCTTATTACGGCCGCCTCTTCGAGGAGCTGCAGTTCGACCCCGACGCGCTCGGCTCCCTCCACGATCTGGAGCGGCTTCCCTTTCTCACGAAGGAGCATCATTCGGGCGAACCTCGAAGATCTCAAAGCCAAAGGCGCGCGGCGTCAGCCTCTTCAACACCGGCGGATCCACCGGCGAGCCCCTCCAGTTCTTCATCGGAAAGGAGCGGGTGACTCATGACGTCGCCGCCAAGTGGCGGGCCACGCGGTGGTGGGGAGTGGATATCGGGGATCGGGAGATCGTCGTCTGGGGCTCGCCCATCGAGCTCGGGGCCCAGGACCGGGTCCGCGAGCTTCGCGACCGAGTCTTGCGGACCGCAGCTCCTTCCGGCGTTCGAGATGTCGGAAAAGCGTCTCGACGAGTTTCTGGACCGCATTTGCGCGATGAGGCCGAAGATGATCTTCGGATACCCGTCGGCGCTTTCGCTCTCGCCGGCCACGCGGCGAGCGCGCGGCCGAGACTTGCGGACGCGCGGGAGTGAACGTCGCCTTCGTGACCGCGGAGCAGCTCTTCCCGCACCAGAAGCGGGCGATCGCCGAGGCCTTCGGCTGCGCCGTGGCCAACGGCTATGGCGGACGCGACCTCGGGTTCGTCGCCCACGAGTGTCCCGACGGCGGCCTCCACGTCACCGCCGAGGACATCCTGGTCGAGATCGTGGACGAGGACGGCAGGGTGCTTCCGAAGGGAGAGAAGGGCGAGATCGTCGTGACCCATTTCGCGTCGGGCGACTTTCCCTTCGTGCGTTACCGGACCGGGGACATGGGCACGCTCTCCGAATGGCTCTGCCCCTGCGGCCGCGGCTTGCCCTTCTGGAAGCGGTGCACGGCCGAACGACGGACTTCATCGTGGCCGAGGACGGGACGGTCATGCACGCGCTCGCCCTGATCTACGCGGTTCGCGACGTGCCGGGCGTGAAGAACTTCAAGGTCGTGCAGGAGGACCGCTCCCACACGCGCGTGTTTCTGATTCCGGAGAACGGATTCTCTCAGGAAGCGGAAGAGAAAATCCGGGCGCGCCTGGCCGAGCGGCTGGGGAAGGGGGTACGGATCTCGATGGAGCGCGTGGACGCGATTCCCCGGAGCGCCTCGGGAAAGCACCGCTACGTGGAGAGCCGCGTCCAAGTGTCGCAGCCGCGCTGAGAACTGAGAACTGAGAACTGAGAACTGTGCTCTAAGGTGCGTGTTTCCGGTGCCACAACTCGAGCATCGTGAGCACGTAGACCATCACTCCGTAGTAGTCGGCGTGCTCGCTCTGGTGGAGCTTCATGAGATTCGTCGACGAAGCTCTCGCGCAGGTAGCCCCGATTCTGCGAGCGACCGCAAGGCAGTCGTACGACAGATCTCGTAGCGCGGCGTGATCCCGCATCCATCGCCCGCAAGGCACTCCGAAGCCGTGCTTCGACTTCTTCAGGATCGCTTCCGGAAGAAAGCCTTCGCTCGCGCGCTTGAAGAAATACCGAAGCTCCGTTCCCTTGAGCTTCAGTCCCGGCGGGACCCGGTTCGCGAAGTCCACGAGATCGCGGTCGAGGAACGGATAGAGAACGTCGATCCCCGCCATCTCGCAGGTTCCAGAGACCTTCCGCAAGTCGTTGTCGGCGAGCGTGAACTTCCGATCGAGGTAGAGCAGCCGATTCAGGTTGGAGCGCGTCTCCGCCTCGGCGAAGCTCCGTCGAAGAAGCTCGAGCGGCTCTTCGGGCCGCACTCCCGCGAGGAAGTCCGGTGTGAAGACGGCGGCGGGGGTCATGCGATTGACGAAGTTGTACTCTTCGAGTCGATCGGGAAGCGGAGTGTTCGCCTGGCGGACGTAGCTTTGCGCTCTTCGGAGCGGCGCGAAACCGTTTTTGGGAAGGACACCGAGTAGGGGCTCGACGACGAAGTGCCGCAGCAACGCGGGCATTCGAAAGTACTTGTCGAACACCGTCTGCTTGGCATATCTCGCGTTTCCCGCGAAGATCTCGTCTCCGCCATCCCCTCCGAGCAGGGTTCCGATACCGTCGGCGCGCGCGAGCTCGGCGCAGTGATACGAGGCGACCGCGGAAGAGTTTCCGAAGGGCTCGCCGTAGGCGGCGGCGATCCGGGGGAGCGCCTCCTCCACGTCCTTTGGCAGTCACGACGTACTGGTGATGGTCGGCGCCGAAATGCGTCGCCGCGGTGCGGGCGTAGCTCGATTCGTCGAATCCTTCGATGGCGAACCCGATGGAGTAGGCGCGAGGGGCTTCTCCGGTGACCTCGCGGAGAACTCCGACGATGGTGGAGCTGTCGGTTCCGCCGCTCAGGAACGCGCCGACCGTGCCATGGGCGGCGGAGACGCAGGAGCGAACCGCGCTGCGAATCCGGGTCCGATATTCCTCCGCCAGCTCGGCTTCCTTCGATGGGGTCGATGGTTCCTCGTCCTCGTAGCGGGGAGTCCAGTATCGGCCGCGGCGAACGTCGCCGGAGCGCACCAGCGACGTACTCGCCGGGCTCCAGCCGCTCGACCCCGCGAAAGACGCCCGCGCGGCCCCGGGACCATGTGGAAATAGACGTAGTTGAAGATCGCCTGGCGATCGATGTCCCGCGGAATCTCCGGATGCGCGGTGAGGGCCTCGACCCTCGTTGCGAACACCGCGCCCGAGTCGATGGGGCGGAAGTAGACCGGTTGGACCCCGAAGCGGTCCGTGGCCAGGAGCAGTTCCCGCTTCTTCTTGTCGAGAACGGCGAGAGGCCCGTCGCCTCGGAGCTCGCCCAGGAGGGCAGGTCCCTTTTCGCGGAATCGAGCGACGACCGACTCTCCGTCGAGGCTGCCGGCCCAGGCAACGAGGAGGCGATCGTCCTCATGGGTGCGCGCTCCCGCCGCTGCCAGTGCGCCGCTCTCACCGACAACCCGAAGGGCGGCGCCGGAGCGCGAGGGTTTCCGACATCCGGTCGAGGCTTTCCCGGCCGACGGTGGGATCACGCTGTCCGAGCCAACCGCAGAAGCCGGCCACTCGAAACCTCTCGCTCGGCGTAGCGGCTCAGCGCAGCTCGTTGAGAATGATCTGCGCCTCACCCGCCAGCGGTGAGTTGGGCGCGATCGCCATCGCCTGTTTCAAAACTCGCGCGGTGTCCTCGAACTCCCCGAGCTTGTAGTGCGCGAGGCCGAGGTGAAACAGGATCTCGGCGTTGTCCGGCCTCGCCGGCCGCGGCCTCCTTCAGCAGGCCGAGGGCTCGGTCGATCGTGCCCCGTTTATAGAGAATCCAGCCGAGGGTGTCCGCGATGTCGGGATTTTGCGGCGCTTCTTTGCGCGCGATCTCGGCGAGCTGCAGCGCTCGTTCCAGGTCGCCTTTCTCCTGAAGGATGTAGGCGAGATTGTTCGCGGCGGGGGCGAAACTCGGGTTGAGACCGAGGAGTCCTTCGTACGTAATTTGCGCGTCGTCGACCGCCCCCTTCTGGTGCTGGAGCATTCCCTTCATCATCAGCACCGGGACATTCTTGGGATTGTGCGCGAGACCTTTCTCCATCTCGAGCAGAGCCTGGTCGGTGCGGTTGGTGCGCACGTAAATCTGGGCGAGCTGTCCGTAGGCCGCGTTCAGGTTCGGGTCGAGCTCGAGGGCTTTGCGAAAGGACGCTTCGGCGTAGTCGTTCTGGTTGGAAGCGACGTAGAGTTGGCCCAGGACGAAATGATGCTGTCCCGTGGGCTGGATCTTCGCGATCTGGTCCTGGACGCGCTTGATGGCGCTCCCCATGCGTTGCTGGCCGATATCGATCCTGGCCAGAGCGGCAAGGGGATCGACGAAGGACGGATTCAATTCCAGCGCCTTCTCGAACTCACGAACGCTTTCTCCCCACTTCTGCTCTGCCGCCAGACTCCCACCGAGCAGGAAATGGGCGCGCGGTTCCGAAGGCGAGAGGTCGACGAAGCGGTTGAAGGCCAGCGTCGCTCGGGGGTACTTCTTGTCCTCGAAGTAGGCCTTGCCCAGGAGCTCGAAGGCGAGCGGCGTCGGATGCCGCGTCACCAGTTCTTCGAGCGGCGCAACTGCCTTCGCGGCCTCGCGGCTGTTAATCTGCAGCTCCGAGAGGAGGAGGATGGCCTCGGGAGAGTTCGGCGCGAGCTCGACGACCGTGGCCAGTCGGCTCTTCGCCTGCTCGATCTCGCCCACCCGGATGTGGAGCTGCGCGAGACGGAAATGAATCGACGGCTGGTCCGGGCGCCGCCGAGCGTAGTCCTGGAATATCGTGATGGCCTCGCGAAACTTCGCCTGGGCGGCCTCGGTTTCCCCTTTGGCCAGGAGGACCTCGGCGACCATGCGCAGCGTTTCCGGATCCTTGTCGCTCGCCTCGAGAACGTGATTCAGGGCGTCCTGGGCGCGATCGTAGTCCTTGTCCGCGAACGCGTATTGAGCGATGCGGCGCCAGGCAGGATAGAAATCGGGCGCTTCCTTCACGATCTCGTCGAGTCTCCTGTCGCCCTCGTCCGGCTGGCCGAGGAGGCGGTAGAAGTCGACGACTCGGATCTGAATTCCAGAGCGAACCGGTGCTTTCTCGGCGGCGAGGTCGAATTCTTCCTTCGCGCGGGCCGGCTCTCGTTTCGCTAGATAGAACGTCCCGAGCGCGAGGTGTGCGTCCGCGGAATCGGGCTCGACCTTGGCCGCCTCCTGAAACGAGGTCTCGGCGCCGGCGATATCGCCTTTCCGGAGCTGAAGGGAGCCGACGGTCAGATGGAACTTTGCCTTGTCGGCATGGGCGGTACGGACGTTCTCGAGCCGCTGCAGCGCGCCGTCCACCTCGCCTTCGGTGGACACGGTGCCGGCGAAGACGACGAGAGCATCGAGATTGTTGGGATCCTTTTCGATCGCGTAACTGGCCTCTTCTCGCGCTTCGTCCAGTCGACCTCCGAAAACGTGGAGCGTCGCGAGCCGAACCCGCGCGTCGAGGTCGTTCGGGTCGAACTCGACCGCGCGCTGCAGGTATTGGAGCGCCGGCCCGAACTGGCCGGTGTCGAAGAGCGCTTTGGCCAGACGCGTCGTGGCGTCCCGATTGGTCTCGTCGAGCTGGATGACGTTCAGAAATTCGATGATGGCTTCACGAGTCTTGCCTTCCTTCATGTACTCGTCGCCGCGCTCGAGATACCGCGCGATCTTCGCCTCTTTGGAGCAAGCCGAGGTCGCGAAGAGAGCGATGGCGAGTATGAGCCAGGCGCGATGCCAGGAAGTAAGTCTGGCCTTCGTCGTCAGCATATCCTTGCCTCCGATGGGGTATGAAAGAAAAAGTGGAGTACCACTCGACCTCACCGCTTTTGTCTGGCGTCCGCCTTTCGCGAGTACGACTTCGCGTAGTGTGAATAGCGGTAGTGCTTGAGTCTGCTGGCCGCCTGGTTCTCCGCGTTGAAGAGGATTCCGAGAACTTTCTCCTCTTGAAGGTGCTCGATCGTGGACAGGATGGCTTCGCGAGGCGCAGTCCGGGCTCGCACGACGAGGAGCAGGCCGTCGAGGTGCTCCTGAATCTTCGCGGCGTCGGCCACGGGACCCTCGGCCGGGAGATCGACGATGACGTAGCGGAACTTGGAGCCCGCGGCGTCGAGGAGCGTCCCCACCTGAGGCGAGGAGACCAGCTCCCAGGGCCGGGAGAACGGCCGGCCGGCGCACAGGAAGAACGGACCTTTCCGGCCAATGCGCCGGAGCGGCACCTCCGGCGTCGGCTGCCGGATCCAGTCACTGAACCCGGAGGCGGAGCGGAGGCCGAGAACCGTCTCGACTTCTCGATGCCTCAGGTCGCAGTCGACGAGGAGGACTCCTTCGTCCGGCTGCTCGGCGAGGACCAGGCTCAGCATGACCGCGAGCGTCGTCTTCCCTTCGCCCCCGACGGCGCTCATGAAGCCGATGCGCCTCACGCGCTCGGAGCCTTCCATGGAGCGAAGCCGCGTGGCGAGCGTGCGCATCTGCTCGAGCCACGGCTCGTCTTCCTTCATCAAATTGACGAGGCATCCATCAATTTGCGGCGTGACCGGCGCCCCTTCGACGAAGCTGATCCCTCCGGTGCTCGAGATCGGGTGGAGAGTTTCGGCGGGACGCGGCTTCGCCACCGTGCCTTCTTTCCGTGCTTTCTCGATGGCGTCGTGGAGGCGGCTCATGTTTCGTTCCTCTTACTCTTGAGCTAACTGGCGGCCGGCAGCTGTTCCTCGTCCGTGGCCTGCGACGTGGGTGATGGAGGAATCGGCGCGCCCCACCGTCGGAAGCGCTTCCGGGGCGCTTTCAATTGCGGCAAAGTGAGCAGCACGGGGTAGGGGAGAAGAGCTTCGAGCTCTCTCAAATTCTTCACCGTCGGATCCGCGACTTCCACGAGGAAGGCTACGGCCAGGCCGGCGCCGAGCCCGACCAGCGTCCCGAGCATGAGAAAGAGGGTCGGCTTCGGGGACTCCGGTTTGTCGGGAATCTGCGCGGGGTCCAGGATCTTGAACTGATCCTCCTGCCACTTCTGTTCGACGGCGCCCGCGGTCTCCGCTTCGAGCTTCCGGCTCAAAAGCTCGCTGTAGTACCTGCTCCTGAGGGCATAGTCCCGCTCGAGGGATTGGAGCTTCTGCTCGACCTCGGGGATCTTCTCGACCCGGTTCTGATAGACGCCGATCTGGCCTCGGATCTGCTCGTAGCGTTCCTCGAGGCTTTGTATGTCGCGGTCCATCGCCGCAACCTGAGCGGTAAGATCGGAGACGAGAACGTCGGTGCTCGCGACGCGTCGCCGCCGGCTTCCGGCCCGGGCGGCGTCGTCGCCCTGCGGTGGCGCTTCGACAATCGGCAGCCGGTGACTCGGCTTCCAGTCGGGCGATTCGTTTCTGCGTCGCCACGACCTCGGGATGCTCGGCGGTATACCGAGTCAGCAACTGGGCGAGGTAGGCCTTGAGGGCGGGAAGCGAGCCCGCGTTCGGAGACGCCGAATCGGAGGACGCTTGGGTCGGAACCGTAGGAATGAGCTGGGCCTCGGGCTCCGTCATCTGGGATTGCATCGCGCGCTGCCGTTCCAGAAGTGCCCGGCGTTCCTTCGCGACCCGAATCTGATCCGCCACCGACTGCCGCTCGAGCTCGAGGCGCTGGAGCGTGCTGAGGTTCGCCTCGAGTTGGTTCGGAAGCATTCCCATGTAGCGCTGCTTGTTTTGCCTCAGTAGCTCTCTCGACTTTCTCGAGCTCTGCTTTGGTCTCCACGAGCTGGGACTCGATGAAGTCGCCCGCGTCCCGCACCTGTTGCGCGCGATTCCCGGTCGTCGCCTCGATGAACATCGAGGCGAGCGTTCGCCGCCATGCGCTTGGCCCGCTGCGGGTTGGTGTCCTTGTACTGAAGGACGAAGGCGTCGTTCCCGCGAAGACCGATGACCGTGCGGCCCCGGATCATGTCGACGATGTCCGCGCGGGGAACGTCGACCATCTCTGGATAGGGGTTGACGTCTTCGAGGAGTTTCTCGAGCCGTGGGCTGGCCAGAATCTCCTCGGCCAGAGTGCGAAAGCGATCGCGTCCTACGTCGGTGGTGAGCTGGGGAATGAAGCTCTTCGGGATCTTCTCGGATTCCACCAGGACCACGGTTTGCGACATGTACTGCTTCGGCACGAAACGGAGGGCGACCTGAGACCCGAGAGCGCCCACGACGAGCGCGGCCAGCATCCAGGGCCACCGAAATCTCACGAGCTCGATGTAGTCCGATGGAGTCTGGGGAAGGCTCATGGAAAAAGGCAATGCGGAGTCCCCGCCGCGATTCGCCTTTCGGGACTCACGCCCCGCGGATCCGGTTCGATCGATCATGCCATTCAGTCCTTTAGCGCCACCGGGCGGTATAAGAGACGAAAACCGTCCATAAGTTACGGGTTGATTCGTTGACGCCGTTCTGGAGAGTCTGTTCTCTCCTCACTTCGAAAAAGCTCGTTCCAATGCTCAGGCTGTCGAGAATCCGCCACCTCAAGGTGCCCCCTGCCTGAACTACATGGTAGCCCGAGCGTTCGAGGAGCGGATCGGTGGCGAAGGATGCCCCGGCGCGCAAGGTCAAGTCCACTCTCGACCCGAGGCCCTGGGTGAGCGCGAGATTCGCGTAGTCGATGAGCAGCGTGCGGCCGAATCCAAGCGATTGGGAGAACTGCCGTCGATAGGCCGCTCCCACCCGCGTCGATGTCGTGAGGTCCGCGGAAAAGGAGGCGTTGACCACCGGAGTCACCTGGGAGAACCGGGCCAGCTTGGTAGTAGCCCGGCGCCGGCGGACACGTTCACCGCAACATTCTTCTGCAGGGGCGCGTAGCTGTAGCGTCCCGACGAGATTATGCACCGTGGTCGGCGGTTCCTGGACGAGCGATCGGCTCAGCTGATAGGAAGACCCGATGCTCGTCGACGGCTTTACTCTTCGCTGTGTCCAGACGCGCATACCCGCGTGCGCGCCTTCCCGGCGGTCCTCAATCGGGCTGG
This sequence comes from uncultured Acidobacteriota bacterium, assembly GCA_963820855.1. Taxonomy (GTDB): domain Bacteria; phylum Acidobacteriota; class Vicinamibacteria; order Marinacidobacterales; family SMYC01; genus DAISKN01. The sequence goes on from CAWGBY010000026.1 coordinate 248,986, forward strand.
TGTCGCTGTCGAACACCCGGTACCCGCCCATCAAGTCGAATCCCAAAGAGGCTGTACTCGCTTACGCGGTGGTTGACCCCGAAGCCCGCGTTCGCGTGGTGAGAATTGGTCTGTGTCGTCGAGAGTCCTTCCGTAGCGATAATATCCACTACGGTATCCTCGACGTCGGGAACGACGAACGTGCCGTCGTCGGATGGTCCTGGCAAAGGCGGAAAGTCGTCGATGAATGGAGGCACTTCCGGAACGATCTGCGATCCGAGAATCGGCTCGTCGCTTTCGAGCTCGATGTGATGATAGCGGAGCGACGTCGAGAAAGCCGTGCGCGGCGTGGCCTGATGCTGAACCGACCCAACCGGCGGTCGTGGCGAAGTTATCGGCGCCGGGAGCCAGAATCCCGAGGTTCGAGAGGGTTTCCGCCCGGAATCCACGACCGACTCCGAGCGCCAGCCTCGAGTGGCTTTGTATGGAGAACTGACGGTCCCAGGAGAGGCCCGCTCCGTAGTTGAGCCGTTCGCGGCCGTCACCGGAGCGATGGACGTTCGCTCCCACCCGCCCGAAGAGACCGAATTGATCCCGCGTCGTTCGAGGTCGAAAGACCGAGCGAAGCGTTCACCGCGTCCATGATCCGCTCTTCCTGCGGAATCCCGTCGTCGGTCCGGGAAAACTCGTTCGCCTGCCGCGCGCCGATAGAGAAGGTCCACTCCGTTGGCGGCCTCTGCGCGAACGCGGAAGCCGGCGCGCCAAGCCACGCGAGAAGGGCGAGATACCGCGCCATCGATGGAGACACGACTCGGTTTGCCATCTCATCAATCTCATCAGGGGACGACGATGGTGTCGCCGGGAAGAGAATCAGGTTTCCGGTGAGCTGGCGGCGGTTGACGAAATCGTCGTAGTTGAACGGGAAGTAGATGAGCTCGCCGTTGACCTCGCGGATGACGAAGATCTGATCGAGCTTCGCGAACTCCTGGAATCCTCCCGCGAGAGCGAGTGCCTGCGCGATTCGGAGAGGACCGCTGTACGGCAACGCCCCTTGCTGGGCCACTTTGCCGAGAACGAAGAAGCGGGCGCTGTTCGGCTCCTCGATGGCGACCGAGACCCGCGCGACATCCACGAATTTCCCGATGCTCTCCTCGAGCTCTCCCTTGAGCTCGGTCGGAGTGCGACCCGCTACGTCGATGTCGCCGACGAAGGGAATCGTGATTTTCCCGTCGTAGCGAACGGAGAAAGAACCGCTGAAATCCGCTTCCTTCCACGTCAGGATGCGGAGCACGTCTCCCGGGCCGATCTTGTAGTCGCCGGTAGGGCTCGCGTTCCTGGGGGCGGGCTGCGCTCCTCGGGTTTGAGAAAACGCCGAAGTCGCGAGGGCGAGTACTAATAATGATTAGAGCGATACCAGGGCTTCCGCGCATGACGAAGATGAAATTACTCCCAATCTAATTCGAGAAAGGATTTCCACTGCTGTCGTCCGTGGGCCCGCGCACTCTCGCGAGACCCCTCGAGCTTCAATCGTGAGCTCTTCCGTCGGCCGCAGCTCCTTGGGGGGAGGAAACGCGTAGCGACTTCTGGCGGTCGAAAGTCTCCTTCTCGAAGCCCCGGTTGGGATAGGGTAAACCTGTTCTTTATACCAGGAAACGGACCTCCGGCGCAAGCGCGACGGAACGAAGCGCAGCCCGAGCCAGAGGGGACACAGTAAGACGCTGTAGGAAAAGAACTTAAACGCCTCCATCGGGCCTCCCGTCGGCGGCTCTTTTTCGTCGGGCGCGGAGGCGATTGGGATGAGCGCGCAGCGCTCCGGAAGCACGAGCCGCAGGCCCGCGAGGCAGCGCCTCAGATGTTGTCGATCCGAAATGACGACGAGACTTTCGATTCGCTCGCGCTCGACGAACCGCGCGACCGCTCGGATCTCGCTCCATGTCCCGAGCTTTCCCTTGGGGATTCTCTCGCAGCGGGCGCCGAACGCGTCGACCTCGACGAAAAAATGCCGCCGCGCCGGCGGCGGTCTCCGAAACGAGGTCCAGGAGCCCTCCGTCGTTCTCGAGTCCCAGGCTCGCGAAACGTCTCCATTCGAATCGTCCGACGCTCAAGACGAGCCGGGGCGAGCTCCCCTCGCGGAAGAGCCGAATCCCGAAGCGCTTTCTCGACTCGCGCCCCGCGAAGACGAAGATGGCATCCGCGGTCTTCGAGTTTCGATGGACGTCCCGCATTCAAGTAGGATGATAGCGTGGAGCGGAATGAACGGTGGTTCCAGAAAGCTCGCCGGCCTGGCATCTCGAACGCCGGGGGTGACGAGCGCTGTTTCTCGCGTCGACGCCGCCCGCGGCGGTTTCTCGTCGCTTTGTTATCACCGCGTGAACGACGACGGCCATCCGTTCTTCCCCGGAATCTCGCTGCGCCTTGTTCCGACAGCCAGATGGAGGCCCTTCGGCGGCATTTCGAGGTTCTGCCGCTCGCCGAGCTCGCGGAGAGGGCGTCGAGCCCGGGAGCTCCCGAGAAACGGGGTCGCCATCACCTTCGACGATGGTTACCGCGACAACTACACGAATGCGTTTCCCATCCTGCGGGAGCTCGGTCTGCCGGCGACGATCTTCCTCACCACTGATTCGCTCGACCGCGGAGCGTATCCTCTGGCACGACCGGGTATTCGATGCCTTTCACCGGACGAGGAAACCCGACATGCGCTCGCGCTTCGCGGCCGCTGCTCGCCGGCTCCGGCGCGCGTCGCCGCAGGACGCGCGACGAGCGAATCGCTGCCCTCCTCGCCAGATCTCGGGATCGAGCCGGAGGCTCCCAAGGGGTGGGAGAAGCTGACCTGGCACGAAGCGCGCGAGATGGCTTCCGACGGGAATTTCCTTCGGGGCCCACACCGTCGACCATCCGATCTTGACGCTCGTGTCTCCGAGGAGGAGGCGAGACGGCAGATCCGGCGAGTCGAAGGAACGGATCGAAAAGGAGCTCGGCTCGCAAGGTCACGATGTTCGCCTATCCGAACGGAAGCGCGTCCGACTTCGATCGGTCGACCGAGAGGATCGTGGAGGAGGAAGGGTTCTCGCTCGCGGTCACGACCGTCGCCGGCGCGAACGACGAGGAGTCGAACTCTTTCGCGCTCCGCCGCACCGGGATTTGGGGCGACGATCCCGGGCTCTCGATTTTGCGGCTCGGCTGGACTCGCGTGTCGTCGTAGGTCTTTGCGTTCGATGGTGTAGCGTTCAAAACCGAAAGAGGAGTCATGATGCGATTTGTCGCCGCGGTCTTTTTCCTGCTGTTGCCCTTTGCCGGCGCCGCGGAAGACGTCGATCCCAAGCTCTTTCAGTCGATGGAGTGGCGGGGGATCGGGCCCTTTCGCGGAGGAAGGTCGAACGCCTCCGTCGGTGTCATCCAGGACACGCAGACGTTCTATTTCGGCGGGGTCGGGGGCGGTGTCTTGAAGACCACCGATGGCGGTGAGACCTGGAACAACGTGACCGACGGCCAGCTGAAGACGTCCTCCGTCGGCGCGATCGCCGTCGCTCCCTCGGACCCGAACGTTCTCTACGTGGGGATGGGCGAGCACGCGATCCGCGGCGTCATGACCTCGCACGGCGACGGCGTCTACAAATCGACGGACGCGGGTAAGACCTGGACCCACGTCGGCCTTCCTCGCTCCCGCGCGATTTCGCGAATCCACGTCCATCCGACGAACCCCGACCTGGTCTACGTCGCGGCCCAGGGGGCGCCGTACGGACCGAGCGAGGAGCGCGGCGTCTATCGCTCGAAAGACGGCGGTGCCAGCTGGACGAAAGTGCTCTATGTCTCACCCGACGCGGGCCCTTCGGATCTCGCGATGGATCCGAAAAACCCGCGCATTCTCTACGCCGCGTTCTGGGATCACCGGCGGACCCCATGGGAGGTGCGGAGCGGCGGTCCGGGTAGCGGAATCCACAAGTCGACGGACGGCGGGCGACACGTGGGTGAAGCTCGAGGACGGCCTTCCCGAGCTGAAAGGCAAGCTGAGCGTTTCCGTCTCCGCGAACCCCGAGAGGATCTACGCGCTGGTCGAGGCGGACCCGAAGGGCGGACTCTATCGTTCGGAAGACGCGGGCAAGACCTGGAAGGTCGTGAACGAGACCTGGGGCATTCGCACGCGCGCCTGGTACTACATCAAAGTCTTCGCCGATCCCGAAGAATCCCGACGTGGTCTGGATTACGAACGCCGATCTGCTGAAGTCGATCGACGGCGGGAAGACGTTCGAGAACGTCCGCGTGCCTCACGGGGACAACCACCATCTCTGGATCCACCCCGAGAACCCGGACATCATTATCAATTCGAACGATGGCGGGGCGAACGTCTCTTACAACGGCGGCAGGACCTGGTCGACGCAGCAGAACCAGCCGACCGCCCAGTTCTACCGGGTCAATACCGACAATCAGTTTCCCTACTGGGTCTACGGCGGTCAGCAGGACAACACCTCGGTTGGAATCGCGAGTCAGACGTTCGACTCCGGGCATCACGTGGAAAGACTGGCATCCGGTCGGCGGATGCGAGAGCGCCTACGTCGCCTTCGATCCCGAGAATCCCGTCCGTATCTACGCCGGCTGCTTCATGGGGCTCATCAGCGAGTGGGACGCCCGCACGCGAGCAGGAGCGCAACGTCATGGCCTATCCCATGCTGCCCGCGGCGATGGCCTCTCGCGACATGAAGTACCGCTTCAACTGGAACGCGCCCATCCTCGCCTCGCGCCACGATCCGAAGGTCGTCTACCACGCGGCGAACGTTCTCCTTCGATCGGCCGATCGCGGCGTGAGCTGGGACGAAGCGAGCCCGGATCTCACCCGGGACGACGACGAGAAGCAGGGGCCGGGCGGGAGCCCCATCACCAATGAGGGCGCGGGCGGTGAGATCTACGGCACGATCTATTACCTCGCCGAGTCGCGCCACGATCCGGGGACGCTCTGGGCGGGAAGCGACGACGGCTACCTGCACGTCACGAGGGACTCCGGGGCGAACTGGGAGCGGGTGACGCCTCCCTCCGTCGGCGAAGCGATGATCAACGCCATCGATGTCTCGCCTCACGACCCGGCGACGGCGTACGTCGCGGTGACTCGGTACAAGTTCAACGATTTCACGCCTCTCGCGTTCAAGACCAACGACTACGGGAAGACCTGGAAGGCGATCGTGAAGGGGATTCCCGAGGAGGCCTGGGTTCGCGTGGTGCGGGAGGATCCCAAGAGGCGCGGTCTCCTCTACATGGGAACGGAGCTCGGCGTCTTCGTGTCTTTCGACGACGGCGAGAGCTGGGCTCCGCTTCAGCTCAACCTTCCGGTGACCCCGGTGACGGACCTCATGGTTCAGGAGCGCGCGAACGACCTGGTCGCCGCGACCGCGGGTCGATCGTTCTGGATCCTCGACGATCTATCGCCCCTCCAGCAGATCGAAGAATCCGTGAAAGTGGCGAAGGTCCACCTCTTCGCGCCGCGGCCCGCGTACCGGGTCGAGCGCGGCTTCAGCTTCGGCGGAGGTGCTTCCGGAAAGAATCCCCCCGCGGGCGCGATCCTGGATTTCCTGGTGGATGAAGTATCGGAAGAGAAGAAGGTGTCGCTCGAGATTCTCGATGCGGCGGGCGAGCTCGTGCGGCAAGTACCCGCCCGACGATCCGCCCCAGGGGCCCGCGGCCGAGCGCAATCCGTGGAAGCCCAAGCCGGGGATGAACCGCGTGAGCTGGGACCTCCGCCACGAGAGTCCGAAGCGGGTTCCGGGCCTGTTCTCGTTCGGCGCCCTATCGGGACGGAAGGTCGTTCCAGGTACCTATCAGGTTCGTCTCACCGCCGGCGGCGAGACCCGGACCCAGACCGTCGAAGTGAAGAGCGACCCGCGGCTCGAGACTCCGCTCAGCACGTATCAAGCGCAGGACGATTTCCTGAAGGAAGTCGCGAACGAGATCGCCGCGATTCATCAGGGTGTCATCCGCTTGCGCGGCGTTCGCGAGCAGGTGCAATCGTTTCTCGATCGGACGAAGGATCGGCCGGAGATCGAAGAGCAGGGAAAGGCGCTCATCGAGAAGCTCGACGCGCTGGAAGAGGAGCTCATTCAGAAGCGAACCGTCGACGGTCAGACGGTCATCAATTTCACCGTTCAGCTGAATCATCATTTCATCATCCTTCACGGCGCGGTCGACGGCTCGGAAGAGGGGGTCATCGAAGGAGCGCGGGATCGATTCCGGGATCTCATGGCGATCTGGAGCGAGAAGAGGGCGGCGCTCGATTCTCTCCTCGGGGCGGACCTCGATGCTTTCAATGCTCTGGTGCGGGAGAAAGGGATTCCCGCGGTCATCGTTCCATGATCATTCGTGTCTTCGTCACCGGGGGCACCTTCGACAAGGAGTACGACGAGATCCGCGGCGAGCTCTTCTTCAAGGACACCCACCTTCCCGAGATGCTCACCCTCGGCCGTTCGAAGCTCCGGGTGGAGGTGCGGACGCTCATGATGATCGATTCCCTCGAGATGACCGACGCCGACCGCGGGCTCATCGTGGAGCAGTGCCGGAGGGCGAAGGAGAGCCGCATCGTCGTGACCCATGGGACCGACACGATGGAGGTCACCGCCAGGTCTCTCGGGGAGGCGGCCATCCCGGAGAAGACCATCGTCCTCACCGGCGCCATGATTCCGTTCAAGTTCGGGAGCTCCGACGGGCTCTTCAACCTCGGGAGCGCTCTCGCCTTCGCCCAGGCCTTGCCTGTCGGCGTCTACGTCGCGATGAACGGCCGGTACTTCACCTGGAACAAAGCGCACAAGAACAGGGAAACGGGCGAGTTCGAAGAAATCTGAGCGAGGTCGAGGCGTCCGTTGCCATCGCCAAGGACTTGCGCTCGGGCCGTAAGAATGGATAGACTAACGGTTTGTCAAGGCAGGAGTAACGATGGCCCGCAAATGCAAGCTCACTGGTAAAGGCCCGCTGTCGGGCAATCTCATTTCTCACGCCCACAACAAGACCAAGAGGTTTCAACTGCCGAACCTCCAGTGGAAGCGGGTTTTCGTGCCCGAGCTCGGCACGACCGTCCGCATCCGGATGACCACGCGCGCCATTCGAACCATCGACAAGAAGGGTCTGATGGCCTTCTTGAGGGACGAAGGGCTCACGCTCAAAGACGTCCAGTAGACGCTCTCCTCCCGAATCTCAGTCCCCGTCGAGATACTTCACGAAGACCACTTCGTTCTGGGCCTCGTTGTACAGGAGCTCGTCGGCGAGGGACTGTGACATCAGAATCCCGAAACCTCCCGGCCGGAGCCCCTTCTTTTCACGCGCGAAGACGTGTCCCATGGGAGCATCGTCCTTGTTGGTGACCGCGGCGTGGTCGATATCGGCGAGGCGGAAGCCCTCGCCGGGATCGGCGATGCGGTAGAGGATCATCTTGTTCGCCCGCAGGTAGGTGACCCGGACCTCCCGGTTCGGGTCGAGCTTTCCACCCCACTCCACCGCGTTCAGCAGCATCTCGCGGAAGACGCGGCCGATGGCGTCTCGGACCGCAGAATCGAGGTCGGCGTCGAGACGCGCGAGAAACCCCTGGATCCGCTCGGCGGAGTCGCGGTCGCAGGGGAGCGCGAGCTCGATCCAGTTGGGCTTCGCGGAGATGACGCGGATCGGGCGTGAAGCTTTCGCTCCGTTCAGCGCCCGCTCGATGGTGGCGACCAGGTCGTCGGGATCGATGGGCTTTGTGAGAAAGGCGTAGGCCTGGGCGCGCACCGCCTCGAGAAGAGTCGTGGGTGTGTCGTCGGCGGTGATGATGATGACGACGGGAGGCTCCCGGCCGGACGCCTTCATCTTCGCGAGGAGCTCGAGGCCGTTCATCTCCGGGAGCCACACGTCGAGGAGCAGCAGGTCCACGCGTCTACCCTCGAGCTCCTGAAGCGCCTCCGCCGCCGTCGCCACCGCCGTCACCTGGTGGCCCGCGTCCTCCATCACCTTCTGGATTCGGTGTCGCGTTACGCGCTCGTCCTCGACCAGGAGAATCTCGCTCACGGGGTCCTCGCTCGGCGCTTCGTTCGGATCTGCAGGAGCGCCTCCTCCAAACGCGCTGTCTCCTCCACCACGTCGGCGAACAGGGAAGCCGCCGCGTCGAGGTCGCCTTCCCGCGCCCGCCGCTCGAGCTGCTTGGTCTTCAGCAGCGCCCGCCGGGAGGCGAAATTTCCGAGAGAGCCGATGAACGCGTGCGCCGACGACGCGAGCTCGTACGGGTCCTCTCGCTCTATGGCCTCCTTCATGTGCGTGAGCATGTCGCTCGAGTCTTCGGTGAAGAGGTCGATGAGCTCGAAGAGGAGTTTCTCGTCGCCTCTCACCCCGGCCATCAACGATTCTTCGTCGACGACCGGCTCCGGCGTATCGACGGCCGGCTCCGGCCGCGGCTCGACGGAATAGCGGGCGGCCACTTTCTCGATGGTCGCGAGGAGCTCTTCCGCGCGCACCGGCTTCGAAACGTAGTCGTCCATTCCCGCGCGAAAGCACCGCTCGCGATCCTCCCTCATCGCATAGGCGGTGAGCGCGATTATCGGGATATGCGCTCCCGTGTGCCTTCTCGTTCGCGCGAACCGTCTCCGCCACCTCGATTCCACTCACGTCCGGCATCCTCACGTCCATCAGGACGAGATCGAAACGGCTCGGGCTCTCGAGGTGCTCGAGAGCTTCGCGTCCGCTCGACGCCATCTCCACTCGGTGGCCCGCCTTCGCGAGAAAATGCCGGACCAGCTCGCGGTTGACGGGATTGTCCTCCGCGAGGAGAACGTGGAACCCGCCTCGCCGCCGCCTCGGGGCGAAAACCGGCGCGGCTTCCGGAACGGGCTCGATCTTGTCCGGGGTCGTTCGCCCGAAGGCCGCGGTGAAGTGAAAGATGCTGCCTTGACCGGGAGCGCTCTCGAGCCAGATGCGCCCGTTCATCATCTCTACGAGTTGCGCCGAGATGGCGAGCCCGAGCCCGGTTCCGCCGTACTTCTGCGCGGTCGCAGGCCCTTCCTGGGCGAATGCCTCGAAAATGATCTGCTGCTTGTCTTCGGCGATACCGATGCCCGAGTCGATGACCGAGAAATGCAGGGTCGCCGCGGCATCGGTCAAGGAGACTGGTGCGCACTTCGAGGAGCACGTCTCCACGGTCGGTGAACTTGATGGCGTTCCCCACCAGGTTCAGGAGAATCTGGCGCAGGCGCTTCGGGTCGCCCACCAGCGAATCGGGAACGTCCTCCCGGATATGCGCGGTCAAGCCCAGGCCCTTCTCGTGAGCGCGCATCTCGAGGATCTTGACGGTTGCGGTCACCGAGCGGCGGAGAGAGAAGGGAATCGAGTCGACGTCCAGCTTCCGCGCTTCGATCTTGGAGATGTCGAGGATGTCGTTGAGGAGCTCCAGAAGCTCCTCCGCGGCTTGCTTGGCTCGATCGAGATGCTCGCGCTGGGAGGAATCGAGCTCGGAGGCGAGGACCAGCTCGGTCATGCCGATGACCGCGTTCATCGGAGTGCGGATCTCGTGGCTCATGTTGGCGAGGAACTCGCTTTTCGCCCGGGTCGCGTCTTCCGCCTGCCGCTTGGCGAAATCGAGCTCTTCCACCAGCTGTTTGAGCCTCTCGGCGTTCTCTTCCTCGGCCCGCTTCGCCTGCTCGAGCTCGCGCGCGTAGCGCCTCAGGGCCTCCTCGGCCTGCTTTCGATCGGTGATGTCCCGGGCGGCGGCGTAAATTCGCTTCTCGGCGAGCGAGGCGGTGGCGGTCCAGGAGAGCCACTTGTACGAGCCGTCCTTGCAGCGGTAGCGGTTCTCGAACGAGTGAACGTCGGAGCCGCTTCCCGCGCTCGTGGCGACCTTCATCGTGGAGATTCGATCGTCGACGTGGACGAACTCGAGGTACGGTTTCCGGAGCATCTCCTCGGCGGCGTAGCCGAGCGTGCGCGTCCACGCGGGGTTCACGCGGGTGAAGTGGTAGTCGAAGTCGGCGACGCACAGCATGTCGAGTGAGAGATCGAAGAAGTGGTCGAGCTCCACCTGTGCCAGGTCGCGCTCGGATATCAGACGAACCAGCTCGGTCACCTTTCGCCGCTCTTCGAGTCGGCTCACCACCTGGCGAGCGAGAGCGCGGAGAAGCTCGATCTGCTCCAGGCTGAGCCGCCGGGGCTTCCGATCCGCGAGGCAAAGCGTTCCGAGCGCGAATCCGTCCTCGGTGAGAAGGGGAGCGCCAGCATAAAAGCGAAAACCGGGCTCTGAGGTCACGAGAGGGTTATCGTGAAAGCGCTCGTCGCGGAGCGCGTCTCCGACCACCATTACCTCTTTCCCCAGGATGGCGTGCCCGCAGAAAGCGTGCTCGCGGGGTGTTTCGCGCACGTCGATCCCTACCGCGGACTTGAACCACTGCCGTGCCTCGTCCACGAGGCTCACCACAGCGATGGGCACGTCGAGGAGATGGGAGGCAAGCATCGTCAGGTCGTCGAAAGCCTGCTCCGGGGGCGTGTCGAGAATCTTGTACCGCGCGAGGGCTTCGAGCCTCCCGGCCTCGTTCGCGGGAATCGCAGGAGTTTTCATCGGAACCAGGCGAGCGCTTCGTCGAGGTCCCAGGACCAGCCGAAACGGTCGGCCACCCGGACCAGCTCGACGATCTGACGGACCTTCTTGTTCGCCCCGAGAAGCATCACCTTGCCTCCCCGGCCGGCCACGGAAATGTAGTGTCCCATGAGGATACCGATCCCGAGACTGTCGAACCAGGTCACTTCCCAGAGATCGAAGATGGTATTGAGCTTGCCGTCCGCGACGAGCTTCGAGAGGGTCTGCTTCAGCTGGTCGGCCGGCTTTCCGTCCACGATCCGGCCCTTGATCCGGACCCGCGCGACGTCGCCGTGAAAGGTTACGTCGACTTCCATGGACGGGCCCTCCTGCGAGGCTGCTAATGTACGCGACCCCGATCGCAGTCTTCAACTGGGGGCGCTCCCGCCATTCGATGAAAACCAATCTGCGAAAAGCTAGAATGACCGCGGAGGAACCTATGGCGAGAGAGGGCTCCCTCACTCTCGATCACGTGGCGCTGGTGACCCCGGACCTGAAGGCCTCGGCGGAAGACTACGAGAAGCTCGGCTTTCGCCTAACCCGGGAGAGCGCGCACCGCGGACGGCTCACTCCGGAAGGGCCGGTCGAGCCGTGGGGATCGGGAAACCGCTGCGCGATGTTCCGCCAGGGCTACTTCGAGATTCTGGGCATCATCGACAAGAAGCTTCCTCACGACGGGGTCCGCGCGCTCGCCGAACGGTTCCACGGCGTGGGGCTCGTCGCTCTCGGCTGTGAGCGTGCCGAAGAGCTCTTTCGCTCGTGGAAAGATCGGGTTGCCGGCTTGAAGTCGCCAATCGAAATCGGGCGCGACGTGCCCATGGGATTCGAGGGCGACGCGACGAAGCCGGGTCTCTTTCGCCTCGTTCGCCTGGACTCGGAGACCTTTCCCGAGGCGGACCTTTTCTTCATCGAACATGCCACTCCCGATGTCCTCTGGCAGAAGGAGCTTCTCGATCACCCGAACGGCGTCCGGGCGCTCTCCGGAATCACTGTATGTTCGGCGGATCCGGAAGAGACCGCTGTCCGGTTCGAGCGACTCACGCTCCGCGAGCGCCAGGAAGGTGAGCGTCGCTTCGTGCTGGACGAGGGCTCGGTCGAGATCGCGAGCGCCGACGAGGTCGACCGCGCGTTTCAAGGACGTGGTCCTGCCCGCCGTCCCCTGCGTCGCCTGCGTAACGCTCGCGGTGTCGGACATCGACGAGACGCGTCGGTTCCTGAAGGACAACGCGGTGACGCCGCATCCCGCGGACGAAGGGGTCTGGGTTCGACCCGAGCGCGCCGGGGGAGTGGTGCTGCAGTTCGTCTCCCGGGAATGAGTCACGCGCGGGGACTCGCGAGGCGCTCTCCTGCTGCGGATCCTGGGGACGGGGTTGCTGCTCGCTTCGCCCGCTGCGGCCCAGGACGGCCATCCCGACGTGTACCGCATCGAGCTCGCTCCCACTCCGGACCTCCGAGGAGCGAAGGGAATCGTTCATCTCCGTTGGGCTTCGAGCCCATTCGGGATCAGCGTGTCGAAAGAGGGACGCCATCGGTTCGGGCTCGAATTCGAGCTCGACGGACTGCCGGAGCCCCGGCACTTCGGCGACTACTCCACCTATGTCGCGTGGGCGACGACTCCGGTCTTGAGTCCCGTGCAGAAGCTCGGTGAGGTCCGAAACGGAAGGACAGGTCCCCTGGGGCCCGTGGAGCTGAACCAGTTCCTCGTGCTGATCTCGGCGGAGAAGGACGCCGGTGTCGCGACGCGCGAGGGACCGCTCGTCCTCCGCGGCCTGTCGCCGAGCTCACGGATCCAGCCCGACAATCACCTGATGATCCCGGCCGGAAAATCCGATGCGCCGATGGATCACGCAGCACCATGGCGCTCCCGGGAGGTTGGTCTCATCCTCCGATGAACCCGCTCATCGCCATGATCCCGGGCCTCGAAGATCTGCGTCCGAGCGTGAAGCCGTACTTTCCGGCGCCGGCTGCCGGCGACTCGGTCCCGCTCGCGCGGCCGCGCGAGATTGCTTTCGCTCAGGGACGGAGACGTTCTCGATCTCGTCGCGGGTCTGGTCCGCAGGACCATTCGCGGCGAGAGCTACGTCATGTACGGATTCAACGGGCAGTATCCGGGTCCGCTTCTCGAAGTCGCTCAGCACTCCACCATCGTGGTTCGCTTCGAGAACCGGACGGATCACGAGACGGCGGTCCACTGGCACGGAGTGAGGCTCGAGAATCGCTTCGACGGCGTGCCGGGAGTGACGCAGGATCCGGTGCCGCCCGGCGGGCGCTTCGAGTACCGCGTCTTCTTCCGCGACGCCGGAATCTACTGGTATCACCCGCACCACCGCGAGGACATTCAGCAGGACCTCGGCCTTTACGGGAACATGCTGGTGAGGGCTCCGGATCCGGATTTCTTCAACGAGGTCCACCGGGAGGAAGTGCTGATGCTCGACGACCTCCTTCTCGGCGGCGACGGCCCGTTTCCCTACGGGGAGGAGAGCGCGACCCATGCCCTGATGGGCCGCTTCGGGAACGTGATGCTGGTGAACGGAGAGCCCGAGTACCGCCTCGCCGTCGAGCGCGGCGAAGTGGTGCGCTTTTTCCTCACCAACGCGGCGAACACCCGCACGTTCCACCTCGCGTTCGGGGACGCCCGCATCAAAGTGGTGGGGTCGGACGTGTCGAAGTTCGAGCGGGAGGAGTGGGCGGAGTCGCTTCTCATCGGACCGGCCGAGCGCTACATCATCGAGGTGCGCTTCGACGAGGACGCGGTCCTCGAGAATCGCCTCCAGGTGCTCGATCACACCTTCGGCGGGTTCTTCAGCGAGACCATGAAGCTCGGCGAGATCAAGGTGGGCGCCAAAGAGGCGCCGCGCGCTTTCGCGTCCTTTCGACTCGCTCCGCGAGCACGCGGACGTGCGCATGGACATCGAGCCTTATCGGAGCGCGTTCTCGCGGCCCGTGGACAAGGAGCTTCTGCTCACGCTCGAGACGGAGGATCTGCCGGCGAAGCTCGTTCGACGCATGCGCGCTGACGCCGCCTACTTCGGGCCGGTCGAGTGGACCGAGACGATGCCGGAGATGAATTTTCCGACGCACCGGACGTGAGGTCCGATGGACGCTCCGAGACGTAGCCACCGGCAAGGAGAACCTCGATATCGATTGGCGGTTCCGGCTCGGCGACGTCATCAAAGTGCGGCTGGTCGAACGACCGTGACGCGCTTCATGCGATGCAGCATCCGTTTCACATTCACGGACAGCGGTTCCTGGTTCTTTCGCGAAACGGATCCCCGAACCGGAACCTCGTCTGGAAAGACACGCTGCTGGTCGCGACGGGGGAGACGGTCGACATTCTTCTGGAGCTGTCGAATCCCGGCCGATGGATGGCCCACTGTCACATCGCGGAGCACCTGGAGACCGGAATGAAGCTCGTTTTCACGGTAGACACGGAGGAGGCAAAGCCTTGAGGAAAGCACTCGGTTCGATGATTCTCGTACTCGCGGCGGCGCGGCTGGAAGCGCAGACGCGCATCGCAGCTCTCGAAGGAAGCGCGTGAATTCGTGAGCGTCGACGGCTCCGGTCGTGGCGCTCGTCGGAGTCCAGGTGGTGGACGGGACGGGCAGCCCACCCAGGCCCGGGCAGACCGTGGTCATCGAGAACGGCCGCATCACCGCGGTCGGATACGGCCGCCGACGTCGCGATCCCCGCCGGGGCCCAGCGACTCGAGCTCCAAGGCCACACCGTGATTCCCGGTATCGTGGGCATGCACAACCACACCTTCTACACGACGTCGCAGCGCGAGTCGCAGATGAACGTGACCTCTCCTCGCCTCTACCTCGCGAGCGGGGTCACCACCATCCGCACGACGGGGAGCTTCTCGCCCTACAGCGAGATCAACCTGAAGCGGTCGATCGAGAGCGGAGAGATCGCGGGGCCGCGGATGCACGTGACCGGCCCCTATATCTCGGGCAAGGGCGCCGTCGACGACCATGGCTCAGGTCACGACTCCCGAGGACGCGAGGCGGGTGGTGAGCTACTGGGCGGAGGAGGGCGCGACCTGGTTCAAGGCCTATACCCTCATCTCGCGCGCCGAGCTCGAGGCGGCAATCGACGAAGCCCATCGGCGCGGCTTGAAGTTCACCGCGCACCTCTGCTCGGTCACGTTCCGCGAAGCGGTCGACCTCGGGATCGACGGCCTGGAGCACGGTTTTTTCACGAACACCGAGTACGATCCCGACAAGAAACCCGACGAGTGCCCACCCGGACTACCAGAAGAGCCTGCAGAAGATGGACATCAGCGGAGACCAGGTCCAGGCGACGGTCCGCCACATGATCGAGAACGAAGTGGCGCTCACCTCGACCCTCGCGGTCTACGAGCTCTACGTCCCCGGCCGCCCGCCGCTCGAGGACCGCGTGCTCAGGGCGATCGCGCCCGAGGCGCGCGAAGAGTACCTCGCCCAGCGGAAGGAGATCGCCGCCGCGGCAAAGGACTCGGTCATGGCCGACATCTTCCCGCGGGCGCAGGCCTTCGAGCATATGTTCTACAAGGCGGGCGGGCTCCTCGCCGCCGGAGTCGACCCGACCGGCAACGGCGGCGCGCTCCCCGGCTTCGGCGATCAACGGAACTACGAGCTCCTTCTCGAAGCGGAGTTCACTCCCGCGGAGGCGCTTCAGATCATGACCCTGAACGGCGCGAAGGTGCTCGGGATCGACAAGGACCTTGGAAGTATCGCCACCGGAAAGATCGCGGACCTCGTGGTGATCGAGGGTGACCCGGTCGCCCGCCACGCCGAGATCCGGAACGTGGTGACGGTATTCAAGGACGGCGTCGGCTACGACTCGAAGAAGCTCATCGACTCGGTCGACGGCCTGGTGGGGATTCAATGATGATGCTCGCCCTTGCCCTGGCGGCGAGCCTCTCCGCTCGCCCAGGAACAGGAGCCGTACGACGTCCGCGCGCACTACGAGAAGCGGGAAGTGATGATCCCCATGCGGGACGGCGTAAAGCTCTTCACCATCCTCTACGAACCGAAGGATCGGTCACGACACTTATCCTTTTCTCCTACTGCGAACTCCCTACTCGATTCCTCCCTACGGACCCGACGACTATCCCGAGCAGATCGGCCCTTCGCCGGAGTTCGACCGCGACGGATTCATCTTCGTCTTCCAGGACGTGCGGGGAAAGTTCCGCTCCGAGGGCGAGTTCGTGGTGATGCGTCCCTACGTTCCTGCCAAGTCGGGGAAAGAGACCGACGAGAGCACCGACAACTACGACACCATCGAGTGGCTGCTTCGGAACGTCGAGAACAATAACGGGCGCGTCGGACAGTACGGAGTCTCCTACCCGGGGTTCCAGACGGTCATGGGGATGATCGACAGCCACCCCGCGCTCAAGGCCTCCTCACCCCAGGCCTCGCCCTCGGACATGTTCCTCGGGGACGACTGGCACCATAACGGCGCTTTCCGGCTCATGTACGCGTTCAGCTGGCTGTCGTCGAACGCGCGGGTTCGAGAGAGAGCGACGACCGAGCGCGAAGCGCCCTTCGACTACGGAACTCCCGACGGCTATCGCTTCTTCCTCGACCTCGGCCCCCTCGCGAAACGTGAACGAAAGGTACTTCAGCTACTCCGTTCCCACGTGGAACGAGTTCATGGAGCACGGAACCTACGATGACTACTGGAAGGAGCAGGTGGTCCTGCCTCACTTGAACGACATCGACCACGCGATCCTGAACGTCGGCGGATGGTTCGACGCGGAGGATTTCTACGGACCGATGACCATCTATTACGAGATCGAGAAGCGCAATCCGGAGAACGACAGCGTTCTGGTGGTGGGGCCCTGGCTTCACGGCGGCTGGAACCGGATGGACGGGGCGTCGCTCGGGCACGTGCAGTTCGAGTCCAAGACCGCTCACTACTTCCAGAAGGAGATCCACCTTCCTTTCTTCCGCTACCATCTCAAGGAGGCGGCGGACCCGGAGCTTCCCGAAGCGTACGTCTTCGAGACCGGCTCGAACGTCTGGAGAAAGTACGATGACTGGCCGCCGCCTGGCGCCGTCGAGAAGAAGCTCTACCTCCGCGAGAACGAAGCGCTGTCCTTCGAGCCGCCGAGCGGAGAGGCTTCGACAGCTACGTGAGCGATCCAGAAAAACCGGTGCCCTTCTCGGCCGAGACCCGCACGACTCAGGGACACCTGTGGATGATCGAAGACCAGCGGTTCGCGGCCTCGCGCCCCGACGTCCTCGTCTACGAGACCGAGCCGCTCACCGAAGACGTGACCATCGCCGGCCCCATCATCGCGCATCTCGAGGTCTCTACCACGGGAACGGACTCGGATTTCGTGGTCAAGCTCATCGACGTCTTTCCCGGCGATTTTCCCGACAACGAGCCGAATCCGGAGGGAGTGCGCATGGGTCATTTTCAGATGCTTCTGGCCGGCGAAGTCTTTCGGGCGAAGTTCCGCCGGAGCTTCGAGAAGCCCGAGGCCATGGTGCCGGGGGAGATCACTCCGATCGAGTTCGACTTGAGGGACCGGAATCACACGTTCGAGAAGGGCCACCGGATCATGGTGCACGTCCAGAGCTCGTGGTTTCCGGTCATCGATCGGAATCCTCAAACGTTCGTCGACATCTACCAGGCGCGGGAAGAGGATTTCCGCGAGGCGACGCAGCGAATCTATCGCTCGGCTGACGAAGCCTTCTTTCATCAAGGTCAACGTGGTCCCGAAGGGCTCACCCGAGACCGGAAGCCGCGAGTAGCTCCTGCTTCGAGAGCCAGGAGGCGGCTCGCGGCTCGCTCTCGCGCGAGAGACGGATCGTCGTAGGGCTCGACCACCTCGAGGTAGAACTTGATCTTGGGCTCGGTCCCGCTCGGCCGTATCGCGACCCGGCCTCCGTCCTCGAGGTCATAGAGGAGAACGTTTCCGTCCCGACGGTCGTGGAAGGCGCGAACCGACTCGCGGCCGAAGAGGCTTCTCGGCTCGCGCCTCAGGCGCTCCATCGCGTCCTCGATGCGGCGCGCTCCTTCGGCTCCACTCGAGAGTGAGGTTACGTTGCCGGCTCGCGAAGTAGCCGTGCTCGCGCCGGAGCTCCGCGAGTGCATCGAGGAGCGTCTCGCCCCGCGCCGAGAGCTCCGATGCCATTTCGGCGAGAGCGAGACCCGCTCCGATTCCGTCCTTGTCGCGAACCACCGTGCCCACGGTGTAACCGAGGGCCTCCTCGTAGCCGAATACGAATCGAACCCCTTCCGACGACTCGAGGCGCATGGCTTCGTTCGCGATCCATTTGAACCCGGTGAGCGTATCGAGATAGCGCACTCCGCAGGGCGGACGCCATCGCCGCGAGCATCCGCGACGAGACCACCGTCGCTACCACGAGCGGCTTCGTCTCGCGGGTATGCGAAAGAACGTGGTGCGCGAGAAGGACGCCCAGCTCGTTTCCGTTGAGGACGACGTATTCCGAAGGACCGCATCGGACCGCCGCTCCCAGCCGGTCGGCGTCCGGATCGTGGGCGATGGCCAACTCGCATTGGTTGGCGCGAGCGACTTCGAGCAGGCGATCGAGGGCGCCCGGTTCCTCGGGATTGGGAAAGGCCACCGTCGGGAACCGGGGGTCCGGCTCGGCTTGATCGGGAACGGGGTAGATGGCGTCGAAGCCACGGCGCTTCGCGGCCTCGAGAAAGAGGCGCTGCCCGCAGCCGTGGAGCGCGGTATAGGCAATGCGCATCGACGGGTCGGCGTTCTCCCTCGCTGGAAGTGCTTCGAGGTAAGCCTCGTCGATTGCGGGCAGGCGCCTCACGAGTGAAGAGGATTCGACTCTCGCGATCCGCGAAGCCCCCGGGGCTTTCTCGATGCGCGCCGCGATCCCCTCGTCCACCGGAGGAACGATCTGAGCGCCGTTCTCCCAATAGACCTTGTAGCCGTTATAGGCGGGGGGATTGTGGGAGGCGGTGATCATGATCCCCGCGGCGGCGCCGAGATGTCGGACGGCGAACGCGAGGAGGGGCGTCGGGCTCGGACCCTCGATCCAGTGGACCGCGATGCCGCGAGCGCTGAGGACCGCGGCCGCGTCCTTCTGGAAAACGTCCGAGAGATGCCGGCCGTCGCGCGCGAGCGCCACTCCTCGCTCCTTCGCTCCCGGAATCGTGTCGAGGAGCTGAGCCGCGAGGCCGTCGGTCACCTTCAAGACGAGCGATCGGTTCATCCGGCTTTCACCGGCGCCCAGGATTCCGCGAATCCCCGCGGTCCCGAACGAAAGCAGTCCGTCGAAGCGCGACTCGAGGTCCTGAAGAGCGGCGCCGTCGCCGGCCCTGGGACGCGTCTCAGGAGCGTCCTCGAGCTCCCGGCGATCCTCGGGGTCGACCTCATCCTCGAGGAATAGCTCCACGCGTCGGAAGACCTCCTCCAGGGCGGCCCATGGCGCGGCTCTAGTGTGACAGGAGGTAGGCGGCGTAAACCACCACGAAGCCGCCGGCGAAAGAAGCGGCTACGGTGACGCTCGATGCGGCCGCCCGGCGGGCTTCGGGAAGCAAGTGCTTCGCGCCGAGATACAGCAGCATGCCGGAGAAAAAGGCGAGGAGCAGCGAGAGAAAGATCGCGGGAAGAGAGAGGAACGAGGGAACGAGGGCGCCGGCCACGGGAGCGAGCGCGGTGACGAAGAGTATCGCCGCGGTCTGGCGGAGCCCGTGCTCCGTCCCGAGCATGAGGCCCACGGCGGAAGCGCCGTCCGCGAGCCGGTGGAGCATCACCGCGACGGCGAGAACGAAACCCGTCTCGCCTCCGGCGTGAAACCCTTCGCCGATGATGACGCCGTCGATGAAGCTATGCACTGCGAGTCCGAGCGCGCCGCCCGAGACCCGACGATGCGCGCGGAGCCCTGCGTCTCCCGCCCCGTCTCGAGAACGTAGAACACGGCAAAGCCGAGCGCGGCCACCGCCCAGACGACGTGGGAGGAAATCGAAGAGGTGGACTCCTCGAAGAGATGGAACGCATCGGGTAGCAGAAAAAACGACGCGCCTCCGAGAAGAGCGCCGGCGCTGGCCGCGAAGACGACCGACTTGTGGCGGCGAAGAGTCAGCGCGCCGAGGCCGCTCAGAAGGGTCACGAGAAAAGCGGCCAGCGAGGCGACGAGTGCCGAGCTGCTCAAAAGCGCCGCACCATTCTTGGTGCCGTCATTGTAGATCGGGGAAGGACGCGGAGGCGCAACGGAGCGAAAGAATCACGGTTCCCGTTCCGCCTGGAGGCAACAAAACGGGCTTGACAGCGGGGGGTCTTCTGGATAAGTTACGCGCCTCAGTCAGGAGGCGATCCAGCGCCAACGACTGACCCAGGTGCCCAAGCTTATGAAGTGAGGGCGGGAGCTGGGTATGTCCGACTTGTCCTCTCCAGATATGATCCGAGGGGGAAAAATCGGAGTGACAAGAGTCATACCCTGGTTGGGATCCTCGCCCTCACTTCTTCACCTGGCGCGAGTATCAACTCACCTCGGCCAGTAGCCTCTTCTTGCTCTCCGACCACTCGCGCTGCGAGAGAATCTCCGGTCCGAGCTCGATCACTCTCGGCAACATCTGAAAGACCTTCAGCTGCGTCCATTCCGCCCGCTTCTCGTGCGGGATCCTCGCTGGTTCAGCTCCGCGGCGATGCGCGACAAAGGATGATCCCCGGCGATCATGGCGATGATGGTGGCGACAACGTCCTTCTCCGCGGGATTCACTTCGAGGTGCTGGCAATCGGTCGAGATGCGGAGCCCATAGGGAATCGGACGCCGTCCTTCGGGCGCCTCGCGGACACCCTCGCGCTCCCACTCGATCGCGACGAGGCGGAAGCCTTCCTTCTGTCTCCGCTCGAGGGTCTCCGGCGTGGGAAGCGCGCTCACGGGCTCTCGAAATCGCTCGACTGGTTTCATGGCACACACCTCCTGCGAGTCGTCAAGCAATCCGTGTGCCACGCAAGGTTCCGCGAAATCCAAGAGTTTCCGCGAGGTCGAAGAGCGATTCGTTCGCTCCTGGGAAGGCTCCTGCCCGAATCCGGCCAAGAGAAGAAGCTAGAGGTTCAGGTGCTCTTTCAGCCGCCGCGTCTGGGAGCGGGACACGGGGATCTCGGTCCCCGCTCGATCGGCCATCTTGAGCTGGATGGTCCGGTTGAACCAGGGAATCACTTCCTGAATTCGCTCGAGGTTGACGATATAGGCCCGATGGACGCGCCAGAACGTCGGCGGGATCGAGGACCGCCGAGAGCTCCTCCAGGGTGCGGACGTTCGAGGTTCCGGTCACGCTATCGGTGACGAGAGTGACGACGCCGTCCTCGACGCTCGCGTAGATGATGTCGGAGGCGTCGACGAGCATGAACCGTTCGGAGACTTTGACGACGACCCGCCTCGGACGCGGGCCCCGCTCGAGAGCTCCCAGAAGACGCTCGAGGTGGGCTTCGAACGGCTCTCCCTCACGCTTCCGCTTCACCACGCGTCCGAGCGCCTGGCGAAGACGCGTCTTGTCGACGGGCTTCAACAGGTAATCGATGGCGTTCACCTCGAACGCCTTGATGGCGTAGCGATCGTAGGCGGTGACGAAGACGATCTGCGGAATGCGTTCGTCCGCCATGAGCTCGCGAACCACCTGAAAGCCGTCGAGCCCGGGCATCTGGATATCGAGAAAGAGCAGGTCGGGGGCGAGCTCCCGCGCCCGCTCCACGGCCTCGACGCCGTTCGCCGCCTGCCCCACGATCTCGATCTCTGGAAACGAAGCGAGGAGGAAGCAGAGCTCGTCGCGCGCGAGCTGCTCATCGTCGGCGACGAGGGCGCGGACCGACATCGTCTCAGCTCGCGCGCAGGTAGGAGATGTCGACGTCCGGGATCTCCACCCGGGCGATCGTGCCGCGCTCGGGATCGCTTTCCAGCTGGAGCTGGTACTGCGAGACCGTAGATCACCTTGAGCCGCTCGTTGACGTTCGAGAGGCCGATTCCGAGACCGTTCTCCGAGCTCTCCTTCTGCGGCAAGCCGACGCCGTTGTCCTCGATCTCGATGACCGCGCTTCCGAGTCCGCGCCGGGCGCGGATGATGATGCGTCCGCCTTCGAGGCGGGAGCCGACTCCATGCTTGACCGCGTTCTCCACCAGGGGCTGGATGATCATGGAGGGGACGTAGGATGCGAGCGCTTCGTCGTCGACCTTCTTCTCCACCAGGAGCTTGCCGCTTCCGAAGCGGACCGACTCGATGTCGAGGTACGAGTCGATGAACTCCAGCTCCTCCTTGAGCGGGATGAAATGGTCCTGCTCCTGCAGGAGCTTTCTCAGGATGCTCGAGAGCTTGCGGATGAGCATCCGCGCCACTTCGGGATCGGTCCTCGTCGCGGAGGCGATGGTGTTGAGGGTGTTGAAGAGAAAGTGGGGATTGATCTGACTCGAGAGCGCCTGGAGTCTCGCGCGGACGACCAGCACCTCCTGCTCCGCGAGCTTTCTCTCGAGCCGGACGTTGTTCCAGATCTTGATGGGAATGCCGAGCGCGGCGAGCGTGCTGATGTAGATCGAAAGCAGGACCCAGGGATTCTCGGACGAGAGATGGAAGAGGAGGCCGGGGCGCGCCGGACCCGATGAAGATCCGGAGGGACTCGAGGCCCACCGTCACCGCGAAGATGGCGATCTGCCAGTCGAAGACCCGGTCCCGGATGGCGGTCTTTCCGATGCGGATGAGGTTCAGGAAGATGAGCGGAGAGAAGCTCCAGATGTCTTCCTTGCGGCAGAAGTGGCGCACGATCCCGCCGCTCACGCCGTAGAGCACGCCGAGCGGAAGGGCGAGGAGCTCTCCCTTCAAGAGCGGCGGGCGCTCCCACCATGAGCCCGACGGCGGCTCCGGTGAGCGGACCGGTGAGAAGTCCGACCAGCATCGTGCCCGAGAGCGAGAGATCCGCGGCGTCGTAGTTCAGAAGGAGACGGATGGCGACCCCGAACGAAAGGAGCATCCCCGAGAGCAGGGCGAAGATGAGCTTTTCCTTGAGGGACAGCTCGGTCTTGAGAAGAAGCCGCTTGAACGCGTCCGAATCGACTCAGAAGGCTCGCGATCGAAGCCATGACCCCGAGCTTCGACCAGCACGGTCACCATCACCAGCTGGTCGGGGGAGAGTGTCCGTTCCATCTAGGGCTCCGCGCGAAGGGACAAGCGTCAGCCGCGCTTTCTTTCCGGCGGCTTCGGGAAATCGGAACGAAGCGCTTTCCCCGAGGATCCGGGAGTTCACCTCGGGGATCGACGAGCGCACGATCCGGGTGTCGGTGGGCGCACCGCCCGAGTCGACTGTCGAGCTCGAGCACGATCTCGCCGACGAGCGGAATTCCGAGAGGACTTTCGAGCGGCGGAAGCCCGCTCGGGTCGAGCGAAACCGGAACGAGCTCGCTCGGCGGCTCCTCGGCGAGGCGGGGGTGACCGCGACGCACGAGGAAGAAAGAGAACGGCCGAAGGGCTTCGTACAGTTCTCCTCGGTCCTCGGAGTCCTCGAAATCGCGGAAGTGCGACACGTACTCGCTCGCGGAGAGCTCGAGATCGCGGCTTCCGAAAACGTAGGTCTGTCCGAGCCGGAGCTCGACTGCCGCGATCGAAGGCCCTCACCGTCTCATCGCCTCGAGCGAGGCGCGTCTGCGGCCTTCGCGGCGAACGTGCCTCGGTCGAGGAACTCGTTCAGGTCGAAACTGAGCTCGAGGCTGCGGCTTCGTTTCGAAAGAACGAAGCGAGCGGTCGTGCCGTCGACGTGAAGCGTCTCCTTCGCGAGCGTCGCGAGAAAGGCTTCCGGCACCTGGCGCGCGATGGTCGCGAGCCATTGGGATTCGCTCACGCCCTTGCCTTCGGTATCGACGAAGAACGAAAGGTTCTCCATGACCCGGAAATCCGGACTCGCGCTGCGGGCCTCGTAGAGCCGGACGTCCACGACCAGATTGCCGGGGATGTCCGCCTCCGCCGCGGAGGAGGCCCTCGGGAGCGCGAAGCCCAGAGCGAGGGCCAGGACCGCCGCCGCCGAACTCTGCATTGCCCCTCCTTCGCGCCTACTCAGGCGCGGACGCTCGGCCGGATCTGCTCCGTCTGGATCAGCTGCGTGATGATCCTCGCCGTATGGTACCCGCAGCTGTGGGCGCGCTCGAATATCTCGGCGACGCTCAAGGGGACGTGAAGGCATCCCCAGATCTGGCGCGCGTCCGCCTGTCCCTCGTCCTCGGACCAGTTCAACGCGGGCCGGTTCCTCTCGAGGACCGTCGCCGGCGCGGGGAGCTCTTCGAGGAGCATCTTCAGCTCGTCCTGGAGCCGGACCGAATCCATCATCAGCGCCATCGCCGGAACGGTGATTCCCGGATCGGGGCCGTCGGCTACCGGCTCGACGCCCCGGCTCTCGAACAGAAACCCGCCGTCGAGCTCGGTCTGGAAGAGATGGTGCACGGCTTCGTCTCCGCGCCGGTGGCCGAAGTGGGCGCGGTAGATGTTGCCGCTCTGGAAGTAGAGCCGCGCGAGAACGTCCTCCTCGGCGGAAAGCGTCATGACTCCCGTCTGGGCGGAGCTGATGAGGGTCTGCACCACCGTCGCGAGGTCGAAATAGTGAAGGTCTCCCTGGAGCTCCTTCTTCGTGGCTCGGTCCGGGAGGTCTTCCAGGACTCCCACCAGTCGGCGGGCCAGGATGATGGCGAGCTGGCTCGCGAAGCCCGTGTGGTTCGCCATCAGATCCTCGAAGAGCAATCGGTCGATGACCAGTAGCTCGGCTTGCTGCGGCACGCGAACATCGGCGTTGCGCTGGGATCCGGTGAGGAGCGCGAGCTCTCCGAAACAATCGCCGCGTCCGAGATACGCGAGAGGCGGGCCCTCGCCCGGGTTCGTGATCTCGACCACTCCCGACTTGACGACGAAGAGGCTGTCGCCGGGATCGCCCTTCTGGAATACGACTCCGCCCGCCTGAAACCGCGTCGTTCCTCCCTGGCTCACGATGGTGCGAATCACGGAGTCGGGCATCTCGCGGAAGAGGTCCGCCTCCCGCAGGAAACCGATGTCGTCGAGCTCTCCGAAATCTTCACCGCTCATGCGGAATTCTTATGGAATCTTACGAACTGCTTCCTTTCGGCCGGACTCGCTCGGCTCGCGCAGATCGCAGATGCTACTCCAGGCGACCTGCGGGAAGACCGACCGATCCCGGCGCGCGAGATTCGAAGGGCGGCCGATTATAGTAAAATAGCTCTCGCGATGTCCAAGCAGCAGCACCTTCTGCTCTTCGCCATCTACCGGAAGGGCGCCACCTAGCGCCGGCCGGGCCGCTCGCCCTCTATCTCTTTCTTTCGCAATGATTTCCAGTTTCCCGCGCGGGACCATGCTTCCGCCGGGCGTACGACGAGGTGAGACGATGTTGACCGCGATGAATCCCGCCGACGTCCACGGCACGCTGAAGAAGCACATGCTGGTGGACGGCCTCGACCTGGTGTTCGACCTCAAGCGAAGCCAAGGGCTGCTATATCTACGACAGCCGGAATGGGCGCCGGTTCCTCGATTTCTTTTCGTTCTTCGCGACCCAGCCCGTGGGGCTGAATCATCCGAGGACTGGTCGAGCCCGCATTCAAGGAGAAGATGGCGGAGGTCGCCATCCACAACCCCAGCAACTCCGACGTCTACACCGTGGAGATGGCCGAGTTCGTCGATACCTTCGACCGCGTCGCCATCCCGCAGGAGCTTCCGTATCTGTTTCTGGTGGCCGGGCGGCTCGGTCGCGGTCGAGAACGCCCTGAAGACGGCGTTCGACTGGAAGGTTCGCAAGAACCTCGCCCGCGGTCGAGGCGAGAAGGGAAGCCGGGTCCTGCACTTCCAGCGAGGCGTTCCACGGAAGGACCGGCTACTCCATCTCCATGACCAACACCGCCGATCCGCGGAAGACGATGTACTTCCCGAAGTTCGACTGGCCTCGGATCGACAATCCCAAAGTGCGGTTTCCCATGGCCGCCGCACCTCGACGGAGATCGTCGCGGCCGAGAACGAGGCGGTGCGGCAGATCGAAAAAGCCGTCGACGACTACCCGGACGAGATCGCGGCTCTCATCATCGAGCCGATCCAGGGCGAGGGGGGCGACAATCACTTCCGGCCGGAGTTCCTGCGGAAGCTCCGAGAGCTCGCGGACCGAGCACGAGTTCCTGTTCATCGCCGACGAGGTGCAGACCGGCGTCGGGCTCACGGGAAAGATGTGGGCCTACCAGCATTTCGGCTTCACTCCCGACGTCCTGGTGTTCGGAAAGAAGACCCAGGTTTGCGGCATCCTCGCCGGTCGTCGCATCGACGAGGTGGAGAAGAACGTCTTCCACGAGTCCACGCGCATCAATTCCACCTGGGGCGGAAACCTGATCGGACATGGTCCGCTTCGGCCGGTACCTCGAGATCATCGAGGAGGAGAAGCTGGTGGAACGCTCGCGCCAGGTGGGAGCGCATCTTCTCGCCGAGCTCGAGAAGCTTCAGGGGGAGAACGCGGATCGGATCTCGAACGCGAGGGGCCGCGGTCTCATGTGCGCGTTCGACCTTCCCGACACCGAGACCCGCGATCGCTTCAAGAAGCTCGCCTTCGAGAACGGGATGCTGATTCTCGGAAGCGGCCGCAGGTCGATCCGCTTCCGGCCGACGTTGAGCGTCGGGAAAGAAGAAGTCGAGCAGGGAATCGGCATCCTGCGGCGCGTGTTGTCGAGCCTCTGAGGAGCCTGTTAGACTTTTAGAACCGGACGAAAGGCAGGCCATGGACCACAGAGTCAGGTAAAGGTCTTACAACGAAGCTCTCGGCGTCAAAGGCGCCAAGGGCAAGCTTCTTCAAGATTCATCCCGAGGGCTACTACGAGGTCGCGCTCGAAGTGAATCAGAAATACCACCAGGCTCTGCTTCCCATCAACGGGACGGTTCTTCTCGCCGCGGAGCCTCTCGTCGAGACGGAGTCGGTCGCGGTCGAGCGCTACTAACTCGAGTCGCTCCGGTCAGCAGCGAGGATCGTCGCCGCGACCGAAAGCGGCACGGTGGCGTTGTCGGTTCCGTGGACGGAGATCGTCTCGACCGACGCGGCGACCGTTCCCGCGATCAAGGGCGAAAGCCACGGCCTGATGCCAGTCGAGGCCTCCGAGAAGCCCGAGCACCGGCGCCATCGAGGCGCTCGCCACGAGGAAGAGGGTGAGCGTTCCTTCCATGGTTCGCGGGTGGCCGAAGAGGTGGTATCTCCGGGTGCCGCGTCGACGTCCCAGGAGAGCCGCGGCCCCGTCTCCGACCATCGCGAGCGGCGCCGGCGCCCGCGATGTGAGGCGAAGACGGTTCCGAGGAGCGCGATCAGGAGCGCGAGGCTGAAGCGGCGCGAGAACCGAGCCGAGGGTCGGGCCTTCGTCCTCGATCGCCGCGAGGATCTCGTATCGAAAGGACAGGTAGAGCGCCCCGGCGAGCGATGAGGAAGGCGCGCCGAGGACTCCCGGCCGGGAAACCGCCAGAACGTGCGCTAGACGGCGAGGGCACGCGAGAACGGCCTTGCGGGTGATGTCGGGCGGCGATCCCGAATCCCCGGCGCGCGAGCTCCGCGATCGGACGACGCGAAGTCCGAGGCATCCGAGCACAGGACAAATGCGGCCACGGACTAGAATCGATGCTCGGGGAAACCGATGAGCATGTCGAGGCGATCGTGCTCTGTCGTTCTCATTGCGAGTCTGGCGTCGCGGCATCGGCCGCGGCGGAGGTCGTGCACCTCAATAACGGTGACACCATCCACGGAACGCTCGTCGCCGCCAACAACACCCAGGTGACGCTCAAGACTCCGTACGGGGAGCTCGTGATCCCCAAGAAAGACATCGCGCGCATCGACTACGACGAGTCGAAACCGGGCTCCGCCGCGCCTGGCAAGTCGGAGGGACGTCGCCGTCGCCGAAGCCGCCGACGACTGCCGACGCCAGAGAGCCGTCCGAGCGAGCCCATCACTCTCGACATCCAGGGCCGGTCGTTCTGGTACGCGTTCGACTCGCCGCCGGGGCTACTCCGTGGATCCGAGCCTCCGGCTCCGCGTCTACGTCGGGAGCGAGCCGGGCCTGCACCTTCGTCGACGAAAAGCCCGACACCGTCGACGGGGTGACGCTCTACAACTCGTTCACCTTCTCGCCCACGGACTCTCGGCTTCTCGGAGCCCCGGGAGGGCTACGACTGCAAGGTGGAGAAATCCCAGGACGGCAGCGGTCGTGCTCCGGGTCACGCTTCCGCCGAGCGCTTCGACCGGCGTCCAGTCGGTGCGCATGCTTGTACGAGGTGAACGAAGGCGACAAGAGCTCGCCGCGCTGGATCGACGCCGTGGCCCGATCGTTCTCGATCCAGGTCGCCCCGGGAAGGAAGCCGTGGCGGTGCTCGAGCAGAACGCGGACGCGCTCGAGTACACCGGCTTCTTCAAGAAGAAGATGAAGAACGTGGAGCTCTTCGAGATGAGCTTGCTCTCGACGGAGCTGAAGGACTGAGGTTCCGTTCCCGCTCGTCCTGATACTGGCGTCGGGCGTCCTCGCGGCGACGCATCGCCTTTCAGTCCGATCGCGGCCGGGAGCTGGGACATCTACACCATCGGAGGCGGACGGCCCAACCTCGAAGCGCCTCACCGAGGACCCCGCCGACGACATCGAACCCCGCCTGGTCGCCCGACGGCCGCTCCTCGTGTTCTCCTCGAAGCGCACGGGAAACGGGCGACATCTACCTGATGAATGCGGATGGCGGCAACACGACGACAGCTCACTTCGCATCCCGCCCACGAAGGGGCGCCGCGCTTCAGCCCCGACGGGCGGTTCGTGGTCTTCGAGGGAGAGCGCGATGGAAGATCGGAGATCTTCCGGGTGGAGGTCGCGAGCGGTCGGGTGGAGCAGCTCACGGATTCCGCGTCGCGCAAGCTCGGCCCGGCCTACTCACCGGACGGCGTCGACGCTCGCCTTCATGGAAAGATCCTTCGTCCGCTGGCGCGTGAGCGCTCTCGATACGCGAGACGGGAGCGATTCGAGCGCTGAGCGAGGACGCGTGGGGAGCGTGCCGGCCGGCGTTCTCGCCCGGACGGCCTTCTCGCGTACGTTCAGCACCGCGGAAAGTCCCAAGGCCGACCTCTGGTTTCGCGAGATGGCGGGAGCCCGCGAAGGTCGCGCCTGGCGAGTTGCCGACGCGGCCCGACGCTCACAACTACGATCCCGCGTTCTCGCCGGACGGCAGGACCATCGCGTTCGCCTCCACCGCGGGAGCGCGGAGGGAGCTGAGAAGTGGGACATCTTTCTCGCCGATCGGAACGGGAGAAACCTGGTTGCAGCTCACCGACGGCCGGGGAAACCATCGCTTTCCGGACTCGGCCGTCCATGAGCGAAGAACGCTTTCAGCTCATCCTGGTGCGGCACGGGCTCACCGATTGGAACGTCGCGCGGAAGGCTTCTTGGCCGAATCGACATCGGCCTCAACGAGGACGGGCGAGCTCAAGCTCGGGCCGCCGCCGAGGCGCTGAGGTCGTTTCCCGTGCGCGCGGTCTTCTCGAGCCCTCAGGTGCGAGCGCGGGAGACCGCCGCTCCCATCGCCGCCGCTCACGATCTCGAGGTCGAGATCGAGCCCGGCTTCGACGAGGTCTGGCTCGAGCGAGGCGTGGCAGGGAAAGACCGTCGACGAGCTGCGAGACGACGCGGAGATGGAGCGTTTCCTCTCCGATCCCTCGAGGCGCAGCGCCCGCATCGAGCCCATCGAAGAGGTGCAGAGCCGGGCGGTCGCCGCGGTCGAGCGCCTCAGGCTCGAGCATGCGAGGGATACGGTGGTGGTCGTCTCCCATGGCGATCCGCTTCGCGCCATCGCGGCGCACTACGTCGGGCTTCCGCTCGCGGAATTCCGGCGGCTCCTCATCGACAACGGCTCGGTGAGCGTCGTTCGCTTCCATTCCCGCGGGCCGCAGCTTTCGACCCTCAACTGGACGCCGAGCCCTCGAGTAGAAGCCGAATCCCAGGGCAGGGGGAGACCGGAGCCCTGCCACAGCTCGAAGAACTTCTCGAGCGGAAAGCCCACCACGTTCGAGAACGAGCCCTCGATGCGCGAGACCAGAAATGAGCCCTTGCCCTGGATGCCGTAGGCGCCGGCCTTGCCCATCGGCTCCCCCGTTTCCACATAGCATCGAATCTCGTCGGGAGGTCACGCTCTTGAAAAAAACGACGCGTGGTCGAGACCGCGGAGCGAAGAAATCCGTTTCGCTCGTGAGCGAGCGCGATCGCGCTCACTACCTGGTGGCGCCGACCCGGAGAGGAGCCGCAGCATCCGGCCGGCGTCGCGCTCGGTCTTCGGCTTTCCCAGAATCTTGCCGTCGACGACGACGGTGGTGTCCGCGCCCACCACCCAGTGGCCGGCGAATCGCTCCGAGACCGCGACCTGCTTTCGACTCCGCGAGACGGCGCACGTACTTCCGCGGAGGTTCTCCCCGGCGGGTCCTCTCGTCGACGCCGGGCGCGACGCGGCGGAACGAGAAGCCCAGCTCACGGAGGTAGCCGGCTCGCCGGGGCGAGGACGAAGCGAGAATCAGCGGTGGGATGGCCTTCGGTCGCACGAAGCGGAGATTCTATCGTCTCGACCCCCGCCGGTCGCGGGTGAATCTCTGAAAGAGCGCTTCTTTCGCCTGCTCGGACGACTCGCGAATCTCGGCGATCCTGCGGTCGTGCGCCTCCTGCGCCTTTTGGGCTTCGGGAATGAGCGCGAGCTCGCTTCTCATGCGAGCCTCCTCGAGGGCGAGCGCCCGCTCGTACTCGACGGCCGCCACGGTGATGAGCCTCTCCGCCTTCCGGTGCGCCGCGTCGACCGCGATGCGCTCTCGTCCACGATATGGTCCTGTATCGCGGCCTGGTGCGCGAGCCGGGACTCCTCGATCGCGCGGTTGTAGACGTCGCGGATCTCCTCGAGCGCGCGCTCGAGCGCCTCGTCCGCGGCGAGGCGGAGCCGGCGCTGCTCGGAGAGAGGCTCGACCCGCGCTTTGTCGACCGCCTGCTTCCACTTCACGTTCGCTTTGCGCGCGGCCTCGTTCTTCTGCGCGAGAGTGCCACCCTTCGGACTTCGCGGAGCGAATCCTCTTCGCGGGCGAGCTTCCCGCGGCGCTTCTCTTCGGCATCGTCGATCTCGCGGTTCCGGCGATCGTCCGCCTCCTGCACCGCCGCAGATCTGATCCTGTTTCGCCTTCTCGAGCGCCTTGTGGAACCGGCTCAGGATCGTCTGCGCGGGCCCGATACCCGAGAAGCGCATTGTCCCGCTCTCGTTCGGCTTCCGCGAGCTCCCGGGCCCCGAGCGCTTCGATGCTCGAGATCTCCTGAGACAGTCGCAGCGTCAGATCGGCCAGCGTTTCGGGCATGGGGTCCCCTCCGTCAGCTGGATCTCTCGCGAAACGAGCGGTAGTCCCCGGGCGTATCGACATCGCGGCCGATGCCCGGGTCCTGCACTTCGACTTCCAAGAGATCCTCCTGATGATCCCACACCACCTGCCGCGCGCCAACCGACTCCGGCGCCCGCCGAATCTCGTCGAAGACCGACCGGGAGAAGAGCACCGGGTGGCCGCGCCGTCCCTGGAACACCGGGCAGGACGATCGGACGCGAGCGTTTCCTCGTAGCGTCGATCAGCAGGTCGACGATCTCGGGAGCTGACATCGGGATGATCGACGGGAAGGACAAGGCAGCCTTCGGCGGGGCTCTCCTCGACCGCGTCGATCCCGGCGCAGGATCGACGTGAGCATTCCCTCGCGATACCGCGTCGTTCAGAGATCGGCCGCGCTCTTCCCCAGGACGTCCGGAGGCACTGAGCTTCGAATGCGCTCGCTCTTCGTGTCCGAGGACCACCACGATCGGCGAAGCGCGGGAGCGGTTCATGACGTCGAGGAGATGCTCGAGGAACGTCGATTCCGAGCCGTCGGTGAAGCGGGTAGGGGAGGAGCGCCTTCGGGAACCCCATGCGCCGCGACTCTCCCGCGGCGAGGATGATGGCGGCGATCATGCTCGTGACATAATAACGGCGTGCGCCCCGACCGTGCCGTTCTCGCGCGACCTTCTCGAGCGCGCGCTCCCGTCTTCGGTGAGGCGCCGCGTCTATTCGCGCTCGCGCTCGTCGAGAAGCGGTGGGCGAGCGTCGTCGGCCAGGAGATTGCGCGCCGGTCGGAGCCGGAGGCTCTCGAGAGACGGTGTGCTCACGGTACGGGTGACCGATCCCGCGTGGGGCAAGATGATCCTGAAGCTCCAGGAGCGGATCGTGCCGGCGCTCAACCGGGCGCGTCGGGAAGGGGCTGGTGAGGCGCATCAATTTCACCAAGCGGGACAAGCTTCAGAATCCCGCACCGGAGATCGCCGGCGGCCCGGCGAGTACCGTTGCCCTCGGGCCTCCCCCCGAAAGCGTGATGCGGGCGTCCGAGCGGGATATCCCGACGAGGAGCTCCGCGCGGCAGTCAGGAAGAGCGCTTCGCTCTATCTGCGGGCGCGAGAGGAATCGGCACGAAAGGAAGTGATTCGATGACGGACGTTTTCATCGTGAGCGCGGTCCGGACTCCGACGGGGAAGTTCCTGGGCGCGCTCAAGGGTTTCAAGGCGACGGAGCTCGGTGCGATGGTCGTGAAGGAAGCCGTCCGGCGCGCGGGCGCTCCGCGCCGAGGCGGTCGACGAGGTGATCCTGGGAAACGTGGTCTCCGCGGGTCTCGGGCAGAACCCCGCGCGCCAGGCCGCGCTCGGCGCCGGGCTTCCGCCTTCGGTCGCGAGCCCTCACCATCAATAAGGTCTGCGGCTCCGGCCTCAAAGCGGTGATGCTCGCGCGGCAGGCGATCCTGGCGAAGGATGCGAGCCTGGTGGTGGCGGGCGGCATGGAGTCGATGTCGAACGGTCCTTACCTCATTCCCGAGGCTTCGCGAGGGACTCCGGCTCGGAAACGGCGAGCTCATCGATGCCGTCGTGCACGACGGACTCTGGGACGTCTACAACGACTTCCACATGGGCATCACGGGCGAGAAGGTCGCCGAGAAGTACGCCGTCTCCCGCGGAGAGATGGACGCCTATGCCGCCGAAAGCCATCGGCGCGCGGCCGAGGCGACCGAAGCGGGGAAGTTCCGCCGCGAGATTCTGCCCGATCGAGATCCCGCAGAAGAAGGGCGACGCCTCTGGTCGTCGATCGCGACGAGCCCATCCGGCCCGATACGACTGCGGAGTCGCTCGCGAAGCTCAAGCCGGTCTTCCAGGACGATGGGACGGTGACCGCGGGGAACGCGCCCGGGATGAACGACGGGGCCGCCGCCCTCGCGGTCGCGTCCGAAGCGGCCGTCGAGAAGCACGGGCTGAAGCCGATGGCGAGGATCGTGGCCCAGGCGGTCTCAGGGCTCGAACCGGAGTGGGTGATGATGACGCCGGTGCCCGCGGTCGAGAAGCTTCTGGCGAAGACGGGCTGGACGCAACGCCAGACGTCGATCTCTTCGAGGTCAACGAAGCGTTCTCGGTCCAGGCCTGCGCCGTGAGCCGCGAGCTGAAGCTCGACCCGAAGAAGACGAACGTGAACGGAGGCGCGGTAGCTCTCGGCCATCCCATCGGCGCGAGCGGCGCGCGGATCCTCACGACGCTTCTTGTACGCCCTCCAGGATCGAGGCGGGCGGCGCGGAATCGCGACTCTCTGCCTCGGCGGCGGAAACGGCGTCGCCCTCGCGGTCGAGCTCGTCGGATGAGCGTCCGGAAGGTCGCCGTCATCGGCGCCGGCACGATGGGAAACGGCATCGCCCAGGTCTTCGCTCAGGCGGGAATCGAGGTGTACCTCCGCGACGTGAAACCGGAATTCGTCGAGCGCGGGCTTTCGGCGATCGACGCGAGCCTGGCCCGGCTGGTGAAGAAAGAGAAGCTGAGGGAGGCCGAGGCGCGCGATGTGCGCGCGGCGCATCTCGTCGGGGACGGGGCTCGACGGGAGCGTCGGACGCGGACTTCGTGGTCGAGGCGATCCTTGAGGATCTCGACGCGAAGCGGTCGCTCTTTCGCGAGCTCGACGGGATCCTGCGGCCCGAGGCGATCCTCGCGACCAACACGTCGTCGATCTCGATCACCAAGCTCGCCGCCGCGACCAACCGGGCCGACCGTTTCATCGGGATGCACTTCATGAACCCGGTGCCGGTGATGGAGCTGGTCGAGATCATCCGCGGTCTCCAGACTTCGGACGAGACCACCCGCGCGACCGAGGAGCTTGCAAAGAAGCTCGGGAAGACCCCGGTCGAGGTGAACGACGCTCCGGGCTTCATCTCGAACCGCGTGCTGATGCCATTGATCAACGAGGCGATCTTCGCCCATATGGAAGGGGTCGCCACCCCCGAGGCCATCGACAAGGTGATGAAGCTCGGGATGAACCACCCCATGGGACCGCTCACGCTCGCGGACTTCATCGGCCTCGACGTCTGTCTCAGCATCCTCGAAGTCCTCCACCGCGGGTTCGGCGATCCGAAGTACCGCCCGTGCCCGCTCCTGGTGAAGATGGTGGACGCGGGGTATCTGGGGCGAAAGAGCGGCAAAGGCTTCTACGAGTATCCTGACTACGGCGCACTCGCCTCCACCAGACGAACGAGAGCGCGCCGGCGGGCCCACGATGAGGACCTCGCGAGCCGACGGCGAGCCAGTTGTGGAGCCCGAAGAGCTTCGCCAGCGTACCCCGCCAGATGTCGTCGAACACGAGAATCGGGGAAATGTAGAACTCGCCCGAGAGCGGCCAGAAGAGCTGCAATCCGTAAGGGGCCGCGGTGTCCTTCGAAAGCAGGTCGAGCAGGATGTGCGAGAGGTAGGCCACTCCGAGGACGAGGGCGTCGAACGCGGGTCGGTCGCGGGCAAAGGCTCGCGCGAGTCAGGTAGGCCGCTCCGGCGAAGAGCAGCGTGAATCCGATACTGTGGGTGAAGTAGTGGTGAACGTTGCGGCCAATGAGAAAACCGATTCCGAAGTCGACGTCGGCGAACGAAGCCGCGACGACCGATGCCGCGAAAAACTTCGAGTCGACGGGGCGCTTACCGGACTTCAAAAGCGCTATCGTGATACCAGCCAGAGAGTGCGCGACCGGGGTCGGCATCGGATTTTCGAGACTACCATATGTTGTCGGGCTTTCTGGCGAGCGCGCCCGATATGTGGTAGTCTCCGGTCACCGGGAGGAATGGGGCCCCGCATTTCGTCTTAAGAGACCGAGAAGGCGAAGTCACGCCTCCCGAAAGGAGAACCATGGAAGACAAGGAAGGTCGGGCGAAGGCGATCGACATCGCTCTGAGCCAGATCGAAAAGCAGTTCGGCAAGGGCTCGATCATGAAGCTCGGCTCGCGCGAGGCCCTCGACGTTCCGACGATCCCGACGGGATCGATCTCTATCGACGCCGCGCTCGGCGTCGGCGGGCTTCCCCGGGGCCGGGTCATCGAGATTTTCGGGCCGGAGTCGTCGGGGAAGACGACTCTGGCGCTCCACGTGATCGCGGAAGCGCAGAAGCGGGGAGGGATGGCGGCGTTCGTCGACGCGGAGCACGCGCTCGACGCGATCTACTCGAAAGCGCTCGGGGTGAATACCGACGAGCTCCTCGTCTCGCAGCCGGACTCGGGCGAGCAAGCGCTCGAGATCGCGGAGGTCCTCATCCGCAGCGGCGCGGTGGACGTGCTGGTGATCGACTCGGTCGCGGCCCTGGTTCCGAAGGCGGAGCTCGACGGCGAGATGGGAGATGCGCAGATGGGCCTCCAGGCACGGCTCATGTCCCAGGCGATGCGGAAGCTCACGGCCATCACGTCGAAATCGAAGACCTGCCTCATCTTCATCAACCAGATCCGCGAGAAGATCGGCGTCATGTTCGGAAATCCCGAGACCACCACCGGCGGGCGCGCGCTGAAGTTCTACTCCTCGATCCGCATCGACATCCGCCGCATCTCCTCGATCAAGGAAGGCGAAGAGATGGTCGGGAACCGCACCCGGGTCAAGGTGGTGAAGAACAAGGTGGCGTCGCCGTTCCGCGAAGCGGAGTTCGACATCCTGTACGGAAAGGGAATCTCGAAGGAAGGCGACCTCCTGGACATCGCGGTCGAGAAGAACATCATCGAGAAGAGCGGCGCCTGGTACTCCTACAACAACGAGCGCATCGGACAGGGCCGCGAGAACGCGCGGCGATTCCTGCTCGAGAACCCGGAGATCGCCGGGAAGCTCGAAGAGAGGCTCCGGAAGGAGATCGGCTTCTCACTCTCCGCACCCGGCGAACGCGGAGTCCCCGGCCCCGACGCCAGAGGAGAGGAAGAAGACGGCAACGGCTCGGCGAAGACGCAGAAGCGGACCGCGCGAGGTCAAAGTCGCCGGAGGTCGCCGCGGCGTAGAAGCGAGGAGCTGACCACGTCGTAAGAGCTCGGGGCGGAGTTGGATGTCCAGCGTCCGGTACCATTGAGGATCTGTATCGGTTCAAGGGAGACGGGAAGCGGAGATCTCCCGTCGGGGGAAAGCGGCTCGTGAGGTGAGATCGTCCCATGTCGCCGACGGGGATGGGCCGAGCCGCGCCGCGGGCGCCATCTACGTACGCTTGCGAAAGTATGAGGTTCTCGCGCAGTTCGGGAGAGCGTATACCGACAGTGCTGCTTTTCTGGTACACCTCCTCGACCGTCAATCGTTCAGCCCTGACGTCGCGTTCTACGTCGGTCCTGGCTTCGGCGGCAAGTTTCTCGAAGGTGCGCCAGTCTTTGCCGTCGAAGTCCGAAGCGAGGGCGACTACGGCGAGACGGGCGGAGAGGGAAATGGCGGCGAAGAGAGCGGACTATTTCGCGGCCGGTACCCAGGTCGTCTGGGACGTAGACGTCCTCCGCGGCGAGCTCATCCGCGTCTTCCGGGCGAACGATCCGGAGAATCCGTCGACGTTTCGTCGCGGCGAGAGTCGCCGACGCCGAGCCCGCTCTTCCTGGGTTTCGAATGCCTGTCGACGACATCTTCAAGTAGGCTTTGACTTTTCCCGACCCTCCGCTAAAATAGCGCGCTCTTCTGCGTGCCGGGGTAGCTCAGTCGGTAGAGCGAAGGACTGAAAATCCTTGCGTCGGCGGTTCAATTCCGTCCCCCGGCACCACTAACCCGCTTTAATTGAGCGGGTTGCGGTGCGCTTTTGTGCTGGTTTTTTAGCAGGATTGGCCGGAGTAGGGATAGCGTCGTGGAATTAATCCGGTTTCGCCCGGGTCGCGAGCCTTTCGCATCCGCGA
This sequence comes from uncultured Acidobacteriota bacterium, assembly GCA_963820855.1. Taxonomy (GTDB): domain Bacteria; phylum Acidobacteriota; class Vicinamibacteria; order Marinacidobacterales; family SMYC01; genus DAISKN01. The sequence goes on from CAWGBY010000026.1 coordinate 285,707, forward strand.
GGTGTCCGGGTGAAAGGTGCGAATACCGCTCCACCATGCGAAGCGTCGCCCATCCGCCCAGCTCCTGGATCGTGCGGAGATCGACTCCGGCCATTACTAAGCGGCTCGCCAAGGTGTGGCGGGGCCGAAGCGGGAAGGCTGGTTGAGCATTCGCGACTCGATCAAGCGGCTGGGGTTGTAGAATTCTGATTCTCGCCGATGGCTGATCGTCGCTGCGTGGTTTGTGGGGCTCCGGTTCCGCCGCGCGGCTACCTATTTTTCACCAAGGGCGGGGACATCGCCACACGGGTAGAAAGAGAGCGGAGAAGGATTACCCAGGTATGTACCCAATTAGGAGTGAACAATTTACGGCTGCATCTGGACGTGGTGGGTCTTATCTTGCGGCCATATATGAATTATCCGAGTCGACTGCACTCTGGGTTGAGCGCCGGAAGTATTTGGCGCTATTTATGTGCTCGGTCGTTTACTTTTGTTTCACGGTTCCGATTGCGCTGCGGAAACTAATGTGGGATGACGAATTCTTCACACTTTACATTTCCGGCGCGGCCAGCTTTTCCGAGATCTGGAAAGCAGTGCTGACTGGCGCAGATCAGCACCCACCGTCGTTTTATTTCCTCACTCACACGGTGTTCTCGGGTTTCGGCATCAGTCATCTGACGTTGCGCCTTCCGGCAATGCTGGGTTTCTGGCTGATGCTATTGTGCCTGTATGCGATTGTGGCCAGGCGCACTTCGCCGATCTATGGCTTAGCAGCAATGCTGTTTCCGCTCCTCACGTGGATTGTACGCTATGCCACAGAGGCTAGGGGCTACGGCTTGGTTCTCGGATTCGGAAGCTTGGCCCTGCTGTGCTGGTTATGTGCCTCCGATGGTCGCCGTCGAGCATGTGCGCTGCCCGGACTGTCGCTGTCCCTGATGTTGGCTGTCGGGAGCCATTACTACGCAATCCTCCTGCTTTTACCGCTCGGCGTCGGGGAACTAGTTCGCTGGCTGATAATTCGGCGGGTTGACTGGGCTGTTGCTACGGCCTTTACCGGAGCGGTCCTGCCCTTGGCTCTGTTCCATACGGCGATACAGAGCGCCCAGACTTACTCAGCTCATTTCTGGGCCCGACCCGGGTGGAGTCAGCCATTCTACTTTTTCCCGATGGTCTTCCGACCGGCCTTGCTGCCGCTGCTCGCCGCTCTGATGATCTACTGCATGGTTTTGCAGCTCCGGTTTCCGCAGCGCGGTCAGGGTCGGGAGCAAACCCGTCCAGTATGGCAGCTCCATGAAATTTCAGCATGGGGGGGGTTCGTCCTCCTGCCGTTCATCGGTATCCTAATAGCGAAGTTTGTTACCCAGGCTTATCATCCACGCTATTTCATGTCCGCTTTCCTGGGCGGCATCATCCTGATACTTTCAGGTTATTACCAAGCTTATGGTGGGCGGCGTTCGGCCGGACTGATGCTCTGTCTGCTGGTTTTGTGCTCGCTACCCTATATCGCGTTTAATGAACGAAATAACGTCAACACAACGATTAGAGATCTCCGGGTCGCGGCCCTCTTTCTGGAGAGTCATAGTCCAGAGCCTTGGCCTATTCGTGGTCACTCAATTTTTGCAGTTCCACAGGTTGTCGTATTATGCCCCGCGCAAGCTGGCGCGCCGACTGATCTATGCCGCTGACCCGGAGAAGTCGCTGAAGTACGTCGATCACAACACCGTCGACCGGGGATTGCTGGATCTTAGACCCTGGTTCCCGGAGCGGATAGAGGAGTATCACTCTGTGTTGCAGTCGTATCCCAGGTTCGACTGTTACGGCCGCGTGGGCTCCCGCTCTTGGGGCTGGCTCACCTACGCGCTGGTAGACGACCACCTCGATTCTAAGGTGATTGGCCGCCATGACGACCGGCTTTTGATCGCGGTGAGCAATACTACGGGCGAAATAGGGGCGAGCGCGCCCGCCGCGTTCCGCAGTGATCCCACCATGGAAACCGCATTCCAGCGCGCCGAGCACGAATGGCAAGATGATGCGTTAACGGCGTGCGACCATTGGACGAAGGATACGAACTGCCGTTTGTTGCGGCTGGACGAGAGCAGGGAACTCGAATGATAGCCCTGAATACCGGCTCGGGTGGACTCATTGGCTCAGAGTGTGTGCTTTTGCTATGGGGTGCCGGTGCCCTATCTAGACCTCGGATGGCGGAGGTCATCGCGCGCTCCTTATGCTCAAAACGCGGGGCTTACTGAGCAACGAGCGTATCGAGCTACGCCTTTTCGTGGAAAAGCAGCGGCTCCTCCATCGACGATTCCGTCCGGATCCCAAGCGGCCGAAGAGAACACTCTCGAAAAAGGTCGCTCGCTAGCACGTCCAGCGCGGCAGGTCCCATCAGCACAAGATTCAGAGTACTCCCTCGTCCCCAGCAACCTGCCGTCGAGTTGCAGACTATTCAGAATTGCGGAAGCGGATGAGCGAACTGCTAGTGAAATATCCAACCTTCGGTTATCGGCGGCTCTGGCGATGGTGTTGCGTGACGGTATCCCCGTGAATCGAAAGGTTGTGTACCGCATCGTGAAGGAGCAGGGCTGGCTCGTCCACCAGCGCTCGACAACGCCCGTCCAAGGGTTCAGGGACTGCGAAGTAAGGCCGACAAGAGCGACGAGCGATGGGCCATGGACGTGACTCACGTGTTCTGCGGCCAGGACGGCTGGGCGCACCTGGCGGCGGTGATCGACTGCCACGACCGAGAACTGGTGGGTCATGAATTTGCTCTTCGTGGTCGAGCTCGAGAGGCGGAACGAGCGCTCGAGGAAGCGTGCATCCGGAGATTCGGAACGTTGAGACCCGACGGAACCACACCGGTGGTTCGCTCCGACAACGGACTCATCTTCCAGAGTCGACGGTTTCGCCAGGCGTGCCGAGACTACCGACTGAAGCAGGAGTTCATCACGCCCTACACGCCGGAGCAGAACGGAATGATCGAGCGGTTCTTCCGTAGCTTGAAGGAGGAGTGCATTTGGCAGCACAACTTCTCGAGCTTCGGCGAGGCACGACGAGCAGTCCGAAGGTGGATCCGTTGGTACAACGAGGAACGCCCTCACAGGCTCTCGAGTACAAGAGCCCGAGGGAGTTTCGTCGTGAACAAGATCAGAAGGTGGCTTGAATCTCGGGGAGCACTACACTCGCGCTGGGGTGGCTCCAGGCGGCTTTCCTCGAAGGGCGCGCTCAGAGACGCCGCCATTCTGAAAGCGTCCATTTTCTAAACCTGTGGGGGAATCCTGGGGGGGAATTATCTGCAAAAGTTCTGATAAATCGAGGGCAAGGACCTAGGGAGCTAAAGTCCTTGCCTGCTATAGGTTTGCGTTATGTTTCAAGGGGTTACGAAAACCGCCCGGAAAGGATTAGGAATCCTGCGCTCTATCCTACTGAGCTACGGGCGCGCGGAATCAGGAAGGACCCCGATTCTAGGAGTCGAAGGAGTCTTTCGCAAACCGGGAGCTACGCCTGGCGGCGGCTTCGCGAATCCCCCGCCTGGACTTCTTCCCAAGCGCTCCGGATCTTCAGCCGCAGCTTCTGGCGGGCCTCTCGCTCGGCCATGGTCAGGAAGCTGTAAGACGACTTGGTCAGCTTCTGCAGGAAGGAGATCTCGAGCTGGGTCATGAAGAGGTCGACGTTCCCGTCGCTCGATGCCGGGAAGGGTGATGTCGGAAAGCTTCCGTCCGAAGGCCTGGCGGGCGTGGCGCTCGTCCTCGGTGATGAAATGGTACTCCGAGCGCAGCAGCTTCTGGATGAAGGTCAGCTCCGCATGAGTGAGCCGGATCGTCGCCCGACGGTTGTTCGCTATCGTCATGTCCGGGTCCTCAGGCATTTCCAATCTTGTAGTAGTTCTGCTCATCCGGGGTGGCTTCGTAGGATCGGGAATCCGCCTCCGCCTGTCGATAGACTTCGTCCTCGCTCGCGCCGGAAAGGATGAAGGGTTGGTCCCCGTTGGGATGCGTCACGTCGACCAGCAGCACGCGTCCGTCGAAATTCACGAGGTTCCAGGCGTGCCGGCCTTTGAAGATATAGAACTTCAAGTTGCCTTTGACGACGCGGCAGTCGATTCCCGCTTCCTGGAGGTAGAGCTGGAAGAAGATGGAAAGATGGCGGCAAACCCCCAACCCCTTTTCGAGATACTCCGAGAGCACGATGCTCTCGTTGCCGAAATCGCGTGACAGCTTTTCGACGCCGACCTCGTTGAACTCGATGTCGCGGCGGACAGAGTTGTAGTACCAGGCGAGAAGAGGCTCGTTTTCGTTCACCTCGGAAACGCCTCGTTTCTTGCACTCCGAGAGACGCGCCGCGAGACGGATCTTGTCGATCTTGATCTTCTCCCTCCCCGCCCGCTCGGTCGGCGAGGAGTGCGTTCCCATGTCGGTGTACCCGTGCATCAAGTAGTCGGGGATGCCCCGGTATACTTTGCCGTCCTCCGCCCAGACTTGCTGGTCCATCAGCGTCTCGAGATCCACCGCGGCGCGGACGTAGCGCTCCTTCCGCGATGACTCCGGAAGGCGGGTGATGGCTGCATTCATCGAGCGCGTGACCTCCATCGGAGCAACCGCCCAGCTCGTGAGGAAATCCGCGAGCTCTGAAGGCTCGAGCTCATGGGCGATGCGTTTTCCGGTTCGAGGGTCCATGTAGTACGAACGGTCGAGATAGCCCGGGATCGACGAGTGCGACCGACCGCACCAGCGAGGCCTGCTGCGCCGTGAGGCGCTCCATGAGGTCGCGCAGCTCCTTCGAGCCCAGCTTGCGCCTCGTGGGAGAGACGCGTGTAACCGACGGAGAAGAGTCGGGCGACCTCGCAGGGTCGTCTTTCGGTTCTCCTGCCCGAAGCGATGACGTCATCTGGTCACCGGTAGCTGAGAACGGAACGGACGTCGTAACCCTGAAAGCTTCTCGCGTCCTTTCAGGAACTCGAGCTCGATCAAGAAGCTCAGGGCGGCGACCTCACCGCCCACCTTCTCCACCAGGTTCGCCGTTCCTCTCGCCGTGCCTCCCGTCGCGAGCACATCGTCCACGATGACCACTGCTGGCCCGGCTGAATCGCGTCTTCGTGGATCTCGAGCCGATCCGTTCCGTACTCGAGCTCGTAGGAAACCTGGACCGTCTTCGCCGGCAGCTTTCCCGGCTTTCGCACAGGTACCTTCCCCTTACCCAGGGCATAGGCGAGCGCCGCCGCGAAGATGAATCCGCGGCTCTCGATGCCGACCAGGAGATCGAACTTATCGGTCCTTCAGCGAATCCGCCATCGCGTCGATCGCTTTCTTGAAAGCATGGGGGTCGGCCAGGAGCGGCGTGATGTCCTTGAAGACGATCCCCTTCTTGGGGGAAGTCGGGCACGTCGCGAATGATACGTGCGGAGCTCGTCCATGAAACCTCTAGGCTTTCACTCGAAACGAAGACAGGTTCGGATCGACCTCGACCGATCGTGATTGGATTTCATCGACGCGCGAAGCGGAAGGTCCCCGGCGTACGGACTCGCGAAAGGCCGCGAGCGTCGCGGGGTCGGCCTGAGCGAGGATCTCCACCCGGCCGTCCGCCAGATTGCGCACATGACCACGGACGTCGCGCTTCAACGCTTCCTGCTCGGTGAACCAACGAAATCCCACGCCCTGCACCCGGCCCGAAACGATCAGAACGTACGCTTCCACTTCCAGGCTTCAGGTCCGGAGCGGCTCCCGTCTCCTCAATTCCTTGCTAACGCTGCGATTATAACAGGAAAGCCCCGTGCGGCCACGCGCGATGAACATCCTCAAAGGGATGGCGCGGCGAAAGCGAGGACCGCGTTCAATCCGCCGAAGGCGAACGAGCTCGAAAGCGCCACGTGGCTCTCGGCGTCGCGGGCTTCGTTCGGGACGCAGTCGAGGGGCATTCGGGGTCGGTTTCGACAAAGTTCGCCGTGGGAGGCACGACCGCCGTTCTCGAGTGCGAGGACCGTCGCCGCGGCTTCGAGGGCGCCCGACGCCCCGAGCGTGTGGCCGTGCATGGACTTCGTGGAGCTCACGGGAAGCGTCGCCGCACGGTCGCCGAATACCTCCCGGATGGCCTCGCTCTCGGAGACATCGTTGAGAGGAGTTCCGGTTCCGTGGGCATTGATGTAATCCACGCGGGCGGCATCGATGGCGCCGTCGTCGAGCGCAGCGGTCAGTCGCCCTCGCGGCTCCCCGCGAGGAGGGCTTCGTGATGTGACTCGCATCCGACGACATTCCGAAACCGACGAGGAGCGCCCGTATGTGCGCGCCTCGGCGCCGCGCGGTCTCGAGCGACTCGAGGATCAGCGCGCCTCCTCCCTCGCCGAGGACCATGCCTTTGCGGCCGAGCGAGAAGGGCCGAGGGAGATCCGGAGAGATCGCGCGCAGGCTGTCCCAGGCCTTGAGGTGCCCCGGCTGAAGGGCGCCTCGCTCCCTCCTGCGATCGCCCGCTCGACGACACCCTGGGAGACCATCCAGAACGCAAGGCCGATCGCGTGAGTGGATGAGGCGCAGGCGGTCGCGAGCGTGAACGCCCGGTCCTTCGCAGCCAATCTCCATCGACAGATGGCTCGCGCCGGCGTTCGCCATGGTCTTGGGGACGGCGAAGGGCGTGATTCTCCGGCGTCCGTCTGATAGAGCGCGCGGAAGAGCTCGTCTTCCGTCGACTGACCTCCGAGAGAGCTCCCGGTGACGATGGCGGCGTCCCGAAAATCCGACTCTTCGAGACCGCTGTCGGCGATCGCCTCTCGAGCGGCGAGAAGAAAGAGCATCGCGAAGCGATCGAGAAGCTCCCGCGCGCCGGGGTCGAAGCGATCCTCGATCGCAACTCCCGAAACCTCCGCGCCCATCCGGTACTGAAGGTCGGAGGTGTCGGCGAGCGTAATCTCGCGAAATCCGTGACGTCCGTTGGTGAGAGATTCCCAGAAGGAAGCTCGATCGGCTCCGATTCCCGAGAGCACACCGAGGCCGGTCACGGCCACGGGAGCTCGCGCCTTCGGGCTCAGGAAGATCTCGCTTCCACCAGCGGCCGAATCTTCTCGAGCACGTCTCCGACCGACCGCAGGTCGCGCGCGTCATCGTCGGGAATGACGATGCCGAGCTCTTCTTCGAGCTCGCAGAGCAGGTGGAATCCGTTGAGGGAATCGATCCCGAGCTCGCCGAAGCTGCTCTCGAGCTTCACTTCCTCGATCGGTTTCTTCGAAACCGCGGCTATCGACGCGATGACCTTCGATGCCAGTGGATCGTTCATTCCCGCGCAGTCTAACACAGCGAATCGGAGTAAACTCCCGGCCGATGTGGGTCCTTCTCGCCTTTCTGGCGGGTCTTCTCCAGAGCGTGCGAAACGGACTCGCTCGAAGCCTCGCGGGAGCGATCTCCCCGGTATTGAACAGCTGGTCCCGTTTCGCGTTCAATCTTCCGTTCTCGACGACTCTGGTTGCGCTCCTTCTCGTGCTCTCTCAAGCACCCGCCACCTCTCCCCGCTTTTACGCCCTCGCGTTCGCGACCGGGTTCACGCAGCTCCTCGGAAGCGTCGCTCTCATCGCCGCGTTCCGGCACGCGAGCTTCGCGCAGTCGATCGTGCTCCATAAGCTCGAGGTCTTGTTCACGGCGTTCCTGGGAGCTCTCCTCTTTGCCGAGGAGCCGACGCGGCTCGCGTGGCTCGGAATCCTGCTGACTGTCGCCGGGGTCCTCGCAATGGCGCCGGGGTCGGGCGCTCGCGCTTCGGGAAAGGGCAGGCGTTCGCCGTGTCGGCGGGGCTCCTCCTCGCCATCGTTGGATTCTTCCTGAAAGCCGCGATCGATGAGCTCGTCCTTCTAAACCCCTGGGTCGGCGACGGCCGTTTCGTCGTGGCCGCCCATACGCTCTTCCACGTCACCTGGATGGAAGTCGTTCTCCTCACCGCGTGGCTCGCCCGTCCTCGACCTTCGGAGCTCGCGCTCGTCCCTCGCAACTGGAGGAAGATGTTCCTTCAGGGCGCCTTCGGGTTCTCCGCGAGCCTCGGATGGTTCTGGGCCTATTCGCTCGCGTTCGTTGCCTACGTCAAGGCGGTCGGTCAGATCGAGTCGGTCGCCGCGGTCCTCTACTCCCTTCTCATCTGGAAGGAGAGGGAGGTCGCGCGCCAGATTCCGGGGATGGCTCTGACCCTCGCGGGGATCGCGCTCGTCCTCCTCGGAGGAGATCCGTGAGCCTCGGGATCACCCTTCTGATCCTTCTCGCCGCCGTGATGCACGCCGCGTGGAACGCGCTCGTGAAGTCGAGCCGCGACCCACTCGTGGAGCTCGCGACTCTCAATCTCGCGGGTGGCATCGTGTCTCTCCCACTCCTGCCCCTTCTCGGCCTTCCCGGCCTCGCCGTCGTTCCCTATCTCGCGGGGAACGTTCTCTGCCACACCCTCTACTACACGCTCCTCCTGAACTCCTATTCGGCGGGCGGACTCTCGCTGGTCTATCCAATCGCGCGCGGCGTCGCCCCTCTCCTCGTGGCCGGAGCGTCCGTCGCGTTTCTGAACGAGCCCATCGGCCTGCAGGCGCTCGTCGCGGTAGCGCTCATCGCCGCCTCGATCGCGAGCCTCGCCTTCGCGGGTGGACGCGGCGGCTTTCGACCGCGGGCCGTTCTTCTCGCTCTCGCGACGGGAGCGAGTATCGCCGCCTACACTCTCGTCGACGGCGCCGGCGCCCGCAAGGCCAACGAACGCGATCTCCTACATCGCCTGCCTCTTCGTTCTCGACGGCTTCGTGCTCCTTCCCGCGGTCTACCTGCGACGGCGCGGGCGTCGCGGCCGAGCGCATGCGCGCCCACTTGGAAAACAGGAGCGCTCTCGGGGGTTCTCGCGGTCAGCGCGTACGGAATCGCGGTCTGGGCGATGACCCGCGCGCCGATCGCTCTCGTGGCGGCGCTTCGCGAGACGAGCGTCGTCGTCGCGGCGATTCTCGGGGCCGTCCTTCTCGGCGAGCCTTTCGGGAAGCATCGCATCCTCGCGTCTATCGGAGTCGCGATCGGAATCGTGCTCCTTCGCCTGTCGAGCTGAGGAAGATCACGTGGAAGACGACGAGCGCTTCGTTTCCGTCGATTACCGCGACCTGAGCGAGAAGCGCCTTCTCGGGCTCATCGAGGAGTTCGTCTCCCGCGAAGGCACGGACTACGGGCTGAAGGAGAGGAGCTTCGAGGCCAAAGTGCGCGACGTGGAGAAGACAGCTCGAATCCGGAGAGGCGCGGATCGTGTTCGACCTCTTCGAGGAGAGCGCGAATATCGTCCGGGTGCGCTAGCTCGTCACTCCCGATAGACCCAGGCGCCGAGAAGAGTGGCCACGGGAATTTCGACCAGACCCCAGGCCACGGGAAGCCAGGTCAGCTTCGCGGGCATTACCACGATTCCGGCGTCGATGTAGACCCCGGCGTAGAGATAGGACATCGCCCAGACCGCGAGGCCCGCACAGAGCGCGGTCTTCGGCCCGGGGCCGAACCGCGGACGGATCGCCGCATACGTCCAGACGGCGAGAATGCCGAGGACGAACGTAATGCCGATGAGCCAGAAGAGGAGCGACGGCCGGATGTCCAGCTCGAGCCCGAGACGTTTCCAGTCCTCGAGAAGCTTCGCTCCATCCGCGCCAGGACTCCCGCATGCAGAAAGGCTTCGCTCACGTTCATGACCAGCCCGGCGACGAGGCCGCCCAGTATCACCCTGCCGGTATTCATCTTTCCCATGGGCGAGATCATGTCACCGCCAGCGGGATTTCGCGAAGAAAACGAGCCTACGGCGGGACGCCTCTTGCGGGCATGGGACTCTGCATGCTCGCGAGGAGGTTCGTCGGGAACCGGACGATGAACCGGCTTCCCTTCCCGGGCCGGCTTTCGACGAGGATCTCACCCGAGTGGCCGCTTCAAGATGTTCTGCGAGGTAAAGAGGCCCATGCTGGCCGACACGCGGCTTCCGCTGGTCTTCAGACGAGGCTGAAAGATGCTCTCGATCTCCTCGGCATCGATGCCCCGTCCGTCGTCCTGGAAATGGATTTCGACGAAGTCGTCGCGAACGAGGGAAACGATCCGAATCGTCCCCGAGGCCTCGATCGCCTGGGAAGCGTTGCGCAGGAGGTTCATGAAGACCTGGTTCATCTCCGCCGGGTAGAAGCCGACCGGCGGAACGAGCCCGTAGTCCCTTTCGACCTTGACTCGGCCCCGGAGCTCCGCCTCCATGAGGGTGAGCGCGCTTTCGAGTCCCTCGTGGATGTCCGTCACCCGGAAGGACGACGCGTCGAGCTGAATGAAGCTCTTGAGGCTCGCTGCGATGCGCGCGAGCCTTTCCGTCGCGACACCCGTCACTTGCGCGTTCGCCTTCAGAAGCTCGAGCGACTGCTCGAAACCGCCCGATTCGCGCTCTCCGTTCTCGAGAAGGCCCACGAGCTTCTGGGTGGAGAGCCTCGTCACCTCGCTCGCGCTTCGAAGCGCGCCGAGGGGCGTCGCGAGCTCGTGCACGAAGCTCGCCACCAGGTCCCCGAGGGCCGCCATCTTCTTCGATTCGATGAGGTCCGACTGCGTCGTCTGGAGCTTCAGCAGGAGCTCCTCGAGCTCGTCCTTCTTCTCGCTGAGCTCGCGCGTCCGCTCGGCGACTTCGCGTTCGAGCTCCGCCCGCCGCGGTTGATCGTCCGCATGCGGGCGGCGTATCCGAGGGAGGCGGCGGCGAGTGCGAGATCACGGCCAGACCCTTGAACCAGGTCGTCGCCCAGAACGGCGGCACCACGGTGAACCGTACCTTCGCGCCCTTCCTCGTTCCAGACGCCGTTGTCGTTCGAGCCCTTCACATGAAAGGTGTAGTCCCCCGCGGGAAGGTTGGTGTAGGTGGCGAAGCGGTGGTCCTTCGCGTTCCGTACTCGTCGGACGAACCCCTCGAGCCGGTACGCGTACTGGTTCTTCTCCGGCGCGGCGAAGTCGAGCGCGGCGAACTCGAAGGAGATCACCCGGTCGCGGTGCGAAAGGCGGAAAGGGCCGCGTTTATCGGGCAGCTCCCGCGGATGCGTCGGCTGTCGACGACGCCGGCCGCGCCGATCACTCGAAAGTCGGTGATCACCACTTCGGGCACGTGGGGATTCACTGCGACCTGTTGGGGAAAAAGGCGTTGAACCCGT
>CAWGBY010000027.1:0-22162 GCA_963820855.1 uncultured Acidobacteriota bacterium
ACGCCGGTTCTTCTCCTCCTTCCCACGACTCTGATGGGCGCCACGCTCCCGACGGCGGTGGCGCTGCTCGACCGCGCTCGCCGCGATTCCGGAGGCACGGGACGCTCCGCGGGCAACGCTCTATGCCTTCAATACCGCGGGGGCCGTCGTGGGAAGCCTCGCGACGGGGCTGGTCCTTCTCGCGGCGGCCGGCATGAGGCTCACCACACTCGGGGCTGCGGCCCTGAATGTCCTTGCCGCCGCGGCGGTGCTTCTCGGAACCCGCGGAGAGGACGAGCCGGGCGCGCGGAACGCGCGGACCGGGCGTTTTTCGTCCGCGTCGAGGATTGCCCTCGCTGTCGCCGCGCTCTCGGATTCGCGGCGCTGGTGAGCGAGGTGGCCTGGACGAGGAGCCTGGTTCTCCTGATTGGGCCGACGACGTACGGGTTCTCCTTCGTCGTGAGCTCGGTCATCCTCGGGCTCGCGCTCGGAAGCGCCGTCGGGCATTCGTTCTCTCTCTTGGGCGCAGGCCGGAGCGGCGCCTCGTCGTCTCGCCTCCTTCAGATCCTCGGGCATCTCGCGATTCCCGTGGGACACCTCGTGCATCGGTACGCCGACGACATGGTCGCCTTCTCGGAATCGAGCTCGCCGCAATCGCCGCCCTTCTTCTTCCCGCGAGCTTTTTCTTCGGGGCCACGTTCCCGCTCGTCGTCGGAGTCGTCTCGCGCGAGGGCGCCGGTCCGGCCGCGGCGACGGGCGCGACCCTCGCCTGGAACACCGCGGGGCGCTTTTCGGCTCGCTCGCGGCCGGATTCCTTCTGATCCCACACCTCGGCGCGGAAAGCGCGCTCTACGCCGCGCTAGGACTCCATCTTCTCGCCGCGGGTCTCGCGGTCGCACGAAAGCCTCTCGTTCCGGCGCTCGCCGCGCTCGCCCTCGCGGCAATCGCTCCATTCATCCTTCCTCGATGGGACCGGGAGCTCCTTACGGGAGGGCTTTACAAGTACGCCTCCTATCTCGAGCCCGGCGAGTTTCTCGACTTCCTCCGGCAAGGCGAGCTCCTCTTTTACCGCGAGGACGAGGTCGCAACCGTCACCGTGAGGAAAGTCGCGTCGAGACTCTCGCTCGCCATCGACGGCAAGGTGGATGCGACGAGCTCCTCCGACATGATGACCCAGAGGCTCCTGGCGCACGTCCCTCTGCTCCTCCATCCCGCGCCGAAGAACGTCCTGGTCATCGGGCTCGGAAGCGGGGTCACCGCGGGCTCGGCGTTGACCCATCCGATCGACGGCCTGATCGCCGTCGAGATCTCGGACGCCGTCGCCGAGGCGTCGCGGTACTTCGACGAGCTCAATCACCGCCCCCGGAGCGATCCGCGCTTTCGCCTCGTCGTTGGCGACGGACGGAACCATCTGCTGCTCTCCGAGGAGCTCTACGACGTCATCATCTCCGAGCCGTCGAACCCCTGGATGGCGGGAGTGTCGGGTCTCTTCACCCGGGAGTTCTTCGTGCTCGCCCGGTACCGGCTCGCGCCAGGCGGACTCTTCTGCCAGTGGGCCCACATCTACAACATGAACGAGAGCGAATTGAGGACCATCGTCGCGAGCTTCACCGACGCGTTCGAGAGCGCCGCTCTGTTGCTTTTGAGCGAGAGCGACGTCCTGCTGTTGGGCGCGAAGGAGGACTTGCCTCTCGTGGGCTCGTCGGAGCTCGAAAGCCGGATGAATCGCGATCGAGTGCGAGAGGACCTTCGAAGTCGGCGTTCGCGGGAGCTACGGATTCGGCGCGCTTTTCGCGGCCTCGACGCCACCACTCTCGGAGTGGGCGCGCGAGGCCGAGCGGCATACCGACGACCGGCCGCTCCTCGAGTTTCGAGCCGCACGGACTCTTCATAAAGATACGAGCCGCGAGAACCGGCGGGCGATCGAGTCGATCGGCATCGGCGACGCGATGCCTCGACGCCGCTGTTCGAGTCCATCGGCCGAGGATCTTGCTCGCCCGGGCCGAGGCGCTCGAGCGAGCCGAGAGCTTCGAGTGGGCGTTCGAGATGTTCGACCACGTCGGCGGAGCGATCCGGCCTTCGAGCGGCGCACGAAGGTCTCGTTCGCGCAGCGCTTCGCGCGGGACGGGCGGACGAGGCCGAGCGGAAGCTGAGCAAGATGGCGGAGGCCCGCCGCGGCGAGCCGCTTTATCGCTCGGGATTCTCTACCGCCGTCTCGGACGGTTCGATGACGCAGCCCTCGCGCCCGAGTCGATCCCGGAAGCGCGAGGCTCTTCTACTCGGAGCCGACGTATCGGGAGACCGAGGAGACGCAGGCCGCGATGGCGCGGTATTCGCGAGCTCATGCTCGAGCCGATCCGCTCGACGCGGAAGCCGCGGCACTTCTCGCGGAAGCCCGGCTTCGCGAGGGAGAGCTCGACCGGGCGCCCCGCGAGCGCGCGTCGATTCTCTCGCGAGACCCCGATGAAGTGCGGGCGCTTCAGGTCCATGCCATCGCCCATGCGGAGCTCGGAAACCGAGAACCTCGCGCGGGAGTCGTTCGAGAGGCTTCTCGAGCATCGACCCGGAGGACTGGATCCAGCTCGGAAACCTCGGAAAGCTCGAGCTCGCCGCCGGCAACGCCGCGAGCGCGGCGGAGCTCTTCGAGCGCGCCGTGGACCTGAATCCTCGAAACCTCGAAGGGTACCGCGGGCTCGAAGAAGCAGCCGAGCAGACGAAGGATGCAGATTCGTCTCGAGAGGGCGCGAGCCATGCTGCGGTTCCTGTTGAGGTAATCCAACCCGATGGATTCTCGATCCGATCCGGTGGATGGATTCGTTACGCCCTCCCGGCCCCTCCTCCGCAACCAGATATGAAATAGGGACTTATTCTATCCAGAATGAGACTTGGAAATTGAGGCATGACAATTGCTTTGTGCGCAGGCATCAGCTGATGTGCAGGAGGGATCTCTAATATGAAGATGTCTGGCAGGTTCTGGACTTGCCTGTTCGTCGCTCTGGCGGTCGCGGCAGGCGCCGCCGGCGCTCAGGAGCTCCGCGGCCGCATCGACGGAGCGGTGACGGACAACACGGGAGGCGTTCTCCCGGGAGTCACCGTCACCGTCTCGGGTCCGGCTCTCATCCAGCCCCAGGTCACGGTGACGGGAGCTGACGGCGGCTATCGTTTTCCGGCGCTTCCCACGGGAGCCTACACGCTCGTCTTCGAGCTTTCCGGCTTCCAAACGGTGCGGCGTGAGGAAATCCGGGTCAGTCTCGCCACGACGGTCACCATCAACACCCAGATGCCTCTCGCGGGAGTCGAAGAGACGCTGACCATCACCGGCGAGTCGCCCGTGGTGGACGTGAAGAACACCAACGTCGGCACGAGCTTCACCAAGGAGCTGATGGAGGACATCCCGAACGCCCGGGACATCTGGGCGGCCATGGCACAGGCGCCGGGATTCCAGATGCAGTCCTACGACGTCGGCGGCTCGCACACCGGAACGCAGACGGGCTTTTCCACCTACGGATTCGCGGGGCAGAACAAGACCCTACTCGAGGGCATCAACGTCACCGAGGGCCAGGACGCGAACGCCGGATATTTCGACTTCGGAAGCTTCGAGGAGTTCTCCATCGGCGGCGCCGGAAACATGGGCGAGCAGACGGGTCCCGGAGCGTTCCTGAACCTGACCATCAAGTCCGGCGGAGACGACTTCTCGGCGAGCGTCTACTACGACTACGAGAACGACGACACGGTCGGCGACAACGTCCCCGACGAGTTCCGCACGGGCGGAGGCGTCAATTCGGATGGATTCAAGGCGCCCGCCAGCCGGTCTCACCGCGGGAAACCCCATCACGAAGCAGTACGACTTCAACGTGAACGGCGGCGGCCCGATCGTGAAGGGCAAGGCGTGGTTCTTCGGGAGCTATCGCGACAACAATCAGTACAAGGTCATCCTCGGGCTTCCGGACACGGCGCAGAGCCAGCTCAAGAACTACACGCTCAAGGGCACGTACCAGCTCGACTCGAGAAACCAGATCATCGGCTTCTTCAATCAGAGGACCAAGCTGCAGCCTCTCCGGGAGCTCTCGCTCGCGACTCCCACGGAGACGGCCTGGTGGCAGTCGTCGAAGAACCGGCCCTGGAAGGTCGAGTGGACGAGCACGCCTTCGAACGAGCTCTTCCTCGATTTCCAGTTCGCGCACTGGGGGAACTACTTCCCGCTCTTCCCGAGCTCGACGCAGTCCGAGTCGACGGAAGGGGTTCCCGTCGGACGGATCGATCTCGCGACCGGCCAGCGCTCGGGAGCCAAGTCGTACTATCACGATCGAACGACGATCAAGCCGCAGTTCTCGGGAAGCGTCTCCTACTTCAAGGACGAGTGGGCCGGGAGCCACAACTTCAAGTTCGGGACCGAGATTCAGAACGAACAGCGATCGTTCTTGCGCTTCCAGCCGGAGAACATCTTCTATCAGGACAGGGCCGGCGTCCCCCAGGAGGTCTGGCTTTACAACACGCCGAACGAGGGAATCGACGACACGTTCGGGACGTCGCGTTCTACGCGCAGGACTCCTGGACCGTCAACAACCGCCTCACGCTGAACCTCGGCCTGCGCTTCGACCGGTACGGCATCAGCTACCCCGAGCAAAGCTTCACGCCGGAGCAGAGCGATTTCTTCCCGCCGGTCTCGACCAGCCAGACCGACATCGTGTCCCTCACGTCCCTCGGGCCACGTCTCGGTTTCGCCTACGACTTGACGGGCGAAGGCAAGACCGTGGTGAAGGGGTTCTACGGAAGGTTCTACTTCAACCCCTCCACGGACATCGGTTCTCACGAGAACCCGGTCGGTGCGGCCCAGCGCGTATATCGGTTCACGGATCTCAACGGAAACCGGATCCTCGATCCGGGACCGAACGGCTCTCTCACGACGTCGCCCGAGCTCGGGGCTCTCTTGAGAACGCAGGGAGGCGCCGGGTTCGTTCGGGTGGATCGGGATCTCGAGCCCGCGTACGGCGACGAGGTCTCGTTCCACGTCGAGCACGAGCTCAGGGAGAACTTCTCGCTCCGCGGCTCCTACGTCTATAAGAACCAGAGGAACGGCTGGGGCGAGGTGGACCTCGCTCGCTACGACCGGTACACGATTCCCTTCCGGTTCAACGACATCGGCGCCGACAACGTCGCCGGCACCGGGGACGATCAGGTGCTCAATCTCTTCGATCGGCCCGCGGGTATCCCCAGCGACCGCACGCTCACGAATCCCGGGAACGTGGAGGGCATGCCCGACAACTACGGCAACTACCACACCGTCGAAGCGGGCGTGAACAAACGGTTCAGCGACAAGTGGCTGCTCTTGACGTCGTTCGAGTACAGCTGGCTCACGGACTGGCGCGGAGCGCGAGCTCCACCAGCACTCTCGGCGTGCTGCGCGCGCTGCAGCCCGCGATCAATCCATCCACCTGGCTCTGGCGCCCGAACCAGCGCTATCTCGGCATCGCGAATACCTCGATCTGGAACTACAAGCTCGTCGGCCGCTACGTCTTCGCGTACGACATCGGTGTCAGCGCGTCCTACAAGCTCCAGAGCGGCTTCAACTACCCGCGCGAGCTGAGCTTGACGTTTCCCAACGCGGGCGCCGAGGTCATGCCGGCCGAGGCCTTCGACGCCAACCGAGCGCCGAACGTCGGGATCTTCGACATCCGCGTCGAGAAAGCGTTCGCGCTCGGAAGGCCGGGGAGCGTCACCGCGATGCTGGATATCTTCAACCTGACGAACTCCGACATGGTCACGAACGCACGGAACCGTTCGGGGTCGCGATACCACGAAGTGATCGCACTTCTGGATCCGCGGACCGTCCGGTTCGGCATCCGCTGGGAGTTCTAGAAGCAGGTCCGATTTTCTCAGTTAGAGATTGGAACCCCCGGGGGGAAGCCCCCGGGGGTTTTGCTTTGCGGCGAGGATTGAGGACCGAGATCTACGTCCCGCTTCAGGCGGAAAACGATCCGAGGAGAACGGACCATGAAGGCACTCGCCCTGTACTGGATGCTGGTCGGCGCGCAAACTCCGACGGAGCCGGACCGCTTCGAGGCGTTCCGCTTCTTCCTCGGATCCTGGGAAGGCGAGGGCGAAGGACAAGCCCGGCAAGAGCCGGGTGAGCCGCGAATACGCGCTCGTTCTCGACGGTCGTTTCATCGAGGTCAAGAACCGCTCCGTCTACGCTCCTCAAGAGGGAAACCCCGGAGAGGACCACCGCGACGTCGGCTACATCAGCTTCGATTCGGCCCGCGGCAAGCACGTGCTGCGGCAGTTCCACGTGGAAGGGTTCGTGAACCAGTACGTCCACGAGTCCACGAGCGAAGACGGAAAGACCATCACGTTCGTCACCGAGGCGATCGAGAATATCCCTCCCGGATGGCGCGGGCGCGAAACCTACGTGCTGACCGGGCCGGACCAGCTCATCGAGCGATTCGAGCTCGCGGAGCCGGGAAAGGACTTCGAGCTCTACAGCGAAGCCCGCCTTCGCCGCGTTTCGCGCGCGCGTTAGGCGCGGCCGCCCCAATAACCCGATTCGGTACTCCGGTTCGAACGGGATCATTAGAATCAGCGAATGACGTCTGTAGCGTTGTTCCTCGCGACCCTCACCCTTTTCGGACTCGCAAGTCAGAGCATGAGCTCGGAGGACACGCCGGTCGCGATCGAGAGTGACGGCTGGCGCCTCGTCGGCGAGCTTCGACGGCCCGAAGGCGAACGGCCGCCAGTCCCCGCTGTCGTTGTCCTCCACGGCGCCGCGCGCAATCGATCCGCGTATATCGAGCTCGCTCGAGAGCTCGCGATCCGCGGATCGCGTCTTGGCGACTCGACCTGCGGGCGCATGGGGAAAGCATCAACAAGGGCCGGTTCCTACCCGACGACGATCCTGCAACACTCGACCTCCTCGAGGGGACCGAGCGGGACGTCGTGGCCGCGCTTCGCTATCTCGAAGGTCTCGACGGCATCGATCCCGCGAGGATTGCGTTCGTCGGCGCGAGCTACAGCGGTGAGTTTGTCGGAAAAGCCGGTCGCCTCTACAAGAAAGGCCGCGCCCTATGCGGTCCTCTCGCCAGGATCGTTGAGCGACGAGACGATCGCGGAAATCGATCCCTCGGGAATCCCCTGGCTCTACGTCCGGTCCAGGGACGAGCGGCGGGTGACCGAAGTGACCGAAGCGGTGCAGCGGAGCTCCCACGCGGAGGTCTGGATCGTGCCCGGCTCGGCCCACGGCTCCGATCTCGTTCGCGGGTCGTCGTCTCTCTCCGAACAAATCGCCGTGTGGCTCGGGGCGCAGTTGTCTCCTTGAGGGTCGTTCCCCTATCTTCTCTCCCTATGAGATTCGCACTCCTCGCTCTCGCCCTCTCCGCCGCCGAGCCCTCCCCTCCCGACTACGAGATCGTCGTCTCGGAAGCGTGGATCCCGATGGCCGACGGAGTCCGCCTCGCCGCGGACCTCTTCACGCCCTCCGGCGGCGCTCCCGGCGAACAGTTTCCCGTGCTCCTGGAATATCTCCCCTACCGGAAGAACGAGAGCCGACAAAGGAACTACTCGCTCTACTCCTATTTCGTGCGCCGGGGTTACGTGGTCGCGCGCGTCGACATCCGGGGAACGGGCGCGAGCGAGGGGAAACTCATCGACTACGAGTACACGGATCGAGAGCAGGAAGACGGCGAGGTCGTGATCGACTGGCTCTCGAAGCAAGACTGGTCGAATGGAAACGTCGGCATGTTCGGCATCTCCTGGGGCGGCTTCAACTCGATTCACATGGCCATGCGAAATCCGCCCGCGCTCAAGGCCATCATCGCCGTCGATGCGACCGACGACCTCTATCAAGACGACGTGCACTATATGGACGGCGTCATCCACGTCGACTCCTGGGAGATGAGCCAGGACCTCGACAACGCCCGTCCCGGAGCGCCGGATTACAAGATCGACGACGCGAACTTTCGGGACCGCTTCGACACGCGGCCCTGGATGATGACCTACAAGAGGCAGCAGCGCGACGGACCGTTCTGGGATCGGACCGCGCTCAAGGCCCGCTACGATTCGCTTCGCATTCCGTCGTTCCATATCGGCGGGTGGTACGACGGCTACCGCGACAGCATCCCCCGGATCCTCGAGCACGCCAAGGCGCCGGTGAAGGCGATGATCGGGCCGTGGTCTCACGCGTTTCCCCACAATCCGTACCCCGAGCCGGGAATGGAGTGGAGACACGAGGCCGTGCGATGGTTCGATCAGTTTCTCAAGGGGCGCGACACGGGAATCCTCGATGAGCCGCGCTTCGCGGTCTTCGTGAGAAAGTGGCATGCGCCGGGTCCGTACCTCGAAAGGGTCGAAGGCGACTTTCGATGGGAAGACGGCTGGCCGATCGCGCGCATCCGAGACCGGGCGCTCTACCCCCAGTCGAGCCACGCGCTTTCCGAGAAGACACCTGATACCGCCGCGCACTTGCTCCGCTACGTGCCTTCGAACGGCGTCGAGGCCGGCGGCCCGGTCATGTGGTGGGGCGACGCGGCCCACGATCAAAGACCGACCGACGCGTTCAGTCTGGTCTACGACACCGAGCCGCTTTCGGAAGACCTCGAGATCCTCGGGCTTCCGAAAGCCCTCCTCAGCGTGTCGGCCGATGCGCCCCGCGCGAACTGGTTCGTGCGACTCTCCGACATCGCTCCGGACGGCACCGTCACGCAGGTGGCGGGTGCCGGGTTCAACGGAACTCACCGGGAATCGGCGACCGCGCCGAAAGCGATCGAGCCAGGCGTTCGATTCCCCCTGGAAATCGAGATGCACTTCACCTCGTGGGTCTTTCCCAAAGGGCACCGCATTCGCTTCGCCGTATCGAACGCGCAGTGGCCGATGATGTGGCCGACACCCTACCTGATGACGACGACGCTCCACCTCGGAGGGGACACGCGCGTCTTGCTGCCGGTCGTACCTTTCGAGAACCGTCCCCGTCCCTCCTTTCTCCCGCCCGAGACCGGTCCTCAACTGACGGGATTCGAGCGCCTGGAGGAAGGGACGCCCTCGGGCTACGGCGAGGTCTCTTCGATCGAGCGAAACCCGCAGACGGGCGCCGCGAAAATCATCGCGACGAATCAGGGCACCGACCAGCATCCCTGGGGCACGGAGCGGTTCCACGAAACCATCACCCACGAGACGAACGACAAGAACCCCGCGGAGACCTCGATGCGCGGGAGCCACCGCATGGTCGTGGAGCTGGAAGGGCGAACGCTCGTCTGGGAAGGAGAGCTCCTTTTCCGGAGCGACCTCGAGAATTTCTATTACACCTATACGCGGCGTCTTCTCGAGAACGGAGTGCTGAAACGCGAGAAGACGTGGAATGACACCATTCCCCGCGACTTCCAGTAGAGGCTCGCCTGCCTCGTCCCAGGGATATTGAACCTTTGCCTTGTATACCTCGTATAGCGAGGTGTAGTATCACAAGGTATGAACAGAGAAACGCTCAAGGGACACCTGGAACTCCTGCTGCTGGCGGTAGTTGGCGCCGGAGCTGCCCATGGCTATCACATCGCCCGTCGGCTCGCGGAAGCGAGCGGCGGAGCACTCGACCTTCCTGAAGGAACGCTCTACCCGGCGCTGCACCGGCTGGAATCGAAGAAGCTGCTCGAAAGCTCGTGGGCCGAGGTCGGCGGACGTCGGCGCCGTGTCTACGACCTGACTCCGGCTGGCAAGGATGCGCTCGCGCGGGAACGTCTCGAGTGGGGAAGTTTCGCGCGAGCCGTGAAATCGGTTCTGGATACGGTATGAGCACGCCCTCGGAAAAATCGCGCAAGCTGGAGGCATTTCTCCTCGCACTGAGAAAAGAGCTCGCCGTCCGGTTTCGCGTAGAGCCGAGCCATCCGGGGATCGATCGGATTCTCGAGGAGACGGAGGCGCATCTCGAGGACGCGATCGAGGAGCTCATCGAGCGCGGCCTCCCGAGCGAGACCGCAACCACGACGGCGCTTTCGCGGTTCGGGACGCCCTCGCGCGTCGCTCGTGCTTATGGGCTTCACCAGGCACCGAGCTTTATCGATCCGGAAGCCAACGTTTCTGTCTGGCGCCGACTCGTTCGCGCCTTCCGATCGCCTGCGGGCCGGTTCTCGAACTGGACCCAGTTGGTCTCCGATCTGGACGTCGTTGTCCGCGGGCTCGCGCGAAGCCCGGGTTATACGCTTGCTTTCGTTCTGACGCTGGGACTCGGAATCGGCGCCAACACCGCCATCTTCAGCGTGGTGAACGGAGTCTGGCTCCGGCCGCTCCCGTATCGCGACGGCGATCGCCTCGTGTACCTGCGTCATTCCGCGAAGCTCGTGGGAATCGACAACGCCACCTTTTCCGTTCCCGAGATCCACGACTACCGGACGGATAGTCCCAGTCTCGAAGCCGTCGCGGAGTTCTCCGTGATGCCGTTTACGATGCTCGGCGTCGACGACCCGAAGCGGGTGCGCGCCGGGATCGTCACTGGAAACTACTTCGACGTCATGGGGCTCGGTGCCCGCCTCGGGAGGGTCATCTCGAGGAGCGAGGACGGAGAAGCGGCGCCAGCGGTCGCGGTCCTGACCCACGACTCCTGGCACCGCCTCTTCGGCGCCGATCCGGCGGTCATCGGTCGAACGGTAACGATGAACGACCGGAGCGTCGAGATCATCGGGGTCGCGGAGCCCGCTCCTCCGTATCCCGAACGGACCGATGTCTACGTCAACATGGTCGTGAGCCCGCACCATCTGAGCGCCGCCATGACCCACGATCGGGTCCACCGGATGACCGAGATTTTCGCGCGCCTCGCGCCGGACGCGAGCCTGACATCGGCCCGCTCGGAGGTCGAGGCGATTACCCGCCGCCTGCACGACGAGCATCCCGAGGCGTACGATGAAACGCGCGGTTACGACGTGACCGTCACCCGTCTCCGCGACGAGCTCGCCGCCGAGGCGCGGCCCACGATGTTCATGCTCCTCGGAGTCGCCGCGTTCGTTTTGATGATTGCCTGCGCGAACGTGGCGAACTTGACCCTCGCCCGGGTAATGCGCCGATACGACGAGTTCGCGCTTCGCGTGTCACTCGGTGCGAAGACCTGGACCCTCCGGCGCCAGTTGCTTCTCGAGAACCTCGTTCCGTCGATTGCGGGCGCCGCGCTCGGCGTGCTGCTGGCGGTCGCCGGCGTCGATCTTCTGGCCTCCTATATCGCGCGCTACTCGACCCGCGCCTCCGAGATTTCCGTCGATACGACCGTGCTCGGAGCCGCGCTCGTCGTCGGCTTCGCGGCCGCCTGTTTCTTCGCTTTCCTGCCGCGTCTGCCGGGCACGGGCTCCCGAAGCCTCGGATGGTTTTCGGGCACGCGTTCGACGGCCGGTGTCGCGGGCCGGCGCATCCAGAGGTTTCTCGTCGTATCGCAGATCGGCGTCAGCTTCGTGCTCCTGGTCGGCGCCGGGCTCCTGCTCGAAACGTTGAAGAAGCTTCAGCGGGACGATGGCGGCGTCGCTCTCGAGGAAGTGCTGGCCATGAACATTCCGATCAACTACGGCACGTCGACGCCGGGTGATCTCTTCGCGCACCACGGGACGATCCTGGAACGGGTCGCGGCTCTTCCCGGCGTTCGCTCGGCGGCGCTCGGCAGCTTGATTCCCTTGCAGGACAGGCCGCAAGGAGTTTTCGCCGGGCTTTCCGCGATCTCGTTCGAGATCGAAGGTCGACCGACCGAGCCGGGAGCGCAGCCGCCGCAGGCTGACTTTCGCATCGTGAGCGGCGGCTACTTCGAGACGCTCGGAATGACGCTGGTTCAGGGCCGCACGTTCCAACCCACCGACACACGGGACGCACCGAAAGTGGTCGTCGTGAATCAGGCGCTGGCCGATCACTACTTTCCGGATCGGGAAGTCGTCGGAAAGCGCATCGGCTGGAGAGGCGAGACGCTGCACTTCATGGGAGTGACGGACGAGTACCGGACGATCGTGGGCGTCGTCTCCGACGCCAAGGACTACGGTGTCGCCGAGGCCGTGCCGCATGTGGCCTTCAACCCCACTACCGAGGTGCCTCTCGCCGGCTCGCTCTTCGTTCGCACGGCCGAGCCGGACATGGTGGTGCGCCCGATCCTGGACCTGATTCGCAAGCTCGATCCGGAGCAGCCGGTCGTGGACGTCAAGACGCTCGCGCAGATCCGTTCGGAATCGATCTCCCCCCAGAGATTGAACGCGACCCTGGTGGGCGCATTCGCCGTCCTCGCTCTCACCGTAGCGGCAGTGGGCGTCGCCGGAGTGCTGGCGTTCGGGGTCAGCCAGCGGACGCACGAATTCGGAGTCCGCGCAGCCCTCGGTGCCGATCGATCGGTATTGATGCACGTCGTCCTGAAGGAGGGCGCGCTTCTCGCGCTCTTCGGTTTGGGCATCGGACTCACGGCATCCTTTCTCCTTGCCGGGCTCATCTCCGGACTTCTCCATGACGTGGCGCCCACCGACATCGGGACGCTCGGCTTCGTGGCTCTGCTCCTCACCCTCGTGGCGCTCCTCGCTTCCGCGATTCCCGCGTGGCGCGCCGCGGAGATCGATCCCGTGCAGGCTCTCCGGGAGGAATAAACTTTGTCTCGAAAGAAATTCATCCGGCTTTGGCCGAGCGCGGTCATCGCCTTGCTGGTCGCGAGCTATCTCATCCCCTTCTTCGTACCCGAGGCCTTTCTATTGGGCCTCGTGGGTGGACTCCTCGGCGCGCTCTTGATCCTCGTATGGTGGCTCTTTTTCAGCGGCGTGCCCTGGTGGGAGCGCATCGGCGCCGTCCTCCTCATGGTCGTCGCCGTCGCCGCCACGAAGCCCTTCCTTCACGTGTCCGTCGCGACGGCGGGCATGGGAAACCTGTTCTACATTCACGCGGTCACGCTCCTTGGCCTCGCGTTCGCTGTGTGGGCAGTCGCCGCTCGTCGCCTCTCGGGCGCAGCGCGGTGGGCGTCGATGATCGGGACCATCCTCCTCGCGTGCGGCTTCTGGACGCTCCTTCGAACGGGAGGGGTGAGCGGCGACGGTCAATCCCAACTCGCGTGGCGGTGGTCTTCTACTCCCGAGGACCGGCTCCTGGCCCAGGCCGCCGTCGAGCGCGAAGAGCCGAGCGCGCCGGAGCCCGCTCCGGCCGAAGCACAGACTCCCGAGGTTTCGCTCCCGGCTCCCGCCGCAGACGTGATTGCCGAGATTGCCGAGCCGATTCAACCGGCGCCGCCATCCGTTGAGGCCAGAGCAGAAGCCGAGTGGCCCGGTTTTCGCGGACCCGCCCGCGATAGCGTGATCCCGCACCTGCGAATCGCGACCGACTGGTCCCAGTCGCCGCCGGTCGAGCTGTGGCGGCGGCCCATCGGTCCGGGCTGGTCGTCCTTCGCGGTGAGCGGCGACTTTCTGTATACGCAGGAGCAGCGCGGCGACGACGAAATCGTCGCCTGCTACGACGCGAGAACCGGCGAGCCGCTTTGGATGCATCGGGACCCGGTCCGGTTCTACGAGTCGAACGGCGGCCCCGGTCCGCGGGGAACGCCGACGGTCCAGCGACGGTCGCGTCTTTGCTTTCGGCGCTACGGGAATCCTGAACGTCCTCGACGCCGTCGAAGGCACCTTCCTGTGGTCACGCGACGTCGCGTCCGACGCCGAAGCACAGGTTCCGGGCTGGGGCTTCGCAAGCTCGCCGCTGGTGGTGGACGATGTCGTCATCGTCGCCGCGGCCGGCCGGCTCGTCGCGTACGAGCTCGCCTCCGGCGAGCCGCGCTGGATCGGGCCGAAGGGCGGCGGTGGCTACAGTTCTCCCCAGCTCTTGACGATCGACGGAGTCGAGCAGGTCCTGCTGCTGAACGCAACCGGCGCGATCAGCGTGGCGCCGGCCGACGGCACGCTCCTCTGGGAGCATTCGTGGCCGGGCTTCCGCATCGTGCAGCCTACGCTCATCGCGGAGGGCGACCTCCTGATCAGCTCCGCCGACGCCATGGGAGGAATCGGCACGCGCCGCATCTCGGTCGGCCACGGAGCCGACGGATGGAACGTCGAGGAGCGCTGGACATCGAAGGGGCTGAAGCCCTTCTTCAACGACTCGGTGGTTCACGAAGGTCATGCCTTCGGCTTCGACGGCCGCATCCTCTCGTGCATCGACCTCGAAGACGGCAAGCGCAAGTGGAAGGGCGGGCGCTACGGCCACGGCCAGTTCCTCTTGTTACACGATCAGGGCTTGCTGCTGGTGCTGTCGGAGGAGGGTGAGCTCGCGCTCGTCGAGGCGTCCCCCGACGAGTTCCGCGAGATCGCGCGGTTCCCGGCGATCGAGGGCAAGACCTGGAACCACCCGGTGCTGGTCGGCGACGTCCTCCTGGTTCGAAACGGCGAACAAATGGCGGCGTTCCGGCTTCCGATGCCAACCACGTAACGGTCGCGACATGAGGGCGATCGTCTACCACGAGTACGGCTCGCCCGACGTGCTCCGATGCGAAGAGGTCCAAAACCCGACCCCTGGGAACGATGAAGTACTGATTCGAGTCAAGGCGGCGTCCGCGAATCCGCTGGATTGGCGTTCCTTGAGAGCCGACCCATTCTTCATCCGCTTGATGGGTGGGCTCCTGAAACCGAAGAACAAGATACTCGGGGTCGACGTGGCGGGTCAGGTCGAAGCGATTG
This sequence comes from uncultured Acidobacteriota bacterium, assembly GCA_963820855.1. Taxonomy (GTDB): domain Bacteria; phylum Acidobacteriota; class Vicinamibacteria; order Marinacidobacterales; family SMYC01; genus DAISKN01. Next base: position 14,619 of record CAWGBY010000027.1, read on the forward strand.
GCAGGAACGTAAAAGAGTTTCAGCCGGGCGATGCCGTATTCGGCACGAGCGACTACGGCGGGTTCGCCGAGTACGTGTGCGCCCGTGAGGATCGATTGGTACCGAAACCGACCGGCACGACATTCGAGGAAGCGGCGGCAGTACCGGTCGCGGCCATCAGCGCCCTCCAGGGACTTCGCGACAAAGGACGCATTCAGCCAGGTCAGAAGGTTCTGATCAATGGCGCGTCGGGTGGTGTTGGCACCTTCGCGGTACAGATTGCCAAGGCGTTCGGAACCGAGGTCACGGCCGTGTGCAGCACGAGGAATCTGGACTGGTGCGATCCATCGGTGCGGACCACGTCATCGACTACACGCGGGAGGATTTCACCAGGAACGGACAGCGTTATGACCTGATCCTGGATGCGGCGGCATATCGTTCGATTGCTGACTACAGGCGCGCATTGAGTCCTGAAGGAATTTACGTCCTGGTCGGCGGTTCGATCGCTCGCCTGTTCCAGGTCTTGCTCGTCGGACCTTGGTACTCCATGACCGGCAACAAGATGGGCTTCATCATGGCGAGAATGAGCAAGAACGATTTGCTTTTCTTGAAGGAGCTTCTCGAAACAGGGAAAGTGGTGCCTGTTATCGACAGACGCTACCCGTTGAGCGACGTTCGCTGACGCTCTCCGGTATCTCGAAGCAGGCCACGCCCGGGGAAAAGTCGTCATCACCGTCTAGGTCGATCGCGGTTGCGGCCGCCATTTGCGCGGGAACTTCCGCTGCTGTAGAACGAGGCAGCGCGACCTCGATCGATGGCATCCAGAACACGAAAAAAACCCGCAAAACCGACGACCTCAGCCGAACCCAAACGGCGAATGCTCTGGCTGCCGACTCGCATTGACGTTCGGGCTCGCGATGCTGTCGTTCGTGCCGCGGGTTTCGGAGAGTCCCGTCGTGAACCGGTCGTTTTGGGCCGCGGCCGCGGTTCTGATCGTCTGGCAAGCCTGGTTGTTTCTCCGAGTCAGGCGCGAGGGCGAATCTCTCGGACCTTTCCTCCGCGATCGAGCTGCGCGCGCAGCACTATGTCCAGGCGGCCGTTCAGTTCTCGGTATATGCCTACTGGGGTTACCACTGGCGTCCGGTATACGACTACGCGTGGCTTCTGATCGCGCAGCTCGTATTCGCCTATGCCTTCGACATGCTCCTCGCATGGACGCTCCGGGAGAAATACGTTCTCGGCCTCGGCCCATTCCCGATCGTTTTCAGCACCAACCTGTTTCTATGGTTCCGGGACGACTGGTTCTACCTCCAGTTCCTGATGATCGCGGTCGGGTTCCTGGGGAAGAAGTTCGTTCGCTGGAACCGTGACGGCCGCCGGGTCCACATCTTCAATCCATCGGCGTTTCCTCTCGCGTTGTTCTCGGTAGTGCTGATTGCGACCAACACCACCGACCTCACCTGGGGCCAGGACATCGCGACGACCCTCAGTCTCGCCCCGCACATTTATCTCTTTCTGTTCTCGATCGGCCTCGTCGTCATGTACTTCTTCTCGATCACCCTGGTTGCCGGAACCGCGGCGGGAGTGCTCTTCGGCGGGAGCGCTTTGTACTCGGCTCTGACAGGTGTTCCCTATTTCATCGATTCGGAGATTCCGACCGCGGTCTTTCTCGGTTTGCACCTCCTGGTTACCGACCCCTCGACTTCGCCGCGGACACCGCCCGGGAAGTTCGTTTTCGGCGTGCTGTATGGAATGGGAGTGCTCGTCCTCTACGCGCTCCTCGGGGCGGCGGGAGTGCCAACGTTCTACGACAAGCTGCTCTCGGTCCCGCTCTTGAACTTGAGCGTTCGATGGATTGACCGCCTCGTGCGCTCGATTCCCGAAACGTCGTGGATTCGTCTCGCGGGATCGAATCGGGTGCACATGGCGGTCTGGGCGGCGTTCTTCCTCGTGATGGCGAGCGTCGGAGCGACCGATGGGACGCATCGCGGCGACACGCTTCCGTTCTGGGAGGAAGCCTGTATCGAAGGCCGTCGAAACGCATGCGAGCGCCTGGTGCGGCTCGAGTCTACGTATTGCGGCGACAATTCCGGATGGGCATGCAACGAGCTCGGCCGCCATTACACGGAGGGCAAGATCACGACGAACGACGACGAGCTCGCGCTCGGCTATTTTCGCGCGCGCGTGCGAGCTTCGGTTCCAGGCCGGCTGTCTGAATCTCCTGACTCCCGAGAGTCCGAGCCGGGCAAACCCGCGCGCCCTCGACCTGCGGTTGTTGCTGCGCGAGGGCGGCCCGAACCTGATGGAGATGCCGGAGCCCGAGCTCTATGCGCGCGCCTGCGACCATCGATGGACCTTCGCGTGCCAGAAGGCCGCAGGCGCCGAACATCGTGGAGTATCCGAGAGTGACAACGGCAAAAGACCCGCTCGAGTCTCCGGCGCCCCGGAGTGACGCGAGAGGGGTCGCGGTCATCGCGGCTCTCATCGTTGTCGCGACAGGACTGCTGTATTCTCAACGGCCGCACGCCACGGCCGCGGTGCCTCCGCCCGTCGCGTCCGGCGACGCGGCGCTCCCGGGATTCCGCGCGGATGCCTGGTTCCTGCCGGACGACGATCTCCTGGGATTCGTCGAGATCCCGACCGGTCCGTTTCTGATGGGAAGCGATTCGAAGCTCGACCCGCGCGCCTTCGAGAACGAGCGGTGGTCGACTTCGAGCGATCAAGGAACGGTCGAGCTGTCGGCCTTCTACATCGGTCGTTACGAGGTCACGGTCGCGCAGTTCCGCGCTTTCGTCGAGGCGACGGGATTCCACGCCGACGCACAGGCGCTCGCCGGAAGTCCGGATCGGCCCGTCTCGTTCGTGTCGTGGCCCGACGCGCTCGCCTACGGCCGGTGGCTCGAGACGACGCTGCGGGATTCGTCTCACACTCCGCCGCCGCTGAGCCGCTTGCTCGGCGACGGGTGGCGCGTGACGCTGCCGACCGAAGCGCAGTGGGAGAAGGCGGCGCGGGGAACCGACGGCCGGATCTTTCCCTGGGGCAACGAGCCAAGGCACGATCGGGCGAACTTCGGAGGCGCGGGCGTGTCGCGCGTCGGTAGCTTCACGTGCCCGGAGTGTCCCTTCAATCTCTCCGATATGAGCGGGAACGTTTGGGAGCTGACCCGAAGCCCCTATCGGCCTTACCCCTACGATTCGACGGACGACAACATCGACCTCGACGCGGATGCCCTCTGGGTGATGCGTGGCGGATCCTACGGAGACACCGAGCAGAACGTCCGCGCCGCCGTTCGCGGCGGAGTCGACCCGGGCGCGCGCCGCCCGTTCATCGGATTCCGCGTCGTCCTCAGTCGCATCGAGCACTGACACTTGTCCGAGGAGCGTTCGCGGCTCTCCCATCCCCCTTAAACGTCACGGACTGAGATCGCGGGTGTAGCGCGGTCCGCTACACTCGTCTCCAAACTGCAAGTCCGCGATGTCGACGAGATGACTGACACTCTTTCCATCTCTTCTGCGCGTCTATATGCGAAAGGCCAGAAACCGCGAACGGTTCGGGCCGCCGGGAATCTCCCGCTCATGTCGAGCGGGCATGCTTGCCGGGTAAGAGGAGAGGAACAATGAGAAAGCAAGAACGAAAAGGCGCTGACCGCACCATCCTGTCAACGTGGGTCGCAGTCAGCATCGGCTTGGCATTACCGGTGGTGGCGGCGGCGGCGCCGGTCCCGAACAAGTTTGCCAACGTCGGTATCAGCGGGAACCTGATCAGTGGAAACGGCGTGGCTGGTGTGTCCCACATATCCACGCGGTCAATACGAAGTGACGTTCACGTCGAACGTAAGCGGGTGCGCCTACCTGGCAACGACCGCAAATGCGTACACCCAGGCCATCCAGGCGTACACGGCGGGAGGCCACGGTGGCCCCAACGGGGTCTACGTCGAGACCAAGAACCAGGGCGGTGGACTGACCGACGGTCCCTTTCATCTGGTCGTCGATTTGCGCCGCGCCGAAGATGAGCTTCGCGGTGGTTGGATACTCGGCGGATCTCGTGCGTTCGACGCCCGGGACCACACTCAGTCAGCTTGGCGTGGGGAGATACGCGGTCACCTTCAGCACGAATGTAAAGGCCTGCGCGTATCTGGCGACGGTCGGAGATCCGACGAACGAGCTCGTCTTCAATCCGTCGGGCGTGTATACGGCCTCGGGAGCCAACACCAAGACGGTTTACGTCGAGACCAAGAACCCCGGGGGCGGACTCCAGGACGGAGTGCCGTTCCACCTCGCCGCAATCTGCCCGGGAGCCAACAAAGCGCACCTCGCGGTGGTCAACAGCACGGGACTGCCCAACCGGGGCTCGAACCTGGTCTCCTCATACAGGTCCGCGCTCGGCAGGTACGCCATGGTGACCGGGGCCAACGTCAACCCCGATTGCGCCACGGTGGCGACGCGAGGGTCCGTCGACAAGGACGTGCCTTTTGGTCCCACCACGGTCGAAATCATCCCTGGACCGGCAGCCAACACGATTGGCATCGAAGTACGCTCGCTTCTGTTCTTTGGAGGAGCCCGGTTCAATGAGGAGTTTCACGTCGCGAGCGTCTGCAAGTAAGTGTCATTCCGCTCGTTCTCGGTGAATTGGCCGGCGTCCCATCCACGCCGGCCTTTTCTGTTTCTGTCCGCGGCCGGCCTCAGTTCGCGAAGGGTGGAAGCGCCCGGTCTTCGGTTGGGATGGGATGGGAACCTTCCGCATCCCGAGTACTACTGGGCGGCGGTCTCGGCTCCGCGCGGGACACCCTCTGTCGCGATGCCGACGGCAACATCGCGTTTCCGATCGGAACGCCGCCAGACGAGCGCTGGAGATTACTCCCAGTGAAGGGCCCGCGTCGGGTCAATGACTGAAGCGCGCCGCGCGGGGATGTAGCTCGCGATCAGGGCGGTCGCGACCAGCACGACCGAGACCAGCCCGTAGGTCAGAGGATCGACGGGGCTCACGTCGAACAAGAGAGCAGCTCATGAGCTGCGTGAGCCCGAAGGCGCCGACGAGTCCCACGGCGATTCCGATTCCGGAAAGGAGCGCCGCGTGGCGGAGAAACATTCCGCTCACGTCCGACGTCCGCGCCCCGAGGGCCATGCGAACTCCAATCTCGCGGGTGCGCTGGGTGACTCCGTAGGAGATCACACCGTAGAGACCGACCGCACCGATGAGGAGCGCCACCCCGGATGCGATCACCAGCATCACCAGCGTGAACGAGGTCCGGCTCATCGACTCGTCGCAGGATCTCGTCGAGCATCTGGACGTTCGCGATCGGCACGTCGGGATTCACCGACCAGACTGCCTCCCGAATCTGCGAGAGGAAACCCGCTTCTCCCACGCGACTCCCCCGGACCGCGTAGGCCATGTTCCTCTGGGCGAACGAAATCTCGGCCCAGAAATCGTTCACCGACATCGGCCAGTGCACGATCGCGGTCACTTTCTGATCGACTCCGTCGTCGTGAACGTCTCCCACCACGCCGACGATCTCGCGCCATTTGTCGTTGGGATTCACGCGGATTCGCTTGCCTACCGCCGCGCCGGGATCCGGCCAGAACTCCCGCGCGAAGTTCTCGGTGACCACCGCCACGGGAGCCACGAGCCGGACGTCGTCCCATGAGATGCCACGGCCCGCAACGATCGGGTTACCCATGGTCTCGAAATATCCCGGCGCTACCCATTTGAAGCGCCTCAGCGGAGGAATCTGGTCGGCCGCTACCGGGAACTCCTCGACGAAGATCGGATCGTTGCTGTTGTCGCCGTCCATGGTGATCGAAGACGACACGCCTACCGAAGAGACGCCGGGGATTTCTTCGATCTTGCGGAGTATCCGCTCATGCATCGGAGCCACCAACTTGGGGTCCTCGACCTGCGCTTCCAGGATCGAAACACGGAAGGTGAGCACCTCGGAGGGCCGGACAAAACCCGGGTCGACCCTGCGAAGCGCCTGAAAGCTTCGGATCATGAGGCCAGCGCCCACCAGGAGCACGAGCGCCAGCGCCACCTGGGTCACCACCAGAGCGCCTCGCGCCCGCTGACGGTCTCGTCCCTCGCTCGCGGTGCGCCCCCCTTCCTTCAGGGCTCCCGCGACGTTCGGCCGCGTGAACTTGAAGAGAGGAACCAGTCCGAAGAAGACGCCCGGCGACCAGCGATACCACAAGCGTGAACGCGAGTACGGTGAAATCGATTCCGATCTCCTCGAGGCGGGGAAGCGTATCCGGAGCGAGCGCGATCAGCAGGCGGATGGCGGCATAGGCGATGCCGAGTCCGGCGAGCCCGCCGAGCAGTCCCAGGGTGATGCTTTCTCCGAGAAGCTCTTTCGCCACGCGGGCTCGATTCGCTCCGAGCGCCGTTCGAAGGGCGAGCTCGCGCTGGCGGCTCTCCGCGCGCACCAGGAAGAGGTTGGCCACGTTGGCGCAGGCGATGAGAAGAACCAGGCCCACGGTTCCCAGCAGAATCCAGAGCGTTCTCCCGACGTCTCCGACCACGTCCTCTTTGAGCGGCCTGACGTTGGGGCCGAATCGCGCCTCTTTCAGCATTTCCGGGCGTGCAAGCCGCTCGGAAACGGGAAGCGCTCCGTAGCGAGCGAAATCATCCGCGCCACGTCGGCGTTCGCGTCCTCGATGGTGGATCCTTTCTTGAGCCGGGCGATCCCCTGGTAGCTGAAGTTTCCGATGAAGAGCTCCGAACGATCGAAGCGAAACGGCAGAAAGACAGCGGGGTCGAAGCGCAGGAAGCGGAAGTCGGGCGGCAGCACGCCTACGATCACCGTCGGACGACCGTTGATGTCGAGCGTTCGTCCGACGACGCCCGCATCGCCTCCAAACCTCCGCTGCCAGTACGCGTGACTGATGATGGCGGTCTCGGCGCTTCCCGGCGTGTCGTCTTCCGCGCTGAAGATACGGCCCACGGCCGGCCTCACCCGCAGGAGGCTGAACGTTCCGTCGGTGACCCTCATGGCGGGGACTCTCTCCGGCTCGGCGACGCCGGTGATCGTCACTTGGTTATTGGCCCACATGCCGATGTCCTCGAACGCCCGCTTCTCGTCTCGATAGGTGAAATGAAAGGCCGGCGCCTGGTTCAAAGTTTCGAAGCCGAGTCCGGGCGCCGAGTGCCAGACACCCACGAGCTCCTCCGGCTCTTCGAAGGGAAGCGGTTTCAGCAGGACGCCGTGAACCACGCTGAAAATCGCCGACGTCGCGCCGATTCCGAGAGCGAGCGTGACGATCGAGAGGAGCGTGAAGAGTGGAGCGCGGGAAAGCTTGCGGATCAGGGACTCGAGCGGGCGCCAGAGGGAGGACATAGGGCTACCTCGGGATGAGTAACGTCAACGCGGCGCCATAGGTTCCATCGACTTGTGGGAATTTTCGACTCGCGGCCGCTCCCCGGGACGAGCTTTCCCCTGTCAAGTCCCGTGGGCTCAAGTCAGCGCTTCGCGCTCGAGCCCGAACACTTTCCTTGCCTCTTCCTCGGTGATGAGGCCTTCGCGCAGGTCGCGCTCCACCGCCTCGCGCGCCCGCGTCCTCGGATCGCCGTAGCCT
>CAWGBY010000028.1:0-467821 GCA_963820855.1 uncultured Acidobacteriota bacterium
GAATGAACGTCCTGGGCATCAACGCCTATCACGGCGACGTCTCCGCTTCGCTCGTCCGCGACGGAGAGCTCGTTGCCGCGGTTGAAGAAGAGCGTTTTCGACGCGTCAAACACTGGGCCGGCTTTCCGAAGGAGGCCATCCGCTCGTGCCTCGAGATGGGAGGCCTGAAGCCGGAGGACGTCGATTGGTTCGCTGTCTCGCGAGATCCCAAAGCGCATCTGTGGCGAAAGGCGCTCTATGCGTTTCGCCGCCGGCCGGGGCTCAATCTGATTCGCGACCGGGCTCGCAATCGGTCCCGGATCGGCGAGCTTCCTTCCGAAATCGCCGCGAGTTTTTCCCTCCCCGAGGCCCGCGTGCGCGAAAGGCTTCATTGGGTCGAGCACCATCCGGCGCACCTCGCGAGCGCGTTCTTCGTCTCTCCCTTCGAGGACTCAGCGGTAGCTGCCATCGACGGCTTCGGAGATTTCGTGAGCACGTCTCTCGCGATGGGGCGAGGCCCGCGGCTTGACGTCCTGGACCGGATCTTCTTTCCGCACTCGCTCGGTCTCTTGTACCTGGCCGTCACGCAGTTTCTCGGGTTTCCAAAGTATGGGGACGAGTACAAAGTGATGGGACTCGCGCCGTACGGCAAGCCGGAGCTCGTCGATGAGATTCGAAAGCTCGTCACGCTCGAGCCGGGTGGCGGGTTCTCGCTTTCGCTTCCGTTCTTCCGGCACTGGTCCGAGGGTGTCTCGATGACCTGGGACGAAGGCGAGCCCACCATTGGACCCGTCTTCAGCGAAAAGCTCGAGCAACTCCTCGGACCCGCCCGGCGCCCGGACGAGCCTGTCACCTCGAGGCACGAGGCCATCGCGGCGTCGCTCCAGGCAGTCTTCGAAGAGGGTTACTTCCACGTCCTGAACGCGCTTCACGAGAGGACTCGTTCGAAGAGGCTTTGTCTCGCCGGCGGGTGCGCCATGAACAGCGTCGCGAATGGGAAGATTCGAGCGCGAACGCCTTTCGAGGAGATCTTCATTCAGCCGGCATCGGGAGACAACGGGACGGCGCTCGGGGCCGCGTTCTACGTCTGGAATCATGTCCTCGGAAAGCCTCGGAGCTTCGAGATGAAGCACTCGTACTGGGGGCCTTCTTTCGACGAAACGACGCTCCAAGGTTCACCGCGCCGGTTCGAGCGCACGTCGGAGCTCACTAGCTGGACCGCGGAGCAGATCGCTTCCGGAAAAATCGTCGGCTGGTTTCAGGGCCGGATGGAATGGGGCGCGCGGGCTCTCGGAAACCGGAGCATCCTCGCGGATCCGCGCCGCGCCGACATGCGCGAAGTCCTGAATGTGAAGATCAAGCTTCGCGAGAAGTTCCGCCCGTTCGCTCCCTCGATCTTGGAGGAACGGCTCGAGGATTTTTTCGAAGGCGCTGTTCGCGACCCGTTCATGATTCAGGTGTATCCGGTGAAAGCGGACAAGCGCGCTCTGATCCCGGCGGTAACCCACGTGGACGGCTCGGGGCGTCTCCAGACGGTGAGCCGCGACACGAATCCGCTGTACTGGGAGCTTCTTCAGGCTTTTGAGAAGCGCACCGGAGTTCCCGTTTTGTTGAACACCTCGTTCAACGAGAACGAGCCCATCGTGCACCGTCCGGAGGAAGCGCTCGACTGTTTCCTCCGCACCGACATGGACGTGCTGGTCATTGGGAACCAGGCGCTCGAGAAGAAAGCGGCGGCAATCAAGCGCGAGGTGATGAGCGCGTGCACCTGATTTCAAGAAGAAATCGACGCTGCGGCGGCGCGCGCTGATGCGAGTCGTCTTCTTCAACCGTTCCTACTGGCCCGACTTCGGGGCCACCGGACAGTTACTGACCGAGCTCAGCCAGGATCTCGCGCGGGAGCACGGCTGCGAAGTCGAGGTCGTGGCGGGCGGCGGTACTCGTTCGTTCGGCCTTGTCTCCCGAGAACGCCACGAGGGAGTCGATATCCTGCGGGCCAGGGAAACGCGCCTCGCTCGACGGAACTTTCTCGGCCGCTTCGCGAACTACCTCAGCTATTTCTTTTCCGCGTTCTGGGCGAGCTTTCGGATTCGCCGGCCGGACGTGGTGGTGGGCCTGACCGACCCTCCCATCATCGGCCTCGTGGCCTGGGCGACGGCGAGGCGCACGGGGGCGCGTTTCGTGTTTCTCTGTCAGGACATCTTCCCCGAAGTGGCGAACCTCCTGGAAGACTTCCGCAGCGAGCGGATCAACTGGGTTCTCGAACGGGTGAACCGATTTCTCGTCCGGCGCGCCGATCGGGTCATCGCCCTCGGAGAGACCATGAAGCGGAGGCTGGTCGAGGGGAAAGGAGCTTCGCCGGAAAATGTCGCCGTGATCCACAACTGGGCGGACGGAAACCTCTTGTCGCCCGGCCCGAAAGACAACCCGTTCTCCCGGGAACAAGGGCTTCACGATCGGTTCGTGGTCCTTCACGCGGGCAACATCGGCCTCTCGCAGAACCTGGATTCCATTCTCGACGTTGCTGCCGGGCTCGAAGCGGTGACGTTCCTCTTCATCGGGGACGGCGTGAGGAGAAAGCCGCTCGAGGACGAGGCGGCGCGCCGAGGGCTCTCGAACGTCCGTTTTCTTCCCTATCAGCCGCGCGAACGCATGCGGGAGACCTACGCCACCGGCGACGTCTTCCTCGTTTCCTTGAAGCGGGGACTCGCCGGCTACATCGTGCCGAGCAAACTCTACGGGATCCTCGCCGCGGGCCGGCCCTACGTCGCCGCGGTCGAAGAGGACTCCGAGGTAGCAGCCATTACCGGGGAGCACGAGTGCGGGCTCGTCGTCCCCCCCGGCGACGTTGGAGGAATGATCCATGAGATCTCGCGGCTCTACCGCGACCGCGACCTCGCTCGAAAGCTCGGCGAGAACGCACGGCGGGCGTCCGCCCACTTCGAGCGCCGAAAGCAAGTTCGCGCCTACCATGACCTCTTTCAGGAACGACCTCGAGCGCACGGCTCCCGCGGAAACGCCGCTCTCGAAACGGGCCTTTGACGTCCTGCTCTCGGGCGCGGGGCTCGTCCTCGCGCTTCCCGTGGGCGCCGCGGCGGCCCTCGCCATCAAGCTCGGCGACGGCGGGCCCATCTTCTTTTCGCAAGAGAGGGTGGGGAAGGGAGGACGCTCCTTCCGAAGCTACAAGTTCCGCTCCATGGTGCCTCACGCGGACAAGAAGTTCGGGACGGTCCAGGCGGGGGAGCACGATCCGCGGGTGACCGCGGTGGGAAGGATCCTGCGCAAGACCGCGATGGACGAGCTTCCCCAGCTTTGGAACATCTTCCGCGGCGACATGTCCTTCGTTGGCCCTCGGGCGCTCGCGCACCAGGAAGTCGAGATTAGGGGCGACGGCCGTTCGATTCGTCTCGAAGAGATTCCAGGATTCACGGAGCGCCACCGTGTGATCCCCGGCCTCACCGGTATCGCGCAGATTTTCGCCCCGCGGGACATTCCCAGGCGGCAGAAGTTTCGCTATGATCGGATATACGTCCGTAAGCAGAGCTTCGCGCTCGACATCAAGCTCATCCTGGTTTCGTTCTGGATCACTTTCCGCGGCAAGTGGGAAGTGAGAGGTGAGAAATTTTGAACGAGTATGACGTCCTGGTCATAGGCGCCGGTCCGGCTGGTCTCGCGGCTGCGCGGCGCGTCGCCGAGTCGGGTTTCCGCGTCGCGGTCCTCGAGGAGCACGACGAGGTCGGGAACCCCGTGAACTGCAGCGGCATCGTGGGACTCGAGGCGTTCGAGCGCTTCGATCTCCCGGAGTCGCTCACGCGGCACAGTCTCTCGGAGATCGAGTTCGTGTCGCCGCGCGGTGAAAGGTGGGCCTTCTCCTCGGATCGGCCTCTCGCCCGTGTGGTGCTCCGGAACGAGCTGGACTCCCACCTCGGCGACCGGGCCCGGGCCGCGGGAGCCGAGATTCTCCTGCGGCGGAGGGCGACCGCCGTGCGCAGGACGGAAACGGGCGTCCGCGTCACCGTCAGCTCGGACGGCGTCGAGACGATTTCGTGCCGCGCTCTCGTGGTGGCGACGGGGGCGGGGATGCCTCTTTTGAAGAAGCTCGGCTTCGACGAGATGCCGGAGACGGTGCTCGGTGTCCAGGCGGAGCTCGATGTCGCCGCCGATCGGGTCGAGGTCCATCTCGGCCGCGAGTGGGCGCCCGAAGGCTTCGCCTGGGTGGTTCCTTTGGGATCCGGTCGGGCCAAAGTCGGTCTTCTTTGCGAGCGCGACGGGCCGGCGACCCTTCGGCGATTTCTCTCCCGGCCGGACGTCGCCAAACGAATCCAAGGTCCGGTCGGCGCGATCCGCTGCAGCGTGCTGCCTCTGGGATTTCTTCCGCGAAGCTACGAGGATCGAATCGTGGTGGTGGGCGAGGCCGCGGGGCACATCAAGGCCACGACGTGCGGCGGCATTTACTACGGCATGCTCACCGGAGCGATCGCGGGTGACGTGCTCGAAGGCTGTCTTGCCAACGACACCCTCGACGCCGCGAGCCTTTCCGTGTATGAAACGCGCTGGCGCGAGCTCCTCGAGGATGAGATCGCGTCGGGGTTGAAGCTTCGCAAGAGCGTGAAGCTCGTGGGCGATTGGGGCGTCGAGCGGCTGATGGCCATCGCCCGTTCGAACGGGGTCGAGACTCTGATCCGGGAGAAGGCCGATTTCGACTGGCATCGGGAGCTCATCCGCGAGATTTTCGGACACGGAACTCTGGGAAAGCTTCTCCTGCGCGTAGGGTCGGGCTCCCTCGGAACCGACCGCTCGCTTCGGGAGTACTCTCCGGTTTGATCCTCAAACTGAGAGCGGCGCTCGGAGTCGTCTTCCTCGCCGCCGCGTCTTCGGTGGAGGCGCAGACCGTCGATCTCATCGGGGGCGAGCTCGACTCCGTACGGCGAGGATTCTTCCGGCTCGGGCCAGCCTACGTGACTCCGGCGCTGCAGATATCGACCGGCTACGACTCGAACGCGCTTTCGACACCGGAGGCGGAGAGCGACATCACCGCCCGGGTAGGGCCGGGGATCCGGCTCGCAACGCCGCTCGGGACCGCCGGATTCGTCGACGTCTTTCAGGAAGTCGACTACGTCTACTACCGCGAGCAAACGGAGCTCCGGCGGTGGTTCGACATCACCCGGGTTGGCGCCGGCTTTGGCGGTCGCCGTTTTCTCTTCAAGGTGGCGGACGAGTTCCGCGACGAGACGGGGCGGCCCACGTCGGAGTTCGACTTTCCGGTGCGGCAGACGGTCGAACCAGCTCGACGGCACGCTATCCCTCGCGCTCGGCTGGCGCCATCTCGTGCGAGTCGGCTACGGGCAGTCGACGTTCGAGATCGAGGAAGGTCTCGAGGACGACGTGATCGCGTCGCGGCTCGATCGGGACGAAGATCGGGCATTCGTCGACGTCGGGCGCCGGCTCACCGCAAAGACGCGCGCGCTGGCCGAGGGTTTCTACGAGACGTATCGATTCGGCGACGCCTCGCGCGACGCCGATTCGTACGGCGCACGCTTCGGCTTCGAGTTCAGTCCGACCGGAGGAGATCCGCTGACCGGGGAGCTTCCCGTGGCAGGCTCGTTTCTCAACGGACGCTTCCTGCTGGGGTTTCGCAGCGTCACTCCGATCGAGATCGAGCGCGTCGACTACTCGGGTCTCGTCGGTTCGGTGGATGTGACTTTCGGATTCGGCGAGGGCCAGCGTCTGCAGGCTCTCTACTCGCGGGACATCCAGCCCTCGATATTCGACGACAACTGGTTCTTCATCGAGAACCGGGTGGGGGCCAACTTCACCTATCAGATGACCGAGCGATTTTCGGTTACCCCCGGATTCTCGATCGGACAGAACCGCTATCCACTTCCTCAAGAAACACTGGAAGGCGAACGAGGAGATCTTCGACGACCATCGGACCTTCCGGCTCGCGTTCGACGTGCGCGTCACCGAACGCTGGACGGTGGGTGTTGCCTCCGACTATCTCCATCGGGAGTCGAACGTGCGCGCGTTCACGAAGGACCGTCTCCAGCTCGGTTTCACCATGAGCTATCGGCCCTGAAATCCGGTTTGGTATCATGAAAGAAATGAAAACCGAGAGAGCCACGGAAGACGCGAGCCGAAGCGATCTTCCTCGAAGAAAGCCCTATCGACGTCCCGAGATTCTCTATCGGGAGAAGCTCGAAGCGATGGCGGCTGTCTGCGTTCCTTCGCCCTCCGGCGAAGACCAACCCGGGCAGTGTGCCCCTCGGGGCCGATCGTCTCGAAGCTAGAAGCTCTCGGCTCGGATGTAGGGGCAGTCCCGGAATCGGGCTTCCCGTGAGGCCTTCCGCTGTTCCCGGGCAGAACATTCCGAGGCCCCCGCGACGGAGGTTCCGCTTCACTTCTTCCGACAGCCGGCGGACTTCCTCGAGCTCCCGATTGCCGGCCCAGATTTCCCGGATCGATAGGTCGTGGAGATTTCCGACCGGCCGCCGCCACTGGACGCACGGATAGACGTTCCCGAAGGGGTCCACGGCGATCCCAGACGACCCCGCGCCGCAATGCTTCTTGGAGTCGACGGCGGGAAGCTCCGCATCGCCCTGGCGAACGATGTCGTCGGGCTCTTCCGTACGAGAACAACCGGCGACGGCCTTCCGATGTGGCCGCGATCTCGAGCGGCGAGAAGTCTCCGTCGTCGCGGGGCGTGACGTCGGGGTCGAACGTGAGAGGCGCACCGAATCGCTCTGCGAGCGCGAACATTCCCTCGATTTCGGACTCGTTCCAGCGGGTGAGGGTGCTGTTGATCTTGAAACGAAGACCGTGCGCCAGCATCCGCTCGAGGTTTTCGAAGGAGCCGGTCGAAGCTTCCCGTGACCCGCGTCTGACGATCGTGGCTCTCGGCGTGCGCACCGTGGAGGCTCACCTCGACGACGAAAGGGTCGATTTCCTCCTTCAGCCGCTCGAGCATCCGACCGCGCAGCGCGTGACCGTTCGACTTGATCCGGAGGACGAATCCGAGCTCCCGGGCCTTCGCCGCGATTTCGAAGAACTGCGGATGGACCAGGGGCTCGCCTCCCGTCAGCGTGAGGTGGAGGCACGAAAGGGACGAGAGGTCGCGAAAGAACCGGTCGTAGTCTTCGAGCTCCATCGGTTTTCCCTGGAGCTCGAGGTCGTTGTAGCAGAAAACGCAGTCGAGGTTGCACCGGTAGGTGAGCTCGACCAGTGCGGAGAACAGGATGTTCTCGTTCCAGGTGCGAAGGACCGTCTCCTGGTAGCTCACGCTTCTTCGACCACGCCCGCGGCTCGAAGCTCACCGAGAAACTACTCGAGGTCGCTCGACAACTGATCCCGATCGACGTCGTACTGCTCGAGGAGAGACTCCATGATGTCGGCGACGCTCCGGCGCGCGTCGAGAAGGGAGAGGATGCTGGCCCCGACGTCGTTGATGGCGATGACCTCCGCGTCCTCCTGGCGCACGATGACCGCCTCGTCTCCGACCACACGAAAACGCACGTCGGAGCGCGGTTTGAAGACAGCGGAAGCGTTCAACATGATTCGATGAGCGGCCAGAATGTCGCCTCGCGCCGGAAGGTGAGCACGTGGCCCGGCACTCTCCCCGCGAGCGCGGACAGGTTCGACCACAGACGATGCGCGAGGAAGCGCGAGTGGTTCACGAACGGAGCGCAGGCGATGAGGCTTGCGAGCGCCTCTGCCTTGCCCATGGGACGGAGCGCGTTCTCGGTCCCTTTCTCCAGGCGGTAGATCCCGCGTAGGGGAAACGATCCCTCGCAGCGTGTCCCGATCTCGGAGAAAAAAGAGCTTCCGCCGAGCGCGAATCCGGAGGTCACGACGTTCAGATCGTCGCTCACAACGGTTCGGCCGACGGAATGCGCTGCGTGAGAGATCGTGGATTTGCCCGCACCCGAGGGGCCGACGAAGAGATGGGCTCCGGCGGCCGACGCCACAGCTGCGCTATGAAGGAGGACTCCTCCTTCGAGGAGGAGCACGTGCGCGGTAAGTACCCGCAGGAAGTTCTCGAAAGCGCCTCGAAAGGCGCCGGTCTCTTCCGTCGCGACCCACAAACCCGCCGATATCGAGTCGGCCTTCCAATCGAGGCGGCCCATCCAGTCCATTCCAACGAGGTGCGTGTGGTTCGGACCGTAGTCGAAATCGAGCGAGTAGCTCCATCCCCGCGTGTCGATCTGGCGGAACGCCGCGGGGTCGACCTGGAAAATAGAGATGGCTACTCTGGACGCACCGATCTCGGATGAAGAAAAGAGACGTACCAGAGTCTCCCTCTGGAGCGAGCTCAATCCCTCGATTCGCATTGGTACGCCCGCAGCTTCGAAGCGCGCCTCGTCGGGCCCCCAGGAATTCCCGTCGGTGAAAGCGGGAAACGAAGCGGGGTCGACGAGGTAAGAGGCGTTCACCGGGTTTCTCCCAAGAGCAGCCTCGAACGGCGCGACTTCAGCGTGAGCGATACGGCGCCCGAAGCGAGCCGGGCCCATCGGACGGGATAGAACAGCGGCCAGGTCCAGGTGGGGCGCGGGCAATACCGGAAACGAATGTACGACGGCGAGGGGAGCGCCCACGCTCGCAGAAGGGCTGCGCGGCCGCGAAAAGGAAGCGTCCGCAGCTCGTTCCAGGCGTGCTCGGGGCCTCCCTTGCGGTCCGGAACCGCCGTCTCGGTTGGGCGCGCGTACGCTGCGAGGGGAGCGGGAGACTCCAGGCCGAGCCGGGTCTCGACCTCAGCCGCGGTCGCGGCGAGGGCGGCCCCCCATCGAAAGCGTCGGGCGGCGTCGAACAGAGCGCTGAAAATCGACCTCGGGACACTGCGACAGGAGGTAGAAATCCGCAAGCCAGATCAAGGGGGAGCGCTCGTCATAGTGCTGGAGCTTCATGTGCGCGGCGAGATAAAGAAGGCTCGCGGTGGCGTCGAGTCTCGAGTCGATCGACCCGGCTCCGAAACCACTCGAGGCTCGGCGCGCGTCGGTCGGATTCGTGTCCAACGAGCGACCAGTGGAGGTCGACGCCGACACCGGGTCTCGCACCGACGTAGAGCCGCGCGTGGCGAATCGCACGCGAGAGTCCCTTAGCTCATGTCGGGAACCGGGCTGTAGCCGAGCGATGCGAGAGCACTTTCCGCGCGCTCGACCTCCTCTGGCCGAACCCAGAGGTCGAGGTCGCTCATCGGGCGAACGGCCGGGCTCGGATAGAGACGCCTCGCGAAATCGGCGCCTTTGAGGATGACGGGACGCAGGCCGCGCGCGTCAAAATCCACGGTCAGTTCGTCGAGGGCCTCGAACAGGAGGAGGTTTCGCGCAGCGCTCTCGTAGTAGGCCTTCCGCAGAATCGGAGAAGCTCCCTCCGGCGCGTCGACATAGAGAAGCGGTGCGACGCGCTCCGCCATGGCTGTCTCGGGGTCGAGCGAGAGGCTCCGTAGCGCTCCCAGAAGTCGTTCCATCGGGGACATGGAGAGGCTCAGCCGGCCTGTTCCACCGTCTCTTCCGCGTAGGTACCGTACTCGTAGCTATGGTAGGTGTAGTAGTAGTTCTGGGCGAAATCGGACAGGTTCACGTCGTTCAACACCACGCCCGTGACCTTCCCTCCGACGCGATCGACGAGGTCGAGGCTCTGCTTCACGGCGTTGCGTGAGGTATGCCCGCTTCGCACCACGAGGACGTTCGCGTCGCACTTGACCGTGAGGTAGTGCGAGTCGAAGACCGGAAGGAGCGGCGCCGAATCGAGCACCACGTAGTCGAAATGCTCGGCGCAGGCCGCGAGGGTCTCTTCCATCTTCTTCGAGCCCAGAAGCTCGGCCGGAGTCGGGCTCGCGGGTCCCGCCATGAGCACGAAGAAGTTGGGAATGGGTGTCGAGACGATGCATCCCTGCTCGAGAGGCATTTGGCCCGAGAGAACGTTCGAGAGGCCCACGCGATTCTTGAAGCGGAAGATCTTGTGCAGCTGCGGATTCCGCAGGTCGGCGTCGATGATGAGCACTTTCTTGTCGAGGTCGGTGAGCGACATCGCGAGATTGCAGGCGACGAACGTCTTTCCCGCGTTCTTGTCGGGACCCGTGACCAGCACGACCCGCGGGGGACTCCCCGGCTTCGAGAGCAGGAGCGAGCCCCTCAAGAACTTGAAACGCTCGGAAACCATGGAGACGTCGTCCTTCGATCGCGACGCGATTTTGCGCTGCGCGAGAGCGAGGGCATTTCTCGTGGTGCTGATTCGCTTGGTGCTCTTGTGGCGCTTCGCTTCCAGCTCGTCGGCCGCCGCCAGACTCTTCAGGCTCATTCCGCCCCACATGGCGTCCGAGCCCCCGTCGAGCCGGGGCACCATGCCCATGTACGGAAGGGCCACGTGCCGCCTCAGGTCGTCGATGGTGTAGATGTTGGTCTGCCAGTAATCGAGGAAGAGCGCGAGGCCGAGTGCGAGGCCCAGGCCGACGACCGTTCCGAGAAAGAGACTCCGCCTCAGCCCGGGGCCGTTCGGGCCGCGGGGCACGAGCGCCGCTTCCACCACCCGCACGTTCACCGGCTTCTGCTCGCCGAGCTCCGCGGTGAGGCCCGTCTCCGACTGCTTGCGCAGGAGCTGCTGGAGCATCGTGCGCTGGTTGTCGATCTCGGCCTTGATCTGGTTGTAGTCGACGGTGAGCTTCGTGAGCTCCTGCGCCTCGCCCTTCGAGAAGTTCGCCTCGTTCGAGAGAAGCGCCTCGCGCTGACGCGCCTCCCGATACTCGCGCTCGGCGGCGGCGACGACCTTTCGCGCGACCGCGCGCTGTTCGGCTTCGAGCTTCCCTTCCACCTCTGCGAGGGATTCTCGCGCTCTCTTGAGCTCGGGCCAATCATTCTTGAATTTTGCGGACAGGACCGCGACCTCGCGCTCGAGCGCGGACCGCTCCTGGCGAAGGGCCTCGACGGTGGTGTGGCTCTGGACCTCGAGCAGGTTCGAAGGCTCGCTCGCGGCGAGGCTCCGATAGCGCGCTTCCGCCGCGGCGCGCTCCGATCGAGCCGTGGTGACCTCGGAGTTGAGATGGTCGAGCTGTTTCATCACGATCATCTCTTTCTCGTCGACCATGACCAGGTCTTCGCGCTGGCTGTAGTCCTGGAGGAGCTTTTCCTTTTCCTGAATCTCGAGCTGGATCTTTTCGACCTGATCGCGGATGAAGCCCGTCGTGTTCCGCGCGAGGTTCGACTCTCTCTCGCTATTGAAGGTCGTGAACTGGTCGGCGAGAGCGTTCGCGAGATCCGCCGAGAGCTGGGGATCGGCTGTCGTGAATCGGACCTCCATCAACTGCGTGTTCCGGATTTGCCCCACCTGGAGCATGCCGAGGACCGCTCCGGAAAGGTTCTCGAGGGTCGCGTCCGTGGGCTCGAGCGAAGCGCCGCCGGTGAAGTACGGATGCTCCCAGAGCCGGAGCTGCTTCACGACGCGCCCGGCCAGGTCGCGGCTCTGAAGGACACGCGCCTGCGTGGGATAGAACTCGGTGTATCCGCTCCAGTAGTCCTGGATCATGACGTCCTGGACGAGATTGATCTTGCCGCGATCGAGCTGGAGCACCGCCGTCGCCGAGTACATCGGCGTCTGCATCAGGGTGCGGACGGTGAACCAGCCGAGGACGACCGTCAGGACGGCGAGAATCAGCCATCGCCGCTTGAGGACGATGTACCAGTAGTCGCGGAGATGAGTCTCGGTCTCGGGTGGGTAATAGTCGAGCGCTTCCGGCTCGACGCGGGACACGACTTCAGGGATCCAGGTGCCGTTCGACATAAGAACGCTGTACTGCGAATGAACGCTGCGGAAATCGATTAGTTTTTGTGAGCTTATGGGAACTCGGAGTCGATGTCAAAGCAACAACCGTGCCAGTAAAACTCCTCGCTCGCGAGTGCCTTGACTCCAGTAAGTTAATTGATAGCAATCGCTTACGGCTTGTTCCTGCCGCGACCATTTCGAAGCAGATCACTGGACTTCCACCTGGAGGCGCACCGTTTCTTTGTGACCCTGTGGGTTTGTCACCTCAATGAGGATTTCTCCCTCCAGCTCCGCGACGATCTCGATTTCGAGGAGTCCTTCGTTTCTGACCTCCGTCGTCAAGACGGACGCACCCGGTCCGGGAACGATGACGAGGTTGTCCGAAAAGCCTTCCCCGAAGATTCCCACTTTCGTGGGTGTTCCGGCGCTGATGGAAGTCGGGATGACTTGCTTCACCGTGAAGGATGGCGTGGGCCGGCTGACCTGAAGGAGAACCGTTCCGTCTGCCTCGACGCCCTCGAAGGGCGAAGTCCGCACGCCGGGAAGCTCCGGAGGGCTGGCCTTGGCTTCGGGTTTCGCGCTTCCGATGGAGGAAAGCCACATTCCCACGAGACCGACGAAGAGGACGCCCGCTCCCACCAGTACCCAGATCCCTTTGCCGGAGGAGGACTCGTGAGCGGACGGGAGCGCCGCGACCTCGACCGCCCTTTTTTGACCGGGGTGGAATCGCGATTCCTTGGCTGGAACGTATCCGAAGCTTTTCCCTCCCTCGCGCGAGAGCGTTCGCCGCCGAGCGCCCGCGCTCTTTCGCGCTGACTCCGACCGACACCGCCCGCAGGCGCGCTTCCGCGTTCCGCCGGTACCACCGGGCTTCGAGGGACTCCTTGTCGAGCGCGAGGAGGCGGTTGGCCTTTTCGATCACGGCCGCCGGCTCTCCTTTGCGATGAGCGTCGCGCATCGCGGTGAGGACGCCGGCCGCTTCCTTGCGCGCCGCGTCGGAGAGCCGCTCACGCCTCAGGTGCTCCTCGCTCATGGCGAGATAGTGGAGGGACATCGTGTGGACCGGGACTTCGTCGAGCACCTGGCTCATCTTCTCGACGCACTCCGCGTAGCTTCCGGCGTTGAACGCGGCCACTCCCCGCGTGTAGATCTCCTCGAGGAGATCCGCCTGGGCAGCGACGTGCGACCACTGCGAGACGCGCGGCTCGAGCGACCCCGCGGCCGCATCCGAGAACTCCTTGCTGATGACGACGTCCTTCTCGGAGAGGGCCGGCGCCTTCAGGACGATCCCGGCGCCATCAGCCGCCTGTTGAAGCGCTGTACGGAGCTCGGCGAGGGACTCGAAGCGCTCTGTCTCCACCTTGGCGAGAGCGCGAAACACGACGTCGTCGATCGCCGGCTGGAATTCCCGCGGAGTCGGTGAGCCGCTCCGGATTGTCCGAAAGAATCTTGAAGACCGCAGCCGCGGGGTTCTCCGCGCGAAAGGGGTTTCGCCCCGAGAGCACTTCGTAGGCCACGACTCCGAGAGAGAAGATGTCCGCCCGGACGTTCACGACGGATCCGCGCACCTGCTCCGGAGCCATGTACTCGAGCGTGCCGAAGACGGTTCCTGCCTTGGTGAGCTCGCCCTCCCCCATCTTGGCGACGCCGAAATCGAGGACCTTCGCGACACCGTTCTTGAGCACGAAGACGTTCGAGGGCTTGAGGTCGCGATGGATGATGCGGTGCGCGTGCGCTTCCGAGACTCCGTCGGCGATTTGATCGATGATCGAAAGTCGCTCTCCCAGGGACATCTCCTTTTTCCTCCGGAGAAGCGAGGAGAGAGAGGCGCCCTCGAGAAGCTCCATCACCAGGTACGTGGTTCCGCCCTCTTCGAAGAGCTCGTGGACGGTGATGATGTTGGGGTGCTGAAGCATTCCCGCGGAGCGCGCCTCCCGAAGGAATCGAAGCTTCAGCTCGGCTTCGTGCGGCGATCCCGCGAGCGCCGCGAGCGAGAGCGTCTTGATCGCCACGGCGCGCCCGAGGGCGGGATCGACGGCGTTGTAGACGACGCCCATCGCGCCCTTTCCCACGAGGCCGCGGACCTCGTACTTTCCGATCTTCTGCGGAGTCTCGGACATAGGGGAACGCCCCACACAGCGAGGAACGAAGGTTTTTCGGTGTCCTTCTATGGTCTCATTCGGAGGGTCGCTTTTCCACCGTTTCGTACTCCCGCCGAAGCGCCTCGATCTCGCGGGTGAGCTCGTGCCGCCACCGCTTCAGCCGCTCGCGGCGATCGTCGGGGCGGTAGTGCCAGAGGAAAATCCGTGCTTCGCGGAGAAGCTCCGAAACTTCCTCGAGGTAGAAGAGAGCGAAAAGCCCGAGGGGAGGGAGGAGCAGCAGCGGGACGATCCGGCCGCTCACGAGAGCGGCGAGCGCGTAGAAGAGAGGGAAGGTGACGAGTCCGCTGAGCAGCTTGATGGTGGCCCGCCCCACCGGCTCCGCGGCGAGGAGCCGGGAGATGAGCGCGGGGATCTTGTACGGGAGATAGTGGAAGAGGGCGCCGATCAGGAAGAAGGGAAATCCGACCACGGCCAGCACTACGCGCGGGACGAGGTAGCGCAGGACCGGTCCCGAGTCGGTAGGACTTCTCGAATTCCCCGTGCGAAAGTCCGAGGACATCGAGGACCCTCCGATATCCAAGTACGCGCCTCCGGAGCCTCCGGTAGTCCAGAGGATGACGGTCGCGAAAATCCGCGATGGCGTCGACGACTCTCTGGTCGACGAGCAGGCGTTCGCTCGTCGGCTGGTCCGCGTCGGCAACGAATCCGCGAAGCGCGCGAAGCAGTTCCTCGTCTTCCTCGCGGGGGACGTGGAGCGCGACTCTTTGGAGGGCCGTTTCCAGCTCTCGGGTCAGGGCCTTGACGGCCTCCGCAGGCGGGCCTTCTCGGTACGATTCGAAATGAGGCGATGGGTCGAGAGGCTCACCGAAGTAGACCAGAGCGTCGCTCCGGAAGACCTCTCGGTTCGAGAAGGTGATCCCGACCGGTACGATGACCGCGGACAGGCCGAAGCCCGCTTTGGCCTCCGCCTCGAGAACGATGCGAGCGCAGCCCGTCTTCAGGGGAAGCACGGCGTCGCGGTCGTGGCTCACCCCTTCTGGAAAGATGGCGATAGCGCCGCCGTCGGAAAGGAGTCGATGGCATGCCGCGAAGGTATCGAGGTTCTCCTCCATGCGACCCGGGCTTTCCTTCCGGCGGTGCACCGGAAGGACGCCGCAGCGTCGAAGGACGCCGCCGAGGATCGGGTTCTCGAAGAGAGTCGCCTTTCCCAGGAAGTGGAGCGTCCGTTTCGTTGCGGCTCCGAGAAGGAGGACGTCGAGAAGCATGTTGGGGTGATTGGAAGCGAGCACCACGGGACCGGTCGTCGGGACCCGCTCGGGATGCTCGACGACCAGACGGCGATGAAACAGGCGCGCGAGCGGCCGCGCGAGGGGCCGCAGCAGACGGTAGAGAAAGGCCCGGCGCACAAAAAGAAGTATACCGGCGGCGCGCTTGCCCTTTTGGTCTTCTCGACGGGCCTGGCGTAGAATCCCCCTTTCGACTCAGGTTTCTCGAAAGCGCGCCACATGTCCGAATCTGAAATCGATGCTTTGCTGGCGGAAGACCGCCGGTTTCCGCCTTCCGACGCGTTTCGCGCGCAAGCGCACGTGCGCGACGAGTCCATGCGCCTCGAAGCGGAGAAGGACTACGAAGCCTTCTGGGCTCGCATGGCGGGCGAGCTCGAGTGGATCGCTCCCTGGTCCAGGATTCTCGAGTGGAACCCGCCGCACGCGCGGTGGTTCACCGGCGGAAAACTCAACGTCAGCGCGAACTGCCTCGACCGGCACGTAAAGACGTCCCGACGCAACAAGGCCGCCTACATCTGGGAAGGGGAGCCGGGCGATCGGCGCACCCTCACTTACTGGGACCTCTACCGGGAAGTGAATCGCTTCGCGAACGTCCTCAAGAAGCTCGGCGTCAAGAAAGGCGATCGCGTCGCCATCTACCTCCCCATGATTCCGGAGCTTCCGATCTCGATGCTCGCTTGCGCGCGGATCGGAGCGGTCCACAGCGTGGTCTTCGGCGGCTTCAGCGCCGAATCCTTGAAGGATCGCATCAACGACGCCCAGGCAAAGCTCGTGGTGACGGCCGACGGCGGCTACCGCCGCGGAAACATCGTGCCCCTGAAGAAATTCGCGGACGAAGCGGTCGAAGGGGCCCCTTGCGTCGAGAACGTCGTCGTGGTCCGCCGCGGCGATTTCCCGATCCATTTCCAGGAAGGCCGCGATCACTGGTGGCACGTCCTCATGGACGACGCCCCGGCTTACTGTGAGCCCGAGCCCATGGACGCCGAGGACATGCTCTACATTCTGTACACCTCGGGCACCACCGGAAAGCCGAAGGGCATCGTGCATTCCACCGGGGGCTACCTCACCCAGGTCTCGGCCACGACGAAGTACGTCTTCGATCTCAAGGATGACGACGTCTGGTGGGCCGCCGCCGACATCGGCTGGGTCACCGGCCACAGCTACATCGTTTACGGGCCGCTTTCACTCGGCGTGACCGGTGTCCTCTACGAAGGGTCGCCCGACTGGCCGGACAAGGATCGATTCTGGTCCCTCGTCGAGAAGTACGGGGTCACTTGCTTCTACACCGCCCCCACCGCCATCCGCGCCTTCATGAAGTGGGGAACCCATTACCCCGCGAAGCACGACCTCTCGTCGCTGCGGCTTCTCGGAACCGTCGGCGAGCCCATCAACCCGGAAGCCTGGATGTGGTACTACGAGCACATCGGCGGAAAGCGCTGCCCCGTGGTCGACACCTGGTGGCAGACGGAGACCGGCGCCATCATGTGCACGCCTCTTCCGGGCGTGACCACGCTGAAGCCCGGCTCCGCGACGAAGCCCTTCCCAGGAATCGATATGGACGTCTTGAACACCGCCGGCGAGTCGATCGCCGTCGGGGGAGGGCTCCTCGCCATTCGTCGTCCATGGCCAGGGATGCTTCGAGGCGTCTATGGCGACCCCGAGCGCTACGTCAAGACGTATTGGAGCAAGTGGTCGAAGGACGTCTACTTTCCCGGCGACGGCGCGAAGCGCGATGAGGACGGCTATTTCTGGATTCTCGGCCGGGTCGACGACGTCCTCAACGTCGCGGGCCATCGCATCGGTACGATGGAGGTCGAGAGCGCCCTCGTGGACTATCCCGACGTCGCGGAAGCGGCGGTGGTGGGCCGGGCCCACGACTTGAAAGGCCAGGCCATCGCCGCCTTCGTCACCCTGAAGGAAGGGAAGAAGGCCGCACCCTCCATCGTCGACGATCTGAAGCAGCACGTGGTGAAGAAAATCGGCGCCATCGCGAGGCCCGACGACATCATCATCACCGCCGATCTGCCGAAGACCCGATCGGGAAAAATCATGAGACGGCTCCTTCGGGACATCGCCGAGGGGAAGGCGCTCGGAGACACCACCACCCTCGCCGACCCGTCGGTCGTCGAGAAGCTCAAAGAGAAGTACGCGGATGAAACCTGACAGTAAGAGCGAAATGAAGATCTCCCTCTCCACCCAATCTCCGGCGAGGCTCGAGGCCGATCTGGCCGTCGCGGTCCTCGATCCGGGGACCAACCTGTTCGAAGCGGACGACTCCCGGCTCGGCCAGGCGCTCCGCCGCGCGCAGGAGGGATTCCGCCAGGAGAAATACCGGCGCGAGCTCTTTCAGACCTTCGACGAGAACGAGAACGTCAAAGCGCTTCTGGTCTTTTCGACGTCGCTTTCGAAATCCTTCGACCTCTCGGAGAACGTCAAGATCGCCGCGGCCAAAGCGCTCGCGTACGCGTCGGACTATGGCCTCTCCCGCGTCGCGTTTCTGCTGAACCACGCCTCCGGGGCGGGCTTTGCCGCGAGCGCCGCCGAGGGCGCGTCGCTCGGCGTCGTATCGATTCGACCGCTACAAGAAAGACCGCGACAAGAAGAAGCCGAGGCCCTCCTTCGCCGTGGTCTGCCGGCCCGAAGACCGCAAAGAAGTCGAGCGCGCGGTCTCCCGATCGATCGTCGTGAGCAATTCCGTGAATCGCACCCGGGACCTCGTGAACGAGCCGGGCGATCGAATGTACCCGAAGGTTCTCGCCGACACGGCGAAGAAAGTCGCGAAAGAGAACGGTCTCGGCATCACCGTGGTTTCGGGCAAGGACCTGGTGAAGCAGGGCTACAACGGTCTGGTCGCGGTCGGAAAGGGCAGCATCTACCCGCCCTGTCTCATCGTCCTTCGGTATCGACCGAAGAAAGCGGCGACGAAGAATCACCTCGCCCTGGTCGGAAAGGGCATCACCTTCGATACCGGCGGCATCTCCATCAAGCCCGCGGACGGAATGTGGGAGATGAAGGGCGACATGGCGGGAGGCGCCGCGGTCCTCGAGGCGATGGCGGCCATCGCGCAGCTGAAGCCGAAGGCCGCGGTCACCGGCATCATCGCCGCCGCGGAGAACTTCCCTGGACCCGAGGCGCAGCGTCCCGGCGACATCTTCGTCGCCAAGAACGGAAAGTCGGTGATGGTCGACAACACCGACGCCGAGGGGCGGCTGGTGCTGACCGACGGTCTCGCGCGCGCCGGTGAAGAAGGCGCGACGCACATCGTCGACGCGGCTACCCTGACCGGCTCCTGCGTTCGGGCGCTCGGCACGGCCGTCGCCGGCATCATGGGAAACGATCCGCGGCTCATCGACGCGGTGATCCAGTCGGGAAGCCGCCACGGGGAGCTCTACTGGGAGCTTCCCCTGGTGGAGGAGTACAAGGAGCTTCTGAAGACTCCCTACGCCGACATTAATAATGTAGGTGGAAAGTACGCCGGGGCGATCACCGCCGGACTTTTCCTTCGCGAGTTCGTGCCCGAGGGCGCCGCGTGGGCGCACCTCGACATCGCCGGGCCCTTCATCCTGGAAAAACCGTGGAAGTACTTTCCCGAAGGAGCCACGGGGTTCGCGGTGCAGACGTTCGTCGATCTCGCCGAGCGGTTCGACGGGATTTTCTAGAGAAGCTCGCCTTTCGCGTCGAGGGCGAGAAGAAGCCGCACCACCGTGCCGTAGCTCTCGACTCCCTCGGGAACGCGCATGGCGCGAAGGTAAGAGTCGTTGACTTCCTCCGCGACATCGCTCGCGAGCCCCTGATAGCGCGCCCAGAAATCGTGGAGCGCCTGGATATCCGCGAGAGGCCCGGGGCCGAGCCGTTCCCAGGCCTCGGCGACGTCTTCCCGCGAAGCGAACCGCGCCGACTCTCCCAGCAGGCTTTGAGTCGCGAATAGATACGCCGCGTACCGGAGATAGGGCGGCGCTCCCTCGCGCGCACAGACGAGAAACGCGGCGAAGCTCGCCTCGCCCTCGTTCGTGATGCCGCGCTGGTGCGCCTTCTCGTGGGCGAGAACCAGCGGAAGCGCCGCGTCGGGTTGGAGCCTGTTCACGGAAGGCTCTCCGGTAAAGGGAACGAAGATCCCGCTGACGCCGAGATAGGAAAAGAGGGTCGAGCTGAGGAGAGGCTTCGCGGGAGCGGTCCTCGCCGCGATCCCGTCGCCGGGGAGCTTCAGATCGCGATAGCCCTCGTCGACGAGGCGATCGAGCTCCGCGAAGCTCACCGGAAGCGCCGTCGGTCCCGAGCCTTGCTCGAGCGTCTCGTAGAGAGCCGAGGTCAGGGCCGCGGTTCGCGCGCCGGTCTCGAGCAGGCGCGCCGCGCCATCGGGTGGAGGGCCGAGCCCGAGGCGCTCCGAAAGAGGAGGCCTCGCGTAGTTGAACCCCCAGAGAAGGAGAAAAGCCCAGAGGAAAGCGCCCGCGCCGCACCAAAGCGTGAGCGCGATCTTCTTCGGACGGAAAAAAGCGGCGGCGGCGGCGAGGGTCGCCACCGTCAGCACCTCTGCCCAGGAGAAGCCGACGAAATTCAAGAGAGAGAAGACGCGAACGATCCCCGGGTAGAGCCCCTGGGCATAGAGACGCTCCGTCAGCTGAGGGAATCGAAACGCGAGATGGAGCGAGACGAGCGCGAGAGGACCGAGCGCCAGGGTGAGGACCTTCAAACTTCGTTTCATGATCTTTTGATTTCGGAATCGGCGCTTCAAGAATCCGAAGAAAAGCGGCTCCGTGAACTTGCCGCGCGCCTCACCGTAACCAAGTGTAACGAGGAGGCCCGATGGCTGCATGGTTCTTCCTGGCGCTCGCTGCGGTTCCTCTGGCTACGAAGCCGATACCGACGCTCACCCTGGTCTGGCATGACTCGATGCGGCTCTTTCCGAAGGAAGGGCTCGCGCAGCTCGGAAACGAAATCGAAGCGCTCTTCTCAGAGCGCGGTCTGTCCGTCCGTTTTCACGCGGCGATGGAGAACGAGGATCTTCGGAAGATCCCCGAGCCGCGTGTGAACGCGGTGGTGTTGCCCGACGAAGGTCGCTTCGTAGTTCCCACCAACTCCATGGCCATGGCCTTCGGAGAGCGCGGCGGAAAGTGGGGCATCTTCGTTTTCTACGCCGGCGTCCGGCGGACGCTCGGCTACCGCGAGAACGAGGGGTCCCCGCGGCATACGTTCGAGCTCGCGCGCGCGCTCGCGCGGATCATGGCCCACGAAGTCGTTCACGTGCTCGCTCCCGAGCGCGGCCACGCCGACACGGGTTTGATGACGGAAAAGCTGACGCGCGTGAATCTTCTCGCGGACCGGATCGCGCTCGATTCCTCGAGCGTCGAGCACCTCACGCGCACGATGAGGCGTCTCAGTGCTTCACTGCGTCCGTCGCCCCTGCTGTCGTAGTCCGTGGCTCGAAGCGATCGCGGCGAGCGCGAGCGCGAAGAGCCACTCGAACCGGGGCTCCGGCGCGGGCTCGGTCGGCCCCGAAATCTCCGAATTGAATCGAGAATGACCGAATCGGCTGGGAGAACTCCATCAACCAGCGGTCGTCCACCCGGGAGACGTCCGCGAAAGGGTCGAGAGCTCGATCGCCCCAATCCGCTGGAAATCGGGCGGAGACGCTGGTATCGAAGATGTCGAACGGCGCTCCGCTCGTTCTGGAGAGACGAACCTCGAGGCCCATGCTCGACATGACGAGAAACGCCACGTTTTCCAGATCGAATAAAGGACCGCCCCAACCAGAAGAGCCAGTTGGAGGGCGCGAGCTCTAGACATGATGGGCCACCTGAATTTTTCTAGGCGCGCGCTACCCCGCTAGTCTATCGTGCGTCGGGAGGTACCTGCGACATGTCCGTCCGCAAGATGACTCCGGTCCTGATAGTGGACCGAATCGAGCCTTCGATCGAGCTCTGGGTCGATCGCCTCGGTTTCGAAAAAACGATTGAGGTCCCCGAGGGGGATCATCTCGGCTTCGCGGCGTTCGCCCGCGGGGAGCTCGAGATCATGTACCAGACGCGCGAGAGCGTCGCGACCGAGGTTGCGACCGCCGATTTGCCCAAGGCGCTCCTGCCGGACGAAAGGAGCCGCACGACCCTTTTTTGCGAGGTTTCCGACTTGAAGGCGATCCGCGAGAAGCTTCAGGGTCTCGACATCCTCCTGTCTCATCGCAAGACGTCGTACGGCGCCGACGAGCTCTGGCTGAGGGAGCCCGGCGGGCACATCGTCGGCTTCGCGGAATTTCCCAAGCCCTAGTGCCGTTCCAACTTCTCCAGCCCAAACTCCGCGGCCTGGCACAGCCATCACGCCGAGTTCTTCGGATGTGTTTCCTTGGGCTCAAATAGTTGGAACGGCACTAGTTTTGACGGCGCGGGCTCCCGCAATCCATAACGCCCTCGTGTACGACGTGGCGGTGGTGGGTGGCGGGATCGTGGGGCTCGCGACCGCCTTCGAATTTCTGCGCAGGAAGCCCCGGGCTTCGGTCCTTGTGCTGGAGAAGGAGGAGTCCGTCGGGCGCCACCAGACCGGGCACAACAGCGGGGTTCTTCATTCCGGCATCTACTACAAGCCCGGCTCTCTCAAGGCGCGCATCGCCGTCCGCGGATGCCGCGAGATGGTGCGTTTCTGCGAGGAGCACGGGGTCCCGTTCGAGATGACGGGAAAGGTCATCGTCGCGACCTCCGAGGAAGAGAGGCCGCGGCTCTCGACGCTCCTCGAGCGGGGGCGGGAGAACGGAGTTCCCGGGCTTCGCGCGATCGCAGCGGAAGAGCTTCGCGAAATCGAGCCGCACGCCCGAGGCGTCGCGGCGATCCATTCGGCGTCCACGGGAATCGTTTCGTTCCGCGCGGTCGCCGAAGCCATGGCTTCCTCGATCGAAAAAGCGGGCGGTCACGTGCGGACGCGCGCGCGGCTCATCGGGTTTCGGAGCGAGTCGGACGGCGTGACGCTCGAGACCGAAGCGGGCGATTTCCTCGCGAGGCGGGTCGTCACCGCCTCCGGCCTTCAGGCCGACCGGGTCGCGGCGCTCTGCGGCGCCGCGCCCAATGCGAGCATCGTTCCATTCCGCGGCGAGTACTATCGCCTGCGCCCGGAAAAGCGCGGCCTCGTGCGAGGTCTCATCTATCCGGTTCCCGACCCGCGCTTTCCGTTTCTCGGCGTGCATTTCACGCGCGTCATCGACGGAGAGGTCGAAGCGGGTCCGAACGCCGTCCTCGCGCTCGCGCGGGAAGGGTATCGAAAGACCGACGTGAGCCTCCGCGACCTGTGGCAAATGGCGCGCTTTCCCGGCGCGTATCGAATGGCGAGAAAGCATTGGCGGACGGGACTCGATGAGTACCATCGATCGCTCTCGAAGCGCGCGTTCGTTCGGCGCCTGCAGAGGCTCGTGCCGGACGTGCGCGAGGAAGACCTCGAGCCCGGCGGAAGCGGTGTCCGGGCGATGGCCCTCGACCCGGACGGGACGCTGGTCGACGATTTCCGCATCATCGAGGACGGCCCTTTCGTGCATGTCTTGAGCGCCCCCTCGCCCGCCGCGACCAGCTCTCTTGCGATTGCGGAGCACGTGATGAGCTTCGTCGCCGCTCGATGACTTCGTCACGTAGAATTGCGTCCAGGGAGTCGCGCATGAAGCAATGGATTTCGATGGCTTTTCTTCTCTCGGTGGCGACGGACCTCTCCGCCCAGGAAGTCGTCGTCCTCAAAGCCTCCCGGATGATCGACCCGAGACGGGATGCGCCCATCGAGAACGCGGTCGTCGTCGTTCGCGGCGACCGCATCGAAGCGGCAGGCGCGGAGGCTTCCGTCAGCGTTCCCGCGGGTGCGCGCTCTATCGATCTCTCCGGCTACACCGTTCTTCCCGGCCTCATGGACTGCCACGTCCACATCACCGGCGCTCCCGGCGACGGCGGTGACACCCAGAAGCTTCGCGAGACCGCCGTTCACGACGGGATCCGCGGCGCGGCCCACGCGAAGATCACCCTCGAAGCGGGATTCACCGCCATCCGCAACGTCGGCGCCGGCAATTACGCCGACGCCGCGCTTCGCGATCTGATCGAGGAGGGAGTCGTTCCCGGCCCGCGGATGTGGGTCGCCACGCGCGGGCTCGGCGCGACCGGGGGACATGCGGACATCAACGGCTGGAGCTCCGATCTGAGGCTTCCCGGCACCGCGGAGATCGCGGACGGGGTCGACGAGCTCCGGAAGGCGGTGCGCACGCAGATCAAGAACGGCGCCGATCTCATCAAAGTCACGGCGACGGGCGGCATACTCTCGGTCGGAGACGCGGTCACCCATCAGCAGTACTCGCTCGAGGAGCTCGAGGCCATCGTCGAGACCGCGGGGATGCTCGGAGTCAAAGTCGCGGCCCACGCCCATTCCCCCCTGGGCATGAACGACGCGATCCGCGCCGGCGTCGCTTCCATCGAGCACGGGAGCCTCGTCGACGACGAGGGAATCCGTTTGATGAAAGAGCGCGGCACGTTCATGGTCCCGACGCTCTACACGCTCGACTTCATCATCGAGGAAGGCGCTTCGAACGGGGTACCCCAATACGCCATCGACAAGGCGACGGCGATCGCCAAACAACAGCGGGAGCGGCTCTCCGCCGCGTTTCACGCCGGCGTCAAGTTCGCCTATGGCACCGACGCCGCGGTCTTCCCTCACGGGCGCAATGCCCGTGACTTCCGCATCCTGGTCGAGGAGCTCGACGTGCAACCCATCGACGCCATCCGCACCGCGACCGTGAACGCCGCGGAGCTCATCGGAATCGGGGACCGGGCGGGAACGCTCGAGCCAGGGAAATGGGCAGACGTCATCGCCGTCGCCGGCAATCCGCTCGAGGACATCACGCTTCTCGAAAACGTGCGCTTCGTCATGAAGGGGGGAGTGGTCGTAAAGTCGCCTTGACCCTATGATGGGAGATATGCGGCGAGCGCTCCTTTTCTGTATCGTGACCGCCCTTCCGGCGATGGCGGGAGCTCAGAGTCCGGCCTTCGACGTCCGCTGCGTCGAGGGGAAAGCCGGGGAATTCCCCTGCGACCGGGTCCATCTTCTCGCGTATCTACCCCTTTCGAGCGTCGGGGGCTCGGACGGCACGAACGACGTCTGGGGCTTCTCCGAGGGTGGGCGCGAGTTCGTGCTCCTGGGACTCCGAAATGGCACCGCGTTCGTCGAGATTACCAATCCCACGGCGCCCCTGTACCTGGGGAAGCTCTCCGGAAGCCAGAGCATCTGGCGGGACATCGAGACCTATCAGAGA
Organism: uncultured Acidobacteriota bacterium; assembly: GCA_963820855.1. Taxonomy (GTDB): domain Bacteria; phylum Acidobacteriota; class Vicinamibacteria; order Marinacidobacterales; family SMYC01; genus DAISKN01. The sequence goes on from CAWGBY010000028.1 coordinate 24,381, forward strand.
CACGCCTACATCGCCTCCGAAGCGTTCGGCCACGGAGTCCAGGTGTTCGATCTGGGAGCTCTCTTCGGGGTCGGCGGCCCTCCGGTCGAGTTCGAGGAAGCCGCGCGCTACCGCGGCGAGAACCTCGGGAGCGCGCATACGCTTTCCATCAACGAGGCGAGCGGCTTTCTCTACGTCTCTGGGTCCGACACCTGCAGCGGCGGCCTGCACATGGTGGACATCCGGACTCCGAAGGAGCCTCGCTTCGCCGGCTGCTTCTCCGAAGACGGCTATACCCACGACGCGCAGTGCATCAGCTACGATGGCCCGGATCCGGACTACCGCGGCCGCGAGATTTGTTTCGCGAGCAACGAAGACACTCTCACCGTCGTCGACGTCACGGACAAGGCGGCGCCGCGGATGGTCTCCCGCACGAGCTACGAGGGGGTCGGGTACATCCACCAGACCTGGGTCACTTCCGACAAGCTCTTCCTGCTGATGGACGATGAGCTCGACGAGCAGTACTTCGGCCACAACACGTCGACCCATATCTGGGACATCGCCGACCTGGACCGTCCGGCGCACATCGGCGCGCACGTCGCCGACACGCCCGCCATCGACCACAACCTCTACATTCGCGACCGGCTGGTGTACGAGGCCAACTATCGCGCCGGCCTTCGCATCCTGAGCCTCGATCGGATTGCCGAAGGACGCCTCGAGCCGGCCGGTTTCTTCGACGTCTACCCGGTGGACGACGCGCGGGAGTTCAACGGCGCGTGGAGCGCGTATCCCTTCTTTCCGAGCGGCGTCGTCGCGGTGAGCGGAATCGAGCAGGGGCTTTTCCTCGTGAAGCCCGAGATTCCGTGATCGCGGCGGTTCTTCTCACGACGTCCTCGTTTTCCGAACGATCTAGCTCCTCCGAACGTTTGCACCCAGTAGGTGCCGTAGGTGGACGTCGGCACCGTCGCGTGGCCCGCTCCCATGGAGTCGAAGGCGGGGTTCATGATGTTGGTGCAGTGGCCGGAGCTGCTCATCCAGAGGCTCACGACGTCCGCAACCGTCGAAGGTCCGGCGGCGATGTTCTCGCCAAGGGTCACGCCGCTGAATCCGGCGTCGAGTATCCGGTCGATGTAGGTCGAGCCGCCGCGGCCGACGTGGCTGAAGTAGTCGAACTGCGCCATATCGAGAGCATGGAGCGCGGCGGCATCGTTCAGGGCGCTATCGAGCAAGAGGGCCGGCGCGGGTGGAAGCGGTGTGCCGCCGCAAACGGCGCCGTTCGCGCGGTGGACGTTCACGAGCGCGAGGATGGCAGAAGCGGCGCTCGAATCCGGCGGCGGTACGTCGGCGAGCGATTGCCGGGCGTCCTCGGGAACGCGCCGCACGGGAACGAGACTTCCGATGACGGTATATCCGCCGAGGAATCGCGAGACACCTGGCTTGAGTGTCGAGTTTCCGGAAAGCACACCGTAGCTCGCAAGGCGGAGCCGGATGACCGTGCCGGCCCGATTGTAGGTAGGCGTGAGAATATGCGTGCCGCTGCCTTCGATCGTTGCGCCGCCTCGATTGGTGTAAGCGGCGGCGTTCCCTTCCGCGACCCCGCCGTCATTGGAGAAGAGCGAGAACGAAGGCGACGCGCTCATCTTCGACCAGACGTTCCTCGCGATCTCGCAGGCCGTGCTCGCCTCGTAAACGTTCAATCCCGCGTCGTAGGCGAGCTGCATGTAGCAGACGCCGATGAAGGCGCCGTTCGTTCGAAGGGCGTCGTTTGCGAGGTTGATCTGTACGCCGGTGCCGCGCACGGCGAGCCGCAGCCAGAGCCCGTCCAGATCCTGCCCGCTCGCTATCGTGCTCGAGCTCAAACCGGCGAGGGCCGCCGCGACCCTCGCGAGGAATTGGATACGTCGCATGATGCGGTCCCCCCCTCGATAAAGTCTAGGGGGGCGGTTCGCGGATCCGCGGTGATATTCGATGGGGGGAAAACGGCTATTGCGGTCTCCAGCTCAGCCCGAAATTGAGGATTCGCTGGAGGAGCCGGTCGTAGGGAAGTCCACCCGCATTGGCAGAGTCGGCGAAGTCCTCGCCGAGGGCGAGCTGGGGATTGGGGTTCGCCTCGAGAACGTACACCTTCTCCTGCGCGTCCATCCGGAAGTCGATGCGCGCGTAGCCCGAGAGGTAGAGGTTCTTATAGATGCGCTTCGCGAGCTTCTGCACCCGTTCGGTGACTGCCGGGGGGAGATCCTTGGCTTCACCCGTCTTGATGCGGTGCTTTCTCTGGTAGCGAGGGTTCCACTTGACGCTTTCGGTGGCGATGGCCCACGAGCCTTCGGGAAGGCGTGAGAGAAAGATCTCCCACACCGGAAAGACTTCGAGCCTTTCGTTTCCCATCACCCCCACGTAGAGCTCGCGGCCGTCGATGTACCGCTCGACGATGGCGTCCGTTCCGATCCGTTCGTGCACGAACGCCACTCGCTCCTTGAGCTTCTCCTCGTCCTCGACCACCGAGGCCTGGGAGATCCCGGTCGAGGATTCGTGCACCAGCGACTTCACGATGAGGGGAAACGCGAGGCGCGGCGGCCGTTTCACCGGGCGTCCGCGATGGAACACCACGAACTCCGGGACCGGGATGCGATGGTAGGCGAGGAGCTTCTTCGAGATGGATTTGTCCCGCGCCAGCAGCAGACCCCGGGCGTTGCAGCCGGTGTAGGGGACTCGCTGGAGCTCGAGGTAGCTCACCACGTTCTGGTCGTAGATGGGGACGTCGTTGAAGTCCTCGAGCAGGTTGAAAACGATGTGGGGCTGGATCTGATCGATGGCGCGCCGGATCGCGCCGAGATCGCTCCCCACTCCGAGGTTCGTGACCTCGTGCCCCATCTCCCTCAGGCTCGTGAGGACGTCGTGCTCCATCTTCCAGGGAGCCTCCTTGAGGTCCACGCCGGAAACGTCCTCCGGCGGCACCATGTGGTCGTGCATCACGGCGAGGACCCGGAGCTTCTTCATAGCGCGAAGCGGTATCGTCCGCTGTGAAGGTAGTTCATGGTATGGACGGCCAGGAGCAGGGAGAAGTTGAGCTTCGCTTCTTCCGGGTTCGCGCCGACCACGAGGTTCAGCTCGCGGGCGCGGCGCGTCATCTCGCCGAGGACCTGGTCCACGGTGTATTGGAACATTCCGGTCCAGCGGGCGACCAGGCGGCGCACTTCGCGCCGGTTCTGGGAGATGAACTCGGCCGCGGTCACCGCGCCCTCGTGGGGCGTTCCGTCGAAGAGCCGCTTGAGGTCGCGGTCGTAGAAGGTCGGGAGCTCGACCTGGTACATCTCGCGCTTCTTCTCGTAGTGCGAGCGAAGCGTCTGCTTCAGGCCCGAGAGCGCGAACGGGCGGCGCCGCGTCTTCAACGGCAGCGGCTCGTCCGCCGTCTCGTGCATCAGCTTGTCCATGTACTCGAGCTTCCGCAGCGCCGGCCATCCCTTGTAGCGCTCCCGCCACGAGGACGTGGGATCGAGCCAGACCGCGAAGGTCTCCGCGAAGTCCTCGTCGGGGTGGCTCTGCGCGTACCAGTAGTCGAGGTTGCGCACGAAATTCTTGCTGAACGGCTTGGGCGCGTAGGATTCGGGGTAGGGCGCGGACGAGAGGCCGAAGAGTCGCCGCCGGTGGCGCCGGCGGTGAAGCTCGTACGCATGATCGATCGCGTGTCCGGTCTCGTGACGCAGGATGCGGCGGCACCAGTCGACGCTTCCGCCTTCGACTTCGAGCATCTGCGCCCTTTCGAGCTCCATGAGGCGCGGATGCGCGAGGAAGAAAGGGAGGGCGATACCGGGAACGCCATCGGGAGTGAACCAGTCATCCGAGATCCAGAAGTAAGGATGAAAGGCCAGACCCTTCGCCTCGATCTCGCGGGTCAGCTCTTCGATGCGCGCTTCGAGAAACTCGCCCTCGCGCTCGAGACCGAGGTCGCAGAAGCGAAGGTTGAGGAGCTCCTCATCGGTCGCGCCTACCCATGGCGGGTCCTGGGGCGGCGGGAGCTCGAGAGGAGCTTCTGTCTCTACCGGCTCTCGCTCCTCGACGTCCGCGGGGGCGAGCGGCGGAGCGCTCTCATCGGTCGCCATTCACTCTTTATTCTAAACCGCTTCCAGCCTTCGCACCTCGTGATCCAGGATGTCGAGCGCAAGATCGATGGTCTCGAGATGGACCCGGAACGACACGACGGCGCACCGGAGCGTGAATCGTCCGTCGAGCATCGTCGAGCTCAGGAAGACACGCCCGTCGCGATGAATCGCTTCGACCAGTTTCCGATTGAAGACGTCGGCGTCCCCGCTCGCGGGACGATAGCGGAACGTGACGACCGAGAGATCCGGCGCTGGTCCCACCTCGAAGCCCGGGCGCTCCGAAAGGCGCTGGTGGAAGTAGCGGGCCAGGAGCATCTTCTCTTCGAGCGCGGCGCGGAACGGCGCGAGCCCGTGGAGCAGAAGCGGTATCCAGAGCCGGAGTCCGCGAAAATGCTTCGTCAGCTCCGGCGAGAGATCCGCGGGCGAGAGCTCGTCCTTCGCCGAAAGGGCATCCTGCATGTAGTTCGCGGTGTAGTGGTGGCTCTCGAGAAGCGCTCCCCGATCGCGTACCAGGATCGCGCCCGACCCGTAGGGGAGGAAGAGCGTCTTGTGCGGGTCCATGACGAGGGAGTGCGAGCCGTCGAGGCGGCCGAGGGCCCGCTTGCCTTCCTCGCAGAGAATGAAAAAGCCGCCGTAGGCGGCGTCGACGTGGAGCCAGAGCTTTTCCCTCTCGCAGATCGCGGCGATGTCCTCGATGGGATCGACCACCCCGGTGTCGGTCGTGCCCGCGCTCGCGATGACCAGAAACGGGAGGAGCCCGGCCGCGCGGTCGCTCGCGATGGCGCGATCGAGCGCGTCGGCGCGCATGCGGTAGCGATCGTCGAGAGGCACCTGGCGCTGGACCGCTTCCGAAAGCCCGGCGAGCCGAATCGCTTTGGTGACGGAGTGGTGCGCTTGGTCCGTCGCATAGAGCACGGTGCGCTCGACGTCGCGCGCTTTGATCCCGTGGGCGTCACGGGCGGTCACCACTCCCATCAGGTTCGCGATACTTCCTCCGGAGGTGAGGTTTCCGCCGGTGGTCTCCGCCGGATAGCCCACGAGGGAGCTCATCCACCCGAGGAGCAGGTTCTCCATGCGCACCGCGCCCGGCGAAGCGAAGAAGATGCCCGCGTACCGATTGCTGACCGCGGCCAGGTAGTCCCCGAGCGACGAAGCGTAGAGCCCGCCTCCGGGAATGTAGCCGAGGTGTCCTGCCGAAGCGGGATTGAGACCCGGCCGGTCGACGTCGTGCCGAACGTGATCGAGAAGATGCGCGAGCGTTCGAGGCTCCTCGCGGATCCGGGTCTCGAGGATACCGATGCCGCGATCCCGGGTTTCCAGGAACGCGGGAAGATCGGGAAGCTTCGTCAGGAACTCTTCCGCGTAGGCGGAGACGTCGCTCAGAAGCCGGCGCCGTTCGTCGGCGTCCGGCTCGAGCTCGCGGGCCTTCGCCTCGAGGGCTTCAAGCGACTTCTTCAGCATTTCAGACATACGGTCGAGGATTATGGAGCGTGAAGCTTCTCGATCGCCTCCATCATCTCCCGGGAATCCGGCTGGCCGAGTAGCCCTCCCGCCGCCATCGCCGCCGCACTCGCCGTGAGAGCAACGAGGATCGGAGCGATCCCGAGCGGGAGGATCTGCAGCTGAACGAGGACGTACGTGAGAGCGCCCGCGAGAAGCGCGAGCACTCCGCCGAGGCGGTTCGCGCGTTTCCACCAGAGGCCGGCGATCACCGGCACGAACAGGCTTCCACTCAGAAGTCCGACTCCCGCGGTGTAGAACTGGCTGATGAGCTCGGGCGGCGAGTATGCCCAGTAGAGCGCGAGGAGGCCGATGACCCAGGAGGTGCCGACGCGCACGAGATCGGTCGCTCTCGCACTCGCTTTCTCGCGCAGGAGGTTTCCCAGAAGGTCGTGAGAGATGGCGGAGCTGCACGCGAGAAGGAGAGCGTCCGTCGTCGACATCACGGCCGCGAGCACCGCGGCGACCGCCATTCCGCGAACGAACGGCGGAAAGCGGGACTGCATGACCTTCAGGAACATCTGATCCGCGTCGGCGAGATTCGGGAAATCGAGCTTCCCCACCGGCACGATGAGGAACACCGCCGCCAGGATGAGGGCGCTGTACGCAAGCATCGCCAGGTTCAGCGAGAGCCGCGCTCCATGGGAATCGCGGGCCGTGAAGACGCGCATCACGATGTGCGGGATCACGGGAATCGCCGTCGCCCAGATCGCGAAATAGCCCAGGTAGCTCGCGACCGGCCGGTGCTCGACCCGGCCGAGCTCCGGTGCGACTGCGGTCGCACGGCGCATCAGCTCGAACGGCGTCCCGACTTCCGAGAGGAACCAGAGCCCCGTTCCGAGCACGACGAGGAGCATCATCGCTCCCTGGAAAACGTCGGTCCAGGTGACCGCCACCATGCCTCCGAAGGAAACGTAGATGACGAAGACCAAGGTCGCGAGGGTTATAGAAGTCCCGAACGGGATTCCGAGGAGAGTCTCGGCCGTGATGCCCGCCGCTTTCAGCTGCGCCACGATGTAAATGGTGAAGGCGACGACGATCAGGATCGGGACGAGAGTGCGAACGATGGCGCTGGGATAGCGGAAGGCGAGAAAGTCGGTGATGGTGTAGCGTCCGAAGTTCCGCAGCTCGCGCGCGACGAGAAGCGAAGCGAGCGGGAAACCGAGCACGGCACCCGCGAAGAGCGCGAGGGTCGCCGGAATTCCCTGGGAGTAGGCGAGACCCATGACACCGATGATCGACCCGCCGCTCGCGAGGGTCGCCATGATCGCCATCGCGTTGACCCACGTGCCGATGCTTCGCCCGGCCACCCAGTATTCGTCACCCGACCCGCGAACCCGCTTCGAGGCGGCGAGGCCGATGCCGATGCACGCAGCGAAATAGAGGAGGACCAGAGCTCTTTCGACGGACATCGGAGGTCAGCGCTTCCGGCGGAACACCAGGAGCGCGAGGGTGGGTGAGATCACCATGAGGAGGGCCATGAGCCATCCGAAGACCGCCATTCCCGCGATCTCTTCGGTCCGCCACGCGGGAAGGAACGAGAAGAGGGAGAAGGCGACCAGGAACACGAGCGCTGCGGCTTCTACGCGATCCATCGGGAAGAACGACTTCAGCATCGCGCGAACGATATCCCAATCGAGATACGCTGAGCGAATGCGGGTCCCGCATGGCGCGCTCCGACTGGCTCTCGGCACGATGAGACTCTCGGGCGAGGGCGCGAATCGCGATCCTGCATCGAGCGCTCGATGCCGGAATCCGGATGTTCGACACCGCGGATGTCTACGGGCCGGATCCCGCCGACCCCGGCGCGAACGAAAGGCTCCTGCGGGACGCGCTCCACGCATGGACCGGCGACCGAAGTGAGGTCGTCATCGCGACCAAGGGAGGTCTGGTCCGTAAAGGGAAAGAATGGATTCCCGACGGCCGCGCCAAGCACTTGAAGGAGGCTTGCGACGCCAGTCTGCGAAGCCTGGGAGTGGAAGCGATCGATCTCTACCAGCTCCACGCGCCCGATCCCAAGGTCCCTCTCGAGACGTCTCTTCGCGCCCTGGCCGCGCTGAAGCGCGAGGGAAAGGTGCGCCGGGTCGGGCTTTCGAACGTGAGACTGGAAGAGCTCGAGACCGCGTCCGAGATCGTCGAGATCGCGAGCGTCCAGGTTGCCATGAGCCCTCTCGATCTCACCCCTCTCAAGAACGGAGTCGTCGCGTATTGCGTCGATAAGAGGCATCACGGTTCTCGCCAGACAGCCCGCTCGGCGGTCCACGCGCCCGCGCGAAGCTCGAGAAACAGTCGGCTCTGCGGCGCGTTGCCGAGCGTCGAGGAGCCTCGATCCAGGAAGTCGCGATCCGCTGGCTCCTCTCACTTCATCCGAGCGTGGTCCCGATTCCGGGCGCGAGCCGGCTCGAAAGCCTCGAGTCCATCCTTGCGGCGCCGCAAGTGCCGCTGAGCGCCGAGGACCTGGAGGAGCTCGAGGAAGCCCTTCCCGCGGCGACGGTCCTTCGCGTTCCGAGGCGCGACCTCCCGCCCGCGTCCTCGCGCGGAGGGGGCGAGATCGTTCTCTTCGTCGGCTATCCCGGCGCGGGGAAGTCGACGCTCGCGGCGGGCTTCGCCTCCCGCGGGTACGAGATTCTGAGCCGCGATGTCGAGGGAGGGGGGCTTTCAAAAGTTCATCGGCTCCTCGAAGAGAAGCTCGCCGGCGGAGCGAGGAAGCTCGTTCTCGACAACACCTATCCCGAGCGCGCTTCTCGATTCGATGTCCTCGAGACCGCACGGAGGCATGGCCTTTCCGTCGCTTGCATCTGGCTTCGAACACCGCTCGAGCAAGCGCAGGTGAACGCCGTCGAGCGCATGGTCCGAAAGTACGGCCGGCTCCTCACGCCCGAGGAGATGGCCTCGGTCTCCCGCAAGGACCCGAACTCCTTCGCGCCGGATGCGCAGTTTCGGTACCGCGACCGGCTCGAGCGTCCGCGGCTCGAGGAGGGCTTTTCGCGAATCGAGACTCTCGACTTCGAGAGAAGAGCGGGTCCGGAGCGGACGGGAAGAGGTCTCTTCTTCGAGTACGACGGAGTGGTCCGGGCGCCGCGCCCGAAGGATCCCGGCGCCGTCGAGCTCCTTCCGGACCGCGTCGAAGCGCTGCGGCGCTACGCCGCCCTGGGGTTCCGCCTGCTCGGCGTCTCCTACCAACCCGGCGTGCCCGAGGAGATCGCCCGGACTTGTTTTCTTCGAACGAACGAGCTCCTCGGGCTCGAGATCGAAGTCGAATTCTGCTCCCACGGCGCGGGTCCTCCGGTCTGCTGGTGCCGTAAGCCAATGCCGGGCCTGGGTGTTGTTCTCATCGAGCGGCACGGCCTCGACCCCGCGCGTTCGCTTCTGATCGAGGCAACCCCCGCCGACCGCGGGTTCGCCTCGAGGCTCGGCATTCCGACCGTTCCCGCGGAGATTTTCTTCCAGGACGCCCGGCCTGCGCCCTCGGCCCCGTAGCCCGGCGTCTGAATTCTTCCGCCGGCTTTGTTAGACTGATGGCTCGTGGCCAAGACTCTGGAGCCCTCTTCGCTGAATTCCGCGGCAAAGGCGGAGCTTTTCGGACCCGGCGAGGTCCGGACTCTCGTCGAGAGCTTCGCCGCGATCGGCGCCTCGAACGACCTCAACCGCACGGCCGACCAGATCCTTTCGGGTCTCCGCGCGCTCTTCCGGTGCGAGAGCGCCACCATCGCCATCAAGGCGCTCGGAGAAGGAGCGGAGATCGTCTGCCAGAGGACGCGAAGCGACGGCGAGGCGGAGCGGGATCGGCCCAAGGCCGAAGTCGGGAAGGGAGTGGTAGGGCGCGTCCTGGAGACGGGAAAGGCGTCTCTCTACAGCGTGGTCGACGAGAGTGCCTCGGTGGCCGCCGAGCTCCGAGCCTCGACGCGATCGGCGATGGTCGCGCCCATCGTCGGCGGAGCGGGCCGACTCTTGGGAGCGCTCCTGCTCGAATCGGGAGAGTCCGGCCGCTACGACAACGATGCGCTCGAGACTTTGATGAGCTTCGGCCGGGCGTCCGCGGCCGCGGTCGAAAGGTCGCTGCTCTACACCCAGGTGCTCGACGACGAGCGGCGGCTCGAAGGAGAGATGGAAGTGGCGCGCCAGGTCATGGCGGGCATCCTGCCGAGCGAGACGCCCAAGCTCGCCGGATTCGACGTGGCCGCGGTCATCGAGCCCTGCTACGAGGTCGGGGGCGACTACTACGACTTCATTCCTCTCGTCGACGACCGCTGGGGAATCGCCATGGCGGACGTATCCGGCAAAGGCGTTCCCGCCGCCCTGGTGGTAGCGGCGATGCGCGCGACGCTCTATACGCTCGCGAAACGCGAGCTCGCGCTTCGCTCCGTGTTCCGGTACGCCAACGAGTTCATCAACACTTCGACGCGGGTTCGCGCGAAGTACGTCACGCTCTTCTACGCCGTTCTCGACGTGCAGGCGCGCCGCATGATCTACGTCAACGCGGGGCATCTGCCGCCGATCGTGATGCGGGCCACGGGCGAAGTGGACCTGCTGCGCTCGGGAGGCTTTCCTCTGGGATTCTTCGACGCTCCGCGCTACTTCGAGCAGTTCGCGCAGTTCTCGACGGGCGACCTGGTGTGCATGTATACGGACGGGATCACCGAGACGTCGAACGCGAAGGACGAGGACTACGGCCGGAGCCGGCTCATCGAAGTACTGAGGCGCCATCAGCAGAAAACCGCCGCGGAGATCGCCGACGCCGTTCTCAGCGACGTGCGCCGCTTCGGGGAGCGGGCGCCCCTCGACGACGCGACCGTGCTCATCCTGAAGGCGATCTGAGACGGTCCGGCATTCGACCGCCATCCTCAGAATGAAGACGGTCCTCCCCGCCGAATGATAGACTCGCTCCGCCGCCCCGAGGGAACCCTCAGCCGCCGGAGATCATGAAGCGCCAATGACCGTGTCCCTTCTCTTCCTCGTGGCCGCGGCCTTCGGTCAGGAAGCCGGCCAGTTATCGGGGAACGTCCGGGGACCCACCGGCGACCCTATACCGGATGTGGTTTTGGTCCTCACGCCCGCGGGCGGCGGGAATGAATCGTCGCGCGCGGTGTCCGGATCGGACGGCGAATTCGTTTTCGATGGACTTTCCCCCGGAGTCTATGAGCTCCTCGCGGTACACGCCGGGTACGAGGATCAGAAAGAGGCGAACGTCGTCGTGAGCGGAAGCGGCGAAACGCGCCTCGACCTTTCGCTCTCGCTGAAGGGATACACCGAGACCGTCGAGATCCGCGGCGAATCGCCCATCGTCGAGAAGCTCGAGCCCGCGCCTCCCCAGACGCTCGCGATCGAGAAGCTCGATCTTCTCCCCCTCGCCACCGACCAGTTCCAGGACGCCTTTCCCATGCTCCCCGGCGTGGTTCGCGATCCGGAGGGACGAATCAGCTTCGACGGGTCCCGGCCCAGCCAGTCCATCCTGCTCGTCAACGGCGCCAACGTCACCGACCCGGTGACCGGCGACTTCGCCATCGAGCTGCCGTCTCCGCGCCATCGAGGAAGTGGAAGTGAACCGAGATCCCTTACTCCGCGGAGTACGGACGGGTCACGGCGGCGGTCGCGGAGATCAAGACCCGCGGAGGCACGGACAAGTGGGACGTGGATACGGGAGATCTCCTTCCCAAGCTCAACTTCCGCGACGGTAAGATTCGGGGCATTCGCGCCTTCGTGCCTCAGGTCGCGGTCAGCGGACCTCTCAAGAAAGGCCGCGCCTGGTTCTCCCAGGGGCTCGCGTACCGCTTCGTGCGCTCCCGGGTCTACGACGTGGTGAGCGGAGAAGACGAACAGGTGCTCGAGAGCTACGACAGCTTCACGCAGCTCGATTGGCGCATCGCGGACAACCATCACCTGACGACGACGTTCTCGTACTTTCCCGGGGAGACCGACAACCTCGGGCTGAACGCGTTGACGACGTCCGAGGCGACGCCCGAGTTTCACAGCTGGGGATGGAACGCGGCGATCTCCGGACGATCGATGTTCGCCCGCGCGCTCCTGGAAACGACGGTCGCGGTGAAGAGCTACGATCTGTCGCTGCGGCCCAAGTCGGAGACGGCATTCCGTGCTCACCCCCGACGGCCTGCGCGAGCAATTACTTCAACAACCTGGAGCGGAACACGAGCCGCTTCGATCTCCTCGCGAGCCTGACCCGGTCCATCGCGACGCCGCTCGGCGAGCACGTGCTGAAAGTGGGAGGGAGCCTCGGCCGCTCCCGCTTCGAAGGAATCGACCGGGGGCTTCCGCTCGACATCCTCGACCCGTCCGGTCAGCTCCTGCGCCGCGTGCGAGTTCCTCGGAGATCCGGCGCTCACCGGCACCGACGTGGAGTTCTCCGTATACGTTCAGGATCGCTTCCGGCATCGGTTCCCGCCTCGGGCTCGAAGCGGGGCTGCGCTACGACTACGACGAGCTCGTCGACGCGCATCAGATCGCGCCGCGTTTCGCGCTCGCCTACGCCGTCGATTCGCGCCGCCCGCACCGTCGTACGCGGCGGGTTCGGAGTGTTCCACGACCACGTGTACCTCCACGCCGGGAGCTTCGATTCCTTCCAACAGCGGATGGAAACGAGCTTCGGGCCGGACGGCGAGCCCGTCGGCCCTCCGATCGTCTTCGAGAATCGCACGGCGCCGGAGCTGGAATCGCCGCGAAGCACGACCTGGAACGCGGAGCTGGACCGCGAGCTCGCCAAGGGACTCGCAGGTGCGCGTCGGCTACCGGGAACGCTACGGCTCGGAAGAGCTGATCGTGGACCGCATCGTCGAAGGAGCCCGGGGCACGCTCCGCTTGTCTTCGGACGGGAATTCTACGCAGCGAGAGTTCGGCGTGACCTTCCGGGTGAGCCGCGCGGAGAACGAGCTTTTCCTCGCGTACTCGAAGTCCCGCTCGACGGGAGACCTGAACAACTTCGGGACCCTTTACCGGAATCTCCGATTATCCACTGGTCTTCGAGAACGAGAATTCGCTCTTCGAGCTCGACGTGCCTCATCGATTGCTGGCGTGGGGAATCTGGACCCTTCCGAAGGACATCGAGATCGGACCGGGATTCGAGTGGCGGTCCGGCTTCCCGTACACTGTTCTGGATGCGCAATACGTTCCCGTGGGCGAGCGCAATCGCGGCGGCCGGTTCCCGAACTTCTTTTCCTTCGACGTCCGCGTCACCAAGGGGGTGACCATCAAGGGGAGGAAGATTCGCGTGGGAGTCCAGGCATTCAACCTGGGGAGTCATTTCAACCCCCGCGACGTGGTGGCGAACCTCGGGAGCCCCCGCTTCGGAGAGTTCCTGAACAGCGTCGACATGGGAATCTCTCTGCGCGTGACGCTATCGAAATGAAACATGTCACGCCACGGAAAGCCCGAAACCGCCGATCCGACCCGAACCCCCCGGGTCGTCGAAAAGCAGAAGGACCTCGAGGTCGCTCTGCCGCGAGCTCGCGAGCCCGCGGGCGCGTTCGCGCTCGACACCGAGTTCGTGCGCGAACGGACGTTCTTCATCCAGCTCGGGATCGTGCAGGTCTCGGCCGGGGACGTCGAGGCGGTGATCGACCCCCAGCCGCTCTCCTCGCTCGAGCCGCTCTTCGAGCTCCTCGCCGCTCCCGAGGTGGAGAAGATCGTGCACGCGGGCGAGCAGGATTTCGCCGTGCTCTACGAGGCCGGCGGGCGCGGCGCCGCGGAACGTGTTCGATACTCAGATCGCCGCTGCTCTCGTGGGCTATGGGGATCAGATTTCCTACGCGCGCCTCGTCGCCAAAGTCACCGGGGTGCAGCTCGACAAGCTCGAGACGCTGACGGACTGGACGGCGCGGCCGCTGACCGAGGCGCAGATCGACTACTCGCTCGAGGACGTGCGATACCTTCCCGAGGTGCGCCGCCATCTGGGAGAGCGGCTTTCGGAGCTCGGACGCTCCGGGTGGGAGCGGGAAGAGGGCTCCCGGCTGGAGTCGGATGCCACCTATCGCGCTCCGGAGCCCCGTGAGTTCTACCGACGGCTGAAGGCGAGCGGCCTCTCGGCGCTGAGCCTCGGGGTGCTCCGGGAAGTCGCCGCCTGGCGGGAGACGACCGCGCGCGCGCGAAACCTGCCGCGCGGCTGGGTGCTCCGGGATCAGAGCCTCCTCGAGATCGCGCGGCGCCGTCCTCAATCGGTGAAGAGCTTGAGGCAGATCCGCTCGTTGAAGCCGCAGCAGATCTCGAAGGACGGCGAGGCGATCGTCGCCGCGGTTCGCGCGGGACCGGCCGAGCCGGTGAAGGAAGAGCGTCGGAAACGCCGCACCTCAAGATGCCGGACGAGGTGGAGTCGACGGCGAGGCTTCTCGAGGCCTGGCTCTACGCGCGGGCGGTAGACGCGGAGATCGCGCCCTCGATGCTCGCGACCCGCGGGGATCTCAAGACCCTCGCCGCGGCCCATTACCACTCGAAGCTTCCGTCGCTTCCGCTTCTCGAAGGCTGGAGACGGGAGCTGGTGGGGCAGGACCTTCTCGATATTCTCGACGGGAAGAAAGCGCTGAAGCTCGACGGACGAAAGGGAAAGCTGAGAGCGGTCGACGTCGAGGAGTAACCAACGGAACGGCGCAAAGGGGAAGGGCAGCAAATAGCAATGAAAACCGCCTTTGCGCTCTGCGTTGCGCCTTTGCGTTTCTTGTCTTACTTCTTGCTCAGCGTGTCGAGCAGGACCTTCAGGGCGTCGATCTCCGTGAAGATCCCGATGAGCTCCTTCCCGTCCACCACGGGGAGGCTTCCGAACTTTCTTCTCGACCAGGATGGTGACCGCCTCCACCAGGGGAGTCGTCTCGTTCACGGTGAAGGGCTCGCGGGTCATGATGCGGGAAACGGGGGTATCCTCCATCAATTGCTCGAACTCGCTCTTGTCGATGCCCTGGAGGATCGAGGGGGAGGCTCGCTTGATGTCGCGGTCCGAGACCAGCCCCACCAGGAGCTTTCCGGTGGCGACGGGCAAGTGGCGGATGTGATGGCTCCGGAGGAGGAGCATCGCTTCCTTCATGCTCGCGTCCTCTTCGACGGTAATCGGATCCCGTGTCATGTAGTCGCCGACTCGCATGGGTGGGCCTCTCTTCGATTGTGGTGATTCTTTTTTAGTATACGTGGAGAAGCCCATGGCTGCCACCGGGTCCGAGCGAGTCCGATTTCGGTTCCTGCACTCCGCCGCGGCCGATCTCATCTGGTACATCGGTTCGAGCCTCGCGGGATGGCTCTACGTTCTCCTGGTGCTCGTGCCTGGGTAGGGGGCTTTCCGATCCGATTCGCGACCCGTTCGCCCGATTGGAGCTCTTCGGAGTCGAGCCTTCCTCTCACGCTCGGGCTCCTGGTCGTCGGAAGCTGGGCGATTCTCATCGATGCCCCTCACGTCTTCGCGACGCTCGCCCGGACCTGGCTCGACCCGGAGGAATGGAGCGAGCGCCGATCGATGCTTCTGCGTTCGACCGCGTGGTTTCTGCTCGGGCCCGGCCTTGATCCTCGGACCCTACGCTCTCGGCGCACTGGTTCCGCTCACGCCCTTGGACGATGGCCTTTCCTGCCTACCTGTTCTTCGTTTTCTTTCGCCTCTGGGCGTACTACCACGTCGTTCGGCAGCACTGGGGCTTCCTGGTTCTCTACAAGCGGCGAAACGACGATTTCGACGGATCCCGTCGAGAACCGGGTCGATGCCTGGTTCTTCAACGCGGCGCTGTACCTGCCGCTCCTTCTGTTCATGACCGCGCCCTGGTACCGGCGAGACGGCGAATGCCGGATCTCGGTCTCTCGACGGCCCCTCGCGGAACGGCTACTCCGCGGCTGCGGTTCTTCATCCTCTGCTCCTCGCCGCTCTACCCCGCGGCGGTTCTCGCCTACATCGTCTTTCAGGTCGTCCGGTACAGGCAAGGACGGCCTCGAAACGGCCCGAAGCTCTCTCCTTCTGCTCGCCGTTGCGCCGCTTCACCTCGCGGTGTTCTCGCATCCGCTTCTCGCCCTCTTCGTCGTCCCGGTGGTAACCGTCGGACACAACCTCCAGTATCACCGCATCGTCTGGGTCTTCGGGAGGAACAAGTACTAGACGAGGACCGAGCCCTCCTTTCGCTGGGCCCGAGCGGCTGTTCACCTCGGTTCCCGCGTACTTCGCGCTCGGACTCCTGTTCACCCTCCTCCTTTATCAAGGACCGTGGATCGAGCTCGTCAAGTCGGACGATCGCCGGATGCCGATCGAGGGCCTGAGTCTCATCGCCGGCCTCGCGCGCGCCCGAGCGCGCGTCGCTCGGAGCCAGGGTGGCGGCGACGCTCTTTCTCGGATGGGCGATGCAGCACTACTACCTTGATTCCAAGATCTGGAGAGTGCGCCGCGACCCCAAGCTGCGGGCCTTGATCGAACGAGAGTCTGTTCTCGTAAGATCGAGCTATCCCACTCCAGACCGGACCGACCTCGCCCTCCGCTCGGCCGCGGACTGCTGAGCGGCGGCTACGTGCTCGTCTCGCTCGGGCTCGGAATCGCCTTCGGCTACTGGGCCTCCGACTGGGAGATCCGCTTCTTCCCGACGGTCGTACTCGCGATTCTCTGCTGATGACCGGAGGGCTCTCTCTGTTCGCTTTCGGGGCCCAGTTCGAGCGGGAGGAGACCGCGGAGAGACGTATCGGTCGGCGGGCGGCGCTTTCCGCGGGGCTCGCCATCGCCGCGCTCGTCGGCGTCGTCGTGACCGCGCTTTCGAGCCGGCCGACTGCGCTCACCACGATGGCGGATTCCGATCTTCGCCGCACGCACGAGCTCGATGCCCGATACTTCCGCGATCTGGACCGAACGCTTCGCGGGCTCGTCGCCCGCGTTGGAGTCCCGCCGCGATCTCTTTGAGGGTGACGACACCCGGCTCCCGACGGACGAGGAAGAGCGCTTTCTCCTGGACGTCTGGGGTAGCTTTCTCGACGCCGCCATTGCGCTCGACGAGCTCCGGCGCTTTCACGAGGACTTCTATCGGTTCGATCTTTCGCGGATGGAGCGCGAGCGCCACTTGAAGAGCTTTCTCGTTGCCTTTGGAAGCGAGCTTTCTCTCTTCGAGAGCTCCTCCGCGCTCCTGTCCCTCATCGGATCCAACGCGAACGTGGAGCGTTTCTTGAACGTGCCCCGCCCCGAGCGCGGGCATCGAGGGCGGAAGCGTCGCGCGGATGCGCGAAGAGCTCTCCGGGCTCACCGACCTCGGCCGGATCACCGCCGGAAATCGCTATCTCTCGTATCTCGAGCAGGTGCACCAGGCCGCTCCGAGATGGCGGGAGAGGGGTTCTCCTGGCTCTGGGACGAAGTAGAGCACTACGTCGCGCCGCGCAGAGCGGCGGGGCACGGTCGGATGCGGTCTCGCTTTCCGCCGCGAGCGACTTCGCGCCCATTCTGCGCGGCGTGAAGCGCTTGAGCTTCCCCGTGCAGAAGGAAGTGGCGGAATGGATGGGCGACACACGCCTCAAGCGCCCGGCGGGCCACTATCTGGTCTCGCCCGCCCAGTCGCAGGAGATGGAGGCGAACCTCGAGCCCGGAGATGTCCTGCTGAGCCGGAAGAACTGGTACCTTTCGAACCTCGGGCTCCCCGGTTTCTGGCCCCACGCCATTCTCTACGTCGGCTCGAACGAGGCCCTGTCGGCCGCGTTTCGATTCCGAGCCGGAGGTCTGCGACTGGGTGCGGCGGCATCGGGCCGCGACATTCCCTTCTCACGGTACCTGGAGGAGAGCTATCCGCTCGCCTGGGAGCGTCGCGCGCGCATCGGCTCCGACGAGCCGATGTTGACCGTGCTCGAAGCCGTGAGCGAAGGGGTCATCCAGAATTCCGCTCCACGGCGCGTCGGGAGACTTCATCGCCGCGCTCCGTCCGCGCCTGTCGCCGATGGTGAAGGCGCAGGCGATCTACAAAGCCTTTTCGTTTCTCGATCGCCCCTACGACTTCGACTTCGACTTCGCGACGGACCACGCCCTGGTCTGCACCGAGGTGGTGTGGCGCGCGTATCGCGCGTCCGGAGAAGGGCTCGACATCGAGCTCCGTCCGATCGCGGGAAGGCTCACTCTGCCCGCGAACGAGATCGCGCGGTCCTTCCTCGACGACGGAGAAAAAGAAGGGCGCCGCTTCGATTTCGTCTACTACCTCGAGGGTCGAGAGACGCGAAGACGCGCGGCAGCCGTCGCGGAGTCGAGCGGTTTCTCGCGACGGTCAGTCGCTCCAAGTGGGACTTCGGCGACGAGTAATCCGCAGAGCGTCCGCGGGGAAAGGCGTCACCCCGGTCCAGCTTCGACGCATTCGAGCGGACCCAATCGAGAAGCGGCGCGAGCCGCGCCCGTGCGCGCCCGCCGTAGGCGGCGAGCGAGCGAAACTTGCTCTCGATCTCGGCCGGGCTCAAGGGAAATTCCGGATCCCCCTTGGGGTGCGTGGTCTCGGCCTCGAGCGTCTCTCCGTTCGCGAGCCGAACCGCGACCTTCGCGGGCCACTCGCGCGGGTAGCGGGCTTCGATTCGCGGGTGCGACCCGTGCGTTTACCTTCGAGACGAGCTCGCGCACGCCTCGAATCGCGGATTGACTCCTCTCCGAAAGCTCCGAGTCCGGCCTCCCCGCGTAGAAGCGCCGAGGCGACGCAGTACTGCACGCTGAATTTGGCCTCGTAGGGAGTCGAAGGGCCGCGGCCGATCGCAGAGGGCGAGCGTCGCGCCGTAGGTCAGCGACCTCGATCGACTCGATGGTCTGCGAACCCGATCGTGGTCGAAGCTCGAGAGCGCAGTCGATGGCAGCGTGGGTGTGGCGGCACGATGCGTGCGGCTTCAAAGAGACTCCGTGGATCTTCAGCGGCGAGCTGTCGCCGAGCCCGAGAACCACCTCTCCCGGGTCGGCATCGGGCGCGGTCGCGCGAAAGAAGCCTCTGTCTCCCTCGAGGATGCTCGGAGCTCCGGTGAAGCCCCGCTCCGCCAGAAGCGCCGAGAGGACGCCATTCGCCGCCGCCCGGCCGGCGTGAAGGTGCTTCGACATGGCGCCGTCGGCGTTGAACTCCCAGAGGCCCGACGCCTGGGTCCCGGCGTTTCCGAGCGCCCAGACCATCTGCTGCTTCGTCGAGGTCGAGGAGCCACGAGGCGGCGGCGGCCGCGCCGAAAACACCGCAGGTCGATGTGTTGTGAAAGAAGTGGTAGTGCTTCTTGCCCACTGCCTCGCCGATCCGAATCGCTACCTCGTATCCGGCCGCGATCGCGGATAAGAAATCGCGTCCACTCCTGGATCGAGACTCGGCGATGGCGAGGGCCGCTGGAATGACGACGGCTCCCGGATGGAGCACCGACCCGCGGTCGACGTCGTCCATCTCGACGATGTGAGACAGCGCGCCGTTGACGAAAGACGCGGTCTCGGCGGATCGTCCGGCATCGCTTCCGACGACGCTGGCGCCGCCCTCGGGCTCGGCGTCGGCATAGGCGAGGCATTTCGCGCCGACATCGGTGCCGCACCCGGCGAGGGCCGAGCCGAGCCAGTCGAGCAGCATCGAAGAGGCAGCGCTGAGCGCGGTGTCCGGAAGTCCCTTCCTCCGGAGGCCGAGGAGAAAGCCGCTGAGGATTTCGGTGAGGGTTCGATCGCTGCACGACGCCTATAGTAGCGGGTGCGCACCCCTCGAGTGAACTTGGTGACACCTCCGTACCTGACCCAGCGGCGATTTTCCTGATATCCTCCCCCCGGGATCATGGCCGTCGATACCGAGACTTCCCAGGGAATCGTTCTACCTCTCGAGAAGGAGCGAAGCGAGGAAGAGGTCCGGCGCCTCTACGAGAACGCTCCCATCGGAATCGCGGCCACCGTCATCAACGCTTCGATCCTGGCCGGAGTTCTACGGGACTGGGTCGAGCCCGCGAACTCTCGCGATCTGGTGGACGAGCCTCATGGGACTGACCGCGCTGCGGTTCGCTCACGCGGAGTGGTTTCGGCGGGTCGGCTCGAAGCGGGAGTACGACCCCGCGCGATGCGATCGGCGCTTTCGTGGTCGGGATATTCGCCGCCGGTCTGGTTTGGGGAGCGGCGGGGATCTGGCTCCTTCCGCCGCAGTCGGTGGCTCACCAGACGTTCGTGGCGTTCGTTCTCGGCGGCATGGTCGCGGGCGCGTCGGCGACGTTCTCGGTCCGCATGGACGCTTTTCTCGCCTACACCGTTCCCGCGCTCGCGCCTCTCGCTATCCGGTTTCTTCTCCATGGGCGACGAGCTGCACGTGGCGATGGGCGGGATGGTGATTCTGTTCGGTGTTCTCCTGACGGCGACGGCGCACCAAATCCATCAATTGACGTCGCGCACGTATGACCTTTCGGGCGAGCTCACCCATCTTCGAACGGACTCTGAGGGCCGCGCGCGAGAGCGCCGAATCGCTCGGCTCGAGGCTCGAGCGGGCCGAAGAAGCGCGCGCGCAATCGGAGCGCGACTCGAGGGCTCAGCCGATGAGATGGAGGAACGCATCCGCCGCTACTTCGTCGACATCACCGACGCCTTCGTGACCGTGCAGGAACGGACCGAGCGTCGCCTGGAATCCACGTTCGCGCGGCGGACGGAGGAGGCCAAGGACGGCATCGGGGCGACCGTCGCCCAGGGGATCGCGTGCCGCGTGCGCGAGACCTACCGGGTCATCTCCGACCTCGTGCGGGTCGAGCGCCGAAAGGGCACGACTCCTGCCGCCACGCGGGAGACTCTCCGGCGCATCGAGGGCGCGATCGGCGGTGCGGAGTCGTTCGTGGACGAGCTCCTCGCGTACGCGGGCGGTAACGTCGAATCCGGGAGCTCGACGGACGTCGGTGAGTTCCTGCGCGGCTTCGCTCGGCGCTGGGAAGAAACCCGGCCAACGAACATCGATGTATGGTGGAACTGGTACGGCGAGCCGCTCGCGGTGCGCGCGGACTCTCCCACCCTCGAGATCATCTTCCGCCACCTCGTCACGAACGCCAGGGAAGCGATCGGAGACGAGCGCGGCACCATCGAGGTGCGCGCTCGCCGTGCTCCTCGCCCCGCGGAGGCTCCCTTCGAATCGTTCGTGACCATCGAGGTGGTCGATGACGGCGCCGGTATGTCGAAGGCCACCCTGGACCACGTGTTCGATCCGTTCTTCAGCACCAAGTCCCCCGAGCGCGGCCTGGGCATGGCGATGGTGAAATCGCTGGTAGGCCGCCACGGCGGGAAAATCCTCGTGGAGAGCTCTCCCCTTCGGGGCACCGAGGTGCGCCTCTTTCTACCCGAAGCCGAAGCCGTCCCTTCCAAGGAGGAGGATTAGACCCATGCTCCTGAGAGCGACGCGACTCCTTCCGCTGGTTCTG
This sequence comes from uncultured Acidobacteriota bacterium, assembly GCA_963820855.1. Lineage (GTDB taxonomy): Bacteria > Acidobacteriota > Vicinamibacteria > Marinacidobacterales > SMYC01 > DAISKN01. Next base: position 45,272 of record CAWGBY010000028.1, read on the forward strand.
TTGACGGCGATGGCCCCTGGCTTCGCGCAGACCCACGAGTGCCGCGAAGTCATGGTGAAGATGCGCGACGGGGTGGAGCTCGCGACCGACGTCTACCTCCCGACCGCGCACGGCGCCGGCCCTTTCCCCGTGGTGCTCACCCGCACGCCCTACGGCAAAGGAGATTGCGAAGACGCGAGCGCGAAATACTTTGCCAAGCATGGCTATGCCGCCGTCTCTCAGGACGAGCGCGGCCGGCACCGTTCGAAAGGCGTCTACTACTGGCTTCGCGACAACGCGTGGCACGAGCGCCGCGACGGCTACGACACCATCGAGTGGGCGGCGAGCCGAGCCCTGGTCGAATGGCAAGGTGGGAACGATGGGCTCGTCTTTCACCTGCGCGAACCAGCTTCTGACGGCTCCCACGAAACCGCCCCATCTCGCGGCGATGTTCTGCGGCGAGTTCGCCTCGAATCCCTACCGGGACGTGTACTACGCCGGCGGCGCGCTCCACATGATCATGCCCACCTGGCTCCTCACGCAGGCGGAAATGGTGAAGCCGCTTCCCGAGAACGTTCCGGGCCAGGGCGGATATCTCGGGAGCGGAGAGTCCTGGAGCGAGTGGTACGAAAGGCGCCAGGAAGTAGGCGGTAGCTTCGATCAGAACATGTTCTCCCGGATGTATCAGGATCTGATGGGAAACCCTTACTACAACGACTACTGGCGGGAGTTCGCGATCGACGAGCACTACTCCGAGATGGACGTGCCGATTTTTCATCTCGGCGGATGGTACGACCGTCACGTGCACGGAACGGTGAAGCACTTCAACGAGATTGGGACCGTGGGAGGTCCGCGGGCGCGCGGGCAGCAGAAGCTCTATATCGGTCCGTGGACCCACGGGGCCGCCGCGAGGGGCGCGTCCCTCATCGGCGACATCGATTTCGGCCCGGCCGCGGCCATCGATTACGACGCGCTCCGAAAGCGTTGGTTCGACTACCACCTGAAGGGAATCGACAACGGGATCATGGACGAGCCGCCGGTCCAGATTTTCGTGATGGGGGAGAACCGCTGGCGGTCCGAGACAGGAGTTCCCCTTGAAGCGGGCGCAATCGAGGGAGCTCTTCCTCCACGCCGGAGGCCTCTTGTCCAACGATCCTCCCGCGGAAGAGACGGCGGACCGCTACGACTACGATCCGAGGAAGCCCGTTCCCACCATCGGAGGAGACCTCTTCGTCGAGCCGAACGGCGCGCGCGATCATCGGCCCGCGGAGAAGCTGGCGCTCACTTATACCAGCGCTCCGCTCGAGCGCGACACCGAAGTGACGGGACGGCCGAAGGTAGAGCTCTTCGCCTCTTCGAGCGCCGTCGACACCGACTGGGTGGTGACGCTATCGGACGTTCATCCCGACGGCTATTCGCAGTTTCTTCGACAGAACATTCTTCGCGCGCGGTACCGCGAGGGGGACGAGAAGCCCGTGCTCATGGAGCCCGGCAAGATCTATCGTTTCGCGATCGAGATCTATCCGATCGCAAACCTCTTCAAGGCGGGGCACCGCATCCGGCTCACGGTCGCGAGCAGCAGCTTTCCCAAGTGGTATCCGAACGGCAACACCGGACGAGAGATCAACGAGGACTTTCCTCCGGTCGTGGCCACGAACCAGATATTCCACGATCGCGAGCATCCGTCGCGGGTGACTCTCCCGATCGTTCCACGCGACAGCCCGACTCAGTAAGGCTCGAAAAGCGCTTTCCGCGGATCGGTCCAGCCTTCCTTGGACTCCGCCACCATCTTCACCACCTCGTCGATGAGCGCGCGGTTGTCGAAGACGACGCCTCCTTGATGGTGAAGCGGACTCCGCCCCGCCGCGTCATCTCTTGCCCTTCCCGCGTGAGCGCGCCGAAAGAGTGGAAATAGCGAAAGCTCTTCAGCGGGTTGCCGTCGACGAGAATTAGATCCGCTTTGAAGCCCGTCTGGACCAGGCCCAGATCCGGCCGCTTCAAAGTGAGCGCGGCGTTCCGAGTGGCGGCTCGAATCACCTCGAGCGGGTGGAGTCCGGACTCTTCCATGAGCTGGAGCTCCCGCGCGTTCGCGATGCCGCTGGTGTTCCACGTATAGGGATCGTCCGCGGCATAGGCGAGAAGACCGCCCCGATCGCTGAACTCTTTGATGAGCCGCTGCCACAGGCGGTAGGCATCCGACCAGGCCGCTTCATCCGCCGAAGTCCAGTCCCAATGATGCGCGGCGTGGGACGACGGGTCGGGCCAGAACCACTCGATCAGAATGCGGTGGGTATAGCGGTCGTGCCAGGGAAGCCCCATGGCCCGATTGATGTCGCGGTTCGCCTCGTAGGCGCTCATCGTCGGAAGCATCGAGACTCCCGAGGCGACGAGCCGGTCGACGACCTCGCCGAGGAGCTTGTCTTCGGAGGCGAGCCTGCCAGACGAGAGCGGCATGGCGAAAACGGTCCGCTTCGTCCGCGTAGTTGTATTCGTGGGGGAAGGGCTGAAGCGTTCCGTCGAGCGCCGCTTCCGCGTAGCCGTAGTGGTGCTCGAGCATGGTCACCCCGAGCTCCGCGGCGTCGAGCGCGTCGACGACCGCGATGTCGGAGGGCGGCAGGTGCACGGTCGTGATACCGCCCGCCGCGTCGACCGCTTTCGCCACGGCACCGAAGAGGTCGCGGTTCCAGGCGAGGCTTCCGATGCGGATCACGTGAGCGCCTTCGGCGATGAGCTTGGGCGCGAGCTCGGACGGCTTTCGCGGGATCGTGCCATGGCGCGATGACCTCGAGCGGCGGGGCGTGGCCGGGATCGCGCGAGCGCGAAGGCCCCCAGTCCCGGATGGGATAGAGCCGCGGCGCCGCGATCGCGTTCTCGTTCGGCGAGCTTCGCCTGCTCGAGCGCCTTTTCGAATCCGCGCTCCGAGCCGTGAACCATGGTGGTGACGCCGTGCGCGAGCTTCATGAAGTAGACGTACTCGAGCGGGAGGGGCTCCTCGCGGATGTGCGTGTGGAGATCGATGAGACCCGGCATGAGCCAGAGACCCTCGGCGTCGAGGATCCGTTCCCCCGTCGGACGCGTTCCCGGCGCCGCGCCGTGCGGAACGGCCGACGATGTGGGTGATGGTGTCGTTCTCGACGACCACATCGGCCGGCCCGTAGGCGGGACCGCCGTGGCCGGGGATGACCATCGCGCCTTTGATCACGAGCCGGTCGTAGGGTCCCTGGCGCAGCTCCTGCGCGCCGAGCAGCGGAGCGAGAAGAAAGAGCGACCGCGAGAAACGGAATCGTTTTGTTCATGCTCATCCTCGGGTCGCGATGCTATGCTCGCGGGCCATGAGAACTCAACCCGGCTTGGCGTTTCTCCTCGCGCTCTCGATCTCGGACGGCGGCATCTCGCTCAGCAGCGGCCCGAGGATCGACGAAGGTTCATGGAGCCTGGCACACCGACCACCGACGATCCGCGGCACGTCCCGATCCCCCCGGGAGCGCGCGGTCCCGAAGGGGTGACCGTTCTTCGGGGCGGACGGGTCTTCGACGGGACCGGAGCGCCGGCCCGCGCGCGGCGACGCTGGTGTTGAACGGGAACCTCATCGACAGCGTTCTCGCTCCCTCGGAAGCGAGCTGGCCCTCGGATGCCCGGGTCGTCGACGTCTCGGGGATGACGGTGCTTCCGGGCCTCATCGACATGCACACCCATCTCGACTACACCGAGCCGGAGGTTCCCATCGACCAGGCGGTCAATCCGACTCACGCGACACTCCGGGGAGTGGAGAGGCTTCGCTACTTCATCGAGAGCGGCATCACGAGCGTGCGCGACACCGGCTCGAAGTACGACGTTCCCTTCCGTCTCAAGGAGTTCGTGGCTTCGAACCGCATTCCCGGGCCGCGAATCTTCGCGGCGGGACAGCTCATCACCGCGACCGGCGGACACGGCGCGGAAGGACTCAGCTCGAGGAGCCAGCTCTACGGAGCCGTGCGGGAAGCGAGCGGGCCCGACGATTGGCGCGAAGCGGTGCGCGAGAACTTCAAGAACGGCGCCGACTTCATCAAGCTCGCCAGCCATTTCTCGGAGGAAGAGATTCGCGCCGCGGTCGAAGAGGCGCACGCTCTCGGGCTTCGCGTGACGGTGGACGCCGAGACTTTCTACATCGGCTGGGCGGTCGAGGCGGGAGTGGACTCGGTCGAGCATCCACTGCCGCGCACCGACGAGGTGATCGAGATGATGGCGGCGAAGCGGGTTCACTCCGTCCCGACGCTCATACCGTATTCCTACATTTTCGATCTCTCCGGCGGGTACTACGACTCGACCTCGCGGCGTTTCTCGTTCTCGAAGGAGGCGAACCTCGACGTGCTGCGGCGCATGAAGAAAGGCGGGCATCAAGATGGGAGTGGGCACCGACCTGGTGATGAACTGGTTCCGCTACCTCCCGACGTCGTACATCCACGAGCTCGAGTTCTTCGTCGGAGGCGGGCTACTCGAAGCCGGAGGCGCTCGTCGCCGCGACCCGAGACGGCGCCGAGATCCTCGGGCATGGACGACAAGCTCGGAACTCTCGAGCCGGAAAGCTCGCCGACGTGCTGGTCGTGAAGGGAAACCCCGATGAGGACCTGAGCACGCTCGCGAACGTGGAGCTCGTCTTCCGCGACGGATACCTCGTCGTCGAGGACGGACGCGTCTACGTCCCCCGGCACACACCTGTGGCGGAGCCCACACCCGGCGGCAAGCAATGGCGGAAGAATCGAGCGCAAAGACGCAAAGACGGAAGGGGGATTGATTTTCTACCTCCCTGTCGCGCCTTTGCCTCTTCGCCCTTTGCGTTCGGTTTTTCCTCCTGCATGTGGGAGAAGCTCGGTTTTCCCGGGGGGAATTGCCCTCGCGGGGAATCGATCCCGGCGCGATTTTTTTAAACGTCGCACCTAGTCCGACGGAGCCCGCTAAGGCCATCGCTAACGCGGTAATAAGGCCCGTCGTCTCTCCGCGCCGGTGGGCACGGTCCTTGCTTTGCATCTGGCTGGGTCGACGTGCCCAATTCATCCGCACTTGTCTGATCAAGCGTTCTCGCAATCGATTCCAGCAGCCAGGGTCGCCGCGCGCGACCGTGGTCGAGGAGTATCCATGACCGGGTTTTTCAAGAGCCTCTCCATTCGAGCGCGTTTCGTGCTCCCCATCGCGGGGATGGTTGTCGCCTTCGCGGTTTTCATCATGGTGTTCTTCCCGTCGCGCCAGCGCGCGGTGGACCAGAAGGGTCTCGAGAACAAGGCGATGAGCATCACGCGGATGATCGGCTACAGCGTCGCCGCCGGCCTCGAGTTCGAGGATCGCGAGTCGGTTCTCCAGGTGCTCAACTGGGCGAAGAACGACTCCGACATTCTGTACATCGTCGTGCGAAACGCGGCCGGGGACGAGTTCGCCGCCTACGGAGTCGAGGGCCAGCATCCGGGGGCGATCGTGAGCACGCCCGTCGGACTTCACCGGCGTCGCAGAGCGGCGAGGTGCTCGAGATCGTGGGGCCGGTGCGCCGCGGCGAGGCGCTCAGCGGCTCGCTCCAGGTCGGCGTTTCGACCAAGACGGTCGCCGAGAACTATCGCCGGGGACTCTGGACCGCGCTCCTGTTCAATCTCACCGTAGCCGCGCTCGCCTTCGGCGACGGTGCTCTTCGTGGGAAAACAAATCACCGCTCCCATCCTCACCTTGACTCAGTTTGCGGAGCAGATCGCCACCGACGACATGAAGCGGCTCGCCGATGAGACGCGCAGCATGGCGAGCGGCGATCTCACGCGGGAAATCAAAGTCGAGCCCCGACGCATCCCGGTCGAGACCGGAGGCGAGATCGGCCGAATGGCCTCCGCCTTCAACCTCATGCTCGACAAGCTCTCCGAAATCTCCAAGGCCTTCAACCTGGTCTCCGCGGGACTGCGGGACATCGTTCTGCACGTCCAGGCGGCGGCGGACGAGGTCGCGACGGGAAGCGATTCCGTCGCGCGTGCCACCGGTCGAGCCGCGCGGGGAAACGAGGCCACCGTCGCCGCGGTCGAGGGCATCACCTCGACGCTCCACGAGATGAACGCCAACATCCAGAACGTCGCGCGGAACGCGCAGTCGCAGTCCGCGTCCACCACCCAGACTCTCGCCTCGATCGAGAACATGCTGCGCTCGGTCTCGACCGTCGCGGGGGCGGCCGAGCGGCTGGTCTCGATCGCGACCCGCGCCAACGGAACGGTGGTCGATGGCGGCTCCGCCATGGAGGCGGCGAGCGAGGGGATGGGAGAGATACGGGAGGTCATCCGCTCCTCCGCCCATTTCGTACAGGACCTGGGCGGGATGGCGCAAGATATCGGCAAGATCGTCGGGGTCATCGATGAGATCGCGGAGCAGTCGAACCTCCTGGCGCTGAACGCGGCCATCGAGGCGGCGCGCGCGGGCGAGCACGGGCTCGGCTTCGCCGTCGTGGCGGAGGAGGTGCGAAAGCTCGCGGAGCGCAGCGCCCGGTCGACGGGTGAGATCGCGGACCTGGTGGCAGCGCATCCAGTCCCAGGTCGGAAAGGCGGTCTCCAACATGGAGAAGTCCACTTCGATCGTGGAGCAGGGGATGCGCCTCACCGAGGAGCTGCGATCGAACCTCCAGAACATCGGGCACTCGGTTACCGAGGTCTCGTCCTGCTCGCGGGAGATCGGCGAGGCCACGGCCGAGCAGTCCGCCGGGACGCAGCAGATCGAACAGGCGACGTCGACGGCTCGGCGAGCTCACGCACGAGATCAGCGCCGCCACCGAGCAGCAGTCGAGCGGAACCGAGCAGGTGGTGGATTCCATCGAGCAGATCCGGGTCATGGTGCAGCAGAACGCGGAGAGCGCCTCCGAGCTCGCTTCCTCCTCGGAAGAGCTCTCGCGACAGGCGGCGCTGATGCGCGAGCTGACCTCGCGCTTCCACGTCAGCGGCAACGGCCACGGCACGCGCCCGTCTTCAGCAACCGGGGCCACCGGGACCAACGGCGGATTGAAGGGCGCCGAGGACCGGGAGGTGCGCAGGCTCGACGACGGAGTCCGTGAAGAGCACTCCGTTCGCGGGAAGGTGACGGGCCATGAACGGAAACGCGCACCTGGTTTGCTTCCGCGTCGGCCGAGAGACCTACGGGGTCGACATCTTCGTGGTCCGCGAGATCGTGAAAGCCCAGGAGATCACGTCGGTGCCCGGCGCCTCCGACTACGTTCTCGGGATCATCAACCTCCGCGGCAAGATCATCTCGGTCGTCGACCTCGCGCAGCGGCTGGGGCTCGGCCGAGTCGAACATCGATCGCAGCAGCCGGATCGTGGTGGTCGACCTCGACGGCTTCACCGTCGGCCTCCTGGTGGACGCGGCCACCGAGGTGCTGAAGCTACCGCCGGAGTCGATCGAAGCCGCTCCCGAAGAGCTCAAAGGCTCGGGCCATGACGACTACCTCGAGGGGGTGGGAAAGCTGAAGGACCGGCTGGTCATCATCCTCAACCCGGGAAACCTGCTCGCCGAAGCCGACGCTACTCCCGTCGCGGCGGCAGACGGGGCGCGCGCGCAAGACTCCGAGATGAACGCTCAGATCAGCGAAGACGAGTTCCGCTTGTTCCGCGATCTCATCCATCGCGAGTGCGGGCTCTACTTCGGTGACAACAAGAGAGCGTTTCTCGTCCTCCCGCATCGGAAAGCGGCTCACCGCGAGGAGCATGGGGAGCTTCTATCGCTATTACCGCTACCTCAAGGAGGGCGGGCGGGAACAGGAGGAGGAGCTGCTGCGCCTTCTCGACATCCTCACCATCAACGAGACCGCGTTCTTCCGGAACCGGCCCCAGTTCGAGTTTCTCGAGGAGGTGGTGCTGAAGGAGCTCGCCGAGCAGAAGAAGAAGCGCGGCGACTTCCTCTTCCGCATCTGGAGCGCCGGCTGCGCCACGGGAGAAGAGCCGTACTCCATCGCCATCTCGACGCTGGAAACGTTGAGCCCGAGGAGCGCTTGGGAAGTGCGCGTCTACGCCTCGGATCTCTCATTGACCGCGCTCGAGCGGGCGGACCGGGGAATCTACCCCGAGGCGAAGCTCGCGGGTCTGGGCGCGGAGCGTGAGCGGCGGTACTTCGTCGAGATCGCCCGGACGGCTACGGTATCCGCGACGAAGTGAAGCGCCTCGTGATCTACGATTTTCACAACCTCAAGCACGAGAACGGTCTTCGCAACCTCGACGTGGTCTTCTGCCGGAACGTTCTCATCTACTTCGATCCCGAAGAGCAGCAGCGCGTGGTGGCGAAGCTGGTTCGAGCCCTGAAGCCGGGAGGCTATCTCTTCCTCGGACATTCCGAATCGGTCCAGGGAAAGATCGATGACTTGAAGTTCGTGCACCACGGCCGCGGCACCGCCTACCGGAAGGTCGCGCCATGAGCGACGACTTGTACTTGACTCCGGAAGAGCTCCTCGCTCTCAAGACGACGTTCTACGTCCAGACGCGGGAGATGCTGGAAGAGTTCTCCCAGCGCGTTCTCGCGCTCGAAAGCTCGGCCGACGTCTCGGAGACGCTGCGCGCGCTCGAGCGAACCGTCCATACCATCAAGGGCGATGCGATGGCGCTCGGATTCGAGTCGCTCGCGAAGCTCGCCCACCGGCTCGAGGACTACTTCCGCTCGTTCCGAGGCCGGGACTATCTCGAGCGACAGGCCATCGATCTGAACCCTCGGCTGCGGCGACATGATGCTCGCGCTCCTCGAAGCCTACTGCGCCGATCCGCCGAAGCCCATCCCTTCCATCGAGGCGCTTTGCGAACAGCTCGCGCCCTCGGTCGAGCCCTCTACGACGGAGATGTCGATGGAGCCGCCCCGCCTCGGACGGACCTATCGGCTGACGGTGTGGTTCGCGAAGGATTGCCTGATGCGCTCCGCCGGAGCGTTCCTGGTTCGCCAGCGCCTCTCGAAGCTCGGGCGGGTCCTTCGATCGATCCCGGACCCGGAGTCTCCGGAGATCGAGACCACGCCGCAGTGGGTGATCGAGCTCGAAGCCGAAGGCGGCAAGGACGAGATCCGGAAAGCGGCCCGGGTCCCGGGAGTCACCACCCGCGTGGTTCTGCGCGAGGAGAAGCTGGCGCCGCCCGCGCCCGTCGGCCCCGCCCGCAGTGACCACGAGGAGGAAGGCGCTTCCGTCCGCACCGCTCCCAAAGCACGAGCAGCGTCGTCTCCGATCAGCTCCGCGTCGAAGTCAGCAAGATCGATCGCATCATGAACCTGGTGGGAGAGCTGGTCATCGGCCGATCGATGGTGACCCAGGCGCTTTCCGAGTTCTCGAGCGGGGACACCGAAGGCACCGCCGCCGATCGATTGAGCGACGCGAACGGCTTCCTCGAAAGGACCATGACCGAGCTTCAGGCCGCGGTGCTGAAGATCCGCATGGTCCCGGTGGAGCACGTGTTCCGCCGGTTCCCGCGCGTGGTCCGCGACCTCGCGCATTCGCGGGGAAGAAAAGTGGACCTCGAGGTCCAGGGAGGTCTGACCGAGCTCGACAAGAGCATCGTCGATGCCCTGGGAGAGCCGCTCCTGCACCTGGTGAGAAACGCCATCGATCACGGTCTCGAAAACCCGCGCGAGCGCGAAATCGCGGGGAAGCCGCCGCCGGCAAGCTGAAGCTCGCCGCGTTCTACGAGGGCAACCACGCGCACGTCGTCGTCGAAGACGACGGGCGCGGAATCGATTTGGCGCGGGTCAGCGAGCGCGCCGTGACGCTCGGCCTCATCGAGGCCTCGCAGCTCGACGCCTTGACGCCGTCGGACGTCCTGAACTTCATCTATACGCCGGGTTTCAGCACCAAGGAAACGGTCTCCGACATCTCCGGCCGAGGCATCGGCATGGACGTGGTGCGGGAGTCGATCGAGAACCTCAAAGGCGTCATCGAGCTCTCGACGGCGGCGGGGAAGGGGACGCGGTTCCTCATCCGCCTTCCGCTCACCCTCGCGATCCTCCGGGCGGTGCTGGTCGAAGTCGCCGGGAAGGCGTTCGCCATTCCCTTGACCGGTGTCCTCGAGATCGTGCGTCTGCCTCGCGATCGCGCCACCAGCATCCTGGGGCACGGGGTCCTCCATTGGCGAGACCAGGTGGTGCCCCTGATTTCGCTGCGAGAGGCGCTGGGGTTCCCGGTCGGCGACGCCGACAGCGGAAGCGCGCGGGCGGGACTTCGTTCTCCTGGTGGGAGAGGCCGAGCGCCGGGTGGGCCTGGTGGCCGAGGGCCTCCTGGGAGAGCAGGAGCTGGTGGTGAAGCCGATCGAGGATCCGCTCGCGCGGAGTCCGGGAGTCGCGGGCGCGTCGATTCTCGGCGACGGACGCGTGGTGCTGATCCTTCATACCCGGGGGCTACTCGACAAGCACGTGAGCCTCTCTCGGAGAGTCGAGGTGCTTCGTTGACCGAGAAGCCCATCCGGGTACTGGTGGTGGACGATTCGGCATTCATGAGGAAAGTCCTGGTGAAGATGCTCGAGCCATACGACGACATCGAGGTCGTGGCCACCGCGATGGATGGAGTCTTCGCTCTCGAGAAGCTCGAGCGCGCGAAGCCGGACGTGGTGACGCTCGATCTGGAGATGCCGCGGATGGACGGCCGGACGGCGCTGCAGCGCATCGTCGACGATTTCCAGCTCCCGGTGATTCTCGTCTCCGCCCATACGTCCAAAGGCGCGCGGGCGACGTTCGAGGGACTGGCCGCGGGCGCGGTCGATTTCGTGACCAAGCCCGAGCGGATCTTCACGACGCCTCTCGAATCGCTCAGCGCCGATCTGGCGCAGAAGATTCGCGCCGCGGCCAAGGCCAAAGTCCGGAGGCCGGCGCTCCGCCCTCCCGAAATGCGCTCTCTCCGGGCGCCTTCGCCGAAAGAGGCGCCGGCGACCGAAGTCGTCGCCATCGCCGTCTCGACCGGCGGCCCGAACGCGCTTTCGATCCTCCTCGCGCAGATTCGCGGCGACTATCGCCCGGCAATTCTCATCGTTCAGCACATGCCCGAGGGCTTCACCGCCCAGTTCGCGGAGCGTCTCTCGAAGCTCGCGTCCATCGGAGTGCGCGAGGCCGAAGACGGAGACGTGGTGGCCTCGGGAGTGGCGTACATCGCGCCGGGAGGAAGGCACATGGAGATCGTCCGGGCCTCGGGAAAACTTCTGGTGCGCCTTTCTTTCGCGCCTGCGGTGCGCGGCCACCGGCCCTCCGCCGACGTGCTCTTTCAATCGGTGGCGAAGAACGTGGGCTCGCGCGCTCTCGGTATGATCCTGACGGGCATGGGAGAGGACGGCGCGGCCGGTCTTCTCGAGATTCATGCCGCCGGCGGACACACCCTCGCCCAGGACGAGGCCAGCTCCGTGGTGTACGGCATGCCCCGGGCGGCCATCGAGAGGGGCGCGGTCGACAAGGTGCTCTCGCTCTCCGAAATGGGCGCCTATCTGAACGCTCTCGAGGCCCGTCACTACCCTCAGGGAGGATCCACATGGATCGCATGAAGAGCGAGCCGAAGGCGCTTCCGAGCTTCCGGTTTCTCGTGGTCGACGACTCGGAGTTCGCTCGCCGCAACATGAAGAAGGATCCTCACCTCGGTCGGAGGAGAGGAGGCGGGCTTCGCCGCCAATGGACGCGAGGCGATCGAGCAGTACATGAAGCTCAAACCGGACCTGGTGTTCATGGACATCACCATGCCCGAAATGGAGGGTGTCGAGGCGGTCCAGGGGATCATTCACCGCGACGCGTCGGCGAAGATCGTGATGGTCAGCTCCAACGGCTACCAGGAAATGATCAAGGCGGCTCTCGAATCGGGCGCCAAGCACTTTCTCACCAAGCCGGTCGAGCCCCGTCAAGTGGCCTCGGTGGTGAGCTTCGTTCTCGGAGAAGGTTAGTGCGGTACGACTTCGTGAATCCGTTCGTGAGCTCGGCGCGGGAGATCCTCGAAGAGGTGCTCTCGGGGAGAATCGACGCCGGAAAAATCCGCCTCTCCCCGGCGCCGGTCTCGAGCCGCGGAGTGACGGCGATCGTGGGAGTGACCGGGGAGGGCGAGGGGAGAGTGCTCTTCGACATGTCCCGCGAGACGGCTCTCGCCATCGCGACGCGAAATGAACCAGGAGGCGCAGACCGACCTGGGACGACTCGCCAAGGACACTCTCTCCGAGCTCGCGAGCATGATGACCGGAAGAGCCATCACCCGGCTGAACGACCGCGGTCACCACTTGAGAGTTTCGCCGCCGACGCTCATCGCCGGCGACAACGTCACCATCTCGAATGCCGAGCTGGAGACGCTGGTAGTGCCGCTCGCGACGTCCTGCGGCGAAGTCATCGTCAACGTCGCGATGGAGACCCAGTAACGGAGACGACAATGTCCCGAGAACGACAGACCAACTCGAAAGCCCTGGACGAGGGGAACCTTCCGAAGCGGGTTCTCGAGCTCGAACGGCAGGTCGCGGACCTCGAGATGGGACTCGCGATGCAGGCGAGCGGGGGCGAGAAAGCGCTCATCACGGCGCTCTCCGAGCAACGGACCCGTCTCGAGCAGCTGGAGAAGGAGAATCGCGAGTTCGCCAACATGTACGTGGAGATCCAGGAGCAGAACGAGGCGCTCACCAACCTGTACGTCGCGAGCCAGAGGCTCCATGCCACCTTCGACCTCGAAGAAGTGAAGCAGATCATCACGGAGATCCTGGCGGAGATGGTGGGGGCCGAGGAGTTCGGACTCCTGGTGCTCGATCGCGACAAGAAGAACCTCCTGGTCCTCGCGGGCGAGGGTATTCGCGAGCGCCTCCCGAAGGAGAGCCTGCCGGTGGGCGAGGGGATCATCGGCGACGTCGCCCGCACCGGCGAGTCGTTCTATTTCGTTCCCAAGAGCGAGGCGGAAAAGAGAGCTCACCTGCCGCTGGCCACCCTTCCGCTGAAGCTCGGCGGACAGACGGTGGGAGTGGTGGTGATCTATCGTCTGCTGGGTCACAAACCGAACTTCTCGCCGATCGACCACCAGATTCTCGAGCTCGTGGCGGCACACGCCGCGAGCGCCCTCGTTTCGGCGCGGCTTCACAGCACCATGGACCGGAAACTGAAGACCATCGAGGGTTTCATGCAGCTCATGAAATCCCGGTAGGCAGGAGAGAAAGTCATGTCCACCAAGAACCTTCTGGTCGTAGACGATTCCGCGACCACCAGGATGCTCATCTCGCTCACCCTCAAGAAGGAGGGTGTCTACCGCATCGTCGAGGTCTCCAACGGCAAAGAGGCCGTGGACAAGCTCAGCGTCGAGCCCGTCGATTGCGTTCTCACCGACATCAACATGCCCCAGATGAACGGGCTCGATCTCATTTCGTACATCCGCAGTCAGCATCGTGAGCCAAAGCTTCCCATCATCGTCATCACCACTCAGGGCGAAGAGGAAGCGCGCGACAAAGGCATGGCTCAGGGCGCGAACGCGTATCTCACCAAGCCCATCTCGGGCCCGAAGCTGGTGAGTCTGGTGAAGGAGCTCCTCGACTGACGGGGGCCTTCCCGGCACGCCGGTGACCCATGGGACTCAAAGGCCGCCTCGAGGATCTGCCGCTCCTGGATATGCTGCAGATCATCGCGTTCTCGCGAAAGAGCGGCTATCTGCGCATCGCGGCAACGAAAGGCCGCGGAGCGGTGGTGCTCCGCGAAGGCCGGGTCCTGTTCTCCTACTCCTGGTCCACGCTCGCGGGCCTGGAAGAAATGGTGCGCCACCCCGAGAAGGTAACGACCTCTCTCATCCGGGAGCAGATTGAGGTCTCGCTGCGCGAGCTGGGGAGCCTGCGCGAGGGACACTTTCAGTTCGAGCTGGCCGATCCCACGTCGGAAGAATTCGGTGGCCTCCGCATCCAACCGTTCCTGCTGCCGGACGGGCTCGACGCGCAGGAACTGCTGCTCGATCTCGCCGTCGAGATCGACAACGAGCGGCGAGAGGCCACTTCGCTCCTCGAGCTCGCGTTTCAAGGAGACGCTCCCGCGCGACCCCGCGCTCCGCCTCCACCCGACCGGTACCCACACCGCGCACTCGCGATGCCCGATCCGAAACCGGCGATCCAGCCGCCTGCGACGCCGCACCGAAGCGAAACACCCTCGGCGCCGGTCCCTCGGGTACCGCGTTGCGCCGTAGTCCTGGTGGATGACGAAGCGCCCGTGCGCGAGGTCCTGAGCGAGGAGCTGGCGAAGAAAGGATACCGCGTCTTCACGGCGTCGAACCCGGCGGCGGGCGCCTCCATCGTCCACGAGCACGCCTCTGCGGGGGAACGGGTGATGGTAGTGGCCGACCTCAAGATGCCGACCTCGACCGAGAGGAGCTTTTTTGGAGGCTTCGAGCTCATTCGGCGCGTTCACAGAAGTCACCCGGGAACACCGGTCCTCCTGATGGCGGAAACGCTTTCCGAGAAAGCGAAGATGAGGGCGAAGGAGCTCGGCATCCGCCGCCTCGCGTACAAACCGACGTTGAGCAAGATCGACGCGCAGTTGTACGTCCAGGATCTGCGGGAGTTCGCGTCGACGATCGCCGATCAACTCTCGAAGTTGCAAGAGGACCATCCCCCCAAGAACGGGCGGCTGGTCGAGCCGGGATCCCCGGCGGTGTCGGCTCGAAAGGATTTCCTGGCGTCGATGACGAAAAAGCTGGTCGAGCACGGCGGCTCGACGGACGTCTCTCGGCTGGTGATGGAGGCGGCGGCGAAGTTCCTCGAGAGAGGGGTCCTCTTCGTGGTGAAAGGAGATAGCGCCCGCGGGCTTGCCGCCTTCGGAATAGGCCGGACGGTGCAGGACTGCTCCGAGACCGCGCAGCGAATGGCGGTCGAGATCGGGCATAGCCCCCCCTTCGCCGAGGCCGTGCGCCGCGGCTCCGCCTATCACCTCACGAGCGATCTCGCCCCGCTGCAGGCGCCCATCTTCCACTGGATCGGGCGCGGCTTGGCGTCGGAAGCGATTCTGATTCCGCTCCTGTACAACCGCGCCACCCTCCTCCTGCTCTACGGAGACAACGCCCCGAGCGGACGCCCTCTCGAGGACCTTTCCGGGCTCGAGCTGTTCGTAGCGCAGGCCGGCATGGCGCTCGAGAACAAACTCCTTCAAAGGAAGCTGAGCGGTGCGGATTCGGATCTCGTGGACGAAGCCCCCAATGCCCATGTATGAGATTTTGAGCCATGAGTGACCGTACCTCGGCGCAGAGCGCCTTCGCGGGCGCGAAACAGATGGAACGGATGATCCGGGTCAGCCCTCTCACCATCGGCGCCGTCTACAAGAAGGGTGAACGAGTCGGTCAGGGATACGTTCTGAACCTGAGCCGAGGGGGCGTGTTCCTCTCGACGAAGGAAGACTTTCCCATGGGCGACGAGTTTCGTCTTCGCTTCTTCCTTCCTTTCCAGCTCGGCCAGGTCGACGCGGTGGTGGTGGTCCGGTGGCGCACGCAGGACGTGGACAATCCGCCTCCGCAACTACGCAGTGGTCTCGGCTGCGAGTTCGTTACGATCGATCCGGAGATGGCCGACAAGATCGATCAGTTCATCGACCGCTTCGTGGAGCTGGCGGACAAGCTGGAAGAGTAGCCGTCAGGACTCCCCGCCCCGCCACGTCACAATCCGACCAGCCTTCGTTTGATATAGTCGCCGGGTCATTCCAGAGGGACCCTCCCCGATGGACACTTCGGCCACGATGTCACCGGCCGGCGCAATCCGACGAGTGGAAGAAGCAAGCTTCGCGCCAGAGTCCCTGAGCCGCCGAAAACATGAGTGAGGAACCTTTATGGAAAAGTCGATGAATCGGAGAATGATCCTGCTGCTGCCGCTCCTGCTCGCCGCGGCGACGGCGCGCGCCCAGAGCGCTTCACCCGCTCCGAACTATCCACAGCCGGTCGAGGGTGATTTCGTCATTCGAGATTTCGATTTCGTCAGCGGAGAAACGCTGCCTGAATTGAAGCTGCACTACCGCACGATCGGCGAGCCGAAGCGCGACACGTCGGGAGTGGTGCGGAACGCCGTTCTCATCCTTCACGGCACGGGCGGCTCCGGAGCGGGCTTTCTGTCGAATCAATTCGGCGGTTCCTTGTTCGGCCCGGGGCAGGCGCTCGACGCGGCGAAGTTTTTCATCGTCCTGCCCGATGGGGTCGGTCACGGACAATCCTCGAAGCCGAGCGATGGCCTGCACGCGCGGTTTCCGCACTACGGTTACGACGACATGGTCACGGCGCAGTACAGGCTTTTGACGGAAGGGCTCCAGGTGAATCGCCTGCGCCTGGTGATGGGGACTTCGATGGGAGGAATGCACACGTGGGTCTGGGGAGAGAAATACCCCGATTTCATGGACGCGCTGATGCCGCTGGCCAGTCTCCCGGTCCAGATCTCGGGCCGCAACCGGATGATGCGGCGGATGGTCATCGATTCGATCAAGAGTGATCCCGACTGGAAGAACGGCGAATACAAACGGCAGCCTGTGCGCGGGTTGACCTCGGCGATCTATACGTTGATGTTCATGACCAGCTCGCCGTTGCAGCAATACAAACAGGCGCCCACCCGCGACGCCGCCGACGAGATGTTCGACAACGCCGTGCGCGCCCAACTGTCACGGGCCGATGCCAACGACATGCTCTATGCGTTCGACGCCTCCCGCGACTATGATCCCGAACCCGGACTCGCGACGATTGTGGCCCCGCTCATTGCCGTCAATTCCGCCGACGACCAGGTCAACCCGCCGGAGCTGGGAATCGCGGAGCAGCGTATCAAGCAAGTCAAACACGGCCGATTCGTTTTGATTCCGATCAGCGACAAAACTCGCGGCCACGGCACGTCATTCTCTGCCGGAGTTGTGGAAGCAGTATCTGAAGGAATTGTTGGAAGAGTCGAAAACGAGCGAGTAATGCCGGGAAGAACGCAAAGACGCAAGGAAGGACGCAAAGACGCAACTGTTCCTTCAAACCTCCTAGTGTCATGTCCCAGAAGTCATGTTTACCTGAGCCTCTGTGGAATCATCCCGGCGGGCAAGAATATTTCGCGAAAAATTTCCCTTGACAACTTTCTGGAGCGCGTTCCAGGAAAGCCACAAATCTCGCCCAAGATGTGCGCTGTTGGCGCCTGAAGGCGTTTTTTACGGACGCGAACGCCACGGGAATCGGCGGCGTCATTCGATGCCGCAAACGTCCCGGGGAAGCGCAGCCATTGAGGAAAAAAACACCGTGCTATAGAGAAGTATGACTTCTCCAAAAGAATTTCAGTCGATTTCCGATGACGAGCTACTCCGGCGTCTATCGGATCTCCTGTCACGGTCGCGACGGGTCGAGGCCGATCTCGTCGCTCATATCGGCGAGGTAGACGAGAGGAGGTTGTATGCCAGGGAGGCCTGCTCGTCGATGTTCGCCTACGCCACCGACGTGCTGCACCTCTCGGAGCACGAAGCGTACGAGCGCATCACCGCGGCGCGAGCCTCTCGGAGGTATCCGCTCCTTCTGGAAATGCTGCGCGACGGTCGCCTTCATCTGTCGGGCATCGGAAAGCTCGCTCCGCACCTGACGGAGGAAAACCACGGGGCCCTCCTCGCCCGAGCCGCGCACAGGACCAAACGTCAGATCGAAGAGCTTCTCGCCGAGCTCTCGCCCCGACCCGACGTGCCTTCCGTGATTCGAAAGCTGCCCGAGCGTCCTAGAAGCGATGTTCCGACTCCGCCTGCGATGGAAAGGGGGGAACTCGGTCCGGACCGAGTACCTGCTCTGACCACGCAGCAGCCGGCTCCGGCGCTTCCGCCTTCTCCGCCGGTTCGGTCCGTGGTCGAGCCCCTTTCGCCATCGAGGTACAAAATCCAGTTCACGGCGAGCGGGGAGCTTCGGGACAAGCTGGAGCGACTCCAGGACCTCATGGACTCCGACTTGGCGGCGGTCATCGAGGCGGCGGTGACGGAGAAGCTCGAACGGCTCGAAGCGAAGCGATTTGCCGAAACGAAGTCGCCGCGAAAGACCCTGGAGGAGACGGATACCTCGCCGAAATCGCGCTACCTGCCGGCCGCGGTGAGACGCTTCGTGAGCCGGCGCGACGGGAACCAGTGCCGATTCGTGAGCGAGACGGGGAGACGCTGCCCCGAGCGGCGCGGCCTCGAGTTCCACCACGAGGATCCGTTCGGCCGCGGAGGTGGCCACGAGCCCGATACGATCTCGCTCATGTGCAAGCGCCACAACACCTATTTCGCCGAGCGGGAGTATGGGAAAGAGTTGATGAAGAGGTATCGGAGGAACGGCGAAGGGTGTCCGAGACCGCACCCCTGTACGGAACCCTGGAGCCGGCGTACGTTCATGAGGGAAGCAGTTCGCATTAGACCCGCCTCGGCCCAAGGACGACGTCTGGAAATTGTCCGGGGATGCCGGTCTCTCGTCACCCCGGAGTTAACACGATTTTAGAGACGGGACACTAGCGATGAAACATCGCAAGTCCCAGCGGCGGAGGAGCAGAGGGGAAGGGAGGGAATTCTCTTCCTCTGCGTTCCCTGCGCCTTTGCGTCTCTGCGTTACTCCCCGTTTTTCTCCCTTCGAGCTCGAAAGCGGCTTTGCGATGAAGTTTTCGGTTCAGCGGGTGCGCCGTGCGGCGATGCGCCCTTCCGCAGAGGCCCATCCCGCGTCGAAGGGACGTCCTGGCTCATCGATATCAATGACCAGCGGCGCGTGATCCGACGGTATGGGCTTGCCTTTGCGCGCTTCCCGATCGATCTCCGACCAAACGACGCGCTCTGCGAGAGGCGCCGACAGCAGCAGATGATCGATGCGCATACCGAAGTTCTTGTGAAAATTCCCCGCGCGATAGTCCCACCACGAGTAGCGGCCGCCCTCGGAGTGGTGCCGCCGGTATACGTCGAGAAGCCCCCACTCCGTGAGGCGCGCGAATGCCTGCCGCTCCGGCACCGAGACGTGGGTGCCGCCGTGGCATGCGCGCGGATCCCACACGTCGATGTCCTCGGGGGCGACGTTTAGGTCTCCTCCGAGCACGATCGGCTCCTTCGGATCCATCGCTCCTTCGAGCCATCGTGACAGGCGATCGAACCACGCGAGCTTGGCTTCGTAGAACGATGAGCCGACGACGCGGCCGTTCGGGGCGTACAGGCACACGACACGAATGCCGTCGCAAACCGCGGAGAGCATCCGCGCCTCCGCAAAGGGTTCGTCATCGCCTTGGTCCGAGGTTCGCGCCGGACGAAGCAGTTCTCCGAAGTTCGTGATGATGTCGGAGGCGCCGCGGAGGCTAGCGATAGCGACGCCATTCCAGCGGCCCTCACCGTGATGCGAAAGGGTATACCCCGCCCGGCGGAACTCCTCGACAGGGGCCTCCGAATCCACGAGCTTCGTCTCCTGCATCAGGAGGACGTCGGGTCGCGCGCGCTCGAGCCACCACCTGACTTTTTCGAGCCGGGCCTTCAGCGAGTTGACGTTCCAGGTCGCGATTCGCATCGTACCTGCCGAGGCGCGAGCGGCCCCGAACGGGCCGCGGAGCTCGCGGCATGCGGCAAGTCAGAGAGTATACGCTGCCTCGCGCGGAACGAGGACGGCACTCACTCCACGCCGGGCCTATCTCGCGGCTCTCAAATTGTGAACGATAGCGTAGCCCTTGAGGCTCACAAGGGCGATCCGGATCCAGAGAGCGAGCTTCGGATGCTCGTTTCGCAATTCATCGGTGAAGTAATTTCCTGCGAGCGGAAACGCCGCCGTCGTGGCAATACGCACACCCAAGTCCCGCTGAAGGGGATTCAATTCAGAGGCTCCACGCGACAGAGCGTGCTGCGTCGTCAGGAAGTCGCCCGCGGAGCCGGCGAACATCGCGTAGCCGAGCGCATCGAACAAGCGGTCGGGGTTCTCATCGGATTGAGCCGCGGCGGCCCCCGGAAATGCCAGAACCACGAGCACGATAACCAGGCAAGCCTGGACGAGTCGCATGATGTCTTCCTCCCATCGCGGCAGACACCGCGAAGCGCCATCCGGAGAGCGCCGTGGGTACCGCGCTCCGAGTTTCAGGAAGTTTGGGATTTAGCGGGAGAGACTCATATCGGTGACTCGGCCTAAATGCGATGCATTTTCACCGCACTTCGAGTCCGGCGAAAGCACTAGGAAAACTGTGGGGGCCCTGGAGCCGAGGTATGGTGAATTCCCTATGCCTTAGGGGTCCTTTTACAACCTCTATCGAGAAAAACCCCAGTCTTTTCATGGCTAAGGCCCGGGCACGTATCTTGCTGCGAAACCCGCGGTGACGACACCGTATCTGCCCCTTCATCTGGCGCGGAAAGCCATTCTCAGTGGATTTTTCCTGTCGCTCGCTGGAACGCGCCATGGCCCAGGGAGAGCCTCAGATAGGTCATGAAGCGGAGGACTGCTGGCCCGAGGAGCAGTTTCCGGAGCTGGAGGCGTTGATTGAGCCGGGGAACGAGATCCTGTCCGCGAAGGTGTACTTTCGATCCGATCGCTATCCAGACTTCTACTACGTGGAGATGAAGGGAAACGCGTCGCCCGAGAACTTCCTCGCCATCCTCCCCAAACCGGGGCCCGAAACCGAGCGAGTGATTTACTACGTAGAAGCCATTGACTCCGCGTTCAATGGTGGCCGCACGGAAGAATACGTTCCCGAAATCAAGGACCCGTGCAAGCGCCGAGCGCCTGGAGCCTACACCGGTACGAACCCCGGGATCATCGTCGGGGCGACCAAGGCGGGAGCTGCCGCCATCCCTCCCGGATTTTCGGCGGTCGGGATCGCGGGGTTCATTACCGCCGCCGGAGTCAGTGCGGGTGTGGGCGGCGGAGTCGGCGTCGGCACGGCGGTCGTGGTCGCCGGAGTCGCGGCGGCGGCTGGTGGAGCCGTCGTCGTCGCCGGAGGAGATCCGACGACGTCGGTGGCTCCTGGGGCACCGCCCAGCACGACGTCCGCGCCGCCCGTCGTAACGACTACGACCACGGTTCCATCCGCGACGACGACCTCCACCACGACCGGAACGACCACCAGCACGACGACCGTTCCGGGCGCCAGCACGACGACCGTTCCGGGAGCAACGACCACTACCGGCGTTTCGACGACGACTTCCGCTCCGACGACGACCACCGGCGCTTCGACGACGACGACCACCGGCGCTTCGACGACGACGACCACCGCCGCTTCGACGACGACGACCACCGCCGCTTCGACGACGACCACCATCAGCAGCACGACGACAACTACCGCGCCCCCGCCGCCGGTGACGGCGTGCTTCACCGCGACCAAGGTGAACTCATGCGTCTGGCGCTTCAACGCCGCCTGCTCGAGCGGCCCCATCAACCAGTACAACTGGGTGATCGATCCCGGGGGCAATATGCCGGGGCCCCGACCTCCCGTGAATCACACGGGATCAAATGTCGTCATCAACTGGAATCCTCCGGCACACGGCGGGTGCAGCGGTGCTCCGACGATCTCGGTTCAACTGACGGTCGTCGGCTCCGGCGGTCAGGACCGACACTACCTCCCAGTCAGTCAGTATCGATTTGAAGACACCTCCCGAGGATGCAGCGCGGAGGGCGACTTTCACGAGCTTTCTCTCGATACCCCCTCAGAATGGGAGCGTTCGGGGCTTCGTGGTGCTGAATGACGGGTCGCGGATGGACGGAACATCGAACTCGGCTCCCATCGAGCCATGCGTTCCGCGGCAACGCCGGTCGAGAACGTCATCGAAGCGTACGTGGAGACCGCCTTCCGTGAGAATGGTTTCTGGAAGTTCGATTTTTCAGCGACGGACCGCTTCGTTTCGGGAAGCATTCGAGCTCAGTCCGGGATTGCGGCGTCGACCGAGGGTCGTTCCATCACGTTCCGGCTCAGCGGAGCGGCAGGGGAGCGCATCCGGTTCTCCTTCGAGCTCGAGCCCTAGCGACCGCAGCCACGCTTCTCGGCGCGGAACGATGAAATCCGCGCATGCAATCCAGAAAGAATCTTCATTTACTCCGCCTCGCTCTCCGCCGCTAGCATGGGTCATGAGAATCGAACAGATCGAGCGGGACCTTCTCGTCGCCGTGGGAAAGCAATACGAGTCGAACTCGACCATCTTCCTCGATTCCGACCGCGCCCTTCTGGTGGACGGGATGGCGTCGGTCGCGGACGGCCTCGAGCTGAGGCGCTTCGTCGAGGACGACCTCGGAAAGGAAGTTCGGTTACTCGTCTCTACCCACTACTTCAGCGATCACCTCGCGGCGTTCCAGCTCTTTCCGGGGGTCCCCATCATGGCCCACCGGAACTACCGCCAGAGCTTCGACTCGGAGGCCTTCCGCAGCGACGAGGAGAAGGCGCATTTCGTCGAGCCTTCGATCCTCGTGGGAGACGGCCTGGAGCTCCATTGGGGACGCTATCACCTCGACCTCTTCTATAACCCCGGCCACACTCTCTGCAGCCTCGCTATCGACGTCGCCGAGGCCGACTTGCTCCTCGTGGGGGATACCGTGGTCGGAAACATCACGTACCTCATGTACGGGACCGTCTCATTGAAGATTCGCGCGCTCGAGCGGCTCCGAGCTCGCCGTCAGGGGAAAGCTGCTCTCCGCCCACACGGGAGTCTCCGATCCCGTGCGACTGGATCGGGCGCTCCACTATCTCGAGCGTCTGGAGCAAGAGACTCGGAGGGCGCGGGCGGATGACGGCCGCATCGGGGAGATCTCCCTCGAAAGCTGCCTACCGGAGGACGTCGAGGGAACGGATTTCGAGAGGATGTACCATCTGCCGAAACCTCGACGTCATCGCTGAGAGAGGGATTTTCGCGTAGACCCTGACCATCAAAAGGCACCGAGGCGGGAAATCGGGTCAGGCGGAGGTTCTTCGCCGCTCGCGATCGGCTCGCGCCCACCGTCCGACGCGATGGGACGCGTTGAAGATGCTTCGGAGCTTCAACCCGGGCGCCAGCGGCCGTTCTCCCACGGCGTGAAGGCCGATGGAGCCGAGGCAGCCGCACTCGCTGCACTTCGGGTTCCCTCCGAACTGGCAAGGCGAGACCACGGTCTTCAGATCGGGGGACAGGCACTCCGTGATCGACGCGAAGATGCACTCCGACGGGTTTTGCGGCGGGTTCATATACGCGTCCAGGAGGTGCCGGTTGAGCACCAGCTTGGGATATCGCGGCTTGAGCGACGCCAGATCCCGACACCGCCGCTCCGCGCATCTCGCGAGTGAGGATCTCGGCGCTGGTCTCCCCGACCTGAGGTGTGAAGAAACTCACTTCGATTCCCTTCACTTCCGGACGACCGCTCCAGAAGTCCACGAACTCTTCCAGGTAGCCCTCGCGCTCGCATCATCCGGCTCGTAACGGTGCAATGGACGACGATGCGATGTCCCTGCGATGTGCTTCAGAATCCGGTCGTACGTGGCCGGCTTCCGACGCTCGTCGTGCTCCGGCTGCAAACCGTCGATCGAGACCACCACCCCGGTGAATTTCGCTCCGGCCCATTCGATGGGTATCGGCCGGACCGCGCTCGTGACCACGCGCGCGTAGATCCTCTTCTCCTCGAGCCGCGGAAGGATCTCCGAGAGCTCGCGGAATCGCACCAGCGGCTCGCCTCCCACGAAATAAACCACGAGCGGGCGGCGCTCGGAAACCAGCGCCAGCACTTTCTCGACCAGAACGTCGCCCTTGAAATCCGACACGGAAGTCAGAGGCGCCCCTCCCAGATGCTCTGGTTGAAACGCGTAGCACCCCGGGCAGGAGAGTGGGCATTCCTTTGTGATTTCGATGGAAAGCGCGGCGAAATACCCGGACAGGATCCGGCCCCAGGCACGAACGACGTTTGTCGCTTCCATTGAAAACCAGAATAGCGCGGATGGGACTATGGGCTCGATTTCAAGACGAACGCAAAGGCGAGTCCCGTGGCCAGTATCGCCAAAACCGCCGGCCACATCCGGCGGCGGAGCGCGGAGGAGCCGGTCGCGAGGACGATGCCCCCCTTCATCGCCGTGTTCGCCATCGCCGCCACCATCACGCCCTGGGCCGCTGCCTCCATGCTCAGTCCCTGGCCGGAGCGGCTCAGCTCCGAAAGCGACAGCGTGATGGCATCCACATCGGCGACGCCGGCAGCGAGCGCCGAGAGGAGGACGCCCCTGTCGCCGAGCTCCATCTGAGCGGTCCTCGAGACGAGGAGCACCACGGCGTACAGGAGACCGAAGCGGAGCGCGGGACCCAATTCGAAGGGGTTCGAGAAGGAGATCTGCGTGTCCGGCGACGCCCGGTCCGAGAAAGTCAAGCCAGACGCCGTACAGGGCGCCGGCCGTTCCGGCGGCCGCGAGAGGGAACCACAGCTCCCCGAGGAGCTCGCGGTTGACGACCGCCACCGCGGCGAGGATCCGGGCGAACATCATGGTCCAGGCGACCACGATGGCGATGGCGAAGGGCTTCGCGAGATTCTCGTCCGCTCGGCTCTTCTGCGAGAAGCTCAGAGTCAGAGCCGTCGACGAGACCAGCCCGCCGAGGACGCCGGTGAGTCCGATTCCTCGCTTCGGTCCCACCACCTGGATGAGCACGTAGCCGGCGAATCCCAGCGCCGAGATGAAAACCACCATGAGCCAGAGCTCGTAAGGGACGAGGACGTCGAAGGGCGGAGAGCCGAGGGGCTCCCGCGGCAGCACCGGGAGAACGATCGCGGTCACGACGGCGAACTTCAAGGTCGCCATCAGGTCTTCCGTCGTCAGTTTCGCAACCAGCTTCTGGAGCGGCGGCTTCACCGAAAGAATGACGGTCGTCGCGACTCCGATCGCCGCCGCCATCTGCAGCTCGCCCCCGTAACACAGAGCTCCGTTGAGCGCGGTGACGAGCGCCGCGACTTCGGTCGTCGTTCCCACGTCGCCGCTTCGCGCGGTCGTCAGATACGAAGCGATGACCAGCGCTCCCACCACGCCGACGAAGGCCACGAGGACCAGAGGCGAGCCCGCGGTTTCCGCGACGAACGCGGCGGCGCAGCCGCCGAGGGACAGGAGCGTGAACGTCCGCACTCCCGCGAACGAAGTCGCTTCCGAGCTACGGGTCGAGAACTCGCGCTGGAGACCGACGAGAAATCCGATGGCGAGAGCGATGCCGAATCGGAAGAAGAGCTCCGCCCCGCTCACTCAATCTCTCGTTCGACTCCCACCACGGTTCGCCCCCTCAAGTAGACATCGACCGCCTTCTTCCACGAGGCCTCGGTGGGCGATTCGGTGCGGATCCGAACCATGAGGTCGGAGGACTCGCTGGGAGGAAGCGGAATTCGGGTCTCCGTGGCTTTTCCGCGAACCGCGAGCGACACCAACGTCCCCGTCTGGTTATCGAACGAGAACCATTCGTATTCGTATCCAGGCGCCGCCCCCAGACCACGCTCCGCGCCCAGGTTCCGGAAGGTCAGCGCATCGTCGACGACGAATCCGTCGAGCGGATTCAACTGCCGGAAGTAGTGAGCGACTACTTTGTCCCGCCTCTCGATTACGGTGTCCGCGAGGTAGCGCTTCCGCGTCCTTCGACAGGAAGTCGCCGGTCGCGACGATGGCGCGGATGGCCTCATCGGTGAAACGCGCCACGATTTTCGCGGCCCAGAAGGCGTCATCGGCGAGCAAGCGGGCGAAAGCCGCGTTCGGATACTCCGGCTTCCATCGCGCGGGCTCGAAATACTTGGACTCGATCCGTCCGGCTTCCGCGTATTGGGGATAGGCATAGGGAATATCCCGCCAGGAGCGGTCTTTGATGCCGAAGGAGTAGAACGCTTTCCAGATCGGCTCGAAATCGACGATGTACTCGTTTCCACCCCTCGGATCCTGAGGCGCTATCCGGCGGAGGGAGTCGGATCCGCTCCCGAGAGTCGAGCTGAAGTCGATGAGATAGTGGCGGACGTGGCCCGCGCCTCCGGGAGACAGGACGTAAGCATCGAGGGTGTTGATGGCGCGCGAGTCGTCATGGTTCAGCCACGCGCAGAACACGCGATAGCCGCGGAGCTCGCGCCGGTGCTCGTGGGGAATGATGTCGTTGGGATCGTCGGAACGCGTCCCCTGAAACTGAAAGGGACCCAGCACCTCGCCTTCGACGGCGAGGCTCGCGACCCCGCGGGTGCTTCCGTCGGGGTGGTGGGCTGAGTTCTCGAGCATGGTCTCGAGAAATTCGCGCTGCATGGGGACCCGTTTTGCGCCCTTCACCTTGACCAGGGCGGCGGGGTCGATGACGAGGTCTCCCGACCGGAGGTACACGATGTACGACTCGGGAACGTTGTAGCCGATGGCGTGAAAGAAATTCTTCCCGATGACATCCGCGGCCGTGGAAAGGTTCGGATGGAGATGGGGATCGAACTTGACGAAATAGATCTTTCCCGACGCGTCCCGCACCGTGAAGCCCGGAGTGATGCCGGTGGCCTTTCCCGCGATGACCGTCAATGGGAGCTTCGGTCTGCCGACCGCCGAAGGCCCTCGCGCGATCTCCTCGAGAGGCATCTCGCGGACACCGATGCGGTTCTGGAACCAGCTCGAGTCGGGTACCTCTCCGAGCGTGTTGACGTTCATCGCCCGCGGGATCTCGACCCCCGGATCCAGGGGAGCGAAGGTGTTCTGCAACAAGTCATACGTCGGCGAGAGCTCGACTTCCCCGGGTTTTTCGATGGGAAGATCATCCCGGTCCGTCTGGATCGGATCATCCGGATAGAACTTCGGGCCCTCGGCGAGCGTGAGTGCGAAAAGCAAGGTGAGCAGTGGCATGGTTAGAACGACGTCGAGCTTCGAATGTAATAACGCGTGGTCTCGTTGCTGAACGCGATCTCGAAACGGAGCAGCACGTCGCGATAGGTCTTGAACCTCATACCGAAGCCGTAGTCCCAGTGGAGGTCCGAGAGGTTCTCGTCCTCTCCGGCGGCGTTCCCGGCGTCGGTGAAGACCGCGAGCTCCCAGAAGGCGGTCGGCTCCCACCGGTACTCTATCTGGAAGAGCTCCACCCTCTCACCTCGGAAGCGGAAGCTGTCGAAGCCCCGAAGCGTGTGGCTGCCGCCGAGCGACTCCTGCATGAAGAACGGAACGAGATTGCCATCGGCCGCATGATCCTCGAGGTACGCCGCCCGAAGGGCGAGGACCCGCTGCGGGCTTCCGAGCGGCAGAAACCCGCGGGCATCGAAGCCGAGGCGGTCGAAGCTGAAGGACTCCTCGGTCTTATCGAGGAATCGTTCGCCGACCACGGCGAGCATCCACCCTTTGTGCGGGTTTCCCGGCTCGTCGCGAAAATCGAAGAAGAGCTGTGTCGAGAGCCGTACGTAGTCCGGCGGGTCCGAGATCCCGGGCGCCTCCGATTCGTCGAACTCGCGACTGCGTCGTCGGTAAGCTGGACGAGGTTCCCGGCCCGAGTGTGTTCCACTGGTAGCCTCCCTCGACGATCCACGCGAGGTGCCTGGTGAATTGGAGCCCCGTTCTCAAATAGGCTCGGGTTTCTTCCTGTCGGAAGGTCGTCCGGTCGTCGGGCGAGGCATCCTCCCCCAGGCCGTAGAAGTCCTCCTGAGGCAGATCGCGATACCGGAATGTCGCGTAGAACGGGAACCGCGGGAAGCCCGGTTTCACGTCGCCGATCTCGTAAAGGTCGTCGCCGCGCCACGACCGCTGCGGAATCTCGTTCCCCTTGTGCGGCATCAGGCCGAACTGAACGTCGTAATGCTGATAGCGCCTGTAGGAATAGAAAGCGGCCCCCGCGGCGTCCAGGGGTCCGAGGAAGTCCTTCTGCCAGTATCGACCTCCCAGCGCGACACCCGAGCCGCGGCTGGGCCAGGCGACGCGCGGATAGAAGCCTTTCCAGTTGAGGTCCACGATGGTCGGATTCTCCGCCTTGTCGAGGCGAAGGAACTGTTCCTCGACCCGGTTGGGCCGGTACGGGTGGGCGGTCTTGCGCTTTTCCTCCCGCTCCCTGCGCAGCGCCTCCTCGCGTGTGGGAGACTCGTCCGTTTGCTGCGCGCCGGCTCCGGCGGCGAGCAGCAAGAGGAGCGGAATCACAGAGCTCGAGACCACGTTGCGTATTCTATGGTGACCCAGGTGGTGACGCTTCCCGCGTGCGGATCTCGATCTCCGAGGTGAGCGTGCGATGAACGGGGCACCGGTTCGCGATCTCGAGAAGCCGGGACCGCTGGTCGGTGGTGAGGTTTCCCGAGAACGTCATTTCGCACTCGATGCGGTCGATGAGCACGTCCTTGCTTTCGCAGGCTTCGCAGTCTTCGGCGTGGATCTTCCCGTGCCGCAGCCGCACGGTCACCGAATCGAGCGGCCAGCCCTTGCGCCGCGCGTACATGGTTACGGTGATCGACTTGCAGGACCCGAGCGCGGCGAGAAGGAAGTCATAGGGGTTTGGTCCCTCGTCCCTCCCGCCGAGCGACACCGGCTCGTCACCGGTCAAGCGGTGCGGCCCGACTTCGATCCTCTGGGTCAAGGCGTCGGCCGCGCCTCGGACGACCACCTCGCGCTTTTCCGTCATTTCTCGAGGCCGAAGTCTACCTCGGTTCGGTGATAGCATGCCGACCCATGTCCTGGAGATGGTTGGTTTCTCTCACGCTCCTCCTAGCGTTCTTCGGCTGCTCGACGCCAGTCGAGGAGGTGGAGGAGATCGAAGCCCCGTTATTCGACGATGCGCACGTACGCTCTTTTCTCGAGACCGCCGTCGCCGAAGGCCGGGTCGCGGGCGCCGTCGGCCTGGTCGCCCGTGGGGGAGAGCTCCTTTCGTTCGATGTCGTCGGAATGGCGGACCGTGAAGCCGGAACGCCGATGGCGAACGACACCCTCTTCCGGATCGCTTCGATGACGAAGCCGATCACGAGCGTCGCGGTCATGATGCTTTTCGAAGAGGGCCGGCTCGCGCTCGAGGATCCCATCTCGAAGTTTCTTCCCGAGCTCAGCGGTGCGCGCGTGCTCAAAGGCGACGGTTCCCGTGACACCGTCCCGTCGGAGCGGGAGATCACGATTCAACATCTCCTGACCCATACGTCGGGGATCACCTATGAGTTCATCGGCGTCGAGCCCCTAGCGACGATGTACGGAGAGGCGGGAGTGTCGAACGGGCTTATCGAGACCGAGGGAACGATTGCCGACCTGGTGAAACAGCTCGGTTCGCTCCCGCTTCTGCACCAGCCCGGAGAACGATGGTCCTACGGGCAATCGACGGATGTTCTCGGGCGGCTGGTGGAGGTCGTTTCCGGTCAGAGTTTCGATGTCTTCCTGCGCGACCGCATTTTCACGCCCCTCGGGATGAAGGACACGGGCTTCTTTCCGCCGGAAGACCAGGCCGCTCGAATGGCCGCCGTCTACGAGTGGTCGGAGGCGGACGGGCTTCGCCGCCTTCCCGAAGAGCCGATCGTGCAGGGACACCTGAAGTATTCGACCACGTTCCATTTCAACGGGCCTCGCACTTTCTTCTCGGGAGGAGGCGGACTCGCTTCGACCGCGCCGGACTACTTCCGGTTCGCCCAGATGCTTCGGAACGGAGGCGAGCTCGACTCGGTCCGCCTGTTGAAGCCCGAGACGGTCGCTCTGATGACCCAGAACCATATCGGCGATCTGTCCATGGGCCTCGATCTCAGCATTCCCGATCCGATGCGTTTCGGGCTCGGCCTCTCGGTCAAGAGCACTTCCGATGCGCAGGGAGGCCGCGGAACGTTCGGCTGGGCGGGTTTCTATCACACGCTCTTCTGGATCGACCCGGAGAAAGACGTCATCGGGATCTTTCTCTCGCAGCTTCGGCTGCCCGAGGGCAAGGACCTCCAGGGCGAGTTTCAACGCGCGGTCTACGAAGCGTTACCTCAATCGTGAGAGATGCAGGCTCGGATGACCGCGGGGTCACGCCATAACCACCTAGTCCTCTACGATCCCGCGGCGATTCCCCACGACCTTCCCCTGGATCCCGATCTCGAGGCTCAGGAGCCGAAGCCCATCCCGGCTTCCGCCGCGCAGGACATCGCTTCCCGCGGCCAAGCGTTGATCTTCCACATCCCCGGCGAGGACTGCGACGCAACGCTGGGGCTCTTCGTCGACGAGGAGCCGCCCGCACCGATCCTGGAGCGTGGCGCCCCGGTCGTCCATGGCGCCCGGCTCTCCGCGCCGAGCGGCAAACTCGCGGCAGACGGGCTCGAGTTCATGACCCGTCCGGGTGAAGAACGGAAGCACTCGGAGCCGGAGGTCGTCGTCGTTCCCCGAGGCGAGTACGAAGTCGAGGTTCGCGAGCTGCTGTCGTGGAAGGTGAGGCATCGAGCGGAAGTGGTTCGACGCGGGAGCCGCGTGAGCGACCGGTGGGCTCACAAGCTCGTCACTGTCTATGCCGTGCTCGCCCTCTTGCTCATTCCCGCGAACGCTGTGGTCCTTCCAGGCGTCATGATTCTCTGGCAACGTCGCGGTTGGCGCAGCGCGCTTGGAGTCGCGGCTCTGATTCTCATCGTCGATACGGTGGTCTTCGGCGGCTTCCGGATTCTCGAGCTGGCACGGAAGCGGTTCCGAGCGCTCTCCCGCATTTCGGAAGCGGAGACCGCCTTCGACCTGGAGAACCCGGACATCGCCGTCATCTTGCGTCACCGATCGGCAGAGTTCAGCGGAAGCGCTCCTGCGTTCGCGAAAATACGATTGCGTTGAAAACGATGAGGTAAGGAACCATGACCCTACTCGAGTCTTTTCGCTCGCGACAGCTTCCGAGAACCGGCGCCTTACTTCTCGCGGCGTCGTTCGCGTCATGCGGGCCTCCGGAAAGGCCGGTGCGGGATTCGGCAACGGGTGACTTTCGAATTCCAAGGCCCGGCACGGACGAGGACCTGGCGTGGCAGGCCATCGAACCGATGTGGAATCAAGTCGACATCTACGGTGATGAAGCGGCGCTCGCCGCGGGCCTGTCCGGGGCGACGCCGGGGCAAAGGGCAGTCTTCTCATGCTGGTGGTACCGGTCCGAAGTGAACAACGGCGGGCACCATCAGTTTTTCTCGAATTCCACGGGCATTCTTTGGAACGAGGCGCTCGAGGGGCTAAGGCGGCTCGAAGCGAGCGGCCATGCCGAAGTCCTCCAATCGGCGATCGAAGGCTTCCCCGAATCCCGTCCATCGATGGACCGTGAAGAGCGAAACGCGCAGCTCGGGAAGCTCGACGCGCAGCGGCTCGACGAGCTGGACGAGCGGTTCTTTTCTCTCGAAGACCAGGGCGTGCTGGACGAACGGTTGCTCGCCTACATACGGGCTCATCCCGACGAGTTCTTTACGAATTAGCGCCGTCTCCAGGGCGTATGCGATCCACGAGAGAGTTCAGCCCCAAAATCGTGGCTGCGATTCGCGACGAGAAGATACTTCGCATCCGCGCCGGCACGGGAGATCACCGCTTCATCGGTATCTGGGCGGTGGTCGTCGAGGGACGGGTGTTCGTCCGTTCCTGGAGCATCAAGCCTCGAAGCTGGTACCGCACGTTTCTCGAGGAGCCGCGGGGCGCCATCCTCATCGGGGGTCGAGAGATTCCGGTTCGCGCCGTTCGCACCCGGAGCGAGCGACTGAAAGATGCGATCGACGAGGCTTATCTGCAGAAGTACGACACGCGCGCATCCCTCAAATATGCGCGCGACCTCGGCCGACCGAAGTCGAGAGCGACCACGACCGAGCTCGTTCCGTTGTGAAGAGCGTGCCGGTGCCGCTGCGTGGCTCTCCGGGGGCGCGGCGTTCTCTTGCTCGTGGTCATCGGCACCGCGGCATCCATTGGGAGAGGCATCTTCCTGGAAGACTTCGCCACTCGGGCCGAGCGCGTTCGGCGGGAAGTTCTTCGTGCTCGTCGGCCGACATGACCCCTTCGAGCGCGAGCGAGCCGTCGAGCTGCCTCTCTTCGACGGCCGGTTCGCCGCTCACCCGGCCGCGACGCTTCTCCATATCCTCCCCGGCGGACTCTTCCTCATTCTCGCGCCCCTCCAGTTCTCGTCGCGCGTCCGCGCTCGATACCTCGAGTTCCATCGCTGGTCCGGCCGGTTTCTGGCCATTGCCGCTCTCACCGCGGCGTCGACCGGACTGTACTTCGGACTTTTCATGCCGTTCGGGGGCGCGGGAGAGTCGGCAGCCGATCGTTCTCTTCGGCGGGTTCTTGTTGTTTGCCGTCTCGAAGGCGGTGATCGCCATCCGCGGCGGCCGCGTCGCTCAGCATCGGGAGTGGATGATTCGCTCCTTCGCGCTCGCGCTCGCCATCTCCACCGTTCGCGTCGTCGCCGCGGTGCTCGACCTCGACGACTCACGCCCGCCGGCCTCGGACCGCGGCCGACTTTCGTCGATCTGCCATCTGGACGGGCTGGGTCACCACCCTCGGCGCAGCCGAGCTCTGGATCCGGTATACGCGCTCGCATTCTCTCGCTGCATGAGGCGCATCCCGTCAGCGCGATGACGCCAGAAAGAGAAGCACCCAGCCGACGAGGAACGCGAGTCCCGCCGATGCGGAGTGATCGCGCCGAGCCACCTCGTTCCGGTGAGCGCCAGAAGATAGAGGCTTCCCGAGAACAGGACTATGCCCAGGACGAAGGCCCAGCCCGACGCCTGAGCCAGGCTTCCCGGGCTGCGCTCCGAGACCCACGCGACGGCGAAGAGCGCGAGCGCGTGGTAGACGTGGTAGCGCACACCGACCTCGAAGACCGAGAGCATCTCCGGTGTCAGACGCTGCCGGAGCGCGTGCGCGCCGAACGCGCCCAGCGCGACCGCGAGAAACATCGCCATCGCTCCGACCCGGGCCCACGCATGAGAGGCTCAACGCGCCTTCTGTCCTTCCGTCAGCGGCTTTTGGAGCGTTCGCGGCTCGTCGGGATAGAGCTCGGCCACGTACTTCTCGTAGCCGTTGAAGAGCGGCGTCGGAAACTTTTCCTCTTTGTCGAGCCAGAAGGACTCGGCCTGGCTCCAGCGCGGGTGGGGAATGAACGGATTGACGTTCGAGAGGAAGCCGTACTCGTGGTGCTGCATCTGCCAGAACGTTTTTGGCTCCTTGCGTCACGAGCTCGATCTTCACGATCGACTTCGGGTTCTTGTAGCCGTACTTCCAGGGGACGGCGATGCGCACCGGAGCGCCGTGCTGCTTGAGAAGCGGTTTTCCATAGGCGCCGGTGACGACGAGAGCGAGGTCGTTCATCGCTTCTTCCATGCGAAGGCCCTCGTGGTAGGGCCAGGGATACCAGTGGGCTTCCTTGACTCCAGGCATCTCGTCCCTCTTCAGCGCGCTCACGAATCGCACGTGCGTCGCGCTCGCCTTGGGCTCGACGGCGAGGAGGAGGCTCTTCAGCGGGAAGCCGGTCCAGGGAACGTTCATCGCCCACCGCTCGACGCAGCGGAAATGATAGATGCGCTCTTCTTGCGGAAACGCGAGCAGGTCATCGAGGTCGAACGTCCGCGGCTTCTCGCACTCTCCCGATACTTCCACCTGCCAGGGTTTCACCTGGAACGCGCCGGCGTGGCGCCACACCGGGCCGCCTCGTCCGGGCAGGAACTCGTAGAAATTGTTGTGCGCGGCCGCGATGGCCCGCGGCGTGAGATGCCTTTCTCTCGACCGCCTCCGGAACCTGGAAGGCCTCGTTGCGCTTGGCCGGAAACACCTTGCCGCCGTCGTAGGGCTCGCTCAGAAGGGCTGCCTCGTCCTGCTCCGAAGCGAAACCGAGAGCTCCCGCGCCCGCGATCCCGGCTCCGAGCGCGGTGAGAAATCGACGCCGGTCGAAAAAGACCTCTTCGGGTGTCACCTCACGGGAGGGAATGTCGGCTGCAGCGTAGTCGAGCATGAGCGTCATGTTACCCCGAACGGACGCGAGGTATCATCACCGCCGGTGTGACGAACCTATCGTCGGTAATGAGCCAGCTCGGGCTCGCATCGTTCGCCGAGCTTCACCGCTTCAGCGTTTTCGAGCGCGAACGATTCTGGTCTCTCGTTCTGGATCGACTCGGCATCGTCTTTCATGGGGCTCCCGACCGTGTCCTCGACCTCTCTCGTGGAGTCCGCGATCCCGTGTGGCTTTCCGGCGCGCGGTTCAATATCGTGGAAAGCTGTTTCCAGGCGGAGCCGGGCGCGACTGCGATGGTGTACGAAACCGATGCCGGCACGTTGGAAACGGTGACCTACGAGAGGCTCGCGCGGGACGTTCGGCGCTTCGCTTCCGGCCTTCGCCGCCACGGCTTTCGGCCCGGCGATGCGGTCGGCCTTTTTCTTCCGATGACCCCGGAGTGCATCGTCTCCTACCTCGGCTGCATCTGGGCGGGATGCCGCGTCGTCTCGGTCGCGGAGAGTTTCTCGGTGGAGGAGCTTCGGCGCCGGCTGGCAATCGGCGGGGCCCGCGCGGCGGTCACCGTGTCGAGCTACCGGCGCGGCGATCGGGAGTACGCGCTCTACTCCCGCTTGCGGGAAGCATTCGCAGGGCAAGCGATCGTCCTCGGCGCTTCCAGGCTCGAGGGCAGTGACCTCCCGTGGGAGGAGCTGCTGAGCGACGAGGAAACCGAAGCGCATATCGCCTCACCGGAAGAGATCACGAGCGTGCTCTTTTCGTCGGGCACGACGGGAACGCCGAAAGCGATTCCCTGGACCCACGTCACGCCGCTGAAATGCGGGATGGACGCTCATTTCCATCACGACGTCCACCGCGAAGACGTCGTCTCGTGGCCCACGAGCATCGGATGGATGATGGGCCCCTGGCTCATCTACGCGAGTCTTCTGAATCGCGCGACGATGGCGCTCTATAGCGGCGTCCCGACCGACGCCGGGTTTCCGCGATTCGTCCGGAATGCGAAGGTCACGATCCTCGGCGTGGTTCCCTCGATGGTGCGCGCCTGGCGCGCCAACGGCGCGGTTGCGAAGGGGGACCTCGCATCGGTTCGGCTCTTCAGCTCCACCGGAGAAGCTTCGACCGAAGAGGACTACGAGTGGCTCATGAACCGAACCGATCCGCCGGCGCCGATCATCGAGTACCTCGGCGGGACCGAGATTGGCGGGGGCCATCTCACCAGCACGATTCTGCATCCGGCTGCCGCGTCCACGTTCACCACGCCCGCCCTCGGCGTCGACTTCGTGGTGCTGGACGAAGTGGGCCGTCCCGTCCGGGAAGGAGAGACGGGAGAGCTCTTCCTCGTTCCCCCGGCGCTCGGAATGTCCCAGCACCTTCTGAACGCGAGCCATGACGAGGTCTATTACGACGGATGCCCTGAGGGCCCGAACGGGGAGCTCCTGAGACGGCACGGGGATCGAATCCAACGGCTCCCCGACGGCGGTTACAAGGCGCAGGGTCGGGCCGATGACACCATGAATCTCGGAGGCATCAAGGTAGGCGCGCTCGAGCTCGAGCGCGTCGCGAACGAGCATCCCGCCGTTCTCGAAAGCGCGGCGGTCGGGGTGCCGGAGGAAGGAGGCGGACCCGAGAAGACTCGTGCTGCACGTCGTCCTGCGGGAGGAAATCGAGCCCGCTCGCTTGAAGCGCGAGCTTTCTCAGGCCATCGCCCTCCGACTGAATCCGCTCTTTCGCGTCGATCGAGTCGAAGTTCTCGAAGCCCTTCCGCGGACCGCGTCGAACAAGATTGTCCGGCGCGGCCTTCGCGTCTTGCGCTAATCTCCTCCGAGGAGGGAGGGGAGGATGCACCTTGATTCGTGCCGCACTTCTTCTCTTCATCGCGTCCGAGCTCGAAGCCCAGAATTGGCCCCAGTTTCGCGGTCCTGACGGTAGCGGCATCGCCGACCGGCAGAGCCTTCCCCTCGAGTGGAGCGTCGCCGACGGGAAGAAACGTTCGTCTTTCGCACCCCGATCGAGGGGCTCGCGCACTCGAGCCCCATCGTCTGGGGAGAGCGGGTCTACCTCACGACCGCCGTCACGGACACCGCGGGCGCACCAACGCTCGTCCTCGGGGACAGCGATGTCGCTGGCATCGATACCGCTCCGGACATGGTCGCGCATCGTTGGGACCTTCTGGCTCTCGACAAGAATACGGGGGCCGTTGTCTTCCGGAAGACGGCCCATCAAGGGGTGCCGCGGCTGAAGAGGCACGTCAAGGCGAGTCACGCGTCCGCGACCCCCGCGACGGACGGCCGGAACCTCGTCGCGCTCCTCGGCACCGAGGGACTCTTTTGCTTCGACATGGAAGGCGAGCTTCGCTGGCGCGTGGACCTGGGTCTTCTCGACGTCGGTTACTGGGGTGAGCCCGAGTACCAGTGGGGCGCAGCGAGCTCGCCTCTCCTCTACGAGAACCTGGTCATCGTTCAGAACGATCGGCACAAGGACTCGTTCGTCGCCGCGTTCGATCTCGAGACCGGGACGGGAAGTCTGGCGGGCGGCGCGCGACGAGAAGCCCGCCTGGAGCACGCCCGCGATCTACCGGAGCGAGGGCGGGGCGGAGCTCGTTACGAACGGCGCGAACTGGATCCGCGCGAACGACCCCCGAAACGGCGAAGAGCTATGGCGGCTCTCACACGGCGACCTCCAGGTCATCACGCCGACGCCGCTCGTCGCCGGCGATCGCATCGTCGTGACGGGAGGCAATCCTACCGGGGCGCAGACCACCTTCGCGATTCGACCGGGAGCACGGGGCGACGCGCAGAAGCCACGTACTCTGGACGGCGGAGAGGAGCTCTCCCTACACTCCGACTCCGGTCGCCTATGATGGAATCCTCTACGTCATCGTCGACAACGGGATCCTTTCGGCCTACGACCTGGCGACGGGCGAGCGCCTCTACCGGACGCGACTCGAGGTGGGAGCGGGATTCTCGGCTTCGCCGATCGTCTCGGATGGAAGGATCTACCTTCCGAGCGAGGACGGGGCCCTCTTCGTGGTAGCGGCCGGACGAGAGTTTCGCTCACTCGCGCGAAACGACATGGGGGAACCGCTCATGGCCACCCCCGCGGTGTCCGAGGGAACGCTCTTCGTCCGCGGAAGCCGGCACTTGTTCGCGATCAGGGCTCGATGACCACCGGCACGACCTGGTAGTCGACCGCGTTCACGCTCGACGCCCGTCGCGACGGTGATGAGATGGCGTCCGGTCAGTCCGTTCGTCGGAGTGATGGTCAGAAGACCGGTATTGAAGTCCACGCTGTACCGAAGGTTCGGGTTGGCTTGCACCGGCACGGTGAGCCCGTTTCGAGCGAGGCCGGTCTGATCGAGAAAACGCGCCGGTGTGTACTCGACGTCGATCGCCTGGAGCTGGTAGGAAAGAGGAGTATCGACTCGAGTCCTGAGCTCGGGAATATCGGCGAGGAACGGGGCGCTGTCGATGCTGTCGGGAGTCACGTTCACGCGGACGGTCTGACGGGTCTCCTGCCCCGCGGCGTTGCGAATCACGACCGTCACGTCCGCGGCGCCCGTCGCTCCTTCCGGGGCTTTGAGCATGACCACCGCGTTCTCCTCGTCGACGAAGCTCCGCGCCGATTCGATTGCGACCGGCGTCAGGGGCCTACCTTCGTCCGGCGTGCCCACCGGAACCTCGCTGATGGCTTCGCGGACGCTCTCTCCCTCGACGAGGATTCCGAAGATGGTGTGGTTGAAATCGAGGTGCCGCGGCGCTCCCTCGGTGATGAAGAACTGCGAGTCGTTGGTGTCGTCGAAGGTCTTGGCCATCGACAGAACGCCCGCGCCGGTTGTGCTGCAGGTCCACGTGAAACTGATCGTCGAAGGCGCCGAGCGGGGAATCTCCCGTCGCCGGTTCCCGTGGGATCTCCTCCCTGGATGACGAAATTGTCGATCACCCGATGGAAGATGACGCCGTCGTAGAAGCCCGAATCGGCGAGCTGGACGATGTGGTCCGTCGCCCGCCGTACGCGCGAAGTCGAAGAGCTCGAACACCATCTCGCCGAAGCCCGCGACTTGCACGCGGAGGCTCCGGTTGCCCGCGAGGATCGTGGCGGTGACGAGGGCGTCGCTCGATTGCACGCTATAGGTGAGCGGACCTTCCCCCTCGGCGTCCAGAACCAGGAAGAGCGGTGAGCCTCCGAGGAGCGGAACGTCGCCTATCGGCGGAAGCGTCGGCTGCGCGAAAGCCGCTGCGGAAACGAAGACGAGCCCGAGACCGGGTAGAATCCTCATGCGTGTCGGGTAGCCTAGCACAATCGTTGTAGACTCGTCCGACCCTTGAGAATGAACCACCAGACGCTTTCTCTCGGCTCCTATCGAGAGCGCGTTCGCGAGTGAGCTTCGCCTCTGGCGCGAGCAGAACCGCGTCCAGAGGCTCTGGGAGAAAGACGCGTCACTCTGGTCGGGAGGTGACGAGGCGCGCTGGCTCGGATGGCTCGACGTCGCCGGACGGGAGCTCGCTCGAGTCGGCGAGCTCGATGCGCTGGCCCGGGAGGTCTCGGGCTTCGAGGACGCGGTGGTCCTGGGAATGGGCGGCTCGAGCCTTTGTCCGGACGTCTTGAGCCGAAGCTTCGGCAAAAGGCCCGGACATCCGCGGCTTCGCGCTCCTCGACTCCACGGTCCCCGCTCAGATCGGGGAGCTCGAAGCCTCCATTAATATTGATAGAGACACTCTTCCTGGTTGCCTCGAAGTCCGGAACCACGGCGGAGCCCAACGCATTCGAGAAGTACTTTTTCGACCGAGTCCGCTCCGGACGGCAGTTCATCGCGATCACCGACCCCGGAAGCTCGCTCGAACGTCTTGCGCGCGAGAAGGGCTATCGGTCCATACTTCACGGTGAGCCCGAAATCGGCGGACGGTTCTCGGCTCTCTCTCGATTCGGACTGGCGCCCGGCCGCGATCGCGGGTATCGAACCCAAGGCGTTCCTGAAGAGGGCGCAGGTGATGATCGATGCCTGCGGGCCCGGTCGACGTCGAGGAGAATCCGGGCGTCGCCTCTCGGAGTCGCACTCGGGACTCTCGCTCGCGCGGGGCGGGACAAGCTCACGCTCTTCACCTCTCCTGAAATCGAGGCGTTCGGAGGCTGGCTCGAGCAGCTCGTCGCGGAGTCGACGGGGAAGGAGGGAAAGGGGATCGTACCCGTGGATCGCGAGGCGCCGGGCGGCTCGTACGGAAACGATCGCGTGTTCGCCTACATCGGAATTGGACCCTACGAGCGCCCACTCCGATCTCGAGCGGGAGGGACATCCTGTCCTTCGCATCGAGCTCGACTCGGTCGATGGGCTCGCCGAGGAGTTCTTCCGTTGGGAGATCGCGACCGCGGTCGCGGGCTCGGTCCTTGGGCTGAACCCGTTCGACCAGCCGGACGTCGAGGCGGCGAAAGTCGCGACCCGTACGCTCATGAGCCCGCTTCGAAGAGACAGGGGAGCTCCCGAAGGCGCCCTCTGGAGGAGACTTGAAGCAGCTCCTTTCGACGCTAGAGCCTGGAGACTATTTCGCCATCAACGCCTTCGTCGCAATGAACGCGGAGAACGACAAGGCGCTCCAGGCGCTCCGGCTTCGCGTGCGTGACGAGAAGCGCGTCGCGACCACTCTCGGCTACGGTCCACGCTACCTGCACTCGACCGGCCAGCTTCACAAAGGCGGTCCGAATCAGGGTGTCTTCCTCCAAATCACGTCTGACGACGCGATGGATCTCCCGATTCCCGGTCAGCGCTACACCTTCGGCCAGATGAAGGCCTTTCAAGCGGCGGGAGATTTCGAAGTGCTCCGGGCCCGGGGCCGGCGCGCGCTTCTACGTCCACCTCGGACCGGACGTTCCCGCCGAGCTCTCCGCTTACTCGCTTCGTAGCGCCCGGAGCGGGTCGAGCCGCGCCGCGCGGCGTGCGGGGATCGCAACGGCAAAAAGCGCGACCGCCGTCAGGAACAGCGAGACGACGGCGAAGGTCGCGGGGTCGCGCGGGGTAACACCGAAGAGAAGCCCGGCCACCAGGCCTCCCGCGAGGAGCGCCGCGCCGAGGCCGGCGAAGAGCCCGAGGCCCACGAGCCGCGCTCCGCGAAGGAGCACGAGCCGTCCGATGTTTCCTCCCGTCGCGCCGAGGGCCGCGCGGATCCCGATCTCGACGGTCTGCTGGCTGACGGTATAGCTCAAGACGCCGTACAAGCCGACCGCCGCGAGAGCGAGGGCGACGGCGGCGAACGTCAGGAAGAGAAGAGACGTGAAACGCCTCGAGGCGACGTGATCTTTCAGGATCCGATCCATCGGTCTCACGTCGACGACGGGAATCCGGCCCACCGCGGACCACACCGCGCGCTCGACCTGGGGCTGAAGCCGATCCGGCGGCTCGCCGCTCGCGACAACGAGGGTGGTCCTCTGGTAGAACGAGACCGGATTCTGCCCGTAGGGAAAGAAGATCTCGGGCCGGACGTCCTGGCTGAGGTCCCATTGCCGTGAATCCGCGACGACGCCGACGACCGTCCGAATGTCGTCGTCCTCCAGCCGGCCGATGCGAACGGCGCGCCCGACGATGGAATCGATCGAAGCGAAGCGCTCGGCGAGAGTGCGGTTCACGACGACCACCTTCGCCGCGCGCTCGTCGTCCCCGTCCGTGAAGTCGCGACCGGCGAGAAGAGGAACGCCCATCGTCTCGAAATACGACGTGGTGATCGTGCGTTGACTCGCGGTGGGAAGCTCTCCACTTTCCTGTGGCGGGAGGCCTTCGAGAAGGAACGAGATGCCCCAGATGTCCCCGCCGATGGGAAGGTTGTTGATGAGCGCGACGCTCCGAACTCCAGGCACGGCGCTCACGCTCTCGCGGATCTGTCGAAAGAGAGTGGGCTGCCGCTCGGGCTCGGCGTACTCGGTGCCCGCGAAAAGAACGGAAGCGGTGAGGATCTGCTCGCGGCGGAACCCGGGGTCGAGGGACGTGAGCTCGTGAAAGCTGCGGATCACGAGCCCTGCGCCGACCAGCAGCACCGCGGAGGTCGCTACCTGGGAGACGACGAGGAGGTCCCGGAGCCGCCGACCCCGCGAGTCCGTCGCTCGAGTCCCGGATTCGCGGAGCGCTTCGATTCGGCCCGCTCTCGGAAAGCTCGCCATCGAGAGCAGAAGCGCCGCCGCGAGCGATGCGAGGACTGCGTAAGCCAGAAGACGGGAATCCACGGCGATCTCCGCGAGCCGCGGGAGATCGGCCGGGGCGAGCCGGGCGATCGCCGGAACTCCCCAGAGCGCGAGGAGAATTCCCGAAACACAACCGAGCGCTGCGAGAAGGAGGCTCTCCGTGAGCTCCTGGCGCCACCGGTCGCCGCGCCCCGCGCCGAGGGCGATCGCGAGCGCCGCGTCTCTCGCGCGCCCCGCGGCGCGCGCGAGCTTCAGGTTCGCCACGTTCGCGCAAGCGATGAGAGCCAGTAGCGAGACCCCGGCCAGAAGGAGGAGAAGTGTGGGCCGCGCATCGGCGACCACCGGCTCGAGAATCGGCTCGAGGTGAATACCGGAATTGACGTTCTCCGCGGGGTAACGCGATTCGAGCCGCGCGCCGATAGCGTTCCATTTCCCGGCGCGCTTCGTCGAGCGAGACGCCGGGCGCGAGCCGGGCGAAGACGCGCAGAAACCGCGAGTGGCCGGAAGCCTCCTCGGGGGTGAACGTCAGAGGCGCCCACATCTCCGCATCGGTGGCCCAGAAGGGCGGAAAGCGAAACCCCCGCGGCATCACACCCGCGACGACGTAGAGCGTCATTGTCGAGGACGATCGTCTTCCCGACGAGCGACGGGTCTTGACCAAAGCGGCGGCGCCAGAGATCGTAGCCCAGCACAACGACTCGGTCCTCGCCCTCGTCCCGCTCGTCGAACACGCGTCCCAGGAGCGGCTGCGCCCCGAGAAGCTGGAAGAGAGAGGGCGATGCCTTCAAACCATGGAGCTCGTCCGGTCGGTCCCCGCCGGTGAAGGTCGGAGACCAGGGGTGCGCCGCGGTCACGAGCGAAAGGGTCTCGCTCTCCGCGCGGAGCGCGTGAAAGTTCACCGGGGACGTGGGCGCTCGCCGGGCGTCGGTAGCTTTCTCGTGGAGGAAGAGCGCCATCAACCGATCGGACTCCGCGTAGGGGAGCGGCCGGACGAGTATCGCGTCGACGAGCGTCAGCATGATCGTCACGGCGCCGATCCCGAGCCCCAGAGTCGCGACGGAAGCGACGGTGAACGCGGGCGCGCGCAGAAGACGGCGGGCGCCCAGGCGAAGATCCTGGAAGAAACCGTCGGTCACGTTCAATCTCCTGTTGCGAGACGCTCGAGGCCTCAATTCGCGCTCGAGACGATGCAGAGTCCCAAGCGGCCCGGAGCAAGGCGAATAGGGAGCGGCGAGGAGTCGCCATCGCCTGCGGGTGATGGCGAGCGATTCCAGAAACGCCTCCTCCATCTCCGTTCCGTAGAGGGCGAGAAATGCGGGCGGAAGGCGCCGGAGGAGAAACCGATAGATTCGTCTCATCCGCGCGGTCCGACCGGCTTCAAGAGGTTTCGCGACACGCGCCGCCTGGACGTAGCGCTCGAGCCGCTCGGCCTCGAGAGCCAGGGCCTTCCGACCCCGTTCCGTGATGCCGTAATAGCGCGGTTTTCCCCCACCCGCTTTGCCTTCGGGCGGCGCCTGCTTTTCCACGGCGAGCTCCATCTCGACGAGCTCCTTCAAGGCGCCGTAGAGCATCCCCGGCCAGAGATGGACTTGTCCGTCGGTGCGCTCGAGCACGTCTCTCATGATCTCGAGTCCGTGCCGGTCCTGGTCGGCGAGTGCCAGAAGTACCTGGAAAAGGTGAGGTTTCATCGTTCTAAAGAATATCTCGAACAGTATATACGTATCAAGATATACAGGAGTTCCCAGGACCATTTCCGAAAGGCGACCAAATGAGTCCGTGTTTGACACGGCGCTCGCGGATTACTATTATAAGTCCGACCAAAGAGGTCGGAGTTCTTATGCTCAGGTTGTCGAAGAAAGTCGATTACGCCCTTATCGCACTGATGCATCTGGCGCATCAGGACGACGGCGAGCTCGTGGAGCGCGCGGGAGATCGCGAAAGGGTGTGGGTTGCCGCCCGACCTTCTCGCCAAGATCCTTCAGCGGATGGCGCGGGAGGGAATCGTCATTTCTCACCAGGGGACGAAAGGCGGCTACAGCCTGGCGCGGCCCGCCGACCGGATCCACGTGGTCTCGGTCGTCGAAGCCGTGGACGGACCGCTCTCTCTCACGCAGTGCTTCACCGACGAGGGCACTTGCGACCAGTTCGACACCTGCAGCGTCAAGAGCCCGCTTCAGCGTTTGAACGAACGGGTGCTGCAGATGCTCGCCCAGGTCACGATCGCGCAAATTTGCGAGGAAGATTTCGAGAGCCTGACCGCGGGACTGGGCGAAGTTCGCCTTCCCGTGATCCAGAACACCCAGAAGGACGCAGCAACATGAGCACGTCGACCGAAAAGATTCAGGAGATGGTGGACAAAGCCTATGCCTACGGCTTCGTCACCGAGATCGAATCGGACACCATCCCCA
Organism: uncultured Acidobacteriota bacterium; assembly: GCA_963820855.1. Classification (GTDB taxonomy): domain Bacteria; phylum Acidobacteriota; class Vicinamibacteria; order Marinacidobacterales; family SMYC01; genus DAISKN01. The sequence continues at coordinate 88,525 of CAWGBY010000028.1, forward strand.
AGGGGCTGAACGAGGAGATCGTCCGCATCATCTCCGAAAAGAAAGAGGAGCCTTCGTGGCTTCTCGACTGGCGGCTCAAGGCCTACCGCCACTGGCTTACCATGGACGAGCCGCGATGGCAGAACGTCCACTATCCGCCCATCGACTATCAGGCCATCCGCTACTACTCGGCGCCCAAGATCAAAGTGAAGCCGACGAGCCTCGACGAGATCGACCCCGAGCTCCGGCGTACCTACGAGAAGCTGGGCATCTCGCTCCAGGAGCAGGAGCGGCTCTTCGGGAGTCGCGGTCGACGCGGTCTTCGACAGCGTCTCCGTCGCGACCACCTTCAAGGAGAAGCTTCTCGAGCTCGGAATCATCTTCAGCAGTTTCTCGGAAGCGGTGAAGGAGCACCCGGAGCTCATCCGGAAGTACCTCGGCTCGGTCGTCCCCTACACCGATAACTATTTCGCGACCCTGAACTCCGCCGTTTTCAGCGACGGTTCGTTCGTCTACGTTCCGAAGGGTGTCCGCTGCCCGATGGAGCTTTCGACGTACTTCCGCATCAACGCTTCGGAGACGGGGCAGTTCGAGCGGACGCTCATCGTTGCCGAGGAAGGAAGCTACGTGAGCTACCTCGAGGGCTGCACCGCGCCCATGAGGGACGAGAACCAGCTCCATGCGGCGGTGGTGGAGCTCGTGGCGCTCGACCGGGCCCAGATCAAGTACTCGACCGTCCAGAACTGGTATCCGGGGGACAAGAACGGAAAGGGCGGCATCTACAACTTCGTCACCAAGCGCGGAAAATGCGCGGGGGTCGCTTCCAAGATCTCGTGGACCCAGGTCGAGACGGGCTCCGCCATCACCTGGAAGTATCCGAGCTGCATTCTCCTCGGAGACGATTCGGTCGGTGAGTTCTACTCGGTCGCGGTCACCAACAACTACCAGCAGGCGGACACCGGGACCAAGATGATCCACATCGGAAAGAACACCCGGAGCACCATCGTTTCGAAGGGGATTTCCGCCGGCCACGGCCAGAATACCTACCGGGGCCTGGTGAAGATCCAGAAGGGCGCTTCGAACGCGCGCAACTACTCGCAATGCGACTCGCTCCTCATCGGCGATCGGTGCGGAGCCCACACCTTCCCGTATATCGAGGTCAAGAACCCGACGGCCCAGATGGAGCACGAGGCGACGACGTCCAAGATCGGGGAGGATCAACTCTTCTATTGCAACCAGCGCGGCATTCCCACGGAGGACGCGGTTTCCATGATCGTGAACGGCTTCGCCCGGGAAGTGCTGCGGGAGCTGCCGATGGAGTTCGCGGTCGAAGCGCAGAAGCTCCTCGGGGTCAGCCTGGAAGGCAGCGTCGGATAAGGAACATGCTCGAGATCAAGAACCTTCATGCGAACGTGGACGGACGGGAGATCCTCCACGGAATCGATCTGACCATACGTGCGGGAGAAGTCCATGCCCTCATGGGGCCGAACGGCTCGGGGAAGAGCACGCTCTCACAGGTGCTCGCGGGTCGCGACACCTACCAGGTGACCGAGGGGAGCGTCACCTACCTGGGACAGGACCTCCTTGCCATGAAGCCGGAGGAACGCGCCCACGCCGGCCTGTTCCTGGCCTTTCAATATCCGGTCGAGATTCCCGGCGTCAACAACACGTATTTCCTCAAGGCGGCTTTGAACGCGAATCGCAAGGCGCGGGGGGAGGACCCTCTCGATGCCATGGATTTTCTCAAGCTGGTCCGCTCCAAGGTGAAGCTGGTGGAGCTCGACGAGGACCTCATCAACCGGCCGGTCAACGAGGGGTTCTCCGGCGGCGAAAAGAAGAGGAACGAGATCTTCCAGATGGCGGTCCTCGAGCCGACGCTCGCGATCCTGGACGAGACCGATTCCGGCCTCGACATCGACGCGCTCAAGATCGTGGCGAACGGAGTGAATGCGCTCCGGGGTCCCGAGCGCGCGATGCTGGTCATCACCCACTACCAGAGGCTTCTGAACTACATCGTGCCTGATTTCGTCCACGTGCTCTCCGAAGGCCGCATCGTGGCCTCCGGCGGCAAGGAGCTCGCGCTCAAGCTGGAGCAGGAGGGCTACGGGTGGGTCGAGGCCGGAGCGGCGCGATGAGCCCGTCGAGCATCATCGAGTCCTACCGAAAGCAGTTCGTCGAGCACGCGGGCCGGTGGAGCGGCCGGGAGCCGGCCTGGCTGTCGTTTGTGAGGCGTGAAGCCTTCGAGAGATTTCTCGACCGGGGATTTCCCACGACGGACGATGAAGACTGGCGATTCACGAACGTCGCTCCTCTCGCGGCGATGGAGTTCTCTCTCGACAAGAACAGCGGGGAGGGACTGGAAGCTCTTTCGACCCACCTCGGTGAGGACTGGAAGCGCTACGAGATGGTCTTCGTGAACGGGCGCTTCGCCCCCGAGCATTCTGGAGTCGGGAAGCTGCCCGAGGGCGTCGTCATCGAAAGCCTTGCCTCCGCGCTCGAAAGCCATCCGGAGGAGCTCGAAGCGGTCTTGACCCTGAGCCCCGCGGAGGGCGCGACCGCTTTTTCCGACCTCAATCGCGCCTTTCTCTCGGAGGGCGCTTTCGTGATGGTGGGCGAGGGCGTCGTCGTGGAGCATCCGATCCATCTCGTCCATGTGAGCTCTTCCGCTGCGGCAGCGAGACCGGTGATGAGCCACCCCCATCACGTCGTCATGGTCGAGAGCCGTGCCCAGTTGCGACTGGTGGAGAGCTATCTCGGCTCCGACGGACCTCCGTCCTTCACCAACGCCGCGGCCGAGATCGTCGTCGCGAACGGCGCGAACGTCGATCACTACCGCGTTCAAAGGGAAAGCCAGACCACGTTCCATGTGGGAAGTCAGCGGCTCCTCCAGGCGGCAGGAGCCGTGCTCCAGGATCATTCGCTCTCTCTCGGGGGGCGGATCGCGCGACTCGATATCCATGGCCTCCTCGATGGGGAGGGCGCCGACCTCACCCTCAACGGTCTCTACGTGGTGAAGGGAACGCAGCACGTGGATCACCACACCATCATCGATCACCGGAAGCCGCAGGGGACCAGCCGCGAGCTCTACAAAGGTGTCCTGGACGATGCGGCGAGCGGCGTCTTCAACGGCCGGATCATCGTGAGGCCGGGTGCGCAGAAGACCAACGCCCAGCAGACCAACAAGAACCTGCTGCTTTCCGAAGAAGCCCTGGTCAATACCAACCCCCAGCTCGAGATCGAAGCCGACGACGTGAAATGCGCTCATGGCGCCACCATCGGACAGCTCGACAAGGACGCGTTGTTCTATCTCCGAAGCCGGGGAATCGGGCCTGAGGAGGCGACGGCCATCCTCACCCGGGGATTCATCGCCGACCTGAGCGAGCGGATCCGGATCGCGGCGGTACGGGACGCGATGCGCCGGTTCGTCTTCGCCGAGGCGGCTTGAAGGAGATGTCGATGAGCACCAGTCAGACCGAAGTCCCGGCACGCAGGGAGGCGCCGAAGCGCTCGTTCGACGTCGCTCGCGTGCGAGCGGATTTTCCCGCGCTCCATCAAGACGTCAAGGGAAAACCCCTGGTCTACCTCGACAACGCCGCGAGCGCCCAGAAGCCGCGCCAGGTGCTGGAGGCGATGATGCGCCTCTACTCGCACGACTACGCCAATATCCACCGGGGCGTGCACGAGCTCTCGGAGCGGGCGACGAAAGCCTACGAGGGCGCGCGGCTCAAAGCGCTTCGATTCCTCAATGCCTCTTCCGAGCGCGAGATCGTCTTCGTGCGCGGGACCACGGAAGGGATCAACCTCGTCGCTTCGACCTACGGTCGCGCGAACGTGGGAGAGGGGGACGAAGTCCTCATCACCCACATGGAGCACCACTCGAACATCGTTCCGTGGCAGATGCTCTGCGAGGAGAAGAAAGCGCAGCTCAAGGTCGTTCCCATCGACAATCGGGGCGACATGGACATGGATGCCTTTTCGAGGCTTCTCGGCCGGAAGACCAAGATCGTCGCGCTTCCTCACGTCTCGAACGCCCTCGGCACGATCAACCCCGTGCGCACCGTGGTCGAGCTGGCCCATGAGAAGGGCGTCCCGGTCCTCGTCGACGGCGCTCAGGCCGCGCCTCACTTACCGATCGACGTCGCGGCGCTGGGGTGCGACTTCTACACCATCTCCGGCCACAAGATGTTCGGCCCTTCCGGCGTCGGAGTCCTCTACGGGCGCGAGTCCCTTCTCGAGAAGATGCCGCCCTACCAGGGCGGGGGCGACATGATCGCATCCGTTACGTTCGAGAAGACGACCTACAACCGGCTTCCGTACCGCTTCGAGGCGGGCACACCCAACATCGCCGGCGTCGTCGGACTGGGAGCGGCGATGGACTACCTGACCGATATCGGCCTCGAGGCCATCTCGGCATACGAAGAAGAGCTCCTCGATTATGGTACGGAGCGGCTTCGCTCGGTTCCCGGGCTCACCATCATCGGCGAGGCCCGGCACAAGGCGAGCGTCCTCTCGTTCGTCCTCGACGGCATTCATCCCCATGACATCGGAACGATCCTCGACCAGGAAGGAATCGCCGTCCGGACGGGACATCATTGCGCGCAGCCGGTGATGGATCGCTTCGGCGTTCCCGCGACGGCGCGGGCGTCTCTCGCGCTCTACAATACGCGTGAGGAGATCGACCGGCTGGTCGAGGGGCTGCGAACGGTGCGGGAGGTCTTTGGTCTGGCATGAACGAAAGCCTTCGAGAGCTCTACCAGGAAGTCATCCTGGATCACAGCAAGAACCCGCGGAATTTTCGCGTGCCGGAAGGCTCGTTCCGGCAGGCGAAGGGATACAACCCGCTCTGCGGCGATCGGATCACTCTCTTCGTCGATGTCGAGGGCGGAGTCGTTCGGAACCTCGGGTTTCAAGGCGCGGGCTGCGCCATCTCGACCGCGTCGGCGTCGATGATGACCGAGGCGCTCAAAGGCAAGACCGAAGCCGAGGCGGAAAAGCTGTTCGAGGCCTTTCACTCGGCGGTGACCGGAAAGTCGGGAGAGGTGACCGAGGAAGAGCTCGGGAAGCTCGCCGTCTTCGCCGGCGTTCGCGACTATCCCGGTGCGCGTGAAGTGCGCCACCCTCGCGTGGCACACGCTCAAGGCGGCGCTCGCGCAGCAGGAAGAGGCCGTCTCGACGGAGTAGACGATGGAACAAGAGCAGAAAACTGTCAGCATCGAAGAGCAGATCGTCGACGCCATCAAGACCTGCTACGACCCGGAGATTCCGGTCAACATCTACGAGCTCGGGCTCATCTACAAGACCGATGTGAGGCCGGAGGGAGATGTGCTCATCGACATGACCCTGACCTCACCCGCCTGTCCCGCCGCCGGCTCGCTTCCTCCCGAGGTCGAGCGGAAGGTGGGAGAGGTCCCCGGCGTCCGCTCGGTGAAGGTCACCGTGGTCTGGGAGCCGGTCTGGACTCCGGAGAAGATGACGGAAGCGGCGAAGCTGCAACTGGGGATGTTCTAGCAGCCGTCAGCGATCAGCCGTCAGCAATCGCTTCCTAATCGACATCGCTTCCTCATCCGTGGGAGACTCCCTTCAACAAGGGAGCTCCTCATGCGCACTCGTGTCCAGTCGGTCATCGGAATCGTTCTCACTTTCATCACCATCGCCAGCGCTCCGGCTAAAGAGCGGGCCCGGGATCTCGGCATCGCTCTCGATGGAACCCCGGGGCGTTTCAACGCCATCACCGACGTCGCGGGCGTCGAGGTCGGCTATGCGACGATCATCAAGGGCGAAGGGCAAGAGGGTGGTCGGAGAGGGACCGGTCAGGACCGGTGTCACCGCCATCCTGCCGCGGGGCCGCGCGTCTCTCCAGCCGGTTTTCGCCGCGTTCTATGCCGGCAACGGCAATGGCGACATGACGGGAACGCACTGGATCGAGGAGAGCGGTGTTCTCGAGACCCCGGTCATGATCACCAACACCTTGAGCGTCGGCACGGTTCGCGACGCGGTCATCGGTTGGATGGTGACGAAGAACGCCGCCGGCCCGTTCTGGTATCCCGTCGCCGCGGAGACTTCCGACGGGCGGCTCAACGACCAGAAAGGACAGCACGTCCGCGCCGAGCACGTGATCGCAGGCGCTCGACTCCGCTCGCAGCGGCAGATATCGACGAAGGGAACGTGGGCGGCGGCACCGGAATGCTCTGCAACGGATTCAAGGGAGGCACCGGCACGTCCTCGCGGGTGCTGAGCGTCCGGAGGAAGGCGGCTACACGGTCGGCGTTCTGGTCCAGTGCAACTACGGGCAGCGCTCGGAGCTTCGCATCGCCGGGATCCCCGTCGGCCGGGAAATCCAGGGCTACGAGCCTTGCGTCGCGCAGACCCTCGATCCGCCCGTGCTTCGTTTCGACGGCACGCCGGCGCCCGTCTGCGGCGGCACCTCTTCCTCAGCCGCGGAGGAAGCGGAGCAAGGCTCGATCATCGTCGTCGCGGCGACGGATGCGCCCCTCACGCCGGACCAGCTCAAGCGCATCACGCGGCGCGTGAGCCTGGGAATGGGAAGGATGGGATCGATCCATGGCAACGGCTCGGGGGACATCTTCATCGCGTTCTCGACGGCGAACGGGAACGCCGACTGGGGCAACAGCAGCGGCCAGGTGACCGCGCCGGCGGCCATCCAAAGGCTTCCTTCCCCGATGATCGATCCTCTGTTCACGGCAACGGTGCAGGCGACCGAGGAAGCGATCGTCAATGCGATGCTGGGGGCGGAGACGATGACCGGGGCGGACTACTGGCGCTACTACGGGATTCCGCACGACGAGCTCAAGAAGGTGCTGCGGGAGCACAAGCGGCTGGTCGAGAACTAGCCGGTATCGTCCGAGTCACACCCGCGCTGTTGAAACCGATACTGGGGCGCGTTCAGAGACACGATCGTCGTTGTTCCGATACTTCTCCATCGCCCTTCTCCCGTAGTCCCGTTCGGCGTAATAGAGGTTGTGGCGCCGGCACATCAAGCTGATGTGGTCGGGGCTATGGTCGCCTCCGCGCCCGAAGGGATCGTGGTGGTGGAACTCTAGTTTCTTCCTCTCGCTGCAGCGCCGGCCACTCTGGTCGATGAACGCGCAGCGGTTACCGTCCCGCTTCCAAACCACTCGCTTCACTGCCGAAGGGATATACCGAGACTTTGGCGACGTATCGCTGTCGGCCACGTTCTTCCGCGGCTTCTTCGTGGCCGCAAAGCGTTTCGCTTCGAGCCGTTCGAGTTTCTCGGTCACTGCAGCTTCGATGTACCGCCTCGAGGTCTCGCCCGACGAGCGCCTGAAGGCGCTCGAGCCTGTCCTTGAGCTCCCGGCTCGCGGTAAAGGTGACCTTGAAGCGCTCCGGCGAGAGGGGAACGGGCCGCGCGAGAACCTGAGGAGCCGATCTCATCGGCTCTGGTGCCGGAAGCGGCTTGCGAGCCTCTGAGATCTCAACTCCGTCCGGACGGAGTTGAACGAGGGCCATGGGCGCAGGGGCCGAAAGCTTCCGAATCGATGCCGGAATGCTGGGCTTGGGTGCCAGCTCGGCAACGAGCTCCTGCGATCTGTCTCTTCGATCTGTGGGCGGCTCGAGCGAGGACCTCCTCGCAGTTCTCCTCGGAGAGATGCGGCGCCAGGAGCGCGATTCCGCTCGAAGTGAAGGCGACCTTCCTCGAGCAACGAAAGGACCGCCGGGAACCTCCGTGCCGTACGCCCTGCCTGGATGCGCAGGTAGGCCTCGGGCTCGGACAGGTGGAGAACCTCGGTGCAGTAGTGAAACATCGAGGAGCAGGCGCGCTCCACGTAGAGTCGTCGATGATCGACTTCAGCGATATGAGCGACCAGCTCGGCTTCGACGCGCCGGGACTGCGACACGATGGCTGAGAGACGGAGAAGCAGATCGCCATCGGACAGCGACTGGAGAATGTTTTGGTGAACCATTCTTTCTGTATAGCACACACATTTTCTGCTGCCCTGACAGTCGCTCCGGCACACCATTGAGGGGGCGACGATTTTCGAGCGTCGAAGCGCGCAAGAGGCCGTGCGGCTCAATCCCTTCGCTTCCTGCGGTCCTTGTGAACAGGCCCAGCGCTATTGCTGCCGCGCGCCTGGCGAATCTGTCAAGGGAAATTTAAGAAAAATCGACGCCGGGTCACGCATCGATGGGAACCGCGATACGCAATCGAGTTTCGAAGGTCAGCGCGGGCTGCGGTTGCCGTTGTCCATGTCGGACACGATCCACCATCGGCCGGCGGCATCCTTGCGAAGGGTGAGCGTGAACTTGCCGTCGTCCTCTTTCCCCTTCTCGCTGGTGTAGCCGCCCAGGATGTAACCGACGGAGCCTTCGGTCGCGTACGCGAAGGCTCGCAGGGAGAGAGGACCGCCGTGTCCCTGATAGTAGCCTTCGATCGCCGTCCTGCCTCGGACTGGCGGCTGGCCGGAGGGGAGCACGAAGCCGTCCTCGGCGAAGAGCGCCGCGAGAGCTTTCGCATCTCGGGCGCTCCACGCCTTTTCGTAGTCGGTGAGGACGCGGTCGAGCTCCCGGGGGAGCTCGACCGTTGGCTCCTGCACGAGGACCATTGCACTCAACAACAATCCGAACATACCCGGAAGTATGCCCAGCCCGACTTCACTGAGCAACCTCGGGCTCGAGCCGCTGGAGCGACTCTCGAGCTTTCGAAGCCACCGTGGAGTGCGGATTGAGCGCGAGTGACTCCTGCAGGTACTTCGCGGCGGCTTCCTGGTCTCCCACAGCAGCGCAGATCGCTCCCGCGTGATACAGCATGCGCGCGTCCTTGATCCCGACCCCGAGGGCCGTCTCGATCTGGGAGCGAGCCTCGCTCGACTTGCCGCTTCGATGAAGCGCCCAGGCGTAGGCATCCCGCGTGAAGACGTCCTTCCGGCGCGCGAACTCCTTTTCGCCGAGGGCCAGAGCGGATTCGGGCTTCGACGTGCGGTCCGCGTAGAAGAACATCAGCTCGCGGTTTGCGTTGTCCAGACCCTCGCTCTCCGCCCTGGCCTTTTCCTCGAACGTGGCGAAGAGCTTGCCCGCTTCTGCGGTCGAACCCGCGACGGTGAGAGCGTCCGCGAGCTCGTAGAGGTTCTCCGGGTGCGGAGCCTTCTCGTAACGAAGCCGTAGGAGCGAAACCGCCTCGTCGAAGCGCTTCTGCGCGAGTCGGACCTTCGCCAGCTCCCCGAGAGCGTAGTGATAGTCCGGAAAGAGCTCGAGCGCCTGCGTCAGATACGCCTCCGAAGCTTCGAGCTGCCCTCGCGACGCCTCGAGGTGTCCCATGTGCGTCAGGATCCAGGCCCGATCCTCGTTCTCGTTGAAGTAGGTCTGGTCGTGGGCCATGCGCATCCACTCGAGAGCGCCGTCGATGTCCCCGAAGAGCTCGCGAAGATAGGCGCCGCGGGTGAGTCCGGGCACGTTCCCCGGACGGAGATCGAGAAGCCATTGCGCCGCTTCCTCCGCCTCCGCGTAATTTCCCAGCTCGACGTGGGCGTCGGCGAGAAACGCGTAGGTCAGGAGGTCATCGGGCATGCGCTTCTGGAGGGCTTTGGCCTCCTCGAGAGCGCGAGCGAACTCGTGCTTTCCGAGGAGGACCCAGACCTTCAGACGCGAGGCCTCGAAGTTGTCCTTCGAGAGGCGGAAGGATTCTTCGAGAGCTTCCTCCGCCTTCTCGTAGTACGCGGGATCGGACGTTTCGCGGGCCCGTCTCGCGAGCGCCAGGGCGAGAGCGTTCTGCGCCTGGTAGCTTCCGGAGTCCTTTTCGATCTGGAGCTTTGCCGACGCCATCTGCCGCTCAGCGGGTGTTTCGCTGATGGAAGCGAGAGCTGCGATCAGAAGAAGTGATTTCATGATGCTGCTCCTTACTTGACCGGACCGCCGCCTTTTTCGCCCGGATCGATGTGGCGCCGGTTGCGTCCATCGGGGGCGGAGGCGAGATAGGGAACGAGGCGCGGTAGGCGGCGTCATTGACGTTGACTCCGTCGCCGAGCCGGTTGTTCGGGAACTTGTTGAAGGCCGGATTGAGGACTCCACCGACTCCGACACGGAGCGTGATGTCCACGACGTCGTCGAAGACTCTCCGGCCGTTGGGAAATCCCGCGCCGTCGCCACCAATGACTCCCAATCGGCTCGCGCTCGAGAGCGGAGTCGCGGAAACGCCGGTATTGAGTCGGAGGAGATCGGCGATGGGACCGGTCTTCGGCCCCGGATAGTTCACGAGCGGCAGGAGGTCCGTTCTCGGCCCGGAAGGAACGTCGAGCGCCCCGGGAACGAGGACGGAATAGATGGACTCCACGATCGCCGCGATGGGTGGATTCAGGAAGAAGTCGGCGAATTGAGCGTCCTTCTTCGGCTCCTCCATGCTGAAGCGATCCTTGAAGCCGATGCCGATGATGAGCTCGTTGATGAGAGGGTTTCCCATGCGCTGCACCTGACGCCACGCACCCGTATTGATGTCCGGCCCGGGCGCTTGGCGGATGGTCTGCCGGCGGCGCGAGGTCGTTCCCCAGACTCCGATCGTCGCCTCCGGTGAGCTCGCGGGCTCGATTTTACCGGTACGGGTCAGCATCTCGATCGGAACCTCGAGCGCGATGGAGTTCACGGCAAAACCCGAGACGGTGTCGCTCGCGAAGTTCTTTTTCGCCCTGTCCTCGGAATCCAGCAGAACGCCGGGGACGCCGCTTCCGAGAGTGCGGAAGTTCGCGGTGTCGAACGCGGCGCCGAGGTCGATCCAGAACGCGTCGTCGGTCGTGCCGGCGAAGAGGGAGACCCCGTTGTCGAGACGGTAGGTGGCCTTGCTGAAGAGAGCCTCGTAGTTCATGGTGCGCGGACCCGCGTTTCCAGGAACCGCGAAAAACGGAGAGCCGTCCGAATTCAGGAGCTCGACTCTCTGTGTTCCGCGGACCATCGTGACGCGATAGGTCTGCCGCAGATTGAGGCCCGGGTTCTGGAAGTCCGTGATTCGCGGGGGAACTCCAGGTGCTACCAGTCCCATGTCCGAGAAACCCGCTACCGCCGTGAAGACGTTGGGAAGCTGATACTCGGTCTGGAACTGGAACTGAAAGATGACGTCGGCGATGGCGTCGCGGTTATTGTCGATCCGGAGCTCGTAGAGAATCGCCGGATCGAAGGGGAAGAGCGTCGGTCCGTTCGCCGGCTCGAGCAGCGGATCCACGCCCAGAATCAGGGTGACTTTCTTCGGGGGAGTCCCCGGCGCCTGGTTCTGGCCGTAGCTCACGAAGGCATAGATGTCGGTGATGTCCGCCTTGTGATCGAGCGCGGTGATGGGCGCTTCGCGGTGGTTGGCGGGAAAGCCTGATTGCGGCGACAGGACGAGCGCCGCCGTCAGGCCAAGGCAAAGCACTATCGGTCTCATTGGAAAGGCCTCCTTGTTTTAGGAACGTTATGTCCCTGGTACGGAGGCAGAGCGGGCTTGGATGAGTCGGAGTTTCGAAGGCTCGCCTTCAGGAGCCGACGAGGATGATCGGACCGGTCGGCTGCGGCACGCCTCCGGCTGGCTCGATGGTCACCGCTACCGTCACTTCTCCGGTGAACGCCGGAATGCTCGCGGTGTCGAGGCGCCCTCGCCCATCGGGCTCGACGCCGAAGACTCCCATGCTCACGGGGGAGCCCGCGACGATGAGCCAGAGCTGGTACGTGCGTCCGGAGGGTGGCGGAGGAAGGTTGTACACGTAGAGAAAGAGCCGTCCATTCTGAGGGTCGAGGAACGCCTTCGCGGCGGCCCCCTCGCCTTCTCCTTGTCCGGCAAGACTCACCGCGCGGGTTGCGGGAGCGGTGAAGGCTTCGAGAGTTTCGCTGAGGTTCTCCATATCCCGCTCGAGCGCCTCACGCGCGGCTCGCTCCGTTTCGGCGCGCTCGAGGAGCGCGATTCGCTCCGTTTCAGCGCGCTCGCGGATCGTTCGCGCATAGAGGCCGAGGCCGATGGCGGCGAGAGTCGCGGCCGCCGCGAGCGCCATCCAGAGCGGCGATCCGCCGCGGCTCTTCACGTCCTTGCTGGCTTTGGAATCCCGACGCACACGGTCGAAGAGCCGCTCCTTCACCGACGCGGGAGGTGCCGCATGAGGCGCCGCGAGCGCCAGATCGGCCAGGATTTCCTCGGATTCGCGGACTGCGTCCTGGCAGAGCTTGCAGCCCGAGGCGAGATGCCTCTCGAACCGCACGCGCTCTTCGCCGTCGAGGGCGCCGAGGGCGTAGATCGCCGCGAGCTCCAGGTATTCCTCGTGACCCACTTTGACGGTCATGATGACTCCTCGAAGCCCCGCAAGCTGTCTTTGAGTTTATCCATGCCCATCTTGATCCGGCTCTTCACCGTCCCCAGAGGCTCACCCAAACGCGCCGCGATCTCGCGGTGGGTGAGACCGTTGAAGAACCCCATCTCCAGCACCCGGCGCTGCGGCTCGGGGAGAGATTGAAACGCGGCGACGACGTGCTTCTGCCGTTCTACGAGAATCGCTTCCTGCTCCGGGTCCGACGCCGCCGGCGGCAGGGCCGTGTCGGGCGGCAGCTCCGACGCGGGCCGGCTTTTTTGCCGTCGCAGGCGGTCGAGACAGCGGCTCCGGGTAATCGTAAAGAGCCATGTCCGGAACGCCGCGCGAGCGGGGTCGTACTGGGTCTCGTTCTTCCAGAGCTGCCAGAAAACGTCCTGGACGACCTCCTCCGCTTCGCTCGGAGCGTCCCAGCATCCGCAAAGCGAGCGCGTAGACATAGCTCCCGTACCGGGCGTAGAGAGCCTCGAGTGAGGCCATGTCACGCTCCCTGAGCCGTACCCAGAGATCCCCGTCGGACAGCGAGGTGCGGTCACGGACGAACGGCTTCACGGGCACGAGCTCATTCTCTTCTACGCGCCCGGACCGCCTCTGGATGGGTCCTCGATCATCGCTCTCCTTCAGGGAAGCGAAATCACCGCTCCCACTCCCGCCGCGTCGAAACGCTCTCCGAAGCTCTCCTGGAACACGGCGAAACCGAGCTCGCTCGTGCAATGGCCCGGGAGCGACCCGCTCGACCCGGAAGCGGTCGCGAACGAGGTCTCCGACACGACGGACCTCGGCCTCAGGTGTCATCACGAGGTGGAAGCCCCCGGTCACGGTGTAAAGGTCCGAGTCGATCTTCGCGGCCTCCTCGAGAATCTTTTCTACTCCCGGATGGGAGCAGCCGACGACGACCGCGAGCCCCTGGGGAGTTCGAATCGCGAGAGAGACCTCGTTCATTTCCACCGTGCCCGGCTTCTGCGACTTCGTCGTGATCGCGTAAAACCCGGGAAGAATCTCCGGGTCGCCGTTACGATCTCGAAGTTTCCCTCGACCCAAGGCGTCCCCGAAACCCACTTTTCCGGGGGATTTCCCTCGTAGTAGCGAAGATGCGGCGGAAGCGCGGGTAAGGAGCGAGAAACTCCCGGGGCGCACTCCCCTTGAAGAAAGCGCCTTCCTGGGGCGCGAAAATACGGACTCCGCGATTCACTTTCAGGAGGTAGCCGAGTCCCGTGGTGTGATCTCCGTGTCGGTGGGAAATCAGAACCGCGTCGAGCTTTGTCAGGTCGACGCCGAGGGCTTTCGCGTTTCGCTCGAAGATCGCGGCGTCGTTGCCGGTATCGAAGAGGATACGCTTTCCCCCGTACTCGACGAGCGCCGCGAAGCCCCAGTCTCGTCTCGAGGCTCGACGGTCGTCCGAATGCGTCGTAGAGAACGGTGATCCGCTGGGGTCCCTCTGCCGAGAGCGCCGCCGCGAAGGAGGCACCCAGAGCCGGACCGATCATGCGAATGAGAGTCTAATATAATCCTCCGGCGCAGTCGAAGGGAGGATCCATGCCCTGGATTCGTCAGACTCCGATCGAGGAAGCGACGGGCCTTCTCAAGGAAGAGCTCGACGCCGCGATGAAGCGCGCGGGCCGCGTGTGGCACATCGTCCACATCATGTCGCTCAACCCGCGAGTCCTGAAGTCGAGCATGGAGCAGTACAAGGCCATCATGTTCGGCCCTTCGCCCCTGAGCCGCGCCCAGCGAGAGCTGCTCGCGACGGTGGTCTCCGCCGAGGTCGGCTGCCACTATTGAACGCAGGCCCACGCCCACGACCTCCGGGAAGAGGTCGCGAAGAATCTCGAAGCGAAGGAGGCGGACGCGCTGGTGCACGCCGTGGTGCGCGACTGGCGAAAGGCGCCTCTGGCCGAAGTCGATCAAGGCGCTCTGCGAGCTCGCGGAGAAGCTCACGAATCGGCAGCGGCACGATGTCGCCGGCCGACCTCGATCGTCTGCGGGCGCACGGCGCTCGACGATACGGCGATCCACGACGCCGTTCAGGTCATCGCCTATTTCAACTACATTACCCGCGTCGCCGACGCCCTCGGCGTCGAGCCGGAGGATTTCATTCCGCACTGGGGGACGGAGGCGAGGTGAATGATGCATCGCACGGTTTCGGGACTCTTCCTGCTTCTTCTCGCTTTCGAGTCCTCCGCTCAGACGAAGACGCCTCACGATCGAAGCGATCTTCGGAGGCGAGCTCTCGGCACCAATCCCCGTCGCAGATTCGCTGGATGCCCGACGGCCGCCTCAGCTTCTTCTTCCCCGCGTCGAAGGAAGGCCGCGATCTCGTCGTCTTCGATCCCGCCACCGGAGAGCGCGAGATCCTGGTCGGCACCGCGGTGCTGCGCGAAGCCGCGCCCTCACCCTCGGAAGCCGGGGTCGACGAGCGCGAGTACACGCGGCGCACCCGATTCGGAGTTCCCGACTACCACTGGTCGCCGGATGGCACGCGTCTTCTCTTCACCAGCACCGGGAGGATCCTGGTCCACGACAGTCGCGACGCAGACGACGACCACCATCGCTCCCGAGAAACGCTTCGTCCGCGACCCGAAGTTCTCGCCCGATGGGAGTCAGATCGCGTTTCTCTACGAGCACGATCTCTGGGTCGTCCCGGTCTCCGGGCGGCGAGGAGAAGCAGATCACGTTCGGCGGTACGGACCTCATTCTTCATGGAGAGCTCGACTGGGTCTACCCGGAGGAGCTCGGGCGTCCGCTCCGGGTATCACTGGTCGCCCGACTCGAGGCACATCGCCTTTCTCGAGCTCGATGAGACCCTGGTTCCGACCTATCCGCTCGTCGATGAGGTCTCCCGCCAGGCGACGGTCGACCTTCAGCGCTATCCCAAGCCGGGCGATCCCAACCCCCGCGTGCGAGTCGGGTTCGTCTCGGTCGCGACGGGCACGAACCGCCTGGATCGATCGAGCCGCGGAGTACGTGCCCCGCATCCAGTGGGTGGACGAAACGACCGCCGCCGTCCAGCTCCTGAACCGCGGACAGGACGAGCTCGAGCTCGTTCTCGTCGACCCGGCGAGCGGCCGCTCGCGCACCGCGGCCATCGAAAAGGATCCCTACTGGATCAACGTGAACGACGATCTGAATTTCCTGGATGCGCAATCGGTTTCTATGGACCTCCGAGCGCACGGGGTTCCGGCACGTCTATCTCTTCGAAAAAGGAGCCTCGCGCGCTATCACCTCGGGTGACTGGGAAGTCTCCGAGATCGAGGGCATCGATTTCGAGCGAGGGTTCGTCTATTTCACCGCGAATCGCGACAATCCGATCGGCTCGCGACCTGTACCGCGTGAAGCTCGACGGATCGGGCCTCGAGCGTCTCACGAACGGCAAGGGAACGCATGCCATCGACATGAATCCGAAAGCGACCGCGTACCTCGATGACTTCTCATCGATGAACGATCCGGGCCGCACGGTGCTGCGGAGTCTCGAGCGACGGGCGCGAGCTTCCGTTCCACGAGGAGAAGACCGTTTCCGATTACGACCTCGCCCCGTCCGAGTACCGGCTTCTCGACGCGCCCGACGGCGCGAAGGTCGGCCTCCTCGTTCTCCGGCCGAAGGAGCTCGAGCCCGGCCGGAAGTACCCCCTCGTGGCCTACGTCTACGGGATGCCCGGCTTCGCGACCATCCACGATTCCTGGGGCGGAAACCGCTATCTCTTTCACCAGTTCCTGGCGCAGCAGGGCTTCGTCGTCGCGCAGATCGACGACCGCACCTCGGCGATTCGGGGCCACAAATACGCCGCGCTCGGCGATCACAACATCGGTCCTGTGGCGGTGAAGGACCACGAGGTCGCCGTCGAGTACCTGACGTCACTGCCTTACGTGGACAGCGAGCACACCGCGGTCTGGGGATGGAGCGGTGGCGGGTTCACCACGACCTATCCACATGACCCACACCAAGCTCTTCCAGTTCGGGATCGCGGGAGCGCCGGTCACCGACTGGCATCTGTACGATTCGATCTATACCGAACGCTACATGGGTGTTCCCCAGGACGACCCGGCGGCGTACGAAAGGACGTCGTCCATCGAGGGCGTCGAGAGCTACGCCGGGCGGCTCCTGCTGATCCACGGAAGCCACGACGACAACGTCCATCCCCAGAACACGACGAAGCTCATCGACGCTTTGATCAAGAAGCGGAAGCAGTTCGACCTGATGGTCTACCCGAACGAGACCCACGGCATCCGCGGCACGGACGAGGTCATCCACCTCTGGACGATGGTCTACGACTATCTGGAGAAAAACCTGCGATGACGCGATCGCGGCCAGGTGGCTACTCGCTACGAAGCGCTCGCGTCGGATTGATGGAAGCGGCCCGCCGCGCGGGCACGAAGCTCGCGACGAGCGCCGCGGCGACGAGCACCAGGAGCACGGCCGCGAAGGTCACCGGATCCGAAGGACTGGTCTCGAAGAGGAAACCGGCGAGGAAGCGGCCGGCGGCGACGGCTGCCGCGATTCCCAGCTACGAGCCCGAGGGCCACGATGGTGAGTCCCTGCCTCAGGACCATGGCCAGGACCTGAGACCGCCTGGCCCCGAGCGCCATCCGGATCCCGATCTCCTGCGTCCTCTGGCTGACGGCGTACGCGATGACGCCGGAGACACCGGTCGCGGCGATGACCAGCGCGAGGACGGCGAAGATGCCGAGAAGCAGGGTGGTGAGCCGCGGTGAGGCCATCGACGCGTATCGGGACTCCTCGATGGTCTCGAAACGATCGACGGGCTGTTGAGGATCGATGGCGTGCACCGCCTCCTTGACCTCGCGCGCGATTCCCATCGCGTCGAACGGCGTCTTCACGACCAGCGTCCCCGCCCAGAAGGACTGGGCTTGCGGGAGATAAATCGCACCCACCGGCTCGTGAGTCCAACGTCTGCTCGCGCACGTCGCCCACCACGCCGACGAGGGTGATCCAGGTCTGACCGTCGTCGAGCGAAACGCGCTGTCCCACCGGATCGGCTTTCTTCCAGAACTGATCCGAGAGCGAGCGGTTGATGACCCCGACGGCCGGAGACCTCGGCTCGATCGAGCTCGGTGAAGGTTCGTCCGCTCTGGAGCGGGATTCCCATGGTGGCGAAATAGTCCGGAGTCGCGACGCGCGTCGCCACCTGGGGAGCGAGCTCGCCCTCCTGGATCTCGATGTTCTCGATGCGGAACCCGTTGGTGAACGGCGGTTGTCCGTCGAGGGGCCTCCCGCTCGCGGCCGCCGCGGATTCCACTCCGGGAATCGCGCGCACGCGCCCGAGAAGCGCGTCGAAAAAGCGCGTGGAATCCTCGAGGTTCTGATAGCGCGACCAGTTCGGAGAGAGCCGGGCCATCAGGATCTTCTCGGTGCGAAACCCGGGGTCCACCTGCTGCAAGCGATGGAGGCTCCGCATCATCAGTCCCGGCGCCGACGAGGAGGACCACCGCGATCGCGACCTGAGCCGCGATGAGCGCGGAACGGGCCCGGAGCCGGCCGCGATCTCCCGTGGTGTGGCCGCCGTCGCGAAGCGACGCGGCCAGGCTCAGCTTGTTGGTGAAGACGGGAAGGAGACCCACGACGAGCGCCGTGGCGAGGGCGACGGCGAGGGTGAACGAGAGAACCGAGCCGTCGATCGCGACCTCGACCGAGCGCGTCGTGAAACGGGCGATGAACGCGGTGAGGACGTCGAGCCCCTGAAAGGCGAGGATCAATCCCAGATCCGGCTCCGGCGAGGGACAGAAGCGCGCTCTCGACGACGGTCTGCTGCAGGATGCGGCGGCGGCCGGCTCCGAGAGAGGCCCGTAGCGCCATCTCGCGCTCGCGGCGTATGAGTCGCGCGACGGCGAGGTTCGTCACGTTGGCGCAGGCGATGAGGAGCACCAGCGCGGAAGTGCCGAGGAGAATGAGAAGCGTCGGCCGAGCTCCTACGGTGAGTGCATCCTGGAGCGAGGTCGCTGCGATGGCGTAGCCGCTTTCGTCGGGGTACGTCTCGGGATAGTCGCGCTCGAAGCGCTCTCCGATCGCCGAGAAGTCGGATTGGACCGCGGCCGAGGTCGACGCCGTCCCGAATCCGGCCGAACACGGTGAGCGCGCGGAAGGAGCTGCGGTTCTCGTTGATCTGGAGCTCGGCGGCGCGCGGAACGGACAGGCCGAGGTCGGCATGTAGACGTCGTGCTCCTGCGGGAACTGGGGAATGGGAGGAAGCACACCGACGACGGTGTGGGTCTTGTCGTTCATCTCGAGCGTCTGGCCGATGACGCCGGGTCGCCGCCGAAGCCGCGCTGCCAGTAGCCGTTGCTCAGAACGAGGACCGCTTCCGCGCCGAGGTCGTCGTCCTCGGGACCGGAAGGTGCGCCCGACAAGGGGCTTGATGCCAAGAACGTCGAAGTACTCCGCCGAAACGACGCCGGTCGAGACCCTTTCCGGCTCGTCGCGTCCGAGGAGCGTGAACGTCATCGCGTGATGCTCGACGAGCCCGGAGAGCGTCTGGTTCGCGGCCCGGTAGTCGTGGACCTCCTTGATGGAGAACGCGAGGTTGTCGACCTCCGCTTTGGGAGCGCTCTGCTGCAGCACTACCAATCGGCCTCCGTCGCGGTAGGGAAGCGGCGCGAGGAGAACACCGTGAATGAGGCTGAAAATCGCGGTGTTGGCGCCGATCCCGAGCGCGAGGGTCAGGACCGTCGCGAGCGCGAACCCGGGACTCTTGAGGAGACTGCGGAACGCGAAACGGATGTCGCCGAGCAAAGATTCCATGGGTGGTCTCTCCTAGACAATCTACAAGATAATGGCGCGGGTCCTGTCGACTGTCAAGGGGAAGATAGCTCGGTCCGGAGAGCTCGAAGACGGTCCCGCATTTCCTCCGCGGATGCGGGTCGAAGTGTTGCGTCGCGCGCGAGCGTGAGATCGAAGAAACGACCCACCGGCTCGGGGCAGTCGGCCACGACGGCGCGAACGTCGGCCACCTCTCCGTCGAAAATCCGCCGCCGCAAGCCCGACGTTTCCTGGATCCGCAGAGGATGCATTCCCGAGATCGCTTCGAAGAGCACCACGGCGAGGGCCCACAAGTCGAACCGCGGATCGGGATCCTGACCGCGCGCCGCTTCCGGAGACAGGTAGATGGGAGTTCCCACCGCGCATCGGGTCACGGTGAGGACGGTGAGGGCGTGCGCGGGCACATCGTCGAGGTCGTCGTAGGCGGCGTCGGCCACGTTCGTGCTGGCCGCGCGCGAATCATCGAGAATCTTCGCGAGCCCGAAGTCCAGAAGCTTCACCACTCCGGCCGATGTGTAGCCAACGTTACTGGGCTTGATATCCCGATGGAGCACACCGGCGACGTGAAGTGTGGAGAGGACACCCGCGAGCGTGATTCCCAGGTCGATCGCCGGGAGGACGCCGAGCCTTCCGGCACGAAGCTGCTGGGCGAGAGTGCCTCCTTCGAGGAGCTCGACCACGAGGAGAGGCGAGCCGAACCAGCTTTCGACTCCATAGACCAGGGCGAGGTTCTCGTGGGTCACCGAGGCCATCGCGCGGGCCTCGCGCCTCAGGCGGGAGGCGAACTCCATCGAAATGCGGGGGAGCGTCTTGATGGCCACCCTGCGGCCAAGAGTCATGTCCATCGCCCGATAGACCACGCCCATTCCGCCGGCGCCGAGGCGCTGCTCGAAGCGGAACTTCGACAGGAGAACGTAGGGAACGCTCGCCTTCCTGAGAGCGCCCCCGCAGGGGCGACACTTCTCCGCGTCGGGTGGCGCCATGCGTCCGCAGCTCTCGCATTCCTGCGCCAGATCCGGAACGGCCTGGCTCTCGGCCCCGCCAGCGTCCGGCCGAAAGAATGGCCAATCGCCGGGCGAGCTGACTTTGATGCGGTTCTCCAGGTTCAGCGCCGCGGAGGCGCCGATGGTCGCGAGGAGCCACCGGTCCTCCTTCGAGAAGGGGAGCTCGCTCTTCTTGGATCCGAGGGCAAGGATTCCGACCAGAGTGCCCTCGGACGCGGTGAGGGGAATCAGCAGACGAAACCCCGACTTCCGAAGCCACTCCCGATCGGGCTCGGGCATCCGCGCGAGCGGTGACCGCTCCCGTTCCCAATCGACCTCGAGCGGCTCCTCTTGAGCGCTCACCAGCGTCGCGAGCGGCGACGCGGATAGAACCGCAGTGACGCTCTGGCGATGGTCGAGGAGCTCGCCGCGGGTCGCGTCGAGCACCAGGACCGAGATCCGTTCGAGGTGGAGTGCTCGATCGATCTCGACGGAAAGGAGCTCCGCGAGCTCGCGGGGGCTCGAAGCGCGCCGGCTGCCTTCGACGAGGCTCGTCAGAATCTGACGCGAATCGTAGTGCTCCCGGAAGAACCGGCGGTCGATGGCGGCGAGAACGCTCTGGCGGACCTGCAGTGTGAGGAGTCCGAGAAGGGTCGCCGCGATCAAGACCGGCGGTCCCGCGCCAGACAGGAGCTCGGAGATGGTCTCGTTGCGGTTGCGGTAGATGTAAATCACGAGGATGAGGAATGGGACGACGGTCGCGGCAAGGACCGCGTAGCGGGCGAGGGCATACTGGAGCGCGCGGCGAATGACCAGCTTCACGTCCAGCACGTGATGGACCAGAACGGAATAGGCCGCGGCGATGGGGATGGTCATCGAGGCGGTGCGGATGACATAGAGGCCGATCCAGCGCTGGGTAGGCTCATCTATCCATGCGCGAGCGGCCGGGGAGATCGCCTTCAACAGAATCGTCAGCCAGAAAGGCACGCTCCCGAGCACGATCCCCAGGAGGAAGAGGGCGACGCGCCGGCGCTCCGAGAGCGGGGCCGAGCGAATTCGCGCGAGACCGAAGAGGATGGCGGGGACGGTCAGCGCGAGAATGAAAGCCCAGGTGTACAAGTAGAGGTTACGGCTCGGCTGGAACGGCTGAAGCCACGGGCCCAGCGGCTCCGCGAGCGGCCCCATCGCGAGAAGGGGAGACGCGTGGATCGCGAAGAGGAGCGTTCCTCCCGCGGCGGAGAGGAAAACGCCCACCCCCCGTACGAATCGGGCGATGGCCTCGATCGGAGCGCGGGGGAACTCGCTGAAGAAGAGCCAGAAGCACAGAGGCAGAAAGGCGTCCGGATGGAGGTGGCTCAGAATCCGGACGACGCCATCGAGCCCTCCGATTTGGGACAAGCTCCCGAACAACAGATCGGAAGGCGCGACGGCGACGAGGAGGAAGGCCGCACCGAGAAAGAAAGCCCGACGGTCGCGGCCGCGGTTCAGGACGAGGAAGAGCCCGACGCTCCCATAGACCAACAGGTGGGAGAGACGGAAGCCGGACGGAACAGCGTCCGCTGCCTCCGGCCTCGCCCCGAATATTGAAAAAATGTAGCCGGCGACGCCGAACGCGATCTTGAGCGCCGCCAGTGACAGAACGAGCCCGAGAGAGCGCGTCAAAGAGTCCCTCCGGCGCCGGTCGGGCGGAGCGCGGCTTGACCTCGGTTGTTAGCCTTTTGACTCTTCCCTTGACTCTTCGCGGCGCATCCGATCCAGAAGCGCGAGAACCGGAGGAGCGATCGGGCAGGGGAATTTGTCGATGGCGACCTTCGCGTCCGCGGCGTCGATCATCTGTTTCCCCCGGCTGAGAGCCTGCGTGGCCGCGTACCAGCCGAGTCCGCGGGCGTAGGCCAGCATTCCGAGCCGCTGTGCGGTGTAGTGCTGGAGATGGCGCTGGAACCTGGGTTTGAAGAATCCGCGGAGAAACCGGCTGGCCTCGGGAGTAATGGTCAGATGTCCTGAGCCCTGCCCGAAGGCCATCGCCGTCTGGACGATCAAATCTTCCACTGTAATCGCTGGTGCTTGAGGCATACGTCTTTGCTCCCCCCTCGCGAGCCGGGCGAGTCCGCTCACGAGCTCGAAAAGTTGTGGTCTGGGAGTGTACGTGGGGCCGGCGTTTCAGTGCAAGCCGCGCCCGGATTGACGGGGACGGAGGACCGGGAGCGGCAGGCTGCCGGTTGCGAGAACCCGTTTCTGGCCTCATTGTTATTGAAACACCCTTATTTCAACGGGAATTCGACGTCCATCAGGAGGATACCCCCATGTTTGGCGCCAAACCCGAACCGGTGCAGATCGAGCGGTTCTCACGGAAGCAATCGGAAAGGCCCGGCCCGAGACCGGCGAAGAGACGGCCGGTGCGCCTGGACTCGACCGACAGACGGCCTCGCCGGCGCTCGAGCGGCTGGCGCGCTACGGCACTCTTCAGCCTGTGCCTCCTCGTGGTGGGAGCGCTTGCACTGGGCGTTCATTCCTATCAGCGAGCCTCCGAGCTCGAGCGCGAGCTCGCCTCTACCCGCGGCCAGATACAGGCCGGCTTCGAGGAGCTTCGCGCCGGGATTCGGTACGACTCCGTGCGCCAGCGACTCCTTCTCGGGATGCGTGATGAGATTCTGAGGGTGAACGGGAGCCTGGGGCTCGGAGAGGCCTACCACTACGCCGAGCTTCTCATGAACGCCACGGACAAGTATCCCTCGGTCGATCCGCTGCTCCTGCTCTCGATCGGTATCGTTGAGAGCGGCTTCGATACCCGCGCCCGCAGCCACGCAAACGCCCGCGGGCTGTATCAAATCTGGCCTGCCACGGGACGAATGCTGGCGGGAATGCTCGACTGGGAATACAGCGACGAGATGCTCTTCGAATCCGATCGCAACACGGAGATGGCGGCTCTCTACCTGGATGTGCTGTTCACGACGTACAACGACCTGGGCATGGTGCTCGCGGAGTACAACGGCGGACCGATCAACGCCGGCTACTATCGGGCGGGAAGCCATCGGACGACGCCGGAAACCGCCGACTACGTTCCCAAGGTCCTCGAGCATTACGAGCGCCTCTGCAAGGAGCTGCCGATGGCCCCGGGAAGCGAGCTTCGACGTTCTCTATCGAGACGCCGACCGGGAAGGAAAAGCGCTGGTTCGCGCGAAAGTGGACTGAGCGCCGGGAACGACGCCCTTCCGCGGTCACTTACGGAACTGGCGAAGATGGTGGTCCATGTGAAGGTAGCCCCATCGCAGCCAGGCCGCATCGGACATCGTGCCGAACATCGGGTGAGGTTGCCACTCCACGCGTCGAGGCTCCGCGGTGACGAGCTCGAATAGCCGCTCCAGCTCGGCGATGTCGGCGGCGAAGTCCGCGGGCGGCGTTCCGCCGGTCTCCTGATCGATCTCCGGCCGCGTTTGGATGACGCCGGTCGGCCACCGGAGAGGGAGGTAGAGCGCGACCCACTGGAAACACTTCTGTCGCACCGGACCCCCGGTGGAGCTGACGGGCTTCTGTCCGATCGCCATGCGGAACGAATCGCTGAGATGGCAGATCATCTGGTGCGCCGACATGCGCCCCCAGACGCGCGGGCTCTCGGGTCGCACGTCTCTCAGCCGGCGAAGGATCTCCTCCCGGTCGCGCCAAGACGCGATCGTTTTCATCGCTCAGCGGCCGAGGAGCCTCTCACCGCCAGCCTCGCGGAACGCGGCGAGAGCGAGCCGCCTCCCGGCTTCCGCGTCCGACAACAGCTGCTGGAAGCGCGGGTCGTTCCGGAGCGCGTCGAACTGAGGACGCCCGGCGAGAGTGGGCGCGACGAAGTACCCTTTGTCGACGCCGCGTCGCAGCTGGTCGAGAGCCCGCTCGTGCTCGCCGACGTCGCAGAGCAGCCAGCCCTCCTGAAAGATGGCCTCGGGGTCTTCGACGATCCGGAAGGTGCTGAGCGCGGAAATCTTCATCCGCATGTCCGCCGGGCGGCGATCGAGCCAGGCCATCAGGTATTCGATCCACGGCTGAAACGCGGGAATGCGGGGCGCTTCCCGCATCTCCAGGATCGTCCGGCGCGCTTCGTCACGACGTCCGGCGAGGCCGAGCCCGATGGCCCGGATGATCTCGTCGCCGCTGCCCCCGTCCCGCCACCGCTCGACGGCCAGCAGGCGATCGATGTCGCCCGTCATCAAGAGCGTCTGCTCGATGCTGGTCGGCACGTTCGGGTCGAGACGGCGCGCCTCCTCGTGCGCGGCGATCGAGTACCCGTAGAGCCCGCAGTAGCGACAGGCGTGGACCAGACCCGCGAAGAGCTCCGGATCGTTCCCGTGTCGATCCGCCTCGCGGAGGAGACGCACCATCGCATTCGACGCCTGCCCGTTGTCCGCTTCGAGCTGGGCGAAAAACTTGTGCGCGATGGAAAGGCGGGGGTTGAGCTCGAGCGCGCGGCGGAACGCTTCCTCGGCGCGAGTGAAGCTGTCCTTCGAGTCGTCGAGGTACTTCCCGATCACGCGATGGCAGCGGCCGAGACGCGCCCAGGCGGGAGCGAATTTGGGATCCAGCTCCAGGCACCGCTGATACAGCTCGCGCGCCTGCGGAAGTCCCGTGTACGAGCGCGCCAGGTCGTTCGCGCGGAGATAGACTTCATAAGCTCGCCCATCGGGAGCCGGAGTCGCTTTCGGTCCTGCCAGGGAGAGCGAAAGCGCGTCCACCACGCGCCGGGCCAGCTCATCCTGAAGCTGGAACAGCTCGCCGAGAGGAGCCTGGACCGTGTGCGACGTGAGGAGCGTTCCCGCTGGCGCCTCGACGAGCTGGACCGCCGTGCGCAATTGATCGCCGGAGCGCAAGAGCGTCCCCATGACGACCCGGTCGACATCCGCCTCGGCGGCAAGAGCCTTCAGGTCGGGCTCGCCGCCGAAGCGCGCAGCGGTGGCGCTCGAGCGCACCACGAGCGAGCCAGTGCCGGAGAGCGACGTCGAGATCGCATCGGGCAGACTGAAGGCGAGGAAATCCGTTTCGGGATCCGGTCGCAGGATGCGGAACGGCAGCACCACCAGACGGGTAAGAGCGCGGGCCAGGCCGGGGGTCTCGCTCCCTGAATCGCTCTCGCGGGCGGCGAGCTCTTTCGCCATCTCGGCGGCCGAAGCCGGCCGGTCCGCGGGACGCTTCGCGAGCGCCCGGCGGATCACGCGGTCGGCGGCGATGACGGCCGGGGAGCCGGTGAGAGCGGGCGGATGTTCGTGGAGCGTCGCGTGCAGGACTTCGACGAAGGTGCGGCCGCTGAACGCCGGGCGGCCCGCCAGCATCTCGAACAGGATCGCGCCCGCCGCGAACAGATCGGCTCGGGCGTCGACCGTGTCGGCCGTCACCTGCTCGGGAGCCATGTACCCGGGCGTGCCCACGATCGTGCCGGTGCGCGTCAGCTCCGAGGAGGAAAGCGGCGAATCCGTCCGCTCGGGGACATTCGGTCTCGCGAGGCCGAAATCGAGGAGCTTCACGCCGTGGCGGGTGAGAAACACGTTGGCCGGTTTGAGATCGCGATGGATGATGCCGCTCGCGTGAAGCGCGGCGAGCGCGGCGAGCACCTCGAGCCCGATCGACACGGCCTCGGAGAGGCTCAATGGCCCTTGCTTGAGTTTTTCAGCGAGGGGTTCCCCCTCGAGGAGCTCCATGACGAGAAAGAGCTCGCCACCGTCCTCGCCGATCTCGTGAATCTGACAGACGTTCGGATGATTCACCCCGGCGGCGGCGCGGGCCTCGCGCCAGAAGCGCTTGCGCGCCGACTCGTCGCTCGCGAGCGCGGACATCGTCTTCAAGGCGACCGTGCGCGAGAGGCGCTCGTCCCGCGCCTCGTAGACGATCCCCATCCCGCCCTCGCCGAGCTTGCGCAGGATTTCGTATCGGCCGACGCGCATCGGCACGCGCTCCGGGCTGGGATTCGTCGAGGAATGCGGAGAGGGAGTCGCCTGGGTCAGCCAATTGTAAAGAGCCCGGAGCTTTCCGCGGGAGTCGCTTCCGACCGGCTTCTCCGTCATTGGCCTCCATCATACTGAGGACAAATCTCCCTTCGCATCCGTTACTGGGGGGGCTCCATGTCGGGCGATGGCATATTCGGTCTGGACCCCAGAATCGGGCGGAGCACAAGTCGAAGCGTCAGGGGAAGGAACTTGTGGCCGAGCTGGCACCGAAGCCCGACGTCCCCTCGACCATCCGCCGGTTGCCTGGTCCGGCGATACCGGTCGCCCGACTTCGTCCGGACGGAGTCGTGCCGGCCACTCCCATTCCGATGAACGTCATTCCCGATCCCGAGCGAGGGCGGCGAGGACTTCCTCGAGTTTTTCGAGGACCTTGTCCACCAGCTCGCGCGGAATGTTCAGCGCCGGTTCGATGCGAATGGTCTTGGAGTTCAGGAGAGTTCCCGCTACCAGGACTCCGCGGCGGAAGAGTCCCGCCGCGACCTCGTAACCGAGATCCGCGTCGGCGAACTCCAGGCCGATGAGGAGCCCGAGCCCGCGCACGTCGACGAGAAGCTGGGGAAAGAGCCTCTGGAGTCGAAGAAGCCCGCTCCGGAAATAGTCGCCGGTCGTTGCCGCTTGCGCCGGGAGGTCTTCCTCGAGCGTCACGTTCAGCGCCGCGATTCCCGCGGCGCACGCGAGAGGGTTTCCACCGAAGGTAGAGGAGTGGATGAAGGGATTCGGCTCGAGGACCTTCCAAATCTCTGGCGTCGACACGAAAGCCGAGAGCGGCATGACGCCGCCGCCAAGCGCCTTGCCGAGACAGAGGATGTCGGGCACGACGTCCCAGTGCTCGACCGCGAACATCTTTCCCGTGCGACCCATCCCGGTCTGGACTTCATCGGCGATCAGCAGCACGCCCCTTCGCGCGGTGATCTCGCGGAGCGCGGGCCAGTAGTCCGGGGGAGGCACGATTGCGCCTGCCTCCCCCTGGACTGGCTCCACCACCACCGCCGCTATCCCCGCACCCATCGCATCCGCTTTCGCGAGAACTTTTTCGACCGCCGCCGCATCCCCGAAGGGGACGAATCGCACGTCCTCGAGGAGCGGCTCGAAGGGCGCTCGGTACTCCGGGTTTCCCATCAAGGACAGCGAGCCGCAGGACTTGCCGTGAAAACCCCGCAGGCAGGAGATGAAGCCGGGCTTCCCGGTATACATCCGGGCGAGC
The DNA here is from genome assembly GCA_963820855.1 of uncultured Acidobacteriota bacterium. Classification (GTDB taxonomy): domain Bacteria; phylum Acidobacteriota; class Vicinamibacteria; order Marinacidobacterales; family SMYC01; genus DAISKN01. Next base: position 115,740 of record CAWGBY010000028.1, read on the forward strand.
TTCATGGCGCCCTCCACTGCGTCGGTTCCGTTATTGATGAAGAACGAGCAGGACAGATTCCCGGGGACCAGCTCGCCCAGAAGGTACGCGAGAGCGCCGCGCAGAGGATCCAGAAGCTCCTGAGACGAGAGAGGCATCCGATCGAGCTGCGCCTTGACCGCTTCCACGATCCGGGGGTGATTGATTCCGGCGGAGTAGATTCCGTATCCCCCGAGGCAATCGATGAATCGCCGTCCCGTGACGTCCTCGAAATAAGACCCTCGTCCGGTCCACTCGATCGATGCGAGCCCTATCGCTTCGGTCGTGGACTTGCGGTACCGCAGAAGGCCACGGTTGTAGTAGTCGCGGAAGTTGTCGAGCGTTTCCTCGACGATCCCGAACTGCCGTCGTCGGTCGAGCTCCGGGCTGCGGATGATTTCGAGCCACCGCCGGCTTTCCTCGATCAGGAAGCGCTCGCGGGAGCGAGAAGGGACGTGATTCTCTGCGTTCGCCGGAAGTGCTGTCGCCATCACGACTTCGTGAGGATGGGAAACGGCCGCCGGGAACTCGGTTGTCGCGATCTCATTTTTCCGCTCCTCTCGAAACCGGTCTCAAACACGGACGCTCTCTCGGTAAGAGGAACGCAATTCGTGGTCGAAATCCGGACAGCGTAGGCAGGATTCCTTTTTTGCGGCGCCGGTTCGTTGCCGGTTAGAACGATCCGCATTTCCCAAGGCTCGAAACGCGATGACCCTTGATCCTGGAACGCGCCTCGGTCCCTACGAGATCCTTGGCGTTCTCGGTGCGGGAGGCATGGGCGAGGTCTATCGCGCTTCGGACAAGAAGCTGAAGCACGGGCGAGGCGGAACGTCTCACCGAGAGTGAAAAAAATCAGTGGGCCATGTCTTGGCACAGCAGCGGCAAGTTTCTGGCCTTCTATGAAAGCACCGGCCCGCAGACGGGCTCGGACGTCGTGATCCTGCCGATGGAGGGAGACGAGACCTCGGGATGGAAGCCGGGAGCGCCTACGATTTTCGTGAACGACGCCCTTCAGGATGGTTGGCCGACGTTTTCGCCGGACGGGCGTTGGCTGGCGTACCACTCTAGAGACACCGGGCCATACGCGGTGGACGGAGATGCGTTTCTCGCCAAGAAGCCCCGACTGTGGTCCGAGGGGTCCTTCAGGAGGTCGCGAGGACTCACGTGGCGGCCGTACGATCTCCACCCCGACGGCGAGCGCGTCGCGCTGGCCCCGCCCGCGGAGACCCAGGTGGAATCAAAGCACGTCGTCCTCGTCTTCAATTTCTTCGACGAGCTGCGGCGCATCGCGCCGGCGGAAAAACGATGACGCAATCCACGTGAACAGTGCGAGGCTTGGTCCGCCACGAAGGGCGGCCATCGTGCGAGGCGTGCTCGTACGCCCCGGGGAGCGACATCGCGATCCGGCGAATCTGTGCTTCGGTAACCATCTGTATCTTGCTGCACCATAGTCACTTCGCTCGAAGGGCGCAAGTTCGGGCCCGGGGATCGCGAAAATGAAGCTCAAGGGATAGAATACCCCCCGCCCGCAACGAGTCGACATAAGGGGGGACCATGCGAACATTCTTCAAGGGGCTGACTGTCACCACACTGCTTTTACTGCCACTCGATGGAGAGGCCAATCAACGCGCCATTCACCTGAGCCTGAACCTTCCGGCCGCGCGGGGAGACCAAAGCACGCTCACCGGGGGGAACTACACTCTCGCCGTGCAGCTCCGTGTCAAAAACGCCGTTGGTTTCGTCGACGACGGTAGCGGCGGCCGCGGCGAGGCGCTCGTCCTGACCGACCCCGACAATTGCCTCGACATGAGCCACTTCTTCACGGCGGGTGCGTTCGAGACCTGTCCCGGAGGGGCGAACGAAAGCTTCGTCCGTTTCCGGTCGGAGGCTTCCGACCAGCCGGGGCAGAGCGATTCGTGCCCCGCGGCCGTCAGCGACCGGCTCATCGACGACGAGTACGATCCGTCGAATGTTTTCGAGCTCAACAAGCCCTACCTGTTCGCGTTGGAAGGCGCGGATGGGGGAAACACTGGGTTCGATCTCGTAACGCGTACGGTCGGCGCCTTCACCGGCGGCACCGCGGGCAGCACCTTCGAGTTCCAGGATTGTTACGGGCTCGCCTCCGACGACGATCTGCCGGGGTTGGTCCTGATGGCGGACATTGGGCCGCTACGCGTATTCGACGAGAACTTCGACCTCGTGGGCCGCCGCATCCGCAATTTCGCGGGCATGCTGAACAGCGTGAGCATCGAGCTCGTCGACAAGAACGATCAGAGCTACATCAGGGCATTCCTGCGCGTGCCCAATGGACTCCTCGAGCCGTTGACCCTCATCGACCGCAGCCTCGCGAACTCGACCGCCGAGCTTTTGACGCGCCGGGACAGCGGGCCGATTCAGTCTTTCGATTTTCCCTCATTTCCCGGACTGGTCGACATTCTCTCGACCTATCCCGACGTGAACGTGACGGTACAGGCGGTCATCGTCGATGGCCAGGCGCCGAACTTCATCGACGACCTCGACGGCAACAACAGGTTCACTGCGCGGGACCTCCAGCTCGCAGGGTACACGCTGCTTTCGAACCAGGCGACGATCGAGATTCACGCGATCCAGAACGACGTCCTCGCCGAGTACAGTGAATTCGTCAAGTGTCCCGTGGCAATCCTTGGCGGAGACCTCGACGGCGACGGCTCATCGGGATACTCGTGCAACACGGGGAACGCGCGCTCCATCAAGCGCCCACCGACCTGATTACTTCGGGCTCTCTCCGAGCAGCTCTCGGGCGTCGCGAAGGTCGGGGTGATCGGCTTCGACCTTCGTGTCGCCCCATCGTTCGAAGAACTCCCGGGCCGCGCTCTTCGCGCGCTCGGGATCGCCTTCCTCCGCGAAGTTCCGCGCGAGGAAGAGCTGAGCGCGCCTCCGAATCGAGGCCGCGGTGATGCGATCCTCGGGCTCGACCTCGGGTCGCGGGTTCGCGTCGCAACACCGCGTATGTGCACTACCGAATGAAAAAAGACACTGTTCGCCCTCAGAACCGTATCGACGCCGAGGCGATTCGCGAACGCTTCGGGCTTCTCGAGAGCGAATGATGCCCGTCCGGAAGTTCCGATCCGTGGAAGACATGCCGGGACCCGAGCCCCGCACGCCACTCCAAGCGGAGAACCTGCGCCTGGCGTTCGGTCTCATGGACCTGACCCATCGGCTCCATCCGGCGCGGCGAAGGCCGGGCGTGAGAGAGTTCCGCTCCCGGGAAGACGTGAGCACTTCGAAGACTGACGCGAGGTAGCTGAAGTCGCCAGGGGGCGCCCACACGACCTATCTCGACTCGTTCCGGACCGAGTCGCTTCAAGTAATACTTGAGGTTTTCGACCAACGCGTGCGCGGGAGAATGAACGCGGCTCATTCTCTTTGCGGCAGCGTTTCGCGGCGGATAGAATTCTCCCGCTTCCCGAAGCGTCTCGAGCTTTCGCAATCGAAAGGAGCGCCATGACCCTCGCCTCCGGCCACGTCTCGGCTCTTACGAGATCCTCGGAGCTCTGGGTGCGGGAGGCATGGGCGAGGTCTATCGCGCCTCGGACACGAAGCTGAAGCGCGAGGTGGCGATCAAGGTCCTGCCCGAGGCGTTCGCGCGGGACGAAGCGCGCATGAAGCGCTTCGAGCGGGAGGCACAGCTCCTCGCGTCGCTCAATCACCCGAACATCGCCTCGATCTATGGTCTCGAGGAAGCGAACGGGGTTCGAGCGCTGGTGATGGAGCTGGTGGAAGGGCCGACGCTCGCGGAGCGGATCGCTTCGGGTCCGCTTCCACTCGAAGAGACGCTGCGCATCGCCTCCCAGATCGCGCACGGGCTGGAGGCGGCGCACGAGAGGGCGGTCATCCATCGCGACCTGAAGCCCGCGAACGTGAAGCTCACGAAAGACGGGGACGTGAAGATCCTCGACTTCGGTCTCGCGAAAGCGCTCGAGGTCGAACCGCCTCCGGTCGAAGAGAGCCACTCGCCCACGTTGACGCGAGCGACGCAGGTGGGAGTTCTTCTGGGGACGGCGGCGTACATGAGCCCGGAGCAGGCGAAGGGAAAGCCGGCGGACCGGCGGGCGGACGTGTGGGCGTTCGGTGTGGTGCTGTACGAGATGCTGACGGGCAAGCGCGCGTTCGCGGGCGAAGACGTCTCCGAGACTCTCGCGCATGTTCTGACGAAGGAGCCGGATTGGAGCGCCCTTCCCTCGGGCTTCCGCGCGTCGGTGCGCGCGCTCCTCGCGCGCTGCCTGACGAAGGATCCGAAGAAACGACTGCAGGCGATCGGCGAAGCCCGGATCGCTCTCGAAGAGCCGGCGTGAGGCCGCGCCGAGCAAGGCAGCCTTCGTTTTGGCCGGCTCTCACCGGCGTCGCGCGGGCTGGCGCTGGGATTGGCGGTTTGGGCGCTCTGGCCGCGGCCAGCACCGTCGCCGGCGCCGCCGGTACGTCTGAGCGCGGAGCTGGGCGCGGACGCGTATTTCTCGCTGGAACATCCTCGAAGACGGACAGGCGCGCCATCCTTTCGCCCGACGGCGCCCTCCTCGCATTCGTCGCGTGAGCAGCCCGGGTGCGCCGCGACAGCTCTACGTGCGCCGCCTCGAGGATCTCGTCGCCGCGCCACTCGCCGGGACCGAGGGTGCGCGCAATCCGTTCTTCTCTCCCGACGGCCAGTGGATCGGCTTCTTCGCGGACGGAAAGCTGAAGAAGGTCGCCGTCACCGGTGGCGCCGTCGTCACGCTCTCCGAGGCGCTCGGAGCTCTACGGAGGAACCTGGGGCGAGGACGGAACGATCGTCTTCGCCCGCGATGCCGCCGGGCGAGGGACTGTCGCGCGTCTCCTCGGAGGGAGGAACCCCGGAGGTCCTGACGAACGTCGACCCGGACGCGGGAGAGGCGTCTCACCGCTGGCCCCAGGTGCTCCCCGGAGGCCAAGGCGATTCTCTACACCGCTTACCACCCGAGGGGACGATGCGCAACGTCGTCGTTCAGCCGCTTCCGGCGGTCCGAGAAAGATCGTTCTGTCGCGGCGGATACCACGGCCGCTACCTTCCGAGCGGCCATCTCGTCTACATCCGCGACGGGACGCTCTTCGCGGTCGCCTTCGACCTCGGCCGCCTGGAAGTGACAGGGCAACCCGCGCGCGCGGTGGAGGGAGTCGCGAGCCAGCCGGGTCAACGGCCGGGGCTCAGTTTGCTTACTCGGACCGAGGAGCCCTGGTGTACGTGCCGCAGCAGAGCACCCGCGGAGTCCACGATCGACTGGATCGACGGCGCGGGGAACGCGGGAGCCGCTCCGCGTGTCCCGGCGACTACACCGGACTTCGCTTCTCACCCGACGGCAACCGGCTCGCGATGGACATCCGCGATCGCGACCAGCCGGACGTTTGGGTGTACGAATGGAGCGCGACACGCTTTCCCGTCTGACGTTCGATCCCGGCGAGGACTCGCTCCCGATCTGGACGCCGGATGGGCGCCGCATCACCTTCGCCTCGGATCGCGCGGACCGAGGGACGCCGAACCTCTACTGGCAGCGCGCCGATGGCACCGGGGAGGCGGAGCGCCTGACCGAGAGCGACCACCGACAGTGGCCTGGATCGTGGCATCCGAGCGGGAGGTTTCTGGCCTTTTGCGAGATGCAGCTCGGAGATTGGCATCGCCCGACGTCCTGATTCTCCCCTGGAAGGGAGTGAAGAGTCGGGATGGAAGCCGGGGACACCCTGGGTCTTCCTCGATTCCCCGTACGTGGAAAACACTCCCGAGTTTTCTCCCGACGGGCGAGTGGCTCGCTTACATGTCCAACGAGATCGGGCACGTTCGAGGTGTACGTGCGTCCCTTCCCCGGACCGGGCGGGAAATGGCAGGTTTCCGACCGCCGGCGGACGATCATCCCGCGTGGTCTCGGACATCGCCGCGAGCTTTTCTACCAGGCGCTCGACGAGAGGATCATGGTCGTCCCCTACACCGTGGAAGGGGAGCTCGTTCCGAACCGAGAAGGCGCGGCTCTGGTCCGAACGACGGTGTCGCGGCCCCGGCGAACAGCGGCCTTCGGTCTCCACCCGGACGGCCAGCGCTTCGCGGTGACCACGAACCTGCGCGGGCTCGGAAGCGAGGCAGGACAAAATCGTCTTCATCCTCAATTTCTTCGACTACCTTCGCCGGATCGCGCCCGCGTCCCGGTGAAGGGGGACCGACTGGAACCGCTCGCGGTGGTAACCAAGCAAAGAGAGAACTGGCGGTCATGCATGCTCCGTCACTTTGAAAAACTGGATTTACACTCGAGTCTGGCTTCGCCTTGGAGAGCCTTACCGACCGATGGAAAGGGGTGCCTGCCTCTGATATAGATCCCACTGGGAGATCGGGGCTACCTTACCGATCTGATGCGCGGTGCTCCGCGGGTGAGCTCGACGTCCGAACGTATGGTTCACATGGTGCCAAATGCGGAATCTCCGTGAGATGACGAACGTGCGCCTCTGGCTGTCCGAGGCGCCAAGGTAACGAGATTGCCCTCCTTCGAACAAGATCGGGATGCGTGGGCGACGCTCAATCGCCTTCTCGATTCGGCGCTCGATTTGCCCGCCGCGGATCGCGCGCGCTTTGTCGAGGACCTTTCTCCAGAGCACGAGTCCCTCAAACCGCGGCTGCGAGCTCTCTTGTCGCACGTCGCGTTCAGCGTGACCGAAGCCCCGTTGAAGACTCTACCGAAGCTCGACGCGATTGACCTCGCAGACGAATCGAGTGAATCGTGGCAGGGCGCCGGCACCTCTATCGGCCCTTACCGCCTCAAGCGCCAACTCGCGCGCGGTGGGATGGGAACGGTTTGGCTCGCGGAGCGGGCGGACGGCCTCGTTCATCGTCCGGTGGCGCTCAAACTTCCTCGCGGCGCCTGGCGGCGGTCCGGGCTATCGGAACGGATGGCGCGCGAGCGGGAAATCCTCGCTTCTCTCAACCATGCACACATCGCGCGTCTCTATGACGCGGGGCTCACTGCCGATGGAAAGCCCTATCTCGCGCTCGAGTACGTCGAGGGGCGTCCCATCGACGAGCACGCCCGTGAGAACCGGCTCGACGTGCGATCCTGCGTTCGGCTCTTTCTTCAGGTGACCGATGCCGTTGCGCATGCGCACGCCCGACTCGTCGTGCACCGCGACCTCAAGCCCACCAATATCCTCGTGACCCCCGAGGGTGAGGTGAGACTCCTCGACTTCGGCATCGCCAAGCTTCTCGAGCAGGGGGAAGAGCGAGAAACGGCGTTGACCGAAATCTCCGGCCGGGCATTGACCCCGGCCTACGCGTCCCCCGAGCAGATCGAAGGCGGTCCGATCAGCGTTGCCTCCGACGTGTACTCCCTGGGAGTGGTTCTTTACGAGCTTCTGACGGGCGCCAGTCCCTACAAGCTGTCTCACGAGTCGCGTGCCGCTCTCGAAGAGGCGATCCTGGGCTCCGATCCGGCGCGCCCGAGCGACGCCGCAGTCGATCCCGTCCGGCGAAAGGCGCTCCAAGGGGATCTCGACACCATTCTCCTGATGGCGCTGAAGAAGGCGCCGGAGGAACGGTACCCTACCGTCTATGCGCTCGCCGACGATCTCGAGCGCTATCTTGACGGCCTTCCCGTCCTTGCCCAACCCGATAGCCGCTGGTACAGAGGGAAGAAGTTCGTCAACCGGAACCGCGTGGAGGTCGCGGCTGCGGGAGTAGCGCTTCTCGCGCTCCTCGGGGGAGCGATTGCCGCGGGAATCGGGTTCGTTCGCGCTACCCGAGCGGAAACCGCGGCGCGCGAGCAGGCCGCAGCCGCCCGAGAAGTGTCGGAGTTCGTAGTGCGCTTGTTCGAAGTCGCCGACCCGAGCGAGAACCGAGGGAGCTCCATCACCGCGAGAGAGCTCCTCGATCGCGGCGCCGCGACCGTCGAAAGCGAGCTGTCGGCGGAACCGTCGGTCCAGGCGAGCCTCTTCGGAACCCTCAGTCGCGTGCACGAATCGCTCGGCCTCTATCCGGAGTCGATAAAGCTCGCGGAGAAGTCTCTCGAGCGTCGAAGCAGCGACGTGAACGAGCTCGAAAGGGCCAGAGTCCTCTCGACGCTCGGCCGGGCAAGGCAGCGAATGGGTGAGTTCGGGTCCGCTCGGGCTGCCCTCGAGGAAGCGCTCGCGATCCGGAACCGCGTGCTCGGAGAAAACCACGTGGAAGTCGCTTCCGTCATGAACGACTTGGGCTCACTTCACCTGCAGCTCGAGGAGTACGAGCAGGCCGCGGCACGGCACGAGCGGGCGCTCGAGATCGCGAAGGCCGCGGGTGGGGCGGACCACATCGAGGTGGCGAGGAGCCTGAGGGGACTGGGACGGGTGCGGAACAGCCAGGGCGACTATGAGGCCGCCCTTCGGCTCCATCGAGAAGCGCACCCCATCTTCATCAAGGTCTATGGCGACAAACATCCATTGGTAGCCGATAGTCTCGACACCATCGGGCTCGCCTTCGAGGGGCTCGAGCAGTTGGAGGATGCTCTCGAGTACATGACGGGCGCTCTCGATATGCGAAAGCGCGTTCTCGGAGCGGACCACCCGTTCGTCGCCTATAGCGACTACAACCTCGGGCGCGTGCTGGTCGCCCAGGGCAAGCTCGAGAAAGCTCTTCCGTACTACGAGGACGGATTGCGTATTCGCGAGGCGGCTCTGGGTAGGGACAACCCGACCACCGCCGATATCGTCGAGAGCCTCGGGATACTGAAGTGTCGTATGGGAAAGCTCGACGAGGGTCTCGGTCTACTCGAGCGGTCTCTCGCAACGTACGAACGCGCCTACGGACCTTCCAACTCAGAGGTGATCGAGAGCCACCGAAATCTGGTCGTGGTTCTGCTGATGGCGAAACGATACGACGACGTGATTCCCCACCTTCGCGAAGTGGTGCTGCGGCCCTCCGACCCTCGGCTTCATGTCGACTTGAAGGACAAAGACTTCGATCCGATGAGGGAGATGCCCGCCTTCCGCGTCCTTTCGCAACGAGTCGAGAGCCAAAACCAGTAAAGAGCGGATAGCTACTGAATGTAGCCAAGAGACCGAAGCATCTCCTGGTTCGCCTCGTCGCTCCCCTCGTCGGTCACCGCCGCGGCGGCGGCGATCGCCTGCCGATCGATGAGCGTTTCGTAGGTGTCGATACGCCGCACCGGGTATCGCTCCAGGAACGCCGGGTCGAGCATCTCCTCGAGCACGCGCCCTTCCATATCGGTCGCGACGGGCAAGCCAAGGATCGCGAGCACCGTCGGCGCGATATCGTCGATCGACGCCTTCACGCTCGCGCCCCGCCGGATTGGCCCTCCCGCGGCGATCAGGATCCCCGACATGTTGTGCCCACCCGATTGGCCTACCGCGATCTCGCCGCTCATCCGGGCGGCGTCGGCCTCCGGCCCGCTGAACATCGACTCGGCTGGCTCCAGCGCGGGAAGGCGTCCCGAGGCCTCGAAGCCGTGGTCCGACACGACCAGCACCACCGTATTCTCGTCCACGACCTTCAAGAGCTCGCTCAAGTAGGCGTCATCGTGCCGGTAGATGTTGGGCACCAGCGTGCCGAGCCGCGCCGCTGTACCCGGATCTACCCCCGTATAGGCCTGCGGCTCGTAGTAGTGCCAGAACGTGTGTTGCACAGGGTCCGTCGCCACGAGGAAGACTCCCGTCAGGTCGGGCTGTCCTTTGGCGAGCTGGTGCAACGCGATCTTCTCGTACGAGCGCTGGCTGCAATACGCGAATTTCACGACCGACATACCGTGGCCGAACACCGGGCGCTCGGCGGAAAGCATTTCAGCCCGCTCCTCGGCCGTCAGCTCCACGAGACTCTGGATCTCGTCCATCGGCGGGGCCAGGGGATCCACCACGAGGTCCTGTAGCTCCAACGTCAGCGCCTCCGGAAAGACGCGACCGCTTCTTCCCGCCGCCCGCCCACAGGTTCCAGCGGTCCGGCGTGAGCCGATCCGAAACCATCCACCCGTTCACGGGCTCGGCCGGCCAGGACGCCCACCAGCCCACGAAGCCGATGGAGCGGCCAAGGGCGCTTGCGATGTTCCAGAGGGCGAGAGTTTTTCGATCCTCGGAGCTCACGAGCGTGCCGCGCGTCGGCTTCTTCGGGTCCTTGTAGACGATGAAGCTCTGGATACCGTGGTCCTGCCGCTTGTGCCCCGTCGCCATGGTCGTCCAGAGAATGGGCGACGCCATGGGTTTCTGCGAGCGAAGCGGCGACCTCATTCCCCGCTCGATGAGCCCCTGAAAGGCTGGAAGCTGGCCGCTCGCGAGGAGCGGGTCCATCACCCGAAAGGTCGCGCCGTCCATTCCGACGATGAGCACTTTGTACGGTGTCGCGTGCGTCGACCGGGCGAGGCGCTCGAGCGGCGTGGGCCATGGTCGAAAGGCGAGTACGCCGGTCGCGAGGGCGACTAGAAGGAACGCCACGAGGGCGCGACCGCGCATCTATCTATCATAAAGGCCGGGCGGGAACCGCGGTAGATGCGCGATCGGTCACTTTCCCTTGCCGGGATCCGTCATATTGCAGAACCTGAAGGCCTGAAGGAATGATTCGAACGATAACCAAGGAGGCTCTCCGATGAACGCCCGGAACTTCGCCTATTGGACGACCACCATCCTTATCGCGTTCGCGTTTCTGACCGGAGGCGTCGCTTATTTGTCCGGCGCCGACTTCGCGGTGGCGGGCCTGGCCGAGCTCGGCTATCCCGCCTACTTCGTCATCATCCTCGGGGCATGGAAGTTTCTCGGCGGCCTCGCCATCCTCGCTCCGCGACTTCCTCGTCTGAAGGAGTGGGCCTACGCGGGGATCGTATTCGATCTCACAGGCGCGGCCTTGTCACACGGAGCCGTCGGCCACCCGGCCGCGGACGTGATCGTACCGCTCGCGTTCCTCGGGATCGCCGCGACATCCTGGGCGCTGAGGCCAGCGAGCCGCAGGTTGGGCGCAAGGACCGGCGAGCTGGCGACCCCAGGCGGTGAAGGTCTCGTGGAGCATCGACGCGAGCCTCTGCCCGCGGGTCCGCGGACCGACTACCCCGAGTCACGCGAGGTCGACTCCGTGGGCCGCTAGGATTCCAGACCGCGGTTCGCGCTTGGACTCAAGCGGGCAGGCTCTCTTCGGCGCGGGTTACCGCCTCGAAGAAGTCCTCGTGCAGCTTCCGCGCGCGTCCCTCTTCGAGATCCGCGGCTCGGACGATTTCGAGTCTCGCTTCGAAGAGACTCTCTGGAGTCACGGCGACGCCCGGCGCCACCTCGATCTGCACCAGAGCGGGGCCCTGGTTCGACTCCGGCGCGAGCTCACGAAGGCCGCGGCACTGCCAGCAAGCGCCGGTCTTGTTGATGAGCTGGCACATCCCTTCATAGGCTTCGATCATCGACGCCGCGCGCGGCCGAGAGATGGTGACGGAACTGCGGCTCCGAACAGCCGAGAATCGAAGCGCCTTCCTGAGAGGTGAATCCCATGACCTCCTTGAGAAAGATAGCCGCCTGCTTCTCGGGCTCGAGCGAGCGCGCGAGGCAGGAGAAACAGAATGCGATGTGCTCCCGGATCTCGAACGAGAATTCGGGCCGCGCCATCATCGCGGCGACCTCGGCCATCCTCTCAGGGTTCGCGCGGGCCCGTTTCTCTCCCTCGAGCTGGGTCTCGACGCTCCATCGCTTCTTCTTTCGCAGGTGATCGAGCGATACGTTCGTCGCGATGCCGAAGAGCCAGCCCTTGAACCGCGCTTCTTCGCGGAACTTGGGGAACTGCTCGATCGCTCGCAGCAGCGTTTCCTGAAGCAAATCCTCCGCGTCCTCGCGTCGGGTGACCATTCGGTAGATGTAGCCGAAAAGAGCTCCTCGCAGCGGCGCGAGAAGCGCCTCAATCGCGCTACCGTCCCCGGCGCGGGCCCTCGCGACGAGAAGTCCCTCGTCCTCCGCCGACGGACTCGGCCCGGAAAGAACGCTCATTGGGGGATCGGACCAAGGTTCTTCAGCTCGACGGGTGTGTCGCGGACGAACACGATGATGTAGCCGTGCGGATCTCCCTCGAAGAGCGCCATGGGCGAGTGCGCGTGGTTCGGGACGGCGCCGATATCCTCGCTCCTCACGTTCGGAGCGTAGATCATGAGGTGGGGCGGAGCAAGGATCAGCTCTTTGCCATTCGAGGTGATGGCCTCCTTCGAGAGCATGTACGAGACCCCGGTGCGGCTCGGTGCGCGGTATTCCCCGGAGAGAAATCGCCGGGCCGTATCCTGCCGGACTTCGTCTGCGGTCTTGCCTTGGAGGCGCAGCTCGGCTTCGCGGATGTAGCGAGGAAGGATGGTCTCCGAGCCGACCGCGTCGAAGCAGACGGGCCAGCGCGTCCCGGGCTCGCTCCGGCCCACCATGCACGAAAAGCCGTTCGTGCCTTCGTTCGCTTTCGAATAGCCCTCGGGCCCGAGAACGTACAGAGTCGCTTCCTCGTTCCACGGTGGAAGCCCGGCGCTCTTCGCGAGCGCCATCTCCCGATCGCGGTCGAGGATCTCGTAGGGGGAGGAAGAGTGCCATGAAGCGCGAGCGTGCGAGTCATGCGTGATCATCATGAAGGCTATGTCGTTTGGGCGGGCGAAACCGCCAAACCGTTGATGGGAAGGCGGATCTCAGCCCACGAGGTAGGCCGCCGGTGCCGACGAGCGATGAGGCTGTCCTCGTCGTTGCGAAGCTCCATGCGGGTCACCGCGACCTTGTTCCCGGAGCGGATCAGCGAGGCGGAGGCGACGAAGTGCCGGCCGGTCCCGGGGCGCACGTAGTCGATTCTCATGTCGATCGTCCCGACGTTCGCGAGCGTTTCCAGTTTCTCCTGAATCGAGCTTCCCGCCGCGGTCCGCGCCGCCGACAGGAACGCGACGATTCCCCCCGCCAGATCGAGGACGGCCGAGACGGCGCCTCCATGAAGGCTCTTCCGGAGGATGTTGCCCACGAGCTCTTCGCGAAAGTCGAATCGAACCCGCGCGCTCTCGAACGAGAGCGAGTCGATCTCGAACCCGAGAAGCATGTTGAAGGGAATGCGCTCGTTGAAGAGCTCCCGAACGGCGGCGAAGAGCGCTTCCTCGTCGTCTGGAGTGTCATCCGCCATTCGGCGGCATTATAGTGCCCCCGAGGGAAGAACCATGAGACTAGGACTCGCATTCCTTCTGGCGCTCGAAAGCAGCGCCGCTCTGGCGCAGACCCGCGACGCCGGCCCCTGGTGGCCCAGCGCTCTCTGGGGCGCGGGAGATCAGGCGGGAGGCTCCAACTGGATCACGCCGGAGAAAGTGCTCGAGGCCGTGCGCCTGGTGAAAACCGGGAAGATGTACGAAGTCGGACAGATCTACGACAAGGACATGCCGAGCTTCGGCCAGAGGACTTATGCGTTCCATAGTCCCGGTAAGCCCCACGTATTCGTTTCCCGGCGCGAACTCCCTCGTCGGCAACGACGAGTTTCTCTGCGCCGAGATCGGCCAGGTCGGAACGCAGTTCGACGGGCCCGGCCACATCGGGATGCGCATGACCATGGCGGACGGCTCGGTCGAGGACGTCTACTACAACGGCTTCACCGGCGACGAGATGTACAACCCTTACGGACTTCAGAAGCTCGGCGTCGAGAACGTGAAGCCGATCGTGACGAGGGGAATCCTCATCGACCTCGCGAGGTACGCGGGGGTCGAGACCCTTCCGAACCGGTACGAGGTGACGGTCGAGGACGTGCGGGGCGCGCTCGACCGGCAGGGCCTCTCGGAGTCCGATCTCCGTCCGGGCGATGCTCTCCTATTCCGCTACGGCTGGGCTCGCTACTGGAACGAACGCCTCGCGGTACAACCACGAGCCCGCGGGAATCGGTCTCGAGGTCGCGAAATGGGTGATTGAGCGCAAGGCATCGATGGTGGGTGGCGACACAGGAGGAACGGAGGTTCAGCCGAATCCGAATCCCGAGTTGTCCAATCCCGTGCACCAGGAGCTCATCATGAAGAACGGGATCTTCAATCTCGAGAACCTGGCGCTCGACGAGCTCGCGCGCGACCAGGCGTACGAGTTCCTCTTCGTTTTCACGCCGATTCGATTCAGGGGCGCTACCGGCTCCCCGGGACGACCGCTCGCGATCCGCTGACGCCATGAACGTCGTCCTGCTCTCAGCGCTCTTCGCCGCGGCAGCGACGATGCGGCTCGACTACTACCACAGCGGCAACTCCTCGCAGGAGCTCTTCAGCGTCGATCGCGTCGTCATCGAGCCACTGCCGTGGCCGGGAAGCCCGTCGCGGCGATCGACGAGACGAACCTCGGCAAGTATCTCTTCGAGGTCGTCGACCGCGACACGAACCGCGTCGTCTTCAGCCGCGGCTTCGCCTCGATCTACGGCGAGTGGGAGACGACGGAAGAAGCGGCGAGGGTGAACCGAACGTTCCACGAGTCGCTGCGTTTTCCCGCTCCCGACGGCACCGGTGCAGGTCGTGCTGAAGAAGCGGGACGCCGACAACGCGTTCCGCGAGATCTGGTCGACGCTCGTCGACCCCGAGGACATCTTCGTCGATCGCGCGAAGCCGGCGCCGCCCGGCGTCCTTCTCGAGATCGAGAAGAACGGAGAGCCCGAAGCGAAGGTCGACTTCCTCGATTCTCGGAGACGGCTACACGGCGTCCGAGCTGCGCGAAGTTCGAGAAGGACGCTCGCCGGCTGATGGAGCTCCTGTTCCAGACCTCGCCCTTCCGGGAGCGGCGGAAGGACTTCAACGTCTGGGCGCTCGCTCCTCGCCTCCATGGAGTCCGGCATCTCTCGTCCTTCGAGCGGCATCCACCGCCGGTCTCCTCTCGGCACGACCTACGACGCCTTCGGCTCCGAGCGCTACGTGCTGACCTTCGACAATCGCGCGTTCCGCGACGTCGCGTCTTTCGCTCCCTACGAGTTCGTCGAGATCGTGGTGAACAACGAGACCTATGGCGGCGGCGGAATCCTCGGACTCTACGGCACCGTCGCCGCCGACAGCTCGGAAGCGCCTTACGTGTTCGTCCACGAGTTCGGCCATCACTTCGCCGGGCTCGCCGACGAGTACTACACCTCTCCCGTGGCCTACGCGCCGGC
Source organism: uncultured Acidobacteriota bacterium (assembly GCA_963820855.1). Classification (GTDB taxonomy): domain Bacteria; phylum Acidobacteriota; class Vicinamibacteria; order Marinacidobacterales; family SMYC01; genus DAISKN01. Next base: position 130,846 of record CAWGBY010000028.1, read on the forward strand.
GGCCATCAAGACCGAACCGTGGGAGCCCAACGTGACCGCGCTTCTCGATCCCGGAAAGCTCAAATGGAAGGATCTGGTGGGCGCCGAAGTGCCTCTTCCGACGCCGTGGCAGAAAGAGGAGTTCGAATCGCGCGCGCGGGAGTTTCAGGCTCGACGCGCGCGCATCCGCGCGGAAGGACGGCCCGAGGCCGAGATGGAGGCGCTCTTCCGCGAGGTGAGGGATTTCGAAGTGCGCCTCTTCGAGGTCGAGAAGTACCTGGGGAAAGTCGGCGCGTTCGAAGGCGCGATGTACGAGGCCAAAGGCTACTACCGGCCCGAGGTCGACTGCATCATGTTCACCCGAAGCCAGAGGTTCTGCACCGTCTGCCGCCGGGCCATCGAGAGGGTCATCGATTTCTATTCGAGGTGAGCTCGCTCCGAGCGGAGCCAATCGAGGGTCTCTCCGATGCCCCGCTCGTACGGGGTCGTCTCGAACGTTCCCAGGAGCGCTCGCAGCTTTCCGGCGTCGAAGGACAAAGGCTGCACGTAATGGGGAACCATCGGAAGGAAACCGCGGAGCTCTTTGTTGAAGATACCGACCAAACGAAGAAGCCAGGGGGCGGCCGCGCGGAGCTTCACGGGGCGGCCCAGGTGCTCGGCAGCGAGCTCGAGTGGCGCGCCCGCCGGTCAAAGGACCTCCGCCGGGAAAGAGGAAGCGACGGCCATAGGCCTCCCCTCGATGGGCGAGGTCGACCACGATCCTCATGGCGTCCGGCACGAAGATGTGCTCGCGCGGGACGTCGGCGGCGCCGATCCAGTTCATGGGTTTACCCTGTACGGCGTCCCGGAGAGCGTTTTGGAGAACGCTCGTGTGGACGCTCGGGCCGTAGAAGTCGGGCAGGTTCACGACGGCGGCTCCCGCACGTTGAAAGACGTCTTCCGCCTCTCTCCGGAAACGAGCCCAGGGAGGACCGCCGTCCCGCGGATGACTTTCCTCGAGGGGAAGGCGCACGATGGGAAGGTACGCCCAGTAGCTCGAGATCTGGACGCATCGTGCGCGGGTCCTGGTAACTGCAGCCGCGACGTTCGCTGCCGCTATGGGGTGGCGATCCATGAGCTCACTCGGAAGGCCGATGCAGTCGAGAACCAGGTCGCAGCCTTCGATCGCGCGAAGGGCTTCGCCCTCCTTCAGCATGTCCGCGGCCGTGCGCTCCAGGTCCGACTCGGGGAACGCTCGCTCGAGATTCCTCGACGAGCGGGAGACGACGCGGATTGCCGGCACCCGGCCTCGGAGGCAGGCAGTGAGATGAATTCCGGTCGGGCCGGTCGCTCCCAGGACTGCCACCTTCCGGAAGGAGATCATTCCCGGAACCGGATGACGCCCGCGCGGGCGAGGAGCTCGAGGTACTCGGTCACCTCTTCGATTGTGACCGGTTCGAGCTCGGCCGACACGGCGTCGCGGATCTCGAGCGACCGTCCTCTTGCCGTCGGCAAAGTTCAGCACTTCGAACTGCGCGAGCTCATCCAGGGACACGGACGGGACGTCCGGGCCGAGCGTCGCGGCGAGCTGGTCGTAATAGTAAAGGTTGGTCGGCCCCTGGACGCTCTCGCTTCTCACCGGGACTCTGGACCCGAGCGCACCCGGAGCGGGCTCGACGGCCGCGTCGTCGCGCGGAGAAGCCGCGAGAGCTTCGTAGCTCGCGCGGAGAGCGAGCTCGTTTCCCCGGTTCGTGGTCTCGAGACTCTCGTTCCAGGACGCGAGACTCAAAGTCGCGCCGGTAAATTCGAGGATCGAGGCGAGCGCGGCTTTCTCCCGCTCGAGCGCGTGACGGACGCGATTTCTCGCTTCCCGGTAAGCCTCGTGAACGGACTCTCCCTCGGCCTTCGCCATCCGGTCGAGGGCGCGGGCGCGATCCTCTCCCAGCCGCACCCCGCCGCGGCCCGCGGACTCGGTGAGAATCGCGGGCGCGTCGTCCGGGCCGGCGCTCGCCAGGGCATAGCCGATCGAAGCGCCGAGAAAAGCCACCCGCTGGAGCTTGGTGGCGTCGAGGTTCTCCGGAACGTCCTTGTTGGTGTGGATGTAGACGTCCGGCCAGTCGTGGAAGTAGAGCATGGGGATTCCGAAGGCGCTGTCGCCGAAGACCTGGTGGTCGCTTCCGAGGTCGAGGGCCTGCATTTCAGCGACGAAGTCGTCCTTGGTTCCTTCTGGCGAGAGGATGGCGTCGCTGAAGTCGCCCCGGGACGCGGCGCGGCGGCTCCCGTCCTTCACGTAGTCGAAGAAGACCTCGCCCACGTCGCCGATGAAGCTCGGGATCGACGCCGGTGGCCGCGAGACGAAGAAAACGGATTTCGTCGTGGCGGGCGCTCCCCCCACCATATCCATGTGAATTCCGGCCTTCATCCGGGAGGCGATGTCGGACCTCTTCACGAGATAGGCGAAGCTTCCCGAGATCTCGGGAGGCCAGAGGAATCGGATGGTTCTTCGCGGAGCGGGAAGCGATCCCTTCTGGATCAGGAGCGCGAGTGTGCGGGCCGCCTCGAGAATCGCCGCGGCGCCGCTCGCGTTGTCGTTCGCGCCCGGGCTCTGGTGATCGAGGTGGCAGGTGAAGACGATCTCCTCGCTCGCGAGATCGCTCCCCGGGATCACTCCGGTCGCGACCTCGAAGAAGTCCGGAACGAGCCGGGCCTTCACCTCCGCGCGAACCCGGACCGTCTCTCCCGCCGCGAGCCGTGCTCGGAGCGCCGCCGCCGTCCGAGGGCTCGCCATGAACGCGAAGGTGTTCCCGGTGTTCGCGGGATCGAGGTGCCCCCACCGCACGAGATCGGGATCGTCTCCGGACCAGCCCGTCCGCTGATTCGGGAAGTAGCTCAGAATTCCCGGCGGCGCCTCGATCTTCGACCGCGAGACGATGAACCGCGGGAAGCGAACCTCCCGCGAGGACGATCTTGCCGCGGACGTCCTTTCCCCGATAGTCCGTCTCGGACGAGCCGGGACCGACGTCGACGAGATCGGCCGTGACCTCGGCGTCCTGACTGTAGTCGGCGAGCGCGACCTTCATCTCGCCGTAGTCCCCGAGCCGTTCGTTCCCGGGCGAGACTTCCCAGAGGCGACCTTCCTCCGCTCGCCAGCCATAGTAGGCGCGGAAGTGACGGTAGAGAGTCTCGCCGTCCGCGGGGAGCTTCTCGATCTCGACACCGCTGAGGCCGAACGCGGTCGCGCGCGCTTTCATGAGCTCGGCGGCGCGGCGGTAGCCTTCGGATCCCTGAACGCGGTGCATTTGCGCGAGCTCCCGTACGGTCGTTTTCGCGGCGGCGCCAGAAACTTCATCGCGAATCGCCTCGAGGGCCTCGTCGGACATCAAGGGTGACTTTCCTCTGGGCGGCCGCGGCAGGCAGCGGAAGGACGAGAAGGAGAGAACGGAGCGGCGAAGGATGACGAGCTCATGGGTGCTATCCTATCGAACATGCCGAAGGCGTCGCACTCTCGTCGGAGATCGGAGCGCGAGCGCCGGATCCGCGCGTGGATCCGGGAAGGGGAGGCAAGGCTCGTCGCGCGGCGCATCCGGCTGCTCGCTCACCGCGACGCCCTCGGTCTCTTCCTGTTCCTCGCTTCCATCGCCGGCATGGTGGGCCTCGGATGGCTCTACGCGACGGGCGCGGCTCCCGCTGCCGTCGTCGATCCTCGGCAACGCGTTTCTTCGCGTCGATCCTCCACGAGATCGAGCACGACTCTGATCCACGTCTCTATTTCCGGACGCGGCCCTCGTTCACAACCTGATGATGCTCGGGGTCTGGGTGTTTCGCGGGAACGTCGTGCACGGCTGGTACCGAAGAGGAGATCCATCTGCATCACCACCGCGCTTCGGGAACGGACGACGGACGTCGAAGAACGACTGCTCGGCCTCGGTCAGCCCTTCGGCTTTCGGCGAATGCTGGTCATGGTCGACGGCGCCATGGCGTATCTTCTCAACGCGCGGACACTCGCAGAAGGAGATCCCCGGCTTCCGAAGGAGCTCGCTCTCGCTGGCCTCCCTTCCGGTCTATCCGCTCTTCGCCGCGGTCCTCGTGAGCCTATGTCCTAGGCCACGCGCTCGGAATTCCGCTTCCGTGGGCGATCGAGGTCCTCGCCGTCGCCTGGGTCTTCCCCAACTATCTCCGTCAGGCGTCTCTCCAGATCGTCTCTTCGAACGTTCACTACTACGGGAATGTCAGGACGGTGCGGGAGGAGACGCAGGTGCTGCGGCCCTTCTTTCTCTGGCCGCTCCAGGCGTTCTGCTTCAACTTCGGAACCACTCACAGCTTTCACCATTACGTGGTGGAGCAGCCGTTCTACGTGAGGCAGCTCATCGCTCCGTGGGTGCTGCCGGCGCTCGCGAAGTACGGCCATCGCTTCAACGATCTGGGAACGTTCCTCCGCGCGAATCGCGTGGCGTGATCGCGGCGGCCGCGTTCAGCGCTTCGCCACGTAGAGCGTCTGGAGCGCCCGACCGACCGGCCCGCTTCGATCGTGGAGCACCGTTTCCGTGAGCCCCACTCCCGACGGGTCGAGGATCGGTCTTCGAGTCCATTCCGATCCACTCGCCTTCGGGAACGCGATGTAGAAAGACGTTGAGGTCGGTATTGACGAAGAGGTAGTCGCGCGGGTCGAGAGCGCAGCTCACTCCGTTCGCCGAGTCGGCGGCGACCAGGACGCGAACGAGAGGGGAGGGCTCCTCTCCCGGCAGAAGCGGAACGTTCATCTTGAGCCAGGCGACGCCGGTCCGCGCTTCCCGGAAGCTCCCGCGAAGGAATCGCCAGTCCATGTGGGTGTGGTAGCCGACGTCCGCGACCCCCGGAAAGAACGGCTCCCAGCGGCCGGCCTCGGGGCCGGCGAGCGGTTCCGGCGGCGGCTCGTCGAGGGTGCAGCAGCTCGCCGGTGCGCATGCGCCAGGCTCGGGCTTTCAGGACCGCGCTCGCCCGCCGAGGTCATGACCTCCTCGAGAAGCTCGACGCGCTTTCCCGGCCGGGCGACGGCGACTTCGACGTCGACCTCGGCGATCGGGACCGGCCGCAGAATCTCGATCGTGACCCGCACGATGCGAGCGTCTTCCCGCGGCTGGAGGCGCTCGAGGGCGCGCCCGAGAAGTCCCGAAGGCGGGCCGGCGTGCTGATGCCGTCGTCCCAGGGACCTCGCGTGGCTTCGGTCGCGAGGAACGCAGTCCCGCGAGGGGTGAAGAACGATTCGTGCCACGTGGAATCCATCCGAGCCGCGCTCAGTATATTTCGTCCTCTCGAATCGGGAGACGTCATGACTTTCATCAAAACGATCCCGCCGGCCGAGGCCGAAGGCGACGTCCGGCGACATGTACGAGCGGAACCAGGCCCAGCTCGGCTACGTGCCGAACTACGCCAAGGCGTTCAGCCTCAGGCCCCAGGTGATGGACTCCTGGGCCCAGCTCCTGAAGAGCATCCGCTCGACGATGGAACACGAGGCGCTACGAGCTCGTGACTCTCGCCGCCGCCCGTGCGCTCCGTAGCTCCTATTGCGCGCTCGCGCATGGACGAATCCTCGAAAGCCAGTTCTTTTCGGCCGCCGAGCTGACCGCGCATCGCCACAGGAGCGGAAGACGCTCCGCTCGACCCGACGGAGGCGGCGGTCATGGCGCTTCGCCGAGAAGGTCGCGCGGCAGGCGGATGCCGTGACCCGAGAGGACGTCGAGTCCCTGCGAAGCTCACGGACTCGACGACGGGGAGATCTTCGACGTCGCGGCGGCGGCGGCCGCGCGGTGCTTTTTCAGCAAGCTCATCGACGCGCTCGGCGCGGAGCCCGACGCTTCCTACGAATCGCTCTGCGCCGGAGCTCCGCGCGGCTCTAACCGTCGGACGTCCGATCAGCCGGGAGGCGTCGGAGGAGCTCGCGCTACTTGACAATTTGTACCAAATGGTATTAGATTGCAGTCGATGGATCGGGAAGAACGGCTGAAGCAATCGCTGAGCCTCTGCCGGGAGCACGGGCTCGCGATGACGGTGCAAAGGCGCGCCATCCTGCAGGAGCTCGTCTCGAGGCGCGATCACCCGTCGGCGGACCAGATCTTCGAGACGGTGGGTGAGCGGATTCCCGGTCTTTCCCGCACCACCGTCTATCGGGTGCTCGAGGCTTTCGTTCGCGCGGGAGCGGCGCGCAAGGTCTCTCATCCCGACGCCGTCGCCCGATTCGATCCGATTTTCGAGCGCCACCACCATCTCCAGTGCGATCGGTGCGGCAGGCTCTTCGACCTCGAGGACTCCCGAGGTGCGCGGGTTCGCGCTTCCCCGCTCGCTCGGGAGCTTCGTCGTCCGGGACTATTCCATCAACTTCACCGGCGTCTGCGCGGGATGCCGGAATTCAAGCAGAAGGAGAGAAAGAACTGATGCCGAACCTGAAAGGGACCAAGACCCATGACAACCTGAAGGCCGCTTTCGCCGGCGAGTCGCAGGCGAATCGCCGGTATCTCTACTTCGCCAAGGTGGCGGACGTCGAGGGATATCCGGAGATCGCGAGCAACTTTCGCGAGACCGCGGAAGGCGAGACCGGACATGCCCACGGCCACCTCGACTACCTGAAGCAGGTGGGGGACCCCGCGACCGACCTTCCGCTCGGAGACACGGCGCTGAATCTCAAGGCCGCCGTCGCCGGCGAGACCCACGAGTACACCGACATGTACCCCGGGATGGCCAAGACCGCCCGGCAGGAGGGCTTCGACGAGATCGCCAACTGGTTCGAGACCCTCGCGAAGGCGGAGAAGTCCCACGCGGGACGCTTCCAGAAGCTTCTCGACAGTCTCGACTGAGACGCGATGATCGACTGGAGGCGGGCGGCCGTGCCCGCCTCCGGCCTCTCGTCATGAACATCTCCTACAAGCCGACCGCGGGACTTTCGTACGATCCCGAGGAGCCGAAGTACTGGGACGAAGCGGCTCTCGCGGGCGAGGTCCAGCGGGTCTTCGAGATCTGCCACGGCTGCCGCATGTGCTTCAAGTACTGCGACAGCTTTCCCATCCTCTTCGATCTTCTCGACCGCAAGCACGACGGAGACGTTCGCCGGATCGACGCGAGCGGAGACGGACCGGATCCTGGGCGCCTGCTTCCAGTGCAAGCTCTGCGAGGTGCAGTGTCCCTACACCCCCCGGGACGGACACGAGTTCCAGCTCGACTTTCCGCGACTGGTCCATCGCCATCAGGCGGTGAAGCGGAGGAAGGTCGGCGCCGACGCTCCGCGATCGGATTCTCTCCGATGCCCGACGCGGCCGGGTCGCTCGCGCGCGCTGAGCTTCGGGCTCGCCAACCTCCTGCATCGCTCCCGGCCCTTCCGTTTCCTGATGGAGAAGCTCCTCGGGATCCATCGCGAGAAGCTTCTCCCCGAGTTCGCCGCTTCGACTTTCGAGCGCTGGGCGGAGCGAACGGGGCGCATCGTGCGCCGCGTTCCTCGGCGAATCCGCCCGGAAGCGGTCCTGTTCCAGACCTGCTACGTGCAGAACAACGACCCGGCCATCGGCCGCGACACGCTCGAGGTCCTCGATCGCAACCAGGTGCGGAGCGCCTGCGCCGCCGGGCTCGTTTGCTGCGGCATGCCCGCCTGGGAGATCGGCGACCTCGAATCGACGCGCCGCCAGGCGAAGACCAACCTCGAGATCCTGCTTCCGTTCGTCGAGGCGGGAAGCCGGGTCATCGCCATCAACCCGACCTGCGCCATGATGATGAGGCGCGAGTATCCGACGCTCGTCGCATCCGAAGACCGGGCGTGCCGCGGAGAAGCTCGCGGCGGCGGTCTCGGACCCGTCCGAGTTCCTCTGGTCCATCCGCAAGGAAGAGCGCTTCAATACCGACTTCAAGAGCTCCCCGGTGACGTCGTCGCGTACCACGCTCCCTGCCACCTGCGCGCTCAGGGGGTCGGGTTCAAGGCGCGGGACCTGTTGAAGAAGATTCCGGGAGTGACCCCGCAGATCACCATGGAGTGCTGCGGACACGACGGCACCCACGCGATGAAGGTCGAGGGGTTCGACTATTCGAAGCGCGTCGGGAAGAAGGCTTTCGACGAGATGAAGTCGAAAGGCGCCGCGGTCTGGGCGACGGACTGTCCTCTCGCCGCTCTCCAGTTCCGCCAGCACGCGAACGTTTCGCCGATGCATCCGATGACGATTCTCGCCCGCGCGTACCGCGCGGATGGCTTCGAGGAGGAGCCGCGATGAGACCGGTGGAGCGGGCCGAGATCGTGGATTACGTGACCTATCGGGAGGCGCGCGACGGGATACTCGAGCGGGTGATGAAGCTGAAGATCCCGCGTCGAGTCCATCTCGGGCGAGCACCTGACGCTCCTTTTCGAGAATCACGAGACCGTTCGCTTCCAGATCCAGGAGATGATCCGCGTCGAGCAGATCGTGAAGGAAGCGGATATCCGGCACGAGATCGAGACCTACAACGAGCTCCTCGGGGCGGAGGGGGAGCTCGGCGCGACGCTCCTCATCGAGATCGAGAATCCCGACGAGCGGCGAGTCTCTTCTGAGGAAGTGGCGAGCTCTGCCGGAGCACGTCTTCGTCGAAGCTCGACGACGGGACGAAGGTTTACGCCAGATTCGATGAGAGACAGGTGGGTGACGACCGCCTCTCCTCCGTACAATATTTGAAGTTCGCGACTTCGGGGCGCGTCCCGATCGCGGTCGGAAGCGACCACCCGCTGCTGCGGGAGACGACGGGACTAACGGGCGCGCAGCGTGAAGCCCTGACCGCGGACCTTCGCGGATTGGAGGACCCATGATCCTTTTCGTCAGCCTCGTCCTTTCCTTGCGGCTCGCGTATGACGTCCCCAAGGACTGGAAAACGGTCGAAACCAGCTCCTCGATGCGCCTCGCTCAGTGGAGCTATGGCGCCAAGTCCGAAGTGGTGATCTTTTACTTCGGCAGCGGCCAGGGCGGAAGCGTCGAGGCGAACCTCGATCGCTGGTATGGACAGTTCCAGCAGCCCGATGGAGGTTCGACTCGCGAACGGGCGAAGGTACGAAGTCGAAGGCGGGCGACCTCGCAATCACGAAGGTCGACGTCGAAGGTACGTACAAGGCCCCGGTGCGCCCCGGCGCCGCCGAGCAGCACAACGAGCCCGGCTACCGGATGATCGCCGCGGTGGTCGAGGGCGCGTCCGGACCATGGTTCATCCGCTTCCTCGGACCGGCGAAAGAGGTGGAATCGGGCTCCGGCTCTTTCGATGCCTTTCTTCGGAGTCTGCGGCTAGAGTAGGCCGATCGTTGGCCATGGAAGCCCGGGCTCAAGTCGTCCTGCCCTGCGGGGATCTCGAGGAGACTCTCGAGTTCTTTACCGATCGCCTCGCCTTTCGCGTCGACGCGATCTACCCTGCCGATGATCCTGCCGTCGCCGTGATCTCGGGACACGGGCTGCGCATCGAGCTGAAACGCGGCGCGGGACGGGCCACCCGGAGTGATTCGCCTTCTCTTGAACGATCGCAGCTCGTTCGGCGAAACCTCCGAGCTCGTCGCACCGAACGGGACCCGCATCGAGCTCGTGGACGCCGATCCGCCGCTCGCGATTCCCCCCGTCGCGCCGTCGTTCGTCTTGAGCGAGAACGGCGAGCGGGCGGAGTGGGGCACCGGCCGCGCGGGCATGCGCTATCGCGATCTCGTTCCCGACCGGCAGGGGGGGAGTTTCATCGCGTCCCACATTCATATCCCCGAGGGAGGTCCGGTCCCGGACTACGTGCACTTTCACAAGGTCCGGTTTCAGATGATCTACTGCTACAAGGGCTGGGCTCGCCTGGTCTACGAGGACCAGGGCCCGCCTTTCGTCTTCCGCGCGGGAGACTGCGTTCTGCAGCCGCCGCGCATCCGTCACCGGGTCCTCGAAAGCTCGGCCGGGATGGAGGTCATCGAAGTCGGCTGTCCGGCCAATCACGAAACGTTCGCCGATCATGAGCTCTCGCTTCCCACTTCGACCGTTCGGCCGGCGCGCGATTTCGAAGGGCAGCGGTTCGTCCATCACGTGGCGTCCGAAGCGGCCTGGCAGCCGTTCCGGCTCGAGGGCTTCGAGTGCCGGGACACCGGGATCGCCGACGCTACGGGCGGGATCGCGACCGTGCGCGTCGCCCGTCCGCGTGGAAAAACGGCGGCCACGAAATGGCGCCACGACGCCGATTTTCTCTTCGCGTTCGTGCTTTCGGGATCGCTGTCGCTCGATGTGGAAGGCAGAGGCAAGCTCCCGGTCGAGCCCGGTGCTTCCCTCGTCCTTCCTCGCGGCGCTTCTTACGGCTTCGACGACTGCTCGGCGGACCTGGAGATTCTCGAGGTCGCGCTCCCGGCCGGCTTCAGGACATATTCTGCTTGAAGAACGCGAGAGTTCGCTCCCACGCGAGCTTCGCTGCCGCTTCGTCGTACCGCGGCGTCGTATCGTTGTGAAAACCGTGCTGCGGTCCCCTCGTAGAAGTGCGCGGTGTAGCGGACCCCGTTGGCCTTGAGCGCGGTCTCGTACGCGGGCCAGCCGGCGTTCACTCTCTCGTCGTTGCTCGCGTAGTGTAGAAGCAGTGGAGCCTTGATCTTCGGCACGTCTTCCGTCGCCGGCTGTCCGCCGTAGAAGGGAACCGCGGCCGCGAGATCGGGAATCCGGACCGCGAGCATGTTCGAGACCGCCCCGCCGTAGCAGAAGCCGACGCAGCCCGACGTTACCATTGCAGCCGGGATGGGACTTCAGAAACCCCGCCGCGGCCACCCAATCCTCGGCCAGTTTGTCCCGGTCGAGCTTCGCCTGCATCTCGCGTCCCGCGTCGTCGTTGCCTGGATAGCCGCCGAGCGAGGTGAGGCCGTCCGGAGCGAACGCCATGTATCCGGCGAGACCGGTGCGCCTCGCGACGTCCTCGATGTGCGGGTTGAGTCCGCGGTTCTCGTGAATGACCACGATGCCGGGAAGCTTACCGCTCGACCCCGCGGGACGGGCGGTGTAGGCCTTGACCTTGCCGTAGCCTTTGGGGGAGTCGTACTCCACGTATTCCGTCTTCAGGCGGTTATCGTCCTTCGGGACCTGCTGGGCCTCGGCGTATTTCGGGCTCAGAGTCTCGAGAAGCGCCGCCGCGGTCACACCGGAGGCCGCGTACGCCTTGGCCCGATCGAGGAACTCGCGGCGGTCGAGCGCGCCGTGAACGTAGCGGTCGAAGAGATCGAGAAGCCCCGGATGGAAATCGCTCGCTTTCAATCGCGTCATGTGGGTCAAGCCTCCTTATCCGCGGCATTCTAACCGAGACCGGGGGCGCCGTTGCTCCCGCTCCATCCTTCGGATATATCTCCTGGAATGAAGATTCGCCGGCATGGGGATGGAGTCGTTATTTCCGTCGAGGGACGCGACTATCGGGACGCGGACTTTTCCTTCGACGAGCTCTTTCAGCAGAGCCATCCCGCCGCCTTCCTCCGCTCGCGGCTCGAGAAGCTCGAGCGGGGGAGCGAACCGAGCGACCCGGGTTCTCCGGTTCTCCCGCCCATCGAGAGTCAGGAGGTCTGGGCGGCCGGAGTGACCTACCGGCGCAGCCGTGAGGCCCGGATGGAGGAATCGGAGAGGGAAGCGAACATCTACGACCGGGTGTACCGGGCCGAAAGACCGGAGCTCTTCTTCAAGGCGACGCCGCATCGCGTGGTGGGACATGGCGGAGACGTCGGCATCCGCGGAGACTCCGACTGGAACGTCCCCGAAGCCGAGCTCGCGCTCGCCATCTCGAGCGAAGGCCAGGTCTTCGGTTACAGCATCGGCAATGACATGAGCTCACGCAGCATCGAAGGCGAGAACCCGCTCTATCTTCCACAGGCGAAAATCTACGACGGAAGCTGCGCCCTCGGCCCTTGTCTTCTCGTCACCGAAGAGCCCCTCGCCTCTTCGACGGAGATCGCGATCCGGGTCGGACGACGAGGGGAAATCGCCTTCGAAGGCAAGACCCGCCTCTCGGAGATGAAGCGGCGTCCCTCAGAGCTCGCGGGCTTTCTCTTCCGCGACAACTCCTTCCCCGACGGCTGCTACCTCCTCACCGGGACCGGTATCGTTCCCGAGAACGACTTCACTCTCGCTCCCGGCGATGAGATCGCGATCACCATCGAGCCCGTGGGAACTCTCGTCAACCGGGTGCGCCCGCGAACGTCCAGGTAGATGCGGCTGACCCCGGCGATTCTCTCGCTATTCTTGACGACGCCGCTCCTCTCCCAGGAAGCCGCCCGCCGCCAGGCACACGCGACTCGCGTCGAGGAAGCGCCGGTCATCGACGGGCTGGTCGAGGAAGAGATCTGGTCCAGGGCGGAAGTCATCACGGGATTCGTCCAGGCCGAGCCTCATGAGGGGGAGCCCGCAACCGAGAACACCGAGGTCCGGCTCCTCTACGACGATACGACTCTCTACGTCGGGGCCATCTGCTTCGACTCCGATCCCGCCGGCATCGTGGTGACGGACAGCCGGAGGGATTCGCCGCTGGTCGATACCGACTCGTTCCAGGTCATCTTCGACACGTACCAGGATCGCCAGAACGGGTTCGTCTTCGGGACCAACCCCGCGGGCATCGAATACGACGGGCAGGTGTCGAACGAGGGCGAGGGAGGCGGGCAGACCTCCACCCGGCAGCGGGCGCAGACGAGCGTCGGAAGCGGGTTCAACTTGAATTGGGATGCGAGCTTCATCGTCAAGACGCACCGGAACGAGATCGGGTGGATGACCGAGTTCGCCATCCCTCTCCGGAGTCTTCGATACACCGGAAAGCCTCAGAGCTGGGGCCTCAACTTCAAGCGAACCATCCGGAGAAAGCGCGAGGAAATCTACTGGTCGCCGGTGTCGCGCATCTACAACCTCAACCGTCTCTCCTCCGCCGGCGATCTGGTAGGGCTCGAGCTCGACACGCCGCGGAACTTCAAGGTGATTCCCTACGTTCTCGCTTCCGCGAACCAGGACTATGTGCTCGACGAGCCGCGCGACATCGACGGCGAAGTCGGAGTCGACGCGAAGTTCGGCGTCACGCCGAGCCTCAACCTGGATGTCACGGTCAATACCGATTTCGCGCAAGTCGAAGTCGACGACCAGCAGATCAATCTCACCCGCTTCAACCTGTTCTTTCCGGAGAAGCGGCCGTTTTTCCTCGAGAACGCGGGCACCTTCGGCATCGGGACGGGTGATTCGCAGAACCGCGCCATCGAGATGTTCTTCAGCCGGCGCATCGGCATCGGACCCGAGGGCGAGCTCGTGCCGATTCAGGTCGGCGCGCGGCTGACGGGAAAAGCGGGCGCTTACAACGTCGGGATCATGAACATGCAGACCGACGCTCTCGAAGGAGTCACGCCCGCGAACAATTTCACCGTGGCCGCCCTCGGCCGGGAGTTCCCGAATCGCTCGAGCCTGAAGGGCCTGTTCATCAACCGTTCGGCGACGGGCGATCGAGCGGGGCCTTCGGACTGGAACCGCACCTGGAGCGTCGAGGGGCAGCTCGGAGTCGAGACAGGCCTGGACCTTCCGCGGTTTCGCCGCCCGCACGGAAACGCCTGGCCTCTCCGGCCGCGAGCACTCCTTCGATGTCTACAGCGAGTACCGCACTCTCAAGACTCGCTTTTGGGTCGACTACACCGAGGTTGGAGGCGCCTTCAATCCGGAGGTCGGGTTTCTCCTGCGCAGGGACTATCGAAGCCTGCAGGCCAACTACCTGCGCTACGTGCGGACGCCCTCGATCTCCTGGCTTCGCGAGCTCCGCCCGCACCTTACCTACAAGAGGTACTGGGACTTCGAGGGCTTCAAGGAGAGCGAGGAGCTTCACATCGACTCCCACGTGGATTTCGAGAATGGCGCGTTCTTCAGCCCGGCGTTGAACATCGGGATGGAAGGTTTGAAGCTTCCGTTCGAGATCGCGGACGGCATCGTCATCCCGCCCGGCGACTATCCCTACACGGAGGTCGCCTGGCGCTGGAACACCGACCAGAGCGCATGGATTTACTACGACGGGAGCCTCGACGCGGGGAGCTTTTTTTCGGGAAACCGCGCTTCGGTGGGGACGTCTCTCAACCTGCGCTATGGCGTGAAGCTCATCACGTCGATCACCTGGTCCTACAACGACGTCGAGCTGGACGAAGGCGCCTTCGTCACCAACCTGGCACAATGGCGAGTCAGCTACAGCTTCACCCCCTCGGTGAACGTTCAGTCCCTCATCCAGTACAACGACCAGCGAGACGTCTGGTCCACGAACCTCCGCTTCAGCTGGCTCAATACCGCTGGGACCGGCCTATTCGTGGTCTACAACGACACGGAGGGGCTGGGAGATTTCTTGATCGGCCCGCAGAACCGGAGCTTCATCGTCAAGTACACTCACCAGTTCGACGTCTTGCACTAACTGGCTATTGCATCGCCTTTCGGATCGCCTCGACCGTCACGTCGGCTCGGTGCTCGACGATCTTCCGGCCGGCCTCGACCGCCTTTTCCACGGGCAGGAGCGGGATGGTGTTGATGGTGGCCTTGCCCTTGGCCTCGCGCTCCCGGATCCGGACCAGGTTCGGATCCACCGTCATCATGATGGTGGTGATGGTGGGATCGTCGTGGATGCCCTCGACTTTCTCGACCCAGCCGAACGTCTGGTCGGCCCACTTGTAGGTGCCCGGGTAGTCGTAGTACTCGGGAATGAAGTGAATCCGCGTCTTCCCCGAAGCCCACTTCGCGGATAGCTCCTCCGCCACCGCTTTCATCCCCTCCTGATTTCCACCGCTGTCTCCGATGAGGATGATGTGCTCGAAGCCGTGCTGCGCGAGGCTCGAGGCGATCTCGGTGAGCAGAAGCCGGTAGGTCCCCTCGGTGAGGCTGATGGTGCCCGGGTAGTTCATCATGCCGGTGGGCGGATTGACGTCTCCCTCCGGCACGAAGGGAACGATGGGCGCGCAGAGGGCGTTGCCGAGCTTCTTGGCGATGGCCGGACAGGTCGCGCGAAGCACGTAGTTGTGCTTGCCGGTCGCGAGGTAGGGCCCGTTCTGCTCGACGCCTCCCGTCGCGATGATGACGGTTTTCTTCCCCGCCTTCATCAAGTCGCGCACTTCCATCCACGTCAGCTCCTCGATCCACACGGATTCACGGATATCGATGGGTCGCGGAGAGTCCGGAGGAGGTGACGTCTGAGCGAGCGCGAAGAGAGCGGCGAATGCGAATCCGGGCATCGGAGAACCTCCTTGGAAAGGGAACAACATAAGCGATCGTGGGCGTTCGCGCCAACGAAGGCGATGTCTCGGTGCATGAAGCGGCCCCGGTGACCGCGGAGATAGACTCTGTCAATGAATCCCTTCACGCGCTACTGGAGCCTCGACCCGGACGTCGTCTTCCTCAACCACGGATCCTTCGGCGCTTGTCCGATCCGGATCCAGGAAAGGCAGGAGGAGCTTCGGGCGGAGATGGAGCGCGAGCCCGTGGAGTTCCTCTACCGCCGGTTCGAGCCGCGCATCGACGAGGCGAGAGAAGCGCTCGGACGGTTCGTCGGCGCGAGCTCCGATGACATCGCGCTCGTCCCCAATGCGACCACCGGTGTGAACACCGTCCTCCGCTCGCTCGCGTTCGGTCCGGGTGACGAGCTCCTCACGACCGACCACGAGTACAACGCCTGCCGCAACGCGCTGAACTTCGTCGCGGAGCGGTCGGGCGCGAAGGTGGTCGTGGCTTCCGTGCCGTTTCCGCTGTCCTCGGCGAGCGAAGCCGTCGACTCTGTGTTGTCCGCGGTGACGGAAAGGACCCGTCTTCTTCTCGTCGACCACGTCACGAGCGCGACCGGCGTCATTTTCCCGATGGCGCCTCTGGTTCGCGCGCTCGCGGAGCGAGGTATCGATACTCTGATCGACGGCGCGCACGCCCCCGGGATGCTCCCTCTCCGGCTCGACGAGCTCGGCGCCGCTTATTACACAGGCAACTGCCACAAGTGGATGTGCACTCCGAAAGGCTCGGCGTTTCTCCACGTTCGCCGGAATCGGCAGCATCTCCTTCGTCCGCTGGCTTTGAGCCACGGGGCGAACTCTCTCCGCACGGACCGAAGCCGGTTCCGCCTCGAGTTCGATTTCAACGGGACCGACGACCCAACGCCTTTTCTCTGCGTGCCCGACGCCATCGCCTTCTTCGAGAAGATCGTGCCCGGCGGATGGGACGAGGTGCGCTCGCGGAATCGGAGCCTGGCGCTTCGAGGTCGGGCGATCCTGCAAGAGGCGCTCGGGATCCCGCCTCCCGCTCCCGAGGAAATGCTGGGCTCTCTCGCGGCCGTGCCCCTTCCCCCGCGAAAGCGACGGCGTCGAGCTCCCGCCCATGAGCCTCGACCCGATTTCGACGCATCTCTTCGAAGCGTACCGTATCGAGACTCTGGTCTCGGTCTGGCCGAGATCGCCCGAGAGAGTGCTCCGGGTCTCGGCGCAGCTCTACAACGAGGAGTCGCAGTTCCAGACGCTCGCGCGCGCGCTGCGCGAATCGCTTTCAGCGTGAAGGACCGCTCAGGAGGCGATAGCGTTCCATCGCTTCCTTCTCTTCGGCGGTTCGTCCGAGCGCGGCATAGGCGGACGCGAGGTTCAGCTGGATTGCGGGGTTCTCCGGGTCGAGGAGCGCTGCTCGGACGAAGCAGTCGAGTGCTTCGCTCGCTCGCCGGGAGTCGAGGAGGAGAGAGCCCAGGAGCGACCAGGCTTCGGGGAGCGCGGGGTCGAGCTCGAGCGAGCGGCGAATCGACGGCTCCGCGGAGCCCGCTCTTCCCGCTCGCGCCTCGAAGAGCCCGAGGAGGTAGTGGTACTCGGCGATTTTCGAGTCCTTCGCGATCGCTTCCTCGATCCACCGCTTCGCCGAAACCGGGTCGTTCTTCGAGAACGCAATCTTGGCGAGCATCGACCGGCTCTGGGCGTTCTCCGGGTCGATTTCGAGGACCGAAAGGAACACTCGCTCCGCTTCCCGCATGTCCCCCTTCTGGAGCGTTTCGGCCGCCCGTTTGTAGGTGACCGCGACCCGCGCTTCGCGCTCTCTCGCGTCCTTCTCCGCCGCTTCGAGCTCCTGGAATCTCCGGGCGGACTCCTGTGCTTCGCTCGTGCGCCCCGCTCGTTGATAGGCCTGCGCGAGCTGGTAGAAGACCTGCGGCGGATTGGGGGTGAGACTCCTCTCGCGCGCTCGAGCTCCGCGAGCGCTTCCGTTTCCCGTTCCGTTCGTGAGAGAACCCGCGCGAGCACGATGCGGGCGTCGAGAAGCGAGGCGTCCGCCTCGAGGGCGCTTCGCGCCGTGCTCTCCGCCTCGAGTTGAGTCGAGGCGCTTCGGCTCAGGAGCTCCGCCGCCCGCGCGAGGCTCTTCGCGTCGGTGCCGGCTCGATAGATCGCGAGCGCTTCCTCGGCTCGCTTCGCTTCCTCCAACTTCCCTCCGAGGAGGAGACGCGCGCCAAGGTCCTCCGGCTTCGCGGAGACGTAGCGTGACAGCTCCTCGATGGTTCGGTCCGGTTCCCCGAGCTGCTCATGGACGCTCGCGAGAAGTAGATGCGCTTCCGGAAGAGCGGACGCTTTTTCGAGAACGGGAAGCGCCTCCGAAACGCGGCCGGCGCGGTAGAGCGCCTCGCCGTAGTCGAGCGCGTAGACGGGCTCCGAGGGCGCCAGCTCGACAAGCCTGGCCGAGCGCCTCGAGCGACTCTTCGACCCGGCGAAGCGCGGCGTATCGAGTCCCGAGGGCGTGCTGCAGGCCGGCATTCGCGGGGTCGGCGCTCGCCGCTTGCTGCGCGGCCGCGAGTGCTTCGAGAGGAGAACCTTCTTCCTGCATTGCGAGCGCGAGAAGAAGAAGCCACCCCATCTCGACAACGAGCTCCTACTCTTTCAACAGGCGGGAGAGGTCTGCCAGGTCCTTGGGACGGCCAGCTGCTTTCTTGTTGCGAAGGAGCTCCTCTCGACCGATGAAGTGAATGTCACGACCTTCGAACCGTACCGTTCTTCGCGCCGCCCAGGCCTCGTCGAAACTCACGCCAGAGATCTCGGTGAGCACGTCGATTCGCCTGGGCGGATGACCAATCTGGTAGACGATTCCCGGCTTCTCGAAGTCACGAGGAGCGACTCCCGCGCTTGCGATCGGCGCTCCGAAACGGACGAGCCCGTCGAACACTCGCTGGGCGTTCTCCGGGCTCGACTTCACGAAGACGTCCATGTCCCCCGTCGCGCGTGGAACGCCGTGAAAGGCGACGGCAAAGGCTCCCACGATCAGGAACTCGACCTTCCCGTCCGCGAACTCCAAGAGTAAATCGCGGAAGTCTACATTGAGGTTACGGAGAGGCACTGTCCTCGGGAGGAACCTCCCCGGAACGGTACAGTCGTCCGGGTAGGTTCGTTCGGTCGTAGTCCGGGAGTGACCGGCCGCTCAGAGTCCAGGCTTCGACCGCAAGCGCCCACATCATGGAGAGCCGGTCCTCCACGGTGGTGGAATCGGACAAATCGTCCCCCGGCTCTTCTCCAAGACGGAAAGAACGAACCTTCCACTCCGCCCTTCCTCGAGCTCGGCCGCGAGCTGTCTCGTCGGACCGTGGCACGCTCTGCATGCCACCATTCTATCTGATCGAAATGAGTGCGCGGAGGTTCTCGCGGGCCGTCTCGAGCTTCGGGTCGATGGCGATGGCTTTTTCGAACGCCGCCGCAGCCTCGGCGGTTCGGCCCTGGCGCGCGAGCGCGATCCCGAGGCCATTGTAGGCTTCATAGGAGTCGGGGGCGAACGAGATCGCGCGGCGATAGATCTCTTCCGCCGGCGGGAGCTCACCCGCGTTCATCCTCAGGCTCGCGAGGTTCACGAGAGCCTCCACGAGCTCGGGGTCGAGCCGCAGCGCGTGCTCGTAGTGCCTTCGCGCGTCGTCCGCGCGCCCTTCGCGCTCGGACACGAGACCGAGGTAGTTCCAGGCTTCGGCATCACTCTCATCGAGAGCGACGGCCCTCTCGAAGCTCTCTCTCGCGGCGGCGAAGTCCGACTCGCGGGCCCTTTGGCGTCCGTGCGCGAGCGAGGCGGCTCGGCCGCGGCCCTGCGGGCGTCCTCGGACGCGGGCTGGAGCTCGAGGGCCTTTTCGAATGCCTCCCGCGCCGCGCCGGCATTTCCCGCCGCGAGAAGCGCTTCACCGAGGCTCATTCGCGCTCCGAAGTGCGCGGGATAGATCGCGAGACCCTTCGCGAACCACTCCGCCGCTTCGAGAAAACGCCTCTGCTCGAGGAGCTCG
Source organism: uncultured Acidobacteriota bacterium (assembly GCA_963820855.1). GTDB lineage: Bacteria > Acidobacteriota > Vicinamibacteria > Marinacidobacterales > SMYC01 > DAISKN01. The sequence goes on from CAWGBY010000028.1 coordinate 150,022, forward strand.
GCGCCGAGGAGGAAGTGGCTTCGCGCGCTTCGGGGCGCGGTCTCGACCGTTTTCCGAAAGAGCGTCTCGTTGTCGCGCCAATCGGGGACGCGGGTCACAACCCCGGCCACCGAGGCGCCCAGGACGACTCCGGCGACGGCCGGGAAGGCCCATCGCCGCCGTTTCGAGAGCTCTTCCAGGGCGAGACCGAACGCGAGGGCCGCCCCGAGCATGGGAAGATAGAGAAGCCGCTCCGCGAAGATCGTTCCCAAGGGGAACGAGAGATGCAGGGATCCCGCGAGGGGAATCACGAACAAAAGCGCGGCAACTCGGAATCGTCCTCCTCGCACAGCCGTGTAGAGCAGGAACGCCAGCACCGCCACCCCCAGCAGAACGCGTGGATCCAAAAGACTCTGTGGTACGGGGATCTCGTCGAAGGAGTAGTCAGCCGACAGCGGCCGGGGCCAGACCACGAGTCGCACGTAGTGCAGGACGAGAACGGGTGCGGCGAGCATCCGCGTGCCAAGCCCGGCATGAGCGAGCGGATTGTCGAGAAACCCAATCTCACGTCCCGAGATCCCGAATCCGCCGAGGACAGCGATGCGAAGGGCCAGGGCCGCTACCGTCGCCCCGCCAAGGGCCAGAAGGCGCGGCCGGTCTCGTCGATAGAGCGCGAAGAGAGGAAGAGCGAAGATCGCGCTTTCCTTGGAAAGGAGCGCACAGAGAAAGGAGGCGCCGACCAGAACGGGGTTCGCCTTTCGCGCGAAGAGGAGAAAGGAAACGAGGACGAAAGTGAACGCGAGGATCTCCGCCCGTCCCACCAGAGAGTTCACCGCCTCGCTCTGGACCGGATGGAGCGCGAAGAGAAGGGCTGCCGCGAGAGCGCCCGCTCCCGAGAGGCCGACGACGCGCGCGGCGAGGAGGGCGAGGACCGCCGCGAGCCCGTGCAGCCAATCGTTCGCGAGATGGAAGCCAAAGGCCGAAGCGCCGAAGGCCCGATTCAAGCCGAGGCTGACGAGTGTGACCGGCCGATAGAGCCCGGCATCGACGATTTCCCCCCAATAGGGTGTCGTTGCCAGGCCACGGAGATCGACCTGCTGCACCCGGGGATTTCGCTCGACGACGTAGCGATCGTCGTAGACGAAGCCGTTCGCGAGGTTGCCGGAGTAGGCGAGGAGAGCGGCCCCGAAAACGAGAACGGCCGGGCCTCGCGAAGAGGCCCGGCCGAGCTCAGACAAGAAGCTTACGCTACCAGCGGTACCTCACGCCGAGCTGCACCTGCCGGGGCTCGCCAACGATGTTGAGGAAGCCGAAGTTGGGCGAGCCGATGCTCTGGTTGCTGGTGAGCCGGTTGGCGTTGTTGAAGACGTTGAACATCTCGAAGAGGAGCTCGAGATTTCCGGGGTCGCCGAAATCGAAGATCTTGCTGAAGCGGATGTCCATCAGGAACGCGCTCGGCTGCCGAGCCGAGCTCCGGGGCTGGAGGCCGTCTTCCAGCTCCTGTCCCGCGGCGTCCGCCCGGGCGCGGTTCGAATCGTTGACGACCGCGTAGTCGTTCGTGTTGCGATCTCCGTTGCTGTCGACGCCGGAGAGGACGTTGTAGGGTCTTCCGCTGTTGGTCGCGACCAGCGCCGAGAACACGAAGTTCAACGGGAGATCGATGACCGCGCTCGTCACCAGCCGGTGCCGCAAATCGTTCTCGCTGTCCGCCCAGTCCGCATCCAGGTTCTCGGGCTGAGTATTGCGGAAGCCGCTCGAGTCGCGCTCGTTGTCGTCGTCGGTCTTCAAGTTGGAGAGGGTGTAGAACGCCTGGAACTGAAACGGTTCGAGAGGCGCTTTCGCAAAGAGAGCGTCGTCGCGTTGTAACGCCGCCCTGCCGTGGATTCCTCCACCTGAAATTGGTTGTACGCGGTATCGATTCGAGTACCGTCATAGAGCCCGCGTCCGTAAGCGTCGAACCCGATCGGCGGCTGCGGGATGTTTCGGTTGGTCCTGCGATGGTCGTTGACGGTGTCCGCGAACACGTAGTCGGCGCCGATCGAGAAATCCTGCATGATCTCGTGCTCGATTCCGATGTTCGCCCGCGTCGTGCGCGCGTTCTGGAAGTTGTCGTCGAAGAACGCGATGTCCGAAACAGGCAGACTACTGTTCAGCGGGGAGTCGGGAGGCAGGCCGGATTCCGGGAAGACGAAGGGGAAGGGCGGAATCTGGCTTCCGAAGAGGAAGAACAACGCCTGGCGGTATCCGTTCGCGGTGAAGGAGTTCGCCATCAAGAGCAGGTTCGAGCGGGAGTAGAACACTCCGGCGCCGCCCCGGACGACGGTCCTCCCGTCGTTGCTCGGATCCCAGGCGAAGCCGACGCGAGGCGCTAGGTTGTTCAAGTCGTCCGGAATATCCCCCTGGACGAGGCCGATGGTGTCGAGTCCGGGGTTCGCCGGGTTCCTCGACTGCTTGCCGTCGGTTTGCTCCGGAGCGGTGGGGTTCCACTGACCTTCCCAGCGGACGCCGAGGTTCAACGTCAGGCCCGGCTTCGGTCTCCAGGTGTCGTTGAAGTAGAGCGCGACCTCCTCCTGTCCGATGTCGATGGTCCCCGACTCCGGCGTGGTGAAGCCGTTCAGGCCGAGCCGCTGGGTGAACTGGGCCGGCCGTCCTCCCACGTAGTCCTCGAGAGTGTTGAAGCCGTAGTAGCCGCCGCCCCAGCCGTAGAACGCCTGGCTGGTGTCGGTGAGGTTGATGTCCGCCGCCCATCTTCAGATCGTGATCGCCGAAGAGATAGGTGAAGTTGTCGGTGATCTGGATGCGCGAGTGATCGGAGGTGATGGGGAGGAACCACTGCTTTCCGAACCTTCCCGTGTCGTTGATCACGATGGTGGGAAGGTCTTCGCTCTGCCCGAGACGGGGCCGCTGCTCGAACGAGTACTGGAAGCGGATCTCGTTGAACTTGTCCGTTCCGATGAGGCTGGTATTGCTGACCACGATGGAGTGCGACGTGTTCGCCTCCAGGTTCGTGCCGTTCTCGGCCGCCGCCTGCACCGTGCCCGCGACGCCGCCCGCGGTCGAGAAGAAATTCTCGCCGGTGAAGTCGCTGAAGTTGTAGCGGACGGAGAGCGTATTGGTCGAATTCAACTGAATGTCGACTTTTCCCAGGATCGCGGTATTGTCGAGAAGCTCCGCCGTGTCCCCTTCCTCATCGGAGAGGCAATCGACGCCGCCGATGATTTGACCGTAGATGGCGGTGTTGCAGACTCCCGCGACGTTCCGGTTGAATCGAATCGCCACGGGGCGATCGAATCCCTGACGGTCGATGGCGAAGAAGAAGTGGGCCTTGTCCTTGATGATGGGTCCGCCGAAGCTTCCGCCGAACTGCTGCTGCGAGAACTGGGCGTTGGTCAAATCGTTGCCGTTGCCGTCCTGGAGCGTCGAGCGAAGGGCCTCGTTCCGGCCGAAGAAGAACGCGCTTCCGCGAAGATCGTTCGTTCCCGACTTCGTCACCACGTTGAGGAACCCTCCACCGGAGCGCCCGAACTCCGAGGAGTAGCCGTTTGCGAGAACCTGGAACTCCTGCACCGCTTCCTGGGATACGACGAAGTAAGGAACTTCAGGCTGGCCGGTGGCCGAGCCGAAGAAGGTATTGTTGAAGTCGGCGCCGTCGACGGTGATGTTGGTATCGATGCCCTTCATGCCGCCCATGTTGATGGTGGTTCGCCCGCTGGCGGGGCCGGCCATCACGACGTTCGGCGTGTTCAGGGCGAAGTTCTTGTAGTCGCGACCGGCGATGGGGAGGTTCTCGATCTCCCGCGAGTCGAAGGTCGCCGCGGGAACCGCCCGCGCGACCTCGATGAGGGGAGACTCCGCGGTCACCGTGACGGTTTCTTCCACCGTCGCGACTTCGATGGTCAGGTCCCCGAGGCTCTGCTGCTGACCGACGTTCAGCACGAGCCCGTCCCGCCGAAGCGACTGGAACCCGGCGAGGTCCGTGGTCAGCACGTACCGACCGACGGGAAGGAGCGGCACCCGGAAGCGCCCGTTCTCGTCGGTCACGACGGTTCGTGACAGTCCCGTTTCCGCGTTCGCGATGGTGACGCTGACTCCGGGAAGGACGGCCCCGGTCGCGTCGACGATTCGCCGTCGATGGTTCCGGTACCCATCTGTTGAGAGAACAGAGGTGCCGCGAAGAGCGTGAGGAGCAGCGCTAACGCGAGCCACGGCGAGTTCTTGAGCATATGACCCCCTGAAATTTTCGAGCGGACGAATCCCGCAATCCGGAGCGAGGTTATCTCCAGGGGTCCTCTAGTGTCAAGGTGTTGGTCCGCTTACCCAGCAGATTTAACGGCGTTGTAACCCAGTGCTAGCATCGTCCCTATGCTTCTGGCTCTCGCGGCGGCGCTCGCGCAACTTCTCGACGTCCGGGCCGAGTCGGGAATCGAGTTCGTCCACGCGAGCGGCGATCCCGAAAAACGGACCATCCTGAGCTCGCTCGGAGGAGGTGCGGCGCTCTTCGACTACGACGGCGACGCGGACCTCGACCTCTATCTCGTCGGGAAGGGCGCGAACCAGCTCTATCGCAACCTGGGAGGCTTCCGCTTCGAGAACGTCAGCGATGACGCGGGAGTGCTTCGGCAACGGGTTGGAACATCGGCTGCGCCGCGGCGGACTTCGACAACGACGGGCTCGTGGACCTCTACGTCACCCGAATCGGAGCGAACGCTCTCTACCGGAATCGCGGAGACGGCACCTTCGAGGACGTCACTTCGACCGTGGGAGTGAGGGCGCGATGGCTTCGGCGCGAGCGCCGCGTTCTTCGACGCCGACGGAGATGGCGACCTCGATCTCTACGTCGCGAACTACGTCGCGCCCGACCAGACGTTTCCCGAGCCGGGCTCCGAGCCCACGTGCCAGTGGCTCGGGCTCGCGGTGATGTGCGGCCCGCGGGGACTCGAGGGGCAGGAGGACGTCTTCTATCGAAACGACGGCATGAGGTTCGTCGAGGCGATGGAGGAGAGCGGGCTCGACGATCGAATTCGCGCCTACGGCATCGGAGTCGTGAGCTCCGACTACGACGGCGACGGCGACGCCGACCTCTACGTCGCGAACGACACCAGATCCCAATTTTCTCTTTCGCAACGACGGAAGCGGACGCTTCGAAGAAGTCGGCCTCCTCTCGGGCGCCGCCTATAGCGGCTCGGGGACGACCCAGGCGGGATGGGCGTGGACTTCGGCGACGCGAACGGGGACGGGCATCTCGATATCTTCGTCACCAATTTCTCTCACGAGACCAATACCCTCTACCTGGGCTCTTCGAGCGCGCTCTTCACCGACGCCACGGAGGAAGCCGGTCTATCGACGCCGAGCCTCGGGCCGCTCGGCTGGGGAACTCGCTTCATCGACCTCGACAACGACGGCGACGAGGATCTCTTCGTCGCGAACGGCCACGTCTACCCGAACGTCGAAGAGGTGGACGCGACCACCACCTATCGCCAGCGGAGCCAGGTCTACCTCAACGACGGGCGGGGAAACTTCGTCGAGGCGCAGTGGTCCGCCGAAGCGAAATCGAATCGCGGCGCCGCGTTCGGAGACCTCGACTCCGACGGCGACCCGGACGTCGTGGTGAGCGCCATCGACGACCGGCCCGCTCTGCTCCGCAACGATTTCGTCCGCGGGCGCGCACTTCCTCGGACTCGTGCTCGTCGGACGGACGAGCAATCGCGACGGCGCGGGCGCGCGCGTCCGGTCCTGCTCCTCGGGCAGCGCACCCAGGTGAAGGAGGCCCACGCGTCGGGGAGCGTTCTCTCGTCGAACGATCCGAGGCTTCTGTTCGGGCTCGGGTCCGCGGCGGAAGCGGACGAAATCGACGTCCGGCTGGCCGAGCGGAGCGTGAGTCGCGGCTCCGCGCGGTCCCGGCGACCGCTATCTCGTGATCGTCGAGGGGCTCGAAGGCTTCGTCGAGACGCCCGGAACGTCGACGTCTCCGTAGGCCGCGTCCTCCCAGGCGATGCCGTGGGAGACCTGCTGCCGCGCGAAGAGGTGCTCGCAGATGCGCGTCGTCGCCGAGGGATGGTTCAGGGTGTAGAAATGGATCCCCGGTGCGCCGTTGCGGAAGAGCTCTTCCGCCTGCTGCACCGCGATCTCGACGGCGAGCTCGAACTGGGAGTCGGGATCGTCCCGGTAGCCTTCCATGCGCTTGCGGATCCAGACCGGAAGGTCCGCGCCGCACTTCTCGGAGAAGCGCGCGACCTGCTCGTAGGGCCAGACCGGCATGAGGCCCACCACGATGGGAATGTCGACACCGCGCCGTCGCACCTCTTCGACGAACTGGAAGTAACCCGCGTTATTGAAGAAGTACTGGGTCACGGCGGCGTCCGCGCCCGCCTCTACCTTGCGGACGAAGTTGTCGACGTCTCCATTCAGACTCTTGCGCTTCCGGATGCCCTTCCGGATAGCAGGAAACGAGGACGTGAAATCCTCCGCGCTTCTTGACGAACGAGACGAGCTCGGCGGCGAAGCGGAATCCGCCCTCGGGAATCGGGACGTCCTCGGCGGTCTGCTGGCCCGAGGAGCGGAACGTCTCCCCGGAGCGCGAGCAGCGCGCGTGAAGCCGGCGTTCGCGTAGGTTTCGAGGTGGAACTCGATCTCCTCCCTCTTCAGGCCGAGGCACGTGAGGTGCGGGAACGACGTCGACGTCCATCACCTCCTTCACGGCGAGGCAGGCCTCGAGCGTGCGGACGTTGCCGCTTCCGCCCGCGCCGAAGGTGACGGAAACGAAGTCGGGATTGAACTCGGTCAGGCGGGAGGCGGTCTCTTTGAGCTTGTCCCAGCCCGGGCGGAGTTTTCGGCGGGAAGAATTCGAAGCTTACATGCGGCGGATGGCGATTCAGGCGCTTGGCGGACGGAAGACCCATGAATCCTTCGCGCCGCCCGGTCGCCATGCGGAGCGATCGTAACGGCGCGCGCTTCTTTGCGCAATCGCGACGCCGGCGATAGGCTACCGGCCATGCTTGCCGCCGTGGCCTCGCCCTCGCGCTCGCGGCCATCCCGCAAACGTCCGGGAAACCCTGAGGAAATCGGGGGAAAGCCGATCTCGAAGCTCCTCGAGGAATGGCCGGAACAGTACGTGAAATGGATCCTCACGCCGCTCCGAGCGGAACGCCTATCTGGCCCTCGCGACCGACCAGGAGAAGCTCGATTTCATCGAGTTCTTCTGGGCGCGGCGCGATCCGAATCCGCAGACCGCCGAGAACGAGTACCGGCGCGAGTATCTCGAGCGATACGCCTTCGTCGTGAATCGGCTGAGCGCCGGCAGGCCCGGCTGGTCGACCGATCGCGGGCGGCTCTACCTCATCCTCGGCCCCCCTCATTCGGTCCAGCAGAACCCGATGGGTCGCTACGGCCTCGAGCGGCCGAGCGAAATCTGGACCTACAACAATCTCGATATCCCCGGCTTTCCCGCGAGCTTCGATTTCGAGTTCGTGGATTTCAACGGGACCGGGAACTTCGAGCTGGTGCAGGACATCGACACCTCGGCTTCGGTCTGGAACCAGTTCGGCACCGTGAACAATGCTCTCGACGCCATCGCCCAGAGGCGGCAGGTGATTGGCGAGGTCGATCCCGCGACCGGGCTCGACCGCTACCGCGACGTCGATGGAACGCGCCAGGTGATGCGGGAGTTCGATCTGCAGCAGCGGGTCGACGAGGTGATGAAGACCCCGGAGCGGAACCTTCCTTCGCTTCGCACCGAGGTCCAGGCCCGGGCCGCCTTCGGCAATCTCGGGGTGACCGCCGCCGCCGGCGCGGTCTGGGTTGACGAGGAGCGAGCCCGAGTCCCGTCCAGATCGCCGTGCCCTATCGAGATCTCGTCGTCCCGGGAGGACGGCGAGAAAGTCTTCTACGACGTCGACTACGCGATCGTCGCGTCGCTCGAGGACGGCGTCGAGATCGATCGGGTCGAGGATGCGCTGACGCTCGCCTTCGACCCCGAGGAGGCGAAGGCGCTCGGCGAGGTGCGTCTTTCGATCGAAGAGGTGCTCGATGCGCCGCCGGGACGCTACCGAGTCGTCGCCTACGTCCGCGATCGAAACCGGAACCGCATCGGAAGCGCGGAGCTTCCGCTCGAGGTTCCGGCGCGACCGGCCGCGGCCTCTCTCTGAGCTCGGTCTTCCTCGCCGCGGAGATCCTTCCGGGAAACGCAGCGGAGAACCGGCCCTTCCAGTTCGGCTCGGTCCGGGTGATTCCCGCGGCGGACGGTGTCTTCACCCGCGACGACACGTTGAAGCTCTACGTCGAGGCCTACGGCGACGGCCAAGAGCGACGACGGTCGAAAACGGCTCCGCGTGGACTTCTTCGTCCTGCGCGACGGGCGACTCGCGGTCGGCGTTCCCGCGAACTTCCTTCGTCCCGAATCGGAGCCCGTCGGAGTGACGGGACAGATTCCACTTCGAAAATGCGCGCCCGGCGAGTACACTCTCCGGGTCCGGGTCAGCGACGAGAACAACGGGGGTCGCGCCGAATCGGAAACGAGGTTCGTGGTCAGAGTATAGGAAGGCCCTATGGGAGGATGCTCCGCTCCCTACCTGTTTCGAGGATCTCCTATCGAGGAAGCTCGACCCGACGCGCCAACGTTCGGTAGCTCGATGGCCGGGATGGCGAAGACGGGATCGAGCGGGATCACTCGTGCCGGAGGGCGTGAGCGGATCCAGCCGGCGCGGCGCGCGGGCACGAAGCAGGCGATCGCCGCAATCACGAGGAGCAAGAGCGCGGTAGCCCCATAGCTCGCGGGGTCGAAGGGCGTCACCCCGAACAGAAGCGTTTCGAGGAGACGCGAGAGGGCGAGAGCGGCTCCGAGGCCGATGCCGACGCCCAGCACCGCGGGCTTCATTCCCTGCACGACGATCTCGCGCACCAGTGAGGACGGCGGAGCTCCCATCGCCACCCTGAGTCCCACCTCTCGCGTTCTCCGGCTGACGGCGTAGGAAACGACGCCGTAGAGTCCGACCGCGGCCAGAAAGGACGCGATGGCCGCAAAGAGAGCGAGGAGCAGCATCGAGAAGCGGCGCGCCGCGATCGAGTCGGCGAGTACGCCCAGAAGCGGACCCTCCGAGTAAGTGGAAAGGCTCGCGTCGAGCTCGCGGACCACTTCTCGAACGTCGGGCGTCAGGAGCGAGGGATCGGTATCCGCGCGGACCACGATGGACATCGCCGAAAATACGTCCTGCGGGTAGGGCACGTACATCGTCGGGTGAGGGGAGAGATCCAGGCTGTCGTGGCGGACGTCCCCGACCACTCCCACGATCTCGTAGAACCCGTCGGTCCCGTTGCCGATATCGATACCGCGGCCGATCGGGTCCTCTCCGGGAAAGTGACGCTTCGCGAAAGCCTCGTCCACGATCGCGACGAGCGCGGTCTCCGCGGTGTCGCGCTCGTTGAAGACCCGTCCGCGCTTCAAGGGAATCCCCATCGTCTCGAAGTAGTCGGGGCTCACGACGCGATGGTTCGCGGACGGCTCGTCTCCGTCGGGCGGCGCCGGCCGCCCCTGGATCAGGACGGAGAGAAAATAGTCGTCCCGGAGCGGCAGGGACTGCACCATGCCCGCCGATCTCACACGCGGAAGCGCGCGGAGTCGTTCCAGGAGCGCGTCGTAGAAATGAATGGGACCGCTCGCGCCGGGATAGGCGCGATCGGGAAGAGAAAGGCTGAACGTGAAGACGTTCTCGGGCCGGAATCCGGGATCGACGCTCGAGATGCGGTGGAAGCTCCGAAGGAGCAGAGAGGCGCCGACGAGGAGAACGAGGGACAGCGCCACTTCGGCGGTGACGAGCGCGCTTCGCGCCCGCCCGCCGCGGACGCCGGCCGAACTGCGGCCTTCCCGCAGCGCATCGCTCGGACGGGCGCGCGAGCCCTGCCATGCGGGCGCGAGACTGAACAACATTCCCGTGACGATGGAGACGAAAAAGGTGAACGCAAGGACCTCGCCGTCGATGGATATCTCCTCCACACGCGGGATACCTCCGGCGCTCAGCCGGCGCAGGGGGTCGATCGCCGCGTAGGCGAACGCGAGGCCGAGGAATCCCGAAGCGAGCCCGAGAACGGCGCCTTCGACCATCATCTGCCGCGCGAGCCGGGAGCGCGAGGCGCCGAGGGCGGCGCGCACCGCGATCTCTTTGCCTCGCACCGAGGCCCTTCCCAGAAGAAGGTTCGCCACGTTTCCACAGGCAATCAGCGTCAGAATTCCGACAGCGGCGAAGAGTGTCAGAAGGGAGGACCGAACGCTTCCCACCACTCCTTCGTGAAGGGCTTCGACCTCGGCGGATTCCTCGGCGTTCGGCGCGGGATAGGCGAGCGCGAGGCGGTCCGAGAGCGCGCGCATCTCGGCGGCCGCGAGGGGAATCGATGTCTCCGGCTTCAGCCGCGCGATGACTCCGAGGTAGTGCGCGCCCCGAGGCGCATTCGCGGCATCGAGCGCGATCGGAGTCCAGTACTCCGTCGCGCGCGTCGGAAAATAGAAGTCGGGCGGCATCACGCCGACGACCGTCGCAGGAGCGCCGTCGAGGGTGAGCGTTCTCCCGAGGATCGAAGGATCGCCTCCAAAGCGGCGCTGCCAGGCGCCATGACTCATGATGACGACAGAATTCTTCCCGGGCGCATCCTCATCGGATCGAAATGCGCGCCCGAGAACGGGGGAGATTCCGAGCACCGCGAAGATCTGGTGAGAGACCTCGGCCGTCTGAACGCGCTCCGCTTCGTCCCGGTCGGTCAAAGTCACACTCGCGGCGCTGAACGCGGCGAGGCTCTCGAAGCTCGCGCTCTGACGCTCCCAGTCGAGGAAGTTCGCGGGCGCTACCGAGAAGCGGCCGTACTGGGGGACGGTCTCATAGACGCGCACCACCCGATCCGGCTCGAGGTAGGGAAGCGGTCGCAGGAGCACTCCTTCGATCACGCTGAAGACCGCGCTCGTCGCCCCGATGCCGAGAGCCAGGGTGAGGACGGCGACGACCGTGAAGCCCGGGTTCTTCACCAGCTCACGAATCGCGTAACGCGTGTCGGACAAGATATCAGCCAGCAAGTGCCCTCCCTTTCGCGCGTCGCGAAGGCGCTCCTCCCGGTTCTCCGACCACCGCTCGAGACGAGGCCGCTCTTCCTTCCGGTCGGCGAGGGACAGCTCACGGGCCATGAGGTCCCAATCCAGGATCTGAGCGCGCGCGTGCGCTTCGGCTTCCGTCTCGCTCGCTCCGCGCGCGAGCGCGTCCTGGTAGAAATCCTCGAGCTGCGCTCCGAGCTCGCGTGCGATGCGCGACTCCCGCTCCGGCCGTAGGTTCGGGAGCGAAAGTCTCTCCCGAACGTACTCTTCCCAGTTAGGCACCGCTTCCGCCCATCACTTCGTCGACCGCCGCGACGTAGTCTCTCCACGTGCCGCGCTTCTGTGCGAGGACGCGCCGGCCTTCCGCCGTCAGCCGATAGAAGCAGCGCTGGCGCTCGCCGGGCTTCTCGACCCAGCGTCCCTTGATCCATCCCCGGTTCTCGAGCCGGAGGAGCGTGGGATAGAGCGTCGGAAGGGCGAACTTGAGCTTCCCGGAGGAGCGGGCCTCGATGCGCTTTCCGATGTCGTAGCCGTGGCGGGGGCGATCTTCGAGGAGGGAGAGCACCAGCATCTCGATGCTTCCCTTTCTTGAATTGCTCTCATTGGGCGCTGAACGGCCGGACTCCCACGCTCCTCGCTCGAGGTAGGCGGCTCCCTATATCCTTCAGGGAGAGGCTAACTATAGCACGGAAGTATCAGCGGGAGTAGCCGTCGGTCGCGAGTCTCTTGCCCGAAGCTTCGTAACCCGCCGCGGGCATGTCGTGGACTCCGGTCGCGTCGATCCAGACGTTGTAGAAGTTGAAGAGGGCGCAGACGGTGATGGCGTCGTAGAGGGCTTCGTCGGTCCAGCCCGCGGCCCGCGCGGCGATCGAGATCCTCACGCCGAATCTCGGTCGACTCGCGGTTCACTTTGTCGATGAGAGCGAAGAGCGCCTTCTCCTGGTCGGAGATGCGGCGCGCGTCCGATAGTCGGCGAGGACCGCCTCGACCAACGCGCGATCGCCCAGGAGCTCCGCCGCGACCGCGGCGTGAGAGCCGATTCAGAAGGGGCACTGGTTGCGGCTCGAGGTGAAGGCCGCGATGAGCTCTCTCTGGCCGGGCGAGAGGGGAGACGGTCCGCGCATGACGCCCTGGGTGAAGCGGGAGAGGTGGTCGGTGCGCTCGGCCTTGAAGGCGAAGAGGTGCATGATCTGCGGGACCGGCACTCCCATCGCCTTCATCGCCTGGATGGCTTCTCCGCGCGAGCCGGAATCCTCGTGCGCTTCGACCTCGGGCAGGTACATCGGATCCACGTGCGCTCCTGTCTACGAGTCGGAACGCAAGGCGAGAGTGGGATTGACCCTGCGCCGCCTGGCGCGCGGGGACGAAGCAGGCGGCCATCGCGACAGAAGCGAGAGCAGATCGCGGCGGGAGAAGGAGGACCGGATCGAGCGGCGCCACCGTCTCGAACGCGGCCCGGAGCGCTCTCCCGAGGGCGACGGCGGCGAGAAGTCCGACGGCGAGGCCGGGAAGGACCATCCTCAGACCGCGTTTGAGAATCGAGCCCTCGACGTCCGCGGACACTCGCGCCGAGCGCCATGCGGAGTCCGATCTCGCGGCGGCGCTCGCTCACCCAGTAGGCGAAGACACCGTAGACTCCGCACGCGGCGAGAGCGACGGCGATCGGTCGAGAAGACGCAGAAGGAGCACCGACGAGAACCGCTCCATCGCGAGCGTGTCGCGAAGCGCTCCTTCGAGGCTCGCGACCCGCATCAGCGGCTGCAGGGGATCGAGAGACAGCGACCGCGCGTTCGAGAGCTTCTCCGATAGGTCGGGGGAGTCGAGCGATCGTGCGGGCGACGACGCTCATCCCGAGAAACGGCATCTGGGCGTGCGGGAGGAATACTTCCGGCCCCGGCGTTCTGGTGCAAGTCCCAGGAAACGCGTGTCCGGCCGAGACGCCGATGACCTCGACCTCGAGGGGCTCTCCAAAGACGAGAGATCTGGAGCCGACCGGCCGACGGGGTCCCGCTCGCCGAAGGCGCTTCGCGGCGAGGACCTGGTTCACGACCGCCACCGGAGGTCGCGTCCTCGTCGTCGTCGCGTGGTGAAGTCGCGGCCGCGCAACGAGCGGTGTGCGCAGGCCGTCTCGAAGTAGCCGGGGCCGAGGACGCGGAACCAGGCGCGGGGCGCTTCGGGCTCATCGACCAAGGGACCCTCGACGACCTCGGAAAGGCACCTCCATTTGGATCCCGAGCCGAGGGACGGGAGGAGTGGTCGAGAGCGCGGCGGCCGAGACTCCGGGAATGGCGCGGACCTCTTCCGACCAGCCGCTCGAAGTACCGGCGCCGAGCCTCGGGCTCCCGGTAGCGAGCGTTATCGAGAATGATGTGGGAAGAGAAGACGCCTCTCGGCTCGAAGCCGGGGTCGATCGCGCGACAGGCCGCCGAGCGTCGTGAAGAGGCTTCCCGCCGCCGACGAGAAGCGCGAGAGCGAGAGCGAGCTGGCCGGCAACGAAGAGCCGCCGACGCGCGCCGGGCGGAGAAGCGCGCGCCGATCCCGCCGGCGCTCCCGCGGAGCGCCTCGCCGAATCCGTCGCGTCGCACCGAGCGCGGAGATCGATCCGAAACCGATTCCGGTGATCGCCGCACACCGCGAGAACGAAGAACGCCGCGGAGAGACCGAGCTCGATCCCGTCTTTCCGCGGAAGACTCCTGGCTCGAGAGCGAGGATGAGCTCGCGTGAGACCGTAGGCGAGAGCGATTCCGGCGGCTCCGCCGAGGAACGTGAGAACCAGGCTCTCGACCACCTGTTGGCGCACGATGCGCCCGCTCCCGGCGCCGAGCGCGCGGCGCACCGCCACCTCGCGCTCGCGCCCGAGACCCCGGACCAGGACCAGGTTCGCGATGTTGGCGCAGGCGATGAGCAGGACGGCCGCGACCGCGGCGAACGCCACCCAGAGAGGAAGCTCGGCGCTTCCCACGACGAGATCGCGGAACGGGAGAAGCTCGACCTCCCAGCCGGCGTTGGTCGCGGGAAACGACTCCGCGAGCGTCGCGGTTGAGACTTCGAAGCTCGGAGAGACGCGGCGGCCGGGTCGACGCCCTCGGCGAGACGCCCCACGATGGTGAAATCGCGCTCCTCGCGGCCGAACTCGCTCTCGGCGTAGGCCTCGAGGTAGCCCACGGGAAGCCACAGCTCGGCTTGCGGCGACGGGAGCGACGTTTCCATCGGCATCACTCCCACGATCTGGATGGGAACGCCGTCGATGCGAATCGTCCTTCCGAGGATCGACGGATCCGAGCCGAACAGGCGCTCCCAGAAACCGTGGCTCACGAGGGCGACCCGGCCGCGGCCCGGCATCTCGTCCTCGGCCTCGAGCTGTCGTCCGAGCGCGGGCGCGACGCCGAGCATGCGGAAGAGGTTGGCGGAGACGACGACCGTGCGAATCTGCTGGACGCTCCCGGGCTCCTCGAGAGTCATCGAGCGCCAGCCGTAGAACGCGAGCTCCTCGAACGAGCGCGCGTTCTCGCGGAAGAACCAGAAATCGGGAAGGTAGTTCCCCCGCCGCTCGACGTTCTGGGATGGATCGGACGCGGTGACCGCGTAGAGCCTCGATCTCGTTCTCGTAACCCAGGGCCGCAGCAGCACTCCTTCGATGAGGGTGAAAATGGCCGTCGTCGCTCCGATGCCGAGGGCGAAGGTGAGGGCTGCTACGAGCGTGAAGCCGGGTTTTCTCGAGAGAGCGCGAATGGCGAGGCGCACGTCGGAGAACATCTGAAAACACTAGCACAGCAACCGTCCGCCCTGACGCGCCTCGCTTCAAGCGGTGGGAGGCGGGACGCGTGAGCCCTATGACCTCTTGCTTCCATGTAGTGCGCTGCGCTACAGCCTGGCTTCGCCTCTATTCAATTAGCGCAGAAAATCGCTTTCCTTCCTGCTCGTCTGCCTGGTCCAGTTTTTGCAACGGCCGAAATCGCTTACGGCTCTCAAATCAGTTAAGGAGTGACATGATGAGACGGAAGGTCGTGACCGCAGTGGCCGCGTTCTTGCTCTGCACCGGGATTGCGTTGAGTGTCGAAACGCCTCCTGAAGGCGAAGCCGCGACGGTGGGCGACTACCTTTCCTACTTCAACATCCCGACGCCCGATGCCTCCGGGTCACCGCATCCCGGCCTTGACGATTCGGAACAAGCTCCTGGCCTACATCAATGGCGCGGTGCCCGGATCCGAGATCTACGTTCATATCAGCTCGATCGACCTCGGGGTATTCACGGAGGCGCTGAAAGCGGCGAATCGCCGCGGGGTGGCTGTCTATATGGTGCACGATGGGGCTGGAATGAGGGTACCCGAAGATGAATACCCACAGGGCTGGGCACTCGAACGGTTCTTCGGCACGCGCCACAAGTGGTGCGGTACCATCCCGTACACCTACACTTCGTGCGTGAGCTCGGTTGTTCGGAGCGACGCACCACATCAAGAACTGGTATTTCTCGAACACGGTGGTCGACGGCGTCAGACGGCGATACTCGACCTGGGTGACGTCTTACAACCTGACCGATACAAGCGGCAAGCAGTTCAACGACGCGTTCGTGGTGAACGACAACGAAGAGCTCTACGCGGCGTACCTCAAGTCCTTCGTGCGTTTCTACCAGCAGAGCCGATCGAGTGATTTCTACAACGTCGCGGGGCGCGGGCATCATGTCATCCCGAGCGCCAACACCGAGATCTCGTATGCTCCGCAGGCCACGGGCGACCAGGTGGCGATGGCGCTGTCGCGGATCGATGCCGACCAGCGAGGTTGCACCCTTCAGGTCGCCAATCTGAGCATCTCTCGCGGGGCCATTCTCGACCAGTTGATACGGATCAACGGCATCTGCCGCGTACAGGTCGCCTACACGAATATAACCTCGGGAGCTCTCGAACGGCTGACTTCTGCGGGCATCGAACTACGCCAGGCAGATAAAATTGCGGATTCACAGCAAGATGATGCTGTACCAGGGGAAGTATGATGGCCAGCCCGGCCGCACGATCGTCTGGGGAGGATCGCACAATTGGAGCAGAGCCGTCGCTCCGGGATGCGTGATGAGGTCTTCGTCGCCATATCGCACTCGGGAATTTATCGGCGCTACAAGGAGTTTTTCAATCAGGTCTGGGCATCGTGCATTCCGATAAATTGACGCCGTGGTGACGTGCCGGCTTTCCCCGGCCGCGCGCGTCGGTTAACTTCGAAACGCTAGCACCAGCCGCTAGCCATCAGCCTCCAGCCGCCACCAATCAGCGCAAAAACTTGCTCCACGCGGTGGGAGGAGGGATCGAGCGCAAAGGCGCAGAGTCGCAGAGAACAGCAAAGGAAATACCGAATCCGTCCTGGCGACTTTCCCCCCCTTTGGGTCTCTGCGTTTCTTCCCCGGGTTGAACATCGTTGCCGAATCCGCTCTAATTCGGATCATGAGCACGATGAGCCTCACCGTTTCCACGGCGCTCCACGCGGCTCGCGAGCGCTACGCGGAAGCCAACCCGGAGAGTCTTCGGCTGCACCGGGAGTCCTCTCGGCACCTTCCTGGAGGCAATACGCGGACGGTGCTCTTTCATTCTCCGTTTCCGCTGCGCTTCGTCCACGGGGAAGGGGCCCGCCTGCGGGACGCCGACGGTCACGAGTACGTCGATTTCCTCTCCGAGTACACCGCCGGGGTGTACGGGCATTCGCATCCGGTCATCCGGCGCGCCGTCGAGGAAGCGCTCGCCTTCGGTCTCAACGTGGGAGGCCATTCTCCGCTCGAGCTCCGATTCGCCGAAGCGGTGCGCGCGCGGATGCCGAACCTCGAGCTCGTTCGCTTCACGAACTCGGGCACGGAAGCGAACCTCATGGCTCTGGTCGCGGCGCGCGCCTTCACCCGCCGCGAGAAAGTCATGGTGTTCGCAGGGGGATACCACGGAGCGGTTCTCTACTTCCGCCACTCCGGACCCGACCGCAGCCGGTGAACGCCCCGTTTCCGTTCGTGCGTCGCTCCGTACAACGACACGGCCGCGGCGCTCGCGCTGGTCGAGCGGAATCGGGACGATCTCGCCGCAATCCTCATCGAGCCGATGCAGGGATCGGGTGGATGCATTCCCGCGAAGCGCGAGTTCCTCGTGGCGCTTCGGGAGGCGGCGACCCGGGTGGGAGCGCTTCTCGTCTTCGACGAGGTGATGACCTCGAGGCTCGCTCCCGGCGGTCTCTCCGCGGTGCACGGCGTCGTTCCCGATTTGACCACGATCGGCAAATACATCGGCGGGGGCATGTCCTTCGGCGGCTTCGGCGGTCGGGCGGACGTGATGGGCCTCTTCGATCCCGCCCGGGCCGACGCTCTGCCTCACGCCGGAACGTTCAACAACAACACGATGACCCTTTGCGCGGGCTACCGCGGCCTCACGGAGGCGTTCACGAAGGAAGCGCAGATCGCGATGAACGAGCGCTTCGATCGACTCCGCGGAAGGCTCAACGACCTCGCTCGCGAAGCGGGGGCGGTCCTCCAGTTCACCGGCATGGGCTCGATGATGGCGGTTCACTTCTGTGAGGGCGAGATCGCGAGTGAAGCCGACGCCGATCGCAGCGACCCTTCGCTCACGGAGCTCTTCTTCTTCGACCTCCTGGCGCGCGGCCACTACGTCGCACGGCGCGGGATGATCGCGGGCTCTCTCGTCCTCGGTGACGCGGAGTGCGAAGGGCTCGTTTCCGCCGTCGAAGGTTTTCTCGAAGAGAGGGGCGACCTGCTGAGGCGGGGTCGTTGAAACGCTTCCTCCTCGCGCTTCTGTGGTTAGCGCCGGCCATCGCCGACGCTCGCGAGCGCCTCACTCCCGAGCAGGCCTGGAGCTGGTATCGGCAGCAGCCGTTTCTCGCCGGGGCCAATTTCATTCCGTCGACGGCCATCAATCAACTCGAGATGTGGCAGGCGGACACCTTCGATCCGGAGACCCTCGATCGGGAGCTCGGCTACGCGGCGGCCCTCGGGTTCAACAGCATGCGGGTCTTTCTCCATCACCTTTTGTGGGAGGAGAAAGGTTTCCTCGATCGAGTGGACAGGTTTCTCGAGATCTGCGACCACCACGGCATCGGCGTGATGCTGGTTCTCTTCGACGGAGTCTGGGACCCGAACCGAAGTCGGAAGACAGCGCGCTCCCCGCCCGCACGTCCACAACTCCGGCTGGGTGCAGAGCCCGGGAGCCTCGGTTCTCGGCGACCCGGAACAGACACGACGGCCTGCGCGATTACGTCTACGGCACCATCCATCGTTTCCGCGGCGATCGCCGCGTTCAGGTCTGGGACGTCTTCAACGAGCCCGACAATCGGAACGAGAGCTCCTACGGAACGAGCGAGCTCCCGGACAAACCCGAGAAGGCGGCGATGCTGTTGAAGAAAGTGTTCCACTGGGCGCGGGAGGCGGAGCCGTCGCAGCCTTTGACCGCCGGCGTCTGGATGGGACCCTGGCCCGAAGGCAAACCGCTCGCGCCGATCGAAGCCCTGATGCTCGAAGAGTCGGACGTGGTGAGCTTCCACAACTACGGAACGCTCGACGAGCTCCGCGAACGGGTGCTGGATCTCCGCCGTTACGATCGACCGATCCTCTGCACCGAGTACATGGCGCGGCCGCGAGGAAGCCGCTTCGACCCCGTTCTCGGCTACCTCAAGGAAGAGAAGATCGCCGCCTACAACTGGGGTCTGGTCGCGGGGAAAACACAGACCATCTACCCCTGGGACTCCTGGAGCGAGCGTTACGCGAGCGAGCCCGCGGTCTGGTTCCACGACATCTTTCGCCCCGACGGGACTCCGTTCGACGCGGACGAGGTGGACTACATCAAGAAGGTCCTCGGACGGTGACCCTCTATCCCGCGGAAGTAGAGGTACGCTCCGAGAATACAAATCAGAATGAAGGCGGATGCCGCCACGTCCCGGAAGTCCCAACCGGCGCGGGTGCGGGCGCGATCTTCTTCGGTCTCCGTTCCGAAAGTCAGGCTACGGATTCTCGCTTCGTCCGGTGGCGCGGTCGCGAGGCTCACTCCCACCATCACCGCGGCGGAAACCAGCGTGATCAGAACGCTGAAATACTGGAAGTAGGTGTTGTTGCAGATCCAAAGGAAGGAGCCAGGGGCGTAGCCGTTCTCGAAGCCAGCGAGCCCGATGGTGACCGGAGTATCGACGGCCATTCGGAAGAGACCCATCGCGAACCCGACGACGAGCGCCGCGAGAGCGCCCTGTGCGTTGGTGCGTTTCCAGAGGACGCCGAGAAAGAACACCACGAAGATCGGCGGAGCGAGATATCCCTGAATCGCCTGCAGGTAGTTGTAGAGGCCCGCCGCGTTCTTGATCACCGGGATCCAGGCGATGGCGATGACGACCATGACCGCGGTCGCGATCCGTCCGGTGCGCACGATCTGGTGCTGGCTCGCGTGAGGTTTCCATTTCTGGTACAGGTCGACCGTCGCGAGCGTCGAGCTGGCGTTGAAGACGCCGGCGAGAGAGCTCATGAGCGCGGACAGAAGTCCGGCGACCACGATTCCCCGGATGCCCGGAGGGAGCAGGTACTGCACCATCATCGGAAAGGCGCCCTGCGCCACGGCGGGTATGGCATCGCCGTCGGGGCCGAGCATGACGCAAAGCTCCGGAACCTTTCCGCTCTTCGCGAGGGCATAGCCGATGAGGCCCGGAATGATGAAGAGGTAGACCGGCGAGAGCTTGAGAAAGGCCGCGAAGATACTGCCGCGGCGAGCGACCGACTCGTTCGGCGCTCCGAGCGCCCGCTGCACGATGTACTGGTCGGTGCACCAGTACCAGAGGCCGATGATCGGAGCGCAGAAGAGCATCCCGAGCCACGGGAAGTTCCCGTTGAAGTACCAGGCTTGCCGGACCACGTCCCCCGCGGCGTTTTTCTCGAGGACCGGCGCCCAGGTTCCCTCGACCCCCGGAGGAATGAGCGGCTTCCAGAGGTTCAGCATGTCGGAGCCAACCCACTGCCGGAGCTCGCTCCATCCGCCGAGCTCCGCGAGCCCGTACAGGGTGAGAAGCGCCGAGCCGAGGATGAGGATGACCACCTGGATCGCGTCGTTGTAGGCGACGGCCCGCATCCCGCCGAGAATGGTGTAGAGCCCGGTCAGTGCGATGACCCCGACCGAGCCGATCCAGAACGCGTCGATGTGAAGGCCGCCGAGCTCGAGACGCATCTCCGGTAGAAGCGTTCCGAAGACGACCCCACCGGCGTAGATCCCAACCGCCATCTTCGAAACTACGAAGATGATGAGCGAGACGATGGAGAGGACATAGCGCGATTCAACGGAGAAGCGGCGCTCGAGAAACTCCGGCATGGTGAAGACCATCGAGCGCGCATAGAAGGGTACGAACACCCAGGCGAGCACCAGGAGACACCAGGCGTGGAGCTCGTAGTGCGCCATCGCGACGCCGTCGGTGACCCCGGAGCCGGCGAGGCCCACCACGTGCTCCGAGCCGATGTTGGAGGCGAAGATGGAAGCCCCGACGAGCCACCAGGTCAGGTCACGTCCGGCGAGAAAATAATCCGCCGCGGTGTCCTTCCCCTGCCGCACGACCCACCAGGCGACGGCGAGAAGAATCGCGAAGTAGAGGCCGATGACCGCCCAGTCGATGGCGGTGATGTGAGAGCCCGGCACGTCGGAGCGAAAGGCTATCCGCCGTGCGATGCCGAGTCAAGGACGGCGTTTTAGATCGGCCTGGGCCACCCATTCGACGACGTCGCCTTTGACCGAGCTCCACTCTCCTCGCAGGTGTTGGGCGTCCACGATCGTGAGGCGCACGGAGTGCATGTGAGAGTCCGACTCCGTCATGTTCGTTCCGCCGAGACAGCGAAAGGAGAAGTCGTCGGGCGAGGAAGAAGGCTCGAGCTTCATGCGCGGCTGGTTTCCCGCAGTGCAGTAATGCACGAGGACCAGGTCGTCGCCGTCGAGGAAGTACGTCGTCACCATCTCGCCCGGTGTTCCCGGCATCATGGTTTCCAGCACGGTCTTACCCGCCGAAGTCGCTCGGTAAGAGACCTCGAAGTCGACGTTACCCTTCGTTCCGGCTTGATCCCACACCGCCGGACCCGCCCACGTCCCCTCGAGGGATCGGAGTTTGTCGAGCGCGGGCTGCGCGCGCTGCGTGGCCGAGGAGTCTAACTGTGCGAGCACCGCGAGCGCCACGAAGATCGGGATGCGATACCGCGTTTCCATGGAGCCTCCTTCAGATCCTCGGTCGAGCGCGAAGCTCGGGCATCGGGCGCGGCGCGCCGTTCGCGAGCGTTTCGGGAGTGTCGGACCACGCGGCGGCGAGCTTCACCAGCTGCTGGACGACGCGGAGGGCCTCCTCCCTCTGCGCGGGCGACTTCCAGACGTAGCTCGGAAGCGCATCACTGTCCCGTTCGACGAGCGACCAGTAGGTCTCATCCCCGGGCTGCGGCGGCTCGAAATCCGGCGACAGGCGCGGACCGAGCTTTTCGATCATCTCCTCGAGAGACGCCATCATCGACCGGAAGCGAACCCAGCGGTGGTTGTCCCAGTTGAGCTTCGCGCGACTTCCTGGCGCGAAGCGGCGGGAGAGCAGGAGCCCGGCCCGCGTGCCGCTATCCGCGATCGACTTCACCATGCTTTCGGGCATGTCGAGGTTGAGGCCGCCTTCACCCGGCCCGAGACAGATGTGGGCGATGCGATCCCGGAATCCCGGCATCTTGGCCTGGGCGTTGTCCTGCCAGTTCTGCATTCCGTCGAAGATCGCGCGAACGAAGCCGAAGATTCCGTTCTTCTCGAAACGATGAAAGGCGTCGGCGATCTCGTCCTGGTTCCGCTTCGGCATCACGACGCGCTTGTCCGGCTTCTCTTCGAAGTAGCGCAGGTTGATGGCGAACGTGGGCCAGCCCGGCAGCGGCGCGTCGAAGAAATGAACGGGGAAGTTGCTCGAGATGCCGCCGTCCGAGAACCAGCAGGGCTCGGGCCTCTGCTCCTCGACGTCGCGCGTGTAGTCGATCGCCTGCAGAGGAACCGCGCTGATCAGGAAGGGAAAGCTGAGGCTCATGCGCGTCGCGACGATGACCGGGAAGTCTTTTCCGAGCGGCATGGGAAGGAACTCGTCTCCCGGGCGTCCATCGGATGGCGTCCGTCCATGTTCGGCCATCCATTCGACGACTTCTGTCGGGAAGAGAGTGTGGAGGTCCACGCGTCGAAAGAAGAAGAGGCGTTCTTCCTGCTCGGCGAACGGAAGTCGATACGGCCGTCCCGCGGGTGAGGCAGGTCGTCATCATTTGCAGATCGATTTCTTTCCGCGACGGGTCGTCTCCCCACAAATCTCCGAAGGTGAGGGGCTGGTTCCGCGGTTTTCCCGCCAGGCGCTGAAGGAGATCGTAGAGCCACGGGGTCAACGCCCTCTGGTCCCCCATGCCCGTCGTGAGACCGTAGAAGTTCCCCGGGACCTTTGTTCGGACGTCGTGGCGGAGACCGAGAGCCGACCCGATGACGCCGCCGACGACCGCAAGGAGGATCCACGGAAGCCAACCGAGGAATCCGGAGGGGCGGCTCAGGAGCGGCACGAGCAGCACCGAGACGAAGCCAATGAAGGCGGGAAGAACGTAGTTCCGCAACGCCGCCTTGGCGAAACCTCCGAGCCCGCGCTTACCGCGAATGGCCGCGGTGAGAGTACGAAAGAGTCGGGCGGTCGAAGGCTGCGGCTGAAAGAGCCGGAAGAGGCGCGAGCCCGCGCCCGGAGTGCTCTCTCGAGCGAGGGTCTCGGGGAGAGTGGCGAGCTCGCCGAACGAAGTTCCCGATCCCTTGAGACGCCCGTACTCCGCCGCGGCCGTCGCCGCCGCGGCGATGGCGCCCGCGGAGGTTCCCCCGATGGCGCGAAATCGATACTCGAGCGCGAGCCGGCACACCGCTTTCGGATAGACGATGCCGCTCGTGATCCCGCCCTTCATGATGATGTCGCACCTTCGCGCGGCACGGGAGTAGTCGTCTTGGGACATGGTTTTGCTCCCGGACGTTCATCGGGCCAGAAGGTAGCGACGCGCGTAGCCCGAGGGGCGCGCGTCGACTCGTAGCGCCTGTTCCCGCCAGTTCTCTTCCGAGTACCTTGCCGCGAAAGCCGCGACGTCGCGCTCGTAGTCCTCGCGGAGCTTCGCCTTGAGCTCTTTCGGAACGAAGGCGAACTCGAGGCTGTTCCGGCCGAGCTCGAGGATCTCCTCCCAACTGAGGTTGAAGCGGGTCACCGCCTCGTACCACTCGTCGGTCATGTTGGAATCCCACATCCCGCGATCGTCCGTCGAAAGACACACGGGAACTCCGAGACGCAGGAGCTCTGGGAAAGGGTGATCCGACAGTTCCTCGGCGTAGCCGAGGAGACGATTGCTCACGAGGCTGATCTCGACCGCGAACTTTCCGCTGCGCATGAGGAGGAGGGTCTCGGGGTCCGTTACCAGATTGGTTCCGTGGCCGATGCGATCGGCGCCGAGGAGGAGCGTGTCGCGCACGTGCTGGTTCGGCTCATCGACCTCTCCGCCGTGAATGGCGAGCCCGATTCGAGGATAACGACGCCTCATCTGGCGGAACGTTTCGAGAAACCGCAAGGGATAGCCTTTATCGTTGTCCTCGCGGCCCACCAGGTTCACGCTCACCCAGAGGTCTCGATTCCGATCGACGAACGCCCAGCTGTCTTCGACCAGTTTCTCGGCTTCCCGGTGAAACCGCAGGACGTTCGCCTGCAAGCGGACGACGACCCCGGTGGCTCGCGAGTCCTCGCGGGCCAGCCGCTCTTCGAGGAGATCGTTGAATTCGTCCGCCGAAAGCACCCGCTCGCCGACCCGGCGGTTGAACGGGCTGAGCTGGAACTCCACGTAGCTCACGCCTTCGTGAGCGAAGAGCTTCTGGTTCTCGACCGCGGCTTCCGCGAGGATGGGCGCCTGGTCGATGAGGTCGTTGAGCCTCGGCCAGATCGTCTCGAAGAACTCGTCGCGGCCTTCTCCGGGGAGATCGAGCCGCATGGCGGACATCCACGACGCCTTCCGATCAGCGTCGAGCTCCGCGAGCGGTTCGTACTCGGACCGGCAGCAGGGTGTGAGTTGGCCCCAGGTGGACTCGAGAACGGTATGGAATTGGAGATTTGGCGAAGGACAGCTGAGGCCGCAGTCGGAGAGGCGCACGCGGGTGTAGAACGTTCCGCCCTCCGCCGCGAGCCGGAACCAGGTTTCGGGGAAAACGGCGCCCCCGAGATGATCGTGAAGGTCACCGCCCTTCGGAAGATCGTAGAGGACGCGGTACAACTCTTCCGGCGTCGCCTCTCGACGAATGGCGTCGAAGCGCTCGGAGAACGAGAGCGCGACCGCGAGGAGCAGAAAGCTCACCGGCCGCTCCACCGGGGTTTTCGTTTCTCGCGAAACGCTCGGACGCCCTCCTCCGCATCCTCGGACGCGAGAGCGGACATCACTGCCGGAAGCCGCAGCGCCTGAGCTTCCTCCGGAGAGAGCCCCGCCGTCCGCTTGACCACCTGTTTTATCGCGCGAAGCGAGAGCGGAGCGCAGGCGAGAATCTCGTGCACCCAGCGATCCACGGTCGCATCGAGATCCTTTCTCGGCACTACCTCCGTCACCAGGCCCATGAGATGAGCTTCGGCCGCGGACACGCGGCGCCCGGTGAGGAGGACCGAAAGCGCCCACTTCTCCGGCACGAGGCGCGGAAGAAGAACCATGCCTCCGTCGAGAGGAAGCCGTCCGACCCTGGGCTCGGGAAATCCGAGCTCGGCTTCTTCGCAGGCGACGACGATGTCGCAGCCGAGGACCATCTCGAAGCCGCCTCCGAGAGCGAATCCGTTCACGCGAGCGATGACGGGGACGTCGAGGGTCGTGCGGAGGGCGATTCCGCCGAACCCGCCCGGCCGCGGTTTCGCCCAGTACTCGAGCCCGCTGACGGAGTCCTCGGCAGAAGCGGCCTTCATGTCGGCGCCCGCGGAGAAAGCTTTGTCGCCGGCGCCGGTGAGGACCACAACGCGCACTTCGGGATTGGACTCGATGCGAGCCCAGACTTCCTGGAGGGCTCGTTCGGTAGCGGCGTCGACCGCGTTCCGTACGTCGGGCCGGTCGATGGTCACTGTCGCGACGTGCTCGAGGACCTCGTAGCGGACGGTCAAGCCACGACTCCCTCCGATTTGAGTCCTTCGATTCGAGCGGCGTCGTAGCCGAGCTCGCCAAGCACGACGTCGGTATGCTCGCCGAGCCGCGGCGGAGCGTGGCGGATCTCGAGAGGCGCCGCCGAGAGGTGCACCGGCGTTCCCACCATGCGAACTTCGGAACGCCCGTTTCCGATCTCGACCAGCATCTGGTTCTCTCTCGTCTGGGGATCGTCGAGCGCCTCGCGCAGGGACTTCACGGGCGAGCACAGAAGATCCTGCGCCTCCAGCCTTTGGATCCAGTGAGCCGTGCTCTCTTGCCGGAACCGCTTCCGGAATATTCCCTGGAGCTCGGAGCGGTTCTCCCGCATCCTCTCCATCGTTGAGAATCGCTCTTCGCGCGAAAGATCGTCGATCGCGAGAGCCGTGGAAATATCGCGGAGCGGATTCTCTTTGAAGGCGCCCACCAGCACGAGGGCGCCATCCTTCGTTTCGAAGACCCCGGAGAGCGGCATCGCCGCCCAGTTGAGATCTTCCTTGCGCATGAGCCACATCGACGCTTCCTGGGTCTGCATCGACAGCATGGAATCGTAGAGCGAGACGTCGACCATCTGGCCCTGTCCCGTCTTCTCGCGCTGAAGGAGCGCGAGGAGGATTCCCTGGACCAGGTGCATCGCCGCCGAGTAGTCGGCGAGGGCGGTCGCGTAGATCGCGAGCGGATGGTCAGGGTCGGCCTTCCGCGCCATGACTCCGGTCATCGCCTGGGCGAGGACGTCCTGGCCGCCTTTGTGCGCGTAAGGACCGCTCTTCCCGAACCCGGTGCCGAAGGCGAAGATGATCCGGGGGTTCTCCTGGCGAAGCCGGTCGTAGCCGAGGCCCATCCTCTCCATCACGTCGGGACGGAAATTGTTGACGATGACGTCGGCGGCGCGGACGAGCTCCCGCACGATCTCTCTCGCGCTCTCGTGCTTGAGGTTCAGGGCGACGCTACGCTTGTTGCGGTTGAGGCTCGCGAAAACGGGATTGTCGAGCCCTGCCGGATCCGGGATCGACCAGCGGGACAGGTCACCTTGTCCGGGCCGCTCGATTTTGATGACGTCGGCGCCGAAATCCCCGAGGAACTGGGTGGCGCAGGGTCCGAGCATGACCTGGGTGAGGTCGATGACCTTGACACCCGTGAGGGGGAGAGTCATCCTCAGTGCTCGCTCGCTCTTCGCTCGCTCGCTCCCCGCGCTCCTCGCGCGGGGAGGATGGGGCCCTCCGGGCCCCGTTGCTCGACGAATGTTGCGTTCGGGGAAGGCACATCCCCTGGGTCGGCGCCCTGCGCGCGAAGGTTCTTCTGGAGCTTCGAGACGTCGATCTCGCGCACCAGCCCTCCCGCGGCGAGGGCCATGGCCGCCGCGGTGCCCGCCGCTTCGCCCATCGCCATGCAGGGAGGGATCTCGCGGGAGGTGCGCTGCGCGATGCTCGTCGCCGAGTAGTGACGTCCCGCCACCAGAAGCTGTTCGACCCGCTTTGGAACGAGCGCGCGATACGGGGTGTAATAATCGCGGCCGCGCGCGACGCTGTCCGCGAAGTGCACCCGATCCTGAACGTCTTCCTTGGTGACGACGTACTCGCCGTCGAGAAGGCGCGTCTGCCGCACTCCGATCTGGGGAGCGAGGTCGACGATATAGCTCTTCTCGAATCCCGGATAGCTTCCTCGAACGTACGCGAAGAGCTCGTCGATGCGCCGCCTGCCTTCGAGCTGCGCCGCCGTCAAATCCTCGATCTTCACCCCATCGTAGTTCCGCATGTGGGGGCAGTTGCACCAGACGATTCCAGGAAGAGGCGTCTTGAGCCACCATTTGTCCCACGAGCCGCCGAGGATCTCCTTCGCCCTTCGGTCGACCTCGGCGTAGGCCTCGTGCGATTCGTACTCGAACCGCTCCGCGGCATCGGTATCGACGCCGCCGAGGCGAAAAACGGTGGTCAGAAAATACGAGCCGCCGATGAAGGGAGCGCCGGCTCTCGATGCGACGACGAGATCGCCGCTGCAATCGATGACGACCTCCCCCCGTATCGATTGTCGGTCGTCGTTCGTCTCGCAAACGATTCCTTTGATCCTGTCGCCGACCATGATGGGCGACGAGAACCAGGAATGGAGGCGCAGGTGAATGCCGTTCTCCCGGACCAGATCCTCCGAGGCCCTCTTCCATCCTTCCGGGTCGAAAGCGGCGGCGTAGCAAACCGGAGCCGGCTTGGTTCGCGCGTAATAGTCGTAGAGGCCCCATCGGGCCCACTTCCGGTACAAGGACTCGTCCGCGAGGCGGTCCTGCTCGGGAGGAAAGACCGCGAGCTTCATCGCGGCCATGCGGTCGATCATCTCCTGGCAGAGTCCCTTGACGGTAATCTCGCTGCCGTTGCACATGTCGTCGAGCACCAGGACCATGGCGCCCGACGCGAGACCGCCGAGCTGCGCGTAGCGTTCGACGAGAGTGACTTTCGCTCCGTTGCGGGAGGCGGCGACCGCGGCGGCGAGCCCCGCGGGTCCTCCGCCCACCACGACGACGTCTGCTTCCGACACCACTCGAGCGGCCGCCTCGCGATCCATGGGCCAATCCTATCTCAGGTTCTTCGAGGGGCGGGATCGATCCCGAGCCAGAGCGCCGCCGCAACGACGCTCAAAGCGCCCGCGACGTGGAGTGCGCTTTCCCACCCGATCCGCTGTGCGAGGAGCGGTGTCAGAACGGGAGAAATGAGCCCGCCCAGATTGCTTCCCATGTTCATGATTCCGCCGGCGGTGCCGCTCTTGCTTCCGGCAAGAGCCATCATCGTTGCCCAGAAAGGCCCCTCGACGCAGAGTACGAACGCCGTCGCGCAAGCGAGGGACGAGGCGGCAACGGCCGCGCTTTCGGTATGCGCTCCCACGGAGGTCAGGATCCCCGCGAGCGAAAGACCCAGAAGGGGCACGAGACGGCGTCCCCAGACCGGACCTAGAGGACCCGCCACCAGCCGATCGGAGAGATAGCCCCCGAGCGGAATGGAGACGATGGAGAGGAGCCAGGGGAGGCTCGCGACCCAGGCCCCTTCCAGGAGGCCGAATTTCCTCTCCTGCACCAGGTACAGGTAGAACCAGAACACGAAGATATAGCCGAGGTAGCCTTGCAACCCGTAGCTCAGGGTCAGAAGAAAGAAGCTCCACCCTTTCCGCGGTGCCGGAAGATCTCCCTCAGCCCCGCGCTCAAAATCGATGCGAGGAGCGGGGACCTTGACTCTGGTCCAGAGAAGAGCGACGGCGAGCGCTGGAAGCGAAGAAACCGCGAGCGCGGCGCGCCATCCCCAGATCAGCATCACACTCGAGACCAGCGGCGGTGCGAGGGCGGAACCGACACCGATCGATCCGACCACGATACCCGTAGCCCGGCCCTGGTGCTCCGGCGGGACCCATTTTGCGACTCCCGCCGCGGCGCCGGGATAAGTGGGCGACTCGGCGACTCCGAGCAGGAACCGCAGACCGAGAAGAAGGGCGACTGGCGCGAACGGGAGAGCTTCCCATCCGACCGTGCACAGGGCCGCGGTCAACACCGTCCAGGAGAGAGCGGCCGCGCGCAAGGTTCGCTTCGCCCCGAAGCGATCCGCGATCGCTCCCGCCGGAATCTGGCAGAGCGCGTAGCCGAGGAGGAACGCGCTGAAGACTCGCCCCATGGCCACTTGTGAGAGCGAGAGCTCCTCCATCAAGAGCACTCCCGCTGTCGAGATGTTGACCCGGCAAAGGTAGCCCGCGGTCGCCGTCGCGGCCAGGAGCCCCACGAGCGGCCAGGGCGAGCCGTCCTTCATCGAAGGCGCTTGTGCATGAGGATTTCCGACGCTCCCTCGATGACGTAGTCTTCCAGCACTCCGACCGCCTGGTATCCGTGTCGCTCGTAGAACGAATAGGCGCGCTGGTTGAACGAGGAGACGCAGAGGAACAGGTGGCGCGATTCGCGGCGGAAAAGGCTCTCCGCGAACGCCAGAAGCGCGCTGCCGATCCCCTGGCTGCGGCGCTCCGAGTCAACAGCGATCGACTTCACGTAAGGTGAGCCCGCGACTCCCCGGCGCTGCAGCACGACGGCTGCGAGAGGCGGCCCCTCGACGCGCGCTACATAAATAAGATACTCGGGGTCGCGGCAAAGCCCCCGGCAGTCCTCGAGCGTAGCTCCCAGAGTGATCCAGGGCTCGGATCGAGCGAAAAGAGTGGCACTCCACTCGCGCTCCTCGTCCCTCGCCTCCGTGATGCTCACTCCGTCCATCGCCAGGATGCTCTATCGCGGAAGCGCTCCACCCGTCAAGCTTGCGGTTGACGCGCGCGCTCCGCCGGCGCAGAATTGCCGCCCAACCCGAGCGAGAGCGAGGGAGCGCGCCGAGCGAAGCGCGAGGCGAGCACTACATAGTCCGGAGCGAGCCCATGCAATTTCCCTGGTCCTTGTCCTTGATCGCGATCGCGCTTACTTTTCTCTTCGTTGGAATTCTCGGCGTCGGCTGCACCAGCCGCGACGGCACTCCCGCGAGCGCTCCGTCGAGCACGCGGTACGAGGACCTCGTCACGCTTTTCGGCGAGTGGCGGGACTTCCAGAAGCCGCGGCTCGTGGACGGTGTGCCGGATTACACCGCGGCCGCGATGGCGGAGCAGCGCCGCGCTCTCATCGGCTACCAGGCGCGGCTGAAAGCGATCGACCCCTCTTCGTGGCCGATTCCGCAGCAGGTGGACTACCACATCGTGCGAGCGGAAATGAACGGTCTCGACTTCGATCATCGCGTGCTCTCGCCCTGGACGAACAACCCCGCGTTCTACGTGACGGTGTTCGCCGCGGAGAGCGACCAGCCCGCGCGGGAAGGGCCGTTCGCGCTCGGCGCGGTCGAGCTCTGGAGCTACGCCTTTCCTCTCTCCCCGCAGGACGCGGCGATGGTCGAGGCGGGGATCCGGGCCGTCCCGAAGCTCCTCGAGCAGGCGAAGGCGAACTTGACGGGAAATCAGAAGGACATCTGGACCCGCGGCGCCAGGAGCCTGAAGGACCAGAGCGCGGATCTGGCGCGGCCTGATTTCCCGTCTGACGGATGCCGAGAGTGGTCTCCGCGCGAGCCGCGGAAGAGGCGAAGGCGGCGACGGACGCTTTCGCTTCGTGGGTCGAGGCAGAGGCGCCGAAGAAGACCGGCCCATCCGGTGTTGGAGTGGAGAACTACGACTGGTACCTGAAGAACGTCCAGCTCGTTCCCTACACCTGGCACGATGAAGTCGTGCTCATGGAGCGAGAGCTCGCGAGGGCCTATTCGTTTCTGGCGCTCGAGGAAAGCCGCAACGCCGGTCTTCCACAGCCGGCTCCCGTCGCGAGCGCGGAAGAGTACTCGCGGCGCTTCAACGATGCGGTGACCGAGCACATGGCCTTCCTCGCCCGGAAGGACATCCTGACCATCGAGGACTACATGGATCCCCGGCTTCGTGAACGGATCGGCGAGTACTCTCCGGAGCCGCGGGAGTTCTTCTCCGAAGTGGACTATCGCGATCCCGAAGTAATGCGCACGCACGGGTATCACTGGTTCGACAAGGGATGGCTCGCGGCGGGGGGACATGAGAGCCCCATCCGGAAGGAAACGCTCCTCTACAACATCTTCGATACCCGCACCGAAGGTCTTGCGACCGGGTGGGAAGAGATGATGATGCAGGCGGGAATGCTCGACGCGCGGCCGAGATCGCGGGAGCTGATCTACATCCTCCTCGCGCAGCGCGCCGCCCGGGCGCTCGGCGATCTCAAGATGCACAGCAACGAGCGCACGCTCGAAGAGGCGGCGGAGTTCACTTCGGCCCATACGCCTCGCGGCTGGCTGAGCCTCGATGGGAATCTCGTCCGCGGCGAGCAGCACCTCTACCTCCAGCAGCCCGCTTACGGGACGAGCTATGTCATCGGAAAGATCGAGATCGAGAAAATTCTCGCCGAGCGCAAGCGACAGCTCGGAGAAGAGCTTCACCATGCGGAGTTTCATGGATGAGTTCAACGCGGCCGGCTTGATTCCCGCGTCACTCATTCGCTGGGAGCTCACGGGAGAGCTCCCCGACGACGTCGCGCGGATGCTCGAGCCTTAGGCCTGTTAGCCGCTATTCGGCGGGGAAGAGCTCGCTGACCTCGATCACGACGTCACTCCAGGCTCGCGGCGCGATGCGATCTCCTGTGCGATAGGTGGCGCGGTGCCGATACACGCCTTCGAAAGCGGAGGAAAAGACCACGAGCTCCCGGTCGACCAGGTTCACGACCCAGTATTCAGGAACGCCGGCCTCCGCATAGAGCGCTGCTTTCGCGTTCAGATCGAAGCGCAGAGACGATTCGGCAACCTCGACTACCAGAAGCGGCTCGAAGCCCGCCGTATCGTAAACCTCGAGGTGCGGGCTGGAAGCCGCCACGATGTCCGGCTCCGGCTCCGAATCCAGCTCAACCAGTTTGAGCGGGTCTTCCTTGAAAACGGCTGACCGGCCGGCAAGGAATTTCACCAGCTGCTGGTACAGTCTCGTGGTGGCGACGACGTGCGCGCGGTTCTTGGGGCTCATCGGCTGCACCACGCCGCGGATGAGCTCCACGCGCTCGTCCCGCCGCAAGATGCCGGTCTCCGCCATGCGGTGGTATTCCGCAACCGTGAAGCGCCTCTGACGGATTTGTCCGAGATCTTCCGCAGCTCTCGCCATCGGTTCATCTTACCTCCCACCCGGGGTAGACGAAAAATCCGCGGGGGAACCTCCCAGATAGGGGTCAGTGGTCAGGGAGGGATCAGGCTTCGCTCGGCGCCCATTTCACCAGGCGTCTCTCGAGAAACGAGATGAGCGAGGTGAAGAGCACTGAGAACACGCAAGCGACGGTGATCGAGGCGTACAGAAGCGGGGTATCGAAATTGTACGTCGCGTGGATGATGAGCGCTCCGATGCCCTCCGTCGCGCCGATCCACTCGCCCACGATCGCGCCAATGACGGAGGCGCTCGCCGCGATCTTGAGGGCGGCGAAGAGATAGGGGAGCGAGTTGTAGATGCGCAGCTTCCAGAAGATCTCGCCTTTCGTCGCCGAGAGGATCTTCATGAGCTCGAGCGCCTGAGGGTTCACCGAGGAGAGTCCCCGCACCATGTTGACCAGCGTCGGGAAGAAGCAGACCAGGGCCGCGATGATGACCTTCGGCGCCAGATCGTTTCCGAATAGAAGAACGAGGATGGGCGCGAGGGCCACGATGGGAATGGACCGCACGATGATGGCGAGTGGGAAGAGCGCCTCCTCGACCGTTCTCTGGTGGACGAAGAGAGTCGCGACGGCGATCGAAAGAACGTTTCCGAGGAGGAATCCGAGAACGCTCTCGACGGCCGTAGGCACCAGGTTCCGAAGGATGGTGCCGAAGTCGCCAAAGAGCGTCCTGGCTACGTCCAGAGGCGAAGGGATGATGTACTCGGGAACTCGAAAGACCGCGACGGCGAGCCACCAGAGGAGGAGCATGGCCGCGAGGGCAGCCGCCGGAAGCAGTCTCCTTCGAGTCGCCGCCGTCATCCGCAGGTCTCCAGGATGCCGCGCAGCTCTCCCGCCTTCTTGACGAAATCCGATGATCTCGCGAAGCGAGAGGTCGCGCATGGAGGGGAATGGAGCGGTGACCATCTCGCGGACCCGACCCGGGATGCGCGGCGAGCATCAGCACTCGCTCGCCCGAGGTAGAGCGCCTCGGGAATGCTGTGGGTCACGAAGAGAATCGTGGTTCCGGTCTCCCTCCAGATGCGGCGGAGCTCGTCGTTCAACCGATCGCGCGTGATCTCGTCGAGGGCGCCGAACGGCTCGTCCATCAGGAGGATCTTGGGTCCGGTCACGAGCGCGCGCGCGATCGAGACTCTCTGGCGCATCCCTCCCGAGAGCTCGTGCGGGTAGGCGCGATGCCACTTGCGAGAGGCCCACCAGCTCGAGGAGCTCCTCGGCCTTCGAAGCGGTCCTCGAGGCGCGCGCGCTCCGTCTCCGACCTCGAGCGGAAGCTCGACGTTCTCGCGCACCGTGCGCCACGGAAGAAGGGCAGCGTCCTGGAAGACGAAGCCGAGCTCCCTCGCGCGTCGCGCTTCCGAGGGAGACCTTCCGAAGATCGAGACGCTCCCGGAAGCGGGGGGCACCGAGATCGGCGACGACGCGGAGGAGCGTCGATTTTCCGCAACCCGAGGGCCCGAGGATGGCGAGAAAGCCGCCGCGCGGAAGCTCGAAGCTCACGTCGCGAAGGGCCTCGGTCTCGCCCCGCTCCGACGAGAACCTGACTGAGACGTTCAGAGAGCGAGACGGCTTCGGTCAAGAAGCCCCCAAGTGGGGACGGCTTCTCTTCCGTCGCTTCGAGGATCGCGAGCGTCATCACGTCCTCGACCGTAGGGCACGCGCTTCGTGAACTGGCCGAGCTCCTCGTGGCTCACGATCTGCTCTTCCCAGGTCTCGCGGCTCCATCGTGGCCCAGCCCCGCTCGCGCGTCTTCTCGGTGAACACGTAGGTGAGGAGCTCCCGAGCCGCGATCGAGCTCGTCCTGGTAGCGGAGGATCGGATACTCCTCGACCAGAATCTGCACCGCGCGCTCGGTCTCCCGATAGGCGAGCTCCCAGCCGCGTCCCGCGGCCCGCAGGAACGCTTCGAGGAGGTGAGGCTCGTTCGCGAGAGTCTCGTTCGTCGCGTAGTACGGCATCGCGTAGAGGCGAATGCCCTGATCCCAGAGGCGCATCGCGACGCGGTCCGGGCCGAGCGGCTTGAGCGCGGTCACGTTCGTGGTCCAGCCCGTCACCACGTCCACCTGACCGGTGAGGAGAGGCGTCATCGCGGAGCCGATCACCACGACTTCGAGAGACTCGGGATCGATCCGGTGCCTCGCGAGGAGAGCGTCGAGGAGAATCCGTCCAGTCGCGTTCGTCCCCACCTTCTTTCCGACCATGTCCTTCGGCGTCCGGACCGGCTTCGAAGGAAGCGAGAAGTACGAATAGGGATGCTCCTGGACGCAGACGCCGAAGGCGCGGATCGGGATTCCCTGGGAGACGGCGAGCATGAGCGAAGGACTCGAGGCCGACCTCGCCCATGCGATATCGACCGGAGGCGACGATGCCGACTCCGTCGATGTGAGGTCCTCCCGGGTGAATCTCGAGAACGAGGCCCTCCTCCTCGAAGAAGCCGAGCCGCTGTGCGACCACCTCGCCGAGCTGGTTTCCTCCGGCGAGCCAGCCGAGCTGCAGATCGAGGAGGGGCACGCCGTCGACGTCGCCGCGCGCGGATAGGCAGGCGCCGCACGCGGCGAGGAGCGATTGACCGAGGAAGTCTCGTCTTCTCACGGCGGCGCCGAGGGTATCCGAGGGAGCTAGCGCGCGGCAAGTCGACCGATGAGAAACTCGAGAAACCTCTCGGCATCGACGTCGAGCGCGACGCGCGTCGAGCGGGCGAGCGCCGGTCCGCCAGGTCGCCTCGGCGCGTCGATCGACCACCATCTGGCCGCGGGTGAGCTCACCCCGGAGCTCGACGTCGACCGGAAGGAGCTCGTGTCGAACGAACGACGGATCGATGACGGAGGCGACGGCGAGCGGATCGTGTACCACGACTCCGTCGGCGCGTCGCGTAGTTGCGATGGAAGGAAACGACGGCCTCGACGAAGCGTTCGATCGGATCGGAGCTCCCGGCGAAGCGTGCAATCCGCTCGGGCGTCAGGACGGTTTTCGACGTCACGTCGAGCCCGATCATCGTGACCGGAATCCCCGAGCGATAGACGATGGCCGCCGCTTCGGGATCGTTGAGGATGTTGAACGACACGGTCGGCCAGCACCGTCCCCGGCGCGGCGGCGGTTCCGCCCATGCTCACGATCTCCCGTATCTTCGGACGAAGCTCGGGGTGCGCCTTCAGAAAGAGCGCGATGTTGGTGAGCGGTCCGACGGGCAGGAGCGTCACGGGCTCGGGGCTCGCGGCGAGAGTCTCGGCGATGAGACGAAGCGCGCCGCCCGGCGTAGAGCTTCGATCTTCGGCTCCGGAAGATTCACGTTTCCGATGCCGTTCTCGCCGTGAACGTTCTTGGCGGTGAGCGCGTCTCCCACGAGAGGCGCCGCTCTCTCCGCGTCGCGACGGGGATGTCGGTGCGCCCCGCGAGCTCGAGGAGCTTCAGCGCGTTCGAGACGCCGAGCTCGAGCTCCACGTTTCCGAAGACGACGGTCATTGCGCGCACGTCGAGCTCCGGCGAGCGGACCGCGAGAAGGATCGCGAGAGCGTCGTCGATCCCGGGATCGACGTCGAGGATCACCGGTTTCGGCGCAGCGATAGCCGTCGTCGAGATCAGCGAACAGCAAAGAAGGATACGGCCGAGATTCATGGCGCCCAACCATATACGATCGTCGACTCCGACACGCGGTCGTCCTTGCGGCGATAGCGCTCCATAAAGTCTTTCCCGTAGTAGCGTTCGGCCATTAGCAGGTTATGCGTTTTGCAGAGAAGCCTTACCTTCGACGGGTCGTGATCGCCACCACGGCCAAACGGATCGTCGTGATGGAACTCGAGCCGAAGGCGCTCGCTGCAGCGCTTGCCGTTTTTGTCCAAAAATCGGCACTGATTGCCGTCGCGTTTCGAGACGAATCGCCTCACCGCGGCCGGGAGGTAGCGCGATTTCGCGGACGTATCGCTCTCCTCGAGACTCTTCCGCGGCGCTTTCGCCACTGCGTATCGTTTCGCTTCGAGCCGCTCGAGCTTCTCGGTTACGGCTGCCTCGATGACAGCAGCGAGGTCCTCCTGCATGAGCGCCTGAAGGCGCTCCAGTTTGTTGCGGAGCTGGGCGCTCGCGGTGATTTGCACCTTGTAACGCTCCGGGGCGAGTGGCGCGACCACGGGAGGCGGAACTAGCCTTTCCGTCGGACGAGCCTGAACTGGAATCGATGGTGCGGGAGTCACTACTCCGTCCGGACGGAGTCGTGCAGCCGGCCCCGGGGGCGTCGGCAGCTTTCGTACGACGGCCGGCACGTCTGGTTTCGGCGAGAGCTCGGCGAGCAGTTCTTCGATCTGGACCTTTGATTTGTGCGCTGCGCGGCCCAGAACTTCATCGCGGTTGGCCTCGGTGAGGTGAGGCGCAAGCTTGGCGATCCCGCTCAGGTAAAGCCGTCCGTCGCGCAGCATCATGAGCAGCGCCGGGTGCCTTCGAGAGGCGCGGGCCGCGGCAATGCGCAGATACGCCTCCGCGTCCGAGAGGTGCAAAACCTCAGTGCAGTAGGCGTGCATGCTCGAGCACGCGGCGCCGGCATAGAGCCGCCGCGCATCCACTTCCGCGATGTGTGCGACAAGATCCGCTTCGACGCGGCGCGACTCCTTCAGAATTGCGGCGAGCTGATGAAGCAACTCGTCATCGGAAAGCGACTGAAGGGTGTGTGCCTGTTCCATTCTTTCTATATAGCATGCTCGTTTTTTCATGCACTCGGTCGCGTGTGGCGAACGATCGGAGGCACGATACCTTCGAACGTGCCTTGCTCGAATCTGGTTCGCACCATGGTCTGCGATGCCGAATTAGCCCCATCCTGGAAACGCTCCGGAGATTTGTTCGAAGCCGCGTCCTGAAGCTGTCAAGAAAAAAATGAAAGGAACGCTTTTTTTCTTGTGGGGGCGTGCACCGGGATCCTTCTGATATTCTCTTCGTGAATTCACGGATAAATGAGCTTCTTCCAATCTCTCGTTCTCGGGCGTCGTGCAGGGCGTCACGGAGTTCCTCCCCGTTTCCTCGACCGCGCACCTCATCCTCGTGCCCTGGCTTCTCGGCTGGAAGGCCGATGCGAAGGTCGCCTTCGTGTTCGACGTGCTGCTCCAACTCGGGACCGTCGCCGCTGTCATCGCGTATTTCTGGAAGGACCTCGCAGAGATCGTCGCGGGCCGTTCTCGCCGGCCTTCTCGAGCGGCGTCCCTTCGCTACTGAGAAAGCGAGGCTTGGCTGGCTCATCGCGCTCGCCACGGTGCCGGCGGTCATCGTGGGCCTCCTGTTCAAGCCATTCTTCGAGGGGCTGCATCAGCGTCCTCTCGCCGTCGCGACGATTCTGGCCGGCGCCGCGGCTCTGATCGGGTTGGCCGAACGGCTTGGTCGGCGGAACCGCGGCCTCGACTCCATCACCTGGAGGGACGCTCTCATCATAGGAGCCAGCCAGTCGCTCGCGCTTCTGCCGGGAGTTTCGCGCTCGGCGGCGACGATCTGCGGAGGCATGCTCGTCAACCTGGAGCGGCCGACGGCGGCGCGCTTTAGCTTTCTGATGTCCGTCCCGATCCTCATCGCGGCCGCCGTCCTCGCGGCTAAGGATTTACTCGAGCTTCCCGGTTTCGCCTCGTACCTGCCGCCACTGGCGGTCGGATTTGCCGCATCCGCCGTTGTTGGATTCGCCTCGATTCACTGGCTCCTGTCGTATCTCGCGAGACACCCCATGAATGTGTTCGCCTGGTACCGCGTCGCGATGGGCGCCGTTTGCCTGGGGTTCTACTTCTACCGCTCTGCGCCATAGCCGAGCATGGAGCTCCGACTTCGTCGACTACGCCATCCTCGGCATCTACTCCGTCTTCGTCCTTGCAGTCGGGTTCTCGCTCAAGGGAAAGATGCGCACCAGCGAGGATTTCTTTCTATCGGGGCGCTCGCTTCCGAGCTGGGTGACCGGACTCGCCTTCATCGCGGCGAACCTCGGCGCGCTCGAGGTCATGGGTATGGCGGCGAACGGGGCGAAGTACGGGATGCTCACCAACCACTTCTACTGGATCGGCGCCATCCCGGCCATGGTGTTCCTCGCGATCTTCATGATGCCTTTCTACTACGGGAGCCGGGTGCGGAGCGTCCCGGAGTATCTCAAGCTTCGCTTCGACGAGAGGACTCGAGGGCTGAACGCCATCTCCTTCGCGGTCATGACCGTCGCGATGTCCGGCATCAACATGTATGCCATGGCCCTGGTGATGAACCTGATGCTCGGCTGGAACATGCACGCCAGCATTCTCCTCTCAGCCGCCATCGTCCTGGTCTACATCTTCTTCGGCGGCCTGACCTCGTCGATTTACAACGAGGTGCTGCAGTTCTTTCTCATCGTCTTCGGGCTTCTGCCGATGGCGATCCTGGGGCTCACCGAAGTCGGCGGCTTCGACGGGCTTGCCGCGCGGCTTCCCGAGGGCTTCGCCCACACGTGGTCCGTGCTCTCCGATCCCGCGGAGAACCCCATGGGCGTCGGTTTCTTCGGCACGATCATGGGGCTCGGATTCGTTCTGTCCTTCGGGTACTGGTGCACGGATTTCCTCGTCGTCCAGAGGGCGCTCGCCTCGAAAGACCTCGCCGCGGCGCAGAGGACGCCGCTCGTCGCCGCCATTCCCAAGATGCTTTTTCCGCTCCTGGTCATTCTTCCCGGCCTGGTAGCCCTCGCGACGATTCCCGAAGAGGTCGGCGACAACTACAACATGAGCTTTCCGCTGATGCTGGCCCGCTACTATCCGCCGGGCCTCCTCGGTCTCGGGCTTACCGCGCTCCTCGCGAGCTTCATGAGCGGGATGGCGGGAAACGTCACGGCGTTCAACACCGTCTGGACCTACGACATCTATCAGGCCTACCTTCGTCCGGGCCGATCCGACGCGCACTATCTCGCGGTCGGAAAAGCGGCCACGGTCTTCGGGACTCTCGCGAGCGTCGGCGCCGCGTACCTGGTGTTCTTCTTCAACAACGTCATGGACTACATGCAGCTCCTGTTCTCGTTCTTCAACGCTCCGCTCTTCGCGACGTTTCTCCTCGGGATGTTCTGGGCGCGGGCAACGGCGCCCGGAGCTTTTTTCGGGCTTCTCGCCGGAACGGCTGCCGCGGCGGCGCACTACGTCCTCGGAGTCGCGGGCGTTCTTTCCTACCGGAGCGACATGGCGTCGAACTACTACGGCGCCATCACCGCCTGGACGGTCTGTTTCTTCGTCACCATCGCGGTCAGCCTGATGACTCGTCCCAAGCCCGCCGAGGAGCTTTCCGGTCTGGTTTATTCCGCGACGCCGCGCCGAAGCACCTCGAGTCCGGTCGCCCTGTCACTTCTGGTCCTTGCCGGGGCCATCGTCTTGAACGTCTGGTTCTGGTGAGCATGCAGCATCAACTCCATTTTTTCATCGGCGGGCTCTTCAGCCTCACGGGGCTCGTCCTTCTGGGCTATGGACTCATCTCCGATCCCGCGATCTACGCGCGCTCTCTCGGGTGGAACGTGAACCTCTGGTGGGGATGCGTCACGACCGTCTTCGGCGCTTCGTTCCTCGTGCTATGGAGAAAGAGCCGCCCTCGACCATGACCTTCGAGGACGCGACCTACCGCAAGGTGACCTGGCGGCTCCTTCCGCTCCTTTTTCTCTGTTACGTCCTCGCTTACCTCGATCGGGTGAACGTCGGCTTCGCCAAGCTCCAGATGCAGAAGGATCTGGGCTTCAGCGACACGGTTTACGGAATTGGCGCCGGCGTCTTCTTCATCGGCTACTTCCTTTTCGAAGTCCCATCGAATCTCATCCTCGAGCGAGTCGGAGCGAGGATCTGGATCGCGCGGATCATGATCCTCTGGGGGCTCCTCTCGTCGGCCACGATGTTCGTCTCGGGAGAGACTTCGTTCTACGTCCTCCGATTCGCGCTTGGCGTCGCGGAAGCGGGATTCTTCCCCGGGATCATCCTCTACCTCACCTACTGGTACACGCGAACCCACCGGGCGCGAATGGTGGCCGGATTCATGACCGCGATCACGCTCTCGGGGGTCATTGGAGGGCCGGTATCGGGGTTCATTCTTTCGAGGCTCTCGGGTGCATCCGGTCTTGCGGGGTGGCAGTGGCTCTATCTCCTGGAAGGTCTTCCCTCCATCGTCGTCGGCCTTCTCGTTCTCTCGCTTCTCGACGACGGCCCTTCGAAGGCGAAGTGGCTCAGCGAAGAGGAGAGGCAGTTCCTGATTCGACGAGTCGAGGAGGAAGAGGAGCTCAAAACTGCCGAAGGAGTCCGTCCCCATCGCCTCGTCGACGCATTCCGAAGCGGGAAGCTCTGGCTCTTCGCCGTGATCTACTTCTGCGTCGTGATGGGGCTGTACGGAATCTCGTTCTGGCTTCCTTCGATCCTCGAAGACACCATGACGTCCGATCCGTGGCACATCGGCCTTTTGACCGCGGTTCCCTGGGCTGCCGCCGCCGTCGTCATGGTGCTGGTGGGCCGCCACTCCGACCGAACCGGGGAGCGGAGGTGGCACACGGCGCTTCCGGCACTCATCGCGGGGGCCGCGTTCGCGGCGAGCGCGATTCCCGGTATCTCCGCTCTTCCGAGCTTCGCCGCCCTCGCCGTCGCGACCTGCGGAGTCATGGCCGCGGTCTCCTGTTTCTGGTCGCTTCCGACCGCGTTTCTATCCGGCACGGCGGCGGCCGCCGGGATCGCCTGGATCAACTCGCTCGGAAACCTTGCGGGCTACGTGAGCCCATTCGTCGTCGGAACGGTTCGGGACCGGACGGGGAGCATGTCGGCGGCGCTCCTGGTGCTCGCGGCCTCGCTCGTCGCTGCGGGGCTCCTTACGGGGTGGACGGCGAGGACGGTGCGCGGAGGGTAAGTGCGCTAAGCGTCTTCAGCGCTCCGAGGCCGCTCCCTGCCAGTCGCTCCGAATCACCGAGGCAGGCCTCCTTGACGGCGTTGCCCAGGAGCCGTGTCGAGCCGCTCGCGAGCGCGTCGCCTTCCGCGTTGAAGAGCGCGAACTTGTTGTCCTTGCGCACGATGTCCTTCCCGCCCTCGTGCTCGAGCACCAGCACGTAGTCCGCGCGGTCCTCCTTCCGGGTCACCACGACTTTCGGACACCGCTCGTGAAGCGTCTTGACGATCTCCGCCGTCTGCGGCTTGGCGCCTCCGACCACGGATCCAATATCGGTCCAATCGAGAACGTTCAGCTCATCTCCCATGGACCAGGAGTCGCTTTCCACGACGAAGACGCGTGGATTACTCTCTTTTTTCGCTTCGGCTTCCACCACCACGGGGGCGAGTGCAACGAGGACGGCGGCCATCTGAAGTTTTGCGTGCATCGGATCTCCTCCTGCGAGCTCTCCAGGTCGCTGGATGATGCAAGCCCTGTACCGAGCTCGGCGCGGGAGAACCGCCCGATCGAATGCGCCCTACGCCGTTCTGTCCTCTGAAAAGGGGGCCGGCGTCCTCGACGGGAGACAGGCCTCTCGACGCGGCGGCGAATCTACGCCTACCACTTCACCACGACGTTCGCGAGCGCGCGGCGGCCGATGAGATCTCCGCCGAAGCTTTCCCAGTGCTCGCTGTCGAAGAGATTCGCGACGTTGACGCCGATGCCGAAGCGGTCCGTGAAATAGTAGTTCCCTCGAATATCGGCGGTGGTGTAGGACTCGACGTCGCCTTGGAACGGACCGACCGCCCAGCGGAAGTCGTCCACCCACCTCACGTCGAACGCCCAGTCCCACTTCGAGACTGCATAGGAGATTCCCGTCGAGAACTTGTTCTCGGGAGTATTGGGGAGGAGCTGGTTCGCGATGGAAGACGTCGGGTCCTGAATCTTGAAATCGAACCAGGAGTACGTGAAGGAGAAGTTCCAATCGGGAAGGAAGTAATAGTTGAGGCCGAAGTCGATGCCCTGCGTGTTCACTTCGCCGAAGTTGGTGTAGGAGCGCGCGACGAAGACGGGAACGCCGTCGAAGTTGTTCGACAAGATGGCGAAGAGCGGGGGCGGAAGGTTCGCGCGGAGAGCTCCTACCAGCGCCTGGGGCGCGGGATGGTTCGACGGAGGCTGATAGGCCCCGAAATCGGGGTTGGTGCGGTTACCGCGAGCGTCGAGCTGCGGAATCAGGTCGGTGATGAACTGATCGTTCCAGGCATAGTAGTAGTCGAGGGTGAGGTAGACCTTGTCCGACAGGATTCCCGCGTAGCCGACCTCGAGCATCTTGGTACTTTCGAGCGCGAGGTCGTCGTTTCCGACCGCGAGGACGCGGGTCGGCGTGCCGAACCCGCAATTGACCCCGAAGGGGGTGCAGGCGGCGCGCTCGATCGCCGAGAGATTCACCGGCGCCGCGACGTTCGCCTGAAGGAAGAACTCCGAGTAGTTCGCAACCTGGAAGGCCTCGTTGTAGGTGAAGCGAAGGCTCGAGTCGTTGTTGAGGTTGTAGACCAGTGACGCTTTCGGAGAGAACTGCGGTTCATGGAGGGTGCTCTCGTCGAAGCGGCCGGCGAAAACGAGCTTCCACCGGTCGGTGAGGCTCCAGTCCACCTGCCCGAACAAGGCGCCGTTCTCGGAAGTCACCGGCTCGAACATCAGAGTTTGAAGCCCCGTCGTCGGGTCCGCGCTGTCGATGTCCGTGTGCCGGTACGAACCGCCCACCACCACCCGCACCTTCTCCTGGTTGAAGCTCCAGTTGGTCTGTCCCTCGACGTGAGCGAGATAGGTGTCGAGCGCGAGGTTGGTGCCGGAGCTCAAGGCGAGCTGCTCCGGGGCGTCGCGTCCGCTGTAGTAGGCGAGGAGGTTGAATCGCTCGGCGTTCCAGTTGAACCGGGCCCAGGGCCGCTTCACCTCGAGGAGCTGGACCCGTCCGATTCCGGTCTGGAAGACCGGGACCCGCGA
The DNA here is from genome assembly GCA_963820855.1 of uncultured Acidobacteriota bacterium. Taxonomy (GTDB): domain Bacteria; phylum Acidobacteriota; class Vicinamibacteria; order Marinacidobacterales; family SMYC01; genus DAISKN01. The sequence continues at coordinate 192,777 of CAWGBY010000028.1, forward strand.
CGTCGGCGTACCCGCCCTCGAAGGTGAGGGCCATTCCGTTCTGAAGATACTTGTCGAAGCGAACGCCGCCGAAGAAGATGTCGTTGTCGTTCTCGCGGGCGAGCGGCACGGCCTCCTGCGGGAGGCAGTCGACCTGCCCGGCGGTGGTGCACGGGACCGAGTACTCCGCGAAGCCGCGCCGCGAGACGGTGAAGTCGCCGGAGTTGCGAAGTCCGCCCACGAGCTTGACGTACCAGTCGTTTCCGAGGGAATGCGCGAGGCGAAAGTCGAGGTTCAGCGTGTCGAGCTCGCCTCCGCTCACCCGGAAGATTCCGCCCTGGCTGTAGCGCGGCTGCTTGCTGGTCATGTTGAGGACGCCGCTCGAAGCGTTGGCGCCGTAGAGGGCCGCGCTCGGACCGCGCACCAGCTCGAGCGACGCCAGATCGTCCAGGGGAAACGAGATCGCCGCCCACTCTTGCGAGCCCAGAAACGGCACCGAGGGGTCCCTTCCGTCGACGAGAGTCGCGACCCGGCGATTGAGAGAGCTGTTGAAGCCGCGGGTGTTGAAGTTGAAGTCGTAGATGCCGCTCTGGGTCAGCTCGGCGCCGGGGGTGTACTCGAGGAGCTTCGGCAGCTGGCCGTGCGAGGCGTCCTGCTCGATCTCCTTCTCATCGACGACGGTCACCGCCGCCGGGGCTTCCACGATCCTCTCGATCTTTCTCGAGGCGCCGTAGACAATCAGGCTCTCGGCGAACCCGACGGCCCAATCCACCTGTTGTTCCAGCGACGTCGCCTGCCCGGCAAGAACCTCGACTTGCTCGCGGGTCGTTACGTTCGTGCCGAGGACGAACGTGACCGAATAGGGCCCGCAGGCAGCGACGCGAAGGTGAAGGCGCCGTTTGGGTCGGTAATCGCGGTGAGGGACCGCTCGTTCACGACGACGCTGACGCCGGCGACGGGACTACCGTCCGGCCGGACCACGCGGCCTTCGATGCGTCCCGTCTCCTGAGCGGTCGCGAAGACCGAGAGGAGGAGCGCGCCTGCCCAAAGAAGCGATGTTCGACGCATTGGGAATCCTTTCTTCGCCCGCCGCGATAAACCAGCATATCAGGGAGAAGCCAGCCGGCGAACGAGCTCGACCGCGAATCGTGCGCAGTCCGCCCCAACCTCCGGGCGGAATTCCGGATCGTGATGCTCGGAGTTGGAGATGATGCGGACCGCGAGAAACGGGATGCCGTAAATCTGCGCTACCTGGTGGGCGGAAGCGCTCTCCATGTCCTCGCTCGCGATCCCGAACGTCTTCTGCGCCCAGAGGAGCTTGTCCACCTCCCGGTTCCATTCGTCGGCCGATCCCACGACGCCCTCGACCAGACGACCCCCTTTGTACGGCGTGCGCGAGAGCCGCCGCGAGGAGCGCCGGGTCGGCCTCGAACCGCGCGAAGCGAACGCGCTCCTCGCCCACGCGCAGAAGCCGTGGGAGAATCTCCCACTGCGCGATGTCGACTCCTTCCCCGAGCTTTTTCGGCGGCGTGCGGAAGGCGCCAAAGGGCGCGCTCGCCGTCGAGAGCACGATGTCTCCCACCCGGAGCGACGTCTCGATCGCTCCCGCCGTTCCTTGATTGACGATCGCCCGTGGAGCGTACTCCCGGATGAGAAGGGTAGTGGCGATAGCGGCATTCACCATTCCCACTTCGGTCCGCGAGACCACGACCGGGACTCCCGCCGATTTCTCCTTCCCAGAAGCTGAAGCCGTCGATGACGCGCGGCTTGGGGCTTCCCACCGCCTCGATCAGCGGCCCGAGCTCGCCGTCGACCGCCCCCTGGACGGCGATCGGAGCCCGAGCTTCCTGCGCCGGCGCGGAAGCCCCAACCAGCGATATCAGCGTTAAAGTAGTTACATGGAGAAGAAGAACGTTTTTCATCGCGTGGCTCCGTTTCTGGCGTTCGTTCCGTTCTTTCTGGCCGCCGGTTCTGCCGTGCGCGCTCAAGGGGACCCTGCGGGCTGCAGGAGCTACCTCCTGCTTTCGCCCGACATCGGAGTGGATCTCGAGTACACCTTTCCCCTTTCCTACGGCAGGTTCGCCGACGTGGAGGTGGGGGCTTCGATCAGATAGCTCCGTGCAGCTCGAGGTGACGGTTTTCGAGGACAGCGCGATCAAGGATCGCCGTACCTGGATTCTCATCCCCGGGCGGGTCGAGCTTTTGACGGAGATTCTCGACGTCGACAATCTCTTCGAGATCGGCTCGCCTCTCCTGGTGCAGATGGAGGCGTCGGGACCGGTGAGCGCGACCCTGGTCCGGGAGTAGCCGGGCTCAAAGCTCGCGAACCCAGATGTTTCGGTAGCTGACAGGATTGCCATGGTCCTGGAGAGCCAGGGGCGCCTTCGGCGGATGAGGCTCGTACTTCGGCTCGCCGATGTAGGTCGTCGTCCCCTTGACCTCCACGTGGTTCTGGATGAGGACGCCGTTGTGGAACACGGTCAGCGTCGCCGGCCGCTCGACCTTTCCATCCGATCGAAACCGGGGCGCCGTGAAGACGATGTCGTAGCTCTGCCATTCGCCCGGTCCGCGTGACGCGTTCACGAGCGGCGAGTGCTGCTTGTAGATCGACCCGGCCTGTCCGTTCGCATACGTCACGTTCTCGTAGGAATCGAGAACCTGGACCTCGTATCTCTCCATCAAGAAGATGCCGCTGTTGCCGCGCTCCTGACCTTCGCCTTCGACCTTCGCCGGGGTCCTCCATTCGATGTGCAGCTGCACGTCGCCGAACCCGCGCTTGGTAACGAGGCTCCCGGTCTTGGCGACCACCGTCACCGCGCCGTCCTCGAGCTTCCACTTCGGATCGCGCCACTCCGCGAGGCCGTTTCCGTCGAAGAGAACGACGGCATCCGAGGGCGGGGCGGCGCCGGACCCCGGCCGGACGATGGGAGGAACCGGCGACCAGACTTCGGTCGCCTTCGGATCGCCTTCCTGGCCTCCCGCCATGGAGAGAGTGTAGAGGAGAACGGCCGCGGCTTTCGTCATGATGCGCCCCCTGAAAACGGAGGTAACATAGCGCTCCCTACGGGAGGAGGGAAGTCCATGCCGGAATCGCGAAAGCTCCGGATGGGTATGGTGGGAGGGGGCCGCGGCGCTTTCATCGGCGCGGTCCACAGGATGGCGGCGACTCTCGACGGACGAATCGAGCTCGTCGCGGGGGCGTTCAGCTCCGATCCCGAGAAGTCGCGCGCGTCGGGGCGCGATCTTCTGCTTCCCGCCGATCGCGTCTACGGCACCTGGGCCGAAATGATCGAAAGGGAGAAGGCTCGTCCCGCGAGCGAGAGGATCGATTTCGTCGCCATCGTTACCCCGAACCACGAGCACTTCCCGCCGGCGCGAGCGGCCCTCCTCGCCGGCTTCCCGGTCCTGTGCGACAAACCCCTCTCCTTGAACCTCGCGGAAGCCGTGGAGCTTCGAAGCCTCGTTCGGAAGACGGGGCTCCTCTTCGGTTTGACTCACAACTACTCGGGATATCCGATGGTCAAGGAGGCGAGAGCGCGAGTGGCTTCGGGCGACCTCGGCCGGATTCGCCGCGTGGTCGCCGAGTATCCGCAGGGGTGGCTCGCGTCTCCTCTCGAGGCGACAGGGCAGAAGCAGGCGGAGTGGCGCACCGATCCCGCCCGCGCGGGTGCCAGCTGCTGCGTCGGCGACATCGGAACCCACGCCGCGCATTTGACCGAGTACGTGACCGGCCTTCGCATCCTCGAGATCGCGGCCGAGCTCAGCACCTTCGTCGCAGGAAGGCCTCTCGACGACGACGCGAGCGTGCTTCTCCGCCTCGAAGGGGGCGCCCGCGGCGTCCTCTGGGCGAGCCAGATCGCGATCGACGAAGAGAACGGATTGAACCTCCGCGTCTACGGTGAGAAAGGGAGCCTCCAGTGGAAGCAGGAGGAGCCGAACACGCTGCTCTTGAAGTGGCCGGAACGACCTCGCGAAGTGGTGAGGACAGGCGCGAACTATGCGAGGCTCTCGAAGGAGGCTCTCTCCGCGACGCGTCTTCCGGCAGGGCACCCCGAGGGGTATCTCGAAGGATTCGCCAACCTCTATAAAGACTTCGCGGCGGGCCTGCTTTCGGGAGAGCGGCCCGACGTTCCCACCGTCGAGGATGGAGTGCGGGGAATGGCGTTCATCGAAGCCTGTGTCGAAAGCTCTCGCGCCGGCGCCCGTTGGACCCGGCTTTCAGGAGGCGAGTCATGACGAGACCCGTGACCATCTTCACCGGACAGTGGGCGGACCTCACTTGTGAGGACATGTGCCGCCTGACGCACGAGCTCGGCTACGACGGCATCGAGCTCTGCTGCTGGGGCGATCACTTCGAGGTCGACAAAGCGGCGACCGATTCCGGATACGTCGACGCGCAAGCGAAAGCTCCTCGAGACGAACCAGCTGCAAGCGTTCGCCATCTCGACCCACCTCGTGGGTCAGGCGGTCTGCGACAACATCGATGAGAGACACAAGAGCATCCTGCCCGACTACATCTGGGGAGACGGCGACCCCGAAGGCGTGCGGAAGCGCGCCGCGTCGGAGATGATCCGGACCGCGAAGACCGCGAAAGACTTCGGGGTCCCGACGGTCGTCGGATTCACCGGAAGCTCGGTGTGGCATCTTCTCTATGCCTTTCCTCCCACTCCTCAGAAGATGATCGACAAGGGGTTCGAAGACTTCGCGCGAAGATGGGTTCCGATTCTCGACGAGTTCAAGAAGCTCGGAGTCCGGTTCGCCCTCGAGGCCCACCCCACGGAGATTGCCTTCGACATCGTGACCGCGGAGCGCGCGCTTTCGGCCATCGATCACCATCCGTCGTTCGGATTCAACTTCGACCCGAGTCATCTCGGCTACCAGGGCGTCGACTACGTGGAGTTCATCCACCGCTTCGGAGACCGCATCTTCAACGTCCACGTGAAAGACGTCGCCTGGCGGAAGACCCTCGGGCCGTCAGGGACGTTCGGAGGCCATCTCGACTTCGGAGACCGCCGTCGCCAATGGGATTTCCGCTCTCCCGGCCGCGGGGACATCGACTTTCAGGCGATCGTGCGGGCTCTCAACCAGGTGGGCTACCAGGGTCCGCTCTCGGTCGAGTGGGAGGACAACGGCATGGATCGGGTCCACGGCGCCCGCGAAGCCTGCGAGTTCGTGAAGCGCGTGGATTTCGACACACCCCGGAGCGGTTCCTTCGACGACGCGTTCTCGAGATAGTTCTCGAGTTCTCGGTTCTCAGTTCTCAGCGGACTTCGTTGACATCGGGCAAGTAAGCCTCCGTCCAGCCGCCCACTCGATAGCTATCGCCTGTCCATCGTGGCGGGTAGCGTTCCCTTTTGCGTAGTTAGCCAGAAGGTCGACTGGAAGTCAGCGACCGCAGCGAACGATAGGAAATTCACGATCAGAAGGGATGGAACATGAACGGTTGGGGACGGACAGGAAGCTCGATTGAAGGAGAGGACGAAAACATGACGTGTCTCGAAGAAACGGCGGACCACGAAAGGCATTCTGCTCATGATGTGCGTCGCCGCTCTCGGCATCGCATTCACGGCATCGCCGCGGACGGCTCGCGCCCATGGCCGCGGCGGCGTCGAACCGCCACCGGTGCCCGGCGACATCGTGGTCGAGGCGGGAAACGAGGCTTTCCTCGTGGGTCACGCCGTCGGCACACAGAACTACGTTTGCCTGCCTTCCGGTTCCAGCTTCGCCTGGATATTGTTCACGCCGCAGGCGAATTTGTTCGACCGTCGAGGACGACAGATTCAGACCCACTACTTCAGCCCCAACCCCTCCGAGGGCGGCACCGTGCGCGCCGTCTGGCAGGACTCCGGGGACACGAGCCTCGTCTGGGGTCGGGCAATCAAATCCTCCTCGGACGCGAACTTCGTCGCGCCGAACGCCATTCCCTGGCTCTTGGTGGAAGTGGTTGACGACAAGGAGGGACCGACGGGGGGCGACGAGCTGACCGGAACGACTTTCATTCAACGACTGAATACCACCGGAGGGGTGGCGCCTTCGACCGGCTGCGCCTTGTCAACGGACATCGGCAATCGGGCGTATGTGCCTTACACCGCGGATTACTTCTTCTTCAAGAAAAGCGGCCACGGCCGGCGATAACGAGCTAGTTCGCGGAGCAGGTCGCAGTGAATCAGCGAAGTCTCGGCATTCACGGCGCCAGCTCGGCATCCGGACTGAGAACCGAGAACTGCGAACCGAGAACTGTTCACCGCGCTGAGCCACCACTTCATCGTCTTCGAGACGAGCTCGCTCGCGTCCTGCTGGACGAAGTGGCCGGCGCCGGGGATGGTGACGAGCGTCAGGTCCTTCTCGAGCCACTCCCAGGTGTTGTTGAGCCCTCCCGCGAGAAGCGCCGTGTCATCGAGCCCGTGGAACATGAGCACCGGCATCTGCGCTTTCGGCAGCGGAGGCGCGGGAGGAGGCTCGGCGCCGGGCTTCACTCTCGGGTAGTTCGCCTTGTAGATATTCAGCATCGCGGTGAAGTCAGACTTCTGGAACGCCTCCACGTAGCGCTTCTTCGCCGCTTCCTCCTTCACCCATCCTGAAAGAGTCTCGGGAGTCATCGGCATCCCGAAGAAAACGTCCGGCGCCGAAGGATCTTTTTCCTGGAACGCGCGCGCGTACGCGCTGTTCTCGTACTGCTGCGGATTGGTCAAGAGCTCACGGGTGAGGCCGTTCGGATGCGGCAGGTTCAGGATGACGAGCTTCTCGACGAGCTGTGGCTGCGTCAACGCGAGAAACCACGCGACGGCGCCGCCCCAGTCGTGGCCCACCACGATGGCCTTTTCCTTTCCGAGATGTCGGATCACGGCCGCGACGTCTCCCACGAGAAGCGGCATCGCGTAGCTCTCGACTCCCGCGGGTTTGTCGCTGAGGTTGTAGCCTCGAAGGTCGATGGCGACGGTCTGGAAGTCGCTCGAGAGCGCCTCCATCTGATCGCGCCAGCTGTACCAGAAGTCGGGAAAACCGTGGATCATCACGACCAGAGGTCCTTGACCCAGGCTCGCGTAGTGGATCTTCACTCCGTTGCTGTCGGCATAGCCGTGCTCGACGCGGTCGTAAACGTCAGACGCCATGGCGGCCCCCATGAGGAATAGCAGGACGTGCATCAATTCGCTCCTTCATCGTCAATTTCGAGCCGACCCGTTTCCAGAATGTCGATTCTCTGCCCCGTCCTCAGCCGGGCGAAGTCCTCGGGAGAGACAGCGAGGATGGGAATCGGCTTTCCATACATCTCGTCGGCCACGATCGAGGCGAGAGCGAGAAAACTGTCTTCGCCCCGGCTCACGATCGCGGCGGGCGCGGTTCCCGCCCGGATGGCCTCGAGGAGGATCTGAGTCGTGGTGCTGGAACCTTTGGTGAATGGGATCGCGAGGATCTTGCCGGCGGCGATCTGACCCGAGAGCGGATGCCCGCGATCCAGAATCTCTCCCGTTTTGGCGTCGTACCCGCCCCAGAAGCTCAAGGGCTCGGAGCTGACCAGAGCCAGGCCCGCCGCCCGTCCGCGAACAACGACCCTGGCTTCGATCGAGTAGGATGACGCGGTCATGCTGGCGCTCGCTCTTTTCCTGACGGAGCTTTCACGCTACCCCATTCTCGATCCCGCCGTCCAGGCTCACTATCTTTCGAGCTATGACCGCTCGGGCGGAAACGACGACGGCTTCGATGGCACGTACTCGGCCCTCTACGTCGACGCGAAGGGCGAGCATGTGATCTTCGACGTGAAGGGACCGGGAACTCTCTACAATCTCTGGTTCACGAGCCGCGTCAACGGATGGAGCGCCCTCGGCACCGGCCGCATTCGATTCTACTTCGACGACGAGGCGAGCTCCCGCATCGACATGGACATCGACGAGCTCTTCAGCGGCCGACATCCGCCGTTCGCGCCGCCTCACGTCTACCACGCTTTCGAGAGCACCGGAGGCTACGTCAGCACCCTCCCGTTTCCTTTCGGAAAGCGTCTCAAGATCACGACCGAGAAGAGGGTAGGTTTCTACAACGCGTACTACCACACCTATTCGCCCGACCGTGTCGTCGCGTCCTGGACGACGGAATCGGTTTCGCGCGCCCGCGAGCCGCGGCTCCGGAGGGCGAGCTCACGAGCGGCACCGTGAGTCTTCCCGCGCCCGCGATGCCCGACGGCGATCCCGTTTTCTCCGGCACCACCGTCCTCGAGAGGAAGGGCCGAGGAGCGATCACCTCACTTCGATTCAATCCACTCTTCCCGCTCACGTCGTACCAGCTCAACCACATCCTTCTTCGAATCTACTGGGACTCCGAAGCGAGAGCCCGCGGTCGATGCGCCGCTCGGCAGTTTCTTCGGCTCGGGTCTGGGGGAGGCCGAGGTCAGAGCCGTCCCGCTCGGGATGAGCCCTTCCGGACCTTATTACTGTTACCTCCCGATGCCGTTCTGGGAAGGGTTCGAGATCGAGCTCGTGAACGAGAACCCGGAAGCGACGCCCGGATCTCTGGTGGGAAGTGCGGGTCGACGAGGACTCTGCCTATGAACGGGCATCGAGCGGATCGTTGCATGCCGTCTACCGTCAGGAATGGCCGACGACGACCGGGAAGGATTACGAGCTCCTCGAAGCCGCGGGACGCGGCGTCTACGTGGGGCAGGTGATGACCGTCGAGCCGCTTCGCGCCGAGATCAAGAGATGGTGGGAAGGCGATCTACGCCTCTACCTGGACGGAAGACGGAAGCCCGCGTTCCATGGCACGGGACACGAGGATGAGTACCTCGGCGGCTGGTCCAACGAGTGGCTCATGAACCCGTACTCCCTTCCGATGCACGGCGAGCCGAAGACGTCCGGCCTCAAGCAGGTGGACTTTCAATGGAGCGCCGCGACGACGGTGTATCGGTTCTTCCCGGGCGGCGTCCCGTTCCAGAACGGGATCTCGGTCTCGACCGAGCACGGTCCGAGGAATACCGCGAACGCCATGTACTCGAGCGTCTCGTACTTACTACGCGCAAGACTCCTCGTTTCAGAAGCTCGCCGAATTCGACGTTCCCGGCCCCCTCGAGCTGACGTCGACTTTCGAGGGGAGGTATGATGAGGTCGAAGTCAGCGACGCGGGCCGCAGCGTCGAGACCACCTCGAAGCTCGGGTTCGACGTTCCCGCCGGGTCCTCGCATCTGCGGCTCCGAAGGCTCTACGACCAGAGCGCGATTCAGGAAGCCGAGGTGTTCGTGAACGGAAAGAAGGCCGGCGTCTGGTATCAGCCGGGAACGAACTCTCATCACCGGTGGGGAGAGGCGGACTTCATCCTCCCCGAGTCCCTCACACGAGGCGCGTCGCGTCTGGAAATCGAGCTCCGTGTCGTCCAGCCGGGCTGGAACGAATTCCGCTACGAGCTGTGGGGGTTGCCATGATCGACAGGAGCGAGCTCGATACCGCTGAATTTCCCCTTCCGCTCGGCGAAGAGGACCGGCCGCGGGAGTTCTCGTCGCAGGTCCGCATCGACGTGGCCGCGCTCTCGGACAAGGGGAAGGTGCGCGAGCAGAACGAGGATCACTTCTTCGTGGCGCAGAGGAGGGCGCCACCTCGCGACCCTTCTCACCAACATCCCCTCGAGCGACGTCCCGACCCGCTTCGAGGAGACCGGCTACCTCATGATCGTCGCGGACGGCATGGGAGGCCACGCCGGCGGGGAGGTGGCGAGCCGCATGGCGATCGCGACCCTCATCAATATCGTCCTCCACATGCCCGACTGGATCCTCCGGCTCGACGAGGAGCACGCGCAGAAAGTGATGGAACGGGCGGCGGAGCGTTACCGGAAAGTGCACCAGGCGCTGCAGGAGAAGGCGCGCCTCGACCCGAAGCTGCGAGGGATGGGCACGACGATGACCGCTGCCTACAGCGTCGGCGACGATCTCTTCGTCGCGCACGTCGGAGACTCGAGGGCCTACCTCTTTCGCGACGAAAAACTACAGCTTCTGACCCACGACCAGACGCAGGCGCAGTTGATGGCGGACATCGGCATGATCTCCCAGAAGGAAGTGGCGCGGCACCGGCTTCGCCACGTTCTCACGAGCGCTCTCGGTGGAACGGAGAAGGCGGTAAAGGTCGATATCCAGAGGCTCAAGCTCACGAACGCCGACCGACTTCTCCTCTGCACGGACGGCCTCACGGACATGGTCGACGACGCGGGCATCGCGAGTGTCCTCGCTTCCGCGGAATCCTCGGATTCATCGTGCCGGCGCCTCGTGGACCTCGCCCTCGAGAACGGCGGCAAGGACAACGTTACGGTAGTGCTGGCGCGGTACTCGATTCCCGAGGAATGACGCGGCGCGCCTGGATGTGCTCCGCGAGCTCCGCCGCATCGTCTCCCACGCCGTCGAGAAAGCTCGACTTCCGGCGGCGCAGAAACGGAAGCCCGATCACGTAGAGACCCGCGGCAGCGGTGATTCCTCCCCAGTGGCGGACCTCGCCGCGCTCGTCGAGGACCGGCACGTTCAGCCACGGGTAGTGTCTATGGAATCCGGTCGCCCAGAGGACCGTCCGGATTCCCGCCGCAGCGAGATCGAGCTCGGTTGGAGCGGACGCCGGCCAATGGAAGGGAGTGAAAGGCTCTGGCTCGCCAACAGCTCCCGTCAACCCTTCGCGCGCGACGAAGTCGTCGATGCGAGCGAGGAGGCTCGCCAGCTTCACGTCGGCCGCGGCGGTGTACGCGATGAGGTCGTCTCCGAGCTGGAGCCGTTCTCCATCCGCCGCGGCCAGCTTTCCCACGAGCTTGACTCCGGCCGCCTCGAGGATCGGAAGGTCGAGCGAACGGCGATCCGGTCGTCCCACGAGCTGCAAGGATGGCTGCCGGCGCGAACGTTCCAAGTCGGGCAGGTCTTCGACGCGCTCATCGAAGACACTCATTCGATCGAGCCACCAGAGAATGTCCTGCCCGCGGTAACAGCGAGGCATCCGGGTATGGCGACCTACGGCGAGCGTCACCGGACGCCCCGATCGCTGAATTTCATCCGCGAGCTGGATACCGGAAGATGAGGCCCCGACCACGAGCACTCCACCTTCGGGAAGCATTCGAGGATTGCGATAGCGAGACGGCGTCAACTGAAGGATTCGTCGCGGGAGCCGCGAGCCGAATTCAGGAACGAAGGGAACGTCGGAGTATCCGGTCGCGATGACGACGTTCGCGCTCGACCAGGCGCCGCGATCCGTGTCGACCCGATAGCCTTCGCTCGACGGCTCGACCTGTGAGCACCGTCGTGACGTCCTCGACCGGCGCTCGAGAAGGATCGGGCATATCGTTCGAGATAGGCGATGACCTCGGGCATGGTCATGTACCCATCGGGGTCCGATCCCTGATAGCGAAAACCGGGGAGACGGCTCTGCCAGTTGGGGGTGAGAAGCCGAAGCGAATCCCAGCGCTCGGATCGCCACCTCTCGGCCACACGGCCGCGTTCGATGACGACGTTCTCGACCCCCCGGTCCGCGAGGCACCGGCTCATCGCGAGTCCCGCCTGGCCGCCGCCTATAATAATGGTATCGATACGCCTCACCGGCTTTGCCTCCGATGGGGCTACGCCAAAACCCTGGAGAACCCGCCAAGTGCTGGCTTCCATCTCCGCGCGCGATCCTCCTCGTCTGGTGCCTTCTGGCCGTGCAGACGCTGGTCAACCTCCTCCTCTTCCGGAGGCTGGAGGAGGCGGAGCCCACGAGCGCTTCGCCGAGGGTCTCCATCGTGATTCCCGCGCGAAACGAGGAGAGGTACGTGGGAAGGACGCTCGACGCCGCTCTACGGCTCGACTACCCGAACTTCGAGGTCATCGTCGTCGACGACGGCTCGACGGACGGCACCTCCGGCGAGATCCAGAAGCGCGCCTCCGATCCCCGCCTGGTCAGCGCGAGCGCGCGGCCGCTCGAGCCCGGATGGCTCGGCAAGCCCAACGCTCTCGCGACCGGGGCCGGACTCGCGAGCGGCGAGTGGATCCTCTTCATGGACGCGGACGTCGAGCTCCATCCTCGGGCGCTTCGGGACGCGGTCGCCGCGTGCGAGCGAAACCGATGGGACTTCCTCGCGCTCCTCCCGTTCTTCGAGAGGCGCGGCTTCTGGGAGGAGATGCTGATGCCGATGGTCGCCCTGGCGGCTTTCGTCTATCTGCCCTCGTACCTGACGTTCGTACGCCGGGTTCCGCTCGCCGCGGGAGGGGGTGCGTTCGGCCTCGTCCGCGCCAAGGCTTACGACGCCATCGGCGGCCACCGCACACTCAAGGCCTCGGTGGTCGACGACGTCCGGCTCGCGATCGAGATCAAGCGCGCGGGATTCCGAACGATGGCTCGCCTTGGACTCGCATCGCGCTCGCCTCCGGATGTACCACGGCCGACGGGAGATCGTCGAAGGATTCACGAAGAACGCCCATGCCGCGTTCGGTGACTCGACGCTCCGGCCCGTTCTCTTCGTCCTCGCCGTCGCTCGCGGTCGATCTCATCCCGTTTCTCTGGCCGCTCGCGACGTCGACCGCCGTCCTCGGCTTCGCGCTCTTCCTCCTCCTGACCTGCCGCGCGCTCGTGCACTTCCGGCTCGGCTTTCCCTTGTGGCCGGCGCTTCTCTCGCCTGCTCGCGACCGTGTCGAGCGTTCTCATCGTCCTCCGCTCGCTCCGGATGGCGCGGCAGCAGGGTATCGTGCGCTGGCGCGGGCGGGAGTATCCCCGGGAGACGACGGAGTTCTGATTCCGATCTACCGGGTGTGACGGAGCGCTTTTCCGGGAAGCGCTGCCGTCGTCTTCCCGTTCTCGATGACGGGAACTCCGTTCACGAGAAGATGGTCGACCCCGACGGAGTAGGAGAGCGGCTCCGTGAACGTCGCCGTGTCTCGAATCTGCTCCGGGTCGAAAACGACGATGTCCGCGGCATAGCCCGCCTCGATGCGGCCCCGATCGGAAAGGCGCAGGATGCCCGCGGGAAGAGAAGTGAGCTTTCGAATGGCTTCCGGAAGGGGAATGACCTTCTCTTCGCGGACGTACTTCGCCAGGATCCGCGGAAACGCTCCGAAGCCGCGCGGGTGGGCGCTCGCGACGCTCTTCGGGTTCGTCGGTTCGGTATCGTTGTCGAAGGCGACGAAGGGCTCCTTCATCGCCAGATGCTTCTGGGCCTCGTCCATGCTCTGCGGACAGACTCCCGTGCCGCGGGCAGCGACCAGATCGAAGAAGGCGTCCCAGACGTCTTTTCCCATGTGCTCGCCCGCCTCCTTGACCGAGAGTCCCACGACGGCGGGATCGGTGTCGGGTCCGACCTCCGTGATGAGGACGTTCGCCCAGTCCTTGCCCACGTGGCGATACCAGTTCTCCCAGTCCGAAGTCTCCTCGACTTCCTTCCTCAGCTCTTTCCGCACTTCGGGATCGGACAATGTCTCGAGGAAGGCCTGCTCGCCCTTCGCGTAGTGCCGCGGGTGGAGAAAGGAGCCGAGGCCGATTCCGTTTCGGATGTAGGGATAGATGTCGGCGGTGACGTCCATCCCGCTCCGCTTTCGCCTCTCGGAGCCGGGCGATGCGCGGTCTCCATGAGGGGCCAGTTCTCCTGACCCGCCGCCTTGAGGTGGTAGATGTGGACGGGGATTCCCGACTCTCTCCCCACGCGCAGCGCCTCGTCGATGGCTTCGAGAAGTCCTCCGCTCTCGTTCCGCATGTGGCTGAAGTAGACGCCTCCGCTGCGCGGCCGCGGGCCGCGCGAGCTCGACGATCTCCTCGGTTTTCGCGTACGCTCCCGGCGGATAAATCAGCGACGTCGAAAGCCCGACCGCCCCGTCCTTCATGGCTCGATCGACCAGCGCCTTCATTTCCTCGAGCTGCTGCGGCGTCGGGGCCACGTCCTCGTCGCCGAGAACGATGCGGCGCACCTGCTCCGCTCCCACGTTGTGAACGACGTTGAGCGCGATTCCCTTCGATTCCAGGAGCCGGAAGTATTCGTCGAAAGTCGTCCATTTCGCGTCGATCTTCTGTCGCGAGAGGTCCGCGAACGTCCGATCGTTCTGGGGCGCGAGCGACCCGCCTTCTCCCGCCATCATCGTGGTGATTCCCTGGCGGAGCTTGCTCTCGGCGCTCGGAGGGTCGGTGATGAGAGGAAGGGAGCTTCCGCCCATCATGTCGATGAATCCGGGGGACACGATGCGTCCTTCGGCTTCGAGAACGATCTTCGCGCGCGCGTCCGCGAGGGTGCCCACGGCCGCGATGGCCCCGTTCGAGACGGCGACGTCGGCGCGCGCTCCTTCGGAGCCCGTGCCGTCGAGGACGGTTCCGTTCACGATCAGAATGTCGTACTCCGGCCCGGGAGGCTGACAGGAAACGGCGAGAGGGAGGCTGAGAAAAATCGCTGACCAACGCATGAATGTCACCTCGCGATCAAAGCGCGGGATGATAACACGGAGGCTCTAAGGGGCTTCCGCCGCGCGGCACGCGCCCCCGACGCAGGTCGCGAGACTCCGGAGGCGGGACGAGAGCTGCGCTACGAGCTCGGGGGGAGCCGAGCTCGCGAAGTTCGAGAGCTCGTACGGATCGGAGGCGAGGTCGTAGATCTCTTTCACTCCGGTCCAATACTCCACGTACTTGTACCGGAGCGTTCGCAGTCCGACGAAGATCGCCTGGTCGGACCGGGTCGAGGGCGCGATCAGGCCTTCGTCGGAGTATTGCTCGAGGAGGAACGCCTGTCTCCAGGACTCCGGAGCCGGCCGGTTGGAACCGAGAAGCGGAGCGAGGGAGCGTCCATCGACGAAGTGCGGAATCTCGACCCCGGCGAGCTCGGCCAGAGTCGGCGCGAGATCGACGTTGCCCGCGAGATAGCCCGAGAGCGTCTCGCCCCGGGGAACGCCCGGCCCCCGCACGATCAGCGGAACGCGCACGTCTTCCTCGTATGGCGTCGCCTTCTGCGGCCGCAGTCGGTGTTGACCCATGTGGAATCCGTTGTCCGATACGAAGAAGATGAACGTGTCGCCCAATTGGCCGCTGTTCTCCAGAATCTGGACCACCCGGGCAATCATCTCGTCCACCGCCTGCATCGACTGGAGCCGCGATCGGTAGAGCAAGTCGATGTTCTCGATCTCCGAGCCGGCGAGGGCCGATCGCGGCGCGGGCTTGTCGCTGACATCGTCTTCGTTGAAGGAGGGTGTGCGCGGCACCTGCGCCGAGGCGAAAAGCCGGTCGTGGCGAGGCGCCGGCGCCGCGGGATGGTGCGGAGCGTAAGGCGCCAGATAGAGAAAGAATGGAGCTCCGCGGGAGCGCCTCAAGACGTCTTCCGTTTTGCGCAAGAGAACGTCGGTCAAGTAGTCGTGCGGTCGCCGCCCGTAGGAGACGATGCGGCCGTTCTCGTTCATCTGATAGTCGAATCCCTTGTAGGCTTCGTCGTCGATCGGGCTCATGAACTCGCTCCAGCCCGGAGGCTGATGCGTACGGCTTCCTCCCTCGGGGTAGCCGTTCAGGTACTTCCCGACGAGCATCGTGCGGTAGCCCGACCCCTGGAGCCAGGTGGCGACCGTGGACGCTTCGTGACCCATCCGCAGGAATCTCTCGAATCCGCCGGAGGGCGCTTGATTCCAGCCGACTTCATGCGAGTGGGTGTATTGGCCGCGAAGGAGGGTCGCCCGCGAGGGAGCGCAAAGCGCGTTCGTGACGAAGTAGTCCGCGACCGTGAGCCCTTGCTGCACGAGCGTGCGATGCAGGTTGGGCATGGCGTCCGTCGTGCCCAGGTTCCGATCGAGGTCGTCGGCGACGATGAGGACGAGGTTCGGCCGCGCGACGACTTCCTCGTGAAGGAGGAACGTCGTCAGGAACACGCAAGCGAACTGCCGACGCATGAATGAAAACGGGACCGAACCATCATAAGAGATGGCCGGTCCCGATTCAATGCTCGGAGATTCGCCTGTCTAGCTGCGCTTGCGGATTCCCGCGATCGCCAGACCCACGACCAAGAGGGCCAAGGTTCCAGGCTCCGGCACGCCCGGAGTGCCCTGATCCCGGAGGTCGAGCGAGAACCGGTACGACGAGCTACCACCCATGAAGGAGCCCGGTTCGAACGTGTCGCCCCTGTCCATGAGAGAGAAAACCGTCAGGTGGTACGAGCCAGGGCCCAGAGTGCCGGACTGCGCCAGCGGCGTCGACCCGAAGTCGAGGCGCCGAGAAAGAGAAACCACCGGGGCCGGAGAGGTCGAATGAAGCGAGTCCACGTCCGCCGTCGACATTGGCCAGGAGCTCGCCGTTAAGGCTGTAGCTGTGGTTACTCGTAAGATCGAAAAACACATCAAAGAAAGACAGAGCGGAGACATTCTCGTCCTCGATAACGCTGAAGCCGATCGAGGAGCCTCCGCTTCCCGAGAACGAGGAACCCGCAATGTTCGAGTCCTGGTCCGCGCTCGCCTCCTCGTCGCCCAGGTTCAAAGTCAAGCTGTCAACGAAAGAGCCCAGCGCGGTCGACGGGCTCAGCGGCCCGTCGATGGGCCCCGAGATATCCGAGCCCAACTGGATGTACCGATTCGCGGTGATGTTGATCGGTGTCGCCGCCGCCTCGTGCGCGCTGATGATGGATGCCGTGAGAACAAGACCAATTCCGAGTGATTTCATGGATTTCCTCTCTTGGGTGCACATTCCGGCCGGAAGGCACTGCAAGTTTCGTGCTTGCTCAACGAAGATCTTTCCCGTCAATGAAATAGCGGCACTGAGCGAATCTTCGCGCACATTCGAACCGTAAAGCAGCTCGACGGGGCCTCACGCTTTCCTCAAGTTTCGCAAAGGGTTGCGAGCACCGTGGAAAGCGATAAGAAAACCGACGGGCCGTCACCGTTCGATTCTCCTCAATGAGCACGAAATGCCCTCTCCCTGTACACGTGGGGCCCAGGTGTGGCGGACGCACCGAAGGGTTACTCGTGGAAATCCTTCATTCTGTGCAGCTTCTCGTTCTCCGGTATGGCACGGACCCTGCTCTTACCGACATCCGGAGGGCAAGACCATGCCGGCTATGTTCGCGATCGTCGGCTTCATCGTTGGGTTTGCGTATTGGAGGTTCTCGGGAGCATTTCAGGGAGCTCTCTTCGGATACCTTCTTGCGTGCATCATGGATTTTCGCGCTCGCCTTCAAAGCCTCGAGCGCCACCTCCCGCCGCCACCCGAGGAGCCCGATCTCGAGCGGGAGCCGCCGCCGGTCCGGGAGCAAGAGAGGCGCTCCGAGACGATAGAGCCACCCGTTTCCCTGGAGCGCTCCGTCCCCCCGCAGGAGCCCGAAAAGCCCGAAGAGCACGAAGAGGCTGATAACGACAGCCGCGACGTCTTCGATCGCTTCTGGGACTGGGCGAAGCCCTACCTCATGGGGCCGAGCCTCATCGTCACGGTCGGCGTGGTCGTCCTCTTCTTCGGCGTCGCCTTCCTCTTGAAGTACGCGGTCGAGCGCGACCTCTTCCCGGTCGAGCTCCGGCTCGCGAGCGCCGCGCTCGGTGGAATCGTGCTGCTCGTCGTGGGCTTCCGAACGAGAATCGAGCGGCCGGGGTACGGGCTCGCGCTCCAGGGAGGCGGTGTCGGGATCCTCTACCTCACCGTCTTCGCGGCCTTCCGCTTGTATGCGCTCGTCCCCGGAACGATGGCCTTCGGCCTTCTCTTCCTTTTCGTCGTGCTTTCCGCGGTTCTCGCCGTAGCGCAGAGCTCGCTCGCGCTCGCGACGCTCGCGACGGTCGGCGGCTTCCTGGCCCCCGTGCTGACGTCGACGGGAGAGGGAAGTCATGTCGCGCTCTTCAGCTACTACGCGCTCCTCAACGCCGGAATCCTCGCGACCGCCTGGTTCCGCCGCTACCGACTCCTGAACCTCCTTGGGTTCCTCTTCACCTTCGTGATCTCGTCCAGTTGGGGCTACCGCTACTACCGTCCCGAGTACTTCGCGACGACCGAGCCGTTTCTCATCCTTTTCTTTCTTCTCTACGTCGCGATTGCCGTCGTTTTCGCGCTCCGGCATTCCGGCAGTCGCAACGCGTTCGTGGACGGGACTCTGGTCTTTGGGGTACCGCTCGTGTCCGCGGTCCTTCAGAGCGCCCTCGTGCGCGAGTACGAGTACGGAATGGCGTGGAGCGCACTCGTTCTCGGCGCGTTCTACATTGCCCTCGCCCTCGCGATTCTTCGTTATCGACCCGAGGCGGCGCGCGATCTGGGCGAGTCTTTTCTGAGCACGGGAATCGTCTTCTCGACGCTGGCGGTTCCCTTCGCCTTCGATCATCTCGTCACCTCCGCGTTCTGGGCGCTCGAAGGGGCGGCGATGGTCTGGGTGGGCGCTCGCCAGAAGCGGTTACTGCCGCGCCTCTTCGGATCCGCGCTCTCGATCCTGGCCGGTCTCATGTTCCTGGTCGATCCCGGGCCCGCGGGAACGGAGGCTGTGCTGAACGCTCGCTTCCTCGGCGGAACGCTCATCGCGGTCGCCGGCCTCGCGACGGCGCGAAACCTTCACCGGTACCGCGAAATCCTTTTCGAGGAAGAAAGGCCGCTCTCTCAAGGGTTCTTCTTCTGGGGGCTTGGTTGGTGGCTCTTGAACGGTCTTCACGAGGTGGCCGCCTTTACCGTTTCCCACGAGGCGGAGCTTGGTTGCGACTCTCCTTTTCCTCTCGGCGACCGCGGTCGTGTCGATTCCGCTGGGCCGGCGGCTCGCCTGGCCTCTTCTCGAAAAAGTTTCGCTGGGTCTTCTTCCGAGCCTGTCGTTCGCGGCGCTCTTCGCCGCGGACCGGCTCGAACACCCATTCCAGGGAATCGCCGCGCTCGGTTGGCTCGCCGCCATCGCCGCTCAACTCCTGGTCCTGAGGTCGCGACGTCTCGGAGATCTCTGGCACGCGGTGGGACTCTGGCTCTTTTGTATTCTCGCCGCATGGGAGTCGAGCTACCAGGTGCACCGCGTCGTCGCCGGCACCGCCTGGGGAGACGTGATGTGGGGAGTTGTGCCGCTCGCGATTCTCCTCGTCATCTCGTTCCTGCGAAGGATCCCGTCGTCCTATCCGACGTGGGGGGCGACGCCGATCGCGGCATACCTCCTTCTCTGGATCGCCGCGAGCTCGTTCTCGAGCAACTGGGATCCGAGTCCGCTCCCTTACTTTCCCGTGCTCAGTCCGATCGATCTCACCGTGCTTCTCGGCACTCGCGGTTCTTCTCCTCTGGCATCGACGCTTCGCCTCGTTCCTCGAGGAAAAGGGCGTATCTCGGAGCGTGGTCAAAGTCGCGGTTGCGAGCGCGGCCTTCTACTGGATGCACGGCGTCGTGTTCCGCACGGTCCATTTCGGTTGGGGAGTCCCCTTCGACCCTGTGATGATGTTCGACTCCGTTCTAGTCCAGACCGCGGTCGCGGTGCTCTGGGCGACCATCGGGCTCGCCTCGATGGTCGTTGGAACGATGAGAAGCCTTCGCTCCCTTTGGAGCGCGGGAGCGGCGCTGATGGCGGCGGTCGTGCTGAAGCTCTTCCTCGTGGACCTTTCGCACACCGGCACGGTCGCGCGCATCGTCTCGTTCCTGGGCGTCGGTATCGTTCTCTTGATCGTGGGCTACCTGTCACCCGTCCCGCCTCGGGAGCGGACCGCGACATGAGATGGATCCTCGCGGGCGCTCTCCTGTTGGCCCCTTCCGTTTCGGGCGGAGACCCGCGGCGGGAGGACTTCGCCTATTCGATTCGCGGTCCGACCGTCGGGGGAGGCACCTCTCTATCGCGTCCGCCTGCCGCTCCGGGTCTACGGGAGCCTCACCCGCGCCGACTTAGGGGACCTTCGCGTCTTCAACGCGGCGGGAGCGCTCGTTCCACACGAGCTCTGGATGCCGGACGACGAGACGATCGATCGGAGCGTCTTGTCCCTTCGGCTCTTTCCCCTCGTCGAAGCGACACCGGAGGAGCTGTCTTCCCTCCGGGTCGCGATCGAGAGCGGGAACGATCGCGCCTCGATCTCGCTCGCGCCGGGCTCGGCACGAGCCGCGGTTTCCGCCTATCTGATCGATGCGGGGCGAATCGAGCGTCTCTTCCCCGCTCAGCGTCTCGTGCTGCAATGGAGCGAGCCTTCCGAAGGCTTCGTTCGCGAGGTGCTCGTCGAAGGCAGCGACGATCTTTCCTCCTGGACGACCCATACGTCCGCGGTAATCGCCGACCTGAGACGCGACGGGGAGAGACTGCTCGAGAACGACATACCGCTTCCGTCGAAGATACCCCGCTACTTGAGGATCGAAAGTCGAGGCGGAGCGCTTCCCATGGCCCTGCAAAAAGTCGATCTCGAGCTTTCCTCGCGAGTGACGGAGGTGGCGTGGCTTCACGTGGCAGGTCTCCATCGGGAGAAGGACGGCCTTCATTTCGAGACGCCGGGTCCGGTGCTCGTCGAGGAGATCGAGGTCCTGCCTCCCGAACGGAACACCTTTACCGAGGTGCAGCTCTTCTCCCGCGCGGAAGCGAAAGGCGCGTGGGTGCTCGCGAGGGAAGGGCGCCGTCTATCGATTCGAGAGCGGAGCGGACACTCGTCTCGAGGTCGACGCCACGCGGGATCGCTTCTGGAGAATGACGACCGACGAGGCCCGCGGCGGGTTCGGGGGAACCCTCCCCTCGCTTCGTGCCGGCTATCTCCCCGACGACGTCGTCTTCGTCGCCCGCGGTGAGGCACCGTTCGAGATCGCCTTTGGCAGCCGCGGCCTCGGTCCGCCGCCGCGGACGAATGAGGGCCTTCGCGCCATCGGCTCCGTCCGGGACGGCAGGCTCGCGCCTTCGACCGAACTGACCCTGGAAGAGACGCGAACCATCGCGGGCGATCGAGCGCTCCGAGAGCCTTTGATTCCCGACTGGAAGCGGCTCGTCCTGTGGGCCATTCTCGTCGCGGCCTCTCTCGCGCTCCTCCTGACGGCTCGCGCGGCACTCTCGAAAGCCTCCTGAAGTTCTCGTACGCTTCCAGGCGCGGCTGAGTTACGATTTCACGTGAATCGAAACCTCCTCCCCTGGTTTCTCGGGACGGTGCTTCTTTTCACGGGGGTCGTGTCGCGTCCGAAGCCCGGTCGAAGTCGCGGTGCACGCGAGGGCCGACCCTTCGACGGTTTACTGGACAGGGCGTCTGGCCGAGCCCGCACTGCGAAGCGGCGTCTATTTTCAGTCGGTCCTCGTCAATCACTATCAGTCGCCTCCTCATCCTTTTCCCGAGCACGTCCGCTACCGGGCGTCGCTTCGAGCGGATCTCGTGATTCGCGATCGCGGCGAGCACCACTTCGAGCTCGACTCTCCCTGGTTCGGCGCTCTCGAGATCGACGGGAAGAGGGTCTTCGGGTCCGGCCCTTTCGCCCCGGGACACTCGCCGGCCGGCGACGTCGTCCTCGAGCCGGGAGTCTACTCGCTCCAGCTGTTGCTACAGCCCAGAGAGGATGCCCCGGAGGGATCCATTCGACTGCTGTGGCGAACGCCCACGCATCCTCTTCGTCAACTCGGCGCGCGCGACCTGACGATGCCGGAGAGTCCTCGGGTCTTCCGGTTCGGGGTCGTCGCGGCGGCGCCCATGATCTGGATCGGAGCGTTCGTCCTCGTGCTTCTCACGCTCCGTGCGGTCCTCTCCGTCACAGCTCCCTCGTCGGCGCGGGGACTGATCGCGACCGCCGGCGCGCTTCTACTCCTTGCCCTCGTGACCCGGAGTATCCACTTCGCCGACTACCCCCTCTTCGGAGGGGACGAGCTCCACAACTCCTGGGCGGGATTCAATCTGCTGCACGAAGGCAAGCCGCGGAGCTGGTCGCGCCATGCCGTCTACCGCGATAGGAAACCTCTCCGTTTCTTCTCTCGTTCGTTTCCCATCGTCGAAAGCGCGTTCGATCACCCGCCTCTCGTCCAGATCGTCGCTGGCGCGAAGCGCGACCCTCCTGGGCGCCAAGAACATGTTCGAGTGCACTCCCGAGCGGATCCGCCCGCCGATGGTCGTTCTCGGAAGCGCGAGCGTCGTGCTCCTCTTCTTTCTGACTCGGAGGCTCTTCGGGTTTCGCGCGGCCTTCCTCGCGGGTCTCTTCATGGCGGTCTCTCCTCTCGTGGTGCTGAACTCGAGACTGGTGAAAGAGGAGGGCCTGGTTCAGTTCCTCTGGCTCGCCGGAGCGCTCCTCTATCTGAAGGCGAGCGAGAAGCGGGAGACGCCCGGACTCGACTATCCTCTGCGGGGCGGTCCTCGGTCTCGCGGCGTTGAGCAAAGTCCACGGCATCGCACTCGGCGGCGCCTTCGCGGCCGTCGCGGTCGCCACATCCCCCGCCAACTGGAAGAGAGCGCTCCGTCTTCTTGGCGCGTCCCTGGCCGTCGCCGCTCTCTATCCTCTTTATGGGCTTGCTCCTGGACGCGGACACCTACCTCGCGGTCGTCACCTGGCTCGGCTCGAGCTATCCCGGTCATGGGCGAAGACCTGGCCGAGAAATTCCTGATTCTTCCGCGGTTCATTCTCGAGCCCAAAGCCTCCGCGGGAATCCCTCTCATCGACGGCTTTATTCTCCTCGGCTGGCTGTCGCGTCCTCTTGCTCCGGCGAAGCCTCCCGATCGTGATTCCCATGGCCGCGTACCTGCTGGCTCTGATGGCGACGATTCATTCCAGCAACCTCTTCGGCTACTACGTCATCCCGGTGCTTCCTTTCCTGTGCATGGGGGCGGGAAGACTCATGGAGCGGACGCTCTCGAAGCCCGGCTTTCTCACGTCGTTCCTCTTCGTCGGACTCATCTTCCTTCCTCAGCTCGGACGGCTCCCTTTCCTGAGCGAGCTCGGTTATCGGGGGCTTCTCGCGATTGCATCGATTCCGCTCGGGCTCCATTTGCTCCGGGCCGCTCCGCGCGCGGCGGCGCTCGAAAGGAGACTCCTCGAAGTCCTGCTGGCGGTGAGCGTCGTCGCGGCCGCCCACCAGAGCGTCTCGACGTTCTGAGACCGCGCGCGTGCCTGGACACTCGCGACGTGATTGTCTACAGTGAAGCATCGATGGAGCCATGAATTGAGCGCGAGGATCCGCTTCCGTCTGATTCCTTTTTCCCTCGCCGCCGCCATCTTTGGCTGCCGTGCTCCGGAGCCGGCGCCCGGAGACTCGAAGCCGCCGCGTCCCAACGTGCTGCTCTTTCTCGTCGACACGCTGCGGGCCGATGCTCTCGGGCCCTACGGAAACAGCGTCGTCGGGACACCCGCGATCGACCATTTCGCCGGGCAGGGGACTCTGTTCGAGTGGGCCTTCGCGCCCACGTCGTGGACCCGCCCGTCGGTGACGACCATCCTCACCGGCCTTCATCCGGCGGTTCACGGAGTGGAGAGGCGAGGAAGCGTACTGCCTCCCGGGGTCGCGCTGCTGCCGGAGGTGCTGCGGGAGCACGGCTATCGTACCGGGTTCCTCGCGACCAACCCGAACGTAGGGTCCTTCTTCGGCTACTCGCGGGGCTTCGACGATTTCATCGAGCTTTACGAGCGTCGAGAAAAAGGCACGGTGGCGAAGAGCGAGTTCATCGCGCGCGCGGATCAGGTCGTCGATCGGGCGAAGGAATGGATGGAAGAATCTTCGGAGCCGTTCTTCCTCGTGGTGTTCGTCATCGATCCTCACTCCCCCTACGATCCGCTTCCGGATTTCAATCGCTACGTCGACGTTGCGAGAGAGTCGCCGCAGCGAAGACTCGAGTCAGGGCCTCTACTTCGGCGAGGTGGCGTTCGTGGATCATTGCTTCGGCCGGCTGATGGAGTATCTCGACGAGCGCGGCCTCACCGGATGAGACCCTCACCATCCTGACCTCGGACCACGGCGAGGAGTTCTTCGAGCACGGGAAAATAGGCCACGGAAAAGCTCTCTTCGATGAGTCTCTCCACGTTCCTCTCGTCCTTCGTTGGCCGGGAAGAATCCCGACGGGCCGGCGAGTCGGCTCTCCGGTCGAGCTCGCGGACCTCATGAGCACCGTGCTCGAGCTCGCGGAACTCCCGGCGCCGCCAATCCAGGACGGACGCTCTCTCTTCGACGAGTCCTCGGAACGGGCCCCGTTCCTGGCGAGCCTGAAACTCGACGGCCAGCGGGAATGGAGCGTCCGCGCCTATCCGTGGAAGCTCGTCGTGGAAGGGCAGCGGGAGTGACTATCGAGGGCGTGTGGTCAAGTTGTTCGACTTGTCCAAGGACCCGGCGGAGCTGCGGGACGTATCGAGCGAGCACCCGGAGCGTGTCCGGAAGCTGCGAGACTGGATCGACGAGCGCGAGGAGAGCGATCGTCGCCGCAGCTTGCTTGCGCTTCAAGGAGCCCGGCCCGGGGAGGCCTCCGAGGAGGGGCTCTCCGAGGACGCGCAGAAAGCGCTTCGCGAGCTCGGATACATCCAATAGGCTCCTGGAGCCTGGCACCGTCCTGTGTTATGGATCCTCCATGATCACGCGATGGCTCCCTCTCGTCCTCGTCTTTCCCTCCTTCGTCGGCGCGCAGCCGCGCGCGCCGCTGACGCCGGAACAGATCGCGCGAGCGCGAGGAGCTCGAGAACGAGCTCCAGGACATCGCGGTCGTCGAGCGCAAGATCATGGTGCCGATGCGCGACGGAGTCCGGCTCGCGACCGACGTCTACCGGCCGAGAAACGCCTCGGGAAAGGTCCCCATCGTCTGGGTGCGGACGCCCTATAACTTCAACTACTGGGACGTCAGGAACGGCGTCCCCGCGGACATGACCGCGGCGCTCACCGCGGTGAAGCGCGGCTATGCGTACGTGGTGCAGAACGAGCGCGGGCACTTCTTCTCCGAAGGAAATTACGACATCCTCGGTGCCCCCATCACGGACGGCTATGACGCCCTTGCCTGGATGCAGGCCCAGTCCTGGTCGAACGGGAAGGTGGGAACCACCGGCTGCTCGTCGACGGCGGAGTACCAGATGGCGATCGCGTCGATGGGCCACCCCGCCTACGCCGCGATGAACGTGCAGGGATTCGGCGCGGGAGTCGGGACGAGTCGGCGGGTACTATGAGCAGGGCAACTGGTACCGGGGCGGCGCCATCCAGATGCTCTTCATCGCCTGGCTCTACGGGCAGCAGAACCAGGTGCGCCCGATGTTCCCGCCCGAGACGTCGGCCGAGGATCTCGCTCGCCGCCTCCCGGCTCTTCGATCTCGCCCCGCAGATGCCCCCGGTCGACTGGTCGAAAGCTCTCGCGCATCTTCCCGTCCAGGACATCATGCAGAACGCGCAAGGCCCGCGCGGGATTTTCGCCGATGCGATGCCCGTCGATACCGGCGGGCGCATGATTCAGAGAGCGCCGAACGACCCCGCGTGGTACAAGGGCGGCCTCTGGCACGACGACATGCCTCTCGACGTTCCCGGTCTCTGGTTCATGTCGTGGTACGACGTTTCCGTCGGCCCGAACCTCGCGATGTACAACCACGTCCGGAAGAACGCCTCGCCCGCCGTCGCCGACCAGCAGTGGGCGGTCATCGCTCCCGTCGCGCACTGCGCGTTCACCCGCGCGACCAAGGACACCGTCGTCGGCGAGCGCAGCATGGGCGATGCCCGGCTCGACTACGAGGAGATCATGTTCGGCTTTTTCGATCGGCTCTTGAAAGGGCAGCCGAGCGCGCGGCTCGACGCGCTCGCCAAGGTGACGTACTTCACCATGGGGTCGAATCAGTGGCAGACGTCGAGCACCTGGCCTCCGGAAGGAGCGACGGAGCGCACGTTCTATCTCGCGAGCGGAGGAAAAGCGAACTCGCTCTACGGCGATGGGAAGCTCCTCGATCGCTCCGCCCGATACGGATGCGCCCGACTACCTTCGTGTACGACCCGATGAACCCCGTTCCCTCCTACGGCGGGAACGTCTGCTGCACGGGGAACGCCGTCACCGCGGGTTCCTTCGATCAGAGGAAGATGGAAGCTCGGCAGGACATCCTGGTGTACACCTCCGAGCCCTTCGCCGACGGAATGGAGCTGAGCGGTTCGATCGCGCCGACTCTGTACGTCTCGTCGGACGCGAAGGACACCGACTATCACGGTCAAGGTGCTCGACGTCTATCCCGACGGAAGCGCGTACAACCTGGACGAAACGATTCAGCGCCTGCGGTACCGCGACGGGTACGACAAGCCGCTCGCCTGGATGGAGAAGGGGAAGGTCTACACGGTCACCTTGCAGCCCCTCAATACGAGCAACTGGTTCGCTGCCGGCCACCGGCTGCGCATCGAGGTCTCGAGCAGCAACTTCCCTCGCTTCGACCGAAACCTGAATACGGGCGGCAACAACTACGACGAGTGGGCCGCCGTCGTGGCGAGGAATACCGTGCACCACTCGAAGCAGTACCCGTCGAGCGTGACCATCACCGTGGTCGAGCGAGACGCACCGACGCAGCAGCCGTAGCTGCGTCGACGTTGCCCGCGCCATCGGAACCACCCACACCGTCACTCAACCTTGGGCGGATGTTCTGGTTGTGATGGAAGACGTTGTCGGGGTCGTACGTGGTTTTCACATCCACCAGCCGGTCGTAGACGGAGTCGCCGTACGCCTCGCGGACCCGGTCGGGGTCTTCGTCGCCGCCGAGGAAGTTGACGTAAACGCCCTTTGCGGAAGCGGCCGAGGGCTGCGAAGAACCCCCTCGTCCAAGCGGTATCCCGGTCGCCGAAGTCCTCGCCGGGCCGCCACACAGAATCGAGGGTGATCGCGTGCGACGCCTGCCGGTTCCCGAACGCCGTCCTGCCCCCGGCCACTCGGCTCACCGCCCCCTTCAGATGGAACATCGCCGCGTACGACCGCGGCGATGAGCAGGAGAACGCGTGCTCGGCGATCACGTCGATGAGGTCGTCGCGGAGCTCGGGGAGGTGGGTGGACTTCCAGTAGTAGTTCCAACCGTGGACGACGGTCGAGTCGAGCGCGCTCTGGAATCCCACGTACGGCGTGGGCCCGACCCGATCGAGGAGAGGAGTCCGGGATGCGCGGAGCGGGCGGAGCACCTGCTCACCATCCTCGATCGGCCCGGCGTAGCAGGTACCGACCATCACCACCGGGCGCCAGTGCAGATGCTCGGGGATGGCCGGTAGCGGCGGCGCGGCGCCGAACCTCACGACCGTGCCGAGCTCGTCGGGAGCGTCGCGGACGAAGTCGCGGTAGAAGCGGAGGACGTCCCCGGCGTCGGTCGCGTCCCAGAGGATGGGCCCGGCCAGGACGGTGGGCCCGACGGAGTGGAGGCGGAACTCGAACGAGGTGACCACGCCGAAGTTGCCGCCGCCGCCTCGCAACGCCCAGAACAGGTCGGGGTGCTCGTCCTCGGACGCCCGCAGCCGCTCGCCGTCGGCCGTCACGACGTCGACGGCGAGAAGGTTGTCGACCGTGAGGCCGTGCTTGCGCATCAGCCAGCCGATGCCACCGCCGAGGGTGAGCCCGGCAACTCCGGTGTGGCTCACGATTCCGCCGGTGGTGGCCAGACCGTGCGCCTGCGTCTCGTGGTCGACGTCGCCCCACAGCGCTCCCCCCTGCACCCAGGCTCTGCGGTTGGCGGAATCGACCCGCACGGCCCGCATTGCCGAGAGGTCGATGACGATCCCGTCGTCGCAAACGGCGGTGCCCGCGACGTTGTGGCCTCCGCCCCGTATGGCGATCTCCAGAGCGTGATCGCGGGCGAAACGCACGGCCGCGACCACGTCGGCGGTCCCGATGCATCGGGCGATCCGGCGCGGGCGCCGGTCGATGGCACCGTTCCAGACTGCACGGGCGCTGTCGTAGTCAGCGTGGTCGGCACTGATTAGCCGGCCTCGGAATCCGTCGATTTCCGCGACGGTTGGATCCTTGCTCCCGTGGCCGACTTCCGTGGTCGTCAGTGTACTCATCGTGTCCTCCTCTCTTGATGGCCATATCGGACCACCGCGGACCGCGGCCGTAAAGTCAAGAATCTGGACTTCACAACCGAAGCCGGCTGAGCAAAACTGGCGTTGTGAGGACGTACGGCCAGTACTGCCCCATCGCCCGTGGCGCCGAGATCTTCGCTGAGCGCTGGACACCGCTGATCATCCGCAACCTGTACCTTGGGTGCGGAAGCTTCAGTGAGATCCTGGAGGGCGCGCCCGGACTCTCGCGTACCCTGCTCTCACAGCGGCTCAAGCAGCTCGAGCGGCTCGGTGTCGTCGAGTCGACACCCAAGCCGGACGGACGCGGGCACCACTACGAGCTCACGTCTGCGGGCCACCACCTCTTCAAGGTCTGCCAGTCGCTCGGCGAGTGGGGTGCGCGTTGGCTCGAGATCGCCCCCGAGAACCTTGACCCTTTTGTGGCCCTATGGTCGATGTGCCACGCGCTCCGCCGAGACCGGCTCCCGGGTCGACGCGTCGTCATCCGCTTCGACTTCACCGGCCGCCCGCACCGTGAGCGCTATTGGCTACTCATCGAGCTCGGAGACACCGAGATCTGCAAGACGTACCCAGGCCTCGACGAGGACCTCTACATCACCGCGGAAGCCGAAGCCTTCGTCAAATGGCACGCCGGCCAGCTCACCTGGGCCCAAGCTACGCGCGAGGGCCGCATCCAACTCGACGGCCTCCCGTCGCTGGTAAGAGCCTTCCCAACCTGGAACGCCCGCAGCATGTTCGCCCACATCAGGCCGGGTTCCGCAGACCCGCAAGCTCGCGCAGACTGACACCCTCGATGTCGCACGTCGCGATGCAAGAGCGACACCGCCTGCGCAGCGCTACTGCCGCGCCAGCAGATGCTCGTCTACGGAGGGCCCTGAAGTCTGTAGATTGCTGAACCGACAGGAGTGATGGCCGAGTGGTTGAAGGAGCACGCTTGGAAAACGACTCCGGCGAGCCTCACCGAGCGACATCGAAACACTTCATCGCACAATCGATTCAACAACTTGCCGCTTTGAAATGCTCCTCGCTGTGAACCCGTAAACGTCGGTGTTTGTCGCTGTTTTTGACCTCACCTTACACAGTTTCTACACAGTTTCTGATTCGGTTTATCCGTCTCCGATCAGTGTGTTTGTCAGTACGAGTCAGTCTCAAGGCGGGCCTGTCTAGTCGCTCTGGTCGAGGCGGCGTCCCTCACCTTGCCGTGTCGCGGCCTGCGTACCATCGGCCTTATCAGAACCGGCCACGCCTTGCCGCCCGCGCGGCTACGTCGACCTACATTGCGACTCGCCCCATGAAGCCGGTCCCGCGCAAACGTTCGTGACAAAGCAAGACGACGAGGGCCGGACGCATCCAACCCTCGCAACGCGATCGATTGCCGCACTAACGCGCAGGCGCTTTGGCTGGTTCCCTCGGGGTTCTCTTCCGCGTAGTGAAGAGCCGAACGGCCGACCGCGAGATCGACGACTTCATGACCGTCCCACGCTCGCGCCCAGGGTGAGGAGAAGCTCGTCCAGTTGCGCGAACGTCTCGACCATCGCATCCGCCGCCCCGGTGCCGGCAGCGTCGAGAGCTTCCTTCGAGGGATAGAGCTCGTGCATGACCAGCAGCGTCTTGCCACGCTTTTCCTCGAATGTCACCGTGGTGACAGGCCCACCCTCACCACCTTCCTCGTTGGTCCACACGAGGCGCGAGTGCGGTGTCACTTCGAGGTACGTGCCGAAGAACGCCATAGCATCGTGGTTCGAACTCGAGACGGTACTTGCCCCCGACACGAACATCCATCTCACAGGAACGCAGGGACATGCCCATCGACTTCGGCAGCCACCACCGCCTGAACAGCTCGGGCTTGGTCCACGCCTCGAACACGATGCGGGCCGGGCCGTTGAAGGTTCGGGTAACGACGAGCTCACGCTCGGACTTCCGCTCCACCGTCGTGCGGTTCTTCATGGGCGTGGGCTCACTCTCTCTTCTTGCGTCCATCAACCTTCTCCTTCCGTTTCAGTTCCTCGACAACCTTGTCCAGCTCGTCGAACCGTGCATCCCAGAGCTGGCGGTACCTCTCGATCCATGCCGCCTCTTCATCCAGTCTGCGCAGGCCGAGCTTGCAGGTCCGCACGCGCCCGACCTTCGCCGTGGTGACGAGCCCCGCCTGCTCCAAGACGCCGACGTGCTTCTTCATGCCCGTTAGGGTCATGTGGAACTTGTCGGCAAGGTCCGTGATCGACGCGTCTGCACGCCCGAGCTGCTCCAGAACACCGCGTCGGGTGGCGTCCGAGAGCGCGGCAAACGAGGCATCGAAGCGGGTCCGCGTATACTGAACCATCTGGTTCAGTATATAACACACGGACTAGCGGCATGCAAGGGGAGGCTGAGCGCGAGCTGCGTTGCCGGCGGCCCTCACTCCCAAATCGACCTCATTTCGATGCACATTCGATCGCCGTAAGTGATCGCGGCACATTAAGGGGTCTTACACAATTCGCTACACAATTCGGGTTTGCCGGCTCAGCCACTAGCCTGTAAACTGTTGATTCTAAAGCACGGAGAGATGTCCGAGTGGTTGAAGGAGCACGCTTGGAAAACGAATCCGGCGACGCTCACCGAGGGATACGGAAACATCTCTTCGCGCAATGGATTCAACGACTTCCCGCCGCAGAATGCTTCTCGATGTGAACCCGTAAACGTCGCTGTTTGTCGGCGGTTTCGGGGTGACCTTACACAGTTTCTACACAGTTCCGCCGACCAATTACAGCAGCGCACGTGGACGCGCACCACCGAGTACGCAGTGCGCGGCCCGGATCCTTCCTCCGTCAGCGTTTCAGCGCTCATCGAGACATTGCGCCTCTAGAGGGCAAGCGTCCGGGTGCGCGGGCACTGGGACCGCGGATTTTCGAAAATCGGCCTGTTTATGCAGCTTCGCGGATGAGCCAGTTGCGGAAATCGTCCAGTGCGGCGAGCCAGCTCCTAAAGCGTCCCCTATCAACAGTTTACGAAACAGGCCATTTGCCCGTATCGAACTTCCGCAGGCTACGAAGGCGCCGACGATCCAGCGACACTCACTCGCCTATGCATTTTGCTCTTGCATCCAATATGGATACTAATATAGTATCCATAAATGGCTTCCGTAAACACTCAATTTTCGATCGCCGTCCACGTACTGGCGGCAATCGCACATCACGAGGGAGTTTTCACGTCGGAAATTCTCGCAGGCAGCGTGAATGCGAACCCGGTTTTCGTTAAGAGAATCCTCGTTAAACTCTCGAAGGCGAAGCTGGCTAAGACGACTGTTGGTAAGTCGGGTGGTTATGGCCTGGCACGAAGCCCAAAGAGTATTTCCCTCTTAGACATCTACTCTGCGGTAAACCCTCCAGATGCTTTTGCCATCCATGCCTATCCCAAAACGAAGGAGTGTGTCGTGAGCTGTAACATCAAGGAAGTCATGAGCGACGTGCTGGTTGGCACTCAGGAGGCCGTCCGTAGGGATCTGAGGCAGACGACGTTGGCGGACGTGGTGTCGAAAATCAGGGCCAGGTCCGGTTAGCTTTTTTTTGCTCACAATAGATACTTTTATAGTAACTAATATTCACCGAAAGGAACACGAGATGACGAGACTGAATGGAAAGACCCCTGTGATCACCGGTGGCGCCACCGGAACGGCGCGCCGCAGCAAAGCGGGGCATGGATGCGCCCACCGCCGTTCTCATCGGGGTGACCGGAGGACTTGGTCACGCCCTGGCCAGGCTCCTCGCGGCCGAGGGCTTCCGGATGGTGCTCGCGGCGCGGCGCGAGCACGACGCCGCGGCGCTGACCGGCCGGAGCGACGGTTCGGCGATTTACCTGCGCGCGGACGTCACCGATCCGGCGAGCCTCGAGAAGCTGGCGGCGGCGGCCTTCGAGCACCTCGGCCGGATCGATGCGGTGGTGAACCTCGCGGGCATCTCGCCGCGCAAGGCCATCGAGGACTACACGCCGGCCGACGTCGACGCGCTGCTCGCGGTCAACGTGAAGGGGCCCATCTTCGTGACCCAGGCATTCCTGCCGGGGCTGCGCAAGCAAGCCGGCGGCGGAGTGGTCGTCCACCTCGGCGGCGCCATGGACGGCCGGGTGGCGCTGCCGTTCATGAGCGCCTACGCGGCGACCCGCGGCGCGCTGGCGAGCTACGTGCAAGGCGCCAATCGCGAGCTTGCCGGGACCGACGTGGTGCTTTCTTTCTTCGGGCCTGTGCCCTCCAACACCGAGTCGGAGTCCCCATATTTCGACATGTGGCGCAAGATGGGCGTCGCCCTCTGCGAGCCCGACGTGGTCGCGCGCGAGATCCTCGCCACCATCCGCCAGCGACGTCGCGCCCACATCATGGGCGGAGGGCTGCTCAGGATGCTCACGCTCGCGAACGCCGTGTCGCCGTCCGCTGCCGACGCGATCGGTCTGCGGCGGTTCGCGAAGCTCATCCAGCAGCATCGTCCACGCCGCGTCGGGAGCCCAATGTGAGCTATCGTCTGCTGCGCGCAATCTACCCGGTGTTCCGGATGGTGTTTCCCAACCAGGTCATTCCGGCCGACGACTTGGCCTGAGCGACGGTCGATGTGACGCTGATGACGGAGCCAACAACGCAAGTGCTGGAGAACCGCGACATTCGCGCCATGGTCCTCGCTCATCACGTCTCGTGATCCGGGACCACTTCGATGGGCGACGGTCTTTCAATCCCACCGGGCCAGCCTTGCTGCCATGGACGGCCGTGCCGCGCCTGTTGCGGTCGCCACGGACCCCGTGGCCGCGCCACATCGACCAATCGCAGGTGACACCTCGGGCCGATGTGACGGACGTCGTCCTCACGTTCATCGGCCACTCCACGTTTCTGATTCAAACGCCTGTCGGCAACCTGATTACCGATCCGGTGTACGTGGATCGCGCCGGGCCGTGGAGTCTGTTCGGTCCGCGCCGCGTTCGACGGCCGGCCATTGCGTTCGACGATCTGCCACGCATCGACGTCGTCCTGCTCAGCCACAACCACTACGACCACTGTGATCGGCGGACGCTGCGAGCGTTGGCCCGCCGATTCGATCCGGTGGCGATCGCCCCGTTGGGCCACGCACGCCTGCTCGAGAAGGCGGGATTCACGCGTATCAACGAACTGGACTGGTGGCAGGAGACGGCCGCGATCCCGTCCATCGTGGTCACCGCCACGCCGGCGCATCATTTTTCTGCTCGCACGCCGTTCGACCGGAATCGTGCGCTCTGGAGCGGGTTCATGATCCGCGCGGCGGGCCTCCGGATCTACTTCGCTGGCGACACCGCGTATGTGCCGATCTTTCGTGAAATCCGTGCCCGCCTTGGTCTGCCCGATCTGTCACTGCTGCCGATCGGGGCGTACGAGCCGAGATGGTTCATGCGTGCCGTGCACATGAACCCGGCAGAGGCCGTGCAGGCGCATCTGGAACTGGAGTCGCGGGAAAGCATCGCCATGCACTTCGGCACGTTCCAACTGACGACTGAAGGCATCGACGAACCACTTATCGCCCTCGAGCGCGCGCGACAGACGCAGAAACTCCCGGAGGCTTCGTTCCGTGCGCTCGACTTCGGTGGCTCCGTGCAGCGGGCAACGAGCTAGAGCCAGCGCCGGCGAAATAGTGGCGAAACGAGCGCGATTCACGCGGCTTCTCGAATCAACCAGTTGCGGAAATCGTCCAGTGCGGCGAGCCATTCACAAACCGTCTCTGATGCCAGCCGCTATACTGAAACGGCCGTAAGTGATCGCGTCACATTGGGAGGTCTTACACAATTCGCCGGGTCACGAGTGTAAGTGATTGATTCTAAAAGGGAGAGATGGCCGAGTGGTTGAAGGCGCTCGCTTGGAAAACGTCAACTCAGGGACTCCCACGGCGACGGCTCCCGCGTAACTCGTCCCGCGACCGCCGAGGATACACAGTCCTCGAGGCTGCCATACGCGACCTCGACTCCGAGGAGCCCGGGCGAGTAGAGCGCGTATTTTCCCGAGTTCGTCATCAGACGGCGCACGGTTTTCGGAAGCATCGGGGTCGCGAGGATGCAGGTGTCGACGGTGACCCGGCCGCCGAACGCTTCGAGGGATCGCAGGAGTCCCGCTCCCGCGGCGAGGTCTCTCATGATGCGGCTCGTCGTCACGAGGAACGTCACCTTCGGATGCCGCTCCCGGCCTTCGAGAAGAGGAGCGAGGCGCTTCATCTCTTCGAACGAAAAATGGGGGCTTCCGAGGACCACGAGGTCCAGTTCCTCTCCCGTCGCGCTCTGGAGCTCGCGCCGAGCGGCCTTCAGATCGGCGACGTCGATTTCGAGTGTTTCCTCGGGCGGTCGGCCGTGGAGCGCGGCGTCGAGCGATGGCGCTTCGGGCGTGACCCCGACGATATGAAACAGCGCGACGCTGCCCGAAGACGACGCCGCGGCGCCCAGAGCTTTGAGCTGGTCCTGGGTCGGGCGTGCCTCGAGGTTCGCGAGCACCGGGAATGCGCTCGCCCGCGAGCCTTCCCACGAGACTGTCCGAGAACGGGATAGAAGTCGTCGCGTGCGGCGATCGATTCGGGGACGGCTCGCAGATCGAGGACCAGCTGGCCCCCTCGGTTCTCCTCGAGGTGCAGGCCGACGGCGGGAACGCGCCCGGCGATCGCCGCGGCGATGTCGAGGTAGTCCGGGTAGCGCTCGGTCCTCGCGCCGAGGACGGAGTTCGCGAACGCGATGGCGTTCGACTCGCCCCAGGCGATCTGCTCTCCGAGCTTCGGGGCGTGCTCCGTCTGATAGGGAGCGCAGGTCCAGATGGGGATGGTGCCCATCTTCTGGTACGCGACCATCTGCCGATGGGCCTTCTCCGCCCAATCGGCTTCGGGACCGACCACTCCTTCCAGTGGTGCTCGTCGAGACCGCTCACGTTCAGAGTCGAGGGCACCGCCACCCGGCCGCCCGAGAGACGCGAGCCTCTCCGCGAACTCGAGGCCGGCATCGCCGACGTAGATCGTGGCGTCGATGTGAGCGCGGGTGATGTCGAGCATCTCTTTCCGCGCCCACGACTTCCGCCATGCGAACGAGGATCGACATCGACATCCGCGCGGCGCGACCGAGATCCCCCTCGAGGAGAGCGCGATCCTCTCGGTCGACAGTTCCATCAGTCGCTGGTCTTGCCCCAGATGTCGCCGACGGTGAAGCCGTTCGGGAAAGGGTCCTCGGCGTCGACGACGTACTGCGCGAACCCCGTGATCCAGGCGCGGCCGGTGAGGGTGGGGACGACGGCGGGACGTCCCGCGACCGTGGTCTTCTCGATGAGGCGTCCGGTGAAGAGCGTTCCGAGGATGCCCTCGTGCACGAAGTCCTGGTGGAGCGGAAGCTTTCCCTTTGCGTGGAGCACCGCCATGCGGGCGCAGGTCCCGGTCCCGCACGGGGAGCGATCGAGGACTCCGGTCCAGCTCTCCGGCCGATCCCAATCGAGGCTTCCGGTCGAGACGATGACCGAGTTCTTCGCGTCGGCGTCGGGGTGGGTCGGCGGTCCCGTCAGCTCCGCGATGGTGACTCCGCGGATGTCCGGGTTCTCGGGATGAACGACTTCGAGCTGCTCTTGCGCCGCTTTCTTGATCATCTCCCCGACCCGCACGATCTCCCTCGCGTTCGTCCGGAAGGAGCTCGAGGCCGAAGGGCGCTGCCTCCGCGATCACGTAGAACATGCCTCCGTAGGCCACGTCGACCGTGACCGTTCCGAGCTTCGGGACTTCGATCGGCGTATCGAGGATAGACAGCGAACGCCGGCACGTTCTCGAACGTCACGTTCTTCACTTTCCCGTTCGCGACCTCGGCCCGCACCTGCACGAGTCCCGCGGGCGCTTCGAGGGTGAGCTCGGTCACCGGCTCTTTCACTTTCACCATGCCCGGTCTCGATGAGCGTGGTCACGACGCAGATGGTGTTGGTCCCCGACATCGGCGGGTACTCGACCTGCTCCATGATGACGAAGCCCACGTCGGCCTCGGGATGGGTCGCGGGAAGGATCAGGTTGCAGTTCGCCGCGGGGTAGCCCCGCGGCTCGCGAAGCATGCGCTTTCGAAGGTCGTCCGCTTCGACCGCGAGGTAGCGCATCTTCTCGAACATCGTCTTGCCGGGAACGTCGAGAACTCCGCCGACGATGACCCGCCCGGGCTCGCCGCAGGCGTGGAGGTCGACCGCGGTCAGCATGCTCGAGATGCGCATCGTGGTCACTCCTGGAGATTCAGTTCCGTGCCCAGGCCTTTCCTCTTCGCTTCCTGATAGACCCAGGCGGCGACGGCCACGTCCTCGATCGCGACTCCCACCGATTTGAAGAGGGTGATCTGGTCTCCGGACTCTCCCGGCCTTTCTTCTTTCCGATCACGACGTCGCCGAGCTCCGCATGGATACGCTCTTTCGAGAAAATCGCCTGACCCGATCGCCGACATCAGGTCTCCTGCTTCCTGCAGCACCTGCTCCTCGAAGTCCACGACCACCCGGGAGCGCGCGAACGCTTCCGCGTCCACCTCGCGCTTCGTCGGGGCGTTCGCTCCGACGGCGTTCACGTGGCATCCCGGCGGGAAGCCATGCGCCTCGAATCGGCGGCTCGGAGGCCGTCGTCGCGGACGCGATGATGTCGCTTCCGCGCACCGCTTCCTCCGGGCTCGCGGCGACGGTCGCCTCGACGCCCTCGGCCTCGAGCTCTTTCGCGAGCGCCCGCGCCGGCGCTTCCGCGACGTCGAAGATCTTGACGCGCTCGATGGGCCGCACCTCGCGTATCGCCGCTATCTGATTGCGCCCCTGAAAGCCCGCGCCGAAGAGGCCGACGCTCCGGGCATCGTCGCGGGCGAGGTACTTCGTCGCGACGCCGCTCGCGGCGCCCGTGCGGATTCCGGTGATGTAGGTCGCGGGAATCACCGCAAGGAGCGCGCCCGTCGAGACGTCGAAATAGAGCATCGCGAAATAGGTGCTGTCGGCCTTCCGTTTTCCGGGAGTTCCGGTCAGCGTCTTGAGCCCGAAACCGCCCATCTCGGGAACGATGGCGGCCATGATTCGGAACGTCCCGGCCTCGCCTTCGAGCTTCATGACCAGGCGCGGCGCGAGAGTCGTTTTGCCCCGCGCGTACTGCGCGAAGCCCTCTTCGACGATACGGATTCCGTCCTTCATCGTGAGGAGGCTCCGCACCTCGTTCTCCTTCAGGATCAGCGTCATGGCGAGATAGTATGAAGTGCCGGATGCGGAATCTGGCAACAGGCCGGACCTGGAGAAACTGGCTTCTCGCGGGCGTTCCTGCTGCTCCTTCTCAACAGCAGCTATCTCGCAGCTTTTGCAAGTCCAACTCTTTTCTATTTCGCAAATCTGCTCCTTCACGTGGTCCTGGGCGCGCTGCTCCTGCTGGCTGGCGTTCCGCTCCTCCGGAACGTCCGGGGTGTCGTGGCTCGGTCCGGCCCTGGTCGCTCGGCGTTTGCGCTCTCCTCGGGCTCTACCTCGTCGTTGAGGGGAACCTGGCCGCGATGCGTCCTGTGCTCGTGGCGCACGTGGCGGCGGTGTCCTCGGCGCCGCGGTCTTCGCGGCCGCGTATCGGCGAAAGGCGATGACCTACGTCGTCGCCGCCGCCATCGCGTTTCCCCTGGGGATGCTGCTGGTACCGAGTCCGCGCGCGTCCGCCGTGAATCAGAGTCTGCCCGCCGGTCGCGATGGCGGGCGAGGCCATGGGAGGCGCGCAGGGTCCGTTCTTTCCATCCTCGACGCGAACCACCGACGGAAAGCTCGTTCCTCAGAGCAAGTTCTTCATGGAGTCCGAGACCTGCGGGAAGTCGGGCTGCCACGTGGACATCTATCAGGAATGGAATTCGTCCGCGCACCACTTCGCTTCGTTCAACAACCAGTGGTACCGGAAGTCGATCGAGTACATGCAAAGCGTCGCCGGCGTCAGCGCCTCCAAGTGGTGCGCCGGTTGCCACGACCACGCGCTCCTCTTCACCGGGCTCATGGATCGCCCGATCGCGGAAGTGATCGACACGCCCGAGGCGCAGGTCGGACTCGGCTGCGTGTCCTGCCACGCCATCGTGGACGTGAAGGACACCATGGGCCAGGGCGGATTCACCATCGAGTACCCGCCGCTCCACGATCTCGCGACCAGCGACAATCCGCTTTTCACCGCGGTCCACGACTTTCTCCTGAAGCTCGACCCCGAGCCTCACCGGCGCACGTTCCTGAAGCCGCTTCATCAAGGCGACAGCTCCGCCTTCTGTTCGAGCTGCCACAAGGTGCACCTCGACGTCCCGGTGAACAGCTATCGCTGGATCCGGGGCTTCAACGAATACGACAACTGGCAGGCGAGCGGCGTCTCCGGCCAGGGAGCGCGCTCGTTCTACTACCCGGCGGAGTCGATGAGCTGCAAGGACTGCCACATGCCGCAGGTCGCTTCGAACGACCCCGGAAACGACGGCGGCATGATCCGCTCGCACCGGTTTCCCGGCGCGAACACCGCGCTTCCCACCGCCAATCGCGACGACGAGCAGCTCCAGACCGTCATCGACTTTCTCAAGGCGGGCCAGGTCACCGTGGATCTGTTCGCTCTGGTCCGCGGAGGCGAGCTCCCGGAAGGCGTCGAGAGTCCCGGCGGCGGGCGAGCGGCGCATCGCGAGCACCTTCGCCGTGGGCGAAGAGTCGGAGCTCTCCGTCCCGCCGCGCATCGGAGCGCCGGCGGTGGAGGAGATCGTCACCGCGCCCTTGAATCGGGATGGCGTCGCTCTCGTCCGAGGCGAGTCGGTCCGCGTCGATGCCGTGGTGCGTACCCGCAACGTCGGGCACTTCTTCCCCGGCGGGACCGTCGACGCGTTCGACGTCTGGCTCGAGCTCCAGGCGGTCGACGACCGGGGACGGGTGCTCTTCTGGAACGGGTTCGTCGAAGACGACGGAAAGGGTCCGGTCGAGCCCGCGGCGCATTTCTACCAATCGTTCCAGCTCGACGGGCGAGGGAACAAGATCAACAAGCGCAACGCGTGGTCGACGAGGTCCGTTCTCTACGTGAGCCTCATTCCTCCGGGCGCCGCCAACACCGTTCGATTCCGGCTGAACGTGCCCGAGGACGCGGGCGAGAAGGTGACGCTCAAGGCGAAGCTCAACTATCGGAAGTTCGCGTGGTGGAACACGCAGTGGGCCTACGCCGGTGTTCGCGACCCCGCGCAAGGGCCCGTTCGAGACGACGAAGGACTTCGACGACGGGCGTTGGGTCTTCACCGGAGACACGAGCAAGGTCTCGGGGGCGCTGAAGGAGATCCCCGACCTTCCCATCGTGACCATGGCGGAGTCGGAGGTGACTCTCCCCGTCGCCGATTCGCCGGTCGAGGTCTCCGGATTTCACCCCGGCCGACAAGAGAGTCGCCGCGCTTCGATGGAACGACTACGGAATCGGGCTCCTTCTCCAGGGCGACCTTCGCGGCGCGGAGCGCGCGTTCACCCGGGTGACGGAGATCGACGCGAGCTACGCCGACGGCTTCGTGAACATCGCGCGGGTGCGGGTTCAGGAAGGCGATCCCGACGGTGCCCAGGAAATGCTGCGGGAAAGCTTTTGCTCTCGCGCCCGAATCTGGCCAAGGCCCACTACTTCTACGGGCTGACGCTCAAGACCCAGGGACTGTACGACGAGGCGATCGAGAGCTTCCGGCGGGCGGCGGCGAGCTATCCGCGCGATCGCGTGGTGCGCAATCAGATCGGGCGGGTGCACTTTCTGAAGCGGGAGTTCCCACAGGCGGTGGCCGAGCTTTCGAAGACGCTCGAGATGGACCCCGAGGACCTCGAAGCCCACTACAACCTGATGCTCGCGTATCAGGGCTGGGAGACGAGGAGAAGGCGGACGCTCCATCGGACGCTCTATCTCCGGTTCAAGGCGGACGAAGCGCGCAGTTCATCACCGGCGACTATCGGCGTCTCCATCCCGCCGACAACAACGAGAGACTCTCCATCCACGAGCACCGGAACTCCTACGGAGGCGAGAGACCGCTTCCCGCCACGTATCCCGCGACCACGGCGACCGAACGGCTGAGCCAGTGAGGAAGGCCATTAGCTGGCCTTTGCTTCTCCGTCGCGCTCGCCGCCGAGGACGCGCCCGCGCCCGCGCGATTCGTGGACGTGACCGAGTCAGGCGGGAATCCGCTTCCAGCACGTGAACGGCGCCTTCGGGAAGAAGTACCTTCCGGAGACGATGGGAAGCGGCTGCGCGTTCTTCGACTTCGACTCCGACGGCGACCAGGACATTCTCCTGGTGAACGGGACGAGCTGGCCCGCCGCGCCGTCGGGTCGGCCGGGAACGTCCGCTCTCTATCGCAACCGGGGCAACGGCGCCTTCGACGACGTCACCAAAGGCTCGGGCTTCGACCGGAACCGTCTACGGCATGGGTGTCGCGATCGGAGACTACGACGCCGACGGCGATCCCGACGTGTATCTCACCGCGCTCGGCCCGAACGTGCTCCTGCGCAACGACGGCAGTGGAAAGTTCACGGACGTGACCGCGGCGGCCGGAGTCGGAGACGCCGGGTTCGGCGCGAGCGCCACCTGGCTCGACTACGACCGGGACTCCGATCTCGATCTCTTCCTGCTCAACTACGTTCAGTGGTCGCGGGAGACCGACATCTATTGCTCGCTCGACGGGAAGACGAAGTCGTACTGCACCCCCGAGTCCTACGACGGCGCGAGCCCGGTGCTCTACCGCAACGACGGAAGCGGGAAGTTCACGGACGTGACTCGAGAGGCTCGGCCTCCACAATCCGCGGGGAAAGGGTCTGGGCGTCGCGGTCATCGACTTCGACGAGGACGGCCATCTCGACCTCGCGATCGCGAACGACACCCAGCCGAACAACCTCTATAAGAACGACGGGAACGGCGCTTTCGCGGACGTCGGGGTCCTCGCGGGAATCGCGTTCTCCGAGAGCGGCGTCGCCCGCGGCGCGATGGGCATCGACGCCGGCGACTACGACGGAAGCGGCCGCCAGAGCCTGGTCATCGGGAACTTCTCGAACGAGATGATCTCGCTCTATCACAACGAGGGGCGAGGGTTCTTCATCGATGCGGCACCGGTGTCGGAAGTGGGCCGCGCGAGCCTCCTCACGCTCGCCTTCGGCGCTTTCTTCTTCGACTTCGATCTCGACGGGCTTCTCGACATCTTCGTCGCGAATGGGCACGTCGAGAACGACATCCAGGCCGTGCAGCAACGGGTCACCTACGCGCAGCCTCCGCATCTCTTCCGGAACCTGGGCCAGAGCCGCTTTCGCGACGTCGCCAAGGAGGTCGGCCCCGACCTCGGACGACCCGTCGTCGCGCGGGGCGCGGCCCATGGAGACATCGACTCCGACGGGGACCTCGATCTTCTGCTGACGACGAACGGGGGCCGCGCGTATCTCTATCGAAACGACCTCGCGACCCCCGCCGCCTGGGTCGGGTTCCGGCTGAAGGGGACCGCGAGCAACCGCGACGGGATCGGCGCCCGCATCCGCGTCACTGCCGGGGGAAGGACGCAAACCTCGATGGTGAAGAGCGCGACCGGATACCTCTCGCAGAATCAGCTACCCGTGGTTTTCGGCCTCGGCAAATCCACCGCGGTCGAAAAAGTCGAGATTCTGTGGCCGAGTGGAACGACCCAGACCGTCCCGAGTCCGGCGCCGGGACGGATCCATCTGGTCGAAGAAACGCGCTAGATTCCACCTTATGCATCTGAGCTCTCTCGTGCCCATGCCTCACGTGAAGAGCGTTCCGCGCTCGATTGAATTCTACGAAAGGCTCGGCTTCACGGTCAGAAACAGCTTCGTGCCCGACGGACGGAGCGAAGCTTCGTGGGCGTGGCTCCAAGCAGGGGGAGCGCACTTGATGGTGACCCGGTCCGACGAGCCGGTGGAAGCGTCGCAGCAGGCGGTCCTCTTCTATCTCTATTGCGAGGACGTGCCTGCTTATCGCGCCGCGCTTCAAGCGCAGGGCGTCGAGGTCGGTGAGATTCAATTTCCCTTCTACGCGCCGCGCGGCGAGTTCCGCGTGACCGACCCGGACGGGTTCGTCCTGATGGTGACGCACACGTAGACCATGTTTCCCGCGAGGTGATTGCATGCCTTTCCGTCTCCGGACGGCTCTTGTTTCGATCGCGGTGACCCTCTTCCTCTCTCTCGTGCTATCGGCTGAGGACCATCCGTCCGGGGCCTGGCGCCAATGGGGCGGGCCGAATCGCAATTTCATCGTCGACGCGGCCGGGCTCGCCGAGACGTGGCCGGCATCCGGACCGCCCGTCCTCTGGAGCCGTCCCCTCGGCACCGGCCACTCCGCGATCCTCGTGGACGAAGACCGGCTCTTCACCATGTACCGCGTGGGCAACGGCCGGGAGAAGCAAGGCCCGTGGGATGCGGAAGAGATCGTCGCCGCGCTCGACGCGCGGACCGGGGACGACCCTCTGGGAGTACCGCTATCCCTCGGCGCACGCGGATTTCAACTTCGGCGCCGGTCCCCACTCGACGCCGATCGTGGTGGGGGATCGCCTCTTCACCTTCGGCACCTACAAAGAGCTCCACGCCTTCGACAAGCGGACGGGGAAGGTGCTCTGGTCGCACGACCTGGTGAAGGACTTCGGAGCGCCGAGTCTCCTCATTCGACCGGTGGTGAAAGCGGGCTACGGCTGCAGTCCCATCGCGTTCGAGGACAGCATCATCTGCAGCGTCGGCGGGCCGGGTCAGTCGGTCATGGCGTTCCGGCAGAGCGACGGCGCCGTCGTCTGGAAGAGCGGCGACTTCCTCACGTCGGAAGCGGCGCCTATCCTCATCGAGCTCGCGGGAAAGCCGCAGCTCGTCGTCTTCGGAGGAGGCACCATCCAGGGGATGGATCCCTCCTCGGGAGAGATTCTCTGGTCCCATCCGCACGATCCCGGAAACGATCTCAACTGCGGGATGCCGCTCTGGGGAGGGGACGACGTTCTGTTCTTTTCCTCGGCGTACAAGGCCGGGAGCCGCGCTCTGCGACTGAAGCAGGCAGGCGGCTCGACCGTTCCCGAGGAGCTCTGGTTCAATACCCGCGTGCGATTCATGTTCCTGACCTCTCTCCGCATCGGAGACACGATCTACGGCACCGCGGGCGACTTCGGCCCGGCGTTTCTCACCGCGCTCGATGTCCAGACGGGAGAGACCCGCTGGCAGCACCGGGGCTTTGCGCGCGCGAGCCTCCTGCAGGCGGGAGCGAAGACCATCATTCTGGACGAGGACGGAGACCTCGCTCTCGCCACCATGACCCCGAAGGGAGTCACCATTCACGCCGAGGCGAAGCTCTTCGAGACGACGGCCTGGACCGTGCCCACTCTCGTCGGCACCACCCTCTACGCCCGGGATCGCGAAAAGATCGTCGCGCTCGATCTGGGAGAGCGATGACCATGGATCTCTTCACCCTTCTCTTCGTCGTCGCGCAGGCCGCGCCCGATGTCTCGGGAACCTGGAAGCTGGATCCGGCGCGGAGCAGAATCGTGAACGAAGTCGGCTGGCCGGGCCTGATCGGCGCTGGTGCACCCGAACGGATCCACGTCACGCAGGCCGAGAACGGGACCCTCGTCGTCGAAAGCGAGATCAACGAAGGTCACGCGCGCGTTTACAACCCCGGCGGCGAGACCGCGACTCCCGTCGCGCAGACCGGCCGGATCACGATGTCGTCGCGATGGGAAGGTCGCGCGCTCGTAGCTGAAGGAAAACTCGTGCTGCCCTCCGGAGAGTCCTCGACGGCGCGGGAATCGATCGCGTTGAGCGAGGACGGCCTTAGCCTTACCGCCGAGATCGCGCCGTCCGAACGGGAGAGCGCGAAAGCCAGTACGCTCACGTATTCGCGCGTGTCCGGTGTGGACTCCTGCGAGAAATGGCCCACCCCCTGTAAGCCTCCAGGGAAGTGACTTACCGCCGGGTATCTACGATGTGCCCGGTCCGATCTGCGCGACCGTCGTCGTGCCCGCCTGCCGCATCACCATTTCGAGCTCAGCCCTGAGAATGGTGAGCACCGCCTCGACGCCGGCCTGCCCGAAAGCAGCGAGGCCCCACAGGTAGGGACGGCCGATTCCAACGGCATCAGCGCCGAGAGCGAGCGCCTTGAAAACATCGGTTCCCCTTCGGAAGCCGCCGTCGATGAGGACGGGGATTCGGCCGGTGACCGCGGCCGCGACTTCCGGAAGGCACTCGATCGTCGACCGCCCGCTCTCTTCGGCTCGGCCTCCATGATTGGAGACGACGAGACCGTCGA
This sequence comes from uncultured Acidobacteriota bacterium, assembly GCA_963820855.1. Taxonomy (GTDB): domain Bacteria; phylum Acidobacteriota; class Vicinamibacteria; order Marinacidobacterales; family SMYC01; genus DAISKN01. Next base: position 236,792 of record CAWGBY010000028.1, read on the forward strand.
CTCCGTGCTCGAGCGCGAGTGCCGCATCTTCTCCGGTGACGATGCCTTTCACGAAGAGCTTCATCGTCGTCGTGTCTTTCAGCCGATCGACGAAATCCCACGTGAGATCCGCGGGCGAGTTGCTCTTCGCGCCCGAGATGTCGAGGCCCTCGAACATCGGCTTCCCCCGGATATAGCCCTGATAGCCACCATTCGGCTCGTGGCACACGTCGCAGTCGCGATCGTCGAGCACGCGGAACCGCTCGAGGGTCTCGCGGTTGCTTCCGCCGTAGAGATCGACGGTGAGCGCCACCACCGGGCAGCCGGCGGCCTCGGCCCTCTTCAGAAGCGACCGCGTGATGTTCCAGTCCTCGGTCGGGTAGAGCTGGTACCAGATCGGGGCGCCCCGGGCTTCCGCCACTTCCTCGACGGATGAGGTCGTGGTGGTCGAAAGTATCTGGAGGTGCTTCTTCGCTCGGGCCGCTTTCGCGACCGCGATCTCGCCATCCGCGTGAAATGCTCTCTGGCTTCCTACCGGGCAGAGAACGATTGGCGTCTCCCAGCGGCTCCCGAGGATCTCGACTCCGGTGTCCACGTTCCGAACGTCGACGAGGCGCCGCATGCGGAGCTGGTAGCGCTGGAACGCTTCACTGTTCGCGTGGAGCGTTCGATCGTCGTCGACTCCCGTCGCCAGGTAGCCGTAATGGGCTTTGGGGAGGATCGCCTTCGCCGCGTCGTGGAAGTCGAAAACGTTGAGCGCATCCGCGGGCTTCGAAATGGGCTCACCGCGAGGCAGCGCGAGAAGCGGGCTTCCCGCAAGGTATCGAAGGAACCGGCGACGCCCGCTGAGGTCGCTCACCTCTTGAACACCGATTTGAATACGTAGCCCGCGATCGCCGGGTTCTTCCGGAGCCGCCTTATGGAGTACGGGTACCAGTTCGGCCCGAACGGCACGGCGACTCGCAGCCGGTGCCCGTTGTCGCGGACCAACCGCCGCAGCGTGGGCTCGACTCCGTGCAGCATCTGGAACTCGTACTGATGAGGCGCGAGGCCGAGCCGGTCGATCAGCCGGTACGCGTCCCAGACCAGGAGCTCGTCGTGGGTCGCGATCCCGACGTAGCAGCCCGCGCTCAGGAGCTCTTCCAGGAGCATGGTGTAGTTCTGCTGGATGATCCGGAAGTCGGTGTAGGCGATCTCGCGGGGCTCGAGGTAGACGCCTTTGCAGAGGCGCACGTTGGCTTTCACCGCCGCGAGCTTCCTCACGTCCTCGAGGCTTCTACGCATCCGGGCCTGGATGACGACTCCGACGTTGTCGAAGTCCTCGCGCAGGCGGGAATAGAGCTCGAGCGTGTCGTCGATGCAGGGCGAGTCTTCCATGTCCATGCGCATGAAGTTCCCGTAGCGCTTCGCGTGCTCCAGGATCCTGCGCATGTTCTGGTAGCAGAAATCCCTGTCGAGCTTGAGACCGAGGTGGGTGGGCTTGGTGTGGATGGTGCTGTCGAGCTTTCTCGCGGCGATCTCCTCGAGGCATCGCTGATAGTCGACGACCGCCTGCTCCGATTCCTCCCGCTTGGTGACGAACTCTCCGAGGATCCCGCTCGCCACCATTAACCCCTGAGCGTTGAGCTCCTGGATCACGCGGATCTGATCCTCGAGACTCTCGCCCGCGACGTAAGGTTTGGCGAATACCCTCACCAGCGGCTTGGGGACGAGGGGAAGCGTTGCAGCGATCACCCGGTCGAGCGCGCCCATGGATTTGCCTATCTCCCCGTCAGTCGAGCTCGAACCACTTCAAGATGCGATCGAGCGTGTCCATCGTTTGCCGATCCAGCGAGCCGCCCGGAAGTCGAATCCCGGCGTGCTTCAAGGCGCCCCGACGGCGGAGCATCTCCTTGCGGATCGCCATCCCGATGCTTTCCTGGAACTCGAATCGCATCAGGGGAACGTGACGATAAAAGAAGTCGGCGGCTTCGTCCTTCCTGCCCGCATTCCACCTCGACATGATCTCGACGAGCAGCTTGGGATAAGCGAATCCGGTCATGGCGCCGGTGGCGCCGCAGATCAACTCTTCGATGAGGTACGCACCGCCGAGGCCCCCGAAGATATCGATGTCGATGTCGAGCCCGTCCTGAAGCTCGCGAATCCGCGCCGTCTTGTGCGGAGTGGGAGCGTCCTCGAGCTTGATGGTGCGGGCCGACGGGATCTTCCGACAGAGGTCCACGAGGAGGGAAGCCTCCATGTGATAACCCGAGATCGGCGGATAGTCCTGGATCACGATCGCGAAGTCGAACTTCTCGGCGATGGTCGCGAAGTGCCGGTGGACGTAGGCGGAATTGAGCTTCGGCATCCGCGGAGGACTAACCATCACCCCGGCGGCTCCCGCCTCCTTCGCGGCGGCGCAGTATTCCAGGCAGGTCTCGAGCCCGGAGCCGGTGGCCCCCACGATGACCGGCACCCGTCCGCCGACGCTCTCCATGGTCGTTTCGAGCACTGTCTGCCGCTCCCGGTCGGAGAGACGCGCGACCTCGCTCGTGACCCCGAGAGCGGTGAAGCCGGAGACGCCGTCACCGAGGAAGAGCTCGATGACGTTTCGGAGGCTCCCGTGATCGACGGCTCCCTTGTCGTCGAACGGGGTGGGCAGGACGGTATAGACCCCGGACAGTTTCGTCAGCGTCATTGCGAAGGTGCTTTTTCTACCACAAAACGAAGAGAGCTTGCTTGGCGCGCGGGAGGGCCGTAGGATTCCCGACCATGAAGCTTCGCCTCATCTCCAGAGAGGAAGTCAAGAGCGCCGTCAGCATGGCCCAGGCGATCGAGACCGTCAAGTCGGCGTTCGCGCAGCTCTCGACTGGCCACGCCCGCGTTCCCATCCGAACGCAGCTCGGTATTCCGCTCCATGACGGAGTCACCCTCTTCATGCCCGCGTATCTCGAGAATACCGACGAGCTCGGTATGAAAATGGTCTCGGTGTTCTCGGGCAACGTTGAGCAGGGCCTTCCCATCATCAACGCCCTCGTCATTCTGGTCGACGCCGAGACCGGACTTCCCACCGCCATCATCGACGGGACGTACCTGACCGCTCTCCGCACCGGGGCGGGGTCCGGAGCGGCGACGGACCTTCTGGCGCGGCGCGACGCCCGAACCGTCGGGATCCTCGGAACGGGCGCCCAGGGGCGGACCCAGCTCCAGGCGGTCTGCACGGTGCGCCGCATGGAGCGCGTTCTGGTTTTCGATACCCGCCGGGGCGCCGCGGAACGGTTCCGCGACGAGATGACGAACGCGGGCGCACCCATCCCCGAGCGGATCGACGTTACGTCGACGGCGAAAGAGCTTTTGTCCGAGTCCGACGTGGTCTGCACCGCCACGACGTCCACGACGCCGGTCTTCCTCGATGCCGACGTGAAGCCGGGCACGCACATCAACGCCATCGGCGCCTTTACTCCGCAGATGCAGGAGATTCCGGCCGAAACGGTGGCGAGAGCGCTTCTCGTCGTGGACTCGCGCGAGGCGGTCTGGGCGGAAGCGGGCGACCTCATCATCGCGAAGAAACGTGGTCTCATCACCGAGTCGAGCGTTCACGCGGAGATCGGCGAAATCGTCGCCGGGATGAAAGTGGGGCGCGAGAGCGACGATCAAGTGACACTCTTCAAGTCCGTGGGAAACGCCGTGCAGGATGTCTCGGTCGGCGCCCGCATCCTGGAAGAGGCCACGAAGAAGGGCCTGGGGACTCTGGTCGATCTGTAAGTGCTCGCCTCGCTCTTCGCTCGGCTCGCTAGCCCGCGCGGCGCACTGGATTCTCGAGCAGTCCCACTCCTTCGACTTCGCTTCCCACCACGTCCCCGTCCTTCAGCACCACCGCTCCGGGGGTTCCCGTCAGCAGGATATCGCCCGGAAGCCAGGTCATCCCCCTTGAGTGGAAGGCGATGAGCGCGTAAGGGTCGTGCTTCATGTGCGCGACGACGTTCTCCCGTTGGACGACGCCGTTGAGGCGGGTCGAGGTCCGGATCTTCTTGACTTCTTCCGGGCCGCCGATTTCGTCGGAGGTGACGAGAAAAGGACCCAGGCTCAGGAAGGAGTCGAAGCTCTTGGCGCGCGTCAGAAACCGGGGGTTCCTCCGGAGAATGTCTTCGGCCGTCATGTCGATCGCGGGTACGAAGGCGCCGATGACATTCACCGCCTCTTCCGGGGAGATGTCTCGGCACTTCCTCCCGATGACGATTGCGAGCTCCCCCTCGCCGGTTACCCGCTCCGAGGCGGACGGCAGGTGGATGACCTCTCCGGGGCCAATCATGGAGAACGCGGGACGCATGAAGCTCGCGGGCTCCTCCGGGCTCTTCTCGCTCAGATCGGACGCATGCTCCACGTAGTTGAGGCCGATGCACCAGATCTTCGGCGGGCGCACGAGAGGCGCCAGCAGGCGCACTTCCGAGAGCGCGGGACCGTCGGCGGCAATCTCGCGGGAGCGGTCTCGGAGCTCGAAAAGCCGCTCTTCCTGGACGAGCTCGTCGAGCGTCAGCGGGAAATCCGCCCGGAGCGCGCGGTTTACCGCGCGAAGCGGCGTGATTCGACCGCTTACGACGACGCCTCCCGCCACCGTCCCCTTGTCCTCGAACCGGCAGAGCCTCAATGGATCCTTCCTGGTGGATTCAATAACATAACGAAACGGATCATGAAAGTACGACTGGACTACGGAGTGGGGGGCCTCGAGATCGATCTTCCCGGCGAGCGGACCACGGTCATCGAGCCCGCGTATCCCCCGGGCGTCTCCGACCCGGGATCGACGCTCCGCCGCGCTCTCGAAGAGCCCGTCGGATCCCCGAAGCTCGCCGAGCTGGTCGAGGCGGGAAGCCGGGTCGCCATTTCGGTCTGCGACGGAACCCGAGCGCAGCCTCGCGAGCTGATGCTTCGAGCGCTCTTCGAAGCGATGCCCTCGGTCTCTCCCGCGGACGTGGTGATCCTCGTCGCGACGGGCACTCATCGCGCGAATACGAAAGCCGAGCTCGAGCGTATGGTCGGGCGGGAGATCGTGGCGCGCTACCGCGTCGTCAACCATGATGCCCGCGACAGCGCTTCGCTTCTGTCCGCTGGAGAGACTTCGCGAGGAGTGCCGATCCTCCTCAACCGCGAATGGCTCGAGGCGGATTTTCGCATCACCACCGGCTTCGTCGAGCCCCACTTCTTCGCCGGATTCAGCGGCGGTCCGAAAATGGTGGCCCCGGGTCTCGCCGGGCTCGCGACGACCATGGTGCTGCACGACGCGAGTCACATCGGTCACCCGAACGCGATCTGGGGGGTCACCGAGGGAAACCCCATCCACGACGACGTGCGGGAAATCGCGCGCATGACCGGCGTCGATTTCGCGTTCGACGTCACGCTGAACGGCGAAAAGCAGATCACCGCCGCCTTCGCCGGCGAGCTGTTCCAGGAGCACGCGCGGGCCTGCGCCCAGTCGAAGCGAGAGGCGATGCGGCGGGTCGACGCCCCGTTCGACGTCGTGGTCACGACCAACTCGGGATTCCCCCTCGACCAGAACCTGTACCAATCGGTGAAGGGAATGTCGGCCGCGGCCCAGATCGTCAAGGACGGTGGAGTCATCGTCTGCGCCGCCGAGTGCCGCGACGGGCTTCCGAACCACGGCGCCTACGCGGATCTTCTCAAGCGCAGGCGCTCGCCGGAGGAGCTCCTTTCGATGGTGCGCGAGCCGGGCTTCGCCGAGCCGGACCAGTGGCAGGTCCAGGTGCAGTCGCAGATCCAGAAGCGGGCGCGGGTGCTGGTCAAGACGAGCTTTCTTTCGGCGGACGAGCTTCGCGCGGCCCACTTCGAGCCGATCGACGACGTTGCCCTCGAGGCGCGGCGCTCGCTCGAGAGCGCAGGTGAAGGCGCGCGGCTTTGCGTCCTTCCGCGGGGCCCGCAGACGATTCCGTATCTGACTTCATAGCCTCCGCGGTGCGGTCACTGCGGCCGAGGCGGCCGTCCGATCGCGCTGTCAACGCCTCCGTCCGGGACGGGATACCTTTTTCGCTCGGGAACGCGGGCCCCGAGTCGAGCTTTTCTCGGAGGTGTCCTTGCCACTCGTTTCCGTTTCCGTTGTCGCGCGCCGCCTCGACTCCGACCCAGTCCTCGGGCGGCGTTTTCCCCGCATCTCGAAGAGGAATCGCGATGGCATGGCCTTGATCCGTTTCCCGTACTTCGCGCGCTCGGCCGTGAAGCTCAGGGTGAGGGTGCTCATCGCCCGCGTGATGCCCACGTAGGCAAGGCGCCGCTCCTCTTCGCAGCTGCCGTCGGCGACGGCGCGGGCGTGAGGGAGAAGTCCTTCCTCCATTCCCACCAGGAATACATGGGGGAACTCGAGCCCCTTGGCCGAATGGAGCGTCATGAGACTCACCGCTTCTCCCGGGGACTCCCGATCCGAGGGCTCATCGCCGCTCGAGAGCGCGAGCTCCTCGAGAAACCCCGCGAGAGTCGGGCTCGACGAGCGGCGGGTGTAGTTCTCCGCGAAGTTCAGCATCTCCTCGACTCCCGCCCAGCGGGCTTCGCGGGTCATCGGATCGGAATAGAGTCGGCGGACCTCGCTCTTGTACTCGACCGCCTCGACGAGACTCGCGAGCCGCGCCGGGAGGTCGTGCGTCGCGCGGTCGATCGCGACCCGCGCGAGGCGGTCGCGGAAATCCTGGTACGCCTCGACCGCGTCCGCGTTCATTCCCGCGATCTCGCTCGCGCGCTCGAAGGCGCCCGCCGCGGAAATACCTTCCCCCGTCGCGAAGGCGAGCACCCGGTCGAGCGTGGTCTTGCCGATTCCCCGGGGAGGTGTGTTGATGACGCGAAGGAGCGCCGACTCGTCGTCGGGATTCGCCGCCACCCTCATGAACGCGACCAGGTCCCGCACTTCCTTGCGGTCGAAAAACGACATCCCTCCAGAGAGCACGTACGGCACACCCCGCGCGCGGAGCTCCGCCTCGAAAGGCCGCGGCTGGACCTGCGTCCGGAAGAGAACCGCCACTTCCGAAAGCTTCACGCCGGATCGCCGGACGAGCTTCAGAATCTCATCGACCACGAACTGGGCCTCGGTCATTTCGTCGGGGAGACGAGTGAGCCGCACGGGCTCGCCATCGCCCACGGCGGAGACGAGCGATTTCTCGTGGCGCGAGGCATTGTTCCGGATTACCGCGTTCGCCGCTTCGAGAATCGGGCGCGTGGAGCGGTAGTTCGTCTCGAGACGCACCACTCGGGCGCCTTTGAAGTCCCGGTGGAAGCCGAGAATCTTCTGGATGTCCGCGCCGCGAAAACCATAGATCGATTGATCGTCGTCGCCGACGACGCAGACGTTTCTGTGTCCGGCGGCGATCTCGCGCACGATCTCGTACTGCGGGCGATTGGTGTCCTGATATTCGTCGACGAGGACGTATCGGTACGTCTTCCGGCAGTGATCGCGCACCTTGGGGTGGTCTTTCAGGAGACGCACCGATTCGAGAAGGAGGTCGTCGAAATCGAGGGTGCGCGAGCGCGCCAGGTGCTGCTGGTAGCGCTCGAAAACCGCGGAGACCAGCGCGTCCTGGGGAATTTCCATGCGGTTCTTGGCGAGGGAGATGCCCGCGAGGACCGCCGAAGGGTGCATGGTGGTCTCGTGAACCCGCAGCTCGCGCATCACCGATTTCACCGCGCTCAACTGGTCCGCGCTGTCGCAGATGGTGAAGGACCGCGAGAGACCGAGCGCGTCTGCGTGCTGGCGCAGCAGGCGGACGGAGAACGCGTGGAAGGTGCCGATGGTGAGCTCCTTCGCGCGCGATCCGGCGAGCCCCTTGACGCGTTCTCTCATTTCTCCAGCGGCTTTGTTGGTGAAGGTCACCGCGAGAATGTTCTTGGGAGCGACACCCTTCTCCATCAAGTACGCGATTCTCGTGGTGATGACCCGGGTCTTGCCCGAGCCCGCGCCCGCCAGCACGAGCAGCGGGCCTTCGAGGGTCTCGACGGCTTCCCGTTGGGCGGGGTTGAGAGCGTGGAGAAGCGATGACATCCTGGATGAGACTTTTCCCGGAAGGGCCGCCTGTTATACCACCACTTGCCGGATCCGCGAAGAGCGGACATGATTCCGCGCGAGCGTGAGGAAAGGCTCCGGTATCTATCGCTTCGGCACGGCGTGGCTTCGCGCGCTTCTTCGCGTGTTCTTCCGGCGCGTCGAAGTGACCGGCATCGGAAGCCTCCCTGAGACGGGCGGCGGCATCTTCATTGCCTGGCATCCGAACGCGCTCGTCGACGGCGCTCTGATTCTGAGTCAATTCCCCGGACGGATGGTGGTAGGGGCCCGCCACGGTCTCTTTCGCTGGCCGCTCCTGGGCTCCGTCCTGCGCGCGTTCGGCGCCGTCCCCGTTTATCGGAGGCGAGATTTTCCGGAAGCCGGAGGCGACGGGAACGAGGGGAGGCGCGACGCGAACGAGAAGAGCATCGACGCCATGGCGGCGTCGGTGGCGTCGGGAGCTTTCGCGCTCCTCTTCCCCGAAGGCCAGAGCCATGACGAGCCGTTCCCGACCGAGCTCCGCACCGGCGCCGCGCGTCTCTACTATCGCGCGCGGGAGCGCGCCGCGAGCCAGGCCGACCTCCCGGTGATCGTTCCCGTGGGACTCCACTACGACCGGAAGCATCTCTTCGGCTCGAGCGCTCTCGTCTCGTTTCACGCTCCGCTCGAGCTCCCCCTCGACCTTCAAACCCCGCCGCCCGAGGGCGCGACCGAGGAGGAGAGGCGATCTCGGTACCGCGCCCTGACCGACGAGCTCGAGAGGTCGCTCCGCGAGGTCGTCCACGCCACCGAGAGCTGGGATCTCCATCACGCGATGCATCGGGCGCGAAAGATCCTGCGTGAAGAGCGCGCGCACCGTGCCGGAGCGAGTCTTGAAAAGCCGGACATGAGGGAGAGAGTGATGGCATTCTCGCGCCTCTGGGAGGGCTACAACGATCGAGCGCGGACCCACCCTCAGGAAGTCATCGACGTCGTGCGGCGCGTCCAGGCGTACGACGCCGACCTCAAGGCGCTCGGGATCGAAGACCACGAGCTCTACGGCGGCCGGCGGCTCTTCTCTCCGCGCTCCGCGCTGAGCGCGGTCCTGCAGGTGCTCCTCGTCTACTTCGTGCTTCCGCCGATTCTTCTCATCGGTTATGTCGTCAATCTTCCAGCGGCGGCGGTAGTCTCGCTCCTGTCGCGATGGGGAGCGGCGGCGCGGAAGGACGTGGCGTCCTTGAAGCTCTTCGCGGGTGCGGTGACCTTTCCTCTCTTCTGGTTCGGCAGCCGCGCTCCTGGTGGCCTGGGGAGACACGAGGCTCGCTCGTCTCTATCCCCGTTTTCGGGGCGCGCCGGTTCTCACCGGCTCCGTCGCCTTCCTCCTGAGCGCTTTCGGAGCGGTGACGGCGCTCCACTATCAGAGAATCGCGCGCCAGACGTTGCGAGCGATTCGCGTGCGGGCTCACGAGATGGCGGCGCTCCGAAGCCCTGGAGCGTCTCCGGACCGAGCGAACTGAGCTCTATGACGAGCTGCGAAGAATGGCCGCGCTTCGCTAGAGTCTCTCGTCGAGGCTGAGGGGGAACCGCTTCCGCGTCGCGAGGAGAAATCCCGCGGCGGATGCGGCGAAGACCGACGCATCGAGTGCCGATTTGATTCCGGTGCCCGCGGTCATTCCGAGCGCGAACAGCAGGAGAAGGACACCGCTTCCGAGCCCCGCCCATCGTGTGCGATAACCCGCGATCAGAAGAAGCGCGAGCGCGATCTCCGCGAGAGTCGCGGTCCAGGCGATGGCCGGCATCACCGCCGGAGGCGCCCAGGGATTGATTCGCGCGGCATACTCCGTGAACGACGCGAAATTACCCCAAGCGACGCCGCTTCCTCCGGATGGTCCCCAGATTCCGAAACGATCGGCGACCGCCGAGAGAAAGCCCGCCGCGAGCGCGAGGCGCGCGAACAAGGTGTCATAGCCTCGAGAGTCTGAGCTCATGGCCGGCGATTCTATTCCAATGACTGAGACTTTACCGCTGCGTCACGCGCCTTTCACATCGGAGAGGTAAAAGAGGAAGCGGAACCGGATCGCGTTCGGCCGCGGCGAAGAGCGAGCGTCCGGCGCGCTCAAGGCGCGGGAGCGTCCGGTTGGGGGAAAACGCTCCCGCGCCTTCAGGTTCCTGCAAGGACCGACAGTCCCTTCCATCGGTCTCGCTCCCTTCGCCTTTCCTTTGAGCCCGCTCCCTCGTGTAGAATGCCTCCTTCCAATAGGATCCGGTCTCCTCAGGATGCTAAAGAGCTTTCGCCATGCCGCGCGCGGAGTGGCCACTCTCGTCGCGACGTCAATCGAACGCGCGGGTCCATCTCGCGGTGACCGCCGGCGTCGCCTTCCTCGGCTTCTGGCTCGCGCTCACGCCATCGGAATGGTGCTGGCTGGTCGTCGCCGCGGCGTTGGTCTGGACCGCGGAGGCGATGAATACCGCGGTCGAGCTCCTGGGCGACGTGGTGAGCGGAGGCGAACAACACGCCGTCGTCGGAAAAGCGAAAGACGTCGCCGCCGCCGGTGTCCTCCTCGCGGCTATGGGAGCCGCGCTCATCGGGGTTATCATCCTGCTTCCGCAGTTAATGTACGACGTTCGGAGATAAGGCTCGATGAAGTTGTTTCGCTTTGGAGAAAAGGACAAGGAGCGCCCCGGGCTTCTGCTGCGCGACGGCTCCATGGTCGACGTTTCCATCTTCGGAGAGGACTACGACGAGAAGTTCTTCGCCACGCGGGGCCTCAGAAGGCTCGCGCGCTGGGCATCGGTCTTCGCCTCGTCGCAGCCCAAAATCGACCCGGGGTCCGTGCGCCTGGGATCTCCGATCGCCCGCCCGAGCAAGATCGTCGCCATCGGTCTCAACTACAAGGACCACGCGAAGGAAGCGAAGATGGAGCTTCCCATGGAGCCGGTGCTCTTTTCGAAGGCGTCCTCCGCGATGGCCGGGCCCTACGACGATCTCGTCATCCCGCGGGGCGCGAGCAAGGTGGATTGGGAGATCGAGCTCGGCGTCGTCATGGGCGCGCGAGCGAAGCTGGTCTCGGAATCGCGCGCGCTCGAGGGCGTCGCGGGGTTCGTGGTCGTGAACGACTATTCCGAGCGATCGTTCCAGCTGGAGCGTGGGGGACAGTGGTTCAAAGGCAAGAGCGCGGACGGCTTCGCCCCGCTCGGACCCTATCTCGTCACGCCGGACGAGATTCCGAACGTCCAGAACCTGAAGATGGCCCTCTCGGTGAACGGAAAGGCGATGCAGACCGGCTCGACCGCGAACATGGTATTCAGCGTGGCCCACTTGATCGCATACACCACCCATTTCATGACCCTCCTCCCCGGTGACGTCGTGAGCACGGGGACCCCCGCCGGCGTCGGCATGGGGAGAAAGCCGCCCCGCTACCTCAAGCCCGGAGACGTGGTCGAGGCGTCGATCGAAGGGCTCGGAACCCAACGTCAGAGAGTGGTCGCTCCGAATCGATGATTCTCGATGAAGCTCGCGCTGGCGCATCTCCTCTGCGCGGCTCTCGCGCCTGAGATCCTCGAGCAGGGGACGATTCGCCTCTATTACCTGCAGCTTCCCCTCGGCCAGGAGCGATACTCGCTCTCCCGCGACGGCGACGACGTTCATCTGACCTCCGCCTTCGATTTCACCGACCGCGGCGGCCGCGTCCAGCTCGAGGCGTCACTGCGAATGGCCGCGGACTTCACGCCGAAGCGGTTCCAGGCGAACGGCAAGAGCTACCGCTTCGTGAACGTGGATAGCGAGGTCGAAGTCGAGGCCGGGTCTGCCTCCGTCCGGGTGCGCGATCGCACCGACCGCGTGGCCGCGCCCGAGCGTTTTTTCACCGTCGATGGGTACGCGCCCTTCGCCGTCCAGATGATGCTCGTGCGCTACTGGAACGCGCACGGCCGACCCGACGTGCTGAAGACGCTTCCCGGCGAGCCGTGGAACGAAGCGCGCATCCAGCACCGCGGGCGGGATGCGATCCAGGCGGGATCGGAAACGAGATCCCTCGAGCGCTATACCATCGAGGGAGTCGTCTGGGGACGAGAGACGCTCTGGCTCACCGAGGAAGGCGCCTTCGCGGCCGCGGTGACGCGTGCTGGCGGGCTCACCTTCGAAGGCGTGCGCGAGGATCTGGCGGAGGCGCTTCCCGTGCTCGCGGAACGTTCCGCGCAGGAGTCCGTCGCCGACCTCAGCCAAATCTCACACGGCGTCGAGCCTCGCGCTTCCGGGTCCTACGCGCTCGTGGGAGCGACTGTCGTAGACGGCACAGAGCGCGCACCCATTCCCGACGCGACGATCCTGGTGCGTGATGGCCGCATCGAGGCGGTGGGCCCGCGCGCCGGGATTTCGATCCCCCCGGAGGTGCGGGTGATCGACGTCCGCGGGAAAACGATTCTCCCCGGCCTGTGGGACATGCACACGCACGTGACCCAGATGGAGTGGGGACCCATCTACCTCGCTGCCGGAGTGACGACCGTTCGCGACATGGGAAACGAGAGGGAACTTCTCCTCGCGCTCCGGGACGCGCTCGCGAAAGGTGAGGTCCTGGGTCCGCGCCTTCTCCTCGCGGGACTCGTCGACGGAGGCGGACCGAACGCCTTCGGGACCGTCGCCGCGGCGACGCCGGAGGAAGGTCGAGCGGTCGTTCGCCGCTACCACGACGAGGGCTTTCAACAGGTAAAGCTCTATAGCCTCCTCGTTCCCGATGTCGTGGCGGCCATCGCGAGCGAAGCGCACCGGCTGGGCATGACCGTGACCGGGCACGTGCCGACCGCGATGACGCTTCGGCAGGCCGTCGAGGCCGGCATGGATCACATCGCTCACCTCGCCGTGCGAGACGAGCCAGGCTCGGACGAGCTGCGTCGCGACGGCCGCGTTCCTGCGGGAGCACGGAACCGTCATCGATCCGACTCTCTCCTGGGGTGAGCTTCTCGGGCGATCGACGTCGACCCCGATCGTCGATTTCCAGCCGGGCTTTTCGAAGATACCGCCGCCTCTTCAAAGGCTCTTCGACAGCGCCGGGAACCCCGACATCGCGCCGGAGGCGGCCCGGGAGCGGCTCGAGAAAGCGCTGCGTATCGTCGGTGAGCTCCATCGGGCGGGAGTTCCGATCGTCGCGGGAACCGACGAGGGGATTCCCGGACACAGCCTGCACCGCGAGATCGAGCTCTACGTCGAAGCCGGACTCACCCCTCTCGAGGCCATCCAGGCGGCGACCGTGGTTCCGGCCCGCGCCATGGGTCTCGAGAAAGAGCTCGGGACGATCGAGGCCGGAAAGCGCGCGGACCTCGTGGTCCTCGACGAGAACCCGCTGGAGCGAATCTCCAACGTCCGCACGGTGCGCTTCGTCGTCACCGGACGGCCGGATGTACGACGCGGCCGACCTGTGGAGGAGCGTGCGGTTCTTACCCTGAGCTCTCTTTTTAGAGCTTCTTGCGCGCTTCCTGAACTCTATCGCGGTCGATCTCGCCCTCGCCCCCAGAGGTCGACGAATCTTCGAAAGTAAGTCTGAGCCTTCTCCGCTTCGCCTCGGGATTCGTGGATCGCGCCGAGGAAATAGAAGCTTCTCACGTAAAGGATCGGCCACTCGATATGTTCGTGGGCGCTTTCGGCGATGCGCCCGAACCAGCGGAGAGCCTCCTCTTGGTTTCCGGCGGACGGCGAATGGGTTTTCCTCAGCCGGCAGGATGCCTCCGGCGCCGATCTGATGCTCGTGGATAATTTCCGCTAGCCGCTTCGCCGGCCGAGCTCAGAATGAGAACTTCAGGCCGACCATGCTCGCAAAGGGTCGGCGACGCGCTCCGGCTCTCCGCAATTGGGGGCTGAAGAAGTAGTCCGTGGCGACCCAGACCTCGGCGGTGTCGTTCAACGCGTTCAACATGTCCGCGAGAATCTCGCTCTCCCCCTTTTCTCCGAAGTGGAAGATCTTGGAGACGTGAAGATCGAGGAGACTCAGGGTCGAGAGCCGTCTCGGCCGCGAGGCTCGATCAAGATTCTTGCGATCCCTGGGGAAGGCGTACGTTGGCGGTGCCGGCCCAGGGCTGCCCGGTGAGGTACTGGAAGTTCGCCTTGCTCTCCCGTGAGGTCAATGCGACTTTCCCGAGTTCACTCCGTTTGAAAACCTGCCTCGCCCGGGCGTAGCATCGCGTCACTTCCATGACCGGAATGGTCGGCCGCAGTATGGGCCACTACCACGTCGTCGAGAAGATCGGCGAAGGAGGAATGGGAGATGTGTACCGCGCGACGGATGGTGTTCTGGGGCGCGACGTGGCGCTCAAATTCATCTCGGAAGACTTCAGCGGCGATCAGGAGCGCCTTTTCCGGTTCGAGAAGGAGGCCCGTTTCCTCGCGGCGCTGAATCATCCAAACATCGCGACTCTCCACGGATTCGAGAACGTCGATGGGGCTACGTTCCTGGTCATGGAGCTGGTTTCGGGCGAAACGCTCGCCGAGCGGATTGAAGAGGGAGGCCTACCGATCCAGGAAGCCGTTTCGATCTTCCGGCAGATCGCGGAAGCCCTCGAGTGCGCCCACGAGAAGGGTGTCGTTCATCGGGATTTGAAGCCATCGAATGTGAAGATCAGCGCGGAAGGCCAGGTCAAAGTGCTTGATTTCGGGCTGGCGAAAGCTTTGGGCGGCGAGGCCGCCGGCAGCCAGCTCTCGCAGTCTCCGACGTTCGCGCGAGGACGCACGGAAGCAGGGGTTATCCTGGGCACTGCCGCTTACCTCAGTCCCGAGCAGGCGAGGGGCAAGCCGATCGACAAGAGGACCGACGTTTGGTCGTTCGGCTGCGTTCTGTATGAAGCTCTCACAGGTCGGAGAGCGTTCGAGGGCGAAACGTTTTCCGACACCGTCGCGAAGATACTTACCGGGGAGCCCGACTGGGCCGCGCTTCCAGAAGGAACTCCAGGATCGATCCGAGCCGTCTTGAAACGGTGCCTCGAGAAGGATGTTCTCAAGCGGCTTCGGCACGTCGATCCGATACTGCTGGATGTCGACGACACCACGCCGTCACGTCCTGCGAGGCGGCGGCGTGCGATCCTGCCGCTCCTTCTCGGTACGCTGAGCGCGGTTGGAGCTTTCGTCGCGGCGTGGAACCTGAAACCGTCCCCGGAAGAGGCGCCTCGCCTCCCGGCGCGCTTCGCGCTTTCACTCGGTCCGGACGAGCGACTGGCGGGACCGAAACCGGCGATCGCCTTCTCGCCCGATGGGGCTCGCCTCGCGTATGCAGCCACCGGCGGCGGCGTCCGGAGAATCTACGTACGAGATCTGGATCAGCTCGAGTCGCTGCCGATCTCCGGGACCGAGGGTGGCGAGCAACCCTTCTTCTCTCCCGATGGGGAACGGCTCGGTTTTTTTGCCAGCGGTAAGCTCAAGAAGATATCTCTCCGCGGTGGATCGGCAATCGCTTTGTGCGACACCTCGAGCCCGTCGGGCGGCAGCTGGGGGGCCGATCATTCCATCGTCTTTGCTCCCATGGACCAGTCAGCCCTGAGGGTCGTCTCCGCCAACGGGGGGCCATGCCGTCCGCTGACCACGCTGCGAGAGGGCGAGATCGGCCATAACTGGCCGCATCTCCTGCCGGACGGCAGCTCCGTGATGTTCACGGCGTTTGACAGGATTGGCCGAGCGATCTGGATTCAGTCCCTTGAAACCGGAGAGCGCCAGAAGTTGCTCGACGGAGGTAGCTACGCTCACTACGTTTCGGGCGGGCACCTGCTCTATTCCCAAGACCACAGCATTCTTGCAGCGCCCTTCGACCCCGACGAGTTACGGCTCACGGGACCATCCCTACCGATCGCCGTCGACCTGGCACTCGATGGCGGGCGTCCTCAGTTCGCTCTTTCTCCCCTGGGTTGGCTGGTGTACCTCGCAGGAGATGTCGGCAAAGGCAACAGCTCGCTGGTGTGGGTCGATCGCAGCGGGACCGCACAATCCGCACTCGAGGCTCCCGGTAACATTCTGGACAGCCAGGTCTCGCCCGATGACCGACGGTTGGTCGCTACCGTCACATCGGATCAGGGGCTTTCGGTCTGGACTTACGACGTGCCCCGCGACGTCTGGACGCGACTCACGTTCGAAAAAAGCGGCGCTGCCGCTTGGTCTCCGGATGGGACGTACATATTCTATTCGCGACTTATCAGTGAAAGTGAACCGGGGCTATTCCGCACGCGTTCGGACGGAAGCGGCTCCCCGGAGCAGTTGTTGAGCGCGGACAAAACTGCCGGGCTCGGTATGGACTCTGTTTCGCCCGATTCTCGCTTCCTCGCCTACTTCCAGGTTCATCCGCAAACCGACGGAGACGTCTGGGTCCTTCCTTTGGATGGAGTGAGAACGCCTCGGCCTTTTCTCGAAACCGTTGCCGACGAAGGAGCGGCGCGGTTCTCTCCCGACGGCCGCTATCTCGCGTACGTCTCGAACACCTCGGGACGACCGGAGATCTACGTCGAGACGTTTCCCGAAGGTGGAGGAAAGCGGCAGGTTTCCACCGTAGGAGGAACCGAGCCGGTCTGGGCTCGGAACGGGAGGGATCTCTTCTACCGCAGCGGATCCCACATGATGGCGATTGCGGTGGAGACTGCCCCCTCGTTCCGTCACTCGAAACCTCGGGTTCTGTTCGAAGACCGATATCAGAAATCGGACTGGTTTCAGGCCAATTACGACGTGGACCGCGACGGCCGTTTCCTGATGATCGAGTCCGGCGCCCGCTCCCACGCGTCGGAACAATTGAGCGTTGTTTTGAACTGGCCCGAAGCCTTGAAGCCCCGCGAGCGGTGATCCGATAATCGTCAGAGCTGATGGGTCGAGATTTCTTGCGATCCGATCACCTCATTCCGAAAAGGGCTGCGCGCACCTAGCCTCCCTATGAGGTGCCCTCATCCCAGCAGCGATCCCTGAGGTTCGCGCCCCGAGTGAGGCTGGCGATCGGATTGAAGCTACTGTCCGAGCTCGACGGCTACGATATTCTTGCGGTCCCGGACGTAGAGACGGGTCCCCACGAGCGTGGGCGGAGTCCACGCGTTCTCCGTCAAGAGCTCCGCTCTCGCGTGCACCTTCAGGCCCTCCGGACTCGCGGAAGCGATGGCCAGGTCTCCGCCCTCGTCGACGATGACGAGGTGCGAGCCGGCGAGCACCATCTGTGACCGGCCGAAGGTGCGCTCTCGAAAGACTTCCTCGCCCGTTTCGACGTCGACGGCGATGAAGAAGGCCGGACCGAAGTCTCCGCTCGTGCCCACGATCAGATTGCCGATGCGCATCGCGTTTCCGAAATGCAGTCGAAGACGATTGCTCGACCAGAGCTCCTTGACCGTCGTCTTTCCGTCCGCGCGCGTCGAGACGGATCACCCGACTCCCGCCGTTGTAGGCGGACGAAGTGAACAGCAGATTGCCTTCTCCCCAGACCGGCGTGCTGATGTTCAGGCCGTAGTTGGTCTCGTGAGGATGGCTCCAGAGAGCTTCACCGTTTCGTGGATCGAGCCCGACGACTTCACCGGGAGTGAAGACGACGAGCTGGTCCTGACCGTCGACGTCGATCAGGATGGGCGACGCCGGTGCGAGTCGAAAGTCCTGGTTCTTCCAAACCACGGCGCCGTTCGCGGGATCGAAAGCCACCACCGCCTGTCCGTGGCCGCCGATGGGCAGGATGATGTTGCCTTCGTAGACCATCGGGCTCGGCGCGAAACCGCGGTAACCCTTCATCTCGAACTTCTGGTCCAGGTCGTGGTGCCAGAGAATCTCGCCCGTCTTCCGATCCAGAGCGTGGAATTTTCCGGTCGTTCCGACGGCGAACACCGCGCGGCCGAGCAGAAGAGGCGTTGCGTAGGGACCGGCGCCGCCCTGCCGCAGCCAGGTGCCGTAGTCCATGTGCTCGAGAAGAGGTGCCTGGTATCGGTGCTCCCACCTCGTCTTTCCCGTCGCCGCCTCGAGACAAACGACGATTTCATCGTCCCCGGTGCGATACATCGTATAGAGCGCGTCGGCGTCGGCGACGATGCTCGAGTACCCCTCACCGAGAGCGCGGCTCCAGATCTTCTTCGGACCGCCGGAAGGCCAGCTCGTCGCGAGCCCGGTCGCGCGCACGCGGAAGTCGCGCGCCGGCCCTCCCCACTGAGGCCAGTGCAGCCTCGTCGTCGCCGCGTCCGTCAGAGGCCGCGGCCATGAGAAAGAGTCAGCGCCGAGGCGAAGGAGAGAAGATTTTTCACAGGTAGCCCTCCGACTGCCCTCACGTTACTTTGGCGCGGTTTCGAACGCCAGACTCTGCTGAAAATGAAAAAGGCCCCGCCGGAGCGGGGCCTTTCACGGACTGTCTTCTTGCCTAGGCCTAGACCTGGATCTGGACGATCGCGGGCTTCGCGGCTTTCTCCTCCGAGGGAGTCTCGTTCAGGATCCGCTCACGGTAGAGCCTCTCCATCGCTTCGTCCTCGGGTGTCCGCACCACCGTCTTCTTGTCGCGGGCCATGCGGACCTCGTCCCTCGCGGTCTTGGCGATGCCCTTCTCGTCGAGGTCGGTCTGGATGCCCTTGTTCGACGTCGTCCGCCCTGAGCTGGAGCGAGTGATCGAGCGTCGGGAGGTCGACCGGTTTGTTGCCGGCGTAGATGAGGTGGCGTCCGCGCTCCTCGTACCACTTGTTGAGGGTCGCGGTCTGGTGCATCTTCTCGATGATGTTCCGCCAGCCGACGCCGGTGTTGTAGGCGCAGAAGGAGATCTCGCCTTCCTGCGTCGCGTACGGGATGATGCACTGCTCGGTGCGCCGGAAGTCGTAGTTGAAGAGGTCCTGGAACCACATGCCGGCGATGAACAGGAAGTTCCACCGATCCTGGCGGCGCTTCTCGATGTCCTCGAAGGTCCGATCGGGCGTCACCTTCCCGTAGTTGCGGCCGGTGACGCCGTAGGTCTTGTCGAGCTTCTCGAGCATCGCCTTGAGCGTGAAGTGCGTCGGGGCCTTGAACGGGTTGTAGTTCCTCATGACCGCGAGCGCCATGCCGACGGACGAGAGGAAGTGCCCGCGGGCGGCGTCGTTGAGCTTCTTGACGTCTTCCGCGAAGCGGTCGCTGTTCAGGAACGCGGTCACCGGAACCGACTCCTTCGTCTCCTTGTCCACCATCAGCGCCATCCCGACGCCGCAGTTCGGGTGGCATCCGCAGTTGAACTGGCCCCAGTCCCGGCCCGGTCCGTGAATCAGGTCCGCCCAGTCCGAGAACGTTCCGAGGAAGGAGATCGGGAACCAGTCGCGCGTCGGCTCGCCGAGCCCGGTCTGATTCTTCACGTCGTGCGCGAGATGCGACAGCGTGTAGCGCTGCGCGTATCGCCGCTCCGCGGTCACCGCCTCGTCGCGTCCGGTGAACGAGACCGGCTGGAACGAGAGGAAGGGAATCTTCTTCGGATTGTCGAGGGCGAACCGGATGAGCGAGCCGACCTGCTCGTTGTTCACGCCGTTGATGAGTGTCGTCACCGGAACGATGTCGACGCCGTTGTTGTAGAGGTTCTCGATCGCCTGGATCTTGACGTCGAAGAGATTGCCGACGTGGCGGTGGGAGTTCGCCGCGTTCCCGATGCCGTCGAACTGCAGATACGCGTAGCGGAGGCCGGCCGCCGCCGCTTCGCGCGCGAACTCGGTGCTCTTCGCGAACTCGATTCCGTTCGTCGCGGCCTGGGTGCTGATGTAGCCGACCTTGCGCGCGTAGCGCACCGCGTCGAGGAAGTAGGGGGAAAGCGTCGGCTCACCGCCCGAGAACTGCACCGACATCTGCCGCTTCGGCTTGATGGTGATGGCGTTGTCGAGGAGCGTCTTGATGTCGTCCCAGGTGAGCTCGTGGACGAAGCCGACCTGGTTCGCGTCCATGAAGCAGGGATCGCACATCATGTTGCAGCGGTTGGTGAGGTCGACGGTCAGAACCGACCCGCGCCCGTGCTTGATGGTGCTGCTTCCGTGATTGTGGAGCTTCTCGTCGTTGTGCGCCCGGATGTCGCGCCCGGGGAAAACGTCCTCGAGGTGCTTGAAGAACTGGACGTCGATGGCCATCACGTCCTCGAAGTGCCCGTGGATGGGGCAGTCCTTCACCATCCAGATCTGGCCGTCGCGCTCGACGACCTGCGCCTTGATCTCGCCCACCTTCTCGTAGACGAGCGCGCTCGAGATCGACGTCGCCGTTCAGGATCTTCGTGCGCGCTTCGGGAATGCATTTCGGGCAGAGCGAATCCGTCGTTCGAGGCCATCCCAAAGTGGGCTTGGTCTTCTGCCAGGACTTGAGCAGCGGCTTGTCCGACCAGCTCGGCGTGAACGAGGGATTCGGGCGAATTCGGTTCAAGCGTTCGAAAACGTGCCAGGCTCCGTTGGCAACGACAGTGAGGGCTTTTTCGAAATACTTGACGGGTGGGTGCATTCAACTCTCCAATTGATAGACGAACCCCGGAGAGGGGTTCCGGGAAGAAGAATAGACGGTGAAATCAGCCCAGGCCAGGAAAATCAACGAATTGGCCAAAATCGGCGCTCTCCGGGCCCAAATCGGGGCTGAACGGACCGGCCAAAGCCCGAACGGTCAAGGATTTACGCGCTGTTCGGAGGAGCAGCCGGTTGAAGTTTCTAATGCAGGGTGCTCTGTCCCTCGACGCCCATGTCCTCGGGGACGACGTTGCGGTTGACGTGGCGGTCGAGATCGATGACGTAGGTCTCCGGGTCGTCGAGAAGCGCCGCGGAGTGAGTTGCCGTCACGATCCGGAACTTCTTCTGATCGACCAGCTCCTTGAGCATCTTCAGGATCCGCCTCTGGTTCGACTGGCTCAGGGCCATCTCGGGCTCGTCGAGAAGGAGCACGGTCCCGTCGGGCAGCTTCGGAAAACTCTCGCGGAAGAGCGACAACATGACCTGGCCGTGGCTCGCGGTCGATAGGAATTCCTTCATCGCGGGATTCCCTTCGAAGAGCTGGAGCTGGTGCCTCGGGTTGTGCTGCTCGGCGTCGAAGAGCATCACTTTCTTCGGGTCGATCCCCTGGACCTCCGTGCGATAGACGTAGCCTTCGACCTCCTCGCCGCGGAGCGCGAAATGAAGCGAGTGCAGAAGGGTCGACTTTCCCGACCCGTTCTCGCCCTTGAGCATGATGAGAGGATGCGAGAGGTCCACCACCATGGGCATGTGAAAATTCAAGCCGGTGAACACCGGGTGGGCCAGGATCTTGAGGTACTGGGTGAAGCTCATCACGGAGAAGCTAGCACAGGGAAGGACGAGGCGAAAGCTCCGTGCTAGGATGTGAAACGCCATGACCGTTACGGAAAAATCCCGCCTTCTCGGTTTTCTGGAGGAGCTCTCCCAGCAGGACTGGCTTCGCGCGCTCGACGAGCTCGGCTCCGCGATTCATCCCGTCGACCGCGAAGCGACGCGCATCTGGTTCGCCTTCTGGCCGCTCGAGCTTCATCAGGCTCTCACCGAATCGAAGGACGCGGCGGAAATGGCGCCCGCCTCATGGACCTCGAGGGGAATTGGAGGCTCGAAGAGCAGATCGACTCCTCGGTGAGCTTTCTCTACGGCGCGCATTTCTGGCCGCGCGTGAAGAATGCGGTCCTCGCCGAGGCCGACGCCACGTCGACGCTCCTCCCCTCGACGATTCGCGCGATCGCCCAAAAGGTGGGAGCGGCGGAGCGGGTGGACGCGTCGCTCGTCCTTGGAATCGCGGCGGTGGGATTGATGATGCTGCGCCAGGTCGGCTTCGAGCGGCTCGATCGCTCGAAAGATACCAAAGCCGCGGCACCGCTCCTTCCAAAGGATCCCGGAGAAGGTCGTCGCGCGGCGCGAACGGAAGAGCGCGGATGGTCTCTTCACGTTCCTCAAGGGTGTGAACCGGCGGTGGGATGTCCGGTGGGATGAGACGAAGTCGGACGGCGTCTTTCGCGCGATCAACGGCCAGGACATCGCCATGGCCGGAGGCGAGACCGGGACCGACTACCGGAGTCTCGATTATCGCCGGCCGGCGGGCCCGGTGCCCGTGGAGTGCCGCGTCGGCTCGTGCGGCTACTGCTGGATCGGTCTTCTCGCGCGGACGGGAGAATCTGTCGCCGATGACGAGCTTCGAGCGCGAGCGGCTCAGCTACTTCGGCTACGACGCCGGCGAATTCCGTCGAAGACTCGCATCCTCTCATTCGCCTTGCGTGTCAGGCGCAGTGCCAGGGGGACGTCACCTTGGCGATTTCCCCCTGGAACGGAGAGCTCGACCGCAGGCACGACGAAGGCCGGAAGAAACTGGGAACGGCCTAACGTGCCGCGCTCCGCCGCCGCGCTCACCATCGCTGCGGCCCATATCCAGGCAGGGGAAGCAACCGGTTTCATCACCGGATTCCTTCATCCCATATCGGGACTGGATCACGTGATCGCGATGATCGCGGTCGGACTTTGGGGTGCTCAGCTCGGTCCTCCCGCCGTCTGGATTCTTCCCGTTACCTTTCCGATGGTGATGGCTTTCGGCGGGACCCTCGGGCTCATGGGCATCGCCCTTCCCGGGGTCGAGATCGGAATCGCCGTTTCCGCGATCGTTCTCGGGGCACTGGTCCTCGCGGAAGCGCGGCCGCCCCTCGCCGTCGCCGCGGTCGTGGTCGGATTCTTCGCCGTCTTTCACGGGCACGCCCACGGCACGGAGCTTCCGGCGGGAGAGAGCGGTCTTCTCTACAGCATCGGATTCGTCGTCGCCACGGGATGCCTTCATGCCGTCGGGATCGCGATCGGGCTCGTTCACCGATGGTCCGCGGGCCGCGTCGCGCTCCGAGCCGCCGGCGCCATGGTCGCTCTCGCAGGGCTCGGCTTTCTCGTGAGAGCGGTGGGATGAGAGCGGCACTCGTCGCGGCGGTGTTCCTGATTCCGCGGGAAGCCTCGGCCCATCTGGTTACGACGGGCCTCGGTCCGTTCTACGATGGAATCTCGCACTTCACTCTGACTCCCGAGGACCTGCTTCCGGTTCTCGCGCTCTCTCTCCTCGCGGGACTTTCGGGTCCCGGCGCGGGACGGGTGGTGCTCTTCGTCCTTCCCGCCGCGTGGCTCGTCGGCGGTCTTCTCGGTCTCACTCGCTCGACCGAGATCCTGATGCCGGCAGTCACCGCGGTGATGCTTCTCGCACTCGGCGCCCTCGTCGCTTTCGATCGGAAGCTCCCGCTCGCGCTCGTTGCCGCTCTCGCCGCGGCCCTCGGACTCTTCCATGGTTATCTGAATGGGACCGCGAAACTCGGAGCGCTGGGTCTCACGGGAGTCGCCGCGACACTCTTCGTTTTCGTGGCGTTGGTCGCCGCTTTCGTGATCTCGCTCCGCGCGCCCTGGACCCGCATCGCGGTGAGAGTCGCTGGGAGCTGGCTGGTCGCTATCTCGATGTTGATGCTGGGCTGGACGTTCCGCGCGGGCTGAGCGTCAACGAGTACACCGTCGCTCCCGGCAGGAGCGGCGTTGCCCGCCCCTCCTCCCAGTCTTCGTGCCCCGCAAGGAAGTACGGCGATAGCGGATGCCCGCTCTGTCCTCCCGGCATGTGGAAGATGGCTTCGGCTTCGCGGCCGGGAGACACGGCGAGGCGCTCGGAAGCGCCGTCGGAAGGACCCTGAACTCGAGGCATATCGGTATTTCCCGGGAGCGGCCGCTTCGGCGCGTCGAGGAATCGCGCGAGAAACGATGGGAGGCCGGCGCTCAAAGGATGCGATATCGAGGCCGTGTTCGCCTCTCCCCACGTCCGAGTGTCCAGCGGTCGAGGCCAGGACGCCGTCGTTTTCGTGACGATGGCGGAAAGCCACTCGTCCCAGCTTCCGTACGGCGGCGCGACGAGATGGGCGGGCCGCTCGGACACGAGCTTCCACAAGGGTCCTTCCCACTGGCGGAGCTGGCCGACGCGGAAACGCGGATCGGCGCTGCTCGCCTCCGCGGTGAGCGCGCCCATGACTTCCGTGAACACGGCGCGTCTCAGGTCCCGCACCGCCCGGTAGCCGGCGGAGTCGATCGACGCCCGTCCCGTCCAGCCTTCGTCGAGGACGCGCGCGACGTCTTCGAGACCGCCCGTCGCGCGGGTGATGCCGAGGAAGAGCTCGCGCCATCGCTCGAGAAAGACCGCGCGGTCGTCGAGCTGGATCGCGAGCATGTCTTTTTCGGTCGCGCTCGTGAGCGGGAGGAGCGCGTCGCGGATCTGTTTCGCCCTCGCTCCGAGCGAGTATCCGTCGTCGCCCATTTTCCGGAGCATATCGCCCTCGACCACGCGCGCGTTTGCGGTCCAGATCGCGCCCGAGGGCGGATTCAGGAGAACCGGGTACTCGCTCGCTTCGAGATATCCATCCCACCGATTGTCTTTCGTGCGTCTCGGGATCCGTCCGGCCACGGTCCAGCCGATCGAGCCCTCGCGATCGGCGACGACGAAGTTCTGCGGGGGAATTCCGACCGTGGGAGCTATCGCAAGGGCCGCGCTCACTGTCGTCGTCTCTTCGAGAAGGCGGATCCGCAGGTTGACGCCTCTCGGGTCGTGCGCGATCCATCGCACGGCGCGGCTCCGTCCGCGATGATCTTCATCGATCACCGGCCCCGCCTCCGTCTCGCGCACTTCGAGCTCGACCGCTGCCTCGCCAGCGACCCGGATCGTTTCGCGATGAACCTCGAACGGCGGCTCCGCGTCGACGAGGTCGACCCAATCCCCTCCGGTGTTGGTGAATCCCCAGGCGATGTCGCCATTCGACCCGACGACGAGCGAGGGAGTACCCGGAAGCGTGACCCCGACGAGGCGGCGCGGGCCATAGGTCATTACGGCGCGATACCAGAGGTTCGGAACCGTGTGGCCCAGATGCATGTCGTTCGCGAGAATGGCGCCCCCGTGAAGCGTCTTCGAGCCGGCGAGGGCCCAGTTGTTGCTCCCGATGTCGGCGGCGAGCTCGTGCTCGTCCTCGAGCCGCGCGGCGGGCCGCTCGGAAAGCTCGACCGCGCCCGGCCCGGGAATGGCGGAGGGGAGAAGGGCGTCCCCGAAGAGAGGAGCGTCCCATTCGGTTCCGGCCGGGTCCAGAAACTCGGCAAGCTCGGGATGGAGCACGTCGCGGAGGAGCGCCTGCGCCGATTCGAGCGAGCCCCGGTCGTCGTTGAGCTCGAAGAACATCGAGATGACCACCAGCACGGAGTCTGGAGCGCTCCAGGGCTTCGGGTCGGAGCCGAGAACGACGTACTCGAAAGGAGATGCCTCGAGCGCTTCGAGCCCGGCATTGACGCCGTCGACGTACGCGGAAAGGAGCGCGCTCTCGGAGGGGCTCGCTTCTGCGAGTACGCGTTCCGCGCGGGACCGCATGCGATGGACGCGGTGATAACGATCGATGTCGAGCATGGAGGGTCCGAGAAGCTCGGAGAGCTCTCCCGCGGCGCGCCGCCGCATGAGGTCCATCTGGAAGAAGCGCTCCTGCGCGTGCACGAATCCGAGCGCGCGGGCGACATCGATCCGGTTCGCGCCCTGAATCGTGGGAACGCCCTGGGCGTCGCGCGCGATTTCGACTTCCGCGGTAAGCCCGTCGAGCGGAAATTCACCGTTCAGATCGGGAAGGCTCGAGCTCAGCCGGCGGTGAGACCAGAGCGCGGCCAAAACGCCCGCGGCCAGGAAGAGGAAGAGAATGGAAAGGAGGACGCGCTTCGTCCGGACCCGCATGATCCGGGATCGTATCAGCTCAAACGAAGAGCCGCTTCAGCCCGTCCTTGGCCAGCCGGCGCTAGGGCCCTCCATTCGTCAGGAACTCCCTCACGTCCCGGAGGAGCGCGGCCCGCGATTGGTCGTGCAGGTACATCATGTGCCCGGCCTCGTAGTACGTGAACCGGATCCGCTCCGGCACGATGCCGTCCTCGGCGAGGGCGTTCTCGGCTCCGAAGAACGGGGTCGCGAAGTCGTAGTACCCGCTCGGAACCAGAACTCTCAAGTCCTTGTTCCGGCGCATGGCGCGCCCGAGGTAGGGGACGACGTTCACGAATCGGCCGCCGTTCGGCGCCCTCTCGGTGAGGAGCCAGTTCCAGTTCGTCGAAGCTTCGCGGCCCGAGGTCACGTAGGGGCGATCCATCGACACCCCGAAGTAGTCTTTCATGTGAGCGTTGATGGCGGCGGTGTAGCCGCTTCCGATCGAATCGCTCGCGGGGTCGGACTCGTAGCTCTCGGCGACCACGTCGGGCTCGACGCCGACGTAGCGGCCATCGAGCCGGCCCACCACCCCGCGCTCGTCGCGGAGGAGCTCCTTGAAGAAGCGGGAGACCGGAACCCGCAGGTTCGCCTTGTCGAGATAGTCCTGGTCGAGGCCGGTGTACCGGGAAAGCCGGTGCAGGATTTCCTTCCGCTCGCTTTCCGGAAGACGGTTTCCCGCAATGAGCGCGAGGGCGTAGTCACTGCGGGCAAACTCGCGCACCTCGTCGAGGAATGGAGCGATCTGCTCCGGCCGGTTCTCGATCTTCCTGTGATACCAGGCGGTCGCGGCGTAGGTGGGAAGGAACGAGACGTACCCCATGATGCCGCCTTCCGAGAACCGGGAGTTCTGGTAGTCGAGCACGGCCGAGATCAGGATGATCCCGTTCACCGAGATATCGCGCTGGCCGAGCTCGTCCGCGAGGACGGCGGACCGAGGCGTGCCGTAACTCTCACCGACGATGAACTTCGGCGAGTTCCATCGGCCGTTCTCGGTGATCCACGCCTGGATGAAATCCGCGATCGAGCGCGCGTCCTCGAGAACGCCCCAGAACTTCTTGGGGTCCGCGCCCGGAAGCGGCCGGCTGAAGCCGGTCCCCACCGGGTCGATGAACACGAGATCGGTGACGTCGAGGAGCGTGTCGGGATTGTCGACGATGGGATAGGGCGGGGCGCCGTCGTCCGTGGGCTCACTGGGAAGCGCCACCCGGCGGGGGCCGAACGCTCCCATGTGGAGCCACAACGACGCCGAGCCCGGCCCGCCGTTGTAGAGAAACGTCACCGGGCGAGAGGAAAGGTCTTCCTCCTCCTTTTTCAGGTACGCCCAGGTGAAGAAGCTCGCGGTGGGCTCTCCCTCGGCGTTCCGGATGAACGTCTCTCCCGCGCGGGCGGTGATCGCAAGCGTCCGTCCCTGGACGGTCACGCTCCGGTCGGACACGAAGCGCTTCGGTTCGGGAGGCGGCTCCTTCTTTCTCTTCCTGTGAGCCCTGGGGCTGCGAGCCCTGGGGGGCTGCCAGCATCGCCGCCGAGAGTGCGAGAGCGAGGAAATCGGGCATTGGCTCCTCCGTGAGGAAGGCGGAATTCTACCGCAGCCCCTGCTGCTCGGCAGTGCTCTTTACCGCACGCGAGCGGGCTTCGAGCCTCCATCCCGCTTGATGGAGCCTGCGCGCCGGATGCTCAGACGAAGAGACGCTTCAGCTTGTCCTGAATTCCGCTTTCCGGAGCCTTCAGCTCGACGAGAGCGCTTCGCGCCTGGACTAGGCGGGGGTCGATGGCAAGCGCCGCCTTGAACTCTGCGAGGGCACGCGACCTCATGTCGAAGGACTGATAGTACCGGCCGAGAAGATAGTGGGCTTCCGCGTTCTGCGGATCGAGCGAGAGAGCGCGCCGGAAATGGCGCTCGGCTTTGCTCTTCATCACCGGATGCGAAGCGAGCGCCTGCGCGAGCATCGCCTCGTACTTTGCGCTCTCGGGCTCGAGAGCGACGACTTCATAGAGAAGCGGAGATCGTTCCCTCCTCGTCTTCCACCATCTTGCGGAGCTTGACCTCGCGGAGCAGGCGCTTCAGCTCGTCGCTCGCCGCCTTCGTCCGCGCGGCCCGGACCGGCCGCGCCTCCTCCTCGGCAGGAGGCGGCGTCTTCGATTCCAGGAGCTCCGCCTTCGCGCGGGCGAGACGCTTCTGGATCTCTTCCACTTTGAGGAACAGTGTTTTCTCGTTCTCGAGAGTCTTCTGCTTCTCGGCCCAGGCGGCGCGCCTCTCGTCGTACGCCTTTTCGATCGCGTCGGGAGCCGCGCCTCCCTGGACGGCGAGAAGCTCCTCCGCCGAGGCCCTCTCGGAGTTCTCGAACTCGAGGAGCACCTCCTGTCGCACGTTCGCCGCGGGCGTTTCCACGGTCTCGTCGAGCTTCGAGAGGAGAAACGTCCCGGTCTCTTCCTGTACCTTGAGTGGCGAAGGCGCCACCCCTTCCCGAACGCGTTCGAGGATTCCGGCGCAAAGGAGACCATAGGCGGCTCGCAGCACCATCCCGCGGGCCTTTTCGACGCGGCCCACGATCTCTTCGAGGGTTCGGCCCTTCTGCGCCGCCTCCATGACGAGGAGCTCGACCGGGAGGAATTGCACCTCCTCGAAGCTGAAGGGCGGACACTTCGAAAGACGAAGGGCGCTCGCGAGCGGGGGAAGCCCGCCGTCGATGAGAGTCGCGTTCTTCATCACGCGGATTCCTTCGAGTTGAATCCGGTAGAGCGATAGGCTCAAGCGGAGCTCCAGGGGAATCGGGCATTCCTGCTGCTCGAAGCGGTACATGCCCTCTTCCAGAGCGAAGAGTGACGTCGCGACCTTCCGCGCCTGGCTCGCGAGCGCGCGCCCGAGATCGTCCGGAGTGAGATACCCGGCTTCCACGATCGCTTCTCCGATGCGCCTCTTGCCCTTCATCAGGCTCGCGGCGAGCTCGAGCTCCGTCTCCGTGATTTTTCCGGCTTCGAGGAGGCACTGTCCGAGCCGGTCGCTCTCGGAGTTGCTCGCCGTGAAGACGATGAATCCGCGGTCGAAGTAGATGGTGCGCACGGCTCGCCCGGAGGTGACTTCCAGGCATCCGGAGAGCTCGTGGAGCGCGATGGTCTTGAGGACTTCGGGAAGGGCTATGCGCGCGAGCGAACCGACGTTCGCCATCGTCGGAGAGCTCCTGGTTCGAGAGGTACGGCTCAAGGCAGTATTCGGCCCTTGTAGAGGACTATCTTGCGATCCACGCTCCGTGCCAGACGGAGCAGGCTGGAACTCATTCAAAACAAAGGGCGACGAGGGTCTCGCTGTGGGGGAAACCCCCTGACTCCGCTTCGAGCGTGAGGGGATTCTGCTGATAGTATCGAGCGATGTGGAGCGCCTTTCTCGTATTCGCGGCCGTCGTCTCGGCGCCTCGCGATCACGTGAGCTTTCTCGTGATGGGGAAGACGACGAACCACCGTCAGTCGGAGAGCGGAGACCTGACGCTTCTCAACTATCACTTCTTTTCCGAGATTTTCGTTCGCGAGGGAGGCCGCGTGACCGGAGCATCCCTCACGTTTCCGGAAGGCGAAGTGAAAGCGTTCGACGATCGCGGCGCGGTGCTCGAGCTCCATGGCGGACGATTCGAGGCGGAAGAAGAGCTCGATCGGATGTATCCCGCAGGCGACTATGCGCTCCGTTTCGCGACTCCCGCGGGCGCGGTCGAGGGCCGACTCCTCCGCATGAAGAGCTCCCGCATTCCGAAGCCGCCACGCATCACGCTCGTGCAGGACGGAACGCCTGCGCTGCCGCAATCGATCGATTCGTCCAAGGAGCTCACCGTCCGCTGGAGCGAGTTCGAAGGCGCCCGCACCGATGCCGGCGGTATTCTCGACGATCTGGTGTTCGTGGTGATCGGCAATTGCCGCGCCGAGAGAGTGGTGCATAGCGGGAGACCTTTCGAGCAAACGCCGTTTCTCACCTATAAAGAGAAGGAGTATCGGATCCCGGGCGGGAAGCTGTCTCCGGGCGAAGCTCATCAGATGTTCGTCGAGCTCGCCTCGGTCGACACGAGTGAGGAGGAGGGAATCGTCGGCCTCGTGACCTACGCCTCCACTACCTTTCTCGACTTCAAGACGCTCGGCTCTCCGGCAGGGCCGCCTTGTCCGGAGCCGATGCCTCCGTTCGATGGCGGTCAGACCGATCGCAAGCGCCCATGAGGCTCTCCCGGTTCGGCGCCAAATTCACGGAAGAGTCCGGCATCCTCCGCTTGATGGATGATCTCGGCGAAGCGCTTTCCGCCGGCGAGAAGATGCTCATGCTCGGGGGAGGAAATCCGGCGCGCATCCCGGAGATGGAGGCGAAGTTCCGGGAGCACATGCGCCTCGTCATCGAGCGAGGAGAGCTCGAAGACCTCATCGGGAGCTACGATTCTCCGCAAGGGCATCGACGATTCCTCGAGGCGCTCGCCGAGCTCCTTCATCGACGCTACCGCTGGGAGGTGAAGGCCGAGAACATCGCGCTCACCAACGGAAGCCAGACGACGTTCTTCTACCTCTTCAACTTGCTCGCGGGCACCGCCTCCGACGGCCGCGTGCGAAAGATCCTCTTTCCGCTGACTCCGGAATACATCGGCTACTCCGATGCCGGCATCGAGCCCGACCTCTTCGTATCCTCGAAACCCGAGATCGAGATCCTCGAGCCGGACCTCTTCAAATATCACGTCGACTTCAACCGGGTGGAGGTGACCGACGACGTCGCCGCGGTCTGCGTCTCACGTCCGACGAACCCCACCTCGAACGTGCTCACCGCCGAGGAGCTCGAAAGACTCAGGTCGCTCGCCGCGGAGAAAGGCGTCCCGCTCATCATCGACAACGCCTACGGCACCCCTTTTCCCAACATTCTCTTCACCGAAGCCGAACCGGTGTGGGACGAGAACGTGATCCTCACCATGAGCCTCTCGAAGCTGGGGCTTCCCGGCGTGCGGACCGGAATCGTCGTCGCCAGAGAAGAGATCGTCAAAGCGGTCGCTTCTCTCAACGCCGTCGTCTCGCTGGCCCCTTCGAGCTTCGGGGCGTATCTCGCGCTCGACCTGGTGCGGACCGGAGAGATCCTCGAGCTCAGCCAGAGGGTGATTCGTCCGTTCTACGAGCGAAAATCGCGGCAGGCGCTGTCATGGGTCCGCGAGCATCTCGCGGGCATCGATTATCGGGTTCACAAGCCGGAGGGGACGTTCTTCTTCTGGCTCTGGTTTCCGGGGCTCTCGATCTCGTCCGGCGAGCTCTACCAACGGCTGAAGGCTCGCGGGGTGCTGATCGTCCCGGGGCACTACTTCTTTCCCGGGCTCTCCGAAGACTGGCGCCACCGCGAGGAATGCTTGCGACTGAACTATTCGCAGGACGACGCCGTCGTCGAGAAGGGCATCGCCATTCTCGCGGACGAGCTGAGAAAAATCGGGCGCTGAGCCCGCTACTCCGCCTCCGGCATGGTAGACTTCACCGCACGAACGGGGGCGCCTCATGAAAGAGGGCGAGCTCGACGCGGTCGAAATCAAAGTCACGATTCGTCCCGATCAGGAGCTCCAGGCGTTGAGGGAGCTGAAGCTCGATGAAGACTCGGCCGAAGTGCGAGTGATCTACTACTACGACACGCTCGCGCTCGAGCTGTTCAACTCCGGACTCGCGCTGCGCGCTCGCCTCGTCAAGGGTGACGATGATGATTCCACCGTCAAGCGCCGGCCGATCGATGCCGCCACCCTTCCGCGGGAGTGGAGAGAGATGAAAGGCTTCAAGCTGGAGGCGGACGCGGTCGGGAAGAAGGTCGTCTGTTCCGCGTCGCTCACGGCCCTTCAGAAGCGAGACGAGATCGATCAAGTGTCCGAGGGGAAGCGGCCTATCGAGAAGCTCTTCTCGAAGGACCAGACGCGCTTCATCGCGGAGCTCCACTCGACCCCGGTCGACTTTTCGAAGCTCAAGGTTCTCGGTCCGATTCGCGTGCTGCGGTGGCAGACGAAGCACAAGAAGTTCCCCTACAATCTGACCTCGGAGGAGTGGAGACTTCCCGATGGGACGGACCTGCTCGAGACATCCATCAAGGTGCCTCCCGGGGATGCGGAGGAGGCTGGCCGGCGCTTCGCCGCCCACCTTCAAGAGATCGGCCTCGACCCTGAGGGAGCCCAGGAGACGAAGACCCGAACCGCACTCGAGTTTTTCGTGCGGCAGAAGAAGTAGGGTCCGTTACGTCTGGCTGAGCTCGCCGACCGCGCGGAGCGCCTCGTCGAACGCGACCTGAGTCAGCGCTCCCGGGCCCGAGTCGGAGCTCGCGATGAAGATGCGCCCGAAAGGCTTTCGCGCGACGGACCAGGGATCTTCGCCCTCCGGCCACTCGGGATCGGTCAGCGGATCGCGTCCCGGTCGCGTAGCCGTGCGGCCACCGATTGACGGTGATGGCCTCGATATCACGCTCCGGGTCGAATCCTCCCGCTCCCAGCATTCTTCCGAGCTGATGGCGTATCTCCCGCTCGAAAGTGGAAAAGGGCGTGCTCAGAAGCTCGATCCTTCCCGCCCGGTGCTGCTCGCGTCGCGGCAGTCCGGGCGAGAGCGGAGTTTTCTCGAGGTGAAGCACGATCGGCTCGTCCGGGCTCACCGGGTGGCGATACGCTCCGAGGCTCACTGGAAAATCCAGCTTGGCCTCCGTGTGGTAACCGTTGAGCGCGAGGATGTGATGAACGCCGAGCTTCCTCCACGGCTGCCAGTTCGGCACGAGAACGTTGGTGTAGACGAGCGGCGCCCGGACGGCGAAGGCGAGTGCCTTCCGCTGCGCGTCCGGCATCTCGGGACAGAGGTAGGGAACGACCGCGTTGTAGCAAGCCATGACGCAGCGCGCGGCCTTGACGCGATAGGCGGTCTCGCCGGTGACGTAGGTCACCTCGACCTCACGGGCGCTCGAAGGCGGCCCGACGTGCTTCACGGCGACCGCGGTGCTGTTCAGACGGATGCGTACCTTCGACGCCGGTTCATCGAGACGGGCGTAATCGACGCGGCTCGTCACGACGTCTTCCATGTCCTTGCCCGGTACGGCTGCGGGAATCAGCGCGCGCACGAAGAGCCTCGCCAGGGACGCATTTCCATCGGGGAAGTGAAAGATGTCGTGCGGCTCATGGCTGTCGGAAACCGGGGGCGCCCCGAGCCCGAGCCCACGGAAGCCGGGAAGACCGCTGCGCCAGGCGCCCATCGCCGAGCGCGCATCCGACCCGATGGCTCCGAGCCGATGAGGTCGGGTCTGGAAGTAGGGGAGAACGTCTCGATGGACCTTCGCGACGTTCAGGAGGAAGTCGTTGTAGCTCATCCGGGAGAGCCGAGCGCGCTTCTCGTCGATGCTCAGGGCCGGAAGGTAGTCGCGGTCCTCCTCGTAGAGCCTCTCGATGTCGGCGCGGGTGGCGTCCGAGAGCGGCGTTTTCGCGAGAAACTCTGCCCAGGGAAGTTTTCCCTCTCCTGCCACCAGTCGATCGGCCCCGAACGTTTCCCGGTCGAAGAAGAGGGCTTGCTCGAGACCGAGTGAAGCGTAGAGTTTCTGGTCGAACGCCGTATAGAACCGATCGGTGTCGATACCGATCTCCGCGAGCAGAGCACGCGCGTCCTTGCCGAACGCTGAGGGTCCCGGATAGATCTGCTCCGTGCCTCCGTAACCGATCAGGAGACGATCGCCGTGGCGGAACTCGTTGCGCTTCGCATGACCTCCGAAGTCGTCATGGTTGTCGAGAACGAGGATCCGCGCGCCCGACCCGGTCGCCTTCCGGAACTGAAACGCCGCGGCGAGTCCGCTGAGGCCGCCGCCGACCACCACCAGATCGAAGGTTTCGCCGGTCGTCTCCGCGGTCCATCCGTTCCCGTCGCGGAGTCGGTGCGCGACTTCGAACGATCCGTCATGGCTTCCGCGCATGCCGGTGAGAGCGGGCGGGTAGTACTCCGGCCCCAGGGCTTCGAGAGCGGCGACGAGCTCCGGCGCGAGGAGCGAGCCTGTGACCGCTACACTCGCGCCGTTGAGAAAGTCACGTCGCGTGATCGATCGAGCCACGCGGGAACGCTACGCGCGGATCCCGTCGAAGTCAAGGCAACGGCAAGCAGTCTTTTCCGAGCTCGAAGAAATCGCCGTTGTAGGAGACGACGCAGCGGAACGAACCCAAACCGTCGCGTCCGTTCTGAAGGCGACTCGCGCCGACGCGAATCGTGGACGCCGGGTCGTGCGCTTTGATGGCGAAGCCGTCGGCGACGAGGGTGGAGCGCTCGATGGTGGTTAGAGTGGTTCCGGTGCCAATGACTCCGATGCCCCCGCCACCGGCCGAAACCGTGATGCGAACGTCGGAGATCGTCGGCTCGCCATTGAAGAAATTCGAGATGCCGTAAGCCGATGAGGGAGCTTCGGCCCGGATCTCGGCTCCGGAAACGAGCGCGCTCGAGAACTCGTTGCGTATCCCGTCCGCGAAGTCGGTGTTCCCCACGGCATGAATCACCGCGTTGAAGATCCGGGCCCCGGAGCCGGCTCCGTTGACGATGCCATCCCCGATCGAGCCATTCGCGGTCAGGAGCAGGTTCCGGAGCGTCGGAGACCCGGCCTCGTTTCGGATGGCGCCGGCGAAAACGTCGCTCGTCGCGCTGGCGGTGATGTCGACGAGCTCGCCTTCCGAGCTGGCATTGAAAATGGCGTAGGTGATTCCCGTTCCCTTGGCGATGGCCACGATGTCCTTCATGGTGCCGCCGCGGCTGAAGATACCC
Source organism: uncultured Acidobacteriota bacterium (assembly GCA_963820855.1). Lineage (GTDB taxonomy): Bacteria > Acidobacteriota > Vicinamibacteria > Marinacidobacterales > SMYC01 > DAISKN01. The sequence goes on from CAWGBY010000028.1 coordinate 271,198, forward strand.
GTGACGCCGGCGCCGAACGCCTGGGCGTTGATCGTGCGCATACGCGTGAACAGGCCGTTGTTCTGGATGGCGCTCGACGACACCGACCCTCCGGTCGCCACCGCCATCACGTTCGCGATCGAAAAGTTGTCCGCGAGGTTGCGGATCGCGACGGCATTCGTCGCGCCGAGGTTAACCACCGTGAGATTCCGGAGCTCGCATGCGTTCGCCCCGGCCACCGTGCCGTTCGCGTTCGCCGTTGAGACGATGTAGGTGGCGCCTTGTCCCGCGCCCTGGACGTCCACGTAGGAACGGAGTGGGAGGGTCCGGTTGCCGATGTGGTAAACGCCCGGCTGGATCATGCAGCACGTGCGGGTTCGTCGCGCTCGGCGCGACGATCGCGGCGAGCCGGTTCCAGAGGCGGTTTCCGCTGCCGATGACGTTTCCGACCACAGGGGTCGACCGTGACGACGCGCACGACGGGGGGCTGCGCGAGGAGCGCATCTCCCGAAGCGAGAACGAGGGTGCTGACGAGAAGACCAAACCGGAGCCATTGGCTGCGCATGGGCGAAGTTCTCCTTGAAAAACGGAATCGCGCCGATTTGGGGGAGAAAATGAGGATAAAGAAGGAGCGAGGCGATTGTCAATCGGCCGCGGCGGAGCGCGCCTCTTCGAGCTCCATCCACCGTTCGAGGGTCTCCTCGAGCGCTCGCTTGGTGGCCGCGATCTCGTCGAGAACGGGCTCGACGTCGCTGAAGGGCCGCGTGTAGAAATCGGGCGCAGCGGCGCGCGCCTCGAGGTCGGTGAGCTTCGCTTCCAGGGCTGCGATTTTCTCCGGAAGGGCGTCGAGCTCGAGCTGGAGCTTGTAGCTCAACTTTCCTGGGCGCTCGACGGTCCTGGCGCGGGTCGGCATCGCTTTCTGCGGTTCCGGCGCGCTCGGCGCCTGGGCGCCTCCCTTGACCGCGAGGCTCTTTTCCTTTCGGCCCTTTCGGAGCCAATCGCTGTAGCCGCCGGGGTATCGATTCAAACCGCCTTCCTCGAATACCAGCGTGCTGGTGACGACGTTGTCGAGGAACGCTCGGTCGTGACTGACCACGACGAGAGTGCCCTCGTAGTCCACGAGCTGATCCTCGAGCACCTCGAGTGTCTCGAGGTCCAGGTCGTTCGTCGGCTCGTCGAGCACCAGGAGGTTCGATTCCCGCGCGAAGAGGCGGGCCAGGATGACGCGATTGCGCTCTCCGCCGGAGAGAGCGCTGACCTTGGTCATCGCCCTCTCGGCGCTGAAGAGGAAGTTCTTGAGATAGCCGATGATGTGGCGCTCCCTGCCGCCGACCGCGACCCGATCGCTTCCGTCGGCGACGTTATCGGCCACTGTTTTCTCCGGGTCGATGTCGCGGCGCAGCTGGTCGAAGTACGCGACCTGGACGTTCACGCCGCGGCGGACGACCCCCGCGTCGGGCTCGAGCTCGCCCAGCAGGATGCGAAGGAGGGTGGTCTTCCCGACCCCGTTGTTTCCGACCAGGCCCAAGCGATCGCCTCGGAGGAGCTTCAACGACAGCCCCTGAAAAAGCGTCTCTCCCTCGAACGAATGCCCTACCTCCTCGAGCTCGATGACGCGGCGACCCGAGGATTCCCCTCGCTCGATTTGAATCCGCGCCTTTCCTTCCGGACCCACTCGGGCGGCGTACTCCTCGCGCATCGCCTCGAGGGCGCGCACCCGGCCCTCGTTCCGGGTGCGCCGCGCTTTGATTCCCTGGCGGACCCAGACCTCTTCCTCCGCGAGTCGCTTGTCGAAGAGAGCCGCCGCCCGCGACTCGGCGGCGAGCGCTTCCTCTTTGCGCGCGAGGTAGGTTTCGTAGTCGCCGGGCCAGCTCGTGAGCCGGGCGCGGTCGAGCTCGACGATGCGAGTGGCGAGTCGGCCGAGAAACGCCCGGTCGTGCGTGACGAAGAGAATCGAGCCCGAGAACCCCCGGAGCCGCTCCTCCATCCAGTCAATCGTCGAAAGGTCCAGGTGGTTCGTAGGCTCGTCGAGGAGCAGGAGCTCCGGACTCGCGACCAGCGCCCGGGCGAGCGCCGCGCGGCGCCGCCAGCCGCCGGAGAGCTCCGTCATTCGCAGCTCCGGCGCCAGATCCATCTCGAAGAGGAGCGTCTCGACGCGCCGATCGATGTTCCAGCCACCCTCCATCTCGATCTGGTGCTGCAGCTCCTCGAGCTCCCGGAGCGCGCTTTCATCCATCGACCCCGCCGTGCGGCGATGGTACCGGTCGACAAGGACCTGGAGGTGCGAGAGCCCCGCCGCGACGTACTCGGAAACAGTCCCCTCGAGAGAGTCGGGAAGAAGTTGAGCGAGGCGGCTCACGCGCAAGCCGGGTTTGCTCCAGATTTCCCCGGAATCGGCCTTCAAGTCTCTCTCGAGAATTCGAAGCAGCGTCGATTTCCCCGCGCCGTTCCGGCCGATGAGGGCGACTCTCTCCAAGGGCTCGAGCGTGAGCTCCGCCCCGCGCAGGATCGGTATGATCACCGATCTCGAACGACAGGCCGGCGAAGGAGAGTAAGGGCACGCGGGGGATTATAGAGCGCCGCGTTTCTGATACCCTCACGCCGTGGAGAGAATCGCGATTCAGGCGGGTCCGTTCTCGTTCACCGCGGCGCTCGAATGGGAGCTGGCCCCGAAGACCTGCGAGGCGTTTCGCCGGCTCCTGCCTTTCGAGAATCAGGTCATCCATTCGCGCTGGAGCGGGGAAGCGGTCTGGATTCCTCTCGGCGACTTCGAGACGGGCCTGGGCTTCGAGAACCACACGAGCCATCCCTCACGGGGGGACATCCTCCTTTATCCCGGCGGCTTCAGCGAGACCGAGATCCTGTTCGCCTATGGAAGCTGTCGCTTCGCGAGCAAGATGGGCGCCCTCGCGGGAAACCACTTCCTGACCGTCGTCGAGGGCCGGGAAAAGCTGATGGATCTGGGAAAGCTCGTACTCTGGCGGGGCGCGCAGCGCATCGTTTTCCAGCCGCAGCAGCCGGTCGGATGAACCCCCCGTCGTTTCGCGTCGAAGGCTGGCTCGTGGAGCCGGCGCGGAAGACGCGCGCCTTTCATCTCTCGAGCTTTGACGCGGTGGACAGGGGCTCTCGAATTCGCCACAATCTCGCGTCGATACGCTAGGAGGCGAAGATGAATGTGTTTAGCCTCTCCCGGAGACCCGCCGTTTCCGTCCCACCCTCTACGTCGGTTCGAGAGGCGCTCCAATTGATGACGCAGGAGAAGGTCGGCGCGGTCGTGGTGCTCGAGAACCTGAAAGCCGTGGGCATCTTCACCCGCCGCGACGCCATCGAGCGGGTCGTGCTCGCGAAGTTGCCTCTCGAGTCGACCAGGGTCGGGTCGGTCATGACCTCGCCCGTCGAGGTCCTCTCCAAGGACACGGAGCTTTCCGAGGCGCTGAAGCTGATGGCGGCGAGACCGTTCAACCACCTCCCGATCGTGGACTCCGAATCGAGAGTGGTCGGCCTCGCCACGACGAAGCCGCTCATGAAGCAGACCATCGAGAAGCTCTCGGACGAGCTGGGCTCGCTCGAAGCCTACATCACCGCCGACGGCATCGGCGGCTGACGTCCGGTGAGCTCAGTTCACCGGTTGCGGACGGAGCCTCACTCGAGGCGGTCGCGAGAGACCACGAAGGCGTAGATTTCCTGGATCTGCTCTTTCGAAAGAAGCGAACCGAAGGAAGGCATGAGCGTCCCCGAGACGCCGTTCGCGACGTCGCTTTCGAACTTCTCTCGCGGGAGCGTCGTCCGAAACAGATTGGGACCGCTCGCGCCTCCGGACTGGTGGCAGCCGACGCAGCGGGCGCGGTAGAGCCGCTCTCCTCGGGCGATGGTTTCCGCGTCGAAGGTAGGAGGGGGTCGATAACGACGCGGACGTCGGTTGGGGAGGAGTGATGCCCTTGAGAGGCTCACTTCCTTCGGTCGCGGGAAAGCCGTAGCCGGGAAGAACGCGGCCGCCGAGCGTATGGCCCGGCTCTCCCACTTTCGGCAGGCCGCCCTCGAGGGTCGGTGAGGTTCGTTCCCGTCGGAACCTGCGCGGGTCCTCCGCCGTCGAGAGCGAAGACCCAGAGATTTCCCGCCTTCGGCTCCTTGTAGTAGAAGCTCATGTCGCCGCCGATGCCGCCGGAAGGCACGGCGACGTACTGCCTGCCGTCGAGCTCGTAGGTGATGGGGCTCCCGATGATTCCCGAGCCCGTCTGGAACTGCCAGAGGATCGTTCCCGATGCGCGCGTCGAGCGCCATGAAGTAGCCGCGCATGTCTCCCGTGAAGACGAGGCCCGTCGAGGTCGCGACCGCTCCGGCCCAGAAGGGCGCCGGGCTCACCGCTCTCCAAATCACTTTGCGCTCGACCACGTCGAAGGCGACGAAGTTCCCGGGTTGATCGCTCGTCAGGTAGTTCTGATAGTCGGCGCCCAGATACCACTCGCCCTTCGCGGGCGGCTCGAACTTTCCCTCGGCCCAGAACTTGAGTCCCATGGCCCACTGGTTGGACATGAAGTAGAGAGTGCGGAGGTCCGGGTTGTAGGCGAGGGGCTGCCAGTCGATCCCACCCTCGAGGCTCGGAATGACCGGCCCTACCTCCGGTCCGCCCGAGACCGCGCACCATGTCCGGGTTCACGTTGGGCCGGCCGGTCTCGGGATCGAGACCGAAAGCCCAGTTGATTCCGGGAACGATGGGCTCGCCGTAGAGGAACTTCCCGTTCGTCGCGATCGAGCGCGTAGAAGAAGCCGTTCTTGTCGTGGTGGAAGAGGGCCTTCACCGGTCCGCGGTCGCCGAGAGCGACGTCCGCCAGGAGCGGCGTGCTCACCGCGTCGTAGTCCCAGCAGTCCCAGGGCGTGTACTGAAAGCCCCAGGCGATTTTTCCGCGTGTCGGCGTCGAGAGCGATCGTCGACGCCGTCCATTTGTTGTCGCCCTTGCGCACGTGGCAGTTCCACGGCGCGGCGTTGCCCGGTGTTCCAGTAGACCAGGTTCAGGCTTCGGATCGTAGACGCCCGTGGTCCAGGTGGGTCCGCCGCCGTTCTTCCAGGTATCGCCGGGCCAGGTCTCGTTCCCCGGCTCGCCGGGGCCGGGAATGGTGTAGGCGGTCCAGCGCTCGGCGCCGGTCTTGGCGTCGAAGGCCTTGACGAAGCCCCGGATTCCGAACTCCCCCCCGGCGACTCCGGTCAGCACCATGTCCTTCACCACGAGCGGAGCCCCGGTGATGCTGTAGCCCTGCTCCCAATCGATGACCTTCGTCTCCCAGACCACCGCGCCCGTATCTTTATTAAGGGCGATCATTCGGGCGTCCATGGTGCCGACGAAGACGAGGTCGCCCCAGAGCGCGACGCCCGCGGTTGTTCGAGCCGCAGCAGTAGACCCGCTCGACGTCGTCTCCCGAGTCTTCGGGTCGTAGGCCCACTTCCTCTCGCCGGTGCGGGCGTCGATGCGCGAACACCCGCGACTGATCGGCGGAGAGGTAGAGCACGCCCTTGTGAATCAAGGGGGTGGCCTGGAGACCGCGGTTGTCGCCGCCGGTCGCGAAGACCCACGCCGGGTGGAGCCGGTGCACGTTCGCGGGAGTGATCTGCTCGAGCGGACGAAGCGCTGGCCGTAGTAGTCGCGGCCGTAGGTGAGCCAGGACGAGTTGTCGGACGCCGGCGTTCTCGAGGTCCGACGTCGTGACCGGCTGCGCGATCGCGACACCGCATTGGAGCAAGACCCAGGCAGCGAGAACGGAAAGTCTCATGAGAGCTCCTCCCTTCGCGGGGCCCACTCTATCAACTCAGGAGCGCGTCCGAAGAAAGCTCATCCGAGCGCCGCTTCCGAACTCCAGATCGAGCTTTCCCTCCGCCAGGCGAAAACTCACGTCGCGCGGAGACGGTGTGCGTTCGACTCTCCCCGCGCCGCCCACGCAATGAATCGAGGACTCCACCTTCAGGGTGAGCGTGGTCACCTTCGATTCCGTATGCGCCGGCGTGCGCCCTCGCGTCGGGCGCCTCGGCGCCTTTCGCCATGGTGTAGATGAGAACGAAGCTCCCCGCTTCGAAGAGCGCGAGGCCCGCCGCGTTTCCAGTCTTGGCCTCGCTCTCGTAGCAGGGTCATCGTCCACGCGCCGTCGAGCGGGCCCTTCGACGACGGAGCCCTCTCGGAATCGCTGCACCGCGTCGTTCTCGAAGCGGATACGAAGCTCGTCCCCTTCGATCTCGAAGCGACTTCCGGCTTCGGACGTCTCGGTCATCACCCGGGAGGCGCCGTCCACGTACTGCAGCCAGTAGGGAATCGAGAAAAGAATCCTGTCCTCCTCGACGCGGTAGGTCCCGCCGTGCCCCCGCCCGGAGCCCGCCGAAGCGCCCATGCGATAGACCATCGCGAAATGATCTCCGCTGAAAATGAGGGTGCCGGAGACCGGGACGTCCTCGCCGTCGAGCACGTACCCTTGAAGCTGCCAGGCCCCGTCGAGGGAAGCCGCTGCCGAGAGAAGCCGGGCGATGCGAACAGCATGGCGCTCGACAAGCAACAGTCTTACCATCGCGGAGGAATCATAGCCGAATCGGACTAGAATGCGCCGATGCGGATTCCATGGCTGGATCGCGCTTGGAATCGGAGTTCTCGCCGTCGAAGCGGCGAGTGCGCAGTCCGTAGCGGACCGCGCCGAGCTGCGAAAGCTCAACCAGGACGCCGCCGCCGCGCACGAGCGAAGGGACTACTCCGCCTTTCTCGATCTCAGTCGAAAGGTGGTGGAGAAGGCGCCTCGGAGCGTCGGGGCTCTCTACAATCTCGCTTGCGCCCAGGCGCTCGCGGGAGCCCCATCCGAAGCGATCGCCACTCTCGACCGGCTCGCGGATCGAGGAGTCGCCTTCGATCTCGGCTCCGATTCCGACCTGGAATCGCTTCGCGGATCAACTCAGTTCCAGGCAGTCGTGCGCAAGATGGCCGCCCTCGCCGAGCCCTTCGGCTCGAGCACCGTCGCCTTCACGCTTCCTGACAAGACGCTCATTACCGAGGGGGTCGCTTACGACGCGAAGAGCGGGGACTTCTTCGTGAGCAGCGTTCGACAGCGCAAGATTGTGCGCGTGTCGAAGGACGGTGTCGCGAGCGACTTCCTCGAGCCGCGAGACGGGTTCTACGCGATGGTCGCGCTCGATGTCGACCCTTCGAAGAATGTGCTCTGGGCGTCGAGCCACGCGTCGCCGCAAATGGAAGGCTACCGGGAGGCGGATGAGGGGCGGTCTTTCGTCGTCGAGGTCGATCTCGCGACCGCCAAGGTGCTCCGGAGGATCGAGCCGCCCGAGCTCTCTCCGGCCGCGCATCTCAGCGACCTCGCGGTCGGACCTCACGGGGAGCTCGCGATCGCCGACCCGTACTCCGGCCGGATCTATCTACTGTCCACGGACGCGGGGAGTCTCCGGGTTCTCGTGGATGTGGGGCCGCTCGGCTCGCCCCAGGGGATGGCCTGGTCACCCGATGGAGAGTCGTTGTTCGTGGCGGACTACACCCAGGGAATCGCCAGAGTCCACGGTTCCGAACGGCACGGTACGTCTCCTGGACGCGCCGAAGGAGGCTCTGGTGACCGGAATCGACGGATTGGTCTGGGCCGACGGAAGTCTCGTGGGGATACAGAACGGCCTGAGGCCGCATCGCGTCGCGCGCTATCGGCTCGACTCATCCTTCGAACGAGTCGAGGAAGTCACGGTTCTCGAGAAAGGCCATCCGAGCTTCGACGAGCCGACGCTGGGTGTCCGCGTCGGCGCGGACCTCTATTACATCGCGAACAGCCAATACCGTTTCGTCGGCGACGATGGAACGCTCGACCTCGCGCGGCTGCAGCTCCCGACGATCCTTCGCGCTCCTCTCCCCTGGATCCGCTAGGCGACCTCGGGCAAGACCTGTCTCTGGTAGAAGCGGAAGAAGTCTTCCTGTCGCGGGCCCACCTGGTGCACGTAGACGTGGCTGAAGCCGGCCGCTACGAACTCTTTCAGTTTCTTCGCGTGCTTCTCTGGATCGGAGCTGCACAGGATCGATTTCGCGATGTCCTCGGAACGAGCGAGCTCGGTCGCGCTCTGGAAAAGCTCCGGAGTCGCGAGCTCGGTCCAGAGTTGTCCCGCAAGCGCTGCCGTCGGCCACCACTCGTGCGCGGTTCGCCGGGCCTCCTCGTCGGTCGGAGCCCAGCACACCGTGAGAAGTCCATAGGTCGGCTTGCCCGCCCCTCCGGCGCGCTCGAAGGAATCGATCTTCTTTCCATCGGGCGCGACGGTGATGAGTCCGTCCCCGGCCTTGGCCGCCAACTCCAGCGCCTTGTCTCCGGACGCCGCGACCAGGATCGGAGGCGGTCGTTCGGGAAGGGTGAAGATGCGGGCGTTCTCTACTGTGAAAAAACGGCCTCGGTGTGAAAAAGATTCACCGGTCCAGAGCGCCCGAATGATTCCGATGGCCTCTTCGAGCATCGAGAGCCGCGTGGCGGCGTCTGGCCAATGCCCTCCGAGAACATGTTCGTTCAGGTTCTCTCCCGTGCCAACGCCGAGGAAGAAGCGAGAAGGCATGGAGGCGGCGACGGTCGCCGCCGCCTGCGCGACGATGGCCGGGTGCAGCCTCATGATCGGGCAGGTAACTCCAGTGCCTACCTTCAATCGTTCGGTCTCGCGAGCGATGCCGCCGAGGACGGTCCACACGAAGGGACTCTCTCCCTGGCGGCTGACCCAGGGATGGTAGTGATCGGAAATGAGGGCGAAAGTGAATCCGACTTCTTCGGCTCGCCGCGCGTAGCGAACCAGATCTCGAGGACCATGCTCTTCGGAGGACAACGAGTACCCGAATTCCGTCATGAAAATTTCCTCCCGCCCTCGGTTATTGCAAGCCGCGTTCCAGAGACTGGGGAGAACCCGAGACCGGGCTAAGGTTTTCTACGACGAAATCAGGTCTTCGACCGATGCAAGTAGGGTGACGGGCAAAATCGCAGGAAAAATCGACTCTCTAGTCCAGGCTGCCGCGCGGAACCCGCTCGCGCCACGCGCCCGCGCGCAGGGGCTGATCCGCATAGCTCGCCAGCCGATCGGCGGCGAGCCCCACGATGGCGGCGGCGTCCGTGGCTTTCGATTCGAGGTAGCGTTCGACGGTCGCGACCGCTTCGGCAAGGACACCGAAGCCCGCAGTGAATGGCGCCGACGTCATCTGCACGGCCGAGGCTCCCGCGAGCAGCATCCGCACGACGTCGAGCCCCGTTCGCGCGCCGTTCGTTCCGATCAGCGGATAGTCCGAGCCGAGATGCTTCCGGGCATCGGCGAGCCAGCGGCAGGTGATGGGAAGCGCCCAGGCGACCGCCGAAGCCCGCGTTCGTTCCGAGGAGAGGGCGCCATGGTCTCGACGTCGGGGACGAGCGCCATGAATCGTCCCGCGAGAATCACCGCGTCCGCTCCGCCGGCGCGCGCGCCCCTTCGCGAGGTCGGTGACGTTTCCGCTCTGTCCGGTGAGCTTGACCCAGAGCGGAATCGCGACCGCTTCGCGAAACCGCGCCACCATCGCTTCGACGCGCTCCGCCGACCGCTCGAGGGTGAGGGCGCCCTTCGCCGCCTCGTCCGCGTGAGAGGCGGCCACGTTGAGCTCGAGGATGCGCGCTCCCGCGGCCTCCATTCGACGCGACGTAGTCGAGGCCGATCTCCAGGTCCGCGGGGATGAGACTCGGGACGACGTAGGCGTCGCGCTCGCGCGCGTAGCGATCGGTCTTCGCCATCAATTCCAGCCACTCGTCGAAAGGCTGCGGCGCGAGACCCGAGCGGCAATAGAGGCTCGCGTCCGGCGGCGGCGCGAAGTTCCACGGGAGCCTTCGCCATTCGCTGTCGAGAAGGGCGTAGTCGGCTCGATCGAGCTGCTCGCGGGCGGCCTCGGACTCGTTCGTCGACTTCATGAAGACGCAGGCGGCGCCCGCGTCGAGGGCGCTTCGTGATGCCCGCCGCCTCGATGAGGTGCTCGCCCGAGCCCGCGAGCACTGGATTCTTGAGCGAAACTCCGCCCAGACGGACCTCGGACCTATTCGTCACTGGAGCGCCTCGAGACCGTCGAGAAAGGCGGTGATCCTTTCGATGTAGGGCTCCTTGTCGTAGTGCTCGTACAGCGACGCCGGCGAGCCGTACGGGATCGCCCGAGTAGTAACGCTCGTAGAGCTGCTGGCGGCCGGAGAAGCTCGAGACCGCGGCGTCGTACGCGAGGCGGAAGAGGCGAATGCGCTCGCGGGAGTCGGACGACGCCGATTGGAAGTAGCGCTCCACGTCTTCCGCGCGAGGACCGTCGATCTCGGCGAACGAAGGAACGGCGACGATGCCTCCCGCGCCGATGATCTGGATGATCTCGCACATCCGATGAAACATGTGAGGAAACATCTGGCGGACGCACCACAAAGGGGCGGCGGTCGGGCACGTAGACTCCACCGTTTCGGGGCGAGGCACCCGCTTCGCTCGCGACGAGGCAGGCCCGCACGAACTCCGTGATGTTGATCATCTCCGCGAGGAGGTTCTGCACGTGAAGGTGCGCGTCCACCTTCGTCGACCGCGCGATCGAGAACGCGAGCCCCATCATGAACTCCGCCTTCGAGAGGTTCTTGGTCGAGAACTGATGCATCATGTGGTTCATCGTTCCGGTACGTGCGAAGAGCCCGTTGCACATCTCGACGTCGCGATAGACGAACGTGCGCTCCCACGGGACGAGCACGTCGTCGAAGACGATGACCCCGTCTCCCTCGTCGAAGCGGTTCGCGAGCGGCGCGTCCATCAGGCGAGGCCGCGCTGAGGTTGACCAGAGAGGGCCGACAGAGGAACCGTACGCCCGTGGTCGCGACCGGAATCGAGAACGAGAACGCGTAGGGCGCCGCGTCCTCGTTCATGCTGAGGTTGGTCGAGGGCGCCGCCAGCACCTCGTCGGAGAACGCGCAGAGGGTCGTGACCATGCGCGCGCCGCGAATGACGAAGCCGGAGTCGGTTTCCTTCACGACGCGGGCGGCGACGTCTTTGGTCTGCAGCTCGACGGGGCGGGAGCGATCGACCTGGGGGTTGACCAGCGTGTGGGTGAGCGCGAGGTCGTTCTCGCGGACGTGCTCGTAGTAGTTCCGCAGATACCGGCCGAAGGATGCGTCCTCCGCGGTCGAACGACGGCGCCGCGGAGGCCATCCCGGTGAGGAGGCAGTTCATGAAGTCCATGCTGCGGCCGAGCATTCCGCAGGTGTGATCCATCCACACCTTCACCATGTGGCGGCGTCGTCGCGAGGTCGTCCGCGGAGCGGGGCTCGAGGAACGAGAGTCCCACGGCGGCGCCCGTGGTCGGCGACGGATAGGTCATTTCCTCGAGGCGCTGGTGCTGGATGTCGAAGAGCTCGGCGAGCGTCGCGGCGCAGCCTTCGAATCGAGGATCGGTGGTGACGTCCTTGACGCGCTCGCCGTCGACCCAGATCTGGCGGTCGTCCTTGAGGCCCTCGAGGAATTGCTTTCCGGTGCGGATGCCCATGCTACGACTCCGGCTCCAGCACCAGGAGCCCGTAGCCCGTCAGGAGCGGGGCATAGTAGTGGCGATAGACGCGCTTCACGCTCGCTCCGAGCGCGGCGCGCATGGTGAGCCACATGATCATTTCCACCGACTCCGCGCCTCCGAGCTCCATGTACTCGTGATGGGTGTACCGGGTGAGGGCTTCCGGCTCCTTCTCCACGAGATCGAGAAAGCGATTGTCCCATTCGGGATTCAGGAACCCGAACCGCTCGCCGTGAAGCTGATGCGAGAGGCCGCCGGTCCCGACGATCGCGATCCGGCGATCGTCCGGGTAGCTTTCGACCGCGCGCTTCGAGCGCTTCTCCCAATCGGAAACAGCGCCTCGCCGTCGGGAGCGGATGCTGAATCACGTTGACCGCGAGAGGGAGGATGGGCGCGGGCCAGGGCCTGTCCCACAGGAGGGGAAGGATCGAGAGGATGCCGTGATCGATCGCGAGCTCCTGACAGATCGTGAGGTCGAACTCGTCGTCGATGAGGCTTCTCGCAACGTGCCAGGCGAACGCTCCGTCGCCCGCGAGGTCCGGCAAATCGCGCTTGCCCCATCCCTCGTCCGCGCCGGGAAACGTCTCGGCGACGCCGAGGGCGAACGTGGGATAGGCGTCGAAGAAAAAGCGATTGAGATGATCGTTGTAGACCACGATGAGAAGATCGGGTGCGGTCCTGGAAAGCCACTCCTTCGCGGGGACGTAGCCGTCGAAAAGGGGCTTCCACGTCGGCTCCTGCCGTGTGGCCGCGGTCGTAGGCATGGGCGATGGAAGGGGCATGCGACGTCCCGATGCCGCCGACGATGCGGGCCACTAGTCCCTCCTCACCGGCGCCTTCGAGCCCGGGCGAGTGGCCATGAAGCTGTTCAGATCCTCGCCGCGCATCTGCGCTCCCATCTGGAGGAGGTTCTGGCCGACGGTCGCGGCGATCTTGAGCGTGAGATAGATGTTCCCGCCGTTCTCGATGATCGCGGCCCAATCGCGCCTTCGCACGAGATCGCGCTCGATCCTCGGTGAGACCGAGCCGCTCCATGTAGGCTTCCTCGTCGGCGAGAAACGCCTCTCGATTCTCCTGCCGGGTCAAGGTCATCGAAAGTCGATTGAGGCGGTAACCCCGTTGAGAGAGCTCGCCGGTGAAGACGTGCGTGCCGGGAATCTCCTTCATCGGCCGTATCCTCCGCCGCCGGGAGTCTCGAGGAGAACGACGTCGTCGGGCTTCATCTCGATTTTCCGCGCTTCGCTCACCGGCACGCCGTTCACGAGAAAGCGGCCGGTCTTCCCGTTCTCTCCTCCTTCGAGCCCTTCGGCGGCATGGTGGACGCGGCTTGGAATCGCGTTCAGGAGCCAGGGCTTTCCCGGAGCGCACGCGAAAGCGAATGACTTGTCCGTCCCCTCCGCGCGAGCGGCCCTCGCCGCCCGAGCCGGGACGGAGTCGCTTTTCCTCGAACACCAGGGGAAGCGACGCTTCGAGGACTTCCACGGGAACCGCTGCGATGCCCGTCGGATAACACGTGGCCGCAGGGCCGTCCTTCGTCTTGCGCGCCCCCATGCCGCCCGAATAGTTGAAGAGGGAGCTGGTGTAGGGGATGCCCGATGCATCCCGGCCCTGGATCTGTATCGTCCAGACCGCGCCGGCGCTCTCGGCGAGCACGCGATCGGGGATCACCGCGTGAAGCGCCTTCAAGATCGGAAACGGAACGTACATCCCCACCACGTGGCGCGCGTTGACCGGAGACGGATACTTCGCGTTCACGATCGATCCCTCCGGCGCCGTGACCCGAATGGGAAGGAGAGAGCCGAAGTTGTTGGGAAGGTCGGGATTGAGGCAGCTTCGGATGGCGAAGGTGCTGTAGGCATGAGTGTAGTTCATGACCACGTTGACGCCGTGGACGCTCGCCCCCGAGCTTCCCGCGAAGTCGATCCGGATCTCGCCCGCGTCGCGGTCGATGGTCACCGCGGCCTTCAAGGTGATCACTTCTCCACCAGGGATGTCGAAGACGGAGACCCCGTGATACGTACCCGGAGGGAGCTTGCGGATCGAGGCGCGCGTGGCGTCTTCCGATCGGCGGAGAATCTCCCGCGAGAGCTCGTCGATGTCCGGTAGCCTGTGGCGCTCGACGAGACGGAGGAGTCGCTCGGCTCCCATGCGCCCGCTCGAAACCTGAGCGGCGAGATCACCGAAGACGGCGTCGGGAGTCCTCACGTTGTGCCGGATGATCTCATGGAGAGTCTCGTTCGCCTTTCCCGCCTCATACAGTTTGAGGATCGGGATCCAGAGTCCTTCCTCGTGCACGTCCCGCGCGCCGGCGCCGACCCCGTAGCCGCCGATGTCGGTGTGATGGATGGTCGATCCGAAGTAGGCGATCACCCGGCCGCGATGGAAGACGGGGGAGAAAACCGTGATGTCGAAGAAATGGCCCGCGGAGAGCCAGGGGTCGTTGACGATGAGGACGTCTCCCGGCTCGAGCTTCTCCGCGGGATAGCGGGCGACGATCTTGCGGCCCGCCTCCGCGAGAGCGTTGATATGGCCGGGAGTGCCGGTTACGGCCTGGGCCACCATCCGCCCCTCGGAATCGAAGACCGCCGTCGCGAGGTCGCCTGCCTCGCGCACGATGGGACTGAAGGCGATGCGCTGGAGCGCGCGCGCCTGCTCGCTCACGATGCCGATGAGGTTGCTCCAGAGAATCTCGAGCTCGATCGAGTTCATATCAGCTGACCGGGAAAAAACGCAGAGTCGCAAAGGCGCAGAGGACGCAGAGGAACGTCCCGCATTCTCTCTCTGCGTCCTCGATGCCTCTGCGCCTCTGCGTTGAATGTTTTTCATCTCGTCGCTACCAGGCCGCCGTGCGCTTTCACCTCCGCCCGCCAGCCGGGCCGGAGGACGATCGTCGTGTCGCGCTCCTCGACCAGTGCCGGTCCCTCGAGCGCTTGTCCCGCCGCGAGAGCTCGCTCGATCGTACACCGCGACGTTCACGGGACCCGCTCTCGAAGAGCACGCGGCGTTCGCCCTTCGGCCTGCCCGGCGCGGAGGGAAGCGCCGCGCGGTGATCTCGATTCGCGCGCGGTCCATGGGCGCTCGTTCGCCAGCTCACCACTTCGACGTTCATGCCCTCGAGCCGGATTCCGTAGAGCGCCTCGTATGCCTTCTCGAAGCTTGCGCGGAGGCTAGCGATCGGAGGCGCGGTTCTCGGATCGACCGCAAGCTCGACCGTGACCTCGTTCGCTTGACCGAAGTAGCGCATGTCCGCGCCGTAGGTGAAGCGCACCTCCGAGGGAGCGATGCCCGCTTCGACCAGCGCCTGACGGCCCTCGCGCCTCCATTTCGTCCACGAGCGCTTTCACGCGGCTCCAATCGAGCTTGTCGAGCTGGCCCAGCGCCCCCCGAACCAGATCGAGCCGGGCAGGCGTGACCAGCGCTCCGAACGCCGAGAGAACGCTCGCCATCGGCGGGAAGAGCACCGACTCGCTTTCGAGGAGCTCCCCGACGTAGCAGGCGTGAAGACCTCCCGCGCCTCCAAAGGCGAGCAGCGGAAATCCGCGGGGATCGGTTCCCCGATCGGTCGCGTGCGCCCGCACCGCGCTCGCCATGGACTCACCGACGATGCGATAAATTCCGAGCGCCGCCTCGTCGCCGCTGATTCCCAGCTTTTCGCCCACGGCGGAGAGCGCTTCCATCGGCCCCGGCCGCGTCGAGCTTCATCTCGCCGCCGAGAAAGCTCGAAGGGCTCAAGAGACCGAGCACCAGGTCCGCATCGGTCACCGTGGGCTCTCTCCCGCCGCGGGCATAGCAAACCGGTCCGGGCTCGGAGCCGGCGCTGTCGGGGCCGACCTTGAGGAGGCCGAGATCGTCGATCCGCGCGATGCTGCCGCCGCCGGCGCCGATTTCGATCATGTCGATGGCCGGAACGGTGACCGGGATTCCGCTCCCGGGTTTGAAACGGTAGCGCCGATCCACCTCGAACGCGCCGGTGACGAGAGGACGCCGATCCTGGATGAGGCAGGCCTTCGCGGTCGTTCCGCCCATATCGAAGGACATGAGCTGGTCGATGCCCAGCTCCTCCGCGAGATAGCTCGCTACGAGGGCACCGGCCGCGGGGCCCGACTCGATCATGCGCACGGGAAATCTCCCGGCCACCTCCGCGCCCACGACGCCTCCGCTGCTGAGCATGATGAGCGGATGGTTTCCGAATCCCCGCGCTCGGAGCTGGGCTTTCAGGTCCGATAGGTACGGCCGGGCTATCGGCATGGTGTAGGCGTTCACGACCGTCGTGGACGTGCGCAGATACTCGCGCATTTGAGGCGCGACGTCGGATGAGATCGAGAGATCCATCTCCGGAAGTGCCGCGGCCAGCTCGTCCCGGACCGCGCGCTCGTTGTCGGGCACCTTGTACGCGTTGAGAAAGCGAAACGGCGAGGGAGCGGACACCGTGCTTCCGGAGACGCGGCGCGAGCTCCCGAACCGCACTCCGATCCACCGCGGTCTCGATGGTCCCGTCGGCGAGGGCGCGTTCTCGAATCTCGAAGGTGAGCGCCCGCGGAACCAAAGGGGCCACGAACTCGATCTGGGGGTCGTACATGTCGTACCGGTACTCGTCTCGAATGACGAGAACGTCGGCGAACCCCTCGGTCACGAGAAGAGCGACCGGCGGCCCCTTCCGCTCGATGATGGCGTTGGTAACGATGGTCGTCGCGTGCACGATCACATCGTCGACCTCGGCAGGCGTCCCTCCCGCTTTCGCGAGGCCGAGGTCAACCGCACGAAAGAAGCCATCGAGGAGATCGCCATGCGTGGTCAGCGTTTTGTCGGTCCAGGTGCGACCGCTTCCATCGCGCAGGACCACGTCGGTGAAGGTGCCGCCGATGTCGACCGCGAGAGAGTAGGAAGCCATCTAGGGCAGCCTCCGCTCGTAGCCGAGCTCTCGCGAAGCGGTGCGCGCCGCCTCGAGAATCGCGGAAACCTGTTTCTTCGTCGGCACCGCCGGCAGGAGCGCGACCGAGTCGACGAGGGCGATGGTCCCGGCGAGTGTCCCGTCGGCGAAGAAGACCGGAGCGGCGAGTGCGTTGACGCCGCGAAGGATCTCCTCGGGCGCGACCGCCCAACCTCTTTCGCGGGCGAGACGAACCTCTTTGCGGAGCTTCGGGCCCGCCTTCGGCGGCGCGCCCTTCCCGAAGGCGAGCGCGACTTTGCCCTGTGCCGAGCGCTCGAGAGGGAAGCGCGAGCCGGGCTTGGTCCCGATCTCGAAGGGAGAGCTTCCGCGAAGCATGTCCAGGACTTCGACCCCCTCATCCACGATCCGCGATGCCGTAACGGTGTGTCCTCCCGCGTCCCGGAGAGGCCGCATGACCTTGCGCGCGGCGGAGAGAAAGGAGTTCCGCGCGGCGACCCGTTGTCCGAGAAGGAACAGCTTTACACCGGCGCGGTACTTCTCGGTCGCCGGATCCTGAGTGACGTACCCGCTTCCGACGAGAGTGCGCAGGTGGCGGTAGCCGAGAGTCTTGGTGATGCCGAGAGAGCGCGCGAGGTCCGTCACGCCGAGAGGCTCTTCGCTCGCCGCGAGGGCCTCGAGGACTTCGAACGCGGTGCGCACCGAGCGCACTTCTCCTTCGTGTTTCGAGGCGCGAAACGACGTTTCGTTCACGGAAACGCTGTATAACAGAGCCTCCAAGGATTCTCAATCGTGGATCGCAGGAGGGCAGATCGATGACTTTGCATGCAATCCCTTGTACGGCAACTGCGTTGGCGTTCTCGCTCTTTCAGCCGGTTATCGCGTACGCCGCCAAGCTCGAAGTCTGGACAGCCAGGGCGTTCGCGACCGTGCTCTCCGAGATCGGGCCTCGATTCGAGCAGGAAACGGGCCACACTCTCAAAGTCTCGAGCGGCCTGCCTCCTGAATTCTCGCGACGGGCGAGCGCGGGCGAGCCGTTCGATGTCTTGATCAGTGGTTCGTCTCCCGTCGATCAGTGGATCGAAGATGGCCGAATTGTTGCGACGACGCGCACCCGCATGGCGCGCTCGGGAATCGGCGTTGGAGCGCGCGCCGGCGCGCCAAAGCCAGATATCAGTTCGGTCGAAGCATTCAAGCGGGCACTCCTCCAGGCGAAGTCGATCGCTTATCTCAGAGTCGGAAGCGGGATCTATATCGCGGACTTGCTCGATCGTCTCGGAGTTGCAGATGCCATCCAGTCCAAAGTCACGCGGCCGGAGTCCGATATCGTTTCCGAGCTCGTCGCCAAAGGAGAGATCGAGCTCGGCATCGTCGTCGTTACGCAGATTCTGACCACCTCGGGCGTCGAGCTCGTCGGTCCACTCCCACCGGAGATACAGTCCTACGTCGAATTCGTCGCTGGCGTCAGCGCGAGCTCGAAAGTGCCGGATGCCGCGATGCAGCTGATAAAGTTCCTTACCGGACCGGCCGCTCTCGACCTGATCAAAGTGCAGGGAATGGAGCCGGCGCACTAACCTCGTATATAAGAGTTCCCATGTTCCGATATGCGCTGCTCCTGCTCCTTCTCGTCTCCGTCCGGTGCGGCAAGGCCGACGAAAGACCCAACTTCCTCGTGGTGGTCGTAGACGATCTCCGCCGGGACGACGTCGGCGCCTACGGTCACCCCTTCGTGAAAACGCCGAACATCGATCGCATCGCCCGTGAAGGCGTTCGTTTCGCGAACGCCTTCGCAACGACACCGCTCTGCTCGCCGAGCCGCGCCAACATCCTGACCGGTCTCTACGCCCGGCGAAACGGGATCACGGACAACACCAACCGGAGCGAGCGAAGTCACGAGCTTCAGACGTTTCCGCGGATTCTCGACGCCTCCGGCTACGACACCGCGTTTCTCGGAAAGTGGCATATGGGAAACGACGAGACCCGGAGGCCGGGCTTCGACTACTGGGTGAGCATGAAGGGGCAGGGGGAGGCGATCGACCCGAACCTTCACGAGAATGGCACCACGCGGAAGGTGGAGGGCTACGTCACCGACCTCCTCACCGATCGCGCCGTCGATTTTCTCTCGCGCGAGAGAGAAGAGCCCTTCGTGCTGTTCCTCGCTCACAAGGCCCTTCACCCGAACATCATCCAGCACGACGACGGCACGTCGACGCCCATCGGCGAAGGCGGATTCATCCCTGCCGAACGCCATCGAGGGATGTACGCCGATGAGGAGATTCCGCGGAGCGCGAGCTACGGCGTCGCCGCCGGCGGGCAAGCCCGCCCTCGAGCGTGCGATCGACGGCCTTCCTCCTCTGGGGCAGGCGACCGTTCTTCCCGACGGTGCGATTCGCGACCGCCTTCGTATGCTCATGGCGGTCGACGAGAGCCTCGGGCGCATGCTCGCGGTCCTCGAGGAGAAGGGCGAGCTCGAGAACACGGTCATCGTGGTGACGAGCGACCACGGGTTCTTCTACGGCGAGCACGGCCTCTCGGAAGAGCGTCGCCTCGCCTACGAGGAATCTCTCCGCATTCCGCTCGTCGTTCGATACCCGCCTCTGGTCCGGCCGGGCTCGGTAGTCGACCCTATGGTGCTCACCCTCGACCTCGCGCCGACGTTTCTCGATCTCGGCGGAGCTCCACTCCCGCCTCTCGATGGCCGATCGCTCGTTCCGCTCCTCAACGGCGACGAGTCCGGCTGGCGCGACTCGTTCTTCGTCGAGTACTACAGCGACATTGTCTTTCCACGAATCGTGAACATGGGGTACGAGGCGGTTCGTACGGAGCGGTACAAGCTGATTCACTACGTGGAGCTGCCGGATATGGATGAGCTCTACGATCTCGAGACCGACCCCAACGAAATGACGAACCTCATCGGCTCCGCGGACTACGAAGCGGTGCGGGAACAGCTGTACTCGCAGCTCGAGAGCTTCTAGCCGAGTCGTCTCGAAAAGGCGCTTTTTTTCCAATCCCGCTTGGGTCGATACGGCGGTATCCTTGAATCTCTGTTCGAAAAGCCCTGGAGGAGTTGCATGCGCGTTCCACGTACCAAGCTCGCTCTCTCGTCCCTCGCATTGGCGCTTCTTGCGAACTGTTCGCCCGAACCGGTTCCCGCTCCCGCGCCGACCACCACGGTGCCCGCGGCCCCGAGTGGTCCGGTCCTGGGGCCGGGCGAGGTGGCGTTTCCGAGCGGCTCGGAACAGGTGGTGGCCTATCTCGCGAAGCCGAAGGGTCAGGGTCCCTTTCCCGCTCTGGTCGTGATCCACGAGTGGTGGGGCTTGAACCAGCAGATTCGGGGCATGGCCGATCAGCTCTCGCGTCAAGGGTACCTTTCGCTCGCCTTGGACCTCTATCGCGGCAAAGTGACGGACGATCCGGATCAGGCGCACGAGCTCATGCGCGGGCTCCCCGAGGACCGGGCGCTTCGCGATCTCGCGGCCGCCGTCGCGTATTTGAAAACGAGCTCCGACGTGAAGCCCGACCGCATCGGCTCGATCGGCTGGTGCATGGGAGGGGGGTATTCGATCAAATTGGCGGTGGCCGAGCCCACTCTGGCCGCCTGCGCCGTCTATTACGGGCCCCTTCCCACGGAGCCCGAGAGTCTGGCCGCCATCAAGGCGCCGGTGATCGGTTTCTTTGGCGACAAGGACGAAGGCATTCCCGAGGAGTCCGTGCTCGCTTTCGAGACGGCGATGCAAAAACTCGGGAAGCCGGCTGAGGTGCACGTTTACCGGAACGCCGGCCACGCGTTCGCCAATTCCAAGAACAAGAACTTCCAGCACCTGGCCGCGGATGACGCCTGGAAGAAGCTCACGGCCTTCTTTGCAACACACCTCAAAGGGGACTAAGGACGGTGCATTGACCAGCTCTCCGCTTCCTCTCGGTGAGCTGAAATACCTCTACGTCGGAACCAGCCGCTTCGAGGAAGATCTCGCGTATTACGGCGACGTCCTCGGAGCCGAAAAGGTCTGGCATTTCGAAGAGTTCGGCGCCAAGGTCGCGGCGTTCCGGGTCGCGACGGGCCCGCTCCTGCTCCTCGCGGATCATCGGCCCGCGCCGAGCTGCCTTCCGGTCTTCGCCGTTCGTGACCTCGACTCCACGATCCGCGGTCTCGAAGGGAGAGGTTGGCTTCCGGAAGCGGGTCCGATCGAGATCCCTGACGGTCCCTGCTACTTGTTTCGCGATCGAAGCGGCAACCAGCTCGCCGTTTTCGGGAACGTCCGGCCCGACGTGCTCACTCGCAATCGGGCCTCGAGCTAGAGCCTCGGACGTTTCAGCGAATTCTCTCGTAGACCGCGTGAGTGACGGTCACCTTGCCGTTCTCGTCGACGTTTCGATATTCGTTGTTGATGGTGTTTCCGTCGTCGGAAAGAACGTTCATGATGACGTTCACGCGGTCGCCGGTCTTGTTCATGATCTTGTTGGTGCGGGAATCGACGACCTCAACCGCCGTTTCCTCGGTGGTCGTGTCGCCCGTCATCGGCCGGTACTTCCCGTCGAAGAGCGTCACGTAGCCCCACTTCCGCTTCTCGCCCTTGGCGTTCGTCGCCTCGACCGTGATGCGCATACCGCCGTCGCCGTAGGGCTCGTAGGTCATGATATTGAGCGCCGGCGGGGGCTCATCGGATTTCATCTTCCATCGGCCGAAGCGAGGATTGGTGGTCTGAGCGGTGACGACCGCGGTGAGACAAAGCGCGAGTCCAGCAAGAAACAGTCGACGAGCCATAGGACCTCCTCTTGTCAAACAACTAGCCGGCGAGCTCGAGCAGTGTAATCACAGTCTTCCAATTGCGCACCGTGCTGGTGGTGCCGAGCTTGGAGTCGAAGTAAGCGTTCGTGAGCTTGGTGCGAGCGAAGCCATTCGGACAGTGAAGATAAACCTCGCGGCCGCTCACCGCGAAAGCGTCGGGTTTCGAGCGGTCGGGATCCAGGGCCTTGATTCCTGCCGCGGAAGGCCGATCCGCGAGAAACGCGACGTGGAGTGTTGCGGTATCCGCGCCGGATCGAAGAAACGGATTTCCGGTGGCGACCTTTCGAAGCTCCCGCGCCGTGCGGGTCATCACGGGGACTACGAGCCCGAAACGCTTCTCGATGGATTTCTCGACGAGCCCCGGAATCCTCCGCGCGAGCGTCGCCGGCGCCGCGAAGACGACGTTGCCGCTTTGGATGTAGGTCTCGACTGTTCTGCAGCCGGCGTCGGAGAAGATGGCGGCGAGATCTTTCATCGAAAGACGATTCTTGCCGCCGAGATTGATTCCCCGGAGAAGCGCGACATGAGTTTCTTTCTGTCCAGTCATGAGCGTCATATTACGACGTTCCATCAGATTCACTTGCGAACGGGTGTCCGGAGACGGCGGCGTGTGAACTGCGAAGCGAAAAAGGGTTCGGTCGATGCTCACCCGGCGAAGAGACGGAGCTCGGTTCCAAAGCGGTCCGCGATCTCGAGCGTCTTCTGGAGATCGGGATGGCGCACGATGATCATCCCATCGGAGATGAGAGTCTGCTTCCAGTTCCGGCGCGGCGCGCCGACGGGAAGAAGGTCGAGAACCATGACGTGCTCCGAGAGCTCCGCCATCAGCGGCGCCAGTCCCTCGATGCGCTGGATGCGTCCCTGCCCCTGAGCGCGCTTGTAGATCCAGGCCGCGTTGTATTTGCGCTCGACCCTCTGGGTGAACTTTCCGTGGCAGACCGCCTCCGCCCAGCCGGTGAAGGTGTCGATGTCGCTCGCGAAGTTGATGAGATCGACGAGGTGGGCTCCGGGAGGCCGCGCCGCGATCTCGCCGAAGACCACTTCACCGTTCGGCTTCAGGAACCACTCCATGTGGGTGTATCCCGTCTCGAACTCGAGCGCCTTCAGGACGGCTTCTCCCATCTGGCGTCCCGCCCGAAGGTGAGGCGCGTCCACGTCGCGAACGACCACCGTCTGCGGGCTGATCCATTCGTTGCTTCGCGCCTGGAGCGCCCGCGGGCGGTAGAAGGAGATACTGAAGTGCTGGATCTTCCCGTCGACGCAAACCGTGTCGTAGGTGTAGTCCTCGCCTTCGATGAACTCTTCGACGCTCACCTCCGGGACGTGGCGGAGCGCGGGAAGGATGCGCTCGAGCTCTTCCTCACTGGATACGCTGTAGGTGTCCGCCGAGCCGGCCCCGGCGATCGGCTTCACCACGATCGGAATCGAAGGGAAGCCGATGCTCGCCGCCGCCTCGCGGCACCCGGCCACACTGGTGACACTCGCGTGGCGCGGCGTTCGGATTCCCGCCCGATCGAGCACCTGCTTCATGATCTCCTTGTCGCGGAAGGGCACGGTCTTCCGGACGCTCATCCCGGGGATCCCGAGACGCTCGCGAAGCTCGGCCGCGAGCACCATGAAGGGCTCCCAGAGACATTCGATACGATCGAGCTTCACCTTTCGATGGACTGCCTCGACTTCACGGAAGATCGCCGCCTCGTCGGTGAAGGACGGAATCTGTACGTACGCGGAGAGGCTTTCCCTGGCGATTTCCGGAAGCGCTCCCTCGGGCTGATCGCCGAGCCCGATGACCGACGCGCCGACGCGCCGAAGCCCGCGCGTGAAATAGGGCATCTCCCCCGGAAATCCGGGACTGAAAAAGAGAACGTTCATTTTGGCTCGCCTCGCTCCTCGCTCGGCTCGCTCCCCTCGCTCCTCGCTCGGGGAGACGGCCGGATCCCGCGGCCATGCGCCTTCAGCGCGGCCGCTTCCTCCCGGCCGGGCTCGCTGCGCTCGCATTACCCAAGCTCCACGTAAATGCGCTCCACCAGCCGCTTGAGCGCGCGCTCGACGACGACGGTCTCGGGGTGGCGGAGGATGACGTAGCCCTCGCCCTCATACGTCCCGGAAGGGGACTGGCCGGCCCTGGGAAGCTTCGCCTCGACGACGAGATCGCCCACTTCGCGCTGCGCTTCCGCGAGCCCCTGAATCGACTTGACGCGATCGCCGCCGCCCTGGCCTCTCAAGTACGCCGCGCCCACCGCGAAGCGGCGCGGCGGCGGGTCGAAGCGGTCGAACACCATGAGCTTCGCCCACTCCCGATAGAGGTCGAAGTCGTGAGCGTAGGAAATGATGGTTGCGAATTGCGCTCCCGGAGGCCGCGCTCCGACTTCCGAGATCGCGATGCGGCCGTCGGGACGGAGAAACCATTCCATGTGGCTCAAGCCGTTCTCGAGGCCGAGAGCGACGAGCGCGGGACCGGCTGCCTCACGAATCGCGGCGTAGCGCGGCTGGTCCACGTCGCGCGGGGAAACGACGCACCACTGAATCCATGGATGCCGCAGCACCTCGATGGGGGAGGGATAGTAGTCGTTCACCGAGTACCAGACGACTTTTCCGCCGAGGACCACGCTGTCGAAGGAGTGCTCCTCGCCGGTCATGAACTCTTCGACCAGGACGGGATCCTCTCGAGAGGGCCGCATGCTGGTAAGGCATTCGCCGAGCACTTTCTCGTCGTCGCAACGGTAGGTAGCTCGGGCGCCTGCTCCCGCGGGCGGCTTCAAGATGAGCGGATATCCCACCTGCTGCGCGAAAGCGAACGCGTCTTCGGGATGGGTCGCGAGTCGATGGCTCGCGCAGGGAAGTCCGGCCCTCTGGAGCACGGTCTTCATGCGCGCCTTATCGCGAAAGTTGTGGGCGGCTTCGGCGCCGAGGCCGGCAACGCCCAGTTCGTCGCGGAGCGCGCCGAGCGGCACCTGGAGCTGCTCGAGCGTCCCGAGAATGCGATCGACCGAGCCGAACGCTTTCCGCATCGCGTGGAGAGCGGGGCGGAGGGAATCGACGGCGACACCGTCCTCGACCCGATAGTGCCCGGCGAGCTTCGAGCGAAGCTCCGTCGGAATCTTCTCCTCCGGATCCTGGCTTACGAGGCCGAGCCGGACGCCGTTCAGGCTCGCGGCGGCATCGACGAAACGCAGCGTCGTGTCGAGGAAAAACGGCGCGACGAAGACGACGTTGACCGCATTGACCATGGCGAGGCGGGGGAGATTATACT
Source organism: uncultured Acidobacteriota bacterium (assembly GCA_963820855.1). Lineage (GTDB taxonomy): Bacteria > Acidobacteriota > Vicinamibacteria > Marinacidobacterales > SMYC01 > DAISKN01. Next base: position 295,638 of record CAWGBY010000028.1, read on the forward strand.
CCCGGTGCCGTGGGGCCGGTTCGCATCGCGTTTCTTTCGTCCGAGGTCGCGCCGTTCGCCAAATCGGGCGGGCTCGCCGACGTGGCGTTCTCTCTTCCCAAGGCGCTTTCGAGGCTGGGCCACGCGCCCAGCGTCTTCATGCCGCTCTATGCGAGCGTCGATCGCGAGCGCTACGGCCTCCGACCGCTCAGCCACGGGACCATCGAGATACGGCTCGCCGGACAGACGGTGCCGTTCCAGGTGATGACCGCGGAGCTTCCGGGAACCGCCGCGCCGATCTATTTCGTCGATTGCCCCCGGTTCTATGGAAGGCCTTCCCTCTATACCGGCGACCCCGACGAACCGCTCCGCTTCCTTTTCTTCAGCCGCGCGGTCTTCGAGATTTGCCAGCGGCTCGGTTTCTCTCCCCAGATTCTCCACGCGAACGACTGGCAGACGGCGCTCGTGCCGCTCCTGAAGAAAACGCTCTACTCGTGGGACCGCCTCTTCCAGCCGAGTCGGACGGTCCTCACCATTCACAACATCGCCTACCAGGGCATCGCTTCCGCGGGAGTCATCGAAGCGATCGGCGTCGATCGTGGCCTCTTCGATGCCGCCGATCTTCGCGAGGGGCGGGTGAGCTTTCTCAAGACGGGGATTCTCCACGCCGATCGGCTGACCACCGTGAGCCCCACCTACGCGCGCGAAATCCAGACCGAAGCGCAGGGCTACGGGCTCGACCCCTTCCTCCGGCGCCGCGCGCGAGACCTCACGGGAATCCTGAACGGCGTCGACTACGACGAGTGGGATCCTTCGAAGGATCGTTTCATCACCGAGCACTACTCGGCGCGAAGCCTTCCTCGCAAAAAAAAGAACAAGGAAGCTCTCCTCGGAAGGCTCGAGCTCCCGTACTCCGAGTCCGTTCCTCTCGTCGGCATGGTGAGCCGGCTGTCGTATCAGAAAGGAATCGAGCTCCTCTTCAACGCGCTTCCCGAAGTCCTCGGCCGGGAGTCGATGCAGCTCGTCGTTCTCGGGACGGGGGAGGCGAAATACGAGCGCTTCTTCGCGGGTCTTCAGGCGCGATTCCCTCAGAAGGTTCGCTTCGCCGGCGCCTTCCACGAAGAGCTCGCGCACTGGATCGAGGCGGGCGCCGATCTGTTCCTCATGCCGTCCCGCTACGAGCCCTGCGGACTGAACCAGATGTACAGCCTCCGCTACGGTACGGTCCCCATGGTGAGAAAGACCGGAGGTCTCGCCGACAGCGTTCGACCGTTCGATCCGAAGTCGGGGGAGGGGACCGGGATCGTATTCGAGCACTTCAACGCCGCCGCCGTGGTCTGGGCGCTCGAGACCGGCCTTGCGCTCTTTCGCGACCAGGAGCTCTTTCGCCGCCTGGTCCTGAACGGAATGAACGAGGATTTCTCCTGGGAGCAGCAGGCGGAGCGCTACCTCGCGATCTATCGTGAACTCCTGATAAATTAGGCCCGCGCCCATGCACGTCGTGCTCGTCGAGCCCTCTTTTCCCTTGAACCAGCGCGAGTTCGCGCGCGCGCTCAAAGGCGTCGGGGCTACCGTCACCGGGATCGGCGAGCGACCGAAGGAATCCCTCGACGAGGGGCTCCGGAGCTGGCTCACCCACTTCGAGCAGGTCCCGAACGTCTGCGACGAAAGGACCATGACCGAAAAAGTACGGTGGCTTCAGACGAAGCTTCCCGTCGACCGGCTCGAAGCCACGGTCGAGGCCCACATTCTGCCAGCGGCGCGAGTCCGGGAGGCCTGCGGGATCGCCGGGACCTCGGTACGGACGGCGTTTCTCTGCCGCGACAAGCCGGCGATGAAGGAAGTGCTGCGCAAAGGCGGGATCGCCTGCGCCCAGTCGCTCGGGAGCGGTTCCCGCGAGGAGATACGGGAGTTCGCCTCCGCCGTAGGTTTTCCTCTGGTGGTGAAGCCTCCCGCGGCGGCGGGCGCCTCCGGCACCGTGCGGGTAGACGACATGGAAGCGCTCGACCGCGCGCTCGGGTCCATGGGTATCGATCGGGGCGCCGCGCTCGCCGTCGAGGAGTTCGTCGAGGGGCACGAGGGCTTCTACGACACGCTCACCATTCGGGGCGACGTGGTCCACGACTTCATCTCCCACTATTATCCGAACGTCCTCGAAGCGATGCGCACCCGATGGATCTCGCCCCAGTTCATCGCGACCAACCGCATCGATAGCGCCCGCGACTACGCCGAGGTGCGCGAGATGGGAAAGAAGGTCAACCACCTTCTGGGCATCGAGACCTCCGCGACCCACATGGAGTGGTTTTTTGGAGCGAAGGGTCTGAAGTTCTCGGAAATCGGCTGCCGCCCGCCCGGGGTCCGCGCCTGGGACCTGTACTGCGCGGGGAACGATATGGACCTCTATCACGAGTGGGCGATGGCCGTCGTGCACGGAAAGCCGAGCCAGAAGCCTTCGCGGGCTTACGCCGCGGGGATCATCAACCTCCGGCCGGACCGCGATGGCAGTATCCTCGGCTACGAGGGGCTCGCCGACATCGAGCGCGACTACGGCCGGTGGATCATCGACTACCACCTGCCGACTCCGGGCACTCCGACCCAGGGCGTCGCCGACGGATACATGGCGAACGCCTGGATACGAATGCGGCATCCCGACTACGACGAGCTCCGCCGGATGCTCAATCACGTGGGCGAGGCGGTGAAGGTCAAGGCCGAGTGACGCGAGTCTTCCTTCTCGGACCCCATTATCAGACGCCGTTCCTGAGAGACGTCTTCCCGAGCTTTGGAATCCCCGAGGGACCCATCGCCGCCGTCACCGCGGGGTGGCAGGAGCGCGAGGGGGAGGATGTCGAGCTCAACAAACACCTCGCGGGTCGGGCGTTCGACCTCGAGCTCTACCGCCGCGCGGACCGCGTGTTCGCGACCGATCCCGAGCTCGCCCGCGCCCATCACGAGATGCAGGCGAGGCTCCGGGATCTGACGCGCATCTACGATCGGAGACTCTCGTTCCTGCGCGACCAGGTCCTCTGGCTCCTCGAAGAATCGGGAGATGTGCGGCTTCTCGACCCCGAGCGAGAGCACGCTTTCGCTCAGGTTCGGGACCTGGACTCCTGGAACCTGAAGCGTATCGTCGCGATTCGCGGCGAGTTCGAGGAGCGATTCCGGCCAAGGGAGCGCGAATCGGTGGCTCGGGAACGAAAGGACTCTGGCCCGAGCGCTTTCCGGTGCTGTCGCTCTCGTCATCGCCGGCGGGCACGTCGCGGTGCTCCTGAATCGCTTGAGGCTCTTCGGCATCGAGGAGATGCTCGGAGAGAGGCCGGTCATCGCGTGGTCGGCGGGAGCGATGGCGCTCACGGAGCGCGTGGTGCTCTTTCACGATCACCCGCCTCAGGGCGCGGGAAACGCCGGAATCATGGAGCGCGGGCTCGGTCTCTGTCCGGGACTGGTTGCGCTCCCCGACGGGAAGAAGAGGCTCGACCTCTCGAATCGCTTCCGGATCTCGGCGATGGCCCGTCGTTTCGCGCCCGACGCCTGCGTTCTTCTGGAGCAGGGGGATTGCATCTCCTTCGACGGCAGCCGTTGGAACGCGCGGGCTGAAGTCGTCCGTCTCGGCGAAAGCGGGGATCTGGAGAAGGTGAGCTCGTGGTAGCGCGTGAAGACATCGTCGCTGGCAAGCTCGCGATCCACGGGCTCGTCAAGCGAAGACCCACTTCCGCCGAAGTCGACGAGTTTCTCTCGAAGAACTCCTTTCCACTTCGAGAAGGCCGATTCACGACCTTCGTCTATCGAGGGGAGGCGGACGCGATCTTCCTCGGCCACTGGATCTTCGGCCTCCCTTCCGCGCAGGAGTTTCACCGGATCGAAGGCACCGATCTCTGGTTTCTGGTAATGGAGCTCCCCGCGGCGTCGCGCATCGAGTACAAGCTGCAGAAAGTGCATGAAGGGAAGATGGAGTGGCTCCTCGACCCGTTGAATCCGAGGCGGGCGTCCGACCCGTTCGGGGAGAACTCCGTTTCTTCGACCGAGGGGTACGAGCTGCCGGAGTGGACGAAGCCCGATCCGATCTCCCGGCCGGGCACGCTGAAGGAGATGGTCTTCGAGAGCAGGGCGCTCGGCGGACCGAGACGAGTGGTGCTCTACCTTCCGGCTCGCTTTCGCCCTTCCCGCCGCTACGATCTCCTGGTCGTGCACGACGGTCCGGAGTATCTGATGTACTCGGGAATGAAGACCGTCCTCGACAACCTGATCTACCGTCTCGAGATCCCCGGTCTCATCGTCGCTTTCACCCATCCCGAGAGGCGTCTGGTCGAGTACGCGAACTACGAGCCCCACGCCCGATATCTCTCCGAAGAGCTGGTGCCGTTTCTCGAAAAGGAATTCCCGCTTCTCGCCGGGCCTCGCCATCGCGGTCTCATGGGGGCGAGCTTCGGGGCAGTGGCGTCGCTTTCGACGGCGTGGCGCTACCCGGGTTTTTTTGGAAGACTTCTGCTGCAATCGGGCTCCTTCGCCTTCACGGATATCGGGACGCATCAGAAGGGCCCGATGTTCGATCCCGTCGTCGAGTTCATGAACGCGTTTCGAGCCCAACCCGGTGAGGTGAGCGAGAAAGTCTTCGTGAGCTGTGGAACGTACGAGGCGCTCATCTACGAGAACCGATCGCTGGTGCCTTTTCTGCAGAAGGCGGGCATGGAGGTTCGCTACGTCGAGGCGCGCGATGGGCACAACTGGGAGAACTGGCGGGATCGCATGCGCGAGGGGCTCTCCTGGCTCTTCCCCGGCCCGCTATGGATGGTCTATGAGTAAATTGAGCACGAACTGGCACTCCGAGCGCCTCGGTGAGGAGCTCCTCGTGGTGAGGTGGGGAGAGGTGGGAACCCCGGTCCTCTTGTTTCCCACCGCGGGAGGCGACGCGGAAGAGATCGAGCGCTTCCACGTCATCGACGTCCTCGCGCCGCTCCTCGATGCGGGCCGAATCAAGGTCTATTCGTGCGACAGCTTCGCCGGGAAGACCATGCTCCATGGCGGACATTCGCCCGAGCATCAGATGTGGGTGTTGAACCAGTTCCAGCAGTTCGTTTATCACGAGCTGGTCCCGGCGATCCGGAACGATTGCCAGTCGGAGAGCATCGGGGTCATCACCGCCGGCGCCTCCATCGGCGCTTTCAACGCGCTCGCCGTGCTCTGCCGCTTCCCCGACGCCTTCAGTCATGCTCTCTGTCTCAGTGGAACTTACGATCTGGACCGCTTCCTGGAAGGACGGCCGACGGAAGACTTCTATTTCTCGTCACCGCTTCATTTCCTTCACGGCCTCGGCGGTGAGCTGCTGTCGAAGCTCCAAGGCCGCTACGTCCTTCTCGCCTCGGGAGAAGGAAAGGCCGAGAACATCGGCGAGTCCTGGCGCGTCGCGAGCCTCCTCGGCGAGAAAGGCATCCCGAACCGCGTCGATTCATGGGGGCCCGACTGGCCCCACGACTGGCCGACGTGGCGGAAGATGCTCCCCCAGTACCTCGACGAACTCACCCGCTGAATGGCATACTAAGATCAGGTTCGCCGATGGCGCGGACGTGGCCTTCCCCTCGGCAAGTCGGTTCCTTCCCGACTTCGAGAAAAAAGGTCGCGCCGACTCCATAGGCTGGCCACGCCGCTCTACGTCGAAATTCTGAAATCTCCCTCAAAATAAGGACGCGCCGGAACCATGGAGCTCATGCTCTGGCGGTGGAGCACCACCGTCCAGCTCTCGTCTCTCGCTATCATCGCGGTGTTTTTCGCCGTGCTCGCGCGGTCCGTCCGCTCGGCGGAGCTGCGGTTTTGGCTCCTCGCCTGGTGCGCGGACTTCGTCGCGATCGCGGTAGCCCTCTCGTACTGGTACTTGCAGCCTCCGTCCTGGACCCTTCCGCTCGTGCTTCCTTTTTACATGGGCGGCAAGACCGCTTTCGTCTTGTTTCTCATGGAGGGCGCCTGGGCGCTGAAGAGACCGGGGAGAAGGCTCTTCCGGCCCGTGGTCGTCGTTCCTCTACTGGCCGTCTATCTCCTCTCCGCCGCCTTGGCCATCAGGTCCATCAACCAGCTCGGCATCGTCCAGCACCTGACCATGGGGTTGCTGCTCGCGGGCGGTTGCGCCTTCACGCTGCGGCAGCCGCGGGAAGGTGGACTCACGTGGCTCGCGGCCGGTTTCCTGGGACGCTCGCTCCTGAGCTTCGTGGAAGCCGCCGCCTACGGGCTCCAACTGCTCCCCGCTGACTCCGTGTCGGAGTCTCTCCGTTCTCTTACCGCGACCTTCCTCGCGGCTCATTCGTCGTTCGACAGCGGCACCGAATGGCTGCTCGCCCTCGGGTGCGTTCTCGCGATCTCCGAGCGGGCGGCCCGCGAGCTGCGCCAGTACAACCAGGACCTTCTCGACGCCCAGGCGGATCTTCGAAAGCTGGTCGACCGCGACGCGCTCACCGGCCTCGCCAATCGGCGCTCGCTCGACGAGATCTTCCGCGTCGTGCGGCCCGAAGGCGCCACCCTGCTCTTCTTCGATCTCGACGGTTTCAAGGAAGTGAACGACTGGCACGGGCATCAGGTAGGAGACGAGTGTTTGCGGAGCTTCGCTTCCGCGCTCACCGAGTGTTTCCGTCCCACCGACGTACTGGTGCGCTACGCGGGCGACGAGTTCCTCGTCGTCGCCCGAGGTCTCGACGAATCTCAGGCTGACGAGCGTGTGGAGCTCGTGCGCCGGCGTCTCGGCCACCTGAGAGGGAACGGTCCCTCGGTGACGTTCTCCGTCGGAGTCGCGACGCTCGCCCCCGGAGGGGACCCCGGGGCGGCGCTCAAGGCCGCGGACGAGTCCATGTATCGGGCCAAGGCGAACCGGCCCGTCTATCGCTCCTCGACCGGGGTCACTCAGGCGGTCTAGATCGCAGGCGACTTGCGAGACCCGGCCCGGTCTTCGACAATCTAAGGAGACGATGTCTTTAAAGCGAGCCCCTGATCCCGAGCGCGAGATCGCGGATCTGCGCGAGCGTGTTCGTCGTTATCAGGTATACCTGGGTGCGGCGCTCGCCTTTTTCGGCATCGCGACCGTAGCGGCGATCTCTCTTTCGAGCCTCTACGCCCGTCGGCTGGCGAAGAGCCTGGCGGAGACCGAGGCAACCCTCGCCGGCATCCGAGAGGAAACCGCTTCCCGAACCGAAGGGCTGAAACAGGCGCTCGACAGGCAGCAGCAGGAGCTCGCGGCCATTCGCCAGGCGGCGAACGACGATCTCGAAGCGATGCAGGAAGCGAATCGAAAGCTGCAATCGGTCCGTGACCCGGCGAAAGAGTTCGAAGCACTTCGTGAAGCAAACGAGGCTCTTTGGCGGGCGCTCGCGAGCCAGAGATCGGATCTCCTCGAGGCCCTCGGCGATCGCGGCTCGCCGCCTTCGACCCCGGCTCCGGTATCGCGATTCCGGCTGGGGGAGACGAGCTACGTCGATCCGGGAGAGAAGCCGGACGCGATCAAAGGTTTCGTGAGAGGGGAAGAGAGCGTCCACCGCGCGAGCGCGCTTCCTTCCAATCCTGCGCTTCTCCTGATCGAAGTCGATCCCGCGGAGGTAGGTCTCGGCGAGGCGTATCGTCTCTCGATACGGCTCGTGAATCGAAGCAATCGCGCCATCTCCACGCGGTCGATGCGCCTCGACTGGTCCTTCCAGGGAAAGAACACCGGGGGGGACGTGCCGGTCCACGTCGCTCGAGTGGAGGCGCAGGAGACCGCTGTCCTCTATTCGGTCTCGGGCCAGTGGACCGATGCCCACCAGGACCGGGTCACGTTGACCGCCACCGTCACCGTCGACGGAGGCGCCCGGGTGAGTAACGTCCTCAGCTGGTAAGGGGGCTCAGCCTCTCGGCCCGTAGTGCTGCTCGTGGAAGCGGCGATACTCGGCGCTTCCGCTCTTGATGCGCTGCCACCACCCCGGGTTCTCCCGATACCAGTCGACGGTCGCGCGCAGTCCCTCCTCGAAGGGAACCTTCGCGGCCCAGCCGAGCGACCGGAGCTTCCCGGTGTCGAGGCTGTAGCGGCGATCGTGGCCCGGGCGATCGGTGACGTGCGCGATGAGGCTCTCCGGCTTTCCCAGGATCTGAAGAACTTTCCGCGTCAACTCCAGGTTCGGAAGCTCGTGCCCGCCGCCGATGTTGTACGTTTCCCCGACCACGCCCTCGTGGAGGAGAAAATCGATCGCGCGGCAATGGTCCTCGACATGGAGCCAGTCGCGCACTTGAAGACCGTCGCCGTAGAGCGGGAGCGGCTTGTCCTCGAGGGCGTTCGTGACGAAGAGCGGAATCACCTTCTCCGGATACTGGCGCGGCCCGTAGTTGTTCGAGGCGCGGGTCACGATGACCGGAACGCCATAGGTGACGAAATACGAGTAGGCGAGGCGGTCCGCCCCGGCCTTGCTCGCGGAGTAGGGGTTTCGTGGGGCGATGGGATCGGTCTCTCGAGCGGAGCCGGACTCGATCGCCCCGTACACTTCATCCGTCGAGATTTGCACGAACCTTCGGGGGCGACCCGCGGCGCGGAACGCCTCGAGAAGCACGAACGTTCCGTAGACGTCGGTGCGGATGAAGTCACCGGCGTCGTGAATCGAGCGGTCCACGTGCGTCTCGGCGGCGAAGTTCACGACGTAGTCGCAGTCCGCCATGAGCGCCGCGACGACTTTGGCGTCGGCGATGTCCCCGTGCACGAAACGGTAGTGGGGGCGCCCGTCCACCCCGTGAAGGTTCTCGAGGTTTCCGGCGTAGGTCAGCTTGTCGAGGTTGAGAACGCTCCAGTCGGGCCGGCGCGCGGCGAGATAGTGAATGAAATTGCTGCCGATGAAGCCGGCGCCGCCGGTGACGAGAATCGTGGTCACGAAGCGACTATACCAGAACCTTTTTCACCGCAAAGACGCCAGGGGGAGAGAAGGCGCAAACGCTCACAACTGTTCGAAAACCTCCCTCAACCTTCGCGCCACCATCTCCACCTCGTCGTCGTCCAGCTGCCGCACGCGGACGGTCGTTCCGTCGTAGGCGATGCGGGGGCTGCCGGCGAGAAGGCGCTTTCGAAGCTCGTCGTGGGTGAGGGGGATGATGCTCTCGTCCCAGCTCAGGTCGACGTCGGCATAACCCTTGGTGTTGACGGCGTACTCGGCGCTGAGCCCGCGGATTCCCTGGAGCCGCTCGGCGAGCCATCGCGCTTTTTCATTCCACCCCTCGATCTCCTTCGAGTGATCGAGCTTGAGGTAGCGCTCGAGCGCCACGACCAGGGCGACGATCTCTTCCTTCCCAACCTTCATGCCCCGGCCGATGCCGGTGTGAGGCGCGGCGTTGAGCGCCGCCGCCGCGATCAGATCCTTGCGGCCCGCGAGGATCCCGCTCGACTGCGGTCCGCGAAGTCCCTTGCCGCCGCTCACCACCACCAGGTCCGCGCCGGCGCGAATCCAGCGAGTGAGGTTTCCCGCCGGCGGAAGATCGGATGCCATGTCCACCAGCACCGGCACGCGCGCATTCTTCCCGATGGCGAGAAGGTCGTCGGGCATCAGGACGTGCGGCTCGGGAGGAAGCGCGCGCTTCTTGGGGAGCGGCGGCCCGAACTGGCGCTGCTCTTCCACCGCCGCGAGCACGGGGATCATCGCGGTGTTCTCCGAAATTTTTCGGAGCAGCTCGTCCCGGTCGTAGGCGTCCACGATGGTCATTCCCGCCGCGCGGTACGCGCGGTCATAGCTGAACCGGTGGGCCTTCTGAATGAGGCATTCGCGCTTCGGCCAGTCCGGATGAGGAAGCGCATCGACCTTCGCGGGATCCGTGCCGGTGAGGCAGCCCGCCGCGGCGAGGATCATGGAAGAGAAGCCGCCCGCCGTGACCAGCGCCGCTTCGGCGCCGAGAAGCTCGGCGATTTTCCGGCCCGCGGCCTCGGAAAGCTCCTCCACGTCGACGAAGAACCGGTTCGCCTCGACCAGGGCTTCCATGACCTCGTCGGGCATCCGCGAGCCACTGAGCCGCGAAATGTGCTCGTGCGCGCCGATGTGCGGCCGCACTCCGAGGAGCCGGGTATAGACGTTGTTCTCGATATCGGGCGGCTTCGCGATCTTGACGGCGGCGCCCGCGAACGGGACGGCCAGACTGGACTCGAGGAACTCCCGTCGTTTCATGGGAGCCTTCTACCACGTTCCGTTAGAATCGCGACATGGAAGTCTACGCGGGAACCGTCGAGCCGTCGTGGATCGACTACAACGGGCACATGAACGTGGCGTACTACCACCTCGCTTTCGATCGCGCCACCGACGTCTTCCTTCGGCGGGTCGGGCTCGGAGAGGAGTACGTCGAGCGGGAGAAGGGGTCGATGTTCGCGCTCGAGGACCACCTCACGTACCTCAAGGAGCTTCGCGTAGGTGAGCCTTTTCGCGTCACGCTGCAGCTCATAGACTTCGACCAAAAACGGCTTCACTACTTCCTTCGGATGATCCACGGCGAGAAGGGATTTCTCGCGGCCACGTGCGAGCACCTCTCGATCTTCGTGGACATGAAGGAGCGGCGGTCGAAGCCCATGCCGCCTCATCTGAAAACCGCCCTCGAGCGCGTCGCCGCCGAGCATCACGGTCTGCCGCGGCCCCATAACGCTGGCCGTCCCATGGGAATCGCGAGGAAGCGGACGTAGAATGACGCCGAAAGGAAAACTCGATGAATCTCTCTCGCTTTCCCCGGCGACGCTATACCGAAGGTAGGACTCCCATCGAAAAACTCGATCGGCTCACCGCCGAGCTCGGCGGCCCGACGATATTCATGAAGCGCGACGATCTCCTCGGGCTCGCCGGCGGAGGGAACAAGACGAGAAAGCTCGAGTTCCTCGTCGCCGACGCTCTCGCCAAAGGTGCCGACACGCTCCTGACCGGCGGCGCCGTGCAGTCGAACCACTGCCGTTTGACGCTCGCCGCGGCGGCCAAGGAAGGCCTGCGGACCTTTCTCGTTCTCGAGGAGCGCGTTCCCGGAAGCTACAAGGACGACGCGAGCGGGAACAATTTCCTCTTCCGGTTGATGGGAGTCGAGGGAGTCAAGGTGGTTCCCGGAGGCTCGAACATGCTGGCGGAGCTCGATGCGGTCGCCGAAGATTTGAGGTCCAGGGGCCGAAAGCCCTACGTCATTCCGGTAGGAGGCTCGAACCCGATTGGCGCGACGGGCTATGCCGCCTGTGCGCTCGAGGTGCTGTCGCAGCTGGTCGAGCTCGGGATTCGGATCGACCGCGTCGTCGTCGGTAGCGGAAGCTCGGGGACTCATGCCGGCCTCGTCACGGGTCTCTTCGCCTTGAACTCGGCGATTCCCGTGGTGGGAATCAACGTGAGCCGTCCGAAGGAGCCGCAGGAGGAGCTCGTGCACTCACTGGTGGAGCGCACGGCGGCGCATCTGGGGATTCGCGAGCGCGTGCCGAGGGACGCCGTGCTTTGTTTCGGAGACTATGTGGGGCCCGGATACTCCCGGCCCACGCCGGAGATGGCGGAGGCGGTTCGCATGGTGGCGCGGACCGAAGCGATTCTCCTCGATCCCGTGTACACGGGAAAGGCGATGGCGGGCCTCCTGGACCTCTCGCGGAAAGGCTATTTCGAGAAGAAGGAGAACGTTCTCTTCCTCCACACCGGAGGGTCGCCGGCCCTCTACGCCTATATGAAGGACGTGCTGGACTGAGACCATGGCGAAAAAGAAGAAGCGGGTCGCGAGAAAGCCGGCGAAATCCAAAAAGAAAGCCGCGCCGCGAAAAAAAGGCGCGCGGCATCCGAGGACGCGCCGCGAAGCTCCGCAGCTCGAGGCGGCTCCTCTCTCGAAGCTCGACCCGATGCTCCGGCTCGGCGCCCGACGCGCGAAGAAAGAGGCCCGCGGAACCGAGTCGATCGCGCCCGGCGGCTGCCCGTCTTCGATCCGGGACCTCTCGATCGGCGTCCATTCGCTCGCCTCACGCATGTCCAAGGCCGGCGTGGAGCGTCTCCAGAAGGAAGACCTGGTGTCGGTCGTCATCGATTGCCGACCCGGAGCTTCGGTGCGCGAGCGCGTGGACGAATGGGGAGGCTGCGGCACGAGGGTCACCGACTCGACGGTCGTCGCTCGGGTGCCGCGTACGGAGCTCGAAGCCCTCGCCCGGCTTCCCGCGGTCCGCTACGTCGAAGCCAGCACCAAGCTGAAGCTCCACTCCGACCTCGCGCACGTGTCCTCGGGACTGGTGCGGGCGGGAGCCCGGACCGTCCCTCAAACGGGGACCGGAGTCCTCGTCGGCGTCGTCGACACGGGAATCGACGTGAGCCACCCGGCCTTCCAGTCGGGAGGGAAGACGCGGATCGTGAGCTATCTCGATCAGTTCACGGACCAGGAGTTCGACTCGGCGAAGATCGATGCGGGCGATGCCGCGGCCTCGACGGACACCGTCGGGCATGGCACGCACGTTGCCGGTATCGCCGCGGGGAATGGAGGCGGCTCTCCTGCCTCATCGCTCCGCGGAGTCGCGCCGGAGGCGGACCTCGCCGTCGTGAAGTCGACGCTCGAGACGGCGGACATCCTTACGGCCATCGCTCATATCTTCGACGTCGCCAAGTCGCGCAACCAACCCGCCGTCGTCAATTGCAGCTTCGGGGGACACGTGGGAGGCCACGACGGGAGCACTCTTCTCGAGCGGACCATCGACGAGCTTTCGGGTCCGGGAAGGATCGTGGTGGTTTCCGCGGGCAACGAAGGCAGCGATTCGATCCACGCGCATGGCCTCGTTCACGGAGATGCGGCGACGGCGGGACGGTGGGAGGCGAGTTTCTCGCTGAGCCCGCGCACCTTCGCGGGAGAATCCGGGCCGGTCGAGCTCGGGATTCTCGTCCTCCAGGCCTGGCACCAACGGGAGGACGGCATCCGCGTCCGCCTGCGCTCTCCTGGCGGAAACTTTCTAGACCCGCCGGCCGACGGCGCGAGCGAGCACGACTTCGGGTCTTTTTTCGTCGAGGCCTCGCGCCAGGTCCATCCGTACAGCGGGGACACTGTCGTGACCTTCGAGGTGATCACTCTTCCGCAGTCGCAGTGGCTCACGAACTGGACCCTGGTGGCGGAAGAGACCGCTCCGGGAAGCGCCGCCGTCGGCGCGGTGCACGCCTGGATTCGAGACGGCGCGGAAGGACGGTTCACCTCGGGCGCCAGTTCCGAGTACCTCATCGGGATGCCGGGGACCTCCTATTCCGCCGTCACCGTCGCCTCCTACGCGACCCGCAACCAGTGGAGCTCGCGCGACCCGCAGAACCCCTCGATCCTTCTCGAGGCGCTCGCGCTCGAGGCGCTGTCGTCCTTCAGCAGCCCTGGTCCCACGAGAGACGGAGACACCAAACCGGAGGTGGCCGCCCCGGGAGAGTGGCTTCTGGCCCCGCTCTCGAAAGACGCGCTCCTTTCGGAGCTGCCGCTCTTCACGAGGCTTTCGGGAATCGAGTACGCGTCGCTTCGAGGGACGAGCATGTCGGCGCCTTACGTGACGGGTGCCCTCGCCCTTCTCCTGCAGAAAGACGGGAGCATCGACTGGAGCGAGGCCAAGCGACGGCTCATCAAATCGACGCGGCAGGACCGTCACACCGGCGTCTGCTGGAACCCCCGGTGGGGCTATGGCAAACTGGACGTGGAGCGACTCCTCACGATCGAGCCTGATGCCTAGAGTACGGGATTCCTTGAAACGACCCGAGATCCTTCGGGTCATCGTGGAGCTCGAAGTGCGCGCTCCCAAGGACGAGGACCTCGAGCACCTTCTCGACCTCGGCCTCGACGTGGAGCGGGTGGTCGGGAACAAGGTCGTCGGCTCGATCCCCGCGGCGAAGCTCGAGGGTCTCGAGGGCGACGACTCCGTCCGAATGGTGGAGCGCTCGGAAAAACTCGGGCTCCATTAGCTGCGGCGTTTCCTTTCCGCTTGATTGACATCGGTCAACTCCCAAGTAGCCTGCGACACCATCTGGAGCCCAGGGTGATTGGGCGTACCCTCTCGCACTACAAGATCCTGGACAAGCTCGGCTCGGGCGGCATGGGGGACGTCTACCTCGCCGAGGACACCGAGCTCGACGCGCCAGATCGCCCTCAAAGTGCTTCCACCCGAGCTCGCGGAGAGCGAGGAGCGCCGGGCGCGCTTCCAACGCGAGGCGAAGGCGGTCGCGGCGCTCAACCATCCCCATATCGTCACCGTGCACTCTGTCGAGCAGGCGGATGGCAGTTCACTTCATCACCATGGAGCTCGTTCGAGGGAAGACGCTCTCGGAGCTGATCCCGAGAAAGGGACTTGCGCTCGCGAAGTTCCTTTCGAGATCGCGATTCCCCTCGCCGATGCGGTCGCCGCCGCCCACGAGAAGGGGATTCTTCATCGAGACCTGAAGCCCGACAATCTCATGCTGAGCGACGAGGGAAGGCTCAAGATTCTGGACTTCGGCCTGGCGAAGCTGAAGCCGAGTCCGGTGGTCAGCGGGATGAGCGAGCTTCCGACGAAGTCTCGAACCGAGGAAGGGCGGATTGTGGGAACGGTCGCCTACATGTCTCCGGAGCAGGCGGAGGGGAAGACCCTCGATTCGCGCTCGGATATCTTCTCCCTCGGCATCGTTCTCTACGAGATGGCGACGGGAGAGCGTCCGTTCCGGGGCGAGACTCTCCGCTTCGGTGATCTCCTCCATCCTCAAGGACACGCCCCAGTCGGTGACCGAGATCGCATCCGGCACATCCCGAGCATCCTGGGAAGAATCATGCGGCGATGTCTGGTGAAGGATCCCGGAGCGTCGGTATCAGACGGCGAAGGATCTCCGGAACGAGCTTGAGGAATTGAAGCAGGAAGTGGACGTCCGGGGAGCTCTCTCGAGGTGTCGCTCCGAAAGTATGCGAACGCACGAAGTGGCTCGTCTCGCCGCGTGTGGCTCTTCTGGCTGTGGCAGTTGCCGTCTATCTGGTCTGCGACGACCGGAGCGACATCGCACTCCGAGGACCCACGTTCACGCAGCTCACGTCCCTAGGCGGGTGTCGGAGAGCTTTCCCAGCCTGTCGCCGGACGGAAACAGCATCGTCTACGTCAGCAGCGTCTCCGGAAACGCCGACATCTACCTGCAGAGGGTGGGCGGACAGAAGGCGATCAACCTGACCGAGGACTCCGCCGGTCGATGACACGCAGCCCGCCTTCTCTCCGGACGGCACGCGCATCGCTTTTCGCTCCGAGAAGGGACGGAGGCGGCATCTTCGTCATGGGCGCGACGGGTGAGTCCGTGAAGCGGGTGTCGGATGCCGGTTTCAACCCCGCCTGGTCTCCGGACGGTGAGAGAATCGTTTTCTCGACAGTGGTCGTCGATAGCTGCGAATCGGGACGCGGCAAGCGGTGAGCCTCCGCGTGGTGCGCGTCGATACCGGGGAGATCCGTACGATCGATGTGAACGGGGATGCCGTCCAGCCGAGCTGGTCGCCCTCATGGACGCCGGATCGCGTTCTGGAGCCACTACGCTCTCGGAGCGCAACTATCGAGACATCTGGACTGTTCCCGTCGAAGGCGGCGAGATCGTCCCGGTCACGCGCGACGAGCATGTCGACTGGAACCGCGAGTTGCCGGTCGAGGGTTCGTTCCCGCTCCGGTTGAGCGACGCACGGAGATTGGTCTTCAACCGCGGGGGTTTTGCCGTCTCCCGTGACGATCGCTCGATTTACGCGGTATCGCTCGGTGGAAGCCGACATCGGGATGGTTACTCTCGACGGGGCAGAAAATCGCTAACGGCACTCCGCTCGAGAAAAGGAGCGGTGAAGTCCAGGATGGGCGCGGTTTCAGACACGCGGTCGACGTTCCTACGATACTTCTGCATCACCTCGGTCCCGTACTCCCGCTCAGCCAAGTAGACGTTGTGAACGCGGCACATCAAGCTGATCTGGCCCGGGTCATGGTCCCCTCCACGTCCGAAAGGATCGTGATGGTGGAACTCGAGCGCGTGCCGCTTCGTGCAGCGCCGGCCGCTTTTGTCCACGAAGGCGCACCGGTGTCCGTCTCGGATTGATACTGCTCGCCTCACTGCAGCAGGAACGTAGCGCGATTTTGCCGAGGTATCCGTCCCGGCGAGGTTCTTTCGAGGGTTCTTCGTCTCGGCATATCGTTTCGCTTCGAGCCTTTCGAGCTTCTCCGTCACCGCAGCCTCGATGACGGCGGCCAGATCTCCATCCATGAGATCTTGCAGCCGCTCGAGCTTTTCCCGAAGCTCCGAGCTGGCCGTAAAGGAGACCTTATATCGCTCTGGAGCCAGCGGCTCGAGCTTCTGAGGTGGCGCAGTGTGGACGAGTGGAGTAACTCTTTCCGGAAAGAGTTGGACGGCCGGCGCAGCCGGAGGAGTAGGCAATTTGCGTATGACCGTCGGAGCGTCAGGTTTAGGCGCAAGCTCGGCAACGAGCTCCTCGATCTGGCGCTTGGACTTGTGCGTCGCGCGCGCCAGGGCCTCTTCGCAGTTCTCTTCCGTGAGGCGGGGCGCGAGGAGCGCGATTCCGCTCAAGTGAAGACGGCCGTCCCCGAGCATAACCAGAAGCGTCGGAAATCTGCGCGCGGCGCGAGCGACGGCGATGCGGAAATAGGATTCGGCCTCACTGAGGTGCAACACCTCGGTGCAGTAGGCGAACATCGACGAGCAGGCCTCACGCGCGTAGAGACGCCGCTCATCCACTTCACCGATGTGCGCTACGAGCTCGGAGTCGACTCGTCGCGACTGCTTCAACAGCTCCGAAAGACGGTGGAGCAGCTCATCATCGGAGATCCATCGGAGCTCGTGTGCGTTGGTCATACTCTTTCTATAGCACACGAGTTTTGAGAGGCCCTGGCGGGCCCGCGGTTCAACGCTTAAGTCCCGAAATGACTTTCACGTCTCGACAACCAAAGCGAGGAGCGTGCGGGGCCGTTCAACGCGTCAGAAATGCATTCTGGATCTCACCAGCGGCATTGCAAACAGGCGCTCACGAAAGTTGTCAAGGGAATTCTCGAAACATTTTCTCACTCCGCTCTCAACGCGACCGCCGGATCCACCGCAAGCGCTCGCCGCGCGGGAATATAGGCCGCGACGAGTGAGACCGCGCTCAGGAGGAGGGCCAGGAGCGCGAACGTAGCTCCCTCGAGCCGCACCACTCCGAAAAGATTCGATGCCATCAGCCTTCCGGCGGCATAAGCCAGGAGGAGGCCGATGCCGACTCCCGCGCCGGTGATGGAGAGCGCCTGAGCGAGCGTGAGCCGCAATACGTCGCCGCGCCCGGCGCCGAGCGCGACACGGACCCCGATCTCGTGAGTGCGGCGGGTGACGGAGTACATCATCAAGCCATAGATGCCCACCGCGGAGAGAGTGAGACCGATGAACCCCAGGATTCCCATCACCGTCGCCGCGTACTTGAGCCCGATGATGCGCTCCGAGACCCGTTGGCGCATGGTGTACGGGTCGTAGAGGGGCTGGTCGGGATCCGCGCGGCGTACCTGGCTGCGCACGGCGGCGGTGATCGCTTCGGGCTCACCCCGGGTGCGCACGGCCAGGGACATCCTCGCCCGCGGGCGCTGCTCGAAGGGGACGTAGTACGTGGGCTGCGGCTCCTGGAGAAACCAGTCGTGCAGCACGTCTCCCGAGACGCCGACGACGGTGAGCCAGGGCTCGTCATCGTCCGCGCGAAACCGGCGGCCGATTGGGTCGGCGGAGGGCCAGCTTCGCTCCGCGAACTTGCGGCTCACGATCGCGACCGGCGTCGTGTCCTCGCGGTCCTCGCTTCCGAAGGCGCGGCCTGCGAAGAGCGGAATCCCGAGAGTATCGAAGTACCCGGGAGTGATGACTCGATAGTGGGCGAGAGGGCGATCGGATACGTTGGCGGTCCGGTTCTCCTCGATGTCGACGGCGTTCGTATAGTTGTTGCCGCTCGAGGGAAGGACGATGGCGAGGTCCGCGGAAACTACCTCCGTGGACTCGCGCACGCCGTCGAGCACCTCTCGAAAGAACTGGCGCCTCTTCTCCGGCTGGTCGTACTTTCGCTCGGGGAGCGCGATCTCGAAGGTCATGAGGCGATCGGGATCGTAGCCATGATCGCCGTTCGCGAGCCGGAGCATGCCTCGGATGGATAGCCCGGACGCGATGAGAAGCATCAACGCGATCGCGATCTCGCTCGCGACCAGGATCTTCCGGCCCCGCTGCCGCCGGCGGCTCTCCGATCCGCCGCGTCCGCCTTCGCGAAGCGCGGAGGTCAGGTCGGGGCGAGAAGCACGCAAGGCGGGCGCGAGACCGAACACGAGCGTGGTGAGAACGGTGACCGCGGCGGTGAACGCGAGGAGCCGGAGATCGAGATCGATCTCTTTCCATCCCACCACGAATCTCTGGATGTGCGGAGGAAGACCGCTCCGCAGCAGATCGATCCCTACCCAGGCGAGGGGAATCGCGAAGAGCGCTCCCCCGAGGGACAGTAGGAGGTTCTCGGTCAGAAGCTGCCGGACGATTCTCGATCGTCCCGCGCCGAGCGCCTGCTGGAGCGACAGCTCTTTCTCGCGATCGGCTCCGCGCGCGAGGAGGAGATTCGCGACGTTGACGCAGGCGATCAGGAGAACGAACACGGTGGTGGCCTGCCAGAGCGCGAGAAAGGTGGGGACCCCGAGGTCCAAGACCGCGCGGGCCAGAGCCACCGCGCGAATCCCCCGTCCTTCGTTCGTGACCGGATACTCCTTCTGAAGGCGAGCGTTGATGAGATCGAGCTCCGCCTGCGTATCGTCGAGAGTGACGCCCGGACGAAGCTTACCGATGACGTCCAGATAGTTGACGTCGCGCCGGGCCGCGGTCTCGGCATCGAGCCAGAGCGGCGCCCAGAGCTCGGAGCCATAGGGATAGTCGAAACCCTCGCGGGCGACGCCGACGACTTCGTACTCGTCTCCGTCGAGGCGAATGGTCTTTCCGATCAAACCCGGGTCGCCGCCGAAACGCCGCTCGAAAAGCTGGTAGCTCAAGACCACGGTCCGCGCGCCGTACTCCGCGGCATCCGCCGCGAGCGTGCGGCCCGAATAGGGCTCGACCCCGAGGGTTTCGAAGTAGTCGGGAGACACGAACGTGCCCTGGAGCCGCTCCGGCTCGCCGCTTCCGGAGAGATTCACATCCCACCACTCGAGGGCCACGAGCCTCTCGAAAGACGTCGCGCGCTCTTTCCAATCGAGATAGTCGGCCGGGGCGGCGCGGTCCCGATCGTCGCCCTGCTTGGGAACCGTGCCCCACAGCATGACCAGGCGGTCGATGTCGGGGATGGGGAAGGGGCGAAGCACGAGGGCGTCGACCATCGAGAAGACCGCGGTGTTCGCTCCAATCCCGAGGCCGAGGGTCACGACGACGATGAGGGTCGCCGCGGGCGCGGCAGTCAGGGCCCGGAGACCGAGCTTCACGTCGCGTAGAAGTGCGCTCATGCGATTTCCTTCTTTCTTGGTTGGACCGCGCCTCTCGGAGAGCGCGAGTCGAAGGGCGATTACGAGCCCATGAAAGCAGTACCGAAACGGCGTTTCCGCGAACTCTTCTTCGAGATCGCCGAGAATCGCTTCTCCGCGCCCGCCCGAAGGCAGGAGCTTCGCGACGAAACGCTCGGCGAGGCGAGGCCCACGGTTCAAGAGATTTTTCCCAGGACCGACTCGAGCCCGCGCCAGAGCTCGACGATGGCGTCTTTGGAGCTCTTGAGCGCAATCACTCCACTCCGAGTGACACGGTAGAAACGTTTGGGCCTGCCGCCTCGTTCCGGGGTTGGGCTTCCCAGGTGGGAAACGATGTAGCCTTTCGATTCCAGCCGTTCGAGGACGGTGTAGAGGGCGCCGCGGGAGACGCGCTTGCCGCTTCGCCGCTCGAGCTCGCGGCGGATTCCGACCGCATAAGCTCCGCTCTCGAGGTGGAGTATCCCGAGAAGAACCATCTGCTCCAGTCCGCCGATCATCGCGCTTACCCTCAAACGGCAGGCTACACTGAAAAGTTCACATTGTAGGCAAAAAAGACGAACGTGTTTGGACCCCGATGCGCGAAGCTCTAGAAGCGTCTGAGGCCATTTTGTGCAACCACGCGCCAGACCTGGCAAATGAGGACTTTCATCGTCGATTGCGACGGTCGAGTCAGAGCGTTCGTGTGATCGATCTCACAGTTCTCCGCGACCCGTTCCGTGGTAACGCCGCGGAAGGGGTGCGTCAGCAAAGGCAACCCGACGGCTGCGTGACGCTACGGGGGGGAAATGACGACCCGCACGAATCTCATTTTTGTCGGGGGCGTACCGCGCTCCGGCACCACTCTGGTGCAGAACGTTCTTGACTCGCACCCGGAGATCCACGGACTACCAGAGTTCTTCATGAACATCCCCATCGCGGGGCTGCGAGGTCATTTCCACAAGTTGATCGAGAAGGGAATGATCAACGACATCTGCGATCGCGACGAAGTCGATCGACGGGTGCGCGCCTTCATCGAAGGGTTCCTTCTGCGCGATTCCTCTGTCGGACATCGCTATGTCAGCGAGAAGACCCCCGACAACGTCTTCGTGTTTTCCCCTCTCTTGGAGCTCTTTCCCGAAGCGAAGTTCATCCTGGTACTGAGAGACCCGAGAGCGGTCATCCATTCACTCCACAAGGTCGCAATCGAGGCCCGCAAGCGCTCCCTCTGGGTCGCCCGAACGTCAAGACCCTCCGGCTTCGATCGACTATGCGAAGCGCGGTCATGCCGCGGGTTGGAGCGCGATCGACAAAGCGCCGGGCCGGATCTACACGTTGAAGTACGAAGATCTGGTTTTGGAGCCGGTCCCGACGACGCGGGCCCTCTGCGAATATCTCGAGCTCGAGTGGTCCGAGCGCATGCTGACTCCGGGCGAGTACGAGCACCAGGGCGAGAGACCGTTCACCCTCAATCCGCAGAGGTACGACCAGAAGCGCTTCCGAAGAAACATCGAAGACGCGAGTCTCGAGACCTGGAAGCGTGAGCTCTGCGCCTCATCGCCAGGTGCGCATCACCGAAGCCTTCCAGAGCGATCCTCGACTCCGCGCTCTGGGCTACGAGCTCACCCTGAGCCACCTGAGCCCGCCGAAACGCCTGGTGGCCTCGCTCGTTTCGTCTTTCCGGAAGACGGCGGGGGATGCGAGGCTCGAAGCCGGGCCGCGCTCTCGCCTAATCCCGGGACGCGCCGCTACGGCACGTTCCACAGGAGATACGCGGCCACAGCCGATCCCGCGATCGCGCCACCATAGCAAAGCACGTTGACGAACTCGTTCAAGTGCTTTATCTGGAGCCCGTCGTAGAGGGTGTAGCGAAAACGATGGGCAGCGTGAACGAGCGAAGCGCGCAAAAGGCGAATAGAAACACGCGGGCGAACGGGTGACCGAGGACCGAAAGGAGATGCTCGTGTGCGGGAGGGGAGATCCATCCCAGCGGAAAGGGACACCGAAGAGCAGGAGCAGGATCGGCGAAAGGAGCGCCGCCAGAACCCCGCCGGCGCTGAAGAGCAGCCACAACAGGGGCTCGTTCGACCTGGACATTCAATCTCCGAGAAGGACCCAGGCCACGAGCGCCGTCGAAAGCGCCCAGAGCAGGTAATTCGAAGCGGCAATCCAGGATCCGGGGACCAGGCTCTTTCCCACGTGCACCACCATCGCCTTGGGCGCCAGTCGGAACCAGGTGACGGCGTGGAAGACGACGAAAGCGAGGCTCACGAGATTCAAGAGCAGAACGAGGGGGCTCGCCGACCAGCTCAAGAACTGCTGGTAGGCGTCATCCCCCTGGCTCACCGCGCGAACGACCAACAGCAGAAAGACCACGGTCCAGGCGACGAAAACGCTGCTCAGCTCGCGGAGGATGAAGGCGAGATAGGACGCTCGTTCGAACCACCAGTACGTGGATTTTCGCCGCCGGAGCCAGCGCGGATGGTAGTCGGTGTAGCCCGTCTCTTTCACCAAGCCTTTCATTGAGCGCCCCAGGGCGTCAAGAGTCTCTTGAGCGACGCGAGCGCCGCGCTGAGCTTGTAGCGCTGAATGGCGCCGGCAGGATCGGACGTCCTTCGGACAGACCTTGGTGCATTCTCCCACGAAGGTGCAGCCCCAGATCCCCTCGTGCTGGGAAAGGATCTCGAGCCGCTCCGGAGCGCCTTCGTCGCGCCCGTCGAGGTTGTATCGCTGCGCGAGCGCGATCGCGGCGGGTCCGATGAAATCGGCTCCAGACCGTAGATAGGGCAGGCGGCGTAGCACAGAAGGCAATTGATGCACATGCTGTACTGTTTGTACTCTTCGAGCTCGGAAGGCGTCTGCAGGTATTCGCCCTCGGAAAGGGGTTTTTCCTTCCCGCGAACGATCCAGGGCTTGACCTCGGTGAGCTTCCGCATGAAGTCCGCGATCTCGACGACGAGGTCCCGGATCAGGGGGAAGTTGGTCATCGGCTCGACCCGCACCGGACCCGGAGCGTACTCGAGAGGAACGTGGCGCAGGTCAGCTTGGGCTCGCCGTTGACGTTCATCCCGCAGCTTCCGCACACGCCCATGCGGCAGGACCAGCGGTACGCGAGCGTCCCGTCGAGCTGGTCCTTGACGTAGTTGAGGCCGTCCAGGACCACCCACTCCTTGTGGCAGGGTACTTCGTATCGCTGGAAGTGGATGGCGGACTCGTTTTCCGGACGGTAGCGAGCGACTTCGAGCATGATTCGGTCCGGCATCGGAACACTACCTCCCGTAGACCCGCTCGGCGGCCAGCGCGTGATCGTCACTGGCAGATACTCAATCCGGCGCAGTCGTCGGAGCGCCGGTCGCGAGTGGGCGAGGAATCGCTCGTCATCGCGCCGGGGAAGTCCGTCCGTTGGTGCGCTCCGCGGATTCCTTCGCCGCTGGGCGGAGCTGACGATGGCCTCCGCCACGTCGAGCATGAAAGACAGCTCAGCGCGGCCACTCGCTCGGTGTTGAAGGTCCGACTGTGGTCTTCGATGGCCACAGGGCGAAACGTCCTTGAGCGCCGCGATGTTCTCCCGCGCGGCGCAGCGAGTCCCCCGAGCGATAGATTCCCGCGCTCTCCTCCAATGGTCTTCATCTTCTTCGCGAAGGGTGGCGATGCACTCAGCGGCCGCCGTTCCAACGCCTCGCACCTCTCCTCGTCCTTGGCCTGGGCGGGCGCCCCTTCGGTACGGGGTCTTCTTCGTGAAGGCGTATTCGCGGCGAGAAGGCCGCCCGGGCGCCGAAGACAGAGCTCGGGGAGCGAATTGGATCCCAGTCGATTCGCGCCGTTGATGCTCACGCAAGCGACTTCTCCCGCCGCATCGAGCGGCGTCGCTCCGTGATGTCCCGGTATCACCTCCCATCATGTAGTGCACCACCGGCCGAACGGAATCAGCTCCTTCACCGGATCGACGTTCTGGTACTTGAGGCACAGCTCCCGGACGAAGGGATGCGGTGTTGATGATCTTTTCGCCGATGGCGCAATTAGGTGCGACTACGGACCGTAGGGAGTCTCGATGGTTCGTCCTTCTCGACTTCTTTGACAAAGGCCTGGGAGAGGCGGTCCCGAGGACCTAGCTCCATGCTGCGCAAGACCGTTTGCTCCGGCTTGCCGAGGCCGTAGTCTGGAGGTAGCGGTAGCCGTCCTTGTTGATCAGATACCCGCCCTCGGACGAAGCCTCAGTGATCAGGATGCCGGTGAACGGGAGGTGCCGGTCGGATGATACGAACGAACTCCATGTCCTTCAGCGGACCCCGCCCGGTAGGCCAGGGCCATTCCGTCACCGTTCTTGATGTTGGCGTTGGTGGTGAAGGGAAGACCCGCCGCACCCGCCGTCGACGACGACCGCGCCACGGTGATGGCCTCGACTCTTCCCGACATGAGCTCGATGGCCACGACACCCTGGACCCTCCCGTCGTCGACCAGGAGCCTGGTCACGAACCATTCATCGAGCGTACGCTGCGTGCGTACTTGAGCGAGGTTTGAAACAGTGTATGGGGGCATGTGGAAGCCGGTTTGTCGGCGGCGAACCACGTTCGCATCTCTCATGCCGCCGAAAGGACGGACCGCGATTCGGCCGTCGGGCTGCGGCTCCAGGGCATCCCCACGTTCCAGGCGAGAGCTTCGAGGAGCTTCCTTGACGGAGAGCCTCGACGGCGTCCTGATCGCACAGCCAGTCGCCGCCGGAGATGGTGTCGTAGGCGTGCTCGTCGACTGTCGTCTGGACGATCGACCCGCGCCTCTTCGGCCGAGACGGTGTGGCTTCGCATCGGGTACACCTTGGAGACCACGCGATGTTCAACCGGGGATTCGTCTCGGCGATGGCGATGCGGCGCCAGAGCCGCGCCGCCACCTCCACCAGCACCACGTCGTGAGAAGGGCTCGAACGGAACAACTACTCCGAGGAGAGTCGAGAGACCAGGACGAGTGCCGTCAGTGATGCACTACCTTTGCGGAAACCGCGCCGTCGTGGAACTCGTGGCGAACGCTGCGGCAGCTGGAGCGGCTGAGACGGATTTCCGAGTGAGCAGGACCTCCTCGTCCCGATTCCTGGTAGCTTTCTGCTTCCTACGCTAGGCCGCAGGGCGCCCGCTGGCTCTCGAGAGTGGTTCGCAGAAAACATCCTTTATCCTCCGTCTCCAGGCTCCGTCGTACCGGTGAGGACTGACAAAAGGCGCACATCATCGAAACCGAGTGGCAAGAGAAAGGAGGAACTGCGGAGAAAGGTCCAAGGGAGACCTCAGGAGAGAGCGCGCCCGCCTTCTGCTCGTCGGGAGTGAGGCTTTCGATCCCCTTCACGATGAGCGTTCCCGTGCCCTCGTTGGTGAAGACTTCGAGGAGGAGCGAGTCCTGCTCCTGGAACGAGATACGCTGGACTCGGGGAACGCCGCCCTTCAAGGCCTCCTCGATCGACGAGGCCTTCGGCAGTCATACCGTCTTCGAGCCGTCCCGAGCGCTTCAGCTTTCGAGGCCAGCGAGGTCGGTGTACGACACCAGCGACTCCGGGCTCTTCGGGTCCTCGAGGATGCCCGGAGCCCCCGTCGCCAGGATGAGCTTCTCCGCCTTCATCGCCACCGCGAGCGCGGCGGCCACGGTGTCGGCGTTGATGTTGAGGAGTGTTCCCGAGTTGTCGGCGGAAAGAGGGCTCACGACCGGGACGTAGCCGAGCCGAAGCTGTTCCTCCAGGACGCCGGCATCAACCTCGATGATGTCTCCCACGAACCCGTAGTCGACGGGCTCGCTCGGGCGTTTCCGCGCCTTGATGAGGCCGCAGTCGACGCCGCTGAGGCCGATGGCTGGGAGCTTGAGCTCCCGGCAGAGGGCCAGGAGGCGCGTGTTCACGAGGCCGTTGAGAACCATGGTCGTAACGTCGAGCGTCTTCTGGCAGGTGACGCGCCGCCCTTCCACCATGCGGGGCTCGATGCCGAGCGCCTTCTGGAGCTCCGTCGACTGCGGACCGCCGCCGTGGACGAACACGACCCGGATTCCGAGCTGATGGAGGAGAGCTACCTGCTCGAGGAGTGCGCGCGTTCTCTCTTCGCTTGCGAAGATGGCGCCCCCCGCCTTGAGCACGAAAGTCTTTCCTTTGTAGAGGCGGATGTAAGGCGCGGCCATCTTGAGGGCGGTCACCACGAGGCTGCGGTCGATGGTCACCATCAAACGGACCCTTTCAGAATCGCGTGCAGCACGGCCATCTGGCCGAAGAGGCGGTTCGCCGCCTGCTTCAGCACGATGCCGCGGGGACCATCGAGGACCGAGTCGGAGACGACGACGTTACGGCGCACGGGAAGACAGTGCATGAAGCGGCAGTCGGCGGAGGTCGTGCGGAACCAGGAGTCGTCGACGCACCATCCGCGCAACCGCGCGGCGCAGCTCCCGGTCTGCTTCGGCATTCCCGTAGCGCCGGGTCGACGACCAGGACTTCGGTTAGATCACGTGAGCGCCCGCGAGGGCTTCTTCTCGGTCGTCGTCTGCGCACCGAGCCGCCCGACACGGCCGCGGCGCGCTCGCGCGCGCTCGAGGACGGCGTCCGGAAGCTCGAAGCCTTCCGGCCTGAGCACCACGGTCTCCATTCCCCGCATTGCCGCCATTTGCGCCGTCGCCGCGGGGATCGCGAGCGGCAGCGCTTTCGGGGTGGTTCGCCCAGCTCAGCACGAATTTCCCGCCGTTTCGAGGCATTGAAAGCTCGTTGATCGTTTTCCAGTCCGCGAGGCTCTGCAGGATGACGAATGGCGGACTTGATGTTGATGACCGGCACTGTCGAGAGCGACGCGAGCGGCGTCGCAGTCTCCCGGTCATGAACGTCGTCGTCGAGCGACTTCTTCGGAGCGAAGGCTCGAATCCCGAGCGCGTCGCCGTAAGAGGAGATCACCGGGATGGCTTCTTTCACGTGCTCGACGGTGTCGCCGTCCACTACGCATCCCCTGGCGGCGTTCCTCGAGTGGATGATTCCGAGCCCGGCGATGCGCATGAACCGTCTCGTCTCCCAGCCTGACCATCGCCGCCTGGAACGAGTCATGGTGCGCAGCGACGGACTCAGGAAAAGGAGCGCGAGTACTCTACCTTCGAGGGCCCTCGGCTCTGGATGTTTTTCGAGCCGCCGGGCGAGGTCGAGGAGTCTTCGAGCTGCCGCGGCTCCAAGGTCGGCGAGATTGCGGAAGGACTTCATGCGGGAATGACTTCTCGAGCGCTTCTGAGAGCGCTTCGACGTGCTCCCTCTCCAGGGTCAGGGGTGGAAGAAGCCGTACCACGTTCGGGTCGGAGCTTGTTCCCACCAGAACGTTCATCGCCAGAAGGTCGTCGCGAACCGCCGATGCGGGCCTTCGGCAGCGAAGGCCCAGGAGAAATCCGTCTCCCTGGATCGATTCGACGGGCCCGACCTGACACGTCGCGCGAACGCGCTCCGACAGGCGGCGCACGTTCTCGAGAAGGCGGTCACCCTCGATGACCTCCAGCACCGTTTCCACCAGGGCACAGGCCATCGGGCCACCACCGAACGTGGTTCCGAGGCTTCCCATAGCCGCGTGACGAGAGATCTCTTCCGTCGCGAGGACCGCGCCAGCCGGAAAGCCGGCGGCCAGGGCTTTCGCCGTGGTGAGAATGTCGGGCGCGACGCCATGCCTCTGACACGCGAAGTACTGTCCGGACCTTCCGATGCCCGATTGCACCTCATCGAAAATGAGAACGGCGCCTGTCTCGTCGCAGCGGCGACGGAGCGCTCTCAAATACTCCTGCGCGAGCGAGACGGCCCCCGCCATGCCCTGGATGGGCTCGACGATCACCGCGGCCGTGCGCCCGTCGATCGCGTCGTGAAGGCGGTCTGCGTCGTCGCGGGGAACGAAAGTCACCGGAAAGGGCGTCCGCGGAAACGCGTACCATTTGGAGGCGCCCCAAGTCACCGCTGCCGCCGCCGCGGTCCTTCCGTGAAAGCCGTGCTCGAGCGCGACCACGCTCTCACGGCCCGGCCGCGCGAAGAACGCGAGCCGGAGCGCGTTCTCGTTGGCTTCGGCGCCGCTGTTCACGAAGAAGACCCGCGTCAACCCGGCGGGCGCGACCGCGATGAGCTTTGTCCGCGGCTCGCGCGCGCACTTCGAGGGCGACCGCGTTCGTCTGGAACGTCATCGAAATCGACTGGCGCCGGAGCGTCTCGACGACCCGCGGATGAGCGTAGCCGAGAGCCGCGACGGCATGGCCGCCGTAGAAGTCGAGGACCTCTCTGCCTTCCGCGGTTCGGAGATAGACACCTTCCGCGCACACGAGGTTGAGCGGAAGCTGCGGGTACACCTGGAGCAGATGAGCGGCTTCTTGTCGCGATCATCAGATTCCACCCTGGCGCCGGCTGCGTGAGGCCCGTGGACCGAGGAAGGTCCAACATGCGGTTCAGCCATTGGACTCTCTCCTCCCGCAGCACCTTTCAGTAAGTTGTCGATGACGGAGAAGACCGCGAGGGTATCGCCCTCGGCCGCTGATCCCAGATTCCACAGTTCCCCGCCACGTCTTTCACACGGGGCGCTCCCGGGACGACGCGGATAAGCGGCGAGTCCGCGTAGAGCGGGCCAGGCTCGACCGGATTTCTGTCGGCCGGGAGGCGCGCCTTGAGCCGTCCCTGAATCGTCGTGTGGATCCCGCGCGCAAAGGGGACTGAGTGGGGAACGAAGTGGATTTCGGCCGAAGTCCGGAAGCTTTCTCCGCGAGCTCGATCATCTCGGGGACGTGACGACGAACGAGAGGCTGATAGGCGAAGAGGTTGCTGTGGCGTTCCGGGTGGTGCGTCGCTCTCGCGGCTCGCGGCCCTGACCCCGTGCTTCCCGTGATCCCGAACGCGAAGATCTCGGGCTCGACGATGCCGAGCTTCAGGAGCGGCACGATGGCGAGAAGTACTGAGGTCGTGAAGCAGCCGGGATGTCCCGCGTGGCGGGGAATGAGCTCGACGTGCTCCGGGAGACCTGATTCGAACGACGGGAGAATCGCCGGCGCTCCATGAGAGGTCTTGTAGACCGCTTCGTAGGAAGACGTTTCGCGGTAACGGAAGTCCGCCGAGAGGTCGACGACACGAGCGTCGACTCCCGCCGCGGCGGCGGCTTCGAGAAGCCGTTCGATGAGAGGCGCCGATGCGCCGTGGCTCGCCGCGGAAAGGACCGCGACGGGACTCCGGGCGTCTTTGAGAATGAACGGAATTTCGGACGGCGCACGAAACCGGACGTCCCGGCTCGAAGCGAGGTGCGGGAAGAGGCTCAGAACGGTCGCTCCCGCTTTGCTCTCCGACACGGCGGCTTTGAGCGCGAGTCGGGGATGCGCCTCGATCAGACGAAGGCATTCCGCTCCCACGTATCCGGAGGCGCCGAGAACGATCGTGTCGAAGCGAGTCATCTTGCCGAAGCGAGCGGGCGCTTCTCGACCACCCTCTGCGTGCACCAGATCTCCGAGCGCGGCGCCGGCGGTGAGGGCGTTCGCCGCAGGAAGGTTCAGACGCTCGCGGATGATCTCGACCCCGACGGCGTTATCGGTCGCAGGACCAGTCACCACCGCCGGCTCGATTCCGAACCGCTCACGAAGAAGCGTCGCGCCGCCCCATGCGGCGACGGGATCGTTCGCCGAGAGCACGACGGCGGTGAGCGCGCTCCGGATCGCGGGGTCGTTCAATATGGCTTCCACTCCGTAGGCTCCGAGGATTCCGTCGCCGAGCTCGAAGAGGATGGCATCGGGGGAATTCGCCGCCAGCCGTTGGAGCATGGTCTTCGTGAGATCGGGAGCGTTCTCGGAAGTCGTGGTGACGACGCCGAAGTCCGTGAAGATCATCGTGGAGCGGGCGCCCGCATCTTCCATAGCCAGGATGTCCCGCCGGGCGGAGACCCCTGTTGCCTTGAACGCGTCGACCGTAAGGCCTCGATGGCGGAATCGAGCCAGAATCGCGCACGCCGCCGCGGTCTTCCCCGCGTCCATGCACGACCCGGCGACGGCGATGATCGGGATCGGCGGAGGACGAAACGCTCCCCGGTCGATCTCGAGTCCGCCCACCCTCGCGGGGACGCCGATGCGCTCTCCCAGAAAAGGAAAGCTCAAGACCGCGCCGAGCACTCGGCAGGGGAAGGGCGCTCCGCGCGCACGATTGTAGTCGTCGCAGACTCCGAGGACTCCGCCGAGGTTCAGGAGGTGTATGAGGTCTCCCGGCTGCAATGTCTCCGGGACGTGGCCGGAGTACCCGAAAAGGGCCTTCCGATGTCCGAGCGCTCCGACGAGCACGTCTCCTTTTCGCACGCTGGCCATGCGTCCGCTCGCGAGCTCCAGCTGGTTGTAGCTGGTCTTGTCGCCCTGGACCTCGACGGCGATGACGACCCCTTCCTCCGAAGGGATCTCGTCGCTCAGCCGGACGTCGGGCGTGAGGCGGCATCCGAGCGCCACCGAGGCAATCTTGTCGGCGAAGACACGTTTCATGGTCCTATGCATATTTATTAGCTCGAAATGCATAAATAGTCAAACGAAATTGGAAGGAAATTCAGCCGGTCGTTCGCGGGGATTTTTGGACGGGATGGGGAGAAAACGAACGCGGGGCTAAGGTTCCCCGTTCAGTGCCTCTTCGTTCTCTTGCGCCCAGGTTTCGATGTCCTTCGCGACCACACCCGCGACGCGCTTCCACGTAACGAAGGCGCCGGCGAGGGCGGTATCGGTCTCGAAACCGAGCTGGCCCGCCGAAACCCGGAACGTGAGAACGTAGCGGCTCTGAAAGTGAGTCTGGGTGTAGCCGAAGTACTGGGTGGCCCCCGAGCGGTTCACCTCGATGCGGCGGTCGAGGAGAGTCACGAGAATATCCGCGTCCGAACGGCTGGTCACGCTTCGAATATTGGGACGTCTCGAGATTCGCTCTCTCAGATTCCGTCACCGAATCCACGAGCTCGCGGACCTTTCCGCGGTCGTACTCCTCGATGCTGGGGTCGACGTGAACGTAGACGCGAGGTCTGTCCTCCTCGCCGGCCAGAGCTGCCGGGAAGGCGGACGCGCAGACGAAGAAGAAGGGGAGGGCGCGCTTCATTCGCCTCAACGATAGCACGAGCGCGACGCTCCCGCTTGCGCCTTGTCCCTCCGTCTCGAGGGAGCTAGCGCACGCAGTGGTAGACGACGGCGGGAGGCGTGTTGCGCCAGACGACCGGGCTTCGGTCGAGCTTGCGGAATCGACGAGCGAGCTTCTTCCGGAATCTGCGACCGGCAGGGAGCGCCAGTCCGTGCATATAAGCGAACGTGGCGAACTGGCCGCCTTCGCGTAAGACCTGGAAGGTCGCGTCGAGGAGCTCGTCCTGCACCGCGTCCGAGAAGATCGCCCAGGGAAGGCCGCTGACGACGCAATCGATGGCGTCGACGCCGTGCTCGGCGGCAATCGCCGACAGGTTCGCGACCGAATCGCGGTAGAGGCGCACCTGGGGGAAGCTCCGCCGGAAACGGTCCGCGTAGACTTCGTTCAGCTCGATGGCGAAGAAGTCCTTGCCGTCGGTCCGGGTCAGGATCTCGGCGGTGATGGCGCCGAGGCCCGGCCCGTACTCGACGGCCACACGGACTTCGTCCCAATCGATGCTCCCCACGACCGCCCGCGCGAGAGCGGGCGAGCTCGGAACGAGGGCCCCGATCTCTTGAGGTTTATTGACGAACTCTTTGAGAAATCGAACCGCTTGATCGGCCAAAAGAACCTTCTGGAGCGGGAAGGATACGAAAGCGCCCTCGGCTTGTAAAGGGCGGTTCGTTTCAGGCGCCGGGTTCAGCCCGGAGTCTCTCTCGGCCTGGAACCAGTCGGCTACGGGATCGCTCTGGTTCACTCCCCTACGGAAGATCTGGTAGGCCCGATCCCGAATCTCTTCGAGCGACGGCTTCGGCGCGGCGATCGCGCTCGATGTCTCGATCTCACCGGTGTCCGTACTCGCGGGCTTGACTCGCTTCGCGCGGGTCGAGGGTTTCTTGGTAGCGGCTTCTGTGGCGGTCTTCTTGGCCATGGCCTCCTCTGATTTTCTTGTGAAAAAGCGAAATTCAGATTAGCAACTCGACCAGCTTCCCGCAAGGCGATACGGCTATTGAAGTCCCCCCCGAACCGAGGTGATTCGGTGCGTGTTGAACCCGAGCCAGTGCATTCGGCCGACGTAGCGGGCGTGCTCCACCTTCAGGCAGCGGTCCATCACGACCGAAACTCCTCCCTCTTCCGCGATGCGCGCTCCTTCGGGGCTCACCACGGTGAACTGGGTCCAAAGGTTTCCGGCTCCGATGGCGACGGCGTCTCTCGCGAGCTCTGGCACCGCGGCCGGTGCGCGGAAGACGTTCACGACGTCGATCGGGACTCCGATGTCCTTCAAGCTCGGGTAGCTCTTCTCTCCGAGGATCTCGGTCTCGCGCGGGTTCACCGGGATGACACGGTACCCGTGGCGCTTCAAGTAGAAGCCGACGAAGTAGCTCGCGCGGAGCGCGTTCGCGGATAACCCTACGATGGCGATGGTCTTGGCGTTGTAGAGCACGCGCTGGATGGTCTGGGCATCCTGGTAGCGGGCGAGGTCGAATACCTCGCTCATGCGGTCACCGCCGCGGCTGACGTCTTCCGTTTCGCCGAGCGGAATCCCTGCTCGAGATCCCAGATGAGATCGTTCGCATCCTCGATTCCGACCGAGAGACGGATGGTGCCGGGACCGACACCGGCCGCGCGAAGCTCGTCGTCCGAAAGCTGCCGATGCGTCGTGCTCGCCGGATGGATGATGAGGCTCTTGGCGTCCCCGACGTTCGCGAGATGAGACCAGAGGCTCACTCCGCGGATGAAGTTCTGCCCTGCTTCCCGTCCTCCCGCGATGTCGAACGAGAAGACCGCGCCCGCGCCTTTGGGAAGATATTTCTCGACGAGGGGCCGGTATCGGCTCGAGGCGAGCCCCGGATAGGTGACGCGCTCGACGAGGGGATGGGCCTCGAGAAACCGGGCGACTTCGAGCGCGTTCGACACGTGCCGATCCATTCGCAGGGACAGCGTCTCGAGTCCCTGCAGGAACAGGAACGCGTTGAAGGGGCTCATCGCGGCTCCGAGGTCGCGGAGTGTTTCCGCGCGCAGCTTCATGAGGTAGCCGTACATCCCGAACGTTTCGTGGAACGAAAGCCCGTGATACGCGGGAGAGGGATCGGCGACGACCGCGAACCGTCCGTTCGACCAGTCGAACGTTCCCGATTCCACCACGACGCCGCCGATGGAGGTTCCGTGGCCTCCGATGAACTTGGTGGCGGAGTGCACCACGATGTCCGCGCCCCAATCGAAAGGCCGGCAAAGGTACGGAGTGGGGAAGGTGTTGTCGACCATGAGCGGGGTGCGGTGATCGTGGGCGATTTTGGCCACCGCCTCGATGTCGAGCACGTTCCCTCCGGGATTTCCGATGGTCTCCGCGTAAAGGAGCTTGGTGTTCTCCCGGAGGGCGCTCTTCCAGGCGCGCGAGGTCGTCGGGGTCGACGAAGGTGAGCTCGACCGACAGCTTCCGGAAGTAGTGCTTGAACTGGTTTACCGTGCCGCCGTAGAGCGCGCTCGACGAGACGACGTGATCGCCGGGTTGCAGGAGCGTGAAGAGAGCTCCCGCCTGCGCCGCGATGCCGCTCGCGAAGGCGACTCCGCCGACTCCGCCTTCGAGGTTCGCCATCCTCTCTTCGAATGCCGCGAGCGTCGGATTCATGATGCGGGTGTAGGTGTTCCCGTACTCTTTGAGATTGAAGTAAGCCGCGGCCGATTCCGGGTCCTCGAAGACATAGCTCGTCGTCTGGAAGATGGGAACGGCGCGGGCGCCGGTGTTGGGATCCGGCCTCTGGCCCGCGTGCACCTGCCGGGTGTCGAAGCCAAAGGCACGTGCCTCTTCCATCTGAATGCCTCCTTTATTAATGCTCGCTTCGCTCTTCATCCGTTCGCTCGCCTCGCTCCCAGCGCTTCTCGCATCAAGTCGTCGTTCGTGGATCTTCGCGAGAAAGTCTCGAATCATCGGCGTCTGCCGCGCTTCTTCGAGAAGGAACGAATCGTGACCGTACGGCGCCTCGATGACATGTAGCTCCACGTCCTTGCCGTTCACCTCGAGCGCCTTCGCGAGAGCGCGGGAGTTCGAGGGTGGATAGAGCCAGTCGGAGCTGAAGCAGATGATGAGGCTCGACGCTTGAAAGCCCCGAACCGCCCGCTCGAGACTTCCTTCTCCGTGCTCGCGCGCGAGGTCGAAATACGAGAGCGCTCGCGACATGTAGAGGTAGGTATTCGCGTCGAAGCGGCGCACGAACTTCTCGCCCTGATGGCGAAGGTAGCTCTCGACTTCGAAGTCGGGCTCGGTCACCGTGTAGGAGAGATCCTCCCGTCCCTGGAGTCTCCGTCCGAATTTCTGCGCCATGGAGTAGGCGGAAAGGTAGGTGACGTGTCCCACCATGCGCGCGACCGCCATGCCCGCCTTCGGCGCCCGTCCCGTCCCGTAGTAGTGGCCGCCCTGCCAGTCCGGGTCCGCCATGATCGCGCTTCTGGCGATGGCGTTCCAAGCGACTCCTTGAGGATCGAGAGCCGTGGTCGACGCGATGGGGATGATGCTCGCTACCGAATCCGGAAAGAGCGCGGCCCATTCGAGCGCTTGCATTCCGCCGAGCGATCCGCCGGAAACGGTGAGAAGCTTCTCGATACCGAGCTCGCGCAGGAAAGCGCGCTCCGCGCGAACCATGTCCGCCACGGTCAGCGTGGGAAAATCGAGGCCGTAGGGCTTCTTCGTCGCAGGGTTGACCGATGACGGACCCGTCGAGCCGCGGCAGCCGCCGATCAGGTTCGTCGCCACCACGAAGTAGCGGTCGGTATCGAACGCCTTTCCCGGGCCGATCATTCCGTCCCACCAGCCGAGGCCCGACTTCTTCGCGATGTCTCGCTCGTCGGCCCCGAAGCCGTCGAGCGCGCTTTCCGCCACGGGCTCGGGACTGTAGCCCGCCGCGTGCGCGTCGCCGGAGAGGGCGTGGCAGACGAGGATGACGTTGTCCTTCTCTCGCGCGAGCTCTCCGTACGTTTCGTACGCGATTCGAACGTCATCGAGCGTCCGACCGCAGTCGAGGGCGAGGGGCTCCGGGAGATCGATGTGCTCGGTGCGCATCGTCCCGACCGAGCCTTCCTCCGTCGCGGGCCGCGTCATGGGCGCCATGATAGCGAAAATCAGTTCTCGGTTCTCAGTTCTCAGTGGGTCAGTCGGCTTCGCCGCCCTGCATCCGAGACTGACGACGTTCCTCCGAACTTGTCAGTTGGGAGTTCGCGGTTCTTGGCACCGGGATTTCAAGTATTCTTAAGGACCATGCCGCGACGTCTCCCGTGGGGTCTCGTCCTCTTCGCCGCCTGCGCCGAACCGAAACACCCCGCTCCCCGAGCGAACGACGTCCTCATCGTGGGATACGATCGCGAGCCCGATACCCTCAACCGGTTCTCGACCCACATCCTCGAAGACACCATGATCTGTATCTCCGAAGGCCTCACGGTCTGGAACGAGAAGATGGAAGCCGTGCCGGTCCTGGCGGAGGTCATCCCGTCTCCCGAGAACGGCCTCGCGCGCGTTCTCGAGGACGGGCGGCTCGAGGTCACCTGGAAGCTGCGGCCAGGTATTCGCTGGCACGACGGCGAGCCTTTCGACTCCAGGGACGTGGCTTTCACCGTCCAGACCATCAACGACCCGGGCTACAACCCGGAGTCCACCGAGGGCTTCGACCTGATCGAGTCGGTCGAGACTCCCGACGAGCTCACCGCCGTCGTTACTTACCAGCGGATCTACGCGGCGTACCAGGACCAGTTCTGGAGAGGCGCCCTCCCGCGCCACGTTCTCGAGGGGAAGGACTTGAATGCCTTTCCCGAGTACGACCGAAAGCCCGATCGGGACCGGTCCCTACAAGGTGGAGGAATGGAGAACGGGGGAGTACCTCCTCCTCACGCGAAACGAAGACTACTGGCGGGGAGCGCCCAAGATCGAAAAAATCCTCTTCCGCTTCCTCGCTTCCAGCAACACGCGCATGAATCAGCTGCGCGCGGGTGAAGTCCAGGTCGTCGACAACGTCCCGCTCGACAAGGTCGACGAGCTCGAGGGAATCACGGGAGTCCAGGTCTCGCGCACCATGGGAAACTCCTACGCTCATCTGGCGCTGAACCTCCGCGAGGTTCCTGCCTTTCGCGACCTGCGCGTTCGGCAGGCCGTGGCGCACGCCGTCGACCGCCGGGCGATCGCGGAGGACGTTCTCGAGGGTGTGGTGACGGTGGTGGACTCCGTCATTCAGCCGATGTCCTGGGCCTTCAACGCGGGCGTCGACTTCTACGACTACGACCCGGATCGCGCGCGCGCGCTTCTGCGCGAGGCCGGCTACGAGGATCGCGACGCGGACGGCATCGTGGAGAAGGACGGGATCCCACTCGCCTTTCCCGGCACGACGCGCTCCGGACATGCCGAATGGGAGATGGTGCTCCAGGTCCTCCAGGCCCAGCTCAAGTCCGTCGGGATCGGCATGGAGATTCGCAACTACGAGCCCACCATGCTGGGGGAGCTCTGGTTTGGAGGCAAGCTTCCGTTCTTCCTCTCGGCCTGGACGCTCCCCGCCGACCCGGAGATCACTCTCTTTTACGCCTCGGACCGCACGCCTCCCCGGGGGCGCAACATCTATTATTACGAGAACGAGGAGCTGACCCGGCTCCTCTACGCTTCCGACGAGACCATCGACCGGGAAAAGCGGAAGGAGCTCCTCTTCCAGGCGCAGGAGATTCTCGCCCGGGAAGTCCCGGAGATCCCGCTCTACAACCGGACCATCGTGAGTGCTTTCCCCGAGACTCTCCGGAACGTGAAGCCGAACCCCACCAACGCCGGCCTTTTCTGGAACGTCCACGAGTGGGAGCTCGACTCGAACGCCGCCGAGCCCTGACCGTCGATGGCCGCCTACGTCGCCGGTAGGCTCCTCCGCGCCGTCCCACTTCTTTTCGGTCTTTCGATTCTCATCTTCGCGTTGGTCCACGCCGCTCCCGGCGGACCGCTCACCGTCTATCTGAGCAATCCGAACGTGCGCCCCGAGGACATCGCTCGCCTCGAGCGTCTCCTCGGCCTCGATCGCCCGCTCCACGAGCAGTATCTCGGCTGGCTCTCCGCGTTCGCGACGGGCGACTGGGGTTTCAGCTACGTCGACGGCCGGCCCGTCGTCGAGCGCGTCCTCGAGCGAGCCGGAGGAACCCTCGAGCTCATGGGCACCGCGTTCCTGCTGGCGCTCGTGGTCGCTCTCGTGCTCGGAAGCCTGGCCGCTCTTCGGCCGGGAAGTCTCTTCGCTTCCCTCGTCTCCGGCGCTTCCATCGTCGGCATCTCCCTTCCCACGTTCTGGCTCGGGCTCGTCCTCCAGCTCGTGTTTGCCGTGGAGCTCCGTCTTCTTCCGACCGCGGGACGCATGAGCATCGGGGGCGAGGGGCGTCTCGCGCATCTGGTTCTTCCCGCGGTGACCCTGGCGTCCTTCTATGCGGGTTCCTGGATTCGCTATATCCGGGCGTCCCTCGCTTCGACCCTATCCCGCGACTTCGTCCGTGCGGGCCGAGGGCGCGGACTCAGAGAGTTGACTCTCCTCGTTCGGCACTCGCTGCCGAACGCGCTCTTTCCCCTGGTGACCGTGCTCGCGCTCGATTTCGCTCTTCTCTTCAGCGGGGCGGTCGTTACCGAGACGATCTTCGCCTGGCCGGGTATGGGGACGCTTCTCGTCGATTCGGTGTATCGCCGGGACTATTCCGTACTGATGGCGATCCTGATGGTGGGATCGGTCGCGGTCGTGCTCTCGAACCTCGCCGCCGATGTGATTTACGGGTGGCTCGACCCGCGAGTACGCGTCGCGCCAAAGGCGGCTCCGTGAAAGCGGGACTCGTGGGGCTCGCGGTCGCGACGATGCTCGCCGGGCTCGCGCCCTTTCTGTCTCCTTATCGCTTCGATGAGATCGATCTCGCTTCCATCAAGGAGCCTCCCGGAGGGCCGCATTGGATGGGGACCGACGAGCTCGGGCGCGACTTCGCGACGCGCGTCTTCGTGGGAGCGAGGCTATCGCTCGCGATCGGGCTCGCCGGCGCCCTCGCGGCGAGTTTCCTCGGCGCCGGTCTCGGAGCCGTTTCCGGGTATGTCGGCGGCTTCGTCGATGCCGCCGTGATGCGGCTCGTGGACCTTCAGCTCTCGATACCGGTCTTGCCGGTCCTCATCGTGATCTCGGCCGTCTTCCGTCCCACCGTCGCGATTCTGGTGCTCCTGGTTTCGGCCTTCGCCTGGATGGAGCCCGCGCGGATCGCGCGCTCCGAGGTCCTGCGGCTGAAGGAGCTCGAGTTCACCGAAGCGGCGAAGGCGCTCGGGGCGTCGAGCCCCCGCGTCGTCGGGTGGCACCTGCTTCCCAACGCGGCCGCGCCGCTCATCGTGGCCGCGGCGATCCTGGTCGGGCGCGTCATCGTGATGGAGTCCGTCCTGAGCTTTCTCGGGCTCGGCGTGCAGCCTCCCGACCCGAGCCTCGGGAACCTTCTCTACGGCGCTCAGTCCTCTCTCGCGACGGAGCCGTGGCTCGCCGTCTTTCCCGGTCTCTTCATCTTCTGGATTGTGCTCGCCGTGAATCTGGTGGCGGAGGGTCTGTCTCGCTCCTCGCAAGCGCCTTGACGTAGGCGTCGCGGTACTTCGGCGTCTCCGGGGAGAGCGCGACACTCTTCGCGAAAGAGGCGACCGCCTCCTCGACCCTTCCTTCGCCAGGTGGACGTGTCCCAGGAGAAAGTGCGTCTTCGGGTAGTCGGGGTCGAGCTCGAAGGTCCTCTCGAATTGCGCCATCGCTTTCTCGCGAAAGCCGGCCTCGTAGAGGAGAGCTCCCAGATCGGAGTTGATGTGGAGCGACAGCGGGTCGAGGCTTCGGGCGCGCTCCATTTCGCGAAGGCCTTCTTCGATCCGTCCCTCGATCGCGAGAAAGTTCCCGTACCACTGGTGGGTCTCGGCCGACTCGGGGCTCGAGCTCGAGGGCGCGACGGAAGAGAGTCTCGACCCCGTCGCGCCGATCGGAGAAGCGGAAGCGGGACTCCGCGAGGATCGCGAGCGCGGGACCGCAGCGCGCGTCGAGCTCGAGAGCGCGCGTCGCGGAGCTTCGCGTTTCTCGCCGCGCCTCGTCGCGCTCGATCGCCGCCGAGCGCCGCGAGGAAGTGGTAGGCGCGCGCTCGTCCCGCGTGCGCGGAGGCGAGGTCGCGGCGCGATGGCGAGAGCTTCCTCGAAGCTCTCGAGGCTCTTCCGCACGCTTTCGGGAGTCTTCTGCGCGAGGAAGTAGTCGCCGCGAAGAACGGCTTCCCGCGCCGCGGGATCGACCGAGTCGCGGTCGAACCCCCAGAGGACCAGGGCCGAGGACGGGCAGCAGCAGCACGGCCGCGGCGGCGCAAGACGGCGGCCGAGCGGGCCGTCTCGTCCGAAATCCGTTCGACCTCTCCGAGAAAACGATAGCCGCGGCGTGGCAGCGTCTCGAGCGCGTCGCGCGACGACGCCGAGCGCTTCGCGAATGCCGTGGATGGCGTTGTTCAGCCCGTGCTCGAACTCGACGTGGACCTCGGCCGGCCAGATCCGCTTCTTCAGCTCCTCGCGGGTCACGACCTCGCCGGCGTTCTCGAGGAGGAGGGCGAGAGCGCGGAACGCTCGGCCGGGAAGCCGGAGCAGCCGGCCGTCTTTTCGCAGCTCCTCCGTTCGGGTGTCGAGCTCGAACGCGCCGAATCGGTATCGGCATCACGCCGGATAGTATACGCGCCCATCTCAGCGCAGCGTCATGGAGATGGCCGGGTAGAGGAAAAGGATTTCTCTCGCCGGAGGCCGGCTGCGGGAGTCTCGCCGCGGAGGTACCATGCGACGACACATTCCCGCCGCGACCTGGCTCTCTCTCTGCGTTTCGCTCCCGGCCTCGGCGCCAAGCCAGACGAGCGAAGGCTTCCTCGAGACCTCGGACGGCGTCCGCCTGTACTTCGAGAAATCCGGATCCGGAGCCGCGACGCTCATCCTGCCGGGGCGCCTGTTCCTGTATCCGGATTTTCGGATCCTCGACGAACGCTTCACCGTGATCGCCTACGACATGAGAAACCGCGGCCGCTCGAGCTTCGTCCAGGACGGAAGCCTCCTGACCCTCGAGCACGACGTCCAGGATCTGGAGACGGTTCGGCGCCACTTCGGAATCGAGCGGTTCAGCACCGTCGGCTATTCGTACCTCGGGAAGATGGTGGTGCTCTACGCGCTTCGCCATCCGGAGCGGATCGAGCGGCTGGTGCAGGTAGGCGCGGTGCCGATGGCGCTCGCGACCGAGTATCCCGAGGCGCTCCGGAACGACGACCGCGATCGGGTGATGGACAAGGAAGGCCGCGAGAAGCTGCGGCGATTGCGCGAGGAGAACTTCCACCTCGAGCAGCCGGAGGAATACTGCAAAGAAGAGTGGCTCGTCACGCGCGTCCTCCTCGTGGGGGATCAGGCGAAGGCCGAAAAACTCGGCGACGGCAATTGCGCGATGCCCAACGAATGGCCGACGAACTTCGCGCGCCACTTGTTCCATCACTTCGGATCGATGTCCCGTTTCGACCTGACGGCATCGGACGTCGAGAGCGTCCGTCATCCCGTCCTGACGATCCACGGCACGAAGGATCGCAACGCGCCGTACGGAGCCGGAAAGGAATGGGCGGAGGCGCTTCCGAACGCGCGCCTGCTCGAAGTCGAGGGCGCGGCGCACCAGGTCTGGGTGGACCGACCCGAGGTGCTGGCCGCGATTCGCGAGTTCTTGGCGGGTCATTGACTCCGTGGCCCGGGACGGATATCCTCCCGCGCCGTCGTGACTCCCTGGAACCAGAACTACGATCCCGTCGGATTCTGGCCAATCTCGACTCTTCTCGCGAGTCTTCCCATCGTGGTTCTCTTCTACCTCCTCGCGTTCCGGCGAGTGGGCGCGGCCTGGTCGGCCGCGGGGGGGGCGCTCGCCGCGCTCCTCATCGCGGTCCTCGTTTTCGGGATGCCCCTGCCGCTCGCCGGGGCGAGCTTTCTCTACGGAGTGGCGTTCGGCCTCGTGAAGATCGCCTGGATCGTCTTCTCCGCCGTCTTTCTCTACGACATCGCGGTCGCGAGCGGCGCTTTCGAGATCATGAAGGACTCGATCGCCGCGATCTCCGCCGATCGGCGGCTCCAGGCGCTCATCATCGCTTTCTCCTTCGGCGCTTTCATCGAAGGCGCCGCGGGCTTCGGCGCTCCGGTCGCGATCTCCGCGGCCTTCATGGTGGGTCTCGGATTCCAGCCGTTCTACGCGGCGGCCCTCTGTCTCATCGCGAACACCGCGCCGGTCGCCTGGGGCGCCCTCGGAACGCCGGTCCACACGCTCGCCGCGGTGACGGCGCTTCCCGAACCGGACTTGAACGCGATGATCGGCCGCATCCTTCCCTTCACGTCCATCATCGTGCCCTTCTGGCTCGTGCGCACAATGGTGCCCTGGAAGGAAACCTTCGCCGTGCTTCCGGCGATCCTGGTCACCGGAGTCTTCTTCGCGATTCCGCAGTTCTACTGGTCGAACTATCAGGACAGCAATCTCGTGGACATCGTCGCGTCGCTGGTGTCGCTGGTCGCAATCGTGATCTTGCTGCGGCTCTGGAAGCCGCGTGAGATCTGGCGCTTTCCCGAGGAGACAGCGTCGGCGGCAAAGACATCGGCCACTCCGGGCGCCGTGTTCCGCGCGTGGATGCCCTTCGTCATCCTCTCGGTCTTCGTGTTCCTCTGGGGATTGCCGTCGGTGAAAAAGGTCCTGAACGTGGTGACCCCGATTTTCCCCGTACCCTTGCTCCACCAGGGGGTCGCCCGCGTGGCGCCGGTCGTCTCCGGGGTGATCCCGGAGAACGCGCTCTTCGACTTCAACTGGCTCTCCGCGACGGGCACGGGCGTCTTTCTCGCCGCAGTCGTCTCGGGCCTCGCGCTCGGCCTTTCGCCGCGGAAACTCGCGGAGACGTTTCTCATGACCGCGCATCGCATGCGGATGCCGCTCGTCGCGATCGCGTGCATGCTCGGACTCGGCTTCGTGACGCGCTACTCGGGAGTCGACGCGGTCCTCGGGCTCGCCTGCACGCGCACGGGGATCCTCTACCCCTTCTTCGGCACGTTTCTCGGCTGGCTCGGGGTCGCGCTCACCGGAAGCGATACGTCCTCGAACGCGCTCTTCGGAAGTCTCCAACGGATCACCGCCGAGCAGCTCGGGTTCGACCCCGTGTTGATGGCGGCGGCGAACAGCAGCGGCGGCGTCATGGGGAAGATGGTGGACGCACAGAGCATCGTCGTTGCTACCGCCGCCACGCACCAGGTGGGAAACGAGGGGCGCATCTTCCGGTTCGTGCTCTGGCACTCCATCGTGCTCGGGGCCATCGTCGGTCTCATCGTCATGGCCTACGCGTTCCTCTTCCCGCAACTGGTGCCGCACGGCTTGACCTTTTCTGAATAGCGCTCGGCCACTCCGGCTATGCCTCGATTCAAGCTGACCCTCGAGTATGCGGGGACCCGCTACAGCGGGTGGCAGATACAGAAAAACGCGCGGACGGTGCAAGGCGAGCTCCGCCGCGCGGTCTCCGAGGTCACGAAGAAGACTGACTTCGAGATCTACGGCTCGGGGCGGACCGACGCCGGCGTCCACGCGCTCGGGCAGGTGGCCCATCTCGACGTCGAGACGCGAATGGCGCCGGAGTCCATAGCCCGCGCGCTCAACGACCTTCTCCCCGCCGACATCCACGTGCTCTCGCTCGTCCGGGCGGACCCGCGGTTCCACG
Organism: uncultured Acidobacteriota bacterium; assembly: GCA_963820855.1. Taxonomy (GTDB): domain Bacteria; phylum Acidobacteriota; class Vicinamibacteria; order Marinacidobacterales; family SMYC01; genus DAISKN01. The sequence continues at coordinate 337,844 of CAWGBY010000028.1, forward strand.
CCCGCCACGACGCCGTCGCGCGGAGCTACCTCTATCAGATCTCGCGCCGCCGCACCGCCTTTGGAAAGCCGTACGTCTGGTGGGTCAAGGACGAGCTATCGCTCCCGAAGATGCGCGCCGCCGCCGCGCTCTTCCAGGGCATGCACGACTTCCGCTCGTTCACCGACCAGAAGGAGGAGGACGGCTCGACGAAGGTTCTACTCCAGGAAGTCGCGGTTGCGGAGGAAGGCGCGCTCATTCTCATTCGCATCGTAGGCTCGCACTTCCTCTGGAAGATGGTGCGACGGATGGTGGGCGTCCTCGCCGAGGTCGGACGAGGAGCGATGTCGGAGCCCGACGTGAAAGCGCTTCTGGCGAGAAAATCGCGGGCCGTGGCCGCTCTCACCGCGCCGCCGTCCGGGCTCTTCCTGGAGCGGGTCTTCTACGAGTCCGACCCCACGCGCTATCCCCTGGTGCCGTTTCTCGATATCCGCCGGGTTTGAGGCACCCGGCGCGCCGGTCGCGTCCGTTACGCAGTGAGAATCGGCACTTAAAGATAAGCCGTCCGCCGTCAGCCGTCAGCTCGTGGTCCAGCATCACGTCACCGTCGAAGATATATCGTCCCGAGAAACGAACGCCCTCGAGGACCATAGGCACCCAGAGTCGATCGTCTTCCCACATCTCGTCGTACGGGATTCGGTCGACCGGCGTCCAGAGCGGCGTCGCTTCACCGGTCTCCGTCGGGACTCCCTCGAAGTCGAGCGCTTTGAAGACGTGCACGTGGATCGAGTAGCCGTCGACGAACTGGAACAGGTTCACTCCCGCGAAGGTCATCGAAAGGGGAGTGATGCAGAGCTCCTCTCGGGTCTCTCTCACCGCGGCCTCGAGAGGTGTTTCCCCCGGCTCGAGTCGTCCGCCCGGCGCGTTGATTTTTCCCGCGCCAAGCCCGCGTTTCTTCCGGATGAGCAGCACCGATGAGTCCTTGACCACGAACACCAGGGTCGCCGGATCTTTCGCGCGCCAGGCCTTCCAGTCGATGTCGCTCAACCGCACGTCGCGTATACTCTACCGCTGCCGGCCATGAAGACGCTTCTCCTTCTGCTCGCGATCCCTCAGGGAATCGACTTCAGCCGCGACGTGCGACCCATCCTGGAGCGCTCCTGCGTCGAATGCCACGGCGCCGCTCTCGCGGAAGCGGGCTTGAGGCTCGACGAACGCTTCCCGGCAAGCGCCGTCGTCCCGGGGAGCTCGCCGGAGAGCGAGCTCTACCGGAGAGTCGTTTCCTCCGATCCCGACCAGCGCATGCCGTGGTACAAGGAGCCGCTCGCCCCCTCCGAGATCGAGATCCTGAGGCGCTGGATCGATGAAGGCGCCTCGTGGCCTTCGAGCGCTCCGCCGGCGGCCGCTTCTCCCGCGAGCGCGTCTCGGTGGCGTTTCAATCGCGACGTCCGGCCGATCCTCGCCGAGTGCTACGCTTGCCATGGTCCCGACCGAAATCAGCGAAAAGCGGGCTTGCGGCTCGACCGCGAGGAGGCGGCCAAAGCAGCGCTCCCTTCGGGGAACGTGGCTATCGCGCCCGGGGCGCCCGAAAGAAGCGCTCTCCTGGCGCGGGTCACTCATCCCGAGGAAGCGATGCGCATGCCGGCGCTCGCGAGCGGAAAGCCGCGCCTCACCGGAGCACAGATCGAAACGCTTCGCGCGTGGATCGCGGACGGCGCGCCCTGGGAACCGCATTGGTCGTACCTCCCGCCCGTAAGAACCGACGACCGTTCCATCGACGATTTCGTCAATGAAGCCATCGCGAGAGAAGGACTTGCCGTCGCCCCGGAAGCGAGACGGTACGAGCTCCTCCGCCGGTTGAGCTTCGACCTCACCGGTCTTCCTCCGACCGCGAGCGAGGTGTCGGACTTCGAGTCCGACGCGAGCGCCGACGCGTACGAGAAGCAAGTCGATCGGCTGCTCGCCTCCGAGCGATACGGGGAGCGGATGGCCGCTTACTGGCTCGACCTCGTCCGCTACGCCGACAGCGTCGGGTACCACAGCGACAACTCCCGCCCGCTCTGGCGCTACCGCGACTGGGTGGTATCGGCGTTCAACCGTAACATGCCCTTCGACGAGTTCACCGTCGAGCAGCTCGCGGGCGATCTCCTCGAGGAGTCGACGATCGAGCGGAAGATCGCCTCGGGCTACAACCGCCTTCTCCAGACCACGGAGGAGGGAGGCGCGCAGCCGAAGGAGTATCGCGCGATCTATCTCGCCGACCGGGTGCGGAACGCGTCCACGGTGTGGCTCGGCGCGACGGTCGGCTGCGCCCAGTGCCACGACCACAAGTTCGATCCCTATCTGGCGAGCGACTTCTACAGCTTCGGCGCTTTCTTCGCCGATGTGGTCGAGGAGCCGGTCGGAAGGCGAAAGCCCGATGCTCTTCCCGATGAGGCCCAGCGAGCGCCGTACGACGCCCTCGAGGCGGAGGTCCAGCGCATCGAGGAAGAGTTGAAGGCGAAGAAACCGGACGAGGCGTGGGAAGCGGGGATCCGCCGTACCCCGGTCTGCTGGACGACGCTCGAGCCCGTCGCGGTCTCGACCCAGAACGGCACGCGCGTCCTCATTCAGGGAAACGACTTCTCGCTCATCGCCACCACCTTGAACGGACCGAAGCCGCCGGAAGACACTTATACGGTTCGGTTCACGACGGCGCTCCGCGGCATCACCGCGTTTCGTCTCGAGGCAGTTCCGTTCGAAGAGCTTCCCGGAGGCGGACCGGGTCGCGATCCCGACGGAGGGTTCGTCGTCTCGGAGATCGAGATCGGTGAGGTGGGCGAGTCTCCGATTGGATTCCGCTCTCAGCAAGCGCCGTGGGCTCTTGCCGCGGCCGACGGCGAGACCCATCGCCTCATCCTCGAGACCTTGGAGCCCGCAGGCTCGAAGGACGAAACGACCTTCTCTCTCGTGTTGCGCCAGAACGCGGGCGCGGGCCGGACCCTGGGCCGATTCCGGCTCTCCGGAACGGTCAGTACGTGAGCCCGTGTGCCGCGATCTTGGCCCCGGGGTCTCGCGGGATCTCAAAGTCATCGCCGAGACCCCGCCGTCGGATCGCACGCCGCTGCAGCAGGAAGAGCTCGACTTGTTCTATCGGGCGACCGCGGCCGAGCTCGCGCCGCTGCGCGCTCAGCTGCGCGAGGCGTCGCTCCATCGCGATGCGATGCTCGCGACGCTTCCGCAGTCGTACGTCACCACGACGAGCGCGCCCGAGCCGGTCCGCGTGCTTCCGCGGGGCAACTGGCTCGACGAGTCGGGCCCGATCGTGGAGCCGTCGGTCCCGCATTTTCTCCCGCAGCTCGAGACATCGGGCCAGCGCGCGACCCGTCTCGACCTCGCCCGGTGGCTGGTTGCGAAGGAGAACCCGCTCACCGCGCGCGTCTTCGTGAACCGGCTCTGGAAGCTCTATTTCGGGCAGGGTCTTTCCCGGACCCTCGAGGATCTGGGAACGCAGGGGGAGTGGCCGACTCACCCGGAGCTTCTCGACGCGCTCGCCGTCGAGCTCGTAGCAAGCGGCTGGGACGTGAAGCGGATGGTCCGCGCCATCGTGACCTCGGCTGCCTACCGCCGCTCCTCCGTCGCGTCTCGAGAGCTTCTCGATCGCGATCCGTACAATCGTTTCTACGCGCGGCAATCGCGGTTTCGCCTCGAAGCGGAGATGGTGCGGGACAGCGCGCTCGAAGTCGCGGGTCTCCTCTCTTCCAAGGTGGGCGGTCCGAGCGTTTTTCCCTACCAGCCGCCCGGATATTGGGCGTACTTGAACTTCCCGCCGCGCGAGTGGGAAGGCTCACCGGGAGAGGACCAGTATCGCCGCGGGCTCTACACCTGGTGGCAGAGGTCGTTTCCGCACCCGAGCCTTCTCGCTTTCGATGCTCCTTCGCGGGAAGAATGCGTCGCCGAGAGAACGCGCTCGAACATTCCGCAGCAGGCCCTCGTTCTGCTCAACGACCCCACCTATGTCGAAGCCGCGCGGGCTTTCGCCCGGAAGATCCAGGACGAGGGAGGCGAGTCCTTCGAGGCGCGGATCGATTGGGCCATGAGGCGCGCGCTCTCGCGCCCTCCGAGGGTCGAAGAGCTCGAGATCCTGCGAGGACTTCACGAGGCGCACCGGGACTGGACGTCGGTAGCGCGGGCGATTCTCAATCTACCCGAGTTCATCACGAGGCCTTGACACTGAGAGCGGGAATGGAGATCTGGACCAACGACCTCGCCGAGCTCCGAAGGCGTATGACGCGGCGCGCGTTCCTCTCGCGCTCGGGCATGGGTCTCGGCGCGCTCGCTCTGGCGTCGTTCACTCCGAAGGCGGCGGACGTCTCAGGAGCGAGGCCGCGGCGTCATCGACCCGCTTCACTTCCGGCCGAGAGCGAAGAGGGTCATCCAGCTCTATCAGGCGGGCGGGCCCTCTCATCTGGAGCTCTTCGACCACAAACCGAAGCTCGCGGCGATGGACGGTGAGCCGATGCCTCCTTCGTTTACCGAAGGACAGCCCATCGCCCAGCTCCAGGGCCAGCCTCTCAAATGCTTCGGGCCGCAGCATCCGTTCGTCCGCTACGGAAAATCGGGGCAGGAGATGTCGGCTCTCCTTCCGCAAATCGGTGGAATCGCCGACGAGATTGCGGTGGTGCGATCGATGACCACCGAACAGATCAACCACGACCCCGCCCATACCTTCATGAACACCGGGACTCAGATCTCCGGCCGACCCTCCGCGGGCTCCTGGGTCTGGTACGGTCTCGGAGCGGAGGCCGAGGATCTCCCGGGATTCGTGGTTCTCGTCTCTCAGGGACGGGGCGGCCAGATGCAGCCGATCGCCGCCCGCCAGTGGCACAGTGGATTTCTTCCGAGCCGTTTTCAAGGAGTGCAGTTCCGATCGAAGGGCGACGCCGTTCTCTACCTGCGCAACCCGGAGGGGGTCACTGACTCCGAGCAGCGGGACGTCATCGACGCCGTTGCCGCTCTCACCCGGACCAATTCCGAGTGGATCGATGACCCCGAAGTCGCGGCGCGGCTCAGCCAATACGAAATGGCGTTCCGCATGCAGTCGAGCGTCCCCGCCCTCACGGATCTCTCCGGCGAGCCGCGGTCGGTGCTCGAGTCGTACGGAGTCTCCGAGATGGACGGCTCTTTCGCCGCCAACTGTCTTCTCGCGCGGCGGCTCGCGGAGCGCGGGGTTCGTTTCATCCAGCTCTATCATCGCGACTGGGACCATCACACCCGGATCCGGCCCGACATCGTGATGAAAGCGAACGAAGTGGATCGCGCGTCGGCGGCGCTGGTGAAGGATTTGAAGGAGCGCGGGATGCTCGACGAAACGCTCGTCCTCTGGGGCGGGGAATTCGGACGGACGCCCATGGCGCAGAGCGACGGGCGGGACCACCACATCAAGGGATTCTCGATGTGGCTCGCCGGCGGCGGAATTCGCGGCGGAGTGAGCCACGGCGCGACGGACGAGCTCGGTTATCACGCCGTCGAGGACGTGGTCTCGGTCCACGACCTGCATGCGACCATGCTCTATCTTCTGGGCATCGACCACACGCGGCTCACCTTCAAGTTCCTGGGACGGGATTTTCGGCTCACCGACGTAAAGGGCGACGTCGTGGAGAAGATTCTCGCGTGAGCCTCGGGTAGACTGCTCTCGTGGCTGTCAGCAATCGATTCAAGAAAAGCGTCGTCGCCGGACTCATCGTGGTGCTTCCGCTCCTGGTGAGCGGACTCGTGCTGGTCTGGATCGCGCGGCTCATCGAAGGCACGATGAGCCCGCTCCTCGACTGGCTCCTCGGGCAGGAGCATCCCGGGTCTCGGCTTCGCCTCGGCGCTCGTCCTGGTCACCATCGTGGGCCTCGTCGCGACCACGGTGGTCGGCTCGAGGCTCCTGGGTCAAGGCGAGCACATCATGGCGCGGATTCCGATCTTCAAGGACATCTACGTCCCGGTGAAGCAGCTCGTGAGCGCCTTCTCGCCCGAGAACGAGTCGGGGTTCAAGCGCGTGGTGCTGGTGCCTTACGCGGGCACGACCGGCCTTGCTCTCGGATTCTTGACGCGCGAGTTCCAGTCGGAAGGCGTCGAGCGGAAACTCGGAAACCTGGGCGTCGGTCTACGTGCCGACGAATCATCTCTACCTCGGGACGGTCGTCTGCTACCCGTGGACCGACCTGCATTTTCCGGACCTGAGCGTCGAGGAAGCGGTGCGCATCGCCCTGACCGGTGGAACGGCCTTCCCCGACAGGATTCGCGAGCAGAGCGCGCTTCCTTTCTCCGAATGACGAAGTGCCGAACTTCCCACCCCCGCTCGAAAGCTATACCGGGGAGGAGGGTCTTTCGCTCTTCCAGGTGCTCGCCTCGCGCGCGCAGGCCGAGCCGCTGAACCTCGTCGCGACCGCGATCTTCCTCGTCGCGATCCTGCACACGTTCCTGGCGCCCCGCTTCACCCGGCTCTCGCACGCGCTCGAAGCCGGGCGACACCGAGCACAGTTTCAAAGCGGAGGCAGCGCACTTCTTCGGCGAGGTGGAGGCGGTCTTCGGCATCTGGGTCGTGCCGCTCCTCTTCGTGATCGTTCTCGCGCGCGGCTGGCACACGGCGGAATCGTTCATGGAGAGCGTGAACTTCAACGAGCCCGCCTTCGTGGTGGTGATCATGGCGATCGCCTCCACTCGGCCCGTGCTGGCGTTCGCCGAAAAAATGATGGGCGCGGTGGCCGGCGCTCGGCGGGGCAACGCCTTTCGCGTGGTGGGTTTCGATTCTCACGCTCGGCCCGCTGCTCGGGTCCCTCATCACCGAGCCCGCCGCCATGACCCTCAGCGCCCTCCTCCTCGGGCAGCGCGTCTACTCTCTCGGCGTGTCGCCGCCGGCTCGCCTATGGAACGCTCGGGCTTCTCTTCGTGAACGTGTCGGTCGGCGGGACGCTGACTCATTTCGCGGCTCCCCCGGTCCTGATCGTCGCCGAGAAGTTCGGATGGGACACGCCCTACATGCTGAGGCACTTCGGCTGGAAGGCGCTCCTCGGGATCCTCGTCGTCGAACGCTCTTTATGCCGTCTTCGCTAGAAAGGAGCTTCGAGCTCTTGCCGCGAAGGCGCCGCGCACCGGAAAGCTGAGAGGGGCGCCCTCGAAATCCCGGCTGCCGTGACCGGTCATTCATCTCGCGCTTCTCGGATGGACCGTGTTCACCGCCCACACCCCGGTGCTCTTCATCGGGGGTCTGCTCTTCCTCATCGCGTTCATGCACGCGACCGCCCCCTATCAAAGCGAGCTCCGTCTCGGGCCTCCGATTCTCGTGGGTTTCTTCCTCGGCGGTCTCGTCATCCACGGCTCGCTCCAGCAGTGGTGGATCGCGCCGCTCCTGAGCCGCCTCGACGCGCTTCCGCTCTTCGGCGGAGCGATGGCGCTGACCGCGTTCAACGACAATGCCGCCATCACCTACCTGGCCTCGCTGGTCCCGGGCCTCACCGAGGAGCTCAAGTACGCCGTCGTGGCGGGCGCGATGGCCGCGGGCGGGCTCACCGTGATCGCGAACGCTCCCAATCCCGCGGGGCAGGCGGTGCTGGCGAGGCACTTTCCGGATGGAGTGTCGCCCCTCTACCTCGCGGCGGGTGCGGCCGTCCCCACACTCATCGTTGCGGCCGCGTTCCTCTTTCTGCCCTGATCGAGACTATGATGAGCCATTGGGGAGGTGTGCCATGGTGCGGAAGGGAATGAAGGAGTGCGCCGAGACCTACGAGGGAGCTTTCACTCAAGGCGACCCGGACGCTCGAAGCAAGAGTCTCGAGATGCAGAACGTGGCCGCGGTGAAGACGATGGTCGAGGCGATCGCCCGCGACGACTACGACGCGTTCGCCGGCGTCCTCTCCGATTCGGTGAGCCTGCAGATCCTCGCTCCTCCGGACGTTCCGTTCATCCGGAGCGCGGAAGGAGCACCCGCGTTTCTCGACGCGGTGCGCAAGAACTTCGCGATGCTCGAAGAACAAAACCCGGTGGTGCTCTCGATCGTGGCGCAGGGTGAAGCCGTCGTCTGCATCGTGCGCGAGCAGGGGCGGTACGCCGAAGACGGCCGGCGCTACGATCTCCACGCGATGCAGGAGTTCGTGTTCCGGGAGGGGAAGCTCGCGCGGATCCTCGAGATCTGCGCCCGGTCATGATGCGGAGGGCACTCCTCGCGCTTCTCTCGCTCGCCTGCGCCGGCGCGGCTTTCGGGCAGAACGACGATGAGGCGCTTCGCTGGGCGAAGGAGACGCTCTCCTCTCTGTCCGTCCGCGAAAAAGCCGCGCAGATGGTTTGCGAGCAGATTCGCGGCGGCTATATCTCGGAAGACGCCGAGGATTTCCGCTATTGGAGCCGGCTCGCGGAGGAGTACGGAATCGGAGGCTTCGTGGTCTACGGCGGGTCTCCGCACGAGACCGCCGAGCTTCTGAACAACCTCCAGAAGCGGGCTCGCATTCCGATACTCGTCTCCGCGGACTTCGAGGGAGGGCCGGGGCAGCAGTTCCAGGGGGCATCCGAGTTCCCCGCGAACATGGCGCTCGCCGCGATCGGCGACGAACGGCTCGCGTACGAGGTCGGTCGCGTCGGCGCCCTCGAAGGGCGCGCGATCGGGATTCATCTCACGTACTCTCCCGTCGTCGACGTCCAGACGCTTCCGGACAATCCCGTCTTGAGCGTGCGCTCCTTCGGATCGGATCTGGAGCTTCTCTCTCGCATGGCCGGGGCGTATATCCGCGGTTACCAGGAGAACGGAATGCTCGCGACGGCGAAGCATTACCCGGGCCGCGGCGACGTCACGATCCTGGACGACGAATTTCTCTTGAACGGGAAGCCGGAGGGTCGGGTCGAAGCCGAAGACCTTCGCGCGTTTCGCTCGGCGATCGAGTCGGGGGTCGCGTTCGTCATGAGCGAGCACATCCAGATCCCCTCTCTTACCGGAGGCTCGGATCTTCCCGCGAGCGTCGAGCCTCGGCTCGCTTCCTACTGGCTGCGGGAACGCCTCGGTTTCCGCGGCGTGCTCACTACCGACGACCTGTGGTATCCGAAAGTCGGGAAGCGCTTCGGAGCGGAGAAGGCTGGAGTCATGGCGATCCAGGCCGGTCACGACGTTCTGCTGAAGCCCGCGAACGCCGTCGCGATGATCGAAGCTCTGGTGAAAGCGGTCGAGAACGGCGATCTCCCGCAGTCGCGCGCATCGACGCGTCCGTCGAGCGAGTCCTCTATTGGAAGGCGCGGCTCGGACTTCATCGCAATTCCCTCGTCGATACCGAGCGGATCGCTTCGATCGTGGGGGCGAAAGCTCATCGTGACCTGGTGCGGGAGATCGCGGAGCGGTCGCTCACCGTCCTGATCGACAAAGGAGTCTTTCCCACGACCCTCGAGAAGCTGGGAAAGATCGTCTACGTCTCGATACAGAAGAACGAGGGCGACCCGGCCCCTTCCGCTGCGGCCCAGAAGCTGAGAGACGGACTCGCGCCACGGGACGCGTTTCTCCTTGGTCCGGGAGTCGATCCCGCGCGGTACGAGGCCGCCCGCGCGGCCGCGCGGAGTGCGGACACCGTCGTGGTCGCGCTCTTTCACCAGCGAAACGTGTATCGGGATGGCGGGCTCCTTCCTCCGAAAGACCTCGAGCTCATGCGAGGCTTCTCGGTGCCGGAGGAGCTCGGAGCATCGTTCTCTCCTTCGGAAATCCGTACCTCGTGAAAGACCTTCGAGACGTCTCGGCCTTCGTCGTCGGCTACGGCGAGGGCGGCTTCTACGGAAACCAGCTCGTCTACGCGGACGCCTTCGTGAGGCTCCTGCGGGGAGAGATCCCGGCGGACGGAAAGGTCCCGGTCGCGGGTCTCTAGCCCAGTCGGTGAAGGTCCACTATCGCTCCCGGTTCGCCCGATGGGCGCTTCCGCGCAAATACGTCGCGATGACTCTCGGGAACCACGTCTTCACGCGACTCGGAGCACCTCGAAGAATCCATCCTGAGGCACGAAGCGGTCCACGTGCGGCAGTGGAAGCAGCACGGGCTCGTTCGTTTCGCGGTCCTCTACGTCTGGTTTCACTTCCGCTACGGCTACTGGCGGAACCCGTTCGAAGTCGAGGCGCGATCCGAGGAGAAACCGCTTAACGACGGTCGTGCCCGAGCGCCGTGATGGCGCTCGTGCTGGTCCCGGTGGAGGGCGAGCGGCGACGAGGAGAACGGCTCCTCCGCCCATCTCGACCCAGACTTTTTCGACCTGAGCGGTGAAGCCGTCGCCGACGTAGCGAGCGATCGACGGCGTTCTTCACGATTTCTTCGCGCAAGCGCGGGAACTCGGGCCTCCATCTCCGCCGCGGTTTTCACCTGGCTCTTCGCGGCGGAGACCAGCCGCGAGAGCTCCTGGAAGTAGGCCTGCTGATCGGCGAGAACGCTCGCATCGGCGATCGGGCCGTGCCCCGGACCGACCACGCGCGGCTCGAGCTTGCGCGCCTTGGTCAGCGTCTCAATCCACCGGGATATTTCGCCGTCGGCCACGAAGTTGTAGGGCCCGTTCACGCAGGCGTCGCCGCTGAAGAGGATTCTCTCTTTCGGAAGCCATGCCCAGCCGTCGCCGTGCGTGTGGGCGACTCCGAAATGGAGAAGCTCGACGCGCATCGTTCCATCGTCGAAGACCATTCGATCGGGATAGCGAATGACCGGAAGCACGAGCTCGCTCTCGCGGACGTCCTTGCGCTCCTTCGCGGCTTCATTCCAGCGAGCGGGCTCGTATTTGTCTCGTCTCCGCGATCGACTCCCTCGTGGGCGACGGGAACCGCGCCGGCGTCGACCCAGACCTTGTTTCCGTACATGTGGTCGCCGTGATGGTGGGTGTCGAAGGCGAACCGGATGGGTTTGTCGGTCATCTTCCGTATCTTGGCGATCGACCTCCTCGGCGCCCTCGGGGAAGTTCCCGTCGATGACCAGGATGAAGTTCTTGAAGACCACCCACCCCTGGTTGCAGTGTCCCTTGTCGAGGTTTCCCTGGTGGAAGTAGACGCCGGGGGCGACCTCCTGCACCTCGCCCACGCGGTCGCGGTTTTGCGACAGCGACAGAAGCATGGGAAGCGAGAACGCCAGCCAGGTTTTCATGGGGAACCCTCCTGAGCGCGAATGCTATCATTCCTCGGGATTCGACGACTGGAGGAGGTGATTCCAATGCTCCTGCGCTTTCCGTTCGCTTTCTCAGGAGGCTCGAATGCTGATCCCGCGCTCGCTCTCGCCCTCACGGAAATCGCCTGGATTCGCGTCATCCCCTACGACGAGTCGGACGGTGAGCTCCGGCGAATCTACGACGTCGTGAAGGGCGCGAGCGGCAACGTCGACAACGTGGTGAAGGTGCACTCCCTCCGGCCGCACACGCTCGAAGGCCACTACGCGCTGTATCGATCCGTCCTCCATCACCCGGAAAACGAGATGCCGCCCTGGCTCCTCGAGACGCTCGGCGTCTACACGAGCATTCTCAACGGCTGCGAGTACAGCGCCGCCCATCACTCCGAAGGTCTGAGGGTCGCGCTCGCGGACGATACTCGCTTCGAGCGGATTCACGAGGCGCTTTCGCGCGACCGCCCGGAAAGCGTCTTCTCCGGAAAGGAGCTCGAGCTCCTGCGCTATGCGAAGAAGCTGACGCTCGCCCCCAATCACCTGAACCGGAAAGACGTCGAGATCCTGCGGGCCGCGGGGGCGAGCGACGGCGAAATTCTCGAAGCCAATCAGGTGGTCAGCTACTTCAACTACGCGAACCGCGTGCTGAACGGCCTCGGCGTCACGACGGAAGGCGACGTCCTCGGAACGTCTCCGCGGACGAAGAAGTAGAGCGCTCCAACGGATCGTTCGCGTCATTCAAATTCTTGATTCGCTCCGCGCACGGCGCGGACGTCTCGCCTCGCTAACTCCGCATCCTGTCTCGCTGAATGGCGATACCTCGCGCGTTGGCAAGCTATTTGAATACATAATTGTTTGCGGAGCCGGCTCCGAGGCAGCAGCCGCCACGAACCACAAAAGCTCACAAGGAAGGTGCGCCATGACTCGGAGCTACGGCATTGGTCTGATCCTCCTCGCCTCGCTCATTCCCGGGGTCGCGCTCGACGAAATCTCGGGTGTCGTGACCGACTTCCAGGGGGAAGTGCTTCCCGGATCGACAGTGGTTCTCACTCTCCCCGATGGAAGCGAGCAAACCCAGGTCACGAACGAGAAAGGGGAGTTCGCCTTCAGGAAGCTGAAATCCGGGACGTACCGTCTTCGCGTCGAGCTCGCCGGATTCATGACCAGGACCCTCGAGGGCCTGGTCCCGGGTATCCGCACCCAGGGACTCCGCGTAACCTTGGAAATCGGGGCTTTGACCGAAACGATCACCGTGACGGCAGAGACGCCTCGTATCTCCGTCTCCGCTTCGGCGATCGCTTCCCGTCAGGAGTCGGCGCACGACGTGCTCAGACGGGTTCGGGTGCCGAGCGACCGGTTCATCACCGAGTCCTACGACTACATCCTGGACAACCCCTTCCAGCGGGCGTCGCACTACCCGCTCTCGACGTTCTCGACCGACGTCGATACCGCCTCTTACTCGAACATGCGCCGTTTTCTCACGGAGCGCGAGCTTCCGCCCAAGGACAGCGTCCGCATCGAAGAGCTCCTGAACTACTTCGAATACGAATATCCGGATCCGAAAGGAAAGGATCCCATCGCCGTCCGCCTCGAGCTCGCTCCCTGTCCGTGGAAGACGGAGCACCGGCTTCTCGCCATAGGTCTCAAGGCGAAGGAAATCGAGGAGGGAGCCCGCGCGCCCCTCAACCTGGTGTTCCTCATCGACGTCTCGGGCTCGATGGAGGACGACAACAAGCTCCCGCTGGTGAAGAGCTCGCTCCGCATGCTGACTTCGCATCTTCGAGACGACGACGCGATCGCGATGGTGGTCTACGCGGGTGCCTCCGGCCTCGTTCTCCCGCACACGCAAGGAGTCGAGCGGGCGAAGATCCTCGAAGCTCTCGACCGGCTCGAGGCGGGAGGGACGACGAACGGCGGAGAGGGCATCGAGCTCGCGTATCGGATCGCGGGCGAGCAGTACCGGAAGGACGCGATCAATCGCGTCATTCTCGCGACGGACGGTGATTTCAACGTGGGTATCAGCGACGAAGGGGCGCTCGTCCGGCTCATCGAGGAGAAGGCGAAATCCGGTGTCTTCCTTACGGTGCTCGGCTTCGGAATGGGGAACTACAAGGATTCGACGCTCGAGAAGCTCGCGGACAAAGGAAATGGAAACTACGCCTACATCGATACGGCCCACGAGGCGCGGAGGGTCCTCTACGAGCAGGCGACGGGAACGCTCGTGACCGTAGCCAAGGACGTCAAGCTCCAGATCGAGTTCAACCCGGCTCGCGTCGAGGCCTATCGCCTCATCGGCTACGAGAACCGTGTGCTCGAGGCCGAGGACTTCCTCGACGACCGTAAAGACGCCGGGGACGTGGGGGCGGGACATCGTGTGACGGCGCTCTACGAGATCGTGCCCTCGGGTGAATCCATCGATCTTGCCGAAGCGGGCCGGCTCAAGTACCAGCGACCCGCGCAGCTGAGCCGCGCGGCCGAGACGGAAGAGATTCTGACCTTCAAGCTTCGCTACAAGAACCCCGATGGGATCCGGAGCCGGGAGATTCAGCGGGTGCTGACCGAGCGCGACTTCCAGGACTTCGATGACGTCACCACGGATTTCAAGTGGGCCGCCGCCGTCGCGGCCTTCGGGATGACGCTTCGAGACTCGCCCTACCGCGGCGAGTGGAGCTTCGACGAAGCGCTCGGTCTCGCCCGCGAGGGCCTCTCGACGTCACCGGATGAGTATCGCAGCGAGTTCTTGAGTCTCGTCTCGTCGGCGCGGGAGATCGCGCTCGCGAGATGAACGCGAGCTGATTCTCGACTCCCTTGACTCGAAGTCGAAAGCGCTCTTAGGATCGCCGGGAGTTGCTCAACCCACCCGGCGATCCTTCCGCGGCCGACCTGAAGCGGGCCATCGGTTTCTGGGCCGGAGTCGCGATCGTCATCGGAAGCATCGTGGGAAGCGGCATCTTCCGCACGCCGGCGGAGATCGCGCGAGTTCTCCCGAGTCCCGGAATCATCCTCGCGCTCTGGGTGGTGTTCGGATTCGTGAGCCTTTGCGGGGCGCTGACTCTCGCCGAGCTTTCGTCGCTCCTGCCGAGGACCGGGGGCACGTACGTCATCCTGCAGAGAGCCTACGGCGACGCGGCGGCGTTCACTTTCGGGTGGATGTATCTCGTGGGCGCCATCCCGGCCTCGCTCGGCGCGGTCGCGATGTTCTTCGCCGAACAGCTCGTCGAGCTTTCCGGCGGTCAGGCGGGCGCGACCTCTCCCTTCGCCTTGAAGGCGATCGCGGCGGGGATCATCCTCGTTCTCACTGTCGTCAACGTTCTCGGTGTCGCGCTCGCGACGACGGTGCAGAGCCTCTTCACCGCGATCAAGATGGCCGCCATCGCGGCGCTCTTCTTTCTCGCTCTCGCCGCCGGCGGATGGGACAGCTCGCGCCTCGCTTCCGGGGGAGAGGTCGCGGTGGGAGGTCTCGCGCAGGCCGCGGCGTTCATCATCTTTACGTATAACGGATGGGCATATCTCGGTCTCGTAGCGGGCGAGGTCAAGGATCCCGACCGCCAGATCCGCCGCATCATCTTGAGCGGAATGTTCATCGTGATCGTGTTCTATCTCGCGACGAATCTCATGTACCACCTGAGCCTTCCGGTCGGCGAGATCGCGCAGGAGACGGTGGTCGCGCGGCGGGTGGCGTTCGATCTCTTCGGCCCCATCGGCGGAGCGGCGATGAACGCGGCGATCCTCGCGAGCGTTTTCGGTACTCTCTGCGCCATCGTGCTGACGAATTCCCGCGTCCCCTATGCGATGGCTCGAGACGGCCTCGGCTTTTCGATCCTCGGTCGATGCCATGCCCGGTTCGCGACACCGCACGTCGCTCTCCTGGTGCAGGGCGCGATCACCGTCATTTTGATCTTCTGGCTTGGCAGCTTCGGAAGGCTCTCGACGTATTTCGTTCTCGTGGAATGGACGGCGCTGGTCTTCGCCATCGCGGCGATCTTCGTCCTTCGACGGACGATGGCGGACGCGCCTCGCCCTTATCGTACGCCGGGGTACCCCTTGGTTCCGCTGGTCTTCGTCGTCGTGGTGAGTGTCTTTCTCGTGGGGATCGCCTGGAGCAACGCGGCCCGCGGTGACTGGGCGCCCGTCATCGGCCTTCTGATCTCGCTCGCGGGCTTTCCCGCGTACTCGCTCTGGCGTGCGGCCCGAAAATGAGCGTTCTCCTGATTCTGCTCGCCGCGGCATCGATGCAGCCCAGGCGCGTGAACAAAGCCATCGAGCTTCTCGAGCAGGGTCAGCCCGTTTACTACACGACGAGCCGTGGTGGATACGAGGAAGGAAAGGCGCTCGCCCACACCTGGGCGGACTACGTCAATTACGAGCTGGAGCACGGGGCCTTCGACATGACGGAGCTCCGGGAGTTCATGCGCGGGCTCGTCGACGGCGGACCTACGCCGAGCGGCCACCGGACTCCTGCGGTCATCGTCTCCCTCCCGGTTCTCGGTCTCGACGAGCCGTCGATGCGCGCGAACTTCTGGGTGGTGCAGCAGGTGCTCGCCTCTGGGGTGCACGGCGTCCTTCTCTGCCACGCCCGTTCGGAAGCGGCGGTTCGCGTCTTCGTCGCCGCGAGCCGCTACCCGTTTCACGCGCAGAAGGTGGGCGAAGGACTCGAAGAAGGACTTCGAGGAAGCGGAAGCCAGGGCTACGCCGCATCGATCTGGGGCATCCCGGAAAAGGAGTACCTCCGGGTCGCGGACCCGTGGCCTTTGAACCGGGAAGGCGAGCTTCTCCTCGGGATCAAGATCGAGGACCGCCACGCTCTCGAGACCGCGGAGGCGACGACGCGAGTCCCGGGTATCGCGTTCGCCGAGTGGGGGCCCGGTGACATGGGGTTCTCATTCGGTTTTCTCGAACGACCTCCGGGTCCTTTCCCCGAGCCGATGCAGCGGGCGCGGTCACGGGTGCTCGCCGCCACCAAGGCGGCCGGAATCTTTTTCCTGAACTCGGTGACGCCGGAGGACGTCCTGTCGATGCTCGAGGAAGGAGTCATGATCGGCTCCGCGGACCGCGAGGCCGCGGAGAAGGGCCGAAAACACACCGAGCGGAGGATGCCGTGGTAGCGACGCTCGTGGGATTTCTCTTCGGAGCGATGGTCGCCGGGGAGGAGCGCCTCACGCTCGGCGAGGCCGCGACCCGGGCGCTCTCGTACTACCCGAGCGTTCAGTTTTCGGCGGCCCAGGTCGAAGCGGCCGATTCCGCGATCGAGGAGGCCGCGGGAGCGCGTTTTCCGACCGTGAGCGTGGGGGCGAGCATGACTCGCTTTCAGGATCCCATGATCGTCTTCCCCATTCACGCGTTCAATCTCGACCTCCTTCCTCCCTTCGACCGGAACCTCTGGACGGCACAGGCGGACCTTCGCTATCTCCTCTTCGACGGCGGCGGCCGTTCGGCGCGCATCGAAGAGAGCCGGGCCAGAAGGGAGAGCGCCCAGTCCTCACTTCTGGAAGCTCGGCAGCGCCTGTTGTCGCAGGTCATCCAGCAGTACCTTTCGGTCCTTTCCTTCGCGCGGACGCTCGAAGCCCAGGACCGCTCGCTCCAGGCGCTCGCGGCCGAGCTCTCCCGGGTGAATCAGGTGTTCAACGTGGGCCGCGCGGCGACGGTCGACGTTCTGAGGGTCGAAGCCTCGATTGCGGCGGCACGCGCGGAGCGGGTCCGGCTCGCTTCTTCGCTCGACCTCGCCCAGAGAAACCTCGCCCGCCTCGTCGGAATCGAAGCCTCTGAGGCACATGCCGAGAACCTCGTCCCCGTCGCGCTCGCCGTGGGCGATCTTCCCCCTCGGGACGAGATCCTTCGGGGTGCCCTCGAGTCGAGCCCGAAGACGCGCCAGGCCAAAGACGAGCTCGCCGTCGCGGAGGCTACCGTCGACGGGAGCGAGGGCAGGAAATTCCCGTCGATCCAGGTGGACGGTCGATACATCAACTACGGAAGCTTCTCCGGAGAGAACTCGCTCGAATGGAACGTTGGCCTATCGGCGACCTATTCGCTCTTCAACGGCGGCACGGTATCGAGCGCCGTGGCCCGGAACGTCTCCGCGGCCAGAAGCGCAGCCGAACGACTGCGGTGGATGGAGATCGAAGTCGCCGGTGAGGTCGACCGTGGAATCAGCGCTGTTCTCGAAGCGGACGCCCGGATCGAGAGTCTCGCGACCGCGGTCGCCCGGTTCGACGAGGTGAGTCGGATCGAGAAGCTGCGGCTCGAGACCGGCGTCGGGACCGAGGTCGACTACGTTCGCGCGGAGGCGGATCGCCTTGCCGCGGAGGCGGGCGTCATCGAGGCGCGATACGCGGAGGTCGCGGCCCGGGCAGAGCTCGCGCGCGTCGCCGGAAGCTTGAGCCCGGAGTGGATCGAACAGAACTTGACGAACGAGCCCTGAAGTCATGAAAGTAGCCCGGTTTCTCGCGGCGGCGATCGTTCTCGCCGCCGTCATGGCATATGCGTTTCGCGATCGCCTCCCGTGGCGCACGATTCAGCCTGACAGCGGGCTTCAAGCCTCGGGAACGGTCGAAGCCACCGAAGCGCAGCTGGGTTTTCCCGTGGCCGGGAGGATCGAAGCGGTCACCGCCCGAGAAGGAGACCGAGTGGCGGCCGGAGACGAGCTCGCGCGGCTCGACCGGAGCGAAGCGCTCGCGCGGCGGGACGAGGCCCTGTCGCGCATCGAATCCGCGCGCGCGCTGCTGCGGGAGCTCGAGTCGGGCTCGCGCACGGAGGAGGTAGCGCAGGCCCGCGCGGCGCGGGACGCGGCGGAGAAGAGGCTCGAAGATTCGAAGAGAGACCTCGAGCGCAGCCGCACGCTGCAAGAGGGGGGAGCGCTCCCGAAAGAAGCGCTCGAAAAAGCGGAGCTCGCGGTCGAGCTCGCAGAGAAAGAGCTGGAGCGCGCCGGTGAGGGGCTCGGGCTTCTGGAAGCGGGACCGCGGCGCGAGAGGATCGAAGCGCAAAGAGCGGCGCTCGCTCAAGCGGATGCATCGCTCCGCGCCATCGACGCCGCGCTCGACCAGATGATCCTCGAAGCCCCGTTCGACGGCCTCGTCACGGTGCGGCATCGCGAGCCGGGCGAAGCGGTCTCCCCGGGCGCTGCGGTGCTCACGCTTCTGAATCCCGACGATCGCTGGGTGCGCATCTACGTCCGCGAGGATCGCATCGGAGCGGTTCGGGTGGGCGCCTCGGCTTCGATCCGCTGCGACACGTTTCCGCGAAAGGACCTATGAAGGAGAGGTGCGGTTCATCGCTCCCGAGGCGGAGTTCACCCCCAAGAACGTGCAGACCGCCGAAGAGCGCGTGCGGCTGGTGTACGCGGTCGAGGTCCGCATCACCTCCGACCCGGAAGGCGATTTGAAACCGGGAATGCCCGCCGACGTCGTCCTCGACGTGGCCACAGTGCCCGCTTTGGATGCTTCGTGAGCCCGGCGGTTCGGGCCCTCGGGCTGACCAAGAACTTCGGAAGTGAGACCGCGGTAAACGCCGTCTCTTTCGAAGCGGCCGCGGGAGAGCTCTTTGGCCTGGTGGGCCCGGACGGGGCCGGAAAGTCGACCCTTCTCCGGATGCTCGCGGGAGTCCTGCGCCCGACGTCGGGGGATGCCGAGATCTTCGGGGCGAGCGTGGCGCGGGATCCCGAGAGGATCAAGACCGGGATTGCCTACATGTCGCAGCGTTTCGGGCTCTACTCCGACCTGACCGTCCTCGAGAACCTGGCCTTCTACGCCGATCTCTACGAAGTGCCCCGCGCCGAGCGGGCCGCTCGGCTCGAGAGGCTCTTTCAGTTCTCGAGCCTGAAGCCATTCTCGGACCGACTCGCGGGAAAGCTCTCCGGCGGGATGAAGCAGAAGCTCGGGCTCTCGTGCGCTCTGATTCACGAGCCGCGGCTTCTCCTTCTGGACGAGCCGACCTTCGGCGTCGACCCCATCTCGCGCCGCGATCTCTGGCTCATGGTGCACGAGATGGTCGCGCGCGGCGTGACTGCCGTCGTCAGCACCGCCTATCTGGACGAAGCGGAGAGGTTCGATCGGCTGCTTCTTCTCCACCGCGGACGGATTCTCGACTCGGGCACTCCCGAGGAGCTCCTGCGGCGCATCGACGGCGAGATTCTCGATCTGCGCGCGACGCCTCTTCGTGAGGCGCGGGAAATCCTGTCGAAGCACCCTGCAGTTCTTCGCACCGCGATCTTCGGGGATCGGCTGCACGTGAGCGTCCGTTCGGCGGAACGGGATCGCGAGGCACTCGAGGCCGCTCTCCGCGAAAAGGGAGTCGAGATTCACGAGATGGCCGCAATCGCTCCCACTCTCGAGGACCGGTTCATCGAGGCAGTGGAAAGCGCGGAGGCGGCGTGAGCGCCGCCGTGGTCGCGCGGGAGCTGTCCCGGAGCTTCGGAAGCTTCGTCGCCGTGGATCGGGTGTCGTTCGAGGTCGCTCGAGGGCGAGATCTTCGGCTTTCTCGGACCGAACGGCGCGGGGAAGACCACCACCATCAAGATGCTCGCGGGTCTGGTCAGCCCGAGCTCGGGACAGGGATGGGTCGCGGGACTCGACATCCTGACCGAGACGGCCGCGATCCAGTCGCGCATCGGCTACATGTCGCAGCTCTTCTCCTTGTACGGTGACTTGACCGTCGAGGAGAACCTCGCCTTCTTCGCCCGCCTCTACGGAGTTTCCGGAGCGCTGCGCGAAGGAGCGCATCGAGTGGGCGCTTCGAGATGGCGGGACTCGCGGATCGCAGGCGAAGGCTCACCTCCGAGCTTCCGCTCGGATACAAGCAGCGCCTCGCGCTCGGGTCGGCGGTGCTGCACGAGCCGCCGATCCTCTTTCTCGACGAGCCTACCTCGGGCGTCGATCCTCTGTCGCGCAGGAGCTTCTGGGAGCTCATCTACGATCTCGCCGCGAAGGGGACCACGGTCTTCGTCACCACGCACTACATGGAAGAGGCGGAGCATTGCCACCGCCTCGCTCTCATGAACCGGGGCCGGCTCATCGCGCTCGATACGCCGAAGCGTCTTCGCGACGACATGAAGTCGCCTCTCTTCGAGGTACGGACCTCGAACGGGCTCCGCGCCATCGAAGCGCTGCAGGGCCTTCCGGAAGTCCTCGACGTCGGCGCTCTTCGGCCGCGCCCTCCACGTCACCGTCCGTGAGGCCGGGCGACGCCGAGCGTCTGCGCGAGCGGCTCGCGCGCGGAGAACGTGGAGCTCTCCGGCATCCGGCGGATCCCGCCCGCGCTCGAGGACGTCTTCGTCGCCCGGGTACGGGAGGCGGGAGGAGCGATTCTCGATTGAGAGTCGCGAAGACTCCGCGCGGTCGCCCGGAAGGAGGTCCTCCATCTGCGCCGGGACGCCCGGAGCCTCGTCCTCGCGTTCCTTCTCCCGGTGCTCCTCACCGTCCTCTTCGGCTACGCCATCAGCTGGGACGTGGACGACATCCAGAATCGCGGTCCTCGATCAGGACCGCTCGAAAGCGAGCCGCGAGCTCCTCGATGCCTTCCGCGCCTCGGGATACTTCCGCTTGTCCGCGTTTCTGGAGAGCGCGGACGAATTGCGCGGCGTCATCGATCGCGGCGAGGTGCGAATGGTGCTCGTGATTCCGCCGGACTTCAGCCGGGACCTCGGGGGCGGGCAGGACCGCGCGGATACAGGCCATCGTCGACGGGAGCGATGCCAATACCGCCAACATCGCCATGGGGTACGCCCGCGGCATCGTCCAGTCCTACTCGCTCGAGGTCGTCTCCAAAGGCGCGCCGCTCCGTCCACCGATCCGGGTCGAGAGCCGCGTCTGGTACAACGAGGAGCTCTCGAGCCGGAACATGATCGTTCCCGGTCTCGTCGCGGTCATCATGATGATCATCGCCGCCATGCTCACCTCTCTCACCATCGCGAGGGAATGGGAGCGGGGGACGATGGAGCAGCTCGCCGCGACACCCGTGACCCGAGGCGAGGTGGTCCTGGGAAAGATGCTTCCGTACGTCGGAATCGGGCTCTTCGACGTCTCTGGCGGTGAGCGCCATCGGCGTGCTTTCTGCTTTCGGCGTACCGTTCCGGGGAAGCCCGCTTCTCCTGATGGCGCTCTCGATCGCGTTTCTCGTCGGCGCTCTCGGAATCGGGATGCTCATCTCGGCCGTCACCCGGTCGCAGGTTCTGGCCACTCAGGTCGCCATGGTCGCGACCTATCTGCCTTCGTTCCTCCTCTCGGGCTTCATGTACGACGTGAAGGTCATGCCGGCCGTTTCTCGAGGGGCTGACCTATCTCATCCCCGCCCGCTACTTTCTGGTGGTCACCCGCGGGATCTTCCTGAAAGGCGTCGGACTCGAGGTCCTCGCACGCACAGGCACTTCTCATGGTCGCGTTCGGCCTCGTCGGTTTTCTCGCCGCGGTCCGAGTGTTCCGCAAGGAGCTCGAGTGAGAGCGCCACGCGGAGAGGATCGCCGGCATGGTCATCAAGGAGTTCCGGCAGGTCTTCCGCGACCCCCGGATGGCTCGGGTGATCTTCGTCGCACCCGTGATCCAGCTCCTGGTCTTCGGCTACGCCGTTTCGACGGATATTTCCGAGACACCGACCTTTCTGGTCGACCACGATCGCAGCCAGGCCTCTCGGGAACTCGTCGACTCTCTCACCGCGTCGCGCTACTTTGAAATCGTCGGCCGGTCGGACCGCCCCGCGGACCTGGTCCTGGCACTCCAGAAGGGAGACGCGGTCGTGGGCCTCACCATTCCCGTGAACTTCTCGCGCGACATGAGCTCGGGCGCGGGCTCGCGGTTACAGCTGCTCTTCGACGGAACCAACTCCAATACCGCCTCGGTCGCGCAGGGCTATGCGGAGCGCATCGTCGCCGACTTCGCGCGCCGGAGGAGCGGAGGCTTCCCTCTCCCAATCGAGCTCCGCGACCGGCCTTGGTTCAATCCGAACCTGGAGAGTCGGGACTACAACGTGCCCGCGGTCGTCGGCGCGCTCATCCTTCTGGTATGCCTCCTTCTCACCTCGCTCGCCATCGTGCGCGAGAGGGAAATCGGCACTCTCGAGCAGCTCGAAGGTGAGCCCGCTCACCGCGGGCGATCTTGATCGCGGGCAAGACGATTCCCTTCGCCCTGATCGGGCTGGTAGACCTCACCATCGTCACCGCCGTCGCCCTCTACTGGTTCGAAGTGCCGTTCCGCGGAAGCTTCGCCCTGCTCCTTGCCGCGAGCGTCTCTCTACATCCTGTCGGCGCTCGGCATCGGTCTCTTCATCTCGAGCATCTCGACGACGCAGCAGGAGGCCTTCATGGCGAGCTTCCTGGTGTTCCTGCCCGCGATTCTTCTTTCAGGGTTCATGTTCCCGGTCGCGAGCATGCCCGAGGTCTTCCAATGGGCGACGCTCGTGAACCCGGTGCGCCACTACATCGAGATCGTGCGCGCGGTATTCCTCAAAGGAGCCGGCTTCGAGGCGCTCACCACCCAATTCGTCGCTTTGTTCGTCATCGGCACTTCGGTCCTCGTGTTCGCGACGTGGCGGTTCCAGAAGAGCTGACGTGGACTTTCCCGATTGGATCCAGCCGATGGCCGCGACGCTCACCCAGGAGCGCTTCGAAGGCCCAGAGTGGATTTTCGAGCGCAAGCTCGACGGCATTCGTCTCCTCGCGTTCAAGAAAGGACGCGACGTGCGCCTGCTGTCGCGCAACCGGCTTCCCCAGAACGCGTCGTACCCGGAAGTAGCCGAGGCTGTCGAAGCGCTTCCGGTCCGCGAGGTCATTCTCGACGGCGAGGCGACCGGAGTATGGGGAAAGGGAGGGCCAGTCGCCTACCATGTGTTCGACATGATGTGGCTCGATGGCCGGGACCTCACCTCGCTGCCTCTCGATGATCGGCGCGCTCTCATCGGAGACCTTCCCTTTCGCCCTCCCATGAGGCGCGTAGCCGCTCTCGAGGGTCGTGAGCCCTGGACACGGGCGTGCCGCGAAGGCTGGGAGGGCGTCATCGCAAAGAGGCGAGACTCGCTCTACGAGCAGCGGCGATCGCCCCACTGGCTGAAGATGAAGTGCGAGCTGACGCGGGATCTCGTTGTGGGCGGCTTCACCGAGCCGCAAGGCGGACGAGTCGGCCTGGGAGCGCTTCTCGTCGGCACCCTCGAAGGCGGCGACTTCGTCTTCGCGGGCAAGGTAGGCACGGGTTTCGATCGAAAGCTCCTCCTGGAGCTCCGCGCGCGGCTCGACGCGCTCGAGATCCCGGAGCCTCCCTTCACACGCGCGGTCGGACTCCCGCGCTTGCGCGCCCACTGGGTCCGACCCGACATCGTGGTGCAGGTGGCATTCATCGAATGGACGGCGCACGGAAAGCTACGGCATTCCCGCTTCCTCGGTCTCCGCTCGTGATCACCCATCCCGAGAAAGTGCTGTTCCCGACGGATGGGATCACCAAAGGCGAGCTCGCGTCGTACTACGAATCGATCGCTCCCATGATGCTGCCGCACGTCCGCGGCCGTCCCGTCACCATGGAGCGATACCCGACCGGCATCGACGCGAAGGGATTTTTCCAGAAAGACGTCTCGAAGGGGTTTCCCGAGTGGCTCGAGCGCGTCGAGGTCCCGAAGAAGAATGGGACAGTGCGGCATGCCCTCGTCCGCGACAAGCGATCTTTGCTCTGGCTCGCGAACCAGAACTGCATCACGCCGCACGTCTGGATATCCCGCGCGCCGAAGCTCCATCAACCGGACCTCTGCGTCTTCGACCTCGATCCCTCCGAAGAGGAGCCCGAAATCCTGCGGGGAGCGGCGCTCCGGCTGCGCGACCTTCTGGACGAGCTGGGGCTACCGAGCTGGGTGAAGACGTCGGGGTCGAAGGGCTTTCATATCGTCGTGCCGCTCAACCCGGGGCCCGGTTTCGACGAGGTGGCGAGCTTCGCCCATGCGGTCGGCGCGATCCTGGTGAATCGCGATCCGAAGCACCTCACTCAGGAGTTCAGCAAGGCCGACCGCGGCGGGCGCATCTTCGTCGACACGGGCCGGAACGGCTACAGCGCGACGTTCGCGGCCGCTTATGCCGTTCGCGCGAAGCCCGGGGCGCCGGTTTCCGCGCCTTGCACCTGGGAGGAGCTCGAGCGTGGGGAGGTCGAGCCGCGGACGTTCACGCTGCGATCGATGGCGAGCCGCGTCGCCGGGGTTTCGGATCTCTGGTCCGGAATGCGTAAGCGCGGTCGCTCGCTCCGTCGCGCGTTCGCGCGGCTTCGGGAGCTATCCGGCTAATTCTGGGAAATGTAACCCAGGGCGCGGAGCTGCTCCTCTATGTCCTCGGGGAGGGCGACGTCTTTCGAGGTGTCTCCTTCGTCGCGCAGCGCCTGAGCCAATCGTTCTCTTTGCGAAAGGAGGCCCCTCAGGCGGTCGAATCGCTCGCTCGCCGCGACTTCATCGCGGGCCAGGGGCGCTCGTTCCCCGGGATCTCGCGTCAAGTCGTACAGGATCTCCGTCACGCTCGAGCCCTCTCGATTCTGGAGATACTTGGAATCCGGCTGCCGCAGGGATAACCACAGGCCGTTTCGGCGAAGAGTCGATACGGCGTCGAGGGCGGGAAGGAATCCTCCCGGGGCGAGCGCGGCACCGAGGTCTTCGCCCTCCAGATCGGCTTCGAGCCCCGCATAGGAAAGAATCGTCGGAGCGATGTCGAGATGGCGGACTTGCTCTTTGACTTCGAGACCGGCGGGGATGCGTCCCGGGAGCCGGACGATGAGCGGGACCATGAGCACTTCGTCGAAGAGACTCTGGCCGTGGCCCTTCCTCCCGTGCTCGAAGAACTCGTCGCCGTGATCCGATGTCACTACGATGAGCGTGTTCTCCCTCAGTCCCTGGCGCTCGAGGGTCTCGATCACGGAGCCGATGTATCGATCGGTATGCAGGATCTCTCCGTCGTAGAGAGCGAGAACGTGTTGGAGCTCCCGGGCGTCCATGTCCGGGTGAATGTCCGAGTTTCTGCGGTAGCCTTCCGCGGTGAGCGTCCCCGCGTAGTCCGGGTCGAACATCCTCCAGACGCTCTCATCGGGAATGTAGTCGTAGTGCACGTCGAAATAGTGCAGGAAGAGAAAGAAAGGCCGATCCCGCGGCTGGCTCAGGAGCGCTTTGGCTTTCTCGGACACCTCGTCGCTCGTCACCGTGCGGTGGGCCCGCGAGTTCGCCGACATCACTTCTCGGGCCGCTTCGGGATTCTGAACGTCGAAGTCCTCCCGATCGAGAGCGGATTCCGGGAGAATGCCTTCGTAGAGCTCGAAGCCTTTCCCGAAGCCAAATATCGGGTGGAGGTAGGGACCGCTGTAGATCCCCCACGTGTGGTAGCCCGCATCCCGCAGCCGTTCGGCGAGCGTGGTGTGGGTATCAGCGAGTCTGCCGCCGGCGAAGCTGTCGAGGCCGTGCGCGAGAGCGCTGAGCCCCGTGAGCAGGGTCATGTGAGTGGGAAGCGTCCAGGAGCTCTCCGCGACGACGTTCTCGAAGAGAGCCCCTTCCGCGGCGAGACGATCCAGCGCCGGGGTCGTGGGTTTGGGGTACCCGTAAGCCCCGACGTGGTCTCTGCGAAGCGAATCGATAGAGATGAGGACGACGTTGAGCGGATCGGCCTTCTTGTCGGCGCTGCAGCCCGAAAGCGCGGTGATGCCGATAAGTCCCGTTACGAATCGAAGGCGCATGACAGTGCCGTTCCGAGAGGATGGCGTTTCCTGGCCGGGCTGTCAAACTAATGCGCCGCGGCCGAGAGACTCTCGCGCGGCACGACGCGCCCTTCGAGAATCACGGTTTCGATGGTGTCGTAGGCCGACGTCGAAACCAGAGGATCGTCGCGAAGAAGCAGCAGGTTCGCGACTTTCCCTGCCTCGATGGTGCCGTAGCGATCCTCGAGGTGGAAGAGCCGCGCGTTCTCGATTGTCGCCGACGCCAGAATTTGCCGGGGCGATATCGAAGCCGCTTCCATTTCGCGAAGCTCGAGGTAGCCGTTGAATCCCGGAGGGTTGGTGTAAATGGTGTCGGAGGGCGTATCGCTCCCGAACAGGATGCGTCCTCCCTGAGTGGCCAGGTACGTCGTGCCTCGCTTGCGCGCGGCGTCGAGATACACCGCTCGCAGTCGTTCGGCGGAATCTCCGTCCGCCGTCATCTCCTCGGCGTACCACTTAGCCTCGGGTGTGCGAAACCACGCGAGAAGCGCCGGAGGGACGGCGTGAGCGAGACCTTCCTGATCGAGGAACGCCGGGTCGAAAAGGTCGCCGATGCCGGTCATTACGCGCATGGAGGGCATGTACCCGATTCCCGCGCGCCGCTCGGCATCGAGCGCCTCGCGTACGGGAACCGGCAGCTCGTCTTCCATATCCGGCGTATCCGGACCGAGGGATTGCCAGTTCCAGAGCCCGTGCACGACGGCATCGACTCCGACCTCGGCGGCGAATTGGTGCGCTTCGAGAGAGTTCGCGTGAAGGAGAAGTGGAATCCCGCGAGCGTGGCTGAGCTCGCGCACCTGGCGCATCATCTCGAGCGTCGGCACCGGCCATCGGCCGCCGCCCGACTCGTAGAATGATTTGACGCACTCTCCACCGCCGTCGGCGACGCGGGCGACCGCCGCTTCCGGCGTATGGTCTTCGGCTCGGTATTCGGTCGGGATCGACTCCGCCTGCCTCTCGTCGTAGAGGAAATTGGGATAGCGCTCGAAACGTTCCGGAAAGGCTCGATTGGCCATCGGATACCCGTTCGCCAGGACGAGCGCGTTCCCACAATCGAGGACCGCGGGGCCGAGCTCCGCCGAACGGACCCGCTCGACGGCTTCTCGGTTCGTGACGTTGACGTCGACTACTGTCGTGAACCCGAAGTAGAGATAGCTTCGAGGCAGTTGCTCGTAGTACGCCTCCGCGAGCTCCGGCATCCGGGCCACGTGCTCACTCGACATCCCGGGCACGGACGCCAGGTGAACGTGGCCGTCGATCAATCCGGGAACGAGGTACTTTCCCGCGCCGTCGATGATCGCGATGTCGGCCGCGGAGCTTTCTGTAGTGGCTGTAGTGGCCGGAGCGGCCGTATCGACCCAGACGATCCGGTCGCCGCGCAGGACGACGTGCGCGTTCGAAAGCGGCGCCTCCCGCTCGGAGGAGATCACCGTGACGTC
Organism: uncultured Acidobacteriota bacterium; assembly: GCA_963820855.1. Taxonomy (GTDB): domain Bacteria; phylum Acidobacteriota; class Vicinamibacteria; order Marinacidobacterales; family SMYC01; genus DAISKN01. Next base: position 365,080 of record CAWGBY010000028.1, read on the forward strand.
ACGTATCCAGATATCCTTCGAATCGAGCCGAAAGGCCGTCGATTTGGCGCAGGCCGGAAGGACGGATAGAACGAGAAGGTAAGGGGATAGTCGAAGCATGATGGCTCCCTATCAGACGACTTCGCGGATGAGAAAGTTCGCATAAAATCGTCCGGGAGCTTCGGGGAGGCCACAGGACCGTGCGCTACGAGTTCCTCATCGATACCTACGAGACGGAGCGCCTGAAGGTGCTGAGCGTGTGGAGCGCTTTCAAGGACGAGGACCTCTCATTCCGTCCCCACCCTGGAGACGCGCGCGGACGGAGTGTGCTCGAGCAGATGGTGCATCAATGCGTCAGCGAGGACATGTGGTTTCGGAAGTTCCTCGGTATCGACGTGGGAGCGCCGCCGCTGCCGTCCGAGGAAAGCCGCGTTCCGTTTCTTCGACGGTACGCCGAGGACTCCGCGAGACGGCTCCAGGCGCTACGGGTCCAGGACGAGCCCTGGTGGGAAGAGGAGGTCGATTTCTTCGAGGTGCGCCGGTCGCGCGCGTGGGTGGTTGTTCGCCGGGTGGCACACACCTCGCATCACCGGGGACAGCAGACGGCGATGCTCCGAATGATCGGCCGCGACCTCCATAGCAACTACGGCCCGACGGCCGATACCGGAGGGCTGATGCAGAACGGCGCGAAAGTCATCTACGCCTACCCGGACGTTGAGACGCTCCTGGAATCGGAAGCTCGCGGCGGTAGGAAGACGCCTCTTCCCGGGCCCGGTTCGAAACCTCCGACAGAAAGATCCTGACGGTCCGCTGGACGAAGCCCGGATCGGGCGGTTCCCCGAACGAGATCCTCGAAACGCGGATGACCTCGAAGCGGGTCGAAGTTGGGGTCGATGCGCAGCCAGCCGGGCGTGAGGTAGTAAGGAGTGTCGAGAATGGCTTCCAAGAGGTCTAGCGCCCGATCGCGATCCCCCGCCCGGAGGTAGATGCGCGCTAGGACGTGCTGGACGTGAGGTGTGTTCCGCGCGTCGTTCTCCGTTCGAGCAAGCTCGAAGGCTCGCTCCCCTTCAAGCACGCCCTCATCCTCTCTCCCCAAGTAGGCGAGGACGAGCCCGAGGCACACGCGCCGCGTCGCGTCGGGCGCTTTTGCGAACTGGTCCGCCAGCGCCTTCCGTGCCTCCTCGCCGAACTCGCGTACCCGCGCCGCGTCCTCGCTCCGCCCCGCGCCTTGCATGAGAGCGAAGCCCCACCACCCCCGGTCCTCGTCAAAGGCACTGGGCGTCAGGCGGAGCAGGATGGCGCGCTGGGAGTCGTCCAGTACCCAGTCGAGCTCCCAGTAGTTGGCGAAGTAGGCTGCGATGGCCGTGGGATCGACCTCTTCTGGCGCGGCGGCGATGACCGCTCGTGCGCCTGCCAGGTCCCCGTCCTGGAGGAAGGTCATGGCCTTGCCTTCGATGAGCGTGAGGTTCGCCGGGGCGAGCGCGAGGCCGCGATCGAAGGCCGCCCGCGCTCCGGCGCTGCGACGGAGGTACAAGAGCGTCCGTGCCCGGTCGCGCTCGATGCGCCACGAGAGAGGATCCAGCTCCCTCGCGCGTTCCAGGTGCGCGAGCGCCTCCTCCCAACGTCCCAGGCTCTGCTGGGCCAGGGCCGTGCCCCGCATGAGATCCGGGTCGTCGGGAGCGAGCTTCAGCCCGCGCTCATACGAGACGATCGCCGCTTCGAAGTCTTGAGTGACCAGCCGGTGGTAGTCGCCGAGCACTCCATGGGCAGCGGGTAACTCTGGCGCCAGCGCGAGCGCCCGCTCCGCTGGGATGCGGGCCGCCTCCGCCGCGTCCGCGGAGGCGACGCCGATCCCGTAGATGAGTGAGCGGGCTCCGGAGAGTCGCGCCCAGCCCAGGGCGAATCCGGGATCGAGCGCGACGGCCTGCTCGTACTGCGTGGCGGCGCGCCGCTGCGTCGCGGAATCATTCCCCTGCTTCTCGATCTCTTGCCCTTTCAAGAACGCGTCGTACGCCGGCAGGTTCGTGGTCGGTCGCCGGCCCAAACGGTCCATTTCCTTCTCGGAGAGCACCACCGACAGAGCCATCGCAACCTCGGTCGCGATCGCCGTCTGCACGCGGAACACGTCGGAAAGATCCGCGTCAAAGGTCTGCTGCCAGCGCGTCGTCGGCGCCCCGTTCTCCGCTACCTCGGCCAGCTCGGGCGTCACGCGGATCCGGCTCGTCTCTCCGCTCCTCTGCCATCGGACCTTCGCCGTCAGGAGGTACGACACGCCCAGCTCCCGGGCGATCCGCTCGGGCGACTTGGTCGTGGCCTTGTACTGGTCCGCGCTCGCGCCCGCGATCACCGCCAGGTCGGCGACACCGGTGAGCTTGGCTCGCACCTCGTCCGTCATCCCGTCGGCGAAGTAGCCGTCCTCCGCCGCGCCGATGTTCTCGAAGGGGAGCACGGCAATCCGTTTTTCGCGCGCGACCACCGCCGGGCCTCGGCTTTCGCGTCCGCTCAGCCAGAACGTGATCAGGGCAGCGGCTGTGGCCGCCGTCACAAGAGCCAAGGGCCGCCGCCACCTCGATGTCAGGCTTCGTGTCGCCCTCGCTCCCCTCGTAGTTACTTGCGCATCCGCCCGCAGCCGCTCGAGGTCGGCCTTCATCTCGGAGGCCTCTTGTTGGCGCCGCCCCTTGTCCTTGACCAGAGCCTTCAGGATCACCCGCTCCAGTCCAGAGGAGACGTCGGGGTTCACCGACCTCGGCGGCGCCGGGTCATCGGACAGAATCGCCTTGAACGTCTCCCCGAGGCTTACCCCCTCGCCGCCAAATGGAAGCCTTCCCGTGGCCGCTTCGTAGAGCACGACTCCGAGCGAGAACAAGTCGCTGCGGCCGTCGAGGGCCTCGCCGCGCACCTGCTCGGGCGACATATACGCCACCGTCCCCACGATCGTGCCTTGTTGTGTAAGGTGATCCTCGGTGGGCCGCTCCGAGCCCGCTGCGCTCGCGATCCGCGGCGACCTTGGCCACGCCGAAGTCCAGGATCTTCGCCTCTCCTCGCTCGGTGACGAAGATGTTCGTCGGCTTGATGTCTCGGTGCACGATCCCGATGCTATGAGCGGCCTCGAGCGCATCCGCCACCTGAATGCCCAGATCGATCACACGCGCAACCGACGGAGGCCCGTGCGCGATCGTGTGCGCGAGCGTCTCCCCACGCATTCGTTCCATCACGAGGAAGGGACGTGCGTCGTGCTCGCCGACATCGTGCACCGTGCAGATGTGAGGATGATTGAGCGCGGACGCCGCCCGCGCCTCGCGCTCGAAGCGGGCGCGTGCGTCAGCGCTGTCGGAGAGGCTCGCCGGCAGAAGCTTTAACATCACGTGGCGCCCGAGGCGCGTGTCCTCCGCCTCGTACACCACTCCCATCCCGCCCTGGCCCGCCTTGGCCAGGATGCGGTACGGGCCGATGTGCTCACCCGTGAGCTCGCGCTCCGTTTCCGGACTCAGGATCGGCGCCGACAGAAACCGGCCGGCGTCCTGCTCGGCGGCGAGAAGCGACTCGACTTCGCGGCGCAGCTCCACGTCGTCGCCGCAGGCTTCGGTGAGGAACAGGCCGCGCTCCTCTGGCGGCCGCTCGAACGCGGCGCCGAATATCTGCTTGACTCTCTGCCAGCGATCCACCGAGTTCCAGGTTTGCCGACGACTACGCCTTCGCGGGGTCCCGCTCAAGTGTATAGGTGGACGAGGAGGATGTCGACGCGACCGATTCAGCGAGGGCAGCGCTGGGACGGGTGTCTCACTTCTCGAGCGTGAAACGAAACGCGATTCCCATGTCGACGCTGTTCAGAAACTGCCCGTAGCGGGTGCTTCCGAGGTTCGAGATCACGTCGCGAGGGTTGAAGTGGCTTCCGAGATTGAAGACCGAGAGGCCCACCCGAACCCTCCGCCCTTTCAAGGTCAAGCCGCGCGTGACGCGAAGATCGAACGCGAGGAAGCTCGGAAAACGGCCGCCCCGGTTGCGCTCGCCGATCGGGCGATAGCGGTCATCGAAAATCGTATAGGGGAACCCCGACCTCCACTCGAGCCCCGGACCGATCTCGATATCGTAGGGCAGCCTCCAGGTTCCCCAGAGGAGGAAGCGGTGGGGCACATCCATCTCGAAGATCGAATCCTCGTTCTCGTAAATCAAAGGAGACCGCAGATTCTGATACAGGGTCGCGAAGTGGTTGAGATCCCCCGTGGAAGCGGACCTCACGTAGGCGAGAAAGATCTCGTTGTTGGCGCCGCCGGCAACGCGAAGGGTCAACCCGAGCTCACGATTTCTTGTCTTGCCCCTCGAGGATAAGAGGAGCGTGCCCCGGTCTTCCTCGACCAGTCGGTCCACGAGCATCTCCTTCGAACCGTGCCGCTCCCGATATCCCACGCGCAGCTGAAGACCTCGGCGAAGATCCCGGTTGAGCTCGACATTCCAGGCGAGGCTCCGTGGAGATTCGAGATCGTCGCGTGAGACCCGGTTGTCGAAGACAATCGGGGGCCCGAGCGGCGTTCCTTCGGGACCGTAATTCGTTTCCACTCGCTTCTGGAGGCGCTCGAAGCCATCGGCATAAAGGAATATATGGTCGTAGAAGATGCCGAATCCCGCGCGCAGGACGGTGCGGCCGCGACTATCGAGAGACGCGGCCATCGCGAATCGAGGAGCGAACTGGTGCTCGGCCACGAGTCGGTCGTAGTCGTATCGAAGGCCGGCTTCGATTCCCAAACGCGGCCCGAGGCGCCAGCGGTCCTGGACGAACATCGAAGCCTGAAGGTCCCTGCCTTCCACAGCGGGGTCGCCCTCGAAATCGACGCGCCGCAAAAGCCTTCCGCTGGCATCGAGCACGTGAATCGGAAGGCCCCGGTCGATGCCGTGGAAGCGGGAGTGCGCGAGACCTCCCCCCACTTTCAGAACGTGCTCGCCGAGCAGGTCCGGCAACGAGCGAGTCGCACTCGTCTGCAGATCGACGCGACCGGTATCGCGCTCCAGGTTGTCGAAGTAGTTCTGCCGTAAACCGTCCGGAGTGAGGATTGAAACCGAGTCTCCCTTGGGACGGAGCGAGAGGTTGTATTCCTTCACTGCCACCGTGCTCTCGAGCACCCACTCGCCGAGTCTCGACCGCTCGGAGATGGCTCCGTTCCAGCCCAGGCTTTCGAACTCCGGAGTCGCTTCCGCGGAGGTCAGGGCGTTGAGCCCGAGGTTCTCGGCCTGGAGCGGAAAGTAGGAAAAGGTCGTGGTCAGTTGATGCTCCTCGGCGAGCTTCCAGTCGATCTGCGTGAACGTGTCGTAACTTTCGAGGATCCGCTCGTCGTCTCCGGTCGGAGCGTCATGGATGCGATTCCTCACGAAGCGATAGGCGAGCCCCTGAGAGAGCCAGAGCTTTCCCTTCTTGAGCGGTCCGCTCACGCCGATCTGGGGAACGAAGGTCTTGAGGCCCTTGATGGTTCCGTCGCGAAAGTTCGGTTTGGGCAGGAGGTCGCCGGTGTCGACGTCCCATTCGTCCGTGCCACCCCGCGTCTTGACTTCCGCTACCGCGGCGGTCACTCGTCCGAATTCCGCGGAATAGGGAATGTCGTTCACCTCGACCTCTTCGATGGCCTTCAGCGGAAGCTCGATGGCGAAATCCCCGGTCACCGGATCCGTGACGTTGGTGCCGTTGACGAGCAGGATCGACTGGCTCGGCCGCGATCCGTTGAAGCTCAGCTTCCCCTCCGGATCGCGAACCACGCCCGGAAGCAGGGGGAAGGCGTCCTGGAACTGATCGGTCGCGAGAGGAAGCAGGTCGAGCTGCCGTATCTCGATTCGCTCCGGAGGCGCGGGATTGCCGTCGTCCTTGGACGGAGCTTCGGCACGGATTTCGACGGTCTCGGCGAATCGGGGAAGGGAGAGCGGGATATCGACACGCATCTCGCGCTCCCCGTCCACGAGAACCTGGTCCACCGTCGCGTCCTCGTAACGTGGCAGGCTCGCCACGATTCGGTAGGTCCCCGAGGGAACCTCGGAAAAGGCGAACGCTCCCTGCGCATCCGTCACCCGGGCCATGGAAAATCCGCCAGGTTCGCCGTAGAGCGTCACCACGACTCCGGGCAGTGGCTCTCCGGTGCGGCTGATAGTTCTCCCCGAGACGCTTCCGACGCTACCGGGTCCGATCCGGGCGGCCCCCGTCGCCAGGACGAGCGAGAGCGCGAGCGCGATCATCGCTCAAGGTGATGAAGGAAGCCTCTGAAGGCCCACGAGCTTCCATCCATTTCCCGTACGCCGGAAGTAGACCGGAATCGGCTGCGCCCAGGACGCGTGCGGCGGCTCGACCGCGCTCACCGCAACCTTGAGGAATCCCGCGTCCGCGGGCAGCGCGGCGGGCGCTTCCATTCGCCCTTCGCGCGACGCGGTCACGGGGCCAATCGGCACGGATTCACCGGTGTCGTTGTCGAAGCGATACCACGCCGCCTGGTAGCCTCCGGCAGGTTCCGGAGCGACGCCGGCTCGTGTCGCCGCATTCTCGAATCGAAGGACGCCCGAATCGTCCATCGAGAACTCGACGAGCGGATTGATCCTCGCGAGATAGGTGCGGCCGATCTTGTCGCGGCGCTGGATGAGCACATGGGCCAGCCACTCCTCCGCCGCCTCGTCGCCGTACCGCCCCTCTCGGACCACCGCTCGGATCATGTCGTCGGTGAACGCCATCACTCGAAGGGCGGCCCAGAAATTGTCGTCGTCGCGAGCGCGGAGAAATGCCCCGGAGGGAACGCGTGGACGCCAGGCATCGGGATCGAAAGCTTCTCCTTCGAAACGGCCGATCTCGGGCAAATCGGGGTAGGAGACGACTTGCCACGGGCGCAGGTAGAAGCCGCCGCTGACGAGCCGCTTGAAGAGCGCATCTCCTTCGTACAGGTATTCGTATCCCTCGTCCCACTGGTGCGGTCCGAGCGCGCCGGTGCCGAAACCCGAACCGACGTCCTGGAGATAGTGCCGAACGACACCGCGGCCGTTCTCGACGATGAGCGTGTCCAGAGTGTTGTTGGCTTTGATGTCGACCAGATTCGTCCAGGCGCCGAATACCTTGAGCGCTCGGAGCTCGCGGCGGTGCTCGTGCGGCACGACGTCGTTCGGATCGTCCGGGCGGGTCCCGTGGTACCGGAAGGGGCCCACGATTTTCCCGGGCAGCGCCCGGCCGGCGATAACGCGGTAAGACCCATCCTCGAGCGGCGACGCCTTCGCGAGAACGTCCTCGACGTCGCTCATCTTCATCCGGCGCTTTCCCGAACGAGTCTTCATTTCCGCATCCGGGGCGACGACGAGGTTCTCCGGCTGCAGGCGCGTCAGGTAGCTCTCGACCTGGTTGTAGCCGAGGGCCCAGAAGATCCGGGTCGCGACCGCGATCGCACCCGTCGCCGCGTTCGGCACTTCCTTGGCGTCGAAGCTGAGGAACCAGACTTCCCCTTTTTCGTCGCGAATGGTGAAGCCTGGCGCGACTCCCGAAGTCTTGGGTTTGATCACCGTCCACGGACCGGGTGCCGGACCATCGATGGTGTTGGGACCGCGGCGAAGCTCCTCGATGCTGAGCGGGTTCGCGTAGATGCGGTTCGTGAACCAGCTCGAGTCCGGCACTTCGTCGATGCTGTTCACGTTCTGCGCGCGCGGGTTCGGAGTCGGATCTCCCGGGCGCGTGAAGAGATTCACCACCAGATCGGCCTCGAGATCGATATCCTGCTCTTCGACGCTCGAGGCGTCCTGGGATTCCGGCTCCCTCTCGAGGGGATCGTCGACCAGGAACCGAGGAGCCCGCACTTCGTCTCGCTCCGAGCGCTCGCCTTCGGCGCTCGAAGCCAGCAGAACCAACAAGACCGCGGATGGAATCACCGTCTCTTCTCCTTAGAACGCCGCGGAGCCCGCGAACACCAGATGCCAGCCTTCGGAGCCCCGCGCGACATCGAACCGAAGCACGGTCGCGAGGGGAGCGTGAAAGCGAACTCCGATGCCGTAGTTGTGCTTCAAGGAAGAGAAATTCAGGTCCTCCCGCAACGGAGTTACTTTGCCCGCGTCATAGAAAATCGCCATGTCCATGCCGTAGCGGTTGGGAATCCAGCGCCATTCCGCCGAGACCAGGAGGCTATGTCGGTCGCGGAACCGAAAGCTGGGGAACGCGCGAAGCGTTTCGCCGCTTCCGAGCGAGGGCAGGAGGAAATAAGGAACCTGGTCCGCGTCGTCGCAGCGTCGTCTGGACCCTTCCACGGAGAGAGAGCACCCACGTCTCCCGGAGGATTGGAATGTGCTGAATGGCGTTGCCGTCGAGCCGGCGGAAGCTCCAGGTGCTGTCCGGATCGAGATAGTCGTGGAGAACGACTCCGTAGTGCCCGCCCGAACGGGCGTAGTCCGGTGAGAGCCGCGAGTCGATTCCCGCGCTCACTTCCGAGTGCACGAAAGCCGGGTCGATGCCGAGCCCCGGCGCCGTATCGGAGGTATACAGCTCCTCGATGGACGGGAAGGAGCCCATTCCATCGGTGGTCGTGAAGTCCTCGTAGGTGACGCGCCCTTCGAGTACGACCCAAGGGATGGGCTCGAGCTTGGCGGACGCACCGGCGTAGGCTTGCTGAAACCGGAACATGGTTCGATCGGCAGGAGAGCTCTCCATACCGATCCCGTAGTAGTTCACCTGCGTCGCATCCCGCCATCCCGCCAGTAAGCCGAGATCGAGGCGATTGCCAGCATGGCCCGGCGAGGTGGTGCTGACCTCGAATAGCTTGTAGTTCTTGATGGAGTAGAGGGCCTTGATCTCTGCCCGGGCTTCATCTCCGTAGTAGGAGCGGTAGATACCGCCCGTTGTGAACCCTCCGCCGCTGTAGATGCTGTCGAACGTAGGATAGAAGCCGGACGGCTGCTCGAGGAGCCACTTGTGCAGGAATTCGATGACTCGCTCTGCGGCGTGCGGTTCGTATCGTTTCAACTGTGTCGACTTCTCGGCCTGCTGCCGCTCGATCTCGGAAGCTCGCGACTCCTCGGTTTGCGCCTGGCAGGGGACAGTAACTCCCAGCCTCAGGAAGCAATCCCAACCCTCCCTGAGCAACGATCTTTTTGAGCTCGGATTTCATCGGGTCCTCACGGGCCGAGGATAGGATTTGCCCCTTGCCTGGAACATTGAGGGACGACCGTATTCGGGGGTGGGGAAGTCAGGGAGAGGGAGGAGGGCCGCTCCTCAGAGCGCACCTAGGAAAACGTCGAAGCCCTTGCCGCAGAGGGTTTAACGAGTTGGGGGACTACTCCCGAAAGATTTTTCCGCCCTTCATCACGAAGGTGACCCGGCGAAGCGCGGTCGGATCCTCGAGCGGGTTCCCGTCGAGGGCGATGAGATCCGCCTCCATGCCGGACGCGATCGCACCGATCTTGTCCCCGAGGCCCAGGGACTGCGCGGCGAGAGACGTCGAGCCTTCGATCGCGGCCATCGGCTTCTGGCCGGCCTTCTCGATCCGGTAGATGATTTCCTCTGCGTTCCGGCCGTGGGCCCCCGCGGTCGCGTCGGTCCCCATCAGAAGTTTCAGCTTTTCATGCTCCATCGCCCGCTGGTACATGTCGAGCTTCACGGGGATGTTCCGCTCCATGAACTGAAAGCCTTCCTCGTTGTAGTTGCCGATGCCGAAGTACTGGGACTTGTGAGCGAGGTAGTTCTGCGAGACGAGTCCGATGTTGGGCTCGAAGTAGGTGCCGCGCTCCGCCATGAGCGCGAACACCTCGTCCGTGCCCTGGCTCCCGTGCGTGACGGCGGTGCAGCCCGCGAGCGTCGCCGCCTTCATCGCGCTCGCTGCGTGAGCGTGCACCCAGCTCCTGAGGCCGAGCTTTTTCGCTTCGTCGCATCCGGCCTGGATCTGCTCGTCGGTCATGGTCTGCGCGCCGCCTTCTCGGATGCTCTTCGAAGCGAAGAGCTTGATGAGGTCCGCGCCGTCCTTGGCCACGCTCCGCACGAAAGCGCGAATCTCCTCCGGGGTGCCGGTGGTCTCGTTCGCGGGACGAATCGAAGTGAGGATTCGAGGTCCGGGAATGGTGCCGCGGGCGACGGCCTCTCGCAGATCGAGGTCCTGAGGAGCGCCGATGCTCTGCACCGTCGTGAAGCCAGCCATCAATGTGCGGTAGGCGTTCTCCATCGCGTAGAGGACGAACTGGGACGGCGTCTCTCCTTCGTTGGAGTAGCGGCCGTCTTTACCGAAGTGGGAAGAGATGTGAACGTGAGTGTCGATGAGCCCGGGGAGCACGGTGAGCTTCGAGAGGTCGTGGACGGTCCCCTTGGGCTCTCCACCGAGCCGCGCGATGCGGGAGCCTTCGATCACCACGACGGCGTCTTTCGTTACACCGCCTCTTCCGTCGATGAGCGTGCCGGCTCGAAGGGTAACCGCGTCGTTCTGGGCGACGGCGACCTTTGCCGCCAGGAAGAAGGAATGCGAATATCCGTGTGATCACGTCAGCCCTCCCTGCTCCCTCCTCGCCTGCGCCCCCGCCGCCGCCTTCGGCCCGGCTTCGGCTCCGAAGGAGCAGGGGCCGGCTCCGGAGGCGTCTCGGGCTCCTCTTCGGTTGGCTCGACGGCGGCCACGTCGCGCTGGATGAGATGTGTGATCAGGCGGTGGCGGTCGGGGTGAGCGCAAATCGCGTCCGCGACCTTGCGCAGGTCTTCGATGTCGTCCGCCGAGACGGAGCTCGCTTCTTGAGCGAGAAGGGCGACGAGCCGGTCGGTCTTGTTCGTCTCGACTTCCTGATCGGTCGGGACGGAGCGCTCTTCGAGCTGGAGATGATACCGGTTCGCCAGGCGGTTGAAGCTCATGAGGTCCGTTGCGGAGACCAGGGAGACGACGACGCCCCCTCGGCCGATACGGCCGGTGCGGCCCGCGCGGTGGATATAGGCCTCGGGCGAGTCCGGGGTCGAGTACACGAAGACGTGAGAGAGCTCCTCGATGTCGATCCCGCGGGCGGCGACGTCGGTCGCGACCAGGTGCCGGATCTGGCCGGAGCGGAAGCGGGCCATCACCTGCTCGCGCTTTCGTTGCGGAAGGTCGCTCGAGATCATCGCCGCCGGGAGACCGCGCCTCACGAGGAAGTTCGCGACCGAGCGGACTTCTTCCCGCGTGTTGCAGAAGATCATGGAGGATGCGGGTTGGTCGTACTCGATCAATTTCTCGAGCACCACCTCTTTCTGCATTCGCGGCGTGATGATGTACGTGTGGCGGACCTCCTTGACGTACAGGAAGTCCTCGGAGAGAAGGATCCAGCGCGGCTCCTTCAGATAGTTGTAGATGAGCCCCCGGATCCCGAGCGGAACGGTCGCCGAGAACAAGAGCGTCTGCCGCTCCTTGGGAACGAACCCCATGATCTGTCCCATCTCGACGGCGAAGCCCATGTCGAGCATTCGATCGGCCTCGTCGAGCACGAGGCAGGTGACTTTGTCGAGCCGGAGCGAGCCGCGCTTCAGGAGATCGAGCACCCGCCCCGGAGTCCCGACGGCGACGTGCGCCCCCGCCTCGATACCCCGCACCTGCTCCGAGATCGAGTCGCCACCGTAGATCGACTGGACCTTGACGCCCTTCGCCTCGCCGATCCGCGCGAGCTCGTCTCGCACCTGGAGCGTCAGCTCGCGGGTCGGCGTGAGAACCAGCGCCTGGATCTCGCCTCTCTCGACGTCGACGCGCTCGACGATCGGGATGCCGAAGGCAGCGGTTTTTCCCGTTCCCGTGCGGGACTGGACCACCAGGTCCTGTCCCTCGAGAAAGCCGGGAATCGTATCGCGCTGAACGGGAGTGGGCTTTTCGTAGCCCATCTGGGAAAGACCCTGGAGCGTCGAAGGGGACAGACCGAGAGCGTGGAAACTGTCTTTTTGTGAGGTCATTCGTTCAAGGGGCCGGAACCAACCGGGCTATTGTACTCGTTTTCGACCCGGATTCAGGAAGGTAGCTCCCTCCGCGGCCGCAAGCAGAATGGCGCCACTGACCCACCCATCCGCAGCGACGACACCGCGCTGGTTACGGGAATTAGAGGCGACAGACCGACGCGTACGCTCGCACTTCGGGGCAAATCGCACCGGAACTGCGAGATTTGGCGCTCCGCGTGACGAATCGTCCCTCGTAAGTCACACGGAGATCGGGAAGAGCGCCTGGCACTCGATGTGCACGTTTGTTGGTCGATGAGCTCTCGGACGCGAAACTTCGACGCGATCGTCATCGGTTCCGGTATCGGCGGAATGACGGTGGCAAGTCTGATGGCGCAGATGAGGGACACCCGGGTGCTGGTGCTCGAGCGGCACTTCAAACTCGGGGGGTTCAGTCACTCCTTCACGCGGCCGGGACACCGATCGTGGGACGTCGGCCTCCACTACGTCGGCGGGATGGATGCTGCCGAGCCGAGCCGGCAACTCTTCGACCTGGTCACCGCCCGCGGGGTCCAGTGGCGGAAGATGGTTTCGCCCTTCGAGAAGTTCGTCTACCCGGACTTCACGTTCGAAGTGCCCGACAGCGAGACCCGGTACCGACAGGCTCTCATCGCCCGCTACCCGTTCGAACGTAGCGCGATCGAAACCTATTTCAAGGACATCCGCGCCGCGGCAAAATGGTACGGCGTTCGAATCATGGCACAGGCGATGCCGGCGTCCGTTGGCCGGCTCGTTCGGCTCGTCAACGGGCGAAGAGACGCACTGGCACTGAAGACGACGGCCGGTTACCTCGAGGAGCGCTTTCGGGACCCGCAACTCAGGGCCCTCCTTGCCTCGCAGTGGGGAGACTACGGACTGCCGCCATCGGAGAGCGCCTTCGCCATCCACGCTCTCGTCGCCGGAAGCTACCTTGGAGGCGGCTACTATCCGGTAGGGGGAGCTGGAACCATCGCAAAGAGCATTGCCGACATCGTCACCGCGCACGGGGGAGAATGTCTCGTGAATCGCCGGGTGAACGAGATCCTCGTCTCCAACGGCAGCGCCGTGGGCGTGAGAACGACCTCTGGCCGGTCCGAGGGGGACGCGGAGGAGTTCTTCGCGCCCCTCGTGGTTTCCGACGCCGGCGCGTACACGACGTTTTGTCGCCTCCTTCCACCGAGCGTGCCGATCCCGTTTCGCGCGGATCTCGAAGAACGCGCGGCCGGGCACAGCTTCGTCACGCTCTACCTTGGGTTCAAGGACAATCCCGCGACGCTCGGATTCAGAGGGGAAAATCACTGGATCTACGACGGGTACGACCACGACGCCCTGTTCCGCGATCGAAGCCTTGTTCTGGCGGGCCGTCCCCGGGCTTGTTACCTTTCCATGCAGTCGCTCAAGGATCCCGAGGCGAGAGCCCATACCGCGGAGATCATCTCCTTCGTCGACTACGAGGCCGTCGAAACCTGGAAAGACGAGCCGTGGAGAAACCGCGGCGGCGAGTACGAAGAGCTGAAACGCCGCATCGCGGATGGCCTAATCGACTTTGTGGATCGCCGGTACCCAGGCTTCAAAGCGCTCGTGGACTACCGCGAGGTCTCGACGCCACTCACCGTCGAGACCTTCACCGGGCACCGTCGTGGATCCGTGTACGGTGTGCCCGCAACCCCCGAGCGCTTTCGCCTCCACTACCTCGGCGTGGAAACACCCGTCCGGAACCTGTATTTGACGGGGGCAGACGTGGCGTCGCTCGGAATCGTGGGCGCGATGATGGGAGGCGTCGTCACGTCGGCGCGCCTGATGGGAAATCTCGGTTTATTCCGGATCTTCGCCGCGGCCAAGAGAGCGGCCGCGGCCTAGCCCGGACGTCGGGAGCTCGAGGCGACGCTCCGCACTCGCCAGTCGGAATCGAGCCTCGCGAACCAGGCGGTGTCGCGGTTCTTCACCTCCACGATCGTGTGCTGGCGCAATAGGCCCTCGATGAGGTTCCTTCGTTCAACGGGCCGGGACCAACGGCGCCATGTATTCGTTTTCGACCCGGATTCAGGAAGGACGCTCCCTCCGCTCCTTCTCTCTCTCCTCGGCCTTGTCCTTCAGAGCGCGGCCCTGTCCGGGCGTCGGGTCGGGAACGAGGCCGTAGATCGCTCGGCCCTCGTGGCTCTCCGGGAGGTGCTCGGTAATCGGCTGACCCTCCTGATCGACGAAGAGAAGGCAGTGGCAATACTTGTAGATCTGCATGTCATCGCACGGGCAGATCCAGGTGCGATGCCGCACTTCCTCCTTCTTGTCCGGGTAGAAACGGCACGGGCATAGAGGCTTTCCGAGGTCGTCGACATTCCGGGCGAGCCCGAGAACCACCAGTTCCGTCACTTCCTTGTCCGGGTGCGTCGTGGTGCCGGACTTCTTGCAGAAGACCTCCACCAGCTTTCTCATCCGGGAGAGACTCCCTTCACTCGGAGGCTTTGGCATCGATCTTCCCTCTTGCAAGAACTATCGAAAGTAAATATATTGTGAATCGATAGTTTTCTGGAGCGTGAGCATGACCAACCCGCGCGGCATCAAACCTCTCACCAGCTCCTCATTCTACGTCCTTCTTGCCTTGAAAGACGGTCCGAGGCACGGTCTCGGTATCGCGGCGGAAATCGATGAGCGGACCTCGGGGGAGGTGACCCTCGGCCCGGGAACCCTCTACAACGCCATCAAGAAGATGCTCGAGCAGAAGCTCATCGCCGAGGAGCGAAGCCGCCCGGCGCCTGAGGACGATGATCCCCGGAGGCGCTACTACCGGATCACCCGCACCGGAGAGGCGGCGCTCACCGCGGAAGCGTCGAAGCTCGAGCGGCTGTTGCGCACGGCGCGCGCGAAGGCGGTGCTGCCGTGACGACCTCGCGCCTCTATCGGTTGCTTCTGCGCTTCTACCCGGCGGATCTCCGCGAGGAGCACCGGGAGGAGATGTTGGAGCTCTTCGAGCATCACCTTCGGCGGGGGCGCCGCCTTCTCTTGCTGCGGGACTTTCTGTCATCGCTTGCCACCGCTCACCTGCGATCCGCGCGTCGATGGAGGAGGCCGCGAAGCTCCGAGGCGTTCCCGTCGATCGGGAAGGATGTGGCGCTCGCCTTTCGCAATCTCAAGCGGACGCCTTCCGTGAGTGTCCTCGGTATTGTCGCGCTCGCCCTTGGCATCGGGGCGAATACGGCGATCTTCAGCGTGGTTTATGGAGTGGCACTGCGGCCGCTTCCTTACCCCGACCCCGATCGACTTCTGACCCTCGTCTCCACTCGAAAGTCCGCCGATCGCGGCCGCGGGAGTCTTTCGCAACCGGACCTCCGCGATATCCAGAAAGCGTCGCGGCTGCTCGAGTTCGTCGCCGGCCACAGCGGCTCGTCGCTCACGCTCACCGGTCTCGGCGAAGCCGAAGTCGTACCGGCGACGGAGCTCTCCGACGGACTTCTGAAAGTCTTCGGGTTGAAGCCGCACCTCGGGAGAGATCTCGAAGGAAGCGAGAGCGTCCCCGGCGCGTCTCCTGTCGTCGTGATCGGATACCGCTTCTGGCAGGAAAGACTGGGCGGCGAGGAGCCGCTCGGGAAAACGCTGGTTCTCGAGGGCGAGCCGCACGAGATCGTGGGAGTGGCGCCGCCAGGATTCGACTTTCCGAATGGGGCCGAGCTCTACCGGCCGCTCCAGCTCGATACAGAAGATTGCGGCCGAGGTTGCCATCTGCTCAGGACCGTGGGCCGTTTGCGCCCGGAGGCTACGCTTGAGGGCGCCCGCGACGAGCTCTCTACCATCGCTCTTCGACTCGAAGCGGAGTACCCGGACAAGAACACCGGGAAGGGCTTCGACGTCGAGACGCTCGAGGAAACCATCGTCGGCGCGAACGTGAGAAGAGGGCTACTGGTCCTGCTCGCGGCGGTCTCGGTGGTTCTTCTCATCGCCTGCGCGAACGTCGCGCATCTTTTTCTCGCGAAGTCCTCCGAGCGGGCGGGCGAGATGGCCATGCGATTGGCCCTCGGTGCGAGCGGTTCCCGTCTCCTGCGACAGCTCCTCACCGAGGCCTTCGTGCTGGCGACTCTCGGAGGAATCGCGGGCGTCGGCATCGCGTCCGGCGGAACCAAGCTACTGCGCTCGATAGCGCCGTCGAATCTTCCGCGCATCGACCAGGTGCACCTCGACGCGACCGTTCTTCTCTTCGCCGTCACCGTGACGTTTCTGGTGACGCTGGCCTTCGGTCTCGCCCCCGCACTGCAGCTGTCGCGGGCTTCACTCGTCTCCTCGATTGGGCACGGCGGCCGGACGGAGCGCCGGCGCTCCCGCTCACGGCAAGCGCTCCTCGCGGCGCAGGTGAGTCTCTCTCTGGTGCTCCTCTTCGCCGCCGGTCTTCTCCTGCGAAGCTTCGCGGAGCTCCGTGCGACGAGCCTCGGATTCCAGAAAGACGGAGTCCTGAAGTTCGACCTCTCCCTTCCCGAGGCCAAATATCCGGAGGTGGACCTTTGGATCCGGACCTTCGAGACGATCGAGGCGCGGCTCCGGGCGATTCCCGGCGTCGAGTCCCTGGGATCGATCTTCGGAAGCCCGATGGGGTCGCAGTTGGTGACCACCGAAGTGGACCTCCTGGATCGGCCGGCGCCCGCCCTGGGGCAGGAGCATCACGCGATGGTGCGGGTCGTGACGGAAGGCTACGTCGACGCGGTAGGCGCGGCGCTTCTGCGAGGGCGGGGCATCGAGGCCTCCGATCGGCGGGAATCGGTCTCCGTCGTGCTCGTCAATGAAAGCTTCTCCGAGAAGTTTTTCGCGGGGAAGGAGGTTCTGGGCCAGCAGGTGCGTCTCCACGCGAGCTCGGGCTATCCGGAGGATCTGGTCCGGACCATCGTCGGGGTCATGGCGGACATTCGGTCGCGGTCGGTAATGCGGGAGCCCGAACCCGAGGTTTACGTGCCCTTCGCCCAGATGGGCGCTGACTACCTCACCATCCTGGTGCGGGCGCGCGGGAATCCGGAAACGCTCCTTCCCGAGATCCGCGGAGAAATCCAGCGGATCGACCCCGATCTCCCGCTGAGGCGCGTGGAGCTTCTCGCGGCGGTGGTGGATCAATCCATCGGACCGACACGCTTCTACTTCCTGCTCCTCTCGCTTTTCGCCGCACTCGCCGTCGCCCTCGCCGCCATCGGACTCTACGGCGTCGTTTCGTTCCTGGTCTCGCGGCGCACGCGCGAGATCGGCATTCGCATGGCGCTCGGGGCGCGGGCGGGCGGAGTCCTCGGATTGGTCGTCGGCGAGGCGTTCCGGCCCACTCTCGCGGGGTTGGTCCTCGGCCTCGGCGGAGCCTACCTGACCTCGAAGGCTCTCTCCGCGCTCCTCTATGAAGTCGAGCCCCTCGACCCGATCGTTCTCGTTTCGGTATCGACTCTGCTTCTTGCTGTTGCGCTGGCCGCGGTTCTCGTCCCCGCTCGCCGGGCCACTCGGATCTCGCCCGCCTCGACCCTTCGCGCGGAGTCTTAGGACTTCTCAGTCCGACCGGAACGCCGTCGCGGGATCGACGCGAAGGGCGTGTCTCACCGCGAGGTAGGACGCCGCCATCGACGAGACGAACAACAGGAGCGGTGCGGCGATAAAGACGAATGGGTCCCGCGGTGAAACGGAGAACAGAAGCTCGGCTAGAAAGCGGGTCGCGAAGGACGACACGAGGAGACCGACCGCGACGCCGCAGAGTGTCAGAAGCGCTCCCTGTCGCAATGCCCACCCTAGAATCCTCCCCGGTGCGGCTCCGAGAGCCATGCGGATTCCGATCTCGCGAACCCGTCGCCGGGTGGTGAAGGAGAGGACAGCGTGGACGCCGCCGAGCGACAGGAGGAGCGCTGTCGCGGAGAGCAGTCCCAGAAGCCGTGCTGCCAGATTCTCACGAGCCATCGTTCGCGAAACGAGCTCCGCGAGGGGCATCGCGCCGATGGCAGGCTCATCAGGGTCGAGGCCGAGTACGATCGAGCGCGCCTTCTCCGT
Organism: uncultured Acidobacteriota bacterium; assembly: GCA_963820855.1. GTDB lineage: Bacteria > Acidobacteriota > Vicinamibacteria > Marinacidobacterales > SMYC01 > DAISKN01. The sequence continues at coordinate 382,958 of CAWGBY010000028.1, forward strand.
GAACGACTCGGGAGGCGCCGACGTAGCGATCGCCAGGTTCACGACGAGATAGGGGTTCTGGGCATAGGGGACGAAAAGCTCTGGCTGCGGATCGTCCGCCGCCCGGTACGCGCGTGTATCCTCGACGATGCCCACGATCTCATAGGTCTGCCAGTCCGACCAGAAGAATCGAAGGCTCGTCCCGACGACGCTCTCTTCGCGTCCGAGCCTTCGGGCGAGCGTGCGATTGATGATGACCACCCGTGGCGCGTTGGCGCGGTCGTCCGGCGTGAAATCGCGGCCGAAGAGGATGGGTGTGGCGAGTGTCCGAAAGTACTCCGGTGTCGCCGAACGAAAGCGCGCCTTCGGTGCCGTGGCGCGATCGGGCTCTTGTTCCTCTGGCAGATGGTAGGGCACGTCGAAATCGATGCCGAAGGCATTCATCGGCGTGATGGTCGAAGCGCCCGCCGAGACGACCGAAGGCAGCGCCCGGAACCGCTCGAGAAGCTCCTCGACGTAGCGAGTTCGACGACCTGGCTCGGCATAGCGCGTCGCCGAGGGCGATGCGAACGACGACGACCTTCTCGGCGTCGAAGCCGAGGGGGACGCGATTCAAATAGGCCAGGCTTCTCGCCAGGAGTCCGCTTCCGACCAGGAGTACACACGCGAGAGCGATCTGCGCGACCACCAGCGCTCGACGGAGGCGGCGAGCCGTCCGATCTTCGGTGAGGGGTGCGCGAGCGGCTCGGAGAGCGCTTTCGAGCGGAGCCCGGCAGGCGTAGAGCGCCGTGGGAACGCCGAATATGAGCGCTGTCGCGGCCGCCACGAGCGCCGTGAAGCCGAGCGTCCTGGCATCGGCGGTTCCCGGAAGCGGGCGCGGAAGCCTATCGTCGATGAGCGCTGAAAGGAGCGGTGAGCCGAAGAGGATGCCGAGGAAGGCTCCGGCCGCGCCGCCCGACCAGATCCCGAACGACTCGAACAGGGTCGACACGAAGACGCGAAATCTCGACGCGCCGAGCGAGAGACGGATCGCGTGCTCGCGCTCACGTGCCACTACCCTCGCGAGCTGAAGATTGGACACGTTCGCGCACGCGACGGCGAGAAGGAACACCACTCCTCCGAAGAGGGCCAGGAGCACGGGTCGCACCGGCCCGAGAACCTGGTCCGAGAGGCGAACGAGGCGCGGCCGGACGCCGTCGTTGGTAGCCGGGTACTCTCGCTCGAGCCTCGCGCCGACGAGCTCCATTTCCGCCTGCGCTTCTTCGATGCGAATCGCGGGCTTCAGCCGGGCGATCGCGGAGAGATAGTTCTGCCCGCGGTCGATGGCGTTCGGAGTGAACTCCATGGGGACGAAAATCTCGCTCTCCCCCGCGGGGCTCTCGAAATCGCGCGGTGCGACGCCGATGATGGTATACGGAGAGCCATCGAGAACGAGCGTTGCCTCCAACGCCTCCGCGGAGGCTCCGAAACGCCGGTGCCAAAGCCCATGGCTCAGGACCACCGTGCGCGATCCACCCGGCGCTCTCTCCTCGGCGCCGAAAGTGCGGCCCAGGGCGGGCTCGACTCCCAGGACGGAGAAGAAACCAGCGGTGACGACACTCGCGCGGATTTCCTCGGCGCCGTCCGCGCTCTTGAGGGTCATCGACGTCGGCCGTTGCCACGCAGCCGTCGCTTCGAAGACCTGGCTCGAGGAGTCATAGTCGGCGAAGTTCGAGATCGATGTCATCTCGAGCACGGACGGCCGGTCGCGATGAGTATCCCAGATCAGGACCAGACGCTCCGGATCGCGGAAAGAGAACGGGCGCAGCAGAACCGCGCTGAGCACGGAAAAAGCAAGGCCGGCGGTGGTGAGGCCGAGGGCGAGCGTTGCGACTCCGAACGAAATTGCCGGCGATCGAGTTCTTTGGTACTCTCATAGCGACGTCGTGTTGTGGATCCTTCTTTCTCTACTGGCGCAGCCCGAGTATCGGGAATGGCGTTCTTACGGAGGCGGCGCCGAGCAGCTTCGTTATTCTAGCCTGCGCCAGATCCACCGCGGGAACGTGACGGATCTCGAGGTCGCATGGACCTTCGATACCGGAGAGACCGGGGGACTCCAGACTCAACCCATCATCATCGACGGTGTGCTCTTCGCCTTGACTCCGTCGCACAAAGCGTTTGCGCTGCGGGCGGCGACGGGCGAGCTCCTGTGGAAGTTCGACTCGGGAGTCGCAAGTGAGGGGCCGAATCGCGGCCTGATGTACTGGGCGAGCGGCTCCGACCGTCGCCTCTTCGCCGCTGTCAGCCATTTCCTCTACGCGCTCGACGCATCGACTGGCAAACCCATCGCGAGCTTCGGCCAGGAGGGGCGCATCGACCTTCGCGCGAACCTCGGGCGCGATCCCGAGAAGCAGTCGATCCAACTGACGTCACCCGGAGTGGTCTATCAGGACATCCTCATCGTCGGCGGGAGAGTGGGCGAGAGCCTTCCTGCCTCGCCCGGTGACATACGCGGCTTCGACGCGAGGACCGGCCGGCTCCGCTGGGTCTTTCACACGATCCCTCATCCAGGAGAGAGCGGGTACGAGACCTGGTCCGAGCGGTCGTGGCTCGAGAACGGTGGCGCGAACAACTGGACGGGTATGGCTCTCGATGAAGCGCGGGGAGTCGTGTACATCCCGACGGGCTCGGCCGCGGCCGATTTTTATGGAGGTGATCGCAAGGGCGACAACCTATTCGCCAACTCGCTCCTCGCCCTCGATGCGAAGACGGGAGAGCGCGTCTGGCACTACCAGGTCGTGCGCCACGACATCCTCGATCGCGATCTGCCGTCTCCGCCGAACCTCGTTACCATCCGACGGAACGGAAAAATGGTCGAGGCCGTCGCCCAACTCACGAAACACGGGCTCGTTTTCCTGTTCGATCGCGCGACGGGAGAGCCTCTCTTCCCGATCGAGGATCGGGCTTTCCCGTCGAGCGAGGTCCCGGGGGAGATCGCCATCCGTGACCCAGCCGGTGCCGGTCCTGCCGAAGCCGTTCGCGCGGCAAGCGCTCACCGCGGACATGCTCACCACGCGAACGGATTCGGCGCATGCCTGGGCGCTCTCCGAGCTCTCGAAGCTCGAGAATGACGGTCCGTTCGCACCTCTATCACTCGACCGCCGGACCCTGGTCTTCCCCGGGTTCGATGGGGGCGCGGAATGGGGCGGGGCAGCCTTCGATCCGGAGACGGGTGTCCTCTACGTCAATGCGAATGACCTCGCCTGGACGGGTCGCCTCGCGCCGAGCGATGCCGGTCTTGGGGCGCGCGCTCTTTATCTGCGCGAGTGCGCGTCCTGCCACGGAGATGACGGGCAGGGAGCGCCGCCCTCGATTCCTTCGCTCGCGGGAGTCGGCTCACGACACTCCCGGGAGGCGCTTTCCACGATCATCCGCGAAGGCGCCGGGAGAATGGCTGGCTTACCCGACGCGAGCGACGAGGCGGTCGAGGCCATCATCGAGTATCTGGTCACGGGAGAAGACGTACCTTCGGGAGAAACGGCGATCGTCACCCAGCCCTATCGGTTCACGGGTTACAAGCGATTTCTGGATCCCGAGGGTTATCCGGCCGTCGAGCCACCATGGGGAACGTTGAACGCCATCGACCTGAGCACCGGTGAGTATGCGTGGAAGATTCCCTTCGGAGAGTATCCCGAGCTCGTCGCGAAGGGACTGAGAAACACGGGAAGCGAAAACTATGGAGGCCCGATTGTGACGGCGGGCGGCCTCCTTTTCATCGGAGCCACGAGCTACGACAAGAAATTCCATGCCTTCGACAAAGCTACCGGAGAGCTCCTGTGGGAATCGACGCTGCCCTTCGCCGGAAACGCGACGCCGGCGACGTTCGAGGCGGATGGCCGGCAGTTCGTGGTCATCGCAGCCGGTGGTGGCCGCGCGCGCGATGCGCCGACCGGGGGTCTCTATGTCGCCTTTGCGCTGCCGGTCTCATCGAAGCCGGACTAGTGCCGTTCCAACTATTGAGCCCAAGGAAACACATCCGAAGAACTCGGCGTGATTGCTCTGCCAGGCCGCGGAGTTTCGGCTGAAGAAGTTGGAACGGCACTAGCCACGCATCGCTCGCCCGATCCGAGCGACGGGAATGGATCCGTACGACAAGAATGCGATCGTGGAAACCGCGGAGGCCGAGTCGGCCCTCGTGCTCGCGCCGGATCTCGCGAATAAGGCTCGAGCCGACGAAATAGATCAAGGCGGCACCGGGAAACATGGTGTTCTTCGTCACCTCGGAACGCGCGGCCGTCTCGCTCATGTTCGTGTGCTCCCGATAGAAAGTCTCGGCGTCCTCGACGCTCATGCCGAAGCAGTGGAGCTCCACGTCGACGACAGCCCGCGCCGCAGCCCGCGCGTGGGCATGATGCTCGGCGTAGGATTCGAGCGGCGTCAAGAAACCGGCCTCGTTCATCAGATCGGTCGCGTAGGAGGCCCACCCCTCCGCCATGGTTCCTCCGCATTGCATGGCGATCCGGTACGCGCAGTCGACCGCGGCAACGCGCGCAATCCTCGACTCAGCTCGGAAGGCATGCCAGTTCTGGACATGGTGGCCGAGGCCGGCATGATGCACCACGTGGTTCATTTTGAGAACGGAGTCTGCGATCCCGGACTCGGAGGGCGGGAGGAGGTGATCGACTCTCGGAAGGGCGTCGAGAGGAGCCGGGGAGCGATAAAAGAGGAAATAGAGCTTCGGCGCGGCCTCTCGGGCCCACGCGGGCTGAGAAACGAAATCGACGGGGTAGTCCGGCCAGGTGACGAGCTCACGGTCGACGGCGAAGGATCGGCTTTCCTCCCAGAGCTCGCGGCACCTCTCGAGCGTGTCCCTACGGCGCGTTTCCTCGAGGCGGGCAAGAACGTCCCTGTAGTCGTTCGAACCGAACCGTCGCGCGCCGGACGCGAGCTCGCTCTCGGAACGCCGGAGCGCCTCTCTCGCGCGCGTCGCGATCGCGGAAGCGGATTCTTCGAGGAAGTGCGCGTTGCGGAGGATGAGAGTGAAGGCTTCCTCTCCGCAGGCGTAGGCGCTTGGAGAAGCCGCTTCGAGCTCGCTCAAGATGTGCTCGCGAAACGACGCGAACGCACGGCGAGCTTCCGGAACCGGTGTTCCGAGGACGGCCGCACCCTCGAGCCGCGCGATTCCCTGGTCGAGGAATTCGAGGGCTCCTTCGCATTCGCGCACGGCTCGCTCCGCCCAGGCCGGCGGCGCCGCGCGCAGCTTCGACTTCGCGCTCTCGAGGAGCTCGGGAACGGCCGCGAGCCGGGCCGCGGCGCTTCGATAGCGCTCTTCACGAGGAGCGAAGTCTCGAAGCAGCAGGGAGAAGACGCCGAAAATCGCTTCGCCCGTGTACCACGCCGGATTGAGCTCGACGAAACGGCCGGAGGCTCGCTCCCACTGCTCGATCTCGAGATGTCCGCGCGCGAGGTCGCGGTCGATCTCCTCTGCGGGTGTCAGCGCGCTCGCGTCAAACTCGTCGAGCGCGGCGAGGAGCGACGTCGTGTCGGGTTCCGCGGAAACGTCAGGGAGACGGTGATCGTTCTCATGATTTCCGATGAACGTCGCGCTCACCGGATTCCGCCGGTAGTACGCGTCGAAGAATCGGTCGAGCCACGCCTGGAAACGAGTCATGGGCTGCCGAGGGGCAAAGAAACCCATCGGCGCTCGTGGAACGACAGTTCCACGGCGTTGATGGTCTCCTGGACCCAGGCGCCGTCCTCGAAGCCTCCCTGGTTTCGCTCGCCCCCGTCCAGGATCTCGTCGATGAAGTCCTTCACCAGATTCGCGTAGAAGAGGCTTCGCCAGGACTCGCGCGCGTGCCCTCCCGAAGGGTAGAAACGCTCGGGAATGGGCAGCTCGCGAAACTCCACTTCGTCCTTGGTCGCGACGCGGATGGTCTCCGCGACGCCCCGCTCCTCGACGAGGCGGCAGATGATGGCCCCCCGCTCTCCGTAGACTCGCGCCTCGACTCCCGGATAGTTGCCGACGGTGACGAAGCTCGTCTGGATCGAAGTCAGCGCTCCGTTCGCGTGCTCGCCAATGAAGATGTCGCCGTCATCGATGTTCATCCGTCTCAGCCCGGGGAGCCCCCGGACTCTTCGCTCGGCGACGAAGTTGGCCATCACGCCGACTACGCGCGTGAGGTCGGCGCCCACCCACCAGTGGCCGATGTCGATGATCGGCGCGCCGTACCCTTCGAGCGACGAGGTCTGGAGCACGTTCGGGTCGGCGTCTGGATCCGCCTGACGCAGAGGCTCCTCGGGGTCGAGCCACTGCGAGTTCTGCTCGTAGCCGTTGAAGAAGAAAACCCGGCCGACGAAGCCTTCGTCGAGGAGGGACCTCGCGTATTGGACGCCGGGGCTGTAGCGGAACGTGAAACCGAGCTTCGTTTTGAGACCCTTCTTCCGCGCGATTTCGGCCGCTCTGCGTGTCTCCCGGTAGTCGTAGGCCACCGGCTTTTCGCAGAGCACGTGTTTTCCGGACTCGAGAGCCGCCATGGCGAGCGCGAAGTGGGTATGGGACGGAGTGACGACGTCGACGACGTCGATATCCGTCCGCGAGACGGCAGCCTGCCAGTCGGTCGTCACTTCGGGAATCGAGAACTGAGCGCCGAGCTCTTCCGCGCGGTCGCGCACCACGTCCGCCAGGACCACCACCTCCACCCGCGGGTCTCGTTTCCATCCGGGAATGTGAGCGTGCTCCGCCCACTTGCCGGCGCCCAGAACCGCGACCCGGAGCTTTTGCGACGTCATGAGCGCTCATGGTAACAGAAGCGCATGAAATGGATTGTGGCCAGGATTCGATGGATCATGCTCGTCTCGGGAGCCCTCACCTGCACGATGTTGTTTGCCGCGATCGCGCCCGAAGCGGCGCTTCGCGCGACGTTTGGCGAAGCGCTTCAAGGCCCGCTCGCGGAGATCATCGTGCGCAACTGGGGCTTGCTCGTCGCGCTGGTGGGCGGGGGACTCATCTATGGCGCTAACCATCCACCGAGCCGGCGCTTGATTCTGACCATGGCGGCCGCAGGCAAGCTGTTCTTCGTCGCGCTCGTGCTCATCTACGGCCGACCCTATCTCCACAAAGCCGCGCTGGTCCTTTTGTCGGATTTGACGATGAGCGCGCTCTTCCTCGGATATCTCCTGGACGGCGAGCGCGGGACGGGAAGGGCTTAGCGGAACACTTTGTTCAAGAGCTTCTGCATCGGAGTGGGCTCGCGAAGCGACGCCAGGAGGCGATGGGCTTCTTCGTTCGCGGGATCAAGCGCCTGGACCGCTTGGATCTCCGCGCGCGCGCGCGAGCGGTTCGAGCCCGTCAAATAGAACCGGGCGAGCTCGAGTCGGAGCGAGAGGTCGTTCGGAGCGAGCATCACCGCCTCGAGCAGGTGCTGTTCGGCGTTCTTCCGCATGGAGGGAGAGTGCTGCATCGACTTTCCGAGGAGGTGCTGGAACTCGGCTTTCTGGGGCTCGAGGGCGACGAGCTCGTGAAGGAGGGGAATCGCGCCGCTCCAGTCCTTCACCTGAACGTGAAGCCGGGCATCGCGTGCGAGCTGTTCGATACGCTCGCGGCGTCCGAAATCCGCCGGCTCGGGGGTTTTCGACCGGCTGGTTATCTAGCTCGAGTCGCACCCGGGCGTAGGCCGTCGCCAGCTGCAGCTCGATGGCATCGACCTTGTCGATGAGATCGGGATCCTTGGTCTGATTTCGGACCTCTCCCCACTCTTCCTTCAGCGTCTCGTACGCTTCCGCGGCCTGCTCCCGGGTCGCGTCGGCCCGGATTCCGAGAAGGTCGCGCTCGTTGACCAGCGGTAATTTGTCGAACTGCGACACGATGAGATCGCTGCAGGGCTCGATCTCCACTCGCGGGCTCGGAGGGCGCGGGATCTCCCTGAGACGCTATGACCGCGGGCGAGATGTCGTCCGGTATCGCTTCCAGCAGCCCGAGCGAGAGGAGGATGAAGCAGCTCCGGAAGGCCATGCTCCGTCCGAGCTCGCTTCGTCGAACGATCTCTCCAATCTCCGTTCCAGCGCCCGCGATGTGGAGAACGGACCTTTCCGCCTCGGAAAGCTTCTTCAGAGGGGCCCCTCGCGGGGGATCCGTGGCGACTCGTACCCGAGTGGTCGCCGGCGGGAGCACGGAAAGAATCAGCTTCCCATCCTCGATCGCGCGCAGCCCTTTGAGCATGAGTGGCGGGACGGGGAGGCTGAAGGGGAGGGCCGACGAGAGCGAGCTTCCCCCGGCGGCATCGTCGAAACTGTACATGCCCGCGGGAATGCGGAAGAGCGAGAGCACGATCCGTTGTACCTGGATGGCGAGCTCTTTGTGCACTTCCTCTTCGGTGAGGCGGCCAAGTGAAACCAGCGCTTCGCCGAACCGGCATCGGTCGTTCTTCATCTTCGCGACCGCGCGCTCGTAATCCTCCTGCGAGATGAACTCGTGGGCGAGCATGCTCTCGCCCAGCCGGTCTCGACGGATGTTGCTGGCCGCGAATCGAACGGAGCCGTGCTCGAAGTGAACGGTCTTGACGGAAGGGCCGGATGCCACCTGGAGAGCGCCCGAGCGTTCCTCGTCGGCAGTGCGCTTGAGGATCCGTGTCAGGACAACGGGAGAGAAAGCTCCGACCCGATCGGTCTGACCCCCAGGCATGAAAGCAAGCATAGGGAACTGTCTCATAACTCACCTGTGAGGAGAGATGAGGGGTTTTCCACACGCTGACCGTGGGGGAAATCCCCATCCCTCTCGACGAGGGCCTCCGTCTCTTCGGCGCGAACGAATCCGCTCGTTCCGTCGTCGAGTCGGACGCGCAGGCTCGAGCCCGTAGCGCCGAGAACGCGCAGCGGAGTTCCCGGCGGCAGATCGAGGAGAGGTACTCCCGACCGTTGAGGTTCTGCCTGCAGCACGACGGGCTTCGCGCGGGTCCGGACCCACGCGCCGAGTCGATCCCGATCGAAGAGAGTTGTGGCGATTGTCTCGAGTGGCTGATGCAAGAACGGGTACGGGTCGACGGGTCCTTCGCCCCGGACGTAGATTCCGAAATGAAGGTGGGGCGGAGTAGTGCGCGCGTTTCCCGTGTTTCCGACGGTCCCGATCCGATCTCCGGGCGCGACCCACGCGCCCTCGGCGACGTCCTGCGTTTCGAGATGCGCGAAATAGAGCCTCAGATCCCGCTCGGGATCCTCGAGCCAGACGACCCGGCCCCCGAGCCGCCACTCGTCCACCCGGCGCACGCGGGCCCGCGACGTCGCGCGAACCGAAGTGCCCCTGGGGGCGAAGATGTCGACTCCCTGATGGGCGCGCCTGCCGCCTTCCCGCGGCGCGCCGAAGGAGCTTCCGATGGCTCCGCTTCCCAGTCCTTCCACGGGAAATTCGAGCGAGGCCACGTTCCGGATGACGAGCGTGCCGCGGCCTCCGCGGAGGAGCTCCGACTGCGCTCGAAGAAGATAGATTCCGTCCTGACGCGGCTCGAAGGCGATCCGGAGGTCTCCTTCTCCCGCCGTCGCAACCGGCACGGGAACTTCATCGCCCGCTTCGGTCGCGCGGAAGAGATCGAGAAAGATCCGCCAGTCCGCGGGAGGGTCGATCTCGAGCTTCACTTCCGTTCGCTGGCCTCGCTTCACCGCGAACCGATATCCGATGGCGAAGGCTTCCGCGGAGTCGACGTGGAAGGTTTCGGTGAAGGGAGCTTCGATCGTGGTCGCGGAGCGAAGCGAGAACTCGGCCGCCTTCGCCCAGTCGCGTCCGAGGGCGGTCCGGTCGAGCCCGGCTTCGGAGAGAGCGTGCCGATAGGCGTCGTGGGCTCCCGTCGGGACGTAGGCGTCCGGCACGATCTCCCGCTTGCAGGATGAGATCGCGACGAGCGAGAGGACCACCGAAACGACGGCGCGCACGACGATCCTCAAGATAACATACGCTGATGTCTCCGTACGTCGTGGGCCAGCGCTTCGTGAGCGAGGCCGAGCCGGAGCTCGGACTCGGCAAAGTCGAGCATATCGACAAACGAAGTCTGGTTCTGAGCTTTCCCGCGAGCGACACGCTCCGCCGGTACGCCTCGAGCTCGGCCCCGATTCGCCGCGTCGCCTTTCGCGTAGGAGACGAGATCGAGGACCAGCGCGGACGGAGGCTCAAGATCGATAGAGTCGTCGAGCGAGGCGGGCTCTTCACCTACTACGCGGATGACACGATTCACGTACCCGAGAGCGATCTTTCGGGGGCTCTGACGTTCGGAAAGCCGGAAGCGCGGCTGCTCACCGGGCTTTGGGACTCGAGCCGAGGGTTCGACGTCAGACGGCGCGCGCTCGAGCACCGGCACGCCATACTGCGATCGGAAGCGCGCGGATTTCTCGGAGGAAGGATCCAGCTCCTCCCGCACCAGCTCGGGATCGCGCGCGAGGTCGCTTCCCGCCTTCATCCGCGGGCGCTTCTCGCCGATGAAGTCGGACTCGGGAAGACCATCGAAGCGGGCCTCATCCTTCATCGGCTCTTGCGATCGGGGCAGGCCTCACGCGTCCTGATTCTCGTCCCCGAGCCTTTGATCCACCAGTGGTTCGTCGAGATGTTCCGCCGGTTCCACCTCTCGTTCACCATCGCTGATGAGACTTTCTGGCGTGAAGCCCAAACGGCGCGTTCGGGAAACCCCTTCCATCTGGTGCAAACCGCGATTGCCGAGACCTCCTTTCTCGCGCGCGACAGCGCGCGGCGCGAGCAAGTCGAGGCAGCGGGATGGGATATGGTCGTCGTCGACGAGGCGCACCACCTCACGCGGTCCGGTCCGGAGTACGTTCTCGTCGAGTCGCTCGCCGCTCGGGCGAACGGTCTTCTGCTCCTGACCGCCACCCCCGAGCAGCTCGGTGAAGAGAGCCATTTCGAACGGCTCCGGCTCCTCGACCCCGATCGGTACCCGAGCTACCAGCGCTACCAGGACGATCGGGAGCGTTATCGCACGGTCGCGCGAATCGCGACGCGGCTCCTCGACGGCGAGCCTCTCGATGTCAGGGACGTGAAGGAGCTCGGATCGATTCTCCCCAAGAAAGCGAGGTCGATCCGGAGGCTTCTCCGCAGTCTCCTTTCGGGCGACGAAGCCGCAAGGGGGCCTCTCCTCGAAGCGCTGGTCGACCAGCACGGCCCGGGCCGGGTGGTGTTTCGGAACGCGCGCTCCGTTCTGCCCCATTTTCCCGACCGGAAGGTTTGCCCATGGATGCTCGAGTGGCCCCGCGGCCGCGAGGCGGCCCTATCGACCCAGCTCGCGAAGGAGTTCACCTCCGATGTCGGAGGCGAAGCGCTCGCCGAATACGCGTACCTTTTCGACCCGCGGGCGCTCTGGCTCGCCGGCTTTCTGCGCGAGGTCGCTCCCGAGAAGGTGCTCGTCATCTGCCGTTACAAGGAAAAGGCGACGGCGCTCGGCGAAGCGCTTCGGAGAACGAGCCCGGCTTCGATCGCCCTGTTTCACGAGGGTCTTTCCCTTCTTTCCCGCGACCGCAACGCGGCGTGGTTCGCCGAGGAAGGCGATTCGGCGCAAGCGCTCCTGTCGTCGGAAATCGGGAGCGAGGGGCGGAACTTCCAGTTCGCGCACCACCTGGTTCTCTTCGACCTTCCGCTCGGCGGTGAGCTTCTCGAGCAGCGCATCGGACGCCTGTACCGTATCGGTCAGGAGCGGGAAGTCTCGATCCACGTGCCCTACCTCCCCGGCTCCCCGCAGGAGATGCTCTTTCGCTTCCACCATGAAGGACTCGGCGCTTTCGAGACGAGCCTTCCGGGCGCCGAAGCCTTCGACGATCTCGGGGCGAAGCTCATGGCTCTGGCCCTCTCGCGCATCGACACCCGGCGTTCCAGCTCTCCGGAAGACTTCGACGCTTTTCTGGCGGAGGTCCGACGGGCGCGGGAGCGTATCCTCGCCGAGCTCTCGGCGGGACGGGACCGCCTTCTGGAGCTCGGCTCCTACCGTCCGCGGGCGGCGGAATCGCTGATCGCCGAGATTCGCGCGTGGGACGAAGACGAAGCGCTCGATTCCTTTGTCGTCGAGGCACTCGACCACCTGGGAGTGGACCTCGAGCGCGTCTCACCGAGGACGTTCGTATTTCGCCAGGGCGCGAAGCTCGAGGTCGCGACCCTTCCCGGACTTCGCGCGGAGGAGGTTGGCATGACGTCCGATCGGGACCGCGCGACTCGCGAGGGCATGCTCGATTTCCTGACGTGGGACCACCCGATGGTGGTCGGCGTCATCGATCTCCTCCTCGGCGGGCCGAGCGAGACCGCGAGCGTGGCTCTGCTGCCCGGTCTTCCGCCGGGGATACTGCTCGAAGCGATCGTGGTCCTCGAGACGGTAGCGCCACCGGGACTCGACGTGTCGCGCTTCCTTCCTCCGACTCCGCTGCGCGTGGTGGTCGATCACCGGCTCTCCGATGTGACCGAGACCTACCCATCCGCCGCGCTCATGGGCCGCCTCCACGATGGACGGAAGGAACTGCGGTATCGGGACCTCGGGTTTCTCGAGCGGATGCTGCCCCGTATGCTGGCCAAAGCGCGGTCGCTTGCGGAGCAAGAGAAACCCCGCAGAATCGAAGCGAGTCTCGCGGAGGCTCGCGGCATCCTCGGAGCCGAGCTCGGCCGCCTTCGATCGCTCGCCGAAGTCAACGATCACGTGGATCGCAAGGAGGTCCTGGGTACGGAAAGACGGATCGCCCGGATCGAACAGGCGATCACGAAAGCCGAACTGCGGCTCGATTCGCTGCGCCTCATCTGGCTTGGTGGTGAGCCGGACAAGCCCTCCCGCCGCTGAGCCATGCTGCGAGTCCGAAACGTCGTCGTCCTCGTCGTCATCATCGGCGTCCTCTACGCGCTCGCCCCCGCCGAGAGGAAAAAGCGGTGGCTGGATCGGCTGCGGGAGCTCGGGCGAGCGCTCACGCTCTCGCTCGTCATCTACTGGGTCTATATGCTCCTGCGCTATCTCTATCAGCGCGGGTAGTTTGCCGCTTGCCGGATGGAAAGCGGTCCTTTACCATCGGAAGAAACCGTGAAGACCCTTCTCGATCTGATCCAGGAGTTCGCGACGCTCAACGAGGCCAAGACCCTCGCCCGGGGCGCCCTCCCGCCGGCACAGGACGCGCGCTGGATCGAGCTGAAGCGCTTCTACGACATGCTCATGGCGCAGGATGGGCTCGCTCGCGAGCCCGCGGGCCGTTTCACCGCCGAGCAGATCCGCGATCGGGTCGCGGCGCGTGCCCGCCTGCGGGTCCAGACGGATCTCGAGATCGTCGTGGCGCAGGAATCCGATTACCACCGAGCCTTGGTGGGGAACTTGAGCTGCGGAGGAGTTCTTCTCCACTGCGATCACGGATTCGAAATCGATACCCGGCTGACGCTCCACATGGCGAACGTCGCTCGGGACGAAAGCGCTCTCCCGACCGAAGGCCGTGTCGCATGGCGTTCGGAGGGAGGGCAGACCGGCGAGTCCTTTCGCTTCCGGATGGGAGTGCAGTTCCAGGGGCTCGGGCCCGAGGAGGAGAGAACGCTCGACTCTTTCGTGGTGGACAGCCTGGAGACAAAGCTCCAGTGTCTCGGACGGAAGTCTCTCGACGCGGACTTCATGCGTCGGGAAAGCCTGTCCCTCTAGCGACGCCTTCCGATTCCAGAGATCGAGGAGCTCGAGCTCGACGATCGGGAAGAACTGGAGCTGGAGCTCGAGCTCGACGAGCTGGATCCCGAGCTCGATGAACTTGAACTGGAGACCAGAGCTGAGCTGGACGAGCTCGACGATCCGGAGCTCGACGAACTGGAAGATGTCGACGACGAGCTCGAGCTTCCGGAGGAAGTGGACGAGCTGGATCCGGAAGAGCTCGAGCTGTCGATGGGCGTGGTCGGGGAGTCTTCGCAGCCGACGAGCGACCCAACACCTGCCAGGACTGCGCCGCCGCTCAGAATTCGGAGAAACTCTCTTCGTTTCTCGAGCGTTCGGGTTTCCTCCGGTGATAAGGCCTCTTTTTCATTTTGATTCTTCATCCTGGGTGCTCCTTTCAATACACCGCCGCCGGCTCAGCGGTCTTGCTTTCTGAATCGAGGAATTCGATCGCGCCGCCCTCAAAGTACGTCTCGATGCGCCGAACGACCTCCTCGGCGGTGATCAGATCCATGCAGCGCGGCAGATCGCCCACCACATCGACGCAGACCTCGTTCGGGTCGTCCTTGTAGTCTCCGTCGCCGAGTGGAACGGTGCGCGATTTCCAGCATCCGCCCTCGTCGCAGCATGCGAGCGCCCCGACGGTGTGAATGAACTGATGGTGGGGGTAAGCCGTCCAGTGAGGCGGCTCCCGACCTCCGGCGATGACGATACAAGGCCGACTGCGAGGAATCCCCGTCTTCACGGGCACGGCGGCCGCCAGATGCATGAGCAGGCTCACCGGACTGAGCACGCCCTGGCAGTTGTAGACGATGCGCACCAGCTGTCGCAGGTCCGTCTGCCCACGGAGGTCCACGACGCCGTGGACCGGCGGGTGATGGTGGCCGGACTCTCCGACCTGGACGAATTCGATCCGGCCGCGAAACGCGTCCACCACCGTCTGGTAGCGTTCGGGTGACCACCATTTGATGGTGTAATCGAGCTTCCCACCCGAAACGAACAGCCAGAAGGGCCGCGAGGGACCGAGCTCGCGCTCGACGTTCTCGAACCAGGTTTTTTCTTCCTCCGAGATCCAGATGTCGCCTTTGAACGCGGTCGGACGGATCCGAAGATCCAGTACGCCGTTCAAGTAGTCGATGAATCCGTGGAGGAAGTGATAGGGCGTCTGGTTGCTGCGATCGATCAGCGGATAGTGACAATCGATGACCGTGACGTCCCGATCATTCTCGTCGAGAGGCACGATAAACGGATTGTGCTCCCATAGAGCGGGACAGGACGTGCGAACGTCGGTGAGAAATTCTCCCGGGTAGCAGGCGTGGAGATCCCGCACCGCTGCGGTGAGCATGACGATATCGCCCGGCGATTGGAAGTTCCGAAGCACCAGCTTTTTCATCTCACCGTAGCGACGCGTGAAGCGGGAACGAGCGCAGTATCGCGCTTCGCGAGCGCCGATGATGTGAGAACGTTCACAGGGGGGGCGAGACGCGGCACGGCCCGACGGCCGCTCGCAAGGGGAACGAAGCGGTCGAATCGAGCAAGTGCTGGAAAGGCCCGAGCCCGTCGGCGCGAAGGGATCGAAATCCCGTCTCTAGACTTCGCGGATCTTCTTGTAGGCTTCCGTCGCGGACTGCGGATGAGCGTAGTCGATCTGCCACTCGCGCTCTTCCATCGGCTTTTTCCCGAGGGCCCGGGCCATCTGGCGCAGGTGCGCGCCCTGGCATCCGCAGCAGCCACCGATGTAGTTGACGCCGAGATCCCGGGCGCGGCTCGCGAACTCCCCGACTTCGTAACGGGTGAGCTGAAACGGATCGAGTCGATCGGGAAAGCCCTTCTGTCCGGGGAAGAACGGCACTTCGTCCGTGCAGCGATAGCCGACGGGTTGGGCGGCCACGAAGCACTTGACCGCCTTTCTCATCTCCTCGACCACCGGCAGCATGTGGGCGGGATCCATGAAACAGTTCGTTCCGACGATGTCCGCGCCCGCCCCTTCGAGCGCGCGGGCCGCCTCCGCCGGACTCTTGCCGTCCCGCGTTCTCGGTCCTTCGAAGGCGAGCGTCACCATGACCGGAAGCCCGGTCTTCTTCATTCTCTCGAGCGCGATCAGAGCTTCACCGAGCTGAAGGAACGTCTCACCGATGAAGAAATCGACGCCCTCTTCCGTCTGGAAGCGGATCTGGTCGTCGAAGAGCCTTCGGCACTCGTCGGCCGCCGCGGGGCTTCCTTCCTCGTACTTCCAGGTCAGCGAGAGGTTTCCCGCAACCGGGATGTCCTTTCCGGCGGCCTCGCGCGCGATGCGAACCGCGGCGCGATTGATCTCCCCCAGGCGGTTTGCGTAGCCGATTTGCGCCAGCTTGTTCTCACTGGCATAGAAGGTGAGCACCTGGAGCACCTCCGCGCCCGCGTGCACGAACTCCTGGTGGAGCGCCCGGAGCGCATTGGGATGCTCGATGGTGACTTCGGGAGTGAAAGGTCCCGCCTGTACGTAGCCGCGGCTTTCGAGCGCGAGGAGATAGCCCCCGTCGCCGAGAACGACGCCCTTCTTCAACTTGTCGAGGATGGACTGAGGCATGGCGAGCTACCCCCTTGAAAGGCGCGCATCATAACACGGCCGCCAGACGAAGAAGCGTCCCCATCGTTCGCGAAGTAGAATCTCTCCATGAGGTCATTTATGAATCGCCGGTTATTGCCACTTTGCGCTGCGCTCGCGCTCCTCGGATCGAGCTCGGCTCCCCTCGAGCCCGTGTCTGGGATCGACGCCGAGCGGCTCTCGCCGAGCGTGCGGCCACAGGACGACTTCAACGCCTACGTGAACGGAACCTGGATTCGCGAGACGGAGATCCCCTCGGACAAACAGACCTGGGGAAGCTTCGACATTCTGAGCGAGGAGAGTGAGAAAAACCAGCGGGCGATCATCGAGGAGCTCTCGGCATCCTCGAAGCTCGCCGCGGGGACCGACGAAGAGCGCGTGGGCGGATTCTATAAGAGCTACATGGACACCGAGGCGCTCGAGAAGCTCGGGCCCCGCCCCGTGGAAGAGGATCTGAAGAAGATTCTCTCCGCGGAGTCCGCCGGAGCTCTCCTGAGCCTGAGCGCTCGAGAATCGCGTCTTCGGCGTGGACTCTCCCATGTCCCTTCAAGTCTTCCCGGACCTGGGCGACTCCACCCGCTACATGGTCTATTTTTCCCAGTCGGGGCTCACCCTACCCGACCGCGACTATTATTTCGAGACCGGAGAGAAATACGAGACGCTCCGCGCCGCACTTCCCGGATACGCGTCGAAGCTCTTCGCGCTCGCGGGTGTTCCCGACGGCGACGCGCGCGGCCGCGCGGTGCTCGAGGTCGAAAAGCGTCTAGCCGAGCCGCAGTGGCGCGCCGAGGAAACTCGAAACGTCCAGAAAATCTACAACCTCTATGCGAAGGCCGATCTCCGTACGGTGTCCGATCGGATCGACTGGGATGGCTATCTCGAGAGCTCGCGCATTCCCGACGTGAATCAGGTAGTGGTAGCCCAACCTTCCTACGTAACCGCACTCGGAGGTCTCCTCGACGAGGTGCCGATCGACGACTGGAAGAGCTACTTCGCGTTCCGGCTCCTCGATGGCGCGGCACCCTATCTGTCCGATGCGTTCGTTCAGGCGCGGTTCGAGTTCTCGGGACGCCTCGTTTCCGGTCTCGAAGAGATCCCTCCGCGGTGGCAGCGCGGAGTGCGCAACGTGAACGCGTTTCTGGGCGAGGCGGTCGGGAAGCTCTACGTCGCGCGCCATTTTCCGCCGGAAGCGAAGGCGCGAATGGAAGAGCTCGTGGTCAACTTGATCGAGACCTACGGGGAAGCGATCGAAGAGCTCCCATGGATGACCGCCGAGACCAAAGCGAAGGCCCAGGAGAAGCGAAAGAAGTTCACGTACAAGATCGGTTATCCCGAGAGCTTCCGGGACTACAGCCAGCTCCGCATCGATCCGGCCGACCTCGTGGGAAACGTCAAACGGGCCCAGGAGTTCGAATATGAGCGCAACCGGCAGAAGCTCGGGCGCCCCATCGATCGCTCCGAATGGCAGTTGACGCCCCAGACGGTGAACGCCTATCACGACCCGACGAAGAACCAGATCGTCTTCCCCGCGGCCATCCTTCAGCCTCCGTTCTTCAACATGGCGGCGGACGACGCGGTGAACTACGGAGCGATCGGTGTGGTCATCGGCCACGAAATGGGCCACGCATTCGACGATCAGGGGCGGCAATTCGACGGAGACGGCAACCTCCGCGACTGGTGGAGCGAATACGACGCCTCGGCGTACGAAGAGAGCGCTTCGACTCTGGTGAAGCAGTTCGACCAGTTCCAGGCGCTGACGGATCTGCACGTCAACGGGAAGCTGACCCTGGGGGAGAACATCGGCGACCTCACGGGAATCGCGATCGCCTACCGCGCGTACTGGAAATCGCTCGGCGGAAAAGAGGCGCCGGTCCTCGACGGCTTCACCGGAGCTCAGCGCTTCTTTATCGGCTACGCCCAGATCTGGCGCTCGCGACTCCGCGAGGAAGCGATGCGTCAGCTCGTGCTGTCGAATCCCCATGCGCCGCCGGAGTTCCGCGTCAACGGGCCACTCCGGAACTCACCGGAGTTCTTCGCGGCGTTCGGCGTGAAGGAGGGGGACGGCATGTGGCTCCCTCCGGGCGAGCGAGTCAAGATCTGGTAAGAAACATTCAACGCCTTTGCGTCTCTGCTTCCTTTGCGACTTTGCGTTTCTTCTTACTCTGTTCTTGATTTGTCTGGTGCGGGGAGCGGCTCTTCCGCCGCGAATCTCCTCAACACGTTCTCCGTGATGCGCGAGACGTTGTTGTTGTAGTTGTTGAACGAGAGGCTTCCGCACCAGGCGATGGAGCTGGTAGAGAAGACGCCGCCGCCATTGGGGTACTCGAGGTAGACCATGTCCGCCCGCACCAGCGGGTTTGCGGTCCCGCCGGTCTCCTGCCAGTTGCTGGTGTTGATCTGCTCGACCACATGGCAGTACTCGTCGGAGTGTCCGAACGAGGACGCGAGGACGAGCGTGTGGGCCGGTGTTCCGAGAGCGTAGTCCGCCCGGTCCAGCTCCGAGCCGGCGGCCCCGAAGCTCAAGACCAGAGCGGGAGTGTTTCCGATGAGCTCGTCCTCTCCCACTCCTTCGAAAATGAACCGGGCGCGCGGGTCGAAGCTCCCGGGCATCCGCCGGAAAGGGGAGTTCCGGTCGAATCCCTGCGCGGTGAAGCCGACTCCGAAAAACTGCTGAGGCGCCATTCCGCGGAACCGCCAGAGCCCGCCAGGCTCTCCCGTCAGGCTGTGGTGATGCTCGCCCGGCGCTCCCTGCCAGTGCTCCGTTCCGTCGCGCCGTCGCACCTCGACGAAGCGCCCCGACGGGTCCATCGGGGTCACCCAATAGAAACCGTTACCGCCCATGTACATCAGCCGCCCGCCCCGATCGAGGTACGAGCGCAGGCCTTCCATCATCGGGAGCGAGTAGTACTCGGGATGGGTTCCGGTCAGGACGACGCGGTACGGCTCGAGGGCCGAAACCCCCTCGAAGTGGAGGTCCTCGTCGGTGAGGAAGTCGACCTCGAAGCCTTTCACCTCGAGCCAGTCGACCAGATGAGTGTCGGCCATGAACTGCCATGGATTGTTCGTATCGATCTTCGGCCGCATGTTGGTGATGGGGCGAAGGCGCGAGGAGTAACAAACCCCGCTCCCGTCGCTGTGCCGCGAGTACAGGCTGAGCGGGCGGATGCCGCTGGTCCCGGTCCCGGCATACGCGAGGTAGCTGAACGTAGGCATGAGGAGGGCGATCGGCGCCGCGCGCGCGCCTTTCTTCGGACGCACCACGAAGGGGATGTAGTCTTCGTTTCCGCCGGCGCGAAGCCGCGCGGCGTAGAGGCCGCTTTTCGTGTCCCCGGGAACCTCGGAGCTCGAAGGCCACCTCCCAACGCGCATCCAGGAGATCGTCGTCGTGGAAGTAGATGGCTCCGTACTGTCCGCGGGCTCTCCGATAGTCGAGCTCCGAAGAGTCCCAGTTGTGTCCCGTGACCGCGCGCATGGGGATGTTCACGGCTCGACCATGAAGCTTCGACGGCCCGACATCCGAGATCCGGTCGGAGTCCATGTCGAGGGAGAAGTCCCATGATGCGAGCGCATCCGCCGGGCCGCTTCCTGCCTCGATCGCTTCGATCTCCGCTCGGCTGAGAGCGCGGCCATAGATTCTGCGGGTTGTCGATCTTGCCATTGTAGTGGCCGGAAACTCCGTTGCCTGCGGAGGCGAAGGCCGCGATCAGGAAGGGCGCCTCGTTCCCCGAGACCGACGTCGCGGCTGTGTCTCGCTCCACCACGCTTCGCGTCGCGTCGAAGGGGAAATTGTTCCGCGGCTGCTGATACAGGAGCACCTTCCGGCTCCGTGCATCGAAAGCCGCGGCCACGAAATACCACGAGGTGCTGACCCCCTGAGGGCGCTCGTTCATCCCCGGTATCGCCGGGACCCACGGACGAAGAGGCGCTCCGGCTCGAAGCGTCTCGGCGCCCAGTCGGAGCGCAAGCGTGCCGTCCTCCTCGATGAAGAGTCCGTAGCCGGTCCTGTCCGTCGCCGGACCACTTCGTGATGATTCCCTCGGCGGGCCGAGGGTGCACCGTGGTCGGCGCGATCCAGGCGGTGAGTGTGAAGCTTTCTCGAATGCTCAGGTCTCGGTGAGGGTCCACGACGACGTAGGAGCCCATGGGGAGGTCCTGGCGCTTTCCTGGGTACTCACCGCTGACGCTCGTCGGGATCTCGATTTCTTTGAAGCCGGGCCCCGCGGGATTCGCATCGCCGTGGACGAGCCGAACGATGTCCGCTCGATACCTCGGGGACTCGCTCGACACCATGAAGCGGATGGTCTCACCCGGCTCAACGCGAAGCCGATCGGCGTAACCGACGATGCCGCGCTTTCGGAGATTCTCTCGCACCTCCTCGGGGATCGGGAGATAGCTCGCGCCGCCGTCCGGCGGAGGTGCCGCTGCCTGTCGCGCCGCCTGGGCCTCCGCGTCGGCGCGGCTCAAGACGCTGGTCGCGAGAGAAGTGATGCCAACCGTCTTCAGAAAGTCCCTGCGGTTGACGGGAGCGGTTTTTTCTTCTTTTGAAGTCATGGCTTTTCCTTGCTTACGAAGGCGACGGCGACCGGTGAGCCCACCTCGATCGTCTGCCCGGTCGAGGCGAGCTTCCCCGTCGAGGAATCGATGCGGAATACGACAACGCTGTCGGAATCCTGATTCGCGGCGAGAAGGTATCTTCCGGACGGATCGATGCCGAATCCGCGCGGCGTCTTGCCCCGAGTCGAGACGTGCTCGACCAGGCGAAGGGCGCCGTCGATCTCCCCGATGGCGAAGACGGCGATGGTGTCGTGGCCGCGGTTGGAAGCAAAGAGGAACCGTCCGCCGGGATGAACAAGGACCTCCGCTCCACTGAAATCTTTCGCGACGCCGACACCATCGGGAAGCGACGAGACCGTCTGGGCGGCGGTGAGAACGCCGCGCTCGGCGTCGTAGCGCAGGGTGGTAAGCGTCAAGGAGAGCTCGTTCAGGACCCAGGCGAAGCGGCCCGAAGGGTGAAGAGCCACGTGCCGCGGCCCGGCGCCGGGATCGAGGGCAACGGAGCCGGGGTTCACTCCGAGTCCGCCGCGCGCCGCATCGAATGGATAGACGAACACGCGGTCGAGTCCCAGATCCGCGGCGATGGCGAAACGATTGGCGGCGTCCATGTCGATCGAATGGGCGCGAGCGTCGGAGCCCGCGTGCTTCGCGGATGCGGTCGCGGGACCGAGCGTCCCGTCCGAACCCACGGGAATGACGGTGACACTCCCGCCTCCGTAGTTCGCGACGAGAAGATGACGGCCCGTGCGGTCCAGGGAAAGGTAGCAGGGGCCCGCGCCCTTCGAGGACGATTGATTCAACAAGCGGAGCCCGGCAGACTCGTCGATCGAGAAGGCGCTCGCCATTCCGTCCTCGACTTCGTTGACGGCGTACAGGAACCGTCCCGAGGAATGGACGGCGAGAAACGAAGGATTCACCGACTTGGCCGCGAGCACCGGCGAGCTCAGCTCTCCCTGCGCTTCGTCGAGGCGGGAGACGTAAATTCCCTCGCTCTTACCGTCGGTGTAGGTGCCAAAGTAGACGAGGGTCTGTCCCTCGGCCCACGAGGACACGATGAAGGACACGATTCCGAAGAGTGGCAGTGCTCACAGCGCGCGAGCGATCTTGTGTCCTTCGAGGATCGCGTGCTGGAGCGTTCGCGGCGCGTAGCAGTCGCCCACGAGCTCCAACCGCGGGACCCGTCCCGCGAGAGAGGCCTCGAGATCGTTCACCGCCTCTCCGCCGTACGCGTACACGAACGCGTCGAACGGAGCGAGAGACTCTTCCCGGCCGCTCCAGACGTTCTTCGCGACGGCTCGTCCCTTCTCGATGCGAACGACGCTCAGATTGCAATGGAGCACGACGCCTTTGGTGAAGAGCCTCTCGAACACGGGTGGCGCCGTGGTCGCACCCAGAAAACCCCCGATGGTCCGCTCGGATGTCGCGATGGCGACTTCTTTTCCCGCGTCGAGCAGGAGCTCGGCGGCAGAGGTGCCCTGATAGCCGTACTCTTCGTCGATGACCAGGACGCGGAGGCCTGAGGGAACGCGGCCCGCGAGCACGTCCCAGGCGCTGACCGCGTGGGTGTCGATGCCCGGAATGTCGGGCTTCAGAGCGCGAGCGCCGGTCGCGAGGACCACGACATCGGGTGCTTCGGCGACGATGGCCGCGGCGTCGGCCGCCGCGCCCAGCCGGATTTCGACGCCGAGCTTCTCGCATTGAAGCGAGGTATAGCGGCAGGCTCCATCGAACTCCTGCCGCGCGGGAGCCTTCTTCGCGATCAGGGTCTGTCCGCCGAGCTCGCGATTCTTCTCGAAAAGAACCACGGAATGTCCGCGCAGACGGGCGACCCGGGCGCATTCGAGTCCGGCCGGACCGCCGCCTACGACGACCACTTTCAGGGGCCGCTCCGCTCGCGGAAGCTCCGACCATTCACGCTCTCGTCCGACGACGGCATTCTGTACGCAGGAGATCCCCTTGCCGGTGTAGATGCGATCGATGCACCCGGTGTTGTAGCCGAAGCAGCGGCGAATGTCGTCGAGTCGGCCTTCGAGGGCCTTCCTCGGCATCTCCGGATCCGCGATGAGCGCTCGGGTCATGACGCACAGGTCGGCGCTTCCGTCCTTCAGCACCCGTTCCGCCACCGCCGGGTCGTTGATTCGCCCGGCGGCGATGACCGGCTTTCCAACCACGCTCTTGATCGAGGCCGCAAGCCCGCTGAACATGCCGGGCGAAAAGCTCATGTCGGGAACGGTCAAGGCCTCGGTGCCGTAGGTCTCGCAGCTCGCGCCGACGACGTTGAAGTAGTCGAGGATTCCGAGCGCATCGAGCCGCCGCGCGATCTCCTGGGCCGCGGTTCGGTCGAGGCCCCCTTCGAGCATTTCGTCGCCGGTCATGCGGATCCCGATGAGGAAGTCCGGCCCGACCCGTTCCCGGATCGCCTGGAAAATCTCGATCGCGAATCGCATCCTTCCCGACAGGTCCCCGCCATACTCGTCGTCGCGGCGGTTCACGCGCGGAGTCCAGAACTGATCGACCAGGTGGCACGCGCTCGCCATGACCTCGCAGCCGTCGAAGCCCCCTTGCTTCAGTCGAAACGCCGCGTCAGCGAAAGCGCGCACGATCCGGGAGATGGATTCCCGGTCGAGCACGTGAGGCATCTCGCGGTGGTTCGGCTCCCGCACCGCCGAGGGGGAGAGCAGGGGACGAAAGTCGTTGCCTTCGCTCCGGCCCCGGCGACCTTTGTGGGTCATTTGCGCCACCACCGGTACATCGTGCCGGTGTATGGCTTCCGAGAACGTCGCGAGGTAGGGGATGACCCGATCGTCGAAAAGCTCGACGCCGTTCCAGACGCGCGCGGAGCTCTCGGGCGAAACGCTCGCCGAGCCGAAGCACATGAGAAAGCCAGCCCCCCCTTGAATCCGGGCCTCGTAGTAACGGAGGGCGCGTTCCTTGGGCGCCCCCTCCTCGCCGAGGCTCTCGGCGTGCGCGCTCACGCAGATCCGGTTCTTCAGAACGTGGCGGCCGAGCTTCTGGGGCGAAAAAAGCGTGGGAAAGGCGGTCGCCATGATCGGCGCATTCTGTATCGGAGTCCGGGAGAAGTCACGCGCCGCGCCGCCTGCTATCATCCTTACTATGAGACTACTGGCGTTCCTCCTTCTGACAGCGGCGCAGCCGATCGGCGATCGGCTTCACCGTCCCCACCGTGCGGAGCGGCGTCCGCCCTGCGATAGGTAGAGCGAACGCGGTTGGCGCAGGCGCCGTGGAAATGGACCAGGTGCTTGTGGGGTTCGGGGATGTGGATGAGGACTCGGGCGAGAAACTCGAAAGGGTCGACGAGGGTCTCGTCGTCGACCTTGGTCCTGCTTTGGGCTCGTAGAGCATGAGGTCTTCGTCGTTAGCGGTGGAGTTCAAATGATGGTCACCGCGTTCGTTGAGTTCAGGGATTTACTCAATGCTGGCCACGCCGCTCAACGCCAGTGTTTAGCCGCGCTGGTTGGCGAGCAGAGTGAATGCGATCGGTAATGAATCGATATTGGCGCGGCGATGTCACGCGGGCTACAGCATGAAGATGAGACGAAGTTTGGTTGATATGCAAGCGGGACGCAGACTCTGCGTGTTGGTCGGATCGAGTCCCGTCGCGGTCGCCCGGTTTGAAGCGATGGCGTTGCCATGACGACGCGGCGAACGTTTGTCATATCCTCAACGCTGACCGCCTGCGGTGCACTGATCCTCACCCTTACCGTGGTTGCGATGGCTTGGACGGCTTCGAGCCAGCAGGTCCAGCCTGATTCTGATTCTACGAGCGACGCGCCTCCAACCCGGCGTACGGCGCAAGCCGATGCCGCCGCCCTGGCGGCGCGACAGGGCTTCCTAGAGATGTTCGCTCGGGCATACTTTCCCGGACGAACCGGTCAGCTCTTGATCGTGCCACGTGAAGGCGACTTCATCACGCGGCCTGACCCGGACGTGGCGTACATGCACGGTTCGCCGTGGACGTATGACGTCTCGATTCCGCTGATGTTCGCAGGCCCTGCCGTGAGAACGGAAGTGTACTCAATGCCAGCCTCGCAGCAAGACGTTGCGCCAACGCTTGCGGCTGCGCTTGGTGTGCAGATGCCCCGAACGGCGACAGGCCGCGTATTGCCGATCTTGCGGACTGGGACTCCTCCACCGCGAGCGGTCATGCTGCTCGTCCTGGATGGCATGCGCCGCGACTACTTCGATAGATACGCCGGGTCCATGCCAACGCTCGCCAGCCTGCGCCAGCGCGGCGCCTGGTTCACGCAGGCGCGGGTTAACTTTCTCCCAACGAACACTGCTGTTGGGCACTCGGCCATTTCCACGGGAACCGATCCCGCCGTGCACGGAATCACAGGCGTCAGCGTGTACGACCGCGTGCACCGCCAGCGCCACAACCTATTCGATGGAGGGATGCCACAAGATCTGATGGCATTGACGCTGGCAGACGTCTGGCAGCTCGCGACCGCTGGTCGCGCGATCATTTTGGCGCAGGGAAGCATCGATCGAGCGGCGACGCCACTCGCGGGGCATGGGGCGTGTCAGCTGAATGGAGCACCGGTCGTGCTCGCAAGCTACGATCAGCAGGCAGGCGGATGGAACACGAACCCCAACTGTTTCCGGCTGCCTGCGTACCTGAAGGATCGAAACGCAAGAACGCTTTGGACGGCTGACGGGGAGTGGATGGGTCACAGAATCGACTCGAATGCGTCGGTGCGCTATTCGGCTCTGTTTCCAGCATTCGAAGCCGATGCGATGACTGCGATGATCGAGCGCGAGCCCGTGGGCGAAGACAACGTTGCGGATCTTATTCTACTGAATTACAAAGGCGCGGATTTCGTGGGCCATAAGTACGGTCCGGATTCGAACGAGCTCCAGGTCACACTCGGCGAAATGGACCGTCAGCTGGCGCGAATGTTAAGCGCGCTAGAGGCAAAAGTCGGGAACGACTATCTCCTCGCGGTGACCGCGGACCATGGCATGCCGCCGGAACCGTCGTCGCCAGACCGCCGGCACTTTGCGCCGTCGATCGTAGACCTGTTGCACGAGAAGTATGATCCTGAGGCGAAGCAGCTGATTACGTCCTTCGAACCGGAAAACGGCCAGATCTTCGTCGACGAGGACCGGCTGTCGTATCTTGGTCTGGCGTTGCGCGACCTGGCTCATTTCCTCGAATCGCAGCCGTTCCTTTTCGCGGTGTTCACACACGAAGACGTGCGGCTTGCGGCTGACGCTGCGAAACCGTGACGCCGACGTGGAAGGATAGGAAGTACAAATAGAGCCGGTCTAGCAAGACGGCTGCGGAAGGACAAGGCCCTCGTTTCTGGGAGAGTTGCCCGATCGGAAGCGTGTCGCTCTCGCCAGCGCCATGCTTCTACGACCGGGCTGCGCCGCCCGGGCTGTAGTTCGGCGGACAGATCGAGCAGCAGGAGAGGAGTCATATATTCTTCCCGACCATGAACCCGCGGTTCGCGAAGGCGATCGTCCTCGCGAGCTCCCTTGCGCACGGACCAAGCGTCTCTTCCCCGGCGTCTGGTGATCAGTGAGGGAGCAGCCGGCGGCTATCTGAAGAGCGTGACATGATGGCGTCGAAACGAGGCGGCCTTCGCTGGCATCGCTTAGGCACGCGGGGTCGACTTGTTTGCGAGGTTGCCGATGTCATGGGGAGGCCATGCCGCTCAACCGCAGCGTTTGGCTGCGTTCCCGGTACGAAGGAGAGATTCGAATGCGAGTGAATTATGCGATTGTGTTCGTTAGCGACATGACGCGATCGGTGTCGTTCTACCGGGATGTGGTTGGACTGCCGCTGAAATTCGAGTCTCCCGATTGGACCGAGTTCGCAACCGACGGGGCGACCTTGGCCCTTCACGCGAGTGAAGCGTTCAGTTCCCAAAGGGACAATCCGCTAGAGGTTCCCGCCGGACGGTGCCGTCCCGGCCTGAGCGTTCGAAATCTCGACGAATTCCACCAGAGGATGGTCGAAAGAAACGTGCCCTGCGTCCAGGAGCCGAAAGAAGTTTTTGGCGCTCGGCTCGCCCAGTATTTGGATCCCGATGGACTCGCGATATCCGTCGGTGAGGAGAGGCGCGGGAACTAGCACCGTCGGAGTCCCCGAGAAGTCACGCGCCGCGCCGCCTGCTATCATCCTTATTATGAGACTACTGGCGTTGCTCCTTCTGACAGCCGCGCAGCCGATCGGCGATCCCGCCTCGATCGACGTATGTCAGCGTGTTCCGGGCACCGAGGTGGCGAAGCTCTTCGGAAAGGAATTGAAGCAGGCGAAGCCTTTCGCTTCGAAGGACGATTTCAGCCGCTGCACTTACCTCGTCACCGATCCGGGCTCGTCGCAGGCAGCCTCCGGCTACTCCCTCTGGCTCTATCCTCCCGAGGACTACGACGAGCTCCTTCGGTATACGGAGGGGATCGTCGACAATCCCGCGGGCTTCGGAGACGCGGCGGTCTTGTTCAAAGACGAGGACGGACTCTCCAAGTTGAGAGTGCTCGTTCGCGGAAAACTCGCTCTCGAAGCCGTGGCCAAGGATCCCGACTCGACGAAGAAGCTCGCGAAGCTCGCCCTCGAGCGTTTCTCCCGTTAGTTACTGTCCATGTTTTGCGTCTTTCACGCCCTTGAGCTAAAGTAGAAACTCTCCTGGTTGGGCAACCCCTACGCGCTCCGTCGAATCGCCCCGGTGAGCGCTATCTCGAAAGGCGGATCCGAATTGAAACTCTATGTCGGCAACCTGCCTTACAACACGTCGGAAATCTCCCTCCGAAAACTCTTTTCGCGGCATGGGCACGTGGAAGAGATCTGGATCGGAAACACCCGCGTCGGGTCGCCTCACGGCTACGGCTTCGTGCTGATGCCGGATGCTCCGAACGCCGAGAAAGCGATCTCCTCGCTCGACGGTATTTCCTTTGAAGGGAACGAGATCAGCGTGCACCGAGCCCGCGACTGACCGCGCCCGATGAGTTAATCGCCAGCGATTAACTCTCGTCTCTTAGCGCTCCCGCTACTTGACAAAGTAAGTAAATTAGTCGATAATCGTGTCTCGACCCAAATCAACATCGCGCGGCAAGCGATAGCCCGCGCTTCATCACGGTTTTCTCGGCGCAAGCGGAGCACTCTCCACGAGCGCGCGCGAGTACCAGTAGAAAGGATCCAGAGCAATGTACGCAAGGAACACCATCGGCAAGAGACGAGCACCAGGGTGGACCGAACGGCGCCGCTACTTCCGGCGTCTTATCGAGCTCGCCCGGACCAAGGCGCTCAAGGACGAAGAAGCGCAAAAGCCCGAGAGTGCCACCGAGAAGGACTGACGCTTCTCTTTCCGTAGAGTCCAGGAGGAGCCACCCGGCTCCTCTTCTTTTTTTTCTCAACGGTCGAGGGGGTCCTTCACCAACATTGGTTAATTCACTTGCTTTGTCAATCGGGTGCTGCGATACTCTCTCTCCGGGTAACTCACTGCGGTAAATCTCAGGGAGCGGAATCGTGGACATGCCTTTGACGGTGAAGAGACGCATGGAAGAGCTCGGGCTCGAGCAAAAGGATCTCGCGGCCGGGGCCAAGGTGACCGAGTCCTACATTTCCCAGCTCCTGACTCGAAAAAAAGCGCCTCCGGCGCCCGAGCGGACCGACATCTATTCCAAGCTGGAGGAGGCCCTGAAGCTTCCGAAGGGCCGTCTATCGATGCTCGCCGAGCTCCAGCGCCGCGAGGAGCTCAAGCGAAAGGTCGTCGACCCTCCCGCACCGCTCTTCAAGGAAGTTCGCCGCCTGATCCTTCGCAAGTGCGCTGCGCACAAAAGAGAGCAGGTCCACGCGATCTTCGAGAAGCAGCCCTTCGGCGAGCTCGAGCGTTTGATCACCCAGAAGGTTCTGGACGTCACCAAGAGACTTGCCAGCCAGGAGTTGCACCGGGAGGAATGGCTTCGCCTCTTCGCGCGGCTCAGTCATCGGCGCTACGAGGACGTGCGCGTCAGCATTCTCGAGTTCCTCGATACGGACGTCTTCCACGTGTCGGACGAGAACTGCATCGCTTTCCTCGACCCGATGATCGAATCCTGGGACGTCGACTTCGCGACGTTCGGCGTCGAGATCGTCCTGAACCGCAGGCTGGTGCCCGGCGAGCCGAAGAGGTTCGAGTTCCGGGAAGCGGAAGAGCCAAACGGTGTCGAGCCGGGGCTCGAAGCGTTTCTCGACGACAGCTCTTTGAGCGGCACCGCCACCGAACCGGAGATCGAATTTCTGAAGAGGCTGCGATTCGCGGGGCGACGGCCGACGCCGCTGTACTACTACCGCGAGTTGCAGAATCTGAGAGATCCGCTGCATTTCCATACAGCGGCGTCCGAGACGAAGAAACTATCGCGCAAGCGTCCCGCGGGGGGCCGCCGCCGCCGTTCGGGGAGAGAGCGGTAACGGCGACTACGAAAGGAACACCGTGAATCACGCACAATCGCCGCGCTCTCTGAGTCGTCCGCCGATCCGGAGCGCCGAGCTTGGTTTTTTCGCTTCGTTCAGCCACTTCTTCACTCGCCTGCTCGACGAAGACATGGTCGTCCAAGGCGATGCCTGGCTCAAAGAAAGCGGCGTACAGCAGCAACTGGAGTTCGAGGGCTATCAGCTCCGGTGGGTCCAGGCGAATCGGGTGGACATGAGTCGGGGCGACGGCTGGGGTCACGTGACCGCACCTCGCTACCTCTGGTGGATGCGGCGGGTTCGGCGCCGCCACGGAGCGCAGCACCAGTACCTCATGAAAAAGGGCAAGTCGTTTCGATCGCAGACCGGCTACTAGAGTTGAGATGGACACTACTCTTGACCACGAGCCGTTTCCTGCGGTGCAAGCAGGGAGCGAAGTGCTCCGAGAGCGAGAGATCATTCCCCTCGTCGACACCGGGACGTTCGGTAAGTATCGCGTAGGCCAACGAGGTTCCGGTCAAGCGGGGCCGGTCTTTCTCGTTACGCTCTTCGGAGCGACCTGCTCCAAGATCGAGATGCTCGGGATCCGAAAGCTTGGCTCAGCGGATTATCTCGCCGCCGTCAAGCGAGCGATCGAGCGAGAAATCGGCTACTGGCAGAACCGCGGGGAGTCGCTTCCCCGTGACGCAGCGCGGCCCATCGAGATTACGGTAAGAGACACGGACTTCGTTCTACCGCAGCCCTTCTCCCCTTAGATCGCCCTGCGGAAGGTAAGGCGCGAGACGAGCAGAATCGAGAGCGCCGAGATCGTCATCGCCGGAATCACTTCGTAGATCCCGGAGAGCGCCGGAATGTTTCGCCACACGAGAACGGTCGCGGCGCCCGCGATCATTCCCGCGAGACAGCCGGCGCGGGTCATTCGTCGATAGAAGAGAGCGAGCGTGACCGGCGCCGAAAAGCACCCGGCGAGACCGCCCCAGCCGTAGAGAACCAGCTTGTACACGGTCGAGTCCGGATCGAGGGGATTGGTGCCGAGGGCGAGGATCAGCGCCGCCGCACCCAGAGCTATCGTTACCGCGCGCGAGATCAGGACCAGCTCCTTCTGCGCGGCCGCCGGCCGCGCGAGCCGGTGGTAGACGTCCTCGGTCATGGAGCTCGCCACCGAGAGAAGGAATCCCGAAGCCGTGGACATGATCGCCGCCATGATGGCCGAGATCACGAGACCCGCGAGCCATGGCGGAAGGACTGCCATCGCGAGCCGGGGCAGTACCTCCTCCGGATCGTGGAGTGCCTGGCGTCCATTCAGGGCATTTGCGGCATCGGCGGTGGCGACCGCGGCGTCGGCGAAATGGAAGGTGCCGTGACCGGAAAGACCGGCGGCCACCGCTCCGGCGCAGACCAGGATCGCGAAAGCGATCGACAGCACGAACGCCGGACGGAGCGCTCGCGAGTCGCGAATCGCCATGAACCGCACCGAGATGTGCGGCTGGCCCGAGATAGCCCGACCCGAGACCCGCGTCCTCGAAAAGAAAGGCGAAGAGAGAGAAGCCCATGAGACCCGCGAACCAGCTCCCGAGATGGGAGCTCATCGCAGCGTGAGACGAGGAAGCGGCCTCCCGCGGAGGCGCGCGCCAGGGCGGCGTGAAATCCCGGAAGTCCGCCCATCTGCTGGATACAGGCGACGGGAAGAATGACCAGCGCCATCAGCATCATGACGGCCTGAAAGGCGTCGGTCCACACCACGGCGCGATAGCCGCCTTGAAACGTATAGACGATGATGACCATCGCAGACAGAGCGACCGCGGGCAAGTAGCTCCACTCGAGCATGGTCATCATCGCTTTGCCGGCCGCGACGAACTGCGCCCAGAGATAAATGAGCATGAAGAAGCTGAGGGCGAGAGACGCTACCAGCTGGATGGCGTACCCGCCCTCCTTCGGAAATCGGCGCTCGAGATACTCGGGCACCGTGAGCGCTCGCAGCCGCGCGGTCTCGTCGCGCAATCGCCTGGAGACAAGAATCCAGTTGAGCGAGTCGCCGATGACGCACGCGACGCCGGCCCAGATCGCCGCGAAACCCCGGCTGAAAGCGCGGCCGGGAAAACCGAGCATCAGCCAGCCGCTGTACGCTGTGGCCTCATAGGAGAGCGCGGTGAGCCACGGGCCCATCTTCCGGTCTCCCAGAAGAAATCCCTCGAGACTCTTGGTGTAGCGCTCCGCGACGAAGCCGAGAGCCAGCAGGATCGCCAGGTAGACGAGAAAGACCCAGAGCATCAGCGACCGGGTGCGGATTCCCGGAAGATCCCTTTGGGAAGCAGCGCGTGGATTCCCTTGGTGCCGTCGACGGCTTGCGTGACCACGAGGTCCATGGCGGCGCTCAAGAGAAGGTACGCGTCTTCGCGCGCAAGGCCTTTCGTGCTGACGACGAAATCGAGCATCTCTTTCGTCGCGAGCTTCACCGCCTCGTCCAGATCGGTGTGAAGGCCCATCGCGATGTAGTGCGTCTTCGTCTCCGCGCGCGGCCACCTCAGCCTTTCGTTCTTGTGGAGGACGAGCTGAATTTCTCCCTGTAGAGACGTTTCGACGGCCGAGAGGCAGACTTCCCCGTAGCCCTGCGCGGCATGTCCGTCACCGAGAGACAGGAGAGCGCCCGCCACGTGTACCGGTAGGAACAAGCTCGCGCCCGGGCGCAGGTCGCGGTTGTCCAGATTTCCGCCGAAGACATTCGGAGGTCCGCTCGGGACCCGACCCATCGAGCGCGGCGGTGCGACGCCGATGACACCCCAGAACGGCGCCAGTGGAATCACGACGTCGGGCGCGTAGGCCAGGGTCTTTTCCTCGAGGTCGAGGTAGTGGACCTTGTCCCAGGCATAAGGGAACTCCTCCGGAAGAACGCCGCGCGCCGGGACGAAGCCCTGGCCCGCGATCGGAAGCCAGAGATCGATCGCGAGGATGCGCACTTCGAGCGTGTCCCCGGGCTCCGCCCCGCGTACGAAGATGGGACCGGTGAGAGTGTGGTCGCTCCGCCCCGACCCCTCGACACCCTCATAGAGTGAGTGAAGCTCGTTCGGGATGCGCTCTCTCGGAACTCCGAGGGCCTCGTAGTAGCGAGGGTTCCCGCTCGCGGTCTTGATCCGGACGGTGTCACCGGAGTCGACCTCGAGCACCGGCGGGAGGGACGCATCGAAAAAGCCGATGTGTACCGTTTTCGGCGCCGGATCGAGAACGTGCACGCGGCCCTGACCGGCTGCGAACGCAGAGAAACCACAGAGCACGAGGGCAAGGGAGAGCTTCATCGAGACCTCCGAGTTTCGATCGGGCGGTGGTTTCGCCGCCTCGGGCTCAGGCCAGCTTGGAGAGAGCCTTCAGCAGGTTCGCTACGTCGCTTCGGTTGTTGAACATCGCGACACTCGCGCGGATCTGCGCGTCGTTCTCGCGAAAGGTCACGCTGATGTTCTCCTCCCGGAGGACGCGCTTGACCTCCTTCGCATCGCGGCCATGAGTGAAGCTCACGATCTGCGAGGGGTTCTTCGGAGGCGTGAACATCTCGAATCCGAGCTTGGCCACTCCCTCCCGGAGCTCCTGGGCGAGGGCCACGCCGTGCTCTTCGATGCGCGCGAGCCCGACTTTCGCCATGAAGCCGAGCGCCGCTTCGAGCTGAGCGACGGCGCCGTAGTTCAGCCCCGCGTATTCGTATTTCTGCGCGGTCGAGTGGAGGCGGAAGTGGAGGTCGGGGAGCGTCTCGGCCACCTGGTTGTGACCGAATCGATCGGACTGGATCCGTTCGAGGTGCTCCTCCCGCACGTAGAACGGGGCCGCGCCCCAGCTCGCGAAGAGCCACTTGTAGGAGTTGCCGCAGGCGAAATCCACTCCCTCCTGATGGAGGTTCGTGGGAAAGGTGCCGAGCGCCTGGATACCGTCCGCGAAGAGAAAGCCTCCGTGTCGATGGGCGAGATCGGACAGCGCCTTGAGATCGTGCCGGTACCCGTTTCGATTGGAGACCCAGGCGACCGAGATGAGCCGGGTCCGAGCGTCGGTCTTCGCCTCGAAGGACTCGATGGGCGCCCGTCCGTCCCGGTGAGGCACGACGCGGAGCTCGATACCGTTCCGCTTCTCGAGCTCCCGATAGAGGACGAAGGTGGTGATGAAATGGAGCTCGTCGATGACCACGTTGTCGCCCGCTTTCAGGTCGAGCGCTCTCGTGACGATGTTCTCCGCATCGCTGGTGGAAAAGAGAATCGCGATCTCCTCCGGCTTCGCGCCGAACATCTCGGCGAACTTCCGCCGCGTGCGCTCTCTTCCTCTCGGTGGAAATGTCGAGGCCGACCGTGGGAGTGAGACGCTGCTCTTCGGCGTACTTCAGGGCGGCTTCGTACACGACGTCGGGCATCGGGCCCACGTAGGCCGAGTTGAGGTACGTCTCCTTCCGGGTAACGGCGAAGTCCTTGCGCACTCCGAGCGCGTCGTCATCGCGCTCGAGCGCGGACGGGAGGGGAGCGAAACCGAGGGCAGCGGTAGTCGTGAGGAAACTCCGGCGGTCGATGGAGTGCATAGAGCCTTGTCCTTTCTCAATGCGAGCGCGCTTCCCGCGCTCACCTCGCTAATTGGTACCGGGCGCGGGGGCCGCCTTCATCGGCGTCACGAGCTTTCCAATCCCTTCGATCTCGATCTCCACCACGTCCCCGGGCTTCAGGAACTCGCGGGGTTCTCTCGCCGCGCCGACTCCGTCGGGTGTCCCCGTCGAGATCACATCACCCGGATAGAGGGTCATGATCCCGCTCAGGTAGCGCACCATGTGGGCCTCGTCGTAGATGAGGTCCTTCGAGTTTCCGTCCTGTTTCGTTATGCCGTTCACCTTGGTGGTGATGCGAAGGTTCGCGTGGTTCGGCATGAATTCCTTCGGCACGATGTAGGGTCCAAACGGCGCTCCCCGGTCGATGCTCTTGCCGCGTATCCAGCTCGGCCCGGAGAACATCTTGTTGAGAGGTCGCCCCTCTCCGCCCCGGTCGCTCACGTCGTAGACGATGCTGTAGCCGAACACGTAGTCGTGGGCCTTTTCGAGCGGCACGCGCAGGGCCGGCTTTCCCATGACGATCGCGAGCTCCGCCTCCCAATCGATGTTGCGGCCGGCGGGGATATAGAAAGGCTCACCGGGATCGATGATGCAGGAGCGCGGTGATTTAGCGAAGAAATGCGGGTCTTCCGTGTCGACGTCCACGTCGACGGCCTGGAAGCCGCCGCGGCCGGCGGGCGGCGCCGCGCCGGGCTGGGAAGGCCGGGCCATCTCCTGCGCGTGGGTCTTGTAGTTCGCGGCCGCGGCGAGCAGGTTCCACGGGTACTTGATCGGCGCCTTGATCGCGACCTTGTCATCGGCGAACGACAAGCCGTGCTCCAGAGGGGCGCTCTTGAAGAAGTTCGCGATTTGATAGAGACGCGGCGAGACCCTCGCGTACTCCTCGATGAGCGCTCGCATGTCGGAGGGAATCGCGACCTTGGGAAGTTCCGCCTCCCGCTCGAGCCGCGCGTTCGCCTCGGAAATGTCGGTGAGCCGCTCGGTGCCCTCGATGCGCATCCCGAGCCGGATCTTTCCTCCGGCCTCGAACGTCGCGAGCTTGAAGGGGGTATCGGGACGATCGGAGACCTGCGCGAACGCGGTGCCGCTCCAGAAGGCGACAAGAACCATCCATTGCCTCATTCGGATTCTCCTTATTCGCCCGACATCTTAACCCTAAGGCGTTCTCAGAGGGCGGGGAGCAGAAACACGCAGGGTTTCATGGGTGCTTCCGAAGGAATTCTAGAACGGCGCGGTTGAATTGCAAGGGTTCCTCCCAGTACGCGGAGTGGCCGACTTCGGGAAGGATGAGTAACTCAGAGTTCGGCACTTTCTCTGCGAAGAGGCGATAGACGGGCGGGGGAGAGTACAAGTCTGCATCGCCCGTGACGAGGAGCGTGGGAATCTGAATGGTCTCGAGCGACGCGAACGTCGTCCGGTTCTTGAAAGGTTGAGGCGATGGCGCGCTTCCCGGTGCGCGGCTCTGGCGCTCGAGCTCGAGCCATCGCGCGGTCCCTTCCGGATTCGCGGCTCGGTACGAAGGAGAGAGCTCCCGGAAATCCGGAGGGAGCTTCGTGAACTCCGGCGGACGCAGCCGACGGCTCAGCGTCTGGTACTCCTCGTCCTGCACCCCGACGATGCTGTTCGCGACGATCAGGCTACGAAGCCGTCGAGGAAACGATTGGGCGTAGTCCACCGCGACCATTCCACCCGCGGCCGTGCCGAGAAGGTGGAACCGCTCGATTCCGAGATGATTCCGCAGCGCCTCGAGGTCATCCGCGGCGGCGATCGAAGCACCGGGCTCGCTCACCACGGTCCGACCGAATCCGCGGCGGTCGTACGCGACCACGCGATAGCCCGCCTTCGTGAGCTCGGGAAGTTGATGCTCCCAGACCCTGCTGCTTCCGGTCGCGGAGTGGAGAAGAATGACCGGCTCTCCGGTCCCGCCGCTATCGATGTAGAAGAGGCGAACCCCTGGGAGGTCCGCATACGCGTCGTTCGCGAGCCCCGGATACGTAGCCTGGACAACGCCCCAGAGCGCGAGAGTGAGGAACAAGCCGCTCATTCTATACGGAGGCGGGTGTCGCTGCGCTTTACAGCAATGCTTTGCACGAAACCTGGGAATTTCGAAAGGCACTGTAAGGAGCTCCGACATAGAGGCTCGGGAGCGCAGCGAGTGACTACAGCGGCGCCTGGCGTGAACTCGTTGAACACAAGGGAAATAGCGACCGTCTCTTGCCGTCGTGGCCCGGGTC
Source organism: uncultured Acidobacteriota bacterium (assembly GCA_963820855.1). Lineage (GTDB taxonomy): Bacteria > Acidobacteriota > Vicinamibacteria > Marinacidobacterales > SMYC01 > DAISKN01. The sequence goes on from CAWGBY010000028.1 coordinate 418,923, forward strand.
TTGCAGCCCCGCGTCTTTCCGAGGAAACATGCGATGAAAAAATACAGCCTCCTATCCCTGGTCCTCATCGGCTTGAGCGCCACCACGGCGCGCGCGGCCACGATCACTATCAGCGGTTACCTCGATGATTCGGCGAATCCGTTCCTGGTGGGCCCCGATGCGGCTCCTTTGAACGCGCCTTCGTTCATCGACGACTTCGCCATCGCGAACAACACCGCTCTGCATCCAATCACCGTATCCGTCTCCGGGATGGTGACGTTCACGAGTCTCGGTTTCGCTGCTGGCGGAGTCGATCCTTACTTCACGCTCTTCTCGGGAATCGGTCCGGGGGCTCTCTTCGTCGATTCGAATTTCGACGAAGCTTTCTCGACGGGAGGGGACTTCAGCCTGACCTTCTCGCTCGCGGCCGGCGACTACACCGTCGCCATCGGCACGTTCGCGAACTTGTCGTTCGCCGAGAACAACCCCGATGCGGATCCGACCCTCGGCGATGGGTTCACGGCGCTCGGGGCGCCGCTCTATCTCGGAACGGGTAACCCTTATTACTATGAGCTCGCGATCGACTCCGCGGCGGCACCGGTCGCCGAGCCGGCATCCGCAATTCTCCTTGGGCTTTCCGCTGTCACTATGTTCCGCTCTCGGCAATCGAGAGGATCTCGAAATCGATGAATGAAGAAAGGACTACTATGAAGAATTGGAAGGCTCCCGTTTGGGTAGCGGCGGGCGTCTGCGCGACGCTCGTCCTCGGTGGTGCATTGAGTACGGTCCCGGCCATCGCGGCGGCTGCCAGGGCTGCTCTCGTGAGAGACGCGGACAACCCGGCGCTCCAGCCGGTTCGCATTCCAGTCCTTACCAGCCTGGAGCCCGGCCAATTCAGCGAAATCACCGTGGCCTACACGGTTCCCGCTGGAAAGCGGTTGGTGATCGAGAACGTTTCCGTGTGGGGTTTGACGAATAACCCCGGTCACTTCACCGGTATTTGGCTGAACGTCCAAGGACAGACCGCCTTCCTTCTCCTCGATCCCACGACGAGCGAATCGAGACCCCTCGAAGGCGGGTCCGAAGTCATCGCGTACAACCGTGCCGTCAAGGCTTACTACAACCCCGGCGAAGTTCTCGAAGTTTACGTTTTCGTGGAGGGTGTCTCGAACACCAAGCTCCTCAACATGTACTTGCAGGGCTACCTGGTCAACCTGTAACTACTGGGGGCGTTCCGTCACTTGACACGGAATGAGACGGCTTCCGTCCAGGTCGGCGCTTCCGCTTCTGATTCCCAGACGCGCGCCTTCGCCACGTGGCGGCCGCGGGTGAGGGGCCAGAGCGCCCGTCCGTCTTCCTCCGTTCGACTCGGCGAAGGGCGCGTCGTCGATCCACCACTCGACCCGGGCGCCCTTCGGGAAGATCCTCGAAGCTCGAGCGCGAACCTCTCGAGCTCGTCGGGAATGCGCGGGTCGAGGGCCAGGTGAAGTCCGGGAGAGGGCTTCCCGATCTCGAACCTCGCCCGAGGAAGCTGGCGGCCACCACGCGTTCCGGAGTGTAGCGGGCAGAAAGCCTCGGGCTCCGTCTCCGGGCGGAACCACTCCATCGCGCGCGGGCAAGACTTCCGACGGTACGCGCGCCGCTCTCGCGGCAGATCGCGATCTGACGAAGCGTCGCGGCTCAACCGAAGAGGCTTTCCCTCCCGGTTTCGATGGAGCTCCGCCAGCACCGCGCGGAAAACGAGGGCGGGGCCGATCGAGCCCGTCACTTCGCGCATCGGTCTGCGGTCGAGGTTTCCCATCCAGACGCCGACGGTATACCGGTGAGAGAAGCCGACGGTCCAGGCGTCGCGGTAGTCGTTCGACGTTCCGGTCTTGACTGCGGTCTGAAGCGGAAGGGTCAGGACCGAGCTCCGGCCGAACTCGAGAGCGCGGGCCTCGGGATCCGAGAGGATGTCGGCGATGAGCGAGCCGTTTCGGCGCTCAGCACGCGATGTTCCTCGTCGACGGCGACCGTCTCGTCGCTCTTCCATTTCAGCGGTCGCTTGACTCCGCCTCGCGCGAGGACCGCGTAAGCCGAGACGAGCTCGAAGAGGCTCAGCTCGCCGTTTCCGAGAGCGAGGCCGTCCCCGTAGAAGTCCGGGATGCTCGGTCAGGCTCGAAACGCCGAGCCGTCCTCAGGAGCTCGAGAAGCTCGACTCGTCCCGTGAACTGAACGGTCTTGATCGCCGGCACGTTCAGGGAGTTTCCGAGAGCCTCGCGCAGGCGGATGGGCCCATAATAATGACGGCTGTAGTTGCGGAAGTTGTGGAGTCCGGTCCCGACCGCTTCCGCGAGCGGCTCGTCCTCGAGCACCGTCGCGGCCGTCCAGCCGCGCTCGAGCGCGAGCGCGTAGAGCGAAGGGCTTCAAGGTCGACCCCGGCTGGCGCGGCACGGTCACCATGTCGATCTGCCCGCCCTCTTCCTGGGTGAAGCCGCCAGCGTTCGCCCAGACCAGGATCTCATCGGTCTCGTGATCCACCACCAGGACCGCGCCGTCTTCGACGCCGCGCTCGGCGAGAGAAGCGATCTGCCGGTCGAGGAGGCGCTGCGCGCGCCTCTGGAGCGAGCCGTCGAGCGTCGTCGCGACCGCTGCCGCGCCGTCGTCGGGAACGCGGCCGGACGAAATGCGCGGCGTCGATCCGGAGCTCCGCGGGAGTGACGGCGATGGGGCTCGGTCTCGATGCGCTCGAGCTCCAGAATCGGAGAGAACGCCCTTGCGCATGAAGCCGCGCCGCGAGCTATCCGGACGGGCGTTCGATGGCCTCCGTGCCCTTCTTGAGGTCGAGACGCGAGGGGCTTCGAACCAGGACCGCGAGCGCGAGGCTCTCCTTGGGGTTGAGCGTGTCGACGTCGCGATCGAAGTACTCGCGCGCCGCCTGCGCACCCCGCGGCGATTTCGCGCGTACGGGACCTGGTTCAGGTAGAACTCGAGAATCTCCGCCTTCTCGAAGCGTCGCTCGAGCCGCATCGCTTCGAATCCCTCGACCCAGCGCGACCAGAGCGTGCGCGGTCTCGGGTGGATCATCCGGACGACCTGCTCGGTGATGGTGCTCGCGCCGCGCACCGGCTCGGAGGGCGTCGAGGTTCATCCAAACGGCGTGAAGCCGCGCGGTCCAGTCGACACCGTGGTGCCGGTAGAAGCGCTTGTCCTCGGCGGTCACGAACGCTTCCGTGAGAATCGTCCGGCGTTTCGTGAAGCGGCGATTCGTTCGTGGAGATTCCATGGGTTCTCGTACGTGACGGACAAGAGCTCGCCGCGGCGGTCGACGTATCGCGGCTCGACGGCTCGCCGCTCATCCACGGGCGGAAGCTGCGCGGGAACGGGAGAAAGAGAGAGCGAGCGTCGCGGCGATGAGCGCCGCGACGGCGAGCGCCCGCGAGAACGCGCGAGCTTCCGCGTCAACGTCTCTCCTCGACCACGAGCGTCTGGGGAACGCCCTGTCCGAAGACGTCGGGGTCGTACATCTCCTCGGCGTGCGACGGGAAGCACCTGGAACTCGCCGGGGGCGATGGCCTGCGCGGCGTAGGAGAGGTGGTAGTTCCCCGCGGGAAGCCACTCGGAGTAGAACCGCGCCGCGTCGTGGCGAAGCTCCTGATGGTAGAAGCTCCAGCGCGAGTAAGCGAAGCGGAACCAGTCGTCGCGGGTGAACCAGAAGGACGTCGACGCGCCCTGGAACTCCGCCTCGTCGGCATCGACGGTCGAGGCGGTGGCGAGGTCGCGGTTCACGGGCTCGAGCCCGCCGGGGACCGGATCGTCGACCACGAGGAAGTTCCGCGGGGCGGGAAGGGACAGGAACAGGTCGACCTTCACCAGCTCTCCGCGCTGGCGATTCGCATGGGCTCCTGGAGCAGCACCCACTCGCCGCCGCGCTTCACGCTGTACTCCCTCCGGATCTCGACGCCCGCGTTCACCGGCTCCGTCTTGAGCTCCTTCGGGGAATAGAAGAGTCGCGCGGAGTAGTAGAGACGTCCCGGTCCGAGCTTCGAGAGGCGCAGCTGTCCGGACTTTCCGGGGTCGGTCGGGCGAAGCGCGCGCTGGTGCTCGACGGGCGGGTCTCTTCGATCGTCGAACGTCGGACTCTCCGAGAGCGTCCCCGTCGAAGAACGTCCGGAGCGTGAAGCTCGGCGCCTCGCTCTCGTAGAGGCGGCTGTAGTCGATGAGCGCGTTCATGCAGAACACGTTCTCCTGCGTGTTCTCCCAGCGATCGCGCCGTCCCCGGGACTGCGTGATGGTTCGAGTGAGCTCGAACGGGAAGATCGCCCTCGGGCCGGCTCGCCCGGCGCGTGAGGGCGCTCAGGACCGCGCACTCGGTCCTCTCGGGGCTATGAAGAATCCGGGTGTACTCGTCGTCGACGCTCTCGGTGAAGACGATTTTTCCTCCGCTCCGGCTCGAATGCGCGAGGATTGCGTCCTCGACCTCGCGGGCATCGACTCCGAGAGCGTTCGCCGCCATGACGAAGTGCGCCTTTCCGAAGAGGTCCATCTCGCTCGCGTGCGAGCGGTAGCGCTCGAGCTCCGCTTCCTCGAGCGAGCCCCGGAGCGCGAGCGCCGCGAGGGCCACCGCGCGCACGCTCGAAGACATGCCGCGGGTGTAGAAATCCGGGAAGACGTCGGTGCGAAGGAACTGGCGCAGGTATTCGTGGAGCCGGGTCTCGACCGCGGACGGAATCGTAGTGGCCCGCGTTCGCGAAGCCAGTGGAAGGCGAGAGCGGTGTAGGCGCTGAGGTAGGGGCTCGCGTAGTCGTCCTCGGGCACGTAATAGACCATGCCTCCGTTCGGGCGCTTGATGGTTCGCCGCGAGCGCGAGCGTCGCGTCGGGAAGCGCCTCGTGTCCGGGCCAGGTGAAGTCTTGGCGGACGTAGTCGCGAAGCGACGCGAAGTGCGAGGCCATGACCGCTTTGGTCAGCTTCTGCTCCCAGCAGATATAGGGATAGTCGCGCAGGTACTCGAAGGCGCCCTCGAGGTTTCCGAGGACCGTCGCGCTCGAGACGACGCTGACCCTTCCGACGTCGGTCCTCATGTTCTCGGGAAAGAGGAAGGACTCGAGCGTGTTGGGATCGACGGTGGTGCCGTACGTGGCGGCGACCTCGAGAGCCTCTCGTCGTCCGACGTCGAGCGGAAGTCGAAGCGCATCGCCGTCCACGAGATCCGACGCGCGCACGGTGAAGACGCACCTCCCCGACGCCCGTGGTCCGAACCGGGAAGCTCACGTCGTAGCGTCGATAGGGCTCGGCCTCGATCTCCTGCGCGGCTAGGCCTTCGGACGTCCGCCGCCCCGGAGACCTCGGCGGTCACGGTGAGCGTTCGGATCTCCTCCGTGCGGTTCATCACGGTGAAGCGGGCGTCGAAGCGATCTCCTTCGATGACCTGGTTCGGAAGAGCGGGACGGATCTCCGTCGGTCGGTTGACGACGAAGTGGCCCTGGCCGAGTCCCATGCGGTCCTCGGAGGTCACGGCCATCGTGAGGATGCGCCAGCCGGTCAGATTGTCGGGCACCTCGAACTCGATCGTCGCCCGGCCTTCCGCGTCCGGCACGAGAGCCGGGTTCCAGTAGCTCACGAACTTGAAGAGCGTCCGGAGGTCGGGACCGCCTCCTCCGTCACCACCGGGGTTCGCGCCTTTTTTCTCGAACTTCTGGATGCCGATGAGCCGCGTCAGGAGATTGAAGTTCTCGACGTCGAGAGGCTCGAGCGAGTAGAAGCCGCGGTAGGGATCGAAGTAGGAATCGCCGCCACCGATGAGATCGAAGACCGCCTCGTCGAGGACCGCGACCGCGAGCTCCATCGGGCGGAAGGGCGGTCGAGGCCCAGAGCCGCGGCCGCGCTTTGAGCTCCACCTTCACTTTGTCCCTCGGCTTGTAGAGGTCTTTCTCCGGATGGACCTCGACCACGATCTCTTTCACCGGGTCGAGCACGGGGACCTGAACGTAGCCCATGCGGAACGCGGGCTTTCCGAGGTCGAGGTCGTCTTCGCTCGGCGGGGCCTCGACTCGCGGAGAGGTGACGACGGCCGAGAGATAGAAGCCCGGCACGTGGTCTTCGCCCACCTGGACCTCGATGACCTCCGTCGACTCCTCGAAGGTCTCGAGCCAGTGCTTCTGGACTCCGTAGCGCTCGATGGTGACGAGAGCCTTCGCTCCCGGGAAAGGATTCCGAACGAGGAATCGCGCCGTCTCACCGACGCGGTATTCCTTCTTCTCGGGCTCGATGTCGAGCCGATGGCCGGGCGATTCCTCCCAGAGCACCTGACCCTTTCCCGCGGCCCAGCGGCTGGTCGAGACTTCGTAGGAACGGTTCTTCGAATCCAGAATCGATGCGGAGATCTGATAGTACCCGGGCTTTTCCGGGGTGAACGCGCAGCGCGAGGGCTCGGCGGCGGAGACCGCGGCGCAGGTCGCGACGTCGACCCAGGCGTGGTTGTACTGCGTGATGTAGGCGTTGCCGGCGCCCTTCACGCGCGAGGCGGTGGTCTCGCGATACTGGACGCGGAACGTGACTTCGGTCCCGCTCGCGACCTCGTCCTTGGTGTCGATCACGATGGCCTGGACTTCGGAAGCCTCTCCCGCTTTCAGGAGCCAGCCTTCCTGCCGGATGCCGACGAAACGGTCCCGCCCCAGATACTCCGCGGTACGCCCGTCCGGCGATGTATTTTCCCCGGTCGTCGCGCACCGCGCTCTCGATGAGCATGCGTCCCCGCGGAAAGGATTGATCGAGAACCGGAACGACGGTCTCGAGCTCGCCCTCGCCATCCACCGGGGCTTCGCTCTGATGGACGGTGACGGTCTCTCCGTAGCCGCTCCCGAACCAGAAACCCGCGGCTTTCGGATTCTCGGAGACGACGCTCGTCGGCGTTACGTTCACCGTGATGCGGGAGTCCGCGTCGGCGTAGGGACCCCCCGAGTGGAGCTTGGCGCTCGTCGCGACGCGGATCTCGTCTCCCGGCTCGTAGCGCTCACCGTCGAGATCCGTGGTGACGCGGAAAGGGGCCGGCGTGAAATCGGCGACGAGGACCCGGAGAGGCTCCCAGGTTTCGTCGTAGAAGCTCGATTGGAGCTGGAAGCGGTACCAGCCGACGGCTCCCGATTCCGCGACGCGGAGCTCGCCGTCGAGCAGCGCCGAAGTCGTTCAGCGTCGACGTCGGTTTCCTCGTGGACCACCTTCTCCATCGGATCGAGCACCTGAAGGTGATAGCTCCCCTTCGGCGCCTTCACGAAGCGCTCGTTGTTCTGATCCCGCACGTAGAGCTTGTACTGGATGGTGTCGCCGAGCCGGTAGACTCCTTGCGCGGTCGTGCCCCACGCGCGCACGTGGCCGTAGCGTGTGCGCGTGTAGGATGGAATCCAGGTGTTGTTGGCGCCCTCGATGTAGACCCAGAAATCGGAAGAGAGCGGCGCGAGCGCGAGCTCGCCTTCCTTCTCGACCGAGACGAAGAAGCTCTGGCCGTCGCTCGGCTGGGTCAGGCTGTTCCAGCGCTGCGTTTCCAGAAGCGGGTTCAACTCCGCCTGGCCGGCCAGGAGCGCGACTCCCGCGGCGTCGGTGATCGCGCTCGAGAGCGGAGCGCGCTCCCGAAGCGCGCTCTCGGGCTCGGTTCGATAGATGAAGACCGACGCTCCCTCGACGGGAAGGCCGGTCGCCATGTCCGTCACCCACACGGCGGTGTTCTGATGGCCGAACTTGGTATGGACCGCGAAAGGAGTGACCTGCGTGAAGAGGCGGTTCTCGTACGAGACGGTCGGGGGACGGGTGAGGACATTGGCGAAGAGAGCGCCGCTTCGTCCCTTCAGCCACTCGCGGGAAGGGAGCGGATGTCGAAAGGCCACGTTCGGAGCGTCTGGGAGCTCGATCGCCTCGTTGGCCGTGAACAGGCCGTCTGCGGTCAGCCCTTCCACCTGGAAGTCGAGCCCCTCGAGGTTCGTGACGACGATGGGCACGCGCGTGTCGATGTTCTTTTCGAGAGTCGAGATCGGGATGAGTGAGCCCGGCGCGGGGTGGACGGTCCGAAGTGGTGAAGACGAAATCGATGTCCCGCGGGAGCGGCCGGCCGAACTCGTCGAGAAGCGCTCCGCCTTCGGCCTGGATTCGATAGGTGGAGCGGGCGCGCAGGAGCTCGGGAAGCCGCGTCGAGTAGACCTCGCCGTCGGAGCGCGGCCACTCGAGCCGTGAGTAACTGTAGACCGCATCCCACGGGTCGTAGTCTTCCCGCCCTCCCGCGAGGTCCGGTTCGAGCTTCAGGTGGTCGCGCAGCACCTCCTTCACGATCGGGGCCGCGAAGAGGACCTCGACGCTGTTCATGGGATTGCAGGGACGGGACGGAAGCGCGTCGGACGGCCGAATCGTAATCTCTTCGTCCTGATTGTCGTAGCACCGGATCCCGAGAAAAGCGTGGGCGGGAAAGGTGGAGATACTTACCACCCGATTGTTCTCCTGCACCGGGAGCGGTCCTTCCAGGGAGGTAAGTCCCTTTTCGGCCGTTAGATGGGCCGTACTGTCCGAGCGGGAGCTCTCGCGCCGGCCGAACCCGCCAGTGGCGCTCGGGCTCCTCGACATCGAAGCGCGCGAGCTCGACTTCGAGCGGAACCCGGGCGCCGGCGTCGGTCTCGAAGAAAAGGTGCGTCCGCACCGCGTCCGCCGGCCATGCGCTGGTTGAACGTCACCGTGAATTGCGGGGTTCCGGGCCCGATCCATTGCTCGAAGCCGGTGTCCGTCACTTTGGGCCGTTCCGTCTCGAACGTCGTGCTCGACGGCCTCGGCGAGGGTGGCGCCGCTCTCGGTTCGAATGCCCGGCCGGATCGTGAGCCCGTACTTCGTCGCGGGCCGAAAGGCATCGTTCTCCCCGAGCTCACAGGCGAGCGACGACGTGTCGAGCCAGCGCCATTCGCAGGCGAGAGGCGGGCTCGATCGCGATCGGGATCTCGTCGCTCCGCCGCTCCATCCTTCCGACCGGCACGACCTTCCGATCGAACTGAACGACGATCTGGCGTCCCGCGGGGACTTCGACACCGCTCGGCGTGACGAAAAGGATTCGGAGCGGCGACTCGCTCTCCTGGCTGGCGCGAGCGGCCGCGGGGAGCGCGCAGGCGGCGATGACAGCGCTCGCGAGCATCAGTCTTCGTTCGTTCTTCATCGGGAGCTCCTGACTTCAGGGTACGAAGGGTTTGTGTCGAAATTACGGCGACTGGCGCTCGCGTTTCACCGCGGAGCGGCGCTTTTTCTGATCCAGCCGCCGCTCGTTCGCCTGCCGCGAAGGCCGCGTCTTCTTCCGCTTCTTCGGCTTCGATCGCGCCCGTTGGATCAGCTCCTCGAGGCGGGCGACCGCGTCCTCTCGATTCTGCTTCTGCGAGCGGAACCGGCTCGCCTGGATCACGAGAACCCCCTCGTCCGAAATCCGGGTCCTCGCGATCTGGAGAAGCCTTCGCTTCACTTCGTCGGGAGGTGAGCGCGAGCCTTCCACGTGGAACCGAAGCTCCACGGCGGTCGAAGCCTTGTTCACGTGCTGGCCGCCGGGACCTCGGGCCCGGACGAATCTCAGCTCGATCTCGTCGTCGAGGGCGGGCATGGTGAGTTGGATACCTCTAGTATAATCCCCGCTCCTCATGGGGGAAGTCGGGAGGCGGAGCGATGCCTGAGCTCGACGTCGGCGGAAACAGAATCCCGGCGGGTACCAAACGGATGGTCGTGATTCCGGTCACCCGGGATCTGGCGATGCCGATCGACATCCATACCCACGTCGTCGCGGGAAAAACCGACGGACCGACACTCCTTCTTCTCTCCATGCTTCACGGAAACGAATGGTTCTCGGTCCTCATCCTGCGCGAGCTCCTCGCGCGGCTCGACCCCTCGAGCCTCTCGGGAAACGTGATCGCCGTTCCCGTCGCGAACGTCGCCGCGTTCGCGACCGGAACCCGGGTCATCGTCGACGACTCCGACGAGCCCGACGCGAACCGCACCTTCGGGGGCATCTACCACTGGATGACCAATCAGATCACCCGCGTCATCGAAAAGGAGCTCCTGACCCGATCCACCCACCTCATCGACTACCACGTGAGCGACTGGGGCTCCACCATGGCCGACGTGAGCTACACGGAGGACTACACCGATCCGGAGGTGAGTGAAAAGAGCTTCGCGAATGGCGCTCGCGTACGGGTTTCCGGTGGTGCACGCGCTTCGAATTCACACCGGCCTCCGCGGGCCGCGGACCTCGGTGGGCTACGCGGGCGAGCATTACAAGATCCCGGGAATCGTCGCCGAAGTGGGCGGCCTCGGTTTCGGCGAGATCCAGGAAAAGAGCTGGCTCGAAACGAACGTGCGGGGGACGCTCTCCGTCATGAAGCACCTCGGAATGCTCGCGGGCGAGCCCGAACGGATGAAGCGCATCCTGCGCATCGGGGACTACTGGAGAGTCAGTCCGCGGGTCGGCGGGTACCTCGAGCCCGCGATCGGTCTCGACCGCCAGTTCACCGAGTTCGCCCCCGACGAGCTCATGGCGCGCGTCGTGAGCCCTCTCACCTTCGAGATCCTCGACGAGCTCCGGTCGCCGGGCCGAGGCACGCTCTTTTACTCTTGCCGTTCCATCGATGGTCCGACCGGGCGGCTGGGCTTTCGGCGTCGCCGACATGGAGAAGAGCGCATGGGTCGACGTGGGCTGACGCTTCTCGCGGCCGTCCTTGCCGCCGCGGCGCTTTCCTGCTCTCCGAAGGAGCGGGCGAACTCTCTCGTCTTCGCCCCGAGCGCGGATGCGAGGACGCTCGACCCGCACAATAGCACCGACAGCCAATCCGACCAGGTCATCTGGATGATCTACAACGCCCTCATCCGATACGACGAGGACATGAAGATCGTGCCCGACCTGGCCGCTCTCCTGGAAGATGGGAGACGACGGCGTGACCTGGACCTTCGAGCTCCGGAAGGACGTCCGCTTCCACGACGGTTCGCGCTTCGATGCCCACGCGGTGAAGGCGAACTTCGAGCGCGTTCTCGACCCCGCGCAGGGACACAACCGGCGCGATCTCTTCCAGCCCATCGAGCGCGTCGACGTGGTGGACGACTTCACGGTGAACGTCGTTACCCGCTATCCCTTCGGCGCCTTCGAGCCGATGATGGCCCACGTCTCCGCCGCCATCCGGAGCCCGGTGAAGGATGATTCCGGAACCGGTCCCTACAAGCTCCGGAGCTGGCGGAAGGACCTGGAGCTGGTGCTCGAGCGCAACGAGGACTACTTCGGCGAGAAGGGGAAGCTCGACACCCTCGTCTACCGGCCAATCCCGGAAGCGGCCTCGCGCGTCATCGCGCTCGAGTCCGGCGACGTGGACGTCATCACCCAGATCCCGCCCGCCGACTTGGGGCGGCTCGAGAGCGACCCGGAGATCACCGTGAAGAAGACGGTCTCCATCGGAGCGCAGCAGTTCCGATTCCACTGCAAGAGAAAGCCCTTCACCGACCCGCGCGTCCGCCAGGCGATCTCCTACGCCATCGACCGCCGCTCGATTCTGGAGCATCTCATGCCGGGAATGGCCGAAGCCGTCGACCGGGCCGCTGACTCCGAGAATCCGCGGCCGCGCCGAGCTCGGCGAGATTCCCTACGACCCGGAGAAGGCGGCGGAGCTCCTCGCCGAAGCGGGCTATCCGAACGGGTTCAAGACGAAGATCACCACGACACCCCGCTACAACATGGGCGTCGAGCTGGCGCAGGCTATCGCGGCCCAGCTCTCGCAGGTCGGGATCGACGCCGAGATCGAAGTCCTCGAATGGGGGACCATCACCCAGTACTGGGGAGGCCTCCTTCCGGAGGACTGCCCCCTCGACATCTTTATTATGGGTGCGGGAGCGTCCTCCGCGGACGCCGACTGGGGACTGCGGCCCATCTTCCGCACTCAGGAGCGGAACGAGAACAACTACGGCTACTACTCGAACGCGGAGTTCGACGACGTCATCGAGCGGGCGATGCGCGAGATCGATGCCGAGTCGAGAAATGCCCTGTACCGGCGGGCGCAGGAGATCGTCTATCTCGAGGACCCCGGCGCGATCTGGCTCTACGACAACTATCATGTCGTCGCGATGCGGGCGAACGTGGCCTCGGTAACGACCTCGCCTCTCGGTCTCGTCACCTTCGAGCGCGCGGAACTGAGCGAACCGTAGACCGGTGCTCCGCTATCTCTCCCGACGGCTCCTCGAAGCTCTCCTCGCCCTCCTGTTCACTTCGATCCTCGTCTTCGCGATGATCCACATGATCCCCGGGGATCCGGCGCTTCTCATCGCCGGTCTCGAAGCGGGCCCCGACGTCGTCGCGAGCATCCGCCGTGATCTGGGACTCGATCGCCCCCTTCCCGTCCAGTACGCCGGCTTCCTCTGGAACGCCGCTCGTGGAGATCTGGGAACCTCCATGCGGACGGGGCTTCCGGTGCTGTCCGAGGTCCTCGACCGGTTTCCCTACACGCTCGTCGATTGCTCTCGGAGCGATCGCCCTCGCGACGGCGATCGGGATCGGAAGCGGAATTCTCGCCGCGATGCGGCACCACCGCTTCGGCGATGCTCTCGTGATGGTCGCGGCGCTTCTCGCGGTCTCGACCCCTTCGTACTGGTTGGGTCTGATGCTGATGCTCGTCTTCTCGCTCTACCTCGGTCTCTTGCCCTCCATCGGCATCGCGACCCCGGCCCACTACGTGCTTCCCATCGTCACCCTCGGGGCCCAGTCCGCCGGGGTCATCTCCCGGATGACGCGCTCGGCGATGCTGGACGTCTTCGGGCAGGACTTCCTGCGCGCGGCGCGCGCGCGGGGAGAGCGGGAAGCGAGCGTCATTCTCCGACACGCGCTCAAGAACGCGCTGATTCCCGTTCTGAGCATCGTCGGCTTGCGATTCGGAAACCTCATCGCCGGAGCGGTGCTCGTCGAGAGTGTCTTCGCCATCCCTGGCATCGGCAGGCTCCTCGTCGACGCGGTCCTCTGGCGCGACTATCCCATGGTCCAGGGGACGATGCTCTTCGTCGCCGCGCTCTTCATCCTGGTAAACGCGGCAACGGACGTCCTGTACGCGCTCGTCGATCCGCGCATCCGGGCCGAGGCATGAGCAAGGCAGCCGTCGCGAGCGCCGTGGTCGTAGTCGTCATCGCGTTTCTCGCGATCCTCGCTCCGGCGATTGCGCCCTACGATCCCCTGGCGCAGGATCTCGAAGAGCAACTACGCGGGGCCGAGCCGCGATCACTATCTCGGCACCGACGACCTCGGCCGCGACATCTGGAGCCGCCTCCTGTACGGCGCTCGCATCTCGCTTGGAATCGCTTTCGCGAGCGTGGGATTCGCGCTCCTCGCGGGAACCTTCGTCGGGCTCGTCTCCGCCTACTACGGGGGTTGGGTCGATTCCTCGCTCATGAGGTTGATGGACGTCCTGCTGGCGTTCCCGGGCATCCTTCTGGGTATCGCGGTGGTGGTGGTCCTCGGAAACGGAGTCGAGAACACCGTCATCGCGGTCGCCGTGATGTCGACTCCCACGTTCGCGCGTCTCGTCCGCGCGTCGGCCCTTTCGATCCTGGCCCGCGACCACGTCGCCGCCGCCCGCGCCCTCGGGAGCATCCGCCCCGCGGATTCTGCTGGGACAGGTCCTCCCGAACGCCCTCACGCCTCTGGTGGTGGCCTCGACCCTGCAGCTGGGGACCGCCATCCTCATCGCTTCCGGTCTTTCGTTCCTGGGCCTCGGCGTGCAGCCGCCGCACCCGGAGTGGGGTGCCATGTTGAGCAAGGGAAGAGAACTGGTGCGGGCGACTCCCGTCGCGGCTTTCGCGCCCGGATTCTTCCTCACCGTTCTCGTCTTGAGCTTCAGTCTTCTGGGGGACGGTCTTCGGGATGCGCTCGATCCCAAACATCGAAAATCCAGGCTCGCGCGGTGAAATCCTTTCCCGAAAGCCAGTGCCATCGCTGCGTCCACGTTCGCGTCGTGGAAACCAAGCGAGGCGCGGAGTTTCTCAAGTGCGAGGAGCCGAGCCGGCCGAAGTACCCACCTCAGCCGGTGGCGAATTGCCCCGTGTTCGCCGCTCGTCCGGCGGAACCGAAACCGCGTTCGTAGCGGATCTTCTAGGGACGGTCGCTGTGATGCCGGGGAGCCGACGCATCGACGATCCAGGCCGTTGCCGCGCCGAGCGGCGCCTCCCGCGTATACACCGTGAAGTAGAGCTTCGATTCCCGCAGAGCATCGAGGTCTTCGTTCCGGATCGCGATCTCGCCTCTCCGGCTCCGGCCGAGGAGTGCTACGACCGGCCCGGCGGAGTCCTTCTCTTCCTTGTGCAGCTTGATATCGAGGATCTCGTCTTGCAGGATCCCGCGCCATTGCAGTTCGTAGCGCAGGCTCTGGCTGGGGACGTCGAGAACCGCGTGGCCTTCGAGGCCGCCGTCGATCATGAAATTGCGGGTGAGCTCGCCATTCACGAGCGACGGCATCCGTGCCGGGGGCTTCCTGGGCTTCACCGCCTGCTCGTACGCGTAGGCCATCGAGATGAGCTTTCCCTCGTCGAACGCCTTTCCGAGAAGCTCGATCCCAACGGGAACGCCGTCCCGCGTGAACCCGGCGGGCATGCTCATCGCGGGAAGGCCCGAGTGCGCGCTCACGGTACAGGAGCTCCCCGGCTGCGGCTCCCCGATGCGGGCGGGTTTCACCCGAAGCGTCGGATAGACGATGGCATCGAGCTTGTGCTTCTTCATCGCCCGAAGGAGCTCCTCCTGGACGTCCTCGCGCCGGGCGAGGGCCTTGCGGTATTCCTCGGAGTTTTCTTTGGCGTCGTTCGAGGTTCGGAAGATGGGCCCGAGCGCATCGTGATAGAGGCCCCGGTCGAGGATCTCTCCCAGGTTCTTCACCGGAGCTCCGCCCGCTGCGTCGAGGTAATTTTCCAGGTCGAACTTGAACTCCATCCCGATGACTCCCGAAGCCTCGAGAATCTCGGAGAGCTTGTCGATCTCGATATCGACCGCCTCCGCGCCCAACTTCTTCATCGCTTCGACCGCGGCGAGCACGACGTCGGTCATCTCCTTTTCGGGCGGGGTCGTCTCGAGATAGCTCTTCAGGAGCCCGAGCCGCGCTCCCTTCAAGGCGTCTTCCTGAAGGAGCTCGCGATAGCTCGCGGGAAAATGGCCCGCCGCGATCGCCGTCTGCGGATCGGCGGGATCCGGACCCACCGTGGCGTCGAGGACCAGAACCAGATCGATGACGCTCCGGGCGATCGGTCCCGGGACGTCCTGGGTGTGCGAGAGGGGAATGATGCCGTCACGGCTCAAGAGGCCCTGGGTGACTCGGAGCCCGAAGAGATTGTTGTTGGCCGCCGGTATCCGTATCGACCCGCAGGTGTCGCTGCCCATCCCGAGGGCGGCGAGGTTCGCCGCGACCGCGGCGCCCGTGCCGCCGCTCGAGCCTCCCGGATTCCGACCGGGATCGTACGGATTCAAGCGTCTGTCCGCCGAGTGAGCTTATGGTCGTGATGCCGCGCGCCAGCTCGTGAAGGTTCGACTTCGCGATGAAGACCGCCCCCGCTTCGCGGAGCTTTCGAGTCTGGAAGGCGTCGTCTTTGGGAACGAAACCGGTGAGTGCTACGGAGCTCGCCGTCGTCGGCATGTCTTTCGTGTCGTAGTTGTCCTTGAGGATGATGGGGATTCCGTGGAGAGGTCCTCGAGGCCCGCGCTCCCGCCTCTCCCGATCGAGGGCTTCCGCTTCCTCGACCGCTCGAGGGTTCACGTAGATGAGGGAGTTCAGCGCCGGGCTGCCGCGGTCGAACGCTTCGATTCGCTCGAGGTATTGCCGAACCAGCTCTGCGGAGGTGACGTCACCTCGTTCCAGCGCTTCCGAAAGCTCCGGGACGGTCTTCTCGAAGGCGTCGAAGTGCTTGTCGGTGGCGAGGGCAAAAAACAGGGAAAGCGCCGCGAATTTCATCACGGGGGCGCATTATACTAGTGTCATGCCGGTGGTCGCTTTCACACCGAATCTGAAGCGACATCTGGATGCGCCCGAGGTCATCGTCCCCTCGGGCACCGTCGCCTCGGCCCTCGAGACGGTATTCGCGCAGAATCCCCGGCTCCGAAGCTACATCGTCGACGAGCAGGGAAGGCTCCGCCAACACGTCGCGGTCTTTGTCGATGGCGAACTGGTGCGCGATCGACTCGGATTGACGGACCTCGTGGAGGATCACCAGGACGTTTTCGTCATGCAGGCTTTGTCGGGGGGTTGAACATGAGTGACCGGCTGTATGTGGGGACGCGAAAGGGACTTTTCTTTTACGAGCGGAACGGAAGAGGGGAGTGGAAGATCGCGCGAACGGCATTCGTCGGCGACCCGGTCAGCTACGTCCTTGCCGACGGCCGCGACGGAACGCTCTACGCGGCCTTGAACCTCGGGCACTTCGGAGTGAAGCTGCACCGTTCGTTCGATTCCGGCGAGACCTTTCACGAGGTCAAAGCACCCGCGTACCCCAAGGCGCCGAAGAGAGGACGTTGGGCGAAGGAAGAAGCGCCCGCCGTGAAGCAGATCTGGTGCCTCGAGGCCGGCGGCGCCGACCGGCCGGGCGTGCTCTGGGCGGGAACGATACCCGGCGGCCTCTTTCGCAGCGACGATCGCGGTGAGACCTGGCGGCTCAACGACCCGCTCTGGAACGAGCCCGAGCGGGCTCGTTGGTTCGGCGGCGGCTATGACCAGCCGGGAATCCACTCCGTCCTGGTCGACCCGAATGACAGCCGGCACGTTCTGGTCGGCGTGTCCTGCGGCGGCGTCTGGATCACCGAGGACGATGGAGCGTCCTGGCGCGTGAGCACCAAGGGGATGTACGCGGAGTACATGCCTCCCGAACAACGCGAAGATCCATCGATCCAGGATCCTCACCGCGTCGTGATGTGCCCGGGTGCGTCGAACGTTCTCTGGGTGCAGCACCACAACGGCGTCTTCCGCTCGTCGGATGGGGGCAAGAGCTGGCAGTCGATCGCGTCGCGTCCCAGCTCCTTCGGGTTTGCGGCGGCGATCCATCCGCGCGACCCGAAGACTTCTTGGCTCGTGCCCCTCGTGAAGGACGAGCACCGCGTTCCGGTGGACGGAAAAGTCGTCGTCGCCCGCACGCGCGACGGGGGTGAGAGCTTCGACGTCCTCGCGGAAGGGCTCCCGCAGGAGCACGCGTACGATGTGGTCTATCGCCACGGGATGGACGTGGACAAGACGGGGGATAGGCTGGCGATGGGGTCGACCACTGGATCGCTCTGGCTGAGCGAGGACCAGGGAGACTCGTTCCGGACGCTCTCGACGCAGCTGCCGCCTGTTTACAGCGTTCGTTTCGCTTGAGGGCGCTGCGCACCGGCCTCTCGTAGATAGGCGGCCACCGTGCAGCCGCGCTATGGACGGACGGCTTCCAGTGAACCGGTGGTGATCCGCGTCGCAACGGGTGTGCAACGAATGCCTGGATGGGATCGAACAGGTACGGTCAATCAATGATCGCGATCGCGTCAACCTCGATCAGGTAGCCAGGGGACATCGTCGCTATCCCGACCACTACGTTTGCTGGCTTGTGATCTCCGAACAGCGCTATCTGGGCCTCTTCGATGATCGGCACGTGTTCGTCGCGTTTGTAATCGACGATGTAGATGGTGATCTTGCAGACTTGCTCAGGCCGAGCACCGGCAGCGGCAAGCGCACGGCCGAGATTGCCAAACGCCAGGCGCGCCTGAGCCGCAAAATCACCATCGCCAACGAGCTTGCCGTGGATGTCTTCGGGCTGCTGGCCCGAGACGAATACCAATTTGCTTCCCGTCGCGACGACGACCTGGGTGTACATTTCCGGAGTCGGCAGATCCTTGGGATTGATGCATTCGAGCGTCATTGCTTAGGTCTCCTGCTATGGTTAAATTCCAACAAAGGCACCGAACGGCCAATTCAATCGAGCACGGCCGCTTCGGGGTCGCGACGGCCGCATCCGAGCGCTGCCCTGGAACTTCGACGAGCTTCGGCGGGCGAACGCTCGCTATGGCTGGCAAGCCAAGCGAAGGATCCGGCCGGCCTTACTTCCGATGCTCCAGGATGTAGGCAATCCAGATGGGCGCGAAGGGTGACGTGCACCCCTTCGGCACGGGGTAGTCCTTGAGAACTTCCAGCTTGTTGCCGATTGTGATCGCACGCTTGCGCAACTTCGGGTAATCGACAGCGATCTTAACCAGGCAATAGTTCATCGGTTCCTGCGTTCGGAACGGCGCGGCCTTCATCCTCTTCTCGATGGTGTCGAGCAAGTCTCCCGGGTCGTTTTCCTCGAGCTGCCCGGCCATCAGCGTCCAACCGGCCCGGCCGACGTACTCATCCTTCGAGGCCGCCCACTTCCTGCAAAGCTCGCCCTTGAATGGCAGGGCCTTGACCACGTTCTTCACGAACCAGTCGGTCGTTGTGTAGTAGCTCAAGTCCTTCGACAGCTTCTCGACGTCCGGCCGCGTCAGCTGCTTCGGATCCATGATCAGCGTGGCCAGATTCATCGCGTCGATGTTTCCGGATTGCCAAAGCTCCAGCGCCAGTGTGTGGTCGCGTTTGATTTTCGCGGCAAGGCCGCGAAGCTTGCCGAGATTCACGCCGAACTGGTTTTCGCCCGCGCCATGCTTCGCGTTCACGGCGCGCATCTGTGGATGCTCCCACGCCTTGAGTTGTTTCATCACGCTCTGCAGATCCACGCGCCTACCCCGCCGGTTCGTGGGCACGTTAGCATGGGTTCCAAAATTGGTGCAGCCGGGCGGCGGCTTAGGTGGGCCCGAACCTGTTGACAGACCACTGCTTGATCTGTAGTCTGTCAACATATGCCTGACAAGCGGACCGACGTGCTCTACGGCAGCCTCGGTCTCATTATTCTCAAGACACTCCAAGCCCTCGGCCCGCTGCACGGGTATCGCATCGCCAGACGGATCGAGCAGATCAGCGGCGATCATCTGGCGCTCAATCAGGGAACGCTGTATCCGGCCCTGCTCAAGCTGGAGCAGGCGG
The DNA here is from genome assembly GCA_963820855.1 of uncultured Acidobacteriota bacterium. GTDB lineage: Bacteria > Acidobacteriota > Vicinamibacteria > Marinacidobacterales > SMYC01 > DAISKN01. Next base: position 437,917 of record CAWGBY010000028.1, read on the forward strand.
GCTGGATTCGGTCCTCATGGGGAGAATCGGACAGCGGGCGCGCGGTCAAGATCTACTCGCTGACCAGGTCCGGACGGAAACGCCTCACGGGTGATGAAGCAGCCTGGCTGCACGCCACCGGCATCGTCGCGCGGTTCTTCAAGATTCAAAACGAAGAGTCATGACCGGCCTGCGTATCCTGCTCGCGCGCCTTCTCGGCCTCTTCAGCGGCAGCGCTGGGCCTGATCGCGAGCTGCGTGCCGAAATCGACGCGCATATCGCCGAAGCGATGGACGAGTACGTGCGCCAGGGAATGACGCCCGAGGCGGCGCGTCACGCGGCGCTGCGCGAGTTCGGCGGCGTCACCCAAACCGTCGAAGCCCATCGCGCTCAGCGCCGCTTTACGTTTCTCTCCACGTTGCGTCAGGACGCGCGTCATGCGTGGCGGCTCCTGCGACGCCAGCCCGCATTCGCCGTCGTGGCAATGCTGACCCTGGCGCTCGGCATCGGCACGACGACGGCAGTCTTTACGGTCGTGAACGGCGTGCTGCTTCGACCGTTGCCCTATCGCGATCCGGGTCGCCTGGTGATGCTCTTCTACGGACACCAGGGACGCGTCTCGCCGTGGCTCTCTCCACTGAATGTTCGCGACTACGTCGGCCCGAGCGACGCCTTTGCCGGGGCCTCCTCGGTGGTGCCAGTCACCGTCAGTATGACTGGTTTCGGCGACCCGGAACGGCTCCAAGGCGCGAGAGTCTCTTGGAATTACTTCAAACTGCTTGGCGTTCCGATGGCACTCGGTCGCGCCTTCGAGGAAGACGACGCTCAGGGTGATGGCAAACAGGTCGTGCTTGCCGACGGCCTCTGGCGACGTCGATTCGGCGGTCGTCCGGAGGTCGTGAACTCGACGACGACGCTCGACGGCCATGACGTGACGATTGTCGGCGTCGCTCCGGCCGCACTGAAGTTTCCGGCGGCCGCAGAGTTCTGGCAGCCGCTGATCTTCAGCCCGCGCGACCTCGCGCCCGAGGCACGCGGCGCACAGTGGGTGCAGGTGGTGGCCCGCTTGAAGGACACCGTGTCGCCCGGCCAAGCAACAACGTCGCTGCAGACGGTGGCCGATCGCCTGGCCACGGAATTTCCCGAAACAGAAAAGGATGCGACGCTGTTGGCCACTCCGCTGCACGAGCGGATTGTTAGCGACATTCGCCCCACGTTGGTGACCCTGTTCGGCTCCGTCGCGCTCGTGCTGCTCATCGCCTGTGCGAACGTGGCGAATCTACTGCTCGCGCGGGGACAGGCTCGTGGTCGCGAGCTTGCCGTGCGGGCTGCCCTCGGCGCGAGCCGGCGCCAGCTGATCACGCAGCTGCTGACCGAGAGCCTCGTCCTGGGCGTCCTCGGCGGAGCCGCGGGTGCAGGTGTCGCCGTCGGTCTTGTGCGCGCAGTGGTGCTGCTCGGGCCGGCGTCGATCCCGCGTCTGCCGGATCTGTCCGTCGATATGCGTGTGATGGCTTTCGGCTTTGCGATGACACTCGTCACGAGCATCGCGTGTGGGCTGACACCAGCCCTGGCGGTATCCGGCCGGGCCACTCGCCGGTTTTTCCCGTTGAGTCAACGCGGCGCCGCCGGCGCGACCGGAACAGGCGCTCGCCGGTTTCTCGCCATCTCGGAGTTGGCGGGCGCTGCGATGCTGTTGATAGCAGCCGGCTTGCTCATTCGCAGCTACATTCAGCTCCAGCATGTCGAGCCCGGCTTCGAACCCGAAGGCGTCACGACGTTCAGCCTGTCGTTGCCGGCCGCCAGATATCCAGATCCCGCAAGTCCGCGAGCGTTCGTCTCGGCGCTGCTCTCGCGCCTGAAAGCGGAACCCGGTGTCGAGTCGGCGGCAGTGGCGATGGGCCTTCCGTTCACGAGCGATCTCGACGCCATCGTTGGCTTTCGTCACGAAGGGCAGGCGGAGCCGGAATCTGCATCGATGCCCAGTGCCTCGATGCGGATCGTCAGCCCTGAATACTTCCAGATGATGAAGATCCCGATCCGCAATGGCCGGCCATTCGACAGGCGTGATACGGCGACGAGTCCGGAGGTCGTCCTCATCAACGAACGGGCTGCACAGCGATTCTTCTCGGGACAGAACCCCGTTGGGCAGCAGATTCGAGTCGGCGCGAGCCTCGCGCGTGACGCGCGCCGTGGACCGAAGACGATCGTCGGCGTCGTGCGTGACATCAAATACGGAGGTCTCGACGAGGACACGCCGGCCGAGATTTACTTGCCGTACGAGCAGCATCCGGTGGATGCCTTCACTGTTGCTGTGCGGACGTCGGCGGATCGCATCGCCTCCATTCCCACGCTGCGGCATGACGTGGCCGAACTCGATCCATTGCTGCCGCTCGCCAATCTCAAGGGGCTCGCGGCGCTCGTCGATGCCTCGCTCGCTGAACGGCGCTTCACCATGCTCGTGCTCCTGACCTTTGCCGCCATCGCGGTCGCTCTTTCGGCGATCGGCGTCTACGGTGTGCTCGCATATCTGGTCGCTCAGCGGAGGAGAGAAATCGGTCTTCGGCTGGCAATCGGCGCGTCGCCATCCGACGTCGTCTGGTTGTTCGTGCGCGAAGGCGCCGCGCTGACTGTGATTGGCTTGGGCGCCGGACTGGCCGGTGCCCTTGCGGCCGGCCGGTGGATTTCGGCGCTGCTCTTCGGCGTCACGCCAGCCGATCCGGCGACGCTCGCGATCGTGGTGTGCGCGCTGGCGGGCGCGGCTTTGTGCGCGACGTACGTGCCTGCGCGAAGGGCCGCCGGCGTCGATCCAAACGAGGCCCTCAAGGCCGAGTAGGAGAGCCGGGAAGTCGGGCTGGCCCTGTTCAGCTTGTTCGCCCCGTGTGTCGCCTGGCCCCGCACACGGCGGAGGTTGGGCGGACAATGCGTCCCGCGAGAATCGGCCCGCGCCGTCGATGTCGACACCAGCTCGAATGCGGCCAGTCTTCGTGACAAGCCGAACCTCATCCGCGCCGTGCCGCCTCGATCTTGGCGATGTCGATCTTCTTCATCGTCATCATCGCGTCCATCGCGCGCTTGGCGGCGGCGGTGTCGGGATCGTTCATCGCCTCGGTCAACGCGCGGGGCACGATCTGCCAGCTCAATCCGAACTTGTCCTTGCACCAGCCGCACACGCTTTCCTGTCCGCCGCCACCGACGATCGCATTCCAGTAGCGGTCGGTTTCCTCCTGCGTGTCGGTGAACACCTGGAACGAGACCGCCTCGTCGAAGGTGAATTCGGGGCCGCCGTTCAGCCCGACGAAAGGCTGACCCAGAACGGTGAACTCCACGGTCAGCACGTCGCCGGCCTTGCCGCTTGGATAGTCGCCAGGCGCCTTGTGCACCGCGGTGACGCGGCTGTTCGGAAAGGTCGCGGCATAGAAATTCGCGGCCTCCTCGGCGTTCTTGTTGAACCACAGGCAGGGCGCGATTTTGATTTTGTCGGTCATGGTCGCCATCTTTTCCTCCTGCCAATCACGGCGAAGTCCACGGAACGCGCGTTTGGCCACTATTCTAGATTGCGCGTACCGATGAAGATCTCAAGGATCACCCCGAGATCCCGATCCGTGCCGAGGTATGCGACCTTGGTGCCTTCGAGCTCGCCGCTTAGGACCACATCGAAACGCCGAGCACGACGGCGATGTGGTGCACGCCGTCAGGATTAGCCGCGATTCCATTTCGCGGCGCGCACGTCGAGGCGAGTGATTCCTTCCTCGATCGCCGCCTCGTAGGCAGCGACGTACTCTTCGCCGGTGATCCGCCTGTGGATCTCCGGATAACGCTCAGTCTTGAACGCGGGGTAGTACTGGTCCATCAGGTTCACGTACACGTTCGCGGAAATCTCGCGGCGGAGAAAACGCATCACGTCCCGGGTCTCCGCGACGCCCCCCGGCATCACCAGATGCCGAACGAGGAGACCCCGCTGGGCCAGCCCCTCTTCGTCCAGCACCAGATCCCCCACCTGGCGCTGCATCTCGCGAAGACCCTCCCGGACCGCTTCGGCGTAGTTCCCGGCTTTGGAGTAGCGAGCGGAAGCTGCCGCGCTCCAGTACTTGAAGTCCGGCATGTAGACGTCGACGATGCCGTCGAGAAGTCTCAGGCTTTCGAGGGAGTCGTAGCCGCTGGTGTTGTAGACAAGAGGCAGCCGGAGCCCGCCGTCGACCGCGAAAGGGAGCGCCTCGACGATCTGCGGCACCACGTGCTCCGGAGTCACGAAGTTGATGTTGTGGCAGCCGAGCCGCTGGAGCTCCAGCATCAGGGAGGCGAGCTCTTCAGGAGTCACTTCGTTTCCCGCGGGCTTCTGGCTGATGTCGTAGTTCTGGCAGAAGACGCACTTCAGGTTGCAGTTGGCGAAGAAGATCGTTCCCGAGCCTCGATGACCGCGGAGACAGTCCTCCTCGCCAAAGTGAGGAAAGTAGCTCGCGACGACGGCGTAGCGACCGGTCAGGCAAACGGCCTTCTGGTCCTTCAGACGATCGATGTCGCAGTCACGCGGGCACACCCGGCAGGAGCGAAGCATCGCGACGCCGCGCGCGACACGATGCGCGAGCTCACCGCTTCGATAACAGTCGAGGTACGCGGGAACGAAGCCCACGCCCGAATTATAGAGGATTAGAGGTCACGCGATTCTTACTCGAGGGGATGGGAGGAGGGAAACAATCGCAGAGGCCAGAGCCGCGCGTTTTCTCTCTCGGTTCAGCGCAGCGCGACGCCGCACGAGTGGCAATGGCGCGGGTTCCAGACCTTGCCCAGGTATTTGTCGCACGCCGGGCACCGCCAGTTCTTCAGCGAGAACACGAGGGCGCCGGCGATGACAACCAGGAAAAGGGGACCGACGGCCGCGAGCGGAAATCCAAGTACCGTGCCCGCCTGCTCGTCGGCGGCCACGACGAGACCAAAAATCAGCAGCATCAGCGGAATCGCGACAAAGATCTGGCGGCGCTGCCGGACGGCGAAGGTCTCCTTGAAGTCGCGCTCCTGTTGCGGTGTGTACTTCATGGGAATCAACGCCTGTGGACGCCCTTCAACTTCGCCCGAAGATAGTCGCGGTTCATCCGCGCAATCCAGTCGATGCTGATGCCCTTCGGGCAGACCGCTTCGCACTCCCGGAAGTTCGAACAGCTTCCGAAGAGCTCCGCTTCCATCCGCTCGACCATCGCGACCGCGCGCTGGTCCTTTTCCGGCGCCCCCTGCGGAAGGATGTTGAGGTGTCCGACCTTCGCGCTCGTGAAAAGCTGTGCGGCTCCATTCGGACACTGCGCGACACAGGCGCCACAGCCGATGCAGGTGGCCGCGTCGAAGGCGAGCTCCGCGGTCGGCTTCGGGACGGGGATGATGTTCGCTTCCGGGGCGCTGCCGGTCCCCACCGAGACGTAGCCGCCGGCCTGAATGATGCGGTCGAAGGCGGAACGATCGACCATCAAGTCGGCCACGACGGGAAAGGCGCTGGAGCGGAAGGGCTCGACGACGATTTCATCGCCGTCCTCGAACGCGCGCATGTGCAGCTGGCAGGTGGTCGATCGATCCCACGGACCGTGGGCTTCGCCGTCGATCATGATCCCGCAGGTGCCGCAGATCCCTTCGCGGCAGTCGTGGTCGAAGGCAATGGGACGCTCCCCCTTCTCCTCGAGCCGTTCGTTGAGGATGTCGAGCATCTCCAGGAACGAAAAGTCGGGGCTTATGTCGTCGACCTCGTAGTTCTCGAACCTCCCGGGCGCGGCGCGGTGCTCCTGCCGCCAGATCTTGAGCGTGACCCGCACTACTTGTAGCTCCTCTGGGTGAGCTGGACTTCCTCGAACTCGAGGGGCTCCAGGTGAAGGCGCGCCTCCGAGAGCTTGCCCGTGTGCTCCCAGGCTGACACGTGGGTATGGCAATCGTCGTCGCGCTTGGCCTCGCCGTCCTCCGTCTGGTGCTCCTCGCGGAAGTGCCCGCCGCAGGACTCGTTGCGCTCGAGGGCGTCGAGGCACATGAGCTCCGCGAGCTCGAAGAAGTCCGCGACCCGGCCGGCCTTCTCGAGCGAGATGTTCACCGTTTCCCCGCTCCCCACGAGCTTGAGGTTTTTTCCGAACTCATCCCGCATTTCGGGAATCCTCGTGAGCGCTTCTTCGAGGCCCGCCTTGGTGCGCGACATACCGCACGCGTTCCACATGAGTTTTCCGAGCTCCCGGTGGAAGGAGTCGACGGTGCGGGCTCCGCGAGAGTCGAGAAATCCGTGGATGCGAGCGCGGACTTCCTCTTCCGTGCGGCGAAAGGCGGGAGAGTCCGCCGCGACTTTCTCTCCCAAGTGCGAGGCGAGATAGCTCGGGAGCGTGTAGGGAAGCACGAAATAGCCATCCGCGAGACCCTGCATGAGGGCGCTCGCCCCGAGGCGGTTCGCGCCGTGATCGGAGAAGTTCGCTTCGCCGATCACGAAAAGGCCATCGACCGTCGACATCAGATTGTAGTCGACCCAGAGTCCTCCCATGGTGTAGTGAGGCGCGGGAAAAATCCGCATCGGCGTTTCGTAAGGATTCTCCCCGGTGATGAGCTGGTACATGTCGAACAGGTTTCCGTACTTCTCCGCGATCGCTTCGCGCCCGAGTCTCGTGATGGCGTCGCTGAAGTCCAGGTAGACGCCGTTACGAAGCGGACCGACTCCACGGCCCTCGTCGACCACCGACTTGGCGTTGCGCGAAGCGACGTCGCGGGGAACGAGATTTCCGAAGCTCGGATAGCGCCGCTCGAGGTAGTAGTCGCGCTCACCCTCGGGGATCTCCCGAGCGGGACGCGTATCCCCCGCTCTCTTCGCGACCCAGATTCGGCCGTCGTTCCGCAGAGACTCGCTCATCAGCGTGAGCTTCGACTGGTGCTCGCCCGACTGCGGAATACAGGTAGGGTGGATCTGGGTGAAACAAGGGTTCGCGAAGAAGGCACCCCGTCGATGGGCCCGCCAGATCGCGGTCGTGTTGCAGCCCTTGGCGTTGGTCGAGAGAAAATAGACGTTGCTGTATCCGCCGGTCGCCAGCACCACCGCATGGGCGGCGTGGGAACGTATCTCGCCCGTGACCATATCCCGCACCACGATGCCTCGCGCGCGGCCGTCGTCGACGACGAGGTCCAGCATCTCGGCGCGTGGAAACATCTGGACCGTCTTCGCCTCGATCTGACGGGAGAGCGCCTGATAGGCCCCGAGGAGAAGCTGCTGGCCGGTCTGCCCGCGGGCGTAGAACGTCCGCGCCACTTGAGCTCCTCCAAACGAGCGGTTGTCGAGCTGTCCTCCGTACTCGCGCGCGAAGGGGACGCCCTGGGCGACTGCCTGATCGATGATGGGCAGACTGACCTCGGCGAGGCGGTAGACGTTCGCCTCTCGCGAACGGAAATCGCCTCCCTTGACGGTGTCGTAGAAAAGCCGGAAGACGCTGTCCCCGTCGTTGCGGTAGTTCTTCGCGGCGTTGATTCCGCCCTGGGCGGCGATGGAGTGAGCGCGCCTCGCGCTGTCCTGGTAGCAAAAGCACTTGACGCTGTAACCCGCTTCTCCCAGAGTCGCCGCGGCGGAGGCGCCCGCGAGCCCTGAGCCCACCACGACGACCTCGAATTTCCTTCGGTTATTCGGGGCGACGAGCTTCAAATGATCGCGATGGATGCTCCACTTGGTCTCGAGGGGGCCCAAGGGAACTTTAGAGTCGAGCATGGCTACGACACGATGCCCGCGAGCACGCCGAGCGGCACGATGATGAAACCGAGGCTCACCACGATCGCGAAGGTAACCGCGAATGGCCGGCGCCAGGCGCTGTACACGGGGTGACTCCAACCGAGCGATTGAAAGAGGCTCCAGAGCCCGTGGTAGAGATGGAGACCAAGAAGAAGGTTCGCGAAGATGTAGACGGCGGCGACGGCGGGCGCCCGGAAGGCCGCGATCACGTTCCCATAGGGGTCCGAGGGGACGAAGCTCGCGTGGACGCTTCCGAAGGTCAAGTGCAGGAGGTGGTAGAGGACGTACACCGCGATGAGGTAGCCGCTAATCCTCATGGTCCGCGCCGCGTAGTCGACCTCAACGGAGTGGAGCTCGCGATAGCCGACCGGCCTCGCGCGGCGATTCTGGAGAGTCAGGGAAGTCGCGGCCCAGATATGTAGAGCGACGGCCCCGAGAAGCGCGATCCGTGTGACCCAGAGGAGCCAGTGCGGCGGGATCAGGGGCGACCCCATCTCCCGGAGAAACTCGGCGTAGTGATTGAACGACTCCCGGCCGAGGAAAATCTTCAGATTCCCGAACATGTGGGCGAAGACCCAGGCGAACAGGAAGATGCCGGTCACCGCCATGATCGCCTTCTTCGAAACGGCGCTGCGCATCACGTTTCGACAATCATACTCGGATCGCCCCGCATCATTGTAAATTCTCGCGCAGCCCGAGGTTCTTGATGAGGCGATGGAGGTAGTTCGGGTGGAGGCCGAGGAGTCGCGCCGCCTCCGTGATGCTGCCGCCGGCGCGATCGACGGCTTCGAGGATGAGCTCCTTCTTTCGCTCCGTCACGCGATCGTGAAAGCTCCCCGAGCCAGCGCCTCCGGCCGATTTCCTCTCGAGCATCGCTTCGGGGAGATCTTCCAGGAGGATGAGCTCAGTCGTTCCCAATACGACGGCCCTTTCGATGACGTTCGCAAGCTCGCGGATGTTGCCGGGCCAGTCGTGGCGCTTCAGGATTGCGAGCGCTTCCGGAGAGACGCCGGCGATGCGACGCTTGACCCGCTTGCCGTGCTCGGAAGCGTAATACTGCGCGAGGAGCTCGATGTCCTCCGGGCGATCGCGCAGCGGTGGAAGCGAGAGTCGCACCACGTTGAGCCGATAGAAGAGGTCTTCCCGGAAGCTTCCTTTCTCGACCTCCTGCGACAGGTCGCGGTTGGTCGCGGCCACCAGGCGGATGTCGACCGGAATCGGCCTCGTGCCACCCACGCGTTCGAACTCGCGATCCTGAAGGACCCGCAGGAGGTGGGCCTGGAGAGGCAGCGGCAGCTCCCCGACCTCGTCGAGGAACACCGTGCCTCCGTGAGCGATCTCGAGCTTTCCCTTCTTCTGTTGAATCGCTCCGGTGAAAGCGCCCCGCTCGTGCCCGAAAAGCTCGCTCGCGAGGAGGTTCTCGTTGAGCCCGGTGCAGTCGACCTTCACGAGAGGCCCGTCTCGTCTCGGGCTATTGAAATGGATGGCGCGGGCCGCGAGCTCTTTCCCCGTGCCGCTCTCGCCTTCGATGAGCACCGTCGAGTCGGTCGGCGCGACCCGCGCGAGAATCCTCTGCGCTTCTTTCAACTTCGGGCTTTCACCGACCATTTCGTGGACGAGGTGCAGCTCCTCCTGGACCCGGCGGGTCAAGACTCGGAGCCGTCCGAGCTGCCTCGACTTCTCGAGGGCTCCCGCGGCGATGCTCGCGAGACCCATCAGGAGCTCGATGAGGCTCGCGGGAAACTCCGTCCCCGGAGTCGAGCGGTCGAGGTAGATCGCGCCGACGATGCGGTCGTCGGTCACGAGGGGAAGACAAACCAGGTTCGTGACGTTCGAGGACACGAGGCTCTTCGCCGAGAGCTCGCTCTCCACGTGGTTGCTCAGGAAAGCCGTTCGCTCCGAGAAGACCTTCGAAAGGACGGTGCGGCTCAGCGGAAAACGCTCCTTGACCCCGGGGCCGCCCCGCATCGCGAGCGGCTCGAGCTCCTCGGCCCTCAGACCGGCGAGGACGGCGCCGCGCTCGGCGGGAACGATTTCGAAGAATCGATCCAGCACCCGGTCGGCGAGCGTTTCGTCGTTGGCTCCTCCGATGGTTTGAATCATCGAAAGGACTTTCGAGAGCGAGGGGCTCTCGATCCGCGCCGGATGAAGGTAGAGCGCCTCGTCGGAGCGGAGCTCCACCGTCTCCCGCTTCGGAAGAGGGGCATCGTCGAGCTCGACGTCCGTCGGGAGCTCGGACTCATCGTCGAAAAACAGAAAGCTCGCCCCCCCGAGCCCGATCCGATCTCCCGCTCGAAGCGGGCGCTCCTTGATGGGAACGCCGTTCACCGACGTGCCGTTGTGGCTGCCGGAATCGACGATCTCGAAGCCGCCGGGGACCTTCCGAATCTCGCAATGTCTGCGGGAGACCCATTGCGCATCGACCACGACGTCGTTTCCGGGCTCTCGTCCCAGTGTCGTGCTGTCGCGTTCGAGAAGAAAAGTGTCCCCCGCGAGAGGCCCCTCCATGGCGATGAGCTTCGCGGGCATCTTCTTCCACGTGGATCATAACCAAGGTGGTCCCGCCGGGCCAGTGTCCAGCTATCCAAAGAGATAGATTCGAGCCGAAACGATAGCCCTCCCTTCGCGCTCGCCGGTAAATTCTTCCATTCTCGACTGGAACGGGAGTTGCATTGTTAGCCATGCATGGACGAGCTTGTTTTCGCCAATCTCCGCGCGCGACCCGTGCGGAGCGCCTCGAGCATCTTCGGAATCGCGCTCGGCGTCGTGCTCATTCTCCTGACCGTCGGCCTCGCGCGTGGAATGCTCGCGAGCTCCGGAGAAAGGGAAGGGAACGTGGGGGCGGAGCTGCTCTTCCTTCCGCCGAGTGGCCTCGGCGCGGGGGTGACCACGGCGCCGCTCACGCTTCCCGTCGCCTACGCCCGCGCCATCGTCGACATGCCCGGCGTCGCGGCGGCGACTCCTGTCGCGCGCTATGTGCGGAACGGAGCCCGTGGCATCGGTTTCGAGCTCATCGAGGGAGTGGCAATCGAGGCGGACGAGGCGCTCGCGAGCTATCCCGAAGTGACGGGGATTCGCATCGTCCGAGGCCGCGCTCCCGAAGGCGACTCCGAGATCATCGTCGACGCCGTGCGGGCCCGCGACAGCGAGACTCAGATAGGGGCGAGCTTCGAGCTCCTCGGAAAGGAGTTCGAAGTCGTGGGCATCTACGAGCCCGAGGTGGGAGCCCGCGTCAAAATGCCGCTCGCGACCATGCAGGCGCTCCTCGGATCGCCGGAGCGCTGCTCATGGATTCTCGTGAAAGTCGATTCCGGCGCTTCTCCGGAGACGGTCGCGAAGGCCATCGAAACGGGTTTTCCCGGAAACCAGATCGTCTTCACGCGGGACATTCCCGGGATGTGGGCGCGCGGTCTTCCGAGCCTCGAGGTGTTCCTGGACCTGGTGATCGCGCTTTCGATTACCATCAGCGGTCTCACCATCTTTCTGTCGCTCTACACCGCGGTCACCGAGAGAACGCGCGAGATCGGCATCCTGAAGTCGATGGGCGGCTCGAAGCGCTTCATCCTATGGATGATCGAAAGCGAAGCGCTCGTTCTCTCGATCGTGGGCATCGCTCTCGGGGGAGCGGTCACCTTCGTCGCGAAGTGGCTCATCATGTCGCGAACTTCCCTGATCGTGGAGCTCGCTCCTCCCTGGGTCCTCGCGACGGCCGCGCTCGCTATCCTGGGCGGAATGGGAGGGGCGCTCTACCCGGCGCTGAAAGCGGCCCACCAGGATCCGGTGGAGGCACTGTCCTATGAATAGTACGGTGCCGCAGCTCGAAGCGGTCGATGTCAGAAAAACTTACCGTGTGGGGAAGACGGAGGTACACGCTCTCCGAGGCGCGACGCTCCGTGTCGAAAAAGGCGAGTTCGTCGCCATCATGGGTCCTTCCGGGTGCGGGAAGTCGACGCTTCTCCATGCGATGGGAGGGCTCCTCGCTCCGACTTCGGGAAGCGTCCGGATCGAAGGACGCGAGCTCCGAACTCTCTCGGACGCGGAGCGCACCGAGATCCGGCGGCGCACGATAGGATTCGTCTTCCAGAGGTTCAACCTCTTTCCCGCGCTCACCGTCGATGGGAATCTGCGACTGCAGGAGAGGATTTCCCTCGGCGGCAACGGTCATTCGAAGGACGGCTCGAGGCGCGTCGAGCTCCTCGAGCTGCTGGGAGTCTCCTCGAAGCTCCTTCACCGGCCAACGGAGCTCTCCGGCGGCGAGCAGCAGCGGGTCGCGCTCGCGCGGGCGCTGGTCCACGCACCGGGCATTCTCCTCGCGGACGAGCCGACGGGGAGCCTCGATTCGCAAAGCTCCGAAAACGTGCTGTCGATGATCCAGACCATTCACAAAGAGCTTTCGCAGACCATCGTTCTCATCACCCACGACCACGATGTGGCGGCGCATGCGCAGCGCACGGTCGTCATGAAAGACGGAGTCGTTCAGGAGGCATGACCATGATTTGGAGTCTGATCGCTTCCATGCTGTTTGCCACCGGCGCCGTCGATGCGCCGCAGCGGATTCTCGAGAGGATGCGCGCGGCGCAAGCGGATCTCGAATCCATGAAAGCCCGCGTCGAACAAGTGAAATCTTATCCGCAGCTCGGGATCGAGGATCCGGTCGAGAAAGGGCTCCTCTACTTCCAGCCGGGCCCGCCAAGTATGTTCCGTCTCGAGATACAGGAGCCCGAGATCCGCATTCTTGCCGTCAAGGACGGAAAGTACGTGCTCTATCAGCCGCGCATCCGCCAGGCAATCGTGGGAAAGCTCGAGGGGCAGGGGACGAAGGGACTCTTCCCCGGTCTTCTGACGGGCTCACCCGAGTCGTTCGCCGAGCTCGAAAAGAGCTACGAGGCGTCCGATCTCGGTGAGACCTCTCTCGGGGAGCTTCGCGCCCATCATCTTTCGTTCACCGCGCGGCCCGGCGTCGCCGTCTATTGCCAGAAGATCGAGCTCTTCATCGACGCTGCCCTCCTGCTTCCCGTGCGCCAGAAATGCGTCGAGGCGAACCAGAGCGAGATCACGCTCACGCTCTCGGACATCGAGCGCAACGCGCGGCTCGATAAGGGACTCTTCGAAGTCGAGATCCCGGCCGGGGTCGAGAGAATCGAGCGGGGTGGGGACGAATGAGCGCTCTCCTCCTCGTCCTCGCGCTCGCCGAGCCGAGGGTCGAGACCGTTGCCGCCTGGGAGCGTGAGGTCGAGCTCACCGAGGACCGTATCGATCGGGAGCTCTCGTCGGGGACGGGATTTCTGGCGACCGACTTTCTCACCGCGGACAAGAGACAATCCGCCTCTCGCGCGTTCGCGGCGGGAGAGGTCTTCACCACGAAGCTGCCCGTGGAAACCGAGATCCCTCACGGAATGGCGCATCACTGGCTGGGCGCGGTGCTCGTCCCCGGCGCCGACGTGGACGAGGTCGTGAGCTGGCTCCAGGAGTACGACGAGCACGAGCGCCGCTTCGATGACGTCGAGGAGTCGCGGCTTCTCTCGCGGACCGACGACCGGTTCGAGATCTTCCTGCGGCTGCGGCGGGAGAAGGTGGTGACCGTTCACTATGCGACCGAGCACGAGGTCGTGTACCGGCAGCACGACGCAGGCCGCTACTCGAGCGCGAGCCGGGCGAGGCGGATCGCCGAGCTCGAAGACGCCGGGACGCCGGGCGAACGGGAGAAATCGTCCGGGAGCGATCACGGTTTCCTGTGGCGACTCCACTCCTATTGGAGGTTCCAGCAGGTCGCGGAAGGCGTCGTCGTCGAGTGCGAGTCGCTGAGCTTGAGCCGTGGCGTTCCCGCGGCGCTGCGCTTCTTCGTTCGTCCGTTTCTCGACTCCGTGCCGCGGGAGTCGCTCGAGTCCACGCTCTCTCCGATTCTCGACTACCGAAGCAGCACCTTCGTACAACCCTCGAGCTTTCGCTCGAACAGGTGATACCCGTGCGCCGCTTCCGCGAGGGGCAGGCGATGGGAGACGATCGACGCGAGGTCATATTTCTTTTCCGTCACGAGAGGCAGGAGCTTCTCGATGTACGCGCGCGCGGGACAGCGGCCGGCGCGGTAGGTGAGGTTCTTGTCGTAGGCCTCGACGGGGGAGAACGCGAACTGCGCTTCGGTGTGGACTCCGACCGCGGAGACGATCCCCCCGGGCCGCACGAGGTCGAAGGCGAGGCGAGTCGCTTCCGGGCTTCCTACCACTTCGAGGACGGAATCCGCGCCTCGTCCCTCCGTTGCTTCGCCGATGACGTCCCGGGGATTGCATGCACTGGCGTCGATGGGAATCGCGCCAAAACCTCTGGCGAGCGCGAGCCTCTCGGGTACGACGTCGACGGCGAATATCCGCTCGGCTCCGCGCTCGCGCGCTCCTAAGATCGCGAAGAGGCCGACGGGACCGCAGCCGAGGATCGCGTGGACGCCCGCGGGACCCGCTTCCGCCATGTCGGCGCAAAAGAAGCCGGTCGCGAGCACGTCTCCCAGGAAAAGCGCGGCCTCCACGTCGATGTCGGGTGGAAGCTTGACGAGCGTCGAGTCCGCGAGCGGAACGCGGACGTACTCCGCCTGCGCGCCCTCGAGGCCGCGGCCGTTCTCGAGCCACCCGAAGAGCTGTCCCGCGCTACAACGGCACGTAAGGCCCTTCCCGCAATAAAAGCAGGCTCCACAGTTGGTAGTGAAAGGTGAGACGACGAGGTCGCCGGCCGAGATCCCCGTCACGTCCTTTCCCACTTCGACCACCTCGCCGAGAAACTCGTGGCCCATCACCGTCCCGGTCTGGATTCCCTTCTCGCGGCCGAGAAATACATGAAGGTCGGAACCGCAGATCGCGCTCACGCGGTTCTGGACGATAACGTCTTTCGAATCCCGGATCGCCGGATCCGGCACACTCGAGGTGGCTACCCGGGCGATACCTTGGAAGGTGACGGCTTTCATGGAAGGGCGTTTTCCGAGCTAGGATTAGGCCTGGGGATATTAGCAAAGGGGTGGTATAGAATGCGCCCCGGCCCGGAGGCCCATCTCTTCTTCGATGAACGAAAGCACCGCAAGACACCCTGAACATCCTGAACAGGGTCTCATTCTTGGCTTCCTGGCCCGCGTCGATCGAAGGCTTCGCGTCAATGAGGCGATCGAGGCGCTGACGCTCGGAATCTGGGGACTTTGCGGCCTCCTCGTGCTTTCGAGGCTCTTCGGCGTCTGGGAAAACCCCACACCCCGGTTCGCGCTCCTCCTTATTTATGGTGTCGGTCTCGCGGCCTTCATCGCCTGGAGCGTCACCCGGCGGAAAGGGCTCTCGGCGCCGGCCCGCGTCGCCGACGATCGCTCGGATTCGAAAGACGCCCTCACGAGCTCTCTCGATTTCATCGGGCTTCCCGAACGGACGCGATGGATGGACTTCCAGATTGGCCGCTCGGCCGCCTTCGCAGCCGGCCTCTCGTCGACCGAAATCGCCCCCACGGTCTTTCCAAAGCCTCTCTATTACGCTTCGGGACTCGCTCTCGGGCTCGCGGCACTTCTGTCCTGGAATCCCGCTTGGCTCCAGGATGTGGATGCGACGACCTGGTTCACTCCGAGCGAGCCTCTCGCGGCGGACGCGGGGGCGCCGGAAGACGGCGAGCTCGTTCCCGAACAGGAAGAGAGACTCCAGGATCTGGAGGAGGCGCAGGAGGCTCTTCGTAAGGAGCTGGAAAAGCCCGAGACGCTTCAAGACCTCCAGGCGGCGAAGGAAGCTCTCGCCGCGAGCCGGCTCGAGATGGAGCAGCTCGCGAACGACCTCGAGAACCTGGGAACGGAGCTCGAATCGTCCGCGGCGCTCGGCGAGCTCGCCGAGGCGATGAAATCCAAGGATGCGGAGAAGGCGGCGGAGCTTCTTCGTTCGCTCGCCGAGAAGCTCAAGAACGCCCCGACGTCGGAGGAGCTCCAGGAACTTCTCGAATCGCTCAAGGATGCGAACGTCCAGCAGGCCGACCTCGCGGAGCTTCTGGAGAAGCTCGAAAAAGCCCAGGCGAGCATGGATCCGGAAGCCCTCGCCGAGATGGCGCAGGCGCTTCAGGACGCCGCGAGCCAGCTCGAGTCGATGAGCGAACAGATGGCCGCCGACCAGGCGCTCGAAGCGATGGGCGAGGAGATGCAGTCTCTGCAGGCGGCGATGGGTCAGCAGCAGGCAGCCGGAGAGCAGCAGCCCGGGCAACAGCAGCAAGCGGGCGGACAGGCGACGCAGAGCGCGGGCATGATGTCGAGCCAGCTCCAGATGGCGCAGTTCCAGGGTGATCCCTCGAGCGCCGTTCCCGTCGATGCCGGTCCCGCGGGCGACGCGACCGGACCGGGCGGAGGCCAGGAGCCGGTCCTCGGCGAAGCCACCACTCTCGACGTTCAGCTCGAGATGGAGGTCCTGAAGACCGAGGAGCGAGAGGAGCCCGTCCCCGAGGAAATCTTCGAGCGGCTCTCCCGCCAGGAAAAATCCACGCTGAACTACGAAGCTCTCTCCCAGCGGGGCTCTTACGCCGAGGACAGCGCTCTCGAGCACGAGAGCATTCCCTGGCTCTATCGTTCTCTCGTCAAACAGTACTTCCTATCCATCGTTTCCAAATCCGAGGCGAAGTCGGAGTCAGGTCCTTCGAAATGATCGAGATCGAAAAAGAAATCAACCAGTTCCACAAGCAGTACCAGAGCGTTCAGTCGGAGATGGGCCGGGTCATCGTGGGCAACCAGGAGATCGTGAGCGGGATCCTGTCCTGTCTCCTGACCAAAGGACACGTGCTCCTCGAGGGCATCCCCGGCCTCGGGAAGACCAAGATCGTTCAGACCCTCGCGAACGTGCTGAACCTGAAGTTCAACCGCATCCAGTTCACGCCCGATCTGATGCCCGGCGACATCATCGGCACGAACGTGGTGCGCGAAACGGAGGAAGGCGAGAAATATCTCGATTTCCAGCCGGGTCCGATCTTCTGCAACCTGATGCTCGCGGACGAGGTCAACCGCGCGACGCCCAAGTCCCAGTCCGCCCTTCTGGAGGCGATGCAGGAGAAGAGCGTCTCCGTCGGATTGATCACCCACAAGCTCGAGGAGCCGTTCTTCGTCATGGCGACGCAGAACCCCATCGAGCTCGAGGGGACCTACCCTCTGCCCGAAGCGCAGATGGACCGGTTCCTCTTCAAGCTCAAGATCGTCTATCCGACCAGCGACGAAATGCACGAGATCATGAACCGCACGACGCAGGTCGAGGAGCCGCAGGCCAGGGCGGTCCTCGAGCAGGGTGAAGTCCTCGAGATGCGGAAGACGGTGCTCTCCGTTCCCATCGCGAAATCCATTCAGGACTACGCCATTCGCTTGACGCTCGCGACTCACCCGAACGCGCCGCAGTCGCATCCCTTGACCAACAAGTACGTGCGGTTCGGCGCGAGCCCTCGGGGTACCCAGGCGCTGGTCCTCGGCGGCAAGGTGCAAGCTCTCCTCAACGACCGAGCGCACGTGTCCACGGAGGACATTCGCGCCGTCGCGTATCCGTCGCTTCGCCACCGCATGCTCCTCAACTTCGAAGGAGAAGCGGAGCACGTCGATACCGACAACATTCTCCGAGAGATCCTGAAGGACACGCCCGGCCCCAGGGAGTAACAACCGCTGGGCATCGGCGCGCTCCTTCTCCTGGCGCTCGCCGTCCCGCGCGCGGACTGCTTTCCTCTCGAGCGGCTTTCTCCTCCCCTCCGGGAGTTGTCGGAAACGCTTCTCTTGAGCGCCCTCGACAACGAAGCGCTTTATACCATCGCTTCGGATCTGAAGCCGATGTCGGGCGTCGTCGAGTTTCGAGTTCCGCTCGAGACCCTCGATCTCTCCGAGATCGAGAGAACGCGACAAGCCCTTCGAGCCTGGACCTGCGGGGACGCGTTCTATGCCGACGTGCGGCATTTTCAGGAGCCTCATGGCGAGCGCCTCTACGCGGAAGGAGCCGTCTGGAACCTTTCGGCGCTCGCGCGGCTCCTCGACCTGCGGAAGGCGCTCTTCTCGCGCTACGGTCTCACGAGGTCCGCTCATCCGCTCGAAGTGGTGCTTTCCGTCGAGTACGACGAGACCGTCGCCCGCTATCAGGGATACGGCTATCTCTACGGATATCCGCAGTACGCCGTCGAGTATTTCGCCGAGGCCGAGATCGCGCGTGAGCGAACGGCGGAGCGCGTCGAGCGGGACTTCTTTTCCGTGCCCACGTTCGCGCGGCCCGAGGGCGCCTACGCATGGGCGGTCCCCAGGGGACACGTGGCGAACGAAGTTGACCAAGGGATTCTCGCGAAGGCGCACGCCGTGCTTCTGGACTACCGCCGGAGGCGCGAGCGCTATATCGGAGAAGGAAAGCCCGGCGTCGTCGAGCTATTGAGAGACTGGTTCGACGACGGCACGGGCCGCTGCGATCCCGGCTACTCCGACAGGTTGCGGGCAGTCCAGCAGGCACCGCGGCTCAGGGCACCAGCGTCAGGAACAGGAACGCGACGAAGATAACGAGGTGCACCGCTCCCTGCATGAGGTACGTGCGGCCGGTGCCCAGCGTGATGGTGCTGACTACGAAGGTGAGAGCCAGTAGAACGAGGTCCTTCGGGTCGAGCCCGAGCACCAGCGGCAAGTCGAGCAACACCGACGCGAGCGCCACCGCCGGGATCGTGAGCCCGATGCAGGCCAAAGCAGAACCGAGCGCGAGGTTCAGGCTCGTCTGCAGCCGGTTCGCGAGCGCCGCGCGCATGGCCGCAGAGGCTTCGGGCAGCAGCACCAGCGCCGCGATCGCGACCCCGATCACGCCCTGCGGCGCTCCGACTGCATCCACCGCAGCCTCGATCGCAGGTGAAAGCGCCTTCGCGAGTCCGACGACCGCCACGAGCGATACGACGAGGAGCGCGAAGCTCACCCAGGTCTCCCGCAGCGTGGGCGGCTCGGCATGAGCACTCTCGTCGTCGGCCTCTTCCGGAGGCAGAAAGTAGTCGCGGTGCCGAATCGTCTGGACGAACACGAACACCGCCCAGAGCGAGAGGGAGGCGATCGCGGTGAAGGCGAGCTGGGGCTTCGAGTAGTAGCCAGGTCCCGGCTCCGACGTGGTGAATACCGGCAGGATCAGAACCATCGTGGCGAGAGTGACGAGGGCCGCGAGCGCCGGCCCCGCCCCCTCGATGCGGAACGATTGCTCGTGGTGGCGCAGCGCGCCCGCCAGCACGCAGGCCCCGACGACCCCCGTGCAGATGATCATCACCGCCGCGTATACGGAATCGCGGGCGAGTGCGGCCTTCTCCGCCCCGCCTGCGAGCATCATCGACACGACCAGGGCCACTTCGATGACCGTGATCGCGAGCGCCAGCACCAGCGTCCCGAACGGCTCGCCCACTCGGTGCGCCACGACTTCGGCGTGATGCACGGCCGCGATCACGACGGCCATCAGTGCCGCGACGCAAGCCAGTGTCAGGATGGGGTGGGAGGGCAGATAGCAGGGCTGCCCCCAGCAGCAGTGCCGATGCGACGGGCACCGCGACGGTCCAGTCCGCGAAACGAGCCTTCAAAAACGTATCTCGAGTGGTCGTTCGCCGGTCTAGGCGACGAACTCCACGATTCCGGTGGCCAGGTCGTACATCGCGCCGGCAATCTGGATCGTCCCCTTGTTCTCGAGATCGGAGAGGATCGGGCTCCGCCGCCTTATGCCGTCGAGCGCCAGCACCACGTTCGTCCGGGCGACGGCGTCCACGTAGGCCGGATTCTTGGTGGATTTCTCGCCATCGAACTTCGTCGCGGTGATGGCCGGCTTGATCCGGGCGAGGAGCCCGGTGAGATTTCCCATCTCGACGTCGTCGATCGCGCCCTTTACCGCTCCGCAGGCGGTGTGGCCGAAGACCACGACCGCCTTCGCGCCGGACACGGCGCAGGCGAACTCGATGCTTCCAAGGAGGTCGTCGTTCACGACGTTACCGGCGATCCGGGCATTGAAGGTGTCACCGATGCCCGCATCGAAGAGAATCTCGGCGGGCGCCCGGGAGTCGACGCAGCCGAGCACGATCGCCGCCGGGAACTGACCCGCGGCACTCGACCGCTGCTGCGCCAGGTACTGTTGAGGCGTCGTCGTTCCAGCTCGAAAGCGCTCGTTCCCCTTTTTCAGCGCTGCGATGACCTGGTCGGGAGTCAAGCGATCGCGTTCTTCTTTGGTCAGGGCTCCCGCTCCGGTATGGAGCTGCGCGGACGCGGCCGCGATAGGGGCAAGCGCGCAGGAACCAAGGGCAGCCCGGAGAAAACCGCGGCGGCCCATCGAGGAGCGGGGAGCTTGGACATCCGACGTCCGGATCATGGGTTCACCCCCTTGCGAAGTTCGTCCGAAGTTCGGACATGCTACACCGAAATTACGGTGACGAGGCCATCGTCGTGCGCTCGACTAGAACGCCATTCCGGAGCTGGAATGAAAATCGACCAACGGGTCGTGCCCATGCGCGGAAAGGGGAACGGATGCCGGATTCGCAGTTTCCCAGAGCTTTTGCCGTTGCCCGCACGACTTGAATTTCCACTCACTTTCCGGCGTAGCACCAAAGTCGTATTGCCGAAGCACCTGCGTCTCAATAATCTCGTCCCCCAAAGGAGGACGCGGTTATGAGCCAAAGTCATCTCGTAATTGACTTCCCGATCAAGGCGCCCGCTAACGTCAAGGCGCTACCGGAAGTGCTGCCTCCGTTGATGCCCGATCTCGCGAAAGCGCAGGATGGCCTCGGCACGGTGCATTTCTCCCGTTTCATGGTCAAAGGAGACGAGAAGCTTCTCTTCCTTTCGGACATTGACGGCGAGGTCGACCAGCACATTGAACGGCTGGTGGAAAGTGCCGGTCCGGTGTTCGATGCCATCTTCAAACACGTGGACGACCCTCCAGCCACGCCCGTGGCTGGTAACCTTCAGGGAGTCGTCAAATGGCTGAGGCGTCATGTCCGCAAGCCTATAGGTCCGTATTTCGCGTACGGGGACGCTTCCGTTCAGGACATCAAGGCGTGCGCACGTGCAGCGGGGTTTACGGGCAATACATCGCAGAGCGCCTTGTTGACATACTGGACCTTCAAGTCACGTGGGCGAGCCTTAGTCATGAGTCTGGTCGCGCAGCCCATGGTGGGAGAGAAGGGACATCGAGGGTCGGATGCTATTGGGACGCTGCATGAATCCCATTTTGTGATCTTTGAGAACAACCACTTAGGCTTCTTCACGATCTACGACGGTGATTTCGCGAAGTACATCCAGGACTTCGCAGACAAAAACTCGATCACTTTCGATTTGCTTTTTCCACATGTCATTGGCGCGCCGCCAACCCCCGTAGCAAAGAACGCCCAGGCTTTCTATCAGTGGGCATTGGATTACAACTATCCGGCTATCGGGTTTTACAGCGCCTATCCAGGCCTCTCGGTTCTGGACATTCGAGCCCTGCTGGCCGATCGCCAGTCACAGTCACGATTGGCCAGGACTCGGTAGCAGCGGAATCACATGCTCGCGGACCAGGATCCATCTTTACTCAGGGGCACGACTCGATGACGCCGAAAGCTTCGTCACACCCGCGAACACGGTGGCCGCGTGCAGCGAAGTGGCAGCGAGTCGGTTCAAACGCACCTTGCTGCGACGCGGCGAGTGCGACAGAGAGAACGCTAACCCGCAAAGGAGAATGCTATGCAAAATCATCTCGTGATTGACTTCCCGATCAAGGGGCCCGCCAACGCCAAGGCGCTGCCGGAAGTGCTGCCTCCGTTGATGCCCGATCTCGCGAAAGCGCAGGATCGCCTCGGCACGGTGCATTTCTCCCGTTTCATGGTCAAAGGAGACGAGAAGCTTCTCTTCCTTTCGGACATTGACGGCGAGGTCGACCAGCACATTGAACGGCTGGTGGAAAGTGCCGGTCCGGTGCTCGATGCCATCTTCAAACACGTGGACGACCCTCCAGCCACGCCCGTGGCTGGTAACCCTCAGGGGGTCGTCAAATGGCTGAAGCGTCATGTCCGCGAGCCTTTCGCCACGTATTTCGCCTACGAGGACGCTTCGGTTCAGGACATCAAGGCGTGCGCGCGTGCGGCGGGCTTTACGGGCACTACCTCGCAAGCCCCCTTGCTGACACACATGACCATCCAGTCACGTCTGCAAGCCTTTGCCGTGAAGCTGCTCGCGAAGCCCCTGTTGGAAGAGAAGGGACATAAAGCATCGGATTCCATTGGGACGCTGCATTTCTCCCATTGGGTGCCCTTTGAGAGCAACCGCATAGGCTTCTTCACAATCTACGACGGTTCTTGGGAGCAGTACATGCTGGACTTCGCGACAAAAACCTCGTTCGTCTGGGATGCCCTCTTTCCACACATCAAGGGCGCGCCGCCACCCCCAGTAGCAAAGGACGTCCAGGGTTTCAGTCAGTATTTAGCGGAAATCAACTATCCGGCTATCGGGTTTTACAGCGCCTATCCAGGACTCTCGGTTCAAGACATTCGAGCCCTGCTGGCCGATCGCAAGTCACAGTCGGCTACTGGTTAGTAGGCGTATCACATGGTCACGAACCAGGATCTATCCTGAGGCACGCGTTGGCAAAGCAGAACACGACGCAAGCAGGACCGGCGAAGGAGCGCCCGGGGCTTCTTCGCCGACTGCTGGATCGAGGGCGGCATGAACGCGGGGCGCAGGAAGAGTCGGCGCTCGACCTTGCGGAGATTCAGGGGTTCATTCTCCGCGGTTACAGAATGCCGATGGTACGGCATTTCTTGCTGACGGTAGGAGCTCCGGCGCAAGCGCGCAAACAACTCGGACGGCTCGTAAGCGGCGACGAATCCGACGCCCCGCAAATCACCACTGCGGAGGACTGGCACGTGGGGTTCGCGCCCGGACCGCGAGACAATCCCGCGGATCCCCCGCGTTGCAAGCCCGACTACTGCCTCAACATCGGTATCACCTGGCCCGGACTGGTGGCGCTGGAGATAAACGAACGCGTCCCCGCGCTGTCTTTCAAGTCATTTGGCGCATTCACCGAAGGAGCCGCGCAACGAGCGGAGCTGGTCGGAGATACCGGAGCCAGTTCGCCCCAGAACTGGATTCGCGGTTTTGGAAAAGGGCAGGATCACGTGCTGGTCACGCTGCACGCCATCAGCCCGGACGCGATGAAGAGCTACAGCGACAGGTTGTGCGCCTGGTATGCCGAAGGAAGCGCTTTTCGAGAAGTCTGGCGCCAAGACGGGATGGCGTTAATGGAGATGCAAAACGGCCAACCCGTGCCTACGGCCAAAATTCACTTCGGATATACCGACGGCATCAGTACACCTACCATTCGCGGCGGCCCGGAAAACTATCACCCAGATCACCAGCAGCCCTGCGAGCCATGGCTCTTCGTTTTGCGGGAAGACGCTGAGAACTACGTAGTACCGGAGCCGCGGCAACTTGGCTTGAACGGTAGCTTTGGCGTTTTCAAAAAGGTCGAGACCGACGTTGTCGGCTTTGAAGAGTTTCTGCAGTCGAACAAAGACAAGATCGATCCGGAACTGCTCGCCGCAAAGATGTGCGGGCGATGGCGCAACGGCGTTCCTCTCGCCTTGTCACCGGACACGGATAGCCCTGCGGGAGGGATTTCGCCCGAACAGTTGAACGAGTTCGAGTACGTAAACGCTGATGGTTCGGGAGACCCGAAGGGGATCCGCTGTCCCGTCGGCGCACACATACGCCGCGTCAATCCACGAGGTCAGCCAATCGCGGGCCAGGGGGTGCCCGGCGGCAGCAACAATTCGCACCAGCTGATTCGCCGCGGTCTGCCTTACGGGCCGACCTATGATCCAAGCAAACCGTACGATGGCATCGAGCGCGGGATGCTCTTTTGTTTCATCAACTCGCACATCGAAAACCAATACGAGTTCATGCTGCGACACTGGGTGAATGACAGCGAGTTCGCCGGGGGCGTCAGGCTTCACCCGAAGTCGAAAGATCCACTGATTGGGACCCAGGACCTTGCGGAAAGCATTTTCGTGATACCGCAGGCAAATGGGGGCCCGCCGATCGAGGTAACAGGTCTCTCGAGCTTCGTTACGACCAAAGCCGCTGCGTACGTATTTCTGCCAAGCATCACAGCCATCGAATTTATCGCCAACTTGGGAGAAGGCCGGTGATGGAACCCTTAGGAGGAGCAAACGCGATGAAGGTTATGCGCAAGGAGAACCCCGCTCGGCGAATGAAATGGGCGCTCGGACCTGCTCTCGTGCTCTGCGCGTCGAGCCTCCCGTCGATGGTGCTCGCTCAGGAGGCCCAGCTCGATCCCAAGCACCTCCAGCTCGGCAAGCCGGAATACTCGCCCTATCTCGACCGTGGTTACCCCGATCGCGTGTATTTCGGCGATACGCACCTGCATACGTCCTACTCGACCGATGCCGGCATGTTCGGGACGCGCCTCGGTCCGGAGGAGGCCTATCGGTTCGCCCGCGGCGAGGAGGTCACGTCCAGCACCGGCGTCCGGGCGCGCCTCCTTCGGCCGCTCGATTTCCTGGTCGTTGCCGATCATGCGGAGAACCTTGGCCTGGCGCCGATGATCGCCGAGTCGAATCCGGACCTCCTGAAGACCGAGTTCGGACGCACCGTGCACGACTTGGTCAAGAGCGGGAAGGGCGGGCTCGCCTACAACCTGTGGGGTGAGAAGATGATCGCCAGGGAGGATCCTTTGAAGGGCAGTGACGCCATCACCCAGTCCATGTGGGCGCGGGAGACCGCCGCCGCCGAAAGATACAACGACCCGGGCAAGTTCACCGCTTTCATCGGCTTCGAGTGGTCGTCTGCCCGAACGGCAATAACCTGCACCGGAATGTGATTTTCCGGGACGGTAAGGACAAGGCCGATCAGATCATTCCGTTCTCGCAGTACGACAGTCAGGACCCCGAGGACCTGTGGAAGTGGATGAGCGAGACGGAGCAGAAGACGGGCGCCCGCGTGCTCGCCATCCCTCACAACGGCAACCTCTCGAGCGGCCTGATGTTCGACGACGTGACGCTCGCGACCAGGAAGCCGCTCGACCGCGACTACGCGGAGCGTCGGATGCGCTGGGAGCCGCTCTACGAAGTCACCCAGATGAAGGGCGACGGCGAGACGCACCCGGTGCTCTCGCCGAACGACGAATTTGCGAATTTCGAGACCTGGGACAAGGGGAGCTTCGGCCCCGAAGTCCATACCCCCGCCATGCTCCCGCGCGAGTACGCCCGCGAAGCTTTCAAGCGCGGCCTGGGCTACGAAGCGAAGCTCGGGGTCAACCCGTTCAAGTTCGGCGTCGTCGGCTCGACCGATTCCCACACCGGGCTGTCGACTGCCACGGAAGACAACTTCTTCGGAAAGATTTCACCCTTGGAGCCTTCCGCGAAACCAGCGCGTTTCGATGAGATCATCACGGGCCGTCTGACGGAGGATACAGCGCTCCGTCAATACGCATGGATGACGAGCGCCTCCGGCACCGCCGCAGTGTGGGCGACCGACAACACTCGCGAAGCGCTATGGGATGCGATGGCGCGCAAGGAGGTGTACGCGACGTCCGGAACGCGGCTCCTGGTACGTATCTTCGCCGGGTTCGATTTCACACCCGACGACGTGCAGCGCCATGACTTCGCCCGGTACGGGTACCAGAAAGGAGTTCCGATGGGCGGCGACCTCACCGCCGCGCCTTCCGGCAAGTCCCCGACGCTCGTGATTCGCGCGCTAAGGGATCCCGACGGCGCGAACCTCGATCGCGTTCAGGTCATCAAAGGCTGGCTCGACGCCAGCGGCAAGACGAACGAGCAGGTGTGGGACGTAGCCGTTTCCGGCGACCGGAAGATCGAAGCGGATGGCCGATGCAAGACGCCGGTCGGCAATACCGTGAATGTCACCGAGGCCAGGTACGCGAATACCATCGGTGCGCCGATGCTCTTCGGTTACTGGAAGGACCCGAGCTTCAACCCGAAGGAGCACGCCTTCTACTACGTACGGGTGATCGAGATTCCCACCCCACGATGGACCACCTACGACGCTAAGTTCTTTGGCACGAAGCCGCCCGCAGGCGCCCCCACGGCCATCCAGGACCGTGCATACACCTCGCCCGTCTGGTACACCCCCAAATAGAGTGAAAGGAGCTCGAATGTTTCACTGGTTGCTCTTCGCCATCCTCCCCACCGCTGCCCTCGCGCAAAAGCCCGTCACGCAAGGTGACATCATCGAAACCACCGCCGAGATCGTGGCGATCGACAAGGACGACCGGATCGTCACGCTCGAGGACGAGGATGGGGAGCTCGAGGAAGTCTACTGCGGTCCCGAGGTGAAGCGGTTCGACGAGCTGAAGGTAGGCGACAAAGTCACCTTCCGCTACTACGAATCGGTCGTCTCCCAGGTTCGCAAGCAAGGGGCCCCTGCGCCTCCTCCGGATAGCGGTCCTTCCCTCGTTCGCGGAACCGGTCCGAAGCCGGCGGGAACACTGGCCGAGCAGATGTCCGCCACGGTAACCATCATGGAGATCGATGCCAAGGTGCCCTCGGTGACCGTGAAGACGGAGGAAGGCAGGACAATGAGCTTCAAGATCGCGGATAAGAAGAACCTCGAAGGCGTGAAGGTGGGTGACACGGTCGATATCACGTATACCGCCGCGTTGATGATCACCGTCAAGTGAATGCTCGAACCGTTTAACTTCTGCCATGTAGGAGGAGATCGTGATCAAACTGCTCGGGTTCGCCCTTTGGCTGCTGGTGTTGATCCCCGCACTTGCGCACGCGCAGGCCGGAGGCAACACACCCTCGGACGATTGGGAGTTCGCCCTGACCCCTGCGCTCTGGGGTGCGGGAATGGATGGCACCGTCGGATTCGCCGGCCAGCAAGTGGATTTCGCGGTGAGCGCGAAGGACCTCCTCGATTCGCTCGACTTCGCCTTCTTGACGAACTTCGAAGCGAGGAAGAGCCGCTGGTCTTTTTCCGGCGACCTGTTCTTCGTGGACTTGACGGAAGACGTGGAACCCTGCCAATCCGGACGTCGACCTCTCCGGAAACCCGCGGCTCGACATGAGCATGACCCTCGTCGAAGGGGACGTCGGCTACCAGGTCGCGCCCTCGCTCGACGTGCTCGCCGGGGTCCGCTCGGTTTCCACGACGGCTCGCGTGCTATCGGACAGGGTAACGTTCCCCGAAGCGGAGGGCGGCTTCACCGATCCGATCGTGGGTGCCCGGTTTCGCCGATACCTTTCCGAGAAATTCTGGGTCCAGCTCCGAGGTGACGTGGGGGGCTTCGGTGTCGGCTCCGATTTCAGCTGGTTCATTGGCGCCGTCGGGGGGGTTCGGTTGGCAAGGTTCCTCTCTCTCGACTTCGGCTACCGGACCTGGAGCTTCGACTACGAGAGTGACGACGATCTCGGGACGCTCGATCTCACCCTCGCCGGCTTCGGAGGCGGAGTGACCTTTCATTTCTGAGGGTTATCCGGACGTTCCGGGTAATGACAAAGCGTCTCGAGCGGAACGGGCCGAGCCCACGCTCGACTCAGGTGGTGATCGGGATTGCGCCCGCGGGCACGCGATCCCGCAACTGAAGAACCTCGATTTCGAGACTCCCGACGGGGAAGTCTTCGGAGCATCGCCCAGAGGCGCGACGTGGCTCTGACGTTCCCCGCAATCCGAGTCGTCACAGCGACTGCGGTTCAGGAGCTTCGTCGGAGCTGGCGCGCAATGCTCCTGACCAGTTTCCTATTTCAGATCGCGGAGCTCGCGCTTCTCACCCCCTTGGTAACCTTCGGGATCCGGGCTCTCGTGTCGCTTTCGGGAAGCGCGGTGATCTCCGATCGAGAGATCCTCGCGTTCGCTTTGCGCCCCGCCGGAGTCTTGACTCTGGTCGTTGGCATTTCCGCACGAGTCGCCGTTCTCGCGCTCGGGCAGGCGTGTCTCCTCGGAATCGCCCTCGGCGCCGCCCGCGGTACTCCAGTCGCGGCACTTTCGGCTCTTGGCTGGAGTGGGGCCCGAGTGGGCAAGATCCTGGCGGTCACGACACGCCTCGCGATCCGCATTCTCGCAGTATGCGGTCCATTTCTCGCCGTCGCCGGTCTCGTCTACTTCTTTCTCCTTACCGAGTTCGATATCAACTACTACTTGAAAGACCGGCCTTCGGAGCTCTGGATCGCTGCCGCCATCATTGGAACCCTTTTTGTCGTCATGTTCGCTCTTCTGGCCCGGAGGGCGTCCAGTTGGGTCTATACGCTTCCTTTGCTCCTATTCGAGAGCGTTGAGCCCTCGACAGCCCTCGACATCAGTGAAGAGCGATCCCGTGGTCATCGAGGCGTGATCGCGCTCGTTTTTCTCGGATGGATCCTAGGGGTGGTTGCGCTCTCGATTCTGGGTGTCTCGGCGACGGGCGAGCTCGCAACCGCTCTCCTCCCGCGGGTTCAAGGCTCTTTGAGTCTTCTGGTGCCCTCCCTGGGTGCGATCCTGGTCCTCTGGGTCATCGAGAGCGCGCTCCTCACCGCGTTCGTGTCCATCGTGTTCGCAGCACTGGTCATCGCCTCTTACGAGAAGCTCGGTTCCGGCTCTCGCTCTGGAATGCTCCCCGTCGACGACGTCGAACCTCGCGCGTCCCGCCTGCGGGGCAAACGAGTCCTCATCGGCACGATCGCCGCGGTGGTCCTGTCCGCGATCGTCGGATGGCTGTCGCTCGCGGGCGCCCGCGACGCTCGTCCGGTCGCGGTCATCGGTCATCGCGGCGCCGCCGCCCTCGCGCCGGAGAACACCCTATCCGCCGTAGAGCGCGCCATTGCGGCCGGCGCTGACTGGATTGAGATCGATGTGCAGGAGACGGCGGACGGGGAGGTCGTGGTTCTCCATGACAGCGATTTCAAGAAACTCGCGGGCTCGCCCTTGAAAATCTGGGAGGGGAGCTTCGCCGAAATACGGAAGCTCGACGTCGGAAGCTGGTTCGGCCCGGAGTTTCGAGGAGAGAACGTACCGACACTGGAAGAAGTGTTACTTCGAGCCAGAGGTCGCGCGAAGGTCCTCATCGAGCTCAAGTCTTACGGCCGCGGCCAACGGCTCGAAGAGCGCGTCGCCGAAATCGTCGAGCGGTCGGGAATGGAGCGCGAAATTGCGGTGATGTCCCTGGAGCGACGGGCTGTCGAGAAAATGAAAGCACTGCGGCCTGATTTTCCGCGGGGGCTCGTGGCGGCCACAGCCGTCGGACGGCTGGCTTCGGTCGACGTCGACTTTCTCGCCGTGAGCGTTCCGCTCGCGACCCCTTCTCTGATTCGCCAGGCCCACGCCCGGAATCGGGAGGTGTACGTTTGGACGGTCAATGACGAGCTCGCGATGGCGCATCAAATCCTGCGGGGTGTCGACGGACTGATCACCGACTATCCGGCTCGGGCCGAAGCCGCGATTCGCGCCGAGTCCGAGCTCGACCCGATCGAGCGGCTCCTGGTGGGGACCGCGTTTTTGCTCGGCGCACGGCCCACGCGGTTTCGCCTCACCCGCGATTCCGACTGACCCGAGCGACACGCTGCTACTGATTGAGATGCTCATATGCATTTCGCAAGGGTTCCGCTGAGACTCTGAGCAAGCCGTCGAACGGCCCATCCATCTCCAAAAGAAGAAATACGGCGCTACCGACAGAGAGTGCATAGACGAGGAGGACCGCAATGACCGTAGTGTTTCGGGGAGCGAACATGCCAAAGCTCGCGAATGTGATGGTGAGCCAGAACGTGAGGATCACGAGAAACGGCATAGGGACCGACGCTTCGGTACCCGCTAGCGCGATCCACCTGGTTTGCAACAGCGCTTCGGCGAGCTCCAGCGCACGGGATTGAAGCGCCCTCTGAGAATCGTCGCGCGGCTCGAGGTCCCCGATTGCGTCAGCGAGTCCCTCAACGCCCGGGGCCGTTCCTGATCGTATCGAATCCAAGTTGGCCGATCTGGATGACCCTTGCGGCCAGATCATCTCGATCCGGACCCCAAGCGCGTGCCGCAAGCCATCGCGAATGTCGCTGGTCTCGGACCCATAGCGTGCTAGCAAGCGGTCGAGTGTGAGGATTTCTGTGGCGGTCTGTTTCAGCTCTGTATCCACGGCATCGAAGGAGGTCTTGGCGGAGGCAGTGACAAGGCCAAGAACGAGGGCAGTCATCGTGGCGATGAGCCCGATTCCCCCTTTCACCGTCTCTCTCGAATCAGAGCCAAGGTGATGTTCTGGCACGACGTTC
>CAWGBY010000029.1:0-13381 GCA_963820855.1 uncultured Acidobacteriota bacterium
GCCGTAGCGGGGATGGAAGAGCGTGAGGCTCTCGACTTGATCGGTGAACGTGCCTTCGAGATAGGGATTCTTCCCGTGCACGTTCGCCGCGATGCATCCACCCACGGTAATCCGCGGGTAGCCGGGCTGTACGGAGAGAATCAGGTTCCTGGGACCGGTGACGGAGAGAACGATTCCGAGCGTCACTCCGGCCTGGACTTCGATCCGCTTCGCGTTCTCATCGAATCCGAGGATGCGATCGAACTCGGTCAGATCGAGGACGGAGCTGCCGCCGCCGAAGCTGGCCGCTGCGTAGGAATAGCCGCCGCCTCGGGCGATCGCAGCCTGCGCGCTCGTCCACCCGGTCTGGATGGCGCTATATCGGTCCGGGCGGAAGCGCTCACAAGTTTCGGTGACGCCGCCGTCGAAGGAAACGAACTCGACGGTCTCGGACGCTCGCGGTGACAACACGTTCGGGCTTGAAGCGCGATGCTATCTCATGCGATTTCGCGGATCCAGCACCGATAGCGTGGCGGGGGCGCACGGTCGGAGTGAGCGAGCGGAAAGCCGCCCGCTCACCCCTTGAAACCAGTGCTCAGGGAACGACGACGATGGCCACGTTCGAAAGGCCGCTTTGATTCGGGACTTCGTCTCTCGTGCGCATCGCGAAGTGGTAGACGCCCGTACTCAGGCTGACCTCGAGCGTTTCGTGGGACCCTGCGGCCTGCGGTAGAGGCTCGCCGACGACGGGTGTCGCGGCGTTGAAGTCCGCGAGGGTGACGATTGCAGTCGTCGAATACCGGACGTCGTAGAGCGCCGCCGTTCCATTGGGGCCGTCATCGCCCGGCGCGGTCCACTCGAGCGTCACCGGCCCACCGAGGAAACTCGCCTCGAAGACCTGGATCTCGGCGATCTGAGCGGCGTAGAGCCCCGCTCCGGTCACGCGAGTCCTGGTGATTCTGATCCGGACGTACCGTGCGGAAACCGCCGGAAAGTTGAAGGTGTGCAGCAGTCCCTGCGTCGCAGGGAGGCCGGTCGCGGTCTCGACCGTGGTGAAGATCGTGTTGTTGCTGCTGACCTGGATCTCGAGATCCAGGGGGAATAGCGCCCCCGCCGGCCGGGAGAGCAGGCGAACCTCGCCGATGTCGTGAAGGGAGCCCGTGTCTACCGTGATGAACTCGACGGTCGGGGCAGCCCTCAGCAGCGTGCCCCAGTAGCTGGTGTTGATCCCGTCCGTCGCTTTCATGAAACCGGCGGTGGCCGATTCGACACTCGACGCCTGGATCGCGGGCGCCGGCAGCAGGTCGACGGTGAAGGGAGCGCTTCCGGCGAGGTCTGTCACTTCCGACGGCGCGGTCGTATCGGGCGCATCGGTCGCGGCCGACACCACGTTCGAGATGGGCGAGGGTGTCGACGTTTCATCGTGCACTCTCATCGCGAAATGGTAGGTCGTGCTCGGGTCGAGCCCGTCGACGGTCACTCCCTGGAGGGTTCCCGCGACTGCCGGCACGGGCTCGCCGCTCACCGGCGTCGCCGCGTTGAAATTCCCGGACGTGATGGGTGATTCGGATTGCCGCACCTCGAAGCTCGTGGCGGTCCCGACGACTCCGTCGTCTCCCGTCGAAGTCCAGGAAAGCTCGATACTCGTCGACGTGGCGTTGAACGCGAGGAGGTCGCTCACCGCAGCAGGTGGGACCACGTTGGAGGTCTCCGATACCTGGTTCGAAAGCGCGCTCTGATTTCCGGCTTCGTCGTGAGTCCTCATCACGAAGAACAGGTTCACTCCTTCCTCGGGAGCCTCGAACGTGACGCTCGCCGCGGAGCCAGCGGGTCCTGGTGTGGGCTCACCGTCGATCGGAGTGGCGCTGTTGAATTCGCCCACGGTGTCGATGGAAGACGTGGAGTACCTCACATCGAAGAGTGCGGCGGTGCCAGCGCCTGCGTCGTCGCCCGGCGCGGTCCAGTCGAGGGTCATCTCATTGCTCCCCGCAACCTCGTACGCTTCGATCTCCGCGATCTGTGCGATGAACTGTCCGCCGGCGGATAGACGGGTCCTGGTGATCAATACCCGCACATATCTCCCGGTGGCGGGCCCGAAGTCGAAGGTATGCCAGATGCCCGGCGTGGCGGGAAGGCCGACGGCCGTATCGACGGTCGAGAAGCTCACATTGTTGTTGCTGACCTGGATCTGGAGGTCTTGCGGAAAGAGAGCGCCCGCGGGGCGGGAGTGGAGTCGAACGCGGCCAAGGTTTCGAACCGCACCCGTGTCGAGGGTGATGAACTCTGGCAGCATGACATTGCGGCTCAGCGACTGCCAATAACTCGTCAATACGCGATCCGTCGCCTTGGTCCTGCCGGTGGTTGAAGAGCTGTCTCCCGACGAAGCAATCGCGGGAGCGGTCAGAAACACCGGCGTTCCCCCCCCAATCGCCGCGGTGAGATCGTTGACCACGGCCGGCGCCACGACATCGAGCGTCGTCGTGATGACCGGAGGGCCAGCGTTCAGTCCCGAGGCGAGGCCGACGTCGTCCAGAGCTTTGATCGCAATGAAGTACGTCGTCTGATTGCTGAGCCCGGGAAGAGTGAAGGATTCGAGGGCCGGCTTGGGATTGGTCGCGGGCCTCAGCACGGACGGCGCGGCCGCGAAGTTCCCTTCGGTGATCGGAGACGGCGAATATCGGATGTCGTACGTCGTCGCGTTGCCGTTGTTGCCGTTGTCTCCGCTCGGCTGCCAGACCAGATCGACCTCGTCCCCCGTTGGATCGGACGCGGCGAGGCCGATAACCGGCGCCGGAGGCACGCCGGGCGTGGTGAACTGGAGGACGTTCGAGAGACCCGAGGTATTCGGTATTTCGTCGCTCGTCTTCAAAGCAAAGTAGACGATGTCCTCGGAGGGGAATCCCTGAACGATCACGGATTCCGCGGCGCCCGCGGGATGCGGGTTCGGCGTGGGAATGACGGTTGCCGCATTGAAATTCCCGGCGGTTATCGGGTTCAGGGACCATCGCAGATCGTAGTCGGCAGCGGTCCCGACGGCATCGTCGTCTCCGGGCGCGGTCCAATGGATTGCGAGTGTCTCTCCCGCAGTCGCTTCGAGAATTTCGACCTCCGCGACTTGCGCCATGAACTTGCCGCTGCCTGATTTCTTGGTCTTCGTGATCCGGAGGCGCACGTAGCGCGCGTTCGGGTCCGGCAGCAGGTGGTCTACCCAGGTGCCCGGAGCCGGGGCGGCCCCGACCACGCTGAACACCGACGTGAAGTTCAGGTTGTCGGTACTGACCTGGATCTCGTAGTCCACGGGAAAGAGGTTGCCCGCGCTTCGCGCGCGGAGGCTCACGTTGCTCACGTCGGTGGGAACGCCGAGATCCCAGGTGATGAACTCGGGCTTTATCGACGCCCGCGCAGGCGTTTGCCAGTAAGTCGCGACACTTCCATCGGTAGTCTTCCGCATGTCCGTGGGAGACGGGAACGCACTGGTCGAAGAAATCGCCGTCGCGGGAACCGGATTCCCTCCTGGTTCCGGAGCAGCGCTCAGGTCCATAACGTTCTCCGGAGGAAACGTGTCGGGAACAGGAACCGGAAGGTTCATGATGTGCGCGCGGACTCCGTTGCCACCGAAGCCTTCTCTCGTTACAAAAACCGCCTGAGGCTCCACCGCGTCGGGACGCGCGGCGGCGCCCTCGACACCCATATCCAGATCGCTCAGGAGGACCGTGGGTCGCACGAGCGCGCCGTTGACGGGACTGAACTCACCGGCCCGGGCCTGGACGTTGGTGTCCGAAATAGCGCTCCGCCATCCGGCGATGAACGTATCGGTGACCGGGTTGTAGGTAATGAATCCCGGCTGGTCCCAGCCCGCGGTCGAGGCTATAGTGAAGTTGCTGACGATCGCTCCGGTTTCGCTCACGATGGCGCCGCGGGCATGCGGGCATCCCCCTCCGCAACTGTTCCAGTTTTCATACATGACCATCCACCGGTTGGTGGACGGCGCGTAGGCGATGCGAGGGACACCCTGGCTCTCGTTCGCATTCGAAACCGGGAACTCCGGTCCGACGGTAAGGCCGTTTCCAGAAATGAAACGGCCGAAGACACTGGACTTGCTCCCGGGAACTTCCCGCACGTAGACCACGAGGAACTTCTGGGCCACCGAGCCGTACGCCGTGGCTTCGGAAAGACCGTTTGCGACTATCGCCGATCCGGTGATCGTCGGGACCGAGCTCGTCGCATCACCGTCGATGACGCGATATTTGATGGTTCCGACGGCCAAGTGCTCCCAGGTAACCAGGTACCGACCGCCGTTCGAGGGGGTATAGGCGACGCTCGGCCCGAACCCACCGCCTCCGGGCCCGATGAGAAACGCGGTTCCGATCGGCATTCCGTCGGAGTCGAGGTACCGCCCGTAGAACGTGGCCGCGGCGCCGAGTCGATAAACCAGAAGGAAAGTCTCGTCATCGGGGTTGAAAGCCGCGTTCACGTGCGTGACCCCGAGGTTCCCGGAGATCACGGTCTCCCCGCTGAAGACTCCCGCAGGGCTGAGATGGCCCACCAGCGCCCGCCCATCCTCGTAGAGAAGGAGGTAATCGTCCAGGGTGGGGTTGTAGATGATTCGCTGGAAGAACTGGAGGCCTGCCGGATCGCGGACGGGGCCGGGGAAGAGTTCGAAGCCTTGAGACGGCGCCGACAACGAGAAGAAAATGCTCGTCGCGACAAGGCAGCGCGCCACATAGGAGCAAGTCATGGTGCAGGGACCTCCGGATGGGGTTTCTCTTATGTTTTTTGCTTGTTGTAACTTACGCGAGGGATTCGCCAAATGTCTATAGCCCGGATCACAGGCCTTCCGGCATACTGGCAGGGCCTAAAGGACCACGAGGCACGGGACATTCTAAACGATAAAACGCCGTCCGCGCAAAAGACTCGCAAGCCTCTAGCGGCTTTCGAGTGAACGAAAATTCTGGTCGGGCTCAGCACGATCTCTCAGGCTCGGAGCGAGCCCCGAGCGTTCCTCGCTTCGCAGGATCTCGATCTCGGGAAGAGACCATGCGGGAAGATCCAGTAGATCCCACCGGGTGCCGCCCTCGCCGACGAAGATCGAGAGCTGTGTCAGCTCCCTGTCACCAAGGTCGAAACCCCAAGCGACGTCGTCTGAACTTTCGCGGAGATTGTCGATAAGCTGCACGGCTTGGGATGCCTCGAATCTCGCCAACCGAACCCTTTCACCATCCGGCGTACGGCCGACGATCCGGAATTGGGAAGGGAAAAAGCTGTCGCGGCGAAGCCGGAAAACCACCCCGGAGACCGATACCGGCTCACCGAAATCCACTTCGAAGTACTCGTCGCCTATGAGCGGTCGGGGCACCTCCCAGGCCGTTGACAAATCGCCGTCTACGGCGAGCTCGGGATCTCCTCCCTTCGTTCGATAGCTCCACTTGTCGTCTTGTTGGATTAGTCCCTCTGGAAAGGGAGCGCGAGCCACCTCGGGTAGGTTCCCGAGACGATAGACTTCGTCGGCGGTTCCTTCGTACACGTGGGCTTCGGCCCCGGAAAACCGGATGACCGGCAACAGCCACCCTTTCCTTACAGCCTCCGGAAGAAACGACAGGTTCTCGTCCTCCCCGGGCTGACCGCGGTGCACGATGACGGTATCCACCCCGATTCGCTTCAAGCTTTGCAGCGACCGCTCGGAAGGAAAATCGAGGAGCAGCCAGCGGAGAGTGTTCGTGAGCAACGGAGGAAATCCGGAAAATCCCTGGACGATATTTTTTTTGTGAAAGAGGGAAAAGTACATCTCGAGGGTTTCTTTTCGCACGAGACCTTCGCCTCTCACGGGAACTTCCGCCACCGCGCGAGCATCGTCGTCGGCGAGCCAGCGATAGACAGAGGGAACCTCGCCGCCAACCGGCATGCGATCCGTCGTCGAAAGCGGCGTCAGGTGCTCGAGGGGCACCAGGAGCGCCAGCAGAAGACTCAGGCCCCCTCCGAGCCTCGAGCGAAGGAGCGTAAGACCTCTCGCCGCCAATAGGCTCAGGAAGAGCATGGCATGCAAGCTGAACCTCTCTGGCATACGCATTTGACGAAAACCGGGAACCCAGTCGTAGAGCGCTCGGTACGGCCCCGGACCGACTGAATAGCCAAAGGCCCTTATCTCATCTCCCATGGAGAGGAACAGGAGCACGAGGAAAAGAATGGCAGCCGCGGGTACCCAAACCCTCGTCGGGACGAGACTCGACTTGGGCTCCGAACCCCGTCGAGTCGCCCAGGCGGCAAGGGCGACCGCTGCGAGAATCGTGGGAGCGAATCCCACGAAGTGCGAAGCGCCCGTAATGGGACGTACCTCGACTCCCATGGGTCCGTAGAGAAGGTTACCCGCTGGGGTTGAAAAATAATGGGCGAGGTCGATTCCTCGTGTCAGGGGTCGAGAATACCCGTGAGCAGCAGCCGCGAGAACGTAAGGTAACCCAAGCGGGACATAGAGAAGCCCGCACACGACCGCAGCGACGGCGAGACGGGGCAGGCGTCGCGCCACCGTTCCGGGTTTCCAGGCAGCGTAAACGACGAGGACCAGACCGAGGACGACACTCGTGTACATGAGATGATAGTTGGAGCTCCATCCTTGTAGAAGCACCCACCCGCCGAAAACGAACGCCTTTCGGGGCAAGCCGGTGTCCAGAAAAGCGAGGAGCTCGTACAAAGCAAAGGGTAGAAAACCGTGGGTGAAGATGTGGAGCCGCGGCGCTTCGTTGATCTGGTAGGTGTGAAACGCATAAAGAGCCCCGGCAGCCCAGGCGGCAAGTTCATTCGCGCCCAAAGCGAGCGCAAGGCGTCGGGCGCCGAAAGCTGCGAGCAGACTAGCCAGGAGCAGGGCGACGTTGTAACCGAGGACGGGATTCCCCGTCGCCAGCGTCACCGGCGACACCAGCATGGACTGGAGAAAGCGGTGATCGGTGAAGGCGAGAGCATTGTCGCTTGGATACGAATGGTTCGCATCGAAAAGGTGCCGCGGATCGTCAAAAAATTGGTGGGCATGCCAACCCGCGAGATAGACGCTCTCGAGGGAGTCGCCTATGTAACCGATGGTGTCGGACGGATGGAAGGATTGCGGATAGAAGCTCGCAACACAAACGAGCACATAAAAAAGCAGGCAGACCAGCGTCCTGCGGATGCTGCTGTTCATTGCCAAAGAGAAAGAGGCTAGCGCAACCGCCAGAGGCGAACAACTCCATCAGCGCCCGACACGCTTCTAGGCCGCGAGCCAGTTCGGTGGTGCTAGCGGACCTTTGCAAACAATCCGGCGGGATTGCAGCGGTATTACTTGAGCAATGTGCATTTTGGCACTATTCTTCAATGCTTGATCCACTTGATTTCCGCACCGGAAAATGGATTTTCACGCCACGATACCTGATGAAGCCGGGGGGCTTGTGCTAGGACCCTGTACGCCCGGTGTCAGCGCTTGGCTATCAAAAGCTTGGCTTTTGCAATCGGGCGTCAAGGATTATCGGAAAAACAAACTGGGGTTGGAGCAAGGCGCGGCGCAGGCGCGGGCTGACTCGGAACGGGTTCCCCCGCGTGCCCAAATCGTCATCCAATCTTGAAGAACGCAACGAAATCACGTATCGACAGACGCCGAGCGCTCTTCGTCCTTCTGTTCTATTTCTGCCTATCCGTCATCTTCACTGCTCCCATCTCCCTTCGACCGCACGAGCGAGCTGCTAACGACGGGGACCCCCTTCATATCTCCTGGACTCTGGCGTGGAACGCACACCAGTTTGTTCGCGACCCGCTCCACTTGTTCGACTCCAACACGTTCTACCCGTACGCTTCTTCGCTCGCGTTCTCCGAACACCACATCGTTCAGTCGGTGATGGCCGCGCCGTTTTTCTACCTCACGGGAAACGCCCTCCTGGCGCAGAACATCGTCGTAGTGCTCAACCTCGCGCTATCCGCTTGGGCGATGTTCTTGCTCATGCGCGAAATCCTGGGTAGGGAAGATGGAGCTCTTGTGGCCGGCCTGGTCTACGCGTTCCACACCTACAACGCCAATCAGGTTGCGCGCGAGCAGTTATTGGCCGTCCAGTTCTGGCCGCTGGCGGTTCTTTTTTTCCATCGCACGTTCTTGGAAGGGAAAAAGCGGGATGCCTTCCTCTGTGCCTTTTTCTTCACGCTGCAGGGCCTGGCCAACACGTACTACCTGTTCTTTTTCACCATCGCGATCGCATTCTGGATCGCGGGGTACACGTTGTTCATCGCAGATGGCTATCGAAAATCGTGGAGGCTCGCCCTGCCCTTCGCTGCGGCCGCATTGGTATTCATCGTCGTGTCAGGACCCTATCGAAGGATGCTTCGGGATTTCGGATACGCGCGGGAACCGGCGGCCGGTGTCGACCTCTTGGAGTACGTACGACCCCCGGAAGGGAGTTTACTAGCCCGCTTCATCACCATCGACTTTGCCCCGAGCGTCGAGCCGCAGTTTCTCGGTTTTCTGACCCTCGCCCTTGGCATCATCGGACTGGTCAGTGGAGCTCGTTTGGAGAAAGGTCCGATCCGGCTCTTTTTCTGGATTTCCGTTGCCACCGGGGTCGTCGGAACGATTCTTTCCCTCGGCCCGACCATTCGCGTCGGTGGGAGCGAGTGGGGACCTGGACCTTACGCATGGCTCTATGAGTGGTTTCCCTTCTTTCGCGTCCTGCGCAATGCGGAAAGACTCAGCCTTCTTACTCGCTTCGGCTTGGCGGTTTGCGTGGGTTTCGGATCCCAGTTTTTTTTGACGCGCGCGCGTTGGGCCGGCGTCGGTGTTCTTCTCCTCGTTCTCTTGCCGCTCGAGCATTTCACGGGTGGCCAGCCCTTCGTCCGTGTCCCCACAGGGGAGAACGTGCCGGAGGTCTACCGATGGCTCGGAGAAACGAGTGGGGCTGGGCCCGTTGTAGAGCTTCCCCTCTACCCCCGCGAGAAGCTTCGGATCCACTCCATCTACATGTTCTATTCGACTTACCACTGGAAGCCGATTCTCTTCGGAAGAACCTCGTTCTATCCGCCGTTGACCGGCTATCTAGCATGGGAACTCAGAGAGTTTCCGGATGGAGATTCCATCGGGCTTCTCGAGTCGTTGGGGGTCGAGCGGATCATCGTGCACCCCAATCTGTGGTCCCCCGACCAGCGCGCCAAGAAGCTCGCGGCTTTGAACGGCTACGCCGATCGTCTCGCGTTTGAGGGACGGTTCCCTCCGCCTTCGGGTCCGGTTCAGATGAGTTATGGCTTCGGCGACGAGCGCGTTTTTCGACTTCGCGACTCCGGCACGAAGCCTCCGACCCCTCCTCCGTGCGCTCCGAGCGACGAGATCGACACTTCGGACTGGATACTCCATGGCGAGGCTGAGACACCTCACGAGTGGGCGATCGACCGTGACCCAGAAACCAAATGGCGCACGAAAGAGCAGCTTCCTGGCTTGAAACTCGAGGTCGACTTGGGAAGGGAGGAAACAATTGGCGCCATCCGTATCGAGATCGCTTATCCCCACGATAAGTTTCCCCGCGATCTGACGCTAAAAACAAAAACCGATAACAGTGGTTCTGAATTCGAACGCGTGGAAATTCGCGAGGACCTGGCGACGAAATGGGAGCTCGTTCAAGCCCTCATCGAACAGCCATCGCAGGCTGCCTTCACGCTTCGGTTCGAGCCGACGAGAGCAAGACGCATTCGCTTCTGGGTCCGCGAGGGAAAGCCCTGGGACTATTCGCTTCCGGACTGGACCATGCCAGAGCTTCACATCTACCGTGCGTGCAGCTGACCGACGACACCTTAAAGGAGTGGGAATTCTCCCTACCGGATCGGAGCCTTCCCGAGCTCCATCTCTATCGCGACTGCGCTCGCCCTCACTGAATGTAGCCGAGGGCCCGGAGAACGTTCATCGTCTCTTCGTCGAGCTCGACCTGCTCGCCGCCCGGAGCGAGATACCAGACGCGAAGTGGAGACTCCGTGTCGTGAAGAAGACGCTCGGCCTCGGCCTCGGGCACCGCGATTTCCGACATCTTCAAGGAAGACCGCGTCTCGGGGGCGCCACCTTCAGAGACCGCGAGTAAGAGGTCGGCGCCGGGAGGAGCGGTCTGCACCACCAGATGGCGCGCTTTCCCGTCGGCCACGAATTTCAGTGTGAGCCGCTTTCCCTCCGGAGCGAGATCGAGAGTGTCTCCCGTCGAGATCCCGAATCGAAAGGCGCTCGCGATCGCGGCGTCGGTCTCGATCGTGACCCTCACTTCCGCCCCGGTCTTCTCGCCTCGAACGGAGACGTGCGCCCCGTGCTGGCCGATCTGGATGAACCTCTCGAGATCGGATGCGAGCGAAGCGCTCTCCGCGGGCGGAGAGGAGACCAGGTTCACCTCCTCCCCGCGGTCGCGCGCGAGATCGAACAGCATCTCCGCGGGCGCCGGAACCAGAACTTTGATGTGCTTGAAGCGCTCGTCGCGCATGGAATACGCGACGACGTTCGGCGCCAGGAGCTCGGCGACCGCGCGGCGCCCGGTCGGCGCGCTTCCCTTCTCGATGACGTCCAGAAGGCTCCGGCCCTGGAACGCCTTCGGCGCTTCAATTCCCGCGACGGCGAGAAGAGTGGGCGCCGTATCGATGTTGCTCGCGAGCGCCTCGACGCGCCGCCCCGCGAAACGAGCGCCGGGGAGTTTCAAAATCACCGGGATATGGAGCGCCGGCTGGTAGAGCGTCTTCCCGTGCCGCGAGGCGCCGTGCTCGCCGAACTCCTCGCCGTGGTCGGCGGTACGAGGATCGCCGTGTCCTCGTAGAGGCCGAGGGCCTTCAGCCGTTCGACGAGCTTTCCAATCTCGCGGTCGTTATAAGCGAGCTCGGCGTCGTAGAGCTCCCGGTCGCGGTCGAGGCCCTCGCTGTCCGCGGACACCAGCCGCGAGTCGAAGGGCGGCCTCGCCACGTACGGATAGTGGAGGTCGAGCGAGTGAAGGTAGAGAAAGAACCGGTCGTTCCGATGGGCCTCGAGCCACGGCAGGACTGCTTCGGTGATATCCGCCGCGTTCGGATCCATGTCGTGGAGGTGCGAACGCCGCGAATCTCTCCTCGAAGCTCCTCACGTCCACCCACCGGTCGAATCCCTGATTGAAGAAGAAGACGCGCGGGTCGATGACGGGATTCGCGACCCAGGCCGCGGTGACGTAGCCCTCGTTTCGGAAGACCTCGGCGAGCGTGGTCCGCGAGTGCGGGAGAGCGTCGTCGACGGTGCGCGCTCGATGAAACGTCGGAAGCGACGAGGTGAAGAGGCACGCGGTCGAAGGCTTCGTCCAGGAGGCGCAGGAGCTCACGTCCTCGAAGAGCACCGCGTCCCCCGCGAGACGATCGATCTCGGGTGTGGTGTCAATCCCGTATCCGTAGGCGCCGACGTGATCCGCCCGGAGGCAGTCGACGACGTAGATGATGACGTTCGGACGGCGGTCCTCGGCCTTTCCGAGAATTTCCGGATGGGCGAAAGCACGGTCACCGGCGCGCCTTCGAGCTCGAGAGCAATTTCAAGGGCTCCAGTGGCTCGCCGGCCTCGACGCGCGCGAGATGTCGATGCGCCGTTCGCTCCAGCCGCGCTCCTCGACCCACTTCTCCTCGAAGGCGACGGCGCCATTCACCACGACCCGGGGGCGGGACGTCGGCGTCGGGAGGACGAACCGCGAGACCGAAGCGAAGCTCCGGCGCCGAGACCGGGTCGCTCCGAAACGCGATCCGGCCCGGACTCTCGAGAGAGATGCCCGGCCGCCGGTCGCCATGAACCGCGAGCTCCCGCGCGGCGGCTTCACCCGGCTCCGAACGGCGCCGTCGATGCGCCCGGCCTCGACGTCGGCGAAGCGATGACGCACGACCCTTTGCTCGGGGCCCTTCTCGCATGCGGCGAGGGCGAGGGCTGCGGCGACGAGCGTTTCGCGCGCGTACATTCTCACGAGGGGTCGAGATAGCCGAGCGAGCGAAGGCGGTCGCGCATCTCTTCGTCGAGGACGATCGCTCTCGACGGATCCGAGGCCCGCCTCGCGCGCACCTCCTCGAGGAACCGGCGCGCGTCGCTCTGAAACGAGGCCGCGTCGCGCTTCCAAAGAGGTCGTTCGTTTCGCCGGGATCCTGGGAACGGTCGTGAGCCTCCTCCCGGACCAGGCGGGATACGAACTCGGGATCCGCGATGTCCCCTTCGAACGTCGCCACGTACTTCAGCGGCCCCCTCCGGATCGCGATCTTCATCGCCGCCCTTTGGCCTCGCTGCCCTCCCAGGTGATTTCGGTCTTCGCCTCCACCTCCTCCGCAGCCGCCAGCGCTTTTCGGGCATGGGGGGTCTCGAGAAAAGCGGCCTCGAGGAGGGTCGGAAACAGATGGAGCTGATCGACCACCCTGCTTTCGCGCCCGACCCGAGAGTTTCCCGGCCACTTCACGATCAGCGGGACGCGCGTGACTTCGGAGTAGATGACCTCGCTGTGCTGCCAGAACCCGTGCTCGTAGAACCCCTCGCCATGATCGGCGGTCACCACGATGAGAGCGCCGTCGTATCGGCCCGACTCTTTCAGCGCCTGGAACAGCCGTCCGAGCTCCCGATCGGCGGCGAAGATCTCCGCGTCATAGAGATTCTTCAAATCCTCGATTTCTTCCGGACCCGAGGGAGGGCGGCGGTCGATCACTTTGTTCAGCAGGTCGGAGATGTCCTTCGGTCGCGGGCCGAAGCGGGTCGGGCGATCCGGCGGCGGCTGGTAGGGCCAGTGCGCGTCGAAGAGATGAAGGAACAAGAAGCGGCTGCGGCCATCGTGGAGCGCCATTTCACGAATCGCGGTATCGACGAGAGAAGCCGCGGGGACGTCGACGAGCGCGTGATAGCGATCGAAGCCTTCGTCGAAACCGAAGGTCGGCGTGAGAAGGAGGCTCGAGACGTTCCCGATCGTCTCGTAGCCGTTCTGCGCGAGCATTTCAGGGAGGTAGGGGACGGAGGGGAACTTTTTCTGATCGTGCCTGAGGCCGTGCTCGGTCGGCAGGACTCCGGTCAGCATCGACATGTGCGTCGGGAGAGTCCAGCTCGAAACGCTCACCGCGTCCTCGAAAACGACTCCGTCCCTGGCGAGCGCGTCGAGAACGGGCGTCGTTTCGCGGCCGTAGCCGTACGCGCCCACGTGATCCGCGCGAAGGCAGTCGATGGAGATGAGAATCAAGTCGGGCTTGGGTGGTGCGGCCGCCATGCCTCGAAGGACGGGGTTCGCCCATGCCGCGAGAAACGACTCTCCCGAATCGTCCGGTCGCGTGAACTCCGTCTCCTGAAACCGCGTTTCGAAGACGATGCGCGCCGGCTTTCCGGACCAGCGGCTCAGATCGATCGCGGGCTCGGACCAGCGGTTCGCGAACCGGCGGCGGACGGTTTCCTCGAACACGA
>CAWGBY010000030.1:0-56019 GCA_963820855.1 uncultured Acidobacteriota bacterium
ATGCAAACCGCGTTCCGTCTTGTAGTATGTTGCGGCGAAAAGAGAACGCGTTTGACCTCGAACGAAAATCTCCACCCAAGCCTGGACGAACTTTTCACACTCTGCGCCGACATGATCTGCTTCGTTGGCGCTGAGGGCTTCATTCTGGGAGCGAATCCGGCTTTCTGCCTGGCCTCGGGGCTCGAGCCCGGCGCGCTCGACTCGAGCGCGTTTCTCGGGCTCATCCATGAGGACGACCGGAGAGAGATGGAGCGGGTCATCCAGAGGTCGGCTGACGGAACGCAAGTGCTCGCTCGGGCCCGCCTGCTTTCGCGAGACGGCTCCTTTCTTCCCGTGGAGTGGAGCTGCCAGACGAGTCGCGAGTCGGGTGTCTGCTACCTCATCGGAGGGGACGTCACGGGGCACAGGCGAATCGAGTCGGCGCTCGAGGAAAGCCGGGAGACGGTTCTCGCGCTCTTCGAGAACGCGGCCCAGGGCATCCTGACGGTGGACGGCTCGGGCCGGATCGTGAGCTTCAACGCGATGGCGGAAGAGCTCTTCGGCTACGCGACGGGAGGAGATCATCGGCAGGAAGCTCGAGGCGCTGATGCCGGACAAGCTCGCCGCAATTCATGAGCGGCACCGCGGGACTACTTCGAGAATCCGCGCACGCGTCCGATGGGCCTCGGGATGGACCTCGTCGGGCGCCGCAAGGACGGCAGCGAGTTCCCCGTCGAAATCAGCCTCAGCCA
This sequence comes from uncultured Acidobacteriota bacterium, assembly GCA_963820855.1. Taxonomy (GTDB): domain Bacteria; phylum Acidobacteriota; class Vicinamibacteria; order Marinacidobacterales; family SMYC01; genus DAISKN01. Next base: position 732 of record CAWGBY010000030.1, read on the forward strand.
TATCGACGCGGCGGGCGGAACGGTCGCGGTCGCCTTCGTCAACGACGTCAGCGAGCGGAAGCGTTCGGAGAGCGAGAGGCAGAGGCTCGAGCAGCAGCTGGAGCACGCCACCAAGATGGAGGCGGTGGGCCGTCTCGCCGGCGGGATCGCGCACGACTTCAACAATCTCCTCACCGCGCTCTCCGGCTTCGCGGAAATCGTGCTCGACGAGCTCCCCGAAGGTCATCCGCTCCGCGAGGGCGCGAAGGAGACGTTGAAGACCTGTCAGCGGTCGACCTCTCTCGTTCGCCGGCTCCTCGCGGTGAGCCGCCGCCAGGTGCTGCAGCTCGCGGTGATCGATCTCAATCCCAAGATCGCGGAGATCGAAAAGATGCTCCGGAGCGTGCTGGGCGAGGACGTCGAGCTCGTGGTGAGTCTCGAGCCGGGACTCGGCTTCGTTCGCGCCGACGAAAGCCAGATCGAGCAGGTCGTTGCTGAACCTGGCGGTCAACGCGCGGGATGCCATGCCCACCGGAGGCCGCCTCGTCATCAGCACGGCGAACGTCGAGGTCGACGAGCGGCTGGAGCGCCAGTCCCCTGGGCATCAAGCCAGGTCCTTACGTGCTGGTCTCGGTCTCCGACACCGGCGTCGGGCATGGACCGCGAGACACTGCAGCATATCTTCGAGCCCTTCTTCACCACCAAGGAGCGCGGCAAGGGGACGGGACTCGGTCTCGCGACCGTCTACGGGATCGTCAACCAGAGCGGAGGGCACGTCTCCGCGGAGAGCGAGCCCGGTCGAGGCGCGACGTTCAAGATTTACCTGCCGCGGATCCGTCCCTCGGGGAGCGCCGCGGCTCATTCCGCCCCGCAGGAGGCCTCGCGCAAGAGGCTCGGAGACCATCCTCGTGGTGGAGGACGAGAGCAGCGTGCGCATGGTGGCGGTGGCGAGCCTGCGCAAGGCAGGGTACCGCGTGCTGGAAGCGACAGAGGGCGAAGAAGCGCTGCGCATTGCCGAGAGTCACGATGGCCCCATCGACCTCGTGCTCACCGACGTCCTCATGCCGGGGATCCACGGACCGGCGCTGGTGAAACGGCTCCACGAGCGGCCGAAGGGGGCTGCGGGTCCTCTTCATGTCGGGACACGCCGATGACGCGCTCCTGCACCACGGAGTCCTCGAAGGAGGGCTGGCCTTTCTCGAAAAGCCGTTCACGCGAGACGAATTGGCGAAGAAAGTTCGAGAAGTCCTCGACGGGCCATGAGCGGACTCATCCTGGTTTTTGGCATTGGAACGCTCCTTGCACGTGTCGACCTTCAGCCCATGGCGGACGAGCAGAGTCGACAGCAGGAAGGGGCGTTGTCCCCTGTGCCACGAACGCGCTCTCGTCCCCATTCTGTACGGCCCGCTTCCCGACTCCCTCACGGCGGATCGCGAACGGGGAGCCTTTTTCTGGGGAGGATTGGTCATGAGGCGAGACAGTCCCCGCTGGAAGTGCGGAAGCTGCTCGGAGTGTTTTTCCGCCGAGGCCGGCTGAGGGTGCGCGGCCGCGACGGGCGGAGGCTCGCTGAATCCGCGCTGGCCTGCGTGTTTTCGCGCAGCGGGAAGGTAGGACTGGAAGATGGCGCTCGATCGAATTCTCATGGTCGATGACGAAGACCTGATTCGATGGTCTCTGCAGCAGAAGATCACCAACTGGGGATATCGGGCGTTCGAGGCCCCGAATGCGCAATCGGCGCTCGCCATCGTCGAAAGGGAGAGTCCAGACCTCGTCCTCCTCGACATCCACCTGCCCGACGGCAGCGGAATCGACGTGCTGAAGGCGATCAAGGAATCGAACCCGCGGGCGATCGTGGTGATGATGACCGCCTACGGAGTTCTGGAGGACGCGGTCGCCGCCCTCCGGCTCGGCGCCTACGATTTCGTCGCCAAGCCTCTCAACTTCGAAGAGCTGCGGGCGACGATTGGAAACGCTCTCGAGGCGATCAAGCTGCGCCAGGAAGTTCGCCATTTCCGGGAGCGCGACCGCAAGCGCTTCAGCTTCGAGAACATCGTCGGGGAGTCCGAGCCGATTCGGAGCGCCGTCGCGCTCATGAAGAAAGTGGCCGCGAGCCCGGCGACCACCATCCTGTTCCAGGGAGAGAGCGGAACGGGCAAGGACCTCTTCGCGAAGGCGATTCACTTCCACAGCTCCCGGGCGGATCGGCCCTTCCTGGCGGTGAACTGCGCCGCTCTCCCGGAAACGCTGGTGGAGAGCGAGCTCTTCGGCTACGAGAAGGGCGCTTTCACCGATGCCCGCCAGCAGAAGAAGGGGCTCATGGAGCTCGCCGACGGCGGCACCATCTTCCTCGATGAGATCGGTGAAATGCACATCGGCCTCCAGGCGAAGCTCCTCCGCATCCTGGAAGAGCAGAGCTTCAAGCGCGTGGGGGGAGTGAACGACGTCCGGGTGGACGTCCGCATCATCGCCTCTTCGAACAGAGACTTGAAGAAGATGGTGGAGAAGGAGAAATTCCGCCAGGATCTCTACTATCGGTTGAACGTCGTCACCATCACCCTTCCTCCCCTCCGCGATCGCGGAGAGGACGTCGGTGCTCCTCGCTCGCCGGTTCGTCAAGGATTACAGCGCGCTCTTCGCCAAGCCCATCGAGGGCCTGACGCCGGAAGCCGAGCGCCTCGTCGCGCGATACCACTGGCCCGGAAACGTACGAGAGCTCCGGAACCTCATCGAGCGGGCGATGATCCTCGAGGACGGACCTCTGATCGGCGCCGAGGCGCTTCCCATCGACGTGATCGAAACGCCCGACCGCAGCCGGGATTTCGACCTTCCGGAAATCTCGATACCCGAGAAGGGCACCTCACTCGAGAAGGTCGAGGAGGCGCTGATCCGGCAGGCCCTCCAGCGGACGCGGGGAAATCAGACCCGGGCGGCGCAGCTCCTCGACATCAGCCGCGACGCGCTCCGCTACAAGATGAAGAAATTCCACTTGCAGGAAGCGGGCGAGTAAACCTCAGCGGACTACCATCACCGGGCAAGGAGCCCAGCGCACCATTTTGTGGCAGGTCGAGCCGAGCCACGTGAAGCCGAGATTACCGTGTCCTCCGGCGCCCATCAGGACGAGGTCCGCCGACCGGTGGCTCACTTCCTTTTGTAGCGCCTCGAAGGGCCAACCGAAGGTGACAGCGATTTCCGTCCCGGTGGATTCCGGTAGAAGCGCCTGGAGCTTCTTCCAGCTCTCGTCGACGAGAGACTCCCGGATGCGCTGGAGCTGCATCTCGGAGACCGGCTCGATGCCGAATTCGCTCGCCAACACGTAAGGAACGGAAACGACGTTCACGGCGACGAGTTTCGCTTTGTAGTGCTCCTTCAGCCAGATGCCGTGCCGTACCACGCTTTCCGATTCGGGACCGAAATCGATGGCCATCACGATCGTCTGCGGCGGGCGGAAGGTCCCCGTCTTGGAGTCGCGGACCCATGGCGACAGAGCGAGGACCGGCACTTTGACGCGGTGCAGCACTCTCTCGGTCACGGAACCGAGAAAGAATTTTTGAAAGCCCGACAGCCCGTGCGTGCCCATCACGACCAGGTCCACGTCCCCTTCGTTCGCGGCGGTCACCAGGACCTGTTCCGGTACGCCCTCGACGATCTTCATGCTCCGCGTACTCGAGATCGCACTCCCGCTTCAGGGCGGCGAAGGCCTCTTCCGCGCGGCTGCGGAGCTCATCGAGAGCGGTGGGCACCGCCACCATATTTCCGATGGAGAGATATTCCGTGTCCAGCACGTGGAGCACGCGTGAGGCGGGCGCCGACCTCCCGCGAGAATTTCGAAGACCATTCGAGCGCGTAGCGGGAGGACTCCGAGAAATCCACGGGACAGAGCAGGTGCCGGTAGGGAGTCATGACGTTCTCCTTCCGTCGTTCCAACCTCACTTGTTGCACGCCCCGTGCCACGGGGCGGGTTCGGAGTTTCGGGAAGTCGGACCGAGAAGATGAGGAAATTAGCGCACCAGCGGCGGGAAACCACGCATCCATCGATGGTGGTCCTTCAAATCCGTACCGACTCGGTTGGCATGACCGTTGCTGTCTTCTATGGCGAGTGAGGGAACCATGACAGGATACTGCGAACAAAGAGATCGTCCGGCGGCTCGTCGAAGAGGTCTACAACGGCGCCGTCGAGAAGCTGGACGAGCTGGTTGCGGAAAGTTGCGTCGACCACGGCCGGTGGAACAATCGCGACGGACTGAAGCGCGTGCTGCGTGCTCTCCGGATCGCCTATCCCAGACTCGAATTCAGCGTAAGGGACATGCTCGCGGAGGACGACAAGGTCGCCGCCCGTATTCGCTGTGATTGCCGCGAGCAGCCGGCCAACGGCTGTCCGGAAAAGGTCATCCACTCGACCAATATTTTTCGTCTCTCCGAAGGCAAGGTGGTCGAGCACTGGGGGCACAGCGACTCTTTTTTTTGAGAACGAAAGAACGAGGACGGAGGGAGTCATGCAGCAAACAAGTTACGCCCATCGGGTGGAGCTCGACGTTCCCTACGAGGAAGCGGTAAGGCGCACCAGCGCCGCCTTGCGGGAGCAGGGTTTCGGCGTCTTGACGGAGATCGACGTGAAGGCGACGCTGAAGGCGAAGCTGGACGTGGACTTTCGGAAGTACGTGATCCTGGGCGCGTGCAACCCGCCGCTCGCCGCCCGGGCCCTGGCCGCCGAGCTCGAAGTGGGCCTTCTTCTTCCGTGCAACGTCGTCGTGTACGAGACGGAGGCGGGCAAGTCCGCCGTCTCGGCGATGGCACCGCTCGCGGCACTCGGTCTGGTCGGCGGCAACGAGGTCCTGCGCAACGTCGCTGACGAGGCCGACCAAAAGCTGATGAAGGCGCTCGCGAACCTCGAGTCTCTAGCGCGACGCATCCGCCTCGGTGCCGATAGCCCCGGGCACGGCCGCCGACTCTCCCTCCTCGGCCTTCCTCCGCTCCGAAACGTCTCCTCGGCGAGCTTCCATTCGTGAGCGTGGATCTCGTGGAGGCGGGTCCTCTCGGCGTCTTCCTGGCAGCGTGTGCAAAGAAGCGCCTCCGGAACCGCACGCAGTCGCTGATGAGAAACCACGTCGTTGCAGGCGATACAGACTCCATAGACGCCCGCATGCAAACGGTGCAGCGCTTCGGCGAGCGCGGCTGCCCGGTCGAGCAGCCGTGAAAGTCTCTCGGTTCTCAGCTCTACTTCCTCGATCGCGAGGGTGGCGTCGACCTCCTCGGAAAGGGGCGTGTTATCCCCGAGGCCCTCGAGCTCTTCCTCTCGGGGTTCCCGCTTGAGCGCCTCGATGACTCGATTCACCTCGAGAGCTCTGCTCGATTCGCTTTTTCGTTTCCTCTTCAGCCCTGGTCATCATTTGCGGAGCCTCCGGAGAGGAAAAAAGCGATCCCTGTGCCAACAAGTAATGTGGTACGCGGGGAAGAAAGCGTAGGTAGTTCTCGAGGGGTGGGTGAGTACTCCCACCCGTGGAGTCATTTCTACCAGGCGGTGCGGATCCGCCTTTGGCTCCGCGAATTCGAGGATGCGAATTTGGCACGTCGTTGGCTCTAGAAATAGAGCCGAACTTGCAGGAATCCCGAGTCGGCGGCGACTCCGTACGTGCTCGCGAGAGCCAGGCCTTCCGGGGGCGCGCCAAAGGAAATATAGAACGAGGCGAGTATCGACAGCCGATCGCCGAGAGTCAGGGTCAGGGAAGGCGATGCCACACCGGAGCCATCGACGGGGCTCTGGATCCACTGTCCGTTGAGGGCGACTTCTGGGGAGGCTTCGTACATGGCGAGAACCGCTATCGCGGGGCGCTCCAGGATCTGGGTGTCGCCTCGCAGATAGCGTTCCTGGAACTCGGGGTCGGCCAGGAGCGGCAGGATCTTCGATGCATTTGCCGCGCCGAATCCCGAGTAATGGTACTCGGCGTACGTCAGGATTCCGTTCCCGAGGGGAAGCCGGTAGGAGCCACCAGCGACGGCTTTGAGCGCGACGCGGCGATCGTCGAGGCCGATCGGCGGAAGAGGCTCCGGTGTTCGGAAAACGGCCAACTCGCCGTAAGCTCCGCGTCTCCGACCGCGGCCGAGCTGGTGACGCCGGCAAGGATATCGACGAGCTCTCCATCCTCCTACGAGCTCCAGATCGAGGTTCCCCTTGTAGCCACGGAAGCGCGGCGCGAAAGCCGACTGGTCGATCGCTTCTCCGAACCCTCCCACGAGGTCGAGAGACGATCGCTCGCTGAGCTTGACGTCGGCGCGCACCGCGTCGACACCCCGCCTCCACTCACGGTCGGCCTCGAGGGGAGTGAAAGGCGAAAAGGAATCGACGGCTCCGAACAGAACCCCTCGTCCCTTCCGACCGAAGGCAATCTCGGTGATCGAGGGGGGACGGCTTTCTTTCAGGCATCGAGACCGTGCGCGGCGACGGCACCGAGGAGGTCCGGACCATCCGCCGCGCGCGGAAGCTACCGAATTGGCCGCGTCGAGCAAAGCCTCGACCAGCGCGCCGAAGGCTTTCAAGAACCCGAAAGGTCGGATCGGTCGGAGGAACTCGATGAACAGCGCAAGCCAGTTATTCGGTAGCGGTCCTGGCTCCTCGCCTCCGATTCGGGAATAACGGCAGGCGCCTCGGTCGCTTACATCGTCGTGCGTGTTCCGGAGCCGAAGGCGTCGGCGACCGAGCGGATCTGAAGTCGCAGATACGCAGGTCACGTCGCGACGTTCTGGTGCAGACTCTGATAGAACTCCGCGTGAATGAGCAACGAGGAAATCGCGGAGCTCCTCGAACGCGTTGCGGAGCTTCTTTCCGCCCAGGAGGCGAACCGCTTCCGCGTGGCGTCCTACCGCAAGGCCGCCGCCAGTCTTCGAGAGCTCACGGACAAGGCGTCAGATCTCCTGGAAACGAGGGCGTAGCGCGCGTCGCTTCGGCGGCCGAAAGCGTTCGAGCCAGCGCCGAGATCATCGAGAGCGGAGACCGGTTTACACGAAGGGCTCGATGGCGAGGCGGAGGGGCCCACGGACCATGCGGCCAGCGCTCATCCCGAGCGCCGACGGCGCCGCGAACTCCCGCCTCCTTTCGAGCACGGCGGCGAGCTGCGCGCTCGCGACACCGAGAAGGACGATGAACACGATGAAGAATCCGATGAAACGAGAAGCCGCCTTGTCCTGCTCGAGATGACCCTGGAACTCCGGCGCGATCTCCCCCCACGTGAGGACCTCGTCTCCGGACGGTGACCCGCTCGGCGAGAGCGGCCCGGATAGAATCAGTGGCCCGCCAATCCTGGAGGATGACGGCGACCTCGCTCGAGCCGCCGAGGCAGGTGAGCCGTGCCAGGTCCTCGAGCGCGACCTGACAGATGCTCGCGACGATTTCCGTCGCGGGAAGTCGCCACGATGCCTACGGTGCGAGCATGCGCATCGATGCTCCCATCCTTGCCCGACGGCCGACGGCAGAAGGTCGCCGTCGATGTCGGCTCGAGGCGATGGCGATGGCTTTTCCTATCACAGCAGCGCCTCGCTCTCCGGAGGTGAGGTAACGCCCCCGCTCGACCTGCTGCACGAAACGATAGGTCCGTGGCTGGTCCTCGGGAAGAACACGACCATCTTACCGGGGCCACGTGGGTCCCGGGGCGAGAAGTACCCGGGCCTCGCCCGCACCGTCGCCGCCTCGACTCCGGGAGCGCTCGCGCCGGATCGAAATCAGGCCCCACTCGGCGAGCCTCAGGCGCGTGTACCGCCTCCCGCGCAGCCGGGGAGGACGATGCGGAGGTGTCCGGCGCCGCTGTAGGCGCCCATTCTCGCGAACAGCTCGTCGCGCCCGCGGTTCAAGCTCTCGATGACGAGAGCGAGAGCGCAGCCGATTCCGATCCCGACGACGAGAGCGCCGTTCGCCGCGCGTTTCTCCCCACGCTCCTGAGCGCGTATTTCGACGACAGAAAGCCCATGGTCCTCAGTCCCTCAACGCCCGAGCGAGCTCGAGCCTGGCCGCGCGCGCCGCCGGGCAGACGGCAAAGCCGCGTCGAGCAAAGTGGTCCGCGGAGCAGCGGGACTCGACGCCGACGCTCGATGCGGCGAAGCAATGGCGGTTTCGACCGGCGCGGAGGGAAGGAACGGCAGGCGCCTCGGTCGCTTACATCGTCTTCGGGTTCCGGGAGCCGGTAGCTGCGACGACCAGACCGGAACTGAAGTCGCAGATAAGCTGGCCGCGCCGCCACGTTCTGGTTCAGACTCTGATCGAATCCGGGTGAACGAGCAACGAGGAGATCGCGGAGGTCCTCGAACGCGTAGCGGAGCTTCTTTCCGCCCAGGAGGCGAACCGCTTCCGCGTGGCGGCCTACCGCAAGGCCGCCGCCGCTCTTCGCGAGCTCCCGGACAAGGCGGGAGATATTCTGGAAACGAGCGGCGTCGATGGGCTCGCGACGCTTCCCGCGGTCGGCCCGAACCTCGCTCGTGCCATCGCCGAGATCATCGAAACGCGGAGCCTCGGTCTCCTCGAGAGGCTCGAGGGTGAAGCACCCGCGGCAGCACTCTTCGGTACGGTGCCGGGAATCGGACCCTCGCTCGCGTCGCGTATTCACGAAGAGCTGGGCATCGAGACGCTCGAGGAGCTCGAAGCCGCCGCGCACGATGGGCGGCTCGCAACGGTCCGCGGCTTCGGTCCGAAGCGAATTCTGGGGGTGACCGAAGTGCTGGCCGGACGTCTCGGTAATCGTTCGAGGCGACGGTCCGCGGTCTCACGCGAAGTTCCTCCCGTCTCCGAGCTCCTGGACGTCGATCGCGAGTATCGCGAGAAGGCCGGGAAGGACGCCTTCGTCGAATCACCCCCCGCCGCTTCAACCCCGAGGGACGAACACGGCTTCCCATCCTTCATACCGCCCGCGGCCAGAGGCACTACACCGCGCTCTTCTCGGACACGGCGCTCGCTCACCAGTACGGGAAGACGGACGACTGGGTGGTCCTGTTCGAAGATGACGGGTTCCGTGAGCGCCAGGCGACGGTGGTAACGGAAAGCCGCGGTCCGCTCTCCGGCCGCCGCGTGGTTCGAGGCCGCGAGCGCGAATGTGAAGAGTACTACCGCGAGGTCGAAGCACTGTCGTAACGCCGCCGTGAGAAGGAAAGTTCCGCTCGAGCGCATCCAGGGTCTCGTCGGACCCGATTCGCTCTGCGCGCGAGCGAGGTCGCGGCACGGCGCCAGGCTTATGGGACCAACGACATCGTCGAGATCCACGGGAACCCGTGGCTCGAGCTCGTCCAGGACACCGTGCGGGACCCGATGATCTGGTTCCTGATAGGGCACCGCACTCCTGTACCTTCTCGTGGGAAGCCATGCCGAGGCGGTGACACTCTCTCTCGCCATACTTCCTCTTGCCGGCATGGATGCCTACCTTCATCGGCGGACGCGCGCATCGACCGAAGGCCTGACCCGCCAACTCGAAGAGACCGCCTTCGTCCTCCGGGCCGAGGGCGAAGAACCGCCGCGATGGATCGCGGTTCCGGCCACCTCCCTCGTCCCGGGAGACCTGACGCGCGTCGATGAATCGCACGCCTTTCCCGCTGACGGGATCGTCGTCTCCGCCGAGAACGTCCAGGTCGACGAGTCGTCGCTCACCGGTGAGGCCTATCCGGTCAGGAAGATCCCGATTCCTTCACCCCTCCTTGCCGAGCCTTCTCCGCCTCCCGTCGACGCCGAGCACTGGGGATTCGCGGGCACCAGGCTCCTCACCGGCACGACTCTCCTTCGAGTCGTGTTCACCGGCGGGGAGACGCTCTATGGCGAAATCGTACGCTCGGCGCGAGCGAACGCCCGAGCTCAGACGCCGCTTCAAAAGGCTCTGTCGGACCTGGTCCGCATTCTCCTCGTCGGTGCTGGCATCCTTTGTCTCATCCTGGGCTTCGTGCGAATGAGGCAGGGACACGGTTTCCTCGACGCGCTGGTGAGCGCCGCGACCCTGGCCGTCGCGGCACTGCCGGAAGAGTTTCCCGTCGTATTCACGCGTCTTCCTCGGCGTTGGCGTCTACCGTCTGGCACGGTCGAAGGCCCTGGTCCGAAGAGCGGTGACGGTGGAAAACATCGGTCGTGTCACATGCATTTGCTCCGACAAGACGGGAACGATCACGGAGGGGCGTCTCGCGCTGGAACGTCTGGTAGCCGCGGACAACGTATCCACCGGGAAGCTCCTGGGGTTCGCTGCTCTCGCTTCTCGAAGAGGGAGCGGCGATCCGATCGACCGCGCCATCTGGGAGAAAACGGCGGCGGAAGAGCCCGGCACGGTACCCGAAGGAAAGCTCCTGGCGACGTTTCCATACACCGAGAAGCGGCGGCGGGAGACATCGGTCGTCGAGTCCGAGGAGGGGCTTCTCGCCGTGACCAAGGGCTCGCCCGAAGTCATTCTCGAAATGACCACCCTCGGCGCGGACCAGCGCGCCGCCTGGAGCCGCGAGATCGGCAATCTCGCGTCGGAGGGAAGAAAATTATCGCCTGCGCCTCACGACTCCTCGAGAGTTCCTGGGCGGGTGGCGAGCCGGACCGAGAGTACCGGCTTCTCGGAGCTCTCCTGTTCGAGGACCCCTGCGCGACGGAGTCCGTGAAGCCATCGCGACGTGCCGGAGGAGCCGGTATTCGGGTCCTGATGATTACCGGCGATCATCCCGATACCGCGCGAGCCGTGGCGGCATCGATCGGTCTCGGAGACGGCGCCCCTCGTGTGGTCGTGGGCGACGAGCTCCCTGCCAGGGGAAGGCAGGACCCGCCCGGAAGCGCTCGCGGGTGTCGACGTCGTAGCGCGCGCCATGCCGGAGCACAAGCTCTCTCTCGTGCAAGCGCTCCAGGAAGCGGGCGAGGTCGTGGTCGTCACCGGAGATGGAGTGAACGACGTCCCCGCGCTCAAGGCCGCCGACATCGGGGTCGCCATGGGAGAAAGGGGCACGCGAAGCGCCCGCGAAGTGGCGTCCATCGTGCTTCTGGACGATAACTTCCGCAGCATCGTCCGGGCGATCGCGGAAGGTCGACAGCTGTTCGAAAACCTTCGGCTCAGCTTTCAGTATCTCCTGATGGTCCACGTCCCTCTGGTTCTTACGGCGACGTTCATCCCCCTGGCCGGCTATCCCCTGCTTTACCTCCCGCTTCACATCGTATGGCTCGAGGCGCTCATCCACCCGAGCGCGCTCCTCGTCTTCCAGGAACTGCCGCCTTCGGGACCGCTCGCGCGCGTGGAGCGAAGCCGCAAGGCCCGTTTCTTCGGGCGCGTCGAGTGGGTGGAGATCGGGATCATCGGGATGCTGGCGACGATTCTCGTGGCTCTCAGCTACGAACGCAGCCTCGGCGCCGGGCCCGACGTCGAGCATGCCCGAGCGATGGCGCTCGTCGCGCTGACGTCGTTCAGCGGATGCCTGGTCGCATTCCTGAGCCGACTCCGGACCTGGACGTCCCGAATCATTGCCTTTGCGAGCGTCGCCGTCTCGGCGCTCCTCGTTCAGGTCCCGATGTTGGCGAAAGCCCTTCATGTCGAGCCTCTGCACTTCGACGACTGGGCCATCGGCATCGCCGGTGGATTTCTCGTGGTTGCGGCGCCGCGGCTGCTGATGAATGCCCTGCGGCATAAACTATCCAAACGGAAGTTGTGAGCTACCGGTAGTTATCTCCGGCGTCTCCTCTCTGTCGCGACATAGAGCAGCGACGACGCGATGCCGCAGACGAGCAAGACCTTTCGCGCCATCCTTCACCTCCTACGCCGCACGGGTCTCAACCGAGCTTCCCAATCGCGCGATACACGGCGTCGCGCAGCGCCTTCTCCCGCGGATCGTTGAACAGGAAGAAATCCAGCTTGTTCATGACGTAGGCATAACCAAGTCGCAGGTCCGGGTCGGCAAACGCAAACGAGCCGCCGGCGCCCGGGGTGCCGAACGCGCGCTCGCTCGAGCCGAACTCCAGGTGCGGCCCCGGCCGGAGGAAGCCGAGCGAGTAGTAGCAGGGGAGACCCAAGACCACATCGGTTGGGTCCCCCGCACTCGGCTTCGCGGTGAGCCTCGCCATGGTATCCGGCCCGACGCCGAGCTCCGCTCCGCCCTCGGCGAATGCGGAGTAGAGGCGCGCGATGGCGCGTGCGGTGCCGACGCCGTTTCCCGCCGGCACCTCGACCTCGAGGTAGCGCCGGTCGTTGTAGTCGATATCCGAAAGCACCAACAACGACTTCCGCAGCAGCGACCACGGCCAGAGCACGGGAAGCAGCATCTTCCACGGAGTCGTCGGGAGTGCACGAAGCGCGCGGCCCATGGAGAGCTTCAGTACGGTCGCGAGCCTTCGGGCCGGGATCTCCGGCGGCAACCCGATGAAGAAATCGACGCCGAGCGGCGCGCCGATCTCCTCACGGAAGAAGCGGCCCAGCGTCCGGTGCGCGGGGTCGACGCGTCGGATGAGCTCCTGCATGTACAGGCCGATGGTCATCGCGTGATAGCCGTGGCGCGTCCCGGGCGCCCAGGCCGGCTTCTGCCGCGCGAGCACGCGCGCGACCTCATCGAGGTCGCGCAGCCGGTCGATCGAGAGATCCTCGTCCAGCCACACGAGCCCAGCCTCGTGGCCAAGGAGCTGGCGGACGGTCACGGCTTCCTTGCCGGCTTGCGCGAACTCGGGCCAATAGCGGGCGACGGGGGCGTCGTAGTCGATCCACCCCCGCGCGTTCGCGACCGCGAGCGTCATGGCGGAGATGCCCTTCGTGGTCGAGAACACGATGACCATCGTGTCCTCCTCCCAGGGCGCATCGCCGTCGGGCGCGCGGCGGCCGCCCCACAGATCGACCACCTTTTCGCCGCGCCAGTACGCGGAGACCGCTGCGCCGATCTCGCCGCGCTCGGCGAAGTTGCGCTCGAACTCGACGCGCACCTCCTCGAAGCCGGGCGCGACCTGGCCACGCACGCGCGGGTCGACTCCGGCGGCGCCCGCGACTGGAGCCTCTTCAAGGAGTGTTGGCGCGAGCGCCTTGCTTCGGGACGCTCCCGAAAACTCCACCGCGCGGATTGGATGTCGATAGGAATTCATGACTCGCTCTCCTTATCCTTCTCAGCTCGCTGCGGCGAGCTGGAGCCGGCGAGGCTTGGTCACTGCGGCGAACGTTTCGCCGACTTCCTCGAAGCTGACCCCCTTCGTCCCAGCTTTGCGCCTGACTTCTTTCACCGCGTGCTGCGCGATATCCGCGAGCGACAGGATCCCCCGCAGATATCCCTCGTCGTCGACCACAGGAAGCCGGCGAAGCTGGTGGGACCGCATCGTTTTCTCCGCCAGGCCCAGATCTTCCTCGGGCTTGCAGGAGTACAGCTCGCTGCTCATCGCTTGCGAAACGTAAATCCGTCCCAGCGGCTGTGCCTGCGTGTAGGCGGCCATGCAGAGGTCTCGGTCGGTGACCATCCCCACTACCCGGCCGTTGTGGTCGAGTACCGGGAGGGCTCCACAATCGGACTCCCACATGAGTTGCGCCGCGCGATCGAGCGGGTCATTGGTCCAGCAGTTTCGTACGTCAGTGGTCATGAGCTCGGATACCTTCATTTGAGTCCTCCTCTCCCTCTGCGGGTTCGCAAGGCTCGTGCCAGCGGGAACCATCCGTTCCACCAAGCTCACAAGATCAAGATGTTTCTGGTGATGGGCTCCGCGCGCGCATCTTCCAGATCGCGTTCTCTTCAATTACCGTGAAAGAGCTGGGTACGATCACCCAGTTCAGCGCGTGCGTAGTTGCTCTCGCCTTACCTGGGAACTGCGATGCCGGGGAATTTCGGCCTGACGCTATCGCGGCGATTCGGGACCAGAAGCCTTAGGTCGCATGGTGTGCCATTTGTCTCAGAAGGTGGGTGTGAGGGCGCACTTCAGCCTTCCCATTCGCGCCCCCCGCGGACACGGTCTCCTGCGTCTCTCAGCGACGAGCGGCCTCCTTGAAGCCCCGGGCGGCGTCGGAGACCATCTCGGCCGCCGACTCGTAGACATCCGAGCTCTTGTCTCTCATCTCCGCGGCGGTCTCCGAAATTCGGTTCGAAAGTCGCCGGCCCTCTCTCGACAGTTCTCTTCGCAGCCTCTTCCCCGACATGGGCGCTATCAACAAGGCCCCGATCGCCCCGAGGAACGCTCCGGCAAGGAACCCAATCGCGACATTCCTGGCTCCGTGTTCATGGCTCATGATGAACCTCCACGGATCAGGCGAAGCAATTCGGGTGCCATTCCGCGCTCGGCAAGCAGCCCGCGGAGCGGTCGATCGTGGAAGGCCCTACGGACGTTCATCTAGGGCTCAGCCTTCGACTTCCTCGTGCTTATCGTCCATCCAGGCTCTTCTCGTGCTCGTGACAGAGAGTCTTCCGAGAGATGGGTGAAGTCTCGAAGCTCCGCTGTATCTATATAATGATGATGAACGTGGTAAGGAGGATTCGGGGACGTCTGGATTTCGCGGCGCGGGGCTGGTCCTCGCGATTCTCGTCGCGGTCTTCGGTGGCGTTCCTCTTCCTGGACGAAGAGGCGACCGACGCCGGGGCCGCGGACCGCGGCGGAGCCCGCCGAGCCCGAGGTTCTCCCGTTCTTTCCGAGCGCCGAAGCCGCCAGACCTTTTCCCGAGCTGCAAGGATCCCGCGCGGTACTCGATTCCCGTCGTCTCGCAAGCCTATCGAATCGCGCGCGAGATCCCGGGAGTGCTCGCGCAGCAGCCCTGCTACTGCTATTGCGGGGACGTCCTTCCGTCACCGGAGCCTTCTCGACTGCTTCGCCACCGATCACGGCGCCACCTGAACGACCTGCATCAAGGAGGTCTTCCTTGCCCGGCAGTTGACGGAAGCGGGGCGGGCTCCTTCCCAGATCCGGGAGGCAATCGTCGCCGGCGCCTGGCGCGACGTCGCGCTCGAGGGAATCGAGTAGCGTCTCTAGCGCTCCGCCAGACGGGCCGTCAGAAATCGCACCAGCCCCTGAAGCCAGGTCTTGCTCCGGGCTCCCGCCGCCGATGAGTCCGTCGGCATCATCCGAGAATCGCCTGCGCGACCACGAAGTACAGGATGATCGACAGCAGATCCTGGATCACCGTCGCGAGCGGACCGCTTCCGAATGCCGGATCGACGTCGAACCGGTCGAAGAGCCAGGGGAGAATCATGGCGACCACGGAGGCTACCCCCGAAGCAGCGAACAGAGCGAGGGCGACCACGGCGAGGGTGCGCGTATCCGGCCAGATCGCCCGGGCCGCGAAGAAAAAGACCGAGGCCAGTACCAGACCAATCCCGAGGCCGGTCCAGATTTCCTTCCGCAGCATGCGCGGGAAATCGAGGCCGAGACTGAGGCCGCGGACCACCAGGGTCTCGGTCTGAGTCCCGACCGCGTCGGCGAGATAGATGACTCCGGGGAGGAACATCGTCAGGAGGAGACTATGCTCGAGCTGGCCTTCGAAGCTCTGAACGATCTTGGCGGCGGCCAGAGCTCCGGCCAGGCCCACGAGAAGCCACGGCAGCCGATGCCACAGCCTTCGAATCGTCGACTCCTCCTGCGATGCGCGCGCCACGGTCTGGCGGTGAAGGACCCCGCCCAGGCGCGAGATGTCCTCGTCGTGCTCCCAGAGGAGCACTTCGAGAAGCCGCTGGGGCGGGATGAACCCCACGAAGAGACCCCCGGCATCCACCACCGCGAGGGCGCTCTCGCCGTGTTTCACCGCTTTCCAGGCGACCCTCTCCTGATCGAGTCCGGGGCCGACCGCGGGCGGCTCCGGGTCCATGAGAGACTCGGCCGTCGCCGACGGGCTCGCCGGCAGCAGGTCTTCGATGCGGATGATCCCTACCAGTCTTCCCTCGTCGCATACCGCAGCGTGGGAGACCAGATCGAAACGGCGCTCGGACAACGCGCGGCGCGCTTCACTCGCGGTGCTGAGCCGGTCGAGCACGGGCACGTCGCGGCAGACGTGCTCGAGCGCCGTCTCGAACTCGAGCTTCCCGAGAGCTTCCATCACGTCAACCTCGCTCCGTTCGGAATCTCGATATCTTCTGCGATCCTCGCGACCCTAGCCTCGACCGCTCTCTCGACTTCCTCGGAGACCGAAGCACCGGGCTCGGGAGGTCGAAGGATGACTCCATCTCGTCGTCGTGGACGATGACGCCCTCGCCGAGCGTCGGTCCGACGAAAATGCATCCCGCGCCTCGCAGGGCGGCCAGACGCGAATCGAGACGCTCACGCTCGAGCCGAAATCTCCCGCCCACAAGTCTTTCAAGGCGCGGAACAACCCTTCGAGAGTCGTCCGCGCGAGCGTCAGCGGCTCACTTACGTCTTCTCGGGCCGCCGGATCGTCAGGACGGGAACTCGGGCGCGGCGCACCACTTTCTCCGCCACCGATCCGAAGACCATGTGCTCCCAGCCGGTGGCTCCGGCGGTGGCAATTACGATGAGATCGATCTGGTTCTCGTCGGCGGCCTTCAGGATTCCGTCGGCGGCGTTTCCATCCTTGAAGATTTGGTGCGTCTTCACCGTGCTGATGGATTTCGCCAGCTCCGCCATCTGCTTCTCGGCATCGGATCGCAGGAGGCGCTGGTACTCGGGCACGTCGAAGTGGGCGGTCACACTCGGCGCTACATGCGGAATCGTGGGAACCACGTTCGCGAGATAGATCTGCGCGTCGAACTTCTCGGCGATGGGAACCGCGAGCTCGAGCGCCCGCCTGGACGCTGCGCTGAAGTCCGTCGGGCAGAGAATCTTTTTGACGGTGAGCATGCTCCAGTCCTCCTGGCATCAGAAGAGATCACGCTCGAAACGAGCCGCAAGCCTCATCGCTTCCAGCTCACGCCGAGATAATACTCCTCCTCGTTATAGTGGTATTCCGGCTCGCCCCGGTAAGCACGCCGAAGCGCTTCCCCGAGGGCGCGAGGCAGATGAATGTCCGTCGTGTCGACGACGAGAGCGTCGTCGCGCTCCTCCATGCCCATGATGCGATCTAGCGGATGCTCGGCTTTGGCTTTCTTCTCCACGTTCCAGAGGACATTCAGGACCTCTTCCCGGTGCTCGATCGAGAACCGGCCGGTGATGGTCACCCGGCCGGCGGGATACTTGTCGCTAGCTCGAGAGCAAGCCGGGCAGGACTCCTGGAGGGCACCGGCGGGCCTCTCCCTCCACTGCCATCGTCCGTCGTGGTACACGGCGAAGCACTCGAGGCAAACGGTCGGCTCGTGGAGCTTGCGCTTCGTCTTGTAGGGATCGTGCACGAGCTCTTGAAGCCGTCGGTCCTGCCGGTGGGTTCGAGACGTGGTGGACGAGTCTCTCATCTTCTCCTCCGTCATCTCTCGGACGGTTTCATCGACTTCAGGAGAGGCAAGGAGCGTGCCATACGCGACGATCGGTTCCCTCCTCGACGGGCCTCAATTGACGAAGAGTCGGCTGGAGTCCGGTCGGCGCCATGGAGTTCGGTGGGTGAGCGCCCGCAGTTCGGCGTCTTCTCCACCACCCGCTGACTCGCTCTTCATCCGGTCCATGGGAACCGGCAGTTTCGAACATGGCACGCGAGCGGATGAAGACTGCGCTCGATTCGCTCCAGGCGAATCGACTTGGAACGGCCCGAGTCGATCCTGCATCGATCCTATTGGAGGCGCGCAGACCGCCAGGCCTCGTGCGAGGCGATCGTTTGCCGTGGGGGGGCAAGTTTCCTATGCTTCCGGCGAAGGCGGCGGCGCTTCTGCTTGGATCCCGAGACGTTCGCGTGAACAGTATAGACCTGAACAACGTCGCTCTCCTGACGATCTCTACGAGCTCACCATGCTCCACGCCTACTGGCGTGAGGGCCTGAACGACGAGGCCGTATTCAGCCTCTTCGTGCGCAAGCTGCCGAAGGAGCGCAACTACCTTCTCGCCTGCGGCCTCGACGACGCGCTCCAGTTCCTCGAGGACCTCCGGTTCTCGCGTCATTCACTCGACTACCTCGATACTCTCCCCTATTTCTCGAAGGAGTTTCTCGACTGGCTCGAGGGCCTTCGTTTCCGGGGAAGCGTCTACGCCGTCCCCGAGGGGACGCCCGTGTTCGGTGACGAGCCTCTCCTGGAGGTCGTGGCAAGCCTTCCCGAAGCTCAAATCGCGGAGAGCTTCGTGATGAACCAGGTCCACTTTCAGACGGTTTTCGCCTCCAAGGCGAGCCGCGTCGTGACGGCGGCCGCGAACCGCTCCATCGTCGACTTCGGCCTTCGCCGGATGCACGGGGCCGACGCGGGACTCAAGGCGGCTCGCGCATTCCACATCGCCGGAGTGTCCGCGACGAGCAACGTTCTGGCGGGGCAAGTCTACGGGATCCCGATTGCCGGAACGATGGCCCATAGCTACATCCAGGCTCACGAGAGCGAGCTCGAAGCCTTCCGGAGATTCTCGGAGCTCTATCCCGAGACCGTTCTCCTCGTCGACACCTACGACACCCTGGAGGGAGTCCAGAATGTCATCCGGCTCTCGAAGGAGCTCGGGAGCGCGTTTCGAGTCCGCGGGATCCGCCTCGATTCGGGCGATATGGCCGATCTCGCGCGGCAGCAGCCGGAGCCGGCTCGACGAGGCGGGTCTCGGCCGGCTCACCATCTTCGCGAGCGGCGGTCTGGATGAGCACGAGATCGCTCGGCTGGTGAACGAGGCGCCTTCGATCGACGGGGTCGGCGTGGGCACCAGGATGGGGGTTTCCCAGGACGCTCCGGCGCTGGATATGGCGTACAAGGCGACGGCCTACGCGGGTCAGGGGCGGCTCAAGCTGGCCACCGGCAAGAAGATCCTTGCCCGGGCGCAAACAGATCTTTCGCATCGAGGAGAAGGGTGCGGCGGTGCGCGACGTTCTCGCGCGCCACGACGAGCTCCTTCCCGGTCGTCCCTTGATGACGAAGGTGATGGAGTCGGGGAAGAGACTTCCTTCGCACGTCACGAGCCTCGATGCGATCCGCGAGAGTCGAGCCCGGGAGTTAGCGCTCCTTCCCTCGCGGCTCAGAGCCCTGTCACCCGCATCGCCTCCCTATCCCGTGGAAGTGAGCGAAGCACTGCAGCGCTACGCGGAACGTATCACCTCCCGGGTCACGGCTACTTAGAGAAATTGGTCGAAACCACGCGCCCCGGGAATGACCTTTGGGTGAGATTCCGCACGCGCGCTCGAGAGATTGTGTCGCTCGTGCTCGAAACCGCGGTAATTTTCAAAGGGGTCTGCTGGCACGTTTCTTGTTTCCCTAAACGACATGAATTCCGGTCATTTGTGCTCCACCTTCCCGGGAGGAGCGAGCAGCTCGCATCCAGCGCGTGAGCGATTCCAGCGGTCGACAAGCGAGGGAAAGAGGTGAGGAATGCACGGTAAAGCGTTTCCCGTGATCTGGTTGCTCGCGTGGTGCCTTTCGTCCTGTGCGGCCCCGGAGCGCTCTCCGAGCGGATTCCGTCTTCCCGAAGGAGACGTCGAGGCGGGCAAGGCAGCGTTCGTCGAGCTACAGTGCAATGCCTGTCACGAGGTCCGTGGGATAGAGCTCCCCGGGCCGGTCGCGGAACCTCCGGTTCCCGTCGCTCTCGGGGAACCGGCGACTACCAGCCCACCGACGGCAAGTTCGTAACTTCGATCATCAATCCGTCGCACGAGCTGGCGCCCGGCTACCCGAAGGAGCTCGTCAAGAGCGGGGAGCTGTCGCGAATGCCCGACTATAGCGACGTCATGACGGTGCGCCAGCTGACGGATTTGGTGGCGTTCCTGCACTCGCGTTACGAGTTCGTGCCGCCGCGCTCCGTACGCTGAATCCTGAGGTAGACCTGATGACTTCGCTGCCTCACGGACAACGGGCGGCGCGTGCTCGAAGGGCGTTACCTGAGCCGCGGCGATAGGCGCGAGATCAACGAGACGCCCGAGGAGCTCTTCCGCGATCGACGGCAGCGTTCACGAGAACTCGTGCTGGCCTTCCTTGCCCACGATGATCACCGTGCTCGCTTGCGGCCCTTTCTCACCCGGTTCCTCGGCGAAGCGGACTTCCATACCCACCGAAAGCCGGTGAAAGGCCCCGTCGAGAACGCTGTTCTCGTGGAAATAGACCTCCCTCCCGTCGGCGGTCTCGAGAAAACCGTACCCTTCGTCCTCGAAGAGGCGCACCACGCGCCCGTGCGGAGAGCCGACGTGCTGCTTGGTCTGACCGCGCCGCCGCCGCACGTAGTCCTCGAGCTGCCTCGTCGTCTCCTTGAAGGCGTCGTTGATGGCCAGATAGAGGTCTTCGTGCTGGGCATGCTCCGGTGGATCCCGCGAAACCACGATTTCGTCACCCGGGACCGTCAGGCGAACGCGAATATGGTAGACGTTACCCTGGTGGTGGTGCCGGTGAGGAGCTTCCACGATGACGTGGCAGGACTCGATCTTGTCGTAGAAATGCTCGAGCTTCTGCGCTCGCTCCTCGACCGCTTGTCGGAGCGCCTCCGTGGACTCGAGCCCTCGGAACGTGAGTTGAACTGGATGTTCCATGAAAGCCTCCGGAGCCAGCGAGCCCTGAGGATACCCGCTTCCGCCGCAGTATAACCCTTACTTGGAGACACCCACTTGGGGCGGAGCGAATCGGAGAACGAAGCGGACGGCACGGGTTCCGCGCCCTGGAGCTGGGACTCCCGGTCGGCGCTCGCCGAGAAAGTCGAGTTCCTCCGTCGGCCGGAGAGTTTCTCCGAAGGTACCACGGGAGTCGAAGCGGTCGAGACCCACATGTCCTGGGTGTTTCTCACCGACGAGTACGCTTACAAGCTCAAGAAGCCGGTTCGTTTCGAGCTCCTGAACCTTTCGACTCTCGAGGACCGGCGCCGCAACTGCGACGCCGAAGTGAGATGGAACCGGCGTCTCCGCCGGATGTTTACCTCGCCGTGGTGCCGCTCGGCCTGGACGAGAAGGGACGCCTCGCGCTCGGAAGGACGGAGAGGGTCGTGGACTGGCTCGTGAAGATGCGCCGCCTTCCTTCCCGGCGGATGCTCGATCACTGATCTCGAGCGCAGAACTGCGGCGCGTCGATGTGCTCAGCGTCGCGGAGACGCTCGCCTCGTTCTACCAGCGTGCGCCTCGAGTCCATATCGAACCGAAGGAGTATCACGCCCGTTTCGTCCAGAACATCGAAGAGATCGTCCGCGAGGTCTCCGAGCTTTCCCCGATTCCGAAGAAGCCGTATCGCCGCGGTGTCGGAGAAGCTCCTGCGTTTCGTCGACCATCGAGACCGACCTCCTCGAGGCGCGAGCACGTGAAGGGAAAGTCGTCGAAGCGCACGGCGATCTGAGACCCGAGCACGTTTGTCTTCTCCCGAAACCGGCGATCATCGACTGTCTCGAGTTCGAGGCCGACCTGAGGGTGCTCGACCCCGCGGACGAGTTGAGCTTTCTTTCCCTCGAGTGCGAGCTCGTGGGAGGGCCCGCCTTCATCGAGGAGCTTCTATTCGAGATCTACAGCGATCGGATGGGCGACCCGCTCCCGCGGCGCTGATCGGAATTCCACAAGGCGTTCCGGGCTTTCCTCCGTGCCAAGATCGCCATCTGGCATCTGAGAGATCGGGAGGAAGAACAGCGAGAAATGGATTTCCAAGATCGAACGATACCTCGAGGCGGCGGAGCGCCTGGTGAGTGGATAGCCTTCTCCAGGGGCGGAGTGATCGAGGGCAGCCGGTGCGTCAGATCGCGCATCCGGGTGAGATAGCGTAGCCGAGCGACTCGAGGAAGTTGCGGGCTCCGCGACGGGATTTCCGGACAATTTGGGCGGGAGCGTTGTGGCACCGGGATTGCTTTCTCGTTCAGTGGAACTCGAGGGAGGAGGAGGCAATGCACAGGACCGTTACGGGGGTGCTCGCCGCGCTCCTATGGTGCTGCCAGGACCCTGCTCTCGAAACCGAAGAACAATCGGCCCGCGGCTTCGTGCTACCCCATGGCGACGCCGATGCGGGCGGGACGCGTTCGTGGCGCTTCGCTGCTCGAGCTGCCACGAGGTCGAAGGGCTCGAAGGCGACCTCCCCGCTCCGGTAGCGACTCCGCTCACCGGCGTCAAGCTCGGCGGGCTCGCGATGAGGGAACCCACCGACGGAGAGCTCGTCACCTCGATCGTGAATCCTTCCCACCGGTTGTACCCCGCGGGAGAAGAGGAGCGGATCACCAGCGGAGAAGGGTCGCGGATGGGGAATCTGAACGCCTCGATGTCGGTTCAAGATCTCATCGACATCGTGGCGTTCCTGCACGATCGGTACGAAACCGCGGAGTCGAAGCGGCAAGAGTGAGCCTTCAGGTCGAGCGGAAGGAGGAAGTGTCATGGTGGGCGCGCTGCAAGAGACGAAGGAGAACGCGGATCGGGCGGTTCGAGAGCTCGAGCCTCGCTCGACGAAGACGAAGAAGAAGACACGGCTGGCGGTCTCCATCCGGAAAGGGAAGCTGTGTTACGTTCCCGTGACCATTACCCGATTCGAAGCGGAAGAGCCTCAGCCAAGGAAGTCGAGGGAGTAGCCTCGGCGCCGATAGTACTTCTTCGTCTCCTCGAAGAGCAGCAACAACAGCGCGCCATGGAAGGCGAAGAGATAAACGTGCCAGGGAAGGGGAGCGAAGAAGTAGACCCGCGAAAGCGGCGTATAGAAGAGGAGCCAGCAGAAGGCGAGCTCGAACAGGATTCCTGCGAGCACGACGGGATTGGAGAGAAAGTTCAGCCAGAGGGGGTGGCGTCCCAGAAAACCCGCGGCTCGGTGGAGCAGGTCCCGGATCCAGGGCGTGTTCGACCATCCCACGAAGCCCGGCCGATATCCGGCTCCTTCTCTCGGAGGACAGGAACTCCGCGGAGAAGAGAGAGCTCTTCCACGAACGCTTGCAGAAGACATTCGCAATCTGCACCGCGACGGTGGGAAAGAAGTAAGCCGACAGCGTCTGGAGATACTCGGCTGGTGGCGTTCTTCATGTCGAGCCCGGGAGGCGACGAAGGCATCGACGAGAAGGAAAGCCCGCCCTCGAGCGCATCGAGCCACCATCCCATGTAGAAGTACGTGGCGTAACAGCTGAGGGCGAGAATGCTTCCCTGGACGAAATAAGAGCGAAGAACGAGGCCGAGGCTCAAGAGCTTCTCGCCGCGACGCCGCGGAGGCCGTTCCATGATTCCCGGCTCGGGCGCTTCCGCGCCCAGGCCCATGGCGGGCAGGAGATCCGTCCCCACGTCCACCGCGAGAACGCCCATCACCGTCATCGCGAGCGGAGCTCCGGGAACGAGCATCCAGACGATGTAAGGGTACATCTCCTGCGGATTGCTGTTGAAGATGTAGGCCATGAACCTCTTGATGTTGTCGAAGACCGCTCGTCCCTCCTCGATGGCGGCCACGATGGTGCCGAAGTTGTCGTCGGCCAGGATCATGTCGGCCGCTTCCTTGGCCACCTCGTTCCCGCGGATCCCCATGGCGATCCCGATGTCCGCCATCTTCAAAGCGGGGGCGTCGTTCACCCCGTCACCGGTGACGGCGACGACTTCGCCCATCGACCGGAGGGCGGCCACGATCCGGAGCTTGTGATCGGGTGTCACGCGCGCGAACACGGGCTCGCCGGAGGCGACGATTCGCCCCAGAGATTCGTCGTCGAGCTCGGAGATCTCCGCGCCGGTGACGACTTTCGAGCTTCGTGTCACCGATTCCGATCTGATGCGCGATCACCTGCGCGGTGACGGGATAATCGCCGGTGATCATGAGCACGCGGATTCCCGCCCGGTGGCAGGACTGGATGGCTTCCCCGACCCGAGGGCGCACGGGGTCGGACATCGCGGTGAGACCGAGAAAGACGAGATCGCTCTCCGCGCTCTCCGATCCCTCGCGGAACGCAAAACCCAGAATCCGAAGGCCCCGTTCGGCGAGCGCGTCCACCTCGCTCTTGAGTCTGGCTCGATGAAAGTCGTCCAGAGGAATCGCTTCACCATGGTAGAGAATCCGGCTGCTTCGCTCGAGGATCTCGAGAGGCGCTCCCTTGGCGAAGAGGAGGGGGCCCGGCCGCCCCTCGAGCTCGGCCACGACACTCATCCGTTTTCGCACCGAGTCGAAGGGGTTTACGCTGAGCCGCCGGTGCGCGGCGCGGACTCCCGCTTTTTCCGCGAGAGCGCGAAGGGCGGCTTCGGTGGGATCTCCCACCGCCACGTAATCCAGGCCTTTCGGCTCGATGCGCGCGTTGTTACAGACCGAGGCGCATTCGAGAAGCCGCGCGAGAGCCGCCCAACCGGAGATTTCCGTGAGGGCAAGCTCGCGGCCCTCTATCATCAACTTTCCCTCGGGGCGGTATCCGGTGCCGGAGACTTCCACCAGTTTTCCGTCGACGTAGATCTCGGTCACCGTCATCCGGTTCTCGGTGAGGGTCCCGGTCTTGTCGCTGCAGATGACGGTGGTCGATCCCAGGGTCTCCACCGCGGGAAGGCTCTTCAGCAGGGCGTTCTTCTTCGCCATCCGCTTCACCGCCATGGCGAGGGAGAGAGTCACGGTGGGGAGCAGCCCCTCGGGAACGTTCGCGACGAAAAGGCCGATACAGAACACGAAGGCCTGGGCGAAGGAGAGACGGCCCGAGAGCCATCCCAGCATGAGGAAGAGAAGCCCGAGCGCCGAGGCGAGGAAGGCGATGATCACGACGGCGCGACGAAGCTGCTTCTGGAGGGGACTTTGCTCGGCGGGGATCTCCTGGGTGAGCTTGGCGATCTTCCCCACTTCGGTTCGCATGCTCGTACCGAAGACCACGGCACGGGCCTCGCCTTTCAAGAACGCCGTCCCCGCGAAAACGATATTGGGAAGCTCGATCCAGAGGAACGGTCCTTCCAGGAGGACGGGGAGATCGGACTTGTACCGCCTGGCGGAGATCGACTCGCCGGTGAGGGTGGAGTTGTCCACCTCGACGTGGAAGGCCTCGGTGAGCCTGGCATCCGCGGGCACGATGTCGCCTTGCTCGAGGATGATCACGTCACCCGGCACGAGGGTCGCCGCATCCACTTCCTGGAGCCGGCCGTTCCGAATCACCTTGCTCCGCAGGGAGAGAAGCTGCTGGAGGGCTTCCACCGCGCGGTCGGTTCGGTACTCCTGGAAGAACGCGAAGAGCCCGTTCACCAGGATGACGATGAGGATGGCGAGCCCGAGCTGGGGCATGTTCACGGCGGGCACGAAGCAGAGGACCGCGGCAATCCACAACAGCACCGCGAAGAAGCTGAACATGTTTCGAAGGAGCTTGACGTACCAGGGAGTCCTTCGCGGTTTCTTGAGGAGGTTCGGGCCGTGGAGACGCAACCGTCTGGCCGCCTCCTCCTCGGTAAGACCGGCCCCCAGATCGGTTTTGAGCTCGAACGCGACCTGATCCTGCGTGAGATTGATGAAGGTGGCCCGACCAGGGAGCTCTTCCTGGCGCGCGAGGCGTCGAATGACTTCCACTTCCCGCTTGAGTCTCAACAGGTCCTGGGCGACCGCGGGGATCACCGAGGACAAGCGCTGCAGCAGCTGAAGGTGAAAGGCCGTCTGATCGGCCGGGGAGCCGAGGAGGATCACGATCTGTGCTCGCCGCCCGTCGATCTCGACGCCTCGCGGACAGATGGCGATGACCATCTCGGGCGCCGTCAATCCCTCGAGCTGCGCGTGGGGAATCGCGATCCGCGAATCGAGGAAGAGGTAGTTCTGACGGCGCTCGCCGGAGAGCGCCGCCTCGACCTCGGCTCGCCGTGCCGAGAACGAGGAGCGTCGAAGAAGCTCCTCGAGAAGCCGCGGAAACGGTCCACGGGCGTCGAGCAGGACTCGGCCCGGGCTCAGGAGCTCGTGAATCACGGAAGAATGGCGTTCAGTCTAGCACCGGGGCGCATCCCGATTGGCACGTTCTTTGAATGATGGTTCATTTGCGGAGGACGATCATGAGCAGCTCCATCCAGAAATTCGTAGTGGCCTGGCTTTTCGTCATCGGCTCCTTCCAACCGGCTCGATTCCATAGCGGAGAGGTTGTCGTGCAGCCACCGATGGCAGGGGGCGGTCAGGTCCTGCTCGAGCTCGACGTTTCCGCGTCGGGCGAAGTCACCAAGGTAACCGTTCTGAGATCGACTCCTCCTTTCACGGACCTCCTCCAGAAAGCTGTCGGCGGCTGGCGGTTTACCGCCGCCCGCGAGGCCCGGGGCGAGCCCGAAGCTCTCGCCGCGGTCGATTCGAAAGTCCTCGTCGCCGGATTCTTCCGGGCCCCGACCTTGTACAACGCGCCCGCGCTCGGGGAGGCACCGAAAGACGTGGCGTCTGCCGTCGGCGGTGGTCCCATTTCCCGAGTCGATGGTCGCTCCGCTCTACCCTCCAACCGCTCACCTGCACATGAGCCAGACGGTTCTGGTGGAGGTGGACGTCGGGGAAGACGGCAAAGTCACGTCGAGCAAAGTAGTCCGGCGGGGCAGGCGGGGCTCGACGCCGCGGCGCTGGATGGAGCGAGGCAATGGCGGTTTCGGCCGGCGCGCCGGAAGGGAACGGCAATCGCTTCGGTCGCATACATCGTCTTCGGGTTCCGTGAGCCCGTCGCTCCATCGACCGAGCGCGACTGAGCCGGAATCAGGTCTCGAGGAGCTCCACCAGCGAGCCTCCACCGTGAATCCGGGAGATGGCCTCGGAGAATAGCTCCGCGGTATCGAGGACCCGGACTTTCCGGCGCGCGAGCTCGGGATCGAGCCGGAACGGCGGGATGGTGTCGGTGACGAGGATCTGGTCCAGCTCCGGCTCGGCGAGGAGGCGGTTCGCGTCGCCGACGAAGAGGCCGTGAGTCGCGGCGGCGACGACCCTCCGGGCTCCCAGCCTGCGGCAGGCACGCGCCGCTCGGAGGAGAGTGGTTCCGGTGCTGATGAGATCGTCGATGACGATGACGGTCGAGCCCGAAACCTCCCCTACCAGCGCTTCTCCGCTCACCACTCCACCGCTTCGCTGCTTTTCCATGAGACCGCTCCGCACGCCTCTCCCGAGGACGCGCTCCAGGTGCTGGCGGAAGATCTCCGCCCGTTTCATCCCCCCGGCATCGGGAGAGAGCACCGAGGATCTCTTCTTCGCGCGACTCGGGCAGGGATGCGAAATGACGGACGAACAGGGGTCTTGCCTCGAGGTGCTCGCTCCCGCAGCGGAAGGCGTTCTGGTAGGCGGCGGGGTTGTGCACGTCCATGACCAGGATGCGATCGATGCCGACGGCCTCGAAGAGAGCGCGACATAGCGAGTGGTCACCGGATCCCGGGGCTTGGTCTTTCGGTCCTTTCTCGCATAGGCGAGATAGGGGACCACGGCGGTGATGCGGCCGGCGGATGCGTCGCGAAGAGCGCCGAGGAAGAAGAGCAACCGGGCCAGCTTGTCGTTCACCGAGCGATGCGAGTCGGAGTACAGAGATTCGATCACGAAGACGTCGTCTCCTCGCACGCTGACGAGCGGGCGGCACTTGTGCTCGCCGTCCTCGAACTCCCTTTCCTCGTGAGGCGAGAGCGGAATTCCCAGTCTCGAGCTCACCTTCTTTCCGAGCTCGTGAGTGGGCTCGAGCGCGAAGAGCTGCAGGCTCATACCGACCGGTCCTCGGGCGGCAGGTGCCGCGCGAACCACTCGGCGCGCGAGACGCGTGACTTCCTCGAGCGTCCCCGGCTCTTCGAACAGGTGAGTCGCGCCCGGGACCACGGCGAGCTCTTTTTCGCACCGCAGCTGGGCATAGGCTTCGCGATTCAGCTCGAGCACCTCGAAGTCGAGTCCACCGACGATGAGGAGGGTGGGCGAACGGACCGCGGTAATCGCGGGACCGGTCAGATCGGGACGCCCTCCACGCGATACGACGGCGAAGACCTCGTCTCCGAGCCCGGCCGCCGCTCGCAGTGCGGCGGCGGCTCCGGTGCTCGCCCCGAAGAATCCCAACTGCAGTGAGGCCGTCGAAGGATGAACGCGCGCCCATTCCGTCGCCCCGATCATGCGCTCCGCGAGAAGGGCGATGTCGAAGCGGTTCTCGTAGAACCGGTCTTCGCTCTCGGTCAGGAGATCGAAGAGAAGGGTCGCCAGTCCCGACTCGTGGAGTCCTCGGGCCACGGCCACGTTCCGGGGGCTGAGGCGGCTGCTCCCGCTTCCGTGAGCGAACAGGATGAGAGCGCGCGCTTCCCCGGGGATCGCGAGCGTGCCGTGGAGGCGCGCGCCACCGCTGTCGATCTCGACCGCCGTCTCGTGGATATTTCTCGGGATCATTCCGGACACCTCCCTCGAATGCCATCCTCACGGCAGCTCGAATTGACGCAGGGGATGGTGGAAATCGCGCGCCTTGGGCTTCGCAGTCTCCGGATCGCGATAGAGATCCCGCTCCTTTCCATTGGCGCCGGTTCGTGTATGAGAGAAGGCATGGAAATCGAAGAGCTCGAGAGAAGGTGGAGTCTCCATCGGGGATGCGGTTTTCGCGGACCGCATCGAGGCCGCGCAGCTTCTGGCGAAGCGGCTCGAGAGCTATCGCGGTCGGAATCCCCTGGTGCTCGGAATCCCGAGGGGTGCGGTTCCCATGGCGGGAGTGATCGCCGACGCCCTCGGAGGGGACCTCGACGTGGTTCTGGTGCACAAACTGGGGGCGCCGTTCCAGCCGGAGTATCGCCATCGGTGCGGTGAGCGAGTCGGGCGATGTCCATGTGAGCGATGCCGTGGAGCTCTACGGAATCGACAAATCGTACGTCGAAAGGGAGGCGAAGCGGGAGCTCGAAAGGCTCCGCCTCCGGCGCGCTGCCTATACGCCGGTGAGGCCTCCGATCGATCCCGCGGGCCGGGTCGTCATCATCGTGGACGACGGTGTCGCGACCGGCTCGACGATGATCGCCGCTCTCCGGGCCGTTCGCGCGCGGAACCCGGCGAAGGCTCGTCGCCGCGGTCGCCGTCGCGCCTCCGGACGCGGTAGCGCGGATGGAGGAAGCCGCGGACGAAGTGGTATGCCTCGAGACGCCCGCGAGGCTTCTACGCCGTGGGCCAGTTCTTCGCCGACTTCCGCGAGGTGACCGACGAGGACGTGGTTGCCCTGCTGGCCCGTCGGCCGGCTGCCCCGGCGACGTCCCGGACGAGTTGACTCGCGGTCTCGGTCAGGAAGCAGCGGGCGCACGAGGAATCAACCCTTCTCTCATCAATACGTTGGTTTGCTCTCGGGCCGCCCGGATGACGCTCGCCGCTCGGCGGTGAAGCTCGGCAGCGGTCTCCGATTTCCCCGCGAGCCCCTGCTCCTGGGCCTTCATCGCCGTCTCCACCGCCACCCGGACGTGAACCTCCATGTCGTCCATGCGCGGGAGAATTCGCGTCTCGTCGAGTCCCCGGTCTTCGGCGCAGCGGGCGAGCTCGCCCGCAGCCGCTATCGCCATCTCGTCGCTGATGGTGCGGGCCTGCACGTCGAGCACGCCGCGGAAGATGCCGGGAAAGCCCAGGGAGTTGTTGACCTGGTTGGGAAAATCACTGCGCCCGGTGGCGATGATGCGGGCGCCCGCTTCCTCGGCTTCCCACGGCCAGATCTCGGGCACGGGATTGGCGCAGGCGAACACGATCGGATCCTTCGCCATCTTCCGGATCCATTCCGGTCGTATGACGCCGGGTCCGGAGGACGAGAAGGCGATGCACACGTCGGCACCTTCGAGCGCGTCTTCGAGACCTCCCACGACACCGTCGGCGTTGGTCTCGCGGCACACCCGCCACTTGTCCGGATATTCCTCGTGTCGCTCCTCGAGGTCGTGTCTTCCTCGATGGAGCGTTCCCTTTCGGTCGCAGGCGACGATTCCGTCGAGATCGAGCGCCGGATGCCCGCAGGATTCGATAGGTGGCGACGTTCGCCGCTCCCATCCCCACCATGGCCACTTTGACCCGGCCCAGCTCCTTACCCACGATTCGAAGAGCGTTGCCGAGAGCGGCGAGAAGCACCGTGGCCGAGCCCTGCTGGTCGTCGTGCCACACCGGGATCGCCATGCGCTCTCGCAGAGCATCCAGGATGCGGAAGCACTTCGGCTGGGCGATGTCCTCGAGGTTGATGCCCCCGAACGCGGGCTCGAGGAGCTCGACCGTCCGGATGAACTCCTCGGGGTCTTTCGTTCCCAGGCAGAGGGGCACCGCGTCCACTCCGCCCAGGTACTTGAACAGGAGGGCTTTTCCTTCCATGACCGGAAGTCCGGCGTAGGGTCCGATGTCGCCGAGGCCGAGGACGCGTGTTCCGTCGGTCACGATGGCGATGGAGTTGCCCTTGTTGGTCATCGCGTAGACGGCCTCCGGACGCCGCTGGATTTCCCTGCAGGGAGCTGCGACGCCCGGCGTGTACCAGATGGCGAAGTCGTGAAATCCCGGACCGGACATTTCGGCGCTACCTGGATCTTTCCTCGATAGTAGGGGTGCAGGCGCATGGATTCGGTCGCGGGCCTCTGCGCTCTGGCGAGAAGCGCCTCGACATCGATCGTCTTCTTCATCGTCTCGAGCCGCGGAGAGGGAGGAGCAATGATCATGCCATCACAGTCTTTGTCGAACGAGGAACGCTGGCTCACGGCGATGGGTGCGCCGTGGCGCGCGAATTGTCGCAGAGGTGGGTCTGAGGGCGCACTCGACCGATGTCTCTCGTCAGTGGGTGCGACATACCGCGGGGTTTTTCGCGAGTCGGTACGGGACCCCGGGAACGTGAATTGCAGGAGCTGACATGCATGATCGCCGCGGAATCACTCTCAGCGGAAGCTGGAGGCGAAGCTCGGTTCTGCCGGGCGTCGGACACCTTCGAGCCCTGGGAGTGCGTCCGTTCGTTCTATCGATCCCCCGTGGTGAGGGACGGGATCCTGGAATACTGTGGCGCGGCAGGATTCGCGACCTCCCACCGCATGGGGATTGGCTGGATACGGGGGCGCCCGACGTCTCAGCGCGAGCGGACGGCTCCCCCGTGTCCTGTCCGTCCATCGACCCCCTGCGATGTCTTCTGGAACAGGGTGCGGGCGTCACGCGATGTCTCGGCGACGACCGCGCGAGCCTGGTCCAGCTCGACATCGACTGGGTGAACCACGAGGATCCGGCCGAGGCTTATCGAGATCCCGCGCTCTGCTTCGAGACGCTCGAACCGGTGTACCGAGCGGCGAAGGCATGGTTCCACTCCTGCGGGCTGCGCCCTCTGGTCATCATGACGCGACTGGGCTACCACCTCGCGGGACGCGTCGTCCGCGAGAGCCGAGCGCACGAGCTCCTGGTGTCGATGGGACGAATCGGAGAGCCTTGAAGGCCAAGTATCTCCAGCACTCGAGTGCCGCCATGCGGAAAGTGCGCGAGGAGATTGGACTGGAGAACGTGCAAGCTGATCGTGCCGTTCTGCCGACGGTCGAGGAGGGACGCCGCGTGATTGTGGACGGCTCGCTCAACTCGTACCGAGACACATAGCGTCCCGATGAACGGACTTTCCACCGCTGAAGCGACCGAACGACTCTCTCGCGTCGGGCCGAACGCCTTGCCCGAGCACGCTCCCGATCCGCTCTGGCGCCGGTTCGTGCGTCAGTTCCAGAGCCCGCTGATCTACATCCTGCTGTTCGCCCTCGCCTTCGATCTCGGCCTCTGGATCTACGAAGGCGCGCACGCCTGGCCGATCGAAGCGACCGCCATCGGCCTGATCCTCCTGTTCAACGCGGCGCTCGGCCTCTATCAGGAACAGCGATCCGAAGCGGCCTTGACGCGGTTGAAGGCTCTGGCTGGAGCGCAGGCATGGGTACTCCGCGATGGCCACCTCGTGCGTCTCCCCACACATGCCCTGGTTCCCGGCGACTGCGGTGCGCCTCGAGGCCGGCGACCGCGTCCCGGCAGACGGCACGCTGATGGACGCTCGCGGCGCCATGCTGGATGAATCCATCCTCACGGGCGAATCCATCGCCGTCGACAAGAGCGACGGCGACGAGGCGTTCAGCGGCACGCTGCTCGTCCGCGGCAAGGCCTATCTCGAGGTGACGAGGACCGGTCGATCCAGTGCCATGGGCCGTCTGGCCACCATGCTCGGCGACATCCAGGCCGCGAAGACGCCACTCGAACGCCGCGTCGATCAACTGGGCCGGCAGATCGCGCGCTGGGTGCTGATCCTCGCCGCGGTCCTCGGCCTGCGTCGGCATCGTCGCCGAAGGGATCGGCCGCGCGCCGGAGATGATCATCTTCGCGGTGGCGCTGGCCGTGGCGGCCGTACCCGAAGGACTGCCGGCGGTGCTCACGGTGGCCCTGGCACTCGGCGTCGAGCGCATGGCCCGGCACCGCGCGGTCGTTCGGCGACTCTCCGCCGTCGAGGCGCTCGGATCGGTCACGGTCATTGCGACCGACAAGACGGGCACGCTGACCGAGAGCCGCATGGACGTCCGCACGCTCGACGCGTCCGATCTGCCGCGCGCGCTCGCGGCCATCGTGCTGGCCAACGATGCGGACCTGACGACCGGTGCGGGCGATCCGCTCGAGCTCGGTCTGCTGCGCCATGCCGCCGCACACGGCGTGGACATCGCGCAGCTGCGCCAGGAACACCCGACCGTCTCTGAGCGGCCGTTCGACAGCGCCTGGAAGTTCGCCCGTGTCACGGTGCAGGAGCACGGGCGGCTGGTGAGCTACCTCAAGGGCGCGCCCGAGATCCTCCTCGGCCGCTGCACGCTGTCGACCGAGGACCGCGAATCCTGGGTGGAGAAGGCCGACGCGTACGCGCGCGAGGGGTTTCGCGTGCTGGCGGTCGCCTGGGCCGAGGGCGAGACCGAAGAGCACCTGTCGCTGCTCGGTCTCGTCCTGTTCTGGGATCCGCCGCGGCCCGAAGTGCCCGACGCCGTCGCCACGGCGCAGGCGGCTGGGATCCGCGTCATCATGATTACCGGCGATCACCCGGCGACCGCGTTGGCGGTCGCGCACCTGATCGGCATCCCGGGCGTGCGGGTGCTGACCGGTGAAGATCTCGATGAGTATCAGGGCGCGGCGCTGATCGAGGCGCTCGGCGACGTGAACGTCTTCGCACGCGTGCGGCCGGAGCAGAAGCTGCAGCTCGTGGAAGCTGCTGCAGGCGCAGGGCCAGATCGTCGCGATGACGGGGGACGGCGTCAACGATGCGCCCGCGCTCAAGCGCTCGGATGTCGGTGTGGCGATGGGCCAGCGTGGCTCGGATGTCAGCCGTGAGGTGGCGGACCTGGTCCTGCTCGATGACAACTTCGCCACCATCGTCGGCGCCGTCGAGGAAGGCCGCGGCATCTACGAGAACATCCAGAAGTTCCTCCGCTTCCTGTTCTCGACGAATCTGTCGGAAGTGCTGCTGGTCGCGGCCGGCGCCGTGCTCGCATTCGCCCTCGATCTTCGCGACACACACCGGGGCGCTGATGCTCCCGCTCACCGCCGCACAAATCCTCTGGATCAATCTCATGACCGACGGCGTGCCCGCGCTGGCGCTCGCGTTCGATCGCACGCCCGGGCGTCATGCAGCAGCCGCCGCGCCCGGCCAACTCTCCGCTGCTGGACCGGCCGTCGGTCCGATTCGTCGTCGCCGCGGGCAGCATGAAAGCCGTGCTCGCGCTCGGCGTGCTCGGCCTCCTGCCGCTGTTCGGGTACTCGCTCGATGTCACGCGAGCGGCCGCGTTCCACTTCATGGCCGTCGGCCAGCTGTTCCTGACCTACCCGTCCAGACACACGTGGATGCGCCCGCTTCCCAACGCGTATCTCCATGCGGCCGTCATCGCTGGCGTCGGCATCCAGGTCGCCGCGGCCTCGCTGCCGTTTACGTCCGATCTGCTGGGAAACGCCGCCATCCCCGTGGAGCTCTGGGGCGTGGTGTTCGGCGGCGCGCTGCTCGCGTGGGGACTGGCGGAGGCGTGTGCCCGACTCGCCTGGCGCCAGCACGGGCGTGAAGGCGGCGGACGATGATCTGGATCCAGTTTCTGGCCACGGCGCTCGTGATCGTCTTCGCGGGTGTGCGTCTCGCACGGTACGGGGACGTGCTGGGGGAGAGAACCGGGTTGGGCCGCAGCTGGGTCGGCGTGGTCCTCCTTGCGGCGACGACGAGCCTGCCGGAACTGTTCACCGGTTTCGGGGCGACCGCGCTAGCCGCCCTTCCCAATATCGCAATAGGGGATGTACTGGGCAGCTGCATGTTCAATCTGTTGATCCTCTCGTTCATGGATGCCGTCCAGCCCGAGCCACTCAGCACGCGCGCCCACCAAGGTCACGCCCTCTCCATCGGGTTCGGCCTGGTCCTCATCGGCATCGCCGGTCTTGGTCTGATTGGTAGCTCGCGGTTACCAGCGATCGGATGGATCGGACTCTATACGCCAGCGCTCATCGCGCTGTACTTCGTGAGCATGCGGCTCATTTTCACGCACGAAAAGCACCGGCGGATAGGCGAAATGAAGGAGCTCCACTACGCGGATCCCGCTGCGCACGGCGGTGTTCACCGGAAGGGGCCATTGCTGACCGCGGCGGACGCAAGCCATGGGAACGTGGTTCTTGCGGTCGTGACGATGAACGCTGCTGTTTCTGATCGGACTCACCTATCGGGTGATGACCAAGCGTTTTGCTGTCGCGTGGGACACCGGTGCGATGGCCGCTGTGTATGTAACCGCAGTGAGTTTGGTCTACTTGCTTTGAGGGTGACTGGCGTCCGCATTCCCGTCTGGGGAGCGGCGCCGAGCGAGGCGGCATTTCGAGCCCAGGAATTGCATCGCTTCTTGCTGAACGAAGCCTGAGTCTCATATCCTCGCGCAGGAGTCAGAAGGCAGAACTCGGTCATGGCAACCACGGGAGTGAACCTGGGCACATCGGTTTCCCACTTCTCGTGATGGCTCATCCACGCGTGGCCGCGATCGCTCTCGGGACCCTCCTCGCTTCGGGGTGCTCGATCAAGAAATACGCGATCAACCAGGTGGGCGACGTGCTGGCCTCGGGAGGCTCGGTCTTCGAGAGCGACTCCGATCTCGAGCTCGTAGGCGACGCGCTTCCGTTCTCCCTGAAGCTCTTGGAGAGCCTGATCGCCGAGTCACCGAGGCACCGGGGGCTCCTCCTCGCCGCGTCGCGCGGGTACACCGTCTACAGCTACGCGTTCGTCCACTTCGACGCCGAAGTGCATGCGGACGACGATCTGGACGAGGCTCGAAGGCTCCGCGAACGCGCCCGCGACCTTTATCTACGCGCCCACGGTTACGGTCTCCGCGGACTGGACCTGCTCTATCCACGACTTGGCGAAACGCTCACCCGGGATCCCGAGAAGGCGGTCAGCCTCATCGGGCGAAGCCCCAAGAAGGACGTCCTTCCGCTGCTCTACTGGACCGCCGCCTCCCTCGGTCTCGCCATATCCGCGGCCAAGAACGACGCCTCGCTTCTGGCTCGCGTTCCGGAAGTCGAAGCGCTCCTCGACCGCGCACTCGAGCTGGACGAAAGCTGGGACGAGGGAACGCTCCACGAGTTCGCGATCACGCTGGCGGGGGCCAAGGGGGGTGAGCTCGACCTGGGTTCGTTGAGAGAACATTACGACCGCGCTCTCGCGCTCTCGAACGGCAAGCGGGCGAGCCTGTTCCTCGTCTATGCAGAAACGATCTCCGTTCCGGCTCAGCAAGCCCGCGAGTTCCGCGAGCTTTTGAACCGGGCTCTCGCCGTCGACCTCGACGCCCATCCCGAGCTGCGGTTCGCGAACGGTCTCGCCCATCGCCGAGCGCGATGGCTTCTCGATCGCATCGACGAGCTCTTCCTCGAGCCCGGCCCGAGTTCCAGTCCTTCAGGTCCGTCAGGAGAACCAGAATGAATGTCCGCAAGACCGCTCCCATCGTCGTCGCCTTCGCCGCCGCTCTTTTCGCGCTGCGGCCGAATCCCGCGGTGAGCGAGGTGGTGATCAAGATGGGGACCATCGCTCCAGAGGGCTCCACCTGGCACGACGTGCTCCTCCGGATTCGGCAGGAGTGGCGGCGCATCTCGAACGGTGAAGTCGAGCTCCGTATCTATCCCGGCGGCGTTCTGGGCGATGAAACGGAGATGGTTCGAAAGGTGCAGCGCCACGGGCTCGACGCAGTCGCAATCTCCGGCCCCGGTCTCTCCCGAATCGACAAGGGCGTCGACAGCCTTCACTACCCGCTCTTCTTCGAGTCCTACGAAGAGCTCGACTACGTTCGCGACCGCATGGCGCCCAAGCTCGAAGCGCGCATCGAGGCGCAGAACTTCAAGGTCCTGAACTGGAGCGACGCCGGCTGGGTGCGATTCTTCACCCGCACCGAGGCACGCACGCCCGAGCACATTCGCCGGATGAGACTCTGGACGTCCGCCGGGGACCCGGATACCGAGAAGCTCTTCAAGGACCTGGGATTCCAGGTCGTTCCCCTTCCTGCCACGGACATGCTGACGTCTCTCCAGACAGGACTCATCGACGCCTTCGATGTTCCTCCGCTCTTCGCTCTCCTCGACCGCAGCTACCAGCAGGCGAAGTACATGATCGACCTCGACTGGGCTCCGATCGTGGCGGCGACGGTCGTGAGCACGCGCTCCTGGGAGCGGGTCCCCGAACGATACCGTGCCGAGCTTCTGGAGGCCGCCCGTAAAGCGGGCGAAGAGCTTCGAGACGAGATCCGGCGAGCGGGGGAGGACGCCATCGAGGAGATGAAGAGCCGGGGGCTGGTGGTGGTCGAGCTGAGCAAGGAAGAGAGAGCCGCGTTCCGGGCCGAGGTCGAGAACGCCTCTCCGAAGCTTCGCGCGCTCCTGGGTCCGCCGGAGCTTCACGACGAGGCCACGACGCTATCGGGACGAGTACCGGAAGGCACGCGCTCGATGAGCGCCCCCTCCTCTCCGCCGCCGAAACGATTTTCGCTCACGTCCGCGGAGAACGCGCTGGTCATCGCGGTTCTCGCTCTCATGACCGCGACACCGCTCCTGGAGATTTTGGGACGGAGCTGGCTCGGCGGCGGTGTTCCCGGCGCCGTTCCGATCGTGCAGCACCTCACGCTCTGGATCACGTTTCTCGGCGCTTCGCTCGCGGCGCGGTCCGATCGCCTCCTCGCGCTCAACCTCACGCGGCTCCTGCCGGAGCGATGGAGCGGCCAGGCGAGAAAGCTCACGTCGTTTCTCGCGGCCGCGGTGACGAGCCTCCTTTTCGTGGCGAGCGTCGAGCTGGTGCGGGTGGACCATGAGTACGGCGAGAAGGTGGCCTGGGGAATCCCTCTCTGGATGTTCTCGGCGATCATCCCGGTGGGATTCGCGTCCGTCGCCGTCCGGCTCGTCTGGAAAGCCTCCGATTCGTCGCGGGGGCGCCTCTTCGCGGCACTCGGTCTTCTCGTCCCCCTCGTCTTCGGATGGATTCCTTCGGTCGAGAGCTACGGACTCCTCCTGCCGCTCGGTCTGGTTCTTGTCTTCGGCACCGCTCTGGGGATGCCGATCTTCGCCGCCATCGGCGGCATTGCGATGCTGCTGTTCTGGCAGGAGGGGACTCCGATCTCGGCCGTTCCCGGTGAGACGTATCGGTTGAGCACGTCCCCGATGCTTCCCGCGATCCCGCTCTTCACCCTCGGCGGGTTCGTTCTGGCGGAAGGAGGATCGAGCCAGAGGTTGATGCGCATGTTCACGGCTTTGATGGGGTGGATGCCCGGGGGGCTCGCCATCGTCACCACGGTCGTTCTCGCCTTCTTCACGCCGCTCACGGGAGCCTCGGGCATCACCATCCTCTCCTTGGGCGGACTGCTGCTTCCGGGCCTTCTGAAGGCCCGCTATCCCGAGGCGACGTCGCTCGGGCTCGTCACCGTCTCGGGATCGATCGGCTTGCTCCTACCACCGAGCCTTCCCGTGATTCTCTACGCTTTCTACGCCGATCTCATGATCGAGCAGTTGTTCATCGGCGGGATTCTTCCAGGAGCGCTTCTGATCGTGGTGGTCGCGGGCTGGGCCGCTTATCGAGGTCATTCGAGCGGCGCCGAACGCACGCCGTTTCACGCCCGCGAGGCGGCCAATGCCATCTGGGGAGCCAAATGGGAGCTCCTCGTCCCGACGGTGGTGCTGCTGGGCATCTTCGGCGGCTACGCGACCCTGGTGGAGTCGGCGGCGCTCGTCGTGCTCCTGGCCTTCCTCATCGAGTTCGTGGTCTTCCGAGATCTCCGCATCCGCCGCGATCTCCCGCGGGTTTTCGTCGAGAGCGCGACCCTCGTGGGCGGGTTCATGATCATCCTCGGAGTCGCGCTCGGACTCACCAACTACCTCATCATCGCCCAGGTACCGATGCTCGCGCTCGAGTGGGTGCGGGGGCACATCGACTCGCCTCTTCTCTTCCTCCTGGCGCTGAACTTGCTCCTCATCATCGTCGGGGCGCTGATGGATATCTACTCCGCCATCCTGGTGATCGTACCGCTCATCATCCCCATGGGCGCCGCGTACGGAATCCACCCCGTCCACCTCGGAATCATCTTCCTCTCCAACATGGAGCTCGGCTATCTCATGCCGCCGATGGGGGAGAACCTCTTTCTCTCGGCCTATCGCTTCGACCAGCCCCTGACTCGAGTCTACCGATCGACCTTGCCGTTCGTGCTGATCCTGCTCGCCGCGGTGCTCCTGATCACCTACGTGCCGTCGATGACGCTGTGGCTCGTCAAGGAATAAAGGCCCGCGAGCCGAGAGCGAGAAGGAAGCGGGCGAGAACACGCCGGTTCCCTCTGCTATCGCTTGCGCAGTCCGCGGATCACGAACGGTTTCGTCCTTGAGGACTTGCGATGAGCTCAACGCTCCTCGCGACGAAACGTCGAATCGAGCGAGGAGAGATCACGCTGTTTCTTTGCGGAGACGTTAGTAGGAGCACGTGCGGAGGGAAGGTGTCAGCGTTTCAGAACCCGACGGATCTCGAGAAGTCGCTGGAGTCCGGTCTTGGTGATCATCCCCGAAATCCTGCCGTCCTCGAGGACGAGGAGCCGGCCCACCGTGAGCGGGGACATCCTCTCGAGTGCTTCCAGAAGAGAAGCATCGGTCGAGATGACGTGAGACGCGTCGAGGGGACGCATCGCGTCACGAACCTTTCGCACGGCGAGATCGGACTCCGGGAGACCGGCGAGGTCGGCGACCGAGATCAATCCAACGGCCCTTCCGTCTTCCTCCACCGGGAACCCTCGATAGCCGAAGCGCAGAAAGTAGCGATTCACCAGCTCGCTCAGAGTCAGGTCCGGGGACACGGTGACCGGCGCCCGGATCATAACCTCACCCACCTTCACCGACTGCAGGACGTGCTTCAGAGTGTGCTGCTCGTATCCCGAAGCCGCCGCTCCTCTCAAGAACATGCCGATGAAGATCAACCAGATCCCGCCGAGAAGGGCTCCGCGGAAAACCAGCAGGGCGCCAAGGAAGATGAGCGCCATCGCGAAACTCTTCCCCAGGTCCGAGACCAGGCGCGTGGCGCGATCGAGCGAGCCGGTGCGCCACCACACGATGGCGCGAAGCACCCTCCCGCCGTCCAGGGGGAAGCCGGGGATCAGGTTGAAGATTCCGAGAGCGAGGTTGATGAAGGACAGATACTCGACCACCGCCTGGGCCAGGGGGTGAATCACGCCTTCGAGCCTTCCTCCCGCGAGCCAGAACAGGAGAGCAAGAGCGAAGCTGGTGAAGGGGCCCACGATGGCAATCTTGAGCTCCGTCCCCGGGTCCTTCGCTTCTTCCGAAAGGCGTGAGACTCCGCCGAAGAGGAAGAGGGTGATGCTCGGGATCTCGATGCCCGAGCGCAGCGCGACCAGGGAATGGGCGAGCTCGTGGAGGAGGAGCGAGAGAAAGAAGGCGATCGTCGCTAAAAGCCCCGCAACCCAGTAAGCCGAAGCGCTCGCATTCGGAGACTCCTGCGGAAGATAGCCCGTCGAGAGGCTCACGGCGACGAGGACGAAGATTACGAACCAGGAATAGTCGATGATGATCCGAATGCCGGCGATGGTGAAGAGGTGAATTCCGCGTTCCGGGGCTCGGTCGGATTTGACTTCCGGCATGAGGAGAGAATTGTCGGCGACGCGGCATGTCGCGTCAACGAAGAGAGCGGACCGCGCAGGTCCGCGCCGGCGGTTGCACTTCGAGGCCGCTATTTCACGATGACCACCGGTACTTCACAGAACCGCGCCACCTTCTCGGCGACGCTTCCCACGAGCAGCCTCTCGAGACCGGTGATGCCCCGGCTTCCCATCACCACGAGCCGAGCGTCGAGCTTCTCTCTCCACCAGAGAATCCCTCCCGCGGGTGAGCCGTCCACGACCATGACATCGCCCGGCGTCTCGCCGAGCATGTCGCGAAGAGCCGCCTCGTATTTCTCGCGGAGCCCGGGAGTCTTCTCCAACTGGCTCGAGAGTCCGCCGGGCTCGAGCGGAGTATGGAGGAGCTCGACGACGTGAAGGAGATGGAGGGGGGCGTTGAAGCGGGAAGAGAGCTCTCGGGCGAGAGCGAGGGCCCGATGAGAGTGGGGGCTGAAGTCGACGGGAACCAGAATCGAACCGGCGTCCTTCTCGGCGGCGAACAGGATCGAGTCGGACCGCAGGATCATCACGTCGCGGTCGGAGCGATGAAGGACCTTGGAAGCGACGCTTCCCAGCATGAGCTTTTCGAGACCTCCCCTGCCATGCGTTCCCATGACGATGAGATCCGCGTTCCAGCTCCGAGCGTTGCTCAGGATGGCCTCGTGGGGAGGGATGTGCTCGTCGAGCGCGGTCTCGACCCGCGCGCCCTTCGGGACCTTCGCCTTCAGGTCTTCGAGATTCCGCGAGGCGTCCTCCCGGAGTCGTCGCATGACGTCATCCAGGAAGCTCCCCATCTCGATGAGCCCAGCCACCCCCGCTTCTCCTGTCGGTGCGAGGAGAGGGATCCGAGGAGGAAGGGCGTGAAGGACCAGGATTTCGGCTTTCCCCGTGCGATACAACGCAAGGGCCTGCTCGAGGGCGCGCTCCGCTGCCTCCGAGAAATCCGTGGGCACCAGAATTCTAGCGAGCGGCATTGCCGTCATTCTCCATCTTTCGCCGAGTTCTTCACATCCTGCCGATCTCCCGCGGTCATGTCCCGCATTACGTTACCACGGTCGCGTTGGGTGAAAGCACCCAACCCTCCGAGGCACTAGACGCTTGGACCATTGGTACGGCCTCGATACCCGTCGGAAATAAGCCTCTTTCGCTGGCACGCTTCTTGTTTACTGAAAAGTGGGTTTCGGGAGGCGCACTCACGCGAGGAGGACGCATGAGCACGGGCTTCGGTCATCTCTGGTCGATCGTTCTCGCCGGCGGGGAGGGCGAGAGAACCCGGGCTTTCGTCGAATCGAGGCTCGGTTATCACAAGCCGAAACAGTACTGCGTCTTCACCGGGACCCGTTCGCTCTTTCAGCACACCGTCGACAGAGCGGACGCGCTCGCGAGCCCGGAGCAACCGGGTCGTGGTGGCAGCACCCGCACACCGAGACCACGTTTTCGACCAACTGCGCGGAAGGGGCGAGGGCCGAGTTCTCTTTCAGCCCGAGAACCGGGGAACCGCGGTGGGTGTGTTTCTGGGATTGACCTATGTCCTCGCCCGCGACCCCGAGGCCACCGTCGTGATCTACCCCTCGGATCATTTCATCTACCCCGAGAGCGCCTTTCTGAACGTCGTACGAACCGCGGTGCGCCACGCGGAGCGCTACGCGGATGAGCCCGTCTTGCTCGGGGTGAGACCGAGCTCGCCGGAAGTGGACTACGGCTGGATCGTGCCTTCGCCCGCGGAAGGCGACCTGCCCACGCGGCGGGTGGAGGCGTTTCTGGAGAAGCCCCCGCGACGCACTGGCGGAGAAAGCGCTGCGGAAGGGGGGCCTCTGGAACACGATGATCCTCGCCGGCAAGGTGGATTCGCTTCTGGGCGCTCGGCTGGCGGTGCGTTCCGGAGATCATGCGGCTCGTTCGCGCGATTCGGGGAGAGTCTCCGCGCCCGGTCGCGACGACGCCCCGCTCGAAGGACATCTACCAGAACCTTCCCTCGCGCGATCTTTCCTCCGACGTTCTCCAGACGAGCTCCCGACCGGCTGAGAGTTCTCGAAATGAGCGGCGTGTGGTGGAACGATTGGGGGCGGCCCGAGAGGATCCTCGCGACGCTGCGGGCATTGGAACGATCCGACGAGTTTCCCAAGGCCCTCGTGCTCGAACCAGAGGAGACGCTCGTCCACGCAGCGTCACCGAGACGACAGGAGGTGAGCCATGTTCCGTAGATCCTGTTCATTGCTCTGGTTCGCCGTTGGTTCCATCGCGGCTTGCGCCGCGCCTGAGCGGTCCGCGAGTGGCTTTCGTCTGCCGGAGGGTGACATGGAGGCGGGCCAGGCGGCGTTTCTCGAGCTCCAGTGCAACGCCTGCCACGAAGTCAGAGGTCTCGATCTTCCGGGGCCGGTCGCCGATCCCCCGGTTCCCGTCGCGCTCGGAGGGACGGTGGACTATCAGCCCACGGACGGCAGGTTCGTAACCTCAATCATCAATCCGTCTCACAAGCTGGCGCCGGGTTATCCCAAGGACCGCAAGGTGAGCGGAGGCATCTCGAGGATGGCCGACTACAGCGACGTGATGACCGTGCGTCAGCTCGTCGATCTCGTGGCCTTTCTGCATTCGCGGTACGAGTTCGTTCCGCCCGCCGTGCATTGATATCGGCGGAACAGGAGCGGCCGGAGAGCTCGGCTCTCGTCGTAATCGGGATTCGACGCCTTCCACGCCCTGCTCGATTTCCGCGTAGGGATAACCGCGCGAGAGGGCCTCGTCGAGCGCTCGATCGTGCCCATAGATATCCGCAGCGAAGTGAACGACGCCCTCCGAGTTGACGTGAACGGTGTCGTAGAAAACCACGACCATGATCGGTTCCGGCAGGTTCACCTGCAGGGGCCGCTCTCCATTCATCGCCTCCTCGATCCGATGGCGCGACCAGCCGGGTACGTCGCGCAGAACCCATTCCGCGAGCTCGGTGGGCTTTTCCAACCGGATGCATCCATGGCTGAAATCGCGGCGGGTGCGCGCGAAGAGCGCCTGAGCGGGCGTTGCGTGCATGTAGACGTTCTCACGGTTCGGAAAGATGAACTTCACCAGGCCGAGCGAGTTCCTCGGACCGGGCTTCTGGCGGACGTAGAGCCTTCCCGCAGCCACCCTATCCAGATTCTCGGAGGTCGCGGGAAGCGCGGGAGCGTTCTCGGCGCCGCTGGCAACGATCTCCATGTTCTCGCGCGCGAGATAGGAGGGGTCTCGTCGGACGCGCGGCACGATCTCGTCTTTCGTGATCGATGGCGTAGGGCTCCAGTAGGGTCGGAAGACGACGTACTCCATCTGCTGCACGAAGATCGGAGTTTGATGGCTGAGCGCCTCCCCCACCACGACGTTCATCCGAAGCGGCTCTTCTCCGCGCACCGGGTTGGAAGCCCAGAGCCGGAAGATCGGCACGTTCACGAACAAGCTCGGGCGGTCGCCGAGCTCGGGAAGCCAGCGGCCTTTTTCCATGGCGAGCTCGAGCTGGCGAACGCGCCGTTCGAGAGGGACGTTGACCGCTTCGATCGTCGCCTTGCCGACGACGCCGTCCGCGTCGAGGATGTGGCGGGACTGGAAACGCTTCACCGCCTGGACCAGCGCGCCGTCGTATCGGGTCGATTCGTCGGGAGAGCGGTCGGCGAGGTCGCCGAGGATCCGCAGACGCGCCCTTAGCTGCGGAACGCCTTCCCATGAATCCCCGGGCTCCACTTTTCTCCGGTCTCGGGGAAGAGCCGGCACGGGAAGAGGCTCGTTCCGCGCGAGACGCCGATAGAGGGCCAGCACCTCGCGGTTGCGGACGTAGTGCGGATAGGAAGGCTCGAGGCGGTTCAGCAATATGGTGACACCTTCTCCGTCCCGCGCCGCGCGCAGGAACGCCGCCCGCTCGACCTTCTTCGGCCGCACGTCGTAGCCCCAGTCGAGCGTTCTTGGATCGACGCGCCCGGTATGAACGGCATCGATCAATCTCAGGATCCCGACGCTCACGGCGAGATCGAAGAGCGCGCGTCCTCGACCGTCGGGCGACTCCGGCATTCGGAGTCGCGCCCAGTCCGCTTCGATTCGCTCCGCGTCGTAGTCTTTCGGATCGAGACCGCGCTCTTCGGCTCTCGAGATCGATTCAATGGCCTCGGCGAGCGCGCTCTCCGGCCTCTCTCCCGAGAACCAGAAGAGCCGGTCGGGTTCCGCGCCGTAGAGATCGTCAAGCGCCGGGCGACGTCGCCCAGATCGGGCCAGCGGAGCCACGGATGGCGAGCCGCCGCCAGAACTTCATCGACGGTGCCGGCGATCGCGGCGTCAGGCCCTATATCGGGCGCGAGTGAATCCGAGCTTCCGCATCCCGCTCCGCTCAGGCACACGCACAGTAGGACGGCGACAGCAGCTCCAACCGCAGGAATTCTCATCGGATCGCAACGGAATTATAGAGTGAGGAGGAGTCGTGGGATGGAGATTTCAAACGGCGCAGAGGGTTGATCGCCGTCCGCTGCGCCTCGCCAAAAGGCGCAGCCCTGCGCGTCCTAGCGCACCCAGGCAGGAGCTTCCTTCGATGTCGCTCGGGTTTCCGCTGGAACGCGTATTGCTGTGGTCCCTCCATCAGGCTTCTGAAAGGAGAAGCTTCATGGACAATGTGAAAGACTTGCTACAAACGACTCTGGAGGAGCTCGAGAAGGTTTTGAGCGCGCGCACCGTCGTCGGTGACCCGATCACTATCGATGGCAACACGATCATCCCGCTCTCGAGCATCGGGTTCGGCTTCGGGGCAGGCGGCGGCTCCGGCACCGCCCCGAAAGCCGAAGCGGCGGAAGGAGCGGGGGCGGGCACGGGAGGTGGCGGCGGGATCAAGCCGGTGGGGGTGATCATCGTGAACAAGGACGGCGTTCGCGTGGAGAGCATCAAGGGCGGCACCGCGAGTCTGCTCGAATCCGTGGGAAGCGCCATCGGTAAGGCCATGGAGAATAAGGCCAAGGAAGCGTCGAAGTCGTAGTCCATGTGGAC
Source organism: uncultured Acidobacteriota bacterium (assembly GCA_963820855.1). Lineage (GTDB taxonomy): Bacteria > Acidobacteriota > Vicinamibacteria > Marinacidobacterales > SMYC01 > DAISKN01. Next base: position 45,599 of record CAWGBY010000030.1, read on the forward strand.
GGCGGTCGCTATCGCCATCCTGGGGCTCGTCGCGCTCGTGCTCTTCATTCCGCTCGAGCTCATCATCCGCTGTGAGCGGCGCCCGTGGTTTCGTTTTCATCTCGGCTTCCGGTGGTTGTTCGGGCTCGTGAACAAGGACATCGAGCCAGAAGGCGAGCGGGTCGTAGAAGAGCGCGCTCCCGCGAAACCGCGAAAGAAGGGGCGCCGGCGCAAAGCCCGGCGCCCGGTCCACGTGATGGCCATGCTCTCGACCAGGGGCTTTCTGTCGGGTGCGGCGCGCCTGCTCAGGCGACTGGTGCACGCATTCCGCGTCCGCGACCTCTTCGTCTGGCTGCGCGCCGGCTTCGAAGACCCCGCGGATACCGGTCTTCTTTGTTCCTTCTTGCTGCCGACCGTGGCGTATCTGGAAGCGCGCCATCCGGGGCACTGGGACGTGGCGCCGGTGTTCTCGGCTCCGGCTCTCGGGTTCGCGCTCAGCGCACGGGTCAGCGTTACACCGGCTCGGCTTCTATGGCCCGTTCTGACCTTCGGTTTTTCGCCGAGCACGATACGGGGTCTTCTCGCCCTTCGAGCGGGAGAACCCTGATGAGATTGTTCGAGCACCGCACCACGTTCACGGTGGGAGAGTTCACGCTAACGATCCTCGAGCGTACCGAAATCCGCTATGCCGAGCACCCACACGGCATGACGGTGCTGGCGCGGAAGGAGCCGTACGCGGTGGTCGTCGAAGCGAAGGCGGGCGATCGGAAGTTCGTGTGGCCCTGATCTCGAAGAAATGCTCTCTCATCTCCACGAAGCCAGGCAAGAAGCTCTCGGGCGATCGGCGCGACGGCATTCGGCGGCAAGACTCCTCGTTCCGTCGCGATGCCGCGGATCAACTCGCTCGGCGTGACCTCGAAGAGAGGATTTCGCACTCGCAGGTTCGCGTTCCCTTCATTGAGGTCTCGAGCGTCCGCCGACTCGAGCGCGACGTCCTCGCGGATGGAAATCTTGTCGGTGGCGGCAGCGGCATAGACGGGAATCGGGCGGGCCGAGACGGCCGAGACGGAATGTGCGGCGATCGCCGCGAGCCGCGTTCCGATCTTGTTGACCACGGAACCCGAGGGAAGCACCGAATCCGCGCCCACGAGGACGATCTCGATCGCGAGGTTCTCGAGGGCATCCGCCATTCCCGCATCGGGAATCAGAGTGACGGAGAGACCCTCCGAGGATAGCTCTTCGGCGAGGGAAGCTCCCTCGAGCCCGGGACGAGACTCGGCGACGACCACCTCGGGCCTCGGGCGGGCTCGCAACAGTGCTTCACTCACCGTCCCCGATCGTGAGAAAGTCAGGACGCGTTTTCCTGCGACCAGGGCCGAGGCTCGATCGGCGGCTCCGTAGTCGTCGTCGATGGCCCGGCCGATGGCGGCATGCGCTTCCTCTTCGATTGTAGCGGGGACCGGATTCCTGAAGACGCGGTGCATGACCCGGTGGATGCGGTTCTGAAGGGCCGTCATCGACGGCCTTGCCTCGAGAAGTCTCGACGCCACATCCTTGAGCTCCCGCCAGGCGGAGGCTCCATCAACGCTCTCGAATGCCAGAGCCCCGGCGCGATCCCGCAGGACCTCGAGAGCCCGAAGCGAGAGGTAGGCCGAGCCGTGCCGACGGTCGGCGGAAAGCGACTCCAGCGTCGCGGCCACGCTCTGGTAGGAATTCCACAGGCCCGGCACGCAGTCGCGCCGGAGGATCGCGGTCGGCGCAACCCATTCCGCCTCGATGGACTCCCAGTCGAGGCGCACCTCCCGACTCGGGCAGTCGAAGAGATAGGGATGGACGATCCAACGCTTGCCCAGCTCGAGGTCCTCGACCGGAATCGGCTCTCCGCGCTCCGAGAGTGAAACCCCGTCCCTGAGCCCGGTCTCCTCGGCGATTTCGCGAAGAGCCGAGCCGTCCGGATCGTTCCCCTCGACATAACCCGCGACCGCACCCCAACGACCGCGATAGGAGCCTACTTTTGCGCTCCGCTTCAAAAGAAGAACCTCTCCCCGATGGCGTAGAAAGCAGGTTACGACCGGAGTGTCGACCAGCATGGCTTCTCTATCGCTCGTTGCCTGCGCTCCCTCCCGCGGTGGGATGGTCGCTAACGCGTCCATTCCGCGCGAAAAGAACGTTACCACGCCCGCGGGTCGTTGAAAGCACTCAACGAGGCAGTAGGGCGCGAGCGACAAGACGCCTCCGGAAATCCACCGGCTATACTCGGCGCGCGAGGTGGATGCGATGAGACGGACATGGGCCGAGCTTGCGCTGCTTTCGTTCTTGCTTCCGGCTGTGGCGATCGCTGTGCCTCCCGAGGAATCTCCTCGGCAGGAAGAGGTCGCCGCCCTCCGCGAGGAGCTTCAAAGCCTTCGAAACGAGTACGAGTCGCGTTTCGCCGCCATCGAAGCCCGCATCGCGACTCTAGGAGGTGAACCGAAGGCGCCGGACACGGAGGAGGAGAAGCTGCTGCGGGAGGCCGAGGCGGTGCTTGCGGGACCGGGCCCCGCCCCGCCGCCCGCGTCCGCGCCTGCAGGAGGAGGAGGCGCCCAGTCTCTCAACCCTCAGATCAGCGTCATCGGAGACTTCCTGGGAACGGCGAGCGAGAACGTTCCCGATCTCGAGGAGCCGAGCCTCGATCTTCGCGAGGTGGAGATCGCGTTCCAGGCGCAGCTCGATCCTTTCGCGCGGGCGGATTTCTTTCGTCACCATCCCCAGCCTCGAGAGGGTCGAGATGGAGGAAGGCTACATCACCTTTCTCACGCTCCCCTCCGATTTCCTGGTGCGCCTCGGGAAGGTCCGCGTACCCTTCGGAAGGGCCAACGTCGATCATCGTCCCGAGACGTTCACCGTCGATCGACCGGACGTCATCGTGCGGTACTTCGGCGAAGAGGGTCTCGCCGAAGCCGGTGCCACGATTGCCCGTCTGGTCCCCAACCCCTGGGATCTCTTCATGGAGCTCGAGCTCGACGTGCTCGCCGGCAGCAACGAGGTGAGCTTCGGCGGCGGCTCAGCGAAGGATCTCCTGTACAACCTCCATTACCGCTCGTTCTTCGACCTCACCGCCGCGCAGAGCCTGAATCTGGGAGCGAGTTATTCTACGGGCGTGAACCGGATCGCGGACGATCGTTCGGGGCGGACGCATCTCGGCGGTGTGGACGTCACGTACCAGTGGAGACCGCTGGCGCGGGGTAAGTACCGCTCGTTCCTGTGGCAGACGGAGCTCATGGGAGGCACCCGGGAGACGGAGACGGATTCCAGCGACAGCTTCGGTCTCTACTCGTTCGCCCGTTACCAGCTCGGGCGTCGCTGGTACCTGGGAGGACGATTCGACTATAGTCAGTCGCCTGAGGTCCCCGATGTCAGCTCTCGATCCGGCTCGTTGCTCGTCGACTTCTTCGCTTCGGAATTCCAGAGGCTTCGACTGCAGTACAAAGTGACCGATTGGACCGGAGAGCCCCTCTCCCACCAGCTGTTCTTCCAATGGTTCTACTTGATTGGTTCTCATGGGGCTCACAAGTTCTGATGCGATTGGCGCTCGGAGTCTTGACCCTGGCCGCCCTGGTCTTGTCGGGGTCGGCGCATTCTCAGGAGCGGCTCCGGGTGGTCACCACCATCCCCGATCTCGCCGATATCGCGAGCCAGGTGGGTGGAGATCGCGTCGAGGCGGAAAGCATCGCCGTCGGAGTCCAGGACCCTCACTATGTCGACCCCAAGCCGAGTTTCGTGGTGAAGCTGAACCGCGCCGACGTATTCATGCAGGTGGGTCTGGACCTCGAGATCGGATGGGTTCCACCGCTTCTCAACCAGTCCCGCAATTCCCGCATCCAAAGGGGAGGAGTGGGTTTTATCGATGCTTCCGAAGGCATCGAGATCCTGGAGCGGCCGCAGGGCCCGGTGTCGCGGGCGGAAGGAGACATCCACATTTACGGTAATCCTCATTACTGGATGGATCCTCTCAACGGCAAGATCATCGCCGCACGGGCCGCCGACACCTTCGCCCGGACTGCGGCCTCAGTGGGCGGGGGAGTTCCAGGCGCGCCGAGACGAGTTTTTCCATCGCATCGACCGATCCCTCGAGGACTGGCTCTCCCGCCTCCGTCCCTACGCGGGCCGCACCGCCGCCGCCTATCACAACAGCTGGCCTTACTTCTCGCGCCGGTTCGGGTTTCGCATCGCTGGCTTCATCGAGCCCAAGCCGGGGATTCCGCCCTCCCCGCGGGATCTGGCTCGGGTCATCGAAACCGTCCGAAACGAGCGGATCCAGGTGATCCTCCACACCGTCTATTACGACGACAAGCCTTCGCGTTTCGTCGCCGGCAAGACTGGCGCACGGCTCCTGACGCTCGCCACATCGGTGGGTGGGGCTCCCGGGGTGGACGATTACTTCGATCTTTTCGATCACAACGTCTCGCTGTTGGTCCAGGCGTGGAGCGAGGCCGAATGAAGCTTGCGGGGTCCGGGTTTCGGTGAACCCCTCCTCGAACCAAGCCCCGCTCATCGTCGCCCGAGATCTGGCCGTCGGCTACCAGGGCCGAGCCATTCTTCCGCAGCTCCCGTTCGAAGTTCGGACCGGCGAGTTCTGGGCGCTACTGGGAAACAACGGTAGCGGGAAGACAACGCTCATTCGAACCCTTCTCGGGCTCCTTCCTCGAGTGGACGGCGAACTCTACCGCGCTCCGGCGACGGTCTTCAGTTACGTGCCCCAGAGAACGGAGCTCGACCCTACCATTCCGGGTCGGGTGCTCGATTTCGTCCGCTCGGGGCGGGATCGAGGCTGGTCGTTTCTCAACCCCTTTCAGGGGAACGACGACGGCGCCACGCGAAAGGCGCTCGAAGATGCACGCTGCGACGATCTTGCGCACCAGCAGCTGGCGCAGCTCAGCGAGGGCCAGAAGGCCCGCGCGGTGCTCGCCCGGGCCCTGGTCTCGAACCCGAACGTCCTGGTGCTCGACGAGCCCACGAGCAGCGTAGACGCCGTCACCGAGAGGGCGATCTTCGATCTGCTCGAAGCCTTGCGGCGGGAGCGAAATCTCGCGCTGATCGTCGTGAGCCACCGGTCGGAGCTCTTCGTCGGCCGCGCCACTCACGCGATTTACGTGGACCGTCTCGCGGGCGTCGCCTCCGCCGGCGGCTTCGACGCCATCACTCATTCGTCCGTTTTTCTTTCCCGCCACGGCCCCATTCCTTCCCCCGCGTCGCCGGCGCCCCTGTCGCCCATGCACTGAGATGGGAGACACACAAGACTTCGGGGGCTTCTTCGATTCCTGGGAGCTCTTCCGCGATCCCGCTCTCGCCGGGGCTATCGTGGGCCTCGTCCTCGGCTTTCTCGGGGTCTACGTGATCGCGAGAAGAATGGTGTTCCTCTCGGCGGCGCTGTCACAGTGCGCCGGACTCGGGGTAGCGCTCGCGTTCTACGGACAGACCCACTGGGGACTCGCGGGTCTCGCCGGCTCGCCCCGACTCGGAGCCCTCGTGGTGACGCTGACCACCGCGCTCCTTCTGACCACGGATCGAAAGGCCGTGGCCACGAGGCGCGACAGTCTCCTCGGCTTCGCCTTTCTCCTCGGCGCCGCCGGAACCCTCGCCATCTCGACCCGAATCGTACACGAGACGCAGGACATCCAGAGCCTCCTCTTCGGCACCGCGGTGGCGGTACTTCCCGAGGAGCTTCGTTTCGTCCTCTATTCCTCGCTCTTGATGGTGTCTCTTCACCTCTGGTGGATGCGCGGGTTCATGCAAATCTCGACCGATCCCGATTCCGCGACCGTTCGCGGGCTTCCCGTTCGACTCCTCGAGACGACGCTGCTCCTGTCGCTCGCTCTCGCCATCTCCCTCTTCACGCAGATCCTGGGAGCTTTGCCGGTGTTCGCGTTCAGCGTGCTGCCGGCGCTGGCCGCACTCCGGGTCTCGGTCAACTTGAGGATGGCGCTCCTCGTCGCCGGCATCAGCGGGGCCGCCTCGGGCTTTCTCGGTTATCTAGCGGCATTCCAGTACGAGCTCCCGGTCGGGGCCTCGCAGACCCTGGTCGGCATCGCCTTGGTGCTGGTGGCGGAGGTGGTTCGACGATTTGTGCTCCGGGTTTCTTGAATTTCCTTTGCGTTGTTCCTCTCACGCCTGGCCGTCATCGGAAGCGCCACCGAGAGGTAACCCTACTCGCCCGAGTACCGATGCGAACGCTACGCTAACTTTCACTCCTCTTGCGATACGGATCCAATAAGGCATCGTGCCCCTCCAATGATTTCATTGCTCAGCGGGTGCGCGCTCCGGCGCTCCTCCGGTAAACGCGGTTTCGAGATCCGTCGGAGCCGAGCTCAATCGAGGCGCGCGCGGCTTCTGCTCGGCTTCCGCTCTCACCGCCGCGAGCGACACCCAACGGATCAGGATGATCCCGGGCGAAAGGAACGACCAGTACCGGCGGAACTTCGCTCTCGCAGTGGGATCGGTAGTGGCGGCGCGGGTTTCGGTGCGGAAGATCGATTCGGCGCGACCCACGGGATCGGCCCGAAACGTGGTCACGATCTTCACGAAACCGGGCTCGCGGAAGGCGGCGAATTCGTCGGGAGGAAGGGAGCGGAACACCACGTTGGCGCATCCACGGCTGGGTCGACGGCTCCGAGGACGATCTCACGACCCGGAACTTCCTCGAGCACTCCCCATCCCACCGCCTTCATCTCCTCCACGATTCCGCGCGGGGAAGCGCGCTCGGTCTTCTCCGCGCCGAGTAGCCACTCGCGGGCGCGAAAAATGGCGCGCACGACCGGCGAGCGCCTCAGATCCATGGCGCAGGCCGCGTCGTAAGTCATCTCCGCCGGCGCCTTCACGCGCACGTGGTGTCGTTCCGTCACCTCGTACTCCGGCAGGAATCGATCGGCGATGGGATCCCGCTCGTCATCCTTCGGGGTGCGTCTCGCTTTCCCGTAGCGATACCACGTGGTGGCGACATACGCGGCGTAGGACCCTGCCGCCAGTCCCATCAGGCCGAAGAGCCATCGGCCGATCGATCGAGTGCTTGATTCTGTCGCCATCGAAGTCTCCTCTCTTGAGGCTCCTCGACGTCTTGTTCCGCACGCCGCGCGATTCCGATGAGCTGCCTGCGCTGCATGATGAAATGAACGAGGGGAGCGATTCGTTTCCCGAGCCACCAGGGCAGACCGCAAAAACGGTAGCCAGGTCTCGCGCGCGCGCGCACGATGACACGCGTTCTTCCGGTGTCGATTTCTTCGAGCACAAAGGACCAGGTCACGATCGGAGGGCCTGAAGGAGCGGCCAACCATCCCAGGATGAGATGCCGGCCTGGCTCGCACTGGAGCAGGTGGAAGCCTTCGGTTACGCCGGGCAGGGCCGGGAATAACGTGCCGATCGGTATGCTTTGAAGCTCGGGAAGGATCCGTTCCGCGCTCCTCTGACCATCGTTGTCCAGAATGTCATAGCTGTACCATCCGCCTCGGCTCCCGGCTCCCATCTGGGCGAGCCACGGCCAGACCTCGTCGCGGGGCCGCCCAATCGTGATGGCGTGGGTGAGAGACGCCAACGACTCCGAAATCAGCTCGTCTCCCGGGAGGGTCCGAGCTCGCTCGAGGGGGTTGGCTCGTACGGATCTGGAGAACATCTCAACCTCCGTTCACTACTCGTGCAAGTTTGGTTCCAACGGGCCGTCGACGGAACAAGCATTGCAGTCCTCGAAGGGTGTGAAGGAGAGCCCCGATGGCGTTCCAACATGTTCGGTTCTTCAGAGACATTTGCTCCGACGACGTCCCGCTCGTTGGGGGAAAGAACGCGGCGCTGGGTGAAATGTACCGGGAGCTGGGCTCGCAAGGGATCCCGGTGCCGAACGGCTTTGTGTCACGACCGAGGGTGAAGATGGGGTGCGTCATCCGCGGTTAATCGAACATGCCGAGCAGCCCGCACATCAAGGGCGAAGAGGTGGTCGAACTCGTGTCCTTCGTTCGCCGTCTGAGCGACCCGGAAAGAACGCAGATCGAGCTGACGCTCGCGAAGTTCACCTGAGGTCCAGGAGACTACGTGAGAAGCGAAAGCGCTACCTCATCTTCCTGATGTACCCAGATGGTATTGGCAGACTCTCTCGACTTCCCGTCGTCGTGACTTTGCGCAGCCGTGACGCTAACGAGACCCACGGCGAGACTGAGGGCAGCTCAGACGCCCAGACTATCCCACGCCTTGCCGTCTCTTGAGGTCTTCGATGACGTCGACGACGAGATAGAGAAAGTTATCGACGGAGCAGTCGAAGTTCTCCCGGAAAACACAGCGGCCGTTCTTGTCCTCGCTGCAACTGGGACAGACTTGAGTGCGGATGCTGTCGACGTACGGCGCCAAGTCGAAACTGTCGACGGCCTCTATCGCCCTGACGATGGCCGGAAGATGAGCTTCGATAGCGCAGGTGCGTCCCTCGGGAAGCGCGCACGTACCGTCATCGTTGCGATCGAAGCAGACTCCGCAGACTTTTTCCTTGAGCGCGTCGCGCAAAACTTCGATTCGGTCCATGGCTCATACCTCTTGCTCTCCGCTTCTGCAAGAGTCGGGCCGGAAGCCCTGCTCCTCTGTTTCGTATGAGTTGGGTAGTTCGAATGGAGGAAACGCCGAGCGTGCTGCGTCACCTGACCCAAAGTACGTATCGGCGCGCATCGAGCCAGAGGTACTGCGGAGAACGAGCGCGGCGCTCTGGTTCCGCATCAATGCGCGAAAACACTCATCGCTATCCTCGGGCACCCAGGCAAAAGAACCGCGAAGGGAGCCTTCTTGCCTTGGCCCGGGGTTTGCAGATAGGGTCTTCCAGGGATGCAAAACATAGGAGGCGTGTCCATGCTGAGAAGTTCTTTCCACTTTCCTCGCCGTGGTTCTGTCTTCATCCGTCGTTGCGCTGGCTCAGGACGAAAAACTCAATCTGAGGATGGCGGACGAGGGCGGAACGCTCTTTCGGACGTATTGCAGCAGCTGCCATGGGAAGACGGCGGTGGGAGACGGACCGCTCGCGAAGGACCTCAAGGTCGCTCCCGCCAATCTCACTCAACTGAGCGAGAAGAACGGCGGGACCTATCCCTTCGCCCTGGTGTTAGAGACGATCGACCACGGGAGGAACGTGAGGGGACACGGGAGCCAGGATATGCCGGCCTGGGGCGACGCTTTCAAGATGACGAGCCAGAGCGACGACCAACCGAAGAGGATGATGCGGGAGCTCGCGCACTACCTCTGGTCGCTGCAGCCGAAATAGGCGACATCGGGCGACCACGACGCGACGAGAAGGCCCCGCACGGCTCCCGTCGATTCAGATGTAGATCCGTATCTGAAGCAGGCCGGAAATCGCCGCGGCGCCGTAGGTGCTCTGAAGGGTGAGCCCCTCGGGCGCGGCACCGTAGGGAAGGTAGAGGCTTCCGAGAAGCGATAGACGATCGGAAAGCGTCCAGGTGGCCGAGGGCACGACGACTCCCGAGCCGTCGACCGGACTCTGGATCCACTGGCCGTTCAGGGTGAGCTCCGGGGAGGCTTCATAAGTCGCGAGCGCCGCGAGCGCGTGGCGCTCGAGGATCTGGGTATCTCCTCGAAGGTACCGCTCGCGAAACGCCGGATCGGAAAGAAGCGGAAGGATCTCTTCCGCACTCGCGGCTCCGAATCCCGAGTAGTGATACTCGACGAACAGCAGGATGCCGTTCGCGACGGGAATTCGGTACGAGCCTCCGAGGACGACCTTCAGCGCCACGCGACCTTCGCTCCCGAGGCCGCCCGCGGGCAGGGCCTCGGGAGCACGGAAGAGAGCGAGCTCTCCATGGATCTCGGCCCCGCCGACGGCGGCGGAGCTGGTGACTCCGAAGAAGGCGTCGCGAGCTCGGTATCCTGCGGCGAGCTCGAGATCGAGCTCGCCCCGGTATCCTCGGAAGCGCGCGGCGAAGGCCGACTCGTCCAGGCTCTCGCCGAACGCTCCCACGACGTCGAGAGAGGAGCGGGTCGTGAGCTCGAAGTCCGCCCGAATCGCGTCGACGCCCCTTCTCCACTCTCGATCGGCCTCGAGCGGAGTGAAGGGCGAGAACAGATCCACGGCTCCGAAGAGAACACCCCGGCCCCAGCCCACGGCTTGACGGCCCAGCGTGAGCTCCACGCCCTCCAGATCGCGCCGCCAGATAGGCGCGATCGATCTCGTGGCGCCAGGACGAGCCGGAGGAGCTCGAGATACTCCAGTCGAGCTGACGAATTCGATAGGGGGCGGGGGTGTCGGGAGGCAGGATGCCCAGTCCCGGCGGCGCCCGAGCCGGCGGAGAAAACGCGAATGCGCTGCTCGTATGCGGCCCCGAACGTGAACCGCGTTCCCAGGCGAGCCTCGGGCTCGAAGCGAACCCGCCAGAACGACGTCGCGGTGTCGCGCTCGGGCAAGGGGAAGAGAAGCGGGGCCTCCG
>CAWGBY010000031.1:0-20052 GCA_963820855.1 uncultured Acidobacteriota bacterium
GAGGAGGTTGAAGAGCTGGTCCTGTCCCGCCGAGCTCGACGTCGGACCCGAGCGACCACCGAGTCGTAGGCCTGGAGCGAGCGGGTAGATGCAACTCGTGCACGGTGGATCGGAACTGCCGCCGCGCGTAGCGGGTCTGGTGAAGTCGTCGCGCTGCCAGCCGATCGAGCTTCGCCCTCCAGTTCGTGCGGATGATGTTCGACGTGCCTTGGTCAGATAGGCGATCTGCTGGTCGATGGTCATGTTCTCGGTAACGCTTGCCCGTGGAGGACCAGGGGAATGGCGGCAGGTAATCCGGCGCCTTGTCGAGGATGCGCGCGGAAGTAGACTCGCGTCGTCGCCTTCGAGAATGGGAACCGGCGCGCCGCAGGAGGACGGGCCCGTGGTCGAGCTCCTCGTCGACGAGGCGGACGCGTCGCCCCCGTCACCTTGACTCCGCGCTCGAGCGCCTGCCGCTGGGCGTTGCGGTACCGGCAAATGCCGGGAGGCAGCGAGGGTGGACGTCGGATCGTTGTAGAGGCCCGCACGATACGGGCGAGAGCAGCCGCGACGAACCCCGGCGAGGCAGACCAGATCGACCTCGTGGGCGCGGAGGGTCGACGAGTGCTTCGTCGTACAGCTCGCGACGGAAATCCTTGTGCGAGCAGGACCCGGTGGGAACGTCGGCGCTCGCGCACGTTCGAGCCGGGGGCGCCTTCGATGTTCGACAGCACCACAGCAACCCGGGCATCGAGTTTTCCTTCGCGAATCGCGTCCAGGATCGCCTGAGGTTTGAACCGCGCGGAAATTAGAACGCCGAGCGTCGCAAAGACTCCTCTGAAGCGACACCCGGAGCCCGCGACGACCTCGCCATGGTTCACCCGCCGGGACACGCGCGGAGCTCTTCGTCCGCCACGATCAGAACGATCCCCACTCCCAGGTTGATGTTCCGGTAGCATGTCGTCGTGCGGCACCGCCCCCCGTCTCCATCATGTAGCGGAAGACGGGCTGCGGTTCAACGCGCGCAGATCGATGCGAACCCGAGTCCTTCTGGAGCACGCGAGGGATGTTGTCGGTGAGACCGCCTCCGGTGATGTGGGCCATCGCGTGGACGGCGTCCACATCGAGGAGTGGCTCGAGCTCTCTGAGATAGCAGCGGTGGCGGGCGAGAAGGATGTCGGCGACGTGCCCCCGATCGCGGCGACGTGGCTATCGGGGCGAAAGGCCTCCTGCTCGAAGAAGATTTTCCGCGCGAGGGAATAGCCGTTGGTATGAAGTCCCGCAGGACTCGAGGCCGACAAGCCGGTCGCCCTGACGGGATCGCGAGCCGTCGAGAATCCGATCCTCCTCGACGACCCCGACGATCGTCCCGGCGATGTCGTAGTCGCCCGGCTGATAGAAGCCGGCATCCGCCGTCTCCCCGAGAAGAGCGAGTCCGAACTCCCGGCAGGCTTCCGCCATTCCCGAGATCACGGACGCGGCAACCTCGGTGTCGAGCTTGCCCATCGCGAGGTAGTCGAGAAAGAAGAGCGGCCGCGCCCCCTGGACCAGGATGTCGTTGATGCAGTGCGAGACGAGATCGTAGCCGATGCTCGTCGTTCCGGCCGGTTGCGATCGCAATCTTGAGCTTGGTCTCCGACGCCGTCCGTCGATGCCACGAGCACCGGCCTCCGGTAGCTCGCGGTATCGAGGCGAAAAGCCCGCCGAAGCTCCCGATGTCGGAGAGCACTTCGGGACGAAACGTCGAGCGCGCGAGCTCCCGGATCTTCCCGACGGCCTTCGTGGCGGCGTCGATATCGACGCCCGCGGAACGGTAGTCCATGGTCGGCTATTATAGGCCGCATGCGCCCGTCCCTCGCGGTCGTTCTGATCACCCGCGACGCGGCGCACCTCCTGGAACGAACGCTCACCGCCGTCTCCTGGGCGGACTCGATCCTCGTCGTCGATTCGGCTCGACCGACGGGACCCGCGAGCTCGCGGAGAAGCTCGGAGCGCGGGTCGTCCAGCAGCCGGATTGGAAGGGCATGACGCATCAGAAGAGCTACGCGCTTTCTCTCGCAGAAGGCGATTGGATCCTGGTGCTCGACGCGGACGAGGTCGTTGACCCCACGCTCGCCCAGGAGATCCGGCGCGTGACCGCGACCCGGGGCGAGGTCTCCGGTTATTCCATGCGTCGCGTGAATTTCTTCGTCCGATCGCGTCCGCTACGGCCACTCGCGTCCCTCGTACGTTGACCGACTCTTCCAGAAGGAAGGGCCGAATCTCGGAGCACCGGGTCGACGAGCGCGTCCTCATCGAGGGGCCGGTCGATTGCTTGAAGGGTGAGATTCGTCATTACACTTCGGAGTCCATCGCCCACCGCGTGCACAAAACGACGAGTACGCCGCGGTCGCGGCCGGGGATTGGTACCATGAGGGAAAGCGCGCGAGCATCGTGCAGCTCCTTTTCGTCATGCCCCTCCCCTCCTCCGCGACCTCATCCTCAAGGGTGGGATCCCTCGAGGGGAGACGGGCCTGGTGCGCCGACTCGCGCTTTATCTTTCAGCAACACCAAGCTCTGGGAGCTGGAGCGGCGTCCGGTTGCCAGAAGGGAGACCATGAGAATGGTCGGCATGTGGATTCGTTGGATGACCGCGGTTCTGCATGTCGTCTCCCGTCTCGATGGCCGCCCAGGACCTCACGAAAGTGAGCTACGACAAGCTCCGCTTCCGCCACATCGGACCAGTCGGCAACCGGATCACCACCGTGTCCGGCGTCGTTGGCGATCCGCTGACGTACTACGTGGGCGCGGCGACCGGCGGCGTCTGGAAGTCCAGCGACGGCGGCATCATCTGGCGGCCAATCTTCGACGACCAGGAGTCACACGCGGCGGGCGCACTGGCCGTCTCGATCGTCCGATCCCTCGATCGTCTGGGTCGGCACCGGTGAGCCGCACATCCGCTCGAACGTCACCGTTGGCGACGGCGTCTACAAGTCGACCGACGCCGGCGAGACGTGGACCAACATGGGCCTCAAGGCGACCGGCCGCATCAGCCGCGTGGTCATCCACCCGACCAACCCCGACATCGTCTACGTCGCGTCGTTAGGCCACGCGCACGGGCCGCAGAAGGAGCGCGGCATCTATCGCACGAAGGACGGCGGAAAGACCTGGGAGCAGGTGCTGTTCGTCAACGAAAACGTCGGCGCGTCGTCGCTCGTCATGGATCCCAACAACCCGCGCATCCTGTTCGCGGGCATGTGGGAGATCGTGTACAACACGTGGGGCCGCGAGAGCGGCGGCCCCGGCAGCGGCATCTTCGTCTCGCGCGACGGCGGCGACACCTGGACGAAGCTGCAGGGGAACGGACTCCCACGCTTCCCGTCGGAAAGATCGACGTCTGCATGACCCCTGCGGACTCGCGTCGGATCTACGCCCTGATCGAAACTGGCGACGGCGTTCCATGGAAAGGACAGCCAACCGAGAGCGGTGAACTCTGGCGCTCCGACAACGGCGGCCAGACGTGGCAGCTCATGAGCCACGATCGCAACTTCGGCGGCCGCACCGGCTACTACAACCAGTGCCGCGTGTCGACCGACGATCCAGACGAGGCGTATTTCCTGACCGCGTCGTTCGTGAAGACGATCGACGGCGGACGCACCGGACAGAACCAGGGCGGACTGCGCAGCCCGGGCGGCGACCACCACGATCTCTGGATCGACCCGAAGAACGGCAATCGAATGATCGGCGGGAACGACCAGGGCCTCGGCATCACGACAATCGCGGCGAAACGTGGCATCGCGTGTCACCTGCCGATCGCGCAGATGTACCACGTCACGGTCGACAACGCGATTCCGTACAACGTGATGGGGAATCGCCAGGACGGTCCGTCGACGCGCGGGCCGAGCAATTCGCTGTACGGAGGCGGGATCGCGCGCGGTGACTGGTTCGCGGTCGGCGGCGGCGAGAGCGGATTCGCCACGCCCGACCCGCGCGACCCTAACGTGGTCTGGTCGAGCGCGTCTGGTTCAGGCGCGCGTGGCGGCATCGTGACGCGCATGGACGTTCGCAATCGGCAGTGCGCAACGTCGAGGTGTGGCCGCAGAGCACCGGCGGCTGGCCGGCGGAGTCGCTCAAGTACCGCTTCCAGTGGACGTTCCCGGTGCTGTTCTCGCCGCACGACCCGAACACGCTCTACGTGACGAGCCAGCACGTGCATCGCACGACGAACGGCGGGCAGAGCTGGCAGGTCATCAGTCCCGACCTGACGACCAACGACAAGTCGACGCAGAAGATTTCGGGCGGCCTCACGCCGGACAACATCGGCGTCGAGTACTGCTGCGTGATCTACGCGTTCGACGAATCGCCGGCGCAGAAGGGCGTGCTTCTACGTCGGCTCGAACGACGGCAAGGTGCACGTGAGCCGCGACAATGGCGACATCGTGGCAGGACGTGACCGCGAACCTGCCGGGCGCTCCGAAGGACGGCGTGGTCCGTGGCATCGATGCCTCGAAGTGGAGCGCGGGCAAGGCGTACCTCGTCATCGAGGGCCATGAAGTCGGCGACTTCAAGACGTACGCCTATCGAACGACGGACTTCGGTCGCACGTGGAAGCTCATCGTGACCGGCGTACCTGAGCACCCGAACAGCTTCACGCGCAGCATCCAGGAAGATCCCGTGCGCCAGGGACTGCTCTACATGGGCACGGAGAACCGGATCTACGTCTCGTTCAACGACGGCGACAACTGGCAGCCGCTGATCAACAACATGCCGCCGACGCCGATCTACGACCTCAAGGTCCAGCCGCACTTCAACGACCTCGTGGTCGGCACGTACGGGCGCGGCTACTGGATCATGGACGACCTGACGCCGCTGCAGCAGCTCACGGCGCAGGTGGCCTCGTCGCCCGCGCACCTGTTCAAGCCGCGCGACGCGTACCGGTTCCAGCAGAAGACGCAGCCGATGACGATGCCGAACGACATGACCGCCGGCGAGAACCCGGCCTTCGGCGCGTCGATCAACTACTGGTTAGGCAGCGCACCGCGCGGCAACGTCAACATCCGCATCGAGAATGCGCAGGCGAGACGGTGAAGAGCCTCGACGGCACGAAGCACGTCGGGCATCAACCGCGTTCTCTGGAACCTCGAGGGCGAGCCGTCGACTCCGATCAAGCTGCGCATGAAGCCGCTCTACGCCGACTGGGTGGAGATGGGAAAGGAGGGCTTTCGCGCCGCGGCCGTGGGACGAATCTCGATCCTGCAGCCGCCGGGCGAGTACTCGATCGTGCTCGCGGTCGCGGGGCAAGGAGTACCGGCGCGGCCTTCGAGTGCTCAAGGACCCGCACTCCGAAGGTACGGAAGAGGACATCCGGCTCCAGACCGAGATGATGGAGGAGCTACGGAAGGATCTGAGCGAAACAGCTTCCTCCATCAACCGGATCGAGTGGATCCGGAAACAACTCCAGGATCTCCGGTCCGTGGTGAAAGAGCTCGAGGTGAAGGACTCGGCGGCCGTCGTCGACGGCGCCGGGGAGCTGGACGGCACTCTGGTGGCCCTCGAGGAGAAGCTCTACGAGCTCAAGGTGACCGACAAGGGACAGGACCGCGTCCGCTGGCCTACGATGCTCGCGGGAAGAATCGCCTATCTCGCGAACGCAGTGAGCGTCTCGGACTTCCGGCCGACCGACCAGCACCGGGAAGTCCACCAGGTACTGAAAGAAAGGCTGGGTTCCTACCGGCAGGAGCTCGACAAGCTGCTCGAGAACGAGCTTCCGGCCTTCAACCGCACCCTCCGGGAGCGCAATCTTCCGACGGTGCTCACGGGAGAAGAGTGATGAAGATCGAACGACCGAAGGAGAACGAGTACGCGCCGTTCTATACGGGCTACGTCGCGAGAGTTCCCGAGACGGAAATCCTCGAGGCCCTCCGCGACCAGCCGAAGGAGCTGAAGCGGATTGCGGACTCCCTGGCCCCCGACAAAGAGCGCTTCCGCTATGCCCCGGACAAGTGGAGCGTGCGCGAGCTCTTCGGACATCTGGTTGACGCCGAGAGGTTCTTCGGACACCGCGCCTTCTGCATCAGCCGCGGCGACACGAACCCTCTTCCCGGCTTCGACGAGAACTTCTACGTCTCGGGCTCGAGTTACGATTCCCGACCTCTCGCGGAGTTGGCGAAGGATTTCTCGCTGCTGCGAGAGGCGAACTCCCGGCACCTCGAGAGTCTGGACGCCACCGCCTGGCCGCGGGAGGGCGTCGCCAACGGCGCCAAGGTCACGGTGCGCGCGCTCGCCTACATCATGACCGGCCACGCGCGTCACCACCTCGCGGTGCTCCGGGAGCGCTACGGGATTGGCTGAAGCCGTCGCCGCGTGAACCAACCGGTGACGCTCAGCCGCTCGCGGCGCGACGGCAGCACCTCGTGGTGAAACCCTCCGCTGAGGAAGCAGACCAGGGTGCCGCCCGCGGGGAGAACGTCCTCGAAGGGCTGCCGACTCCGGCTGTTCGAGGTAGAGCCTCAGGGCGCCCTCGTCCTCCGGCCGACCAGTCCGGAGGTTCAGGTACAGGCTCACGGAGAGGATCCGATTCTCGTCGTCCTGGAACCGGTCGAGATGGCAGCGGTAACGCGTCCCGGGAGGATAGAGCCCGAGGTGCGCCTCGAACCCGAAGAGCCCGAGGGTGAGCTCTCGGTTCAGGCGTCTGCCGCAGAAGCTCCATGAGCTCGAAGTAGCGTCTCTCGGAGGGCGTGGCTCCCGGAGGATCGAGCCACCGAACGTAGTCCTCGCGCACTTCGGGGCGAACCGGTGCCCTTCGCCTCGACCGACACCCGCGAGCCGAAACTCGCCGTCGCGGAACGAGGCCTTCGCTTCACGTGCCCAGAGCTCGACTTCGCGACGATCGAGGAACTGCGGCTGAACCGCCCACCCATGCTCCGCGATTCGCGTGGCGAGAGTCTTTAGACCGGAAGCCATTTCTTCAGGCGGGCGGAGAGCCGGTGCCGGCGCTCTTCGTGCCGCACCACGCTCTCGTCCGTCACCCAGTTGAGCTGGATGGCGCGCCGCTCGCCCACGTAAGGCGTGTGCCCGTGCCAGGCGTTGTCCGTGCAGCGAAAGAAAACCGCCGTCCCGGCCTCCGGCGGAATCATCCGCGAAGTAGTCGTCGAGGCTCGCCTTCGACCGAAGGAGGCGAAGCCGACCGCCCTCGTCTTTCCATCCGGGGTTCAGGTACAAGAGCACGGTCACGATCTTCGTCTCGGTGTCGGTGTGGATGCGGCCGTCCTTGGCCCTCGCGTGACCCCGCACGGTGACCATCGCCGGTTTTCCCTCGAGGTCGATTCCGAACTTCTCCGCCACCGCCGCCCGGAGCTCGGGCCCGCGAAGCTCTTCGAGAAGACCCGCGAAGCCGGGGCCGAACGAGAGCTCGCTCTCGGGGAAGCTCCCGCCCTTTTCGATAGCCGGAAATCCGGAGAGCACCGGCTCGAGCGAGCTCCGGCTCGAGGAAACCGGACACCACGAGATGGTCGAAAGGCTCGCCGAACCAGCGGGCGTCGTCCGCGGAACCGTTCGTAGTCGATCATTTCGCCGCCGAGCCTCTTTCTCACCGCGCCGAGGACGTCGTCGACCTCGATCGCGGTGAGACAGACGTTGCCGTACCCCGGGCATCGCTGCTTGTAGCAGGGCGAGCAGGCGACCTCCTTCCAGACCACTTCATCGCCTTCGCCGAAGGGGCCGTTTCGCGCCGGGTCGGTCGGGCCGAAGATTCCGACCGCGGGAACACCGCAGGCGGACGCGAGGTGAAGAGGGCCGCTGTCGCCGCTGACGAAGAGCCGCGCCCTCCTTATATAGGGGACGAGCTCCCGGAGAGACGTCCGCGGCGCGAGCCGCGCCGCGCCCTCTGAGGCCGCCACGACCTCCCGCGCCATCCCCTCTTCTCCGGGTCCCGCACACCACGAGGCTAGGCGAGCTTCCACTCGCGCTCGATTGCGGCGGCCAGCCGACCGAATCTCTCCGGACTCCACCTCTTGGTCACCCACGAGCCCCCGGAGTTCAGCAGGACGTAATCGCTGAAGTTTCATACGCGGCGAGCTCGGTCTCGACCGCGGCTTCCGCCGCCGGAGGAACGCGAAATGGGAAAGCGGCGCTCTTCCGTATCGATATCGAGAGCGCGCAGAAGATGAGGTGGCGATCGATGACGTGCGGCCTCCCCCCGTTCGCGGAGACCCGCTCCGTGTAAAGAAGAGCCGCCGCCCGCTCCTTCAGGTGGCCCGGCGCCGAATCCGATGCGGCGGTCGCTGCGCGCGAGAAAGGCCGACACCGCGGACTTGATGCGTGCCTTGGAGGTCGAGGACGAAATCGTAGCGGCGCTCGCGGATGTTTCGCGATCGATCGGCGGATTTCTCGCCAGGTCCGGGGCGAGAGGAGTCTTCGCCTCCAGCCGAGGGTATCGACCTCGATGAGTCCGCTCGACGTCGGGATTGTCCAGAAGGACGTCTCGATGCCGGGCTCTCGACGAGCCAATCGATGCGCGCGTCGGGAAAACGCTGCCTGAGGGCGGCGACCGCGGGAAGAGTGTGCACCAGGTCGCCCATGGAGCTCAGGCGGACGACGAGGATGCTCGGTCCCACGCCGACGAGGTTAGCGTTCGCGGGGGAGCCGAATCAAGGTGTCGACCTCCTACGAGAAGAAGGCGTATATCGATTGGACCCCGAAAGCCGTCAGGACGACGCCGGCAATCAGGAGTCCCACTGCAAGCGGGGCGGACATCCGATAAGGCCTCGGCAAGAACCGCCGGTCCACCCAAAGCATCGCGAAACACCACAAACCCGATGCCACGACGCTGAGAAGGATGGCCGGAGTAAACAAAGTGACGGGATCCCACCGGGTCCAGATGAGAAGGAGCCCGCTCGTGACTCCGTAAAGGACGACGAAACGCCGGAAGCTCGATATCGTGGCCCGCTTCCATCGATTCGACACCACGCGCCCACATTCGTAGAGCGCTCGCGTCTGGAGCTCGAAGGAGCCATAGATCGTTCCCAGGAACACCGTGACGATGCCCACGATGTAGAGGGGGGTCAGCCGAGGGTGGAGCTCGGTGAGGAAGCGCGCCTGAACGCTCAGGAGCTCGGATTCGTGCGGCACCAACCGGGCGGGAGCGAGAATCGAAGCCCCGAGCACGAGGAAGATGATGGAGAACATCGCGACCATGGAAAAGGAGAGCAGCATGTCGGTCAGGGGCGCGCGCAGCCAGAGCCGTCCTTTGGAGATTTCCTCCGGATCGGTCGGCGGCGGAGAGTCCCCTGCCTCTTCGGACTCGGTGAGTCTTCCCGCAAGGCCCCACTGCTTGTCGCGCAGGAAGCTCAAGTACGCCATGTAGTCGGTACTGTTTCCGCCGATGAGTCCGATGAAGGTCATCGCTTCGACCCAGGGCGGGCGCGCGGCGATCCCGGGGTAGCTCTCCCGCACCCAATCCGGATAGTCGGGGAATGAGACGATGAGAGCGCTCTTCAGCAGCATCCAAACATCTGGCCGCAGCGCCACGAAGGAAGCCGCGATGAAGGCAAGGAAAAGGAGGATGATGGCCGTCTGACCGACCTCCAGGGTGCGGTACGTACTTCCCATCGCGGAAAGCGCACAGACGACGAGAATCGCGCTCGCGATCAGATTCAGATGAGTTTCGTAGGCCGGTAAGTCGGGACCTCGCTCGAGGAGCTGCATCAAGAGAGTCGCGAGAGCCTTGGGGAGTGCTCCGAACGTCGAAGCCATGATGAAGAGGGCCACGATCCCGAGAAGCAGGGGAAACCAGCCTTGGGGCCCGTTCATCCTGGCCCAGTAGTGCACGGGGTGCCTACCCGTGAGCGTGATGACACGCATACCCGAGTACGCCTGGATCGCCTTCAACGCCGAGACGAGAAGGAGGCACCAAACCAGGGCGTAGCCGAATGTCGCTCCAGCGCGAGCGGCGAAGACCGTTTCACCGCTGCCAATGGTGACGGACGCGATGATGGCTCCCGGGCCGTAGAACTTCAGATAGCCGAGTGGACTGCGGGAGCGCAGCGCGTCCGGGACTGGAGGAAACGCCGAGGCGGGACTCATTCCTGCCGGCGGATTAGTTCACAAAAACTCGCGGGAGGCTATCGAGTCGATATCGACATCATCGACTAAGGGCCTTCTCCGCTTTGCGGATCTGGGCCTCGATCGCCCGGGCGGAGACTCCACCTTCGCTGTCGCGTCTTTCGACGGAAGCGCGAAAGTCGAAGGCGGAGGCGACGTCGGAGTCGAACTTCGGGGACAACGTTCGAAGGTCTTCGAGAGGAAGCTCGAAGGGCTCGACTCCTTTCTCTTCGGCCCGGGCGAGCACCTGGCCCACGATGTCATGGGCGCGCCGGAAGGAAACACCTTTCCGCACGAGGTATTCGGCAAGGTCCGTGGCCAGGAGGTCGAAGGACAGCGCTTTCGCCATCTGCTCCTCCCGGACGACGAGGGAGCCGATGACTCCTTCCATCACCGGAAGCGTGAGATTCAGCGTATCGAGAGCATCGAAAACCGGCTCCTTGTCCTCCTGGAGATCGCGCTGGTAGCCGGTGGCAAGACCCTTCACGGTGGTGAGAAGCGAGACCAGATCGCCCAGAAGGCGCCCCGTCTTTCCTCGAACGAGCTCGAGGCCGTCGGGGTTCTGTTTCTGCGGCATGAGGCTCGAGCCGGTGGCATAGCTCTCGTCGAAAGAGACGAACGAGTACTCGGCACCCGACCAGAGGATCAGTATCCTCGGCCATGCGCGAGAGGTTCACCCCGAGAATCGCGGCGGAGGAAAGAAACTCGAGCGCGTAGTCCCTCGAGGACACGGCGTCGATGCTGTTGGGAAGGACCGTGGGGAACCCGAGTTCGCGGGCGAGGCGATTGCGATCGACGCCGAAGGGATTTCCCGCCAGCGCCCCGGCGCCGAGTGGAAGCTCCAGCGCCCTTTCGCCCGCGGCGGTGAGCCTCGCGCGGTCGCGCTCGAGCGCCCAGAACCAGGCGAGAAGATACTGGGCGAACACCACCGGTTGGCCCCGTCTCATGTGGGTATAGCCGGGGAGAAGAACGTTCGCCGACACCTTTGCTTTCTCGACGAGGACCGTCTGGATCTTGCGGACGTTTTCGAGTGCGCCCGCGATCGCGACGGCGAGGTGCATGCGGAAGCCCGTGGCCGCGAGGTCGTTTCGGCTTCGACCCGTCGGAAGCTTGGCGGCGACCTCGGGGTCCTCGATCACTTCGGCGAGAACGCGCTCGACCGCGGTATGGATGTCTTCGTCCGCGAGGGGCGGGGTCTCGCGTAACTTGGACTCGACCGCTTCCAACCCCTTCAGGATTTGCTCGAGCTCCGCGGCCGAGAGGATGCCGACTTCCTTGAGCTCACGCGCGTACGCGCGATTGATGAGGACGTCCTCGAGCCATAGCCTGCGGTCGAACTCGATCGATCGGGAGAGGGCTTCGAGCTCTGGAGCGGTAGGCTTTCGGAATCGGCCGCCCCAGAGCTTTTTCATCTTAGTGCTCGCGCGCCTCCTCGGCGCGCTCGCTCCCCGCGCTCCTCTATCAGCGCCGCGGGGCCCCACCCCCGCGGCTGTGGGCTGAAGGCTCCGCGCGGGGAGGACGGGCCCTCCGAGCCCGGTGCCCAGGCCCTAGACCGAGCCTACTTTCTCCAGCGAGGCCTTCTCCTGCCATTTCTCGAGCATCGGCGAAAGCTTGCCCTGGTTCGCTTTGTGGGTCAGGTGGCGGATCCGCTGCGGAAGCCCGAAGAGACGGATGAAGCCCTCCGCATCCGACTGGCGATAGACCTCGTCCTCGCCGAACGTCGCGAACTGCTCCGAGTAGAGGCTGAAGGGCGACCTCCGCCCCACGGCGGATGCAGTCCCCTTGTAGAGCTGGACGAGGACCTCACCCGTCACGGTGTCCTGAGTCGTGTCGACAAAGCTATCGAGGGCCTCGCGCAGAGGCGAGAACCACTGTCCGTCGTACACCAGGTCCGCGTAGCGGCTCGCGATGACGGTCTTGAAATGCGAGGTTGCGCGGTCCAGGGTGATGCTCTCGAGCGCCTCGTGCGCCTCGTGAAGGATGGATCCACCGGGAGTCTCGTAGACCCCTCTCGACTTCATCCCCACGAGCCGGTTCTCCACGATATCCAGCCGTCCGACGCCGTGCTTGCCCCCGAGCTCGTTGAGCTTCTCGAGAAGTGCTATGGGGGAGAGAGGCGTGCCGTTCACCGAGAACGGAATCCCGCGCTTGAACGCGACCTCTACGAGCTCCGGCGCGCCGGGAGCAAACTCCGCCGACGCGGTCAGCTGGTAGAGGTTCGCCGGCGGCGGCGACCAGGGATCCTCGAGAACTCCGCCTTCGTGGCTCAGGTGCAGGAGATTCTGGTCGCGGCTGTAGATATTCTCCTTGCTCTGGCTCACGGGAACGCCGTGAGCCGCGGCGTAGGCGAGAGCGTCCTCGCGCGAGCGTATGTTCCAGATCCGCCAGGGTGCTAACACCTCGAGCTCGGGTGCTAACGCCTGATAGGTGAGCTCGAAGCGAACCTGGTCATTGCCCTTGCCGGTGCAGCCGTGGGAAAGAGAGGTCGCTCCCTCATCGAGAGCGATCTCCACCTGGCGCTTCGCGATGAGCGGCCGGGCGAGAGACGTCCCGAGGAGATACTTCCCCTCGTACTTGGCCCCCGCACGAAGAGCGGGGAACACGTAGTCGCGGACGAACTCCGCGCGCAGGTCCTCGAGGTAGGTCTTCGACGCGCCGATGGCGCGGGCCTTCGCTGCGGCCTGCTCCAGGTCCTCGCCCTGGCCCACGTCGGCCAGGACTGCGATGACCTCGCAGTCGTAGTTTTCCTTCAACCAGGGGATCGCGCACGACGTGTCCAGTCCGCCCGAGTATGCGAGAACGACTTTTTTCGAGCTCATCGTTTTCTTGGACTCCTTTGGGATCTTAGACTCCTTTCGGGTCATGCATAAATATACCACATCGATGGATATACATGCAAGTGTTCTTCAGGACCGTTTGACCAAGCGGTCCAGCGAAAAGCGTCCGCCTCCCATGAGGGTGAGGGCAAGGAAGATCAAGAGGTAGACCGCCGCCCGTTCAGGATTGCCCCAGCTTTCGAGAACGTCCTCGGTAACCGGGTTGATTCCGAAGAACGCGAGCGTCTGCTGCGCGAGGCGATGTCGCAGGAAGGCGGCGACGGACATCGTGAACGCGGCGAAGCCCGCGGCCACGCGCGTGAGAAGGCCGAGGGCGATCAGGAAGCCTCCCACCAGCTCCGCGAGCGTCGCCGCCCAGGCGAAGACCACCGGATAGGGGAACCCGAGGTTCGCGACGCCCTCGACGAATGGAGCGCCTTGGCCCGAGAAGAGCCGCTCGATCTTGGGCCAGCCATGGGCAAGGGCGAGTCCCAAACCGGAGAGTCGCAGAATCAAAAGTGCCGCGTCGGTCGTGAAGCTTCCTTTCATCGGTGCCGCTTTCTTCATCGATATAGATCTCCTGCCAGGTATTTGAGCCCGGTGTCGACGGCCACGGTCACGACCCTCTTGCCGGGACCGAGCCTCGATGCCAGGACCAAAGCGCCGAGAACGTTCATGCCGGTGGAAGTACCGGCGAAGATACCCTCCTGCCGCGCCAGCCTTCGCGCCATGTCCCGAGCGTCCGTCTCGTCGATGGCGATGGCCTCGTCGTAGAAATCGCGGTGAAGAAGGGGAGGCGCGAAGCCCGCCCCCACCCCCTCCACCCGATGAGTCCCCGACCGGCCCTGGGTGATTATCGGCGAGGAAGCGGGCTCGAGGGCCACGATCCGGGTCCCCTTCTTTTTGAGAGCGGTCGAAACCCCCACGAGCATGCCCGCCGTTCCCACCGCACCAACGAAGGCATCGGGGGTGCCGTCGAGCTGAGCGAAGATCTCGCGACCGATCCCGCTGTAGCCCTCGACGGCATCGGAGTTGTTGAACTGGTCGGTCCAGAAAGCGCCCTCCTCCTCGTGGATACGCTTCGCTTCCGCGCGGGCGCGCGGGATGAGGTCGGGGGTGATCCGACCTCCATCGCTCGGGATCAGAATCACTTCCGCTCCCAGGGCCCGCATGGTGTCGAGCTTTTCCTTCGAGAAGGCGTCCGAGGAGACGAGCTTCAGGCGATAGCCCTTGATGGCGCAGATGAGAGCGAGAGAAGACCCCGTGCTCCCGCCGGTGTACTCGACGACGGTCGCCTTCGGCCGAAGCTCCCCGCGCCGCTCGGCGCCCTCGATCATCGCCTTCGCCATCCGGTCCTTGTAGGAGCCGGTGGGGTTGAAGTACTCGAGCTTCACGAAAACCCGGGCATAGCCCTCGGGGGGGAGACGGGTGAGCTCGACGAGCGGTGTTCCCCCGATCGCTTCGAGGACGCTCGTCGTCGGGGCTGGCGGTCTTTTCGGCATCAGGTCTTCAATCAATGCGCCGGGGCCCCACCCCCAGCGCTCTCGCTCCGGGACTCGCTTCGCTCGCCCTGCTCTCGGGCTGAGGGCTCTCAATCATTGCGCCGGGGCCCCACCCCCAGCGCTCTCGCTCCGGGACTCGCTTCGCTCGCCCTGCTCTCGGGCTGAGGGCTCTCAATCATTGCGCTCGGGCCCCACCCCCAGCGCTCTCACTCCGCGACTCGCTTCGCTCGCCCTGCTCTCGGGCTGAGGGCTCTCAATCATTGCGCTCGGGCCCCACCCCCAGCGCTCTCGCTCCGCGACTCGCTTCGCTCGCCCTGCGCTCGGGTTGAGGGCTCTGCAGGATCCGCGCGGGATGCATCGCCTGAAGGCTCCGCACCCGATCGCCGCCCCGCTTCAATGCCTCGATGCCGGCGACGGTGGCGTTCGCTCCGGTCAAGGTTGTGACCGAAAGGATTCCGAGGTGGAGCGCCGTCCTTCGCAGCGACGCCTCGTCGTAGAAGGATTCTCGCCCGAGGGGGGTGTTGATCATCAAGTCGATCTTCCCGCTGAGCATATGGTCGGCGACGTTCGGGCGCCCCTCGTTTACTTTGAAGACGCGCTCGACGGCGAGGCCGGCGGTGCGGAGCTCCGCCGCGGTGCCCCTTGTTGCCATGAGCTGAAATCCGAGCCGGGCGAGCCTTCGAGCGATGTGCACCACTCCGGGCTTGTCGTGATCGTTCACCGAAAGAAACGCCGTACCCTCGGTGGGAAGGTTCTGTCCCGCCGCGATCTGGCCCTTGGCGAAAGCCATGCCGAAATCGTCGGAGATGCCCATGACTTCGCCGGTGGACTTCATCTCCGGACCGAGAAGCGTATCGACACCGGTAAACTTGGCGAAGGGCAGCACCGGGACTTTCACCGCGACGTGAGGGATGGAAAGCTCCTCCGGAAGCCCGAGGGAGGAGAGCTTCTCGCCCAGCATGACGCGGAGGGCGGCCTTCACCAGGGGAACGCCGGTGGCCTTGCTCACGAAAGGGACGGTTCTCGAGGCGCGCGGGTTCGCCTCGAGAACGTAGACCGTGCCCGCCTTGACCGCGTACTGGACGTTCAGGAGTCCTTTCACCCGAAGCGCCTTCGCGATGCGCCGGGTGTGCGAGCGGATCGTCTCGAGGTCTTTCTCCCCGACGAGATAGGTCGGAAGGACGCAGGAGCTGTCACCCGAGTGGATCCCCGCTTCCTCGATGTGCTCCATGATTCCGCCGATGACCACGTCCTCACCGTCTGAGATCGCGTCCACGTCCACCTCGAAGGCCGCCTCGAGAAAACGGTCGATGTAGACCGGGTGCTCGGGCGATGCCGCAGCGGCCTCCTTGAAGTAAGACTGCAGGTGCTTGTCGTCGTAGACGATGGCCATACCGCGGCCCCCGAGAACGTAAGAGGGCCGGACGAGAATGGGGTATTGGAGGCGGTGAGCCGCCTCGAGCGCCTCGTCCATCGATCGAACGGTGGCGCTCTCGGGCTGGGGGATGTCGAGCTCCTTCAGAAGCGAGGAGAACCGGTGCCGATCCTCGGCGGCGTCGATACTGTCGGGGGACGTTCCCAGGATGGGGACCCCCTCGCGCTCGAGAGCCCGCGCGAGCTTCAGCGGCGTCTGGCCTCCGAACTGCAGGATCGCCCCCTCGGGCCGTTCCTCCTGAACGATGTGAAGAACGTCCTCGAGGGTCAAAGGCTCGAAGTAGAGGCGGTCCGATGTGTCGTAGTCGGTCGAGACCGTCTCCGGGTTGCAGTTGACCATGATGCACTCGAGACCCGCCTCGCGCAGGCTGAAGGCGGCCTGGCAGCAGCAGTAGTCGAACTCGATACCCTGGCCGATGCGGTTCGGACCGCTCCCGAGGATCATGAGCTTCCGGCGGTCGGTCGGTTGGGACTCGCTCTCCTTCTCGTACGTGGAGTAGAGATACGGAGTGTAGGACTCGAACTCCGCGGCGCAGGTGTCGACGCGCTTGAATACCGGCCGCATCGATCCCCGCTGCTCGCGAACCTCCCGTTCGGTCTTCCCCTGGAAGGAGGCGATCTGACGATCGGAGAAGCCGCACTCCTTCGCCTCCCGAAGGAGGTCGAGCGTGAGGTCCTCCCCCAACAGTCTTCGACCGAGGTGAGTCACGATCGCGAGCTGCTCGAGAAACCACGGATCGATCTTCGTGAGGAGGGCGATTGAAGCGACCGACCAGCCCCGGTAGAGCGCCCCGAAGATCACCGCGAGACGGTCGGGGCGAGCAACGCGGAGCCGCGCCGCGAGCTCCGACTCTTCTACTTCCAGCCCCCGGACGATGCCGACGCCTTCGTCGGTGAGCTCGAGGGAACGCGTGGCCTTGAGGAGTGCTTCGCGGAAGTGACGGCCGATGGCCATGACCTCGCCCACCGACTTCATCTGCACCCCGAGCGTCGTGTCGGCGAGCGGGAACTTCTCGAAGTTCCAGCGGGGGATCTTCACGATGACGTAGTCGATGACCGGCTCGAAGCTCGCCGGCGTCGTGCGGGTGATGTCGTTTTCGATCTCGTCGAGCCGGTAGCCGAGCGCGACTTTCGCAGCGATCTTGGCGATCGGGAACCCGGTGGCCTTCGAAGCGAGAGCCGAGCTTCGCGAGACTCGCGGGTTCATCTCGATGACCACCATGCGCCCGGTCTCGGGAGAAATTGCGAACTGAATGTTGCTGCCGCCGGTCTCGACCCCGACGGCCTCGATCACCTTCCGCGCGGCGTCGCGCATCGTCTGATACTCGACGTCGGTCAGGGTCTGCGCCGGCGCCACGGTTAACGAATCCCCGGTATGGACTCCCATGGGATCGAAGTTCTCGATGGAGCAGATGACGGTGAAGTTCGAGGCGGCGTCGCGCATCACCTCGAGCTCGAACTCCTTCCACCCGAGGAGAGACTCCTCCAGGAGCACCCGGTGGATGGGCGAGAGCCTCAAGCCCCGCTTCACCAGATCCGTGAGCTCCTCGCGGTTGTAGGCGATGCCGCCCCCCGTGCCCCCGAGAGTGAACGACGGCCGCAGGATCGCGGGATAGCCCAGGCTCTCGCTGAGCGCGAGCGCTTCCTCGGGGGAGGCGACGTGACCGCTCTTGGGGACGTCGAGCCCCGCCTCGATCATCGCGTGTTTGAAGCGCTCCCGATCCTCGGCGAGACGCACCGACTCCACCCGGGCGCCGATGAGACGGACGCCGAGACGATCGAGAACGCCGGCATCGGAGAGGGCGACCGCGAGGTTGAGCGCCGTCTGGCCGCCCACTGTGGGCAGGATCGCGTCGGGACTTTCCTTCTCCAGGATCGGCGCCACGTGATCGACGGTCAGGGGCTCGATGTAGGTCGCGTCCGCGAGCTCGAGGTCGGTCATGATGGTCGCCGGGTTCGAGTTCACCAGGACGACGCGAACGCCTTCCTGCCTCAGGACCTTGACCGCCTGGGTTCCCGAGTAGTCGAACTCCGCCGCCTGGCCGATCACGATCGGCCCCGAGCCCAGGACCATCACGCTCTTGATGCTGGTATCGCGAGGCATGGGCTCAGGCTTCCATCATCTCGATGAACCTCCCGAAGAGGTACGCGGCATCGTGCGGACCGGGCGACGCCTCGGGGTGATACTGGACGCTCATCGCGGGAACGTCCTTCAGCCGGAATCCCTCGAGGGTCCCGTCGTTCAGGTTCTCGTGGGTCTTCTCGACGGCGAGCCCGCGAAGAGAGTCGGGATCCACGGCGAATCCGTGGTTCTGCGAAGTGATCTCGACGGCGCCGTCTTCGGTGCGCTTCACCGGGTGATTCGCGCCGTGGTGCCCGAAGAGAAGCTTGAACGTCTTCGCCCCCGCCGCAAGACCGAGGATCTGGTGACCGAGACAAATCCCGAAGAGGGGCACCCGTCCCAGAAGCTTCCGCACGGAGCCGATGGCGTACTCGAGAGGCTCAGGATCGCCCGGGCCGTTCGAGAGGAGAACTCCGTGCGGTTTCCGTGCGAGAACCTCTTCGGCCGGGGTCTCCGCGGGCACGACCGTCGTCCGGACGCCGTGGCGGGCGAGCGACTTCAGGATTCCCCGCTTGATGCCGAAATCGTAAGCGACTACGTGAAGGCGTCCCTCGGCTGCCGGCGGAAACTCGTAAGGCGCGGCGCAGGTCACGCGCCGCACCAAATCCGAGCCCGCCATGCTTTGGACTTCCCGTTGAACTCGTTCGGCGCCGGAAGCATCGCGATTCTCCTCGGTGGTCAGAATCGCACGCATCGCTCCTCGTGTCCGGATATGCCGCGTAAGCGCGCGGGTGTCGATTCCGGAAAGCCCGGGGACTCCGTTCTTCGCGAGGTAATCGGAGAGAGTCCCTTCGGAGCGATGGCTGCTCGCGATGGGGGAGAGATCCTTCACGACCAGCGCCTCGACCCGGATGCGATCGGACTCCTCGTCCTCGCGGTTGACGCCGTAGTTTCCGATATGAGGGTACGTGAGAGTGACAATCTGCCCGCAGTACGAGGGATCGGTCAGGATCTCCTGATACCCGGTGAGGCCAGTGTGGAAAACGACCTCGCCCGACGCTTCGCGCCTGGCGCCAAAAGGACTCCCCTCGAAGACTCGCCCATCCTCGAGGACCAGGTAACCCCTAAAGTCGCGCTGCACTAAAAGGCAATTCTAGTCCAGCGGCGCTCGCTTGCAAAGGCGCTCGATGCGGCCATGTTACACTGCCCCTCTGTCATGTCCGGGAGCTTTCTCTCCGGCTACGTCGTCACCGAGACGCTTCTCACGCGAAAGCCGGCCCGCGGGAGCCTCGTGGTGGCAGCGGCTTCCGTTGCCATGCTGCTTCTCGGATCGCTCGTCTACTGGACGAACGCGGCGGGGCTGGCGCGGTTTCTCCCCGCGAGTCGAGAGGCGGTCTTCGGACGCTCCGAGTACTTTCGGCTCTTCACCTCGATCCTGGCCCACGCCGACTTCGAGCACCTCGCCGCGAACGCTCTCGTCTTCGGACTCCTCGGATTCCTCCTCTACGGCTACTACGGGCCGCTCGTCTTCCCCTTGCTATCCGTCGCGAGCGGCGCTTTGACGACCGCTATAACGCTCACGGCCTACGAGCCGAATACGAATCTCGTCGGAGCCTCCGGAGTCGTCTACTGGATGGGCGGCTTCTGGCTTATGCTCTATCTTCTCGTCGAGCGGCGCGTGGGTCTCGGAAAACGCACATTGCGCGCCGTGGGATTCTCCATCATCGTTTTGATTCCGACGGTCTTCGAACCGGAGGTGAGCTATCGCGCGCATGCGATCGGCTTCGGCCTCGGCGTCGCCTCCGGTCTCGCATACTTCGCCGCCCGTAAGCCGTCGCTGCGGGCGGCGGAGAGAATGGAAATGGAGTGAAGGTGCGTATTTTGATGATGCTCCTCGCCGTCGCTTCGACGGCCGCGGCGCAGCGCGAGCCGGTGCTGAAGCAAATCGCCGTTCCCCATCCTTATTACTACCGGGAGATGTACCTCCCGCAGCTCACTTCGGGCCCGAGCTCCTTGGCCTGGACTTCCGACGCTCGCGCGCTCGTGTTCTCGATGGCGGGCTCGCTCTGGCGGCAAGCGATCGATTCCGACCTCGCCGTCGAGCTCACCTCCGGACCCGGATACGACTATCAGCCGGACGCGTCGCCCGACGGCCGCTCCATCGCCTACGTGAAGTACG